>CAWGTY010000016.1:0-285403 GCA_963825605.1 uncultured Acidimicrobiaceae bacterium | reverse complement strand
GTTTCGGGGTGGAGCTAAGGAGAATCGAACTCCTGACCTCTTCCATGCCATGGAAGCGCTCTACCAACTGAGCTATAGCCCCGAAGCACCACGACGATACCGACCAGCCTCGTCGATTCACAACAGCCGGAGAGGCCGAACACGAGCTCAGCCGGTGGCTTCGGTCGGACCCGCGTCGAGCCAGTCGACCTTCGGCACATCGGTGTACAGCCGTTCGATCTCGTAGAATTCTCGGATCTCGGCGAGGAAGACGTGGACCACCACATCGCCGTAGTCGACCAGCACCCACTGATGCTCCCGAACGCCCTCGGTCCGCACCGGCGATCGGCCGGTCACATCCCGGACTTGGGCTTCGACCTCCTCCACAACGGCGTTGACCAGGCGGCGGTTGGAAGCGCTCGCAATCACGAAGTACTCCGTCACCTGCAGCACGTCTCCCACGCCGAGCACGAGCACGTCGGTGGCATGTTCGGCATCCGCGATGCGAGCCGCGATGCACGCCAGCTCGCGGGCTTCCTCGTCGATCATCGCAACGTCACTCGGCGCACCTCACGACCCAGAGCCTGCCACGTCTGCGCCGGATTCACCACGGAGTTCGGCCAGAAACGAACGCCCGAGCCGAACCTCGATCTCGACACCCTCGACGACCACATCGGCGGCGCGCACCTCGACCCCACCGAACAGATCCCCGTAGGTCTCGATCACCCCGTCCACGACGTCGGGATCGGCGACGAGCATCTCGGTCTGCTCGGGAACGGCGGCCGCAGGCAGATCGGCAACGGAGACGATGTTCACCTTCACGAACAACAACCGGTCGATGGCCTGCTTCAGCACATCGGCGCGATTCAGCCCGAGCTCTCTCAGATCCTCGTCCGTGAACCCGCTGACCACCCTGAAGCTCGGCGCGTCGAGGGGGGCGCCGAGCCGGGCAGGCGCGATCGAGCCGAACACCATCAACAACTCGGCGCGGTCGTGTGCGACCACCCCGACTGCGTCGCCGGCTGACACGGCGGCAAGCTCGGCGGGCAGCTGGTCCCCGACTCGCTCGTCGTCGATCACGACGAACCCGAGCGCGCGAAACGCGACCGGCCCAGCGAACAATCGCTCCAGAAACTCGTCGAGTGTTGCGGGAGCGGCGAGCTCCTCGTCGGGGGCGACCGGTTCGGCCGACCCGATCCCGGCACCGACCCGATCCGCGATCGCCCGCCACACTGCGGACCGCGCCGGTTCCAGGTACCAGTCCTCGATCGTGGGGTCCGCCGCGGTCACCGCTCGCGCCGCTCCGGGCGACGTCAACGTCAGCTCCCCTGCGGTCCATGTGTCGCCGGACGAAGCATCGGTCAGATCGACCGGGAACGTCGCCGGGAGATCACCCAGCGGCGTGATCAACTGCGCGAGGCGGGTCTGATCGACCAGTTCGACCACGTCGAACGAGAGGCCGGTGAGCCGCTCCACACCCTCGAGGTACCCGACGGGACCGTCGACTGCGAGCAGCGCGTCGATCGGGGCGAGCCGATCGGCCGTCCCCGAACCCGCATCGGCCGACGCCGCAACGGCAATGATGCTGCCCCCCGTTCCGTCGGGTTCGAGTGCGATCGCCACGCTCGAGGTGAGCCGGCCGTCCTCGTCGACCGTGCCGACGAGTGCCGTTGGGGTGTACGGCAGGCGCTGGGTCGGGACCGGGGCGGCTTGGCCCTCGACCTGCCGCCCGGCGGTCGAGTCGGCCAGCGTGTGCACGCCGGCGACCCCGAGCACCGCGGCGGCACCGATACCTGCGATTGCGGCGACGAGCGCCAGCACGGTGCTCCGCTTGCGACGGCTCCGGATCGCCGTCATCGCTCTCCTTGCCCGTACAGGCCGCGGACGCGAATCACGTCGAGCACGTCGTCGGTGATCAGGTAGTCGAGGGGTCGGCCGTCGGACCAGCGCGCCCGCAGATCGGTGCTCGAGACCTCGAGTCGCGGGACCTCGACGCGGATCCAGTCGATCTCGGGATCGAGCTCGACCGGGATCCCCGGTCGGTCGACGACCACCAGACGAGACCGCTGGACGACCTCGTCGGCGCGCTCCCAACTGTGGATGCCCGCCGCCGCATCGTCGCCCACGACCGTGAACAGCTCGGCGTCCGGACATTCGTCGTCGAGCGCGGCGAGGGTGTCGGCGGTGTAGGAGTGTCCGCCGGAGCGAATCTCGTGATCGCCCGCCTCGAGGCCGCGCACGTCGGCGACGGCTGCGACGACCATCGCCAGCCGATCGTGCGCCGGAGTGATCGATCGGGTTCCGACCTTCTGCCACGGCTCGTTCGCCACCATCAGGATCATCCGATCGAGGGCGAGTTCGTGGCGCACGTTGACGGCGGTGACGAGGTGACCGACGTGGGGAGGGTCGAACGTCCCACCGAAGACCCCGATACGCAGGGGTTTTGTCTCGTCGGCGGGCACGGCTCGCCAGTCTAGGGCCGAGCCGCGCCATCTTCGCGGCGCTCGATCGGACAGGTACTTGACACCTTTGTTACAGTGAAAGGCCGGTCAAAGCTCAGATACCCGAAAGCATTCCGTTTTCCACCAATTCGGGGAACATATTGTTCGGACGTGGCGTTCTACCACATGTCCGTCCGAGCCTGCCGAGAATTGATCCCCCAGAATCCCCCCGCCGCCCGGCCCTGTGCCCAGAGCAGATGGTTGCCGGAAAGTCCCACCACGAACGGTTGATACGAACAACATGAATGATTCCATTGGTCTGTACCTGAACGACATCGGAAAGGTCCCGCTCCTCACCGCCGAGGACGAGCGCGAGCTGTCGCGCATCATCGAGGCCGGCCGCGAGGCTGCCGAACTGCTCGAGGGCGGCAAGCGCAGCGCCGACCTGAAGGCCAAGGTGGCATCCGCCGCCCACGCCAAGGACCGCTTCATCCGCGCCAACCTGCGCCTCGTCGTGTCCATCGCACGGCGTTACCCGCTGCCTCAGGGCATGGACCTTCTCGATCTCATCCAGGAGGGCAACCTCGGCCTGGAGCACGCGGTCGACAAGTTCGACTGGCGTCGTGGCTTCAAGTTCTCGACCTACGCCACCTTCTGGATCCGCCAGGCCATCGGTCGGGCGCTCGATCAGAAGGCCAGTCTCATCCGCATCCCGGGTGATCGCTCTGCCAGCCTCCGCGCGGCGCTGCGACAGGCGTCGGGCGACGGCGAGACGCTCGACCAGCAGAACGCCGAACTGCACCGCCTCACCACGCCGGTCAGCCTCGACAAGACCGTCGGCGACGACGGCGACGCCACCCTCGGCGACCTGATGGCCAACGGCGACGGCACTCCCGAGGATCACGTCATGACCCTCGTCGACAGTGACCTGCTCGACGAGCTGCTCGGCACCCTCGACGCTCGTGCCCGCTACGCGGTCGAGGCCCGGTTCGGGCTGCTCGACGGCGAGCGCAAGAGCTTCCGTGAGGTGGGCGAGAGCCTTGGCGTCACCGCCGAGGCCGCACGTCGCCTCGTGAGCCGCGCGGTCGCCGGCCTCCGCGACGACGCCGAGCGGATTCTGGCGGTCTGAGCTTCCAGCTGGTTGCTGTGCCGTCGCAGCTCGTTGCCAGAAGGCAACTCGGGCTCCGGTGCCGTGCCGGCCGAAACCTCAGTCACCAGAACGACAACACGAAACGATTTCGATCCCGGCCGGAGAGATCCGGCCGGGATTCGGATTTTTCGGCCCGATAGGCTCCCTCCAATGGCGAAGGACTGGTCTCCCGACTCCTGGCGCTCGTTCCCGATCCGGCAGCAGCCGGCGTGGCCCGATCCGGCCGACCTCGACCGGGCGCTGAAGCAGATCGCCTCGTACCCCCCGCTGGTCTTCGCCGGCGAGGCGCGCCGACTCCAGTCCGGCCTGGCCCAGGTGGCAGCCGGCAACGCCTTCCTCCTCCAGGCCGGCGACTGTGCCGAGAGCTTCGAGGACTTCTCGGCCGACAACATCAGGGAGAAGCTGCGCGTCATCCTCCAGATGGCGATCGTGCTCACCTACTCGATGGGGGTTCCCGTCGTGAAGGTGGGCCGCATCGCCGGCCAGTTCGCCAAGCCGCGTTCCGCCGACACCGAAATGATCGGCGACGACGAGATCCCGTCGTTCCGAGGTCACATCGTCAACGCCGAGGGGCCGACCGCGGCGGCACGTGTGCCGTCACCGGAACGTCTCGTGCAGGCGTACCACCAGTCGGCGTCCACCCTGAACCTCGTGCGCGCCTTCACCAAGGGCGGTTTCGCTGCGCTCGACCGGGTCCACGCCTGGAACCAGGAGTTCGTGGCATCGAGCCCCGCAGGTCAACGGTACGACCAGCTCGCGGCCGAGATCGACCGAGCGCTGCGGTTCATGCGGGCGACCGGGATGGACACCGAGTCGAACCCCACCCTGCGCGAGGTCGACGTCTGGACCAGCCACGAGGCACTGCTGCTCTCCTACGAGGAGGCGCTCACCCGGCAGGACTCCACGACCGGCACCTGGTACGACTGCTCGGCCCACATGCTCTGGATCGGCGAACGCACGCGCGAGCTCGACGGTGCCCACATCGAGTTCCTGCGCGGCGTCGGCAACCCGATCGGGTGCAAGGTTGGTCCGTCGATGACGGGCGAAGAGCTGATCGCACTGTGTGAGCTCCTCAACCCGGCTCGCATCCCAGGCCGCCTCACCCTCATCTCCCGGATGGGCGCGGACAACATCGAAGAAGGTTTACGACCCCTCCTGCAGGCCGTCAAGGAGGCAGCTCATCCGGTCGTGTGGGCCTGTGACCCGATGCACGGCAACACCTACACGAGTGCGAGCGGACGCAAGACCCGCGACTTCGAATCGATCGTCGGCGAGATCGAGGGCTTCGTGCGAGCGCACCGCTCCGAAGGAACCTGGCCCGGAGGGATCCACGTCGAGTTGACCGGCGAGAACGTGACCGAGTGCATCGGCGGTGCCGACAAGTTGATCGACGCCGACCTCGACCATCGCTACGAGACGGTCTGTGACCCTCGGCTCAACGGTCGCCAGTCGCTCGATCTCGCGTTCCGCACCGCCGAGCTGATCCGCTTCGCGACCGCCTGAGCTCACCGTGTCGGCCCTCCATCTGGTCACCGAGTGGCCGGTCGACCACGTGGCCGCCGCAGTCGTGACGGACCGCGGCGTCGCCTGCGTCGGCGACACCGACCGGAGCTATCGGCTCGCCTCGTTGAGCAAGCCGATCACTGCGTGGGCGATCATGATCGGCGTCGAGGAGGGCATCATCGACATCGACGGCCCGCTCCACCACGTCCACGCGGCCGACGGCGCCACCATGCGGCACCTTCTCAGCCACGCCGCCGGGTTCGGTTTCGACGGGAACGAACCGGTCGCGCCGATCGAGCGGCGTCGGATGTACTCCAACACCGGGATCGAACGGGCCGCCGACGAGCTGGCGGCGGCGTCGGGCATGCCGTTCGAGACCTATCTCGCTGAGGCGGTGCTCGCACCGCTCGGCATGCACTCGACGGAGTTGAGAGGCTCACCGGCGTACGGGATGTGGGCCCCGATCACCGACATCGTTCGCTTCGTGCAGGAGTTGCGAGCACCGTCGCTCCTGGCGCCCGAAACCGCCCGCGACGTCATCTCGCCACAGTTCCCCTCGCTCGCAGGTATCGTTCCCGACGTGGGCCGTTTCGATCCGTGCCCCTGGGGGTTGGGGGTGGAGCTCCGGGGTGTCAAATCGCCGCACTGGACGGGCCGCGCCAACTCGGCGGCGACGTTCGGCCATTTCGGCGGCGCCGGAACGATGATGTGGGTCGACCCACACGCCGACGTCGGCGCGGTCGCACTCACCGATCGGCGGTTCGACGAGTGGCGCGACGACGCCCTCCGACTCTGGCCCGAGTTCTCCGACGCCGTGCTCGCCGAACAGCGCGCCGCCGCGGGTGGTCCGAGCTGATGTTCCAGCCCGGCGATCGCGTGCGGTGGGAGAGCACCGGCGACGACGGGCTCCCGCTCATCCGCTACGGCTTCGTCGGCGGCAGCAACGGCGACGGCAACCGTGTCGTCGTCATGCTCGACGGCGAACTGAAGGGCGACACGGTCATCGACCTCGATCAACTCGCTGCCGTCAGCATCACGAACGTCGAACTCCACCTCCACGGCACCGATCTGCTCGACGATCCGTCGTTGCGGCAGGGACTGGTGAACCTGTGGTCGGCCGAGGCCGACCAGGCCGGGCTCGAGGTCCGGTCGGTCGAGTACCTCGGTACCGGCGTGCGCGACACGGTGAGCAACGGGTTCGCACTCGCCGAGCTGCACTCGGGTGGCCGGCAGTACGTCCTGCGTGCGATCTGCGAGGGCCACAACGACGTCGTCTGCGTCCGCGCCGACCCACCGCGTCGCTGGGAGAGCTGACGTCAGCCAGCGGTGCTGAAGGCCGCGGCGAGTCGCTCACCCCACTCGACGGCGCGATCGGACTCACCGGCCAGCAGATGATTCCGCTTGTCGACGAGGAAGCTCTCTGGGTCGTTCAGCAGCCGGAAGCCGTGCTTGCTCAACCGCTTGGCGATGCCCCTCGAGGCCCGTCCGGTGAGCACCGGAGGGGCGTCGACTCGTGTGTCGAACGCCGCGGCGGCGTGCCGGCCGCTCCGAGGGAGCCCATCGAACCAGTCTCGGAGGCCGGGCCCCTCGGCATCGGGTTCGAGATCGAGAGCGTCGTCCGACTCGGCCTGGTCGCTCGCGGAGCGCCGCGACATCGAGCTCGACATCCCGTGAGCGTGTGTCGGCCCACCGACCACGAGCAGGTCGACGTCGGACATGAACTCGCCGATCGCGTCCCCGACCGGCATCACGGTCACGTCGAACGTCGATGCGAGACCCTCCCCGATCCGCTCGGCCACCTCGTGGGTGTTCCCGAACATCGATTCATAGACCACGACGGCGCGCATGATGAGACCTCCTACTCCCAGGACACCCACCACGATGCGACCATCGAGGAGCCCCCGCCAGTGCCATTCGTCGCACCGATCCACCAGACACGCGCCACCACCAGGTCGGGTGGCCAAGAACCGGCCCTGTGCGACGCACCGACCAGACGCCGCGAAACCCGTCCTCCCTCGCACCCCGAACCAACGAGGCATCACTCGATCCTCAGCTGACACCGGATCGTTCGCCCGCAAGGCGCGGGAGCCCGTTGTCGCCTCAGGCGACGACGAGGGCGATCCGGCCCAGCTCAGCCAGATCGCGTCCCGACCAGACGCCGCGAAACCCGTCCTCCCTCGCACCCCGAACCAACGAGGCATCACTCGATCCTCAGCTGAGACCGGATCGTTCGCCCGCAAGGCGCGGGAGCCCGTTGTCGCCTCAGGCGACGACGAGCGCGATCCGCCACGCCGCGGGACGCCTACCAGCTCAGCCAGATCGCGTCCCGACCAGACGCCGCGAAACCCGTACTCCCTCGCACCCCGAACCAAAGAGGCGTTACTCGATCATCAGCTGAGACCGGATCGTTCGCCCGCAAGGCGCGGGAGCCCGTTGTCGCCTCAGGCGGCGACGAGGGCGATCCGCCACGCCGCGAGCGGGCGATCCGGGTCAGCTGAGGCGTTGGACGATCATGGCCATGCCCTGCCCACCGCCGACGCACATGGTCTCGAGGCCGTACTCCTTGTCGGCGTCCTGCAGGCCGTGGATCAGCGTCGTCATGATGCGGGCGCCGGTCATCCCGAACGGATGACCGAGCGCGATCGAGCCACCGTTCGGATTCAGCTTGTCGAGGTCGATGTCGAGGTGCTTCGCCGAGGGGAGCACCTGGGCGGCGAACGCCTCGTTGATCTCGACGATGTCGATGTCGTCCATCGTCATGCCGGCCCGAGCCATCGCTTGGCGGCTCGCCTCGATCGGACCCAGGCCCATGATCTCGGGGTTGAGACCGGAGACCCCCGACGAGATGATTCGAGCCAACGGGGTGAGTCCGAGCGCTTTCGCCTTCTCGTCGCTCATGACCATCACCGCTGCAGCACCGTCGTTCAGCGGACAGGCGTTGCCGGCCGTGACGGTGCCGTCGGGGCGGAACACCGGCTTCAGCTCGGCGAGCTTCTCGACCGTCGTACCGGGCCGAGGCCCGTCGTCCTTCGACACGACGGTGCCGTCGGGCAGCGTGAGCGGGGTGATCTCGTGCTCCCAGAAGCCGTTCTCGACGTTGGCGACGGCGCGCTGCTGGCTTCGGGCCCCCCACTCGTCCATCTCCTGGCGGGTGACACCCTCGGCCTGGACGACGTTCTCGGCGGTCTGCCCCATCGCGATGTACAGGTCGGGCAACCCCGCGGGCGGGGACCACGTGGAGGCGCCGCCTTGCGATCGCTCGGCGGTGCGCGCCCCGGCCTCCTTGAAGATCGGGTTCGGCGCCGTGTCGGAGGCACCATTGCCGTAGCGGCTGACGGCTTCGACACCGGCAGCGATGAAGCAGTCGCCCTCCCCCGCCTTGATCGCGTGGGCCGCCATGCGGATCGTCTGGAGGCTCGACGAGCAGTACCGGTTGACGGTCACGCCGGGGACGTTCTCGAGCCCCGACAGCACGGCGACCGCCCGCCCGATGTTGAACCCGGCCTCGCCCGCCGGCTGGCCACACCCCATGATGAGGTCCTCGATGTCGTCGGCCGATACCTCGGGCACCTTCGCCATCAGCGCCCTCACGATCTGTGCCGACATGTCGTCGGGGCGGAGGTCGACCAGCGACCCCTTCGCGGCGCGCCCGATCGGGCTCCGGGCGGTGGCAACGATCACTGCTTCAGTCATGGCGGGGAGCGTAGTTACCGACGGGTAGTTTGCTACAAGCGGAGTCCTCGTCGCGCCGTAAGGTGCCGCTCGTGACCCCGTCGCTCCAGCTCGAACGCCTCTCGCGACTCCGTGCGACGATGACGGCCCACGACGTGCCAGCGCTGCTGACGGCCGACCCGATCAGCATCGACTACGCCGTCGGTGCCCGCAACATGACCATCTTCTCGATGATGGGGGCGTCCCGTTTCGTGCTGGTGTTGGCCGACGGACCGACGATCCTCTACGAGTTCGCCGGATGCGAGCACCTGGTCGATCAACTCCCGACCGTCGACGAGGTGCGCGTCGCCCCGGGGATCACCGCCCAATCCGGCGACGGCGCCGCCGACGCCGCGACGAGCTTCGCCCGCGAGATCGTCGACGTGTGCCGCGGGTGGGTGGAGTCGGATGTCCGGCTCGCGGTCGAACGGTTCGAACTGCCGGTCACCGATGCCCTGCGAGCCGCCGGCGCCAACCTCGTGCCCGCCACCGACATCATGCTTGCAGCCCGTCGCATCAAGTTGCCCGACGAGATCGCGACGATGCGCGTCGCGATCGAGCGGGTCGAGGCGGGGTTGGCCGACATGGCTGCGTCGATCGAACCGGGTCGAACCGAGATCGAGGTCTGGTCGGAGTTCCACCGCCACCTGATCGCCAACGAGGGCGAGTACGTCTCGACCCGACTGGCGCAGTCGGGTCAGCGCACCTTCCCGTACTTCCAGGAAGCGGGCCCGAGCAGGCTCGAAGCGGGAGACCTCTTCTGCATCGACACCGACGCGATCGGCCACGGCGGCTATGCCGTGGATCTGTCCCGGACGTACATCGTCGGCGGCGTCGCGCCCACGCCCGCCCAGCGGTCGCTCCACGCAATGGCGCTCGACCAACTGCGACACAACGCCGCCCAACTCGGTCCGGGACGGTCGTACGAGGACTTCGCACGGGGTGCCTGGTCTGCGCCGGAGCGGCTCGCCGGGTACCGCTACTACTGCCTCGCCCACGGCCTCGGCTTGACGGGCGAGCACCCGAACGTCCCGCCGGCCGATCCGACGACGCCGTTCCCGCTGAGCGGCGGGTTCGAGCCTGGGATGGTGGTGTGCATCGAGAGCTACCTCGGAGACCCCGAGATCGGCGAGGGGGTCAAGCTCGAAGACGAGTTCCTCATCGGCGAGCACGGGGTCGAGCGACTGACCACGGCAGCGTTCGACCCGGTGCTGGAAGCCGATTAGGTCGCAACCACCTTTCTCGTCCGTTTCCGACGATTTCTCACGGTGCGAGTTGACGGCCCCCGACATGGCGTCAAGACTCGCCGTCGGCTCGGTGATGTGGGGACACGATCGCTGAGCGCCCGTCGAGGGGACACACGGGACCAACATCCAAAGGGGACACTCATGCAGACACCGGCGCCGTTCGGCTACGAGCGGGCAACCAGCGTCGACCACGCGATCCAACTCCTGGAGCAGCTCGGACCGGACTCCCGGCTGGTCGCCGGTGGCCACAGCCTGCTGCCGATGATGAAGATCCGCCTGGCACAACCCGAGCACGTGATCGACATCAACCCACTGGCAGGCGAGCTCGGTTCGATCTCGATCGACGGTGACGAGCTCGTCATCGGCGCGATGGCCCGCCACAACGACCTGCTCGACTCGGCACTCGTCGGCGAGCACTTCCCGATCCTGCAGGATGCGGAACGGGTGATCGCCGATCCGATCGTGCGCAACCGGGGCACCGTCGGCGGATCGTTGTGCCAAGCCGATCCCGCCGAAGACCTCTCGGCCGCCCTGTCGGCGCTGCACGCCACCGCGGTGATCCGTGGCTCAGGAGGCGCGCGAACGGTCCCGGTGCGCGAGCTCCACGTCGGCCCCTACGAGACGGTCGTCGGCGACGCCGAGATCTTGACGGAGATCCGGGTGCCGATCCGCAACGGATGCGGAAGCGCCTACGAGAAGGTCGAACGTCGCGTGGGCGACTGGGCGATCGCGTCGGCAGCGGCCGTGGTCTGGCTCGACGGCGACATCATCGTCGACGCCGGGATCGGGCTCGCCGCCGTCGGCGCCGAGCACTTCGTCTCACCGGCCGCGGAGGCGGCACTGCGCGGCCAACCTGCGAACGAGGCGACGATCATGGCAGCGGCCGAAGCAGCCCGCGCCGAATGCGAGCCGTCGACCGACCAGCGCGGCCCGGCCGAGTACAAGCGTCACCTGGCCGGCGAGCTGACCGCCCGGGCGCTCCGACGTGCCATCGCTCGAGCCACAGCGACCACGGGAGGCAACTGACATGTCGCACGATCACAACAACATCGTCAACGTGAGCGTCACGGTCAACGGTGATGCCCGCACCGAGGAGTGCGAAGCCCGCATGCTGCTCGTCCACTTCATCCGCGAGAAGCTGGGCCTCACCGGCACCCACTGGGGGTGCGACACATCGAACTGTGGGGTATGCGTCGTGAGCGTCGACGGCCAGCCGGTCAAGAGCTGCACGATGCTCGCCGCAATGGCCGACGGCTCCGACCTCACCACCGTCGAGGGCCTCGAGGGCGACGACGGGCTCCACCCGATCCAAGAAGGGTTCATGGAGTGTCACGGCCTCCAGTGCGGGTTCTGCACCCCGGGCATGATGATCGCCGCGAAGTCGCTGCTCGAGCACAACCCCAACCCGACCGAACACGAGATCCGCGACGGTCTGTCCGGCCAGCTCTGCAGATGCACCGGCTACCACAACATCATCAAAGCCGTGCAATATGCGGCGGAGAAGATGAGCACCCAGACGCAAGGAGCTCCGGCATGACCGTTTCGATGGCAGGCTCGTCGTCCGCTCCGCCTCGTCCACGCGCCGCGTACGACTCGTCGCCGGCGCATCCGTCCTCGCTTTCCCACCAGTCGGAGCGTGCATCATGACCGATACCGAAGTCCCCACGAGTGAGGCCGGCAACCCGATCGGGTTCGGGCGCATGCTCCGCAAGGAGGACGTGCGCTTCGTGCGCGGCAAGGGCCGATACGTCGACGACATCAACCTGCCCAACATGCTGCACGGTGCGATCCTCCGCAGCCCCTACGCCCACGCCAAGATCCTCTCGATCGACACGTCCGCGGCCGAGGCGCACCCGAAGGTCCATGCGGTCATCACCGGCGCCGTGCTCGAGACGCTCGGTCTCGCCTGGATGCCGACGATGTCGTACGACACCCAGGCCGTGCTCGCGACCGACAAGGTGCGCTTCCACGGCCAAGAGGTGGCATTCGTCATCGCCGACGATCGTTACGCCGCCCGAGATGCGCTCGAACTGATCGACGTCGACTACGAGGTGCTCGACCCGGTCATGGACGCCAAGCACGCCCTCGACGAAGGCGCACCGATCATCCGCGACGACAAGCAGGATCAGACGAACAACCACATCTTCGACTGGGAGGCCGGCGACGCCGCCGCCACGGAGGCGGCGTTCGCCAACGCCGATGTGGTCGTGAAGCAGGAGATGCTGTACCCGCGCTCGCACCCGGCGCCGATGGAGACGTGCGGCACGGTGGCCGACATGAACCCGCTGTCGGGCAAGCTCACGCTGTACTCCAACACCCAGGCACCGCACGCCCACCGGACGGTGTACGCGATGGTTGCAGGGTTGCCAGAGCACCAGATCCAGGTCATCGCGCCCGACATCGGTGGTGGATTCGGCAACAAGGTCCCGATCTACCCCGGGTACGTCTGCTCGATCGTCGGGTCGATCGTCACCAAGCGGCCGGTCAAGTGGGTCGAGGACCGGTCGGAGAACCTGATGTCCACGGGCTTCGCCCGCGACTACCACATGCAGGGCGAGATCGCCGCGACGTCCGATGGCACGATCCTCGCGCTCAAGGTCGACGTGCTCGCCGACCACGGCGCGTTCAACGCGACCGCCCAACCCACCAAGTACCCGGCCGGCTTCTTCCACATCTTCACCGGGTCGTACGACTACGGCGCAGCCCACTGCAAGGTGTCGGGCGTCTACACCAACAAGGCTCCCGGTGGCGTGGCCTACGCATGCTCGTTCCGGGTGACCGAGGCGGTGTACCTCGTCGAGCGCATCGTGGACTGCCTCGCCGACGAGCTCGGCATGGATCCGGCCGAGTTGCGCATGAAGAACCTGCTCCGTCCCGAGCAGTTCCCCTACACCACGCCGACCGGGTGGGAGTACGACTCTGGCGACTATCCGAAGGCGCTCCAGCTCGCGCTCGACATGGCCGGTTACCAGGAACTCCGCCAGGAGCAGGCCGACAAGCGCGAGCGCGGCGAGCTGATGGGGATCGGCATCTCGTTCTTCACCGAGGGAGTCGGTGCCGGGCCCCGCAAGCACATGGACATCCTCGGGCTCGGCATGGCCGACGGGTGCGAGCTGCGCGTGCACCCCACCGGCAAGGCCCAGATCCGTCTGTCGGTCCAGTCCCAGGGCCAGGGCCACGAGACCACCTTCGCCCAGATCGTCTCCCACGAGCTCGGCATCCCGCCGGAGGACGTGCAGGTGATCAACGGCGACACCGACAACACCCCGTTCGGTCTCGGCACGTACGGGTCGCGGTCGACACCGGTGTCCGGTGCGGCGGCCTCGGTCGTCGCCCAGCGGGTGCGAGAGAAGGCCAAGATCATCGCGGCGACCGCACTCGAGTGCTCCGCCGACGACCTCGAGTGGGAGCTCGGCCGCTGGCAGGTCAAGGGCGACCCCGACAACGGCAAGACGATCCAGGAGCTCGCCCTGCTCGCCCACTCGAGCCTCGAACTGCCCGAGGGCGTCGAGGGCCACCTCGACGCCCAGGCGGTGTACAACCCACCGAACCTGACATATCCGTTCGGCGCGTACATCTGCGTCGTCGACATCGACCCCGGCACCGGACACGTCCAGGTCCGCCGGTTCATCGCCGTCGACGACTGTGGGCCGCGCATCAACCCGATGATCGTCGAGGGTCAGGTGCACGGCGGCCTGGTCGACGGGATCGGCATGGCCTTGATGGAGGTGATCGCCTTCGACAAGGACGGCACCAACCTCGGGGGTTCGTACATGGACTACCTCCTGCCCACGCCGATGGAAGTCCCCTCCTTCGAGCTCGGCGAGACGGTGACGCCGTCGCCGCATCACCCGCTCGGCGTCAAGGGAGTGGGTGAGTCGGCGACCGTCGGCTCGCCGGCGGCCGTGGTGAACGCCGTCGTCGACGCCCTCAAGCCGTACGGCATCCGACATGCCGACATGCCGCTGACCCCGGCACAGGTCTGGATGACGATGCAGGGCAAGACCCTTCGCACCGACCTCGCCTTCGAGGACTGACCCGTGCCCGAACCCGCCCTCGAACCGCTCGGGCGAGCATGACGTCGGATCGCCTGATCGCTCGCGCCAACGAGTTGCGGGCTGCTCGCGTGGCGTACGTGCACGCACGGGTCGTGCTGGCGGAAGCGCCGACCAGTGCCAAGCCGGGCGCCGAGGCGCTGATCCTCCCGGACGGCACGATCGAGGGATTCGTCGGCGGCAACTGCGCCGAGTCGACGGTGCGCGCCCAGGCGCTCGCACTGCTCGACAACGGCAACTCCCTCCTGCTCCGGATCACGCCGGAGCCGGAAGCCGACCAGACCGGCAAGCTGGTCGTGCACAACCCGTGCCTGTCGGGCGGCACCCTCGAGATCTTCATGGAACCCGTGCTGCCGGCGCCGGCGATCATCGTGGTCGGAGCAGCGCCTGTCGCCGAGGCGCTGCGAGGCATCGCCGCCCACCTCGGCTGGCACGTCCAGACACCCTGCCATCTCGACGCTGCTGCGATGGCCGACGTCTCGGCGGTCGTCGTCGCCAGTCATGGCCGCGACGAGGAGTCGACCCTCACGGCCGCCCTCGAAGCCGAGGTGCCCTACGTCGGCCTCGTGGCGAGCACCAAACGTGGTGAGGCCGTGATCGGATCACTCGACCTCTGTCCGTCGCACACGTCACGGATCCACTCGCCCGCCGGCCTCGACATCGGCGCCCGGACACCCGACGAGATCGCGCTGTCGATCATGACCGAGATCGTGTCGCTGCGACCGCGACCGAGCGGTCGTCCGGTCGGCGAGACCGACGGGGGCACGTCAACAGCCGAACTCGCCGACGACCCGGTGTGCGGCATGTCGGTGGCGATGGTCGACGACTCGCTCCATCTCGATCACGACGGCCGGCGATGGTGGTTCTGCGGCAGTGGTTGCCTACGAGCGTTCGCGTCCGACCCCGAGGCGTACCAGCCCGCGTGAGCACCCTGCCCGAACGGATCCCCGACGTCGACGCCCTGTCCCGCGTCCTGGCCGAAGTCGGGTACCTCGCCGACCAGGGCCTCGCGACGGCGCTGTTCTGCGCGGCGCGACTGCCGCAACCGATCCTCCTGGAGGGCGAGGCCGGGGTCGGCAAGACGGAAGCGGCGAAGGCGTTGGCGACCGCGCTCGGCACCCCGCTCGTACGGCTGCAGTGCTACGAGGGCATCGATGCCGGCGAAGCGCTGTACGAGTGGAACTACACCCGCCAGTTGCTGGCCATCCGGTTGGCCGAAGCGCGCGGCGACCATCTCGGCGACGACGACATGTTCACCGACGCGTATCTGGTCGAGCGTCCGATCCTCGCTGCGCTCCGCCACCCCGGTCCGCGCCCCGCGGTGCTGCTCGTCGACGAGATCGACCGCGCCGACGACGAGTTCGAGGCGTTCCTCCTCGAGGTGCTCGCCGAGTCGGCGGTGACGATTCCGGAACTCGGTACCCAGGTCGCCATCCATCCGCCGATCGCCATCCTCACGTCGAACCGCACCCGCGATCTGCACGACGCGCTCAAGCGACGCTGCCTGTATCACTGGATCGACTACCCGACGACTGCACGCGCCACCGAGATCATCCGTACGCGGGTGCCCGCCGCCCAGCAGTCGCTGGCCGAGCATGTCGCCGAGGCGGTCGCCCGAATCCGCACCCTCGACGTCCAGAAGGCACCGGGCATCGCGGAGGCGATCGGTTGGGTCGACGCGCTCCGCCTCCTGGGCTTCGAGGTGCTCACCGAGGACGCGGCAGCGATCACCATCGGCTCGGTGTTGAAGTATCGCGAGGACGCCGACCTGGTGGTGGATCGGTCGTTGTCGTGGCTCGTCGGCTCCGATGCCTGACGCAGCGCCCCCGATGCCCGCAGATGTGGCGGCGGTCGCCGCGCGGTTCGCAGCCCACCTCCACGCGGCCGGGGTCGAGGTCGGCCCCGACCGCGCCGGGCGCTTCGCCGCGACGATGCTCCTGGCTCGGCCCGTCACCGCCGACGAGTTGTACTGGATCGGCCGCGTCACCCTGGCCGGCACCCCGCTCGAGATCGTGCAGTACGACCGGGTGTTCGCCGACATCTTCCTCGGACTCGCCGACGTCGCGGACAGCCGAGGGGATCCCAACCAACCGAGTCTCGACTCGTTCGAGCGGGGCCCGCCCCGAACCGACCGCGGCGAACCGGGTACGACCGAAACCGGTGGCGAACCCCGACCGACACCCGTGCCCGATCGCGGCGCCGATCGCGATGAGGACGACGATGAGGATGACGACGAGCTGAGCGACGCGCCGACCGGAGCGCCGGCGAGCCGAGACGAGTTGCTCACCCGCCGCGACTTCGCCGACTGCACACCCGCGGAGCTGCTCGCGCTGCGACACATCGTGTCCCGGCTCGAAGTCTCGGCCCCGCATCGTCCGAGCCGACGACGGTCGCGCCATCGCTCGGGCGACTCCATCGACCGCCGTGCCACGCTGCGTCGCGCCCGTCGCACCGGCGGGCATCCGGTCACACTCGTGCGGAGGCGCCCGACCGAGCGGCGCCGCCGCGTCGTGCTGATCGCCGACGTGTCGGGCTCGATGGAGTCGTACTCACGCGCCTACCTGTATCTGCTCCACGGCGCCGTCAAGGCGTTGCGCGCCGAGACCTTCGTCTTCGCGACCCGACTGACCCGAATCACCCGGACGCTCCGCACCGGTGATCCGGAGTCGGCGCTGCGATCAGCCGTCGGCGACGTCGAGGACTGGTCCGGTGGCACCCGGATCGGTGAGGCGATCCGCGAGTTCAACGACCGCTGGGGACGACGCGGGTTGGCGCGCGGGGCGGTCGTCGTCATCGTGAGCGACGGCTGGGAGAGCGACGACCCGGCGCTCCTGGCCGAGCAGATGGCTCGCCTCGGCCGCCTCGCCCATCGCATCGTCTGGGTCAACCCTCGCTCGAAGAGCGACCGCTACGAGCCGCTGGTCGGCGGCATGGTGGCCGCCCTCCCCCACGTCGACATCCTCACCAGCGGACATTCGCTGGAGGCGCTCGACGACGTCCTGGCCGCGATCGCAACGGGCTGATCGCCACGGGCTGATCGCCACCGGCTGATCGCCCCGCTGATCGCCACAGTGGATCCAGCCCTTCCTCGGGCCATCCTCACGTGACGCCTGCCCGATTCGGCCGTCATGATGGGCCGGTCACGACTTGCTGGTGATGACCCGTCCTACAACGGGCCGACGTCCCCCGGTGGCGTCGAGATCAGCGGGCGTCGACCACGTAGAAGCGCTCGGCGCTCGTCTCGTCGGGCAGTCCGCCTTGTTCGGCGTTGTACCGGAACCACGCCCGCACGCGCTCCTCCATACCGTCGGGATCACGATGCTGGCTCTCGTGACAGCGCAGCGCTCGCATCTTGCGATCGACCTGAGCGGTGATGTCGACGACGTCGGCCGCAGCCTGGTGATTCATGATCCACATCTCGTCGACCGCCCACGGTTCGAATCCCGAGGTGAGCAACTCCGGGAACGCGAACGGGTTGCGGGCGTCCGGGTACACGGCCGCCCAGGTGCCCTGGCCCGTCGCGACATGGTCGGGATGGCTGCCGTACACGCTGCCGACGTTGATCTCGGGCGACTGGGTGATGACCACGCGGGGACGTACCTGACGGATCACCCGGGACAGTTCGTGGCGCAACTCCATGGTGTACATCACCTCGCCGTCCATGTGACCGAGGAACACCAGGTCGGTGACGCCGACCTCGGCGGCCGCCTTCGTCTGCTCCTCACGACGGATCGCCGCCATGCGTGGCCGCGAGATCGTCTCGTCGTAGCCGCCCGCCTGGCCGTCGGTCACGAGGCAGTACGTCACGACGACACCGGCGTCCGTGAGGTGTGCGACCGTACCGGCTGCGCCGAAGTCGACGTCGTCGGGATGCGCGGTGATCACCAGGGCACGTTCGATCTCTTCTGGTTCGAGCACGGTCCTCAGGCTAGGTGCGTCCTAGCCTCTCACTGCATGTCCGACGCTCCCTTCCTCACATCCTCCGGCGTCGATCCGCCCGAGGGACTGCCCGACATCTCGCGCTGGGAGTTCTGGACGACCGAACGAGCCGGGCGGCCCGAGGCCTTCCGGATCCTGCGCGACACCCCCGGACTCCCCTTCTACCCCGAACGAACCTTCGAGGACTCACCGCTGCTGCCCGGACCCGGCTACTACGCGGTCACCCGCCACGACGACGTCTGGCATGCGAGTCGCACCCCGGATCTGTTCTGCTCTGGGCGCGGTGGAGTGAACATCGGGGACCTCAACCAGGAGCTGAGCGAGTTCTTCGGGTCCATGATCTCGATGGACGACCCGAAGCACTTCCGACTGCGATCGATCGTGTCGAAGGGGTTCACGCCCAGGCACATCCGGGCCGTGGAGGAGCAGGTCAAGCAGGTCGCCGGCGACCTCGTCGACCGGATGATCGCCGAACACCCCGATCGCACCGCCGACGTCGTCGGCACGTTCGCGGGGCCGTTCCCGCTCCAGATCATCTGCTCGATGATGGGGATCCCGCCGACCGACACGGCACAGATCTTCGACTGGACCAACACGATCCTCGGTGTCGGCGATCCCGAGTTCGGTGGGTCGTACGACGCGCTGCTCGACGCTGGGTTGGGCATCTACGCATACGCGCAAGCGCTCGGCGAGGATCGACGCGCCCACCCCACCGACGACATCACCTCGGCGCTGATGGCAGCCGAGGTCGACGGTGAGCAGCTCACCGCCCAGGAGTTCGGCTCGTTCTTCATTCTGCTCGTCGTCGCCGGCAACGAGACGACACGCAACGCGATCAGCCACGGGGTCAAGGCGCTCACCGACTTCCCGGCACAGCGCGACCGCTGGTTCGGCGACTACGACGCGCACGCTCGCACGGCGGTCGAGGAGATCGTCCGGTGGGCGACACCCGTGATCCACTTCCGTCGCACCGTGACCGCCGACACCGAGCTGGGAGGGCAAGGGCTGACGTCGGGCGACAAGATCGTGATGTTCTACGAGTCGGCCAACCGCGACGAACGCGTCTACGAGCGCCCTCACGAGTTCGACGTGACGCGGCCGCTCAACCCCGCGCAGGTCGGCTTCGGCGCCGGGGGTCCGCACTTCTGCCTCGGCGCGAACCTCGCCCGCCGCGAGATCACGGTCGCGTTCGACGAGATCCGGCGACGCCTGCCCGACCTCCGGGCCACCGCCGAGCCCGACTACCTGCACAGCAACTTCATCAACGGCATCAAACGGCTGCCGTGCACCTGGTGAGTGCATCCGGCGTGCTCACGGCAGTCGGCTGGTAGACACCCGAACGTGGAGGAGCACGATCGCGTTCGCTGGGCTCGCGCCCTGACGTTGTCGGGCTGGATGTTCGTGCTGGCCTACCTCGGATTCGTCACGTCCCAGGTCCGCCGGGCGTTCGCCCGCTCCGAGGGCAGCTTCGAGGACGGCCTCTGGTGGCAGCGTGTCGAGCAGATCTCGTCCGTGGCGCGGCCGGAGAACGTGATGGTGCTCGTCCCGGCTGCGGCGGCCGCAGCGGCGGGGACCCTGCTGGTTCGAGCGGTGGTCGACCGTTCCGTCCTGCGTCTCGCGCAACTCGTGCGCGTCGTCGCCGGATTGTGCGCGGTCGTCATCGCGATCGCCGTACTCGGCATCATCGGCGTCTTCTTCCGCAACGCCGACAGTATCGAGGACCTCGCCGCCCTCCTGCTCCGCCTCGGTGGCATCCTCATGTCGGTCGCGATGATTCGGATCTGCCTGGAGGCCGAGCGGTCGAACTGACCGGGACGGCACCTGCGAGATCCGTCATCGCGTCTCGAGATCGGTCGTTCGTTTCGCACGCCGGTGGTTCCGCAGAGTGTCGTCGAGGGCGCGCATCGCCCGGTACCCGACGACCGCACCCGCGACGATCAGGGCACCCTGGACGAGCGTTGCCGTGGCGAGGAAGCCGAGCCGGCCCTCGGCACGTCCGAAGAGGAAGTTCTCGACGACGCCGATGAGGTACACCACGCTGATCAGGAGCGTCCAGCGTCCGAACCCGCGAAGTTCTCCGCCGAGCCGTGACGAGAGACCCATCAGCATCTGGTTCACCCAGAGCAGTGCGAGGAACGCGAACGCAAGGCCGACGAGGACGATCACGTAACCCGCGTCGTCACCGATCAGCAAGCCGACCGTGATCAGCACCGGCATGGGGACGAAGACGACGCCGAACGAACCGGGATGGGGTGCGTGCACCGTCACTCGTCGGGCGTTGAGTGCCGTGAGCACGCTCCACACGCCGTGCACCACGATCGCCAGCACGTACACGATCGCCGAGGTGACCACGACGGCGCCGATCAGGGCGGCGTCGTCGTCGTCGACGAGCAGGGTGCCGTCGACGAGCGCCGGTCGATCGGAGTACTCGAATGCCGTCCGGAGGAGCACGAGCGCGACGATCACGGTGATCACCCCCCACAACAGATGGAAGCCGGCGACGACCGCCGTGAGCGGTGCGACACCGATCAGAGGTCGATCGTCGGCGGGCGCGATCGGCCCGCCATCGGCTCCCGGTCGCAGACCCTGCGCGAACCACGCCGGAATCGGCTGCTCGTCGGTGTGGTGACGAGCCTCGAGGCGCCCGAGACGCTCGTAGACGCCGCTGCTGCCCCGGAGCGCCAGCCACCCGAAGACGAGCGCGTTCAGAGCCAATGCGGCCGCGGCCACGAACGCGATGTTGCTGGTCAGTCGAACGTGCTCCCAGTCGCCTACGACGACGGGTTCGGGCCAACTCGTGAGGCGCCACCACACGAGCCCGAACGCGAACAGGTCGAGCGGGTAGGCGTGCACCCACACCACGGGTGGTCGACGGCTCAGTCCGCGCAACACCCCCTGCACACGGGCGTACGCAACTGCGAGGGTGATCGAGAAGCCGATCGCCGCGACGCCGGGCAAGGGGTCGAGGTCGCCACCGACGTCGGCCCGAAGATACGTGACGGCAGAGACCACGACCCACGCGATCGGCAACGTCCACGCACCACCGACGGCTCGGGGCGTGGCAGACCGGGCCTTCAATCGGCGAGCGTTCTCGGCCAGCGTGCAGCACCAGAACACGAGGCCCGCAACCCCGACGACGACGAAGACCGCAGCCGACAACGTGACGGGCCAGAACGCTGCTCCGCGATCGGAGCCGCTGCCCGCAGCGCGGCGAGCAGCGAGGCCGACGAGCAACGCCGCAACGACGAGCAGTCCACGGCCGATGAGCATCGCCGTCGTCGACGGCCCCATCGGCACGAGGTCGGGACGTTCGAACGGGACGGCGGGTTCGCCGTCACCGTCGGACGCGCCTGCCTCCGACGGCGCCGGCGGCAGTCCGTAGTCGAATCGCGAGGCCACGGCCGGAACGTTGCGCGTCGCCGTCCGATCCGCGAGCGTGATCTGCTCACTCGTCTCGCCCTCGTTCGGTTCGCCGACCCCGGGGATCGTCGGCTCCGGCGGCACCGGTCCCCGTGGCGATGGTGGTAGTGGTGGTGGTTCTGGTGGTGGTGGTTCTGGTGGTGGTGGTGGTTCTGGTGGTGGTGGTTCTGGTGGTGGCGGTGCGAGATCACCGGCAGCGCGCGCGGGCGGGAGGTACGGCACCAGATCGGAGCCGTCGTCCGTTCGCTCGGGTGGATCCGACTCGTCCCCCACCACCCACATCGTAGGGTCTGGAGCCGTCGGCTCGGGGTGGGTCAGTGGCCGAGCTCGCCCAGGTTGTAGTGTCGTCGGCACAGCAACTCGTACCTGACGATGTCGCCGAACATCTTCTGGGCGCCGGGCTGGGCGGTGTCGCCGACCACGACCGTCTCGCCTTCGTAGACCACCATGTCGTTGACCACGCGAGCGTTGTGGGTCGCGTGCGAGCCGCACCAGCAACGCGCTTCGACCTGCAAGGCGACCCGGTCATCGGCGATCTCGAGCATCCGCTTCGTGGCATCGAACAACTGACCGCGGAAGTCGGTCAGCAGCCCGAACGCGTACACATCGACCTCCATGTCGTCGACCACCTTGGCGAGTTGATCACACTGCTCGACGGTGTAGAACTGCACCTCGTCGCACACGATGTAGTGCAGCGGCCAGTGCTGCACGGCGAGCTCATGGACGTCGAGTTCCGGGTGCACCTGGATCGCCGGGGCAGCCACGCCGAGCCGGCTCGTCACCTGGATGCCTTCGCGATCGAGGCAGGTCAGCAGCAGTCCGTACAGGTGTCGCGACGAGAGGTTGTGGTGGATCTGGAGCGCGAGCGTGCTCTTGCCGGAACCCATCGTGCCGAAGCTGAATCGAAGCGTCGCCATGTCGGAGAGCGACCCTACCGTGACGGTGTGGGCTGCTTCGGCTGCTCCGCGAGCTCGGGCGACAAGCGGATCGCCTCCTCGACGTCGGCCGTACCGGCAGCTGCGACGACGAAGATCACGCCGGCCACGATCGTCTGCAGGGCGGCGAAGAAGGTCAGGGTCTCCAGCGCATCGCTCGGCTCGACCGGACGTTGCAGACGGCCGACCCACGACGTCACGAGGAGGAACGGGAGGGCGCCGGACCAGATCGTCAATGCGACCGTGCGACGGTCGAACCACTTCACGACGGGCACGACGGCACCCACGGCCGCGAGTGCCGCCGCGAGTGCGAGCCCCAGCAGCAGCAGGCTGATCACCGTGCGGTCCGATCCGTCGACGACGACCGCCACGACGTTGGCTGCGGTGGCCACGCCGAACAGTCCATAGCACCGCCATTCGGGGGTCTTCGCTGCTCCGGCCCGTCGTGCGTGTGCACCGATGGCTGCGCACCAGAGCGGCACGAGCGCCATCGTGATTCCGAGCGCCGCGATCGTCGATCGGCGCGCGAGGTCGATGTCGACGATGTCGGCCGCATCGATCGACCCCTCGACCAGGCGTTCGCCGGCGGAGACGGTCCGGGTCACCACCCACGCCGAAGCCGCAGCAGTCGCCACGACCGAGAGCAGGAACAGGTACCGGACCGCCTCCAGCAGGTAGAGCCGGGGTGGAATCCAACGTTCGGTCTCGATCTCCGATTCGATGATCGGCGCGAGCGCGCCGCCATCTGCGGTCCGAGCCTCGATCCCGTACTCCTCGAGCCGACTGATCAGCGAGCGGGGAGCAGCGGGTTCCTCCGGACGCTGTCCGAGTCGACCGCTGAGTCGGCCGAGTCGCTCCGTCGCGTCGGGGGTGGGAGGCGAGGTCGCCCCACCGGTCGACCCTGCGGACGCGGGAGCATCGAGGCGAGCGGTCAAACGACGGCGCGAGTCGGCGTCCTTCCCGGGCCCCGCGTCGGTCACGGATGTGTCGAGCTTGGCGGCCAGACGACGGCGCGTCTCGGCCTCGTTCGCCGGGGCCGCTCCGGTGACGGACGTGTCGAGTCGAGCCGCCAGGCGACGACGTGTGTCGGCGCTCTTGCCGGGACCCGCGCCGGCCTTGCGAGACGCCAGTCGGGCTGCGAGATGCCGCCGGGAGTCCTCGTCCCCGGATGCCGCATCGGGGTCCGGCTTGCCGAACCGCGATCTGATGCGCGCGGCCACGTCGGCTTGCTCCTCGTCGGGCGACGCCGCGGCTTCGTCCGCCTGCTCCTCGTCGGGCACCTCTGCAACTGCGGGGGCTTCGTCGGCCCGCTCCTCGTCGGGCTCTTCTGCAACTGCGGGGGTTTCCGACTCGACCGTCGGAAGCCGAGGTTCACGCAGCGCACGGACACGATCGGCCAACCGGGCTTCGATCTCCTCGACGGTCGGCTCGACGGCATCCTGCCGGTCGTCGACGTCCGTTTCGACCCGGTCGGCGCCGACCACGCTCGCCGCAGCCTCCTCGACCGGCGCCACCTCAGCGACCAGTCCGGCAGCCTCGTCGACGCCGACAACCGCACCGACCGCCTCGTCGACCGTTGCGAGATCGTCGGCTTCGTCGACCTGGGCAGCTTCGTCGGCGTGGGCGAGCTCGTCGACCGATGCCACATCGGCGACCGACACCGCGCCGACCACCGCCACCGCCTCGTCGACCTCATCACCCAGCACGACCTCGGCGGCGGGCACCGTCTCATCGACATCGACCGCCCCGGCAACCTCGTCGACCGACACCGCCTCGGCGAGCTCGTCGACCTCATCGACCTCACCGACCGACACCGCGCCGACCACCGCCACCGCCTCGTCGACCTCATCACCCAGCACGACCTCGGCGGCGGGCACCGTCTCATCGACATCGACCGCCCCGGCAACCTCGTCGACCGACACCGCCTCGGCGAGCTCGTCGATCTCATCGACCTCACCGACCGACACCGCGCCGACCACGGCCACCGCCTCGTCGACCTCATCACCCAGCACGACCTCGTCAACCCGAGCGACCTCATCGACCGGCGCCACCGCATCCGCCGACGCCACCGCATCCATCTCATCGACTCGGGCGCCCTCGTCGACCGGGGCGACCTCATCAACCCGTACGACCTCGTCGATCGGCGAGGCCCCGTCGACTCGAGCGACCTCGTCGACTCGAGCGACCTCGTCGAGGGCAACCGCCCCGTCGTCGGCCACCGCCTGGTCGACCGGCACGGCAGCCAGCTCCTCGTCGGCGGCGTCGACGGTCGTCTCGTCGAGGTCGTCGAGCACCGATTCCTCGGCCGACTCGACACCGACGGTATCGACGGCACCGACCGGCTCGGGCGTCTCCACCGGCTCGGGAGCGACGGCGCCGCCATCGTCTGCATCGTCGCGGTCGGGCGCCGTTTCCCGCGTCTCGGTCGCCGTCTCGGCGGCCCGTTCGCTGAGCTCGGCCTCCTCCTGACGGATGCGCAAGAGCGCCCAACGCACTTCCGGATCCATCGGATCGATGCCGCGGAGCCGCAACTGCCGATGGTCGTGTCGGGTGCGCAGCGCCATTCCCCGATGCACTTCGGCGTGATCGACATCGCGTAGCACGAGTGCCCAGACTGCGATGTTGCCGCCGAACGCGATCGCACCGGCCGCCGAGACACCGATGAGCGCGTCGGCCGTACCGACGTTGATGCGGTTGACCAGGTCAGGCCACGTCCACAGCTGCCACCACAAGAGGCAGAAACCCGCCAGATCCAGCACGTAGGCGGTCCCGATCAGAGCGTCGGATCGCAGCCGGCTGAGCGACGCGAGGATGCGTCGAACCAGCGAGTACGGGCGCCACATCGCGGCGGCCACGATGGGTGCCGCGATCACGAAGCGGTAGTCGAACAAATCGGAGGGTTGGAGCTGCAGGATCGTCACCGACAGCAGGCCGCACCACGCTGCGGGCATCAACCAGGCGGTGATGCACCGAACGCGGCCCGGCAGGCGACCGTCGAGACGGTGCACGTTCTGGGTGACGCGATCCGACCAGAACCAACCACCACCGATCACGATCGCGATGACGATCGAGCCGAGCCAGCCGATGACGCGGACCGATTGGCCGTAGTCGCTCCCGCCCACAGCGTTCCGGCGGACCACGATGCCGGCAACGACGACGGCGATCGCCCAGAGTGTGATCAACGTCCTGGTGACGATGAGGAGGCGCCGGCCCGAGATCGTTCCGAGCAAGGCGGGCGGCTCGTACGGCTCCCAGTCGACATCGGGCGTCCGGAGACCGGGGGTCGGCCCCTCGGCTAGCGAGAACTCGAGCTGACCGACCCGGTACGCGGTCGGCGGGCGCGCCGGGAGCCGCGGGGCATCATCGCCGCTCATCACGCTCGCCCATGATCGTGGAGACTATCGATCACGACAATCCCCGAGAAACGCATTCGCCTGTTCGGGCGCCTGCACCGTACGACATCGTCGATGATCGCTCGCAGGCCGTCACCGGAGGAGCCGCCGAACCGCATCGATCGTGTCCGCATCTTCGGGGCGTTTGTCGTTCCGGTACCGACGAACGCGGGCGAAGCGCAAGGCCACCCCGCCCGGATAGCGACTCGATATCTGGACACCGTCGACGGCGATCTCGACGACCTGCTCCGGTCTGACGTGCACCACGTGCGCATCGCGTGCCGCTTCCTCTCCGACCGCCAGCGCGAGGAAACGGTCGGTCTGCCAACGCAGGAGGTCGTCGGTGAGACCCTTGAAGGTCTTGCCCACCATGAGGAACGAACCGTCTTCGCCTCGGGCACCGAGGTGGAGGTTCGACAGCCAACCTCGACGGCGGCCGTGACCCCACTCGGCCGCGAGGACGACGAGATCGAGCGTGTACACCGGCTTGACCTTCCTCCACGAGCCGCCGCGCCGACCGGCGTCGTACGCCGCATCGAGGTCCTTGACCATCACCCCTTCGTGCCCGGCCTCGATCGCACCGTCGAGGAAACGCTGAGCGGCGTGGACGTCGTCGGTCACGATCGACGGCAAACGGCTCGCCGCGGGAACGATCTCGGCGAGCAGTTCGCGTCGCACCGCCAACGGCTCGTCGACCACCGACGCACCGGCATGCAACACATCGAAGAAGAACGCCTGCAGCCCGCGGCCACGACCATCGCCGTCCGGCACCGCATCGGCACCGAAGTCGCCCATCGTGTCCTGGAACCGTTTCGGCGAACCCGTCTCCTCCACGCCCAGCACCTCGCCGTCGAGGACGACGTCGTCGCCGGGCAGGGAACGCACGACCTCGACCACCCCGCCGAGTCGCGCGGTGACATCGTTGAGGTTGCGCGTGTAGATCCGTACGTCGCCATCGGCGCGATGGGCCTGGATCCGGGCTCCATCGAGCTTCCATTCCACCGACGCCGGACCCGTGCCGGCGAGCGCCTCACCGATATCGACCGCCGCCGAGGCGAGCATCGGCTGAACCGGCCGCAATGGTGTCAGAGCGACGCGATGGAGACCCGCAGCGCCGTCGACCAGCGCGACGTGTGCCGCAACCATCAGCGAGCCGGCGAACATCGCTGCCCGCCGGACGTCGTCCACTTCGACTCCGGCCGCCTTGGCCACGGCTGCGGTCACGACTCCGTCGAGGGCTCCCTGCCGGAGCTCCCCACCGATCATCGACCTGATCATCTGTTGCTCGGGCGCAGTCGCCCGGCCGAGCAGCTCCGTCAGAACGTCGCGGCGACGCCCGACGGACCCGACACCCGAGGTGTTGGCGAGCTCGTCGATCGCCCGATCCACGTCGACGAGCGTCAAGGTGGCGGTCGCCGCCGGCCCAGCGTCGACGTCGCGGATCGTCGCCCATCCGACCCCGATCCGACCGTGCCGGGTCGTACCGGTCACGAACGCGACGGCGATCTCGATCTCACTCGGTGATGCGCGGCGCAGCAGCCCGGCGAGAGCGGCGATCTTCTCGTTCCGCTTCGACGTCGCCGCCACCAGTCGGGAGGTGAGCGCGAGGTCCTCGAACAGCACGATGCCAGTCTGCACGGTCACGGTGTGCATGCGAGACTCGCCCCGCATGGCCACCGAGACGCCGCATCGAGTGCTGGATTGGCTGCGGGACGCCGAGGTCGGGCACGGCGACGACGTCGCGGTCGCGTTCCGATCCGACATCGGGCTGGGGCTGGCCCACGCAGGCGGCTCCACCTCCGTCGCGACCGGCACGGCGGACGGCGCGGCATGCGTCGATGTGATCGAGATCGTTCGACAGGTCGAGACCCAGGTCGGACCACGTTGGGTCTGGTGGGATCGCAGCACGGCCGACCCGCTCGCCCGCGCCGAGATCGCGATCGTCCGATGCTGGGACGTGCTCACGGTCCACCGCTTCCTGCACGGCGGGTGGCGTACATCGATCGCGACGGCCTGGGCCTGGCTGCACGGTCTCGCCACCGATTCGTTGCCGTCGATGGGACAGCTCGATCTGCTGGGCGACCTCGGCGACGACGGCGACGATCCCGACGATCCCGTTCGACCCGACGGCCACCTCCGGCCGGAGTGGGTGACCGGCGGCTGGGGCGCGACACCTGAACGGATGGCGCATTGGGCGGAGTTGGCGCTCGAGGCTGCGACGCTCCAGGTCTCGCTGCTCGACGAGCGGCCCGATCCCGTCCGAGCACGGTCGACCGCCCACTCCGAATCGGCGGCGGAGTTCCTGTGCGCGGAGCTCTCCGTCCATGGCCTGCCCGTCGACGAGACCGAAGCCGATCGCATCATCACCGACGCGGTCGGCTCCCGTGCCGTCGACGAGCCGGCGGCACGTCGACGGCAACGCGAACGCGACGACGCCGTGCTCCGCCACCTCCCGCCCGGGCCGACGGTCGATCTGCGAAACCCGGCGGACGTCAAAGCGATGCTGCGCCGCGTCGCCGTCGACGTGCCGGACACGCGGGCATGGCGGCTCGAACAGCATCGCCAGGCTCATCCGGTCGTCGACGCCCTCCTCACCTGGCGCAAGGCGGAGCGAATCGCGACGACGTACGGCCATCGTTGGCTCGACGAGCACGTGATCGGCGGCCGCCTGAGGGGCGAATGGACGAGCTCCGACGGAGCAGCCGGCCGGATGACAGCATCGGCCGGACTCCACAACCTCCCGGCCGAGATGCGGCCGGCGGTTGCGGCCGAGGCGGGTCATGTCTTCGTCCGTGCCGACCTCGGGCAGATCGAGCCACGCGTGCTGGCGGCGGTATCGGGCGACGAGGCGCTCATCGCGGCTACCGCGGATGCGGACATGTATCAACCCGTGGCGAAACGCCTTCGTGTCGAACGAGACGTCGCCAAGGTGGCCGTGCTCGGCGCGATGTACGGCGCGACGACCGGCGAGTCGGCACACGCGCTGCGCGGCCTCGAGCGCGAGTACCCGGTCGCGATGGGCTTGCTCGAACGGGCCGCAGCGGCAGGGCGCGCCGGCGACGACGTGATGACCGTCGGCGGACGCCGCATCCGGATGTGGCTCGACGATTCCGTCGAGGGCGACATCGACCGAGCCCGCCGCGTCGCCGCCGCGCGCGGCCGCTTCGCCCGCAACGCGGTCATCCAGGGCGCGGCCGCGGAGTTCTTCAAGGTGTGGGCGATCATCGTGCGCGCTCGCGGCACGACGCTCGACGCGCGGATCGTGCTCTGCCTCCACGACGAACTCCTCGTCCACGCTCCGGAGGAGCACGCCGACCGCGCCGCGTTGATCCTCGCCGATGCGCTCGACGAGGCGGCCTACCGGTGGTCGCCCAGCCGCACCGTTCGTTTCGTGGCGGATGTGAGCGTCATCCGGCGCTGGTCTGAAGCGAAGAGCTGATCGCACCGACCCGCGGCCGCATGTCGGGCCGCCCCGCAGGAGCCGCGTCCACGTCGGCGCCGGCCGGCCGTACGATGCCGTCGTGCATCGCGCCGCCACACTCGTTGTCAGTGTGACTTTGGTGGTGGCGACGTCCTGCGCGGACGACTCCGGCACAACAGCGAACGAGAGCACCGTGACCTCCGATCCGATCCCGACCGACGACACCAGCGACGACACGACCAGCATCAACACCGAACTGGCGAGCCCGGAGCGGCCGACGTCGTCGACCACGTCCGCGTCCGGTCCGCCCCGGTCGTTTCCCGACACGGTGTACGAGCGGGGTCTGCTCGATCCGGGACTGGCGCCGTTCGTGAACGAAGCGACGGCCGATCTCGTCGTTCGTCTCGACATCGACGCCACCGCCGTCGAGACACTCACCGCCGTACTCGTCGTCTGGCCCGACGCCTCGCTCGGCTGCCCCGACCCTGCCCTGAGGTACGCCCAGGTCGCCACCGACGGTTCGGTGATCGAGCTCGGTGTCGGCGACGACGTGTACCGCTACCACACGGGCGGCACGCAACGCCCGTTCCTGTGTGAGCGACCGCTCGAGCGACCACCGGCCGCGATTCCTCCGCCCTGACCATCCGGAGCCATCCGCGACCGTCCGCCACCGTCCGCGACCATCCGCGTGATCACAGCGCGATCGACGAATCGCCGCGTCATGAACATGTTGTTCGACCAGCCACTTGCGGTCGACCGTTCCGGCGTTCTACGGTGCGGGATCGGCGGAGGCGTTTCGGGCGGATCGTCCTGCCGGATCATCTGAACCACGGCGCGTCGGCGTCGGCATCGAACCGAAGGGGAACGGACATGCAACGCCTCTCTCGAACCATCCTGGTCGCAGTCGTCGGCCTGGTGGCTCCACTGATCGCGGCGGGACCAGCGCACGCCGAATCGGCACCACAGATCGAACCGGATCCGATCGCGAAGTCCGATCCGGATCCGGAGGTCGTCCCGAGCGAGACCGGCAGCTACATCGTCGTCATGCTCGAGAACCCGCTCGTCGCGACGATCGGTGCCGACGATCTCGACACGCCGGCCGCGGCGGCCCAGGCGGACGGGATGGAAGCGACCCACGACGCCGTGCTCGCCGACGCCGGCATCAGCACGGGCGAGAAGATCCAGGACTACACCAACGCACTCAACGGCTTCGCCGCAACGCTCTCGTACGAGCAGGCACTCAAGGTGGCGTCCGACGCACGAGTCGCACTGGTACTCCCCGACCAGTTGCGGCAGCTCACGACCGACTCGAGCGGCGACTTCCTCGGCCTCACCGGCAAGGGCGAGGCGTACGCGAACGGCCTCACCGGTGAGGGCGTCGTCGTCGGCGTGATCGACTCCGGCATCTGGCCCGAACACCCGAGCTTCGCCGACGACGGCACCTATCCGGCATCGGGACTCACACTCCAGGACACAGCGGCGAACCCGGCCTGCAACTTCGGCAACACCGCCCACAATCCCGACGACGCACCCTTCACCTGCAACAACAAGTTGGTCGGTGCCCGGCAGATGCTCGCCACGTACCGAGCGGTCATCGGCGCCGACCCCGACGAGTTCGACTCCGCGCGCGACGACGACGGGCACGGCAGCCACACCGCCGCCACCGCCGCCGGCAACGCCGGCGTCGCGGCGAGCATCTACGGCAAGGACTACGGCTCGATCACCGGCATCGCGCCACGCGCCCGCGTCATCGCCTACAAGGGGCTCGGCAACCTCGGCGGATTCACCTCCGACCTGGCGGCCTCGATCGACCAGGCCGTCCTCGACGGCGTCGACGTCATCAACTACTCCGTCGGAGGCGGAGCGTCCGCGCTCCCAGGCGCCGACGACATCGCCTTCCTCTTCGCCGCTGACGCAGGCGTGTACGTGGCGACGTCCGCCGGCAACAGCGGTCCCGGCGAGGAGACCATCGGTTCACCCGCCAACTGGCCATGGCTCACGACCGTCGGTGCCAGCACCCAGCGGCGCTTCTTCGAGGGCCGGGTCACCCTGACGAGCCGAGTGGAATGGCCCTACAACCGGCGCGGTCACTACCGACGCACGGAGCGGTTCGCCGGCGCATCTGTCACGCCCGAGCTGCCCGACCGAACGGACGTCGTCGACGCCGAGTTCGCCGGCGGCGATCTCTGCGTGCCGGGCACCCTCGATCCTGCGCTCGTCACCGGCAAGATCGTTCTCTGTCGTCGCGGCGCGGTCGCACGCGCCGCCAAGAGCCTGGCCGTCGCACAGGCCGGCGGTGCCGGCATGGTGCTGTACAACAACACCGACCAGGACAACTTGTTCACCGACAGCCACTTCGTGCCGTCGGTCCACGTCAACAACACCGACGGCCTCGCCATCAAGGAGTTCATCGCCGAGAACTCGAACACGACCGGCACCATCCGCAAGACCGGTCGTGCGGTGCGGGATCGGTCGGCGCCGACGATGACCTACTTCTCGTCGCGCGGCGCCAACCCGACCTCGGGCGACATCATCAAGCCCGACATCACGGCACCGGGCCATCAGATCCTCGCCGCTGCGAGCCCGTTCCCCGACCCGGGCAGCGCCCAACCGGGTGAACTGTTCCAGGCGATCTCCGGGACGTCGATGTCGAGCCCACACGTCGCAGGCGTGTTCGCTCTGATCAAGCAGGCGCATCCGGACTGGTCGGCGGCAGCGGCGAAGTCGGCGATCATGACGAGCGCCGACCGCAACGTCCGCGAGATCGACGGATCGTGGGCCGATCCGTTCGCCATGGGCTCCGGTCACCTCGACCCTGGTCGCGTGAAGCAGCGCGGGAGCAGCTTCAACCCGGGTCTGGTGTACGACGCAGAATTCCTCGACTACCTCGGATTCTTCTGCGATGCGGCGCCGGACGTACTCTCCGACGCCAGCTCCACCTGCGCGGCGCTCGAAAGCATCGGCGTCCCGACCGATGCCAGCGACCTCAACTATCCGTCGGTCAGCATCGGAGAGCTCGCCGGCAGCCAGACCATCGTGCGCACGGTGACGAGCGTCGCCAACCGCACCACGACGTACTGGCTCGAAGGCACCGACCCCGAGGGTTACGACGTCCACGTGTCGCCCAGCAGCTTCACGATCGCACCGGGAGAGTCCGTGACGTACGAGATGACCATCTCGAACGACGGCACCGGCCCGCTCGGCGAGTGGCGGTTCGGCGACTTCAAGTGGAAGAGCAGCGCCGGCTACGAGGTCAAGAGCCCGATCGCCGTGCGCGGCAGCGCCATCGACACTCCCGCCGCCGTCAGCGGCAGCGGGACGGATGGCACGACGTCGTTCGACATCCAGTTCGGCTACACCGGCGACTACACCGCGGCACCCCACGGGCTCGTTCCCGAGACCCTGCTGAGTGGCTCCGTCGGCCAGGACCCCGACCAGACCTACACCCCGAACGAGGTGAGCCCCGGCGTCGTGTACGTGCCGTTCCCGCTCACCGATGCGGCCTTCGCCCGAATCGAGCTGATCATCCCCGGTCCGGACGACATCGACCTGTTCCTCGAGGATTCCGCAGGGAACGTCGTCGCGCAGAGCACGGCCGGGGGGACCAACGAGCTCATCGAGTTGACATTGCCGGCCAATGACGATTACCGGCTGGTCGTGCACGGCTGGTCGGTGCCGAGCGCGCCGCTCGCGTTCGACGTCTCGACCTGGGTCGTTCCGTTGGCGTCGGGTGGCAGTCTGTCCGTCGACAATGCGCCCGCTGCGGCCGCGATCGCGGAGTCTGGCACCGTCGACGTGAGCTGGTCGGGACTCACGGCCGGTGGCCGATACCTCGGTGCGGTGTCGCACAGCGATGCTGCGGGTCTGCTGGGGCTGACGCTCGTCGAAGTCGACAGCTGACACGCCGCACATCCGAGAGGCGGGGAGGGTGCCGACCGGTGCCCTCCCCGTTTCGCGCCCCGGCGCGGAAACCGCGCCCGGAGATGGGGACCACGACGAACCGCTCGCTATGGTGAGTGCAGCAGCGATCCACCCGGCAGTTGATGCCGGGCAAGGGGGAACACAGACATGACGGACACGATCGACCGGTCCGGAGACCCCGCCGAGTCGGCGGTTCTCGACCGACTCGTGGTTCGATTCGCCGGCGATTCCGGCGACGGCATGCAGCTCACCGGCGACCGATTCACCTCGGTGAGCGCATCCTTCGGCAACGACCTGTCGACGCTGCCCGACTTCCCGGCCGAGATCCGTGCCCCGGCCGGCACGGTCAACGGGGTGTCGAGCTTCCAGGTGCACATCTCCGACCACGACATCACCACCCCCGGCGACGAACCCAACGTGCTCGTGGCCATGAACCCGGCCGCGCTGAAGGCCGATCTTCACCGCCTCGAGACCGGTGGCACGCTCATCGTGAACGAGGACGCCTTCGACGAGCGCAATCTCGAGAAGGCCGAGTACGACGCGAACCCACTCGACGACGGCACGGTCAACGGCTATCGCGTCATCAAGGTACCGATGACCTCGATGACCAAGGACGCCTGCGAGCCCCTCGGGGTGAAGCCACGCGACGCCGAACGATCGAAGAACTTCTTCGCGCTCGGTCTGGTCTCGTTCATGTATACGCGACCGATCGAGCCGACGCTCGAGTGGATCCAGCAGAAGTTCGGCAAGAACGAGCAGGTCGCGGCGGCCAACACCGCCGCCTTCAAGGCGGGATTCCACTTCGGGGAGACGACCGAGCAGGTCGGGCATCGCTACGAGGTCCGGCCCGCCGAACTGCCCGCCGGCGAGTACACGAGCATCACCGGGAACACCGCACTCGCGTGGGGTCTGGTAGCGGCGGGCCAGCTGGCGAAGTTGCCGGTCACCCTCGGCTCGTACCCGATCACCCCGGCGAGCGACATCCTCCACGAGCTCTCACGCCACAAGCACTTCGGGATCCGCACGGTGCAGGCCGAGGACGAGATCGCCGCGGTCGGAATGGCCCTCGGTGCAGCGTTCGCCGGCCACCTCGGCGTCACGACGACGTCCGGTCCGGGTGTCGCCCTGAAGAGCGAGACGATCTCGCTGGCCATCTCGATCGAGTTGCCCTTGCTCATCATCGACATCCAGCGTGGCGGCCCATCGACCGGTCTGCCGACCAAGACCGAAGCAGCCGACCTCAACCTCGCGCTGTTCGGCCGGCACGGCGAAGCGCCCCTCCCGGTCGTCGCGAGCTACAGCCCGGCACAGTGCTTCCACGCCGCGATCGAGGCGGCCCGCATCGCGCTCAAGTACCGCACACCGGTGATCGTGCTCTCCGATGGCTATCTAGCGAACGGCTCCGAGCCGTGGAAGCTACCCGACGTCGCCTCGCTCCCCGACATCTCCGTGTCGTTCCAGACCCAACCGAACGGCACCGACGACGACGGCAACCCGATCTTCTTGCCGTACCTGCGAGATGACGACACGCTGGCGCGCCCGTGGGCGATCCCGGGCACGCCGGGCCTGATGCACCGGGTCGGCGGCCTCGAGAAGGCCGACAAGACCGGCAACGTCAACTACACACCCGAGAACCACCAGCTGATGGGCGATCTGCGTGCCGCCAAGATCGCCCGCATCGCCGACGACTATCCCGAGACCCAGATCGTCGGCGACGCCGACGCCGAGATCTGCCTGCTCGGGTGGGGCTCGACCTGGGCGGCGATCCATGCCGCCGTGCAACGGCAACGTCGCAACGGCCACAAGCTGGCGTGGATCCATCTGGAGCACCTCAACCCGCTCCCCAACGACCTGGGCGAGAAGCTGAAGCGGTTCGACAAGGTGCTCGTGCCCGAGCTCAACCGGGGCCAGCTCTGCAACATCATCAGAGGCGCGTACCTCATCGACGCCACGTCGGTCAGCAAGGTGGCCGGCCTCCCGTTCCGCACAGCAGAGATCGAACACGCCATCGAGGAGGCACGCAACTCATGAGCGACACCACGGTCACGCTCACCACCAAGAAGGACTGGGCGAGCGACCAGGAGGTGCGTTGGTGCCCCGGGTGCGGGGACTACGGCATCCTCCAGGCCGTCCAGCAGCTGATGCCCGATCTCGGCATCACCCCCGAGAAGACGGTGTTCATCTCCGGGATCGGCTGCTCGAGCCGGTTCCCGTACTACATGAACACCTACGGCATGCACTCGATCCACGGGCGCGCACCTGCGATCGCCACGGGGCTCGCCGTGGCCCGCCCCGACCTCGACGTGTGGGTCATCACCGGCGACGGCGATGGCCTCTCGATCGGTGGCAACCACCTCATCCACGCCCTGCGACGCAACGTGAACTTGAAGATCCTGCTCTTCAACAACCGGATCTACGGCCTCACGAAAGGCCAGTACTCGCCGACGTCCGAGGTCGGCAAGGTCACCAAGTCGACCCCGTTCGGCTCGATCGATCCGCCGTTCAATCCGCTGTCGGTCGCGCTCGGGGCCGAAGCCAGCTTCGTCGCCCGCACCCACGATCTCGACCGCAAGCACATGATGGAGACGTTCAAGGCCGCCCACGACCACCGCGGCACGTCGTTCGTCGAGATCTACCAGAACTGCAACGTGTTCAACGACGGGCAGTTCAACGACATCACCAAGCGCAGCGTGCGCGACGAGATGATGATCGACCTCGTCCACGGCGAACCGATCCTGTTCGGGGCCGACCGTCAGCGAGGCGTGATGATGGGGAGCGACGGTTTCCTGCGGCTCGTCCAGGTCGCAGACGTCGGTATCGAGAACGTGCTCGTCCACGACCGCTACCACACGTATCCATCGCTCGCGTTCGCGCTCGCACGGCTCAATTCCGACGACCACTCGCCGACACCGTTCGGCATCTTCCGCGAGACGTCACGTCCGGAGTACACGTCGGCGGTCAGCGCCCAGCTCACCGCGGCCTCGGAATCCAAGGGCCCCGGCGACCTCGCCGCACTCCTCCGCAGCAACGGCACCTGGACCGTCGACTGACCGTCAGCTGCCCGGACTCGCCCACTGCACCGGCCGAGGAGCGGCGCCCGAACCCCGGATGTCAGCACGTCAGACCTGAACGCCAGGCCTGAACGCCAGGCCCGAACGTCAGACGTGAACGTCGGTCGTCGTGGTGGCACCATGAAACGTCGCATCATCGCCGTCGTGCTCACCGGCTTGATCACCCGCGTCGAAGGACTCGGACATCCCGCCGGCACGATGTCGGAGGGATGTCCGGTCCACGGACGACCGAGCTCAACTCGGCGGACCGAGCACCCAACCCTCTTCGGACTCGGCGGCGGCACGCTCGTTGGCGGAGACGTCCGGAGCGAACCAACCGGCGAGGACACCCTTCCGATCGGCCGTGCGGAGCGCGACGGCCGTGGCCGCGACCTGGTGGGCGTCCTTGACGACGGCGACCGGTGTCTCGTCGACGAACTGCGTGGGCCAGATCTCGGCGATGACGACCCCTCCTGGTGCCACGCTCGGCGCCCGCAGCTGCGTGGTGAAGGGCCACACATCGATCCGTGCGCCCAGCTCCGAGCACAGGCGATGGAGCACGGGGATCGCCGTCAGCGTCTGACTCCCGACGCTGCCGGCGCCGAGCAGTTGCCAAACCGACTTCGGGAACCAGCCGGCAGCCCGCAACGTGCGCTCCGTCGACCGGAACTCCGACAAAGCCGGCGCCGGCGGTTTCGTGCGATGCAGCCCGGGGCGTCGCGTGTCGTCCGGGGCACCCCACCAGGGACCCTCGTCGCAGCCCGTGCATTGGTTCAACTCGGCCGCCACGTCGAATCGGTCGTTGCGATTCCGATCATCGTCGTGCAATCGTGCGGCGATCCGCTCCCACGTCGCACGCCACGGATCGCCTCGGAGGCCGAGCGTCGTCGCGGTGCCGGACGGGTAGCCGAGCCCGACATCGATCGCGACCAGCGATCGAACGTGTTCGGCCTCCTCGATCGCGGAGCGGATCAACTCCTCCGCGCCCCGCCGTGTCGCCGGATTCGACAGCGTCGGGGCCGGTGCCGTGTCATCGAGGTCAGCGATCCAGATCGAGTCGGGTCCCGTCGTGGGCCGGCTGGCCGCGCTCCAATCGACGACCAAGAATCGGTCGAACAGCTGCACGGCCGACGGCGTGGATCAGGCGACGACGAGCGCAACGGCGCCGAAGTGCAACACTGCGGCCACGACGGTGAAGCCGTGCCACACCTCGTGGTATCCGAACACGCGCGGCCACGGATCCGGCCGCCGGAGCAGCAGCACCGGGAACCCGACCGTATACGCGACACCGCCGGCGGCGATCAGCGCCAGCTGGGTGACCGTGAGGCTCGACTGCAACGCCGGCGTGGTCGCGACCGCCGCCCAACCCATCACCGGGTACAGGGCGTACCCGAGCCACTGCAGCCGACGGATGTGAGCCAGCTTGATCACCATGCCCAGCAGACCGAACGCACCGACCACGGCGAGCAACGGGATCCCCCACGTCAGCGGGAGCGCGACGATGCAGATCGGCACGTACGTCCCGGCGATCAAGAGGTAGATCATCGAATGGTCGAGCCGCTGCATGATCCGGCGCGCCCGGTACGAGTGGGCCAGGCGGTGATAGCCGGCCGACGTGCCGAACACCAGGAGCAGCGTGGCCGTGTAGATCGACGCCGCCGCCCGTTCGACGGCACCACCGGCGAACACGATCAGGAGCACACCGGCCGGGATCGCGGCGAGGAACGCACCGGAGTGCATAAGGCCGCGCCACGTGGGCCGCTCCGCTCTCAGGACGTCGTCTCGCATGGCGTCACCGTACCTGGCCGAGGCGTCCTCATGTCGTCGGAATGTCCTGGATCGCGACGATCGCGCCCGAATCGTGCCGAACCCGGTCGGACTCATCGCCCAGCGCCGGGCCGCCGCTGGCGCCGCGATCAGGCATCGACGGCTTCGGTGACGAGCGACAGGACGTCGTCGCCGTACAGCTCGAGCTTGGCCGGACCGACCCCCTTGACCCGTGACAAGGAGTCGAGGTCAACGGGGAGCGCCGACGAGATCGCCGCCAGCGTCTTGTCGTCGAACACCGTGTAGGCAGGCTTGCCGTTGCGGGCACGGTCCCGGAACTGACGGAGCAGGTCGAAGGCGCGCACGCTGGCCTCGCCGACCTCGCCGGGCCGCACACCGAGCCGGCCGCGCTGCTTGCCGGCGGTCTCGACCTTGCTCCCGATGCCGAACCGCCGGGTCGCCCCGTCGCGCTCGGCGACCGCCGACTCGGGCTCCAGATCGGTGATGACCCACTCCTGACCCTGATCGACCAGCACGAGCCCGGCCACGGCGACCACGCGCCCCCGATCGAGCAGCGGATGCTCGTCCCGGTCAGTGCCCCGCCGTTGCGTGGCCCTCGGCGCGGCTGAACGCCTGCTGGAGCGGCCTGCCGCTGGTGCTTCGAGCGGGTGTTCGGGAGGTTCGGTCGTCAACTCGGCGACGAACGGGCTCGGCAGCTCGCCGCTGACGACCGTGACGTGCTCGCTGGCACGCGTGATCGCGACGTGGAACAGCCGGCGCTCCTCCTCGGGTTCGTCCGCGAGACGGTGCGGATACTGGTCGACGTCGGCCAGGTGCACCACGACGTGGGGCCACTCCTGACCCTTCACGCGGTGCACCGTCGCGAGCACCACGCCAGCCGGGTCGCGACGGGCCGACAGGTGGTCACGCAGCCACCGGTCGAAGGGCGCCGCCCGTGAATCGCCGGCGTGCAGACGTGCGAGCTGGCGCAGGGCGAGCAGGTCGTCGCCCTGAGCCGAACGATTCATCCCGCGCCGACTGTGATCCAGGGTGGCGATCGCACCGCCGAGACCGATGTCGTCGACGAGCACGTCGAGCAGCGCCGGCACCGTTGCGCCGCTCGATGCCAGGGCCTGGAGTCGTCCGATGTCGCCGGCGAACTCTCGCACCCGCGTCGCGTCGCGCTCGTTGGTCAGACGGTCGGCGAGCCGGAGCATCGCTTCGACGTCGCGCTGCTCCCCGGCCCAGTCGCCGATGCGAGGGTGGAGCGGACGCGAGGGTCGCCGCAGCGCCTCACGAACATCGTCGGGGGTGAACGCCGACCCCGCGGCGAGTCGCAGCCACGCCAGCGCAGATCGGATGGCGGTCCGTTCGACGAACTCCGTCCCGACGCCCCCGGCGACGGCGAGACCGCACGACGAGAGCGCCACCTGCACTGGAGCGATCGTCGCATTGACACGCGTCAGCACCGCCACATCGCTCGGCGACGCGCCGGCTTCGAGGGCTGCCCGCACCGCGCCGACCGTCACGTCGACGGGATCGTCGGACGAGGTCGCCGACCAACCACCCGCTTCCGTCGAAGCCGCTCGGATCGTCTTGGCGACGCGTCGGCGATTGTGTCGCACGAGGCGATCGGCGATCGTGACGATGCCGGCGGGACACCGGTAGTTGACCTCGAGGGGATGATCACCTGCACCGGGGAACCAGCTGGCGAAGTCGATCAACCACGACGGATCGGCACCGTTGTAGCCGTAGATCGTCTGGTCGTCGTCCCCCACCCCGAACACCGACCCGCCGGCGCCCGCCAGGAGCCGAATGAGGAGGAGGTGTGCCGGGGTGAGGTCCTGGAACTCGTCGACCAGCAGGACGCGGCTCACGCGCTGGGCAGCCCGACGGGCCGCCGGTTGGGTCAGCAGCACGGTGATCGCCCGGTGGATCTGTCCGTCGAAGTCGACGAGTCCGTCACGCTCGAGCGCATCGAGGTAGTGCGGGTACACGTCGCCGAGACCGTCGACGTCGCCCCCGTACCGCGCTTCGACCTCGACCGGATCGACGAGACCCAGACGCACGAGACTCAAGGCATCGATCCAAGGTGCCATCGGATCGGTGTTGCGCCGGCGCGGAACCGTCACGAAGCGCTGCAGGATCCGGCGGACATCGGGCTCGTCGATCGTGCGCCAGGACCTGGGCTGGGGGGCGAACGGGGCGACACCGTTGGCGATCGCCAGTGCGATCGCATTCACAGTGCGTACCTGGAGTCCGGGCAGGTCGGACGTGCGCGCTCGCATCTCCTCCTGCGCACGCTTGTTGAACGCGACGAGGCTCACCGCTCCGGGCGGGAGACGCCAGGCGTCGATCAGGTGACGGGCTCGCTCGGTCAGCACCCGGGTCTTTCCGGAACCGGCAGGCGCGATGATCCGGGCGGACCCCCCGGCGTGCGTCACGGCCGCCAGCTGGTCGGGCGCGAGGTCGGCAGTCGTCGCATTCGTTCGGACGACGGCGAATCGACCGTGGTCGATCTGGACCTCGTGCACGACGCCGACTCCGTCGATCTCGCCGTGATAGCGGATCGGTCCGGCGGCGAGCCAGACCGAATGACCGTCCGGCGTCACGATGTCGCCCGACGTGCCGCTCCCCGGCTCCACGATCGACGCGCCGGCCTCGACGGCGCGATCGACCAGCGTCCAACGGCCGGCCGTCGCGTCGCGTGCGTCGACGGCGTTCGACCACACGAGCTGGTGAAGATCGTCGAGCTCGAACGAGTGAGCGACTCCCACCTGGTGGGGCAAGCGATCCTCCGTCGAACCGGGTGGTTCGTCGAACTCGGTCGTCAGCTCGATCACGAGCCCGGTCGCGGCGTGCGCAGCCGAACGCAGCAGCTCGATGGCGGGTCCGGGGTTCGCGACTGCAGCCCGATCGACCGTGACCCGCGCCGAGCCGTCCCACTCGGCGGGTGCCGTAGCGCCGGCGCCGACGACGACATTGCGACCGAGCGACGTCGGGCCTCGCCTGACGGCCACGTCGGAGCGACTGCGCCGCTCGGGCCGGTCACCCGATCGGGCGGTCGAGAGCGACGCGAGCGACGAGGGCTTCGAGGAGTGCCTGTCGGCCGACTCGGCGGCCTCCTGGTCGGCAGTGTCGACCAGGACCTGTTCGCCCTCGTGGTCGGCCCAACACTGCTTCACATCTGCGGGACGCTGATGCTCCCCGCCGCAGTAGACGCAGCTGATCACGACGCCGACCCTACCGACGGGGTGCGCGCTCGACCGCGGGCCAGACGGCCAGCACGATCATGTGGCGACGGCGTGTGGTCACGGTGTGGCGGCGACACGAAGCGATCGGGTCGCTGCGACCAGCCACGTCGCCAACCCCGCCCCGACAGCGGTGATGACGGCGAGTACGGCTTCGTAGCCGATGAGTCGAGCGACGGTCGAGGCGACGAGCGGAGCGGTCATGCCGGCGTATGCAGCAGCGTAGAACGCACCGGTGAGCGCCCCGCGCTGATTCGGGTCGGCGAGCACGTCGACGAAGTGCAGCCCCGACGTCATGCACAGGCCCGACGCGGAGCCCATCGCGATCGACGCCGGAAACAGCACGCCCCACCATCCGGTGGCGAACGACACCAGACCCATCGCCGTGCCCAGCGTGCCCAACATCAACCCGGCCGGCGCGGCTCGATACGCACCCACCCGACCGACCCAGACCTGCGCCGGGATGATCAGGGCCATCGAGAGCACGAACACGAGTCCGGTGACGAAGACGGCCACCCCGGACATCGCCGATCGAAGCAGGACCGGGAACAGTCCGAACGCCAGCGACGGCAACCCGAACACGCCGAGCGCCGTCGGCACCACCACGCGCCAGAACTCACCGGCCGCCCCCTGCGGTATCCCGAAGTTCGGCCGAATCGCACGGCGACTCCGTGAGACCGTCTCGGGAACGAGAGCGATCACGCCGAGACCGGCCGCAACCAGCACGAGGTGGGTCACGTAGGGCCAGATCAGGGGGTGGTCGCTCCACTGCCCGAGCACGCCACCGACGAACGGACCGAGTCCGAAACCTCCGTACATGACCAGACCGAGGAGGCGGGCTGTCCACATCGCGTCGGTGCCGCCGAGCTCCTGCATCCATGCACTGGCGACCACCAGCACGAGACCCGAGACGGCTCCCAGGAGGAACCGCCCGACGAACAGCATCCAGAGCGAGTCGTCGCCCAGCATCATGACGAGGGAGGCCAGCCCCGACAGCACGAGGCCCGGAATCGCGACGACCCGTCTGCCCAGCACGTCCGATGCCGGTCCGGCGTATGCCAGGGCCGGGGCCAGCCCGATCGGATAGATCGCGAACAGCGCCGTCACGGTCCATCGCGAGAGTCCGAGACGCTGTTCGTAGACGAGGAAGAGCGGAGTCGCGACGTTCGTGCCGAACGCGACCGCGTACAACGCCAGGGCCAGCGCACGGCGAGGGGTTCCCACGGACCGGCACCGTACGCCCCGGCGCCGTCCTGAGACGATCTTGACGCAGCATCGCGAAGTTTGACGCGTTCCCGGCTCAAGAAGGTGACTCCCAGCGCCGACATCACGTTCGGAAAGATTACGATTGTTGCGATTGCATGACGGAAAGCACCGCTCGCGGCTTCCGCGGAGCTCGACCCACATGATCCGAAACCTGCTCACAGCCACCTCACTCCTTGCGACGAGCATCGTGCTGAGCCTCGGCGCTCCACCCGTGGCCGAGGCGCTCGATGACACGCCATGGCAGCTGCCGGTGACCCCACCGCGCTGCACCGTCGACCAGGCCGAGTCCGGCGACGTCGCCGACTGCCTGATGGTGTTCTACGACGACCCGGCCGAGATCGGCTGGGGTTCGCCGCCCGAACCCGGCGTCGGTGAGGGGTGGACGTGGAACGGCTACACCTACCGTGGCTCCCCGGCGTTGAACGATTGGGAGGCGACCTACATCGCCGCCAACGACGTCGAGGTCGGTGGTCTGGCACCGGAGACCCTCGAGACCCACGTCGAGGCGCAGGCGCTCTTCGAGGGCTTCCTGGACGAGATCACCGCCAACGGCTACGACGTCGCCCACGCCAGCGGCTACTCGTTCCGCTGCACCAGCGGCAACGGCGGATGGATCTGCCCGTCGGGTGACCCCGACGATCTGTCGAACCATGCCTGGGGTCTGGCGGTCGACATGAACTCCCACACCAATCCGATCCGGCGCTACGACTCCGTCGACGGTCAGACCGCATGCTTGACCCCGATGGAGACCGACATGCCGCGCTGGGTGATCCAGACCGCGGAGAGGTGGGGCCTGTACTGGGGTGGTTACGGCTGGAACAGCGGCTGCCGGGACACCACGACCCAACGCACCTCGGTGTATCGCGACCCGCCCCACTTCGAGTTCCGCGGCACGCCGCAGCAGGCCAGGGCCATCGCTGATTTCAACCTCGGCAACGACCCGGCCCGGATGTGCTTCGACGTGGTCGACGAAGCGGGCCTCGACGCCGAACGGTGCAACCGGACCGGACGCCCCGGCGCAGGCTGGCGGATGCCCGTCCACGTCGACGCCCCCGAGGGCTCGTCGGCCGTCATGGTCAACCTTGCCGTCACCGAGGCCGAGTCGCGTGGCCACGTGAGCCTCGAGGACTGCGCGGCGCGCAGCGGTCGGCGCTCGACTGCGGCGTTGACCTTCGCGGCCGGCCAGACCATCGCCACCATGGCGGTCGTCCCACTGGACGAAGCCGGGCGATTCTGCGTCTACTCCAGCGCCAGCACCCATCGCGTGATCGACGTGATCGCCTACCTCGGCGACAGCGGGGAACGTCTCTGGTTCGACCCGTCGGAGCCCACTCGCCTCACCGACACCCGCGACGACGGCGCCTGCATCCCGCAGCAGGAGTGCCACGACGGCCCGGTCTCCGACCAGAGCGAGCATGCGGTACCGACCTCCGACGACGCTCCTCGGATCGCCAATCTCGCCGTGACCGACAGCTCGGGCCGGGGCTACCTCCAGGCCGGACCGTGCGGATCGCTCGGACCGGATCGCACGTTCGCCAACCTCAACTACGCCGACGACGGCACGCGGAGCAATGTCGCGATCCTCGACGGTGGCGAGTTCGGGGCCTGCGTGTTCGCACTGCGGGCTGCCCACGTGATCGTCGACGAGCTCGGACGCCTCGACGCCGAGGCCGGGCTCGGCTGGAACCTCGGCCCCTCGTCACGGCTGCTCGACACGCGAGAGTGCACCGACACGTGGTGCGACGACCGCCCCACCGCGGAGTCCGTCATCCGGATCCCGCTCGACACGGAGGCACCAGCGATCGCGATCGCGATCACGGCGACCGAGTCCGACGGCCCGGGCTACGTATGGGCCGGTCCCTGTTCCTACATCGACGGTCGCGAGCGTCCCGGCACCTCGAACCTCAACCACACGGCCGGACAGACGGTGACCAACCTGGCCCTCGTCGACGTCGAAGACGGCGAACTGTGTCTGTTCAACCGCAGCGCCACCCACATCGTCGTGGATCTCCAAGCGGAGCTCACCGAGGATCAGGGCATCGGCGTGCTGCCGGTCGAGCCGACCAGGGTCCACGACAGCCGCGAAACGACCGAGGGCTGACCGGCCGCGTCCTCCCGATCAGCCGATCCGTGGCTTCTCGGCGAAGTACTCGGCGAGTCGGCGATCGGCATCGTCGCCGAAGAGGATCTCGGCGACCTCAGCCAGGCCGGGGCCGTCGCGAATGTCGTCGTCGTGGACCACGAGATCGATCTTCGACCGCCGACGCATGAAGTCGTCGAGGGTGACGATCATCTCGTGCTCGGCTGCGTTGTGGAGCTCGGCGCGCAGGTAGTCGGCCGATCCCATGATGTCCTCCCCCATCCGGGGGTCGGCCCGGATGGCTTCGAGGAGGTCGAACGCGCGGCGACCGTAGCGCCGCCACAGCCGATCGGTCAGCGGTTCGGTGTCGGGCTTGGTGCGGAGGCTGTCGAGCTTCATCAACTTCGCCTGCCGGTAGAACTCGGCACGGGTCGCCGTGGCCGGCTCGCCGTACCAGTTCTTCAGATCCTTCTCGAGCGGGATGCCGAGATGCTCGATCTCGTCGGCGACCTCCTCGCCGACGTTGAGGCAGTCGGTGAGCTTGCCACCGAAGATCGTGACGACGGCGCGCTCGTCGTCGCGTTCGATCTCGTGCTTGCGGCTGAGCGACGTCCAGTCGACGTCGAGTTGATCCCCGGATCCCCGCTTGATCACCAGGGGACGGACGCCCGACCGCTCGGCGATGATGTCGTCGACCGTCAGCGGCCGTCCGAGATCGAGCCGAGCGTTGATCTGCTCGAGGAGGAAAGTGCGGTCGTCGTCATCGACGGCGGTGAACGGGGTATCGACGCGGGTGTCGGTCGTGCCGATGACCGAACGACGGCCCATCGGGATGACGTAGAACAATCGCTGGGTGTCGTCGAAGAACGCCAACACGCGGTCATGCCGGGTCGTCGTCAGTCGGGGCACGATCAGGTGGATGCCCTTCGAGTAGACGATGCGATGGTCGGTCGTGAGACCCCACTCGTGGTTGATCTCGTCGACGAACGGTCCGGCGGCGTTCACGATCGTGCGCGCCGTGGTCGTGCACTGCCGGCCGCTGTCGACGTCGCGCAGATGTGCGATCCAGCGACCGTCGTGCCGTTCGGCAGAGATCAGTTCGACGTAGTTCGCGACGGCGGCACCGGCTTCGATCGCCGACCTGACGAACGAGAACACGAACCGTGAATCGTTGTCGATCAGGTACGCGTCCTGGTATTGGATTCCGCCACGGACCGTCGTCGTGTCGATGGCCGGCTCCGCCTGCTTGATGCGCTCCGCGTCGAACACCTTCGGCGGCTTGGTGCCGAACTGGCCGATGATCCAGTAACCGAGCGCACCGAGCGCCGCGAACCAGGGCCGATAGGGCGCCGTCCGATCGAGCGCAGCGAGGAACCCGATCTCCTTGATGTTGTCGGGGTAGGCCTTCATCAGGCGGTTCCGGGACCGGCAGAGGCCGAACACGAGCGGGAGCTCGTAGTTCTCGAGGTACTTGAAGCCGCCCCACACGAGGTTGGACGATTCCTGGCTCGTGAAGTGACCGAAGTCGCCCCGATCGATGAGGGCCACCGAGGCACCCCTCCCGGCCAGCGCCGCGGCCGACACGGCACCGTTGATGCCCGCTCCGACCACCAGGACGTCGAAGACCCCGTCGTGCATGCGGTCGATGTTGGCGTCGCGAAGACCCATGCCCTCAGCGTCGCACTTGCGATACCGCTTCGCCAACCGATCATCGCCCGTTTCTCAGGCGCACCGCACGGTCGTTCGCGCGGATGACGGTCGATCGTTCCCACGGTCGAGGCGCGGCGCAGCGACGGTGGGTACCGTGATCTTCGATGAGATCCGGTTCTGCGCTGCTCGCGCGGCTGACTCGATGGAGCAACGCGCAGCCGCTCGCGGCCGACACCGTGTTCGCGATCGCCGTCGGGGCGCTGAGCGTGCTCGGCTACGCCGCGGCTGAGGTGTCCGGCTCCGAGACGCAGCAGGATCTGGTCGGTCTGCTCCTGATCGCAGCACAGACGACGGGTTTGGCGTTCCGCCGCACGGCGCCGTTGCGGAGCTTCGTGGCGGTCATCACCGCAACGGTCTTGTTCTGGATCGCGGACTACCCGACCAACTTCGACATCTTCAGCCTCCTCGCCGTCTACGCCGCCATCGCCCACGGCGGCGAGGACCGTCGTCGAGTGTGGACCACCGTCGGTTCGCTCGTGCTCTTGTTGACGTCGATCGCGATCGCCGGTGTGTTGTCTCCGGGTGAGGATCTGCCCGTGGCGGCCGTCTTCGGGATCGCTGCGATCCACCTGACGTCCGGGGTGGCGGGCGAGATCGTGTTCGAACGTCGCCAGCGGCTCGCTGCGCTCGAGCAGCGTGCGGTGCGGGCCGAGTCCGAACGCGAGCTGCTGGCGCGGCAGGCCGTGCTCGATGAACGAGCCCGGATCGCACGCGACCTGCACGACATCGTCGCCCACGGGATGAGCGTGATGGTCGTCCAGGCGGGAGCCGCTCGACGAGTCGTCGCGACCCAGCCCGACCGTGCGGCTCAGGCGCTCGAACACATCCAGGAGACCGGCAGGCAGGCCTTGAGCGAGATGCGACGGATGCTCGGGGTGCTGCGCAACGACGACGACGCTGCCGCACTGGCGCCGCAACCGACGATCGGCGATCTCGACGACGTCGTCCAGAACTGCGTCGAAGCCGGCATCCCGGCCGAGATCATCATCGAGGGGTCGTCGCCTCAAACGGCCGCCGGGATCGAGATGACCGGGTACCGCATCGTCCAGGAGGCACTCACGAACGTGATCAAACACGCCGGAGTGTCCGCTCATGCCGCGATTCGCGTCACCTACTTGCCCGATCGGCTGAGGGTCGAGGTGACCGACGACGGGGACGGTGCGACGTCACGACAACTGTCCGAAACGACCGGGCACGGCCTGATCGGCATGCGTGAGCGGGTCGAGCTGTACGGCGGAAGCTTCCACGCCGGACCACGACCCGGCGGTGGCTTCCGCGTCGCCGCGACCATCCCGTTCGACGCGGCCCGGCAGGCGAGCTGATGATCCGAGTCGGTGTCGTCGACGATCAGGCGCTCGTCCGGACAGGATTCTCGATGATCCTGGGCTCCGAACCCGACATCGAGGTGGTCTGCGAGGCCACCAACGGCCGCGAGGCGATCGAGCTGTGCCGCGGCCACCGCCCCGATGTGGTGCTGATGGACATCCGGATGCCCGACATCGACGGGATCGAGGCGACGAGGGTCATCTGCGGCGACTCGTCCAACCGCACCCAGATCCTGATCCTGACGACGTTCGACCTCGACGACTACGTCTACGAGGCGATACGCGCCGGTGCCAGCGGCTTCCTGCTGAAGGACACCCCGCCGGACGACCTGGTCGCCGCCGTGCGGGTGCTGGCGGCCGGCGATGCCCTGCTCGCACCGTCGGTCACCCGCCGCCTCATCGAGGAGTTCGTGGCCGGGTCCGGCGACTACGCCGTCGTACCAGGGCTCGACGAGCTCACCGAACGCGAGACCGAGGTGTTGCGTCTGATGGCCCGCGGTGGTTCCAACCACGAGATCGCCGAACGGTTGTACCTCGGCGAGACGACGGTCAAGACCCATGTCAGCCGGGTGCTCATGAAGCTCGGCGTCCGCGATCGGGTGCAGGCCGTGATCACCGCGTACGAGGCCGGCCTGGTCCGTCCGGGCCGACAGGCCGACGACGCCTGAGCAGATCCGCCACCGCGGTGCTCACGCCGGCCAGGTCGAAGCTCCCGGGTTGGGTGCCCTCGTGGCGTAGGCGGCCCACACGTCGACGTCGTCGATGTCGTACACGACGCCTCCGTCGTCGACCGACCAGCCTGGTGGGTGACCCGAAGCGGACGCTCCGGCGATCCGGGCGCCGCCCACCGCGGGACCGTCGACCAACGCCGGGATCGGCATCGTCCGGTCGAGCGAAACCGCTGTCGGTCGGCCGTGGACGACCGGGTCGGCCGACGACGGCTCCTGCGACACGTTGCTACTGCGGCCGAGCACGAACAGCGCCACGGCGAACGCGACAGCGCCGGAGCACGCGAGCCCGATCGCCCACGGCCGCACCGGCCCGACGTAGGCCTCGACCACGACGGACGTGGTGGCGTCGAACGACGGGACCCATCGCCTCGCGGCAGCGGTGAGCAGCGCCGGCCCCAACCACCACATGAGTCCGGTGCCGGTCGCCCACCAACCGTAGCGACGGGCCGTCAACCGCCGATCACCCGCGGCGAAGGCCGCCGCGAACAGCCCGAGCGCGAGCAGCGCCACACGCCAGGCCCACCGCTGCGCCGTCGACCGCAACGACGAGATCGACGACACGTCGGGCAGCGCCATCTCGGGGCCGACGTCGACGAGCCGATCCGCGACCGCCGGGTCGACGTCGGCCACCGCCGCGACGAGCACGTCGAGGGCGGCACCCGGCTGCACGCCGCCGGTCCCGTCAGGTGGCGCGAACGCGGTCGCGATGCGCTCACGATTGGCGGGATCGGCGAGCGCGACATCGATCGCCGCCTCGATGCTCGATCCGGCCTGGAGCAGGTCGGTGCCGGAGCTCAGCTGCCGGCGGAGTGGCGCCACCACCTCGTCCCTGGCGTCGGCGTCGTCGAGCACCGCGGTGACCACGCGCGCCGGGGTGCCGGGATCGGCCCAGGTGCGCAGGTACACGATCGCGGTCCAGGCGAACGAGGCGCAGGCGACCGCGACGAGGCACACGACGGACGTGATCGAACGACGGATCGCCGGAGTCATCACCATCGACAGTGCGGAGTGGTCGCATCCGCGCCGTCACCCCGCCCGCACGGCTGTCGCCGATCGGGTGGTTGTTCGGTTCGGGTCAGCTGCAGCCGCTGGTGCTGCCACAGCTCGGGCAGGCGTGGCAGCTGCCGGCGCGCACCATGTGGACGCCGCACTGCATGCACATCGGAGCATCGATCGGCTTGGAGCCGGTGATGCCGCGGGCCGGCGTGTTGTCCTCGACCGTCGGGGCGATCGTGCCGGTCTCGAGCGCGGCCGCCAGTTCGTCGGCGGAGGGGACGCTCTTGGGATCGGCGGGAATCTCCGACCCCTGGTTGCTCTCCATGAGCTGCTCCTCGACGCCGGGCAGCGTCGGTTGGGTGCGCTCGTCGATCGTGAAGATGCCCAACTCGGCCCGCTCGTCGTAACCCATGTACTCGAGTGCGAGACGACGGAAGAGGTAGTCCATGATCGAACCGGCGAAACGAACGTCGGGGTCGTCGGTCATGCCGGCCGGCTCGAACTTCATGTTCACGAAGGCCTCGACGTAGGCCCGCAACGGGACGCCGTACTGGAGGCCGTAGCTGATCGACTTGGCGAAGGCGTCCATGATGCCGGCCAGTGTCGATCCCTGCTTCGACACGGTGAGGAAGATCTCGCCGGGTTGACCGCTCTCGTACTCGCCGATCGTGGCGAAACCCTTGCAGTCGGCGACCCGGAACTCGAACGTCTTCGCCGACCGCGAGCGGGGCAGCTTCTGACGGATCGGCTTGTGGACGATCTTCTCGACGACCTTCTCGACGATTTGTTCGACCGCCTGGGTCGGCGTCGGCTCGTCGGCCGACGAATCGCCCTTCTTGGCCGTCGACAACGGCTGAGCGACCTTGCAGTTGTCACGGTAGATCGCGACCGCCTTCAGGCCGAGCTCCCAGCTGAGCTGGTGCAGCGCCTCGACGTCTTCGACCGACGCCTCCTCGGGCATATTGACCGTCTTGGAGATCGCACCCGACAAGAACGGCTGGACCGCTCCCATCATCCGGACGTGACCCTCGTAGTGGATCGTGTTGTCGCCCATCGAGCACGCGAACACCGGAACGTGGTCGGCCGCCAGGTGCGGAGCGCCGAGGATCGACTTGTTGTCGTCGATGTAGGCGATGATGTCGTCGACCTGCCGGGCGTCGTAACCGAGCCGACGCAGCGCGCGGGATCGTCTGGTTGACGATCGACATCGTGCCGCCCCCGACCAGCTTCTTCATCTTCACCAGACCCAGGTCGGGCTCGATGCCGGTGGTGTCGCAGTCCATCATCAGCCCGATCGTGCCGGTCGGAGCCAGCACCGAGGCCTGACTGTTGCGGACGCCGTACTCGTGGCCATCGCGCACGGCGGCTTCCCAGGCGAGCTGACCGGCGGTGAGCAGGTCGGCGGGGAGGACGTCTTCGTCGTCGATCCGGTAGCTGGCGTCACGGTGCATCGTCAACACCCGCAACATGTGCTCCTCGTTCTCGGTGAAGCCCTCGAACGGTCCGAGACGGGCGGCGGTCCTGGCGCTCGTGGCGTATGCGTGGCCGGTCATCAGCGATGTGAGCGCGGCGGCCCAAGCGCGACCCTGCGGCGAGTCGTAGGCGTAACCGAGCGCCATCAGCAGTGCGCCCAGGTTGGCGTAGCCGATCCCGAGCTGGCGGAACCTGCGGCTGGTCTCACCGATCGGCTCGGTCGGGTAGTCGGCTCGGCCGACGAGGATCTCCTGCGCGGTGAAGATCATCTCGACGGTGTGCACGTAGGCGTCGACGTCGAAGGTCCCTTCGCCACCGTCGGCGTCGGGGTCGAGGTACTTCAGCAGGTTGATCGACGCCAGGTTGCACGCCGAGTTGTCGAGGTGCATGTACTCCGAGCAGGGATTGGAGCCGTTGATGCGGCCCGTCGTGTGCGCGGTGTGCCACCGGTTGATCGTGGTGTCGAACTGGAGCCCCGGGTCGGCGCACTCCCACGACGCCCGGGCGATCTGGCGCCAGAGGTCGCGAGCGCGGATCGTCTTGACGACCTCACCGGTGGTGACGGCTGTGAGACCCCAGTCGGCGTCTTCGGCGACGGCCTGCATGAACTCGTCGGTGACGCGCACGGAGTTGTTCGCGTTCTGGTACTGGATCGAGTACGAGTCGGCACCGTCGAGATCCATGTCGAAGCCGGCGTCACGGAGCACGCGAGCCTTGCGCTCCTCTTTCACCTTGCACCAGATGAACTCCTCGACGTCGGGATGATCGACGTCGAGGATCACCATCTTGGCGGCGCGCCGGGTCTTGCCACCCGACTTGATCGTGCCGGCGGAAGCGTCGGCGCCACGCATGAAGCTGACCGGGCCCGACGCCGTGCCACCACCCTCGAGCAACTCGACGCTCGAGCGGATCTTCGACAGATTGACACCCGACCCGGATCCACCCTTGAAGATGACACCCTCTTCGCGATACCAGTTGAGGATCGAGCTCATCTTGTCGTCGACCGACAGGATGAAGCAGGCGCTGGCCTGCTGGGGCACGCCCCTGACGCCGATGTTGAACCACACCGGGCTGTTGAACGCCGCTCGCTGGGTGACCAGGATGTACTTCAGCTCGTCGCTGAAGGCCTGCTCCTCGGCCTCGTCGGCGAAGTAGCCACCCTCTCGACCCCACGTCGTGATCGTGTTGACGACGCGGTCGATGACCTGCTTCAGCGATGACTCCCGTTCGGGGGTGCCAGGTGTGCCGCGGAAGTACTTCTGTGCGACGATGTTGGTCGCATTGACCGACCACGTGGTCGGGAACTCGACACCGAGCTGTTCGAACGCGACCGAGCCATCCTTCCAGTTCGTGATACGGGCATCCCGGCGCTCCCAGACCACCTCGTCGTAGGGATCGACACCGGGTGAGGTGAACAATCGTCGGAGTCCGATGCGGCCGTCCGCGGCGGCGGCATCGTGAGTGGCAGTGCGACCTGTGGCGGTCGGTCGTTCGGGCGCCAGAGACATGTGTGATCCTTCTTGCATGAGAGTCTAATGAGAGCCGTGGGGGATCGTGACGCCAACTCGGGACCAAGCCGCCGACACAAGATGTGGTTGAGTTTCCCCCGTTTCCCGCGTTCCGACCACAACAGGTTGTGTGGTGCGAAGTGAGGGTCTCGTATTACATCATTGTAGTTACGACCCTGTCAACGGTTGGCCCGCACTCCGTGCAAACAATCCTCTGACCAGCCGCGATGCGGCTCCGACGGATCGGACTTCCGCATCACCGGCGGGCGGCGCGACACACAGGTTCAGAGCCCCACAGCTCCAAGTGGTTAGTTCACCGGCTCGCCCCCAACGCGGCCAACTCCCCGATTCCTTCCACGTGGTCGTCCGTGTGTCGCGCCACCTCCGGCACAAGGGGCAACCCTAGGGGTGTCACCTTGTGGAACGGAAGGGGACAACCGTGTGAATTCCGGGGTTTTCCTGTGAGATCAGCTGTGGACAGCGCATCGGTTACCCACAGCTGCCAAGATCGAGACACATGGCGCCCGCGATCCACCGACTGCTCCCTGCTCCCCCCGGCTCGACGACCGTCGAGGAGGCCTACGTCGCCGAACGACCTGCCCACGCCGGCCGGCCTTGGATCGGCCTGTGCATGGTCACCAGCCTCGACGGTTCGGTCGCGGTCGACGGTGGCTCCGCGGCCCTCGGGAACGCCAACGACGTCGCGGTCCTGCGCACCCTCCGATCGATCGCGGACATGATCGTCGTCGGAGCCGGCACCGTGCGGGACGAGGGGTACGGAGCCCCGGCCAAGGCCGGGCAGCGGATCGGCGTCGTCACCAACTCCGGTTCGCTCGATCTCGGGGCCGAGTTGTTCACGAGCGGAGCCGGATTCCTGATCGCACCGGCTTCGGCCGCCGTCGACGAAGACCGCGTCGAGGTCCTGCGAGCCGGTGACGACGAGCTCGACCTCGTCGGCGCCCTGCACCGCCTCCACGAGATCATGCCCGATGTCTCCTACGTGCAGGCCGAGGGCGGGCCCGGCCTCAACGGTGCCCTGATCGATGCCGACCTGCTCGACGAACTCGACGTCACCGTGTCACCACGGATCGTGGGCGGCGAGGGCCCGCGGCTCACGGGTGGCGCCACGGAACGGGTGCGCGAGTACCAGCTCGCCCAGCTCCTCGCCGACGACGACGGCTTCCTGTTCGGCCGCTGGCTCCGCCGCGACCCGTCTCATTCGGCGTCCGGCCGCGAATGAGACGCCGTCGGCGGCGATGACCCGGCGCCGAGCTTGCTGAGCAGCTCGAGCTCGCTCTGGAAGTCGGCGGCCGCGTCGAAGTTCTTGTAGACCGACGCGAAACGGAGATACGCCACCTCGTCGATCATTCTCAAACCGTCGAGCACGGCCAGACCGATCCGGCTGCTCGTGACCTCGCCCCCGTCGAGACGGACCTCATCCTCGACCGCTGTCGCCAGTTGTTCGATGTCGGCTTCGGACACGGACCGTCCCTTGCACGCCGAGCGGACCCCGAAGACGATCTTGTCGCGGTCGAACGGCTCGCGGTTCCCGTCGGACTTGGCCACCACCAACCGGACCTCCTCGACCCGCTCGTAGGTCGTGAACCGGTACGAGCACCCGAGGCACTGGCGGCGGCGTCGGACCGCGGTGCCCTCCTCGGCCAGCCGGGAATCGACCACCTTGGTGTCGTCGGCGTGACAGGACGGGCAGAGCACCTCGTCAGGATACTGAGCGAGCACACCGACAGCGCCGGACGACCTCCGCGCTCTCGCCGAGGAGGGTGTCGAGGAGGGTGTCGAGGCGGGTGTCGAGGCGGGTGTCGAGGCGGGTGTCGAGGCGGGTGTCGAGGCGGGTGTCGAGGCGGGCGTCGAGGCGGGTGTCGAGGAGGGTGTCGAGGCGGGTGTCGAGGAGGGTGTCGAGGAGGGTGTCGAGGAGGGTGTCGAGGAGGGCGTCGAGGCGGGCGTCGAGGAGGACGTCGAGGAGGGCGTCAGGGCAGGACGACCGCCTGGCCCGCCTGGATCGAGGCACCTCCGTTCAGATCGACGAGGGTGTCGACGAAGCGGGTCATCGCCACGTTGCCGTGATGCTCGCTTGCGATCGACCAGAGCGTGTCGCCGGGACGCGCCGTCACCGTGGTGCGCACGAGTGCCGACCGGCTCGGTGCGGCGGAGGCAGGAACGCCGCCCGAGCCGGCCAGCACATCGTGCGCAGCCACCGCGCCGACCGCCACGGTGACCGCCAGCACCGTGCCGACGACCGCGCGTCGACGGCGGTAGGTCGCCCCAGACACCCTCGTCGACGACCTGGCTGGGACGCCGGAGGACGACGCCGGGCGGACCGCACGGCGCCGCAACGGCGAACGTTGCGCCGACGGGCTGAGACGCCGGGTGGAATGTGAGATCGAGATCGTGGCGGCCATGTCGACGGGCTCCCAACTGGTCATGAACGAGACAGGTCATGATCGAACAACTGTACGGACGAACATTTGTACCCGAACGATTGTTCGACGTCAACGGGCAATCGAACATTTGTACCCGAACATGCGTCTGACGAACAGATGTTTGACTCTCGGACCGAACGCCCGTACGATATGGGCATGGCCGACAAGCAGATCAGCAGGCGTCAACGATCGATTCTCGATTTCATCGAGTCCGAGATGCGTGACCGCGGCTATCCGCCGTCGGTGCGCGAGATCGGCGAAGCCGTCGGGCTCACGTCACCCTCCACGGTGCACAGCCACCTCAACACCCTGACCCGACTCGGCTACCTACGCCGCGATCCGACCAAGCCCCGCGCGATCGAGGTCCGCTGGGATCCGAACTCGGGCGTGGTGATGGAGCGACGGCCCGTTCGCCACGTCCCCCTGGTCGGTGACGTCGCGGCCGGCACCGACGTGCTCGCTCAGGAGAACGTCGAGGAGCTGTTCCCCGTTCCCAGCGACTTCACGGGCGAAGGCGAACTCTTCATGCTTCGAGTCCGGGGCGACTCGATGGTCGACGTCGGCATCCTCGACGGCGACTTCGTGATCGCCGTGCAGCAACCGACCGCCAAGAATGGCGAGATCATCGTGGCCGGTATCCCGGGCGACGAAGCGACCGTCAAGACATACCGGTCCGAGGGCGACCGAGTGACGTTGGTCCCGGCGAACCCGACGATGCAACCGCTGGAGTTCCCCGCCGACGACGTGACGATCTACGGCCGAGTCGTCACCGTCATGCGTCGCCTCTGAACGCCAGTCGGCCCCCCGTCAGAGCTCCGTCTGATCGGTCGGGTCCGGCAGCTCTTGCGGTGCGGCCTGATCCGCCGTCGGAGGTGCCCACGGGTCCGACGGGCGCTGTTCCGCCGGTGGCCCCGTGTCGGGCGCCGTGATCGGTGAGGGGGGAACGAGCGGATCGACAGGGAATTGGCCGATGACCGGGGGCTGCGGCGGCCAGCCCGTCGGGCCGGCCCCATCCGATGCCGCCGGCGTGCGATCGGACAGCCCCGGAGTCGCCGCAAGTTTCGAGCGGCGCCCGGCGAGCACGAGGAGCAGCAGGCCGAGCGCGACACCGGCGATCGCGACGATGACGGCGCCCCGCCGTAGGTCGTCCACGCCCTCGGCCGGGTCGCGGCCGATCGCAGCGACGACCGTCGGATCGTCGCCACGGACCTCGATCTCGTAGTTGCCCAGGTCGTCGATCGTGAAACTCGCCACCGATCGACCAGCTCGACCCGATTCCGCGTACTCGATGGAGTCGTCGAGGAGGGTCACCACGGGCGTCTCCCCCATCAAGAACTCGAAATCGAATCCGCCGACCGGATCAGCGGTCGGGGCACAATCACCGTCCGGTGGATCGACGACCCCGCCGACCTCCTCGAACACGTAGAAGGTGCCGGTCTCGGTGAAATCCAGCGTCGTCGTGCACCCGATCGGTGCACGTGCGAACTCGTCGACCGCCTGCCCCGAACGTCGTTCGGAGACGACGAACAGGGCGGCGCCGCCGATCACACCCGCGAACAGGAGCAGCAGACCGAACGCCGCCGCAGTTCCGCGTCCTTTCGACTTGATTGCCATGTTCCTCGCTGTCCGCTCCGTGAGACGAAAGACTCAGCCCGTCCCGAGGCGCCGGGCCACGAGATCGATGCGTTCGTCAGGTTGTACCACGGCGACACGCACGAACTCCGCACCCGCGCTCCCGTAGAACTCGCCGGGGCTCACGAGTGCACCGCTCTCGCGCACCAGTCGCTCGGTGAACGCCCAGGCGTCGCCAACGTGGAACCAGAGGTAGAAACCGCCCGCCGGAAGTGGGATCTCGAGGCCGGACCACTGCTCCAACACCGTCGCCATCCGCTCGAGCCGCCTGCGATACCGCTCGCGCTGCACGACCACGTGGTCGTCGTCGTCGAGCGCCACGGCACCGGCTGCCTGAGTCGGGCCCGGCACCATCATGCCAACGTGCTTGCGGACCTCTCGCAGGTACTCGACGAGTTCGGGGTCACCGGCGTAGAAGCCGACACGGGCCCCGGCCAGGTTCGAACGCTTCGAGAGGGAGTGCACCGCGACCACGCCCCCGGATCCGTGTTCGAGGATCGTGCGACCGCGACCCGTCCACGTGAACTCGACGTAGCACTCGTCGGAGAAGACCGGCACATCGTGGTCGCGTCCCCAGTCCGCTGCAGCGCCCAGATCGTCGAGCACGCCGCTCGGATTGGCGGGACTGTTGACCCACAGCGCCAGCGCCCGGGACGCGTCGGACGGATCGATGTCGTGGAGCTGCAGGCCGCCCGTCGGTGACATCGGCACCGGCACCGCACGACAACCGGCGAGGACGGCACCCATCTCGTAGGTCGGATACGAGATCGCCGGGTACAGCACGGTGTCGCGGTCGGGCCGGCGCAACCGGAGCCACTGTGGGAGGGTTCCGACGAACTCCTTCGTGCCGATGCACGCTGCGATCCGATCGACCGGCACGTCGATGTCGAACCGCCGTCCGATCCATCGGTGGGCGGCAGAACGCAGATCCGCGGTGCCGATGCTCGGTGGATATCCACGTTCGGCGCCGGACGATCCCAGCGCCTCGATCACGGCGGCCGGCGGCGGATCGAACGGTGTGCCGATCGAGAAGTCGACGACACCGCCGTCGAACGCATCGCCGAGCGGTTTGAATCGATCGATTCGCTCGTAGGGGTACGGGGGAGGGACGAATCCGGTGGCCTGGTCGCTCATGCAGATCCGGATGCTACGACGAACTCACCGAGACGACCGGTCGAAGCGTCCGACAGGCGCGCTCGAACACGGAAACCGTCAGGGGCCTCGGTCGTCGAGACCACCTCGCCTTCGCGGTGGACGGACGCCAGCACATCGCCACGGTCGTACGGGATCGCCAACTCGACCACCGTCGTCAAGGCGCGCAGTCGATCGGCCAACGTCCGCAGGAAGACGTCGATCCCCTCGCCGGTCGTGGCACTGATCGCCACCGAGCCGACGTGATCGTCGGCGAGCCCCTTCGCGTCGCCGGGCGCTAGGTCGGACTTGTTGAACACCAGGAGTTCGGGCACGGCAGCCGCGTCGATCTCGGCGAGCACCTCTCTCACCGCTGCGATCTGGCCGTCCGGATCGGCGGCGCTCGCGTCGACCACGTGCACGAGGTAGTCGGCGAGTGCCGCCACCTCCAGCGTCCCCTTGAACGCCTCGACGAGGCCGTGTGGGAGGCTGCGCACGAATCCGACGGTGTCGCTGACCAACACCGGCTCGCCGCCGGGGAGAGCGAGCCGCCGGGTCGTCGGATCGAGGGTGGCGAACAGCCGGTCCTCGGTCAACACCCCTGCGTCGGTGAGCCGGTTGAGGAGCGTCGACTTGCCGGCGTTCGTGTAGCCCACGATCGCGACGTTCGCGAGCCCGCTGCGCCGCCGGCTCTTGCGCTGGAGATCCCGGGTGGCGGCGAGCGAGGTGAGGTCCCCTTCCAGCTTGGTGATCCGGCGCATGATCCGGCGCCGATCGACCTCCATCTTCGTCTCGCCTCCGCCGAAGCGAGCACCCACGCCACCACGCTGCTGGGACAGATTGGCGTTCTTGCCGCGTCGGATGCGGGGCAGGCGATACCGGAGCAGGGCCAGCTCCACCTGAGCCTTGCCCTCGAGGGTGTGGGCGTTCTGGCCGAAGATGTCGAGGATCACGGCGGTGCGGTCGATCGCGGTCCGGCCGAGCGCCTTCTCCAGGTTGAACTGCTGGGCCGGTGCGAGCTCGTTGTCGAACACGACCGTGTCGGCGTCGACCGAGAGACACACGCCCTTCAGTTCGTCGACCTTGCCCTTGCCGATGTACCACGTGTGATCCGGTGCGTCGCGACGTTGGACGAGCCGGGCGACGACGTCGGCACCGGCAGTGTCGACGAGCAGATCGAGCTCGTCGAGGCTGGCATCGACCTGCTCATCGGTCTGACCGGGCAGGGCGACCGCGACCAGCACGATCTTCTCCCGCACGGTTCGGTCGATCAGTGTCGACCCGAGGGCTTCTTGGTACGGGGTGTTCACTCAGACTTCGATCTCGATGGTTCCGATGTAGGTGGCCGGACCGGTCAGGGTGACACGGCCGGGTGCGGGTGCATCCAGGGTCACTGTGGCACTTCCGCCGTCCATGTGCACGACGAGTTTCCCGTCGACCGGCGTGGCGAGGCCCCAGGAGACCGCCGCCACGGCCGTCGCACACGCCCCGGTGCCGCAGGCCTCGGTGATGCCGGCGCCGCGCTCGTGGACACGCATCCGGATCTCGTGCTGGCGCGTGCCGGGCTCGACGATCTCGAGATTGATCTGGGGGACCTTGCCGCCGAGCAGCGCGAGATCGACGGCGGCGACCTCGTCGACGCCGACCACACTGTGCGGGTTGCCGAGACTGAGGTGTGCCACCGGTCGGTCGGGATGGCATCCGAGCTCCGCCCAACCGGCGGGCTCGGCGATCGGGTCGACCGAACCCATGTCGACGCTGACGAGCAGTGTGGCCGGATCCTCCGTCGCCTCGACCGCCACCTCACGCTTGCCTGCGTCGGTGTAGATCGACACGGTTCGCAGATCGCCGTCGTGGCGCATCGACAACGCCTGCACGAAGCACCGGATGCCGTTCCCGCTCATCTCGGCCCGACTCCCGTCGGCGTTGAACAGGATCATGGTTGCTCCGTACTGCGTCGTCCGATCGTCGTCCGGCGGCGGAGACTCGGCCACGAGCAGGCCGTCGGCACCGATGCCGCGATGTCGATGGCACCACCGACGGGCCAGAGCGGGCAGACCGTCGACCGGCACGTCCGGGTGGAAGACCACGAGGAAGTCGTTGCCGAGTCCGTGGTGCTTGGTGAGAGTCAGACGGGTCATGAGCGGAGTGCGTCGACCACGAGCGGCGCCGCCTCGGCGACCGGATCGTGCTCGATCTCCACCCAGCGTACGCGCGGGTCCCGTCCGAACCATCGGAGTTGACGAACCGCGAACTGCCGAGTGCGCACGATGATCTGCTCGATCGCCTGCTCGAGACCGATCGTGCCGTCGAGATGAGCGAGCAGCTCCTTGTACCCGAGCGCCTGCGCGGCGGTGCGCGAGAGGCCGCGGGCGGCGACGGTCCGGACCTCGTCGAGCAAGCCGGCCGACATCATCCGGTGGACGCGCTCCTCGATCCGCCCCGACAGCACGGCACGATCCCAGCGCAGACCGATCTGGATGACCGGCGACGGCGGGTAGGCGTCGAGCCCGGGGCCGAAGCTGCTGAACGGTCTCCCGCTGCCCTCGCACACCTCGAGCGCCCTCACGACGCGGCGCATGTTGGACGGTTCCATCCTGGCGGCCGCGGTCTCGTCGATCGCTCGGAGCCGTTCGTGCAACGGCTCCGGCCCGACCGCCCCCGCCTCGGCCGCCAATCGAGCGCGGATGTCGGGCCACTCCCCCGGGATCTCGAGATCGTCGACGACGACACGCTGGTACAGGCCGGTCCCGCCGACGAGGATCGCTCGCCTGCCTCGGACGGCGAGCTCGGTGAGCACCTCTCGATAGGCGAGCTGGAATTCGGCGACCGCGAAATCGTCCGATGGGTCGACGATGTCGATCAGGTGATGCGGAACGGCCTCGCGCTCGGCCGGCGTCGGCTTGGCGGTCCCGATGTCCATCCCTCGGTAGACCTGCATCGAATCGACCGAGATGAGATCCGTGCCGCCGATCTGCCCGGCGGCCGCCAGCGCCACCGCCGACTTGCCGGACGCGGTCGGACCGAGCACGGCGACCCGGGCGACGGCCTGGTCGCGTCGTGCCGGAGGAACCGTCATGTGGCGTGCAATGTAGCGCGATCCCCAACCACGCCGGGCCCCAACCACGCCGGGCCCCGGCCAGCCCGGAGCGAGCGCGGATCGGCGCGGGCCGGGTCCGATCAGGGAGGCACCTCGGTTCGCATCCCCCGTCGTCGCGCCGGCGGCGCTCTGCGCCGGGGCGCTCGCCCTGGGCCTGCCGGTCGTCAGCCGCTGCGGATCCGGCGCCAGAGGCTCCGCCATCGTGTGGGGACTTCCCACACCACCCCGAGGGCAGTCAGAGCGCAGCGACGGGGATCCGCAGCTTGTGTGCCGGTTCGGCGACGAGCTCGACGAAGCGGCCCTCGAGGTGGTGAGGCGCGGCACGGGTCACCTCCACCGTGGCGTAACTGCCCGGACGAATCGGACGCGGCGGGTCGAAGTGGATCAGCTTGTTGTGACGGGTGCGACCCGAAACCACGTCGGCGTTCCGCTTCGACGGACCCTCCACGAGCACCTCCTCCGTGCGCCCGACGCGTGCCTGGTGCTTCGCGAGGGCCGAGCGCTCGATCACCACCTGGAGCCGCTTGAACCGTTCGCTGGCGACCGCCGGCTCGACGAATTCGGCCTCCATACCGGCGGCTTCGGTGCCGGGCCGCGGTGAGAAGATGAACATGTAGGCGTAGTCGAACTCCGCCGCCGCGACGATCTCGAGCGTGCGCTCGAAATCGTCATCGGACTCGCCCGGGAATCCGACGATGATGTCGGTCGACACGGCCAGATCCGGCACGGCAGCCCGCGCCTCGACAAGCCGCTCGAGGTACCGCGCACCGGTGTACCCGCGGTGCATCAGCGCCAGCACGCGGTCGCTGCCCGACTGGAGTGGATAGTGGAGGTGCTCGCAGACGGCCGGGGTCTCCGCCATCGCCGCGAAGGTCTCGGGACGCATGTCCTTGGGGTGGGGGCTGGTGTACCGGACGCGACGGATGCCGCGGACGGCACCGACGTCGCGCAACAGCTCGCTGAACAGGGGGCGCAGGCGGGCCGAGGCGTCGCCGGACCGGCGTGCCGCAAGCTGGAGATCGCGCCCGTACGAGTTGACGTTCTGGCCGAGCAGGGTGACCTCGGTGACACCTGCCGCGGCGAGCTGCTCGACCTCGGACACGATGTCGTCGTACGGTCGACTGATCTCGGTGCCACGCACCGCCGGCACGATGCAGAACGCGCAGTGGTTGTCGCACCCGATCTGGATCGTGACCCACGCGTCGTAGCTGGTCTCCCGTCGGGCCGGGAGCGCCGACGGAAACATCGCGCGGTCATCGATCACCGCGGCCTCGAGGATCTCGACGATCGGCCGACCGGCGCCTGCGGCCTCGCCCAGCAGCTCCGCCGCGCGATGCACGTTGTGGGTGCCGATCACCACGTCGACGTGCTTGGCCTTGCGGGCGACGAGCTCGCGATCCTTCTGCGCGAGGCAGCCGGAGACCACGATCTGGCGGCCCTCGCGGGCGTCCTTCCACGGCTTCAGGTGACCCAGGTTGCCGTAGAGCTTGTTGTCGGCGTTCTCACGGATGCAGCACGTGTTGAGGACGACGACGTCGGCGTCGGCCTCCGAGTCGGCGCGCACCATCCCGTCGGCCTCGAGCAGACCGGCGATCCGTTCGGAGTCGTGCTCGTTCATCTGGCACCCGTAGGTGCGCACGACATAGCTGCGTGTCACGACGATCGAGGATACCGGCACATGTCGCGTCACCCGGAAACACCCGCCGTGACGTGGTGGCGCACACGCCGGTCGCGAACAGGCGGAAGGCTGATTCCGGCCTGCCCGCTGGTGGGCCTTCCGCTGGTTGGTGGGCTCCGCAGGCGACTGACGCTGGCGGCAACGGGAAGGAATCCTCGCAGCTCGGTGTTCTTTCTGACCGTGCCCGATTCCCGTGATCTCGAACGGTTCGACCTGATCATCATCGGGAGCGGGTCGGGCAATTCCATCCCCGAGTTCCTCTCCGATCGCACGATCGCGATCGTCGAGCGTGGCACCTTCGGCGGAACGTGCCTGAACGTGGGTTGCATCCCATCGAAGATGTTCGTCCTTCCGGCCGACATCGCGGTCGAGGCCGGTCACAGCGCCAGGCTGGGCATCGACGTCCGATTCCACGGCGCCGATTGGCCTGCGATCCGTGATCGGGTGTTCGGCCGCATCGACCCGATCGCCGAAGGCGGACGGCACTACCGCGAGACCGGATCACCCAACGTCACCCTCATCGAGGGCACCGCCCGGTTCGTCGCCGAGAAGGTGCTCGACGTCGAGGGGCGTCGCATCGCCTCGGATCAGATCCTCGTCGCCGCCGGTTCGCGTCCGGTCGTCCCGCCCATCCCCGGCTTGGTCGAGACGGGATTCCACACGTCCGACTCCATCATGCGGCTCGATGCGCTGCCCCAGCGCCTCGGCATCATCGGCGGCGGCTACATCGCGGTCGAGATGGGCCACGTGTTCTCGGCCTTCGGGTCACAGGTCTCCGTCTTCAATCGCTCGGAAGTGCTGCTCCGCGTCCAGGACCGCGAGATCGCGCAGCGCTTCACGGAGGTGTTCTCCCGACGCGTCGACGTCCACCTGCAACACCTCCCGTCGAAGATCGAACGGGTGGGAGACGTGATCGCAATCCACTGCGCAGGTGAGATCGTCGAGGTCGACGACCTCCTCGTCGCCACCGGCCGGGAGCCGAACAGTGATCTGCTCGATGTCGAGTTGGGCGGCTTGACGTGCCACCACCACGGCACCATCGTCGTCGACGAACACATGCGCACCGCCGTCGACGGCGTATGGGCCATCGGTGACATCGCGAACGACTACCAGCTCAAGCACGTCGCCAACCACGAAGCATCCGTAGCGTTCTGGAACATCGCCCATCCCGACGATCTGCGGGCCGTCGACTACCGGGCGGTGCCGGCTGCGGTCTTCAGCAATCCTCAGGTGGCATCGGTCGGTCTCACCGAGGAGCAGGCGCACCAGGCCGGCCTGGACTTCGTGGTGGGACGGCGCGACTACGGCGGCACGGCCTTCGGGTGGGCGCTCGCGGACGACTCGTCGTTCGCCAAGGTCCTCGTCGACGTCGACACCGGACACATCCTCGGCGGACACATCATCGGCCCACAGGCGGCGACCCTCATCCAGCCGCTGATCCAGGCGATGCAGTTCGAGCAGACCGCGGCCGAACTGGCCAACGAGCCGTACTGGATCCATCCGGCGCTCACCGAGGTGGTCGAGAACGCCCTCCTCGAGGCCGTCGAACAGCTCTGACGGAGCATCGACGCACGGGCCTGCCGCTAGCGTTCCGCGCATGCTCGCCATCCTCGATCTCGGTTTCGGCTACAAGACCCTCGCGCTCGTCCACATCCTGACCGCCACGGTCGCGTTCGGGCCCCTGTTCCTCTACCCCGGGCTGCGCAAGGCGGGCGAGACGCAGACCATCGCAGCGATGCACATGCGCATGACGTTTCCCGCTCTCGCGCTGCTCTGGGTGTTCGGCATGGGACTCGCCGGACTCTCGACACCCGACGGCGCCGACGACCCGCTCTACTCGATGTCGCAGGCCTGGCTCGCACTGTCGATCGTCAACTGGGTGATCCTGATGGCCGTGAGCTGGTTCCTGATCCGCCCGTCGATCACCGACACCTCCGAGTCGGCGACATCGAAGCTGAGCGCCGGCGTCGGCATCACCCACCTGGGACTCGTCGTCGGGTTGGTGCTCATGATCTGGAAGCCCGGTCTCTGATGCCCACCACGGTGAACGCCGCCGTGTGTCGCGAGTTCGACGCACCGCTCACGATCGAGCGATTGGAGCTCGCCGATCCGGGCCCGGGAGAGGTCCGAGTCCGGCTCGGCGCCGTGGCGATCTGCCACAGCGACCTCTCGTACGCCGACGGCGAATGGGGAGGCGATCTGCCGGCGGTCTGGGGCCACGAGGCTGCCGGAACGATCGAGGAGGTCGGCGCCGGCGTCGGGTTCGAGCCGGGCCAGCGTGTCGTCGTGACGCTGATTCGTTCGTGCGGCGAGTGCCACCGCTGTCAACGCGGGGCCGAGGTTGCGTGCCGGACGGTCTTCCCGCTCGACGATCGCACGCCGCTGATCGACGGCGAAGGCGAGCCGGTCGGCCATGGCATGCGGACGGCCGCCTTCGCCGAGCAGGTCGTCGTGCACGCCTCCCAGATCGTGCCGATCGACGACGACATCCCGGTGGCATCGGCGTCGCTGCTCGCCTGCGGCGTCATCACGGGTGTCGGCGCCGTCCTCAACACCGCCGGGGTCGAGGCCGGCAGCTCCGTGGTCGTCCTCGGCTGCGGGGGCGTCGGCCTGAACGTCGTGCAGGGCGCGGCCCTGGCTCGCGCCTCGACGATCGTCGCGGTCGACCTCCAGGCTCAGAAGCTCGATCTGGCGATCCACCTCGGGGCGACACACTCCCTCGATCCGCGCGAGGGAGATCTTGCCGCACTGGTGCTCGAGCTGACCGATGGCCTGATGGCCGACTACGTCTTCGTGGCGACCGGCGCACCGGCGGCGCTCGCGAGTGCCGAGGCGTTGGTCGGCACGATGGGCGCGATCGTGATCGTCGGGATGCCGGCTACCGGCGTCGCAGGCGCCTTCGATCCGGGAACGCTCGCAGGACGCAACCAGCGCATCCTCGGCTCGAAGATGGGCACATCGGTGATCGCCCGTGACATCCCGACCCTCGTCACCCGCTACCACGACGGCGAGCTCGAGCTCGACGGCCTGGTGAGTCGGACGTTCCGTCTCGACGAGATCAACGAGGCGATGGACGAGGTCCGATCGGGAGCGGCGCTCCGCAACGTGATCGTGTTCGACCCGGCCTGATCTGGACCGACGACACCGTTGCCAGGCGCGGGAGGCCTGGAACGATGGACGTCGTCGACGTCGCCCGATCGACGTGTGAGACTCCATGGATGGGGTCGCGCACATGAGGGTCGAGTCGATCGAGACGTTCGTCGTCGGCAATCCGCCACCGTCGTTCGGTGGCGCCTACTTCGTGTTCGTCAAGCTGACCACGTCGGACGGCATCGTCGGCTACGGCGAGGCGTACGGCGCCACGTTCCGGCCGGCGATCGTCGCGGCCGCGATCGAGGACCTCGCCGACCAGTACCTGATCGGCGAGGATCCGCACCACATCGAACGATTCTGGCGTCGTGCGTACAGCCGTGGGTTCACCCAGCGCCCCGACGTGACGCTCATGGGTCCGGTGAGCGCGCTCGAGATGGCCTGTTGGGACATCGTCGGGAAGGCAGCCGGCGTGCCCGTGTACGAGCTCCTCGGGGGCCGGGTGCACGAGTCGTTGCGCTCGTACACCTACCTGTATCGGCTGGGCGATGATGTCGGCGACGTGTACCTGGACCCGGATGCGGCCGCATCGCGTGCCGCCGAGGAGGTCGAGCGCGGCTTCACCGCGATCAAATTCGACCCAGCCGGCCCATACACGGTGATGGGTGGCCATCAACCGCCGCTCGAATGGCTGGACCGGTCGGAACGATTCGCGGCGGCGATCCGCGACGCGGTGGGCGACCGAGCTGATCTCTTGTTCGGCACCCACGGACAGTTCACCGCGTCTGGTGCGCTGCGGCTCGCACGGCGACTCGAACGGTACGACCCGCTCTGGTTCGAGGAACCGGTGCCACCCGACAACGTGGCCGAGATGGCCAAGGTGGCCCGGCAGACGACGATCCCGATTGCGACCGGCGAGCGCCTCACCACGAAGTACGAGTTCGCACGGCTCCTGGAGGCGAAGGCCGCATCGATCCTCCAGCTCAACCTCGCACGTGCCGGGGGGCTACTCGAGGGCAAGAAGATCGCGTCCCTCGCCGAAGCGTTCGGCGCGCAGATCGCACCCCACTGCTACAACGGCCCGATCGGTCTGGCCGCCAACATCCAGCTGGCTGCCTGCTCCCCGAACTTCCTCCTGCTCGAGATGATCCGCGACGGCGCCGGATTCCACCACGATCTGGTCCGGACCCCGATCGACTGGGAGCAGGGCTTCGTGGTGCCGCCCACCGCACCCGGGCTCGGCGTCGAGCTCGACGAGGAGGTGGCCCGCGCCCATCCGTACGACGGAGACGGTCTGCACCTCACGATGTGGGACGACCCGATCGACCGCGCCCAGTTCGACGCGCGACCGACCTGAAGCGCCCGCGATCGTGTCACTCTGGGATCTGCATGCGGCCCGATTCGTCGTTCGGGGAGTACGGGTTGTGAGCGATCTCCCACAGATGTCCGTCGGGATCGGCGACGTAACCGGAATACCCACCCCAGGACACCGCCTCAGGCGCCTTGACAGCCATCGCTCCCGCCGCGACCCACGCCTCGAAGACGGCATCGACCTCGGCTCGATCGACACAGTTCAGCGCCAACGTGACACCGCGGAACCCCTCACCGTCAGCACTGACCTGGGCATCGTCGGCGAGCGCCTCACGGCCGTAGAGCCCGAGCACGCTGCCCTGCATGGCGAAGAACGTGATCGTCTCCTCAGACGCCGACGACCGGTGCCACCCGAGCGATTCGTAGAACGCCGTGGAGCGGGCCAGATCGGTGACGCCGAGGGTGACCATGGTGAGACGTTGGGGCACCAGCATCGTCGATCCCCGCTCAGTCGAGGCTGATCGGCTCGTCGTCGGCCTCGGTGAACTCCTCGTCGAGTTCGGCGAGATCGTCGACCGGCGCGTTCGGATCGGCCTTCAAGCCGGCCGCGATCATCACCTTGTCGCTGACCTCCACCATCACCTCGGGGTTCTCCGCGAGGAACGTCTTGGCGTTCTCGCGGCCCTGACCGAGCTGCTCGCCTTCGTAGGTGAACCAGGCGCCGGACTTGGTCACGATGCCGAGATCGACGGCGATGTCGAGCAGGCCGCCTTCGCGGCTGATGCCCTTGCCGTACATGATGTCGAACTCGGCCTGGCGGAACGGCGGCGACACCTTGTTCTTGACGACCTTCACCCTGGTCCGGTTGCCGACCACCTCGGCACCGTCTTTCAAGGACTCGATGCGACGGATGTCGAGACGCACCGACGAATAGAACTTCAGCGCCCGCCCACCCGGTGTGGTCTCGGGCGAACCGAACATGACGCCGATCTTCTCGCGGAGCTGGTTGATGAAGATCGCGATCGTCTTCGTCTTGTTCAGGTTGCCGGTGAGCTTGCGGAGCGCCTGGCTCATCAGGCGGGCCTGCAGTCCGACGTGGGTGTCGCCCATGTCGCCCTCGATCTCGGCGCGGGGCGTCAGGGCCGCCACCGAGTCGATGACGACGACATCGATCGCACCGGAGCGGACCAGCATGTCGCAGATCTCGAGCGCCTGCTCACCGGTGTCGGGCTGGGAGATGAGCAGTTGGTCGATGTCGACCCCGATCGCCTTGGCGTAGATCGGGTCCATCGCATGCTCGGCGTCGATGTAGGCACACACGCCACCGTTGCGCTGGGCCTCGGCCACGACATGCATGGCGAGGGTGGACTTGCCCGACGACTCGGGGCCGTAGATCTCGGTGACGCGGCCCCGGGGCAGGCCGCCGATGCCGAGCGCCAGGTCGAGCGAGAGGGCACCGGTCGACACCGCCTCGATCGCCATCGTGGTCTTGTCGCCCATGCGCATGATCGAGCCCTTGCCGAACTGCTTGTCGATCTGCGCCAGCGCCATGTCGAGCGACTTCTCGCGGTCAGTACTCATGTGATTCGTCTCCCTGGTTCCTGCTTCGTTTGGTGGGGGCGTTTGGGGCCCGATCCGTGGGTGTCGCCGAGTGTTGTTCGGCTGCCGGTCACCGTACGGAGGGGGTGTGACAGTGTTCCCGATCGGGAATGACAACACTGTAGTTGTCGAACAACCGTTCGGCAAGGATCTCGGGGAACGGGCGTTCGATTCGCAGCGGATCGACGTCGTCGGCACTCGATCACGTGCGACGTTCGGACCGCGGCGTCCGGCAGGGAACACGAGCCGGAGCGGACGCGACTCACAGCGTGGCGTCGCCCTCACCGGCGAGCTCGGCCTCGGTGGGCCGGCGCATCCAGAGATCGATCGCCTGCCACAGCGTGAACGAGACGGGATAGAACAGCGCCGGCCCGAACAGCGCGACGGCGCCGGCAGCGACCGTCACCCCGATCACCGGCACATCGGGGGCGGTCGCCACCACGAGGACCAGGACCGTGAGCAGGACCCCGAGGAAGGTCAAGATGATGTTGGCGGTGATCGCACCGAGCTCGAACGCATCGTCGCCGCGACGGTACGCGTGCCCGCACGAGTGACACCGCTCCTGCCGGGTGAACCACCCGGTGAAGTACGCCCGCCGGTCGCCGCACCATGCGCAACGACGTGTGATCCCACGTGCGAGCAACCGTGGTCGGGAGGGGAACTCGCCGATGGGTTGCACGATCGGTTGTCCGGACGATTCGCTCACAGTCGCAGGATACCCCTCACCCCTGCCAGACTCTGTCCCGATGGAACGGAGTCTCCCGGGCATGTTGTTCCTGGTCGCGGCGGTCGCGATCAGCTTGAGCGCGGGCGCGTGGTGGATGCAGCGGATCGCGTTCACGCCCGACGACACCCGCCAGACAGCGGCGGCGATCCTGGAGGAGCCCGAGATACGGCTCGAGATCAACAGCGTCGTGACACCGGCTGCGGCGCCGCTCGTCGGGCGGACCGTGCCCGACCTCGGCACCTTCGTCGAGGAGGAGGTCCTCAGCACGCGCGCCGGCGCCGCCATGATGGGCCCGATCATCGAGCAGATCCACCAGCGGATCATCGGCAACCGCGACGACCCGATCCAGATCACCGGCACCGAGATGGTGCAGATCGTTCGCGACGAGCGTGCCGCGGATGCGACGGCGGTCACCCTGCCGATCGACCCGATCGGCACCCTGCGCACGATGCGGACCGTGCTCGGCTGGATCATTCCGATCGCCGCAGTCCTCGGTGTGCTGATGCTGCTGCTGGGGATCGTCGCACGACCCGAACGACGCGACATCTTGCGCGGCCTGGGCGAGTTCGGGCTCGCCCTCGCCCTGTCGATGGTCCTGTTCGGCTACCTGCTGCCGGTGCACCTCCTCACCGCCATCGACAATCGCACGTGGACCCACGCCATCCCCCAACTGGCTTCGCGCACGCTGCCGGTCGTGCTCGGCATGGCAGCGATCTTCGCGCTCGGCGGCGGCGTACTGATCGTCGCCTCGCTCACGGGGGGCAAGCGACGTCAGTGGTCCACCCCGCTGTCGGTCGCCCGCTACCGTGGAGGCGACAACCCCGGTTGGGGGTGACCGGCGCCGAGCGTCAGGCGACGTCCATCTGTCTCAGCCGCCGGGCAGCGAGCGCCAGCGCGACGACCGCGACCGCCAGCGGGACGGCGACCCCGGCGGCGAGCCCCAGATCGCCGAGGTCGAGGTCGACATCGGTCCATGCGGTCAGGATCGACCGGGTGTAGCCGCGCAGCGCCAGGCGGGCTGCGAAGCTGCCGAACGCGGCGATGATGCCCTCCCAGACGAGGATGTAGGCGAGTCCCCACACGATCGCGTTCTTGACGAGCAACCCGAGCAGCACGAAGAGCGCCGAGTAGGCGACGACTCCGACGGCTGCGGCCAGCGCAGTTGCGCCGATCAACGCTCCACCGCCCTTGGCGAGCAGCGCGGCCACGCAGAGCGGCACGATCGTCAGCGGCAGACTGACGGTGACCGCGGCCGCCCAGGCTCCGACCACGACCGGCCATCGATCCATCGGGCGGAGCCACAGGTACACCAGGGTCCCGTCCTCGCGTGCGTCGCCGAGCGCGGCGCCCGCGAACACGAGCGCCACGATCGGTACCACTGCGGTGAATCCGAGCCCGGCGATCACCTGAACGGCGTTCTCGAGCCGATCGACGTCGTCGGCCGCCCCGACCGCGGCGGAGATCGCCGCGACGGCGGCGCCGACCGCCAGCAGGGCGATCACGCGGCCGCGGGTGACCAGTTGTCGGAGCAACAGCCCATAGGTGAGCCGGATCGCGCTCATCGGGGCCACGTGACGGCCGGTCATCGTCGCTCCACCAGGTATCGGAACACGGATTCGAGGTCGTCGTCGGTGGGCTCGACCTCGAGCAACCGGACGCCGAGATCACGCGACACCGAGGCGATGCCACGTCCGAAGGCATCGACGTCGGTCGTGTCGACCATCACGCTGTCGGGGCCGACCGCCACACCGTCGACCAGACCATGATCGACGAGTTTCGCCGCCAAGCGACGCGGTTGATCGGTCGCCACCCGAATCCGGTGGGGCCGGTCGTCCATCAGGTTCCGGAGCGCGCGGTAGTCGCCCGTGGCTGCCAGGCGACCCTGCGCGATCACGAGGACGTTCGAACCGAGCCGGGCGACCTCGTCGAGCACGTGGCTCGACACCAAGAGACACTTGCCGGCGTCACCGAGATCGTGGAAGAGCTCGATCATGCGGTTGCGTTGGACCGGATCGAGACCGGTCAACGGCTCGTCGAGGATCAACACATCGGGATCGTTCACCAGCGCAGCCGCGAGCTTGACCCGCTGGCGCATGCCCTTCGAGTAGGCACCGACCGGCTTGGGTTCGTCCGGGTCGAGATCGACGTAGCCGAGCACGCGCCGCGTGGCGTCGTCGTGAGCGGGGATGCCGTGGGTCTCGCCGGCCACGCTGACGAAACGCGCAGCTGTCAACCGATCGAAGAGCGCGTCCTGCTGAGGTGCGAGCCCGATCCGACCACGCACTTCCCGTTCGACCCGGGCATCCTGCCCGAGGACTCGGACCGTGCCCTGCGTCGGCGCGGTCAGGCCGCACATGATGCGAAAGAGCGTCGACTTGCCGGCGCCGTTCGGACCGAGCAGGGCCGTGACACCGGAGCCGACGTCGAACGTGACGTCGGAGACGGCCACGACGTCACCGAACGACTTCGTGACCCCCTTCACCTCCACCATCGGAGTGGGCGTCACGACCGGCGGTGCCCAAGCGGGCCCGGACGACGGATCGGCCATCAGATCGCCGCCAGCTTCCGATAGCGCCAGGCGACGATCGCCGAGCCGACCACGGTCCAGGCGGCGATCGTGGCCGCGACGACGCCGTTCGAGACGTCGGAGAACTCGGGTGAGCGGTCGCCGAACAACCGCGGCGCCACCTCGAGCACGGTGTTGACCGGTGACACCAGCCACCAGCGCTGAGACATCTCGGCACCGTCGACGAGCGCGCCGCCCGCGATCGTGCCGCCGACCAGGACCATGATCGCGGCGACGCTGGCGAACGCCCGACGATCGGTCAGGCTCGAGGCCGCGAGGCTGAGCGCGGTGTAGAGCGCTGCGATGACCACACCGGCGAGCACGATCCGACCGGCGACGCCAAGCCAAGCAACGAACCCGTCCGGCCCCTGGCTCTGGACGGTGTAGCCGAGCAGGAGCAGCAGCGACGGCCCGATCGTGATGATCGAGAGGCAGCCCAGGACCGCGGCCACCTTGGCGCCGAGGTAGGTCGGCCGCCGAAGCGGCGTCGACAGGTAGAGCGCATACATACCGTCGCGGCGATCGCGCACGATCGCCTCCGGCGCGACCATCGATGCGAACAACAACGACGGCATCACGGAGAGACCGAACAGCTCCCAGTATTCGGGTCGCAACTCGCCCTCGCCGAAATCGCCGAGGAGGATGCTCAGACCGAGGAACGCGATCGACGGAATGAACGCGATCACGAGCACGATGATCGGGAAGACCTTGTGGCGCGCCTTGCGACCGAGCCCGAGGATCGACCGGGTGGTGTGCCAGACGACCGACCGCATCGCACCGGGAACACCCGAACGTTCACCGTCGAACTTGCGGTAGCCGCGATCGAGGATGCGAGCGTCGCTCATGCCGGTGCTCCGGCGAACAGGTCTTCGAGGCGCCGGCGACGTCGAACGATGCGTCCGATCCGCGCCTCGGCGTCGGCCACGGCGTCGCGGACCTGGTCCGCGACGAGGTCGACGTCGCTCCCGATGACCTCCATCCGCCCGGGCCCACCGACGACACGAACGTCGAGGCCCCGCGCCACGAGGTCCGCGACCACTGCGTCGAACGCGCCCGCCCGATCGTCGGTGGCGACGATCTCGACCACCACGCCCTCGTCGTTGCCGACCAGGTCGGCGAGGCGACCTTGGGCGATGAGGCGACCCGAGTCGAGCGCCACCACGTGGTCACAGATGCGTTCGACCTCTTCGAGCAGGTGCGACGACAACAGGACGTCGATCTGGTACTCCGAGCTGATCTGGCGGATCAGTGCCAGCATCTCGTCGCGCTGTACGGGGTCGAGACCGTCGGTCGGCTCGTCGAGCAGCACGAGCGACGGGTCGGCTGCGATCGCCTGGGCGAGCTTCACGCGCTGGCGTTGTCCGGTCGACATGGTGCCGAGCGCGCGAAATCGCTCCTCGCCGAGCCCGACGAGCCACAGCGCGTCGCTGGCGCGACCGCGCGCTTCCTCCTTGGGCATCCCCCGGACCTCGGCGAGGTGCTTCACGAAGTCCGACGCCGGCATCTCGTCGGGGAACACGTTCCGTTCCGGGCCGTATCCGACCCGTGCCCGGATCTCGGGACCGCTGTGCGCCGGATCGAGACCGAGCACCTCGACCGTGCCACCCGTCGGAGGGCGGAGTCCGAGGACGATGCTCATGAACGTCGTCTTGCCGGCGCCGTTGGCACCGACGAGACCGGTGACGCCACGGTGGACCTCGACGTCGAGGGCGTCGAGGGCGCGATGCTGCCCGAACTGCATCGTGAGGCCTTGCGCTGCGATGACGGGCACGGGATCGATCATGGTGGACGAGCGTCGGTGCTCCATCGGCCGTTCGGTCGATTCGGCGTCATCCTCGCGGCGGACCGCTCGCGTGACGCCGGATCGGTCGTCAGCCGACGAGTTCGTCGACGAACTCCTCGAAGACGGTGGCGTACTTCATCGCATCGTCCTCTTCGTGCATGACCGAGATCAGCCACTGCTCGTCGAGCCCGGGCGGCAGCAGGACGCCGCGGTTGATCCCGTGCATCCACTGGGCGAACGCCAGATCGAAGTCGGACGCCTTGTAGTCGCGATAGTTCCGGACCGGACGGTCGAGCCAGGTGATGCAGCCCTTTGCGCCGAACTCGACGGTGTGGGCAGGGATCCCCGAGCGATCGATGATCGATTGGCACGCCTCGACGAGTCGGTGGTTGCGGGCGATCGCCTCCTCGACGATCGGGCGGGTGCAGGCTTCGGTGAGGGTGGCCTTGGTGGCGGCCATCACGAGCGGGTTGCCGTTGTAGGTGCCCAGGTGGAGCACCTTGCCCTCGGTGATCAGGTTCATGTACTCGGACTTGCCGCCGAACGCGCCGACCGGGAACCCGCCACCGATCGACTTGGCGAGGGTGATCAGGTCGGGCTGGACGCCGAGCTGCCGAGTGGCGCCGCCGTACCCGGCGGTGATGCCGGTCTTGACCTCGTCGAAGATCAGGAGGGTGCCGTGCTTGTCGCAGATCTCGCGCACCGCCTCGAGATATCCGGGTTCGGGCAGGCAGATGCCGATGTTCTCCATGACGGGCTCGACGATGAAGCAGGCGACGTCGCCGCCGGCGAGGGCGCGATCGAGCGCCTCGGGGTCGTTGAAGGGGATCACGATGACGTCGGCCAGGGTGCCCTTGGTCAGACCGGCCGACTGGGGCACCGAGTGGGGCGCGTCGGCGGGGCCGGCGAGCTCGAGCGGCGGCTTGTTGGAGACCATGACCTCGTCGTGGTGACCGTGGTAGCCGCCCTCGACCTTGACGAGCAGCTCGCGACCGGTGGCGCCGCGCGCGAGCCGGATGGCGTCCATCGTCGCCTCGGTGCCCGAGTTGGTGGGCCGCCACATCGGCAGCTGGTAGCGCTCGGCGAGCAGCTCGCCGACATCGGCGTTGAGTTCGCACGGCGTGACGTACAGCGTGCCGTGGTCGAGTTGGTCCACGACGGCGCGGCGCACCGCCGGGTTCATGTGGCCGGCGAACAGGGCGCCGAAGCCCATGTCGTAGTCGACGTACTCGTTGTCGTCGACGTCGATCATGTGGGCGCCGGCCGCGTGCTTGACCACCACGGGCCACGGGTCGTAGGCCTGAAAGCTGGACGGCACCCCGGCCGGCATGACCTTGCGGGCACGCTCGGTGGCGATCTGGGAGTGCTGCGTCCGCTTGGAGTAGCGCTCCATCTCTCTCGCCGTGATGTGCTTGGCCTTCGCTACGAGTTCTTGGGGACTCGACACGGGTATCGGTGCTTTCTGTGAGTTTGCCTCGCCAATCTACGTGACGCCGGGCAGGTCGCGCTGCGAGTGTGCCCCGATCGCAGCAGATGGTCAGACCAGCAGACCACCTGGTACCGTGAGGCCGCATGACGTACCCGAACATCCTCGTCTTCGTCGACTTCCCCGTCGCCGACGTCGACGCCGCCAACACGTTCTATTCGGAGGTCTTCGGGTGGGAGGTCGAAGAGCGGATCCCCGGGGTGTTCCACCGCATCGTGCCGGGGCAGAACTTCCGACTCGATGACGGAACGCAGGGTCCGACCGGCAATCTGCACATGGGGATCTCGCTCGCGGCGAACGTGCGCCCCCACCCACAGCCGGCTGCGCCGGAACCGACCCACCTCAGTCCGAGCGGTCGCACGACGCGCGCCTGGATCCTCGTGAGTGACGACGACTCGTTCGACCGGATCCTGTCGACGGCCGAGCGGCTGGGAGGCACGGTGCTGTGGACCAACCACTTCTGGACCGAGTTCGGCGGAGCCAACGCCTCGTTCCTCGATCCGTGGGGCAACCAGCTGATGCTGTGGCAGCACCTCGAGGGCATCGAACAGGACCCGGAGACCCACGAGCTCGTCGGAGACGCCACGCTGCCCGCCGGTTGGACGATCGAGTAAGCCGGCCGACGGAACGGATGCCCCGCAACACCTTCGGGGTCAGCGGATCGGGAACTTGGCCTTGTCGGGAAGGCCGGAGCGCGCGGTGATGGCCTCACCCGCTCGCTGGGCCGTCTCGTAGAGCGCCGATTCGTCCACGGTCGTCATCCGGCCCGACTCGACCACCACCTGACCGCCGACCATCACCGTGTCGACCCCGCGGCCATCGGCCGACCAGACGAGCTGGTTCATGACGTTGAGGAGCGGCCGCCACTCCGGCCGTTCGGTGTCGTGGAGCACGAGGTCGGCGTGCTTTCCCACCTCGATCGAGCCGATGTGGTCGCCCAGTTGGAGCGCGGCCGCTCCCCCGAGGGTCGCCATCTCGTACGCCTGTTCGGCCGGAAACATCTGCGGATCCTGCCGAGCATCCTTGAACAACCCGGCGACGAGATAGGTGGCGCGCATCAGGTCGGAGTAGTTCGACGCGTTGTTGCCGTCGGTGCCGATCGTGAGGTTGACGCCCGCCATCACCATCTCGGGCATCTTGCCGACCTGGGTGACGCCGTAGGCGACCTTGAGCGCCGTCGTCGGGCAGTGGGCGACGTGGGCACCCGTCTCGGCGATGAGCGCGACCTCACGGTCGTCGACCTGCACGCAGTGGGTCATCACGACGTCGGGGCCGAGCACGCCCAGCTCGGCGAGGTGCACCATCGGTCGTTGGCCGAACTCTGCGACGAATCCCTCCGGGTCGAGCATCGCCGGTGACATGTGAAAGCTCATCCCGGTGCCGTGGGCCGTCGCCAGCTCCCGTGCGGCCCGCCAGAGCGGGTCGGAGCAGGTCGTGTGCCCGACCAGGATCGACCAGGCCCCCACCCGGTCGTCGGGGCCTGCGGGGTGCGCGGCGAGCTGTCGTTCGAGATGGGAGATCGCCTCGTCGGTGCGCTGCTGATAGACCGACGGCTCGGGCGGCAGGTCCCACACCCAGCGACCTACCCGCCCGCGGATACCGACCTCCGTCAGACCGTCGACCACCTCGTCGAGGAACCGGATCGTGCCCGCTTCGAGGAACGTCGTCGTTCCCGACTTGAGCATCTCGACCGCCGCGAGCTGGGCAGACAGCCGTTCTTCCGCGGCCGTGTACACCGAGTACAGCGGGCACAGCCACATGAAGACGTTCTCGACGAACGGCGTGTCGTCGGGCACGTACCCGCGAGTGAGTGGCTCGCCGGTGATGTGGATGTGGCCGTTGACGAGGCCCGGTGTCACCACGAAACGGTCGCCACCGATGACGAGATCGGCCGCGTACGCGGCATCGATCACGCTCGCCTTGTCGACCGCCACGATCTTGCCGGCGGCGATCGCGACCGCACCGTCGCGGATGATGTCCCTGGTCGCGTTCATCGTCACGACCTGCCAGCCGTGGATGATCGAGTCGACATGCTGTGGCATCATTCCCCCGTTCGTGTCGGTGTGGACGATCGTCGCGGCTTGGTTGCGACGAACTGTTGCTGGAAACCGATCGGCTCGATCAGGCGGATCGCCTCGAACCCGGCGGACGCGATCCATTCCGAGTACTCGCCCGCCGTGAAGCCGTTGCCGTTGACGGTGCTGGCCATCATCGTCGCGCCCATCAGAACGGCATGCGGATTGAGCTTGCGCCCGGGGTCGCAGAAGTAGTCGGCGAGGATCAGCCGGCCTTCGGGGCGCAGCGCCTCGAACGCCCGCTCGATGAGGTGCTGCGAACCGACGGCACCCTCGATGCGACACACGTGCCCGAGCACTGCGATGTCGAACGACTCGGGCTCGAGCTCGACGGTATGGAAGTCGCCGGGCAGCAGCGTGATGCGATCGTCCACGCCATGTTCGCAAGCCTTGCGTTCCGCAACGTGCAGCACCCCGGGCAGGTCGTTGACGACGGCGGATGCAGTTGCGTTGCCTTGCAGGATCGCGATCGCCCACGGCGCACCGCCCGCCCCGAGGTCGAGCACGCGGGGCGCATCGAGCGCCGAGTACCGCAGCTTGAGGTCGGCTCGAATCGCGCACCGGTACATGGTGGTGAACGTCCCCTCGACGAGCGGTACGTAGAACGCCGCTGGGTCGGTCTCGATCGGCGTCGCAGGTCGGCCGTTGCGCACGGTGTCGGCGAGGCGGGTCCAGTTGTCGTGGGGCCCCGGTGCCAGCGGGATCAGCGTCGCCATCGTGGCGGGGCCGTCGCTCACGAGATACCGCCGCGCAGTGTCGTTCAGCTCGTAGACGCCGTTGATCTGATCGAGCAGTCCCAGCACGACGATCGAGTCGAGCAACGTTCGCAGGTGTTCGGGCGATGCATCGATCTCGATGTTGACGGCTTCGAGGGGCGCCGGGCCGATGCGTTGCAGCGTGTCGAACACGTCGAGATCGAGCGCTGCAACGAGCACGTGATAGCGAGCGAGCCCCTCGATCGCCGCCCACACCGGCGCCGCGGCCGGCGGCCTGTAGTCGGTGAACGGCCGGCCGACGTGGGCCATCGTGTGTGTCGTCTTGAGCTCCGGATAGGGAGCGTCCCGCGGCTCGAACATCTCGTTCAGCCCACCCCTGCATTACGAGTTGTGCCTGGCACAACTCGTAATGCGACGGGCGGTCGGGTGTGATCCGTCATGACGGCGTGAGGAGGATCTTGCCGAAGAAGTCGTTGGACGTCATCTTGGCGTGGGCATTCGCGGCCGCCTCGAGCGGGAACACCGAGTCGATCACGACCTCGAACTCACCCGAGCAGAACGTATCCCATACGGGTCCGAACTCGTCGGGTCGGTACGGGTCCGATCCCAGGATCGAGATGCCGGAGTGGAAGAGGTAGCCGAGCGAGGGGATCGTGGCCTCGTCGCCCGATGCGTTGCCGCAGTTGACGAGCCGCCCGTGGACGCCGATCGCGAACAGCGACGGTCCGAACAGTGCGGTGCCGATGTGATCGAGCACCATGTCGACGCCGGCGCCGGCGGTCACCCCTCGGGCCCAACGGGTGACGTCGCCGGTGCGGTTGTTGAGGACGTGATCGGCGCCGAGCGTGAGCGCGCGCTCGCACTTCGCATCGGTGCCCGCCGTCGCCAGCACGGTCGCGCCGGCGTGCTTGGCGAGTTGGATCGCGGCGGTCGACAGCCCGGATCCGGCGGCGTGGATCATCACCGTCTCGCCCGAGACCAGCTTGCCGATGTCGAACAGCGCATGCGATGCGGTGACGAAGCAGGTGGCGAACGGAGCGGCGTGCTCGAGGGGCAGACCGTCAGGCACGTGGTACACGTGCGATGCGGGCACCAGGCACCGCTCGGCGTAGCCGCCGTCGACGGTGGCGCCGATGATGCCCAACTCGCCGAACAGGTCGCCCATGCCGGCCAGCTTCGAACGGTCGTCGACGCCCGAGAGCGACGGGTCGACCACGACGCGGTCGCCGACTGCGACGTCGATGACGTCGTCGCCGATCACGGACACGACACCGGCGACGTCCATGCCGGCGATGTGGGGCAACCGGAATCCGGGCATCGTGAACCATCCGTTGCGTTGCACGACGTCGAGTCGGTTGAGCGCGGTCGCAGCGACATCGACGACGACGTCGACGGGTCCCGGTTCCGGGTCGCGAACCTCCTCGTAGCGGAGCACTTCGAGCCCACCGTGCTCGTGGTACAACATCGCCTTCACCTCGGCCTCCTCCGTTCGCTCGGGTCCAGTGAGGGCGGCGTCCAGCCGGCGTCGGCAGGGTTGACGTCGAGGCCCGGGGGCACCAGCGAGTCGATCGCGTCGAGGGTGTCGGCGTCGAGGCGCAGCTCTGCGGCACCGAGCAGATCGTCGAGTTGCTCCTCGGTGCGCGGTCCCAGGAGCGCCGCGGTGACGGCCGGATGCTCGACGCACCACGCGAGGGCGAGATGGGTGAGGCTGAGGCCGGCTTGCCGAGCCACGTCGGCGAGCCCTTCCACGGCGTCGAACTTGGCGGCGTTGCCGACGTCGAAGTGATCCGGGTTGGTCTCGGCGCGGCTGCCCGCGGGTGGCGGCGACGAGCGCCGATACTTGCCCGTCAACCAGCCGCCCGACAGCGGGCTCCAGACGACCGCTCCCATCCCGTGGCGCCGAACCGTGGGCAACACCGCTCGCTCGACGCCGCGGGCGAGGATCGAGTACGGCGGTTGCTCGGTGCCAGGACCACGGCGGCACAGCCGCTCGGCGGTCCAGTGTGCCTCGACGATCTGCTCGGCGGGGAACGTCGACGTGCCCCAGGCCAGGATCTTGCCGGCGGCGACGAGGTCATCGAGCGCCGTCACGGTCTCGGCGATGTCGGTCGCCGGATCCGGGCGGTGCACCTGGTAGAGATCGATCCGATCGGTGCCGAGTCGGCGCAGGCTGTCGTCGATCGCCCGGACGATCCATCGGCGGGAGTTGCCGCGCCGGTTCGGATCGTCGTGGGTGCCGACCGGGTGATGGAACTTGGTGCACAGGACGACGTCGTCGCGCCTGCCGGCGATCGCAGCGCCGACGATCTCCTCGTTCTCGCCGTCGGCGTACATGTCGGCCGTGTCGACCAGGTTGACACCGGCATCGAGTGCTCGGTTGATGATCCGATGGCACGCCGCACGGTCGGTGTTGCCCCACGGCCCGAGCACCATCGTGCCCAACCCGAACCTGCTCACGTGGACGCCGGTACGTCCGAGTGGTCGCGGTTCCATCAGGTGCACCACTATCAGTTCAGTCCTCGGACGAACGGGCGGGCGAGTGCGGCCGGCGCTCGTACCCGATGGGCGAACAGGGCCATGCCGAGGATCGTCACGAGGAAGGGCAGCGACTGCAGGAACTCGCTGTTGAGTCCGTAGCCGAGACCCTGGATCGAGAGCCGGAACGACAGTGCTCCGGCGAACACGATGCAACCGGCGATCGTGCCCTTGAGCGTCCACCCGCCGAAGATCACGGCTGCGATCGCGATGAACCCGCGGCCGCCGATGACCGAGTCGTCGAACGACCCGACGTTGACGAACACCATGAACGCGCCGCCGAGGCCGGAGGTGAGACCGGCGTAGTAGATCGTCTCCCGGCGACGCCGGTTGACGTGGATGCCCGAGACGTCGGCCGACTGCGGGCTCTCCCCCGCCGCCCTGACCTCCAACCCCCAGCGGGTGTGGAAGACCAACCACCACGAGAGGGGGACCAGCGGGTACAGGAGGTAGAAGGGCCAGCGCTGACCGAAGAGCGCCTCGCCGACGAGCGGGAGGTCGCTGAGGAGCGGGATCTCCCACTTGCCCGCGAACGTCGTCGTCGGGTCGAGTTCGCGATCGAGAAAGCCGGCGAGGCCGATCACCAAGATGTTCAAGGTGAGTCCGACGACGAACTGGTCGGCGGCGAGGTGGTGACTCATCTCGGCCTGAACCGCAGCCACGACGAACCCGCCCACCATGCCCATCAGCAACCCGAACGCGACCGAGCCGGACACGTCGTAACCGACCGCACTCGCCAGTGCGCCCGCGAGCAGCATGCCCTCGACCGAGATGTTGATCGTGCCGGCACGCTCGGCGACCCACTCGCCGCACGCCGCGAACGCGAGCAGGGCAGCGAACAACGCTCCGTTGAGGTACGTCGTGTCGCTGGTGAAGATGTCCCAGAACGCTTCGAAGAACCCCATTCTGCAGTGGCCTCCCTACGTCCGAGCCGTCGTGGCCGCCCGCGCGCGCCGCCGATCGCGGATGAACATCACTGCGGGAGGGATCAGCAACGCGAGCACCAGCAACCCCTGGATGACGTCGGTGATACGGCTCTCCACCCCGGTGCTCGAGACAAAACTCGAACCGGTCCGCAACCCGGCGAACACGAACGCGACCGGGATCGCTGCGAGTGCCCTCTCGCGCGCCACGAGAGCGACGAGCAGACCGGTCCAGCCGATGTTGGCCGAGAAGCCGGGCACGAGGCGGTAGTTGCCGAACGCGAACCCGCCACCTGCGAGCATCGCCGCGCCGGCGAGCCCGGCGAACGCACCGCTGATCATCAGCGCCGCCGAACCGTACCGCGACTGGGATACGCCCGCCCGCTGTGCGACCCGCACGTTCTGCCCGAGCATCCGCAGCCGGAACCCCCAGATCGTGCGCGCCAACGCGAACGCCACGAGGGCGGCCAGCACGATCGCGAAGTGGACCGAGACCGGGAACTCGTTGCCCACCAGGCCGGGTCGCGGGAGCCGATTCCCCTCGCGGAGCTGGGCACTCACCTGATTGCGGTTGCCGCGGCTCGCCTCGTCGGCGAGCAGCAGCGACTCGTACCGCAACCCGAACGCAACCGCCTGCCCGGCGACCGACACCAGCAGCAGCGTGGTGAGCACCTCGGGCACCTGCCGCCAGAAGCGGAGCCCGGCGGCGATGCCTGCCCACAGCGCGCCCCCGAGCGCACCGAACCCAAGCAACAGCACGACGTTGAGCGAACCCGGACCGCCGATGAGGAACGCGAAGTACGTTGCGAACGCGGCGCCGATCGCCAACTGGCCTTCCTGGCCGATGTTGATCAACCCGGCCTTGGCCGACACGACGGTGCCCAGCGCCACGAGCAGGATGGGCGCCGCCACGCCGAGCGTCTCGCCCCACCGCCCGGGCTGGCGGACGCTGCCGTCGAACAGCGCCGAGACGACGGGTCGCCAGCTGCCGCCGGTCGCCTGGACGAGGACACCCGAGAGCGCCAGCGCCACGGCGACGCTCGAGACGTACAACGCCAGCCACTCGCCCGCCCGCGCGCCATGCCGACGGCCGGTGGACGTGGGCGCGTCGGTGATCGTCACGCCGCCGCGCCGCCCATCAGGAGGCCGATCGTCTCGAGGTCGGCGTCGGCGCGCGCCATGCTGCCCACGACGCGACCCCGGTGGATCACGACGATGCGATGAGCGAGCTCGAGGATCTCCTCCAGCTCGCTCGAGATGAGCAGGACACCGACACCGTCGACCGCCACCTGGTGGAGGCGGCCGGTCATGTACTCGATGGCGCCCACGTCGAGCCCGCGCGTCGGCTGGGCGGCAACGAGGACACGGGGCTCCGCCGCGAGCTCGCGTGCCAACACCACCCGCTGCTGGTTGCCACCCGACAGCGACCACATCGGAGCGTCGGGACCCGAGCACTGGATGTCGAACTCGTCGATCATGCGCGTCGCGAACCGGGTCAGTGCTTCCGGATCGAACACGCCGCGGCTGGCCGCCCTCCCCGGATCGATCAGGGCGAAGTTCTCGGCCACCGACATGTCGAGGACCACGCCCGAGTCGTGACGATCCTCGGGGATGACCGCGACGCCGGCCCGGGCCATCGCGCCCGGGCGCCGGGTCGACACCTCGACGCCGTCGACCCGAACCGAGCCCGATCGCAACGGGAGCAGACTCGACAGCAGATCGGCCAGGGGGCGCTGCCCGTTGCCCTCGACTCCGGCAACGCCGACGATCTCACCGGGATGCACATCGAGCGACAAGCCGTCGAGGAGCCGGACTCCGGCCCTCCCCATCGCCGTGGCCCCCTCGACGACGAGCACGGGCATCTTGACGGCAGCCTCGGCCTCGATCTCGGCGGCCTCGCTCACGACCTCGTCGTCGTCGACCACGACCAGACCGAGGGCGACGCGCTCGGATCGCAACGACACGCTCCTTCCGACCATCGCGCGAGCCAACTTGGGAGCATCGGCCGCATCGGTCGCGAGGTGCTCCACGACGCGTCCCTGGCGCATGATCGTGATCTCGTCGGTCGCGTGCAACACCTCGTCGAGCTTGTGGCTCACGAGCACGACAGCGCGATGCTCGGCCGAAACGACATGTCGGAGCGAGGCGAACAGCTGATGCGACTCGTCGGGGGTGAGCACGGAGGTGGGCTCGTCGAAGACCACGATCGAAGGGTCGCGCCGCAGACACTTGATGATCTCGACCCGCTGGCGCAGGCCCGCAGTCAGATCGCCGACACGGGCGTCGGGGTCGATGGCGAGTCCGTACTGTTCGCTGATCTGGCCGACTCTGGCGCGGACGGCACCGGGGGCCAGCCGACCGGCGTCGCCGAGCGCGACGTTCTCCCACACGGTGAGCGCATCGACGAGGCTGAAGTGCTGGTGCACCATGCCGATGCCACGGGCCGCGGCGTCGAGCGGATCGAGGATCCGGCAGGGCTCGCCATCGACGATGATCCTGCCGGCGTCGGGGAGCACCAGCCCGATCAGCACCTTCATCAGCGTCGACTTCCCTGCACCGTTCTCGCCGAGGATGCCGTGCACGCGGCCGCGGTACAGGGCGAGATCGACGCCGTCGCACGCGGCGACGGCGCCGAACCGCTTCGTGATCCCGCGCAGCTCGACGGCCGGAGTCGACCCATCGGTCGCCTCGGCCGCCGTCCGGACGTTGTCGTTCACCCGCCCGAGTACGCCTCGCCCGAGATGCCACCGAGCACGCCCAGCAACTCGCCGTCGGTGGCCACCGAGTCGAACGACTGGGCGACCAACGCCTCTGCCTCGGGCGACGGGTCGCACAACAGCGCGCCGTTGAGCCCGGCCTCGGTCGGGAACTGATACGTCGTGCCTTCGGTGAGCTCGCCGTCGATGATCAGGCGCAAGGCCTGGGCGGCGTAGAGCCCGCCGTCGAACACGATGCTGCCCGTCCACGCGATGTCGTCGTTGCGTTCGCAGATATCGGCAGGGCCGGCGGCGAAGACGGCGATGCCCTCCTCGGTCGCCAACTGGCCGACCGGCTCCAGGGCACCACCCAGGTAGGCGTAGGCCAGGGTCGCACCGTTGGCGACGGCGTTGGTCAACGCCGCCGTCGCGTTCGGGCCGTTGTCGAAGTCGAACTGGAAGTCGCCGGTCCCGACGTACTCCATCGTGAACCCGGGATCGACGGCCTGCATGCCGGCCACGGTGGCGTCGTAGGCCTCCTTCTCGAAGTTGAGGTCGCAGCACCCGATGAACACCGCCTGGCTGCCACCTCCGTCCTGGAGAACCGCACCCATCGCGACACCGGCGGTGTAGTGGATCGCTGCTCCCCAGTCGGTCGCCTGCGCCAGTCCGGGCAGCTCCTGGAAGCCGGCTCCGCAGTTGCAGTACCAGAAGATGTCGGGGAACTGCTCAGTGAGATCGGGCAGGGGCTCTGCGATCTCCGAGGCTCCCACGAAGATGATGTCGACGCCCTGCTGAGCGAGATCGGCCATCGCCTGTGCCGCCTCGGCCGAGCCGATGTTGTCGCTCACGATCGGTGCCGCGAACCCGTTCTCGGCCGAGAAGTCCTCGGCGAACGAGACCAGCGACTGGTAGTACCCGTTGTCGTCACGCGGTCCGGCCGCCGCGACTCCGATGGTGACCGTGCCATCGCCGTCGGCATCGAACGCTGCCACGATCTCGTCGGTCTCGGGCGGATCGGTCGCCGGCGGTGGATCGGTGGGCTCGGGCGCGTCGGTGGGCTCGGTCGCGTCCGTGGCCTCGGTCTCGACGGGCGCGTCCGTGGCCTCGGTCTCGACGGTCGCGTCCGTGGCCTCGGTCTCGACGGCCGCGTCCGTCGTGCCCGCACCGTCGTCGTCGTCACCACCGCACGCGGCGGCGACGAGCGCGAGCGGAACGAACAAGGCGAGTACTGCTCTCGATTTCATGGACATGGTCCATCTCCCCTTCGGTGCTGATGTTGTTGACGGCGTCCTCGGTGAGGACGTCGACGTGCCGCTCAGCTGCGGCGACGATCGTTGTCAGCCCGACGAGGCCGAGCGATAGCGCTGCACCAACCAGCGGTTGAATTGGACGTGGCTCTCCTCCTGCCACGAGTACCTGCCACGAGGTGCGAACCACGAGTTGAGTCCGCGTTGGACCTTCGTCGTGGCATCTTGATCCTGCCGCACGAAGACCTGGACGCCTGCGTCGGACAGGGCGACCTTCTCCTCGAACAGGGGGTCGTCGAGGGCGGACGGATGGAAGATGTAACCGATCTCGACGTCGATCGTCTGGGCCCCGGTCGGGCGGACGAGGAAGAAGAAGCACTGGTCGGGTGCCGTCCCGAAACACAGCGTCGGGGGGATCAGCGCGAACGTGGATCGGGTGCGCTCCTCCTCGGTGAGCTCGGGGAACACCGGCATGATCACCCGGTGGGTGGCGTTGAAGCCGCCGTCGATGTGGGTGTACCCCGAGGTGCGGAAGATCACGTTCGAGTCGTCGGCCCAGGGTTCGGGGAAGGCCGACAGGTTCGACGGACAGAAGTCCTGGACATACTGGTGGAGGCGGTTGGCGTGATAGCCGTCGTTGAAGTTCTCGAACATCACCTTCCAGTTCCACGGCATGTCGTGGAGGGTGAAGGTGCCGGGGCACACGGCCGCGTCGAGGTGGTAGTTGGCGAGGTAGGGCGCGTACCGCTCGAGGGTGGGTGCGAGCGGCGCGGCACCGGCGTCGAAGTTGACGAAGACGAACCCCATCCACTCCTCGACGCGAAGCTGCGGGAGCCCCCACTGCGACTTGTCGAAGTCGGCGGTGCGCTCCATCGCCGGTGCGCCGAGCAGGCGCCCGTCGAGGCCGTAGATCCAGTGGTGGTACGGGCATCTGAACGTGGTGTCGTTGCCCTGTCCCTCGCAGACCTGCATGGCCCGGTGCTGGCACACTGCGGAAAGGCAGCGCACCGCACCCTCCTTGTCGCGCAGCACGATGAGCGGCTCGCCGACGATGGTGACCGTGAACCAGTCACCGGGGTCGGGAATCCGCTCGGCCCGCCCGACGCACAACCACTCAGACGCGTACAGCGCCTCTTTCTCGAAGGCGAGCACGTCCTCGGACGTGTACAACGACGGCGGCAACGTGGACGCGGCCGACACCTCGCCGATCGATGCATCGAGGGAGTCGAGTAGTTCGGACGAGAGGTGGATCGTGCTCATCGCACCGCCTCCTTGAGCAGGAACTTGCGAATCTTGCCGACGCTCGTGCGCGGCAACTCGTCGAGGATCGTGAAGTCGCGTGGCACCTTCGCCTTGCCGAGGCGCTCGGCGCACCACGAGGTCAGTTCGTCGATCGTGGGCGGATCGGCCGGATCGGCGGGGACGACGAAGGCCACCGGCACCTCGTCGCGGACGGGGTCGGGGGCACCGACCACCGACGCCTCCAGCACACCCGGGTGGGCTGTCACCACGGCCTCGACCTCGACGGTGGACACGTTCTCGCCGGCGACCTTCAGCACATCGGAGCGCCGGCCGTCGAAGTACCACCGCCCTTCGACGTCGCGTCGCGCGCGGTCACCGGTGAGGAACCAACCGTCACGGAAGCTGGCGGCGGTCACGTCGGGGTCGTCGAGATAGCCGGCGAAGAGTGTGATGCCGCGACGCCCACCGACGACGATCTCGCCGATCGCCCCTGGCCGGGTCGGGGTGCCGTCGGCGTCGTGCAGCTCGACGTCGCAGCCGTCGGTGACGAACCCCATCGAGTCGCACATCGGATCGGCGGCGGTGTCGGTGAGCACGGCCGGAATCGTCTCCGTCATGCCGTAGAGCTGGCGCGGCCGGCACCCGAACCAGCGCGCGATGGTCTCGTACTGATCGTCGGTGACGTTCTGGGCGAACCAGCAGTGCCGCAGGCGCACCCCGTCGACCGGACCGCCGCGTGCGAGGATCATCCGCAGGGGAGCGGCGAAGAGGCTCGCGCAGGTGGCCCCATGGCGGGCGGCCTGGCGGAGGAAGCCGCTGGCGGAGAACGCGTGGATCAGCGCCACCGACGCACCGATCCAGATGGCGCTGGCGAACGAGTAGTACTGGGCGTTGGCGTGGAAGAGCGGGAGCACGACGAGTTGACGATCGTCGGGCGAGAGCGACGCCGCAGCGGCCATCGTGGCGCCGGCGAACGCGTAGTTCGCCTGGGTGATCTCGACCCCTTTGGGTCGCCCGGTCGTACCGCTCGTGAACATGACCGCGGCGCGATCGGTGAGCGCCGGCGTCGGCCAGTCGGTGAACTCCTCGACGGGCAGCCACGCGAACGTGGCGTCGGTCTCGTCGATCCGGAACTGGGGTCGGTCGCCGGCCGCCGGCCCGTACTCGTCGACGCGACCGCGCGCGCAGAACCCGACGTCGGGATCGGTGCGCCCGACGTGGTCGACGAGCTCGGGGGTGCGACTCATCGGGTCCGACGGCACGATCCACGCCCCGAGCCGGTTCGCGGCGAGCCACGCCGCGACGAAGGTCGGGCAGTTCGCGAGCGCGAGGTGCACCGACGAGCCTGGCCCGACGTCGTGGCTCGTGAGTTCGGTGGCCATCCGGGCCACGATCGAGTCGAACTCACCATACGTCCACTCGGTGATCGTCTCGTCCGGCGCCTCGAAGACGAGGAACGCTTCGTCGGCGCGGACCGACACGGCACGCTCCCAGGCCTGCGCGAACGTGACGGGGTCCGGCCACACGGTCATTCGCGCGCCCCGTACCCGCCGCCGCCGGGTAGCTCGAGACGCACGACATCGTCGGGCGCGAGCGTGATCCGGGCCTGTGTCACCACCGGCTCGCCGTTGACCTTGAAGCTGCCGGCCGACCCCGCTTCGCCACCGAACACACCCTGGGGCGGCTCAGCGAGGCGACTGGTGACGGCGTTGAGCTGCCACGGCTTGGCGGTGGCGACCGAGAACTCGACGACCTGACCGAGCCCTCCACGCTGGCGGCCCGCCCCACCCGACCCTCGGCGTAGCGACTTCTCGTGGAAGCGGATCGGTGCCGATGCCTCGACCACCTCGATCGGGACGGCCGACACGCCGGTGGGGTACGAACAGGCGTCGAGACCCGGCTTGGCCGACCGCGCACCGACACCGCCGGCGTAGGTGAACATCGCCGTGATGAAGGGGCTGCCGTCGTCGTGGTTGCCGTTCACCTGCATCGTCCACACCGCGCCCGCTCCCTCGGCCATCGCGTCGTCGGGACGGATCTGAGCGAGCGCCTTCAACAGTGCGTTCGGCAGGAACATGCCGACGACGTGCCGGGCGGTGCCGGGTTGGGGCGGCACCGCGTTGACGATCGATCCGGCGGGCGCCTCGACCTTGATCGGTCCGAGGCTGCCGTGGTTGTTGGGGATGTCGGGGTTGAGGACCGAGCGGACCGTGAAGGTGGTGTAGGCGTGGGTGTAGTTCTTCACGACGTTGATACCCCAGGGGCTCGCGGGAGAGGTGCCGTCGTAGTCGACGGTGATCTCGCCCCGCTCGGGGTCGACGTGCACAGCGCACACGATGTCGATCCGGCTGCCGTCGGCGAGATCGAGGATCGCCGACGACGAGTAGCAGCCGGCCGGCAGGCCACGGATGCTTTCGCGAGTGGCCGCCTCAGATCGCCCGATGATGTCGTCGGCCAACGCCTCGATGTCGTCGAGCCCGTGAGCGTCGCACAGCGTCGTCAGCCGCTGGGCGCCAACCTCCCCCGACGCCAGCTGGGCGTGCAGATCGCCCGCCATGTGGTCGGGTTGGCGGACGTTGGACAGGATGAAGCGCCAGACGTCGTCGTTGCGCTCGCCCGCTCGCATGAGTTTGCAGATCGGGATCCACAAGCCCTCCTCGAAGACGTCGCGACCGCCGGCGCCGATGCCGTAGCCCCCGACATCGGTGTGATGGATCGTGGAGCCGAAGAAGGCGATCACCCGACCGTGCCGCCATGCCGGTACGAGCACGGTCACGTCGAGCAGCTGTCCCGCCGTCTTGTACGGGTCGTTGGTGATGAGCACGTCGCCCGGATCGAGCTCGTCGATCGGATACTGGTCGAGCATGTTCGCGGCGCCGATCGCGAGCGAGTTGATGTGACCCGGCGTGCCGGTGACGGCCTGCGCGACCATGCGACCGCGCCGGTCGAACACGGCGTTCGCGAGATCGCCGGCCTCGCGCACGATCGGCGAGAACGCGGCTCGCTGCAGCGCCCGCGCCTGCTCGTTCACGGTCGCGATCAGCGACTGCCAGAGGATCTCGAGCTCGACCGGATCGAACTCCACTCGGGATTCGTCCACGTGGGTCACGTCACACCTCATGCTCTCGCGTCGTACCGGCACGCGTCGCGACGAGCGTGCCGTCGGCGCCGACCTCGACCGACCACCCGGGACGGATCACCGAGGTGGTCTCTCGTTCCTCGACGACGGCCGGGCCGTCGAATCGGGCGCCGGCGCCCAGGTCGCTCCGACGGTACACGGGGACCTCGACGTCGGGGTGCCCGCGGGCGAAGACCACCGCCCGGTGAGCGATCGGTGCCGGTGGCCCGTCCGCGACCGCGAGCGTGTCGTCGGGTTCGACGACGTTCGTCATCGCCGACGCCGACAGTCGCCAGGTGACCGCCTCGATCGGCACGTCGGGAATCGTCAGCCCGTAGATGCGACGGTATTCGGCGTCGAACGCCCGCTGGACGTCGCCGGGCTGCGCCGGCCAGCTCTCGCCCTCGCCGACCCAGATCGTGATCTCGTTGCCCTGCCCCGCATACCGGGCGTCGATCCCGTACCGGAACCTGACGGCGTCGTCGGGCACGCCGGCCGCCGACAGCACCCGGCGGCCCTCGGCGCGCAGCTCGTCGAGCAACGCGTCGCGCTCGGCCGGATCGACGTCCGCGAGCGAGCGAGGGAGCGACCTGGCGAGATCGATCCGCACCGGCGACACGAGCGTGCCGAACGCCGACAGGACGCTGGCATTGACCGGGAAGATCACGCGGTCGGACTCGAGCAGATCGGCGACGCCGCAGGCGTGGACCGGTCCGGCCCCGCCGAAGGCGATGACCGTCACGCCGCGCAGATCCACCCCCATCTCGATTCCGTGCATCCGAGCTGCCGCCGCCATGTTCTGGTTCACGATCTCGTGCATGCCGGCGGCGGTGTCGATCGCCGACAAACCGAGCGCACCGGCGATCCGCTCGACCGCGGCATCGGCCAAGGATCGGTCGAGGGGCATGTCGCCGCCGAGGAAAGCATCGGGGTCGAGCAGACCGAGGACGACATCGGTGTCGGTGACCGCCGGTTCGGTGCCACCCCGCCCATAGCTCGCCGGCCCGGGCTCGGCACCGGCCGACTCGGGCCCGACCTTGAGCAGCCCGAACTGGTCGACGCGCCCGATGCTGCCGCCGCCGGCGCCGATCTCGACGAGATCGACGGACGGCACCGAGACCGGGAACCCGGAACCTTTCTTGAACCGATAGGCCCGAGCGACCTCGAACGTGTTCGTGAGCTCGGGCTCCCCGTGATCGATGAGGCAGGCCTTGGCGGTGGTGCCGCCCATGTCGAAGCAGAGCAGCCGGTCGATCCCGAGCCGCCTCGCGAACCAACTGCCGGCGAGCGCCCCCGCCGCGGGACCGGACTCGACGAGGCGGATCGGGGCCCGTGCAGCATCGTCGGCCGAGACGACTCCGCCATTCGACAGCATCATCAGCACCGAGCCACCGAAGCCCTCGACGGACAGCCATTTCTGGAGTTCGTCGAGGTACGGCCCGATGACCGGCATCGTCGCCGCATTGCAGGCCGTGGTGATCATTCTCGGGTATTCACGGATCTGGGGCGAGATCTCGGCCGAGATGCACACCGGCACCCCCAGCTCGCGCTCGAGGTGAGCGGCGACGCGCAGCTCGTTCGACCGATCGACGTAGCTGTTCAGGAAGCAGATCGCGACCGACTCGACGTTCGCGTCGGCGAGTTGTGCCGCCAGGCGGTCGAGCGCCGCCGAGGTCGGCTCCATCACGACCTCACCGGAGGCGCTCGTTCGCTCGTCGATCTCGAAGGTGAGCTCGCGCGAGATCGGCGGCGCCGGGAACTCGATCTGGAGGTCGTACATGTCGTAGCGGTGCTCGTCCCGGATGAGCAGGGTGTCGCCGAACCCCTGCGTCGTCACCAGAGCACTGCGTCCGATCTTGCCCTCGATCAGTGCGTTGGTGATCAGGGTGGTGGCGTGCACGATCGGTGCGGTGATCTCGTGGGGCGCGACTCCGGCGCGGGCGAGGAGCTGGGTGACACCCGTCCTCACGGCATCGAGGGGCGCCGTCGGTGTCGTGAGCGTCTTGTCGACCTCGATCCGACCCGAGGCCGCGTCGAGCAACACGACGTCGGTGAAGGTGCCTCCGATGTCGACGGCGAGCCGCCAGTCGGTCCGGTCCGCCATCAGCCGTTCCTCAGATCGTCGCGAGGTGGCGAGAACACGTCGAGGATCCAGCACTCGTCGTACTCGTCGTCGCCGATGAAGATGCTGTCGCCGTGCCAGACACCATCGGGAGCGAGGTAGACCTGGTTCTCGCGCAGGACGACGCGGTGATCGGTGCCGCCCTCGTCGCCGATCCGGAAGTCGAGCGCACCCCGGACGACGATGCCGAGTTGCTCGTGCCGATCGTGCTGGTGCAGGAAAGAGCCCGACGCGCCGCCCCGGATGCGCCAGAAGCAGAGCTGAAGTCGTTCCCCGGTGATGATGCGACGCCGAAACCCCGGCCGGTCGGTGTCGCGGAACTCGGCGTCTTCGAAGAAGTGGCAGTACTCGTGCGAGAGGTTCACTCGACCTCCCCGTCGTGGTGCGCATCGGAGTGGACGCTGGTGGTCGCGCCGTAGCGCGCCGTGTCGCGGTCGAGGTCGAGCGGCCGCACGATCGCCTCGGACTCCTCGGCGCCCCAGTGCTCCGGCGGGGTCAGCCACATCACCTCGAACTCCAGGCCGTCGGGGTCGCGGCAGTACAGACTCTTGTTGAAGTGGTGATCGGACGCACCGACGAGGGCGCCCGCCTCGTCGAGCCGTGACCTCATCGCTGCGAGCTCGTCGAGGGTCGACACCTCCCAGGCGAGGTGGTACATCCCGACCGTCGTCCGCCCGGCGTCCGACGGTCCGACCCCGTCGCCGACCGTGAAGAACGCGATGTCGTGGTGGTTCGACGACGCAGGGGCACGCATGAAGACGAAGGGCCCGGGGCCATCGATCACGGTACGGAATCCCAACACGTCCTCGTAGAACCGGCGATGGCGCTGGGCATCGCGCACGTAGAGCACGGCGTGGTTCATCCCCCGGATCGTCATGACGGCAGCCCCCATGTCGGTCTGATGGTCTGACCATACCAGATCCGGTCGGCGCGTCGAACAGCTGCGTTCATCGATCGGCGCACTCCACGAGCGCGGCGAATCGACGCCGCCACTCGACCGCGGCCCGATCGGCCTGCACGTTCACGAGATCGGTCCGACCGAGCGGGAGCGTCCCGCCGACCCGTTCGAGCATGCGCTGATCCTCGAGGCCGATCGCACGATCGAACGAGATCACCTCCTGTGGGTCGACGGCGAAGTCGTCGTTGCGCCAGACGACGAAGGTGAACAGGGAGCGTTCGTCGTCGACCGGAGTGCTGCACAGCAGCAAGATGTGCTCGAGGCCATCCTGGTATCGGATCGTGCTCCGCACGCTCAGCGGCAGGTGGAATCCCGTGGTCATGTGGCGGTGGACGACCGAGTCGGTCGTCCCCGTCGTGGCGACCGCCTCGTCGGGATTGCTGGCGTCGACCTCATAGGAGTATCCGTACCAACCGTCGTCGAGGTCACGGAGCTCGAAGCGCGGCACGATCGGATCCTGGCCGCCGCCGAACGTGCCCCGGTGCACCCACGGGAAGTGGCTGATGTCGAGGAAGTTGTCCACCATCCGGGTGGCGGCGACGCTCCAGTGCTGCATGCCGCTGTTGATCCGACGGAACGTGGGGTCGTGATCGTGAGAGATCGTCGGCACCGGCCCCATCGGCTCACCCGGACACAGCCACACCAGCCCGTAGCGCTCCTCGACCGCGAGGCATGCGAGATGGGCGGTCGGCGGCACGGCGGCGTCGGCACCCATCGACGGAACACGGATGCATCGGCCGGCGGGCCCGAACGACCAGCCGTGATATGCGCACGTCAACACGCCATCGACGAGCGAGCCGATCGACAGTGGCGCCTCGCGGTGGGGACACCGATCTGGGACGGCGACGAGCGCGCCGTCCGGATCGCGCCATACCACGTAGTCGGTGCCGAGCAATCGCACCGGCAACGGTGCGAGCGTCACGTCCTCGCTCTCGGCGACCGGATGCCAGGCCGCACCGAGCGCGGCGCTGGAAGCGAACGATGTCATCGGCGATCCCCTCTCCCCTGATGATGTTCCCCAGACGGTGCACGCCTCGTGACGATGCACTCCTCATGATGCACTCCTCATGATGCACCCCTCATGACGATGCACCCCTCATGACGATGCACCCCTCATGACGATGCACGCCTCATGATGCACTCCTCGTGACGATGCGCCCGTCATGATGCTCCCGGAGGAGCCGCATGGTCTGACCAACTGACCAGGGCAGCGTACTCTGCCGAGGGCGACCGTGACCAGTGGGGTGCCTCCGGTCAGCGCAGGTCGTCGATCATCAGGTGTTCCACGGTCGCGAGATGAGCGGTGGCCGCGGTCGCCATGGCCGCGGCATCGCCGACGGCGAAGGCGGCACCGATCGCCCGATGCCCGTCGGAGGCGTCGGCCACCAGACGTTGTACGCCGGGTCGATTCTGCTCGTCGAGCAGCAACGTCTCGAACTCCCGGGAACGGAACAGACGATCGAGCACCTTGCCGTACAGCTCGATGAGCAACGGGTTGCCGCACCGGGACGCGATCGTCGTGTGGAACTCCCGATCGAGGCGCCGGAACGACGCGATGTCGAGCTCGCCTGCGAACCGGTCGAGGATCGCGGCGACGGCATCCCGGCCGGCCGCGTCGGATCGTTCGGCCGCGAGCACGAAGATCGGCACCTCCAGCACCCGGCGCGTCTCGAACAGTTCCCGCACGAGTGACTTGCGCTCATCGGTGTCGACCGAGACCTCGGGCAGGTGTTCGGCGACGCACGTGCGGTTGCCCCGCCGCTCGATCACACCCAGCGACAGGAGTCCCTGGATCGCCTCACGCACCGACGTGCGCGCCACCTGGAACTGGTCGCTCAGCTCACGCTCCGACGGGATGCGGGCGCCGGGTGCCAGCTCACCGGTGGTGATGCGCAACACCAGTTGCTCGCGGATCTGCGCGCTGACCGTGCGGCGCGAGACCGGTTCGAAAGCGACTTGCTGGGTCACGGCACGGCTCCTGAGATGACGACCGGTGCTGGGCGGGACCACCGGTTCTGGGCAAATGGTCGGACCAATGGACCATGAGACTATCAGTTCCCGGACCCGCTGGTCAGACCATCGGACCGTACGGTAGTCTCCGCCCGGAACGTCACGCCGGACATCGCGCCGGCGCGACGTAGGAGGCAACGATGCAGGAAGCGACCTACGACATCCATCCCACCGAGGCCAGGTGGACCCACGTGGCCCTCCGGGTGGACGACATCGAGGCAACGATCGACTGGTACACCACGATGACCCCGCTGGAACTGATCGACCGGCGCCAGGACGACATGGGGTTCGGCGCCTGGCTCGGCATGCCCGGCGCCACGAACAACCCGTTCATCCTGGTGGTCGCCCAGTTCCTCGATGGATGCGATCCGTTCGCCGACGCTCCCAAGGAGGTGTTGGCGCCGTTCGCCCACCTCGGCATCGAGTTGCCCTCGAGCGACGCGGTCGACGAGATCGCGGGCCGCGCCGATGCCGCCGGGTGTCTGGCGATGCCGGCCACGATGATGCCTCCGCCGATCGGGTACATCTGCATGGTGCGCGACCCCGACGGCAACATGGTCGAGTTCTCCTGGGACCAGGGCGTCTTCGCCACGCTGCGGAACCGCTGGGGAGCGCCCGGCCCGTCTGACGGATGACGCGACTCGCTCACTTCGTGCGGCGGCCTCGCTGCCAGACGTGGGTGACACGATCCGGAACCCCCCAGACCGATCGATCGTCGAGCGGGTTCGCGTCGAGCGTGATCACGTCGGCATCGAAGCCCGGGAGGAGCTGACCCGAGCGAGGCGCCTGCGGACCGAGCGTGTCGGGGCCGTTCGCGGTGGCGGCCTCGATCGCCTCGAGGTCGGTCAAGCCGGCGTTGATGAGGTGGACGATCTCACGGCTGCTCGATCCGTACATCTGGCCGGAGACGAAGATGTCGCAGCCGGCAGCGATCTTGACGCCCTTCGCCACGGCGATCTTCATCGCCTGCTCGTGGGAGGCGGCGATCATCTGACCCTTCTCATAGGCGTACCGGGGCAGCGCGTCGATCTGCCCCAGCAGCTCGTCGACGACGAACCTCGTCGGCACCAGCATGGCGCCCTGCTCGACCATCAGGTCGGCCGCCTCCTCGTCGAGGAAGCTGCCGTGCTCGATCGTGTGGCACCCGGCCCGGAGCGCGGCCATGATGCCGGGCTTGCCGTGGCAGTGGGCCGCGACGATCCGCTCCGCACGCGCCGCCTCGGCGACGATCGCTGCCTGCTCCTCGTCGGAGAACTGTTGGTGCACCGGATGGTCGACCTCGGACATCACGCCGCCCGACGCACAGATCTTGATCAGTTTGGCGTTGGCACGCAGGTTCGTGCGGACGGCCTTGAGTACCTCGGGAACGCCGTCGCAGAGGATGCTGAACCCGGCGTTGCACGACAGCTCATGGACGAAGTCGAGCGGGAAGGCGTGGATGTCACCGTGACCACCCGTGGTCGACAGGATCCGACCGGCGGCGTGGATGCGGGGCCCACGCATCCGACCCTCCTCGACGGCTGGTGCCAAGCGGAGTCCGAGCCCGCCGACGTCACGCACGCTGGTGACGCCGCCGTCGAGCATCGCGGCAGCATCGTCGACCGCTCGCGCGGCAGCCGTGACGATGTCGGTCGACGCGATCAGCGCGATGTCGGGACGCTGCATGCCCATGAAGTGCGTGTGGCAGTCCCAGAGGCCCGGCATCACGACCGGCGCCTCCGACACCTCGTCGCCGGACGACACGTTCGGCGCGCCGGCACGAGGCCCGGCGTAGGAGATCCGGCTGCCTTCGAGCACCACCCTGGCGCGTTCGATCGGCTCGCCGCGACCGGGGATGAGCACATCGGCGTCGATGTGGGTTGCCATGCGATCAACCTACGCCAGACCCGCGCCGTGAGATCAGGCGCGGCCGAGTCGGTCGATGGGCACGTCGGAGAGTGGCCCGGTGCCGGCGGAATTCGCCGTCGCTGATCGCAGCAGGAGATGCCCGGCTCCGACTCGTCGCGCTCGACGAAACCGTGACCTCCACGTAGCTCGGCGCGTTCGTGCACCTCGGCGATGTCGCAGCCGCGGTGCGTCGAGCCGACGAACCGGAAGTCACGGGTCACGTCCGGATGATCGTGTGCGGCCCCGGGCCCTTCGACACATCCCGCGCCCGCCGAGTCCTCGGATGGCACCCCGAGCGGTCATGGCCTCGATCGTGGTCGTCGTGGCGCCGACAGCTCAGCTGCGCGGCACCTGGCTCCAGGGGAGCTCTTTGTCGGCGCGCGGTTCGCCGGGGAGTCCGAGCACCTGCTCTCCGAGGATGTTCCTCAGGATCTCACTGGTTCCACCCTCGATGGAGTTCGCTCGCACCCGGAGGAATGCGTACTGGAGGCCCTTCGCCGAGCCGGTCGCGTCGAGCTCGGTCGGACGGCGGAAGGTGTAGTCGTAGCCGATCTGGCCGTCCATGCCCATCAGGTCGATGCAGAAGTCGTAGAGCTGCTTGTTGAACTCGGCGAACTCGAGCTTGGCGACCGACATCTCGGGACCGGGATTGCCGGTCTTGGCGGCCTCGGCTGCCCTCATGTTGGTGAGACGACCCACCTCGCCGCGCACCCAGAGGCGCATCAACTCGTCCTTGCCGGCGCCGGTTCTGTCGGCGTGGTCGAGCTGGTTCCACACGGCGACGGCGTCGTTGGCAGCCCCACCACGGCGAGGCTTGCCGCCGCTGCTCGCCGCACCGCCTCCGATCGCCGATCGCTCGTTCATGAGGGTGGTGAGCGATGCCCGCCACCCCTCCCCTTCTGCGCCGATTCGGTTCGAGTCGGGTACGCGCACGTCGGTCATGTAGACCTCGTTGAACTCGGCCTCACCCGTGATCTGGCGGAGTGGCCGCACCTCGACCCCCGGCGAGCGCATGTCGAGTGCGAAGTATGTCATCCCCTTGTGTTTGGGGACGTCGGGGTTGGACCGGGTGACCAGCATGCCCCAGTCGGCGAGGTGGGCGAGGGTGTTCCACACCTTCTGACCGTTGACGATCCACTCCTCGCCGTCACGAACCGCCTTGGTCGCCAGACCGGCGAAGTCGGAGCCGGCGCCCGGTTCCGAGAAGAGCTGGCACCACGTCTCCTCCCCCGTGAACATCGGGCGCAGGAACCGCTGCTTCTGCTCGTCATTCCCGTGCGTCACGATCGTGGGACCGGCGAGCTGCATGAAGAACGAGGTCGGATCGGCGGCCGCCGCACCGGCCTCACGCAGGCGCGTCTCGACGTGGCGGTTGTGGTCGGGGCGAAGCCCCATGCCGCCGAAACCAGAAGGGAAGTGCACCCACGCCAACCCGGCGTCGTAGCGAGCGCCTCGGAACTCGACATTCGGGGTCGTTCTCGGATCGTGGACGGCGAGCAGGGCATCGATGGCGTCATCGACCTGCTGGAGGGGTCTCGTTGCGGTGTCAGTCACGTCCCGAGTCTCGCGAACCCCCATGGGTGCCGCGGCATCAGTCGTCGACGACCGGTGCGGCTACGCAGACGACGACGGACGAGGATCCGGGGGTGTCGATCCCGGTCGGAGGTGGCAGAATGTCGGCTCACATAGTGGACGATGTCGATGCGACCCCGTCCACGTCATGGTGGGCGTAGCTCAGCTGGTGGTAGCGCCAGGTTGTGATCCTGGAGGTCGGGGGTTCAAGTCCCCTCGCTCACCCTCCGTGTGCCCAGGCAGTTGGGTGCCGAATCGTCGGCCCCTACACTGCCTGGGCACCAACCGTCTCTAGCTCAACGGCAGAGCAGTGGACTCTTAATCCATTGGTTCTGGGTTCGAATCCCAGGGGACGGACTCCGACCCGACACCACCGATCCAGACGCCACCGAACAACTCGTACGGGTGCCACGTCACGGATCGGAGCCCTGGCCGTCGGGCACCGTGCCCACGAGGTGGGCGTGGAGGGCGTCGGTCGTCGCCTTGACCGAGCGGATCAGGTCCTCCGCCCGGACATCCGTCTGGTAGTCGTGCAACGCCAGTTCGGCCGAGATCTGGTCCGCCCGGCGCGCGGCGATCAGCAGGATCGCGCCCTGCATGGCGGCGAGGCACGAGAGCAGCAGATTGAGCAGGATGAACGGATAGGGGTCGAAGCCGACGTTGCGATTGCCGACCATCCAACCCGCGAGGAACAGCAGCGCACCGAACACGAACGCCCACGATCCCATCCCGTTGCGGAGATGGTCCGCCGCACGCTCGCCGCGCGTCAGTTCCTTCGCGGGGCGAACGCCGGGGTGCCTCCCCCACATGTTCCGACCGCGGCGCATCCGCCACTCGTCCAACCGCATCTGTGGTCCTCCTGCTCGTGTCGACTTTCGACAACGGCATCCTCGCGCAGCTGGGAGTGCCGACGACCTGCGGGCAGGGTGACCGTGATCCGGGTGCTGGCCAACTCAGGCGCGGTGGCGGGCAAGAATCTCGACGACCTCGGCGTCGGACACCTGCGGGAAGTCAACGTAGAACTCGCCGACCGCCCGGAACGCCGAGGGCGTGGCCACTGCGACGAACTCGTCGGCGACGCCGGCCAGACGATCGAGCCAGTCGACCGGTGCCACCGGCACTGCCAACACCACCCGTTCCGCACCGTGCTCGCGTGCGATTCGGCACGCCACCTGGGCGGTCGAGCCGGTGGCGATCCCGTCGTCGACCACGACGGCGGTGCGTCCCTGCAACGGCACACGTGGATGACCGGCGCGGAAGCGCCGTGTACGGCGTTCGAGTTCGGCCCGTTCGGCGACCTCGACCTCGGCGACCTGCTCGGGGTCGACCTCGACGAACGCGACGACGTCGTCGCTGAGCACCTTGACGCCGTCCTCACCGATCGCTCCCATCGCCAGCTCGCGATGGAAGGGCACGCCCAGCTTCCGGACCATGATCACATCGAGCGGCGCGCCGAGCGCACGAGCCACCTCGGCTGCCACCGGCACCCCGCCCCGCGGGAGCCCGAGCACGACCACGTCGTCGCCGACGAGATGGAGCAGACGCGCAGCCAACCGATCGCCGGCGTCGACACGATCGGCGAACACCGCCGACCTCGATCTCCGCGACAGCGACATCAACCGCGACGTGGCGAGCGACGTTTGCGGCCGACCAGCCCGCTGGTCGGTACCCACGGCTGATTCCGTCGGCGCTTCGGGCGGGCGGTCGACGGGGTGGCTTCATCTGGTGGCGGCCCGCGTCTTCGCTTGCCGGCGGCGTGCGCCGGGTCCCGCGTCCGGCCCAAGATCCCGCGGCGGTGGCGTGCCATGTCCACTCCTCACCTCATCGCCGGGACGGCGCTGTCGCGGTGGGGCTGGCGGATCTCTGCGGCGAGTGGCGCGGTCAGGTCGACAAGGTCGGACGCCATGTCGACGAGCAGGTCGTCGAGACTGAGCACCCCCACGAACCGGCCATGATCGACGACCGCGAGCCGGCGGACCGAGTGCCGACGGAACGTCGCGAACGCATCGTGCAGATCGGTGTCGGCGTCGATCGTCAGGACCGGCGACGACATCACACCGTCGACCCGCGCATCGAGCTCCAGCCCCGCGGCCAGGCCGCGCCGTACCAGATCGCGGTCGGTGACCACCCCGACCAGGTCATCGCCGTCGAGCACGGCGACGAACCCGATTCCGGACCGCTCCATCAGCTTGGCGACATCGACGATCGGACGGCCGGGTTCCACCGCGATGCCGGAACGGCGGAGTCGTTGTTGGGTCTGCATCACTCACCTCACTCTGCGTGTTCGTAGTGCTTCAGAAAGGCGTCGCTCCCCGGGAAGAACAGCGACTCGTGCCCATCGACGGCCCACCGCACCACATAGGGCGGCCCGCCGTCCACGCCTCGTACCTCGAGGATCTCCCCATCGCGCTCGGGCTCGCCCACGCGATGCCCGCGAACGGTGATTCGGTCACCCACACTCGCTCTCACGACCAACCTCCTTCGTTGCCACCTCACCACCAGCCAATGCCGCATCCCGACACGTTTCCAGTGCCATTCGTCCCGGTCGTGGGCCCATCGCCTCTGGTCGTCGAGCTCCGATGCATCTACCGTTCGAAGGGAGAGGGCAACACGCAGGAGGACACCATGAACTGCCGGATCACGGTGTTCCTGGTCGACGATCACCCGATCGTCCGCGACGGCCTACGCACGGTGTTGAGTAGGTACGACGACATCGAGGTCATCGGCGAGGCCGACACCGCCCAACGAGCCATGACCCGAATCGTGGCCACCGAGCCCGACGTGGCACTGCTCGACATCAATCTGCCCGACGAATCGGGCATCGAGTTGTGCCGACAGTTGGGTGAACGCTGCCCCGACGTTCGATCGGTGATGGTCACCTCGTTCGACGAGACCGAGGCGTTGTTCGGAGCCGTCCTCGGGGGCGCCGCCGGGTACGTGCTCAAGCATGCGACCGGCCGGCAGTTGGTCGACTGCATCCGTCGCGCCGCGCGCGGCGAGCACTGCGCCGACCGAGCCGCAGCCCACCACGTGCTCGAACGAGCCATGCGCGGCGCTGTCGACGAGCGGCTGAGCGGGCTGACCGCACAGGAGCAGCGAGTCCTGCAACTCCTCGCGGACGGGCTGACCAACCGCGAGATCGGCGAACAGATGTACGTCTCGGACAAGACGGTCAAGAACTACGTGTCGAGCATCCTGATGAAGCTCGGCATGTCGCGCCGTTCGGAGGCCGCAGCGCTCGCTGCTCGCATCGACGAACGCCGCCGCGCCTTCATCGAGCCCGTCGCCGCCTCTCCCGCGATCCGCTACTGACCGGCGGGAAGCGCGACGCCGTCGAGATGGCCCGGTGCTCGGCCGTCACCGATCGCCCGCGGTGGCGCGGCGAGGCACGCGCCACTGCACCGACACGCCGCCGAGCTGACTTGCGACCACCCGACACGAACCACCGAGCGCGTCGGCTCGTTCGGTCAGATTGTCGATGCCACCTCCGGTGGGAACCTCCGATGGAAGGCCGACACCGTCGTCCGACACCGTCACCACGACTTCGTGCCCGTCGAGCACGACACTGACCTGCGCCCGGCGCGCATGTGCATGACGGGCCACGTTCGCGAGCGCCTCGCGCACGACGAGCGGGACGGCCGAGCGCACGGCCTCGGACACGGCGCCGTCGACCGGTCCGTCGAAGCGCAGGCTCGGCACGAACCCGAGCGTGTCGGAGAATCGATCGACCTCATCGGCCACGATGCCGCGGAGCCCGCTGCGTCCGAGCGACGGGCGACGGAGATCGAAGATCGCAGCCCGCACGTCGCGCATGACGCCGTCGAGCTCGTCGACCGCCTCGGCGATCCGGTCGAGGGCCGGCCCGGTGGTCGACGGCAGCAACGACTCCAGCCGCATCGTGGTCACGAACAACCGCTGTATCGCCGAGTCGTGGAGATCGCGCGCGATGCGGTCGTGATCGGCCATCATCGTCAGGTCGACCATCCGGCTGCGGAGCTCGACGAGTTCGAAGACGACCGCGCACGTGTCGGCGAACGATCGGCCGACGTCGAGGTGCCGATCGCCGAAGCCGGACTTGTCGGGACGATGGACGCCGAGGACGGAGAGTCCGCCGTCGGTTGGCAGGGGCATCAGCAGGACCGAACCCGTCGCACCATCGACGTCGCAACCGTCGATGACGACGGGTGAACCAGGCTCGAGCGGTGGGTCGACCACGATGCGCCGTCCCGACCATGCGTCTCGATCGTCGCCTGCGACGATCTCGACCGACACGCTCCCGCCGTCGACTCGACCGAGCCAGCTGGTCGGAGCGCCGATGACGCGGCGAGCGAGATCGACTGCGATCCGTTCGAGCTCGTCGCGCTCTGCACCGGCCAGCGCGCTCTGGAACAACGAGTTCGTGGCACCCATGCGATCGATCAGCGTCGTGATGTGGGAGATGTCGCGCACGAACGCAGCGACCAGGCGCTCGTCACCCGCGAGCGGGACGAGCGCGATGTCGACATCGATCTGGGAGCCGTCGGCGCGCCGAGCGCGCAGCGGGACCGATCGACCCATGCTGCGTGCCGTGGGCGCCGCGAGGTACTGGCCGTGATGACCCTGGTGCCGCTCCCGGACCGCTTCGGGGACCAAGACGTCGTACCGCTCGCCGATCAGCGCCTGCACGTCGTAGCCGAGCAGATCGGTCACGGCTCGGTTGGCGAACCGGACGGTCCGGTCCGGGCCGATGATGACGACGGCGTCGGCGGCAGCGTCGATCACCTCGGCCCACTGCACGACACTCACACCAGCACTCACACCACCAGCACTCACACCAGCAGCACTCACACCAGCAGCACTCACACCAGCAGCACTCACACCAGCACTCGGTGACTCGACCACACGACCACCTCCGAACCCACGCTACCGACAGGGCACCCGGGCGGCGCCGCTTCGACGTTCGTGCGGATTCGACGTTCGCGCGGGTTCGACGGTGGCGCCGGTCGTGGGCGGTGCCGTTCGGCACTGGCTGCGTGGTGCACCAGGTGGTGCCATCGAGTTGCAGCACCGCAGCACGAGGAGGCAGACATGGCACTGATGAAGATGTTCCAGGACGACTTCGATTGGCCGATGAGGCTCACGCGTCAGTTCATGGAGGACTCGACCCTCAAAGTCGAAGAGTACGAGGATGACGGAGAGCTCGTCGTGCGCGCCGAGATGCCGGGCATCGACCCGGACGAAGATGTCGAGATCACGGTCGCGGACCATCGTCTTCACTTGCGTGCCGAACGTCGTACCGAGACGACGACGGAGGACAAGAAGGGATTCCGGTCCGAGTTCCACTACGGCTCGTTCGAACGGTCGATCCGCCTGCCGGTTGGTGCGACCGAGAACGACGTGACGGCGACGTACCACGACGGCATCTTGGAGGTTCGGATCCCCGTCGACGCCGGGGGCGTCGCAACGAAGCGGATTCCGGTGGCTCGCAGCTGACGGCGGAACTGCGGCCCACGGTCGGCGGCACCACGTGTGTTCGTCGACTGCGGGCCGCCGCCGCGACGTCGACCGGACGCCACGTGGCGGCGAAGACCGCCGTCGCAGCCGTCGAACCCGTCGGTCCACGCACCCGTCGGTCCACGCACCCGCCGATCCACGCAGGGCGAGTCGGGCGCCTCCGGCACTCGGTCCGCCCCTCGATCCACCACCCGCTCCGCCCCTCGATCCACCACCCGCTCCGCCCTTCGATCCACCCCTTCGATCCACACAACGTGATCGAAGACGCGGACCGACCGGGTCCTCGCGACCGGGTCATCGATCGAGGTCGCCACGGCACAGGTCAGACACACCACTCGCGGTCGAGATCCCGTGGCGGAGTCTCCGCGATGTTCCGGCACGGGCGTCGAGATCGACTGCTCCGAGGCCGAGGTCGTCCGGTGCTGCAGGTGCATCGCAGGATGGCCTCGGGCTCGGCTGCATCGGGCTCGTCGCCTGACCGGGTTCGTCGCGCCGCTCGATCCGTACTCGACGCTCACGCTCGATCGCCACCCCGATCAGCGCAACAGCGCCGCCGGCGAACACGTCGAACACCCAGTGGTTCGCCGTCGCGACCACCGCCCACGCCATCGCCAATGGCATCAACACCCCGCCGATCTTCCAGGGCCGCGTGTGCCCGACACGCATCCAGGTCAGTCCGACGAGCAGGTTCCAGCCGAAGTGCAGGCTCGGGACGGCCGCGTAAGCGTTCACGAACCCCGGCGGTTGGAGCACGCGATACGAGTGCGAACGCTCGGTCACGGTGTCGATGTACTCGAGACCCGAGAGCCGCGGCGGTGCGACGGGGAAGACAGCGAAGATCACCAGCCCGATCAGACCCGACACGATCATCGCGTTCCGGAGTTCGAAGTACTCGCCGCGGTCGACGCGAATCAGCCAGATCAGCGTGCCGACCAGGACGGGCCAGTGGAGCCAGATGTAGACCCAGTTCGCGAGCGTCACCAACAGTCCGCTCGCCAGCACGCCCGTCTGGATGCTCGTCTCGACAGCGAGACCGAAAGCTCGTTCGAGCTCGAGCACCCGCACGGCGTTGCCTTCCGCGGTCACCACATCACCTTCGGTGAGCCCGCGAACGCCGAAGTAGGCGACGACCGCGCCGACCACGATGATCAGCTGGCGAACGACGAACCACAGGGTCCGCGACGACTTCATGACTCCAACGTACGACCGAGTACCGGACGGCGCCAGGGCCGTCCTGCCCCGGCCCACCGGCCCGGAGTCAGGCCACCCGCGCAACGACGTAGCGGACGCCGATCTGATCGGCGTAGTCGTCGTTGCGGGGCAGGTAGAGCTCCGGCTCGCTCACCCAGATCGGCACCCACGCACCATCGTCGGCGAGACGGTCGACGGCCACCTGGGTCGCCCGAGGTTCCCAGAGGTCGCTACGTTGCGTCACGGTGACAACGCCTCCGGGCTGCACGGCACGGCAGAACTCCCGCCAGCACCCCTCGACGTCGGGCAGGTAGGTCATGACGCCGACACAGACGATGGCATCGAAGACGTCGTCGTCGAACGCCAGTGGCTCCTGGAGGTTCGCGACCGCGACCGTGGTGTACGCGCCCGACCGGCGAGCGATCGACAACGACCCCTCGGAGACGTCGATGCCGTGCAGCGTTCCAGTGAATCCGGCCGCGCGTAGGGCTCGGCCCGACAGCCCGGTGCCGCACCCTGCATCGAGGACCGTCGTCGCCATCGGGGCATGCTCCATCACCTGCGCAGCGGCCACGTCGGGAGCGCGATATGCCCACTCGCTCAGATCGGCGTCGTAGCGCTCGGCCCACCGGTCGTAGTACCCGGCGACCTCGTCGGTGTCGGTGCTGCCGGCGACCAGCCAGCCATCGTCATCGGTACCGGCCATGCGGCCGTTGTATCACGATTCCGCTGCGACCTGGTCGGTGTCGGTGCTGCCGGCGACCAGCCAGCCATCATCATCGGTACCGGCCATGCGGCCGTCGTGTCACGATTCCGCAGCGACCTGGTCGGTGTCGGTGCTGCCGGCGACCAGCCAGCATCATCATCGGTACCGGCCATGCGGCCGTCGTGTCACGATTCCGCCGCGACCTCGTCGGTGTTCGCTCCGCTGGGATCTCGCCAGGAGGAGTCATCGAGGTCACCGGGCGGGCCGTCGGAATCGGGAGGGCTGCCGGCATCGGGTGCGGAGCCGTGCCGCCGCCAGTAGTTCAACGCGAACGCGGCAGCGATGATCACCGCGGCGCCGAACGCGTACCGAGGGGCTTCGGCAGGCGTGGGCATCCGCTCCTGCAGCCACTGCTGGATCTCGATCGCCCGGTCGATGATCGGATCCTCGACGTCCTGGCCCCAGATCAACACCCTCACCTCGTAGTAGCCGTAGTAGGCGACGTAGGCGCCGGCGATCAGCAGGAGCCCGCCGGCGATCTGGTTCATCTTCGGCAACATCGACCGGAAACGCGTCACGATGCCGTCCTTGGCGAGGGCGACCGCCAGCGTCAGCACGCTGACCACGACCCCCATCCCGAGGCCGTACACCACGAAGATCGCCACCCCCGACAAATAGCTCTCCGTGCGGAACGTGGTCGAGGTCACCGCGAGGAACGCTCCGATCGTGCACGACAGCGAAGCCACCGCGTACGAGACGCCGAACAGGTACATCGAGGCCAGCGTCCCGTCCGCGCCACCTCTCTGCAGCTTCGGGATGTTCACGATCAACTGGCGTCCGGTGAGCATGTAGACACCGAGCCCGATCAGGCCGACGCCGATGACGATGGTGACCCATGGCAGTTGCTGTTCGATGCCGTCGAAGACCTTCGTGAGCACCGCTCCGAACAGCCCGAACACCGTGACGAAACCGGCGGTCATCACCGCCGACACACGGACCGCCCGGCCGACCGCACTGGCCTTCGAGCTGCCCTCGTCCAAGCCGACGAACGCAGACAGGTAGGCGGGGAGCAAGGCGAAGCCGCAGGGGTTCACGGTGGCGGCCATACCAGCCGCCAGCGCGAGGGCGAAGGGTCCGTTCAGCACAACGAGACAACACGGTAGAGCGACAACGCCATTCCGACACGTTCACCCGCGAAACATCTGCGGAACAAGGGCCGGCGTCCTCGGGTTTCCGGTGCGTGCCTGTCTCCCCCACCGCCCTCAGGGCGATCTCCATGGCGGTCGGCGCTGCGCTCCTCGTGACTGCGTGCGGTTCGGAGGCCGCGCCAGACGCCGCGCCGACCGAGGAGACCGGGGGCTCGGGCATCGACGCCGACGCCGGATCAGGTGGTGCGACGTCGACCGAACCGTTCGAGGTCGACCAGGTCGCGTCGTCGCCACGCGCCGTCATCGCCAGCGGGATCGACGCCTGGCAGACCCGCGTCAACCTGACCGGTCTGCCGGATCCGCTCGTCGACTTCGACGAGATCCGCAGCGGCGGCCCACCACCCGACGGCATTCCCCCGATCGACGCGCCCCGGTTCCTCCGGCCGGACGCCGTCGACTTCCTCGCCGACAACGAACCCGTGCTCGCGCTCGAGATCGACGGGGACGCGCGCGCGTACCCGGTGCAGATCATGACCTGGCACGAGATCGTCAACGACACCGTCGGCGGGATCCCGGTCTCGGTGACGTACTGTCCGCTGTGCAACTCGGCGGTCGCCTACGACCGCCGAGTCGACGGACGGGTGCTCGACTTCGGCACCTCCGGCCTGCTCTGGAACTCGGCTCTGGTGATGTACGACCGCCAGACCGAGACGCTCTGGAGTCATTTCACGGGCGAGGGCGTCATCGGAGAGCTGACCGGTCAGGAGCTCGACGACCACCCACTCGCGACCGTGGCGTGGAGCGTCTGGCGAGATGCCCACCCCGACGGGCTCGTCCTGAGTCGCGAGACCGGTTTCGACCGTGACTACGGGCGCAATCCATACCCGGGTTACGACGCGGTCGACGGTGTTCCGTTCCTGTTCGAGGGAGACGTCGACGGACGCTTCACCGCGATGACCCGCATCGTGGGCATCGAGGCGGACGGCGTCGCCGTCGGCATCCCGCTCGTCCTGCTCGAGGAGCGACGAGTCGTGACCGGTGCGATCGGCCAAACGCCGATCGTAGCGTGGTGGACGCCTGGGACGTCATCGGCTCTCGACAGTGCCAGCATCGCATCAGGTGACGACGTGGGGGCAACGGGCGTCTTCGAGCCGGTCGCCGACGGCACCGATCTGACCTTCAGCAGGAACGACGACGCGACCTTCATCGACGATCAGACCGGCTCGACCTGGAACGTCCTGGGCGAGGCGGTCGGCGGGCAGCTCGCGGGCACCCGGCTCGACGCGATCGCCCACGTCGACACGTTCTGGTTCGCCTGGTCGGCGTTCCGCCCCGACACCGCGGTGATCGGCGAGTGATCGGCGAGTGATCGGTGCGTCACGGACACCGTCGTATCGCGGAGCCGTCGGACACCCCGCTCAGGGACATCCTGCTCCCCCACTCCGATCGCGTCGCGCTGATCGAGATCGTCGTCGTGCTCATCGCGACCGGCGCCGCCACGTACCTCGTTCGTCGTGAGCGGGCACTCGCACTCCTCGTGATCGGCGTCGGAGCGACCCTGCTCGGCCTGATGACGCTGCGTGCACCGCACTGACACCGCCGAGGCACGTGACCACCCGATCGGGTGAAACCACGCATCGACGTTTCGTCTCGTGTCCCCGTGGGCACCCCGAGTTGGTTCACAACCCAATCGAAAGGACTCCCCATGACGAACACCACGACCCGCCGGCGCACGACCCTGCTCGCCGTCTCCGTGCTCGCACTCGGCGGACTGACCGCGGCCTGTGAAGACGGCGGCAGCGGCGTCGACGACGACGTCGAACGAGACGTGGAAGACGGCGTGAACGACGTCGAGCAGAACCTCGAGGACGGCGTCGACGAGATCCAGGACGAAGTCGACGAGATCCAAGACGAGGTCGACGGCGAGTCCGACGACGGCGCCGCCGAGGACTGACGCCGGGCGTCGACGTTCGCTCAGCCCGCCATCGCCCGCACCGTGGCGCTCAGCACGTCCGGGCTGGTGGCGAAGTTGAGGCGCACGTGACCGACGCCCTGGGGCCCGAACTGGAGCCCGGGGCTGAGCTCGACACCCCGCTCGCGGAACACGTCGGCCGGATCGTCGCCGAGGCCCAGCCCGCGGCAGTCGATCCAGCCCAGATACGTGGCCGCGGGCGGGGTGTACCGCGCACCCGGAAGGTGTTCGCCGAGCAGCCCGGCCAACGCCGTGCGATTCTCGTCGAGCAGGCCGACCACGGCGTCGAGCCACGGCGCGCCCTCGGTCCACGCCGCCACCGTCGCCGTGACGGCCAGCAGGTTCGGCGCGCCGAGGTAGTGGCCGGGCAGCGATCGCATCGCGTCGTGAGCCGCATCGGACCCAGCGTGCAGCACCGCCCACCGGAGTCCGGCCAGGTTGAACGCCTTCGACGCGGATGTCACCGTGACGGTTCGAGCCGACACGTCGGGTGCGAGCGACTCGAACGGCACGTGGGTCTGGCCGGCCAGCGTCAGGTCGGCGTGGATCTCGTCGGAGATCACGGTCAGGTCGAAGCGATCTGCGATCGCCGCGATGCGCTCGAGCTCCGCTCGCTCGAACACGTGCCCGAGGGGATTGTGCGGGTGACACAGGATCCACATCGATGCGCCGGCGCCGGCGAGCTCCGACTCGAGTGCGTCGTAGTCGAACGCTCCGCCGCTCATCGTGATCGGGACCAGCCGTCGGTCCATGCCGTCGATCGTGTGGAGGAAGGGGTGGTAGGCGGGCAGATGCAGCACGACGCCGTCACCCGGCGCGGACAGGTGGTGCACGGAGGCTCGAACGCCCTGGATCACGTCGATGAGGTCGTGAACCCGATCGGGTCGGACCTCCCAGCCGTAGCGCTCCGCCATCCGTGGACCGAACAGCTTGGCCGCCGGCGACAGGGCATACGGTCCGCCCCAGTTCGGATAGCCGAGCTCGTTGCGGTCGACGACCCCGTGCAGCGCATCGGTGACGGCCGGCGCGACGGGGAAGTCCATGTCGGCGACCCACGCCGAGTACGCGGCCGGCCGGTACTGCCACTTCGCACCGTTCTTGGCGCGCAACGTGTCGATGTCGAGTGACCTCAGACCGAACGGATCGGCGCCCGGGTCGGCGGGATGCCCCGCGGGTTCGAGGCGCGTCACGGGACGATGACCAGCTTGCCGCTCGCTCGCCGTTCCGCGAGATCCCGGAGCGCATCGACCGTGCGTTCGAGCGGGTACTCGGTCGGTTCGACCGGATGGAGTCGGCCCTCGGCGATCATGCCCATCACGTCGCGGAGCAGGGCCTCGTTGTCGGCCCGATGTCGACCCGCCCACGATCCCCACTCGACCCCGGTGATCTGACGGTTTCGGAGCAGGACGTGATTGAGCGGCAGCGAGGGGATCCCGCCGACGAAGCCGATCACGAGGAACTGGCCGTCGTCCCCGAGGGAACGCAACCAGGTCTCGGCCAGGTCGCCGCCGACCGGGTCGTACACGAGATCGACACCGGTCTTGCCCTCGCTCGCCGTCAGATCGCGCACCGCGGTCTTGATGTCGTCGTGCTGGACGTCGAACACCGCTTCGGCGCCCTGGTCGAGAGCGAGTTGGCGCTTCTCCGCTGTCGACGCCGCCGCGAACACACGCAATCCCATCGCCGTACCGACGTCGACGGCTGCGAGCCCGACGCCGCTGCCCGCGCCGATCACGAGCAACGACTGCCCGCGCTCCGCACGTGCCCGGTGCCGGAGCGCGAACACCGCAGTCAGGTAGCTCTGCACGAAGGTCGCAGCGACGCCGTCGGAGATCGCATCGGGAACGGGCACGGTCTGATGGGCGGGCACTACGGTCTGTTCGGCGTACCCGCCCTCACCCGAAGCGACCAGCACGCGCGTCCCGACGGTGAGGTGGGGTGCGTCACGAGCGACGTCGGCGGCGACCGCGGTGATGCGGCCGACGAACTCCCATCCCGGAACGAACGGCGTCGGTGTCTTGACCTGGTAGCGGCCGGCGATGATCAGGTTGTCGACGTAGTTGACTCCGGCGGCGAGCACATCGAGTCGAACGGTGCCCGGCCGGAGCGCCGGCACCGGAACATCGTCGAGGACGAGGTCGTCGATTGGCCCGTACTCCCGGCACAGAATCGCACGCATCCGCCGATTGTGGCAGGCGGCTAGCGTCGTGGCGTGCCCGAGCCGCTGACCCCCGTCACACTCGCCGGGCGCCATGTCATCCTCGAACCGCTGGCGCTCGACCACGTCGCGGGACTGGTCGCGGCTGCGTCGATCGACCGGAGCACCTACGACCTCACCTGGGTTCCCGACGGCGAGACCGACATGCGCGCCTATGTGGGCGGTCTGCTCGCCGACCGCGACCGGGCGCTGGCGTTGCCGTTCGCCCAGCGGCGGACCGACACCGGCGAGCTCGTCGGATGCACCCGTGTGATGGAGCCACGCTGGTGGCGTCGCCGAGCCGAGCCCGACGAGATCGAGATCGGCGGCACCTGGTTGTCGGCCGCGGCTCAGCGAACCGCGGTGAACACCGAGGCGAAGCTGCTCCTGCTGACCCACGCCTTCGAACAACTCGGCGTCTGGCGAGTGGCGCTCTGCACCGACGAGCGCAACCAGCGCAGTCGCGACGCGATCCTGCGCATCGGCGCGACGTTCGAGGGGATCCTGCGCCAACACCGGTTGCGCGCCGACAACGACGAGCCGGTTGCCCGCAACTCGGCCATGTACTCGATCGTCGACGGCGAGTGGCACGGCGTCCGTGCCGGGCTGCTGGCGCGACTGGCGGAGATGGCCTGAGTGCGAGCCCTCGTCGTCGTCGCACATCCCTGCCGTGAGAGCTTCACGCACGCCGCAGCGCGGCACGCGACGACCGGGCTCGAGCGCGCCGGCCACGACGTCGATGTGATCGATCTGTACGCCGACGGATTCCGCACCGCCATGTCGTACGAGGAGCGAATGGCGTACGACACGGACGAGCCGATCCTCGACGAACAGGTGCGCGATCACGCCGAGCGCTTGCTGCTCGCCGAAGTGCTGGTGTTCGTCTACCCGACCTGGTGGAGCGGTCTGCCGGCGATCCTCAAGGGCTGGCTCGAACGGGTGATGGTGCCCGGCGTCGGATTCCGGTTCGACGAACGCACGTCCAAGGTGCGGCCCGGGCTCGGTCAGGTGCGACGCATCGTCGGGATCAGCACGTACGGCTCGCCACGACGGCACGTCAAGCTCGTCAACGACAACGGACGCCGAATACTCACCCGGGCGCTGCGTATGTCGTGCGGGTTGCGGGCTCGCACCACCTGGCTCGCTCTCTACGCGATGGACACGACGACCGATGCCGACCGAACGGCGTTCCTGACCGGCGTCGAGGATCGGCTGGCGACGATCTGATGCGTGTCCTGGTCGTCTACTGCCACCCCAACCCGGCATCGTTGATGGCCGCCGCCCGCGATCGTGCGCTGGCCGGACTCGATGCCGCCGGCCACGACGTCAGGATGACCGACCTCTACGCGGACGGCTTCGAGCCGGCGATGGGATGTGACGAGCGCCGCGCCCACACCGAGCCGGGCATTGCGTCGGAGCTGCAGGGCTACGCGGACGATCTCACCTGGGCGGAGGCCATCGTGCTGATCTACCCGACCTGGTGGAGTGGCCAACCGGCCATGCTGAAGGGGTGGATCGACCGTGTCTGGGTCGCGGGCGTGGCGTGGGAACTTCCCGAAGGGGCCGACGTGCTGCGACCGCTGCTCCGCAACGTCAGCCGGATCGTGGTCGTGACATCTCACGGTTCGTCGAAGCTCCTCAACGCGCTCGAAGGAGAGGCCGGCAAACGCACCGCCACCAGATCGATCCGGGCGATGTGCTCGCGCCGTACCCGCACGACATGGTGTGCCCTCTACCGGGTCGACACCTGCAACGAGGACCGGCGCACGGCGTTTCTCGACCGCGTCCAGCGAGTCCTCGCCCGTCTCTGACCCACGTCGCCCACGCTCCGCCGAGATCACGGAAGGCCGATCTCCGGCCGTTCCGGCAGCAGATCGGTCGGCGCTGTGCGGCGGGTCAACGACCGAGGGTGGTGATCGCGACGGCGATCTCCGCAGCGACGCGGGCATTGTGCTCCGCGAGTGCGAGGTTGGCGGGGATGCTGCGCCCCTCGGTGGCCTCACCGATTCGACCGAGCACGAACGGCGTCACGGCGGCCCCGCTGATGCCGGCGGCATCACACTCGGCGAGGGCGGTCGCGAGCACGCCGTCGAGCTCGGCCGGATCGAGCTCGTCGGCCTCTGGGATCGGCACTGTGACGAGCACCCCGGATCGCAGACGGGTTCGATGGGCCAGCACCAACGCGACGTCCTCGGCGGTCTCGACCCGGTGGGGGACGCGCAACCCGGACGACCGCGTGTAGAACGCCGGGAAGTCGTCATGCCGCCAACCGAGCACCGGGACGCCGACGGTCTCGAGATATTCGAGGGTTCGAGCGAGATCGAGGAACGCCTTCGCGCCTGCGCACACCGTGACGACGGGATGATGCGCCATCGCATCCAGATCGGCACTGATGTCGCCGGTCAGCTGGGCACCACGGTGCACCCCACCGATTCCGCCGGTGGCGAAGACCGAGATGCCCGCCGCTGCCGCGAGCGCGATCGAGGCCGACACGGTCGTCGCGCCGACGTCCCACCGTTGAGCAACCGCGACCGGCAGGTCCCGTTCGGCCGCCTTCCGCGCCGAACCGAGGATTCGCGTGTGCTCCGACGGCGTGAGACCGACGCGCGGCACACCGTCGAGTACTGCGGTCACCGCCGGAACCGCACCACCCTCACGCACCGCCCGAAGACATCGATCGAGCGCCATCGTGTTGGAGGGTGACGGCAGACCGAGATTCGAGAAGATCGTCGATTCGAGCGCCACGACCGGTCGGCCGTCGCCGAGCGCCGCTGCGATGTCGCCGGAGATGCGAGGTTCGAGCACGACGCCAAGTCTGCCAGCGTCACTCGGCGACGAAACGAGTGACGCACTCGACGTGGTGCGTGTGCGGGAAGAGGTCGACCACCTCGGTGCCGTCGTGCCGGTACCCCTGGCGCGCGAGGAGCGCCGCGTCTCGTGCCAACGCGACCGGATCGCAGCTGACGAGCACGATCACGGGCGCGGCCGTCGCATCGAGCGCCGCCACACCTGAGCGACCGAGCCCGGATCGCGCCGGGTCGGCGATCGCAACGTCGATCGACACGCCGCGGTCGGGTCTCCAGCGGCCGACCTGTCCCTGCTCGATCCGAGCCGAGCGACCTGCGAGGTTCTCCCGGCAGTCGGCGACCGCCGACCTCGATGTCTCCACCGTGACGACCTGGCAATCGGCTCCGGTCGCGGCGAGGGCGAAGAGGCCGACGCCTGCGTAGGCGTCCAGGACCGTCCCCGCCGTCCGGAGCTCGGGTGCGATGCGACGAACGCTGTCGACGAGCAGTTCGGCGGCGGCCGGGCCCGACTGGAAGAACGAGGCGGCGGAGACACGGAACCGGTGACCAGCGACGACGTCGTACAGCACGGCGTCCGCGCCCGTCGCGACGGTGTCGGGCAGACCGACGACGTCGCCACGACGTCGGTCCCACCGGCCCGTGAGCTCTCCGGTGGCCGCCGAGGTTCGCAACGTCACCTCGAGCTCTGGTGTCATGCGGATGGCATCGAGCAGACCGAGTAGCGCAGGGTGCGCCACGAGACAGTCGGCGGCCAACACGGTGTCATGGGATCGATCGACCCGAAACGCCGCCCGCCCGTTTGCATCGCCGACGATGCGCAAGGTCGTCCGATAGCCACGATCGGGCACGGCTGCGCCGGGCCACAGGACGGCATCTGGCAGCCTCGCGGTACGACGGAGCGCGTCGCGCACGATCTCGACCTTCGCGGGGAGCTGCGCTGGGACCGCGACGTGCTGCCAATCACACCCGCCGCAGCCCTGGCGGCGACGCAGGCACGGTGGCTCGACCCGATCCGGTGACGGTTCGATCACCTCGGCGACGAGCGCACGTGACCAATCGCCCTTGTCCTCGATCGTCTCGGTGACGACGGTGTCGCCGGGCACGCCACCTCGGAGGAAGACGACCCGTCCGTCCGCGTCGTGGGCGAGTGCCTCGCCGCCGGCGACGAACCGCTCCGCGTGGATCGGCCGGTTCGTTCCGAGCTCGGTCATCGCCCGGCACCCTACCCCCACCGTCTCATTCGGGGTCAGACCCCGAATGAGACGGGTGACGGGTTTGCGTCGACGTTCGAACGGGGATGCTGCGTTCATGATTGACGACACCACCACCGCACCCGACCCGACCGCCGATGGCCGGACGATCACCCACGAGCGGACGATCGAGCGACTGGTTCCCGTCGACTCCGACCGGCGCAGGTGGGTCGGCCCGTTCTTCGCAGGCGTCATCACCACGGCCATCGCATTCGCGGTCGGCATCGGTGTGTTTCTGCTGGTCTCCGACGCCGACGACGACGGCAACATCGATCTCGACGTGCCCGCCGTCGACATCAACGTCGACAACTGACTCCCTGCACTACGCCGTCACATTCGGGGTCTGACCCCGAATGTGACGGCGACTCCGGGGCGTACGTCGCCGGACCGCTCGATACCCCAGCCATGCGGGCGACATCGATCGTCGACGTTCTGAGACGCCGTGGTCGGCGACCAGGGTCTGCATCGCACTGGATCGCAGCGGGCCGATCGGTCCCGTTCGTCACGGGCGCTTGGCTGCCTCGACGTCGAGCGCGACACCGGTCTCGCGCTCGCTGACCAGCCAGAGGGTGTCGATCGCCTCGTCGAGTCCGACGGTGCGCAGGATCGGCTTGCGAACCGGCGGACCGTTGTTGACGAACAGCGGACCGTAGAACTCCCCGCCGCCAGCATCGGGATCGGTCGCCGCACGCAGCTGCGACAGCGAACCCCGCGCCGCCGACATGCCGGTCGTCGTCGCCAGGAACTCGAAGAACTTCTGCGACGCCCCTCCGCCGGTCTCCGTCACGCTGTGGGTCTGGAGATCGGTGTTCGACAGGCCGGGATGAGCGATCAGACTCGTCGCGGCCGCGCCGGCCGCCTCGAAACGGCGCTGCAGTCCGATGCCGAAGTGGAAGTTCGCGAGCTTCGACTGCCCGTATGCCCGCCAGGGGTCGTACCTGCCCTCGAGATGGGGGTTGTCGGGGTCGATCGGACGGCCGAAGTGGTGGGCCGTGCTGGTGACGGTCACGACGCGGGCCGCGTCGGCTCGCAACAACGCCGGGAGCAGGTGCGACGTGAACGCCCAGTGGCCGAGGTGGTTCGTCCCGAACTGCATCTCGAAACCGTCCTCGGTGCGACGCTCGGGGATGCCCATCACGCCGGCGTTGTTGACGAGGATGTCGATCGCGTCGGAGCGCGCCAGGATCGTCTCGGCCGCCAGACGAACCGATGTCAACGAGCCCAGATCGAGCTCGACCTGGTCGACGACGGCTCCCCGGTTGCCGTTCAGGATGTCGTCACGGGCGGCCCGTGCCTTGTCCTGGTTCCGGGCTGCCATGACCACGGTGGCGCCCGCCCCAGCGAGGGCCCGCGCCGTCTCGAGGCCGAGGCCACCATTGGCACCGGTGACGACGGCGACCCTGCCGGCGAGATCGGGGATGTCGGAGATGTTCCAGCTCATGGCTCGATCAACGTTCGGGCAGCCATGGCTCTTCCCACGCCGCTCGATTCCGCGCGATCCTGGGCCGCATGGGCGATGCGACGGAGTGGTACTGGGACCTCGAACACCAACGAGCCGTGCCGGCAGAGGAACGAGGCCCCGGCGACCACATGCTGGGCCCGTACCCCACCAAGGGCCAGGCGGAGAACTGGAAGGCGACCGTCGCGTCCCGCAACGAGTCTTGGGACGAAGCCGACGAGGAGTGGAACCGCTGGGATTCCGACGCCCGGGACGACTCAGCCGACGACGACGATGCCGACGACGACGCCGACGACGCCGACGACGCCGACGACGCCGATGACGAGAGGCGGAGACGAGGAGGCTGAAGAAGAAGCGTGACGCGATCGATCGAGGCCGGTCCGGCGGACTGAGTAGGTTCTGCACCCGTGGCCCGACCGATCCAGATCGCACCCTCCGTCCTGCCTGCGGACTTCGCCCGGCTCGCCGACGAGGTCGCTGCGCTGGAGGCCGCCGGTGTCGATCTGATCCAGTGGGATGTCATGGACGGCCAGTTCGTGCCGAACCTCACCTTCGGTCCCGACGTCATCAAGTCCGCCCGACCACATTGCACGGTTCCGTTCGAAGCCCATCTCATGGTCTACACACCCGACGCGATGGCCGAGCAGTACGTCGAGGCGGGCTGTTCGCGCCTGATCGTGCACGCCGAGGCGTGTACCCACCTCCACCGCACGCTGGGCAACATCAACTCCCTGGGCGCCCGCGCGGCGGTCGCTCTCAATCCGGCCACGCCTGCGTCCGCGATCGAGCACGTGCTCGACCTGGTCGATCTCGTCCTGGTCATGACCGTGAACCCCGGGTTCGGGGGCCAGGCCTACCTCCCCGCGATGGAGCCGAAGATCACCGAGATACGGCGGATGATCGACGCTGCCGGACTCCCCATCGATCTCGAAGTCGACGGCGGGATCGGCCCGACCACGATCGAGGGTGCCGCCCGCGCCGGCGCCAACGTGCTCATCGCCGGCAGTGCGCTGTACCGCGACCCCGACGGTCTCGGACACGCAGTCCGTCAGCTGCGCAGCCTGGCCGAGGCCGCCACACCCCTTCCGTAGTGTCGATCACGTGACCATGCGAGCGACCCATGTTCGGCCGGCCGACGCCTTGGCCGCGCTCGTGGAGGCGGTGCGGGAGGCCAAGGGTGGTCGCCTGCTCGATCCCGTCACGGTGATCGTCCCGACCAACGCCGCCGGCGTCACCGCGCGCCGCTGGCTCGGCGCCAACGGGGGCGTGGCCGCAGTCGACATGGTCACGCTGTACCGGCTCGCCGAATCGGTCGCCGGCCCGTCGCTCGTGGCCGACGGGCGACGACCCGTCTCCACGCCGCTGGTCGACCTGTCGATCCGGGCCGTGCTCGCTGACGCTCCCGGCACGTTCGCCGACGTCGCCGACCACCCGTCGACGGTCACCGCACTGCGCGACCTGCACCGCGAACTCCGCATCGCCGGCCCCGAAGCGCTACGCGCGCTCGCCGTGTCCTCGCCGAGGGGTCGGGAGGCGGCACGGATCTCCTCGCTCGCCGCCGCTCGCCTGGCGGCGGACTGGTACGACGAGGGCGATCTGCTGCAGCGCACCTCGGACCTCGTCGACGGAGGCGATCATCCTGCCGGTCTCGAACGCGTCATCGTCTTTCTCCCCCAGGTCGCCCGAGGTCTCGAGGCCGATGTCCTCCGAGCGCTCGGCCGGGTCGGGCACGTCCGGCTGTTGCTCCCCCTCGCGGGCCACGAACCGGTCGATGCCGAGATGGCGGACTTCGCCGAACGCGTCGACGCACGCGTCGACCCGACACCCGGCGCGTCGGTGCCGCCGCGCGACTCGCCGCCGATCGTCGTGTCGACCACCGACGCCGACGACGAGGTCCGCCACGCCGTTCGTTCGATCGTGGACCACGTTCGAGCGGGGGTGTCGTTCGCGCGCATCGTCGTCGTGTGGCCGTCCGATCGGCCGTACGCCCGTCTGGTCGAGCACCATCTCGATGCCGCCGGCATCCCCTGGAACGGCAGACCCGGCACCCTCGTGACGGAGCGCCTGGTACCGCGTTTCCTCCTCGACCTGTTGCAGGTCGACCGGCGCGGTCTGCGGCGACGCGACCTGTTCGATCTCCTCGCCGATGTTCCGGTCCGGGGCGCCGACGGGTCGGTCGTCCCGACAGGTCGGTGGGAGCGCGTCGCCCGCGACGCTGGGGTGGTGCGCGCCGAGCACTGGCAACCACGCCTCGCCCGGTACGCCGCCGCCGCCCACGGCCGAGCGTCTCGGGCCGATTCGACCGAAGGGTCCGAGGCGAGGGCGCTCGCCCGCGCCGAAGATGCCGAGCGGCTCGCTGATTTCGTGCATCAGCTCGAGCGCGATCTCGGACACCCTGGTGCGACGCGGGCATGGAGTGAGTGGGCCGAGTGGTGCGAACGCCAGATCGCATGGCGCCTCGGCGAGCGCGTGCTCGGGCGGCTCGACGAAGCCGAGCGGCTCGCTGCCGAACACACCGGACGGGTCCTCGATCGCCTGCGTCACCTCGACGCCGTCAGCCGACCCGTCCGGCGCAGCGAGTTCCGGGCGGTGTTCGCGGCGGAGTTCGACGTCGCACCCGGTCGCCTCGGACGGATCGGAACCGGTGTCACGATCGGCTCTCTGTCCGGGACGGTCGCGCTCGACGCCGAGGTGGTGATCGTGCTGGGCGGGACCGACGGGCTCCTGCCGCCCGCGCCCGTGATCGACCCGCTCGTCGCCGACACCGACAGGCGCGCCGCCGGTCTGGCCACCTCCGACGCTCGAGTCCGCAGGGTTCACCGTGCCTTCCTGACTCACCTCCAGACGGCTCCCCGTGTCGAGATCGGCGCCCCACGCGGCGACCTCCGTGCCACCACTGAGCGGCTGGAGTCGCGTTGGATCGCCGCGCATGCTCCCGACGCCGTCCACCGAACCGTCAGCAGCCACCATGCGGGGCTGGTCCGCACCGAGTTCCCCGCAGCCACCAGCGAGCACCGCCTGCGGCATCGCGTCGCCGCCGCCGCCACCGATCCGTCCCTGTTGCTCGACGTCTGCGATGGCGACGTCGCCGCCGAACGAGCGCTTCGGATGCGCGCCGCTCGCCGGTCGATCGAGCTCACGGTGTTCGACGGCGACCTCAGCGGTGTGACGATCGACCATTTCACGCGACCGGTGTCACCTTCGCAACTCGAAGCCTGGCCGAAGTGCCCTCACGCCTACTTCGTGCACTACCTGCTCGGCGTTCGCCCGCTGGACGACACCACCGATGATCTCGCCCTGTCGCCGATCGAACGCGGCAACGTCGTCCACGACACCCTCGACCGGTTCAACCACCTGGTGCTCTCCGGCGAGTTGCCCCAGCCCGGGCCCGACGGATGGACCACCGCACACCTCCAGCACCTCCTGTCCATCTACGAAGAGGTTGCCGACGACTTCGAACGCGCCGGACGAACGGGCCGCGCAGCTCATTGGTACCTCGATCGGGCGACGGTGCGCGCCGATCTGATCGAGTGGTTCGCACGCGACGGTGCCACCGTCGCGGATCGCGCGGCCGAGATCATCAGCTCCGAGCTCCGCTTCGGAGGCGATGGCCACGTCACGCTCCCGCTCGGCGACGATCGCCGACTCGCGCTGCACGGCTGGGTCGATCGCATCGATCGGCGGCGCGACGGCGATCTGATCGTGATCGACCACAAGACCGGGAGCGCCTCCACTTACGGACACATCGCCGCCGGAGACCCCACCGAGGCCGGCACGCGCTTCCAGCTCCCCGCCTACGCCGCGGCGGCGCTGGCGACGGCCGGAGCCGGCGACCCTCTGACCACCGAGGTCGGTGTCCTGGCCGAGTACGACTTCTTCGCCAAGGGCGACTACCAGCGATTGGGCTACACGTTCGACCGTTCCGTGTGGGAACAGGTGGCGACCGATCTCGCCCACGTGGTCGGCGGCATCGAATCGGGCCTGTACCCCGCGGTCACCGGCCCGCCGCAGTTCGAGTTCTTCATCTCCTGTCGGTTCTGCCAGCCCGACCAGCTCGGCGTGCACGAGCGGTTCGACGAATGGGAGCGCAAGCGGCGCGACCCTCGCCTCGGCCCGTGGTTCCCGCCCGCCGACGACCTCGTCGACGACCTCGATGAAGACGCCGGCCCGATCACCGGCGACGAGGTGGCCTCGTGACGACCTCGCCACCCGACCAGGACGCCCGCGGACGTATCCGGACCGACCTCGACACCAATCTGTTCGTCGAGGCCGGCGCCGGGGCGGGCAAGACCACCAGTCTCGTGGGGCGCATCGTCGGCCTCGTCGAGGCAGGTGTCGAGATCGGCACGGTCGCCGCCATCACCTTCACCGAGAAGGCGGCAGCCGAACTCCGACATCGATTGCGCGACGCACTGGCCGCCGCCGAACGCCGAGCCGCCGAACACGAACGGTTCGATCTCGCCGAGCGACACCAGCTCGCACTCGACAGCCTCGACCACGCTCCGATCGGTACCCTCCACGCGTTCGCCCGCCGGATCCTCAACGACCATCCCATCGAGGCCGGCCTGCCACCCGGCTTCGGTGTCCTCGACGAGCTCGAGAGCCAGCTCGCGTTCGAGGAACGATGGGAGCTGCTGCTCGACCAGGTCCTCGACGATCCTCACCCACCCGGAGGGGTGGTCGAGGGCGGCAGCGAGTTGATCGAGCTGTGCGAGCTCGACAACTTCAGAATCAACGTCGGCGGCCGCCGCGTCGCTGTCGGCTTCCACGAGAACTGGGACCTCGTCGCCGATCGCGTCGACCGTTCGGATCCGCCGTCGTGGCACCTCGAGACCGAGCCGTTCCTCGATGCCGTCGAGCAGCTGTGCGACACGCCGTGCCCTCCCGCGGACAAGCAGACCGAGCGGCTCGGCGAGATCCGCGACGTCGCCCGAGCGATGCGAGCCGATCCCGCGCTCGGAACGCAGCTTCGTGGGCTGGTGCGCATCGAAGGCCGTTGCCGCACGACGAAGCGCACCGGTTCGAAATCGAACTGGAAGCGAGCCGGACACGACCCGGCCGACCTGGATCTCCTTCGCGAGCGCCAGGCCGAGCTCGCCGACCGCGCCGTCGAGCTGCTCCAGTCGGTGAGGGCGCGACGTGTCCGCGTCCTCGGCGCGTTGATCGGCCGCTGGGTGCTCGACGCCGCACGGGCTCGGGCGGCCGACGGCAAGGTCGAGTTCCACGACCTGCTCGTGCTCGCACGGCGCCTCGTCACCGATCATCCAGAGGTCCGCCGCGAGCTGCACCGGCGCTATCAGCGGCTCCTGCTCGACGAGTTCCAGGACACCGACCCGATCCAGCTCGAGATCGCCGTCCGCCTCACCGCCGACCCGGAGGCGCCGGAGCAGTCCTCCGACTGGAGACGGCTCCAACCCGTACCGGGCCGGCTGTTCATCGTCGGCGACCCGAAGCAGTCGATCTACCGGTTCCGTCGTGCCGACATCGCCCAATACATGCGGGCGGCCACCCAGGTCGGTGCCGACACCGAGGTGCTGTCGGCCAACTTCCGGTCCTCCCGACCGGTGCTCGACTGGGTCAACCACGTGTTCGGTCAGGTCATCCAGCACCGCGTCGACGTCCAGCCCGCCTACCAAGCCCTCGACGGCTGCAGGTCGCAGTGGCTCGACCACGGATCGGTGACGGTGCTCGGCGCCGACGAGCACCAGGACCTCAGCTCCGGCAAGCGGGCCGAGGAGCTACGATGGCGCGAGGCGGCCGACGCCGCCGAGGCGGTGGCGACGGCACTCCACCAGCAGTGGCTCGTCAGCGACGGTGACGGGTTGCGTCCGTGCCGCCCCGGCGACATCACGATCCTCCTGCCGGCGCGCACGTCGCTGCCGGCCCTCGAGACCGCACTCCGCGCCCGCCACCTGCCCTACCGAGCCGAGAACAGCTCGGTCGTGTACACCACCACCGAGATCCGCCACCTGATGCTCGCCCTGCGCGCCGCCGACGACGCCACCGACCAGTTCACGCTCGTCGCCGCCCTGCGCACTCCGCTGTACGGCTGCAGCGACGTCGAGCTCTACGATTGGAGATCGTCCGGTGGGCGGTGGTCGATCTGGGCCGACGCGCCGACCGGCCTCGACGACCATCCCGTCGCAAGCTCGCTGGCGCACCTCCGCAGCCTGGCCGAACGAAGCACGTGGCTCACCCCCGCCGACGTGCTCGCCGCCCTCGTCGACGAACGCCGACTGCTCGATGTGGCCCTCGATCAACCCGATGCTCGTGACGTCTGGCGGCGGGTCCGGTACGTCATCGACCAGGCGCGGGCGTGGAGCGACGCCGGTGGGCACGGGCTGAGGCGGTACCTCGCCTGGGTCCGCCTGCTGGCCAGCGAGAGCCGCAATGCCGACACGATTCTGCCCGAGCACGACGACGACGCCGTGCGAATCATGACGGTGCACGCTGCGAAGGGCCTGGAGTTCCCGATCACCGTGCTGTCGGGTCTCACGACGAGCCCGAGGCGCCAGTACGCCAACTCCGTCGTCTGGCACCGGGACACGTGGACCATCTCCAGCAAGGACTCCGACGAGGTCTACGACGACTTCGCCCCGCTCGACGAGCAGATGAGTGACGCCGAACGCCACCGGCTGCTGTACGTCGCGTGCACGCGTGCCGTCGATCACCTCGTGGTGTCGTTGCATCGACTTCCCGGTGAGACTGCGATCGCACCGACTGCCACGAACGCCAGCGTGCTCCACGCCGCAGGCGCCGCCGACGTGAGCTCCGGGGCCCTCCCGCTGGTCGCCGATCCGGGACGATACGAGGCGCCCCGACCCTTGCCGTCCGACCTGCCGTGGGCCGACGTCGAGGTCTGGTCGCGCGAGCGCGACGAGGCGTTCGAGCGAGCTCGCCGCGTGCGAACCATCAGCGCGACGCGCCTCGCCGCCGGCATCCCGACGTCGGCCGACCACAGCACCCTCGCGGACCCTGGGCTCGACAAGGAGGCCGTCGATCTCGACCTGCCGCCGTGGCAGCGGGGCCGGTACGGCACTGCCGTCGGGCGCGCCGTCCACGCAGTGCTCCAGTTCGCGGATCTGCGCACCGGTGCCGACATCGACCGACACGCCGCCGCCCAATGCGCTGCCGAAGGCATCCTCGGCATGGACGACATCGTGGCTGCCCTCGCCCGGTCGGCCCTCGCCGCTCCTGTCGTACGAGCGGCGCTCGATCGGCCCCATCACCGCGAGCTGTTCGTCGCGGCCGAGGTGGGCGGCCGCGTGCTGGAGGGTTACGTCGATCTCTTCATCGAGACCGAGGACGGCGGTCTCATCGTCGACTACAAGACCGACCAGTGGCCCGATGACGGTGAACGCACCCACCGGATCGAGAGGTACCGGCGCCAGCTCGCGGCTTACGGCGTGGCGCTCGAACAGATCCTCGATCGCCCGGTCGGGGGTGGCATGCTCGTGCGGTGTCGGCACGACGGACCCGCTGAGGAGATCCGGATCGACGGGTGGACGGAGGCCGTCGCTGAGGCCCGCCGACTCAGCGCCGAGGTGGGTTGACGACGCTGCGGTACAGCCCACCGACACTCAATCGGAGTGACGCCAGCAGGAAGATCACCCCGAACGCTACGCCGAACGGCAGCAGAAAGGCTCCCGCGATCCGGACCCTCGCGTCGAGGAAGGGCTGCAGGACGCTCGCCTCGATCGGGGTTCCGTCGGGGTGGAGCGTCCGCATCGGATCCTCGTAGGCCGGGCAGTCGACGTCGGTCTCGGAGACGCCGATGACCTCGTCGCCTCCGAAGTTCGCAGTCGGTTCGGTCACCCGCGAGACGAGGAACCCGAGGTCGGGGTCGACGATCGCGGCGACGAGATAGGTCTCGCCGTCGTCGAGATATTGGGCATCGAGCCCGAACCGGACATCGATGTGGCCGTCCGCGGCGAACGGCTCTCCGCGACCGGACCGGATCTGATCGATCTCGAACCGGATGGTTCGATAGTCGCGATCGTCGACGGTACCCGTGAACACGATGTGTGGCAGTACCGGCGCCGTGCATCCGACCGGCACCGGGATGAGCGGCAACGTGACCGGTGTCGTCTCCCCGCCGGTGCCGCCGGTGACCGTGCCGGTGTCGCCGTCGGTGTCGGGAGCCTCGTCGTCGGGCGGACCGTCCTCGGGGACCGAGTCCGCCGGGATGGTGTCGTCGGGTGGAGCGGCGTGAGCGGTGATTCCCGAACCCGACAGCGCGACCAACAGGCCGGTGACCAGGAGGCGCCACATGGATCCGACAGTACCAGCGGCACCGGGCGATACTTGGGCGCCATGGGCTACAACCCGCACCGCCGATTCAAGGCCCGACCGTTCGACTACGTCCTCGTCGTCGCCGCCATGGCGACGGCGGCGGCGTTGGTCGCGTGGGGCTTCCTCTCCTGATCGACCATGTCGACGTTGGTCGTCAGAACGCCGCCTTCCAGTGGCGGAGCCGCACCCCGTCGATCGCGATGACGTCGAAGCGCACGCCCTCGCGGCCTTCCCCGGGACGATGACGCAGCCAGCTCTCGGTCAGCGAACGGATCCGCTGTTGCTTCGCTTCGCCGACGGCTGCCACGGCGCCGCCGAAACGGCCCGTTCGCCGCGTCTTGACCTCGCAGACCACCACGGTCGCGCCCTCGACGGCGACGATGTCGAGCTCACCGGGGATCTCCCGCTCGGGCGCACGCCAGTTCCGGTCGACGATGCGCAAACCGCTGCGACGGAGGTGGGCGGCAGCGCGATCCTCGCCCCACTGCCCGAGCGAACGTTTCGAGAGATCCATGGGCGACCTGCTCCCGCGTGGTGTCGACGAGGGGGCCGTCGGCCCGATGGTGAGCGGTCAGCTCAGAATTCGCGCTTCTCGCGGACCTTGGCGGCCTTGCCGACCCGATCCCGGAGGTAGTACAGCTTGGCGCGACGGACGTCGCCGCGCTTCACGACCTCGATCTTCTGCACCGTGGGGGCGTGGATCGGGAACGTCCGTTCCACGCCGACGCCATAGCTGAGCTTGCGGACCGTGTAGGTCTCGTGCAGGCCGCTGCCCTGACGCTTGATCACGTTGCCCTGGAAGACCTGGACGCGCTCCTTGCCGCCCTCGACGACGCGGACGTGGACCTTGAGCTCATCACCCGGGAAGAACTCCGGGATGTCGTCGCGCAGGGAATCGTTGTCGATCAGGTCGGTCGTCTTCATGGGTCTCTCTCAGATCTCGGGGCCCCGTGGCACATACCTGGAATCACAGGGGCCGATCAAGGATACGGGACGGGTGGGAACTCTTCCAACAGGCTGTGCTCATCATCTGTGATTCCGCCACGCGCCTCGATCAGGTCGGGCCGCGCCGCGATCGTGCGATGGAGCGCCTGGGCGTGTCGCCACCGAGCGACTCGGGCATGATCGCCGCTGCGCAGCACCTCGGGCACCACCCAGCCCCGGAAGTCGGCGGGGCGGGTGTAGTGCGGCTCCTCCAACAATCCGCTGTCACCGAAGCTCTCGGTGAGCGGACTGTCGACGTTCCCCAGCGCCCCCGGCAGCAGGCGAGTCACGGCCTCGACGACGAGACAGGCTGCGACCTCCCCCCCGTTGAGCACGACGTCTCCGACGCTCAGCTCTCCGTCGACGAGGTGCTCGCGGACGCGATGATCGACGCCTTCGTACCGACCACAGAGGAGGCTGAAGCCGCCGAGACCGGCGAGCTCGCGTGCGAGCCCCTGATCGAACCGGCGACCACCGGGCCCGAGCAGGAGGAGCGGACGCGGCGGGTCGGCGGCCTCGACCGATTCGAACAACGGGGCGGCCCGCATCAACATGCCGGCCCCGCCGCCGAACGGGGCGTCATCGACGGTGCGGTGCACATCGGTGGCGTGCACACGTGGGTCGTGGAGTCGCAGGTCGACGAGACCGGAGTCGCGGGCCTTGCCGAGCAGGCCGTCGGAGCAGAACGCATCGACCATGACCGGGAACAACGTGAACACATCGATGCGCATCACGGCGCTCACATCTCGAAGAGGCCGTCGGGCGGATCGATCGTGACGAGCGGGACCCGGCCCGACGTGTCGACCGCTGTCACGAACGCGACCGGCACGAGCGCACCGGATTCCAACTCGAGCAGGTCGGATGCCGGGTTTGCGACGACGGCGACGCAGCGTCCGCGGTCGATCCCGTTCGGCTCGATGACGCTCGCACCGATGAGGTCGTGCACCCACAGCGCATCCGGGTCTTCGATGGGTTCGGCGAAGACAGCGACACCCGTGAGGGCCTCCGCAGCCGATCGCTCGTCGACACCGTCGATGTGGACCCGCCAGCGACGGTTCGACGGGCTCGAACGAGTGATGGTGATCCAACGATCGCGAGCCCACAGCCTGCTCCCGACCGCCGCCCGTTCGGAGCGATCGGTCGTGAGATCGAGGAACACGTCGCCGCGAATGCCGTGCGGTCGACCGATCCGCCCCACCTCCAGCAACCCCTCGGGGACCCGCATGCAGCTCAACGTACCGGGCCCACCGGCAGTCGGGCGCCGCGGGTCCGATCACGAGATCGGCTTCGAGACCGATCGACCGAGTTCAAGGCACGACCAACCGGGGTCGCCCTCGAGCACCGAGCAGTGAGGCGGAACGCAGCAGTCGGCCGGCGTGGCCGGGGCGCTAGTCCAGGAACTCGATGTCGAGATCGACGTTGTCCTTCGACGCTGCGGCGCGGGTCACGGTTCGAATGCTCGCAGCCGTCCGACCGCGACGACCGATCACGCGCCCGAGATCGCCGTCGCCGACGCGCACGTCGAGTCGGTGCTTGCCCTCGTCGGTCACCTCGTCGACCCTGACGGCATCCGGGTCGTCGACGATCGATTTCACGATGTGGGTGAGCACGGCAACCGCAGTCGGAGCCGTCGCGCCGTCGCTCACTTGCTCGCCTTGAACTGTTCCATGGCGCCGGACACCTCGAGCAGCTTCGCCACTCGCTCGGTCGGCTGCGCGCCCTGACTCAGCCACTTGACGGCCTTGTCGTTGTCGACGGTGAGCGCCGACGGGTCCTGACGGGGGTCGTAATGACCGAGGATCTCGATGAAGCGGCCGTCGCGGGGCGAGCGCGCGTCAGCCGCGACGATGCGGTACTGCGGCTGCTTCTTCTTGCCGACTCGAGTGAGGCGCAGCTTGACTGCCATGTGTGAAGACTCTCCTGGATGCGAATCGAACCCGGCGGACGGCTCGTTCGCTCCGTGTCCGGCAACCGGCGTTCTCGATTCTCGTTGGCCGGACTCGCTGACGCTCGCCGACATGAACCCCGAAAGGTTAGCGGTGCCAGCGTCGATTCCGAACGTCGTCGGGGCGCCGTCCGTGCTACACCTATCGGCGCCATGGACCTGTTCCGCTTCGATCCGCCTGAGCTCGAGACCGCCGACGCGTGCCGGATCGCTGCCGACCGGTGGGGAATCGTCGGGACCGGTCGACGGCTCCCGGGTGAACGCTCGCACAACACGTTGATCACTTCACCCGACGGCCGGCGTGTGGTGCTCAAGATCCAGAGTGCGACGGAATCGCACACCACGATCGATCTGCACGCACGGGCGCTCGTGCACGTAGCGGACCGCACGCCCGATCTGCCGGTGGCCCGCATGCTCCCGACGCTCGACGGCGAGCTCGTACCGCTCGTCGAGCACGCGGACCGACTCCATCCCACGCGCATGGTCAGCTATCTGCCCGGACGGACGTTCGACCCCGACGAGGCGATCCCCGAGCGTGGTTTTCGCGAGATCGGACGTCTCATCGGAGCGATCGCCGCGGCGCTCGCCGATTTCGACCACCCGGCCGCCGCGGGTTTCATGGCCTGGGACATCGCCAACGGTCTACTCGTCGAACCGGAACTGCGTCGGGGCGTGGGCCCGTCGTCGGAGCGCGTGTTGTCGCGCGCCGAGTCCCGGCTTCGCGATGTTGTCGCGGTGATGTCGGAGTTGCCGCGACAGGTCATCCACAACGACGGGCATGCCGGCAACCTGCTCCGCGCGGCCACACCGTCGGACCGGGTCACGGGCATCATCGACTTCGGCGATGTCGTTCACACGGTGCGGGCCGCCGACGTCGCAGTCGCGGCCGAGAGCTTCGCCGCGGTGGCGTCCGATCCGGCCGGGGTGATCGCTGCGCTCACCGCCGGCTACTGCGAACGCCATCACCTCGACAGCGACGAGATCGCGGCAATGCCCGATCTGGTGCTGGCACGCCAGGCGCTGACGGTGCTGCTCGTCGAGCATCAGATCGCCGAGGTGCCGCATCTCGCCGAGCGGGCGGCTCGCTATCTGCCGGCGGTGGTCGCCAACATGGAGCGATGGCTCGCACTCGATCCTGTCGAGCTGATCGAGCGGACGACGACGCTGATCGAGGACGGTTCATGGACGACGACCTGATGCGCCGTCGTCGTGCGACGCTGGCCCCCAGCTACCAGCTCTTCTACGACGAACCGGTGCACCTGGTCCGCGGCGAGGGGGTCTGGGTGTGGGACGCCGACGGTCGGCGTTACCTCGACTGCTACAACAACGTTCCCTCGGTCGGCCACGCCCATCCGCGGGTCGTCGCAGCCCTCGCGCAGCAGGCGCGACTCTTGAACACCCACACCCGCTACCTGCACGAGCACGTCGTCGCCCTCGCCGAACGTCTCGGTGCGCTGCTCCCAGGCGAACTGTCGACGTGCTACTTCGTGTGCACGGGCACCGAGGCCAACGACCTCGCAGTCCAGATCGCACGTACCGTCAGCGGCAACCACGGCGTCGTGGTCTCCGAGCGGTCGTACCACGGCAACAGCACGCTGGTCGGTGCGCTGTCGACCGACTCATATCCGGCATCCGATCGTCCCGCGTGGCTCGGCGTGGTGGAACCACCGAACGTCTATCGCGGACCATTCCGCGAGCCGGAGCCCGATCTCGGCGCGAGGTACGCCCGGCTCGTCGAGGTCGAGCTCGACGAGCTGGCTGGGCGGGGCCACCATCCTGCGGCGATGCTCATCGACACGAGCTGGGACTCCAACGGTGTCCTCGTCGCCCCCGATGGCTACGTCGCGGCAGCGGCCGAGAGTGTGCGGCAGCGCGGCGGACTCGTGATCGCGGACGAGGTGCAGGCCGGGTACTGCCGGATGGGCGACCACTTCTGGGGGCACGCCCGGTACGGCCTCGTCCCCGACATCGTCACGATCGGCAAGCCGATGGGCGCCGGTCATCCGGTCGCAGCCGTCGTGACCACCCCGACGATCGCCAGTGCGTTCGCCGAGAGTCGGAACTACTTCAACACCTTCGGCGGCAATCCGGTCTCGGCGGCAGTGGCACTGGCTGTGCTCGACGTGATCGCCGACGAGCAGTTGCTCGCGAACGCGACCTCGACCGGCGCCCTGCTCGGCGCCAGGCTGGAAGACCTCGCCCTCCGCCACGAGATCATCGGCCACGTGCAGGGCAGCGGCTTGTTCTGGGGCCTCGATCTCGTGTCGGACCGCTGCTCGCGCGAGCCGATTGCCTACGCGGATGCCAAACGACTGGCCACCGACCTCCGCCGGCGTGGCATCCTCACCGGGGTGACCGGACGCCACACCAACGTGCTCAAGCTCCGCCCCCCGCTCGTCATCCGACCGGAGCACGTCAGCGTCCTCGTCGACGAGCTCGACGCCGTGCTCACCGGCTTCGAGCTGCGGGGCGGATCCGACGCACGCGGTCTCGGTGCCGAATGGTGACCGTTCGGAACCGGGTGCGACCGCTGCTCGCGCTGGCGGCGCTGTGCACCATCGGCGCCTGCCAGGACGACGGCGAAACCACAGCGGACACGGTCCGATCGGACCGATGCATCGTGCAACTCCACGGCAAGGGGGGATCCGGCACGGCGACGGAGCTGAGCGATGGGATCGCGATCCTGTCACCGAGCGGGAACGGCGAGGGTTGGGGCGGACGCGAGTGGCGCTACGCGCAGCCGGCCGCGTTCGGCGACGCCATCTCCATCGTCAGGGAGGCGGTCGACGCGGCGGGGTGCGAACGCATCGCCGTCCACGGCTTCTCGAACGGTGCCGCCTTCGCGGCAGCGTTGGCGTGTTCGGGCGAGCGCTTCGAGCGCCGGTTGGTGGGAGTCGTCGTCGACGACCCGGTGACCGACTCGGCGTCGGTCGAGTGCGCCCCGCTGGACGACATCGAAGTCGTGCTGTACTGGACGGGTGCGCTCGACGACGCCGCACCACCCGGCGCGGACTGCGTCGATCTCGACTGGACCTGCTCGGGCGGGGTGGTCCGCGGCGTCGAGGCGATGGCCGCCGACCTCGGCGTCGCCGTGACGGCCAGCCCACTCACCGCGCACGAACGGTACGACGACGCGCCCGAGCCGCGAGCGTGGCTCTCGGATTCGACTACTTGAACCCGCCCGGCAGCCCGCCACCCTGGTTGCCCAGCAGGCCCTCGAGCTCGCCCATGTCGGGCATCCCGCCGCCCACGCCTCCCAGACCCGGCAACCCACCGCGCTTCTTGCCCTTCCTGCCGCCGCCCATGCCCATCTTCTTCATCATCTTCTGCATGTCGGAGAACTGCTTGACGAGTCGACTGACCTCACCGGGTTCACACCCGGAGCCCCTCGCGATGCGCGCCCTGCGGCTGCCGTTGATGATCTGCGGACGCACCCGCTCCTCGCGGGTCATCGAGTGGATCATCGCCTCGATCGGCTTGAGTGCGTCGTCGTCGATCTGGGCGTTCTTCAGCTCCTTGGGCATGCCGGGCATCATCCCGAGGATGCCCGACAGCGGCCCCATCTTCTTGAGGGCCTGCATCTGCTCGAGGAAGTCGTCGAGGGTGAACTCACCCTCGAGCATGCGGGCCGCTGCCTGCTCGGCGCGATCGGCCTCGAACGCCTGCTCGGCTTGCTCGATCAGGGTGAGCATGTCGCCCATGCCGAGGATCCGCCCAGCCATGCGGTCGGGATGGAACTGCTCGAAGGCGTCGAGCTTCTCCCCGGTCGAGGCGAACGCGATCGGCCGGCCGATGACCTCCTTGACCGAGAGCGCCGCGCCGCCGCGTGCGTCACCGTCGAGCTTGGAGAGGATCACGCCGTCGATCTCGAGGGTTTGATGGAACGCTTCGGCGGTCTGGACAGCGTCCTGGCCGGTCATCGCATCGATGACCAGGAACGTGTAGTCGGGCGAAACCGCGCCGGAGATCAGACGAACCTGCTCCATCATCTCGGTGTCGATCGAGAGGCGACCGGCGGTGTCGACGATCACGACGTCGCGACCGAGCCGCTTCGCCTCCTCCACCCCCTCGAACGCAGTGAGGATCGGATCCTCCGGATCGGAGAACACCGGGACCTCGACCTGGCGACCGAGCGTACGGAGCTGCTCGACGGCTGCCGGACGCTGGAGATCGGCACCGACCAGCAGGGGTTGGCGCCCCTGCGACTTGAACCACTGGGCGAGCTTGCCGGTGGCCGTCGTCTTGCCGGAGCCCTGCAGACCCGCCATCAGGATGACGGTCGGCGGCTTCGAGGCGTACTTGATCGTCAGGGTCTCGCCGCCGAGGATCCGGGTGAGCTCGTCGTTGACGGCCTTGACCACCTGTTGACCGGGGTCGAGCGCCTGCGAACGGGTGGCGCCGATGGCGTGCTCACGGATGCGGTTGCAGACCGACCGGACGACGGTGACGTTGACATCGGCCTCGAGGAGCGCCGAGCGGATCTCCTTCATGATTTCGTCGACGTCGGCCTCGGTCAGGCGGCCCTTGCCACGCAGGCGCTTGACGATCCCGTCGAGTCGATTGGAGAGATTGTCGAACATGAGCCGTCCAGGCTACCGGCGGCTCCGGGGACCCATCACGAGTTGTGCCTGGCACAACCCGTCGGCTTCAGCAGGCCCAGTCGTACGTCAGGGTCTGGGTGGTGAGCCATTGGACCCGGCCGCTCTCGGTCTCGTACCGGGCGATCCCATCGGCGTAGACGACGAGCGTGCCGATGTCGTCACCGGGGCCCGGCTCCGGGATGCGTGGCGCATACCCCCGCACGACGCTCGGCTCGCGGCGCGGGACCGACGTGATCTCCGCGAAGAGCGCGGCGGTCCGCTCGTTGCCCCACTCGGACACCGGATACCACGTGGTGCCGGCGACGTCGACCGGCTCGTTCTCGCAGCCCGGGTAGTAGGCGACGTCGTCGATGACCTCCACGATCTCGACCGACTCGGCGGGAGCCTGCGCTGTGGTCGTCCGCACCGCACCGATCGGCTCTGGGTCCGAACGAGCGCACGCTCCGAACGTTGACGAGAACGCGAGACTCAGGATGACTGCGATCATCCGACCGACCGTCGACGACTTCATCCGATCGACTCGATCCGGGTCACGCGGCCGTCCTCGACGACGATGTTCGCCCTTCGGACGCCTCGGCGAGGAGATCCTCGACCGGGGAACCGACGAAGTCGGCCACCGCGCCGATGTCGGTCTCCACGGATGCGTCGACGACGAGGGTGCCGTCACGCGCCTCGGTGACGACGTCGACCCGACCCGGCACGAGTTCCGCCGTCGATTCTTCGGTCATCCCGTCGCCGGCAACGATCCTCACCGGACCGAGTCCCATCGCCATGACCTCCCGCTCGAACTCGTCGAGCGACCGCCCGACGAACTGGGCGACGATCGGTGCACCGGCCAGGTACGTCTCGTCGCCGAATCCCGGCCACGGCCGATCGGTCGACCGGTGGTCGTCGGCAGGTTCCTCACGATCGAACTCGACGGTGTCGGGTGTGACCTGTGATCGGTCGGTGACCGGCGGCGGCTCGACGGTCGTGGACTGATCGGTCACCACCGGGAGCGGTTCGGCGGCGCCATCGCCGAACGACGCCCCGCACGCCGCCAACGCGAGGACGGCAAGGGCGCCGATCGCCGGTTTCACGGTCAGCCGATCGACTCGATCGACACGACGATGCCGTTCTCGACCGCGACGTTGACCCGATCGGCACGAAGATCGGTGGTGCCCGCCTGTGGCTCGCCGTCGAGCACGACGACCCGCACCACGAGCTTCATCGCGGCGAGCTCGGCCGTGAAATCCTCGAGGCTGAGTCCGACGAGGCGTTGCACGTCGTCGGTGGGCACGACCGGGATCGATTCCGTCGGCAGTGACGCGGGCGGCGACTTCGGATCCTCGAGGATCGGCGACGTGTCGCTCGGCGAGGTCGGCTCGGCCGGCGGGATCGTGTCGATGATGTCGACGGGCGGCGCCGTCTCGACGGGAAGTGGCTCGGGTGATGGGAGCGGCTCGTCGATCACGACCGGCGGTTCGACCCGGATCATGAATTCGTCGGTCACCGCAGGGACGGTCGTCGATCCGCCCTCGCTGTCGATGAAGCGGTAGGCGGGCAACAGCCACACCGATCCGTCGACGTCCCACGCCCACCACAGGTCGGCCCGGACATCGACGAGCGTCACGACGACGGGTTCCGGGTCCGCGGCCGGCAACGACTCGACGGGCATCGATTCGACGGGCAACGGCTCCACCGGGATTGCCTCACCGGACTCGCCACCGGCGACGTCGCCCTCGGGGACGTCGACCGGGGCCGGCTCGGCGATCGCCACAGCGGTGTCGACGGCCGGACCGCCGTACCCGCCGTACCCGCCCGAACCATCGGTCAACCGGGCGAGAGCCGTGTCGAGATCTACCAGCGGGTACGGTCCGACGGCCTCGGGAGTCGCGAGCGCGCCGCCGGCATACTGCATCACGCCCTCGGCACCGAACCCGATGTTCCAGGCGCGGAAGCCGGAACGCGGATCGGTGGTGTCGGTGGCCGTCACGCTGGCGAACCACTCGTCGGCGAAGGTCTCGAACTCGAGCGACGCCGAGTCGACACCGATCGCGGCCAGCAGGTCGCGAGCACGCTGCTCGGCCTCCTCGCCGCTCGGGACGCCGACCGGCGGCTCCGGTTCCGGGCACTCGCCGATCTCGTTGCCGTCGCTGTCGAACGCGACGACGCACGAAGTCCTCGGCTCGGTGTCGGCCCAGGCGCTGTTGTAATTCCACGACAGCTGGGCGTCGTCGTACACCCAGAGGCTCGGCGCGCTCCCGTCGTCGGGGCCGACCCGCCACACGACGTTGTCGCCGTCGTCGGTACGAACCGGCTCACCGGTCACACCCACTGCGGCGGCGAGCTGCGCGACCTGCTCGGTCGTCACGTCGGTGCCGCCGTCGTAGACGTAACCGGTGTCGTCCGTCGGGAGCGCTGGCATGCCCTCACCGACGACGTACTCGGTCACCCAGGGAACGGGCGCGATCATCATGTCGGTCGTGGCGCCCTCCGCAGCGGCGGAGTCTGCGGCGGCACGATCGCCGCCTCCACCAGCCGCGATCTCGATCGGCGTGGGGGCACGCAGACCGGAATCGTCGGGCTGTTCGGTTGCAGCATCGATCGGGTCGCCGTCGTCCGACGCGACGTCGTCGTCACCGCCACAGGCGGTGAACACGAGCGCGGCAGCGACGACTGCAGGGAGGGTTCGGGAGCAGTGACGCTTCATACCCGTCTGACGTCCCTCGAACCGCTGCGGTTCCCGATGATCGACATCGTTTCTGGGCCACTCACGTTCGTTGGAAGAGGGCGGCGACGAACTCGTGCGGATCGAACGGGATCAGGTCCCCGACCTGCTCACCAACGCCCACCAGCTTGACCGGGATCCCGAGCTCGGTCTCGATCGCGAACACGATGCCGCCCTTGGCCGATCCGTCGAGTTTCGTCAGGACCACCCCGGTGACGTCGGTCGCCTCGTTGAACTCGCGCGCCTGGGCGAGGCCGTTCTGACCGGTGGTCGCGTCGATCACGAGCAGGGTTTCGGTGACGGTGCCGGCGCCCTTTTCGGCCACTCGGCGCACCTTCTTCAGCTCCTCCATCAAATTCGTCTTCGTATGCAGGCGGCCGGCCGTGTCGGCGAGCACGAGATCGAGCTGCTTGCTCGCCGCACGCTCGACGCCGTCGAAGATCACCGACGACGGGTCGCCACCCTCTGCACCGCGGACGAAGTCGGCGTTCGACCGCTCGGCCCAGGTGCCGAGTTGCTCCGCGGCGGCCGCACGAAAGGTGTCGCCGGCAGCGAGGAGTACCGAGCGGCCGGCATCGATCTGTTGGCGGGCGACCTTGCCGATCGTGGTGGTCTTGCCCACTCCGTTGACGCCGACGAACATCCAGACGTTGGGGTTCCCCGGTGTCAACGAGTCGTCGAAGCGGACCGTTCGATCGGAGCCCTCGAGCTGGGCCACCATGTCGGCTTGGAGCGCATCCAGCAACTCCTCCGGTTCGGTGATCTCCTTGGACTGCACCCGCGATTTCAGATCGTCGAGCAGCGTCTCGGTCACCCGCAGCCCCACATCGGCACGGAGCAGGGCTTCCTCCAGGTCGTCCCAGGTCTCGTCGGTGATCGCTCCGCGCCCGAGCACACCGGCGAAGGCGCCCGAAAAAGCCGACCGGGCCTTCGCGAGCCGATCGCGCAACGAGACCGGCTTGACGGGTTCCGCTTCCGGTTCGACGATCTCCGGCTCGGCGAGGAGCGTCTCGCCGGGTTCGTCCGGCGCCGTCTCGGCCCTGGGAGGCGGCGCCGCCGGCCTCGGTGCCGGGCGAGTCGGCGTCGGTGCGCCTCCCGAGCGGCGTCGGTTGAGCAGGACGACGCCGACGCCGAACACCAGGACGACGACCGCCAGGATCAGAAACAGCCAGTACCACTCCATAACGTCACCCGACGCTATCGGGGCCACCCCGCCACCCGAGGCCCGCCACCGACCTGCGACTCCTCCTCGTTCGCCAACCTCACCAGGGCTCGCCCACGAACACCGGTGTTCGCAGATCCGCTTTGGCCGATTCGGCGAAACGAGCTGCGACCCCTCCTCGTCCGTCAACCTCACCAATGCTCGCCCACGAACACCGGTGTTCGCAGATCCGCTTTGAGGGATTCGACGAACGAGCGGCGGGAGGAGCGAGGGGCCGGGGTCGTGGTCAGCGGGCGGTGGCCGTGCTCGCTTTCTCGGTGACGACCTTGGACGAGCCACCGGGCTGCATCGACACGCCGAGCAGACTGTCGCCGGCCTCCATCGTGCGCTTCTGGTGCGACACGATCACCAACTGCGCATCTCGCCGGAACTCGCCGACGAGTCCGAGGAATCGGTGCAGGTTGACATCGTCGAGGGCCGCCTCGACCTCGTCCATCACGTAGAACGGCGAGGGGCGGCTCCGGAACACCGCGAACAGGAACGCCAGCGCGGTCAGGCTGCGCTCGCCACCCGACAGCAGGGACAGCTTCTTGACGTTCTTGCCGCTGGGCTTGGCCTCGACCTCGATCCCCGTGTTGAGCAGGTCGTCCGGTTGGGTGAGCTTGAGCTTGCCGAGCCCACCGGGGAACAGGGTGCCGAAGAGCTGGGTGAAGTTCGCGCTCACGTCGGCGAACGCGCCCGCGAAGACGTTCTGGATCTCCTGGTCGACCGCCTTGATGACCCGGCTGAGGTCGCGGCGAGTCGAGCGCACGTCGTCGAGCTGTTCTTCGAGGAAGTGGTGGCGTTGCTGCAGCTCGTTGAATTCCTCGAGCGCCAGCGGGTTGATCGGTCCGAGGAGGCGGAGCTCGCGATCGAGCTCGCGTACCCGGCCAGCCGGGGTCGCCCCGTCGGGCAGCTCGGGCAGCTCGGACGCTTCAGCGACCTCCGGCTCGATGTCGAGATCGCGTCGCAGTGTCTCGATCGACGTCTCGAGACGGAGCTTCGCCTCGGCTTCCTCGATCTCGAAACGGTGCGACGTCTCACGGGTCTCCTCGAGATGACGCTCCGACTCGGTCCGGCTCTTGCGGCAGCTGTCGAGCGCCGACGTCAGCCCACGAACCTCTTCGCTCTGCCGTCGACGACGCTCGGCGAGCTGGTCGTGCTCGATCTCGACGACGCTGCGGTGGGCGGCCACGAGCGCCGCCAACCGATCGATGGCGGCGATCGATCGCTCGATCTGCACACGCCGCTCGGCAGCGACCGCACGTGCCTCCTGGTCAGCCTCGAGCCGCCGCTCGGTCTCCGCGATGCGGGCTTCGAGGAACTGCTGACGCTCGTGCAGACCGGCGTGCCGTACCTCGAGCTCTCGTCGCCGCGAGGCGAGCAACGCCGCCCTGGCCTCCAGCTCGGCGCGCGCCTCTCCTCGAGCCCTGGCGGCTTCCGCCTCGGCGTGCTCGTCGGCGTCGAGCGACGGGAGGACCGCTTCGAGCTCACCGATACGCGACCGCTCGCGGCCGATGTGGTCGGTGAGCTCGGCGACGGAGCGATCGACGCCCTCGAGCTCCGCTTGGAGCTCGCGGCGTTGGCCGAGCGCTCCCGCGAGCCCCTCGGACGCAGCGATGAAGCGGGCGTCGTTCTGATCGAGTCGGCGAGTGAGGTCGGCCTCGATCTGGCGAGCGATCGTCTGGCCGGAGCGGGCTGCGGCAACTGCTTCGTCGGCCGCGGCGAGCGCCGCGACCGCCTCCTCGGCGCGTTGTTGGGCATCGGCCAGTGCAGCGGCGGTCGCTCCTCCGGCCGCGGCGCCGATGCGCCAACCGTTCGGAGCGAAGCGGTCTCCGGCAGGCGTGACGATGATCGAGCCGGGGTGGGCGATCGCGGCATCGATCGCCTCGTCGAGGGAATCGACCCGCACGGCGGCACCGACGAGCGCGTCGAGCAATCCCGACAGGCCGGGTCGTCCGGATCTCACGTGAGGCCGCACGACCTCGCCGACCGATGGGACGCGACCGTGATCGACCGGAATCCCTGTTGCGAGCACCGCGCCGCTGGTGTTCGACTCCCGCAACGCGGTCAACGCCCGCTGGGCGGAGGCCGATCCGTCGACGACGACTGCTGTCAGCGCCTCGCCGAGCGACGCCTCGACGGCTTCGTGCCAACCGGCATCGATCTCGACGAGGTCGAGGAGCGTACCGAGCACGCCGTCGACCCGAGCGAGCCGCTCGGCGCCAGCGCGCGCATGGGCGGAGTCGAGCGCCAGTTGCAGGGCCTCGACACGAGCGTGCCATCGCGACGCCGCCTCGGCCGCGTGCTGGCGTTCGGTCAGGCAGCGCTCCGACGCCGCGTCGGCCGCGAGGCGCGCCGCTTCCGCTGCTTCGATCTGGTCGACGAGCGGCGTCTCGACGGACTCCGCCTGGGCACAATCGCTGCGTAGACGCTCGGTCTCGTCGGCGAGCCGTGACAGCTGTGCTCGCAGCTCGTCGCCGTGGGTGGTGGCGCGGCTCAGCTCGCTCTCGCTGCGTTCGACTCCGTTGCGGATCGATCGCAGCTCGCCGCGCACCTCCGCTGCGGCGCTGGCCGCCTTGGCGCCCCCGTCGTCGGCTGCCAGTGCCGTGGTGATGTTCTCGCGCTCGGTCCGGAACGCTTCCTCCTCGGCAGCCAGCGCTTCGGCGTTCGGGACCACGCGTTCGAGCGCGGTCGTCACCTCGTGGAGCTCGGTCCGGAAGCGGGCGGCGTCGGCCTCGAGGTTGGCGACGACTCCCGCGTCGAGGAGTTGCCCGTGATCGCGTTCGAGCGAACGCTTGCGCTCGGCGAGCATGCCGGCGAGCCCGCGGGCGCGCTCACGCAGCTGTTCGACCTGCATCAGCCGGTCGCTGACATCGCTCTCGCCACGAGCCGAGAGCTGGGCCTCGAGCGACATGATCTCGGCGTCGAGCTTGGCGAGGCGCGCCTTGAGCTCCCCTTCGACGCGGACTGCGTCGACACGACCCACGGCGATCGCTTCGAGCTTCGCCCGGAGGGCCGCGATCTCACGACCGGCGACGAACACCTTCAGGATGCCGAGCTCGGCGACGAGCGACTCGTGACGGCGCGCCGCCTCGGCCTGACGCTCGAGTGGCCGAAGCTGACGGCGGACCTCACGCAGGAGATCCTGGAGGCGCAGGAGGTTCGCCTCGGTGGCATCGAGGCGTCGTTCGGCTTTCTCCTTGCGCTTGCGGTACTTGAGGACCCCAGCCGCTTCCTCGATGATGCCGCGACGGTCCTCGGGCCGGGCGTTCAACACGGCGTCGATCTGGCCTTGGCTGACGATCACGTGCTGCTGCCTGCCCACACCGGCATCCGACAGCAGCTCCTGGATGTCGAGCAGACGGCAGCCGACGCCGTTGATCGCGTACTCGCTGTCGCCGTTGCGGAACAGGATCCGGGTCAGCGTCACCTCGTTGAACTCGACCGGCAGCAGGCCCGATGAGTTGTCGAGCGTGAGGCTGACCTCCGCTCGGCCGAGAGCCGGCCGCTTCTCGGTGCCTGCGAAGATGACGTCGTCCATCTTCTGCGACCGAACCGACTTGGGCGCCTGCGCGCCGAGCACCCACGCGATCGCGTCGACGACGTTCGACTTGCCTGAGCCGTTGGGGCCGACGACGACGGTGACGCCCGGTTCGAGGGCCATGAGCGTCGAGTCCGCGAAGGACTTGAAGCCTTTGAGGGTGAGACTCTTCAGGAACACGGCGCGCCCGAATCTAGTCGTCCCGTGCCCGGGTTCACCCTTTCCGAAGCGGTCGGACGAGGGGAACCGAATCGTCGCCTCGCCGATCAGCGTTGGCAGCGTGGGCAGTAGTGCGTCGAGCGCTGTGCCGACACCGTGCGACGGATCCAGCCGATCCCGCAGGTCAGGCAGCGCTCACCGGCTCGCCCGTAGACCTGATGTGCGTCCTGGTACGAACCACCGGCGCCGAACAGGTCGACATACTGGGCGTCGCTCAGGCTGGACCCTCCAGCGGCGATCGCGTCACGAAGGATCTGGTGGATCGCAACATGCAGGCGACGTTCAGACGTCGTCGACAACTCGTCGCACGGTCGATCAGGTCGCAGTCGCGCCTCGTGCAGGATCTCGTCGGCATAGATGTTGCCGATTCCGGCGATCACGTGCTGATCGAGCAGGAGCGGCTTCAGCTGACGGTGACGGCCACGCACGATCCGACGGAGTTGGGTGAGCGTGATGTCGTCGACGATCGGGTCGAGCCCGAGCCTCGCGAGATCGGGGATCTCGACGGCGACGTTCGACGGGTCGAAGACGACCACCTCACCGAAGGTTCGCGGGTCCACGAACCAGAGCTCGTGGCCGTCGTCGAGGTGCAGCACGACGTGGGTGTGCGGTGGCCGCGGCGCATCGGCCGCCGCGACGAGCACCTGACCGCTCATGCGCAGGTGGATCATGACCTCGTCCCCGCTGTCGAGCGGGAGTAGGAGGTACTTCCCCCGCCGGTTGGCCGCCACGATCGTCGCAGCGGTCAATCCGTGAATCAGGGCTTCACGCGACGTCCGCCGGACGGTGCGCTCTCGGCCGACTTCGACGCCGTTCACCCTGCGACCGACCACGAAGCGCTCGAGGCCACGCCGGACGGTCTCGACCTCGGGCAGCTCGGGCACTCGATGTCAGTCGCTCGTGAGCGCGTCGAACGCGACGCTGGCTGCGGCCTGCTCGGCCGCCTTCTTCGACCGGCCCTCGCCCTCACCGAGCAGCTCCTTGGCGACCAGGACCTTGGCGTAGAAGGTCTTGTCGTGGTCGGGGCCGGTGGATCGCACCCGGTAGTCCGGGGACGGGCGGCCCTGCTGGGCGAGCACCTCTTGCAGCGCGGACTTGTAGTCGAGCCGGTCGAGCGTGCCGACCGCGTGCTCGAGCCGCACCATGAAGAGCCGATCGATGAGCTCGAAGACCGGTTGATGGCCGCCGTCGAGGTAGACCGCGCCGAGCACCGCTTCCATCGCATCCGACAGGATCGAGACCTTCTCACGTCCGCCGGCCGCATCCTCGCCCCGGCCGAGCAGGAGACACTCGCCCACGTGCAACTCGGCCGCGACCTCGGCCAGGGCATGCGCGTTGACGACGCTCTTGCGGAGGTCGGTGAGTGCACCTTCGGCCAGATCGGCGAATCGATGGAACACGAGATCGGCGATGACCCAGCCGAGCACCGCGTCGCCCAGGAACTCGAGGCGTTCGTTGCTCCGGATGTCGTCGCGAGACTCGGCGACCCACGATCGGTGGCAGAGCGCGCGGGAGAGAAGATCCTGATCTTCGAACTTGTACGCCAGGCGCTGTTGGAGCGCGCCGAGCCCCACGGGCTCAGCTGCCCGTGCGCTCGTGGACGTAGTCGACCGCGTCGCGCACCGTCTTGAGGTCCTCGAGGTCTTCGTCCTCGATGCGGAAGCCGACCGTGCGGTCGGACAACTCCTCCTCCAACGACTCGACCAGTTCGATCAACGCCAGCGAGTCCGCCTCGAGGTCGTCGACGAACGACTGACCCTCGCTGATCGTCGCCGGATCGATCTCGAGGATGTCGGCCAGGCGGTCGCGGACGATCTCGAAGATCTCATCGCGCTCGATCGGGCCCTGATTCACGTGAGTCTCTGCAGGCACGTCGCGATGCTACCCGCTGGGGCGTTTGCGAAGAGGAGGTCCACGCGATGAGAATCGAGGTATGCGCGACCAGTCGATTCGAGCCGTGATGACCACTGCGGTGGTCTCCATCGATCGCGACCAACCACTGTCGGACGTGTACCACGCGCTCCAGAACGCCGGTTTCCACCACATGCCGGTCCTCGACGGCGACCGCCCGGTCGGGATGATCTCGGGGACGGACGTGCTGAAGCTCGTCTACGACGTCGACGGGGTCAGCGATCGGATGCTCACGAACATGCTCGACCACCAGTTCAACATCGACGACGCGATGAGCGCCGATCTCGTGACGCTCCCCGACTCGGCGACGGTCCACGATGCGGCTGAGGTGCTCGCCGAAGGCAAGTTCCATTCGGTTGTCGTGGTCGATGTGACCGGGGCGATGGTCGGCATCGTCACGACGACCGATCTGGTGCGCTTTCTCCGCGACCTCTGACGATCTCGCGGCTACGTTGCGGCGATGTCGCTGCAACGACAACGGGTCGTGCTGTGGACCGTTCGGTTCTCGCTCGTGTTGGCGATCGCGTTCAGCGTCGCGTTCCCCGGCCTCCCCCAGTTCGAGGGCAAGGGCATGGCGTTCCGTGCGCCGTTCTACCTGCTGCCACTCGGCGTGGTCCCGCTCGCCTGGGGCCGCCGCGGGCGACGTCCGCCGTATCCGTTCCTCGTCGACGCCCTGGTGGTGGCACCGTTCCTGCTCGACACCCTGGGGAACGCGTTCAACCTCTACAACACGTTCGGCCACACCGATGACGTGCTCCACCTCGCCAACTGGGTGCTGCTCGTCGGCGGCATCGCGCTGGCGTTCAGACGCACTTCGCTCGACGCCTTGACGATCTGGACGATGTCGTACGGGATCGGCGCCGCCGCGATCATCTGGTGGGAAGCCGCCGAGTGGCTGGTGCAGCAGTTGGGCACCGCAGGGTTGGATCTCACGTACGGTGACACGATCGGCGACCTCGTGTACTCCAGCACCGGCGGAGCGTTGGGCGCCGCTGCGGCACTCTGGTTCACCCGCCGAACGACGCCGTGACCCTTCCGGTCCGCGCCGACGCCCAGTGCGTTCGACCACCGAGGCTCGGTCAGAACGATCCGTGTGCGTTCGACCACCGAGGCTCGGTCAGAACGATCCGTGTGCGACGGACCGGGCGAGCAGACCGATCACGACGGCGACCGCGAGGCAGGCCGGCGCGACGACCACGACCCGCCGTCGATGACCGCAGAACCGGATGCCGATCGGCAGCAACACGAGGGCGGCGCCGAAGGCGGCCATGCCGAACACGTCGTCGTCGAGCAACGGCGGACGATCCGCGGGGCAACGCCCACCGAACGCGTCACATCTGCCGAGCGTGACGCCGACGAGCAGAGTGCCGAGCCCGACCACGACCGACGCTGCGGTCGCCAAGGTGGGCAGCAACCTCCGGAACGCTCGTGCGGAGGATCGATCCAGTTCGCTCTCCCTCGTCTCAGACGTCGGAGGGCCGGATCGCGGCAGTGATCTCGCCGACCACGTCGGCCTCGACCATCTCGCGGGCGACCTCGATGCCATTCACGATCGCCCGCTCGCTCGACGAGCCGTGGGCGATGATGCAGACACCGTCGACGCCGAGGAGCATGGCACCACCGTACGTCTCGGGATCGAGCGTCTCGTAGAGCGGGAGCATCGCCGGCAAGAGCGCGTCCGCATGCTCGCGGTAGTGGGGCTCCGAGGCGAACGCGCCGAGCAGAGCGGCGACCACCGCCTTCATGCCACCCTCGAGCGTCTTCAACACCACGTTGCCCGTGAACCCGTCGGTCACGATCACGTCGGCGATGTCGCTCATCACGTCGCGCCCTTCGACGTTGCCGACGAAGTTGAGCGAGCCGTCGGCCGCCGCCGCCTCGAGCAGCGGATAGACCTCCTTGCGCAAGGGATCGCCCTTGCCGGGCTCCTCACCGATCGAGAGCAGACCAACTTTGGGTCGCTCGATCGCGAAGCGGTGGCGGGAGAAGATCGAACCCATCTGGGCGAACTGGACGAGCCACTCCGCCTGAACCTCGGCGTTCGCGCCCGCATCGAGCAGGATCGTCGGGGCGCCTCCCGGGTACGGGATGATCGTCGCAATCGCCGGTCGGTTGACACCCTTGATGCGACCCATGCGCAGGAGTGCCGACGCCATCGTCGCCCCGGTGTTTCCGGCTGAGATCAACGCCGAGGCGCGACCGTCTCGAACCGCTTCGGCGGCACGCACCAGGGTGGCGTCCTTCTTCCGGCGGACGGCCTTGCCGCCGTCCTCGTCCATCTCGATGACTTCGAGGGCCTCGATGACCGACAGATCACCGATGTCGACGCGATCGGCGAGGTCGGGTGGCCCGACGAGCACCACCGGCGTTCCAGCGGCGGCAGCAGCCTTCGCACCGGCGACGATCGTGCCGGGTGCGTGGTCGCCACCCATCGCGTCGACCGCAATGGGCAACATCGGCGTCACGTGCCCGCGGTCAGCCGACGTCGATGACGACGCGGTTCTTGTACCAGCCGCACGACGGGCACACGACGTGCGGGGTCTTCGCGTTGCCGCAGCGAGGGCAGGTGCTGCGGGCCGGGGTGTCGAGCTTCCACGCAGCGGCTCGGGTGCTGCGGCTCTTCGACTTCGACTTCTTCTTCTTCGGAACGGCCACGTTGGGTCTCCAGCGATCGAGATCTGGCGATCAGGTGTGTGCTCGTACATCGCACGAACAGGCTGCGCCAGGTTAGCGGCACCACCGGCGAGAACGAACCCTCGCTCCAGACGTCGGTCACCCTCCGGCCGCCCTCGGCAGGGTGGGAAGCACCGGCGCCAGCGCGAGGTGGGTGACACCGATCCGCAGTTCGAGCGGCGCCGCCCGCTCCGAGAGCTTCGTCGTCCGGACGATCCTGGCTCGATCGTCGACCCACACGTCGACGACGTCGCCATCCGGACGCTGGAACCTCAGATGATGGGTCGAGACCTCCCCGATCAGCACAGCGTCCGACACGGTGGTCGGCGGCCACCCTTCGAGCAGCTGAGCGAGCACCGCGGCGAGTTCGTCGACCGGCTCGTCACGACTGTCGACGAAGAGGAAGTCCGCGAGATCGCCTCCCACAGGGCGGGCCGCTGTGTCGCCAGGGGCGAGTTCGAACACCTCGCCGTCGACGAACCAGGTCTCACCGAAGTCGACGAGTGGGGGTGGGTCGGAGCTGTCGAACTCGCTTCCGACGGCACCTTCGGCCGTGCGGTGGGCGCGCTCGCTGGCCGTGTCGATCACCGCGGTCGAACGAAGGACCACGAGATCATCGGTGCCGACGGTCAGATCGAGTTGGAGTCCCGGCGCCGCCGTGGTCGCGGCGACGATGGCCTCGACGGAGGAGGGCCGTGCGACCGGAATCGCCTCGATCGTGTCGTCCCGACTGCATCCGGCGATCGACCCGACGGCGAGCAACCCGGCCAGGGTGCCGGCGAGCCTCCGCGACTCGCCCGGACGCCACATCAGTCGCCACATCAGTCGTCGTCGAGGCGGAGATCGTCGAGAGCGGCCCAGCGCCCATCGCGGACGGTGGTGTCGCAGTCGCACGAGCCCTCGTTTCGATCGACCCCGCAGACCGGGCAGATTCCGGCGCATGCGTCGCGGCACAGAGGTGCGTCGGGAACTTCGAGCAAGACGTATTCGCGCACTGCCGGCGCCAGGTCGATCTGGTCGCCCTCGATCTGGAACGCGTCCTCGTCGCCGACCTCGTCCTGGTAGAGCTCGTCGACGACGACCTCGGCGACACCCGACACCTCGGTGAGGCACCGTCGGCACGGCACCTGCCACGGAATCACGACGGCGCCGGTGACGACGATCCCGTCGATGTTCGACACGGCGGTCAGGTCGACGCCGATGTCGCCCGTGATCCGCTCGTCGGCGATCCCGAAGTCGGTCGCCGCGAGGGCGGTCGAGATGCGCCGCGTGCTACCGGGTTGGCGCAGCAGCTCACGGGCATTGAGCCGCAACTCGTAGAGCGGGTTGGTCGGCACGAGCCGGTCAGCGATCCTGGTCGAAGAAGCCCTTGGTGGGGTCGTCCTCGTCCTCGACCGCCGTGGTCGGCAGGTGCTCACCGGCGTTGCCGATCGACAGCTTCTGCCGTCCTGTCGCGACTGTCTTGCTCAGCTTGTCGAGCAGGATCTCGAAACTGGCGAGGCGCTGGTCGAGGAAGTCCTCGGTCTCGAGCTTCAACCGCCGCGAGTCGCTCTCGGCGGTGTCGACGACCTGGCGGGCACGCGCTTCGGCGGCGCGGACCACCTCGGTGCGCTGGACCATGCGCTCCGCCTGCACACGAGCCGCCTCGAGCATCTCGTTCGCCTCGCGGCGGGTCTTGTTCACGAAGTCCTGGCGCTCCTTGAGCATCCAGCGGGCCTGCCGCAGCTCGTCGGGCATGCTGGCCAACGCACGGTCGAGCAGCTCGACGACCTCGTCGCGGTCGATTCGGGGTGACGACGACAGCGGCATCGTCGGCGCGTTGGCGACGATGTCGATCGCACGCCGCAACCAGGTCTCGGCATCGCCGACGTATCCCGTGCCCTGGTTGGGGTCCGGATAGTCGTCGTCGATCTCGTCGTAGTCGCCGTCACCGTCGTCGTAGCCGGCCTCGCCGTCGCCGTAGCGGTCGTCGTATCGATCGTCGTAGCTCATGGTTCTTTCACTGCCTCACTGATCGGAGGGAACGGCGAATCTATCGGCGAGCGCCGCGGCAACGGGGGCGGCGACGAGGTGATCGACCGACTCGCGGTGGGACGCGATCTCGCGGATGAAGCGACTCGACACGAAGCCGAAGTCCGGCCGGCACGGCACGAACACCGTCCGGATGCCAGTGACCGAGCGATTCGTGTGAGCCATCTGCTGCTCGATGTCGAAGTCGTTGGGCGTGCGGAGCCCCTTCACGATGAAGTCGGCACCGACGTCGGCGGCCGCCTGCACGGCGAGCCCGCCGAACGCCTGCACTCGGACGCTGGGGCGTCCGGGGAGGCTGGCCTCGGCCAACTGGACCCGCTCGGCAGGGGTGAACATGCCCGATGGCTTCTCGAAGTTGACGAGCACCCCGACGACGACATGGCCGAAGAGCTCGGCGGCCTGGTCGACGACGTCGATGTGCCCGAGATGGAGTGGGTCGAAACTGCCGGGGATCAGCACCGTTGCCATGGGTAGCTCCACGGTAGTGCCGTCACGCTCCGGCGGCGTTGATGCCCGGAGCGCCGCGTTCGAGGAACGCGACCCACGTCCGGCCGTAGCGTCGCGATCGGGTGACCTCCCAGTCGGCCGCGTCGCCGAACAACCCGTCGTGGCGGGCGAGATCGTGGCCTGACTCGGCGACCACGAACGGCGCCGACGTCGCCGCCAGGAGCTCTGCCCACCGATCGAAGTCGTACGGCGGATCGGCCATCACGAGGTCGATCGTGCGGCCCCTCACCGTGATCAGTGCGTCGCCGGCAACCACGGTGGAGCGGTCCTCGAGACCGAGGTTGACGAGGTTGCCGCGCAGGATCCGCAGCGCAGTGCGGTCGCGTTCGAGGAACGTGCAGTGGGCGGCACCGCGCGACAACGCTTCGATTCCGAGCGCCCCGCTCCCTGCGTAGAGGTCGGCAACGGTCGCGTCGCGGATCAGATCGCGGCTCCCCAACGCGTTGAACACCGCTTCGCGAACCTTGTCGGTGGTCGGCCGGGTCCCGAGCCCGGGGGGCGCGTCGATCCGTCGACCTCGGAGCTCTCCGGCGACCACTCGCATTCGCTCAGGCTACGGGCGCGGTGACGACCGGCATACTGACGCCATGCTGGAACCGGATCCCCAGATCATCTGCATCGACTGCGGCGGACGAGCGTTCCTCCTCACTCCTCCGCGAGAGGACGGCGTCTGGCTCTCGGACGACATCGTCGCCTACCGGTGCGAGGACTGCCTCGATCGCTGGGATCTCGTGCTCGATGACGACGAATCGGGTGGCGACCTCCCCGACCACTGATTCCCGCCCGTTACGTTCGGGGTCAGACCCCGAACGTCACGGTCAGCGTTGGGGCGGGCTTTGATGGAACGCCTGCATCGCGTGGTCGAGGTCATCGATGTTCCACCGTGTCGGCTGCTCGATCGAGTCGCCGACGAGCGTCCAAGGTTCGAGCCGGCGGACGGTGCCGCCCTGCACGTAGAAGGTCTCGCCGTTGAGTCGGCACGAGGCACCCGCGAGATACGCCACGATGGGCGATACGTTCGCCGGGTCCCACTGATCGAAGCCCTCGGCCGGCGCCTGCATGATCTCCGGGAGACCCGGGGACGACAGCGTCAATCTGGTTCGTGCGCCGGGGACCACGCAGTTCGACACCACGTGGTAGCGGGCGAGCTCCTTGGCGGCGATCTGGGAGAAGGTGATGATGCTCGACTTGGCCGGTCCGTAGTTGGCCTGACCCGGATTCGCGTAGATCCCCGACGTCGAGCTCGTGTGGACGACGTTGCGTCGGCGCATCGAGCCGGCCTTGTGCTGCTCGCGCCAGTAGGCCGCGGCCCACTTCGTCGGTGCGAAGTGACCCTTGAGATGGACCCGCACGACCTCGTCGAAGTCGTCCTCGGTCATGTTGACGATGGTGCTGTCACGGAGGATGCCGGCGTTGTTCACGACGACATCGAGCTCACCGAACGTCTCGAGGGCGGATGCGACCATCGATCGGGCGCCGTCCCATGAAGCGACATCGTCGCAGTTCACGATCGCAGAACCGCCGGCTGCTCGGATCTCGGACACCACGAGCTCAGCCGGCTCGCAACCACCGCCCGAACCATCGTTGCCGACGCCGCGATCGTTGACGACGACGTGGGCTCCGTTGGCCGCGAGCAGGAGCGCGTGTTCGCGGCCGAGACCGCGACCGGCACCCGTGACGATCGCCACGCGCCCCTCGAGTTCGACCATGCGTTCCTCTCCTCCAACGACCGGTGCGGCCGATCGTTCACGGCACCGTAGTGACAGTGGACCCCTGGAGTCGACCCGCCGCACCTGGTGTGCGACCGGCGCTCACTCGAGGTCGAAGGCTCGGAACCGGACCAGCGTCCCGCGCCGGAACGTCTCACCGGCCAGCGGCGGAGAACCGTCGATGGTGTAGCTCTGGATCTCGCCCTGGGCGTCGCCGAACACGAGCTCCACCTCGAAGCCGGCGGCGATGAGCACCTCGGCCGCCTCGTCGAAGTTCGCGGCGGCACTGATGTCGGGGAAGCTCACGAGGTCGGGGCCGAGCGACACGACGACCGTCACCTCGGTGCCGCGCTCGACCTCGGTGCCCGCCTCGAGGCTCTGGCTGATCACCACTCCGGGCGCGACCTCGTCGCTGAACTCCTGACCGGACTCGACGTAGACCAGCACGAGCTCCTCGAGCTCGGCGCGCACCTCGTCGGCCGGACGCCCGACGAGGGACGGCACGGTGCGTGGCGCAGGGCCGGTCGACACGACCAGCTCCACCGGAGTCATCGGCTCCACCATGGCGCCTGCGATGAGCGTCGGGTCGCCGGGCACCGACCACGAGATGACGGTTCCATCGACCACGACCTCGTCGAACTGCTCGACGATCGAGACCTCCAACCCTCGTTCGTTGAGTCGGGTCTGGGCCTCGCTCAGCGGCAGACCCGTCGATTCCGGGAGTTCCCGCAGGATGGGCCCGGCGCTGACCACGATCAGGAACGGTTCGCCTTCGGCGAGATCGACGCCCGATTGGGGCGCCGTCCGGACCACCTGACCGACCGTCGGGACCACATCGCTGCGCTCTGACTCGACGGTGACGTCCCAGCCGTTCGCCGCGATCAGGTTGCGAGCCTCGGCCTGGGGCATCTCGACGAGGTCGGGCACTCGATAGACCGGTGTCTCGAACAGCTGGGTCGCCAGGACGCCGAGCACCGCCAGAGCGGCGATCACGAGCAGACCGAGCAGGATCTTCCACGGGAATCTCCGACGTCGGCGCTGCGGGCCGGCGACGGCCGGAGGGGCGTGCGCGGGCAGCACCTGGGTGGCGGCGGCAACGGGCGGCGGCGCGGCGACCGCGGCGGTGTCCGCCCCCGCCGCCACAGGTCGCGCATGAGGCTGGCCGGCCATGATCCCGCTGTCGAGCGGGAGGATGACGAGATCGTCCCCCGGTTCGGCGGGAGGTATCGCCGCACCGGACTCGGCGTCGACGACCTGTGACGGTGCGGACGGTACGAAGCGATGCCCGTCAGGTGCCCCGTCCGGCCCGCCGTGGCCGCCGTCCGGGGACTCGTCCAGGCTGTCGTGCGGCGTCGCGTGTTGCAGGGTCGGATCGTGCAGGGTCGGATCGTGCAGGGTCGGATCGTGCAGGGTCGGATCGTGCAGGGTCGGATCGTGCAGGGTCGGGTCGTGCGGGGTCGGATCGTGCGGGGTCGGATCGTGCAGGGTCGGATCGTGCGGGGTCGGATCGTGCGGGGTCGGATCGTGCAGGGTCGGATCGTCCAGGGTCGGATCGGCGGTGCGGTTCGCTGGCTCCGGTTCGACGCGTGGGCCGGCCGGCGTCGATCTGCCCGCATCGGGTTCGTCGACCGGGACGACGATCACCGGAGCACCTCCGACGTACGAACCACCCGACGGACGGGTGACACCGCCAGTCGGATCGTCGGGTGAGCGGAGCTGCTCGGCCGGCGTCTCGAACAACCCGGTCGAGAGCAGGGGCAACGGTTCCGGCCGCGACATCTTCGACGCCGCCTGCACGAGCCCCTTCCCGAACTCGGCCGCCGACGCCCGCTCGTCGTGCTCGGGCCGGCCCGCCCGCTCGAAGACCGAGGCGAGTGGACCGAGATCGGCCGAGACCGGCATCAGCTTGCCGACCCTCGCGGACAGGGTTGCGACCGTCGAGTCGTTCTTGAAGGGCAGCGTGCCGGTGACGGCCTCGTGCAACGAGAGGCAGAGAGCGTAGACGTCGGTCTTGCCGTCGATGGGCATCGAGAGCGCCTGTTCGGGGGAGGCGTACCAGGCCGTGTGGTTCGGCACCGCGTCGGTCTGCTCCCAGACGGTCTCGCCGAGCAGACGGGCGAGCCCGAAATCGATGATCCGGAGGCGGCGGTCATCACCGAAGACCAGCTTCGACGGGGTGAGCTCGCTGTGGACGAAGCCCCGCCGGTGGGCGTAGTCGAGGCCGCGACACGCGTCGAGGCCCACTGCGAGGGCTTGCGAAGGAGAGAGCTGACGGCCTCGGTCGAACATGTCGCGCAAGCTGCCGCCAGTGAGCTGTTCGATCACGACGTACGCCGTCGATGTGTCACCGACTCGAGCGATGCCCCAATCGAACACCGCCGCGATGTTCGGATGGCTGAGTGCAGCCACCGATCGCATCGTCTCGTCGAACCGGGTTCGGAACGACGGCGACGACGCGAGCCGCGGCCTGATCAGCTTGAGCGTCACCGTTCGGCCCGTCTGCTCGTCACCGGCATCGTAGATCGCCGTGTTCGCACCGTCGGAGACGAGACGCAGCACGCGAAACCGGTCGGCGAACAACTGACCGACGAGCTGGGACGGCTCGATACCGGCCGGGGGGGGTTCGCTGGTGCTCACGATGCCCGAACGCTACCGCTTGCCCTGTGCCGGTGGGGTGACGCCCGAGGGTGTTCCTGGGCCCGTCGGTCATCGCCGGTCGCGGTGCAGAACCGACGATCCGCTGGGCGTTCGGCCGAGTTGCCCGGCATGATGGTGGATGTGACCGACCAGCCGAGCAGTGCTGCGCCCGACGCTCCGGCCATCCCCGCCGACGAGGTCCGCGACGACCAACCGGTCGTCGATCCAGTCGTCGAACCCGTCGTCGATCCCGTCGTCGACCGATCGCAACGACCCTGGTGGCGGCGACTGGACCGGTCGGTGGTCGTCGTCTGCGCGATCGTGGCAGCTGGGTTCGTCCTTGCGCTCAACGGCGTGCTCAGCGGTGTGACCGGCGACGAGCGGGCGAACCTGCCACCCGTGATCGAGAGCGTGAACCCGGTGCCGGAAGCCGTGCAGGTACTGAGCCAGAGCAACGTGTTCGTCGACCTCGCCCCGGATTACACCGGCGTGCTGGTCATCGACGGTACGGAGATAGAAACCCGCAACGTCGACGAGATCGGCTCCCTCCGGGTCGAACCAGGTCAACAGGTCGATCTTCCGCCCGTCACGATCTACGAGCCCGGCAATGCGACGCTCACCTTCACACCGACCGACGATGCGCCAATCCAGGAGTTCCTGGAGGGCGAGCACCGTGTCCAGGTGATCTACTGGCGCATCGACGAAGGTCGCCAGCGCTCTCGCAGCTTCACCTGGACGTTCAGCGTCGTCTGAGCCGGCCCGACCGCGGAATCCGAACGACGGGGCGAAGGAGACGCGTCCCCGCTGCGTTCGGCCGGGCACAACCCGGTCGGGCAGAACGGCGGGTTCGCCACCACGCCGCGGTCGTCCGGGGCGGAGGCCGACGGCTCCCGATTCAGCTCAGGGCCGAAGTGACGGCTGCCTCGGCGTGCAGGCGAGTCGTCGGGAAATAGCGAACCGGCACGTCGTCGGGTGTGACGAGCAGCTCGATCTCGGTGCAACCGGCGATGATGCCGGTCGCGCCGCGACCGATGAGGCGGTCGATGACATCGAGATAGCGCCGCTTCGACTCCGGCCGCACGATACCCCGCACCAGCTCCTCGTAGATGATGTCGTGGACCGTGGTTCGATCCGGTTCGTCCGGAACGATCACCACCAGACCGTGACGCTCCAAGCGCGCGCGATAGAAGTCGTGCTCCATCGTGTACCGCGTGCCGAGCAGTGCGATCCGTCGAAGTCCGGCCCCCGTCACGGCCGCCGCCGTCGCATCGGCCAGGTGGAGGAACTCGACCGCGAGCGCTCGCTCGATGCGATCGGCGACGACGTGCATGGTGTTCGTGCACAACACGACGATGTGGGCACCGGCCGCCTGGAGCATGAGCGCGTCACCCACGAGCAGGTCGCCCGCCCCCTCCCAGTCACCCGCCGACTGCAACGCCTCGACGCGGGCGAAGTCGTAGCTGCGAATGATGAGATCAGCCGAATGAACTCCGCCCAGGCGTTCGCGGACACCCTCGTTGATGAGACGCTCGTACTCGATCGAGCTCTCCCAGCTCATCCCTCCCAGCAGGCCGATCGTCTTCATGGGCCCGACGCGACGAGCGAACCCGTACCACGACGACGCAGCACGGCCGAGCCGGCGTACGCCAAACCCCCGGCGGTGACGATCTCTGCGGCGGATGCCAGGTCCGTCACCCAGGCGAGCGACTCGACGCTCCAGACCGGGTCACTCATCGCGCTCCTCGCCGGCAGCCAGTGCGCAGCCGCGAAGCCGAGGGCGAGCGCCGATCCGGCGACGGCGGCCACCAGCGGCGCGGTTCGGTACCACACGACGACCAACACGATCGTCAGCACCTGGAGCACCAAGGCCAGGTTGCCCAGCACGTACAGCGTCTCGCTGATGCTCCCGCCGACCCCGGCGCAGAAGACCTGCGACGTGGGCTGCCGAGCCGACCGCGAACAACCAGCCTGCTGCGACGAGTCGACCGTCGATGGTCACTGAGGGACCTCGCCCGTCGCGAGCAGTTCCTCGAACCGCTCCGCAGGGACGATCGGGGTGCCATTGGCCTCGGCCTTGGTGAGCTTGCTCGCTCCGGCGCCCTCACCCACCACGAGCGCGAAGGTCGACTTCGACACGCTGCCCGGGCTCTTGCCGCCTCGCGACGTGATCGCCTCCTCGGCCTCGTCGCGGTGGTAGCCAGGCACCGTCCCGGTGACGACGACGGCTTTGCCGTCCAACGTCTGCTCGATCGCGGCGCGGGCGGCCTCGCGCGCCGCCGCCTCGGCCTCGCTGCCGAAGTTGACGCCGGCCGCCTCCAACCGCCCGATCAGATCCTGGTTGGCGGGTTGCTCGTACCAGCGTGTGATCGACGCCGAGATCACCGCACCGACACCGTCGACCGCGGAACGCTCCTCGTCGGAGGCGTCCATCACCCGACGCAGCGTCCCGAATTCGGCTGCGAGGGCCTGCGATGCCGCCGGACCGAGGTGTTTGATCCCGAGTGCCGTGAGGACCTTGGGCAGGGGTCGACCCCTGGACTCGTCGATCGCCCCGACCAGCTTCTCCGCGCTCACCTGTGCGAACCCTTCCAGCGCCTCCACCTGTTCGACGGTGAGGGTGTAGATGTCGGCCGCGTCGCGCACGAGCCCGGCTGCGGTCAGCTGCATGACCGTGCGCTCGCCGAGCCCCTCGATGTCCATCGCCCCACGCGACGCCCAGTAGATGATCCGTTGGTCCCGCTGGAAGGGACACGCCGGCTCGACGCATCGGGTGTCCGCTTCGCCCTCGAGGCGGACGAGCGTGCTCGCCAGCGGGCACGGGCAGACCGTCGGGAACTTCCACGGCTCAGCGCCGGCCGGTCGCATCGAGACGACCGGGCCGACGACCTCGGGGATCACGTCACCCGCCTTGCGGACGATCACGGTGTCGCCCGGCCGGACATCCTTGACGGCCACCTGGTCCTGGTTGTGGAGGGTCGCCATCGACACCGTCGATCCGCCCACGAACACCGGCTCGAGCACGGCGAACGGGGTGGTCCGTCCGGTTCGACCGACCGACACCTGGATGTCGTGCAACAGCGTCGTGCGCTCCTCTGGCGGGAACTTGTACGCGATCGCCCAGCGTGGCGCGCGCGAGGTGAAGCCGAGTCGATCGCGCTGTGCCAGGTCATCGACCTTGATGACGACTCCGTCGATCTCGTAGCCGAGATCGTGACGATGCTCCTGGCGGAACAGGCAGTACTCGGCCACCTCGTCGATGGTGTCGATCGACCGCACCTCGGGGTTCACGGGCAAGCCCAACCGCCGCATGAACTCGAGGGTGTCATGATGCGACGCGAAGTCGGGGCCACCGACGATCTCACCGAGCTGGTAGGCCCAGAACGACAACCGACGCTTCGCCGTCATCGACGCGTCCTTCTGGCGGAGGCTCCCGGCGGCCGCGTTGCGCGGGTTCACGAGCGGCCGCCCCCCCGCCGCCTCGTACTCGGCGTTGAGGGCCTCGAACACGGCGGTCGACATGTAGACCTCACCGCGCACCTCGACGACGTCGGGGAAGTCGTCACCCGACAACCGCTCGGGGATGTCGTCGATCGTACGAACGTTGACGGTCACGTCTTCACCGACACGCCCGTCGCCTCGCGTCGCCGCTTGGACCAGCACGCCGCGCTCGAACCGCAGGCTCATCGCGAGGCCGTCGAACTTGAGCTCGGCGACGAATCTCGGCACGACGCCGTCGAGCCCCTTCACGACCCGTGCGGCCCAGGCGCGCAGTTCGTCGCTGTCCATCGCGTTGTCGAGACTCGTCATCGGCACTGCGTGCGTGACGGGTGCGAACGTGGCGCTCGCCGCGCCGCCGACCGCTTGTGCCGGAGACTCCGACGTCGCAAGATCGGGATAATCGGTCTCGAGCCGACGAAGCTCCCGGACGAGTGCGTCATAGTCACCGTCGGGGATCTCCGGTGCATCCAGCTCGTGGTACAGCCGGTTGTGATGGGCGACCTGGGCCCGGAGCGCCTCGATGCGATCCTGAGCATCGGCGACATCGCGTGTCTCTGGCATCGCCGCCGAGTGTAGGTGGACGCTCGGAACGGTTCGGCTCCTGGCGGGTGGGCGTCGTGACGTCGGGCGCCGGTCAGGCACCGAGCACGAACTTGGCGGCCGCCGCCTCGCTGCGCACGGACCGGGCGACGTCGCGCAAGGAATGGCACACCCGCTCGGCGACCGCCGGGCTGTGCACGCCGAGACCGCACTCCGGTGTCAGCAGGCACTGGCCCCGCAACATCGCCGGATCGCACCCACGCTGGACCAACTCGCACCAGAGGCTCGACAACTGGTGCCACGATCGGTTGGACGTCACCCCGATCGGACCGCCCGTCGCGATCGCCCCCCAGGCGATCCAGCCGCCGTTGCGCAGGAACCGATCGAGATAGCCCGCCAGCGGTACCAGCGACTTGGTCGCCGGAAGTGAGATCAGCTCGGGCCCCGACTCGAGCATCGTCGCGATGTCGGCGTCGCCACACGAGTGCACACCGACCGTCGCCATCGGCTCCAGCTCGGCCAACGCACCCGACAGCAGATCGATCGCCTCGTCCGGCGCGATCGGGAAGTCGCGCGACATCATCTCGCCGGCGAAGGGTTCGTCGAGCACGACGAGCTGGGGCGAATCGGGCAAGGCGTCCGACACCGCACGCGCCAGCGCGCGAAGGTGCCCGCTGACTGCGCCGAGCGCTACCGGAAACGCCAGCTCCGGATCGGCTCCAGCGCGCATCAGACCCATACCGACGCTGATCGGACCCACGAACTGCCACTTCACGGGACCGGTCGTCGCCCGCTCCGCCGCGAGCTCGAGGAAGACGCGGAAACCGACGAACTGGTCGCCGTGCAGATCGGTGTGCACGTCGCCGGACGGATCCAACCGGGAGACGTCGACTGCGACGGTCCCGTACTGCCCCAGCGTGACTCCGGCAACTCCGACCAGTGCCTGGGCGATCGACGACTCGGCCGGCGATCGGCGGGGCAGGCTGGGGATCGCCGGTACGTCGTAGGCGGCCAGCGAGAACTCTGCGGCGTGACGGGCGATGCGGTGGGGCAGACTGCCGATCCCCGTGGTCGAGCCGGGCTCGATCACGTCGAGCGCACGCGCCAGCACCGGCGGCCCGGCGGTCGTACCCGGATCCGCCCCCGAGTTCGTATCGATGCTGGTCACGATCTGTCCATGGTGACATCTCGAAGGTCTCGTGGACGATTCTTTGCGCCCCGGTCGACCCGACACCGACGGCGGCCCGGTCCGGTTGTCGCCGGCGCGGGCCAGACTGTCGACGTGCCGAAGTCCGCGACGATCGAACGTCTCGTGCCGTGGCTCGTCCGACTGGCGTGGATCGCCGTGCTCGCCGTCGGCGGTGAGGCCGTCGATGGTGCGACCGCCGAACGCAGCAACGCTGTCAGCGCGGTGGCTCGAATCGGGGGCGTGGGATGGTGGGTGCTCGGCGTCGCCGCGATGGCGATCCCCGCCGTCGTGAGTCTCACCGCCACCCGGTTGATCGTCCCGCTCGCCGTTCCGGCCGCGGGTCTGGCGTGGTCGACCGGAGCCGAACCGGTCGAGGGCGCCCTCTTCTTCGGTGTCGCTGCGCTGACGAGCGTGATGGCCTTCTCGGGCGAATTCGGACGAACGTTCGTGCAGGCGTCGGCGTACGGCGACGAGGATCGGCACTTGTTGCGCCCCCCCGCCGCCTACGCCTTCGTCGCGGCGCTCACCTGGGCGATCTGGGCGACGTGTCTCATCGCCGGCCCGTTGCTGCTGGCCTCACGCGGGTGGGCGCTCGGCACGATCTTGACCGCGCTGGGCGCGGCGGGTGCGCTGTGGGGGTGGCCCCGTTGGCACCGGTTGTCGCGACGATGGTTCGTCGTGGTGCCCGTCGGCATCGTCGTCCACGATCACCTCGTGCTGGCGGAGACGCTGATGCTGCGCCGACAGGAGATCGACCGGATCCGCCTCGCTCCTGCCGACACCGAAGCCGCCGATCTGACCGGGCCGGCGGCCGGGCACGCCGTCGAGATCGCGACCTCCGAACCGGTCACCGTGATCGTCGCCGCGACGCCCTCCGAGCCCAGGGGCAAGGCCATCCACCTCACCGCGTGTCTGGTCAGCCCGACGCGACCCGGGCGAGCGTTGCGGGCGGCCGGTGCCCGGCGTCTCAGAGTCGGGTGAGGCGACGACTCAGCGTGAGGCGACCGCACCACCGAGCACGCGTCGGTCACCGAGGTCGTAGAACACCACGCTCTGACCCGGCGCGACACGTCGCTGCGGTCGTGCCCACTCGATGACGACCGTGGCGGCCTCGGGGCGGATCCGTGCGCGCCGGGCGGCTCCGTGCGCGCTGCACTGGACGAGGACGTCGCCGGCGACGGGTCGATCGGTCCAGACCGGCGAGGTCGATCGCAACGCGCCGTCGTACAGTTCGTCGTCGCCACCGACGGTGACGACGGCGTTCGGGACGTCGACGTCGACGGCGTACCGCTTGGGCCCGCCGCCTGGCAGACCGAGTCCGCGGCGCTGCCCGATGGTCACCAGCTCTACCGCATCGACGCGACCGACGGCGTTGCCGGTGGCGTCGACGACGCGACCCGGCCGGACGGGGATGCGATCACCGAGGAACGCCTCGCGCCCACCGGTCGACGTGATGAAGCAGACGTCCTGACTGTCGGGCTTGGCTGCGGTCCGAAGCCCGAGCTCGGCGGCGAGACGCCGAACCTCCGCCTTGTCGATGTGTCCGACGGGGAACAGCGTCCGTCGCAGCGCGTCCTGGTCGAGCATGTGGACCACGTAGCTCTGGTCCTTGACGGGATCGACGCCACGTTCGAGTCGGAGTCGACCCGACTCTGCTCGCCCGATCCGGGCGTGATGCCCTGTTGCGACGGCATCGAAGCCGAGCTGATCGGCGCGGCGGAGCAGGCGGTCGAACTTCACGTGCCGATTGCACTCGATGCAGGGGTTGGGCGTCACACCCGCAGCGTGATCGCGGACGTAGGGCTCGACGACGTGAGTGTCGAAATCGTCGCCGAAGTTGAAGACGAGATGGTCGATGTCGAGCTGTTGGGCGACGCGTCGCGCGTCGTCGACATCGCTGACGCTGCAGCAGCCGCTGTCGCTGTCGCCGCCCCACAGCTTCATCGTCACGCCGACGACGTCGTGGCCGTCGCGCCGCAGCAGGACTCCGGCGACGGACGAATCGACGCCGCCGCTCATCGCGAGCAGGACCTTCATCGACCGACGGGCGCCTCGCGGAGGCGGGAGACGGCATCGGACACGACGTCGACCGCACGATCGACATCGCCGACCTCGGTGGTGTGTCCCAGCGACATCCGCAGCGCTCCGGCCGCGAGCGACCGATCGACACCCATCGCCGCGAGCACGTGCGACGGCTCCATCGCGCCGCTCGCGCAGGCGGAAGCCGCGCTCGCACACACGTCGGCTTCGTCGAGCAGGAACAGCAACGACTCGCTCTCGATGCCCGCGAGGCACACGTGCGCCGAGCCGGCCACCTTCCGAGATCGCGGCACGGTCTCGACGACGCCGTCGATCGTCGCGATCAATCCGTCGACGAGACGATCTCGCAACCCACCGAGCCGTTCGAGCTCGCGACCGCGCTCGGCATCGGTCGCGGCGAGCGCGGTGGCGAGCGCGACGATCCCGGCGACGTTGTGGGTGCCGCTGCGCCGGTCGCGCTCCTGGCCGCCGCCCGTGATCAGCGGCTCGATCGACGTGCCCGTCCGGATCGTCAACACGCCGACACCCTTCGGGCCGCCGAACTTGTGGGCGCTGAACGACATGAGGTCGACGTGGGGCGCGATCGTGCGGAGATCGAGCCAGCTGGCCGCCTGCACGGCGTCGGTGTGCAGCAACGCCCGTGGGGCGGCCCGGCGCACCACCTCGGCGACGGCAACCAGATCGGTGATCGTGCCGACCTCGTTGTTGACCGCCATCACGCTGACGATCCGTACGTCCGACGAGAGCGCCGCCTCGAGCTGATCGAGATCGACGTGACCGGCGGCGTCGCACCCGACCACCGTGCCGCCGCGCTCCTCCACGGGGTGCAGGACCGCGTGGTGCTCGGCCGCCGGGCACACGGCGAGCCCGCCGGCACCGACGATCGCGGTGTTGTCGGCTTCCGTTCCACACCCGGTGAACACGACTTCACCAGGGCCCACACCGAGCACAGCTGCCACCTCGTCGCGCGCTTCGTCGATGGCCCTGCGGGCATCGCGGGCGAAGCGATGCGAACCGCTCGGGTTGGCGAAACGCTCTGAGAAGAACGGGAGCATGGCCTCGACCGCCTCCGGCCGCATCGGCGTCGTCGCCGCATGATCGAGGTAGGTCAACGCCACGCGGCCACGCTACCCACGGTGCCGGGCCAGGGCTACGGTGCTGACCCCATGGAGGGCTACGACGAGACCACCTACGGCGACGCGTTCGCGGATGTCTACGACGACTGGTACCGCGACATCTCCGACATCGAGGCGACGGTCGCCGACCTCCTGGATCTGGCCGTCACCGGTCGGGTGATCGAGCTCGGTGTCGGCACCGGCCGGCTCGCGCTGCCCCTCGCCGAAGCCGGCCGACATCGCGGTGTCAGTGTGACCGGGGTCGACACGAGCCGGGCGATGCTCGATCAGCTCACCGCTCGCGATCGCGACGGGCTCGTCGAGGTGATCCGAGCCGACATGGTCGACGGGCTACCCGCGGGGCCGTTCTCGATGGCGTTCGCCGCGTACAACACGATCTTCAACCTCACCGCCGACGGTGCCCAGGAGGCGTGCTTCCGAGCGGTCGTCCAACGGCTCGCTCCGGGTGGGAGGTTCGTCATCGAGGCCTTCGTGCCCGACGACCCACCCCGCCACGGGGATCACGTGTCGGTGCGCACGCTGGCGGCCGACCGAGTCGTGCTGTCGGTGACGGTGCACGACGCCGGTCGCCGGACGGCCGACGGCCAATTCGTCGAGTTGTCGGAGTCCGGTGGGGTGCGCCTGCGACCGTGGTCGATCCGATACCACACCCCGGCCGGGCTCGACCGGATGGCCATCGACGCCGGTTTCGAGCTGGAGCATCGCTGGGAATCGTTCGGGCGGGTCGCGTTCGTCCCCGACTCCACTCGACACGTCAGCGTCTATCGGAAAACCTGATCGGCGACGGCCTGTAGGCGCTTTCAGGCGGATTGTGAACAACGGCGCCGCGACCGCTCTAGGCTGATCCACAATGAGTCAGATGCGGTTGAATCAGCTCACCGGGCGGTGGGTCACGATCGTCGCCGAACGAGCCCAACGCCCCAACGACTTCGCGCCGCGCGCCGACCTCCAGGCCCTGGAATCCGGGCGTCCGTGCCCGTTCTGCCCTGGCAACGAAGAGTCGACACCACCTGCGCTCGAGCAGATCGGCGACGACGGTGAGTGGACCATCCGGGTGATCCCCAATCTGTACCCTGCGTTCCAGGGCGACGAGGGCTTCGCCGTCCACCACGAGGGTCCGGTCCACGTGATGGCCGAGGGCACCGGAATCCACGAGGTCTTCGTCTACTCCCCCGCGCACGGCGCCTCGCTCGATCAGCTCGACGACACGACGTCCGGCCAGTTCATGCTGGCCCTCAAGCGGCGGTTCGAGGATCACGCCACGATCCCCTACATCCGCTACACCCAGGCGATCGTCAACCACGGCCGCGAAGCCGGTGCCTCGCTCGCCCACCCCCACGGTCAGCTCCTCGGTCTCCCGTTCGTGCCCGGCGAGGTGCTCGACGAGGAGCGCGCGTTCGCCCGCTTCGCCGGCGGCTGCCTCCTCTGCACCACCGTCGAGGCCGAATTGGCGACCGGCGAGCGGATCGTGTTCGCCAACGACGACGTCGCCGTGATCTGCCCGTACTGGAGCGGCTCGCCGTACGAGTTGCTGATCGTTCCGCGACGCCACGATCTCCACCTCCAGGACGCCGACGAAGCATCGCTCGAGGCGGTGGGTCGAGCGCTCCGCGACGCCACGGTGTTCCTCAACCGGGCGATCGGCGACGTCGCCTACAACGTCGGCTTCCACACCGCGCCGCACGCCCACACCGGTGAGTACCACTGGCACATCCACGTGTGGCCGAACCTCGTCACCCAGGCCGGCTTCGAGCGCGGCACCGGCGTGCTCATCAACATCGTGCCGCCCGAACAGGCCGCCGAAACGTTGCGCGGTGCGGCGTCGCTCGCCGCAACGTGACAGCCTGCGCCGATGGGACGCATCGAAGTCGCCGTCGAGCTCGACGCCACCCCCGATGAAGTGTGGGCGGTCGTCGAGCCGATCGAACGCCACGTCGACTGGATGGCCGACGCCGAGACCATCCGCTTCACCTCGGATCAGCAACGCGGGCTCGGCACGACGTTCGAGTGCGACACCAAGGTCGGGCCGATCACCCTGACCGACGTGATGGAGATCACCGAATGGGAGCCCGCCCGCCGCATGGGCGTGCGCCACACCGGCATCGTGACCGGGAGCGGCGTATTCGTCCTGGCCCCGATCGACTTCGATCGTCGGACCCGTTTCACCTGGACCGAGGAACTGCGCTTCCCGTGGTATCTCGGCGGACGACTCGGCGAGGCCGTCGGCGGCAAGCTCGTGATGAAACAGATCTGGAAGCGCAACCTGCGGCGCCTCAAGGCGCTCGTCGAGCGCCCCTGACGGTCTGCCTCCCGTGGTCAGCCGATCGCCCGCACCAGCGCGGTCGCGGCCGAACCGAGCACGATCACCACGACGAGTGGAGCGCGCCGCCATGCAGCGACGACGGCCATCCCGACGCCGACGGCGCGGGCGTCGAGCACGATGTCGTTGCCGGTCGACAACGTGTCCTTGACCACCAGCGCCGTGAGCAGGGCCGCCGGTATCAGCGCCAGGCAACGGTCCACCATCGGCGGGAGCCGGCGTGCGCCGACCACCACCAGACCGATCACCTTGCAGGCGAACGCCCCGGCGGCGAGCAGCAGCACCAACGACCAGGTCACGCCGGTCGCCCGCCGTCGACCCGGACGGCACCCACGAGGACCGCGACGGAAGCGCACAGGATCGACATCCCGACGGGGACGAACGGAATCGTGGCGAGGCAGGTCAGCGCACCGAGCGCACCTGCGATCCGACCCGAACGCGTGCGGAAGTGCGGCACGACCATCGCCACGAAACCGGCTGGGAACGCAGCGTCGAGCCCGTACGTCTCCGGGGTCAGACTCGAACCGACGAGCGCGCCGATCAAGGTGCCGAGGTTCCAGAACACGTAGACGGACAGCCCGGTGATCCAGAACGCCGTCGTCCGAGCGCGAGGCGAGGCCTGCGCTGTCGCCATCGCCGTGGACTCGTCGATCGTCAGCTGGGCGGCGATCAGCCGTTGACCCAGTGGACCGCGGAGATGGCGGGCCATCGTCAGCCCGTACACCCCGTTCCGTGCGGCGAGGAGCAAGGCTCCGCTCAACGCCGCCCCGGTCGATCCGCCTCCGTCGACGACGCTCACCGCGCTGAACTGGGAGGCACCGGTGAACACGAGCAGTGACATTGCACACGTCTGCAACACGGACCCGCCCGCCGAGACCGCGCCCACACCGAAGACGACGGCGAAGACACCGACCACTGCGCCCAGCGTGACGCTCGCCGACACGACCGGCCGCATCTCCGGGTCGAGGATGGCTCGCGGTGACGTCACGGCGGCGACTGTACGAACCGGCGGGCACACGATCCCCTATCGTGCCCACGGTGCGCGTCCTGATGCTGTCGTGGGAGTACCCCCCGAGCACTGCCGGCGGCATGGCCGCGTACGTCGACGGCCTCGCCCATGCGATGCAGCGCGCCGGCCACGACGTCGTCCTCATCACCCGACGCCTGCCCGGCACCGACCGCGACGCGGTGCTCGGTGACGTGCGCGTGCTCCGCGCCGACGTCGACCTGCCCTGGATCCCCGACGACGCCGTCGCTGCGACGGCCTCGGCCAACCACGCGTTCGTGACCGCCACCTCCTCGCTCGACGACTGGCGGCCCGACATCGTGCACGCCCACGACTGGGGAGTGGCCTGGGCCGCGGATGTGATCGCGAACCTCCACGACGTGCCGATCGTGACGACGTTCCACGGCACCGAGCGCGGGCGCCACGGGGGTCACCTGGCGCCGGGTGGGCCCACGAACATCAACAGTGTGGAGTGGTGGCAGGCGTACCGCTCCCGAAGGGTCATCGCCGCGACGAAGCTGATGGTCCGCGAGATCGTCGAGGGGTTCGAGATGGACCCCGACCACGTCAAGCGCATCCCGAGCGGGATCGACCCCGCCTGGTGGGCGACTGCCGGACCCGACGAGGATGTCAACCGTGCCCGGAGCGGGCTCGTGCTCGCATGGGGTCGGGTCAACTACGAGAAGGGGTTCCAGGTGCTCGCCCGCGCCGTCGGTGCTCTCCGCTACCGCGTGGCAGGGCTCGAATGCATGATCGCCGGGCGCGGCAGCTATCTCCCCGAGCTGCAGTCCCAGATCGACATCGCGGGCGTGGGGGACATCATCCAGGTTCCGGGCTTCGTCTCCGACAACGAGTTGCGCGCTGCGATCCACCGGGCCGGATGTGTCGTGATCCCGTCGCTGTACGAACCGTTCGGCGTGGTCGCGCTGGAGGCGCTGGCCGGCGGCGCGCCGCTCATCGTCGCCGACACCGGCGGGCTGGCCGAGCTGGTCGGCGGCACCGGGTCGGCGCTCCTCTTCGAACCCGGGAACGCCGAGGAGTTGGCCGACTGCATCGAACGGCTGCTGACGGATGCGCACCTCGCCGACGAGCTCGTTCGTAGGGGCCAACAGCTCCTCGAAGCGAGCTACTCGTGGGACGCCATCGCCGCACGCACGCTGACGGTCTACGACGAGGCGCTGACGGCCTCCTGAGCCGGGTGAGGCTCCCGAGCTCAGGTGCCGGTGAAGTCGGCCTTGCCGGGTCCGTGCTCGAGGAAGCTCTTCACGCCGATCTGGCTGTCGTTGGTGCGGAACGACTCGACGAACAGATCGCGCTCGATCCGAAGTCCGTCGGCGAGCGATGTCGACAGACCACGATCGATCGCCTGTTTGGCGAGTGCTTGCGACAGCACCGCGCCGTTGGCGCACTCGGCCGCCAGACCGAGCGCGCGATCGTGGAGCGCCTCGCCGGCGACGACCTCGTCGGCGAGCCCGATCCGGAACGCTTCGTCGGCCTTCACCTGGCGGCCGGTGATCGAGATCTCCTTGGCCCGGCTCGCACCGACCTGGCGAGCGAGCCGTTGTGTCCCACCTCCACCCGGGATCGTCCCGAGCAGGATCTCGGGCTGACCGAAGACCGCCCGATCACCGGCGATGCGGTAGTCGCACGCCAGGGCGAGCTCACAGCCGCCGCCCAGGGCGTAGCCGGACACGGCGGCGATGACGAACCGCGGGATCGCCGCTACGGCATCGAGGGAGGCGTGGATCCGATCGGTGATGCCGCGCGCCTCGTCAGGCCCTCCGAACTCGGAGATGTCGGCGCCGGCAGCGAAGATCTTGTCGCCGCCGGTCACCACGACGGCCCCCGGCGGGTTGGCGGTCAGATCGTCGGCGATCTCGTGAAGGGCAGCAACGACGGCGCCCGAGAGGGCGTTCACCTTCCCGTTGTTCAGGGTGACGACGGCGACCCCGTCGTCACGGCGTTCCAGCAGCACCACGGATTTGCTCATCCTTCCATCTTGTTCCCTCCGTTCTGTCTGCGTGGAATCGGGACATGAACGGTTCCATGCAGACAGATCGGGGTGGCGGCGGAGGATGAGGTGCTCGACTTCGGCGAACACGCGGTCGGGGTGGGACAGATCCCGCCACCAGACATCGATGATCTCCCGGCCCACCCGGCCGAGCATGCCTTTCCGGCGGGCATCGTGGAGCTGCGCGTCCCAAGTCGCGTGCCATCGCCAACTCTGACATTCGATCCCGATGCGCGGGTTCGGCTCGGCGAGATCGAGCCGAGCGAGCAGCACCACCGCGTCGGACCGCACCCCGAACTCGTCGCGCAGGCGAACGCCATGCCGTTCGAGCACGCGCTTCGCGATGCGCTGGAACCAACTCGCCGGGATCGTCTTGCCCTCACGTTCGTCGAGCAACATGAGCAGAGTGCGTGGTCCCGGTCGACCACGTCTGCACCATCGCGTCGCGACCGACCGGAGGTCGTCGATCGGGTGGCCGCCGCGGAGTGCGGAATCCTTGGGCCGTCGCTCCCAGCCCCGCGCTGGGCGCCAGGAGCGTGAGCGTCGCCGGGACGGTCAGCGTTCGGATCCCGTGGACCAGCTCCACATCTTGCTGCCGATCGGCGAGGCGGCGCGTGAAATGAGTGATCGTGTCGGGTGGACAGTCGGGCCACCAGCCCCTCCGGCACAACGCGTCGACCGCGTCGTATCGACCGAAGCCATCCAGCCGGTGCAGCCGGGCCGCCGCTCCGTGCGAGATCACCCCGTCGCCGGGTGCGAGCGCCACGATCCGCACGCGCTGCCGCCAGGTCTCCGGTGCCGCCGTCGCCCGAGTCACACCGGCAGCCGGACGGTCGAGGATGCCGGCTCGGACAAGGCGTTCTTCTCGCTCCCAGTCGAGGCCGCGCGACCGTGCGGCCTCGCACGGCAGGACACCCGTCATGGTCGGCCATCTCGAACGATCGTTCCATGCACGCATGGGGTCCCCTCACACCCAGGAAGGGAACACTCCCACCGATATGTGGGGGTCAGGCTTCGACGCCGGCGAGCATCTCGTCGGCGGCCGTCCAGGGATCGATCCGCTGGCGCACGACAGCGTCTGTCAGTTCGTCCCACCGGTCGCCCGTACAGATCTCGCGGGCTCGTTCGCGCAGACGATTGCCGACGATCTCACGGAGCTCCTCACTCGACCGGAACGATCGACGACGCTCCAACTCGCCGCTGTCGATCGCGAACGCACGGTGCGCCATCACGGCGTCCCACAGTGCCACGACCCCCTGGCTGCTGGAGGCCACCGTGGGCACGATCGGCGGTCGCCACGCATCGTGTGGCAGATCAGAGAGGTCGAGCATCTGCTCGAGGTCACGACGGGTCTGCTCGACCCCGTTTCGATCGGCCTTGTTGATCACGAAGACATCGGCGATCTCCATCAGGCCGGCCTTGTTGGCCTGCACGCTGTCGCCCCAACCGGGATTCACCACCACCACGGTGGTGTCGGCCTTGCCGGCGATCTCAACCTCGACCTGTCCGACCCCGACCGTCTCGACGAGCACCCAGCGGCGACCGACGGCGTCGAGCAGCCGCACCGCCTCGGGAGTCGCGAGCGCCAGTCCGCCGAGGTGGCCACGTGTCGCCATCGACCGGATGAACACGCCGGGGTCGGTGGCGTGATCCTGCATGCGGACCCGGTCACCCAGGATCGCGCCACCCGTGAACGGCGAGGAGGGATCGATCGCGAGGACCGCGACCTCGAGATCGAGCGATCGGAGGTGTGCGATCGTCGCGCTCGTGAGGGTGCTCTTGCCGGCACCGGGCGCTCCCGTCATGCCGACGGTGTACGCCTGGCCGCTCTCGGGGTAGGCCAAACGACCGACGGCCCGCCCCAGGGCCCCACCCCGCTCGATCATCGAGAGCAACCGGGCGATCGAGCCACGATCTCCGGCGCGCGCGGACGCGAACAGTTCGTCAGGATCGTTCGAGCGAGCCAAGGCCGGACCTGCTCTCAGACGGCCGCGTCGATGGCCGCTTCGGCCTCGGCGATGTTCACGACCTCGGTGACCCCGTCGACGCGATCTCGCATGATCCGCTCGATCCCGCCCTTGAGCGTCTGCGTCGACACCGGACACGTCCCGCATGCGCCGACGAGGCGGACCGACACGACACCGGTCGACTCGTCGACATCGACGAGTTCGATGTCGCCGTGGTCGGCCTGGAGGGCCGGACGGATCACTTCGATGCAGGCTTCGACTTGGGCACGCATGGCACGGACCATTCAATCAGCGAATGCCGTACGCTGCCGACCCATGGCACACATCGCCACCCTCGGCGCGGCACTCGCCCACCAGGGTGGCTGGGATGAGGTCCTGCTCGTCGGTGCACCGATCGCCATCATCGTCGCCGTGCTCGCGATCGCCAAACGGCGCGTCGATCTGCACGAGCACGAGCAGGAACACCAACAGCAACCGGGTGACGGACGCGGGTCCGATGCCGAGCCGGCCGGCGACGACGGCGCGCCGGGCACGGCCGGCTGAGCGATCAGCCGATGCGTTCGATGTCGGCGCCAACGGTCCGCAGGCGACCCACCAGATCGTCGTAGCCACGATCGATGTGATGTACACCGCTGATCGTCGTCGTCCCCTCCGCCGCCAGCCCGGCGACGACCATGGCCGCCCCGGCCCGGATGTCGTGGGAGGTGACCGCGGTGCCCCTGAGCCGTGGCACGCCGCGAACGACGGCGTGGTGGCCGTCGGTGCGGATGTCTGCACCCAGCCGTTGGAGCTCCTCGACATACCGGAAGCGGCCTGGATAGAGGTTCTCGGTGACGATCCCGACACCCTCGGCCACCGACAACATCGTGATGATCAGCGGTTTGTAGTCGGTCGCGATGCCCGGATACGGGAGCGTGGCGATGTCGGTCGAGCGCATTCGATCGGGGGCGCGCACCTGGAGCCCGTACGGCAGCGCACCGAACTCGAGACCCATGTCGTTGAATCGTGTGAGCACCATCTGCATGTGCTCCGGCTTGGCGTTCAGCAAATCGAGTTCGCCACCGGCGACCGCACACGCCGCGATGTAGGTCGCGGCCTGGATGCGATCCGGAACCGTCTCGTGGTCGCACGCTGACAGCGCGCCGCGCTCGACGCCGGTGACCCGCAGACGTGACGTGCCGACACCTTCGATCTGGGCGCCCATCGAAAGGAGGAACTCGCACAGGTCGATGATCTCCGGCTCACGTGCTGCGTTGTCGATCGTCGTGACGCCATCGGCCAGGACGGCCGCCGTCACGAGGTTCTCGGTGGCGCCGACGCTCGGGAACTCGAACGTGACATCGGCACCGTGGAGCCGCTCGGCCGATGCCTCGACGAACCCGTCACCGAACCGGAACGTGGCGCCCATCCGCTCGAGACCGGCGACGTGCATGTCGATCGGCCGCGACCCGAAGTCGTCGCCGCCCGGCATCGCCAACCGGACGTATCCGCAGCGGGTGAGGAGCGGACCCAGCACGTTGATCGATGCGCGGATTCGCTCTGCGAGCTCCCAAGGGGCGACCGGGGTCAGGTCGCCGACGTTCTCGATCACGACGATGCCCGGATCGTGCAGCGTTACCCGCAGCCCGATCGCGGCGAGCAGGTCGGCCATGATCGCGACGTCGACGATGCCGGGCACGTTCGTCAACTCGAAGATGCCGTCGGCGAGCACGCTCGCGGCCATCAGCTTCAGCACCGAGTTCTTGGCGCCCGGGACCAGCACCTCGCCGTGCAGGCGACCGGAGTTGCGCACCCTGATGCGGCACTCGGTCGCCGGAGCGGGATCGGACGTCACCGTGCCAGTATGCCGCCGCCGGCCGAACGACCCGTTGCGGCTCGTGGTGTCGCAGCCACCGCTCGACTCGTAGGCTCTGCGGCGTGCTCGGAGCAGGTCGGACGATCACCCGCGTCTGGCCCGACGAACCGGCGGTCCGCCAACACATCGATCACCCGCGCGACGATCTGGTCGCCGAGGAGCGGATCGATCCCGACACGTTCCGGCAGTTCGGCGGGCCGTTCGACCAGTACGTGCGGGTCCTGAGCACCGACGGTCGCAACCTCACCGAGCGAACGACGTATCGCCTCGTCATCCCGTGGTTCGGCTGGCTGTTCGCCTTACCCGTCCGTGCCGTGCTCGCCCGTCGCGGCTACGACCCGATCCGCCATCGACCCCACACGACCCCGTGGTGGGCGCCGCCCGATCAGATCACGCCCCGACAGGCCCTGGTGCTCGGCCTGCTCGCAGCCGCGTCGATGTCGTCGGCGTTCACGAACACCCTCTTCACGCAGACCGCGCAGTTCGCCGCCGATGACTTCGGCATCGGCGATCGGGGGTTCGGGTTCGCGGGGGCGATCGTGCGCGCCGGGATCGTGATCGCGCTCCCGCTGGCGGCGCTCGCCGACCGCCTCGGACGTCAACGGGTGATGCGGATCGTCGCGTGGGCCGCCCCGATCACATGTGCACTGGGCGCGTTCGCGCCCAGCTTCGAGATCCTGGTGGTCACCCAGGCGATCGGCCGTCCGCTCGGACTGGCGCTCGACTTCCTGATCGCCGTGGTGGTCGCCGAGGAGATGCCGCGCAACAGCCGGGCCTACGCCGTCAGCATCATGGCCATGGCGAGCGGGCTCGGCGCGGGCATCGCCGTCATGGCGCTCCCCCTCGCCGACCTCGGCGAGAGCGGATGGCGCTTCGTGTACCTGGTGACCCTGATCTGGCTGATCGTCGCCGTCGACATCGTGCGTCGCCTGCCCGAGACCGAGCGATTCGAGCGCCCCCACGTGGTCGCTCCCCCGCTCGATCGGCGGCGCTTCGCGATTCTCGCGACGGTCGCAGTGTGCGCCAACTTCTTCGTCGCGCCCGCCAGCTTCTTCCAGAACCGCTACCTCCGGGAGGTGCGTGGTTTCGACGCCGGCATGATCTCGCTGTTCACGTTGACGACGGCGACGCCGGCAGCGATCGGGCTGATCATCGGCGGTCGCGTCGCCGACGTCAAGGGCCGGCGCGGGCTGATCGCCGTCGCCATCCCGCTGGCGACGATCCTCGTGCTCGTCTCGTTCCTGGTCGGCGGCGCACCGATGTGGTTCTCGGCGTTCGGGGGCGGATTCGTGGGCGGGATCGCCTTCCCTGCGCTGGCGGTGTACCGCGCCGAGCTGTTCCCCACCGGCAACCGTGGCCGGGCCGCGGGCATGCTGACGGCATCGGCGCTGCTCGGCGGGATCGGCGGGTTGTTGCTGGTCGGTCAGCTGCTCGATCGCGGCCAGTCGTACGGTCAGGTGATCGGACTCGTCGCGCTGGCTCAGTTCGTGGTCGTGTTCATGGTCCTGACGAGGTTCCCAGAGACCGCCCACAAGGAGCTCGAGGACCTCAACCCGGAGGACTCGGCGATCACATCCCGACGCGGTCGAGGAAATCCCTGATCGCGCCGGCGATGGTGTGGTCGGCGCCTTTGAGGTCGTGACCTCTGCCCTCGACGAACAGGTGCGTGACCCTGGCCCGCTTCGGCATCGTCGCCGTCCACCTCGTGATCTCGTCGGGGGTCCCGAACGTGTCCCTCGTGCCCGAGATGAACAGCGTGGGCACCCGAACGGCCGGGAGGTGTTCGACGCGGAGGCGGTCGGCCTTGCCCGGTGGGTGGAGCGGATACGACACGAGCACCAACCCACGGAGCTGTTCCGGCGCAGGCAACCCATCGACCCCGGCGGCGATCATCGAGCACATCCGGCCACCCATCGATCGACCGCCCATCACCAGTGGCTCGTCGGGCGGCAGCCGATCGAGCTCCTCGCGGATCGCGGCGAGCAGCTTGGGTGCACGATCAGGGGCCTTGCGACCCTCACGCCGGTAGGGGAAGTCGGCGCGGATGCAGCGATGTGGAGCGATCCAGCGCTCGATGGCGACGAGCGAGGAATGAGACGAATCGGAACCCGCACCGGGATACAGCAGAACGGTCACGGGACGACGGCGCCGGTCAGGATGCGGCGCGCCTCGTTGAGGTCGAGGATCGCCTTGCTCGCGTCGGTGGCAGCGCCACCGTGGTCGGGATGGACGTCGCGCATTCGCTGGCGGAACTGGCGTGCGACCTCGCGCTTGGACGGGCGATCCACACCCGCCGGGAAGCCGAGCATCTCGAGCGCCCACGCCTTGGGGTCGGCGAGTGCCGACAACGCTGTCGATTGCGCACCGGCGAGGTGGGCGATCAGCGCCGGGCCGATGGGGCCACGCCAACGCAACGCCTTCTGCAGGACCGGTGCGATGATGCGACGACTCGTCTGGTCGAGGCGCTCCACGGCGTAGATGGCGCCGAGCACCTGAGCGAGATCGCTGCCGCGGGTCCCGAAGTCGAACTCGATGTCGTCGTCCTCGCCGATCATCCGATGACGGCTGTGCGACAGGCCGTGACGATCGACCTGGAACCGGTGCCGAAGGCGGGGCTGGACGATCCGATCGCCGCGCTCGACCTCGTGGATCAGCCGTGCGACCCCACCCTGGAGCTCGTCGTCGACCCCTGCGATGTGGTTGGCCACGACGGCGCCGAGGAGGAGGCCACCGAATCCGGGTGGTGGATCGACCGGGAGCACGAGATGTCCGAGGGCGATGCGTCGCGTGGGCACGGCGGGCCGCGTGTGGAAGACCTCGAGCTCGGCCAGCAGCATGACGACGAGAGTACCGGCGCTCGGATGCAGCTGGTCAGCGCTGCTCGGAGTCGGGCGACAGCCGGCCGGCGCGCATCGCGGCTGCCAACATGGATGTTCAGACCCAGGGGCGACAGGCGATACGCAACTCGTCAGCGGCCTCCGACAGCGCGTCGGGTTCCGCCCCCGCCTCGAACCGCCGCAGCAGGGCCGCGGCGCGTTCGACGATCGTGGCCCACGTTCGCACTGCGAGACCGAACGGCGGTGCGGTCGGCGACAACTTCGGCACCAGTTCGAGGACGGTGGTGCGGCTCGGGGCGTGAGTGGCGTCGCGGGCCAGCCGATCGGCGGCGACATAGAGAGCGTGCAGTGCGCCGTCGGGGGCCTCGGCCTCCTCGTCGAGCGAGGCGACCTCCCCCGCTTCGATCGCATCGAGAAGGTCGTCGACGACGTGCTCGGCATCTTGGGCGACGAGCAGGGTCCGTCCCTCCCACGAATGCGGGATCTCGGCCTCGACGAGTGACTCCTTCAGGGTGTCGAGGTCGGCGATCGGCCACTCGTCGAGCCCGAACTCCGTCGATGCATCGCCGTCGAGCAACGGAACGGGGAACGGGCCGATCTCGGCCTCCAACTCGTCGAACAAGGCATCGATCGGCCCCTCGATCTCCTCGGGCACGACCAGCTCGTCGCCCTCCCAGACGTGCGGGACACCACGTTCGGCGAGCGTCTCGGCGAGCTCGGCGCGCTGGTCGAAATTCCACCCGGTGAGGTTGTAGTGGACCTTCGTCTGATCGGGATCGTTGGGATCGAAGTCGAAGTCGAACGCCGGTGGAGCGCCGGCTGCGACGTCGGTCGATTCCTCCTCGTCGTCACCACCTGACTTGTTCACGAAGGGCATGGACGATGACGCTATCCGTCGCGCTCACCGATGACGCGTCGCAGGAACTCGCCGGTGCGTTCGAAGTCGGCCCGCCGGTTGGCCGGATCTCGGAAGCCGTGCCCCTCCCCCGGCATCACGACCAACTCGACGTCGCGCCCGGCGGCGCGCATCCGTTCCACGAGCTCGAGTGTCGAGGCGAGCGGCACCACGGGATCCTCGTCGCCGTGCATGACCAGCAGCGGAACGTCGATGTGGTGGGCGTACGACACGGGCGATCGTTCGCGGTACGTCGCCACGTCGTCGAGCGGGCCGACCAGACCGATCGTGTAGTGGGCCTCGAACCGGTGGCTCGCGTCGGCGAGGACCGCGAGATCGGCCACCGGATAGAGCGCGACGCCGCACGCCGCCAGACCACGGTGTCGTGCGAGCACACCGAGCACGGTGAGTCCCCCCGAGGAGCTGCCGATCAGCGCCGTCCGCGCCGGCGTGCTCCAGGCACGGTCGTGGGAGGCTCGGATCACGGTGGCGGTGTCGGCGACATCGAGCCGACCCCACTCGCCCTGCAACGCTTGCTGGTAGGCACGTCCGTGCCCCGTCGAACCCTGCGGATCCGGGACGAGTACGTCCCATCCCCGCGACCACCAGTAGGCGATACGCGGCATGAACTCCACCTGCCACTGATCGGTCGGTCCGCCGTGGACCCAGCACAACGTCCGACCCTGTCCGGCCACGTAGCGCCGAGCGTGGAGGACCGCACCCTCGTGGTCGATCTCCAGGGCCTCGGGCTCGGGCAGACCCGCCTGCTCCCACCCGGCGACGGGGCCGATCGCGAGCACCGAGCGGTTCCAGTCGTCCGTGTCGTAGCTCACGATCTGGGTCGGCGTTCGCGCACCTGTCCGCAGCGCGACCAGCCGATCACCCACCCACCCGAGCTGTCCGTGTACGCCGCGCGCCACGTTCTCGACCTGCCGCGAGTCCAGGTCGACGACGCAGAGCCGCCCGAAGCCGGCTTCGTTGCGTGTGAAGGCGAGCCGACGGCCATCGGGCGAGAGCGCATACGAACGCTGACCGGGGCCCCACGTTGGCCCGGCATGTTCGAAGGGCTCATCGACGAGCGGTTCGTCACCGAGCCAGACGTTGAGCCAGCCGGTGTCGTCGCGAACGCACAGCCCGCGCCCGTCGGGATGGTGGCGGAGTTGCTGGATGCTCGCCTCGGGTACGTACTCGCCCACGATCCGGCGGCCGCTCCCGTCGGACGCGACGAACTGCGCCCGCGACCGATCCCATGGCATGTCCGGCACGTTCCAGGCCTGCCAGATCCAGCTGAAGGGTTCGGCGGCGGCCATCGGGCTCGGATCGAACACGAAGTCGGCCGACCCGTCGTCCAGTCGCCGGGGTGTGGAGCTCCCGTCGAGCGTCCACTCCCACACCTCCGCCTCGTTGACCGTCGCGGCGACCCGTGCACCGTCGCGTGACACCGCCGGAGCGGCCGCACGACGTTCGTCACCGACCTCACTGACCCGGCGCGCCGGGCCGCCGAGGATCGGCTGCAACCAGAGATCGCCGTCGGCGGCGGCGAAGACGACCGCCGATCCGTCGGGAAGCCAGTCGTAGCAGCCACCACCGAGACCGCGACCGGGTGCCGGCGACGGTTCGCTGGTCACGATGCGCTCCGGACCCCCGGTAGCCGGCACGGTCACCAGGGCACACGATGTCCCCCAACGCGCGACGAAGGCCACCGACTTGCCGTTCGGGGATGGGCGCGGTTCGGTGAGCTCGCGCCCCGCCAGACACATCTCGACGCTGATCCTCATCACGGCTCAGGGTACGTCGAACCCCCGGACGCGAAACCCGCTTGCACGACGCGGTCCGAGTGCGGCATCGTGTGGTCGTCCGACACGGAGGAGAGGAGGAACCGATGCTGCAGAACCCGAACCGTCAGACGTGCGCCACGATCGCACGTGACGCCTCGTCGCATCGGCCCCTCGGTGTCTCACAGTCGGGCGCGGCGACGTGGATCGCCGCGACGTCGTGCATCGCGACCTTCTGACCCGCCCCGCGTCGCCCTGACGGCCGTTCGGCTCCGTTCACGCCACTTCACTGCGACGCGGCGACCGGCCGGGGCACCGTCGAACTCCGGGGCGTCGCTTCGAGCCGATCGGCCCCGCGCCCGACGTCGAAGTGCCATCGGTCTCCCGTGACCTGCGGCGTCTCGGCGGGCCCAGGGTCCGAGCCCACCACCGCACACACCGAGCACCACCAATCAGACCAAACACCAACAGAAGGGCATCACCATGTATCCGGAAGCGGATCCTCATTTCCAGCGTCAGTACATCGCCGAACGCCACGAGGCGTTGCGGCGGGCCGCCGGCAACAGCCGGCTGCGTCGCGAGCTCCGACACCAACGTCGGCGCGAGCGAGCGGGCCCGGATCGCTAGGCGACGACCGACCAGGACGCTCACGACGTCCCGTGGGATCGGCCACGGGACGTCGTGTGCATTCACGCCGAATCGCGGACGATGCGGCAGTTGTCGGACACGAACTCGACGCGACCGATGTCGTCGACGGTTCGATCGAGGAAGCCCTGCAGGAAGCAGAGGAAGCGGTAGACATCGGTGAAGTTGGTCGCGATCCCGACCGAGATCCGGATCGCCGCGACCAATCGACCCTGGGTGGCGAGCATCTCGTCACGGAGCTCGAGGAACGACACCGGTTCGTCGCGACCGAAGAAGCCGCTCATGTCGTCGGGGGTGAGACCGTGTGCGATCTCGCCGGCGCCCGGATTGCAGAAGCAACCAGTTCGTAGGGAGATGTTCACCCGGTTCGCCAGTTCCTCGACGCGGCGGTCGTCGATCGCTCGGCCGTCGGTGTCGTGCATGACGAAGGTGACCGTGCCGCCGCGTGCCTCGAGGTCGCAAGGTCCGAAGATCTCGACGAGCCGTCGGCCGTTCGCATGCCGCAGCGCGCCGAGCGCGTCGAGCAACCAGCCGGTGAGGCACATCACGCGGTCGTGGATGGTGTCGAGGCCGACGCCTGCGACGTGACGGAGGCCGGTCTCGACGGCCGGGATGTTGAGGTAGTCGACCGTGCCGTCCTCGAACCCTGCCTCGTTGTCGTGGAGGTAGTGGCCGGCCCCCTGGACGGATGCGATCGTGATGGTGCCGCCGGCGAACCAGGGGCGATGCAGGCGGTGGAGCCGGTCGCGCCGCACGAGCAGGCACCCGATGCCCGTCGGGAACCCGAAGATCTTGTAGAAGGACAGCGCGACGAAATCGGGACGGGCACGGCGGACGTCGAGGCGATTGGTCGGCGCGAACGCGGCCGCATCGAGCAACACGTCCCATCCGGCGGCGTGCGCCTCCCCGATGAGATCGAGAGGATGTTGCACACCCGAGAAATTCGATTGTGCCGGGAACGCGAGCAGGTTCGCCGTTCCGGGAACGGCCGACGCAAGCGTCGCCGACATGGCGGTGCGGTCGAGCCGGAGCTCCGGTCTGACGACCGGCACGTAGTCGACCTGCGCCCCCTTCGCCCGGGCGAACTCCCGGATTCCGTTGACGGAGTTGTGGTTGTCGAACGTGAGCGCGAAGCGACCGTCCGGAGCGAAGCGATACGACTCCCCGACCAGTCGCAGCGCGCCGCTCGCATTCGGCGTGAAGACGCAGAGGTACTCATCGTGCGGTGCACCGAAGAAGTCGCACACGTACCGGCGTGCACTCTCCACCAGCTCGGTCATGGCGAGCGATGTCGGGTTGTTGGAGTGCGGGTTGCCGAGCACGCGTGTGCGCAGCAACTCGGCGTGGGCGTCGATCTGACACGAGGCGTGCAACCCGCCGCCCGTGTAGTCGAGATACACCTGATCGTCGAGGTCGAGACGTTCGTACCCGGCACGACGGAGCTCGGCGACGGCGTCGAGGTCGAACCCGGCGCAATCGGCGGCGAACTCGACCTCGCACGAGGTGAGACCCGACGGCTCGTAGACGGCGCGCCCCGTGGACATGACCTCAGGCTAGGGCATGCTGCCCGTGCCCCTTCGGCTGCCCGGAATGCCGTGGGTCCCGACCGGGCCAACTACGGTTGCCCACATGCCCAGTCCGGCCGCCCAGCGTCCCGACCGCAACCTCGCCATGGAGCTCGTGCGGGTCACCGAGTCGGCGGCGCTCGCTTCTGCGCGCTGGGTCGGGCGAGGCAACAAGGAGGGAGCGGACGCGGCCGCGGTCGATGCGATGCGTCTGAGCCTGTCGAGCGTCCAGATGGCCGGCGTCGTGGTCATCGGCGAGGGCGAGAAGGACGAAGCCCCGATGCTGTTCAACGGTGAGGAGGTCGGCGACGGCAGCGATCCGCACGTCGATGTGGCCGTCGACCCGATCGATGGCACCACGCTCACCGCCAACGGGCTGAACAACGCGTTGTCCGTCATCGCCGTCGGCGAGCGGGGATCGATGTTCGATCCGGGACCGTCGTTCTACATGGAGAAGATCGCGGTCGGACCCGAGTCCGTCGGCGCGATCGACATCACGGCCTCGGCGACCCAGAACCTCCGTTGGATCGCGAAGTCGAAGCAGGAGAGCGTGCGCGACCTGACCGCCGTGCTCCTCGATCGTCCTCGGCACGCAGAGCTGATCGAGGAAGTCCGGGCCAGCGGCGCCCGGATCCGCCTGATCCGCGACGGCGACGTGTACGGCTCGATCGCAACCGCCTGGCCCGACGCGGGCGTCGACGTGCTGTTCGGCATCGGTGGCACACCAGAAGGCGTGATCTCGGCCGCTGCGATGAAGAGCATGGGGGGCGAGATGCAGGCCCGCCTGAGTCCACAGTCCGACGACGAACGTGCGGCCGTGCTGGACGCCGGCTACGACCTCGATCGTGTGCTCACCCAGGACGACCTGATCCGGGGAGACAACTGCTTCTTCGCCGCGACCGGGCTGACCGACGGCCAGCTCCTGCGCGGGGTGCGGTTCGATTCGCGTGGGGCTCGGACGCAGAGCCTCGTCATGCGGTCGCGCAGCGGAACGGTTCGTCTCATCGACGCTCGGCACCAGGTGCGCAAGCTCCAGGAGTTCAGCGCGATCGACTACACCTGATCGGCCAGACCGCGCTGACCGTCAGCTGTCATCGGTGGCGCCGGCGACCGCGATGGCTGCTTCGATCGCGCGCGTGGACTCGACACCGTAGGTGCAGAACACCACGGTTTCGGGTCGGCGATGGCCTGCGATCCACGCTCTCACCGTCGACACCGCGACCGCTGCGGCGGACACGGTCGGATAGCCGTACACACCGGTACTGATGGCCGGGAACGCCACCGACGTGGCGCCGACTCGCTCGGCCTCCTCCAAGCTGCGGCGATAGCAGCTCGCCAGCAGCTCGGGTTCGCCGTGGTCACCGCCTCGCCACACGGGCCCGACCGTGTGGATCACCCAGCGAGCGGGCACACGATGACCGCCGGTCACCTTGGCGTCGCCCGTGGCGCATCCTCCCAGCGCACGACACTCGGCGAGCAGCGCCGGTCCGGCTGCCCGATGGATCGCACCGTCGACGCCGCCGCCACCCAGCAACGACGAGTTCGCTGCGTTGACGATGGCATCGACATCCAGCGTCGTGATGTCGCCCTCGACCACCCTCAGGCGTGAGGTGTTCATCCGCCCGGCCCGCGGTTGCGCCCCGGGATCGCCTCGGCCGGCGAACGCCGCGGCACAGTGGTCAGCGCAATGCGAGCGCGGTGGATCGTCACGTTCGCCAGATCCGTCGCTCCGTCGGTCAGGATCACGTCGTCGGCCACCCGAGGATCGTACGCGTTGCGTTCGGCGTCACATTCGGGGTCTGACCCCGAATGTGACGGTGGGCGTTGACAGGAGTGGTCGGGCCCGGGCAGTGTCATCAGCGAGCGCGACGCTCGGACGGTGTCGCATGACTGGAGGGTCGCCATGCCTAGGTTCACGTCCTATGACCACGGATGCCCGTGTTGGACCGACCTGATGAGTCCCGATGTCGACGCGTCGAAGAAGTTCTACTCGGGCGTCTTCGGGTGGGATGGGGCCGATCAACTCGACGGCGACGGCAACCGCATCTACGTGATGTTCACCCTCGACGGCAGGACCGTGGCAGGTCTCGGTGGCCAGCAACCGGGCATCGAAGGCATGCCCGCCATGTGGAACACCTACGTGTCGGTGGACGATCTCGCGGCGACCGTCGCCAAGGTCTCGGGCACCGGTGGCTCCGTCATGATGCCCCCGATGCAGGTGATGGCGGCCGGACAGATGGCGATCATCGCGGATCCGGCCGGGGCCGCGATCTCGCTCTGGAAGGCGGGTGAGCACATCGGGGCCGACGTCTGCAACGAACCCGGCACGATGAGCTGGAACGAGTTGATGACGCGCGACATCGATGCCGCGCTGGCGTTCTATCCGGCCGTGTTCGGGTGGGAGATCATCGGTCAGGACATGGGCCCGATGGGCACCTACCATGTCGTACAGGGCGGTGAGTACGGCGGCTGGGCCGGCATGATGGCCATGCCCGCCGAGGTCCCCGAGATGGTGCCGAACCACTGGATGGTCTACTTCGCCACCGCCGACATCGCAGCGACGACTGCTGCTGTGGCCGAGCACGGCGGGATGATCGGCCGGGAGCCGTTCGAGGTTCCCGGCGTCGGGCAGATGGCCGTGGCGCACGATCCGCAAGGCGCAAGCTTCTCAGTGATGCAGCCGGCCGCTGCGGAGTGACACCCGTATCCGGCTCGGTCACTCGCGCTGGACGAGCGCGGACACACGGCGACGTAACCAGCGCGGCGTCACGTTGGCGGCTGCGGTCAGTGCCTTGTACTGAAGACCGGGTATCGACAGTGCCTTGTTCGAGACGACATCGGCCAGCCCGGTGCGGACGACCTGATCGGGGCTGGTCCACAAGAAGCCGGGGAACTCGTCAGCGTACTGCTCGGTGTTGCTCACCCGCTGGAACTCGGTCCTGGTCAACCCGGGGCACAGCGCGGTGACGTGGACCCCTCGACCGTTGACCTCCTCGTGGAGGCTCTCGGTGAGGCTCGTGACGTACGCCTTCGTCGCTGCGTACACGGCGAGTTGAGGTGCCGGCTGGAAGCTGGCGACGCTCGACACGTTGAGGAGCCACCCGCGACCGCGTGGCACCATCGCCTCCAGCGCGGCGTGGCTCAGCCGGGTGAGGGCGGCGACGTTGAGCTCCACCTCGTCGGCGAGCCGATCGGGGTCGAGCTGGTGGAACGTGCCGTTCGAGCCGAAGCCGGCGTTGTTGACCACGAGGTCGATCGGTCGATCCGGGTCGGCGATCCGTTCGCACACGGCCTGCCGGCCGACCTCGGTCAACAGATCCGCCACGACCACCTCGATGCCGTCGACGTCGTGGGCGAGCCGCTCGAGGCGATCGCGGCGTCGAGCGACCGCGACGGTCGGCACGCCTGCGCCTGCGAGTTCGCGCGCCATCACCTCGCCGATGCCCGACGACGCACCGGTCACCAGCGCCGAAGCGAACGGGTAGCCGCTCACGACGCGGCCCTCGTGACGTCGCTCGAATCATCGATGAGGCGGGCGGGCATCAGGACGGACATGGATCCGACGCTACCGCCGCCCGGCACGACGCTCCCGCGTCGCGATCGGGAATCGTCGAGAGCGAACGTGGCAACGACGAGGCCGCCTGCGACACCAGCTGCGACACCAGCCGCGACACCGGCTCGGGTGACGGGCGCCGGCCGACGGGTCAGACCGAGACGCCAGCGGCGTTGAGGCGGGCGTGGGCACGACCCAGTGCGCTCACCGCCTCGGCGTCGTGCTCGTGACGCAGACGCTCTTCGGCGCGCTCCTTCGCCGCGCGAGCCCGCTCGACGTCGATGTTGGCACCGAGCTCGGCAGCATCGGACAGGATCGACACCTTGTTGTTGCTCACCTCGACGAACCCGCCGTGGACGGCGATGTCCTCGACCCTGCCGTCCTCGAGGTACACCCTGGTGTGGCACTCCTGCAGCGCGCCGAGGAACGCTGCGTGGCCCGGCTGGAACGCGATCTCGCCGCCGCCGAGCGTCCGGGTGACGACCATCGTCGCCTCGCCCGAGTACAGCACCTTCTCCGGTGAGACCACTTCGACACTCATCAGATTGGCCATGTCATTGTCCTTTCACACGAGCACCGAGGAACCGCCACCGACGTGGCGCACGAAGGGGCGCAACCCGAGGCGGAGCGGAGGTCGGCCGACTCCATCGAGATCGTCAGCTCTCCTTGAGCGCCTTCGCCTTCGCCAGTACCTGCTCGACACCGCCGACGTTCAAGAAGGCCTGCTCGGGCACATCGTCGAGCTCACCCTTGAGGATCGCGTCGAAGCTCTCGACGGTCTCCTCGACCGGGACGAATTCACCGTCGAGGCCGGTGAACACCTTGGCGACGAAGAACGGCTGCGACAGGAAACGCTGGATCTTGCGGGCGCGGTTCACGGTCAGGCGGTCCTCGTCGGACAGCTCGTCGAGTCCGAGGATCGCGATGATGTCCTGGAGCTCCTTGTACCGCTGGAGGTTCTCCTGCACACGCCGGGCCACGTTGTAGTGGTGATCGCCGACGACCTCGGGCGACAGGATCGTCGACGTCGATGCGAGCGGGTCGACCGCCGGGTAGATGCCGAGCGCTGCGACCTGGCGGGACAGTTCGGTGGTGGCGTCGAGGTGGGTGAACGTGGTGAACGGCGCCGGGTCGGTGTAGTCGTCGGCCGGCACGTACACCGCCTGCAGCGATGTGATCGATCGGCCGCGAGTGGAGGTGATGCGCTCCTGCAGCTGACCCATCTCGTCGGCCAACGTGGGCTGATAGCCCACCGCCGACGGCATGCGTCCGAGCAGCGTCGAGACCTCGGAGCCAGCCTGCACGAAGCGGAAGATGTTGTCGACGAACAGCAGCACGTCCTGGCCCTGCACGTCGCGGAAGTACTCCGCCATCGTGAGCGCGGAAAGCGCGACACGCAGGCGCACGCCGGGCGGCTCGTCCATCTGGCCGAACACGAGGGCAGCCTTCTCGTACACCCCCGACTCCTGCATCTCGAGCCGCAGGTCGGTACCCTCACGGGTGCGCTCGCCGACACCGGCGAACACCGACACACCACCGTGCTGGGACGCCACCCGGTTGATCATCTCGGTGATGAGAACGGTCTTGCCGACGCCGGCACCGCCGAACAGTCCGATCTTGCCACCGGCGACGTACGGGGTGAGCAGGTCGATCACCTTGATACCGGTCGGGAAGAGGCGTGCCGAGGGCTCGAGCGCGTCGAAGTCGGGGGCTGGGCGGTGGATGTCCCAACGCTCGGCGTCTTCGAGTCCCTCGGGCTGGTGGTCGAGTGCGTCACCCCAGACGTTCCAGACGTTGCCGAGCACGATGTCGCCCACCGGGACCTGGATGCCGTGACCGAGGTTCTTCACCGGGGTGCCACGCCTGAGACCATCGGTCGGCTTCAGGCAGACCGCCCGCACGCGACCATGGCCGAGCTGCTGGGCGACCTCGGCGAGCACGGTGATGGTCTCGCCCTCGAGCTCGACCTCGAACTGCACCGCCGAGTTGAGCTCGGGCAGCGAGTTCGGCGGGAACTCGACGTCGATCACGGGGCCGGCGATACCGACGACGCGACCGTCCTTGAGGCCGGTTGGTGCTTCCGTCATGGTCATGGTGGTGCGTGTCTCCTCGTCTCAGAGTTGCTCGCCGTACTTGGCGAGGTGGGCGGCCTTCGCCTGCCCGATCCAGTCTTCTCGTTCGATGCGACCCTTGAAGTTCAACTGTTCGCCGACCCGTGCGATGTCCTCGGCTGTCCACTGCGCGATCTGCTTGAACGTCGTGATGCCGAGCTCGTGCAGTTTTCGCTCGATCACCGGCCCGATCCCGTCGATCCCGTCGTCGAGGGCATCGGCCTCGATCGTGGCGGTCGACGTCGTACTCGTCTCCGACGACGTGTCGACCGCGGGCGAGCCGGCGTGCCGCACGGTCGACGTGGGCGTGGGTGCGGCGGATGCCGGGCCCTGTGCCCCAGTTTGACCAAAGCCCATGTTCAGATCGAGGTCGATGATGCGGATGTCGGCGTCCTTGCCCGAGCCGAGCGCCTCGGCCCCACCCACGATCTCCATGATCTCGGTGGTGATCGACGCCTGACGGGCCCGGTTCATCGTGATGCTCAGCGTCTTGATGAGTTCCTCGGCGTTGTCGGTTGCCGACTTCATCGCTCGCTGGCGGAACGCGTGCTCCGATGCGGCTGCGTTCAGGAGAGCCGCATAGACGCGCGCCTCGACGTAGCGTGGCAACAAGGTGTCGAGGATCGTGACCGGATCGGGCTCGAACTCGTAATCGGAGCCGGTGCCGTCGTCGGAGCCGGCCTTGCCGTCCCCGCCCATCACCGTCTCCTGGGAGAGCGGCACGAGTGGTCGCAGGACGACCTCCTGGCTCCCGGGCGTGATGAAGCGGGTGTAGACGAGCTCGACCTTGTCGACGTGACCGCTGGCGTAGAGCCCGACGACGTGCTGTCCGATCGCCTTGGCATCGTCGTACGTCGGCTGATCGCTGAAACCGGCGAACACCTGCCCGAGCTCGTAGTCGCGGAACTTGAAGTAGCTCTCGGCCTTGCGGCCGACCGGGATGATCTCGTACCCCTTGCCGGCGAGCACGTCGGCCTTGATCTCTCCCTCGGCGGCCCGTTGCACGCCGGCGTTGTAACCGCCGCACAAACCTCGGTCTGCGGTGATCACGACGTAGCACGTCGTCTTGATCTCCGGACGCCCGGTCAGCAACGGTGAGTCCGACGACGCGCCGGCGGCAGCGAGGTCCTTGACGACCTCGGTGATCTGCTCGGAGTACGGGACAGCCGCTTGCACGCGCTGTTGGGCCTTGACGATGCGCGAACCCGCGATCAGCTCCATGGCGCGCGTGATCTTCTTCGTGGCCTGCATCGAGCGGATGCGGCCCTTCAGAATGCGTTCCTGTCCACCTGCCATGTCGCCTACTCCGTCGCGAGCGTCTTGTTGGAGGTCGCGTCGCCCATTTCGCCGGCATCGACACTGGCCGGATCGACCGCGTGGCCACCGTCGCCGATCCGCACGAACTGGTCCTTGAACGTCTGCACCGCGTCGGCGAGGTCGTCGGGGAGACCACCCGAGCGCAGGTCGGCGAGCATCGTGCCGTGCCGACTGCGCATGAACTCCAGCAGCTCACGCTCGAAGCGCACCACGTCGGCCGCGTCGACGTCGTCGAGATATCCCTTGGTTCCCGCGAAGATCGACACGACCTGCTCCTCGACGGGCATCGGGCTGTTGAGGGGCTGCTTGAGCAGCTCGACGAGGCGATACCCACGCTCGAGCTGCGCCTTCGACACGGCGTCGAGCTCGGAACCGAACGTGGCGAACGCCTCGAGCTCGCGGAACTGCGCGAGGTCGAGCTTCAACGTGCCCGCCACGGCCTTCATCGCTTTGGTCTGGGCGGCCGAACCGACCCGCGACACCGAGATGCCGACGTCGACGGCGGGGCGCACGCCCGACTTGAAGAGTGCGTCCTGCAAGAAGACCTGGCCATCCGTGATCGAGATGACGTTGGTCGGGATGAACGCCGACACGTCACCTGCCTTCGTCTCGATGATCGGCAGCGCGGTCAGCGATCCGGCGCCGTTCTCGTCGGAGAGCTTGGCGGCCCGCTCGAGCAGCCGGCTGTGCAGGTAGAAGACGTCACCGGGGTAGGCCTCGCGACCCGGCGGACGGCGCAGCAACAGCGACAGCTGGCGATACGCATCGGCCTGCTTCGACAGGTCGTCGTACACGACGAGGGCGTGTTCGCCGTTCTCCATCCAGTGTTGCCCGATCGCACAACCGGCGTAGGGCGCGAGGTACTTGAACGGGGCCGAGTCAGCGGCGGGTGCCGACACCACGACGGTGTACTCCATCGCACCGGCCTGACGCAGCGTGTCGACGGTCTGCGCGACGGTCGAGCCCTTCTGGCCGATCGCGACGTAGATGCACTTCACGCCGAGACCCTTCTGGTTCAGGATCGTGTCCACGGCGATCGCTGTCTTGCCGGTCTTGCGGTCACCGATGATCAGCTCGCGTTGGCCGCGCCCGATCGGCGTCATCGCGTCGATCGACTTGATGCCCGTCTGGAGCGGCTCGTGTACGGGCTTGCGGCCGAGGATGCCGGGCGCCTGGACCTCCATGCGACGCTGGATGCCACCCACGATGTCGCCCTGGCCGTCGATCGGGTGCCCGAGCGCGTTGACGACGCGACCGAGCATTGCGTCACCGACGGGAATCGAGAGGATGCGTCCGGTCGCCTTGACCGTCTGCCCCTCTTCGATCTTGTCGACGTCGCCGAGCACGACGGCACCGATCGATTCCTCGTCGAGGTTGAGCGCGAGGCCGACCGAGCCGTCCTCGAATTCGAGCAGCTCGTTCACCGCGGCGTCGGGCAGGCCGGAGACGCGCGCGATGCCGTCGCCGACCTCGGCGACGCGGCCGACGGTGCGGGCCTCGAGCGACGAGTCGTAGCCCTCGAGATTGTTCTTGAGCGCCGACGCGATGTCGGCGGCGGAGATGGTGAGTTCTGCCATGGTCAGGGTGCTCCTACGCCTTCGCTTTAGAGACGGCTCTTCAACTGGTCGATGCGGGTCCGGACGCTGCCGTCGATGACGGTGTCGCCCACGGTGGCCACGATGCCGCCCATGATGGACGGATCGACGATCACCTTGAGGTTGACCTGCTTGCCGGTCGCGTTCGCGAGCGCGGCCTTCAGACGATCCTGCTGGTCGTCGGTCAGCGCGACGGCGCTGCGGACCTCGGCCAGCTCGAGGTTCTTCGAGTTCGAGGCTCGCGCCACCAGCTTGTCGATGATCGCAGGCAGGTCCCGGCCGCGACCGGAGCCCACGACCATCGAGACGAGTTGGGTCGTGGTGCTCGTGGCCTTGCCGCCGAGCAGGTCCTCGACGATCGCCTGGCGCTTGCCGGCGGGGACCATCTCGTCGGTGAGGGCCTCACGGAGAGCGTCGCTGGCTTCGTACGAGCGGGCGAACCGGAACAATTCGTCCTCGACCTCGTCGAGGGTGCCTTCGGCGCGGGCGACCTCGAACAGCGCCCGTGCGTAACCGTCGATGCGCGCATCACTCATGAGGAGGCTCCTACTCGTGCGATGAAGTGCTCGATGAGCTCCTGCTGGACCGACGCGTCGATCGCCCCACCAGCCAGGACTCGTTCGGATGCGGCGTTCGCCATGCGGGCGATCTCGGCTCGCAGTTCGTCGTTGGCGCGACCGCCGGCGGCGGCGACGTCGGCCCGGGCGCGCGCCTCGAGCTCCGCGATCTCCTCTTCCAGCCGGGCCCGGCCATCGGCCAGCAGCGCCTCGGCCTGTGTGTCGGCTTCCGCGAACAACCGCTGGCGTTCGGCGTCGATGTCGCCCGCCGCCCGGCGGATCCCGGTCGCCTCGGCCTCGGCCTCGGCCTTGGCGGCCGCCGACTCGTCGAGCTCCTGCTGGATCCGGGTGGTGCGATCGGCCATCGCCTGCTTGATGGCCGGACCAGCGAACTTCCAGAGCAGACCGAAGATCAGCAGCGACGCGATCGAGCCGTAGATCAGTTCGGCTTGCTCGGGCCACAACCAGCTCACCGAGCGGGCGGGATCGATGTCCTCCGCCGCAACCATGCCGGCAAAGATCTTCATGACGACACTCCTGCACTCATGGTCTCGTCGACAGCGGTACGAACAGCCGTCGAATCCGGTGCCCGACCGATGGCGAGCTCGACCGTCCGGCTCGCTACATCGGCCACGGCTGATGCGACGTCGGCTCGGACCGCCTCCCGGGCGGCGGCGGCCTCGGCGGCAGCTGCCTCTCGTTGGGCTGTGATCACGGCGTTGACCTCGGCCAGCCGTGCGGTCCGCTCGGCCTCGAGCGTCTGGCGAGCCGCGTCCACACGCTCGTTCGCCTCCGCCTTCACCGTGGCGAGCGCCGACTCGTATTCGGCGACCTCGGCACGTGCGGCGGCGCGCGCCGTGTCGGCTTCCTCGTGGCCGCCGCGAATCGAGCGCGTAGCGGGCGTCCATCCCGCGCTTGAGCGCCGGGAACAGCCAGAAGCGCATCAACACGGCGAGCACGATGAATGCGCCGGCACCCCAGGCCAACTCCTTGGCCTCGACGGCGAGCGGTGACGGACCCTCCGCGCAGGGGTACTCGCTCGCTTCTCCTTCTTCGAGTTCGAACTCGCAGTCGACTTCGCTGTGTCCGCCCTCGCCCTCTTCGGCGGTGACGAACGCGATCTCGATCTGCGATCCTCTCGTGACGACGGCTGTCAGCACGTCAGCTCCTTCAAGGGAGTAGTGGACCAGTGGATGACGTAATGGCGGCTCGGATCAGAGACCGATCAAGATGAAGACCACGAAACCGATCAGGGCGAGCGCCTCGGTGAAGGCGATGCCCAGGAACATCGTGGTACGCACCATGCCGGCGGCCTCGGGCTGCCGAGCCATCGCCTCGACGGACTTGCCGACGAGGTAGCCGATGCCGATACCGGGGCCGATCGCCGCGAGGCCATAGGCGAAACCGGCCGAACCGGCTGCCGCGGCGGCCTTGGCGTCGGCCGCCGTCTGGGCGAGGAGTGCAAAAGCTTCCATGTGGGGTTGATCTCCTGTTGCTGTCTGGTTGGGAGAGGGTGTTGTGCGTTGGGGACCGGGTCAATGCTCGGGGTGTGCGGCGCCACCGATGTACACAGCGGCGAGGATCGTGAAGATGTAGGCCTGGAGGAATCCGACCAGGACCTCGAATGCGGTGATGAACATCAGCATGAAGAACGGCAGGATGCCGACCGGCTTCAGGATCCACGAGTCGCCCTGGACGAGCTCCTCGGTGAGGAGCGAGAAGGTCACCAGCAGGATGTGACCTGCGAGCAGGTTGGCGAAGAGTCGTACCGTGAGCGAGAAGGGCCGGACGAGGAACGTCGAGATGAACTCGATCGGCGCGACGAGCACGTACAAGGGGCCCGGCACGCCGGGCGGGAACAGCGAGTTCTTGATGTACGCGGGGCCCTGATGTTTGAAGCCGACCCCGATGAAGATCACCCACACGAGCAGGGAGAGGAACATCGGGATCGCGATGCGGGCGGTGGCAGGCATGTAGAGGATCGGGATGATGCCGGGCAGGTTGCAGAGGTAGATGAACGCGAACAGGCTGAGGAGGAACGGCGTCCAACCCATCCCGCTGCGTCCCATGGTCGGCATGACGATCTGCTGCTCGATGAACTCGACGATCGTCTCGGCGAGGTTGCGAACACCCTTGGGTGCCTTCAGGCCGTCCTGACGGGAGGCGAGGAGGAAGATGGCGATCGAGATCAGCGACGCCGCAACGGCGATCAGCGCCACCTTGTTGAAGGTCGGGAAGAGATCCCTCCAACGGAGGATCTCGTTGATCGGCGGAAATTCGAGTGCGAGCACGTTGTTGGTCCGTTCAGGTCGTTCGAGATGATCGGGTCGTTCGGTGGTTACGGGCGGGCAGGTTTCAAACCGGGGTGTGCCAGGGTGAGGGCGACGTACTTGAGCTCCCAGAGGAGGAGTCCGAGATGCGTCACGATGATGGTCGCTCCGAGTGCCGGACGCGAAATCCAACCGGCGTCCTTGACGAGAAGTACGGCCATCATGATGAGGCCGAGACGGATCAGGTAGCCGAACAGCGTGGCTCCCATCATCATCCCGAGCGAGATCTTGGCGGTCGTGGCGATCAGCCACGCAGAGAGCGAGAAGTTGACCAGGACCAGTCCGATCGCGAACGCAGCCGACCACGCACCGGCGCTCCCCCAGATGAGCGCGCAGACGGCGATCACCGCCGGCGCGACGAGCACACCCCGCTTGACCATGTCGACGGTCACCTTGACCTCGACCGGCTCACCGTCCAGTTGCGTCACCATCGCGGGTGGGGAATCGGCGCTCACGCGGCGTCCTCCAACGAGCCCGTCGATCGGCCGCCGAGCGTCCGCTCGCGCTCGAGTCGTTCCATCGTGGCGTCGTAGACGTACTTGAGGCGGATGAACGTGCCGACTGCGGCGAAGACCACGAACGTGATCGTGAGCAGCGGGAACACGCCGAGCCAGGCGTCGATCAGCCAGCCGAGTCCGAGGAACACCAGCATCGTGAGCGCGATGTCCATCCCGCGCCCCAACGTGTCGTCACCGGACGTCGACGGAACCGCGAGCGCCCGTTCGGGCACCGGCTCGTGCGCGCGGCCTCGGCGGAGAGTGTTGATCAGGAGCTTCATGGGTGGTTGACGGCTGCACAGGTTCGCACATCGTGCGAACCATGGCTTGTGAACGCAGGCACAAGCTAGTCGGGTGGCGGGCCCGAGCGCAACTCCGGTGGCGGCGAGGCCTCGGGCGTCGCGACGCGTCGGGCGGTGCGGCTGCGCTCATGGCGACCGTGACCCCCGCTCGCGGCATCGACCCGCATGCGTCCCTCCAGCAGCTCGGCCTCGCGGCGCTCGGGCCGTGACGGGTCGAGCTGTTCCGACGCCGGCCGTGCGAGTGCCGCCTCGACGTCCTCGGCACGCTTACGGCGGACGCTCGGGTGCAACACGGTGAACAGCACGAGGGCGAGCGCACCGATCCCGAACGGGAGGTAGGTCGGGTTCTCGTCGGTGAGCACCGGGTACAGCACGAACCCCGACATCAGTGCGGTCCAGGTCCACAAGATGAGGACGCTGCGCCGGTGACCGTGCCCGAGGTTCATGAGGCGATGGTGGAGGTGCCCCTTGTCGGCGACGTCGAGGGCCTGGCGCCGGGACGCCCGCCTGACGATCGCGAACACCGTGTCGAGGATCGGCACGGCGAGCACGAGCAGCGGAATGGCGAGCGGTGCGAAGAAGAAGAACGTCTGGCCGACGAAGTTCTGGGTGTTCGGGTCGGCGCGGCCACCGACCAGGCTCGTCGAGGCGGCGAGCATCAGGCCGAGGAGGAACGCACCACTATCGCCCATGAAGATCCGCGCCGGGTTGAAGTTGTGCGGCAGGAACCCGAGGCACATCCCCGCAGTGATGACGGCGACCAGCGGGCCGGGATTTCGATCCGACAGCAACCCGAGCTCGTTCAGCTTGTTGGCGTAGAGGAAGAACGCGAACGCGGCGATCCCGACGATGCCGGCGGCGAGACCGTCCAGACCGTCGATCAGGTTGATCGCCTGCGTCATGACGAGCAACCACAGCACGGTGACGAGCGGCGTCCAGTCACTCGAGAGGATGAAGACGCCGAAGAACGGAACGCGGAAGTAGAACATCGTGGCGCCGAACCAGACGAGCACGATGCCGGCGAGCACGACGCCGGTCACCTTGCCGGGCGGCGCCATGTCGCGCAGATCGTCGAGCAAGCCGGTGGCGAAGACGATGAGCGCTGCGATCGCGATGCCGAGCGGCTCGGTGTTGTCGTCGAAGATCGGGTCGAACCGGCCGACGACGAGGGCGACGAGCAGCGCTGCGAACAGACCCGTCAACATCGCCATCCCGCCCACGTGGGGAATCGGCGAGGTGTGCACCGAGCGCTCGTTGGGCTCGACGACCCACCCGCGCGCACGGGCGATCGATGTCACGATCGGCGTCGTGACGAAGGTGACCAGTGCGGCGACGCCACCGATGAGCAGATGATCGCCGAGACCGGGGGACACGAGCGGTCAGGTTACGACGTGGGGATGACGACGGTGACGACGGGCGCCGACGCTGCGATGACGGCGCGGATCGTCAGACGCCGTTCGGATAGGCGGGGAAACGGCTGCAGAGGTCGGCGACCTCCTTGCGCACCACCCCGACGGCCTCCTCGTCCTCGCGATCGCGAAGTGCCCGGGCGATCAGGGAGCCGATGACCGGCATCTCGGCCTGCGTCATGCCCTGCGTCGTCACCGACGGTGTGCCGATCCGGACACCGCTCGTGACGAACGGACTGCGTGGATCGTCGGGCACGGTGTTCTTGTTGAGGGTGATCCCGGCGTTGTCGAGGCTGGACTGGGCGACCTTGCCGGTCAGGTCCGCGTCGAACGGACGGAGATCGACGACCATCAGGTGGTTGTCGGTGCCGCCCGACACGAGCCGGAACCCCTCCCCGGCCAGTGCTCCGGCGAGCGCCGACGCGTTTGCCACGACCTGCTGGGCGTACTCACGGAAGCTCGGCTGCGACGCCTCGTAGAACGCGATGGCCTTGCCGGCGATGGCGTGCTCGAGTGGTCCACCCTGCCATCCGGGGAAGACCGCCTTGTCGATCGCCTTGGCATGTTCCTCCGTCGAGAGGATGCAGCCCCCACGCGGTCCGCGCAGCGTCTTGTGGGTGGTGAACGTCACGACATCGGCGTACGGCACCGGGTTGGGATGGGCACCCCCCGCCACGAGTCCGGCGAGGTGCGCGATGTCGAAGAGGAGCAGGGCGCCGACCTCGTCGGCGATCGCCCTGAACGGCTCGGGATCGAGTCGGCGGGGATAGCTGGTGGTGCCGGCGACGATCATCTTCGGGCGGTGCTCGACGGCGAGTCGCCGGACCTCCTCCATGTCGATCCGCTCCTCGGCACCTACGCCGTACGACACGAAGTGGTAGAGCAGACCGCTCGCGTTCACCGGCGACCCGTGGGTGAGGTGTCCGCCGTGATCGAGGCTCAGGCCGAGCACCGTGTCGCCGGGATCGAGTAGCGCCTGGTACGCGCACATGTTGGCGTTGGCGCCCGAATGGGGCTGCACGTTCGCGTGGTCGGCACCGAACAGCGCCTTGACGCGCTCGATCGCCAACGACTCGATGTCGTCGACGAGAGCGTTGCCGCCGTAGTAGCGCTTGCCCGGATACCCCTCCGCGTACTTGTTCGTCAGGACCGAGCCGGTCGCTCGCATCACCGCCGGCGACGTGAAGTTCTCGCTCGCGATCAGCTGCAGACCGGTGGTCTGGCGTTCGACTTCGCTGGCGATCAGCGTCTCGATCTCGGTGTCGGGGTGGGTGTCGGAGTGGAAGGGCATGGATCAGTCTCCTGTACGGGAGCAGAACTGCTCCTCGAGCTCGGTGATCTGGGCGACACGCCGGGCGTGACGGCCGCCTTCGAAGGGGGTGGACAAGAACAGGTCGACGATCTCCTCGGCGAGCCCGATGCCGACCACCCGCGCGCCGATCGACAACACGTTCGCGTCGTTGTGCTCGCGGGCCATGCGGGCGGTGTACAAGCAGTTGCAGAGCGCCGCTCGGGCGCCACGCACCTTGTTCGCGGCGAGCTGTTCCCCCTGGCCGCTGCCACCCACCACGATGCCGACATCGGCCTCACCGTCGCGAACCGATCGCGCGGCAGCGGCGCAGAACGCCGGATAATCCACGCTCGCCAGCGAATCGGTGCCGTGATCGATGATGTGGTGTCCGGCGGCCGACAGGCGATCGATCAGGTGCTGCTTCAGGTCGAAGCCGGCGTGATCGGAGCCGAACGCGATGCGTGACACGGGGCCCGAGTGTAGGAGGCGCGTCCCGGCTGACCGGTCCGCATTGACGAAACGTCAGCCCCACCCCGGGTGGGGGTCAGCTGGCGTCGACCTCGCCACCGGTCAGAGTGCCCTGATCCGGACAGGACGTCTCCAGGTATTCGTCCGTGAGCGGGGTGTCGACCGCGACGACCAGGCTCGGATCGGTGCGGAACTCGACCCGTTTCGAAGCGAACTCGGCGGCCGCTCGCTCGACGACGTCGCGCAGATCGTCCGGCACCTCGACGGCAAGGTCGGGCGTGGAGGGATCCCGACTCGCCAGCGCGTCGAGCCACACGGGCTCGAGACGTTCCGCGGCGTCATCGCGGCCGACCTCTCGCAGCGACGTCAGCGCATCGACGCTCCGGCGGTGCAACACACCGAAGTACCCCGACTCCAGGCGCTCGCGCTCGCCGTCGAGCTCGGCGGGTAGTTCCTCCATCAATCTGCGGAATGCCGCGTCGATCGTCGAAGCGGCGACGATCTCCCATTCGGCGATGCGATCGGCGTCGTCGAGGAACGTCGAGCCGACGAGCAGGACCTGCCAGGTCCCGCCGAATCGGCTCCAGGCCGAACAGAACTCGTCGTCGCTGTCGAGTCCGGGCACACCGGTCTCGGGGACGTCGACGATCGTGGTGGTGCTCGACGTCTCGGCGGCGACAGGGTACGACTCGGTCGACGAGGCCGACCCCGAGGCGGCGCCAGCTGCCGGCGTCGACGCAGTCGTCTCGACGGCTTCGATGCCGACGACGGAGCTCGGTGCACTTCCGTCGGCGTCGATGGATCCGCCGACCGCATCCCCGCCATCGTCACCCGAACAGGCGACGAGCGCCGCCACGAAGGTCAGCAGGGAAACGACGCGCTGCACCGCCACATGGTCGCACGCCGCGTGCGATGCTGACCGGCATGACCGACGATTCCTCCGCTCGACCCCGCATCCTGCTCGATTGCGACCCCGGGCACGACGACGTGGTGGCCATCGTGGTCGCGGCCCACACGAGCGATCTGCTCGGCATCACGACCGTCGCCGGGAACGCTCCGCTCGACCGAACCAGCTACAACGCCCTGGTTGTCGCCGATCTGCTCCGCCTCGACGCGCCCGTGCACGCCGGCGCCGCCCGACCGCTCGTCGCCGAACCCAAGTTCGCCGGGTTCGTCCACGGTGAGAGCGGACTCGACGGCGCCGATCTCCCCAGCCCGTCGCGGGGTCTCGACTCCCACGACGCCGTGTCGTTCATCATCGACACCTGCCGATCTCAGCCCGGTCTGTGGGTGGTGCCGACCGGACCGCTCACCAACATCGCCCTGGCGCTGCGAGCGGCACCGGACATCGCCGATCTCGTCGCCGGCATCTCACTGATGGGTGGCGGCACGTTCGGCAATCGGCGCCCGATGGCCGAGTTCAACATCTGGGCCGATCCGGAGGCGGCTGCGATCGTGTTCGGTTGTGGCGCACCGATCACGATGGCCGGGCTCGACGTCACCCATCAGTTCCTGGTGACACCACCGCGCATCGACGAGGTGGCTGCGATCGCAACCCCGTTCACCACGCTGATCGCCGACCTCTTCCGGTTCTTCGCCCAGAACTACATCGAGCGCCACGACCACATCGCCGGCGCCGCGTTGCACGACCCGCTCGCGGTCATGGCCGTCACTCGTCCGGACTTCTTCAGCGGTACCGACCGTCATGTCTCGATCGAGACACGGGGCGAGCACACGACCGGGATGACCGTGATCGATCGGCGCGACATCTCCGACCGCGAGGCACCGAACGCCCACGTGCTCGACCGGGTCGACGACACCGCTGCTTGGCGGGTCGTGCTCGATGCGTTGGCCGCAGCCGGTCGACCTGCCGGCGCATAGCCTCACCGGCGTGAGCGACTCCTTCCCACGCCAGTACGCGCGGACCCAGCGCCTGACCTTGGGCGAACCGCGCGACCTGACCGTGGCGCCCGATGGCGACCGTGTCGTCTTCGCTCGCAGCACCGCCGGCGACGATCCGGTCAACCGGCTCTGGATCGTCGACACGCGCACCGGCGAGGAGTCCCTCGTCGCCGACCCCACCGAGCTGGTCACCGCGCTGGCCCACGACGACGCCGGTCTTCCGCCAGAGGAACGGGCGCGACGAGAACGCATGCGCGAAGGCGCCGGCGGGATCACGGCCTATGCGACCGATCGGTCCGTCTGTCTGGTCGCGTTCGCGCTGGCGGGCAACCTCTTCGCATGCGACGTGCCCGAACGCCGTTCCTGGCACGTCGCTGTCGACGGTCCGGTGTTCGACCCCCGTCCCGACCCGAGTGGCACCCGCATCGCGTACGTTCGTGGGAGCGAGCTACGGGTGACCGAACTGGACGGAACCGCCCACACGGTCGCGGCGGAGTCACCACCCTCCGACACCGTCCGATGGGGCAGCGCCGACTTCATCGCTGCCGAGGAGATGCACCGATACCGCGGATTCTGGTGGAGCCCCGACGGCTCGACGCTGGCCGTGTGCCGCGTCGACGACGACGCGGTCGACGTCTGGTACATCGCCGACCCGGCCGATCCGGGTCGGACGCCCACACCGATGCGGTACCCGGCAGCGGGCACGGCGAACCCCGACGTCACGCTCCATCTGTGTCCGACGCGGGGCGGCGATGCGATCGAGGTCGGCTGGGACCGGTCGTCGTTCCCCTATGTCGCCGGCGTGCACTGGAACGAGCACGGTCTCACCGTCACGGTCCAGTCCCGGGATCAACGCGATCTGAGAGTGCTCCGCGTCGATCCGGCCGATGGCTCGACGACGACCGTCTGGAACGATCACGACGAGGCCTGGGTCGAACTGGTCCCGGGCGCCGGGCAACTCCTCGACGGGGACCGCGTCGTCGTGTGCGCCGACCGCGAAGGCGCGCGCCGCCTCGTCATCGCAGACGCCGGCGCATCGAACATCGTGTCACCGGCAAACATCCAGGTGCGCTCCGTCGTGTCGGTGTCTGCAGGGGCCGTGCTGGCGACCGGCAACCCGATCGAAGACGCCACCGTGCAGCACGTCTACCGCTGGTCGGGTGCCGGGTTCGAGGCGGTCACCCGCGACCCCGGGCTCCATTCTTGCGCAGCGGGCGGTGACATCGTCGTCGTCCGCACCGCGCACCTCGAGACACCGGGTGGACGTTGGCGCCTTCCCGCCGGGCACGTGCTGACGAGCCGCGCGGAACGACCCCTCGTCCGTCCGAACGTGCGCCTCACGACCCACACGAGCACGACACCGTCCACGGCCGTGCTCCTGCCGAGCGGCCACGACGGCGGGCGTCTGCCCGTGCTGCTCGATCCCTACGGCGGACCCCATGCTCAGCGGGTGGTGCGCTCGCACAACACGTTCTGCACTTCCCAATGGTTCGCCGATCAGGGGTACGCCGTCGTCGTCGCCGACGGTCGCGGTACCCCGGGGCGTGGCTCCGCATACGAGCGAGCGGTGCTGGGCGATCTGGCCAGCGGTGTCCTCGACGACCAGATCGATGCCCTGCACGCCGCTGCCGAGCGGCATCCCGAGCTCGATCTCGACCGGGTCGGCATCCGCGGGTGGAGCTTCGGTGGATACCTGGCGGCGCTCGCCGTCATGCGCCGCCCCGACGTGTTCCACGCAGCGGTCGCCGGAGCCCCGGTCACCGAGTGGCGCCTGTACGACACGCACTACACCGAGCGCTACCTGGGTGACCCCGACCGTCAGCCCGATGTCTACGACGCATCATCGCTCCTGCCGCTCGCAGCCCAGCTCACGCGCCCGCTGTTGCTGATCCATGGCCTCGCCGACGACAACGTCGTCGCAGCTCACACCCTCCGACTCTCGTCGGCACTGCTGGCCGCCGGGAAGCCGCACGAGGTCCTCCCGCTCGTCGGCGTCAGCCACATGACACCACAGGAAGTGGTGGCCGAACACCTCCTCCTCCACCAACTCGACTTTCTCCGACGCAACCTCGGCGGACCGCCACCGGCCTGACGACGGACGACCGCTCGACCGGCCACTAGGGTTCGCGTCGATGGAAGATCGCCTGTTGGAGCTGTACCAGGGTGTGGCCGTTCATGCGACCGCCAACCTCGAACACACGGCCGCCCTCGAGCTGCTGGCGCTCGTCATGGCCGCCGATCGAACACTCGACCGGGTCGAGCTCGATGCCATCAGGGAGATCTCCGACGACTGGCGCGACGGTGATTTCACGTTCGACAAGTACCTCGGCCCGGCGATCATCCGCGCGCAGGACGCGATCACCAAGGACGAAGTGACCGAGCTGATCGACGACATCGATGCCCGGATCAGCAGCCGGGTACTGCGCCGAGCGTTGTTCTCGGCGGCGCGTGAGGTGGCCGGTATCGACGAGGCCGTCTCGCCCGAGGAGGGCTCGATCCTCGCCGAGGTAGCGGTGCGCTTCGGCTGACCGACTCCTCTCGAGGTGGGCGCGGTCGCTTCGTGGTGTCGCCCGACCGGATCAGGTGCCGTCGGCGAGCTGCTCGCCGAAACGCCGCAGCCGGTCGATCGACTCCGACGGAGTCGTCGGTCGCCGGCTGGCGAGCGCCTCTTTGATGTGGCGGTACGTCTCGGCCTCGAGCCCACAGCGCTCGCAGTCGTCGAGGTGGGTGGCGAGTGCGTCGATCTCGGCCGCTGCCGTGAGCTCGCCGTCGAGATAGCGTTGGAGCAGGCGTCCCACCTCGGGGCACGACAGCTGCTCGCCCGGTCGCACCTGTGGCCATCGGCCACCCGTCACACGTCGCGCGATGCTGCGCATCATCGGCGATCGCCTCCCTGGCTCGAACTGCGGCCGTCGATCGAGGCGGCTCGACCACCTGCTTTGCGACCTGCTGTGTGACGGGCATTCATCGTTTGCCTCCGACTTCGAGATCGCCGTGGGTCGGTGCCACGCCGGCGCGCCGCAGGTGTTCGCGGATCTTCTTGCGACCACGATGCAACCTGCTCATCACGGTTCCGACGGGCACGTTCAGCACGTCGGCCGCCTCGGCGTAGGTCAGACCGTCGATGTCGACCAGTTCGATCACCTCTCCGAAGATCGAGCTCAACGATCCCAGGGCCGCCTCGACCTCGGCGTCGAATTGGAGCTCGACTCCACGGTCGGGGCGCGTGCGTTCGTCCTCGGACGGCGATTGGGTGAGCCGCTCGAGTTGCGTGTCGGGATCGCGCAACAGCTCGGGTCGTCGTCGCCGGTTGCGGTTGATGTGGGTGTTGCGCAGGATCGTGAGCAACCACGCTCGTGGATGACGACCATCGAAGCGATCGATCGCCTTGTAGGCGCGGATCAGGGTGTCCTGGACGAGATCCTCGGCGTCGGCGTGGTTCCGGGTCAGCGACCGAGCGACCCTGAGGAGCACCTCGACCTCGGGCAGGACGTACCGCTCGAACGCGGCGTCGCCGGTGAGCGCGTCGTTCATGGCCGACACCTCGGCCGCCCGGAGACCGCATCACTCACCGCCGCGGGCTCGGTCGCGTCTGGCATGGACCCAGCATCGCATGCCCGAGGAACCCGAGCGCATCACCTTCGTATTCCGTCGGCGGACTCGTCGGACCGGACGACGCTGGAGGTCGTCCGGTCCGACGGCCGGTCCCGCGAAGACGTGGTCGTGGTCGAGTTGCTGGTGGTCGGCGGGGTCTGCCTGGGCGGTGCGGTCGTGGTGGTGGTGGCGGTGGTGGTGGTGGTGGCGGTGGTGGTGGTGCTGGTGGTGGTGGTGGTGGTGCTGGTGGTGGTGGTGGTGGTGCTGCTGGTGGTGATGCTGCTGGTGGTGCTCGCGGTGGTGGGTCGATCGACGGCGGTCGTGGTCGGGCGATCGTGGACCGGAGTGGCGTCGGTCGTGGGAGGTCGGTCGCCGGTCGCGGGCGTCGCGCCGTCGGTGTCGGTGTCGGCACCACGCGTCGTCCGGTCGGGATTGGTCGTCGATGTCGCCGCCGCGTCGACGGCGGCGTTCGTGCCGGTCATCGAGGTGGGAGTCGGGCCGATCATCGAGGTGCGAGTCGAGGTGCGAGTCGAGGTGGGGATCGAGGGGGTGGTCGAGGTGCGAGTCGAGGTGCGAGTCGAGGTGGGGATCGAGGGGGTGGTCGAGGTGGGGATCGAGGTGGGGATCGAGGGAGTGGTCGAGGTGGGGATCGAGGGGGTGGTCGAGGTCGGGATCGAGGGGGTGATCGAGGGGGTGGTCGAGGGGGTGGTCGACGTCGTGGTCGACGTCGTGCCGGCAGGTGCGGAGGGATCGTCGGGGTCGGCCGAAGCGATGAGGTAGCCGTCCGCCACGACGTAGCGCCCCGGCCCGAAGTCGGTTCCTGCCGCGACGAGTGAACCGCCGGGGCCGATCACGACGATCGCTCCCTCGGGCAGATCGTCGCCGGCCGCGACGACATCGGTGACGCCGCTTCGCTCCACCAGGACGCCGTCGGCGGCGCTCACGACCATCGAGCCGTCGTCCGGGCGCAGTGCGACGCCTGCGACGATGATCACGATGACGACGGCGGCCGCTGCCAGCAGCAACGGTGCGAGCCGGCGTCGGGGGGCGTTCTCGATGCCGACGCCGCGACGGAGGGTCGCGCGCAGCCGCTGTTCGATCATCGAACGTCGATCGGTGCTGATGGGCGTCGGCTGCGATCGGCCGAGCGCCGCGAGACGGGCGGTGAGATCCAGGTGATCCTTCACGACGTGTCCCCTCCTCGGGATCGTTCGAGCTGCCGTCGGAGTGCCGTCAACGCGCGGTATTGCATGACGGCGAAGTGGCGGCGCCCGACGTCCAACGCGTCGGCCGCCTCCTCGGTGCTGAGTTCGGCGAGGAACCGCAACGACAGCACCACCTGGTGACGTTCGTCGAGTGCCGCGAGCCCGGCCACGAGCGCCGCGTCGCCGAGATCGGGTTCCGACCAGGTCGCGGCGGCGACGTCGCGTACGGCGACGAGCTCCTCGCGTCGCCGACGTCGGCCCTCCGACCGGAAGTGGCTCGCCAGCTCATTCGCAGCGACTCGCATCAGCCAGGGACGCAGTGTCGATCGTTTCGGTACGAAGCCGGCGAGCTCGCGCCAGCAGCGCTCGAACGTCGCCGCCGTCAAGTCGTCGGCGAGCGCGTCGCTCCCGGTTCGACGGCGGACGAAGCGGTACACGTCGTCGACGTACCGACGGAACAGCACCTCGAACAGCTCCGGTTCCTCGTGGGCGCGCCGAACCAACGTCGCATCGTCGATGTCGGCGATCGAGACGACGTCGGTCCGCAGGGCGCGCCAGCGCGAGCTCAGGGCGCCGCCATCTCGGGTCGGGCCGCCGCCCGTGCGGGGATCCGGACCGTCTCCGAGTGGCTCGCGGCCAGCATGCGGGCGCTGCTCGACGTCGCGATCACGGCATACGTCACGTGGGACGCGCCGGAAGGCACCGGATCACGGTACGCGCCGGGACCGTCCGGCCTGAATCGTTCGACGATCTCGCGGGCGCCGCCGTCGACCGAACGCCAGAGTGTGACGATCGCCGCTCCGGGATTCGACGGACGGTTCCATCCGCAGCCGATCGCCTCCCCGGCGCCGCCGATCGAACACGAGAGGCGCAGGGCCGCGACGTCGACATCGGCGCCGCCGGGGATGCGCACCCAGACGACCTCGCTCTGGCCGACGACCCGTCCCCTCGACGTCACGGCCTGCACGGCGTAGGCGTACCGGTGGCCGCGACCGACTTCGGTGTCGGCGTGAGTCGTGGTTCGGAGGTCGCCGGATCGGTAGATGACGCGTCGGTGATCGTCGACGTCGGGATCGAGCCGGATCAACCGGACACCCGCCGCGCGCGGCGACGTCGGGGGCGACCACGCACACCCGACCGCCACGGCCCCGTCGGCGTCGGGCGCACGATCGGTGATGCGAACGGCGCATCCGAGTCGGAGCGCCTCGACATCGTGGACCCGATCGACGCCGAGCGACCGGTCGTGGCGGCTCGCGTCGGCGCGCACGTCGGTGCCGGCAGTGGCAGGCGCTGGCGGCAGCACGACCGCGAGGGCCAGGGCGGCCGCGGAGATCAGGGTCATTCGTGGCATGTCGGATCTTTCGTCGTACGGGCGATGACACCAGTACGACGTCGCCGTCGCCTCCCCGATGACGCGTCGAGCCGGATTTCTCGTCAGTCGACCCCGTCGCCGTGGAGCGGCGCGAAGAACTCGCGGTTCGGAGCCAGCAATTCGAACACGGTGGCGTCGGTCGGCAGCAGCGCTGCGTCGGATGTCGCGATCGGGGTGGTCCGCGCGCCCCACCGGTACACCGCGCTCGCCCACGTCACTCCGCCGCCGAAGGCCGTCAGCAGGATCAGGTCGCCGGCCCCGATCCGGCCGGCGTCGACGGCATCGCTCAGTGCCATCGGCACCGACGCCGCAGCGGTGTTGCCATGATCGGCGATGTTCAGCATCACCCGCTCCGGTGGGACACCGACCCGCTTGGTCGCCGCCATGATGATGCGCTCGTTGGCCTGATGGGGCACGACGAGCGCGATGTCGTCGGGGGTGACGCTCGCCGCAGCGAGCGCCCGTTCGACCGATTCGGCGATGCCGCGCACCGCGATCTTGAACACTGCCTGACCCTCGAAGTGGAGACGCGAGGTGAGCGGATCGCGAGGTTGAAGCAGGGGGCGGCGGGTGCCCAGCGACTCGAAGACCATCGTGGAACCGGCGGGTCCATCAGCCCCGAGATCGGCCCCCAGCATGCCGTCGCCGGCAGTCGCGACTTCGAACACCGCCGCACCTGCGCCGTCGCCGAAGAGCACGCAGGTGTTGCGGTCCCTGTAGTCCATCACCCAGTGCAGTTGCTCCGCCCCGACGACCAGCGCCCGCTGCTTCACGCCGGTTGCGATCATCGAGGACGCGGAGATTGCCGCGTACACGAACCCAGAGCACGCTGCGTTGAGGTCGAAGGCGGCTGCGTTGACGGCTCCCAGCCGGCTCTGGAGGTAGCACGCATTGCTCGGGCAGGTGATCTCCGGGGTGACGGTCGCCATGATCAACAGATCGATGTCGGTGACGCTGAGTCCGGCTGCGGCGAGGGCGTGGCGCGTGGCCACCTCGGCCATGTCGGTCACCTGCAGGTGGTTGATGCCGCGCGATCGGATGCCGGTCCGTTCGACGATCCAGTCGTCGTCGGTGTCGACCAGTTGTTCCAGGTCGGCGTTGGTGAGCCGTACGGGCGGGGCGCACTTCCCCCAGCCGGTGATGGTCGCCCGTCGCGTCATGCGGTGGGAGGCTACGACACCACGAACCGTCGCCGACGCGCCGGTCAGAGGCCGAGGGCGATGACGATCGCCAGCACGAGCGCGGCGCCTACGAAGACGATCGTGGCGATCCCGACGATCTGCGCTGCGGTCGGATGCACGGGGCTGTCGCCGGCCCGCAGCGGTCCGTGGAGATCGTCGTAGTGTCGACCGGTCCAGAGCAGCACCACTGCGCCCACCACGACCTGTGCGAGACCGAGGAACGCAAAAGCGAAATGGAGCGATTCTGCGGCGTACCTGGCCATCAGGACCCCGGCCACCATGGACGCGATCGCTGTACGTTCCCAGGCGAGGGCCGTGCGTTCGTGCTGGAGGCCGCTGTCGAACACCTTCACGGGTCGCTCGCCACGCGGCGCACGATTGCGGCCCATCGCAGCCTCACGTCGCATGGTGGTTCACGAGGCGTCGATCACGAACAGGACCGCCGCGACGATCGCGACCACGGCGACGCCGATGGCCATCAGCAACGGGAGACGCGACGGCGGCAATGGTTCGTCGAGCCGCATCGCGCGCTCGTTGAGCGCCCATCGTCGATACGCGGTCGCAGCGGTGACGAAGCTCAGCGCCAGGAGCCCAACGCCCAGCACCTCCTCGCCCGTGAAGTCGTCGAGGATCGTCACGGCGCCGAGACCACCGGCGGCCAGCGCCAGGGCCGTCCGGATCCATGCGAGGAAGGTGCGCTCGTTGGCGAGCGTGAAGCGGTAGTCCGGATCGTCGCCGACCGTCCGAGGGTCGCCGGGGAAGAGATGTCGCCTCACGGTCGCGCCACCTCGGCGAGCGTCGCCAGGAACCGATCGTTCTCGTCAGGTGACCCGATGGTGACCCTGATCCCCTCACCGGAGAAGGGCCTGACCACGACGCCGCGCCGCTCGAGCGCAACGGCGATCTCGTCGGTCCGGTCGCTCGTCGGCAACCAGACGAAGTTGCCCTGGTGATCGGGCAGCTTCCAGCGGTCCTCGACCAGAGCACTCTCGACGCGAGCCCGCTCGGCCAGGATGCCGTCGACTCTCACCCGGATCTCGTCGTCATGATCGAGCGCGGCAAGCGCCGCTGCCTGCGCGAGCGCGTTGACGGCGAACGGCAGGAGGGTCTTGTCGACGGTGGCCACGAGTTCGGGGTGACCGATGCCGTACCCGAGGCGCATGCCGGCGAGACCGTGGGCCTTCGAGAACGTGCGAGTCACGAACACGTTCGGGAAGTCGGGCACGAGCTCGTCGACCGGATCACCGAAGGCCGGGTCGAGGAACTCCCGGTACGCCTCGTCGACGCAGACGACCACGGTCGGCGGCACGCGCTCGAGCAGTGAGCGCAGCTCGGCGGTCGTGCAGGCGACGCCCGTCGGGTTGTTGGGTGTCGCGAGGAAGACGAGCTTGGTTCGGTCGGTCACGGCGTCCGCCAGGCCATCGATGTCGAACCCGAGATCGGCGCGGAGGCCGACGGTGACCGCGACACCGTTCAGCAACCGGGTGAAGATCGGATACGACTCGAAGGACCGCCACGGGTACAGCACCTCGTCGCCCGGGTCCACGTAGGAGAGGAACAGCTGCTGCAAGAGACCGACCGTGCCGTTGCCGACGGTGACCTGTTCGGCTCGGACCCCGAGCCGAACGGCCAGCGCTTCGCGCACGGCCATCGCACGATGATCGGCATAGCGGTTCGCACCGCGTGCCGCATGTTCGACGGCGTCGAGGATCGCCGGCAGTGGGGACTCGGGGTTCTCGTTCGAAGCGAGCTTGATCGCGTCGGTGATGCCGTGCTCGTCCTCGGCCTGCTTGGCGCCCTTGCCCGGCCGATAGGTCGGGAGGTCCGCCACGACGCTGCGAGGGCGTCCGATCTGTTCGCTCACCGCGCCGACGGTAGCGCCCCCGCCGTCGTCACCCGTGTTCGCCGCGGTACAGCACGCCGTCGTGCTCGAGTCGGTCGAGCTCGTCGTCGGAGTACCCCACCTCGGCCAGGACGGCGCGGTTGTGCTCGCCGTGCAGGGGGGCCTGGCGACGCACGACGTCGGCGTCGGCGACCTCACCGGTGAGTGCCGGCGTCACCCGATAGCGCCCGGCGTGCGGATGTTCGCTCAACGGGAGGTCGGTCAGCAGATCGTCGACCGTCGCGACCGCGGTGGCGGGAATCCCGACCTCCCTCATCAACGGCAACCACTCCGCAGTCGTTCGCTGCCGCAGGATCGCAGCGACCTCGCGGTAGAGCGACCCACCGCTGGCAAGGCGGGCCTTGCGGGTGGCGATCCGGTCGTCGTCGAGCAGATCGGTGCGACCACCGAGGCGGAACAGCGCCTCGTAGTGGTGCCGTTCGTAAGGCAGCACGTTGATCAACCCATCGGCGGTCTGCTGAGGTCGCCGATCCGGGTTGAGGATGCGCGGATAGCCGGCGTCCCCGAGCTGTGGCTCGGGCACCGCAGCGGCACCGTGCTCGACGAGCAGGAACGCACGCATCACCTCGGTCATCGCGATCGTGAGTTCAGAGCCCTCGCCGGTGCGTTCGCGCCGGAAGAGCGCCGCGGAGATCACCTGGGCGATCACGAGTCCCGCTGACTTGTCGGCGACGAGCGTGGGCATGAGCGACGCCGGCAATCCCACCCGCTGGCTGAGGTCGACGACCCCGCTGGCAGCCTGGATGACGTCGTCGTAGGCGGGGGCATCGGCGAGATCGGACTCGACCGGATAGCCCGCAGCGGCGCAGTACACGAGATCTGGTCGGTGGGATCGGAGATCGTCGTAGGTGAGCCGGGCGCGGGTGCGCGACCCCGGTCGGAGGTTGGTGACGAAGACATCGGCGGTCGAGACCAGCCGGGTCAGCGCTCGATAGCCGGCGTCGATCTTGACATCGAGCCCGATGCTCCGCTTGTTGCGCATCAGGTTCAGAGACACACCGGAGAGATCCGGGTGCGGACCGGGACCCATCGAACGGTTCGTGTCACCGCGCCGATCCTCGACCACGATCACGTCAGCACCCTGATCGGCCAGGAGTTGGGTGGCCACCGGACCCATCACCACCGATGTCATGTCGATGACCCGGACGCCCTCGAGTGGATGCCGCACCCGGGCGACGTTACGGCACCGTCTCGCGCCGGCTCGGGTCCGGTACCGATCGACGCGAACGAGTACCGTCGACGGGTAGTCGATCGCCACCCCAGCGGCAACGAAGCGACCCGCGATCGACGAGACGATCCAATGCGATCGAAGGCGATCGAAGGGACGACCGATGAAGACGGCGATCACGGAGATGTTCGGCATCGACCTGCCGATCCTGGCGTTCACCCATTGCCGCGACGTCGTCGCAGCGGTGTCGAAGGCCGGCGGTATGGGTGTGCTCGGCGCCGCCGGCCACAGCGACCGCCAGCTCGAGATCGACCTCGACTGGATCGAGGCCGAGATCGGCGATCGCCCGTACGGCGTCGATCTGATCGTCCCGGCCAAGTACGCCGGATCCGACGAGGGCGGGATGAGGCTCGTCGACCTGGTGGCCCTGATCCCCGAGGAACACCGCCGATTCGTCGACGACATCCTGAACCGGTACGACGTCCCCGAACTGCCCGAGGACGCAGGCGGTGGCGGGCTCGTCGGTTCCGGCGACGCCGCCCCCTTCTCGGCGAATCGGGCCGACGCCCAGATCGAGATCGCCCTCGCGCGCCGACCCGCCCTGCTCGTCAACGCGCTGGGTCCACCGCCTGCGCACATGATCGAACGGGTGCGCGAGGAGGGCCGCCGCGTGGGCGCCCTGGCCGGTGCGGCCCAGCATGCCGAGCGGCACGTCAACGCCGGAGTCGACGTCATCATCGCCCAGGGCTCCGAGGCCGGCGGCCACACCGGCGAGATCGGCACGATGGTGCTGATCCCCGAGATCGTCGACGCGGTCGGTGACACCCCGGTGCTGGGCGCGGGCGGCATCGGTCGCGGCCGCCAGATGGCGGCCGCGATGGCGCTCGGCGCGCAGGGCGTGTGGTGCGGTTCGGTGTGGCTCACCACCGAGGAGGCCGAGACGCACCCGGCAGTGAAGGAGAAGTTCCTCGCTGCGACGTCGAAGGACACGATCCGCTCACGTTCGCGTACCGGCAAGCATGCCCGGCAACTGGCGACGGCGTGGACCGAGGAGTGGGAACGGCCCGACACCCCCGATCCGCTCGGCATGCCACTGCAGCCGATTCTCGTCGACGAGGCGATCCGTCGAATCGACCGCGCCGCGCATCACGCGGGCACCGGCGCTCATCGGCTCGCCAACTACTACGTCGGCCAGATCGTCGGCGCGATGAACGAGTCCAAGCCCGCGGCGCGCGTCGTGTACGAGCTCGTCGAGGAGTTCATCGAATCCGTCGAACGACTCAACGACCAGATGAACGGTTGACGTCGCGCCAACGCCGTCACCTCGACGCGTCGCGCACGCATCGTCGGGCGTCGGATCATGCGCTGATGGCGGCGATCACGAGTTGGAGCACCTCACCGACCGCCGGCTCGAGGTCGACGCCGGTGTCGATCTGCACGTCGGGCTGGTTGAAGAACTGGCTTCCACCGGCCAGCAGCCCGGCGACCACCGACGGTGTCACCCGCCGGAACTCGCCCGATTCCACACCGCTCTGGACGAGTTGCTCGGTCACCGCCATGACGTAGCCGTAGTGGCGATCGAACAACCGTCGCGCTGCCGGGAGGTCGGCGAGATCGTCACCGAAGACCTGGGTGATCCGCTGCAGCTCGATCCCGCCGAGGAAGTACGACCGGATCTGTTCGGCGAACGTTCGATCGGGGTCGATCGAATCGATCGCCGCCCGCCCGACGCGGTGGAGGAACCGATCGAACACCAGCAGCACGAGCTCGTCCTTCGACGGCGCGAGCTCGTAGAGCGTACGACGAGAGCATCCGACGTGGGCCGCGAGCTCACGAACGCTGAACCCCGAGAATCCGTCGTGGAGGAACAGCGCCTCGAGCTGATCCAGGATCTCCCGGTGGCGGGGACCGAGTTGCTGCTCCGCCCGCTGCGACAGGAGCGGCCGGGGACGCCGGTGGGCGGCGACGAGATCCGGTACCGACATGGCTCGAACAGTACCGCGCCCGTCCTGGGCCCGGGTTCGGGGAGTCGTCCGGCGTTCAGTCGGGCAGCTTGGGCACCTCGAATCCGGTGTGACGGCCGAGCAGCGACGCCCGGGTCAGCGCGGAGTGACCGAATCGCCGACGGAGATCGTCGACGGCGTCGTCGAGACCGGATGGATCCTTGCGCCCGAACGGCAGGAGAAGTTGCTCGGCGCGGTCGGCGACGTTCTGGAGGTTGCCGACGGACAACCCGATGAGCGTGAGTCCACGTCGCTCGATCATCTCGGCGGCGTCACGCAGCACCGCCAGCGCCACCGCTCTGATCGGTTCGGTCGAGGCGGTCGCATGAGGGAGCGAGCGAGCCCTGGTGGCTCGAGTGAAGTCGTCGAAACGCATCCGGATCGTGACCGTCCGACCGACCCGCCCGGCGTGCCGCATGCGCCGCGTGACCCGGTCGACGATCCCCAGCAGCAGCGCCTCGATCGACTCGCTGCTCTTGCGACCGCGACCGAGCGCTTGCTGCGAACCGATCGATCCGCGGCGCTTTCCTGGCTCGACGGGCCGCGGATCGCGGTTGTGGGCGAGTGCGTGGAGGTGGCGACCTGATCCGACACCCAGCATCGCCGTGAGGTGCCCCTCCCCGAGCCGTGCGACCTCGCCCACGGTGTGGATGCCGCGGTCGCGCAGTTTGCGTTCGGTGATCGGCCCGACGCCCCAGAGCCTCCCGACCGGCAGGGGATGCAGGAACTCCATCTCCCGGTCGGGTTCGACGACGAGGAGGCCGTCTGGCTTGGCGACCCCGCTGGCCACCTTGGCGAGGAACTTGGTCCGGGCCACCCCGACCGTGATCGGCAACCCGACCCGTTCGAGCACGTCGGCGCGAAGCCTGGTCGCGATGTCGCAGGGAGTACCAGCGATCCGGCGCAAACCGCTCACGTCGAGGAAGGCTTCGTCGATCGAGAGCCCCTCGACCACCGGCGTGACGTCGTCGAACACCTCGAACACGGCGTTGCTCGCCTCCGTGTAGGCCTCGAACCGGGGCGCGACGAATATGGCGTCGGGACACAGGCGGCGGGCTTTGAACTCGGGCATGGGGGTGTACACGCCGCGCCGTTTGGCCTCGTAGCTGGCGGCGAGCACGATCCCTCCACCGACGATGACCGGCCGGTGGCGCAGCTTCGGGTCGTCGCGCTGCTCGACCGATGCGTAGAACGAATCGAGATCGGCGTGCAGGATCGTCGCCGCTGCGCCGGATCGAATGCGTGACATCGAACACATGTTCGCATACGGGTAGGCGTCTGTCCAGGTGTCGACCGGCGGGAGTGTCGCGACCCGAGTGGGCGCCGGGACATACTGGTCGCCCGTGACCGTTCCCGACCCCTCAGCGCAGACGTCCTCGCCGATCGCTCCCGGCAGCGAGTCCGACACCGATCTCGCCAACCGGCTCGCGGTCGAAGCCGGTCACCGGTTGGTCGAGCTCCGAGAGCAGCTCTGGCGCGACGGCACCCATGCCTGGGATGTGATGGATAGCGGCGACGCCTCGAGTCATCAGTTCATCGCAGCCGAACTCCGTCGGCACCGGCCCGACGACGCGGTCCTCGACGAGGAGGCTGCCGAGGATCCGAGGCGGTTCGACGCCGATCGGGTGTGGATCATCGATCCGCTCGACGGAACTCGGGAGTACGGCGAACCCGGCCGGCACGACTGGGCAGTGCACATCGCTCTGTGGGACAAGGATCGCTTCGTCGCCGGAGCGGTCAGCCTCCCTGCGGTCGACCTGCTCCTCACCACGGATCCGCCCCCTGTCCTCCCCCCACGTCGACGCGATCGGCCACGGATCATCACGTCGCGATCGCGCGCCCCGTACGCAGCCGTGATCGTGGCCAACCATCTCGGCTGCGACGCCGTCCGGCTGGGGTCGGCGGGGGCCAAGGCGATGGCGGTCGTACTGGGCGAGGCCGACATCTACCTACACGACGGCGGCATGTACCAATGGGACTCCGCCGCGCCGGCCGCGGTCGCCCTCGCGGCGGGACTCCACGTCAGCAGGATCGACGGCACACCGATCGTCTACAACGCTCGAGATCCGTGGCTGCCCGACGTGCTGATCTGCCGCGAGGAGCTGGCCGACCCGATCCTGGAGGCGCTGTGGGGCAACGATCGACGACCCTGAGCGACCCGGCGATCGGAGGCTGACGTGGACCTCAAGGCGACCCGTTACGACCTGGACGGTCACGTGGCGACCGTCTTCCTCCATCGTCCCCAACGCCACAACGCGTGGACCGGGCGGATGCACACCGAGCTTCGCTGGATCATGGCCGAGCTCGAGGCCGACAGCGGGGTCCGCGCCGTGGTGATCACCGGCACCCCGCCGGCGTTCTCGGTCGGTGGCGACAGCGCGGCACTCGCCCAGCACGCTGAGCGGGGTGGCTACGACTCCGGATTGCCGGCCGAGCCTCCCTCGCCGGGCGTGAACATGAGGGCCGAGTTCGACGAGGACTTCGCGTGGATGTACGGCTACCGGACTCCGATCATCGCCGCGGTGAACGGTGCCGCCGCCGGGATCGGCCTCGCGCTGGCGCTGTTCGCCGATCTCCGATTCGGGGCGGCCCCCGCCAAGCTGACGACGGCGGCGCCCAAACTCGGGCTCCCCGCCGAGTACGGGATGAGTTGGGTGCTCCCCCGGCTGGTCGGCGTCACCCGAGCTGCCGATCTCCTCCTGTCGGGGCGGGTGGTCACCGTTGCCGACACCGAGTCGTGGGGGCTGTGGAACCAGGTGCTGCCCGACGGTGCTTCGACGCTGGCCGCAGCACAGGACTACGCCCGAGCGTTCGCGACATCGGTCGGTCCACGGGCGGTTGCGACCACCAAGACCCAGCTCTACCTCGACCTGCACGCGCGATCCGTTGCCGAATCGGTCGCGGCATCGAAGCGCTTGCTCGACGACGCGATGGCGACCGACGAGTATCGGGAAGGGGTCGCAGCTCTGCGCGAACGCCGCCCACCGGCGTTCTGAGGCTGCCACCCCGGACCCGAGTCCCGTCGACTGGTCTCGTAGACTCCCTACATGGCGGAACCGCAGGCGCACCCCCAACTGGCAGTGGCTGCGATCGCGTCCGCAGGCGCTGCCGTCCTCCATGCCGCCGCCGCGGGCATCCATGCCGAGCACGTCGGTCTCGCCCGGGTCTTCATCGCACTCGCCGTCGCCCAGGCTGCTGTCGCGGTCGTCGGGTTCGTCCGATCCGATCGAGTCGCCTGCGGCTCGTTGGTGATCGTCAACGCCGGGGCGTTCGGCGGGTGGCTCGTCACACGGTTGGCGGGCGTCTCGTGGATCGGCGGCCTCGAGGTCGCCGAACGTCCCCAGGTCGCCGACACGGCAGCCGCGATCCTCGCCGTCGTCGCGGTCGCAGCCGCTGGCGCGTGCGCCTTCGGCCGTGCAACGGCGCTACCGCGGCGGGGGGTCGCGAACGCTGCGATCCTCGCCGGTGTGCTCGTCGTGCCCGGTCTGGCCGACGCCACCGGCCACGATCACGGCGATCACGCAGCGGGCTCGGTGGCCTCCGCCGACGATCATGCCGATCACGCTCACGCCGACGACGATGCCGGCGCCGACCCGGCGGGCGTCGACACCACCAATTCCGCCGCCGCTCCCGTGGATGCCGACGATCACGCCGACGATCATGCCGACGATCACGCCGACGATCACGCCGACGATCACGGCGATCACGACACGCCGAACGTCGTCGATGCTGCCGGCGCCGACGACGAGACACCGTGGCCGCGCCCCTGGGATCCGGCCGGCCCGATCGATTTCTCCGGCGTCGACGGCGTCAGCCCCGACCAACTCACCCGGGCCGAGCGACTCGTCGCCGCCACACTGCGCGACCTCCCGGCGTTCGCCGACGTCGCGACGGCGGGTGCCTTGGGCTACCGCTCGATCGGCGATGCCAGCACCGGCCACGAGCACTACATCAACACCGATCTGATCAACGACGACAAGTTCCTCGACCCGACGGCTCCGGAGTCGCTCGTCTATGCGGTCGACGGCGACGAGCGCACCCTCGTGTCCGCCATGTTCATCGCCAAGGAGACCCCGATCGACGATCCGGCGCTCACCGAGTTCGCCGGTCCGCTGATGCAGTGGCACGTGCACGACAACCTGTGTTGGGGCCTCGACGACGACGGCCGACCGGTCGTGAAGGGCGTGCTGGAGAGCTTCGGCGGCACCTGCCCGCCGGGCACGGTCAACGCGGGCGGCGAGAACCCGATGGTGCACGTGTGGATCGCACCTCACCTGTGTGGTCCGTTCGCCGCACTCGAGGGCCACGGCGCCGGCCAGGCAAGCGTGAGCGACGGCGCCCGCATGGATCAGTGCGATCACGGTGTCGACGATCACGGTGTCGACGATCACGGTGATCACGCCGCGGGCGGGCCGGTCACGAAACCCTACGACCCGACGCTCCCGATCGATCTCGGAGGGGTCCCGGGGGTCACGCTCGAACAGCAGGCCTTCGCCGAGAACCTCGTCGCGGCGACGATCCGCGATCTTCCTCAGTGGGCCGATCCGGCGGTCGCCGAGGCAGCGGGGTTCCGCTCGATCGGCGACGCAGCAACCGGGCACGAGCACTACATCCAGTGGGACTGGATCGACGACGACATCTGGCTCGACCCCGACTACCCCGAGAGCCTCGTGTTCGAACCGCAACCCGACGGCAGCAAGCAGCTCGTCTCGGCGATGTTCATGTTGCCGAGCGGAACTCCACTCGACGCCGTTCCCGACTGGGGCGGCGCCCTGATGCAGTGGCACGTGCACGGCGACCTGTGCTTCACCGACGATCCCGACGCTCCACAGGTGGCCGGACTCAAGCCGATCGGCACCTCCTGCTCACCCCCGCTCGTCGACGGAACGATGGCGCCGATGGTCCACGTATGGATTCGGCCTCACGAATGTGGTCCGTTCGCGGCACTCGACGGCATCGGCGGCGGCCAGGTCCCCGACGGCGAAGCCGTGCTCTGCGACGATGCCCACGGCGCCCACTGACGCTGCGACCGCCGAGTTCCCGGGTCTCCGACCGTCACGCGCGGGTCCGACCACCGAAGGTCTCTGACGACCCATCGAGCACGTTGCCGACCCGAGCCCGCCGGCGACCCGCGGCCCGCCCACATCGACCGCCGGCCGATTCTGTGGCAGCCGAAGCGACCGAATCCGTCGCCGTGACTGCCGCACACCAACGATCGGGATTCTGTGGCAGCCGAAGCTGCAGACGACGTCGCTTCGGCTCCCACAGAAACACGGCGTTGCGGCGGTCCGGATGCGGCACGAACCGGCTCGTCATGGTGTCGGAATCGGCGTCCGACATCGGTCACTCGAGCAGCGTCACCGTTCCGGTTCCGCCATCGACGCGGACCAGGGCACCGTCACGGATCCGGCGGGTCGCATCGGTGGCCGACACCACACACGGGATGCCGAGCTCCCTGCTCACGATGATCGCGTGGCTCAACGCAGCGCCGACGTCCACGACAACGCCTGCGGCCGGCACGAACAGCGGGGTCCATGACGGGTCCGTGATCGGCGCCACGAGTACGTCACCGGGTTGGAGCGCGGTCGGATCGTGGGAATCGAGGATCACGCAGGCGCGACCCTCGGCCACGCCCGGACACCCGGGGAAACCCTGGATCGACTCACCGCCGACCAACGACACGCTGTCGTTGTCGGAGCGCAGGGGCCAGCCCTCCGGATCGGTGCTCTGCTCGGCGAACACGAACGGCGGGACCTTCGCGCTGAGGTGCGTGTAGGTGGCGTGCCGATCCCGGATCCGGTCGGTCAGACCGCCGGCCATCGGGCCGAGCAGCTCGTCGCCCTCGTCGAGCAGGACGAATCCGAAGTCCTCGATGTGGTCGAACACTCCTCGCTCGACCATCCGGCGACCGAGCTCGCGGAATGGCATCCGGATCTCGTGGACGAGGCGGATGTTGTTCGTCTTGGTGCGCTCCCGCGCAGGCAGCCATGCGGACGAGCTCGCGATCGCCGCAGCGAGTTGTCCGTGGGCCTCCGGATCGCCCTCGACGATCGCGAGCAAGGTGACGGCCGCACGCTCGCGCTCGGCGCGGCGAATCGCCTGGTGTTTGACCGGATCGGCACCGTCCGGGGCGAATCGCATCCGGTCGATCGCGGCCAGTGCCAGGTTCGGATCGGTCTCCCAGGTCGGCGAGCGTGACTCCCACTCGTTCGGTCCTCGGCTCCCGAACTCCACGATGAACTCCTCGAATCCCTCACGAAACTGCTCGCCGGTTGGTTCGAGGCGCGACAGCTCCCACATCGCGTAGCTCGGCTCGGCTGAATCGACCTGACCGAGCCCGGCCATCAGCGGCAGGATCAGATCGGGGCGCCCGACCGTTTCGGCCACGCCCTGGATCACGCCGACTGGCACCGTGGTGAGGGTCGACACGAACAGATGCTCGCCGAACAGCTCGCGGTGCAACGGGAAGAGAGCGTGGGCGTAGTCCCAGATCTCCTGGTCGGACATGGCGGAGAAGTCCGGCCGTTTGCGGCGAAGTTCGATCGTGCGGCGGCGGTGGTCGGTGAGCCGATCGAGGTCGCTCAGGCTGGTCTGCGCGAACACCCACGCGAAGGTCTCCTGGAGGCGCTCGGTCAGATCGGGCCGGACATCGCCCGGCCGCTGTACGTACTCGGGGATTCCGGGCTGGGCGCCGAAGAACTGGTCGTCGATCACCTTCCACGAGAGCCCGGGCGCTCGCTCCCCGAACAATCGCATCACCGATGCGTTCAGGTAGCAGTAGCCGCCGGCGACTCCCAGGATGCAGAACTCGGCAGCAGGGAACTCGTCTTCGTCGAACGCACCCATGCGGATGTAGGCGTCGCGCCATCCGAGCTCCGACTCCCAGAGGAGAGGGCTGCGTGTCGCCGGCGTGACGGGATCAGGGAACACCTCCCCCACGTTGGCCCTCGTGTAGATCGGAAAGCGTGCGGACAGCTCCGTGTCGGTGACGGTGAACATCGACCCCCCAGTCGTTCGTCGTCGCGTGTGGGCCGGCTCGTCGACAGTCGCGGCGACGGCATCACGGCGCATCCCCCTGTGGCGGCTGTGACCGGCGTCACGGTAGTCGACCAGGCACGACGAGACGAACGGCGTGGGTCCGGGCATCATGGAACGATGCACGACGTCGTCCACACCGACCGAGAGTGGGGCGCGTTCTCCGAAGTAGCGCCGTGGGTGCTCGATCGCGAGCACATCCGGTGGCTGCCGCTCGTGGACCGTCTCCGTCAGGCCGCGCGGGACGAGATTCCGGCGCTCACCACACCGAGGCGGCTCCCGCCCGGCGTCCGCGTCGGTTCCGTCGTCGTGCGGCTCGGCTCGGCGATCGTGCCGTGGTTCTGGCGCAAGCGACGTGGGCGCTACGACGGCCCGGAGGTCTCGCGCGCCGATCTGTCGCAGCGGCTGCGTGACGCCGCCGAGATCCTCGGCCCCAGCTACATCAAGCTCGGCCAGATCATCTCGTCGGGCGAGGGGTTGTTCCCCTCCGAATTGGTCGGCGAGTTCAAGAAGCTCCGCGACCAGGTCCCGGCCGAACCGTTCGAGGTCGTCCGACTCACGATCGAACGCGACCTCGGTTGCCGAATCGGCGACATCTTCGAGTACATCGACCGAGCGCCGCTGGCGGCAGCGTCGATCGCGCAGGTGCACGCTGCGCGCCTCCGCACCGGCGAGGAAGTCGTCGTCAAGGTACAGCGACCCTCGGTCGCGAGGCTGGTCCGCAAAGACCTGCGCACGATGGCGTGGATCGCCCCGCACCTCGTGGGGCGGATCCCGGTCGCTGCGCTGGCCAATCCTCCGGCGCTCGTCGAATTGTTCGCAGAGACGATCGTCGAGGAGCTCGACTTCCGACTCGAGGCGGCCAACATGCTGGATGTCGCGAGCGTGATCCACGATCTGGGGCAGGACGGCTACGTCGTGCCGCGCCCGCACCCCACACTCGTCACCGAGAAGGTGCTGGTGATGGAACGTCTCTCCGGCTTCAACTTCGACGACGTGGCCGGCATGCAGGGCGCCGGAATCGACACCGAGGCGGTCATCCGGACGGGCATGGTCGCGTTCATGGAGGGCGCCATGATCCACGGCGTCTTCCACGGCGATCTGCACGGCGGCAACCTGTTCGTGATGCCCGACGGCCGGACGGCACTCCTCGACTTCGGTATCGTCGCCCGTCTCAGCCACGATCGGCGCCTCGCGTTCCTCCGGCTCATGTTGGGTGCCACGACCAACGACGTGACCGCACAAATGGCCGCACTGCGCGATCTCGGCGCGCTGCCCCACGACACCGATCTCCAGGCCGTGATCAGGGACCTCGGCCTCGATCGACCACCGATCGACCCCACGACGCTGACCGGTGACGAGATGGTGAAGGAGGTGCAGCGGGTGGTCAAGGCCCTGCTCGGTTACGGCGCCCGGTTGCCCAAGGAGCTCATGCTCTACGTCAAGAACATGGTCTTCCTCGACGGTGCGATCGCCCGGTTGGCTCCCGACCTCGACATCCTCGCCGAGGTGGCCACGATCTCGGTGATGTTCGCCCAGCGCCACGGCGAGCGGATCAGCAAGGAGCTCGGCATCGACGCCACCAATGTCGAGTTCGATTTCGACGGTGTCAAGGCCGGGTTCGGGCTCGACGCCGACACCGACAGCCTCACCTATCGCGAGCTGCAGGAACGCCGCCAGCTCATCCAGAAGCGAATGCGCCACGCCGCCCGCTGAGTTACATTCGGGGTCAGACCCCGAATGTAACGGGGGCGGGAAGTCGGTATGGTCGCCGCGTGCGCCTCGTCATCGCTCGCTGCTCGGTCGACTACGCCGGGCGGCTCGCCGCCCACCTTCCCGAGGCCAACCGGCTGATCATGGTGAAGGCCGACGGATGTGTGGCGATCCACGCCGACGGCGGTGCCTACAAACCTCTCAACTGGATGAACGCGCCCAACAAGCTCGTCGAGATCACCGACTCCGACCCAGCGCGATGGATCGTCACGAACCCGAAGGACGAGACCCTGACGATCACCTTGCACGAGGTGATCTCGGACTCCGCCCACGAGCTCGGAGACGACCCGGGTCTCCAGAAGGACGGAGTGGAGGCCCACCTCCAAGAACTCCTCGCCGCGTCACCGCACGCGATCGAGGACGGCCTCACCCTCGTGAGGCGCGAGTACCCGACGGCGATCGGCCCGATCGATCTGGTCTGCAAGGACCCCGTTGGTGTCACTGTCGCGGTCGAGGTGAAGCGTCGCGGCGAGATCGACGGCGTCGAGCAACTCGCCCGCTACATCGAACGGCTCGAACTCGATTCGTCACTCGGCACGATTCGAGGCGTGTTCGTCGCCCAGTCGATCAAACCGCAGGCCAAGGTGCTCGCCGAATCGCGCGGCTTCACGTGGGTCGAAGTGAACTACGACGACTTGCGCGGGATGCTCCCCGACGAGCTCCGTCTGTTCTGAATCGGGCTGTGGGGTCCGACGGAAGCGACGCAACGACCGAATCTCGCCAGCATCCCCAACGACGCATCCGTACCGTCGGCCCCATGACCTTCAAGATCGTCCCGATCGATGCGACCCGGTCGTCGGTGCTCCGACGGATGGCGTCCGAGCGCCTCACCGTCGACGTCGATCCGGGCTACCCGTGCCGACAATGCCTCCGCGATGCGGCAGTCGGCGAGGAGGTCGTCCTCGTGTCGTTCGACCCGTTCGAGGGCCGTTCGCCCTACCGATCCGCGAGCCCGATCTTCCTGCACGCCGAGGAGTGCAGCCGTCGCCTCGATCGCGCGACCGTTCCAAGCCAGATGCTGAACCGCCAACTCTCGGTACGGGCGTTCGACGCCACCGAAACGATGATCGCCGCCTGCCTGATCGACGGATCCGACCTCGCCGACACCGCGACCGAGCTGCTCGGCCATCCCGACGTCGCCAGACTGCACGTCCACAACGCCGGTCCCGGCTGCTTCGCAGCTCGCGTCGAACGCTGAGAGTCCGTGGGGCGGACCGACCGTCGGCCCGAGGCGGCTGCACTCAGGACTGGCTCAACGATCGTCACAACGTCCGGCGTGATGTCCACCATCGTCGGATGACGAACGACGGGCGTTGAGCTCGTCGCGCTGGAGCCGACGTGGCGTGCGCGGGCGGGTGTGATCGTGTCGCTCGGGTTGGGTGGGATGCTCGGACCGATCGCATTCCAGCGGTTCACAGACGTCTGCGCCCGACAGCGGAACTCGGTGCGCACCTCGCGACGCGGGTCCGCATCCGGGACTCCCGTCGTGTTACCTTCACGCCCATGCCGCAGGAAGTACGAGGAGTGGTCGCCGGTGCCAAGGGTGCGCCGGTCAGCATCGAGACGATCGTCGTCCCCGACCCCGGTCCGGGCGAGGCGGTCGTGCAGATCCAGGCGTGTGGGGTCTGCCACACCGACCTCCACTACCGCGAAGGCGGGATCAACGACGAGTTTCCGTTCCTCCTCGGGCACGAAGCGGCCGGCGTCGTCGAGTCCGTCGGAGAAGGCGTCACGAACGTCGCCCCGGGCGACTACGTGATCCTCAACTGGCGGGCCGTGTGCGGCAATTGCCGATCGTGCCTGAAGGGCAAGCCGTGGTACTGCTTCTCCACCTTCAACGCCTCCCAGAAGATGACCCTCATCGACGGGACCGAACTCTCGCCTGCGCTGGGCATCGGCGCCTTCGTCGAGAAGACCCTGGTCCACTCCGGCCAGTGCACGCCGGTCGATCCGGAAGCGCCCGCTACCGCCGCCGGCCTGCTCGGCTGCGGCGTCATGGCTGGGCTGGGCGCTGCCATGAACACCGGCAACGTCGGTCGGGGCGATTCGGTGGCGGTGTTCGGGTGTGGTGGCGTCGGTGATGCGGCGATCGCCGGTGCGTACCTCGCCGGAGCGTCGACCATCATCGCGGTCGACATCGACGATCGGAAGCTCGCGTGGGCCGAGGACTTCGGTGCAACACACACCTGCAACGCCAACGACACCGATGCGGTCGAGTTCATCCGGTCGGTCACGGGCGGCAACGGCGCCGACGTCTGCATCGACGCCGTCGGCCACCCGGAGGTCTACAAACAGTGCTTCCAGGCGCGCGACCTCGCCGGCACGGTGGTGCTGGTCGGCGTGCCCAACCCGGAGATGACATTGGAGCTGCCCTTCATCGAGGTGTTCGGCCGCGGCGGTTCGCTGAAGTCGTCGTGGTACGGCGACTGCCTACCGAGCCGGGACTTCCCGATGCTGATCGACCTCTATCGCCAGGGGCGGCTCGATCTCGACCGGTTCGTGTCGGAGACGATCTCGATCGACGACGTCGAGGAGGCGTTCCACAAGATGGAGCGCGGCGAAGTCCTCCGCAGCGTCGTCGTGATGTGACGAGGGCACCCTCATGGCCATCGAACTCGTCACGACCGACGGCATCTTCGCGCTCGACGGCGGAGAGTGGGAGGTCACCAACAACATCTGGCTGGTCGGGGACGACACCGAGGTGTTGGTGTTCGATGCCGCGCACGACCATCGACCGATTCTGGAGGGCATCGACGGACGACGCGTTGTCGCCATCGTCCTGACCCACGGCCACAACGACCACATCAACGCAGCGGTGCCCCTTCGCGACGCTGTCGACGCGCCGATCCTCATCCATCCGGCCGACCGCATGCTCTGGGACGTCGTGTGGCCCGGCGAGACTCCCGACGGAACGCTGACGCCCGGCGAGACGATGTCGATCGCAGGTCACGAGCTCGGCGTGCTGCACACGCCCGGGCACTCGCCCGGATGCTGCTGCTTCCACGACACCGGCTCGGGCACGGTGTTCTCCGGTGACACGTTGTTCTGCGGCGGTCCGGGTGCGACCGGGCGGAGCTACAGCGACGAGCCGACGATCCTGCGTTCGATCATCTCGACGTTGCTGACTCTCCCGGACGAAACGATCGTGCACACCGGCCACGGCGACTCGACCACCATCGGTGCCGAACGCGACGCGGTGATGGCGAGAGCCGTCGAGCTCGGCGTCGCCTGACGTACCGTCGCAGGAGTCACCGCGGAGCGCGACCGCGGAAGACCCCGGTGTCGGTCGCCGATCCGAGTCTCAACAGCCGTCGCCGGGGAGCTGTGGCTTGACCGACAGCTGGTACGTGGTGGCGTCATCGACGAAGAACGTCAGCTCGCTCGCAGCGCCGAACAACGCGTCCAACGGGTCCGCCGGGACGAGCGCGCACCCACTCGCGGCGTCGAGACGCAACGGTGCGTCGGCCGGCCAGTCGACCACCGTCGGCTCGATCTCGAACCCGGACAGATCGTCGACGGGACGCGCCCGGACCAGATACGCGTCCGCCTCGAACGCCTCTGATTGACCGCTGGAGAGCGCGGTGGCTTGCTCGACGAACGCTGCCAGCTCGGCCCTGTCGCCGATCTCGTCGCCCGCAGCGAGCCCGAGCGCGTACGCACGGTGCACGTAGGTCTCGCCGTTCGCGACGATCGTCACCACGGTGTCGGGCGCGTCGGCGATGTTGTTGGGTGAGTCGTAGTAGCGCTCGGCGAGGAGCCCGCGGTCGGCGGCCAGATCGAGCACGGTCTGGATTCCGGCCTCCCCGATGACACTGACCTGCACGTTCGGGAGCAGCGGCTGAGGGTAGATCTCGATCTGCGGACCCTCCACGTACCGCCGGCCATCGCCAGCGACCAACAGGGTCGGCAGACGTCTGAACAGATGGTCCACCGGCACGAACCCTCCCTCAAAGGTGATCTCGACCACCACGTCGTCGGCATCCGTCGGGTGTTCGAAGCCGTCGGCAGGTGGTGCCGTCGTGTCGGTCGGCGACGCCGTTCCGTCGGGCGCGGGAGCGGTGTCGTCGGGTTCCGTTGCCGTTGGCGCCCTGGAGTCGTCGCCACATGCTGCGAGCGCCGACGCACAGACCACCAGCGCTGCCACCAGTTGGTGGAGGTGGGCTCTTCGCTGCATGCTGATGAGACGTTCGCGGCCGCGGCCTGGTTCCCCACGATCGTCGACCGCCCCCGATGCACCCCGGTAGCGTCCACATCGTGCAACGCGTGGAAGGTGTCGTCCAGCACTATGCCTGGGGCGACACGGCGTTCATCCCCCGACTGCTCGGTGTCGAGCCCGACGGACGACCGTGGGCGGAGCTGTGGCTCGGCACCCATCCCAACGGCCCGTCACTGCTCGCCGACGGCCGGCCGCTGGCCGACGTCACGGGCCAGCTGCCCTACTTGATGAAGGTGCTGGCCGCCGCCGCGCCGCTGTCGCTCCAGACCCATCCGAACGCACAGCAGGCGCGCGCGGGCCATCGACGCGGCTTGTATCCCGACGGCAACCCCAAACCGGAGCTGCTGTGTGCGCTGACCCCGTTCGCGGCGTTGTGCGGCATCCGACCCGTGACGGCCACGCTGGAGCTGTTCGACGAGCTGGGCATCGACGAGCTCGCCCGCGTGCTGACCGCACACGGGCCGGGCCACGTGCTCGACGGGTTGTACCGGGGAGCGCTCGACCCACGACCGGCGATCGACGCCTGCGCCGATTCCGGCCGCCCGGAAGCACAGTGGGTTCGAGAGCTCTCCACCCGTTACCCGCGCGACCCCAGCGTTGCGGTCACCCTCATGCTCAATCTCGTCGAGCTCTCGCCCGGCCAGGCACTCCGGCTCGACGCCGGCAACCTGCATGCCTACCTGCGCGGCGCCGGTATCGAGTTGATGGGAGCCAGTGACAACGTCGTTCGTGGCGGCCTCACGGTCAAGCCGGTCGATGTCGACGACCTGCTGCGCATCGTCGACCCGACCCCCCTGGTCGACCCGGTGCTGCCGGGAGGTCGACGCTACGAGCTCCCCAGCGCGCACATCGCACTGGCACGGCTCGAGGCGGGCGATCGTCACCTGACGACCGGCCATGAGCTAGCGATCGATGCCGGCGGCGCGACCTGGTACCTCCCCCCCGGGGAAACGATCGTCTCCGAGCAGGTCACCTACGTCGCCACACCGATGTGACAGCGTCGACGCTGTATGACCGCGTCAGAGGTCGAGGGCGTGAGCCATCGCGGCCGTGCCGTTGACCAGCGCGATCGCTCCAGCCTCCGACAGCTGCGCGTACGCCGGAGTGAGCAGCACATCGGTCAGCTCTTCTGCGTCGTGCCAGTTCGTCCGATCGTCGTCCGTCACCTCGGGCGGTTCGTCGTAGCCGAACATGGCCACGTCGCCAGGTCGTTTGATCGCGTGAGCGACCGGCGTGGTGACACCACACGCCGTCAACGCGAGGAGGTGGACGCTGCCCCGCAGCTCGCGCAACACCATCGACTGGTGCAGCGCTGCCGCCGGTGCATCGTCGGGCACCGGCTCGGCGCGCACGCCGGCGAACAGCGGGAGTGACGCTCCTTCGACGGAGGCGATGATGCTCGACGCCGCTTCGACGAATCCGTCGAGTCCGGCGATGTCGGCGAACTTGGAGCGCGCCATCGCATGGGCGCATCCCTGATAGAGGCGCGCGGCCTCGCGTGGCGCGATCCGCTCCTTCCCGGTGTTCCACATCTTGTCGATCAACCCGGTGTGGAAGTAGCCGAACGCAGCGTGCACCACTGCGGGTTCGACGTCGCCGAGCACGCCGCCACGGCCCAGGATGTAGAAGCGGAAACCGTCGAGACCCGCCTCCTTTCCACGGGCGACCGTGTCGGGGTGGAAGTAGAACGCTGCGCCGATGCTGCCGAGGGCTTCGGTCGCGCGCATGATCTCGCGAGGCTCCATGTGGTGATCTTCACATCACCGGTTCCACCCCGACGAATCAGCACCCGAAGGTGGCGGGCGACATCGAGCTCAGCCGGACACGGTCTTGCGGATCTCGACGATCTTCTCGTTGGCGTTGTTGGCGTCGTCGCCCTGGGCCTCCAGCAGCGCCGAGCGATCCTTGGCCGCCTCGCGCTCGGCACGGGTCGTGTCGGCCTTCGCGATGGCTGCGTCGATGCCGTGCTCGTTGATGAACTCCGCCCACTCGACGAGCGCATCGACCATCTCGTCCTCGGGCACGACCGCGATGTTGCGGCCCTTCACGAACAGGTGGCCGCGCTTGTTGCCCGCGGCGATGCCGAGATCGGCTTCTCTGGCCTCGCCCGGACCGTTCACGACACACCCCATCACCGCGACCTGCAGTGGCAGCTCCCGCTCGCCGAACGCCTCCATCGCACGATTGGCGATGTCGATCACGTCGACTTCGGCGCGTCCGCAGGACGGGCACGCAATCAGATCGACGTTCTTGCGCTCGCGCAACCCGAGCGCCTCGAGCAGTTGACGCCCGGCGCGTGCCTCCTCGACCGGGTCGGCGGTGAGCGAGTAGCGGATCGTGTCACCGATGCCCTCCATCAGCAAGGTGGCGATGCCTGCGGTGGCCTTGACCAGCCCGGCCGGCGGCGGCCCCGCCTCGGTGACACCGAGGTGCAGCGGATGGTCCGTGACGTCGGCGAGCTGCCGGTACGCCTCGACCATGAGCGGAACACTCGAGGCCTTCACCGAGATCTTGATGAGATCGAAGTCGACCTCGTGGAAGTAGGCGATCTCGCGCAGCGCCGATTCGACCATCGCCTCGGGTGTCGCCCCGCCGTACTTGTCGTAGAGCGCCGGGTCGAGCGACCCGGCGTTGACACCGATCCGGATCGGCAGGAGGCGATCGCGAGCCTCACTGGCGACGGCCTTGATGTGCTCGGGCTTGCGGATGTTGCCGGGGTTCAGCCGCAGACCCTGCACTCCCGCCTCGATGGCAGCGAGCGCCATCTTGTACTGGTGGTGGATGTCGGCGATGATCGGAACCGGCGACCGCGGCACGATCTGGGCGAGCCCCTCGGCAGCCTCTGCCTCGTTGCACGTACACCGAACGATGTCGCAGCCGGCGGCGGCGAGAGCGTAGATCTGCTGGAGCGTCCCCTCGACGTCGGCCGTCTTGGTGATCGTCATCGACTGGACGGTGATCGGGGCTCCGCCCCCCACCGGCACCTGGCCGACCTTGATCTGCCGGGTCGGCCTGCGCTCGGTCTTCCAGTCGGTGACGTCCATGCCCTCCGACGCTACCGCTCCGGGCGGGCATGCGATCGGGCGCCGTGACGGACGACCGATGCTCCCGCACCACCGTGCGTGCTGGGTCGCGACGGAGATCACCGAGGCGGAATCCGTCGTGCCACTCGCCACGCACGTCGGGCGCCCTCAACCGTGCGGTGGAGAGCAGCGAGACGGAGCGCCGCGAGCGCTGAGACGGGCCGGACTCAGCCGACGGGATCGGTGATGTCGAGGTAGAGACCCGACATGAAGAGGAAGAGCAGCACGGTCATCACCGCCATCGCGAACGGCATCAGCTTGGCGACATCGGCGTGGTACCGCTGCCCACCGCGCTCTCGGAGTCGTTCGTAGATCGCGATCGCAGCATGACCGCCGTCGAGCGGCAGCAGGGGGAACATGTTGAACACCCCCACGAAGACGTTGAGCACCGCCAGAAGGAACAAGATCCCGATGATGCCCTCGGAGTCACCGACGTCGTCGGACAAACCGGTGACCCCCACCAACGTCGTGGGCCGCGTCTCGAGATCGTCGTTGGTGCCGTTCAGGTGCGTGAAGATGTTGACCGGGTTGAGCACCTTGACCGCGCCCTTGGTCATCTCCCACGAGGTCGGAAAGATGTCGGTGACCGCGTTGGCGGCCGCCGCCGGGACGGAGTGCTCGATGGTGTCGAAGTACGAGCCGCTCGACACCCCGATGTAGGACTTGCCGAACAACGGTGACGCCTCGTCGGTGTTCGCCCCGAGCCCGACCGGCACCGTGATCGTCGAGCCGTCGCGCAAGACGTCGAACGAGAGCGTGTCGCCGGGATCGTTGGACTGGACGAGGCGACCGAGATCGGACGATCCGGCGACCGGCGCACCGTCGATCGACACCACGACGTCACCGGTTCGGAGTCCGGCGATGAAGGCCGGACCCGTCGGCTCCACCGACGCGATCTCGGCGCCGTCGCGTCGCACGACCTCGCCGTCGGCGACGTACACGGTGAACAGCAGGACGATCGCGAGCAGCATGTGCATCAGCGAGCCGGCCGAGATCACCAGCAATCGCCGCGGGAAACTCTTGGACATGTAGGTGCGGCCCGCGTCCTCGGGCGCCACGTCGTCCATCTGGTTCATCCCGATGATGCGAACGAAAGCGCCCAGCGGCAGGGCCCGCACGCCGTACTCCGTCTCGCCGCGCCGGAAGCTCCAGACGCGCGGACCGAACCCGATGAAGAACTGGGTCGCCTTCATGCCGGTCCAGCGGGCCGTCGCGAAGTGTCCGAGCTCGTGGAAGAAGATCGCCACCAGCACACCGACGACGAACACGAGCCACCAGATGCTGAACAGCCCGAGCACGCCGATCAACGCGACGATCGCGATGACGCCGAGCGCGCCGCGAAGGCCGCCGACGAGCTCGTCGTCGGCCTTCTCGACCACCGAGCCGCCGGCCATCACCTCGCTGGTGAATCGGTTGGTCCGGGGCGGCAGACCCTGATCGGGGACGGGGGGTGGAGGGAGATCCTGATGAGTCGTCATATCGTGTGTTTCTCGATGAAGGCCGCCGCTCGACGTCGAGCCTCGGCGTCGGCGTCGATCACGTGCTCGACGGTACCGGGTACGGCGCCGTCATGCTCGTCGAGCACAGCAACACTCACATCGGCAATCTGATTCCAATTGATGAGGCCCGACAGGAAGGCGTCGACGGCGATCTCGTTGGCGGCGCTGAGCCACGCAGGTGCGGAACCACCGGTCCGCCCGGCCTCGTACGCGAGCCCGAGACACCGGAACGTGCCCGGGTCCGGCGGTTCGAAGTCGAGACGCGCGAGCGACGACCAGTCGATCCGGCCGAACGCGCTGGTGATCCGGTCGGGGTAGCCCAGTGCGTAGCCGATGGGAAGCCGCATGTCGGGCAACGACAACTGGGCGATCGTCGAGCCGTCGGTGAACTCGACCATCGAGTGCACGACCGACTGGGGATGCACCACCACCTCGATCCGGTCGTACGGCACACCGAACAACTCGTGGGCCTCGATCACCTCCAGGCCCTTGTTCATCAGGGTGCTGGAGTCGATCGTGATCTTCGGCCCCATCGACCACGTCGGGTGCGCCAGGGCCTCGTCGCGGGTGACATGGGCGAGCTCGTCGGCAGTCCGGCCTCGAAAGGGGCCGCCGCTCGCCGTGACCACGAGCCGCTCGACCTCGCGATGGCTGCCGTCGTGGAAGCCGACCGAAGCACGCAGGCACTGGTGTAGGGCGCAGTGTTCGCTGTCGATCGGCACCAGCTCGGCACCCGGTGTCGAACGTAGTGGTTGCACCACCGGCCCGGCCGCGATCAGGCTCTCCTTGTTCGCGAGTCCGAGTCGCCTGCCCGCTCGAAGGGTCTCGAGGGTCACCGGCAGGCCGGCGAAACCGACGACACCGTTCACGACGACATCGGCGTCGTCGACCAGCGCGACGAGGTCGTCGACGACATCCACTTCGGGGAGCGCTTCGGCCACCTCGCGGCGCGCACGTTCGTCCGCGACGGCCACGGTGGCGGGTCGGAACTCGCGAGCTTGGGCGATCACCGCCTCCGCGGACGAGGCCACGCCGAGCCCCACCACGTCATAGCGTTCAGCGCCCTCGGCGCGGATGACATCGAGTGTCTGGGTACCGATCGAACCGGTCGAACCGACGATCGCGACCCGTACGGTGCTCATCCGCAGGCCGCCCGACCGAGCAGCCGGGCTCCGACCGACGTCAGCGCGCGCGAACTCGAACCGCTCCGACGACGCCGGGCGGAGCGGTCGATACGAGCACTCAGGGGCTGTACTTGGTCCACGGCTCGAGGACGAGCGTGAGGTAGTAGACGGCGGGCAGGACGAACAGGAACCCGTCGAAGCGGTCCAGGACGCCGCCGTGGCCCTTGACGATCGAGCCGAAGTCCTTCACGTCGAGGTTGCGCTTGAACATGCTCTCGACGAGATCGCCCATCGGCGCCATGACTGCGACGACGACGGCGAGGGCGAGCAGGTGCCAGTTCGACGTCCAAGTCGTGCTGCGATCGGTCAAGCCCACGAACATCAGCGCACAGATCGTGAACAGTGCGCCTCCGATGAGCCCCTCGACGGTCTTGTTCGGGCTGATCCAACGCCGCAACGGGGTGTTCCCGATCGCGGAGCCGATGAACAACGCGCCGACATCGTTGGCGACGACCCCCACGGCGAGCAGGAACAGGGTGTCGGTCCCGCGCCGCTCGGCGATCGCCTGGGTATCGGGGATCGCGCTGACCACTTGGGTCGAGAAGCGCAGGATGAGCATCGCGAACGATCCCAGCACGCCGATCCAGATGATGCCGAGGGTGGTGATCGAGACGTTGGGCATCGGCCCTGCCTCGACGCTACGCGCCCCGATGAAGCTGGCTGCCGTGGCCATGAAGCCGAAGGCGACGACGAGCGGCAGGGTCCCGACGCCGAGCCAGTACGCCGCCAACGGCCCGGCGACGCAGGTGACGATGCCGGGAACCACCGCCGGCCGGTAGCCCTTCTCGGCCACCTTGTCGTAGAACTCGACTGCTGCGAGGCCGAGCACGACGACGACGAGGGCGGCAGCGGCGACCGGCCGGTACATCATGGCCGCTACGAACGCTGCCGCGATCAACAGACCGACGGCGATCGCGGCCGGCATATCGCGTCCGGACGATCGGGGTGGTCCGGCGCTCGGTCGGCCAGTGGCCCGAGGAGGGCCGCCACGCCGGCGGGAGGCCGGTTGCGGTTGGCGACGCGGCATCCCGGAGGGATCGGTGCCGATCGTGATGCGGCTCGGCTCCCGTGCGACGACCTCGGATTCGCCACTGACGCGCCGCTGCTGACCCGAGACCGTCTCGACGCGGTCAGTCACCCGCCGATGCTCACCGCTGCGGCGCCCCGGTGGCTCGGCCGGTTCGGGTTCGACGGGTTCGTCGTCCTTCCAGACGGGCGCCTCGGACGAGAACGACGACCAGACGTCGAGCTCCTCGTGTTCGTCGGCAGCCGGCTCGGTCTCGAATCTCGGGACCTCGCCGGTCGGAGGTTCCGTCCAATGGGGGAGCCCGCTCGTGTCCCCGGTGCCGAAGCTCAGCGATTCGTCGGTGTCTGGCGCGTCGTCCCGGCGATCGACCTCCGGCAGGTTCTGGGTCGGCTCGGCATCGTCGAACAGCGATCCGAACTCGCTGAAGTCGTCGTCTCGTCGATTGCGCCGGTTGTCGTCGCTCATCGGTGTCGTCCCTTTCCCCCGGTCCCCACGTGGTCGCGCTCCACTAGATCTCGAGCAGTTCCGATTCCTTGCGCCCGAGCGCCTGGTCGATCCGCTCCACGTGATCGTGGGTGATCTTCTCGAGCTCCTTCTCCGCGCGGTCGAGATCGTCGGCGGAGATCTCGCCGTCCTTCTCGGCGTGCTCCATGTGCTTGCGAGCATCGCGCCGGATGTTCCGAACCGCGATCCGGCCGTCCTCGGCCATGTTCTTGACCACCTTCACGTAGTCGCGTCGGCGCTCCTCCGTGAGCGGTGGGAAGTTCAATCGGATGACCACGCCGTCGTTGTTGGGCGAGACTCCGAGATCACTGTCACGGATCGCCTTCTCGACGGCCGCGAGCGCACCTCGGTCGTGGGGCTTGATCAGCAGCATGCGCGCTTCGGGCACCTGGACGCTGGCGAGCTGCTGGAGGGGAACCGGAGCGCCGTAGTACTCGACGTTGAGCCGCTCGACCAACGCAGGCGCTGCACGGCCGGTCCGGACGGTGGAGAACTGGGTCTGGACGTGCTCGACTGCCTTGTCCATCTTGTCCATGGCGTCGAGCAGGGTTTCTTCGGTCACGGGCCCAGCGTAACCAGGGATTCACCTGCGGCGGGAGATAGCTCGGGTGGGCGGCCCTCGGCCGAGAAGGTTCCTCCTCGGTCACTGCACGATGGTGCCGACCCGACCACCTGTCAGGATCGAGCGGAGCGCGCCCGCTGCCGACATGTCGAACACCACGATGGGAATGCCGTTGTCGCGGCAGAAGGCGATCGCGGTGGCGTCCATCACCTTCAGGTCTTTCGTCATCACCTCCATGTAGCCGACGGTCTCGTACTTCGTTGCGTCGGCGTTCGTGCGGGGATCGGCGTCATAGACACCGTCGACGCCGGAGTGGGTTCCCTTGAGGAGGGCGTCCGCTTCGATCTCGGCTGCTCGCAGCGCCGCCGCGGTGTCGGTGGTGAAGAACGGGTTGCCGGTTCCGGCGGCGAAGATGACGACGCGACCCTTCTCGAGGTGCCGCATCGCGCGACGGCGGATGTAGGGCTCGGCGATCCGGGGCATCTCGATCGCCGACTGCACCCGCGTCGGCTGTCCGCGCCGCTCGAGCGCATCTTGGAGTGCGAGCGCGTTCATGACCGTACCGAGCATGCCGATGTGATCGCTCTGGGTGGCATCCATCCCCTCCATCGCACCGGTTCGACCCCGCCAGAAGTTGCCGCCACCGACCACGACCGCCACGTCGACGCCGAGGTTCTGGCGGAGATCGATGATCTCCGCCGCCGTCTGGTCGAGGGTGGGACCGTCGAGGCCCCGGCCGGACACACCGGCCAGGGCCTCACCAGATGGTTTGAAGACGATGCGTTTCCAGCGTGGTTCGGACTGGATCGGCACGTCGCTCACGGTCTGGCAGTCTGCCAGATCAGCTCTGCCGATCAGCCAATTTCGACCTGTGCGAAGCGCACGATGTCGGCGCCGCCGATGAACTGGCGAATCGTCTGCTTGTCGTCCTTGGCGTAGGGCTGTTCCAGCAGGCAGACGTCCTTGAAGAACCCGTTGAGACGTCCGTCGACGATCTTCGGCACCGCTTGCTCGGGCTTTCCCTCGTTGAGGGTGATCGTCTCGAGCGTCTTGCGCTCGGCCTCCACGACGTCGGCCGGCACCTCGTCGCGCGTCAGGTACTTCGGTCGAGCGAAGGCGATGTGGACGGCGATGTCGTGGGCCATCGTGGCGTCGCCGCGGGCGACCTCGACGAGGACACCGTTGACGCCGCGCCCGCCCTGGATGTGCTCGTAGTGGCCGATCACGTTGCCGTCGGCGGCCGCCATGTGGACGACGTCGCCGAGCTCGATCTTCTCCTTGAGCGTGATCTTGAGCTCCTCCAGCTCTGCGCTGCGCTCGGCGACGGCGTCGGCACCCTTGGCGGCGACCAGATCGACGAGGGTCGCTGCCTCGTCCTTGAACTGGTCGGAGCCGGCGACGAAGTCGGTCTCGCTCTTGAGCAGCACCATCGCTCCGACGTTGCCGTCGACCTTGAGGGCCACGACGCCTTGGTTGTTCTCGCGGTCGTCCCGCTTGGCGCTGGCCGCGAGGCCCTTCTCGCGGAGGAGTTGCCTGGCCGCGTCGAGATCGCCACCTGTCTCCTCGAGCGCCTTCTTGCAGTCCATCATGCCGGCGCCGGTGCTCTCGCGCAGGGCCTTCACGTCTTGGGCGGTGAATGACATCGGGGTGTTCCTTCGTGGTGTCCGTCGAGTGGTCCGGGGAGGGTACGTCAGTCCTGCTGGCTGGCCGGCTTCGCGAAACCGGCCGCTTCGGCGGCCGCTTCGCTGGCGAACCAGACCTCGGCCTTGGTGCGCCCGTAGTGGGGGCTGTCGGGGGTGTGATAGAGCATCGAGTCGGCGTTGCCCTTGATGGTGAACCCATCGGGCTGGGCATCGTCGGGGAGGGGTGCGCGCGAACCCTCGCCGTACGGGGCCTCCGGCGTCGAGTCACCCTCGGCAGCGGCGGCAACGGGATCGGTGACGGGCGCGGCCTCGTCGGACACCGCGGATGCGGCGTCGGGTGCCGATCCGTCGGATTGGTCAGTGACAGCCACCGACTCCTCGGACACGGCCGCAACAGCCGCCACCGACTGCTCGGGCGCGGCCTCGTCGGACACCGCGGATGCGGCGTCGGGTGCCGATCCGTCGGATTGGTCAGTGACAGCCACCGACTCCTCGGGCGCACCCGCAACAGCCGCCACCGACTCCTCGGACGCATCCGCAACAGCCGCCACCGACCGCTCGGACACATCCGCAACGGGTTCCGCGGCCGGATCGTCGATTGGCTCTGGCTTCGACTTGCTCGCCGTGAGTCGAGCCTCACGCTCGGCCTGAGCACGGGCTGCGGCGGCGCGGGCCTCGGCCTGCGCCTGCGCGAACGCGGCTTCCTCCTCGGGGCTGCGATCGGGCTTGGCCTCGACGGTCGCACCGTCGGCGGCCGCCGCCTTCGGGCGACGCGAGGCGATGTAGCGGCCCTCTTCGACCGCCTCGGCGATGACCTGGACCAGCAGGCTGTTGGCGCGAATCGCATCGTCGTTGCCCGGGATCGGGAACTGGATCACGTCCGGATCGACGTTGGTGTCGACGACCGCGACCACGGGGATCCCGAGCTTGTTGGCCTCGGTGACGGCGATGTGCTCCTTCTTCGTGTCGATCACGAAGACGGCATCGGGGAGCCTCTTCATATCGCGCAGACCACCGAGGTTGCGCTGGAGCTTGGTCAACTCACGATCGAGGAGGAGTGCTTCCTTCTTGATCATCGCGTCGAACTCGCCCGAGGTCTTCATGCGCTCGTAGTCGAGCATCTTGGCGACACGCTTGGATATCGTCTCGAAGTTGGTGAGCATGCCGCCGAGCCAACGCTCGTTGACATAGGGCATACCGACCTTGAGGGCATAGCTCTGCACCGGATCCTGGGCCTGCTTCTTGGTGCCGACGAACAACACCTCGCCACCGTTGGCGACCAGATCGCGGATGAATCCGTACGCCGTCTCGACCCTCGTGAGCGTCTGCTCGAGATCGATGATGTAGATGCCGTTGCGCTCTCCGAAGATGAAGCGCCGCATCTTCGGGTTCCAGCGACGGGTTTGGTGTCCGAAGTGGACACCGGCTTCGAGCATCTGACGCATGCTGATGACGGCCATGAGCGAACTCCTCTGTGCGGTTGACACACTCGAACCAGGCGCCGAAGCGACCGCTCTGTGGAACGAGTGGCTGAGTATTCGAACGGCCCGCCGGTTGACGGACCGGGCGTCGATGCTATCGGCGCCCCGCAGAGCTTCCGACGCCGCGCCGTCTCATTCGGGGTCTGACCCCGAATGAGACGGGCAGCGCAGGGTGGGCGGTGGCGAGGGGTTGGGTCGGGTGCCGTCGTGGGGAATGAGGCGGGGTCGGCGCACGAGGCGTCCGAGGTACGGGGCGGGATCGAGATACACGTCGCCGGCGCGCACGCCGACGTGCAGGCGTCCGGCAGCCTCGCCGACGATCCACCCCCTGATCACCCGATCACCGGTTCGAACACGCACCCGGGTCAGGTTGCCGTAGGTCACTCGAAGACCGTCGCCGTGGCGGACGACGACGTAGCGACGCCCCGCGACGGCACCGGCGAAGGTCACCACGCCCGTCGCGACGGCACGCACAGGATCGCCCGGCTCGGTGCCGTACTCGATCCCGCGGTTGCCGGGACACCATCGGCACGCCGGTTCGCGGAACGGATCGGTGACGGGCGCATCGGTGGGTGGCAGCCAGCACGGGCGACCCTGGACCGGGTCGCCGGGCACGAGCAGCACCAGGGCGACGGCGACGACGACGCGCCGACGTGGACGTGAGTGCGGCATCAGCAACTCCCCTCTCGCTCGGACGTGAGAACACGCTCAATGGGGGCAACCGTGGCTGCGAGGGGAACCGCTCGGTTCGAGGACGGGACCGGGTGGGTCGCTCAGACGACACCGGCGGCCGACATGCGCGACCGCAGGTGCAGGACCGACTTGGTGTGGATCTGGGAGACCCGGCTCTCGGTCACGCCGAGGACGTCGCCGATCTCGGCCAGGGTGAGGCCCTCGTCGTAGTAGAGCGACAGCACGAGGCGCTCGCGTTCGGGCAACTTGAGGATCTCGGTGCGCATGATCGTCCGCAGCTCGCGGTCCTCCACCGCCGCGACCGGATGTTCCATTCCCGACGAATCGACCGACTCCGGCTCGTACCCGGCGGCGACGGCACGGTCGAGCGGGCCGATCGTGGTGGCGGCGATCGAGGCCAGCCAGCGGGTGAGCTCATCCTCGCTGATGCGCAACTGCTTGGAGAGCTCCTCGTCGCTGGGACCCCGGCCGAGCTCGTGCTCGAGCTGGGAGAACGCCCGCTCGACCTCACGCGCCCGACTCCGGACGGACCGGGGCACCCAGTCGAGCTGGCGCAGGCCGTCGTAGATCGCGCCGCGGATGCGAGGTGCTGCGAAGGTCTCGAACTTGACCCCGCGTTCGGGGTCGAAGCGATCGATCGCATCGATCAGACCGAATACACCAGAACTCACCAGATCGCCGGGATCGACGCTGTTGGGGAGGCCGGCACCGATACGGCCGGCGACGAACTTCACGAGCGGCGAGTAGTGGACGATGAGGTGATCGCGCGACGCGGCGTTCTGGCGATTCAACCACCGCGTCCAGTGCATCGCGAGGTCTGGGTCTTCGGGGACGATGCTCATGCTCGTGGGTGGCTCTTCCGATAGGCAGATCGCAGCCGCTCTCTGCTGACGTGAGTGTAACGCTGCGTCGTCGCCACGTCGGAGTGGCCGAGCAGCTCCTGCACGGCACGCAGGTCGGCACCGCCATCGAGCAGGTGCGTTGCGAAGGTGTGCCGAAGGGCGTGCGGGTGGGTCGGCGTGGGCGATCGGCGATCGAGGATGCGCCTCACATCGCGAGGGGTGAGCGCCTTGCCGCGCTCGTTGCCGAAGAGCACGGTGCCCGCATCGGCCGGGACGACCTCGTGGCGTACCGCCAGCCATGCCTCGACCGCATCGACCGCAGGATCGCCGATCGGCACGCGGCGCTCCTTGCTGCCCTTGCCCCACACGATCAACACGTGGTCCGCCAGCCGAAGCTGGTCGAGGTGGAGCGAGCACAACTCCGACACACGAACGCCCGAGCCGTAGAGGATCTCGAGCACGGCGTCGTCGCGACGCCGACGCCAGACCGGTTCGTCGTCGCGCACTGGTCCGTCGAGCAGGCGCTCGAGCTCGCGGCGGTCGAGCACGCGTGGAAGCCGACCGGATCCGGCGTTGACGTGGAGTCCCATCGTCGGATCCACGGTAGCGAACCCCTCGGCAACCGCCCAGCGGAAGTACCTCCGGAGTGCGGCTGCCTTGCGAGCGATGCTGCGACGTGCGAACTCCCGGCTCGACAACGAAGCCACGTAGCGGCGGACGAGGGTTCGGGTGACGGCTCCCGGCGCATCGACGTGTGCTCGCGCCACCCACTCCGCGAACAACCGGACATCGGTCTCGTAGGCAGCGAGCGTTCGTTCGGACAACGCCGTGTGCGAGCGAACGAAGTCCTGCAATCGCCACGGGTCCGGTGCCTCCGCCATCGGGACAACGGTATTCGCTCATGGTGTTCCTGCCTGGGATGCCCCGAGCCGCGATCCGGCGACCTCGAACCATCCGCCGGCCTCGACGAGCCACCCGTTGCGCTCGAGGCGGGCAGCCGCCAGGGCCGCCTCGGTGACGGAAAGACCGGTCGCCGACACGATCGTGTCGAGCGTGCACGGAGCGAGCCGACAGACGTCGAGCACGCTCGACTGGATCGCATCGGGCATGGGGCGTGGATCGAACGGGATCGACCCCTGCCGCCGATGGTCGAGGCCCAGCATGGCGAGCACGTCGTCAACCGATGTGACGGGCGCTGCACCGTCGACGAGGAGCTGATTCGTGCCCCGCGATGCACGACTCCGCGTCGACCCGGGAACGGCCATCACCTCGACCCCGCGATCGGCCGCAGCGCGGGCGGTGATCAGACTCCCGCCCCGTTCACGGCTCTCGACCACCACGATCACCTCCGAGATCGCGGCGAGGATGCGATTGCGCTGCGGGAACCGCCAGGCATCGGGGCGTACCCCCGGAGGCCACTCCGAGATCAGCGCTCCGGTCTCGACGACCCAGTCCCACAGCGGCGCATGACGTTTCGGGTAGGCGACGTCGGGTCCGTTGCCGACCACGGCGACCGCTCGACCCGGACCTCCGGATCGCCGAACGCCACGGTGGGCTGCACCGTCGATGCCGAGCGCCAGACCCGAGACGACGGCCACACCGGCAGCGGCGAGCGATTCACCGAGTTCGGATGCGGTCGCCAGCCCCGATGCGGTCGGGTTGCGCGTCCCGATCACCCCGACCCGCCGGTCGGCGAGCGCTCCGAGATCGCCACGCACGAACAGCGCTGCCGGCGCCTCCGGATCGGCAACCAGTTGAGGCGGGTAGTCCGCGTCGGCGAGCAACACACCTCGGACACCGAGCCGCCGACAACGTTCGGCCCATGCTGCCGGGGCCTCAGCGTTGACCGCGTCGGAGCGAATCCTGGCGAGATCGGCTGCGGGAATCGAACGTTCGACCATGTCGTGCAGCGGCCGCCGTCGGGCCAGCCGATCGAGGGCATCGACCGCGTCGTGATGTGCGAGCAGATGCCGAAGGCGTCGCGGCCCGATGCCGGCCAGCGTCGCCAGCGCCGCGGTCGCGCCCAGCTGGATGTCGTGGTGCTCGTCGGGCACGGGGCGAACGGCGTCGGGTCCGGTCATGCTGCCTGCTCCACTGCGCTCAAACCGACCCTGGCCCTCATGCCGAGCGCCCCGACGACGGACTGCTCGGAGATCGGCCCGTCACGTTCGCCCGCAAGGTCGGCAAGCGTCCGGGCGACCCGCCGAACGCGGTGGTACCCGCGAGCGGTGAGTTTGCCCGCTTCGAGCTCGGAGCGCAGCAGGGCGGCAGCGGGATCGTCGAGTGGGGCGATCTCGTTGAGCAGCTGATCGTCGAGAGCAGCATTCAGGCGACCGCTGCGCTCGATCGCGACCCGGCGCGCCAGCGATACACGCGCCGCCACCGCCGCCGTCGACTCACCTGGCACACCGTCGAGGATCTCGCCGACATCGGGACGATGCAGTGCCACCCGGAGGTCGAACCGATCGAGGAGGGGCCCCGACAAGCGGCCGGTGTAGCGCGTTCTCGCTCGCTGATCGCACTCGCACGCGCCGGGCGCGCCGCCACCGCACGGACAGGGATTCGTGGCGCCGATGAGCTGGAAGCGAGCCGGCATCGGCACCCGCAGCTGTTCGACTCGACCCACCATGATCTGACCCGTCTCGAGCGCCTCGCGCAGGCCATCGAGCGCGTGCGGCACGAACTGGCCCATCTCGTCGAGGAAGAGCACGCCGCCGTGGGCGAGCGAGATCTCGCCCGGCCGGTGGTGGTGGCCGCCGCCTCCGACGAGCGAACCCAACGAGCTCGAGTGGTGCGGCGCACGGAACGGGGGTCGCATGATCAGCCCCCCGGGCGGCAGCTTGGTGCCCGCCGCCGAGTGCACCATCGTCACCTGGAGCGCCGTCTCGGCGTCGAGGTCGGGCAACAGCCCCGGCAGGCGCTGCGCCAGCATCGTCTTGCCGGCGCCCGGTGGGCCGACGAACAGCAGATGATGGCCGCCCGCCGCAGCGACCTCGAGTGCGAGGCGGGCGTGCGGCTGCCCCTTGACGTCGGCCAGATCGTCCAGATCGGGCTCGACGAGATCGGCGACCTCGACATCGGGATCGGGCCACGCGGCCGCCCCCGTCAGAGCTTCGACGAGTGCTCGAAGGGTGTCGACCGGGCGAACCAGCCCGCGCCCCGCCACCCGCGCCTCGGCCACGCACGGAGGCGGCACCACCCAGTCCTCGTCGGGGCGGACGCCGACCATCGGTGCGACACCGGGCACCGACCTCACCGAGCCGTCGAGCCCCAGTTCACCCACGAAGGCCAGCCCCTGCACGGCATCGACCGGGACGACGTCGATCGCCACCAACACCCCGACGGCGATCGCGAGGTCGAGACCCGATCCGGTCTTGCGGAACTGCGGTGGCGCGAGGTTGACGACCACCTTCTTGTCGGGGAACCGGAAACCGGACGACGAGATCGCCGCCCGCACGCGATCGCGCGCCTCTCGACAGGATTCGTCGGGCAACCCCAACATGGTGAACCCGGGCAACCCGTGATCACTCACGTGCACCTCGACGGTGACGCAATACCCCCGCGCACCCAGAATCGTCGCCGCATCGACTGACGCGATCATCTCGACCTCCCGAACTCCTGCACCCGCTCGTGCACACCGCACCGCAGTGCTGCTCAGCTGGGAGGGAGACGACGCGCCCTCGACGGTGACCTCCACGATAGCGACACGATGTGACAACCGAACCGGTGGAGCCCCGCTCGACGAAACCGATCGCGTCGCCGCTCGGCCCGACTGCTGAGATGTCGACGTGGGACGACAGGGCGTACGAGCGGATTGGAACGCCATACCGGCGCCGCTCCGGGCGCGCATCGACGAGATCGCCGGGGCACCCGTCGTCTCAGCGGTCAATCTCGCTGGCGGCTTCTCCCCCGGGCCCGCCGCACGCTGCGAACTGGCCGACGGTCGCAAGGTGTTCGTCAAGGCGGCGGGCACCGAGTTGAACCCCGACACACCCCGCATCCATCGTCGGGAAGCCGCGGTCTTGGCAGTCCTGCCCGACGACCACCCGTCGCCTCGGCTGATCGGCGTCGCCGACGACGGACGCTGGGTGGCGCTCGTCATCGACTGGATCGACGGGCGGATGCCGACACCACCGCTCGAACCACGCGACGTCGACCGGCTCCTCATCCTGGTGGAGCGCCTCGCCGAGGCCGGTGCCGGCGTCCACCCACCCGGCGTGGAGCGGTTCGCCGATCGCGCCGCCGGCCTCTTCGGTCACTGGCGACGACTCCAGGACGATCCTCCGGACGTCCGAGACCGGATCGACGACTGGAGCAGGAACCACATCGACCGGCTGGTCGAGCTGGACGACCTGGCGCCCGCCGCCAGTCACGGGAACCACCTCCTCCACGTCGACACCCGGACCGACAACGTCCTCTTCAGCCAGAGGGGACCCGATCACGACGTGGTCGTCGACTGGCCGAGCGCATCGATCGGTGCGGCGTGGATCGATCTCCTGACGATGCTCCCTGCGCTCCACCTCGACGGCGGACCGCGGCCGAGCGATGTGTTCGCCACCCATCCACTCGCACGCCGCGCCGACCCAGACGCCGCCACGGCGTTGCTCGCCGGCATCACGGGCTACTTCACCCGCCAAGCGCTCCTACCCCCACCACCCGGGCTCCCCACCGTGCGAGCGTTCCAGAGCGCTCAGGGCAAGACCGCTCGCGCCTGGCTGGCCGAGCGGATGTGATCGGGCCGCCCGCACACACGGAGTGTGCCGATCGACGAGGCCGATGGCGTGGCACACTCGTCCCGTGCCCGGCCACTCGACACGCCTCACCGCGATCGCGATCGGTGCGTTCGCCACGTTCGCCGTCGCCGGCGGGCTGGCGGCATGTGGCGGCGAGGAGGTCACCAGCGACGCCGAGCGATTCTGTGGTGAAGCGATCGCCCAACGCGACGTGATCCTGACGCCGCCACTGGGGAACGAGGTCGAGCTCCAGGCGACGCTCGACTTCTACCGCCTGATGGGCGAGCTGGCGCCCGTCGCGATCGCTGAGGAGTGGAACGACCTGGTCGTCAATCTCGAGACGGCAGCCTCCGTGGTGCCCGGCGATCCGGAGTCGGAGCAACTCGTGGCGATGACGGCCTACGCGACGGAACCGTCGGCGTTCAAGGTCAAGGACTGGTTGCTCGACAACTGCGGTGTCGACATCCCGATCACCACGATCGCGCCGCAGGAGCAGGTGCCGGCGGTCCCGCCGACAGCGGACAGCCTCGCCCCCACCGAGACGAGCGAAGGCGGCTGACACCGCCCGACCTCAGCTGATCTCGCCGCGACGCAGGATCACCGAATCGACGAGTCCGTATTCCTGGGCACCCTCGGCGGTGAACCAGCGATCGCGCTCGGAGTCGGCCTGGACCTGCTCCAACGTCTGACCGGAATGCTCGGCGATCAGCTCGGCCATGCGCCGCTTGGTGTAGCGGAGCTGCTCGGCCTGGATCGCGATGTCGGCGGCCTGACCACGCAAGCCGGCGAGCGGCTGGTGCATCATGATGCGGGCGTTGGGGAGGGTGTAGCGCTTGTTGGCCGCTCCGGCCGTGAGCAGGAACTGTCCCATCGATGCAGCAAGACCCAAGCAGACCGTGGCGACGTCGCAGCCGACGAACTGCATCGTGTCGTAGATCGCCATGCCAGCGGTGACCGACCCACCCGGACTGTTGATGTACAGCCAGATGTCCTGGTTCGGGTCCTCGCCCTCGAGGTACAGGAGCTGCGCGCAGACCTGGTTGGCGATGTCGTCGTTGACGTCGGAGCCGAGCATCACGACGCGGTTCTTCAGCAGGCGGTTGAACACATCGCTACGAGGATCGAAGCCCCCCTCGAGCGCCATCGGCATCTGGTCGGTCATGGTCGCCAGGCTACCGGGCGCCTTCGCCGAAGCTCATCGAGCCGGAGCTACCCCGAATCGCCTCGATCGGGTCGCGCACATCGTCGATGTAGCCGAGTGCGTAGGCGCCGATCCGGTAGCCGATCAAGCGCAGGAACTCGTCGTCGAGACGCTCGGCGACGGCGCGTGGCACCGAGAGGTACTGGTTCTCCTCCTGGCGGAGCCAGGCGACGTCGTACGTCACGTTCAATCCGACCCGCACCTCGTCGGAGCGGTTCTCGCCACCGCCGTGGTACACCTTGCCGGTGTAGAGCAGGCACGAACCCTTGGACATCTCGGCCGGGACCGTCTCGTCGATCGTGTGCTCGAAGCTGTCGGGCCAGTCCTGGCTACCGGGGATCAGTCGGGTGGCGCCGTTCGCCTCGATGAAGTCGGTCATCGCCCAGATCGTGTTGCACTGCACATGGTGGTCGAACGGGAACTCGAAGAAGTCGAACGCCCACTGGTCGCGGTGGATCGCCTGGGCGGTCGAACCGGGGCCGATCGAGATCACTTGGGTGAGGTGGAGCTGATAGCTCTTGGCCCGGTGCAGGAGACGTCCGGTGACGTCGAGCACGAGGGGGTGACGGATCAGCTCGTGGCTGGAAGTGGACCGGGCCACCAGTGCACCCGTCCGCTTCGTGGTGCGGCCGGCGAAGTCGTCGCTGCCGGGTGGCGTCGCGTCGATGTGGGGTGCCATCTCGGCCGCGATCCGATCGATCAGGCCGATGTCGGCGAGGTCGTCGACGATCAGTGCGCCGTCACGCTCCAAGATCGTGTGCACGGTCTCGGCCGAGACGTCCGGCGCGACGTGTCGCAATGACATGGCGATCAGTCCCGTCGCGTCAGCCGAGCGCGACCGACATGGTCTCGGCCGCATCGAGCGAGAGTCCGATCCGGGCGAACAGCATGTCGAGGTCGACGCCCTCGGTGCTCTTCTGGCCGGCGCGGTAGCGGGCGTAGACGCCGTGCAGGATGCACGCTGTCTTGAAGGAGTTGAAGCAGCGGTAGTACGTGATCTGGGACATGTCGGCACCGGTCACGGCGGCGTATCTGGCGATCAGCTCGTCGCGGCTCGGGAACCCGGGGAGTGCGGTGGGCGGATCGGAGCCGTACACGCCGGCATCGCCGGGTTCGACCCAGGCGTTGACCGAGTAGGCGAAATCGGCGAGCGGGTCGCCGAGCGTGGCGATCTCCCAGTCGAGCACGGCGGTCAGGTCGCCCGTCTGTGCGAAGAGGCAGTTGTGGGGGCCGTAGTCACCGTGGACGACCCGGCCAGGGCCTTGCACGGGGATGCGAGCGGCCAACATCGAGTGCAGGTCGTGCACCCGCGCCTCGTCGTGCTGGGCGAACTCGACGGAGGAGTTCCACGACCCGTACCAGGTCTTCAGCTGCCGGGCGACGTAGCCGTCGGGACGGCCGAGCTCGGCGAGTCCGACGTCGGCCGGATCGATCGAGTGAAGCGCCGCGAGGACATCGACGAACGACTCGCCGGCGTGGCGTCGCACGCCGTCCGGCAGCCAGCGCGACACCTCGTCGCCGGAGTACAGCGCGACGCCGGCGACCTTGCCCATGACGTAGAAGTGCACGTCGCAGATGTCGCGATCGTCGCAGTAGGCGATCGGTTCGGCGACGGGGACGGGGGTCGGCCACAGACCGTCGATGATCCGGTACTCGCGCCACATGTCGTGGGCCTTCGGGAGCAGCTCACCCTGGGGAGGGCGGCGGATCACGAGCTCGCGCCCGTCCGCGTCCCGCAACGAATACGTCAGGTTCGAGTGGCCACCGGGAAGGCGTTCCCAGATGATCGGCGGCGCGACCTCGGTGACGGTCGACAGCCAGGCCTCGATCGTCGCGACGTCGAACCCGACCACCGTGCCGCTCTGAGACATGATCGTCAGCGTGCCACGCCCGACATCACCACGGCGATGCGGTCACGGGGTTGGAGCTGATCGCCGAGTGCGAGCACTCCTGCCAGGCCGGCGGAACCCGTGGGGCTCACCGTGTACCCCGCTGCGCATGCGAGGTCGTGGGCGCGGACGATCTCGTGCTCCGCCGCGACGATCGGGCGCCCGCCGCTCTCGACCATGGCCGAGGTGACGGCGATCCAGTCGTACGTCTCGTCGTCGAGGATTCCGTCGGCGAGCGAGTGCGGGTCGGGCCACGGACGCATCACGTCGGGCCAGTAGCGCTGCGGCTGATCGAGTGCGGCGATCCGCTCCCATGCGTCGGCCAGCGGGGCACAGCCCTCCGCCTGCACGGTGTCGAGTCGGACTCCGGTCCCGAGGCCGGCACCAACACAGGCTGCGAAGGCCCCTCCGCCCACCTGGACGAGGATCCGGTCGAGTATCACACCGGTGTCGGCAGCTTGATCGCTGATCTCCCAACCGATCGTCCGACCGCCGTCGAGGCACATCGCATTCTCCGGGCCCTGCACCGTGAACGGGATCGCCCCCCGGTCGCGGGCCTCGCGGAATCGGAGCATGGCCGGGTCGCCGGGCGGATCGTCGTCACGCCGCTCACAGACGTGTATACGCGCTCCGAGCTCGTCGAGGCGACGGCCGAACGCACCGTCCATCCACGTCGGTACGTAGACGTCGATCGGCCAGCCGGCGCCTGCCGCGAGGGTCGCAGCAGCGAGCGCCGCGTTCCCGCACGACGCGATCGCCAGCGGCGGACGCTCCGTCAGCAGTCCGAGCGTCTCGGCGGCCCTGAGGTGGAGCAGGATGCCGACGAGGTGACGCGCCTTGTGCGAACCGGCGACGTTCCCGGTCTCGTCCTTGACCCAGACACTGACCCCGAGCTCGTCGGAGAGGGCCGCCGAGCGCTCGAACGGGGTGATCGTGAAGCCGTGTGCGACCTCGTGGGTCAGTGCGGCACAGGCCGTCTCGGTCATGCCGTGGGCGCGGGCGAACGCCCACCACGCCAGGCGGGGGCCGTACCGCACGAACGGGTTCTCGTCGACCAGGAGCTCTGCTGCGGGGCCGCGTTCGACCAGATGGAGGACGTGGTACGGGTCTTCGGCGGTCGCTCGCGGGCAGCGCCAGGCGAGTGGGGTCGCGATGTCGACCGATGCCCCGCAGACGGCGCAGCGCGTTCCGGCGATCACGCATTCAGTCTCTCACGCTCGGTCGAGCCGACCGCAGGTCATTGCGACCTGCCGCCGGTCGCCCGACGTGAGGCCCGGTGATCGTTCCGCCCCACCCCGGTCGCACCGGCCGACGAAAGGGATCTGGCGAAGGTGAATCCGGACACGTCGTATCTCAGCGGTTGTGTGCGGGTCTGTGTCTCAGTGAGTGCACGACAGGAGGTCTCTGACGATGTTCGACGCGATCACATGTCCGGAGTGCGGCTACGGCGCTGCCGTGCTCGAACGATTTCGTCTCGCCAGCACCGAGGGTCCTGTCGAGCACCTGCGCACCAGCTGCGTCAACCGCCACTACTTCACCGTGCGAGCTGACGACGCCGATGTGGCGCCGGCCACCCAGCATGACAGCAGAACCATGCACGTCGGTGGCCGTTCGGCAACACCTCGCTGACGCTGATCCTCGCCTCGCGGCAATGTCGGACGTTGTGTCGCACCCGAGCGTCCTGCCCGTCCAGGCACCGCTTCCGATCGCTCGTCGACCACCACGGCACGCCGTGCATCGGAACGCTCGACGGCACGGGTCGCCCAACTCTGCGACCACGTGCGGCGTGAGCCGCCCTGCCGAGTCCGGAGGATGTCCGGAGCAAACCGGGTTTCAGCCCGTTGCGACGCGGTCGTTGAACTCGGTGATCATCTCGTCCCACACACCGACGTAGCGCCGCAACCCGCGCCAGAAGCTCTGCGATCGGCGCTGCTCGAACAACTCGAACGGGGTGCCCTGTTGCTCGACCCATGTGTAGTAGCCGAGCTGGAAGACGCGCCGCCGATCGGCTTCGGTCATGTCGATCATGTGCTCGGTCGTGACGTGACCGAGGTGCTGACCGAACGCCTCGGCGGCGTCGGTGTGGCTGAACTCGCCCCGGTACCTGGTCGCGACCGTCTTGGCGCGCTCGCTGGGGTACAGGTCGCCGCCGTCGGTGGCGACGGTGACGATCGCGTCGTCGGGGCCGAGGTCGAGCAGCTTGGCCGTCTTGATCGCAGCCAGCGTGTTGCAGATCGACGAGAAGCCGAAGTGTGGCAGATCGTCGAGCAACGAGTCCGAGAGCCCCTTCGAACGTGAGAGATACTGGCGCCCCTCGCTCGTGTTGAACAACACGTCGAGTTCGTCGGTCGCGACATCGCTGATCGCGCACACGACGTCGGTGTTCATCACGTTGTGGATGAGCGGGATGTGCTTGTCGCCGATGCCCTGGATGTTGTGCTCGCCGTACCCGTTCTCGAGCATCGTCGGGCACTCGAGCGCCTCGACGGCGACGATCCGGGCACCGAACTCGTCCTTCAGGTGGTCGCCGGCCGCGATCGTGCCCGCCGAGCCGGTCGCCGAGACGAACGCCGCCAGCTCGAGGTCGCGTCCGTTCGCGGCGCGGACCTGCTCGAACACGTGCCCGAGAGCCCGACCGGTCACGGTGTAGTGGCCGAGGTGGTTACCGAACTCGCTGAACTGGTTGAGGACGAAGTTGCCGGGGTCCTTCGCCAACTCGTTGCAGGCGTCGTAGATCTCCTTCACGTTCGATTCCGTGCCGAAGGTGCGGATCACGTCCTCGTCGGGGTTCTCGCACCAGCGGTTGAGCCAGTCGAACCGCTCCTGGCTCATCCCCTCCGGCAGGATCGCCACTCCCCGACTCGCCATGATCCGGCTGATCGCGATCCCGCCGCGGGCGTAGTTACCGGTGGACGGCCAGATCGCTCGATGATGTGTCGGGTCGAACTGACCCGTGACCACCCGTGGCGCAAGGCAGGCGTATGCGGCGAGCACCTTGTGCGCGGTGATCATCGGGAATCGATCGCCGAACACGACGATGATCGGCGAGTCGACGCCCGTGAGGGCGGTCGGCAGCACCACATGTTGTGGTACGTCGACGCGACCGCCGTGCTGGTCGTTGTACCAGTGCACTCGCCACAGGTTGCGGGCGTCCTGGCCCTGGGGGTCGGCGTCTCCGACCTGAGCGGAGTGATCGAACGTCGACGGATCAGCGAGCTGAGCGAACGTCGGCAGGCGGATGCCGCGCTCGCGGAATCGGGTGACCGAATTGGCGAGCGCCGCCCGGTCGACGATCCGGTCCGCCAGACCGAACTGGTTCTCGAGGGCCTCGCGGTTGTTGTCGATCGCAGTCACTTTGACATTCTGTCAAACGCGGGGTGCCGCCGTTCAGTCGCCGGAACGTGACGCGAAGACCGCCACGGCCGACGACGTGGTGGCGTGTTGGGCGGCATCGGGGGCGTCGTAGCGCTGGGGGTCGTAGATCGGACGCTCGACGATCTCGAGGTCGACGACCCGTCCGTGTTCGATCGCGGTTCGGAACCAGTCGCCGAACCCGGCGGCAGCGAAGTGGTCGGCGTTGACGCCGAGCGCGAACACGGCGCCCGGCTGCGCGACGCGCAGCAGCTCGCCGATCGGCTCGGGCCCGAGGTGGCCGTGGGTGAAGGTGCCCGCGCTCACCACGGCGGCATACCTCCTCCGGTTCGATATCGCGGTCGGCTGTGTCAGATCGGCTGTGATCAACTCGCGGTACACGCGATCGCCGGCGCCCGTGGTCTTCTCGGCGGCGACCGCCAACATCTCCGGTGAGAGATCGACGCCGTCCACCACGTCGACGCCGCGCCGCCTGAGCTCGATGCCGACGACGCCGGTGCCGCAACCGACATCGAGCACCGGGCCCGACGGATGACTGCGGTCGAGCAGCGCCGCCACGACCGACTCGTGGTACACGTACCCGTGGGTGGCGAGGAATTCGCGGTCGTATGTCGTGGCCCAGCTCGCATACAGCCGCAGGTTGTCGGCGGGGGTCTCCACCGAGTAGGCGTCACCGAGCTCGACGCCGATGTCGTCGGGGGGCGATGGCGGATCGCTCACGTGGGTCCCCCATCGGCGCCGTTCGGGGTGAGTTCTGTCGATGCCACGGTCACCCGAACCGGCCGTCGGGCTCGATCGTGCTGGGGCCGACGTGCGCGTCGAGCCAGGCGTTCATGTCGCCGGCGGCCTCCCAGACACTGCGGATCTTCGAGGCGGCCTGCTTGGTGTGCAGCCACTTCGGGGCGCCGAATTCCTTCGACATCATGAGGCCCTTGCGGCGGATGAGCTCGATTCGCGGATGGTCCTTGTCGTAGCCGCGGGGCGCCGTCTTCAACTCGTCGATGGCGCCGATCGCATGACCCCGCCTGACCAGGCCGGCGACGATGCCGGCGATCTCGGGCCCGGTGTGTTCGGCGACGATGGCGTCACGAAACCGTTGGAGCTGATCCTTCGCCATCGCGTAGTACCCGGTGCCGCACATCAGACCCTGCGCCGACAGGTGGAAGTAGTAGCCCGCCCCACCCTCCGATTCGCCGTACGCGCCCTGGTGCGTCTTGTAGGGCGGCTTGTTCTTCGAGAACCGCAGGTCGTTGTGCGGGCGGAACAGGTGGAACGGTCCGTACTCGCCGAGCTCGTCGCACAGCTCCTCCACCGGCGTGCGCACGACCTCTGCGAAGGTCGCCTTGTTCGCTTCCCAGAACGCCTTGGAGTTGTCGGCCTCCAGCCGCTCATAGAACTCGATCGCCGCGTGCGGGATGCCGGTGAACGCCATGGGCCCGAGGTTAGGCCTGTACGAGTTGTGCCAGGCACAACTCGTACAGTCCAGAAGATTGGCACTCTGTGCAGCGCGACCGCATGGTCGTGCGTGTGTGCTGTTGATGAACGCACACTTGCACGTCTCCGAACTCGCCGGCCTGCCGGCCCGACTGATCCCGGTCCCCACCATGCCCTCCGCCGACATCGCCCTGACGACCGTGTCCTTCGACGATCTCTATCGTCGCGAGTTCCCGGGCATGGTGGCGGTGGCCACCGCGCTCTCTGGCTACGACGGAGAGGATCTCGTCCAGGACGCGATGGTCAAGGCCCTCGTCAACTGGGAGCGGGTCCAACGTCTCGAGCGGCCCGGCGGCTGGTGTCATCGTGTGCTCGTCAACCTGTGCCGGAGTCGCTTTCGGCGACGCCGCACCGCAGACCGATACCTCCGACGGCTCCGTCGCGAGGAGACGACGACCGCGGAACCGTCAGCCGACGCGCTGGCGTTCTGGGCAGCGGTGCGAGATCTGCCCGAGCGGCCTCGGCTGGCCGTCACACTCCACTACGCCGGTGATCGATCCGTCGCCGATGTGGCCGAGATCCTGAACGTCCCGGAGGGGACGATCCGCAGCGACCTGTCACGCGCTCGCGTGGCACTGGTCCGGGAGCTGGGAGGTCGCTGACATGAATGACGACCTGCATCCACTCGGCGACGACTTCGACGAGTACGCCCGCGCTGCCGGCGCCTCGCTCCGCCGTCCGGCCCCGACCGACGGCGCCAACCATGTGCGGGCAGCTCGACGCCAGCGGCGCATCACCCGCGCCGCGGCCAGCAGCGTCGCCGTCGGCCTCCTCGTCGTCGGCGGCACCGCATTCGTACTGCGCAATCGCAGTGAATCGGGCATCGCGACCGTCCCCGACACGACCGACCCCACGGACAACTCGATCGTGTCGGTCCCCACCGAACGGACCGTCTCACCATCCACCTCGCCATCCACCTCACCATCCACCTCACCATCCACCTCACCATCCACCTCACCATCCACCTCACCCCTCACCGACGACGGCCTCGACGAACCCGCCGTCGAGCGCACCGGAGACAACGGCGCCGGTCGACCCGCCGAACTTCGCGCCGGCGGCCCAGGCCCCACTGAGCGATGTCGCCCGGGCGTGGATCGACGCCCGCGCAGCCGACGGGCTGACCCAGGCGCAGATCACGCGAGGTGAGGGCACCGCGGCACTGCTGCTCGAAGCCTGGAGTCCAACCGCCGGGCTCCTCCAGCGAACGAGCGCGGTGATGCTTCCCGACGGGCAGGTCGTGGACAGCCCGAACACGTCGTACGGGTGGGGCTTCGTCTCCGTTGGTGACCGACCGGTGATCCCCGATGTCGACGACCGTGGCCTGCCGGTGCTCTGGCTGCTCGACCCGGCGACGGGCACATGGAGCAACGGCCCGGACCTCGGCCTCGGTCAGGTCACCGGGGGTGCTCCCGGCATCGAGCCCTTCCAGCAATTCGTGGTGGACGGGTCGCTGCTCATCGTCGTCAACTCGTACGTGAGGGGCAACGACGACGTCTTGTCGCCGGCTCCCGACCGGCGCGGCGTCGTCCTGCACCCGGACCTCACCGTGACGCCGATCGCGACGCCGCCCGACGGCGTGCCGATGTCATGGTCGTCGGTCTCCGGCTCGAAGGCGCTTCAGCTGTTCACGGCGAACGGTGGCGCAGACACACTCGCTCCGGTACCCGGCCAGTGGGCGTACGACGTGGCGACCGACACCTGGACACAGATCCCCGCCCCTGACTGGTTCGCATGCAGCGACCCGCCGCGATGCGGCTGGATCGGCCCGTTCGAGATGGGCGATCTCAGCCTCGAGGTCGCGACGGACCGCGGTGTCGTCGTCCGGATCCCCGACGGATCGGTGGGTCGCTACGACCAGGCGGCCGATACCTGGACTCGCCTCGACGACGCGCCGTTCCCGCCGGCACTCCCCCGAACGATCGTGATGGGAGATCAGGTGCTCGTGGCGCCGATGCGGGGCTTCGACAACGACTACGGACTGGTCGGGGTCGTCGACGTGCGGTCGGGCGCCTGGAGTACGTACCGGATCGAGTTCCCCGCCGACCTCCAGGCCGAGATCGCCTCGTGGTTCGATGCGAGCTGGGAGATCCGCACCGACGGGAAGGTCGTCATGCTGGCCCCGACCATCGTCCAACGCGGCACCAACCGTGACCCGCTCGCGGTGTACGACCCGGCGAGCCGGACATGGTCGGCGCCGACCGCGGCCGACATAGCGACCTGGCATCGCCATCCCAGCATCTTCGGGGCGGAAGGCATCTGACCGAGCGCCTCCTACCCGATCCGGCGCGCCGGGTCGGGTGGGCGCCAGTCCCCCGGGCGTCGTGGCCGGCCGTACCATCCGAGCAGCGGCGCGACGGTGCCGACCGCAGCGAGTGCGACGAACACCGAACCGACGGCTGCATCGCCGCGGTCACCGAACCCGCCTACGAACGTGAACACGAACAGGCTCACGACTCCGAGACCGGCGGCAACCACCACACACGTGACGATGCCGACGGCCGGATCGCGGTGATGTCTCCGGGCCAACCGTGTGATCGGGATGATCGCGAACGCGACGGAGACCGGGCCGAGCGCCAACAGCAACGTCACGAGTCCGACCGGCCATCGGTCCCAGCTCGAGGTGGGAACGATCGAGCGGGCGGTGAACCCGAACGGCTCGTCGGCCACCTGATCGGAGCGCAATCCGTACCCGCCGACGGTCACCCACTCCCACGTCTGGTCCGGCCGGTGATGCAGCACACCAGCAGCGCCCATCGCCACCACCGCGTGCTCACCGTCGGCGCGATCGACGGCCGAGATCGCGTGGAAGATTCCGTCACCGCACGGCGCGTTCACAACGGTGAGCAGCGCCCGGCGCTCCGCAGCCGTGACGGCGAGGATCGATCGGCGTTCGGCCCCTTGGACCACGTCGATCGTCAGGACTGCGAGCCCATCGGACCGCGCATCCACGATCTCGACGCAGTCGGCCGGACCGATGCAGTCGGTGAGTGTGTCGGGGTACCGCCGGGCGAATCGTTGGTCGTCCCCCGACAGGCTGCTCAGCCGCCAGGTCGCCCCACCGTCGGCGCTCTCGTACGCATCGGTGACGGTGATCGCGTAGATGACCCCGTCCAAGGTCGCCAGACCGAGCACTCCCTCACCCTCGCAACTCGTGGCGGTGGTGGCGAACACGGCGCAGCCGACGGCGACGATCCGGACCGGGAGCAACCAGGCGCTGCGCTGTGAGGCTGAGGTGACCGGTCGCTTGACCCATCCCCAGAGCGGGACGAGCACCCCGAGCGCCAGGGCATCGCTCGGGTCGGTGCGGGTGACGCCACCCAACATCGGAGCCGCCCAGACGGCGGCGATCGGAACGGTCTTCAGGAGCCCGAAGCCGAGCGCCGTGATCGCGAACGCGATCGCCGGTCGGCGAACGAGCGCCGTCAGGCCGATCGCCACCATCGCGACGCCGGCGACATCACTCAGCTTCCCGGTCACGAACCCCGGCCAGGTGTCCTTCAGGACGTGATCGTTGACGACCAGGAGCAGGATCGACACGAGGAACACCGGCGACGCGAGCAGTTCACCACTCCCCCGCGCTCCTCCCCTCACGCAGAAGACGGTACCCGACCTCGACCGCCGGCCACTGGCGCCGGCCAGGCGGGCAACTGGCGACCGAGCTCCGCTCACGTTGCCCGTCGCGATGTATCGAACGTCAGTTCGGTATATCGTGACACCTCCTGGTCGGGATGGGGGCATGGATGTTGCGTCGATCGTCGAGCGGGTTCGGGAGGTGTCGTCGGCGGCATGAGAGCGAGCACCGACTCGAGGCTGTGCGCGGCCGCGCAACGGTCGGCGCCGCCTGCAGGACCGAACCGCTCACGGACGGGCCACTACCCTCGCCGGCATGGCTGAACTGTTCCTCGGCGGCAACGTCGACCCGGCAACGCACGACCGAACGGGCGACGAGGTCCGCATCGACACCGACACGTTCACGACCCACGGTGTGATCGTCGGCATGACCGGCTCGGGCAAGACCGGCCTCGGTGTCGTCCTGATCGAGGAGGTCCTCACCGCCGGGCTCCCCGCGCTGCTCATCGACCCCAAAGGCGACCTCACGAACCTCTGCCTCACGTTCCCCGGACTGCAACCGGCCGATTTCCGGCCCTGGATCGACGAAGCCCAGGCCAACGCCGCCGGAGTCACGCCCGATGAGTTCGCCCAGCAGCAGGCCGAGCTGTGGACGAAGGGGCTGCTCGGCTGGGGGTTCACCACCCAGAACCTCGCCAACCTGCGCAACACCACCGATTTCACGATCTACACGCCGGGTTCGCAGTCGGGCGTGCCGGTCAACATCGTGGGATCGCTGCAGGTGCCGCCCGACATGAGCGATGCCGAGATCGTCGGCGACGAGATCGAAGGCTACGTGTCGGGCCTGCTCGGCCTGGTCGGCATCGCCGCCGACCCGCTGTCGAGTCGCGAGCACATCCTGCTGTCCAACCTGATCAACCACTCGTGGTCCGAGGGCCGTGCGCTCGATCTCCCGACGCTCGTCGGCCTGGTGGGCAATCCCCCGATCCGCAAGCTCGGCGTGTTCGAGCTCGACCAGTTCTTCCCGCCCGCGGACCGGATGCAGTTGGCGATGAAGCTCAACGGGCTGCTCGCGTCGCCGTCGTTCGCGGCGTGGGCGCAAGGACCCACGCTCGACATCCAGTCGATGCTCTACACATCGGACGGCAAGCCCCGTTGCGCGATCGTCACCACCGCCCACCTCTCCGACGAGGAACGCCAGTTCGTCACGTCGCTGATGCTGTCGAAGCTCGTCACATGGATGCGGCGCCAGTCGGGCACCACCGACCTACGCGCGCTGCTCTACATGGACGAGGTCGCGGGCTACCTGCCGCCCACCGCCAACCCCCCCACCAAGAAGCCGATCATGACCCTCATGAAGCAGGCCAGGGCGTTCGGCGTCGGCGTCGTGCTCTCGACCCAGAACCCGGTCGACGTCGACTACAAGGCACTGTCCAACGCGGGCACCTGGATGATCGGTCGGCTCCAGACCGACCGCGACAAGCAGCGCCTCATCGACGGGCTGTCGACGGCGGGCGGCGGCGTCGACGTCGCCCAGGTCGACAACACGATCTCGGGGCTCGGCAAGCGCGAGTTCGTGCTCCGGCGAGCCGGCAAGGACACGACCGAGGTGTTCACGACCCGCTGGGCGATGAGCTACCTCCGCGGACCACTGACCCGCGATCAGATCGGCGAGCTGATGGCGACCGAACGCGAACACGCAGCGACCGCTTCCGCCGCCGGGACGGAGAACGGCGGCACGGCGACACCCGAGGAGACCACCACGACCGAAGTGGCCGACGACGAGACCTCCGTGAGGCCCGAGGTCGCCGACGGCACGCCGGTGCGCTGGGTCGACGTCGCCGCGCCATGGCTCAGCGAGGCCGGTGGCGACCCGACCGGCACACGCTTCGACGCCTCGATCGTCGCGCGTGTGCAGCTCCGCTACGACGAGACCAAGGCCGGCCTGGTCCACGACGAGGAGTACGAATGCGTGATCACGCCGCTCGGTGAGACCGTCGACGTCGGCAAGGCGATCGCAGTCGACTACGACGATCGCGATCTGGGCAGCACCGAGCCGCAGGGCGCGGTCTATCGGATGTCCGACGCCAAGCTCACCGACAAGACGTTCTTCTCGGGGATCGAGCGCAACCTCAAGGATCACCTTGCCCGAAACCTGACCGTCGACATCCCGGTCAATTCTGGCCTCAAGCTGTACGGTCGGCCCGGCGAGGCCGCCGAGGCGTTCGAGCTGCGATGCGCCCGCGCCGCCGACGAAGCAGCCGATGCCGAGATCGCTGCGCTGCGCGACAAGTACGAGACGAAGGTGACACGACTCCGGGATCAGATCGAGGCGGCGTCCGATCGCGTCGATGTGCTCGAGGAGCAGGCGAGCAGCAAGCGCAACTCCGAACTGCTGTCGACGGCCGGTTCGATCCTCGGCGGGCTCCTCGGCGGCAAGTCGCGTGGTGGTCTGCTCGGCAAGCTCGGCACGGCCGCGAACCGGCGCGGGGGGACGAGGGCCGCCGGAGAGCGACTCGATGCCGCCGAGAACAAGGTCGCCCGACTCCAGCAGAATCTCGAGGACCTCGAAGACGAGCTGGCGGAGGAGGTCACCGAGATCGACGCCCGATGGATGGGTGTCGCGAAGGAGATCTCCACCCTGCAGGTCTCGCTCGAGCGCTCCGACATCGCCGTCTCGCAGCTCGTGTTGGCCTGGCTGCCCGTCGCCTGAGCGGCGGTCGACCCGGCGCGGTCGGGTCACCGTGTCGAGGCGACGTATCGGATCCGATCGAAAAGCCTCAAGATCGCAGCATCGAATTCCGATATAACGCCTGGTGGGACACCGTCCCACCGGGACCTTCGGGTCTCACGACCACAACCTCCCCCTGGCGGGAAGGAGGCCAACGTGAGCAACACTCACAAAGTCATCAAGTGGCGCGCTGCTGCTCCGATCGCGAAGGCGGCCGCTTCGGCGGGCACCGTCGTCGCATTGATCGCAGTCGTCGGCGCCCCATTCAAGTGGTGGTGACATGACGTGGCGCCGGGTTCACCGTTCGGTGGACCCGGCTTCGCGCCGAGGGGACGTCCATGAACACTGAGAGCAGCCGCCAGCACCAGCATGTCGTCGCGTTCATCGTGGTCGTCGCGTTCGCTGCGCTGCTGTTGTTCGCTCAGCTGCTCCGATTCGACCTGCGTCACGGCTATGGCGACGTCAACTGGCTCGCGTTCGGACTGTTCTCCGTCCTCCTCTTCCTCGGCGAGACGCGTCCGAAGATGTGGATGCGCTTCGGCGACGGCGGGGAGGTCACGCCCGGGTGGGCGTTCGCGTACGCCCTCCTGCTGCTGGGCAGTCCGGCGGGCGCGGTCGGCGTCATGGTGCTCACCAACTGCTACGTCGACCTCAAGCACCGCAAGGGCGCGCTCAAGATCATCTTCAACGCCGCCCAGATCGCCGCCGCTCTCTCGGCGGGCGGCGTGATCCTCCACGGCTTCGGGGTCCACGGCTCGATCACGAGCGACGCTCACATCCCCTTCGCCGGCGGTCTCGGCATCGTGCTGGGTGGGATGTCGGTGTTCATCCTCAACGGGCTCCTGACCGCGATCGTCATCGGACTCCATCAGGGCGTCGGCTTCCTCAGGACGATCCGGGCCGGCTTCGCGCTGAGCATGACCGCCGACGGTGCGCTGCTCGCTCTCGCACCGGTCTTCGTGATCGCCATCGAGTACAGCCTCGTCATGCTTCCGCTGCTCGGCATCACGTCGTACCTCGTGTACCACTCCGCCCGCAACGCGCTGCAGCGCGAGCACGAGGCGACCCACGACGCGCTGACGAAGCTGCTCAATCGACGAGCCTTCGACCAACACATCACCAATGCACTCGAGTCACTCGGCTCAGATCAACGGCTCGTCGTGCTCGTGATGGACCTCGACCGGTTCAAGGAGATCAACGACCGGCTCGGCCACCAGATCGGCGACCGGCTGCTCGTCAGCTTCGCGGAGCGGCTCGAGCGTGTACTCCCGGCGGGCGCCAGCGCCGCACGCCTCGGCGGCGACGAGTTCGGCGTCACGTTCACGGAGACCGAGCACCCCGCCGATGTCCGCGCCACCGTGCACCAACTCCACGCCCGCCTCAGCGAGCAGCACGACGTCGAAGGGTTTCCCCTCACGGTGGCGGTGAGCGTCGGCGTGGCCATCGCACCGGATCACGGCGAGGGGGGCGATGCGCTGATCGCAGCCGCAGACATCGCGATGTATCGGGCGAAGCGCTACGAGACCGGCGTCGAGATCGGCGGCGAGGTGGGCGAATCGAGCGATCACGGCAGAATCGGACTGCTCCACGACCTGTCGGACGCCATCGCCAGCGAGCAGATCAGAGCCCACTACCAACCCCAGATCAACCTGGTGACCGGTGAGATCGACAGCGTCGAGGCGCTCATGCGGTGGACCCATCCCGTGCACGGCGCGATCCCTCCCGGTGAGTTCATCGGGGTGGCCGAACAGACCGACCTGATCGGGCCGATCACCGAGGCGATGTTCCGAACGTCGATGCTCGAGATGCTCACCCTCGGCGATGACGTGCCGAACCTCTCGCTCAACGTGGCCCCCCGCAGTCTGCTGGACCGACAGTTCGCCGGGCGGATCCTCGAGATCGTCGCCGAAGTCGGGTTCCCGTCCCACCGTCTCGAGATCGAGATCACCGAGCGTGCGATCGTCACCGGATCGGAGCGCACGGCGCTCACGCTCGAGCAACTGCGTGAGGCCGGGATCACGGTTGCGATCGACGACTTCGGAACCGGGTACTCGTCGTTTCGGATCCTTCGTGAGTTGCAGGCCGACCGCCTCAAGATCGACCGACAGTTCACCAGTCAGCTGATCACGAGCGACACCGACGGTCTGATCGTGACCAAGGTGATCGAGCTCGCCCACGGACTCGGACTCAGCGTCGTGGCCGAGGGTGTGGAGAACGCCCAGGTCTGGGACCGGTTGTGTGCCCTCGGGTGCGACGTGGCCCAGGGGTTCGCGATCGCTCGCCCGATGTCGTTGCCCGATCTGCGAGCATGGGTGACGGCCCGCCGCCGCCCCGACGCGCAGCCGCAGCCGCAGCCAGTCAGCCGTAGTTCACCCGCGAGGGTGTTGGCGTCGTGATCGTCGTCGTCCTGACAGCGATCGGCGTGTGCTCGGCGATCTGGTCGTGGCCGAGGATCCGCCGCCTCGCCGAGCTCCGACTCCACCACTTCTGGCTGGTCTGGCTCGCGCTGGTGATCCAGCTGCTCCTCTTCGAGTACTTCGCGCCGCGGATCCCGCTGTGGTGGGCCAACGCGATCCACTTCCTGACCTACGGGCTCACGGTCGTGTTCATCGTCCTGAACCGGCGTGTCCACGGTGCGATCCTGATCGCGGCCGGGACCGGGATGAACCTGCTGGCCATCTCGGCCAACGGCGGCACGATGCCCGCCAACATGACGGCCTGGCGCAGGGCCGGGCTCCGCGAGATCCCGCCCGAAGTGTTCGAGAACTCGTCCGCGCTCTCGGATCCGAACCTCGCCGTGTTCGGCGACATCTTCTACATCCCGGCCGGGTGGCCGCTCGCCAACGTGTTCAGCATCGGCGATGTCCTGATCATCATCGGCGGGACGTATCTGGCGCATCGTTGGTGTCGCACACCACCGGCTGAGCGCATCGACGTCGGGGTGCCGATCCGGACCGCGTCGGTCAGCGTGTGAGGACACCGGGCGCGATGTCCGCCTCGACCGACGATCGATCACTCCGCCGCAGTCCGGACGAACACCGCCCGGCGAAGCGCGCACACGCCCGTGCCGACGGAGAGATTCGAACTCTCACTTGCGAGGACCTAAACCTCGTGCCTCTGCCAGTTGGGCTACGTCGGCGCACCGCTCACGATACGGCCACCATCACACGCGAGCGGCCCGGCTTCGAAGACGACATCCGACCGGGGAGGCGGGCGTGATCTCGTTCGACCACGCGCCGAACTCGTCGCGGAGCAGACTCACGGCGTCCGCAGTCGCCCTCGTGGCGGTGGTGCTCGCCTGGTTCCTCGTGTGGACCGAGCTGCACGTCGGGATCGGCGAGGTCAACTGGACCGTCTTCGGTGTCATCTCAGCGCTCCTGATCGCATGCGAGCGGGTGCCGTCGACGTGGATCTCGTTCGGTCCGAGCGGCACCGTGACCCCATTGTGGATGTTCGCATTCGGTCTCATGCTCCTCGGGTCGCCGTCCGCAGCGGTGGGCGTCGCCGTCATCGGGGCGACGATGCACGCCGTACGCGACGTGAGCTCGATCGTCTCCATCGTCATGCGAGTCGCCAGCGTCGCCGTCTCGCTCTCCGCTGCCGCGCTGACGCTCCTCGCCTTTCGCGTCCGGGGAGCGATCACCCAGGCCGACACCCTGCCCTGGGGCTGGGCGGCGGCCATCGTGATCGCGGGCGCCACCGTGCTGTGCCTCAACGCCCTGCTCGCCGCACTGGCCATCTCGATCAAGCGTCGGATCTCCTTCGTCGGGCTCCTGCATCGTGGGTTCGGCCTTCGAGTGACAGCGGAGGGCGCGCTTCTCTCACTTGCGCCGATCTGGGTCATCGGCATCGACTTCAGCCTCGGTCTGGCGCCCCTCCTGGGCATCACCACGGTCCTGGTCCACCGTTCGACGCGCCACGCGCTCGAGCAGGCCCACGAAGCGCACCACGATCCCCTGACCGGCCTGTACAACCGTCGCGCCTTCCACGAACACGTCGGCGATGCGTTGGTCGACCCACGGAAATCGGAGCGGGCGATCATGCTCGTGATGGACCTCGACGGCTTCAAGGAGATCAACGACCAGTTGGGCCACCAACTCGGGGACGCGCTGCTCGTCGCCTTCGCCGACCACCTCGATTCGTCGCTCCCACCGGGTTCGATCGCGTGTCGTCTGGGCGGCGACGAGTTCGCCGTGCTGCTGGTCGAGCGCACCCACGACGACGACGACGACACCAACGGGGTGATCGACCACCTGCACGCCAGCTTGCTCGCCCCCCTCGACATCGATGGTTTCCCGATCAGCGTCAAAGTGAGCGTCGGAGTCGCCGAGGCGCCGACCGACGGTCGCACCCCTGACGAGCTGATGCGAGCCGCCGACGTTGCGATGTACCGGGCAAAGGCCCAGGGCGGCACGATCGAGCGATACGCCGATTGCCTCCAGGTCCCGCATCACGGGCGGCTGAACCTGATGACCGACCTCAGCACGGCACTGCGGCAACATCAGCTCCACATCGAGTTCCAGCCTCAGATCCGCATGTCGGACGGCAGGGTCGAGACCGTGGAGGCACTGATCCGGTGGAAGCACCCCGTGTACGGTGCGATCCCGCCGAACGACTTCATCGGACTGGCCGAGCAGACCGACCTGATCGGCCCGCTCACGGAGCGGGTCCTCGCCCTGGCGACGCAACTGCTGGTCGGGGAGCGGATGGCTGAGGTCAACCTCGCGGTGAACGTGTCGGCACGCAGCCTCCACGACGCGAAGTTCGCCGACCGACTGTTCGAGGTGCTCGCCGAGACCGACTTCCCGCCGGAGCGGCTCGAGGTCGAGATCACCGAGCGCGCGATCGTGTCGGAGGCCGAGCGTGCGACCCGGACGATCGCCCAGCTGCGTGACGCCGGCATCCGGATCGCGATCGACGACTTCGGCGTCGGCTACTCGTCGTACCAAACACTCCGTCTGCTGGACGTCGATCGGGTGAAGGTCGACCGCGACTTCGTCCAGGGCGTCCTCGTGCGGCGGCGCGATCGGGTGATCGTGTCATCGCTCATCCGGCTCGCCCACGATCTGCGGCTCGACGTGGTCGCAGAGGGTGTCGAGAGCGTCGCGATCTGGAACGAGCTGGCGGTCCTCGGCTGTGACGTCGCCCAGGGCTACGGCATCGCGCCGCCGATGCTGTACCCCGATCTGCGTACCTGGATGTCCGAGTGGGAAGCAGTGACCGCGAACCAGCTCGACCTGCAACGCGTGTTCTGAACGGCGCGAGTGCGCGACGCTGTCGTCGTGCTCGCCCGAGATCTTCCGACACCAGCTCTGCAGATCGACGCCGAACGCTTCGACCGCAATCTCGCGACGATGGCGGCGACGCACCCCGGTCGACGACTCCGGCCGCACGTCAAGGCCCACAAGTGCACCGCGCTGGCCGCCGCGCAAGCGGCCGTCGGGCACCGAGGTTTCACGTGTGCCACGCCTCGTGAGGTGATCGGGATGGCTGAGGCCGGTCTCGGTGACGATCTGCTCCTCGCGAACGAGACGGTCGACCCCGAGCGTCTTCGGGCCATGGCGGAGCTCGACGTCGTGGTCACCGTGGCCGTCGATTCGGACGCGACCCTGGCTGCCGCGGCGTCGGCCGGGATCCGGGCGTGCCTGATCGACGTCAACGTGGGTCTTCCGCGCTGCGGGATCGCACCCGACGAGGCCGGGCGACTCGCGGATCGGGCGCGCCGAGCCGGCCTCGAGGTCCGCGGGGTGATGGGCTACGAGGGGCACCTGATGATGGTGGCCGACCGGGACGAGCGGCGTACGGCGGTCGCCCGATCGATGGCTCTCCTCGTCCGGGCGCACTCCGACGTCGGGGGGGAGATCGTGTCGGCGGGCGGAACGGGCACGTTCGATCTGCACGACGACACGGGCGTCACCGAGGTGCAGGCCGGCAGCTACGCCCTCATGGACACCCAGTACGCGCAGCAGGGTCTGCCCTTCGCGCAGGCGGTGTCCGTGATCGGGACGGTGATCTCGGTTGGCGCCGGCTGGGCGGTGGCCGATGTCGGACTCAAGGCGCTCGGGATGGATCACGGGAATCCCGACGTCGACGACGGATCGGTGTGGTTCTGTTCCGACGAGCACCTGACGTACCAACCGGCATCGCCGGCGACCGTGGGTGACCGGGTCGCTGTGATTCCGGCACACGTTGATCCCACGATGGCGATGCACGAGGCCGCGTGGGTCGTTCGTGGCGACGAGGTGATCGAACGCTGGCGGATCGATCTCCGCGGCTGGTGAGCCCGTTCGCACGCGTCCCGACGCTGATCGGATGGACGGTCAACTCGGCGGTGGGAGTGGTCCTGGTGTCCCAGTTGGTCCCGACGCCCGGTCGCATCATCGCGGCCCTCCAATCGCTGACACCGTGGACCGCGCTCGTCGTTCTGGCGACTGCGTTCGCCGCCTCGTTGCTGCGCCGCGACGAGATCGGTTTCGTCGCGGCCGGACTGTCGGTCGTGTGCCTCGCGCTGATGACGCCGCTGGCCTTCGCTCGTGGCACGCCGGAGCCCTTGTCGGGAGCGACCCCCGTCACCGTCATCACCGTCAACGTGCTCTACTCCAACGATCGGATCCCGGCGGTCACCGAACGCCTCGCCGAGCATGCGCCCGACGTGGTCGTCATCACCGAGGTCACACCGCGAATTGCCGCTGCGCTCGAGGAGCAGCCGTTCGCCGAGCAGTACGCCCACCGGCTCGGCCGGACCGGAGACCGCGGGACCGGCCTCGTCGTGTGGAGTCGCTTCCCGGTGGCGGAGGTGCATCCGGTGACTGGGTTCCGTCGCCTCGTCGACGCGATCCTGGAGACGCCGAACGGGCCGCTCAGAGTGGTTGCCATCCACCCGCCGCCACCGGTCGTCGCCCCGGATGTCTGGAGTCGCGAACTCGAACGGCTCCCGGAGGTGATCCGCGGTGAACCCGGCCGGACCGTCGTGCTCGGTGACTTCAACGCCTCGTGGTTCCACCCCCCATTTCGACGGATGCTCGATCGAGCCGATCTCACCGACGCCCTGGCGGCCGACGGACGTGGCCTCGCCATGACGTGGCCAGCGGATGAGCTCCTACCGCCGTTCGTCGCCCTCGATCACATCCTGGTGAGCGATGGCATCGCGGTCGTCGACACAGCTGTGTTCGACATCCCCGGAGCCGATCACCGCGGGGTGCTCGCCGTCGTGGCACCGGCTGCGGCCGGCGTCAGCCCGTGAGCAGATCGACGAGCTGCCGGAACGCTCGACCCCGGTGCGAGATGGCGTGCTTCTCCGCCTCGGTCATCTCGGCGAAGGTGCGGCCATCGCCCTCGTCGGGAACGAAGACCGAGTCGTAGCCGAAGCCGCCGCTCCCCCGCTCGATCATCGTGATCGCCCCCTCACACATTCCGTCGACCGAGACGTCGCGTCCGTCGGGCCAGCGAACGAGCGCACACGTCCGGAAGCGGGCGCGGCGGTCGGTGACGCCGTCGAGTTCGCGCAGCAACTTGTCCCGGTTGTCGGCAGAGGTGCATCCCTCCCCCGACCAGCGCGCCGAGTGGACACCCGGCGCTCCGTCGAGCGCCAACACCTCGAGACCGGTGTCGTCGGCGAGCGCCGGACGACCCGTCGCCTCGCAGATCGCGATCGCCTTCAGCCGGGCGTTGCCCTCCAGGGTGTCGGCATCCTCGACGACGTCGGGCACCTCGGGCGGTCGCGGGAGGAGATCGACGATGTCGCGCAGGATCGCTCGGATCTCGGCGACCTTGTCGGGGTTGGCCGAAGCGCAGACGAGTTGCGGGCGTGGGCTCATCGGGGCTCCGGCGGAATCGCGACGAGCTCACGTTGGCGTGCCGTGATCGCGGCGAGCCCCCGCTCCGCGAGCGCGAGGAGGCTGTCGAGCTCACCCCGCGTGAACGCCATCCCCTCGGCGGTGCCCTGCACCTCGACGAACCTGGCCTCGCCGCCGCTGGTCGGCGTGAGCATCACCACGTTCATGTCGACCTCGGCCCTGCTGTCCTCGACGTACGGTAGGTCGAGGACGGGTGTCCCGTCGACGATGCCGACGCTGATCGCAGCGCAGTACGAGTGCAGTGGGTGCCGCTCGAGCCCCCCGCGCTGCATCACACGGGCGAGGGCGTCGTGGAGCGCGACGAATCCACCGCAGATGCTTGCGGTCCTGGTGCCGCCGTCGGCCTGCAGCACGTCGCAGTCGACGACGACCTGACGCTCGCCGAGAACGGCCATGTCGCACGCGGCGCGCAGCGATCGGCCGATGAGTCGCTGGATCTCGACGGTCCGACCGCTCTGCTTGCCCTTCGCCGCTTCGCGCCCGACCCGCTCGGGTGACGATCCGGGCAGCATCGAATACTCGGCGGTCACCCACCCGGTGCCTTTGCCGCGCATCCAACGGGGGACGTCCTCGTCGATCGATGCCGTGCACAGCACCCTGGTCTTGCCGAAGGTCACCAGACACGAGCCGTCGGCCATCTCGGTGAAGTCGCGTTCGAAGCTGATCGGTCGCAGTTCGTCGACATTGCGTCCGTCGGGACGGGTCATGATGATCTCCAGTGCTGGTCGGGTGGATGGGTGATCGGCTCTCAGCCGGCCGCTGCGGCGAGCGGCCAGCGTTCGGTGTGCGCCAGCTCGGGACCGAGCAGGCGACCGCCGAGCTCGCGGAAGACTTCGATGTCGCCGCTCGACAGGAAGCGGTGCTTCCCGACGACGGGATCGTCGCGCAGCAGACCGAGCTCGGCCAACCGATCGCGCGCAGCGAAGGCCGTCTCGTCGGCCGAACTCACCAGGGTGACGCCCGGCCCCATGACATCGCTGATCGTCCGGGCGAGGAACGGGTAATGGGTGCACCCGAGGAGCAGGGCGTCGATGCCGGCGTCGCGGATCGGCGCCAGCAGGCGCTCGGCGAGCACGGTGACCTCGTCGCCGACCGTCTGACCGCGCTCGACGAACTCGACGAACCCCGGACACGCTGCCGACACCAACCGGACGGGTGCTCCGGTGCGGGCGACCGCCTCCACGTAAGCACCCGACGACACCGTGCCGACGGTTCCGATCACACCCACTCGACCCGACGTCGTGGCGCGCACGAGCGATCGGGCGCCCGGTTCGATGACGTCGATGATCGGGACCGGGAGGTCGCGGCGGATGCCCTCCAGACCCGCCGCAGTGGCGGTGTTGCAGGCGACCACGATCGCTTTCACGTCGAACTCGCGGACGAGCGAGTCGGCGAGCTCGCCCGCGTAGATCTGCACCTCGTCGAGCGGTTTCGATCCGTACGGATATCGCCCGGTGTCACCGATGTACACGACGTCCTCGGCCGGGAGCAGGTCCATCAGTGCGCGGGCGACCGTGAGCCCGCCGAACCCTGAGTCGAACATCCCGATCGGCCGATGCATCGCCGCCAGGCTAGGGGGCGTGCCTCGCGGCCACGCCGACGCCCCACGTCGGGTGCGACAACCGTCACGGAGCACGCCGGAGGCAACTGTTCACCGGCGTGGCAAGCTGCCGACCATGGCCGAACCTTCGGACGACCGGATCGACCGTTGGACGTCCACGATCGTGTTGGGTGATGGCAGCACCGCAGTGATCCGGCCGATTTCGGCGTCGGACGCGCCGGCGCTCGCCGAGTTCCACGCGACGCAGTCGCCCGAGAGCCGGTATCGGCGGTTCTTCTCGCCCAAGCCCGAGCTGACCGAGACCGAGCTCGAGCGCTTCACGAACATCGACTTCGTCGACCGTGTCGCGTTCGTCGTGGAGGAGCACGGTGAGTTCGTGGCCTGGGCGAGCTACGAGCGTTGGAAGAACCGTGACGACGCCGAGGTCGCGTTCATGGTCGACGACGATCATCACGGCAAGGGAATCGCCACCCTCCTGCTCGAGCATCTCGCCGCCGTGGCCACCCACAACGGGATCGCCCGGTTCACGGCGCAGACCCTCGGCGACAACCGCGGCATGCTGGCCGTGTTCTCGAAGGCCGGGTGGCCGGTGCACCGTCGATTCGAGTCCGGCGTGATCGACATCGACTTCCCCCTCGCCGAGACGAACGAGTTCATCGACTCCGTCGAGCGGCGCGAGCAACGAGCTGATTCCCGTGCCGTCGCACGACTGCTCCTCCCGACATCGATCGCGATCATCGGCGCATCCGACGATCCGGGGTCGATCGGGCATGCGCTGTGGACGAACGCCACCCTGGGGGCCCGGTGCCCGGTGTACGCCGTCAACCCCCACCGCGAGTCGGTCGGCGGAGCGGTCAGTCACCGATCGATCGTCGACATCCCCGACGATGTCGGGTTGGCCGTCATCGCCGTTCCGGCAGCTGCCCTTCCGACCGTCGTCGACGAATGCATCGAGAAGCGGGTTCGAGGCGCCGTCGTCGTCTCCGTCGTTGACCGTACCGAGATCGACATCGAGCGACTCGTCTCGCACGCACGACGCAACGGGCTCCGGATCGTCGGCCCGGCCAGCATGGGCATCGCCTCACCGCGACCGGAGATCGCGCTCCAGGCCGCGCTCGTGAACGTGACCCTGCCGCCGGGCAGCGTGGCGATCTCGCTCCAATCGGGCACCCTCGGGGGATCGGTGCTCCGTCTGGCCGACCAGCTCGACCTCGGTCTGTCGTGGTTCGTCTCGCTCGGCGACAAGGGCGACGTCTCGGCCAACGACCTCATGCAGTTCTGGGAGGACGACGAGGCCACGTCGGTGATCGCGCTGTACACGGAGTCGCTCGGCAACCCGCGCAAGTTCGCGCGGATCGCCCGGCGAGTGTCGACGACGAAGCCGATCGTGGCGGTGCGTACGGGCGCCGCGCTGGTCGGCACCGGCAACGCAGCGCTCTATCGGCAGACCGGGCTGATCGAGGTGCCCACCGTGACCGCGCTGCTCGACACCGCGCGCGTCTTCGCGACCCAGCCGATGATGGGCGGGACCCGAGTGACCGTGCTCAGCAACGCCCGCAGCCCGGAGGTGCTCGCCCGTGCGACCCTGACCGAGGCCGGCCTCGAGCTCGTCGACGCCCCGATCGGCCTCGACTGGCACAGCCGGAGCGACGACTACGAGCGGGCCCTCCGCGCTGCGTTCGCCGGCGACGGCATCGATGCCGTCATGGTGATCCACGCTCCGCCCGTCGCCGCGGCGGTCGGTGACCCGATCGACGCGATCGAAGCGGCTGCAGCAGGCGCCGACACACCGGTGGTGGCGGTCATGCTCGGTTCCGGCGACGGTCCGTTGCGGCCCGGTTCGCAGATTCCGAGCTTCGCCTTTCCGGAACAGGCTGCCGCGGTGCTCGGGCGCCTCGCTGCCTACTCGCATTGGCGCTCCCACGAGGCCGGCGACGAACCGACGCTGCTCCACCGTATCGATCCGGCGGCTGCGGGCGCACTGATCGAGACACACCTCGCCGGCGGCACGATGCCCCATGGTGCGATCCGCGATCTGCTGGCCACCTACGGTGTCGTCATGCCGAGGTCACGGCTGGTGCCGCTCGGCGACGCCGTCGGGGTGGCCGACGAGATCGGGTACCCGGTCGCGGTGAAAGCACTTCACCGTCACGTCGGCCGATCGATCGAAGCGGGAATCGCACTCGACCTCACCGGCCCGGGCGACGTCGCCGAGGCCGTCGAGGTGATGAGCACCCATCTGGGCGACGACGCTGCGGAGGTGCTCGTGCAGCGGATGGTGCCTCCTGGTGTCGACGTCCGCATCCAGGTCACCGTCGACGAACGGATCGGGCCGGTCATCACGGCGGGGCTCGGTGGCGTCCAGGCCGAGGCGATCGGCGACGAATCGAGTCGTCTGGCCCCGATCTCGCCGTCGGTCGCCCGTTCCCTCGTGTCCGGTACCCGCGCGGCGGCGCTGTTGGACGACGACGGTGCCGATCGGTTGTCCGACGTGATCACGCGCATCGCCCAACTGGCGTCCGATCATCCGGAGCTCCGGGAACTCGATCTGAATCCGGTGATCGTCGGCGACGACGGCTGCAACGTCGTCGATGCGACGATCCGACTCGCCGCACCCGATCGTCCGGAACACGCCGTTCGCCGACTCGAGTGACGAGTCTGCTCAGCCCGGCACGATCACACGGTCGATCACGTGGAGGATGCCGTTCGCAGCCTCGACGTCGGTGACGACGATCGCCGCACCGTCGATCGTCACCGCATCCGGATTCACCACGAGGGTCTGACCGTTGACGGTCGTCAGCGTGTCGCTGGCGAGTACCTGCGATGCGTCGAGGCTCCCGGCGACGAGGTGCCCGAGCAGGAACTCGCGCAGCGCGTCGGGATCGGCGAGGATGTCAGCGGCACCGGGTGAGGCTTCGAACACGGTGAACGCCTGATTGCTCGGCGCGAAGATGGTGAGTGGATCCTCACCCGACAACTCGTCGGTGAGACCTGCGTCGACGATGAGCTGCGAGAGGCGTGACAGATCGGGGCTGACGTCGATGATGTCGAGCAGGGTCGCTCCGGGCGATGTCGGCACACTCACGACGGGCACCGACGAGGTCGTCGCAGGAGCTGCCGTCGTCGGTGCGGCGGTCGTCGCCGGCGTGGCGGTCGTGGTGGGAGCGACGGTGGTGGTCGTCGTGCTCGTGGTCGTCGTCGTGGTGGTCGTCGATTCCGTGGTGGCGACCGTCGGGAGTGGATCGACGTCGACGATCGACGCCGTCGGCAGGGTGGAGTCATCGGGTTGCAGCGTCGTCGTGGTCGTCGAACCGTCGATGACCACGGCTGGATCGTCGTCACTCGACCACCAGACGAGCCAGCCGATCAGCAGGAAGAGCAGCGCGAGACCGAGGAAGATCACGGTCGCGAGCGCGACGCGGTTCTCGTACCACGGGCCGTCGGGCCCGGTGGGCCCGGCGGGAGTACTCGTGCCGTCGCCCACGTCGGCGAACGCGGGCGGTGCAGCAGGATCAGCTGCCGGCAGGGTCGGATCCGGGGATGGTTGGCCGGGGAGGTCGGGGTCGTGGCTCACTCGTGCGAGTGTGTCGCCACCCGGGACCCATTGCAAGCCGCGGCGGGCGACACCGTGGAGTCGGGACCTTGTACCGTGCACACGGGCACTGATCGCGGTACAGGATGGCGACATGACTTCCGTCTCGATCGACGGCAACGAGGCCGCGGCACGTGTCGCGTACGCGCTCTCGGACGCCGTCGCCATCTACCCCATCACCCCTGCGTCACCGATGGGCGAGCACGCCGATGCCTGGGCGGCCGGTGGCCGCCGCAACCTCTGGGGAGCGGTGCCCGACGTCGTCGAGATGCAGTCCGAAGCGGGCGCAGCAGGTGCACTGCACGGAGCGCTCCAGGCCGGAGCGCTGACGACGACGTTCACCGCCTCGCAGGGCCTGCTCCTGATGCTGCCGAACATGTTCAAGATCGCCGGGGAGCTGACGCCGGCCGTCATCCACGTCGCAGCGCGAGCCGTCGCCACTCACGCCTTGTCGATCTTCGGCGATCACAGCGACGTGATGGCGGCGCGCACGACCGGATTCGCGATGCTCGCCGCGAGTTCGGTCCAGGAGGCACACGACTTCGCGGCCGTCTCGCACGCGGCCACCCTGAGATGCAGGGTGCCGTTCCTCCACTTCTTCGACGGCTTCCGCACCTCCCACGAGATCAACCGTGTCGATCTCCTCGAGGACCGCGATCTCGAGTCCCTCGTGCGCGACGACGACATCGCCGCCCACCGCCTCCGCCGGCTCCGTCCGACCGCGCCGGTGGTGCGTGGCACGGCCCAGAACCCCGACGTTTTCTTCCAGGGTCGTGAGGCGGCGAACGCGTACCACGACGCCGTGCCCGGTGTCGTCGCCGAGGTCTTCGACGAGCTGGCCGCTGTGACCGGCCGCTCCTACGGGCTCGTCGACTACGTCGGCGCTCCCGACGCCGAACGGGTCATCGTGATGATGGGATCGGGCGTCGGCGCCGCGTCCGAGGCGGTCGCCCAGCTCACGGCGGATGGCGAGCGGGTCGGTCTGCTCACGATCCGGCTGTTCCGTCCCTTCCCCACGGAGGCGTTCCTCGACGCGTTGCCGGAGAGCGTTCGTTTCATCTCCGTGCTCGACCGCACCAAGGAGCCCGGATCGGTCGGCGAGCCGCTCCTCCAGGACGTCGTGACCGTGCTCGCCGACGCCGGACGCGGCAGCGTGCGCACGATCGGCGGCCGCTACGGGCTCGGTTCCAAGGAGTTCACCCCGGCCATGGCCAAGGCGGCGCTCGACGAGGCGGGAGCGAGCGCCCCCAAGCGACGTTTCACCGTCGGCATCGCCGACGACGTGACCAATCTCAGCCTCGCGGTCGACGACGACTTCCGGATCGTGTCCTCCCACCGCTCGGCGATCTTCTACGCGCTGGGCAGCGACGGCACGGTCGGTGCCAACAAGTCGTCGGTCAAGATCATCGGTGAGCAACCCGGCCTGTTCGCGCAGGGCTACTTCGTGTACGACTCCAAGAAGTCCGGATCGATGACGGTGTCGCACCTGCGTTACGGCGAGCAGCCGATCGGCTCCACGTACCTCGTCGAGCATGCCGATCTCGTCGCCTGCCACCAGTTCGGGTTGCTCGACCGGTTCGACGTCCTCGAGCAGCTCGAGCCGGGCGGTACGTTCCTCCTCAACGCGCCATACCCGGCCGATCAGGTTTGGGCGCACCTGCCCGCGGCGATTCGCGCGACGATCGTCGAGCGCGGCCTGCGGGTCTTCGCCATCGACGCCGCCCGGATCGCCAGAAGCATCGGGATGCCCGGGCGGATCAACACGATCATGCAGCCGTGCTTCTTCGTCCTCGCCGACGTGATGCCCCAGGAGCAGGCCGTCGCCGCGATCAAGCACTCGATCGAGGACACCTACGGTCGGCGCGGCCGGCTCGTCGTCGACCGGAACCTCGCTGCCGTCGAGACAGCGCTCACCGCACTCGAGGAAGTCGTCGTGCCGACCGACGAGCCCAGCGTCCGGGTCGACGAGGCGATCGCAGTTGGTGCGTTCGCGGCCGCCGAGGGAGCCGACGCCGACTTCGTGCAGCGGGTCACCGCGATGATGGTCGCCGGACGCGGCGATCTGCTCCCGGTGTCGGCGCTCCCGGTCGACGGCACCTTCCCGACGGCCACCACTCGCTTCGAACGACGCAAGCTGGCGGCGGAGATCCCGGTGTGGGAGCCCGATCTCTGCATCGACTGCGGCAAGTGTGCAGTCGTGTGCCCTCATGCCGCGATCAGGTTGAAGGCATACGAACCGGGCGCGATCGCCGACGCCCCCGACGGGTTCCTCACGAAGACGTTCAGGTCGCGGGAGCTCGACGGCCACCATCTGACCGTTCAGGTGGCGCCCGACGACTGCACCGGGTGCGGCATCTGCGTCGAGGTGTGTCCGGCGAAGGACAAGTCGGAGGTGAAGCGCAAGTCGATCAACATGCGAAGCGCCGACGAGCACCGTGACCGCGAGAGCGAACGCTGGGAGTACTTCCTGTCGATCCCTGAGCTCGACCGGACCGCCGTCCGCCACGACACGGTCAAGAACACCCAGCTGCTCGAACCGCTCTTCGAGTTCTCCGGCGCGTGTTCCGGATGTGGCGAGACGCCCTATCTGAAGCTGCTGACCCAGCTCTTCGGCGACCGATTGGTCGTCGCAAACGCGACCGGCTGCTCGTCGATCTACGGCGGCAATCTGCCGACCACCCCGTGGGCCAAGAACGCCGGCGGGCTCGGGCCGGCCTGGTCGAACTCGCTGTTCGAGGACAACGCCGAGTTCGGTCTCGGGATCCGGATCGGCATCGAGCACCACCAGCGCGACGCCGCTCGACTCGTCGACGAGCTCGCCGGCTCGATCGGTGCCGATCTGAGCGCCGCGCTGCTCGCGAACAGCCAGCCCACCGAGGGCGACGTGATTGCGCAGCGCGAGCGGGTGGAGGCTCTGCGCGAACGGTTGGCCGACATCGACGACCTGCGGGCGAGACGGCTCGAGGCGATCGCCGACGAGCTCGTGCGCACGAGCACCTGGATCGTCGGCGGTGACGGCTGGGCCTACGACATCGGCTACGGCGGGGTCGATCACGTGCTCGGGAGCGGCCGCAACGTCAATCTCCTGGTCCTTGACACCGAGGTCTACTCCAACACCGGTGGACAGGCCTCGAAGGCCACACCCCTCGGCGCGGTCGCAAAGTTCGCGACGGCCGGGAAATCGACAGCGAAGAAGGATCTCGGTGCGATCGCTCGCAGCTACGGCAACGTGTACGTCGCCCAGATCGCGATCGGTGGGAGCGACATCCAGACCGTGAAGGCGTTGCGCGAGGCCGACGAGTGGGACGGTCCGTCGCTCATCATCGCCTACTCGACGTGCATCGCCCACGGCATCGACATGACCACGTCGATGTCGCACCAGAAGGAGGCGGTGAAGTCCGGCTACTGGCCGCTGTATCGCTTCAAGCCGTCCGTCGAGGAACACGAGCATCCGTTCCAGCTCGACTCCGCTGCACCGACGATCCCGCTCCGCGAGTTCGCGATGAAAGAGGCGCGGTACGCGATGCTGGCGCGGACCGATCGGGCGCGCTCCGATCGACTGCTCGACCTCGCGCAGGCCGCGATCGACGAACGGTGGCGGTTCTACGAGCAACTGGTCGGGGTCGAACGGAGTGTCCCGTTCGTCAACGATCCGGACGAGATGGTCGAGGTCGAGCGAACCGTCGAGACCGACGACGCCGACGGCACCCCCGTGGAGGTGGCACCCCATGACTGACTTGCACACCCGGTACCTCGGACTCCAACTGCGATCACCGCTGGTCGCGTCGGCTGGTCCGTACACCGGCGATCCCGACAAGATGTCGGAGCTGCAGGATGCGGGCGCCGGCGCGATCGTCCTACCGTCGTTGTTCGAGGAGCAGATCGAGCACGAGACCACCGAGATCGACCGACTGTTCTCGTTGCATGGTGACAGCTTCGGCGAAGCCTCGTCGTTCTTCCCCGAGGTCGACGGGTACAACACCGGCACCGACGCCTACCTCGCCCTCGTGGAAACGGCCAGGTACCGGGTCGACATCCCCGTGATCGCCAGCCTGAACGGCACGAACGTCGGTGGCTGGCTGCGGTACGCCCGACTTCTCGAGGACGCCGGGGCCGACGCCATCGAGTTGAACCTCTACACGGTCGCCGCCGACCCGGCGATCAGCGGTGCGTCGCTCGAGGCCGAACAGCTCGAGGTCGTGGCGATCCTCGCCGAGGAGGTCGGGCTCCCGGTCGCCGTGAAGATCTCTCCGTTCTACTCGTCGCTCGCGTCGTTCCTGCTCGGACTCCAGGACGCCGGGGCCGCCGGAGTCGTCATGTTCAACCGGTTCTATGCGCCCGATCTCGACCTCGAAACGCTCGATGTCGCCCCCAAGATCTCGCTGAGCACGCAGGCCGAGTTGCGGTTGCCGTTGCGATGGATCGGGATCGGACGCGAGTTCCTGAACATCTCGATCGCCGGCTCCACGGGAGTGCACAGCGGACGCGATGCGGCCAAGTTCATCCTCGCCGGAGCCGATGTGGCGATGACCACCTCGGCGCTGCTGTTCCAGGGCGCCAACTACCTCTCGATCATGGAGGACGAGCTGCGCGACTGGATGTCGGAGCACAGCTATCGCACCGTCGACGAGATGCGTGGGGCGGTGAGTCGCGATGCGGTCGCCGACCCTGCCGCGTACGAACGAGCCAACTACATCGGCAACATCACCTCGTACACGAGCCGGTTCCTGGGCGCCCAGCCGATCGCGCTGAAGCGACCCTGATCCTCCCCGACGGCCGGACGGTGGTGAGTCGTGGGTCGATGTCGGCGGTGCGGTTCTCGGGGTGGTCGACGTTCTCGATGGACGACGACGTGGTCGATCCAAGCCGGGTTGCCGGCTGCGACGTTCGCGCGAACGTCCGCCGGCCCGATCGGAACCAGATGCCCGATCAGAAGTAGATGATCGCCTCGGCGTTGGCTTCGGCCTCGTCCAGATCGGCGGTGTAGGCACCGGTCGAGAGGTACTTCCAGCCACCATCGCAGACGATGAAGACGATGGTGCCCTGGTCGATGCTGGCCGCCACCTTGGCGGCGCCGGCGAGCGCCGCTCCGGTCGACAGGCCGGCGAAGATGCCGCACTCGTTCACCAGACGCCGTGTCCACTCGATCGACTCGCGTGGTCGCACGACTCGCTTGCGGTCGAGCAGCTCTCGACCGTTCCAGTCCTCGAACACGGGAGGGATGTAGCCCTCGTCCATGTTGCGGAGCCCCTCGACTCGTTCGCCGAGCGGCGGTTCGACCGCGATGATCTGGACGTCGGGGTTCTGCTCCTTGAGAAAGCGTCCGGTTCCCATCAGGGTGCCGCTCGTGCCGAGCCCGGCGACGAAGTGGGTGATCTCGGGAACGTCACGCCAGATCTCCGGCCCGGTTCCCTCGTAGTGTGCACGCGGGTTCGCGTCGTTCGCGTATTGGTAGATGAAGCACCACTCCGGGTGCTCGCCAGCGAGCTGTTGGGCCCGACGAACCGCACCGTTGGAGCCTTCCGGTCCGGGCGTGAGGACGATCTCGGCCCCCATGATCTCGAGCATCTGACGGCGTTCGACCGACACGCTCTCGGGGAGCAGGATCGTGATGGGGTAGCCCTTCAGACGGGCGATCGCGGCGAGTGCGATACCCGTATTGCCCGACGAGGGTTCGATGATCCGCTGGCCCGGCATGAGTCGGCCGTCGCGCTCGGCCGCTTCGATCATCGCCTTGGCGATCCGGTCCTTGACCGAACCCCACGGGTTCTGCATCTCGAGCTTGGCCAGCAGGCGCACACCGGGGTTCGGGGACAGGTTCGAGACGTCGACGATCGGCGTGTTGCCGACGAGGTCCAGGACGTTGGCGTTCACGGCGCTGATCCCGGGAAACATCCGAGGGTGCTTGGTGGGGGTTTCCGCGATGCTCATCGTTGGGTGCAACCGATCTCGAATCCGGATCATTCCGATCAATCCGATGTGTTTGGTCAGGATTCTACTGGGAGTCGGCTCCGCCGACCATGGCCGAGCTCGAAGATCGCAACCGGCCACCGCCCGAACCCGCAGACGGCATCGGCACGGGACCGATCAACTCCGGTGTCAGCAGCTCGACTCGAACGAAGCGACTCGTCGGCGTCGCGGTCGACGTCCCCGTCGCTGCGTTCGGAATCCGGCTCGCCTCACCTCGTCCGTGACGGCGCCGGCGAGGAAGCGCCGATCAGCTCGACGCATTCCTCGGTGATCTCACCGTCGACGATGCGGTAGCTACGGAGCTCGGGCGCGTCGCGCTTGAGACTGACGATGACGTAGTGCCAGTGCGGATCGGGCGCCTGGGCGACGTCGGTCGGGCTCGGATACGGCTCTGAATGCGTGTGGCTGTGGACGACACCGATGATCTCCCGGTCGCGATCGTCCGCGTCGCGTTCCGCACGCAGATGGTCCATCGGGTCGATCGTGTACACCTTGGCCGATTGGGCCGAGTTCCGGCAGGGATAGAACACCGCCGCATGGTCGCCGCCCGGCTCTCCTGCGATCAGGCCACACATCTCGAGGGGATACTCGCGAAACGCCAGGTCGCAGATGGCGTCGAAGGCGTCGTGGTCGAGTCGCAGCACCAGCCGGACGCTATCCGATGAGCGGCTGGCCGGAGTCAGCCGAGATCGAGGTCGCGGACGGCGTCCTCGATGCCTCGGTGGAACGTCGGGTAGGCGTAGATCGTCGTCCGCGACTGCTCGAGCGGGATCCGGGCGCGGATCGCGAGCGCCAGCAGGCCGAGCACTTCTCCACCGTTCGGCCCGGCGACGGTCGCTCCGACCAGCTCGCCGCACGATCCGTCGGCGACGAGCTTGACGAAACCAGCGTTCCCGGCCTCGTGGAGCCACCCGCGGGCCGTGTGCGGCACTCGTACGACCGACGTGCGAACGTCGAACTCCTGATCGCGTGCCTGCTCCTCGGTGAGCCCGGCAGCGCCGACCTCAGGGTCGGTGAAGGTCACGCGAGGAAGGGCGCGGTACGAGGCGGGTTCGTGATCGTGGCCGAGGATGTCCGCCACTGCGATGGCGGCCTGGTACATGTCGACGTGGGTGAAGGCCCCTTCGCCGGTCACGTCACCGAGGGTCCAGATTCTGTCGGCGACGCGGAGGTGCTCGTCGACCATCGGCGACCGAGCCGTGTCGTCGATCCGGTCGCGGCGACGCCCAGAGGCTCCAGCTCGATCTTGCGTCCGGTCGCGACAAGCAGTCGATCGCTCCCGAGCGCGGTGCCATCGGACAATGCGATCGAGAACCGTTGACGGTCGTACGTGACCGCACGGGCCGTCACGCCAACGTGCAGGTGGATGCCGTCGGCGGTGAACGCCTCGGCGAGGGCGTGGGCGGCCTCGGGCTCCTCCAGCGGGAGCCGGCGGTCCTGCGCCTCGGTGTCCGCGACCGCGACCCCGAAGCGGGCGAACACCTGGGCGAGCTCGAGGCCGATCGCGCCACCGCCGAGCACCGTGATCGAATCCGGGAGCTGCTCGACCTCGATCGCCTCGTGGTCGGTCCAGAACGGGGTGTCGGCGAGGCCGCCGATCGGCGGGACGGCCGCAGCCGGGCCCGTGGCGATCACGAGTCGGTCGGCGGTCAGCTTCCGGTCCCGACGGCGACCGTGCCCGGACCGACGATCCGGGCGTCACCGCGGACGAACCGGCCGCCCTTGCCCTCGAACCGTTCGACGGCGACGCTGTCGTCCCAGTCGTCGGTTGGCTCGGCCCGGATCCGCTCCGCCACCGGGGCCCAGTCCGCAGCGACCTGGACCTCGCCTGCCATGCCGGGGATCCGACGCGCCTCCGCGAGCAGGTCGGCGGCGCAGATCATCGTCTTCGACTGGACGCATCCCCGGTAGGGGCAGTCACCGCCGACCGGCAACCGGTCGACGCCGATCACCTCGAGACCTGACTCGGCGAGTTGACCGGCGACGGATTCCCCCGCCGGTCCCATGCCGATCACGATCACATCGGCTCGTGGTGTCGACTCGGGCATCACCGCTTCTTCGGTCTTCGGCCCGCCGGTCGCCTCACCGGCGGGCGATGGGTGAGGAACCCGTGGCACGACGTAGACATTTCCGCCGGGGAGCCCACGGTGCCAGGCCGGCGCGACCGCGCAACCACATCGCTAACCTCGACGCTCCCATGGGGAAGTCGAAGAAGACCAAGCGCGCGCCAGACGGAACGACTCTCATTGCGAGCAACCGCGCCGCACGCCGGAACTACTCGATCACCGACACCTTCGAGGCCGGCATCGTGCTGCTCGGGAGCGAGGTGAAGAGCATGCGCGAGGCGCAGGTCCAGATCACCGACGGCTACGTCCGCATGCGCGACGGTGAAGCGTGGCTCGATGGGGTGCACGTCGCGCCGTACACCTTCGCGATCGGGTTCGGCGCACACGATCCTGATCGCTCGCGCAAACTCTTGCTGCACCGCGACGAGATCACGCGGCTCAAGGCACGCGTCGATCAGGAGCGCGTGTCGATCGTGCCGCTCACCCTCTACTTCCGCGACGGCAAGGTCAAGGTCCAGCTCGGCGTCGGCAAAGGCCGCTCCAAGGAGGACAAGCGTCACGCGATCGCCGAGCGCGACGCGAAGCGCGAGGCCGAGCGCGAGATGGGTCGCTACCGCAAACGCGCCTGAGCTCACCCCGACCCGATCGGCCGGCACCCGGGGCCCGTCGGCGACCGACGCAGGCGCTGCGTGACAGACTCCTGCGCGTGGGCCGCGCACGCATCCGGTCCGGCGAACCGCCGGCGTGGCTGATCGATCACACCCGTCGCAACCAGCACGTGATCGGACCGTCGGTCGAAACACTCGGCGAATGGGCGGCCGCAGGACTGGAACTCCCCGATGTGGCACGGATGCGACGCCATCGCGTCGCCAGTGTTCGACGTGAGCTGGAACGCCACGATTGCGACGCGGCACTCCTCTACGACCCGCTGAACATCCGGTATGCGACGGATTCGACGAACATGTCGGTGTGGACCATGCACAACGCGGTGCGGTTCGCTCTCGTCGCCACCGAAGGGCCACTGGTGATGTTCGAGTATTCCGACGGGGAGTTCCTCTCGCTCCACTCCGAGGTCGTCGACGAGATCCGACCGGCCCGCTCGCTGCACCCGTTCTACGTCGGCGACCGGATCGACGAGATCGCCGCGTCGTGGGCCGACGAGATCGTCGACCTGATCGACGAGAGCAGCCGGTCGGGCGGTCGGCGGCTGGCAGTCGACGTGTTGACGCTCGACGCGATTCGTGCGCTGGAACGCCGCGGGGTCGATCTCGTCTCCGGCCAGCGCCTCATGGAGGATGCCCGGGTCGTGAAGTCGCCCGACGAGATCACCGCGATGCGCGTGGCGTGCTGGTCGTGCGACGCCATCGTGGCGCAGATGCGCCGCGCCCTGCACCCGGGCATGACCGAGGTCGACCTGTGGGCGCGCCTCCACGTCGGCAACTGGGAGCGGTTCGGGGAATGGGTCGAGACGCGACTGCTGGCATCGGGCGCGCGCACCAATCCCTGGTACCAGGAGGCGAGCTCGAAGCCGATCGAGGCCGGTGAGCTCGTCGCGTTCGACACGGATCTCGTGGGTGCGTATGGGATGTGCGTCGACATGAGCCGAACCTGGCTGTGCGGCGACGTGACGCCGACACCGGCGCAGAGCGATCTGTTCGGGCGAGCCGTCGACAGCATCGAGGCGAACGTCGAGTTGTTCGTTGCCGGCACGACGTATCGCGAGATCACCGAACGACTCCACTACCCACCCGTCGACGACTTCAACGGGTACACGGTGATGGCCCACGGAGTCGGTCTGTGCGACGAGTACCCGTCGATCTACACGCGCGAGCAGTGGGACACAGCCGGATACGACGGCGTCATCGATGTCGGGAACGTGATCTCGATCGAGTCGTTCGTCGGCCGACGCGACGGTGGCGAAGGAGTCAAGCTCGAACAGCAGATCCTCGTGACCGGGACCGGCCCTGAGCTGCTCACCCACCAGCCCATGTCGTTGCTCCCATGACCCGACCGGCCGGTCGGCGTCGGTCGGCGTCGGGCACCGCCGGGTAGCGGTCAGAAGCGGTCAGAAGCGGTCGGCCACCCATCCGTAGACACCGAGCAGCCTGCCTGCGAGCAGGAGCGCCGCGACCACCATCACCGCCCGGATGAAACGTTCACCGCCCTTGACCGCGGCGTGGGCGCCGACCCATGCCCCGGCGGTGAGCCCGGCGGCGAGGACGATCGCCTGCAGCCAACGGACGTTCCCCTGGACGACGAACACCGGGAGCGCGACGACCGTGAGGATCAGGTTCGCCACCACCTTCACGTTGTTCGCCGTCACGAGATCGAAGCCGGCACGGGTGAGCATCGCGAGCATGATGAGACCCACGCCGGCCTGCACGGCGCCCCCGTACAGTCCGACGCCGAGGAAGACGACCGTCGTCAGCCACGTCGGCCACGGTTCGGCGTCGATCTGCACCTCCGGCTGACGGATCGACAAGAAGATGACGGGCAGCATCACCAGACCGAAGACCCGCTCGAAGTTGTCGTCGGTCAGGCGAGTGATTCCGTACGAGCCGACCAGTGACCCGAGGATGATCGGGACCAGGATCGTCGTCGCCCGTGAGAGACCGCGTACGCCGAGCTTGCGGAACGCGGTCGCCGCCGCCGCGTTGGAGGTGAGGATGCCGACCCGGTTCGAACCGTTGGCGTCGTTGCCGGGCACACCGGCCAGGACGAGCAGCGGCACCGTCAGGATCGACCCGCCGCCTGCCACCGCGTTGATGAGGCCGGCCGCCGCGCCGCCCGCGACGAGCAGCAGTGCCTCCCACCATTCCACGGGTGCCGATCCTGCCAGGTGATGCCGATGGGGACGTCATCGTCAGCAGGCGCGTAACGTCACCGGAATGTTCATCGACGGGTCGTGGAACACCGCTCGATCTGGCCGAACCTTCGAGGTGACGGATCCGGCCACCGGCGAGGCCATCGGTTCGGTCCCCGATGGCGGTGCCGAGGACGCAGGCGATGCGATCGCAGCGGCTGACGCCGCGTTCGGTACGTGGTCGGCGACCACGGCGCGCACGCGCTCCGACCTGCTCTATCGCGCGTGGCAGCTGATGACCGAGCGCACCGACGCGCTCGCTCGCCTCATGACGCGTGAGCAGGGCAAACCACTCAAGGCCAGTCGGGCCGAGATCAGCTACGCAGCCGACTTCCTCCGGTTCTACGCGGAGGAGGCGACCAGAGTGACCGGTGAATGGCTGCCGTCGGCGCGCGCCGACCAGCGCTTCCTCGTACTGCGGCAACCTGTCGGCGTGGTCGCGATGGTCACGCCGTGGAACTACCCGGTGTCGATGCTGACCCGCAAGATGGCTCCTGCACTGGCGGCCGGATGCACCCTCGTGCTCAAGCCGGCGGAGGCCACTCCGTTGTGCGCCCGCGCCGTGTTCGAGATCTTCGAGGAGGTCGGCACGCCGGCAGGTGTGGTGAACCTGGTGACGGCGCTCGACCCGAAGCCGATCGGCGAGATCTTCACCACCGACCCTCGCGTCCGCAAGCTGACGTTCACCGGTTCGACTCCGGTAGGGCGCCACCTCGCCGGTGTGGCGGCCGGCAACCTCAAGCGGGTGTCGGTCGAGCTCGGCGGGCACGCACCGTTCGTGGTCTTTCCCGACGCCGACCCTGTTCGAGCCGCGAAGGGCGCCGCCGCACTCAAGTTCCTCAATGCCGGTCAGGCGTGCATCAGCCCGAACCGGTTGTACGTGTCCGCCGAGCACGAGGACGCATTCGTGTCGACGCTGGTCGACCGGGTCTCCCAAGTACGTGCGGGCAACGGGCTCGACGACGGGGTTGGTGTGGGCCCGCTGGTGAACGAGGCCGCCGTCGCGAAGGTCGCAGATCAGGTCGACGACGCTGTGGGACTCGGGGCGGATGCCCTCGTCGGCGGGACCCGGCTCACCGAGCCGCCGTTCGACCGGGGCCACTTCTACGCGCCGACGCTGCTCGCCGGGGTGCGTGACGGTATGAAGATCTATCGGGAGGAGACGTTCGGTCCGGTCGCTCCGGTCATCCGCTACGACGACGTCGACGAGGTGATCGAGCTCGCCAACGACACCCAGTTCGGTTTGGCGGCATACGTCTACACACAGCACCTGTCGACAGCGATCCGGGCGCTCGAGGGGTTGCGGTTCGGGATCGTCGGCGTCAACGACGTGAACCCGACCGCGGCGTCGGCGCCGTTCGGCGGCATGGGCGACTCCGGCATCGGCCGCGAGGGCAGCCATGACGGCATCGCCGAGTACCTCGAGACCAAGCTCGGCGGTTTCGCGATCTGACCAGCGGCGACCACCACCCATCCCGCCCCTTCCCCGCCCGCCCGCCCCATTCGCCGTGTCCAACAAAGCGGACTCACGAACACCGGTGTTCGCCACGGAGCTTTCGCGAGGTTCACGAACGAGGGTTGGCCCGCAAGCGACGTTCGATCGCGGCCAGCTGCTGGATCGTCTCCGCGAACCGAGAGCGTATGTCGTCATCGGTGACCCGAGCGATGGTCCAACCCAGCCTGACAAGTTCTCGGTCGCGGCGCTTGTCCGCCTGCGCGTCGAGCCGCCCACCGTGCCACGTGACGTGGTCGATCTCGACAGCGAATTGAGTGACCGGATCGGCCAGGTCGAGGTGCACCGACCGACCACTGTCGAGCACCACTCGAACCTGACGCTCGAGCTCGACCCCCGCATCGCGCAGCGCTCGCCACACGCGCAGCTCGAGGTCGGAGTCCACCGGGCGGAGCCAGCTCGGTCGGGCATCGAGCATTCGCCCGAGGCGCATCGATCCGGGACGCCCGGGCGCGGCGAAGCGACGGGCTGCACGTCGAGCAGACGGGACGGTCAAGAGTTCGCGATCGAGCATCTGCTCGAATACCGACTCGAGTCCGGCGTCGTCGAGGTGCCAGGCAAGATCGCAGAGCAACCGGAGCGGCCTGAGTACGGTGAGGCCGCGGAGCCGGCCGATGTCGGACCGGTCGAGGAGATCAGTTCGGTGCGCGTGCACGCGATCGAGGCGAATCGTCCGACGAGCGACGAGGTGGACATCGTCGGTGTGCACTCGACGGAGTCCCCAGAGGCGGCCGGCCGTCGGCCCCGACAGCGCGGCGTCGGGCGCGGCGAGCAACGCCGCCTGACAACGTTGCTCGAAGTCCTCAGCGTGAGAGGCGATGCGGTACACGCCGCGGTGCATCGGGACAAGGGCCCCAGCGTTCATCGCCTCCGTCCGGAAACGACCGACGTACTTCTCGCGTTCGAGGTCGTCTGCTGTGAGGAGACCACGTCGGTCTCGAGCGAGCGATACCAGCGAGCGGGGTAGTGGACGCACGTGTTCCTCCATGCTGTTCGGGCAGAGGAGGAAGTCGGTGTCGCGAACCTACCGACGATTCATTCGGGTCTGCACCTCCCCACGCCGCGTTCCCCAACTTCACCAAAGCGGATTCACGAACACCGGTGTTCGCCACTGACCTTTGGCGAGGTTCACGAACAACGGCCCGTTCCCCGGGTCCAACAAAGCGGATTCACGAACACCGGTGTTCGCCACTGACCTTTGGCGAGGTTCACGAACGGGGGTGGGAGAGGGCAGACTCGCGGTATGCGACTCGCCACGATCCGGACCGACGGTGCGACTCGATGTGTACGCATCGCCGACGACCATGCGGTCGAGACCGGCCATCGATGTGTCGGCGAGTTGCTCAGGGACGCCAACTGGCGGGAGTCAGCGCTGGCTTCCGACGGACCGTCTCACGACCTGCAAGCCCTCGACTACGCCACGCTCGTGCCGTACCCCGACAAGGTGATCTGCGTCGGGCTGAACTACCTCGACCACATCGCCGAGACGGGCCGCGACCGGCCGTCCCACCCGACGCTGTTCCCGAAGTTCGCACGAACGCTGATCGGTGCGTACGACCCGATCGAGCTGCCGGCCGACGACGAGTCGACCGACGTCGACTGGGAAGCCGAGCTCGGGGTCGTGATCGGCTCGACCATCCGGCGCGCAGGTGCCCAGCAAGCGGCGGCGGCGATCGCCGGCTACACCGTCGTCAACGACATCAGCGTCCGCGACTTCCAGTACCACACGACCCAGTTCATGCCGGGCAAGGCGTGGGAGCACACGACCCCGGTCGGACCGCACCTGGTGGTCGTCGAACCTGGCCAGCCCGCTCGCTTCCCGATTCGCTGCGCGGTCGACGGCACGGTGATGCAGGAGTCGAACACGGGTGAGCTCTGCTTCGGGCCCGCTGCACTGATCGGGTACATCTCGACGTTCATCACGCTGCTGCCCGGTGACCTGATCGTGACCGGCACGCCTGGTGGTGTCGGGCACGCTCGCGACCCGAAGATCTTCCTGCGCCGAGGCCAGACGGTGGTCACCACGATCGACGGCGTGGGCGAGTGCCGCAACGTCTGTCGGTGATCGTCAGAACGACAGTCGGAGCCGGAGCGCGCCCCAAGCGACGTGCCAGAGCGCGTAGTAGACCGGCCGAAACGCAAGCATCGCCACCGGCCCGGCGCGCCAGAACAACGCCATCTGGAACAGCCCGATCGCGAACAGATGCACACCGACGAATCCGGTCAGCAGACCGGCATCGGCGTTCGCTCGGCTCAGCACGACCTGGAAGCACGCCTCCAACGCGGCGACGACGAGGAGCGCGACCACGACTCGACCACGGAAATCGGTACGAGGATTCGGAACAGCGACTGCGGCGAGCGCAAGCGGGACGAGATGGAAGACGACCTCGGCGACGACCGAGATCACGGCGTAGAAGGCTAGCGATCCCGGCCACCGGACGTTGATGTCCTCGTCGAACCCGAGCGCGATGTCGCCGACGACGGCAACGCATGCCAGGACGAACGCGCCGACGATCGCGATCACCATCCATCGGCCCGTAGGCACCCGGTCGGCAGGGAACCAGTCCATGCGGTCGAGTATCTGGAGCGCGCACCACCCCGTGCCCAGCGCGGCCGCGACCACGACGACGGCCGGGACCGAACCGAAGTAGCGGCCGAAGTCGGGCTCGAGCCGCCTGCCGGCGACCGCGGCGACCACGAGCAGCACAGCGATGCCGAGAACAACAGCGTGACGCGACGTCAACTCCAACTCATCTCCCCGGTCCAGTGCGGGCGCGGTTGCCACTCCATCGTCACCCCGACGAAGCGAGCCCGCCAGAGCCGGGAGTCCCGACCACTCCGACGTCAGAAGCGTTGCGTCGGGAACAGGCAGAACGGGTGACCTTCGGGGTCGAGCATGACCCGCACGTCGTCCTGGGGTTGGTGCTCGGCCGGGGTGGCGCCGCAGTCGATCGCCCAGGCGATCGCGGACTCGATGTCGTCGGTGCCGATGTCGAGGTGCATCATGATCTGCTGGGCGTCGGCCCGCGAGGGCCACTCGGGCGGCACGTACGCGACGTCCTCGTGGAACGACAGCCCGTGCGACACGCCGTCGGCGCGGACGACGACCCAACCGTCCTCGTCGCCACGTTCGGGCCAGCCCAACAGACGGGAGTAGAAGCCGGCGAGCCGCCGTGCGTCGCTGGTGCTGAATACCGTGCCGGAGATCTTCAACCACGGCCGCTCCGTCATGGGACCATCATCGCGCCGGACGCAACATGCCCCACATGTGCGGGCCGGGCACATCTGCGGCAGCGAGATCCCACTCGCTGCGGACGTCGAAGCCGTGGTGTCGGTAGTACGCGACGTTCTCCGGTGTCACCGTCTCGAGGTAGCACGGCAAGCCGCCCTCGTCGGCGAGTTCGAACACGATCCCCATGAGGTTCGCTCCGAGCCCCTGACGTTGCCAGTCGGGGTGGGTGGCAAGCATGTTGAGGTACCAGTGCGGCTCGGGTGGGGTGTGCTCGGCCATCGCCGCTCCGGTCGCAGCGAAGCGCTCGATCCGCCACTCGGGATGGTCGATGTCGGGCCGGTCGACTTCGACCTCGGGCCGGCCCGGCGGGATCCACCCGGCCATGGCGACGCCGTCGTCGGTGCACCATTGGGTCTCGGTCGCCTGCCAGCGTCGTGACATGAACGCGATGAGCGCCGGGCTGATGGCGACGTAGTCGTCGGGATCTGGAAGGAACCATCCCATCACCGGATCGTCCGCGAAGGCACGGCTCCCGGTCAACGCGAGCCGTGCGACGTCATCGGTTTGCGCGAGCCTGATCGTGGTCACGCCCATCGAAGATACCCGACCGTTACATTCGGGGTCTGACCCCGACTGTAACGGTCGGGGTCGGGCGGGCGGATCGATCAGACTGGCGGGGATGCACGATCATCCCGACTCCGATCGATCCAGGTGCCCGGCGTGCGGTCACGAGCTGAGCATGTACCGGGAACCAGAGGCGCCACGCAGCGAACGGCTGGCGGCCGCGGTCGCCGATCACGTCGCGACGTGGTGGTTCTCCGCGCTGGTGGTCACGTTTCTGGTCGCGTGGGTCGCAGCGAACGCGATCTGGCGCCCCTTCGAGCCGTATCCGGTCGTCGTGCTCGCCGTCATCAGTGCGGTGCTCGCGTCGATCGCGGCGCTCCAGGGGCCGCTGATCCTGGTCACGCAACGACGCTCGTCCGAACGCGACCGCATGCGAGATCGTGAGCAGCTGCGCGTCTCGACGAACGCCGAAGCCGATCTCCACCGCGTCGAGCGCAAGCTCGACGCCCTGCTCGAGGCGATCGCGTCGATCAGAGACGCTCGATGATCGTGACGTTGGCCTGGCCGCCGCCTTCACACATCGTTTGGAGTCCGTAGCGACCTCCGGTCCGCTCCAACTCGTTGAGCAGGGTGATCATCAACCGGGCGCCTGTCGCACCGAGCGGGTGACCGAGCGCGATCGCGCCTCCGTTGACGTTGGTCTGTTCGTGCTCGAAGTCGGTCTCGCGGAGCCACGCCATCGGCACCGGCGCGAACGCTTCGTTGATCTCGACCAGGTCGATGTCGCCAGCCTTCATGCCACTCCTGGCCAGAGCTCGTTGGGTGGCGGGGATCGGCGCCGACAGCATCATGATCGGATCGTCGGCCAGGACCGACATGTGATGGATCCGCGCACGGGGTGTGACGCCGTGCTCCTCGACCGCCCGCTCGTTCATGATGAGCATGGCGGCGGAGCCGTCAGAGATCTGGCTGGCCAGCGCGGCCGTGAGCTTGCCATCGGGTGTCAAGGTCGTGAGCGAGCGGATCTTGTCCCAGTTCGGTTCGCGTGGGCCCTCGTCGCGCTCGATGCCCGCGATCGGCACGATCTCGTTGTCGAACCGGCCTTCTGCTTGCGCGCGCAAGGCTCGTTCGTGCGATTCGACGGCGAACGCCTCCATCTCGTCGCGGGTCATATTCCACTTGTCGACCATCATCTCGGCGCCGACGAACTGGCTGACCTCACCAGCTCCGTAGATCGTGTTCCACCCTGGCGAGCTGGTGTAGGGGCTGTACCCCTCCTCCTGGCCCAGCTCGGCCGAGGCGAGGATCGGGACCTGCGACATGTTCTGTACGCCGCCGGCGATCACGACGTCCATCGTGCCCGACATCACGGCCTGGGCAGCGAAGTGCACCGACTGCTGGGCAGATCCGCACTGGCGGTCGACGGTCACGCCCGGAACGTGCTGGGGCAGGCCGCCGACCAGCGCGCATGTCCGGGCGATGTCGCCCGCCTGCGGTCCGATCGTGTCGAGGCAGCCGAACACGACATCGTCGACCGAGTGCGGGTCGACACCTGACCGCTCCATGAGGGCCCGGATCGAGTGACCGCCGAGGTCGGCGGGATGGATCTGGGAGAGACCGCCACCCCGCCGCCCGACGGGCGTGCGGACGGCTTCGACGATGAACGCTTCGGACATGCCGACCACGCTATGTCGTTCGACCGACCGCTGGGGAGCCGGAGGGGAGCAGGCCGACGTCGAGCAGGGAGTCGTCCGGCAGTGGGGCCCACATGGGGCGAGTCCTGGCCTTGTTCCCGGATTGTCAGGACTTAGGTCCCTGACAGATTGTGATCGCAAGTGCCGATGATGGGACCAAGAGGTTCGCGAAACAGATCGTGAACCCGCACCACCCAACCAACCGAAAGAAGGGGTTGCCATGTTGAGGAAGCCACTCGGACTCCTCGGAGTTTTCATGATCGTCGTCGGTCTCGGGTACTTCGTCGGAGCCGGTGTCGCCTACAGCAAGACCCAAGGCGGCTACGGATCACTCCAGGCCTTCAGCGAAGCCCAGAACGTCGAACTCAGCTACAACGAAGACGGCCAACTGATCGATCGCGGCACGGTCGAGGGCGCCGAAGCGATCAAGGCGTTGCTCGTGGACGACTGGAACTTCCCCGTCGTCGAAGCCGATCTCGATCCCAACGACCCGCTGGTCAACAGCGCTTCGGAGTACATGTTCCAAATGGCCACGATCGTCTTCCACGTGCTCCACGGCGAGCAGGCCGTCACGTTGACCGCCGACGACATCACCGCAGCGATCGAGTCGGAACAGCTCGCTCCGGACGGCACCTACAACGGCTCCGTCGCCGCCTATCAAGGTGAGGTGCTCGAGCCGGGTACCTACATGGTTCCGGTCGACGGCCGCTACTGGACCGGATTCGACCGCACCGACCTGCTCGATGGCCCAGCCCGTGAGGGCGCCTGGAGCGGAACGGCACACGCACTCGTCGCCGAGCTCGGTGTCGGCGCCGCCACCCACAGCACTCTGCAGCTCGCCCTCGGCATCGCCGCTCTGCTGGCGGGCCTCGGAGTGGTCTGCACGGTGATGGGCGTCGCCTTCCTCTGGCACACCCGCAAGACCATGGACAAGGCCCCGGACACCATTCCCGAGGCGTTGCTCCAGGACTCGCCCGCGACGGCGAACGTCTGACCCACTCCCCATCACTTCCTGCACACCAGCCGGTCGGGCTCCTCCTCGGAGGGGCCCGACCGGCGCGTCCGGATCGATCCGGGGACGGCTCCGCTGACCGTATTGCATCGGTCCCGGTCTAGTCTCGGCACCGAACGCGGTGGGAACGCGCCGGTCGAAGGGGGATCGATGTCCGACACGAGTACGCCTCGTATCGCGCGCACGATGCGAGAATCGGAACCGTCCTGGCGCAGCGAGCCGATACCGCCGGCGAACACGCCGAACGTCGTGTTCTGCGTGTTCGACGACGTCGGGTACGCCGATTTCGGCTGCTACGGGTCCGAGATCGAGACGCCAGCATCGATCGCCTCGCCGCCGGTGGAATCCGCTACACCAACTTCCACACCACCTCGCTGTGCTCCCCGACACGAGCGTCGTTGCTCACGGGGCGAAATCATCACGCCGTCGGGATGCGATCGCTCGCCAACTACGACCTCGGCTTCGACGGATACCGCGGCGCCGTCGATCGACGCGCTGCGCTTCTGCCCGAGATCCTCCGCGAGCCGGGTTGGAACAGCTTCGCAGTCGGCAAGTGGCACCTGACGCCGATGCACCACTCCGGCCCGGCAGGACCGTTCCATCAGTGGCCGACGCAGCGAGGCTTCGATCGGTTCTACGGATTCATGGACGGCGCATTGAACCACTGGGAGCCATTCATCACCGAGGACAACCACCACATCCCGACACCCGACACGGCGGACTATCACCTCACGACCGATCTGATGGACCACGCAGTTCGTCTGGTGAGCGACCAACGGTCGGTGGCGCCCGATCGGCCGTTCTTCCTGTACCTCGCGTTCGGCGCGGGTCATTCGCCGCATCACGTGCCCAGGGACATGATCGACGCCTACGTCCCGGTGTTCGAAAAGGGCTGGGACACCACTCGCGACGACCGGATCGGACGCCAACAGCGCGCCGGCCTGGTGCCGGCGGCCACGGCGCTGCCGCCGAGGAACCCGGGCGTACCGATCTGGGCCGAGTTGTCGGAACGCGAGCGACGGCTGTTCGTTCGGTTCCAGGCCGCCTTCGCCGCGATGCTCACGCACACCGACCGCGAGATCGGTCGACTGATCGACGTGCTCGATCGCACCGGCTCGCTCGACAACACGATGTTCGTGGTGATGAGCGACAACGGCGCTTCGCAGGAAGGTAGTCATGCCGGGACGCTGCATCAGGGCCGCTACTTCGAGCGAGCGCCGATGACCCTCGACCAGTCGATCGATCTCGTCGACGAGATCGGCGAGACGCAGTGGTTCAACAACTATCCGCTCGGGTGGGCGATGGCCGGCAACACGCCGTGCAAGTTCTACAAACAGAACACCCATGGCGGCGGCGTCCGCGACCCGCTCGTGGTCCATTGGCCGGCGGGGCTGCCGTCCGAGTCGTCCGGTTCGCTGCGGCACCAGTTCCATCACGTCACCGATCTGGCGCCGACCGTGCTCGATCTCGCCGGGATCGACCTGCCGTCGTCGGTGAACGGGATCGGCCAGATGCCGCTGCACGGCACACCGATGACGTACACGTTCACCGAGGCCGACGCACCGACCCGAAAGACCGTGCAGCACTTCGAGATGCTCGGCCACCGCGGCATCGTCGCCGACGGCTGGAAGGCGGTCACCGTGCACGATCCTCGCACGACACTCGATGACGATCGCTGGGAGCTCTACCACCTCGATGCGGACTTCTCCGAGAGTGTCGACCTCGCCGCCGAGCACCCTGACGTGGTGGAGTGGCTCGTTGCTCGCTGGTGGGGGGAGGCCGAGCGGTATCAGGTGCTGCCGGTGGACGAGCGCGCTGGTGGAGGCACCCGTCAGCGGCGACCCGTCAAGACCGAATGGACACTGTGGCCGGGTCTCGAGCGGGTGCCGTCAGAGGCGGCACCGCGGATTCGGAACACGAGTCACACGATCACGGCCCACATCAACGTGCCCGAGGACGGTTGCGAGGGAGCGCTGTACACCGACGGCGATCGATGGGGTGGCGTCGCGATGTTCGTTCAGGACGGGCGGCCGTGCTTCCACTACCACTTCCCGATGGCGCGACACGAGATCCGCGGCGACACTCCGCTCTCCCCCGGTGACCATTCGATCACTTGGAAGTTGACCAAACTGGATCGAGTCTCGGGGCGCGGTGAGTTGGCCGTCGACGACGTGACGGTCGGTGCCGTCGAGATCCCCCGAATCCTCCGAGGGTTCATGCCCTTCGGTGGCATGAACGTCGGATGCGACAACGGCGCACCGGTCGGCACCACCTACGAATCACCGTTCCGGTTCACGGGCGACTTGCATCGCGTGGAGGTGAGACTGCTCGGCGACGCCGGCAGCCCCGACACCCGCGCCGAGCACCGAGCCGAGATGGGGAAGCAGTAAGTCTGGATCGCCCGTAGAGTGGAAGGACATATCGTTCACGGGGCTGACTGGTTTCGACATCAGAACTGTTGGACGGGTTTGCGACCCGAGTTGCTCAGACTCGCTAAACGGGGCACCACAAAGAATTGCCGATGAGCAGTTCGCTCTCGCCGCCTGATTCATTTCAGATGAGTAGAGAGTCATCGTGAGCAGCAATGCCGCACGGGGCCAATCCATCACAGCCCGGCAACAGAAGTGAGGGATGGCGGCGGGGAAGACCGCTGACGGCGGGAAAGACCGCTGACGGTTCGGAAAGACGATCCGTGGCCCACCGTTCACGGTGAGCAGCCGACCCGCCGGTGAACCTGCGCAGGTTCGAAGTCGGGAATGGTCGTATCGAGTCCGTTCACGGGCTGGTGGACGGGGGTTCGATTCC
>CAWGTY010000015.1:0-12873 GCA_963825605.1 uncultured Acidimicrobiaceae bacterium | reverse complement strand
GCATCGTCGCTCGTGCGTCGGGCGGTGACGATGCCGCCCTCCATCCTGTATTCGATGTCTTCCCGCAAGGGTCGGATGTACTCCCAGTCGTAGCCCTCCAACCCGACCGAGCCCGGCCCGGCGACCCCGCCCAGTTCGAACAGCTCGGCGATCGACGTGCCGACGCCGAGGATCGGAACGTGGAAGAGCACGATCGGGTGGGCCAGGCCGTCCGGGAGCGGTTCGCTGCCGGTGCAGTCGGTGAGCAGCCAGTTCTCCCAGTGCTCGATGCGATAGCGGCCGCCGACGAACCGATGACCGACCAGCGATTCCAGTTCGGCCTCGCTCAGCATGTTGCGGTCACCGACCGGGTGCAGGTGCGGGTCCGCCGGTGCCGGCGAATTCCGCTGGGGCCTCGTGGCCGAGGAAGATCTTGCCGAGCTCCGCATACAGCGGGTGCGCCACCCAACGGTGCGTCGCGCAGCCGTGCGCGTCGCGCAGTTTGCGTTCGAGCGGACTGTCCATCCGCATCGCCGACGTGCCTGCCGCGTTGTGGATCGAGTCGACGACCTGCATCGAGGCGTTCGCCGCGTGCGTGCAGGCGAGTCGTGCGATCTGCGTGCGCTCGGCCGACGGTGCCTCGCGGCCCGCCCACAGCTCTTCTTCCACCTGGCCCATCGCCTCGAACAGGAACGCCCGGGCAGCTCGCAGGTTCGCTTCGCCCTCACCCATCCGGTACTGCGCGACCGGCCGGTCGCGCAAGGGCGTGCTCGACAGCATCGGCGTCTTGGCGTTGGCGAGCACGGCGAACTCGTCGAGCGCGCCGCGAGCGACGCCGATCGCAACGGCGGCCTTGTTGTACGCGAGGCGCAGCGGTACCGGGATGCGGTAGACGGGGTTCTCGTACAGCGGTGGCACCGTGACGAGGTCGATGTCGGCGAATCGTTCGGGGACGAGGCCCCCCTCGGTCACGACGTCGTGGCTGCCCGATCCGCGCAGTCCGGCAACGTCCCAGGTGTCGAGGATCTCCCACTCGTCGCGGTGCAGCATCCAGAGCTTCACCGTCGGTGCGCCGTTGGTGAGCCTGATTTCGTCGCCGTCGAAGATCGGAGCGACCATGAAGCACCACGTGGCGTTGTGGCAGCCGCTGATGAACGTGGTGTGGCCCCAGATCCGGTAGCTGCCGTCGGGCTGAGCGACCGCGCGCGACGGGGTGGTTCCCGGGCCGCCCCCACCGCACATGATCACGTTCGGGTTGTCGAGGTAGACCTCGTCGGCGGCCGCCTTGGGCATGCCGCCGGCGGCCATGGCGTTGATCTCCGAGCCGAGCATGACGTTCCAGCCGACCGAGGCGTCGATCGCCGAGATCGCCTCGAGCACCTCGATCGTCTCGCCGACAGATGCGTCCTCGCCGCCGAGTTCACGAGGGATCGTGAAGCGGAACAGGCCGGCATCGACCAATGCGTCGATGACCGACGACGGACACCGTCGGAGTTCCTGGGCTTCGTCGCCGCCGCGCCGGATCACGTCCTCGAGCCCGCGGACGCGCGTGAGCAGATCCTGCTCGTGTGCGCCCGTCGTGATCCCCTCGTCGTTGATGACTGCCATGCCCACGACCCCCGTTTCTGTCGTTCGTCGACCTCGGCTTATTGACCGTGAGGTTAATTCATTCCGTCGACGTCGACCGAGTCCGCTCGTGGCGTAGCGCCGGATCTGTGACCGACCGCGAGACTGTGGCATGGACTTCAGCTTCGACGACGACCAACTCGCGATCGCCGGCGCCGTCGATCAGGTGTGTGCCGACTTCGACGACACGTACTGGGCCGAGCGAGACCAACGCCATGAGTTTCCGTGGGCGTTCTACGCGGCGATGGCGGAGGGCGGCTGGCTCGGGGTTGCCATCCCCGAGGAGTACGGCGGCGGCGGACGCGGCATCACCGAGTGCGCGATCGTGCTCAACCGAGTGGCCGCGTCGGGGGCTGCGATGAACGGGTCGTCGGCGCTGCACCTGACGATGTTCGGGCTGAACCCGGTGGTGAAGTTCGGCAACGATCGGCTGAAGGAGACGTTCCTGCCCCGGGCGGCGGTCGGCGACCTGCACATCGCCTTCGGGGTCACCGAACCCGACGCCGGCACCGACACGTCGCGGATCAGCACGAGGGCGGTCGACGACGGCAACGGCGGCTTCATCGTGCGGGGTCGCAAGATCTGGACGTCGAAGGCGCTCGAATCGGAGGTGTGCCTCCTGCTGCGCCCGTACCGAGGACGCCGACGCGGATGATCCTCGACGACGCTTCGACGGGCTGAGCCTGTTCGTCGTCGACCTCGACCCCGAGTACTGCGACATCGTACCGATCCCGAAGCTCGGTCGCAATGCGGTCGCATCATGCGAGGTCGCCTACGACGACCTTCCCGTCGAGGGCTGGCGGCTCGTCGGCGAACGTGGTCGCGGGTTCCAGCAGATCCTGCACGGGTCTGAACCCGGAACGGATCCTGCTCGCCGCGATGGCGTGCGGGATCGGCGAGGTCGCCCTTCGGCGAGCGGTCGGGTACGCGAACGAGCGGATCGTGTTCGACCGTCCGATCGGCGCCAACCAGGCGATTGCCCATCCGCTGGCCAAGGCGCACATGGAACTCGACGCCGCCGGGTTGATGTGGCGAGACGCGGCGTGGCGGTACGACCAGGGTCTCGAGTGCGGCGAGCAGGCCAACACGGCGAAGTATCTGGCCGCCGAGGCGAGCTTCTTCGCTGCGGACCAGGCACTGCAGACCCACGGCGGCCTCGGCTACGCGTCGGAGTACCACGTCGAGCGGTACTGGCGTGAGGCGCGCCTGCAGCGGCTCGCGCCGGTCAGCCAGGAGATGACCTGCAACTACATCGCCCAGCAGGTGCTCGGCCTGCCCCGCTCGTACTGACGGCGGCGTCGGAGCGATTTCGACGAACGAGATGTGCCAGGCTCGCCGCATGAGTCATCCACGCCCGTTCCGTTTCGGTGTCATGGCCTCGAAGGCCCACTCGTCGTCCGAGTGGACCGAGACCGCCAGGAAGGCCGAGTCGCTCGGCTACTCGACGCTCCTCATGCCCGACCACTTCGGCGACCAACTGTCGCCCGTTCCGGCGCTGGCCGCTGCGGCCGCCGTGACCGAGTCGCTCCGCGTGGGCGCGCTGGTCTTCTGCAACGACTTCCGCCATCCGGCGGAGCTGGCCAAGGAGACCGCCACCCTCGATCTGTTGAGCGACGGTCGGCTCGAGGTCGGCCTCGGTGCCGGCTGGATGACCGAGGACTACGCGTGGACCGGGATTCCGCACGATCGTGCCGGCCTGCGCATCGACCGCATGATCGAGGCCGCCGCGGTGTTGCGCGGGCTCTGGGGCGACGACGCGTTCTCGTTCGAGGGCGACCACTACACCATCACCGAGATGAACGGCATGCCCAAGCCGGTGCAGGCAGGTGGCCCGCCACTCGTCATCGGTGGCGGCGCGAAGCGCGTGCTCTCGACCGCCGCCCGACTCGCCGACATCGTCGGTGTCAACCCCAACGTCGGTGCCGGCAAGTTCGGCGCCGAGGCTGCTGCTTCGATGTCGGCTGACGCCACCGACGAGAAGCTCGGCTGGGTGCGCGACGCAGCCGGCGACCGCTTCGGCGACATCGAGATCAGCATCCTCAAGTTCGCCACCGTCGTCACCGACGACCGCGACACGGTCGCCGGCAAGGTCGGTGGCTCGATGGGGATGGATGCCGCCACGCTGCTCGCCAGCCCGCACATGATCGTCGGATCGGCCGAGCAGATCGTCGACGAACTGATCGAACAGCGCGAGCGCTGGCAGGGGTCGTACGTGACGGTGCAGTCCAACGCCCTCGAATCGTTCGCCCCGATCGTCGCGACGCTTGCCGGAACCTGAGCTCGCGCATGTCGTTCGACTTCACGGGCAAGACCGCGGTCGTCACCGGCGCCAGCCGCGGCATCGGCGAGGCGATCGTTCGCCAACTCGATGCGAGTGGCGCTCGGGTCGCGTTGGTGGCGCGCAGTGCCGACCGGCTTTCGTCGATTGCGGCCGATCTGGTCAACGACCCGCTGGTGATCGCCGTCGATCTGTCGGAGCCCGACTCGGTCGAACGGATCTCGTCGACGGTGTTGGACGCGTTCGGTGGGCTGGACGTGCTGGTCAACAATGCGGCCGTCGAGCGCAATCAGCCGGCGTCGAAGGTGACCGGCGACGCGATCGACGAGACGTTGTTCGTCAACCTCCGCCAGGCGTTCATGTTGTGCTCGGCGTTCGCCAAGCCGCTGTTCGCGTCGCAGGGGTCGATCGTCAACATCACGTCGACGGCCGCCACCGGCGCCGGCGGAACACAGGGCGCATACGCCGCGTCGAAGGGCGGGCTGAACACCCTGACGAAGAACCTTGCGAACGAGTGGGCGTCGAAGGGCGTGCGTGTCAACGCCGTCGCCCCAGGTCTCGTCGACACCGAGATGTGGGGTCCGACGTTCGAGCTGCTCGGCGAGGAGGCGGTCAGGAAGAACTTCGTGAAGAGCGTCCCGCTCGGCCGGTGGGGTACCGCCGACGAGATCGCCGACGTCGCGTGTTTCCTCGCCTCGGACAAGGCCGCCTACGTCACCGGCCAGGTGATCCGCGTCGATGGCGGCATGACCAACCTCTGACCCGTTCACCCAGCACGACGTCGTCTGCGGTTTGTGTGAGCGAGAACGCACTCGCTGGCGGTAGTTGCTCACGGAAACGCCGAAGCGCCGGGTCCTCGTGGGTTTGTGTGAGCGACGAGGTCGACGCAAGCGGTCTGTGCTCGCACAAATCGCGTCAGCCGTCGCGCCAGGCGTCGTCGACGGGAGGAACGTCGGTGACGTGGATCTCCGGGCCGAGTTCGGCACCGACGAGCGCCAGGCGGTCGCCGCTCCAGAACGTGCCCGGGTCGTACCAGTTCGGCGGCCGGTCGGATCCGAGCAACCCCATGCGCTCGTAGGTCACCGCTACCAGCTCGGCGCAGTACACGTCGGTCAGCGAGACATGCCGGCGGGCACGGCCAGCGAGCCAGTGCCGGGCAAGTGTCTTCGTGCTCGGGAAGCCGCGCCCGCTGTACTCGGCGACGACGGAAAGCGCCGCGTTCTCCATCTCGTCGGTGACGTCGAGGTCGATCTGGCGGAACCATGGTTGTTGGCCGTAGCGGTTCGTCCACACGCTCACCGCTCGATCGAGTCGATGCAGCTGCGCGCCCCGATCACGTTCGCCGGTCCACACGTTCGGCATGCTCGCACCCAACTCGGCATGCCAGATCAACGGTGGCAGGTCGTCGATGGCAAGCACCATGCCGACGTGATTGACCGGGCTGTTCGTGAACAGCCGGATCGCTCGATCCGCGACCGATCGCCCGCGGAAGAGCCACACGTCGCCGGTCGCCGCGATGTCCAGGGCGTCGCGGAGCGTCATCGAGTCAGCCATCGCGCTCTAACGTAGGTGGTCGTGAGGTGGGCCAAGCTCCTCGGTGTCGCCGGCATCGTGGCGGTGCTCGGCGCCACTGGCGTGGTGGTGTACCGACAGCGCCAGCGGCGCACCTGGGCCGAGCTGCCTCCTGACGAGCTGCGGTCGCGGCTTCATGCCCGACTCGACGGGTCGATCTCGGCCGTGACGCCCGCGGAGGTCTAGCGGCCCGTCCCGAGCGAGAGTGGCGCATCAGCTCGGCGGATCCGGAGGTGCAGCTCGAGGGTGCCGAGCATGATCCCCGGCTGGTGCAGCCACGTGTTGCCGTCGCCGTACTCGACCGACTCGATCCGGTCGAGGAGCACGCCCCACGCGATCTGTTGTTCGAGGCGCGAGAGCGTGGCACCCGGGCAGACGCGTGGTCCGGCCGAGAACGTGACGTGGCGGCTCACTCCGTCGCGGTCGAGGTCGAGGTCGAATGGGCAGGCGAACTCGTCCGCATCGACGTTGGCCGCACCGAATCGCAAGTGCAGGAGCGAACCCGCCGGCACCTCGACGCCTTGGAAGACCTCGTCGTGCGCGGTGATCCGTGTGGACAGCCCGTGGGTCGGTGAGCGCATCCGCATCGACTCCTCGACGAACGCCCGCAGCTTGGTCCGGTCGGCGCGAAGGTCCTCGAAGGTTCCGGGGTGTTCGCACAGCAACTGCGCCTGCTCCTCGAGCGCGTACTGCGTCGTCTCGAGGCCTCCGATGATCATCGCGTGGACGATCCCGGCGATCTCGAGATCGGTCAGTTTCCGGTCGAGTGCCTCGTAGTGGACGTCGCACAGGAAGCTGACCATGTCGTCCTGGGGATCGCGGCGCTTCGCCGTGACGTGGTCGTAGATGTAGTCCTGGAAGCCATCGAGGCGGGCGACCATCTCCTCGGTCTGCTCCGGCGTGAGTTCGTGTTTGAGGCCGGTGCCGTGGACGAATGGTGTGACGACGGCGTCGCCCCACTCGGCGAGTTGCGGGATGTCGGCGAGAGGGAAGCCGAGGATGCTCGCCATGACGCGCTGGGGTAGGGGGCGAGCGAACTGGCTGATGAACTCGACGTCGGGGTCGTCGATCCATGCGTCCAACAGGTCGTTGGCGTGTCGGGTGATCATGTCGCGGTGGCGGAGTGCGCCCGGCCCGACCCATGGATCGGTGAGTTCCTTGCGGTGCCGGTTGTAGAGCTGCTGCGTCGGGCGTAGCGACAGCATCGACGCCTGCATCAGATTGTGATGCGTGGCGAAGGCATCCTCCGGCGAGAGGCCCTGATCGACGAGTTGACCGAGCCGCTTCGTCGTCAGGCTGAGGAACCGATCGGGATCTCTCACCACACGTGACACGTCGGCGTGCTTGGTGAGGACAAACGCATCCGACCCGGGTGTGAGGCCGCCGCCGTCGATCCGCAGCACAGGGGCGTCCCGATGGAGGATCTCGTACGCCTCGTACCAGTGTTCCTGGGCTCCCTCGCCGAACAGGTCGACGTCGTCGAGGCCGACCGGGCACGCCATCGGGCTCAGCTCGTGATTGACGTGCTTGGGATACGACATGTGCACGACCTCCCCGGAAGGCGGGTCCCCTGACCCTGTTCAGGTCAGGCCTATCAGGTCCGGCCCGCGCATCGAGATGTGGAGGCTGAGATTGGACTGACCACTTCTCCTTCGGGTTGCTCGAGGCACTCCAGTCGCGGGCCGTACCCTGGCCCAATGAGCGCACCCTTTCCGCACGCCGTTGTTCGGGCGCTGCCGAAGGCCGAACTGCACGTCCATCTCGAGGGGACGATCGACGCGTCCACCGTGCTGACGCTCGCCGAACGTCACGGGGTCCGTCCGCCCGCCGACGACCTCGACGGTGTCGAGGCCTGGTTCCGTTTCGACGGCTTTGCCATGTTTCTCGAGCGCTACTTCGCCGTGCTCGATCTGCTTCGCGACCCGGACGACTTCGCGCTCGCTGCGGAGCGCTACCTCGATCTCGCGACATCCCAGGGTGTCATCCACGTCGAGTTCCACGTGTCGGCCACCGGCCACATCGTCGAGCACTCGAAACCATGGGGCCCGATCCACGACGGCATCGTCGACGGATGCACCCGGGCGGCCGGCCGCTCGGGTGTGTCGTGGGGCCTGATCCCCGACATCTCACCGCATCTCGCCGCGGCCGATTGCGCCGTCGCGATCGAGGAGGTCTTGGCGCACGGGACCGACCACCTGCTGGCGGTCGGCATGGGTGGTCCCGCCGATTCGTGGACCACCGACGACTTTGCCCCGATCTACGCCCGGGCGCGTGAACTCGGTGTGCCCGGCGTCGCCCATGCCGCGGAGCACGGTGGCCCCGACGAGGTTCGATTCGCGGTCGAGCAGTTCGAGGCCGTGCGCATCCAGCACGGCATCGGCGTGATGTCCGATCCCGACGTGGTGGCACTGCTGGTCGACCGACGGATTCCGTGCGACGTGTGTCCGGGCTCGAATCTGGCGCTGCACGCGGTGGCATCGGCTGGCGAACACCCGCTGCCGGCGATGCTCGACGCCGGTCTCGTCGTCACGCTCGGCACCGACGATCCGCCGATGTTCCAGACCAATCTGCTCGCGGAGTACGAGCGGGCGTGGGACTGGTGCGACCTCGACCTCGATGGCGTGACGACATTGGCGCGCAACTCGATCGAGCACAGCTTCGCGTCCGACGTCGACAAGCAGCGCTGGCTCGCAGCGCTGGATTGACGCTGCGCGCCGGCGCTCAGTCGGCGGGCTCGAGCAGCACGACCGGGATCTCGCGCTCGGTCTTCTTCTGGTAGCCGGCGTAGTTGTCGTACTTCGACGCAATCTCCTCCCAGAGCTCGGCGCGCTCGTCGCCGGAGGTGATGCGAGCGGTCATGGAGCGAGTGCCGCTGTCGGTACGAACGGTGACCGTCGGGTTCGATTCAATGTTGAGGAACCATGCAGGGTGCTGGTCGTTGCCGCCCGCCGATGCGACGATCGCCATCTTGTCGCCGCTCTGCCACGGGGCCGTGAGCATCGTCGAGCGTTGCTGTCCGCTCTTGCGTCCGGTGGTCGTCAGTTCGAGGACGGGCATCTTGCCCGCCGACCATCCGAGGCGACCGCCGCTGACGGTGAGCATCGTGCGGTGGATGCGGTTCATCGATTTCAGAGCAAAGTTGGAGGGCATGTGGTGAGTCTCTCTCAGTTCGCCGCGCGGATGTGCGGGATGACCTGCTCGGCGAACAAGTGCATGGTCTGGGTGTCCGGGTAGTCGGAGCACCACGGGTAGAAGCCGGTGCAGCCGAGGTCGATGTAAGTCTGCAGCTTCTCGGCGACCTGTTCGGGTGTGCCGACGAGGTTGCCGGCATGCCACGACTCGTAGGGCTCGCCGTAGAAGCTGCGCGTGCCGCCGTCGACGATCTCCTGCTCGGACTCGCGGATGAACACCTCCGGCGACCACGTCTTCTGGATCTCGTCGTAGTCCCTGCCGACCTCGCGGCAGTGCTCGCGCAACACGTCGCACTTGTGCTGGAACTCGTGGGGCTTGCCGCCGAAGTTCGACGCGTCGGCGAGACGGGCGACGACGCGCAGGGTGAGTTGTTCGCCGCCGCCACCGACGAGGACCTGTGGGCGGGGGGACTGCACCGGCTTGGGATCACACTGCGCGCCGTCGAGTTGGTAGTACCGGCCGTCGTAGGAGACGTCGGGCTCGGACCACATCGCCGTGACGATCTCCACGGTCTCGGCGAGCATCCGGATGCGATCGGCCGGTGCGAGGAATTCGTAGCCGTATCCCGTGAACTCGTGCTGGTACCAACCCGCGCCGATGCCCCAGATCAGGCGTCCACCCGACATCACGTCGAGGTTCGAGGTGAGCTTCGCGAGCAGCGACGGCTCGCGATACGGCGCGCACCCCACCATCTGACCGAGTTTGATGGTGGTCGTCCGTTGGGAGATCGCCGCGAGCGTCATCCAGCATTCGAACATCGTCTCGTGGGCCGGCACCGGAACGTTGTGGAAGTGGTCGTAGACCCACAACGAGTCGTAGCCGAGTTCCTCCGCCAGTTGGGCGATGTCGACGGCGTGCTGCCACTTGTCGATCGGGTCGGCGATGGTCGCGAGTTCCATCTTCCAGCCCTGAGGGATGAACACACCGAACTGGAGATCTGTCATCGGCCCATCCTGACACCGGAGGACTTCGTACCGGCGAGCCCGGTCGCCGATTCAGTCGTCGCGGTCGTCCGCCGACTCGTCGCCGCCATGGTCGTCGTCGGGGCCGTCGTCGTCATGGTCGTCGTCATGGTCGCCGTCGTCATGGTCGTCGTCGTGGTCGTCGTCGTGGCCGTCGTCGTCGGTGGAGCTGACGAGGGTGTCGGGTTGGTTCCGCTGGTCGTGATGCTCGTCGTCGGCGACCGGCTGCGGGCTGTTCGACACGATCGGCTCGGTGCTCGCGCCGGATCCGGCGGACGCATCGTCGCCGGTGTCGACGGCGATCGGGGTCACGACCGCCGGTGCCGGTGCCGGTGCCGGTGCCGGTGTCGTTGCCGGTGCCGGTGTCGTTGCCGGCGTGATCGTTGTCGTGGGCTGCGTCGTCGCGGCGGGTTCGGGGCGCTCGACGACCGTGCGGTGGTGGGTGTCGGGGAGCATGGGCACGTCGATCGTGCCCCTGGCCTGCATGCCGGCGACAGATGCGGCGGCCACGGACACACCGATCAGCACCTTGCCGGCCAGGGTGCCGGTCAGGACGGCGATGACCGCTGTCTTGCGACCGCGACGCTGGCCGATCAGATCGACCACCACGGCAGCGTCGGCCCCGCCGGTCGAGATGAACGCAGCGAGTTCCGGGCGGGGATCCGATGGCTCGATCGCCCTGTAGTGGTCGGCGATCGATGCGAGCAACGCTCCGAGCGGCTCGTCGCCCGCCTGCCCTGACAGGAATGCCTCGACTGCGTCGTCGTTCAGGTTGTCGGACATCGCTCCTCGTTCAACGCTGCTCGTTGTCGGTTGGATACGGCCATGAGGCCAGGTTCTTCTCGAGTTGGCGGAGGGCCCGCCGCTGGAGCGCCTTGATCGAGCCGATCGACCGACCGATCACCTCCGCGATCTCGGGAACCGTCAGACCACCGACGACGCGCATCAGCAGCACCTCGCGCTGTTCGTCGGTCAAGATCTCGAGCTGGCCGCGGACCCAGTCGCTGCCCACAACGTCGGATTCGGCACTTGCGCTCATCTGGTCGGCGTCGGACAACTCGTCGTCGACGGTTCGTGGACGGCGACTCCGCCGCCGCGCATCGTCGATCAGCTTGTTCCGCGCGATGGTGAACACCCAGCCGCGCAGGTCGTCGTCGTCGCCGTCGAAGTCGCCGAGGTGCTGGAACGCGGCGAGGAACACCTCGTTGGTCAGACCTTCGGGGTCGTCGGCGTCACGCGAATGTGCAAACCTCGTCACCGATCCGGCGAGCTGGCCGTAGAGCTCCTCGAAGCCGCGTGGGTCCCCGGCGCGCGCGAGATTCAGCGCATCCTGGAGCGTCGGTCTCACGGGGACGTGACGGTGTGTGGTCATCAGCCTTCGACGTAGGTATCGGCGGGTGTTCGGTCGGAGTCGATCCGGGCCGTTCACCTTCGCAGTCTGACCACACTGTGTCGACTCGGTGACCACTTTCAGTGTAAAGGTTTGGCAAACCCGTACCCATGCGGCCGACCACCGGCGTTGAACGACGTAGTACATCGACAACGCCCGGCCCCCAACCGGCCAACACCTGGAGCACCATCTCATGAAACTTCGTTCCCTCGTCGCCGGACTCGGCGCCGGCATCCTGTTGTTCTCCGCAAACACCGCGCTCGCCGAGACTCCGGCCCCGGCCCCGGTCCCGGCCATGCCCGTCGAGGCCGGGCCGACGCTCGTCACGGTCTTCGGCACGGGCATCTCCCTGTCGATCACCACCGATGCGACCGGACATCTCACTGCGGTGGATCTGACGGGCGGAGTTCAGGTCGATGGTGCGGTTGCGACCGAGGTGTCGCCGCACGAGGTCAAGTTCGTGATCGGTGCCGGGTCGACGCAGATCGAGGTGAAGGCGAAGGGCAAGTCCGTCAAGACCGAGGTCGAGGCGAGCGCGCTCGCGGATCTCATGGGCATGCACAGCTGGAAGGGCGAGCTCTTCGGTGTCGGCAACGGCGAGACGACCGTCGCCTTCACGGTGGGCGGCACCGACAGCGCGCCGACCATCACCGACGTCGTGGTCGGTGGCCCGTTCGCCGGTACCCCTGTCGTGACGCAGAGCGGCTCTGAGGCCAAGGCACGGATCGAACTCACCGACGGCATGGGCCACGATGCCCGGATCACGATCAAGGTCGAGGTGGAGGACGACGACGGCCAGGTCGAGGCCGAACTCAAGATCAGCGCTCGCAGCGATCTCTTCGCCACGGTGGAAGCCGTCGGCCCCGTCGCCGACCCGACCGTGAACGTGCCCGTGGACGAAAAGGCCCAGGACGACGACGCCGACCACGAGGATCACGACTCAGACCGTGATGACGACCAGAAGGACCACGACTCGGACGACGACGACGCCGACCACGAGGATCACGAATCGGACCGCGAGGTCGACCACGAGGACGATCACGGCAGCGATTCGGGTCACGACGACGAATCCGGTCACGATGGACAGCATCAGCAGAGCAAGGGACACGACGCTCACGACTCACATGACGACTGAGCGCCGTCGGCCTCGGATCTTGGTCGGCTCGGGCGTCCTGATGCTGGCCTTGCTCGCCTCGGCGTGCTCGGGCAGCGGATCGGAGGCGGTCGAGTCGGTCTCGATCCCGTCGACGCCCGACACCGCCGCAGTCACGACCGAGCCGATGACGAGTTCGGCGCCGACCACGACCATCAGGCCCGAAGCCGCCGATGCGCTCGCCGCCGCGGTCGCCTCGCTCGGCACGAAGTACTCGTTTCGTTCGGACATCACGACGCCAGCCGGTGACACCGTCGTCGTTGTGGGGACCCGGGTGGACGACTCGTCGATGTTCACCATCGAGGCCGGCGGGGCGACGATCGACGTGATCGTCGTCGCCGGCGCCGTGTGGATCCGCCAGGACGGTTCGGATGAATGGCTGCCGTCGGTCGACAGGCCGGCGGGGGATCCACTCCAGCCGCTCGCTGCGCCGCTCACGCTCAGCTGGGACAACGACGACCCGACCAGGATGAACGCGACCTACGCACCGACCGATCTGCAGCTCGCCGGCTCCGCGATCGTCGAGCTCCAGATCGTGCCGGCCGGTAACACGTTGACTTTCGAGTCGAACTCGGGCACCACACAGCTGCTGACGACGCTGTATCCCGCGCCCGACGCGGCCCCGATTCAAGCCCCGGTGGGTTGACGCATCGGCGGGTCCGCGGGCGGTTGAATTCGCCCGGGCGACCAACGATGCGTTGACGAGCCGCCGCGAGCTGAA
>CAWGTY010000014.1:0-344644 GCA_963825605.1 uncultured Acidimicrobiaceae bacterium | reverse complement strand
GTCGAAGAGGGGCGCACCGAGTCGTCAGCATGGTTCCGAAGCGCCCGCGGGCAACGAAAGGCGGCCCGTGCCTCCGAGGCCAAGCCAACGGTGCTCGCATCCGGCAATCTCGGACTGGTCTACCTGCCCGAAGGCGACGCCCGCCTCACGAAGGAAGAGATCGACGGGAGCTATCCGGAGCTGCTCCCGGGTTTGGTCGAGCACCCTGGCGTGGGGTTCGTTCTCGTGCGTTCCGCAGCGGAGGGCTCGCTGGTGCTCGGAGCATCCGGTCGCCGAAACCTCGACAGCGGCGAGGTCGAGGGTGACGACCCGCTTGCCCCGTTCGGGCCGGGTGCGGTCGCGATGGTGTCCAAGGCCGCCGATTACTCGAATGCGGCCGACGTGATGGTGAACAGCCTGTACGACCCCGAACGCGATGAAGTGGCGGCCTTCGAGCACCAGGTGAGCTCTCACGGCGGACTCGGCGGGCCGCAGACCCATCCGTTCCTGCTCCATCCTGCCGACGTGCACCCGCCTGCCGACATCATCGAGGGGCCAGCCGCGCTCCACTTCGTGCTGAAGGGATGGCTGGCCGACCTGGGCCAGCCAGTCGAGAGTGGGTCATGATGTGGGCAGGCGCAGAAGAGCAGGGGCCGGAACTCTTCGACTGGAAGATCGCCGCAGACGTTTCCGAACTCAGCGAGCTTGTTGCGATCGTGGTCATCGCTGTGTCGGTCGTCATCGCAGTGGCTTAGTGGCCAACGTGGTTCCGAGGTTTTCGTCCGGTGCCGGCCGCTTGAGCCAGCGGCGCACCGCGACTTCGCGGATCGCATGGCAATCCCAAAGCGAAGCCATCGATCAAGCATGCAGCGATATCCCCGACTACGCCACCGATGCCGCTCAGAACGTTCTCGCGCAGGGGGCGCTGCCAGGCCATAACATCGGGCCTCCGTCGACGGCCTCACGTTCAGATGCCGCTGAATCGTTGCTCGATCTTGTCGGTGACCGTTCGAATCGACTCGGGCATGGCGTGGGCGTACGTGCGCATCAGCATGTCGGGGCTGTGTCCGAGGATGTCGGCGGCGGCTCGGATCTCTCCGAGGTCGGACGCGTGGCGAACCATGTGGGTCGCCGCCGTGTGGCGGAGTCCGTGCGACGTCAGCCGAGGCCGAGGCCCGCACGGATGTGACCGGCCGCCCACTCGTACTGAAGCCGGGACTTGCTCGACACGTCGACCTTGCCGGCAACCCACCGATCGACGACGGCGGCGACGGTGTCGCGTTCGGCGCCAGCCTCACCGGACGCAGCGAACGCAGACGCTGCGGCCTGCGCCGATCGGCGCGATGGATAGGTACCGAGCTGGCGCGGCTTTCTCGCTCCGGACTCCGTGTCGATCCCGTCGACACGGACGACCCACTTGTCGCGCTGCTTCTGGACCGTGGGATGGCTCGTCTGCTTCCAGGCCACCTGGACCCCCGTTCTGCATACATCGTGCATACATGGGGCGAAAAACGCCCGAGGGCCCCGCCTCCCGGCGGGACCCCCGTACTCTATCAGACCTGGTAGATCACCAGATCCAGTCAGCGCGCCCGTAGGGATTCGAACCCCAAACCTTCTGATCCGTAGTCAGATGCTCTATCCGTTGAGCTACGGGCGCTGAGCGGCCACATTGTAGGCCCGTAGCCCGCCAAACGGAACCCGTTACATTCGGGGTCTGACCCCGAATGTGACGTCAGCCGCCCCAGGGGCCCCAGCCGCCGGCGCCGCGGTACAACGCGTAGGCGGCTTCGGCGTTCTTGCGCGCGTCGTACAGATCGGTCGCGCTGTACACGCCGAAGTCGTCGAGCCAGCTCTGATGCACGGACCAGTAGATCTGGAAGACGCCGTAGCAGCACCATCCGTTGTAGGCCGTTGCCTGATACCCGCTCTCGCGGTACGCGATCTCGAGCGCACGCTCCTCGAGCTCGTCCGGCCAGACATCGCGCACGATCTGTTGCACCTCGCTCGGCGAGGCGGGGGTCGTCGTCGGAGGTGTTGTCGTAGGTGGAGCGGTCGTGGGTGGAGCGGTCGTGGACACGACCGGCGCGGGGGCTTCCGTCGTCGACGGCGCGTCGGCCACCGACGGTGACGGAATCGTCGCATCGGCCGGCAAGCAGATCTCATCGCCCGGCAAGATCACCGAGTCGACGTCGGCCCCGTTCTCGCTCAGCAGCGCCGACGGCGAGATCCCGGCGGCATCGGCGATGCCGTACCAGGAGTCACCGGCGACCGCCTCGTACGTCTGCGGGCATTCCGGCACCTGACGCTCTGCGATTTGGTCCACGGTCGCCGCGTCATCAGAGACGCCGACGCTCTGTGTCGTTGCCTCGCTCTCGACGACATCGGCGGGCGGGTCGGATCGATCTTCGCTCGCTGCCGCCGCCGTCTCGGCAGTCACTTCGGCCGCCGTCTCGGACAGGTCGGGCTGGGACGGAGGCAACACGCCAGTGGCCTGGTCGGCCGACTCCGTCGTCGCCGCGTCATCGGCCACGATCGACGTCGGATCCGGCGTACCGCCGTCGACCGCTGCGGAGACATCAGCCGGCGTCGGGGACGCACCAACCGGAACCACCGCAGGAATCGACTGAATGGCTTGTGCATCGTTCGGACGGAGCGAGAAGGCGAGTGGAACGAGGAGCACCAGGGCGGTGATGACCGCCCCGACGCGGACGAGCAACGGGTCCACGGCGCCGAGACCTGGGCGAGTCGACGTCGGCTGGACCGGGGCCAGCGGGATCAGGTCGTCGTCGTCGTCGAACTGGTGACCCTGCGAAGTGTGGGACGGGACGGACCAGTCCCCGTCGTCGTCGAACCACCCGGACGCCAGCTCACCGAGCGACGCCTCGACCCGCGTGGTTCGCTGGGCAGGGGCCGACGAGAGGTGCGTCGACTGCGTCGGAGCGGATGGCGTGTCGGCCGACCGGACGATGCCGTGCTGGCGGGTGCGTCGCAGGGAACCGGTCGCGTCGGAACGGACCGAGGGCCGGAACGCAGCGAGTCCGTCCCGAAGCGCACGGAGCGATCCGGTGGTGTCGTCGGGGCGGCGCCGAGGCTCGGTGGGCAGCTCGCCCGACGAGTGGCCCCGCTCGGTCCAACCACGAGTCGTTCCCCAGAACTCCTGGGTGACGTCATGGGCTTCGTCGAGATCGAGATCGAAGGGGGTGTTCGAGTCGTCGGGTCGCATGATCGATCAGGTCGGAGGGGCCACGCGGCACCGCCGACGCACAGGTCTACTCCGTCTGTCATCGAACCGCAACGTGGGCGTCATCTGTCCGCAATCAAATGACAACGCTGTTACTTCCTGCTCGCTGCGGAGACCGATACTCGGCAACGCCGAAGCCGAGGCCGCACGCCGAGCACGGGACCCGGTGCTGGTCGTCGCCATTGGCACCACGGTCCAACGATCACGGTCCAACGATCACGGTCCAACGATCACGGTCCAACGATCACGGTCCAACGATCACGGTCCGACGATCACGGTCCGCCGAACGCGCCGCGAGCCGGACCAGATCTGGTCCGGCTCGCGGCGTACGTGGCGGAGAGGGTGGGATTTGAACCCACGGACCACCTTTCGATGATCAACGCCTTAGCAGGGCGCCCCATTCGGCCGCTCTGGCACCTCTCCCGGGCTGCCCGAGTGTACGGGATCGGGTCGCCGAACGGAATTGTGGAACCCGACCCTGGCGAGCCGTCAGTAACCTGGCCGACGGAACGGTGGCAGAGTGGACGATTGCACCCGCCTTGAAAGCGGACGACCCGCAAGGGTCCGAGGGTTCGAATCCCTCCCGTTCCGCTGGTGCCTCCGTGGACGTTCACCGGCGTCCACGGAGGTTCACCTAAATGCGCTCTGAGCTGGTCATATGTCCACAGGGCCCATTGCACGTTCACCGACGTTTCTGTAGCGTTACTCCCGCGGTTACTCCCGCGGTTACTCCCGCGATGAGGCCCGACCGCTTCGCAGCACGGGAGGTGAACATGCCGAGAGGACCGAAGGGCAAGCGTGTCGTGGCGGGTGACGGGTACTCGGTCGCCGCCAAGAACTCCAACGGCGTCGGTTCCGTCTACTTCGAACCGCCTTCGACGCGTACTGACGGCACGGTCGTCAAGGGCCGCTGGCGGGCGACCTACGTCGATCTCGATGGCACGATCAAGCGAGTCTCCGGACCGACGAGAGCGCTCGCTGAGTCACGCCGCGACGAACTCGTGAACGCACTCGGCCGGCGCCGCTCGCCGACCACCTCCAGGTTCTCGATCACGACGACCGTCCAGGAGCTGAGCGACTGGTGGCTCGAGTCCGTTGCTCGTCACCAGGTGCGCGAGTCATCGCTCGCGACGTACCGGAAGTCGGTCGCATACTTCGTCGAGAAACTCGGCCACGCGCGCGTCATCGACGTCGGACCCGAGACGGTCACGGTGTGGCAGTCCGCGCTGCTCGATCGACTGGCTCCGTACACCGTCCTGAGCAGCCGCAAGGCCTGTCGTCAGGTCTTCGCCGAGGCCGTCAAGATGGGACTGATCGCCACCAACCCATTCGACCTGGTCCACGCGCCGCGTGCGGAAGGTGTCAAGGAAGGTCGTGCGCTGAGCGCCGCGGACGCGCGCCAGCTCGTCACCGCCGCAGCGCCGATCCGTTTGGGGGTCGCCGTCACCCTGTTGTTCTGCCAAGGCTGGCGGGTCAGCGAAGTACTCGGCCTCGCCTGGGACGACCTCGATCTCGAGGCCGGGACCGCCCACATCCGGCGGGCCGCGACGCACTCGGCGGCTTCGGGCGTCACGTTCGGGCCGACGAAGACGAGCGGTGCGCAAGGGCTTCACCACCTCGCTCCGGTCGCCGTCGCCCAACTGCGCGCTCATCGAGCACAGCAAGCCGCTGAACGATTGGCGCTCGGCTCCGCATGGCCTGAACACACCTACCAGGGAAAGCCGATATCTCCGGTGTTCACCAACACTGCGGGCGGGCTCGTCAACCGACAGGCGATCACCAAGGTCATCCAGCGCACGGCCCAACGTGCCGGACTCGACCCGACGGGCCTGGCGACACACGCAGGACGACGAACCGTCATCACAGCGCTGTACGCCGATGGTGGACTCGATCTCACCGATGTCGCTCGTCACGTGGGTCACTCCAACCCTTCCACGACTGCCGGGTACGTGAAGTCCTTAGGGCAACGTCCTGCAGCCACCGCTCGCCGCGCCGCCGAACTTCTGGATCCGACCATGGTCGCAGAGTGACTGGAATGGTTCTCGCCACGGTTGAGAGAAGGACGGGATTCCGCAAGACGGCGCGACTCCGGTGGCCGGCAAACCGTATCCCTGCGGGCGGCGCATGTCCGCAGGGCGGCTGAGCTCCGACCGACGTGCCCGCAGCGGCTCAACCGTCGATGCCCTCGTCGTCGCGATCGCCGAGCCAGACAGCACTGTCGTCACCGGCGACCGAGCCGACCGCCAACCACTCGCAGTTCACGCCGACCGCGGCAGCGTTGAATTCATCTGACCGCCCGCCGAGTCTACTTGAACGGGATCCTGCCGCCCGCCCCGTCTGGAACAGCACCTGCACCTCCTGCGAGCGTCACACCGACACGGCTGTTACTCCTGCACTTGCGGAGGCGAAGTTGCGGCAGACTGGAGGCGTGGGATCGCCGCCTCCGCCCAAGACGCCGGAGCTCCTCACGGAGATGCTCGACCACGTTCACTACGAGGTGCAGCAGCTGCTGCTGTTCGCAGCACGGGGCAACCGCAACGAGACAGAGCAGATCGTCCGCATCTCCCTCCTCGAGGCGGGGCTCCTCCACATCCGCTGCGTGATCGAGTTCCTCGGTCAGAAAAAGGGAGACCGTGTCGCCGCGAGGGACTACGTGCCGGGCTGGACCTGGCTGCCAGACCGCAACCTCATGCGAATGAACCAGCTGGACGGCCGCCTCGCACACCTCGGACTCGTTCGAGCCACCCCGGTCACCGCTGGGACGAATGGATGGCCGAGCAGCTACCAACGGTCCTGTCTGCCTTCACGCAGTGGCTGGTGGCGCTCCGAGACTCCTCGCCCGATTGGTACCACCACTTTTCGTCAACCCGCCCGAACCGGCTCACGCTCACGCCAGGGGCGCTCGACCCCGCGCTTCAGTAGCGCGCGTCGGTGACGGTCGAAGCCATGACTCGAGACCCATCCGGAGCGGATGTCGATCGGCTTGTCCACCGCCTGAACTGCCAATTCAACCGACACTGAGCGGGACCTTTGAGGCCGGACTCGCCCGGATAGACGTCGTGTGAGCCCGGCGCCCAGGCCGGAAACAGCCGGCAAGGGTGCCGCCCGCCGGTCGCTGCGGCGACCATCGCCGGTCATCGCGATACGGAGCGGGACTCCCGGAACGCTCCGCCGACCTGCCGTTCTCGGGCGGCACCCGGCCGGTCGCCAAAGGGCGATTATGCGTCACCCGATCGGCAGCTTCACCTCCAACAGTTCGCATGATATCGCTCGCCGGTCGGATCGTTCCGGCTCGTGATTACGGGTGGGCGCGAGTTCGGAAGCGAGCGATCGGGTAGTGCCGTGCCGGGCGGTCTGAGTGACGCCGCTCGCCGTGACAGGGGCCTGGCAGCCCTTACGATTTGTTCGGCTATCTGATGGTGGTTTGTCTGGCGGCGGCTCGTAGTTCTTGGTCGGTGGTGGGGCCGTGGTCGGCGGCGTCGATGGCGGCGCGTGATTGCTGATCGGTGAGGTCGTGGACGAGGCAGAACTCGTTGCCGAACGGGTCTTGCATGACGGCCCAGTCGATGACTGGTGGGCTGCCGGGGTAGCTGCCGGGTCGGGGATAGAGGCTGGGGGGCTTCTTGATTCGCCCGCCGAGGTCGAGGATCTGTGGGATCGCTGTGTCGATGCCGTTGGTGGGGGTGATGTCGATGTGCACGCAGTTGGTGCGGTGGTGGTTCGGGGTTTCGGTCTCGATCGGGGCGGTGTCGGTGAGGATCAGGATGAGTTCGTGTTTGCGCGGGTTGGTGGTGCCGAGGTAGCCGAGCCATCCGTGGTAGCCGTACTCGGGTCCGAGGATGTCGAAGCCGGTGAGCGCAGACCAGAACCGGTAGGCGAGATCGAAGTCGGTGACGTTGATGGCTGCGCAGCGCCAGGTGCCGATGCTCAAGGTGCAACTCCTCGTGACGGGTGCAACGGTTCGATTGTTGGTCGCAGTGCGAGCATAGTGGTTAGAGTGGTGGGCGTGAAGGCCTCGCCTGCTACGTATGGCCTGTTGGGGATGTTGGCGGTTCGTTCGTGGACCGGGTACGAGCTCACTCAGCAACTTCGACGGTCGCTTCGGTTCGTGTGGTCGAGTTCGGAGGGGCACCTGTATCGAGAGCAGAAGCGCCTCGTCGATCTGGGATGGGCGACCGTCGAGGTCGAACCCTCGGGTGGTCGATTGCGTAAGCGATACTCGATCACGCCGGCGGGCGAGGTGGCCTTGCGGGAGTGGTTGGCGACCGAACCTGCGGAGCCGCATCTCGAGATCGAGGGCATGTTGCGGTTGTTCTTCGCGGATCGGGGAACCATCGACGAGATGGTCGGCTCGCTGGAGGCGACTGCGCGGGCGTCACGTGCGATGCTCGACGAACTCCTCGAGTTCGTCGATGAGTATCTCGCCGAAGGGGGCCCGCTGTGGATGCTCGACCAAGGGGTGGGTGGACCCGACGGCGAACGTCTCGAGTTCGGTGGGCGACCGATGTTCCCAGAGCGACTCCACGTCGTGGCATTGGTGATCGACGCCACGACGCGGCTGCTGGCCGAGATCGAAACGTTCTGCTCCCGGACGGCGATCGAGGTTCGAGCCTGGCGCAGTCCGACCGACGCTCAACTGACAGCCGCTACCAGGGCTCGGCTCGAGGCCATCCGCACTCGCCATACGGGCAGAAGTTGAACGGTTGACTCCGGCCTCGACAGAGAGTAATACTCGCATTGCGAGTATTACTCTCTATCTATGGTTAGGAGCGACAATGCACATCACCAAGAACGACATCCCGGTCAAGATCGACGTTCCAGGCGCGACCGCACGCCAACTCGAAGACTTCGGCGTGGCCCAAGGCACGATCGGAGCCGAGTACTTCAGCCTGGCGGCGGGAACCGACCTGGCGCCGCTGCTCGTCGGTCTCGATCATGACGCCTGCCAGTCGTCCCACTGGGGTTACGTGATCAGCGGCGATCTCACCGTGACGTACACGGACTCCACGACGGAACGATGTGTCACCGGCGATGTCTTCCACTGGCCAGCGGGCCACAGCGTGCGAGCCGACGCCGACGCCGAGCTCATCTTGTTCAGCCCGCAACGCGAACACGGCGAGGTGATCGAGCACGTCCGCCGCCAGCTCGTCGCAAACTGACCGGTCCCGCAACTCGACAGCGGTTGAGCACATCCACGTCGCGCCGGCGATCAAGCGGGATCGCAGCCCCGACTGTCAGCGCCGCACGGCATCTCGGCCCCGATGCGGCGTCCCGAAGTTGCGCCGCCGAGCTGGCGTTCCGCGAGGTCCACTCTTCCCAGGGTCATGGTTGCGGCGACGCTTCGGTTCGGCCAGGCTCTCAACAGGAGAGTACAGGATTCGAGGAGTCAGCATGGCTACTGAGCATCACACGGTCGAGGTCCCGGCGAGGCCAGCACCATTCTCGTTGGAGCCGACGACGACGGCCGTCGTGGTCGTGGACATGCAGAACGATTTCGCGTCGCCAGGCGGGATGTTCGATCGGGCTGGCATCGACATCACGTGCATCCAGGCGATCGTTCCCAACGTACGTGCGGTACTCGAATCTGCACGCGCGAACCAGTTGCCGATCGTGTACCTGAAGATGGGCTTCCATCTCGACCTGGCGGATGCCGGCTACCCCTCGTCGCCGACGTGGCTGAAGCACGCAGCACTTCATGTCGGCGATCCCGTGACCGCCCCGAACGGTGAGCCCTCCCGCATCCTGGTACGAGACTGCTGGAACACCGACATCGTCGACGCGCTGACCCCCGAAGCAGACGACGTGGTCCTGTACAAGACCCGCTACAGCGGGTTCTACAAGACCGACTTGGACGACGTGCTCCGCCACAGGGGCGTCGAGCATCTCATAGTGGTTGGTGCGACCACGAGCGTCTGTGTCGATTCGACTGTCCGCGACGCCATGTTCCGCGACTACCACTGCCTCATCGTGAGCGACGCAACGGCCGAGCCGATCGCCGTCGACGCTCCCCGATCCAATCACGAGGCGTCGCTCCTCACGCTGGAGTTGCTCTTCGCACACATCGTCAACTCGACGAATCTCGTCACGGCACTCGCCACCAACACAGCCGTCTCGGCGTGAAGACGGCGACCTCGGCACCCCAGCTGACGCGACTGCAGGTGGGCATTGGTGCGGCCGGTATCAGAGCGGGTCTCGGGAACGTCATCGGTACGGGAGTCGAGTCGTGAACGAGTGGCCTACAACCTTCGATCCGACCGGTTGAGGGCACTCGGTAACGGCACACGTACTCCCGCTCCGAATGCGGACGGACGCGCCACAATCCGGCCCAACCGTGGCGCGAAGTACTACCGGCAGCCACCACGCAAACGAGTCTCGTCATCGTCGCCGACGCTCGACGTCGCCATCGGTAGTGGATCCACGTGCCATTTCAGCGGAGCAGTGACATGACCGCGTCGACGATGTCGGCGGGTGTGATGGCCTGTGCGTCGGTGATGATCAGCCGACCAGCCGTCGACAGGGCGGCCTGCTCGCGTCGGGTGTCCTGGAGGAGCTGATTGATCGCATCGGATTCCGCGACGGTGAGGATTGGGTCACTGGTCGCCGCGGCGACTGCCGGGTCGGTGGATGGGTCGCTCAGCACGATCAGTGGGAGGTCACCAAGACCTCCGATCGCTGCCACCTGGGCGCTGCTCTCGTCGAGCCATTGCAGCTCGCCCCCTTCGCTCAGGGCCTGGTCGATCTTGTCGAGAGCGTCGGATGGCAACAGTGCGCGTAAGCGTTCGAGGTAGTCGGCGCTCCAGCCGTTGACCAGCACCAGGCCGACCACCTCGTCGCGATGGGTCGAGGCGAACATCTGCGCATCGAGACCCTCGAGCCCTCCTCCCACGACGATGAACGGACCACGCTCGCCGACCACGTCGAGAGCCTCGGCAAGATCACCCGCGACTGCTGCGGCCGGTCCACCATTGCCTGCCTGGGCAGGATCGGCAATGCCGACCGGCTCATACGCGCACACCCGGGCTTCGCGCGACAACCGCGCCTCGACGACAGCGTTCGCAAGACCGTCTGCCTGGTTGCCTGCCAACACCACGGTCGGGCTGCCGCTGCCGGAACAACGCATGTACACCGTGCCGGCACCAACATCGATCGAGCGCACAAGATCAGGAACCGCTGCCGCCTCGAGCGGCACCGACGGATCGATCCGGACCAGCACGTTGCGTCGGTGCGGGGTGATCCAGACCGACCCGTGTCCGATCGCTATTCCACCGGGGCGGTTCCCGATTGGGGTCGTGGCGACGAGTGTTGCGCTGTTGGCGTCGACGACCGAGACCGTGCCGTCGTCGAAGTTGGTCGCCCAGACCGCTTCGTCACCGGCGGCCATCGAGTGGATCCAGCGGCCGGTCTCGATCGTGGCGGTCACCTCCGCGGACGACGGATCGATTCGGACGACCGATCCGATCCGCTCGGTGCCGGTCTGGCTGACCCCTACCCAGATCGACCCCGCTACAGCGACCACATCGCGCGGTTCGCCACCGACGTCGATCACACCTACCACACGGCCTGCGGCGAGATCGATCCTGCTCACCGTCGTTGCGCCCAGGTTCACGACCCACAAACTGCCGCTGTCGAACGTCGCGAACCCTGGTGCGGCACCAAGCGGGATCTCCCGGATCTCTGTTCCTGTGTCCGCATCGATCTCCACAACCACGCTTTCACCGCCCCGCTCAGCGATGACCCACAGTCGCTGGCCGTCACTCGCAAGGTTCGGTTGGCTGTCGAAGGCAAGTCGGTTCGTCAACGCCCCGTTTGCAGGGTCGAGCCGGATCACCTCGTTCGGTTCAGAACGCGAGAGCCACAACGAGTGACCGGCCGCACGGACACCTTCGATGTGACTCGGAATCGAAAACGTCTCGACAACGCGGTTGGTCACCGGATCAACTCGGTACAGCTCCTCATCGAACTGCGATGTGACCCACACGGCGTCCTCGGTCACCTCCAATCCGCGAACCCCGAACGACCTCCCAACCGGAATCTCGGTGATGCTCGACGGGGCGGGTCCGATGTCAACCAGTCGCGCCGGCTGGTCGAATCGGATCGCCGCGACGGCAGCCAGACCGATCAGAACCACCGCCACAGCGGCCACAGTGACCAACCACGCGCTGCTCCGCCGACGAATCGGTGACACACGCCCCGCCTCGACGAACACCGTCATCGTCGAGGCCTCGTTCAGGGCCATAGGTGTCGCTTCCGCAACCGGCGCCTCGTGCGCCCATTCAATAAGCACTTCGCGAATCCGATCGATCACCTCTTCATCAGATAGCTTCATCGCTCGATCACCTTTCGCAGATCCTTCACTGCACGATGCAGCAGAGACTTCACCGCCGAAACTGAACAGCCGAGCAACTCGGCAATCTCGGCCTCCGGCAGATCCTCGTAGTACCGCAACACCACCACCGATCGCTGACGAACCGGCAGTGAGGCCAGCGCACCGCGTAGCTCGAAGCTCACGTCAACGGTTCCATCTGCCGGTGCGGGCTGACGACGCTCGAGCACCTGACGACGATGGTGGTTCCGGCACGCGTTGACCACACATACCCGCAGATACGAAGACGGATGCTCAATCGTCTCCCACCGCGCTCGAACCCTCAAGAACGCTTCCTGCACCAGCTCCTCCGCCGATGGATCGCCAGCCGTCAACAAGCGCGCCAGCCGAACCATCGGCGCCCACCGAGACCGATACAACTCGACGAAACCCTGCGGCCACTCAACGGACGACTCGACCCACCCACCGTCGTTGTCGGCCATCTCCACCATCCTCATACAACCAAGACACCCACCACCATCGAAAGGTCGCGCACACGCAGACCACCGCTCTGGACGCAACGAAGTCGACTGCCCCGCCTCGACCTGACCATCTCATCGGCGAAAACGGACACACATCGTGTCGCCCGCACCTTCTCAAACACGACGCCTGGAGACTGGGGACTGGTACTACGAGCGTGCGATACCGAGCGATCCGGACGCTCGAAACGCCGGAAGCCAGTCGCGCGCTGCGTCGCTTCGGTCAGTGATTATCGCGTGGGTCCGGTGAGTCGACTCGATCGGTCGGAGGTACTGAACTCGGATGCTCCTCGGCGTTTCAGAGCCGGTGGCGCCCTCGAAGCGACCCGGTCCCGACCGTGGGCCGGTACGTGCGCACGTGATGAGCGGGCGCTCACTGAAAGCGAGAATGAATCCGGAGCTGTGGTCGGACATGGTCGGTTGGTGGCGTCAGGAGGGCGTATCGGGCGTTGGGCTTGCTGCGGATTTCTGTCAGGGCGGCCGGTGGATGGGTCAGGCGAGCTGCTTGCTACCGCGGAATGCCCGCTCGGCGAGGACGACGCCCCATCCGGCGCTGATCACGGCGGCACCCCAACTCAGGATCCAGCCCAGCCAGGCGAGTCCGTTCACCAAGCCGTTGTCCTCCTCCCCGGTCGCAGTCTGACCGTCGCCCATGACCACGAGAGCGCCGAGACCGATCATGAACAGCACGGCGGCTGCCGCGATCCAGAGGTACCAGTAGCTGAGGATTGCCTTTCGATTTCGCATGAGGGTCTCCAATCTCATCCGGGGAGCAGTTGAGAGCGCGTCGATGACCACCCGGAACGCGAGGCGCGGGCGACTGAGTCCCCCATGGACGCGCAGGTCAGTGATGGTTCGAGTCCATTCAGCTCCATAGTCGCGACGAAACTGACGGGGGTAAGCCAGCAGAACGACCCGCAACAGCAGGCCCATCAGATGTCGCCAAGTCCGAGATGGCGGGCGTGTGCTGCGTCCAACAAGGCGGCGAGTCGCCGCTGCTCGGCAGCGCCGACCCGCTGCCCCAAAGCAGTCAACCGGTAGTAGCGGCGTCGTTCGTCATCGAGGGCCGGGTCGGGTCGTTCGTCGGCTTCTTCGATCAGCTCTTGGTCGATCATGCGTTTGATCGACCCGTACAACGTGCCTGGTCCCATTGTCACCGACCCGCCCGCCAGCTCTTCGATGTCGCGCATGATTGCGTAGCCGTGCCGCTCCCCGGCTGCGAGCGCCACGATGATGTGCATCGCCGATGCGGGCAGGGGGAGATAGCTGTCGGTGTCGTCGGGGCTGGGTGCTCGTCGAGCCATTCCTACACTCTAACGAGAGTCGATATAATATGTCAATACTCGATAGATCACATGGTGTCTGGATCGGCGTTGCGTCAGCGCCACCAGGCCGTCTGGTGGCTCTCGACGCGATCCGTAGTAACCAGGCCGGCCGCTCCTCGAACAGCGCCCGCAACGGCCGGATCCCACGTCGGGGTCACGGACTGTGCGTTTCGGCTTGGCGGTCTCCGAGCGGTTTCGGGTTGCAGGAGGACGTCTTGCAGCGTTCACGTCTGCACTCTCGGCTTTCCGGTTGACAAATGCGAAGGTACCTTCCTATACTTTCGTCATGTCACGAAGGAAAGCCGGTCAACTGATCCAGATCGAGATCGAGATCCTGATCGAGGCACTCCGAGTGGCGATGGCAGACGAACCCGAGTTCCACGGGTTCGCGATTGCGAAGGAGCTTCGGGACGGTGACGGCTCCGCCGCTCTGATCGGTCACGGCACGCTCTACAAGGCACTCGGTCGCCTCGAGGCGGGCGGGTTGCTCGAGAGCCGCTGGGAAGATCCCGACGCAGCCGCCGCGGAAGCGCGCCCGCGGCGACGTCTCTACCACATCACCACCGCGGGACGGACGGCCGCGAACGCGGCGATCGTGGCCCAACCACCAGCCGACCCGCGCTGGCAGGCAGGTGTCGAGCTGGCATGACCAGCACCACGCAACGATCCCCGGCCGCTTGGGTCTGCCGACGTTGGGTGCGGCTCTACACGCGCAAACTGCCCGCCGACGATGCGCGGCGTCGAGCGCTGGACCACGCTGGTTGTTGAGTCCGATGACGAGGTCGTCGGACTCGGCGCGCTCGACCATGACAAGGTGAAGCGGGTCTACGTTGATCCGGCCGTTCAGGGTGGGGGCGCCGCGACGGCCCTGATGAGCTCGCTCGAGGAGATCGCGGCCCGTCGACTCGGCACGGTGCTGCTCGCGGCGTCTCCGTCGTCGGTCGGGTTCTACGAGTCACTCGTGTCGCCGAAGACCGGTCGGAGATCGGCGAGGCATCGTTCCAGTTCGTGCGCATGACGAAGGACGTCAGCCTCAACGATCAAGCCCAGCGGTCATGAACGGACCGATCAGAACAACAAGGCGAGGGAACCGCCAGACGGACTTCAACCGGCAGTTTCTCACACCACGATCTCCGCATAACGTGCGCTCCGTAATCCGGTCGCCAGCCGCGACGGCGCGCCGCACCGCGGCCCAAGCAGCGCACCGAACTTTCCCGACCGGCGGCGACCGATCACGCAGGCGATGCGGCGCGAACCCGAGCGATCTGGTCTGCGATTATCGCTCGGGTGTGTTGGAAGGTTCAGCCGATCGTTCCGATCAGCGGCCTTGATCGACGAGGACATCTGATGCGCATCGGCCGGCTCGTGGTCGGACTCGGTACCGCATGGGCGTTCGTCGGTCCGCCGATGCGGCGCTACGCCCGGTCGTCTTGGCACGAGAGGTCGCGGTGTTCCGATGGTTCAACGATGCTCCCGACGTCATCGAGGCACCTGTCTGGATGCTGATCCAGGCTGGATCGCTCGGCTCGGTGTTCGTGACAGCCGAGGTCGTACGTCGGCGTCGCGGAACGCATGACGCGCTCGTTGGCCCTCGCTGTCGGCAGCGCAGCCTGGATCGGCCCCAAGCTGGCCACGCGGGCGATCGGCCGGGCCGACCCGCCCGCTACCTCGACGACGTCAGAATCAGGGGACGACCACAGCGAGGGCTCGGGTACCCCTCAGGCCATGCCGCTGTGGCAACCGCCCTGGCCCTGGTCACCGCCCGAAGTCCACGTGCACGACTGCTCTCCATCGCGGTTGCGGCATTGGTGGGCGGCGGCCGCATGTACATCGGCGCCCACCTGCCCCTCGACGTCGCCGGCGGACTCGCGATTGGCGCCGGCGCCGCTCTGGCTGCCGAAACGATCCGGTCATCGACGACGTGCGCGCCGTGACAGGAAGACCGTGCTGCTTGCGGCTATTGGTCAACCGTCCACCCGGGTATCGGACCTGACCTTCGTCCCGCCTGTCGCGTCGTACGGTTCGACTGGGAACAACTCGATCGTATCGACTGGTGTGCCGGCCGGTTGCCCCAGCGGTACCTCCTGAACGCTCGACAACGACCGCCCAGAATCACCACCCTCCAGCCGAACGACGCTCCAAACTGCGGCCCGACGGTGGTGCCACGGAATCACGGATGGTGTCCGGCCATGATCCGTTCGTGTCGGTGACCGCCGAGACGACCGCCTCGACGGTTCGGTCGAGCAGGTTTCGCACGGCTTTCGCTGGGGACCGGCTGGTCAGTCGTCTTGTCCGGTCGCCGAGGGCCAGTTGCGGCAGGTTGGCCGGTAGTCGGTCTCTGGGCCGACGAGTCGGCGCCATTCGTCGATCGATAGGTTCCGCCCGGCTTGTCGGCATGCTGCCGCGGTGAGCTCGTCGTCGATGAGTGACACGGCCCGCACGGCGCCGTCTGGGTCGGTGCTGAGATAGAGCTGTGAGCCGTCTGGGGAGATCGCGGATCGGGCACTGGGTAGGGCGGTGGGTGTGAGCAAGGTCCCAACCGCGAGGTCGAACATTTGGACGCCGTGGTCACCGCTCGCCACGAGCACCCCTTCGGTGCTCACTGAGTACGTGTCGGCGGGCATCGTGCCCGGCAGCACATCGACGACCGGGTGCAATGTGAAGGGATCGCGGATCACGAGTGCTCCGGGTGCCGTCGCCGTGATCAGGCGACCGTCGGGCAGGTACTGCATCCGAAAGGCGTTCTCCAACGCACCGAGTAGTTTGGCCGGCTGATTGGTGACGTCCCACGAGACCGATTGTCCGAGCTCGTCTTGGGCGACGACGAGCGACCGTCCGTCGACGTCGGCGGCATCGACACCCCATGCGGACACGCCGGCGAGCGCGGTGTGTTCGGCGAGATCGAGTCGTCCGGGTTCCGGCTCGAGGGTCTGCGCGTCCCAGGAGCCCACCGCGCCGTTCAAGAGTGGGACGACGAGCGAGCGATCGTCCCGGGCGTACGCCACGCCTCGCCTGAGCCCCGGCCAGACGTCGCCGATCGTGCGCGGTCCGGCGAGTCGCTGGCCGCTGGTTCGGTCCCACACGTCGAGGTTCGCGACGCACCGGTTCGGGTCGGGAGGACACGACAGGGTCACGATTCGTTCGCTTGTGCGGTCGACATCCACCCCCAGGATCCGCGTGTCGTCCGTCAGGCGGAGTTCGGTCCGCCGGCCCGGTTGGTCGACGTCGAGCACGACCGCCGGACCGGTTTCCCACACCACGATCACCGTGCCGTCCATCGAGAGGGTGACCTGCCCCGCCAGGTCGGGACCGAGCTCCGATCCGAGGTCGTGCTTCGGCTGCAACGTCCACGTCGAAAGCGCGCCGTCGATGTCGGCGGTCACGAGCTCGGCTCCGTCGGCTGTGACCGCCACGCCGGGTGATCCGAGCAGCGACATCTTGATCCGCTGCGGGCCGCCCTCTGCGGTGAGGTCGTGGACCTGCAGTTCGACCGGCGAACCGGCGAACAGCAAACCGTCGGGCGAGATCGCCAGCGAGACGAGGTCGACCTCGGCGCGCCCGAAGGGCTCGCCGATCGGAGTCAGGTCGTTGACGTCGAACCGGCTGATCTGCCAGCCGGCGACGGCCAGTTCCCCGCGGCCCGGCCATGTCACGACGCTCGATATGAACTGTTCGTGCGTGTTGACGGGGCCGACGTCGATGTCGCCGGTTTCGACGTCGAGACCGATCAGTTCTGCGTCGCGGATCGTCGTCGTCGATCCCGGGGCTGTCGTCGGTGGGACTGTCGTGACGAAGAGTCGGGTGCCGGTGTCGTCGAACGTCAGCGCCGACAGCGGGGAACCGACGTCGATCGTCCGTCGGAGTGTCCAGCTGGCCACGTCGTAGAGCGCCACCGAGCCGGCCTCCCGAGCGATTGCCAGCATGTCGCCGTCGGGCGAGAAGGCGGGCAGCTCGACCCCACCTCCTCCACGAATGGACGCGACCGATGCCGCTGTGACGAGGTCGTACACGACGACGTCACCCAGGCCCCCCGATGCCACGAAGCGGCCGGCCGGGTCGACGGCGATCCCGCCGAAGAGCGTGGGTGCACCGGGTAGCGCGACGTGGCGGACGTGGCGATCGACGAGGTCGACGATGTCCAGTGAGCCATCGGGACGCTTCGCTGCCGCGACGTTGCCTGCCGGGTCGATGGCGACGCTGTAGTGATCGTCGGCTGGTGTGAGCACCGATGTTCGACGAAGCGGAGCGTCGACGAGCGCGCCGAGCATCGCCGCACGGGTGCTCGTGGACGGCGCGGTGCGGTGGGCTTCGATCGCGAGCAGGAGGGCCAGGCCACGGTCCTGCTCGGCGACGCGGTGCGAGAGACCGACGAGCGACGCTGATGCGTTCTGCTCCGCCGAATCGGCCTCTGAGCGTGCTCGATCGGCGGAACGTACGGCCGCCGAACCGGCGACGACGGCCGCGACGAACAGGATTGCCACCGCGGTGAGCGCAGCTCGGAGTCGTCGATTGTGGCGAGCCTGGACCCGTGCTCGAGACGCGAGATCATCGTGCTCGGCGTCGGCGACCCGTTCGCTCGCTGCGAGGAAGTCGGTTTCGATCGGGGTCAGGTTCGCGGCGGCACGGTCTCGCCAGGCGAGCGCGCCGGCGAGCCGCTGGCCACGGTACAACTCGGTGTCCGGCCGGCCCATCGAGTACCAGCCGTCGGCGGCGAGTGTCAGATGGCGCAGGATCCGCTGACCGTCGACATCGTCGTCGAGCCAGTTACGGAGACGTGGCCAACCTCTGACGAGCGCTTCGTGGGCGAGTTCGACAGTGTCCCCGTCGCTCGTCACCAGCCGGGCGTCGACGAGGAGTTCGACGAGGCGTTCCCGCTCGTCATCGGACGCAACCAGTCGGCGAGGCACGGGCGAACGGACCGCGTCACCCTCGAGGGTGGGGACGAGCATCCGCAGCATCAGCTCGCGCACGACCATTCGCTGCGGATCGCCGAGCCCTCGATAGAGGCGCTCCGCCGTTTGAGCAACGGCGCCACGGAGTCCACCTGATTCGCGGTAGCCGGTGACCGTCAAGACGCGTCCTTCGCGCCGCTCCCACGTCGCACGGAGGGCGTGGGACAGCAGCGGAAGCGCCCCGGGCTCACTCTCCACCTCGCGGATCAGCAGGTCGACCAATCCCGCCTCGAGCAGCAGGCCGGCGGCACGGGCGGGCTCCTCGATCGCCCGACGCAGTTGCTCGTCGGACAGCGGGGGGAGGAGCACCAGGCCACGCTCGACGAGTCGGGCGACGCCAGCGTGCGCTGACACCTCGCCGAGCCGGTCGGCACGCAGTGCGAGCACGATCATCGCTTGATCAGCGGCATCCGTCACCGAGTCGAGCATGGCGGTGCCGTCGGGGATTGTGACCGCCTCCTCGATCTGGTCGACGACGAGAAGGTCGGCGACGTGTTGGTGCACATCGGAGTCGCTTGCGGTCCCCGGCGTGAGGACTTGTGCAGTCCGGCCGCTGTGCCGCCAGGCAGCCGCAATTCCGGCCCGGACCACGGACGACTTCCCGCAGCCAGAAGGGCCGACGACGACGACGACCCGCTCGCGCTCGAGAACCTCGAGGCAGTTGGCGACCACCTCTTCGCGCCCGAAGAAGAGTTCGCTGTCATCGACGCCGAACGCGACGAGGCCGGGATACGGGCACACCTCGGCTGCCGTCGAAGCCGCTCGAACGTCGAGCCCAGGATCGTGGCGGAGAATCGCGGTTTCCAACGCCAGGAGTTCAGCGCTCGGGTCGAGACCGGCCTGTTCGCGCAGCACGGTGCGCGCCATCCCGATCGTCCGCAGGGCGTCGGTCTGGCTACCTGCCTGGTACTGGGCGCGTGCGAGCTGCGACCACCGGGGTTCGCGAAGCGGTTCGCGCTCGGCGTTGCTGCGTGCGATCGGGATCACGTTGCTGTGATCGCCGGCTCGCAGCCGTGCCTCCACCGCCAACTCCTCCACCTCGCACAACAGTTCCTCGAGACGTCGGCGCTCGATCCGCGCGATCTCCCACTCATCCAGATCGTGAAACGGTCGCCCCCGCCAAAGTGCCAGCGCCTGTTGGAGGACATGCGTCGCCCGCTCCGGCTGGCCGACCGACAGGAGCTCGCGCCCGCGATCGGCCAACTGCTCGAACCGGGCCGAATCGACATCGGTGGCGGACAGATTGAGCCGATACCCATCGGCAGTCGTCTCGATCGCTGTCGAGCCGAGCCGGCTGCGGAGCCGTGATACGCATCCCTGCACCACTTTCGTGGATGACGCGGGCGGTTCATCAGACCAGAGGGCATCGGCGATCTGGTCGGTCGTCAGGCTGCGGGACGCTTCGACGGCGAGCGCTTCGAGCACGACCCGATCACGCGGCGCCGTTCCACTGGCGTCGCCGTCGATGGCGAGCGGTCCGAGCACCGCGACCCGCATGCGACCAGCTTCCACGTGGGAACGGTCATGGTCAATGCGTTCCGTCCTCGCTGATACCGGGCTGATACCGGTCCGGAATCGATCTGATACCGGCCGGCGCGATCACTGTGGCATGAAGCACCTCCGATCCCGCACTTCCGGCGCAGGGTGGCTTGCCCTCGCCATCACCCTGGTCGCGATCGGTTGCGATGGAACCGGCAACGGCGAAGCCCGAACGACCGGTACCGAGGTCGCCACTACGACCGTCCCGCCCACCTCCCCGCCCACCACACCAACGTCGATCGTGGCGACCGATCCGGCGGTCACGACGACATCGGCGCCGGTCGAAACGGTGCCGGCGCCCACCTCGGTACCGAGCACAGCGCCCCGCCCGCCGGTCACGTACGAAACGGAGACGGATCTGGAACGTGCGGACCAGTCTGTCTTCGACTACGACGCCGAACCCGATGTCGAGTACGAGGTGATCGACACCCGAAAATACCGCGGCATCGAGATGCAACGGATCAAGTTCGAGAGCCCGGTCGGAGGAATCGCGTACGGCTATCTCGCCGAACCGGTCGGCGAACCGGTGCCTGGCGTCGGGGTGTTGCGGGCGCACGGAGTCCCCGTCGACGGCACCGACGAGTTCATCCCGATGGCGATGCTCGCGTGCGCCGGCGTCATCTCGATCGTCGTCGACGCTCCATACGCACGGCCTGGCGCGAACCGAATGGGCGATCCGCTCTGGTTCACCCCGCAGGATCGCGACGAGCAGATCCAATTGATCATCGACATGCGGCGGGCGCTCGACCTCCTCGCCGATCGCGGTGTCGAGCGGTTCGGGCTCGGCGGGATCAGCTACGGCGGAGCCATCGCAGGTCTCCTCCTCGGCGTGGAACCACGGATCGAAACCGCCGTGCTGATCCTCGGCAACGGTGGGATCGTCGAGCGGTTCGTCGACGAGGAGGGGGAGCCCGTCTGGCCATTGTCGGACCTGTCGGACGAGGAGATCGTGGAGTGGCGGGACGCGATGTCGCCGGTCGAGCCGATCCGATTCGTCGGCGACACCGAGGCGTCGGTCTTGTTCATGAACGGCGTACGCGACCCGCTCATCCCGCCAGCCGAAGCGGAGCGATACCACGCCGCCGGGCCACCCGACAGCGAGGTGTTCTGGATGGACATCGACCACGACATCCCATTCGACGACATGAAGAACATCCACAACCGCTGGTTCGCCGACCACCTCGGAATCGACGCCGACCGCCTCGACACGTGCACCGACGACCTCTTCCCGAACGGATGGGACGACCTCTGAAACTGCTGCTGGCTCCCACAGATGGTGGATCGAGCGATCCCCTCGCTCGTACGCCGGCAGTGCGGTGCGGATCCGGGGCTTCTTGGCCCCGATTCTCGCCCGAGTTCAGACACCTGACGCCCCGATCGAGAGGAGTCACCGAGCCTGGAGGCGGTGAACGAGCGGCCCACGGCCATGAACGGGGCGCCAGAGACCGCCCGGTATCGGCACACACAATCACTATGACGACGCGGCCGATCGTGACCGAGTTCGGCCCCACTGCAGTGATCGGAAATCCCGGGTCGAACGGACCGAACGGAGCGCTCTGGTCGACGATCTGATCGCCCTTCAGTCGTCAAGAGCGCTGATCGGGATGTGAGGACTGGGCGGCGCTGCCGCGGCAGAGCCCGTGGACTCATGCGTGTTCGAGATCATGTCAGGCTGCGACGAGTTTGCAGTGCTTGCGTTGTGGTGCCTGTTTCGACACGCCGGGCAGGGCGCCGATCCCGGACGACGAGCGGTGGGATGTCGGAGCCGGCTCACCCGTCCGCTTCGGACCGGACCTCGTTGACGTACTCGGTGAGGTGCTGGTCCAGGAGCGCGGCCGACTCCGCGGTCTGGTGGAAGGTGTCGTTCTCTCCCTCGAATATCGTCCGGTAGTCGTCAAGGTGGTTGTTCCGCAGCCAGGTTGTGAACGGCACGCACGCGTTGGTGCTGTAGTCAGAAAGGTCAACCTCAACGAGCACGCGATCGATCTTGCCGTCGATCATCGTGAGCAACGCGTAGCCCGAGAGTTCGGTTCCCGTGAGGTCGGTGAGGTGGTCTCGTGCGGCGATCTCGCACCGTACGTCAGACTCGACGGACTGGGTCTCGCACGCGACCTCCTTCCATTCCCAATCCCATGCCTCGAGCGCCGCCGTGTGCGCCGGCAGGTCCTCCACGGCGATGTTTTCGTCGTAGACGGCGCCGCTGCCCATGAGGGTTTGCAGCGTTGCCGGGTCACGATCGTTGAGGGCCCCGTAGAACTGCTCTGCGATGTCGACCTCGGTCGGCGGGAGGGGGACGGCCGATGCGGTCGGTTGGTTTGCCGGGGCTGGCGGATCGTCGTCGCGCCCGACCACGGCCACGAGCCCGATGACCAGAGCAGCGAACGCGGCTGCGGCTCCCATGATCGCCCAACGTCGCCTCCTTGGCGACTGCGCTGCTGTCTGGGGTGATTCGGTGATTGTCATGTCGATGCTCCTCTGTTCCCGGAGTGCGGTGAGGTAGCCGGCACCGGCGACATGGTCGTTGGCGCGATCGGGTCGGCGAGCAGGGTCCGCCTGTTCACGCATGATGCGCGCCCCCGTAATCCGATCGAACGCTGTGAGCCCGCGCCACAGTCCGACTGCGGTATCGCAGGAATCACGGTCGTCAACGATCTCCGTCCGCCGTCAGATGATCTGGACCTGACCAGTCGTTAGCCGGTGACGCGTCCGTGGAAGATGCCGAACAGAGCCTCAAGCTCCTCGCGCGTGTGCAGCGCAGGAGCGTCGGCGTCACCCAGGTTGATGTCCGAGATGGTCAGGGTGCCTGCGACGGGATCGTCGTAGAAGTAGAAGCCCTGACCCTCCTCGGTGTAGAAGGCAACGTCACCGAAGCCCTCGAGCATCGTCACCTCCCCGAAGATGTCGGGGTCGATGAAGTTCGCGGCGGGCACCGGGTCCCCGCTGAACACCTGGGCGAGGACGATCGATACGGCGAGGTCGTCGAGATTCTCTGGGTCCTCGATCGTCTCCCACGTGCACACGAGCTGCCCGAGCGAATCCGTCGTCTCCTCGGTCATCTCGGACGGTTCGTCGAACCACTCGTCCATCTCCGCTGAACCGAAGATGTCGTCACAGATCAGCTCGCCGCCCGACGGGCCATCGGAGTCCGTGTCGGCGTCGGACGTGTCGGTGGTGCCCGGGGCTTCGTCGACTCCGGCGGTCTCGGTGTCGTCGTCGTTCGTCTGGACGCCTTCTGAGGCTGCCGGTTCGGATCTGGCCGGCTGATCGTCAGCGGACGTGGCATCGTCACCACTTCCACACGAGTTGATCGCGATGAGCGAGATCACCGCACCGAGCATCATGGCTCTTGGTGTTGCCCTCATGAGGTCACCATATGCGTTGTCGGTCATCACGTCTCCAGGATTGTTGCGAAGACAGCGTTCGGCGCGAGCTGGTGGAGTCTTCTTCTCAGCCATACGTTCCTCGACAATTGGTCCGGCATTGGCTGCGCCACCGGTTGGAACGTCGACCACGGCCCAGCACGCATGACCGTCACGGTCTCGGCAACTCCGTAGTCAACTCGACACTCAGATTCGTGGCGGCGTGGTGCTCGCAGGGTGGCTACAGCCGACGGCAACTGAGTCGAGTGGGCCCGGGCCTCCCAAACGGCATGCGTAAGGGTGTCGGGTGGGCGACGCTTCTATGTCTGTCAAGAGGCGAGTGCTGGCGGCGGCGCGTGTTCGAGGAGTCGCCAGACTCGTCGTGCGATGTAGCGCTTGAGGCAGCGGACGACTTCTCGTTTGGTCTTGCCTTCCGCGAGTCGACGGGACATGTACGCGCGTGTCGCCGGGTCTCGTTGGAGCCGGGTGACAGCGACGATGTAGAGCGCGTGGTTCACCCGTCGGTCCCCTCGACGATTGAGGCGGTGACGGTTCTGTGTTTGTCCGGATGTCGCCGGGATGGGGGCGGCGCCGGCGAGTCGAGCGAACGCAGCTTCGTTGCGGCAGCGACCGTGATGAGACCACGCCAACACAAACGTCGCCGCCGTGACTTCGCCGATGCCGGCCTCGCCGAGCAGTTGGGGCGCGACCTGTCGAAGCAACGTCGTCATTGCTCGGTCGTGATCGGCGATTTCGTTGTTGAGATGTGCGATGCGCTGCGCGAGGGCACGCATGGTCAGCTTGGTGCATTGCTGGGTGACCGATCGCGTTCGTGAGCTGCGGAACCCTCCGCAGGTTGCCACGAGGGCCCGGGTGGTCAGGTTGCGGAGCTCGGCTCGAAGGTCGTCATCCGCGGTGACGACGAGCGCTTTGAGTTCGTTGATCGCAGCAGTCCGAGCGCGCACTGCGCCAGCTCGAGCAACGGTGTGAACACGCAGGGCTTCACGCTGGCCCGGGACCCGACCTCTGGCGTGTGGGAAGCTGCCGACCTGCAATGGTGGTGGCGACAGCCTCGTGCAACCGACGACTTGCCGCAGTAGTTCTGGTTCGACCGTGACGATCGGCCGGTCGCTGCTGCGATCGGCACCGATTGGGGCGACCGATTCGGCCTCGACGTTGTGTACCTCCCGGGGTCGTCCGAGGCTGACGTGGAGGAGCTCTTCGGTCGTGGCCTGGAGAGCGCCTCGGCGGCCGATCCTTCGACCATCGTCGCAATGGCCGACGTGGCCGACGACCTGCTCATTGGCCTACTCGAGGCATCAGGCTTCGAGGCCCTGCCGGATACGGGCAGCTCATCCTGGTTGGCGGTACAACACCGTCCTGCGGTGTCGCCGCTCGCAAAGGGCTACCGAATCCTCAGCCGCGACGACGTACGGGACGCGCCGCATCACATGATCATGAGGAGCGGCCCACATGTCGAGGAGCGGCTTCGTCAGACGACGCTGTACAGACCAGACCTGGACCTCGTGGTCGTCGACTCATCGAACAACCCTGTTGCCTACGGACTCTGCTGGTTCGACCCGACAACCGAGACCGGGTTGATCGAACCCATGCGCACAGAGGACGATCACTCGGGTCGTGGCCTCGCCCGTCATGTGTTGACGACCGGTGTCGATCTACTGGCGCGGGTGGGCGCGTCGCGCATCAAGATCAACTACGAGCACAACAACACCGCTGCGAGTTCGCTGTACCGCAGTCCAGGCTTCCGACCAGTCATGACCAGGGTCGAGTAAGCCCGCACGCGGGAGTGATGCTGTCCCAACGCCGGTGGCCGGCCGCGCATCGTCGGTGATGCCAGACGGCTGTCCACCGATCCTCACTCGGTTCGGCCATCCTCGAGCGGGCCCGGACGTTCTTCGCGTACGAATCGGCTCAACGCCGGTCGGATCGCGGCAGCTTGCGCTCGTACCGATTCGCGACGGCCCAACCGAGGGATCGGCTTGGCCCTGATCGCGACGACGGAACGCCGGCCGTCGAACGCGGCCGATCACGATGGCCGGCGCCACGCGGTGGCACGTCGGTGCGCGAACGCAAGGATGGTCGCCGCCATGAACATGGTCCCGAACCCGGCCAGAATGAACGTCGACCACCAGTGGTCGAGGATCTCGACCACGCCGTGCTCGAGTTGACCGACGGCGTGGATCAGTCCGAACGTGAACGCGCCGACCCCCAGCATGGCCACGACGAGCAGCGAACGCGTCATCCGTCCGAGTCGCAGCCCGAGCGCAGCGACGACGAGGTCGGCGCGGTCTCGCACGGGGCGCGGTGAACAAGCGAGCATCTCGGCGATCTCGTCGCCATGGCGCGTCCGGACCCGGGCCGTCGGACTCGAACGATGTCCTCTGCGCTGCACTTCCGGCCGATCTGTCGTATTGGGCGCGCCACCGAGTTGTTGTTTCAAGACGCTCGATAACGACGAGCGATAACCCGCTCCTCTTGCAGAGTCGACCAGCACACTGCGGCCCTCCAGGGGCACCCGATAATCCCCGGAGGAAACCTGACCGGGCGTGGGCTCGCCGGACGTGCGACGATCGAGAACGTGGATCCATCTGGTGGCTGGTTCGTAGCCGACCCGTCTGTATCGAGGTTGCTGTACTACCGCTCGGGATCCATTGCGTTGGCGTGCGCGAGGTTCCGCCGGTCCGGCGGGTTCCGGATGGTCCAGTTGAACGCTGCGGGCTGGCTCGCGGTGTTGACGCCCGGCGTCGCGCTAGGCGTCGCCATCGCCGCGGTAGTCAGATGGTCGCTCCTCATCGGCGCCGTGGTCGGTGGACTCTTGTCCTGGGTTGTCGCAGTCGCCGTCGACACATTTCGCTGGCGGAACAGCTCGATGGGCCTGGACGTGACCGACCTTGATCTCGCCATCGTGCAAGCTGCCATCGCCGATCTCCGAGCGATCGGCGTCGATGTTCAGTTGGACACCTCGAACTTCGCCTCCGCCGAGGGGGTCGAGGTGCATCTACGGGCTCTGATGAAGCACCGGCAGCGCGTCGAAGCAGCGCTAGCGGCGCACAGGTTGTGATGACCCGCCCGCAGGCTGATATCGAGTGCTCGCCCCACGCATATCGAGGCCGGCACTGTGTCGCAACCGGTGGCTGCTCAGACCGCGATTACCGAGCTGTGAGTACGCCGACGCGACCTCTCCAACCCGATCCCTCCCGCCCGCTTGGCTGGTCAGATCCCGAGGTCGTGCCAGAAGATGCCGAGGGAGAATCCGGGAGCGACCTCCTGGCTCCGTTCGAACATGGCGCCAACCGCCGCGTAGAAGCCGACGGCTCCCGGGTCCGACATGATCAGCATCCGATCGTGCGTCTGCGCGCCTTGATCGACCGCATGGCTCCACAGCACGCGCCCATACCCCTGACCGATCAGATCGTTCCGCATGAACATTCGCAGCAACTCGACGTGACCGCCCCGGTCGCGCAACTCGTAGAACGCAATGACCTCACCGTCTTCCTCCAGAACGAACACGGGATGATGTTCCGGGCTGTCTTCAGCCTTCAATTGCGCGGCCAAACCCGCATAGGCCTCGGGATGTTCGTTGTGATGACCCCAATGCCTCGCCCCCGCCAAGGTCATCTCGTCGAGGAGATCTCGATCGCTTGCAGTCGCCCGTCTGAACATGCGGCCCCATTTCGTTCGAGATCGAATCTAGACCCCTCGACCCCGCATCGGGCCACGCCGTGTGCGTGGCACATGACGGCCTGACGCGCCCCTGATCATTCGTTGGTTGGCGCGTTCCGAACTCGCTCGCACAGATTCACGGACTGGGGCTGAAGGTCGCCGCTGCACCACGGCCCAACTCGAGCGCTGGATGATCCCATCGAGGCGTCAGCTCAGTCGACGTCGACCTCTACCACGACCTTGCCGAGGGCGCGGCCCTCGCCCACGTAGCGCAGTGCTTCTGGCACCTCCTCGAGCACGAACGTGCGGTCAATGTGGATTCCGACATGACCGGCCACGCAGAGTGCGGCGAGCGGCTCGAAATGCGACGGCCCCTCGCTCACCGCCAGCATGCCGATCCGTCGACCCGTGAGCCGACCGGCGATGGCGCCGACCGTGGCGACTCGAATCAGTGTCGGCACCGACCCGCCGACACAGCGATACCGGCCACCGCGAGCGAGCGCCCTCCGGTAGGCGAACACTGAGCGATGGGCGACGAGATCGAGAATCCGGTCGTACGGCTCGGCGCTGCGGGTGAAGTCTTCGCGGTGGTAGTCGATCACCTCGTCGGCGCCCAGCGACCGCATGAAGTCGAGCTTGCCGGCGTTGTCGACAGCGGTCACGTGGGCACCTGCCCGCTTCGCCAGCTGGATCGCGAACGAGCCTGAGCCACCGCCCGCCCCGTTGATGAGGACCCGCATCCCTGGCGCCACATCGGCGGTTCCCTGCAGTGCGATCGCTCCCGCTTGTGGAATCGTCGACGCCTCGCTGAACGTCAGTTGCTCCGGCTTGGGGGCGAGGCCCGATTCGGGCAGAACGGCGTACTCGGCGAAGCCGCCTTTCAGGCCGAGGTTGTCGCCGTACACCTCGTCACCCGGTCGGAACCGGGTGACGGCGGCGCCGACGGCCTCGACGCGCCCGGCGATGTCCGAGCCGAGCGTCAAGCGAGCCGGCGTTCGAAGTCCTCCGATGCGGGCGTAGAACGGCGAGCCGTGCAGGCATTCCCAGTCGCTCAGATTGAGCGACGTCGAGGCAACCCGCACGAGCACCTGGTCGGCGCTCGGCACCGGCGTCGGCACGTCGTCGACACGAAGCAACTCGGGCGGGCCGTAGCGGTCGTAGACGACGGCCCTCACACTGGGCCTCGATCGGATCGGCGCACGGCATGCCGGTCGATGTTCTCGAACTCGTTCACGCCGTCGAGTCTCGCGGATTCGTTAACTGACCAGCCCACCGTCAGTGTCTGCCGCTGGGGCTCGAGGAGTCGACCCGAGCCACCGGTGTCAGCAACGGCCCGGCGGAACACCGACCTCGTCGTCTACGTGTTGCGTTCGGGGAGATCTCAGCCGGGCGACCGACCGGTATCGGCACGCATAATCACCGTTACATCGCCCCCGATGGTGACCGAGTTCAGGCCCTTATGCCGGTGGCGTCACAGAATCGCGGTGGGAACCGGCGCCGTCTGAGCGGTACGTCCGTGGGAATGCGTGCCGCCAGCCACCGAGCAGTAGGAGTTCGACTTCGTCCCGCGTCCAAACGAGCCGGGGAGCTCGCCGACGATGTGTGGTCTTGTGCCAGTCGATCATTGCGTCGGGATCGTCGATCGACCTGAGGTGGCGGTCCGGGTCGGTGTCGCCGGTTTCGATCGCTCAATTCTGGGCCCAGGAGGGGTTGCGTCCTGACAGGGCGATGATTCGTTCGAGGTCGGTGGCGTCAACGGGTGCGGCGACTTCGGCACGGTAAGGGATGCCGTCGGCGTCACCGCGCACGTCCTCGGTAATGAAGCCCTGAGCAAAGTCCCACATGGCCGTAGTGAGTTGATCGGAGGGCGCGAAGTCTCGGTTCAAGCTGCGGGCTAGGTCCCAGGCGTGGATGTAGCACTCGAGGGCGTGAAGCGAGATCCCGAACGCGGCGGGAAGTTCGTTACCGCCGAGATTGATGGTGCCGTCGACTCCTCGTTCGTCCCATTGCTTCAGCGCCGCTGCGGCGGCAGCTTCGTGTCGTGTGCTGACGGGTCCGGTCGCCTCGACCGCTTCGCCACCGGCGCCGCCGATGAGCAGGTTGTGGGTGTCGATGATGTGGCCGATCAGATCGTCGACATTGAACGCGCTGCACGGTGTCGACGCGTCGTCGTGTTCGGGGGTGATGGGTGCGGCGTCGATGACGTGTTGGAGCTCGTCGATGGCTGCTGCGAGGGTCTGCTGTTGGCTCATGGGTCTTCCCTTCTCGGTCGCATGGGCGACCTGGCTTGTTGCGTCCCGGTGTGGGCGCGCTGACAGACGACCATCGGCCGGGTGGGCGATGGTGAATCTTGAGCGGTGGGGTAGTCGACTACGCGGTCGCCGTGCGCGGTTGACCAGTCCGGTGGATTCGAGCGGTTCCGACAAGCGCAATCACCACGAGCACAGGGCCGATGAGGCCCTGGCTGGCGGGCAGCACGTCGGGTATGACGAAGAACGCGATCAGGCCGACATCGAGGGCCGCAGCGACGACGACGGCCACGTCGAGCTGCCATCGCTGTCGCGTTCGCCACCACGCAGTCGTGAGTGCGAGTACGGCGACACCGCCGAGTGCGATGTTGAGGCTGTGAAACTGCAGGAGGGCCGCGATCGTGTCGCCGGGGTCGCCCGGGACGGAGCTGGTGTCGTTCGGTCCCAAAGTCTCCAACCCATCGTTGACGTTGGCGATGAGCAGCGAGATGCCACCAGCGATGTGAATGAGACCCCACGGCACCAGCGAGATCAGGGCCACCCACCCGGCCCAACTGGTTGTCGATTGCTTCGTCACAGTCATGGCTCGACCTGTTCGAGTTCGGTGGCGATCGTGCCGAGCTTGGAGAGGTGGTCGGTCCAGCCCCCCTGGTTCTGTTCGAGATCGACCGGGTCGACGAACCCACGGTGGGTGACACGGAGCCGGGTTCGTTCACCTTGAGGTTCGATGTCGAACGCAACTGTCGTGACGAGGTCGTCCTCCATCGACCGCCACGTGTGGACCAGTCGCACGGGAGGCTCGATCACCTCATAGAAGCCCTCGATCCCTACCTCAAGGTCCGTGCCAGGGAACGTAATCTTGAGTTCGAGACGTCCACCGAGCGTCACCTCCATCTGTTCGACCGAGGTGGTGGCACCGTCGGGCCCGAACCAGCGGGCGTAGAGGTCCGGCTCGGTCAACAACCGGAACACCGTCGCGGGGCGAGCATCGATCAGCTGATCCAGCTCAAGCGAGAGTTCCGAAGTCGGCTCACTCATCACGCCTCCTCCATCTCGACTGCCAATTGCGCCAGCCGATCGAGGCTCGTCTGCCACGTCCGGCGGTACCGGTCGATCCAGTCCTCAGCAAGCAGCAGCCGTTCGGACTCCAAGCTGAGCACGTGGCGACGTCCATCGAGCCTCCGGTTGATCAGCCCTGCATCCTCGAGGACCTTGAGATGCTTGGTCACGCCAGCGGGCGACAACTCGAGTTGCTCGCTCGCTTCGCGCACACTCAGCGAGCCTCGTTCCGCAAGCTGCGCCACGATGCTGCGACGCGACCCGTCCGACAGCGCCTTGAACACTCGATCGAGTCGCTCGCACTCTCTCGCTTTATCCACCATAGGGCGTACTATACACATTTTGGCGAACTAATCAATCCCAAGGGCGCTGAGCATCGACAATGCCATCCCCGCCGTTGGTGACGAAGTGTCCGGCAGTTCTTCGCACCTTCGCTCGCACATATCAGGCGCCCGACAATCCCGTCGTCGCCGTCCACGGCGCCCACCAGTCTCAATCAGGCCCCAGTGGTGCGCCACGTAGTCCCGACCGCGGTGCTGAACGGAAATCGGTGTATTGCTTCGTCGCGCCCATCGCTATGGTGCGCTCGATGACAAGTGTGGAGATCGCGAACCGCGGTGACGTCGAATCGCTCGTCGAACTTGAAGCGCTGCTCTTCGCCGAGGACGCCGGGGTGCATGATCCCCACGCCGACGTGACATGGCCGCTGCGCGAGGGAGCCGCCGACTTCCAGCGGCTGCTCGCCGACGACAACTCGGTCGTGCTGGTTGCTCGACGCAACGGCACAGTCGCCGGCCTCGTCGTTGGGTACACGGCACCGTCGAGCCCGACTCGTCAACCAGTGACCTTCGGTGTGCTGCGCAGCATGTACGTGCGGAGCAATGCCCGGGGAGCAGGTGTCGGGCAGCTGCTCACGGAGGCGTTCATCGACTGGGCACGAGAGCGGGGCTGCGTCGAGGTGCATGTCGACAGCTACTTCAAGAATGCAACCGCCCGACGCCTGTATGAACGATCAGGATTCTCTCCGCGAAGCGTCGCTCAAGTGCTCAGGCTCTGATCACCTCGACCCGCACCCTGTGTCCTTCAGCAAGGCCATCGCACTTCGGCTGCAGACGCCCCGCCCTTCACGATCAACTGCCACTTCCCAGCTTCCAACGTGACCTGTTCGTCGACGCCGTCGATCCCGCTGCCGACCACCGTGCCTCGAAATGGCTGTACGGTCGGCGACGTCTCGTCGACGTCGGCAGGCAGGCCGCCGCCGGTGGCGATGGCGTAGACCGTGTTGCCGACCTGAATGACGCCCCCGTCGTCCCTGGCGAGTGCCAGGTCGACTTGGACGGTCTGCGAGTCCTCGACCAGCTCGAACGTGGCGCTCCGACTCCAGCGGCCCTCTTGCTGGGTCCATTCCAAGATGACGGGCTCACGGTCGCAGCTCGGAAGCTCGTTGTCGAAGATCTCGTTGCGTAGGTAGACGAGACCACCGACGATCGCCACCACGGCCATCGCGCCGGCGAGCGAAGTCGTTCCGATGACCACTGCGACCGTCTTTCGTCTGCTCTGCACTGACGGCTCTGCCACCTCCACATCATGCTCGTCGGCATCCAGCCGCACCCGGCTTCAGACGGCGCAACGAACACTCGATCGGGGCTTGTCCGGTATGTGCGCCAGACGCATGTGTCGATAGCAGCCGGGAGACCGCTCGCTATCGGCACGCATAATCACTGTGACGTCGCCCAGATGGCGACCGACTCCTACCCAAGTCCCGCGCCACAAAATCACGGTCCGGTTCAAGGGTCCAAGTGCGATACCGCTGTCGATATGCGTGGCCTCCGGACCCGTCGCCGGCGATCGGGACGTGCCGTTCTCGGGCGGGTGCCGGCGTCTCTTAGGTCGGTCGATATCGAGCGCCTGCTGGTCACGCGAGTAGTGCGAGGTCTCGTCGGATGTAGCGCAGGTGCGCCCACTCCTCCTCGAGGATCACGCGCACGCAGTCACCGACGGTGGGGTGCCAGTCCCCGCCGCCCCAGGGGTTGTTGCGCTCCTCGACGAGCAACTCCGGCGTCGCGCCGGCGAGGAAGTCGGTCACCATCTGCTGCCGCTCGGCCCGCACCTCGAGGATCTCCTCGAACGCCGGCACGTCGGTCCGGAAGATCGACATGTCGAAGCCCATCTCCGCCGCGCTGGCGAAGATCTGGCCGATCTCATGGAACGGCTGCTCGATCCCCATGATCCCGCCGCGGAGCCAGGCGTCGGTCGCCAACACGAGGTGACGCAAGGTCTGGGCCAGCGACCACTCGTCGTCGACGTGGGCGTCGACCATCCCCGGCGGCGTGTCGGCCACCGTCGTCGCCCACGCGGCCTGGACGGCGACCCAACCATCACGCAGGCCCTCGGGCGTCTGCGCGTTCTGGAGCTCGCGGCCGGGGAACTGACGGTTGAGCTCGGCGTCGACCAACGGCACCACGTCGACGCCGTTGACGAAGAGGCTGCCGAACAACAGATCATGGCCGTCGATGTCGAGCCCATCGACGTCAGCGCTGCGCATCGTCACCCCGCTGAGGTCGCACGCTCTCATCGTGGCTCCCTTGAAACTCGTCTTGAACAACGTCGCACCCTCGAAGTCCTGCGGACCGGAATCAGTCGTCATCGACGCATTCTGCTCGTTCCGAAGAGCAGTACTCGACCACAGGCCAGTTCGCATTCCGCCACGCGAGCGAATCGTCGCAGAGCTGAGTTGGACGGCACCGTCACCAAGCATGTTTCCGCGCACCACGCCGGAGCTCCACAGGTATGCCGAACTGTGCGCGGCCGACCGGGCAGCAAGCCGAACGTTCTGCTTGGGAGCTGCTTCCATCCGGCACGGCGGCCGGCCTACTCAGGTTGAGAGAGCGACTGCGACTGCGCAGGCTGCGACACCGGCGAGGGCGCACCAGCCGACGGCGCGACGAATCCTCGCCATGCCATAACGGCTGCCGAGACCACGCACGAACGCACGGTTCGACTGCAACTGTCCCTCGGGCGTCAGCACGCTGTGGCCTCGACTGTCGATGTCGTCCACGTCTCGAACTGTACGCCGGAACGACGCCCGAGCACAGCCCCCTGCGCTCGCAACAACGTGGGCGAGGAGAGACCCGACCCGTCCGTAAACGGGCACGGCGCGCACGACAGTCCAGGCATATCGCGCGCCCGATAATCCGGTCCTCGCCGAGCAGCCCGCGCTGCACTCCTACCCATACCGAGCACCCGGTAATCCCGACCGGTGGTTGGGGCGGCCGCCGAGTTGGAGAGGTCGGGGGATGGCGTCGTCATCGGCGCCGTCGGGCTCGCCGGCGCCTGCGCTGTCCGGGCACCCATAGGGTGCAAATGTGCCAACTGAAGAAATCCGGTCGGATCGCGTCACAGAATCGTCGTTTCGAGAGGCATGTGTCTATGTGCAGACCGTCTGGAAACTCCGAGTGGGTGCCGAGGCCTACTACCTGTCGCAGGTCGCGAGTGGACTGGACGAGTACTACACGGGCGCGGGCGAGGCACCGGGTGTGTGGATCGGCAGCGGGCTCGAGTCGCTCGGGCTGGTCGGCGAGGTCGAACCGGCTGATCTTCGTGCGGTGCTTGCCGGGCTGGCGCCGGGTACCGGGCTGACGCCGAACGGGACGGCGCTGCGTGCGCATCCTCGACGGGTGCCGGGGTTCGATCTGACGTTCTCGGTGCCGAAGTCGGTGTCGGTCGCCTACGGGCTCGCGGACCGTCGGGTGCAGCATCTGATCGTCACCGCCTGTGAGGCGGCGCTCTCAGAGACGTTGGGGTGGTTGGAGCGTGAGGCGTGCTTCGTGCGGCGGGGGACGAACAAGGCCGAGAACCGCGGAAGGTGGGGTGAGGCATGGGGTACACGTCGGATGGTGGCGCGTGGGTTCGTCGGTGCCGCCTATCGGCATCGGACCTCGCGGGCCGGGGATCCGCATCTGCATTGGCATGTGCTCGTCGCCAACCTCGCCCAGGGGATCGACGGACGTTGGTCGGCGTTGGACGGGCGGGCGATCTATGACACCGCTCGTACCGGTGGTGCGGTGTTCCAGGCGGCGATGCGCCGCGAGCTCACCGCTGCGCTGGGCGTCGAATGGGGACCCGTGCACGAGGACGCCGCCGAGATCGCCGGCATCCCACACCCCGTTCTGCGCGAGTTCTCGCAACGTCGAGAGCAGATCGCCGAATGGCTCGACGACGCCGGTGAGGCAGGCCCTGCAGCTGCGGCCGCCGCCCAACGCGCGACCCGAACCCGCAAGCAGGTACCCGAGGACTTCACCGCGGTCGAGGCCGACTGGCACACACGAGCCGACGCCGCCGGCTGGGGACCGGCCGACCTCGAGCTCCTGCTCGCCTCCGCAGTCCCGGCGAACGTTCTCGGTGGGTTCGTGATCGAGGACGAGTCGTGGCGCAACGGTGTCCGGTCGGTGACGACACGGCTCGTCGGGTTCGACGAGTGGCTCGACTGGCTACTCGATCACCGAGTCACGGCCCACGACGGGACGTTCACCCGGTTCGATCTGACCCGCACGATCGCATCGGCGCTACCGGCGTCGACGTCGGTGGAGGTCGTCGAGGCCACGGTGCAGCGGGCATTGGGGTCGCCGGCGGTGGTGCCGATCAGCGGTCACTCATCCGAGTCGCTGATGACCAGTACCGATTGCCGAGTGATCGCAGACGATCGGGGACGGACCTACACGTCGCGGTCGTTGCTCACCCTCGAGGAACGACTCGTGGAGCAACTCGTCCGCGGCGTCGACGCCGGCGTTGGCGTCCTGAATCGCGGCCGAGTCGCGTCTGCGGTCGCTGCGTCGACGCTGGGCGACGATCAAGCATCGGCGGTGACGGCGTTGACGACGACCGGCGATCGGATCTCGGTCCTCGTCGGTCGGGCGGGAACAGGCAAGACCCACGCACTCGGCACCGTCCGGATGCTGTACGAGGATGCCGGTCTCACCGTCGTCGGCCTGGCACCGTCGGCACGCGCGGCGCGCGAGCTCGAAGCCGGCGCCGGGATCGACTCGAACACACTGGCTCGCCATCTCGTCGAGCACCGCGACATCGACGCCGGCACGGTGGTCGTGGTCGACGAGGCCGGCATGGCCGCAGTCCGCGACCTGGCCCGTGTCGTCGATCAGGTGACACGGGTCGGCGCCAAGCTGATCCTCGTCGGCGATCACCACCAGCTCCCCGAAGTCGCCGCAGGCGGCGGCTTCCGAGCCGCCCTCGACACCCTCGGCGACCGCGTCGCCGAACTCACCGTCAACCGACGGCAAGAAGCGACATGGGAGCAGTCGGCCCTCGACCAGCTCCGCCACGGCGACGTCGCCGCAGCCTTCGCCGCCTACCAGGCACACGGCCGGGTGGTGCTCGACGACGACCGCTTCGCACTTCGCCAGCGGGCGATCACCGACTGGAACACGCTGCGCACCGACGGAGCGACGCTGATGCTCGCCGGTACCCGAGCCGAAGCCCACCAGCTCAACCTCCTCGCCCGACAGCTCCTCGCCGACGCCGGCGAACTTGACCTCGACCGAGCCGTCGTGATGGGCGGACGATCGTACGCGCCCGGCGAGCACGTCATCCTGCGCCGAAACCACCGCGCCCAGCATCTGGCCGACGGGACGGAGTTCGCGGTCGACAACGGGATGCGCGGTCAGCTCACCCACATCGACACCGCCGGCGCACACATCACGCTGACCACCGGAGAGGAAATCGCGCTGGACCGTGCCTACCTCGCAGCTGGGTGGCTCGACTACGGATACGCATCCACCGTCCACACAGCACAGGGCGTCACCTGTGATCACGTCCTCGTCGTCGGCCCGGCCGGCCTGTACCGAGAAGCGGTCTACGTGGCCATGTCACGGGCCCGACTCTCCGCCTGGATCTACGCCACCACCACCGAGGCACTCGACCTCGCCGACCGCCACGCCACCGGCATCCCGCTACCAGGCGAGCGCGTCCCCGACCCCGAACACGACCTGATCGACCGAGTCCACGTGTCCGGTGCCAAGCAGCTGGTTTCGTCGCGGGATCCGGTGGCGGCACGCATCGCAGATCTTGCCGCTGAGGTCCCGATCGCCGCGCTGCTCGCCCTGGCGCAACAGGCGCGTAACGCCCAACGGGACGCCGAGCGCGAGGGCCACGCCAACCCTGCCGATCTGCGGGTCGACCTCGAGCGGGCGGTGACGTTCCGGGCTCACGCCGAGATGGGCCGCCGGGCGCGGGCGTTGGATCGGGACAACGTCGGCCACGTCATCGCGCTCGACGACAACGAAGGAACATGTGACGTCTTGTTCGTCAACGATCAGGGCCGGTCAGCTACCCGAACGATGGCATGGAGCGAGCTGGTGGTCATCGATCAGCCCGAGCCGACCGCACTCACCGAGGACGCCGTGGCGACACTCGAACGGTTCACCCACGACGTCGACCGAGCGGCTCGAGGCTGGGCCTCGGCACTCGCTTCCTATGGTGTCGAGCCGGGCGAGGCCGACTGCTTCCAGCGCGCTGCGAACGTCGCGTGCGACCGTTCTGCTCACCGGTTGCGGGCTGACCCGCCAGCATGGCTCGACAACTGGCTCGGCCCGCGACCTACCGACGGACCGGGAGCCGCTGTCTGGGACGATGCCATCGCCCGCATCGCACATCACCGAGCCGTCCATGAGATCGACGGCGCAATGCCGGGGCTCGGCCCGCAGCCGCCCGACCCGGAGGCGTCGGAACGTTGGCACGAGGCGATGCTGCGGACTCTGCGAGCCCGGGTCTGGCTGACCGACCGCCAGCATGAACCACAACCGATCCGCCCGACGATGTCGCCAGCCGCGATGCACGAACGACGGGCCGAACTCCAGGCACTGATGAACACCGCACCCGCCGACCACCGCGAACTCATCGAACGTCTCACCGCCGGCAACGTCGGCTCTGCAGAAGTCCACGAGCATCTCGTCGTGGCGACCACTGCTCAGCAAGAGCGGCGGGACTGGATCGTCGCCAACTGGCCCCACGTCGTCGAGCTCGAACAAGTCAACGCACTGATCAACACCCAACCCGCCCTCGCCCACTGGCCGATCGCGACACCACCCGCGGTCCAAGCCGTGCTCGACGCCATGGCCAGCAACGCACCTCCCCCACCCTTGCGTGAGGACCGCACCTTGGCGGCACTCGACCAGGAGGCCGCCGCCAACGACCCTGTCAGACAGGCCGAAGCCAAGATCCGCGACCTCGACCAACTCGCCAACCGCGCCGGTATGGACGCCGAACGGGCTGCCGTCGACGAGGCGTTGCGGCTGGCACGACTCGAGCTCCGGCAAGCTCGCTGGGAGGAACGCATCGACGATGTCTTTGCCCGATACGGCGGTACTCCTCACGACGACGCCGTCGAGCGACGTCGGCTCACCGTGGGCTACGACGCCCTGACCAACCCGCCCGACTGGGTCGTCGAACAGCTGCACCGGCTTCACGACAACGGCCACCTGGGCGCTACCCGGGTCGACGAACTGGCTACCCGGATCGCCGCCGCAGCCGCGCACCTCGACCGACACGGGCACCTCCCTGAGCACTGGACGGCGATCGACCCTCGGCCAGCTACCCGCCCGGTACCCGTCGTCGAGATCGACGTGCCCGGGTTGTGATCCGGGTAGCAAGTCGGGCGGTGATCCGTGACTTGCTTGTCGGACGATCGCCGACATGAACGAACACTCCGACAACACCCCACATGCCCACGCACCGAGGCCGCCGCTGCTGGTCACCATCCCGCAAGCAGCGGAACTCCTCGCCGTCGGCCGATCGACCGTCTACCAACTGATCTGGGACCACGAGCTCGAACCCATCCGCATCGGCCGCAGCGTCCGCCTCACCATCGACGACCTCGAGGACTACGTCCAACGCAAGCGCGCGGCGTGAGCCCAATCGCCGCGCACACCGATCGCCGGCGCATCACGACGACAGGCGGGTTGGGCGATCAAGCGGCGGGGGTGAAGCGGATCCTCAGACCGAGCGCGCGTGCGACCTTCACGATGGTCGCGAAGCTCGGATTGCCATCAGCCGACAGCGCCTTGTACAGCCCTTCTCGGCTCATCCCCGTGCGTCGCGCCAGCTCGCTCACGTTGCCGGAGCGAGCAATCGTCCCGAGCGCCTGGGCCACGAAGGCGGGATCGTCACCGGCCTCCTCGAGTACTGCTTCGAGATACGCCGCGGCAGCATCGATGTCGTCGAGGTAGTCGGCGCTGTCGAACGGTGCGAAGGTTTCAGGTGTTGTGCTCATCGTGTGTCTGGCTCCTCCAGTCGGCGATCGAACGTTGCGCTCCGGACGACCCTCACGACCTGTTAACCATAGTTGACATCTATTGAGATCGTCAAGACGACGGACAGTTCGGCCCCGGCGGCTCAACAGCCCCTTCCGCAGAGGACTCCTTCAGAGGTATGCTGGCATACATGCAGCGCACCACCGTGAAACTCCCCGACGAACTGGACGCACGGTTGCGCCATGAAGCACAGCGGCGCGGCGTGACGGTCTCGGAGCTCACGCGTGAAGCGATCGAGACGCTGCTCGAAGCGCCACGCGGCCGCCGTCGACTCCTCGCCGCCGGCGCTGGTGCGAGCGGTCACCATGACATCTCCGAGCAGATCGATGAGATCATCGCCGGCGAGGTGGCGCGATCGCACTGATCGTCGACGCCAGCCCGCTGTACGCCTACGTCGACCGCGACGACCGACACCACACCGAGTGCCTCGAACTGCTCGAGACGCACCCTGGCCCGCTGATCGTGCCGACCCTCGTGATCACCGAAGTCGTGTATCTCGTGGCCACCCGCCTCGGCAGTGACGCCGAGATCCGATTCCTGGGCGACCTGGCGGCCGGCAACCTCATCGCGGAGCCGGTCGCTGCGGCCGACTGGATGCGCATCGCCGAGCTGGTCGGCCGGTATCGCGACCTCCCGCTCGGCACGGTCGACGCGTCCGTGATCAGTGCCGCCGAGCGACTGGGGAGCACCGAGATCGCCACGCTCGACCGACGACACTTCATCGTCGTGCGATCCGAACTCGGCCCACTCACACTCCTTCCCTGACCGACGTCATCAGGCGAGGACAGTTCCGGCCCGGCGGCACAGCAGCCACGTCCGTTACTCCCGCGGTTACTCCCGCGACACGGTTCGAAACGACGACGCGATCGCCCTGAACAGGGCCGATGCGACACCCATCGAGAGGCGTGCGCAATCCCTCCCGTTCCGCTGGTGCCTCCGTGGACGTTCACCGACGTCCACGCAACCCGAGCCCACCACACTCACCGAGAAGGCCGTCGCAACACGCGAGCGGCTCATCCACCGATGTCGGGCGGGCGGCACGACGTTGGGCCTCGGCACTCGCTTCCCATTATCGCGACGGCGCAAACCGGGCGAGCGACGGAGTCGAGATCCGGCGGTAGGGGACGCTGCTACGGGTGTCCTGGGGACTTGTGGCCCTGGCTACGCGGCGTTGTGGATGGGAGAGTGCCGAGGTGTTCCGAGGAGCGGTCGATGCTCGGTGGCGACTCTTGTTGGCGCTCGTGGTCGTGGGGGCGATGGTGTCCACCGCTTGTGGGAACGACGACTCCCCAGCCGAGCCTCCGAGGCTCACTGTTGAGCAGCTGGTCGCCCGATCGGCCGACACGCCGATCGCGGCCCAGGGTTTCCTCATCGACCAACAGGGCGTGACCCGGCTGTGTGCAGCCGTCTTGGAGAGCTACCCGCCCCAGTGCGGGGAGCCCGCGGTCGAACTGGTCGGCCTCGAACTCGCGACGTTGGCCGGGCGTCAGACCGATCAGGGCATCACCTGGAAGGAATCGCTGGTGGTGACCGTCCAGCGTCGCCAAGATGCCCGCTTCGACGTGCTCTCGGTTGATTCCTAATGAGCGGGTAGAAGGCGGCGGCCTCCGTCACCGTCCTCGTACCACAGCACCCACACAATGCGCTGCTGACCGGCCGATGGGACGGCGCAACTGCCGGTGGCACGATGCAGATCGTCTCGTGGAACACTTGCGCCAACCTTGTCGAGGAGGGGGAACCATGGCGTACGACGATCTTCGATACGACGACGTTCGGCAGAAGTCGATCCACAATACCTTCCAGCGGACCGAGGGCATCTACGACCAGATCGTCTACTGGCGCGTCCGCTCGCTCGAGGCCGACATCCACACATCACATGTCTTCGACGACCCAGAGACCGGTGGCGACTTCGACGAGTGGTTCGTGTACCACCACACGTTCGACATGTGCTCCTCGGTGCACACGCTGCACGACTTCCTTCGGGTTTGCGCCGGCGCTCACCGGGCCCTGCCCGACCACGAGGTCATCACTCTGTTCCTCGACATCAAAGATGGTTTCCCGGCGAGGATCACCAGCGCCCACTCGCGGGCGCGCTTCGACGCCCTGCTCCAGCACCACCTTGGTGAGCTGCTCTATCGGCCGGCAGACCTGATGGCTCGCGACCCGGGCGCCGGCAGCCTGCGCGAGGTCGTCCAGGGTGTCGGGTGGCCGACGCTGCGCGAGCTGCGTGGCAAGTTCATCGTGGTGCTCACCGGAAGCGCACATCAGCTCTCGAACTACGTCTCTTCACGCGAGGCGCCGGTCGATCGCCTGGCGTTCCTGTCGGGCAATGCCGAGTCGAAAGGCGACATCGGCCTCGACGACGACCTCGTCGTGTACAACATGTCACGCGAGCACGTCCGGCTGGCCGCCGAGGTCGGCCGGCAAGGGTTCGTCTCCCGCGCGTACTACATCGACGATCGGGACGCATGGCACGCAGCGGAGACGGCACGTTGCCACCACATCGCGACCGACATGGTGAACTCGCGCACCGACAGGTGGTCGTCGACCACCGGTCCGGCAGGCTTCCCCTTCCGCGCCCTCGACGGCCCGACGCCCAACGAAGTCGAGCCGGGCGCGGTCGGCGCGATCTGGGCCCGGTCCGGCGACATCTGGGATCGGGAGGACAGCTTCTACTTCCAACATCGTGAGTGCGACCCCGCCGACCTCGACCAGTCGTACGTGTTCGCGGTCTGCGGCCCGAACTCGCACACCGAGGACTGGACCAAGGGCGGCATCATGGTGCGCGACACGACCGACCCCGGCTCCCGGTACTTCGGGGTGTTCCGTCCCGGTGAGGGCGACGGGCTCCGCGTGCAGTTCCGGGTCGAGCCGGGCCGGGCGACGACCGTGCTCGAGCGCCACATCGGGCCGAACTGGCGGTTCGGATCCCGGTTTCAGCAGGACAGCTTGATGTATCTGCGCCTCGACGTCTCCCGAGGCGGCCGACGGTGCCTCGGCTTCGGTTCGATCGACGGGGTCGAGTGGGTTCAACTCGGTGCCTTCGACTTCGAGCAGCCACTGACGCTGCACGGACTCGCCGTGAGCTCCCACGGTCAGCGTCGCGGCGCGAAGTACCTGTTCGTCGTGCCCGGCGGCGGACAGGCGCCCCCTCTCGACCGCGAGCGCGCGATCGGACCCAGGGGCGATCGCGCAGAGGGATGGGCCGACTGGGAAGGTCCGCGTCGCTGGCGGGTCGATCGGTTCAGCCGGTAGCGCGAACCGGTCGAGCGGGCAACACGTCAGCTGGTTCGACCAAGGACCCGGTCGACGTACGTGTTGGCGAACTTGCCCTCGGGGTCGAGTCGTTGTCGCACCGCCTGGAACCGTTCGAACCGGTCAGGGTGCATGCGTTGGAGATCGTCGGCGTCGAGATCCTCGCACCACTTACCGAGGTGGACGCGAGCATCGGTCCGCCGGACCCACTCTTCGACGTCGGCGAAGTAGTCGCCGACCGTACCGGACTGGTTGAGGCACAGGCACAGCCAGGCCGTATCGCGCCCGACCCCTGGGCCGAGGAACGACGTCTCGTGTGGGCCCGGCGTGAAGCGCACCTCGACGAGCAGGAACGGCAACCGTTGGGTGCTCGCTCGCTGCTCGTACAGGTCGAGCAGCTCTCGGAGATCGCTCCACACCCGCTCGCGTCGGACGGCAACCTCGAGCTCCTGGTGGAGGTGGTACTGGCTCCGGCTGAACGCTTCATGCGAGTGGAGCACCAGGCGGGTCGGCCGCTGCAGTCGCATCGCCCAGGACGCCAACCTGGGAAGCAGACCCCAGTGCGCCATCGCATCGCCGAGGGTGGCGGCGACGACGGCTGCCTTCGCCTCGTTCACGGACTCGCGGAACGCCCCCAGGCGCGAACGCGGGTCGTCGGTGCGGGTCCAGGTGTGGACGTGGAGCCGGTCGGTGTAGGGGTATGCGTAGAAGCTGACGTGCTCGTTGGCCTCGAACAGCTCGACGAGGTGCTCCTCTGCCCACGCACCCGACTCGACGAAGGTGCCCTGCCGGAGGTGAAAGGCGTCGCCGACCTCGAACGTCACCTTCGTGATGACGCCGACCGCCCCGATCCCGCCAATCGCGGCCCGGAACAGGTCGTCATCCGGACCGAGGCCCTCGTGGAGGGCTCCGTCGGCATCCACCAAGTCGAGGGCGAGCACCGCGTCGCTCGGATGGGCAGGGCCGCGACCGGTCCCGTGGACGTCGGTCGCCAGGATCCCCGCGATGCTCTGCGCGTCGTGGGACGCCAGCGTCTGGAACGCCAGCCCCGCGTCGAGCAACGCGGGCGTGAGGTCGCGGAGCCGGGTGCCACCCCAGGCGGTCACCTGCTTGCGCTCACGGTCGAGGTCGACGATCCCGGCGAGGCGGTCGAGCGAGAGCGTCACCCCTCCGGTCATCAGGCCATCGTTGAACGAGTGGCCGGCTCCGACGACGCGTACCGATGACGCCGACCGTACGATCTGCTGGACCTCGGCGACCGTCGTCGGCAGCACCACTTGGGCGGGGTGTCGTCGATCACCGGACCAGTTGCGGTAGTCCGACCCGGAGGTCCGCCCCTCGAGCGATAGGTGCCGTCGCCGGCTGCCGACATACACGATGGTGTTGCCGATCGTCCGCGCCGCCGACACCACGAAGTGTGGATACGCCACGTGCAACGGCGTGGCTCTGCGACGCCTCAGCCGTTCGTTCCAGCTCCCCATCAGGCCATTGTCCCGCAGCGGGTGGTGCGGCTTCCAGTGGACCGGTCGGTCCGCGACTGCGCGCACCCGATCGTCGACAAGCGGCAACCGGCACCGCCGGCGACCGACCCGGCGATCCGGGGCACCCTCTGAAGCGCCATCGAGTGGGCGAGAGGGGATCCTGGGCGGGCGCCCAAACGGCCAGAGCATCCGCGGTTCGACTGCTCAACGTCGTTCTCGAACGCACGGTCGTGGCTTCCAGCTCCTGTGTGATGCGGCGTTGACGCGCCACCTGGACGATCACGCCGGGGCAGAACATCAGCCGTGCGTGAGTTGATCCCGCCTCGGCCGGGTGTCGATGTCCCGCCCGAACCTCGAGACCGCTGAGCCTCCACAGCTGACGCGCTGCTACTCGGCAGGGCGTCCGTCGAGATACGCCATCATGTCGAGGTCGTCGTCGTCGAGCGAGACGTCATCGGCGGCGCCGCTTCTGGTCGCGACTTCGATCCGCTTCTTCTCGCCGATCAGTGACGTCCAGGTGACCTTGCCGACCTCCTTGTCGACTCCGATGCCGGCGGCCATCTGGAACCGCCTGATTACCTCCTGGGTCGGATCGCCGTACGAACCGTCGCGATTGCCGGGCGTGTCGCGGATCAAGCGACGCGCGATCAACGTCGCCTGGAGCACGCGGACGTGCGGTCCCTCGTCGCCTGGCTTGACGACCCTGAGCAAGGCACCCCACGTCTGCGGGCCGACATCCCCGTCGACCTTCAAACCGGCGCTCCGTTGGAACGCCTCCACGATCTCGCGATCGGCAGGGTCGTACCTGCCGTCGCGGCTCTCGGGTGTGTCGGGGAGCTGCTCCCGGGCGATCAGTGCCTCGATCATGATCTCGGCTGCCGGCCCCGAATCGCCCGGGCTCACACGGTACGCCGGTGTCAGCATCTCCGGCGTTGCCGTCGAGGCTCCGCCCTGGCCGCTGGACCCGGTCGTCCCAGCGGTCGCTCCGTCGAACGGGTACCGGCCCCACGTCGGGTTGTGCTCGTACTCCGATCGGCTGCGTGGCAGTTCGACCGGTTGGACGTGATACGGCTCGCCGTTGACGTTCTCGAACGTCTGGAGTTTGAATCGGGCGACGTTGTCGGCCAGCCAATCCATGTCTCCCACGAGGTCGGCGGCGAGGCCGATCTCGTGCATCGAGCTGCCGGGCGGGACTGCCGGGTCGCCTTTCACGCGGGTCCACCGCTTCCCGTCGTAGGAGTACTTGCCGTTCGGATCGACGACGTGCCGGTCGAGGAAGGTCCTGAGTTGATTGGCCGATGACCGGAGACCCTCACCGAGCCCGACCTTGCCACCGGACGCTTCGATGACGCCGCTGACCCGCTCCTGCATGGTCGGATGCATGCCCTTGAACGTCTTCCAGCCCCTGATCTGATCGAGCGTCCTTGGTCCTGGGTACGTCGGGTAGACGGTCATGTCGAGCCCCCTTGGATCGAGAGCCCCATTCTAGTCGGGATCGATCGGTCGGGATCTCGGAGCCTCGGCAGGCCACGCGCCGCAACCCTCCTGCCGTGGCCGGCGGACCAGATCACGAGCCGATGTCGCGCCGGACGATCTGTGATCCGAGCCGCACCGATGCGACGCGCACGTTGGCGAGCATCGTCGGATCGGCGCCAACGTCGCGTCCTGCTCGGCGTGAGGGCGACACTGCGGCCGGAGAGAGCTGCGCCATCGGAATCCTCGCTTCGATCGCTGCGCTGGCGCTCGATCGGGTCGACGTCCCCGACGCAACCGACGGGCTGCCGCGGCGCGGCGGCATCGATCACCTCCGTGACGTCTGAACGTTGGCCGGTCATGTCGCGGCGTCGAGCTCCCCGCTTGTCGGTCTGGCTGGTCCGTCGCTTCGCATGCCATCGCACGAGCACGGCTGGGCACCCGATGGAAGTGACGTAACGTCGTTGGACGGCCGGCGCAAGGAGGTGTCTCGTGAACGAGCGGAAGCGTGCCCTGGTGGTCGGTATCGACGCCTACCAGGGTGGCATTCCGACCTTGCGGAGTGCGGTCCGGGACGCTGAAGCAGTCGCCGAGCAGCTCGCGCAGGCGCATGGCTACGAGGTGGAGTTGCTGATTGATGACACGGCAACCGCCGAGGCCATTCTGGCGTCGCTCGCCGGAGTGGCTGCGGCAGGGCTCACGGCGGACGACTCGTTCGTCGTGTACTTCGCAGGTCACGGCATCGCCGAAGAGTCGGACGGGACTGATCTGCCGCAGGGATTCCTGCTCGCGAGCGATGCGAGACCGTCGAAGCGCGAGACGTGGCTCGGGATGGACTCGTTGCGGGCGGTGCTCGACAAGTTGGAGTGTCGGCATCTGATGCTGGTGCTGGATTGCTGCTACGCCGGAGCGATCCGCTGGACGTCGACGCGGTCGATCGTGGCCGCGAATCGGCCGTTGTACCGGAGCCAGTACGAGCGCTATCGCCAGGGGATCGCATGGCACGTGCTGACGTCCGCCCTCCATGACGAGAAAGCCGACGACGTCGCTCCGTTCACCGGCGATCGCGGGGAGAGTACGAGTCCCGGCGAGCATTCACCGTTCGCGCAGGCGTTGATCGACGGGCTGTCGGGGAACGCGGCGGACTCTTCGCGCGGCGGGATGGCGGCTGACGGCGTCATCACGGCCACCGAGTTGCACCAGTTCATCTACGAGAAGGTGGCGGTCAACGACCGGCAGACGCCCGGGATCTATCCGCTGAAGCCCGACAACAAGGGCGAATTCGTGTTCCTCGCGCCTGGGGTCGAGCTCAATCTCGAACCCGACCCGCCCCTCGATGACCACAACAATCCCTGGCTCGGTGTCGAACCGTACTCGCCGGACGATCACGAGTTGTTCTTCGGCCGCGATGAAGCGACCCAGCAGCTGACAGCACAGGTCGCGGCGCGTCGCTTCGTCGCGGTCGTCGGTGCGTCGGGGTCAGGGAAGTCCAGCCTCATCAGGGCCGGGCTGCTGCCCGTCCTGACGGCCGGGGCTTGGGCCGTCGTGGAGGCGGGTCCCCTGGCTCCCGACCCGACCGAGCAATTGGCCACGGCGAAGGTGCAGCTGGCAGCCGCGCCGGCGAGCGAGCGGCAGCTGTTGGTGATCGACCAGTTCGAGGTGCTTTTCACTCAGTCCGACGAGACCATGCGTCGTCAGTTCCTGAGCAGTCTGCGCGAGGTGGTCGAGTCCGAGGGCGGCCCGACGGTCCTCATCGCCGTGCGGTCGGACTTCGAGCCCCGAGCCGCAGCTGAGCTCGGCGAACTCTGGGCGAGCGGGGCGACGTATCCGGTGCCCGACTTCAGCGCGGATGATCTCCGATCGATCGCGCTCGGACCAGCGCTCGCCACAGCAGTGTTCTTCGAGCCGGCAGACCTCATCGATCGACTGGTCGACGAGGTCACGAAGATGCCCGGTGCCGCACCGCTGTTCTCGCTCACGCTCGCCAAACTCTACAGCCAGGCGCGATCCCGACGGCGAGAGACCGGCGCCACTGACCGCATGATCACCGATGACGACGTCGAAGCCGTCGGCGGAGTCGTCGGCGTGACCGAGCAGCGCGCCGGCGCTCGCTACGACGCCGCCGACACCCCGGGGAAGGCGATGACCCGGCGCATCTTCCTCCGGCTCGTCTCGGAAGACACCGACGGTCTCAAACGCCGACGCGTTCATCGCGACGAGCTGGAGTTCGGAGCCGAGCTCGACGGTCTGGTGAGTCGGACGCTGGGCAGCTTCGTCGCAGCTCGGCTTCTGGTCGTGGGCAGCGATGGCGACCGCGTCTACGTGGAGTCCGCCCACGACGCGCTCGTCACCACCTGGCACAAACAGCTGGAGTGGCTCGACCAGAGCGGATCACAAAAGGTGATCCGCCGAGCCTGGGAACAGGCCAACATCTGGGAGCAGAACGGGAGACGCGCGTCGTCGAAACGACTGTGGGCCCACGACGCCGACCTGCCGAGACTCGAGGTGCTCGAACGGAACCAGGAGCTGAACGCGCTCGAGCGAGACTTCCTCAGAGCCAGCGCGACGAAGAAGCAGGCCATCCGGCGCGGCGTGATCCTGATCACGGCTGCGGTGATCGCAGCGCTGACGGTGGCGGGCGTTGCGTTCTACCTCCAGCGGAACGAGGCGCGACAGCAGGCCCGCGTCGCGACATCCAGGCAGCTCGCTGCCACCGCGGTCGATCTCACCGGCACCGATTCCCACGATCAGGCACTCCTGTTGGCGGCGGAGGGGTTTCGGATCGGGGACGGCCAGGCCCCGAGAGACCCGGCGACGGTGCTGAACCAGTCGACAGTGCAGAGCTTCGACGCGCTGCTCGGTGGGGTCGCACGATGGCCGGCGTTCGCCCGGGTGCTGACCGGCCACGAGGACGCAGTCCGCGCAGCGGCGATCAGCGGAGACGGACGTGTCGTCGCGACCGCGGACGCCGGTGGGCTCATCGCACTGTGGGACACGGCAACAGGGGAGTTGCGCGCCGACTTCCGGCTTGACGACGCGATTCCGGCCGGGTCGGTGAGCAGCGAACAGTTGCGCCAGCTCGCGCTCGACGACGACGGCACCGTCGTCGCGGCGGTCACGGGTGCTGACGGCGAAGCCGTCTGGGTGTGGGATACCGCAGGTGGCGCTCGCAGCATGACGGTCACAGACCGCGATCTGGCGCCATCGGAGTTCGAGGCCAGGGCGTTCGAGAATCTCTCCCTCAGCGCGGATGGGGCTCGGCTGATGGCAAGCCAAGTGAGTGGCGCCACGGTCTGGGACACCAGCACCGGAGACCGCGTCAACGACGTCACCGGAAACGGTTTCGTCGATCAGGCCCGACTGAGCCCGGACGCCCAGCTGGCAGTGATCGGCGGCGAAGGCGCTGAGTACCTGGTCGCCGTCGACGATCCCGGGGTCCAGATCGCCAGGCTGGACAGTGCACGTCGGTTCGGCGCGGCGTTCTCCCCCGACGGCTGCACGGTGGCTCTCCTCGGCGGTCGATCCGACGGGCAGCGCGTCGTCGAGGGCATCTGGTTCTTCGATCTTGATTCCCTTGCATTCTGGCCCGATCCGATCCCCCTCGACGAGCCCGTGTCGTTCCTTGCGTTCAGCCCTGACGGGCAACGGCTGACCGCGAGCATCGGCCCATCCCGCGGTCCGCAGATGCTCACCGTCTGGGATCTCCCGCAGGCCGCGGTTGCGCAGGGGGACGCAGCGCATGCGTGCCCGATCGCCGAACCGTTCGCACCGTTCGAGATCGACGTGGAAACGCCGGTCCGAGCCGTGGCCGGCACCGCGTTCACCCCAGATGGCGCGGTCCTGGCCGTCGCGCCCACGCCACACGGCGCATTCGTCTGGGACGCTTCTGCCGACCCGGCGGCGGGCGAGGTGTACCAGGGCAACGCGGTCGCGTTGAGCCCAGACGGCAGCACCGTCGTCTTCGCCGCGCCGGAGGACGAACCGACAGCGGCTCGGGTCGTCGATCTGGTGACCGGTGCGCACTCCTCGATCCCGATCAGCACCAACGAGTACGGGAACGTGCCCGCGATGGCGGTGAACGACGGTGGGTCTCGCGTCGCGACGTTCGTCGACGACAAGGTCGTCATGTGGGCCATCGACCCGACCACCGGTCGTGGGACGAGCAGCGTGCTCGGGCCGGGCGACAGCCAGGACGACATGGTCGACGAGTTTCCGATCTCGTTCGACCCGACCGGTCAGTGGCTCGCGTGGGTGTCTGATGAATCGATCGTGATCTGGCACGTCGAACGCGGCAGCGAGCTGAGGCGCCTCGACAGCGGGTTCGATTTCGTTTCCGAGAAGATCATGTTCAGCTCCGACGGCTCGCTCGTCGCCGCGGGCCGCCGGCTCTGGGCGACCGAAGATGGTTCCTCGAACCCAGACCTCTCCTACGAATCGCCGGCCATTCCCCTGCCCGACCGTCAGCTGCTGATCGGCACCGCCTCATCGTTCGATTCCCTGGGACGAACATCGAGCCAACTCCAGTTCCTCCGCCTCCCATCGGGTCGGTTGACCGACGAGACGGGCGTTGTCGAAGGGCGTGCGACCTCGCTCGCGATCAGTCCGGATGGTTCGGTGATCGCGTCGGGTCACGAGGACGGGTCGATCCACTTCTGGGATGCCGAGTCCGCGGCAGAAGTCGGCCAACCGTTCCGCGGGCCACGCGCCGCAGTGACCGGGCTCGCCTTCTCCGTCACCGATGGGACGCTCGGTCTGGTGTCGACGGGTGAGCGTGGCGCCGTCAGATGGAGCTTCGATCCCGCGAACTGGACGGCCGTCGCGTGTGACTTGGTCGGGCGCAATCTCAGCGACGCCGAATGGGAGGCGCTGGTGGGTTCCGGCACCGGCTATCACGAGACGTGCCCGGGAATCAGGGCCAGCGCCCAGGTGCTCACGCCGGCCGAACCCGTCGGGTCGCCGTCGACCCCAGTCGCATCGAGCGACTGAGAACTGGGAATCGAGCGTCGACGGGCGGCTACTGCGCCGGCCGACCATGCTTTCTGGCCAGTGCGCGGCCCAGGAGGTCGAACCAGAACGGTGCTCCGAGGGTGACCGCCGTGGCGACGAACAGCCATCCGAGCCCTCGGAGCACCCAGCCCACGAACGATGTGTCGACATCGTCCCACCCGACGGGGAACGCCACACTGTCGCCCAGCTGGGCACGGAAGCAGTCGAGGTCGATCTCGGACTTCACCGCCGGACTCGCAACGCCGTCCTGACCCTCCACGACCGTCGGGTCGTCCGGGCTCGTCGACGGTGGCGCCGAACCGCGATCGCACTCGATCGCGCTGACCTCGTCCGCCACTGCGACGAGGCCGTCGCGCACGGACTCGTCCTGGTAGAGCGTCGGGGCGGCGTGTACGGCATCGAGGTTGAGGCCGATCGCCAAGACGAGACCAGCGAGGAACAGGAACCAGCGGGTCTGCTTGCGATACCACGACGACGACGCCGCCATGTTGCGGTCGTACCAGTCCTCGATGCCGGCCCGGATGTCGGTGAACTCGGAGCCGACGTCTCGTGCCACCGCGAGCAGCTTGACGCGAAGGTCGCCCGGCACCACCTCCAGCATCTTCACGACGTCGGCGGTCGTCGGCGTACCCGAGACCAGCGACGCGATCGCTCCTTCTGCGTCACGCAAGGCGGCCGCGAGCTCGTCGGCTCGGATCGAATTTCCCGCATCGTTGACCCGATCGACCGCCGCCGCGAGATCGCCCGACCCGAGCGAGTCGGCCGCCGCGCGAAGGTCAGCGAGCGCCTGGTCGACGCTCGCGATCGCGACGTCGGCCGTCGTCTCATCGGGCAGTGCCTCGCTGATCGCTGCGATCGCCGATCGAGCTCGGTCGATCGTACCGGCAGGCCGCAGGCAGGAGAGCAGTGCGTTCGTGAACTCCCGGGCGTGGATGTCGACCGGGCCGTAGAAACGTCGCCGGAGCGCCGACTCGGGGACTTCGCCGCCCGCGCCCATCGGCAGGTTCTGCATGTTCTTGCGGGCTCTCGCTCGCTGGGGCAGCTTCTTCGGTGCAGCCGGCGCCCGCGTCGCGTCGCCGACGGCCGGGTCGAACCGGAGGCGGTCTGTCGGGCGCACGAGCCCGGTGATGAACGGCTGGGAGTAGATCTGGGCAACGATCGACTGGGTCTCACCGTCTGCCGACGACGTGTTGCCGAGGAGCAGATCGAGCGTGTCCCAGAGATGCTTCGAGCGTCGGTGCAAAAATCCACCGGTCGCCTCCACGATCGCTGACGCGACCAACGAAGCGACGAGGAACAACAGCAGCATCCCGATCGTCACATCGAGTATCGCGCCTCCGGACATCGAATCCCCCACGCCTCACTTCAGCAGAACTCCGGCGTTCCCGCGTCGGTCGCCACGGCAACGCGTCGTGCGGAGCGAGATCTTTCTACTAGTACTCGAAGTCGGCACCCGAAGGCGGCGGAGTTGCGGTTGATGGCGAGGGATCAGCGGGCGCCTCGTGCTCGCCGTCGGACTGCAACCGCCTCCATGTCCCGGTTCCAGCGATGCCATCCGCATCCGACCAGCCCCACGACCGCTGAAGTCTCAGCACCGCCTTCTCCATGCCTTCGCCATAGTCGCCATCGTGATTGTCCTCGTTGTCGGCGATGATCCCGTGGAGGATCAGCGCCTCCTGCCAGGCGACCACGATGGGGCCCTTCATGCCCAGCTTCGCCTCACCGGGGAACCCGGCCGGATCAGCAGCCTCGGTGGCCGCGGCGGGAAGGTCGGGGTTCAGTGTCATGACAAAGTGAACCATCGGCTCGGCCGACGGTCAATGGCCGGACTCCGGGGTTGGGTGACACGCGGTCACGGACACTCGGTCGGACACCGCGACCGAATGGCGGCTCGATTCGTGAACCTCTCATCTGCACCGCTCATGCCCTGGGTCGAAGGAGTGTCGTGGTGAGGCGGCCGTGACCGCGTTCGCTCGACTCCAGCGCCCGCTCGGATGACACGTACGAGAAGAGCGAAGGTTCGGCTCACTCGGCGAGCGTGGAGAGGACGTACCCGCCCGAACCCCCACCGCCGACGTCGCCGGCGATCAGCAGGTAGCAGCCGTCGCCCGGTGGCAACACCAGCTGACTGTCGAGACCACCCGCCCCGTCGTCGTCGTAGGCGACGAAAGTTCCGTTCTCGGCGTAGAGCACCAACATCGGATCGATCTCACCGTCGTTCGAAGCAGGTGCCCGCTCCATCGTCACCGAAGCGATGTCGCGCCCGGTGGAACACAACCGATACGACTGCACCCGGCCCGGCGCCTCGATCGACGATCTCGACGTCGCGTTCGACCCGAGAACGACGGCTCCATCGACCAGTTCGTCGAACGACACGCCGAACCGCTGCTCGAAGTCCTCGAAGTCCGCGGCCAGACCGTCGTCGAACACCGGAGGCTCACCCCGCCCGACCGTCAAGCTGTACTTGCCCGTCACCTGCTCCGAGCGATCGCCGGCGACCAGCACGTAGCACTCGTCGCCTGGCGGCAACGCGAGCAGACTGTCGACGTCGCGGCCTCCGTCGTCGTCGGACATCACGAACGAACCGTCCTCGGAGTAGAGCACCAACAACGGGTCGATCGCGGCGTCGATCACAACGGCAGCCCGTTCCATCAGAACGAACCCGCCGGGATCGCCCTGCGAACACACCCGGTACGCACGTTCCTGACCCGGTTCGTCGATCGAGCCGATCAACGGTTCAGCTGGCGTCGATGGCTCGACACCGGTCGCCCCAGCCCGCAGTTCGTCGAACGTGACGCCGAAGGCGGCCTCGACATCACCGAATTCGCCCGTCAGGTCGGCGCCGGAGTTCGGAGGCTCTCCGATCGATACCGTCATCGTGTAGCTGCCGGTCCCCTCGTCGGAGAGGTCACGGGCGACCAGCACGAAGCATTCGTCGCCCGGCGGCAACACGAGCTGACTGTCGAGACCCCCGGCCCCGTCGTCGTCGAACGCCACGGGCGACCGATCGTCGCGGGTGTACAGATAGAGGACCGGGTCGAGCGATTGGTCACGCTCCGAGCGCTCCATGCGGACCGAACGTGTCTCGTCGGCCGAGGCGCAGATCTCGAACTCGTCGAAATCCTTTGGCTCGTCGATGCTGAGGGAAGGTGCCGGTGCGCCAACGGTCAGCCGCTGCCGATCGTCGGATGTCTCACGCAGCGCGTCTTCGGGAACTGCGGGCTCCTGTGGCGCCGCCCCGCGACCGGGACTCGCGACGCCGAACGAGACGACGAGCACCACCGCGACGAGGTACGCGGGTGGGATCGCGCGGCGCGACCAGTGGTCGACCTGGCTCACGGCGACCGAGCCGGGGCGATGCGGGTCATCATCGCCGACATCTCCGCCGGCATCGTCGGCCCCACCGGCGTGAGCGCCGCGCCGGGTCGCGAAGAAGCTGACGGCGATCGTGAGGCCGACGAAGAGATAGCTGAGGTTGTAGAACTGGTCGATTCGGGTCGTGAACGAGAGCTTCGGCAGGCTGTCGCCGGTGAGGAAGTCGAACGCGACGACCGTCAACAGGATGGTGATCGAGACACCGAGACGCTCATGGAGCACCGGCTTCATCCAGAGGACGATCCACGAGATCGACACGATGAACACCAGCGGGGCGATGATGTTCATCCAGTAGTAGCGGGTCTCCCGATCGATCCGGATCCTGGTCGTGATCGACGGCGGGCTCGGTACCGGTTCTCCGGGCTCGACCTCGAACTTCCACTCCTCGGCCTCGAACTTGTCGGCCAACTTCTGCGCCGCAAGGTCCTCATCGGTCTCGCTGCGGACGAGCGGTCCGAATCTGACGGATTCCCGGCCTTCGCGCCCGAACGGCACCACCTTGAACCGGATGACGTGGTCGTCGAACGGGAAGTCGTTGAGATTGGTGAAGCGCTGCGTCACGGCAGCGGTGAAGCGCTCCTCGTAGGTCACGTTGCCATCGCACGACACGCTCACCTCGAGCGCCTTCTTCGACCGCGGTTCACGCCCGAACTCGATCACGAAGGTGGGTGCCCATATCGTCGTCTTCAGCACTTCGGCCGCGTTCTCGCCCCGGTGGACCTGACGCGATGTGCAGCTCTCGACACCACGCTTGTCGACCCACTGCGCGGTGAGGATCGCGTCGACCTCGAAGAGACTGCGCCGTTCGTCGATGCCGAGAATCTGCACGAGGTCGATCCGAATCGCCACGTCGGTCGGCGAGTCCGGTGCCTCGGCCACGTTGGCGTCGCCGACGGCCGGCGCAGGTATCGCTCGGAGCCCATCGGGGGCGTCCGGTGCAGATGCGGGCTCTTCCGATGGGCCCTCATCGCCACCTTGGCCGGCGACCGGGCTCGCGACGACCATCGCAGCGACGACGACGGCCGGGAGGACCGACCACGGGCGAGCCACGCGACCGCCCATGATCTTCCCCCTTCCGCCCCGTGTCGTCGCACAGGATGGGACGCTGGTACCGCGAGCATAGTCCCGGAGCGAACCGGTCGCCGGGCTCGTGCTGAGTCCGCACTGTCGCGCTCGCGCGCATCGCGGAGACGCGTCCCCAGGGTCCGGCACGGGCGTCACAACGTCGGGCGTGAGACCCCGTCGTGGTCGATGCGATACGTCGCGGCGTCGTGCTGCACCGACGGGCTGAGGAGTGACGGCGTGACCGAGCAGCGTCGGCGGCACGCGCATGGGCAGATGTCCACAATTCGACACGGTCACCGCCAGTGGGCCCAGACCAGCGACTCCGGGTTGGAGCGACATCGCGACATCGCGACATCGTCGAGCCGGGGTCGTACACCGGCGTCGAAGCGATGCACCGACCTCCGACGCCATCGTCTGGTTCACACGGCCTTCGCTGTCGACGCCGCGGCGGCCCTGGACGTCATCGCGGTGAGTGGTTACGGTGCCGTATGACGCTGCGCGCCGATGTGCTGGACATCTCTCATCACAATGCGATCACCAAGTGGTCAGATGTGCCGGACGTGCCGATCGTGCACAAGGTCAATGAGGGCACCGCGGTCGACCGACGGTTCGAGACGCGTATGCCGAAGATCAAGGAACGCAATCCGTTGTACGGCGGATACACCGTCCTCATCGTCTCGCAGTCGACGATTCGCCAGCAGGTCGAGAACTACGCGCGCCTGATGGAACCGTTCTGGGGTGAGGGCGCATTCACCCAGCTCGATGTCGAACCGTGGAAGCAATACGATCGACCGGTCAACGCGGATGAGATCGACGAGGCTCGGGACCACCACAAGCGGCTGCTCGGCCGGGCAGCGTTCGTCTACATCAACCCGAACCAGATGCCGAAGGTCTTCAGAGAGTGGCGCGATCGGAATCCGAAGGCTGCGCTGTGGTTGCCCAACTACAGCAAGAACGGCGCTGCGAAAGCCGAAGAACTGGGTGCGGAGATCCACCAGCACACCGACAAGTACCCGAGCCCCGGATTCAAGCTGGGGATCGACGCGAACGAGGTGCGCGACTGGGCATGCGTTCGCCGGATGGCCGGCGTCAGCGCGAACTGACGATTCGGACGCTCCTCACCTCTCGATCGGGCCAGTCGTTGCTGTGCGTCGTTGCTGTGCGTCGATGACGTGCGCTCGCGCCGACGACAGCGGCGATATCGTTCGGGCGGGATTCGAAGCGCCCAGCGTGTTCGGCTGACCCGAGAATCGGATCACCGAACGAGCTGATCACCAAGAACCCACATCGCTCGACCACCGACGGTGCACATCTACGCGGTCGACTGCACTCGCCCACCCCGGGCGATCAGACGAGGCATGCTCGTCCGGGATCACTCGCGTTCCACCGACACGGATCACGACGTCCCGACCAGCTCTCGACGTGAGGGCCGGTGCCAGGATGTGTCCGTGGACCGTCGGAACCGTGGGATGCGTCGGCCGACCCCGTGGTCGAGGCACGGGTGATCCGCGCCGTCGGCCGCGCCTTCGTCGGCGACGCGGAACTCACCGAACGCCAGGGTTCCCTGCTCGTCGCGACGTCCGGCGTCGTGTTCAGCTTCACCGCGATCGCGTTTCGAGGCGTGCAATCGGCAACCGACTTCGAGTTCCTCACCTACCGGGGTCTGTCGACGACCGCAGCGATGTTGTTGCTCATCCTGGCCCGGCGCAGCCGGCGGCCGGTCGTCTTCGCCGGGACGACCTGGCGCACGTGGTTCGCCGGAACGGTCCTCGCCACGACCTCGATGCTCTACATCCTCGCGCTGGCGCGCACTTCGGCGGCGACCACATTGTTCCTGCTCGCCGCTGCGCCGGTGGTCGCCGCGCTCCTGGGTTGGGTCGTCCTGCGAGAGGCCGTCGACCGATCCACCATCGTCGCCATCGTCGTCACGTCGATCGGCGTCGTCATCATGGTGGGTGCCGGCCTCGACACCGGATCCGGTCTCGGTGTGCTGATCGCCGGGCTGATCCCCATCACGATCGGCCTCTACAGCGTCGTCACCCGGTCGGTGTCACGTGTCGACCCGGTCGTCCCGACCTTGATCGCCGCCGTCATCTTGACCGTCGTCGCCGCCACCGTGGCATCGACCGATCGTGGTCTCTCGGTCAGCTGGCACGACGCGTTGATGGCCTCGATCTCGGGTGGTCTGGCGCTCGGCATCGGTCTGCCTTTGTTCAACCTCGGGCATCGTTCCGTCCCCGCGGCACGAGTCCCGCTCCTCATCATGACCGAGGTCGTGCTGGCACCGCTGTGGGTGTGGATCTGGCCCGGCGAAGCCCCGACCGCCGCCACCCTCACGGGCGGAGTCATCGTCATCACGGCCGTCGCCTGGCTCACCATCCGTTCGGCAGCCGCCCAGCTGCGGCCCGCCGTACCCAGCTCCGTCACGCACGTCGCCCGTTCGATCGACCGTGAGCCATCCCAGACCTCGGACGGTCGGCAGGCCGACGAGTCGACCTGAACCCTCCGGCCGTCACGTCGAGATGTCGACGCCGAACGCGTTCCGGAACGCCTCGATGTAGTCACCGAGCGACTCGACCCGACCGAGCGCCACCCACTCCTCGTCGGTCATTCGGCCGCGACCGTCGACGATGCTCTGACCGCCCCAGCTCACCGGGTAGCGCAGCCTCGGCTCGTCGGTCTCGATGGCGTGGCGGATGACCTCTGCGACCTCGACGGCGTCGCTCGCGTGCACGTAGCCGGCGGCGTACATCTGCAGCATCCGCTCGTATTGCGGCCCGTAGGCCCCAGTGTCGTTCCGGGCATCGGTGTTCTTGCCGAAGATCGACGACTTCGTCACGCCCGGCTCGATGATCGCAACGCGCACGCCGAAGGATGCCACCTCGTGTGCGAGCTGCTCGCTGATGCCCTCGAGCGCCCACTTCGCGGCGACGTAGGGAGCCTGGGCGATCGCCGCCAGTCGGCCGGCGATCGAGGTCACGTTGACGATCGTGCCGCTCCCGCGCTCGCGCATCTCGGGGAGCACGGCCTGCGTACACCGCACCGCACCGCAGAGGTCGACGTTCATCACCTCGAGGAACCGATCCGAGGTCGTCTCCTCGACAACGCCGTTCCCGCCGACGCCAGCGTTGTTCACAAGGTGGTCGATGCGCCCCGCTCGTGCGACGATCGCATCGAACCCGTCGCGCACCGATGCGTCGGAGGCGATGTCGAGCTCGACCAGTTCGACGCCCACGCCCCGCTCCTCGGCGGCTGCGATCAGCTTGCCCGCCCGTGTGACCGAGCGCACGGTGCCGTATACGGTGTGGCCCGATTCGGCGAGATGGAGAGCGGTGGCGCGACCGATGCCAGAGTTGGCACCGGTCACGACGGTCACGGGGGATTCCGACATGCGACAGAGGCTACGACAGCAGCGACGCAGCTCCGCCGCTCTGGTGGCTGCGACGATGATCGTCTGGGGCGTCGCCGCCGACGGGCCGACGACACCGATCGACACGGCGAGCGCCGCCGCAGCGACGGCCGCGTACGTCCCGGTTGGACCCCTCCGGGTCGCCGACACGCGCACCACTCCATGCGGGTGCACACCGCGCTCGGCCGGCACGATCTCGATCGACGTCGCCGGCCATGCGTCGGTCCCGGACGACGTCACCGCGGTCGCCGTGACCGTCACCGCGACCGCGACCGCGGCGCCCGGCTATGTGACGGCCTTTCCCGGCGGCACCTCCCGTCCGCTCGCAGCGACGCTCAATACGCGCATCGACCGCAATGTGTCGAACACGGCGATCGTTCCCGTCGGCTCCGACGGCACGATCGAGCTGTTCCAACTCGTCGCCGGCGAGCTGATCGTCGACGTGACCGGTGCGTTCGTACCGGCGATCGAAGCCACCTCAGGGCGCTACGTTGCGGTCGCATCGCGTCGACTCCTCGACACCCGACGGCCCGGTCCGTCGAGCGGACCGCTCCGGCGCGGCGGCGAGCTCACGCTGCCGCTTCCGTCCGGCGTCGCGGCCGATGCCACGGCCGTCGTCGTGAACGTCGCGAGCGTTGGGGTCGAGGAGCCCGGCCACCTGGCCGCCCGGCCCGCCGGCGCACCGCGGCAGACGACGGCGTTCATGACGGTGAACGGTTCGGGACAGGTCGTGTCCAACGCAACGATCGTGCCCGTCTCCAGCGCGGGGGTCACGATCCGTTCCCAGAGCGGTGGCAACCTCGTCGTCGATCTCGTCGGATGGTTCACCGGCCCATCGGCATCGCCGAGCGACGATGGCCTGTTCGTGCCGGTCGGTCCGGAACGCCTGCACGACACGCGCGTGCAGCGGCCGCGCATCTGGTCCGAGGGAACGATCGAGATCGATACCCCGTTTCCGGACGCCGCAGCAGTGGTGACGAATGTGGCGGTCACCCGGAGCGATCGACGCGGTTTCGTCACCGCATTTCCGGCGGGCACGCCCCGGCCGGACACCGCAACGATCAATCCGTCGTTCCACGATCACACGGTGGCGAACCTCGCGATCACCCAGATCAGCTCCCGCGGGCTGGCGTACTACGCGAAAGCGGGCGTCGACCTCGTCGTCGACGTCACCGGCTACTTCACCGGCCGACCGGTCGAGACGACGGTGGCGGCTGGGCCCAACCGGCCTGGTCGATCGCGGGTCCTGATCGTCGGCGACTCGACGCTCGCCGGTCTCCACGTCTACACGTCGGCGCAAACGGCACTGGTCGGGTTCGACGCCATCGTCGACGGCGCGTCGTGCCGTCGACTGCTCCGCCCGTCGTGCCTGAGCAACACGACCGGGCTGGTGCCGAACACGGCTGTCGAGGCGATCGCCACGACGCCGGGCCCACTCGACATCGTCGTCGTCAAGACCGGATACAACGATTGGTTCAGCGACTTCCCGGCCGAGTTCGACGCCGTGGTCCGTACCGCCCGCGCCGCAGGAGCGCACACGATCGTCTGGATGAGCTACAACGACGATGTCCCCCGCAGCAACGCGCGGCGGGCCTACCAGGAGAACAACGCCGACCTCTACCGACTGGTGCAGCTCCCCCGGTACGCCGACGTTCGACTCGCGGATTGGCGGGCGTACAGCAGCCCTCGCCAGGAGTGGTTCCACGACGGCACCCACGTCTCGGTCAGCGGTGCCTATGCGCTCGCCGACTTCATCGCGCGCTGGATCGCTGCGGTCGAGCATCGTCCGTGCCCGCAACCATGGACGACCGGGCGGTCGATACCGGATCCGTGTCCGATCCCCGAGCGGATCGGCGCCGTGCCCGATCCGATCGGTCTGTACGCGCTCCCCTAGCCGGAACCGCGTGCCCGCCCCACCGCTACCCCACCGGCGGACAGCCCGCACTCGACCACCAGGCAGACCCGAATCAGGTATCCGCGTGTGGTCGTGGCCGATCAGTGCTCGGCGACGTCGGCGCGCAGGGCCTCGATCAGGCAGACCCGAATCAGGTATCCGCGTGTGGTCGTGGCCGATCAGTGCTCGGCGACGTCGGCGCGCAGGGCCTCGATCCAGTCGTCGGCGGCGCGCCACCGTTCATCGGCGTGTGCACGGGCGTCGTGTGCCTGATCGTCGGCCCGCGGCCACGAACCGAAGAACTTCACCGCTCCCTGCTTCGTGTGCAGGGCACGCATCGCGTCGGCGAGCAGATCGTCGGCGACATGACCCTCCGCGAACAGGATGAAGCAGTAGTCGCCGAGCCCACCATGCTTGGTCGGCCGCGAGATCAGGTTCGACAGGTTGATTCGCCGTGCCGCGAATTCCTGCAGGATCGAGATCAGGCTGCCGGGCTCGTCGGCACGCTGATAGACGACGAGTGCGGTGCGATCGTGACCGGTCGGAGCCGGCACCCCGGACCGTGCGACGACCACGAACCGCGTCTGGTTGCCGTCGTGGTCCTCGATGTTCTCGGCGAGCACGTCCAGGCCGTATCGCTCTGCGGCGACCCGCGGCGCTATCGCGGCGAGATGCGGCGAAGGATCATCGCTCACGACCTGGGCAGCACCCGCGGTCGAGGCGGCGTTTCGGATGTCGGCGTCGCCCAGATGCTCGCGGAGATAGCGATGACACTGGGCCGTCGCGACCGGGATCGACAGGACCTCCTTGATCGCCGCCAGCTCCACCCCGGGTCGGGCGGCGAGACACAGGTGGATGTCGAGCACCACCTCACGAGCGATCACGAGATCGTGATCGAATGCGAGCGCATCGAGGGTGAAGTTGACCATGCCCTCGATCGAGTTCTCGATCGGTACGAAGCCGTAGTCGACGTCGCCGGCCGTGACCGCGTCGAGCACATCGGGCACGGTGCGGTAGGCGACCAGCTCGCCGCTGGCGAGGTCGGACTGAGTGCGGAGCGCCTGCTCGGTGAACGTGCCGAACGGCCCGAAGAACGCGACGCGGGTGTCGCGTTCGATGGCGGGGGCAGCGCTCGGATTGCTCATGACCATGAGGTTAGACATGCGGGGCCTGGTCGACCCTTCGAGCTCGCGACGGGCCGGGCGCCGTGCGGCGTTCGCGTCCGGCGTCTGCCACGATGGCGGGCGATGGACGAAGACGCCCTACGAGCGCTGATCGAGTCGATCCGGACCGGGGCGACGGCCGCCGATGACGCCGTGGCCCAGCTGCGCCGTCTCCCGTTCGCCGACGTCGGCGAGGCCCTCGTCGATCATCACCGGGCGCTTCGCCAAGGTGTGCCCGAAGCCGTCTACGGCCCGGGCAAGAGCGCCGAGCAGTGCGTTCGGATCATCGGTGAACTGCTCGACCACGGCACCGGACCGGTGTTGTTGACGCGCGCGTCCACCGATCAGGCCAAGGCGGTGCTCGCCGAGCACGGCCCCGCCGAACAGCTGGGAGGCTGCCTCCTCTGGCGGCGACCCGAACCCCGGGTCGACGTCCGGGTGCTGGTCGTCACTGCCGGCACCGCGGACACCCCCGTGGCCGACGAGGCGGCCATCACCCTCGCCGCGTACGGTCGTCACACCGAACGACTCCACGACGTCGGGGTCGCCGGGCTCCATCGCTTGCTCGCCCACCTCGATCGGGTGACCACCGCCGACGCGATCATCGTGGTGGCCGGCATGGAGGGCGCACTCGCCAGCGTGATCGGTGGTCTCACGGCCTGCCCGGTCGTCGCCGTGCCGACCTCGGTCGGATACGGGTCCGGGCTCGACGGGGTCACGGCGCTGCTCGCGATGCAGGCGTCGTGTGCCAGCGGCGTCACCGTGGTCGGGATCGACAACGGGTTCGGTGCGGCGAGCGCGATCGCCAGGATGCTGCGTAGATGACCCGGGCGGTCTGGTTCAACTGCTGCGCGGGTGTCGCGGGTGACATGGCACTCGCCGCCCTCATCGACGCTGGCGCGGATCGCCTGGCCGTGATCGACGCGTGGGCGGCGCTCGGTGTCGACGGCTACGCCGCCACTTGGGAGCGCGTCCAGCGGTGCGGTGTCTCGGCCCTCTGGACGAACCTCGTGGTCGACGTCCACGACGATCACGACCATCCCGACGAGGGCGATCACGACGAGGGCGATCACGACGTTCACGGCGAACACGAACCCGGACATCCCCACCGACCCGCCTCGGAGGTGGTGGCGCTGATCGAAGCCGCCGATCTGCCGGCCAGGGTTCGTGACGACGCGATCGCCGTCTACCTAGCGCTGGCCGAGGTCGAAGGAGCGATCCACGGTGTCGACCCGGCCGCCGTCGAGTTGCACGAGGTCGGTGCCCTCGATTCGATTCTCGACGTCGTCGGTGTCTGTGCCGCGCTCCACGACCTCGGCGTCGATCGCATCACGTACTCGCCGATCGCCGTCGGCTACGGAATCGTCGACACCGCCCACGGGCGCCTTCCCAACCCAGTGCCCGCCGTCGCTCGACTGCTCGAGCGCGCCGCAGCCGGCATCGTAGGGGTGGACACGACGATGGAGCTGTCGACGCCGACGGGCGTCGCCCTGATGACCGTGCTCGGCGACCGGTGCGGACCACCACCGTCGATGACGGTCCATGCCACCGGGTTCGGTGCGGGAACCGCCGACCCGGAGGGCCGTCCGAACGTCGTGCAGGCCGTGGTCGGAGACGCGCCCGACACCGCCTCGACGGCGGCCGACGGGCGACCGTGTCATCTGCTCGAGGCGAACGTCGACGACGTCACCGGCGAGGTCCTGGCGCACACGATCGGGGTCCTCATCGCGGCGGGCGCCCACGACGCGTGGGCGAGCCCGATCGTGATGAAGAAGGGTCGTCCGGCTCACACGGTGCACGCGCTCTGCGACGACGCGACCTTCACCTCGGTCCGAGGCGCCCTGATCGCGGAGACGGGCACCCTGGGAGTACGTGCGACCGCCGTGCAGCGTTGGCCACAGCGTCGCTCCGAGCACGTGGTCGAGGTCGAGGGACACACGATCCGGGTGAAGGTCGGCAACGCTCGGGTGAAGGTCGAACACGATGACGCGCTCGCTGCCGCGGCCGCACTCGGCCGACCGCTGCGCGACATCCTCGCCACCGCCGAACACCTCGGTCGGTCGATCCCCACCTGACGGGTTCCGATCACGATTCGAGACGAGCCAGGACGCCGTCGGGCACCGACACCCGGCGGCTCACCGGCTCCGCGCCCGGCCGACGACGACTACGGTGGATCGCATGCACTGGCATTGACTCGCGGCCCTGTCCAGATCCATCCGCACGACACTGATCGTCCTGCTGGCGGTCCGCTTCGTCGACGAATCGACCGGCTTTCTGGCGCCGGCATCGGTCGAGGACTTCCGTGCCGATCTCGACATCGGCTACTCGACCGCGGCGGCGATGTTCATCACCTACGGCGTCGGCGGAGTGCTCGGCAATCTCGCGGTGGCGGCGACCGACGGGCGCAGCCGCAAGCCGGTCACCGTGGGCGGTGCGATCGTGACCGCGCTCGCACTCGTGGTCATCGGTCTCGCGTCCGACGGCTGGATGATGTTGGCCGGCACCGGGTTGATCGCGGTCGGCTCCACCGGTCTGGTGCACGGCGGCGAGATCGCCATCGCGAACCTCCTCGCCGCAGCCGGTGTGGACCACGAACTCGAACGTGTTCTGGCGCGCGCCAACCTCCTAGCCGTCGCCGGTGACCTGATCGCGCCGCTGGCTCTCGTCGGACTGCGGGCCGGTGGCGTCGACTGGCGCGTCGTGTTCGTCGGTGCGGCGATCCTCGTGGTCATCTACGCATCCGCGCTCGCCGCGACTCGATTCCCCGGACCCGTGATGGAGCAGCGGACCGACGACGCGTCCGGCACGGCGTCGGTCCCGATCCGTCGTCAGCGTCTGGTGTGGCTGATCGGACTCGGCGCGTTCGCGGCGATGCCCCTCGACGAGGCGTACCTCGCGACCGTCCTGGCGTTCGCCGAAGCGGTGCTCGGTTGGTCGGGAGCACACGCGGCCGCGCTCGGCGCCGCGTTCGTGGCCGGCGGGATCGTGGCGTTCACCATCGTCCCGCCCGTAGTAGCGCGGACGCCGCTGTCGGCATTGATGACCGTGACTGGTCTGGGCATGAGCGCCCTGATGGTGATTGCGGCGATGGGCCCAGGCTGGGTCTTGGTTCCGGTCGGCATCGGCCATTCGCTGCTGCTCGGCGCGCTCTGGCTCGGCGAGCAAGCGCTCGTGCTGCGAGCCAACCCGGGCCGCGAAGGGCGCACCCGGTTGATCGTCGAGATCCTCGAAGCCGTCGGTCTGATCGCGGTGTTCGCGATCGGACTCGTCGCCGACGCCGCTGGTCTGACGGCGGCGATGTACACGTTCGCCGCCGTCCCGTTGCTGCTCCCGGTCGTGGGCCGGGGTATGGCGGCGATCGAAGCCGCCGGCCCGGACAACGCTCGGTGACGGTGAGCTGGTGGTTCAGCCCAGACCGAGGTACTGGTCGATCCGGGTGATGAACTGGTCCGGGTCGGTTTCGCCGCTCCACCGCGCGGCAACGTCGCCGTTGCCGTCGATCAGTGTGACGAACGGAAATCCGCTGACTCCGAACGCCTCGGCTGCGATGAAGGTCTCGCGAACGGTGTCGATGCCGTCGGCCATCGCCGAGTAGGTCCAGTCCATGTCGTCGAGCCATGGGCCGGGCGGGAAGTTCGGGCGTTGCGGGCTGGACGCCGTGGCGACTGCGACGATGTTGAGATCGTCTGGGAAGCGGGCCTCGTCGCGCAGACTGTTGATGCGGGGGATCTCGTCGTTGCAGTGAGGACACCAGTGAGCGAGGAAGACGACCATCGTCGGGCCCGACGCGGTGGCGTCGATTCGCACCGTCGACCCGTCATACGCCTCGCCGATCAACACCGGGGCCGGCATCCCCACAGCAGGATCGGTGGCCACGTCGGCGGTGTCGAGGAACGGAAGGACATCACCGAGCACCTCGACCGGCCCGATCGCCGGGAGGAACTCCTCGGGAACGTCCGGCGCGATGGTGGCACTCGCCCCGTCTCCGGTGGGTGCGGGTTCACCAGCGGTCGACGGCTCGGCGGCCGGTTGCTCGTCGGCGGCCTGCTCGTCGGCGGGGGCTGCGACCGGCTCGTCGTCGGAGCCACAGGCGGTCACGAGGATCGCAGCGACGAGGCCGAGCACCATGAGGCGGGGGGAACGGTTCACGAGATCTCCTCAGAGGTTGAGACAGAGGTTGAGACAGAGGTTGAGACAGAGGTTGAGACAGAGGTTGAGACAGAGGTTGAGACCGCCTCGAACGAGACGGTGTTGAACACGATGATGGCGACGAATCCGGCCAGCGCCATGAACGCAAGCGTCACGAATCCGAACGACCGGAACCAGACGTCGGCGCACGCCGGCCCGAAGAGCGCACACGAATCGCTGTCGTCGAGTACGCCCCATTCGATGAGGTAGTGATATGTCGAGATGCCCGCCCCGACGATGGCCATCGGCAAGAAGTACCAGCGCGCCGTGGCGTCGCGACGGATCAGGGCCACCAGGGCGACGACTGCGATCGGGTACATCGCGATGCGCTGGAACCAGCAGAGTCGGCATGGCACGTAGTCGGCGACCTCGGAGAAGTACAGGCTGCCGAGGGAAGCGACGCCGGCCACGGCGAGCGTGAGGGGCGCCCGAAACGCGACGACGCGCGCCCCCAGATCGGCCGCAGTCGGCGAACGGGCGGCCAGCAGCCGGGCGATCACGACGAGGACGGCGCCGGCCGCCGCGACGATCGACAGCACCGAGGTGAGGGTCTCCATGGTCCGGACCACCCGATCAGTATGGGGCGGGTCGAGGCGATCGCGACGGCACCTCACGCACGCGGTGGCCGACGGCGACTCGTGTCGGATCGGGCCAGCCGGTGGCCCGGTTGCTGCTGTATGGTTCGAGCATGCAGGAATTCTCCTCGATCAGCGTCTCGTCATATGAGGCCGGGGCATTGACCGGCCGACTCACCGAGCAAGCCCGCGACGGGTGGAGTGTCGTCGCGATCGTGCCCGCAGGCAGCACGATCACGGCGTACCTGAGTCGCGATGTCGTGGGTGAGTCGGAGACCGAGCACGATGTCGATCGGCCGACGGCCCACGATGGCGTCGATGCGCCTGCCGACGCCGGCCACACCGAACCCGAGACCTCGCCCGAGGCGGAACCCGAACCGGAGCCCGAGGCCCAGGCGGAACCCGAACCCGAGCCAGTGCCCGAGGCCCAGGCGGAACCCGAGCCCGAGCCAGTGCCCGAGGCCCAGGCGGAACCCGAACCCGAACCGATGCCCGAGGCCCAGGCGGAACCCGAACCCGAACTCGAACCGATGCCCGAGGCCCAGGCGGAACCCGAACCCAGCGAGCTGACCGTCGCTCTGGCCGCCGTCGCCGAGCCGGAGGTCTCGCCCGAGCCCGTCGAACCGGTTGCCGCACCGGCGACCCACGAAGCCACCGAGCTCGTCCCGGAGTCGTCGGGTGCCCCGGCCGGCGCGAACGGCTGGGGCGCCACCGCCGAACCGAGCATCGAAGAGCTCGTCAACGACATCGCTGCCTCCGAGCCGGCGGCCGACGTCGCAGCGGCCGAGCCCACCTTGCCCGACGTCACGCCGCAACCGGCGGCCACGACAGCTCCTGACTCGGTGGCCGCGGCCGAACCCGCTGCCGAGCCGGCGTCCGAGCCGGCGACCGCTGCCGAATCGGCCACCACCAGCGCAACGACGGCTGCGACCACTGCGGCTGCGAGCGCAGCCGCACCGGCGGGGTGGTACGCCGACCCATCGTCTCGTTTCGAGCTGCGGTACTGGGATGGCACCCAGTGGACCGAGCACGTGTCGCGGGCGGGTCAGCAGTACACCGATCCGCCCGTGGCCTGAGCGGTCGTTCACCACCCGGCTCGTCCGTTCGTCGTGCCGGAGCAGATGACTGGTCGGTGACCGAAGTCCCTGGGTCGGTCAGGTCTGCCCCGATACCGTCCCCCGATACCCTCACCGGGCATGCGTGCGACGTCGATCGGACATGCCGGAATCCTGGTGGAGACCGATGTCGGTTCGATCCTCTGCGACCCGTGGTTCCTGCCGGCCTTCTTCGGGTCGTGGTTCGTCTTTCCCCGCAACGATCACCTGGACGACGATCTGCTCGAACGGATCGAACACGCCGACTACCTCTACGTCACCCACCTCCACGCCGACCACCACGACGAGCCCTGGCTCCGCGAACACCTCCGCCGCGACATCCCGATCCTGCTTCCCGGCTACCCGACCAAGGAACAGCAGCGGACCCTCGCCCGACTCGGGTTCACCGACTTCATCCGAACGGTCGACGGCGAGGAGATGGAACTCGCCCCCGGGCTCACCGTCGCGATCCACACCGAGGTCTCGATCACCGACGGCCCGGGCGGCGACTCGGCGATGGTCGTCTCCGACGGAACATCCCGCCTCGTCAACCAGAACGATTGTCGCACGAGCGACCTCGAGGCTCTCCGCTCGCACGGGCCGGTCGACCTGCACTGGCTGCAGTACTCGGGAGCGATCTGGTATCCGATGGTGTACGAGATCCCCTCCGACGAGATGCGCCGCCTCGTCGATGCCAAGGTCGACAGCCAGTTCACGCGGGCGATGAGGTACGTCGATCGCGTGAACGCTCGCGCCGTGGTCCCGAGCGCTGGTCCACCGGCGTTCCTCGATGACGACCTGTTCCATCTGAACGTGATCCGAGGCGACGAACTGTCGATCTTCCCCGATCAGCGCGCGTTCATCGACCGACTCGCCGCGGCCGGTCGCTGCGGCGTCCTGGCGATCCCGGGCACCACGATCGAGATCACCCCCTCCGACATCACCGTCACCCACCCGATCCCGGACGACGAGGTGGCGGCGATCTTCGACGACAAGGAGAACTATCTGCGTCGGTACCAGGCCGACTGGCGCCCTTGGCTCGACGACTTGCGGTCGAGCTGGAATCCGCCATCGACCGATCTGCTCGCAACACTCAAGGCCTGGTGGGAACCGTTGTTGCGGATGGCACCCACGATGCGGCAGGCCGTGGGCGCGAACTGCCTTTTCCGCGCCGGTGAGCTCGAGTTGATCATCGACTTCCCGAACGCCGAGGTGCGGGCCTACGACGGCGAGCCGTATTCGTTCCGCTTCGACATCCCTCGTGAACTCGTCGAGACGGTCACCGCACAACGGGCGGTCGACTGGTCGAACTCGCTGTTCCTCTCGTGCCGATGGACGGGTTGGCGCGACGGTGACTTCAACGAGTACCTCTACAACTTCTTCAAGTCGCTGTCGGTCGAACGCATGCGGCGCACCGAGGCCGAAGCGGTTCGCAAGCTCGACCCACCGACCGAGATCGAGCCCGAGATCGTGCTCGGCGACTACGTGGTGCAGCGGCGGTGTCCGCATCGCAATGCCGACCTCTCGGTGTTCGGCGAGATCGAGTCCGCGAATCCGGCGACCGGACGCGGCGACGTCCTGGTCTGCACCCTGCACGGTTGGAAGTTCGACTGCGACACCGGACGCTGCCTGACGGCCGCCGATCACGACCTCGAGATCCGCCCCCGGAGCTGAGCCCCGTCGGATTCGACGTTCGGGTCGACGGCGCCGGATCGATTGCGGCGGATCCGCTCCGTCCGATCCGCCCCGTCGGTTCTGATCGCCGGTTCTGCGCCGTCAGATCTGCGGCGTCAGATCTGCGGCGTCAGATCTGCGGCGTGGTGGTGACCGGCGGGACCAGCGGGTTCGTCGAGGGGGTGGTCGTCGGGGGGGTGGACGTCGTCGTGGTCGTGGTGGTCGTGGTGGTGGTCGTGGTCGTCGTGGGCGGCACGGTGGTGGTGGTGGTGGTGGTCGTGGTCGTGGTCGTCGGCAGGGGCTGCCCGATCGTGACCAGCAGCAGGTTGGAGGCGCTGGCGCCGGCCGGGTCGGTCACCGAGTACGTCAGTTCGATGGTTCGCCCGATGTCACCGGGCGCTACGAGCGGGGCAGTGATCGTCACCACGAGCCCGGAGATCGAGATCGACAGCGGGGTCGGATCGTCGAGGATCACCAACGTCAGCGGGTCGATCTCGGGATCGGTCGCCGGGATCGGTACGTCGACCGTCGTCCCGGCGCGAACCGTGACCTCGACCTGGGGCGCGCTCGGGGGTCCGTTGGCGATCACGGTGACGGTCGCAGCGGCCGACGACAACCCGGCGGCATCGACGATCGTGTACGAGAACGTGGCCACGCCGCTGCCACCCTTGGTGTCGAGTCGGAGACGACCGGCATCGATCCGCTCGATCGTGCCCACGATCCCGCCACTGAACCTGAACGTCTCCGGGACCGAGGCCAGCGAGATCGCGTCACCGTCCGGATCGGTGTCGTTGGCAACCACATCGACGACGAGCACCCCTTGGGCGACCTGGACCTCGTCGGGGTTCGCGATCGGCGCCCGGTTGATCAACTCGATCGCCACCGGAACCCGCACCTCGAGTCCACCCGGGTCGACGATGACCGCAACGAAGTCGGCGCGACCCGTCCGTCCGGCCGGATCCACGAGAATGGAGCGGCCGGCATCGACGGCGCTGACCCAGGTCGGCGCACCCTCCAACGACGCGATCCGGAGGGGTTCGGCGTCGGAGGCGAGTGCCGTCACGGGAATGATGACGGGATCGCGGCGTCCGATCGCCACCGAATAGGGGGCCCCGACCGGATCCTGATTGACGTCGATGACGACCGTGCCGACGTCCTGGATGCGGCACGTGTTGCGGACCACGTAGTTGAAGACGACGTTTCCGTTCTCCCCTGCGGGCGGGGTGTACACGCCGACCGGCGCGGAGAGCGGTGCCCCGACCTCGACGATCTCACCGTTGCGCGCCACCGTGGTGAGATCGATCGCGATCGGTTGGCGGTAACCGGTCTGGAGGAAGACATCGGGGGCTTCGGGTGGCGCCACTGAGCACGGCAGCACCACGACCCGGACCACGGCGTCGTCGGTGGCTTCACCGTCGTCGACGCGATAGGTGATGAGTGCCTGCCCGTTCGCACCCGGAACGGCGTCGAAGATCAGGTTCTGCCCGTCGAGTCGCGCCGAGCCGAGGGCCGGGTCGGGCCCACTGACGATCGTGGTCGTGAGCGGATCCCCGTCGGGGTCCGAATCGTTGAGCGAGATCGCAACGGTGACACTGCCCCCGTTGATCACCTGAGCCGCGTCGTCCCCGGCCTCCGGCGGCTGGTTCGGCGCCTCGAACACCGTCAGGATCGCGCGGCCGTCGGCGGTGAGCTGATCGGCGTCGACGATCGTGTACACGACGACCAGGTCACCGACGAAGTCGGGCTCCGGCTCGAAGGTGATCGTGCGCGGCCCGACCTGGATCGTGCCGTCGCCGGCGATGACCGACGCCGCGACGATCTCCAGCGCCGAACGATCACCGTCGGGATCGGTGTCGTTCGCGACCACGTCGATGGGGGTCGGCACGCCCGGTCCGACGATGCTCCGCCGATCGTCGACCGTCTGAGGCGGCACCAGCTCGGGCTCGACGATCCGGATCAACAACCGGCCGCTCGTGACGCCCGCACGTGCGTCGCCCACCTGGTAGGTGATGACGACGGGGAGCGGAACCGGCCCGGCGACATAGGTGATGACGCTGCCGTCACGGGTGGCCGTGCCGGCCGTCGGCGTCGTCGACGACAGCACGCGGAGCTCGGACTTCTCGCCGTCGGGATCGAAATCGTTCTGCAGCAGATCGACGACGAGCGTGCCGCCGACCACGACGGTGCGCTCCTCGTCGACGACCACCGGAGGCAGGTTGACGACGGCGGGCTCGCGCACGTTGATGACGATCCGCGCGCCGGCACGGAGTCCTTGGCTGTTCGTCACCTGATAGGTGCAGCTGAACACACCCGAGAGACCGGCCGGCGGCGTGAACCTCACCCGCAAGTCGGCGGTCGCCACGGCGACGCCTCCACCTGCACACCCCGGCGAACCGGCGAGCGTCGGTCGTTCGCCCGAGGGATCGCCGTCGTTGCGCAGGACGTCGAGGGTGACCGGTACGTCGACCTCGGTCGTCGCCGCATCATCCTTTGCGAACGGCGGCGCACCGATCCGTTCGGGGAGCACGCGGACATTGACCTCACCCGTCACCTGGTGCCCGTTGCCGTCGCTGATCTCGTACGTGAACCGATCGAGCACGGCCTCGTCGGTGTCACCGATGGGTGCCGGCGTGTACTGCACGAGATCACCCTGAACCCGAAGTGCACCGGTCCCGGCCGACTCTGCCGAACGTCCGACACTGATGAGGATCAGCGGATCGCCGTCGGGATCGCTGTCGTTGGCGAGCACGTCGATGAGGTGTGCCGTACCCACCACGGCGGTCGCCGTGTCGGTGTTCGCGATCGGGGGGCGGTTGGGTTCGATGTCGGCGATGACGGCGACGAGCACGGACCCGACCACCTCGTTGCCGCGCCCGTCGTCGACGGTGTAGGCGAACGGGACGAGGCTCGCCGCACCGGCGCGTGCGATGATCACCAGTTCGTTGCCCTCGACACTGACCTCGAGCCCCGGCGGGAGCGGTTCGACGAGACCGAGCACCAGACGATCGCCGTCGGGATCGCGGTCGTTGGCGAGGACGGCGAGTTGGGTCGGGATGTCGCGTCGCAGCCGTACCGCATCGGGTCGGACGATCGGTGGACGGTTCTCGTCGGACGGCTGGGCGATCTCGATCCGCACGGGCACCGCCTCACCGACGGCACCGAGGGCATCGACGGGGCGATACGTGAACGATGCGGTCCCCGAGGCCGACGACGGCGGCTCGTACCGCAACGCCGGAAGTCCGGACGGTCCGACGGTCTCGGTGACCCTGCCGCCGACGTCGGGCGGGGTGAACGAGTCGATCCGCAACGAGTCTCGCTCGGGGTCGATGTCGTTGAGCAGCACATCGACGACGACCGGGACGTCGGGTCCGGTCTCGCTGACGTCGGGTGCACCGATCGGCGCCTGGTTCGTCGCATCGGTCGGGAGCAGATCGAGCGTCACCAGCGCGGTGGCCTCGGTACCGTCACCATCAACGATGGTGTAGTCGAACTGGTCGATGCCGACGTAGCCGGGATCGGGTCGATAGACGACCGTCGAGGCCGTGGCGATCTCGACGGTCCCGTGCGACGGGTCGTCGACCGCGAACAGCACGACGGCCTCGCCGTCGGGGTCGTAGTCGTTCGCGGTGACGGCGATCGACACCGAGGCGCCGGTTCGAGCTGTCACCGGGTCATCGACCGCGACCGGTGGATCGTCGATGCCGTTGTCGTCGGGTTCGCGGTCGATCGTCGCGACCGTCTCGTCGTTGCCGAGCGCAGTCGGTGGCTTGCCGCCGCTGCCGTCGTCGAGCAGTTCTCCCGACTCGCCGAGCAACGGGCTGGACCGATCGTCCTTCTGGATCGCACTGATCCCCCACGGGTGGATCGCCCACACCAGCCGGCCGTCGGTCTGGTCGACCCAGATCAGGTCGACGGACGCCGCGACCGCGAGCTCGCTACGCGGCGGCACGCTGGCCACCTGATCTTCGAAGATCGTCCCGCTGCGCCAGTCGATGCGGACGATCTCGGCCGGACTGCGACGGATGAGCGCAGCCGCGTCGCCTGCGATCGCGAGCCAATCCGCTCCGTCGATGCCGAGCCCCGGGATCGTGACCGACTCGTCGACGCCGTCGGGACCGACGCACCACAGGTCGTCGTCGGCGCCGAGCCAACCGCAGTCGGCGGTCGGTCCCGGTTGTTGGAGCACGATCTCACTCGGCTGGACGTCGGGCGGCAGGTCGACCCAGTCTCCGTTCCTGAAACGGACGCGGCCCCTGTCGCCGTCGAGGAGGAGGGTGGTGCTCCCCACCAGCGAGAAACGGGCGTCGGACAGCCCGGACGACATCACCTGGCGCGAGGTGGTGGTGACGCGGACGAGGTCGCCGGCTGCGATCGTCCAGACGGCACCGTCGGGAGCGATCCAGGTGGCCTCGCGCGACGCTCCGGCACCGATGTCGAACTTCACGGCGTCGCCGCCGGGTGGAAGCAGAACCGCATCGGCGGATACCGGGTCGGCCGCCACGAGACCGGTCTGGCCGATCCCGACGACCGCGTCGGGTTCGGCGACCACGCTGACCGACTGAGGAGGACCGATCCGGAGCGCCGACGCATCGACCGAGCGAGCGGTCGCAGCCGAGCGATCGATCAGAGCGACTCCGTTGGAACCTTGCGCCAGATCGAGAACGTTGCCGTCACTGTCGGTGTCGAGCCGGGCGAGGGCGCGACCCGAGAACCCGTCGGCGAGCACGATCCGTCCGTTGGCATGGTCGACGAACCATCGCGTCGCCCGTGGCACGGTTGCGTCGACCGGCGGGAAGCCATCGGCGCGCACGGCGACGACGACCCCGACGAGTCCGACGGTGAGCGTTGCGAGCAGCGCCCACACCCGTCGCCACGGCACCGCTTCGGGAGTCACCCCCACAGCTTGCCAGGAACTCGCGGGTTCTCCGTTGCGTGGGCGAGGCGGACCCAGCGCTCGATGCCGCCGGACACCGGCCACAAGACCGCGTCGGCCCGACCCTGGCGCCCGTGACCCGGGGTCAGTCCCGGTCGAGGAACCGCGGTCGCTCGCCGAACACGGCAACCGCCTGGCGCAACGGAACGAGATCGCGACGCTGGCGACGCTCGGCGTCCGCCTGGGCGTGCTGCGCGTCGGCTCGGGCCCGCTCCAGTTCCCCGCGCAGTCGGGTGTTCTCGGCCTCGAGCTGCATCACCCGTCGGATGCCTTCGAGGTTGAGCCCCTGCTCGGCGAGGTCGGCGATGCGCTGGAGTTGCTCGATGTCGGCGTCGCTGTAGCGGCGATTGCCACCCTGGGTGCGTGCGGGTTGCACGAGACCGCGGCGCTCGTAGATCCGCAGGGTCTGAGGATGCATCCCCGCGAGCTCGGCAGCCACCGAGATCACGTAGACCGCTTGATGGCGAGTGCGTGCGTTCATGACGTGGACTTCCTGTGATTCACCGTAGTCGCTGCGGCCAGCTGCTCGATCGCCGCGCGTTGTTCGTCGGAGAGCTCGCTCGGCACGACGACGTCGACCGTGACGATCAGGTCGCCCGTACGCGTGCCCTCACGCTTCGACGTGGTCGTGATGCCCTTGCCCTTCACTCGGTGCCGAGACCCGCTCTGGGTCCCCGGCTTCAGACGCAGGGTCACGGTCGATCCGTCGAGCGTGGGAACGTCGATCACCCCACCGAGCGCCGCCTCCGGGAAGCTCACCGGCATCCTGATCGTCAGGTTCCGACCCGAACGTCCGAATCGCTCGTGCGGCCTCACCGAGATCTCGACGAGCAGATCCCCGGCCGGTCCGCCGCCGCGCCCGGGCGCGCCGCGACCGGGTAGACGGATCGTCTGACCGTCGGTCACGCCCGCCGGGATCCGCGCCTTGACCTCGCGAGGGCGACGTTCGACCCCCGACCCGCGGCAAGTGCTGCACGGATCGCTGATCACCGAGCCTCGCCCCTGGCAGTTGCGGCAGGGGCTCGAGAACGAGAACAGACCCTGGTTGTCGTCGACCACGCCCCGCCCACCGCACACGCCACACACCGATGGGTGTGTGCCGGGCTTGGCGCCCGATCCCGAGCACGTCGAGCACCGCGCGTCGCTCGTCAGGTGGAGCGTCGTGGTCAGGCCGGTGGCCGCGTCGTCGAAGTCGAGATTCAGCTGGGCCGTCAGGTCGGCGCCACGCTGGGGGCCGACACCTGAACCGGCTCGCCCGGTTCCGGATCCACTTCGACCGCGGCCGAACATCTGACCGAGCAGATCTCCGAAGTCGGCGCCCTGTACGTCACCGACGTTGAACGAGAAACCACCCGGGCCGCCGCCGCCGAAGCCACCCGCCATCGGGCCGAGCCGGCGCACCTCGTCGTACTCCTTGCGCTTGGCCTCGTCGCCGAGCACGTCGTAGGCGGACGAGATCTCCTTGAATCGCTCCTCGGCCGCGGTGTTGCCCGGGTTCTGGTCCGGGTGGTTCTGGCGGGCCAGCTTGCGGTACGCCTTGGTGATCTCCTTCTGGGAGGCGTCGGCCGCGACGCCGAGCACGCCGTAGTAGTCCTTCTCGAACCATTCACGCTGAGCATCCACCGCGTCTCACCTCCTTCGAACTCGACGGTGTCGGACGTCGCGTCTGCCGCGACGCCTCGACACGGCTCAGTCTCTCGTGCGGACCATCGCCGCCCGCAGGGTCTTCCCCCGCCAGCGGTAGCCACTGCGCAGGACCTCGGCGACCACGACGTCGCCGCCGTCGCTCGGTTCGTGGGCGACCGCCTCGGCCACCTCGGGATCGAACGGCTGGGATTCGAGATCGAGCGTCTCGAGCCCGTGCTTCTTGAGCTCGGCGAGCATCACGTTCAGGAGCGGACCCACCTCGTCGGGATGCCGGATGTACGCCGCCTCGGCGGCGTCGAGCACCGGCAGGAACGCTTCGGCGAGCCGGCCCGTGGCCCGATCTACGTCGCCTTCGAGCTGCATCATCGTCCGCTTGCGGAAGTTCTCGAAATCAGCTTGGAGCCGTACTGCGACATCCTTGAGCTGATCGCGCTCGACGAGCAGCGCCTCGACGTCGACCTGACCGCTTCCGGCCGGATCGGCCGGCGGGGCGAACTCGTCGTCGTCGACATCGGCGACGTCGCCGTCACCGAATCCCGACGGTTGGACACCGTCGAGATCGGTGTGGGCCTCGTCGTGGTCGACGCGCGGGACCTCGCCGGTGTAGTCCTCGACCTCTGAGCCGCGCTCGTCGTCGACGCCGGCGGGATCGCTCACGACTGCGCCTCGGGGCCTGCTGGATCGTCGACGATCTCGGCGTCGACGATGTCGTCGTCGGTGGATCCGGCGTCGGTCTGCTGTCCGCTCGCTGAGGTGCCCGCGGCGTTGGTGTCGCGGGCCGCAGCCTCGTACAACTTCTGGCTGAAGGCCTGGCTGGCCGTCATGAGGGACTCGGTGGCCGTCTTGATGGCGGCGGTGTCGGTACCTGCGAGGGCCTTCTTGAGATCGTCGAGGGGACCTTCGACCGCCGCCTTCTCCTCGGTGGAGACGTTCTCACCCTGGTCGCGGAGCACCTTCTCGGTCTGGTAGACGAGCGAGTCGGCGTTGTTGCGGACCTCGGCCTCCTCGCGCCGCTGACGGTCCTCCTCGGCGTGGGCCTCGGCATCCTTGACCATCTGGTCGATCGAGTCCTTGTCGAGAGTCGACTGACCGGTGATCGTCATCGACTGCTCCTTGTTGGTCGCCCGGTCCTTGGCCGACACGTGCACGATGCCATTGGCGTCGATGTCGAAGGTGACCTCGATCTGCGGGACGCCGCGAGGCGCCGGCGGCAGGTCGACGAGCTGGAACTTGCCGAGCGTCTTGTTGTAACCGGCCATCTCGCGCTCGCCCTGGAGCACGTGGATCTCGACCGACGGCTGCATGTCCTCGGCGGTGGTGAACACCTCGGTGCGCTTGGTCGGGATCGTGGTGTTGCGCTCGATGAGCTTGGTCATCACGCCACCCTTGGTCTCGATGCCGAGGCTCAAGGGTGTGACGTCGAGCAGGAGGACGTCCTTGACGTCGCCGCGGAGGACACCGGCCTGGACGGCAGCACCCACGGCCACGACCTCGTCGGGGTTGACCGACTTGTTGGGCTCCTTGCCGGTCATCGACTGGACGAGCTCGGTGACCGCTGGCATCCGCGTCGAGCCGCCGACGAGGATCACGTGATGCAGGTCGCCCTTCTCGACGCCGGCGTCCTTGAGCGCCTGCTCGAACGGAACGCGACAGCGCTCGATGAGATCGGAGGTCATCTCCTGGAACTTGGCACGCGAGAGCTGTTCGTCGAGATGGAGCGGACCGTCGGCGTTGGCGGTGATGAAGGGCAGGTTGATCTGAGTCGACTGGGTCTGGCTCAACTCGATCTTCGCCTTCTCGGCGGCCTCCTTCAGCCGCTGCATCGCCATCCGGTCGTTGGAGAGATCGACACCCTGGGCGCTCTTGAACTGCTGGACGAGCCAGTCGATGATGCGCTGATCCCAGTCGTCGCCACCCAGATTGGTGTCGCCGTGGGTGGACTTGACCTCGAACACGCCGTCGCCGATCTCGAGCACCGACACGTCGAACGTGCCACCGCCGAGGTCGAACACGAGGACGGTCTCGTCCTCCGAGCCCTTGTCGAGCCCGTAGGCGAGCGCGGCGGCCGTGGGTTCGTTGATGATGCGCAGGACCTCGAGGCCGGCGATCGTGCCGGCTTCCTTGGTCGCCGTGCGCTGGGCGTCGTCGAAGTAGGCGGGAACGGTGATGACCGCCTGGTTGACGGTGTCGCCCAGGTAGGACTCGGCATCGCGCTTCAGCTTCTGCAGGATGCGAGCAGAGATCTCCTGGGGCGTGTAGGTCTTGCCGTCGACGTCGTCGGACTTCCAGCTCTCGCCCATGTGACGCTTGATCGAGCGGAACGTGCGGTCGGGGTTCGTGATCGCCTGACGCTTGGCGACCTCACCGACGAGCACCTCGCCCGACTTGGAGAACGCCACGACCGACGGCGTGGTGCGACCTCCTTCGGCGTTGGGGATGACGACCGGCTCGCCGGCTTCGAGCACGGCGACGACGGAGTTGGTGGTACCGAGGTCGATTCCGACGGCCTTGGGCATGGTGATTCAGCTCCTGATGAGGTGTAGACGAGGAAGGTGCAATGAGTGCACTCAAGTGTAGGAGTGCGCCTTCCCGGCAGCAACCTGACGATCAGAAAACCTGAGTCGCCTTGACTCAGGATCGTAGCAGGTTCTCCGGACCGAACGAGTCGGGCAGCAACTGAGCCATCGAATACGTGGAGCGCACACCGTCCGGGCCTGCGGCGTGCACCACCGTGTCGGCATCGGCGAACTCCCGGATCTTCTGCCGGCAACCACCGCACGGCGTCGAGAGCTCATCGCCGTCACACACCGTGACGACCGTGTCGATCGAGCGTTCCCCGGCCGAGACCATCGCGGCGATCGCGCTCGCCTCGGCACACAGACCCTCGGGGTAGGCGGCATTCTCGACATTGCACCCGACGAACACGTTGCCGGATCGGGTGCGGACGGCAGCGCCGACCGGGAAGTGGGAGTACGGCACGTGGGCGTTCGCCTGCACCGCGACGGCAGCCGCCACCAGCTCGGCTTCGACGGCACCGTCGGCCGGGTCTGCGGTCGTCATGTCCCCGATCGTACGGGCCGCGGGTGGAACAATGCAGCACAGATGCAGCCGTACTTCCGAGACGCCGTCCACGGAGACATCCCGGCGATCGCCACGATCTTGCGCCGCCGGGCACGTCGCGAGGGTGTCGACTCGAGCACCCTCGTCGGATCGCTCCGCGACCAGCTCGCCGAGATCGACCGCAGCGAGGGCAACTTCGTCCTCGTCGGCGAGTACGACAATCAGATCGGAGCGGTCCTCCAGATGGTGGCGTTCCGGCAGCTGCAGTGGCCCGGAAGCCGTTGCGGGGAGATCGTCGCGCTCGAGGTGGCCGAGTCGTTCACGACATCGGGCATCGCGGGCATGCTGCTCGACCACGCGATCGACCGGGCACGCGACCTCGGCTGCGCACGCCTCCAGGTATTCGTCGGCCGGACCGACGAGCAGCCGTTCTGGAGCGCGCCGGCTTCATCCACCTCGACCGGGGGTTCGTCCGAACACTCGTCTGACGACACACTCGTCTGACGACCGTCAGAGCGTCAGCTGGAGCGCGACCGACGCGATCAGTGCCGACGACAACGTGAGCGGTAGCCCGAGCCGGGTGTAGTCGGTGAAGCGGTAGCCGCCGAGCCCGAACACCATCAGATTGGTCTGGTAACCGATCGGGGTCAGGAACGAGCACGAGGCGCCGATCAGGACGCCGACGGCGAACGCCCTCGGATCTTCACCGGCCGCGATCGCGGCGGAGGTGGCGACGGGCACCATCAACGCCGCCGCCCCGCCGTTCGACAACACCTCGGTGAGCAGCTGTGTGGCGACGATGACGACGAGTAGGAGGCCGATATCGCCCAGCGGCTCACCGAGGCGGACCAGGTGGGTCGCGATCTCGCCGGCGAGGCCGCTGCTCGACACCGCGTTCCCCAGGCTGATCGAGGCGGCGATCGTCAGCACCACGCCGAGATCGACGGCGTGGCGGGCCTCGCTGAGGGTGAGCGCGCGCCCGATCACCACCGCGCCGGCGCCGACCACCGACGCCGACAGCAGATCCGTCACGCCCGTCGCAGCCAGCACGACGACCGCTGCGAGCGCACCGATCGCCACCCACGCTCGGTATCGGCGTGGCGGAGGCGGTTCATCGGCCGACGCGACGAGCGCGAAGTCGCCGTGGTCCCGCCAACGCTCGCCGAAATCGGCACCGGCCAAGACGAGCAGCACGTCGCCGGCTCGGAGCGGGATCGTTCCCAGCTTGCCGCGCAACTGGTCGTCGGCGCGGTGGACGGCCAGCACGGCGGCGTCGTATCGGCTGCGGAAACCGGACGTGCGCAGCGAGCTCCCGGCGAGATCGGAGCCACCGGCCACGACGGCTTCGAAGAGTCGGGCGCCTGGTCCTTCGGTGTCGATCAGGTGGGGATGTTCGGCCGACACCAGGCCCGCGATGCCGTGCAGGTCGACGACGCGTGCGACGTCGCCGACGAAGTAGAGCCGATCGTTTGCGTTGAGCCGCCGATCGGGGTGGGCAGCGACCAGATGGCCGCCGCGCTCGACGGCGGCGAGGAACGTGCCCTCGAGGTGGCGCAATCTCGCCTGCTCGATGGTGAGACCGGCCAGCGGTCCGTCGGGCTCGACGGTCATCTGGATCTGGAAGGAGCGGGCGGTCGCCCGCATCGAGGCCGGCGCCGGCGTACGGTCGCGGAGCAGACGAGGGGCCAGGACCACCATCAGGCCGATCCCGACGACCGCGACCGGGAGGCCGACCGGGGTGACCTCGAAGACCCCCAGCGGACGCTCTCCCGCCTGCCGCAGCGAGTCGGACACGACGAGGTTGGTCGACGTACCGAGGAGGGTGATGACGCCACCGAAGATGCTGGCGAACGACAGCGGCATCAGCACCCGGGACGCGGATGCACCCGTGAGACGCGACCAGCGCACGACTCGCGGCGCTGCGAGCGCGACGAGCGGCGTGTTGGGCACGAACGACGACATCGCCGCCGTCGCCCCTGCGAGGCGCGCCAGCCCGCCCCGGCCGCCGAACAGCGCCCGATCGAGCGGCCACGCGAGCGCCCCGGTCGTCGAAACCGCGCCGGCGACGATGTAGAGCGCTGCGATCGTCGCCGTCGCCGGGCTCGACAGCCCCGAGAGCGCAGTTCGGTCGTCCACGGCTCCCGTCAGGAGCAGGACGCCGACGCCGCCACCCATGACGGCGACGACCGGGCCACGGCCGATCACCATCACCGCGACGACGGCGATCAACACCACCAGGACGAGCCAACTGTCGCTGCTCATCGATCGTCGAGGCCCCGGGACGATGTCATGCTTCGAGAGCGTATTCTACGTAACTCCTACCACTTCTATCATGATTGGCGGTGACACCCACGACCGTGCCGGGTACGGCGCGAATCACCCAGGACGCACGCACCCGATCGGGGGTCCCGTCGTTGCCACCGTTGAAGCGCAGCTGGGCGCGGCCGCCGAGCTGGCCGTACCGACGTCTCGCGGGGCCGTCGACGACCTCGAGCTCGCCGCCGCCGATCGCCTCGATCGCCACCGTCATCGGCTTGACCAGGTGCTCCTTGCGGGCACGTGCCGACACATCGGTCGGCAGCCAGCCCGTGTTGGCGACCCCCACGTCCACACGCCAGGTGTCGTCGCCCAGCTGTTCGGCCCGCACCAGGGGGATCTCCAGACGTGGCGAGCAGAGAGCCTGGTGGATCGCGAAGTCGGCGTGACCGCTCACCTCCGCACGCAGGAGGTGAGCGGGCGGATTGACCCACGTCGAGAGGTCGTCCCAACCGCCGATCTCGATCGGGCCGAGTTGGGGGTGATCGAAGCCGTACCAGTCGACGTGGCCGCTCGGGTGGTGGTCGTCGCACCAGCGCAACACGGCGAGCGCCTCGTCATCCGACGGCCCGGTGTACCAGAAGTGGGTGGATTGTCTGTTGCCGGTGGCGGCGTGCACCGGGTCCCAGAACTCTGTCGTCCAGCCGTAGATTCCAAGATGCTCGTAGGCCCAATCGTCGGAAGCCCCGCTCATGGTGTCGCTGGGATCCCACGTGAAGTCCTCGTAGACGGAGTGAGAGGGATAGCCGGTGAGCTCCGTGCCCCGGGCCGCGAGCTGCTTCCAGACCCACACGTCCATCGGCGGGAGCTTGGAATCGGCCTCGGTCGACGACGGACGGAGGATCACACCACCGCTCGTGTGGTAGGCGTTGAACCCGCACACGTTGGGCCGGGCGACGACGGCGCGGACGAGGGCATCGATCTCGGGTTCGCTCAACGGGTGGTCGCCCGAGCCGGGCACCGAGGCCCCCCACCCCGCCGGGTAGTTGCGATTGAGATCGAGACCCTCCACGGGACGTGGTGTCTCGATCGTGAACCCGTCGAAGTCCTCGATCGACCCTTCGATCAGCAGACGAAACCTCGAGACGTCTGACGCCGCTCCCGCCGGTGGCACCGGAACGAGGAGGCGCGCCTCGTCCGGGTGCGGCATCCACGCACCATCCGGGTCGGGGATGCGCATCTGGAGGATGCGACCGTCACCGTCGACGTCCTCGCACTGCAGACCGGGCCAACGATGGGCATCGCGCCAGGGCCACGGCCGCACACTCGAGCGGCGGAACCGGGGCCGATCGGCCAGGACCCACTCGGCACCGTCGGGATTGACCCGAGGAACGATGTAGAACGTGCGGGTCCGGAGCGCTCGGGTGACGGCCTCGTCGACACCGTGCCCGGCGACGAGCCGATGGATCAGGTGGCACGCTGCGACGGTGGCGGTCAGCTCAACGGCGTGGATGCTGGCGTCGACCCATTGAGCCGGCTTCGTGTCGTGGGTCCCGGTCGCGGCATCGGTCACCGTGACGAGTCGCAGCTCGCGACCCTCGTACGACCGGCCGTAGGTCTCGATCGTGACCAGGTCGGGATGCTCGGTCGCGATGTCGTGCAACCAGGTGCCGAGCTCGTCGTGTCGGAGGTAGCGGTCGAACTCGTAGTGCATCGGGGGGATCGTAGAGCCCGGTCGTCGCCCGGTCGTCGCCCGCCGTGTCGCCCGCCGTGTCGCCGTCGGTGGGTCGCCGTTCGAACGACCTGGGCGATTGCATCAGCAACCGTTCGTAGACTGCGACGCCATGTCGCTCGAGCTCGCCAAGCACCCCTCCTTCGCCGGCCGCCCGGGGCCCGTCCTGCTGGTGATCGCCGACGGGGTGGGGGTCGCTCCAGCGGGCCCGAGCAACGCCGTGACGTTGGCCGAGACACCTGTCCTCGATCGTCTCGCGGCGGGCGAGCTGTACACCGAGCTCGCCGCACACGGCCCGGCCGTCGGCCTCCCGAGCGACGACGACATGGGCAACAGCGAGGTCGGTCACAACGCGCTGGGCGCCGGACGGGTGTTCGCACAGGGCGCCAAGCTGGTGAATCGTGCCATCGCAAGTGGAGCGATCTTCGAATCCGATCTCTGGCTCAAGGCGATGGATCACGGCCGAGCGGGCACGCTGCACTTCATCGGTCTGCACTCCGACGGCAACGTGCACTCCCACAACGATCACCTCTACGCCATGCTGCGGCGGGCGGCGGACGAAGGTGTCACGAGCGTGGCGGTGCACATCCTGCACGACGGACGGGATGTGCCGAGCCGATCGGCGCTCGGCTACATCGCTGCGACCGAGCAGGTACTGGCCGAGCTCGACGCAGCCGGTGAGGGCCGCGACTTCCGCATCGCCTCGGGCGGCGGTCGCATGAAGATCACGATGGACCGCTACGAGGCCGACTGGCCGATGGTCGAACGGGGCTACCGGTGCCACACGTGGGGACAGGGACGGCCGTTCGCTTCCGCCACCGAGGCCGTGCAGACGATGTACGACGAGGCTCGCGACGCCGGCAAGGACATCGGCGACCAGTACCTCGCCGAGTTCGTCGTGGTCGACGACGACGGCATGCCGGTCGGATCGATGAGCGACGGCGACGCCGTCATCGTCTACAACTTCCGGGGCGACCGTTCGATCGAGATCTCGCGTGCGTACGAGGAGCGCGACTTCGACGAGTTCGACCGGACGGGGCCCAACGGTGAGCCGGCCCCGAGCGTGTTCTTCGCCGGGATGCTGCAGTACGACGGTGATGCGCTCGTGCCCAAGCGGTACTTGGTCGCGCCGCCCCAGATCGACCGCACGATGAGCGCCTACCTCGCCACCGAGGGGGTCCACAGCTTCGCCGTCAGCGAGACCCAGAAGTTCGGTCACGTCACCTACTTCTGGAACGGCAACCGCTCGGGCTACATCGACCCCGACCTCGAGACCTACGTCGAGATCCCGTCCGACAACGTCGAGTTCGACACGACGCCCGCCATGAAGGTGCGCGAGATCACGGCCGAGGTGATCGATCTGCTCCGGACCGGCGACTACCGGTTCGGCCGGCTCAACTTCCCGAGCGGCGACATGGTCGGCCACACCGGCAATCTCGAGGCGACCGTCGAGGCGATGACCGTGATCGACCAGTGCATGGGCCGCCTGATGCAGGTCGTCGAGGAACTCGACGGCATCCTCGTGTACACCGCCGACCACGGCAACGCCGACATCATGTTCACCGAGCACGACGGCGAGCGCCTACCGAAGACGTCGCACACCCTCAGCCCGGTGCCGTTCGCGATCTACGACCCGAACTACGACGGCGAGTACCACATGGCCCCGCCGCCGCACGCGGGACTCGCCAACGTCGCCGCGACCCTGCTGAACCTGCTCGGCTACGAAGCCCCCGTCGACTACGAACCCAGCGTGATCCGGTTCTGACCGTCCGGCCGTCCGGCGAGGTACGGGGTGGCCCGTCGCGAGCCGGGTGCCGGCGACGGCGAACTACCCTGAGGTCCGACCGCGAGAGGGGAGGACCGTGGGCACCGATCAGCGGCGGCACCGCGCCTTCATCTCCTACAGCCGCGTCGGCAGCGACATCGCAGCGGCACTGCACGAGGGTCTCGAGCAACTCGCCAAACCCGCCCGCCGTCGTCGCATCTTCGACGTGTTCCTCGACGTTGGTGACATTCCGGTGGGCGGGACCCTGCCCGACCGGTTGGAGCAAGGGCTGCAGGAGTCGGAGTACCTCATCGTCGTCGTGTCGCCTGCGAGCGCCGGGTCGGAATGGGTCGACGCCGAGATCGACCGGTGGATCGAACTGCGAGGTACCGATCACATCATCCTCGCGCTCGCCGTCGGCGAACTGGCCTGGGACGGCGCAGTCGGCGCCGCACGTTCGGGCTGGGCGGAGGGGGCGGCGTCGGTGCTTCCGCCGGCCCTCCGGGACGCGTTCCTGGAGGAGCCCGTCTGGGTCGACTTCCGTTCGGAGGTCTCCAGGTCGCGTGGTGCCTCGCCGGGCGCCTCGACCGCACTCGCGTTGGACGATCCGGCGTTCAAGCTCAACGTCGCCCGACTCCAGGCACCCCTGCGCGGGCCCGACGTCAAGCCGAGCGACATCGTCCGCGGAGGATCTCGAGCTCTTCCGAGCGGCCCAACGCCGACGCCGTCGATCGATCATCGCGCTGGCGGCGCTCACGGTCGCTTCGTTGGTCGGAGGCGCGATCGCGGTGCTCTACGCGCGACGATCAGCCAGGCAGGAGCGAGTGGCCCTCTCGAAGCAACTCGCCGGTCAGTCGTCGGCGACCAGCGGCGTGCCGCTCGATCTCGGACTGCTGCTGAGCATCGAGGCCTATCGTGTGGCTCCCACACCGGAGGCACTCGGCAGTCTGATCGGCGCCGGCGTCCGCGCCGACGACGTGGTCCGACTCCTCCATGGTCACGATCGTCCCCTTCGAAGTCTTGCGATGCCCCCCGACGGCTCGCTGATGGCATCCGCGGCGGTCGGCGGCGCGGTGATCCTGTGGGATCCGGCCATGTTCGAACCCTCGCGCTGATCACGGCCTGTTCGCCTTCCGAGGGATTCGGGAACGGCGCCACGGAGACGCTCATGCCCGAAGGCTCAGCCGCGTACGTCGAGACCGGCGGGACGCTCGACGCCGACGCGCTCGACGGCGAACTCTCCGCTCGACCGGGGACGGACGTCGAACAGCGCTCGAACCCGGCGCCGCCGTCCTCCGGGGATCGCGCGACCACGAGTGAGCCTGCACCTCCGACCGCGCCGACCGATCCGACGACGGACGACGCCGGCAACGTGACGCCCTCGACCGCGCTGATGCCGGCCGCCACGTCCCCGCTCAGCGCGCCCCAGCCCGGCAGCCGGCTCGACCGACCCCAGCCCACACGGACGGATCCCGCCCGATCGTCGGCTTCCGGCGCCTCGCCCACTCCTGCAGCGATCACCGGCATCTCGGGACCTGATCTGATGGCCGTCGACGACCCACCTCCCGACTCCTGTCTGCAACCGATCCCCGACGAGCCGTGCGCCGCGGCGTCGCCGACGACAGTGACGCCGACGACCCTGCGAGGTGTCGTTTCGATGGGGGAATACCAACAGCAGGTCGCCGTGCCGATCGGCAGCCGCGTCGATCTGTACTTCGACCAGTCGCGCGATCTCGACGACATGCGCCGCCGCTGCTTCAATCTGCACGGATCCCTCATGCAACGAACCGACGGATCCCGCTGGAGCGGCTGGTGGTACTGCCACGACATCGAGTACTGATCGGCCGCACCACCGTCGGCCCCGTCCGGGAGGACCGATTCGGGTTACTGTGCTCGCCATGGCGTCGAAGTCGGCCAAGCTCGAACACCTCCAATCGATCTCCCTGTTCAGCGGGTGCAGCAAACGGGAGCTGCAGCACGTCGCCAGAGCCGGTGACGAGATCACGATGACCGACGGCACGATGATCGTCGATCAGGGTCAGATGGGACGGGAGGCGTTCGTGATCCTCGACGGCAGCGTCATCGTCAAGCGCGCCGGCCGCAAGGTGGCGACGCTGGGGCCGGGCGACGTCGTCGGTGAGCTCTCCCTGCTCGATCACGGCCCCCGGACGGCCAGTGCCGTGTGCGACGGCGACTGCGAATTGTTCGTGCTCGATCAACGCCATTTCCGCGCCGTGCTGGAAGATCATCCACAGATCGCGCTGAAGCTGCTCGGCAACCTCGCCGGCCACATCCGCAGCCTCGACCGGCAGTATTTCGGCTGAGGACCGTCGCGCGCGGTCACATCGGCGCGCCGATCCGCACCGATGTGACGGACGTCCCACCCACTCCCGCGGCGCAGTGCACTACCTTCGGGGATCGACCGAAGGGGGGTTCGGGGCATGGAGGGAGTCGAGCGCGTCGACGCGGCGCTCGAGTCGCATGACGTCGACGCACTCGAGGAGGCCGTGCGAACCGTGGTCCGCGACCTCGACGACATCGATACCTACACCCTCGGCGAGGTCTGCGAGCAGCTCGCGGCCGAGCGCGCGTTCGATGCGCTCGGCCGGCTCGCTGATGCAGCGGTCAGCGCCGGACGAGGCGGTCGGTTCTGGGTCGACCTCGTCCAGAGCCACATCGAGCAGGGCACGTACGCGACGGCCACCGCGATCGTAGAAACCGCACTCGGTGACCCGAGCCTCGACGGATCCCAACGTCGACGACTCCGGGGCCAGCGCGGACGCATCTCAAAGGAACGGTTCCTGATCCATCGCCAGGCGGACGATCTGCGGGCGGCGATCGACGCCTATGCGACGGGCGTTCGCGAAGGCGGTGACCTGCTGTGGCTCGGCATCAACGCGCACGCGCTCGCCCACCTCGCCCGCCGTCAGGGCATCGATGTGCCGCCGCTCGGCATCCCGTCCGAACACGAGGTGATGCGGGCCGCGGAGGCCGCGATGGCGGGCGACGACGACTGGGCCGAGGCGACCTGGATCGAGTCCCATCTGTTGATCGGATTGCCCGTACCGGTCGATTCGATCGCCACACGACTCGCAGATTCGACACCATTCGTACAGGCCAGCATGCGCCGTCAGCTGATGGACGTGTGGGGGCTGGCCGACGACCACCCTGCGATCGTGACGCTCTCGGAGTTCCTGCTGCGAAGCGGCGCGGCCGAGGAGATCGAACTACCGGCCGATCCGGGTTGGCTACGAGAAGCTGTTCGGTTCGGAGTGGCCGGTGGCCATCGACACCTACCGACGCGGTCTGCGCGCCGCGGAGAGCGTCTGCCACATCATGATCCAGGGTCAGGTCCCGATCGGGACCGGCTTCGTCGTCGACGGCAGCGATCTGCACCCTGTGCTCGCCCAACGCCGGGTGATCCTCACCAACGAGCACGTCGTTCCGTCACCGGAGCACGGCGACGGCGCACCCGCCGAGGCGATCAGCGCCCACTTCGATGCCCACGACGGCCCGCCCGTCGGTGGCTTCAGCGCGGTGTGGTGGTCGAACCGCACCGATCTCGACGTGGCGATCCTCGTTTCGGACGCGCTCGACGGCACCGACCTCCCCGGACTGGTACCTGGAACCACGTTGCCACCGGTGATGCCAGGAGCCCACGTGTACGTCGTCGGCCACCCGGGGGGCCGGTCACTCTCGATGTCGATACGCGGCAACGACCTGATCGACCACGACGGGGTGCGGATCCACTATCGCGCTCCGACCGAGAAGGGCAGTTCGGGCAGCCCGGTGTTCGACCAGGGATGGAACCTGATCGGCGTCCACCATTTCGGATCCTCCCGGTTGCCGAAGTTGCACCACCAGCCCGGCACCTACGGCGGCAACGAAGGAACGACGATCGGAGCGCTGCGCCTGGAGCTCTGTCGGCGGGTACCGACACCATGAGCGGGGCGACCTTCGAGCACTCGCCGCTGGGCGACGCCGCTGCCGTCGAGCGGACACGTGCCGCATATCCGGCGCTCGGCGAACACATCGACGATCTCGAATCGATCATCACCCCCGAGTTCGACCGGGCCGACCGTGCGGCCATCGACACTCAGGCCCGGCTGAAGCAGAACCGGCTGATCGAGATGGCGGGCGGAGCCCTCGTCGCCGTGTTCGCCCTCGTTCGGCTGGGTGTCGGTGACCGCGCCCAGTGGGCCGGCGGAGCGGCGGCGATCGTCGCAGGTGCCACCGGCGTGATCGCGATCGCCGGACGGCGCCACGGTCTCGACCAATGGCTCGACAGCCGGCGTATCGCAGAGGAGCTCCGGTCGCTCTACTTCCGCTGGTTGACGAGCATCGGCGACACCGACCGGACCCAGCGCCGGAGGCAGCTCCGTGCCGAGGTCAACCGGATCATCTCCGTGGAACCCATCCGGATCGGCGCCGAACTCACGGGTCTCGATGCGTCGAACACCGCCGCCGAACCGATCGGTGACCAGGCGTGGCGCCTCTACCGCGACGCACGATTGCGCGACCAACTGGAGTGGATGCGAGGCAAGAGCGAATCGGTTCGCACACGCACCCAGGCCCTCCAGACCGCTCAGGTCGTGATGATGGGAGGCGCCGCAGTCTGCGGCCTGCTCAGCAGCTACGTGACCGGCGACGAGGGTCGGCTGCTCGCGGTGCCGGTCGCCGCGTCGGCTGCGGTCATCGGGTTCCTGGCAACCGTCGACACCGTGACCGCGAGCGACCAGCTCGCCCAGCACTACCAGCGAACCGTGCGGCGGCTCGATGTGATCGACCGAGCGCTCGCGGACGAACGCGGATCCCTCGACGACGTGGAAGAGATCGAGGCGGTACTGATGGCCGAGCACCGGACCTGGCACCGCCTCACGGAGGGCAACCAGCAATGAACACCACCGGCACGGCCACACCCACCGCTCGCCTCGCCGACGCCCCATCGATCGGACCGCTCACGTCGGGGGAGATCTCGCGACAGCGGATCGAGGCGATCGTCTTCGGACCGATCGACCCGGCGCTCCGGAACCACCTGATCACCCTCGGCTACGTCGATCTGGCGAACGCGATGGCCGAACTGCTCGGTCACGACGACGCCAACTGGTACGCCATCACGGTGTGGCCCTCGTTCACCGCCGGCCAGGTCATTCGCGGCGGTCAGGGCGAACGCGTCCGCAAGGCAATGGGGCGCCTGGGGCTCCCGGACTCGTGGTGCGACCGCGCCGCGGAACGACTCGAACGCCGGTCCACCGACCAGCCCGGGATCATCAACCGCAGCATGGCGGCCGGCAACCGAGGTGTGTTCTACGAGGTCGGCCTGGCGTGCGCCGATTTCCTCCACACCTTCGGCGGCCGCGACCCGGCCACGGCGGACCACACCGACGACTGGCAGCGCTTCGAGGCGTTCGGAGCACGAGTCCTCGGAATGCCCCACCCGCCGGGGCGTGTCTGGCCCGACGGCAGACGCGAGCAGCTCCGCGACGGATTTCGGGCGTTCCTGGAGGCGATGCAAACCGAAGATCCCGAGCGGCGCGCACAGTTGATCCTGCTGGGCAACCTTCGCATCGGCGACCACGAGCAACGACGGGTGCAGGGATGGCTCGACCTGATGACGGTCGGACCCCTGCGCGGCCTGACGCGTCGTTTCGACGACACCACCACGCGCAATCGAGGCATCGCCTTCGTGGAACGCGGTTTCGCCCGCTTCGCCACCAAGAAGTTGCAGGTGCTCGAGCTCGCCGGTGAGACACTCCCCCTCGGACACGAGGTACCACCACACCCGACCTCGAACGGCGTCCTCTTCCCCCCACCGCTGGCCGAGCTCGATGACGACGTGCGGGCCGAGTTCGATCGGATCGATCGCGCCGCACCCGGTGGTGACGGGGCCGAGCGGTGGAACGACTTCGACTCGCGCATGGCGTACATCGCGACGATGTTCCGAGCTCGACAGCGCGCCGGTCTGGTCGGACTCAACCCCTACTCGCTCGATGAGATGCAAGCGATCTACGCCGCCGCCGCCGAGATCGACGAGCTCGACGCTCGCATGTCGTACGAGGGTCCGCTGCTGTTCGCCGACATGACCCAGGACATCGTGTCGCCATGGTCCGACGACGTGACGCAGGCCTTCCGCGAGACCTTGGCTCGCGCCCGTGAGCGCGGCGACGCCGAGGCCGACGCGGCGATCGAAGCGTTCTACCGACCGAGCGGGCGGGCACCGGAGGATCGCTTCTACACCGACGCGATGCTGGCGATCAGCCGCCCCGACAGCGGTGAGAACACCGGCCCGCTGGCGCGGTTCCTCCGGACACCACCAGAGCTGCCCGCCTGGGCCGACATGGTCAAGATCGAGCGAGCCCAACGCTTCTACCGCGACTACCGAACCGCCGCCCACATCGGTCTGTTCTTCGGGTCGATGCCAATCAGCTACGCCGGCAGCAAGGGGTGTCAACCACTCGGGCTCGTCTCGACCCTGAACCAGAACCCCGAACGACGCCTGTGGGAGTCGGCACGGTTCCTGGAGGACGTGTTCCTGACACCCTTCTGGGAGGTCGACTCGGCCGGATACCAATCGATTCGGGGCGTCCGTCTCTTCCACGCCTCCGTCCGCCACACGATCCTGTGCGACAGCCGCCACATCGTCGACCGCCCGCCCGAGCTCGATGGGCGCGCCTGGGACCCTTCATGGGGGATCCCGCTCTGCCAGGAGGATTTGCTCGCCGGCGCGCTCGACTTCTCGCTCGGGGCGATGCACGTGATGGACCGTTTCGGCGTGGCCGCCGATCGTGACGACGCCGAGGCGTACATCCATGCGTGGATGGTGGTCGGTGCCTTGCTCGGCGTCGAGCCCGACCTGTTCCTGAGTCCGGTCGACAGGAGTCGGGCCCTCGACGCCGACGAGGCGTTCTTCGCCGCGCGCACCGTGCTGTTCCGCCAGCTCGGCCCGACTGCGGCGGGGCGCCGGCTGATGGATGCGCTGCTCGGTCTGATGGACGAGTGGTTCCCCGGACCGCTCCGCTACCTCCCGCGAGCGATGATGCACGCCGCGTTCCCCGAGTCGATCCTCACGGTGCTCGGGCTGCCACCGAGCACCCCGGGAGGCAGGGCGATGACGGCGGTGACGAGCTGGGGACGGTCGTGGCGCCAGAACGCGCTCTACTCGAAGGGCTACCGCAGCACCGTGCGCTGGGTCGGGGATCGGTGGCTCGACTGGTGGGAGCGTGAATACCAGGAGGTACCGCCCTACCGTCGCGGCGGCGTCGAGCAGACGATCGAGCGGATGCCGACGTCGGTGCTGTTGACGATCCAATCGTACGGCGAGATCCAGGACGTCGAATCCGAGCTCGTCGGCGCCGGCGTCGACGTCTCGGTCCGCCCGCCCGACGGGATGCCTGACGACGGTTACGAGGGCATCGGCCTGACCACGCTTCTCGACCTGACGACCTCGGCGGCCGCCGACATGCGAACCGCGATCAAGCGGGCACGCGACACGATGCGCGACGCGGTGCACATCCGGCGTGCCGAGTTGACGATCGACGGGCGTACCGTGCCCGTCGGCCAGCTCACCGACGCCGAGATCGACGCCCTCTTCCCGGTCTGAGCGACAGGGCCATCGGCGCACGCCGAAGCACGACCGGGTGGCCGCGAACAGCGGCTCACAACGAGGCGAGCACCTCGTCGACAGCTCGCCGAGCGGCCGATGCGGTGGTGAGGATGTCCCAGGTGGAGGCGATCCGAGCGGTTCGGTTCGCCCATGCCTCACCCCGGTGCTCGACGATCGAGACGCGCAGCGCGCTCAACGCCTGCTCGTCGACGGGCAGGGCAGGAAAGGTGATCTCGGCCGCGTCGACGGCGGCGGCGATCTGGAACGCCAGCTCCTCGTCGCCGGCGTCGCCGACCACGAGCGCGGCGAGCCGCGCGACGTTCCAGAACTGTGCCCAGTGACCGGCACGGGTGAGCTGCTCGAGCAGTCCTGCGATCAGCGGGGCAGCGGCGACGTATCCGGTCGTGCGTCGGCGCAGCGACGCCAGACCGGTCTGGGCCAACGACATGATCCACCGGTTCTCGATGTCGCGCGCCTGGGCGAGCGAATCGGCGAGCAGGTGTTCGGCCCGCTCGGGATCGTCCTGCTCGATCGCGAGGGCCAGCACCCACAAGCCGTACGCGATGCTCGTCGGATTGCGGCTGCTGCGAGCGATCCGGAGCGACTTGACTGCTCGTCGTTCGGCGATGTCGTGCTGCCCGAACCAGGTCGCCATGATCGCGTTCGACGCCTCCACGTTCATCCGGTAGTAGCCCTCGGGGCGCTTGAGCTGGTAGTCGGAGGCTTCCGCGAACACCTCGGCAGGAGGAGCGGTCGCACCGGCGAACACCGTGGCGTTGATCATCGCCAGCCGCGCCGGCAGGCTGAACGGCCCGCCGCACTCGCGTTCCAGACGGAGTGCGGTGCGGCCGTGGTCGAAGGTCGGTCCGATCTCGTCTCGCAGCCAGTGACCGAGCGCGACGACGCCGTGCACCTGCGCCAGGCGACCGTCATCGGATCCACCGAAACGATCGATCGCGCGACGCCCCCACTCGAAGTACTCGCTGTTGTAGCGGAAGAACGCCCACTCCCACTGGTCCGATGCCAGCTGGACGGCCGTGTCGATGTCACCGGTGTCGATCGCGTGGTCGAACACCCCACGCAAGCTGTCGAACTCACGCTCGAAGGTCCGGAGCCAGCGGAATTCCTCTGGCCCTCGCAGGCCGTCGGCGATCTGCGCCGAGATGGCGACGGCGTGCGCTCGAAGCCGTGATCGCGCCGCCTCGACCAGCGCCTCGTCGGCGTTTGCGGCGACCACCGAACGGACCGGGTCGAGCAGACGGAACGTGGCCCGTTCGCCGGATGGCTCGGGCTGGACCAGCGACGCGTCGACCAGGGCGACGAGCGTCGAGGCGACGGACGATGCACGGGCAGCAGGGGCGCACACGGCCGCGAACATGTCGCGGTCGAACTGGCCGCAGAAGACGGTCGCGGCGACGAGCCGGTCGCGTGACTCGGGGTCGAGCGACGCGACGCCGAACGACACGGCATGCTCGACCGATCGGGCCAGCTCGTGCTGGCGACCGACGATCGCGAGACCGGTCGACTCGAGCGAGTCGAGGAGCTCACCCAGGGTGAAGGTCGAGGTGTTCGCGGCCACGATCTCGATCGCGAAGGGCATCCCGTCGAGGCGCCGACAGATCTCGGTCGCCGCCGCCCGGTCGACATGCACGACACCGATCGCCCGGGCGCGCTCCACGAACAGATCGACGGCTGCGTCGAGAGCGAGCGGCGACAACCGATGTACGACTTCCCCGGTGATGCCCAGGACACGCTGGCTGGTGCACAGGGTGGCGATGGTGTCGGCCGCTTCGAGCGCCGCCTCGACGAGTTCCGTGACTCCCCGTAGGCACTCGTCGCAGCGATCGAGGACGACGAGCGCCCGGTGTTCGGCCAGCCAGGCGACGAGCGATTCGACGGCGGTCAGCCCGGGGCGTCGCGAGACGGCGTGGGCGGTCATGATCGACGCCACCACGGCCTCGGACGAGACGCCGGCCAGATCGCACCACAACACGGTGGCGTCGTGGTGCTCGGAGGCGAACTTCGCGGCGACGGCCACGGCGACGCGCGTCTTGCCGACGCCTGAGACCCCGGTGACGGTGGCGCATCGTTCGGTCTGCAGAGTGCAGAGCACCGCCTCGACGTCGCCGAGCCGGCCGATGATCGGAGTGCGGGGATCGGGCAGGCTCGGTCGACTCGTTCCCGACGAACGGGGCGGCGGGAATTCCGACGCCATGCCCGCCACGGCGACCTGGAAGACGGGCGACGGCTCGGCGATGTCGCGGAGATGTTGAGCACCGAGGTCGCGGACCTCGATGCCATTCATCGTGTCGACGTCGAGGCCCTCGAGCGCCGGGTGCGACATGACGATCTGTCCGCCGTGGCCGAGGTCGGTCAGCCGGGCCCCGTAGTTGAGCGCCCATCCGTACGGCCCCTCCGGTCGGACGACCACGGTGCCGGTGTGCACCCCCATCCGCACGCGGATCGGTTCGATTCCGACCCATTCGGAGTCCGCCAACAGCCGCTGAGCGGCGATCGCGGCGTTGAGTGCGGCTGCCGGATCGTCGAAGCGGGCGATCATCCCGTCACCCGCGCGGTGGAACACAGCGCCGCCGCGACCCTCGACCGCCTTCTCGACGAGACGATCGTGCTGCTCGATCACCGTGGGGGCGACGTCGGGGTGCTGCTCCCACAGGCGCGTGCTCCCCTCGATGTCGGTGAACAGGAACGTCATCGTGACGCGTTCCCCGGGCACAGCTGTCACGTCCAGCAAACGTAGTCGCGTCGGGGTTATATCAAGACCCTGAGTCGCGCGGCGTGACCGATGACTCGTGGACGGTCGCGACCTGATGGGCGAGACTGGCGGGCCAAACACGAGTCCGACCGGGGGCGGCTTGCAGTACGACGCGTTCATTTCCTACAGCCACGCGGCTGACGGAAAGCTCGCGCCCGCCGTCCAGAACGGTCTCCAGCGACTCGCCAAGCCCTGGGGGAAACGGCGCGCGCTCCGGGTCTTCCGCGACGAGACCGGGCTGTCGGTGAACCCTCACCTGTGGGACTCGATCGTCGGAGCGCTCGACAGCGCCGAGTGGTTCATCGTGTTGGCGTCGCCCGAGGCCGCGGAGTCGGCATGGGTCAACCGCGAGATCGAGCACTTCCTGGCAACTCGTCCCGACGCGGCCGACCGCCTCCTCCCCGTCGTCACGGACGGGGTGTGGGAATGGGACGAAGCTACCGGGGGTTTCGGTGTCGCGACCACGTGCGTGCCACCGGCGCTCGCGGCCGCGTTCGAGAGCGAGCCACGCCACCTCGATCTCACGTGGGCACGCGACGACGACCATCTGCACCTGCGTCGCGCCGACTTCCGGTCCGCGATCGCGGACATCGCTGCCCCGATCCACGGCATTCCCAAGGATGAGCTCGAGAGCGAGGACATCCGCATCGACCGTCGCAACCGCCGCCTCCGGCGCGGAGCGGTCTCCGGATTGGTGGTGCTGGCGGGTGGGCTGGCGTTCGCCTCGTGCGCCGCGTTCGGGTTCGCCAAGAACGCCCAGCGCGAACGCAACAACGCCGAGGCGTCGGCAGCGGAGGCCGAACGCCAGGCCGAGATCGCCGGGCTCCGCGAGATCGACGCCCGCGACGCCGAGGAGCAGGCACTCGCGAACGCCGACGAAGCTGCGCGCCAGGAGGCGATCGCCATCCAACGGGCGGAGGAGGCGCGCATCGCTCAGGAGGAGGCGATTGCGAACGCCGAGGAGGCGGCGCGCCAGGAGACGCTCGCACTCCAGCGTGAGCAGGAGGCGCTCGATGCCGAAGCAGCAGCGCTCGCTGCCCAGCAGGCGACCGAGGAGGCCCTCGCACGGGTGATCGAGGAGCAACGGCGAGCCGATGAGAACGCACGCCAGGCCGAAGCCAACGCCGACGAGGCACGCGTCAACGCCGAGGAGGCCCGGGCCAACGCCGACGAGGCTCGCGCCAACGCCGACGAGGCTCGCGCCAATGCGACCGAGGCCGAGCAGCAGGCGGCAGAGGCGAAGCGTCAACAGAGCATCGCCGAGGACAACGCGACCACCGCTGTGTCACGATCACTGGCAGCCCGCGCGCTGGAACTGGTCGCCCAGAACCCGGAGCTCGCCGTCCTGACCGCCCTCGAAGGTATCTATCCGGACGGCGTGTCGGACCGGCTGGCGACGAGGGATGCCCGCGGCGCACTGGGTGTCACACTCCGGACACTGATCGAGAATCCGGCGCGACGCACCGGCGTGGACCTCGACGGAGCGATCACCGTCGATGCGCTCTCCGGCACGACCGCGACGCTCGACGGCACGCAGATCACGGTCTCCTCGGTCGGCGATCGTCCGACGCAGTCGGTGGGCGTCATCGACGTCGGCGTCACGCCCGAGGCCGTCTGGTTCTCCCCCGGGGCCGACGTGCTGGCTGCCGGAACGCCGACGGTCACCAAGATGTTCGACACGTCCACTGGTCGGCTGATCAACTCGTACGAGGGATTGACCGTTCCCGACGAGTTCGGCGACCTGCATCCGGTCATCGTCGACTTCGACCGAGCGGGTGCTCGGTTCCTCGCCGATCGCGGCGACCACGTCGCAGTGGTCGAGACGCGGACCGGCGAAACACTGCTCGAACTCCCGAAACCGCCTTTGCCGGGCTGCGATGCCTTCGACACCTTCGGTTCGGTCTCAGCACACTTCGACGTCAGTGGGTCGCGGGTCGTCGGGGTCGAGACATCTTTCGAGCTCATCGACTGCGCGACGGCCGGCGCCCCCGGCGTGCCACGGATCCACGCCTGGGACCTCGATGACCGGGAAGGCCCTGCGACAGTGTCGCTCGACGTCCAGGCCATCCGGGCGTGGTGGGTGTCGACGGCGTTCGACAACCAGGTCGTGTTCGTCGACGCCAACGCCGCCCTCTGGCACTGGGCGCCCGGGTCCCCGCCACGCATGAGCTACCGATCGCGGACCGATTCCGTCGTCACCGTGGCGCCGAGCGCCGAAGGCGGGCAGTTCGCGTTCGTCGACACGAACGGTGCGCTGTATGTCGGTTCGGTCTGGGACCAGACCAGTCGCCAGGCGATGTCGTTCGCTCTCGCCCCCCGACTCCAGTGGCAAGACGAGCACCAACTCCTCGTTGCGACCGGTCCGACGTCATGGCGACAGTTCCGGGTGGAACTCTCGCAAGGCGGCACGGCTCACGACGCCGTCGACCGATCCGGGAGCATGACCTACGTGAACGGCGTGGCCGCCGACGCCCGAGACGGCACCGTGAGATGGACCTATGATCCGGGTGCGAACCGCGGTGATGGCGACCGACCCATCGATGTCTCGATCGACGGATCACTCGTGGTGAACGAACGAGGTGCAATCCTCGATGCGGCAACGGGTGCGTCGCTCGCACAACTCCCGCCGCAGCCGATCGGCTTCTCGCCCCTGGCGATGTTCGCCGATCGAGGCGACGTCGTGCTCGTCGTCACCTCGGAAGAGACCCGGCACTACGACTCTTCGACGGGTGCTCTGCTCGCGCGGAGCGTGGGCAGCACCTCGTTCAGGGTCGCGCTCACCACACTCGACCAATTCTCCGTCGTTCGCCCCTCGTTGTCCCGCGACGAACGCTTCATCGCGCGGGCGGACGAGGACGGCGATGTCGCCGTGGTCGATGTTCGCTCGGGCGCGACACGAGTCATCGAACTACGCGGTTCGGCGACGTCGGTGGCCTGGAGCGGAGACGATCGGTTGGTGGTCGGCTTCGCCGACGGCTCCGTCCGTGCCGCCTCCTCGCTCGACGGCCGGCCGATCGGGGCTCCGCTCGTCGGTTTGAACGGCCCGATCTACGGCATCGGCGCCGACTCGAGCGGTGAACGTCTCGTCGCCTTCGACACGGAGACGTCGGTCGTCGGTATCGAACGCCTCCTCTCCGGCGGGCGCCGGGTCGTGTGGGATGTGGCGAGTGGAGGCGTCCTTCAGGTCGTCGACGACGAGGCGATCACCAGGGGCGTGCAACCTGCCGTGAGCGGGGGGTTCTGGCGGCTCACGGGAGGCGACTGGCGGTACCTGCCCGACGACGATGTCGTCGGGGGGTGCCGGGAAGCACTCAACGTCGCGGGCGATGAGCTCGAGACGCTGCTCGGCCGTCCATCCGTCTGCACGACGCTGGCGGAGCTGCACGGGTGAACTGATGGCGAGGGTGTTCGTCTCGTACCGCCGGGCGGACGGTCAGTACGGGGTGGGCTGGCTCGCCGAGCGACTGCGCTCGCTCGACTCGATCACCGGCGTCGAGACCGCGTTCCACGACTCGGCGTTGCGGGCGGGCGACGACTTCCCCGACGCGCTCGACCAGGAGATCGCCGGATCCGACCTCGTCATCGCCGTCATCGGACCCGAATGGCTCGGCGAGCAGGCCGACCGAGGGGCCCGCATCAAGGACGCCGACGACTGGGTCGTCCGGGAGATCGCAGCGGCCTTCCAACTCGACACCCGAGTGCTGCCGGTCCTGATCGGCAGTGCCGAGCACCCGCTGGCGTCCCAGGTCCACGAATCGATCGCCGAGATCGCTCGGCTCCACGCGCTGCCGTTCAACGACGGCCGCGACCTCGACACGATCATCGAACACGTCGAGTCGCACCTCGATGAGATCGATCGCGAACGTGCGCGACGGGCCGGCCTGGAAGAGCCGGTCGTCGTGCCGCGGCTACCCCGACTCCCGCTCGTCGCCTCCCTCGCCGCCCTCGCCGGCATCGTCTTCGGGATCCTCGCTCCGACCGGCTGGGCGGCCGACCCGTGTGCCGGGCCCTGTTCGCCCGGCGGCATCACCGAGACGAGCGCCTTCGGGGGGCTGCTCGTGACGAGCAGCCTGTTCGGAGCCCTGGCCGGCGCCACCACCGTGGTCGGTCTGGTCATGGTCCGGCGCCTCGCCGTCGTCGTGGCCCATCGGTGGGCGCCGATCGCGACGATCGTGGGAGTGGCGCTCATCTCGATCGTGCTGATCACGATCTCGATGCCGGACGGCCTGTACGGCATCGTCTCCGCGGAGACGATCGCAGACGGTCGGACACGCTTCTGGTCGGGCTTGATCGGCACGTGCGTGCCGGTGGCGGTGTGGGCGGTGGGCGGCCTCTCACCGCGATTCGGCGTGCCGCGAGCGGCCCCATACCGGATCGCCGAGCGAGTCCGCACGCTCGGGATCGTCCGCGATGCGGAGCGCTGGGCGGTGGTGTGCCTCACGGGGGTGACGACCTTCGTGGCGGCCAACAGCGCATTCATGGCGCTGGCGCTCCAGCAGGCCGCCGACGAGACGGACATCGACCCGAGTCCGATCCCCAACATCGCACACTCCCTGTTCCTGGTCGTGCTCACGGTCTCGCTGCACCTGACCAGCGTCCCGAAGTTGCGCCAGATGCAGGTCGATATCGAGCGCGAGCTCGAGGGGCTTCCTCCGCGGTACCGCGAGAATGCAGCGCCGCGTCTGATCGCGACCACCTTCGACGACGGCGGCTGGGGGTTCCGTCTCGTCCTGGTCCTGCCGGTGGTCGTGGCGATCGTCGGTGCGATCGTGCTCGTCACCACCGGATGAGGCAATCGAGTGACCCGAGCGGACGTGAACGGCGCGGGTACCCGCGAGTAGTTTGAAGCGCGACATGAGCACGCACGCCGACTCCACCGACGCAGCGGCCTCCGAGCCCAAGCGGATCAAGCCCCACCAGCTCGCAATCGGGCTCGGGATCGCGATCGCCCTCTTCACGGCAATCTCGGGCGTTCTCCCGCTGATCACCGGTTGGGAGAACCAGAACGAGATCCACCGCGAAGTGTTCATCAACATCCCCGGCCCACTCAAGATCGCCTTCTACACGGTGATCCCGCTGATGCTCGTGTGGGGAGCGTTCCAGTTCGCCAATCGGATGAAGAACTGGGAGCGCGGTGCCCCGGCGCAGCGTCGTACGACCGTCAAGAACGCCAAGAAGCGGGCCGGAGACTTCCGCGCCGGCGTGTACATGCAGACGCTGCTGCGCGATTCGGCGGCGGGCCTGATGCACTCGATGATCTACTTCGGATTCCTCGTGCTGATGGGGGTCACGACGATCCTCGAGATCGATCACCAGATGCCGGAGGACCTCAAGTTCCTCCAGGGCCGCACCTACCAGGCGTATGCGTTCGTGGGCGACGCCGCTGGCCTGGTCTTCCTGGTCGGCATCGTGTGGGCGATCGTGCGGCGGTACGTCCAGCGTCCGTACCGGATCCGCATCAAGTCCAAGCCCGAGCACGCCGTGATTCTCGGCACGTTCTTCGCGATCGGCGTCACCGGCTACACCTCCGAGATGTTCCGCATCGCCGTCGGCACGGCGTCGGGTGAGGACATGAGCTGGGAGAAGTACAGCTTCATCGGCTACCCGCTCAGCCAGACGGTGGACGGGCTGTCGCTGACATCGCTCGAGACGTGGCACCAGTGGATGTGGATCGGCCACGTCGTGGCGTTCATCGTGTTCCTGGCGATCCTGCCGATCACGATGCTGCGCCACGTGTTCACCTCGCCGCTCAACATGTACCTGCGCGACAAGGATCGCCCCAAGGGCGCGATGAAGCCGATGCCGAACCTGATGGAGACCGAGCTCGAATCGTTCGGCGCCTCCGTGGTGGAGGACTTCACCTGGAAGCAACTGCTCGACACCGACGCGTGCACGATGTGCGGCCGGTGCACCAGCGTCTGCCCGGCCCACGCGACGGGCAAGCCGCTCGACCCGCGCGAGATCGTGCTCAAGACCGGTGAGGTGATGGCGGCGACCGGCAACCCGCAGGTCAGTCCGCCGATCGGGACCGACGCCGAGATCACGATCGGCGCCAACAGCCTGTTCGAGCGCATCACCCCCGAGGAGATCTGGGCGTGCACGAGCTGCAAGGCGTGCGACGAGATCTGCCCGGTCAACATCGAGATCCTCGACAAGATCCTCGACATGCGCCGCTACCTGTCGCTGATGGAGTCGAACTTCCCGTCCGAGCTCGGCAACGCCTATCGAGCGATGGAGAACCAGATGAACCCCTGGGGCATGAACCAGGGCGAGCGTGGCGATTGGGCCAACGGCATGGACGAGGTCGCGATCGTCGACCCCGGGCAACCGTTGGAGGCCGAGTACCTCTACTGGGTGGGCTGTGCCGGATCGTTCGACGACAAGAACAAGAAGGTCACCCAGGCGATGGCCAAGCTGCTGTCCCGAGCCGGCATCGACGTCGCGATCCTCGGACCGTCGGAGATGTGCACGGGCGACTCCGCTCGTCGATCCGGCAACGAGTACCTGTTCCAGATGCTGGCCATGCCGAACATCGAGATGCTCGACGGCATGGGCGTGAAGAAGATCATCACCCAGTGCCCGCACTGCTTCAACACCCTCATGAACGAGTATCCGCAACTCGGCGGCAACTACGAGGTCGTGCATCACACCCAGCTGCTCGAGCAGCTCATCGCCGACGGGCGGCTCGACGTCAGCCAGGCGACGCTCGAGGAGCGCCTCACCTACCACGACTCGTGCTACCTCGGCCGCCACAACGACGTCTACGTCGCACCCCGCAAGGTCGTCGGCTCGATCAAGGGCATCGAGGTCGTGGAGATGAGCCGCAACGGCACGAAGGGCATGTGCTGCGGCGCCGGCGGTGCCCGGATGTGGATGGAGGAGTCGATCGGCACCAAGGTCAACGACGAACGGGCGCTGGAGGCGATCTCGACCGGCGCCACCAGGGTCGCGACCGCCTGCCCGTTCTGCTACATCATGCTCGACGATGGCGTGAAGGCCGCCGGCAAGGACGACGACGAGGTCAAGGTCGCCGACCTGGCGATCCACCTCCTCGATGCGATCGAGGCCGGCGAGGCCAAGATGGGGCACCCTGCCGCACCACTCAACGTCCCGATGGGAGCACCGACGCTCGGCATGCACGGATTCGGGAGTCCGCGTGTTCCGACGGGCGCCGCTGCGACCGTTGCGCCCGCCGGCATCGCCACCCTCGCCGACACCCACGAGATCTCGGCTCCCACCTCCGACGCCCCACCCGACGACCTGAAGTTGCTGGTCGGCATCGGCCCGTTCATCGAGGGGCTGCTGAACGACGCCGGCATTTCCACCGTCGAGCAACTCGCCGCAGCGAGCGTGGAGCGGTTGCAGGAGATCCTGCCCGACGTCCACGACAGCCGCGTCGAGCGCGAGGACTGGCTCGGCCAGGCGGCACGGTTCGTCCAAGCCAAGGCCGAGGGTCGCGATCTCGACGCCTTTGCCCGCGACGACCAAGCCACCTGACGACCCGGTTCCCGGGGCTCGCTCACCCGCCTCGTCCGCCAAACGCGCCAAAGCGGATTCACGAACACCGGTGTTCGCCTGCGAGCTTTGGCGAGATTCACGAACGCCGCCTCGTTCGCCAAACGCACCAAAGCGGATTCACGAACACCGGTGTTCGCTTGTGAGCTTTGGCGAGATTCACGAACGGAACGAGGGGATCTGTTCAAGAATCGAATCGACGCTGCCGATGCACGCAACGTGCTACGACCTGCGACCAGCGAGGCATTGGATCGGCTCCGACGGGCGGCCTTCGACGCCGACGTCGAGCTCGACACCGCCCTGACGTGCCTGGGGATCCTGCCGCCACTCGATCTCGATGCGATCCGTGCCTGCCTCCAGCACCCGTCGATCGCGATCGTCGCCGAGACCAACCGTGACGGTCACCGTCGCCTGGCCTTGCACGATCGCCACGGCGCCGTGGCGTGGATCGATCACGACGGCAGCGTCGCCGCCGCTCCCGGCCAGCGCCTGTTGACCAGCAAGTAGCGCCCACTGCGCCCTGGCAGCGGGTCGCTCTCCGTCACGGAAGCGAGGCGGTGGCGGCGGCGCAGATGCCGAGCAGATCGATCATCGGCTGCACGCGAGCGACCTCGTGACTGCGCAGCAGGTTGGCCTTGGCCAGCAGCGCCAACGCCGCCATCCCGGTCTCCGCACTCCGAACCTCGTCGTGGAACAGGTACACCGACGACGCCATCGTCACACACACCGGCCAACCGAGCTCGCGGAACCGGAACGACTGCAAGATGCTGTCTGTCTGGTAGCGGATCCGATCGGGACCATCGGGGAGGTTGAGCGCGAAGCCGAACCCCGGATCGATCCAGATCCGATCGACTCCGGCACTCGTGGCGAGATCGAGACGCTGGCGAAAGAACGTGAGCTGCTCGCCGATCAGCACATCGGCGTCGGGCAGTTCCGTGTCGGATCGGGCGGAGGACCCGGGCGTATAGCAGAGGATCAGTCCCGCTTCGTGCTGCGCGATCGACTCGTAGAGACCGGGATCGTCGACGCGGCCGGTGAGGTTGATGACGCCGGCGCCGGCGTCGAGCGCAGCGACCGCGACCTCGGGGTGATACGTCTCGGCGGACACCAGGATCCCCTCGTCGCTGAGCGCCTCGACCACCGGCAGCAGCGACGCGAGTTGGGCATCGACATCGAGCAACTCGGCGTGTTCACCCGTCGACTCGGCACCGACATCGACCATCGCCGCGCCTTCGATCGTCATCCGTCGCGCCCGGTAGAGGGCGGCCGCCACGTCGTGGGCGATGCTCTCGCGATACGACGAGTCGCGCGACAGGTTCACGACGCCGAGCTGGTAGGGCCGGTCGTCGAAGGTGCGCTCGAATCGCGGGAACGCGAAGCTGCGGATCGGATGGGCGAGCGCGTCCCGATGCGCATCCCAGAGCGGGAGCAGCACGTCCGGGGTGATCATGCCAGCGCGTGGCCGTCGGCGACATCCTGCCACTCCTCGGACACAGCGGTCAGGTCGCCAGGTTCGACGGGCAGCCACCCGAGCAGGGTGCGCATCGTGACACCGAGACGCGGGTGGACGAGATCGGGCGCGACGTCACACACCGGCACCATCACGAACCGTCGGAGATGCATCCGGGGATGTGGCAACACGAGAGCGGGGTCATCACAGATCTCGTCGCCGTGGACGAGCAGGTCGAGATCCAGCGTTCGCGGCCCCCAGTGGACGACTCGTTCACGGTCACGTGAGGCTTCGAGGCGGTGGAGCACAGCGAGCAGGAGTGGGGGCTCCAGCGTGGTGCGGGCGAGCAGCGCTGCATTGTAGAACGCACCCTGCCCACCGGGTCCACCGACGGGCGCCGTCTCGTAGAGGCTCGACGCGGCGAGCACCTCGACGCCGTCGGTGTCGACGAGCCCCGACACCGCGGAGCGCACGTTGGCGAGTCGGTCACCCAGGTTCGAGCCGACCGCGATCACGCACTGCGCGGTGGAACGAGTCACGACGCCGCTCGATCGGTTTTCGCACGGCGGCGTTCGATCGTGATGCCGACCCCCTCGGCCGCATCGAAGATGTCGATCTTCTGCACGGTGACGCGCACCGCAACGGCGAGCTCGTTGCGGAGCACGAACTCGGCGACATCCTCTGCCCAGGTCTCGACCAGTTCGACGTGGTCGCCGTCGGCAGCGCGGTCCTCGATGTAGTCGACGACGTCGGCGTAGGACACGTACGCTCCGGTCGCGCGAACGATCTCGGCGTAGGACTCGATCGTGTCGACCTCGACGTCGAAGCGAACCCGCTGGGGCTCCAACCGTTCGACATCGTGGACGCCGATCAAGGTGTCGACGACGAGGCCGTTCACGATCACACGGTCGGGCCTCGCGGCGACCAGGCGGTCGTTCAGAGTCGGGGTGGTGGTGGTCTCGCTCAGCATGTCGGCGGGGGAAGGAGCCATCGGCCCGGACATCAGACCGCACCGATTCCGAACTGTCCATTCCTCCGCGGAATTGGTCCATTCCCTTCGAGCCGTCACCGTGGCCTACAAGGAGCGCTGTCGTGGCCGGCCTGGACACGGGGCGAGGCCCGACGGCGCGGCTGTCAGGCCCCGACGTAGCGTGCGCTCGCCACGTCGTATCGGGAGCGGATCCCGCGCCCGTCCGAGATCGGCTGAATCGTGGTCCCGCCGCCGAGTGTCCACCGACGGGTGACCTCGGCCAGCGAACCGCCGGAGTGGGCGACGGCGGCCTGCACCGCTGCTCCGGCGGCAACGGTCTCGTCGGTGTCGGGAACGACGACCTGGCGGCCGACCAGGTCGGCGCACCGCTGGCGGTACGCCGCCGAGCGCGACCCACCGCCGATCAGGAGCACCCGACCATCGACCGACGCCCCGGCGCCGGCCAAGGCGTCGACGCCGCCGAGCAGGCCGCAGAGCACCCCATCGTGAGCAGCGAGCGCGAGCTGCTGGCGACTCGTCACGGTCGTGAGGCCGTCGAGACGGCCCGAGGCATTCGGGAGGTTGGGCGTGCGTTCGCCGTCGAAGTACGGGATCAGGGTGACCGACCCGGGATCGTGCACCGCCTCGAGCGCGAGCTCCGAGAGTCCGGCAGGGTCGGTACCGAGCCATCTGGCGAAGGAGTCGGTCACCTTCGTGGCGTTCAGGGTGCACACGAGTGGGAGGAACTCCCCGCTCGCGCTCGCGAACCCGGCGACGGCTCCCGACGGATCGTGGGTCGGCGTCGACGACACGGCGAAGGCGGTGCCGGACGTACCGAGCGAGATCGCGACGTCGCCGGTGCGCAGTCCGAGCCCGAGGGCCGCCCCCATGTTGTCGCCGCTCCCCGCGCCGACGACCACATCGGGGCTCAGCCCGAGTGTCGCGGCCACGTCCGGGGTCAGCGTGCCGGCGATCTCGGTCGGGCCGAGCACCCGCGGCACCCGCTCCGACCACAGTGCACCGTCGCCCGTTGCGAGATCGAGGAGTTCGGGCAGGATCGCGCCGCTCGTCGGGTCGTACCAACCGCTTCCCGACGCATCGCCACGGTCGGTGACGTACTCCCCGGTGAGCCGCCACGTGAGGTAGTCGTGGGGCAGCATCACCCTCACCGCCCGGTGGAGCACATCGGGTTCGTGGCGGGCGACCCACGCCAGCTTGGTGATCGTGAACGCGGCGACGGGGACGCTGCCGATCGCCGACGCCCAGCGATCGGCCCCGAGCCGTTGCACGAGCGACTCCGCCTCGGGGGCCGATGTCGTGTCGTTCCACAGCTTGGCGGGCCGGACGGGCTCACCGGCGGCGTCGAGCAGCACGAGACCGTGCTGCTGGCCCGCGACCGCGAGTGCGACGACGTCGCGTCGGTGTTCGCCGAGGTGTTCGATCGCGCTGCACAGCGCCATCCACCACGAGCGCGGGTCCTGTTCCGACACCGGTGGTGTCGTCGGAGGATGTGGTGCGGTGCCGACCGCGACGACCTCGCCCGTGTCGACGTCGCGAGCTTCCAACTTGGTCGACTGGGTGGACGAATCGACACCGACGACGAGCGGCACGTCGGCCTCAGCGAACGCGCTCGATGTGGCGGGCGACCAGGTTCTCGAGCATCTCCTGGCGGCCTGACACACCCGTCGGCTCATGGTGCGACAACTGTCGCTGGAACAGCTCCTCGAGGGTGACGTTGCCGGTGAGGATCTCGACCCCGAGCTCGGCGTCCCAGCCGGAGTACCGGGTACCGACGAACGCGTCGAGCTCTCCGGCCTCGAGGATGCTCGCGGCCGCGAGCAGCGACCTCGCCATGGTGTCCATGCCGCCGATGTGGCCGTGGAAGAGATCGTCGCGGGCGATCGACATGCGGCGGAGCTTCGTGTCGAACATGAGACCACCCGTCGTGAATCCGCCGCCGCGGAGGATCTGGAGCATGCCCAGCGTCATCTGTTCGACCGACTTGGGGAAGAGGTCGAGGTCCCAGCCGAGCCGGTCGTCGCCGGCGTTGGCGTCGACGGAACCGAAGATGCCGGCGTTCACGGCCGTGGCGACCTCGTGGTGGAAGTCGTGGCCCGACAAGGTGGCGTGGTTGACCTCGATGTTGACCTTGATCTCGCTCTCCAGGCCGTACCGTTGGAGGAAGGCGTAGACCGTTGCGACGTCGTAGTCGTACTGGTGCTTGGTGGGCTCCATCGGCTTGGGCTCGATCAACAGCGTGCCCTCGAACCCGATCGCGTACTTGTGCTCGACGACCATGTTCATGAAGCGACCGAGCTGATCGAGCTCGCGCTTCATGTCGGTGTTCAGCAAGGTCTCGTAACCCTCGCGGCCACCCCAGAGCACGTAGTTGGCGCCACCCAGCCGATGCGTTGCCCTCATGCAGTGCGCGACCTGTGCGGCGGCGTACTGGAACAGCTCGGGATCGGGGTTGGTCGCGGCGCCGGCCATGAACCGCGGGTGCGAGAACGCGTTCGTCGTGCCCCAGAGCAGGCGGACACCCGTGCGATCCATGTGGTCGGCGGCCAGCTCGACCATCTCGTCGAGATGGTGGCACGACTCGGCGAAGGTGTCACCGGCGGGGGCCATGTCGATGTCGTGGAACGAGAAGAACGGCGCGCCCAACTTGGTGAAGAATTCGAATGCCGCGTCCATCTTCATGCGCGCCGCGTCCATCGGCTTCAGATCGGCCGCGGCGCCGCTCGCGGTGCGGGCGTTCCACGGCCGGTCGAGCGTGCCGGCTCCGAAGATGTCGGACCCGTCCCAGTTGAACGAGTGCCAGTAGCACACGCCGAAACGGAGATGCTCGGCCATTGTCTTGCCCAGCACCACGCGATCCGCGTCGTACCAGCGGAACGCCAGCGGATTGTCGGAGTCGGGGCCCTCGTATCGGATCGTGTCGACGGTGTCGAAGAAGCTCATGTCGTTACCTCTCGTTGTCGCTCGGTGTTGGTTGCGGATCTGGCCACCTCGCACAGGCGCTGCCAGCGCGGGACGACCACGTCGGTGATGGTCGACGCGCGATCTTCGGAGCGGGCGTGTGCAGCTTCCCCCCAGAGCGCACGGCCGACCATGAAGCCGGCGGCGCCGCCGGCCATCGCCGCCTCGACCTGCTGGACGAAGAGTTCGAACGAGCCGCCACCCGACAGCAGCGCCCACGGTTGTCGGCATCGTTCGGTGATGCGGCGACAGGCAGCGACCCGCTCGCCACGCGCACCCACCGACTCGGGGTCGACCGGAAACGGCAGCTTGAGCAGGTCGGCGCCGGTGTCGGCGAAGTGCTCGACCGTGGTCGCGACCACACGCTCACGATCGGTCGGATCGTGCAAGGAATGGAAGAGGGGCTCGAGCACCAACGGAAGGTCGGCCCGGCGACAGGCGGTGAGCACCTCGGCGGCCACGTCGCGCTGAGCCGCGGCCATGCGATGATCGGGGTGGTATGGGAGGAGCAGCTTGGCCGCTGCGGCACCCGAGGCGGCGGCCTGTGCGACCGACCACCCGTCGAGCACGGTGGTCGGGGCTGCCCCGGGATCGGCGAGATATCCCTGCGACTCGAGCGCGGCCAGGAACCCGACCCCTGGTGCCAGCGCACCGGCGTCGATCACCTGGGGGATGGAATACTCGGGCTCGAGCATCACCCCGGTCGCGAACGGCGAGATCGCGCGCACCAGATCGCACTTGATCGACGTCATCGTCGCGGCCGACACGGAGTCGGGATCGTCGGGAGCCAGGAAGGCGCGCAGCGAGTCGCGATGATCGACGGCGAGCACCCGGAACGTCCCGTGTTCGTCACGCAGATCGTCGAGGCTCACGTCGTCTCATCTCAGCTCGTGGGTACGACTGGAAGGTTCCATGCGCCGGCCTCCCAGTCGGCTTCGATCCAGGTGTGGTCACTGTGGAAGCAGGGCGGGGTCCGACGGTCGTCGAGCTCGAGATCGCCGGCGAGGTAGTTCAGGAAGTACATGTTCGAACCTGGCGAGGCGACCGACGTGTGATAGCCCATCGGGACGAGCACCACGTCACCGTCGCGGGCCACGGCCACCTCGTCGAAATCGCCGTGGTCGCCACCGGGACCCGCGCCGTCGTTGAAGTTGCGGTGGAGCACATATCCCTCGGGGCGGTCGAGCCGGAAGTAGTAGACCTCTTCGAGGTACGGCGAGTCGTCGACGCCGTCGTGTCGATGTGGCGGCCAGCCTGCCCAGGTACCTCGCGGCACGTAGACCTCGTACAGGATGAGGTGCTCGGCGGGCAGCGGGTAGGCGAGCGTGTGCACGACCTGTCGGTACGCGGTGCCCCCGCCCCGGATCTCGCTGCGCATCTCCGAGGGTTCGATCACCCGCACGGGCAGCTTGCCCTCGGCCGGAGCCGAACCGATCGCGACCGTGAGCATGTCGTCGGTCACGATCTCGAAGGTCACCCCGGGCGGCACGTAGACCACGAGCCCGATCTGCTCGAACACCGACGAGCGGGAGATGTCGACCACCCGGCCCTCGACGTGGACGCGACCCGACCCCGACAGGGTGACGATCGCAGTCTCGCGACCGTCGGCGACGGAGGTGTGCGGACGGTCGGGGACGACCTCGACCACGGCGAAGGCCAGATTGGTCCACCCGGCTGACGGTGGCGTCACATCGAGGAGGGTGCCGGGCCCGGCAGCGGGTCGGATCGGTCCGGAGCGGTTCGCGCTCATGTGTTGACTCCTTGCGATGGATCGGGGACCGTGACCGCAATGCGTTCGTCGCGGAAGCGCTCGAGGATCGAACGGGTGGTCAGCGGTGTGGATCGGAGACGATCAGCGGTCTGGTCGACCGACAGCGTGGTGTCGAACGGCACCTGACCTCGCTCCATCCCACCCGGCTCCGGTGGTCCGAATCGCAACAGCTCCCGATCGAGTCCGAACACTTCGCACGTGAGTTCCGCGAGTTGGCGACGTGTCACGGGTTCGGCACCGCAGCAATGGAAGATGCCGTTCGGATCGGGCAGCGACGCTATGGCGTACATCAGGCGCCCACACTCGCTCGCCAGACTCGGCGTGGCCACGGTGTTGATGTCGTCGGACTCCCAGACGGTGAAGGGGCGACCGAGCGAGAGCGCGTCGACGATCGAGGCTGCGAGGTAGCCGAATCCGCGGTCCTGCCGGCGGGGCGTGGTGGGACGGGCACGATGATGACCCTGCACGGCCGATACGCGAGCGATCGCCCCCCGATCTGCGCAGTAGCGGACCGCCTGCTCGCTCGCCAGCTTGAGCACGCCGTACAGCGTCGTCGGATTGGGCGGGGTCTCCTCGGCCGCCGGGCCCTGGGTGCCGTCGAACACCCAGTCCGTCGAGACGAGCACGAGCGTGGCGCCGACCGCGTTCGCGGCTCGTGCGAGCGTCTCGGTCGTGCCGACGTACGATCGCCACGCCAGTTCGCGGTCGGCGTACATCAGATCGTGGTCGTTCAGGATCATCGAGTGCACGATCACATCGGGCCGGTAGGCGGCGACGCTCGCTGTCACGGCGATCTCGTCGAGCAGGTCGACGGGCTCGGTCGAGACCGCCGGATCCGGGTGCTCCGATCGCACCGGACAGTGGACCTCGCACCCGGGCATCGAGGCGAACGCGGCGACGATGTTGGATCCGACGAAGCCGGTGGCACCGGTGATGTAGGCCCGCATCAGCCACTCACCCGATCTCGCTGACCGGCACGATGCGCCCCTCGCGCGCCGACCGGGCGGCGGCGAGGCCGAGCACGAGCGGGGCGCGACCATCGTGGATCGTCACCGGTGACGTTGCGCCGTCGCGGACTACCGCCACGAACGCATCCCATTCCGCGATGTACGAGGGGACGTAGCGGTCGAGGAAGAAGTACGGCACGGTCGACTGATGCCCACCCGTAGCGTCGCGCAGGACGGTGGTGGTGGTCAGCGGGTTGTCCGACATCGCCATCCCGGCCGACCCGAACGCCTCGACGCGCTGGTCGTAGCCGTACACGGCCTGGCGCGAGTTGTCGATCGTGGTGATGGCGCCGTTCTCGTGGCGCATCGTGACCACGGCGGTGTCGAAGTCACCGGCCTCACCGATCGCCGGGTCGACCCGAACGGCTCCGTGGGCGAACACATCGACGACCTCGCTGCCTGTCACGAACCGCGCCATGTCGAAGTCGTGGATGGTCATGTCGTTGAAGATGCCACCCGACACCTCGATGTACGCGATCGGTGGCGGGGCCGGGTCGCGGCTGGTGATCCGGACGAGGTGGACGTCGCCCACTGCCCCGCTCCTCACCTGGTCACGAACGAGCCGGTGGCTCGCGTCGAATCGACGATTGAAGCCGACCTGCACAGCGATCCCGGCAGCCTCGACGGCCGCGACGCCGCGATCGACCTCTGCCAGATCGAGCGAGAGCGGCTTCTCGATGAACACCGGTTTCCCGGCTGCGGCCGCCGCGACCAGGAGGTCGATGTGGGTGTCGGTCGACGTGCAGACGGCGACGGCGTCGACAGTGGTATCGGCAATGAGCGCCTCGGGTGAGCCGGCGACGATCGCGCCGGTCCGTCCCGCGGCTTCGGTCGCCGCCGCGCCGACGACGTCGTACACGACGCTGGTGGTCGCACCATCGACCCGGTTCGCGAGCAGATCGGCGTGCATTCGTCCGATCCGGCCGCAGCCGAGCACACCGACCCGGACCACGGGCGTGCTCATGACGTCCCCGATGCTTCGAGGTGGGTGATGATGCGCCCGCCGATCCGCTCGACACGGTACGTCGTGATCGGTTCCCTTGCGGGTTTGCGGCAGACCGCGCCCGTGCGGGCATCGAACCGGGCATTGTGCTTGGGACACTCGATCTGGCCGTCGACCAGCGCACCGTCCGCGAGGTGCACCTTGGCATGGGTGCACAGCCCGTCGCCGAGCGTGAACTCGTCGTCGCCGACGCGGCACAGGACGAACGTGCGCCCGTTGACGTCGATGCGGCGCAGGGCCCCCACATCGAGCGCATCGGCCGCTCCGACGTCGAAACCACCGCCGGGGCTGCGCACCCAACTCGTCTCACCCACATCGATCCGGTGGTGCTCTGCCGACGGCACGTCGGGCACGTCGATCGGGATCTCCCAGGTCGGGTCCCGGTGCTGCTCGGCGAGCGCACGGAAGATCTGCCGGTACGCCGCCAGGGTGGTCGGCATCGGCGGCGCGAGTTGGTCGCGGATCTCGGTGTGGAGTCGTGGCAACGCGTGGTAGGGCACGCTCGGGAACATGTGGTGCTCGACGTGGTAGTTCATGTTCATGTAGAGGAACCGGGAGACCGGGTTCATGAGCACCGTTCGGCTGTTGTACCGGTGGTCGAGGACGTTCTCGCGCATGCCGGCGTGCTGGGTGATGCCGAAGAACACCACCAGCCAGGCACCGTAGATCGAGGGGAGTCCGATGAACATCAACGGCAGCGGCGTCCAGGCCATGAGGCTCCACGTAGCGGCCGCCGCGACGATGCCGACCATCACCCGCGACTCCCAGACGACCCGGCGGTGCTCGGCGTCGGGCACGAAGTCGGCGGCGTCGGGATCGAGACGTCCGAGGGCGTGGCGCACCAGCCGGAGGAACATCTGGGTGCCGCCCTGGAGGTGGGTGTACATGAACAGTGCCCGGCCGACGCTCGGCGGGCGCTGGAAGACGATCTCGGCGTCGCGTCCGACGATGATCGTGTCGGTGTGGTGCCGGTAGTGCGACCAACGCCAGACCGTCGGTCCGCGGAAGAGCATGAACGACGCGAGGTGGTACACCACCTCGTTCAACCACGGGGTTCGGAACGCCGTCCCGTGCCCACACTCGTGCCAGCGAGCGTCGGCGGCGCCGCCGTACAGAGCGCCGTACACGGCGAAGGCGGGGATCGACCACCACGACCAGGCGGTCGACCACGCCCAGAACCCCGATGCGAAGATCAGGGCGAGCCACAGTGTCACGTTGGCAGCAGCTCGCCGATCGGAGCGGGCCTGCAGCGCGCGCATCGTGTCGGCGTCGACCACCGGCAGGAACCATTCGGCGTTGGCGAGACCGTGCTGCTCGGCGGCCCGGGTGGAGGGGCCGGTCAAGCTGTAGTCGCGTTCGAGCGTGTCGGTCATGCGTCCTCCCTGAGCGAGACCACGTCCTGCCAGGAACCCGTTTCGCACGATCGCAACCACGCCGCCTGGAAACTCACGTAGTCGACCGCCTCGGCGAACCCGGGCTGGTGTTGTTCGCCACACGCCACCGCCGACAGGAACTCGTAGTTCTCGATCACCTTGAGGTCCTCGTAGCCGATCGAGTTGGCGTCGCCCGGGACGAAATGGCCGTGGTACGGATAGCGGTCGCCGGCGTACACCTTCGTGTAGCCGCGTGGAGCTTCGTCAGCCTCATCGACGAGGAAGACTTCGAGCTCGTTCATGGTTTCCAGGTTCCAGCGGAGAGCACCCTTGGTGCCGTAGACGTCGAAGGCCATCTGGGACTCCGGTCCGATGATCGCACGCGACGACTCGAACGTGCCACGCGCGCCGCTCTCGAACACGACCATCGCAGCTGCGTAGTCCTCGTTGGTGACCTCGCCGGCCGGGTCGCTCGGCGAACCGCGGTCGTAGTGGGTTCCGCCCGCCCTGGGAAGCGGACGCTGCTTGATGAAGGTCTCCATCGTGCCGGAGACCGATCCGATCGGTCCGACGAGCATCGTCGCCAGATCGACCGCGTGGGAGAGGATGTCGGACGACACGCCGTAGCCGGCCTCGTCCACCAGGAATCGCCATGACAACAGGCCCATCGGGTCGGCGCCGTACATCGAGAAGAATCGGCCTCGGTAGTTCGTGATCTCGCCCAGCCGCCCCGAGTCGATCAGGTGTTTCGCGTGGCGAACCAGCGGCGCCCAGCGGTAGTTGTAGCCGACCCCGGTGACGACCCCCGCCCGCCGGGCGGCGCCTTCGACCCGAACGGTCTGCTGTGGTGTGCCCCCGACCGGTTTCTCGCAGAAAACGGCCTTGCCCGCCGTCGCCGCAGCGACCGCGAGCTCCTCGTGGAGCATGTTCGGCGCGGTCACGTAGACGACATCGACCTCCGGGTGGTCGATGACGGCGCGCCAGTCGTCGGTCGCCTCGCGAAATCCGAAGCCTTCGATCGCCTGCACCTGGCGCTCGGCGACGCTGTCACCGCAGATGACGAGGTCGGTGTCGAAGGTGCGTTCCGGGAACAGCGACGAGATGCGCGCCGCCGATCGCGAATGTGCCTGGCCCATCCAGCCGAATCCGATGACACCGACGCCGAGCCGGTGACGAGTCCTCATGTGGTGCCTCCCGGGGCGGATTCGAGGAGCAGGCTGCCGATGTCGTCGAGCGTCGGCATGTCGTCGGCGCACATCATCCGTCCGGCGATCAGCGCACCCGCCGCATTGCCACGGCGGACAGCCTCGACCACGTCGAAGCCTCGGAGCACACCATGGCACAACGCACCGCCGAACGCGTCGCCGGACCCGAGCCCGCACACCACGTCGACCGGGTACGGGGCGACGCGCTCACGTCGACCATCGCTCGTGGCGACGAGCACACCGTCACCTCCCAGCTTGACGATCGCGGTGTCGAGACCATGTTCGAGCAGCCGGTCGGCGGCCGTGTCGGGATCGGTGGTACCGACTGCGATCTCGCACTCGGCGCGGTTGCCGATCGCGATCGTCACGCCGTCGAGCAACGGCGAGATCCGTGCCGAGGCCTCCTCGGGCGACGACCAGAACATCGGCCGCCAGTCGAGGTCGAGCACCGTGTGGGCGCGACGACGGCGGGCCGCCAGCATGGCGTGGATCGTGGAGCGGCTGGGCTCCCAGGCGACACAGGACGCAGGCACCCACAGCACCGGAACGCTCCGGACGACGTCGAGGTCGAGGTCGTCCACCACGAGGTCCTGGTCCGGGCCGCGAGGCTCGCGATAGAAGAACACGGTCGGATCCTCCGGGGGGTCGAGGACCGCGAACGCGAGCGGGGTGCGCAACGTCGGATGAACGCCGACCCACCGGGTGTCGACCCCGAACTGGTGCTCGAGGGCATGGCGGACGTACCCGCCGAACGGATCGTCGCCGACCTTGGTGACGGTCGCGGCCCGACACCCGAGTCGGGCCGCGGCCACGGCGACGTTCGTCGAGGTTCCGCCGATCGACTTGCGGAACGTCGTCGCCTCGATCAGGGCGGTACCGGTCTGCTCGGTGTAGAGATCGACGCTGACCCGACCGACGGTGAGGATCTCGGGAGCCGTCATCGCGGAGGGGAGGTGGTGGTCTATTCGTGGCCGCCGGGGCTGACCGCACCCGCCGACTGGAGCTCGTGCTCGAGCGCCGTGAGTTCGGCACCGCCGGCCATGAGCTGGGTCAGCTCGTCGACCGTGATGTCCTCCTTCGCGAACGAACCCATCGACTGGCCGCGATTGAGGATGAGGAACCGGTTCCCCACCGGGTAGGCGTGCCGCGGGTTGTGGGTGATGAAGATCACCGCGAGACCCTGATTGCGAGCCTCGACGATGCGCTTGAGCACGACACCCGACTGCTTGACGCCGAGCGCCGACGTCGGCTCGTCGAGGATCAGCACCTTGGCTCCGAAATAGCCGGCGCGGGCGATTGCCACCGACTGACGTTCGCCACCCGACAACGTGCCGACCGGCTGCTCGGTGTCGCGGATGTCGATCCCCATCTTCGCCATCTCGTCCTTGGCGATCTGCTTGGCGCGAGCCTTGTCGATCCACTTGATCGGCCCGATGTTCTTGGTCGGCTCGGCGCCCAGGAAGAAGTTCCGCCACACCGACATCAGCGGCACCATGGCGAGATCCTGGTACACGGTCGCGATGCCCTTGCCGAGGGCGTCGCGCGGCGATTCGAACGTGACCTCCTCGCCGTTCATCCGGATCGACCCCTCGGTTTGCTGGTGCACGCCCGCCAGGATCTTGATGAACGTCGACTTGCCGGCGCCGTTGTCGCCGAGCACGCAGGTCACCTCCCCGGCGTTGACGTAGGTGCTCACATCGCGCAGGGCGATGATGTTGCCGTAGTACTTCGAGATGTTGTCGAGTTCGAGCAGGTGGCTCTGTTCGCTCATCGCATGACCTCCGTGCAGTGCGGGTGGGCGCTCATCGGCGGAGCGCTTCGGCTCGGGTGCGGATGGATCGGTTCGCGATCACGGCCAGGAGCAGGATCACGCCAAGGAAGAGGAATCGCCAGTCGGAGTTCCAGCGTGAGTTCGGGATGCCGAGCGTCGCCATCGCGATGATCAGCGACCCGATCGCCCCTCCCAGCGCCGTCCCGTATCCGCCCGTCAGGAGCGTGCCACCGACGACGGCGGCGATGATGTACTGGAACTCGAGTCCGTCTCCGGTACCGGCCTGGATCGTGTTGAGGCGGAATGCGAGGAGCACGCCCACGAGCCACGCAGCGCCGGCGACGATCATGAAGAGTTGGGTCTTCGTGCGCGCCGCCGGCACGCCGACCTGGCGCGACGCCTCCTTGTTGCCGCCGACGGCGAACGTCCAGCTCCCGAAACGCGTGCGTCCCATCACCCAGGTGGCGACCGCCGTGAAGGCGATGAACCACAGGATGCGCATGCTGAATTTGGCCGGGCTGACGCCGGCGTCGATCTCGGCTTGGACGACGAACAGCAGCTTGACGGTGAAGCCGATGAGGGCCGAGACGAGGCCGGCGGCGACCAGTCGGCCGCCGAGCCGTTCAGCCACGTGGTCGGTGCGATCGCGCTCGTGAAAGAGTGCGCCGAGGATCGACCACGCGAACACGAGCAGCCCGACCCCGAGCATCACCGAGAAGCCCTCCGTGCGGAACCGGACCGACTGCGACTCGGAACGGACGAAGAACGCGATCGCCACGAGCAGCACCGACGACAGCGCCGTGACGGCCGTCTTGGTCGCGACGCTGGCCCGCTTGGCCTTCGAGGCACCGATCATCAAGCTCATCGCCGCGACGGCGGAGAACGCCAGGAACAAGGTCGCTCGAAAGCCCTGCTTGGTCCACGGGAAGATGAACCCCGATTCGTCGTACGGGTCCCAGGCCAACGCCGCGATGACCGCGGCAACGAGCCCGGCGATGCCGATGCCGACGAACTTCGTCACCTCCGGTGTGAATTGGATCGCCCCGCGCTCGTGGAGCGGCTCGAATCGCCAGACGGCCAAGCCGTGCAGCCCGACGATCGTGCCGGCCCCGATCACCGCCGCTCCGAGCCAGTTCCCACCGACGCCGTCGGTGACGTGGAGGACCACGATGCCGGCGATCGTCCCTGCGATGCCGATGACGAACTCGATGATCCCGGCCGGATTCAAACCGGCCACTCGCCGCGTGAAGTGCATTTCGTGCACGGCGACGACGATCAGCCCGATCCCGAGCAGCACGCCCACCGTGTACACCGCATCTCGGGCACCCCAGATGTGTTGGCTGCGGTCCCACTCGGACGCAAAGATCTTGTACCAGAAGTCGTAGCCCTGCCCCTCGTCGGTCCGGCCGACCTGGATCTGGTCGACGATCAGCTTCGAGAAGCCGAGCTTCGCTCCGATCAGCACGTAATAGGTACCGAGGGTGACGATGAAGCTGGGCAGCGCAGTGCGCTCGACCATCCAGCCGTTGAAGAACCCGATTCCCATCGCGACGGCGAACGAGATCGGGATACCGAGCCAGAGGCTGAGGCCGGCGCCGCCGAGGTCGCCGGTCTCCTTGACCAGCAGGATGATGAGGATGCCCATCGCGCCGGTGTTGGCACCCGACGACAGGTCGAACTCGCCACCGATCATCAGCATCGACACGGCGACCGCCATGATGCCGAGCGTCGCCGACACGTCGAGCACGCCGGCGGTGCCGTTGGCGGTACCCATCGACACCGAGACCGCCCAGAAGAAGACCCAGATACCGACGGCGCCGATCAGGGCACCGATCTCGGGTCGGATGAACAGGCGTTGGAAGACACCTCGGTAGGCGAGACGTTCGTCGCCCCCGGTTGCCATGGCGTCGGTCGCAGCTGTGACCGCCGAATCAGTCATGATCCCCCCAGAAATCACGTGAACGAATACGGACGTGCTGTGGGGGCCGGCCCGAGGGCCGACCCCCACCACACGGATGCGTCGGTGGAGTCACCGACGGAGGTGTCTCAGCGGGTTCCCTCCGCTACCAGCGCCTTGACGTCAGCGGCGTTCTCCGGCGTCACGAAGCCAGGGCCGGTGAGGATCGGCAGACCGCCACCCAACGTGTTCTGGTTGGTCACGTTCAGGAAGAGGAGCAGGATCGGCATGTAGCCCTGCAGGTACTGCTGCTGATCGACGGTGAAGGCGACCTCGCCGCCTTCGATCGCGTCGATGATCTCGGGAGTGATGTCGAAGCCCCCGACCGGAATCGAGAGACCGAGGTCCTGGGCGGCGCGCAGTCCCGACATGGCGATGACCGGACCGGTGCCCATGAAGCCGTCGATCGTCGGGTCGGCCGACATCGCCGCGTTGATCGTCTGCTGCTGTGCGGTCTGGTCGGCGTCGAGACCCATGAACTGGGTGACGACCTCGCCGTTGAACGTCTCCTCCAGACCCTGACAGCGCTCCTCGAGCGCCACGTTCGACTGTTCCTGGATACCGCAGAGGATCTTGGTCGCGCCCAGATCGTTGAAGCGGTTGCCGGCGCCGTTGCCGGCGATCGTCTCGGTCTGGCCGACGTGGGTGAGCGCACCGATCGTCTGGTAGTCGTTCACACCGGAGTTGAGGGTGATGACCGGAATCCCGGCGGCGACGGCGGCCTGGAGCGGACCGACCAGCTGATCAGGGCTGGGCAGTGAGCTGGCGATGCCGTTGGAGCCCTCGGCCACGGCACTGTCGATGTCCTGGACCTGCTTCTCCGGATCGTTGTTGGACGGGAGCCATACGCAGTCGACCTTCAGGTCGGCGCAGGCCTGGTCCATCCCACGCTTGACGACCGACCAGAACGGACCATCGTCGGAGTGAGTGACCATGTGAAACGTCAGACCGGAGCTCTGGGTGGCGTCGACCGTGTCCTCGGTGGTGCCGCCGTCGTCGGCGACGGTGTCCTCGCCGCCGCTGCCGTCGTCTGCGACGGTGTCCTCGCCGCCGCTGCCGCCGTCATCGGCGACGGTGCCGTCGTCTGCCGTATCATCGTCGCCGCCGCATGCGGCGAGGACCATCGACAACGCCGCCACCGGGGCGACGAACTTGCGCATTTTCCTCATTGGGTGTACTCCCCCTGTAGTTCTTCCGTGGAAGGTGTTTCCGGGGGGAACGCACAGTTCACCGGGCGGCGACGGTCGACCGAATGACGCACGTCGTCGGAGTCCCTGCGAAGTCTCATGCTTCCCCCAAGAAGCGCTCCAGACATTGAAGCGCTCTAATCATTGTGCTTCAATCGATCGCTGTCAAGCCTCGTCGTGGGGGACGAGGGGGCTGGACACATCCACGCAACCGAGCACCGAGGGGGAGGCAGATCGCGGTGGCGAAGCCGACGATGGACGATGTCGCCGCACACGCCGGGGTCTCGCGAGCGCTCGTCAGCCTCGCGCTCCGCGGCTCGGACAAGGTCAGCGATCGCTCCCGGGCAGCCGTGCTGCGTGCGGCCGACGAACTCGGCTATCGGCCGAACCTGATCGCACGAAACCTCGCGAGCAAGCGAACTCGCACCCTCGGACTGCTCATCAACGATCTGCACAATCCGTACTTCCCCGGCGTCGCCGACGGCGTCAAACACGCAGCCGATCTCGCCGGATACCGGTTGTTGCTGAACAGCGCGTTCCTGAGCGACGCCGACGAGCAGGCCGCGCTCGAGTCGTTCATCGACTTCCGCGTCGACGGCATCATCTTGACCGGGGCGCGGATCTCGGCGTCCGCGATCGAGGCGGCCGCCCGATCGGCGCCGGTGGCCGTCGTCAGCCGTCCGATGAGCTCGACGAGCGTCGACACGATCAACAACGACGACCACGCAGGTGCCGAGCTCGCCACCGAGCACCTCATCGGTTTGGGTCACCGTCACATCTGCCACATCGACGGCGGGACGGGAGCGGGTGCCGCCGAGCGGCGGGCCGGCTACGAGGCGGCGATGCGTCGACACGGGCTCGACCCTCACGTCGAGGCCGGTGCCTTCACCGAGGCGTCCGGCGCAGCCGCTGCGCAACGCGCTCTGGGGAGCGGTCGGGACTGCAGTGCGATCTTCGCCGGCAACGACCTGAGCGCGCTCGGCGCCCTCGACGTGATCGATGACGTCGGCCTCGACGTACCTGGCGACATCTCGCTCGTGGGCTACGACAACACCTACGTCGCGGCCTTGCGGCACATCGACCTGTCCAGTGTCGACCAGCATCGTGAGCAGCAGGGTGGGCTCGCGGTCGCCGCCCTCATCGAACGGATCGAACAGGGCCGCGAGACCGCCACCGTTCAGGTGATCGCGCCGAGCCTCGTCGTCCGTGGCACCACCGCTCCCCCTCCCGCTGCATTCGGGGTCAGACCCCGAACGTAACGGTGTCGGTGGGGGTCGGCGCCGACGGCTCCCCGGCGCCTTGCACGCTCTGGTCGACGTCGATCAGGTTGCCGGTGAGCAGGCCCGAGGCGTCCGACAGGCAGAACGCGATCAGGTTCGCGACCTCCCACGGCTTCACGAGTCGTCCCATCGGTCGTTCCGCTTCGGCGAGTTCGAGCCAGTTGTCCGGCGCGCCGTCCTCGGTCATCTGGACGTGGTGCTCGGACTCCGTGTCCATCCATCCGGGATTGACCTGGTTGACGCGGATCCCGTGGCGCATGAGCCCGAACGCCAGATTCTTCGTCATCGCCGCCAACGCCGCCTTCGACATGGCGTAGGCGGTGAGCTTCGGATGGCCGCCGTATCCGGCTGTCGACCCGACGTTGACGATCGATCCGCGGGCGCCCTCGCGGATCATCACCCGCGCCGCGGCCTGGATGAGGAAGTACGGGGCCTTCGCGTTCACCGTCATCATCGTGTCGAAGTGGTCGGGCGTCTCGGTCGACAGCGTTGCACGCGTGGTCAGTGCGGCGACGTTGACCAATCCGTGCACCACGCCGAAGCGCTCGTCGCACGCCGCAACGACGGCACCTGGGGCGTCGGCGTCGACCATGTCGGCCCCGACGAAGATCGTCGGTGTGCCGAGCTCGGTGAGCTCCGCCGCGAGAGCCTCGCCGCGACGATGGGATCGGCCCGCCACGACCAAACCGGTCGCGCCATCGGCAACGAGCTTGCGGGCGACGGCCTCCCCGAGTCCTTGGGTGCCGCCGTTGACGATGATCACGCTCATGGTGCCCTCACAGGTTGTGGCCGATACGGACGACGTTGTCGCTCGGATCGGTGAACTCGAACTCGCGCATGCCCCAAGGTCGGTCGGCCGGACAGTCGAGGGGGACCGTGCCGGCACTCGCCGACGACATCGCCGCATGCCAGGCGTCGGCGTCGTCGACGTGAACGTAGGCACTCGCCGAGTTGCCGGCGACGGTCTCGACCAGGCGCAGGTGCAGGTACTCCCAACCGCAGTGGCGTACCCATGAGTAGCCCGGGTCGAAGGACTCGACGTCGAACCCGAGCCGACGGTAGAAGTCGGTCGCGGCCGACATGTCGTCGACAGGGAGAATCGGTTGCACTGACGGACGGCGGCGCACGTTGGGCAGCGGTCCGTCGTGTGCGTGGGACGAACCTGGCGAGCGCAGTCGGGCGGACATCCGGTCGGCGAGCTGCGCGATCCGATGACTCATCAGACGAGACGTTGCGATCGTTTGCCGGCATCCATGTCGTCGCGCGCTCGGCCCACCGAATCGCGGTTGCTCACCTCGGGCACCCCGACCTCCCAGAAGACGCCACCCTCGGTCCAGTCGACCTGGCTGGTGCGCAGCACGATCACGGAGGTGCGGTCGGCTGCACGCGCCCGTTCGAACGCCGCCTCGAGCTCGGGGATCGACTGGACCGACTCGGCCTCGCAGCCCATCGCCCGAGCGTGAGCGGCGAAGTCGACGTAGACCAGTGCATCGTGCTTGGTGTCGGAGATGAGGTTGTTGTAGCCGACACCACCCTGATTGGTCTGGAGCCGGTGGATGACCGCGAAACCGCCGTTGTCGCAGACGATGACGATCAGCTTGTGACCGGCGAGCACCGATGAGTACAGGTCGGAGTTCATCATCAGGTACGAGCCGTCGCCGACGAAGACGATCACCTCCCTCTCGGGCATCGCCATCTTGGCGCCCCAACCGCCGGAGATCTCGTACCCCATGCACGAGAACCCGTACTCGCAGTCGAAGCTGTCGAGGCCCTTGGCACGCCATCCGTTGTTGAGCTCGCCGGGGAAGCCACCGGCCGCGGTGAGTGCGTAGTCGGAAGGCCGTGCGAGCCGATCGATCGCACCGACCACCTGGGCGTAGGTCGGGAGCTCGCCTGTCGATGCGTCATCGGTCGGCGACGCGATCTTGTCGATGTACGCGTGGTATCCCTCGGTCTCGCGGGCCGCTCGTTCCGTCCAATCCGCGGGGCCTGCCCAGCCATCGAGCAACGGGGAGAGCTCATCGAGCGCTTCGCGGGCGTCACCGACCACCGGGACCGACGCGTGCTTGAGCGCATCGAAGCCGGCCGCGTTGATCCCGACGAAGCGCGCCGACGCGTCGAACGCTGTCCATGAACCGGTCGTGAAGTCCTGCAGTCGGGTGCCGACCGCGATGACGATGTCGGCGTCGGCCGCCAGCGCGTTGGCGGACGCGCATCCGGTCACGCCGACCGGGCCGGCATTGAGCGGATGCGACGCGAGCAGGCTGGCCTTGCCGGCCACTGTCTCGACGACCGGGATGTTGTGCGACTCGGCGAAGGCCTGCAACTGCGACTCCGCGCCGGAGTAGTGCACGCCACCGCCGCACACGACGAGCGGCCTGGCGGCGCTCCGGATGAGATCGGCGGCGCGGCGGAGTTGGCCGGTGTCGGGCCGGGGGCGCGGGATCGTGTGCACCACCGTCTCGAAGAAGCCGTGGGGGAAATCGAACGACTCGGCCTGGACGTCCTGGGGGAGCCCGAGGAACACCGGACCACAGGTGGCCGGGTCGATCATCGTCGCGACCGCGTGTGGAAGTGAGTGCACCACCTGCTCGGGGCGCGTGATCCGATCCCAGTAGCGGGTCACCGGCTTGAACGCGTCGTTGACGGTGACGGTCGGATCACCGAAGTGCTCGACCTGCTGCAGGACCGGGTCGGGAATCCGGCTCTGGAAGGTGTCGCCCGACAGCAGCAGGACGGGAAGACGATTGGCGTGGGCGACGCCCGCCGCGGTGACCATGTTGAGTGCGCCGGGGCCGATCGACGACGTCGCGACCATGATCTGGCGACGTCGAAGGGCCTTCGTGAACCCGATCGCCGCGAGCGCCATGCCCTGTTCGTTCTGGCCGCGCCACGTCGGCAGTTCCTCGCGCGCTTCTTCGAGTGCGTGACCGAGGCACGTCACGTTGCCGTGCCCGAAGATCGCGTACACACCGGGGAACAGCGGCGCCTCCTCGCCGTCGATGATCGTTCGTTGCGCGATCAGGTACTTGACGATCGCCTGGGCGGTGGTGAGTTGCACGCCGTTCTCCTCTCGATCAGGTGCCCGGTCGCACGATCGACGCGGCGCGTCCGATCGCTCCGGCGACATCGCCGTCGGGTGGATACAACAATGCCCGACCGACGACCAACCCGCGCACGTTGGGCACCTCCATCGCACGTTCCCACGACGCGTACGTCGCTTCGGCATCGGCACCCGGTGTGCCGCCGAGGATCAGCGCCGGGAGCGTGGTCGTGGCGAGCATGCGCGCGGGATTCTTCGCGGCCGGCACCTTCAACCACGTCGACGTCGTCGTGCCACCGAGGCCCGAACCGATCGCGACGGCGCGGAGGAGCGCATCTTCGTCGTCGAGGAGCTTCGCGGATCCGGTCACCGGGTCATGATGGTACGGGAGCGGTTCGACCATGATCGGCAGACCGCGAGCAGCGCACTCGTCGACGGCACGAGCGCACGCCTCGAGTGTGGGAGCCGTGCCGGCGTCGTCGTCGGCGAGGCGCAGCAGGACCTTGCCGCCGTCGAGCCCGTGATCGGCGAGAGCGGCCGCGCTGTACGCCGTCATCCGGTCGTCGAGCTCCCAGCTCGCACCGGCGATGCCTCCACGGTTCATCGTGCCGAACGCCAGCTTGCCGTCGAGTGCCCCGAGCAGGGCGAGTTCCTCCATGATGTCCGCACTCGCCAGAACTCCGTCGACGCCGTCGAACGCCAGCGCAGTCATCAACGCGTCGAGGGTCCGGCGCCGATCGGCCATCGCGAACGGCCCGCCGGGTACGCCGAGCATGCCCCGAGCGCTGTGATCGGCGGCGACGACGAACAGGCGACCGTCGGTGAGGAGCGGCCGCCTGGGACGAGCGCGCAGACGCTCGAGTGCGAGTCGAGGCTGCTCGGCTCGTGTCGCGATCAGATCGGCCCAGCGGTCATCGGTCAGGAACTCCATGAGGTTCTCCGGTCAGTGCGCGAGCACGGCGTCGATGTCGGACAGAGTGGGCATGTCGTCGGCGCACATCAGGCGCGACGCCACGATGGCTCCGGCAGCATTGCCCGCCCGCGCGCACGCCGGGAGATCCCAGCCGGCGAGCAACCCGTGGCAGAACGCGCCGCCGAACGCATCGCCGGCGCCGAGCCCGCACATCACGTCGACCGGGTACGGAGCGATCCGCTGCCGAGCACCATCGGCGGTCGCGACGAGCACCCCGTCACCGCCCAGCTTGACGACTGCAGCGTGGAGTCCCCGGTCGATGAGCGCATCGGCAGCGAGGTCGGGGTCGGACTCGCCGACCGCGACCTCGCACTCTGCACGATTGCCGATCGCGATCGTGACCAGATCGAGCACGTGGTCGAGCTCCGCCGTGGCGGTCGCGGCATCGGGCCAGAAGCTCGGACGCCAGTCGAGATCGAGCACGGTGTGCTCGCGGCGGGCCCGCCACGCGAGGAGCTCGTGAATGGTGGTGCGGCTCGGCTCCGCCGACAGGCAGGAGGTCGGGAACCAGAAGATCGGCACGTTCTCGACCTCGGCACGGTCGACGTCCGCCGACTCGATCATCATGTCGGGCGCCTGGGGCACGCGGTAGAAGTCGAGGACCGGTTCCGCCGGGTCCTCCATGGTGGCGAACGCGAGCGGGGTCCGGAGCGTGGCCTCGGTTCCGACGTATCTGGTGTCGACACCGAAGGTGTGCTCGAGCGCGTGGCGGACGTAGCCGCCCATCGGATCGTCGCCCACCCGGGTGAGCACTGCCGCATGACGCCCGAGTCGGGCGGCGGCGACGGCGACGTTGGTCGCGGTCCCGCCGACCGACTTCCGGAACGACCTCACGTCGTTGAGGTGCGTCTCGAGCTGTTCCGCGTACAGATCGACCGAGATCCGTCCCACCGTCAGGACGTCCAACCGCCCACCGCCGCGACCGTTACATTCGGGGTCTGACCCCGAATGTGACGGTGGCGTGGTCATGTGGCGGCTCCGGCGAGATCGAGCGAGCGGAGGAAGGCAAGGCTCCGTTCGACGCCCCGCACCGGGCCCTCGCCGACCGGTGGCACGCCATCGGTGAGCGCCACGTCGGTCTCCATCACGTACCAGCCGTCGTAGCCCGACTCCTCGAGCACGGCGATCACCTCGGCGATGCGCACCATGCCGTCGCCGAGCGAGGGGAACAGGCCGGCCTGGGTCGCCGCCATGAGATCGAGCTCGCCGGACCGCTCGCGGCGAGCAACCTCGGTGTCGACGTCCTTCAGGTGCACGAGCCCGATCCGATCGCGGTACCGGTGGGCGATGTCGACGACGTCTGCGCCTCCGATCGTGAGGTGTCCGGTGTCGAAGCAGAACTTCGACGAGCAACCGTCCAGGAAGCGCTGGAAGTCGCCCGCAGTCTCGATATCGGTGTCGACGTGGGGGTGGAGGGTCTGCAGCAGACCGTGATGCTCGACGATCTCGGCGACCCGGTCGACGTTGGCGAGCAGCTCACTCCACTCCTCGTCGTCGAGATCCGGGTGGTACCAATCGTCGAGACTCGGCACGGGTGCTGTCACGTAGTAGCGCCCGCCCGCAGCCGCCATCGCCGCCGCGATCCGATCGGCTTCGGCCAGCTGCGCGTCTCGGCGATCGACGTCGTGGAGCACCAGCGGGACGAAACCACCGAGCAGTTCCATCCCGTAGCCGGCCAGCTTGGCGCGCTGCTCGTCGGGGTCGGTCGGCAGCCATCCCAGCGCACCTTGTTCGAACGCCCTGATGCCGAGCCCGTGAGCTTCGGCGAGCACTCGGTCGACGGGGAGCTGGAGCCCCCATCCGGGTGCCTCGCACACGCCCCATGAGATCGGGGCGGCGGCGACGCGGTCGAGGAAGTCGGTCATGAGGCCTCTCGGTGACGGCTGGACGAGTGAATGGGCGCTGGGTCGAGGGCACGGCCCGACCGGCGCAACCGTGACGGCTTCGGGATCATGGCGGCGAGGTCCCCGCGGGCACGTGGCGAGCGTACGGAAGCATCACCCCTGGTGTCAATCGGTTGTCATGACATACGAACAATCGAGATGTCTCGAAGACGCGCGACGTCAGCGAGGCGGAGACCACTCGATCGCCCCCTCCGCACCGCGTTCGATGATCACGAACCGGTCCGCCTCCACGGTCGACCAGGGGCCGATCTCACCGTCCGGCCAGATCACGCGGATCTGGGCATCGTCGACGTCACCGAGGCCGAAGTGGAGCCAACCGAGCTGGCCGCTGGCGTGGCCGCCACCGACCGTCACCTCGCGAACGATGGTGCGCTCACCGACCCGAGCCTCCACCCAGGAACCGACCGCATCGATGTTGGGTGCGGGTTGTCGAAGCCGAACGCCGACCCAGTGACCCATCGATCGCGGGTCGGTCGCGTCGCCCGCCCCGGTATTCCGCCAGACGCCGACGTTCTCGCGGCGATGCACGACGACCAGGTCGAGCAGTCCGTCGAGGTTGAGGTCGACCAGCGCCGCGCCGCGCGACCGCTCGAAGCCGACGATGCCCGCCGCTTCCGCTCCCTCGGCGAAGGTCCCGTCGGCTTGGCCCACCAGCAGATTGCTGGGATCCCGGGCAGCGAAGTCGGGCTGCGCTTCGACGTTGCCCTTGGAGACGAACAGATCCACGAAACCGTCGTTGTTGAGGTCCTCGAACTCGGGGTGCCACGCTGTCGACGGGAGCACGTCACCGCCGACGAAGGGGCGCTGCGCCGTGACTCCGCGGCGGAGTGCGATGTCGCGGTACGTCGGCGTCGACGGATCGTCCGCGAGCGTCTGGAGCTTGTTGTCACCCTGGCTGGTGATGTACACCTCGGGGTAGCCGTCGCCGGTCACATCCTGGCTGGCGATGCCCATGCCCCAGATCTGGAGACGCTGCCACCCGTCGGCCACGGTGTACTCGCGCGGGGGCTGGCCGGACACCATCTGCCACAGCTGGTCCCCACCGTCGGTGTAGTAGTGCCGGTCATTGGTCACGCGGAGGTCACGGCGACCCGAGCGACTCCAGTCACTGAAGAGCATCGAGAGCGTGCAATAGCCGGGTCGCAGCGGGATCGCGGGATCGTACCCCTCACCGTCGGCTGCCGGCCGCAGCAGCTTGCTCTCGTCACAGGTGTCCTCATCGGGCACGAGGTAGTTGCCGAAGGCCAACGTCGGGAGGGCGTTCGACCCTTCCCACGTCGCACTGAAAGCCGTCGTCCAATCGTCGTCGCGCTCGATCCGAAACGAGTCGTCGGCGGCTTCGAAGCGACAGCCGCCCAACCCTCGCAGTATCGTGTTGCCACCGCGCCGCAGCACCGCGAGGTCGACTCGCACATCGCCATCGATGTCGATCGGGTAGGCCCCGGTCACCGCCGTCAGATCGGTGACGGCAGACCGAATCCGCACGAACCGGAGGTCCTCGCCGACGGTGCTCTCGTTCCGAAAGAGCGCAGCGGGCTCGCTTCCCCCGGCGAAATACAGCTCGGGGCGTCCGTCGTCATCGCAGTCGAATGCTGCGACGCCGCCCCCGACGAAGAACTCGAAGTCACCCGAGTAGGTGTGTTCGATTCCACTGAGGCTGGTCTCGTCGGCGAACCGCGGGACCGCGGCCGCAGCCGGCCGCGCCGAATCACTCCCCCGCAACGACAGCGCCATGATCGCCGCCCCAGCCGGCACCAGCATCGCCAGCGCGAGGGCGAGCCACTTCCGCACCCGTCGCCCCGCGGTACCGTGGGCACGACCCGACCGAGGGGACGTGCCGGAGGAGTCGTCCACGGGAACGTCGGGCACGAGCGGATTGAACCACAGCACGTGCGGTAGCGGTACAGTCCGCGAACGGAATGATCGATCGCGCCTCTCCTGTTCGGCGAGCGGTCATGTCGGTCGTCGCGGTGGCTCTGGTGGCGGTGGCGTCCGGTTGCTCGACGAACGAACCGCCGTACTCGGTCGACGGCTGCACCCCCGCCGATCTCGGCGGTCGCTCCGTGGCACGAGTGTGGGACGAGGAGGTGCTGTCGCTGATCCGGCAGGTCGTTCCGGCTCCCACCGTCCACGCCCGCAACCTCTTCCACACGTCTGCGGCGATGTGGGACGCGTGGGCTGCCTACGACCCGACCAGCGACGGATACTTCGTGACCGAGAAGCTCCGCTCCGGCGATGTCGCAGCCGCCCGGGAGGCCGCGATCAGCTACGCCGCCTACCGGATCCTCGTGTGGCGGTACGCGACGGTGTCCGACCTCCCGTCCGCGGTCGAGGAGCTCGACGACGTGATGGCCTCGCTGTGCTTCCGCACGGACGTGGCGACGACCGAGGGCGACTCGCCCGCCGCTCTCGGCAATCGGATCGCGGCGACGATCATCGAGTTCGGCGCCGACGACGGCGCGCTCGAGGACGAGCGCTACGTCGACCACTCTTACCGACCGAGCAACGATCCCCTGGTCGTCGCCGACCCGGGCACGGCGATGCGCGACCCGAACGCCTGGCAGCCGCTCTCGCTCGGGCTCCAGTTGTCGCAGAACGGGTTGCCCATCCCCGGCGACGTCCAGACCTTCATCGGCCCCCACTGGGGACACGTCGTCTCGTTCGCGCTCGAACCCTCACCGTCGGGAACACCGATCGACCCCGGCCCGCCGCCGCGTCTCCACGATCCCGAGACCGACGCCGCGTACAAGCGAGGCGCGGTCGACGTGCTCCGCTACAGCTCCGAGCTCGACCCAACCGACATGGTCGAGATCGACATCGGTCCAGGGGCGCTCGGTGACAACACCCTCGGCACCGACGATGGGGACGGCCACGACACGAACCCGGTCACGGGCGACCCGTACGAGCCGAATCTTGTCTTGCGGGCCGACTTCCTGCGCGTGATCGCCGAGTACTGGGCGGACGGACCGACGTCGGAGACGCCGCCCGGCCACTGGAACCTCCTCGCCAACGCAACCGCCGAAGCTCCCGGCTTCGAGCGTCGAATCGGCGGGAGCGGTGCCGCGGTCGATCAGCTGGAGTGGGACGTGAAGACGTACTTCGCACTCAACGGCGCCCTCCACGACGCTGCCATCGCGGCATGGGGTCTCAAGGCCCACTACGACTCCGTGCGCCCGATCTCGATGATCCGCTACCTGGGCGAGCTTGGCCAGTCGGCGGACCCGGACGGCCCCGCCTACGACCCGGACGGCCTGCCGCTGGTCCCAGGGCTGATCGAGGTCGTCACCGCGGTATCGAGCGCGCCGGGTGAGCGGCACGAGGGCCTCGCCGATCACGTCGGCGAGATCGCGGTGCGGGCGTGGCGAGGCAGTCCCGAGGACCCGACGACCGAGACCAGTGGCGTCGGTTGGATGCGCGCGGTCGAGTGGGTGCCCTACCAGCGACCGACGTTCGTCACGCCGTCGTTCGCCGGGTACGTCTCCGGTCACAGTACGTTCAGCCGGGCCGGCGCCGAGGTGCTGGCTGCGATCACGGGGAGCTCCTTCCTCCCCGGCGGAATCGCCACGTGGACCGTGCCCGCAGGTGATCTGCTCCACGAGGATGGACCGACGCGCGACCTCACATTGGGATGGGCGACCTACTTCGACGCTGCCGACCAGGCCGGGATCTCCCGGCTCTACGGCGGCATCCACGTTCCCGCCGACGACGTCGAAGGCCGCATCATCGGAGCGCAGGTGGGCCTGGGAGCATGGGATCTCGCCCAGCGCTACTTCGATGGCACCGCTCGCCCGTGACGTCGGTCACAGGGTGCGCGCAGGGGCCATCCGGCCCTGTCCGTCCTGACCCCGTTTCGACAAGCTGTGAGGGCTCGCGGCGTTGTGCCGCGGGCGCAGAGGGAGGATCAACCACCATGAAGGTTCGACGTTTGTCGGCCGCGGTACTCACCGCGGCTGTCGTCCTGGCAGCGTGCGGCGGGGACGACGATGACACTGCTGATCAGACGCCCGACGAGACGACCGACACCGGCGACGCGGCCGCCGGTGCGGATGGCGACTGCGTCGTCGGCGTGTCGTGGAACAACTACCAGGAGGAGCGCTGGGCGAAATGGGACGAGCCCGCCCTCAAAGCAGCGATCGAGGCCGGCGGCGGCACCTACATCTCGAACGACGCCAAGTCGTCGGCCGAGACCCAGGCCAGCAACCTCGAGAACCTGACGTCTCAGGGCGCCAACGTACTGGTCGTCCTGGCTCAGGACGGCGTCGCCGTCAAGCCGTCGGTCGCCAGCGCGATCGAGGCCGGCGTGCCGGTCATCGCCTATGACCGCCTGATCGAGGACCCGAACGCCCTCTACATCACGTTCGACAACGTCGAGGTCGGCCGGATGGAGGCACGCGAGGTGTTCGCGCTCGTGCCGTCGGGCAACTACATCATCATCAAGGGCAACTCCGCCGACGCCAATGCCGACTTCCTGCGAGAGGGATACGAAGATGTCATCGGTGAGGCCGTTGCCGCCGGCGACATCACGATCGTCGGTGAGACGTACACCGACAACTGGGATCCGGCCATCGCACAAACCCAGACGGAGCAGTTCCTGACCGCTGCCAACAACGACGTGCAGGCCGTGCTCTCCGAGAACGACGGCATGGCCGGCGGTGTCGTCGCCGCGCTCGAGGCCCAGGGTCTCGCCGGTTCGGTCCCGGTGTCGGGCCAGGACGGCGACCAGGCCGCCCTCAACCGGGTCGCCCTCGGCACCCAGACCGTCAGCGTGTGGAAGGACGCTCGTGAGCTCGGCACGGCCGCCGGTGAGGCAGCCATCGCGCTCTGCTCCGATCCCGATCCGGTGAACGTCTCTGGGACGGCTCCCTTCACGACACCCGGTGGTGTCGAGATCACGTCGATCCTGCTCGAGCCGATCCCCATCAAGCAGGACAACCTCGACATCGTGATCGACGCCGGATGGATCAGCAAGGAAGACGCGTGCGGGGGCGTGGAGCCTGGCACGGTCGACGCCTGCGGCTGATCGCCCCGACCGAACCACACCGACACACCGAAACGACGATGAGCGTGCCCCCCGCCCGGAGGCTCGGGTGGGGGGCACGGCTGCTCTAAGGTCGGTCACCGATGCGCGAGGACCATGATGAGTGAAGTAGCGCCACCCGCCGTGGCCACACCCGAGGCTTCGCGCCGCACGTGGCGACAGCTGGTGGCAGCGACAGAGATCGACACGCGACTGGTGGGGATGTTGGCGGCGCTCGCCGTCATCTGGACCGGTTTCCACCTGATGTCCGACGGCAAGTTCGTGACCTCGCGCAACCTCTGGAACCTGTCGGTCCAGAGCACCTCGATCGCGATCATGGCGACCGGCATGGTGCTCATCATCGTCACGCGAAACATCGACCTGTCGGTCGGTTCGCTTCTGGGCTTCCTGGGCTACACGATGGCGCTGGTCCAGACCGACGGGCTGATCTCCGTGTTCGGCGTCAACCTGACGATCGGCAACCTGGCCGAGCACCATTGGTACACCTGGCTCGTGGCGCTCGCAGTCGGGGTCGCGCTCGGAGCCGTCATCGGCGGTCTGCAGGGCTACATCGTCGCCTACGTGGGGGTGCCGGCCTTCATCGTCACGCTCGGCGGCTTCCTCGCCTGGCGCGGCATGATCTTCCGCACGGGCGGCAAACAGGGACAGACGCTCGCCCCGCTCGACGACACCTTCCGCTACCTCGGTGGTGCCCCCGAGCGATCACTGGGCGACTGGAAGAGTTGGGTCGTGGCGCTGCTGGCGTGCGCCGGCATCGTCGTCAGCATCGTCCTGGCGCGTCAACGCCGGCGCCGCCACGAGCTCGCCGTCCGCTCGTTGGCGATCGACGCCGCGTTCGCCGTGATCGGATGCGGCGTCGTGATCCTCGGGGTGTGGCTGATCGCCATCAGGTACGCCTCGCCGATCAGCGGCGACCCGGTGGGCATCGCCTATCCCGTGCTGATCCTCATCGTGGTCACACTGCTCATGAACTACCTCGCCCAGCGGCGACGCTTCGGACGCTACGTCTATGCCTACGGCGGCAACCCCGAAGCCGCCGAGTTGGGTGGCATCAACACCCGTCGCACGATCACTTACACCTATGTCGTGATGGGCGTGCTGTGCGCACTCAGCGCGGCCATCCAGACCGCACGCCTCAACTCGGCCACAACCAACCTGGGCGTGCAGAACGAGCTCGACGTGATCGCTGCGGCCGTCATCGGTGGAACATCGTTCTCAGGTGGCATCGGCACCATTCCCGGTGCCGTGCTGGGCGCAGTCGTCATGCAGTCGCTGCGCTCGGGGATGTCGCTGCTGAACATCGACTCGCCCTCTCAGGACATCGTGGTGGCGGTCGTCCTCGTGACCGCCGTCGCGCTCGACGCGTTGCTGCGACAGCGTCGCCGGTCGGCCGTGCTCGGAGTGCTGGCCGCGGGCGTCGTCGTCGCAGCGGTCGTGATCCAGACGGGCCGCCCGTGAACTCGAAGGAGGCCGTGCCATGACCGACACCGTCACGAGCGCCACACCGGTCGACCGAAGCGGCGTACCGCTGTGCGAGCTCAACGACATCCGGGTCGCGTTCGGCGGCCTGCACGCTGTCGACGGAGTCTCGATGGACCTCTACCCGGGCGAGGTCGTGGCTCTCGTCGGTGGCAACGGCGCCGGCAAGTCGACCCTGATGCACACCCTCTCCGGCGCCCATGCCGCCGACTCGGGTGAGATCCGCATCAACGGTCGTCCAGTCGAGATCCACAACCCCCGCGACGCCCGTCATCATGGCGTCGAGGTGATCTACCAGAAGCTGGCGCTGGCCGAGAACATCGACGCAGCCGGCAACGTGTTCCTCGGGCGCGAGCTCCGCACGCGCTCCGGGGCGCTCGACGACGAGGCGATGGCTTCGGCAACTCAGACCGTGATGCAACGGTTGAACCCGCGGTTCAAGAACCTGACGACGGCGGTCAGATCGCTCTCGGGTGGTCAGCGTCAGTCGGTGGCGATCGCGCGGGCGGTCCACTTCAACGCCAAGATCCTCATCATGGACGAGCCGACGGCGGCGCTCGGCCCGGCCGAGACCACTCAGGTCCGCGAGCTGATCGGGCAACTGAAGGCCGAGGGCATCGGCATCTTCTTGATCAGCCACGACATCCACGACGTGTTCGATCTGGCCGACCGGATCAGCGTGATGCTGCAGGGCAAGCTCGTCGGAACGGTCGACAAAGATGACGTGACCAAGGACGAGGTGCTCGCGATGATCATCATGGGGAAGCAGCCGGGCGAGGCCTCGAGCGAGGAGATGGCCGAGCTCCACGACTGAGGGCACCGACGATCAGCCGGGCCGCACCGGCGTCATCCCGGCCCTGCATCCTGGCGACGAGCCGGACAACCGACACGTTCCGCAACTCGGGCACCGTCATCAGACCACGTCACATTCGGGGTCTGACCCCGAATGTGACGGTCAGGCGGAGCGGCGGCGGGCGGCGAGGGCATCGAGGCGCGCCGCGAGTTCCGGCTCGGCGACATCGTCGTGGAGCGCCTCCCACACGATGTCGAGATGTGACGGTGGGGTCAGGCCACCGAGCGGAGGATCCTGATCGAGGTTCGTCGGGAAGGCGTACCCATCGGCGCACGCAGTCACCGCGTTGCGGAGTTGAGGCTCGGACAACCCTGCCGTGCGCCGGTCGACGAGTGTGGGATACACCGCCTTCGTCATCCGGATGCGATCCATCGTCTCCATCGCTCGTCCCATCGCCGACGAGATCTGCAGGAGGTTCGCCATGCGCCGGATGTCGGTCGTGCGGTTCGTGCCGGCCGCGTGGAACAGGGCCGGATTGAAGAACACGGCGTCACCCTTGCGGAGCGGCAGCTGGGTGCGATGCTCGGCGAAGTACGCCACGAACTCCGGGTTCCGCCAGGCCAGGTAGCCCAACTCGTACTTCTGGGAATGCGGCAGGTACATCGTCGGACCCGACTCGACGGGCATGTCGCAGTGGGCGACGGCACCCTGGAGTGTCAACATCGGCGAGAGTCGATGGGCGTGAGCGGGGTACTGCTCCGCCTCGTCGTCGGTCATGAATCCGAGGTGGTAGTCACGGTGCGGTTGTTGGGCCTCACCGCCCGGGTTCACGACGTTGATCTGGGAGGAGATCTGATAGCCCGGGCCGAGCCACGCGAGCGCGCCGAGTGCGATCATGTCGCTCGCGTAGTAATCGACGAACACTTCGGGGGCGTCGATCGCCAGCTTCTCGATCGCGTTCCAGATGCGGTCGTTGGCCCCCGGCTTGGCGTAGTGGTCTCCGACGGCGCGACCCTCGGCGTGCTGGCGTTCGATCATCGCATGGAACACGTCGGAGGCACGGTCGACCACGCCGCCTTCGACGGCACCGGCAAGCACGAAGATGCCCGGCCCCGACGACAACACCTGTGCCAGCTCGTCCCTGACGGGCCGATCGGATCCCGTCTCGGTGATCGCGGACCGAACGTGGTCGGCGTCATAGATCGGCACACCCTGTTCGACCCGAGCGGCCGAGTCGAACACACCGGCGGGTTGTTCGACGATGGCTCTGAAGTCTTCGAGCCGGCACGCGTGCCGGTCGAAGGTCTCGACGCTGTTCTGGACGTTGATCATGAGTTACCTCCTGGAATGCTCTCGCCGAGGGATGCGATGAACGCGCTGACCACGTCGGGTTCGACGTCGACCATGTGCTCGGGTTGGGGATAGGCGCCGGACTCGACGTCGGACCTGAACTCGCCGAACGCGGCGATCCGCTCGCCCTGCAGCCGTTCCTGCTCGGCTCGGAAATCGCGGTACACCTTGGCGTGGCGAGGACGGTGACCGCGGGTCTCGCCCAGGATGTCCTCGGCGAACAGGTAGTGGGCATCGCATCCGGTGCCTGCCCCCATCGAGAACAGCACCAACGACGTCCGTTTCGCGATCTCGGTGGCGATCGGCGCCGGAACGACTTCGATCTCGGCGGCGAACGCTCCGGCGTCCTCGAGGGCGCGCACCTCGTCGAACACCACCCGTGCCGATGCGAGCGTCTTGCCGACGGCCTTGAAACCGCCGGTCCACGTCCGCCGCGACGGGATCAAACCGACGTGTCCGACGATCGGGATCCCCTCGGCGGCCATCCTGGCGATCACCTGGGTGCTCGCCGCGCAGTAGCAGCAATCGCCGCCGACGAGGAGGGCATCGTGGCCGGCCCGGAGGTACTCGTCGGTCGTCGCCAAGCGGCCGTACTGGAGGCCGACCTGCACGAAGCAGTCGCCGGCCGCCTCACGCATCCCCGCGTTCCAGTACGGCTGCTCGATGGACAGCACGTCGATGCCCGCCGCGGCACAGGCCCGGGCCTCGTCGAGGCTCGTCACGTACACCATCGTCAGTTGCCGCTTGCCTTTGGCGGCACGGATGTCGGCGACGGTCGGTCGTGTCCGGTTCATCTGGCTCCTCCCGGATCCTCAGCTCTCGCGGCCATCATTTCGCGAGCATCAATTCTCGACGACCGACATCTCGACGGCGTAGTGGGCGGCGTCATAGACGTGATCGCCGACCTCGACCGGGCGGCCGGTGTCGTCCTGCATCACCCGGCGCATCGTCACCAGCGGCGAACCGACGGCGATCCCGAGCAACCTCGCCTCGTCGGGCGACGCCGCCTTCGCACCGAGCCGCTGAGTGGCGTAGTGGGGGCGAACGCCGCGCTCTCGGATCAACGCGTACAGGCCCGTTCGTTGCAGGTCGTCGCAGGTGATGTCGCCGGCGGCCGCCACGATCACCCAGTTGCGCATCACCGCGAGCCGCTGCCGTCCGGCTGAGCGGAGTCGCACCAACTCGACGATGTCGGCACTCGACGGCAATCGGAGATCGGTGGCGACGTCAGCGTGCGCCGAAGCACGTCGGATGGAGATCACCTCAGTGACGGGCTCGCTTCCGGCCGCGACGAGGTCGTCGAAGAAGCTCGAGAGTGTGAACTGCCGGCGCACTTGGTCGTTGACGACCTGGGTTCCGACTCCGCGGCGCCGCACGAGCAACCCATCGTCGACGAGCTCCTGGATCGCACGGCGGACGGTTGGCCGCGATACCTGCCACCGATCGGCGAGGTCCAGCTCGTTGTCGAGGAACGCGCCTTTGGGGATCTCGCCATGCTCCACTGCGGACTTCAACTGGTGCGCGAGCTGGTGGTACAGCGGCACGGGGCTGATGCGGTTGAGGGTGACGGCGACGTCCATCGGGCCTCCCGGTACAGGTCAATTGTCAGTATGTCACGACAAGTGGCACGTGTGAGGAGTTGGATCGAGCCGACCGTTCTCGATCAGCGGAAGTTCTCGAAGTAACGACTCGGGGTCGGTCCCCGCTGGCCCTGGTACTTCGACCCCTTCGCACCCTGGCCGTAGGGCGCGTCCGCGGCAGTGGACATCCGCATGAAGCTGACCTGCCCGATCTTCATCCCTGCGTACAAGGTGATGGGCAGGCTCGCGACGTTGGCGAGCTCGAGCGTCACGTGACCGTCGAATCCCGGGTCGATGAACCCCGCGGTCGAGTGGATCAGGAGGCCGAGTCGGCCGAGGCTCGACTTACCGTCGATCCGCGCGACGAGGTCGTCGGCGACTCCCACGCGTTCCAGCGTCGACCCGAGCACGAACTCGCCGGGATGCAGCATGAAGGGCTCGGTCCCGTCCTCCGGGATCTCGATCAGCTCCGTCAGATCGGTCAGATCGTCCTTGACGTCGAGCACGCCTCGGGTGTGGTTCCGGAAGACGCGGAACAGGTTGGAGATCCGCACGTCGATCGACGACGGCTGGATGAGCGAGTCGTCGAACGGCTCGATGATGATGCGGCCGGCGTCGATCTGCTCGCGCATCGTTCGGTCCGAGAGGATCATGAAAGCATCACGAACGGCACGATAGTGAATGCACAGCGCCACTACCGTCGGGCCTCATGTACCGACCCCGCCACTTCGCCGAAGACCGTGCCGAGGTGGTCGAGTTGCTTCGCACGACGGGCTTCGGGCATCTGGTCGTGGCCCGACCGACGTTCCAGAGTCGACGCAGGTGCCGTTCGTGGTCGACGATTCGGCATCGCTGCTCCGCGGGCAGCTCGCACCGTGCGATGCGGTGCTGATCGTGCCGGTGAGCGATGCGGACGTGTCGCCGAGCTGGTACCCGTCGAAGTGGCATCACGGTCGTACCGACTTGGAACTACGAGGTCGTCCATCTCCACGGCCGCCAGGCGTCGCACGACGAGCCGGCGTGGGCGGCGCGGCAGGCTCGCGACCTCACCGATCGCAACGAGCTCGCGCCGACGTCACAGTGGTCCGTCGACGATCCACCCGACGGATACGTCGCGAAACTCATGCGCGGCATCGTGGTCGTCGAGCTGGTCGTCGATCGTTTCGATTCCGAGTTCAGCCAGAACCGTGACACCGCCGACCGAACCGGGGTGATGGCCGGTGCGCCGAGCTGGATGATTCCGCGGCGCAGCGCTATCGTGAGCGACCGCTGCGGATGTAGTTCAATGGTAGAACATCAGCTTCCCAAGCTGAATACGGGAGTTCGATTCTCCTCATCCGCTCTCACGGAGTGACCAGGCGAACCGCCTGGTCACTCGTCATTTTCAGGCTCGGTCGTCCAACTTGCCTGATGGTGTACCGTGGAGTCGTGCCTAGCCCCGATGTCGACGTCGCGGTATCGGGAACGCCACTCGACATCGGGTGCCAAGTCCGACCCGGGTGACGCCAAGGTGCTCGCCGACCTGGCCCGCACCGACGCCCACAACCACCGTCCTGTGGCCGGTGACAGCGAACTCGCCGAAGCGGTCAAGGTCCTCGCCCGAGCACACCAGACCATGATCTGGTCCCGGCAACGCCAGACCAACCAGCTGCGCTCGACGCTGCGTGAGTTCTACCCGGCAGCTCTCGAAGCATTCGACAACCTGGCCGGACACGATGCTCTGGCGGTGCTGGCGATCGCCCTGACGCCGACCATCGGCAAGTTGCTGTCGCGCTCGAAGATCGCCGGCGCTCTCCGGGCGCCGGCAACGACGTATCGACGAACGCGCCGTCGAGATCCAGACCGCGCTGCGAACCGAGCAACTCGAAGCACCCGCCTGGTCGCCGACGCGATGCGCCACAGTAAATCGCTGCGCCGTGAAACGTGCCTAGAGCAGCGCACACGAGGGTGGCCCAGGGCGGCAGTTCGGCACGATCCGCAAGCTGCCCAGCGGGCGATACCAGGCGCGCTACTCGCATCTCGGTAAGCAGGTGTCCGCCGGCAAAACGTTCGCCACCAAGACCGAAGCACGGGCGTGGCTCTCGTCGGTCGAGACCGACCTCAACCGCGGCCAGCACGTCGACCCGGCGGCCGGCACCGAGCGGTTCGGCCCGTACGCACGGCGCTGGCTCGAGGAGCGCAACCTCCGGCCGCGCACGCGGGACACGTACGCGTCGCAGCTCGACTGGATCCTCGACACGTTCGACCAGGCGCGGCTGCGCGACATCTCCCCCACCGCCGTGCGCTCGTGGCACGCGCGTCTCCACAAGACCCACCTCGCCCCGAACACGGTGGCGAAGGTGTACCGCCTGTTCCGAACGATCATGTCCACCGCGGTCGACGACGGCCTGCTGCGCGTGAACCCCGTGAGCATCAAAGGTGCAGCCGTCGAAGATCACCACGAGCGGCCAGCACTCACCTTCGACGACGTGGCTCGCCTCGCCGACGCGATCGAGCCGCGGTGTCGCGCGCTGGTGTGGACGGCAGCCACGTCGGCGCTGCGATTCGGTGAGCTGACCGGGCTGGCGCGCCGGCACGTCGATCTCGATCGGGCGGAGATCCGGGTCGAGCGTGCGCTGACGTTCGAGCAGGGCAAGGGACCGGTGTTCGGTCCTCCGAAGTCACGGTCGGCATGAGGACATGCCGGCGCACATCACGGCGCTCGAGGCATGGGATTGGGAATGGGAGGAGGTCGCCTGCCAAACGGAGTCCGTCGACGCTGACGTACGGTGCGAGATCACCGCCCGAAACCGCCTCACCGACCTCGACGAAACCGGACTGTCGGGCTACTCGCTGTTCACGATGACCGACGGCAAGATCGACCGCGTGTTCGTCGAGGTTGACTTTCGTGACTACAGCACCTTCACGTTCACGCCGTTCACGACCTGGCTGAGCGACAACCACCCTGACGATTACCAGATCATCTTCGAGGGAGAGAACAACACCTTCCGCCAGACCCCAGAGTCCGCCGCGCTCCTCGACCAGCACCTCACCGAATACATCAACGAGGTCCGATCCGAAACGGACGAGTAAGGCGCACTCATCGAGTTACCGGCCGAGACTCCACTGCGTCTCGATGTGGATGCGGGGACACCCATATCGCACGTCGCTCATGCCAGGTTGACCGCTCGCTGTCGGCACCTCGGCGGAGCGCTACCGACACCGACGCCGCTCGGTCATCGCAGGTCAGGTTGGCCGAGGGACCGGGATGGCGGTCGCCAAACCACTTGCCGTCGCGGCGCCGGCGAGGTCAGCGTCACCGGTGACGAACACGACATCGTGGTCGGCGATCGTGACGCCGGCCGCGAGGTGAACCGCGTCGTAGCCTCGCAGCCCGTGTTGCTGGGCGAGTCGACCCGCGACACGGGCGAGGTTCTCGGTGATCTCGATGAAGTCGACCTGGTCGACAAGATCGTCGAGCTCGGCAGTGGCAGCCACCATCTGCGCCGACGTGAGTCTTTGCATCCGGACAGCTCGGGCCAACGCGGCACAGGCCTCGGGGTACACCAGGCGGGCACATACGATCCGTGTCGCTTCGTTCCACACGCGAGCGCAGTGATCAGTCGTGGGCTCGTGCACGAGCAAGGGGACGATCGCAGAGGTGTCGAAGTACGCGATCACCGGCGCTGTTCAGCGACCAGGTCGCTGACGGTGCCGCGGGCGGTGATGGGCTGTGTCGTCCGGGGCCTCTTGCGTGTCCCAGCTGGCGTGACGAGTCCCTCTGCGATGAGCCGATCCAGCGGTCGGGGCTGCTCCAGCGGTACGAGTCGCGCGACTGCGTGCCCGTGGTCGGTGACGGTGATCTCTGCGCCGTCGCGGACCTCCGCGAGGTAGCGGCTGAGGTGATCGCGCAACTCCCTGACTCCGGCTTCCATGACAACGAGTATGGCGCTTTGCCGTCCAAAAATCTAGCCACAATCGGACGAGGTGTTCGAACGGCACGCACATCGCTCTTCGGATTGGCACTGCCAACCCGTCCGGGATCGGCACGTACCCGGTCGGCCACGCGCTCGATATCAGCGGACGGTCGAGCTGGAACCGTGACACGTTCGTTGGCGCTCACCGCTGCCGACGGTCGGCCTGGCGCGTTGAATGCTCTGAACACAGCCGGCGTGTCGTCAGCCGATCCAGTACCGCTGCTTCCGCTGGGTACTGTCGGGATTGTCGACGACATTCTCGAGCGTTCCTCCGTTTCTCAGGATCGTTCGCGCTGACGCTTCGTTGTCTTCATCGCACGTGAGCAGGACGCGAGCAACGCCGAAGGACCGGGCGACGACCAGGCTCTGTCGAAGGATTTCGGACGCGTACCCGCGACGTCGGTGTTCGGGCAGGACGGCGTAGCCGATGTGCCCGCCGAAGGACAGCAGGTACTCGTTCAGCTCATGGCGTATCGAGGTGCGCCCAACAACGATCCCGCGAACCTCCGCCAGCAGGAACGTTGCCGGCACCCACGGCGCCGGTAGCTGGCGCGCACGCCGAAACTCGTCAAGCCTGTTGACGTACGACGCCCAGGCCATGCCCTCTTCCCAGCCGACGGCGAACTCGAAGTCATCGATCGCAAGGGACTGCTGGGCGGCTCGAATCACCTCCTCGTCCGCATCGCGGACGGGTCGGAGGATGAGCTGCGCTTCGGCCACCTCGCGATCTTGTCAGATGCCGTGGTTCGCCAAACGGCGCATATCAACGGGCGTTCCTTAGCGATCAGACCGAGCAGTACGGCACCTACGATCGGTCGCCCCCGCTCCATATTTCACGTGTAGCGGCGGCAGCACCAGACCGATCTCCGCTGCCGGATATTCGCTCCCTGACGCGGATCGGGCTGCGATGTTCTGATCGATCTGGGGAGGTCCTGTAACTGAGGCCGGAATCCGTCTTGGCTTGTTAGATACTGAGTGTATACTCCGAGGTATGAGTGTTGGTCAGGTGTTTCTCGGGTTGCTGGAGTCGGGCCCTCAGCATGGGTACGGGATGAAGGCGTCGTATGACCGTTGGTTTGGTCCAGCTCGGGAGCTCCCGACGGGACAGGTCTACTCAACGCTGCGACGCTTGGAACGCGACGGGCTGGTAGTCGTGTCGTCTTTGGAGTCCGGCGATGGTCCCGAACGAAAGCTGTATGCGATCACCAGCGACGGAGTCGAGGAGCTGACATCGTGGCTCGGGAGTCCGCAGCCACCGGGAGAGGCGACGTTGGGCCCGCTGTATGCGAAGGTGGTCGTCGCTCTCGTCACTGGCCGATCCCCAGAGGGCATTCTGGAAGAGCAGCGGGGGGCGCACGTCGCGTACATGCGTGAGCTTCGCAGGTCCAGTGCGGATGACTTCGAGTCGCGGTTGGCGGTCGACTATCTCCTTGCTCACCTGCAGGCCGACCTGGAGTGGATCGAGCTGGCCGGTCAGCGAGCGATCTCGTGGGGCGGTAACTGATGGCCGTGCTTGAGGCGAGTGGTCTGACGCTGTCGTTCGGTCTGACGCCGGCACTGGGTGGGGTTTCGCTTGCGGTGGGCGTCGGGGAGACGGTCGCTGTCATGGGGCCGTCTGGGTCGGGGAAGTCGACGTTGCTGCATTGCCTGGCGGGCTTGCGCCGCCCCGACTCGGGTGAGGTCCAGCTGGGCGGGGAGCCATTCTCGAATTTGAGCGACCGTTCCCGTAGCGATGTTCGGCTTCGTCGGCTCGGGGTCGTGTTCCAGTTTGCTGAACTGCTTCCTGAGCTCACGATGGTCGAGAACGTCTCCTTGCCGGCGTGGATCGATGGCAATGAGCGCGACGCCTCGCGGAAGAGTGCCGAGGGTTTGCTCGATCGATTCGGAATCGCCCACCTGGCTGACCGGCATCCGGGCGAGGTGTCTGGTGGTGAACGCCAACGTGCTGCGGTCGCACGGGCGCTGGTCCATGAGCCTGCGCTTGTGCTGGCTGATGAACCAACTGGGGCGCTCGATTCGGTCAATGGTCAACTCGTGCTCGATGCGCTGATGGACCAGGCACGGGTACAGGGGGCAGCGGTAGTACTGGTCACCCACGAGGCTCGCCTCGCATCACTGTGCGACCGTGAAGTCCTGATGCGCGATGGTCGCATCGTCGAGCCGGTCGCGGCCCTTCGATGAGAACGCTGCAACTCGGTTTGCGTCTGAGCCGCCCTGTCGATCGCTCCGGCTGGGTCCGACTAGCGCTGGTGTCGATCGGCGGTGCGATGGGTGCGTTTGCGCTACTCGCCATGCTGAGCATCCCAGCGGTTGTCGATGCCCAGGCAGGCCGACTTGCCGGCCAGAGCCTGGACCGCATCGAGTCAGAGGACGCCGAAGCACAACTGCCCGCCCCAATGTTGGCCAACCGGGTCGAGGAGTTCGTCGGAGATCGGCCGCTCACTCGCATCGCCGTCGGGTCGGTGACCTCGCAAGCGCACCGACCGCAATGGCTGTCGGACTACCCCCAACCGGGTGAGCTCGCAGCGTCACCGGCCTTGATCGAGTTGCTGGACACAGATCCCGACGACGTGGGCACCAGGTTCCCGCAAACTCTTGTCGAAGTAATCGCTGACGACGGGCTTGTCTCACCCGACCAGCTACTCGCGATCGTCGGCGTCGAGGACGAAGCCTTCGTGCCGTTCGGAACGGGTGGACCAGTGAGAGGACTCGGACTCGCAGATCCGTTGCACAAGGGACCGGACCGACGCGTGATCCGAGTGCTCGCCGCCGCCGCTGCGGTATTCGTGGTGCTACCAACGATGATTTTGATCGCCACCAGCGCCCGACTCTCGGCCCGCACCCGCCAACGCCGACTCGCCGCACTGCGCCTTCTCGGCTTGACCCCGGCGCGCACCGCAGCGGTCAACGCAGTGGAAGTGATCCTCGCTACCGGATGCGGCGCAATCGTGGGGGCGCTTTTGTGGCGGCTCGCCATACCGAAGGCAGGGTCGGTAGGCGTCGGCTCGCTGCACTGGTTCCCCCAAGACGTCGCAGTCTCGGGTCAGCTGGTTGCAGCCTCGCTTGCGACGCTTGTCGCGATGGCTGCGACCATCTCGGTGCTCACAACGCGCCAAGCTGTCACCAACCCGCTCGACGAACGGTCCTCGGCCCCACCCCAGACATCGCCACGACTTCGACGACTCGTCCTGGTCCTCTTGGGGTTCGCTCTGCTGGGCATCTGCACAGCCTGGTCGAACCCGACGACCGCCTGGTTCGCGCTGTTCGCGCTCGGCAACCTCGCCGTAGGTATCGGTCTCTACGTTGCGCTCCCGCTCATTGCCGTCGCCTGCGCCAAAGTGATGCGACGGGCGACTTCATCGCCCGCACCCACTTTGGCCGCACGTCGCCTCGCCCACGAACCTGGAGCCGTCGCCCGCACCACCGCTGCAGTGCTGACGTTGGTCCTGATCGCGGGTTTCGCGCAAACCCTCACCCTCGTCCTCGACTGGGCCACAACCCGAAACGGCGCACCACAAGACCAGGGCGAACCACTCATGGCACAGGTGCGCAACGCGCCACTCGTCGGCCAGCAACTCGCCGAGGTACCCGGCGTGGAACGAGCGCTACCAATCGTGAGATTCGACCTTCCCGACGGCGACTTCATCGACGCCATCGTCGCAACCTGCGACGACCTCGTCGGAATCGCGATCACCCAACCGCGCAACTGCGACGACAACACCACCCAAGGCATCTACTCGGATGTAAAGATTCCAGGCGTTGAAACCGGCGAACCCATCGACTTCACGTACCGGGCTCCAGAACGGCGCCACCGGTGCTCCGGCCTCGGCCCGCATCGCCCCGGGGCTGGTCCCTGCCGATGCACCACCGCCACGCAACTGGCTCGTCAGGCTCTCCTCCGCGGAGGCCAACTCGGCGCTTGCCAACGCGGTCGCCGCTACCGCCCCCGCGGCCGAAATCGACGGACCCGACGCCCCCGACCGCGGCCGGGAAGCCTCCACGTACCAAACCCTCGTCGCCGCTGCGACCGTGCTCGCACTCGCCCTCGTGACAACCTCCACCACCGCCGCAATCGCGGACCGCACCCTCGAACGCAAACGCACATCGAACCAACTCCTCGCCCTTGGAGTCCAACCACGAACACTCCGAACCGCCGAAGCACTGTGGATCTCAACCCCGCTTCTCGCCGGACTCGCTGCAGCAGTCGCAGGTTCCACACTCGCCGCCATCGCCTACCTCAACCTCGGCTTCGACGACTTCAACTACCCAACCGAGCAGATCATCACCACAAGCGTCACCGGCCTCATTGCCATCACCCTGGCCACCGCCGCATCCACCGCGTTCACCCCGACCAGGCTCGGCGACAACATCGAATCCGACGCATAGCCCGCCCATATATGCAACCGCGGGCGACGAACCCAGTAGCGCCCAACGGCACGTCCGCGAGCGGGCACCCGCTCAAGATCAACCCGGCGTCGTTGCCTCAGCCGGCCCCGATCCGGACGGGGAGCTTGACCCGCTCGTCGTGCCGATCCGGCACGAATAGATGATCGAGATGCTTCGTCGAGTGCGAGTGGATCGGCGATGAAACTACGGTCAGGACATGGAGCCCGTAGCAGAGCACCTCGTGATGTACGGCTCTCAAGCCGAGGTCGGTGGCCTTGGCTGGAAGTGGGTCGAGGACCAACTCGTGAACGCGGGGGCGTACTGGATCGTGACCCCCGGCACTGAGCACCCTCATCCGCGACCGGTTTGGGGAATCTGGATTCACAACGAACTCTGCCTGAGCATCGGAAGTCCCCGGCTCAAGGCGGACACTGAAGCCGACGGGCCGGTCACCGTTCACCTCGGCAGCATCAACGACGTCGTGATCGTCGAGGGGAGAACAGCCGGCGCGAGTAACGACAGCCAGCTGCTGGAGGCCTACAACACCAAGTACGACTGGAACTACACGGTCGATGAGTACGGGCCGTTCACGATCGTCGAGCCCGCGAGGGTGATCGCGTGGCAATCGGCAGGATGGGCTGGACGGGAGGGTTTTCAAGCCACCGGCCGCTGGTCCTTTGGGTCTCCTGCCGACTGACCCCGGACACTCAACACCCGCTCCAGAATGCCGACGACGCGAGCCTTCATCCACCGCTCTGTATCGGCACGACTGCGAGCGATCGGGCGCTCGGAAACGTGCGGGTGAGGGCCGTCGACGGGGCGTCGGGTGCGTTCTGTTGCGTGAACCGTCACCCGATGTCGAGGATGACGGCGAGCGTTTCTCGAATCTGCGAAAGATTCAGCGGCCCGACGTTGCCTCGGGTCACGACGATGCTCTGCGGAGAAACGGCTCGAAGGTGCTGGCACTGTGCTGCCGAGGTACCGCTCAATCCATTGGTCTCGTCGGGTTCGATCACGATCTCGGAATGGAACGTGCGGATCGTGCTGGTGAGCGGAACCACGTGAACGACGGACGGCCCCGCGTCGAGGATCCGTTGCGCCGTGATCACGATCGCAGGATGGAGAAATCCTGCTTCGCGGCCCTCGGGTTGACCGAGATCGAGGTCGACCACGTCACCCGAGGTCTGCATCGAGCCAGGCGTCCTCGTCGCTCACCAATGGAGCGTGCAGTTGACGCCCGATGTGGTCCTGACGGAGAGCGCGCACGGCGAGGGTCACCGTATTCCCGACCGTCGTGTCGAACTCGGCCGCCAGACGCTTCAGGTCATCGTGTGTTGCTGCATCGATTCGAACGCTCGTGCTCTGCATGCAGATCAGCATACACCAGCGCTGACCCGCTCGAGAACGTGCACCGCCCGCAGCCTCCCGTGCCGCTCAGGTACGGCACCTCGGCGCTCGTGCATGTGCTCGGAAATGTGCGACGAGCGACTGGCCTCGCCGATGCAATCTTCACTGCCGGATCCAGGACGGGTCTGAGGCGGTTGAGAGGGACCCAATGAGTGGTCGAGGTGCTATGCGGCTTGGGGTTGGTTGATGTTGGTCCACTGGGCGGCGAACTCGCCGGGGGTGAGGTCGCCGTGGGCGGTGTGGGGCCGGTTCCAGTTGTAGTCGATGCGCCAGTCCTCGATGATCACTCGGGCTTCGAGCAGCGAGTCGAACTGCCACAGGTTGAGTAGCTCGTCGCGGAACTTGCCGTTGAACGACTCGACCCAGGCGTTCTGCCAGGGGCTCCCAGGGTCGATGAACACCGAGTCGCAGGCGTTGAATCGGCACCAATCGGCGACGGCGTGAGCGATGAACTCAGGCCCGTTGTCGAAGCGCACGTAGGCGGGTGCGGCGCCGCGTTCCAGAGCGAGGCGGTCGAGCACCGCGACGACACCGTCGGCGTCGATCGTGCGGTCGACTTCGATCGCGAGGGCTTCGCGGGTGAACTCGTCGATCACGTTCAGCATCTTCAGGGTGCGGCCATCGGCGGTGGTGTCGAACTGGAAGTCGAGCGCCCACAGCGCGTTCGGCACGATCGGGCACATCGCCCCGACGTGAGTGCCGATCCCAGTCAGGCGCTTCTTGCGGCGCTTCTGTGGGACGCGAAGACCCTCGTCACGCCACAACCGTCGGATCCGCTTGTCGTTCACCGTCCAGCCGGCCCGACGAGCAGCCTTGGCTGCTCGTCGCCATCCCCACCTCGGGCGACGCGTGGAGAACTCCCGCAGAAACGTCCGGAGCCGTTGCTCGTCATCGGAGATCGGTGGCGGGTCGAGGCGTTGGGTGGATCGGTGCTGCCCGACCACTCGACAGGCGTGTCGTTGAGAGACCCCGAACCGTTCGCGCAGCATCGCGACGGCGCTGCGCTTGCGGTTCGGGGTCAGAAGTTTCCCTCCGACAAGTCCCGCAACATGTCGATGTCGAGCGCCTGATTCGCGACCAACTTCTTCAATCGGGCGTTCTCCGCTTCGAGCTCCTTGAGCCGCTTCGCATCCGACGCCTTCATCCCGCCGTATTGGGCGAGCCACCGATGCCACGTCGACTCGGCGATCTCGAGATGGCGACACCCTCGTCGAGCTCCTTACCCGCTGCCAGTTCCTTGTGCCCTTCAGCGAGCTTGCGGATGATCTGATCCGGCGTATGCCGCCGGCGCTTCTTCGTCATGATGCTGTGCTTCTTCCTGCCCGATCTCTCGGGCATCAGAGTCGCACAACACCTGGACCACTACGAGGGTCTCAGCTCACGGTCGCGACGCCGGCAAATGTCGGGCACCGCAGGAGGGAGGTCGGTGGCGGTTGTCAGCTCTCGATTGACACGATGGCGGCGACGATCGTGACGAGCGCCATGGCCGCCCACGCGACGCTGAAGACGTAGCCGAGCCTCACGTTCTGCGGCGACCCGATCCGCAAGCCCCGGCGCTCCATCGCGGCTCTCGCGAGGATGCCGCGCCCTCCGAAGTAGAGGTAAATGCCGCCACCGACGAGCCCGAAGTAGGCCCACGCGTGAACGTCGGCGATCAAGAGGACTCCGGCCACCACCATCGTCCAGAGCGTGAGTGTGTCCCAAAGCGCCTCGGCTCGAACATCGGCCCAGAAGGTTGGCTCGACGTCGTCTTCGGCCTCCATCAGCTTCCAGCGCACCGCCCTCGCCGGCGCCAACAGCGACACTGCCTGCCCTCCCCAGGCCAGCAACGAGAGCAGCACCACGATCACACCCCACAACACGCTCATGGTTGGCGATCTCTTCTGCTCGTCATTCGATGAGCCGAACAAAGCAGTAAACGCTCTCGACGACACCGAACACCGGCCACATCCCCCATGTGACGATCCAATATCCGGCGGTGTTGCGGCGAAAGCCGAGGTCGCGATCCCAGAAGTAGAAGAAGACTGCGGTGTACCAGAACGGTACCGAGGCCATCAGCGCCAGCAGGAAGCCCCACCGTTCGCCGAGCAACATGCCGATGCTTCCCGTGATCTGCAGCGGTGCCCACAAGAACGGGTCGGCCCATGCGCTGGCGCGGTTGAATGCGAAGTACGCGTGTGGGTCGGTGTCGTCGGGTGACCCCCCGTACACGTTGTCGATCGTCCACTGCGCCCGAGGGCGCACAACCGCAACGAGTTGCAGCGCGGTGAGCAGCGAGATGAGCCCAAGTCCGATCAGGGCGATCGCCCAGGTCGCGATCGTTACCTCCACGCCGAGTCCTCCTGGTCCTCAAGTCTGTCCTGGTGTCCGTCGGTGTCGTAGGGGCGGAGGTCACGAGGAGGGTCCAAGGGCACTGTGGCTCGAGCGGCAACCCGATCACAGTGGAAGAAGCAGGGTTGCGGCGTGTCGAACTCGTCTTGCGCAACACCCAGCCGACCTCGGCGGTCGGAGAGGAGACGATGATGGATCAGAACCCGAAGGCCGCTGGAATCGTGGCGCTGACGGCGGCGGCAACGTTCTTGTTCGGGATCGTGATGTTCGCGACCGTCCTGACCGACTACACCACCGGGGACCCCACGCCCGAAGAGTCGGTGGTGTTCGTGGTCGACCACCAGGCAGCGCTCTACGTCTGGAACGTGGTGATCTTCATCATCTTCGGGATCGTGCTCGTGCCGTTGGTGCTGGTCCTGCGTGACCGCCTGAAGGAACTGTCGCCTGCGATCGCACAGGCCTCGGGCGCGTTCGGGCTCATCTGGGCCGGGCTCGTGATCGCAGCGGGCATGGTTTCCAACATCGCAATCGGCACGGTCAGCGACCTCCACGACACCGACCCTGCCGGGGCGGAGACGGTGTGGTCGGCGCTCGACTCGGTGCAGAACGGGCTGGGCGGCGGCAACGAAATCGCCGGCGGGGTCTGGATTCTGCTGGTGAGTTGGGCAGCGCTGAAGACCGCTGTGCTGCCACGCGCACTGAACTATGTCGGCCTGGTCGCAGGTGCGGCGGGCCTCATCACTGTCATCCCTGCGCTCGAAGCCGTCGGAGCCGTGTTCGGGATCAGCCTCATCGTCTGGTTCGTGTGGGTCGGCGTGCTCCTGCTGAAGGAACATGCACCGGATCAACGGTGATATCTGAGCGCTGTCCGACCTGGCCGCAGACTTCGTTGGGAACCCACAGATGGAACGTCAGTGGGATGCAGCCAGTTGATGGGGAGCGTCTGACGCCGGGTCGAGCGTCCGCATGTCCTGCCGAGCGGGCACGAGGTGATGTTCGCGACCAACGTGATCGGGCCGTTTTTGTTCACCAACTTGCTGCTCGAACGACTGGAGCAGTCGAACGCACTGCTCCTCGACGTCATCGCGCCCTTTGACAAGGCCCTCGATTGGGACGATCTGGAGAGCCTCGAAGTGCAACGGCCGATGACGGCGTTCAACAGAACCAAGATGTGCAACAGGTTGATCGCCGGTGAGTTTGCTCGCCGCTATGGGGGACGGGTCCCCTCGGTGGCGTTCGACCCGACATTCGTACTCGACAAGTCGGACTCGGAGCTGAAGGACCGGTGGCCATCGGGGTTTGCCGGACTCGTCTGGCGGCTGAGGGCGATCTTTCGCGCCAAGCCCGCTGCGGTCGCCGGAGAACCGCTCGCCGAGTTGATGCTCGACGATGATCGGAACTCGATCGACGGTACTCTCTTCGTTCTCGACAAGCAGTCCGACGAGCCCGATACCGTGATGTCCGACGAGGCCGAGGGGCGACGCCTCTGGGAACGCCTCGAGGAACTCACTCAACCGGCACCTCGATAACCGATCCTGGGAGTCCTCGACACGCGCGATCCCTCAGCGAGCTTCGCAACCGCAACGCAGTCGGCCGCACCCCGCCGAGCCGCCGACGCCGCGAGCGACCGATAGCCGGCGAAGCTCGGGACGCCCGACCGGTGATTCGCCAGCGCATAACCACACTTCGACCAGCCGCTGGAACCCGCTCCTGATCGGCACGACTGTGAGCGGAGGGGTGCGCGATATCAGCTGCCCCGCTGCCGGTGCCGAATCGCCGTTGCGCGGTTGCGCTGAGCTGTTTGACGCCATCTGACCGGTGCGCGCACGTGGGATCTCCATCAACCCTGAAGGAGAACCACCATGAACCCCACGACCATCCACTCCAGCGAAGTCGTTGGCCAACTCGTCTTGATCGAGGCAGATCCGATCCGAGCGCGCGTCAAGCACGCCATCGCTGGCTTCCTCGCCGGATACTCCGGCACCACCCTCGAGGCATACCGACTCGACCTGCGCGGCTGGATCACCTGGCTCGACACCGCGTTCCTCGATCCCTTCGCCGTCGAACGCGCCCACATCGAGCTGTACGCCCGCTGGAGCGAATCCGAAGGCAAAGCCCGATCCACGATCGGACGACGACTCTCGACGATCTGCGGGTTCTACAAATACTGCTCCCAAGAACGGCTGATCGAACGCGACCCATCCGCCCACGTCCGCCGACCGAAGCAGGACTACGAGTCCTCGACGCTCGGCCTGGACCGCAACGAACTCGGCGCGTTCCTCGTCCAAGCCGGACTCTGCGGCGGACGCGACCACGCACTCGCATGCCTGCTCGCGTTGAACGGGCTGCGCATCTCCGAAGCCCTCGGCGCCGACATCGACAACCTCGACGTCAACCGAGGACACCGCACCCTGTTCATCCATCGCAAAGGCAACAAGACCGCCACCATCCCCCTGTCGCCGAGAACTGCACGGGCCCTCGATCTCTACATCGGCGAACGAGAATCGGGTCCAATCTTCACGAACCACGACGGAACCAGCCGACTCGATCGACACGCGTCCGCACGCATCGTGAGACGGTTGACGAAGGCCGCAGGAATCGACAAGCGGATCAGTCCACACTCGCTGCGGCACAGCTTCATCACCGCAGCACTCGACGCCGGAGTCCCTCTGCGTGACGTGCAGGAGGCGGCGTCGCACTCGGACCCGCGAACGACGATGCGCTACGACCGAGGCCGAGGATCACTCGACCGACACGCCACCTACATCGTCTCCACCTTCGTCGCCGGCGCCAGCCGCTGACCAACCCTGACCGGTCGCGGGCGACAATATGATCGCCCGCGACTGCGGTTCCCTGCCGATCCACGTGGCGCCCTCCGCTGCCGGCTATGGGCGGCGTCAAACGGTCCGCTCGTGAACATTCTGGGCGCTTCCGGCGTGGTCGCCATTCACGGTCCGAGCCGGTCCATCGAGGTCCGACTCCACGGGTGAGGTCTCCACAGCGGTTTCTGGGCGAGTTTCGCGATCGGGGGTGACAGTCGGAGTCCGACGAGGTCGAACAGGGCGAAGGTGGCGAGGGTTTGGCCGTGACAGTCGGTGCTGTGTTCGGCGATGGCGAGTTCGGTGGTGTTGCCGAGGAGTTCGTCGAGTACGCAAGTGGCGTCACGGTCGGCGGAAACGAGTGTCTGGGTTCCCGAAGGTGGTGTGCTGGTCCGAGACGTGGGTGTAAGGTCGTGACGCCCTCGTCGACGAACGCGAAGCGCCCAGTTAATGGCTCAGTCTTAGTGGCTCAGTTGCGATCGACGGCGGGGCTTGGTCGGAAGTACAGGAATTCGCCATGCCACGTCAAACTGGCTCCGAGACGTTGCGGCTCAAGCCCGTGGCCCACCGAGAAGAGCTACCCAATGTCTGACATGCCACCCATTACGGAAGAACTCATCGTGTACGGCGAAGCTGGGGGAGGTGGGACCGACACCATCCGTATCCCCTACGACTTCATGGCGTTCTATGAACCGCTCGGCCCGACCATTGGTCTCCCGCGGCCGCCGACAACAGTGGGCGGCGGCGGCGATGTGGTCGATCCCAAGGAGGAGCTGAAGGACGCCGAAGAGAAGTCCGTACTCATCGCCGGAGCTTTCGCGGTCGCCGCTGTGCTCAGCGAAGGCACCGTGGCAATCGTGTACGGCATCTACGCCGCTGGAACGGGAGTCGCGTCCTGGTATCTCGGCGAAGCCGCCAACGATCCACCCCAGCCGAACTATCGGCGCCCTGCGGGATCCAACATCGACATCCGGTCGATGACCGTGCCCGGAGGCCAGCGGGTGGAGGCCATCGCCTCCTCGATCACGGCCGTCGAGCACAGCGTAGCGATCTTCGTCGATGCAATCGAGTGCGCCCAGGGTGCCTTCCTGGCCGGCGACGCCGAGTGGACCCAGCGCCACAACGAGTCGGCCCGTCAAGCTTACATCGACAGCGGGAACAAGCTGATCAAGATGACCGAGAACATGCGTCGCGCCACGGCCGGGCTCCCCTACGGGCAGGCGCCCCCGGCCAACTCATCGACGATCTGGACCGACGTGCTCCGTCAGGTTCGTCCCACCATGGACCTGCGACCCCGAGATCTCACCCGAATCGACGACACGATCGGTCAGACCCTCCGACCAGTACCAACCCAAGGCGAGTTCGATGCCGCCATCGACACCGTGGCCCAGGTCGGCCGTCGGTTGGCCCAGCCCCAGATGATCAGCGCCGCGTTTTGAGTTCACCACCGACCCAGCCCGATGAGCGGTGGACGAGAGAAACCGGAACCCCCAATCCCTCACGCTCAGCCTCCTGACGTTCCTTGGTCAGAGTGTGAGCCCGAATGCGGTCGAACCCCAGACAACACGCTCTGAATCACCCATGCGAGGCTTCGAGCCGCCCGACGAGTTGGTGTCCCGGGAACAACGGAACCCGATCCGGCGGCAAGCCGAACGCCACCGTCGTTGACCAGGAACTTCGCGATTCCGCCCACTTAAGGCTTCGGACACGATTGACGCAGACGGTGGACGGGGGCTCGAGTGCTCTGAGCAGGATGTTTGCGTTCGCATCGTTGGATCCGGTTCCGTTGTTCCTCGGGCCCCCGCAGCGCCCGGATCTGTTGCCCGGTCGGGTACGACGAGACTCGATGGCGCAACTCATCGTGGCGCTCGTCAACGGCGTTGCCGTGAGCATCGCGATCGACCCAGCTGAAACCCAGTCCGAAGCGGTCGGCTCGCAGTTCACCCAACTTCTCCCTGCTGTCCAGTGCCCGAGGCCATAGCCCCCCCCCAGTTCGGAGACGAACAGAACGAGCTTTTCCGTGAGCCGGCACCCGGTGCGACCCCCTTGGCATCCACGACACTTGGATGAGTGACGGACAGGCTGCATGATCCGAAGGAGGACATGTAGCCATGGGACGACGATCCCCGTTCACGAAGACCCAGAAGCGCGACGCCGTGCTCTCGGTCCTCGCCGGCCGACAGACGGTCAGCGAGGTGTGCCGAGAGCTCGGCATCTCTGCTCAGACCTTCGCCCGTTGGCGCGAGCAGGCACTCGCTGGGATGGAAGCCGCGCTGCGGACAAGGACGACCGCAACCGGCGTGAGGCCGAGTTGGAGCGTCAGCTCGCTGAGGCGGAGCGCACGGTTGGTCGGTTGGCGTTGGAGAACGATCTGTTGGGAAAAGCATCGCGGCGGCTGACGTGAACCACCGCTGTCGTCTCGGCCGCGAGATGGTCGCCGAGGCGCTCGCACCCGTTGCGGTCATCGCACGGGTGCTGCGGGTCAGCCGCCAAGCCCTCTACACCCGACCAAAGGTCCCACGCGACCGCGACGGCCGCGTCGTCGAGCTGCGTGCCACGCCGCCGCCGCTGCCTGACGGCTGGGAGACGATCGCGGTGTCGCCGGCGGTCATCGACTGGGAGACCGCGTTGCATGTGCTCGCTCGCCGACACCCGGCGGCCGGGTATCGCAAGCTGTGCTCCCGGTTACGGCGCGCTGGGTGGCCGTTGAACCGCAAGCGGATCGCCCGCCGACTCCGTCAGTGGGGTCTGCAGAAGAAGCACCGCCCGAAGCACCCGAAGGCGCAGGGTCGCCCGTTCGACATCACCGCTCCGAACGTGTTGTGGCAGACCGACCTCACGTCGGTGTGGTGCGGTGAGGACGGCTGGGCCTACTACACCGCGGTGATCGACTGCTTCGACCGCTCGATCCTTGGGTGGACGTTCACTCGGCGCTGCCGGGCCCTCGATGTGATCGAGGCCGTGAACATGGCGTGGTCGACGACCTGGCCGGCCGGCATCGACCCCGCCGACGTCACCGTCACGCTCAGACATGACAACGGCACCCAGTTCACCGCGGAGCGCTACCGGACTGATGCTCGAGCGCTCGGCATCACCTTGTCGCGGACCGCCTACCGTCACCCCGACGGCAACGCGTTCATCGAACGTCTCTACCGCACCCTCAAAGAGGAGTGCGTGTGGCCGAACGACTTCGCGTCATTCAACGAGGCCCACGCTGCGATCGCGGCGTGGGTGATCGACTACAACCATCACCGACCCCACGACAGCCTCGGCCGCGACACCGTCCCCGCCGAGGCCCGCCAAACAGCTCTACACCAACACAATCCAGCAGCCTGACCGTCAACCACCGAAGGGGTCACTACGCACCTCGCTCATAATGTGCGCCATCCGACCCGGAGCGATCGCTCCTTATCGGCACTTCCGATCGGTGACCGCGCGCCGGGACCCCACTCGATAATCGCGGACGCGAACGCTCCGGTCAGCGCCACAGATCCGGCGTACTGCCCTGGGTCACCGGCAGCGGCGGCCACCGCATAATCACTCGATGAAAACGTCTCCGACCCAGCGCCTGGGCGTCCGCTCCGGGATCGCCAACCGGACGATGAGTCGACCGCCATTATGGGCGGGGACGAGAACGTCCCGACCCGACCTACTTCGCATGATATGCGGGTGTCGTTGGGGCCCGTAGTGTTCCTGCGAGCGGGCTTGATGTGCTAGGAACGGCCGCTCGGCGCCGTCGACCTGACCGAGTGCGCCAGGTGTCGCTCGCGTGGCCGCGAAGTGGTCATCGTCATGAACATCGGCATGGAGGTCGCTCGGGCGCCGAGAGAGCAGCTGGGGAACGCGATCTTCGCCCGCCACGCGGAAGACTGAGGAGTGAGATGATGACCGCGCCACCCAATCCTGTGCCAACGACCCACGTCGAAGTCCGGAGACGCCGGGTGCTCCGTTTCGGAACACTGTGCATGTTTGTCGCGGTCGTTGCAGTCTCGTCATGCAACGACGGTCGACCATCGCGAACGCTGGCACCGGCGGGCACGCAATCGCCGGTCCCGTCGGCCCCATCGGCTACGCCATCGCCGGAACCGTCGGGCACGCAATCGTCGACGCCTTCGGCGATCACCACCGACGTCTCGTCGCACCGCAACGAGCTCGCCCACCTTCTCGAACAAGCGCTGTCCGTGTGGTCCGAACAACACGGCGTCGTCGGCGCTGCCGCACTGATCCGCGACGGCGGCGTGACGGTACGGGCGGCTGCTGGGGTGCGCTCCGTCAATGGTCCAGAACCGATCGGTGAGGGCGACGTCTTCGCGATCGGGAGTATCACGAAGACCGTGGCGGCTGTCGTGGTTCTCCAGCTCGCCGACGCTGGCGTCCTTTCGCTGGATGATGCCGTGGCCGGCTACGTCGTCGGCGTTCCAGCGGCGATCACGATCAGAGACCTTCTGGGTCACACGAGCGGGTACCGCGACGGTGACCTCGGCGCAGAGCAGATCATCGCTGTGCTGCAACCGGAGACGCGGCGCACCAGGGCCGAACAGATCGCAGACATCGTCGCTGCTGGACCCGTCGGCGCACCGGGTGCACCTCACACGTACGCGTCTGCCAACTACCTCCTCCTCGACGAGGTGATCGCGACTGCTTCGGAGTCGACCTTCGAAGAGCAGGTCACCAAGCTCATCTTGCAGCCCCTCGACATGGACTCCTCGGGTTTCGAACCAGGCGACCGCGACCTCTCGTCTCCACACGAACGGCCCGCGCCAGGTCAACCACCCATCGACCTGGCGAACTTCGACACGGTCGAGATGGTCCGATCGAGCGGGGCCTCCGGTGCGCTGTACTCGACAGTCGACGACCTCGACGCGTTCATCCGAGCGGTGTTCCACGGGCACGGTTTCGCCGACGACACGATCCGTCACCTCACCGAGCCGATCATTCCCGGCGCCGACTACGGCCTCGGCCTGGGCATCTACGACTCACGAACCGGCGCCTCGTACGGCCACAACGGTCGGATCGTCGGCTACGCCGCGAGCATTCGGCACGATCCCGAACGCGAACTCACCGTGGTCGTGCTCAGCAACGACGGCAGCGCACCGACCGCACAGCTCGCGACGGAGCTCCTGACGGGCCTCGCCGGCTGACGCAACCAGTTCGGAACTGGAAGTTGGGCATTCGATATCCTCAGCGCACAATCGCTGCCGCCGGCTGGGACCGGCCGCCGCATGTCGGCCCCTACGTGACGTCACACTTTCACGGCCATATTCACCAGTATCGAGCGCTCGGCAAGCGTACGAATGGGGAAGGCCGAATGAACGATTCTGCCTTCCTCGGAACCTGCGACGCCGCTCCATGACACCCGTTTCAGATGGGGATCGTTGAACGGACACTTCGCTCGGATGCGATCGGTGATTATGCAGTGCCCTCGGGACGCCCCGACCTCCAACAGTGCGCCGGAACGCGAGTGCAGGGCCGAGGGATCCGGGGCGGGATTATCGCGTCGGGTGCCATCGACCGATCGGCCGATCTCAAGTGCCGATCACGGGCGGGTCGAGAGGTTTGTCCCTGCGAGCGATACGGGTTCCCCCTGTCGGCACGTCGGGGACGACGAAGGCCGAACCGGGCAGCGACGACGACTATTGTCGGAGCATGCCCTGGTTCGAAGGAACGACCCAGATCGATTGCGATCTGCAGTCCGTCAAGGCGTCAATCGCTGACTTGGGTCAGCACTTCGTGGGTGTGGTGCGTTCGATGCCGGGCATCAGCGAGGCGGTACTGCTCGAACAGGGCGAGGACTTCGTCACGATCCGAACCAACGAGGGCGTGATGAGGCGGCACAACATCGAGTGCTCCGTCGGCGATGACGAGGTCGTGCTGCGGTTCGACGAGGTTTATGAGGCCAGGAAGGTCACGGGCACATCGCACTTCGAAGACACGTACACGGCATCGAGCTCGGGTGGCGTGCAGTTCCACGGCGTCGTCAGCGATGTTCAGGCGAACGGCGTGCTCGGGTTTCTCTACCGCAGATTCGGCTCGCGGAACATGGGGAAGGCGTTCCTGTCCTCGCAGAAGAAGTACTTCGAGAGCACGCAGCGCTGACCAGAGCTCCGGTAGGGCGCCCCGCACGTGTGGCCATTCGAGGTGTCCTACTCCGCTGTCGAGTTCCTCGCTCTGATCGGCACCTACGCCAGCCATCGAGCGCTCGACGCCCAGCGCCGCCGACGACTGGGCGATCGGCTGCGATTAGCGATCGATGACGACCTTGGCGGAAATGTCACGAAGCCCTACGAGGCTCTCCTTGTGCTGGGGCGACGGCGATCGTAAGCACACATCTCCGATCTGAACGATCCACCTGACCGGCTACGACACACTCGCAGCCCGATATCGCTCGGAGAACACGCCCCACCGACGGACACAACGCGACCGCAACACTTCGGGCCGTGTGCCGGTGCCACAAGTTGGTGTCCCGTGAGGTGGTGGAAGTAGTGGAGGGGTCCACCGGTTGAGGTGGGCCATCGTGTGACTCTTGGTGAGAACGACCAAGTACTCACTGAGAAAGAGATTCACGCGATGACCCACCACGATGATGCCCGCCTTGACGACGCTGTTGGCGCAACTCGGCGACGGCGACACCAAGGATCTGTTCCGGTTGCTGCTCCAGCGCGGCATGCAAGAGCTGATCGATGCCGAGCTGACCGCCACGATCGGCGCCGAGCTCCACGAACGAACCGACACCCGAACCAACCACCGCAACGGCGCCCGGGAACGAACCCTGTCGACGCCGGCGGGTGACATCGAGTTGCGGATCCCGAAGCTGCGGGTCGGATCGTTCTTCCCGAGCTTGTTGGAACCACGCCGCCGGGTCGACCAGGCGTTGTGGGCGGTGATCATGACCGCGTACGTGACCGGCACCTCGACTCGCAAGGTCGATGACCTCGTCCGGGCGTTGGGCTGCGACTCCGGCGTGTCGAAGTCGACCGTCAGTCGGATCTGCAAGGGCATCGACGACGAAGTCGCCGTGTTCCGCACCCGACCACTCGGTCACCTCGCGATGCCCTACGTCTACTTGGACGCGACCTACATCAAAGCCCGCAACAACCACCGCATCGTGTCGCGGGCCGTCGTCGTGGCGACCGCGGTGACGATCGACGGGAACCGTGAAGTGCTCGGCGTCGACGTGGGCGACAGCGAAGACGAGGTGTTCTGGACGGCGTTCCTGCGCTCGTTGCGCGAACGCGGCCTGTCGGGTGTGCGCCTGGTGATCTCCGACGCCCACTCCGGGTTGAAGGCCTCGATCGCCCGCGTGTTCGCCGGAGCGTCGTGGCAGCGCTGCAAGGTCCACCTCGCCCGCAACATCTTGGCGACCGTGAACCACGCTCACAAGGACATGGTCGCCGCCACCGTGCGCACGATCCACGCCCAACCCGACGCCGACGCCACCCGAGCCCAACTGCACGCCGTGGTCGGCATGCTCGAAGACCGGTTCCCCGCCGCAGCCGAGATCCTCGCCGGCGCCGAAAGCGACGTCACCGCGTACGCCGCGTTCCCGCGGGCGCACTGGCGCAAGATCTCCTCGACGAACCCGCTCGAGCGGATCAACAAAGAGATCAAGCGCCGCTCGAACGTGGTCGGGATCTTCCCCGACGACGCCTCGGTCATCCGCCTCGTCGGCGCGGTCCTGCTCGAACAGCACGACGAGTGGGCCGTCGCCGAACGCCGCTACCTCAGCGAGGAATCCATGGCACTCATCGACCAACACCTCAAGGAGGTGACCACCACCGAACAACCCGAACTCCCGGCCGCCTAAGATCGGCCGACGAAGCCAAGGGTCACAGACCTACTTCCACCACACCACGGGGCACGGCCGTGCCACAAAATGTCGGTCAGGATGGAGGGGTGTCGAGTCGTGCTGTGGTGATCTCAGGGTGGGCGACCGTCGGTGCGGGTGTCGGGCTGATGGCCGTGCACTACTTCGCCGGCGCGGACGGCGATCCCGAAGGTTGGTACTCGGCTGCAGGTTTCGCAGCGCCGTTCGTGGGCGCAGGCTGCCTCGCGCTGGTCGGCGATCGCTTCGCGGCGCCGTTGTTGTGCGTCGCCGGAGGTGTTGCGTTGGCAATCATGAGTGTGGTCTCGATCATCATGATTCCGCTGATCGTTCCCGCCGGGTTCATGATCGCAGCGATCCGAAACGCATCGATTCGCAGAGACGCTGTCATCGTTTCAGCGGTCTGTGCCGTCGGCTTGGTCGCCGTATTCGGGTTTTTGGTGTTTCACCAAGATCCGGTCACGTGGTCGACACCGGATGGCGGTGGGTTTAGCAGCAACATCGTGACCAGGACCGAGGCGTCCGTCAGCCTGATCGTGGTGACAGTGGTCGTTCTCAGCGCCATCACGTGGTCCAACCAACGCCACCTGACAGCTCGATAACCGCCGCCCGGGACTGCCGCGCGTCGAGGTGACATCTGAGCTGGCTTGCCTGAGCGGCAGGCCTGAGAGGATGACACTACGCCCAAGCCCTATCCCCAGGAGTTCCGTGACGACGTCGTGAAGGTCGCGAGGACACCTACATCGTGTTCGAGGAATCACCCGACGGAACCGGACCCCACGAACGAACATCCGGCGGCCTCAATCACCTTGCCTTCTTCGGTGGGTCACGCAGAGAAGTCGACACGATCACCGAAGCCGCCGTTGGCCATGGTTGGACCCTCCTCTTCTCCGACAAGCACCCGCGCGCCGGGGGACCCGACCACTACGCGTCCTACATGGAGAACAGCGACGGCTTCGAAGTCGAACTCGTCGCCGATGAGTCGTCGCCGACCTGAACCGTCGACACCGAACCCACTCGATATCGATCAAGCCGGCGTCGACCCGACACCGCTCAGGTACGGCACGTACGCGCTCGCCTGACCCACTCGGTAATCCCAGGTCGCGAACACGTCCACCGCGCCGCACCGCCGGCGCACTGTGGGAGGTCAGACCGCTGCGAGGGCGCTGCATAATCACCGCCTCGGAATGCGCCGGCAGGCGTCCGAGATCGGCACGACGGTGGAGCGATACGAGTCGCCCCCCGCTCGGTATTGCGATCACGGTCGGTGGTTGACGTCGGCGGAGTCGTAACGATCAAGCTGCCGGCTATGAGCGGCCCTCGTTGTGCAGTGGTTGAACATTACGATCGGAGCGAGTTGTCGTTGGTGAGCGGTAGGACTTCCGGCTCGAAGTCCGACGATGCACAACGCCACCGGACGATTCTTCGCCACGCCGAGGTCGGGACCGCTTTCCTGCGGGGCGGGCTCACCTCACCCGGGTCACGGGTCGCCGTCGTGGTCGCCCCGCTGCTTGCGCTGTGACGTCCCTCCGATCGTTCGGGGGACAGCGTTCGATCCCGTCGGTCAGACCGGGAGGTCGTGGACGAGGCTGCGGGTCGAGGGTCCGAACCCGATCGAACGGTAGAGCTGCGATGCACCGGTCGGGTTCTCCGAGTCGACCGCCAGGGCAGCATGGGTCAACCCAGCATCGCGGAAGGCGTGCAGCGAGCGGATGATCAACGCCGATGCCACCCCGCGCCTGCGCCACGACGCGCGTGTTCCGAGGCTGTCGATCCATGCTTCGGAGCGACCGAGCAGGTCGTCGTCGGCCTGGTACCGGTGGTTCAGGGCGTGGCCGACGACCCGGTCGTGGTCGTCGAGTGCGATGTACGAGAGGTCGGGTCGGGCACCGAACCCACGGACCTGGACGTTCCAGTCCTCGACGCTGCTCGGGGTCGAACCCCAGTGGTCCATGAACGCCTCGTTCTTCTCCCGGCGGATCTCCTCGTCGCGGTCGTCGGGCCACGGGGCGATGGTGATGCCGTCGATAGCGGCCGGGTCGGGCATCGGGGGGATGTCGTCGAGCGGGCGGATCAACTCGTCGATATAGCGCACGATCGTGAACCCCATGGCGGTTATCAGCGCGTGCGCCGACGACGCCGACTCCGAGATCTGCAGGCGCACGTGGCGCGGCAGGTCGCGACCCGACGACGACAGGAGCGAGCGTGCCCGCTCGATGCCCCATGCCATCAGCACGCGTCCGACGCCGAGGCCTCGATGCGGCGGGTCGACGTTGCCGAACAGGTAGCAGCGTTCCTCCTTCACGTCGCTCGGCAGGTGCAGTGCGTAGACGTAGCCGACGACCTGACCGTCGAGTTCCGCGATGCGGACGTGGGTGGCGAGCGGGATGCGGTCGTCGTCGAGTTCCTCGCACACCTCGTCGAACTCCATCACGCGAGCAATGCCGTCGGCCGCCTCGGCACGCAGCAGGATCGAGTGGATCGTCGACAGGTCATCGCTGGTCGCGGGGCGCAGGACTGGTGAGTGCATGACGCGAACCTATGCTCGACGATCCAAGCGAACGTCGAGGATCTGCGACGACCGCCCGAGCGCACCGAGGCCGGTCAGCGCATCCGACGACACGGAATCGACGCTCAGCGCGGCCGCACGCGATGCAACCCGAACGACAGTCGACCGAGTCGGCCCAGGAGCGCACGCCGGCCCGGAGCTTCCGGGGCTCATCGACACGACTTCGACGACGTCGTCGGGGAAGATCCGTACGTACTGCTGGGCGAGGTCGCCTCCGATCGGCTGTCCGACGATCACGAACGGCGACGTCAGGATCGCGTCAGCCACGAGTTCGCGGAGGTCCCGATTGGCGTCGCCGAGCGTGCACACCTCGGTGACGCTGACCCGTCGGTACGCATTGGTCTTGGTGGCGAGACGCGCCTGGACTTGTGCCATCGCGTCGAGTGGTTCGCCGGTGGCGCCTTCGGTGATTACGGTCGGCGCTCCGGCGCCCTGGCAGTCCAGTGTGAGCATGTTGCCGTTCACGTCGTGGTCCCCGATGCCAAGGTGGACGACTCGGATGCTGCGCCCCGGTAATCGCCCTCGGTCATCAGGCGCACGGCGTCGTCGTAGATCGAGTGGTCCTCGACGTCGGCGAGGGTGAGCGTGAGTCGATCACCGTCGATCGTCCAGTCGTACCCGCCGACGCACCCGGAGCATCCACCGCTCGTGCTCACGGTGACCCAGCGTCCGTCGGTGTCGTAGCTGTAGGTGCCGACATCGAGGACCTCACGTTCGCCGTCGGCAAAGACCTCGTAGAGGGTCCACGCGTCGGACTCGATGACGAACTCGGTGTCCTTCTCGCCGCTCGGACCGAGCAGTTCGGCAACGATGCTCGGGTCGAGATCGGCGCCGTCCGCTGTCGTGATCGTTCGTTGGTAGGTCCCCTCCGGGATGGTGTCGCCGTCGAACGCTTCCGATGGGGTCGCCTCGTCCGCTGGGGCGCATGGTGTGATCGGCGACGGACCCGACGCATCGAGCTCGAGAGTTCGGATACGTTCGATCAGATCGCCAGTCACCGGATCCTGCTCGAGCTCGGTGTACACCGGTGCCGCAGCCTCGACGAAGGCATCGAGTTCTTCATCGCTCGCTTCGACGATCGTCCCACCCGCGGCGCAGTATTCGGCCGCTGTGGCGGACTCGCTCGCAGCGTCGGCGAGCATCACATCAAGCGTGCGTACAGCAGCATCGCGCAGCACGTCCTGCTGCGTCTCGGTCATCGTGGTGAACGTTGCGCCGTTCACCACGATCGCGTTCACCTTGGGGAACAACGCCATGTTCCCGACCGCCACCGTCGGGCCCCCAGGCAGCCCGGCAGCCGCCCGACCGAACGACGACTCCGCTCCGGCCAAGACTCCGTCGGCCGCCTGCTCGTCGAACTCGGAACCCTGCGGATCATCGGCGGATGCGCCCAGCGCAACGAACAGCGAATATACCGTGTCGGATCGCGGTGACCGGATCGTCACCCCGTCGAAGTCCTCGGGTGTCGTCAGGGCATCGCTGTAGGAGAAGACGTACCGGAGCCCCTCGGGCACCAACGCGAGCCCCGTGACACCGACGTCGTCGAACCCCGCCATCAACGAATCGGCCACATCATCGGACACGATCGCAGTCACCAACTCCTCGGAGTCGACGAGGAACGGTGCGTTCAACGCCCGCAACGACGTCACCCCTACGGCGTCCCACGCTGCTGCCGGGACGAACCCCAGATCGAGACTGCCGTCGATGACCCTGGCGGCAACGACCTGATCCCAGTCATCCGGTACCGGATCGCCCGCCGCACGCCACACCGGTTCGACGACGATCGCGCCCACCGACAACTCGTCGACCTGCTCAGCGAACTCGAGGATTGCAGGCGCAGTGGGCGAGTCAGCGGGATCGTTCGTCCCAATCTGGAGCACCAACACCTCGCCGTCCGACGAGGCCGGAACCGTGACGGGTATGGACTCATCCCCGGCACTGTCGGTGGCCGTGTCGGTGTCGGAAGCGCAGCCCGCGATGGCGATCACCAGCGCCATCGACGCTCCCGCCGCCCGCAACCCGTTCCCGACGTTCGACATGACGACGTTCGACATGATGACCTCCTTGATGCTTGTCACCCGACTCCTCCAGGGGATTCCGTCGCGGTGGACTGATGTGAATGGATGGGATTCGTTCCGTCTCAGGAGACGGTCAACTCGCGTGTCATTCCGAGCATTGCGTGCGGTGTGCCGTCCGTGGTCGGCAAGAAGCAGACCATGGCGTAGTTGCCTGGCTCGACGTCGAAGGTGATCGTTTCCTCGTCGCCGCCTCCAGCGCCGATCCCGGTCTCCCAGAATCCCTCGGCGAGGCTGTCGTCGTCGGACGACATGAACTGCTCGAGTGTGACGCCGTCGGCGAGTTTGACGATGGCGAGGAAGTGCGCTTCGACGCCGGTGTTGGTCATCACGAACGAGGTGCGCCCGGCAGCCACGTCTCCGACCTCGAAGGCGAAGTCGGAGGCCGTCACGTCGACCCGGGTGGCAGCGGGATCGATGTCTCGCGTCGCACCGGGCGGCAACATCGCGGATTCCGAGTGCGGGATGCCGCAGTTCTCCTCCTCCCACCCGTTGATCTCGTCGATCGCCTGTTCGACCTCGTCGTCTCCGACGGCGTTGATTTGTGCGACCACGTCGTCGCCAGCCCCGATCAGCTCACCGGAGGCGAGGTCGACGGCGGCTTCGATCTCGCTCGGAGCGAGGGACTGGTACCGCTCGAGCGTTGCAGCGCTCGGGAGATCCTCCATCTCGAACATCTCCTGCGCCAACGCGCATAGTTCGTCGTCGCCGCCGCCCGCCGACTCGACCGGTGCCGACGTCTCGGCGGGTACGGGCGCCTCGGTAGGTACCGACGTCTCCGCTGGTGCCGATGTTTCGGCTGGTGCAGGCGTGACGGGCGCAGAGTCGCTCGATGCAGTCGAGTCGTCGTCGCTACCGCACGCGCTGATCGCCGCGGCGACGATCACCAGCGTTGCGCTGCCGAATCGGCGCCGGCGGTTGTTTCGTCGACCCGGAATTGCGGGGTTCGAGTCGTCGGTGATGATTCGATGTCGCATGGCATGACTCCAGTCGGTGTGGTTGATGAGGGATTCGGGCGATGAGCTTTTCGGTTGGCGTGCGATTCTCGGCAGAGGTACGGATGGGAGTCAGGTGATGGCCTTCGAATGTCAATGTGTTCGAACCGTTGGGGTGCGCAGCACACGTGCGGTCAACTCGGCGTCGATGACGTCGGTGGTGGCCTCGGGAACCCATTCGAGATTTGGCGTGTGCATGTTGTGGTGTCCGCCGTCGGGATCGACGAACAACACCGACAGGGTGGGCCCAACCGTGTCGACGCGACCGCTCGATGCACCGGCGTCGACAAGTCGGGCGACGATCGCGTTGAACTCGCTGCGGATTGCGGCGACGAACGCCAGGTGATCGATGCGACCGCGGCGACCGATCAAGTCGTCGGCCACCCCAGGGTTGAACCCGGGCACTTCGAACAGGAGGAGCGCCATGGTCCCGTCGTCGCTTCCGTCGGCGAGCGCGGCCAGGCGGCGGAATGGAGCGGCATGCGGATGGTCAATCGTCATCGTTCGTAGACCGATCACGTCTTCGTAGAACTGTCGAGCTCGGTCGAGATCCGGCGTGATCAGCGCAACATGACCGAAGTGGACAACAGGGGTCCTCCTGAGAGGTGACATGGATTCGCTCCTCGTTCGGGGACGGGCCGGAATGGACGGTGACGTGTCCACCGTGCGCCGTCGGACGGGTGCCTCGCATCGGGGGAACTACGCAATCCGCTACGCAACTACACTCGGCGCGATGCGTGGCGCTGTTCGGTTGGTGGGCCGGGACGCAGAGATCGACGCAGTGTCGGAAATGCTTCGTGACTGCGGGCGTGCAGTTGTGGTGGGCCCGGGCGGGATCGGAAAGTCAGCGCTGGTGACCGCGGTGGCAGACGCCAGCGGTCGCCCCGTGGTGTGGACCGATGCCGAGGCGATCGACACGATCGACCACCTCGCAACGACCGTGGCGGCAGCATGCGGCGGGGAGGTCCTTCCGGGGGAAGACCCGGTTGATGCGGCGTGCGCGGCGCTGGACGGCCAGTGCGTGCTGCTGGTGCTCGACGGCGTCGAGCATCTCACCGGCGTCGACAGCCTCGTCGAGCGTCTCCCCACCGGCCGCGCCGGCGTCTGGCTGTTGGTGACCACACGACGGGCGAGCGGGGTCACGCCGGTTGCCCGACTCCGGGCGCTGTCGACCGCCGAGTTGGATCCGCAACCAACATCGACCGGTGGCGAGTCCGGGCGCCTGCTTCGCGCCGTGCTCGACCTCTACGGGGCCGGGGACGTTCCATCGGCAGCCGAACTCGAGCCCGTCGTGGCTCGCACCGGAGGTTTGCCACTCGCGATCGAGCTGCTCGGTCGTCGAATCGCCGTGACCGGCCGGATCGACGCCGATGACGATGTGGCGATTGAACGAATCGACCGAAATCCCGACACCGAAATCCCGACACTTGCACCGGAGCTGGAGGTTTCGATCGGAAGGTCGTTGGCTCTCCTCGACCCAGCGACGATCGTATTCTTCGAATGTCTCGGCCTGACGTCGTCCGCGACTTCCGTCGATTTCGCAGCGGCGCTCGCCGGCCGACCGCTCGATGCTGCGCAGCGTGAGGTGGCGGCGCTGATCGAGATCGGTCTCGCGTACCCCGACGGTCGACGGTTCGACCTACTCCCACCCGTGCGCGACGCCGCTATTCGGCTGCTCCACCGCAACGGATCCTTCCACCACGTGCTCGACCGTGCTGTGGGCTGGGCGCGCCGCATCGGAAACGAGGTCGCGGCCAACCCGGCCACCGCGTCCCTCGTCGGCGCAGAACTGGACAACCTCACCCATCTTGCTTGGATTGCCGTGCGCGAGGAACACCCCTTCGCACTGCACCTCGCCGACGCACTGTTCATCGCAATGCACGATCGGATGCGCAACCTGGAGTTGGTCACGTTGATGGTTGCCGCGCTCGACGCGGCGCCCGGGGTCGACGCGAGGCTGGAAGCGGACGCGTCGCGACGTGCCGCACTCGCAGCGGCGGAGTGCGCATCGCTCCAGCAGGCGCGCAACCTGCTGGATCGGGCCGACGAGGCAGCCGTCCGTGCCGGTTCGCCTGCGGGGCTGCAATGCCGGATCGAATCGATCCGAGCGGCGCTCGCGTACGACGCAGGCGATCTGAACTGGGCGCAACGCGCCGCCGAGGCAAGCATCGCTGCGGGGCGAGATGTCACCGACGATCAAGTCTTCGTCTGGCAGTCCACCCATGAGCTCGCGCAGGTCGCGCTCGCACGAGGTGACCTCGACCGGTGCGAACACCTTTTTCGGCAGTGCGTCGATTGGGGACGACAGCACGACGCGTACACCGCCCATGCCAGCTCGGTCGAACTCGCCTGGGTCGCACTCGAGCGGGGCCGAACCGCGGAGGCTGCTGCGCTCGCCAGGCAACTTCGCGACGAACTGACCGGACTCGTCGACTTCGTGACCGAGTTTGCAGCCGAGACATACGCAGTCGAGGTCGCAGCCCAACCGTCGTTCGACGGCACCGTTCCGGGCGATGATCGCTCACTCGCTTGGCGGACGCGTCTCACGGTGCGGACGAGGCTCGCCGCGTCTGCGCCGGTCGGAGACAACTGGGAATGGATGCTGCGGACCGCCGCCGACGTCGTGGCGCTCGCCGACACGGTCCCCTTGAGCGCACACCGCGTGGCCGCTCGTCTGCTGCTCGGTGACGCTGCGCTCGCTGGGGGTGAGACTCGCCAGGCACATCAGGCGTACGAGCAGGCCATTCGCGAATCGGTTCGGTGTGGGTACCGACTCCGTGCCGCTGACGGGCTCGACGGGTTTGCCGCGCTCGCCGCGGCTCTCGGTGATCAGAAGGCTGCTCGGCGTTCGACCGGACTGTCTGACACGATTCGCCTCAACTGCGGAGCTCACCCCTGGCCACGACCGTCGCTTCGACGCCACACCGACGCGACGCCACCGGAGGACGGAATGCTGCATCGTGGCGTCCCGACACTGACTGCGATCGACGACCTCACGTCCGGTGTCGCGTCGCGCCTGCTCACAGGATTCCCAACGGAGTCGACGTGGACACGACTCACCCGCAGCGAGCGAGACGTTGCTCGGCTCGCAGCAACTGGAGCATCGAACAACGCGATCGCGGCGACTCTGTTCATCTCACGCCGAACCGTGGAAAGCCACCTCCAACGCGTCTACCGCAAGCTCGACGTGCACTCACGAACGCAACTCGCCCTGCGAGCCGCCGCGACCAACAATCCCGCAACCACACCGACCGAGCCGCCGGCCCCAACCTGATCGCGGTCCTCGTCCGCTCGAGTGCAATTCGCAGCGAGCCGCAGTCTCCTATCCCCAGCTCTCGCAACGCGATAATCACCGGCCAGGTCGTTCGCTGGCGCGCTGCAGTGCCGGCGCGCTGTTGGAGCTTCGACTGCTGCTGAGGTAGCGCATAATCGCGCCTCGCCGGAGGGGGCCAAACCGCTCTTGAACGGCACGTATCGCGCCTCGCTCTCCAGCAGCCCACCCGCTCGTATCGCGCCCGGAGCACTCCGGAACCGCGCCCGACAACCGGCGAAGTGCGCGCCCGTGGCGTTGATAAGTGCGCTGCCTTCGGCCTCGTGAGTTGTACGCGCCGCGCTGCTGCCTCGCGAGTCAGCGCAGAGCCTCGACACGGCTTTGGTCGAGCCAGTCGTGGACCTCGGCGAGATCGAAACGGACGAGCTTGCCGATCTTGAAGTACGGGATGCGTCGCTCCCAGACGAGACGACGCACGAAGCTCACGTTCACGCCGAGCTCGTCGGCGAGCCGTGTCACATCGACGATCACGCGGCACGTCGGATCGCTGCTCGGTGGCGAGGTGTTCCGGTCTCGTGCCATGCCGGTGACCATGACGAGAATCCATCCCCCAAACTCGCCCGTCCGCCGTGCCCAGCGCGTGTCCAGAGGCCACCCCCAGACACGAAACCCTCCCCGAACCCTCGCCGAGGCACCTGCCAAGCTCAGATCCTCCGAGCGCGAACGCCGCTCACACCATTGGTGCAACTGTGTGGGGCAGTGAGAACGAGAGGCCGTTCGGTTTCCTGACGTACGCCGGGAAGTGCGTAACTCCGCGATCCGGTGATACATGCGCATTCCTAGCAATATCACTCGAAATGTGCATATACTCCAGGTATGCCGACTGCTGCGCCAGAGCTGCTTCCGATCTTCCGGTCGGAGACGCAGGCGCAACTGCTCGCCGAGGTGTTCTTCGGTCGGCCGGCGTCGGGCAGCGAGCTCGCACGTCGGCTCGGGCTCTCCCAGCCGACCGTGGCTCGCGAGCTGGCGCGCCTCGCCGAGGCCGGGATCGTCACGATGGAAGAGGTCGGGCGTGCCAAGGTCGTCCGGCCCGCCGATGCTCCGTACACCGACGCGCTTCGCCAGCTCGTTGCGTATGCGGCCGGGGCGCCCCACATCGTGCGCGACGAGTACGTCGACGTCGCCGGCGTCGACGAGGTCTTCATCCACGGATCGTGGGCGGCACGATTCCACGGCGAGCCCGGCCCACCACCCAACGATCTCGATCTCGTCGTCGTCAGCTCGACCCACACCCGGTTCACCCTCGCCGAGCACCGCGCCGCGATCGAAGCCGCCACAGGCCTCACCGTCGACCAAATGGTCCTTCCGCCAGATCACGACCAGCTCACCAACTTGAGGGAAGGCTCGGTGCCGGTCATCACACGAGGCGACGACTCGTGAGTGGCCGCCCGACCGACGTGGACGCGCTGATCCGCGACGCGATGCACACGGTTCCCGGCAGCGGTGCCCACCGACGGCGCGAGGGCACACGCACGCTCGCGTCGGCGCGCGAGTTCCGAAAGACCGCGCAGCTGTGCCGAGACGACGGCCTCCGGCTCCCGGTCATCTCGAACCTCCACGAAGCTGCACGGCTCGCGATCAGCGCCGTCGCGGCGGCCCGCGGACTCCGGTTCGCCAACCGACCCGGCGCCCACGTCGCCGTGGTCGACTACGCGTACGGGGTACAACTCGTCAACCGCACCGAGTGGGCGCAGCTCGACGAGCTCCGCGACCTCCGCCACAAGACCAACTACCCCTCCGACCTGATCGAGCCGACCGACGCCGAGCTCGACCAGTTCAGCAACCTCACCGACACCGTGATCGCCCGCGCCCAATCGGCCATCGCGCCGATCCCGCCCCCACCGCCTCGGTAGGCACGGTGGGGCCGCCGTGCCTGGTTCGTGCCTAGAGCAGCGCGGAACAGGGCGCAATGGTGCGGACCTGTGTGTACTCGTCGCCAACTCCGAAACCGCCGCTGAGCAGGCATGATGTGCCTCACGCTGCACCGACGCGCCTACCCGTCGGGCAGCTTCCCAAGCTGAGAACGCGGGTTCGATTCCCGTCATCCGCTCTGTTGGCCCTGGTAGCAGCGACCTTACCGGGGCAGATCGTTCTCAGCTGCAGGGCAGGTCATGAGGCTGATGTTCAGCGCTGAGCGAGATGTCGCTCCCGACGTTCGACCAGGTCACGGCGTCAGACAATTGAGGCGCCGCATGCCAGAGCGGTCGTTTAACGAGCCCGTTGTTGCACGGATGTTGCACGTCGGAACTGCGTTCATCCTGATTCACCCGGGCGCGGGGCACTCCGACACCAACGACCAGTTGATCCGGCTGTGCTGCCCTCACGGCGCAATCACCTCAGCCGGGACGACCGCGATGCCGTCGCTGCGACGGTAGGACTCTGGTCCAGTCGTGACGACCACTGCGTCAAGGAGTTCGTCGCCGAGTCGGTCTACGAGCCAGTGCAAGTGTCGAACGTCGGCGTCGACGACCGCAGCCGACAGCTTGACCTCGAGCGCAACGACTCGTCCGTCGCCGCGTTCGACGATCAGGTCGATCTCTCGTTCGCCGCCACACCTGGAAAGCGTACGGGCCGCGTGTTCGCAGATGCGACACGTGTGCCTCGTTCGCCTGGGCGTACACGCGAACTGACTGCGTGACCAGCGATTCGGACATCGAACCGAACAACGAACCTTCGCGCGGGATTCGCGCCGAACCGTCGGCCCCGCCGACGAGTGCATCGGCTTCGAGCCCGAGCAGCCGAACCGCCGGTGCCGGATCTGCGAGTTGGTGGACCGGAGACGCCCGCGAGCCGACGCAACCGGTTCCGAGTCGGCGACCACGCCGGCACCTGGTCGATCATCCAGAGGCGTTCGAGCGTGGAACGGTACGGGATCGTCGTCGCTTGGTCGGTTTCTGCGCCTCACCGGCCGACGCTGCATCACGGATCACGTCGTAGGACGCAACGGTCGAGGTCGCCGCACCGAACGCCGTCAGCCACCGTCGCAACGCCCCCACATTGCGCACCACCTGTCCGAGCTCTTCGAAGTCGCGCTCGACGATCCGATCGAGATATCCGTCCAACTGCGCCCTCAACAACCGACCGTCGAACTGCCGGATAGCAGGGAAGCCGGAGCGGACGATCTCGTCGGCGTAATCCCCGCCGTCGCGTCGTCCACAACCCGGCTGAGCTGGGCAGATGCACGCAAGTGGGCAGAAAGTGGACTCGGGGACGATCACCCTCGTGTTCCGAACGGTTCGGGACCGGAGGGAAGGACGAGACCATGAACCGATCTCACGGGCTCACGGGCGCAGCCGCCGCTGTCGCGCTCATCGTGGCGACTGCCGCCTGTGGCGGCGACGACGAGCCGGCAACCGCGGACGCCGTCACGACGGCGATCACCGCCGACACGGATGCGACCGACGACGTCGCCGCAGCCTCGACCACCGTCGCCACGACGACGGCCGGCACCGAGCCCGCCGTCGAATCGACGAGCGCACCGACGACGGCTCCACCGACCACGGCTCCGCCGACGACGGAGCCGGATCCGGCGTGTCCGGAACCGACGCCGAACGAAGCCACCCAGCCGGCCGGCATCGTCGCCGCGCTCGACCCCGCCGCCGGAGAGTTCGCCGAGGGCGTGGCCGTCGACCGATCAGGCAACGTCTTCGTCACCCTCGTCGATCAGGGTCGCCTCCTCAAGCTCGCGCCCGGAGCGAGCGAGTACGAGGACTTCGGCGTAGTCCCTGGCTTCGAGTGGGCCGGGATCTTCGGCCTCCTCGGCCTCGCCGTCGACGACGCCGGCAACGTCTATGGCGCCGTTCACGCCGGCGCGGCGACCGGTGTGTGGAGGTTCGACTGCCGAACCGGAGCAGCCACCCGGCTCGCCGGGACCGAGGACATCGCCATTCCCAACGCCTTGACCTTCGACGACCTGGGCAACCTGTACGTGACCGACTTCTGGTCGAACGGCGACGAGGCTGCTCCGCTGGGTGCGATCTGGCGAATCGGCCCCGACGGCACCGTCGAGAAGTGGCTCGAGGACGAGGCCCTCGGTGGGACCGGCGCCTTCGGGCTCGGCACCCCGGCCGGGGTCAACGGCGTCGCCTTCGGCGACGGCACGGTGTACGCCGCCGTGACCGAACGCATGTCACTCGTCGCGATCCCGGTGCTGGACGACGGCAGCCCGGGCGAGGTCAGCACCATCGTCGACGGCGGCATCATCCCCGACGGCATCGCACTCGGCGCCGACGGACGGGTCTACGTCGCCGACGTCGGCGGGAGCGCCATCCGGCGGGTCGGCCTGGACGGCAGCATCGAGACGCTGGCGGAGGGGGCCGCTGCTGGGCTCGACCTGCCGGCGAGCATCGCGTTCGGGATCGGCGGCACCGAGCTGACGCTGTACGCGACCAACCTCGCGAACATCGAGGCGTTCAGCACCGGTGTCGGGCCGGCGCTCGTGGCGATCGACGTGGACACGCCGGGCTTCGTCCCGTCCGGCTGAGCCGGCCAACCGGACGGGACCGTGGCACGATGAAGGCGACTCGGGGGTCGACGTGAGTGAGGACATCGGGAAGGACGCGATCGAGTATCGGCTGCTCGGGCCGCTCGACGTCCGTCGCGGCGGCCGCTCGCTGGGGATCGGCGCTCGCCAGGGTGCGCTGCTGGCGCTGTTGCTGATCGAAGCGAATCGCGTGGTCTCGACCGACCGCATCATCGACGAGCTGTGGGGGAACGATGCGGGCCCTGACCGTCAGAACGCCCTCTGGGTCCAGATCTCGCGACTCAGGTCGGTGCTCGAACCCGGTCGCGAGAAGCGCAGTGACGGCTCGGTCCTCCTCACGCGGCCGCCGGGCTACGTGCTCGTGGTCGACCCCGAACGCGTCGACTCGCACCGATTCGACGCACTCGCCCGCGAAGGACGTGCGCTGCTCGACGCCGACCCCGGTGCGGCGTCGCTCGTCCTGAGCGAGGCCCTCGCCCTCTGGCGCGGACGCGCACTCCAGGAGTTCACCTACGAACAGTTCGCGGCAGCCGAGATCGCACGGCTCGAGGAACGGCGACTGGCTGCGGCTGGCGATCGAATCGACGCCGATCTCCGCACGGGGCGGCACCGTGACCTGATCGCGGAACTGGACGGCCTCGTTCGGCTCCACCCGTCACACGAACGGTTCACGGCACTCCTGATGCTTGCCCTCCACCGGTCCGGCCGCCAGGCGGATGCTCTGCGCGCCTTCGGCGACCGACGCACGTACCTCGGCGAGGAGCTCGGTCTCGACCCGTCCGCCGAACTCGTCGAGCTCGAACGACAGGTCCTGGACGACGACCCACGCCTGCGGCTCCCGACCGGGGCGCCGGCGACCGGCAGCACGAACGACGGCCTGTCCGTCCGCGGGTACGAACTGCGCGACAAGATCGGCGTCGGCGCCACGGGCGACGTCTATCGCGCGTTCCAACCCTCCGTCGGACGTGAGGTGGCGATCAAGGTGGTGCGCCCGGAGCTCGCCGACGACGCTGACTTCATCCGACGATTCGAAGCCGAAGCTCGCCTCGTCGCGCACCTGGAGCATCCGGCCATCGTCCCCGTCTACGACTATTGGCGAGAACCCGGCCGCGCGTTCCTGGTGATGCGAAGGTTCGGGCGCGGGAGCCTCGACGAGACGTTGCGCGGCGGTCCGCTCGACGTGCACACCGCCGCCCGCATCATCGAACAGGTGGGGGCCGCGCTCACCGCGACCCATCGGCTCGGGATCGCGCACGGCGACATCACGCCTCGCAACGTCCTGCTCGACGGCGACGGCAACGCCTATCTCGCCGACTTCGGTCTGTCCGCTCGCGACGGCGACGACCGCCACGACCGCGAATCGACGGTCGAACCGACCGTGGCCTCCGACATCACCGCTCTTGCGGAGCTGGCGGACCTCCTCGTCGGCGGTGCCGATCCCCGAAGCGCGGCCGGTGAGCTGATCGAGCGCAACCGACGCGCCGACTCGACCGATCGCTGCCCCGACGCGGCGACGTTCGCGAGGGAATTGAGCGCCGCCTGGGGCGAGGTCGTGACGGTCAAGGCCGACGAGTCGCCGAACCCGTACCGGGGACTCCGCGCGTTCCACGAGGAAGATGCGCAGCGCTTCTTCGGTCGCGAGCGGCTCGTCGAGCGACTGCTCGCGCGGCTCGGCTACGCCGGCCCGAAGGGACGGTTCGTCGTGGTCGTCGGCCCGAGCGGGTCCGGCAAGTCCAGCGTGGTCCGCGCCGGGCTGATCCCCGCCCTCCGGCTACGTGCGATTCCAGCCTCCGACGAGTGGTTCGTCGTGTCGATGACTCCTGGGCGCGAGCCCTTCGAGGAGCTCGCTGACGCGATGCGTTCCGTCGCCATCGACCCGCCCACCGACCTGGCCCAGCGGATGCGGACCGACGGCATCGCGTCAACGGCCGAGCTCGTCGCACCCGACGACACATCCCACGTCGTCGTCATCATCGACCAGCTCGAGGAGCTCTTCTCCCAGGTGCCACGAGACGTGGCCGCAGCGTTCATGTCCGCCGTGGTCGACGCCACGACCGCACGGCACTCCGCCGTCAAGTTCGTCATGACGTTGCGGGCCGACTTCTTCGATCAGCCACTCGCTCATCCCGGGTTCGGCGAGCTCGTCCGGATCGGCACCGAGGTCATCACGCCGATGAACCCGCAGGAGCTCGAGCGTGCCATCACCACGCCGGCCGCGTCGGTCGGCGTGGCCTTCGAACCAGGCGTCGTCACGGCGATCTCCGCCGACATGTCGGGCCAGCCCGGCGGGCTGCCGCTCATGCAGTACGCGCTGACTGAGCTGTTCGAGCAGCGCACCGGGTCGACGATCACGGTCGAGAGCTATCGCGACGTCGGCGGCGTCGGGGGCGCGTTGGCACGACGAGCCGAGGAGATCTACGAGTCGCTGACGAACGAGCAGCGAGACGCGGCGCGCGAGGTCTTCCTGCGCCTCGTCACGCTCGGCCACGGATCGGCCGCCACCCGTCGCCGAGCGCTCGTCCGCGAGGTCGCCGCGGCGGCCGGCGCCGACTCGACCCACGTGATCGACGAGTTCGCCCGTCACCGACTGCTCACCTTCGACCGCGACCCCGTCACCCGCGCGCCGACCGTCGAGGTCGCGCACGAGTCGCTGCTCTCCGAATGGAGCCGATTGTCGGGCTGGGTCGACGCTGGGCGGGCGGACGTCGTGGCCCAGCGCCAGCTCGCCGCCGCAGCGGCCGATTGGTCGGAGCGTGGCCGCGATCCCGGCGACCTGCTCGCCGGCAACCGGCTGGCGAGGTACGACGGGTGGATCGACGGAGCCCCGGTGCGTCTGACCACGCACGAGCGGGCCTTCCTCGAGGAGTCGTTCGCCCGATCGGAGATGGAGCGGGTCGAGGAACGACGCCGGATCAGGCGCCTCCGTCGACTCGTCGTAGGTATCGGCGCCGCACTGGTGCTCGCACTCGCGGCCGGTACGTTCGCCGTCGTCCAGCGACAGCGCGCCGAGGAGGAGACCGTCCGAGCCGAAGCCGCGGCGGCGGACGCCGTCACCCAGGCCGACATCGCCGTCGAGGAGCGCAACCGGGCCGACCTCCAGACGCAGCGGGCCGAGGCCGCTGCCGAGGCCGCGACCGTGGCCGCCGACGAAGCGGACCTCGCCACGCTGATCAGTCGTGCCGCGGCCGTCAAGGCGGACGACCCACCCTTGGCGCTCCTGCTCGCCCTCGAGGCCCACCGTCGTTCGCCGGGTCGTGCGACCGACACGGCGATCCTCGATGCCCTCGGCGGAGCGACGATCTCGAACCGGGTGCTCACCCGCGACCGTCTCGTCAGCGACTGCGGGCCGAGCTTCTTCCTCCGCGAAGGGTCCGAGGTCGTCAGCGTCGACAGGATGATCGTGCGCCGGGATCCGGTGTCGGGTGAGGTGCTCGACGAGATCCCCGCGCCGGCACCGTGTGCGTTGGGCGCGCGCAACGGCCCCAGCGGCATCGCCGTCGCCGTCGCCGTCGACTTGTCGCGCCTGTGGACCGGCCCGAACTTCGAGCGTGAGCTCCCGGTCGACGAGCCGACCTTCCCGCTCTGGAGCACCGCCGACGGGAACATCCTCGTGGTGACCGGGCTGCTCGACTTCGATCAGCCCGACTCGGTCACGGTGCGGGATGCCACGACCGGCGAGATCATCGGCGAACCGATCACCGACGACCTCCAGATCTCGTTCACGATGAACGCCGACGAGTCGCTGTTCGCCGTCGGGTTTGCGCGGCCGGAGGCGCCCGAGGGCGACGGACGACTCGTGATCGCCGACGCCGACACCGCCGACGTGCTCGTCCAGCTCGACACACCCGACGGAGCAGCGGCGCTCGCGTTCGACGAGGGAGCCGGGAACCTGGTCGCCGGCTTCCTCGGCGGTCGCATCATGGTGATCGATCCTGCGACCGGTGCGATCGTGCACGACCTCACGTCCCAACCAGGTGTGGAGTTCTCGGACGTATCGGTGAGCCCGGACGGGACGATCATGGCCGTCTCACCGAGCGGCGTGCTCCGGGTCGATCCCGCGACCGGTGCGGTCACCGACCTGCTGCCGCTCCAGGACTACGAGGATGCGTTCATCCGGCCCGACGGGCTGATCGTGGTCGTCCTCCCGGACGTGATCGTCGTCTACGACCCCGCTGGCAGCGCGCTCGTCGAGCGGTCGTGGACGGTCGATCCGGGTGCCCACGTCGCGTTCACGGACGGCCGGGCGGCGGCACTCGACATCCCCGGCCAGACCCTCGAGGTCGTGGAGCTCGCGACCGGCGCACGTTCGTCGCCGGAGCTGACCGATGCCGATGGTTCCCGGTTCCAGGCCCTCGTCGCCTACCCCGAGCCCGACGGGGTGTGGGCGATGTCGCGCGAGTTCGTGGCGGCGCGGTGGGAGGACGGGCGCCTGGCCGACCGGCTGTACCTGGGCAGCGTCCCCGGCGTGCGAGGTCCGCTGGACGGGCGCACGCTGATGGCGACCAGGTACGGCGACCTGCTCGCGATGGTGGGTGAACGGCCCGACGGCCAACAGGAGGTCACGCTCGCGCGCCTCCAGCGCGGCGATCCCGAGGTCGTCCTCACGGTCGAGACGACTGAGGCGATCGCGGCCCACCCGACACCCGACGGCGGCGTGCTCGTGTCGGATCGTGACGGGGTGCTCCGGGCGTACGCCGCGAACGGGGAGCTGACCGGCGACGTCGAGACCGGCGCGCCCCTCACGTACGAGATGGCGCTCGATCCGACGGGGTCGACGCTCGTGATGGGCTCCGACGATGCGCGCACCGTGCTCGTCGACGTGCCGACCGGCGAGGTGACGGACCTCGGCGTGACCGGACGGGTCGTGAACTTCGGGTTCAGCGGCGACGGTTCGGTGGTGGCGCTCGCCTACATCGACGGCACCGTTCGCCTCCTCGACGTCGAACGTGCCGAACCGATGGGTGTCGTCTGGAGCGGAACCGGGACCTTCGTCGGCGAGCCGGGCTGGTTCGACGCGTCGACGGACGTGCTTTGGATGGGCACGGCCGGCAAGCTGATCGGGGTACCGCTCGACCCGGATCGCTGGGTCGAGCGCGCCTGCGCGGTCGCCAGCCGCGAGCTCACATCGGAGGAATGGGAACGTCTCATCCCCGGCGACGAGCCTCAACGCCGCGCGTGTGACTGAGGACCGGGCGGTCGGCGTCGGCACGATCAGCGCTAGCGAGCACGTCGGTGCCTTCGTCGCCGTCGATCTCGCCGGCTCGGAGCCGCACGTCGTCTTGTTCGATCTGGCGACCGGGGGGGGCGTTCGTCGGCCAGCCCGTCGTCGGCCAGTAACCGATCACTGCCCTCGCCGGGGACCGCTTCGTGATCGCCCACCCGCTGGGCGAGGCCCGGGTGGCGAGCTCGTGGTCGCTGTACCGGCCGCTGACCGGCGGACGAACCCAGCTCGCCGGCTGTGACATCGATCCCGTCTCCGGGTGTGCCTGACGCTCCCGGGTGGCACCGACAACTTCGTCGCCTCCGACGACGGAACGGAGCTCCTGCGCCAGGGCGACGGCCAGTTCGCGCTGATCGATCCGGACACCGGCGCCGTGATCGGGCAGCTGGACTCGCAGGTGGGGACCGAGCGCGTCGAGGCGTTCTCGGACTCCCTCGTCATGGGATCGCTCGATCTCCCAGGAGTTGCGACCGCCGACGACAACCACCGTTCGTCGTCGAGAACCGATCGACCGGCGAACTGCTCCTCCGGATCGACCGAGTCACACCCGACGTCGTCGAGTCGCCGGACGCGACCCTGCTGGCGTTCGATCTCGCCGACGCGAAGTACAACCAGGCGTACGCCGCCGCGGTCGAGCTGATGGCACGCGTCGAACGACTCGCCGCGGCGGCGGAGGTACCTGAACGCTTCGAGGCGATCGTCGAGGTCGCGCGGACCACCCACAAGCCCAAGCGCAACCTCCAGAAGCTCCTCGACGAGCGCGGCTGGCAACCCCGACACTCACGGCCGCGCCGAGTTCGGTGACCGAAGCGACCCGCAGGGTTCCTTGCCAGTCCCGACACGACTCGAAAGCGAACGGTCAGTTTCTTTAGAGACGGCTAGCCTGGCCGAATGGACCCAGCGGCCTACGCTTCGACGCCCTTCGGCGAGGCACGCAGAACACCGGGCGTACACGGGTACGTGGCCTACTTGCCGAACCCGATCCCACGCACGGTCCAGATCTCGGCGGCCAATGTCTCTGCTATGGCGAACGCGGAGGCCGCACTCGGCCGGCTCGCCGGCGCCGGGAGACTGCTCCCGCACCCACAGTTGCTGGTTGGCCCGTACCTCCGCCGAGAGGCAGTGGCATCCACCCGCATCGAGGGCACACAGGCATCACTCACCGACGTGTACGACGCCGAGGCCGACGATCGCCCCGCCGGCCCCGACGTCGAGGAGGTCATCAACTACGTCGCCGCCATCGAAACCGGTCTCGAGCGACTCGCGACCCTGCCGCTGAGCGCACGACTGATCCGAGAGATGCACGCGATCATCCTCGCCGGCGTCCGCGGTCGAGAGCGCCAACCCGGCGAGTTCCGATCCACGCAGAACTGGATCGGGGCGCCCGGCGCGACGATCGAGACCGCACGGTTCGTCCCACCACCCCCGGACGCGCTCGGCGACCTCGTCGACGACCTCGAACGATTCGTCCACGATGAACCCCCGATGCCGAAGCTCGTCCAAGCAGCCATGCTCCACTACCAGTTCGAGACCATCCACCCGTTCCTGGACGGCAACGGGCGACTCGGGCGACTCCTCGTCGTGTTCTTCCTCGTCGTGCGCGACCGGCTTGCCGCACCACTGCTCTACATCTCTCCTTACTTCGAGCAGCGCCGCGACCTCTACTACGAGGCGCTCCAGGGTGTGCGTGAACGCGGCGATCTCGACGGTTGGTTGTCGCTGTTCTTCGACGCGGTCACGACACAAGCAACCGACGCCGTCGGACGCGCCGAACAGCTCACAGACCTCCGCGAGCGGTACCGGTCGATGGTGCAAGACACGACACGCGGATCGGCCAACCAGCTCGTCGAGCTCGCATTCGAACAGCCGGTGCTCACCTCACGAGTGGTCGAACGTCGTCTCGACATCACCCGCCCCTCGGCACTCGCGGCACTCCGCCTCCTCGCCGATCTCGGAATCCTGACCGAAGCGAGCGACGGCCCCCGCGGCCAACTCCGATGGCGAGCCGCCGAGATCCTCGACGTACTCGTCACCGACCGCTCGGCGAGCTGAGACTCCGCACCCGCTTGCTGGCGATCACCGCTGTCGCCCTCCCGGGCCCAGTCTTCGTAGTTGCACGTAGGTTGCACGGACGATCGAACGGCGCACGTCGGAATCGCTTACTACCAGGTCAAACCCCGTGTGGCGTCCAGACCTCAGAAGCTTCCCAAGCTGAATACGGGGGTTCGATTCCCCTCATCCGCTCGAAAAACCCCTGGTAGATGAGCTGGCCGCTTGCGGTGAACCTCTCCTCCGGGGCCGGCGTGCCTCAGCGCGTGAGGCACGGACCGGTGACGCCCTGACGAGCGAAACAGCTGGCCAGAGGCGCAATCTGGCGAATGAACCATCGATCGTGTTCTCAGCCTGGAACGAGGATGTTTCCATCGACTGCTCATGCGATCGTTCACCACACCTGGTCCGGGTGCGCTGAAGCTTCCACGACGTGAAGCGCGCAGAAGCCTGCGGCGTCGTCAAGCCACCGCTGGGGCAACGACTGCAACTCCATCCGGACACGGAACGTCCGCACCGATTTCGTTGGTCGCATCGGTGTGTCGCACCATCAGCACTGCTGTGGCGCAGGCGAGCGCTGCGAGGCCGCCGACAGCGAAGGGCACCCGTGGGGATGAGATCTGGATGATCCATCCCATCAGGAGCGCACCGATCGGGGTGCTGCCGAACCAGGCCATCTGTTGCAGCGCCATGACCCGTCCTTGCATCGACGGTTCGGTGGCCTGTTGGAGCACGACCGTGTCGACCGATTGGAACGATGCGGACGCGAACCCCAATGGGATGCTCAAGGCGACGAAGGCCCAGTATCCGGGAGCGAGCGCAAGGGTGATGCACGTTGTGGCGAATGCTGCGAGCACGATGCCGAGCGTGCGACGTGAGTCCGGTTTCACGCCGGCGATGTAGATGCCGCCGAGGATCGAGCCGATCGCGCTGACGCTCATCGCCGTGCCGATGGATCCGGCGCCGAGTTCGAATTCGAATCGGACCATGGACGGGAACGTCGTCTGGAAGTTCAAGGCCATGGTGCCGACGACGGCCATGACGAGCAGGGGTCGGCGCACGTCTGGCTGGCTTCGAACATACGCGAAACCTTCGCGCAGCTTCCCCTTGGTTCGGCCGAGGAACGGACGGTCGATCAGCTCGCTTCGTCGGAGGCGCATCAGGGCGCCGATCACGACCAGGTATGAGGCGGCGTTGACGGCGAAGCACGCTCCGACGCCGAATCCGGCGATGAGTGCTCCGGCGAGCGCCGGTCCGACCAAGCGGGACATCGAATTGATGGTGCTGTTGGCGGCCACCGCGCTGGGGAGCAGGTCGGGGCCGACGAGCTGGAACAGGATTGCCTGCATCGCTGGGCGTTCGATGGCGAGCAGCAGGCCGAGCATCGTCGTGAGCGCGTAGATCGCCCACATGCTGGTGTGGCCGGTTGCGACCATCGCCCCGAAGCCGAGCGCGACGAGACCCGACGATGCCGAGGTCGCGATGAGAAGGCGTCGGTTGTCGACCTTGTCGGCGAGGACGCCGGCGGGAGCGCCGAGGAGCAGCATCGGGAGGAACTGCAGGGCCATGACGATCCCGAGTTGATCGCTGCGGTCGGTGAGATCGAGGACGAGCCATGTGACCGCGAGCGCCTGTGTCCATGAGCCGACGCTCGAGATGATCTGGCCGATGAAGTAGCGCCGGAAGTTCCGGGCGCCGAAGGCGGCGAACCGCGTCTCTCCGATGGCGGCCGGGCCTTGTGGTTGCCGGCTCTCTGTGTTGCTCATCGCGAACCTCCTGGAGCGACGGTGCGCTGATTCCGGTGGCGGCCACAACTTTCGTTGCCGGTTCCGGGAATCCGATGTTGAATTGCTCGATGACGGCCGCCCCGGAAGCGACGAGTGTGCTCGCCGGGGTCGCCGGCCGTCTGCGCAAGTTGAGGACCGAGCGCGGGTTGACGCTGATCGAGTTGTCGAAGACGACGGGAATTTCGAAGAGCACGTTGTCGCGTCTCGAGACGGGGCAACGCAAGCCGAGCCTCGAACTGTTGCTCCCGATTGCTCAGGCGTATTCCGTTGCGCTCGACGAACTCGTCGGTGCCCCCGAGGTCGGCGATCCGCGAATCCGGCCCCGGCCCCACCGGCGCGGAACACGCACGGTCGTGCCTCTCACCGAGCAGCCGAGCGGGATGCACGCGTGGAAGGTGTTGATCCCACCCGAGCACAAGCGTCCCCGACTCAAGTCGCACGACGGGTACGAATGGTTGTACGTGCTCAGCGGCGAGCTGCGACTACTGCTCGGGGGCCACGACATCACGATGAAGTCCGGTGAGGTGGCCGAGTTCGACACCGCGGTCCCCCATTGGTTCGGTGCCGCCGGGAATCAACCCGTCGAGATCCTCAGCATCCTCAGCCGACCCGGCGAACGGGCGCACGTCCGCGCCGCGCCTCGTCGCACGAGTGCCCGATGATGACGACGAACCCGGCGGTGCGATCGCGTCCATCGCAGCAACCCTCGACCGAATGGCCCGCGCCGGTCTGTGCCTCACGGCCGAGGTCTGCCGAGCAATGACGTCCGCCGATCCAGCGGCTGAGGGGATCGTGCTGCTCACCTCGAAGTTGCACCCACCGCGTCGACGCCGCACCCTTGTGGCTCGACCTCGACTCAGCGATCTCGCCACCCGGAGCGGACCTCGTGCTCTGACGCTGGTCTCGGCTCCTGCTGGCTTCGGCAAGTCCACGCTGGTCGCCGACTGGTACGCCGACGATCACACCACCGCATGGCTGTCCCTCGACGTGCGCGACAACGACCCCGAGCAGTTCTGGACCTACGTGACTGCTGCGCTCGCGACCGTCACCTCCGACCTGAGCGAAGAGGCCGACGCCCTCCTGCATCGTCCCGGAGCATCCTTGGAGTCCGTCGTCGCCACTGTGATCAACGATCTCGAGACTGCTTCTCAGGACATCGTCCTGGTGCTCGACGACTATCACGTGATCGACGCGCCCGAGATCCACGACTCCGTCGCGTTCCTGCTCGAGCATCTCCCACCTCAGCTCAGTCTGGTGATTGCCACCCGGTCCGATCCGCCGCTCCCGCTCGCTTCGCTACGGGCAGGCGGCGATCTGCTGGAGGTCCGAGCGGCCGACCTGCGCTTCACGGCATCCGAGGCCGCCGAGTACCTGAACGACGCGATGGAACTGACCCTGACCCAGCCCGATGTCGACGTGCTCGAAGCCCGTACCGAGGGATGGATCGCCGCCTTGCAGCTCGCGGCGTTGTCGATGCAGGGCCGCAGCGACCCGGTGTCGTTCATCGAAGAGTTCGCCGGCGACGACCGGTTCATCCTCGACTACCTCACCGACGAGGTCCTCGAACGCCAGCCCGCACCGATCCGGGACTTCCTGCTCGACACTTCCCTCGTGAGCCGGCTCACGGGCCCGCTGTGTGCCGCGATGACCGGCCAGCCCGACGCCAGGGCAATCCTCGAGGAGCTGGAGCGAACGAACCTGTTCGTGATTCCCCTCGACGATCGCCGCACCTGGTATCGGTATCACCACCTGTTCGGGGATGTCGTGCGGGCGAGGCTCCTGGACGAGCGGCCCGACCGCGTTCCAGAGCTGCACCGTCGGGCGAGCGACTGGTACGCCGACAACGGCGAGCCCATCGAAGCCATCGTCCACGCGCTCGCTGCTCGCGACCACGAGCGCGCCGCGAAGCTGATCGAACTGAACGCGCGAGCCATGCAGCAGGCCCGCCAGGAGTTGCAGCTGCGGACCTGGCTCGAAACCCTCCCCGCCGACCTCTACATCGATCGACCGGTTCTCGCCATGGCGCTCGTCGGAGCCCGAATGGCGAACGGCAACACCGACGACCTCGACCCGCTGCTCGAGATCATCGACTCATGGCTCATCCGCACCGATCCACCCATCGTGTTCGACCAGGTCGCGTACCGCCGTCTGCCGGCCATGGCTGCAGTGCATCGGGCCGGACTCGCGCTCCTTGCCGGCGACACCGCCGGGACGATCGAGCACGCTCAGCGCGTCCGCGATCTGATCGGCGCTGACGACCACCTCCAACGCGGCGCCGCCGCGGCGCTACTCGGCCTGGCGCACTGGAACCGAGGCGAACTTGACGACGCACGCAGCCGCTACATCGAATCGATCGCCTGCTTCGAACTCGGCGACTACATCGCCGATGTCATGGGTTGCTCGTTGGCGCTCGCCGACATCCAGATCACCCAGGGTCGCCTGCACGACGCGCACCGCACGTTCGACTCTGCGCTCCGCCACACCGCCGCAAACCCCGGCGTGCGCGGCGCAGCCGACATGCACGCAGGTCTCGGAGTGCTCGCCGTCGAGCGCAACGATCTCGAGACCGCTGCCGAGCACCTTCGGACAAGCGCCGAGCTGGGTGAACACATGGGCCTCCCGCAGCACGCCTATCGCTGGAGAGTTGCGACCGCACTGCTCCATGAAGCCCACGGCAACCTCGACCGAGCGCTCGAGATGCTCACCGAAGCCCAAGCGCACTACAACACGGACTACTCCCCCAACGTCCGACCAGTCAGCGCCCAGAGGACCAGGGTCGAGGTCAAGCTCGGCGACCTCGGGGCCGGCGAACGATGGGCCGACGAACACGGTGTCTCCGCAGATGACGAACTCACCTACGTCCGCGAGTTCGAACACGTCACACTCGCCGGTCTGCTCCTCGCCCGAGGTTCAGCTCGAGCCGTCGAACAGGCGACCGGCCTCCTCGAGCGGCTCCTCGCCGCTGCCGACGACGGACACCGCCTCGGTAGCAGCATCGAGATCCTCGTGCTCCTGGCGCTCGCCCGGCAGGCGTCAGGCGACAGGGCTTCCGCCACTGCTTCTCTTCGCGAAGCGCTGGATCGGGCCGAGCCGGAGGGCTACGTGCGGTCGATCCTCGGTGTCGCGCCGGCCGCGGCAGGTTTGCTCCGCCCGCTCGCCGCGAGCGACCCACACGCCGCACGAATCCTCGGGACGGGACGGTCGACACACGCTCGTCACACCCGCGTCGGCGACCCCGACCAGTTGAGCGAACGAGAACTCGACGTCCTCCGCCTCCTGCGCAGCGACCTCACCGGGCCCGACGTCGCCCGCGAGCTCCACGTCTCACTCAACACGCTGCGGACCCACACCAAGCACATCTACACGAAGCTCGGCGCCACGAACCGCCGCGAAGCGGTGACCCGCGCCGCTGAACTGGGTCTCTGAACTGGGTCTCTGATCCGGCCCGATCTGCCTCACACTGATCACCACGAAGATCACCACATCATGTGATGTGCGCTCACCAGGTCGGTCCGTACGTTCGTCTTCGTGAGCACAGACGACCACACGAACGAGCCGGCCACCCGGCACTCCATCGCTGAACAGGCGGCCACCCAGCACTATGAGATCCGTGTCGGCGGACACCTCGGATCACGGTGGTCGACGTGGTTCGACGGACTGACCCTCACCTGCGAGAACGACGGGACCTCCGTCATCCGCGGATTCGTCGTCGACCAAGCCGCGCTCCACGGACTGCTCCAGAAGCTTCGGGACCTCGGCATCACGCTGATCTCGCTCACCCCCGCTTCTCCGGAAGCGGCCATCGAACGTCCCAACGAAATTCAGAACCAACCCCATCACCACTCACCAGGAGCAGCAACCTCATGATCACCGTCACCGGACTCACCAAGCACTACGGGGACCGCACCGCGGTCGCCGACCTCACATTCACCGTGGCCGCCGGACGAGTCACCGGCTTCGTCGGACCGAACGGAGCCGGCAAGTCGACCACGATGCGGATGATGGTCGGCCTCACCCGCCCGGACGAGGGCGAAGTCCGCTACGACGGCGTCCGCTACACCGATCTGCGGCACCCGGCCAGGCTCGTCGGCTCCGTGCTCGACACCCGCTGCATGCACCCCGGCCACACCGCCCGCAACCACCTCCGAGCCATGGCCGCCATGAGCTCCATTCCCGCGTCCCGCGTGGACGACGTCCTCGTCGACGTCGGTCTCGAATCGGCCGCCGACCAGCGCACCGGCGGATTCTCCCTCGGAATGCGCCAGCGCCTCGCCCTTGCCGGCGCCCTCATCGGAGACCCTCAGGTCCTGCTGCTCGACGAGCCGTCGAACGGACTCGACCCCGACGGCATCCGTTGGCTGCGTCGTCACCTCACCGACTTCGCCCGTCGGGGTGGCACCGTGTTCGTGTCCAGTCACCTCATCAGCGAACTCAGCATGTTCGCCGACGACCTCGTCGTCGTCGGCGGCGGCAAGCTCCTGGCATCCGACACCGTCGAATCCATCGCCTCACGGCAAGCAGCGACCGTCGTCGCCGAAACACCCCGACCGGCCGACCTCACGCGTGTGCTGGCAGGCCCGCAGGTCACCATCGAGACCACCGGCAACCGGCTCGTCATCCGCGGTGCCACCAAGGCCACCGTGTCGCGACTCGCCTTCGAGCACGGCATCCGCCTCGACGAGCTCAGCGAGACCATCCCGTCGCTCGAGGACACCCTCCTCGACATGACCGGCACCTCAGCCGAGTTCGCCTCCGCCTGATCCTCCATCCCAACGACTCATCGCTCAGAAGGACAGAACCATGACCATCACCAACTCGACCATCACCAACCCGACCATCGCCGACCCGACCATCACCAACCCGGCCATCACCAACACGACCATCGCCGACCCGGCCATCACCCCGACCGCTGGCGACCGCTCAGCGGTCCGCACCCGCTCCGACGATGCGCGAGCAGTACCCGCTGCGCTGCGAAGCGAGTGGATCAAACTGACCGCCCTCCGAGCCAACAAGGTGATCCTCGTCCTCACCGGCGTTATCGGTGCCCTCATCGCCGCCGTCCTCGCGGCGACGAACACCGACCCGACTCTGAGGGCCGCCGAGCTGTTCATCTACCCACTGCCGTTGGTGGCCATGTTGGCCGCCGTCGTCGGGATCCTCATGTTCACCGGCGAAGCCCAGCACGGCACCTTGGCGGTCGCGCTCACCGCGCAGCCCGCTCGCTGGGTGATCGTGACAGCCAAGACGATCACCGCGACACTCGTCGGTCTCACGCTGGGTGCCACCGGCATGATCGCCGGCTTCGGCGGCGCCGCACTCGGAGGCGTCGCGCTCGGCGACGGCAACGCCCTCACGTCCCGGGCGTTGTGGGCACTGCTGTACATTGCCCTGTCCGCCCTGATCGGTCTCGGCGTCGGCATGATCGCCCGCCACACCGCCGGAGCGATCACCGGTCTGCTGATGTGGTCGTTCGTCATCGAGAGCCTGTTCGCACCGGCGCTACCCGAGACCGTGCGCCACTTCCTGCCTTTCAGCGCCGGCTACCGACTCCTCGACGCCGGCCCGAACTTCGAGCCGCCAGTGGCCATTCTCAACCAACTCGATCGCCCCCGGTACGCCCTCATCTTCGGTGGCTACGCACTCATCAGCCTCACCATCGGCACACTCCTGCTGTACCGGCGAGACTCCAACTGAGTTGAGACCAGCCATCCTCAGCGAACATCCAGAGCCCGGGCCCACCGCCCGGGCTCTCGATCGTCCGAGGGCAGCCGCTCGACGCCGAGCCGGCGGCGTCCCCTGGCTCTTGCATGGCGTGGACCAAGTTCAGGAGAATGTTCCTGACGGGCTGATTCGGGATAGTGCGGGGCGGAGGCGGTGCCCGACTCGTCGCCGGTCGCTTATCCATACGTTCAGGGCGGTCTGGCGGTGGCAACCGAGTTCGATCAACCTCACACCGGTGACCGGGACGGGCCCGAGCGCATCGTGTTCGTCGACGTCTTTGTCTCGGCGGGACCGGTCCTGCTCGCCCGCGCGTTCGCCGCGGTGGCATCGGGCTTCGTCGTCATCCACCTGGTGATGCAGACCATCCGCTTCGCCACCGGCAACGATGGCCTGTTCGGGCTCCTGAACGCGTTCAGCCTCGGCTCGGACACCGGAATCCCGGCGTACTACTCGGCGCTCGCCATCCTCTTCTGCGCCGTGCTCGCCTCGCTGATCGCGACCGGCACGGCCCGACGCAGCGATCCCGACCTCCGCCACTGGATCGGACTCGCCGCCGTCTTCGTGTTCCTCTCGATCGACGAGATGCTGTCCTATCACGAGAAGCTGATCGAGCCCACCCGGAACGCGCTGAACACCTCGGGGATCCTGTTCTATGCCTGGGTCATCCCGTACGGCGCCGCCGGTTTGTTGTTCCTCGCGATCTACGTGCCGTTCCTGCGGCGACTCCCGCCGAGGATTGCGAGGCTGTTCCTCGTCGCGGGTGGCGTCTACGTGTGCGGCGCGATCGGGATCGAGATGCTGGGCGGCACCGTCGTCGAGTCGGAGGGCAGCGGCAACGTGTCGTCTGTGGCCTACCAGACCATCGAGGAGAGTCTCGAGATGGCCGGCATCATCATCTTCATCTTCGCCCTCGCCGAACATGCGGTCGTACGGTTCGGCCGTGTGGGCGTGGCGCTCGTCGACGAGGCCTGAACCGATCCGACCGTCGCGGACCGTGCTGCGGGTCAGCGCCGCTCGTGACCGTCGAGGCGCGCGATGCTCGCGTCTCCTCGGAGACGACCGGCATGTACGGACCGGACACAGGTCAGCGTCCACCTGATCTCATATCTGTGATAGCGGTTTTGAATCATGCCTATTATGATTGAGGTGTGAGTTCTGAGGTTCTCTTGACTGAGCCACTCCTGGCGCTTTCCGACTACGTCGAGTCGGGCGGCCTCGACGGGCTTCGACACGCCCGGACGATGACGGGCGATGACGTGATCACACTGATCGGCGAGGCCGGCGTGCGCGGGCGAGGAGGGGCCGGGTTCCCCGCGGCGCGCAAGTGGGCCGGCGTCCTGGCTTCGATTGGCGACGACGACGAGTGCTTCGTCGTCGTCAACGCGGCCGAGGGTGAGCCGGGCACGTTCAAGGATCGGGCGCTGCTGCGGGTCAACCCGTACGCCGTCATCGAGGGCGCCCTGATCGCCGCCCATGCCGTCAGGGCGCGGCGGGTCGTCGTGGCCACGAAGGCGACGTACACCGAGCAGCTCGATCGGATCCGAGGTGCCATCTCGGAACTCGACTCCACTGGCTGGCTCGAGGGACTCGACGTCTCGGTCGTGGAGGGTCCCGACCACTACCTGTTCGGTGAAGAGACGGCGCTGCTCGAGGTGATCGAGGGTGACGATCCGCTTCCCCGCCAGATCCCGCCGTATCTCTACGGGTTGTACACCACCGGTCCCCAGCTCGGCTGGTCAGCAGGAGTCGACGACTCGCCTGGTGGTCCAGCCATACCGAGCTCCAATCCGGCCGTCGTCAACAACGCCGAGACGCTGGCCCATGTCGCGCTCGTGTGCCGCCACGGCGCGGCGTGGTATCGGTCACTGGGCACCAGCGTGTCGCCCGGGCCGACGATCGTCACGATGACCGGCGACGTGCGCCACGCCGCCGTCGCCGAGGTGTCGCTCGGGACACCCCTCGATCAGCTGATTCGCGAGCTCACTGACGGCCCTCGTCCCGGTCGGTCGATCAAGGCCGTGCTGTCGGGTGTCGCCAACCCCGTCCTGCCGGCCGCAGCGCTCGGCGCCCCCGTCTCGTACGAGGGGCTGGCCGGTGCGGGTGGCGGGCTGGGTTCGGCAGGGTTCATCGTGTACGACGACTCTCGCAACATGGTCGACGTCGCCTACCAGGTGTCGCGCTTCTTGCACGTCGAGTCGTGCGGCCAGTGCAACTCCTGCAAACTCGGCACCCACGACGTCACCGCGCTGCTCGAAGGACTCGTGCTGGGCAAGCCGACCAAGATCGACGTGGTCGCCCACCTCCGGCGCGCGCTGGCCGGCGTCACCGACGCCGCCCGCTGTTACCTCCCGACCCAGGAACAGCGCCTCGTCGCCAGTCTGCTCGACGAATTCCCGGACGACCTCGCCGAACGCCTCGCCGGTATCCCGGGCGATCCCGATGTCCCGCTTCCCAAGATCGTCGACATCCGTGACGGGGTCGCCGAGCTCGCCGAGGGACCACCCCACAAGTACCCGGACTGGACTCTGCGGGACACGCCGGTCCAACTCACCAGGAGCTGACATGCCCACCGATCTCGCCTTCGACAACCCCAACCTGATGATCACCAATCGGCAGGGCGAGGTGCTCCCGTTCTCGCGCGGGATCATGGCGTCCAGCCTGTTGGCGACGGGCATCCCGACCGAAGAGGCGTACCGACTGGCGCTCCTCGTACAAGAAACGATCGAGAACGACGGCGCCGCACGTCACGATGCCGATGACTTGGTTCGTACGGCGTGCGAGATCATGCGCGCCCACCCGGGCGGCGGGCCGATCACCGACCGCTGGTTGGCGTGGCGGGCGGCAAGGCGCAGCGGCCGACCCGTGGTGATCGTCCTGACCGGTGCGCCGGGCGTCGGCAAGAGCACCCTCGCGACCCGGCTGGCGGTCCGCCTCGAGATCACGCGTCTCGTCACCACCGACGCCATCCGAGAGGTCCTGCGCACCGTCGTCCCCCACGCTGTCCTGCCGGAACTGCACACCTCCACCTTCGAGTTGATCGAACCAGACCAACCCGACCCGTTCGCCGATTTCGACCGGCAGTGCAACGCCGTCTCCAACGCGATGGCAGCAGTCGCCAGCCGGCTCGCCGCCGAGCACCGTTCGATGATCGCCGAGGGGGTCCACCTCACACCCGGCTCGCTGGCGGCAGCACTGACCGACCATCCCTCACGGCCGGTCGTCGTCGAGCGGCTGGTCACGGCACCGACCTCCTCTCACCGTCGGAATCTCGAGCGACGCCAAGCCGACGAACCACTGCGTCGAGGTGAGCGACACGTGGCCGGCTTCGACCGGATCGAGATGATCCAACAGCACCTCCAGCAACAGGCGCACGCCGGTGGGGTACCGACAATCGACATCGCCGAAGCCACGGCGATGACCCAGGATCTCGTCGGCGAGATCGTCACCCGACTCGAGCAGGTCGCAGCGTGACCCCGCCGGCGCCACGTGACGCCGACATCGTCGTGCTCGACGCCCATGGTGTCGTCTTCAACCGGGCGTTCCCGGCCTTCGTGCGCAGGCGGGCGCTCGAGCGAGGCGACGACCCGGTCACGGTCTGGAAGCAGTGGCGCACGACACTGCGGCTCGACTTCTGGGAGGGACGCACCTCGGAGGCCGAGATGTGGGCGGCGCTCTTCCCGGGCGATCCCCCCGCCCAGCTGTCGGCCGACCTCGAGCTCGGCTTCGAGCCGGGTCCCCTGTTCGACTTCGTCGCCACTGGCGACCGGCGATTCTGGATGCTCAGCAACCACCGCTCGTGCTGGCTGCTCCCACGGCTAGAACGATTCGGCATTGCGGACCGGTTCGAACGCGTGCTCGTGTCCGATCGACTCGGCGTCGCCAAGCCCGACCCGGCCGCGTTCGCGCCGCTGACCGATGCAATGCAACACGACGCGGTGTGCTTCATCGACGACTCGCCCGTCAACGTCGCCGCAGCCCGTGCAGCCGGGATCGACGCCCGGGTCCTCCCGAGCGACGACCGGCTCTCGCGACCACCGCTCCAGAGCTCCGCCCCGTCGACCTGATCGTGAGCCGCCGACGCTGCGCCGGCCGGTTTCCTCTTCCACGGCGTGCTCTCGACCTTCGAACGTGCCGGGTTCCGCCGGGACCGCAAGATCGGCAAGCACCGCTGGGTCGTCACCACTCAGGTGCCGCCGGGCATGACGGCAGCCACACCACCGGTCTCGAATCATTGACCGGCCTATCTCCCGACGGTCGCCGACGAACACGAGGCGAGCGATCGACCGTCGACCGTGGGGGCGGTCCGTCTACTGCGTAGGGCGCGCTCATCGGCCACGATGAGGCAGATCCCGATGGCGCGAAAGAGGAGCCGTTGCGATGACGAAATACCTGATCTCCTTCCCCGGTGGTGCAATGGTCGTTCCCGACGAGGATCTGCAAGGCGGTCGCGGATTCGGCGCACGCCGTCGTGCAAGAGGCGAAGGACGCCGGGGTTTGGGTGTTCGGCGGCGGCATCGACGAGAACGTTCCGCTCGTCCTGGTCGCCGGCGACGGGACCGTGACTGAGGGCTCGTACCCGCAGACGAAGGAGATCGAAGGTGGCTACAACGTGCTCGAGCTGCCCTCCCGCGAGCCGGCACTGGAATGGGCAGCGAAGAACGCAGTCGCCTGCCGATGCGCGCAGGAACTGCGCGCGTTCCAGTACGACCCCGCGAGCTGACCGGCCGCGGTGAACCGACGAGGATGCCACCAGCCGGATCGGCGGCGCTGCTCGAGGTCGCCGACCCCGGATGTACGGTGGGCACGTGGCCCGGTACGTGATCGACGCTCGGACCTTGCTCCATATCGTTGCCAACGACCTCGACATCGATTCTGATCATCAACTCGTGGCTCCCAATCTCATCCGCTCCCAAGCGCTGTCCCTGCTGCTCGACGAAGTGCGCAACGGCGACATCACCGAAGAAGCTGCGTTCCGGCACCACGAGCGCTTCACAGAGCTCAAGATGCGGCTACTCGGGGATCGCGTGTCACGTCGCACCGCGTGGAAGATCGCACGCGCCAACGGGTGGGACACGACGTTCGATGCCGAGTATCTCGCGGTGTGCCAACTCCAGGCTGACGCACTCATCACGATCGACCCGACGCTGGCCGCGAAGGCGGAAGGCATCGTGCCGCTCGCACCGTTGGCGATGCTCTCCACGAGCTGAGCGAACGGACGGCGAACGCCCGTCATCGGGCGCTCGACCCGACCGCGAATCGAGGCCGCCTCCGGCACCCACACACACCCGAACACACACTTCACCACGCAGAATCCCGGGCGTCACGCCGGCAAACAGCGCGGGATCGTCCGATTCCAGCCACCGACACCCGATCGCCAGATCCCAATCTGTGGATCGAGGCTGAGTCGACGCGGCGTCACGCCGTCGTGCGGTCGTCGACGTCGTCGAGGAGGATCGGGTGCAGGACGTCGAGGCGGAAACGTCCGCGGCCGGTCTTCTCGATCCGGCAAGGCGCCGATCGTTCGTCGAGTCGCCGCCGGAGGAGTGTGAGCCGGCTCTCCAAGTTGTCCTTGAAGCCGGGGAGATCCAACGACGGGTCGAGGCGGAGCTCCCGGTTGGTGAAGTCGACGCGACCGGTGCTGAGGTGCGTCGCGAGAAGCGCCCGGAGTATCCGGCCGGCGACACCCCTGATCAGGTAGTCGCCTTCGACGAATACGCTGCCATCGACGGCGAAGTGTCGAATGGTGATCGCGTCGACCGTCGGGGTGGGTGGCGGTGTCGTCCCGCGTGGCTCGGGCTCTGGCGCCGGGGCGTCCCGTTCGGTTCCGACCGCGGCTTCGATCGCCCCGGCAAGCATCGTCGCCGCTGCGGTGAGAACGTGTTCGTCCACCTGAGTGAACGCTGCGACTCGTTGCTCTTCGACGACAATCCCGCCGATCAGCTGCCCGAGGCCCCGAATCGGCACCACGATGCGGCTGTCGACATTTGCGAGACCCGGGAGCGGGAGGACCGACCCGGCGTCGAGGCCCGACTCCTCGAACGAGCGTCGGATGCTCCGCGAGTACTTGGCAGCCTGCCGCAGCCCGGATGTCCGGTGCACGGCACACCGTGCGAGTGGCCGGCCGATGGCTCCGTCCCCGAGCGTGACCTCGGCACCGATGTTGGCGTCCTCGAAACCTCGGCTCGCGATCGTGTAGAGCCGTGAACTGCTCTCGTCGAGCAGCAGGAGCGAGACGTGGTGATAGCCGAGTACGGTGTCGATGCCCCGGACAGCGGTGTCGATGACCGTGTCGAGTTCGGACGAGCGGTCGATCATCAGGGCGAACTCGGCGAGCGCGTCGAGCGAGCGCGTCGGTGGATGGTCGTGTGGCTCCGGTTCCCGATGACTCGGCTGCGTCGAGGCGATGCCGATGACACGGAAGATGTCCGCAGCGCGCAGCTTGAACACCCCGTGCAAGCCCATGTCCTCGGCAAGCTGATCGACATCGTCGCGCAGCCGTTCGAACACCGGGCCGCGACGCTCGGTGCGCTCGTAGACGAGTTGCAGGTGGAACTCCTGGTAGGTCACCGGGTCGATGAGCAACAGGCTGGCCAGCGGATTGACCGCGAGGTTGCGGGACGTCTTCGACATGAACTGGTTCGAGATCGCCACCCGGTTCTCGTCGACCTGGTGCACCCGCGAGATGTAGGTGATGTTCGGACGACACTCTGCGTCAACTGTGCAGACGACCGCGGGGACCCCGCCCTCGTAGCAGCGTTGGAGGCGAGCGAGCGTGAGTTGCTCCTCACTCGACTGGTCCGGTCCAGCGATGTCGATCATCTCGACTCCGGGATCGGGGCACCAGCCATCGGGCCCGGGGTCTGATCGAACCCCTCGTCGACCTCGACCACGACCGTGAGCATCCGACGCGGCAACATGCGGCTGGTCAGCTCGTACTCGGTTCCGTCCGTCTCCAAGATCGCTGTCAAGAACGCCGCGGTGTGCTCATCGGCGGCAGCGAGATCTTCGTCGTCGGGCTCCCCGACCGCAACCACACGCCCTTTGAGCTGCGCCGACCGGAGTCGACGTACGTCGGCACCGGTCACGGCCACGTGTCCGTCATCGAGATTGGCGACCAGGATCGGATCGTCGGCGCCGATGACGACTCGGAGGAACCGGTCGTCCATGCGGACGCCCCATCCCCGACCAGCGCGCGGCACGCCATTGGCGTCGCTGGTTCCGATCAGCAACCCGACACCGTCGTCCAGCAGGCACGACAGTGCTGCGAAGTAGTCATCGCCGTCCATGCGGTCCCGTTTCAGATTCCGTGCCGGTTGGTGTGGGACAAGTGCCGATAACGCTACGACGTTTTCAGGAACGGCGCACGCTGAGAGCCGTCATCGTGGGGTGGGGTCCGACAAGCGGGCCACCGAGACCAGAAAGGCACCACCATGACCATGACCCACGCCGACGCCGACACCAGCGTCGTTGACAGAACTCGCTCGAACGACCCCCGGACGCTCCCCAGCCCGCTGACCGCGTGGTCGCCGGCATCCGACACTTTCGGCCTCGTCGCCGTCGACCTGTATCGCGACGTCCACAAGGGCATCCGAAGCGAGCTGTTCGCCGTCGTCGAACGGGCGGGGACGGTCGACCCCCACGAACGCGACGGCGTACGCGCACTGGTTGATCACGTCGTCGCGACGCATGCCTTGCTCGAAGGACACGCCCATCACGAGGACGCCTTCATCCAACCGGTCCTCGAACGCGAGCTGCCCGTGCTCGCCGAGCGGATCGAGCAGGACCACCTCGCGCTCGACCGGACGATCGCCCGCATCGCCGACATGGCAGTCTCGTTCGAGGCATCGAACGCGACAGCGAGGCGAGACGTCCACCTGCTGCACCTCGACCTGGCTCGATTCGTCAGCGAGTACCTCACCCACATCGACATCGAAGAGCGGGTACTCATGCCGGCCCTCGAAGCGGCGATCGGGGTCGACGCAACCGTCGAGTTGAACGTGGCCATCGTGTCGTCGATCCCGGCCGACGACATGGTCAAGTCGCTCGCGTTGATGCTGCCGGCGATGAACATCGACGACCGCTTCGACCTCCTCTCCGCCATGCACTCCAGCGCACCCGCAGAGGCGTTCGCCGGCGTGGTCGAACTCGCGCGCTCGGTCCTCCGCGCCGACGACTACCGCTCACTCGCCCACCGCCTCGACATCGCGTGAGGGTCCGCCAAACCACGTCGGTGTTCCCACGCCCCGGAGTCGGACACGGTCCCCGCTGAGACGACGGACCGTGGCCGGCTCCTGAGGGCCGACACCCGCTCGCAGCCCACCCGGTTGCGTTTCGCCGGCGCAGTTCCGTCACGGCGTCGAGACACTCGAGCCCGGCTCATCGGCGACCCTCGATGCACGTGTGGTCGATGCGGTAGCCAACGCAGAGCTCGACCTCGCGACGTCGACATCGTCCCCGCGCTCTGGCTTGGACGGCCGGACCGCGGCAGTGGCGTACGAGCGGCGATACCGAGGATGCCTCCGCCTTCGCGAACCGACCGACGAGCGCGCCCGCGACCCCGTCGCGCAGCCTCGATTGAGCGGGGGAAGGGTCCACAGCACCGAGGTTGAGTACGCTCGGAAGCGACTCTTCGGCTCGGACGGAACAACAGCCACCGGTTCGAGTCGACGGCTACGGTGCGTTGGGAGCAAACCGATGATTCGTGCCAGCAACCCCTTCCTCGACGCCGACGCGATCCCGATTGACCGGCCCGACAGCGTCGAGTACGCGGCGCTGGTGTCGCGGGTGCGCGCCGAGCTGACGGCTGACGGGTGCGCGGTCGTGGAGAACATCCTCACCCCGGCGGGCGTCACAGCGCTCGTTGCGGAGGCCGACGCGGTCGCGCCCCACGCCCATCGCTCCTACACCCGCACCAACGCCTACTTCACCCACGACGACGAGGCACTGCCGAAGGGGCATCCGGCGCGCCGGTTCTACGACCGGTCGAACGCGTTCGTCGCGGCCGACCGCTTCGTCGCCGGCAGCCCGCTGCGGGGTGTCTACGACACGCCAGGGTTCGATGAGTTCATCCGCGACTGCCTCCAAGCCGACCCGTTCCACCGCTACGCCGACCCGCTCGCCGACGTGATCATCAACAGCGCCGGGGCCGGCCCCGGCTTCCCGTGGCACTTTGACACCAACGACTACACCGTGACGCTCGCGATCCAAGTCGCAGAGCATGGCGGCGAGTTCGAGTACGCGCCGAACATCCGCACCGCCGACGATGAACACTTCGACGCGGTCACCCACGTACTCGACGGCACCTCCGACCGGGTCCGCACCCTGATACTCGAGCCGGGCGACCTACAGATCTTCCTCGGACGACACAGCCTGCACCGTGTCGCTCCCCTCGCCGGAGCTCGCCCACGCTACGTCGGTATCTTCTCCTACGTCGATCAGCCCGACATGGTGGCGACCCCTGAACGGTGCCGTCAGCTGTACGGCAAGGTCCTCCCCATCCACTACGAGCGCTCCGGCCGTCGAGACGACGTGCTGTTGGACTGAGGTCCAACCGTGGCTGACAGCTCTCGGTGACGTGGTTCCAACCCGAGTGCCGCTCCAGGACCGTGGAGTCGCTACGAACGACCGGTTCGGGCCAGCGGGTGGCGACGACCGAGAGCGCAGCAGTTCAGGGCCGCACGACGTCGAAGCGCCTTGACACCCAACGACCCGTGTCGTACCTGGTCTCGGCCACAACCGGCGCAACCCACCGCCCGAAGACGTTCGTGGCCGGGGCCTCGCCGGCCGCACGCGAGATCGGCACTTGGATCGGAGCGGTCTCGACGTCTGCCTGCTCGGTAACGCGGGGCCGCTGCGAGATGCTTTGAGTCGTGCACGTGCCCGGCAGCGGCGGATGGCGACCCAAGCAAGCACTGTGTGGCCGTCGCAGCGGAGTTGTACATGATCGACGCGGGAGGGTGGACCCCCGCTGGTGCTTCCTGCCGCCTCGCCGTGGGGGCCCGGCGCGGACAGACTGGGGCCGGGTCTGGCGTCGGAAACCCGGCCGATGTCAGCCGTGGCGTCGGGAGAGGATGCTGGTCTCGTAGGCGCGGGCGACGGCGGCGGCTCGGTCTGTGACGCCGAGCTTGCCGTAGATGTGGAGGAGGTGGGTCTTGACGGTCGCCTGGCTGATGTGGAGTTGGTCGGCGATCTCGGCGTTGGTCTGGCCGGACGCGACTTCGCGCAGGACTTCGATCTCTCGTTGGGACAGCGCACCTGCCTCGGGGTCGCGAACCCGTTGGACGAGGCGGCGTTGAACGGGTGGGGCGAGCACGGTCTCACCAGCTGCGGCGCGTCGGACTGCGTCGAGCAGCGATTCGGTTGGTGCGTCCTTGAGGAGGTAACCGGAGGCGCCGGCTTCGATCGCTCTGACGATCGCCTCGTCGGTGTCGTAGGTGGTGAGGACGACGATCGCGGCGTCGGGCCACTCGGCCGTGATCTGGGCGATCGCGTCGACGCCGTCGACGCCGGGCATGCGGAGGTCCATCAGCGTCGCCGACGGCCGGAGCGCAAGGGCGGCAGCGACGGCGTCGGCTCCGTTGCCGGCCTCGCCGATGACGTCGATGTCGTCCTCGGCGCCGAGGAGCGCGGCGAGCCCGCTGCGCACGATCGGATGGTCGTCGACGATCAACAGGGTGATCACGACGTCACCGCCGGTAGTTGCAGCGACACCGCTGCGCCGCCTGCAGGCGTTGGCTCGATCGTGAGCGCACCGCCGAGGGTCTCGGCTCGATGCCGCAGCGCTCGGAGCCCTTGCCCACCGGTGAGGTCGCCGTGGTCGGCGACGGCTCCATTGGTGAAGCCGCGTCCGTCGTCGCGGACGTCGAGTGCGACGAGGTCACCGAGGTAGCTGAGGGTGACGTGCACGATGGTCGCCTCGGCGTGCTTGCGGATGTTGAGCAGTGTCTCCTGGAGTCCGCGGAACAGTGTGACCTCGACCTCGGCCGGCAGGTGGGTCGCGACGCCGTCGACGGCGAAGTGCGCGGTCGTACGGGCAGGGTCGATCGTGCGATCGAGCTGTCGGCGCATCGCGTCGGGAAGCGACAGCGACTCGAGATCGGCGGGCCCCGCCGCAGCTACGAGTCGTCGTGCCGCCCCGAGGTGTTCCTCGGCGACGGTCTCGATCTCGAGCAGTGCATCAGCGGGGTTGCCGGTGCGTCGGGCGGCTCGGCCCAGCACCACGATCGAGGTGAAGCCTTGGGCGAGGGTGTCGTGGATTTCCCCGGCGAAGCGGGCCCTCTCGGCGAGCATGCCGCGCTCGTGCTCGGCCGCCGCGAGCTCGGCCTGCGTCGACTCGAGCCGCTCGAGCAGTGCGGCGAGCGCCGCACTCTCGATCTCCGCGCGCCGCAGCGTCGACCACAGCACGACGCCGGCGCCGAACACCGCTGCCGGGATGAGGAGCCGCCAGCCGTCGACGCCGTCGTCGATCCACGCGGCTGTCCAGATCGTGGTGGCGGCCAGCGCCAGGACGACGCCGATCACTCCTTCGACGGAGAAGCACAGCCCGAGCAGCGCGAACGTGAGGATCGACCAGCGGTCGTCGTCGACGACCAGGACGGCCCAGCCGGCGATCGCCATGATCGCCATGACTGTCAACCCGGACGACGGACCTCGCTCGGGCAGGCTGAGCGCCGCGATCCCGATGATCGGGAGCAGGAGGAACGGGATCAGCGTCACGACGGTGGAGCCGACGCTGCCGAAGTCGGGATCGAACGTCATGACGAGGCCGGCCAGCACGCTCGCGATTGCGACCGCCGACCACACGCGCGGCAGCCGGCCGACCGGAGCGTCTCGCCGACTGCGCTCGTTCACCATGGCCGGCCCTCCCTCAAGCGTCCCGTATCCGAGAGTACCGATCCGATCGGAGCGCTCTGGCCGGTACCGCATCGCCCAACTCACTCGGCCGGGAAGGTCGTGGTCGACGTGCCGGTCCGGGTGCGCCACGCGCTGTGCAGAAGCAGCAGGGAGCCGATGCCGGTGATGATCGCGAGGACGAACGGCACGGCGGTGGTCGTGGCCTCGAAGTCGTCGGCGGACCACGGCGCGGTCGCACCATCGGTGAGTCCGGTGGGCACCGACACGCCGAGCCAGGGCGAGAGGTGGAACACGACGGCGCCGACCATCAGGACCGATGCGATCATCGAACCCGCAAACCGAGTACGACGCAACAGCACGAGCACCCCGGCCATCACCTCGGCGACACCGACGACATGGTTCGCGAACGGGTGGAAGATGTCGATCCCCGATCGGTGCTCGACGTACTGGAAGACGTGTCCGCCGCCGAACTTGGCAGCCCCCGACGAGATCAAGAACAAGCCGAGTGCCCCCGTCAGGACCTGAGCGACGCGGGCTGCCCACACCGGTCGACCAGGCTTCTGATCGAGCGGCGCAGCGGCGTGCCCGGCTGAGGTTGTGGAACGGTGGATGGTGAGTCGATTCGTCATGTCCTCGATCCTGACGATCCCGCCAGAATCACACATCGACCACCAGGTGGCTTGTTCGATCAACCGATCGGTCGATCTGGCGGGTGGCAGGTCTCGGGGTCCAGCTGCAGGCGAGCAGATTCCAGGATCGCGTGATGGTGCGGGAGGTGGTCGAGACCTTCGCCCGCCATGTACCCGGACCCGGTCGACGTCTCGGACCTGCTCGAGCGGATCGGTCTCAGCGACAAGGCCGGCACGCGCTACGCGCAGCTCTCCGGCGTTCAGCAGCAGCGTACATACTGCCCGCCTCGTGCAACGACCTGCCAGAGCCATTCGGGATACCACTGGAACCGTCGACTTGCGGGGGATACGGTCGGTCTGCGCCGTCCTCCCGGATGGTGATCCGCCCAGGGTGGTGGTGGCCGCCCAAACAAGTGAGGGAGAAAACGATGACGTTCGATCTACGAAGGAGGCGATGCGTGCCAGCGCTCGCCGGCGCGGCGCTCTTGCTGACCGCGATCCCACCGGCTGTGGCCAACGCAGGTCCGTCGCAGACGGGCTGCGACTCCCGCAACAACAACACCTACGAAAAACTGCTCGAGTGCGTGCGCGTCGACGGGGTGCGCGAACACCAGGCGGCGCTCCAGGCGATCGCTGACGCCAACGGCGGCAACCGTGCCGCCGGCACACCAGGGTACGACCAGAGCGCCCAGTACGTCGCCGACACCCTGGAGGCCGCCGGGTGGAACGTGACGATCAACGAGTTCCCGTTCATCTACACGCCGCCGGGGCTCCTGACCCAGCTCACGCCGGTCACGGCCGATTACGAGACCGGTTCGTTCTCCGGAACCGGCTTCGGAGAGGTCACCGGACAAGTCATCCCGGTCGATCTCTCCATCGGCAACCCGGGGGCGAGCACCAGCGGCTGCGAGGCGACCGACTTCGTCGGACTCGACTTCAGTGGATCGTCCGACATCGCGCTGGTCCAACGCGGTTTCTGCTTCTTCTCGGAGAAGGCGACCAATGCCCAGGCCGCCGGGGCCGAGGCGATCATCATCTTCAATCAGGGCACCCCTGGTCGAGAAGGACCCGTGAGCGGCAACGCCGCCAATCTGCCGGACGGGTCGCCGAGCAACATCGGGATCCCGATGGTCGGTGCCGGCTTCCCCGAGGGGCAGTCGCTCGCCCAGAGCGGATCGACGGCATTGGTCAGCATCGACCCGCCCGAGAGCCGGCCCCAGAAGAACGTGATCGCCGAGCTGCCCGGCAAGAACGATGACAATGTCGTGATGGCCGGCGCTCACCTCGACTCGGTACCGCGTGGCCCCGGCATCCAGGACAACGGCAGCGGATCGGCGGCGCTGCTCGAGGTCGCCCAGCAGATCCGCAAACTGAAGCCAGAGAACACGCTGCGCTTCGCATGGTGGGGTGCTGAGGAGAGCGGGCTCGTCGGATCGACGGCCTACGTCAACGGTCTCGATCCGGACGAACTCGACCGGATCGCGCTGTACCTCAACTTCGACATGATCGGCTCACCGAACTACGTGTTCGGTGTCTACGACGGTGACGAGTCGGGCTTCCCGGCGCCGGTCGACGTGCCGGACGGATCGATCCAGATCGAAGACACCTTCGAGTCGTTCTACACGTCGGTCGGCGAACCGTACGCCGACTCCGCCTTCAGCGGCCGGAGCGACTACCAGGCCTTCATCAACAACGACATCCCGGCCGGTGGCTTGTTCACCGGTGCCGAGGGCCTGAAGTCGGCCGAGCAGGTTGCGATCTGGGGAGGCACTGCGGGAGATCAGTACGACCCCTGCTACCACCTCGCGTGCGACACGTTCGACAACATCAGCCTGCACGCGCTCGACGTGAACAGCGATGCAGTCGCGTTCTCCGTGCTCACCTACGCGTACTCGACCGAGTCGGTCAACGGCGTGAAGGGCAAGAAGGTGCCCGGGAAGTACAACATCCCGGCACCGGCCGGTCCGGTCGGCACGGTCAACTGACTCCGATCCACAACCGGTGACGAGGTCGGCAGCGTCAGCTGTCGACCTCGTCACCGCTGTTTGCCACGTCATCCAGCACAGCTCGGGAGGGGCGCTGACTCGAGCAGCTCCGAGATCCCGCTCGCAAACGGCCGAACCCGAGCGCTCGGGTCTCGTCACCGATCGGTGGTAAGGCATGTCGCCGGCGTCGCTACCGGCGCTCGGTTCTGAGTTCGACTGCATGTGGTCCCCCGCGAGCGCCGGGGCGTTCTCGGGAACTGCCCAGACCACTGTCCGGAGGAACTCTCGGAACGCGAGCGCGGCCTCGTCGGTGTCGTTCTCGAGATCGACCACGACGAAGCTCGGGTCGTCCACCGGTGTCAGCATGTGTCGGGCGCACACACCTGCATCGCGGCGGGCGTCGCTGAATCGGTCGAAGGCGGTCGCCCAGGTCTCGAAGTCGGTGATCGGGTGCTCGATGTGAGGATGGACATGATCGGAAGGTTCGACCGGCCTCCCGGACCAGACACGGCGACCAACTCATCGCCCACCCCCTTCACCTGTCGAGATCAGACGTCCCGGATGATCGCGACAGTCCAGGTGGATTGCGGGCACATGGGGCAAACACGCGCACCAACGACGCGGGGGCGACGTCCACAATGCGAGCGCCGTAACGCGCCAGCCAGGTTCTCATCGCCCGCGCGCTCCGACCCAAGCCGAACGCTGCATGGTCCCGATTGCCAACGCCGAACGGGGCACTGTCGGTGGTCGCGTTCCGTGCGGCACTCCAACGATCCGCGCCTGACCGACTGCGGGGAGGTTCCCGAGCGGCCGGTCGAGTCTCTCGGGCCGCGATTGCCGGGCGGGTGGAGCCTTCTCAACATCCGGTGGCATCGCGCAGGCGTCGGCAGGCCTGAGCCAGCCGCGGGGGTTCGAGCTTGACGACGTGTCGGCGGAAGGCGTCTCTCGGAATCGTGTGGATGTTGTCGAAGTTGACGACGCAATCCGTTGGGACGCCGTCGTCGGTCGCTGTGAGCTCGAGTTCGGAGACGAGTCCTCGGACGGTGCGCGTGACCGCCGCCACGACGACGGATCCGATGCGATCGGCGACCGGGTCTCGGGTGAGCACGAGTACGGGGCGATCGCCGCCGGGTGTCGCCGCGAACCACACCTCACCGCGTTGCATCGGACCAGTCCGCCCAGTCTTCGGCAGGTCCCCACTCGGCGATCTGGCCGATCGCTGACTCGTCGTCGGTGAGTGGCTGATCCAGCCAGGTTTCGGCGTCGTGTTCGGATGCGAGTCGGGTGAGGTGACGGTGCAGCGCCTCGCGGAGCAACTCGGACTTGTCGATGCCGAGCGCGTCTGCCCAGCGCTGGGCCGCTGCCGCCTCATCGTCGTCGACTCTGAAACTGAGCATCGTCATACGGCAACCCTATTGCGTATGACATTCGTCGGCAAGGATTCCCTCGGCCATTCGAAGTCGCCGGTACCGGGCGCTTCGCGAACGCATCCCCGGCAGTGCAGCGCGCGGGGTCGCGTTCTGAGACAGGGATGATCGCAAGCGCTGCGAAACGCTCCACCAGCAGGCTCCGGACTGTGCGGCTGCACGACGGCGAGCGGGCGCGTGTCACGCGCTGTCAGCCCTCGCCCGATGGCGGGGTCCAGGTCCACACTTCGGTGAGGAGCCGGCCTTGTTCGCCGGTCCAGACCTGTCCGCCGTGCACAACGAGACGGCGTCCGACGTTCGTGATCGACTCGCCCTCGGTCGCAGCGCCGGGACGTGGCGGGATCTCGATCCACCGGTCGGTGGTCGAATCTCGAACCCAGCCGGATGTGTACTCGTACGTCGCGTCTCGACCGAGCAGGATGCCCGCCATGTCGTTACGCCACGAATCCGTGGTCGGTGGTTCAGGGAACTCGGCCCAGGTGTCGGTGCTCGGGTCGTACACGCCGCCTTCGACGGACGGTCCGAAGTGCGGGTTGAGGTAGAACCCGTCGTCGCCAGCCCAGACCTGGTAGCCGGCAGCGTTGGAGGCGCTGAGCTCTGTCCACGTTCCGTTGCCGACGTCGAGCACGGCGCCGAGCTTGGTCGGCCGGTCACCATCGATCGGGCTGCCGAACACGAAGATCTGCTGACCGTCACCGAGGACGAACCGGTCGTGGACCGCGGGCAGGGGATCATCAGGGAGGGACTCCCAGCGGGAGTCGTCGACGAGTCGATAGTCGGGTGACTCGCCCTGTTCGTCGCTGCCGCCGAATGCGATCACGGTGCCGTCGGACAGGGTGGTGAGCATCGGTGAGGGGAGGAGATCGGGCGCCGGAAGGACGTTCCACTCGTCTGCGGTGCTGCGGTACCGCAGGACCGCCGTCTCGTCGACGCACCCCGCCAAGCCGACACATGCGACAGCGACGTAGAGATCGGTCCCGCTCGACGTCGTTGCGCCGCCGACGAGTGGGACCGGGGCGTGCGCGATCGGCGCCCAGTTGTTCTCGTCGGGGTCGAAGACCGCACCATCAACGAATCTCGTGACGTCGTCGATCACGCAGTCCGCACCGGGCGGGCAGAGAAGCTCCCATCCGCCCGTTACGAGGATGCGACCATCGAGATCGGCGAGGACCGCTGCGGAACGAGCGCTCAACGGAGGATCGGGCAACTGCTGCCATCCGGTGCTCGACGACTCGTTCTCGCCGTCCGATGGCTCGGCGGACGACCCGGCCTCGATGGTCGAGATCGAGTGTTGCACGTGGGCGAGTTCTCTGAACTCGCCCTCCGCGCACGCATCGGCGCGTTCGGCAAGGGCGTCGTCGTCCAGCAGATGCCGGAGAGCCTCAGGCGACCCGTACCCACCGCCGGCCGACAGCATCGACCCGATCGCCATCCGGGTGCCGTCTCGGCCCACGACCTCCTGAGCGTCGGCGTCCCAGGTTGTACCGAACGGCCACAGGAGAGCGAACCGCGTCCCGGGCGCGCCGTCACCGACAAAGAGGCAATCACCGTCGAGAACCAAGACGCCTTCGATCAACGCGTCCTCGCCGCCTTCGGTCGGCGGGCCCGGAGCAAACATCACCGGCCCATCGACACCCCCGGCGAAGTCAGAGTCCTGCGACGACGCCGGCTCCGAACCGCCAGTCGACTGCGTCGTGGACGAAGGCGCAGTGGCGTCGTCCGGGTCGCTCCCACCGCAGCTCGCACCCGCAGCGGCCAAGGCGAGTCCGACGACGAGAGCCCGCATGCGCATGCACGTTGGACGCCCACGGGTAGTCATGGGTTCCCATTCGATCAGAGAAGGCATCGGACGACCGGAGACCAACGATTGGCGCCACCCCGACCTCGGCGTCTCGACCCGCTCAGGAACCGGAAGCGGGCGCCTGCGACCTCCCGCGGATTGACCGCTGCCGACTGACGGGTCTGGGGATCGCTCCTGCTACCCGAGTTGTACGGCTGGACTACCGCTGGCGCCGGGGCCGGGCACGGCGCGGACGGATCGTGCGTCGAGTGGTTCGCCGCACACGTCACAGGTCATCTGTGCGATCACTGCGTGGCCGTGGTCGCGGTGTTCGATCAGGATCGGTTCGTTGCCTTCGCCGACGATCCATTCGTCGCCCCATTGGCGCAGTGCGGTCAGCACGGGCCACAAGGCCCGGCCCTTGTCGGTCAGGACGTAGTCGAACCGGCCGCGGGCCTCGTCGTAGGGTCGGCGCTCGAGCAGGTCGGTGTCGACGAGTTTGTCGAGTCGGTTGCTGAGCACGTTGCGGGAGATGCCGAGCCGGTCGACGAAGTCGTCGAAACGGCGGATGCCCAAGAAGCAGTCGCGCAGGATCAGCAGTGTCCACCATTCGCCGATGATCTCGAGTGATTGGGCGACCGAGCAGTTCATCTCGGCGAACGATGCCTTGCGCATGCCTCGATCATACGTGAGTTGCGTCACGAGACTCAACCTGTCAGGATGAGTTGCATGACAGAACTGACGAGCGCGTGTGTCGCAACGGACTTCGACCGGGCAACGGCGCTCACACCGATCCTCGGCCGCGACGGCGAGTTCTCGGTCGCGCTCGATTCCGGCTGGTCTGCTCTGGTGGGTGTCCACGGCGGGTACATGTGCGCGCTGGCGGTGAGGGGCGCAGAGGTGCTCGCACCCGGCCGGTCCGTTCGCACGCTCACCACCGGCTTCATGCGCACCGGGGAGGTCGGCGAGGCGACGTTGTCGGTCCGGGAGGTGCGTCGGGGACGATCGATGACGACGATGATCGCCGAGCTGAGCCAGAACGACCGGCCGTTGCTGACGAGTCGACTGACGCTGCTGACGCCGCGTACGGGAGTCGAGTGGAGCACGCCGGCGCGGGTGGGTCTTCCGCCGGTCGACCAGTGCGTGCGAATCGATGGCGGTCCGGTCGCTCACTTCGAGCGTGTCGACGGTCTCCTCGATCCCGCCGGCCTCCCGTCCGCTGGCGGCGATCGCGCGATCGTTCGCGGCTACGTGCGACCGCTCCACGGTCGGCGGGTCGACACATCGTGGCTGGCAATGTTGAGCGATTGGTTCCCGCCGCCGGCGTTCGTTCGGCTCGACGCTCCGACCGGCGGAGTCAGCATCGACTTGACGACACACATCCATCGACCGTCGGTGGTGCTGGGTGTCGACGAGTGGCTGATCGGGATGTTCTCGATCGAGACGTCGACCGGCGGCCTGGCGGTCGAGCACGGCGTGATCGCCACGCAGGACGGCACTCTCGTCGCGGAGTCGTTCCAGACGCGTCTGACGGCAACGGGCTGACCGTCGTGTTCGGCCATTCCAACCGCACGCTCCTGATCGCGTCGTTGGCCACGCTGGCAACGTTCCTCGACACGACGATCCTCTACGTCGCGTTCCCCGACATCTCGGCGACGTTCGCCGACACCGGGGCGTCGGAGCTCTCGTGGGTCTTGAACGCCTACACGATCGTGTTCGCCGCGCTGTTGATCCCAGCCGGCAAGGTCGCCGACCGGATCGGCCACCGTCGCATGTTCCTGGCGGGCTCGTCGGTGTTCACGGCGGCGTCGATGGCGTGCGGTCTGGCACCCACGGCCGAGTTGCTGATCGTGTTCCGCATCGTCCAAGCAGCCGGCGCCGCAGCGTTGATCCCGTCGTCACTGGCGCTGGTGATGCACGCCTTCGCCCACGACCAACTGCCGCGCGCCGTCGCGATCTGGGGTGCCGCCGGCGCAGTCGCCGGCGCCCTCGGCCCCACCCTCGGCGCGGCGATCGTCGAAGCCCTCGGTTGGCGATGGGCGTTCTTCATCAACCTCCCCGTCGGCGCCTACACCGTCGTCGCAGGGCGGTCTGCGCTGCACGAATCATCCGACCCCGAGACCCGCATCCCGTCACCGATCGGCGTCACGCTCGCCGCCGCCGCCGCTGGGCTGTTGTCGTACGCCGTCGTCGGCACCGACGCCGTCGGCTGGGTCTCGACCCGCACACTCGGCGTCTCCCTCGCCGGCATCGCCGCCATGGTCGCCTTCATCGCCCACCAACGCCGCAGCGTCGCTCCCGTCCTGAACCTCGAACTGTTCGAGATCCCCGACTTCAGATGGGCCAACCTCGCGATGCTGGTCTTCGGCACGGCATTCTCGGCGCTGTTCTTCGGCTCGATCCTGTTCCTCACCCAGGTCTGGGGATGGTCGATCCTCCAGGCCGGTTTCGGTGTCGCCCCCGGACCGATCGTCGTCGGCCTGATCGCGCCCCGCGCCGGCAAGCTCGCCGGCAGGATCGGTCAACGACCGATCCTGCTCCTCGGCGGCGTGCTGTACGCGTCGAGCGGTCTGTATCGCCTGGTCATGCTCGGACCCGAGGTCGATTACGTACGCGACTACCTCCCGTCGATGCTGCTCAGCGGCGTCGGCGTCGGCCTCGTGTTCCCGCAACTCGCCAGCGTCGTCGCCCAGTCCCTGCCCCAGAACCGCCGCGGCGTCGGCGGCGCCGCCCTCCAAGCCGGCCGCCAGCTCGGCGGCACATTCGGTGTCGCGCTCACCATCGCCTTCCTCGGCGCATCGACCGGCCAGGTGTCAGCACTCGCAGCCTTCGACCACATCTGGTGGCTGATCCTGATCGGCGGCCTCGCCACCTCCGTCCTGGCGCTCCCGATGAAGACGACGATCCTCTCCCCCGGCGATCGGAGCCATCCCGCGCTGCGCTTCACCGGCGCTTCACCCGATCAACTCGCAGTTCCGTCGGAATGAACAATCCGGTCACCGAAACGGCTGGGATGGAAATCCACCGTTCCGTCGCGGCCTCGGCGCTGCGTTCTGCCGCATGCTCCGCGAACGTGGACTGGGCGACGGTCTACGCGGGCGGCGGCCACCGACCGAGCGCGGCTCGTGACGGTTGCCAATCGAGATGGCCGGCGCTCAGCGTCTCCGTCGAGTTTGATCCGGCGAGGTGGGCGGTTCGGCCCACCGACGACATCGAGCCGCACCGCACCTCAGTCAGAAGCCCGAACCGACCTTCGCTGGACCTTGTAGGACAACTTCCGCCTCGATCGCCGAACTGGCACTTCCTGGCCGGTGTCGGCGGGCAGCCGCGATCGACCTGAATAGGCTGGCGATCGACAACGTCTGCTTCAAGCGACGACCATCACGGGGACCGGGATGACAGAACACCACCTCAACGACAATGTGACCCATGCGTATTGGGATCGCGAGGTCGATGTCCGACTGGAGATCGAGTCGGGCGACGTGGTGGTCGTCGAGTGCGCAGAACCGATCGGCCAGGTGACACCAACATGGACCGACGACGACTTCGCTGCTGCCGATCCGAGTCTCGCGCACGCGCTCAGCGGGGCGATCTTCGTCAAGGGTGCACGCCCGGGCGACACCCTCGAGATCGACATCTTGAAGATGGAACACAAGGGTTGGGGTTGGAGTGGCCACATTCCACACTTCGGGTTGTTGGCCGATGACTTCGACTCGGCACACCTTCACCACTGGGAGCTCGACGGTGCGATCTGCAGGTTCGCGGACGGAATCGAACTACCCGCCGAACCGTTTCCCGGCGTGATCGGTGTCGCCCCGCGCGAGAGCGGCCGCCTCGACACGTTTCCCCCTCGCTCCAACGGTGGCAACCTCGACACGAGAGATCTCGTTGGCGGCTCGACGGCATGGCTGCCGATCCACGCCGACGGTGCGCTGTTCTCGATCGGCGACTGTCATGCTGCGCAAGGAGACGGAGAGGTCTGCGGGACCGGTGTGGAATCGCCCATGACGGCGACCATCAGGTTGTCCGTGCGCCACGACCTCGAAATCGCTGAGTTCCAAGCCCGGCGCAGGAGCAGACCCGCACTTTCGGATTCAGAAGTGCACATCACGACTGCTCACGGCCCCGACCTCTACGAGAATGCCCGCACCGCTACCCGCTACATGATCGAATGGCTCGGAGCGAACCGCGGGCTCGAACCGGCCGACGCATACCTGTTGTGCAGCACTGCGGCAAACCTGCGGATCAGCGAGGTCGTGGATGCACCCAACTGGCTCGTGTCACTGCACTTCCCCCTCGACATCTTCCGGTGACCACCAGCACGTTCTCGTCGAGACCGACCGTTCTCGGGACGGAAATCGTCTCATGCCGCTCACCTCGATCGACGAGAGAACCCCTTCGGCCGTAGAGAAGTTGTCGCGGATCGACAGCGTCGATTCGTAGAGGTTCATCGACGGCGAACCGATGAACGCCGCCACGAACACGTTGTTGGGCCGGTCGTAGAGATTCTGCGGGGTGTCGACCTGCTGCAGATAGCCGTCCTTCAACACAGCGACCCGGTCACCCATCGTCATCGCCTCCACCTGGTCGTGCGCGACGGTCGCCGGGTTCGGAATCAGGAGACCGGGCCGCTTCGAGCCGTCGTCGAGGGCGGCTGGGGATGTGATCGTAGGCGTAGATCTGTCCGTGCGGGTGCGGAATCGTCGCGCCGCGCATGGCCGTCGAGACGGTTCGAACGCTCGTCGACGCGGGCGCTGCGTCGTCGCGCCGGCAGCCAGTCGAGCTGATCGTTCGCGAGTCGACGGGCTGGGCCGCGAGGTAGTCGTGACGATGCGGTCACGGTTCGTCTCCTCGAGGCCGTCTGCGCGGCAAGGACGATCCGCGAGCGCGAGCGACCATCCGCGCGCCGCAATCAGCGCTACCACCGCACGGCCGATGTCACCCGCTGCACCGGTCACCGTCGTCACTGTCCGCTCCGATCCCAGGAGTTGCGACGTAGTGCGCACGCCGGCAGCGTCAGCGCGAGGAACGCGGCCTGAGTAGCGTGTGCCAGTGAACGAGCTGGCCGACGGCGCCGACTGGTTGGCCGACGCCGTGCTCTACGAGGTCTACCCGCAGTCCTTCGCCGATTCGGATGGTGACGGCGTCGGTGACCTGCGCGGCGTGGCCGACCGGCTGGACTACATCGCGTCGCTGGGGGTCGACGCCATCTGGTTCAATCCGTGCTTCGCCTCCCCGTTCGTGGATGCGGGCTACGACGTGTCGAACTACCTCACGATCGCCTCCAGGTACGGAACCAACGCAGACATGGTCGAACTCGTGAGCGAGGCTGGCCGACGTGGCATCAGGGTGCTGCTCGACCTGGTCGCTGGGCACACCTCGATCGAACATGAGTGGTTCCAACGGGAGCTGCACGCTGACGGGCCCGACCCCGAGGGAGACCGGTACGTCTGGCGCGATGATCCTCCGACGACGAAGTGGCACAGCGACACACCGGGCACGCCGGCCTGGGTGGCATCGTCTGGGCCCCGTCAGGGTTGGTACCTGAAGAACTTCTACGACGAGCAACCGGCACTCGATTTCGGTTGGACGGATGCTTCGGCGGACGCACCGTGGCGGTCGACGGTCGACGATCCCGGCCCCCGCCGGAACCGTCAAGCACTCAAGGACATCATGGCGTTCTGGCTCGACCGGGGTGTCGCCGGATTCCGAATCGACATGGCCTTCTCGTTGGTCAAGGACGACAGCGACATGGTCCGAGGACAGGAGGCCTCGACGGCGGTCTGGCGGGAGATTCGCGAATGGCTCGAAGATGCCTACCCGTCGGCGGTCATCGTGCCCGAAGGCCACGAACCCCGCACGGGAGCCCGGCTTGCCTTTCACGCCGACTTCTTCCTCGTGATCCACGCCGAACACGCCAGCCTCTTCGACAACCATTTCGCTGGCATGCTCCCGTTCCACGACCAGCGCGACCCGTTCTTCGACGCCGAAGGTGCAGGCAAGCCCGCACCTCTTCATCGATCGGTGGAACCAGGTCAGAGGCCACGACCCAGCCCGATCGGTGATCATGTCGACCGCCGACCACGACTTCAACCGGCTCTGCTGCGGACCGCGAACCGCAGAACAGCTCGGCGCCGCCCTGACCTTTCTGTTCACCTGGGGATCCGTACCGTGCCTCTACTACGGCGACGAGATCGGCATGCGATACCTGACTGGAATGCCCGATGTCGAGGGCGCCATCTGCAACGCCAGCTACAACCGAGCGGGCTGCCGGACCCCGATGCAATGGGATGACGGACCGAACGCCGGATTCTCGACAGCGGATTCATCCGTGCTGTACCTGCCCATCGATCCCGACCCACATCGACCAACCGTCACGGCCCAAGAAGGTGATCCCGACTCGACCCTGCAGCTCGTCCGACGGCTCACCTCCCTCCGCCGGTCGACACCGGCGCTGAGGACACGATCGAGCACCCGCACACTCCACGCCGGCTATCCGCTCGTGTACCTCCGGGGCAGCACCCATCTGGTCCTCGTCAACCCACGGCAGCGGCCAGCGGATTTCGCCGCAACCGAACTGGCCGGAGCGACCCCGCTCCTGGCGTGCGGCATCCAGATCACCGGCGACTCCGCCGTGGCCGAAGGCTTCGCCTACGGCATCTACGCGCTTCGTGGCGACGACGCGGAATCATCGGCCTGAGCCAGTGCATCGCCGCGCGCACGCTGCGGCGCCGACGTCAGTGCTGCTGGTCGAAGGTGAGCGATTCAGACAGTGCGCGGTGAGACTCGATGTCATCTTCGAGACGCTGCACCTTGCGTCGAGCCAGTGCGATGACGTCGGCGCCGGCGATGAAGCGTCGCGGTGGGGGAACTTCGTCTGCGATGGTCAGCAAGGCGGCGGCGAGCTTGTCCGGATCGCCCGTTTGGTTGCCGTCTTGCGCCGACCACCATGCCCGCTGAGCAGCGCTACGTTCTGCGTAGTCGTCGATCGAGATGTCGGGCCACACGAGTGATTCTGGGCTCGCAAGACCGGTGCGGAAGAAGCCTGGGTTGACGATCGTGGTGTGGATGCCGAACGGCTCGACCTCCTGTGCGAGGGCGTCCATCCAGCCCTCCAATCCGGCCTTCGACGCGGCGTACACCGACGAGAACTCGAAGCCCATCAAACCCGCTCCCGACGAGATCGAGATCACGTGACCCGATCGCTGGCGGCGCATCACCGGCAGCACCGCACGGGTGAGATTCATCGGACCCAGCAGGTTGACGGCCAACTGCTGTTCGACCTGGGCCGGTGACATCTCCTCGAAGTAGCCCTTGAACGAAGCCCCGGCGTTGTTGACGAGCACATCGATTCGGCCGAACCGATCGACCGCAGCGCCGACCGCAGCCTCGGCATGATCCGCGCTGGTGACGTCGAGCGCTGTGACGAGCAGCCGGTCCGAGATGCCGATCGCGTCCTCGACGTCTGCGGGCCGACGGCCAGTGGCGACCACCGCGTGGCCGGCCGCGAGTACGGCCGACGCGAGAGCTGCGCCCATGCCACGGCTCGCCCCGGTGATCAGCCAAACCTGTTCGTCCATCATGTTGCCCACCTCTCCGCGGCCCCGATCCGAGCGTAACCACGGCTCGGCACGACCGAGGTGAGCGCGCCGACTTCAGGACGGTCGGGAACCTGGTTCAGCCGGGTTGGTCGTTGACGCGAGCTCCGCGACCTGGTGATGGTCCAGGCCGATGCCGGGGAACGACGCCAGAGTTTCCAACGGCATCGATCCGATGACGCTGATGAGATCGTCCTGGCCGAGCAGAGGGGCGAGGCCGGTAATCGCCCGCAGCGAGGCGGAGCCGTGTGGGTCGGCGAGCCAATCGTGCAGCGTCGACATCGCGGTGAGGGGCGGGGCGATCGACGGAGCATCCACGGAGACGGTGACCGTGGTGCGGATGTCGCGGGAGCTGGATCCGACGTCGATGGCGAAGTCTCCGGCCTCGACGACCCATCGTTCGAGTCGCTCGGACCAGAACGAGAACGCCCGCTGGTCGAGTACCACTGTTGCTGTGCTGGTCTCGCCGGGCTCGAGCCACACCTTCGCGAAGCCTTTCAGTTCCCTGGGTGGGCGGACGACGGAGCAGTCGAGATCGCGGACATAGACCTGGACCACCTCCGCGCCGGCGCGGTGACCGGTGTTCGACACGGGCACCCGGACGGTGATCGACAGGTCGCCGTCGCCGGCGGTGCCCGACCGGTCGACGGTGGCATCGTCGTACTCGAAGGTCGTGTAGGAGAGGCCGTGGCCGAACGGGTAGCTCACGGCCTGGCCGAGCCGGTCGTGGGCTCGGTAGCCGACGAACAGTCCTTCGCCGTATCGGACACGGCCCGAGTCGCCGGGGAAGTTGAGCGATGACGGGACGTCGGAGAGCCTGAGCGGGATCGTCTCAGCGAGCCGTCCCGAGGGATTGACGGCGCCCGTGAGGACGTCGGCGATCCCGCCGCCGGCGGCCTGGCCGCCGAGCCACGCCTCGACGATCGCAGGCACGATGTGCTCCCAGTCCGAACTGCGCACGGTCGAACCGTTGACCAGCACCACCACCACGTTGGGGTTCGCGGCGACGACCGCTTCGAGAAGGACAAGCTGGTCGTCGGGCAACTCCATGTGCGTCCGGTCGAAGCCCTCTGACTCGTACGAACCCGGCAGGCCGAGCACACAGACGACGGTGTCGGCCGGCGCGGCAACGGTCACGGCCTCCTCGCGGAGCCGTGCGTCCGCTTGGCCGTCGTCGCCGAGCGTGTACCCCGCTGAGAACCTCACCCGATCCGAACCGAGCGCCCGTTCCAGCTCGTCGATCACGCGGTCGACGCGTGTCGGGTTGACCTGTGAGCTGCCGGCCCCCTGGAACCTGGGCGTTCGGGCGAACTCTCCGATCACCGCGACCGAGCCCTCCGAGATCGGCAACAGGTCGGCCTCGTTCTTCAACAGCACGATCGACTCCGCGGCGGCCCGTCTCGCCAACGCGTGATGCGCCGTCTCGTCGAAGGTGTCCTCGGTCTCGAGGACACCCGTCGATCGATCGATCATCGAGAGCATCCGCCGCACGCTGCGATCGAGCATGTCGGCGTCGAGGTCACCGGCCCTCGCGGCAGCCACGACCGCCCGCGGGCTGCGCGCAAGGTCGGGCGGCATCTCCCAATCCAGCCCGGCGCGCAGCGCAGCGACACGATCGTGGACGGCGCCCCAGTCCGACACGACGACACCGTCCCATCCCCACTCGTCGCGCAGAACCTCGGTCAACAGCCAGTGGTGCTCCGAGGCATACACGCCGTTGACCTTGTTGTAGGCGCACATCACCGTCCAGGGCTTCGCTCGCTTCACGATCTGCTCGAACGCCGGTAGATAGATCTCGCGGAGTGTGCGTTCGTCGACATCGGCGCTGACGCGCAGGCGGTCGTCTTCTTGGTTGTTCGCCGCGTAGTGCTTGACCGACGTACCGACTCCCTGGGCCTGGATGCCGTCGACGATGGCGACGCCGAGCTCGCCGGCGAGGAACGGGTCTTCCGATAGGTACTCGAAGTTGCGGCCGCACAGCGGCGATCGCTTGATGTTCACGCCGGGGCCGAGCACGATCGACACGTTCCATCGGCGGGCCTCGGTGCCGATCGCCGATCCGACCTCTCGGAGGAGCTCGACGTCCCACGACGACGCGATCGCCGACGCCGTCGGGAAGCACGTTGCGGGAACGCTGCCGGCGAGACCGACGTGATCGGCTTCGTTCATCTGCGCCCGCAGACCGTGCGGGCCGTCGGAACACATGATCGCCGGGATCCCAAGACGCTCGACCGCTACGGTGTGCCAGAAGTCGGACCCCGACACCAGCGACGCCTTCTCCTCCAACGACAACTCACCCAGTGTCCGATCGATGTCCAGCATCTCCCGATCCTTGCAGGTGGCCCAGGGCCGTAGCGGTGCGTCTCTTCCCTGACCGGCCGGTGGTCTGCTCCCTGCCGGATCTGTGCGGCCTGCGAAGTCCGTCGCCGCCGTCGACACCGAGCGCCGCAGAGCCAGCGGTTCTGGCAGTCGCTTTCCCTGGCTCGAGGCGAACCGTTGTGCAAGTGGGCTGCAAGTGCCCTGTGGCTGAGTGTCGGGATGGACGGCCACCGGCAGAACCCCCTTCCGGGACAGACCAGCATGAGGGGGGCGACGGGTTGAGGTACCGAACGCTCGGCCCGCTGAAGGTCGTCCGCGACTCCGACATCGTCGATCTCGGCGTCCTCGAGCAGCGAGCGCTTCTCGCGTTGCTGCTGATCCACGCCAACGAGGTCGTCTCCACCGATCGCATCATCGACGAGCTCTGGGTGACGGCGCGGGGCGGGATCGGCAGAAGGCGCTGTGGCGTTCGCAGCAGCCCGCCGGATCACTGCCGGGTCGAGGGCTCCACGGTTGGTGTCGGAAGACCGAGCGCCCGACCCCGCAGCACGGGTTGCGATCGGAGGAACGACTGCGCTGAGGTCGCCACCCACATGACGTCGACACCGAGTCGTTCGTAGACCTCGACTGCCCGTTCGTCACGGGTGAGCAATGATGCGCCATGATGCATCGCTGTGGCCGCGATGAGGGCGTCGTAACTGGCGCCGCCGCTGCCGCGAGCGACCCCGAACCGGTCGATCGTGTCGGCCACTTCGTGCGGGCTGCTCCGGCGATGAACGTCGACACGACGTGGGCGGCGTGACGATCCAGGCTGCGTCGAGCGCAGCCGTGGCCGAACTCGGTCACTCCGGGGCCGAGCATTGAGCGCGATTGTGCGCGCCGAACCGTGCGTCGCCGATGGCGGGTCCGTCGGCGGTCATCCGAGGCTCGGGTCAGGTAGCGATGTCGTCGGCAATCGTCGACGGGATGTCTCGTCGAGCGTGGAGGATCCGCCACAGATCCACGACTTCATCGCCGACGACGTAGAACACCAGATACGGAAACGAGGCACCGGACGGACTCGCAGTGCAGGGAGCTCCGGCTCGTAGGAGAAACGCAGGCTGCCCGATTGCGGCGAGCGACTGATCTGGTCGACGGCTCGTTCGACTACGTCGACGAATCGCAACGCGATCTCCGCCCCAGCCTCGCCGAGGTGGTAATCGGCGGCTTCGTCGACGTCAGTCGCCGCACGCTCGCGTAGTCGGACGGACGGACGGCCACGAGTAGGTCGAGCAGCCGGAACGCTCCACCGCACCGCCACCATCGGGCCGATCTGCTCAGCGCACCAGGGGCTTCTTCGCGATGACGCATGCGTGCCAGGCGGTTGGCGCCTTCGCAGTCAGGCTCGGCTCGTTGCCGTGGCGTCGTAACAGGAAGCGCTGTCGTCGTGGGGAGCCGGAGGGAGCGGGCCGGTGACACCCGACCTGTTGTCTCAACGAAGGACCATCCCACCAGTCGGGCTCGAGCAAGTCGGAGGACATGAGCCAGAACGAACGAAGGGGCCCGGTTCCGCTGGTGACCGGCAAGACTGGAGGGGTATGAGTCGTGCTGGCGTGGTTCGGTGCCTGATTGCCGCGGTCCTATTCGGTGCCTCGGCGCCGCTCGCGGCGGAACTGGCCGGGTCGTTGCCCGCGTTCACACTGGCGGGGTTGTTGTATGTCGGTGCTGCATTTGCCGCGGCTCCGGTCACGCTCCGACGGCCGCCGTCGGCCCATGCTCTACGCGCTGAGTGGCGACCTGCCTCCGCAGCGGTCGTGATGGGTGGCGCAGTCGGGCCCGTGCTTCTCGTTGCTGGTCTGGCCCGGACGGATCCGGCCACCGCGTCGATCCTGCTGAACGCAGAACTCGCGGCGACGGTCGTGCTCGCGGCGGTCGTGTTCCGTGAGCATCTCGGCGCACGGATGTGGAGCGCGGCAGGTCTCATCACCATCGCGGGCGCGATGTTGACGTGGCAGCCGGGAGCGAGTTTCGACGCGGGAGCGTTGCTGGTGATCGCGGCGTGTGTGGCCTGGGGCTTCGACAACGGTGTGACCGCCAGCATCGGGCAACTCGCGCCCGAGCACGTGGTGATGCTCAAAGGGGTCATCGCCGGCGGCGCCAACTTGGCGATCGGTCTCATGGTGTCTGGTTGGGGCACGAGCACGACGCTGTCGGACGTCGTAGCTGCGCTCGCGATCGGCGCCGCTGGCTATGGGCTTTCGATCACGTTGTGGGTGAAAGGCGCACGCGACCTCGGCGCTGCCCGAGGCCAGGTCATCTTCGCGACCGCTCCGTTCATCGGTGCCGCGATCGCCTGGACGTTGCTCGGCGACGATGCAACGGCGGTTCAGGTGGCCGCGGCTGCGATCGCTGGCGCGGGGATCGCGGTGTCGTTGCGATCCGCGCACGAGCACACGCATCGTCACGGTGGCATCGTTCATGAGCACGAGCATGTTCACGACGACGACCACCACGACCACGACCACGATCACGACCACGACTACGACCACGACGGGTTCACCGGCCGTCATGCCCACGTGCACGAGCATCGTCCGCTGGTCCACGCGCACCCTCATGTACCGGACCTCCATCACCGTCATGACCATTGAATGCCCTGCAGTTCGAGCGGCGCGACTGGCAGCGATCCCAGGGAGGACTCTGAACGAGGCGTGCCATCGGATGGTGTCGCGACGTGCCGGCCCGTTCGAGCGCCTCTGACGTGGGCATTGCGGGAGGAACTCGTGGTGCAGGTGCGTGGCTTCGGAACGCTCCGATCGAAGGGGTTCCGCCAGGTACCGGCGGTTCGCGGCGATGATCGCGACCGCGATGACGGCAATGTTCGCGCTCACGTATGCGGACACGTACCGGCCCGGTGATGTGCGGCCGTCGGGGACCCGCGTCTACGTGAAGTTCGCGGTGGGCGCGGCGATGGCGGTGATCATGTCGGGTTTCATGCACGACATGTGTGAGAGCCGAGTCGTGAACATGGCGATCGTTGCTGGCAGCGTCGTGGTGTTCTCGCTCGCGACGTGGTTGGTGCGCAGTCAGACGACGGTCCTGGATCAGGCGTACATGCGGGCGATGACTCCGCATCATCGGTTCGCGATCCTGACGAGCTCGAGGGCCGCGATCGTCGACGTGCGCATCCGCGAACTGGCCGAAGAGATCATCGCGGCGCAGGAGCGCGAGATCGAGGAGATGGACTGGTTGACCGACGACATCTCCGACAACGGCAAAAACGACCACGCAGGCCGAGGCCGAGGCGCGCCCGGTACCCGAGTTCACGGCCGCGGACTACGACGGCTGATCGGCGGCTGCGGCGATGACGTGGCAGCGACGAGGGTCGATGCACTCGGCATGGTCGAGCAATGCAGCACGCTCGGCCAGTGCAGCGAGACTCGCTCGTGACGCTCGGAGCTGCGCGATCTGGGCGTCGATGTCGGCGAGGTGGCGGTGGAGCAGACCGATGGTGTGCTCGCAGGTCGCCTGTCCGGCTGTCTTGAGGTCGACGAGTGATTGGATCTCGGTCAGGGTGAGGCCGCCGGATTGGGCGTCTTTGATGAACTGCAGCCGCTCGATCGCATCTGGTTGGTACACGCGGTAATTCGAAATGGTGCGGTCGGGTTCTGGGAGGAGTCCGATCGATTCGTAGTAGCGGATCGCCTTGGTGGTGATGCCGGTGTGTTGTGCGAGCTCGCCGATGCGCATCACGCCGCTCCTGCAGTCGCGGATTCGGTCGTGGTGATTGGTGAGTCCGCGGGGCGGAGGTCGAGGCGGCGCAGAAGTAGGGCGTTGGCGGCGACGATGATCGTGGAGAGGCTCATCGCGACGGCGGCGGCGGCCGGCGGCACGACGATTCCGGCGAACTCGAACGCGCCGCCGGCGATCGGGATCGCGATCAGGTTGTACGCGGTTGCCCACACGAGGTTCTGGATCATCTTGCGGTAGCTGGCCCGGGAGAGGTCGATCACGCCGGTGACGCTGCGCGGATCGCTCGATGCGAGCACGACACCAGCGGATTCGATCGCGACGTCGGTGCCGGCGCCGATCGCGATGCCGACGTCGGCTCGGGCGAGTGCGGGTGCGTCGTTGACACCGTCGCCGACCATCGCGACGCGGTCACCGCGTGTCTGCAGTGTGGCGACCTGGGCGTCCTTGTCCGCGGGGAGGACCTCGGCGAACACTTCGTCGATGTCGAGCTGGTCGGCGACGGCGCCGGCGACCTGGCGGGCATCGCCGGTGATCATCGCGACTCTGACATTGCGTTCATGCAGGTCGCCGATCGCAATGTGCGACTCGGGGCGGATCTCGTCGGCTTGGGTGAGTGCGCCGACCACTGAACCGTCAGCGACGATGTAGAGCACCGAGCCGCCTTGGGAGCGCCAGCGATCCGCCGCTTCGGCGATCTCATCGGGTTCGGTGAGGTCGAGTTGGTCGAGGAGCGCCGGGCCTCCGACGGCGACCTTGGTGCCGTCGACGGTCGCGGTCACGCCGCGCCCGGGGATCGCTTCGAATCCGGTTGCGGCAGCGATGTCGAGGCCGAGTTCGTGGGCAGCGTCGACGATCGCACGGGCTACGGGGTGTTCGCTGTCGGCCTCGGCTGCCGCCGCCATTGCCAGGACCGAATCCGCATCTGCGCCTCGGGCGGCGACGTGGTCGACGACTGCATGGTTCCCGCGGGTCAGGGTGCCGGTCTTGTCGAACAGCACGACGTCGACGGTGCGCATGCGCTCGAGCGCTCGGCGGTCCTTGACGAGAATCCCCGCGCGGGCTGCGGTCGCGGTCGAGATCGAGACCACCAACGGGATCGCGAGCCCGAGAGCATGGGGGCAGGCGATCACGAGCACGGTGACGGTTCGGATGACGCCTTCGGACGGCTCGCCGAGCAGCGTCCAGACGAACATCGTGACGACTGCGGAGCCGGCGGCGACGTAGAACAACGCAGCGGCGGCGCGATCGGCGAGCGCTTGGGTTCGGGACCGAGACGCCTGGGCGTCGGTCACGAGACGTTGGATGCCGGCCAGGGCGGTGTCGTCGCCGACCGCAGCGACACGGACACGGACCGACGAGTCGGTCGACACGGTTCCCGCGACCACCGGCTCCCGTGCCCGGCGGCGGACCGGGCGCGACTCGCCGGTGATCATCGACTCGTCGAACCTGGCGTCACCGTCCACGATCTCACCATCCGCCGGCACCCGGCCACCGGGTCGCACGAGCACCACGTCACCGACGGTCAGCTCCGCGATCGACACCGACTCGACCGCGCCATCGCCGGCGACTCGCTCGGCCGTGTCGGGCAACAGCTCGGCCAACGCGGCCAGGGCGCCGTGGGCCTGACCGATCGCCTTCATCTCCTGCCAATGACCGAGCAGCATGACCACGATCAACGCGGCGAGTTCCCACCAGAAATTCAGATCACCGATCCCGAGCGACGCGGCAAGCGACGACAGATACGCCACCGTGATCGCCAACGCGATCAGCAGCATCATGCCGAGCTGCCGGTTGCGCACCTCCGAAACGGCGCCCTTCAGGAACGGTTGACCGCCCCACAGGTAGATGATCGTGCCCAGCAGCGGAGCCGGCCACTCCGCCCAGCCCCCGTCGATCGAGTAGCCGAACCAGTCCTGGATCTGTTCGGAGAACACCAGCACCGGCACGGCCAGCGCAAGGTTCCACCAGAACAGACGTCGGAACATCTCCGGGTCGTGCCCGGCGTGCTTGTCGTGCCCATGCCCGGTCTCGTGTCCGGCATGTGGATGGTGTCCGATCTCGGCCTGCCCGCCATGATCGTGTGCGTGCCTGGTCGTCCGCTCGGCGACCGTATCGGATGCGTGGTGTGTGCCCATGCTCTACATGTACACCTTCCCGTCGGCTGGAAGGTCAAGCGGAATCGTCGGGGCCGTTCAGGTGCTCGATGCGACCAGAACCGCGGTGATGACGACGACGACAGCCATGACGGCCGCTTCGACCAACAGCGACCGTCTCAGATGGACGGCGAGACCGGGATCGTCACGCCTCGACTCGAGCGCGGGGCGCAGAACGAAGTGGTTGTAGCCGCCGAGTCCGGCCGCGAGTGCGACCACTCCGACCTTGACCAGCAGCACCTGACCCCAATCGGTCGAGAACAGGTCACCCGGCGCATCGAGCACCAGCCACGCCATGACGAGCCCGGCGCCGGAGAGTGCCGCCAGGGAGATCCCGGCGATCGTCGAGAAGCGGACCACCATCGCTCCGAGGTCGGTCTCGGAGCGCCGGCGCGTTCGCATCCACGCCACCAACGTCATCGCGAACACACCCCCGACCCACACCGACGCAGCTGCGACGTGCACCAGGTTGACCGCGCCATGCACGATCCACGGCCCCCGACTGACGGTGTGTCCATCGAACCAATACCCGGCGAGGGCCAACGCGAGCCCGGTCACGCCGACCGCTGCCGTGCGGTCAGGCACCCAACGAAGGGCGCCGTTCTCAGGGGCGGTGTCGGGCTCGGCGGCGCGCTCGGGTCGCTTGGTGGTGAGTTCATCGACCGCCACGGCGGCGGACAATGGGCGGGGCAGTCCGGCGATCCTGCCCGCGGATGACCCGAAACCGGCAACGACGAGGACACCGGCTGCCATCGTCAAGAACGCCGCGACGCCGGGTTTGGTCGTGACGATCTCGGTCAGAGGATCTGACTGGGTTTCGTCGAGTGCCGCCAGCGCCATGAGGCCGCCCGTGAGTAGGCCGAGCCCGGCGAGGCGCACCCATCCCCGCAGTCGTTCGAGTTCATCGCGTCGGCCGCGAATGACCCAGGCGAGCGCAGCGATGACACCGACCGCGAACACCGTCGATGTCATCGAGATCGTGCGGGCCGCACGACCGAAGAACGGGCCGGGTGAGTCGGTGTCCGCCAGGAACTCGTCCATCGCCATCGTCGAGTGATCAACCTCTGTCGTCGGAGGCGATGACACCGCCGGCGTGGCCGCCGGCGCCGACGTGACCGGCGTTGACGCGGACGGTGCCGTCGTCGTCGTGGGCGGGCCCGTGACGGTGAACTGGAACGATCCTTGGAGCGGGTGGGCGTCGCCGGCCTGGACCTCCCACCGGAACCCGTACGTGCCGGCCTCGAGTGCTGGGGTGAACGTCGCGACGAACGATGTGCCGTTGGTCGGGTCGAGCGATTCAGGGGTGCGGACGGTGCCATCGGGTTCGAGCAACTGGAATCCGTCGCCGGATTCGACGGCTGGGTTGGTGAACTCGACCGTCACGGTGGACAGTGGGCCGTCGACTGTGACGCCGTCAGCTGGGACGGATGCTTCGAAGTCGGTGTGGGCCGAGACCGTCGTCGACCATCCGAGGGTTGCGAGTGCTGCGACGCACATCGCGACGAACGCGAGGCGCACTCGAACACGGTTCGAGTGGTTCGTCATGAAACCGACACACTATCGAAGCGGAGCCGCTGCTGCGACGCAGTGTCGTAGTTCCGCACGATGCCCCGACATCTGGCCGGGGAGTTCGGGTGCGGGCCGGCCGTCGGCCGGCCCGCACCCGATCTAGAGGCTGATGTCCATCTTCATGCCTGCCTCCCAGTGGCCGGCTTCGTGGCATCCGATCATCGTGGGATCCGCGCCGAAGGTGTGCGTCACCTCGATGGTGTCGCCCGGTTCGACGATCACCGAGTGCAACTCGGTCATGTTCTCGTGGGGCATCGATCCCATCTCCGTTGCGTCGTGGGCGCCGCCCATCTCGGCCATCTCGGCGTGGTGGGCTACTTGTTCGGCGAGATTGCCGAACAGGGCTTCGTGGCGGACTGCTCCGTCGTTGCGGAACACGAACGTGACCGTCTCACCGGCGGTGGCGTCGACCTGGTTGGGTGTGAAGGCCATGTCGGTCATCGCGACCTCGATCGTGCGGACCCCGTCGCCGGAGGTTCCGTCAGTGGCGTCGCCGCCGTGACCGCAGGCAGTGAGGGCAGCCGCTGATGTGGCCACGAGCGCGAGTGCTCGCTTCATGTGAGTTTCTCCTTGTTCGATCTGAGTGGGCTTTGGAACTCAGGAGATTCGGGGAACCGGCGGCTCGGGCTCGGTCGCATGTTCGAGCGGCGCGACGACCGGGTTGACGGTCATCGTTCGAACGTCGGTCACCGCGGCCACGTCCGGCATGCGGAGCTGTGCCGAGGTCACACACGCCGATCCCGGATGCCCTTGCTCGAACGCGACCGATCTGCTGCCATCGTCAGATCGAGTCGTCCACGTCGAATCACTGTGGGCTGCGGGGACAGCCTGCCGACCGTGGACATGCCCTACCGCCACGGCGCGAGCTTCTCCAGCGGTGACGTGCGCGTCGTGTCCGTTCCCGGTCGCCATGCCCGCCGCGCACGACATCGCCCCGACGAACACCCCGATCGCGATCGCGCCGATCAGCATCCATCGCACACCGCCGAGACGGGCCGAGTCGTGGGAATCGACCATCGAGCGATGTCGTCCCTCGGCTGCCGGCGCGGCGGCCACGACGCTCATCAGCGCGAACGCTAACCAGAAAGCTCGCTTCCCGTGCCGCGACCCACGTGAGCGTTTCGTCTGAGCACCCGGTGACACCGCCGACGCCGTCGACCACGTTGGGTGCCTGATGCACCGAAACCCCTGCGCCGGTCGCCCCTGCCGTCGCCTGCTCGGTACTCTCGATCTCCGTCGTGTGCCCGCACGCGATCGACAGCCAGATCGGTCAACCAGAAGAGGCGCCCACGACACCATGAGACGACGAGCCGACGGCGAACTCGAAACCGAGGTCCTGCGAGCACTCTGGACGTTCGACCGGCCCGCGTCGCCGAGCGAGGTCATCGACGTGATGGTGACCGAACTCGCCTACACCAGCATCGCCACCGTGCTGGCGAGGCTCTGCGACAAGGGACTGGTCACGCGTCGACGCACAGGTCGCGCGTACGCGTACTCGCCGGTCAGCAGCGAAGCCGACCTGACCGCTCAACGACTCCGCACCGTGCTCGAATCCGCGTCCGATCGCCGATCCGCGCTCGTCGGCTTCGCACGAGTTCTCGATCCCGCTGACGCAGCCCAACTCGCGGCCATCCTGGAGAGCACCAGATGAACGGTTTCGTCGCACTTCCGCTGATCGCGGCCCTCGTCGTGGCGTTGACCGGCAGTCGTCGGCTCGGCCGGCTGCGCCCGGCGGCCGCCGCCCGGTGCCACGCCGTCCTGATCACCGCCGTCGGAATTGCTGCGATCCCGACGCTCTGGTTGATCGGGCTGAGCGGCCTCGCGCACGCCGGCATCGTCAACCCGATCACCGACTGGTCGACGCACATCCTGCCCGACCATCGACCGGTCGGTGCCGGGATCGGATTCGCCTCGCTCGGCATGGCCGTTTCGGGCGCCGTTCGCGTGGCCCGGGTTCTCCTACACCATCGACGCATCCGAACCACAGACACCGATCCGATCGTTCACATCGACACCAGCGAGGTGTTTGCCTACACGCTGCCGGGACCAGCCGGAACGATCGCCATCTCCGAAGGACTCCGCACAACCCTCGACGCCGAGGAGTTCGGGTTCGTCGTCGCCCACGAACGCGCCCACGCACGTCACCGTCACGACCGCTTCAAGCTGCTGGGCCTCTTGGCCGCAGCCTTCGTCCCGCCGATCGCCGGAGCGACGAGGCGGCTCGAGTTCCAGCTTGAACGTTGGGCTGACGAAGAAGCGCTCGTCCACACCGGAGCCGCACGCGATGTGGCCGCCCGCACCATCGCCAAGGTCGCACTCGCTGGGGCCAACCCGCAAGCGTCACTCGGGATCGCGGAGCACGGGATCGCAGCGCGAGCCCAGGCGATGCTCGGACCCGTCGAACGACCAGGCGCATCCAGCCGCGCGATCACGACAACAGTGCTCACCTCCACGCTGGCGCTTGCGATGTATCAACTGCACCACACCGCCATGTTCGCGGTGGAACTCACAGGCTGATCCGCTGGCAGAGGCGTCAACTGGCGGTTGTCGCCGCTCGCCCGTCGAATGACTCGGCCAGCCATCGAGAATCTTCGGAGGACCCGAGGCGCCGCATGGCGAAGCCTCTTCGTGTCTGCAGGCCGATGCTGAATGCGCCGCGTACCGACAGTCACGTTCCGCGTTTGCTCACCGAAGAGGAATGAGCACGCCTGCGTCGCGGCCCGGTCGCTGCGTGGCCGAACCCACGCCCCACATCGGGGTGCAACCTTGAACAGAACCCGGAGCGGGTCACGACGTGGTCGCAATGGTCGTTGTACTTCTTGTGCGAGTCGGCCGAGCCGAGCTCTACGTCCTTGGGTGCGAGTCACCCCGAATGGGCCGTGAGCGTGCGGGCGATCTCGCCTCGCGAGGTGACGCCGAGCTTGTTGAAGATGTTGCGGATGTGGGTCTCGACGGTCTTCAGGCTGAGGAACAGCTGGTTCGCGATCTCCCGGTTCGTCGCATGCGAGCGGATCAGCTCGGCGACCTCCAGCTCGCGTCCGGTCAGAGCCTCGACGCCGCCGGGCCCGTGGGCACCCGGGCGCGTTCGGCGGTGAACGGTGCGGCCCAGTCTCCGGAGATCGGCATCGATGCGATCGCGGTGGCGGATTGCACCCAGCGCATCGGACATCTCCGACGCGATCGCCAACTCCCGCGCGGCGGCCTCGCGGTCTCCCGTCGCATCGAGCGCGAGGCCGAGCAGCTCCCGGCACCACGCTACGTACACGGGCGAGCGGATCGACTCGGCGCGTGCCAGCGCCGAGTGGAGCAGCGCGACCGCCCGATCGGCGTCACCCGCCGCCATCGCTGTCGCAGCCTCCGACCGATCGGCGGTCATGGCTGCGAGATCGACCGGAACCGCTTCGGCGAGGGCACGAGCTCGCTTGACCGCGGCCAGCGCAGCTTCGTTGTCGCCGAGGTCGAGGTGGCAGTGGACCGCGATCTCGTACCAGACGCCACGCCACCCGCCACCGATCAACGCGATGTCGGGGCCGCCGGCGTTGCCGTACAGCAGCTCGATCGCCGCGGCGGGTTGTCCGATCCCGTGCAGCGCGCTGGCGCGCACGGCAGCCGACAGGCCCCGGATCAAACCTGGTGGCAGCGGTTCCGCCAGCGCCCAGCTCTCCTCGCTGAGTAGCATCGCCTGGTCGAGATCGCCGAGCACGATCTCGGGCAGCGAACGGTTGAACAGATGCCAGGCGAGCACCGCATCGTTGTCGAGCGATCTCGCAGCTTCGATGGCGTCGTCGAGGATCTCGATCGCGCTGTCGATCTCGCCGATCATCCACGCCGAGGTGCCGGCGGTCGGCGTGAAGATCGGCATCAGGTGGGTTTGTCCGGTCCGCCGTGCGATTGCGAGACCTCGGGTGGCGTGCGCGTAGGCGTCGTGGTAGAGGTCGAGGTACAGCTCGCCGCTCCCGAGGGCGCCGAGCACGTCGAGTTGGCGGCCGATCGCGTCGTCGTCGAGCGCTTCGAGCAGCGGCTTGAGCGTCGACTGCAGCTCTCGGGCGCCTGAGATCCTGCCCGAGAAGGCCGCGCCGGCGAGTCGGGCCGAATGGGCTGCGACGACGAGAGCGTCGTCGTCGAGTCGTTCGGCCGCCCGTACGGCCTCGTCGGCCCACTTCAGCGTGTCGTCGTAGGCGCCCAGGTACAACGCGTTCGCGGATCGAGCAACGGCGAGCCGGGCGGCCTCGGCCGAGTTCCGATCGGGAATCCGCTCGTACGCCGTGCGCAAGGTGTCGGCAGCGACTTTGGGCTGGCCGAGCAGCCGCTCACCTTCCGAGCACGCGATCGCGACGTTGGCCAGCGCACGATGATCGTCCGGTGGCACGATCGACAGGCTGCGACGGAGCGCGACGAGACCGCTCGCAAGATCGCCGACCGCAGCGTGCGCGTTCGCAAGGTGCCCGAGCAGGCGGATCCGACGACGCGGCGATTCGGCGGCCGGGAGCAGCGACAGGGCCGTCGTCAACCACCGTGCGGCGCTCAGCGGTGCCTGCGCGATGACCGATTCGGCCGCCCGTCCGAGCACATCGATCGCGGTCTCGTCGCCGTGGTGCGCCGAATGCTCGACGTGGCGCGCCCGTTCGACAGGGCCGGCACCGCGCTGTCGGAGGTGCTCGGCGATGAGACGATGGCGGGCGATGCGTGTACCCGGTGGCGTCACCTGATAGATCGCCGAGCGCACGAGCGGGTGTCGGAACTCGAAGATTCGCGGCGTCGCCGTCGGGCGAACGATGCCGCCGAGGCTGAGGTGGTCCAACCCGTCGAGTACCTCGTCCTCGGTCAACTCGCTGGCGCCCATCACCAGGTCGAGATCGAACGGGTCACCGATGACCGCCGCCGCGGCGGCGACCTCGTTCGCGATCGGCGGCAAGGTATCGAACTCGACTCGGATCGCGGTCTGGACGGCGTTCGGGACATCGTCGAGATCGAACTCGTCACTCGGGCTGACACCGGCGCGAGCCAACTGCAGCGCGAAGAACGGGTTGCCCCTCGTGAGCTCGTACCATCGAGCGGCGTCGTCCGTGTCCTGGCTCCCGACGAGTTGGCTGAGCGCCCCTCGGTCGAGCGGCGGTACAGGAATCGACAGCACGCCGTCGGCGGTCTCGATGCTGGCCAACGATCGCCGCGCGTGCTCGGCGGTCACCCCGCTCCGCACACCGAACGCGATCAGCACGGCGCCGTCGGGAGGCCGCCGCGTGAGGTACGCCGCCAGCTCGAGCGACGCGGCGTCGGCCCACTGCAGGTCGTCGAGCACGAGGACCACCGGTTGGCGGGCAGCGAGGCGCTCGATGAGATCGCTCACGGCGCGATGGACCCGGAACCGCTCGCCGGAGTTGACGGGGATGTCGACGGCCGGACCGAGCCCCTCCAGCGCCGGGAACACCGCCGCCAGCGCGCCGAGCCGATCGGCCCACAGCCGGTCGACATCCGGCGGTGCGAGCGTGCGGAGGTAGCTGTCGATCGCGTCGATCAGGACCGCGAACGGGACGTCGGCCTCGAACTCCGCGGCCCGTCCCGTCAGGGTCAGACAGTCGGCGGCGCGAGCCTTGTCGGCGAGTCCCTGGAGCAGCCATGACTTGCCGATGCCCGCTTCGCCGGACACGACGACGAATCGACAGTGGCCGCCGATCGCATCGTCGAGCGCCGCTCGGAGCACTGCGAGTTCCGCGTCTCGACCTACGAGTCGACTCGCCAGCTCCGCGCGTTGTCGGGCCACCACGGCCTCCTGTCCCGGTTCGGTCGAACCCGAAGGCGTACTGACACTACCGACGTGGTGCCGCCCGCGCCAGTGCCGACCTCAGGAGACGGTCACCGCTTCGACCCGAATCGCGAGCGTGCGTTCGGCGACGTAACCGGGCAGCAGGGTCAGGGCCGCACGCACGTCGGCCGCATCGGCCCACCACCAGATCTCATGTGCACCGAAGGCGCACGTCGACATCGCCTCGGCGCCGCGAAGATCGCTCGCGAACGCATTCCACGCTGCGAACGAAGCGGCACAGTCGCTCGACGCGTGGCGGTGGTACAGCAAGTAGTGGTTCATGTCGGCATCCTGACGAACGCGACGAAGGTCGACATCGGGGTTCCACCCTGATTCCAGGTGGTGCCCCGATGTCGACCCGCCACGATGGTCGTCGGATCAGCACGCTTCGAGCTGGCCCGACCAGGAGCTCACGCGGTGTGTGCGGGTCGACCATGTCGGCCGCCGGCGCCGTGCGGCTCGAGCCGTGCGGGCGAGCCGATACTGCTCCGCCCGCTGCAGGCGGTCGCGCTGGATGTCGCGAGCGATCATCAGTTGATTGTCGGGGTGGTTCATGATGGCTTCTCCTCGGTGGTGGGACCGATCGTCGGTCGGAACTTCTGGGGCACCTCCGGCCCCCCGCCGGCTCGACGCTGCGTCCGGCGAGCGGTCGGTGGATACATCACCCATCGTGCGCCGAGCACGCGCCCGCGACATCGGGGTGCGACCCCGATCTCGGCACCGAGCCGTGACACGCCACCCTGATCAGGGGAAACGCCCACCTCTGTCGGGCGGGGTGCATCGCTCGGATCACCGATCTCGTTGGTGACCTCCACTCTCGTACATCACCGAGCGACCGTCTCGGGGTCGTCTCAGGGTGGTCGTCGCCGTCCATCGCGGGAACTCAGGGTCAGGGTCAGGGCGCGCCACCGATGTCGGGGTGTCCCAGGCCGGCGCATCGTTCGAGCCATCCGATACCCGGCCGAACCCGATCCGGCGATCGGGCAATCAACCCTTCCGACACGGAGACGATTCACATGACCTCACTCACGATCCCGAACCCGCACGACACCGGTCGGACCGACCCGACGCCCTACCCGACCGCAGCGCAGGTCGCCGACGCCGTCAAGACCTACGGCACCGGCGACCAGGCTGTGCACGCACTTGCCGGCGTCTCGGTCCGATTCGCGACCGGCCGCTTCACTGCGATCATGGGCCCATCGGGCTCAGGCAAGTCGACGCTCATGCACTGCATCGCCGGGCTCGACACCCTGACTGCCGGATCCGCCCACATCGGCGACACCGACATCTCGCGACTCGACGACCGCAAGCTCACCGAACTACGGCGCGATCGGATCGGTTTCATCTTCCAGGCCTTCAACCTGGTGCCGACGCTGACCGCCGAGGAGAACATCGTGCTCCCCGCCAAGCTCGCCGGCCGCAAGGTCGACCGGGCCTGGTTCGACCACGTCGTCGACACCGTCGGCCTCCGTCCGCGACTCCGCCACCGGCCGTCCGAGCTCTCGGGCGGCCAGCAGCAACGCGTCGCCGTCGCCAGGGCGCTCGCCGCACGACCACAGATCATCTTCGCCGACGAACCGACCGGCAACCTCGATTCGCAGAGCAGCAGCGAAGTGCTGTCGTTCATGCGGGCCGCAGTGCGCGAGTTCGGCCAGACGATCGTGATGGTCACCCACGACCCCGTCGCCGCCTCGTACGCCGACCGGGCGGTCTTCCTCGCGGACGGCCGGATCGTCGCCGACATCGACGAACCCACCCCGGATTCCGTCCTCAACCAGATGCGCACCATCGGAGGCTGATCATGTTCGAACTCACACTCAAAGAGCTCGTCGCCCGCAAGCGACGGATGCTCAGCACCGTCTTCGCGGTGCTCCTCGGTGTCTGCCTGATGGCGGGCACCCTCGTCTTCACCGACACCATGCTGGCCGCCGGCGACAACGTCCTCGAAGACGCCCGCGCCGGCGTCGACGCGATGGTACGGGCACCATCCGATGTCGACGTCGCCTACGGACAGGTCGGAACCCGGATGGACGCCGACGTCATCGACACCGTCCGCCACGTGCCGGGCGTCGACCACGCCGCGGTCCAGGTGACCGGCTACGCCCAACTCGTGGACGCCGACGGTGATGCAGTCGGCGACCAGGAACAGGCACCCGTGTTCGGGTTCAACTGGATCGACGTACCGTCGCTCAACCCGTTCCGCCTCGCGGAGGGCCGGCCGCCCGGAGCCGATGACGAGATCGTGATCGACCGGGGGACCGCCGACGCCAACGGCTTCCATGTCGGTGACCGCGTCGCCGTGCTCACCCAGCAGCCCCCGAGCGAGTTCAGGATCGCTGGCATCGCCACGTTCGGTACGGCCGACTCGCTGGCGGGTGCGACGGCCGTCCTCTTCACCGACACCGCTGCGCAGCAGTACCTGTCCGCGCCCGGCCAGATCGACGGCGTCGTCGTCGACGCAGTCGACGGGGTCACCCAGCAGGAGATCGTCGACCGCCTTGCGTCGGCCTCGCCGGACCTCGAGGTCGTCAGCGGCGCCACACTCGTGGCCGACGACCAGGCTGCGTTCCACAGCTCACTCGGGCCGTTCAAGGTCTTCTTGCTGGTGTTTGCATTCGTCGCCGTGTTCGTCGGCGCGTTCATGATCAACAACACCTTCTCGATCACCGTCGCTCAGCGCACCCAGCAGCTGGCGATGGTGCGAGCGCTCGGCGCGAGCCGGCGGCAGGTGCTCTGGTCGGTCATGACCGAGGCGGTCGCGGTCGGTGTCGCCGGTGCGGCGTCCGGCCTCGCGGCCGGTATCGGTCTCGCGGCCGGTCTCAAGGCGCTGTTCGCCGGGCTCGGGCTCTCCCTTCCCGACGGCCCGATGGTGATCAGCCCGAACTCGATGGCGCTCTCGGTGTTCGTCGGGATCTCGATCACGATGGTCTCAGCGTGGATGCCGGCCCGCCGGGCCGGCAAGGTCCCACCGATCGCCGCGCTTCGCGAGCTCGCGGTCGACCGCACCGGCGCATCCAAGCGTCGGGCCGTGATCGGCAGCATCCTCACCGCCGCCGGTTGTGGGACACTGCTGGCTGGTCTCGCCAACGGAACGATCCAGCTCGTCGGCCTCGGGGCCTTCGTCACGCTCGGAGGTGTCGCCGTTCTCGGCCCTGTCCTCGCCCGCCCCGTGATCGGCGCCTTCGGTGTCGTCGTCGGCCGGCGCGGCGTCACGGGCGACATGGCGGTCCGCAACGCCCGACGCGACCCGAAGCGCACAGCACGCACGGCCTCGTCACTGATGATCGGTGTCGCGCTGGTGGCGTTCATCGCCGTCCTCGCTTCGTCGCTCACATCGTCGTTCAGCAGCTCGCTGGAGGACACCTTCACCGGCACCCACATCGTCGACTCCGGCGCGTGGGAAGGGCGCGGTGGCTTCAGCCCCGACCTGGCCGACGTGATGAGCGCCGACTCCGAGGTGTCGGTCGTCAGCGAGAGCAGGGCAGCACCGGTGGTGGTCGGTGGCTCCGACGCCATCCTCTACAGCTTCACCGGCTCCACCATTGGCCGGATCTTCGACCTCGGCGACGTCCACGGCGACGTCGCAGCGCTCGGTGTCGACGGTCTCGCGGTCGACGCACGATACGCCGCCGACCACGACTGGCAGATCGGCACTCAGGTCGACGTCACGATGGCGACCGGCGCGCAGCGCTTCGTCGTGCGAGCCACCTACGACAACGCCGCCGAGTGGCTGGGTTCGTACTTCGTCGACGTCGCCGCGATCGACCAGTACCTGCCCGGGCAGCTCGACTACCGGATCTACGCGGTCGGCGACGACGCCACGGTTCGAACGCTGGCCGACGGCTACCCCAGCACGAAGGTCCTCGACAAGGCCGAGTTCATGGACGACGTCAACGCCGAGCTCGACATGATTCTGGGCGTCATCTACGCCCTGCTCGGACTCGCCGTCATCATCGCACTGCTCGGGATCGCCAACACCCTGGCGCTGTCGATCCACGAACGCACCCGCGAGCTCGGCCTCCTGCGAGCGGTCGGCATGACCAGGCCGCAGCTGCGATCGATCGTTCGTTGGGAGTCGATCATGATCGCCCTGTTCGGCACGGTCCTCGGCCTCGGAATCGGCTCGTTCTTCGGCTGGGCCGTGGTCCGTGCGCTCGAGGACCAGGGCATCGACCACTTCGTCGTCCCCGTCGGCAACCTGGCGGTCGTCACCGTGATCGCGTGTCTCGCCGGTGCGGTCGCTGCCATCGGCCCAGCCGGACGCGCGGCCCGCCTCGACGTCCTCGACGCCCTCGTCACGACGTAGCCCCCGTCCCGTCGTGGGGTCCGACACACGGACCCCACGACGGAACGATGACCACTTCGTCCACAGCGCCCGGCGTCGGTCGGGTGACGCCTCTGCCATTTCACACGAGAAGGCGAGTCAGCCATGTCCCACATCAGGGTCCACAACAACAGCGCCCCCACGCAATCCATCAGCGAGCCGACGGATCTCGTTGCCCCCGCGGCCCGACACTCGATTCGCCCGGCGTCGGCACGACCGGTCGAACGTCCGATCCGGCGCGCCGCGCGCTGGATCGGCGAGCCGGTCGCTCAGCTGCTCCTCGTGCTCACGGCGGCGCTCACCTACTTCGGGGTGCGCGGCTTCACCGAGGCCGGCCGCGACACCGCTGTCGCACACGCCCGCAGCGTGGTGACGTTCGAGCGCCACCTCGGGTTCGATGCCGAGGCCTGGCTCCAGCACAGGACGGTCGACCACCACGCCATCGTCACCGTGATGAACTGGATCTACATCTGGGGCCACTGGCCCGTGATCGTCGCCACCCTCGTCTGGTTGCACCGCGAGCAGCGCGACACCTATCGACTGCTCCGCAACGCCATGTTCATCTCCGGCGCGATCGGCCTCGCGGTGTTCGCCACCTATCCAGTGGCACCACCCCGTCTCGCCGACCTCGGCTTCGTCGACACCGTCACCGAACACTCCAACTCGTACCGTGTGCTGCAACCGCCAGCGCTCGTCAACAAGTACGCCGCACTTCCCAGCCTGCATGTCGGCTGGAACTTCCTGGTCGGTGTGATCGTGTCGGGTCAGACGTCGAGGCGTTGGCTGCGGCGCATCGCACTGCTGTCGCCCCTGCTGATGTTCACAGCCGTCGTGCTGACCGGCAACCACTACATCATCGACGGCATCATCGGCGTAGCGGTCGCCTCCGTCGGACGCTCCCTCGCGGGCCGACTGGGGCGGACGCCGATCACACCCCTCTCCTCGCCGATCCGCCGGTCACTTCCGGTTCCTCGGCCCCAGGCGGCGGAGGTCTCGACGTGAGGGCCCTGACCCCGCACAGCCCGACCGGATCGGAACTCGCGATCGGCCGCGATCGTCCGCGCCGATCGATCCGGGCCGGCGCTCGCTACCACCGACTCGCCGCCGTCGTCTCCGAGGGTGCCGACCCCCGCTCGATCCGCGAGGGCCTCCGCATTCCGTTCCCCGACGCCATCATCCAAGTCCCCGTGTCAGCGACGCTGACGACGGCGGTTGCCGAATTCTCCGACTCGGCCCCGCTCCCACGTCTCGACCGTCTGGTCGCCGAGATCGCACCTCGTCCGCTGCTGCTCGTCTGGACGTCGCCCGGCCAGGGAGGCGGATGGTTCAACCCCGACTACTACGAAGCCGCCGCTGCCGACGCCACGCTCTGGGAGATTCCCGACCGCGCCCACGTCGGCGGACTCACCGAGCGCCTCGGGGAGCACGAACGACTGGTCGTCGCCTTCTTCGACACGTCGTTGCCGCACCCGTCGTCGGACCCGTCGGACTCGTCGGGCACCACCGCCCACGACGAAGAACCGAGCGGATCATGACCGCCGCACCCGACGCTGATTTCCACCCCACGATCGATGAGTCGTCCACAGCGCGCCCGGACGAACCCCGCGGCCGTTCAGACCTACCCGGACACGGTCTACGCCACCGACCGGTGGGGAACACCGACGGCGCTCGTCGCCCGGAGGCATCGGGAGCTCGCCGACCGGCGACGACGGAGATCGTGTCGGCTGCGACGATCACGGCGTTCGCGGTGCTCGTGGGAGTGGACGGACCAGCACCATGGCCGACCATCCGAGGCGTCGTCGTGCTCCTCGTCGGCACCAGCTCTCTGCTCGCGCAGGGGCGAGCCGGCCCCAAGGCATCCGCGGTCGCCGTTCTCGGTCTCGGTCTCGCCGGCATGATCGCCGGCCTCGGCATCGGTGCCGGCCACCTCGTCAACGTTCCGTGGTCCGCGGCAGCCATCGCCGGTCTGCTCACGCTGCTCGGCGGTCTGACGCTCGTCACAGTCGGTTCGTACCGCCTGATCAGAATGCTCCGCCGATGGTGGAAGCTGCTCGCACTGCCGATCGGTCTCGCGACGCTCTTACTCGTCGTCCTGCCGCTCACGCTGGCCGTCTTCGTCACCAACGCCCCGCCGTTCGCTGCCACGACGGTGACACCAGCCGAACGCGGGCTGTCCTACGACGACGTGGAAACGATCACCACCGACGATGTTCGCCTCGACGGTCGGTACATCGCATCGACCAACGGCGCCGCCATCATCGTCCTCGGGGGCATCTCCGGCATCAGTCAACACGAAGTCGACATCGCAGCCGTGCTCGCCCGGCACGGGTACGGGGTGCTGCTGCTGAACGCTCGCGGTCAAGGCGAGAGTCAGGGCGACGCGATGTTGTGGGGCTGGTGGGGCGAGATCGACGTCACCGCCGGCATCGACTACCTCGCTCGCCGTCCCGACGTGGTCGGCGGACGCATCGGTGCGATCGGGATGTCGGTCGGTGGGGAACAAGCGATCGCCGCCGCCGGCATCGACGCACGACTCCGCGCCGTCGTCAGCGAAGGAGCGACCGCCCGCGGAGCCCGTGACGAAGGCGACCCGCACGTGGCGTGAGTGGTCTCCTCACCCGGTACGTCGACTGGGTATCCAGACACGCCGCTTCGGTCATGACGGCCGCCGACCAGCCCACACCACTCCGCGAGTCGCTGGGCACGTTCGACGACGACCAGCGCGCCCTCCTGATCGCCGCCGGAACCGCGAAACAGGAGATCGCCGCTACCAACGTGTTCCGGACCGCAGCTCCAGATCATGTCGGCGTCTGGATCGTCCCAGACGCCACCCACACGAGCGCCTTTCGGACCCAGCGAGACGAATGGGAACGACGCGTCGTCGAGTTCCTCGACCACACCCTCGCGCCGCTGATCCCAGCGAGCGACGACAGCTCCGCGGCAGCAGGCTCGGCGACTTGAACGCCGGCGGTTTGGCTGCAGGTATGGGCTGGGGGTATTGCTGCAGGTATGGGCTGGGGGTATGGGTTGGCCGACCTGATCGAGTGCAGCGATGATCAAAGAGGGTGTTCGAAACCGACCCGACGAGGCGTCTCGGCACCGGCAGCGCGCGGATACGCACGGTTGACTCTCGTCTGCGCTTGCGCCGTTCTCGCTCCGACGGCGGCGATCAGATCGTGCGAAAGAGAACCGGGAATCGCTCGCAGACGACCTCCGGGCGGGCGTGCCGACGGTTCGCGCCCGAGGCTCAGGCACGCAGGCAATGGATGCCTCGTTGTCGACGACGCTTGTAGACCGGTCAGTGGCGACGCGGCACAAGCGTGCAGGTCTCGAACGTCACCGACACTGGTGCTCGGCCCGCCAATGTCGCAGCGAGCCATCGCCTTCACCTTCGACCCGCGGCGAAATCCTCGTTTGACATCCTCGAACGCCTGAACCTCGACCTTCGTCGTTTCGATGACACAGAGTGGCGAGCCCGCCCAGTCGGTCACGACGCTCGGCTCCCCTTGCACGGGGGCACCCTTCCCGTCGCCCTCGTACTCGCAGAGCCACGAGGCAGTCGCCTCCTTCTTCCCGCTCGACACGAGCGCCGCCGACTCGTTCACACCGGTCTCGTTGTCATCGAGGTGGAAGTCGTCGTTGAGCGGCGTGCCATCGGCACACCCTGACCGCGACGAGAATCACGCCCAGAGTCTTCCCACCGAGCAGGAAAGCTCCGAGTTGGCACCGCACACCCTCCTCCTGGTGACCGGCATTCCGACAGCTGTCGCACCACGCACCACGCACCACGCACCACGCACCAACGGAGACCGCATCAACGGAGACCAGCCCCATCGCTGCTGCTAGTCCTCGATGACGTCCAGGCCCTGCTCGCGGAGTCGCGCGATGTTGTCCAGCATTCGGTTCAGTACCTCTGGGGCGTGGGCTTCCCAGGTCTGCACCTCGCCGACTATCAGCATCGGATGGCGGGTTCGGTAGGACTGCGTGATGTTGCCGGGGAACTTCTTGTTCGTCACGTTGGGGTCGTCCTCGAACGGGCCAATGGGCTCGACGATGTAGATGTGCCCGCGCTCACCGCTGCCTGCGAGAGCTGTGGCCAACTCCGCTCCCCAGACAGCAGTTTCCACAAGAGCGGAGAAGTAGACGTTGTTGGAGGTACGGCCCTCGTGGAAGTTGGAGACATGCCCCGGCACCAGCTGGTCGCCGACCTCGAACGTGGACTTCGTCCCGTGGTAGAAGGGCCCCTCGATGTGGTCGCATCGGTCGAATGTCACGGGGACGTACGCGGTGTTGTCGGCAACCACGGTCATCTCCTCGGCGGCGTGGTCCTGGTTTGTCAATGAGTCCTCTCCGATCTCCTGCGCCCTCGAACGTGGCCAGGCCGGTTCGCTCACTCGATCTCGAGAGAACGACCTGGACGACGGAAGCAGAAATCTGGATTCGCTACAAGTCCCCCGAATCTCGTCCGCTCGATGCCTCCGCTCCGAGTACTACCCAAGCGAACGCTCGGAAATCACGGGTGCAGTAGGGCTCTCACCTTCGGGAGAACGTCCCGGGAGGTTCGGGTCTCGCGACCGGTTCTTCCCCCCGTCGCTGTCGAGTCCGGGAAGATGTCAGCCGATGAGCACGCGGTTCACGACGAAGTCGGGCGAAGACGCTCGTGTGCTAATAGTGGGTCGTTGCTTTGCTGAGCGAAGCTCGCCGTCGAGAGGCATGCCATGTCTGTCGACGGCGTCGACCATCTGGAGGTTCGCCCTTGGCAGCCATGATCACGGTGGATCACCTGCGCAAGACGTACGGTCGCAAGGTTGCGGTCGCCGACGTGTCGTTGAGCGTGGAGAGCGGCGAGATCTTTGGCATTCTCGGGCCGAACGGCGCCGGCAAGACGACGACCGTGGAGTGCGTGCAGGGCCTGCGGAGTACGGACGGCGGGGTGATTCGCGTGCTCGGGCTCGATCCGACGACCCAGGGACCGGAGCTTCGGCAGCGGATCGGCTCACAGCTTCAGGATTCGGCGCTGCCCGGTCGGCTCAGAGTCGCCGAATCCTTGGAACTGTTCGCGTCGTTCGCCCGCAGCCCGGTCGACCGCGGTGATCTCCTCGCTCGATGGCGGTTGGAGGAGCAGCGCGATCAGGCCTTCGACAGTCTGTCGGGGGGGCAACGCCAACGGCTCTTCATCGCGCTGGCGTTCGTCAACTCCCCCGAGCTGGTCTTCCTTGATGAACTCACTCAGGGGCTGGATCCTCAGGCGCGACGAGCGACATGGGACCTGATCCGAGAGATCCGGCACGATGGCACCACGGTCGTGCTCGTGACGCACTTCATGGACGAGGCGGAGCACCTCTGTGACCGTGTCGCTGTCGTTGACGACGGGAGGGTCATCGCCGTCGACACTCCGCAGGGGTTGATCGACGGGCTGGGGCTGGCGTCCGTGGTGCGTTTCACGACGCCAGAGCCCGACCTCGGATGGGTCAACGGGCTCGACGTGGTCGAATCTCTGACGCGCCAGGGCGACGCAGTCGAGATCCGAGGTACGGGTCCGCTGTTGGCGCTCGTCGCGTCCGAGCTCGTCGCTCACGGGATCGTCCCGCTCGACCTGCGAGTCGACCGCCCGACGGTCGAGGACGCGTTCTTGGCACTCACCGGGCGAAAGATCCGGGACTGATCGTGATGCGCGGCTACCTCGCCATGACACGTGCCGAGTTCCGGCTGTTCCGCCGGGAACCGTTCTCGATCGTCTTCGTGCTCGCCTTCCCGCTCATGATGATGGCGCTGCTCTCGGCCGTGTTCGGGAACGACCAGGCTGACGCACAGGACGTCGAGAACGGCATGCTCGTGTGGCGCGGCGTGACACCGGCCAACTACTACACGGCTGCGTCCGTCGCCGTGATCATCGCTGCGCTCGGCCTGATGACGCTTCCGATCAACCTCGTCGGCTACCGCGAACGAGGGATCCTTCGGCGCTTTCGTGCTTCGTCCGTCGCGGCCTGGACTCTCGTCAGCGCCCAACTCACGCTCGCGCTGTTGACCTTCGTCGCCGGAGCCGTGGTGATGGGCTTCGTGGCGTGGCTCTCCTACGACGCGTCGCTGCCCGAGGACGTGATCGGGGTGGTTGTCGCGCTCCTGTTCGGAACAGCGGCCTTCGGAGCGATCGGGCTGCTACTGGCGGCGGTGATCCGGAGCAGTCGCTCGGCGCAAGGCATCGGCCTCATGCTGTTCTTCGCGATGTGGCTGATCTCCGGCACCGCGCCACCGCGCGCCGTTCTGCCCGGTGGACTTCGCGACTTCGGGGGCGTGCTGCCGCTCGCCCACCTCGTGACCGCCGTACAGGACCCCTGGTTCGGGTTCGGGTGGAACGCTGCCGATCTTGCCGTCCTGGCCATCTACTCCGTCACCGCCGGTGGCCCGGCATTGTGGTTCTTCCGCTGGGACTGAGTGTGCCCACCTCGGGTGAGGCAGCACGAGAGCCTCGGCGCCATCAACTGCCCGACGAGAACGGAAAGATGCCGGTGCACACCTCGCGTCCAGACGTTCTCGTCCGCAACTGATCAATGCCCACCAACCGAGGATGCTGTCGGAGTTCGGGCACGTTCGTTCCGGGCACCGCGAGGCCGGAATGGCCGAGGTGTCAGCTTCGATGGGTTCAGTCGTTGCTGCCTTGCCATCGTTGCCACGTGGTGACGGAGCATGCCCGAACCGGGCTCAGCCAGGGTTGGATCGCCACTCGGTGCAACATTCTCCGACCGGTGCGCATCGTTGATGTAGATGGGAACGTTCCCGCGCTCTGAGTCGGGTCCGGTGCCGGATGCTGACGCCCGCCTGGCCGAGTTGTTCGCGGTCGAACGCGACGGCATGGTCCGCATGGCGACCCTGCTCGTGGATTCGGCCGAGATGGCTGAGGAGATCGTGCAGGAGTCGTTCATCGCTGTTCGGGAGCACTGGGACGGAATCGAGCGGCCCGGGGCCTATCTGCGCACGACGGTGGTCAACGGATGCTCGGCGGCGCTCCGCCACCGTTCGGTCGAGGAACGGTTTCAACGTGGGCGTCTCGAACCGACCTTTGAAGTTCTCCCGACCCGACTCGTCGAACTGCGAGAAGCGCTCGGCCGTCTGTCGGAGCGTCAACGCGCCGTCATCGTGCTGCGGTACTTCGTTGACGTGCCCGACCACGACATCGCTGAGTTGATGGACGTCCGACCGTCAACTGTTCGATCGCTGCGTCGGCGAGCCTTGTCCGTGTTGCGGAAGGAGCTGTCATGACCGACCTTGAGGATCGTCTGCGTCGAGATCTGTCGGAGCTCGTGGATGCGCTCGTCGGAACACCCACTCGATCGGACGGCACGGTCAGCTCCGACGACGCTTCGTCGGCGATCGTCCGCACTCGGAAAGAGCGAGGTTCGACATTTGCGGTGGTTGGCACGGTCGCGGCCGCAGTTGTCGTGGTCGTTGCGGGTGTCGTCGCGATCAGTTCGTTGCGTGACCCGGCTCCCGACCACGATGCGGGACTCAGCGACAGTGACTCCGCACCCGCGAGCTTTGGTGTGTGGTCAGCCATGACCGATGCCCCGATCGACGCTCGACCGTATGCGGTGTCGGCATGGACAGGAACCGAAGCAGTGTTCTGGGCGGGTTCGAGCGTCAGTCGCGGGTTTGCATTCAGCGACGGCGCGGCCTACGACCCGACGACCGACCAGTGGCGGAACCTTGCGGTTCCGGGCTGGGGCCATCCCGGACTCACCAGCGCCTACTTCGACGGCCAGCTCTATGCACTCGCCAAGGGCGGAGGAACCCGCTTCGACCCTGTCGCCGGTACGTGGGCGGACCTCCCGCATGTCGACGGCATGTACCTCGCAGCAACGGTTGCGAGCAACGACGCCGTCTGGGGGATCGGGCCGACCAGCACCAACCCGGCCGGACAGCCGGACCTTGCCATCGCCCGCTACCAACCGGGCACCGACACGTGGGCCTACGGCCCCGTCTTCGAAGGCACCGATGACCAGGCATCGGTCGTCGCCGGCCTCGCGCAGCTCGAGTCTGACGTCGTGTGGACCGGAACCGAGATCGTCATCTGGACCGGCACCGCCGGTGGCATCGCGTACAACCCGTCGCAGCAGACGTGGCGCACGCTCACCTCACCGACGTCGCCGTCGGGAATCGTCAGCGACAGCGTGTTCACGATGACCGACTCCGGTCTGGTCGCAGTCGTCGAAGCGGTCGCCTCGAACGGCCCGACCGTCGGGGTCGCGGTGCAAGACGGCGATGCGTGGCAGTGGTTCGAAACCCGGATCCCGATCGAGCGTTTCAACACCGTCAGCGTGGCGGCCGCTCGTGACTGGATCGTCATCTTCTCAGCCGACGAACCGCCTGCGACCGTGCACGTCCCGACCGGCACCTGGAAACGCGACGACATCGGTCCCCTCGCCGGCCTCGAAGGACCCAACGCGGTGTGGACCGGCAGCGAACTCATCGTCTGGGGAGGCCAGGCAACGCCAACGTCAACCATCACCGATCCACCCCAAGGAGCACGATGGACGCCCCCCACTCGCTAGTGGTTCCGCGCGTTAGTTCGTCGGTGTATCGGGGAGCCAGGCGGCGGGGTCGTTGAGATAGAGGCCGCAGGCGCAGTCGAGAGCGTCTTCGGGGCTGCCGGCGGTCATGCCGTTGGGGAGGTAGGAGTCTTGGTAGTCGTCGTGGCTGGCCCGGTAGATGGCGAATCCCCAGGCGTTGGCGGATGCGCTGTAGCGGAGCCGGCAGAGCTTGATCGTGGTGCCGTCGGTGTGGCGCCCGTCGACGTACGCGAAGTTGGCCCGGAACCGCACGTCGACACGGGCGAGGCCGGGCCAGCGGTCTCGGGCGTGGTTGTTGAGGCGGACGGTGAGGCTGTGCTTGGTCGAAGCGGGCGGCGCCTTCATGGTCTCCCATCTTGGCCCGCTGTGGGCCGTTCAGGCGGCCAGCACGGTGGCGGCTTCGATCGGGGTGGTGTCGACGCGGTGGAGCATCTTGGCGAGGTCGTCGCGGGTGAATCGCCAGTCGAAGGGACGCGCGGTCTGGTTGTAGCGATGCTCGAAGCGGCAGAGACGATCCGCCAGGGTGGCGAGGTCGGCGAAGTCGGCCGGTTGATCACTTTGCGTTGGATGATCGAGAACACGATCTCGATCTGGTTGAGCCACGAGGCATGCACCGGGAGATGCACCACCCGAGCGTTCGGCCATGCCGCGATCAGCCGGTCGATCGATCGTTGCCCGTTGTGTGATGACCCGTTGTCGACCACCCAGTACACCGTGCGTGCGCTGGCGTAGGGTTCTTGGGACATCACCTTGTCGACGAGGGTCATGAACGGCACGTTCGGTCGACCATCTCGCAGGTACGTCCGAACTCGTCAGGAGACTCTTCGAAACGCGACGGATCGTCGGCTCGTGGCACGAAGACGGAGAATGCGTGAAACTGCAGGCGCCAGGAGCCCGGCAGCTACCGCCGACACGTTCGCAACGTTCTACGACAGCGCCTTCCCCGAGGTCTACCGCGGCATCTGGCAAAGGGCGTCTTGGGCGATCGGGTCGTCGCGGAGGTCGTCACGCAGGAAACGTTCGAGCCGGTCGTCACGGCCATCCGGAAGGGCCGACGGGTCTCGCTCACGATGAGACCACGCCTTCCATCACGAATGTCGAGTTTGAACGCGCCGTACGCCTGCGGACACCGCCGGTTCGTTGCGAACGAGCGTGGAGGCGGCGCGGCGGCGTAGCGTCGGGTGATGCGGCAGATCGACTTCGCGGGTGCGGTTCATCGCGACATCCCGGTCGAGGTGATCGTCGTCTCCGAGCTGATCGGGCGCATCGGCGCGGCTCACATCACCGAGGTTCAGCGACTCTCGCTCGGTGTGATGCTCATCGTGCGAGACGGCGTCGGCTCGCACGTCGTCGACTTCGAGGCCATTCCACTGATGGCGGATCGGGTCGTGTTCGCGCGTCCTGGCCAGGTTCAGCAGTGGGGGATCGCGGCGCCGGCGGACGCTGTTGCGGTCATCGCCCGGCCCGAGTTGTGTCCGCCCGACAGCTGGTTCCCGGGACACGCCTCGTACCGCGATCTTGGCAAGGATTCGATGGCGACAGCGGTCGACGTGGTGTCGTGTCTGCAGCGAGAACAGCACCGATTCGCGGCCGATCACGTGTCGATCCGCCTCCTCGGCAGTCTGTTCTCAGCCTTGGCGGCAGTGTTCGACCGCGCCGATGCGCACGCCCGCACGACAGAGCTCCCCGAGCCGTACGTGGCGTTCCGTTCCGCTCTCGAAGACGACGTCACCCGTAGTCGCGACGCACGCGTGTACATGGCCGACGTCAGCTTCTCGGAGCGCACCATCAACCGTGCCTGCCGCCGTGCGACCGGTCTGACCGCCAAGGGAGTCGTCGATCAGCGAATCACGCTGGAGGCGCGACGCCTGCTCGCGCACACCGATCTCCCGGTCAGCGTCGTCGCTCGGCGGTTGGGATTCACGGAAGCGGCGAACTTCGACAAGTACTTCGCGAGGTTGACGGGGCAACGACCGTCGGAGTTCCGCAGCGCATTGCGGGACAAGGGCTTCTCGGCGGCCAGGGTCACGGATCCATAGGAAGGCTGTTGTCCACTTTGGACACGACGCGGTCTGATCTACACCTGGCTTGGTGTCGCGGATCGGCCGACGATAGGAGCGACGAACGAATCGATCTGAACCGTCGGCAACGACAGAAAGCGAACGACACACCATGGGACAACGACTCGACAACGCCACGGGCCTCTACCTCGAAGGGATTCGCGATGGGAACGCCACCGAGGCGATCACCAAGTACGTCGGGAGCCGGTACACACAACACTCGGCGGGAGTCAAGGACGGCCCAGAAGGTTTCATCGAGTTCTTCCAGGACTTCGTGAAGCGAAACCCGCAGCGCCACATCGAGATCGTGCGCAGCTTCGAGGACGGCTCGTACGTCTTCCTCCACGCCGAACAGCGCCTGAACGACGGCGAGTTCAAGTACGTGACGGCCGACATCCTCGAGACCGACGACGACGCCAAGATGATCGAGCACTGGGACGTCATCGCAGAGCTCACCGACCAGTCTGTGTCCGGTCACAGCCAGCTCGACGGGCCGACCGAGCCGACCGACCTCGACAAGACCGAACAGAACAAGGCGCATGTCCGCGGTTTCCTCGAGGACGTGTTGCGCGACGGTGACGACGACAAGCTCACCGACTACATCTCGACCGAGACGTACATCCAGCACAACCCCCAGGTCGGCGACGGCCTCGATGGCCTCGGAGCCTTCGTCGCACAGCTCGCCGAACTGGGCATCACGATGACCTACCTGGAGATCCACAAGGTGATCGGCTGCGGCGACTTCGTCGCCTCCCTCTCCCATGTCGGCATGGGCGGCACCGAAATGGCCGTGATGGACATCTTCCGGGTGTCCGGCGGCAAGATCGTCGAGCACTGGGACGTGATGGAAGAGATCGCGCCAAAGGACACCTGGGCCAACTCCGGCAAGTTCTGAGTCCCCTCGCGCTCACGGCCGGGAGAAGCCGATGACCAGAATCGTCGTCGTGATGGATGACGCACGCGTGGTCAAGACGGCGTCCCACCGCCGAGACCCGGCCACCTGCGGGCTACTCGGGGGCCATCTCGGGCAGGGCAGCGAAGTCGCGCTTCGCGTTCTTGTACCAACGCATTCCCGAGACGGGTCGCTTCCACCGGCCCTTCATCTCCTGAAGAGCGGGCTGGTGGGCGGAGTCGCCAGATGCGACCATCTCCTTGAGATGGGCGTCGTGCGATTTGATGATGTCGTCGGCGGTCTGACCTTCGTGGGCGAGGTCGCACGGCCCACCGAGCTGTCGGCATGTCATCTGCTTCACGGGGTGCTGATTCCTTTCGCATGAGATGGAGAGTCGCGTCGCGCGACGAGCATGGTCGCCAGCACGCCGGGGTCGGCAATCAGTTCGACTTCGCGAATGAGGCCCGCGCCGACATGGAACGCGAACGCGACCTTGACCTCGCCGGCGGCGATCCAGGCCGCACCGACGTCGCCGTCGATGGTCACCCGCAGCGCTCCTCTGGCCCCATTGAACCGTTCGGCCACCGCGCTCGCGCCATCGTAGACCGGCTCGGTGCCCATCCGTATGCCGGTCGCGTCTGCACGCATGACCGCATCCGGTGCAAGCAGCGACAACATGACCGCCAGGTCCCCACCGCGCGCCGCGGCAAGGAACGCCTCGACAACACGTCGATGCTCAGCGCGAGTTGCCTGTTCATCGGCCGACTCCGTGGCGCCACGGAGCTTGCGCCTGGCTCGACTCGCCAGTTGACGCACCGCCGGTTCCGAACGCCCGAAGAACGAGCTGATCTCGTCGAACGGGTAGCCGAAGATGTCGTGCAGCACGAACGCCACCCGTTCGGCAGGTGCGAGCGCGTCCATCACCACGGACATCGCCTCACCGACGCGTTCCGCGCGCAGCGAGTCAGCCGCCGGATCGATTGCCGCTGCATCGATCGGCGCCTCGGCCTCGGAGCGGGACCTGGTGCAGCGTTTGCGAAGATGGTCCAGGCACAACCGGGTGACGACGCTGGTGAGCCACGCAGGCACGACCTCGATCTCATCGCGATCGGTGCGCGACAGTCGGAGCCACGCCTCCTGGAGCACGTCGTCCGCCTCGTCGGCCGACCCGAGGATCCTGGTGGCGATCGCCGTGAGCCGGGGTCGCTCGGCCTCGAACAGTGTCGCGGAACTCATCGTCACACCATCTTGACGTGCACCGCTCGCAGATTGTGACAGGCAACCGCTCGCCATGGGCGTCGGCGTCTCAGCCGCCACCGACAGCCTGATCGGGACACGCCCAGCCGGTCGATCGAAGCGGGCTGCCTTCTCACCGGGCTGGACGAGACGACCCAACGCCAGGTCGCAGCGATCGACGCAGGGCGGCCGGCTCAAACCGGTCGCGGAGACGGCTCCTGATCACCCAGAAGCTCCGAAGGAGGAACGAACCGACAGAGAAGAAGCCGGGACAATGCCGGCCGATGGCCGGAACGATCACACAGAACGACGAGCATGCACTGCTCGCCAACGAGGGTCGGTCGTGGATCGGACGGACATGCCGGCGTCAGCCGAGCTCGGCGAGTCGACGCCCGAGCTCGTGCACCTCGTCGTCGACGACGTTCGCGAAGCTGAACCGGAGGAATCCGCCGTCGGCTGGGGTGAACGCCGTACCCGGGATCGCGAGCACGTCGTGGTCGAGCACCAGCCGCTTCACGATCTCGTCGGTCCGGGCCTCGAACGGGTGGCGGACCCATCCGAAGAACGCGCCGGCCGCAACGAGCTCGAATCCGCCAGGTCGGTTGACCATGACCTGCTCGAACGCACGTTGCGTCGCAGCGATCCGAGCGGCCTGCTCGCGCCGCCATGTCCGGGCCATGGTCAATCCGGCGACGACCGCCTCCTGCCCGATGCGCGGCGCGCTGATCTGCAAGCAGTCGACGAACTTGAGCGTCTCGTAGAGCAGCGCTTCGCCGGCAACCACGGCACCGACGCGGTAACCGGGAATCGCCAGATCCTTCGAGAAGCTGTGAAGGCTCACGACGTGCTCGGCCCAGTCGTCGCATCCGAACAGGTCGTGCGCCGGTTCGCTCGCCGGTCGGAAGTTGCGGTACGTCTCGTCGAGGACGAGCACGAGGCCTCGCTCGACCGCCAGGTCGCGGAACGCGGCAAGCACGTCGGGCGGCGTGGTCACGCCCGTCGGGTTGGCCGGAGTGACGAGCACGATCGCACGTGTGCGCTCACCGACGATGGATGCCGCGCGCTCCGGATCGGGCACGAGCGCGGTCGGGTCGTCGAAGGACGACGGGCGCACCGGGTGAAGATACGCGGGCCGGATGCCCTCGAGCCGCAACCACATGTCGTGGTTGAAATAGTACGGCACGGGCAGGATCACCTCGTCGCCAGGCTCGGTCAGCGCCGACAACACGACGCAGAACGCCTGATTGCAGCCGCCGGTCGGCAGCACGTGCTCAGGTCCGATCGGAGTGCCGTAGTCCCGCGTCAGCTCGGCGGCGAACGCCTCCCGAAGTGCCGGCAAACCGGTCGGCGGTGCATAGCGGCCGCCGTCCGCCCGACGCGCGACCTCGGCGACGTGAGCGGCGATCTCGGGTGCCGTCGGGTAGCTCGGCGCAGCCTGCGACAGATCGAGCAGCGAACGGTCCCCGCTGCGATGCGGGAGCCAGGCATGCGCCTCCGCGATCGGCGACGCCGTCAGGTCCACCGCACGCTTCGCCAGCCGCATCGGTGGGACCGTACACGAGCCGTCGTCGCCGGGTAGATGCCGTGTCGGTCGGGGCGGTGCTCTCGCTCTCGTGCCTGGGGCCGCCAGATCCTCGACGTGTCGGCGCAGCTTTGCCGTGCCCTCGTTCCGGGCATCGCCGAGGGGCGGTGAGCCATCGGACGGTCGATGACCGGGCCGCACGGGCCGACACGAACCTCGTCGGCGAAGCTCGCCCGCAGCCGTGTTCCGGATGCGTCGTCGCCGAGCACGAATCGGCCGCCCGGCGCCCGAGGGTGGTGCGTCCCCGATCGTGAAGGCGATCACGGAGCCCGACTCCCGATCGCTCGCGAGTTCCACCATCAACCCGCTCGGATGGGTGCAACAGAAGCGTCGTGCTAGCGCACCTCGGAGATGCGATCCGCGGCGTCGAGGGCCGGGTTGCAGGTGCTCACTCCGTCGAGATCGGCGAGCACGTCCACACCCAGAGACCGTTGCGGTCGATCGTTGCACACGTCGTCGTCGCCTGCGTCTTTGCCGTCGCGATCACCGGAGGACCGCTCGAACACGACCTCGCAGCCTGAGGACAGAGCTCACACACCAATCGCGAGAACGAGCGAGCACGCCGGGTCGCGTTCCGGCCTCTTCGTCACGCGAACCGCAACGGCACACGAACCGCAGGAGTCGTCCACTCCGGCCGAGAACATATCGATCGATCGCTGGAAGACCCAGCCAGGAACGCGACGGCGGTCGGCTTCACCGGTATCGACCAGGTCCGGCCCCGATCGTTCGAACCACGGGGACGGCTCGTGGTCACCAGCGCGTCAAACCCGCAACGCCGTCGGCGACGGTGCTCGCTGCCGGTACGACGAGCAGCCGAGCATCGGTCAACAGCGCCTGCTTCACGATGGCCCCGATGGTTTCTCGGTCGCGATCGGAACGATCGTCGTCGTCGGTGACGAGCAGGGTGTCGATACGGCCGGTGGCGAGCGCAGCCCGTACCTCGTCGACGCCGGCGACGGCACCGGATCCCGTCACGCCTTCGCGGAGTCGCTCGAGTGCGTCGCGCTGAACCCGTGCGTGCTGATCATCGACGAGGCGGACGACCTCCGCCGCGATGCCAGCCGCGTCGCCGGCCTCGACGATGACCACATCGGCCGACGTCCTACCCACCAGCTCCTCAGCCAGCAGGTTCGTCGCTCGAACGTCGCCGGCGAGCGCGACGACCAGCGGTCGCAGTCGGTCGGCCATCTCGACGACCTGGTCGGCGACCTTGCGTGCATTGCGCTCCCAGGTGTTCTCGGCGCGCTGCTGGAATCGTCGCTGCGACCACCCGCCCGGGTGCCCACGGTGGATGTGTTCCGTCGAACCCGTCACCGAACCGGTGGCGGAGACCGATCCCGCATCGAAGCCGACGATGTCGGCGCCGGCACGATCGGTCTCGACCACGATGTGCGGAATGGTCCGCTGGCGGTTGCTGAGGATGAGCGCGAGGTCCGCTTGATCACCCACACGAGCGTGGGAAGCCGCGAGGCCGAACGCGAGCTGCTCCATCAGGGTCGTCCCATCGGCAGCCTGAACGACCGCCACCGCTTCACCATCACCGTGGTGGAACGCATCGAGCACGATGTCGAGGCGTTCGAGCAGTTCGTCGGACCACGCCTCACGGACATCGCTCAGCGCGTTCCCCCACCGCACATCGAAGCGGTGCTCCGCGTCGACATGTTCACTGGGAGCGGGCACGGCGACGGTCAGGAAGGGGCCGTCCCGTTCGACCAGGCTGCGTAGATCAGACGTGGAGAAGGTGGAGGTCAGAGTCGCGATCGGATCATTGGCAGTCATGTCCGGGCGGTTCCCGATCGACACGTCGTCCAAACGTGTCCCGCCTCGGGTCCGGCACACACGGCCCCACGGCGATCGACGCACAGCGCGACAGCGTGCTCGAAGCATTGGCGGTGACGTTCGAGATGACGTTCGAGAATGACGTTCGAGAATGACGTTCGAGGATCACGTTTGAAGATGGCGTCACGAGGGCACGCCCTTCGCCGTGTGCGTCAGAGCGCACCGAACCACCCGACCATCACCCACTGGAGCAACGATGAAGAACCCACTCGACACCGACCTCGTCAACAAGATCGAACTGCCCGACGTGCCGACGATCGCCCTGGGCGACACCGTCGACACGCTCACGGATCTGGCCGCCGACGGCTTCGATGTCGTGACCACCCGAACGGCACGCGTCGGTACGTCGATCGGACGCGCGGTCAGGACCCACCCTCGGCGCACGTTCCTCGCGCTGGCGTTGATCGTCGCCGGAATCTTCGCGGCGATGGCGATCCGTCGTCGTCACTCGGACGTGGACACGGACGCAACGCTTCGCCTCGCCGCCTGACCGCTCGCTGGTTTGGATGCCGAGCGTGACGGGTAGGTCCGGCCCATGAAGTTCATCAAGGGTTTCCTCATCGGCACACTCACCGGATTCGCTGCGGGCTCGGCCCTCAGCGAGCGCCAGCGCGACGAGCTCCGGCGCCGGACGATGGCCGTCGCACGACGTCAGGCCAAACCGCTCGCCGATCGCGTCGCCGAACAGACCAGCCAGATCGCCGACGCCGCGACCGACCGGGCTGTCGACGCGGTCGACCGCGTCGGCGACCAGGCGCAGGACGCGATCCGGCCCGAAGGCGAAGCGGCCACCACGCCGCTGTGAGGGGTGGGGACATGAACGTCACCGAACGTCTGGACCAGCTGCAGCGAGACCGACCGTGGCTGTCGCTGCCCATTGCCGTCGGCAAGCGCTTCTCCGAGCATCAGGGGAGCCGACTGTCGGCGGCCGTGGCGTTCTTCACGTTCTTCAGCCTCTTCCCGCTGCTCCTCGTGTTCGTCAGCATCCTCGACCTCGTCCTCGCCGACCGACCCGATCTGCGCGCCGATCTCCTCGACTCGGCGATCGGCCGTCTTCCGCTGATCGGGTCCCAGATCGAGACGCCCGACAGCAGTACGGGAGGTCTCGTGACCGTCGGGGTCGGACTCGCGTTGTCGCTCTGGGCCGGTCTCGGCGCCACAGCGGCTCTGACCGGAGCCTTCTCGTCGATCTGGGATGTGCGGCCCTCGCACCGGCCGAACTTCGTCATCGCACGTCTCCAAGGTCTCGCCGCCGTGATCTCGATCGCGCTCCTGGTCGTCGTCTCGACACTCGTCGGCAACGGTGCCGCCATCGTCGGCTCCAACATGTTGACCGCATCTGCGAGCCTGATCCTCAACGTCGCCGTCAACATCGTCGGCCTGCTCGTGGTCTTCTTCTTCCTGACGGCCAACGATGACCCATGGCGACGCCATGTGCCGGGCGCGGTCCTGGGTGGCTTCGCGGTGTTCGCACTCCAACAGCTCGGCGGTGCGATCGCACGTCGATATGTCGAAAACGCCAGCGACACCTACGGCACCTTGGCCGTCGTCATCGGGCTCCTCGTCTGGCTCCACCTCGTCACGCGCTCCGTCATCGGTGCCGCCGAGATCAACGCCGTGGTCGCACGCCGGCTGTACCCGCGATCGCTCGACGATTCCGTCGTGTCCGATGCTGACCGACGGGCAATGCTGCTGAACACCGAACGCGTGCTCTACGACGAGCAGTTGTCGCCGGTGGTGTCGGTGCCGGCGTCGACGTCCGTCGACTGGTGAGCCGTCGCCGCGAGTCCACTCGCGACCTGCGTTTGGAGCGCTGTGCGAGCGGGTACCGCCATGACATCCACGGATTCACATCCACGGACCACCCATTCACCACACAGATGAGGAGGCCGACATGAGCGGCGAGAAGGACCAGATCACCGGACGCGTCAAGCAGGCAGCAGGCGACTTGACCGACAACGAGGACCTGCAGCACGAAGGCAAGGCCCAAGAGAATGCCGGCAAGTTGAAGGACAAGATCGACGACGCCAAGGACAAGGCGAACGACGCGATCGACTCGGTGGTCGACAAGTTCAAGTGATGCTCGAGTGACGACAACGTCGATCGGGCCTCCCTCGGGCGCGATCCGGCAACCGGTGAATCACTCCCGGACTGATGGGCGACACCCACGGGTGTCGCCCATCACCGCGTCCGGGTCGGCGTGGCAAGCATCCGCAGCTCCTCGACCTCGCGATCACTCCACGCCGATGTGTCGGCCGTAGCAGCGATCGTTTCGATGAATGCCGCGATCGGCGCATCCGGGCCGACGAGATCCCGCCGTTCGACTTCGGCGGCCAGGTTGCGCAGCGTTCTCAGCAGCGTCGACACGACGGTCGCGTCCGCACGACCATACCGACGGACCGGTTCCAGAGCACGGCGGAGATGCTCGCCGTGATCGGTCGGCGACGACACCACGGTCCGTCCGTTCTCGGCGACGCGCGCCGGTGCGATCGGCTGCTCCCACAGCGCCGTGAGCACATTGCCGAGGTGGACCACGATGTCGTTCGCGGTGCCCGGATCGTTCACCCCGGGCGACAGTGCGCGAACCGCGATGTCGGTCAGCTGCTGCAGTCCGAAGCCGATGTCCTGTTGCAGCGTCCGGGTCGCACCGATCGCGAACGCTTCGAGCACCGCACTGCGACACGCGTCGTCGTCCGAAGGAGCCGGCGAGATCCACAGCAGCGGCGCCCGCTCGCTGATGTACCCACCCAGCGGCACCACGACGTACGCGGTCGAACCAGCGGGAATCGCCTCGAGCAGCGTGGCCACGTCGATCTGCTGGATCCAGCCCGGACGCAGCGACTCGATCGCAGCAGCGTCGTCAGGGACGTCGACACGTTGTCCGGCCGACTCGGCGGCGAGCTCTACCGTCGGGACGGGCGCAGCGGGCGCGACACTCGGACGCTCGCCGGATCTCAGGTGGTCGCCGGAACGGACCACGCCGACGGTCTCGCGAGCGATCCGGTCGGCGACCGATCCGACCTGGAGGCTGCGCGTGATGTGATCGACGGCTCGAACGACCATGAACAGCGCGGCGACACCAAGGACGACAGCGACGAGGACGGTCAGGTGCGGTGTCAGCGCATCCTCGCCCTCACCCAACGAGCGGGTGGCGCGCAACCCGAACAGGCAGAACACCGTCGTGCCCAACACGAAACCGACGGAGTGCTGCACCGTCCGGTCACCGATCCAGTCCCGCAAGGTACGTGGCGAGTAGTTGGAGCTCGCCAACTGCACCGTGACGAGCATCATCGAGAGCAGCAGGGTGATCGACGCGATCAACCCGGTCGCGATAGCAGCGAAGATCGATCGGGCGCTGTCGACCGTCGTCGACAGGAAGTCCGGCAGCCATCGGTCGTCGAAGCGGTCGTCGACGATCAGAACGAGATGGACGATGACCAGCGCGCCGATCGCGTACAGCCCCGGCAGGAACGACAGGCGGTGGCGCAGCTCGTCGGCGAGCTGCCGCAGCGCGACGATCCCGAGGCGGCGGCGCAGCGCCGCGATGAGCGATCCCATCCGCCCACGATGCCCGATCCGGGTGCGATTGCAGCAACCGTCGTCACGGGGACCGTCGTCTGTGATCGCGATCGTGGCCCGGTACCGTTGCCCACATGTCCGATTCGACCGTGACCGAGTTCGACGATGTCGTCGAAGTGTCGGTACCGCTCCGTGCGGAGTTCGGCTCCACATTGCGCGTCCTGGTCGCCGCCTCGGGCGCCGATGCCGGTCTCAACATCGACGACATCGACGATTTGCGGCTCGCCGTCAGTGAGGTCTTCACGATCCTCACCGACCTCGAAGGCTCCGGACGATGCATCACGCGCCTCCGCATCGAACCGGCGAAGGTGTCGGTCACGATGGGGCGAGGTGTTCCCGACGATCCGATCGAGCTCGACGCACTCGCATCGACGATCCTGTCGTCGGTCGTCGATGGCCACGAGATCGTCGACGGCGCGGTCGTCCTGACCAAGCGCAGCTCGACGCCGAGCTGAGAACCAACCCGCGATGACCGACGATCTCGAGCTGTTCCGCGAGTTCGCTCGCACTCGACGTCGCCGGCTCCGCAACGAGTTGGTCGAACGCCACATGGGACTCGCCGCCCACGTGGCCAAGCGCTACTCGCGGGGTGGTCTCCACGACGACGATCTTCGTCAGGTCGCAATGATCGGCTTGGTGAAAGCCGTCGATCGATTCGACCCCGAGTACGGGGCGAGCTTCTCCTCGTTCGCGGGGCGCACGATCGAAGGCGAACTGAAACGTCATTTCCGCGACAAGTCGTGGACCGTGAAGGTGCCCCGAGGGGCCAAGGAGCTGCACCTCCTGGTCAGGCGAGCGGCGAACGAGCTCGAGCAAGCAGGGGGCGGCTCTCCGTCGGTCGATGAGATCGCGCGGCATCTCGACATCGAACGCGATGACGTGTTGCGAGGGTTGGCAGCGAGTGCCGCGGCGACCGTCGGCACGCTGGACGCGACCGCACCGGCAGGTGAGGAACGGGCGTCCGATCGCCGAGCGGCGCTCGCGGCCGACGACCGATCGTTCGACGACGCGGAGAACGCTCAGATCGTCGACCAGCTCCTGGCCGGTCTCCCCGAGCGCGAACGAGAGATCGTACGGCTGAGGTTCTACGAGGACCGCTCGCAGTCGGAGATCGCCGAGATCGTCGGCGTGTCGCAGATGCACGTCTCGCGGCTGTTGCGAAGTTCGTTCGAGCAGATGCGCACCGCGATGAACGAACACGCGTCATCGGCGTCACCGGACCGAAACGTCTGAGACGTGCCGACGTCGCGAGCGGTGTCACCCGTTCGGGGGATGACGTCCGCCCGTTCGAGTTCCGGCCCGGATCTCGATAGCGTCTGGCACCATGTCGGATGCTTCCACGCGACTCTCTGTCACCCCGCGGGTGACGTCCTCACGCTTGCGGGCGAGATCGACGCCCACACCGCGCCCGAGCTCCGTCACGCGATCTCGCAGCTGAACACCGACGCCGATGTCGAGCTCGACATGTCGGACGTCGGCTTCATCGATTCGAGTGGCTTACGTGTGATCCTCGAGGCCCATGAGTCGTCATCCGCCAACGGGCGGCGCCTCGTTCTGTCGCGTCCGAGCCGTGCCGTCCGCCGGCTCATCGAGATCAGTGGGCTCAACGAGCACCTCGGCCTCCCGACCGACGGCTGAGCGGGTCTGACCGTCCGACGCGTCCGCCAGGTCACGTCACCGGTGTCGACCGCTGAGGCGCTCCGAGACCGTGTGCTGCGGCGAGCAGCGCTGCCTGCGTTCGATTCTGGACGTGGAGCTTCCTGAACAGCCTCCGCACGTGGGTCTTGATGGTCTCGGCGGACAGATAGAGCTCAGCCGCGATGGCGGGGTTGCTTGCACCCTGGGCGATCAACGCGAGCACCTCACGTTCGCGTTCGGTGAGGTCCGAGAACCGTTGGTTCGGACTCGATCGCTGGGGTCGGAGTCGTTCGCCGCGATGGACGCGGATCAGTGAGTCGACGAGCCGATCTCCTGTCTCCGACTTCATGATCACGCCGTCGATGGCCGCATCATCGACATCTGACAGGAACGGTGCCGGAAGATCCCACGTGTAGAGGACGACCCGGCCGATGTCGTGATCGGCCGCCATCTTGCCGACACGTTCGAGGGAATGGCGCCGACCGCCGAACGTGTCGAACAACGCGATGTCAGTGGTCCGCTGGGCCACGCCACCCGCTTCGGTCTCGACGATCTCGAAGGAGTCGCCGTACGGCTCGAGCATGCGAGCGAGACCGTGGACGATGATCTCGTAGTCGTTGACGAGTGTGATCGCGATCGGTCCGCCGTGCGTCATGGTCGGACACGTACCGCGCGGGTAGACCAGCGAAACATCACACCCGCGACGTCGCACCCCGCGCCCCCGCCACACCACGCCCAGGGAATCGGCTGGGGAATCGACTTGCGACACGACTCGCGACACGACTCGCGATTCGACTCGCGATCGGCGAGGTGTCGGCTCGTTGCCGTCCCTGGAGTCGGTGGCGAGGTTTCGTCCGGGCTGGGGCCGGGAACCATCACGATGCCCACACGTCATCCTGAATCCCCCCACGAAACGGAGTCCCATGTCCACCTCGTCCGACCTCGACACCCACGACACCACCCATGACACCACCCACCACACCACCCACGACACCACCCACCACACCACCCACGACACCACCCACGACACCACCCACGACACCACCCACGACACCACCCACGACGCCACCCGCCACACCACCCACGAGAGCACGCTGAGCGCCCGCGTGCCCAGCATGAGCGAGGACAGCTCGATCGAAGTCATCTCCACACTCCAGCAGCGGCTGGTGGGGCTGCTCGATCTGCAACTGACGCTCAAGCACATCCACTGGAACGTGGTGGGCCCGAACTTCATCGCCGTCCACGAGATGCTCGATCCACAAGTCGAAAGCGTGCGGGCGATGTCGGATGCCGTCGCGGAGCGGATCGCAACCCTGGGTGGCGAGCCGGGCGGGACGCCTGGAGCCATCACCGGTGGTCGAACCTGGGACGACTACCAACTCAACCGTGCATCGACCGTCGCGCACCTTTCCGCGCTCGACAACGTGTACTCCGGGATCATCTCCGACCACCGAGCCGCGGTGGCAGCGTTCTCCGACCTCGATCCGGTGTCGGAGGACCTCATCATCGGACAGCTCGCCGACCTGGAGCTCTACCAGTGGTTCGTTCGAGCCCACCTGCAGAACTCGTCCGGCGACGTCATCCACGAAGGCTGAGCCGCCACCGCTCGGTGGCGAACCGACGAAGCGCCAGGGCAGACGCCGCCTGCCGTCTCGATTCGTCCCCACGTTTCGTCCACCGCGGCGGGGGGAACGTTCTCCACATGGATGCCACCAACACCCTCACGGACCGCGCTGCGCCGGCCGCCGCCGCCATGACGCGTGTCGTCGTCCCGACCGATGTCGACGATGCGCGGCTCACCGATGCTCGGATCGCTGCCACCAGACTCGCTGCGGACTTCGGTTGGGAGCTCGTGCTGTACGACCGCTCGGAGGAACGCTGGACCGACACTCCACATCCGACCGGACCACTGACGCTCGACGAGGTGGTCGAGTCCGGACGCCAACACCTGATCGATCAGATGCGCGACGTGGAGGCGGCCGGCGTGTCGGTCCGAGCCTGGCTGGCCACCGTGCCGTCAATCACGGCGATGCTCGATGCCATCCAGGAGCTCGACGTCGACGGTGTGATGGTCCCGACCGATCTCCAGCAGCCACGAATGATGGACCGGCTGCTCGAAGGCGGTTCACCAGCCCGGATCGTCGACCGGGTGACCGACCTCCAGCTCGATCGACCGGGTCCGGTCTTCCTCGTCGTGGCCGACGACGGCTCGATCGACATCGACGAGTATTCGTCGGACGACGGCGCAGGCTGACGGAGGAGCCCATGGTCGAACCGGATCAGATCTGGCGAGTCGCGCCGGGCGGATCGCCGCCAGCATGCGGGAGCAGTTCATGAGCCGAGCGAAGCGCATCGACGATCTGGGCGTTCGAGAGCCGACCAGTGCACCTTCTCCGGTCGGCCGGCTCCGGTGCACCCGCCACGGCCGCCGTCGCCGACAGGGCGTCGGGGGCCAGCATCCCACCGCACCCCGCCACGACGACCGATCCCACCGCGACGGACCCCTCACCTTCGCCTCCGGTACCATCGCCCGCAGTCCACCAAGTGGGTTCGCAGGCACGCGTTCCGCCGACCTGCTCATCCAGACTCGACGAACGCTCGTCCACGAGAGCGAGCGAACCGTGCGACGTAGCTGCGTCGAACCGTCGGCGGAGCATCACACGCGCGGGTCGCTGTGTCCGCTACCCAGATCCGCCGCATGCTCGGCGATACGGTGATCATCGTGTTCGGGATCGGACCACGCTCCTTCGATGTCGTCGGCATGGTTTCGATGGGCCCCGGCGCGGGTACCGATGCAACATGGCGGCAGAGGCGCGGGCGATGACGAATCGGGGCGAGATCTTCCTGCCGTCGTCGTTCGAGTCGGTCGGCCTCGCCCGGGACCTCGTGCGTGCGACGATCGATGGAGCAGCCCCCCACGAACTGATCGACGACATCGTGCTCGTGACCAGCGAATTGGTCACGAACGCGATCGAACACGGGAAGGGCGACGTGGAGTTGTCGGTCGCGCGCATCCCGGACGCCGTCACGCTGAGTGTCTCGTCGGATTCGACGTCGCTGCCGGTGCCGAGCTCGGACGCGACGCCGGTCGATGCACTGAGCGGACGCGGGCTCTTGATCGTCGCCGCGCTCAGCAGCGAGGTGGCGATCATCGGAGAAGGCGAAAGGGTACGCGTCGAGTGTCGCTTCGCCGTCGGTTGAACGGACGAGTCGCGGGACGAAACCCCTCGAGTCACAGATTCCCACATCAGCGACGTCCCATCCCAGGGACGAATCACTTCGCGGGACGAATCACTTCGCGGGACGGATCACAGCACCGACGATCACACTCGGCGCACGACGATGACCGCTCGGTCGTCCTGGTTCAGGTCCTCGACGACCTCGCCGAGCTCGATGATGTCGGCGGCCGAGGTGACCGCCGGCAGCTGGGGGGCGAGCCGACCGACGACGTCAGCGAGGGGTTCGCGTCGGCCCTCGAAGACGCCGTCCGAGTAGCACGCCAGCCAGTCCCCTGCCTCCAGGTGGACGTGTGCCACGTTCGGATCGATCGAGATCACGACGCCGAGCGGCGGCGTCGGTTGCAGCTCGATCGTCGTCGATCGGCCGCCGGCGAACACGATCGGCGCGGGGTGACCAGCTGACGCCAGCGTCACGTGACCGCCCCGGTCGACGTGGGCGACGATCGTCGTGACGAACGGGGCATCCGGTCCGCACACCCCTTGGAACAGGGTGGCTGCGCGTCGGATCACCTCGTCGGGCCGCCCCTCGTGCGCACAGGCCATCGTGCGGATCAACGTCCGCACGGTACCCATCTGCCTGGTCGCATCGAGACCGTGGCCGGCGACGTCACCGAGCACCACCACGAACCCGTCTTCGACCTCGACGACGTCGAAGAAGTCGCCGCCCAGACGGTCGCTCGATGAGGCCGGGAGGTACTCCGCGTCGAGATGCCACCCGTCGATCTTCGGCACCGACGTGGGGAGCAGCGCCCGCTGCAGCGCAACCGCGTTGTCGCGCTCGGCCTCGAATCTGAGCGCTCGATCGAGTGCGCCACCGGCGAGCTCACCGATCGCGACCGCCTGGTGCTCCGTCATGCCGCTGCCGCTCGGCGCACCGATCAGATCGAGTCGTCCTTGGTCGGTCACGTATGAGTAGAGCACGTCCTCGGCGGCGTCGGCGGCTTCCTCCACCCAGGCGATGTCGACGCCACCGTCGCGAAGTTCGTGCCGGACCACCTTCAGCACCCCCGACGTCGTGCGCACGCTGTTCAGCTCGCTGGCGAGACGGCGCAACTGGACGAGCCGGGAGCGTTCGACCATCCGAGCCGTGACGTCGTGCGCCAGGCCGAGCATCCGGACCGCTCGCCCGGCACCGTCTCGGAAGATGCTCCCCCGGCTTTCCATCCACCCGTGGCTGCCATCGGTCCGGACGAAGCGGAACGCGACGTCGATCGAGTCGTCGCGGGCGAGGCTTCGCTCCAGCTCGGCTGCGAGGCGTTCGCGGTCGTCGGTGTGCACCGTGGCGAGGAAGTCGTCGAACGTCCCACCGAAGGCACCGGTCTCGAATCCGTGGATGGCCTCGAGCGACTCGCTCCACCGAACCAGTCCGGTGGCGATCGTCCAGTCGAAGACGCCGGTCACGTCGATGGCCAGCGCCGCCTCGAGCTCTTGGGAGACCGCACGAAATCGAAGCAGCGAGGTCGCCGTCGCCACGAGCAGGCTCCGATCGATCGGTTCGATCAAGTAGGCGTCGGCCCCGGAGGTGAGACCGTCGATGCGAGCTTCGCCACCGATGTCGACCGAGGATCGCTGGATGACCGGAATCGTGCGGAGCACGGGGTCGGACTTGAGCGTCGCAGTCACCTCGAGACCGCTCATGTCGGGAAGGTGAACCTCGCAGATCACCAGATCGGGCTGCGAGCGAGCGAGCTCGAGTCCATCCGATCCAGTCGACACGCCGACGACCTCGGCCCCGTCCGACGACAGCCAGTCACCGGTCAGGCCGCGCCGTCCCTCGTCATCGTCGATGAGGAGGATCGACGCGCCGTCGAGACGGGGCGCAGCGGGCGGATCGACCGTCACGATCGACTGCGGGCCTGGAGGGGCGGTGCTCCCACGTCGAGAGCGGGACAGAAGGTGGCACGGGACTCGATCGCATGGATGGTACGCCGTCGGCGACCACACGCAGTTCCCGGCCGCCGATCCTCGCCGTCACCGTCACATTCGGGGTCTGACCCCGAATGTGACGGTGGGGTCCGGTGACGGGTGGGGAGCGCGGCTCGGCAACACTGGCTCTGCGATGAGCGGGGCGAACCACGCCGATCAGACGGCGACACCGACGATCGTGCTCGTCGCGGTGGTCGTCGTGGCGATGCTGATCGGTGGCAACTTCTCTGCCCTCAAGTTCGCCTTGGACCACACCGGTCCGATGCTGCTCGCTTCGATGCGGACGGTGATCGGCGGATCGTTCCTCGTCGGTCTCGCACTCCTGAGGGGCGAACGATTCCCGAACGACCGGACGATCCTGCGGCGGATCTTCGTGGTCGGGTTCAGTATCACCACCGTGTCGAGCGCGCTGCTGGTGTTCGGGGTCAACAAGGTCCCGGCCGGGTTCGCGTCGCTGATGTCGAGCACGATGCCGCTGTTCACGGCGGTGCTCTCCGTCCTCCTGCTCGCGACCCGCATCAGTCGTCTCGGGTTGTTGGGCCTCGTCGTCGGGTTCGGCGGCACGGCCGTGCTCGCGTCGCCGGCGCTCGACGGCGACGCCACCTTGGTCGGGGCAGTCGCACTGCTGGCATCGGCGTTGGCGTGGGCGTTCGGCACCGTGTTCATGAAGTGGAAGGACTTCAGCCAGGTGACACCGATCATGCTCGTCGGCGTCCAGCTCCTGATGTCGGCAGCGATGTTGGTGCCGTTCGCGCTCGTCGTCGAAGGTACCGGCGACACCGACTGGTCGCTCGGGCTGCTCGCACCACTGCTCTATGCGGCGATTCCGGCGAACGCGATCACGTTCGCGCTCATCGCCACCGTCGTCCGCCGGGCCACGCCCACCCAAGCGGCTTCGACGGCCTACATGATCCCGCTGTTCGGCGTGTTCTTCGGCTGGCTGATCCGCGACGAGCGTCTGGGAGTCACCGAGCTGCTCGGCGGCAGCCTCGTCGTGCTCGGCGTGAGCATCGTGGTCACGGGCGGTGCGCCGCGCCCGATCAGACCGACGTCGCAGCCCGCGACGACGTCGACGTCGATCTGAGCCCCGACCCGGGCATGTCGGCTCGCCACTCCCGACCGGCCAGGACCATCTGCACCACGGTGCAGTGCCGTTCGAGGAATCCCGCCTCGCAGTAGGCCAGGTAGAAGCGCCACAGCCGCTGGAAACGCGCATCGAGCCCGAGCTCGGCGACCTCGTCGAGACGGGAGTCGAAGCGCTCCCGCCAGCGTCGCAACGTCTCGGCATAGTGCGCCGTGAGATCCTCGACGTCGATGACGTGCATCCGGGTCGCCCGCCGCACCGACTCGCCGATCGCGCCGACCGACGGCAGGAAGCCGTTGGGGAAGACGAATCGGCGGATGAAGTCCTCGGTGTTCTTCGCACGATCCCACCGCTGGTCGGGGAGGCAGATGGCTTGGATTGCAGCGAGGCCGTCCGGGGCCAGGCAGTCCTCGATCCGGGCGAAGTACGCGTCGTAGTCACGCCAGTCGACGGCTTCGATCATCTCGATCGACACGACGCGGTCGTGCCGACCACGCAGGTCGCGCCAGTCGTTGTCGAGCAGGGCGACGCGGTCCCCGAGCCCGGCGCCTTCCACGCGTCGACGCGCTTCGTCGAGCTGCTCGGCCGAGATCGTCGTCGTCGTGACGCGACACCCGACGGTGCCGGCGGCGCGGATGGCCATGCCACCCCAACCCGTCCCGATCTCGAGCAGGTGGTGATCGGCGGTGACGCCCAGTTTCCGAAGCAGCACGTCGTACTTGTGGCGGCTGGCGTCGGCAAGGGTCGCGTCCGCAGTCGGGAAGACCCCCGACGAGTACGTCATCGTCTCGTCGAGGAACAACTCGAAGAAGGTGTTGCCGATGTCGTAGTGCGCACCGATGTCGTCGCGGTTCCGCTGCCGTGTGTCCCGTGGCAGACGTGTCCGGACCCGATCGGTCGCCCACCCCGTCGCAAGATGGAGCCGATCGCGGGCGCGATCGATCACGTCCATGTTGCGGATGATCGCTCGCACGACGGTGACCGGGTCGTCGCTCGTCCACCAACCTTCGACGAAGCCGCGCCCGAGCCCGATCGAACCTTCGGTGAGCACTGCCGAGTACGCACGCCGGTCGTGGACGGTGATCTCGCCGTGCAGGCCGCCACCCGGTCCGAACACGTGGGTCACCGGTTCGGCGCCCTCACATCGCTCGTGGACGGTGAGCCGTTCTGATCCCATCCGCCTGAGCAGGGCCAGGATGACGCGACGAGCGCCGCGCTGACCCCAGCGCACTCGCCGCACCTCGTCGGGCGAGGTCGCCCTCGCCTTGGCGAGCAGGCGATCGGGGGTCACCGCGCTGCCAGCATCGCCATCGCGTCGCTCGGCGCTGGCCGTCGGTGTGGAGGCGATCGCTTCGGCATCGAGGCCGAAGGAGAATTCAGCGTCGTGAAGGGTGTCGGTGCGATCGAGGGTGTCGGTGCGATCGAGGGTGTCGGTGCGATCGTCGGGTGTCGGTGCGATCGAGGTCGATGGTCATGCGAGTGAGCTCCGCTTGGAGGGATGGGGGACGAACGGCACCCGTTTCAGCCAGAGTCGCAGCGCCTGGGCATGGATGCCGAACGACACGCGATGGGTCGGAACCATGTCGGCGACGAGGGCGCGCCTGAGCGTGGCGCGGGTGGCGGGCACTCGGGTCACGCGAAGTTGCGTCTCGAGAATCGGTGCGTCGTCACCGGTCGGTACGACGTCGATCGCGAGCGACAACGAGTCGTCGTCCATGGAACACAACCGCACGCTGTAATGGTGATCCTCGTCGAGGAACGGAGAGACGTGAAGGCTCTTCGAGACTCGGCCGACCAGCTCCCTGCGATCGTCTCGTTCGATCGATTCCAGCTGGATGGGGTAGCGGCGACGCTCCTTCCAGGGGGTGTTGGTCACCTCGAGCACGGCTCCGACGGGCGTGTCCGGGTCTGCGTCCCACACGACGTAGACCGTGATCGGGTTGAAGAGCCATCCCCAGCGGCGGATTTGAGTGAGCATGCGAATCTCGCCGGCGGGCCGACGTCCGACGACGGGGGTCAGCTCGGAGCGAACACCCTCGCTCAGGTCGCCGGTCGACTCGATGCCGTAGTCGCTGCGGCGGAAACGAGCCGGGGCGGGCCGACTGTCCGACCAGAGCGGGTGGTGGCCGCACAGCTCCTCCGGATGGTCGGGATCGAGCCACACGTAGCTCGCCGGGTATCGGAACGAGTGGTGGTGCGGCAGCCGCCGCCGATGATCGATCTGACCGCGGCACAATGCCGCCCCGCCCGCCCTCACGCCGCCACCATCGTCCGGGGCGTGTTCCAACGCACACCGATACGTTCGCATGCGCGCAGGCCGGACGCGATGCCATCCTCGTGGAAGCCGTAGCCCCACCATGCTCCGCAATAGTGGATGCCGCCGACACCGTCGATCTCCTCGAAGCGCCGCTGGGCTGCGATCGCCGGCCGGTCGAACACCGGGTGGGCGTAATCGAACGAGGTGATCACCGTCGCCGGGTCGATCGCGTCGTCGCTGTTGAGGCTGACCAGGTACCGATCCCGGCCGGGGAGATGTTGCAGGGCGGTCATGTCGTAGGTGAGCGTCGCCCGACGCTGGTCGCCCGACCGACGTTCGTAGTTCCACGCTGACCACGCCCGCCGCTGCGGCGACAGGACGGAGACGTCGGTGTGCAGTGTTGCCCGGTTGGGTTGGTACCGGACCGCACCGAGGATGGAACGCTGGGCGTCGGTCGGGTGAGCGAGCATGCGGAGCGCCTGATCGCTGTGGACTGCCAGAACGATCCGATCGAACATCTCCCGACCCGCGGTGGTCGTGACCTCGACGCCGGTCGCGGTCGTTTCGACGGAGCGGACCGGGCATCCGAGGCGGATCTCTCCGTCGAACCGCGCCGCAAGGGCGTCGACGTAGGTTCGGCTCCCTCCGGCGACCGACCGCCACTGAGGTCGATCGCCGACGCCGAGCAGACCGTGATGATCGAGGAATGCGAACAGACTCCTGGCGGGGAACTCGCCGAACGTGGTCGGATCAGCCGACCAGACGGCGGCGCCCATCGGAATCAGATGGAGATCGACGAAGTCACGGGAATAGCCGCCCCCGGCGAGGAACTGATCGAGCGACATCTGATCATCGTCGCCGGCCAAGAACGCGCTGGCCGATCGGTAGAAGCGCACGATGTCACGCAGCATCCGCCACATCGCCGGGCGGACAAGGTTGCGCCGGTCGGCGAACAGGGTGTTCAGGCTGGTCGCCCGGTACGTGAATCCGTTCGTCGGCGACTCCGGATCGCTGTCGGTCACGCCGAAGCTCATCTCGGTGTCGATCGTCTCGACGCCGAGCTCGTCGAACAGGCGCACGAGATGCGGATAGTTGCGGTCGTTGTGCACGATGAAGCCGGTGTCGACCCGCAACGCTCCGGCGACCGGATCGTGGACGTCGACGGTGTTGGCGTGGCCGCCGAGGCGTGTGTCGGACTCGAACAACACGACGTCGTGGTGCGGCCCGAGCACGTGGGCGCAGCTCAGGCCCGCTACGCCGGACCCGATGACCGCGATCCGCTGGTGAGGAGAACGACTCGACATGACGCTGATGGGAGTGTTTCGGTGGGGACGCAATCGATGGTGGCTCAGACCGGCACGCCGTCGAGCGCTCGCATCAGACCTGTGTTGGCTCGGCCGCCGATGCGGTCGAAGACGGGCCGGAGCACGACGTCGAAGATCCGGAGCGGTCCGTTGAGGATCAACTCGGCGTCGTAGGTGACGAGGCTGCCGTCGCCATCGGGCCGCACCTCGATCCGGTCGAGCGACGTGAACATCGTGCTCGATGCCTTCACGACCACCGAGTTCGGCGCGTCGAAGTCGGTCGTCTCGTACCGCAGGTTCAAGCCCCGGCCAGGTGCGTCGACCACCACGTCGAACACCGACTCCGGCCCGCCACCGTCACCGGCGACCTGGGTCACCGACTGAACACCCGGGTCCCATTGCTCGAAGTTGCGCAGGTCGGCCATGAAGTCGAAGGCGTGCTGCGGGGACTTGGGCGAACGGATCGTGGTGACGTATCGGGCCATCGGGTTGCTCCTGGGGGGTTCGGGACGGGCGGCAATGTGCCGGCTCGGGAGGTCGGGCTGAGTCCAGTATCGACGCATAGATGACTACGGACCCACACGTGCCCCTGGATGCATCCGGATCGTCGACGCCGGTCCTCGCCCAGACGGAACGTGCCCGAACGGCTTCGTTGGAAACCTCCGAGCTCCCGTCCGCTGGTCTCCTCAGGCCGACGGTCGGTCCACGGCCGAGAACGGTCGGCTTGCGGCGTCGCGCCCGTTCGGCTGATCATGGGGCCGCGCCCGGACCCGAACCCCGAGCGAGAGAGGAAGCACACCATGACGATCAGGATCGCACTCGCCGGCGCCGGTGCATTCGGCATCAAGCATCTCGACGGCCTGGCGAGGATCGACGGAGTCGAGGTGACCTCACTGATCGGACGCACCCTCGACAAGACCCAGGAGGTCGCCGATCGGTATCGCGTCGCCCACGTCACGACCGATCTCGACGAGACACTCGCCCGCGACGACGTCGACGCCGTCATCCTGTGCACCCCCACCCAGATGCACGCCGACCAGACGATCGCCTGCCTCGACGCCGGCAAACACGTCGAGGTCGAGATTCCACTGTGCGACTCCCTCGCAGCCGGGGAGGCGGTCGTCGCCCGGCAGCGCGAGACCGGACTCGTCGCCATGTGTGGTCACACTCGGCGCTTCAACCCGAGCCACCAATGGGTCCATCAGCGCATCGAGGCAGGCGAGCTCAGCATCCAACAGATGGACGTGCAGACCTACTTCTTTCGCCGCACCAACACCAACGCGCTCGGCGAAGCCCGCAGCTGGACCGACCACCTGCTGTGGCACCACGCCGCCCACACGGTCGATCTCTTCCAGTACCAGACCGGAGGGACCGTGGTGGAGGCGAACGCGGTCCAGGGCCCGCGGCACCCCGAGCTCGGCATCGCGATGGACATGTCGATCCAACTCCGAACCGACCACGGCGCCATCTGCACCCTGTCACTGTCGTTCAACAACGACGGTCCGTTCGGCACCTTCTTCCGATACATCGGCGACACCGGCACCTACATCGCACGCTACGACGACCTGACGACCGGCCGCGACGAACCGATCGACGTGTCCGAGGTCGATGTCTCGATGAACGGCATCGAGCTCCAGGACCGCGAGTTCATCGCCGCGATCCGAGACGGCCGCGAACCCAACTCGAGCGTCGCCCAGGTGCTCCCCTGCTACCAGGTCCTCGATCAACTCGAACGACAGCTCGCCCACTGACCGGCGCAGCGGAGGCGAGGAGTGGGGGCACTTGACTTCAACCCAGCTCGAAGTCGTACCGTGACCGACGTGGTGATCACACACGCCCCGATCGCACCCCTGATCGAACCCCTGACCGACGCTGAGCTGCTCGACGCGGCGGCGACCACGATCGCGATCCCGCGTGACGAACCGGCCGACTCGTTCGTTCTGCACGCTCCCCTCGAGCTCCTCGCCCGCGCCGGGCTCCTGCCACACGTCGAATCGGGGCGCCGCGGCACGGTGATCGATCGGATGCACGACGTCGCGCGCGGGTACCAGGCCTGGGGCACGCCGCTCGATCGCGAGCCCGAGCACAGTGCTGCGGTGACCGACGACCCCGTGGGCGTGTTGGCGGCAGCGTTGTCATCGGGCGATGCAGAGGCCGCCGACGACGCCATCACGTGGATCGCGGATCGGTTCGACACCGAGGAGCTGGTGCGAGCACTGGCCGAACCCGTTCTGCCGTCGCTCGCTGCGGCCGGGCACGGACCGATCCTGCTCTTCCTGCTCCAGCGGGTCGCGACGAGGAGTCGGGCGGCCGCTGCCATGACGCGTTCGACGATGCACGAGCTCGTGCGGCATCCCGATTGGAAGCTCTCGTGGTTCGACGACGATGCAACGGCCGGAACGTTCGACGCCGAGGCCGAGCTGGTTCGTCGGCTCGTCTCCCCGACGCTGCCCGAGCAGCCCGAGAACCCGTTCATCCACCCGACGATGTCGGCCACCGAGCGGACCGGTGTCGCCGCCGAGACGCTCGCTGATCTGACGGGTGGGCTGACCGTTCCGGCCGCCCGTCGCGCTCTGCTGCGTACCGCTGCGCTGTCGATGCTCCAGGACGACCCGCAGCACGCACCGTACGGCTGGTCGCATTGTCTGACGATGCCCCAAGCAGCGCTGGGCATCGCCCGCGCGACCCCCCATCCCACCACGGCGATCGCTGTCGCGGCGACCTACGTCCTCGGGTTCCGCGCCTCGCTCGGTTCGGTCGCGATCGATGCGACCTGGGCGCCGGACCCGGCCACGATCGACGTGAACGAGCTGATCGCTGCCGGGCCGGTCGACGCCGCGGCCGCTGCCTGGCACGCGACTCCCGACCTTCGGCCGGCGGTATGGCGCACGCTGGCGGCGCACGCCGGTGGCCATCGCGATGCCCACCTCGCGAAGTACACGCTCGCCTGTCTGGATGCCGTACGCGCCGATCCGGACGCCGAAGCCATGTTCATCGCCGCCGCGGCGTTCCTCAACGCATGGTGGGCGGAGGCCGATCGGGCCGCGTGAGTTTCCCGGTCCAGGGCCACTCAGGGCTCGGGAAGTACCGTGCGGACATGTCGAAGATCTCCCTCATAGCCAAACTGACCGCCGCCGAGGGCAAGGCAGCCGAGCTCGAGAGTGTCCTCAGCGGGGTGATCGATGCCGCCGAGGAGGAGGACGGCCTCGAGGTGTACAGCGCCCACGCCGCCGACGACGAGCCCGGCGTGTACTACTTCTTCGAGCTCTATCGCGACCAGGCGGCACAGGACGTCCACGGCAAGGGAGAACGCATGAAGGCTGCAATGGGCGCGTTCGCCGGTGTGCTCGGCGCACGACCCGAGATCACCACCATGCGGCCCGTCGCCGCCAAGGGCCTGGCGCTCTGAACCGGCCGTGAGCGCGATGTGACCGACGTCGCACGCGCGACGGGTCGGTTGCGGAATCTGCGTGCCCATGGCGACGTTGGACCCACCGTGACCACGATCGGCGAGCTCCGGACCACCTTGACGCGCGACGCGTTCCGCACGCTCAACCGTGTGGTGATGCCCGCCCTCGAGCGGGGCGTCGGCAATCCGCCACCAATCGGCCTGGGAGCGGTCGTGATCGAAACCACCGGACGCTCGTCCGGTCGGCCCCGTCGTGTGCCGCTGCTGTCGGCCCGGCTGGGCGACAAGGTCGTCGTCAGCACCGTTCGGCCGGGCTCGCAGTGGTTCGCGAACCTCGAAGCCGATGGCTCGGCGCGCGTGCAGCTCGACGGGCGTGAGCGAGATGCGCGGGCGAGACTCCAGCGCGGACCGCTCAACCTCGCGGTGCTCGATCTCGCCTGAACGGCGCCGGGGTCACGCGATGATGCCGCGATTGCGGAGCGCCTCGATCACGCGATCGGCCGACTCCTCCGGGGTCATCGATGTGGTGTCGATGTGCACCTCGGGCGCCTCCGGTGGCTCGTACGGTGAATCGATGCCGGTGAAGTTCTCGAGCTCACCGGCACGTGCTTTCGCATAGAGGCCCTTCGGATCGCGCTGCTCGGCGACTGCAAGTGGGGTGTCGACGTGGACCTCCACGAACTCGCCGTCCTCGACCCGGTCGCGAGCGAGCCGCCGCTCGGCTCGGAAGGGCGAGATGAACGAGACCAGAACCACCAGACCGGCGTCGACCATCAGACCCGACACCTCCGCGATCCGCCGGATGTTCTCGACTCGATCCGCATCCGTGAAGCCGAGGTCGCGGTTGAGACCGTGGCGGACGTTGTCGCCGTCGAGCAGGTAGGTCCTGACCCCGAGCGTGTGCAACTTCGACTCGACGATGTTCGCGATCGTCGACTTGCCGGACCCGGACAGACCCGTGAACCACACGACGCCGGGCCGATGACTGTTCATCTGGGCGCGGGCGTCCTTGTCGACCCGAACCTCCTGCCAGTGGATGTTGTGCGAGCGACGGAGGGCGAAGTGCAACATGCCCGCGCCGACGGTGTTCTGGGTCAGTTTGTCGATCACCACGAAGCTGCCGGTCTCCCGATCGCGGTCGTACGGGTCGAACGGCACGGGTCGGTCGAGACCGATGTTGCAGACCCCGATCTCGTTCAGCTCCAAGGTGTTCGCCGCGAGATGATCGAGGGTGTTGACGTCGATTCGGTACTTCGGGTGGCTCATCGTCATCCCGACGGTGCGTGTCCCGATCCGCATGAGATACGGCCGACCGGGCAACATCTCGTCCTCGTGCATCCACACCACGTGAGCCTCGAACTGGTCGGCGACCTCCGCCGGATCGTCGGCAGCGCAGACGACGTCGCCGCGGCTGGCGTCGATCTCATCGGCGAGCGTGAGGGTGACCGACTGGCCGGCGATCGCCTCGTCGAGATCGCCGTCCATCGTCACGATCCGGTCGACGATGCTGGTCGTGCCGGTGGGCAGCACCCGCACATGGTCACCGGGTCGGACCGTGCCGCTCACGATCCGTCCGGAGAAGCCTCGGAACTCGTGGTTCGGGCGGTTGACCCACTGCACCGGCATGCGAAACGGGGAGGCCGACGTGTCATCGTCGACGGGAACCGTCTCCAGGTACCCCATCAAGGTCGGCCCGTGGTACCAGTGCGTGTGCTGGCTCGGCTCGACCACGTTGTCGCCGTGGAGCGCCGAGAGCGGGACGAACGTGAGCCGGTCGAGACCGATCCGAGCGGCGAACTCCCGATAATCGCTCTCGATGGCGTCGAAGACATCGCGGGACCAGTCGACGAGATCCATCTTGTTGATCGCGACGATGACACGCTCGATGCCGAGCAACGAAACCAGGTAGCTGTGGCGGCGGGTCTGGGTGAGGACACCCTTGCGAGCGTCGACGAGGATCACGGCGACATCCGCCGTCGACGCGCCCGTGACCATGTTGCGGGTGTACTGCTCGTGGCCGGGGGTGTCGGCGACGATGAACTTGCGGTGCTCGGTCGAGAAGAACCGGTACGCCACGTCGATGGTGATGCCCTGCTCGCGCTCGGCAGAGAGTCCGTCGAGGAGGAGCGCGAAGTCGAGGTCACCTCCCTGGGTGCCGATCTTCGCCGAGTCCGCCTCGAGCGCTGCGAGGTGGTCGTCGAAGACGAGGTGGGATTCGTACAGCAGTCGACCGATCAGCGTGCTCTTGCCGTCGTCGACGCTCCCGCAGGTGATGAACCGCAGCAGCGACTTGTACTGGTGCGAGACGAGGTAGGCCTCGATGTCGTCCGCGACCAGCGTTTCATTTGGGGTCTGACCCCGACTGTGACGGTGGTGATGATGAGGCATCAGAAGTAGCCGTCCTGCTTCTTCTGTTCCATCGACGCTGCTCCGTCGAAGTCGATGATGCGCCCCTGACGCTCCGACGTCGTGGCCAGCAGCATCTCCTGGATGATGCCGGTGAGGGTGTCGGCGTCCGACTCGATCGCACCCGACAGCGGGTAGCAGCCGAGCGTGCGGAACCGCACGTTCTTGATCTCCGGGGACTCGCCGTCGTCGAGGGGCATCCGGTCGTCGTCGACCATGATGAGCACGCCGCCGCGTTCGACGACCGGCCGCGGCGCGGCGAAATAGAGCGGGACGATCGGGATCTGCTCGAGATGGATGTACTGCCAGACGTCGAGCTCGGTCCAGTTCGAGATCGGGAAGACCCGCAGGGTTTCACCGGGGCTGCGGCGTGCGTTGTAGATCGACCAGAGCTCGGGGCGTTGACGTTTCGGATCCCACTGGTGCTGAGGAGACCGCACCGAGAACACCCGCTCCTTGGCTCGCGACTTCTCCTCGTCGCGACGTGCGCCGCCGAAGCACAGGTCGAAGCGGTGCAGGTCGATCACCTGCTTCAGACCTGCGGTCTTCCACAGGTCGGTGTGGAGCGCGGAACCGTGGTCGAACGGATTGATGCCGCGTTCGACGCATTCGGGGTTCTGGTGGACGATCAGGTCGAGGCCGAGCTCAGCGGCTGTACGGTCGCGAAAGTCGTACATCGCCGAGAACTTCCACGTGGTGTCGACGTGGACGAGCGGGAACGGCGGCGCCGACGGGTAGAAGGCCTTCCGGGCGAGGTGCAGCATGACCGAACTGTCCTTGCCGATCGAGTACAGCATCGCGGGCCGGTCGCTCTCGGCGACCGCTTCGCGCATGATGTGGATCGCCTCGGCCTCCAGACGTTGGAGGTGGGTCAGACGCCCGGCAAGCGGTTGGACGGAGGGGGTTGAGGCAGTCTCGATCATCGGGGTGTGGCGCTCCTGGTCCGAAAAGAACGTAATCTCCGGTAACTCTACGGACATTAGGGCCTACGCCGCAAGGAGGCCACCTCGGCGCCCGTCACACGCGATCGACGCCAAGCACCTGCCGGACCGCTCGGACGACCTCGTCATGGAACCGCCCGTCGGTCGCCACGACCCCGAGGTTGCGTTCGAGTCGGCGGCCGTGGCGGAAGTCGAGCGGTGCGCCGGTGACATCCGTGACGCGACCGCCGGCCTGCTCGACGACGAACTTGCCGGCCGCATGGTCCCAGATCTTCTCGCGATAGTCGTCACGGGTCGGCAGGCGCAGATAGATCGACGCGTCGCCCCGAGCCACCGCCCCGTACTTGCACTGGCTGTCGATGCGATACGGAGGTGCCGTCAAGCCCAATACGGCCGCGACCTGCGCTGCGTCGTCGTGGTTCGAGTGACCGGACTCCACCGACTCGCACAGCCGGGCGTCGGCCAGCGCGACAGGTGCCGCGACATCGACCGCCCGCAGCTCGGGGTCGTCGCCGTACCGCGCGACACACGAACCGACTGACGCCACGAAGAGGGCGCCGCTCGATCCGTCGTCGTTGCGCAGGTTCGGGCACCCGAGCACGCCCAGCACGACCTCGCCGCGCTCGATCAGCGCCAATGCGATCGCGTACTGATCGCCGCGCAGGAACCCCTTGGTGCCGTCGATCGGATCGAGCGTCCAGTACCGATCACCGGTTCCGTCAGCCGATCCGATCGCGATCCAGTCGAGCACCGTCGAGGCGCTCACTTGCTCGCCGAGGTGAACTCGCACGAGCTCGGTCACCCCGTCGCGCACACCGGAGTGTTCGTCGCTGCGCAGATCGGCAGAGTCCTCCTCGCCGACCAGCTCGACGCCACCGAGGCGCTCGGCGAGCGTGGCGCACACCACGGCCTGGGCCGCGAAGTCGGCCACGGTGACCGGGCTCTCGTCCCCCTTGGTGAGCGTTGCTCCGTCGGCGAGCCGCCCCTGCGCTCGCCGACACAGCGCCATGGCGGAACCCACCGCCTCGATCGCGGCCGAGCGTTCACGGTCGCGGCCGTCAGTGTCCAAAGCGGGCCTCCGTGGTTCGTCGGTACTCCTCGGCGAGCTCGGACACCGCGGGCGGAAGGTCTCCCGCCACCAGATCGGCCACCGACACGGTCTCGAGGACACGGCGGAGGCTGCCGCGGATGGCCATCCACACCAGTGGCAGTGCCTGAGCCGGTTCCGGGTACTCCAAACCGCGCAGGCTCTCGTCGTGCACATCGGCCAAGGGACCGTCCACCGCCCGGAAGACGTCGGCGAGCGAGATGTCGTGCGCCGGTCGCGAGAGCGCGAATCCGCCGTCGGGCCCTCGCTTCGATCGCACGAGCTCGGCTCGCTTGAGATCGCGAAGGATGTCGAGGAGGTACTTCAACGAGATCTCCTGGCGCGTGGCGATCGCCTCGGCCTTCACGGGCTCGTCGCCACCGACTGCCAGCTCACCCATCGCCCGCACCGCGTTGTCGACCCGCTCCGAGATCCGCATCGCCGTCGGACGCTACCCCTCGAAGATCCGGCCGCGTGTGCGAGCACGGGTTCCCTGTGCCGGAACATCACGCTTGCCGAGACCCCGGCCGGCGACCCAAGATGATCGGATGCCGCTCGACAAGCCCTACCTCGACGTGCCGGGGACGACGATCTTCGACGCCGAACAGTCCCGCAAGGGGTACTGGCTCAACCAGTTCTGCATGTCACTGATGAAGGCGCCGAACCGCGAGCGGTTCAAGGCCGCTGAGCGGGCCTATCTCGACGAGTGGCAGATGACCGAGGAGCAGAAGGAGGCCGTGATCAGCCGCGACCTCAATCGGATGATCGCGCTGGGCGGCAACATCTACTTCCTCGCCAAGATCGGCGCGACGGACGGCAAGAGCTTCCAGCAGATGGCCGGATCGATGACGGGGATGAGCGAGGACGAGTACCGCGACATGATGGTGAGAGGAGGCCGCTCGCCCGACGGCAATCGCTACTTGAGCGAATGGGCCGACGATCGAGCCGACGAGCGCGAAGGCGCAAGCTGATGGCCGACATCACCGCAAGCGTCTACACCTCGCACGTCCCGGCGATCGGGGTCGCGATGGATCTCGGCAAGACCGATGAGCCGTACTGGCAGCCGCTGTTCGCCGGCTACGAGGAGTCCCGCGCCTGGATGGCCGAGCACCCGCCCGACGTGATCTTCCTCGTGTTCAACGATCACGCGACGGCGTTCAGCTTGTCGATGATCCCCACGTTCGCAATCGGGACGGGTGCCCGCTTCAACGCCGCCGACGAGGGATGGGGGCCGCGACCGGTGCCGGCCGTCATCGGACACCCGGAACTCGCCGCCCACATCGCACAGTCGGTGATCCAGCAGGACTTCGACCTGACGATCGTCAACGAGATGGACGTCGATCACGGGCTGACCGTGCCGCTGTCGCTGATGTTCGGCCAGCCTGACGCCTGGCCGTGCCCGGTGATTCCCTTCGCCGTCAACGTCGTCCAGTATCCCGTGCCGTCCGGACAGCGGTGTCTCGACCTGGGGAAGGCGATCCGGTGTGCGATCGAGTCGTACGACGCACCTCTCAAGGTGCAGATCTGGGGCACCGGCGGGATGAGCCACCAGCTCCAAGGCCCGAGAGCCGGATTGATCAACCAGGAGTTCGACCGACAGTTCCTCGACGACCTCGTCGCGGATCCGGCTGCCCTCGCCCGGAAGCCCCACATCGAGTACGTACGCGAAGCCGGCTCGGAGGGCATCGAACTGGTCATGTGGCTGATCGCGAGGGGCGCGATGGCCGATCTGGCGGGTGGGCCGGCGCCGAGGGTGCGTCACCGCTTCTACCACGTCCCTGCGAGCAACACGGCCGTGGGCCACCTGATCCTCGAAGCGTGAGCCGCCCGGGTGTCGGCCACTCTCGCCCACACCCGCCTGCGTCGCAGGCACGACTCGCGGCCGGCGTCACCAGTAGTGGTTGCGTCCTCCGATCGCTCGGCCGGTGGCTCCCAGGACCCACAGCACGACACCCACGACCGCGAGGATCGTACCGAGGCTGTAGACGATCGGGATGTCGGCGATCGCACCGATGATGATGAGGATGATTCCGAGGATGATCATGCGCTGGCGGTACCGCATCAGCGCCATCGCCAAACATCGCGTGTCCGCCTGAGGCGCTTCGTCGTCGAGCGGCTAGACCGAGGCGATGGCATCGATCGCGACCAATCGACTCGTGGAGCGCGACGAGTTGCTCGAGTTCCTCCGCCCGCGCCACCGCGGCGTGCTCCTGACGACGCGACGCAACGGGTGGCCCCAGTCGTCACTCGTCACGATGGGCGTCGGCGAGGATGGTGGGCACGTGCTCGTGTCGAGTTACCCGGAGCGCGCCAAGGTCCACAACGTGCGGCGAACACCGCGCGCCTCGGTCGTCGCGATGTCCGACGAGTTCAACGGAGAGTGGGTCCAGGTCGACGGTGCCGCCGACGTGATCGATCTCCCCGATGCCGTCGAGGCGTTGGTCGAGTACTTCCGTGTCATCTCGGGCGAACATCCCGACTGGGACGACTACCGGGCGGCGATGCGCCGGCAGGGCAAGTGCCTCGTGAGGGTCTCGATCGATCGATGGGGTCCGATCGCGAAGGGCGGATTCCCGGCACGGCTGGTGGAGGGCGATGACTGAACTCGGCCGTCGGTCGTCAGCGCCGATCCGGATCGAACGATGGTTCCAGGGGCCGACGGGCTCCGGCCAGGGCGGGTGGACGGCCCAGAGATTCGCAGAACGGCTCGACGGACCGGTGACGATCGCCCTGCGGGCGCCCGTGCCGCTCGACGCCGATCTCCACGTGGTCGCCGCGAGCGGCGACGATGACCGATGGGAGCTCGTCACCGACGGCGGAACGACGGTGATGGTCGCCAGTCCGTGGACGCCGACGTTCGCCGAGACCACAGCGGTGACCGTCGCAGAGGCGGCCGACGCCCGGTCCCGGTTCGGCGAGGTCGTGGCCGACCACCCGGTGCCGCACTGCTTCTCCTGCGGGCTCCAGCACGACTCGATGCAGGTGCATGCGGGGCCGTTGGCCGACGCGACCGACGACCGATTCGCCACGGACTGGGCCGCGCCCGAGTGGGCCGGCCGGCCCGACGGGTCGGTCGACGACGGGGTCGTCTGGGCAGCGATCGACTGCTGCGCCGCCTGGTGGGTCGGATACTCCCGTGCACCCCGCATCGCGTTGACGGCCCAGTACGCAGTCGAGATACTGCACCCGATCGATCCCGGCACCACCTACGCACTGGTCGGATGGTCCGGGGATCATGCGCCCGAATGGGACGGTCGAAAACGTCACGCCGGCTCGGCGGCGTTCAGCGCCGACGGAACGTGCGTCGCCCGATCGGTCAGTTTCTGGATCGCCGTCGAAACGCTCTGACGAGGCGCGATACCGTGCGACGATGGCGACAGCACACATCAACGGCACCGACATCCGCTATGAGGACTCCGGCGGCGACGGGTCGGCCGTTCTGTTCAGCCACGGCTTCCTCATGGACCACACGATGTTCGACGCCCAGGTCGACGCCCTCGCGGGCCGCTATCGCTGCATCCGGTGGGACGAGCGCGGATTCGGCGGCACCAGTGCGAACGGACCGTTCAGCTACTGGGACTCCGCCGACGACGCTGTCGCGTTGCTCGATCACCTGGGTGTCGACCAAGCGGTGTTCATCGGCATGTCGCAAGGCGGCTTCCTGTCGCTGCGGGCGGCGCTCGCGCACCCCGACCGGGTGCGGGCGCTGATCCTCATCGACTCGGCAGCCGACGTCGACGACGCCGAGACGATCGAGGGCTACCAGGGCATGCTGCACGTGTTCGGCAACGGCACCGACGCCGAGCGTGCGGGCGTCTTCCAGATCGTCTCCGATCTGATCCTCGGCGACGACGGTCTCGCTTCGGAGTGGATCCCGAAGTGGGAGGCGATCGACCGCGACCAGTTGGTGACCGCCGGTCAGGCCCTACTCGAACGCGACGACGTCAGCGATCGGGTCGGCGAGATCACGTGCCCGATCCTGGCCGTTCATGGCACCGCCGACGAGGCGATCGGTCTCGGTCGAGCGCGGGCGCTGGCCGCAGCCGCGCCCGACCATCGCGGCATCGTCGCGGTCGACGGAGCCGCCCACGCACCGAACATGACCCACCCCGACCAGGTCAACCCTGCGATCGAGTCGTTCCTCGCATCGCTCTGACGTGGCGACCGGTCACGCGGTGCGGATGTCGCGACGATCGATCGCACGCGTCCCGACCACCGTCAACACGGCGGTGAGCGCCAGCACGAGGAGCATCCAACCCGGATACACACCGTTCGAGACCGGCTGCTCACCGAGCGACCAGTACCACGGCGACCACTGGCGCGCCCCGTCGAGAGCGTCGGCGATCGGCAACACGAAGCTGACGACGTAGCCGCTGACGAGTACCACGATGCCGGCCCCGGCCGCAGCGCCGCGTCCGGCACCCATGCCGGCCGCCGCATAGGTCACCGAGGCGTGGAACGCCGCCAGGAGCACGCACCCCGCCGTGGCGCCGAGAATCCGACCGACGGGCACCTCGGTGAGCGAGAAGATCGGAAGCGAAGCCACCGTGGCAGCGCCGCTGACCGCCGCCACGCCGACGAGCATCAGCATCGATGCGAGCCACCGGCCGAACCACACGGCCTGGCGTCCGATCGGGAGTGCGTGCACCAGTTCGAGGCGACCCGCCGACTCATCGCCCGCCGTGAGCGCCGACACCACCGTGATCGCCATCGCGGAGAACAGCAGCGGAACGAGCAGCGCGTAGACCTGACCGTCGACGTAGCCGCTCGGAGTGGTGATGTTCTCGGCGCCGAACGCCTCGAGCAGGGTCCCCATGTCCTCGAAGCCCTGGAGCGCCGCGCTGCCCTCGAGACTCGGCCAGAACGCGAGGTTGATCACGATGAACGCGACCACACCGACGGTCCACCACATCGCAGACCGACGAACGGTTCGCATCCCACGCGTGACGATCTCGCGGAACTCACCGCTCACGACGTTCCTACCTCCCTCCCGCCCGTCGAGTCGGACGGACGGCTCGACTCGTCGGCATCCTCGTAGTAGCCGAGGAAGGCACGTTCGAGGTCGGGCTCGGGAAAGAGGACGTGGACGATCTGGTGCCGGGCGAGCAGCCCGAGCAGTTCGTTGGGGCTGCCCTCCACGATGCCGTGGGCCTCGTGTCCGTGGAGCAACTGGATCTCGCTCACACTGTCGAGCGCTTCGAGCTCGGCGATCGGAGCCGTGTCGGCGAACCAGATGGTGAAGGGTTGCAGCGCTTGTCGGCGTAACTCGTCGAGTTCCCCGTGCGCCACGACGCGACCGTCGCGGATGACGATCACCTCGTCGGCGAGCCGCTGCACCTCGCTCAGCACGTGCGACGACAGGAAGACGGTCCGCCCGTCGGCGCGGGTCTCGTCGACGAGGGCGAGGAACTCCGCTTGCACCAGCGGGTCGACCCCCGACGTCGGTTCGTCGAGGACGAGCAGCTCGGGACGCGCCATGAAGGCCCCGACCAGCCCGACCTTGCGACGATTCCCGCTCGACAGAGTGCGGTTGGTGCGTGTCGGATCGAGATCGAATCGATCGCAGAGACGGGTGACGTCCGCCTGATCGACACGGCCGCCGCGCAGGGCCGACCAGGAACGCAAGGTCTCGTCCACCCGTAGCCGATCATCGAGGCGGAGCTCGCCGGGAAGGTAGCCGATCCGGCGTCGGAGCTCGGGCCCGGCGGTGCGCGGGCGTTCACCGAGCACCTCGACCATGCCGCTGTCGGCACGGGCGAGATCGAGCAGGATCCGGATCGTCGTCGATTTGCCGGCACCGTTCGGTCCCAGATATCCGACGACGGAGCCGCGACGGACCGACAGATCGAGCCCGGCGAGCGCAGTCACGTCACCGAAGTGCTTGACGATGTGTTCGCATCGAATAGCGGTGTCGGACGGTGCGCTCATGTCGGCTCGCGTCCATCATGCCGAACGCAACCGACCCGACGACAGGGCCGAAGGACCGACGCGGATCCTGGAGCTCAGTCGCCGACGAGCACGTTGGCGAAGATCTGCCACGCCAGCGCACTCTTGGCGACGAGGCTCATCACCATGTAGGTCCGTTCGCCGACGAGGTAGTCGCTCCACTTGCCGACCTGGCGGTACTGCAACCACTGGTTGATCGCGAACACGTTGAAGAGTACGAAGATCGACACGATGATGCCGTACACGAACCCTGGTGGCTGCTCGGCACCGTCGACGGCGGTCACGTTGTAGCCGATCGTCGCCGCCACCGCGATCCACGGTGCGGCGCCCGCGATGCATCCGAACCAGAACGGTGACCACCACACCGTCTCACCGGGCCGGTTGACGACCTCCATCACCCAGCCGAACAGGATCATCGAGATGTTCGCTGCCGCGATCGCGATCAGCGCTGCGAGATCCGTGATGCCGGTGATCGTCGCGATGATCACGATCATCAGGGTCGCCGACAGCGAGTACTCGACCCATCGGAACCGGTTCCGGCCGTGCTCCAGCTCGTTGCGGTAGGCGCCCACACCGAGCGGCGACGCCACGATGAAGTGGAACAGCGCTGAGAGGAACAAGAAGGCGGCGACCGCCGGCCCGAGCGGGTACGAGAACGCCTCCGTGACCGATCCGGTCTCCGGGTCGGTGCCCGGGGGGCCGCCCAGCCAGAACGAGCTGACACCGATCCGGAAACCGTTGCTGAGCACCACCATTGCGAGACCGGAAACCAGATGGAGCACGCCGAGCGCGGCGTTGGTCAGCCGAAGCCGGCGGAACGCATCATCGGTGACCGTGACGGTCGGGGCGCTCTCGAGCAGGGACGTCGTGGACGACATGACCGCGAGCTTGCCCCGAGAACGCCGGGGTAAACGTCACCCAGCTGCGAATTGCCCGGGCCGACGGCATCACCCTGCGTTCGCGAGACTGCGCCGATGAGCGACACATCCGAGTGGGAGTACATCCGCTACGAACGACCAGCCGATCGCATCGCGCGGATCGTGCTGGCCCGGGCGAACGCCGCGAACGCGCAGGATTACCAGATGTTGAGCGAGCTCAACCAGGCGTTCGATCGAGCCGCTCGGGACGATCAGGTTCGAGTGATCGTGCTCGCCGCCGACGGCGACCACTTCTCGTCGGGACACGACCTGCGTGCCGGCACCGACATGTCGGCCATCGATCCTGTCGGGACATGGTGCTGCTTCGACGCCGACGGCGCCGAGGGCTACATGGCCACCGAAGCCGAGATGTACGTCGGGTTGTGCTGGCGGTGGCGCAACATCCCCAAACCGACGATCGCGCAGGTGCAGGGCAAGGTGATCGCGGGTGGTCTGATGCTCGTCTGGCCGATGGATCTCGTGGTGTGCTCGGAGGACGCAACGTTCGCCGACCCGGTCGTCGCGTTCGGAGTGAACGGTCACGAGTACTTCACCCACCCCTACGAGGCGGGGGCGCGACTCGCGAAGGAGATGCTGTTCACCGGTCGCGCCATCGGTGCCGACGAGGCGCATCGGCGCGGCATGGTCAACGAAGTCGTGCCGCGCGGCGAGTTGGAGTCACGCACGTTGGAGCTCGCCGAGCACATCGCCCGCCGCCCGATGATCGGGCTCACGCTGGCGAAGCAGAGCGTCAACAACACGCTCGATGCGATGGGCATGTACACGGCGATCCAGTCCGCGTTCGGACTTCACCACGTCGGCCACAACCACAACCTGCGCCTGTTCGACTCGCTGGTCGACCCCAGCGGCCTCCAGGTCGTCCGCGACGAGGCGTGACGCCGACGTCGTGCACCGAACGATCCGGCCGCCGCGCGACCGCAGGGAGCTGCCGCCCAGCGTCGCGGCCGCACAGGGAGCACCGGTGCTCGCGCGCGATCTCAGCGTGCGATCTCGCCGCGCCAACACGGTCGGCTCGTCTCCTCAGCCGGCGACGTCTCCGTCGATCGACTCCCTGATCAGATCGGCGTGGCCGCAGTGGCGTGCGTACTCCTCGATCATGTGGACGAGGATCCATCGGAGGCTCCAGTGCGCGCCGGCGCGGTTCGCGAGCGCTGACAAACTGTCGAGCGAGGTCGCCGCGTCGACGCGGGCACGCGAGTCGGCGACGGCTGCGTCGAACGCACCCATGAGCTCGTCAGCCGACCACGATTGGGCGAGGGTCATCTCGGCATCGCCGTCCACGTCCCAATCGAGCGACTCGTACGGTTCTCCGACGCCGATGCCCTCGAACCGGTCGCGAAACCAGATCCGTTCCACGAGTGCCATGTGGCCGACGAGGCGCGACAGCGTCAGGGTCGATGGTGGCAGGGCGATCTGCAACTGGTCAGAGGTCAGGTCGTGGGCACGGTCGACGAGCGCCGCCCGGTAGAAATCGAGGAACGCGATCAGCATGGTCCGCTCGTCGGCCTCGAGCGGGATGTCGGGAGCTGGGACTCGGGTCATGCCGCGACCGTAGATCGACGCGCCGTCCCGGGCCCGGTGGTTTCGGCGAGGTTCCCGTCCACACCCGATCTCCGCGAGCTCGGGAAAGGCGTAGAGTTCGCGCTCCCGATCAGAGGAGGGGCACCATGCCGTCAGGCTTCCAACTCGCCCGTCGTCAGGCGGAGGCATACGAGACGCACACCGGCCTCATCATGGACGGATCGGCGAGGCTGCTCGCGCAGGGCGCGTCGATCGGACCGGGAGACGTGGTGCTCGACCTCGCCTGTGGCACCGGCCTCGTGGCACGTCATGCGCTGACGCTGGTCGAGCCGGGCGGGCGGGTCGTCGGTGCCGACATCAACCCGGCGATGCTCGAGATGGCCCGCGAATGCAGCACCGGACCGATCGAGTGGGTCGAGGCGCCTTGCGACGCACTTCCGTTCGGTGATTTCGCGTTCACCCACGTCATCTGTCAGCAGGGTCTGCAGTTCTTTCCTGATCCGGTCGCCGGGATGCGAGAGGCGCTGCGGGTACTGCGTCCGGGTGGCGTCGTGATCGCCACCGTCTGGGCGACGCCGGGACAGAACCCCTACATCGAGCACCAACTCGACCTCTTGGCCGACCTCGACCCGTCGCTCGTCGACTCCGTCCGTCGAGCTACTCCCGCCGACGCCGATGCACTTCTGATCTCCTGGGCGGACGCCGCCGGACTCGTCGACACCGACGTGACGATGCTCGAGCACACCGTCGACGTGGGTGCCTTCGAGCCCTGGTTCCTCGCGCAGACCGGCGGCACCCCGTGGGGACCCGCCGTCGCCGCGCTCGACGACGACGGCCGCTCGCGACTCGCGGCAGCGATGACGGATCGGATCGCCGTCTACTCGACGCCGAGGGGTCACAGCATTCCATTCCGATCGCACCGTCTCACCGCACGTCGACCGACCCACCACCCCACGCTCGACCAGCCGCACTCGTGACGGGCGGCCAGCGGCACGTCGCGGACGCTGCAGGGCGAACAGCACCCTCGCGAGCGACACGATCGCAAACCACCGATTCTCGTCGCGCCGTGTCCCAGCGACCGGCGTAGTGTCCGGGCTCGTGAACGATCTTCCGGTCGATGACGCGCAGCAGCTGATTCGTGCGATCGTCGAGCTGGCATCGATGGCCGACCGGGTGGTGCCGAGGCGATCGTCGCCGCTGGCGGCCCGCCTCCAGGCCCACCTCGGCATCGGCGTGCAGGTCGACGACTCGATGCCAAACACATCGGTCACCCTCGATCCGATCGAGCACGCCAACCTGCAACTCGCGCTGAACGACGTGCGAGCGCACGCCGTTTCGTACGACGAGTTCGGGTTGACCCCCGACATCGGGCAGTACGGCGGCGTGTCGCTGCCGAGCTTGATCGACGGCTCGTGGCAAGGCCCTGGCGAGACCGCTCGTCAGTTCGTGTCGATCGAGGTCAGCGCGACCGAGTCCATCCGTTGCCTGCGCGCGGGTGTGGCGCTGACCGAGTTCGACGGCGCACCGGTGGCGGCGATGGTGTACCTGACCGAGCGGCACATGCCGGCGCTGGTGCTCGAGGTGGCCGCACCCAGCCAGGACGCGGCCGACGGATTCCTCGCACACCTCCGCCGGCTGATGTCGGCCAACAACGTGCTGCGCGGCAAGATCCTGACGTTCTCGTTCGGCGAGTACGGCGGCTTCGGGCTGACGTTCACCACGGTTCCCGCCGTGGCCCGCCACGAGGTCATCCTGCCCGGCTGGCAGCTCGACGCGATCGAGGAGCACGCACTCGGCATCACCGAGGTCCGCGACGAGCTGCTGGCGGCCGGGCAGCACGTCAAGCGGGGGCTCCTGTTGTACGGTCCGCCGGGCACCGGCAAGACCCACACGGTGTCGTACCTGCTGAGTCGGATGACCGATCGCACGACGATCATCCTGTCCGGTGCATCGGTCGGTGCGGTCGGCCAGGCCGGCACCCTCGCTCGCAAGCTCGCGCCCGCCACGATCGTGATCGAGGACGTCGATCTGATCGGCATGGACCGCGGTCTGCCGGGAGGCGAGCACAACCCGTTGCTGTTCCAGCTCCTCAACGAGATCGACGGGCTGCAGACCGACGACGATGTGCTGTTCATCCTCACCACGAACCGTGCTGATCTGCTCGAGCCGGCGCTCGCGGCGCGGCCAGGGCGTGTGGACCAGGCGATCGAGATCGGCGTTCCCGATGTCGCGGGCCGGCGAGCGTTGTTCGAGCTCTACCTCCGGGCACCGATCGACGACGCCGCGATGGAGCGAGTCTGCGAACGCACGGTGGGCGTTGCAGCGGCCTTCATCAAGGAGGCCGCCCGACGGGCGACGCTGCGTTCGATCCGAACCGGCGAAGGTCTGTCGTCGGCCGTCGTCACCGCTGCCGACGATCTCTTCGACACGTCGACCCCGCTGCTGAAGGCATCACTCGCAGCGGCCACCGACGCGAGCCCGGGCAACGGACCGATGCCCCCGCCGCAGGCGGGATGGACGACGTACCCGCACGCCTGACAACGATACGGACGCTCAACGACGAGGAGACCTGAGTGCGGCTGGTCGCCACGCCGGGTGCTGACAGTCGCACTGCGGCTGGTCTCGGCGCCTCGGGCGCACTGCGCCATCGGTGTTCTCCCGGTCCGAGCGGACCACACCCACGCAGTGCATGATCTGGATGACGACGGCGATTGCGTGCGGATTGGCGGACCGATCGTCATCGCCGCGAGGTACGACGAGTTCACGGATCGCTCGAAAGCCGAGATCCACCGATCGGCCACCACCTTGTTCGGATGGACGATTGGGACGGTCACGACCACGCTCCCGGTCGCTGTTGCGTTCCGGGTCGCAGATCGCGGAGAGCCGGCTGCCACTGTCGCGCTCGAAGTGGCCGCGTTCGAAACGACCGCGTGGCTCTAGGTGCTCCAGCCTCGCGGCTGCGCCTGGCCGTGACACCCCACGCCTGACCGTCGGCGGGATCGTCGCCACTCAGCCACCGTGCCTGACGGTCGTTCGGGTGAGCCCTCCATGTCCTCCCATGACCACGATCCCTGATGACATTCGCAGGGAACGGGTCGACGAGGTCGCGGCCCGTCGACGAGATCGGCGAAAACTGGAGGCGAGATGCGGGCACCGGATGCCCCGGGTGCGGACAGTCACAGCATGCACATCGGACGGATCGAGGAGGGCTCGCTCGGCGTTCAGGCGCCACCGCGCACGCCTGCGGTCCGGCGTTCGGTCTCCGAGCGGCAATCCGGTAGCAGCGAACGAGACGCTGCGCGAATGTCGAGCATCGTCAAGCTCATCGAGTCCCTCACCGGACGGAAGGTCGCGCTCGTCCCCCCAGCCGCCTACCTCGTCTCGGCGCCCCCGGCACCCGAACCGACACCGGTTCCGGCCCGGCCCGCCGTCGAGCTCGTTGTCGCAACCGATCTCATGGCGGAGCACCGCGCCGGGTCCGGGACGCTGGAAGTAGACATCACATCGATCCTGAAGGCCGGCACCTCGGACCGCATGATCCTGGCTCATACCGCCGCTGGCGCTCTCGCGCTGTTTCCCGCCGTCGATCTCGCGATCTGAGCCGGTCCACCACGGTCCTGGCCGTCAGTCGAAGTCACCGAACTCCCGACGGAGCTCGCGTAGTCCCCTCGTCACATCATCGACGTGTGCGCCCTCCAGTGGAACCTGCGTGAAGATCTCGTCGTTCAACAGCTGGGTGCACAGCTCGGCCACTGCACGCCCGTCCGTCGTGATCGCGGCGAGCACGCTGCGGCCGTCGGTCGGGTTCGCCCGCCGCTCGACCAAGCCTGCCTCCTCCAGTCGCTGCACTGCGTTCGTGACGCTGGCAGCGTGGACCTGAAGTCGCTCGCCGATCCGGCCGACGGGGAGCAACCCATGCCGCGTGAACGCCAAGAGACGCAGCACCTCGAACCGGGCGAACGTGAGGCCGCGGGGCCGGAGCAGCGTCTCGATCCGGCCGAGGAACAACTGCTGTGCCCGCATGATCGATGTCACGAGCGCCATCCCGTCGGCCGCATCGGCCCATCCGGCGTCGACCCAGTTCTCGCGCGCCAGCTCGATCGGATCGGGCCGCGCCGTGCCTGTCGACTTCACGCCTTGCAGATTACTTTGACATCAAAGTAATCTGCCAATCATGGTGACCAACCGAGAGAACTGGCAGGAAGCGTTCGAGGCATCCACATTGCGCGACGCCGACTTCCAGACGATGTCCGGGATCCCACTCGATCCGGTGTACGGCCCCGACGACGGCGAGCTCCCCGGCCAGTATCCGTACACCCGCGGCCCGTACGCGTCGATGTACCGGTCGCGCCTCTGGACGATGAGGATGTTCGCCGGGTTCGGCACCGCCGACGACACCAACTGGCGTTTCAAGGAGATCATCAAGGCCGGCGGCACCGGGCTGTCGACGGCATTCGACATGCCGACGCTGCTCGGACTCGACTCCGACGACCCGATGTCGCTCGGTGAGGTGGGCCGCTGCGGAGTCGCGATCGACACGATCGCCGACATGGCCGATCTCTACGCCGGCATCGACCTCGACCAGATCACCACCTCGATGACGATCAACTCCCCCGCAGCGGTCATCTTCGCGATGTTCGTGGCTCAAGCCGAGCAGGCCGGGATTCCGCGGGCGAAGCTCGGCGGCACCCTGCAGAACGACATCCTGAAGGAGTACCAGGCGCAGAAGGAGTTCGTGTTCCCACCCCGCCAGTCGATGCGGTTGGTGCGCGACACGATCGACTTCACGGCCGCGGAGATGCCGCGCTGGCACTCGATCTCGATCTCGGGGTACCACATCCGCGAGGCCGGTTCGACCGCCGTCGAAGAGCTCGCCTTCACCCTCGCCAACGGCTTCGCCTACGTCGAGCTGGCGATGCAGGCCGGGCTCCCGGTCGACGCGTTCGCGCCCCGGCTGAGCTTCTTCTTCAACGCCCACATCGACTTCTTCGAAGAGATCGCCAAGTACCGGGCCGCGCGACGGATCTGGGCGCGCTGGATGAAGGAGCGCTACGGAGCCGAGCGCGAGAAGTCGATGCAGCTGCGATTCCACTGTCAGACCGCCGGCGTGTCGCTCACAGCGCAGCAGCCCGAGGTCAACATCGTGCGGACTTCGATCGAGGCGCTGGCCGGCGTCCTCGGCGGCGCCCAGTCGCTCCACACGAACTCGATGGACGAAGCGCTCGCGCTCCCGACCGAGAAGGCCGCCCGCATCGCACTGCGTACGCAGCAGGTGATCGCCCACGAGACGAACGTCGCCCACGTCGCCGACCCGCTCGGCGGCTCGCACTTCGTCGAGGCCCTCACCGACGAGATGGAGCGTCAGGCCGAGGAGTTGTTCGGGTATCTCGACGACCTGGGCGACGGTTCGATGCTCGAGGGCGCCATCAAGGGCATCGAGGAGAACTGGTTCCAGGGCAAGATCGCCGATTCGGCGTACGAGCTCGAACGCCAGCTCAACACCGGTCGCCGGATCACCGTCGGCGTGAACCGTTTCACCGAGGGCAACGACGAGGACCAGATCGACCTGCTCAAGATCACGACCGAGGACGAGCAGCGTCAACGCAAGCGGCTCGATCAGGTCCGCCAGGATCGCACCCCGAGCGCCGTCGAGGCTGCCCTCGCCCGTGTCAGGTCCGACGCCGCCGATCCGAACATCAACCTCATGCCGGCGCTCATCGAGGCGGTGAAGTCGTACGCGACACTCGGTGAGATCATGGGGACGATGGAGCACGAGTTCGGCCGCCACGTGGAAGTCCCGGTCATCTGACATGGAGCGTCGACATGTCTGGTGAGCGCATCCTCATCGCCAAGGTCGGCCTCGACGGCCATGACCGCGGGATCAAGGTCGTGGCCCGCATCCTGCGCGACGCCGGATACGAGGTGATCTACACCGGCCTCTTCCAGACCCCGCAGACGGTCGCAGCGGCTGCGGTCGACGAGGACGTCGACGCGATCGGCTTGTCGATGCTGTCGGGCGCCCACATGACCCTGGCACCTCTCGTGGTCGAAGAGGTCAGAGCACGCGGCAGCGAGATCCCGGTGATCCTCGGAGGCATCGTCCCCGACCATGACCTCGACGCCTTGCGAGAAGCGGGCATCGCGGCTGTCCTCACACCCGGCGCCACCGCCGAACAGATCGCCGGCGAAGTGCGAGCCGTCCTCGATCGCTCCGCCGTCTGACCGCCCCACGCACGAGCTCGTGCGCTCCCGGAAACCGCTGGGGCCAGCATGCCGTGCCCTACCGTGGGTCGATGGGAGTGAACCGCAGTCGACGGGCCCGCTCCGCCCGGAGGCGCAAGCGACGCATGGATCGTGTCGAGCACGATCTCAGCGACGGGCAGTGGCGTGCGCTCGAGAATGCGTGGAATGGATGCGCCTACTGCGGCGCCACCGGTCGACCGCTCCAGCGTGACTGCGTGCTCGCGCTGTCGCGCGGTGGGCGCTACACGCTCGACAACATCGTGCCGGCCTGCGCCTCGTGCAACGCCAGCAAGTGCAACGACGAGGTCACGGGCTGGATGCGGCGCAAGCGTCTCGACGAGCGTGCCTTCCTCATCCGCCACCTCGAGATCAGCGCAGCGCTCCGGCGCCGGTTCCCGCTCGAACGTCCCGTGTCCGACACGACGTCAGCCTGATCCACGCGGGGTGTCCTGGCTGAAGACGTTGACCCACCGATCGTCGCGACGACACCACAACGAGCTGACGTACATCGTTTCCCGATCGGGCGACGAGGGCCGCCGGTAGTCGGCTCGATACGAAAGCATCACAGTGTCGTCCGACAGCACCATCACCCGCTGCTCGCTCAGCTCGAAACCCACCACCAACGGCCCGGAGCCCAGCTGAGCCGCGTGGGCGGCGCGATCGGAGAATCCGGCCGGATCGACACCCAGGAAGTCGTCCGACAGCATGCGCGCGTCCGCCTCCGGGTCGCCGTCGACGAGCGCCTGCCACACTCGGGTCTCGAGTCGGACGAACTCGTCGACGCTGGGCTCGCTCACGTCACTCATTCTGTCTCCCAGTTCACCCACACCCTCCCCCGAACACGCGGTCGACCGACCTTGGACTCTGGTGTTCGTCCGACCGAGGGAGTTGGATGGATCCTGGAGACGCCTTTCCCCGGGAGCATCGAGAAGGGAGGATGCCATGACCCGGTCGAGCGACACCCATGCCTGCCCGTACTGCGAGTTGGTGTTCCGGTACCACGAAGAAGTGAAGGATCACATCCTCCACGACCACCCGAGCCACGCCGCTGTGGTCGCGTCGGTGGAGATGCACGAGCTTCCCCACGATTGATTCCGACCCCATACCCGTGACGGTTCGCCACCGGCGCACGTCGTGTCGCGCGTCCCGGGGGCCGAGATGGCACGATCCCTGCGTAGCTGGACATCAACGGGGGGTAGACGCATGACGACACCGACGTTCGGGATCTTCGATCACATCGAGGGAATCCCGGGGACACCGACACCACGGCTGCTCCGCGATCGGCTCGACCTCGTACGGATGGCCGACCAGGCCGGTTTCACCGGCTACTACCTGGCCGAGCACCACGGCTCCGACCTGTGCATGGCGCCGAACCAGGAGATGTTCGTCGCCGCAGCATCACAGATCACCACGAACATCCGGATGGGGCCGATGGTGAAGCTCCTGCCGCTGCACCATCCGGTCCGGATCATCGAGGACATGTGCATCGTCGACAACCTGACGGACGGCCGGCTCGAATTCGGCGTGGGCCGCGGCGTCGCCCCGATCGAGCACTACTGGTTCGGGAGCGATTGGCCGTCGTCGACCGATCGCTTCGAAGACGTTCTCGGCATCATGTGCCGTGCGTTCCGGACGGGCGAGATCAGCTCGGAGGACTCGAAGTACTACGACTTCCGCACCATGCCGATGTCGACGATGCCCGTGCAAGAGACCATCCCGTTCTGGTACCCGGGCAGCCCGGTCACCGCCGGCAAATTCGGTCTCAACCTGATGTGGCCCGGGCCGATCGACCAGGCGGCCTACGACCTCTACGCGCAGGCCTGGTACGACCACCAGCACGACGACGTCCGCATGGAAGCTCCGGGAGCCGGTCCGAGAGTCGCGTGCACGATGGTGCTCGCGATCGACGAGGATCCGAAGGTCGCACTCGACGTGAACACCCGCGGTCTACGTGGACTGGTGCGTCGAACCCACGGTGTGCACCGCTGGGACGCCGAGGTGCTCGGTGACGACGCCGCCGATGCTGCACTCGGACCGCTGCGCAAGATCATGTCGCACATCGACGGTGCCATCGAGGCCGGCGCCGGCACCCCTGAGCAGATCCGCGACCGGTTCGCCGGGATCCTGGAGACCGGCCTCACCGACCACATCGTGCTCCAGATCCCCACAGGTGACATGACGATCGACGAAGCGAAGCGCACGATGGATCTGTTCTGCACCGACGTCAAACCCGAGCTCGAAGCTGCGGCCTGACTTTCAGCCGGAGCGCGGACGTCGTCCGGTCGGTCGGCCGGTCGCCCGCCACGGGTCGCAGACCTCGCAGCCCCTCGTGCCCTGACAGCACGACGTGTGCGCTGTTCCGTCGGCCGGCCGCGTCGGGCAGGAGTCCGACGCGCTCGACGGGGTGCGATGCGGTCGAAGTCCGCACGTGGACGTCGGAGCACCGGCCCTGGTGGAGCTGGTCGCTGGTGGCGGTCTCGTCCTGTGCTGCGAGTAGCCGCCGGCGACCGTTCTCGCCGACGCAAGGCGATGGCGAACGACGGTCGCAGTGCCGGTGTCACCAACCAGATCGCACTCGCCCAGCGCCGTTCGCCGACGTACCGGCTCGTCCCGGATCTGGTTGGCGATCCGGCTACCGGTCGTGCCGTGTCGGCGCGTGCCATGTCGGCGCGTGCCATGTCGGCGCGTGCCATGTCGGCGCGTGCCATGTCGGCGTGTGCCATGTCGGCGCGTGCCATGTCGGCGCGTGCCATGTCGGCGCGTGCCATGTCGGTCGTCCGCGACGACCAGTGCATCCCTATTCCGGGCCACGACACACCGACGTCGCGGCCCGATCGAGGGCAGCGGCACACTGCCCGAGCACAGCCTCCACGGCGTCGAGTGCTGCGGGCCCGGCCGGACAGATCGATCGGCGTCGAGGCTCAGCCGGGCGTCGACGCGACGTACCGCTCGGCCGCTACCGACGGCCGGATCGTCACGTGGTGGTCCTGCCCGACATCCTGGGGGCCGTGATTCGGTCCCGCTCCGCGGGACCCGCGTCGAGGTGGGTTCCACGTCGTGACTAGCGTCACAGAACATGACGGGGGAACTCGCACGCACGATCACTACCGCGGTCCACGAAGCCGCTGCGGCCAGGAACGGTCTCGCGATCGCGGCCGCACTGAACTGCATCGAGCCGGGCGAGTTGGCCGAATTCTTCCATGCCAGCCTCGCGGCCGACGTCGATGCGCGACCGATCGGCGAAGGGCTTCCGGCATCGCCAGGGGCGGCCACCGGCGAGATCGTGCTCACCGCCGATGCAGCGATGGAAGCCGGCGACGCCGGTCATGACGTCATCCTCGTGCGCCCCGAGACGACACCGGACGACGTCCTCGGCATGCAGGCGTCGCGGGGCATCCTCACGACCCGCGGTGGCATGGTCAGCCATGCTGCGGTCGTCGCTCGCGGGTGGGGCATCCCGGCGGTGGTCGGCGCCGCCGACGTGCACATCGACCGAGACACCGTCACCATCAACGGCACCGTGTTGCACGCCGGCGACCGGATCACGATCGACGGCAGCAGCGGCAAGATCTTCGCCGGGTCGCTCGCGACGTCGGGCGCGGAGGCACCGTCGGAGCTCGACACCCTGCTCGCGTGGGCCGACACGGTGGCTCGCGGCCACGTGCAGGTCAGGGCCAACGCCGACACCGAGGGTGACGCGAGTCACGGGCGTGAGCTCGGCGCCCAAGGCATCGGTCTGTGCCGAACCGAGCACATGTTCTTGGCCCACGATCGGCTGCCGATCATGCGCCGGTTCATCCTCAGCCACGACCCCGAGACCGAGGCGGCAGCGCTCGCCGAGCTCGAGGTCGCTCAGACCGCCGACTTCGAGACGGTACTCGAGGCGATGGACGCGCTCCCGGTGACCATCCGCCTGCTCGATCCGCCCCTGCACGAGTTCCTCCCGGATCTGCTCGATCTCGTCGCCCGCGAGGCGCGCGGCGAGCTCACCGCAGAGGAGCAGCTCGAGATCACTGCCGTCCGGCGACTCCACGAGGCCAATCCGATGATCGGCACCCGGGGCGTGCGGCTGGGTGTGGTCCGCAGCGGCCTGTACCAGATGCAGGTCCGCGCTCTCTGCACGGCGGCCGCCAACCTCTTCGAGCGGGGCAAGCAGCCCCACGTCGAGATCATGATCCCGCTCGTCGTCGACGCCGAGGAGCTCCGCATCGCCCGGAGTTGGGTGCGCGACGTCCTCGACGAGATCGGTCACCCGGAACTCAAGTCGACGGTCGTGACCGTCGGCGCCATGATCGAGACCCCGCGAGCGGCGCTGATCGCCGGGGCCCTCGCCGAGCATGCCGACTTCTTCTCGTTCGGCACCAACGACCTCACCCAGATGACGTACGCATTCAGCCGAGACGACGTCGAGTCCAAGTTGCTGCCCGCCTACCAGTCGCTGGGCATCCTGCCCGCCAACCCCTTCGCCGTACTCGACCAGGACGGGGTCGGCGAACTCGTACGGATCGGCTGCGACGCCGCTCGCGCCAAGAAGCCCACGATCAAGCTCGGCGTCTGCGGCGAGCACGCCGGGCATCCGGCTTCCGCCGACTTCCTGGTTCGCCTCGGTGTCGATTCGGTGAGCTGCTCGCCCTTCCGTGTTCCCATGGCCCGGCTCGGGGTGGCACAGGCACTGCTTGCGTGCGGTCGGGTGCACGTCAACGACGTCGAGTTCGATTTCCACGACGGCGTCGCCGGCGACGCGCAGGGTTCAGAGACGGGCGGCGCCGTTGGGCAGACTGACGACATGACGAACTCCACCGATGGCGACGCACTTCAGATCGACGAGGCCCTCGTGCTGCACACTCTGCGGGTGCGCGGCTTCGTCACTCCGGACGGCTTCAGGGAGAGCCTGGGCGGCCATCCGGCGGAGCTGCTGGAGCAGCTCGCCGGGGCCGGCCTGGTTCGTCACATCGAGAAGCGCGACATGTTCGGGCTGCTGCCCCCGGGCAAGCAGCGCCAGGAAGCCCTGCTCGACGAGTACGCCGGCGACGAGGTGCAGGCCGGTCTGACGGCGCGCTACGACGAGTTCCTCGCGCTCAACGACGACTTCAAGCAACTCTGCACCGACTGGCAGATGCGCGACGGTGCACCCAACGACCATGCCGACGCCGACTACGACCGGACCTGCACCGACAAGCTGGCCGAGCTCGCAGCGGCCGCCGTTCCGCTGATCGGTGCCATGGCCGAGGCGCTTCCGCGAATGGCGCGATACAACGAGCGCCTCGCCACGGCCGCGGCGTGTGTGGCGAACGGCGAGACGAACAAGTTCACCGGGGTGATGTGCGAGTCGTTCCACGACATCTGGATGGAGCTCCACGAGGATCTGATCGTGCTGCAGCGCATCGACCGCGTCGAAGAAGGCAGTTTCTGACCTGTCACACCCGGTCGGTGTCACGTTCGGTGTCACATTCGGGGTCTGACCCCGAATGTGACGGGTCGGTGTCAGGGGGTGTGTTCGGCGAGGAAGTGCGCGACGATCGAATCGATCGCCGCGAGCGCCTCGCCCTCCTTCCACTCCTCGACGAGGGTGGCGTTGGGCGCGAGGTCGGCGATGCGACGCGACGTCGACTGAGGGTGGTACAGATCGTTCCCCATCGCGACGAGCATCGGGGTCTCGCACTGGGCGACTTGCTCCGGCGTGGCCGTCAGGACGAACTCGCCGTCCCACATGTTGCTGCGGAACGACTGCCATTGCCCGTCGGTGACTTCAGGGTGATCGGGTCGGAGGTCGCCGACCCACTGGTCGAACATCTCGTAGAACGCGTCGCGGTTGTCGTCGATGCCGACCGGCTGCAGGAGCACGGCGGCAGCGAATCGTTCCGGCGCGGTGGTCAGCAGACCCATGATGTACGGCCCGCCGATGCACATACCGACGACGTGGCATCGCTCGACCCCGACATGGTCGAGCAGAGCGAGCTGATCGGCCGTGTACGTCGCCCACCCGTCGTCACCACTCACTGGCGCCGACGAACGCCCCGCGTTGCGCTGGTCCATCCCGATCACCCGGTATCCGCCCGACAGCGACGACCGCGGGTTCCACGGCATGTTCGACCAGAGTTCGTTCGCAGAACGCATCCCGCCCGGGGCGATCAGCAGGACCGGGAAACCGTCACCCTCGACGTCGTAGTGGATCGACACCGCATGGTTCACGAAGATGGCCATGCCCATTGTCTACCCAATCGCGTCGGGCGGAACCAGGCCCGCGGCGACCAGCGCGGCCCGATCGGGTCATTCGCCCCTTGCCCGCGTCGGTCCGGCGTCGTTGCATGGTGGTAGTTCATTCGCGCAGAACGGAGGTCGAGATGGAAGCCCGCCGCATCGGGCCCGTCGTCGTCGGAGTCGATGGTTCAGCGAACTCTCGTCGCGCGGTGACGTTGGCCGGACGCCATGCCAAGGCGATCGGTGCATCCGTCGTCGTGGTTCACGCCGTCGGGCTCACCGAAGAGATCGACGGCGAGCACGTGCCGACGTTCGGCCACCGTGGCGAGATCGCGGAGCAGGTCGACCACTGGTGCGACGCACTTCGAGACGACGGATACGACGACTTCCAGGTGCACCTCGTCGATGGTCCTCCGGTCGACGCCCTCGTTCGCACAGCACACGACCTCGGCGCGTCGATGATCGTCGTCGGCCGGCGAGGCGCCGGTGGGCGCCCCGAGCTCCGACTCGGGAGTACAGCGCACGAGGTCGTGGAACATGGCAACTGTCCGGTGCTCGTCATTCCCCCGATCGGACATTCCACGACGGTCACCGCAACGCCGAACTGACGAGGTCGCCGCACGATGTCCGAAGCTGCCACCACGTGGTGGTCGGAACCCGTCGCATCGGTCGTCGTCCAGCTCGGCACCGATGCCGAGCGAGGTCTGGCGAACGCCGAGGCCCAAGCCCGCCTCCTGCGCGATGGGCCGAACGAGATCGAATCGGCACCGCCGGTCCAGTGGTGGCGGCGCCTGGCACGCCAGTTCACCGATCCACTGGTCATCCTCCTCCTCGTCGCGATCATCATCTCGCTGATCGCGTGGTGGAGCGACGGTGCCGTCGACACCCCGCTGGAAGCGATCGTGATCGCTGCGATCGTCGTCCTCAACGCCGGAATCGGGTTCTGGCAAGAGGCGAAGGCGATCGAGGCCGTCACCGCCCTTCGCCGACTGAGCGCCACCCAGGCGACCGTCCTGCGTGACGGCGAGATCCGCCGCATCGCAGCGATCGACCTCGTCGTCGGCGACCTGCTCGCGCTCGCCGAAGGCGACGCCGTCGGCGCCGACTGCCGACTGACGGACGCCGCATCGCTACACGTCGCCGAGGCGTCGCTCACCGGCGAGAGCACGCCGGTCGCCAAGCAGATCGCCGAGACGGAGCCCGATGCGCTCCTCGCCGAGCGAACGAACATGGCCTTCTCGGGGACGGCCGTGGTCCGGGGGCGCGGCGAGGGTGTGGTGGTCGCGACGGGGATGCGAACGGAGATCGGTCGGATCGCGACCATGCTCGATCAGCAGGACGACAAGGTCACACCGCTCCAACAACAGGTCGCCTGGCTCGGCCGCCAGCTGGGGATCGCCGTGGTCGTCCTCTCGGCATTGGTCGTCGCCGCGGTCGTCATCACCGCCGACGTCCGCTCGTTCGACACGATCGTCGACGCGTTGCTCGTCGGTGTCTCACTCGCGGTCGCCGCGGTACCCGAGGGTCTGCCCGCCATCTTGTCGGTGGTGCTCGCGCTCGGGGTTCAGCGGATGGCGAAGGAGCGGGCCATCGTCAAGCGGCTGTCGTCGGTCGAGACGCTGGGGTCGGCCTCGGTCATCTGCACCGACAAGACCGGCACGCTGACCCGCAACGAGATGACGATCGTCGAGGTGGTCACACCGACGGCACACGTCGAGTTGACGGGAGTGGGATACCAGCCCGTCGGGCACGTTGTGGTCGACGGTGAGCGCGTGACCGATCCGCAGGTCCTCGACGACGTGTCACGGGTCCTGACCGCAGGCAGCCTCGCCAACGACGCGTCGCTGCACGAGGAGTCGCCCGGACGTTGGTCGATCCACGGTGATCCGACCGAAGCGGCGTTCCTCGTCGCCGAAGAGAAGGTGGGAGCAGCGGCCCCTCGCCACAGCCGGTTCCGCCGGGTCGCAGAGCTCCCGTTCAGCTCCGAGCGACGTCGGATGACGACCGTGCATCACGACGCGGAGAGCAACGCGGAACATCTCCTCGTCACCAAAGGTGCGCCCGACGTGATGCTCGACCGCTGCACCCACGAGCGCGTCGACGGCACGGTCGTGGCCTTGACCGATGAGCGACGCCTCCGAATCGCCGCCGACGTCGACGGACTCGCCGACCACGCACTGCGGACCATCGCCGTCGCCTACAAGCGACTCGACGGATCGCGGAGCGTGCTCGACGGTCTCGACGAGGACGCCGAGCACGGGCTCGTCCACCTCGGAGTCGTCGGGATCCTCGACCCACCGCGACCGGAGGTGGCGGCATCGATCGCCGACGCCCACGCCGCCGGCATCCGCGTCATCATGCTGACCGGCGACCATCCGGTCACGGCGAAGCGCATCGGCGAGGCGCTCGGCATCACCGACGTGGGTGGCGTCGGCTTGGCGGGCTCGACGCTGGCCGCGTACGCCGATGACGAGCTGGTTGCGACGATTCGAGAACGCTCGGTGTTCGCCCGCGTGGAGCCCGAGCACAAATTGCGCATCGTCGAGGCGCTCCAGGCCGACGGACAGATCGTGGCGATGACCGGCGATGGTGTCAACGACGCGCCGGCACTCCGCCGGGCCGACATCGGTGTCGCGATGGGCGTCACAGGGACGGAGGTCTCCAAGGAGGCCGCCGACATGATCCTCGCCGACGACAACTTCGAGACCATCCTCCGCGCCGTTCGGGAGGGGAGGGAGATCTTCGCTGACATCCGCAAGGTGCTGCGCTACCTCCTGGCCTCCAACACCGGCGAGGTGTTGGTCATGCTGATCGGTGTGCTCGGCGCGGGCCTGATCGGGCTGACCGCGACCGGGAACGAGCCGGCCGTGCCGCTTCTCGCCACCCAGATCCTGTGGATCAATCTGCTGACCGATGGCGCTCTCGCGCTGGCCCTCGGAGTCGACCCGGCCGTCGAGAACGTGATGGAACAGCCGCCGCGCCGACTGGACGATCGGGTCGTCGACGCCGAGATGTTGGTGACGATCGGGTTGATCGGGCTCACCTCGGCTTTCGCGGCACTGATCGCGTTCGATCTTCGGCTCCCTGGCGGCTTCGTCGGGGACGGTGGCGATCTCGCGACGGCGCGGACGATGGCGTTCACGACACTCGTGCTCGGTCAGGTCTGCAATGCCTTCAACGCCCGCTCCGACCGCGTGACGGCCTTCGTGCGACCGTTCGAGAACCGTATCCTCTGGGCGTCGATCGGCGTCACGGTGATGCTCCAGGTCGCTGTCGTGCACCTCGGGTTCCTGCAGAGCGCCTTCGACACCGCGCCATTGTCGACGATGGAGTGGCTGATCACGATCGGGCTGGCCTCCACCGTGCTGTGGGTGGACGAGCTCCGCAAACTCGTCGTGGGGCGGCGGTCGAACCGCGGCGATCAGACCGTGCGCAATGCGATGATCGAAGCGGCGACCTGATCCGGTGAGCGCCCCTCGGTATCGATCTGGACGAACCGACCGTACGCGTCTGCTCGCTCCTCGAGGAGGCCGGCGATCCGTTCCCGGACGTCGCCGTCGCCGGTCGCGAGCATCGGGCGCTCGTCGTGCGTTCGGCCCGAGGTCAGGCGCCGAACGATCGTGTCGAGCGATGCCGTGAGGCAGAACACGTCACCGGTCGATCCGAGCGCCTCGGCGTTCACCGCATCGACCATCATCCGTCCACCGGTCGCGATCACCAGCCCCCGTTGCGTGGCGACTTCGGCAGCGACCTCCCGTTCGAGGCGTCGGAACTCGCCCTCGCCGTGCTCCCGGAAGATCTCGGGGATCGGTCCATGCCGCTCCTCGATCGTGCGATCGGTGTCGACGAACTCGGCACCGAGCAGCGTCGCGAGGCGACGCCCTACGGTGGTCTTGCCGGTTCCCATGAACCCGGTCAGCACGATGTTCCTCGTCAGGGCGGCGTCGGGTGGTCGATCCATGGAGGCGGTCAGGCTAGTACCGCGACGCCGCGGCGAACCCAGGGGTGTCGTCCCGCTGGCGTCGCTCCCGGCGTCGTACATGTGTCGATGGCGGAGCGACCGTCGCGTGGCATGCCCCGGTCGTACCGGTGCTCGCACGCGACCGACCACCCGACGTCCTGCTGGCGCGACCATCGCCAACCGCCGTCACCCGCCGCATCCCGCCGTCACCCGCAGCTGCGAACGCAACGTATGGTGCGAACGATGTACGACGCACCCACCAGCTGGTCGGTCGTGGCGCAGAACTCCACCGAGCACGCCGAGAACCCGATCCACACCGACGACGGTGCCCAGGCTGCCGGCTTCCCGTCAGCGCTCGTCGCAGGGGTCACCACGTACGCCTACCTCACCCATCCGCTCGTCGCAGCCTGGGGACTCGACTGGCTCACGCATGGTGGCGGCGAGGTCCGATTCAGAGCACCGGTGTTCGCCGGCGCCGAAATCGAGTGCGTGCCGATCGCCGACGGCGAACCGAACCAGGTCACGGTCGACGCGATCTGTTCGTCGGAGGAGCGCAACCCACGTGTGACGTTCCGGGCGACGACCGACTCCGGACCACCACCCCTGATGCGGGCGGGTGATCGTCTGCGCTCACGCCAGTACGTGCTCGCCGGTCGCTACGGCCCCGACTACGGCGCCCGGGTCGGCGACGACCTCGATCTCTACGAGCACGAGCAGGTCGTCCCGTCGGCGGTCTGGCCCGCGATCGCCAACAACATCTTCTCGACCGACCTCGTCAACGGTGCATGGATCCACACCCGGAGCCTCATCCGCCACCATGCTGCCGGCCCGGCAGGCGCCACCGTCGATGTCCAGGCCACCGTGGTCGACCGGTTCGATCGCCGTGGTCACCGCGCCGTCGTCGACGTGCTGATCGAGCACGACGGACGGCCGTTGGCCACGCTCGAGCACGAGGCCATCGTCGATCTGACGGGAACCTGATCCCGCGCTCGATCTACGGTTCGCACATGACCGACGACATCCGGCCGTTCAAGATCGATGTTCCCGACGAGGTCCTCGAGGATCTTCGTCAGCGGCTCCACCAGACGCGCTGGCCCGACCGCGAGGTGGTCGACGACTGGTCCCAGGGCGTCCCACTGGCGTACGTGCGCGAGGTGTGCCGGTACTGGGCCGACGAGTACGACTGGCGCCGACGAGAGCACGACCTCAACCGATTCGCGCAGTTCGTCACCGAGATCGACGGCATCGACATCCACTTCGTTCACCAGCGTTCGCCGAATCCCGGTGCCACCGCGCTCCTGATCACGCACGGTTGGCCCGGTTCGATCGTCGAGTTCCACAAGGTCATCGAGCCACTCTGCGATCCAGGGCAACACGGGGCCGATGCCACCGACGCGTTCCACGTGATCGCCCCCTCGCTGCCGGGCTTCGCCTTCTCGGGTAAACCGACCCGACCCGGTTGGGGTGTCGAGAAGATCGCGGACGTGTGGGCAACTCTGATGGCGCGCCTCGGCTACGACTCCTACGTCGCACAGGGTGGCGACTGGGGATCGGCCGTCACGTCGGCGATAGGTGCGCGTGACCCGGAACACTGCCGGGCGATTCATCTGACGCTGGCGATGTCGGCCCGACCGACGGGTGAGCCGAGCACCCCCGCAGAACTCCACGCACTCGAACGCCTCCGACACTACGTCGACTGGGACTCCGGGTACTCCACCCAACAGAAGTCCCGTCCGCAGACGCTCGGCTACGGGCTCGCCGACTCCCCAGCCGGTCAGGCGGCGTGGATCCTCGAGAAGTTCTGGGCGTGGACCGACTGCGACGGACATCCGGAGAACGTGCTGACTCGCGACGAGATGCTCGACAACATCATGCTCTACTGGGTCACCGGGTCGGCGACCTCGTCGGCGCGGATCTACTGGGAGAGCTTCGGGCGCACGAGCCGGCCCGTCGTGGCGGTACCGACCGGGTTCGCGGTGTACCCCCAGGAGATCGTGCCGCCCGTGCGCAACTGGGTCGGCGAGCTCTATCCCGACGTGCAGTACTGGGCCGAGTACGACCGCGGCGGCCACTTCGCCGCGTTCGAGGTCCCCGACACCTTCGTCGCCGATCTCAGGGAGTACTTCCGCCGCTTCCGCTGAACCGTCGATGAGCGAGCGCTTCGATCGGCCCGACCTCGCGTCAACGCAGCCTCCGACGCATCCGTTGTCACGGTGCCGGGACTTTGTGGAAGCCGAAGCGACGTCACACGAAGCTTCGGCTGCCGCAGAACCCCAGAGGACAGTATGTGACAGCAGGGCCGACGGATTCGGTCGCTTCGGCTGCCACAAAATCCCCCACGGGCGTCTGCGGAGGGCGAGTGGGGGGAGTTGGGCCGGCCCGGTTGCGGCCCGGTTGCGGGCGGGTGTCGGCGGTCTCGGCGAGGGCAACGGCGGCGGCGACGTCGCACCCGTCGGCGAAGCTCACCGCGATCGCGGGAGCAGCGGCGCGGATGCCGTCGAGCACGGTGACGTTGTCGAGCGAGTAGACGTCGCTGGAGCCCCCTTCGCCGAGATCGCGGTGGTCGGCCAATGGTCCGACCACCGCGATCTCCGGCAGCCGGTTCCGGTCGAGCGGAAGCATCGGGACCCCGACCGACTCGTTGCGGAGCAACACGACCGACCTCGCCGCGGCCTCGCGCGCGAGCGCGACATGCTCGGGTGCTCCGATCGTCGACCGCGCGGGCGGCTCCGCCGCCAGGACATCGTCGAATCGGAGGAGGGTGGCGACGATCCGCGTGACCGCCAGGTCGACATCGTCCGACGACGCCTCACCGGTGTCGAGCGCGTCGGCGAGGTGAGCGGCGCGCACCATCCGGTACGGCATCTCGATGTCGAGCCCCGCGTGCACCGACACTGCAGCGTCGCGCAGCCCGAAGATCCAATCGCTGATCACGAATCCTTCGAAACCCCACTCGTCGCGCAAGATGTCGGTGAGCAGCTCCCTCGAATCACCGCAGTAGGTGCCGTTGAGCTGGTTGTACGAGCTCATCACGCATGCCAAGCCCTCGTCCACGATCCGGCGGAGATGAGGGAGCTACACCTCGTGCAAGGCGACGTCGCCGACCTCGACGTCGACACGGAGGCGGGCGTTCTCCATCGAGTTCACCGCGAGGTGCTTCACGGTGGCCATCGCGTGGCGCTGCACACCCTTGGTGAGCGCAGCTCCCATCTCACCGACGTGGTGCGGGTCCTCGCCGTAGGTCTCTTGAGCGCGGCCCCACGCCGGATGCCGCAGCAGGTTGACGCGGACTCCGCCGTACAGCGGCGCGCCGGACGCGCACAGCTCTCGGCCGATCGCGTCGCCGATCCGCTCCTCGAGCTCGGGATCACACGTCGCACCACGCGCGATCGACACCGGAAAGCAGGTCGCGTTCCCGATCACCACCCCGCTCAGTCCGTCGGAGAAGGCGACGCCGGGCATGCCGACCCGATCGACCGCGGCACCGAGAAGCGTTGCCTCGTGGAACCGCCGCGGCCGAGGAACTCGAGCCCGGTCCACGTGGGTGCATCGCCGTCGAGACACCAGAGCCGTTCGCCGGGTGCCATCGCCGCCACGACGGCACCGGCGGCAGTCATTGCATCCGCACCGTCGGCGACAGATCGCCGGGCTGCCTCGAACCGCGTCACGTCGGTGTCGTCACTCCGACAACACGGTGACCGTGCCGGCTGTGCCGTCGACCTCGACCAGCATTCCGTCGGTCAGGCGGCCGGTGGCGTCGTCGACCGAGACGACGCAGGGGATCGCCAACTCGCGCGAGACGATCACCGCGTGGCTCATGAGCGCGCCGACGTTGACGACGACCGCCGCCGCTGGCATGAAGAGCGGAGTCCATGCAGGGTCGGTGATCGGTGCGACGAGCACCTCACCCGGCATCAGGTCGCCGGCCTCCATCGGGTCGAGCACTACTCGCACGCGCCCTCGGGCCACGCCCGAGCAGCCCGGCTTCCCCCCGAGTACGTCGCCGGGCCGGGCCACTTCGGTGGCCGACCGCGATCTTGCCTCGACCTCGAGCTCCTCGATCGACGGGACCTCGGCCTGCGACGTGATGAAGAAGCGGGGTGTCACCGCCTTGAAACGTGCGTAGAGGGCGACCCGCTCGGCCAGCACGTCGGACATCGATGCCGGATCGGCGAGGTAGTCGCCGAGCTCGGTCGCGGGCGCGAGCATCGCAACAGCCACTGGATCGGCACTGCCGCCGCGCTCCCCCGAACGCCGCACGAGCTCCCGGAACACCTGCTTGACCGGCATCGTGAATCTGACGGCACGATCGCGGGTGGCTTCACGCGCCTGCGACCAGAATGGGGCTGCCTTGATCGCCTTGTCGAAGTTGAGTCGGTCGAGCAGCTTGAGCGTCGGCCGGATGCGCTCGACCGCCGACGTTCGGGCGACGTCCTCCGCAGCAGCGTCGTGGGGACGCTCCAAGTCGTGCTCCGACATCCTCATCCGGTCGATCGCAACCAGGGCCAGTTCGGGTGTGTTGTCCCAGGTCCGGCCGGAGAGCTCCCAGTCGTTCGGTCCGCGGTGACCGTGCTCGGCGATGAACTCGGCGAACATCGAGCGGAACTCGGCCGCCTCGTCGACGTCCGCGAAGCGGTCGAGCAGCCCGTCGACACCGGTGTCGAAGGCCGCCGACACGGCCGGGGTCGTTCGCACTCGACGCGCGATCGTGTTGAGCTCGCGGGAGTACCGCGCCGAGCGGACGTCGCCAGCGGTGCCGAGGAGCAGCGTGACCGAACCGGGGTCGCCCGCTGCAGCGGCTGCGTCGCCGAGGAGACCCGAGACGATCGATGCGAGCGCCGTTGATGTCATGTGGTTCTTGAACACCAGTTCGAACTCCGTCGGCGCACCGTTGATGTAGGCCAACAGCTCGTCGTCGGGCGCATCGAGGGACGGTCGCTTGGCGATGAAGGCGTCGGCGGCTGCGAAACTCTCGGCCACGAGCGGCGGAGCCTGCCGCTGGTCGAGCGCCGACATGACCGTGCGAAGGATCTTCAGTGACGCCCGCAGGCTGCGGTCGCCGCGGTGCGGTACGTACGGCGGCGCGTTCGACTCGCCGAACAAGGAGAGATCGATCGCTTCGGCCGACGAACCCGGAGCACGCACGCCCAGGATGCGCAGGAACGACATGTTGAGGTAGCAGTAGCCGCCGTACAGGCCGATGATCACCGGATCGCTCGAGGCGAAATCGCGCGGCCGCAGGACACCGAGCTCGCGGTAGGACGCCCGCCACGCTCGTTCTGCTGCGAGCACGAGGTCGTAGCTGAGCGGTGTGAGCACCTCCGGGAACACCTCCCCGACGTTGCCACGCGTGTTGATCGGCCATCGAGGGTCGACCTTGCCCTCCACGATCCAGTGCGTACCCAACGTGCCCCCTTCGACCGGTTCGACACTATGACTTCGATCGATCAACCACGGTCTCGGCGCAGCATGCTCATCATGATCGCATCATGGAACTCACCGTCCCACCACAGGGCATCGCGCAGCACGCCCTCGCGGCGGAACCCGACCCGCTCGTACACGGCGATCGCACGCGCATTGAACGCGTACACCTCGAGCCCGATCCGATGGACCGGTGGATCGTCGATCGCGTCGAGGAGGTGGTCGACGATCAAGCGTGTCGCTTCCGTCCCGAGGCCGCGGTCGCGCGACGTCGGTCCGAGGGCGATGCGAAGGCTGCACGAACGGTTGTCGGGGTCCCACTCGTTGATGACGATCTCGCCTGCCCACGCGCCTGTTCCGGAGTCGATCACGGCGAGGTCGAACCGGTCGGACTGCTCCACACGGCTCGCGCACCATGCGTCGATCTGGGGGCGGGTGAACGTCGTGTGTGTTCCCGTGAGTCGAGTTGCCTCCGCGTCCAGCAGATCTGTCCACATGTGCTCGGCATCACCAGCGACGATCGGACGGAGCAGGACGCGACCGCCCCGGATGATCGGCTGGTCCGCGAACGTCGGCATGGGCGCAGCGTAGGTATCTGCGGCGATCGGCGGTGCCTCAGGACACGGTCGCCAATCGCGCGGGGATGGGGATCTGGTCGGAATACCGGGTGATCAGGGGTCCGGCGACCGCCACCATCAGCACGTACGCCGCCGCCAAGGCCTCGAGATCCGGCCCGTCGACCAGGGTGGACCCCAACGCGGCGATGACGATCGAGAACTCGCCTCGGGCGATCAGCACCGTGCCTGCCCGGACGCGACCACGAGGCCCGATGCCGGCGCGGTGGCCGGCGTACCAACCCGTCGCGACCTTCGCCGCGACGGTCACGACTGCGAGAGCGAAAGCCGGCAGGACGGCACCGATCAGATCGGCCGGGTCGATGCGGAACGAGAAGACGACGAAGAACGTCGCGGCGAAGAGGTCGCGCAACGGTGTGATCAGCTCCATCGAACGCTCGCCCACATGACCCGACAACGCAAGGCCGACGAGGAACGCACCGATCGCGCCCGAGACCTCGATGCTCTGGGCGAGTCCGGCCACGAGCAGGGTGAGACCGAAGACTGCCAGCAACAGCGACTCGTCGCTGCCGCCCCCGAGCAGCGTCGTCAGGCGTCCACCCAACCGGAGTGCCATCACGAGGATCACGACGACGGCTGCGACGGCGATCGTCACACTCAGGGCGGTCTCGCCGGGCGAGCCGCCCACGACCAGGGCTGCGACGACCGGGAGGTAGATCGCCATCGCGAGGTCTTCGATGACGAGCACGTTCAGCACCGCCGGCGTCTCCCGGAAACCGAGCCGATCCAGGTCGAACAGCACCTTCGAGACGATGCCCGACGACGACACCCACGTCACGCCGCCCAACAGGACGGCGGCGATCGGCTCCCAGCCGAGCACCAGACCCAGCGCGACGCCGGGGACGCCGTTGGCGAGCATGTCGACGATGCCGGTCGGCAGCCCGGTTCGCAGACCGGATCGGAGCTCGTCCTGGTCGTACTCCAGACCGAGCGCGAGCAGCAGGAGCAGCACACCGATCTCGGCGGCGAGCGCGATGAAGTCCTCGCTGACGTCGAGCGTCACGACCCCGCCTTCGCCGACCGCCAGCCCGCCGAGCAGGTAGAGCGGCACGGCCGTGATGCCGAGCCGAGCCGCGAACCGAGCCAGAATCGCCAGCGCGAGGGCGACGGCGCCGATCTCGACGAAGGCCAGAGCGGCCTCGGCCGAGCCAGCGGCGATCACGGGACGAGCAGGGTTCGGAGGCTGGCGAGGTTCTCGGCGGTGCCGACGGCCACGACCGTGTCGTCGGAGTCGAACGCGAACTCCGGTCCGGGCGCCGGCACCGACGCCCCTCGACGAATCACGGCGACGACGGACGCACCCGTCCGGGTGCGATACATGCCGTCCCCGATCGTGGTGCCGATCGCCGGCGACGCGGCGGGGAGTGCGATCCACTCGATGGCGAGTCCCTCGACCTGCTGTTGTACCGCGCCGAGCCCCTCGGTGAGCTGGCTGGCCCCGAGGAGCTCGGCGAGGGTGCGCGTGTCCTCGTCGTCGAGATGCAGGATCGTGGTGCACTGGTCCGGGTCGTCACGATCGTAGACGAGCACGTCGTGCCGGCCGTCGTGGTGTTGCAGCACCCCCACGACGATCCCGGACGTGGTCGTGAACTCCTGGCGCACCCCGACGCCCGGCAACTTCGTTTCACGGACGATCGCCATGCATGGAGTCTGCCAACATGACCGATCGGTCCGTGAGCCGTGCGCCTGAATCTTCGCCCGGATTTCTCTGACTAGAGTCAGAGAAGTGCACGCGGTCGAGGTGTTGCGCCGATTCAACCGATCTCACGCCCGACGCATCGGGGTGCTGGATGACTCGTTCCTGGGCACGGGTCGCCCGCTCGGGGAGTCGCGCGTGCTGTTCGAGATCGGCCTCCGCGGCGTGTCGGTGTACGAACTGCGGCGGCGACTCGATCTCGATTCCGGCTACCTCAGCCGGATGCTCCGACGACTCGAACACGCTGGTCTCGTCGAGATCACGGTCGATCCCGAGGACCGGCGACGCCGAATCGTGAAGCTCACGACCGTGGGACGCACCGAGTGGCGCATCCTGGACGAGCGATCCAACGACGCAGCGCAACAGCTCCTGGCACCGTTGCCCGGCCGCCGACGCGACGAGTTGGCGGCCGTGCTCGCGAGGGCAGACCGTCTGCTTCGTGCAGCGACGCTCACCTTCGACGCTGTCGATCCGCGCGCTCCGGCTGCCCGCTGGTCGATGCAGCAGTACTTCGCCGAGCTCGACCGGCGCTTCCCGGCGGGATTCGACCCGGGCGACGCACTCGACGCAGGTGCTGATGCGATGCGGCCACCGGCGGGCGCTTTCCTCGTCGCGGCCGACGACGGCGAACCGGTGGCGTGTGGGGGTGTACAGCCGATCGATGCTGTCACCGCGGAGATCAAGCGGATGTGGGTTCATCCCGACTGGCGCAGCGCGGGCCTCGGTCGCCGGATGCTCGAACACCTGGAACGGGTCGTCGGCGAGCGCGGATACGCCCGAGTGGTGCTCGACACCGACGACACCCTCACCGAGGCGATCGCACTGTACGAACGAGCCGGGTACGTCGCGATCGTGCGGTACAACGACAACCCGTACGCTCGCCGCTGGTTCGAGAAGCTGCTCAGCCGTTGAGCTGCTCCCATGCCGCCAGCGTCATCTCGCACATCACCCGATGCTCGCGCGCAACTGCCCGGGCCGCTCGGTCGTCGAGGCGTCCACCGATCGCAACCGCGCCAGAACGGTTGCCCTTGAAGTACGGCACGAGATGGTCGGTGCCGAAGAACCGATCGAGGCCGGCCGGCACATCGCCGACCGGGCCGCCGGGGGGCGGATCGATCGCCGGGAGGCTCAACGACCGGAGGGCGGCGAGCACCTCGGCGTCGGTCGTGCGGTCGGCGAAGTCGCGTCCGACGTAGCGGTACACGACCGTGCCCTCCGGGTCGAGCACCAGCATGCCCGGCAGACCGATGCCACCACGCTCCTCGGGGTCGTAGAGGTCGAGCGCTTGGAGGAACTGCTCACCGCCCGGATCGGAGACGTACGACACGTTCGGGGTCGGCCACCGGGCGAACATTCCGGCTTGGCGATCAGCATCGTCGACGCTGATCGCGATGACCTCTCCGCCGGCACCGTGGATCCGGTCGGCATCGGCGCCCAGCCGCACGAGCTGGGCACAGCAGTACGGTCACCAGTCGCCCCGATAGGTCATCAGCACGATCGCACGACCGCCACGGCGCAACCCGAGGATCGATTCGTAGACGCCGGATGTGTCGCTGGACATGCGAGGACCGTAGACGCCGGGCCCGATCCGTGATGGACCGAGACCGGGTCGGCCGTCAACGATCCTCGTCGTCGAGGGGAACTTCGAGGTCTTGTTCGATCGCGTCGGCTTCCGGCACGTCGATCGGCAGATCGAGGTGATCCGGGAGCGCAGCAGGCGTGGGGTCGATCTCGAGCTCGTCGTCGAGCACGCGGTCGCGATCGATGTCCAGATGCTCGTGGCGATGCGATGGAGTGCTCATGTGTCCATGATCCACCTTCCGGAGCAGTTGCGCCAGTGGCCAACGGCTCTGGCGAACGGCACCCCGCTCCTCGGGTCACGCCCGGCTGGCGCTGTACGTCGGGTGACGCACGTCCGGTGACGGCCGGCTGGCTACGGTTCGGACATGGCGCTCACCTCGGTCGACCAGCTCGCCAACCGTCTCGACGACGACGACATCGTCGTGTGCGACGTCCGCTTCCACCTCGACGACCATGATCGGGGCCGACGCGAGTACGAGGAGGGGCACATACCGGGAGCGGCGTTCGTCGACCTCCACACCGATCTCGCCGGCGGTGCGGGCGGCGGCCGCCATCCGCTCCCCTCGGTCGAGGATTTCACGACGCTCCTCGGTCGGCTCGGAGTCGGCCCGGGCACCGAGGTCGTCGCGTACGACTCTGCGGGCGGCGCCGTTGCGGCGAGGTTGTGGTGGATGCTCCGCTCGATCGGCCATGGTCGGGTTGCCGTCCTCGACGGCGGCTTCTCGGCGTGGATCGCAGCCGGACAGCCCGTTTCGACCGAACCGTTCAACAGGCCGCCGGTTCAGTATCCACCCGTTCCCGGCTGGACCGGCGTCGTCGACATCGACGACGTGGCACAGGGTGTGGCGCTCGGTGCGACCGTCATCGACGCTCGCTCCCCGGAGCGGTTCCGGGGCGAGCACGAGCCGATCGACGCCCGCGCGGGTCACATCCCAGGAGCGATCAACCGCTTCCACGGCGACAACCTCAGGCCCGACGGCACCCACCGCTCGCTCCCCGAGTTGGTCGAACGGTACGCCGGTGTGGGCACGTCGCCGGTGGTGTACTGCGGCAGCGGCGTGACCGCGTGTCACGATCTCCTGGCGATGTCGCTGATCGGGCTGACGGGTGCCCGGTTGTACCCGGGCTCGTGGAGCGAGTGGTCGGGCGACCCGGTCCGTGAGGTCGAGACCGGCGACTGACCAGCAGCCGGACGGGGCCTACCCCTTCCTCGACGGCGTGGCCGCCGATGTCTTCGCCGACTTCTTCGCCGACTTCTTCGCCGACAGCTTCTTCGCCGACGACTTCTTCGCCGACGACTTCTTCGCCGACGACTTCTTCGCCGACGACTTCTTGGCCGACGACTTCTTCGCCGACGACTTCTTGGCCGACGACTCGGCGGCTGGCTGCTTCGCAGGTGGGTTCTGCTGTGCCGACTGGTCGACTGGCGGCATCGCTCCGCGCCGCCCGGCGGGAGGGGGCTGAGGCACCGCCCACTCGGCGCCCGACGCCTCGAACAGCCGGGCGATCTCGTCGATGTGGAGATCGGCGAGATCCCACAGGTCTGGCACGAGCTCGCGGTCGGCGACCAGTCCGAAGTCGAGCACGTCCCCGTACGAGTGGACCGTGATGTTGAGCCCGACTCCGTTGCTGATCGTGGAGACCGGGATGTAGTGGTCGAGCTTGGCACCCGCGAAGTAGAGGTCTTCCCGGGGGCCCGGCACGTTGGAGATCACGACGTTGATCGGGAGGTTGATGCGGTCCGACAGACGGGCGAGCAGGCGAACCGCGGCCGTCGCGACGACCGGAGAAGTCGTGTCGGTCGCCTGCATGATCGCATCAGCCGGAACCAGGTCGAGTTGATGCTTGGCATCCATCATCGCCGCCCTGCACCTCGCCACGCGGTCGACCGGATCGTCGCAGTCGGTCGGCAACTCCGCGATGATCGACGAGACGCGATTCGTCCACGGGTCCTCCTCGAGACCGGTGCGGATCGAGACCGGGACCATCGCCCGAAGTGGTTCGTCGGGCAGCGCATCGTGGCGCAGGAGGTACTCGCGCAGCGCGCCAGCGCAGATGGCCATCACGACGTCGTTCACCGTGCCGCCGGTCGCCTGCTTGAGCGCCTTGATGTTGGCGAGCGGTGTCGAGCGCATCGCGAACCGGCGGTCGGGACCGACGCTCCGGTTCCACGGCGTCGGTGGTGCCGGTGTCAACGGCACCGTGACTCGACGCAACTGCTCGGCCAACGTGTTGGCCTGCTCGGAGCGCCCGGCAGCCGACGCGATCAGCTCGCGAGAACGAGACGCCACCTCGCCGACGCTGGTCAGTCCGGCGGCATCCGCGAAGTTGCGCACCATGCGCAGCGAGAGCCGGGCCGCCTTCACCGGATTGGCGACGAGGTGGTTGACCGTGCGCTTGAGCAGTTCGGCATCGGTCGGCAGCGGCTCGCCCTCCCACTCGACCGGCTCGTAGGGCCACGGAGCGTCGGCGCTCTCGTCGGTCATCAGCTTCAACATGATGACCCCGGCCGCTCCGTCGATGGTGGCATGGTGGGTCTTGGAGAGCAGGGCCCAACGACCATCGCCCAGACCTTCGATCACGTAGGTCTCCCAGAGCGGACGGGTGCGGTCCATCGGACGTCCGATGATGCGGGCGACCTGCTCGGCGAGCTGGTCGGCGGCGCCGGGCGGGGCCAACCCGATCTGGCGGACGTGGAAGTCGAGATCGAAGTGCGGGTCGTCGATCCAGTACGGATGGTCGAGGCCGAAGGGCACCTCGACCACACGCCGGCGGAGCGGCTCGAGGTGCCCCACGAGGGAGTGATATCGCTCGCGTACGGCGGTGTACGGGTCGAAATCGGGTGACGGCCGCTCGTAGATGGCCAACCCGTTCACGTGTCCGTAGGTGTTCGGCGTCTCCATGTAGAGGAACGTTGCGTCGAGTCCACTGAGTTGCTTCATGTTGATCTCTCGGTCGTCGGGGGTGTGATCCGGTGTATCGGTGGCGTCGTCGGCCAACGGCGACACCAGTGGGGTCAGGTGGTGTACATCGCAGCGATCTCGTCGGCGAAGCGGGCGAGGATGCCGCGTCGCTTGAGCTTCGAGGTCGGGGTGAGCAGGTCGGTGTCGGGCAGCCACTCCTCGCCGAGCACCGTCACCTTCTTGACCGACTCGGCGTTGTTGAACGTCGACATCGCCTCGACCAGCCCTGCCTCGATCTCGGCGACGATGTCGGGGTTCTTCGCGAGGGCCGGCATCGTCGCCGCCTCGCCGTCGAGCCCGTGCGCCGTCGCCCAGGCCTTGGCCGCATCGGGGTCGAGCACCACGAGCGCCGCCACGAAGGGCTTCTGTTCGCCGACGACACACCCCTGCCCGACCAGCGGGATCATCTTGAGCGCCGCTTCGAGGTTGGCGGGGCTGATGTTCTTACCGCCGGCGGTGATGATCAGTTCCTTCTTGCGGTCCACGATTCGGAGGTATCCGTCGTCGTCGATCTCACCGATGTCGCCCGTGTGCACCCACCCGTCGGCATCCTTGGTCTCGGCGGTCGTGTCGGGCGCGTGGAGGTATCCCTCGAACATGTTGCCGCCGCGGGCCAACACCTCGCCGTCGTCAGCGAGCTTCATCTCGACGCCGGTGGCGGCCTGCCCGACGTAGCCCGGCTTGGCGAGATACGACCAGGTCAGGACTGCGGTGGTCTCCGACATCCCGTACCCCTCGCTGAGTGGCACCCCGATCGTGCGGAACCACGACATGATCTCGGCCGGGAGCGGCGCCGCGCCGCTGATGCAGATCCTGGCCTGGTCGAGCCCGATCAGGCCCTTCACCGTGCTGAAGGCCACGGCGTCGAGGAACTCGTACGTCTGGCGTTCCTCGTCGGTCGCCGTCCCTCGCGCGATCTTGTCGGCGATCGGCTCGGCTGCGGCGACACCGTCGTTGAACGCCTTCGCCTTCTCGGGATCTGCAGCGAGGGCCGCATTGACGCCCGCGTACAGCTTTTCCCAGACTCTCGGCACCCCGATGAAGAAGTGGGGGTGGACCTCTGTCGCCGTCGCCGCGACCAGTGCGGTGTCGGGGCAGCAGTTCACCTGGGTCGCGAAGTCGAGCAGGTAGTAATGGCCGAGCAGGCGTTCCATGATGTGGGCCATCGGCAGATACGAGACGTGCCGCATGCCGGCCAGGTCGTCGATCTCGGCTTGGGCTCGCATTGATCGACCGACCGATTCGAGCGTCCAACACACGTTGTAGTTGCTCAACATCACACCCTTGGGCGGCCCGGTCGTGCCCGAGGTGTAGATGACTGTCGCGAGATCGCTCGGGTCGCCGCCGGCGGCGGCCTCGTGCAGATCGACGGGATCCGACGCGAGCAGGTCGGCATGACGAACGATGTCGTCGCGGGTGCCGTCGGACGGTTCGATGATGACGGTCGACTCGAGCGTCGTGAGGCGGTCCCTGACGGCGTCGAAGCGATCGAGGAAGCCGTCGTCCTCGACGATCGCTACCTTGGCGCCACAGTGGTTCACCAAGTAGTCGATCTGATCCGGAGCGGATGAGTTGTAGATCGACACGGGTGTCGCGCCGCACAGCAGTGTCGCCAGATCGATCGCATGGAACTCGGGACGGTTGCGGATCATGAGGACGACCCGATCGCCCTTGCCCACCCCCAAGGTCCGCAACCCGGTGGCCAATCGGGCCGCGTCGTCGGCCACCTCGGCGAGGGTCTGGGACCGCCAGGTGCCGTCGTCGGTCTTCCACCGCAGCACCTCGGTCTCGGCGTTGCGCTCGAGTCGGGAGAGGAAACGTCCAGCGATGGTCTGGCCGGCAACGATCCGATCCAGTTCGGCGGCGGTCGTCATGATGTGATTGCTCCCCTCCTCGTCGGCCGGTCGGCCGATCGACGGCGGCCAGTCTGGCACGCGCGCCGCCCACCCCACACAGGGCGGTCGCATCGCGCACCACGGTGCGGCAACATGGAACCATGAGCGTCGATGTGACCGTCACGACCGTCATCGAACGACCGATCGCCGAGGTGGCGGCGTTCGCCGGCGATCCGTCGAACGCGCCTCGGTGGTATCGACGGATCGCATCGGCCGAATGGCAGACCGAGCCACCGGTCACGCTGGGCTCCCGGATCGCGTTCCGGGCCCGATTCCTCGGTCGCGACCTCGCGTACACCTACGAGATCACCGAGTACACCCCCGGGGAGCAGGTGGCGATGCGCACCTCCGAGGGGCCGTTCCCGATGCACACCACCTACACGTGGCGCCCGGTCGGCGACCGCGTGACCCACATGACGCTGCGCAACCACGGCGAGCCGAGCGGGTTCGCCCAGCTCGGCGCGCCGCTGGTGTCGTTCGCGATGCGACGAGCCATGACCCAGGACCTCGCGGACCTCAAGCGCCTCCTCGAACAGTGACGTCACATTCGGGGTCTGACCCCGAATGTCACGTTGGCGGGTGGCACACTGCACCGGTGGACGTTCCCGGCCGAATCGACGACGTCGAGCAACTCGAGTCGCTGTACCGCGAGCCCAGCGAACGTGCGATCGCGAAGCAGTCGTCGACGGTCGACGCCGGGATGGCGGCGTTCATCGACCGATCGCCCTTCCTCATCCTGGCGACGTCGAACGGGCGGGATTCGATCGACGCTTCGCCGCGAGGTGGTCCGCCGGGTTTCGTCCGGCGTCTCGACGATCGTCACATCGCCATCCCCGATCTCAACGGCAACAATCGGCTCGACAGCTATCGGAACATCGTCGACCATCCTCGCGCCGGCGTCATCATGATCGTCCCCGGCAAAGACGAGACACTGCGGATCAACGGCCCGGCCGCGCTCACGACCGACGCCGAACTGCTCGCCGGGTTCACGAAGGAGCTCCGGCCGCCGAAGCTGGCGATCGTCGTCGAGACCGCCGAGATCTACGGCCACTGCGCCAAAGCCTTCCGACGTGGACGCGTGTGGCAATCGGCAGCGTGGGACGAGCTCGCCGATGCCCCGGATCTCGCAGCGATCTACGCCTGCGCATGGGACATCGACGAGTCCGATGTCCGGACGGCACTCGCTCGCTCCTACGACGACGACCTTGCCCGCGATTGAGCCGCCGCCGGCGCGATCACGGTCTGAAGGTGACGATCTCGCCGGCGCCGAGTCCCAGCGGGTCGTTCTCGGGATCGGCGAAATCGAGATCCCCGGTGGCAACGTAGAGCTTCCCTCTCGCCCACTCGATGGCCGCCGGCGCATCGAGGTTCGCGACGACCTTGTTTCCGTGCGGACCGACTCTGGTGACCTGCCCGGCGAAGAGCTCGGTGACGTACACCTTGCCTCTCGACGACACCGCGAGGTCGGTGGCGGTGAGCAGGCCGAACCCGATCTGCTCGGCCGCTCCGGACCGCGGGTCGACCTTCCAGACCCCACCGAGAGGAATCGCTCCCTCCGGTCCGCCCGGCAACGAGCTGACGTACAGCCGGCCACGGTAGACCTCGACGTCGGTCGGAACCGGTTCGAACAGGTACGACAACCCGAGCACGCACTGGGGCAGCCCGAACTCGTCGACGGCTGCTTGGTCGAGCTCGCCGGACGACACCGGCGGCAGGACGGCGACGGTCCGCACGCGGCCGCGACGGTCGACCGCCAAGATGGCGTTCGCCGCGGCGTCGGCGATGTAGACCTTCGAGCCGTACACGGCGATCGCGTACGGATTGCTGTCGACGATGCCGGTGTAGTGAGCCGGACCACCGACCGCCGCCTCCCACTCGTCGGCGCACTCCTGGGAGATGTCGCCGACGACGCCGTATTCCACCCCCTGGTCGGGGTTCTCGGTCGCCTCGTAAGCACCGAGATCGGCGAGTACCTCGATCGACCCAGTTCGGTCGACGCGCTTGAGGAACGAACCCGACGGCCCGCTCGTCGTGTACAGGACGGCACCGTGGTGCGTGGCGGCGACGCCCGGCGTGAACGAGGACGCCTCCTCGGTCACGAGGTCGGTGACTCCGCCACGTCGGGAGACCTTCGACACGGTGCCGGCGAACGCCTGGGCCACGACGACGTCGCCGCGGCCCGTGACGGCGATGCCGAGCGGACCGACCAGCCCGGTCGCGAGCGGTTCGGGAGTCGGATGACGACCGTGCGCCGATGCCGTACCGGTCGTGGTGACCAGCGCCATGGTCATGACGGCAGCCGCGCCGATACAGCGGCGAATCGACCTTCGCATGATTCCTCCTAGCGGCGAGGTCTGTCCCCACGACAGACGCCCCGATTCGCGATCATGCGCCGTCGGCGAGGTGTTGTCCAGTGGCAGCGTGAGCTCGAACGAAGCATCGACGCTGCCGCTCGGAATCCACCGGATCGTCGTCGACTTCGCGTCACGACAGAGCGCGCAACGACAGCTCGTCGATCAGCCGCGGCGGCGCTTGAACAGGTCGGTGATCGCGGGAACGATGCCGCGACGGAAGCCGAGGAACAGGGCGATGATCACCACGCCGTAGACGAGCTCTTTGACCTGGGCGTAGTCGAGCGCTTCGAGGAACTGGTCGAGCCACGTGAAAGCGACCGCGCCGACCACCGGGCCCATCAGCGAGCCGAGCCCGCCGAAGGCGAGCATGACGAGCACCGAGACGTCGACGTTGCCGAACTCGAACGTCGACGGACTCACCCTGCTCTCGGTGAACACGTAGAGGCCGCCGGCCAGTCCGAGCATCGCACCGCCGAGCGCACCAGCGATGATCCGGTACCGGGCAACGTCGACACCCGAGAGCTCGGCGGCGAGGCCGTCATCTCGCAACGCCCGGAACGCCCAGCCGACCCGCGAACGCTGGAGCGCCCGGTACACCACGAGGTACGCGACCAGCACGCCGAGGAAGAGGTAGTACGGCGACACCTGGCCGCTGATCCACGAATCGGAGGCTGTCGACACCCGCAGACCGCTCTCGCCACCTGTCCAGTCTCCCTTGCCGAGGATGAGATTCTCGAACGACAGCGCGAATGCGATCGTGACGATGCCGATGAAGATCGTGTCGAGCGCGCGTCGGACTGAGACCCAGCTGAGGATCCCGGCCACCGCGGCGGACAGCGCCGTCGCCACGACGAGCGCGAGCACCACCGGGAAGCCGGACCGGTCCGCGACGATCGCTGCCCCGTAGCCGCCGATACCGGCGAGCGCTCCGGTGCACAAGAAGAGCTGGCCCGTGCTTCCGAAGATCACGTTGAACGCGACCGCATAGCAGGCGAACAACGCACCGACGGTGATCACACCCATCATGGACCGCGAGTCGTGATAGCGCAGCGGGACGAGCGCGACCAGTGCAGCGGCCACCACGATCGGGAGGTAGGCGCGAACCAACCCGCCGATGCGACCGCGGGCGTCGTGCTCGGCGGCCGGGTCGACGATGTCGTCGAGCACGTTCACGTCGACTTTCCCAGCAGGCCGGACGGTCGCAGCACGATCATCATCGCCGCACACAGCAGGAGGATGACCGTCGTGTAGAACTGGCCGATGTAGGCGGAGGCGAAGCGGTCGACGATGCCGAGCAGGACACCCGCGAGGAACGCTCCGGAGACACTGCCGAGACCCCCGACGACGGCGACGATGAGCGCAAGGGTCGTGAGCTTGATGCCGAACGTCGACGCCTGAGGCGCCGTCATCGATCCTGTCACCGCGACGAGTCCGGCGAGGAGCCCGCTCAGCAGGAACACGAACGATCGGACCGAGCTCGGGTTGATTCCGACCAGCCTCGCCCCCTGCTCGTCCTGGATCACCGATCGCACCCCGCGCCCGAGCGTCGTGTACTGGAAGAACACGACGAGCGCGAGCCCGGCGACCACCGTGATCGCCGACGCGAGCAAGCTGCCGGTTCGCATGTTCACCCCGAGGATCGGTACGGGGTCTCCTCCGATTCGGAGCGTGAGCGCCTCGATCGGATGCTTCCACGTCAGGTAGCCGTCGATGACGAATCCGACACCGAGCATCAGCAGGAGCCCGAGCAGGATGCGATGCTCGCCGTGCTGGCGGTAGACCGCACGCATCAACGTCAGATCGAGCACCAAGAGCACCACACCGGCGGCGAGGACACCCACCAACGCTGCCGGAACGGCGGCCCATCCGGCCCCCATCAACAGTGACACGATGATGGCACCGAGGATCGCGATCTGGCCGTGGGCGAGGTTGACGACGCCGGCGAGTCCGTAGATCAAGGTGAGGCCGACGCCCAGCAATCCGTACTGCAGGCCGAGCACGATGCCATCGAGGAACGCGGCGACGGCTTTCATCACGCCACCCCCAGATACGCGCGTTGGACGTCGGGGTTGCCGGCCAACTCCTCGGAGCTGCCGGCGAGCTGGATGCGGCCGTTCTCGAGCACGTAGCCTCGGCTCGCCAGTTCGAGCGCGAGGGGGACCTGTTGCTCGGCGACCACGAGCGTCAGGCCGGCTTCGCGCAGTCTGGACAATGCCTCATAGGCCTCGCGGGCGAGACGAGGTGCGAGTCCGGTCGTCGGTTCGTCCAGCATCAGTACCTGCGGCTGCGACATCAGCGCTCGCCCCACGGCCAACATCTGCTGCTCGCCACCGCTCATCGTGCCTGCGTCCTGCTTTCGGCGCTCGGCGAGTCGGGGGAACACCGCGAAGATGAATTCCTCGCGTTCGGGATCGGGTTTGGCCGGAAAGGCCCCGAGCACCAGGTTCTCGTGCACCGTCATCCGGGGGAAGAGGTGGCGCTCGGCCGGCACGTACGCCAACCCCCGTCGCGAGATCTTGTGGGTCGCGAGGTTGGTGGTGTCGGCCCCGTCGAAGACGACGCTTCCCGACGTCACGTCGAGCAGACTCACGATCGCCCTGAACAGTGTCGACTTGCCGGCGCCGTTCGACCCGATGATGGTGATCGCCTCACCCTCGGCGACCTCGAAGGAGACGTCGTGGATGACGTCTTCGCCGGCATAGCCGGCCGACACCCCACGGACTTCCAGGAGGCTCACGTCGATCGTCTCGTCACGAAGCCGCTTTCTGCTCACCGAGGTACGCCGTGACGACCTCGGGCAGACGCATCACGTCGTGTGGGAGGCCGTCGGCGATCAACTCGCCGAAGTTGAGCACGAGGATGCGCTCGGCGAGGCTCATCACGGCCTTCATGACGTGCTCGACCCAGATGACCGTCACGCCGAACTCGGCGCGGGCGCGCCGCACCATCTCGACCGACGCGGCGAGCTCCGAGTCGTTGAGCCCCGCCATCACCTCGTCGAGCAGGACGAGACGAGGCCGCGCCGCGAGTTGACGAGCGATCTCCAGGAACCTCTGCTCGTGGAGGTTGAGGGCCCCGACCTGCTCGTCGCGCCGATCGGCGAGGTCGACGAACTCGAGCATCTCGTCAGCGGCGCTGGTCGCCACCGATTCGCTGATGCGGTCACCTCCGAACATCGCTCCCAGGATCGCGTTCTCCCGAACCGTCATCGTCTCGAACGGGCGTGGGGTCTGCAGAACCATGGCGACGCCAGCGCGTCGAGCCTGGTGTGGCTTGTACCTGGTGATGTCGACGCCGGCGAAGCGGACACTGCCCGACGTGGCGGTCTGCATGCCGCCGACCGCCTTCAGCAGAGTGCTCTTGCCGGCGCCGTTCGGACCGACGAGGGCGATGATCTCGCCCTCGTCGACCGCGAACGACACGCCACCGACCGCCGGGAGACCACCGAAGCGCTTCTCCAGGTCGATGACTTCCAGGAGTGCCACCGCTCGCTGCAGATCAGCCGGGCTCGTACGGCGTGAGCGGCTCGGGGAGCAGCAGGGTCTCCGGGTACCAGTCGCCGGCCTCGTTGACGCCCTCAGGTGCCGGCCCTTCGCCGAGGATCGAGAACAACGGTTGTGCCGTGGCAAGCTCGCCCCACTCGGTCCAGCCCATCTGGAACGAGTAGCCGGGGAGGTCGTAGGTCTGACCGTGCAGGTACTCGGCGATCGCCGCCGGATCGTCACCGACCGCAGTGACGGCGTCGGCGAGCATCGTCACGATGCCGAAGCCCGCTACGGCATCGTCGTCCATGAACGTCTGCTCCGACATCGCCAGGAAGCGGCGGGCGAGATCCTGGTAATCCTCGCTCTGGAAGTCGGCGCAGTCGAAGTCGGAGTACCGGTTGAGCGCAGCCTCGCCGGCACCGTTCCACACCAGCGCCCACGGCGAGTAGGCCCCGGTGATCGGCACGTCGACGCCCAGGTCGGCGGACTGGACCGTGATCGGGCCCGATCCCGGCGGATGCCCGGTCGCGACGATCAGCTCCGGACCGAAGCCTTCCAGGTTGCGGAGGTAGGTGGTGAAGTCCGTCTCGGGAACCGGCGCGACCTCGGCCTGCAGCTCGATGCCGTCGACGGCGGCGAAGTCGTCCTCCAGGGCAGCCTTGATCGATTGTCCCCAGCCGTAGTCGGCGATGATCGCCCCGACCTTGGTGAGGTTGTTCGTCTGCGCGTACTGAACGATCGGTCCGCTCACCATCGGCGCGGCGGGCAAGCAGGTGCGGAAGACGTATCGGCTGTCGCGCGTGAGGATCTCGGCCGCACCGGACTTGACGAGGAAGGTCGGCACCGCCAACTCCTCGGCGAGCGGGGAGGTGGCGAGCCCCACGGTCGACGAGATGACGCCGCCGATGCCGATGACCCCGTCCTCGGCGAGGCGCTCGAAGCCTGCCACACCTTGATCGGCGTCGTTCTCGTCGTCGGCCTCGACGAGCTCGAGAGGACGGCCGTCCACACCCCCGGCGGCGTTGATCTCCTCGACCGCGAGCTTCATGCCGTCCTGCACCTGGAGTCCCCACGGTGCGAAGTTGGTGGTGAGCGAGGTGAGCAGACCGATCTTGATCGGCTCACCGCTCGCCGGTTCCTCGGTCGCCGGTTCCTCCATGGCGGGTTCCTCCGCAGCGGGTTCCTCCATCGCGGGTTCCTCCGCGGCTGGTTCCTCCATCGCGGGCTCCTCCGCGGCCGGTTCCTCCATGGCGGGCTCCTCCGCGGCCGGTTCGTCGACGGCGGGTTCCTCGGCGGTGTCGTCGTCACCGCCGCATGCCGCGATCACCAGTGAGGTCGCGGCAAGCACCGCGAACGCCCTCGTTCGAGTCGTCTTCATCATCATGTCCCCCTGTTGGCCGGAGCGTCATCGTGGTGTTTCGCCACGTCGCGGGTCCGGCACGATCAGCCTGCGGCCATGACACGGTCACGGCCAGTCGGCGATGTGTCAAACGTTGTCACGACCGGATCGAGTCCGGATTGTCGACAATCTTGCCATCCCGGACACGGAAGCGCCACATCGGCATCGGGCGGCGAGTGTGGGGTGGGCCCGACCGGGTGGTCAGTCGCGCGCACCCTCGTGGACCCAGACCGGGGTCTCGAGGGGCATGATGCCGGTCTCCCAGATCCAGTCCATCGCCGCCACGCTGACCCGAACGCATCCGTGTGAAGCGGGGAAGTCGGGCACACTGTTCGAGCCGTGCACGGCTATGCCACCGGTGAAGTACTTCGGGCGGTAGATCTCGCCGAGGTCGCCCTCCCACCAGCCCTCTTCGCGTTCGCGGTACACCTCGTGGAGCCCATTGCGGGTCACCGAGTCGCCCGTCTGGAACTCGCCGGGCGAGTTCTGGTCGGGTTCCTCGTATGCGATCTCGCTTCCGGTCGAGGTGTTCAGGATCCATTCGACCTTGCCATCGATCACGAAGAAGAGCAGTTGCCTGCCCTTGTCGATCTCGACCAAGGTGCCGGCGTCGGCGCGGCTGGTCGGCCTCTCGGTCACCGCGGTCATCAGCGCAGCCGTCTCGTCGCCGAGGACGCCATCGGTGGTGAGGCCGTGGTACTTCTGGAATGCCATCACGGCTTGCCGAGTGGTGAGGCCGTAGTCGCCGTTGGCGTCCTGCAGCCAGAATCCGAGTTCGAGCAGCCGCTCCTGAGCCCGCAACGTCTCGGGGCCGTCGCTGGTGCCGACCCCGACTACGGCGGGATCCGCCGCCGGAACCGTCGGCACGGTGGTCGTGGTGGTGGTCGGCGCGACCGTCGTGGTCGTCGTGGTCGTCGGCGCGACCGTCGTGGTGGTCGCCTCGGACGTGGTGGTCGGCGCAACGGTCGTCGTCGGCGCGACCGTGGTCGCTGCATCGGTGACCACTGGCTGGGTGCTGGCGATCGATGTGGTCGCGCATGCGGGCAGCACGACCGCCGCCGCCGCGACCAGGAACCCACCGTTCAGACGCATACCGGGCCCCAAGTTATCGACGCGCGACGGCCGCCACCCGGCAGCCGGGCGCGAAATCCGGGTCGTCGGCCGAGAATTTCGTTCATAACGTCGTTCGACTGTGCATCAGCGTCGTGGGAACCCGGTCCGATCGTTCGAACTTCCCCGCTGCGCACCGACGGCCCGGAACGTGGCGTCGGACCCTGGCGCCGGACCCTGGCGTGGCGTCGGACTCTGGCGTCGGACTCTGGCGTCGGACCCTGGCGTCGGACCCTGGCGTCGGACCCTGACGTCGGACCCTGACGTCGGACTCTGGCGTCGGACCCTGGCGTCGGACCCTGGCGTCGGACTTTGTGGCAGCCGAAGCGACGACGCTCGGAGCTTCGGCTGCCACGAACTTGCGAACGAAGGTCTGCGGAAGCGCGAGCGACGAAATCGGTCGCTTCGGCTGCCACAGAATTCTGGATGGGCGTCAGGGTTCCGGACGGCGTGGGCGAGCGGCTCGGTGGCTCGTCATGTCCTCGCCGACTGGGCACGAGGGGTCGCCCGAGGGTCAGTAGATCGCGGCGTCTCCGGGGAGCTCGCACCAGATCGTCAGCGCATACTTGACTCCAGTTCGCAGCGGTCCAGCCTCGTGGGGATGGGTCACGAGCGACGGCCAGGCCAGCAGGCTGCCGACCGGTTGGGCGGAGTTGTCGTAGCCCTGCCGAGGGAACGTCAGTGCGGCGCCCTCGTAGTCGTCGGTGAGACGAACGCTGGCCGACACCTGGGCGACGTCCTGATGCAGCCGCATCGATTCCTGCTCCCCAGGGAGGTACCGGATCACGAACGCGTCACGCAGGCCGCGGTACTCGATCAGCGGCCACACCCGCTGCAACCTGGGCCAGATGCGGAGCCCGATGTCGTTCTGCACCGCCTCGAACAGCAACGGGCTGATCATGGCGAGCGATACCTCGTGACCCGGCACCGGGTCGGACGGATCGGGACGAAAGGCCCCGGTGGCCTCGGCAGCCCGGATCAGGAGCCGACAGAAGTCGGGGGTCCAGAACCGCAGCTGGTAGATCTCGGTGCCGACCTCCATGGGCGGCGAACCAACGCCGTCGAAGTCTGCGCCGACATTCTCGACGGCGTTCTCGACGGCGTTCTCGACGACATTCTCGACGGCGTTCTCGACGGCGTTCTCGACGACATTCTCGACGGCGTTCTCGCCGACGTCCATCGGGTCGACCGCGTCGACGTAACCGAGCAGCCGTTCGAGATCGCCGGCCGTCACATCGTCGGGTCGCCGGGCATCCACGAGACTGATCGTTGCAGGTGAGCGAGGCGGGTCGGTGCCTTCGGCATCTCCGGCGGGTCGAACCGGTCGACGAGCTGGTCGGCCGTCACGCGCTCGCGGGCGACGGCGAGCCCGAGCGTGCGCGCCAGGGCGGTGACCACGTCGGGAACCGACCAGCCGTCGTTCACGAGCTCGCGCAACGTGACCGCGCCATGACGCTTGGCGAGTCGTTCGCCGTCGTCGCCCAACAACAGCGGAACGTGCAGGTACTCCGGCGTCGGATATCCCAGCAGGCGCTGGAGCAGGATCTGGCGCGGCGTCGACGTCAGCAGATCGTCACCTCGGACGACCTGATCGATGCCCTGCGCGGCGTCGTCGACGACGACGGCCAAGTTGTACGCGGGCACGCCGTCGGCGCGGGCGACCACGACATCGTCGACCGCGCCATCGAAACGCCCGACCGCCGAGTCGACGAAGCCGATCACCTCGCCACTCGTCCTCAGGCGCAGCGCGGGTCGACGCCCGTGCGCTTCGCGTTCACGGCGGTCCTCGGCGGTGAGGCCTCGGCACGTACCGGGGTAGGCGCCGTCGGGGAGGTGCACGTGGGGGGCGGCGGCGGCCGCGTCGATCTCCGCCCGGATCTCGCGCCGGGTGCAGTAGCAGCCGTAGACGTGGCCGGCATCGACGAGTCGGGAGATCTCGGCTCGATAGCGGTCGAAGCGATCGCTCTGGCGTACGACCTCGCCGTCCCAGTCGAGGCCGAGTGCAGCGAGATCCTCGAGCTGGCGTCGGGCGTGGGCATCGGACGAGGTGACGCGGTCGAGATCCTCCATCCGCACGACGAAACGGCGCCCGGTCGAGCGGGCCGCGAGCCATGCGACCAGAGCGGTTCGGAGATTGCCCAGATGCAGCTCACCGGTCGGTGAAGGTGCGAAGCGACCGGCCATCGCACCATTCTGGTGGCGTGACCGGTGGTGTGGCGCGAGATGACAGGGTTCCGGATGACGAGGCCGGGCACCGTCCCCGTGAGCATTCGGATCGGCCAGGTCGATCGAGTCGGCAGCTCGGCCGTCGGGAGCGGATGGCGCTGATCCTCCGTCGCGACGGTCCGGCGTGCGTCTGGTGTCGACGACCGCTCGAGGTCGGCCTCGTCGAGGCCACCACCGAACACCTCGTGCCGCGGATCAAGGGCGGACCGAGCTGGATCGAGAACGAGCTCGCGGCCTGCCGCCGATGCAACGGCGAGCGGGGCCACCGAACACCGGGCGATTGGTTCGAGGAGTGCGTACGCCGAGGTTGGGATCCCGACCGCACCGTGATCATCGGCGCGCTGCGCGCGCTCCAGGCGGCGATCGCGGTGCGCGGCGGACAACGTCGGGCGCGGCCCTACATCACCGCCCAACTGCGCCGACTCGACGATCAGGATCTGCGCCGCACGTGGCTCATCGACCCGATCGACCCATGACGGCTGCGTGTCGACCGGGCAAACGACCGCACAGGCGGGGGCGTCCCTTCTAGGCTGCCGACCCATGGTGTGCCACGCGTGCGGGAAGACGGTCGGCGACGACGACCGATTCTGCACCGGTTGCGGGACCTCGCTGCAGCCCCCGCCAGCCGAGTCGGCAACACCGGCGGTCATCGTGCCCGACGGCGACGATTCCGCCGGCGAGCGAACCCCCGTCGGCGATGGCACCACCACGGCGCGTCGGGCGGCGATGCCGCAACCACCGCCCACCACCTCGTCCGACCCGAGCGACCAGCGCACCGAGTTGGTGCCCGTGATGGAAGGTGACGACGACTGGGACGCGTCCGATCCGGTGTGGGCCGCGACTGCGCCGACGCCGATCGCGCCGGCCGCTACGGTGTCGACCTCCGAGCTGCCGTCCACGGAACCGATCACCGAGGTCTGGATGGACTCGGTACCCGACGCCGAGGCGCCGGCCACGCCGTACGACTTCGTCGAGCGGGAGCCGGAGACGGCGACCCAGATCGTGCCGACGGCAACGTCGCAGATGCCCATCGTCGTCGCTGCAGCCGGGGTTCCCGATCGACGCTTCCGATTCGGTGCGGTGACGTTCCTCGCGTTGGTGACCGGCGGCGTGACCCTCGGCGGGCTGTTCGCGACGACGCTCTCGGTGGGCAGCGACACCAGACTGACCATCGGCGACGACGCTCCGTTCGGGTTCCGAACCGGCACGTGGATCGCCGACGATCTCGCCGACAACCTCTCGATCGCGGGTCTCCTCGCCGTCGTCCTCATGGTCACCGGTGGTGTCGCCGCAGCGTTCCGATGGCGCTGGGGCGCCGGCCTCGCGGGCGGCGCCGGCCTCTCACTCACCGGGTTGGCCGCCCTGACCCTCGGGCTCGCGCAGATCCCCATCGACGCCGCCCACGAGTTCGCCCGGATCCCACCGGACGAACCGTTCACCTTGACGATCACCCGCGATCTGGGTTACTGGCTACTACTGACGGCGGCGGCTCTGGGAATCGTGTTGTTCTTCGCATCGATCAACGACGCTGTCGGGGATCGGCGCTCGGGCCTCAACCCGTGGATCGCGGCGCTGGGCGCGCTCGCGACCGTGGTCGCTGCGGCCGGTCCGCTGCTCCCCGAGAATCTCGCCGTGTTCAGCGACAACTGGTACCTCACCGACGGTCCGGGCGAGGCCCCGGCGCTCCTGTTGGGCGCACGACTCCTGCAACTCGGGCTGCTGGCGATGACCGGCATCGTCGGATACCTCTCGGTGCGACGTTGGGGGCTGGGCGTGGCGATCGGCGGGTCGGTCCCGATCGTGTGGTTGGCGATCAGCACCCTGTTCGAGCTGACCGACGCACCGGTCGGTCCCGGATTCCGCAACCCGGGGGCGGAGGACATGCACCTCCACGGCGTCACGATCATCGGAGTGAGCGCCGTGGCCGCATTGTCGATCCTCGCCGTGATCGCCGCCTACGACCAGGGCGTCCGCGAGCGCCACTGACCGCCGAACTGGTCCACTCGGACGGACGCGCTGGGCGACGGCGTCGGTCGGGCTCGCGATCCGGTGGGCCAGAGCACACCCTTCGCTGGTAGAACGCCCAGTGTGAACACGATCGAGCTCCGCTCCGACAACAGCGCCGGTGTCGCGCCCGAGATCCTCGCCGCGGTCGACGAGGCGAACGTCGGTTCTGCGGTGGCCTACGGCGACGACGCCGTCACCGCGGACCTGCAACAGCGCGTTCGCCAGGTGTTCGAACACCGGACGGCGCAGGTGTTCCCGGTCACGAGCGGAACTGCAGCGAACGCGCTCTCGCTCAGCGCGCTCTGCCCCCCGTGGGGTGCGGTGCTCTGCCACGAGACGGCCCACATCCTCAACAACGAAGGCGGAGCGACGTCGATGCTCGGCGGTGGCGCCGTGATGCGTGGCATCGCCGGAGCCGACTTCCGTATGGAGCCGGGCACGTTGCAGGCGGCGCTCGACTCGGTCCGTTGGGGCGACCCGCACCACTCCCAGCCGGCGGTCCTGTCGTTCACACAGCCGACCGATATGGGCACGGTGTACCCGGTCGACGAGATCGCCGACCTCTCGGCGATCGCCCACGCACGCGGCCTGCGGGTCCACCTCGACGGTGCCCGGTTCGCGAACGCGCTCGTGACGCTCGAATGCTCGCCGGCCGAGCTCACCTGGCGGGCCGGGATCGACGTCCTGTCGCTCGGCGCGACCAAGAACGGCGGCTTCTCGGCAGAGGCGATCGTGGCGTTCGACGACGAGGCCGCGGAGGAGCTGGTGTTCCGGACCAAGCGGGCCGGACACGTCACCTCCAAGATGCGACTCCAATCGGCGCAGCTGATCGCCCACCTCACCGATGATCTGTGGCTCCGCCTGGCCCGGACGTCGAACGATCGGATGGCGCAGCTGGCCGCCGGGTTGCGCGAGCTCGGGGTGGAGCTCGTCAACCGCCCGGACGTCAACATGGTGTTCGTCAAGTTGGACGACGAGGTGATCACTCGGCTCGAACGCGCCGGCCTGCTCTTCTACCGAATCGGACCCGGCCTCATCAGGCTGGTGACCAGCTGGCAGACCACCGAGTCCGAGATCGAGACGGCATTGCGAGCGTTCGCTGCGGCACTCGAGAGCGTGGACGTGCGCGTACTGTGAGGCGATGAGCGACACGCCGCATCCCGGTGCCCTCTACGGAGACGGGGCGAGACGAATCCAGGATTCGCTCGACACTCGCCGCCTGGCTGATGCGATCGCCCGCCACACCCTCCACGTCGGGCTCACCGGCGACGACATCGAGCTGATCCGGTCGCAGTCGACCGTGTGGATTTCGACGGTCGACGCGGACGGCTGGCCCGACGTCTCGTACAAGGGCGGCGACGTCGGCTTCGTCGAGGTCGCGACGCCGAGCGAGCTGCGGATCCCCAGCTACGACGGCAACGGGATGATGCGCACGCTGGGCAACATCGTCGACACCGGTCGGATCGCCCTGCTCTTCGTCGACACCGACCGACCCTGGCGGATGCGCGTGCACGGGACCGCACGGGTCTCGCTCGATCCGACCGATCTGGATCGGTACCGGGGTGCCGATGCGCTGATCGTCGTCACCGTCGCCCGGGTGTTCCCGAACTGCGGGCGGTACATCCACCGCGGCGGGTCGATCTCCGAGGACGTGCCCGGTACCGGCGCCGCACCACCGATCCCCGACTGGAAACGGAACGACTTCCTGCGCGACGCGCTTCCTGCGCGTGACCTGCAACGTCTCGCGGACGGGGAGTGATCCTGCAAGGCGCTCAGACCGGAGGCGGAACTGCGACCTGGACGACGGTCGGGCGACGATCGACGAGGAGCACACCGCGACCCGCGGGCATTCGCAGACCGGGGCGTCCGGGCGCCCTGACACCGGTGATCTGGAGGAACTCGGTCGGGTCGTCGGGCTGCAGCACGAGGACCCGACGCGCCCGTCGCGCGACGTTGACCAGCGGGTTCATCGTGTAGCCGGTCATCGACCTCTGCTCGAGCGACATCACGACTCGGAGATCACCGAGGCCGGCGAGACGGTCCCACAGCGGCGTGAGCATCGGATCGTCGAGATGATCGACGTCGTCCACCACCAGGACGTGTTGCCGCGTCCCGTTGCCGATCGCGACCTCGTTGGCGAGCCGGTCGAGCACCGGCGCCACCTCGACCGGTCCACCGAACGCGGAACATCGATCATCGAGCGACGCCAGTTCTGCGAGCGGACTGCGGGCGGACCCGACGACGACGACGCAGTGTCGGGTTCGGAGCCCGGCAGCGACGGTGGTCATCGCGGTCGAGCGACCCGAGCGTGGCGGACCGCACACGGCGAGGTGCGACCACTCCAGATCGACGACGACCGTCTCACCGGTGACGTCGGCGACGCCGAGGGGAGCGCTCAGCGGCCGATCGGTGGCGCCGACGATCGTGTCGAGCTCGATCCGGTCCGGCAGGGCGTCGCTCGCGAGCAGGCGACGCGAGCGAGGTTCGCCAGGGCCGGCGAGTCGAGCGATCGCCTCGCGCTGGGCGCGAGCTGAGGCGTCGGCCGACACCGATGCGATCTGGACCAGCGTGGTGCCGTCGAGCAGACCACGCCCGGGCGACAGATCGAGATGTCGTGCCCGGTCGGCGGCGATGCCGTGCTCGGCATAGGAGCCTTCGTCGGCGTGTCGCAGGATCAGTCGGTTCGAGATCGCGGCGTGCAGTCGCGCCGGGACTGCGTTGCGACGGTCGGCCGTGATGATGCTGTGGATCCCGACCTGTCGGCCGTCGATCACGACGCGCTGCAAGAGCTCGCTCCACTGCTCGGCGGACGACGTCGATGCGACCGATGAACATGCGGTGTCACCAAGGGTGCTGGCGAGTCCGCCGTACCCGTCGATCATCACGACGATGCGCGGCAGCCCGGCACCGTGGTCACGCCGGTACGCCGTCAGATGCTCGGCGCCGGCCTCGGAGAGCAGCCGCCGACGGCGGTCGACCTCGGCGTCGAGGACCGTCAGATGGCGAGTGACGGACTCGAGGTCGTCGCCCGTCGCAACATCGATCACAGCGGGCAGAGCACGTAGACCGATCAGACCGCGCGACGCGAAGTCGAGCACGAGGATCGCCACATCGTCGCAGTCGTTCTGGTCGCCCTGGTCGTTCTGGTCGTCGTCGAGATGGGCGGCGTCGGCGCTGATCGACGCCGCCACGGTGCGGAGCAGTGTGGTCTTGCCGGCGCCGCCCGAACCGAACACCAGCCACCCGCCACCCTCCTCGAGATCGACGACTGCGGGCCGCTGCTCCTGCCGCTCCGGGGCATCGAGCATCCCGACGGTCACCGATCGGCCGACACCGACGGCCGCCTCTACGTCGGCCTCGCCCAGCGCATCGTCGAGCAACACCAGTTCGGGGAGCACCTCGCGCCACGGTCGACGCGGCTGCGGGAGATCGAGGTGCGCGGCGGCATCGGCGATCGCATCGACGAGCACGTCGAGATGGGTGGTCGGCTCGTGGGTGGTGGGGTGCCCAGCGGCGGATGCTCGGGGAGAATCGTCGGTGCCGTCGAAGGAGGCGACGAGGACCGGTTGACGTGCGGCGCCGGTCGTGAGCGCGGCGCCGGCGAACGCGCTCTGGAACTCGATCGGATGCTGCGGTCCGAGCCGGGCGAGCGCGCGCCCCTTGAGCGGGACCGGGATCTCGGCGGCGTCGGGGCAATCGATGATCGAGTTGGACTCGGTTCGATCGAGCATCCGCAGCGAGATCCGCACGTTGGTGTTCGCCAGGATGTTCTCGTTCACCGATCCGGATGGGCGTTGGGTCGCCAACACCAGGTGGATGCCGAGGCTGCGGCCGCGCTGGGCGATGTCGATCATCCCGTTCACGAACTCGGGAACCTCCTTCACGAGCGTCGCGAACTCGTCGACCACGATGACCAGCGACGCCGGTGCTTCGTCGGGGAACCGTTCGAGCATCTCGGCGAGATCCTTGGCTCGACCTTCCATCACGGCCATGCGACGGTTGAGTTCGGCGCGCAACGAGGTGAGCGCGCGCAGGGCCAGGTCGGCCGACAGGTTGGTGACGTAGCCCACCGTGTGCGGCAATCGCTCGAACACCTGTGACGACGCTCCGCCCTTGTAGTCGACGAACAGGAAGTTGAGTCGCGTCGGCGAGTACCGGGTGGCGAGCGCGGCGACCATCGACTGGAGCAGTTCGCTCTTGCCGGCGCCCGACGTGCCACCGATCAGCGTGTGAGGCCCGTCGTGCACCAGATCGAGTTCGAACGGCCCATCCACCCCGATGCCGATCGGAAAGCGCAGGTCGAAGTCGACGGCGCGCTGCCACTGCGCCGCGACCCATCCGGGCGTCGGCTTCCCCACGCCGAGCACGTCGAGCAGTGGTGCGGTTCGGGGGATCGACGTGGCGAGCGAGGCGGTCGACGCATCGCGAACCGGAGCGAGTGCTCGGGCGACACGATCGGCGACGGCATCGCGTAGGTGTTCGACCTCGAGGCCCGAGTCATCGATGGTCGGGTCGGTCGACCACAGCCGTCCGACCATGGCGGCCCCTTCACCGCGACTCGCGTCGAGGATGCGCACGGCATGCCGGGGCACGCGCGAGGCATCGGCGGTGAGCCAGACGACGCGAACCCCGGCCGCCGGAGCGAGATCGAGCAACCGGGACACCTCTGCCGGGTCGGGGTCGAGATCGTCGTCGAGCACGACCAGGATGCGGGGCCACGGCTGCTCGTCGTTTCGGTGACCGCCGATCGCGGGGTCGCCGTCGATCCTGAACTGGGCGACCTCGATGAGGCGGCCGACGAGCGTTTCGGCGTCGGATCGCGACGTGACGACGTGGTTCCCCGCGATCGGTGACGTGACCGATCTCACGTGGGGCAGCCACTTCAGCCATGTGAGCGGCCGCTCGGGCGCGATCGCCGCGGCGACGACCACGTCCTCGGGGCTGTGCAGCGTGGCGGCCTGGACGACGAGTGACGAGACGACGCCGTCGACGAGGTCGGGTTCGCCGTGAACTGCGAGCACGGCGTGACGGTCGAGGTCGACCGTCACCGGCACGTGATCGACGCGATCGAGGCCGGCAACGGCGGCGCGGGCCTCGGCTCGGAGATCGTCGTCGCCGCCACGATCGAGCTCGATGGAGAACCGCGTCGCCGCCTCGCCGAGGCCGAGCCGGAGGGTGAGGAAGTCGGGTGCCGTGCGGCCGCGTGCCCACAGGTCGATCGTTCTCCGCTCGGCCCGGCGCACGAGCGCAGCCAGATCGGGTGCCGAGCGGAGGCGTTCGAGGCGTTCCGACCGGCGCATCCCCTCGAGACGACGCCGATGCTCGTCGAGGCCGACGCGAAAGGCGGCGAGATCGCGCCGGAACGCCCGGCGACCGGTGCGACGGTCCTCGATCGCCGTCGAGACCATCACGACCGGTGAGATCAGGGTGAGCGCGAGGAACTGCACCTGACGGGTGAAGGCGTACATCGACAGCCCGGCTGCGAGGGGTGCGAGCACGGCGAAGACCTGGAGACGCCGCGGCTCGGGTCGCTCCGGGATCGGCCCGATCGGGTCGGTGTCACGCTCGGGGATCGTGGGCGGACGATAGGGGGTGCGGTGGAACTCGATCCGGCCGAGCCGGTCGATCGGATCGTCGCGGCGCGCCTCTGTCGGTCGCAGCACGACGCGGGTGCCGCCGAAGCCGATCACGTCGTCGGCGTCGACGATGGTCGCGACCTCGATCTCGACGCCGTTGACCGTCACACCGTTGGCGGCGTTCGGCGCCGGATCGATGGTGACCGACCAAGCTCCGTCGCCGTGTCTCGCCGGGTTCGACGCGTCGACGAGCAGATCGGCGTGGCGGCGTGACACCGAGGGGTCGTCGATCACGATGTCGCAGTCACCGCTTCGGCCGATCGTCGAGTGGCCCGGACGCAGTAGGTACGACCGGCCTGAATCGGGCCCGGCGATGACATCGACGGCCATCAGCGGCCGGCGCCGGCGACCACCAGAGCGGCTCGGTCGTGCCGGTGGCGTCCCCAGCACCAGTTCGTCGCCAGAGAGGAGGTCGATCTCACCGATTCGTGCAGCGGGGTCGTACGTCCGCCCGGTGCGCAGCGACGTCATCATCCGATCGGCGAGGCCATCGGCGCGGTCGGTGCCGCCCGCGTCGACGCCGACACGACCGGCCACGGCGCCGGCGAGCTCGGCGACGGTGTGCGCGGTGTCGACGTCGACGACGAGGTCGTGGCTGCGCCCACCGACCCGGACGCGCAGCACGAGCTCGACGTGGGGATGAGGGTGCGGATCGGTCGGCGGATCGGTCGGCGGATCGGTCGGCGGATCGCTGCGGGGAGCGCCCGGCTCCACGAGGCGCAGCTTCCGGCGAACCGCCCCACCACCCGGCGACGGCACCGCGGGGGAGGCGCCGTCGCACGGGCGGTGGGGCACGGCGGGACAGGCTGTGGGGACTGGCGATGACATGCTGGACCCGTCGGTCGATCTCCGTGGAGCTGCGTCAGCGATCGGCGGCGACGACGCTGTCGACCTGGCGGCGGATGAAGTCGCTCATCGTCGATTCGGCTGCATCGCACTTCTGTCGGGCGGCAGTGGTGAAGCCTCCGACCGCATCGACCGCCATCAGCTTGGCGTTGCCTTCCCAGTCCGTGGCCTGGAGACGCTGGAAGTTGGATGCGAGACTGTCGCGCAGCTCGCCGAACCGACGTGACACGACCGGGACGATCGCCTCGAGCGCACTCGTGTCGACATCGACGTAATCGACCGTCTCGGGAACCGGCGGCGTGATCGGGCGGGAGTCGATTCGGATCACGATCGGTGCCCCGCCGAGCGAGGCGGCGATGTTCGACGTGGACTGACGCACCGCGTCGGCCATCGCACCCATGTCGAGGTGGAGTCCGCTTGCGAACTCGGAGGCGATGCGTCCGCACTCCGCCTTGAACGCCACGGCATTCGGTCCGAAGTACCGGACGGCCACGACCTCGTTGACCATCTCGACGAGCGACTGGCGCATCGATTCGAACAGGTGCTGCGCCTCGTTGCCGTACGCCCGGACGCTCTCGGGGTTGACTCGGATCAGGGTCATCGGGGTTCCTCCGCTCGGGATCGGTGCGCCCGGCTCTCGGACACGTGACCGACGGTACGGGTCGCCCACGATCGATTGAATGGGGAGAACTCCCCACCTTCGCGGGTCGACAGCATGGCTGAGCAGGGGAGATGTCCCCATTTCCCGGCGTGTGGGCGATCGCTACCGTCGCCAACATGCCCACTCAGACCGAGTTCGACGACGCGGCCCGAGCCCTGCGGGCAACGCTCAGCACGCTGGCGACGAGCCGTCGCCATCTCGCGGCCGCTCGATCAGCCGACACGATCACCGGTGGCTCGGTCGCCGCCGTCGTCGACGCCGCGCTCGCGGTCGCCCAGGCGAACGTCGACGAGTTGGGCCATCGGGTCGAGTCGCTCGCCTCGCTGTGCGATCAGCGGTCGCGTGCGTGCGCCGACCACGTCGCAGCGCTGGCCCGGTGGAACGTTCGGTACGAGCTGTGGGAGCGCGCCATGCAGCGGTACCGGTCGTCGGTCGACGATCAACTGCACACGGCGCCGTGGCCCGGTCCGGCACCACAACGCCCGGCCGCTCCGTACGCGTGGGTGGCGCCGGCATGAGCATCGTCGAGATCGAGACGACCGGCGCGCGAGCGGCGGCTCGCGACACCGCCACCGCCGTGGAGCTGTTGGTCGACGTGCGGGCACGCGTCGCCTCGGCGGCGCTGCTCGCCGGACTGGCCGCGGAACACCTCCCGGCGCTCTCGCTCGCCGACGAGCTCGACGACGAAGCGACGTCGGTCGGCCGGTTGCTCGGCCTCACCGCCGATCGCGCGGAGACGGCCGATTCGTCGTTCGCCACGATGCTCGACGGGTGGATCGCATCCTCGGCCGACGGGCTGCGGCGCTCGATCAACGACGGTGACGGGGCGAGCGTTCGATCGTTGCTCGTGGCGGCCGGCACATCGCTCTCGGCGCGAACCGAACTGTTGGCGAGCCTCACCCCGGCCGCTGCCAACGCCTGGCTGGCGTCGCTGCCGCCGTCGAGCCGGATGGAGCTGGTCGCGACCGACGAGGCATGGTTCGACGGCACCCCGGTCGCGGCCGCGATCGATGTCTGGAAAGCCGGGCTCGGGCCGGTCGAACTGCGCACGCTCTATTCGTCGCGAGCGATGGACAGGGCCGGCATCGACCCGGACCGGTGGGATCCGACGCTGGGCCTCGCGCACAACGCCGCAACGATCGAAGCGGCCTACGAGTACTACGCCGATCTGTACCGGAGCGACACCGATCGCTTCTGGTGGTCCGGGATGGCGGCGCTCATCGGGCCGAGCTTCTACGGCGGCTTCCAGGACCTGTCGACGTTCTCGGCGCTGCTGGACGGTGCCGCCGAGCTCGCCGGCGGACCACTCGGATCCCTCGTGCCGGGCGGGGTGGCGACCCGACAGATCGCGGCGCTCGGGGCGAACGAGATGGCCGACGAACTGCTCTGGTACCAACGGCAGCTGTTGTTCATGCAGCAGGAGATCTTCCTCGACATGGCGACGGCCCACGAGGCTTACCTCGACGGTGGCATCGACACGATCGAACGGCTCTACACGATCGACCGCTACGACTACCGCGTCGAGACGGTCGCAGCCTGGCGTCAGATCGACGAAGGCGGGCGAACCGGCGACCAGGCGTTGATCGCGACCGGCAACGCGACACTCCTGCGCCGAGAGCAGGAGCACGTCATCGCCGACGACTACGACCGCATGCGCAACCGGCCGGTCACGGGCGCCGCGGTCACCTATCTGATGACGGCCGTCGGTGCACCGTCGGTGCCCGGCGCACGCAGCTACGCGGAGGTGTTTCCGGCGACCATCGAGGTGAGTCAGTACGTCGGGACGCCCCAGAAGGTGCCCGAGCCACCGGGCTTCGGCTGGCTTCCCGACGTCCCCCTCCCCCATGTCGGCGCCGAAGGCACGATCTTCGTGGAGACGCCACTCCCCGACGGCAACATCTCCCGGTTCGACGGCCGCTGGGCGTTGATCGAAGCCGACACACTGCCGGTGTACGTGGATCTCGCAGCGAACCACCCCGACCGGGTGCTCGACGTCCTCGCCACCCCGGTCGGCGAGCGAGCCGACGAGTTCACGTTCGGCAACCGTCTCGACGATCTTCTGCACGACGCCGTGACGAACTGGGATGTCGGCGTCGACCTCGATCTGGTGGTCGACTGGTGAGCGGGCGCCGATCGACCCTCGGCGGGATCGTGGTCACGATCGTGGTCCTGGTCGTCACCGGTTGTGGACTGCGACCGTCGGCGCCGGTGGTCTGGGATCTGCGGACACCGACGACTCCGTCCGACATCGATCCGGAGCGGGTCACCGCCATCGGCCACGAGGGAGCGTCGTCGTACACCGTCATGTTCCCGACCAGGACGATCGAAGGACCGTTCCGTCGCATCCGCGCAACTTCGCCGATCGACGTGTCGCTGGATCCCTATCGAACGGAGTCCACCCACATCGACACCGTCAGCCTCGTGCTCGATCCCGCCGACGAGATCGACACGGTCCTGGCGAACATCGACACGGTGAAGGAATCCTTCGACGTCGACGAGGCCGAAGAGAGCACGATGGACGCCTTCGTCTCCGAGGTCGAAGCGAAGGTCGCCGCCAACGGGGGCGAGATCGACGGCGGTGACTTCGTGCCCGGCGCCAGCGGGTTCCGGAGCTCCACCCTCGGCGTCGAACGCGACGAGGCCTTCGAGGTGGTGCTGCTGATCGGCGTGACCGACGACGCGTTCTCGATGACCCTCGTCGTCCGATTCGACAACGGCACAACCGACGACTGGACGTGATCGCCGGTCGAGGCGCGTCGGCCGTCAGCGCCCCTTCGGCCTTGCGGCCGGAACCTCCCAGTCGGCGGGCATGTGGTCGAAGTCGAAGAACGGTGTCTCGTCGCCGGCGGCGACGGCGTCCTCGATCTGGTCGTAGAACCCCTTGCCCGTCTCCTCGGCGAAGGTGATCGCGACCTCTTCGTCGCTGTCGCCCACGCGGGGCCGCTGGCAGTATTCGGGGAAGCTCGCCTCGGCCGCGTCGCCCTCGGCATACCCTCGGGCAAAGACCTGCTTGAGGGTGCCGAAGCCGTCGTTGCGCACCAGCACCTGGCCGCGCGGTGTGCCACCCATCGACTGGAGGTGGGTGAGGAACTTGTCGAGATCGTGGGTGTCGTAGGCGACGTGCTGGCAGGAGTGGTCGCCGTGGCGCTCGACGAACTTGGTGACCTGCGACTTCTTGGCGCGATCGATGCCTTCGATGAGGGCGACACCGAACTCGCCGAAGTCGATGCACCAGATCTTCATGCTCGAATCGGGGTCCTCGGGTCGGACGTCGTCGATGCGGTTGATGAGGGTGCCGCCCTCCACGTCGATGTGGAACCACGCCCACTTCTCGATGTTGCCGGCGGCGACGGCATAGGAGATGTGATCGACCTTCTTGAGATGCGACATGGCTCGGACTCCTCGTGGAACGGTGTGTCGTGGTGACCATCGATCTCACCGCATCGCACAGCGAGCTGCAACCTGGTTGAACGAATCGGCCTGGTAATCGCGTCAGATCGGACTGTTCGTTCTTGCATCGTGCCGACGGTTGGGCAAGGCTGGACGGCGTGTCCAGACCGCTCGACGTCACCGATCTGGCGCTGCTGGGCGCTCTGCGCGCAGCGCCGCAGGCGTCGGTGACCGAGTTGGCCAACACGGTCGGGATCGCGCGCGGCACGGTCTACTCGAGACTCGACCGGTTGCGGCACGAGGGCGTCGTGACCGGGTTCGGACCCGACGTCGACGCCGGCCGTGCCGGGTTGGCGGTGCTCGCGTTCGCCACGCTCGAGATCGCTCAGGGTTCGCTGGCGTCGACGATCGCTGCGCTGGGCGCCCTCCCCGAGGTGGTCGAGGTCCACACCGTGACCGGGCGGGGTGATCTGTTGTGTCGGATCGTCGCCCGTTCCAACGACCATCTCCACGACGTGTTGCAGCGCATCGCCGCGATCGACACCGTCGGCCGCAGCGAGACCCAACTGGCGTTGACGACCCCGCACCGCAAGGCCGACGTCGATGCCGTGCTCGCCCTCGGTCTCTGAGCGTGAGCAGAAGTAGGTTCGTCGCGTCTCCGTGTCAGCGTCCGACATCCCGATCGTGTTCACACCGCCCGACGTTGGTCGATGTTCCCGCCACCGGTGCTCGCCGCCTGTGACGAGCCGTTGGCCACCGGAGACGCCCGTGATGCGCGGTGTGTCGCGGACGGTCGCAGTCGAGGTCGGCGAGGTCGGCGGGGTCGAGACGACCGACCATCCGGCGGTCGCCACATGCAACGCATCGAACGGGCCGGCGATCGGGTGGTGGTGACCGGGAGCGGGATCATCCACGACATGCGCTGCGACGGAACGTTCGAGGGAGGGGTGCATGACGTCGCCGAGTTCGACAAGGCGACATGCATCGACGCGATCGCCACGTTTCGAGCACGGCGTTCACGTTCCGCGTTCCGGAGGTTGGGAGAGCGAGGTGCACCGCTGGCGCGACGTGAGCACCTGCGGTGGCAGCACGTCGGTTTCACGACGACGTTCGAAGGCATCGCGACGCCGGATGGATCCAGCCCGGATTCCCGCCTGACGGACGGACGGACGGACGTTGACGACCCGACGACCCGACGACCCAGGACCGGCGTCGATCGATCCGGGTCAGAGCGGGAAGTGGTCGGCGTAGACGATCCGCGACTGCGTCGCCGCGCCGCGGACCGCAGGATCGGGGTCGGACGGAAGGTGCTCCCACTCCTCGACGGTGACGCGCCACGCCTGGCTCGAACCGGGCCGCCGTGGAGCGATCGCCTGGGGAAGCCCGATCTCGGCCGACCACGACACGGTCGTGCCCTCGAAGCCGAGGATCGGAAGATCGACGGTCCGGACGGTCTCCCACCCGAGATCGGACGGCACACCGGCGAGGCGGTGCTCGATCCGTGCCCGCACCGTCCGGGAGGCGAGCACCGACTGGGCGAACGTCGGCCCCGCCAGGGTCGCTCCGACCGAGGTCCGTGGGGCACCGACCGGGCCGGTGACGATGATGCGGGCGTGGCGCCGGTCGGGTCGGGTGAGTGTGGCCGTGCGCTCGGGTGGCAGCGGAACGAAGTCGGCGCTGACCACCGGCGACAGGTGTTGACCGGCCAGCGAGCTCGGCTGGTAGCGGGTGAGCGCCAGCCGAACGAACGGCCAGATCGCCGTACCCGGGTCGAGCGCGATGTCGGCGAACCAGAGCTGGCGGTCGGGCGAGTACTCGGGCTGGTAGCCGAGAATCCACACCGCCGGGTTGCCCTTGATGTCGACGAGCGTTCGCGCCACCGGTGGACCGACGGGGCGGCCACCCTCACGGCGGTCGTCCAGGCCGATCAGGTGGGCGAGGTCGGTGAGCGGCACGAGCGCTCGGTTGGCGGGACCCTCCTGGGCGAACACCGGGTCGCCACCCCACACCGTCACGTTGCCCTCGGTCGGGGCATCGCTCCCGAAAGCCACCACGAGCCCCAGCAGCTCACCGTCGCCCGACGAGTACCACGGCCGCTCGAGGTAGACGCGCAGGCCGGCACGCCGCGTGCGTCGAAGACCGAACGGCTGCGCCGGTTCGGTCTCCTCGTACCAGCGGAACAGCGGGAGCACATCTCGCACGATCGGTTTGGCCGGACGGGCCGTGCTCGGTACATCGAGGGTTCTGACGGGCCCGACCACGGAGAGGTCGTCGATCGTCGGCACGACGCGGGGGTCGAAGTACTCCCGGTACCGAGTGGTGGCGCGCATGCGGTAGTCGATCGTTCGGTGGCGGGTGTCGCCGAGCTGGTGGACGGCGGCGTGGACGTCGAGGTTCGTTCCGTCGGGCAGGGGCACCGTCGCGTCGGCCCCGGCGAGCACGATGAGATCCTCGTCGTAGCGCACGGTGGTCGACGCCGCAGCAGCCCGGACGTCGATCTGTTCCGGACCGGGTTTCGAGGTGTCGTCGATCCACTCCGTCCATTCGGCCTCGACGTCGAGCCGTTCGGTGCTGGGCCCGTGGAGGTCGACGCCGCCCAGCAGGACGACCGCGGTGTCGCCGATGGTCCGGATCGGGAAGAGCACGGTGGGTCGCGGCACCTCGACCGGCCGAGGTACGGCGTGCACGAGCCGCACCGGTGTCGCAGGAGTCAGCCACCAGAACCAACCGTCGGCCGCCGCCTCGGCGAGCACGTCGCTCGCCCGCAGCGCGTCGGGCAACGACCGCCACAGTCCATGCAGGTCGAGCTGGTCTCGTTCGAGACCGGACGACAGGTTCATCCGCAGTTGTTCGCCCGGTGGCACCTGGATCGACACGACCCGGCCCTGGGTGCGTGCGGCCAGCTCCTCCCCTGTTTCGAGCACGAGTCGGAAGGGCTGACGCTCGGGCCAACCGCCGCCGTACGGCAGGGTCACACCCTCGATCGCGAACAGACCGAACAGATGGTGCCCGACGCCGGCGTCGGGGAACGTCATCGAGACCTTCGTCGCCATCGGATCGGGGAGATAGGGCACGACCAGCCCGTCGGTGTCGTGCACGACGTATTGACCGGGCGCGAGGCCGGCGCCACGGGTGAGGTCGCCCGGGGCGGTCACCGGTGGTGTGTCGGCCGTCGGCCCGGTGTGGAGCTCGACACCGGGCTGGGCGATGCGGCCACCGGGGTGGTCGATGTCGGCGACGGTGTCGTCGAGGAACGTGCCGGCCTCGCGCAGCGCCACGCCGAGTGCGTGGCGGAGCGCCGCCGGCGAGGCACCGCCGATCGCGTCGTCGAACAGGCCGTGCAGCTCGGCGTCGAGCTGGCTCGATTTCGGTGGGGCGAGGTGCCGTTGGGAGTCGGCGCGCCACTGGAGATCGAGGGTCGGGTGGGCCGCGATCACGTGCGCGCTGTAGGTCGCGGGGTCGGTGATGGTGACGGCGAGCGGGTCGTCGTCGGTCGGTGCGTCGACGCCCGATCGGATCACGAGGGTGAGCTGTGACTCGGCCTCGGTGTACGGGTGGCGCGGGACGACGACCGGTTCGACGATCGGGTCCCACCGCAGGAACGGCCGGGGTGTCGTGATCAGATCGGCGATCTCGCCGATGACGACACCGGTGAGGTCGGGCAGCTCGATCTGGGTGGCCGCCGACGACGTCGAGCGCGGTGCCGAACACCTCGGGGTGGAGCCGGGCGTCGATCCGCTCGCTCAAGCGCGGCAGGGTGTTGGCGGCGACGTCGAACGACCGCTCGATGCGCTCGCGGCGTGTCGGTCCGCGCACGGCGCCGGCCTCGACGCGGCGGGCCAGTCGGTGCCGCACGACCTCGTCGACGGCGACGTGACCGGTCGGCGCGACGCTGTCGAGATCGAGGCCGCGAGCCCTCCGGTCGGCCCTGGGACCGGGCTCGGTCACCGGTCGCAGCGCACGGAGCGCGCCCCGGACGGTCTCCCCGACCCCGTACGGATCGTCGGGGTCGACGGTGGCGTCGAGCGGAAGCGAGCGCAGACGCGTCTCGGCGATCCGGATGGCGAGTTTGGTCGCACGATCGGCGGGCTTGGTGCCTCGGTCTGGCCGTGAGCGTGAGGCACCGGGCGTCGGGCCTCCGGCGCCGTCGTCGGTGCTGTCGTCGGCGGCGTCGATGCCGTCGCCGGGCTCGGGGCCGGCGACGAGGTGGGGGACGCTGTTGCCGGCGAGATCGACGGTCCAGGCCCGGAAGGCGTAGTTGCGCCCGTAGCGGAGCCAGGGAAGCGTGAGCGGCTCGATGCGACTGGTCGAGGCGACCGGATTGACCGGATCCGGGTCGACGTCGGGCTGCTCCACCAGCCGCTCCTCGCCGTTCTCGTGCACGGCGACGAGGCCGGGACGCGGCACCGACAACGACCAACCGTCCCAGCCGGCGATCACCTCGTGGGCGTGGTATTCGGCGCCGGCCACCGGTCCGGTCCCGTCGCTCACCCTCGACAGCGTTGCGCCTTGGAGGAAGCCCACATCGGGTGCGTCGGCGATGACTTCGCCGGCACCCTCGACCGCCACGTCGAGGCGGCGGCGATGCAGCGAATGCCAGAGGCCCGACACGTCGTCCCACACCTCGAGGCGGTAGCCGCGGGTGATCTGCTCGGTGGTGAGCGGGGGCGCGACGCCGGCGACGAGATCGGCGTCACGGGCCGGGGCTCCGGCCAATTGGCTCTGGAGCTGATCGCCCCGATCGATGCGAGCGATCGACAGCCCTGTCGCCCGCAATCCGGGCGGCGCCGAGGTGACCCGATCCCCGTTGCGTTCGGTCATCAACATCCGGGGCACGGTGCGGACGTACTGCTCGAGCTTGAGGCCGGAGGCGTCGGGGTCGATGTCGAGCACCCGGAACCGCTCCTCGTCGCCGAGCCGCAGCAACCCGCGATGGTGATCGCCGCTCGCTGACGACGCGAAGAACGATCGACCGGCGACGGCGCAGGCGGTGCGCGGCTGCGACGAGATCGGGTTGTCCATGCCCGGCACCTCGATCGTGGCCGAGATCTCGGTGACTCCGGCGAGGACTGCCACGTCGTCGACGCGCAGATCGATCACCAGCCCGAGTCGGCGCAACAGCGGTGACAGATCGCCCAGCAGCGACGCCCGCTCGTGGAAATCGGGCTCGGGTTTGCTGATCGGGGTGATCACCGGGTCGTCGTCGGGGATCGCCTGGTAGGCCTGCTGTTCCTGTGGGCGCAGGTAGTACCGACGAACACGGTGGGTGTCGGTGGTGAGTTGGAGTAGCGGGTTGCTCGCCGCACCGACCGATGTCGAGCCGATCCCGCTCTCGACGAAGCGGTCGAGGAATTCGGACGCGATCTCGTCGATCGGCAGCCGGTGGAACACCTCGCCGCCGTCGACCGATCGTTCGAGCAGGTCGTCGAGGGTGGCGTCGTCGAGCACCTGCCCCAACCCGGTGGCCAACAGCAGCGGGCGCGTGAGCACGTTGGTCTCGACGCCGGGAGTCGCGACCGGCGACGAGAAGAGGGACGCGGCGTGGGTCAGCATCGCGTGTTGCTGCATCCGGTGCGCAGCGAAGCTGCGCCACGGTTGAGCGGCCGGATCGGGTGTCTGCCAGGGCCTCACCTCGAGATCAGGTGGGAAGACCCGTGGCCAGAGCGAGGGTTCGAGCACGCCGAGGCGCGGTGTCGTCGGAATCGTGAACGGGGGCGCGGTGCCGATCCGGCCGCGGAGCACGATCTCGGCAGCGTCGAGCCGGTCGGTCCAGTCGACGATGTGCTCGAAATCGGCCACCACGCCTGTGGCGTCGTCGGGCGTGAGCCGGTGGGTGACGAACAGCGACAGGTGCACCGAGCGGGCCGGGTCGGCAGTCCGGGGGAGTGCGGTGACGAGGAACGATTCGGTCGCCATGTCAAGCTCCTGCGAAGGCGCCGCAGTAGTCGGACCACGCAGCGGGAACGTCGGTGAGTGGGACGCCGTCGTCGGGGATCCCGAGGATCTGGGCGAGGGTCGGGTCGCCCGCCGAACCGGCGAGTCGGCGTTCGACGCTGATCTCGACCGACGCCGAGAAGAAGAGCACCTCGACCTCGACGGTGATCGAGGCACGGCCGACCAGCTTGCCGCTGCCGAACTCGTAGGTGAGCGACAACTCGAGGGTGATCGACGCGGAGATGAGGCCGAGCACGTCGACCTCGCCGCGGATCCGGAAGTACCCGGTGAGCGAGCCCTCCTCGCCTTCGAGGCGCATGTAGACGCCGACCATGACGGAGACCGAACCGGACGCCACGCCGAGATTGACCGACAGGCTCGCGCCGGCCTCGAGCGACATCTCGAGCATGACGAGGCCCTTGGGCGAGAGCCGGATGCCGACGAAGCCGCCGCCGCCGATCGCCATGACGGTGAGCCGGAACGGTTTCTCCCGCGTGCAGAAATTGAAGCCGACGGTGACGGCGTCGCCGAGGAAGGGGATGCGGACGTCTGCGCCGAGGCTGATGTTCTCCAGCGAGAACACTCCGACGGCGACGTTGGGCAGGGCGAGGTCGAAGCCGGCCGTGACCCCGTCGGTGCTGACGTCGACGTAGGGCGGATCGGAGAACCCGTCGAAGGGGATGAGGTCCTGGAGGGTCTGGATGAATCCGAGGATCCCCTGCCATTCGATGCCACCGAAGACGACATCGACCTCGGCTTTGCGGCCCGAGGCCGCCCGGAAGGCGAGCCGGTCGAACCCGAGCTTGATGAGCGGGGCCCCGGGGAACAGGTTGAGCTCGAAGTCACGGAGCTCGGCCAGCACGTCGACGCCGACGCCTTCGCTGCCCGAGGCGCGCGCTTCGACGGAGAGCAGGAACCCGTCGGAGGGCACGATGAACAACGCATCGTCGTCGGCGACGTCGGGGAAGTTGGTCAGGACGGGACGCCAGTCGAACGCAGCGCGAACCGACAGGTTGGCGGGGTCGATGCCGTTGACGAAGTCGGCGATCGACTCGATCGTGTCGGCGAGGGCGGCCGCGTCGAGGAGTGGCGACAGCGCGCCGACCAGACGTTCGAGCTCGGCCTTCGCCGAGGGTGGCATCGGGAGGGTCCGTACCGACTCCTCCAACGTGGTGACGACCCCGGCCAGATCGTCGAGCAGATCCGACACGGCAGCGATGACGTCGGGGAGATCGCTCGGCGTCTCGAGGTCGAGCAGATCGTCGATGGCGGCCGTGAGCGCGTCGACGGTGGCGACGACCGTGGCCTCGACACCCTGGATCGCGGCGAGTGCTGCGTTCGCCTGGTCGCGCAGCGGTTGCGTCGGCAGGGTGGTCGAGTCGGCCTCGAGGCGGTCGACTGCCCGTTCCACGGCGCCGACGAGGTCCTCGGCGTCGGCCAGGAGGGCCGCGATCTTGTCGAGTTGGTCGGTGATGAAGGTCGGCGCCGCGTCGAGTCCGGCGATCGCGAGGATGTCGGTGAGCTCGAACAGACCGAACAGCTTCGGGAACACTCCCGAGAGGAACTGGCTCGGGTTGAAGAGGTTGCTCCCTGCAGTCGGATCGGTGACCGATGCGATGTCGCCGACCAATCCGATGGCGCGCGACAGCCCTTCGACCGGGAGATCGGGCTGGATGAAGCCACCCGATCGGTCGGTGCCGCCACCGAACTCGACCTTGGCAGCCGTCGTGAGCGAGAGCACGACCTGCGCTGCGGTGTTGTCGCCAGCGAAGCCGTCGTCGAGGTACGGCTGGGCGAACTCGACGTTGACGGTGTCGGCGGCGGGTGCGAGGTGCCGCATCGCCGGCACGACGATGTCGGCGTTCTCGAGGCGCGGGGTGGACCGCCCCGGCACGGCCGTGCCCAGGAAACGGAGCTGCTGGGTCTCGTAGGCGGTGTCGCCGGGCACGCCGCTGGGCGCCATGGCCACCGACTGGCCGGCGGCGTCGATCACCCGGTCGACAGCGTCGCGGTACTCGGTCTCGATGGAGCCGAACACGGGGGCCTGGACCGTGCGCGAGACGGCGAGCAGGGCGGCCGACACGACGACTCGGCGTCCGTCGTGGTCGAGGCAGTCGAGGACGAACTCGAACTTCTGACCCCCGATCGTGGGCCAGAACGCCGTGTCGTCGTTGAAGGGCGGGAACGACAGCAGGGGCTCGATGTCGAGATTCGGGGTGACGAGGGGACGGATCCGCACCTGCTGGAACGGCATGCGGCGATCGGCGTAGGTGCGGACGGGTTCGCGCAGCGTCAGGAACTTGCGCTGGTACAGACGGGCCTGCGGGTCGGCGACGTCGATGATCTTGCGTTCGGTGATCGTGACGAGGTTCGCGAGGTGGCCGAAGGGGAACAGGTAGTAGGGCTCGACGACGCGGACGTAGTTGTCGCGCCCCGATGTCGCCTCGTGGTCCCAGGCGATGAGCACGGGGTCGGCGCCGGCATCGAGGTACGGCTGGTCGTCCCACCGACCGTGGAGCTCGAGCCAGGCTCCGACCGCGGTGAGGTAGAGCTTGTCGGCGTCGACGGGTTCCGGCGTGGTGATGGTCGGGTCGGCAGACTGCCGGACGATCGCCTCGCGGTGACCGCCCTCCAGCGACGCCAGGAACGGCACGATCGGTGGCGGCGGGTCGTCGAGATCCCTCGTCCAGATCGCGCGGACGATCCGTTGGGGGTCGGTCGCTTCGTCGACCGTGGCCGTGCCGTCCTCCGCGACGCGTCGGACGCCGAGCCGGCTGTGCCAGAGCTCGATCCGTTCCGGGTCGCCGGGACGGTCGGCATCGGGCGCGATGCGGCCGGGGTCGAGCCGGTGGGCGAACCCGCCCTGCGAGCTGGGCGACAGGATCAGCCGGAACGGCGCTTCGATCGCGGTCTCGCCGAGCAGGGGCGGTCGCGGCTGTTGGCGACGGGGGCGGACGCGCGGCGGCCGGAACGTGAACGAGCCGGGACCCACGACGCTGCGTCCGATGTTGCGCGAGCGCGTGAGGTCGATCGCGCGCTCGTCGGTCAGCATGCTGCGCGCGGTGCGGAGCGCAGTCGCGCGGGTGATGAGCTCGCGCGGCGAGGCGGCTGCACTGGTTCCGCCCCGGGCGGCCGGAGCGAGGACGAGGCCGAACTCGGTCCGCACCAGCTGGGTCCCGCCGGGGAGCGCGACGGCGTCGACGATTTCGGCGAATGCGTTGAACGAGTAGCGGGTCGGGGTCGACCGCGGGAGTGCCAGCGGTGCGACGAGGAGGGGGAGGCGCCGCATCGCGTCGAGCACGCCCTCGGTGCTGTAGTCGATCGATTCGCCCGGGGCGACCCGGTAGACGAGCCGGCTGCCGTTGGCCGCGATCGCGGGGATCGGGACCGGAGTCGGCGGCGGGGGGATCTCCTGCTCCGGCTCGGCCTCTTCGAGGAGGTGCTGGAACGTGAACCGCACTTCGAGCCGGGCACCGGTGCCCTCGGGGACGAGCCGGAGCACCGTGGCGGCCCCGGTGTCGTCGTCATTGTCGTCGTCGGTGTCGTCGTCGGTGTCGTGGGTGTCGGCGAAGCGGAGTCGGTAGCCGAGCACGTCGAGCACGACGAGGTCGGCTGGGCGCAGGATCCGGAAGTGGTGGGTCGGTCGTTCCGGAATCGGTCCGACGATGATCGGACCGGGGGCGACCGGCGGCCCGAGGGACGTTCCGGGCGGCGCGATGACCGGGCCCGGCGCGCGCCCTGGACGGGAACCCGGTGTGGATTCGCCCGGACTCGGTTCGGGCGCGGGGATGAGCGGCTCGGGCCGGATCGCGCCGGGATCGGCTCTCCGAGCGCTGCCACGAGACGGTTTCCGCCGTCGGCGATCCATCGCCACCCTCCTGCGGTCGGACGACACCGCCCCCAGACGCCGACTCGCCAGTCCAGTGAAGCACTTCGCCCGATCGCGCTCAACCGAATTCGGCGGCGATCACATGGATATCGATTCGACGGGGTGCAGATCGACCGGACCGCCTGATCAGGCAGTCCGGTCGCTGGGCGTCTGTGGTTACGCCTGCGGCGTGAGCTGGGCGGCGTAGAAGGCCAGGCCGGCGGGGCAGCCGGCGGTCGCAGGCGCCTGCACGGTCATGCTGGCGCCGTAGTCGACGACCTGCGGTGTTGCGTCATTCGCCACCGTGAGGCCGTGGGGGAACACGGTGACGGTGACCCGTGCGAGCCGCGGGGTCCCGCTGCATGCGGTGGTCAGGTTGGTGCTGTCGAAGACGGCGTAGAGCACGCCATCGACCATCATCATCCCGGCCGCCGGGTTGTCGGCCATCACCATCTCGAGACGGTCGTCGGTCGTCGTGCGGATGGTGATCTCGTCGAGCATCGGCACGGTGCCACACGACGTGAACCCGGAGCAGTACGCCTGGGTGTAGTCGAGGTCGTAGGTGCCGACGATGTCATCGGCATCGATCACCGCGTCGAACCTGATCGGGAACAGATTCGCGAGCGCGTTGCGTTCGTTCACCACCCTGGTGGTGAGCAGGGTCTGCGCGGTCAGGTCGGCTTCGAGTTGGGTCACGTCGCCGACGAGGTCGTTGCGCTGGGTGGTGAGCGCGGCGATGGTTGCGTCGAGCTCGGTCAGCTGGGCGACGAGCTCGTCACGTTCGGCGATCACGGCTGCGCTCGACGATTCGAGCACTGCCAGCTCGTCGACGAGATCGTCGCGAACGGCGACGACGTCGGCGTTCGTCAATTCGAGCGCCGCCAACGCGTCGACGAGATCGTCACGCTGGCCGACAATTGCGTCACTCGTGACTTCGAGTGCGGCCAGCTCGGTGGCGATGGCGTCGCGTTCGGCGACGGTCGCGTCGAGGTCGGACTGGAAGTCGGTCACCTGGCTGACGAGTGCGTTGCGCTCGGTGGTGAGCGTCTCGATCGTCGCCTGGGACTCCCGCTCGGCGGCGGTCTGATCGTCACCGGTGGCGAACCCGATGATCGTGCCGAGGGCTCCGAGCACTGCGGCCACCAACAAGGTGGCCACCGTCGCCTTGGCGTTGCGAGGCCACGGCGCTGCCGTCGGGGGAGTGACCGGCGGCCGATGTTCCGGAGGTGAATACTCCGGTGCGTACGTCGGGGCGGTCCGCTCGGCCAACCCCGAACCGTTGGTCCTGTGGAGAAGATCCAACATGATCCTCACCTCTCCCTCGAGCCGGTAGCCCGAGGGTTCCGGCCCTTGCTGCAGCCTGGCCGAGAGAGGCCAGGCCTCTCACCTATCACGATGTCAAACCACCCGTGAGTCGTGTAGTGCCAGACGGCACTACAGCGTGCGTGGGCGAGGGGGGACTTGAACTCCGATTCGCGGGGTTTTCCACAGTCCGCTGGAGTCCAGGAAATGCCGATCTAGCTGGGGTTTTACGAACTACAGTGCTGTAACGTGCTGACCGCTTCTACCCGGTTTCTACCCGTCCGGTAGAAGTTCCGGTAGAAGAATCGGTAGAAGTTGCGAGCCTCCGGTGGGGCCTACGATCGGGTTCGTGGACGTCGAATCCGCGGCGCGGGCGATCGAGCTCTTCGAGGGTCGCGGGCAGCTCGACGCGCTGGCGAGGAGGCGCGTCCGCCGCACGGGCCTGCCTCGGACGCGGATCGGAGCGACTGCGCGTGGCTTCGGTGCTGGCCGACGCGGAGTTGTGGGAGTCGACGTTCACGACCGCGTACGACGTGTATCGGACGGCCGCCGACGCGGTCGTCTTGACGCTCGGCTATCGCGTGCCGGCGACACAGGGCGGGCACCGGATCGCGACCCACATCGCCCACGCCGTGCTGCAGACGGACACCGACGCG
>CAWGTY010000013.1:0-100045 GCA_963825605.1 uncultured Acidimicrobiaceae bacterium | reverse complement strand
GACGTGGGTGGTGGATCGTCGGACGCATGTCCACTCACCAACTCGTCGACATCACGAATCGAGGTGCCCGACTCACGCTCACGACCGATGAACTCGCCCGACGCTGGGGCATCCATCCGGAGTCGTTCAAGCGGGCCGTGCGCAATGGGTCCTCACCGGTCCGGCCGATCATCCCTGGCGCCGGCCGCTGGGTCTTTTCGCTTGGCGCAGTCGAGCGCGTCGAACAACAGACCCTTGCGAGCTGACCGTGCGCTCCTCAGGCGAGCAGGCGGGCCATCACGTCCGCCGCTTCACGGTCTTGCTCTGGCAGACAGTGGCCGTACGTGTTGAGCGTCACCGACGTGCTCGTGTGGCCGAGCCGCTTGCTGACCGTCGTGACCGGCACACCGGCGGCGATCAGCTGGGTGGCGTGGTAGTGCCGCAGGTCGTGCAGCCGGAATTCCCGCCTCGACAGCCGGCCGAACGCGAGAGACAGGTAGTCGGGTCGCCACGGCGACACACCGGCGTCGAACGAGAACACGTACACGGGGTCCGGCAGCTCGTGCTCGTCGGCCAGCGCTGCCTGGCGGACCCGGAGCGCCTCGACCGCCTCGAGCGTGTCGGCATCGACGGCGATCGTCCGGTGGCCCTTCGTGCCCGTCTTCGTCCGGCGCTCGATCAATCGACCCTCGGACTCGACCAGCGAGCGGCGAACCGTCAGCCGCCCGTCGCTGAAGTCGGACCACTTCAGCGCCACCAGCTCGCCGCGCCGCGCCCCGGTCGCCGCTGCCAGCCGGAGGCACACCGCCAGGTCGTCGTTCACACCTTCCGCGTCGGCGATGACGCGCCTGACCCACTCGGGCGGCGGCGGCTCGATCTCGGTGCTGGTCGCCTTCGGCTTCGTCGCCCGAATGCACGGGTTGGCAGCCAGCCACCCGTAGCGCACGGCTCGGTTGAACGCCGCCGACAGCAACCGGTGGACCTTCTGCGCCTTGTGCTCGCTCGCACCACCGGCACGCAGTTCGGCGTACAGGCTGTCGAGCACGAGCGGCGTCACCTCGCTGACGGCACGACCACAGAACGATTCGGGCAGCGCTGCGAGGCCCTTGCGGTAGAAGTCGATCGAACCCGGCGAGAGGCGGCCGGTGCCATCAGCGATGTAGCCAGAGACCACCTCCCCCACCGTGTGACGCTCCCTCGGCGCCGTCGATCCACCCATCGAAAGCTTGAGCGCCGCCTCCAACATCTTGGCCTCGGCAGCCGACTCGACAGCCTCGCTGGCACGCTTCGCGCCGCCGTGGCGCACCACCGCGCGGTACTTGCCGGAGGGCAATTTCTCGATTTCTCGATCGACACCAGAGAAGACGTCCCATACGTCCCACGAATCGTCAAGTGCCGATTCAGAAAATAGCCTCTGACCTGGTGGGGCGGGTGGGGATCGAACCCACGACCCGGGGATTATGAGTCCCTTGCTCTGACCACTGAGCTACCGCCCCGAAAACGACGGACAGGGTCCCCGGCGGGACCCTGTCGTCATGGCTCCGGGAGCAGGGCTCGAACCTGCGACAAATGGATTAACAGTCCACTGCTCTGCCAACTGAGCTATCCCGGATCGGCGAGACGCGATGCTATCGCCTCTCGCTGCACCCTCCCACGCCACGGGCGCCGCCTCACTCGGCCTCGAGGAACTCGCGCAGCCGTTGCGATCGTTGAGGGTGGCGCAACTTGGCCAGCGTCTTGGCCTCGATCTGCCGGATCCGTTCACGGGTCACCCCGAACGCCTTGCCGACCTCCTCCAGCGTCTTGGCCTGGCCTCCATCGAGGCCGAATCGCATCCGCACGATCTCCTGCTCGCGCTCGGAAAGCTCGCCGAGCACCTGTTCCACGGCTTCGTGCAACATCGCCCGCGTGGCCGCATCGGCCGGACCGTCGACGTTGGCGTCTTCGATGAAGTCGCCCAGATTCGACTCATCCTCCTCGCCCACCGGCGAATCGAGCGACAACGGATCGAGCGCGATGCGCAGCAGGTCCCTCACCTTGTCGGGCTCCATCTGTAGCTTGGCGGCGAGCTCGTCGACGGTCGGCTCGCGCTCGAGCTCCTGGTGCATCTGGCGCCGCATACGGGTCAGTCGATTCATGTGTTCGACCATGTGCACCGGAATGCGGATCGTCCGCGCCTGGTCGGCGATCGAGCGGGTGATCGCCTGCCTGATCCACCACGTTGCGTACGTCGAGAACTTGAATCCCTTGGTGTGGTCGAACTTGTCGACGGCCCGCATCAGGCCGAGGTTGCCTTCCTGGATCAGGTCGAGGAGCTGCATCCCGCGTCCGGAGTACCGCTTCGCGATGCTGACGACGAGGCGCAGATTGGCCTGGGTGAGCTCGCTCTTGGCGCGCTCACCCCGCTGGACGGCCCGCATGAGCATCCGCTGCTCGGTGGCATCGCTCACGCCGGCGTCGATCTGCTCGGCGGCGTGATGGCCCTCTTCGATCAGCTGCGCCAACCGGCGTTCGTCCTCGGTCGTGAGCAGGTCGACCTGTCCGATCTCGCGCAGGTAGAGCCTCACCGTATCGGAAGTGCCGGCATCGACCCGCGCCGCTCGCTTCTGCCCGCGACGACGTCGGCGGCGGGTCAACAGCCGTTCGACGTCTTCGTCGTCGAGCACCACTTCCCGCTTGGCGCCCCTGGGGGGAGTGTCGTCATCGTCGTCATCGTCGACGGTGTCGTCGACGGAGATGCCGGCCGCGGTCAGCGAGTCGTGGACGGCCTGCAGAGCGTCTCCCGTCAGCTCCACATGTCGCAGCACGTGCGCGATCTGCTCCGCATGCAACTCGCCGTCGGCACGACCGCGCGCCACCAATGCGTCCCATTCCGACCGGTCGACACCCTCGAGGGGTGGCGCGACCATCGGCACGTCGATCGGCTCAGCCCCCACCGTCACGTAACTCCATACGTCCTTCAAGCCAACCTAGCAACCAACCGGCCGCTTCCAGGCCTTGTTCTTCCGTACTGAGGTCCTCCATCCGGATCCTGGCTTCTGCATCGTCGCGGATCCGCACCGGGTCGGCGACCGTCAGACCGGTCGATCCGACCGCCAGCTCGCGTCGGACCGCCGCCGCGATCAGGTTGCGCGCCTCCGTCTCGGGATCAACCTCGAAGTCGACGACGGCCGCCCGTTCGAGCACGTCACGTGCTTCAGGATCGGCATCGGCGAGCGCTTGATCGAGCACACCGTCGGCGTCGGCGACAGCGAGGAACGCACGTCGGTAGACCTCGTCGGCGAACAGCGCTTCCACCAGCCACGGCGCGATCGCGTCCCAGTTCTGCACCAGCAGCGCAATCGCGACGAACTCTGCGTTCTGTCGCCGCTCGGCGCGTGGTTTCGGCCGCGCGACGTTCACGTGAGGGCGGCGGACTCGGCGTTCGGCCATCGCCACCAGATCGTTGACCGGCATCCCGACCTGGGCGGCGACCTCGCCGGCATACAGCTTGCGAATGTTGACGTTGGGGTGCTCGTTGATGACCGTCATGGCCGACTCGGCGAGGCGTGCCACCGCTTCGGGCGACTGGGGAGCCTTGCCGTCGACGACCCGTCCGAGACGAAAGCCGAGGAACGGCTCGGCCGCATCGATCGCCGTCGCGAGACTCTTCGGGTCGTCCTGGGCGAGCTCGCCGGGATCCTTGCCGCCGGGAAAGGCCGCCACGCTGACCTCCACCTGGTACTGCTCCTCCCACTCGTAGAAGCGTTCGGCCGCACCTTGACCGGCCGCATCGGCGTCGAAGGCCAGCACCACTCGGTTGGCGTAGCGCTTGAGCAGGCGGACGTGTTCCTCCGTGAACGCCGTGCCGCAGGTCGCGACGGCCCGCGGCAATCCGGCGCGATGGAATCCGATCACGTCGGTGTACCCCTCGCACACGATCACCTGATTGGCGTTGACGATGTCGGCCTTCGCCCAGTTGAGCCCGTACAGCGTCTTGGACTTCGTGTAGATCGGCGTCTCGGAGCTGTTCTTGTACTTGGCCGGATCGGTGGAACCGGGCAGAATCCGGCCGCCGAGAGCCAATGCCTCACCGTTCTCGGAGAAGATCGGGAAGAGGACACGAGCTCGAAACGCGTCCTGCATGCGATTGCGACGATTGGTGAAGGCCAGGCCGTTCTCGCGCAGCAGATCGGCGTCGATGCCCGACCCGCGAGCGAGCGCATCCCAGTCGTCGGGTGCCCAACCCAGCTTGAACTGGCGAGCGATGTCACCGGCGAGGCCCCGGCTCCTCAGGTAGTCGCGGGCTGCACGAGCATCGGGGGCAGTGAGGAGTCGCTCGTGGTACCACTCCACCGCCTGCGTCATCGCTTCGACGAGCCGCTTGCGACGTGCTCGCTCCTTCGACTGACCGGACGTCGTGTACGTGAGCTGGACGCCGGCGCGATTGGCGAGTTGCTCGACCGCGCCGACGAAGTCGGTGTGGTCGACCTCTTGGACGAAGGTGAACACGTCGCCCGACTTGTCGCAGCCGAAACACCGATACCGACCGGTCTCCTCGCGAACGTTGAACGAGGGCGTCCGCTCGGCGTGGAACGGGCACAAGCCGACCCAGTTCCGGCCCGTCCGTTTGAGCTGGACATGCTGACCGACCACATCGACGATCGACACGGTCGAGCGAATCCGCTCGATGTCGTCGTCCGCGATGGCCATGGACCGAATCTAACGCCGCGGCACCGGCGCCCACCCCGCCCGGCTCCATGACGTGGAGCATGACGTGGGCGGATCGCCCGCCGGGATCGCGCCGCGCAACTCGGCGCAGTGCGTCAGCGTTCGGAGGGCGGCGGGGGCACCTCCTGGACGGCGCGTGGTTCGAACGCCTCCCCCGCCAGCCGAGCGTGCTCCGAAGCGCGCTCGACCTTGAGCGAGAACCCGATCGATGCGATGAGCACGATCGCGATCACCACCAGCGACAGCCACGTCGGGATGTGGTACCAGGTGTGGATCAGCATCTTCACGCCCACGAACGCGAGGATGATCGCCAGACCCTCCTGCAAGAACGCGAAGCGGTTGTGCATGTCGGCGAGCAGGAAGTAGAGCGCGCGCAGGCCCAGGATGGCGAACGCGTTGGAGGCGAACACGATGTACTGCTCCCGGCTGACAGCGAGAACCGCCGGCACCGAGTCGACGGCGAACACCACGTCGGTGGCTTCGACCAGGAGGAGGACCGAGAACAGCGGCGTCGCCAAGCGGCGACCGTTCACTTTCGTGAACAACTTCTGCCCGTCCATCTCGTCGCTCGTCTTGACGAACTTGTTGACGAAGGCCAGGAACTTGCTCTCGGCGGGATCGACGTGGTCGCTGTCGGTGAAGACCAGCTTGCCGGCCGTGTACAGCAGGAACGCACCGAACAGATACAGCACCCAGTCGAATCGCTCGATGATCGCGACGCCGGCGAAGATGAAGATGGCACGCATCACGAGCGCGCCGAAGATGCCCCAGAACAGGACCCGATGCTGGTACTTCTGGGGCACCCGGAAGTACCCCAGAATCAGTGCCCAGACGAACACGTTGTCGATGCTGAGGCTCTTCTCGATGAGGTAACCCGAGACGTACTCGCCGGTCGCGACGCCGCCGAACCACCACCACACGACGAGCGAGAACGCGAGACCGCAACCGATCCAGACGGCGGACTCGATCGCGGCCTCCTTCGTCTTGACGTCGTGAGCCTCCTTGTGGACCACCAGGAGGTCGACGAGCAGCAGGGCGGCGATGACCCCCAGCAGAGCAGCCCAGTGCCACAGTTCGACGTCGAGGACCGCGAAGTTCTCGCGAGCGCTGTCTTCCGCGGCGAGCATCGTCGCGATCATGCGTTCACGAGAAGGTGAGAGATGGTCGAGGGCATGGCTGCAACGCTACCCACGGCGACGGAATTCGAATCTCACCCCCGGCCGAACAGACCGCCCAGCACGTTCTCCCCCGGCCCGCCGCTGCTGCCCGAACCGAGCGTCGCCGAGATCCAGCCGAGCAATTCGTTCGGATTGCGCGTCTGGGTCCACACGCGGCCCGGCCCTTCGAAATCGAACACCAGACCCTCGCCGCTCTTGAACGACTGCACCAACCCGCCGGTCGCTCGCCGCAGACTCATCTGCACCGACTCTTCGTAGGCAACCATGTGCCCGGTGTCGACCGTGAAGTGCTGACCGGCCTCGAGGTTCCAGACCTCGAGCGCCCCGTAGCAGGCGAAGACGAGTTGCCCGGTGCCCTCGGCGCGCAGAATGAAGGCGCCCTCGGAGCCGAACATGTTCTTGAAGCCACCCCACTTGGTGTTGAGGTCGACCGTGGCCTCGCTCGCGATCCACGATCCCTTCGAAACGAACAGCGCCTGACCGCCACCGACCGCGTACGACGAGATGTCGCCCGGCAAGCGGGCGGCGACATCGACGAATCCGCCTTGCTGCGGTGCCGTGTAGGTCGAGACGAAGAAGCTCTCGCCACCAAGTGCGGCACGCTTCAACGACCTCATCACGCCGCCCTCGGCCTTGGCCGATAGTTCGACGCCACCGGACATCGCCATCATCGCGCCCGCCTCCGCACGAACCTGCTCACCAGCGGCCAACTTCAGCCGGGCAACGCCATAGGCGGGTGTGTGTCGGGTCGAGATCTCCATGGGGGAATCGTACCGCTCGCTGCGAGCACGCCGGAGCGAGCGACCGCACAGCGTCACCCGATCAACGGAAAGCCCGCCCACGACAGCCAGCCGCGCACGAATCAGCTGTCCGCTGATCGGGCAAGAGAGGAAGCGCTACTTCTGGGCGTCGCTGGCGCCGACGATCGCCTGCGCCGCGGCGAGGCGGGCGATCGGGACACGGAACGGCGAGCAGCTGACGTAGTCCAGACCAGCCCGATAGAACAGATCGATCGACGCCGGATCGCCACCGTGTTCGCCACAGACACCCAGCTTCAGATCCGGCTTGGTGGAGCGACCTCGTTCGGCGCCCAGACGGACGAGGTCGCCCACGCCCGTCTGGTCGATCGAGTCGAACGGGTTCTGCTTGAGCAGGCCCTGCTCGAGGTACGCCGGCATCATCCGACTCTCGACGTCGTCCCGGCTGAAACCGAAGGTGAGCTGGGTGAGGTCGTTCGTCCCGAAGCTGAAGAAGTCGGAAACCTCGGCGAGCTCGTCGGCACGGATCGCAGCGCGCGGCGTCTCGATCATGGTGCCGATCGTGATGTGCGGCTTGCGCTTCATGCCTTTGAGCGCGGCATCGACCTCCTCCTGGACCCAGCTGCGGGCGAGCGCCAGCTCTTCGCGGGTGACCGTGAGCGGGATCATGATCTCGACGATCGGCTTCTTGCCGGCCTCCCGCAGCTTGGCCGCAGCGGCCATCAGCGCCCGAACCTGCATGGCGTAGAGGCCAGGCTTGATCACGCCGAGGCGGACACCTCGGGTGCCGATCATCGGGTTGTGCTCGCTCCACGCCTCCGCGGCCCGCAGGAGCTGATGGTCCTTCTTGGAGAGGCCCTTCTTGGCCTCCTTGATCCTGAGTTCCTCGACCGACGGCAGGAACTCGTGCAACGGCGGGTCGAGCAGGCGCACGGTGACCGGAAGCCCATCCATCGCATCGAGAATCTCCTCGAAGTCGGCCTTCTGTGCCTCGAACAGCTTCTCGAGGGCCTTCTCCTCCTGCTTCGGCGTGCGCGCGAGGATCATCTCGCGCACGATCGGCAGACGGTCCGGTGCCAGGAACATGTGCTCGGTTCGGCACAGACCGATGCCTTCCGCGCCCAACGCACGTGCGTTCGCGGCATCCTCGCCAGTGTCGGCGTTGGCGCGGACGGCGAGCTTGCCCTTGCGGATCGCGTCGGCCCACTTGAGAAGGATGTCGAACTCGGCGGGAGGTTTGGAGGCCACCATCTCGAGCTTGCCGACGACGACGTCGCCGGTGGTTCCGTCGAGCGACAGCCAGTCGCCTTGCTTGACGACGGTGTCGCCCACGCTGAACTGGCTGCCCTCGATCTTGATCGCCTCGGCACCGACCACCGCGGGAGTGCCCCAACCGTGGGCCACCACTGCAGCGTGACTGACGAGCCCGCCACGAGCGGTCAGGATGCCCTTCGAGGCCATCATGCCGTGCACGTCGTCAGGGCTCGTTTCCATGCGAACGAGAATCACGTCCTCGCCCTTCTTCCACGCCGCCTCGGCACTGTCGGCGGTGAAGTACACCTTGCCAACGGCGGCGCCCGGCGAGGCGCCGAGTCCCTTTGCGATGGCCTTGCCCTTGGTCGAGAACTGAGGGTGCAGGACCGAGTCGAGGTGTTCCTCGCTGACGCGGGTCACGGCTTCCTCGCGGCTGATCTTCCAGGTGCCACCTCGGCCATCGGTCGTGCCCTTGGTCATGTCGACGGCCATCGTCAGGGCGGCGCGACCGGTGCGCTTCCCGATCCGGGTCTGCAGCATCCAGAGCTTGCCCTGTTCGATCGTGAACTCGGTGTCGCACATGTCGGTGTAGTGCGCCTCGAGCCGCACGAAGATGTCGAGCAGTTCGTCGTGTATCTCGGGGAAGTGGTGCGCCATCCGGTCCAGGTCCTCGGTCTTGCGGATGCCGGCCACGACGTCCTCACCCTGCGCGTTGACGAGAAAGTCGCCGTACGACCGGTTCTCCCCGGTCGCGGCGTTGCGGGTGAACCCGACCCCGGTGCCGGAGTTGTCGTCGCGGTTCCCGAAGACCATGGTCTGGACGTTGACCGCCGTACCGAGCTCGTGGCTGATCTTCTCGCGCACGCGGTAGGCGATCGCACGAGCACCGTTCCAGCTCTTGAACACGGCCTCGATCGCCATGTCGAGCTGTTCGCGGGGGTCCTGCGGGAACGGCGACCCGGTCGCCTTCTTGACCGCCGCCTTGTACTTCGTGCACAGCCCCTTGAGTGCCTTGACCGACAGCTGCGCGTCGTTCGCCGCACCCTCCGACGTCTTGGCCGCATCGATCGCGTGCTCGAAGACATCACCGTCGATGCCGAGCACGATCTTGCCGAACATCGCGATGAAGCGCCGGTACGAGTCGTATGCGAACCGCTCGTTGGCGGTCACCGCGGCGAGTCCGTCCACACTCGCGTCGTTGAGACCGAGGTTCAAGACGGTGTCCATCATGCCGGGCATCGAGAACTTGGCGCCCGACCGGACCGACACGAGCAGCGGATCGGATGGGTCGCCCAGCGTGCGACCCATCGCCTTCTCCAGCTTCGCGACATGCTTGGTGACCTCCGCGTCGAGCCCAGCGGGCCAGCCGCCGTGCATGTAGTCGCGACAGGCATCGGTCGACACCGTGAAACCGGGAGGAACCGGCAACTGCAACACCGTGGTCATCTCGGCGAGGTTGGCACCCTTGCCACCGAGCAGATCCTTGTAGGTCATCGGAGGCTTGCGATGCTTGTGATCAAAGGCGTAGACGTAAGGCACGGGATTCGAGTCTACGGATTTCTCGGCTGGTGCCCCGGTTACCGACGCGTAACCAGCCGTACAATCCGTGAGATGTTCCGCCTGTTCGGCTTCGACGTACACGTGCGGACCGGTTTCCTGCTGTTCCTCGGACTGATCGTCTTCCTCTACCAGGACGTATTCGGCCTGTGGCTCGCCGGTGGACTCGCAGTCTTCACCCTCCTCCACGAGCTCGGGCACGCCGTGGCGGCGAGATCGGCCGGCGCCCATGCCGAGATCTCGCTCGACTTCCTCGCGGGCTACACCTCGTTCCGCCCAGATCCCGGTCGTCCGCTGAGCCGGACCCGTCGGGCGGTGATCTCCGCCGCTGGGCCCGCCACACAGATCGCGGTCAGTGTGGGCGTGCTGTTGACGATGGGCGTCGACCCACTGTCGATCGACAGCGTCCGCGCCGGGTCGGACGCGGCAGCTGCGATCTGGTGGGCGGGTCCGGCGATCGGTGCGCTGAACCTCATCCCGGTGCTCCCTCTCGACGGCGGGCACCTGGCGATGACCGGTCTCGAGACGTTCCTCGGCGATCGGGCTTTGCGCGTCATGGTGGTCGCCAGCATCACGATCACCGGAGCGGGCGCAACGTTGATGGCGGTCTCCGGCCGCGCCGGTTTCGCGATCTTCGTTGCGTTCTTGCTGATCAACCAGATCCAGATGCTCCAGGCGACGTCACGGTCGCGAGCTCGCCCGGTCCAGGTCCAACGGTCGGTCGACGCCGAGTCGCAGGCCTGGGAGACCGGCCGACCCGGGATGCTCGAACCCGGACAACGGATCTCGCCGTGGTTCGAGGCGCATCAGGCACTGTCGGCGGGCGATCAGGGCGGGGCGATGGGCGTGATCCTCGCCGATCTGCGCTCGACCAAGACCCCGCGTTGGACGGCACCGTGGTCGGCCGGTGCTGCGCGGCTCCGTGCCATCGTCGACGTGCTCCCGGCCGAGCTGCCCGCACCCGGCAACGAGTACAGCGCCCGCGTGCTCGCCGAAGTGCTCCTGGTGACCGGGGAGTCGCAACGAGCCGGCGAGTTCGCCGCGAGCGCGTTCACCACGTCGCGGAGCGCAGGGCTCGCTGCCGTCGTCGCTCGGGCTGCCGCGTCGATGGGCCAGCACGACAATGCGCTGCGGTGGCTCGGTGCGGCGATCGACGCGAGCACGTCCTCGGGCGCCGCAATTCGCGGATCGATGGCCCACCTCATGGATCAGGCGCCCGAGTTCGGCGCATTGCGGGACGACCCGACCTTCCGAGCGCTCCGACACCAGCTCGTCTGACCGCCGCCCCGACGGCAGCCAACGAACCACTCGTCACTCGACCAGGTGCGCCTTCTGCTCCACGAGGACGAGCCACTTGCCGGAGTCGTCCCGCAACACGGCTTCGACTCCGCACGGACGATCGGTCGGTTCCTGCCCGAACTCGACGCCTCGCCCGCAGAGCTCGGCGTACGTTGCGTGGCAGGCGTCGGTCGACAGACCCACCGCGCCGAGCGAACCCTTGTCGAGCATCCGCCTGAACGCTGCTGCGTCCTCCTCGTCGAGTGGCGGACCAGGTTTCATGAGGGTGACCTACAGCTCTGGGTGATCGGGGCTCTGGGTGATCGGGATAGCAGACGGTCGCCCATCGATATCCGTCGCCCATCGTGACATCGGCACCCTCGACGAATCCGAGCCGGTCGACGTAGGAGCGTTTGGCGTCGTGCTGGTCGGTGACCCAGACGGTGGCGAGTGGGTGATCGTACGATCACGGTACGGGTGCCGACTACGGGAGCGCTTCTGCGAGACTGCTCACCTCGTCGACCGACGCAGGTCGACGCCACGCATGAAGAGGAAGCAGCCGGGGATGTGCCGAGCGCCGCCGGCGTCGACGCGGTCGCGGTACTCCGTCGGGGACGCACCGACCAGTTCGCGGAACCGGCTCGAGAACGACCCGGGCGAGTTGCAGCCGACCATCGCGCAGATCTCCGTCACGGTCAGGTTCGCCGAACGGAGGAGATCTCGGGCGCGCTCGATGCGACGGGTGGTCAGATACCGCATCGGCGTCGACCCGTAGATGACTGCGAATTGCCGTGCGAAGTGATACTTGGAGACGTTGGCTGCGGCGAGTGTGTCGAGATCGAGCGGCTCGGCGTAGTGGCGATCGGCGAGGTTTCGAGCGCGCCGCAGGTGAGGCAGCAGGTTTCCGTTCAGAACTGCACCACCTCGCCGACCTCGCTGCCCCGTTTCACCCACCCGAGCGCAGCGGTGCCACTGACGCTCGTCAGCACGCCAACCTCGACATCGCCATCGAGGACCGCGTCACCGGGCGCAGAACCCTCGTCGACCGTGAGTCGGCGCAGCGACTTGGGAGCTTCCGCCGAGCGACTGTCCATACGCTCGACCAGCTCCTGGCCGGGATAGCAGCCCTTCGTGAAATCCACGGCGATCCGGGTGAGCCCAGTACCGCCCGGGATGGTCGAACCCGGCACGATCTCGGCACCCAGCCGCGGCCAACCGGCCACGATCCGCTCGGCCTCGTTCGAGGAGGTGCCGGACGCAACTCCGAGCTGCAGGGACGTCTCGGCCTTGACGCGGATCCTGAACCGGTCGATCCGGCGTAGCAGCGCCTCGCCGAACCCGAGATCGGTGTCGAGCTCGACACGCTCCTCGCCGACACGAGTGACCCTGGCCAACGACTCGACCTTGCCGGTCGGTTCGAGCACGAAGGTCCACCGCTGCTCCCCCACCGCGAGGTCGAGCAGGCCCTGGGACACCTGCGAGTGCAGGTACGTCAGCGCGTCGGGACCCTCGACGACGACGACGTCGCGAGGCCCGAGGAAGGAATCAGGATCGGCAGTCGGTTCCATGACCCCAGTCTGGCGTGACACACTCGTTGTTCGATGTCCGAGATCGACGAACTCGTCCGACGTGCCGTCGACACGGTGACCCTGATCGCCGGAAAGGCCACCGCCTTCGCGACCCGGCTCCTGCTCGGCGCGACCATCGTGTGCGTCGGTGGATTCCTCCTCGGACTTGCCGCCCTGTCGAACGGTGTCCGCTCTGTGTGGATCGTGCTCGGCATCGTGTTCGCGTCGATCGCGATCGGCGGTGCCTTCATCGCACGGTGGCGCGTCGGGTCCGTGCGACGGCACGTCCCCGAACTCGCCGACGAGGTGCGAACGCTCATCGCCGAGGGCAAGGACACGACTCGAACCGTCGTCGAAACGTTCGTGGTCGACGAGCGAGAAGGGGCCGGCCCGGGTTCGGCGATCGTCCTCTCGCGTCAGATGTACGGGTTCAAGGACGTGGCCGGTTCGGGTCTCGAGAGCACGACCCGCCTCGCCGCGGCAGTTACCGCCCTCACCAGCTTCCCCGGCCTCGTCCTGGCATCGATCCTGATCACCCTGGTGTTCGCGTTCTTCGGCTTCATCTTCCTGATCGCCCTCGCGCTCTGATCGGGGCGTGCCGCTCGGCGAGGTGACCGAGCATCACGGCCCCGGTCCGACGAGCGCTGCGACGCCGGCGACCGCCACGAGCGACGGCGAACGCGCCCGCACACGTACCACGGCAGGCCGTCACGAGACGGCGTCCCACCACGGGGAAGGGCGCAGGTCGGCCAGCGGCCGGAAGCGGTAGCCGGGCGGCTCCGCGTCGCTCACGCCGACCAAGACGGTCGCTCCGAACACGGCCAGCCGTTCCTGGCAGACGCCGCAGGCGGCGAGCACCGTGGCGCCGGCGGTCCCACGCCAGCGGACGCACACGATCGCGACGAGCGCATCACGTGTTCGATGCGCCTCACAGATCGGTCCGGTCTCGGCACACAGGCAAGCGCTGTCGACCATCGCATCGACCCACACGCCGTGGAGGATGCGCCCGGAGGCCGTCGCTGCGGCCGCGGCCACGCCCTCTCCGTCGCCGGCTCGATCGGCTGCGGAGCGTGCCGAACCCAGGGCCGCCTCGTACAGCTCGCGAGCCAGGTCGTCGGTCATCGCGACACGGTAGCCAGCGTGACGGCCACGATCGAGGGCGCTCGTGGGCTCGTCAGGCGACGGTGCCGGCGGCGCGACGGGCCGCGGTCATGCGCCTCGCAGCCGGGATCGCTGCGAGCAGCGCGGCAGCCTTGTTGCGGCACTCCAGATCCTCGTCGTCGGGGACACTGTCGGCGACGATGCCGGCACCCGCCTGCAGCGAGGCGGTGACACCGTCCGGTCGCACGAACATCGTACGAATCGCGATCGCCGTGTCGAGGTTGCCGGACCAGTCGACGTAGCCGACGACGCCGGCATACGGACCCCGTTTGACCGGCTCGAGCTCGTCGATGATCTCCATCGCCCTCACCTTGGGGGCACCGCTCACGGTGCCGGCCGGCAAGGTGGCGCGGAGGACGTCGATCGGGCCGAGATCGGCGCGCAGATCACCCGACACCTGCGACGTCAGGTGCATCACGTGGCTGTACCGCTCGAGGATCATCAACTCGTCGGGGTGCACGGTGCCGAAGTCGGCAACCCGCCCGACGTCGTTCCGAGCGAGATCGACGAGCATGACGTGCTCCGCACGCTCCTTCGGATGCTCGATCAGTTCGGCTGCGAGGCGGCGATCTTGCTCGTCGGTGGCGCCGCGCTTGCGGGTGCCGGCGATCGGCCGCACGATCACCTTGCGATCGAGCAGTTGCACCATCGGCTCCGGCGACGATCCGACGATCGTGATCTCGTCGTGGCGCAAGAAGTACATGTACGGGCTGGGATTCACCTGGCGCAGCACCCGATACACATCGAACGGATCGGCACCGAGCTCGATGTCGTATCGCTGGGCCAGCACGACCTGGAAGATGTCGCCGTCGAGGATGTACTCCTTCGCGACCTCGACGGCCTGCTGGTACAAACCGTCGGGCATCGACGAGCGCAGCTCCGGGAGCACGTCGTCCTTCGTGGGCGGCTCGACCGGCACGTACGGGAGCGGCCGGGCGAGCCGATCGACGGCCGCGAGCGCTCGCACCGATGCCGCGTCGTACGCGTCGTCGAGCGCTCGTTCCGACAACCCGTGGGTCGGGACGCTCTCGATCATGTAGACGCGTTGACGCCAGTGATCGAACGCCGCCAACGAACCGATCACGCTCATGACCGCGTCGGGGAGCCCGTGGTCGTCGTGTGGGACATCGGGCAGCCGTTCGACCTCGCGGATCACGTCGTAGCCGAGATACCCCATGATCCCGCCATGCAGAGGCGGGAGATCGGCGAACGCGGGGCTGGTGTAGACGTCGAGCAGTGCCTCGATCGCCGCCAGCATCCCACGGTCGGTCGGGATCGAGTCCGGGAGATCACCGCTCACGGTGAGTTCCCCACGACGAAGCACCAGCGTGGCCGACGGGTCGCGACCGACGAACGAGAAACGGCTCCACCGCTCACCGTGCTCGACCGACTCGAGCAGGAATCCGCTCTCGTCACCGACGAGCTTGGTGAACGCGGCGACCGGTGTCTCCAGGTCGCCGAGCACCTCCGTCCAGACCGGGACGACGCTGTGTTCGGCAGCGAGCTGCTTGAACTCGTCGCGCGAGGGCTGGATCTTCACCGGATGACCAGTTGCGCGTTCAGGACACAGCGCCGAACGAACGGAAGAAGCACGTGCGTTCGCCGGTGTGACACGCACCGGCGCCCTCCTGCTCGACGAGGAACAGCAAGGTGTCGCCGTCGCAGTCGTAGTAGGCCTCGCGGACGAACTGACGGTCGCCGCTCGTGTCGCCCTTGCGCCACAGCTCCTGGCGGCTGCGCGACCAGTACACCATCCGACCCTCGTCGAAGGTGCGACGAAGTGATTCGGCGTTCATCCACGCCATCATCAGGACCTGCCTGGTCTCGGCGTCCTGGGCGATCGCCGGCACGAGCCCTTCATGATCGAACGCCACCTGTTCGAGCTGCTCGGGGGTGGCGTCGATGCGAACTCCGGTCGGCATGCCGGCCAGCCTACGAGCCCGCCCGACGCGCGTGACATTCGGGGTCTGACCCCGAATGTCACGTCCCGAATGTCACGTCAGAGGTAGAGGCCGGTGCTCGCTTCGATGCGCTGCGCCGCGACCGCATGGAGATCGCGCTCGCGGAGCATGATGTAGTCCTCGCCGCCGACCTCGACCTCGTACCGGTCGTCGGGACTGAACAACACCTTGTCGCTCATCTCGGCACTGCGAACATTCGGCCCGAGTGCGACGACCTCGGCCCACACGAGTCGTTTCGCCATCTGAGCGGTCGCCGGGATGAGGATGCCACCCGACGAGGTCCGCTCGCCGTCCTCCTTGCTGATCTTCACCAGCAAGCGGTCGTTGAGCATCTTGATGGGGATCTTCTGGTCGGTCCCGGCCACGAGCCGAGGGTACCGTCACGCCGTGGCCTCCGCGCAGCTCACCCGCACCCTCACGACACCGGATGGCCACGTCATCATCGCCGACGTCAGCCATCCGGAAGGCGAACCGGTCGGGGGTGTGGTGCTCTGCCACCCTCACCCCCAGTTCGGCGGCGACCGACACAACCACGTCGTCGACACCCTGTACCGGACGCTTCCCGTAGCCGGGTTCCGAACCGTCCGATTCGACTTCAGGGCCGATCACGACCGCGGTCACGGCGAGCGGCTCGATGTCGTGACCGCACTCGACGAGCTCGTCGACGGCCTCGGCGCTCGCCCGTCCGCGGTCGTCGGGTACTCCTTCGGAGCCTCAGTCGCGCTGAACACCGACGACGAACGGATCCGGAGCCTGGTCGCGATCGCCCCGCCGTTGTCGATGATGCCGGCTCCCGAACCCTCGGTTCCGGTGCTCGTCCTCGCACCCGAGCACGACCAATTCTGCCCGCCGGATGTCGCGCGGGCGGCGATCGATGGTTGGACGTCCACCGAGCTCGACGTGATCGAATCGACCGATCACTCGATCGCCGGGCGGACGACGTGGGTGGCCGACCGCGTGGCGCACTGGCTCAGCGAGCGCTCCTGATCCTCTGTTGGTCCGAGGCGGAACGGCCGCCCCGGCATGGGGCGGCGACGCCACGATCCTCAGTGGGCGTGATCGGGCGCGATGCAGAACTCGTTGCCCTCCGGATCGTGCATCACCGACCACCGGAACCCACCCATCTCCCGATCGGCGACGTGGCTGCCGCCGAGCTCGATGATGCGCGACTTGGCCGCCTCGACGTCGGCGACACCGGCGTCCAGATGGAGCCGGCGCGTTCCCTCGGTCGGGTCTTCGACGGTCTGCAATGCAACGGAGATCCCGCCCTCGTGCTGAGGGCGGAACCACACGAAGTGAGGTGCGAACTCCTGCGCGACCTCGCTCCCGAGCACCGCTCCCCAGAAGGCCTTCTGACGGTCGTAGTCGACGACATTGATGACGACGGATCCGACGGTGATGACCTGCTCGCTCATACCCCGACGCTAGCGAGCCGCAGCATGGTCGACCAGCCGACCCTGTTCGAGTCGCAGGACGTGATCGGCGCGATCGAAGGCCACCGCCCGATGCGACACGGCGAGGACCGTCATCCCTGCCACGGCGAGGTTCTCCCAGAGGCGCAGCTCGGTCTCGACGTCGAGGGCGCTCGACAGGTCGTCGAGCACGACGAGCTCGGGATCGTGCACGACGGCCCGCGCCCCTGCCAGACGTTGACGCTGACCGCCTGACAGGCGCAATCCGCGCGGTCCGATCAAGGTGTCGGAGTGGGCCGGCAGCGCGGTGACGTCGTCATCCAGCACCGCCATGCGCAGCGCAACCGCCAACCGCTCGTCGTCGATCGCGCCGAACGCGATGTTCTCTGCGATCGAGTCCGACACGAGCTGTGGCACCTGGGGAAGGAACGACGCGTTCGGCGGCACCAGGAACGCCGCCCGGTCCGCGACGACACGACCGTTCCAGCGCACCTCGCCTGCGACGTCCGCCTGCCAGGCGAGCCCCAGGATCGCTCGCAACAACGTGCTCTTGCCGGCGCCCACCTGACCGGTCACGACGACGAACTCGCCGCGCCGGATCGACAGTGTCACATCACGGATGCCGGCGCCCGACGGGTACGTGGCGCTGAGGTCGACCACGTCGAGCCGTTCGAGCGGAACACGCTCGGGGCGAACGTCCTCCGGGCGCACACGCCGCTGCCAGCCGTCGATGGGGAGCGACCGTGAAGTCACCGTGTTGCGCGCGTCGCGCTCGGCGACGAGCGCGCTCATTCGGTCGAAGGCCACACCGGCCTGCTTCCGACGTGCGAGCACACGGCCGACCATCCGTGGAAGGAAGCTCAGCCAACCGAGGTAGGCCGCGAACAGAGCGAGCTCACCGACGTCGAAGCGACCGGATGCGAGCGCGCCGGCGCCCACGAGGAGGACGAGCCCGAGCCCGACGTCGGCCGCGCCCCGGCTGAACGCCTGCACACCTTCCTCGAGGACCCGGTCGCGGACGGCGGTCGTGCGGCGACGATCGACGAGCAACTGCAACCGCCCCAGAAGCGACTCGTCAGCGCGGTTGACCTTGACGGTCGTCGCCGCGGCCATCACATCGCCGACCAGGCCGGTCACCTCGGCAGTGGCCGCCCGGTCGGCCGCCCGATACTCCTTGATGCGCGAGTCGAGCAGCTTGGTGGCGACGCCCACGGCGAACAGCGGTACGACGAGCACCAAGGCCGCGCCGAGGTTGGTCGACCCGAGCACGAACGCAGCGACGAACGTGAAGGCGAGACCACCCGACACGTCGATCAACCCGTCGACGAAGTTGGCGACATCCTCGGAATCGTCACGAAAGTGCGTGATCGCGGATCCGGACGAGCCCACTGGCTGACCCGCCTCCGGCCCACCGCTCGCGACCTGCGCAGCGAGCATGTTCGCCCGCAGGATCGTCTGCATGTGGACCCACGCCCGCGTCCACGTGATCGCGCCCCAGTGGATCGAGATCATTCGAACGACCTCGAGGGCGACGAGCGCGACGGCCCAGCGGTAGACGGCAGCGGTCTCGCCGTTGGACAAGTCGTCGAAGGCCCGACCGAGGACCCAGCCGATCGCGGCCGGCAGTGTGAAGAACACCACGAACAGCGACCAACCGAGCCAGAACGATCGCGGTTCGTGTTGGCTGACACGCCACGAGAGCTTCCAGACGTTCACGACACCACCTCCTGCACTGCGCCCTCCTGCACTGCGCCCTCCTGCACTGCGTCCTCCTGACTGCGCCTCCTGCACTGCGCCTCCTGACCTCGCACTGCGTCCTCCTGAACTGCGTCCTCCTGGACCGCGTCGAGGTCGTCGGATTCGAGCGCCAAGGCGAGCAGTCGCGCGAACCGACTGCCGGGAGCGGCGGCGAGCGCGTCGCGCGACCCGAACTCGACGATCAGACCCGCATCGAACACGACGATGTCGTCGACCTCACGCAGCGTCGACAGCCGGTGAGCGATCACGAGTGCCGTTCGGCCACGGATCAACCGGCGAACCGCTGCCTCCAACCGCTGCTCTGTTTCCGGATCGACCCGCGCCGTTGCCTCGTCGAGCACGACGAGGTCGGGATCGCGCAGCCACACCCGCGCCATGGCGAGGAGCTGCGCTTCGCCCGCCGACAGCCCGGCTCCACCGGCGCCCAGCCCACGATCGATCCCGCCGTCGACCAACGTGTCGAGTCCGACCGCCCGGAGCGCGGCCTCCACCTGGGCATCGTCCGGCGTCGGATCGAACAGCGTGACGTTCTCCCGGAGCGTCCCGGCGAACAGCTCCACCTCCTGGGGCACGAGCGCAACCCGGCGCCGGAGCTCGTCGACCGGGATCTCTGCGATCGGGACCCCGCCGAGCGCCACACTGCCCGTCGTCGCCTCGACGAGGCGGAGCACGAGCCGGGAACACGTCGTCTTGCCGCTCCCTGTCCGACCCACGATGCCGACTGATCGGCCCGCCCGCAGCTCGACCGTGACGTCGTGCAAGACGGGCTGGTCGTCGCCGTAGTCGAAGCCAACATCCTCGAGCACGACCGAGAGCGGGCCGGGCGGCGGGGACATGTGACCGTCATCGACGATCGACGGACTGATCGCGAGCAGGTCGATGACGCGCACCATTGCGCCGTTGGCCTTCTGAACGGTCTCGAGCTCGTGCACGACCTCTTCCAGCGGCCGCGAGATGAGCAGGACGTACTGGAAGAGCAGGAACGCTGTTCCGAGCGTGATGACCCCGCGTTCCACGAGCACCGCGCTCGTCGTGATCGCGACGACCACGCCGCCGACGACCGATCCCTGCACCGCCCACCACATCACGAGGAACGCCTTCTCGCGCCGCACGGAGCTGTCGATCGCTCCCGCACTGTCCTCCACGAATCGCCACATCGCGTGTGCTCCGGCACCCGACGAGCGCAGATCCTCGGACGCGTTGAGGCGCTCCTCGATGCCGCCGTAGAGACGTGCGTACGAGCCCATCTCGTCGGTCGACTCGGCGATCGACCGATGACGCGTCAGCAGCACCACCGCGAGGGCGACGACGACGTACACGAGCATCCCGACCCCGACGCGCCAGTCGATCGCGGCGAGTACCGCGATCATCCCGCCGACGAGGGCGAGCGCGCCGAGCGCCTTGGGGACGACCTGACCGAGGAACTCCGACACGGAGGTCACATCGCCATCGACACGCTGGATCAGCTCGCCCGGCGTGTGTCGGCGATGGAACTCGTGATCGAGCCCCAACACGTGGCGCACCATCCGGATGCGCAGCTCGTTCGTGGTCCGCCATGCCGTGACGGTGGCTGACCGAGCGACGAGGACGGCCACCACCTGGGCGACGATCGCGATCGCGAGGAACCCGAGCGCCAGATTCCTCAGCTCACCCGCCCGAGCACCGCCGGCGGCGCGGTCGACGATCTCGCGTACGACGAGCGGCGCGGCCAGAGCGAGGGCGGAGGAGATTGCCACGAGCATTCCGAGCGCGAACCATCGCCCGGCATCGGGCCGGAGCAGTGCGAACAGGGCGCGCGATCGACGTGTCGACGACGACATGGATGTGATTCTCCCAGCCGGCGCATCCCACCAGCGACGGGGTTTCGTCAGTTGGGTAGGGTCGCGTGACGGCGCCGACCGTTCCGTCGGCGCACCGATACGAAGGGGACCGCACAGATGACCGTGACGACGAAGTTGCCGACGAGCAAGGTTCACGTCGACTTGCCGGGACGCCTCGGCGACCCGAACCGCACCCTGGGCACCGACCCGCGCACCGACCCTCGACTCGCCGCCGTCCTGGCGTCGGTCGGACTCGACGGCCACGGCGAACCTCCCCCGGTCGACGCGTCGTCGCCGTACGACGAGCAGCTCGCGTTCTGCAACGAGGCCGAACCCGGCTTCCAGGCCCTGTTCGGCGCGATGTACGCGGACCTCCCCGAACTCGACGGCGTGGAACGGACGACCGAGACGATCGTCGGCGTCGACAACAACGAGATCTCGCTGTTCATCCATCGCCCCGTGAGCACGTCCGGGGCAACGCCCGGCATCCTCCACATCCACGGCGGAGGCATGGCGATCCTCACCGCCACCGATCCGTCGTACGAGCGCTGGCGCGACGAGCTCGCCGTCGCCGGGGTGGTGGCAGTCGGCGTCGAGTTCCGCAACGCAGCCGGTGTGCTCGGACCACACCCGTTCCCGGCAGGCCTCAACGACTGCTCCTCGGCGCTCGACTGGTTGCACGAACACCGCAGTGAGCTCGGCATCTCGTCGCTGGTCGTTTCGGGCGAGTCGGGCGGCGGCAACCTCACCCTGGCGACAGCGCTCAAGGCGAAGCGCGAGGGCCGGCTCGGTCGGATCGACGGGGTGTACGCCCAGTGCCCGTACATCTCCGGTCTCTATGCGACCCAGCCACCCGAGTTGCCCTCGATGACCGAGAACGACGAGTACTTCCTCGGGTGCTCGATGATGGGAGCGATGGCGGCCATCTACGCGCCGAGCGGTGACGCCTCCGACCCGCTCGCGTGGCCGTACCACGCAACGGTCGACGACCTCGTCGGCCTCCCACCCCACGTGATCTCCGTGAACCAGCTCGACCCGTTGCGCGACGAGGGTCTCGCCTACTTCCGCAGGCTGCTCGACGCCGGCGTGAGCGCCGTGAGCCGGACCGTCAACGGCACCAGTCACGCCGGCGACCTCATCTTCCGACAGCAGCTGCCCGACGTGTACGACGCCACGGTCCGAGACCTCGTCGGGTTCGCACGGTCGCTCTGATGCCACGGCCCGACCGTGCGGTCGTCGTCGGCGAGGGCGGCGCTGCGCTGAGGAAACGACCGCGATGTCGTTGATGAGGACGCTGCACGCCGGCGCGATCGTCGCCCGATCGATGCTCAGCCCGTTGGAACGTCCCGATCGCCTCCCCCGCGCCCTCGCTGCGATGGCCCCGTGGGGCCAGTCCGTGGCGGGCCTGGTTGCCGGCGCGGCTGCCCGTTATCCCGATCGGATCGCCGTTCACGACGACGTCGGCTCGATCACCTACCGCGAGCTCTGGCGCCGATCGCAGGCGATCGCGGCCGGCTTGGCCGCCCGCGACGTCGGACCCGGTGTCGGCGTCGGACTGCTCGTTCGCAACCACCGGGGATTCGTCGAAGCGATGACCGCAGTCGCTGCGACCGGCGCCGATCTGGTGCTGCTCAACACCGGCTTCGCCGGCCCGCAGCTCGCCGACGTCGTCGAGCACGAAGGCGTCTCGGTGGTCATCCACGACGACGAGTTCGCGCCGGTCGTCGAGGGCTGCGGCGCCCGTCTGCTCATCGACGAGACGACGCTCGACGAACTGTCGGCGTCGGGCACGGTCGCCCCCCGCAAGGAGCAGGGGGCCGTCGTCATCCTCACCTCGGGTACCACCGGCAGGCCGAAGGGGGCGGCCCGCACGAGTGACGCGAGCGGCGCCGAGTCGATCGCAGCGGTCCTCGACCGCATCCCGCTGCGGTTGGGCGACACCCAGGTGGTCGCCGCCCCACTGTTCCATGCTTGGGGACTCAGCCACCTCCTGCTCGGTCTCGCGCGCTGCTCGACGCAGGTGCTCGCCCGCCGCTTCGATCCGGAGGCAACGGTCCGGGCGATGGCGACACATCGCTGCGATGTCCTCGTCGTCGTCCCGGTGATGCTGGCTCGGATCCTGTCACTTCCGGCGGCCACCTTGAACGCCCACCACACCACGGATCTGCGCGTCATCGCGTCGAGCGGTTCGGCGATCGGGGGCCGGTTGGTGACCGAGGTGCTCGACCATTTCGGGCCGGTGCTCTACAACTTGTACGGCTCCACCGAGGTCGCCGTCGCAACCATCGCGACCCCGGCCGACCTGAGGGCTGCGCCGACGACCGCCGGGCGCGTCGCCCGGGGCGTCCGGGTCGAGATCCTCGACGCCGACGGCCGACCGATGTCAGATGGCGAGGTCGGCCGGGTGTTCGTCGGAGGATCGATGCGCTTCGATGGCTACACCGACGGCGGCGACAAGGTGCGCATCCGCGGTCTGCTGTCGTCCGGCGACATGGGCCGTTTCGAGGACGGGCTGTTGTTCGTCGAGGGTCGTGACGACGACATGATCGTGTCGGGTGGCGAGAACGTCTTCCCGAGCGAGGTCGAAGAACTGCTGCGCGAGCATCCGCAGATCGCCGACGCCGCCGTCGTCGGGGTGCCCGACGACGACTTCGGGCAGGCGCTCGCCGCATTCGTCGTCCTCGTTCCTGAGGCCACGCTCGACGACATCGAGGTGCGCGAGCACGTTCGCGACCGGCTCGCCCGCCACAAGGTGCCTCGATCGGTGACCTTCCTCGACGAGCTACCTCGGAACACCACTGGCAAGCTGCTCCGACGGCACTTGGCCGACGGCTGACTCCTGGCCGCCGCGACGCCGGCGGTGGCATGCTGTCACGCGCTCGTCTCGGTCGACGACACGACCGATAGCACGCGCGAGGTGCCGGTCGGCCGGTCGCGCCGCCAGTGCACGACCCTCGATCGTCTCGCACCTGCCTGCGGCCAGATCTCGCTGTGGATGGGCGATCGAGCGATGCCGTCGGCCCGACCGTCGTCGATCCGGGGACCTTCGTCTCTGGCGGGCGTCAAACGGGTGTGGTGGGCTGTTGGCATGACGACGATCGATGTCAAGCCGTCCGCCCTGGGGCAACTCGCCTACCATGTCGCGTGCGCGGCTCACCTCGCCGCAGGCGAACGAACCGACGACTGCGTGCCGCACGCCGTGCTCGCATGGGCGCTGCTGGAGACGATCGGCGGCGATCAGCTCGACGCGGCGATCAGCGGATTCGATCTGCCGGACGAGGTCGGCGACATCCGATCACCGGCCGCTCGGCCGATCCGTGAGCGGGCCGAGGAGTTGGCCCTGCAGCTGTGCGCCCACTTCACGAGCGAGGGTCGCCACGACGTCGGCGAGCTGTACCAGAGCGCTTACGAACGCCTCGTGGCACCCGGCTGACCACCGTCTTGCGGTCCGTCCCGTGACGGTCAGGAGATGGCCGCAACCATCTCCTCGGCGACGTCGTCGGTGAGCAGCGGGATCACGTCGAGCGTCTCGAAGTTCTCGACGACCTGACTGGCGCGGCTGGCGCCCGTGATCACGCTCGACACCATCGGGTGCTTGGTACACCATGCGAGCGCGAGCTGCGCCATCGAGCAACCGAGCCGCTCGGCGATCGGGCGCAACCGCTCGATCTTCGCGAGCGCCTCCTCGTCGTTCATCCGGTCTGCCAACCAGCCGTATCCGTCGAGTGCGGCGCGAGAATCGTCGGGGATGCCGTCGCGGTACTTGCCCGTCAGGAGGCCGGAGGCCAGCGGACTCCAGATCGTGTTGCCGTAGCCGGTCTCCGCGTGGAGCCGGGCGTACTCCCGCTCGACCCTGTCGCGCTCGAGCAGGTTGTATTGCGACTGTTCGGTCACCGGCGCGTGGAGGTGGTGGCGCTGCGCGACGTCGATCGCATGGCGGATCTCGTCGGCGTTCCACTCGCTGGTCCCCCAGTAGAGCGCCTTGCCCTGCGTGATCATGTCGCTCATCGCCCACACCGTCTCCTCCATCGGCGTGTCGGGATCGGCCCGATGGCAGTAGGCGACGTCGACGAAGTCGAGCCCGAACCGGTCGAGCGACGCGTCGATCGCCTGCATGAGGTACTTGCGGTTCAGGGTGTTGCGCATGTTCGGATCCTGGCCGTGGACACCCCAGTAGAGCTTGGTGGTCACCACGTACGACCAGCGCGGCCAGCCCAGGTCGCGTAACGCCCGGCCCATGATCGCCTCGCTGCGGCCACCGGCGTACGCCTCGGCGTTGTCGAAGAAGTTGCAGCCGGCATCGTGGGCGGCCTGCATGCACTCGAGGGCCAGGTTGTCGTCGAGCTGGGCGTCGAACGTGACCCAGCTCCCGAAGCCCAGCACGCTCACCTTGACGCCGCTGTTGCCGAGCCGTCGGTATTCCATCTTGTCGTCGGGGATCGCCATGAAGCGACCCTACCGACGGGACCTCAGCGCGTCGTGGCCAGCGCCCGGAATTCGTCGGCTTCGACGCCCATCTTCGTGACGATCGCCTCGCGCATCTTGGCGACGGTTCCGGCGTACGCACCGGGATCGAGCGTGGCGGCCAACTCCGTGGCGATCGCGACGGCGCGGTCGAGCAGTTGGTCGGCCGGCACGATCTCATCGAGGAAGCCGACGTCGACGGCGTCGCGCGGCGACGTCAGTCGAGCGTTCGCGGTCGCTCGCTGAATGTGGCGGCGGCTGAGCCGATCCTGTGCGATCGTGAACGCCCAATCAGGCAGCACCATCTTGATCGCGACCTCGTTGAGCCCGATCTTGGCGGGGACGTCAGCGCCCACCCGAACATCGCACCCCAGCAGCATCAGCGCTCCGGCGGCGACCGCCGACCCCGTACAGGCGGCCACGACCGGCACTCCGCAGCCGTAGAGCAGGCGCACGAGATCGCCACCGTCGGCGACGAGATTGACGATGGCCGATGCATCATCGCCGAACATCACACCGAGATCGAAACCGCCCGAGAACCGGCCCTCCCGCCCGTGGATCACGACCGCACCGACCTCGGGATCCTCGACGGCGTCATCGACCGCCTGCGTGATCGCCCCGATCAGCTCGAACGACAGCGCGTTCGCCTTGCCGTCGTCGAGATGCAGAACGACGACGGCGCCGCGGCGCTCGATCGTCAATGCGTCGGCCTTCATCCGCGCGACGGTACCCCTCGGCGACGATCGATCGTCGAGACGGACGACGTCACGATGGTGGCCGCACGGTCACACCGGAAGCCGCCATCCGCGACTTGGCCTCGGCAATCGTGTGCTCACCGAAGTGGAAGATCGATGCGGCGAGCACTGCGTCCGCTCCCCCGGCGACGATGCCGTCGACCAGGTGGTCGAGCGTCCCCGCCCCGCCGCTGGCGATGACGGGCACGCCGACCGCAGCGCTGATCGCCGCAGTGAGCTCGAGATCGAAGCCCTCTCGGGTGCCGTCGCGATCCATCGAGGTGAGCAGGATCTCGCCGGCTCCCAGCTCGACGGCCTGCCGGGCCCATTCGACGGCGTCGATCCCAGTCGGGGTCCGACCGCCGTGGAGGTAGACCTCGAAACCGTCGGCGGCAGTCTCGCCTCGGCGCTTCGCATCGATCGCGCACACGACGCACTGCGCTCCGAACTCGGCCGCGATCTCGCTGATCAGATCGGGTCGTTGCGCTGCCGCCGTGTTGACGCTGACCTTGTCGGCGCCCGCCCGGAGCATGCGACGGGCGTCTTCCAGCGAGCGGATCCCACCACCGACCGTGAACGGGATGTACACCTGCTCCGCGACCCGGTACACCATTTCGACCGTCGTCTCGCGGTCGTCGGACGAAGCCGTGATGTCGAGGAACACCAATTCGTCTGCGCCCTCAGCGTCATACCGAGCGGCGAGCTCGACCGGATCGCCGGCGTCGCGCAGATCGACGAAGTTGGTGCCCTTGACGACCCGGCCGCCGGTGACGTCGAGGCACGGGATCACCCGGGCGACCTGCATCAGCGGACCGCCAGTGCGGCGAGAGCATCCGCCACCGTGAAGCGACCTTCGTAGACGGCCTTGCCGGTGATGATCCCTCCCAGTCCGGGGATCGCAGCGAGCGCGACGATGTCGTCGATCGACGACACCCCGCCGCTCGCGATCACGGGCACGGCCGACGCGGCGACGGCGGCGGTGAGACCGTCGATGTCCGGCCCGCTGAGGGTCCCGTCCCGGCTGATGTCGGTGATCACGAACGCCGAAGCGGTCGGGAAGCGACCGAGCGCGTCGTCGAGTCGGACGCCGCTCCGTTCCGTCCAGCCGTGAACCGCCAACTCACCCTCGCGGTGATCGAGGCCGACGGCCACGGGGACGATCCGGCTCACGGCCTCGACCAGTTCGGGCCGTTGCACCGCAGCCGACCCCATCACCACGCGGCTCACGCCGGCATCGGCGAGCGCCCGCGCGTCGTCGGGGGTTCGCACCCCGCCACCGTTCTGGAGCAAGGCTCGACCGCGGAGCAGTGCGGCGATCCGGGAAACGACGGGGCGATTGACCGGGTCACCGGAGCGGGCGGCATCGAGATCGACGACGTGTACCCACGGCGCACCCGCCTCGACGAACGTCTCCGCCACCGCGACCGGATCGTCGTCGTAGATCGTCTCGGCGTCGTAGTCGCCCTTGGTCAGGCGCACCACTCGCCCGGCACGGAGATCGATCGCCGGGTACAGATCCGTGATGGTCGCGGTCATGCCGCTCCGCACCCGCGCCTCGCCGACGCGCAGACCGACACGAAGTTCGCCAGCAGTCGCAGACCGGTCGGCCCCGACTTCTCGGGGTGGAACTGGGTGGCGAACACGTTGTCGAGACGGAACGCCGCATTGAGGGTCGTGCCGTACTCACACGTCGCGGCCACGACCGACCGATCGGTCGGGACCCCGTGCAACGAGTGCACGAAGTAGACCCAGGGGTCGTCGCCGAGACCGGCCAACATCGGATCGTCCGGCGCCGTCAGCTCGAGTCGGTTCCACTGCATCTGCGGGCGCTTGACGCCGGGTGGGATCCACCGGACCAGGCCGGGGACGACGCCGAGACCCGCCGCGGAGGTGTCTTCCTCCGATCCGTCGAACAGCATCTGCATGCCGACGCAGATGCCGAGGAACGGCCGACCGGACGCGACCGCAGCGAGTGCGGGACCTTCGAGTCGGGTCGAGCGGAGTGCGTTCATGCAGGCGCCGAACGCGCCGACACCCGGCAGCACGACACCGTCGGCGTCGGCGACGAGTCTCGGGTCGGTCGTCAGGCGTGCGTCGGCCCCCATCGTCTCGAGCGCTTTGCGAGCGGAGTGGAGGTTCCCGATGCCGTAGTCGAGGACGGCGACGAGGGGCGCGACGGCCGGCTCGATCACAGCACACCCTTGGTCGACGGAACGCCGCCGGAGCCCTCGATCCGCACGGCGTCGCGGAGCGATCGTGCCAACCCCTTGAACGTGGCCTCGATGATGTGATGGACGTTGCGGCCGCGCACCAGCTCGACGTGCAGCGTCATCGCCGCGGCGTTCGCGAACGACGAGACCGCGTGTTCGGCCAGCTGCGGATCGAATGGCGGGTTCCCGAGCGGGAGCACCTCGGGCATCGGCACGATCCATTCGACGTGGGCGCGTCCCGACAGATCGAGCGCGACGTCGACGAGTGCCTCGTCGAGCGGGAAGCGACCGCTCGCGAAGCGCCGAATCCCCGCCTTGTCGCCGAGCGCCTCTCGGAATGCCTCGCCGAGGGCGATCGCGACGTCCTCGACGGTGTGGTGGGTGTCGATGTGGAGATCGCCATCCGCCTGCACCACGAGATCGAAGCCGCCGTGGCGGCCGAGCTGGTCGAGCATGTGATCGTAGAAGGGGATGCCGGTCGATACCGCCGTCCGGCCCGTGCCGTCGAGTTCGATCGAGATCTCGATCGACGTCTCCTTGGTCGACCGGCTCCGTGTCGCGCTGCGACTCATGTGAGGACCTCCGCGAGTGCGTGCAGGAAGGCGTCGTTCTCGTCGGGTGTACCGACGGTCACGCGCAACCGACCCGCGAGGCGCGGCCAACCCGAGCAGTCGCGTACGAGCACGCTGTGGTCGAGCAGCGCCTTCCAGAGCTGGCGCCCCGCCATCGATGTCGGCCGGAACAGGATGAAGTTGGCCCCGCTCGGCGTCACGTCGATCGGGAGGGTGCGCATCGCCTCCGAGACACGTTCGCGCTCGGCGACGATCAGCCGGACGCGTTCGTCCATCTCGTCGGTGAACCGGAGCGCCAGCCGACCGCCGATCTGCTTCGCGGCGTCGAGATGATATGGCAGCACCACCTTGTCGAGCTCGCGAACGAACCAGGTCGGACCGACCACATAGCCGAGCCGAACGCCGGCCATGCTCCACGTCTTGGAGAAGGTGCGGGTCACCACGAGCGGGACCGCCTCGTCGAGCATCGACAACGCCGACCAATCGGCGAACTGTGCGTACGCCTCGTCGGCCACGACCAGCCCCGACGTCGACTCGAGCAGCTCACCCACGCGCGACGCCGGCTCCACGAGCCCGGTCGGGTTGTTGGGCGAGGTCAGGAACGTCACGTGAGGACGAGCCGACTCGGCGACCCGTGCGATCTCCGCCGTGTCCAGGGTGAAGTCGACGTCGCGCTCGCCCTCCACGACCGTCGAGCCCACCACCCGGGCGATCTGGGCGTGCATCTGGTATGTGGGTTCGAAGGTGGCCACCGTTCGCCCGGCGCCGGCGTAGGTGAGCAGGATCGTCTGGATCACCTCATTGGACCCGTTGGCCGCGAAGACCATGTCGGACGTCACGCCGTGCCAGTCGGCGATCGCCTCCCGGAGTTCGGTGGCATCGCGATCGGGATACCGGTGCCAGTCGACACGAGACAACTCGGCCGCGAACGCATCGCGCCAGGCATCGGGGGGCGGCAGTGGGGACTCGTTGGTGTTGAGCCGGATCCGGACATCGACCTGTGGGGAGTGATAGCCCTCGAGGGCACGCAGGTCGTTGCGGACGGGGATCACGCCGGGCAGGCTACCGACCGGTTCGCGGCGACATGGAATAGGTTGGTCGACGATGTCGCAACGTTCACCGGGTCCTGATCCGACGACCGCCTCGGCCGAGCTCCACGTCATCGCCGACACGCTCGAACGCCAACGTGATCGGGTTGCGGCCGTCGCCGAACCGTTCCTCGGCACCGAGCGCGAGGACATCGTGTCGACGGTGCACGAGGCCGAACGGCAGCTGTTGATCGCCACCCGTGCGTTGCGCCGGGCGATCAAGACGATCGAACGCTGAGCGCTCATGGGGCGGCGAGCGAACCACCTGCCGCCGCGCCGCGACCGCCCGACCTGCGACCGCCCGACCTGCAGACGCCCGACCTCGCCGTCGCAGGTCCCCACCATGGATGCAGCAGGTGCTCGTCCGCGCTCGTCAGCCATCGTTCACTCGATCGGGTGAACCCGTCCGAAAACGGGGACGACCCCCCGGCAAGCCGGGGGGTCGTTCAACCCTGAGCGGGCTGGGCGGCGGATCCCAGCACTCGCTACAAACCAGGTGGCGGGAACCTGGATGACAGCATTCTCACAGCGGCTACGCCCCCAGAGCAAGCATTGGCGAATATTTGACGCTCCTTGCGCCGTCGTGACGATGCCTTGACAATTCATGGGCCCCCTCGGGTGATCCTGAATGACCCGAATGGACCAGTTCGCCGGAAGCGACCCGCATCACCCTGAGGCCGCACGACGTCGAGACCGCTGACGGATGTCCCCAGCACGCGAGCGATGCAGCCGAGGGCTTGGGCGCCGCACCCCCGATCACCATCGAGGATCAGGCGCAATCCGAACGGTCGTCACTCACCGGCCGTCAACCGCCGTTGATCCAGCGAACCGTCAGCAGCGATACCCTGCAGCGGAATGCGGCTGGTGGAGATCATTCGGTGCCCGACCGAGGTCGAACGTGCAGACCTGGTCGCGTTCATCGACCAGGTCACCGCTACGACCGGTGCCCGTCCGCTGAGCGATCACCTGTGGCTCGACCTCCGCAGCACGTCGGAGGGCATCCTGGTGACACGGATCGCCGACGCCACCGGCGTACTCGCGATGGCTCAGATCTCAGAGGCGAACGAGTCCTCGTCGCTCGAGATCGTCACTCGCCCCGACGTGACCGATCGGCAGCTGCTCCGAGACGACCTCGCCGAGACGATCGTCGACTCGTTCCGGCGACAGGGCGGCGGCCACCTCTTGTGGTGGATCGACGGCCCCGACGACCACGATCGATCCCTCGTACGACGGCTCGGCTTCGAACCGGCACGAGCCCTGTACGAGATGCGCATGGCGCTCCCGCTCGACCGGCGAGCCGACGTCGAGACTCGCAGGTTCGTTCCCGGCGTCGACGACGACGCCTGGATCCGAGTGAACAACCGCGCCTTCTCCGAACACACCGAGCAGGGCGGCTGGACGCGCGACACCCTCGCCGCGCGCATCACCGAACCCTGGTTCGACCCGGACGGATTCCGGCTCCACGAACGCGACGGCAGACTGGCTGCGTTCTGCTGGACCAAGCTGCACGACGAGCACGACCCGACGATCGGCGAGATCTACGTGATCGCCGTCGATCCCGACTTCCACGGCGTGGGCCTCGGCACACAGCTCACGCTCGCCGGACTCGATTCGATCGCCGACCGCGGCGTCACGATGGCGATGCTCTACGTCGACGCCGACAATACCCCCGCGGTGTCCATGTACGAACGGCTCGGCTTCGTGATCCACCGCAGCCGAGAGGCCTTCGCCGGCACGTTCGGCCCTTGACGGCCGCGGCGACGCCACGGCCGAACCATCCTCCGCTCCTCCGACCGACCAAACCCTCGAGGTTCACGATGACCACCACCCAACACCCCACCACCCAACACCCCCCACCCAACACCCCGCCATCGAGCAGCCGAGTGCCGAGCTCCCGCGCTGGAGCGTTGCCGACGTCCACGGGTCGTTGGAGGCGCGCTCCTTCACCGATGCCATGGAACGCCTCGGCGCCGATGTCACCCGCTTGGTGGCATTGTTCGACGAGCGCGATGTCCGGGCCACGGAGAATCGTCCCGTGACGACTGCCGACGGTCGGACCGCGGACGATGCGATCCGCGGCTACAACGCGCTGGCGACAGAGCTCGAACAACTCGGCGCGGTCATCTACGCAACCGTGACGACCGACTCCCGCGACGAGCGAGCCCAGTCGCTGGCGAGCCAACTCGACGACCACGACGCCCGTCTGACTCCCCTGATCGCCCGTCTCGCCGACTGGGTGCACTCGCTCGGGGTCGCCGAGCTCACGTCCGTCAGCGCCGAGGTCGCCGATCACATCGGCCCGTTGAACCGTCTCGACGAGCGCGCGTCCCACCAGATGAGTGAGGCCGAGGAAGGGCTCTACGCCGAGCTCTCGACCACCGGGTCGTCGGCCTGGGGCCGCCTCCAGCGCGACGTCACCTCCCAGCTCACCACCGAGGTTCGATTCCCCGACGGCACCCCCGAGACCCTGCCGATGCCGGCGGTTCGCGGGCTCGCCACCTCGACCGATGCGAGAGTTCGGCGGGCCGCCTTCGACGCCGAGATGACGGCCTGGCCGACGATCGCGACTCCGGTGGCGGCGGCGATGAACGCCATCAAGGGTGAGGCGAACGCGGTCGATCGCCGCCGCCACTGGGACACGCCGCTCGATGCCTCGTTGTTCGCCAACAGCGTCAGCCGCGCCACGTTCGACGCGATGCAGGACGCCGTCACCGACGCACTCCCCGACTTCCGGCGTTGGATGCGCACCAAGGCCGCGCTCCACGGCCACGACGGCGGACTGCCGTGGTGGGATCTCATCGCCCCCCTCCCGCATGTGACGTCGTCGATCTCGTGGAACGAGGGAGTCGACTGGGTTCGAAGCGCCTTCTCGACGTACAGCGACGAGCTCGCGGGCCTCGTCGACCGCGCCCTCGACGAACGGTGGATCGACGCCGAGCCGCGCGACGGCAAGACGGGAGGAGCGTTCTGCATGTCCTTCACCGGCGATCGCTCGCTCGTTCTCCTCAACTGGGCCGGGTCGGTGGATTCCGCCCAGACCACGGCCCACGAGCTGGGCCACGCCTATCACAACGTGACGCTCGCCGGCCGGACGCCGCTCCAGCGTCGGCTTCCGATGGCGCTCGCCGAGACCGCCAGCATCTTCTGCGAGACACTCGCCGTAGAAGCCGGGCTGGCACGGCTCGAAGGGCCCGAACGCCTCGCGTTGCTCGACGTCGACCTCGCCGGCACCAACCAGGTCGTCGTCGACATCAGGTCGCGTTTCCTCTTCGAGACCCAGGTCTTCGAGAAGCGACGGCGCGGTTCGCTCGGCATCGGCGAGCTCAACGAGACGATGCTCGACGCCCAGGCCGACGCATACGGCGACGGCATCGACGCCACGACGCGACACCCGTACATGTGGCTGCTCAAGCCCCACTACTACGGAGCCCACTTCTACAACTGGCCGTACACGTACGGCCTCCTGTTCGGTCTCGGCCTCTTCGCCGAGTACCAGGCCGATCCCGACCGGTTTCGCGTCGGATACGACGACCTGCTGTCGCGTGCCGGCATGGACACCGCCGAGCAGCTCGGCGCCGCCTTCGGCCTCGACGTCACCGACGTCGCGTTCTGGACCGCAAGTCTCGACGTGTGCCGCGATCGCATCGCCCAGTACGAGCAGCTGGCCGGCGAGCTCTGACCCCGACCGCCATGTCGACGCCGACCCGCTACGACGTCACTCGCGAGCAGCTCGCCGAGCTGCTCGACGGTGAGCCGCGCTACCGCGTCGACCAAGTGTGGGACGGGCTCTACCAGCAGTGCACGGAGCCCAACGAGTGGACGAACGTGCCCAAGGCGCTGCGCGGCGGGTTCGCCGAACGATTGCCCTCGGCTCTGACACCTGTGACCGAATCGGTCAGCGATCGCGGCGACACCGTGAAGTTCTTGTGGGAGCTCGCGGGCGGAAGTCGCGTCGAGACCGTCCTCATGCTGTACCCCGACCGGGCGACCGTGTGCATCTCGAGCCAGGCGGGGTGTGCGATGGCCTGCGGGTTCTGCGCCACCGGTCAAGCCGGTTTCACGCGCCACCTCACGACCGGTGAGATCGTCGAGCAGGTCGCCCGAGCGACCCGCCGCGCGTGGGAGTCGGGGCGACGTGTCTCGAACGTCGTGTACATGGGGATGGGTGAGCCGATGGCGAACGAGGCAACGGTGTGGGAATCCGTCGAGCGCATCCACGGCGACATCGGGCTGTCGGCCCGGCACATCACCATCTCGACGGTCGGACTGATCCCCGGGATACGCAAGCTGGCCGATCGGCCGTTACCGGTCAACCTCGCAGTGTCGCTGCACGCAGCCAACGACCGCCTGCGCAACGAGTTGGTCCCGATCAATCGCCGGTACCCGATCGACGATCTGATCGCCGCCTGCTCGGACTACCTGACAGCGAAGCGACGGCGGATCAGCTTCGAGTGGGCGATGATCGAAGGTGTCAACGATCGCGACGGCGATGCAGCGGAGTTGGCGGGGCTGTGTGGACGATTGCAGCCGCGGGCCCACGTGAACCTGATCCCGCTCAACCCGACACCCGGCTATCCCACCCGAGGCTCCTCGCTGCGACGCGTCCACGAATTCCGCGATCTGCTCGAGTCCCTCGGCGCGAACGCAACCGTACGCCAGAACCGTGGTACCGACATCGATGCCGCGTGCGGGCAACTCGCGGCCGGACGACCGGTGACGATCGGCCGCACGTCCGCCGCCGCTGACCCCGACTGACTCGGACTGCCGACTCGCGACGCCACTGCAAGGAACACGTCGGCCGCCGGCTCTTCGCGACCTCACTCCTCGACACGGTCGAGGTACCAGGGGTTGGCCACCTCGAGCTTGTCGCGCACACTCGCCCACACCAGCGCCCTCACTTCGTCGGCGCGCGCATCGAGCCCTCCCGATCGGATCGCTGCCGCCAACGCAGCATCGTCGGCGACCCCGAGCTGATCGAGCCGTTGGCGGTGACGGATCGTGTGGTCACCCCCGAGCTCGATCTCACGCTGCACGATGGCGAGCAGGTTGGCGGCGATCCGGGCATGGAAGCGATGCACCGGTCCCTCACCCGGAAGCACGTCGCGCTCCCACCACTCCCGCACGGCCTCCACCAGCTCGGCGGCGGTCGGCACGTCGTGCGGGGGCGCCATCACCAGCGCCCGTCCAGCGCGAGGAACAGATCGTGCTCGTTCTCGCACACCCGGCGACCGAGAGCCGCCAGCTCATGGCTGCGAAGGAGACCCGATCGGTGGGTCTCGGCCTGCATCATGCAGATGATCCCCCATCGCAGGATGCCGCAGACTTCCCACCACCGGACCGATTCGGGGTCGACGTCGTTGCCTGATTCGTCGGCGTACGCAGCGAACAGTTCCGCTCGGGTCCCGAGACCGGCCGCCGGGAGCGAGGACCCGAAACGCCACGCGGGTACGCACATCCAGCCGAGATCCTCCATCGGATCACCGAGATGCGCGAGCTCCCAATCGATCACCGCCACCAATCCGTCGGCGTCGACGATCACGTTGCCCAGCCGAAAGTCGCCGTGGACGACGGCCAGACCGGAGCTCGACGGTCGGTGGTCGTACAGCCAGCGGAACGCGAGCTCGAACGCCGGATGTGGTTGGCCGATCTCGTCGAGACGGTCGCGATAGACCTGCAACGGGTCGTCGCGTTCGAGCCCCTGCAGGCCACCGGTGTGGATGCGGTGGACGCAAGCCAGCGCCCTGCCCAGCTGCTCGACCAAGGCCGTCCTCGCTGCGGCGTACTCGCCGTCGCGCAATATCTTGCGAGCGATCGTCTCGCCGGGCACGTGACGAGTGATCAAGGTCGCTGCGCCGTCGGCGTCCCCCACGAAACCGACGAGCTCGGGCACCGGCACGCCGGCGCGTCCCGCGGCGCGCAGCACGGCGGCCTCGACCGCCATGTCGCGATCCGCCCCTGCACGTTGTCGTTGCACCACCGTCGCGTGGCCGTCGACCTCGCATCGCCACGTCTCGCGCGAAGCTCCTCCGGTCAAGCGGGTGAGGCCGGTGATGGCGACCTCACCGAGTGCATCGGCGACCGCACGCGCGATCGACTCGTCCGGTTGTCCATCGCTGTGATCGTCGGCGTGACCGCTCACGCCCACAGGATCGCGGTTCAGCAACCGGCCGAACGCACCGAGGGGTAGGGATTCATCGGGACGCCCCCGTTGGGGCGGATCTCGAAGTGCAGGTGTGGGACGCCGGTGGCATTGCCGGTGTCGCCCACGTACCCGATGATCTGTCCCTGCTCGACGCGACCTCCGAGCCCCTCGTAGCCGGCGAGGTGTGCGTAGTAGTAACGGTTGCCGTTGTCGCCCTGGAGGGAGATCGTGATGCCACCGAGTCGGTTGCTGCGGTGCGACGCGAACCCGCCGATGACCGCCTGGAGCGGGGTACCCGTCGGCGCCAACATGTCGACGCCCTGATGTCGGCGACCGCCGCTGCGGGGTGCGCCCCACGTGTCGCCGTACGCCGACGTGCCCTGCACGGGACACACGATCGTCCCGTCGAGAAAGCCCGCCCCGGCGGCTCGCGGGTTGGTGCCGGCACCACCGCCGCCGGTTCGGCCTCCCGCCTCACCGCCACTGGCGCCCTGGTTGCCGGTCGTGTTGCCATCGGAGGACCCGGCGCTGATGGCCGCAGCCGCAGCGGCACCTGCGGTGGCAGCAGCGACCCGCGCCGACTCCGCCTGGCGACGTTCGATCTCCGCGAGCTGGCGGGCTTCCTCTCGTTGCTGGGCAACGAGCGCCGCGGCGACAGCTTCATCCTGCAAGCGCTTCGATTCGATCTCGCGCAGGCGCTCCACCTCGGCCTCGGCATCGACCTGGAGCTGCAGAAGCTGCTCCTGCTGGCGGATCACGGCCTCCTCGGTGGCCTCGACCTCCTCGCGCTTCTCGCGGAGGCGCGCCCGCGCCTCGTCGTAGTCGTCGAGTGTGGTCGCGCCGGATTCGGCAACGACCGAGGCGAGTACGTCGCCGTGCAGCTGCTCGGTCGGTTCGCGGAGATCGGTGAGGATCGGGATTCCCGACGCTCCGCTCGCCACGAAACGGTTGACCGCCACGAACTCGACGGCGCGCTTCAGCTCGGCGACCTCCTCGGCCAGCGCGCGGAGTTCGATGCGCAGCCGTTCCTGCTCGAGCTCGAGCAGCTCCAGCCGCGATTCCGCCGCGAAGTAGTCCTCCGCAGCCTGATTGGCTCGTTCGCGTGCGGCCGCGATCTCGCGGGCAGCGCGAGCAGCGGCATCCTCATCGGTCTGGGCGGATGCAGGCGCGCCCACACCCCAAAGGACCGCGGCGCCGACCAGCACCGCCAGGGCACGTCGAACCGCCGTGGGCATACCGTCTCGAATCGTATCTTCCATTGCAGTTCGGTTACGGACATCCTCGCGACCGCCCGACCGAGCTACACACGGCGGGCATGACGCACGCGCCGCTCGAGCTCGACGACATCGTCTTCGAACGCGACGGCCGCCGCATCCTCGACCGTGTCGACCTGCGGGTCGATGTCAAGGAGCACTGGCTCGTCCTCGGCGCCAACGGCAGCGGCAAGACGACGCTGCTACGCATTGCTGCGATGTACGAGCACCCATCGTCCGGCACGGTCAGGGTTCTCGGATCAGAGCTGGGACGCACCGACGTCCGACGCCTCCGCCAACAGGTCGGATATGCATCGGCCGCACTCGCCGCTCAGTTCCGTCCTGCTCTCACGGCGAGCGAGATCGTCATGACCGCGAAGTTCGCGGCGCTCGAACCGTGGTGGCATCGCTACTCCGCCGCCGACGTCGCCCAGGCCGCGAGCTGCCTGGACCGGATGGGTGTCGGGGCGCTCGGCGAACGGACCCTCGGCACCCTGTCATCCGGTGAGCAGCAGCGGGTCTTCCTCGCCCGCACCCTGATGAACGATCCCGGTGTCGTCCTCCTCGACGAGCCGTCGGCGCGCCTCGACCTGGGTGGCCGGGAGCAACTCGTCGCTGCGCTGGGCGATCTGATCGGGCACGACGACGGTCCGCCGCTCGTGCTGGTCACACACCACGTCGACGAGGTACCGGCGGGGATGACGCACGCCTTGCTGCTGCGCGACGGCGTCGCAGTCGCGCAGGGGCCCATCGACGACGCGCTCACCGCCGACACCCTCGGTGATTGCTTCGGACTCGCGCTCACGCTGGAACGGCGAGCCGATGGCCGGCTCAGCGCCTGGATTCGCCGCTGACCGCACGCACGAGGCCGGCACGTCCCCGCCGGACCTCTTCCTCGAGGACCTTCTCGAGCAGGCCTCCGGTCCAGAGGCGACCCTCGTAGGCGAGATGCATGGTGACGGTCGTGGCACCTCCGTCGGCGGGCGTGAGTTCGGCGCGCAGGGACCAGCGTGCGTGATCGCGCCCGTCTACCTCGGCCCGTTCGAACACTGCGAGCTCGTGCTCGATCGACGCGGTTCGTTCCATGCGCAGCTGTTTCGATCGGGCGAACGGACCAACTCGCGCCCTCAGTTCGACCCGCCACGCGGGCCGTGCGCCGCCGTCGTCGGGCACCGCCGAGTGCACCAGCTCGAGCCACGAAGGATAGGCGTTCAGGTCGACGACGTGGGGGAACACCAACTCGGGACGCGCGGGGACCGTCACCGACTCGGAGGTGTGCACCGGTCAGTCCTTCGGACGACCGGTGCCGCGAAAGGCCCGAGCGAGCAGCGGGCTCGTGACCTCGAGCAGACCGCCGAGATCGTCGTCCGCGTCGAAGTCGGGCTGCCACGGCGCGGCGGGTTCAGCGCGGTCGGAGGCACCCTGAGGGGCGTCCGCGCCGACCGGTCGCGAGGTCTCGCCGGTGCCGTCGATCTGGAGCTGCTCCGGGCGTTTCGCGGCCTCGACGTGCGCCCGCGACCGGCGCGGGCGGGTCGAGGTCGGTGTCGGATCGACCGGTCGCGGCCTGAACAGGCGGAGCGTCTCCTCGCGACGGTCGTCGAGCGTCCAACCGCGAGGCACGACCATGGCGTCAGCGTGGCGCCGGCAGAGCACGCTCGGGTCGTCGGATCGGAGCTGCTGCAGCGGAGCGATCCAGAACAGCAGATCCTCCGGAACCATCCCGTAGGCGACGGCGCCGGGCTCGGAGCACCCGGGGCGTTCACACAGACGGTTCACGTCAACGAATCTACCCGGGCACCGCGCCACGCTGGAGGATCTCGTTCGGGTGGAGGCGGGCGGGTTGGCGAGTTTCGTCAGGTCAGTCGGGCGACATGTACGGCTTGGTGTGAGCCGGCGCCGGCGCATCGAGCGCCTGGCGCTCGATGACGTGGAAACGTCGACCAGTCAACTCGTCGGGTTCGATCCTGACGATGTCGGGTTTGGGTGCCGCGTGCCACGGGAACAGCGGTAGGTCCTCTGCGTCGAAGTATTCGAGCATGTGCTCCACCTGGCGGGCACGGCCCTTGACCACGACGCTCCATGCGTCACCGGCGATCGCGTCGTAGCCGTCGATCTCGAACGCGACACCTTTTCCGAGCACGGACGCGGCGAGCTTGGTGCCGGCTCCGGTTCGGAACACGATGCTCTCCCCGTCGACGACATAGTTGATCGGGAAGATGTCGGGATGGTCCGCGATGGCGACGGCCAGACGCCCGACCTCTTCGTGCCGGAGTAGGTTCCAACACTCGGTCGCAGAGAGCTCGGCCATTCCCTCCGGGAGCGGGTGGCCGGCGTCGGTGCGATCAGTGCTGCTCATACCCCATCATTCGCGCGCGCACCATACCGTTTCAAGAGTCGAAGGTCCCGCCGGCGAAGGGACCGCGGCGCCGGCGAGCGATCAGCAGGGAGGCGGCGATTCGCCGACGGCGACGGGAGCGCCTCCGGTGCACATCCCGAACACATCGCTGCACGAGCCGGTCACATCAGCGTCTCAGCCGCACTCGATCGCTACGGGCATCGCCTGTCGAACCACCGCGACGCACTCGTGCAAGCCTTCGTCAACCGCGGCGCGCATGCTTCGACACCCGTCGAGTCGCTCCTGAGCGGCAATCGTCTGGGAGTCCCATCGGCACGGCTGACGTTCAGAGGACCGGACGACATCGAGCGACCGAGAGTGAGCCGACCACGGCTGTCAGGCACGGGTGATGTGTCGGACTGCTCAGCGAGATCGGTCGACCAGCGAGCGATGACCGATGCGCAGCGCGACGGCGGCGCGCTGCTCGTCATGGATCTCACCGACGATTCGAGACGAACCTCGTCGGGCCGAGGGCAACCCGGCGAGCTCGCGCTGGAACCGGCCGCCGACTCGGTCCGGGTTGTCAGCCGGCGCGGACCACACGAGTTCGACGATCGCGGCCGCACTGCTCTCGGGGAACCGTTCGCGCCGATGTCGATCCGTCCCGGTGACCCCAGGTTGGACGCAGACCTGGAACGAGAACGAGGCGCCTCTCGGCGCCTCGCAGCTCTCCCACCCGGGCTTTCGCAGTGGGCGATATTGGACTCGAACCAACGACCCCTGCCGTGTGAAGGCAGTGCTCTAGCCATCTGAGCTAATCGCCCTTGCGGGGACCGCAGGCTAGCAGCAGAGCCTCGCGATCGCTCCGTCATCCGACTGCGATCGAGCCGGTCGTCGGCTCGCCGCCGTAGGGGATCGCCAGGCACAGGAAACGGCCGTCGAACGACGCCCACCAACGCTCCGTCGGCGCGATCGGCACGACGCCGAATCGATCGAGGGGGATGCGATCGACAGACCGGCAGCGTTCGTCCACGCGGGCGAACAGCTGGTCATCCGACGGGTACGCCTCGTCCCCGTCGGGGTTCAGCGCGCCCAGCGCGACCACCTCGGCGTCGTGAGGACGGTCGCACGGAACGACGTCGACCGTGTCGATGACCTCGACGTCGTCACCAGCACCGGCCGTGGCCTCAGTGGGGAGATCGAAGCAATCGCCGAGCTCGAGATCGAGCAGCGCCGTCGCGGACCCCGACGTCGCAACGAGGATCACTCCGATGGCCACAGCCGTCGCGACCACCGCAGCCGCCACCAGCACGCCCACCCAGCCTCGCATCAGTCGACGGCGATGCAGGCGGTCCCGAGGCCGAGTCGATCGCGGTGGGCCGCCAGCCCCGCCGGGCACTCGGCTCCGGTCGGGAGGAGCAGCTCGACGACGACATCCACATCCGTCGCCGTGCACGCGATCTCGCGTGCGTCGCCGTTCGCTTCGATCTCGACGCAGGAACCCGTGCGCAAGATGCCGTCCGGCGTCTCCTGCGATGGCGGGTCGTTGAACGCGGCGCCGACGAGAACCGCCACCGAACCCACGACTGCGGTGATCAACATCAGCTTCCACGGCACCCGTGCCGGCCCGGCGGGCAGGAGGCGCGTCTCCCGGCGCACGATCGGTGGTTCCTCGACGTCGTCGGGGCCCGACGACCAATCATCGGTGACCACCGCGCCCGGGCGCTGCTCGAGAGATCGGTCGTAGATCGCACGTCGGCCGGGGTCGCTGAGCACGTGATAGGCCTCGTTGAGCGCCGGCATCAGATCAGGGTCGCCGGCGCCGGGGCCGAAGCGATCGGGGTGATGCCGGCGTGCACGATCTCGGTACGCAGCGCGGATCGTCTCCGCGGTCGAGTCGCGTCGGACTCCGAGCACCTCGTAGTGGGTTGCGATCGTTCCAGCGTACGCCTGCCGGAGGCAGGCGCGTCGATCACAGCGCCGGGGGGAGGCGCACACACGGGTCGCCGGGCGGGGCCGGTACGGCTCCAGGCGCAGCCGTGGCCGGAGGACGCAACCACTGGCGCATCCTCCGGCCACGTTGGCGTCACATGGTGTTCCCGCGGACGAACGGGACCACAACCGTTGTCCACACCATGGTCGCTCGCCAACCACTCTAGAACAGCGCCGGCTCCGTCGACCAGCGGGTCGGCGCCGGTTCTCGTCGCCGACGTCGTGCTCGCCCGTCGATCGGCCCGTTCGCGCGGTTCGGCGTCAGTAGCCGGCGTCGAGATCGACGAGCCCGATCAGGTCGTTTCCCGACGCGAAGCGGCGCACATTCGCCGAGACCCGTTGGGCGAGCAGCGGCGCCGCCATCGCCGTCGTGGCCCCGACGTGGGGCGTGATGATGCAGTTCTCGAGGCCCCACAGCGGATGACCGTCGGGGAGCGGTTCCGGGTCGGTCACCTCGAGTCCGGCCCCGCCGATCACACCGTTGCGGAGGGCCTCGACCAGATCGTCGGTGACGATGTGGGCGCCGCGGGCGACGTTCACGATCCACGCATGCGACTCCATCAGCTCGAGCTCGCTCAGCCCGACGAGACCCTCGGTGGCCTCCGTCAGCGGAAGGGCCAACACCACCAGATCGGCGCCCGGCAGCGCATCGGCGTACCGGTCGGCCTCGAGCACGACATCGACACCGTCCATGTGTTGCACATTGGCGCGAACGACGGTGATGTGACAGTCGAACGGAGCGAGCAACCTGATGAACGACTCGGCGATCCCGCCGCCGCCGAGGATCGTCACGCGACCACCGAGCAGGCTGTGGCCCCGCTCGCCGGTCCAGGTGGACGCTCGAACGTAGCCCCCCAGTCCGCGCATACCCGCCAGCGACAGCGCCAGTGCGATCTCGGCGACCGGGTCGGCGTACACCCCCTTCGCGCACGTCCACGTTCGGTCCCGGTCGAGATGGTGCAGGAAGTTCTCGACGCCGGCGAACGGCAGCTGGACCCAACTGGCGCGCGGCGCACGATCGAGCGCACGGGCGAGCCCGTCGGGATCAGACGCGTCCGCCCACACGATGGCGTCGCACTCCTCGAGCGTCGAGAGCTCCCCGCCGCCGTCGTTCACGGCGTCGGCCAGGTACTCCGGTGCCGGTGCCGGTGCGAGCGCGATCTTGGGCACGTCTGGGCTGGACATGGTGCAGCGAATCTACCCCGTGCGCCGTTCTGTCTGCTCGGAACCGTTCATCTCCCGATCAGCGGCGGACAGTTCGCTCGCGGTCGGGTCAGCTGTCGAGGTTGGCCATCACGTGCTTGATGCGGGTGTAGTCGTCGAGCGCGTAGGCACTGAGGTCCTTGCCATAGCCGGACTTCTTGTAACCGCCGTGCGGCATCTCGGCGACGAGCGGGATGTGGGTGTTGATCCAGACGCAGCCGAAGTCGAGCCGCTTGGCCATGCGCATCGCACGACCGAAGTTGGTCGTCCACACGCTCGACGCCAGTCCGTAGTCGACACCGTTCGCCCAGGCCACCGCTTCGTCCTCGTCACCGAATTGCTGGACGGTGATCACCGGACCGAAGATCTCGCGCTGAATCATCTCGTCGTCCTGGTGCAGACCGGAGACGACCGTCGGTTCGAGGAAGTAGCCGGCGTCGCCGATCCGGCTCCCCCCGGTCGTGATCGTGGCGTGATCAGGAGTCCGCTCCAGAAAGCCTTGCACGTGGGCCAGTTGGTTGGCGTTGTTCACGGGTCCGAAGAGCACGTCAGAGGCGTCAGGTCCACCGACGCCGGTGCCCTTGGCCTGTTCGGTGATCGCATCGACGAAGTCCTGGTACACCTTCGGCCCGGCCAGGACACGAGTGGCGGCCGTGCAGTCCTGCCCTGCGTTGAAGTAGCCCGCGATCGCGATGCCCTCGGCCGCCGCCGCGATGTCGGCGTCGTCGAAGACCACCACGGGGGCCTTTCCGCCCAACTCGAGGTGGACTCGCTTGAGGCTCTTCGACGCTGCCTCCGCGACCTGCATTCCGGCCCGTACCGAACCGGTGACCGACACCATCGCCGGCGTGTCGTGTTCCACCATCGCACGACCCGTGTCGCGATCGCCGCAGATCACGTTGAGCACGCCGGGTGGCAAGAACTCGGCGGCGATCTCCGCGAGACGGCCCGTCGTGGCCGGCGTCGTGTCGCTCGGCTTCAGGACGACCGTGTTGCCCGCCGCGATGGCCGGGGCGAACTTCCAGACCGCCATCATCATCGGGTAGTTCCAGGGGGCGACCTGGGCGCAGACGCCCACCGGTTCGCGCCGCACGAACGAGGTCATGTTCTCCATGTACTCGCCCGCAGCCTTGCCGTCGAGGTGGCGGGCGGCTCCGGCGAAGAACCGCACCTGGTCGGCCATCGGACCGATCTCCTCGTCGCGGTGCACCTCGTACGGCTTGCCGGTGTTCTCGCACTCGAGGTGCATGAGCTCGTCGCCATGCGCCTCGATCGCATCCGCGATCCGGATCAGCGCGAGCGACCGCTCCGATGGCGTGGTGTTCCGCCAGGCGTCGAACGCCGCTTCGGCCGCCGCCATCGCGGCATCGACGTCGGCGGGGCCCGACAGCGCCGCTTCGGCGTACTGATCACCCGTGGAGGGGTCGATCACCGCGGTCGTGCGCCCATCCCGAGCGTCGACCCATGCACCGTTGACGAAGTTCTTGAAGGCCCTCATGGCGCAAGGTGTAGCAGATGGACAGGTCGCGTGGAAGCGGCGTGGTCGTCGGCATGCGGGATGGGCCGCCGAACGTCCCCGTGATCGACGTCGGCGACAACGAGCGTCAGCGATCGGCGACGACGCGAACCGACCGGGCCAGGAGTTCGAGCCGGGCGATGAGGTGCGTCGACGACGTCCTCCCGAACAGGGTCGCGGCTGCCTCGTATCGCTGCTCGAGGTACTCCTCTGGCGTCACCCAGTACCCGACGTAGTCACCGGCGTACCCGATCACGGAGGCCGACGACGTGCCCGCCGCGTCCCTGATGCGCTCCTCCAGCCGCCAGCCGGTCATGGTCGTCGGCTCGCCCGGCACCGTCGCGAACGTGTGGTCACCGACCCGCAGGACGTGCAGCGGCAACTCCCTCGCGACCAGAGTCCGGAACAGCAGTCGGAGCGTGAGCCTGAGCGGCAGCGCCACCGCCGCGACGGGGATCTTCGGGCCTTGACCGTGGCGCATCGGGAAGGCCCAGCCGACCCGTTTGCGGTAGAGCGGAGCGTGCACGCCGGCTTCCACCTTCGCCCAGAACTTCGTCGTCCCGTCCACCCCGCCACCGGCCTGTGCGAGACCGACCGACGGTGAGGGCAAGCCGGATCGGGTCGGGTCCCACAGTTCGAACCCGACGCCGACCGAGAACCCTGACGGGCGGGCATCCTGCACGGCAGCACCGACTGCGGCGCCCAGTCGCCGGCCCACGTCGACGGTCAGATCGGGCCGAGCCTCGCTCGGTTCGCCCGTCCGTGGGGCGCCGTGCTCGTCCATCGGACGAGGCGAGATGTCGCCGGCCGACCCGCAGCCGAACCCGACGATCGCGCCGTTCAGCACCCGTTCCGCCTCGGCGCGCGCCGGTCCCCACAGGTCGGCGCCGAAGCGCCTCCAGGTCGCGCCGAGCGAGTTCCCGTGCACGGCGTACCACGCCATGACACCGACGATCTCACCACCGTCGCCGGCGGCGATGAGAGCGGTCACCCGTGGATCCCTCATGCGGTCCGCTCGGAACGCCTCACCGGCCAACGCGGCACCCGGACCGGCACGGAAGAATCGCTCGATCTCGTCGTCGTCGTAGTGCGACCAAGCCGGGGCGGCACGATTGCTGCCCGCGCCGAGAACCGACGCGCGACGTACTGCGATCCCGCCGGGTGCGAGGTTGCCGATCGCGACGTGCACCGCGTCGGCCACCGCAGATTCAAGTCGTCGCGTGCTCCTGCGGACACCGATGGGGGATGCCGACGCCAACCAGGTGTAGAGCGCGCTGCCGTATCGCTGCGCCGGCCCGGCATGGGTGTGGGTTCCGCACACGATCACGCGATCTGGTTCGAGATCGGCTGCAGCGGATGCCGCCCGCCACACACGGGCTCCCCCACTGTGAAGGTCGGCGTTGACGAGCACGATCCGCTCGCCGTCGCCGTCCTCGAGGGCCAACGCGGTGACGACGAGGTCCTGGTGTTCGACCACGGGTGGATCGGTGCTGCTCTCGGACCCGCCCCACCGGCCGTGCGGCGGGCTGGCGTGACGCGCACCGTATCCGATGCCCCAGCCGCAGACCGGCCCGGCCCTGACCGGTGTGATCGTGGACCGACCCACTCCGACCCGGCATCCCTCCACGGCGCGCCCTCCCTCGGTCTACGTCGGTCCCGTCACCCTACTTCGGCTGACCCGATCGCCGATCGGGCTACCGGAACCCCGCCGAGGCACGCAGGGAGTCGAGGAAGTCGGCGCGGTGGTACCCGTCGACGTACTCGGCTGCGACCGACTCGAGCCAGCAGAAACGGGCGGTCTCCGGATGCGCCCGGACCTCGTCCGCGAGGATGGTCTCGAAGATCGACGGAAACGAGTCGCGCGGCCATCGATCCAGCACCGCCCGCACCCGATCCGCGGGCAGTTCGTCGTGTCCGCCACCCCGGATGTCGATGCTGATCCCGATGTTGGCGAGACGAGTCTCGACACTCTTGTGGGCGGCGAGCGAGGTGGTGGCGTGGAGTGCGATCACGTCCCAGACGTGGTTTGCGCGAACCGGGTCGAATCCGCCGTCGAGGAGAAGCGTCCGCACGACGTTCGCGCCGCGCGCCTCGAACCGACCCACCTCGTCAGCGGTGTCGCCGAGTCCGACATCGTGCAGCACCGTGCCGATGTAGAGCACCTCGGAATCGTGATCGATGCGCAGCGCGGCGGCGCTGAGTGCAGCGAACTGGAAGCTTCGCTCGCTGTGCCCCACGACCTCGGGGTGGCACCGCTCACGGACCAGTCGGGCCGCCCACGCGGCGAGCTCGGAATCGGGCGGCTCGATGATCGGGCGATCATAGATCGACCCGCGACGATCGGCATCGGACACCACGTCAGAGGGGCAGATCGCGAGGGGTCTTCCGGTGGTGTCAGCCGGCGACCGTCAGCGAGCGACCGTCAGCCAGCGACGACGCGAAGCAACAACTTCGTCTCGGTCCGCGCCACGCCGGCGTCGGCGCGCAGCCATCGAACGAACGCATCGAGACCGTCGGCGCCCTCGCACTCGACGATGATCGAGTAGTCGGCCGTGCCCGTGACGTAGGCGGCGAAGGTCACCTCGTCGCGTTGCCCGAGCCGAGACTCGAACTCGTCGACCTGATCACCCGCGGCCAGGCTGACGTCGACGACAGCCCGCACGGTCCGCCCGAGCGCGGCAGGATCGACGCGCACCGTGTACCCCTCGATCACGCCGTCGCGCTCCATGCGGCGCACCCGATCGGCGACGGAGGTGGGCGACAGGTGCACGATCCCTCCGAGCTCCCGCCAGCTGATTCGTGCGTCCGTCTGGAGAGCTCGCAGTATTCGCAGGTCAGTATGGTCCAGTGCACTCGATTCCTGTGGCACAGAGCGATCTTCCCACAGATCTCCCTCACACGCCCGGTCGCCTGCCGTCGATGATGTCGACATGAGCGCATCGCACCCTGCCATCTCGACCGTCGGCGTTCCGAAGGAGGTCAAGACCGCCGAACACCGCGTCGCCCTGACGCCCGACGGCGTTCGCGAGCTCGAACGGCACGGCGTCGACGTCTTCGTCGAAACCGGCGCCGGCGAGGGTGCGTCGATCACCGACGACGACTATCGGGCTGCCGGAGCCGACATCGTCGCCACCGCCGAGGATGCCTGGGCCCAGCAGATGGTCATCAAGGTGAAAGAGCCCAAGGACGAGGAGTTCCGCTTCCTCCGTTCCGATCTCACCCTCTTCACCTATCTTCACCTCGCCGCGTACCCGGCGGTCGCCCACGCACTGGTCGGGGCCGGGACGACCTCGCTCGCGTACGAGACGGTCCAGACCGCCGATGGAGCGCTGCCCCTGCTCGCACCCATGAGCGAGGTCGCGGGTCGGCTTGCGACGCAGACGGGCGCGTACTACCTCGAGCGGCACAACGGCGGTCGCGGCGTCCTCATGGGTGGGGCGCCCGGTGTTCGTCCTGCAAAGGTCGTGGTGCTGGGTGCGGGCAACGTCGGATGGAACTCCGCCTGGATCGCCGCCGGCATGGAGGCCGAGGTCGTCCTCATCGACAAGAACCTCGACCGACTCCGTTGGGTCGACCAGATCCACAAGGGTCGCATCATGACCTTGGCGTCCAATCGCGGCGCGATCGAGCGATCGGTCGCCGAGGCCGACCTCGTGATCGGTGCCGTGCTCGTGGCCGGCGGTCGGGCACCGGTCGTCGTCGACGAGGACATGGTTCGAGGGATGAAGCCGCGAGCCGTCATCGTCGACGTCGCCGTCGACCAGGGCGGGTGCATCGAGACCATCCGCGAAACCACCCACGACGACCCGGTCTACGAGCAGCACGGTGTCGTTCACTACGCCGTCGGCAACATGCCGGGTGCCGTGCCGCACACATCGACCTACGCGCTGACCAATGCGACGCTGCCGTACATCCTCGACGTCGCCGTTCAGGGCCCGGCCGGAGCGGCCCGGAGCGACGCCGCGCTCGCGTTGGGCGTCAACACCGTCGCTGGGCACGTGACGAACGGTCCCGTCGCCGACTTCCTCGGCGTCGACGTGGTCGAGCCGATCGTCGCACTCGGCGGCTGACCGAGCCGGTAGCGTCGTTCTCACTATGCGGACCTCGTTCGACGATCTGCTGGCTCTCGGACGACCACTGCTCGCGGACGGGGCGACCGGCACCAACTTCTTCGGCATGGGCCTCGGTCCCGGCGAGCCACCCGAGCTCTGGAACCTCGACGAACCAGAGCGCGTGCGCGCCCTGCACCAGGCGTTCGTCGACGCCGGCGCCGACATCATCCTCACCAACACGTTCGGCTGCAACCGCTTCCGGTTGCGTCTCCACGGGGCCGAGGATCGCACCGTCGAGATCGCTCGGCGAGCCGCGGAGATCGCGGGCGAGGTCGCGGCAGCCGCCGACCGGCAGGTGCTCGTCGCCGGTTCGATCGGGCCGACGGGTGAGCTCATCGAGCCGCTCGGCTCGATGCGCGAGTCCGATGCGATCGAGGCGTTCGGCGAGGAGATCGAGGGTCTCCGCGCGGGCGGCGCCGACGTTGCGTGGATCGAGACGAAGTCAGCGGCCCAGGAGATGAGGTCGGCGGCGTTGGCCGCGATCGAACTCGGCATGCCGTACACCGTGACAGCATCGTTCGACACGGCGGGCCGAACGATGATGGGGCTCCGTCCGACGGAGCTGATCGACGTGTTCGACGAACTGCCGGTCGCGCCGATCGCGATCGGAGCGAACTGCGGGGTCGGTGCCTCCGACCTCCTCGTTGCGATCCAGCAGATGCGGCGCGACGACTTGGTGATCATCGCCAAGAGCAACTGCGGCATCCCCCAGTTCCGCGGCGCCGAGATCGAGTACTCCGGGGATCCGTTGCTGATGGGCCAGTACGCCACCTTGGCCGTCGACTCCGGTGCACGGATCGTCGGTGGGTGCTGCGGCACGTCGCCGGAACACCTGGCCGAGATGCGCCGCAAGCTCGACGTGCACGAGCGCGGCGACGCACCGTCGATCGACGAGATCATCGCCACGATCGGTCCGCTCACCAACACCCCGGCCAGGCCGGCCGGCGACGCAGCCGACACTCGGCGTCAGCGTACCGGGCGCCGCCAGCGCTGACCGACGACGCGACGTGCGGTGTGACCGCCGACCTTCGACACGCCTGGTGGGCTCACGTAGGGTCGGCTCATGGCCATGTTGGCGACCGATCTCTCGATTCCCGATCTGACGTGGCTCGACGATCCGTCGGTCACGACCGAGCAACATCGTGATGCAGCTGGCGCGGCCGCGTCCGAGTCGTGGATCGCCCGGAACATCTTCGGTTTCTCGATCCTGCACTACGACGACGTCGTCGCGATGCTGCGTGACCGGCGCTGGCACAGCGCGTCAGGCAAGATCCTCGAGATCTCCGGCATCGAGAATCCCGAGTGGCTGGCGCGCCGACGGACGTCGATCCTGTCGGCGGAAGGCGATGAGCACACCCGGCTTCGCCGTCTCGTGGGGCCGGCGTTCTCGCCGCGCCACGCCGACGCACTCCGGCCGTACATGCGAGGCGTCGTCGATACCCTGCTCGACGCGGTGACCGAGCGCGGCGAGGCCGATATCGCAGTCGATTTCTGCGAGCCGTACCCGATCCCGATCATCTGCGAGCTGTTCGGCGCTCCGAAAGAGGACTGGCAGCTGTTCTCCGATTGGGCGACCGACATCTTTCGGATCTTCAACGGCAACCTCCACGAGGACATGCCGACGATCATCCGTGCTCAGGACGAGCTCGACGAGTACGTGGGCGGTCTGATCGAGGAACGGCGTAGTTCTCCGTCAGACGATCTCATCTCGGCGCTCATCGCTGCGGAGGAAGCAGGCGACCGCCTCACCCACGAGGAACTGGTCGTGATGTGCGAGGCCGTGCTGATGGCCGGCACCGACACGACCCGCAACCAGCTGGGGTGTTCGATCTCTCTGTTCGGTCGACACCCGGAGCAGTGGCGCCTGCTCGCCGAACGGCCGGAGCTCGCGCCGCGAGCGGTCGAGGAGACGATGCGCTACCTCGGGGCCGTCCACAACACCGGACGGCTCGCGAGCGATGACATCGAGTACCGCGGCGTGCTCTTTCCGAAGGGGACGTTCATCGCTCCCTCGCTGGCGCAGGCCAACCGCGACCCAGCGGTGTTCTCCGATCCCGGCTCGTTCGACATCACACGCGAGCCGCCCGCCAAGCCGCAACTCACGTTCGGCTCGGGGATCCACTACTGCCTCGGCGCCGCGCTCGCCCGCGCCGAGCAGCAGGAGGCGCTGACGATCATGGCCGAGCGACTGCCCGACCTGGAGATCGCAGGCGACATCGTCTGGAAGCCGGCGACGGTGGGCATCTTCGGACCCGAGCGCCTCCCCGTCCGCTTCACCCCCACCCCCTCCGTTCTGTCCGCGTAGAACCGGGATCCACCCGGTTGCACGCAGACAGAAGCGGTCAATCGTCGGGGCGGGGTCGGCGGCGCTGGCGCTTGACCTCGCCGCGTCGCGATTTTTCGTCGAGTCGTCGCCGCTTGGAACCCTTCGTCGGGCGTGTGGGCCGGCGGGTCGCTTCGACGTGCAAGGCGGACTGCAACCGGGCGACCAGACGCTCCTCGGCGAGCTGGCGGTTGCGGAGTTGGCTGCGTTCGTCATCGACGACCACCCGGACCTCGGCGCCGAGCCGCTCCATCACACGCTGCCGCTGACCCGGCCCGAACGCGGCGGAGTGCTCCAGGTCGAGCCGCAACTCGACCCTGGTCGCTGCCTTGTTGGCGTGCTGACCGCCGGGACCACCGGACGCGCTGAACGACTCGCGCAGTTCATGGCGAGGGATCCGCACCGAACGTGTCACGACCAGATCGTCGTTCATCGCCCCAGCCTGCCACGCTGGATCGATGGCAGAACTCAAGCTCGGATACTCCACCGGCTACTGGTCATCGGGTCCACCCGCCGGTGCCCTCGACGCGGTCAAGGAGGCGGACCGGCTGGGCTTCGACTCGTTCTGGACGGCCGAGGCCTACGGCTCCGACTCCCTGACTCCCCTGGCCTGGTGGGGAGCTCACACCGAGCACATCAAGCTCGGTACGTCGATCGTGCAGATGTCGGCCCGGACACCAGCCGCGACGGCGATGTCGGCGATCACGATGGATCACCTGTCGGGTGGTCGCTTCATCCTCGGACTCGGCGCCTCCGGCCCCCAGGTCGTCGAGGGATGGTACGGCCAGCCGTATCCGCGACCGTTGGAGCGAACGCGTGAGTACGTCGGCATCATCCGCGACATCATCCGACGCGACGGTCCGGTCGAGTTCCACGGGCGACACTACGACCTGCCGTACACGGGTGACGACGGGATGGGAATCGGGAAGCCGCTGAAATCGACCGTCCACCCGCTTCGGAACGAGATCCCGATCTACCTCGGTGCCGAGGGCCCGAAGAACATTTCGCTCGCAGCTGAGATCTGCGATGGGTGGCTGCCTCTCTTCTTCTCGCCCAAGGACGACGCGTGGTATCGGGAGCGGCTGCAGATCGGCTTCGAGGCGAGCGGCGAACCGGGCAAGGCCGACCAGTTCGAGGTCGCTTCGATGCTGACGATCATCCCCGGCGACGACACCGAGCAGTGTGCCGATCTGATGCGCCCGATGGTCGCCCTGTACGCCGGCGGTATGGGGGCCAAGGGCGCCAACTTCCATTTCGACGTCTTCGCCCGCATGGGCTGGGAACACATCGCTGTCGAGGTGCAGCAGCTGTACCTGCAGGGCAAGAAGCAGGAGGCAGCCGCTCTCATCCCGCTCGAGATGGTGGAGGACATCGCGCTCGTCGGCCCCGTCGACAAGATTCGTGACGATCTCGCTCGTTGGAAGGAGACCTGCCTCACCACAGTGCTCCTGAACGGACGCGCCGACCAGCTCGAAATGCTCGCCGACCTCGTCAACGGCTGATCGTCGCATTCCTCGAGCGTTACATTCGGGGTCTGACCCCGAATGTGACGCCGAACGCGACGGTCAGCGATCTTGCCAGGTGCAGACACAGGCCTCGTTGCCGTCGGCGTCGGCGAGCACCCACCACGATCGGGCGTATCGATCGGTGACGATCGTGCCTCCGGCGGCCGTCGCAGCCGCGATGCGTTCGTCGGCGACGTCGTGGGGCACGTCGACATCGATGTGGAAGCGGTTGCGTTCGGTGCGAGGCTCGTCCATCTGCTGAAACCAGACGGATGGACCGCTCCGCGACGGGTCGACGAGCTGCCCGTCGACATCGACATATCCGAGGACGGCCGCCCAGAACGGCCGGATCCGGTCGGCGTCGGTGGTGTCGATCGCGATCTCGACCGCCTGAGCGGTGGATGGTTCGCTGGTTGCCGAGGCAGCTGCCGCCACTCCCGAGATCGTGCGCGCCAGGTCGACGTCGCGGGTCGTCAGACCGCCCGTCGCGTGGGTGGTGAGCACGACGTGGACGCGGCCGGGGTACCGAACGTCGATGTCGGGATGGTGCCCGGCCGCCTCAGCGGCCTCGGCGATCGAGACGACGAGAGCGGCGGCAGCCGGGAACGATGTGGCGCGGAAATCGGCGCGGATCGTACCCAACACGTATCGCCAGTCGACGAGACCGTCGAGGGCGTCGAACTCGCCGGGAGTCACGGCGGTGTACTGCATGATCAACAGTTGATCAGTCGCAGCAGCTGTCGCGCCACCCGCATCCCGCGCACTTGAAGTGTGCGTGCTCCGGAAAGAGAGCACCGCCGCACAGTGGACACTCGGGATACGTGCCGAGCACCGAACGGCAGGTCCCGGTCGAGTCGGCGGCGATCATCGGGCGCGAAGAGATCATGGTGGCGTCATGTGACATCGGACCGACAATTTCGCACGTGGCCCACTCCCGACGCGTGGACCCCTCCGATAACTTGACCGACGGGTCAGGCCAACCCACCCGTCGACATGACCACGACTCCCGACACCGACGCTCCTGCCCCACCGCATCGACACTCCCTTCGGCCAGGCACGGCGCGCGCTGCGCTCTCGTATCCCGACTTCCGGATCCTCTTCGTCGGCACCTCGCTGTCGAGCATCGGTACCTGGATGCAGAACTTCACGCTGCCCGCGTACGTCGATGCGCGGACCGGTTCGGCGACGCTCGTCGGACTGCTGGTCTTCGTCCAGTTGGGACCACTCCTCCTGCTCTCGATCCCTGCCGGGCTGCTGGCAGATCGCGTCGATCGGACACGTCTCGTCATCGGGATGCAGGCGGTCATGATGGCGATGTCGATCGTGCTCGCAGCGCTGATCGCCACCGATGCGCCGCTCTGGACGCTCTTTGCCGCCCAACTCACGATCGGGGTCGCCAACACGGTGAACGCGCCGGCGTTCAGTGCCAGCATCCCGATGCTCGTCGCCCGCGAGGATCTCGCCGGCGCCGTCAGTCTCAACTCCGCGATGATCAACGGCACCCGGATCGCCGGACCCGCACTGGCCGCCGGGCTCGCCGCAGTGGGCTTCTCGGTGGCGCAGTTGTTCCTCGTCAACGCCGTCACCTACCTCTTCCTCATCGTGCCCCTCGCAACGATGGTTCGGTTGCCGCAAGTCCGGGGCGAACTGCCCGAGCGCGGTTGGCGAAAGCTGATGAGCGGCGTCAACCTCGTCAGACGCAGACGGGTGCTCGCCCGCACGGTGTCGACGATGTTCCTGTTCTCGCTCGTCTGCCTCCCGTACATCGGACTGTTCCCCTCGGTCGCACGACTCAACTTCGGCCTCGACGCTCGCGAGTCGGGCTACAAGTTCCTGTACGTCGTGTGGGGTCTGGGCGCATTCTTCGGTGCGCTCGCCGTCGGCACCTGGCTGTCGCGTCGCGACACCCGTCGCCTGATCCCGCTCGGCCTGCTCGCATTCGCCGTCTGCCTCGGCATCTTCACCAGCCTCGACTCGCTCGGCCCGGCATTGCCGGTTGCGGGTGCGCTCGGCTTCGTCTACTTCATGACAGCGACGGCGCTCGCCTCGGTGATGCAGCGCAACCTCGCCGACCAGGAGCGCGCCGCCGCCATGCCACTCTGGTTCATGTCGTTCGGCGGCACGATTCCGATCGGCAACTTGATCGCGGGACCTATCATGGACGCCGTCGGCGCACGTTGGGTGCTCGGCGCCGGCGCTGCGTTCGCCGTGTTGCTGGCGTGGTGGGCGAACCTCGCTCGCTTGGACGAGAGCGACTTCCTCCCCCAGGAGCGCGGCGGCGAGCCGTTCCGGCCCGTGAACGCGAATCGGTTGTTCTGATCGGTTGTTCTGATCAGGGTTCGGACCCGCAGATCGCCGGCAACGCCAGGTCGTCGTTGGTGTGCATCTCCTCGAACCCGCTGACGCGGGTCACCACACCATCGACGATCGCCGTTGCCGGGCGGGCAGCCAGCCCACTCGCGGGCGACCGACCGGAGGCGTTCGACAGCGGACCGACCCGAAGCGGTGCGGGGCCCCGGTCACACCATCGGATGCCCACCGAACGATGTCGTCGCCGTCGACCTCGATCAGCGAGATCGAGTCGATCGTCGCCGCCGGACGGGGATCGAGATCCGGGATCACGTCGATGGACCCTCGCCGTGGCCGCGCGGGAAGTCTCCGTAGGCGTGCAGGAAGGGGAGACGCGACTCGTCGGCAGGCCGCAGCCAGACGGTGACCTTGCACTGCGGGTCGCCAACTGCGATGCGCTGCTCGAGATCGACGGCGGCGCCGCCCCGGCTGCGACTGGCGATGCCACCGAACACACTGGAGGTCATCCGGCACAGCGACGGCGCCTGCTTGACGGCATCTCCGAACGGGCAGCGGTGGTTGCCGAGCACGATCCGATCGTCGTTCGCGTCGATCACGTAGAAGTCGCCGCCGATTGCGGCCTTGAGCTCGACGAGGAGCTCGGCGAGCTGATCGAGCTCGAGGTCGCCATCGAGGTGGCGCGTGGCACGGAACGCCTCTTCCATCCGGCCGCCGACGTCCGCGCCCACCTGCGCGACCATCCGCTCCGCATGGGCCGGGCCGTCGACCAGCTCGACCGACTCGGCGAGTTGCACCACGAGCGCTCGGAGGAACGACTCGCGGCCATAGGTGCCGTCGGGCCGCATCTCGTCGGGATGCGGCAGTGATGCCGTGCGCGAGCGCGGCGGATCGATGCTGACCGCCAGCGGTCGCGAAACCGGCAGTGCAGCTCGAACCCTGCTCCCGACCGACTCCTTGGCAGTGACCGAGAGCTGTGACACGAGGTGGGTGGCGATCATCAGGCCTCGCCCGCGAGGAGCTTCCGGCTGAGGCGGGTCGATGTCGTCGAGATCGAAGCCGACGCCCAGATCGTGCACCGTGAGGACGGGCTCGCTGCCCCCCCAGTCGAGCGAGACCCACACCGGGCCGTCGCTGTTCTGCAGGGCGTTGGTGATCAACTCGGACGCGACGATGGTGGCGCCGTCGACATCGGACCCCGGCGTTGAATGACGTTCGAGCAGCGACTGGAGCTCGCGCCGCAGAGGTGCGAGCTGAGACGTGTCGTTGGGGACGTACCAGTCCATCGTGTCCTCTCCTCGGAGAGCTGCGAGAGTACCGCGCCGATGGCCCGGGCGAATCGGGTCGATGGATTCAGCGCGCGAGCAGAGCGGCTGCGACCGACTCGAGACCACCGACCCGGCTGGCCTTCACGAGGACGACGTCGCCGGCGGCGAGGGCTCCGAGCGCGGCGACCGGATCGTCGACGGGGGGGATCCCGTAGAGATCCGTACCCACGACGATGATCTCGATCCCGCGCGATGCGGCGTCGTCGCGCACTCGGACATGACCGGCGGCCGGGTCGTCGAGCTCGGCCATCGGCCCGAGGACGGCGATGCGCCGAACGGCCCGCATGTTCGCCAGTGCGTCGAGCGCCGCACGCATCGAATCCGGGTTGGCGTTGTAGGCGTCGTTGACGACGATCGCGCCGCTCGGAGCGTGCGTCACCTCCATGCGCATCCCGGAGACCGTGGCGGTCGCGAGCGCCGCGATCGCCGCGTCGATGCGGCCTTCCACCACACCAGCGACCGCCAGCGCTGCAGCCGCGTTCGCTGCCATGTGTGCACCGCTCACGGCCAGCGCCACCTGGCCACGTCCCCAAGGTGAGTCGATCTGAAATCGCGCCCTCGCCAGATCGTCGAGGTGGAGTCGGCTGATCCGTACCTCGCCCAGATGGCCGTATGTGACGACGTGTGCGCTGGTGTGGTTCGCCATCGCGACGACACGTTCGTCGTCGGCGTTCAGCACTGCGACGCCACGACGCGGCAACGCCTCCACCAGTTCACGCTTGGCCCGCGCCACGCCGTCGATCCCCCCGACCCGCTCGGTGTGCGACGCCGCGACGGCGGTGACGACACCGATCGTGGGCGCGGCAATGTCGCACAGCCGGGTGATCTCGCCGAACCCTCGCATTCCCATCTCGACGACCAACGCCCGTGTGTCGTCGCGCGCACCGAGGATCGTGACGGGCAGACCCTGCTCGTTGTTGAAGCTGCGCTCGTTGGCCGTGACCGAACGCGTTGCCGAGAGCGCGGCGGCGATCAGATCCTTGGTGCTCGTCTTCCCGACGCTCCCGGTCACCCCGATCACCGGTATGTCGAGGCGGTGGCGAGCCCACGACGCCAACGCCATGAGTGCCGCACCCGTGTCGTCGACCACGATCGCCGAGCCGGCCCTGGCGGGCTCGCTCGTCAGGTAGGCAGGGGCTCCGGCGGCGATCGCCGCATCGATGAACTCGTGACCGTTCCGCTCGGCGACGATCGGCACGAACAGTTGGCCGGGACCGAGCGAACGCGAGTCGAACGACGCACCGTCGACCTCGACGTCGGGGCCTTCGAGGGTGCCGCCGGTCGCCGTGGCCACGTGGGATGCCAGCATCCTCATGCTGCGGAACGGTACCGTCGCGTCAGTGACGAGCGAGCGCATCCACCTGGTCGTGCTGTTCGGTGGTCAGTCCGCCGAGCACGACGTGAGCTGCACGACCGCAGCGCACGTGATCGCCGCCGCCGACGCGTCCGCCTACCGGGTCACGCCGATCGGGATCTCGACCGACGGTGAGTGGGCGCTCGCAACGGAGGCGCAGGCAGCGCTCGTTCGTGGACCGAGCGCGCTTCCCACACGACTCGACCCGACCGGCGATCGACTGTCGCCGTCGGTGGTGCTCGGTGAGGCGGTCGACAGTCCGGAGCGCACGGTCGTACTTCCACTGCTCCACGGCCCGATGGGCGAGGACGGCACGGTGCAAGGCCTGCTCGAGCTCGCCAACGTGGCCTACGTGGGTTCGGGGGTGCTCGGATCCGCCGTCGCGATGGACAAGGCCATGGCCAAGCGGGTCCTCGCGGCAGCCGACATCCCGCAGGCACGGTATCGGGCGTTCGCCGAACACGAGATCACACCCGGGCTCGCCGGCGAACTGGCGGCCGAGCTCGGCCTGCCGTGCTTCGTGAAGCCAGCGAACATGGGCTCGTCAGTGGGGGTCAGCAAAGCAACATCGGTCGAGGCGCTTCGCGACGCAATCCACTACGCACTCACCTACGACGAGTGGGTCGTCGTCGAGGAGGCGATCGTGGGCCGCGAGATCGAGATCGCGGTCATCGGCAATGCCGATCCGTTCGTCTCCGTGCCCGGCGAGATCGTGCCCGGCGACGAGTTCTACAGCTACGACGACAAGTACGTCAACGACGTGAGCACGGGGCTGATCCCTGCGCCGCTCACGCCGGAGCAGACCGCCGACGTCCGGGCCAAGGCGCTCGACGTCTTTCGTGCGCTGCGCTGCGACGGCCTCGCGCGGTGCGACTTCTTCCTCGAGGAGCAGGGCGAACGCCGCGGCTTCCTCTGCAACGAGGTCAACACGATGCCCGGCTTCACGCCGATCTCGATGTTCCCGAAGATGCTCATCGCGAGCGGCATGACCTACCGCGAGATCATCGATCGCCTGGTCGAGCTTGCGCTCGAACGTCACGCCCGCAGGCGCCGCAACACCAAACACTGAGCCACGGGTCGCGTGTCGGATGCTGGACGCCGGGCACCGGACGCAGACACCCGAACGCGGTTCGGTACCGTCTCATCATGACCGAAGATGCGAATCCGGACAGGTTGAACGAGGTCGGCATCCTGAGGCGTCGGGAGATCGAGGCTCGAATCGTCGCCCCGCTGCTCGAACGACTCGCCGGCAGTTACGGCGACGGTGTGTACGACGTCGCCAGGGAGGTGATCGTCGACGTCGCCCGTGAACAGGGCGCTGCGCTCGCGCGCCAGGTCGGCGACGATTCGCTGCCGGCGTTTGCATCCGGTCTGGCCGGATGGGCTGCCGATGGAGCGATGGAATCGGAGGTGGTCGAGCTGTCCGACGACGTGTTCGCCTTCGACGTGACTCGGTGTCGCTACGCGGAGATGTACCGATCGCTCGGTCTCGATGATCTCGGTTCGACCCTGTCGTGCGATCGCGACGGCTCGCTCGTCGAGGGTTTCAATCCGGACATCGAGTTGTCTCGCACACAGACCATCATGGGCGGCGCGACCCACTGCGATTTCCGGTTCGAGCGGCGCGGCACCCAGGTCGCGGTCACCTGAGCGACGCCGTCGCGCCCGCAGCCACGACCAGGCACAGCGGCGAGTACCACCGACGGTCGAGTCGTCGGAACCGGTGCCCGGTGCTCCCTGGCACCAGGATGTCGGTTCGGCCGGCGAGTCCGAGTCCACCTCGCACGGCCAGCACGGCGACGAGTCCGGCCACGCTGGATCGCCTGACGCCATGCGACATCGGCAACACGTCGATGACGACAGCCGTCGCGAGCCCGAGCAGGGCCGCGACAGCGAACGACTCGGCGGGTCCGGGCATCACCTCGCTGCCGACGACTGCATCGGCCAGCTCGTCCCGGTCGGCGAACGGGAACGAAGAACCGACGCCCCACGCCACGTGGACTGCGGCGAGGCCGCCCAGTGTGGCGGCCGTCGCCGCCGGAACGATGCGCATCCGTCGAGTCTTCCAGACGACCAGCCGATCGATCGACGTATCGACCACCATGTGGGCCGATGGCGTGTCGGACGCCCGGCACCTCGACCGTCATCGGGCTCGCATCGAGTTGTTGCGTGCGTTGTGTTCGACTTCTGCGAGTCCCAGCACCTCGAGCACCGGAGGCACGTAGTTCGCGAAGCGGCCGCGGAGCCCCTTCTTCATCCCGTACCATCCGCCGACGGGGTTGTCGGCGGACCGTCCCCACGCCTCGACGGTGTCGGGCTTGGCCTCCTTCTGCTCGTCGGCGTTGCCGAGCAGCATCCAGTCGCCTCGCTCGCGAAGCATCTGGTGGAGATCGTCGATGCAACTCAGGTGATAGCGGAGCTCAGTGGCGCCGACCTGTACGACGAGGGCCGGCGGATCGGCCTCGGAATCGCGATACGCCTCGAACTCGGACTTCCCGGGCGGTGTCGTGAGCACCCACGGGTCGTCCGGGGTGCCCGTTCCCTCGATCTCGTCGTTCATGACGGCTCTCCTTCCGAGCGCTCGGCTGTGGCCCGAAGGCCCTGGGTGAATCGGTCGAACGATGGTTGCAGATCAGGCATCGATCGGCGAACGATCGGGAGCAGCAGCTCTGAGTACCCTCCGACATCGTGAAGCCGGTGGTGCCGTCTCTGGCGCTCACCGCGAAGGTCCACGCGTCGGTGAACAGCCGCAGCGGCATCCCGATTCGCCGCGCCATCCGCTGCTCGGGAACGAGTCGAGCACCTCGACCCCGAACCACCGCTCGGGAGCGACGTCGGTCGCGATCGCCAGCTTCGCCCCCGGACTGACAGTACCCGTCGCCTCGATCATGCCGGCGTCCCACGCCGGGTAGCGGCGGGGATCGGTCAGGATCGACCAGATGCGTAACGGCGTCGCCCCGATGGTGGTGATGGCTTCGTGGCGCACGTGCAACCTTTCGAGACGGCGCCGACTTCGCCGGCGCCGTCGTGGGTCGAGATGGGTCGAGAACGGTCGAGGTGGGTCGAGATCTGTCGAGGTGGGTCGAGATGGGTCGAGGGGTAACTCGACATCTTGCAGGATCGAACACGCCATCTGTTGTCATGTATTCACGGTGATCCGCGAAGATGGACCATGCGTGCCGGGCGACTCGTCAACCTGCTCCTGCTCCTCGAGCGTCGGGGTCGGCTCACCGCTGGTCAGCTCGCCTCCGAGCTCGAGGTGTCGGTTCGGACGGTACTGCGAGACATCGAGGCCCTGTCGGGCGCGGGAGTGCCGGTGTACTCCGTACGCGGGTCGTACGGAGGCTTCGAACTGCTCGACGGCTACCGCACCGAGTTGGCGGGCACCGACACGTGGCGACCGGCCCCGACGACGCCAGGGCGACCACGCCGGGCAACGGTCCGCATCTCCGCCGAGGGCCGCCGCCTCGCCGCCGTCATGTCGGTGCTCCAGCCGCTGCGCGTGCACCGTTCGGAACCACCGGATCAGGACGGCTGGCAGCCTGCATCGTTCCGCCTGGGCGGACTCGAGATGACGGCGAGACACGTTCTGTCGCTCGGCCCCGACATCGAGGTGATCGAACCGACGGCGCTCCGCCAGCGCGTCGCCGCGCTGGCTGCACACACTGCGGATCGGTACGCGACCGCACCGGACGAGATGTGACGGTCGACCGCATCGGTCGTGAGCGGTCGACGGTCAGGCCGGATCGACGGATCGGTCGCCCGGTGCCAGCGCCGAACGGAGGAACGCGCGCAACTCGTCGCGCAGGTGCCTGAGCCCGATGGCCGTCGGCTGCCAACCGGTGGTGCGCAGCGCCTCGGGTTCGGTGGCGATCCCCGTCACCGTCGCGTAGGCGAGCGCCGCGATCAGGCCGGGGTCGGCGCGTCGCAGCCGGCCCTTGTCCATCTCGAGGCGGAGATACTCGACGCACCGATCGACCAAGGGCTGCACCCGTTGACGAAGGCGATCGGCCTGTGCCTCGGGCAGGCGATTCACCTCGCGAACCAGACCGAGCATCGCCGGCCGGCGGACGGCGGGCCGGAACACCGCGCGCACGACGGCGTCGATGCGCTCGAGCGGGTCGTCGGCGGCGGACCGGACCGCTGCGTCGATCACCACGACCAGCTCGGCGGCCGCCGCCTGGAGCACCGCATCTACCAGTTCGTCCTTCGAGGCGAACCAGTAGAGGACGGTCTGCTTGCGGACGCCGACGTGCCGTGCGATCTCGTCGAGCGAAACCGCATCGACACCGCGGGAACCGAAGAGGTCGAGCGCCGCGTCGAGGATGCGCAATCGGGTGGAGGTCTCGCTCACGTCGGATTCGTTGCCTGCTTCTCTACCATTTGGTAGACATGTCCATTGTGATCGCGGAATCCCTGGCTGGCAAGCGCATCGCCATCACCGGCTCGACCGGATTCGTGGGGACGGCACTCGTGGAACGGCTCCTCCGTGGCGTGCCGGGCTGTCAGCTGATCCTGCTGGTTCGCGACGGCCGTCGCACCCCAGCGGCGACGCGGGTCGAGAAGGAACTGCTGAAGAACGACGCCTTCGATCGGCTGCGCGAGCTCCACTCCTCGCCCGATGCGGCCGAGAGCTTCACCGAGATGACGACACGCCGGATCACCACGATCGCCGGCGACGTGTCGGCCGACGGCCTCGGACTGAGCGATGACGACCGCCGCATCTTCTCGACTGCCGACATCGTGATCCACTCGGCGGCCACCGTGTCGTTCGACTCGCCACTCGACCGGGCGGTCGAGATCAATCTGCTGGGGCCGACGCGGATCGCAGCGTCGTGCACTCAACTCGGCATCCGGCCCCACCTCGTCGCAGTGAGCACGTGCTACGTGGCCGGCAACCGGCGTGGCAACGCCCCCGAGGAGTTGGTCAGCGCCGGGCCGTTCGACATCGGGCTGAGTTGGCGTGCCGAGGTCGAGGCCGCCCGCCGCCTCAAGGGCGACACCGAGGCGATCAGTCGGCAGCCCGAGCGGTTGGTGCAGTTTCGCAAGCAGGCGCGGGCAGAGTTGGGGGCCGCTGGCGCGCCGGCGTTGGCGGCCAAGACCGAGCAGTTGCGCGAGCGCTGGGTCAAGGACCAGCTCGTCGACGCCGGGCGTGCCCGAGCGGCGAGTGTGGGCTGGCCCGATGCCTATGCGTTCACGAAGGCGCTCGGTGAGCAGGCCCTCACCGACACCAAGGGCGACATTCCCGTATCGATCGTGCGCCCGTCGATCATCGAGTCGGCCTGGGCCGAGCCGCGTCCGGGCTGGATCCGCGGGTTCCGCATGGCCGAGCCGGTCATCATCTCCTACGCCCGAGGCCTGCTCAAGGAGTTCCCCGGCGTGCCGGAGGGCACCGTGGATGTCATCCCCGTCGACATCGTCGTGGCGGCCCTGATCGGCGTGGCCGCCGCCGGCCCCGACCGAGCACCGGCGATCACCCAGGTCGCCTCCGGCGGCGTCAACCCGCTCAAGTACCGGGCCATGATCGACTACATCAGCGGCTGGTTCACCGAGCACCCGCTGTACGACCCCGAGGGCCAACCGATCCTGGTTCCGGAGTGGAACTTCCCCGGGCGCGGGAAGGTCGAGGGCCAACTCAACCGCGCCAGGACCATCCTCAGCCGCACCGAGCAGGTGCTGCAGGCGCTGCCGTTGCGCGGCCGACAGGCCGAATTCACCGCATCGCTCGAGAGCCGGCGCGCCGAGGTCGAGACGGCGCTCCAGTACGTCGAGTTGTACGGGCTCTACACCGAGTGCGAAGCCATCTACCAGGTCGACAACCTCCTGAACCTCTGGAACACGCTCGACGACGCCGATCGGGAAGCGTTCAACTTCGACCCACGGGTCGTCGACTGGGAGCACTACGTCACCCGGATCCATCTCCCGTCGATCGTCCAGCACGCTCGGGTGAAGTCGACGCCCGGCAAGTCGCGCAGCACCGACCGCATGACCCGACTCCGCAAGCAGGTCCTCGATCCGAAGCGCCAGGTCGCAGCCTTCGACCTGGAGAACACCCTCATCGCGTCGAACGTCGTCGAGAGCTACTCGTATCTCGCGACCCGCCGGCTCAACGGCCCCGAACGAATGCGATACGTGATGCGGACACTTGCCGAGGCGCCGGGGCTCCTTCGGATGGACAGCCGCGACCGGACCGACTTCCTCCGCCACTTCTACCGTCGATACGAGAACGCCCCGGTCGAGCAGATCGAGACCGACACGCGGGCGATGATGCAGGAACTGATCATGACCAAGAGCTTCCCGGAGGGACTCCGCCGAGTGCGCGAGCACCGGGCCCTGGGGCACCGGACGATCCTGATCACGGGCGCGCTCGATTTCAACATCGCCGGACTGCGGCCGCTGTTCGACGAGATCATCGCGGCCGAGATGAGTGTTCGCGCCGATGGCACCTACTCGGGCGAGATGACGACAGTGCCGCCGACCGGCGAGGCCCGGGCCCAGCTGCTCGCCGACTACTGCGACTCGGAGGGCTACTCGCTCGACGAGTGCGTGGCCTACGCCGACTCGTCGAGCGACCTGCCACTGTTCGAGGCCGTCGGGTTTCCCGTCGCCGTGAATCCCGAGACGCGTCTGGCGACGATCGCACGCAAGCGGGGCTGGCTGGTCGAGCATTGGACGAAGGCCAAGGGTGCGCCACGGCCCTTGTTGCCGATCGGTGAAGTGATGGTCGAGCGCGAACGGCGGCGGACCTTCGCACCAGGAGGTCACTCGTGAACGTCGCGCCCCCGCTCACACCGCCCCACCCGACACGCCACCACTCGGAGAGCCCACACACGGACGCCCCGTCGCGCCCCCATCGACTCTCGGCACATCGAGGCACCGCGCACTCGGCGGCAGGACGTCGGCCTCTGGGGAACCGGAACGCGAGCAGACATGTCGGGAGTCGACGGTGAAAGCGCTCCAGATCCGCCGATCGGTCGCCAAGTTCGGGATGGCGCGCATCGCATCAGCCGTCGCGCCGGCGACCGCCACCAGGCTCGGCCCGCTCGACTACGTCACGATCGACGACCCCCGCTGCCCGGGACCGGGATGGCACCGGGTCCGCACCCGCCTCGCCGGGATCTGCGGTTCCGATCTCTCGCTGGTGGAGGGCCATGCCTCGACCTACTTCGACGAGTACGTGAGCTTCCCGTTCGTGCCGGGCCACGAGGTCGTCGGCGAACTGGACGACGGCGTCCGGGTGATCCTGGAACCCGTGCTCGGCCACGCTGCGCGAGGGTTCGATCCCCCATTCGACGGAGCCGCGCCCGCGGACGGAGACGACTACGCCCACCTCGTCACCGGGCACCTCGAGCCCGGGATCCAGACCGGCTTCTGCTGCTCGACCGGCGGGGGCTGGGCGCCCTGGTTCTGGGCCCACGAGACCCAGCTGCACCGCATCGACGACGAACTGCCCGACGAGCGCGCCGTGCTCGTCGAGCCGATCGCCGGCGGCATCCACGCCGCTCTGCTGACCTGGCCGACCATCGCCGACGTCGTGGATCCGATCGTCGCCGTCCTCGGCGCCGGCACGATGGGGCTGGCCGCGATCGCCGGCCTGCGTCGCTACGTTCCCGGCGTGCGCATCATCGTCGGTGCCCGCTACCAGCACCAGATGGCGCTGGCCAAGGCGATCGGCGCCGACGTGGTCGTGCAGGCGTCCAAGCTCGATCGAGCCGTGCGGCGCGACGTGGGGTGCCACCTGATCGGCAACATCCTCAGCTCCGGCGCCCACGCGACGATCGACGCGGTCGGTACCAGCGAATCGGTCACCGACGCCCTCCGCATCACACGCCCCCGCGGCAGAGTCGTGCTGCTCGGCATGCCGGCCGACGTCGAGCTCGACCTCACCGGGCTCTGGCACCGCGAGACCGAGCTGAAGGGTGCCTACACCTACGGCTCAGAGACGATGCCCGACGGCACCGGCGCCCGCACCTTCGACCTCGCCATCGACACCGCGACCCACTTCGAAGCCGAACGCTTGCTGTCGGCCACCTACCCGCTCGACGACCACGTCGACGCCATCGCCCACGCCGCCTCGGCGGGACGGCGCGGTGCCGTCAAGATCGCCTTCGACCTGAGGAACACTGACTGATGCCACGCCCCGGATTCGTGCTCGACGTCGACCGGTCGACGCCCCCCATCCTCTTCTGGCGAGGCGAGGGATTCAGCCTCGAGAAGCTGCCCGCCGACCGCAGTCGTGTCATCTACCCCGCCGAACCACTGCCCGGACTCGACGACGTCGATGGGCACATCCGTGATGCGCTGCTCAATCCCATCGACATGGAGCCACTGCCGGCACTGCTGCACGCCGACATGAAGCTGACGATCTGTTTCGACGACGCCAGTCTGTCGCTCCCCAAGATGCGCCGTCCCGACACGCGCCAACGGATCATCGAGGCAGTGCTCGATCTCGCGGCGGAGGCAGGCGTCGACGACATCCACCTCATCGCCGCGCTCGGCCTCCACCGGCGGATGCACGACTACGAGTTGCGCCACGTGCTCGGCGACCGGGTGTTCGACGCCTTCCACCCACGCGGCATGCTCTACCAGCACGACGCCGAGGACCACGACAACCTCACCGTGATCGGCGAGACCGATCTCGGCGAGGTGCTCGAGATCAACCGGCGCGTCGCCGAGAGCGATCTCGTCGTCTACGCCAACGTCAACCAGGTCGCCATGGACGGCGGATGGAAGTCGATCACCACTGGCGTTTCTTCGTACCGGAGCCTCAGCTTCCACCACAACCCCGTCACCCTGCAGAACACGCGCAGCCTCATGGACCGCCACAACTCCGATCTCCACAAGAGCGTGTGGCGCCTCGGCAAGGTGCTCCAGGACCACGGCCCGAAGATCTTCCAGGTCGAGACCACGATCAACAACGACGCCTTCCCGTCACCGTTCGACTTCCTTTCCAAGCGGGAGTGGGAGTGGACGGCCAAGGATCGTGCCCTCTACCTCGGCACCCAGAAGTCGTTGAAACGGACGCCCAACCGTCTGGCGCGCAAGATCTTCCACTCGATCGAGGCGCCGTACGCGACCACCAGCGTCCAGGCCGGATTCACCCCGTCCGTCCACGAGCTCACCCTGCAGCACGTGCACGCCCAACATCTCGTACCGGTCGAGGGACAGACCGACATCCTCACCCTCGGCATCCCGTTCATCAGCCCGTACAACCCCGAGGGCATCATGAACCCGATTCTCGTGATGTGCATGGGACTCGGCTACATGTTCAACATGTACCGTGGCAAGCCGCTGGTGCGCGAGGGCGGTGTCGTGATCATGACCCACCCGACGTACCGGGAGTTCAACCCGGTCCACCATCCGAGCTACATCGACTTCTTCGACGAAGTGCTCGCCGACTCGACCGATCCGGTCGTGATGGCCGACAAGTACGAGCACAAGTACGCCGAGGACGAGTGGTACCGCCACCTCTACCGGACCGGGAACGCCTACCACGGCGTGCACCCGTTCTACGCCTGGTACTGGGGAGCGCATGGTCAGCAGTGGGCGGGCCGGGTGATCATCGTCGGCGGCGATCCGGCGACCGTGCGGCGACTCGGTTTCACGCCGGCGAGCACGTTGGACGACGCGTTCGAGATCGCGAGCGACGTCGTCGGTCGCTCCCCGACCATCTCCCACCTCCATCTGCCGAGCGTCGTCGTGGCCGACGTCCACTGATCCGATGAGCACCAATCGCTACGTCCGATCCGCACAACGCGGGGCCGGTCGCGCCGAGCGTCTCGTGCGCTCCGCAGCTGCGCCGTTGCGCGCCTACGGTTTCCCGTACCGAGCACCGAGCGTGCCGAAGGGGGTCGAGGTTCCTGACGTTCCGTCGAAGTTGGGTGCCCACTACGACACCGAGTGGGCCCGTAGCCCGCTCGCCCGAGCAGCCCGGGGCGTGATCACGGAAGGTCCCCTGCGTCTCCTGGTCCGCGGTGTCGCGCATCCCGTCGTCGTCGGCGTCGACCGGCTCGACGATCTGGTCCGTCACGACGAGCCACCGCCGGTCATCTTCGCCCCCAACCACCACAGCCACATCGACACCGCGCTGATGATCCGATCGATCCCGATGTGTTGGCGGCGCGATCTCGTCGTCGCCGCCGCCGCCGACTACTTCTTCGACACCCAGTGGAAGGCGGTGGTGTCGGCGCTGTCACTCAACGCGATCCCGATCGACCGCGAGGTGACGAGCCGCAAGTCGAGCGACATGTTCCGCGATCTCGTCGCAGACGGGCACAGCCTGCTCATCTACCCGGAGGGTGGACGTTCGCCCGATGGCTGGGGTCAGGACTTCAAAGGAGGTGCCGCGTACCTGTCGTCACGCACGGGCGCACCGGTCGTGCCGGTGTTCATCGACGGCACCGGCGCGATCTTCGGCAAGGGGATGAAGCGACCCAAGCCCGGACGCACCAAGGTGGTGTTCGGCGCACCGCTGATGCCCGTCGACGACGAGAACACCCGGCGCTACAACGCCCGCATCGAGGCCGCCGTGACCCGCCTCGGCGACGAAGCCCTCACCGACTACTGGACGGCCACCCGACGCGCCGCGCGCGGCACGAGTCCGAAGCTGACGGGACCCGAGTACAACGGATGGCGTCGCCACTGGCAGCTCGCCGAGCACCGCAAGCTCGGTGCGGCCGGACTCCGCCGCCGCCAACGCAGACGCTGGCCCGACCTCGGCTGATCTCCCCAACGTCACATTCGGGGTCAGACCCCAAACGTGACGTTCAGCAGCTGCCGCCGGGCGGGATCGTGAGCTGCGAACCGATGAGGAACGTCTGGTACACCGGGTTGTTGATGTTGGCGTTCGCCAACTCGTCGACCGTGATGTCGTACTTGTTCGCGACTCGCGTCGGGTTGTCGCCGTCGACGATCGTGTGCTGACATCCTTCGCCCGTCGCAGGTTCGACGCTGTCGTCCGTTTGCGTCTCGCTCGAGCCACCGGAGCTGCCGGAGCTGCCGGAGCTGCCGGAGGCCGTCTCGCCGCCAGACGAACCGGCAACCGGCGTGTCGGGTGGGATCCGGACCTCGTCTCCGACTTGGAGGAAGTGGTCGAGACCTTCCGGCCAGTCGTTGTAGTTGACAAGCGTGTCCATCGTGATGTCGTAGAGCGACGCGATGCGCGAGATCGAATCACCGGACTTGACGACATAGAGCTGCTCGACCGGAGAGACATCCCCGGGATTGAGGTTGTCGACGAGGATCGTGGTCGTGGTCGTGGTCGTGGCCGGCTGGATCGTCACATAGCTCGATCCCTGGATCGGCGTGATCGTCGCCCGCGCCCCGTCGCCCGACGTCGACCCACAGCCGGCGGCCAGCAACAACGGCACGATGCCGAAAGCGGCTGCTGCGACGGTTCGCGACGAGATCAGCATGCGCCCAGCGTAGGGCGTCGCACCATCGCTGCGGTGGCACCGCGCTCGGACCCGGTTCACATGAGCGGCCGCGCGGTCGGCTCGATCGGCGACGGCAGCTTGGTCTCACCCATCAGGTACCGGTCGACGCCCGCAGCTGCCGATCGGCCCTCGGCGATCGCCCAGACGATGAGGCTCTGACCGCGTCCCATGTCGCCGGCGACGAACACGCCTGGCACGTTGGTCATGTACTCGTCGCTGCGCGAGACGTTCCCGCGCTGGTCGAGCTCGACGCCCAACTCATCGAGCCACGAGTCCTGCTCCGGACCGACGAACCCGAGCGCGAGGAACACGTAGTCGGCCGGAATCTCGCGATCGGTGCCCTCGATCTTCACGAAACGGCCTTCGACCATCTCCACCTCGTGGATCGCCAATGCGGCCACGTTCCCGGCGCCGTCGTCGATGAAGCGCTCGGTGTTGACCGAGTAGATCCGATCCCCGCCCTCATCATGGGCAGATGTGACCTTGAACGTGAACGCGTACTGGGGCCAGGGATTGGATTCGGCGCGCTCGTCGGGCGGCCTCGGCATGATCTCGAGCTGCGTCACCGATGCAGCACCCTGACGGTGGGCGGTGCCGAGGCAGTCGGCGCCGGTGTCTCCGCCGCCGATGATGACGACGTGCCTGCCGTGGACGTCGATCGGCGATCGATCGATGTCGCCGAGTTGGACGCGATTCGAGAACGGCAGGTACTCCATTGCCTGGTGGATGTTGGCGAGCTCGCGCCCCGGCACCGGCAGATCACGCCATTGGGTGGCGCCGCACGCCAACACGATCGAGTCGTAGGATGCCTGGAGGACGGCGATGTCGACGTTGTCACCGACGACCGCGTTGGTGCGGAACTCGGTGCCCTCGGCCTCCATCTGGGCGAGCCGGCGATCGATGTGCCGCTTCTCCATCTTGAACTCGGGGATGCCGTAGCGCAGCAGACCACCGATGCGGTCTGCCCGTTCGAGCACGACCACGTCGTGGCCGGCCCGTGTGAGTTGCTGAGCAGCGGCGAGACCAGCCGGCCCGGATCCGATCACGGCAACCCGCTTGCCGGTCTTCACGGATGGCACCTGCGGAACGACCCACCCCTCGTCGAACGCCTTGTCGATGATCTCGACCTCGACCTGCTTGATCGTCACGGGCGGTTGGTTGATGCCGAGCACGCACGCCGACTCACACGGCGCCGGGCACAGCCGCCCGGTGAACTCGGGAAAGTTGTTCGTCGCGTGGAGCCGGTCGATCGCATCGCGCCAGTGATCGCGGTACACGAGATCGTTCCAGTCGGGGATCAGGTTCCCGAGCGGGCACCCGTTGTTGCAGAACGGAATGCCGCAGTCCATGCAACGACCGGCCTGAGACTGGAGCTTGTCGAGCGGAAAGTCCTCGTAGACCTCCTTCCAGTCCCTGAGGCGCACCGGGACCGGCCGATACCGGGGCAGTTCTCGCTCCCACTTGAGAAAACCTGTCACGTCGCCCATGCAGACCGCCCTCCACTCTCGTTCGCTCGCGCTGCGTCAGGCACGTGCGGCTTCCATGATTCGGGCGACGGTCTCGTCCTCGTCGAGGCCGGCCGCAGCCGATTCCTTCATCACCGTGAGCACTCGCTGGTAGTCGACGGGCATGACCTTGCGGAACTTGCTCACCTCGACGCTCCACGACGCCAACATGCCTCCGGCAACCGCCGAGTCGGTGTACTCGAGGTGTGACTCGATCGTCGAGCGCAGAAACGAACGGTCTTCGTCATCGAGTTGTTCGACCTCGACCATCTCGTAGTTCACTCGTCGATCGAAGTCACCGGTGCGGTCGTAGACGTAGGCGATGCCACCCGACATGCCGGCACCGAAGTTGCGACCGGTGGGTCCCAACACCACGACGCGGCCGCCGGTCATGTACTCACAGCCATGGTCACCGACACCCTCGACCACGGCGGTCACGCCGGAGTTGCGTACGCAGAAGCGCTCACCGACGATCCCGCGCAGGTAGATCTCGCCCGACGTCGCTCCGTAGGCGATGACGTTGCCGGCGATGACCTGGTCCTCGGCGACGAACGGCGACGACGCCGGCGGACGCACGACCAGGCGACCACCCGACAGCCCTTTGCCGAGATAGTCGTTTGCGTCGCCGTCGAGCCGCATCGTGATGCCCTTCGGGACGAACGCGCCGAAACTCTGACCAGCCGAACCGGTGAACCGGATATCGATCGTCCCATCGGGGAGACCCTCTCCCTTCCACACCTTCGTGACCTCGTGACCGAGCAGGGTGCCGACGGTGCGGTTCACGTTCCGGATGGGTAGCTCGATCTGCACCGATCGACCATCGTGGATCGCCGGCTGAGCCAAGCGGATGAGCTCCTGGTCGAGCGCATCGGCGAGACCGTGGTCTTGCTCATCCGTGCGGTGGAAGGCCTGCTCGTACGGATTGGGCACCCGCGTCAGGATCGGAGTGATGTCGAGCCCGTGGGCCTTCCAGTGGTCGACGGCCGGCTGCACGTCGAGCGCCTCGACGTGACCGATCATCTCGGCCATCGTCCTGAAGCCGAGCTCGGCCATGTACTCACGAATCTCCTCCGCGATGTACTCGAAGAAGTTCACGACGAACTCCGGCTTGCCCGAGAACCGCTTGCGCAGCTCCGGGTTCTGGGTGGCGACACCGACCGGGCAGGTGTCCAGGTGGCAGACGCGCATCATCACGCAACCCGACACCACGAGAGGAGCGGTCGCGAAGCCATACTCTTCGGCACCGAGCAGAGCTGCGATCACGACGTCGCGCCCGGTCTTCAGCTGGCCATCGGTCTGCACGACGATCCGGTCGCGCAAACCGTTGAGGATGAGGGTCTGCTGCGTCTCGGCGAGACCCAGTTCCCAAGGACCGCCGGCGTGCTTGAGCGACGTCAGCGGCGATGCACCCGTGCCGCCGTCGTGGCCCGAGATCAGGACCACGTCGGCTTTCGCCTTGGAGACACCGGCGGCCACGGTGCCGACGCCCATCTCCGCTACGAGCTTCACATGGATACGAGCCTGCGGGTTCGCATTCTTGAGATCGTGGATCAGTTGCTTGAGATCTTCGATCGAGTAGATGTCGTGGTGCGGCGGCGGACTGATCAGACCGACACCTGGCGTCGAGTACCGCGTCTTGGCGATCCAGGGATACACCTTGCCGCCGGGTAGCTGACCACCCTCGCCCGGCTTGGCTCCCTGCGCCATCTTGATCTGGATGTCGTCGGAGTTCGTGAGGTACTCCGACGTGACTCCGAAGCGTCCGGATGCGACCTGCTTGATCGACGAGCGGCGCGACGGGTCGTACAGCCGGTCGGCGTCCTCGCCTCCCTCACCGGTGTTCGACTTGGCCCCGATCTGGTTCATCGCGATCGCGAGCGTCTCGTGTGCCTCGGCCGAGATCGATCCGTACGACATCGCACCGGTCGAGAACCGCTTGACGATCTCGCTGACGGGCTCGACGTCGTCGATCGGGATGGGTTGGCGATCGCTGCCGAACTTGAACAAGCCACGCAGGGTCGCCAGGTGCTTCGACTGATCGTCGACGCGGCCGGTGTACTCCTTGAAGATGTCGTACCGCTTGGCCCGCGTGGCGTGCTGCAACTTGAACACCGTCTCGGGGTTGAACAGGTGGTACTCGCCCTCACGGCGCCACTGGTACTCGCCGCCGAGCTCGAGCTTGCGGTGGGCACGCTCCTCGGGGCGGCGGGGGTTGGCGACGGAGTGACGCATCTGGATCGCCGTCGCGATCTCGTGGAGCCCGATGCCACCGAGGCGCGACACCGTGCCCGTGAAGTACTTGTCGACGAGCTCTTCACCGAGGCCGATGGCCTCGAAGATCTGAGCACCCGTATAGGACGCGACCGTCGAGATACCGATCTTCGACATCACCTTCAGCACGCCCTTGCCGCACGCCTTGATGTAGTTCGTGATCGCCTGCTGCGGATCCATGTCGGCCATGCCGTGGTGGCCTTCGGCGATGAGGTCCTCGATCGATTCGAAGGCCAGGTAGGGATTGATCGCACCGGCGCCGTACCCGACCAGGAGCGCCATGTGATGGACCTCGCGAGCATCGCCACACTCGACGACCAAGCCGACCATCGTGCGCTGCTTCGTTCGCACCAGGTGATGGTGGACCGCAGCGGTGAGCAGCAACGACGGGATCGGGGCATCGATCGAGTCGGCGTTGCGGTCGCTGAGCACGATCACCCGAGCGCCCCACTCGATGGCCGCCGAGACCTCCTCGAAGATCGATTCGAGCGCAGCCCGCAGTGCCTCGCCGCCACCGGCAACCCGGTACAGGCCCTTGACGACATGGGCCTCGAGACCGGGGAACTGGCCGTCGTCGTTGGCGTGGATGATCTTGGCGAGTTCGTCATTGTCGATGATCGGATACGGGAGTGCGAGCTGGCGACAGCTCTCGGGACCGGGGTCGAGCACGTTCGCTTCAGGCCCGATCGACGACGCGACCGCCGTGACGACTTCTTCGCGGATCGCGTCGAGCGGCGGGTTCGTCACCTGGGCGAACAGCTGGGCGAAGTAGTCGAAGAGCAGACGCGGCCGCTTCGAGAGCACCGCGATCGGCGTGTCGGTCCCCATCGAGCCGATCGGCTCCTTGCCCTCGCGTGCCATCGGGGCGATGATGATCTTGAGCTCCTCGTGGGTGTAGCCGAACATCTGCTGGCGACGCAGCACGCTGTCGTGACTGAACACGATGTGCTCTCGTGCCGGCAGATCCTCCAGCTCGACCATGCCCTGCTCGAGCCACTCGCCGTACGGACGTTCGGCAGCGAGTTGCTTCTTGAGCTCCTCGTCATCGATGATGCGGCCCTCGCGCGTGTCGATGAGGAACATCTTGCCGGGTTGCAGACGGCCCTTGCTGACGACCTTGGCAGGGTCGACGTCCATCACGCCCACCTCGGACGCCATGATCACGAGGTCGTCGTCGGTGACCCAGTACCGGCTCGGCCGCAACCCGTTGCGGTCGAGGACGGCCCCGATCACGGTGCCGTCCGTGAACGTGACGCTGGCCGGGCCGTCCCAGGGTTCCATCACGCTGGCGTGGAACCTGTAGAACGCCCGCCGGTCGGCGTCCATCTCGATGTTGTTCTCCCAGGCCTCGGGGATCATCATCAGGACCGCATGGTGCAAGGGGCGCCCGCCCAAGTGGAGCAGCTCGAGCGCCTCGTCGAAGCGGGCGGTGTCGGACGCGCCCGGCGTGCAGATCGGGAACGCCTTGTCGAGGTGTTCGAGTGCTGGGCTCGCCGCCATCGCCTCGCGAGCCCGCATCCAGTTCTGGTTGCCCTGCACGGTGTTGATCTCGCCGTTGTGGGCGACGTAGCGATACGGATGCGCCAGGGGCCACGACGGGAAGGTGTTGGTCGAGAAGCGGGAGTGCACCAGCAGCAGCGCAGACTCGATCCGTTCGTCGGTCAGGTCGAGGAAGAACTCGCTGAGCTGGGGCGTCGTGAGCATGCCCTTGTAGACCAACGTGCGCGACGACAGCGACGAGAAGTAGGAATCGAGCTCGCCGGTCAGCTCGTGTTCGGTGCGCTTGCGGGCCACGTACGTGCGGCGATCGAGCTCGAGCCCGGACTCTCCGCCGGGCGACGAGACGAACAACTGACGGAAGTTCGGCATCGCGGCGCGCGACGTCTTGCCCAGGCAGTCGGGGTTCACCGGCACCTCGCGCCAGCCGAGGATGGTGAGGCCCTCCTCGGTCATGATCGACTCGATCCGTGCCTGCGCCTTCTCGGACGGACCTGCGGCGGCCGGGAGGAACACGACTCCGGCCGCGTACGCGCCTTCGTCGGGGAGTTCGAAATCGACAGTGGCTCGGAGCAACCGGTCGGGGACCTGCAGGAGGATGCCCGCGCCGTCGCCGGTGTCGTGCTCGGCGCCAGTCGCGCCGCGATGCTCCAGGTTGGTCAGCGCCATCAGACCGGTCTGAACCAGCCGGTGCGACCGATGACCGCGCATGTGGGCGACGAACGAGACACCACAGGAGTCGTGTTCGAAACGCGGGTCGTAGAGGCCCGTTGGGCCAGGGGTCGTCAGCATGTGCACTTCCACGAGAGTCGGGGGTTGGCTTGTGGGAGTCGGGACGACGCTGGCCCGAGAGGAAGCTCTATCCTAGGGCATCCCGACCCGGAACCGAAAAGCCAGCTCGTACGACCTGGTCGGTAGCCGAGCACGGCGATCACGCTGCTCTCGATGTGCGAGGAGGACGCCATGAGCGACGCCACCACCGAGGGTGCACCTCCCGACCCGCTCCCGGGCGATCCGAACGGGCCGCCGTGGGCGCTCACCGCGTTCGTCGGCGTTGCCGTCTTGGTCCTGATCATCGGTTTCGTGGTCTGGGTCGGTGGCCGCGGCGACGAGGTGACCACCGCCACGACGGCGTCGCTGGTGACCGGCACGACGTTGCCCGACGCCACGACGACCACCGACTCGACGACGACATCGACCAGCACGTCGACGACCAGTACCTCGACCAGCACGTCGACGACCGTCTCGCCCTCGACCGTCGCGCCGACGACCGAGCCGCCTCTTGCGTTCGTGCTCCCCGAACCGGGTGCGACGACCTGGGCGGTCCCGTCCGACTTCGACCCGATCCGGCCCGGCATCACGCTGGAACTGGCAACGACCGAAGGCGATATCCGCGCGTTCGACGGCGTCGTCGACGACGCCCGCTGCATCGGGGTGGTCGGCCCGGGCGAAGCCGTGACCACGTGGTGCGGCCCCGCCGGTCTGCAGACGAGTTTCCTCGCCGACCGCGGGCTGGAGCCGTTGCTCGTGGAGGTCGGCGCCACAGCGGGTTCGATCGCCGTCGCCCCGCAGGTGGCCGGTTGGACCCTGGCGAGCAACGGCTGTGCCGCCCCGGTCTCGACCATCCTCGCCGCAGTCGATCCGGGTGCCCTCCCGGTGACCGACATCATCTGCCGGGGTGACGAGGCCTTCGTCGGGATCGGGTCGACCTGGATCGGCCCAGATGTCGCTCCCGACGGTGGCGGAGTCCTCGTCGGCGGCGGCGACGAGGGATGGGACGTCATCGGGGGGTTCGGCACCTCGATCGACTGCGGCGGCTGGCCCGACGGCGTCGACCGCTGCACCCTCTACGGGGTGCAGTTCGAGCTGTTCGAGGCCTTGTTGCCAGTACCACCGGCCGACGTCCTCGGCGCGTCGGCGGTCGACGTCGTGGATGTCGCCGATCGCACCGCCGACGTCGAGGCATGGATCGGCGACGAGACCGACCCCGACGCGATCGAATCGATCTTGGTCGACCAGCTCGACGACCCCGACGCCGAGGTACCGGCCTCCGTCCGCCGAGCCGAGCTGTTGCAGTTCGGGCGGCTGGAGATCCTGATCGTCGAGATCCCACAGTTCGACGACGCCTTCCGGTTCGAGACGTGGGCCATCTGGATCGGATCGCTCGAAGAGACGAGCGGCGTCACGGCGTTCAGCTGGGCGACCTGCGCACGGGGTGTCACCGGCGACGGGCTGTGCGTCTGACGAAACGATCGACGAAACGATCGACGACACGCACCGCGGCCGGAGCGACCAAGCCACGCCGACGTCACGATTTTCGACGTCACGATTCTGTGGAAGCCGAAGCGACCGGATTCGCCTCAGTGGCTTCCACAAAGCGGCGACGGGAACCTTGCGGAAGCCGAAGTCGCCGATCACGTCGCTTCGGCTGCCACAAACTCCGAGCAGGTCAGTCGATGAAGTTCGGCTCGCGCCGCTCCATGTTCGACATGATCGCCTCGATCTGGTTCGGGCTCCCGATCTGGGCGCCGATCACGTCACGCTCCATCGCGAATTGCTCGGCAGCCCCGTCGGCGAACATCCGGTTGAACAGCGCCTTGGACCCGCGCACGGCCCCGGGGCTGCGGGAGGCGATCTCGCGGGCGAGTGCCATCGCATCGTCGTACGGGCTGTCGCTCAGACGAGTGACCAGACCGATGTCGAAGGCCTCACGACCGTCGACCATGCGGGCGGTGTATGTCAGTTCGCGAGCGATGTCGGACCGCACCAGGCGACTCAACATGAACGTGCCCGTCATGTCGGGCACCAGCCCCCAATGAACCTCGCGCACCGACCACTCGGTGTCGGGGTGGGCAATCCGGATGTCAGCGCCCAGGGCGATCTGGAACCCGCCACCCAGTGCGTGACCGTGCACGGCCGCGATGACCGGCACCGGGAGCTCCTGCCAGACCCAACAGATCTGCTGGCCCCGGTGGGTGATGCGTCCGGGCGCCAGGTCGCCCGGGTTGCCCTCGCGTTCGGCCGGTCGGGGCCCAACTTCGGCCATGCTGGAGAACATCGAGAAATCGAGGCCGGCGCAAAACGATTCGCCCTCGCCCGAGAGCACCACGACTCGCACGCCCTCGGCGCACTTGAGACGCTCGCCGGCTTCCTCGATCGCGGCGAACTGGGCGCCGTCGAGGGCGTTCCGTTTGTCGGGTCGGTTGAAGCGGACATCGGCGATGCCGTCGGAGATGGAAACGATGACACGATCGGACATGACCCGAGTGTCGCAGGTCGACTCAGCGGCGCCTGGCTCGGAGCGTGTAGCTGTGCGGCAGCCGTTCGGGTCGGTCGATCAGACGATACTCCCCACCGCCGACCTGTTCCATCTGGTCGCCGAGCGCCGCCCACGGCACACTGTCGTGCTCTTCGAACAGCGTGATCTCGAAGCCGACCGACCACAGCGAGTTGAAGATCTCGGCGAGACCGTGATTGAAGTTGACGGTGGCCGGTGCTGCCAGCGGCATGTCGTGCTCGACGTAGGTCAGCTCCTCCCAGAAGTGCACTCCGTCCGTCTCGAAGTAGGGGTATTCGAGTGCCACGAGGCCGTCGGGGCGGGGGTCGTCCATCGCCCACAGGACCGGATGGCCCTCCCGGATGAAGAGCTCGCCACCGGGGCGAAGCAGTGCGGCGACGACCGCCGCCCAGCGCGCGATGTCGGGCAGCCAGCACAGCGCACCGATCCCGGTGAACACGAGGTCGAATCGTTCACCACCGAGCGCCTCGATCGCGTGGTACACGTCAGCCTCGACGTAGTCGACGGGTGGCCCGGCGGTCGCGGCGAGTTCACGGGCCACCGCGAGCGCGGCTCCGCTGAAGTCGAGTCCCGTCGCCGTCGCGCCGAGGCGGGCCAGCGAGAGCGTGTCGGTGCCGATGTGACATTGCAGGTGGATCACGTCGGCCCCGGCGATCGCGCCCAGCCGGGGCAGATCGAACCGCACGACGTCCGACAGGTGCTGGGGATCCGATCGGTACCGGTGGAGCGAGTACGCGTCGCTGACGGCGTGGTGCGGCACGCGAGACTCCCAGTTGGCGTGGTTCACGGCTCGGTAGTCGGCGGATGCCATGACGTCATGGTCACACATCTGGCTGCCCGACCCGGACCGCGTTCGCGAGGCCTGCCAGACTTCGCGAGATGCGCCTCCACCTCTCCGCCGACGAAGTCCTCGCCACGACCCGGTCCGTCCGCAAGCGCCTCGACCTCGACACGCCGGTCGAACGCGACATCGTCGTCGAGTGCCTCGACCTGGCGCTGCAGGCACCGACCGGATCCAACCGTCAAGGGTGGCAGTGGGTCTTCGTCGAGGACCAGGCGAAGAAGGACGCCCTCGCCGAGATCTACCGGGCCAACTTCGACCTGTACCGCCGGATGCCGCGACCCGAGTACGTGGCCACCGACCCGCGTGCCGGCCGGATGGACAAGGTGGTCGACTCCGCGTCGTACCTGTCCGAGCACTTTCACGAGGTCCCGCTGATGCTGATCCCGTGCCTGGAGGGAAAGCCCGCCGTCGGCGACGGGATGAGCGCAGGCTTCTGGGGCTCGCTGCTGCCGGCGGTGTGGAGCTTCATGCTCGCCCTGCGTGAGCGCGGCATGGGGTCGGCATGGACGACGCTGCACCTCATCAACGGCGGCGAAGCGCAAGCGGCCGACGTCCTCGGCATCCCCCACGACCGGTACAGCCAGGCCGGTCTGTTCCCGATCGCGTACACCCAGGGCACCGACTTCAAGCTCGCCAGCCGTCTCCCGGCGAGCGAGGTGACCCACTGGGATGGCTGGTGACGCAGGGGTGAGCGACGCGTGAGCGCCGGTCCGGTCGACGCTGCGCAGTCCGGCTTCGCCTTCCGTTTCGAGTGGGGTGCCGAGGGACTCGAGGTGCTCGGCCCCGAGTGCGACGTGATCGTCGTGGTCGACGTGTTGCGCTTCACCTCTGCGGTGAGCGCTGCGGTCGAGGTCGGCGCGATGGTGCTGCCGTTCCTCTGGAAGGACGATCGGGCCACGGAGCACGCACGCCAGCGTGGTGCGCGCTTGGCAGGTCGGCGTGAGGAAGGCGGTCCCTCCCTGTCACCCACCGATCTGCTGGAACTCGAAGCGGGCACGCGGATCGTTCTGCCGTCCCCGAACGGTTCGACGATCGCCTTCGCCGCGATCGAACATGGCGTCCCCTTCGTCCTGGCCGGCTCGCTCCGCAACGCCTCGGCCACCGCACGTCGTGCCCTGATGCTGACCGGCGACGGCGGGGCGATCGGCGTGATCGCCGCCGGGGAACGCAGGAAGCCCGACGGCGGATCCCTCCGACCGGCGGTCGAAGACCTGATCGGCGCCGGGGCGGTGCTCCACGGGCTCGACCCGGCCGCTGCGACGTCTTCGCCGGCCTGCTCACCAGAGGCGCGTGCTGCACGCGCGGCGTTCCTCGACGCGCGGCCACTCTTGATCGACCACCTGACGGCGTCGCAGTCGGGCCGCGAACTCCTCCGGCTCGGCTGGGCCGACGACATCGAGACCGCAGCGGTGCTCGATGCCACCGACACCGCCGCCCAACTCATCGACGGCGCGTTCGTCGGCGTCTGATCGACGTGGCCGAACGCAACCGGCTCTCGACCATTTCGATCGCCGGCGCATGCCTGGGCACGGCGATCGTCGCGACGATCGCAGCGGTGATCGCGCTCGCGGTCGTGATCGGAGCGATGATGAAACCGGGCACCGACAGCGACGACGGGCCCGCCCTCACGATCGTCGTGGTGTCGATCGTCGGTGCCTTCCCGATCGGTGCGCTGGTCGCGATGTCGGTCGGCGCGCTCCTGGTCGTCCGCGATCGTGGCCGCGGCGAGCGTGCCATGCCGTTGATCGGGGCGGTGTTCGCCTCACTGCTCCCGGTCGGGCTGGCGCTCGCAGCACTCTTCGCAGCACTCTGACACTGCGGTACGCTTCGACCGCACCATGTCGATGCCGCCACCACCACCGCCACCCTCGCCGGGTCCGTTCGAGCAACAGGGGACGGCACCCGGAGCGGCTTCGTATGCGAACACGCGCGAGCATCCCGACGGCACGACGGTGCTCGTGCTCGGCATTCTCGGGCTGGTCGTGTGCGCGCTGCTCGCACCGGTCGCCTGGGTCAAGGGCAACACCGCCAAACGGGAGATGGATGCCCAACCACACGTGAATTGGACCAACCGCGGCGCCGTCCAGGCCGGACGCATCTGCGGGATCATCGGCAGTGTGCTGATATTGGTCGGCGTGGCGTTCGTGCTGCTACTCCTGATCGCGGTGGCCGCCGGCAGCTCCTGACCGGGCCGACCGATCAGTCGACGAGACGCAGGCCGGTGGGTGTGATCGACGGCTCGTCCTGGGGCAGGTCGACGACGAACTCCGTGCGATGCGCCGGGAAGAGGTGTTCGCTCATCAAGACCGGTCGACCACTCACGTCGGTCGTCACCCGTCGGCACTTCAGGAGCGGTGCGCCGACGGGCACCGCCAGCAGCTCGGCGTCGGCGGCCTCGGCCGAATCGGCTCCGATCGTCTGGGTGGCGCCGCGCAGCTCGACGTCGAGGAGCTCGTAGAAGGGGCGTCGCTCGACGTCGTCCATCGACAGCGTCTGCCCGAGCTCGGCCGGACACCAGACGGTGACCACGGCGAACGGCTCGCCGTCGGCAAGATTGAGCCGTTTGACGCGGAGCACCTTGCGAACCCCGAGGACCCGCTCGACGTGCGGCGGCGGCGCATCGAAGGAGAACTCGACGATCCGCCTGAGCGCATCCCTGCCGCTCGTCTCGAGTTGCGCTTCGATCGTGCCCAGACGCTCGAGCCGTTGGCGGACGGGCTCGGTCGCGACGAACCAGCCGAAGCCCTGGCGTGCCGCGATGAGGCCGTCGTCGCGCACGAGCTCGAGGGCGCGGCGAACGGTCACCCGACTCGCCGAGAACTGCGCCGACAGCTCCGACTCGCTCGGGAGCACCGAACCCGGCGGCGCCGCGCGCGCGAGTTGCCGGAGCTCGTCGGCGATCTCCTGGTACCGGATGCTCCTCACGGGCCGGCCTCGATCAGCTCGATCCGATTGCCGAACGGATCGTCGACGTGGCAGCGATCGACGCCGGGGATCTCGTCGCTCCAGCGCACCTCGAGACCCGCGGCGGCGACGAGACCTCGGAGGTCGCGGACCAGCAAGGCAGGGTGCGCCTTGCGCGCTGGCGCGAACCGAGGGTCGACACCGACGTGTACCTGGGTGACACCCGCCTCGAACCACGCACCGCCCCTCACCGCCAGCGTCGCCGGCTTCGGCACCTCCCGGAATCCGAGGCAGCCGACGAAGAAGTCGCGGGCGACCTGCTCGCCGCCAGCGGGAATACCGAGCTGGACATGGTCGATACCGCGCCAGCGCGTCGTCGCGTCGTCGCCCTCATCCGTCACGTTTCCGCCCTTCTGTGCCGTGGTCGGTCGGCTTTGCCGGTCCCATCAGACTTGTATTATAGTTGTCTACATGACCGTGAGTGCCACCACCCCGATCGAACTCGTCGAACAGGTCTACGCGACCCTTCCCACCAACGCCCAACTCGGACGCGATCGACTCGGCCGACCGCTCACCCTCGCCGAGAAGATCCTCATCAACCATCTCACGGACCCAGCGGGTCAGGAGCTCGAGCGAGGCGTCAGCTACAACGACTTCCACCCCGACCGGGTGGCCATGCAGGACGCGACCGCACAGATGGCGCTCCTGCAGTTCATGACCGCCGGCCTCCCCGAAGTCGCCGTTCCCTCGACCGTTCACTGCGACCACCTCATCCAGGCCAAGGTCGGCGCCCAGATCGACCTCGGCGTGGCGGTCGACACCAACCAGGAGGTGTACGACTTCCTCCGCAGCGTGTCGGCGAAGTATCAGATCGGGTTCTGGGGCCCGGGTTCGGGCATCATCCACCAGGTCGTGCTCGAGAACTACGCATTCCCTGGCGGCATGATGATCGGCACCGACAGTCACACGCCCAACGCCGGCGGGCTCGGCATGGTGGCGATCGGAGTCGGTGGCGCCGACGCCGTCGACGTCATGACCGGCTTCCCGTGGAACGTCCGCTGGCCCAAGGTCATCGGGGTGAAGCTCATCGGCAGCCTCAGCGATTGGAGCTCACCCAAGGACGTGATCCTCGAAGTCGCTCGTCAGCTCACCGTCAAGGGCGGCACCGGTGCCATCGTCGAGTACCACGGCCCCGGCGCCGACACGATCTCGGCGACGGGCAAGGCGACGATCTGCAACATGGGTGCCGAGATCGGTGCCACGACCTCGCTGTTCGGCTACGACAACAACATGGCGCAGTACCTGAAGGCGACGGGCCGCGAGGCGATCGCTGACGCCGCCGACACGATCGCCGACGAGCTCCGTCCCGACGAGGGTGCGCTGTACGACGAGCTGATCGAGATCGATCTCGATCAGCTCAAGCCGCTGATCAACGGCCCGCACTCCCCGGACCGCGCCCACCGGGTCGGTGTTGCAGGCGTCGGAGCCGAAGCCCGCGCCAACGAATGGCCGCTCGTTCCCTCCGCAGCTCTGATCGGTTCCTGCACCAACTCCTCGTACGAGGACATCACTCGGGCGGCATCGATCGCGCGCCAGGCTGCTGCCCGGGGCCTCAGCGCTCAGGTGCCGTTGCTCATCACGCCGGGTTCGGAGCAGACGCGGGCCACGATCGAACGCGACGGGTTGCTCGCAGACCTCGAGGCGATCGGCGCCACCGTGCTCGCCAACGCGTGCGGGCCGTGCATCGGGCAATGGAGCCGTCCCGAAGCGATCACCGGTCGGACCAACACGATCGTCACGTCGTTCAACCGCAACTTCCCGAAGCGCAACGACGGCTCGGCGAACACGCTTGCGTTCGTCACGTCGCCCGACACCGTCATGGCCATCGCCCTGAGCGGGCGCCTCGACTTCGATCCGACGACCGACACGATCACCGCACCCGACGGCACCGAGGTGTCATTGACGGCGCCGGTCGGTCAAGTGCTGCCCGACGCCGGGTACGACCCGGGCGAGGACACCTTCACGGCCCCGCCGGCCGACCCGAGCGGTGTGGAAGTGATCGTGAGCCCCACGAGCGATCGGCTCCAACTGCTGCAGCCCTTCACGGCCTGGAACGGTGAGGACTACTTCGGACTCCCGGTGCTGGTGAAGGCGCAAGGCAAGTTCACGACCGACCACATCTCGATGGCCGGCCCCTGGTTGAAGTACCGCGGTCACCTCGAGAACATCTCCGGCAACCTCTACCTCGGGGCGGTCAACGCGTTCGTCGGGGCCGACGGCTCGGACTACGAGGTCGGCTACGGGAAGAACCATCTCACCGGTGAGATCCAGACCTTCCCTGACATCGCCGAGGCGTACCACGCTGCCGGTCAGCCGTGGGTCGTGATCGGCGACGAGAACATGGGCGAGGGATCCAGCCGCGAGCACGCAGCCATGGAACCACGCTTCCGGATGGGTCTCGTGGCGATCGCCCGCAGTTTCGCCCGCATCCACGAGACCAACCTGAAGAAGCAAGGCATGGTGCCGCTCACGTTCGCCGACCCTGCAACGTACGACCAGATCGGCGAGGACGACCGGATCAACGTGCTCGGCCTCCCGCCCGTGCCCGGCGAGAACGTGCGGTGCCAGATCGTCAAGCCCGACGGCACCACGATCGACTTCGAGTGCACCCACACCTTCAGCGACGAACAGGTCGATTGGTTCCGCGCCGGTTCGGCGCTCAACATCGTGCGCCAGAAAGTCGCCGCCGCCTGACTTCGCACGCGCCGGCCGAACCCGGGTCGTTCACCTCGGTGTCCGACGTCGTGTCGGTCGTCCGACGAGCCGGCCGCGGTCGACTACTGCCGATACTCCGAGAAGACGTCCTCGGCGACCCGCGTGAACCTCCAGCAGATGCAGGCCGAACCTGCCGCGACGGGCAGTTGACCGAAGACGCCGAGCTCACTCGACCACGCCCACATCAGCACGGCGCCGATCGCAGCACCGACGGGCGGGTACCACCGCGGTCCGAGTTCGACGCGGTTGACTGTCCAGAGCGCCGTACCGACGGTCATGGCGATGAGCAGCCCGAACACAGCGCCGACGACCCCTCCGACCACGATGAACAACGGGAACCAGCTCACGTCGTCGGCGCCCATCGCAGCGAACGGGATCGCGACCGCGCCGAACCACGCCATCGAGAGCGCGCCGGCGGATCCGCCGGCGATCAGCCCCAGGGCCAGATGTGTCCACCACACTCGGCCGACGGGCGGGCGTCGCGTCACCACGTGCACCACACCTCTCGATCGGCACGGAGCGCCCGCGACTGGAGTCCGCCGACCCACCGAGGCGTCGAGTCCGACCGGCTACGTTCTGGCCGATGGAGCTGAGAGACGCGATTCGCACGACCGGCTCGGTGCGCGAATTCACCGACGAACCCGTCACCGACAGGGTCGTCGCCGAGTTGCTCGACGACGCCCGTTTCGCCCCATCGGGCGGCAACCGCCAGCCGTGGCGGGTCGTGACGGTCAAGGACGTCTCTGTTCGCCGGATGCTCGGCGGCCTGATGCAACCGGTCTGGGACGAGTACTGGGCCGGCCACCTGGCCGGTGCCGTGCCCTTCAACTCCGTCGACTACCGCCCGCCGAACGAGATCGTGCAGGTGCCGAACCCGCTCATCGACCGGATCGAGTCGATCCCGGTGGTGCTCGTGGTGGCGGCCGATCTGCGTCGCATCGTCGCCATGGACCGAGCTCTCGACCGAACGGCGATCGTGCCGGGGGCGTCGGTGTACCCGTTCTGCTGGAGCCTCCTGCTCGCGGCACGCGACCATGGTCTCGGCGGGGTCATGACGACGTTCCTGGCCAAGGAGGAGGTACGTGTTGGCGAACGCCTCCGCCTTCCCGAGCACCACGCGATCTGCGCGGTACTGTTCCTCGGCCACCCGGTGCGACAACCCACGAAGTTGAGCCGCAATCCGGTCTCGGCCTTCGCCACGGTCGACACCTTCGACGGCGAACCGATCCGCTGATCTCAACGATCGGTTCAGGTCGCGACGGTTTCGGAGGCCGTCGATTTCGCCTTGTTGGCGTGAGCCTCCAGCTGCTCGATGCCTTCATCGGCTTCGAGCCGCAAGCGGGTCCACGACCAATGACGATCGCCGATCCAGGCGTGGGCGACCCGCCACGCTGCCACTGCCGCGAGGATGATGAGGGCCGCGGCGGCAGCATCGATCCACCAGTGGTTCGCGGTGGCGATGATCGCCAGGGTCATCAACGCCGGATGGATGATGATCAGCCAGCGCCACCTCGACTTCAACACCGACACCACCGCCATCGCTTCGATCATCGCCCACCCGAAGTGCAGCGACGGCATCGCCGCGATCTGGTTGGCGGCACCGTCGACGGCGTTGGGCGGATAGATGCTCGGACCGAACTCACGCATCGTGTCGACGAAGCCGGGGTACATGCGAGGCGGTGCGAGCGGATAGAGCAGGTGGATCATCAGCGCGGCGAAAGTGACGAACGCCATGAGGTTGCGGATCGCCCGATATCGGTCGTGGTGGCGGAGGTACAGCCACAGCAGGAGGCCGATCGCAGCCGGGAAGTGGAACCAGATGTAGTAGTGGTTCAACAGCTTGATGAAGTTCGGATGGTCGAGCAGGAACCCCTGTAGGTTGTCCTCGAACGGGAGTCCGACCCAACGCTCGAACTTCACGATGTCGCGGGCGTTGGCGAACGCTGTGCCGAGGTCGGTGCGGTTGACGCCGCGGATCGTGCGATAGACCATCAGCAGGCTGCCGCAGATCGCGATCTCGATCAGCAGATGGAAACCGTAACGACTCCGCCACCAGGACGCGACCAACCGAGTGGTGCCACTTCCCCGGCTTTGTACCGCCGTTCCCATCACTGACGCCTCCGAGATCCAGATTAACCTCGTAACGTCATCGACATGGAGCAGTATTTCCTGTAATAGACGGTTTCTCGTCACATCGCCGGGAAAAACTCGTGGACAACACCGTTACCGTGCCGTCCGAGCGCGAATCGCGCCGCCCGTCGGTCCGACCGACCGTCACAACTTCGTCACAAGTTCGGCGCCTTCGTCCAATTCGTCACGTTCGTCACCGTCGCTGCGGACCGGTGCGCGGGACGGGCGCAGGTGAGGCGAGTGACGTCTCATTCGGGGTCTGACCCCAAGTGAGACGCTCGTGGGTGGAACGTCAGTCGGTGCCGGGACGACGTCGGGTCTCGTTGTCGGGCTCACCGCGATAGCCGGGCGGATACGTCGTCGCGAGCTCGTCGGGCGTCGGCTCACGCTCGACGCGGGCCTCGGGTGGGAGCAGCTTGCTGATCGCCTTCATGATCCGCTTGGTGTCCGCGTCGAGACTCTTGTACTTCAGCTCCACCGGCTGACCCACGGTCGCCGTCACGGTCGGAGCATCGGTGACGTTGAAGACCTTCGGCAACCGCGACGAGCGCGGCCACACCTTCTCGGTGCCCCACAAACCGATCGGGATCACCGGCGCGCCCGTCATCTGGGCGAGCCGAGCCGTACCCCACCGACCCTTGAGCTTGGGATCGAAGAACGCCGGACCACGCGGGATCGTGCCCTCGGGCATGATCGCGACCATCTCGCCCCCGAGCAGGGCTTCGGCCGCCTTCTGCAGAGGCTCGTCGGAACCGGTACCCCGATCGACGCGGATACCGCCCATGGCTGTCGCCAGCGCCCCGACGACCGGCACGTCGAACACCTCCTTCTTGCCGAGGCTGCGCACCGTGCGGCCGGTCTTGGCGACGATCATCGAGATCACCATCGGATCGAAGTACGACCGGTGGTTCGCCACGAGGATCGCGGGCCCGTCGGCGGGGATGTTCTCGACGCCGTGGATGTCGATGTCGGCGTACGGCACCATCGACGGCCGCGCGAACGACGAGCGCGACCCGCTGCAGTTCGAGGCCGGTGCCCGGCACCTTCTTGACCCCCGGTGACACGGCGAGATCGAGGGTCGGCCACCGTCGTGCGGCGGCCATGAACACCATGCGGGGATCCGGGTTGACCACGACTGGGAAGCCGACCGCCGCCAACAGCGGCGTGTCGTACACGCTGTCGGAGTACGCATAGCTCTCGCGTAGGTCGACGCCGTGCTCGTCGGCCCACGCGCGAACTGCAGCGAGCTTGCCCGCCGACCAGACGAACGGCCCGGCGAGGGTGCCGTCGTAGGTGTCACCGTCGTTTTCGACGCCGTACCGGGTCGCGACGACGTCGTCGAGCCCCAGCCGGTCGGCGAAGGGCTTGACGAGGTCGTAGGGCGACGTCGTCGCGAGCACGATCGGACGTCCGGCCTCGCGATGCATCGCGAAGACCCCTTCGGCGAACGGCTGCACCATCGACACCAATCGATCGGCCACCGTGTCGGCGGCTCCGAGCACGGCCGCACGGGACCGCCCTTTGGCGAAGGTCACCGCCTGACGTGCCAGCGCCATCGACGGCAACGTCTCACCGACGGTGTTGAACAGGTTGAAGAGGAACTTCTCACCCGGGATCGAGCGCGACACCAGACCGGCCGTCCGCATCGCTTCGGAGAACACCTCCCCGCTGGCGCCACGAAGGAGGGTGCGATCGAGATCGAAGAACGCCGCACCCTGCGGATTCGACGACGTTGACGAGTCGGCCTGGTTTCCCACCGCGACAGCCTACGCCGTCGCCGGAGGGGCACCGGAAAACGGGAGACGCCCCGATGGGGGATCGGGGCGTCTCAACCTTGAAAGCCCTTCGGTGGGGGACCGATTCTGTGGGCCTTCTTCCGAGCGGAACATGGGGGGTGTTCTCGCGTCGTTCTGTTTGTGAAAGTATGCACGTGGGCTTGAACATCTGGCAAGTAGAACTCTTCGATAGTCCGTATCGGTTTTTGCGATAGGATCGCGGTATGGACGTGCGCCAGCTCGCAGCCATCGTCGCCGTCGCCGATCACGGGACGTTCTCGGCCGCCGCTCGTGCCCTGTACACCGTCCAGTCCAACGTCTCCGGCCATGTCGCCAAGCTGGAACGAGAGCTCGGCGTCACCCTCGTCGATCGGGCCAACGGAGTGCTCACCGACGAAGGCGAGCGTGTCGTCGACCGCGCCAGGCGGGTGCTCCACGAGATCGACGACATCGCCGCCGACATCGCCTCGCTCGACGACGACGTCTCGGGCGATGCCCGGATCGGCGTGATCGGCACCACGGCCAGGTGGCTGATGCCCAAGTTGCTGAGCGCGGTCGAACGCCGGCACCCACGGGTGCACCCCATCGTCAGCGAGGGCAGCACCACCACCATCGTGCCGGGGGTGCTCTCCGGTCAGCTCAACGCCGCGATCATCCACCTCCCGATCGACGATCCCGAACTGGTCGTCGAACCGCTGTTCGCGGAGGACCTCCTACTGCTCGTCCACAGCGACCACCCTCTGGCAGTCCGCGACACGATGTCGTTGTCGGAGCTCGAGGACGTGCCGCTGCTCCTGCCGCCCAAGGGGGCGGCACTCAGACGGGTCCTCGACCGCGCCGCCGGCGGGGTCGACGTGACCCTTCGCGCCCAGGCCGAGATCGACGGGGTGCGGTTGCTCGCGTCGCTCGCGTTCGACGGCTACGGCGCAGCGATCGTGCCGGCGACCGCCGCACCCAGGCAGATCGGTGGCGAGTTCAAGCGGATCCAGGTACCCGAGCTCCCGCGTCGTGTCGTCGCATGGGTGCGGCGCCGCCGACCAGCCCCGAGCGCTGCCACCAACGCCGTGTCGGCGATCCTGACCGAACTGGTCCAGACCCACGCCAACGAACAACCCGGCGTCCATCTCGGTTCCGACGCGTTTCCCCTGCACCGCACTCCGTGACCGGCCCCCGGTGCGGTCGGTCTCGCAGCCGTCGGCATCGACTCGGCCGCGTCGATCCAGGGTCTAGTGTCCGCATCGATGTCGGTCGACGATCTCCAACTCGCGAGTGGTGTACCCGGGCCGATCTCGGCACGAGTTCGCCTGCTCGGCGATCGTCGTGTCTCGTGGTTGGAGTTCGATTCCGTCGTCCCTGCTGCGCCCCTCACCTCCCAGATGGCGATGACGATGGAGGTCGCAGCCCGCACTGCCCTCGACGAGCGCATCCCGCTCGTGCTCGTCATGAACTCCGCCGGGGCCGACATCGGCGAAGGAGTGGCACCGTTGCACGGCTGGGGTCGTGCCGCCCGTGCGATCACGCGGTGCTCAGGCGTGGTGCCGACGTTCGCGATCCTCGACGGGCCGGCCGTCTCCGGTCCGGCGCTGATACTCGGCCTCATGGACTTCGTGATCGCCACCGACAACGGCTACGCCTTCGTGAACGGCCCGGTGATGGTCCGCCAGTTCACGGGGATCGACATCAGCAAGGACGAGCTCGGTAGTCCGGCCAGCCTGGAGAAGAACGCCGGACTCACGGTCGCTGTCGTTCCCGACCGCGACACCGCGGCCGACTTGGTCGAGGACCTGCTGGCCTATCTGCCCGACGACGTCGACCGCGAACCACCTCGGTGGCCTCTGACGGACCCCACCGATCGACCGTGCCCGGAGGCCGGTGAGCTGATCCCCGAGTCGTCCACCGGCAGCTACGACGTCCGACACGTCGCCGAGGCCATCGTCGACGCCGACTCGCTGCTCGAGGTGCGAGGACGCTGGGCGGGCAACGTCGTGACCGCATTCGCCACCATCGGCGGACGGCCCGTCGGCATCGTCGCCAATCAACCGATGAACCTCGCGGGCACACTCGACATCCCGGCCTCGCAGAAGGCCGCGCGCTTCGTCGCCTTCCTCGACGCGTTCAACCTGCCGATCATCACCCTCGTCGACACGCCAGGCTTCTACCCCGGCAAGGATCTCGAGTGGCGCGGCATGATCCGTCATGGCGCCCAGCTCGTGTACGCGTACGGGCGGGCGACCGTGCCGCGAGTCTGCGTGATCCTGCGCAAGAGCTACGGCGGTGCGTTCATCGTGATGGACTCCAAGACGATGGGGAACGACGTCTGCCTCGCCTGGCCGTGGGCGGAGCTCGCCGTGATGGGCGCCGGACAGGCGGCAGCGATCCTGCAACGACGTGCCACCGACGACGAGCGAGCAGCGTTCGAGATCGACTATGCCGATCGGTTGCTGAACCCATACGTGGCGGCCGAGCGCGGCTATGTCGACTCCGTGATCGACCCGGCCGACACGCGACGCGAGATCGCCGCTGCACTCCAGATGCTGGATCGCAAACGCGAGCAGATGCCGAGGCGCAAGCACGGCAACTCTCCGCTCTGATCTCCGCTCTGACCGGCCCGAGCGTCGGGGGTCGTCGAATGCGGCGATCCGACCGTGCCGGTTCATACACCACAGCCGCCGAACAGCACGGGTTCCAGGACCCCGTCGTCGAAGCTGAAGACGGTGATGCCAGCTGACTCCCAGAACGCCGATCGCAGGGCGACCTCCATCACCCCGTCGCCGTTGAGATCGGCGACGGCGGCGACGCTGGCTCGGCCCGGCTGGGGGAAGTCGAACGCTTCGGGCACGATGTGCTCGAACAGCACCTGGTCGACAACCGTGCCGTCCGGCCGCGGCTTCCTGGCCACCACCAGCGAGAAGTCGCCCGTCTGGCCGATGCCGGTGGTGTCCGCGATGTGTTCGAATGTGACGAGTACCTCGTCGACGCCGTCGTCGTCGAGGTCGACCCTGAGCACCTGTACGACGTCGCCGAGCCTCGGGTCGACGAACGGTTCGTCGCTCAGCAGCGATTCGCCGAGCGTCTGGTAGACGTCGGCGGCGAGGCCGACAGACGCAATCGGCCGGGGTTGCACATTCCAGTCGGCCGTGACCGCGACGGCGGTGTATCCGAATCCACGCGTCGAGGCGGGCAGGTCGCTACCTCCGACCAGGAAGGGGCCGACACGATCGTCCACGCACACGAAGTCGGTCCGAGGCGACGCCGAGAGGCCGGTCAGCGGGCCGCCCGGGAGCTCGACCGATGCGATCGCGATCTCCGAGGTGGTCGCCGCAGGCAACGCGATGGGCACGGAGTCGGCGTCACCTTGCACCCAGGTGGTGCCGTCCCACCACCCGATCGGAGTCCACGGGATCTCGAACGACTCACCGATGTAGACGATGGCGACTCCCGAGGTCGGTGGGGGCGGTGACGTCACGGGCGTGGAGGCGCCGGCTGTCGGCGGCGTCGTGGACGAAGCGATGGACGCTGGAGCGGTCGTCGTGGACGGAGCGACGGTGCTGGTCGACTCCCTGGTGGTCGGCGCCGCTGCGGTGTTGTTCGGGGTCGTCGTGTTGGTCGTGTTGGTCGTGTTGGTGGTGTTGGTCGTGGTGGTCGTGGTGGTCGTGGTGATGCCGATGACGCTGGGGTCCGTGGTGTCGAGCGTCGACGCTCCTGCGGTCTCGATCGAATCCGACCGTGCACACGCCACGGCCGCACACGACGCCACGACCATCACCGCCAACATCCTTCGCACGAGCCAACTGTGCCATGCGGTGGTCGTGAGCGTTCGGGATTTCGGCGTTCCGATCGCCGACCATCGTCGGCGCCCGGACTCTGACACCTTCGTTGGAGCCCGCACGCATCGGAGGGGTAGGTTTGCCAGCCGGGGAGCAAGCCCCGTCCATATCTGCGCGACACGAAGGACCGACCGTGCCCGACACCATCACCATCACCGACGACCGCACCGGCAAGACCGTGACCGTCCCGATCGAGGGCGGCGTCTTCCCGTCGAGTGCGATCCGGGAGCTGGACCCCTCGCTGTTCGTGTACGACCCGGCCTACATGTCGACCGCCGCCTGCAAGTCCGAGATCACCTATCTCGACGGCGGCAACGGCATCCTTCGGTATCGGGGCTACCCGATCGAGCAGTTGGCCGAGCACTCGACCTACGTCGAGGTCGCCTACCTGTTGCTGCACGGCGACCTCCCGACCACCGACCAGCTCGCCACCTGGAAGCACGACGTCACCCACCACACGTTCATCCACGAGAACATGCGCAAGCGCTTCGTCGACGGTTTCCACTACGACGCGCACCCGATGGGCATGTTCGTCTCGTCGATCGCCGCGCTCGGCACGTTCTACGACGGTGCCAAGGACATCCACAGCGACGACAGCCGTCGCAAGCAGATCCTCCGGCTCATCGCCAAGACGCCGACGCTCGCCGCGATGGCCTACCGCTTCTCGGTCGGACTGCCGTTCAACTACCCGAGCAACGAGTTGTCGTACCCGGCCAACTTCTTGAACATGATGTGGAAGATCGGCAACGAGTACGAGGTCGATCCCGTCCTCGAGCGGGCCATGGACGTGCTCTTCATCCTGCACGCCGACCACGAGCAGAACTGCGGCACCACCGCGATGCGGGTCGTCGGCTCGAGCCACGCCGATCCGTACTCGTCGGCGGCCGCTGCCGCGAGCGCGCTCTACGGTCCACTGCACGGCGGCGCCAACGAGGCCGTCGTGCGGATGCTCGGCGACATCGGATCGATCGAGAACGTGCCGGCCTTCATCGACTCGGTGAAGAACGGCGAGGGACGTCTCATGGGATTCGGGCACCGCGTGTACAAGAACTACGACCCGCGTGCCACGATCATCAAGCAGGCCGCCTACGACGTGTTCGAGGTGACGGGCAAGAACCCGCTGCTCGACATCGCCTTGGCGCTCGAGGAGGTTGCGCTCAGCGACTCGTACTTCGTCGACCGCAAGCTCTACCCGAACGTCGACTTCTACTCGGGCCTGATCTACCAGGCGCTCGGTTTCCCGGTCGACATGTTCACCGTGTTGTTCGCGATCCCACGCACCTGCGGTTGGCTCGCACACTGGCAGGAACTCCTGAACGATCCGGACCAGAAGATCTCCCGCCCCCGTCAGTGGTACACCGGCCCCGACGAGCGCACCTACGTCCCGCTCGCCGACCGCTGAGCGGAGGCCGCACCGGCGCCGATGGCCGGTGCCGTGTTCAGAGGCGGGCGTCGAGCAAGGCGATTGCGGCCGAGATCGCCGCGGCAGCGTCACGCAGGACCGAGGACACCCTCCGGACGTCGATCAACTGACGAGCCGGCGTCTTGAGGGCGGCGAGGGCCGAGCCGGGCTCGGGCGGCCTCGACACGGCGACGACGACGTTTCCTCCGGCCTCACCGCCTGCAACCGGCGGCACACCGACAGCGACCACCGGATCATCCCCCACCGGCAGCACCGGCGCCACACCGACAGCGACCACCGGATCATCCCCCACCGACGGCACCGGCGCCACACCGACAGCGACCACCGGATCATCCCCCACCGACGGCACCGGCGCCACACCGACAGCGACCACCGGATCATCCCCCACCGACGGCACCGGCGCCACACCGACAGCGACCACCGGATCATCCCCCGCGGGGGGCAGTTCGTCCTCGACGGGCTCGACCGCCGGATCGGTGGACGGTCCGAGCCCGTTGCCGTGGGCGGTCGACCCGACACATCCACACACCACCGCCGTGGTGAATGCAACCGCACGAAACGTGCGGCGGGTCTGGGTCCGCCTCGACATGACCACCAGAGTAAGAAATCCTTCGGACCGCGTCAGGGGGAAATTCAAGAAAACGCGCGACTTGTCATCAAGAAATTCACAGCACCACCACACAAACGACACCAACGAGTGTCGTTCGACCACTGAGCGTGAACTTGGGCCGATGCGGTTCGACGTCCCAACCCCTTCTACGATCATCGTCGATGGATTTCTCGTGGACCCCGGAACAGGTCGAGCTCCGAGACGAGGCGCGTCGGGTCGCGGTCGATGCAGTCGCACGGTTCGGCCGCCACAACGACTCGTGGATCAACGGGTTCTCGAAGGAGTTCGCCAAGGAGATGGCAGCGCGCGGGTGGATCGGGCTGACGTGGCCGACCGAGTTCGGTGGCCAGGGTCGGCCACCCGTCGACCGCTTGATCATCGGCGAGGAACTGATCGCAGCCGGTGCGCCGATCGCAGCGATGTGGTTCGCCGACCGGCAGATGGGTCCGTCACTGATCTCGTACGGCCGGCCAGACCAACGCCAGGCGTTCCTCCCCGGCATGTTGTCGGGCGACGACACCTGGTGCATCGGAATGTCGGAACCGAACGCCGGGAGCGACCTCGCCAGCCTCAAGACCGCCGCCGTACGTGACGGCGACGAGTACATCATCAACGGCCAGAAGATCTGGACCAGCTTCGGTGCCGTCGCCGACTACTGCTACGTGATCTGTCGAACGAACCAAGACGGACCGCCCCACCAGGGCATCAGCGAGATCATCGTGCCGATGACGACACCCGGCATCGAGGTCCGCCCGATCAAGGACATGACGACCAATCAGCACTTCTGCGAAGTCTTCTTCACCGACGTGCGGGTGCCCACCACCAACCTGGTCGGGATCGAGGGCAACGCGTTCAAGCAGACCATGCGCCAGCTCGAACACGAGCGCGGCGGCATCGATCGACTCGTCTCGAACCACGCCCTGTTCACGATGGCGTGTGAACGCGCCGAGACCTCCGACCCTCGCGTGCGCCAGGACATCGCCGCGCTCGAGACCGGCTATCGCATCGGTCGCATCCTCGTCACGAGAGAGGTCCTCGCGCAGGCACCCAAGGGCTTCTCGGCGGCGACCAAGTGCTTCTGCACCGAGCACCAGTGGAGGGTCAGCGAGTTCGTCGCCCGCACGTTCGGCGCCGAGGCCACGCTCTGGAGCGATGTCGTCCACGGTCTGCTCTACGCGCCCGGGTACACCATCATGGGCGGCACCTCGAACATCATGCGCAACATCCTGGGCGAACGGGTGCTCGGCCTGCCCCGGGAACCTCGCTGACCGAGGCCCGGAACGGCGGACCTGCCCGATCCGGGCGTGAGCAGCGCCACGGCCGCCACCGCAAGCACCACCCCGCGATCTGCGATCGCGCCACACGCTCGTGGTCGAGCACCGACGCCAGCATGATGGTCGTCGCCGGGTAGAACGACACCGGCGCGGCAACGAGCGACTCCAGCCCCTCCCTGGTCGACTCCGGGTCGAGACCGTTTGCCGACCCGACCAATCAACCGATGACCACGCCGAGCCGGATCATCCCGAACGCGCCCTCGCCGACCGAGCCCCGCCCTCGCGACATCGAGGAGACGGCCACGAGTCGCGGGGTACCCCGGCGAAAGCGGTGAGCAAGGGCCAGGGGCCGCTGTCGTCAACGGTCCGAGAATGGGCGACGACGAGCAGCCCGAACGCGACACCGACGGCCGCGGCGAGGCGAACGTCGCGGTCTCGCCGATCTGCAGTGACATGCCGAGGCCGCCGCCGATGAGACCGGCCGCGGCGATTGCGAGAGCGATGCCGAACACCGCGACGGCGTCGGGTCGTTCGCCGAGCGCGACACCCTCCACTACCGGCACCCCGGCGGCGACGACGCCGGTCACGGGCGCAACGATCGTCATGCTGTCGCGCGACAGCGCCGCGTACAGACCCAACGCTCCCAGCCTGCCCGCGGCGCCTGCCACCGCTCCCCACCAGACGGAAGCGACCGACGGACCGTCGGTCTCGACAGCCGGCACGAGCGCCGCGAACACGACGAGCAAGGTGGGCTCGACACACAGGGCGACGAGGATCGGCGCGTACCGCCGGCTGATACGGCCTCCGACGTAGTCGAGATGCCATGGATGGGCGCCGATGCGAGCGCCGGAGCGACTGCCACCCCGACGGTGTAGCACCGGCGACTGCCAAGACAGGTCGAGCCGTCGGGGCGGGCCGGACGGCCGGTGACGTGGTCCGTCACGAGACCGTCACACGGATCGGGAACCCGGTCGTCGTGCCACGGCGTCCAACCGCCATGAAGCGCAGCAACGTGAACAAGACGATGGCCGCCTTGACGGCCGTGGCGGTGATCCTGGCCGGATGCAGCGGGAGCGACGACGACGCGTCGACGCGAGATTCCGAACCGGCAGCGGACGAACCGGCAGCGGACGAACCGGCGACCGACGACGGCTTGTTCGGCGCCGGTGACACCGCCGGCGGCGACTCGTCGGCGGTTGACGAGTCAGATGTCGCCGCCGAACCGGCCGAGGAAACCGCGGGCGACTCGGCCGGTGATCCGGACGCCGAGGCTGATATGGCCACCGACGACATTGCCGACTCGGGGTCCGCCCCGGAATCCGCTGCCGAGGAGCCCGCCGCCGAGGCCGGTGGAGCCGTCAGCGGCTCCGACCGCGGCGATGACGCCGAAGGTGGCCTCTTCGGTGCCGAGGAACCGCCTCCCGTCGATGCCGACGAACGTCTCGAGGACAACACCTTCGAGGACTACGGCTATCGCGCCTTCGTCGAGGCCGCGGACGACCCGCTGTCGACGTTCGCACTCGATGTCGACACGGGCTCCTACACGATCGCCCGCAAGTGGCTCGACGAGGGCCAGCTGCCACCGCGCGAATCGGTACGGCCCGAGGAGTACGTGAACGCGTTCCGGTACGACTACGACGCGCCGCGCAACGGGCTCGAGATCACCGTCGACGGTGGCCCGTCCCCGTTCGACGACGACAACCATCTGGTGAGGATCGGCGTGCAGGGGGAGATCGTCGACGACCGCGATCGTGGCCCTGCCGCGCTCACGTTCGTGATCGACACCTCGGGCTCGATGGATCGTGATGACCGGCTCGGCCTGGTGAAGGAATCGCTGGCGATCCTCGTCGACGAGCTCGACGACGACGACACCGTCGCCATCGTGACCTACGACGACAGCTCCGGCGTCGTCCTGGAGCCGACGGAGGTGCGAGACCGCGAGCGGATCCTCGATGCGATCGACGATCTGCGTCCCGGCGGCTCGACCAACCTGGAGGCAGGCCTCCGCGAGGGTTACCGGCTCGCTGACGACTCGTTCCAGCGCAACGGCATCAATCGGGTCGTGCTGGCCTCCGACGGGGTCGCGAACGTCGGCGTCACCGATCCCGACGAGTTGGCGCGGATGATCCGCGACGACGCCGACCGTGGCATCAACCTCGTCACCGTGGGCTTCGGGATGGGCAACTTCAACGACGTCACGATGGAGCAGCTCGCCGACCAGGGCGACGGGTTCTACGCCTACGTCGACACCGAGGACGAGGCCGAGCGCCTCTTCCAGGACGAGCTCACGTCGACCCTGTTGACGATCGCCAAGGACGCGAAGATTCAGGTCGAGTTCGATCCCGACGTGGTCGAGGCCTACCGCCTGATCGGGTTCGAGAACCGAGGCGTGCTCGACAGCGAGTTCCGCAACGACGAAGTCGACGCCGGAGAGCTCGGCGCCGGCCATCAGGTGACTGCCATCTACGAGGTCGAACTCGCGCGCGGTGTCGATCTCGGCGACCGGGGCGACATCGGCGTCGTCTTCCTCCGCTGGGAGGACCCCGACGACGGTGACGTGGTCGAGATCGACGAGGACATCGACCTCCGAGACATCGAGCCCGTGTGGGCCGACACCGCCGACGACTTCCAACTCGCCACCGTGGTGGCGGTCTTCTCGGAGATCCTTCGTGAGAACCCGCACGCCGGCATCGGCTTCGAGGCGATGAACGATCTTCTGAAGGAGGCCGAGCGTCTCGCCGACGACATGAACGATCGCGATGTCGACGATCTCGTCGACCTCATCGAACGGGCCGCCGATCTCACCTGACCCGCACACGACCACGTGCGAGCGATCGGCGCTCCGAGCGCGTGATCGCTCGCACGGTCGCGGTACGGTCCCGGCATGGAGCACGTTCGATTCGGGCGGACCGGCCTGCGCGTCTCGCGGCTGTGTCTTGGCACGATGACGTTCGGGTTCCAGTGCGACGACGAGACGTCACTGGCCATCATGGACGCCGCCTACGCCGCAGGGATCAGCTTCTTCGACACGGCCGACATCTACCCGCTGGGTGGACCGGTCGAGTCGATCGGTCGGACCGAGGAGCTCGTCGGCCGGTGGATGCGCTCCGACGGGCGAACGCGCGACGACATCGTGCTGGCGACCAAGTGCTTCGCACGAACCGGCGCCCACGTGTGGGATCAGGGGAACAACCGCAAGAACATCATGCGGGCGATCGACGAGTCCCTCCGCCGCCTCGGCACCGAGTACGTCGATCTGTACCAGATCCACTTCTACGACCCGAACGTCCACATCGACGAGACGCTCGGCGCAATGGACGACCTCGTGCGGTCGGGCAAGGTCCGCTACATCGGTTGCTCGAACACCCTCGCGTACCAGCTCGCCCGAGCGATCGGTCGCAGCGAGCTCCACGGCATCAGCCGCTTCGAGAGCGTCCAGCCCCGCTACAACCTGCTGTTCCGCGAGAACGAGCGCGAGCTGTTCCCGTTGTGTGCGGAGGAGGACGTCGCCGTCATCCCGTACAACCCGCTGGCCGGCGGCATGTTGACCGGCAAGCATCGTCCCGGCTCACCGACCGAGGGAACGAGGTTCACGCTCGGTCGTGCCCAGGGCACCTACGCCGACCGGTACTGGCACGGCCGCATGTTCGAGACCGTCGAGGAGATCCGGGCTGTCGCCGAGGATGCCGGTGTGCCCATGACCACGCTCGCAGTGCAGTGGACGCTCGCCCATCCGGTGATCACCTCGCCGATCATCGGGGCGAGCCGTCCCGAGCAACTCGCCGCTTCGGTGGCCGCGGTCGACGCCCAGCTCGACCCGGACGTGAAGGCGCGGCTCGACGAGATCACCGCCGAGTACCGGCGCGGCGACCACGACCGCTGACGGGCGAACCGTCACATTCGGGGTCTGACCCCGAATGCAACGTGACGAGGGTCATAGTGCCGAGACGTGTAGAGGCGTGTCGGCCAGGGTACTGTATCGATCAAGAAGCTGAATCGATCAAGTCGTTCGACCAGCGCATCGTCCCCCCGTTCGGAGTCATCATGCAACTCGTCATCACCAGCTATCTGGACCGCTCTCCCGCTCACGTCCGTGATCATCTGGCAGCCCACATCGGGCCCGCCATCCGCGCCGCCGCTGAACGTGTCGATGCGCCGTCCGCGTCGGCGGAGACATCGATCGACGGGGAACGGGCGATGATCCGTGGTGGGCTCGACGTCCTCGACGGCGCAGCCATCGACTGGGACGGCGACGACGACCTCACCACGGTCAGAGTCACGATCCCCTGGGCGCCGGGCGCACCGAGCATGGGACGCCAGGTCCTCGCCGCCAACAGATTCGCCCACGTCCTCACCACCGGCGTCCGCGACGCCGCCTGAGGTCCACCGGCCCCGACCACCTCGTGGGACGCGTCACGCTCCAAACGATCGCCGACGAGCTCGGTGTCTCGCGGACCACGATCTCGAACGCGTACAACAGGCCCGACGAGCTGAGCCCGACGCTCCGCTCACGAATCCTCGCCACGGCGAACCGGCTCGGGTACCGCGGACCGAACGCAGCAGCGCGGATGTTGCGGACCGGCAAGATGGGAACGATCGGGCTGGTCTTCACCGAGGATCTCCGGTTCGTGTTCTCGGATCCCGACACCACGGGGTTCATGCGCGGCGTGGCCGAGACGACAGCCATGTCAGCCGCCGGGCTGAGCCTGCTGCCGGTGCCTCGCAACACCGATCCGGCCGAAACCGCGCTCGCGACGGCACCGGTCGACGGGTACGTCGTGTTCTCGGTCGCCGCCGTCCACCCCGCCATGGAACTGGTGCTCGGCGCCGGCGTCCCGGTCGTCGTGGTCGACGAGCCGGATCTCGGCCCGACGACGTCGTTCGTCGGCATCGACGACCGGGCAGGCGCGGCGATGGTCGCCGATCACGTCATCCGTCTCGGCCACCGTCGGATCGCCGCGCTCGTCCACCGGACGACCACGGACTCGTCCCCTGGTCGCGTGCACAGTGGCGATGTCGCAGCTGCCAACGTGCGGGTCAGCCGGATCCGTCTCGAGGCCTACGGCGCACGCCTGGCCGCCGATGCTCTCGCTCTCGTCGCGATCTGGGACGCGGCCGGCAACGACCCCGACGCCGGTCGCGCGGCGGCGATCGACCTGCTCTCCGCCCACCCCGAGACCACGGCGCTCCTCTGCACCACCGATCAGATCGCGCTCGGCGCGCTCCAGGCGGCGGCGGAACTGGGGCGACGGGTCCCCGACGACCTCAGCATCGTCGGCTTCGACGACGTCCCGCGCGCCGCCACCAGCACGCCGCCGTTGACGACGGTGCGCCAGCCGATCGTCGACAAAGGCCGCCTCGCCGCCGAACTCCTGCTCGAACAGATCGATTCCGGCATCCGCCGCCGCATCGAGCTCCCGATCGAGCTGATCGTGCGGGCCTCGACGGCACCCCCGCCGACCGCATTCTGAATCCCGAGCGAAGCCAGCGTGCCACCGGCATCGCCGAGCGCAACCACCCATGGCGAGCCGCAACGAACACGACGCGTAGAGGGGCGGGAAGCCTCCGTGGCGTCTGAACGGCCGCCGGAGGCGTCGATCACGGCGGCGAAAATCGCCCACGACCGAGCGAAGCGAGGGAAGTGG
>CAWGTY010000012.1:0-266924 GCA_963825605.1 uncultured Acidimicrobiaceae bacterium | reverse complement strand
GACCGATGACCCGATCGTTAGGGAGCCACTCCAGGCCGAGCTGAAACGCCTCCGAGTTTGCCGGGTCCAACCAAGATGCGATCTCCTCCGCGTTTGGTACGAACGGCGTAAGCAGCATGAAGCTTGAGTCTCTATGCTCGCGATTGATAGTGGCTAGAAGCAACTCCAGCTTCAGACCACGCGTCCCCACCCCCAGGTTGTGCGCTTCGTCGATGATGACCAGGCTCAATGGGCGGTCAACTTCATCTGTCCAACCGCCACGGAGTAGCAGATCGAGCTTCTCTGGAGTTGTTACCACGACGCGGAACGGGTCCTGTCCGTCGTCTTCGAGCAGCTCCGCTTCGACTGAATCGACCTCAAGCGCTGGCGAGAACTTCTCGACAGGATGCCAAGCGGGTCGAAGTCTCGACGCAGGCGACTTGTCAGTTGGTTCACCAGAGCTCGGGTGGGTGCCGTGTAGGCCACCCAACCCTTCTGCTCCTCGTAGCGATCAAGCGCCTGAAGAATGCGAAACTGGGCGACTAACGTCTTGCCTGCAGAAGTCGGCAATGAGACAACAACCGAGCGACGTCCCGTCCCTACGAGGCCGGACTCCACCAGAGCCGCGTCGCTGGGGCGGAAGTGACTCGAGAATCGGTCGTGCCCACGCTCGCGATGCGAGATTCTCAATGAACCTCTGGACCCTCGACCCGGCGCCACGCCCGGCACTCCAGATGCTGCCTGCAACCAGCCGATTGGCTGTGAGTTCCAGCAGTGATGTGATGAAGCTCAGTTCAGCGTCCGAGGCATAATCCGCTGCGTCTCGCGCCAGGTCGAAATGCATCTGCGCCTGCTCGATTGGATCAAACCTGCCTTCGACGGAGCCTTGACTCGTGAACTCGCCGATGATCTCGCCAGCTCGTAGGAGAGTGGTAAGAGGACACGAGACGCCAGGCGGCGCGCTGGTCTGCCTCGCCGTCAAGGAAGGCCGGTTCACGTCGTGACTGGTCATTGCGTAGTTGGTTGATCAGACTGATTGATTCGTCGAGGTCGCGCCACCCGTCCTTGCGAATGAGCAGCTGCCACACTGCGAGCGTCGTGAGCTCTACCCTTTGCCCCCAGTCGTCCCCATCTTGATCCAGCTCCTCGTCAAGTGCATCAAGAATCTGCCGGGTTTGGGACCGTAGGTCTCCAAGGACCCCGAGACACGCAGCCCGCGTCCGGAGGCGACGTGCTTCCCCGAGCGTTCTCGTCGATGCCGAGGATCGATCGCGAATGACACTGCGGACGATGTCGAAGGCCTCTTGTGAGGCCTCAATGGCGGATGGGTCGCCGGCGGCGTTCAGGCGCATCGCAATGAGCTCAGCGGAGCTGGCGCTGAAGGCGACGGATTCCGGGTTCTCGAGTTCACCCTGCTCCCCGAATACGAAGAGTGTTTCAAGATGGTCGGCAGCGACCGAAGCCGACGATATTGAATCGTTGCTCAGTACCGAGAGAAGCCCGCTGTCACTCATGCCGCCACCAGCTGCGGCCAGTCCGACATCGGGATCCCCAGATACCACACCAGCAACTCAACGGATCCAGGGGCTACGGCGAGTGCGCCCAGTCGCTGCGCTCGATCACTGACGTCGAGTTCGTTAGGGCTGGTGTCACGCACGAGCACTCCTACGAGGCGCACAGCAACACCTTCCGAGTTTATGAACCGCCTCAAGGCGTTATCGAACTGCTCGGAGATCTGGCCATCTGGAATCCGCGCTGCGAGCCATTTGATTAGATCAAACTGGATGGCGCGATCTTGGAGAATGCGCTCAAGCTGTTGCACCAAACCGCTCTTTCCCTCGACCACGCCCGGCGGAGAGGAAGCGTCCGCTGAGGACTTGACTTCCCCGAAAACGAGGATGGAGTCCCCGTTGAGGGTTGACAGACCGACCAGATCAGCGCCGGGCAGACTCGCCTTCGGCACACGTTGGTCCGCGGCACGTGTTCCACGGGAAGACAACATCGAAGTCGGCTTCCAACATTGTCTCGGCGATCGCTTCTCCGACTTGCCAATGCAGCACAGCGGGCGGTTGACTTGCACTGAAGAACTCATCGAGCCATTGACACGCGAGGCCCGTTTGGGCGAGGTCTCTCATATGGTCCTCGAGTGCGGACGCATAGGCGAGGTCGAGCGCTCGCTCCCGGATCTCCACGGCAGAGGCATCAAGCTCGGCCGAGTCGATCTTCTGCCCACTCCAGTTGCATGTCTGGTGCACACCCTGAAACACCACCTCAGCCATCGTGTCGACAGTTCTACTTCATGGGTCAGCGCGTGGAAGTCACCCATCGCTGGAAACCGCTGCACTGAACGCTGCTGCGGCGTCGGCCTGCATGCCGGGCAACACGTGTTGGTACACCGTCATGGTGAAGGCGGGGCTGCTGTGGCCGAGGCGTTCGCTGACGACCTTGGGGACGATGCCTTCCTTCAGGAGGATCGAGGCGTGGGTGTGGCGGAGGTCGTGGAGGCGGATCCGGCGCAGGCCGCTCTCCCGGACGAGCTTCGCCCACGACTGGGAGAAGAAGTCGGGGTGGATCGGCTTGCCGTCGGGGCGGGTGAAGACGAAGTCGTCCTCGTCGCGTTGGCCGGTGCTGAGCCGTTGCTCGAGTTGTTGACGTCGCCACGCCTTCAGCACGGCGACGGTGCGCCCGTCGAGGTTGATGGTGCGCCGGCTGTTGGTCGTCTTCACGTCGGCGACCTGGGCGCCGTACTCGACCGAGAGGATCTGCTGGTCGACGACGAGCCGGCCGGCGTCGAGGTCCACGTTGCGCCATGGCAGGCCGAGCACTTCGCCCCGACGCATGCCGGTGTTGGCGGCGAGGAAGATCGGGGCGTACCACTCGCTGCCTTCGATGCCGGCGAGGAACTGGCGGAGCTCTTCGGCTGACCAGACGGTCATCGCCCTCGATCCACCGACGCGCACCTTCGGAGGGTCGGCGAGGTCGGCGACGTTGCGGGTGACGGTGCCCTTGCGGTTCGCGTCGGCGAGTGCCTTGCGGATGATGCCGTGGATGATCCGCACCGACTTCGGCGCGAGACCACCGCCGACACCGTTGCGCTTCCCGTCGATCAGGAGCTGGGCGTAGAACGTGTCGAGGTCCTCGGGCTGCAGCTTCTGGAGCGGGATCGAACCGATCCGTGGCTTGATGTGGATCTCGACGTTGTTCTTGTACGAGGCGTACGTCGACGGGCGCAGCTGCGCCTTCTTCGTCGGCAGCCAGCGCTCGACGAGGTAGTCGCCGAGCGTGATCCGTTCGGGCGCTCGGTAGTCGCCGTCGTGCACGCGCTTGACGAGATCGCCGAGCACCTTCTCGGCGCCCTTGCGCGTCGTGCCGGCGGGATACCAGCGGTGGCGTTCCTTGCCGGTTGCCGGGTCGATGCCCTCGTACACGACCGCGTAGTACCGCCGCGCCACGCTGGACGAGATGTCCCCTCATGGTGCCGTCCTCTGTCGATTGGTGACGGTTGGTGTCGTTTGGTACGCCCGACTGGCTCGGCACCGCTGACGGTTCGTCATCGCCAGGTCGACGTGGATCACGTCGCGACCCTGGCGCTCGCGGGCGACGAGGCGCGCGCCATGTGACGAACATACACCCGCGTGCAAGAGGGCCGTCCGGCCCGACGTCTCCGACCCCGCTGAGGAAGACGGGTGTGTAACGAGCAGCCCTCGGGTGGGGTGTCGTGATGAACAGCCGGCCGCGCCAGCGACGGATTCCTGCCGCAGGGATGTAGCGAATCGCCGCTTGGAGGGTCGTTCATGTCACAGATCCGCGATTTCAGAGGCATGTGTTGGTGAAGGACCATGACACGACGAATTGAGTACGTCCCCAAGGAGCCGCCCGACCTCCTCACCGTCGACGAGGCGGCCGGGTTCCTGCGCATCAGCCGCGGGAAGGCGTACAAGGGCGTCCGTCAGTTCATCGCCACGAACGGCGAGGAAGGCATCCCGGCCGAGCGCATCGACAAGCAGTTCCGCATCCCGCGCCACAAGCTCGAGGACTACATCGGCCACTCCATCACCTGGCCGATCCCCGGATACCACGACATCCCCGAGCCTCCACCCGCGAAGCCGACCCGTCGCACGCGCTCGAAGTCGTCCGAACCGCCGCCCGACACCCAGCCCCGGCTGTTCCCGCTGTAGGTCGCCATGCTCCAAACCCACCCCATCGGACCTCACGACCCTTCAAGGACAGACGAGTGCACAGACATCCCGGGAACTGGAGTCGGGAGGTGACCGTCCGGGTTTCGACGCTCAAGGGTTGCGACGCCGGCGCCTACTACGTCGAGCAGCTGCCGAACTACTACCTCCAGTCCGGCGAGCCCCGCGGCATGTGGCTCGGCGACGGCGCACCGATGCTCGGCCTGTCGGGCGAGGTCGACGACGACGCGTTCCTGGCGCTGATCGCCGGCATGGACCCGCAGCACCCCGACCGACATCTCGGACGCCGCTACAACGACGAGTCGGTCCGCGGCTTCGACGTCACCGCCTCCGCGCCGAAGTCGGTCTCGATCCTGTTCGCCCTCGGCGACGACGACGTCCGCCGCGAGGTGCTCGACGCCCACGACGCAGCGGTCACCGCGCTCGCCGGATGGATCGAGCGGCACGCCCACACCCGCTACCGGATCGGCGGCGAGGTCGCCGTCGTCGACGCCGAGGGAATTGTCGCCGCCATGTTCCGTCAGCACACCAGCCGGGCGCTCGACCCGCAGCTCCACACCCACCTCGTGATCGCCAACCGTGTGAAGTCACCTGACGGCCGATGGCTCGCCCTCGACGCCCGCCTCATCAAAGGCGACCAGCGCACCCTGTCGGCGCTCTACCACGCCGGTCTACGAGCCGAGCTGGCCCAGCGCCTCGGCGTCGTCTGGAACACACCGGAGAATGGCATCGCCGAGATCCGTGACGTCCCCGACGAGCTGCTCGCCGAGTTCTCGATCCGTACCGCTCAGATGCGTCGCCGCGTCGACGAGAAGCTCGACCGCTTCGTCGACACGATGGGCCGCGAGCCCACACCACGCGAGCGGTGGCGGATCGCTCGAGAAGCCGCCGTCGACAGTCGACCCCGGAAGGAGAAATCGGTCGACGCCAGCAGCCTCCACGAGGGCTGGCGCGAACAGGCCCGAGCCCTCGGGATGGAACCGAGTCACGTGATCGAGGACACGGTCGACCAGGCCTTCTACCGAGGTGCGATCGATCGCGATCTCGATCCACTCATCAGTCGGTGGGCGATCGAGTCGATCGCCGAACGGCAGTCGTCGTGGCGCCCGACCGAGCTCGTCCGCGAGGTCGCGGCGTTGTGCCAGACCGATGCGGCCGAAGACGCCGAAACCGTCGTCCGGTGGTCCGACGAGCTGGCCGGTCGCGTCGCAGCGGAGCGATGCGTCGACATCTCCAAGCCGATCCCACCGGGCGCTCTGCTGCGACGCGACGGTCGCCCGGTCACCGAATCAGCCATCGACCGCGCCCTCACCACCCAGGAGATCCTCGACCAGGAACGATCTCTCATTGAGTGGGCCGACCACCGCTTCGAGCATGACGGCCCCGACGAACCCGCCGCCGTCGACAAGAGCGACGTCGACCTGACACTGCCGCAAGCCGATGCCGCGTGCGCGGTCGCCGGACACGCCGACCTCGTCCTCGTCGTCGGCCCCGCTGGCACTGGCAAGACCACCGCGCTCCGCCCGGCCGTCGAGCAGCTCCGCGTTTTGGGCCGCGCCGTGTTCGGCGTCGCACCGTCGGCGACCGCCGCCGACGTGTTGTCGGAGGAGACCGGCGTTACTGCCGACACGATCCACAAGCTGCTCATCGAGCACACCCTCAGCCGACCACCCGATCATCGCTACGACCTCCCCGTCGGCGCCACCGTGATCGTCGACGAAGCCGGGATGCTCCCCACCGACAAGCTCGCCGAACTGGCCGACCTCGCCGACACCCGTGGCTGGCGACTCGCACTCGTCGGCGACCCACTCCAGTTCTCCGCCGTCGGCCGCGGCGGCATGTTCGGTCTGATGGTCGACACGTTCGGCGCGATCGAGCTCGACCAGGTCCACCGCTTCGAACACGAATGGGAACGAGAGGCAAGCCTGCGACTCCGACGCGGCGACGTCAGCGTCGCCGAGATCTACGACGCCCACCACCGCCTCCACGCCGGCACCATTCCCCAGATGGAACGCGCCGCGGCCCGCCGTTGGCACGAGCTTCGGGAGGCGGGAAAGCGCGAGCTGCTGATGACTCCGACCAACGAAGCGACCGAGCGCCTCAACGAACGATGCCAACGCATCCGCATCCAAGCTGGCGAGGTCGATGCCAATGGACGATCCGTCGATGTCGGCCCCTATCGCCTCTACGTCGGCGACGAGATCGCCACAAGACAGAACAATCGTCGGCTCCTCACCGACCGCGACGACATGGTCCGCAACCGAGCCGTGTGGACGATCGACGCCATCCACCGCGACGGCTCGCTCTCCGCGACCGGCAAATCGGGCACCGTCCACCTCCCCGCGGAGTACGTCAGCGATCACGTCGAGTTGGCCTATGCCCGGACAGGCGTGGGCGGTCAAGGCCGCAACGTGCAAGGCGGCCTGCTGTTCGCCGACCGAGCGACCGACGTACGCAACCTCTATGTCGCGATGTCCCGAGGCTGCGAGATCAACGAAGCATTCTTCGGTGTGGCCGGCGAAGAGACCGCCGTCGACGTCTTCGTCCAATGCATGTCGACCGATTGGATCGACCAGCCGGCGACCGTCCGCCACGCAGAGCTGAACGAGACCGCGCGCCACCGTCCCGGCCTGCTCGACGGCTCGGTGCTCCGCGATCTGATGGAACAACGCCACGAGATCCTCGCCAGCCTCGAAGATGCCGAACGGATCAGCAAGCAGATCCCGGCCGAGCGCCGCATGGCTGAGCAACAGATCGCGGACGCCAAGCAGACGATCGCCAAGGCGGAGGCCGAGTACCGGCGAGCCGAATCAGTCCTCGAGAACTACGACCGACCCCTTCGTCGCCGCAAGCATGAAGCCGACATCGAAGCAGCGAACCGCGAGCTCCAACGCCAGCCCGAGATCGCCCGGAACGCCGAGCGCAAGATCGAAGAGGCGGAGTCAGCTCTCGCACACCTCTCGGCGGTGGAAGCAGAAACGACGAAGATCCTCAGCGGCCGGATGCAAGCCAACGCCGTCGTCACAGACATCGACGACCGCCTCGCCCACGACTTGAGAGTTCGCACGAGGATCGCCCGCCTCGAACAACCGTCATCGATCGTCGACATGCTCGGCCAACGCCCTCGGACGAGCAAGGAAGCCGCCGCGTGGGACCGCGCTGCGGGCGCCCTTAAGCAGCATCAGGCCGCCTTCGATCTCGACCAAGGATCTGGGCCGGCTCCCGACCGGCTCGTGCGGTCCGCCTATTCCGCGAGCCTCGAGGCGACTGAGGCCAGGGTCGACGAGGTCCCTGTGCCCAGCCAGTTCTGTGCCATGCGCGCGTCGACGGTCGAACTTGGGATTTGAGCGTGCGGGCCGTTCAATCCCAACCAGGTCCTGTCGCTCGTGGCGCTCGCGGTCAGAAGGATTGAACGACGTGGTTACACAATGCTCCGGCCAAACAGTCCTGAAGAAGAGCCCTCCGTCCAAGGCTTGTCTCAAGACGCTCACAGCGCTCCATGAATACGTCGATCATCTCAACGATGCGGCCCTGCTCCCTGAGCGGGGGGACCGGCACCAGCACCTGAGCAAGCTGGCTCTGATTGACCTTCGGCATGGCCAACCGATTGTCCTCGCGAGTGACCTGCTGAATGAACCCGTCGGAGAGGATGTATGCGTGAAGATACCGTCGGTTGATCCAGGCTTCGATTGGGTACATGTCCGCGCTGCACAGCCCCTCGAAGTCAACAATGACTGCCTTTGACAGGTTGGGCGCGGATCTTGGAGTAGAGGATCTGGCCGGCTCGAAACTTGTGCTTGCTGCTCGCTACACCGTCTTCCCGAATCGAGCGAACTGGAAGAAGCAACCTTCCAGTTCGCTTCTCGATGCTGTCAGGAGCGACGTGGGGCTCGTCCCCATGAAGAGCGGGATCGACAAGATTCGAGGCGATCTGGGCCACGTCGCCGAATCGAGCCCAAGTCCATCCCGGGGGCCAAGCGCTGCGAGTTCTCATGGCCGTTGGGCAGTTGCGGCGGAAGCGCTCCCCGCTTTCTCGGTTTCGGACGGGCGTCGAGGTGCTCCAACGCGATCCGAGCGATCAGCTCCGTCGCGGACTCATCGTTTGGATCTTGAGCTACGAGGCGGCCGCTCATCGCCAGTTGCAGGATCGACCGCCGGAGGGCGTCGATGCTGTCGGGGTGGTCGGTGAGGGCTTCCCAGTTGGTGTGGATTCGGGACCAGGCGGTGTGGAGGTCGTCGTCGGTCTCGGCGTTCGTGAGGGCGTCGAGGGACGAGGCGCGCAGGCGGGTGGTGACGTGGTGGCGGGCTTGCTGGCGGGCTTCGAGGTCGTCGCAGAGCTGCATGAGTTCGTCGACCTTCGCCACGATGCGTTCCTGCTCTGCGATCGGTGGCACGGGTACTGTCGAACTGCGCGAATGTCCTTGACGATTCAAGCTGAGCGCGTGAGCGGCGCATGCAGCCTGCATCTGCCAGTTCGCAGGGCCCAGTCGCGACTGGCGCTCGGTCTCGTTGACGGAGACGACGAGCCAGAAACGCGCGGGTTGAGGTGTGCTTGCCACGGCTGTTGATCGCCGCCATTGCCGACGACAGGCATCGCCGCGTCGACGTCGGATCATCTCGAGCAGTCACCATCGCGCAGCGCTCAGTCTCGCTCGGCTGATGATCGCGGATGTCGGACCCACTCGCCGGTTGCGTACCTTCGAATCTGCCGGCGATGACTCGAATCCGGCCTGCCGACTCGTGCCGCTTCGAGCGAGGTCCAAGCCGTGCCGCCGGCCACGTCACGCGGTACGCAGCGTCCGGAAAGCCGGTGGGCGAGTACCAGCTCGGCGTTCGATGAGCTCGCACTCTTGATGCCCGATCACGATCGCTCAGCGAGCGTCGGCCGACTGGCCAACTCCTGTCGACTGGCCCATGGTCTCGGTCGGCTTGGACAAGCCTGCCTGCGAGCGCGAGATCGAGAACCAGCTCACGAAGCCGATCGACGCCGCCGCGGTGCGTCGGCGATCGTGCCGAAGTTGTCGAGGAAGGTCTGCGCGTCCATCAGGCGTCGCCGAGCGATTCGGCGAGGCTCGCCTTGAGCGCCTCCTGCGCGGCCCGGACCTGCTCCACCGCTTCGGCGTAGCGAGCGAGCAGGACGTCAGGGTCCTCGTGGCCCTCGTCGACCGTGTTCGGGTTCTTGATGTCGAGGTTGTAGCCGGAGGCCGCGATGTCGTCGACGGAGACACGCCAGGCTCGCTCGCTCTCCTCCCGATCCGTCCACCACGCCTTCTCGGGCTCGAACTCCTCGATCCGCATCGGCTTGGTCTTCGAGTAGCTCTTGTAGCCGTCGGGGTAGGGGTGCTCGTAGTACCAGACCTCCTTGGTCGGCTCGCCCTTCGTGAAGAACAGGATGTTCGTCTTGATGCTCGTGTACGGGGCGAACACGCCGTTCGGGAGGCGGACGATCGTGTGGAGGTTGCACTCGTCGAGCAGCTTCTTCTTGATCCGGGTCTTGATGCCCTCGCCGAAGAGCGTCCCGTCGGGCAGCACGATCGCGGCCCGGCCGCCGTCCTTGAGCAGCTCCATCACGAGCACGAGGAAGAGGTCGGCGGTCTCGCGGGTGCGGAACTCGGCGGGGAAGTTGCTCTCGATCCCGTCCTCCTCCATCCCGCCGAACGGTGGATTGGTGAGGATGATGTCGACCTGGTCGGCCTTGCCGTAGTCGCGCAGCGGGCGGGCGAGGGTGTTGTCGTGGCGGACGTTGCTCGGCACCTCGATGCCGTGGATCATCATGTTGGTCACGCACAGCAGGTGCGGCAGCGACTTCTTCTCCACGCCGTTGATGCTCTGCTTGAGCAGTTCGAGCTCGTCGGGCGTCTTCACGTGCTGCTGCACGTGGGAGTAGGCGTGGGTGAGGAAGCCGCCGGTGCCGCAGGCCGGGTCGAGGATGGTCTCGCCGAGTTGCGGGTCGATCATCTGGACGGCGAACTGGGTGGCGGCGCGCGGCGTGTAGAACTCGCCGGCGTTGCCGGCGCCCTGGAGGTCCTTGAGGATCTGCTCGTAGATGTCGCCGAACAGGTGCCGGGTCGACGACTGGTTGAAGTCGATGTCGGCGTTGAGCTTGTTGATCACCTGGCGGAGCAAGGTGCCGTTCTTCATGTAGTTGAAGGCGTCCTCGAACACGCCGCGCAGCAGCGCGCCGCGCTCGCGGGTCTTGCCGGTCATCGAGTCGAGGTCGAGCTCCTTCAGCGTGGGGAAGAGCTGGTTCTCGACGAGGTCGATCAGCGCCTCGCCGGTGGGGGCGTCCTTGCCGAGCGCGTCCTGGTCGGCCCACTCCGACCAGTGGAGGCCCTTCGGGATCGGGGAGACGTAGTGCTCGTTCTCGATCGCCGCTTCGAGTTCGAGGTCGCTGTAGATCTTGAAGAACAGCAGCCAGCCGAGCTGGCCGATGCGCTGGGCGTCGCCGTCGACACCTGCGTCCTTGCGCATGATGTCTTGCAGCGACTTGATCGTGGTGGAGAGCGACACTCGGTGGGGTCCTTCGGGGTCAGTTGGCGTTCTTGTAGAGCTCGGCTTCGAGCTCGCGTACGGCTTCTGTGTACTCGGTGCGGCCGCCGAAGCTCTTCACGAGTTCGGTGGTGGTGCCGAGCCGGGCGATCGGGTCGACCTTGAGCACGGTGACGTCCTCGATGGCGTCGATGCCCTGATCGGCGTACTTGTCGAGCAGCGCGTCGAGCACGGCACGGGCGGTGTCGCCGTACTTCGTGAACACGTCGCGCTTGCGGACGTTGTCGGCGCGCTCGCGCCGGGTGAGCGGCGGCTGGTCGAAGGCGACGTGGCAGATCAGGTCGAAGGCGTCCATGTCGTGGCTGACGTTGTCTTCGAGCGCGTCGATCAGCACGCCCTTCTCGAGCAGCTCGTCGACGATCGCCTGCTTGCGGTCGGTCTCGGTCCAGCGCTTCACGAAGTCGTCGAGCGAGGTGAACTCCTCGTGCACGGTGCGGCGGGTGTAGTCGTGCAGCGACTCGGTGACGAGCTTGCCGTCCTTGTCGTAGTACTGGACGCGCTCGGCGAGCACGCTGAACGTCACGCCGCTCACGACGTACTTGCGCCGGTCGGGCTCGTCGCCGAAGTAGTCGTCCTCGATCGGGTCGGGGTCGACGAGGACGTCCTCGATGACGTCCGGGTCGAACACGTCGTCCTCGTCCGGCTCGGCCGGCGGTGGCGGGTTGGCGTCGAAGGCGTCGTCCTGGAGCGGTGGGCCGTCCCAGTCGGGATCGGCGAACAGCTCGGTCGCCTTGCGGAAGTCGAGGATCGTGAAGAAGAACTTCTCGTAGTCGGTGCGCAGCCGCGTGCCGCGGCCGATGATCTGCTTGAACTCGGAGAGCGACTTGATGCGCTGGTCGAGCACGATCAGGTGGCACGTCTGCGCGTCGACGCCGGTCGTCATCAGCTTCGACGTCGTGGCGATCACCGGGTACGGCTGCTTCGGGTCGATGAAGTTGTCGAGCTGCGCCTTGCCCTCCATCTCGTCGCCGGTGATCCGCATCACGTAGCGATGGTCCTTCGCGACCAGTGGCCCGTTCTCGGGGACGTTGACCAGTGCCTCGCGCATCCGCTCGGCGTGGTCGATGTCCTCGCAGAACACGATCGCCTTGTACATCGGGTTCTCGGCGTGCATGTGCGAGGCGATCCGCTCGGCGACCATCTTCGTGCGGCCGGGGAACGTGATGTCGCGGTCGAAGTCGAGCTGGTTGTAGATGCGGTCGGGGATGTCGTAGCCGAGGTCGTCGACCTCGCCCTTCTCGGGCCGCCAGCCGAGCACGTCCTTGTCGAGGTCGATGCGGATCACCTTGAACGGGGCGAGGAAGCCGTCCTCGATGCCCTGCTTGAGCGAGTAGGTGTAGACCGGGTCGCCGAAGTAGTGGATGTTCGAGACGTACTTCGTCTCCTTCGGCGTGGCCGTCATGCCGAGCTGGGTGGCGGAGTCGAAGTAGTCGAGGATCTCGCGCCACGCCGAGTCCTCGCGGGCGCTGCCGCGGTGGCACTCGTCGATCACGATGAGGTCGAAGAAGTCGCGGGGGAACTTGTCGTAGATCGCCTCGTGCTCCTCGTCGCCCATGATCGCCTGGTAGAGCGAGAGGTAGATCTCGTACGACTGGTCGACCCGGCCGCTGCCCCGGTCGACGAGCTTGCGGGTGAGCTTCGTCATCGCCTCGCCGAACGGCTTGAAGTCGTTGACGATCGTCTGGTCGACGAGGATGTTGCGGTCGGCGAGGAACAGCACCCGCTTGGCCTGGCCGCTCTTCCAGAGCCGCCAGATGATGTTGAACGCCGTGTACGTCTTGCCGGTGCCGGTCGCCATCACGAGCAGGACCCGGTCCTGGCCCTTGGCCACGGCCTCGATCGTGCGGTTGATCGCGAGCTGCTGGTAGTAGCGGGGCGTCTTGCCGCCGATCTCGCTGTGGTTCGGTGAGGTGACGAGCTCCTCGATGTCGTCCTCGATGCCCCGCCAGATCTTGTAGCGCCGCCACAGCTCGGCCCGGGTGGGGAAGTCGTCGAGCGAGAGGTTCATCTCGGTCGCCGGGTAGGTGCCGGTCTTGTCGTGGAGGACGAACCCGTCGCCGTTCGACGAGAACACGAACGGCACGTCGAGCCGCTCGGCGTAGTCGAGCGCCTGCTGCATGCCGGCGCGGACGGAGTGCTTGTTGTCCTTCGCCTCGATCACCGCGATCGGGATGTTCGGCTTGTGGAAGAGCAGGTAGTCGGCGCGCCGGGCCTTGCCGCGAGCGACGAGCTTGCCCCGGACGATCATCTTCCCGTCGGTGAACCCGAACTCCCGGCGCCAGTGCTCGGTCGCCCACCCGGCGCGCTCCAACGCCGGAGTGATGTACCGATCACAAATGTCCGATTCGCTCAGTGCCGTCTTGTCCACGCCGTCCAGTCCCAGGGGAGTAGAGCCAGAGTAGTCGTGGGCCTGTTGGGCACGTACGTAACCGTCAGCGCTCTTGTACGTTCAACGACTATGGACGCGGCGAACTACATGGCGCACAAGAGGGTCGCACTCAAGGGTCACCCGCACCTGAACGAGAAGTGGTTGCAGAGCCGCATCGCCGACGACCCGACGATCCTCGGGCTTGGTGACCTCGACGTCAAGGACTTGGAGCGCCAGCAACCCCACGCGGGCCGCCTGGACATGCTGCTCTTCGACGCCGACACGAATACCCGGTACGAGGTCGAGGTGCAGCTGGGAGCAACCGATGAGTCGCACATCATCCGGACGATCGAGTACTGGGATCTGGAGCGCAAGCGCTATCCGCAGTACGACCACGTCGGCGTGATCGTGGCCGAGGAGATCACTGCACGGTTCTTCAACGTGATATCGCTCTTCAACGGATTCATCCCGATCGTTGCGGTTCAAGTTCAGGCCATCGAGATGAACGAGGCGATGACGCTCGTCTGTACGACCGTGCTCGATCGGATGGTGTTGGGTGACGATGAGGACGTTGCAGAGGAACCACGCGATCGTGCCTACTGGGAAGCGAAGGCGTCGCCGAAGACCCTTGGACTCACCGACGAACTCCTGTCCATCATCACGGAGGTGGATCCAGCAGTTTCACTCAAGTACAACAAGAACTACATCGGGCTCTCGCGAAGCGGCCTCGCCACCAACTTCGTCCAATTTCGCCCTCGCCGCAGTCACGTCATCGTGGAGTTCAAGATCCCGCGGTCCGACGAGCTGAGCCAGCGACTCGAGGATGCCGGAATCGAGGTTCTCGTCTACAGCAACCGTTGGGGGCGTTACAGGATGCAGGTCACCGAGGAAGACATCACACACAATCGTGGCCTGCTGACCGAGCTCGCGACGCTGGCGCACGACAACTACGGCTTCTGATGCTCCGACGCAAGGCCGACCTGGAAGCTTGTCGTGCGAGCAACGCAGTCGCTACTCCTGGACCGGAATGGCGCGAGAGGTAGCGATGAAACTGATGCCGTTGCGGTACGCCGGGAACTGCGCGTCCTGCGGGACCCGTATCGAGCAGCGCGTACAAGCGTGGTACGACCCCCAGGCGAAGGCGGTTACTTGCACGTCGTGCCGGCCGGTAGATGGGCAGCTCAGCGTGGACGTCGTGCCACACGTCAGCGCCGCTCCGCCCGCGCCGAAGCGGTCGGCGCGAACGGATCTGCAGAAGGGGATCGAGCTCGAGCAGAAGATCGCTGCCGTGTTCGCTGCGGCTGGCTATCAGGTGCAAACCAACGTCGTCCGGGAGGGTCGCAGCGGCAGCACCCACGAGATCGACGTGCTCGCCGAGAAGACGGACGAGCTACTCACCCTGACCGTCGCTGTCGAGTGCAAGGCCTGGGCAAATCCAATCGAGAAGGACGTCGTCGCCAAGTTTGACTATGCCCGCCGCGACCTCGGGCTTGGGCACGGTGTCGTCGTCTCGCTGAACGGTGCCCGCCCCGGCGCGCTTTCTGCCGCGAAGGAGCTGGGCATCGTTGTCTGGGGGCCCGACGAGATCGAGCCGCATCTCGGCAAGGTCTCAGTTCTTGGTCTTCAGAACCGGCCGATGGTCGAAGAAGTCGGGTTCCCCCGCTTACTCGCTGCCGACGCGGCTCGGCAACTCGTCGAGAAAGAGACCGGTGGGCGCTTGGGCTTCGGCAAGGAAGAGGTCGTCCATTCCGGCGATGCCTGGATACCAGTCTCGGTCGTGCAGCTCACCCTCATGGAGGTGGGCATCGTGCGGCGAAAGACAGCGACGTCCCAGATGTGGGCCGTCTACGACCTGATCGGCGGCACGTTCGTCACCCGGCTTGACACCGAGGCGGAGCGGACGGCGGTGCGACTCGATGGCCCCCGAATCGAACCGAAGCTGAAGGTCGTCGAACCTGCCAAGCACCTCGACGCTGTCGTGGCGAAGTTCGACAAGGTCACCTCCGATGACGCCAAGGCAAAGTACCGGGGCCAAATGGCGAAACTCGGCGTCCCCGACTGGCAGGTGCCCACGACAGGAACATCGACGCAGTTCCTCTACCCGGTCCACCTCGCCATCGCCCAACGCAACGGCAGCGAACGAATCGTCGCTATCGACGCCTATCGCTCGAGAGCCGATGCCGACCTCGGCCATGAACTGTCCAAAGCCATCGCCTGGGTGCGGCAGTCGCTCGACGGCTGATGACGCGCCAGCTCGCGCATCCACATACACCGCACAAATGAAACAATCGTTTCGAAAATGAGCGATATCGATCGGGGTGTGCTGACGGAATCGGTTGTCGTCACGAGCCGATTCTGGCGTTCGAAGTACGAGCAGGTCTGATGCGATGATGGCGGCATGGTCCCGGAGCTCGACGCCAACCGTGTCCGCAAATGGGCGCACGACAAGACGCCGGCGGAGTTCCGCGACGAGATGCGCGTCGAGGTCGACGAGACGCCGCGCGGGCTGACGATCCTCGAATGCAGACCGCCGTGGAGCGAGCTCATCGGGTCCGAGTGGACTCGGTCACCGATCGCCCGCCTGACCTACTCGAAGCAAGCGAGCGAGTGGACGCTGTACTACGCCGACCGCAACAGTCGGTTCCAGCGCTACTGGGAGTGCGGTCCGAGCACACACGTCGCCGAGCTGCTGGAGGAGATCGACAACGACCCGACCTGCATCTTCTGGGGCTGACGCTGCTCGGCCGCCGGCGGAACCGCGAGCCGAGTGAACGGCGTCGCAGACCCGGCCGCGAGCGGTTCCGACGCCCGACCGTCCGCCAGTAGCAGCCTCTGCGTGGTCCGGCGCGTACCGACGCAACGGTCGAGTACCCGGATCTGCACCGGGGGTACAGTCGATGTGACACCCAGTCGTCAGGATGAGGACATGAAGACAACGTACGACGAACGCAAGTTCACCGAGCTCCTCGTGTACGTGGCTTCCCGTCTCGAAGGCGACCAGTCCGGGGGTGCGACCAAGCTCAACAAGATTCTGTTCTTCGCCGATTTTGCCCATGTGCGACGCACTGGCGCTCCCATCACCGGCGCCGAGTACCAGAAGCTCGAACATGGTCCGGCCGCGCGACGTCTGCGCCCGGTTCGAGATCGGCTGATCGAGAACGGTGACGCCGAACTCGTCGACGAAGAGTTCCTCGGATATCGACAGCACCGTCTCGTCCCGCATCGCGCCGCTGATCTCACGGTGTTCTCCGACGACGAACTCGCCACGATCGACAAGGTGCTCGCCGACCTCGACGGGCTGAACGCGAGACAGGTCAGCGACCTCTCGCACGATCAGGCCGGTTGGCGATTGGTCGATTTCGGCGACACCATCCCCTACGAGGCGGCGCTCGTGGGCGCGCGTCAAGTCTCGACGCCGACGTCGCAACGCCTCGAACGCGAGGCTGCCGAACGACTCGGCCTCATCGCGACGTGATTCGCCGCGTCGAAGTCGCGCAGGCCGTCCTTGAGAGCGCAAACGAGAGGTTCGGTGAGGAACGGTCGCCTCACGGCGAGGGATCCGAGTACGACGTCGTCGAGGAGTAAGCTTCAGGACGTGAAGCGCGAGCTCATCGAACGGTATCGAGGCCGGTGGGTAGCAGTCGACGAGTCCGGCGACGTCGTTGCGGACGCGGATGAGCTCGGACCCCTGCTGGAGCGGTTGGCCCAGCTCGGGGTCACCGCCGACACCGTCCAGCGAGTACCTGGTATCGGCGAGCCGATCTTCGTCGGGCTCAGCTGAAGTACGACTGAGTCGCGGTGGAGTCGAGCTGGGTCTATCCCCATCAAGACCTCGGTGAGCCACTCCACGTCGACGGCACACCCGTTCTCCGTCCGGTCGTTCCACTGATCGTCACCGCCGAGCTGCCAGCGATGCTGGGCGTCTTGGACTCCGGATCTCCGGTGTCGGTGGCGAACGCCGATCTGTTCCGCTGGCTCGGCATCGACATCGATCGGTCTGAACCGGTCTACGAGATGCCTCTGAGCGTTGGCGGTGGGTTCGAGTCGACACCCGTCTTCGAGGTCGAACTGCGCCTGCGGGCGCCGACTGACGGGCAGGCCGATTCGATTCCGTGGCGACTCCAGCTCGGTGCTCGACGACGGTGGCGCCTGCCCTTTGCGGTCTTGCTCGGTCAGCGCGGTTGGTTCGACCGGTTTCCGACCCGAATCGACTCGACGACATCCACCATCGAGATCTGACGCGCACGGGCCATCGGATCTGCCTACACCGTCGATCTGTCTGCGGCAGACAGGAGCGGCCCTCGGGCAGAATGTCTAACGGTTTCTCTAACGGACCAGTCGAAACACGCTGTTATCCACAGGCATCAAACGACACCACAATGTCGCGAAAGTCCTGGTAGGTGGCACGAAACGGCACTAATCGACACGTATCGATATGGGCTTTCCACGGCTCATAACCCGAAGGTCGCAGGTTCAAATCCTGCCCCCGCCACCAACGTAATACCAGGTCAGAGGCCCTTTTCGAGTCATCGGAGGGGGCCTCCTTCCGTTGGCTTGCGAACACGGCGCGAACAACCGAGAACACTCTGTCGGCCGTCAACGAGCAAGACAAGGCTGTACGTCGCTGCGCCTGAGGCCCACACGCTGGCGTTTCGCGGTTCGAATGGCGGCAGGCGCAGCGTTTGCTTGCTGACCTTCGGGTCGCCAACCCGAAGCGGCCATTCGGCGGACCTTGGCCGCGCGTTCTCGCCAACGCAGACGAAGCGCGTCGCGCCCCGACGTCAAATCTGGGCCGGCGTGTATCCGCCCATTCCTGCTCCGCCCGGTGTGACGGTGTCGCTACCGGCCAAGCAGCTGAGCGCTCACCAATGTGTCTATGTTCGAGTGAGTGTCTTCTGCGCGGTCGTGTCGTCGGAATGTGAGTCCAGCTGGGGGATCACCTGAGTGGCGAAGTCCTCCATCGCTTGCAGCGCGACCTTGCGGTCGATCGATGGGATGTTGAACCACCCGATGTAGTGGGTGATGATGTCGACCTGCTGGGCAACGGCCGCAGCGAGGAGCCCGCTGGGTTCGACACGCTCCGGACGATCGACCCGTGGGCCGAGCAGTTGCACACGATGCGCGAGCAACTCGGGTTCGAGCGGTGGTCGGTGATGGGCTTCTCGTTCGGTGGGTTCGTCGTGCAGCGGTATGCGCTCACGCACCGCGAGGAGGTCGAACGACTCCTGCTGTGCGCCACGACATCGCGAGTCGATCTGAGTGGGGCGGTCGAGACCGCCTCGGCGAACGCGACGCCCGAGCAGATCCACACGCTCCGTCACGAGCTGTTCCGGACCATGCCCGACGACGAGGAGATGCGGCGGGTGCAGCGCATCGTGCTACCGCTGTACTTCGCGCACCCCGACCGGTACGAGCTCGACACGTTGTTCCCGAATCGCCGGCCGCGGCACCGTGCGTACAACGTCGGGGTCAACCTGCTCGAGGACTTCGATTTTCTTCCGCGGTTGGGCGAGCTCGAGGTGCCGTCCCTCGTCATCGGCGCAGAGCGCGATTGGACGTTTCCGCCCGAACTCGGCCCGCGCGGCTCTGCGGCTGCCCTCCCGAACTCGACGTATCTCGAGATACCGGACGCCGGCCACTACCCCTGGATCGAGAACACCGGTGTCTTCATCGACGGGATGCGGGACTGGCTCGCATCGACGAATCCGGCCTGAGGGACACAGCTGGTGCTCGGATGAATGCTTCATCGGTCGCGTGCCGCTCGCATCCCGGGAATCGACGTCTCGACGGCGCGCTGTCTGGGAACGGTCCGAATGTGTGAGCGAGCCGCAGTACTCATTCGATATCCGGCGAAGGTCGTGCACCGCGACCCGACCGATGCTGCGCTGACCTTTCAACGTCTGGCCGGCTCGTTGCCGGTCGAGGTCATCGACCTCCGGGATCTCGACGCCCCGCTCGATCCCGATCGGCTCGCAGCGGTATGTGCAGCGCTCGTGCTCGACGTCCCCGAATGGCTGGTCCCGTCCTGCCCGTCGCTCGAGCTGATCCAGACGATCTCAACCGGGACCGAGTGGCTCGATGCCTCGACGATCCAGGCCGCGGGGATCAGACTCGCGAACGCCGCGGGCACGAGCGCCCCCGAGATCGCCGAGTTCGTCATCGCCCGAATCCTGGAGCACTGGAAGCGCCTGCCGGAGCTGGCGGCCCAGCAGATGACGGCGACGTGGGAAGCGCGCTCCGGGCGTACGCGCGTGGGGGCCAGAGTGGTGTTGGTCGGCTACGGCCCGATCAACCAAGAGGTGGCGCGCCGGCTGGTTCCGTTCGGGGTGCGGATGAATGTGGTGCGTCGATCGTGGCGGCGCCCGGTCGCCGGAGCTGACGAGGTGTATCCGCTCGAGCATCTGTGTGAGGCGATGGCGACCGCCGACGTGGTGGTCAGCGCCCTCCCGGAAGTGCCGGCCACGACCGGCATCTTCGACAAGCGCACCTTTCGCGCTGCCCGCCGCGGCGTGTTCTTCTGCAACGTCGGTCGTGGCTCGGCCGTCGTCGAGCCTGATCTGTTGGCGGCGCTCGAGGACGGTCACGTCGGTGGTGCTGCGCTCGACGTGCTCTCCGTCGAGCCGCCGCCGGATGACCATCCGTTGTGGCGATCCTCGGCCCGGTTGTCTCCGCATTGCGCCGTCGTGCCGCCTGTGGCCTTCGAACGGGTGGTGGACCTCTTCATCGACAATGTGCATCGGCTCCTCGCGGGTGAGCGACTTCGCAACGAGATCGAAGCTCCAGGTTCCCGTTGAGGTGGCCATCCGGGTGCACGAGAGAACACGCCGACCAAATCTTGGTGAAACAACCGCTCTCGGCACTTGGATCGCACGAAGCCTCCACAAGTCCCGGGTGCGACACTCGCTGAGGTTCAGGAGAAGCTCCGGATTTTGCAATGCTCACCACATGTCACGTGAGTTCGATACAGGTACTGACGACCTACTGGCCCACGCTGAGGATCATGTGGCCGTGATCACGTTCAACCGCCCCGAACGCCGCAACGCCCTGTCCGAGGGGATGTACATGGGCTTCAGCCGGGTGCTGCCGGAGATCGCCATCGACCCCGAGATCCGAGTCGTGATGGTCACGGGTGCGGGAAGTGCATTCTGTGCGGGTGGTGACGTCAAGGCGTTCCGCGAGCGACACCAGCAGGGGACCGGCGAGGGTGAACCGGCGAGTCTCGACGATCAGATTGCGTACATCCGTCAGAGGCAGAGGTATGTGTCGTTTGCCCTCCACCACCTGCCGAGGCCCGTCGTCGCGGCTCTGCCCGGCGCGGCGGCGGGAGCTGGCCTTTCGATCGCCCTCGCCGCCGATATTCGGCTCGCTGCCGAGCAGGCCATCCTGGTACCTGCGTTCGCCACCATTGGCGTATCTGGCGATTTCGGTGGTTCGTGGTTCCTCAGCCAGTTGGTGGGCCCGTCGAAGACCAAGGAGCTCTACTGGACGTCACCGCGCCTGTCAGCGACCGAAGCCTTGGCCATGGGACTGGTCAACCACGTCCTCCCGAACGAGGACTTCATGACGGCGGCCTTGGACTACTGCCACGATCTCGCGTCTCGGTCACCCATCGCCCTACGCCTCATGAAGGAGAACATCAACCGGTCGCTCTCTTCCGACCTCGGCACGGCGCTCGATGCCGAGGCGGCGAACATGTCCCGATCAATGTCGACCACCGACCACCGTGAAGCCACCGCCGCCTTCCTCGAGAAGCGTGCCCCGGTATTCCGAGGCCTGTGACGTACGCGACGCAACAATCATGTTCAACGTGCCGCTGTTGACGTCAGGCGATCCGCTTGCGGAACCTATCCTTCGCGGAATCCAGCACCGGCGACCTCTGATGCAGCAGTGCGATTCCTGCGGCTCTTATCAATATCCACCCCGCCCGATATGTCGGCGGTGCGCAGCCTTCAAGCTCTCGTATCAACCGGTGTCAGGTGTGGGAACGATCGTCGAGGTGTCAAGCAGCATTGAGATCAATGATCCGTTCGTCGAAGCGGAAACCCCGTTTCTGCTGGCCTTGATTCAGTTGGAAGAAGATGAACGTCTGGTGATTCCGACCAAACTGGTCGGCCCTTCGACGCCTTCGGACACCCCACCAGGCACGGCTGTGGTCAGTTCCTTCGAACGCACCAGCAGTGACACGGCGGGCGAACTCCGCCTGGTGTTCCGGCCTACCTCGGTGTGGTGATGCCGACCGAGGAGGGCTCGGGTCCGACCCGGTGGGCGGTCGGCGCCCGTCGACTACCGTCGATGGCGGAGTGTGAGCTGGTACGAATGTTGGCGAGGGTGTGTCGTCCGCGATTCCGGCTGGCGAATGAGATCATTCGGCACGCGACGCGTCGCCTGCGGCGGATGTGCAGTAGCTCTGATAAGTGTCGACGCTCACCCGGACCCGCAGGTCATCGCACTCCTTTTGAGCGGCGCCAACTTGGTTGTGTTCGCCGGACCGTCGGCCGTTGCACGGATGCGACCGGCTCGATCGCCGCAATCGACGATCTCGGGCTCCGACTCTGTGCCAAAGCCGAAACGATCAGCGAACTCCTTGGCACCGATCCGAGCGGTCACGATCGTCGCGGGCTCGCCTGTGGTCGTACAACATTCGTACAACGCTCCGAGCACCAACGGATACCGACGAGCACACACGATACGGCGCATCGAACATCGTTCTTGGGCTCGTAGCCAGGACGGATGCGGACGAGCACCCACGAGCGCAGACGGTGTCCTCCTCATAACCCGAAGGTCGCAGGTTCAAATCCTGCCCCCGCCACCGAAGGCCCTGGTCAGACACGATGTCTGACCAGGGACGTTTCGCGTCTGGGGTCGCTACCGTCCCGCTACCGTCATCATCTTGCCGGGTCCGACGGATCGACGGGAGCGATGAGGCGGGCGAAGGTGTTGGCGGCATCGCGCTGCATGCCGGGCAGCACGTGTTGGTAGACGGCCATCGTGAACGCCGGCGTCGAATGCCCCAGGCGCTCGCTGACGACCTTCAACGGGATCCCGTGCCTCAACATCAACGTCGCGTGGGTGTGGCGGAGATCGTGCAACCTGATCGCCGGCACACCTGCGGCGCGCTGGAGCCGTGCGACGGTCTGCGACATTGTGTGCGGGTGGACGGGTTGGCCGTCGGGGCGGGTGAACACGGTCTCGTTCGCTGCGACCGTCACGAGCTCTTCGAGTTGGTGGAGTCGCCATTCGCGCAGCACGGTCACCGTTTGCTGGTCGAGGTCGATCGCTCGCCGCGATGTGCGGGTCTTGGTGGGTGTGGTGTGAACTTGGTAACCGGTGCAGCTGACCGATCGGCGGATCGACAGGGTTGCTGTGTCGAGGTCGATGTCGGACCAGCGCAGGGCGAGTACCTCGCCACGGCGCATTCCGGTCATCGCCGCCAACCAGATCGCTGGACCGAGCCGGTGCTCGATTGCGATCTGCAGGAATTGCCGGAGTTCGTGTTCGTTCCAGCAGCGCTGCTCGGGCGCGGCGCCGTGGCCTGGCGGATCCATCAGCCGGGCGACGTTGCGGCGCACGAGACCTGAGCGTTCGGCGTCGCCGAGCGCCGTGCGCAGGATCTGGTGCACGTTCAACACGGTCTTGGGTGCGAGCGGGCCGCCGTCGTGCCGGCCGCTTCGGCGCAGGTGCGCGTAGAGGTCTTCGAGATGAGTGACCGTGAGGCTACGCAACGGCACCCGACCGATGTGTGGGACCACATACCGGTCGCTCATCTTCTCGTACCGGAACGCAGTGGTCGGCCGCAGCCGGTCCTGGCGGGTTGGAAGCCAACGAGTGCACAGGTATCGCGACACGGTGACCCCGCGTGTCGAGGGCGGTCGCGCGGACGGCAGCGCATCGGCGCGTGCACGGGCGTCGGCCTCATCATCGGCGCGGTGCCATCGGCGACGGTCGCGACCGGTGAGCGGGTCGAGACCTTCGTAGCTGACGGCGTACCAGCGACCATCGCGGTTGGTGACGTATCCCATGTTCGGTTCCTCCTGAAGCGGTAGCGGAACCGGTAGCTGATCGGGAAGGTGCTGGGTGCGCCAACACATCTGGCCGTCGTCAACCCGAAGTTCGGTTGGCGACCCGGGTCCAGTGTTCCTCTGAGTCGCTATTGCTCGAGGCCGAGCCAGTGCCGGTAGGCGTGGGTGAGTCGTGCGAGGCGATGCTGATGGTCGACGAGGTCGAGGTCGAGAAGAGAAACGGTAGATGTGTGGTCTTCGCGTTGCACTGTGGCTGTGAGGCCGCGACGTTCGTCGTCGAAGCTGATCTCTGTCACGGCGACCTTTACTCCGACGAGGGCGGCGCCCACCGGGAAGTCGATATGGTCCTCGAAGGCTTGGCGGAACGACCAGTATCCCTCGTCGCCGTAGGCATCGACGGTGATCTGAGCGACGAGTTCGTCGACGCCAGAATCGGGATCATCGAGGTCCTCGAGCCAGTCGTCAGGTCGCATCAGCGTTCTTCTCCGGGGCATCTGTTCGACGGGCGCGGGGACGACGGCGGGTCTTGGGGATGTCGAATCCGAGGGTTGCATACGCAGGGAGCCGTTTGGTGTGCATGCGGTCGAGGACGGGGATGCGGCTGTCGACGTAGTCATGGAGTTCGACGTGGTGCTTGCCTTCATGGGTGCGCAGCAGCCGCCCGACGTACTGCACGACACGTCCTTTGAACGCGAGCGGGAATGCGAGGAAAAGTGTGTCGAGTTCGGGCCAGTCAAAACCTTCGCCGAGGTAGGAGCCGGTGGCGACGAGGATGATCCCGTCGCCGGGGTCGCGTGCGGCGATCCGGTCGGCCACCGCCTGACGGGCCCGTTTGCCGAGCCCACCTCGCAGGACGAGGGCGTCGTCGCCGAGAGTTGCGAGGGCGGCGACGACGGCTTCGATGTGTTCGGTCCGTTGGGTGAGCACCAGACACGTCCGACCCGACGAGGACGCATCGTGGACGTCGGAGCAGATCTGAGTGGTACGTGCCTCGTCGACGCTGATCAGGCGGAACACTGTTTGGATGTGTGCGGCTTCGTCGTCGGCGACGGTCGTGCCGGTGTGGTGCACGACCAGCTCGCGACGGAGCAGCTCGGCTCCGTCAACCGCGGCTGGTTTGATCTCGTGGCGGGTCGGCCCGCACTGGAACGCAATGAGCGCTTCGAGTTTGTCGCGTCGGTACGGGGTCGCGGTGAGTCCGAGCCAGCGGCGGGTCCGCGCTGTCCGCATACACGTCGTGAACGACACAGCAGGGATGTGGTGGCACTCGTCGACGACGATCAGCCCGTAGCCGTCGAAGAATGTCGGGTCGTCGCGGCGCGCCAGGCTCTGGATCATGGCCACGTCGATGATCCCGGTTGGTTTGTTGCGACCTCCGCCGATCTGTCCGATTTCGGATGGTTCGATGCCGAGGTGGTCGTGGAGGCGCGACCGCCATTGGTCGACGAGTTCTCTGCGGTCGACCACGATCAGGGTCGGTGCGTCGTGTTGGGCGATCACCGCGCAGGCCATGACCGTCTTGCCCGCGCCGGGTGGCGCAACGAGCACCCCGAGTTCGTGGTCGACGAGATCAGCGACCGCGGCGTGCTGCTGATGCCGAAGGACACCGTTGAACTCAAAGTTCACCCCGGCCGGGGCTGGGCGGTCGTCGGTGAGTTCGACGGTGCTGCCGAGGGCTTCGAGCTGCTGTCGAACTTGGTCGGTGAGCCCTCGAGGGAGGTGGAGCCATTCGAGGTCCTCACGGTAGGCGCTGATGAATCGGGGAGTGTCCCAGGTGGAGAACCGCAGGCGCTGCTTCTCGTAGAACTCCGGGTTCGCGATCGATGCGATGTGCTTCAACCCGGCAACCACCGCCGGTGGAAGCCCGGCACGTTCGATCGACAGTTCGGAACCGAGCCGCGCACGCACCGCCGGAGGCGGAGGCGGACCTCCCGCCCTTGCCAGCTCAGCCAGCGAGAGTGCCGGTCCTGCGCTGACGGGCCGCAGCGTTTCGGCGAGCGACTCCACGGCCTCTGGCGTCATGCGTGCGATCGACGACAAGAAGGCCCACTGGTCGTTCAACGGCTCCATCGTCGTCGGGTCGAGAAACACGGTTGTGCCCGCCTTCGTGGATGCTCCTTGCAGCGGGAGGGCGATCAGGTTGCCGAAGCCCGCCTTGGGCATGAAGTCCTGTGATGGGAAGAAGCGGTCGTAGCTCGCGAGATCAAGCTCGGCCCGCGCGGCCATCGCCTCGCGCAACAGTGCGGCGCCCATCGTTCTGGCCGACGATGCGGCGACGGGTGCGTCGAAGAAAATCCACACGTGCGCCCCGTTCCCAGAGCGGGAACGCTCGAGTGCAGCTGGTACAGCGTTGCGGTGGCATGCGTCGAGGTAGGCGAGCGAATCGAGCGCCCACGTACCCTTGTCGAAGTCGCACGCCAGCAGAGCGCAGGTGTCGTTGCGGAGCAACGGATAAATTCCGATCGTCTCGTCGCCGCGCAGGTGGGAAATGAACACGTCGTCGGTCAGCGGCAGGTACCTCCTCGGAGATCTGCCCTTCGCCCAGCGGTCCTTCGTCGCCGGCGACCAGCCGGACTTGCCGCTTGACGCGCTTTCCCACCGCTGGGCGTAGACGTCGGTGCGGGCTCCAAACAAAGACCACAACAATGCGAGCTTGTCGGCAGCCGTCGAGGAGGCATCCACGTTCGTCTGATCGGCTGGTGCGGTGAGCAGCGTCGGTGCCCACGCTCGCGTGTGACCGTCGTCGGGCCGTTCGTCGAGACCGAGCAGACCACGGAGTCGAGCGTTCTCGGCCCGAAGCTCCTCCACCTCGGCGATGAGGTCGTCGTCCGAGTGTGCATGGCCGGTGCCGTCGCTCATCGTGCGCGTGTGGTCACCGCAGGTCGGACCATCGGGGCCAATGAGCGGCGGCGTCATCGTCGGGTACCGTGACGCCGAGCTCGGCAGCGCGGTCGAGGATCTCCGCTGCGACCTCCATCTGCGTGTCGTCGCCGGCGTAGGCCAACACCGTTCCCATCTCGGGAGCGCGTACCCGATAGAGCCCGGCGACGATCCCGACTGCCAGGTCCGCCGCTGCGTCAAGCAGCCCGAGAGCGGCCCGCCGATCGAGATCCAATCGGAACGGCGCGATCGCTTCGTCGACGAGCTCCCATGCCGCCTCGCTCTCATGTACGTAGCCGCGGCCCCAAACCCGGCCCGCACGAGCAGCAAGCGCGTCCAACGAGATCCAGGCCAACACAGACTCCACGTCGGCCGCGACCTGCTCGACCGAGACCGTCGTCAGCAGTCCGCTCGCAACGCGCTCGGCTTGGTCCTGTAATTCGGGATGTGCCACGAGCAACTCGCGGAGCACGCAGCTGCGCTCGTCTGCCGTCAGCGATCCGAGCGCAGTCTCCGACTTCGTCGGGGCTTTCGGTGTCGAGGATTGCGTCACGGTGCAAAGCTACGGCTCAGCGCTCTTCGGTGGAAGCACGGCATCAGTACCCGTGGCACAGATGCCAACCGAGGACACATCACGCCGCCAGCCTGTTGCACTTATTGCATTTGCGTGCTAGACATTCAGCATGACGATTGCTGCGGAGATTCGACCCGGCTCGGTCGAGGGCCGAGACCTCGAACTGATCGAGCGTGCGCTGGCGCGCAGCGGTTCGACGGCACGATTGGTAGCCGTCGATGGCACCACCGTCGACATTCCACAACAACTCGTCGGAGTGCTCGAAGCAGTCGTCGAGCAACTGCGAGCGGGTAATGGGGTGAGCGTTGCGCCGCTGCACGCGGAACTCACTACCGTCGAAGCCGCCGAACTCTTGAACGTCAGCCGCCCCCACCTGATCAAGCTGCTCGATCGAGGTGAGTTCCCACACCGCATGGTCGGCACGCACCGCCGCCTCAAACTCATCGACGTCCTCACCTATCGCGACGAACAGGACCTCAGAGCCCGCGAGGCACTCGACGAGATGACGCGTCAGGCCGAAAAACTCGGCCTGTACGACTGACAGTGAGACCTCGGCGCGTCGGCGTCGTCGATGCCAATGTCCTGTACTCGATCGAGCTGACCGATCTTCTCCTTACGCTTGCCGTTCATCGGCTCGTTCGTCTGCACTGGTCCGAGTCGATCCTCGCCGAGGTTCGCCGGAACCTCGCCCGACGCGCCGACCTCGACTCGGCTGCGATCGCGTACCGCATCGAGCGGATGAACCGGGCCTTGCCCGGCGCGCTCGACGAGGCGCCCGTGCCGCTCATCGCCTCGATGCCGATCGTCGAGCACGACCGGCACGTGCTGGCGCTCGCTGTCCACGTCGAGGCCGACTCCATCATCACGTTCAACCTGCGCGACTTTCCGAACGAGAAGTGCGAGCCATACGGGATCGAAGCCATCCACCCAGACGCCTTCGCCACGATGATCCTCGACGCCGAACCCGCCGCGGTGGCGGCTGCTCTTGCAGCTATCGCCGTACGACGCGCCCGCCCAACGATGACGCCCGACGCTCTCCTCGATCGGCTTTCGGCGTCCCTCCCGACATTCGTCGACCACGCACGAGCAGGAACTGAAGGTGCCAACTGAACCATCGCTAGCGCGAACACAACGCGAACACGACTCCAACACACGCCCGCCTACGAGCGCTGACGAGAACGCGGGCGAGGTTCCTATTTCCGTTGATCTGCCAGGACTGATGCGTCTCAGCGCTCACCGCTGCAGACGAGAGTCGCTCGACGCCAACCCGAAGATCATCAGGTCGTGTTGCCACCGGTTGCGCCGTGATGCCGGTGCACTGCGAGGAATGCCTCGACAGCGTCCTGGGCCGCCCGCTTGATCCCTCGATATTCATCGGTATCGATGTCGTCCGCGAGCGAACCGGTCGCGGCGTCGAGCCGATCGTCGTAGTCGGTGTAGTGGTGGCGGATGTAGGCCCGTGCGGCAAGTGCGGCGCGCTCTTCGATGTTGAGCGTCCTGGTTCGAGCGACGCGTCCGCCGCCGACAACGGTTGCTTGGGCGGTGGCGCTGTCGGCGATCTGTGACGCGAGGTCGGCGTGTGCAGGTGGGAGCGCAAGCCACCGGTAGACCGCTTCACGCAGTTCGCGCCGGTGGTTGGCCTCGACTCGATCTCGATGACGGGTGCTGGCGACTCGCGCGGCGGCGCGCCGCTCGGCTGTCGCGAACGCATCGTCGCGAGCGGTCGCGATCGCAGCACTCGGGGCGAGTAGACCAAGCCGCCGTCGATGGCCGCCACGTCGGTTCCTGGGCTTCCATGCGTTCCAGTACACGCCGTCGGCTTTCACCCGCCGGGTGATGAACGCATCTCCGGACGCCAAGAACTCCCAACCGTCGGGCAACTCGAGATCACCGAGCACGGGATGCCACCATCCGGACTTGGTGTCGTAGACGAGAGGTTCTCCGACGCCGGATCGTCCTCAGCAGCCATCCCCGTCATTGTCGAGCGCTACAAGGCTTGCACGTCGGGAAGCAAGCCAGCCGAAGTGATTATGCGGTGCCCTCGGGACGCCATGACCTCAAACATCCTCCCTGCCGGCGATGCGGCGCGGGTCGGAGCCTTGGGGTTCGGGATTATCGCGTTGGGCCTGACGAGCCGATTGACCGATCGGAATGCCTCTACAGAGCGGGTCGGCAACGTCATCCGCCGAGCGGCTTGCGTGCCCCTGGCCAGCACTTCGGGGTGGTGACCTGTCCGGAAGCGGCGCAGTTCCAGGCCAGGACCTGACATGCTCGTGGGCATGGAGATTCGACGCGTGGTCACGGGCCACGATGACAGCGGCAATTCGGTTTTGCTTCAGACGAAATGGTGGCGCCAGTCGCGGCTGGCACGTGGGTGATGTGGGCATGCGACGAGACGCCGCACTTCCCCAGCGACGGGTCAGGGCCGGCTGCGCTCTCCAGCTTCTTCCCAGAAGTTGGGGGCAGTCGTTTTGGGTTCGTCCGCAAGCCGCCCGACTCAGCCCCCATGGCCGATGACCCAGCCGCCGCTCTACGTGAGATCCAGGAAAAGCTGCCTGGCCTGGTCGAGCACATGGAGCCGGAAACACCGGGCATGCACACCAGCGCCACGATGGATTTCGGGATGATCGTGTCGGGTCGCGTCGTGCTTGAACTCGATGACGGAGCGACGAAGGTGCTCGGCCCCGGCGACACGATTGTTCAGAACGGGACGCGGCATCGGTGGCTTAGCCCGGGCTTAACCCCTTTGATGAGCCGTGCTTGTGGCTCGGGGTGATGACTGGCGCTCTGGAACAAGAGTGACCTTCGGGTCGTTGACCTCACGTGCGGTCGAGAGCCGGCTGAGCCAACTGAAGGGTGGACCGGTGGGCCGTGATTTCCTCGTGTGACTGACCTGTAATCGCGATGCGACAAGATGAGCAGCATGCGAAGCGAAACGGGCGACGAGTCTGGCCTCGCTGAGCGCGTCACATCGAACGAGCCCTACGTGAGAGTGTTCGGCGGCGTCGCGGCCGAACAGAACGGTCCGGTCAGCGTCGGAGGTCCACGTCAGCGTCGGCTGCTGGCGCTCTTCGCGATCCGCGTCGACCAGGTGCTGTCGATCGACTGGCTCGCCGAGTACCTCTGGGACGACGACGATCGACCCGAAGAACCCGCCCGAGCGATCCGCACCTACGTCTCGCGGCTGCGGTCGGCCCTCCCGCCGCCGGCGGACGAGTGGATCGAGACAGAGCCGATCGGATACCGGTTCAGGCCGCCCGCCGATGCCGTCGAGCACCGTCGATTCATACTCCTCCGGACCGAGGCCGCCCGCGCCCGAGAGCGGCGCGACCCGGAGACCGCGCTCCGCCTCCTCGACGAAGCGCTCACGCTGTGGCGCGGCGAGCCGTTCCCGGAGTTCGACGATCTCGACTGGGCGCGTGCGACCATCGAACAACTCCGTCTCGACCGGCTCGAGATGATCGAGGAGCGCTGGGAGGTCTCGTTGGCGCTCGGGCGCCACACGCAGATCATCGGCGAACTCGCCGCGTTCACCTCCGAGCACGGCCTGCGTGATCGGGCCACCCGCCAGTACGCGCTCGCGCTGCACCGCAGCGGTCGGACGGCCGAGGCGCTCAGCGTGCTCGACGACCACCGACGCGTGCTCGCCGAACGGAGCGGACTCGACCCGTCACCGGCGGTGATCGAGCTCGAACGAGCACTCTTCGCGGGCGATCCGTCGCTCGACATCGAGCTGCAGGGACGACCGCTGCGCGGCTACCGCCTGATCGAGCAGGCCGGCACGGGCGCGTTTTCGATCGTGTGGCGTGCGATCCAGCCATCGGTCGATCGCGAAGTCGCCGTGAAGCAGATCCGCGCCGAGCTCGCGTCGCAGCCCGAGTTCATCCGGCGGTTCGAAGCCGAAGCCCACCTCGTCGCGCGGGTGGAGCATCCGCACATCGTGCCGCTCATCGACTTCTGGCGCGATCCCGACTCGGCCTACCTCGTCATGCGATGGTTGCCCGGCGGCACCCTCGAACGCCGACTCGACGACGGTCCTCTCACGGTCGACGAGACCGTCACGCTCGCTCGCCAGATTGGCGGTGCGCTGTCGACAGCGCACCATCACGGCGTGATCCATCGTGATCTCAAACCCGCGAATGTCCTGTTCGACGACGCCGGGAACGCCTTCCTGGCAGACTTCGGGATCGCACTCGAGGCGGCCGAGACGGCGGGTCCGGCGGCAGAACTGTCGTCGGGGACCCCGGCGTACGCGTCACCCGAACAGCTCCGGCGGGATCGGCTCGGACCGGAGGCCGACATCTTCAGCCTCGGCGTCGTCGTCTACGAGTGCCTCACCGCATCGCTGCCCTTCGCCGACAGCAGGACGGTCGAGGAGCTCGTCGACCGACAGCTCCACACCGAGTATCCGTCGCTGCTCACCCTGCGCGGCGACATCCCGCCGGCGCTCGTCGGCGCCGTGGCTCGAGCGACGGCCAAGGAACCGGCGGCCCGCTTCGCGTCGGTCGAGGACTTCCTCGACGCGGTCGAAGCAAGTCCGGGCCCCATGACCCGGGTGGCGCGAACCGACGACGCCGCCGTCGCCGAACGCGAGAACCCGTACCGCGGGCTCAGGGCCTTCGACGACGGCGACACCGACCGATTCTTCGGCCGCGACCGGCTCGTCACCGCGCTCGTCGATCGGCTTCGCGGCGACACGCTCCGATCGCGATGCGTCGTCGTCGTCGGCCCCTCCGGCTCGGGCAAGTCGTCGGTCGTTCGCGCCGGTCTGGTGCCGGCGTTGCGCGACGGCGCGGTCGCCGGTTCGGCGGACTGGTTCACCACCGCGATGGTGCCCGGCAGTGATCCGTTCGAGTCGCTCGAAGCGGCGCTGCTCAGGGTCGCGGTCAACCCGCCGTCGTCCCTGCTGGGCCAGCTGCGCGACGGCCCTCGTGGCCTGCTGCGCTGCGTTCGCCGCTGCCTCCCCGACGACGACCAGCGCGTGCTGCTCGTGATCGATCAGTTCGAGGAGCTGTTCACCGCATCGTCCGATGACGACACCCGCTCGTTCCTCTCGGCACTTGCCGAAGCGGTCGAGGATCCGACGTCGCCGCTTCGCGTCGTCGTCACGCTGCGCGCCGACTACTACGACCGACCGCTGGAGCATCCGGCATTCGCCCGCATCATCGACGAGGCCAGCGTCAACGTCACACCACTCGCCGCCGACGAGCTCGAACAAGCGATCGTCGAACCCGCCCGACGGCTCGGCGTCGAGTTCGAACCAGGTCTGGTCGCGCGCATTGCGGCCGAGACGCTCGGGCAGCCGTCGCCGCTGCCGCTGCTCCAGTATGCGCTGCGCGAGCTGTTCGACCGACGCGACGGTGACCGATTGACGGTCGGCGCCTACGACGAGATCGGTGGACTGACGGGAGCACTGACGACGCGTGCCGAAGCGCTCTACGCCGACGCCGACCGGGATCAGCGATCCGCCGTCCGGCGTGTGTTCGGTCGCCTGACCAGCCCGGGCGAGGAGTCCGCCGACCTCCGCCGCCGTGTGACGATCTCGGATCTGGGCGCTGATCCGACCGTCGGCTGGACACTCGACCACTACGGCAGTGCCCGGCTGCTGACGTTCGATCGCCACCTCGCATCTCGCGAGCCGACGGTCGAGGTCGCGCACGAAGCGCTCCTGCGTCAATGGCCCCGACTGGTGGCGTGGCTCGGCGAGGATGCCGACGTGCTCCGTTCGGTCGAGTCGGTCGTATCGGCGGCCACCGTCTGGGGCGAGGGCGGTCGGGCACCGTCGGATCTCGCCCGCGGAGGCCGACTCGACACCGCCACCAGCCTCCTGTGCGACCATCCCGAACGGCTCCGACCGCTCGACGTCGAGTTCGTCGAGGCGTCGCGTGCCGCCGCCGAGGCCGAGCGCGCCGTCGAGCAACGGAGAGTCCGTCGACTGCGGCGCCTCGTCGGCGTCGTCGCTGCCGCCCTCGTCCTGGCGCTTGTCGCGGCCGGTGTCGCCGTCCGACAGCGCAACCAGGCGCAGGCCGCATCGGAACGGGCCGAACTCGCCACGATCATCAGCCGATCCGCAGCGCTCAGCGAGGACCAGCCCGAGGTGTCGCTCCTCCTCGCACTCGAGGGGTTCCGACGGGAGGCCGGGCCCGAGACCGAGCAGGCCGTGCTCAACGCACTCGGACGGAGCCCGGTCGGCAACGTCGTGACCAGCTTCGGACGGCTCGCGCCGGACGACGGGTGCGACGTCCCGTCGATCGTCGCCGAGGACGGGTCGACCGAGTACGTCACGACGGGTGACGTACTGCTCCGTCGCGACCTGATGACCGGCGAGGTGACCGAACACGGTCCGCCACCCGCTCCGTGTTTCCTCTGGTTCGGCGACGAGGCGGCCGACCTGCAGTTCGCGTTCGGAATCGAAGACGAGTCCGAGCTCTTCTTCGGTCCCTTCGGCGGGCCGTGGTCTCCGTTCGATCCACCGGAACGGCTCGTGCTGCTCGATCGCTCGTTCGCCGGCGATCGGTTGCTCCTCGTGTCGAACGAGTTCCCGCTCACCGTCCGGCTGTTCGACCCCAGGAACGGCGAGCTCGTCGGCTCACCGGTGACCGGTCTCGACCTCGGCCCCTGGCGCCAGTCGTGGATCGTCAGCCCCGACGGCAGGTTCGCCGCGATCGGGAACATCACCGGCACACCGGACACGACCGAGGGCGCCGGAGAGGTGATCCTCATCGACGCCGCTGCCGGCGAGGAGCTGTTCCGCGTCGAGCTCCCGACGCCGGCCACCGCCCTGCTGTTCGCTCCCGGCGCCGAGGAGCTGATGGTCGCGACCGCGGGCGGTCCGATCGTCACCATCGACCTCGGGACCGGCGAGGTCGCGGGAGAGGCGACGACGACCGCAACGTCGGAGATCGAATCGCTGGGCCTGCGCCCGGACGGTCTGCTCGTCGCCGTCTCCGCAGGCCAGATCGAACTCGTCGATCCCCGGCTCGGCGCGACGAGGACCCCGATCACGCTGCGCAACGCCGTGGAGACCAGGGTCCGGCCCGACGGCACCGTGCTCGCCCTGGACAACACCGGCGCGATCGCCATCATCGACACGGATCAGACGGCACTCGTCGAGCAGGCGTTGCTCGTTGATCCCGGTGCTCCCGTCAAGTTCGGCGCAGGCCAGGCAACCGTGCTCGAATCGCTCGGAGTCGGGCAGCTCGTCGATCTGACGACCGGCGAGAGGACCTCGTTCGAGCTGACGAGTCCCGAGGGCGAGCGATTCGAGGCGCAGTACGTCTTTCCCGAACCGAACGGTCTGCTCGCCATCGATCAGCGCGCCACCGTCGCCCGCTGGGTCGACGGTGAGATGACCGAGCGGGTGTTCATCGGTTCGCGCCCCGACGTGGAGACGGGTTCTGCGGACTTCGCCGCCACGGGTGCGCTGTTGGGGTACGACAGCCGTGGCGTCTACGAGGCGTACCGGTTCGACACGACGCCGGGATCGCTCGCCGTCGCCGTGGCGGCAGGGCACGGCGACGAAGAGGTCAGTGCCTATCCGTCGGACGGCGGTGGCCTGCACGTCATGGACCCGGGGGGCACGCTGCGGACGTACGACGCCGCCGGGGCCCCGTTGTCGGAGATCGAGACCGGGAACCAATGGGCGTTCGCCGTCGCCGGCGACGAGCAGGCCGGTCGACTCGCGTTCGGGGGCATCGCCGGTGCCGTCGTCGTCGATCCTGCCACCGGAGACGTCGATCGGATCCCGGGCGCCGGTCCGACGAGCAGCATCGGATTCGTCCCGGACGGTTCTCTGCTCGTCCTCGTGGGTGAGGACGGGACGGTTCGGCTGTGGGATGTCGAGCGCAACGCCTCAGCCGGGCTCGTCTGGGACGGCTCGGGTGGTGCCCCGGTCACCCCACCGTGGTTCGACGACGCCACCGACTCGCTCTGGGTCGCATCTTCCGGCAAGTTGCTCCGAGTACCGATCAGCCCGGAGCGGTGGATCGAACGGGCCTGCGAGATCGTCGGTCGGAGCTTCACCGACGACGAGTGGGAGCGGTACGTGCCCGGCGACGACCGGGTCCAAACCGCTTGCGACTGAGCCCTGCGAACGCACCCGTCCGGGAGGTTCCCCAGTGTCGCCGCTGCGCATACCTTGACAGCAGGTCTGCTGACCTGGGGTTTCGCGTGACACGCCCGGCCTGAAATCGTTCTGAAATCGGCCGAGATCGAGCCGAGATGACGTTGTCGGATGCTCGTTCCCGTTCACCTCGACGAAAGGAACGACATCATGACCATCACCGAGCATCCCGAGATCGCACCCGGTCCGTCCACCACCGATCTCGACCGCATCACCGAACAGCCGGCGCCCGACGCACAGCGGCCGTCCTCCTCGCGGGCACCTCGCCGACGTCGTCGCCGACTGATCGCGGGAGCCGTCCTCCTGTCGGGCATCGCGACCGTCGCCGCCACCGTCTCGCTCGACCGATCTGAGTCGAGGCCCCAAGCCGAACGCCCCGAGTCGGTGACGGAGCGGGTGCCGTCGGGTTCGCCGTTCGATGCGCCGTTGGTGGTGCGTCGGGTGACGGAGCGGGTGCCGTCGGGTTCGCCGTTCGATGCGCCGTTGGTGGTGCGTCGGGTGACGGAGCGGGTGCCGTCGGGTTCGCCGTTCGATGCGCCGTTGGTGGTGCGTCGGGTGACGGAGCGGGTGCCGTCGGATTCGCCGTTCGATGCGCCGTTGGTGGTGCGTCGGGTGACGGAGCGGGTGCCGTCGGATTCGCCGTTCGATGCGCCGTTGGTGGTGCGTCGGGTGACGGACGGCAACCGCTGAGCTCCACGAGCGAGCAGTTCGTTCGCCGGCCCAGTAGGTGCGGCACGGTCGATCAGTTGGTGCGGCACGGTCGGTGCCGGTGCCGGTGCCGGTGCCGATGCAGCGCAGTGGGCGTCGGCTTGGCATTCTCGTTGTTGTACAACAGACGTACAACGAAACGAGTGCCGACGCTCGCACACGAGTGCCGACGATAGATCTCGGTTCCCGACGATTCGAGCCTTCTGAGCTGGAACGATGCGCACGAGCGCCGACCAACGCAGACGGCGGGCGCGGTTCTCATAACCCGAAGGTCGCAGGTTCAAATCCTGCCCCCGCCACCAACTGGAAGGCCCGGAAACATTGAGTTTCCGGGCCTTCTGCGTTCCCGGTGGTGGTCCTGTTTCTACCGGGTCATCTACCGGCTGTCTGGGCGACGATCCGGCTACCTGGGCGTTTGCGGATTCGAACCGGTAGACGTCTACCGGCCATCGGCGGTGAGGGGTGCTGTCGGGAGCCCTTGGTGATGTCACGCTGCGTCGTCAGCATCTGGCCGAACGTGTGGGCGGCGGAGGCGCCCATGCCGGGCATGACGTGTTGGTAGGTGGCCATCGTGAAGCCGGGATGGGCGTGGCCGAGCCGTTCGGACACGACCTTGATCGGCGTACTCGACGCGGCGAGCAGTGATGCGTGGGTGTGGCGTAGGTCGTGGAATCTGATTGTGGGGAGATCGATGCGTGCGAGCTGTCGGGTGAAGAGTTGGCTGATCGATTCTGGGCGCACTGGGGCGCCTTGGCTGTTCGTGAAGATCGCATCGTTGAGTCCGACCGGGTGCCCGTCGCGTTGCTGGCGTTGACGCCATCGGGTGAGGATGGTTTCGGTGTGTGGGTCGAGGTCGATGCATCGTCGACTGTTTCTGGTCTTGCAGGGGACCTCGGTGCTGCGTCCTCCGACGGATTGTCGGGCGCGGGCAACGGAGGTCGAATGGGTGGTCTGGTTCCAGTCACTCCAGCGGAGGCCGGCGAGTTCGCCGCGTCGCATGCCGGTCGTGGCGGCGAGGTGTAGTGCCGGGTAGAGGCGTAGGTGTCGGGTGGCGGCGAGGAAGGTTCTGAGCTGGTCGAACGTCCATGATTCGGGTCCTTGTTGGCTTGGGCTGTGGGGCGGGGAGCGGTGGCGTCGAGCGCGACGTTGTGTTCGACGAGATGGATCTGCACGGCGTGTTTGAGCGCAGCGCGCATGATGACGTGCACGTCGTAGACGGTCTTGGGGGCGAGCCCGGTTCCGTTGATCTTGCCCGTCGCCAGCAGTTCGGCGTAGAGGCGTTCGAGGTGTTCGGCCCGCAGCGAGCGGATCGGTAGATGGCCGATGGTTGGGGTGATGTAGTTGTCGATCATCCACCGATACCGATGGGCGGTCGACGGTCGGAGGTGCTGGACGCGTTTGGGCATCCAGACCTCGCTCACGAAGCTGGTGACCGTCGCTGCCGAGCAGGCGCCGACACGGACTTGGTTGGTCCGGTGGGTGAGGTTCGCAGCGATTGTTTCGGCGTCCTCGCAGGAGTCGCCGGCCAGATGCCAGCGCCGCCGTTCCCTGCCCGTGGCGGCGTCGATGCCGTCGTAGGTGACGACGTAGAAGCGGTTCTGTTTGGTGACGATGTAGGCCATTGCCACAGCGTTCCCGCCGGCCGTTTCGGTCGACGACTTCGGAGCCAACCCGGAGATCAGTGCGCGCCACACAGGTCTCGAGAAGCAGTGATTATCGGGCGCATCGATCTGACTTCTACCCGAGCGACTTCGGCCGGCGGTGCGGCGCGAGGACGAGCCTTGCGGCCCGGGATTACCGCGTTGGGTGTGGACGAACGATCGACCGATCGGAAGATGGACTTCGTCCACAGGTTGCACAACCCGAGCGGATCGAGCCTGCCCTGATCGACGGGACCAACCTCGTCGGCGTTCCGCTCGTGCTCAAATCGAGCGTCGATGATTGCTTGATCTCGGGCCGAGTCGCAGGTATTGCCCTTGTCTGTCGATGAGCCGAGAAGTGCACTCAGGTGTCGCTTCTTGCGAGTGCACTCAGTAGGCAGATGTCGCGGATCTGAGCCCCTCTGCGCCCACTCATCGTGGAAATCACAACCGTTTCCTCAGGTCATGCTCGACGGAAGCGAGTTCGTTGATCGTGGCACCCAATTCGTAGACCGCGATCAAAGATCGATGTTGGTGGGGAAGAGGGGTTGCTGGGGCGGGTTCGAATGCCGTCCCTTGCGGTGGCTACCGCGGCCGGCGTCCTGACGAGAGCGCAGATTCGCCCGTCAGTTGTTCCTGCGCCCGACGGAGCAGCATCTCGGTGGACGCATCGGGTTTGACGCCGAGGTCATCGAGCGCGGCGCGCAGGGCATCGACTGCCGATCTGAGACCATCGTGATCACGTCGATGGAGTTGGGCTGCGATCGCCAATCGGTGGGCGCGTTCCTCGAACGGTGACTGCGCTCGGCACTTCTCGGCGCAGTGCAGTGCACGTTCGAATCGTCCCGCCATCAATGACAGTTCTCCCAGAGTCAGACCGACGTCGATGAGTTCCCGGCGGATGGTTGCCAGGTCGATCTCCACGCCGACGACCGCGTCCAGGTCGGTGAGTGGCGCTGCTCGCCAGAGCGAAAATGCTCGTTGCAGGCAGTCGTCGACAGCACCGGTATCGCCCGACCGTCGATGCAGGTCGGACTCATCAGCCAGCCGTCGGAGCTGCCAGAGATCGGTGTCGACGAGCGGCGGCCCAGCGAGTGAGATGCGTTCGCCGTCGGCCCGCAGGAGCGACGTTGCGGTGTTCGGTTGGCCACATGCACTGAGCACGCGTCGGACGCGACTGAGGGTGACGCGCAGGTTTCGCCGTGCTGCGACAGGGTCTGCGTCCGGCCACATCAGTTCGATGAGCTGATCCCGGTCGATCGAATCTCGTAGCGTCAACAGCGCCAGCACGGTCCGCACACGGCCACGGCGCAGATCGGGCGGGTTGAGCACGGTCGTGGCGATGCTCAACCGCAACGGGCCGAGGACGTCGAGTTGAATCACGGGTCGGGACGAATCGCCGACCTCATCCAACAGTTCGGCCGCTGCCTCCCGCAGCGGCGATTCGGCGATGCCGACCAACCGTTCCAGTTCAATGCGAACCGCGGTCGGGACGATGTCGGCCAGTGCGCGCATGAGTGCTCGTGCGTTGATGTTGCCGTCACCGTGGGCACGCACGACCAGCTCGACACTCCAGACAAGCGGGAGCGACGTGATCAGATTCTTCGCCGAGGACAGCACGTCGTCCTGGTCGAGCACCCCGGCGCGTGCGGCCACCAACAGGCGAGCAACGTGACGAACACGAACGAGTGTCGGCCCGAGGTCTGCTCGTTCCCACATGGCCCGCGCCTGGTCGTGCACGACGTAGCTGATCGAAATGTGCCGCCGTAGATGGAGCGTGAGGAGTGCGTTGTCCAGTGTGTGCTTCGCCACATGTGCGCTGATCGTCGCTGCAGCGGCTTCTTCATCGCACTCCGCGATCTGGCAGCTGGCGACGGCGAGAGTGCCGATGGTCGCATCTCGAACGTCGTGTCGACTCGCCATCGTTTCCAGTTCGTCGCGAAACGATGAGACGCCGGACAGATCGCCGGTCCCGGCTGCCACGATGGCCATGTGGGAGCGGAGGATCAAACGATCACGTTCGTTGATCTCGGTGACCGTTTCGGCTTCCGGGAATCCGCCGGTGGCGACGGCCGGCTCGCCTGTCTGCCATTGGATGAATCTCGGCCACCACCGAACGAACGGGTCATGTGAGGCCAGGAGCTGCTCGGCATGGCGCGCCGCCTCGTCGGCTCGACCGACCAGCACGAGCATCGTCGAACGGAGACGGACGACCAGCTCGCTGATGCGCACAGGAACCCCTTCGAAGCTCAAGGCATCGATCGATCGAAGCGCCGCCTCGGGGTCTCCTCGGAGAGACGCCAGCGCCGCGTCGATCGCTCCGGTCAAGAACAGCACCAGTCCAGGGGTCTTGGTCGCTGGTGCCGGAGTGACCGCTCGGACCAGGGCGAACAGCCGCCCGTAGTCTCCGCGGTAGAACGCGATCACTGCGGCAAGGGCAACGGCGACGGCCTCAGCGAGATCCTCTCCAGCCCCAGCAAACAGGCGGATCACGGCGTCGATCTCGTCATCGATGTCGGCGGTGTCCTGACCGAGCGCCTGTCTCAGCGCGATCGACAACAGCGTGAGTTCCGGTCGATCGACGGCGAGCAGTGGTGCTGACTCCAGCCAACGTTCAGCGGTCGCGACCGGCAGGGCGCCAAACGAGTCGCGCACCAGCGAGAGCGCTGCTGCGCAGAGCGCATCGACATCGGACCAGCGCAGGGCGGCCGCGCCGAGTCGCAGTGTTTCGCCGCGAGCGTGGAGTAGTGCGAGGGCGCGATCTCGAACCTCGAGGAGCTCGGTCGGCGCGAATATCCGCGCAGCTGCGGTTTCCCAGAGTTGGTGGACTTCGTATCGATCGTCCGCCTGCTGCCGGAGGAGCGGCACGATGTGGGCCAGGCGGTCGAGATCGACCGGACACCCCGCGACGCGTTCGATGTCGCGCGGCGAACCCCATCCGAGCGTCGACAGCGCAAGGAGGCCGGAGCGTTCGGGAGGCGACAGGTTCGCGACGATCTCTTCCCACAGGAACTGCGGCGCCGCCCCTGCACGTGCGGACAACGCCAGTTGTACCAGTGATGGCCACCCGGCGAACTCGCTCAGCGAAGACGACCGGACATCGTGGCGCCGGGCGAGCGTTTCGACCTCCTCCGAGCGAAAGCTCAGGTCGGATTCGCCGATGTCGACGACTCCTTGCAGAGCACGCAGGCGAGCGAGCGGAACCGACGGTGCCGCCCGGCTCGACAACACGACGTGGGCGTGTGCGGGCAGGCTCCTCAGCAGCACGGCCAACAAGCGCTCACCAGGCGAACCGGGTGGTAGCTCATGGATGTCGTCGAGTACCAGACAGACATCCATCGGAGCGAACCGGTTCAGGGCCGTCAGCACACGCGCCGCTGGTTCCTCCAGTGCGTCGGTGTGCGGTGTCGCTCCGGCGATGGCCGTGGCGAGCCGCTCGTCATCCTCGTCACCCGCCTCACAGGAGACCCACACGTCGAAGCCACGAGGCGCCGCATCGTTCGCCCGGATGGCTTGGGCAAGCGCTGTGGTCTTGCCGAAGCCGGCACCAGCGATCATCGATACGACCGGAACGTCGAACCGTCGTCCGAGCAGATCGACGACGCTCCGGCGCGTGAGTTCGTGCGACAGGGGTAGTGGCGGCGCCGGTGCACGGCGACCCGCCCAGGGACTCTGTTCCGGGGGCACCACGGATCACACTACGCCTGGGTCTCGGTCGTTCTTCGGCGAATTGTCGGCACTCGTGTTCGCGGGCCGCCCGGTTGCGTTCCGGAAACGCCGGCTGTTCACACTCGCACCCATGAGACGGTCAACTGAGAGCACAGCGTCATGAAGTTGTATGTCAGCAAGGCAATCGGACGGGGCAGAACGGAGTTGTCCGCTTTCGACGCCGCACTCGTCGAGGCCGGCGTCGCGAATTTCAATCTGATCCGACTGAGCTCGGTGATTCCCCCATCGTCGACCGTCGAGCAGGTGGACCAGCCACCGTTCGCCGAGTGTGCCGCGTGGGGTGATCGTCTCTATGCCGTCTACGCCGAACGGCGGACGAGTATCCCCGGGGAGCAGGTGTGGGCTGGAGTCGGATGGGCACAGGATGCCTCGACGGGCCACGGGCTCTTCGTCGAACACGAAGGGCACGACAAGGAGCGCGTGTGCTGCGAACTCGATGCGAGCCTGCGTGATCTCCAGCGAATTCGAGGTCTTCGACTCGAGACGGTGCAGACGTCGGTCGTCGGCGCAATGTGCACCGGCATGCCGACCTGTGCACTCGTGATCTGCGCATACGGCACGTCGCCCTGGGACAGCGAGGTGCGACCGATGCGCATGAGGACGTCGACGGCTTCCGAGCAGCGCACCACTTCGACCACTCACGCCAGATCTGCTGTCGCCAGATGTTGAGGCTCGCCGACGTCACCGCGACGACGCTCGTCGGACGCCGTCCGGCTGGTCCCGTCGTGCTCGCTGTCGTGGCGCTCGCCGGATTGGACCTGTTTGGCGCCGTACTCGCCCGGCAGTGGGCCGATCACCGATCGGCGATCACGATGGCCGGCGGCATCGTCACCTTCGCGGTCCTCTTTGTCGTGTACGCCCGCAGCCTCGACTACGCAGAGCTGAGCACCGTGACCATCGGGTGGGTCGTCTTGCTCCAGGTCGGTGTTGTGGTTCTCGACCGACTGAACGGAGTCCCGATCTCGCCACCGAAGTTCGCCGTGATCGCTGCGATCCTCATGTTGCAGGCAGCGTTGACTCTGTCTGATCTCTGGGACTAGCTCATTCCTGCGGTGAGGCCTTCCGCGCCTGGCCACCGGGACCTTCGAGATCGCAGGCACCATTGGCGCAGATCTCGTACGCGGTGTCGGCGGCTCGCCACCCTCGTCGAACCATGAAGCCATAGATCTCGCATCCGAGGCAGAGTCCGAGCACCGCTTCCAGCCACATCAGGGTCAGGCAGATCAGACAGATCGTCCGTGGCAATGGTCCATGGATGCCGCTGTTGGTGATGACGGCCATCGCCGAGGCCATGACCAACCCGAGGGTCCAGGCGAATCGCTTCGGCCGGGCCGAGACCCACTGCGGGGTTTCTCGGCGCGTCATCCATCCGGCGAACAATCCGCTCGGGCTGCGTTCCAGTCCGCGCGTGACACGGATCAGGAAGTCGACGAAGAAGAGTGTGCTCACCGTCCGGATCGGCCAGAAGAGCTTCTCGAAATTGGCGTAGACGAAAGCGACGGCGCCGGCGGCCATGGTGATACCCGCTGCGGCCCGCGCCTGCTTCTCGTTCACGACGGCCGCGAGGAGGTCTCTGCCATCCACGGTGTGCCGTTCGGTGAGGTGGTCGGATTGTGAGGTCACGGGAAGGTCCTCCCTCCGTCGGTGAAATCGAATGTCGCTGTCCCTCAGGTTCCGGGACAACACGTTGGGCAGGGGGGCGTTGTCGAGGTACACCTGACCAGCCGCATCGATGCGGCTGTGTTGCGCGCCGGTAAGGTGGCGACGGTGCCGTCCTGGCCGAACTCGAGAAAGAAGTCCGAGAAGGCACGCCAGCTTCTTCGAGATGGTTGGGTGATTGACGAGCATCACGCCGACGCCGACCGTCCCGAATTGGTCGCCTGCAGACGACCGCTCGCTCCGGCTGGAGCCGTCAGGCAAGCCAGGCAAGGCGTGAAGGTCATCGTGCTTTCCAGTCGTCGCTTTGTGCGTCACTTGCGACGATGACGGAGCGGCGTTACCCAAGCGTTAACGGCGGTGAAGCTGGGGGACGGCCCGGGGGCACAGGCGTGATCGAATCTCCGGGTGGAACGCGCCGCATCACAGCCCAAGTACTGTCCCACGAAATCCCGTACCGAGCCGGCGGTTGGATGCACCTCGACCCGCTCTGGTGCACCACGGAATCAGCAGTGTCCCGCCGCGGTTGTTCGAGCCGTGGAGTCGGCGGTGTGTGCTGGATCAGACGCCCAATAACACGCCTGCGTAGTCACGGATTCCGAGCCCGTCCTCGCGCTGCATCGCGGCCCCGATGCGGCGCCACGAAATCGCGTCCCAACCCGGCGTCCGGGGCTCGTCGCCCGTCTTGCGCGACGTTCCGTTGAAGCGGAGGATGAGGGACGTGACCGTGCAAGTGAGGCCATACGAGCCGTCTGATGCCGCGAGGTGCTGCGACATCATCAACGACGCGATCGGAACGATGGACGGACTCAACGACGCGGCGCGGGCGCACGTGCGCGCGAGCAATGTCCCGGACCGCCTGGGACGCGACCTCGAGCGCTGGACCACGCTGGTTGTTGAGTCCGATGACGAGGTCGTCGGACTCGGCGCGCTCGACCATGACAAGGTGAAGCGGGTCTACGTTGATCCGGCCGTTCAGGGTGGGGGCGCCGCGACGGCCCTGATGAGCTCGCTCGAGGAGATCGCGGCCCGTCGACTCGGCACGGTGCTGCTCGCGGCGTCTCCGTCGTCGGTCGGGTTCTACGAGTCACTCGGGTACGTGCTGTCGCCGAAGACCGGTCGGAGATCGGCGAGGCATCGTTCCAGTTCGTGCGCATGACGAAGGACGTCAGCCTCAACGATCAAGCCCAGCGGTCATGAACGGACCGATCAGAACAACAAGGCGAGGGAACCGCCAGACGGACTTCAACCGGCAGTTTCTCACACCACGATCTCCGCATAACGTGCGCTCCGTAATCCGGTCGCCAGCCGCGACGGCGCGCCGCACCGCGGCCCAACCCGAGCGCCCGGTAATCATGGTGACTCGGGTCATGGAGTCGTCCCAATCTGTCACCCGCGAATGGCCGTAGTTCGTCTGTGAGGGCATGGCGACAAACGACATTATGGCTCTCGATTGGGCCGAGCGCTTCGGGCGGATGGCTCGCGAGTGGTGGCCCGTGCCGGTCTTCGTGGGCGGCGGACTGCTGGCACAACAGGTGCTTCTGAGTTCGCGCTACGACGTTGGCGGACACGCGGCCGAGCACCTCGGCAGCGCGTCGGCGCCGTTCATGGCGGCCGCCGTGGTCGCCATCCTGTCTTGGGCGACTCCTCGAGCTCGCCGCCAGATCGACGTGCTCGCCGCCGCAGCTGCGTGGTTCAGCACGACCGTCTTGGTGATGGTCGGCAACCTTCGCGTGATCGACGACCTCGTCGCTGCCGGCTACTCGCATACCCCGACGGACTCCGTGCCTGATGTGGCCGACCACGCGCTGGCCAACTCGTCGATCTGGTATGCAGTGGTCGCCGCGCTCGTGCTCATCGCCTCGTTCCGTTGGCGCCGACATATCGGCAACCGGGCGGCGATCGGCGCAGCGATCGTCACGGTTCTCTTTCCGCCTTGGATCATCCCGGGCGCCGGGGTGATCGTGCTGGCGATCGTGCGCTGTGTGGCACACAGACGGGAGCGCACGGTCTCTGGGTCCGCTTCGCGCTCCGAGAACCGATCAGCCGCCGCACTACGACGGTAGGTAGTGAACGCCGGACGAAAGGGGGCCTGTGCACTGACGAGATCCCGCTGGCCGCGATCGGGCAGGACGATCGCGGTGGCTGACGGCGATCGATCACCGACATGCGGCGATCTGGCCCCGTTGGCCGGGCCATTCTCGTCCGGTGCGTTCGTCAACCGGCCCATGGGCGCTGCCTCGTTCTACGCGGCCCGAGCGCACTCGAACAGCACCCGGTAATCACCGCCAAGATCGCGCCAGCCGCGCCGCACTGCGGCCCAAGCCGCACACTGCATAATCAAGGCGACCAAGGACGGACCGGTGACTGTCGGTGATCGCGTTACGTGCAGCACCTCAAAGAGCCCAGCCTGACCGACTGCGCCGGATACCGAGTGGTCGGAAGGGTTGACCGGGTCGCACCATCAATCCGCTTCCACCGTGCCAAACCACACTGTGCCGACCCGATAGTGAGGGTCGTCGTTCTGGATTTCGAAGCCGAAGATCGTGTCGCCGACGACCTTGACGTGGGACCAGTCGGCGAACATCGAGATGTCGAGGGGTGACCAGGTCTCTGCGTCGGTCGAGATCCAGAGCGTGGCGAACGGGCCCCTGCGCTGCAGTGTGAGGGTGGTGCTGAGGCCGTAGACCCAGAAAGAGTCGCCAGCGTGCATGACGAGGCCGCTGGTGGTCTCGGCGGTGAGCGTCGAGTGGATCGTCCATTCTGTGCCGTTGTCGGTCGTGAACAGGGGCGCCTCAGAGCTCCTGCCGGTGAAGTCCGCTTGATCTCCGGGCTCGTAGCCGACGCGATCGAACCGCAGGATCGTGTCGCCGACGCGTGCCGATCTCCAGCTCAGGGGGATCTGTGTCGGTGGTGCGAACCGGCCGTCACCTAGGTATCTCCACGCCTCGCTAGTGGGCTCGTCGTCTCCGTCCCAGTAGATGGCGTATCGGATCACGACAGGGCCACCGCCAACGTCATCGAGGATCTCGAAGGATTGAAGGTCTGGAATCTCGGCCGAGTCGCCGGCCGTGGGCGCCCAGGGCGGGTCGTACACCTCGACGATCCGATCACCGTCGATCACCGCGACAAGCCCCGCCTCGTCGTCCGAACCGATGATGCTCAGCCCGCTCGCCGACGTGGCGGTCACCAGTCGTGACTCCCCGGGGACGGCGGACGTATCGATCTCGACCCAGCTCGATCCGTCCAACGAGCTCAGCACCGCCCACTTCCGCTCACGAACCAAGACCATCGCCAACGTTGTCGAACGAGCCGACATCGACTGGCCGAACCTCCTTCACTCGACACAACGCCGCGAAGCGCTACGAACCAAGGAACACGCGGCCGAGTGGCGACGAGCCCACCCGGGGTACGCGGCGGACCGGCACTGACGCCACCCACAGCGACCTGCGGGGCGAATGGCCTTTCCCGACAAGTCGCTCAGCACAATGATAGTGTTGTGGTGTGCTTCCAGTGTTCGATCCCGACAGTGGCCGACTGCCGCCAGGTGAGCATGTCGCGTCGTGGGACGAGGTGGTCGAACGGTTCGGGTGGACCGAACGTCGCCGACGCTTGCTCGACGGCCTCGCCGAAGCGACCGAGCTGCTCGCCGAAGCCGGCTGCCGGAAGATCTGGTTGAACGGCAGCTTTGTTACCGCCAAAGACGAACCAGGCGACTTCGACGCCTGCTGGGACACCGACGATGTCGATCTCGACGCACTCGACCCAGCGCTGTTGGATCTGTCCAACCACCGCGCCGCGCAGAAGACTCGCTTCGGCGGGGAGTTGTTCCCGAACGTCATCGAAACCCAATCGGGACTGTCGTTCGCCGAGTTCTTCCAGAACGAACGCGACACCAGCCGCAAAGGCATCGTCGTCATCCACCTCTCGAAAGGAGACCCATCATGATCACCAACGAAGTGCAATACCGGGCCACCAAGGCGCACCTCGAACGCTTCGAGGAAGCCGCCGCCAACATCGAGGCCCGCCCCGGCAAGCGCACCAAACTCGAACGCCTCGAACTCGATGCCGTGCGCGCCCAGGCCGATGACCTACGCGCCGAACTCGCCGACTTCGACCAACTGCGCGGCGGAACCTTGTCGACATTCAATGCGGCCTCGTTGGAGGAACTCTCGACGGTGCTCGTCAAGGCACGCATCGCTCGCGGCTGGACCCAACGTCAGCTCGCCGAGGCGCTCGGGATGGCCGAACAACAGATCCAACGCTACGAAGCCAACGACTACCGCTCGACCAGCCTCGCCCGACTGTGCGACATCGCAAACGCCCTCGGCGTCACCGTCGCCCAACACGCCGAACTCAAGCCGTCCGCCGCCTGAACGGCGCAAACCACTCTCCGTGACGAGCGAGACCGAGCCGTCATGTACAAACATGTACCAGCACACCGGTACACCACGGGGAACAGCGGGGAGCCACGGGGACTCGCTCATAACCCGAAGGTCGCAGGTTCAAATCCTGCCCCCGCCACCAACGTAATACCAGGTCAGAGACCCTTTCCGACAGCTTCGTCGGGGAGGGTCTCTCGCCGTTTTCGGCCCGCTGTACAACACCAGCTGTTGTACAGCGGCCGGAAGACGCTCGTTCGATGGTCGATCCTGCGCGATCGACGTGGTGGTCCACGCCGCTCACCTGGGGTTTCCGGTTGGCGCTGCTTGGGCGTACCGAAACGTCCTCTCCAGGAGGAGCAGGGTTGACAAGTAGTACGAGATCGCAGTAAAGTAATGCGATATCGTACTACGCAAGGAGTTCTCGTCATGACACCGACCACACTGCTCAAGGAGTCCACCCCGCGCTTGACTCGACTTGCGTCATGGAAGCTGTGGATCGCAAGCGCAGTGATCTTCGTTCCGTTCGCCTGGATGTTCTTCGCATCGTCGGCGCCATTCGCGGTCCCCGAGGTCGGGGCCGCGTGCCGTCAGGCCCCGCCCGACATGCGCTTCTTCACCACCGCTGATGGCGTCACCGAGTTTCTCGACGGCTGCGGATCCGACGGGCGCGACGCCTATCGGAACATGCAACTCGCCGACATCTTCTATCCCGTCATCGTGGGCATCTTCCTGGCGTCCTCACTGAGCCTCGCCATCAGACGTCTCTCGCCGCGACCCGGTCGGACTCTTTGGCTCGTCGCGCTTCCGCTGTTCGGTGCCGCATTCGACTACCTCGAAAACGCACTCGCCTGGTTGGCGCTGACGAGTTACCCGGACCCGACCGTCACCAGCCACCTCCTGGGTGTGGCGTCGGCGGCGAAGACCACGACTTCGTGGGCTGCAGGCTTGACGCTCGTCGCCACACTGACAGTGATCGTCGCACGGGCAGTCAGGTCCCTGCTGCCGGGCGCGACCATCGAAGCCACGGTTGCGTCCGATCTTGCCGACGGACGTGAGGCCGTAGGGTCAGCATCATGAACACGGCAAACCCGGATGGGGACGTGGTCGATCGCCGAACCAACCGCGGGCCGACCAATGTCTTGTTCGCTGCCTGGCTGGTCTCCCGATCCGTTCATCGACTCATCGACGTCGCAATCCAGGAGTCCGGACTCGACGCTGACGAGTTTGCGATCTACTCCGTGCTGGCGTCAGACGACGGGCTGACACCCTCGGAACTCGCCCAATGGATGGCAGCGGCACCGACAACCGTGTCGAGCTATGTCAAGCGTTTCGAACGGCGCGGCCACATCTCCCGCATCCCGAATGCCGAGGACGGGCGCTCCTACCGAGTCCAACTCACGGCCGCAGGACGCGACGCCCATCGCCACGCCGGTGACCTCTTTGCGCCGATCCTCACGAATACCGAGGACACGCTCGGCGCCCACGCCGAGACGGCCCACGCCCAACTCCTCGAGCTGCTGCACGCGGTCGATACCGTCCGAGACGAGCACACCTAGCCCTGATGTGGACAGACTCCGAACCCTCGGCTATCCCGTCGACGCCACAACGGGGACCGACGGGGGATACCGACTTGCCGTCGGCGCACATCTGCCGCCGCTCATCCTCGATGACGACGAAGCCGTCGCGGTCGCCATCGGGTTGCGCTCTGCCGCAAGCGCTGCCGTCGGCGGCATCGAAGACACCTCGCTGCGCGCCTTGGCGAAGATCGAGCAACTCCTTCCCGATCGACTGAGGCGCCGAGTCTCAGCACTGCACACCAACGTCGTCGAACTACGCTGGTCCGGCCCCGACGACGACGTCGACCCCGACGCGCTCAGCATCCTCGCCGTTGCGTGCCGCGACCGCGAGGAAGTCCGCTTCGACTACCGACGGCGCGACGGCGACCGCAGCCAACGCCTCGTCGAACCGCACCAACTCGTCACCGCCGAGCGACGCTGGTATCTCGTCGCGTTCGACCTTCGCCGCAACGATTGGAGGACCTTCCGAGTCGACCGGCTGAGCGCCACCACACTGGTCGGCGGCCGCTTCACAGCCCGCGAGATCCCAGGCGGAGATGCCGGAGCCTTCCTCACAGCATCGATTGCGTCGATACCCCGCAACGTCGAGGCGGTGGTCACCGTCGATGCTGCCTATGCCCGGATCGAACCGGCGCTGTCCATGGTCGACCACCACGTCGTCGAAACCGCAGCAGACTCGTGCGTCATCCGCATCAACGGACAAGAAGTCGACCACCTCACCTTGTCGATCGTTCGCGTCGCGCTCAACGCGCCCGTTGCCGCAATCGAGCCGAACGATGTCGCCGACGCCGTGGCGCTGCTCATCCAGCGTCTCCCGGGCCGCCCACTCCCGGCCGACCTCTGAACGGGTGTGCGGACCTGGCGTCAGAGAATGCCGAGGTCTCTGGCGGTCTGTACTGCGGCCTTGCGGTCGCCGACGCCGAGTTTGCGGTAGATGGCAGCGCAGTGGGTCTTCACGGTGTTGGGCGACACGTACAGCTCGGACGCGATGTCGCGTTGCGACAGCTTGGTCGGTAGGTATCGAAGCACGGCAGTCTCTCGTTCGGTCAACTCCTCGACCAAGGCGTCGGTGCCTCCGGCTGTGTCTCTGCTCACCGATCGCGTTCGGCCGCCGACGCCATGCCGCGATTCGATGCGAGCCAGGTAGCGGCCGGCGATCCCTGGGTCGGGACAGCGATCGATGATCGACCCGGCCTCGGTCAGCAGCCCTTCTCCCGTCTGGTCGTCTGCATCGAGGAGCGTGTCGCCGCACATGGTGAGGGTGTAGGCGAGAGCGAGGTCACCGGGAATCCGCCGGGCAAGATCGACCGCCTTCCTGGCATCGCCCCGAGCTGACGCAGTGTCGGCGGCGCCTCGCCCTCTGAGGGCGTAGGCCGGCGCGATCCGGTAGTAGGAGCCCATCGCCAACTCCTCGGCGGTGTCGAGCGCTCGCTGGCCTCCCGAGGTGTCTCCGCTGCCGTCGAAGTCGTTGATGGCCTGATAGATGCGGCTCAGCACACGGGTTGCCCGGAAGTTGGCGGCCGCCGACTGCTGCACGGCGATCTCGAGTACCTCTCGTGCCTCGGCTGCCTGGCCGGCCCACATGAAGACGCCACCGGCGGTCGTGGCGAGCTCTGGGCCGTGGGTCGCGAACCGGTCGGTCGCCTTCATCTCGCGGGCAAGCTCCAAGGCGGTGCCGACATCGCCGGCAGCGACGGCGAGGTTCATGCGCAGCGGAGCGGTGATGACCAGATCGAAGCCGGGCGATGCGAGCCGGTGCGTGGTCTCGACCCACTCCTGGGCGCGGGCGTAGTGACCGCCGATGTAGTCGCACCAGCCCCACGTCAGGGCGCACGCCGGATCCTTGGTCGCTGGTTCGCCAATCCGTTCGAGCAGGCCGCGGAGCGTGTCGATCTGGCCGTCGGAGATCAGCTGCGGCCCGAGCACGTACATCAGCCGGACCGCCGCCTCGTGTTCACCTGCTGCAAGCCGGTGCCCGATCGCGCGCAACGGGTCGTCTTCACGCTCGAACCATTCTGCGGCTCGTCGATGGAGCTCGTTCAGATGCTCGGGCGCCAAGGCCTGGTCTGCTTCCAAGCGCAGCAGATCGCGCAACAAATGGTGGAAGCGGTACCAGGAGCTGGTGCGGTCGAGGCCGATCAGGAGTTGGTTGACCCGTGCCGTTTCGGCCAGCCACTGTGCGCCACCGGTGCGGTCGGTGACGGCGTCGACGAGCGGACCGTTGAACTGCTCCAGCACGGAGGTCTCGAGCAGGCGTCGCCGTTGCTCCTCGCCCTCCCCGGCGAGGAATTCGTCGGTGATGTAGTCGACCACGAACTGATCGTCCCCATGGAACGACTCGACGAATCGTTCGGGGTCAGCCGAGTGGTGCAACGACAACCCGGCGAGTACGAGGCCGGCGGCCCACCCTTCGGTCCGGCGACACAGTCGTTCGACGATGCTCTCGTCGAGGAACTGTCCCTCGTGGTCGAGGAGGAGTCCGGAGGCCTCGGTTGCCTCGAATCGGAAGTCATCACCCCGGATCTCGGTCAACTGCTTCCTGACTCGGAGTCGCCCGAGCCGAAATGGCGGATCGACCCGGGTCGACACGACGATCGTGACGGTTGGTGGGCAGAGGTCGATCAGGCGCTCCATGCCGCGATGCACCGACGCATGGTCGATCAGGTGGTAGTCGTCCACCACGACGATCAACGGCTCGGCGAGGTCGGTGAACTGGTTGACCATGGCCGTGACGAGCATCTGCTCGTTGCTGTCCGAACCGTTGACGAGCTGCTCGAGCGAGCCGGCCACCGCTGGAACGGCTTCGGCGATGGATGCGATCAGGTAGGTCCAGAACCGGGCCGGATCCGAGTCGCCGTCCTCGACCTGCAACCAGGCGGAGGGCTCGGGGCGCCCCGCCAGCCACGACGCGAGCAGCGTCGACTTGCCGGATCCGGCCGGGGCGCTGGCAAGCACCAACCGGGCTCGGCCCGCCAGACCGGCATCGAGCCGATCGCTCAGACGCGACCGCTGGACCAGTCGGTCAGGCAGCGTCGGTGGTACCAGCTTCGTCGCTGCCAATCCGCTGTCTCTGTGCCCGGCCATGGGTTCGACCCTAGGTCGCGGGCGAAACGCGCTCCTGACCGATCAGCGATCTCACCCGGGTGAGATGACGGATCGTAGGAGGCCGTCTGGTACCAGCGGTCTGCAGCATGGGGTCATGGCAGAACCAACCACCTACGAGATCGTGCTGCGGGGCCGACACAGCCGTCGTCTCATGCGGGACGGGCGCCACCCGCTCGGCAGTTCCCACAGCACCCAACCGAACCCACACAGATCGAGGAGATCGACATGAGCCTGCACACCTACCTCCTGGCTGACCGCATCGCGGCGAATCACGACGACGACCTGATCCGTTCAGCTGCCCAGCAGAATCTGGTCGCCAGCCGTCACCCCGCCTCCGACCGTCGCCGGATCGCGCTACCGATCGTTGCCACGTTGCGCGGCCTCGTGTCGCCGCGGCAGCGTCGGCGGAACGAGCTCGGTCGACGCGAACCCGTCGTCTGCGTAGCTCGGCACGGCCTCGAACGCCGGTCGTCGGCCGACGTGCCGGGCGAGCCGATGGCTGATCTCACCCGGGTGAGATGACGAAGCGTACGAGGCCGTCTGGTACCCGAAGCGATCAGGGTGGAGTCATGTCCAGACGAACCAACTACGAGATCGTGTTGCGAGGCCATCCCAGCGTTCGGCTCCTGTGGCCGCTCGTCGACGACTTTGCGATCGATGCCGTTGCCGATGGCACGACGCGCCTCATCGGAATCGTTGGTGACCCGGCCCACTTGCACGGGATCTTGGCTCACCTCACGTCGGTCAACCTCGAGATCATCTCGATCGCCCCCTCATCATCACTGCACATCGACACCACGAGCAAAGGAACATCATGAACACCACTCAGGAACAACTGACCTCGTCCCGTCCCGCCGATGCGGCCGCCGTGGCGCAGATGCGGGCCATCACTCAGTACCGATACGGCACGGCCGAGGTACTCACACTCGAGACCGTCGCCGTACCGACACCCGAAAACGACGAGGTGCTCATCGACGTCGTCGCGTCGGGAATCGATCGCGGCACCTGCCACCTCATGACAGGCACCCCATACCTGGTCCGCCTCGTCGGCTACGGGTTCACCAAGCCGAAGCGCAACATCCCCGGTTCGGACGTCGCCGGGCAGGTTGTCGCCGTGGGAGCCGACGTCACCCGGTTCGTGCCCGGCGACCAGGTGTTCGGGATCGCCAAGGGCTCCCTGGCCGAGTTCGCAATCGCAAACGAGGACAACCTCGTCGTCAAGCCGGCCAGTGTCTCCTTCGAGCACGCCGCAGCGTCGGCGGTATCCGGCATCACTGCGCTCCAAGCGCTGGTCGATGTCGGCCGCGCCGAGCCAGGACAGCGAGTCCTGATCGTCGGCGCCTCCGGCGGTGTCGGCAGTTTCGCGGTCCAGCTGGCCAAGGCCCTCGGCACGGAGGTGACCGCGGTCGCCAGCACCCGAAACATCAACTTCGTGCGTTCGCTCGGCGCCGATCACGTCGTCGACTACACCACCCAGGACTTCACCGAGATCGACGAGCCGTTCGATCTCATCATCGACATCGGCGGCCGAAACAGCATCCGCCGCCTCCGTAGCGTGCTGACCTCCACCGGCACGCTCGTCATCGTCGGGGGAGAAGGCGGCAACCGCATCACCGGAGGCATCGGACGCCAGCTCCGAGCGATGGTCCTCTCGCGATTCCTGCAACAGCGTCTGACGACGTTCATCAGCGGTGCGGACCACTCCCTCATCGAGCGGCTCGCTGCCCACATCGAATCCGGAGCCGTCACCCCATCGGTCGGAGCAACGTTTCCACTTGCTGGTGCGCCCCAGGCCATCGACCAACTCGATACGGGCAAGGCGACCGGCAAGACCGTCATCATCGTCCGCAACGACGGAGACGATCGTGTCGAATGAACCGACAGCGTCGAACGAACCGACCGTCGACGACGCGCGACCCCGTACCCACCTCCTGAACGCCCTGCCGTGGCTCTGGCTCGGCCTGTCAGCTGCATGGGCCGTCGTCATCCTCGTCACCGACCAGCTCGCGTGGCCGCTCGCCTTGTGGATCGCCACCACCGTCGGCCCGCTCACCGCACTGAAGACCCGACACGACCCGAACCCCGATCCCCAAAGGAGCGACCGATGACCACCACGATGATGGCGCCCGAACTCAGCTCGGACGATCCGACAATCCCAGAAGTCTCGCCACGACGAGCCGCGCTGATCGCCGGCATCGGCTACGTGCTGCTGTTCGGCCTTGCCGTGTTCGCCAACTTCTTCGTCAGAGAAGGTCTCGTCGTGACCGACGACGCTCGGGCCACCGCGATCAACATCGCCGAATCGAACACGCTGTTCCGGCTCGGCCTCGTCGCGTTCCTCGCCATTTTCCTCATCGACATCGTCGTCGCTTGGGCGCTCCACATCGTGTTCCGAACCCAGCACCACGACCTGTCGCTCGTCGCAGCGTGGTCGCGCTTGGTGTACACGGTGTTCCTCGGCGTCGCCGCCATCTTCTTCTTCCAAGCCCTCGCCTTCTACGACTCCGCCGCCGTGGCCGACGTGATGAACGCCGCCGAACGCAACGCCCAGGCGTACGTCGGACTCGAGCTCTTCAACTCCGCCTGGCTGATCGGTCTCGCTGCATTCGGACTCCACCTGATCGTGCTCGGCTACCTCGTCGCCCGATCAGCCGAGACACCACGATGGCTCGGCCACCTGATGATCGTGGCCGGCGCCGCGTACATCATCGACACCACGGCCCACACCGTCCTCGCCAACTACGCCGACCACGCCGACAAGTTCCTCGTGATGGTCGCCGCGCCATCCGTCGTCGCCGAAGGATGGTTCGGACTCTGGCTCCTCACCCGGGCCCACCGCAGCCAGACCGGCTGAGCGGTCGCTCTCCTCACCCCGACACACGCCCACGAACACAGGAAGCCCCACCATGAACAACGCAGACCGAATCCCTCATCAGCCGGCTGAGCACGCCGACACGCAACTCGTCGCAGCGGCGCAGCGGTACGTGCAGCAGCTGCAAGCGTTCTACGTCCACGCCACCGTGTTCGCTGGAGGAATGATGATCATCTTCATCGTGAACCTGGCCACCAACCTCGACGCGGGTATCGCCGGCGATTGGCGGGCATGGTGGTCGGCCTGGGCGTTCATCGGGTGGGGCCTCGGCATCGCCGTCCACGGGCTCGTGGTCCGGCTGAACCAGCCGACGGCGTCCTCGTCGACCTGGGAGCAGCGACAGATCGACAAGGTGCTGGCGAAATGAGCACACCAACCGTTCACGCACCACGCCCCCCGGTCGCGGACGCGTCAGACATGCCGTTGTGGGAGGGACGAGCCTTCGGTGGAATCGTCCTGGCGGCATTCCTCCTCTACGGCATCGGCAGCGCTGCGGCCGATCGACCGATCGGCGTGACCCTCGTCGTCGTCAACTCGATCGCCGTTGCGTTCGCCGGGTTGATCGGCTTCCGGCTGGTTCGATCCACCGATCGCAGCGTCGGCGCCGGCTACGTGGTGGCACGAGTGGCCGAAGCAGTGTTGCTCGCCGGCGGGATCATCGTGGCCGAGTTCGCCGATGTCGGCGACGCCGACAACGTCGGGTACCTGCTCGCCATGATCGCGCTCGCCGCCGGCAGCATCCCGTTCTGTCGGACGCTGGGACGTCGGGTATGGATACCCCAACCCCTCGCAACCTGGGGGATGTACGGCTACGGCGCACTTGCCATCGGTGCACTCCTCGAACTCGCGATGGAGCGTTCACTCACCGTGGTGCTTGCGCTGCCGGGCGGGCTCTTCGAACTGGTCCTCGGCCTGTATCTCGTCCGGTTCGGCTTTCGCCGTCCGACCGAGCAGCCCGAGACGGCGAGCTGAACTCGTCCCTCCCACGCGGAGGTCGCGAATCCAGGCTCGCCCCCGGTCGTCACGCCGGCCGTCTGAATTGGTCGGCGAGGCGATGGCTGCCGACCGAGTCGCCGACCATGTCGTGTTCGCCCATCAGCGCGAACATCCGGAGGTTGGCACCGGCGTTTGCGTTGACGGGCTCGATGAGTCGACCGATCGCGCGGACCACACCGCTGGGGACACACGTCACCTTGATCGGGCGACCACTCGCTTCGAACGCGACCGCAGCGATCTGTGACTGGGTCATCACATCGAACCACCGACGCTCACGGCGAGTGCCGCCGGGGTGTTCGCGCTCGCGACGGCCGAGGTCGCAGATGCAACCGTCGTCGGCAACCGGTCGTTCGGTGAGTTCTCCGACGCCATCGACTGGATGCTGCCGATCGGCACCGAGTTCACGACGTCGATGGAGGTCTACACCGATCCCCACGGCACCGAGTACGAGGCAGCGGGTGTTCCCGTCGACCTGGAGACTCGGTTCGACGAGGGCCTCGATGCGGCCGTCGAGTACCCGAGCTGACGAGCCGGTACTCAGAGGAGGCCGTGCTCGCGAGCGGCCTGAACAGCGGACTTGCGGCCGTCGACGCCGAGCTTGCGGTAGATCGCCTTGCAGTGCGTCTTGACGGTGTTGAGCGACACGTACAACTCGCCGGCGATCTCACGCTGCGACATCTGTGACGGCAGGTAGCGCAGCACGGCGAGTTCGCGATCGGTGATCTGATCGACGAGCCCTGGCTGGGCCGGAGCCCGCTCGGCGAGCCCGTGGCGGGCCTCGATTCGTGCCAGCGTCGCGCCGACGATGCCGGATTCAGGGCTCCGGTCGACGACTTCCCGGGCGGCGCGAAGCAGATGGGGCCCGGCCGGGTCGTCGTGCTCGCAGGCTGTGTCGCCGACGATGGCGTGGGAGTATCCGAATGTGAACGGCTCCGGTGCCCGTCGGGCGAGCTCGATGGCGCGTTCGGCGGCGGCGGCGCGGCGATCGGGGTCGGACGTGGTCCGAGCGAGGATGGCATGGGAGACCGACAGCTGGGGCGACTCGGTGAGCCCGTGGCCGAGCGCGTGCTCGAGGCTCGCCGATGCGTGTTCGGCCGCGGCGGTCAGGTTGCCCGACTCGAACTCGACGACCGCCGCGAGACCAGGGGCGACCGTTGCCGCATAGTCCGATGGTTCGGAGGCGCCGAGCTCACGGGCGATTGCGATGTACCGGCGTGCCGCGTCGAACATCCCTGCCCACGTGTGAGCGGCAGCCAGACCGATGGCCTGGGTCGACTCGGTCGGCTCGGCCATGTGGCCGGCGATCGAGAGGGCTTCGCCGAGGTCGCCTTCGGCGAGGTGGACCATGATGCCCAGCGACGCCGTCAGGTTGGCGTCGGTGCCGTCGTCGAACTCGGCGGCGACGTCGTAGTAGTGCCGGGCACCGGCGAAACGACCGGTGCTGAGATTGATCCAGCCCCGCACGAGGGCGCTGCGCGAATGGCGTTCGGGCAGGTCGCCGAGTCGGTCGAGCAGGCGGAGCACGGTGAAGATCTGCCCGCCGTTCAGCAGCGCGGTGGCGTGGACGGCGATGAGGTCGCCGGCGGTGACGAGATCGCCACCCGAGATGTAGTGCTCGATCGCGGTGTACATGTCACCGTGCTCGTGGTGCCACGCGGCGGCGGAGAGATGCAGATCGGGCAGGCGGTCGGGGATCTCGCGCTCGGCCTCCAACCGGAGGAGGTCGCGCAGCAGATGGTGGTAGCGATACGAGGTACCGGTTCGATCGAGACCCACGACCATCTGATTCGAGGCGGCGATGCGCGCCAACCACGCTGCCCCGTCGCTCGACCCAGTGACGGCGTCGATCAGCGGGCCGGTCAGCCGTTCGAGGATCGAGGACTCGATCAAGCGTCGCCGATCGTCGTGTGAGATCGATGCGAGCAGCTCGTCGGTGAGGTAGTCGACGACGAGCTGGTCGTCGCCGCGGAATCCGGAGATGAAATCCGTGGCGTCGGCGGCGCCGGCCAGTGAGAGCCCGGCCAGGACGAGCCCGGCCGCCCACCCCTCGGTCCGGTTGCACAACTCGTCGAGCATCTGCCGATCGAGGAGCGGCGAATCGAGGAGATCCGCAGCTTCGGCGGCGTCGAAACGCAGGTCGGCGGCGCGGATCTCGGTGAGCTGACCGCTCACGCGGAGGCGGCCGAGCCGGAACGACGGGTCGGTGCGGGTCGCGATCACGATCCGGACGTGGTCGGGGCACAGTTCGACGAGCCGTTCGACGCCGGCATGCACGGCCGGATTGTCGATCACGTGATAGTCGTCGATCGCGACCACCAGTGGGTCGGGCGCCTCGGCGAGCACGTTGACCAGCGCCGTGACCACGGCGTCCGGTGAGCCTCCCGACGAGACGATGGTCGGACCGACCGCGTCGGTGATACCCGGTCGGACTTGGTTGATCGCAGCCGCGAGATAGGACCAGAACCGCACTGGATCGGCGTCGCTGTCTTCCACCTGGAGCCACGCCAGATCGTGGTCACGATCGCCGAGGCATCCCGCGAGCAGGGTCGATTTTCCCGATCCGGCCGGTGCGCTCACGAGGAGCAGACGATGCCGCTCCTCGATCGCCTCGTCGATGAGCTGGTCGAGTCGGGCGCGACGAACGAGGTGTCGTGGCACCGTCGGCGCCTGCAGTTTCGTGGCGACCAAACCGCCCAGATCCACCCCGCCCATCGCCCAGAGGCTAGGCGGTGCCGCTGATCTCCTCCAGATTCGATTCACCCGGGTGAGAACGGCGGGTGAGTGATGGCCGCTCACCCCGTTCGTCGACATCGTGATGCCATGACCGAGCGAACGGGAGCAACCCGCTACGAGATCGAGATCGGCGGCCACGCCTCCGACCGAGTCCTCCGCCCGGTCGTCGACGAGTTCACGATCGAGCTGACCACGTCGGGAACCACCCGACTGGTCGGTGCTATCCGCGACTCGTCGCACCTCAACGGGCTGCTCGCCCATTTCACCTCGCTCAACGTCGAGGTGATCGAGCTGCGTCGACTCGACCAGCACACGAGCACCCAGCACCCGACGACAGGCACACCCTGCGAACCCGAAAGAGAACAACCATGACGACCATCTCCACACCCTCAGCTACCGGTACGGCGTCGAGCGAGACACGACGCACCCTGACGCGAGTCGGCGGCGCAGCGGCACTCCTCGCTGCCGGCACGTTCGGCTACGGCATCGCCATGTTCGCCACCACGATGGTCGACTACACCGACCCCGACGCCACCCCGGCCGAATCGGTCGACTTCCTCGTGGACCATCAAGGATCCCTGCTCGCCTGGTACATCGGCATCTTCATCGTGTTCGGCGCGGCACTGGTCCCGATGGGACTCGCCCTGCGCCAACGCCTCGCCGGCGCGGCGCCGCTGCTTGCGAACACTGGGATGGTGTTCGCTGCAATCTGGGCGGCGCTCATGTACGCCACTGGGATGATCTCGAACATCGGGATCGAATCGGTCGCCGACCTCGCCGAAACCGACCCCGACCGTGCCGTGACCGTATGGTCGACGATCGACACCGTCACCAACGGGCTCGGCGGCGGCAACGAACTCGTCGGGGGCATCTGGATCCTGCTCGTCTCGATCGCCGGACTGCTCACGGCACGACTTCCTCGCTGGCTGAACGTCACCGGCATCGTCACCGCCGTCGCCGGACTGATCACCGTCGTCCCCGACTTCGAAGCGATCGAGATGGTCTTCGGACTCGGCTCGATCATCTGGTTCATCGGCATCGGCGCCACGCTCCTGCGCAGCGGCGAGATCGCCGAGGTGACATCATGACCACCGCCCTCACCCGAGAGACCTCATCCCGGCTGGCCAGGACGACTGCGCTCCGGACCGCCGCCTTCGGTGCAGGCGGGATCCTGCTCGGATTCGCCGGGCTTCAAATCGCACTTGCGGCCGGCGCGCCGCTCGGCGAACACGTCTGGGGCGGCACGCAAGATCGAGTGCTCCCGACCGGCATGCGAGCAGTCGCCGGCGCGGCAGCCATCGCACTGACCGCCGCAACGGCGGTCGTCGTCCGCCGTGCCGGCCTCATCGGCCGACCCGCCCGCTGGCTCTCGCCTGCCACGTGGGCGATCTCCGGCTACCTCGCGCTGAACACGGTCGGCAACCTTGCGTCGTCCAGTGGCGTCGAGCGGTGGGCGTTCGGGCCCGCGACGGCTGTCGCTTCCGCGCTCACCGCCTTCGTGGCACTTCGCACCCGCCGACAGGCGTCGGCATGATCACCCCCGGACGAACCGACAGCGACCATCGCTTGCGGCAGCGACCCATGACGGTGTCGCCGACGGCGACCGAAGTTCGCAGCCGTCGGCTCGAGCGATCGACGACGTGGTACGTGCGATTCGAAGTCGAGAACTGGTTGAACGCCGTGAGCGCGGCCACTCAGCCTGGTAGGCGAGCGATCGACAGGTTCGATCATGCCGGCGACGTGGAACCTGCAGACGCAATCGCGGACATCGGCTGGGCGTCGAGCGGCTGATCCAGGACAACGGGGATCCCATGGGGCGTCGCTCGTCGCCGGCAGCAATCCGATCGATCGCGCACGACGTAGGCGGGCCTGGGCTCGTACAACATACGTACAACGCGACGAGCACCAGCGGGTGCAGACCAGCGCACACGACACAGCGCATGGGACACCGCTGCGAGCCGCTAGACCAGGACGGATCCGGACGAGCGCCCACGAGCGCAGACGATGACCTCGTCGCTCATAACCCGAAGGTCGCAGGTTCAAATCCTGCCCCCGCCACCAACGTAGTACCAGGTCAGAGGCCCTTTCCGAGTGTCGGAGAGGGCCTCTTTCCTTTGGTGCGCGAACACGGCGCGAACAAGCGAGAACACGCCGAGGAGCCAGGTGTCGTGCCGAGTCGGCAGTTCGGTGTCGGGCGCCGCAGCGCCGGAGTTTCACACGCTGGGGTTTCGCGATCCGGGCTGCGGAGGAAATCGCGATCGCTGGGTGACCTTCGGGTAGCTCACCCGAAGATCACTCGCGCGCCGCACCGGACTCGAGAAATCTCGCCGGAGCGTTCTGCACCCACGGGATCGGCACCAGCTCACAGCCTGTTGTCTCGCGTTCCGACCCGAAGTCGGTCCATGCTCCGAGCGGCTCACAGGAGCGTGATGACCACGAAGATCGGGTAGCCCGCGAACAGGAGGACGGCGTCGCGTCGATCGAGTTGGTCATGGCGCACCGCGAGCACGATCCCGATGGCCATCAAGGCAAGCATCACGATCAACGGGGCGTGGATGAGGCCGCTGTCGTGGATCGACACGGGAGCGACGATTGCTCCCACGCCGAGACTCATCGTCATGTTGTACGCGTAGGAGCCGACCACGCCGGCGACGACGGCTTCGGTGATTCCGTGGCGGCTCGCCGACCACGCGAGCACCATCAGTTCGAACGCGGTCGCGAACCCGACGACGGTCAATCCGAGACGGGTTTGGGTCTGTTCGACGTTGGTGATCTGACGGACTCCTTCGACGAGCACGATCGAACCGGCTGTGAGAGCGGCCAACCCGACGACGACCCAGACGAGGTCCACGCCCACGCGTCCTCCTTCGGGGAGTTCCTCGTCGAGTTCGCTTGCCTCGCCCATTGCTGGTGGTTGCCGTTCCTCGAACCAGATCACGGCGATGAACGCGACGTAGGAAGCGACGAGCACGATCCCTTCCCGCCGGCCGATCTCGCCGTCCCACATCAGCGCAGCCGCGAGGACCCCGGATGCGAGACCGCCGATCGCGTAGCGGCGCACCCTCAGGCCGAAGGGGATCGTCACCATCCATGCGCCGACCCCGAGTGCGACCGTGACGATCGCCGCGTTGGCGCCGATCACGTCACCGAACGCGACCCCGTCGACACCGCGAGCCGATGCTGTAACCACGGTGGCGAGTTCTTCGGGTTCTGCTCCGGCGAGCAGAACCGCCAACGCGAACGCCGTCACGCCGAGCCGTTGGGACGCGGCGGCCAGGTGCTCGGCGAACTGCTCCGCGCCCCACACCACGACCGCGGTTCCGGCTGCCATCGCAGCGAGCCACAGCACCGTCGACATCTCGTCGGTCTATCCGTGAACAAGCTCGCTCCGCAAAGCCCGTTCGAGCGGTGCGACGCGCAGCACGACCCGCTGGCGCGGTGCCAGCGGGTCGTGCCGTCTCGGCGTGGCGTCGACGAGACGGTCGCTCGTCGTTGAGCCGGGGATCAGTCGTCGCGTGCGGCGTCCTCGGTGGCGTCGTCGGCGTCGGGGATGCCGTCGCCGTTCTCGCCGACCTCTTCACCTTCGAACTTGTGGTCGACGCCGTCGTCGGCTTCGTCACCCGAGTCGGCCGCTTCGGCTTCGTCTTCGGTGTCGGGGGCTTCGTTGGGTTCGTCGGCGAGGGCTGCGGCGGGGCCGCCGTCGCATTCGTTGCCGGTGGCGGTGTCGATGCCGTCCTCGCAGTTGACGCCGCCGTCATCGAGGTCTTCGATCTCGTCGGCCTCGGTGGTCGCGTTGTCCTGCTGCGTCGGCGCGAATCCGTTCACGGTTGCGGCGTCCTCGGTGGCGTCGTCGGCGTCGGGGATGCCGTCGCCGTTCTCGCCGACCTCTTCACCTTCGAACTTGTGGTCGACGCCGTCGTCGGCTTCGTCACCCGAGTCGGCCGCTTCGGCTTCGTCATCGGTGTCGGGGGCTTCGTTGGGTTCGTCGGTGAGGGCTGCGGCGGGGCCGCCGTCGCATTCGTTGCCGGTGGCGGTGTCGATGCCGTCCTCGCAGTTGACGCCGCCGTCATTGGGGTCTTCGGTCTCGTCGGTCTGGGTTGCGGGTGCGGGTTCGGTGGTGCCTCCGGTCGACGCGGCGGCGATGCCGGCGGCGCCGATGAAGAGACCGAGCACGGCGGCAGCGGTGTAGCCGGCCTTCTTGGTTCTCGATGTCATGATTGGGTCCTTTCGTCAGCAGCGGGGGTTCCTGCCGCACCCTCAGAGTGCGCTACCGAACCTTCAGCGCACCTGTAGCGACCTGAATCGGCGCTTCAGCGTTCCTTCAGGCGCGCTTCGACAAGCTGCAGCCATGCGGATCCTGGTGGTCGAAGACGACCCGCGCCTGGCAGCGACGATCCGCCGCGGGCTCGAGGCGGAGGGATTCGCGGTCGACACCGCCCCCGACGGCGAGGAAGGGTCATGGTTGGCGACGGAGTGCGACTACGACGCGATCGTGCTGGACATCATGCTGCCCAAGATCAACGGCTACCAGCTGTGCGCGCGGCTGCGAGAACGCAACGACTGGACACCGATCCTGATGCTGACGGCGAAGGACGGTGAGCTCGACGAAGCGGAGGCGCTTGACACCGGTGCTGACGACTACTTGACCAAGCCGTTCTCGTATGTGGTGCTGGTCGCGCATCTGCGGGCGCTCATCAGGCGGGGAGCGGGGGAGCGGCCGACGGTGCTGACGGTCGGGGGTCTCGAAGTCGACCCAGCGGCGCGGAGCTGCTCGCGCGGTGGAGTGGCGATCGATCTGACAGCCAAGGAGTTGGCGATCGTCGAGTTCCTGGCACGTCGGTCGGGTGCGGTCGTCTCGAAGGCGGAGTTGTTGGAGCATGCGTGGGACTTCGCTTACGACGGTGACCCGAGCGTGATCGAGGTCCACATCTCCAACATTCGCCGAAAGATCGACCGGCCCTTCGGCACGGCGAGTCTGCGCACGGTCAGGGGTTCTGGTTACCGGCTCGTCGCAGGGGAGCGCTGACGTCGTGATGCGCCGGTTCAGCCTACGGTCGCGTCTCACCGCGCTGGCTGCGTTGACCGTGGGCGTGGCGTTGACGATCGGCGCCTTCCTTCTGGTCGTCGCTCTGAGGTCTCGTCTCGATGGCGCGGCGACCACCGCCGCCGAGTTGCGCGCCCGAGACGTCGCAGCGCTTGTCGAAGCCGGCGTCCTGCCACGCAGGCTGGCGTTGCCGGGCGAAGAGTCGGCGTTCGTACAGGTCGTCGACGAGAACGGTGGTGTCGTCGCGTCGACGGAGAACATCGACGGCGAACCGCCTGTCGTGACCACTCGACCTGACGCTGGGCAGCAGCTCGTGCTGACCACCGAGATCGCACCGTTGGACGACAGCACGCCGATGCGGGTCGCTGTCCGTGATGCACCGACCGACACCGGGACCGTGACCGTCTACGCCGGTGAGAGCCTCATCGACGCCCGCGCCACGACTTCGGAGCTGGTCGTGCTGCTCGCCTTCGGCGTTCCGCTGCTTGCCTTGCTCGCCGCTGCGGTGACCTGGTGGGCGACCGGTCGCACACTGCGACCGATCCGCGAGATCACCCGCACCATGTCGGAGATCACCACCAGCGATCTGCACCGACGTGTCCCCGAACCCGACGCGCTCGACGAGATCGGGGAGTTGGCCGTCACCGTCAACGACACCCTCGAACGTCTGGATGAGTCGGTCGAGACCCAACGCCGCTTCGTCGCCGATGCCAGCCATGAACTGCGTGGCCCGCTCGCGGCCCTGCGCGCTGACATCGAGATCTCAGTCACCCATCCGGCTCAGACCGACTGGATCGACGTGGCCCGCGCCACGCTCGGGGATGTTGAACGGCTTCAACGCCTGACCGACGACCTATTGCTCCTCGCCCGGCTCGACGCCCGGCTGCCGCTGCGAGCAGAGATCGTCGACCTCGCAGCACTGGCCAACGAGCTGACCGGCGCGATCCGACGAAACGACGTCACGGTCACCACCACCGGACTCGACGCGCCAGCCCCGGTGCGCGGCGACCCGAGCCAACTTCGGCGGATGATCCGCAACCTCGTGCACAACGCCGAGCAGCACGCCCGATCGAAGATCGATGTGAGCGTCACGGCCATCGACGCGACGGTGCGGCTGGTCGTCGGCGACGACGGACCCGGGATCCCTCCCGAAGACCGTGACCGCGTCCTTCAGCGATTCGTTCGGCTCGACACCGCACGCTCCCGCGACTCCGGCGGCACCGGACTTGGCCTGGCCATTGCCGCCGACGTCGTGTCGACCCATGGCGGCGCGATTGTCGTCGACGAGGGCAAGCTCGGCGGTGCCGAGTTCACGGTCGACCTGGATTCCGTGACGTAGCCCACCTACCCGACCGCCGACGCGTGGGGCGAATCGGCGGACGTCGACATAAGGTCGATCGGCTCGAACGGTTCACCGGCTGGCGGGGCGCCGATGTGGTCGGCGAGCCGGAACCCGACTCACGTGCGGGCGTCGGGTTGCAGCGCAACGACGGCGAGGATCGCGACGATCACGGCGAGGCCGACGAGCCCCACCCTGCGGCGACGAACGCGTCGTTCCGTCACGCGGCGTCGGTGGCGGGACGGGCGCGAGCGCGGCGATCCCGGATCCGTCGAGCGGTGAACCATGCGACGAACGCGACCGCCCCGGCGAGCACGGCGAGGTTGGCCCAATGGCTGACCGCCGCGGTGGCACCGTAGCGGTCGCCGAGCCACCAACCGGCGGCGAGCAGGGCGGCGTTCCAGATCGCTGATCCGATCGCAGTGAGGAGTGTGAAGCGGGCGAGCGGCATCCGTTGCGCGCCGGCGGGCAGTGAGACGAGGCTGCGGACACCGGGGATCAGCCGCCCCCAGAAGACGACGGGGCTGCGCCACCGGTCGAACGAAGCCCAGGCGCGGTCGATGTCATGCTCGGACATGAGGGGGAGTCGAGCGGCGAGGCGGCCGATCCGATCGGAACCGACGAGGGCGCCGACGCCGTAGAGCGTCCAAGCGCCGACGACGCTGCCGATGGTCGCCCACAGCAGGGTCGACCACCATCCGAGTTGGCCGATCCCAGCGAGGTAGCCGGCGGCGGGGAGGACGACCTCGCTGGGGATCGGCGGGAACACGGTCTCGATGACGATGACGACGCCGACTCCGATCGGGCCGAGGGCGTCGATCAGTGTCGTCATCCAGCCGGCGACACCGCTGAGCTGTTCAGCGGTGTCGCCGATGATCAGGGGGAACATGTCACGAGTGTGAACTCGGTCAGCTGAAGGACGGCTGAACCTGCGCAGTTGCGCCCGGTCAGTCGGCGACCTCGTCGCCGCCGGGATCCTTCTGGACCGTGGCGGTCTGGGGTGCGGCGCCGTGCGCGCTGACTTCGACGTTGACGTCGAGCCCGTTGAGGGAGGTGTGGTAGAGGCTGTACTGGTTGTCGGGGAAGTGGTCGACGGCGCCGGTGTTGTCGAAGTGGATGGTGCGGCTGGCGGCCGGGGCGATGGTGAAGCTGTCGGGGAGCCTGGTGTAGTAGCTCTCTGTGTCGCCGGTGGAGGGGTCGGTGATCGTGTAGTACACCTCGAAGCCGCCGAGTTCGGTGGTGCCGGTGTTGGTGACGGCGATCTCGAGGTGGTCGTCGGCGGCTTTGCCGGTGGCGGGGTCGACGTTGTTCTCGACGAGTACCTCGTCGATCGCGAGCAGCAGGTCGGTGGCGGTGTTGGTGACGGGGTTGCTGGTGACCGGTAGGACGGCGTCACCCGTGGTGGATGCCTGATCGGTTGCCGCTGTGGCGGGGGTGCTCACGGCGGGTGGAGCGGTCGAGGTAGTCGAGGCGGCCGCTCCGCCGCACGCGGCGAGCACTGTGGCGCCGGTCGCGAGTGCGAGGCCGGTCCAGATGTTGCGACGCTTGGCCGGCTTCTCAGCTGGCTTCTTGTTGTCGGTGTCGGGGGTGGGGTTCATGGTTGGTCTCCGGTGGTGATGGTGGGTTGGTGGCGGAAGCTGGCCCAGAGGGCGGCGAGGGCGACGGTCGGGTAGGCGAGGAGCCAGGCGATGTCGTGCCACTTCTCGCGGAGCAGCTGTCCGAGGGTGAAGTCCTTGTACTTGTCCAGCACGTCGGTCATCGCGAACGCGAATCGTTCGTAATGCTTTTCGAACGAGGCCTCCTCGATGCCGATGCGGGTGGTCTCGTAGACGTGGAAGTGGTTCAAGATGGTGGTCTCGTCGGCTCGGTTGAGGCCGAGCGCTGAGAACAGGCCGCCGGGGATCTGGTTGTCGGCGTCGAGGGTGTCGCCGAGTTGGGGGAGGATCATGACGACGACGAGCCAGATGCCGAGGGCGATCACGAGGCCGATTGCCGGGGTGCGTATCCAGGCGGTGGTGGCGGCGCCGACGCAGTAGAACACGGTCATGTAGAGGATCCCGGCGATCGTGGCGAGGAGCAGCTTGATGGCCTGGGGTCCGTTGATCCAGTCGTTGCCGACGAGGCCGGTGGTGATCACGCCGACGGCCATCGTGACGACGACGAGCGTGGCGAGGATGGCCATGGCGCCGAGGAGGCTGCCGAGTGCTCGCTCCGCGGCGGTGACCGGTCGTGAGCGCAGCAGGGTGAGGGTGCGGTTGGCTCGTTCGCGGGCGACGCTGAGGTAGCCGAGGGTGATCGCGATGACTGCGCCGATGATCTCGAGGTATTCGATCGAGCTGCGCAGCAGCGACAGCGGCCGCAGTGGTGACGGGGCGATGCGGCTCACGCCGCCGGCGGTCGCGGAGGCGACGTAGTTCTGGTAGTCGGCGACCTGGCTGCGGTAGTCGACTGCTGCGATCAGCACCGACGCGGTGGTGACGGTGACGAGGATGCCGAGCAGCACGACGAGGATGCGGCTGCGGGTGGCGGCTCTGATCTCGTGGCGTGCGAGCGTGGCGACCCGTCGCCGGCGGGAAGTACCCGTATCGGTGGCCGGAGCATGCCGGTCGGTGCCGGCGGCTTTGCCGGTGGCGGGGAAGAGGGTGGTGTCAGTCACGGCTGGCGCCTTTCGAGAAGTCGTGCCGCCCGATGGCGAACACTGCGGCGATCGACGCTGCCACGAGGGCTACGGCGAGCGGGGCGAGGCGGGCAAGGGTGTGGCCGGTGGGTTCGGCCGTGGCCGTCTCGAGGATCTGGGCGCTGACCGTCTTGTATTGCTCGACGATCGAGGCGGGACGGGCGTGGGAGGTGATTCTGAAGAAGCGCTGTGAGGTGCTGACGGGGTCGATGATCGGGTTCAGCGAGGCGACGGGGCGGAGCCCGGAGGTGAACTGAGGGATGACGAACGTGATCACGAGCCAGGCGCCCATTGCCGACAGGAGCGCGAGGGGGCGGCGTCCGGCGAGCAGCATGGTGAGCATGCCGATCACGGCGAACACCATCAAGTACAGCCACGCGACCGCGTAGAACGCGAAGATGCGGGCGAGCTCGGCACCGGTCGGGACGGTGCTGTTGACGATCCACAGCGACACGGCACTGACGACGACGCTGGTAGCCATGAGCGTGGCGAGCACGATCGCGGCTGCGGCGATCTTGCCGGCCAGGTAGGTGCGCCGATCGATCGGGCGTGAGAACACCAGTCGGCCGACACCTGACGCTTCGTCGTCGGCGATGCTGAGGTGGCCGAGCACGATCGCGAGGAGGGCGCCGATCAGGGGGATGTAGATCTCCATGTTCGACAGCAGCGACAGAGACGGCTTGAGCGTGAACGGGTTCGCCGGGGCGGGTTCGCCGCGCTGCGCGAGCAGGATCGTGGCCTGGTCGTAGACGCCGACGATCGTGCGGTGGCTCGACCAGCCCAACAGGCCGGAGACCGCTGTCATGGCGAGCATCAGCGTGAGCAGGCTGACGAACACCCGTTGTCGTCGTAGCGCCACGAGCTGTTGGGATGCGATGGTGGCGATCACGATGGCACCGATCCCGCGATCGCGTCCTGGGAGTCGGCTCCGCGGTGTTCCATGCGGACGTAGATGTCTTCGAGGGAGGCCTCGTCGGGGAACCGTTCGGTTGTCGCCTCGATCGAGTCCTTGTAGATCAACTCGCCGTGGTTGAGCACGCCGATGGTGGTGCACACCTTGGACACCTCCGACAGCAGGTGGGTGTTCATGAACACCGTCATCCCGAGTTCGCGGTTGAGGCGACCGATGGTGTCGCGGAGTTGGCGGACACCGACCGGGTCGAGACCCGACGTCGGTTCGTCGAGGAACAGCACCTCGGGCCGGTGCACGATCGCCTGGGCGATCCCGATCCGCTGACGCATCCCGGTCGAGAACGACCCGACTCGGCGGTCGGCATAGTCGTCGCACTCCAGGTAGCCGAGCGTCTCCGCCGCAGCCGAGCGTGGGTCGGCGACACCGGACAGAGCGGCGAAGAACTCGAGGTTCTCCCGCGCCGTCAGGTGCGGGTACATCCGCACGTCGGCGGGGAGGTAACCGATCCGGCGGGTGACCTCGTCGCGTGCCGACACGACGTCGAACCCGCACACCAGGGCCGTGCCCGACGTCGGGCGCAACAGCGTCGTCAAGATGTTCACGACGGTGGTCTTGCCGGCCCCGTTGTGGCCGAGGAAACCGAACACCTCGCCGGGCTCGATCCGCAGATCGATGTCACGAACGACGAGCTCGTCGTCGTAGCGATGCGACAGATGGCGCAGTTCGACAGCGGGCACGCGGGCCGGATAGCTCCGTGTGCCGCTGGATGTCGACGCGCTGGATGTTGACTCGTTCACGGCTCTCGTCTCTCGATTCGGCATCCGGCCGGTCCGGGTGTGACCAGAACGAGCCTCCCTCACCGCTCCTGAAGGGTCGCTGAATCGAGATGAAGCCAGCTTCAGGGAGCTTCAGCTCCTCATCAGGACGCCACCTGCACGGTGGATGGCGACCACCCAGAACCGGGTGGCATCCCACCACCAAGGAGAACCCCCAATCATGCGCATCACCCGCAAGCAGACCTACTCGGCACTCGCCGGCGTCGGCATCATGCTCGGCGCCGCCGGCCTCGCCAGTGCCGCCACCGGCGGCACCACGACGCCGACGGATCCGGCGGTCGCACCAGCCGCCACGGCCGCCAACCCTGACGACGCCGACGGCGGCGTCGAGGGCAACGAGGCCAACGAAGGCCCCGAGGCGAACGACGCCAACGAGCAGGACGAGCCGTCGTACACGTCGAGCATCACTGTTGCCGACACCGGTGAGTCGGCCAACGAGGCCGACGAACAGACCCAGCTCGCCGGGCTCGCCACCATCACCGCCGCCGACGCCAGCCAGGCAGCGCTCACCGCCCAGCCCGGCACCGTCACCGACGTCCAACTCGAGAACGAGAACGGCAACGTCGTCTACAGCGTGATCGTCGACACCGGCAACGGCAGCGTCGATGTCAAGATCGACGCCGGCGACGCCACCGTGCTCACCACCGAAGCCGACGACGGCGACGGCGAAGCGCACGACGGCATCGACAACGAGCAGGACGAGGCGAACGAGGCCCCCGGAACGGAAGCCGCCGACTGACCGCCCCCACCGTCGATCCACGACCCTGCTCCCCAGGTGGCCCGCACTCCGGTGCGGGCCACCGCCGCGCCCGCCCCGTACCACCCCGGTGAATTCAGACATTCTTCAGCAACCTGCTGCGAGCATGGGGTCGTGCCACCACAACGGGGCTCACGACACGAAGGACCAACCATCATGCGATTGCTCGTCGTCGAAGACGAGAAGAAGCTGGCCATGTCGCTCAAGCGCGGCCTCGAAGCCGACGGCTTCGCCGTCGACGTCGCACTCGACGGCACCGACGGTCACTGGATGGCCACCGAGCATCCCTACGACGCGATCGTGCTCGACATCATGCTGCCCGGCATCAACGGCTACCAGCTCTGCGGCAAGCTCCGCGATGCCGGGAACTGGACACCGATCCTCATGCTCACCGCCAAAGACGGCGACCTCGACGAAGCCGAAGCGCTCGACACCGGTGCCGACGACTTCCTCCGCAAGCCGTTCTCCCACGTCGTGCTCGTCGCCCGCCTGCGCGCCCTGCTGCGCCGTGGTCAACCCGAGCGCCCGACCGAGCTCACCGCTGGCTCGCTCCGCCTCGATCCCGCCCAACGGCAATGCTGGCGCGATGGCGCCGAGATCGAGCTGACCGCTCGCGAGTTCGCCGTGCTCGAGTTCCTCATCAGCAACACCGGCGACGTCGTCTCCAAGCAGGACGTGCTCGACCACGTGTGGGACTACGACTTCGAAGGCGACCCCAACATCGTCGAGGTCTACGTCCGGCACCTGCGCCGCAAGATCGACGAACCATTCGACGTCGCATCGATCCAAACCGTGCGCGGCAGCGGCTACCGACTGCTCCCAGCATGAAGCATCACATCCAGTCCGTCAGGGTCCGGGCGACCTTCGGCGCATCGCTCGTCGCGCTGGTCGCCCTCACGATCGCCGCCGTGCTGCTCGTCAGTACGCTCCGCCGGTCACAGCTCGACACGATCGACCGGGGCCTCGAACTTCGCGGTGTCGACATCGAGAGCCTGCTCGACGGCGGCGCCACGCCCGCCAGTGTCGCCGTCGAGAGCGAAGACTCCAGCTTCGTCCAGATCCTGCGCCCCGACGGGACGGTGATCGCGGCGAGCAGCAACATCGCCGGCGAAGACGCGGTCACCGCCACCGGCGGTGAGGGACGCTCGACCCAGTCGATCCCCGCCCTCGGCAACGACGAATTTCGCGTGTTCACGCGGACAACCGACGGCAACCAACGCGTCGCGATCGCCGTCGGCACCTCCCTCGAGGAACTCGAAGACACCCAGAACACCCTGGTCGCCTCATTGGCGGTCGGCATCCCTGCACTGCTCGTTCTGCTCGCAGCAATGACCTGGATCATCGTCGGCCGCGCCTTGCGGCCCGTCGACGGCATCCGACGCCGCGTCGACGAGATCGGAGCCAGTCAACTCGACCAACGCGTCCCCGTCCCCGCAGCCCACGACGAGGTCGGTCGACTCGCCACCACGATGAACCGAATGCTCGACCGCCTCGAAGACGCACACCAACGCCAAGCCCGGTTCGTCTCCGACGCATCCCACGAACTCCGCACCCCGATCGCCGTCATTCGACACGAACTCGAGGTCGCACTCGCCACCGACGACACCGACCACTGGCGCGACACCGCCCGCGACGTGCTCGACGAAGACCTCCGCATGCAACGACTCGTCGACGACCTCCTCCTCATCGCCCGCCGAGAGCACGAGCCAACCGTCTCGCCAGCGGCGACCGAACTGATCGATCTGGACGATCTCGTCGTCGCAGAGGCACGCCGCCAACGCGGCAAGATCCCCGTCGACCTGTCCGGCGTCTCGGCCGGACAGGTGCGAGGCAACCCCGACTACCTCGCACGCGTCGTCAGTAACCTGCTCGACAACGCCACTCGCCACGCCACATCACAGGTCGCCGCCCACGTCACGACCGCCGACGGCTTCGTCACCATCGACATCGACGACGACGGACCCGGCATCCCCGAAGCACAGCGCGAGACCGTGTTCGAACGCTTCACGCGCACCGACGAGTCCCGAACCCGCGACGACGGCGGCACCGGACTCGGGCTGGCCATCGCCCGCGACATCATCGCGGCCCACTACGGCACCATCACCGCCCATCCCAGTCCCTGGCTCGGCGGTGCCCGCATCACGATCACCCTCCCCGACGCCCGTGCCTGAGCACAGGACGCACGATGACCAGCCGGAGTACAGAACGGGGACCATCACTCCGCGGTGTCGATGTGGGGACCGTTCGTAGCCGCAGCGGCGAGCACGATACGGAACTCGGCGCGAGGGGGATCCGACAGCATGAGGCGTCCGCCGTCTGCTTCGACGAGCGTTCGCGCCAGGGCCAGTCCGATACCGAGGTCGGCCCCTTGGTGTCGGTCGAACACGGACCCGACGTCGGAGGCGTCGATGCCGGGCCCGTCATCGTCGACCTGGATCACCAACCCGCCGACGGCGCTGCGGACGGTCACTCGGGTTCGGCCAGCACCGTGAACGACTGAGTTCTCGAGCAATACGTCAATGGCTTGCTCGACGGACGTCGGGCGCGCACGCACGCCTGGAAGCCGCGGACTGATCGTGACATCGAGTTCCCGGCCGGCGGTCTGGAACACGGGCCGCCAGCGTTCGGTAGTTTCGGCCAGAACGGGACCGACGTCGAAGACGTCGGCGGCAGGCATCGCGTTGCGGGCGAGGTCGAGCAAATGGTCGACAGTCGCAGACAGCCGGTCCGCTTCGGCGCGCGCGGCGTCGATGTCGCCGCGTTCGAGGCTGACGCGCAGGCCAGCGAGAGGCGTCCTCAGCTGGTGTGACGCGTTGGCGCTGAACTCGCGTTCGCGGGCGACCATCTCGGCGAGTCGCCGGCCTGAGATGGTGAGCGCATTCGCCAGCGTGTCCAGCTCGGGCGTCCCAGACGGCACAGTCGCGACGTCGAACTCGCCGTCACCCAATCGCTCGGCGCTGGTCGCGAGTTCGGAGATCGGTGCGGTGAGTCGGGATGCTTCGCGTCGCGCGACGAACCACGCGAGGACGAGTCCGGCGGCAGCCGCGAGCGCCATCAGCGCCCAGGCTCGTCTGGCCTCCCCGGCGATCGATGACTCCGATCGGGACACCCGCACCGAACCGACGACCGTCTCCGTCGAGCGGTCGGTGATCGGCGAGACGACGACGAGTTCGTCGGGGAGCGGCGTGTCGATTCGTGCAGGGCCAGAACCGAAGAGACGGGAACCGCTGTCGTCGTAGACGGAGAAGCCCGCCGGGGCATCGGGTTCGCTGGCGGCGTCGGCGATCTCGGCCGCGTCGAGAGGTACCTGGAGTTCGGCGATCGCCTCGGCAGCGGAGCGTTGCAGCTCGACGGTGGCGCGGCTCTCGTAGAAGCGCTGGATGACGATCGCGAGCGGAATGCCGAGCACGATGACGACCAGCGCGGTGACGCCGACGATCGAGCGAGCGATGCGCGATCTCACGGCTCGAACCGGTAGCCGAACGAACGAACCGTCGTGATCCACCGCCGGCCGTCGGTCCGATCGCCGAGCTTTCGACGAAGCGCATGGATGTGCACCTCGAGCGTCTTGGTCCCGGTCTCCCACGACACGTCCCAGACATCGTCGAGCAGCTGCTCGCGGCTCAGTACGCGGCCCGCCGACGACGCCAGCCGGATCAACAACGCGATCTCCTTCGGCCGCAACTCGACCTCCGAGGTGCCGACGAAGACGCGGTAGCCGTGGACGTCGATGCGCAGGTCCCCGAATACCAGCTCGCCGGATGACGTCGGGGTGACCTGTCGCAGGTGCGCCCGCAGGCGGGCCAGCAAAACGTGCGTGCTGAACGGCTTCGTGACGTAGTCGTTCGCTCCGGCATCGAGACCCACCACGATGTCGATGTCGGTGTCGCGGGCGGTCAGGATCACGATCGGCACCGTCGGCAGCGAACGGCGCAACGATCGACAGACATGAACACCGTCCAGGTCTGGCAGACCCAAGTCGAGCAGCACCGCATCCGGCGGGCCGTCGCGGGCCAGTTCGAGCGCCTCGTTCCCGGTGCGGGCGAGTCGAGCGTCGTAGCCGTGGCCGGTCAACTCGTGCACGAGGCCGTCGGCGATCGCTCGGTCGTCTTCGACGACGAGAACGACGCCGATCCGATCGCGTTCCCCGTCGTTCGGCGTCACAGCTCGGTTCGGATCGGTCGGCGACACCTGCTCACGATGTCACACCGAACGACCCGATCCGCGTGCGACGCCAAGAGTTTAACGAGCGCGAACCCAGCGGTGACCAGGCGCTCATCGGCCTCATCCATGATCCGACTCATGTCCGTCATCACCACCCCACCTCCACGATCGGTCCGACCGACGACCCGAGCACTCCTGAACAAGGTCCCCGAGATCACGATCTGGTTCTGGATCATCAAGATCCTCTGCACCACCGTCGGCGAGAGCTTCGCCGACTGGATCGCGGTCGACCTAGGCGTCGGTCTGATCAACACCACGATCATCTTCACCGTCGTGCTGGTCGCAGTCCTCACCTGGCAGATCCGACTCACGAGGTACAACGCCTTCCCGTACTGGCTCACGGTCGTCGTGCTCAGCGTGACCGGGACGCTCTACACCGACATCCTCACCGACAAGTACGGCGTCAACCTGGCCATCACGACCCCGGTGACGGCCGCCGTCCTCGCCGTCGTGTTCGGCGTCTGGTACCGCAGAGAGCGCACCCTGTCGATCCACAGCATCGTGACCATTCCTCGCGAGATGTTCTACTGGCTCGCGATCCTGGTCACCTTCGCGCTCGGTACCGCGGCCGGCGACTGGACGCTCGAACTCACCGGCTGGAAGCCCGGCGTCGCCGTCCTCCTTCCGACGCTCCTGATCGCGGCGGTTGTCGTCGGCTGGCGCTTCGGCGCCAACGCGGTCCTGTCCTTCTGGATCGCCTACGTCCTCACCCGTCCGCTGGGCGCGAACCTCGGTGACTGGCTCGCCGTCCCCAAGGAAATCGGCGGTCGCGGTCTCGGCACCCTCGGAACGAGCGTGATCTTCCTCACAGCGATTCTCGGCACCGTGACCTACCTCGCATTCAAGCGACCCGACGTCATCGAGGAGTGGGTCGAGGAGCACGAACCCCCCGTCCGCAACCCCGAACGCGAACGAACCATGCTCGGCTACTACGGCGTCGTCGCACTCGCCGCCGTCGGCGTGCTCGGCTACGCCAACAGCCAACCCCACGAATCGTTCTCCGCCCGGGAAGAAGCCATCAGCGGCCCCGTCGAACAACTGACGCCACAGCAAGCCACTGCCAACTTCCCCGCCGCCGACCTCGCCGAGCTCCGCACCATCACTCAGGACACCCTCGACCTCCTGACGAGCGGCAACCAAACCGCTGCCGAGTCCCGCATCACCGACCTCGAGACCGCATGGGACGACGCCCAGAACACCCTCGAACCCCTCGACGAAACCGCCTGGACGTTCTACGACAGCGAGATCGACGACGCACTCAGTGCCGTTCGGAACTCCAACCACGACGCTGCCGAACAGCAAGACGCACTGGGCGCCCTGATCACATCGCTCACCCCCTGACCGTCAAGACGCACGGACTGGAGCAGAAGCCCCGGCCACTCGGGTGCGGCCCCAGTCGCTCGCCGCACGATCGCGGGCGCAACGGCCCGAGCGCACTGCCCGACCAGGACGGTCCGGACGTAGCTCAGACCGGGATCGGACATCCACGGGCGCGAACACAACGCGAACACGAATGGAACCGACGCCCGCCGACGAGGATGTCACAAGGCTCCGGCGATCGCGTCGTCTACCAGGTCTGATGCTTATCGGCGCCCACGACCGCAGACGAGAGCCGCTCGACTCATAACCCGAAGGTCGCAGGTTCAAATCCTGCCCCCGCCACCAACGTAATACCAGCTCAGAGGCCCTTTCCGACGTCTTGGTCGGGGAGGGTCTCTTGACGTTTTCGGCCCGCTGTACAACACAAGCTGTTGTACAGTGCCGACACTCCGCCTGAGTCCGTGCCTCTACCGATGGCCATCGCAGCGCGCCTGCCCCGGTTCACCTGGGGTTTCGCGAAGGTGTTGCACGACTCGCTGCCACACCGTCTCGGCGAAGTCGCTGACCTTCGGGTCGTTAGCCCGAAGCTCATTGGTGGGCCTACTGGCACCGTTGACCTACGCCGGGAACGCGGCGGAGGCGGTTCGTTTGGTGGTCGACGCGCCGTCTGCCCGAGCGCCGGTGATGGCACTCGGGCAGGACTGAAGCCCTCGATCGGCCTTGATGGCGCATGACCTCGCCGACCACGCACCCGCCCTCACTGTCGACAGGTGTCGACCCAGTGCTCGACGGCATCGGGGGTCGCCGGCGCATCGAGGATGCAGGCTGCGAAAGCGGCCTCCGCGACGACGGCTTCGGCGGCGCGGTCGCGGCAGGTGTCGATCCAGTGCTCGAGTGAGTCGGGTGTGCCTGCAGCGTCGAGCATGCAGGCCACGTAGTGCGCATCTGCGAGCACGGCTTCGGCGGCCCGCGTGCGGCAGGTGTCGATCCAGTGCTCGAGTGAGTCGGGTGTGCCTGCGGCGTCGAGCATGCAGGCCACGTAGTGGACCTCCTCGGCGGTGACGTTCTCGCGGAGTTGGCGGCGATCGGCATCGTCGGTCACGGGCGTTGCAGGCCCGGCGTGGGCACCGGTTTCCGCGCTCGTCAGCTGGAACGTCAGTCCGACGACGGCGATCACTGCCGCGGTGACGAACGCGGTCCATCCGTACTCAGAAGGCCTGCGACGAGGCGTCGACGTCGAGCCCGCAGGCGGCATCGAATTGCTGCCGCGGCCGCCGGTCTGGTCGGCGTTGGGGTTTGATGTGTTGCTCATTGGGTTGTCTCCTGTTGGTGTCGGGCTGCTGGCTCGCTGCCCGTTGCCAAGATCTCGTCGCCCGGTGGCTCGGCTGTGGCGGATACGGCGGGTCCTCGGGTGCGCCGCGGCAGCGGGTCCGTCCAGAGGCGGTGGCGGCGTACTTGTGCTGGAAGTTCGTGCGCCACCGCGATGCCACCATCGAGGTATCGCGGTCGGGTCGGGCTGCCCTGTCACGGTGCGTGGCGCGAGAGTGGCGATGAGGATGTCGGGCCGTATGTGCTCCGTCGCAGCCGGCTCGTCTGTGGTGTGAGGGAACGCTGAGCTGGTGTTTCGCGCGCCACGCAGATGCCACGCGTTGTTGGTGAGATACCTCCTAGCCGGGTGCCGCTCGGCCACTAGCTTGGGGTCACCGGGGAAGGGAGCCGGAATGGACATCAGCGTGTTGGGTCCACTTTCCGTGTCGAATGGCACGCGACCGGTGGAACTCGCCGGTGTTCGCCAGCGCCGTCTCCTCGCGGCATTCGCCGCACATCTCGGCCAGGTCGTCTCGACCGATCGCTTGGCCGACATCGTCTTCGAAGGTGAGCCGTCAGAGCGGGCTGCGACGACGATCCGCAGTTACGTCGCACGGCTTCGGCGGACGTTGAGCACGCCGGAACTCGCCGGCTCGGATGTGATCCTCACCGAGGCTCCCGGCTACGTGCTCCGCATCGATGAATCTCACGTCGACAGCCTCCGCTTCCTCGCGGCGATCGCGTCGGGGCGCGCGCTTCTGGCGGACCGGGACGCCGTCGGCGCGTCCAGTCTGCTGCAGCAGGCGCTCGAACTCTGGCGCGGTGACGCCTACGAGGAGTTCGCGGGCGAGGCGTGGGTGCAAGCCGTGGCGGCGAGGCTCGACGAGGAGCGGATCAACGCCGAGGAGGAGCTCGTCGAGGCATTGTTGGCCTGTGGTCAGAACGACGAGGTCGTGCCACGACTCCGTCGCCTGGCCACTGAGCACCCCCTACGCGAACGTCCCCGGCGGCAGCTGATGCTGGCCCTCTACCGGGCGGGACGTCAGGCGGAGGCTCTGCGTGTTTTCCAGGAGTACCGGGCGACGCTCGTCGACGTAGCGTTGGAACCATCGGGCGATCTGGTGGCAGTGGATCGTCAGATCGCCGTGCAGGACCCTGCGCTGCAGTTGGCTTCGCCGGCAGGTCGGTCGTTGCGTGGGTACCGGCTGGGCGCCGCGCTCGGGCAGGGATTCCACGGGTTGGTGTTTCGTGGCGTTCAGCCCGGAGTCGGTCGGGAGGTCGCGGTCAAGACGATCCGACCCGAACTCGCCGACGATCCGGGGTTCGTCCGTCGCTTCGATGCCGAGGCGAGGACTGTCTCGCGACTGGAGCACCCCCACATCGTCCCGATCTACGACTTCTGGCGAGAGCCTGGTGGTGCCTATCTGGTGATGCGACTGCTCGACGGCGACTTGTCGACGCAGCTGCGGGAGGGGCCGATGAGCATCGGCGAGGTCGCAGCGACCGTGACGCAGCTGGGATCGGCGCTCATCGCCGCACATCGTGTGTCGGTGGTCCATGGCGACATCAAGCCGACAAACGTCCTCGTCGACTCGGAGTTGAACGTGTACCTGTCCGACTTCGGTGTCGCGACCTACGGTGCCCATCCCGACCGCCTGCCGTCGGGGTCGTCGGGATACGAGTCGCCGGAGCAACTCGCGGGCCATCCGGTCACCGAGGCGAGCGACCAGTATGGGTTTGCGGTCTTGATCGCGCATGCGCTGACTGGAACGCTGCCGTTCGGGCAGCGGGCGATCGCTTCGCCCCACGACCGGGTCGGTTCGGTTCATCTTCGACGTCCCAGCGTGCCGGTCGAGGTCGACGCCGTGCTCGAACGGGCCACCGCGTGGGAGCCGCCGGACCGGTATCCAAGTGTGTCCGGCTTCGTCGATGACGTGCTGGTCGCACTCGGTCACGCGCCACCGAGGTCGCCGGCCGCCATCGAGGTCGAGAACCCCTACGTCGGCTTGCGGCCATTCGATGAATCCGACGCCGACGTGTTCTTCGGTCGGCGCGTCGTGGTCGACGATCTGCTCGACCGCCTCGGACGAGACGGGCCGAACAGCAGGTTCGTCGCCTTGGTCGGGGCGTCGGGTTGCGGCAAGTCGAGTATCGTGCGTGCTGGTCTGTTGCCTCGACTACGGGCAGGTGGGCTCGAGGGATCTGACGAGTGGTTCATCACGATGATGACCCCCGGTGATGATCCGGTTGCTGCGTTGCATGCGTCATTGCGATCGATCGCCACCGGTCCGAGGCCCGATCCGAGCGAACTCGACGAGGACGTGGCGGTCGATCGGCTGGTCGACGCCGTGGTGCCGGAAGGTGGAACGGTGCTGCTCGTCGTCGACCAGTTCGAGGAGCTCTTCACCACGGTGACCGACGAGGCGAAACGCCGAGCGTTCGTCACCGGACTCGTGCGAGCTGTCACGCGCTCCGACCTCGACGCACGAGTGGTGGTCACGTTGCGCGCCGACTTCTTCGACCGTCCGCTCCGTTACCACGACCTCGGCGAGCTCCTCAAAGACAGCGCCGTCGTCGTGGCCGGCCTGTCAGCAGCTGAACTCGACGAGGCGGTGCGCGGCCCGGCGGCGACGGTCGGGCTCGACGTCGAAGTCGCACTCGGGAGCGAGCTCATCGCCGATGTCGTCGACCAGCCGGCCGCGCTTCCGCTCCTGCAGTTCACTCTGACCGAGCTCTTCGAGCGTCGCGCCGGACGAACCCTGACCCTGGCCTCGTACCGAGATATCGGCGGCGTCGACGCCGCGGTCGCCGGCTGCGCTGAGGCGTTGTACGCGCAGCTGAACGACGAGGATCGCGCTCTCGTTCGGCGGTTGTTCCTGCGGTTGATCACCGTCGACGATCACGGGATCCCGACCCGGCGCCGGGTCCTTCGGTCCGACCTTGTCTCCGGCTCCCACGAACCCGACCGGATCAGCGCGGTGCTCGACCGCTTCGCGGCGGCTCGCTTGCTGACCTTCGATCGGGACGAATCGACTCGCTCGCCGACGGTCGAGGTCGCCCACGAAGCGCTCATCACCCAGTGGCCACAGCTGCGGTCGTGGGTCGACGAGGCCGGCGAGCGAATCCGGATTCAGAGCCATCTCGCTGGCGCGAGTGCCACATGGGACGAACGAGGTCGCGACGATAGCGACCTGTTTCGCGGCTCCCGTCTCGACGAAGCCCTTGCATTGGCAGCCGACCCTGACTCGACGACAAGTGACGCCGAACGCGAGTTCCTCGAGGCGAGCACCCAGCGACGCCGGCTCGAGCGCGCCGCCGAACGTGACAGCGCTGACCGCGACCGTCGCGCCAATCGGCGTCTCCGCGCCCAGCTCGCGGTGCTGGCGGTGGTGCTCGTCGGCGCCGTCGTGGCCGGGCTGGTCGCGGTCGATCAACGCAACTCGTCGCGTGCACAGACCTCGGTTGGTCGGGCCCGAGAGCTCGCAGCGGCGTCCTCGGCTGCTGTCGAACGCGATCCGGAGCTCGCCCTGCTGCTCGCGATCGAAGCGGCCGAAGTGGTCGATGACCCCGTCTTGCCCGAGGCGGAACAAGCACTCCACGACGCGCTCGCTGAATCCAGGGCGATCGAGCGCATCCCGGCCGCGCCGAACGGTATCGCCGCGTTCTACCCCGATGGGGATGCGTTCCTCGCCAGCGGCGACGAACAGACCACGGCGGCGGTGTGGGGAGGTGACCCGATCGAACGACGCTTCGATGTCGTCGGACACCAGGCGCCGATCCACGACGGGGAGGTCAGCGCTGATGGCCGCCATCTCGCCACGACGAGCGCGGACGGGACCCTTCGACTCTGGGATGCCAATTCTGGTGAGGCCATCCACGTGATCGAGGTGGGAGAGCGCGGGCCGGCTGTGCCGGCGTTCAGCAACGATGGGACGAGGATCGCTGCGACTGCGTGGTGGGAGGAACCTGGCTCACCCACGGCCCGGGTGTGGAGCGTTGCGACGGGCGAGGAGCTGCGCTCGTTCCCGGCGCCGCCTGGAACGCTGGATCCGCTGAACCTCGAGTTCAGTCCCGATGACACGCTCCTTGCCGTCACCTATCGCACCGACGAGGGCGTCGAACCAGGGGTGCGTAGCTGGGATCTCGCGTCCGGTGAGCTCGCTCAGATCTATCCCGGCCACACAGGGCGCGTCACCGATGTGGCATTCACCCCCGACGGCGCCACCCTCGTCAGCACGAGCGAGGACGGCACCGCGAACGTGTACGACGTGTCGACCGGTGCCGTGCTGCGCACCTACGGTGGACACGACGGTCCGCTTCGAGACATCGAGATCTCAGCAGACGGCAAGCTCGTCGCCACGTCCGGATTCGACGTGCAGCTCTGGGATCTCGACACGCTCGAACAGTTGGAGATCACGATCGCTCACGGTCGTGCCGACGGACTCGATATCAGTCCCGACGGCGACCGGCTGCTCACGTCCAGCTCCTTCGACACGTCGGTGCTGCTCTGGGACATCACGCCGCACGGTGCCCACGAGTCGGCCGTATTCCCGGGACCACGAGCGACGATCTCAACGACCTTCGACGAAGACTTCATCGCACCCGGAGGTGTCAGCTACTCACCCGACGGCGCGACACTTGGCGCCGCCGACGATCGCGGCGCGGTTACGCTCTGGGACCTCGAGACACAGACGGTGCGCACGCGGACCTCTGCCCTCGGTTCGCCCGTCGTCGCCGTCTCGTTCAGCTCCGACGGGAGCAAACTCGCCGTCGCCGCATTCGACGCCATCGAGGTCTGGTCGATGGAAGCTGACGAGCGCATTGCCCGCTTTGAGTCCGACGCCCTGATCACCGACCTCCGATTCCTCCCCGGCAGCGACGAAGAGTTGCTGGTTTCAGGCGTCTTCGGTGTCGAAGTCTGGCAACTCGACGGAAGCTCACGCCCGCTCAGCACGACCCGATCACTCGTCGCAGTGAGCGCCAACGACGGACAGTCAGTGCTGGTCCCAGAACCGCTCTCGCTCGTCTCAGCAACCACCGGCCAAGTTGTCGCCGCGGCGACGGTGGGCGACACGTTCAACCGACCCGACTCGGTGCCCGCTGCCGCATTCGACCCGGCCGGTCGAGCACTCGCGGTGGCGGAGACCCGCGGGGACCAGACCCAGGTCTACCTGCGCCGAACCGACGCCGCGCTCACCACGTTTGACGAGCTTCCCGGCCATGCAGGCACGGTCTGGGACGTCGCCTTCTCGCCAACCGGCCCCCGACTTGCCACCCTCGACGGCCAAGGAGTCATACGCATCTGGGACCTCGAAAACCTGTCTCTCCGGGTCCTGCTCGACAGCCCCGGCGGAACCGACATCGACTACAGCCCGGATGGACGCACACTTGCCGTCGTCGGAACCGATGGCGCCACCGTCGTCTACATGCTCGACAACGAGGACCTCATCGCCGAGGCTCAACGACGACTCACGAGAACTTGGACTGAGGCAGAATGCGCTCGGTATCGGATCGCGCGCTGCGCAGCGGGTGATTGAGACCACCTGTCATGTGTCCAGCGACGCCAGCTGAGAGGCGCTCGTAGCGACGTCGTCGCTCGGCTCTCCTTCAGATCCCCCGGTTATCGGCTCGATGTTTGAGGTTGCCCCGGTCCGGCGGACACCTACCTTGAGGGCGTGAGCCCGGAGTGGAGTGTCCATGTCAAACACGAATGAGCGCCGCGGTCGGCGCAAGTTCACCGATGAGTTCAAGGCCGACGCGGTCGCGCTGGTCGAGGAGTCCGGCGGCCAAAGCGCCAAGGTCGCCAAGGAGTTGGGGATCTACGATTCCTCGCTCGGCAACTGGGTCCGCCAGGCCCGCGAGGAGGCTGCCGGCGCCCCGACGCCCGAGGAACGTGCCGAGATCCGTGAGCTGAAGCGGGAACTCGAGCGGGTCACGCGCGAGCGTGACATCTTGGGAAAAGCAACGGCCTACTTCTCGGCACGAGACCCGAAGAACGGGAATCGGTCAGAACGGGTCGCATCTGCCGGTCAGCGACACCGAACTCGTTCGGGTGCGTCTACGAGCCGAACGGGTTGTCGGAGTCCATCGATCAGACTGGGTGTGCTCCTCGGCGTTGCACCCGCCGTCGTACGGACTCCGCTTGCGGGTCGATCTAGCGGTGTCGGGTCAGTACTCGTGGAGCTTCGAGCGCAGCACGGGATCGTGTTCGGCCTGCGATTCCAGCTGCTCGACGATCTCACCGATGGGCTCGTGGGCCAGACCGGGATGCGCCAGTTCCTCGGCGGCGAGTGCTCGCTTCGTAAGCACCACTTTGCGTACGACGAGCGCCACGAGGAGCACCGCGATGAGGAGGACGACGAGGGTCTGGAACGGTTCGGTGTAATCGAGGATGCGCTCCCATTGATCTCCGAGCGCGTAGCCCGCGGTGATCAGGATCGTGTTCCAGACGAGGCTGCCAATGAGGGTGAAGGTCGTGAACGGTACGAGCGGCATGCGTCTGAAGCCGGCGGGTATCGAGATCAGCGAGCGGATGAGCGGAACGCATCGACACAGCAGCACCGCAGAGCGAGACCGGCGGTCGAACCACGCCTCGGCGCGATCGAGGTCGGTCTCGCCGAAGCCGATCCACGCGCCGTAGCGGATGATGATGGCCCGCAGACGGACGGGGCCGACCGCCGAGGAGAGCTGGTACAGGATCAACGCACCGACCAGCGATCCGACCGTGGCGGCGATGATCATGCCGATGACCCACCCATCTCCTTGTGACGCTGAGTAGCCGGCCAGGCCGAGCACCGCTTCGGACGGGATCGGCGGGAAGACGTTCTCGATGGCGACGAGCATCGCGACGCCGAGGTATCCGAGCTGCTCGACGATCGAGGTCGCCCAGTCGGTCAGGTTCTCCAGCATCGGCGTTCCGTCCGTCCCGTTGTTGCTCCGGTGGAAGGGCACCCTTCAGTCGACCAGGACGTTCCAGCGCATGTGTATCGGGGGTGATGCGAATCCTGCACGGCACCGAGGTCGACACTCAGCTCGCGCATCGACTCGTCGTCAGATTTCGACATGGGTGCCGACCTCGAAGACCTGTTCGGCGGGAAGCCTGAAGAATCGGCTGGCGTTGGCAGCACCCCGGTTGAGCAGGACGAAGAGCTCCTCTCGCCACGGGTGCATGCCCGGGGCCTTGCCTGCGGAGACCGATTCGCGGCCGAGGAAGTAGGTCGGCTCGTCGCTGTCGGCGCCGATGAGGCTGACTGCGGAGAGGGCGCCAGGTATGTCCGGGTCTTCGGTGAACCCGTAGTCGATCCGCACTTGAGTGATGCCGTGACCCAGACTCGTGACGGTGGTGCGTGAGCTGTCGTCGAGGCGGGGAACGTCGGTGGTGTGGACCGACACGAGGAGGACGGTGTCGTGGAGGACGCGGTTGTGGCGGAGGTTCGACATGAGCGCCGGCGGCGCTGCTCCTTCGTCCTTGAACAGGTAGACGGCGACGCCGGGAACCCGTGCGATATGTGCGGCGAGGGCTTCTTCGACGACGTCGTGCATCGGTCGTTCGCCGCGACGGATCCGGGCGGCGACGAGTTGGCGTCCCTTGCGCCATGTCGTCATCTGGATCACGAGGCCGAAGCCCACGAGCAGTGGGAACCATCCGCCGGTCGGAATCTTGGGGAGGTTCGCGGCGAGGAAGGCGGTGTCGACGAGGAGGAACGGAACGAGCACGAGTAGCGCTTTCGTAGGCGGCCAGTGCCACTTGTCGCGCACGAATCGGTAGAAGATCAGCGTCGTGATCAGCATGGTGGTCGTCACGGCGATGCCGTATGCCGACGCCAACGCCGTCGAGCTGCGGAACGTCACGACCAGGCCGATGCATCCGAGCATCAGCATCCAGTTCACCAGTGGTACGTAGACCTGTCCGATGTGCCTGTCGGAGGTGTGCGTGATCGCGAGGCGCGGGAAGTAGTCGAGCTGCACTGCTTGCACCGTCAGCGAGAACGCCCCCGAGATCAGCGCTTGCGAGGCGATGACGGTGGCCATGGTCGCCAGGATCGCAAGGGGGACGATGCCCCAATCGGGGGCCAGCACGTAGAACGGCTTCAGCTCGCCGATTTCATCGGCAGGACGAGATGCCAGCAGGGCTGCTTGGCCGAAGTAGTTGAGCAGCAGACCCGGCAGGACAAGCCCGTACCACGCCCACTGGATCGGTATACGTCCGAAGTGGCCCATGTCCGCGTAGAGCGCCTCGCCGCCGGTGACGACCAGGAAGATCGACCCGAGCGCGATGAACGCCTTCCATGGGTGCTCGACGAACAAATCGATCGCATACGTCGGCGAGATGGAGCGCAGGACGTCGGGATGCTGACGGATCTGGTTGGCGCCCATCACACCGAGCACCGTGAACCAGACCGTCATCACGGGACTGAACACCTTTGCGATCCCCGCCGTGCCGCTGCGTTGAATCGCAAACAGTGCAACGAGGATCACGATCGAGATCGGGATCACCCAATCACCAAACGCTGGTGTTGCGACCTCGAAGCCCTCCACCGCCGCGAGCACCGAGATCGCCGGAGTGATCAGCCCGTCGCCGTACAACAGTGCTGTTCCGAACACACCCAAGGTCACCACTGCAGCGGCGATCCTCGACACCGACTGACCCTCGGGCGGGATGACCAGCGACGTCAGTGCCAGGATGCCGCCTTCCCCGTGGTTGTCCGCACGCATCACCGTCAACAGGTACTTCAGCGAGATGACGATCATCAGCGCCCAGAAAGCGACGGACGCCGCACCGAACGCGGTCGTGGTGGACACCTCGAGCTCGGCATGGTGGAACGTCTCGCGGAACGCGTAGATCGGGCTGGTACCGATGTCGCCGAAGACGATTCCCAACGTCCCGAATGCGAGGAGTCCGGTGCGGGCACGATGTGGTGCGCTATCGGTCATCGGTCTGCCGGCGGTGTGGTGCTGTGGCCAGAGTTGCTCGAGAGCCGTGGTCGGGCGCGCATCCGCGATCGCATCTTCGGCGTCTCGGGATCGGCGTCCTGCACGCCCGAGCTGAAATGGAATCCAAAGGAGATGGCGAGCAGTGCAGCGAGTGCCAGGACGACCTGGTCCGTTCCCGGGGATACGGCCTTCGGGTGACCGCCTTCGACGGCGATGAGCCGCGGCGCAGTCGTGAAGTGAGACATCGAACCCTCCTGCTTCGGACCGGACGGCTGACGCCGTTCCGGATCACCACACGGGCGTGTGCCCGTGCGTCACGCGGTTCCAGCCCCGCTACGTGAAGTGGAAATGCTATATGTCGCACGCGTCACTTGGCGGCCGACGCGACAGTTTCCTCGTTTGGCGCACGGCATCGCGAGACGACATCCAGATCCTGCCTCTCGCTGGGCCGAGTTCGACGTCAGTTCACCTGATCGGAACGACTGGGAACCGGTTTGAAACGGCGCAGTCGATGGACCAGCAGTCGGAGCTCGCCGTCACTCGGAATGTGTCATGCGACGTTGGTTCGACCAGCTCCGGTTGACGTTGGCCCGGGAGCCGCGGTCGATTCCGCACAGTGCTCTGGATGGACCCTGACTGCAACGAAGGGTCCGACGATCGGTCGGTCCGACCTGACGGCTGCGAGTCTGATCGGCTGCGAGGAACATGTCGAGCGAGCCGGCGAGGATGCTCCGGTGTCTTCGCCGACCGTGTCGTCCACGACTGCTCGGAGGTGTCGCCCAGTCGACGAGACACGATTCGGCAGCGTCTAGGCTGTGTGGGTGATGCGCCGTGCGGTCTCGCTCGCGCGAGCACGGATGTCGACCGGCGACCGGGTGCTCGTCCCCACGGCAGCGGGAACGGTCGCCGCGATCGTGATGGGCGAACCTCGGCCCGCCGTCCCCGACGTCGTCCTCGTCCACGGCATCACCGACACGGCGGACACCTGGCGCACGGTCCAGCCGGACCTTGCGGTCGACACACGCGTGCACGCGATCGATCTGCCCGGCCACGGCCTCTCGGACTTCTCCGATCACCCACCGACGGTTGCGGAGATGGCTGACGTCGTCATCGCCTACCTCGACGTGTCAGGCGTGTCATCGGCGGTGGTCGTCGGCAACTCGCTCGGCGGTGGAGTTGCGCTGGGCGTGTGTGCTCGCGATCCGGCCCGCATCCGCGGCGGTGTCACCCTCGGCAGCATCGGCGCAGCGTTCCCGGTCCCGTTCCCCCTGACGCTCCTTCGCCACCGACCCTTCGGCGAACTGATGGCGTGGGCGCTGGGGCGGCCGCTGCAGCGGCTGCTGATGCGCGACAGCTTCGCGCCGGGCTTCCGACTCGACGCCCAGGATCTGTCCAACTACTTCGGAGCATGGCGAGTCGCCGGACGGGGCGCGGCCGTGCGATCTCTGTTGCGAGCTCTCGACGTCGCCGAGCCGCACCCGTGGTTGGCTTCGATCGTCGTGCCGTTGCACGTCGTCCACGGGGCGCTCGATCGGCTGATCCCGATCCGGGTCGCTCACGAGCTGGCGAGCGGTCTCCCGAACGGTCGTCTGACGATCCTCGACGGCGTCGGTCACGAGCCGCAGCACGAGTGTCCCGGACGGACGATCTCGATAGTTCGCGAGTCCCTGCGCACCGGCTCGACGGCGTTCGGCGACTGATTCGCGTCATCGGGACCCCCGTCGATCAGTTCGGACGGCTGCGCAGGGCCAGCATCGATCGGTAGGTGGTGACGTACTCGTCGATCATCGCCGTGGTGTCGAATCGTGCGACGGTGGAGTCGCGGATGAGGTCACGATCGAGGTCGTCGACACGGGCCACGGCGTCGACGGCTTCGTCCAGGTTGGTGACGAGGTAGCCGGTCCTGCCCTGGTCGATGATCTCGGCCATCGAGCCTCGGGCGTTGGCGATCACGGGCGTTCCGCACGCCATCGCCTCGACGACGCTGTACCCGAACGGTTCATCGAAGTCGATCAGGTGGAGCAGGGCGTGAGCGCGGCCGAGCACGTCGGCTCGGGCCGAGGCCGGCACCGGGCCGAGGTACCTCACCTGATCGCCATCGAGATGAGGTTCGACCTGTTCGCAGAAGTAGCGCTCATCCTGGATGATGCCGGCGATGTCGAGTCGCCGACCGGTTCGGTGGGCGACCTCGATGGCGTGAGCGGTGCCCTTGTCGGGATGGATGCGTCCGAAGTACAGGAGGTGATCCTCGCGGATGGGGTGCCGTGCGAACGCCGCAGTGTCGATGCCATGGTGGATCGTGGCGTCGTAGTGGAGGTTCGGGTGCCGGTCGGCGTCGCTGATCGCGACGTAGTGCGTGGTCGCGTCGTAGCGCTCGTACACCGGCACGATGCGCGGCGACGAGAATCCGTGGATGGTCGTGATCACCGGCGTCCGGACGAGGCTGCTGTACGTGAGCGGGAGGAAGTCGAATCCGTTGTGGATCAGATCGAACTCGTCGGCGCGCTCGAACACGGCCGCGATGTGGAGGCATTCGGCGACCTTCGGTTCGATCGTGGGGTCGAGCGACCATCCGGTGGGCGCGGTCCCGTGCAGGGTCGCCGTGGTGATCGAGTCGGCAGTGGCGAACAGGGTGACGTCGTGGCCGGCAGCCACGAGGCCATCGGCCAGCAGCGAGGCGAACTGCTCCCACGGGCCGTAGTGCTGCGGTGGGGTTCGCCAAGCGATCGGAGCGAGCACCGCGACCCGGAGTGGTGCGCCCGGGTCGGTGCCGTGATGGCGAGGGCGAATGAACACATGTTACCGACGCGGATCGAGAACCCGGCCAGTACAGTGTCCTCTCGTCGCTTGGACGAATGCGCCCGCTTGGGCTGGACGGCCATTTCGGTGCTGTCGCCCTTCGCAGGCCTGTCGCGTCGACCGAGCTGAGCAAGGAGTTCTGTCGTGCACACCGCCGTCTCGATCCCGCCCGCCGCCCCGGGCGAGGGGCACGTTCGATCCATCGGGATCCTGTCCACTTTCCCGCCGACGTCGTGCGGAATCGCGACATTCTCGGCTGCGCTCGCTGCCGGCTTGATCGCCGATGGCGCATCGGTCGATGTGGTGAGGTGTGGTCCGTCGCCGGAGATCGAGGACGTCCTGGTGGTGGCATCCCTATCCGATCCGGCTCCGTTCGGCCCTGCTGCTGCGATCGACGCGCTCAACGCCAACGATGTCGTCATCGTGCAGCACGAGTACGGCCTCTACGACGGACCCGACGGCGAGTCGATCGTGGAGCTGATCGCCCACATCGATGCTCCGATCGTCGTGGTGGCCCACACCGTTCTGACCGAACCGACGAAGAACCAGCGACTCGTGCTCGAGCGGGTGTGCGCCGCCTCCGACGCGGTCGTGGTGATGACCGAGACGGCCCGGGCGCGGCTCTTTGCCGGCTTCGAGGTCGAACACTCGAAGGTCATGCTGATCCCGCATGGTGCGGCGACGCCGTCCGCGCCGCCGCCGGCGGCACGACGTGAGGCCGGGGGCCCTCCTCGGTTGTTGACATGGGGCTTGCTGGGCCCGGGCAAGGGGATCGAGTGGGCGATCGACGCGTTTTCGCAGCTCGCCGATCTGTGCCCCCACCCGGAGTACGTCGTTGCCGGCGCCACGCACCCGAAGGTGCGCGAGCGTCACGGTGAGGAGTATCGCGACATGCTCGTCGATCGAGCTGCGAGGTCGGAGTCGGCGGCCCATGTCACCTTCGATGACACGTATCGAGATCTGGCGTCGCTGACCGAACTCATCCAGTCGGCCGATCTGGTGGTGCTCCCGTACGACTCTCGGGAACAGGTCACATCAGGTGTCCTCGTGGACGCCGTGGCGGCGGGGCGGCCCGTCATCTCGACCGCCTTTCCGCACGCGGTCGAACTGCTGGCGAGCGGGGCCGGGATCGTCGTGCCGCAACGAGATCCGGTGGCGCTCAGCACGGCGATTCGATCCGTATTGACCGACGCGGCGTTGGCAGCGTCGATGGCTGCCGAGGCGCGCCGTTTGGCCCCGGCATTGTCGTGGTCCGCCGTAGCTGGTCGGTACATGCAGCTCGGCGATCGTCTCGCGGCAGCACGGCAGTCGGTGGCGTCGTGACATTGCCCTCGTTCGGCCATGTGCTGTCGATCAGCGACGGGATCGGGATCTTCGAGCACGCCGACCACGCCGAACCACGACGTGAACACGGCTACTGCACCGATGACGTCGCGCGATTGCTGATCGTTGCCGTTCGTGAGCCCGCGCGCAGCCAGGCCGTACGAGAGCTGGGCCGTACAGCGTTCCGATTCCTCACAGCATCGCAGAGCACGACGGGTCGCACGCGCAATCGTCGCACCGTGGACGGTCGTTGGCGTGGACGGCACGGCGTCGAGGACTGCTGGGGTCGCAGCGTGTGGGCGTTCGGCACCGCAGCACGTCGGGCCCCCGAGGACTGGATGCGCACCAGCGCGTCGTCGTACTTCAACCACGGCGTCAAGCAGCGCTCGCCCCACCGCCGAGCGATGGCGTTCGCTGCACTCGGCGCCGCCGAGGTCGCCGAGCACGACCACCGCCACCTGCGCGCCCGCGACCTGCTCGCCGACGCAGTCACGGCGATCGGACCGTTGTCCACCGACGCGGATTGGCCGTGGCCGGAGCCTCGGTTGTCGTACGCCAACGCCGCGCTCCCGGAAGCGCTCATCGCGGCCGGCGAGATCCTCGCTCGCCCCGATGTGGTCGACGATGGATTGACGCTGCTGCGCTGGTTGCTCGATCGTGAGACCGTCGACGGTCATCTGTCGCCGACACCGGTCGGTGGGGCGGCGCGCGGCGACGGCCCTCGGCGCTTCGATCAGCAGCCGATCGAGGTCGCTTCGCTCGCCGACGCATGTGCTCGCGCCCACGCCGTGACGGGCGACGACGACTGGCGACTCGGCGTCGACGCCGCGATCGGATGGTTCGCTGGTCGCAACGACGTCGGCGCGGTGATGTGGGACCTCGAGACGAGCGGCGGCTACGACGGTCTGACCGCGACCGGCCCGAACCTCAACCAGGGTGCCGAGTCGACGCTGGCGCTCATCTCCACGATGCAACTCGCTCCCCGACCAGCAGGCAGCGGCGTCGGGCTGGCGCCGGTCAGCGGCCCGAACTGGTCAACCGGCTGAGCAACTCGTCGAGCCGGATCGTGGCGATGCTCGCCCCGACATCCGCGTAACCGTAAGGCAGCACGAGGTGCCCGGCGTGGATCATGCTGCCGCACGAGTACACGACATTGGGCACGTACCCGTCCCGCTCGTCGTCGTGGGGGCTGAGCAACGGCTCCTTCAGATGGCCGATCACGCGGCTCGGGTCGTCGAGATCGAGCAGGAGCGCGCCGAGCGTGTATCGCCGGAACGGACCGACGCCGTGGGTGATGACCAACCAGCCGACCTCGGTCTCGAGCGGTGATCCGCAGTTGCCGAGCTGCATCAGCTCCCACGGTCGCTCGGGCTCCTGGATCACGCGCGACTCGCGCCACACGCGGACGTCGCTCGACGTCATGATGAAGTTGTTGACGTTGTCGTGGCGACCCAACGCCACGTAGTTGCCGTCGATCCGGCGCGGAAAGATCGCCATTCCCTTGTTGTGGGCTGCGCGCCCACTGAGCGTCGCCACGCGGAACTCCCTGAAGTCGGCAGTCTCGAGCAACTGCGGCAGGATCTGGTGACCGTCGAACGCGGTGTACGTCGCGAAATACGTGACCGTTCCGTCATCGTCGACGAAACGGACGAAGCGAGCGTCCTCCATGCCATGACTCTCGGTGGGGCCGCTCGGAAACAAGACGCGTTCGGAGATGTCGATCGATGCCGGGAACGATGTGCGGTAGTTCGACGACGCCAACCAGTGGAGCACGTGGGTCGTCTCACTCGAGATCGAGCGTTCGATGCCGTCCTCGTCGAGGGCCACGATCGCAGCCTCGAGCTCGGCCATCGTGAACCGCTCCTCCAATCGGGCGAGGACTCGTTCCTCGACGGTGTTCAACATGGTGAGGTCAGCGAGCTTCGTCGTGAAGAAGCGCTTGTCGTACGCGTGCGGTGTCCGATCCCCGGTGGTTGCGTATCCGTTGGCGTCATCGATCCGAACGGCACCGTCCGCCGTGATGATGCCGGAGCGGAACTCGATCGATGAGATGTGTCCTTCACCGATCGCCCGCAGGCTCATGACGAAGCGGACGTCACCGGCCTCGACGCCCGATTGATCCGATGCCGCGACGATCGACGGGTTCCCGAGCGCGGCGGCCTCGATCGAGTACTCGTGGGTGAAGTAGGCGCCGATCAGCCGCCTGCGGTCGAGCGAGAGCGACGCAGCGAGCATCCCGAGGTGGTCGAGACGTTCCGCAACGATCTGGAAGTGACGATCCAGCACGGCGTCGAGGTCGCGATGGCGACCGGCGAAACCGTTGCGAGCCTCGACGAGGGTCTCGGTGACCTGCCGTTCCGGCATCGCCATGATCCGCTCGAGGACGACCTGCATGCGCGAGGACCCATCGGGATAGATCTCCTCGCGCGGCAGGAACGGCTTCGTGATCACCCGACGCGCATCGGGAACGAATCGCACCGAATCACAGCGTGTCATCCGGAGCGCATCCATGAGAACCCCCGGTTCACGGTGATCGTGTTCGCCGTCGGGCTGACGACGACGGCTGCAACCGTACCGCCGCAAGCGTCGGGCGCACGGATGCTCCCTCAGCCGACCGCCGTCAGTTCTGCGGTATACTGGTGCCCTTGGGATGAGTCGCCTCGTTTGGGCAGGACGGCCGGTAGCGCTGTCGACCCGTGCAGGCCCGACGCCTTGACCCGATCCATCACGGTTCGAGGAGTCAACATGACCGTCCATTCGCTCTCGCCTCACACATCGAGGAACACATCGAGGAACACATCGAGGAACGGCGACGCCACCGAGATCGAGTCCGATCGTGAGCCGCGACGACGTTCGAGGGCCCTGTTGATGCGTCGCTCCTGGATCCGCATCGGGATCGGGTCCCGAACCGGTGGGCGAGATGTCCAGACCTTCGAGCCGGCGCAGCGCACGACCGGTGGGAGCGACCGGCGAGCGGCGTGATCGCCGGTCGCGCGGGTGAACACTGATGCGCCTCTTCCACTGTGATCGTTGCGGTCGGACGGTGCCGTTCTCGGCCAGCCAATGTCCTGCATGCGGCGCCGCGCTCGGCTATCTGAGCGACGAGCGGGCGATTCGGGCGGTCTTGCCGACGACCGATCCAGCGGTCTACCGGGTCGAGGGCGACGATCGGCCCCGCTGGCGGTGCCTGAACTCGGCATGGGGGTGCAACTGGATGCTGCCGGCCGCATCCGGGACCCCGTGGTGTCGCTCGTGCTCACTGACGAGGGGGCGACCCGACGATGCTCGGCCGGACGCGGTCGAGGCGTGGATGACCGCTGAGGCGGCGAAGCGGCGCCTGATCCATCAACTCGACGAACTCTCCCTCCCGATCGAGGTCAGATCGACCTCGGCGCCCGATGGACTGGCGTTCGACCTCGTCCACCTACCCGGTGAGGGCGGCATCACCGGTCACCTCGACGGCGTGGTCACGCTCGATCTCGCCGAGATCGACGACACCCATCGCGACGACCTGCGGCGACGCCTCGGCGAGCCGTTCCGTACGGTCATCGGTCACCTTCGGCACGAGATCGGTCATCACTACTGGGGACGACTCGTCGGCCAGAGCGATGATCTCACCAGCTTTCGCCGGATGTTCGGCGATGAACGCGTTGACTATGCCCGAGCGGTCGAACGCTTCTATTCGGGTGGCAACTCCGAGTGGGACCGCCGCCGGTTCGTCACCTCGTACGCCGCGTCGCACCCCTTCGAGGATTGGGCCGAGACGTTTGCGCACTATCTCCACATCGTCGACGCGATCGACACCGCGGTCGCCCACGACCTGATCCCATCCGACAGCGCCGGAGTCTTGTCGGCGGACACCGGCCCTGACGTCGAATTCGACGACCTCCTCGCTGCCTGGCGGCCGATGAACACCGCCGTGAACGCCATCGCCGAGACGTTCGGCACCCGGGCCGTGTACCCCTTCGAACCGACAGGTGTCGTCGTCGACAAGCTCACCTTCGTCCATCGGCAGGTCGCCGCCCACACCGAACGAGAACGGTTCTATGCCATCCACTGACACCGATCCGCGAGCCCTGGATGCCCCGCTCGGCTCGCCCAGCCGACCGTCCTGGCGCGGCCGACTCCACCTGATCGCGCTGTGGTCCGTGATCCCGCTGCTCGTCGCGCTGGCGATCGAGTCGAACGGGGCCCGCGCACGTGCGGCGGTCATCGTCTACGGCGTCGGTCTGTGTTCGATGCTGACGGTCTCGACGATCTACCACCGATGGGTGCACACCATCGGAGCCCGTGCCGCGTGGCGGCGAGCCGACCACGCCACGATCTTCGCCGCGATCGCCGGCACGTGCAGCGCGCTCGCACTCACCAGCCTCGACACCGGCTCGGCGATCGCGATGATGGTGGTCATCTGGGCCGCTGCGCTGATCGGAGCAGTGTTCAAACTGGTCAGCTTCCATCGAGCCGACCGCTTCGGCGCTGTCATGTACATCGTGATGGGATGGTCCGGCATCGTGTTGGTTCCCGCCGTATGGCATCGCGGCGGCGCGCTCGCCGTCGGGCTGCTGATGGCGGGTGGGGTGCTCTACACGGTCGGCGCCGCCGGATTCGGGCGACAGTGGCCGACGCTCCGACCCGCCAGATTCTCCTACCACGAAGTGTGGCACGCGTTCACGATCGCCGCTGCCGGCCTGCACTTCGGCGCCGTCTACACCCTTGCGACATGACCGCCGAACCCGCCATGACCGAGGCACCGCCATGACAGGCGAACCTGTCCAACGCGATCACCCGCAGCGAGGTGCAGTGAACGCAACGACCACCGCCACCACAACCGACGGCGCCACCGTCACTCGCCAGTGCGCCCGCTGTCGACTGCACTTCCCGGTCGAGGCCGGCACTCACCCGATGGAGCTGCCCAGCGGCTGGTGGGTGTGCCCGACGTGTGCCGACGCGCTCCTGCCGAGTCGACGCCGGCGCTCGAATCCGCCCGGCGAACGACCCGGTGGTTCGACATGACTGCGCCGCGAGTGCTACCGCCGAGAACCGAAGACAACGAGAGGAATCACGATGCCCGACAAATCCCCACAACGCCCCGCTGGTAAGAAGGCCGGCAAGTCGCTGAAGGAGAAGCGAGAAGCGAAGCGCGACAAGCAGCAGACCAAGCGGTCGCTGACCGGCTGACCACGCTGATCGACCGCCGCCGGCCGGCTCAGAGCAGGTCGTCGTGGAAGTGGGACGCTGACCGCACTTCGGGCGAGCCGTCGGTGACGAGGATCTGCTGCTGCGCGAGTTCACGCCGTCGGGTCCACCCTCACCGACGTGGCTCTCGATGCGCATCACCATCCCGGCTTCGAGCACGCCGTCGTCGCTGCGGCGGGTGTCGATGACCAGATCCCGACGACTGGTCGATCGGACTCGCCGAGCGGGTCGATCGACCGTCTGTCGAACCTCCAGGACACGGCATCCTGTCGGCTGCGATGATGCCCGGATGACGTTGCCTCGGCAGTGCGTGTGCCGATTGTTCCGGCCCTGAGTCGTCGGCAGCCTGTTGGGCGGAGCCGCCCGGCTGGCACGTCACGTTCAGCGATCCCGACGAAGTGGTGCTCGAGCGGCCGGTTGGCTCACCGGAGGACGGGGTATCGCCCGATGTGCCGTTCCTGAACGTCCCGGGAGGGGAGCAGCTCAAGAATCGTGTCCACGTCGACCTCCGTCCCGACGACCAGTCGCTCGAGGTCGAGCGGGTGCTGGCGCGCGGCGCACGCCAGGTCGACGTCGGACAGGACGACTCGGCCACCTGGGTCGCGTTGGCGGATCCGGAGGGCAACGAATTCTGCATCCTCCGCACGTTCACCCCAGATAGCCGACACCGCGAGCCGACCGTCCGGCCCGACCGCGGTGTGACCAGCGGCGAGGCTTGCGTCCCAGGGCGATCTGTTGTTGGCTGTCGGACCGTGGAGGACGATCGCGACCTGGGCGGGGAACCGGCGTGCTGGGCGCATCTCGTCGACGATCTCGACATCGATCGTGAGTCGTCCACGCGCCACGCCACGGTCCATCGCGCGGATCTCGGCGAACTCGCCGATGTGGAGAGCGACACCAATGGTGCGATCTGGAGCCTGCCCCACGGGGGAGAGCTCGACGCGAACGTCGTTCGCCTGCAACGCGGACACGAGTTCGTCGACCACGTCAACGACGAGGTCGACATCTTGCTGGTCGTCTGGAGCGGCGATGGTGAGCTCGTCGTCGACGACGAAGTTGCTTCGTTGCGCGCTGGATCGGTCGTGCACATCGCACGAGGACGGCGTCGGACCATCCGTGCTCGGACGACAGATCTGACCTATCTCAGCATCCATCGCCGCCGTGGTCCACTGATGATCCAGCCGCGTCCCGGATCGCCGCCGGCCGCGACCGAGTGAGCCGTGGCGCGCGCGTCGAAGCGCTCACCGAGGGAACGGATCCGACCAGAACTCGATCCGGTTCCCGGCGGGATCGAAGACGTCGAGCACCTGACTTCCCCAACGCGTGCCGATCTCACCGACCGGCACGCCAGAGCGACGCAGAACGGTGCGCAACTCGGCAACGTCGGCGACGCGCCAACTCAACGTCAGGCCGGCACCTTCGCCGGCGACGATCGACGACCGTGAGGCGTCAGCGACGCTGACGAACGTCTCGGATCCGAGTGCGAGCTCGACGAACCAGTCGCTTTCGAACGTCACAGGAAGTCCGAGCACGTCGCGGTAGAAGGCAACCGCTTCGGCCCATCGGTCGCAGTAGAGAATCGTGTTCGAACGCTCGACGTGCACCACGCGGACATCCTGGCAGTTGCCCGGAGCGGTGTGGCGGGCGCGCCAACGTGCGCGATCAGCTGGGGTCGCTCGGTGGCGCCGAGCCTAGGATCTGCGGATGAGCCGGTGCCGTTCCGCCGATCGGGTTCCACTGCGACGGAGCGCATAGTCGATGCGCCTGCATCTCTGCGGCGTGCGCGGTTCTGCTCCCGCCGTCGGCCGGCAGTTCGCCCGGATCGGCGGCAACACGTCTTGTGTCGCAATCGTTCACGACGACGATGTGGCGCCACGCCTCGTGCTCGATGCCGGTACCGGGCTGCGGTCGGTGTCGGCCCTCTTGGCCGGCGATCCGTTCAGGGGAACGATCCTGCTCGGTCACCTGCACTGGGACCACACGCACGGGCTTCCGTTCTTCCGAGCCGGCGATCGACCCGACGCGGTGACCAACGTGCTGCTCCCCGAACAGGGCGTCTCCCCGCTCGATCTGATCTCAGGGTTCATGGGACCGCCGGCGTTCCCGATCGGCCCCGGCGGACTTCGAGGAACGTGGTCGTTCGGCTCGATCGAGGAAGGTGAGCACTCCATCGAGGGATTCTCGGTGCTCGCGCGCGAGATCCCACACAAAGGAGGTCGGACGTTCGGGTTCAGAATCAGCGACGGCGCCAGCAGCGTCGCCTACCTCTCCGATCACGGTCCCGCCGGCGACATGGGGCCCGGCCCAGACGGGCTCGGGCCGTACCATGAGGCTGCGATGGAGCTCGGTGCCGACGTCGACGTGCTGTTCCACGATGCTCAGTACATGGCTACCGAGCTGGCCGATCGCATCGGTTTCGGACACTCCGCGGCGGAGTACGCGGTCGCTCTCGGTCGCCGATGCGGTGCCCGCTCGGTCGTGCTGTTCCACCACGATCCGGACCGCAGCGACGCCGAGGTCGAAGCGATCGAACGCTCGATGCAGGCCACCGACGGACCCCGTGTGGTGGCGGGCCGCGAAGGCGACACGATCTCGCTGCCGTCTGGTCCGGGGGAGCGGACATGAGATCCGGGCGGTTCGACGCCGTGGTGATCGGCTCGGGACCCAACGGGCTGTCCGCAGCGATTCGTCTCGCCGAGGCCGGACGATCGGTCGTGGTGTTGGAGGCGGCCGACGCCATCGGGGGTGGCACGAGGTCGACCGCGCTCACACTGCCCGGCTATGTGCACGACGTGTGCGCTGCCGTGCACGCGTTCGGCGTGTCGGCGCCCGCGATGTCGCTCGACACCCTCGGCGCACATGGGCTGAAATGGGTGTGGCCGGAGATCCCGCTCGCCCACCCGCTCGATGGCGGACGTGCCGGCGTCCTGTACCGCAGCGTCGATGAGACCGCAGCGGGGCTCGGTGTCGACGGCGGCGCGTGGAAGCGATTGTTCGGACCGCTCGTCGACGATTGGCAGAAGATGCTGCCTCAACTGCTCGGCCCCGTCGTGTCGGTGCCGCGCCAGCCCGTCGCGATGGCGAAGTTCGGTTTCCACGCCGTTCAGCCCGCCACCTGGGTGGCGAAGCGGTTCCGCACCGACGAGGCAGCGGCACTGTTCGGCGGTTGTGCCGCCCATGCCATCTTGCCGCTCACGCGGCCCCTGACCGCCGCCTTCGGGATGATGCTGGCCGGGTCGGCCCATGCCGACGGGTGGCCGGTCGCAGCGGGCGGCTCGCAGGCGGTTGCCGACGCGCTGGCGGCGCGGCTGAAGCAGCTGGGGGGCGAGGTGCGGACCGGGGTGCGCGTCCGTTCGCTGGCCGACCTGCCCGACCACGACGTCGCTCTGTTCGACACCAATCCCGCACAGCTGGCGTCGATCGCCGGCGACGCGCTTCCGGCCCGCTACCGCAAACGCCTCGACCGGTTCCATCACGGTCCGGGTGCCTTCAAGATCGACTACGCCCTCGAAGAGCCAGTGCCGTGGCAGAACGACGACTGCCGTCGCGCCGGCACCGTGCACGTGATCGGCACGTTCGGCGAACTCGTGTCTGTCGAGGCCGATGTTGCTGCCGGCCGGATGCCGGAGCGTCCGTACGTGCTCGTGGTGCAGTCGTCGGTCGTCGATCCGACGCGGGCGCCCGGCGGCAAGCACACACTGTGGGCGTACGCCCACGTTCCCCACGGTCATGACGGCGATGCGACCGACGCAATCGAGCGGCAGATCGAGCGCTTCGCGCCTGGATTCCGCGACGTCGTGCTCGCCCGCCACGTCACCGCGCCGAAGGGACTCGAGGCGTACAACCCGAACTACGTCGGCGGCGACATCGCCGGTGGCGCCCACAGCGGTCTGCAACTGGTCTTTCGGCCGACGATCGCGCTCAGGCCGTACGTGACACCGAACCCCTCGCTGTTCTTGTGCTCGGCGTCGACGCCGCCCGGTGCCGGCGTGCACGGCATGTGCGGCCTGCATGCTGCGGAGCGAGTACTCCGGCGCTGATGCGGCAGCGCGAACTCCTACTCCTGATTCAGGTACATCGCTGGTCGCAGGCGCCGAGCCGTGCGGGCAGGCAGCACTGCGACGACGTTCGCGATGATCACCGGGAGGATGATCGCGGCAGCGATGTATCGACCAGGCACGGTCGCGTCGGGACGAGCTCCGATGTCGTCGGCGACGAGGCGGTACACCGACTGCCCGGCGATCACTCCCAAGGGAACCGCCACAGCGGCTGCAGCCGCGGTGAAGAGCATCGCCTGCAGATGGACGACGATCGAGACCGAGGCGCGGTCGGCGCCGAGTGCCTTGAGCACGCCGATGTCGCGGGTGCGCTGGCCTGCGGAGACGACGAGTTGATGTCCCAGACTCAGCACTGCGAGCAGCGAGAGCGTGGCCGCGACGAGGACCGGGATCGAACGGACGCGGTCCAGATTGAGGATTACGGACGGCCGGTCGCCTGGACCGACCATCATGCCCACACCGTTCGAGATCCTCTCGATGGTGTCGGCGGACGCATTGCGTCGCAACTCGAGCCCGGCGACGTTCATCGTGGCGGCCGGATCGATCCGTTCGAGACCCTTGGCGGTGACGAGGCCGCCCTCGCCGAGGCCGTCTCCGCCTTCGACGCCGGGTATCACCGCGAGTCCGCTGACCACGAGGCGCTGCGCGCCGCTCGCGCCCGCGACCACGATCTCGTCGCCGACATCTACCCCGAGCTCGCGAGCTGCGACACGACCCAGGGCGATCTCGTCGTCCGACTGCGGAAGTCGGCCGACGAGGATGTCGGGTGACAAGTCGCCGCGCACCGGTTCGATCCCGGTGACGTCGAGGGCCAATTCGCCGACCGAGGTGACGACGGTGCCGTACAGCGCCAGTGCCACCACGTCCGGATCCGTTTCGAATGCGGTTCGCACGTCAGCCGCGATCGCCCCACCCCCAGAGCCGACGAGGAGCTCCGGGGATCCGTGTCTGGACGGCTCGTCGATCAGGCGAGCGAGGTTGCTGCCGAGCGTCAGCGCCCCTACCACGACCGCGGCCACGACGGTGATGCCCAGGAACGATGCGGCCGGCCACCGACGGTGGCGCGTCCCCGTGAACGCGAAACGGGCGGCGCTCGCGAGCTCGACGGATCCCGTCTGACTCGTCAGGCGCTCGATCAACGAGGGGGACACCTGCGGTCGGCGTTCGCGGCTCGCAACGGTCAAGGTGACGGCGAGCCAGGCGATCAGCACGGCCGCGAGCGCGAGAGATCCGAGCACATGGACGAGCGGGTCGAACCGAACGCCCGGATCTGGTTCGACCCGCGTGACGAACCCGGTCGGGAAGAGCCCGGAACATGCGATCGCCGTGATCGAAGCCCCGACGGATCCCGTCACGACGGGGACGGCCGCGCGACTGAGTGGATCGACGACGAGCTGGCTGCGAGTCATGCCGATGGACATCAGCGCCAGCCGCTCGGTGTCGGAGAGCCGATGCTGGCGGCCGAGCAGCTGACCGATGACGGCGATCGATGCGGAACCCGCGAACAGCGCCAGGACACCGAGGCCCTGCCCCTGAGAAGCGATCGCAGTTCGAACGGTCTCCGGAACGAACTCGACCGTGCTGATGGCGAACCGCTCGCCGTTGTCCAGCCGGTCGAGCTGTGCTCGAAGGTCTGCCGTCGTTCGTCCCGGCTGGAGCGCAACGCTGATCTGGGTCGCGCTCAATCCGATGTCACCGAGTTCGACGAGCGAGGTCGGAAAGACGACGTAGGAGTAGTTGTCCTGGAGTTCGGTCGCACCGTCGAACACACCGACGAGGGTCGCCGGAGACGTCGGTCCGGCAGGTGTCTCGGCGTCGAATCCAACGAGATCGGCCTGTTCCTGTGTCAGCGTGACGAGCTCGAACGAGTCTCCGAGCCGAGCGCCCGACTGCTCGACGAACGTTCGGGACGCGGCGAATTCCGTCGGGTTGTCCGGATCCGGTTCACGACCCTCGACCAGACGCACCCCGGACGCTGCGGACGTGCCGAGGAACACGAGCGCGTCGGGACGCTGACCGGTGTTCGGGACCACCAATCCTCCGAAGACGAAGGTGATCGACGCGGCGTCGCCGACCTCGGGTAGGGCGGCGATCTCGGTGGTACGCGGCAGGCCGTCGGTCTGCTCGACCAGTGCGTCGAAGTTGCCTCCCCACACGCTCGAGTACCGGTCGGGGGCGCTCAACGTTCTGAGGGCGCCCGCGCACAACGTGAGGACGAGTCCCAACATGACGGCGACCGTGAGTGCCAGCACGGCAGTCGAAGCGAGACGGTGCCGGATCGACTGTCGTAGCCGGTACAGGATCGGCGTCATGAAGGCAGTCAACCGTTCTGTGCGCGCTTCGACCAGGGTGCTGGTACCACCGCGACGGTGTGGCACACCCGCGTAGTGGGCGGGCGATACCCGACTCGACGAAGCGTAGGATTCGCACATGGACGTTCGTGTGGTCGTGGCCGAGGACAGCGCGCTCCTGCTCGATGGCCTCACCCGACTCATCACGGCGACTGGTGGGCTCGAGCTCGTCGGCACGGCGAGTAGCTACGACGAGTTGATCGAGGTCGTCGAACGCACCGTGCCCGATGTCGTCGTGACGGACATCCGAATGCCTCCGACCGGAACCGACGAGGGGATACGCGCCGCGATCGCGCTCCGATCGAGCCACCCGGAAGTCGGCGTGATCGTGCTCAGCCACTTCGTGTCGCCGGGGTACGCCCTGGGATTGCTGGGGAAGGGCTCTGACCGTCGGGGCTATCTGTTGAAGGATCGAATCGCCGGCGTCGACGACCTCGTGGACGCGATCCGGGTCGTAGCGCGTGGTGGGGCGGTGATCGACCCAAAGGTCGTCGAGCAGTTGGTCGCCGCATCGGGCCAGGGCGCGCGGTCACCGCTCGACTTCCTGACTGCACGCGAACTCGAGGTCCTCGGACAGATCGCCCAGGGCAAGTCGAACTCAGCGGTGGCGAACGCGCTCGTCCTCTCGGAGCGTGCGGTCGAGAAGCACATCAACTCGATCTTCTCGAAACTGCATCTGAGCGGCGAGCGCGACGTCAACCGGCGTGTCACCGCAGTGCTCCTGTATCTGACCGGTGGTGATGCTGACCACACCTCGGGCGAGGTAGCAGCACGCTTCCCCGGCGGAGATTGATCCGCCACCATGACAGGTCCATGACGCGTCTCGGGGCTCAGGTTGCGCCGGCTCGGATCGACCCCGGCGCCGACCCGGTGCTGGTCGTGGTCGTCGACGACCAAGCACCGTTCCGGGCCGCCGCCCGTGCCGTCATCACCCGTGTTCCGGGTTTCGATCTGATCGGCGAGGCGACGTCGGGCGAGTCAGCGGTTGAGCTCGTCGACGAGCTCCGCCCCGCGGTGGTGCTGATGGACATCAACATGGGTGAGATGGACGGCCTGGAGGCGACCCGGATCATCACGACTGCGCATCCTGAGACGATGGTCATCCTGGTGTCCACGTACACCGAGGACGAGATGCCTCCCGCCGCCCGGTCGTGCGGCGCCGCGGCGTACGTCGACAAACACGAGCTCTCGCCGCGGATCGTGCGCCGCCTCTGGGAAGACGGCGGCGACCCAGCCTGGCGCGACCGGGGATCGTGATGCTGCGCCCGTAGCCACTCGTTCCGTCGTCAGACTGGCGGGACGTGGCCGCGGATCGTCGTCCCGCAGCCTGGGGTGCTCAGCACGTCGACGGTGCCACCGAAGGCGCCCATGCGGTCACGCATGTTGACGAAACCGTGGCCGACGTCGGCGGGTCCGGACGCATCGAACCCATGACCGTCGTCTGACACCGCCCAGTGCAGGCCGGTCGGGTCCTCCCACACGGTGATGACGGCTGACGCCCCTTCGCCCGCGTGTTTGCCGGCGTTCTGCAGCGCTTCCATGCAGCAGAAGTAGACGGCTGCCTCCACCTCCTGAGGATGCCGGGACACGGCGACCTCGTGGCTGGTTGGTAGCGCTGCTCGAACGGCCGCTGCGGGTAGCGCCTCCTCCAGGCCACCCGACATCAACAACGGCGGATAGATGCCGTGCGCGAGCGAACGCAGTTCGGCGATGGCCTGCTGCAGGTCGCCTCGGACCTCTTCGATCATCGCCTCGGCGTCGGCGGGGTCGTCGACGATCGCGTCCTTTGCGATCCGGAGCTTCACGGCCAGGGCAACCAGGTGCTGTTGAGCGCCGTCATGGAGGTTGCGTTCGAGCTTGCGCCGTTCGGCGTCACCGGCAGCGACGATGCGCACCTGCGAGGCCCGCAGCTCGGCGTTGGTCTGTCGAAGCTCGTCGAGCGACGCCTGGAGCGCGGTGTCGAGCTGGACGTTGTGCAGCGCTAGCGCCACCTGCCGCGCCAATTCCGTGAGTGCTCGATGCTCGTCCTCGGCGAACTCGGCGCCATCCGGGGGCCGCTCGCACACGATCAGCCCGAGCAGTTCGCCGCTGTGGACGATCGGAGCGACTCTGGTCGACGCCACCTGGGACGGTGCGACCAGGCCGGGCAGCCAGATGTCGAGCCAGGTCCCCCCGGAAACGCCGGAACGGCCGACGACGGCCCGATCCTTCTCGGCGATCACGTACGGCGCGACCGCGCGATGGGGCACCATGGCAGCGACCTCGAACTGACCGTCGGCGCCGACCCAGATCTGGGCGCTTCTCAGCTGCATCGACTTGCGGAGCGTTTCGGCAAGCTGCAGGAGCAGTTCGTCGAGAGGGATCGCACGGGTGAGTCTCGAGCCCCATGTCCGAAGCGCTGCGTCGGGCGGAATCCGCTCGCCGTAGACCACGCGATTCGCACGGTCGGTGAGCCACGCCCGCGCCGGATGATACGCGATCGCGGCACCAGCGGCGGCCAGCATCGACAGCAACAGCAGCGTTCGTTCGCTGCCGACGGGCCGGCGACCGAACGCGGCGAGCGCCAGCAAGTACGCGACCACGATCAGCGCGGTGAGGCCCGCCAAAGAAACGGTGTGCGTCAGGAGTCGGTCGACGCGGGCCTGCAGACGCGGGACGGTGCCGGCGATCATGGCGAGCGGAACCAATCCGGTCGATCCCACGGCGATCGCACCTTCGTGGTTGGGCCATCCGGCGACGAGTGACAACGCAGCGGCGAGCATGGCGACTTCCGTGGCGACCATGCCGGCCCACCCGATCCACTGCATCCTGCGTTGGTCGGCGACTCCAGCGGCTCGATAGTGCGAGTGGGCCGCTGGCGCTGCCAGCGGCACGGCGAGCCAGAGCAGGATCAGCGGCCAGATGCGCACCTGGTCTCGGTCGGCGAGGAGCCCGAGCCCGACCGATGCCCCGATCGCATAGCCAAGGTAGACCAGCCGACGGGCGACGACCTTGCCGATGCGTCCGTCCGGCAACGTCAGCGCGAGATGGAACACGATCGCGGGAACCAGCGTCAGCGCGAGTCGCTGACCGAGGTCGGCGAGCCACGCGTTCGTGCCCGTGAGCGGATTGCCGACGTTCCAACTCCACGACAGTGCCCCGAGGCCCATCGCAGCGGCCAGAGCCAGAGCGATGGAAGCCGCGGGACAGCGATGCCTGATGGCAAGGTAGATGCCGGCCGCGGACCAGACAACCGCGAGACACGCCACCACGACGATCGCGACGTTGGCGTCTCGCCCTGCGACGACGAGTGCTGACCCGGCTGCCGAGACACTCGCGATGCCGACGGCCGTGCTCGGCAAGGCGATGCGGGCGGGCTCGTCCAAGTCGGCCGCGGCGGAACGCACGGAGAGCACATCGGCGTTCATCGCGACCAGCCGTTCAGCCGGACCGGCGGCCGTCGTCGACGACGCGGCCGTCCTTCATGTGAACGATGCGTTGGGAGGCATCGGCGACCGGGAGGTCGTGAGTGACGAGGAGGATTGTTTGACCGCCCGAATGCAGACGCGTGAAGAGCTCGAGGACCTCGTCGCCGCCTTCGGAGTCGAGCGCGCCGGTGGGTTCGTCGGCGAGCAGCAGCGTCGGCTCGTTCGCGAGCGCCCGCGCGATCGCGAGTCGTTGACGCTGACCACCTGACAGCGCGGCGGGTGACTGCTTCGCTTTGTCGCCGATCCCCAACAGGTCGAGAAGGTCGCGGGCCCTCGCTTCGGCGACCTTCCGCTTGCGGCCCGCGATGAGTGCCGGCATCAGGACGTTCTCGAGCGCAGTCATCCCCTCGAGCAGGTTGAAGAACTGGAACACGATCCCGATGTGCTGGCGGCGCATGACGGCGAGTTCGCTCTCGGTCCGACCGACGAGTTGCTCGCCGGCCACCGAGACGTCTCCCTCGTCGGGCACATCGAGGCCGGCGACGATGTTGAGCAGCGTCGATTTCCCGCAGCCCGAGGGGCCCATGACGGCGACGAACTCACCGCGCCCGATGTCGAGGTCGGTGCCCCGCAGGGCGCGCACCGGGGCGGTGTCCTGCTCGAACGTTCGGAAGACCTGGCGGACGTCGACGACCAGCTCATCGTCGACGCGAGCCGGCTCGATCAGTTCCTCGCTCACCGTCATGATCTTGCCTCCTGAATGGTGAGCGCCGGCGCCGGGTGTCGAGTGACGGATGCAATCCTGTGTGGCCGTACCGGCGTGCTTCGACCCTTCACGAGATGGGGCCCGAGATCCTCGGCGGCCGGCTTCGTCGACAGCTGCTCCCACGTCGTGTCGCTGACGACGATCTCACCGTCGGCGGCGAACTGTTGGAGTCGTTGGCACAGGTTGACGGCGTCACCCACCACGGTGTACTCCAACCGCTCGTCGGATCCGAGCATCGCAGCCACGACGTCGCCGGTCGACAGGCCGATCCCGAGGGGGAACGGTTCGAGCCCTTCGGTGAGCCACTGTGCGTTCACTGCAACCTGAGCAGCGTGCATGGCGTTGGCGGCCACGAGCGCGCGGTCGGCATGGTCGGGGGTTGGTTCGGGGGCGCCGAACACCGCCATCACCGCGTCTCCGACGTACTGCATCACGGTCCCTCCTGCGTCGAGGATCGCACGGTTCATCTCGGCGCGATGTCGATTGAGCTGTTGAGCCAGCCTCGACGGGTCGGTGTGTTCGCTGATCGTGGAATACCCGCGGATGTCACTCATCAAGACAGTGAGATTGAGCCGTTCGCTGTCACCTGCGTGGGCGCCGCGCGCGCGGATGTGGTTGGCGACACCCGTCGGGAGGAGACGCGACAGCGACTGGCCCTGCTCCTCGCGCGCGATGATCGCCGTGTGCATGCGCCGCAGACGATCGAGCGCGCCGGCGGTTCCGGCCGACACCCCTTCGGCCAAGCGCACGAACAGGTTCTCGACCCGGGCCTCGGCGGCCGCAGGCGTCGACTGCGTGGCAGCGGCGATCGCCTTGATCGGCTTACCCTCGGCAATCATCTCCAACAGCGCATCGTCGTCGGCGTCGAGGCCTCCGGTGTGACGGACGGGGTTCATCAGAGCGGTGACGACGACCGGGTCGAGCATCGATCCGCCCGAAGCGACCTCGCGGATCGCTCTGGCGAGTTGGTCGCCCTCGGCGATGCGGTCCTTGAGGAGATAGGCGTAGCCCGCAGCTCCCTCGGAGAGGAGCGCGATCGCATAGTCGGGGTCGTCGAACTGGCTGAGGATCACGATGCCGGTGCCCGGGTGGCGCTTGCGGATCCGCTGGCAGGCCTCGATGCCCTCGTTCTGGAAGTTGGGTGGCATCCGGATGTCGCTCACCACGACCTGTGGAGCGGAAGCTTCGGCGCCGGCCACGAGGCTGTCGTGATCGTCGGCCTCGCCCACGATCTCGATGTCGGCCTGGCGCATCAGCATCGCCTTCACGCCCTCGCGAATGAAGACGCTGTCGTCGGCGACGAACACCGAGATCGCTCCCATACCCAGTGATTCAACTCGCACCATGGCCGGGAAGCGAGGGCATGAGCCTGCGTTCGCGAGGGGTGCCAGCCACACCCCCGGAAGACGGGCCAACGCCCTGGAGGACGCTGCCGGGGTGGCGCACCATGGAGGCCAGATCGCATTCGAGGAGGATCGTCATGAGAATCGAGCGCAGCGTCACCACGGTGTCGTGGATCCCGTCGGATCTGCTCGAGGGCATGGGCAAGATCGCGACGCGGATGAATTTGGCACACCACGATCCGCCGCCACCCGACCCGCTCGGTTCGGATGTCGAGGCCGCGATCGAGGAACTGCGAGTGCACGACGGGTTTCGGTTCGCGAATCAGCTACGGGCGTACGCCGACGTCGACGACGCCGGGCACATCACCGGGTCCGGCTACTGCGGCGGTGGCGTCATCGGGGCGACCACGGTGGGACTCGGTGTCGGGTCGATCACGGTGCCGGCGGTCAAGCTGCCCGACCTGCGGTCGGAGCCCGAGACGTCGGGGGCATCGGTGACGTTCACGCAGACGGTCGGTGGGCGCACCGGCGCTCCGATGCCCCGAGCCGTCAAGCATCCACCGTTCATCCAGTACTTCGCGCCGATCGTGTGGACCACCCTCGAGTTGACGATCCACGCCGACGGCACCCACGAGGCGGCGATGGTCGGTGCATCGGGTTTCCCGCGCCACTGGGTGTTCCACCACAGCGGGGCGCTCGTCGCCAAGAGCAGCGTCGCCGACTACAAGAAGTGGATGAACGATTCGTTCGGCCGCCGGACGCCGTGGGGCGACGAGGACTCGCCGGCGCTTGTCACCGAGGTCGAGACGCTGCTCGAGCGCCAACTGCAGGAGGAGATCATGCGCGGCGGAAAGAAGCCCCACATCCGCCGGGTGAAGGAAGGCAAGACGCTGGTGGAGCAGGGCGCGAGCGGCGACGAGCTCTTCCTGCTGCTCAACGGGGTGATGGTCGTCGAGGTCGACGGTGAGCCGCTCGCCGAGGTCGGACCTGGCGCGGTGCTCGGCGAACGAGCCGTGCTCGTCGGTGGGACACGAACCTCGACGCTGCGGGCGGTCACCGAGTGCAAGGTGGCGGCCGCCCCGCACGACCACCTCGATCTCGACAAGCTCGCCGAGCTGGCGGCGGGGCATCGCCGCGAGGACGCACGGTCGAGTTGACCGCCACGGCCGTCAGCCACGTCGGCCGTAGTGCTCGCGACGTGAGCGAAGGCCGATGGGCGGCAATGCGACTCTGGGCCGACACGGTGGTCCGGCGCGGGTGGAAGGCCCTCGTCGTACTCGGGATCCTCGCAGGGGTCACGGCGCGCTCGCGATGGCGGCGTTCGCCGGGGGCGCGCCGCACCGACACGGCGCTCGCCCGCCTGCGGGTCGACACCGGCGCGGCTGACGCGATCGTGGTCGCCGGCCAGACGGGCGTTCCCCATCCCGACTGGCCCGAGTTGCGGGCGCGGCCCGAGGTGGCCGATCTCGCGGTGTGGGACCTGATGTTCGGCAACCAGGACGGTCAACCCGGCGGCCTGCTCTTCCTGTCGAACGACGGCGCGTGGGTCGGACGCACGACCGTGCGGCGCGCCGCCGCCCGCCGCCCGCGAGACTGACGGCACGACCATGCGACGCCTCGATCTCGGCGGGGGTCGGACGCGCGAGCGGCGGGCGCGGCCGGACGATCCGATGAGGTCGAGCTCGCCGCTCCGCCGACCGGCGGGCAAGTACGGTGACCGCCACGTTCGCGCACCGGATTCTCCTGATCGCCCGCGGTGGTACCGAGGTCGACACCGTCGACCGCCGGTCGCACGCGACCGAGCGCCTGGAAGCGGCATCGCGGGCTCGGTCGACCCGTTCGACATCGACGACGGCGCGCTGGTGATGGACCTGGAGCTGTCGGGTACCCGAGTCGTCGTGACAGCTGCCGGAGCGGGCATCGGTCGGGCAACGGCCAGATTGTTCGCCGACGCCGGTGCGAACGTGCACATCTGCGACGTCGACGAGCATGCCCTGGCGGTGGTGTGCGAACACGAACGCATCACCGGTTCGGTCGCCGACGTCGGCGACACCGCGTCGATCGACGCCTTCATGGCGCACGCCCTCGCCGAGATGGGAGGGATCGACGTGCTCGTCAACAACGCCGGCATCGCCGGCCCCGGCGGTCGCCTCGAATCGATCGATCCGATCGAGGTCACCCGGACGCTCGACGTGAACGTGACGTCGATGTTCCGCACGTCGCGTCATGTCATCCCGCTGATGGTCGCGGCTCGTTCGGGGCTGATCGTCAACATCGCCTCGACAGCGGGTCTCCATGGCTTCCCCTACCGCAGCCCCTACGCGGCCTCGAAGTGGGCGGTCATCGGCCTGACCAAGACGATGGCGATGGAGCTCGGTGAGTTCGGTGTGCGCGTGAACGCGATCTGTCCGGGGTCGATCTCCGGGCCACGAATGGACCACGTGATCGACCTGGAGAGCCGAGCGAGCGGGCGCTCACCCGACGAGATCCGTCGTGGGTTCGAGCGCCAGACATCGATGCGGACGTTCATCGACGCGGTCGAGATCGCTCAGACGATCGCGTTCCTGGCATCGCCGTACGGCATCAAGGTGTCGGGCCAGGCGCTCTCGGTCGACGGTCACACCGAGTCGCTGCGAACCTGGTGACGCGGTCGCCGTGAACAGTCCACGTGGGTGAGTTCCACGCCGTGAGTCGACGACGTCATGACTCTGTGGCAGCCGAAGCGACCGAAAGCGTCGCCATCGCTGCCGCAAACCGCCAGTACGGGTTTTGTGGCAGCCGAAGCGCCGAGCGACGTCGCTTCGGCTGCCACAGACTCCCATGGCTGGTCCGGGGAGACCATGGTCCGGCGCTTCCCGATCAGGGGAAGCTCGGGAACTCGACCGTCGGGTCGCGCTCGATCTGCTCGACGAGCGCAACCTCCCAGGTCAAGTAGTCGCGCATGTGCTTCGCCGCGACGCCGTCGTCGTGGTCGTACGGCTTGTACCACACGTCGTTTGCCTCGGTCGTGGGTCGCGTCAAACCCGACTCCAGGTCGTGACCGGCGTGGCGCCACGCTCTCGTTCCGCCCGCCAGCGCCCTCACGTCGGCTTCGGGCCACTGGCGAGCCGCGTCAGCCACAGCGAGCCCGGCGAGCCGACCGTCGGTCGAGGTGATGACGATCATCGCGGCCGTGCCGACCGCCGCCGCCGCCTCGTCGAGACGGCTCCGGACACCCCACCACGACCCTGGAATGTGACCCTTCCTGCGATACTTGAGGCTCGTGCCGATGTCGATGACGGCCAGCCGGTCCGGATCGGTTCGGAGGTGTTCGGCCAGCGCCGAGACCTTGATCGTCCGCGCCGTGCGGACCGATCGGCGTGGCGGGTCACCCGTCTCGAGTTCGTGCACGTCCAGGGCCCCGTCGAGCACGACGGCATCGGACCATCCCATCTGGCGCAGCCACGACGCCGTCATCGTGGCCCGCACACCATTGTCGTCGATCAGGACGAGCCGGGCGTTGCGTGTCGCCACGTACTCGTCGGTGGCCTGGACGAGTTGGCCACCTGGAGCGCTCACGCTGCCGGCGAGATGGCCGTGACGGTACTCGTCGGGGGCCCGCACGTCGAGCAGGTATGTCGTGCGCGCGGCGTCGGATCGCCACTCGTCCAGTCGTTCCTGATCGATGTGCTCGACCCCGAACCGGCGCCCGACTCTGGCGGCGGCAGCCTCCGCCCAGGCTCGACTGCTCGACGAGGGTTCAGGGACACGGGCGTCGCGACCACGGTCGATCTCGAAGCCGGCCAGCTCCCAACCCATGGTGCCGTTCTCGAGTGCCACCACGCGGTTCTCCACGCCGGCGTTGATGAGCGATTGGCTCCCGATGATGCTGCGAGTCCGCCCAGCGCAGTTGACCACGACGAGCGTCTCGGGGTCGGTCACGACCTCCCTCACCCGATGTACGAGCTCCGCACCCGGGCAGTTCGTGCCGGTAGGGATGCTCATGTTGCGGAACTCCTCGATCGGTCGCGAGTCGAGCACGATCACATCGTCGGCACGCTCGAGCATCGCCTTCACCTCGGCCGCCGACATGCGCGGCGTGTGGTAGGTGTGCTCGACGAACTCGCCGAATGCCTTCGACGGCACGTTGACACCGCAGTAGATCTCGCCGCCGTCGGCCGCCCAGCCGGCGACCCCACCGTCGAGGACCGCACCGTTCCGGTAGCCGAGCTTCGCTGCGCGTCCTGCCGCGCTGATCGCGAGCTCGTCGTCGCCGCCGTCGCACCACACGATTCGCGTGTCGAGTCGCGGCACCCGTGCAGGTAGATCCAACTCGAGATGCGACAGCGGGATGCAGGCTGCGTGGAAGAGGTGGCCGTCGACGAAGACACCCTGCTCTCTCGCGTCGAGCACGGCGAGCTCGCGGCCGTCGAGCAGCCACGACCTCAGGGTGGCTGCGTCGATCACCGCCGGTCCGGACCCAGTTTCGGTCATCGGCCGGGCAGGCCGATTCGGGCCTCGCGGATCCCGCTGGTGGCGCGGAACGGCTTCCAACGGCCTTCGGCAGAGTTGAAGTACACGCGATCGTCGAGCCGCTCGAGCGCCAGCCCGTAGCAGTGGAAGTTCAGCGCCGGACCGTCGATGTGGATCGAGTGGACGTCGGCGGGAAGCATCGCGACGCCGGTCCCGGACTCCACCACGGCCTCATGGGTTTTGCGGACACCGTCGTCGGTGCGTTCGTAGAAGCGGTTGAGCTCGCTCCCGGAGTGCCCGACGACGACAGCCCAAGTGGTGTGGTCGTGCGGCGGCGTCTGCACGCTCCCGCGACTCGACTGCGCGTACAGCGCGAACCGATCGTCGGAATCCTGCGAGAGGCGGTACAGGTAGCTGGAGTCCGATGCCCCGGGCTCCGGGGGAGGGAGGTGATCGAGTGGGAACAGGTCGCGCCGCTCACTCAGCTCGATCAGTCGGTCGCGGATCGCCTCGACGCCGACTCGGGTGAGGCCGAGCTCGTGCTCGATGCGGCGGATGTCGGACATCGCGACGGCGACCGCCTCGGTCCGTCGTTCGATCGGGTTGGCGTCCACACGTGCACGCTACCGACCACCCGTCGTGCGGGTCGCGGTCGAGCCCCGGCTCTCCGGGATCGGCGTGCTCTCGGTGACCTACGCTCGCGAGATGGCGAGCACGCCGCTCCCGACCCCGAGCCTGATCGTGTTGATCGGACCACCCGCCTCCGGGAAGAGCACCTGGGCGGCCGAGAATTTCACGGCCCGACAGGTGGTGAGCACCGACACGCTGCGCGGTGTCGTCGGCGAGCACGAGCTGGACCTCGACGCCACCGACGATGCGTTCGAGCTGCTCGACCGCATCGTCGAGCTGCGTCTCGGCAGGCGGCTGACCACCGTCATCGACACGACCGGGCTCGATCCGATCCGGCGGGCCGGCTATCAGGCCGTGGCGAAGCGGCACGACGTCACCGCTGTCGCGGTCCGGTTCACGACGTCGGCCGCCGAGTGCCGGCGTCGGAACCGCGAACGGATCCGTCCCGTGCCGGTGAAAGCACTCGACAAGATGATCAAGGCGGCCCGATCGATCGATCCCGCCGAGGAGGGCTGGGATCTCGTGCTGACCCCGGAGCCCGTCCGGATGGTGACACCGAAGTTGTCGGCGACCGTGATATCCGCACCGGCCGAGGCGCACGACGAGGTCCGCGGCGGTGATCTTCGATTCGGCCTTCTCGTGTCCAGCTACGACTGGCCGGGCGGCAACGAGTCGATCGGACCGACGTTGGCGCGGATCGCACACCAGGCTGAAGGCTCCGGCTTCGAGAGCTTGTGGGTGATGGATCACATGATCCAGATCCCGCAGGTCGGATCGGCGTGGGATCCCATGCTCGACAGCTACACCACTCTCGGATTCCTGGCACACGCCACGGAGCGGATCCGCCTCGGCGTGCTGGTGAGCGCCGTCACGTTCCGCAACATCGGGCACCTCGCCAAGATGGTCGCGACGCTCGACGTGCTGAGTGAGGGCCGCGCGATCGCCGGACTCGGCGCCGGCAGCTTCGAACGAGAACACCACGCCTACGGCTGGTCGTTCCCGCCGGCGCCCGCGCGACTGGCGTTGCTCGAGGATGCGCTCCAGGCGCTTCCGAAGCTGTGGGGCCCGGGCAGCCCGAGCTTCGAGGGGCGGGTCGTGTCGATCCCCGAGGCGATGGGCTATCCGCGCCCCGTCCAAGACCCGGTTCCGATGGTCGTCGGCGGTTCGGGCGAGCGCGTGACGTTGCGCCTGGCCGCCCAGTACGCGTCCGGATGCAACTTGTTCGGCGACGCCGCAACCGTGGCCGCGAAGATCGACGTGCTCCGGCGACATTGCGACGCGCTCGGGCGCGACCCCGCCGAGGTCGAGGTGACACATCTCGGTTCGATCGTGCTTGGGCGCGACCGCCACGATCTGCGGGACCGGGTCGAGCGGCTCCGGCCCGCCCACCTCGGCCCCGATCGCTACGCCGCTGCCGCGAACGCCGGCACGATCGACGATCACGAAGCGGGTTTCCGGGCCCTCGCGCGCGCCGGGGTGCAGACGGTGATCGTGAGCACTCCGGACTCGCTCGACTCGACGAACTTCCCGATCTACAGCGACCTGATCGAGCGCTTCCGGGAGTGACAGGCGTCGGCGCGGCTGGGTCCCGACGCCAGCCGGCCAGCCGACGTGCCGCATACTGCAGCCATGGTCGAGGGCGTCGCCGCGCGGGTTCCCTCGCGAGAGCGCGTCTGGTTGGTGATCGTGCTGGTGATGGCCTCGGCCTGTGTGGCGCAGGCGTTCGGTCGGTTCACCTGGGGCGTCGTGCTCCCCGGGGCGCGTGACGACCTGCTCGACGGTTCGAACACGCTCGCCGGATTCTTCGGCACGCTGAACGTGACCGCCTACCTGCTCGGAACGCTCGCTGTGTCCTGGGCGGCGTCGAAGGTCACCCTGGTCGGGTTGGTGCGCCTCGGGCTGTCGATCTCGACATCGGCGTTGGGCGTCGCGTCGATCGCACCGAACGGACCGGTGCTCGCCGGTGCACTGTTCGCGATGGGTCTCGGCGGCGCCGTGATCTGGATCCCGGCACCAGCGATCTCGGCGCGTGCGCTGCCACCGAACCGGGCTGGAATGGCGGTCGGACTGGTCGGGTCGGGAATCGGGGTCGGGATCGTGTTCGCGGGTCAGACGGCCGCCCTGCTCGACCGCCGCAGTGACGCCGCCGACAACTGGCAGATGCTCTACCGCATCGAGTTCGCGATCGCCGTCATCATCCTGATCGGCGCCTTCGCGCTGCTGCGTTCGCGCGGCGACCGTCCGGCCGTCGCAGGCGGCTTCGGTGGATTTGCCGCCTTGCGAACGGTGCGTGGCTGGATTCCGGCGACCATCGCCTACGCCGCGTTCGGATTCGCCTACATCCTGGTGCTCGGGTTCCTCGTCGCACGGCTCGAGGACGATTCGGGCTTCTCCTCCGGTCAGGCTGCTGCGATGTTCTCGATCGTGGGCGGTGCCACGGTCGTGGGCGGTTTGACGCTCGGACCACTCTCGGATCGAATCGGGCGCCGCCTCACCCTCACGGCGGCCTTCACCGTCTTCGGACTGTGCGCGCTGCTCGCCCTCACCGGCCGGCAGCCGTGGGTCGCGATCGCAGCGGTCGGGATCGGGATGATGTTCTCCGGAATGCCGGCGCTGATCATCGCCCACATCGTCGACCACACCGACGTCGACACGTACGGCCCCGCATTCAGCGCGGCGACGCTGGCGTTCGGCGCGACCCAGATGATCTCTCCACAGATCGGTGGCAGCCTCGCCGACGCACTCGGATCGTTCACCTGGGTGTTCGTGCTCTCATCGGCTGTGTCGTTCCTCGGCGCGGCCTGCTCGAGCCAACTCCCGAATCAGAACTGAGGTCGCCGGTCCGACGACACGCCGGCGAGATGCCACTGCCCACACCCCGCTCGGGTCGCAGCGACATCTCTCGCTACCACGGGTGACCGGACTGAGTAGGCGACTTGTGAATCGATGGTAGGCATACCTAACATCGTCGTGTGCAGGCCGACCAGGCGACTTTCGCTCGAGAGCTGGTGGAGGGCGCTGATCCGGGGACGATCGCCCTCGTGGCCGACGATCGCCTGATCACGCGTGGTGAGCTGTCCGATCTCATCGCGGCTCGCCGGATCGAGCTCGCCCTCCCAGATCGTTCGCTCGTCGTGCTCACGGGCCAGACGTCGCTCGAGTGGGTCGTGACGTACCTGGCCCTCCTCGCCGCCCGCCACGTCCCGCTGCTCGCGAGCGATCACGTCGAACGGTTGGCAGGCGCGTGGTCACCGGCGGCCGTCGTCGAGGCGACTCCCGGCGGCGTGGTGATCGAGCGGCGGCACGAAGCCGTCTCCAGCGAGGTGGAACTTCACGACGATCTCGCCCTGCTGCTCAGCACGTCCGGGTCGACCGGCGTCCCGAAACTCGTCCGACTGTCGCACCGCAACCTGTCGAGCAACGCACGAGCGATCGCCGACTACCTCCAGCTCCGTCCCGGCGATCGGGGCATCACGTCACTGCCGCTGCACTACTGCTACGGATTGTCGGTCATCCATTCCCACCTGATCGCCGGTGCGAGCGTCGTGCTCACAGGTGCATCGGTCGTCGACCCGTGCTTCCGCGACGCACTGCGCCGCCACCGCGTGACGAACATCGCCGGGGTGCCCCACACGTTCCATCTGCTCGAGCGGGTCGGCGCCGAGCAGATCCATGTCCCGTCGCTGCGACTCGTCACCCAGGCTGGCGGCCGACTGCCCGCCGCCGACGTGATCGCCTGGCTGGATCGCACCGAAGGTTGGGGCGCCGATTTCTACGTCATGTACGGCCAGACCGAGGCGACGGCGCGGATGGCATATCTGCCCCCGGCACTCGCCCGGCGCCATCCCGATGCGATCGGCCGTGCGATCCCCGGCGGATCGCTGCGCCTGGAGCCCGTCGCGCACGATGCTGCGTCAGGCGACGCCGGCGACCTCGGCGACGTCGGCGAGCTCGTCTACCGGGGACCCAACGTCATGCTCGGCTACGCGACGTCGGCGGCCGATCTGGCACTCGGTGCGATCGTCGACGAGCTCCGGACGGGCGATCTGGCTCGCTTCCGTCCCGGCGACGGGGTGTACGAGATCGTCGGCCGAAGGTCACGTTTCGTGAAGCCCTTCGGACTCCGGATCGATCTCGACGCGCTCCAGCGCAGTCTCGCCACCGACGTCCACGATGCCGACGAGATCGCCGTCGCCGGCGACGACTCCGGGATCGCGGTCCTCGCGCCCGGTGCCCAGACCGCGGCGGTCAACGCAGCTGCGCTCGCGATCGTCGGGTTGCCGCCGGCCAGCGTCGCAGTCCGAACCGATGTGCCGGTGCCGCGCACGGCGTCCGGAAAGATCGACGAGTCGGCGGTGATCGCGTCGGCCCGCGAGCGACACGACGCACAGACCGATTCCACGCCGTCGACCGAGTCCGTCGCCGCGATCTACTCCTCGGTCCTCCGACGCGATCACATCGCCGACGACGACACCTTCGTCGCCCTCGGTGGCGATTCGCTCAGCTACATCGAGTGCTCGATCCGGCTCGAAGCTGCGTTGGGCAGGGTGCCGAACGACTGGCACCTCACTGCGGTGTCGGCGCTCACCCCCGAGCGTCGACACCGGCTGGCCCGCCTCGACACGACGGTGGTGCTGCGTGCGATCGGTATCTGCGCCGTGGTCGCCACCCACATGCACCTGTGGTTCTTCCCCGGTGGAGCGCATCTGTTGCTCGCCGTCGTCGGCTTCAACCTCAGTCGCTTCCTGATGCCGATCGCCGACACGGGTCAACGGCTCATCGCCGGACTGCGGACGGCAGCGCGCGCCGCCGTCCCGACGGTGACATGGGTCGGGATCGGCGCCATGATCGGGGCGACCCAGGGCCTCGGTACGTTCCTCCTCGTCAACAACTACGTCGGCCCGCAGTCACACAGCGGGGACCACTGGCATTTCTGGTTCATCGAGGTGTTCGTCCACCTCGTGGTCGTCACCACCGTGTTGTTGGCGATTCCTGCCGTGCGACGCGCCGATGATCGCCACCCGTACCTCGTGCCGCTCGCGTGCTTCGCGGTGTTGCTGGTCTTCCGCATGGAATGGGCGCAGATGGGCGACTGGTACAACCTGCGCTACCGAACCCATGGCGTCGCCTGGTTCTTCGCGCTGGGCTGGCTGGTGCATCGTTCGACCACGGCTCGAACCCGCCTGTTGACCTCGGTGCTCTGCGTGGTCTCGATCCCCGGCTTCTTCCAGTACGCCACCCGCGAGTGGTTCATCACCAGCTGTCTCCTCGTCCTGCTCTGGCGGCGCGACCTCCCCGTGCCGCGTGTCCTCGTGCGCCCGCTCGCTGCCGTCGCCGCAGCGAGCATGTGGATCTACATCAGCCATTTCACGCTCTGGCCGCCGCTGGTCGACGTTCTGGGCGTCCACCTCGCCTACGTGCCGACGATCGCGGGTGGCGTCGCGGTCTGGACGACCGCTCACCGGGTCGGGCCCGCGATCGGATCCGCCGTCCGCCGACGCAATGTTGGAGACCGATCACTCCTAGTTAGGATTGCCTAACAACCGTCTGCCTCCGACCCCCGACCCGCCCCCGACCCGCCCCCGACCACACCTCGACCACACCTCGACCACACCTCGATCTCACCCTCGACCACACCTCGATCTCACCCGATCCCCTCAGGAGCACCGTGCAGGCCACCCTCCGACAACCGTTCCGACGACGTGTCACATCGGTGGCGATCGTGCTCGTCGCCGCAGTCCTCGCAGCAGCCTGCTCCGGCGACGACGGCGAGACGCTGCGGGTGTACAGCGGCCGCCACTACGGCATCGAGGCCGCCTTCGAGCAATTCATCGACGAGACCGGCGTCAAGGTCGAGTTCCGGACCGGCAACGACAGCGAACTTCGAGAACTGATCGCGGCCGAGCGCGACGACACCAAGGCCGATGTCTACATCACCGTCGACGCCGGCAACCTCGCCGCCGCCGCCGAGCAGGGATTGTTCCAGCCGATCGACTCGCCTGTTCTCGACGCCGCGATCCCGGCCGAGCTGAGCGACCCCGACGGCCGGTGGTACGGGCTGACGATCCGTGCCCGCACGATCGTGTTCAACCCCGACCGCGTCGCGCCCGACGACCTCCCGACGACTTACGAAGAGCTCGCCGACCCGGTGTGGGCGGGTCGCCTGTGCCTGCGGAACTCCTCGAACGTGTACCAGCAGTCACTCGTCGCCAGCCTGATCGCGGTGCACGGTGAGGCCGAGGCCCGCCGGATCGTCGAGGGATGGGCCGACAACGCCGAGATCCTCAACAACGACGTGCTCATCCTCGAGTCGCTCGCCGACGGGTTGTGCGACGTCGGGATCGTGAACCACTACTACCTCGGTCGCATGATCGAGGAAGACGCCGACTTCCCGGTCGAACTGCGGTGGGCCAACCAGGACGATCGTGGCGTCCACGTGAACGTCTCCGGCGGTGGCGTGGTGACCTGGGCCGAGCACCCAGAACTGGCGCAGCAGTTCCTCGAATGGCTCGCGACCGACGGTCAGAGCGTGCTCGTCGACGCCAACCACGAGTACCCGGCGAACCCCGACGTGGCGCCGGAGCCGCTCATCACCGAGCGCTTCGGGACCGACTTCGTGCGCGATCCACTTGACGCAGCCACCTTCGGCGCGCTCAACCCCGATGCGATCCGCCTGATGGACGACGTCGGCTACGGCTGATCGTCACGACCGGATGATCACCCTCACGAGGAATGGCGGCCGTCACCGGTCGGGCGGCTCGCGGCGGTGGTCGATCGCTTCGCTGATCGCGGCCATCTTGGTCGTGGTGCCCGTCGCCATGCTCGCGGGCAGCGTGCTGCGACCGAGCGGCGACGTCTGGCGTCAGCAATGGGCGACCCGCCTCCCGGGCGAACTACGGACGACTGCGCTGCTTCTCGGCGGCGTCGGGGTGTGCACCTTGGTGATGGGAGCGGGCCTCGCGTGGCTCGTCTCGGCCTACCGGTTCCCCGGCTCACGACAGCTCGGCTGGTTGCTGATCCTCCCACTGGCGATGCCGACGTACATCCTGGGGTTCTTGACGTTGGCCACCGTCGGACGGACCGGTCCGATCCAGGACTGGTGGCGGGCCACGTTCGGACGCGACGCCTGGTTCCCCGACGTCGAGTCGCTCGGCGGCGCGATCGCTTCGTTCAGTCTGGTGTTGTATCCCTACGTCTATCTGCTCACGCGCGCCGCGTTGCGCGACCAGGCGGCCGGGGCCTACCACGCCGCACGCACCCTCGGCGCCGGGCCCGGCGAGGCGGCTCGGCGGATCGTGTTCCCGCTGGTCCGACCGGCGATCGCCGCCGGTTGCGCCGTCGTCATGATGGAGACGTTGACCGACTTCGCCACGGTCCAGTACTTCGGGGTCGACACGGTGTCGGTCGGCGTGTTCCGCATCTGGCGCGGGACCTACGACCGTGATGCGGCCAGCGAGATCGCCACTCTCGTGCTCGGCTTCGCACTGCTCGCGATCGGTCTGGAACGGATCGCCCGCGGACGCGCCCGCTTCGGCCAGTCCGGCGGCGCCGGTGCCGGCATGGAGCCCCGCCGCCTCACCGGTTGGCGTGCCGTTGCGGCCACGAGCCTGTGTGGCTTCGTCGTCGTCGCGGCGTTCGTGGGTCCGGTCGTACAGCTGGCGGTCTGGGCGGTGCGCGAGCAGTCGGGCGACCGTGGCACCCCGTTGCTCGACGAGTACCCGACCTACCTGTGGCACAGCATCCAGCTCGTGATCGTGACCGTGCTCGTGTGCACGACGGTGGCGATCGTGCTCGCCAACGCTCAGCGTTTCGGCCGTCCACGTCTCACCCGGTTCACCAGTCGGGCGACGGCCATCGGCTATGCCGTGCCCGGGCCGGTCGTCGGCATCGGCGTCCTGCTCACCGTCGTGGCGGTCGATGCGGGTCTCGAGTGGCTCGGTCTCGATCTGCCGGGGGCCGTGGCGACCGGATCGCTGCTGGTGCTCGTCTACGCCTACGCCGTCCGCTTCCTCGCCCCCGGACTCGCCGCCGTCGAGTCCGGCGTCGGCCAGGTGCCCGAGGAGATGACCGCGTCGGCACGAACGCTCGGCGCGCCCCCGATGGAAACCATGTGGCGCGTCCACTTGCCGCTCTCGAAGGCGTCGCTGGTGACGGCCGCCGTGCTCGTCGGTGTCGATGCGCTGAAGGAGTTGCCGATCGTGTTGCTGCTGCGCCCGTTCGGCTTCGATACCCTCCCGGTCTGGGTGTACAACCTGGCCTCCGAATCACGATTCCAGCAGGCGGCGCTGCCGGCGCTGTCGATCGTGGCGGTCGCGCTCGTACCCGTCTATCTGCTCTCGCGGCAGCTCGATCGACCATGACCGACGCGCTCATCGTCGCCGACGTCAGCAAGCGATTCGGTCATGTCGAAGCGGTCGATCACGTGTCGTTCGACCTCGGCGCCCACGAGTTGTTGGCGCTGGTCGGCCCCAGCGGATGCGGCAAGTCGACGCTGCTGCGGATGATCGCCGGACTCCATCCCACCGAGTCGGGTTCGATCGCGCTCGGTGGGGTGACGGTCGACGACGGTCGCGTCGCCCTACCACCCGAGAAGCGACGCGTCGGACTCGTCTTCCAGGAGCACGCGCTGTTTCCCCACCTGTCCGTCGCCAAGAACGTCGCCTTCGGTGTGCGCGACGAGGCCGAGGGCACCGATGCCCGTGTGCATGAGGTGCTCGACGTCGTCGGCCTCGACGGGTTCGGCGCCCGCTACCCACACGAGTTGTCGGGTGGGGAACGGCAACGGGTGGCGCTCGCCCGCGCGCTGGCACCGCGACCCGCACTGATGCTGCTCGACGAGCCCTTCGCGAGCCTCGACCCCAACCTGCGGGCGCGGGTCCGCAACGATGTCGTCGGGATCCTGCGTGCGACGGGGACGCCGGCGGTGTTCGTCACCCACGACCAAAGCGAGGCGCTGGCGGTCGGTGACCGGATCGCGGTCATGCGCCACGGAGCGCTCGCTCAACTCGGTACTCCCGAGCACGTGTTCCATTCGCCGGCGAGCCGGTTCGTGGCCGCGTTCATGGGTGAGGCCGATTTCGTGAGCGCGGGTACGACCCGCAGCGATCTGAGCGGCGGTGCGATCGACGTGACGCTCGACGCGCGGATCGGCGACGACGCGCTCGTGATGTTGCGACCCGACGATGTGACGTTTCGAATCGATCCGGACGGCACTGCGACGGTCGTCGACGCCGAGTTCCGCGGGTCGACCTGGTGCTACACGCTGGAGTTGCGTTCCGGGGCGCGGGTGCGCACGATCCGCTCCCACCTCGCCCACGTGCCGGTCGGCGCGACGGTTGCACCGGCGATCGCCGACGGCCACCGGCCTGTCGTCATCGTCGACCCCTGACGCAACGTGCGGGCGATTCCAGCCCGACGGCGGTCGACCGACGGGCGTGTCGGGACGCGGGTGCGCACGATCCGCTCCCACCTCGCCCACGTGCCGGTCGGCGCGACGGTTGCACCGGCGATCGCCGACGGCCACCGGCCTGTCGTCATCGTCGACCCCTGACGCAACGTGCGGGCGATTCCAGCCCGACGGCGGTCGACCGACGGGCGTGTCGGGGTCGGCCGCTACCGTGTCACGACCGGACGGCGGTCCGGATCGGCCACCAGTGCCGACGCTCAGGTCGAGCGGATCCGAACGAGAGGAGTGGAGATGAGTCGTCAGATCGAATCCGTTGCCGTGCTCGGCTGCGGCACGATGGGGGCCGGCATCGCGGCGGCGAGCGCTGCTGCCGGCTGCCGCGTCCTGATGCTCGACGTGACGACGGAGGCCGTGGAGCGCGGGCTGCGGGTCGTCGACGAGGCGGATCGCCATCTCGTCGCAACGGGCACCTTCGACGGCGATCTCGAGAAGATCGCCGACTACGACTGGATCTGCGAGGCGATCGTCGAGGACCTCGCCACCAAGCGAAAGCTGTTCGAGAAGGTCGAGCCGCTTCGCCGCGACGGATCGGTCATCAGCTCGAACACGTCGGGCATCCCCTTGCGCGACATCGCGGCAGGGTTGCCGGACCGGTTCCGATCCGACGTCGCGATCACCCACTTCTTCAATCCGGTCAAGGTGATGAAGTTGTTCGAGTTGGTGCCGGGCGAGCGGACGAGCCCGGATGTCATCGAGGCGTTCGCCGACTTCGGCGCGTCGAAGCTCGACAAAGGCGTGGTCCACGCCAAGGACACGGTCAACTTCATCGGCAACCGGATCGGCTGCTACTTCATGCTGAGCGGCCTGCACCTGGCCAAGCCGTTCCTTGCGGACGGCATGACGCAGGAGACCGTCGACGCAGTCCTCGCTCGCCCCGTCGGTGTTCCTCCGACCGGGCTGTACGGACTGATCGATCTGATCGGGCTCGACGTGATGGACCTCGTCGGGAAGAACCTCGCGGTCAACCTGCCTGCGGGAGATGCCGGCCACGCCTTCACCTCGTTCCCCGACGCCGAGCAACGCATGCTCGGACGGGGTCAGCTCGGCCGCAAGTCGCGCGACCTCGGCGGCTTCTCGCGGATGCAGAAGCTCGCCGACGGCTCGAAGCACACCGAGACGTTCGATCTCGTGACCGAGGAGTGGCGCGACACCGTCGAGCCGGATCTCGACGACGTGCCCGCCGAGCTCGGTGAGGTGCTCTTCGCCGATTCCGCCCACGGCCGCCTCGCGTGGCAGGTCTTCGGGGGCACGTTGCGCTACGCAGCCGATCTCGTACCCGAGATCGCCGACGACATCGTCAACATCGACCACGCCATCCGGTGGGGTTTCAACTGGGTGCTCGGCCCGTTCGAGATGCTCGACGCCGTCGGGACGGGCCGGGTGATCGACGCGATCCGATCGGAGGGCGCCGAACTGCCGGCCATGCTCCAGGTGCTCGCCGACTCGGGCAGTCCGACGTTCTACCGAGACGGCGACTACCTGGGCCGAGATGGCACGTGGCACGCCGTCCCGGCATGACCCCGTCCGTCATCCGATCAGCGCAGAGCCTGCCGATGTCTGCGTGTTGGGCACGAACGGCCTGTCCGTTGGTTGCTGATCGGGTTGGTCGGCTCGGGTGTGGCTGATTCACAGGCTCGACCACGCTCGGCGGACGGCGGCGATCGCCGCCGCTTCGTCGGCGCCGAGCTGCTTGGCGACGACGACCAGCGAGTCGGCTGCTTCCTTCAAGCCCGTGCGCTGCTCTCGTGCTGTCGCCGGTTCCATCCCGAGCACGAACGAGCCCTTCCGGCCGCGGGTCTCGATCACCGAATCGTTCTCGAGCAGTTCGTACGCTTTCTCGATCGTGCCCTTGGCCAGACCGAGATCGAGCGCGAGCTGACGGATCGTGGGGAGCCGAACTCCGGGCTGCAAGGTGCCGGCTGCCACCATGCGGACGACCTGTTCCCGAACCTGCTCGTAGACGGGCAGGGGCCGCTCGGGGTCGACGGCGATGATCATGCGAAAGCGGGCTCGCGGCGGTCGAGCAGGAAGTCGAGTCCGAGCCGGCGATTGCCCCACCACAGCACGAGCGCGTACAGCCAGGCGGCCGCACCGAGCAGCGCGGCGACGTCGCCGACCTCGGCGCGCAGTGCGAAGGCGCTTCGCGCGATCAGCGCCAAGCCGAAGTAGGTCGCGGGTTGTGCGAGACCGCGCCCGATCGCCAGCTCGCGGGCCAGATCGTCGGCGTGTCGAAGTGACGCTGGAATCGCAGGACGGGGTCGCGCCGCGACCCGCCGCTGTACGAGGTGAGCGGCGCCGAGCACGAACACGGCCGACAGTCCGCACCAGGCCGCTGTGTCGAACCCGTCGATCGCAACCGCTGCAGCCAGCAGGGTCAGCGCCACGGCACCGACCGCGAGCATTCGGTTCCGGTCGCGGTCCGACAGGTAGTCGTCGAGGCTCCGGACGTCGAGCGTCGCCGTGCGTGGACCGCGCTGTGGTCGGACGACGTGGAGTTCGGCGAACATCGCACCGAGGGCGATGCCGCCTACCCCGCACAACAGCAGGTCGCCCTGGAGCGAGGTGCCGAGAACCCAGATCACGACGCCGCAGATGCCGCCGATGTTCCGGGCTCGCCGTGCGCGCACCATCCAGCGGCTCAACAGGCGCTGCTGCTCGGCGCCGGCCGCGAGGTTCTGGGCGAGCTCGGGGATCTCGGGATCGACGCCGGCGAACATCCTCGCGATCTGGATCAGGGTGACGACGACGGCGATCGCGACGATCCCCAGGATGACGAGCGCACCAGGCGTGACGCCGGACTCTCCGTCGCTGGAGACCCGCACCAGCATCACGGCAGGCAGCACCATCAGCAAGATGGCTGGTACCCACACCTTCGGTCGACGGCGGAGGAATTGGGGAGCGTTCACGAGTTTCTCCTTGACTGACCCATTGTCATAGGACAATATGACAAACATGAACGAAACGCAAGCCCCATGCCGACGATGACCGACGAGCGCCCGGTCGGTGCGGCCGACCCCATCGACCTCCTGATCCCGGCTCCCCGCCCGTGGTGGTTCCGGCTGATCGCGGGCGCTGTCACCGTCGGACTCGTGGGTGTCGTCGCCTTCCTCTGGGGATTCGGTTTCCTGTACCCACGCCCGGACTGCTGCGGTGACGGAAGCGGCGGTTCGATCATGTCGCTGTCGCCGGACGCCGCCGCTGTCACCGTGACGGCGTCGTTCTACAACTCGAGCGGCCGTGAGCTGATCGTCGACAGTGCCCGAGTCGAACTGCCGGGCGCCGAGGTGCGCGACGTGTCGGTGCTCGATCCCGACAACGACGTGTACCCGACCGACAACACCTCGCCGCTCCCGACCACCGCCCGTGGGCACGACTTCGCGAGGTTCCTGATCACGTTCGTTCCGACCACGTGCGTCGACGACGGCAACGAGTCGTGGGGCGAGCTGAGCGTCGACCTCGATGTCGCCGGCTGGTGGTCCATCGACCGTCGCCACGAATTCGCTGTGGTGGAGCAGCGCCAGGATCTCAATGTGCTGCCGCCGGAAGGGGTCGACAATCCTCCACAGACGCCGCTCGCGGCAGCGTGCGCCCTGCTCGGACGCTGACATCCTGAGCCATCACCGGGAGCAGCGCCACGCCCGAGCGAGCCATGAACATCGGCGTCGGACTGCCTCGACGCTCGTCCGAGCGACGTCCCCCGAGCCTCGTGCTCCCCGAGCAGGTCGTGCGGCGCGCAACCGGCCGCCAGGTGGTGGCCTTCTCGGCCCGCGGCGCGACCGATCATGCCGCGCGATCGCCGCTGCCGACGGTCAGGCGGTGATCCTGGAGCCTTCCCAGGTGCCTCCGCCGTCGCCGATCTGCGTCGTGCGATCGGGGAGGAACACCGTGTAGGTGAACGTGCCGGCGATCTCGTCGCCGCGCACCTTGCCGTCGACCTCGACCTTGAAGGTCACGGCCGGCGACTCCGGTGTTTCCTCGGTGCCGACCCAGACCGTCGCCCGAAGGCGTCGACCGTGCGCCGTCCACGCGCCCAATCCGGTGATGAACACCGGGCTGATGTCGTTCATGATGCACACGCCACCCCGAGCGAGGTTGAAGACGAATGTTCGCTCGACCCCGTCGGCCGGGTCGAAACGGGTCACCATCCAACTGCCCTCGACCCCGCTGCGATGACTGCGATCGTTGTCGGCATGGACGGGAGTCGACAGTGCGAGCCCCCCGACGACGGCACCTCCAGCCGCCACTCCGGCCCCTCGCAGCATGCCCCTTCGTCCGATCGTCCGCTCGTCCATGATCCACTCCTTGTCGGTTCCCCACGGGCCGGGTGCAACCCGAGCAAAGCCTTGCCTCGTGGGCGCCCGGACTTCAAGGGCGCGACTCCGGTCCTTCGTCACATGCCGACGGTGTCGAGAATCGCCTGCTTCACCGCGCGCGGATTCTCGATCATCATCGAATGACCGGTGTCGGCGAGCTCGAAGACCGTTGCGGACGGCAAGGCGGCCGCCAACGCGCGGCCGCTCTTGGCCGGGGTCATCTTGTCGCCCAACCCGATGATCACGGTTGCCGGACAGGTCACCTCGGCGGCCGCCGCTGCGGCCCGGTGATACGCCACGCACGCCCGGAAGTCGGTCGCGAGCACTCCGGGTGCGCTGTTCTCGACGAGTGCCCGGGCCCCGCCGATCATCCAGAGCCCGGGTGTCGGGTTCAGCCCCACGTGTGCCGGCTTCGCGTGTCCCCAGGCCGCCATCAGCGCTGCCGCTCGCGGCAGATCGTGCTCGGCCGCGTCGAGCAGTTCGGGATGGACCGGCATTCCGGTGGCCGTACCACACAAGGTGATCGAGTCGACGACCTCCGGGTAACGACTCGCCAGCTCGAGCGCGATGAACGTGCCCATCGAGTGACCGACCACATGCACCGAGTCGAGACCGGCGGCCTCGACGAATCGTGCGAGCCAGTCGGCCATCGCCTCGACGGACGCTTTCGGGGTACCTTCGCTGTGGCCATGGCCCGGCAGGTCGACAGCGACGGCGCGGAATCCGCGATAGGCCAGGTAGCGGGTCTGGAGCTGCCAGACGGTCGAGTCCATGCCGGCCCCGTGGACCAAGAGCACCACCGGCTCGTCGCCGTCGGGTTCGACGCCTCCGGTCGATGCGTGGACGTCGTGGCCGTCGACGGTGACGATCATCGCTGGCTGGCCTTCAGCGCCCGTTCGAGGTCCTCGATGATGTCGTCGGGATCTTCGAGCCCGACCGAGAGGCGGACGAGGTCGTCGCTGATACCGGCGGCCACCAGTTCCTCGGGCGTCATCTGGCCGTGGGTGGTCGAACCGGGGTGGATCACCAGCGTCTTCGCATCGCCGACGTTGGCGAGGTGGGAGGCGAGTTGCACGGCCTCGATGAACTTTCGTCCCGCATCGCGACCGCCCTTGACCCCGAAGCTGAGGATCGCACCGGCGCCTCTGGGGTAGAGGCGTCGAGCGAGGTCGTGATCGGGGTGCGACGGCACACGCGGGTGCTTGACCCAGGTCACCGCGTCGTTGGCCTGCAACATCTCGAGCACCCGATCGGTGTTGTCGACATGGCGGGCCATCCGCAACGACAACGTCTCGATGCCCTGGAGCAGCGCGAACGCGTTGTGGGGGCTCATGCAGGCGCCGAAGTCGCGCAAGCCCTCGGCGCGCGCCCGCATCCCGAGCGCCGCCGGGCCGAACTCCTCGGCGAACACCACGCCGTGATAGCCGGCGTACGGCTGGGTCATCGTCGGAAACCTGTCGGATGCGAGCCAGTCGAAGCGGCCACCGTCGACGACCACGCCGCCGAGAGCGGTTCCGTGCCCGCCGAGGAACTTGGTGATCGAGTGGGTGACGATGTCGGCGCCGTGCTCGATCGGGCGGAACAGGTAGGGCGTCGAAAAAGTCGAGTCGACCATCAGCGGAAATCCGTTGGCGTGGGCGACGTCGGCGACCGCCTGGACGTCCATCACCTCGATGCCGGGGTTGCCGAGCGTCTCGCCGTAGAACAGCTTCGTGCTCGGTTCGATCGCGGCCTCGAAGGCGTCCGGGTCGCGGGGGTCGACGAAGGTGGTCGTGATCCCGAACCGCGGCAGCGTCAGCTGCATCATGTTGTACGAGCCGCCGTAGAGGTTCTTCGACGCGACGATGTGATCGCCGGCACTCAACAGGGACGCCACGGCGAGATGGAGGGCGGCCGTCCCACTCGCCGTGCACACCGCGCCGACGCCACCCTCGAGTGCGGCGATCCGCTCCTCGAGCACGGCAACCGTCGGGTTCGAGATCCGACTGTAGATGTGACCGGGAGCTTCGAGGTTGAAGAGCGCCGCCGCCTCGTCGGTGTCGGGGAAGGAGTACGAGGTCGTGAAGTAGATCGGCACCGCACGGGCACCGGTGGTCGGGTCCGGACGTTGACCGGCGTGGAGGCTGAGGGTGTCGAATCGCAGGAAGTCGGGATCCACCATGCGGCCCGACACTACTCAGCGTTCGAGCCGGCGCACCGGGCGTCCGGTCACTCGTCTCGGAGCAGCTCGGTCGGATCGAGCCGACCCACGAGCCGTGAGCCGATCAGCGACGACACGAGCGTCGCGACCAGCATCAGGACCACCGGCGCGACGAGCCCGGCGAACGGTATCCGATACTCCGGTGTGAGCACGAAGAGCGGCCTCAGCACGGCCACGAAGTAGTAGCCCATCGCGAGGCCCACACCGACACCCGCGACCACGCCTCCGGCCGCAACCGCCGCGGCCTCGCCCGTGATGAGGAGCCGGATGGTTCTCGGCTCGAGTCCTTGGGCCCGCAGGGTGACGTACTCGCGCCGACGCTGCAGGAGCAGGCCGAACACGAAGATCCCGATCGAAACCGTCGCCATGGCGAGCGCGAAGCCGGCGTCGAGATCGACCAGTCCAGCGATGTTCAGGGCAGCGAGGCTCGACTGGTCGCGGTCGAGCGTTCCGAGACGAGTGTCGATCTGGAGATGATCGGTCGCGGCCGCACCGAGCGCGAGCGCGTCGCTGGCGCGCCGGACAGCGGTCCCGGTCCCGTCGGTGGTCGCCACCAGGAAGAAGTCGGGTGCCTTGGTCGGAATCTCGGCGACGTGGCGGTCGAGTGACATGACGGCGTCGGCGCCATCGGGGAAACCCGGCAGCCGCTCGAAGAGGCCGGTCACGTGCATCTCGATCTCCACCTGTTCGTCGGTCGCGCGGGCCAGCAACACATGGATGCGATCACCGGGTGCCGCCTTGAGAAAGGCGGCCATGTCGCTGCTGAGCAACAGCGCATCGGGATCGGTGCCCAGGGTCGTGAGTGCCGCCGCCGCCGCCGGATCGATCGGCGCGACCTCGCCGAAACCCAGCGGATCGATCGCGGCGACGTTGGCCGGATCCGACGTCCGATCGCTTCGGAGGATCATGTTGCTGAGGCCGTATACGACGGGCGTGACGGCCGCCGTGTCGTCGGTCGTGAACGCCGCTGCATCGCCGGCACCGTACGTTCGCTCCGCCGTCGGGCTGGGAGTGACCCGTATGTCGGCTCCGTTCGCATAGCGGGCGTCGACCGCCTTGGCGGCGTCGTACGAGGCGGTGAAGGTGGCCAGACAGACGCCGAGGGCGACGATCATCGAGGCCACGATGGCGCCGCTCGCGATCGACCACGGCCTGCGCCCGACGCTCCGGCGGAAGAGGCCGGGCAGGACCGGTCCGAACGAACCGGACGAACGCGGCCGCGAAGCGGCGAGTCCGTAGCCGATCATCCTGGCGGCCAGCAGACCTCCGGTGATCCACACCGTCAGCGGGAGCACCAGCAGGGCGAGATTGAGTTGCACGCCGCGCCCGAAGTAGACCGATCCTGTCGCACCCTCGAACGAGTTCGTCCGCACCGCGATGGCCGTCCCGACGACGACGACTGTCACGCCGATCAGGTCGAGGCGCAGGCGACGCCAGAGCGGTGGTCGCAGCGCGAGGCGAGCGCGGTCCTCGTCGATCTCCCGATCGATGGATCGTCGCCCCGTGACGTACAGCGCGGCGCCCGTCGCAGCGAGTCCGGCCGTCGTCCCGACGACGGCGGACCAGAGAAGACTTGCCGTCGAGGCACGATGCAGCGACTCGCGACCCAACGTGGCGACTGCGGCGCCGTAGCCCGCGGCGAGACCCGCGACGGCGCCGGCCGCCGTGAGCAGAGCAGTGCGGAGTGCGAGCATCCGGCGGAGGTGGCGTCGGCTGGCTCCACGAATCCGAAGCACCGCCTGCTCGCGTCGCTGACCTTCGGCCAACACGTTCCCCGCGTAGGCAGCGAGCACGGCAGCGAGCAATGCGCCCGGGACACCAAGAAAGACGAACAGCCGCTTCGCGACCTCGGCATCTGCGGCAGCGACGGTCAGCGTGTTCGAGATGTTGTCGAGCAGGTAGTCGTCGCCAGACGTGATCGACGTGACCTCGGCCCCGATCCGCTCGGTCTGGACGACGGCCGTACCTGGATCGGCGGCGAGGAACTCGCGATCGAGGGTGATGTCGATCTCGCGGATCGGTGGTGTCTTCAGTCGCCCGGTGCCGGCTGCGGCCGCGCGCTCGAACGCCGGGAACACGATGTCCGCGAATGTCGTGGGTGCGACGACGACCGAGTGCCGCACGTAGATGAACGTCTCGAGGTCGCCACCGCGCCGGCTCGAGAACAGCGAGCGCGCCCGGGTCAGATCGGCCAACCCGCTCACCGCGAGGTCGAGCTCGGTGCCGTCGGGGAGGTCGATCGCCACGGTGTCGCCGATGCGGGCTCCGAGGTCGTCGGCCGCCTCGGCGCTCAGGACGGCGCCGGTCGGAGAGAGTTCGCCGTCTGCGATCGTGATGGTGTCGTCGTTGTCGGCATAGGCGACGTCGAAGCCGAGGATCTTCACGGGCCCGACTGCGACCGAGTCAACGTCTCGGAGCGTGCCCGAGCCGAGATCTCCGATCCAGAGCTGGCTGGCGGTCGCCACACCGTCGAGCGTGGCGACGTTGCGCGCCAGTTCGTCGAGCGGGATGCTCGGTGATTGGTTCGCCCCGATCGGCGTCACCGATTCGCGGCTCGAATACGACGACATGACCGTCGAGTCGTCGAGCACTCCGCCGGGGGGCACCTCGACCCGATAGGTGATGATGTGCCGACCCCCGGCCGCCACCGTGCCCAGATTGTGTCCGGTTCGTCCGCGGCCGCTGGCGAACGGATTCTCGCCCGAGTCCGGGAACGTTCTCCCGTCGATCGTCGCGGAACCGATGACGTAGTCGGCTTCCGGCCCGACGAGCGAGCGCACCGTGACGTCGTTGGCTCCGATCGAGCCCGGATTGTCGATCCGCAGGGTGACGGCGCCGTCGCCGACCTCCTGTGTCAACGTGAGCGCGTTGCCGACGCGGTCGGTCACGATGCGTTGCATGTCGATCGCGAGCGGGGCGACGGCTCGCTGCGTCATCGATGCCGACAGACCGTCGACGAAGAACAGGACCCCGCAGAACAGCCCAACGCCGAGCGCGACGCCGACCAACGCCGAGAGCGTACGGCGCGGGTTGCGCACGAGATCGACGACGACGAACCGAATGAGCGTCATGATGCCGCCGGACGTCGAAGTCGAATCAGACGGTCGGCGTGGGCGCCGATGGCCGGATCGTGCGTGACCACGACCAGCGCAGCGCCGATCTGTCGTTGGACGTCGACGAGCAGCTCGATCACCGCCGTCGCGTTCGCGTCGTCGAGTGCACCCGTGGGCTCGTCGGCCAGGATCACCGAAGGGCGGTGAACGACGGCTCGGGCGATCGCGACCCGTTGGCGCTGCCCACCCGACAGTTGATCCGGGAGCCGGTCGCTGAGGCCGCCGATGCCGAGGCGATCCAACAACGCCGACTGGGTGGCGCCCTCGGCCGCGCCTCCGACGATCGAGAGCTGCAGACCCACGTTCTCCTCCACGGTCAGATGGGGCAGCAGATTGTCGGCCTGGTACACCATGCCCACCCGAGCCCGTCGGAACCGAACGCGATCACGCTCGTTCAACGCCGAGATGGTGGTCGCTCCGATCGTCACCGCACCCGCGGTCGGCACCGCGAGACCCGCCAGCAGGCCGAGGAGCGTCGACTTGCCGCAGCCACTCGGCCCCATGATCGCCACGCTCGTGCCGGCGCAGATCGTGAACCCGTCGGCCTCGAGCGCTCGGATCGGGCCGTGGTCGGTCCGGTGGTCGACGACGAGGTCGGTGGTCACGATCTCGTTCGACTCGACGATGGGTGCCGGCGTACTCATCGTCGCTCGACCTCACGGTCGTGGAGGCGGTAGCGGTCCTCGACGCGGTCGGCCAGGGCGATGTCGTGGGTCACGTAGACGACGGCGAAGGCTGCGTCGAGCACCTCGGCGACGACCTGGCCGGCGGTGTCGCCGTCGAGCTGGGCGACGACCTCGTCGGCGAGCAGGAGATCCGGCTGATTGACCATCGACACCGCGAGCGCCACCCGCTGGGCCTCGCCGCCGGAGAGCTGCCGGGGCAGATGATCGGCGCGGTCGGCGACCCGGAACTGCTCGAGCAGCTCCAATGCTCGCGTCCGTGTCGACGCACGTGTCGGTCGCTTCGACGGCTCGGCGAACCCGATCGCGAGCTCGATGTTCTCGCGGGCCGACAGGAACGGGATCAGGTTGTCGGACTGGAGGGCGATTCCTATCCGGTCGGCGCGAATTCGGGCTCGATCGTCGTCATCGAGGTCGCTCGTGTCGGTACCGTCGATCTCGACGGTTCCGGTGTCGGGCCGCAGGAGGCCGGCGATCAGCGACAGGAGGGTCGACTTGCCGCTCCCCGACGGCCCGATCAGGCTCACCTTGTCGCCCGGCATGATGGTCAGATCGACGCCTTCGAGCACTCGAACGGCGTCACCGGTGTGCTCCGCGAACGACTTCGAGACACCGGAGAGTCGCACGACCGGCGCTGCGCTCAACTCCCGACCCGCCGCGACTCTGGTGCCGATCCGAACACGTCCGGCTCGACCTCGCGGGCGTGTGCTTCGAGGTCGAGGACCGCCTGACTCGCTTCCGCGAGACCTGCCGGTGACAGCTCGACGAGGTTCAGCAGCTCGAAGCGATCCTGGTGGAGGCTGGCGTCGAGCGGCACATTGTTGATCACACCCACGCCGGGTGCGTACGACTTGTTCTCGTTGTCTGGCGCGCCCACCTCACCTTCCTGGACGACGCGGACACCGTCGTAGCACCCGAACTCGACGCACTCGCGAACTCCGACTTCGACGGGCAGACCGACCGACGGATCCTCATCTGGCGCGGCGCCGATGCACCATTGCGGAGTGTCCATCGTGACCACGGCAGGCGACAGGATGCCGACCATCTGGCCGTCGGACGGCCCGAGCCACGCACTCTCGGCGTTCGTGAACTCGCCCCCCTCGTACTCCTCGGTGTAACCGCCGAGGATCCACACGTTGCCGTCGCTGTCGAGCGCCAGGTAATCCATGCCGACCTGTGCGACCTCGCCCGAGTCGGTCGACTCATCGAGCATCGCGATCGTCGGTACGCCGTCGATCTCCCTGACGACGTCGGTCATCGTCGTGATGATCTCGTGCGGGACCTCGCGCTGCCCGACCAGCGTGCTCCCGCCCCTCACCCATCGCATGCCAGGGACGAGAGGATGGTAGGGGTTGGTGCTGAGCGTCGGATCGACGAAGTTCGCGGGCTCGAAGGGCGCCGTCGTGCCGCAATCGTTCTCGCCGCCCTCCCGAGCCGTGGTTGCCGCCGCGCCACTTCCGCTGCCACCGCCACACGCGGCCAGGGCGGCCATCGACAACGCGCTGACTGCGATCGACCACCGCCGCGGCCGTGGTCTGGCGGCCGCCGAGGTGCGGGGCTCGGTCGACGGGTGGTTTGCGTAGTCGGCGCTCATGACCGTCGTTCTACGCACGTGCCCCTGAACGTCGCCTGACCACCGCGATCGTCGTCCGCCGGGCTCGGCCCGACCCGACGCGGGTCGTTCGACCCTGGCGAACCCATCGTCGCGAATGCAGGCTGGAACCGTGGATGACGTCGTGTCGCCCCTGGTCGTGTGCACCGGCATCGCGACCATCGACGAGATCTTCCTGATGACGGAACTGCCGACGGTCGAGGGCAAGTACAGCGCCGACGACCACGTGGAGATCGGCGGGGGTGTTGCTGCGAACGCTGCTGTGACGGTTGCGCGGCTCGGCGGTCGGGCAGCGTTCATCGGGTGTGTGGGTGCGGACTCGCTCGGCGAGCGCTTGCTGCGCGAGCTCACCGACCTCGGGGTCGACACCACCGGCTGCCAGCGGGTGTCCGGGGCGGCCACACCGATCTCGGCGGTGCTCGTCGATGCCGACGGACGCCGCACCGTCGTCAACCACCTCGGCCCCGAGCTGTTCGCGGCCGCAGACCCGGCTCCCGCCGGGCTGATCGGGCACGCCGGCAGTGTCCTCGTCGACTGTCGCTGGATAGCCGGCGCGTGCGCAACGCTCGAGACTGCTCGCGCCGCCGGGGTTCCCGCCGTGGTCGATGTCGATCGCGGGCTCTCCCGATCCGACGCCCGCGAGATCTTCCGGCGTGCGTCCCACCTCGTGTTCTCCCGCGCCGGCCTCTCGGGCACCACGGGGTGCGACCGGGTCGTCGACGGACTCCGCACGGTTGCCGTGCGAACCGATGCATGGCTCGCCGTGACTGACGGGGCGGCGGGCGTGACGTGGTGGGAGCGGGGCCGCCTGCACCACCATCCCTCGATCCACGTGCCGGTGGTCGACACCGCCGGCGCCGGCGACGTGTTCCATGGCGCGTTCGCACTCGCTCTCGCCGAGGGCCGGCCGGAGCACGAGGCGGTTCGGTTCGCCACCGCCGCGGCGGGGCTCAAGTGCATGCGACGCGGCGGACGGGCGGGGATCCCCGATCGTCGTGCCGTCGACGATGCACTCGCACGAATCGGAATGGCGTCATGATGCAGCCGGGTACCTACCGCGGACTCCAACGGCTCGCCGACGACCACGGTCGGTTCCAGATGCTCGCCGTCGACCAGCGTCCGCCGGTGCACGCGCTCGTCGCCGCACGCCGGGGAGTCGTGACCGCACCCCCGTCGGACGTGCTGGCGATCAAGCGATCGGTCGTCGAGGCGTTGACGACCGAAGCATCGGCGACCCTCCTCGACCCGATCACGGCCTTCGCGTCGCTCGATCTCCTCGATCCGAGGCGCGGACTCCTGATCACGCTGGAGGACTCGTCCTACGACGATGCGCGCGGCGGACGGCGTTCACGAGCGATCGGGGGGTGGTCGGTGGACCAGATCAAGCGGTTCGGTGCCGATGCCGTGAAGCTGCTCGCCTGGTTCCGGACCGACGCCGACGCGGCCGTGCTCGAGCATCAAGAAGCGTTCGTCGCCGATGTGGGCGCCGCGTGCCGCCGATACGACCTCCCTTTCGTGTTCGAATTGCTCGTGTACCCACTCGCCCGCGACGGCGCCGACGTGGGTCCGACCGACGGCGCCTGGCGCACCGAGCAGGTGATCGCCTCCCTCGAGCACTTCTCTTCGCCGATCTTCGAGGTCGATGTGTTCAAGGTCGAGTCCCCCGTGACCCCGGCACACCTACCGGCTCCTGAGCTCGACGACGGGTCGAACCGGGCCGCGTTCGAGGCCGTAACCCGAATCGTCGGGCGTCCCTGGGTGTTGCTGTCCGGCGGCGCGGATCGATCCGGATTCGTCCGGGCTCTGGAGTACGCCTACGACGCCGGTGCCAGTGGGTATCTGGCGGGCCGCTCCATCTGGTGGGACGCCGTGAGCGAGTTCCCACGCCTTGCGGACGTTCGGCGTGTGCTCGGGTCCGACGCCGTACCGTTCATCCGTGAGGTCAACGAGCTGACCGCCGATCGGGCCAGGCCGTGGTGGACCAACACCCGGCAGGATCGGGTCGCACCGAACGATGTCGATCGTGACGAGCATCACGCGGACCATCGGCGCTACGCGACGATCGACCGAGCTGACGTCGCCGAACAGGTTGGTGTGTCGTGAGCGCCATCAGCGACACCACTGCGGCGGTCGTCACGATCGGACGCCCGACATTCGACCTGGAGTTCGGCACCGAGGTCGCAGCGGCGGCCCGCCGGGTTCTCGATGATCTCGGTCTGGTCGTCGTCGCCGATCCCCATGTCGCGACCTCGGTCGATGAGCTCGATCGGATCGCCGAGGAGCTCGACGGAGTCGATGCTCCCGTCGACCTGGTCGTCGTGCTCCATGCGACGTTCACCGACGCGACGATGCTCGTCGAGCTCGCCGAGCGCAGCGTCGCGCCGCTCGTGTGCTGGTCGTTCCCCGAGCCACGAACGGGCGGACCGCTCCGCTTGAACTCGTTGTGCGGTGCCAATCTCGCTGCGTACTCGCTGCGGCGACGCGGTCATCCGGCGGTGTTCGTGCATGCCGATCCGGATGATGGAGCGACGTCGGACCGCGTGGCCGCTGCGATCCAGACGGCGCAGTGCGCCGGCGCTCGGCTCCGTCATCCCGACCCACATCGTGAGGTGGCCGCCTCCGACGGTGCGGTCGCCGCCGCCGCCCGCGTCGCCCGGGCGCTCGACGGCGCCACGATCGGGGTGATCGGCGAGCATCCCGACGGTTTCGAACCGTGCGACCACGATGCGCTCTCGATCGCCGAGCTGACCGGTGCGCGCTGCGATCCGGTCGTACTCGATCAACTCTTCGCCAGGGCCGATCGTGTCGAGCCGAACGAACTGCGCGCGATCGAACACCGCGTCGCCGTGTCGCTCGGCCCGGTGGAACACCTTCGGTCGGCCGGTCTCCAACCGAGCCTGCGCCTCTACGGAGCTCTGCGATCGCTGACGGATCAGCGCCGCTGGTCGGCGGTGAGCACCCGGTGCTGGCCCGAGTGCATGGAACGCTACGGCGGCGCCGTGTGCGCACCGAACGCGATGCTCACCGCCGACGGTGTGCCGGCGGTCTGTGAGGCCGACGTCTACGGGAGTCTGACCGCCCTCATCCTGCGCGAGCTCGCCGGCAGCGACCCGTTCGTGGCCGATCTCGTCGACGCCGACCGGCGCGACGGCACATCGGTCGTCTGGCACTGCGGTGCAGGCTCGCTCGGCCTGGCCGACCCGGACACCCCGCCTCGTGGCGGCCTCCATCCGAACCGACGGCGTGCACTCACCCACGAGTTCGCGTTGCGGCCCGGTCGAGTGACCATCGCTCGTCTGAGCCAACTCGCCGACGGACCTGCGATGGTGATCGGTGGCGGCGAGATGTTGCGACGCAGTCGGCCCTTCTCGAGCACGTGTGGCGTGCTGCGCTGGGACCAACCTGTCGATGCCGTGCTCGACACCATCTTCGGATTCGGAATCGAGCACCACTACGGCGTCGTCTACGGGGATCACCAGGAGGCGCTGGCAGCCCTCGCCGCCCGGTGGCGGATCCCGGTCGTTCCGCTCGGCGGGCACCCGGCCGACCCAGGTTGACGACACCGACTGCTGAGTCGATCAGCCGGGGGCGATCACCCGGTCGCGCAGCTCACGTTTCAAGATCTTCCCTGATGCGTTCCGCGGAAGCTGCTCGGTCACGATCGTCACGATGGTCGGAACCTCGAACTTCGCGAGACGCTCGCCGATGAATCGTTGCAGCTCGCCCACCTCCAGCGCGTGGCCAGGTCTGACCATGACGTGGCAGGCGACCTCCTCGCCGAGCCGTTCGTCGGGGACGCCGTACACGGCCGCCTCGTACACCGCCGGGTGTTCGTAGATCGCGGCCTCGACCTGGGCCGAGTAGATGTTCTCGCCTCCGCGCAACACCATGTCCTTGGCGCGATCGCTGACGTAGACGTACCCCTCCTCGTCGATGCGCCCGATGTCGCCGGAACGGAGCCATCCGTCCACGATCGTCTCGGCAGTGGCGTCGGGTCGGTTCCAGTATCCGCGGATCAGCATCGGGCCCCGAAACCAGATCTCCCCGGTCTCGCCGATCGGGAGCTCGTTGCCCATCGGGCCGGTCACGCGGACGTCCATGACGGGCACCGCGCGTCCGGTCGACGCCGGGTGCGCCACGAAGTCGTCGCCGGTGTTCTGCGGGCCGTAGGCGTTCGTTTCCGTCATGCCGTAGCCGAGGCTGGGCCGGCCCCTCGGGAAATTGTCGTCGATGCGTTTGACCAGCTCGGGCGGCATCGGCGCCCCGCCACCACCGACCGAGCGCAGACTCGACGTATCGCGCCGGGCGAACGTCGGTGCCTCCAGCAGGTCCCAGCTCATCGTCGGCACCCCCACGAACAGCGTCACCCGCTCCTGCTCGATCAGTTCGAGAGCACGGTCCGGATCCCACTTGTGGGTCATCACGAGCCTTGCCCCGCTGACGAAGGAGCCGAGCATGACGGGCACGAGCCCGGTCACGTGGAACAGTGGCACGCACAGCATGTAGGCCTGAGCGACGGGGCCGTCGGTCGTCGGATCGGGAGGTGTGCGCGCCGCCGTCACGGCGGCGCGGGCGGCGAACGCCATCAGCGCGCTGAGCACGGCTCGGTGGGTCGAGACCGCGCCCTTCGGGAACCCGGTGGTGCCCGAAGTGTAAAGAATGGTCATGTCGTCATCGGGGTCGATGTCGGCCTCGGGCATCGACGCTCCATCGACGAGCAGGTCGTCGAGCCGGACCTCCCCCTCGTGCACCCCTGCGCGGACGGTCACCAACCGTGCGGTGACCGATCCCGGCGGTGCCGCCGTGACGCGGGCGAGGCGCTCCTCGTCGACGAACACGACGCTCGCGCCGGAGTCGTCGAGGGCGTACACGATCTCGTCGGTCACCCACCACGCGTTGAGCGGTACCGCGACCGCGCCCACAGAGGTGATCGCGGCGAACGCCGCGATCCACTCGGGAGAGTTCCGCATGGCAATCGCCACGCGGTCGCCCTTCGTGACACCCAACTCGTGGACGAGCGCGTGACCGATTCGGCCTGCCAGGTCGAGTACGTCGGGCATCGTCCACCGTTCGTCCTCGAACACGATGAAGTCGTCGGTGCGCGCCGCAGCGAGGGTGAACAGAGCCCGGATGTTCGGTGGGGTCCCGGCGAAGACCTTGGTGGCGGCCCCGCGCACCGCGACCTCGGTGATCTCGAACATCGTGCCCGGTGCGCACACCGCTTCGCAGGCCTCATGGAACGTCGACGACATGGCCACGGTTTGTACCACCACTCGCCGTGCAGCCGGCATTCGGCAGCGGCCGGTGCCCAGAAGCAGGGCGGGCGAGCTGTCCGTCGAGGTCTCCGTAGGATGACCGCATGGCGACCAACGATCCGTTCGACGGCGTCGAGGCGGAGCCTGCTCCCAGAGTGGCATTGGTGCTCGGGAGTGGGGGCGCCCGGGGCTTCGCCCACATCGGCGCAACCCAGGTGCTCGTCGAAGCGGGTGTCGAGATCGTGGCGATCGCCGGTTCGTCGATGGGCGCCCTCGTCGGGGGGATGTACGCCGCAGGCAAGCTCGACGAGTTCGCGGAGTGGGCGACCGGGCTCGGGCGGCTCGAGATGTTGCGCCTCGTCGACGTCGCACTGTCAGGCCCCGGAGCGATCCGCGGCGACCGGCTCTTCGGCGTCGTGGGCGAGATGCTCGGCGGTCGGTCCATCGAGGAGCTCCCGATCCCCTACACCGCAGTCGCCGTCGATCTGGTGTCGCGCCGCGAGGTCTGGTTCCAGCACGGCCCGCTCGATGTCGCGATCCGCGCCTCGACCGCGATCCCGTCGTTCTTCGTCCCGGTCGAACTGAACGGGCGCCTGCTCGTCGACGGTGCCGTCCTCGATCCCGTGCCCGTCGCACCGGTCGCGGCAGTCCACGCCGACGCCGTCGTGGCCGTGAGCCTCGACGGTCAGGGGTCCGCGAGCAGCGCTCCGGTGTCGGAATCCACCGACGAGCGCAGCGCCGCCGACTGGTCAGACCGGCTGCGCGGTGCGGCGGCCCGTTGGTTCGACAGCGAGATGATGGCGGTCGTGCGTCGACGGCTCACCCCCGACCTCGAAGCGTCGGTCCGCACCCGACTCGACAGCGAGGTCCGGGCCCTCGAGTCCGTCGACGACCACGTCCTCAGTTCGGTCGACGTGGTGCAGGCGTCGTACGAGGTGATGCAGGGTGCGCTCACGCGACACCGCCTCGCCGCGTTCGCGCCCGATCACCTCGTGTCGATCCCCAAGAACGCGTGCCGCACGCTCGACTTCCACCGTGCCGCCGAGATGATCGAGTTGGGCCGGCGGCTCACGGAGCCGCTTGCGGTCGAGTTGACCGGTGGTGCGTCGAACCTCACCGGGACCTCGACGGCCTGAGCCGACGGATCAGTTCGTGTACTGGTGGAGCCCACTCCCGTCGCCGGCGAGGCGTTCGAGCAATGGCGACAACTCCCAGTGGCGGCCGCCGATCGACGAGGCGTAGCCGCGAATCGTCTCGACGACGTCGGTGAGCCCGATCGAGTCGGCCCAGAACATCGGGCCGCCGAGATAGACGGGCCAGCCATAGCCGTTGACCCAGACGACGTCGATGTCGCTCCCGCGGATCGCGATGCCTTCCTCGAGGATCTTCGCGCCCTCGTTCACCATCGGGTAGAGACACCGCTCCAGCACCTCCTGGTCGGTGACCTCCCGTTGTTCGTTCCCCTTGCCGACGGCGAAGGCTCGGATCATCTCGACCACCTCGGGGTCGGGAGTCGAGGCGCGTGTCTCGGGATCGTATGTGTAATAGCCGCGGCCGTTCTTCTGCCCCCGGCGGCCGCTCTCGCACATCAGCTCCCGTACGGTCGAGCTCGTCGATGTCTCGGCCTTCCAACCGATGTCGAGACCGGCGAGGTCGTTCATCGCGAACGGACCCATCGGGAAGCCGAAGTCGTAGAGCACGCGATCGATCTGTGCGGGCGTCGCCCCCTCGAGCACCAGTTGATCGGCCTCGATCCGGCGCTGGAACAGCATGCGGTTGCCGACGAAGCCGTGACACACGCGGACCAGCACGGCGACCTTGCCGATCCGCTTGGCCACCGCCATCGCGGTCGCGACCGTGGTCGATGACGAGGCGTCGCCACGCACGACCTCGAGGAGCTTCATCACATTCGCCGGCGAGAAGAAGTGCATGCCGATCACGCTCTCGGGGCGTGACGTCACGGCCGCGATCTCGTTGACGTCGAGGGCTGATGTGTTCGATGCCATGATCGCACCCGGTTGGCAGATCTGGTCGAGCTCGCGGAAGATCGTCTGCTTGAGCGCCATGTCTTCGAAAACGGCCTCGATCACGATGTCGCAGCCGGCGAAGTCGGTCTTGTCGGTCGTTCCGGTGATCAGCGCCATTCTCTCCTCGACCGCGCCGGAGGGGATCGAGCCGCGCGACGCCGATCGCTCGTAGTTCTTCCGGACCACGGCGAGACCGCGGTCGAGCGCCTCCTGGTCGCGCTCGACGATTGTGACGGGGATGCCGACGTTGGCGAAGTTCATCGCGATCCCGCCACCCATCGTGCCGGCGCCCAGCACGCCGCACGAAGCGATGTCGGCCGTCGGAGTGTCCTTCGGGATGTCGGGCACCTTGTTGGCGGCCCGCTCGGCGAAGAAGTAGTAGCGCTGCGCCGCCGATTGGGTGCCGGTCATCAACTCCATGAACAGCTTGCGTTCGACCTCGATGCCCTCGTCGAAGGGCAGGTCCGCTGCGGCCTCGATGCATCGGACGTTGTATTCCGGTGCCAGGAAGCCACGCGTCTTGCGTGCGATCGAGGCTCGGAAGTCGGCGAATAGGGCAGTGTCGCCGCTGGCCTCGGCGACCTTCTCGTCCCGGTCACGCACCCGGGCCAACGGGAGGTGTTCGGTCACGGCACGTTCGGCGAAGGCGATCGCCGCGGCGCGGAGCGCGTCGAGGTCTCCCTCGACGATCTCGTCGACGAGGCCACCGGCGCGCGCTTCGTCGGTGCCGATGTGGCGACCGGACGTCACCATCTCGAGCGCCTTGGGCACTCCCACGAGACGGGGGAGTCGCTGCGTCCCGCCGGCGCCGGGCAGCAGACCGAGGTTCACCTCAGGGAGACCGAACTTCGCCGACGACAGCGCGACGCGGTAGTGCGCACAGAGCGCGACCTCGAGCCCGCCACCGAGTGCGGTCCCGTGGATCGCCGCGATGACGGGCACGGGAGCATCCTCCATGGCCGCCTGCGTCTGGGGAAGGCTCGGACCCTGCTGGGTGCCCCCGAACTCGCTGATGTCGGCTCCGGCGATGAAGGTGCGGCCGGCGCAGATCAGCACGATCGCCTGGGCGCCATCGGCGACGGCCCGTGTCATACCGTCGGCGAGACCCTGGCGGACGTGCCAGCTGAGGGCGTTGACCGGTGGGTTGTCGATCACGATGACGGCGATGTCGACACCGCCGGAGGTGGTCATCTCGAGGCGGACGGATTCGGTCAGTTGCGCCATGAGCGCCAGTCAAGCAGTCGCGCTGTCGTCGTCTCGATTCCGGGCGTGCTGTCGCCGAATGTCCGGCCGGTGACGCCCCGACCTCGGTCGGACTCGTCATCATCCGCGAGTGGTGGGATGGCACCCGTCATCATCAGTGAACGCCTCGGGGAGGTGACGTCCGGGGTCTGACCCCGAACGCAGCGCCTACCATCGGACGATGATCTCTCCGGACGAGTACGAGGCGGCGGGCGTGCTCGGCACCGACGACGAGGGACCCGATCGGCTCGATCTGTTGCGGTGGCTCGAACAGATGGGGTTCTCACTCGACGAGATGCGACTGGCGGATGCTCAGGGCAACCTCGCCGCGCTGGCCGGCGATCACCGCATCGTGCCCGTCCCGGATATCGGCCGCGCCGAAGCGATCGCTCGATCCGGGTTGCCGCCCGAGCAGTTCGACGCGTTCGCCACGGCGTTCGGATTCACCCCGATCGTGGGGGCGCCGCCGGGAGAGATCGGCTTCACCGCCGCCGAGATCGAGCTCTTCGCCACTGTCGGCGGGTTGTCGACGATGTTCTCGCCCGAGGAGGCGCGCGGCTTCATCCGGGTGTTGGGGTCGACGTTCGGGCGCCTCGGTGAGGCGGTCGTGTCGATGTTCCTCGCCGACGTGGAATCACCCCACATGGCGTCCGGCGAGGGCGAGCTCGCGCTCGCGAAGAAGGTCTACGACGCCGTCGGGCTGCTCGATGGTCTGATGGATCGACTCGATCCGATTCTTCGTCGTCACGTTCGCCAGGCGATCGAACGAACCCGCAACGCCACCATCGACGACGAACGGCTGCGATACCGGTTCGCGATCGGGTTCGTCGATCTCGTCGGGTTCACCGAGCGCAGCAACGAGATGCCCACCACCGAGCTCGCAGCGTTCATTCGCGATTTCGAGGGTCGCGCCCACGACGTCGCAATCGCGTCGGGCGCACGGGTGGTCAAGCTGATCGGCGACGAGGTGATGTTCGCGTCGACCGACCCGGCGTGCGCCTGCCGGGCGGCATCGGGCCTGATGGCCGGGTTCGACGACGTGGGCGAGTTGGTGCTCCCACGCGGCGGCCTCGCATACGGTGAGGTGTTGACGCGTGGCGGCGACTACTACGGCAGCGTGGTCAACCTGGCGTCGCGCCTCGTCGATCATGCCGTTCCACAAGAGGTACTCGCCACGCACGAGCTCGTCGAAGCGGCGGGTGGCGCGTGCTTCTTCGAACCGGCGGGCCGACGCATGATCAAGGGCTTCCGAGATCCGGTGCCGGTCTGGTCGCTCGCCAACGCACCGTCCGGAGTTCCCCGGCTTGCTTAATTACACTTATGGGTGTACAGTAAGCTCCATGGTGAAATATTCCGATCTCGACGGCCGACACCTCGATGACGTGTTCGCCGCCCTCGCCGACGGGTCGCGTCGGTCGATCGTCGCACGACTCGCGATCTCCGGCGAGCTGAGCATCGGCGACGCGAGCGCCGACCTCGTCCTGACGCCGGCCGCCGTCACCAAGCACGTCAAGGTCCTCGAACGAGCGGGGCTCGTCGCCCGACGGGTCGACGGCCGCCGCCACGTGCTCAGCCTCGAATCGGACACCCTGCTCCTCGCCGAAGACTGGATCGATCGGTACCGGTCGATGTGGACCACCAGCCTCGACCGACTGGCACGGCTCGCCGCCGACCTCGAACGGGGAGACGAACGGTGACCGAGCCATCTACCGAGTTGTCGCTCGACATCGACCACCTCATCGAAGCCCGACCCGAGACCGTGTTCAAGCTCCTCACGGAGCCCGACCTCTACGCCCGCTGGTTCGGCCCGGACGGGGCCGACGTCAGCGTCGACGAGATGGATGTGCGTCTGGGCGGGCGACTCGGGCTGACGATCGCGATCCCGGCGGCGGGCATCAGCGTCGGTATCGAAGGCTTCTACGAGGTCATCGAGCCTCCGCACACCCTCGTCCACACCTGGCGGTCCCTCGACGAGGCGCTCGTCACGACCGTCCGGTTCGACCTCGAACCACACGGAGACCACACCCGATTGCGGGTGCACCATCGTGGGTTCGTCGATCCGGTCGATCTCGAACAGAACCAGGGTGGGTGGATCGACCACCTCGCCGCGCTCGCCACCCAAGCCGTCGCGCTGGAACGCTCCACCGGCTAGTCGGCCGCCACTTCCACCGGACGACACGACCTCGACCCGGCGCGCCCGCAACGACCCGTGGCCGTCGGCGTGCCGCACCGCAACGAACACCCGCAACGAACACAACGAACACCCGCAACGACAGGAACTCCATGCACCACCACGACGCCCTCATCGCTTCGCTCGACCTGACCCAGCACATCCTCGATGCCGGTCCGATCGTCGACGGCACCGCACCCACACCGTGTACCGACTTCGATGTCGGTGCGCTCGTGGAACACATCATCGGCACGCACCACTTCCTCGCCTCCGCTGCGGGAAGCAACGACGATCCGGTCTCCGGCTCACCGGCGGAGCGACACCGCCACGCCGTCGCCGTCTCGGTGGGCGCATGGCGCGGATGTGATCTCGGCGGGTCGGTCGATCTCGGCGGCCACGAGTTGCCGGCAACCTTCGTTCTGTCTCTCCACGTGCTCGAGGCATACGTGCATGGATGGGATCTGGCGATGGCACTCGACCGTCCGTTCGTCCCTTCGACGGATCTCACCGCGGCGGCGCACGAGGCGGCCCGGACGATCATCACCGATGACGCCCGCGGGGAGGCGGGCGCCCCGTACGGACCGGCGGTCGTGCCGCCGGGTGACGCGTCCGACGTCGATGCGCTGATCGCCTTTGCCGGGCGAGACGTGCGCTGGCACGCGTGAAGCGGTGCGTCGTCAGCGATCCGATCGCCACCGCCGCGGGCCGTCACACGAGCGGCTTGCCCAGGCGCCTGCGGGCCAGGTTGCGCACCGGCGTACGTATCTTCTCGACCGCGAGGTAGAAGACCGGGAAGGCGACGAGCACCAGGATGGTCGAGCTGATCAGCCCACCGATCAGCGTGAAGCTCAACGACTCCCAGAACGGGTCACTCAGCGCAAGCGGCAGCAGCCCCACCACCGTCGTGATCGTCGTGGCGACGAGCGGGCGGAATCTCCGCTCGACGGCCTCGGCGATCGCGAGCCCGGGCCGCAGCCCACGTCGCCGCGCCTGGTTGGCAGCGTCGACCAAGAGGATCGTGTTGTTGACCACGACGCCGATGAGGGCGATGAACCCCACGGCGACGAAGAAGCTGATCGGGTTGTCGGTCAGGCTCAACGAGGTGAAGACGCCGAAGAAGCTGAACGGGATGGCGAGGAAGATCAGCAGCGGCTGCACGATCGAACGGAACTGCACCACGAGCAGCAGCAGCATGAGCAGTAGAGCGATGATCAGCGCGCGCCCGAGCGACGCGAAGTCGTCCTGGTTGTCGGACTCCTGACCGAAGTCGTAGGCGATCGCGTCCGGGGCGAGACCGAGCGCCGTCAGTTCGGCGTCGCCGTACAGGTCGTCGACCAGCGCCTCGGCGGCATCCAGGTTGTTGGTGAGATCGTCGTTCGAGAACTGGGCTCGCACCTCGATCTGGCGCTGGCCGTCGATCCGGTAGACCTGACCCTCGGTGGACACGATCGCGTCGACGACGGTCGTCGCCTCACCGGAGGCCTTGTCGAGCTCCGCCCCGATCAGCCGATCACGCAGCTCGAACGCGAGTTGCTCACCGGCTTCCACCGATCCGGCGTCGACTGCGATCTGGGCGGCGAACGGGAACTCCTCGACCGGAGGGCCGTTCTCCAGCGGCCGCACCGTGACCCGCACCCCGGACACCTCGGCGAACCGCTCCTCGATGCGATCGACGTACGTCGGGGCGGTCGTGTCGCGTTCGTCGAACGGCGTCAGGTCGATGATGGTCAGAAGCTCCTGCTCGTTGGCGTTGATGTACTGCGACCGCACGAGATCGTCGCCGAGGGCCGAGATCACGATGTCGTCGATCTCCTCGGAGATCTCCTGGGCCTCGTCGATCGTGGTGCCCGGATCGAAGTCGGCTTCGACGAACAGGGCGTTGGCGTCGTCGCCCGGTGGGAAGATGTTGAAGCCGAGCGTCGCCGCGATCTGGAACGAGCCGACGACCACGGCGATCGCACCGGCGAACACGCCGACGCCGACCCCGATGCCCTTCCAACCGTGGCTCGACGGGTACTCGGCGAGCCGGCTGAGTGCGTGGGCGATGCGCCGCTCTCCCCGCGTCACGGGATTGTGGGGTCGCTCGCCCTTGAGGAGGAAAGGCTTGGCGACGGCCGGGATGAAGACGACGGAGAACAGGAACGACAACAGCAGCGTCAAGATGACGGTCGCCGGGATCGCCCGGATGAACTCGCCGAGCACGCCGCCGACGAACAGCAGTGGCGCGAACACCAGAACCGTCGTGAGCGTCCCCGACAGCGAAGCCGTGCCGACCCGGTTGAGGGCCGACCGGATCACGCCGATCGGTTCGTCGGACTCCGGCCGGTTGGCATCGATCGATTCGGAGATCACGATCGCGTCGTCCACCAGCAGGCCGAGGGTCAAGATGAGACCGAACAGCGTGATCGTGTTGAGTGAGTAACCGAGCGCCCAGAGCCCACCGAGCGCGGCCATCATCACCGTGGCCATGAATCCGGCGGTCACGATCGACACGCGCCAACCGATGAGCAGGAGGCTGACGATGGCGACGGCGATCAACCCCTGGAGCAGGTTGCCCGTCAACGAACTGATCTGAGTCCGGATGTCGTTCGCGAAGTCGGCAGTGACGGCAGCCGAGTAGCCCTCGCTGAGCACGTTCTCACGGTCGAGCAGCCCAGTGATCTCGTCGCTGAAACCGAGCAGGTCGAGATCGGTGTCTGCGGACCGAACGAGTCCGACGGCGATCGCCTCGGAGTACCGGCCCGTCTCGGCGAACGCCACCCGGATGAAGCGGGTACGGCGGATCTCCGCCTCGCCGGTGGCGGCGTTCGTGCCTTCGGTGAGCAGGTTGCGGACGTCGGCGGCGCCGACCCCGTCACCGGTCTCGAGGTACGTCTCCAAGCGGGCCGCTTCGAGCTCGAGATCGGCGGCGGTCGCGTCGGCAGGACCGCTGACGGTCACCAACAGGTCGTACACCTCGAGGAACTTCGTGGCATCGATCGGGCGGACCGTGATGTCGGCTTCCGGCGGTACCTCGATCGACGCGTTCGCGGATTCGAGCACGCCCGCGCCCTCCGGCGACGAGAAGGTGTCCTCGAACTCGACGATCACCGCGAACGCGTTGCCCAGCGAGAAACTCTGTACCTCCTTGACACCCTCGAGCTCGCCGTACGCGGTCTGGAGCGGGAGGGCGACGTCGGCGTCGACCGCATCGGTGTCGTCGACGAAGTAGGTGCCGTCGACGACCACGATCGGCAGGTTGACCGGCGGGAACCCTTCGCGGGCGAGACCGCCCCCGTAGGCGACCAGTCCGATCAGGATCACGACACCCCAGAGAGCCATCGTGATCCTCCATCGGCTCGCAGCCGTCGTTGCGAGGCGGGTGATCACCGAGCGGTTCCGGATCGTGTCGTCGCTCGGATTCCCGGTGCCGTTGCCCGAGCGCGGACCGACCGCAGTGTCGTGAGGGGTGTCGACGTCAACGGACATGGCCGTCGAAGGTAGCGACGATCGCGCGGCGCTGCGTCGTCGTTCTCGATGATCCCCGGTACCGGCGGCGGGCGGACTGTTCGGATCCCGGATCAGACCGGCTCGGCGCGGTCTCGACGCATGACCATGGCGTACGCGATCACTGCGATCAGGGTACCGAGCAGCGCATCGACCACGTAGTGGTTGCCAGTGGTCACGACCGACACGGCGACGAGCACGGCGGGCAGAAGGGCGACCAGCTTGCCGAGTCTGCGTCCGGTCAGTCCGGCGATCGCCAGGCAAGCCACCAGCGTCCAACCGACGTGGAAGCTCGGGACCGCAGCGAACTGGTTCGACCAGGCGATCGGGTACGCCAGGTAGTGACGGCGAGCGTCGTCGCTCACCGTTCCGACGAATCCGGGCATGAACCGCGGCGGCGCCACGGGCACGGTGGCGAAGATGATCAGACCGACCGCGCCCGACCACAGCAACGCGTCGCGGAGACGCCGGAAGCGTGTGCGGTCGCGGGCGAAGAGGAGGAGCAGGACGGCGATGAGCAACGGCCAGTGGAGCCAGACATAGCTGAGATTGCCGGCGACACGGAGCAGATCGTGATCGAGCACGTTCCGCTGCATCCCCTGCTCGACGTCGATGCCCAGTGTTCGCTCCAGCCGCATCAATCGTTGCGCGTTCTCGATCGCCTCGGTGCGCTCACCCTCCACAAGGAAGCGGCCTCCGAAGTAGGCGACCGCCCCACCGACAGTGATGCCGGCCTCGACGTGCCACCCGGACCGGCCGGCCCCGGTTGCCGCGAACCGGCCGCCGTCGGTAAGAGTCGTGTCGTGGAGTGGATCGCTCACCGAGCCGGCAACCTGCCGGCGACCGTCGCTCCGGCGAGCCGGGTCGCCGACGCGATCGAACTCGACGTGCACCTGTTCCGTGGGCGGCTGGAGGTTCGTCACGGCAAGGTGCTCTGGCCGTTCGCGAGGCTCTGGGAACGTTGGGAGTTGCTGCCGCGCGACGCCGCTCGCCCGGAACTGGCCGAGATCGTCGACGTCGTGCCCGGTGATGTCCACATCTGGCTCGATCTGAAGGGATTCACCGGTCGCCTGACCTCGCGGGCGGTGGCGGCGGTGGACGGACGTCGACCGCTGACGGTCTCGTGCCGGAGCTGGTGGGCACTCGGACCGGCCCGTCGGGCCGGTGGGGTGCGTACGATGAAGTCCGTCGGGTCTCGATGGCAGCGCTCGGTCGTCGCGCGTACCCGCTTCGGCACGACCGACGGGATCGCCATCCATGAGCGTCTGATCGACGCCGTTGAACTCGATCGCCTGCATCGGTGCACCCCGATGGTGATCTGTTGGGGCGTGGTCGACGTCGCTCGTGCTCGCCAGCTCGTCCAGCTCGGGGTGTCGGGGTTGATCGTCGACGACCTGTCCCTGGTCGAGAGCGTCGGACGGTCGCAGGGGTGAACCGGGGGCGTTCGGGTTCAGGTGGCCGGTCCGCGATGGCGACCGGAGCCGTGGTGATCGAGACCATCGGGGGAACATTCGCCGTGCACCCTCCTCGTCTCCAGCGTAGGACGTCGGCGCGGTGCGTGCCAGGGGTCGATGGTCCCGCGTGCTGCCCGCACGAGCCGTCGTTCGGATACGATCTGTGACGCCGGGTTGACCGCCCGCGAAGCGTGAGGTACCCGTGCATCATCATCCCGTCGTGATCCCGAACGTCCGCGCCGTGCTGCGACACGCGCTGCCCAACGTGATCGAGGGCAAGATCGTCCCACTGTTGTTGTTCGTGGGCTTCCTGGAGTTGATCGGCACGATGTGGGCGTTGCTCGTGGCGCTCGTCTGGTCGCTCGCGACGATCGCCTACCGGGTTGCCACCCGCCGACGGGTGCCCGGCCTGATCGTGCTGAGTGCGACCGCACTCGGTGCCCGCACGATCGCCGCACTGCTGACGGGATCGATGGTCGTGTACTTCGTGCAGCCGACGGTGACCACCGTGTTCGTGGGCACCGCATTTCTCGTCTCGGTACCGATGGGCAAGCCACTGGCTCGCAAGCTCGCCTACGACGTGTTGCCGTTCGACGACGCAACCAAGGCGCACCCCCTCGTGCAGCAGTTCTTCGTGCGGTTGTCGCTGTTCTGGGCACTCACCAGCCTCGTCAACGCCAGTATCACCGTCTGGCTGTTGCTCAGCCAATCGACCACGACGTTCGTGCTGGTCAAATCGGTCCTCGGGCCGGCGACCGGCATCATCACGATCGGGACGATGCTCGGCTGGTTCCGGCTGACGCTCGCCCGTCACGGCACGCCGGTCGTGTGGGGTCCGGCGCGTACACCGGTCGCCGCCGCCGCCTGAGGCGCGGAACCGAACCCGGGCTCAGCGCATCTTGCCGTAGTCGCAGGTCAGCCAGCGCTCCGGCATCAGTCGCACCACGACGGACTCGGTCGGATCGCCGCCAGCGTTCTGCTCGGCGTACCGCCGACCGAGCTCTTCGCCCAGGTACCGGGTCGGCATCGCGAGCGGATCGCGTTCCTCGTGACCGATGGTGACGGGTCCCTCGACCGAGACGTACCGGTAGGGCGGTGTCTCGTCCTGCACCGTCATGGTGGCGCGGCCGGCGTCGCGCAGCAGCCGCGCCTTGAGCGAGTCGGCACTCATGCCGATGATCACATCCCCGTCCTCGTACCGGTACCAGATGGGGAGTGCCAGCGGACCCTTGTCGATCCGGGCGATCGACAGCACTCCCACCCTCACGTCGGACAGGAATGCCTCGCGTTCCTCGACGGTCATGTCCAGTTCGGCCATCCGAGCAGTCTTCCATCGTCGGTCGCACCTGTTGGGTCCGGACGCCCTCGGCCCGATCCGATCGAATGCCGGCTGGTAGAACGACGCGCATGGGATCGCTCGCCGACCAAACACGCTGGATGGACGCGACGGCACAGGCCGGACTCGTCGCCGACGGCGAGGTGTCGACGCTCGAGCTGACCGAAGCTGCGATCGAAAGGATCGAACGCTCCGACGGTCCGATCAACGCGGTCATCATGCGATGGTTCGACCACGCTCGCGACGTGGCGTCGGGTGACGTGCCGGCGGGACCGTTTCGTGGTGTTCCGTTCCTCCTGAAGGATCTGTGGGCGTCGTACGCCGGACAGGCCCTCACCAACGGCAACGTCGCATTGCGCGACGCGATGCCGGTGTCGCAGGCCGACACGACGATCGTCTCGCGCTTCCGGGCCGCCGGGTTGGTGACGTTGGGCCGCACGAACAGCCCCGAGCTCGGGAGCGTGCCGGTCACCGAACCGCGTGCGTACGGCCCGACCCGGAACCCGTGGAACACCGCTCATGTTCCTGGTGGATCGAGCGGTGGCGCGGGAGCAGCGGTCGCGGCCGGGATGGTGCCGATCGCCCACGCCTCCGACGGCGGCGGTTCGATCCGCATCCCTGCGTCGTGCTGTGGCCTCATCGGTCTCAAGACCTCGCAAGGACGCATCACCGTCGGTCCGCAACGCTCCGAATCAGGACTCGGTGTCGAGTTGTGCGTGAGCCGGACGGTGCGCGACACCGCCCGGCTCCTCGATGCGGCACGCGGCCCCGGCATCGGCGACACCGTGATCGCGCCGCCGCCGGAGCGGCCGTACGCAGCGGAGGTCGGTTTCGATCCTGGCCGCCTCCGCATCGGTCTCCTCGATGCGCACCCGCGCGGCGGGCCCATCCACGACGATTGCGTCACAGCGGTCCGGTCGGCGGCGGCGCTGCTCGAATCGCTCGGGCACGACGTTGCCCACGGTTTCCCGCCACCGCTCGCCGACGGGTCGTTCACCAACCGATTCATGGCGATCTGGGGTGCCAACGTGGCGGTCGGAATCGCCGCCTACGGGCGGGCGATCGGGCGAGATCTCACCGAGGCGGAGGTCGAGCCGGTCAACTGGGCGCAGGCCCAGCACGCCCGGAAGGTGTCGTCGGTCGACTACGCGGAGGGGCTCGCCGCCACGGCGCAGTTCCGGCGCTCGGTGCAGCAGTGGTGGGCCGACGGTTGGGATCTCCTCCTCACCCCGACCCTCGCCGAACCGCCCGTCCGGGTCGGCGAGCACGACCCCCGACCTGGCGACCCCATGGCCGGGATGCGCCGCGCCGCTGCCTGGGTGCCGTTCACGCCGCCGTTCAACGTCAGTGGACAGCCGGCGATCAACGTGCCGCTGCACTGGAACGATGCCGGTCTCCCCGTCGGTGTCCAGCTCGTGGCGGCGTACGGCCGAGAGGACCTGCTGGTCAGGGTGGCGAGCCAGTTGGAAGCCGCTCAACCGTGGGCGCATCGAACCCCGACCGACGTCGTGGATCAGCGCCCGTAACTGATGGGGAGCTCCGCTCCCCCCGCGAGCGCTGCCGCCTGAGCGTCGGAGATCTCGGCGTGGAGTCTGATCGCCGCCGGTGCGAAGTCGGCGAACGGCACCGGTGTCGTCAGCAGGTTGCGCGACCGATTGGCACCACGAACGACCATTGCGAAATCGGTGGGCCCGACCCGCTGCGACACCGCCGGGGACACGTATCGCATCACCAGGGCGACGCGCCGGTCGGCGGTGGTGTTGGGACCCGACCCGTGGAACATCAGACCGTGATGGAGCGACATCTCGCCGGCGTCGAGCTCGTTCGTGACCACGTCCGCGGGGTCGTAGTCGACCGCGACTTCCTGGCCGCGCGACAACAGGTTGTCGTCGTCGTAGGTGTCGCGGTGCGAGATCTGACCCCGATGATGGCTGCCGCGCACGAACTGCATCGCACCGTTCGCCGCTGTCGCCGGGGACAGCGCCACCCAGGCGGTCACGAGATCGTCGGCACCGTCGAGCCCCCAGTAGGTGAGGTCCTGGTGGATCGTCAGGATCTTGGTGGAGTGCGCCTCTTTCACGATCAGTTCGGTCATCCAACAGAGGATGTCCGGACCGATGATCGATTCGACGGCGTCGAGGATGTCCGGTTCGTGCGCGATGCGCGCGGCCGCAGCACTGACGATGTGGAAGTTCGCCCTGGCGTAGTCGACGAACGGCCGCGGCAACGTCGAGTCGTCGCGCCACCGACGTTCCAGCGACTCGATCTGGTAGCGCCACTCGCCGGTGCGCCGGTGGTCGGCGACCCGGATGGGCGTCAGATAGCCGTCGTTCCAGTACGACGCGACCTGGCTCGGCGTGAGTGCGCCCGCGGCAGTGTCGGAGGTCTGTGCCGCGGAGTTCGTGGACGGGCGCACCTCACGAGTATGGCGGAACGAGTACGGCCGAACGAGTACGGCCGAACGAGTACGGCCGAGCGGGGCGGGCGCCTTACTCCGAGGGCTCATTCGTTTCGTGGGCGCCGGCACGACCGCGCGATGCTCGCCGCATGGGATACGAGTGTTTCGATGTCGAGTTGAGCGATCAGATCGCCCACATCCGCATGATCCGCCCGGAGCGAAGCAACTCGATGGTCCCCTCGTTCTGGCGTGATCTTCCGACGATCGTCGACGGTCTGTCGGCGTCGGGTTCGGTTCGTGCGATCGTGCTGTCGGCAGAGGGGAAGCATTTCTGTTCCGGTATGGACCTCGAGGTGTTCGCGACCGACGCATCGATCGGGCCCGACGCGCCGGACGGGCATCGCAGTAGGCGCAACGAGCGGTTCCGGAGCACCGCCCTGAGTCTGCAAGACACCTTCTCGAGCCTCGAACGTGCACGCGTTCCGGTCGTGTGCGCGATCCAGGGAGCATGCGTCGGCGGCGGGATCGACATGGTGTCGGCGGCCGACATGAGGTACGCCACCGAGTCGGCGTTCTTCTCGATCCACGAGATCAACATTGCGATGACGGCCGACGTCGGCACGCTCCAGCGGATGCCCAAGTTGGTGGCCGAGGGCATCGTTCGAGAGCTCGCCTACACGGGTCGCCGGTGGTCGGCGACGGAGGCGCATGCGGCCGGATTCGTGAACGCCGTCTTCCCCGATCACGAGTCGATGCTCGCGGCGGTGATGGACGTCGCCCGGGAGATCGCGACCAAGAGCCCGATGGCGATCTGGGGGACCAAGCGGACGATGCACTACGCGCGCGATCACTCGGTCGCCGACGGGCTGGAGTTCGTCGCCAACTGGAACGCCGCCATGTTCGACACTGACGACATGACCGAAGCGTTCACTGCGCAGCTGGAGCAGCGACGGCCGGAGTTCCCCGATCTCTGGCCGGTGAGCGACGGTCTCTGACGACTGCACCCATGGGTGCTCACGACGGCCGATGCAGACAGCCCCGAGGCCGGGTTGTTCGGGCGCACCGGCTCGTGGCGCACGATACGGTTCGGCCGTGACCACGCTCGACGAGCTGATCGATCGTTTCGACCCCGACGACCCGGGTTTCCTCGCCGATCCGTATCCGGTGCTCGGCGAGCTCCGGGAGGCCACGCCGATCTTCCGGAACGAGCGCAGCGACCAGTGGGTGCTCACGCGGTTCGACGACGTCCACGAGACCCTCCGACACCGCGGGCTCGGACGCGCGTTCACGCATCGGTACACCCACGCCGAACTCGGACGCGCCGAACCCGACCTACGGTGGTCCCGCTTCCACGAGCACGAGCGGTGGTCGCTGCTGTGCCTCGAACCCCCGGATCACACCCGCTTGCGCCGGCTCGTGTCGAAGGTGTTCACCCCGAGAGCGATCGCCGAGTTGCGCCCGGCGATCGAGTCGTACTCGGACGAGTTGTTGGCCGAGTGCGCGGAGTCGGGCACGTTCGATCTGATCGCGGACTACGCCCAGCCCTACTCGGTCGCCGTCATCTGTTCGATGCTGGGCGTGCCACGAACCGACACCGCAGCACTGCTCGACTGGTCGCACGCGATCGTCAAGATGTACGAGCTGTCTGCGAGCGACGAGGTCAAGCGCGCGGCCGATCGTGCGGCAGGCGAGTACATCGAGTACACCCGGGCGCTGATCGCCGACAAGCGCCGATCGCCGGACGGTCTGCTGGTGTCGGAGCTGGTTCGGGTCGAGGACGGGGGTGACGTCCTCACCGAGGACGAGATCGTCTCGACGACGATGGTGCTGCTCGAGGCCGGCCACGAGGCGACCGTGAACGCCCTCGGGAACGGCGTCAGGGCGCTGCTGCACCACCCCGACGAGTGGGCACGGCTCGTGACCGGGCAGGTCGCTGCGAGGACGGCGGTCGAGGAACTGCTCCGCTGGGACGCACCGCTACAGCTGTTCGAGCGCTGGGTGCTCGACGTCGGCGTCGAGATCGCCGGCCAGCCGCTCGCAGTCGGCGACGAGGTGGCGATGCTGTTCGGGGCCGCCGAGCGCGATCCCCGACGATTCGTCGACCCCGATCGGTTCGACGTCGGGCGCGGGGACACCGGACACATCGGCTTCGGTGGCGGCATCCACTTCTGCGTCGGTGCACCGCTGGCCCGCCAAGAGATCGCCGTCTCGCTCGAGGGACTCGTCGCTCGGTTCCCGTTGCTGCGCCTGGTCGAGGAACCGACCTACCACCCGACATTCGTGATCCGCGGTCTGACCCGTCTGTCGGTGGAGGGGTGATGCGACACGAGGCGCCGAAGGGGGTACCCGACCTGTTGACCGGACTGGCGACCACGCGGGCCATCCGACGGATCGCAACCGATCCGATCCCGGACGACGATCTGTCGAGCATGCTGTGGCATGCGACGCGTGCCCCGTCGGGCACCAACCGCCAGCCGACACGGTTCCTGGTGCTGCGCGACGGTTCTGATGCAAGGGCGGCGAAGGCCGTCCTTGCGCGGGGTTTCCGCGACGGGTGGGCCGCCAAGTCGGCCGATGCAGGATACGAATCCGGGAGCGCGCTCGATCCGACCTCGCGCAAAGGGCGCCAAGGGGCGGCCATCCAGCATCTGATCGACCACTTCGAGGATGTGCCGGTCGTGGTCCTCGCCTGCATCGTCCGCTACCGGGCCCCGCATCCCGCCGAAGGAGCGTCGGTCTACCCGGCCTGCCAGAACCTGTTGCTCGCAGCTCGGGCGCTCGGCTATGGCGGGGTGATCACCGGTTGGCACGCGCCGGTCGAGGGCGAGCTCCGGCAGCTCCTCGGCATTCCCGACGGTGTCGGAATCTCGGCGACCATCCCGCTCGGCCGCCCGCTCGGCAACCACGGTCCGGTGCGCCGCCTCCCAGTCGCCGACGTCGTGTTCGACGGTCGCTGGGGCCACCCGGCCGAGTGGGCCGCCGATCCGCCCGGCACACGCTTCGCGGGCCCACCGCCGAGCGGTACTCCGGCGACCAGTCCGCTCTCACCCCGGGAGGTTCGGCCGCTGTGAGCGATCGTCGTGAGTTCCGTCAGCATCGGTTCGCGCCCGGGCCGGGTTCCTGTGAGATCTTGCTGGTACGGCACGGGGAGTCGGCACCGCTCACCGAAGGCGAGGCGTTCCCGCTGGTCGGTGGTCACGCCGATCCGCCGCTCCACCCCGAGGGCCTCGAGCAGGCGGAGCGGGTGGCCGACCGGCTCGTCTCGACGGGTGAGCGGATCTCGGCCGTGTACGTGACGACGCTCACGCGCACCCATCAGACCGCTGCACCGCTGATCGCTCGCCTCGGGCACGACCCGGTCGTCGAACCCGATCTGCGCGAGGTGTTCCTCGGAGACTGGGAGGGCGGCGTGCTGCGCCACAAGATCGCCGACGAGGATCCGATCGCGCTCCGGATGTACACAGAGGGTCGGTGGGATGTGATCCCGAACGCCGAACCCGCCGAACAGTTCGCCGCCCGCGTGCGAGGAGGCATCGAAAGGATCGCCGCCGCACACCCCGATCAGCTCGTGGTGGCAGTCGTACACGGTGGAGTGATCGGTCAGGTCATGAACCTCGCCACCGGTACGTCGGGCTTCGCGTTCAACGGCGCTGACAACGCATCGATCACCCACCTGGTGGTCGACGGGGATCGCTGGATCATCCGTTGCTTCAACGACACCAGCCATCTCAGCGCGCGTTTCAGTTCGTCATCTGAACCATTGACCTGAGAACCGGGCCTCGACGTCTGTGCGGCGGCCATGGCTTGGCGCGCACCCTCCGCGCGTCGAAGTTCGAGCCTGCGCTCGGGAGTGCAGCGAATGCTGTGGCGAGATCATCGGGAACGTGCAATGCGTCGACCCGGTCGAGTCTCGACCACGATCCGTCGTGCTGGGCGCGTGCGATCGCCGCCAGTCCGGGGGCGGCGACCAGCTCGGCTGCCGTCGATCGTTCGAGCCGTTACTTGTTCATCCGCGACCACCACTGCCGGTTGGCCGAGGCGTGCGGACGAGCGCGGTTTCGCCGTCGTCCATCTCGGCCGGTCGGGAATCGATCCGAGCTGGAGGGCGGTGTGCCCGTCAGCGACGACGACGAGTCAACGGGCGGTGCCGACCTTGAGGTCCTTGAACGGCACACCCGAATCGACGGAGATGTCGCGGGGGAGACCGAGGACGCGGTCACCGATGATGTTGCGCTGGATCTCGTCGGTGCCCCCGGCGATACTCGACGAGAACGACCCGATCATCTGCATTGCCAACTCGGCGCCTTGTTCGTCGGACGGATCCCACGCCTGGCTGCCGACGCCCGCCATCTCCAGTGCGATCTCACGGAACCGCCACGCGATCACCGAGCCTGCCAACTTGCCGAGCGAGCCGCCCGGACCGGGTGCCCGCCCAGCCTTGAGCTCGGCTCGGGTGCGCATCGCGATCATTGCCTTGGTGGTCTCCATGCAGTAGATCTCCATCAGCTGGTCGCGGACGACCGGGTCCTGGTCGGCGCCGTTGGCACGGGCGGCCTTCAACAGGACCTCGTACATCGGTTGGCTGATCGAACCGGATCCCATCGAGCCGATCGCGACCCGCTCGTACATGAGCATGGCGGTCGCCTGCCGCCAGCCGTTGTTGTACTCGCCGAGGAGGTTGCCGGCCGGAATCCGGACATCGGCGAAGAAGACCTCGTTGAAGTGTCGACCGCCGTCGATCTGGTGGATCGGGCGGATCTCGACGCCCGGTGCCCTCAGATCGATGATGAACATCGAGATGCCGGCATGCTTGGGCTGCTCTGGGTCGGTGCGGGCGATGATGACGCCGTAGTCGGATTCGTGAGCGAGCGTGGTCCAGACCTTCTGGCCGTTGAGGATCCACTCGTCGCCGTCGCGCTCGGCTCGGGTCTGGAGACTCGCGACGTCGGACCCGGCGCCCGGCTCGGAGAACATCTGGCACCACACCGTGCGGGCGGCGATGTTGTCGGGCATGAAGGTGCGCCTCTGGTGGTCGGTGCCGAACTCGTTGAGCACCGGCAGACACATGCCGTGACTGATGACGAGCTCGCTCGTCATCTGGGGGAATTCCTGGGACACCTCGCGCCAGATTCGCTCGTGATCGAGGGTGAGCCCCGCCCCGCCGAACTCCTGGTCGTAGGCCAGTCCGGCGAGACCGGCGTCGGCAAGCTTGCCCTGGAACTCCCTGGCGGCCGCGAGATTGCGACGTGCGCCCGGTGTGGCGTGTTCGGCGAGGAACGTCCGGCAGCGTGAGCGGAAGGCGTCAGCGTCGTCGGTGGAGAGCGGTCCGGCGGTCAGCGTGTCGGTCATCGATGGGTTCCTTCGAGCAGCGCGGGGGTGGCGCCGGTGAGAGCGTGGCAATTGTGATTGTAAGGCGGCGGACTGTATGGTGCCATACAATCATGGCTGGGACAAACGCGACGAGCACGACCACGATCACGGGCACGATCACGGGCAAGATCACGGGCACGACCGATGAGGGAGCTCGCTCGCCCTCACACGAGCTCGACGCCCCGCCCTGGCTGCGCGTCGAGAGCACGCTCATGGCTACCGCCAACGCCATCCACGCCGCCTACGACGAGCGGCTTGCGCCACTCGGACTCACCCTGAGCCAGGCCAGCCTGCTCGCGTACGTGTGCGACTACGGCCCGGTGACCCAGACCCGTGCCGCCGAGCACCTCGGACAGGGTCGGGCCGTGACGGGCAACCACGTCGACAAGCTCGAAGCGCTGGGGATGCTCGAACGCCGTCCCGATCCCGACGATCGCCGGGTCTGGCTCGTCGTCATCACCGATTCCGGGCGTGCGCTGGCGGCGGCGATCGCCGATGTCGATCGGGTGTTGCGAGCCGAACTCCGCGACGGCATCTCGCGTGCCGATCGCCAGACCCTCGCCGGCCTCCTCATCCGCCTGCAGGACAACCTGCACCGATCCACCGAGCATCACCACTCGACCAACCCCCAGGGAGCACCATCATGACCACCGCCGTCATCGTCGACGCCGTCCGGACACCCGGCGGTCGCCGCAACGGGAAGCTCAAGGATTGGCATCCAGTCGATCTCGCCGCCCACGTCCTCAAGGCGCTGGAGGAACGCAACGAGCTCGACCCGGCGATGGTCGACGACGTGATCATGGGGTGCGTGATGCAGGTCGGCGAGCAATCGCTCAACATCGGGCGCAACGCGGTCCTGTCGGCCGGCTGGCCGGAGTCGGTGCCGGCCACCACCGTCGACCGCCAGTGCGGCTCGAGCCAGCAAGCGCTCCACTTCGCGGCACAGGGCGTGATCGCCGGCGCCTACGACATCGCGGTCGCGGCAGGGGTCGAGGTGATGACTCGCACGCCGATGGGGGCGTCGATCGTCCAGGGCCTCGGGTTCCCCTTCCCGCAGGTGATGCAGGACCGATACTCCGAGACCGGCCTCCCTCCGCAGGGGATCGGTGCGGAGATGATCGCCGACGAGTACGGCCTCAGCCGAGAGGACCTCGACGCGTTCGGCGCCGAGAGCCAGCGCCGGGCCGCCCGAGCCACCGCCGAGGGCCGATTCGAGCGCGAGATCGTGCCCGTGCCGGTCGAGATCGACGGCGTGAGCGAGATGATGACCGCCGACGAAGGCATCCGCGAGGGCACCACGGCCGAGACGCTCGCCAATCTGAAGCCGGCGTTCAAGGAGGACGGCAAGGTCACCGCCGGCAACTCCTCGCAGATCTCAGACGGTGCGTCGGCCGTGCTCGTCATGAGCGAGGAGAAGGCAGCGGAGCTGGGGCTGACACCCCGGGCCCGATTCCACAGCTTCGCCGTCGTCGGCACCGATCCCGTCACGATGCTGAAGGGTCCGATCCCGGCGACCGAGAAGATCCTGGCCCGCTCCGGGCTGTCGCTCGACGACATCGACCTGTTCGAGGTGAACGAGGCCTTCGCGTCGGTCGTGCTCGCATGGCAGCAGGAGCACGGCACCGATCTCGCCAAGACCAACGTCAACGGTGGCGCGATCGCGCTCGGCCACCCGCTCGGATGCTCGGGCACCAAGCTCATGGCCACCCTGCTCAATGAGCTCGAGCGCACTGGTGGTCGCTACGGTCTGCAGACCATGTGCGAAGGCGGCGGACTCGCGAACGCCACCATCATCGAGCGGCTCTGAGCCGATGACGACTCGATCAACGCAACCAACTGCGGACTCGCCACCACCATCGCCACCACCATCGCCACCACCATCATGACCACCATCTGCCCATCGCCACCACCATCGCCACCACCATCGCCATCACCACGCCATCACCACCATCGCCACCACCACCGCCATCACCACCGCCATCACCACCGCCATCACCACCATCGAAAGGATCTCCTGATGCCCCGCATGAACCTCGAAGGCTCGTCCTCGATCGTGACCGGCGGTGCGTCCGGCATCGGTGAGGGCTCGGCTCGTCAGCTGGCCGCGCTCGGCTCACGTGTCGTCATCGCAGACCTGCAGGAGGAACGCGGAACTGAGGTCGCCATCGAGATCGGCGGGCTGTTCGTCAAGTGTGACGTCTCGAGTGAGACCGACGGCGCGGCCGCCGTGGCCGCGGCCTCCGAGATGGGTCCCTTGCGGGCGCTGGTGAACTCGGCCGGGCTGGGCCGTGCCGCACGCACCGTCGATCGCAACAACGACCCGATGCCGCAGGACCTCTTCGACTTCGTGATCAAGGTGAACCTGCTCGGATCGTTCAACATGTTGCGCCAATCGGCAGCGGCGATGGCCAAGACCGACCCGGTCGACGACGACGGCAGCCGCGGGGCGATCGTCAACATGGCCTCGGCCGCGGCGTTCGACGGACAGATCGGTCAGGCGGCCTACTCGGCGTCGAAGGGCGGCGTCGTGGGCATGACCCTACCGATCGCCCGCGACCTGTCGGCTGTCGGGATCCGCGTCAACACGATCGCGCCCGGTCTGATCGACACGCCCATCTACGGCGAGGGCGAGGCGTCGGATCAGTTCAAGGCGCACCTCGGCCAGTCGGTGCTGTTCCCGAAGCGTCTCGGGACGGCCGAGGAGCTGGCGTTCATGGTGATCGAACTGATCACCAACCCGTACATGAACGCCGAGGTCATCCGCGTCGACGGCGGCATCCGCATGCCTCCGAAGTGACCGTCACATTCGGGGTCAGACCCCGAACGTAACGCTTCGGAGGGAAGGTCAGACGGTGGGGCCTTCGGCTCGGATCCGATCGACGTCGTCGAGCGCTTGTCGAAGTTGGCCGAGCCACTCGTCGGTGTGTTGGCCGACCAGTTTGACGCACCATGCGAGCGCGTCGGCGCGCGAGCGCGCTACCCCTGCGGCGATCAGGGTGTCGAGCACCTGACGTTCTGGCTGGCGCAGACGCGTCATGGCGGGTACCGCCAGGTGGGTGAACAGGGCTTCCTCGCCGCCCACACGGACTCCCCAGGCCACCTTTCGGTCGAACCGGTGCTCGGCCTCGCGGGCGATCGCGATCCGTCGCGACTTGGTGTCGTCGCGGAACCCGGCGATGCGGCCCGCGATCGCTTCGGATCGCACCGCCGGCTCGGCGTCGTCGGCCACGTCCTGGGGTGAGATCGTGAGGACGACGGTGATCTCCTCGCGATCGGTGACGACGCGTGCCTTGTCGTGCTGGGTCCACTCGGCCGGCAGCCGTCCGGCGAACCAGGCAGTGATCTCATCGTGTCGATCTGTCATGTAATGTAGATTACACGATTACAGCGTCGAGTCCACCTGTGCTGGGCGAGCCGTTGCGGGCGCGATCGGTGCCGAGATCGTGGGCGTCGATCTGCGCGAGCTCGACGAGGATCTCATCGGTGAACTGCGTCGTGGCTCGACCACCAGGTGTTGTTCTTCCGCGATCAGGACCTCACGCAGTGGCACCACTTCGCCCATGCGCGCTGCTTCGGCAAGCCGGAGGTGCACCCGTTCACTCGCAACGACGATGACCATCCCGAAATCATCGTGCTCGATCGTTGCATTCGGGGTCAGACCCCGAATGTGACGTCACAGCGCGCTGCTGCGGACGGCGCCGCGGCGCTGGAAGTAGTCGCCGACCTGGTTGAGCGCGAGGACGGTCATCGACAGCGCCAGCGAAGGCCAGAGGACCTGGGTCGCGTCGACCTTGATATCGCCTCGCGCCTGGTTGATCATGTTGCCCCACGTCGACGTCGGCAGTTGCACGCTCAGACCGAGGAACGACAACGAGCCTTCGACCACGACGACGTACGCCGATGCGACCATCGCGTACGACAGCAGGGTCGGCAGGACGTTCGGGATGATCTCCCGGAACAAGATCGAGGTCGGCTTGGTGCCGATCGCTCGCGCTGCCGTGACGAACTCGCGGTTCGACACGGCCAAGCTGTTCGCTCGGGCCACCCGGGTGTATGCCGGAATCGAGTGGACGCCGATCACGAGGCTGATGATGAAGAGGTCGCGCACCTCGAAGATCGAGACCAGAGCGAGGAGCAGGCAGGGCCGGGAAGGCCAGGATCACGTCGATGCCGGACATCACGATCCTTCGGTGCGCCCCCGGACGTAGCCGACCAGCGATCCGAGCAGGCCGCCGACGATGACACCGAAGGCCGCCGAGATGCCGGCGACGATCAGGCTCACCCACGCACCGTGCACGATCCGGGCGAAGGTGTCACGCGCGATCGCATCGGTCCCGAGCCAATGCCCGCTCGAGATGCCATCCAGCCGCTCACCGGTTCCGAACTCGCCGGTGTCGGCATTGAAGTTGTTGGTCTGGAAGTTGGGATCCTGAAGTGGCAGCGAGCCGTTGAACACCTCGTATCGAGCTTCGCGTAGATGGCACCGAACACGACGAGCAGCAGCCAGATCGCCGAGATCTTGACGAGCAACGGCATCGAGCGTGTCAGCAGCTCGGCGAGCTCGCGCGCGGTCAGGTGCCAGTTGAGCGGGACGTACCGCGCGCCGGCGCGTGCGTTGCCGAGCACCACTTCGGGCCATTCGGCCCGGTTGTGGAGCAGCACGGCCCAGGCTCCTCCGGGTCGGATGTCGGCTGACTCGAGCGCATTCGCGAGTTGGCGGGCGCGACGTTCGAGCTCGCGCCATGTGAAGGTTCGGTCGTCCGTCACGACCGCGGCCGCCTGCGCGTCGTCGACCCCGAGCAGGGTGAGGCGTTGGGCGACGATCTCGTCCATCTCGGCCAACCTACGGAGCACGCCACACGGCGTGCGTGTCGGGCGGCGCCGATGCTTCCGGGGCAGACCCGGGCCATCGCATCTGCTATTCCTGGGGCGGTGCGAGGTCGGATCGGTGCCGGGCGGATCGAGCTCGATGTCGATCCGTTCGACGAGGCGGTTCTCGCGTCACCGTGGGAGACGCACGCAGCGATTCGGGAGGCCGGACCTGTCGTCTGGTTGCCGAAGTGGGCGATCTGGGCGACGGGGCGCGATGCGGAGATCCGTGAGGTCCTGACCGACCCGGTGCGGTTCTCGTCGGCGTTCGGCGTCGGGCTGGCCAACATCCGCCGAACGGGGGCCTGGCAGAAGCCGAGCGTGATCCTCGAGGTCGACCCGCCGGAGCACTCGGTGACGCGTCGCGTCCTCAATCGCGTCCTGTCCCCGTCGGCGATGCGGAGTCTGCGCGTCGACTTCCAGCGGGTCGCCGACGACCTGGTCGATGAACTTGTCGAGCGTCGCGAGTTCGATGCGGTCACCGACCTCGCCTTTCGCTTCCCGTTCACGGTCTTGCCGGACGCAGTCGGCCTCCGCCTGGACGGCCGGGAGCACCTGACGAGATACAGCTCGATGTACTTCAATGCCCGGATTCCGGGCACCAGGCTCGCTGCCGACTCGGCGGCCGTCGCCGAAGCGGCCGGCAGCCTCGACTGGGTGCGCGAGCAGTGCCGGCGCGAGCAACTCGCGCCCGGCCGCTTCGGGGCCGGGATCTACGACGCGGTCGATCAGGGCGAGATCGACGACGAGACAGCGGGCACACTCGTGCGAACCTTTCTCGGTGGTGGCATCGACACGACCGTGCTCGTGCTCGGCTCCCTCCTGCACGGGCTGGCGACCCACCCGGCGCAGTGGGAACGGTTGCGCACGGATCCGTCGATCGTCCGGCCGGCGTTCGACGAGGCGCTGCGCTTCGCTCCGGCAGCCCCGGTCATTGGACGCACGACCGCCGTCGCAACCGAGCTCGGCGGGGTTTCGATGGGAGCGGAGGAGAAGGTCTTCTGTGTCGTGGCCGCGGCCAATCGCGATCCGCGTCGATGGGAGCGACCGGACGAGTTCGACATCACACGCAACACCGCCGGCCAACTCGGCTTCGGGCTCGGTCCGCACTTCTGCGTCGGACACGCCACTGCCCGCCTCGAGGCCGAGTGCCTGATCTCGGCGTTCGCCGACCGAGTGGCGACCATCGAACTGATCGGCGACCCGGAACCAGAGGTGAACAATTGGTTGCTCGGGTACCGTCACCTGCCGGTTCGTGTCACACCTGCCGACCGCTGAGCGCGAGCAGTCGATGTTGTGGCGAGGCGTCGTCGGCGACGACGACCTCGTCGCCGAAGCGGTCGGGGCCACGGGAAACACCGCTCGCGATCATGCGGGCGAGGACGTGGTCGACGAGGCGTGGGTCGAGTCGTTCGTCGACGCCGGTGGCGCGGGCGATGTCCCAGGCGTGGATGATCGCGTCGCCGACGAGCGCTCCGAGGTACTCGTCCATCGACATGATCCCGAGCGCCGACTGCACCGGGGTGGCGAGCGCGCCATCGCGATCGAGCGCCTCGAGCACCTCGTCGCGAATACCGCAGTAGGTGTCGACAGGGTCTTCGCCGGCGATCGCGGCGACGTCACCGAAGGCATTCACGGCGTCTCGGTTGCCGAGTTTGGCGGCGATGTTGGCCACGACGGCCATCGCATGGCCGGCGACCTCGCGAGCCGTCCAGCCTTCGCACGGCGAGGGCTGTTCCCACGCATCGGCTGGAACCGAACGGATGACACGGTCGAGCTCGAACATCGCCACCGTGTACCGCCTCAGGTTGTCGCTCACGAACGCGACAGTACGCGCCGCCGGCTCTCGTAGTCCTCGCGGTTGACGTAGCCGCCGCAGAGGTGGCGGTGACCGGTGTAGGAGCTGCGCCCGTGCAGCACGCGCCAGTTGTCGAAGAGCATGGCATCACCGGGCGGGTTGACCCGCCGCCACTGGAGGCGCCGGTCGTTGGCCAGTGCCTCGAAGGCGCGGAGCGCGTCGTACAAGGCGGTCATCTCGTCGTGCGGGAGCAGGAACGGCGCCCGGTCGGCGTTGTTGAACGACACCTGCAAAAGACCGCCGGCGTCGTCGTATCGGAACACCGGGCGGGCGGCCATGAGGTGGACGCCGTCGCCGACGTACTGACCGGGCACCGCGATCGACGACAGCACTTCGTGCAGTTCCGGCTCGGACCGCCGCAGCTCGTCGGCGATCCGGAAGCCGTCGACCATGGTCGATTCACCGCCGGTACCGTCGAATGCCAGGCAATGGAGGATCTGCAGCCCGGGAGCGTCGTGGGAGTACGTGCCGTCGGTGTGGGGGAGCAGTTCCAGGTTCGTGTACGCGGTGTCGGCCATCGCCAGGTTCGCCTGGAAGTCCCACATGCCGCCGAAGATCGTCTCGCGGACGTATCCGACGCGGCGAATGAGTTGCTCGGTCGCCGCCGGCGTCGGCGGTGTTCCCGTCACGATCGCGAAGCCGTAGGCGGCGACGAGGTCGAGCCACTCCCTCACGCCGTCGTCGGACTCCGTCACCCGTGCGTGCTCGATCGTCGGCCACTGCTCGGCGATGGTCTCGACGTCCCACGGCACGGGTTCGCGCGCCACCTCGATCGAGGCGGGTCCAGGGGCACGGTGTGCGTGAAGGAATGCGATCGGGAGCCGGGACGTCGGTGTGCCGTCGCTCCACGTCACGGTGACGGCGCCGTCGTTGAGCGTGACATCGCTGGGGTGGATTCGGGGATCGATGGCCGCGACGTGAATCTGACGTTGACGGGTGACCGGGTGCAGCGTGTCGTCGTCGTGGGAGTGATCGCGCACCCACACCCACGGATGGACGCTCGTCGTGGCATCGCTCCAACCGATCGAGAGCCCTTCGCCGATCGTGTCGAGCGATTCGATCGAGGTCACGTGACGATTCAATCATGGAGAGCGTGTCACGGCCAGCGCGGAACCGCGTTCGGGTGCGGCGCGACGAAATCGCGTCGCGCACCACGACGGCGGGTGCCATCTCGAGTGGCTGCCCGCTCAGACTGCTCGAACTTCGGCAAGCCGCTCGACTGCGTACTGGTCGTCCCGACAGACTGCGGGTTCCCGTGCGGCCGACGCCTGCGCGGCGATGTCGTGCGCGCGGTCGTCGAGACCGGCGGCGTTGTGGGGAGGACGAGGTCGGGGTCGGCGACGTCGACGCGGAACGCGTCCCAGTCGATCAGCGCGACCCGATTCGCGGTCATGCGGACTCTGCCGGCGTTCGGGTCGTCGTGGACGACGCACGTCTGACGCCCGGTGAGCCTCGCCGACGTGGCCCGGCACCGGCTCGCATGCGAGGGAGGGTCGTCGAGCGCTCGGCGCGACCCGACGCAGAGAACCATCGCCTCGTCCCGCTCGCGAGGCCGATCAGGGACACTCGATGGTCGCACGCGACCACGCCCACCGGTGCCAGCCCGCGCCGCGGTGCGGCCCCCAAACAGCTCACCCGGGATCCGCAACGACGACACGCGCACGGTCACCATCGGCGGTCGCGTTTCGGGCGGCCATTCGATGGCCTTGGTCTGGGTCTAGGTCTGGGTCTAGGTGTGCTTCGGCGGCTTGACGTTGACGCTGCCCAGGATGACGATGCCGCGTAGGTGAATCGTCGGGCCGTCGCCGCCCGTCACCTTGACGTTGCGCGAACCGAGCAAGCTGAAGCCGCTGAGAGCGATGTTGGTGCCTTCGTCGGCGATGATGTTGACGCTGCCGAGGATGGCGGCTGCTGTCAGGTGTGGGTTGTCGCCGGGCTCGACCCCGGTGAGGTCGAAGTCGGCGCTGCCCAACAAGGCGATCGTGGTCTCCTTGGTCCACCTCTTGGGGAGCACCCGATTCCCGAAGCTGCCGAACACGACGATGTTCATGGTTGCTCCTTTCGGACGGATGAGACGATCCATCAACCGTTCCGACATCCATCATCCGTCGGGCGGCGCTGGCGCGGCTAGAGCCCGATGACCTGACCACCGGGGCCGGATCGATGCGTCGTGTGAGCGGCGGGTCGCGTACGGCTTCGGCCCGGGTGCGGCGCCACGAGTATCGGCAGGCCGATGGTTGGCCGGCGATCACTCCGACGACGATTCCGGTTTGCTGTGGACGATCTCCTGGCGCCGCCGATCACCAGATTCCCTGTCGGACCGCTGATGTTGGGCGCGTTCGAGCTGTGAGCCGACACCACCGCGCACGACGCGTGCCACGTCGCGCTCGCAGAGGCACTCGAGTGTCCACTGGCCACGTCGGACAGACGGTCGGCGAATGCCCCGATGACAACTTTGCGCGACCGAAGTTCTCCAGCTCTGACACCGCCGCCGACGCCCTCGTGTGTTCTGCGTCGAAGTCGAGCGATCTCGACCGCGCACGACGTCGGCGTTGAGGCGCGGTCCGGATCGTTCTCGGTCGTGACCATCGCGCTGGTCCGTCCAGGCGCCCGACCGATCGGGTAGCGCCGACGAGGAGCGCAAGGCTTGTTGCACTCACCCGAGCGATATCGGGCGTTTCGCAGCGTCACAGGATCAGGCGAGGTGGCGACGTCAAGGCTGGGCGGGTTTGGCGCCTCGCTCGCGCAGCCACTCGACGATCGTCGAGTGCTCGCTGCGGCGGGCGGCGTCGAGCGGGGCGAGCCCGTCCCAGGGAGCGACCCAGTTGATGTCGGCACCGCGTTCCAGTAGGTAGTCGGCAACGACCGGTTGTCCGCCGTGGCACGCACCCCAGAAGGCCCAGGAGATCTCGCCCGGCGACGGAGGCGGATCGGCCCCCAGGTCGACCGTCACACGATCGAGCAAGCCCATCACCGCTGACTCGAACAACGTCGAGCGCGCTCCGCGGTCGATCAGGCGTCGAGCAGCACGCCATTGACCGAACGCGGTGGCGTCGGTGAGAGCGGTTCCGCCACCGATCACGGCGCCGTCGGCTTCGATGTCCGCGCCGGCGTCGAGCAGTGCGTCGACGACGTCGACATCGTCACTGCTGGCAGCCCAGTGCAGCGCCGTCTCGGTGTGCGAACCGCGGAAGCGGGCGTTCACGTCGGCGCCGGCATCGATCAGCACCCGTACGGTCTCGGCGTTGTTCGGGAAGTGTCCAGGCCAGTCGGTGGCCATGTGGAGCATGCTCCGAGCCGTGCCGTCGCCGAACACGATCGTTGCTGACGCCAGATCGGGATGCTCGTCGAGCAGGCGGCTCAGTTCGTCGAGATCGCCGGCGAGGAGGGCCGTTGCCACGCTGACCGCGAGCGGCTGGTCACTGGTCAGTTGCATGCCAAGAAACTACGGGATCCGTGAGTTGTAGCCGCCCGCCGGCGACCAACAGCAGCACCAGTTGTCACGCCTGCGGCCAGACCGACGGCTGCGCTCGCGGTTCAAGCGCGGTGCGCGAGATTCGCGGCGACGCGATCGCCATGCGCCCATCCCTGATCCGGCAGGGAGGATGGTGGTGGGTCCACCGGACGTGCGTGGGCCTCGATCACCGTCGAGGTCGATGTATCACCGTCGAGGTCGATGTGTAGGTTCGGCGTCGTTCCCGACCTGGTCTGACTGGAGAACCGGCTGACGCCTGGCTGTCCTTCGAACGACCGTTCGACGGTGTTCGGGAACGGCACCCACCGGTCGCGCGACGATGGTGGCTCGAGCACTGCGCCAACCGTTCTCGCAGCTATGTCGCCGTCCCGGCAGGTGCGTGGCAAGAACCGACGCCACCGCTTCAACCGTGGCGGCAATCGCCGAGCCGACTCGGCGCGAGCCGGACGACATTCACCTGATCTGCGATCTGCGGCGACGGCCGAACAACGAGCCGTCGTGACCTCGCGACGCTCCCTCGGCCACGACTGCGCATGCACCCGGCGAGCCACGAACCGGCGTCCCTGATCGCCCAACGCACGGAAGACCATGCGGCAAGGGGGTTGGGCGCGTGGCCGCGTGAGGAGGGTTGCGGAGCGGCCAAGGTCGTCGGCGCCGCCGCCAACGATGCGCCTGGCGGCTGTTCGGGGGGTCTCGGCTTCAGCCCTCGAGGTATCCAGCAGGTGTTGCCGCTCACGGACTGAAGATGGCGAAGGGCTCTCGGCTCGGTCGCTTGCGTACCTCAGCCCGTCGGCCCGTCGAGCAGGCGGATCACGGTGCCATGGATGCCCTGGTCGTCGTAGCCGTGGTGGCGGTACAGCTCGGCGGGCGGACCGATGATCGAGAACACATCGGGGATGCCGAGTCGGGCGAGCCGGCAGGCGAAGCCGGCGTCGGCGATGCACTCGGCGACCGCCGACCCGAGGCCGTTGGCGACGAGGTGGTCCTCGACCGTGACGATCACACCGGTCTGCTCCGCCGCAGCACGGACGGCGTCGGCATCGAGGGGCTTGATCGTGTGCATGTCGAGCACACGGGCACCGACCCCTTCGCCCGCGAGCCGTTCGGCCGCCAGCAGCGCGTCGCGCAGCATGACACCGGTCGAGATGATCGTGACGTCCGTACCGTCGCGCACGGCGACGGCTCGGCCGATCTCGATCCGGTGGCCCTCGCCGTAGATGATCGGGTCGTTGCCGCGACCGAGCCGGATGTACACGGGCCCCTCGATCGCATGGGCCTGCTCGACCACTTGGGCCAGATGCAGCGGGTCGCTCGGCGCGATCACGGTCATCCCGGGCATCATCCGCATCGTCGCGATGTCCTCGAGACCCGAGTGGGTGGGCCCGGCGGTGCCGCCGCTGAGGCCGCCCATCGTTCCGAGGATCTTGACCGGCAGGCACGGGTAGGCGATGTCGGTGCGCACCTGCTCGTGGGCTCGCATCGAAGCGAACGCAGCGAACGTGGTGGCGAACGGGATCTTGCCGTCGATCGCCAGCCCGGCCGACACGCTCATCAGGTTCTGCTCGGCGATGCCGACGTTGAAGAACCGGTCGGGGTGGGCGTCGTGGAAGCCCTTGAGCTGGTGCGACAGCATCAGGTCGGCGGTGAGCGCGACGACCTCTGGGTGCTCGTGCGCCAAGTCGGTCAGCGCCGCTCCGTAGACCTCGCGGGCGTTGCGAGCGCCGGCCGAGCCGTCGATCGTCACGTCGAGCGGGTTCATCGCGGCGCCCGATTCGCCGCGAACCGATCGTCGAGCTCCTCGTAGCACCGCTCGAGCGTGTCGTCGTCGATCTGTCCGCTGTGCCACGTGGTGGTGTTCTCCATGAAGCCGATGCCCCGGCCCTTCACCGTCTGGGCGACCACCACGGTCGGCCGGTCGGCATCGGACGGTGGCAGGGCGTCGATCGCGTCGACCAGGGCGGCGATGTCGTGGCCGTCGGCCGTCACCACGTTCCAGCCGAAAGCGGCGAACTTCTGGTCGACCGGGTTGACCTGCATCACCTCGTCCTGACGGCCATCCATGCACATGTCGTTCTTGTCGACGAACGCGACGATGCTGCCGAGCCGGAACTGAGCGGCGGCCATCACGGCCTCCCAGATCGACCCTTCGTTCAGCTCGCCGTCGCCGATCAAGGTGACGACCCGATTGGAACGACCGTCGAGACGGGCTGCGAGCCCCAGACCGACCGCGATCGACAGGCCGTGACCCAGCGATCCGGTCGACATCTCGACGCCGGGAAGGTGGTTGCGGCAGGGATGCATCCCGAATCGGCTCCCGAGCTCACCGTAGGTGTCGTAGATCTCCTCGACGTCGAAGAAGCCCCGGTTCGCCATCGAGATGTACAGCGCACCGGCTCCGTGACCCTTGCTGAGCACGAATCGGTCACGTTCGGGCCATTCCGGCCGCTCCGGGTCGACCTGCATGAGGTACTCGAAGATGACGGTCATGAGGTCGGTCATCGACAGGTCGCCACCGATGTGCAGGCTCGTGCGGTTGGCGAGACGGAGGAGCCGCTTACGCATCTCGAGCGCCTTGGCCTCGAGATGTTCGACGGTGACTGCGTCTGCCATGGAGTCGTCTCCGGTTCGGTCGTGGGGCGGCGGGACATCGGTGCCGACACGATGATGTAACCACGGAGTCGGTGGCCGCGGGCAACCAGCCTTCCGCCCTTGCGAACGCCGGCCGTCGACGCCGGCTCGGCACAGGAGTACCGTGCCGAGCATGTTCCGGTTCGACGGTCAGATGTTCCACGTCGGCCTGCTCGTGACCGACCTCGCCGAGGCGATGGACGAGATCGGTGAGTCGGCCGGAGTGACGTGGGCATCGCCTCGCGACTGGCCGATGGATGTGTGGCTGCCCGATCGGGGCAACATCTCGATGGAGATAGCGCTCACGTTCTCCTGCGAAGCGCAGGGTTCGATGCGTCTCGAGATCATCCAAGGGTCCGCGGGTACCCCCGTCGACCCGGCCCAGGGCACGGGAGTTCACCACATCGGCTACTTCGTCGACGATCCTGCGGTCGAGACCGAGCGCCTGCTCGCGGCCGGTGGCAGCCTCGTGATGGCGGCCGCCTCACCCGACGACGGCTATGGCCGCTTCACCTACGTTCGCACGGCCTCGGGCATGCTGGTCGAGCCCGTGGCGATCTCGAGCCGGGAGCGGTTCGAGGCGTGGTGGGCGGGCGGCGAACTGCGGTCAGCGGCGGCCGAGTAACGGAACGCGAGCGAGGACTCGACCATGGCCGTCGTCCTGATCACGGGGTGCAGCTCGGGTTTCGGGCGCGCCACCGCGGAAGCGTTCGCGGCTCGCGGCGATCAGGTCGTGGCGACGATGCGCAACCCGGACCGCGCGACTGTTCCAGGGGGCACGGCGGCCGGACTCGCCGCCGTGAACGGCGTCACGGTCGACCAGCTGGACGTCACCGATCCCGAGTCTCGGGCCGGTGCGGTGGATCGAACGCTCGAGCAGTTCGGACGCATCGACGTGCTCGTCAACAACGCCGGCATCTCGGCGCTCGGCGCCACCGAGGAGATGCCCGACGACGTCTTCCGCGATCAGTTCGAGACCAACTTCTTCGGTCCGTTCGCGCTGATGAAAGAGGTCCTGCCCTCGATGCGGGCCGCTCGCGGTGGACGGATCGTGAACGTCACCTCGATCGGTGCAGTGATGTCGTCGGGCTTCTACAGCGCGTACTGCGCCACGAAGCACGCCCTCGACGCGATCTCGCTCGGGATGGACATCGAGCTCCAAGCGTTCGGCATCCGCGTCGTCACCGTGGTGCCCGGCGGGTTCAACACCTCGATCGTCGCCAACCGCATCGTCGAGGCCGAGCCCGTCGACAGCGCGTACCCGCGAGCCAGAAGGGCGATCGAGGCCTACGAGGCACGGATGGTCGGTAAGGACGATCTCACCCCGGTGACCGACACGATCATCGCGGCCGCAACCGATCGGGCCCCGAAGGCCCGATACCTCGTCGGCTCCGGCACGGCCGCGATGCTGATCCCCCTGATCGCGGAGGGGGAACGGGTGCATGACGCGCTTCGTGCCCGCGACGCCGAGGATTCGACCGGATAGGCCGCTTCGCTCCTCCGTGTTCCGCTCGTGTTCTTCGGTTCCGACGGTCGTCGAGCGTGTCGGCGCAGGTCCCGAGTGGCCGCCTCGGTCGGGCGGCGCGAGCAATCCGCCGACACAGTGGCGACCTCGTGGGCTAGCGTCGGGGCTTACTGCCAAGGCGGAGGTGGCCACCGATGAGACGAATCATGACCGGAGTCGTGGCGTTCGCGCTGCTGAGCGCGTGCGGTTCCAGCAACGAATCGAGTTCGAGCACGACGGCGAGTACGGTCTCGTCCGAGGAATCACAGGACGAGGCCGACGGTGCCGACGGCCAAACGGCATCCGACGAGGAGCCGACCCAGGCCGATGACGGCAGCGACCAGACTCAGGACGAGGGAGTCGACGACGGCGGCTCCGACGACACCGGCGACACGGCCGACGGCTCTGCTGGTGACGAAGCGTCGAGCGACGACGACCGGATCGTGATCGACGAATTCTCGGACATGCCGAGTGAATGCATGGATCTGTTCCGCTCCTTCCTGCAGGACATCGAGCCGATCGTCTCGACGATCGACTGGCAAGCGGCGACGCTCGCCGAGTTCGAGGAACTGGGAACGCAATTCGACGAGGTGAGCCGGGACTTCGAGGACGAGGCCACTCAGAACGGGTGTGATCGCTTCGATCTGGACGGCGAAGCGAGCTTCGACGCGATGATCGAGTTCGCGGAACAGGAGGCTCCGGGCACGGTCGGTTTCTTCGAGTTCCTGGCTGAGATCCAACAGATGGCCGTCGATCTCGCGCCCGGCGACGACGAACCGTCCGCTGCGCCGGCGGACTGCGCCGAGGCCACCGGCCAGATCGAGTCGCTGATGAACGAGTACGGACAGATGTCGAACGTGCCCGCCTCGGAGCTCATGCAGATCTCCCAACTCGCGGCCAACCTCACCACGGTCTGCACGATCGCCGAGCTCGAGGCGTTCATGTCGCGCACAGACATCGAGGCGTTCTTCGGGAGCTGACGTCGGGCGCCCGACGTCAGCGAGTGCCGTCGGTGAACGGCGGCGTCGCGAACGGCGGGTTCGGATCGCCGGTGCGACGCGGCGGCGCGTACGGTTCCGCACATGACCGAGCGCGTGCCGTACGACGAGTTCGGGATGTTCCACGAGAACGCGGCGGAGCACGATCTGCCATACGGCGGCCCGCCCGACGTGCGACGGGTCGGGACCCAGCTGGCCGACGGTCGGCTCATCAGTAGCCTGGTCTGGCGCCACGATCCACCGACGGTCGTGCTGATCCACGGTGGTGCCCAGAACGCACACACCTGGGACACCGTGGCGCTCGCGCTGAGCGAGCCTCTCGTCGCCCCCGACCTGCCGGGCCACGGTCACTCCGACAGCCCGGCGGCCGGTGTCGGCACGGCGCCGGCGGCGAACGCGACCGATCTCGCTGCGGTGATCGAAGAGCTCGCACCCACCGCTGCCGCCGTCGTCGGCATGTCGCTCGGCGGCCTCACGGCGATCGCACTCGGCGCCCTCCGACCCGATCTCGTTCGGCGGCTCGTGCTCGTGGACATCACGCCCGGCGTGACGGGGGAGAAGGCGAAGGCGATCCACGACTTCGTCAGAGGGCCCGCGACCTTCGCGAGCTTCGACGAGTTGCTCACCCGAACCGTGCAGTACAACCCGACCCGGTCGGAGAGTTCGCTGCGCCGCGGCATCCTCCACAACGCGCTGCAGCTTGACGACGGGAGCTGGGTGTGGCGGCATCGGCGCGATGATTACATCGCGATGGGTGACACCGATGAGCCCGAGCGGCGAACCGACATCACCACGCTGTGGGACGACCTGGAGCGACTCGACGCGTCCGTGACGCTGGTGCGCGGGATGCGCGAGCAGTCCGTCGTCGGTGACGACGACGTTGCCGAGCTCACGCGCAGACGGCCGGACGCCGTCGTGATCGAGGTCGACGCCGGCCACAGCGTCCAAGGCGATCAGCCGATCGCGCTCGCCGAGATCATCCGAACCGTGCTGGAGGAAGGCCACACATGACCATCGACTACGACGCCCTCTATCCGAGCTTCACCTACGATCGCCCGAAGGAGGGCGTGTTGCGCATCACCTTCGATGCGCCCGGCCTGAACTCCGTCGGGCCGGACGCCCATCGGGAGATCGCGGATGTCTGGGTCTCGGTCGACCGCGATCCCGATGTCCAGGTCGCGATCCTCCAGGGTGCCGGCAAGGGCTTCTCGGCAGGCGGCAGTTTCGATCTCATCGAGGGCATGATCGACGACTACGCGATCCGCACGCGAGTGATGCGCGAGGCCCGCGATCTGGTGTGGAACGTCATCAACTGCTCCAAGCCGATCGTCTCGGCGATGCACGGCCCCGCCGTCGGCGCCGGTTTGGTGGCCGGGATGCTCGCCGACATCTCGATCGTCGGGCGCAACGCCCGGATCATCGACGGTCACACCCGTCTCGGAGTCGCAGCCGGAGACCATGCTGCCGTCTGCTGGCCGCTGCTGGTCGGCATGGCGAAGGCGAAGTACTACCTCCTCACCTGTGACACGCTGACAGGTGAGGAGGCCGAGCGGATCGGGCTGGTCTCGCTCTGCGTCGACGACGATCAGGTGCACGCGAAGGCCCTCGAGGTCGCCGATCAGCTGATGGCGGTGTCTCCGTCGGCGGTTCGGTGGACGAAGCACTCGCTGAACCACTGGTACCGGGCGGCGGGGCCGGCGTTCGACGCATCGCTGGCCCTCGAGTTCTATGGCTTCGGTGGCCCCGACGTCCGAGAAGGGGTCGCGTCTCACCGTGAGAAGCGCGCTCCGAAGTTCGACGGACCGACCTCGGAGTGACGATCCGGCACCGAGGAAGCAACTACACGACGATCGGGTTCTCACGACATGTACCACTTGTACTCACTCCCGACCACGTTCGCCGACACCCGCGACGCGCTGCAGCGGGTGGCGGTGCACGTCGTCGCCCGCGCCCGTTCGCAAGCGACCGGCCGGTTCGGTCTGCGCGTCACCCCGGGCGGATTCGGCACCCCGGAGTTCGGCGAGGATCTCGTCCGCGTCCGGGTGTCCGACGGCTTGCTGGTTCGCGAGTCGGGTCCATCATCCGGTGCGACCAGCACGGTCGTCGCCATCGACGGTTCCGACCTGACCGAGCTGGCGGCAGTCGCCGGCGTCGATCTGGGCGCTGATCTCGATGTGGGTCACGACACACCGCCACTCGGCGATGCCACCGAGCGGCTCGTCGTCGACAGGGCCGCGGCGTCGGCGTTGGCCGATTGGTACGCGATCACGGCGGCCGCCCTCGACCGTACGGTCGCCGAGCTCGGCCCGAGGTCGTCACCGACGATGGTGCAGCTCTGGCCGGAGCACTTCGACGTCGCGATCGACGTGGCGGCGTTGCCCGGTCGGCGCGCCAACCTCGGTGGCTCGCCGGGCGACGGATTCCACGGCGACCCCTACCTGTACGTCGGACCCTGGACCAACGACCGCCCGGGCGATCAGCAGTTCTGGAACGCGCCCTTCGGCGCCGTGATGGGCTACGCCGAGTTGATCGACGACCGCGACCCCGTCGGGACTGCCACCCGCTTCATGATCCGCGGCGTCCGTCAACTCGCCGGCTGACTTCAGCCGAGGCAACCCGGGAGAGAACACGTGCACACCGTGATCGCGATGTCGAGATCGATCGGCGTTCTCGTGAGCTGCACGAGGCGGGCCCAGCGAGCACGTATCGTCGAACCACGCCGTGCCCGTTCGGGGTGGATCAGGTGAGTTGGTAATCGTCCTGGGGCTCGTCGACCAGGTGGGTCGCGGGCATGCTGCGCAATCCGCCCTCACGGAGCTCGAGCAGCGCAGGCACGGGGTCGGGGTCGGCGAAGTAGCGATCGTCGGTGTAGTCGGGGTCGACCTCGGTCGGGTCATCCGACCACCACGACGCCTCGAGGGCGATCCCGTTCGGGTCGGTGAAGTAGATCGAGCGCATCAGCCCGTGGTCGACGACCTCGGTGACCTCGGTTCCGGCCGCTGTCAGCCGTTGCTGCAACGCAACGAGGGCGTCCTCGTCGGGGAGATCCATCGAGAGATGGTCGAAGTGTCCGGCGCGGGCGTCGAAGATGCCGGCCGGCTTGGCGATCTGGTCGGTCCGCTTGCCGATGTACTCGAAGAAGGCGACCGAGCTCTGGGGGCCGAAGCCGAAGAAGTAGTGGCGGAACGTCTCGGTGCCGATCGTGGCGATCAGCGGCGCGCCGACCACGCCGTGCCAGAAGCGCACCGTGGCGTCCATGTCGTTGGTGATCAGGGCGAGGTGGTTCAGGCCCTGCCACGGCACTCGTTGTTCGGTTGCGTCGCTCATGTCGGAAACTCCTTAGTTGCGTCCGCAAACAATACCACGGCGGGCCGACGTGCACCACCTCTCGAGCCGACACTGCATCACCGGGCGCCACCCGACCCGAACCCCCGTGGCAAGTCCTCGTAGGGTTGCCGCCATGGAGCTGACGACGATGTCCTACGAGGTGCGCGACCGGGTGGCCCACGTCCGGTTCACCCGGCCCGAGGGCGCCAACGCCGTCAACCCGGCCTTCTCCGCCGACCTTCGCTCGGTGATGGTCGCGATCGAGTTCGACGACGCTGTCAAGGCCGTCTCGGTGACCGCCGAGGGCAAGGTGTTCTGCGCAGGCGGCGACCTGAAGCTCTTCCACGAGGCTGGTGCCGACGTGCCCGGTCTCGCCTCCGACATGCTGGTCGACTACCACGGCGCGATCTACAAGATGAACTCCATCCCGAAGCCGTTCGTGGCCGGCGTGCGTGGTGCGGCAGGGGGAGCCGGGTTGTCGCTGATGAGCGCGTTCGACCTCGTTGTGTCGGGCGAGTCGGCCAAGTACACGATGGCCTACACCCGTGCCGGAGTGACACCCGACGGCACTTCGTCGTACTTCGTCGCCCGCCACATCGGCCTGCGTCGGATGCTCGATCTCACGCTCACCAACCGAGTGCTCAGCGCTGGCGAAGCAGAGGCGTGGGGACTCGTGAATCGGGTCGTGCCTGACGACGAAGTCGACACCGCTGTCGCCGAGCTCGCCCAACGACTGGCCGACGGCCCCGCGTGGGCGACCGGCCACGCGAAGCGTGTCGTCTACCACGGTTACGAGGCGTCACTCCCGGCTGCAGGCGAGTACGAGGGCATCGTGATCGCCGAATCGATGGGTCGTCACGACGGACGAGAAGGAATCGCAGCGTTCGCCGAGAAGCGCGCCCCGACCTTCACCGGCGACTGAAACCCGGTCCGCGCTCGCGTTCAGAAGACGATGACGCTACGCGCCTCGGTGCCACGTCGCATCGCGTCGTAGCCCTCGTTGACCTCGTCCAGGGTGATCTGGGCGGCGACGAGCTCGTCGAGCTTCAACCGACCCTGGAGGTACAGGTCGGCGAGCATGGGAATGTCACGCTTGAAGTGGTTCGAGCCCATGAACACACCCTGGACCCCGCGGGACTGGAGGACCACTTGGGTGCCCGGGATCCCGATGTCGGCGCCGGCCGGTGGCAGGCCGACCAGATAAGCGGTGGCGCCGGGGCGGACCATCCGGACGGCCTGGTTCGCGGTCGCAGGGAGACCGATCGCCTCGAAGGCCGCGTCGACCCCTCCAGCCGACATCTCGACGACCGTGGCAACGGCGTCGGACTCCGAGCCGTTCACGACATCGGTCGCGCCGAAGGTCGTCGCGAGGGCGAGCTTCTCGGTGTTCAGATCGACGGCGATGATCTTCGCCGCGCCTGCGAGATATGCGCCCTGCACCACGTTGAGTCCGATTCCGCCCACGCCGATCACGGCGACCGTGGAGCCGGCCTGCACCCGCGCGGTGTTGAAGACGGCTCCGACGCCGGTGATCACCGCGCATCCGAGCAGGGCGCCGAGGTGGAGCGGGAGCTCGTCGGGCACCTTCACGATGCCGTTGCGGTGGACGAGCATCTCCTCGGCGAATCCGCCAAGGCCGGACATCTGAGTGATCTGCTGATCGCCGCGACGGACGCGCGACGTGCCGTCGGCGCGGAACGTCAGCTCGCGCCTCCGCTCGCAGAGGAAGGATCGACCGGCCGTGCACTGACGGCACTCGTTGCAGTGCACGTTCAGACAGCCGACGACATGGTCGCCGGGCGCGAACTCGGTGACACGGTCGCCGACGGCCTGGACGATGCCGGCGGCCTCGTGTCCGAGCAGCACGGGCGGCGGCATCGGCAGCTTGCCCTCGATGACGTGCAGGTCGCTGTGACAGAGGCCGCAGGCGGCAGTTCGGACGAGCACCTCGTCGGGGCCGGGGTCGGTCAGCGTCAGATCGTCGATGATCAGCTCGCCGGGCAGCGTCTCGAGAACGGCAGCTCGCATGGTGGTCTCCTTGTCGGTCGTCGCGACTCAGCGATTGAGGAGGACGGGGAGGTGCCGCGGCCCGCGCACCTGGCCGTTGGCCCACGCGGTCTTCCGGTCGGGGTCGAGCTCGTAGTCCGGGAAGGCGCGGAGCCACTCCTGGGTGGCCACGAGCAACTCCAGGCGAGCCAGGTTCGATCCCAGGCAGCGGTGGATCCCGAGCCCGAACGCGACGTGGCGGTTCTTGGCACGATCGAGCTGGAACTCGTGGGCGTTCTCGAACGCCGTCGGGTCGTGGTTCGCCGCCGGAAACGTGACGAGTGTCTGATCGCCGGCGTGGACGGGGCATCCCGCCACCTCGGTGTCCTCGATCACCCTGCGCCCCATCGTGACCGGGGCGTAGTAGCGCAGGATCTCCTCGGTGCCGGTTTGCCAGAGCAGGTCGTCGTCGTCGGCCGCCACCAGCGCCGCGCGCTGATCGGCGTGCTGCGCGAGGTGCCACAGGCCCGAGCCGATCGCGCTCCAGGTGGTATCGATGCCGGCGATGATCATCAAGCTCACGTAGCCGGTCTTGAGCTCCATGTCGACCGGTTCCCCGTCGATCTCGGCGTGTGCGATCAGGGTGAGCAGATCGTCTTTCGGTTCGGCGAGGCGCAGCTCGAGCATCCTGGTGTTGTACGCCTGCATCTCCTGGGCGACCTGCACGCGGACGGCGTTGTCGCGGGGTGCGAGCTGGAAGTTCCGGTAGATCCAGTCACGGAACATGTCGGCGTCGGACTCGGGCACGCCGAGCAACTGACAGATCCCGTGCACCGGGATGTGCTGGACGTACTGCTCGGCTGCGTCTGCGTGGGTGGCGCCGTCGAGCTCGGCGATCAGCGATCGGCAGAACTGACGGAGGTCGTCCTCCATCGGAGCGATCCTCTTCGGGCTGAACGATGGCAGCAGGAGCCGACGGTGCCCGTGATGTTCCGGCGGATCGGATGTGATCGGTGGCGCCGGCCGGCGCGGCGCATCGGGGCGGGCGACGTTCACGAAGATCGAGGAGAAGTGCTCGGTGTCGTGCGCGATCTCCTGGATCGCCTCCATCGTCACCGGCATATGGGCTCGGCCGTACCGCTCCGTGGTGGCAACCGGACACACCTCGCGGACCGAGTTCCAGATCTCGATCGCGTTCTCGCCCCACTGGTCGTCGAGCCAGTCCCAGTCGTTGACCCAATCGGTGACGGGCGGCAGTTCGGACGTTCCGGTTTCGTAGCTCATCGTTCCCCCCAGACGTGACGTCGTCAGCGTAGACAACGACCCGGGGCCGGCCATCAGCGGCGTGCGGCCGGATCCTGATGGTAGAAGTCGGCGAGTCGCTGGTACACACGAGGTAGGCGGTCGCGCATCTCCGTCGACCGGGTGAAGAACAGCTCCGTCGTCACCGCGAAGTACTCCGCCGGGTTCGTCGCCGCGTAGGCGCGCACGAGTCCGTCACCGCCTCGGCGTCGGAGTCGCCGGAAGTTGGTGCCGATCGTCTGCGTCCACGCCGCCCGCGCGTCGCTGCTGGGCAGCGGGGGCATCCCGTCCGCAGCGCCGTCGAGCTGGTCGAGCTTGTGGGCGAACTCGTGGTAGACGACGTTGACGCCCCGCTCCGGGTCGCCGACCTCACGCTGGACCGTCCTCCAGTCGAGCAGGACGGGTCCGCGTCCGTGACCCGACTGCCCGGCCAAGTACTGCGGGCCCGACGTGTACACCCCACTCACGGGTCCCGGCCGGGCGCCCCGCGTGACGATGGTGCGACCGTGGAACACCACCGTCGCAACGTTCAGGAACGGCTGCGTTCGACCTTCGAAACCCGCGGCGAGCAGCGCGGCGTGTGCGGCGACGGTGAGCACCATCTCGTCGGACACGTCGACACCGCGGGCGCCCTCCCACCGTGTCCGCTCGATCAGCCGTACGCCGTGCTCGCAGAACTGCTCGCTCTCGACCTTCGACAGGCGTGTGAACTCGTCGGGCGCGAATGCGATCAGACGGGATCGCAGGTCACGATCGATCGTCGCCATCGACTCAGTCTGCCGGTGAATGCGACCGGTGCCGTACGGTCTGGACGATGCAGACGTGCACGGTGCACATCGATGTCGGCGACGGCTCGATCGCAGTCCGACTTCGCGGCGACGGCCCACTGGTTGTCCTCGTACCGTCGCTCGGGCGGGGTGCCGCGGATTTCGACGACCTGGCGACGCGGCTCGCTGAGGCGGGCCATCGAACGGCGTGCCCGGAGCCGCGAGGTATCGGCGCAACGACGGCGCCCGTGGAGGGCGTCTCGATGGCGACGTTGGCTGCCGATGTCGCCGCCGTCATCGACGCCTGCGCCGCCGGCGACCCGCGAGCCGTCGTGATCGGCCACGCGTTCGGGAACCGAGTTGCACGGATGACGGCCACCGACTTCCCGGAGCACGTCCGCGGCGTCGTCCTGCTCGCATGCGGGGGCACGGTGGAGCCGTCGACGGCTGCGGCCCGGGCGCTGAGGAGCGTGTTCGACCCATCGTTGACCTCCGACGAGCACCTCGACAACGTCCGCGTTGCCTTCTTCTCGCCGGCCAACGACGCGAGCGTCTGGGACGACGGTTGGTCGCCGTTCGCGGCGTTCCACCAAGGCCACGCGACACGGTCGCAGCCGGTCGAGCACTGGCGTGAAGCGGGACGTGCACCCGTTCTCGTCGTCCAGCCAGCGGACGACGCGATCGCCGTCGCCGCGAACGCCGAGGCGATCGTCGACCGACTCGGGGATCGGGCTGAGTTGGTCACCATCGCCGATGCGGGCCACTCCCTGCTGCCCGAGCGGCCGGAACAGGTCGCAGCGGCCGTGGTCGGCTGGCTGTCGCGCCACACGACCTGACCCGAACGCCGGTAGAAATCGTGGTGGGGAGTGCGCCACGGCGTGCGACTCTGGACTTCCGATGCCGTCCTCGCCTCGCCGCCAGCGACGTTCCGATCAGGAACGTGATACCGACCGCGAGCTGGTGCGCGCACGCGCTCGTGATGCGCGGGCGTCGGTCATGCAAGGGCTGGTCGCGCAGGCGCCGATCGAGATCCCGTCGACGCTCCCGATCGCCGAACGCCACGGCGAACTGGTCGCAGCGATCCGAGAGCACCAGGTGGTGGTCGTGGCAGGTGAGACCGGTTCGGGCAAGAGCACCCAGCTCCCGAAGCTGTGTCTCGAGGCGGGCCGCGGCGTCGAGGGCATGATCGGTCACACCCAGCCGCGCCGCGTCGCAGCGCGCACCGTCGCCGAACGGGTCGCCGAAGAGCTCGGCACCACGATCGGCGGCGCGGTCGGCTACACGGTGCGCTTCAACGACCAGGTCGGCGAGGGCACCCTGTTGCGCGTCATGACCGACGGCATCCTGCTGAACGAGCTCCAGCGTGACCGAATGCTGCGTCGGTACGACACGTTGATCATCGACGAGGCGCACGAACGCAGCCTGAACATCGACTTCATCCTCGGCTATGTCAAGCAGCTCCTTCCGAGGCGGCCCGATCTCAGGGTGATCGTGACATCGGCCACGATCGACACCGAGCGGTTCGCCGAGCACTTCGCCCGTCCCGACGGCACTCCCGCTCCCGTCTTCGTCGTCGAGGGACGGACGTTTCCGGTCGAGGTGCGGTACCGACCGTACGGCGCCGACAACGACGACGATCCGGTCGATCGTCGCGACCAGGTCCGCGCCGTGATCGATGCCGTCGACGAGCTGGCAGACGAAGGACCGGGCGACGTGCTCGTCTTCCTGAGCGGCGAACGTGAGATCCACGACATCGCAGACGCGCTCCGCCAAGAGCAACGCGGCGACACCGAGGTGCTCCCGCTGTACGCACGCTTGTCGTCGGTGGAGCAACATCGCATCTTCCAGTCCCATCGCGGTCGGCGAATCGTCCTGTCCACGAACGTCGCGGAGACCTCGATCACGGTGCCAGGGGTGCGCTACGTCGTCGATGCGGGCACGGCCCGGATCAGTCGATACAGCCGGCGCCTGAAGGTACAGCGGTTGCCGATCGAACCGGTTTCCCAGGCGTCGGCCGATCAGCGTGCCGGCCGCTGCGGACGTGTGGCGCCAGGGATCTGCGTCCGTCTGTTCACCGAAGAAGACTACGAACAGCGACCAGAGTTCACCGAGCCGGAGATCCTGCGCACCAACCTCGCATCGGTCATCTTGCAGATGACCGCGATCGGGCTCGGCGATGTCGCTGCGTTCCCGTTCGTGGAGCCCCCGGAGTCGGCAGCGATCCGGGACGGCTACCTGCTGCTCGAGGAGCTCGGCGCGCTCGCACCGGGTCGGATCGGTGCACCACGCGATCTGACCGAGATCGGCCGTCGACTCGCACGGCTCCCGATCGATCCACGACTCGGTCGCATGGTGATCGAGGCGGACCGGCTCGGATGCGTCCGCGAGGTGCTCGTGATCGCTTCGGCCCTCTCGATCCAGGATGTACGCGAACGTCCGAAGGACGCGCCGGAGCGAGCCGCCGAACTGCATCGCCGGTTCGCGGTCGAGGACTCGGACCTGCTGTCGATCGTGGCGCTCTGGGATCATCTGCGCGAGCGCCAACGAGCGCTGTCGGGCAACCAGTTCCGGCGGATGTGCCGTGACGAGTTCCTGCACTACCTACGCGTACGCGAGTGGCGCGACCTCTACAGCCAACTCCGTCAGGTCGCAGGTCAGATGCAGATCCGTCCCGGAGTCGACGACGCTCATCCCGACCACGTCCATCGGGCCGTGCTTGCCGGTCTGCTGTCGCAGATCGGAGTGCGCGACGGCGACGGGCGTGAGTTCCGCGGCGCCCGCGACGCCCGTTTCACGATCGCTCCCGGATCGGTGCTCACGAAGCGTCCAGCCCGCTGGGTGATGGCGGCCGAGCTCGTGGAGACCAACCGGCTGTGGGCTCGCCGCGCCGCAGCGATCCAGCCCGACTGGGTCGAGTCGCTGGCCGAGCACCTGGCGAAGCGTTCGTACGGCGATGCCTGGTGGGACGCCCGCACGGGCCGAGCGGTCGTGAACGAGACGGTCACGCTCTATGGCCTCCCGATCGTGCAGAACCGCGCCGTCGGCGTCGGTCGCGTCGATCCGGATCTGGCACGTGACATGTTCATCCGGCACGCCCTGGTGGCCGGCGACTGGCAGACCCGCCACGATTTCGTCGAGCGGAACGACCGGTTCGTCGAGCGGGTCCGGCTGCTGGAGGCCCGCGTGCGTCGGATCGATCTGCTCGACGACGAGGCGCTGTTCGAGTTCTACGACGAGCGCGTCGGCTCCGACGTCACCTCGTCACGTCACTTCGACCGGTGGTGGAAGCGTGCTCGACAGCGCGATCCCGAGCTGCTCGATCTCTCGCCGGACGTGCTCGCTCACCGTCGCGGGATCGAGCTGGACGACTATCCCGACACGTGGTGGCAGGGCGACGCCGAGTATCGGATCTCGTATCGGTTCGAACCCGACACGCCGCTCGACGGCGCGACGATCGTCGTACCGCTCACGTCGCTCAACCAGCTCGACGACTCGGGGTTCGACTGGCTGATACCGGGTTATCGGCGCGAGCTGGTGTCGCTCCTGGTCCGGTCGCTGCCCAAGGACGTCCGCCGCGACCTCATCCCGATGAACGAGACGACGGCAGCCGCCCTCGACCGACTCGGAGCGCCGGAGGGCCGTCTGATCGATGCGCTCGCACGAGCGTTGACCGAGGTCTCGGGTCGTCCGATCAACGCAGGCGACTTCGATCACGAGCGGTTGCCGAACCATCTCCGGCTCCACATCGTGGTGGTCGACGGTGACGGAGCGGTCGTCGACGCCGGAGACGACCTGGTCGCGATACGCAAACGACAAGCCGGCGCCGCCCGATCGGCGCTGGCCGAGGCGTCGCCCGTCGAGGAACGCCGAGACATCGTGCGCTGGGACCTCGGCCGTCTCGAGCGGGTGGTCGAGCGCGAGCTGGCCGGCGGTCACGTCGTGCGCGCCTACCCCACCCTGCTCGACCGCGGCGACAGCGTGGCCCTCAGAGTCGTCGACAACGAGGCGCTCCAGCAGCGCGCGATGCGCGGTGGGGTTCGTCGGCTCCTCCTCATGGCCGCCGCGCCGACGCCGGCGAAGATCGAGCGCACGCTCGACCAACGTGCCAAGCTCGCCGTCGCGGCCGGCCCGGTCACGCTCGTGGATCTCACTGCGGACTCCATCGAGGCGGCGGTGGATGCGGTCATGGCGCGGTACGAGCTCCCGTGGGACGACGCCGAGTTCGGACGTCTGGAACGTGCGGTGCGTGACGATGCACCGCAGCTCGCCGCCGACGCGCTCGCCGTCGCCGCCGACGTGGTGGCCGCGGCACACCGCGTGCGCCGCCGCACCGCCGCCCTCACCGCCGACGCGTTGCGGCCGACCGTGGCCGACGCCGAGGCCCATCTCGCCCGGCTCGTGTCGCCCGGGTTCGTTCGGCGTTCCGGCACCGACCGCCTGCCCGACATCCATCGCTACGTCCGGGGGATCGAGTACCGGCTCGACCATCTCGCCGGCGACATTCGTCGCGATCAGCGCCGAATGAGCGAGGTGCGTCCACTCGAGCGCGAGTACGCGGCGGCCACCGAGCGCCTCCAGCGCGTCACCGACGAGATCCGGCAGGTCGCCTGGCTGCTCGAGGAGCACCGCATGAGCGTGTTCGCCCAACCGGTCGGTGTCGTCGGCCCGGTGAGCCCTCAGCGCATCCGCCGCGCCCTGCAACGAACGCGGGAATGATCTCGCGGTTGAGCGCACGATCGCTCGAGTCGTTCTCGTACTGTCCGTGGGGTGCCGAACGCTGGTGTCGACTCCCGCCGTGCCTGGTTGACGGTCGTGGCGTCGTTCCTGTCGTCGGCGGTGACCCTCGGCACGGCCTACAGCTTCGGCGCCTTCTTCGAGTCGATGAGCGAGGAGTTCGGGTCGGCGAGTGGCGAGACAGCGGTCATCTTCGGCATCACCACCTTCTCGTTCTTCTGGCTGAGCATCGTGACCGGCCGCCTGATGGATCGGTTCGGGCCGCGGTTGGTCCTCGTGATCGGAGCGGTGGCGATGTTCGGCGGCCTGATCCTCACGAGCCGGGTCGATTCGCTCGGCGTCGGCTACGTGACCTACGGGGCGGGCGTCGGTATCGCTGCCGCGTGCGGGTACGTCCCGATGGTGGCGATGGTCGGCGGGTGGTTCCTGCACCACCGGGCCCTCGCCGTCGGTCTCGCAGTGGCCGGCATCGGTGTCGGCACGATGGTGATGTCGCCGCTGTCGGCGGCGCTGATCGACCGCTACGGCTGGCGCGACACGTACGTGATCTTCGCCACCGGCGGAGCGCTCGTGTTGTTGGTGTGCGTGCCATTGGCCGATCGTCCGCCCGGCGACGGTTCTCCGCAACCGTCGCGGTTCTCGGATGCGTGGCGCAGTCCGGTCTTCCGCCGGCTCCACCTCTCGGCGTTCGCGCTCGGTCTCGCGCTGTTCGTTCCGTTCGTGTTCGTCGGTCAGTACGCCAAGGAACGCGGTATCGGATCGGTGCAGGCAGCGGTTCTCGTCGGAGTCCTCGGAGGCGCGAGCGTGCTCTCGAGGATCGGGTTCGGCTCACTCGTGCGTGGGTTCGGGTCCTTCCGGCTCTACCGGGCGTGCTATGTCATCCATGGTGTGAGCTTCGCCGTGTGGTTGTTCGCCGGATCGTCGTATGTCGCGCTGGTCGTCTTCGTCCTCGTCCTCGGTGTCGGCTACGGCGGATTCGTCGCCCTCGGACCGATCGTGATCTCCGACCGCATGGGCATCGCCGGGCTCGGGTCGATCCTCGGGTTGCTGTACACGGGTCCCGGACTCGGCGGCCTGATCGGGCCTCCCGCCGCCGGCTGGTTGATCGACGGCACCGATTCGTATCGGTGGACGATCCTCGCCTGCCTGATCTCGTGTGTCGTGTCGGTACTCCTGCTCAGCGGGCTCCCGACCACCGACGACGGGCGCCTGCAGCGTGCCGACGACGCCCGCGGATGAGCTCCGGCTCCGCTCACCGCTCGTAGCGCAGAATTCGTTCGACCGCCTCGTGCTCGTCGTCGGTGAGCGTGATCAGATCCCCGTATTGACGCCCGTCGGCGAGCGCCTCCAGCACCGGCCACACCGGACGTCGGCGGGTCCAGTGATCGACCCCGAGCAACACCATCGGCGACGGCGGGCCGAAGCTGGTGTAGTGGTTCTGCGCGGCGTCCTGGAAGATCTCCTGGATGGTTCCGGCGCTGCCCGGGCTGAAGATCACGCCATGGGTGGCGACGGCCAACAACCCCTCCTCCCGGACGCTGTTGGCGAAATACTTGGCGATCTTGGTGGCGAACGCCGCCGGCGGTTCGTGTCCGTACATCCAGGTCGGGATACCGATCGAGTCGTCGGTGGATCCCTCGATCGGCCAGCGGGCACGCACCGCGAAGGCTCGGTGGAGCCAGTCCCGATCGGCGAACTCGCGGCCAGCGAGGGCTCCACTGGGGCGGGGAGCCAGCACGGTCACGGCGGCGTCGAGAGCGGCGTCGTTGCGGTGTGCCATCCAGGCGCCGAGATGGGTCGCCTCCATCGCACCCGGACCGCCCCCCGACAGCATCAGATACCCGGCCCGGGTCAGGCGGCGCGCGATCCGAGCGACTAAGGCGTACTGCGGGTCGCCACGTTCGAGTCCATGCCCACCCATGATCGCCACTGGCCGTCGTCCGGCGAGCTCCTCCTGGAGGGCATCGGAGATCGAGTGATCGTGGAGCCGGCGCGCCAGGCTCTCGTCGATCATCGGCGGATACTGACGCCCGGTCGCAACCCAGTGGCGGTACACGAGGGCATCGAAGGTGGTCTCGTATCCCGCTGGATCGGTGGGATCGAAACCGGCGAACAGCTCCTCGGGCGTGTACAGCTGCGCTCGATGGGCGGAGAACGGTCGCTCGGGACCGTCACGGATCACCGTCGCCCCCGTCGAGGTGAGGAAGCCGGCCTGGGCCGGCGTGAGCACGCACGAGAGGAACAGGCACCCGTCGAACGAACCCGACTCGAATCCGCCCACGGTGCGCAGGTCGAGGGCCTGCAAGGCCGCCGGTGGCCGCTCGGGACCGAGGGCGATCCATGACCGGCAGGCGTCGAGGCTGTCGATCTCCACCACGTCGCGACCCTAGTGATGCGCCCCGGGTACCGTCATGGTGATGGCTGGTACACCCGACCGGAGCATGCCGACGGTGGTCGTGGCGCGTACACCCCACCCGGGTCGCGAGCGCGAGTTCGAGCGGTGGCTCCGCAAGCTCGCTGTGACCGCGAGCAACGCTCCGGGTCACGTTCGATCCGATGTGCAGCCACCGACCGATGTCCACCCCGGCGAATGGGTGATCGTCTACCAATTCCGCGACGCCGCGAGCCTCGATGGTTGGCTCACGTCACCCGAACGCGATGCGATCGTCGCCGACGGCCAGCACCTCCTGCTCGGCAGCGAGCGAAAGCAGGTGTTCGCGTTGGCCGAGGAAGGTGATCCGGTGACAGCGGTCGCGTCGTTCCGGGTCGCACCGGGCAATGAGCATCGGTACGCCGAACTCCACGGACGTCTGGTCGGTCGGTTGTCCTCGTTCCCGGGGTTCTTGCGCAGCGAGTTGTTCGAACCGGTCGCCGGCGTGCAGTCCGACACGGTCGTGGTGTTCTCGTTCGACTCACGTCCGCATCTCGATCGCTGGCTGGAATCGGACGAGCGGCGCACGATCCTCGCCGAGATCGACGAGTTCATCGAAGGCGACCGGACGCTGAACGTCGTCGGCGGCTTCGGCGGATGGTTCGGCGACGTCGGCATCGCCGATGTCAAACGCTGGAAACAGGCGCTCGTCGTCCTCATCGCCCTGTTCCCGACCGCGCTGCTGCTCGGCACGCTGCGCAACTGGTTGCTGCCCGATCTGGCGTTCGTGCCGTCGGTGTTGCTGAGCAACATCGTCGGCGTGATCATCCTGTCGTGGCTGCTGATGCCCTTTCTCACGCGATTGCTCTCGGCGTGGCTCCGTCGCTGACAAACAACACTCCTCCCGCTCGACCATTCTGTGGCAGCCGAAGCGACCGAAATGGTCGTCCCGCCTGCCCCACACGATCGATCGGAGATTTCTGGAAGCCGAAGCCACGGGTGAGGTCGCTTCGGCTGCCCCAGAATCTTGGTCGCCGCGGTCGCGGAGGCCGGTGACGGGCGAACCGACCCGGGCGCTGCCCGACGCTCGGTCTAGATGCGCTTCGTCCAGCGTGCCGATCGTGGGTCGTACTCGAAGCCGACCCGCTGCAGGTAGCCGCGATGGGCGTCGTTGCCCCCGGGGGTGGAGAGCTGCGAGAAGCCGGCCTCCCGGAACACGCCGGAGCCGGGCCCGTACAGCCAGCGTCCCAGACGCGAATCGCGGTAGGCGCGCAGCACGTAGTCGAGGGTGACGTCGAGGCGATCCTCGTGTCGATTGCCGAGCACCACGCCGGCGGGTAGCCCGTCCCGGTTCAGGACGAGCGCAAAGTCCGACGACGCAGTCGGATCCCATTCTGGTTGGAAGGTGCGGATGTCCCCGGCGTGGTGAGCGAGAAAGTCGGCGAGGAACGGCGAGTCGGGTGGTACGACGGTCGCCCCGAGGTCACGTCGCCCACCCAGCTCGCGTGACAGGAACCAGATATTCAGGGCCGCGATCGACGCGTTGGTGACGATGATGGGGATCGAGTCGATCAACAACCCGTAGGCGACGAAGGCGATCGATCCGGCGAGGGAGATCACGCGGAGTCGCACGACCGAGGTCATCGCCAGCGAGATGACCACGAGCGCCGAAGCGAGATACCCGACGAGCTCCTGGCCGTTGAACTCCATCGTCCGGTCAGCCCTGGAGTCGAGCGACCGTCTCGCCGAACTCGCGTACCGTGTCGGCGATGATCTCGGCGACGGGCCGGACGGCCTCGATGCGACCGGCCACTTGCCCGCTGAGCGCGATGGCGGCCTCCATGTCTCCACCGAAGTAGAGCGCCTTCGCATTCCCGAACTCGCCGAAGACGTTCTCTTCGGCGTCGAGGAGCCGGGTGGTGCGCTCGGTCCTCAACGCGCGGAGGGCCGGCGAGTGACGCTGGTTCAGGAAGAGCGTGTCGGTCTCGGCTGCATCGACGATCGCCTGCTTCCAGTTGTCGTGAATCGGCGACTCGGCGGCCGACACCATCCGGGTGCCCATCTGGACGCCTTCGGCCCCGAGCGCGAACGCCGCGGCCATCGTCGCACCGTCGGTGATGCCACCGGCAGCGATGATCGGGACGTCGACCTTGGATCGGACGAGGGGCAGCAGCACCATCGTCGACACCGGTGTCGGACTCTTGAAGCCGCCACCTTCCCCACCTTCGACGACGAGTCCGTCGACGCCGGCGTCGACGGCCTTGAGGGCAGCTGCCAACGTCGGCACGACGTGGTAGACCGTCAGGCCAGCGCTCTTGAGACGTGAGGTGTACTTCGTCGGCGAACCAGCCGACGTGGTGACGAACAGCACGCCCTGGTCGATCACGAAGTCGGCGATCGCCGGATCTCGGACGAACGCCTGGGCGATGTTGACTCCGAACGGCCGATCGGTGAGGTCGCGCATCGCGGCGATCTCACCCTTGACCGCATCGAGTTCGCCCGACGAGGTCTCGATGACGCCGCAGGCTCCCGCACGCGACACCGCCGAGGCCAACTGGCTGCGGGCGATCCAGCCCATCGGTGCCTGCACGATCGGGATCTCGACCCCGAGATGGCGGCTGACGCGGTTGTCGAACGCTGGGTGAGGAGACGTCACGGTTCGGACGCTAGCGACCGGGAACGTGTGGCGAGGAGGGGACGATTCCCGCTCCGCTCCAACCGTCGACCGATCGTGCTCCACCGGTCCGAGCGAGTGGAGGTGTCGTGTCGCAGCCGTGTCCGCTCCACGGAGGCTCCGACCGTCCGGTCCACACTCGCTCAACGCCCGCTGCGCCCGTTCGGACAGAACGGAGCGAGCGCAGCGAGCGAGTGAGGCCGAGTGATCACCCCTTGACGGAGCCGGCCAGGATCCCTCGTACGAAGAATCGCTGGAGTGCGAAGAAGACCACCAGCGGAACGAACGCCTGGACGAACCCGGCAGCCGGCAAGACGTTCTCGTTGCGACCGAAGTCGCCGGCGAGGTTGGCGATGAGGATCGTCGTCGGGATCGCATCCGGATTGGTGCCGACCATCGTGTTCGCGATCAGGAAGTCGTTCCAGGTCCACAGGAACTGGAAGATCGCGAACGCGGCCAACACCGGAACCGACAGCGGCAGCACGAGACGCCAGAAGATCGTGAAGTGGTCGGCGCCGTCGATGCGGGCCGCCTCGAACACGTCTCGTGGCAGACCCGACACGTAGTTGTGCAACAGGAAGATCGCGAACGGTAGTGCGAACCCGGTGTGGGTCAGCCAGACCGAGGCGGCCGTGCCGTTGAGATCCCAGTCGGGGATGATGGTGATCGTCTTGTCGAGCCACGGGAGGGTGTAGTGCGCGCCTCCGACGTACAGCTGGAGCAAGGGGATCAGCGCCACCTGGAGCGGGATCGCGAGCAATGCCACCGTGGCGATGAACAGCGGCTTGCGACCCTTGAAGTCGATCCAGGCGAACGCGTACGCGGCGAACGCCGCGACCGCGATCGGGATGATCGTGGCGGGGATCGCGATCGCGAAGGAGTTCAACAGCGAGTCGCCGAGGCTCGTCGTCGAGCTCGCGCCGAACACGTCGTCGTAGTTGCTGAACGTGAGCTCGCTCGGCTTGACGGTCCACCAGCCGGTGGCACGTTGGGCGTCACGGTTGCGCCACCCGTTGACGAACAGACCGACCGTCGGGAGGCTCCAGATGACGACGATCAACCACAACACCGAAGCAGGGATCGCACGGAGGAGCCCGTAGAGGCGATCGGTGATGCCGTTGCCGCCGAGGGCCCCGGCGCTGACGTCGCCGGGATCGGTGGTGACAGGAGTCATCGTGCTCATCTCACAGCTCCTTCTGCATGCGGCGGATATTGAAGACCATGACCGGTAGCACCGACACGAGGATCAGGACTGCCAGTGAAGCCCCTCGTCCGACGTTGTTGAACTGGAAGGCCTGTTGGAACATGTCGTTGGCGAGCACCTGGGTGCCGAAGTTGCCGTTGGTCATCACCTTCACGATGTCGTAGACCTTCATGACCAGCACGATCAGGGTCGTGACGACGACGCCGATCGTCGTGCCGATCTGGGGGAGCGTGATCCTCCAGAAGATCTGCGAACCCGTGGCTCCGTCGACGCGGGCCGCTTCGATGTACTCGGTCGGCACCGCCTTGATCGCCGCCGACAGGATCACCATCGCGAATCCGGTCTGGATCCAGATCAGCACGACCATCAGCCAGAAGTTGTTGTACGGACCGTCCTGGACGAAGTTGACGGCCTGGCCGCTGATGACCGTTCCGGTCTCCTCGTCGACACGGTGGCCGCCGACGCCGGTACCGACGATCGCCCAGTAGCGGATGAGGAACCATCCGAGCAGGACGGCGACGACGGCGGGCCCCACTGCCCGGCCGTAGTTCTGTCCGACGAACGCTTGCGCGACGAGGATCAGCACGCCGACGAACGCTGCGGTGATGATCAGGCCGACGATGACGCGGACGGCGTCGGCGCTCAGACCGTTCCAGGCAACGTTCACGAGGATCACCACGATCGGCGTGATCACGACCGCAGCGATCGTGCGGGTCCAGTCGCGTTTGGTGGCGTAGTTGATGGCGGCGGCGAGACCACCGAGGATCAGCAGAGCGAGGATCGCTGTCGGCGCTACGTCCTGGCCGGTCGACAGCCGGCCGAGGCCGACCCACATGGCGTTCATGACGCCGGTCTGCTCCTTGCTGTTGTCGCGGGCGACGTACATGAATCGCCAGATCACCGATGCGCCGACCAGCGAGATCGCCATCGGCATGAAGATGATCGACTTGGCGACGCGTTCGAACTTGGCGTTGTCGGCCAGCACTGCGACCGCCAGCCCGAGACCGGTCGAGAACGAGGTCACGACGATCACCCACCAGAGGTTGTTGATGATCGTGCCCCGCAGCGCGGTGAACACACCGAACGCGACGAACAGACCACCGACGACGAGCGGACCCATGCTCGGGCTGCCGAGCTCGACCAGCTTGCCGGTGAGCTGGCGGCCCTTGACGCCGAGGACCGCGAACACGATCAGCAGTCCGACACCGATCAGGAACGGCGCACTGGTGAACATGTCGGTCCAGTTGGCGGTGTCCCAGCTCACCGGATCGGTGAACGTCTGTTGATAGTTGTCGATGCCGACGTAGTCCTCGGCGCGGTCGTCGAGGAACGAGAGGTAGATCGTGCGGATCGCCGGGATGACGAGCGTTGCGAAGATGAAGAGCAGGGCCGGTCCCAGGAAGATCACTGCACGCGACTTCTGGTCGATGAGACCGCGTCGCTGGAGGTCGGGGTTGGTGTTGAGCGCGATCCTCACGCCGATCAGGGCCGGCGGCACGATGCAGGCGAGGATCGTCCAGCCCGCACTGCCAGTGCCGAGGTCGGGGGCACCGAACGCTCCGATGATCCAACCGATCGCGGCGCCGACGAGCGCGCCGAAGACCGGGGGACGGGAACGCAGCACCGAGAGGCCGGCACCGATCACGGCCAGGGCGACAGTCCATCCGAGCAGGGCACCGATCGCCACCTCGGGGCGCCACTCGGATCGGAGCAGAATGCCCACGACGAGCCCGAGTCCACCGAGGCCGCCCGCTCCGATCGCGTAGCGCATCGGCGGCGCATCGTTCACGGCGAGCATGAGCCCGATCACGGCCGCCGCCACCGCCGCGACGAGCGGGAACCACACCCACGATGCGAACTCGGCGAGCGCACCATCGCCTTCCCCCGAACCCTCGACCAGTCTGTTGCCGCTGATCACCGCACCGACCACGAAGCCGCAAGCGCCATAGGCGATCGCGCTGAACCGGTTCCAGTGTTGACGGACCTGATTGAACAACAGGTTGGCGCCGACCCAGACGCCGGCGCTGCCGGCCACCGCGATGATCACGGTGATCAAGGTGCTACCGACCTTGCTCACGACGTCACTCACGTGTGTACCCCCTCACGTTTGTCTTTCCCCTGTCTTTCCCCGAACGGCTTGTATAGCCGAAATTGCGACGGGGCACCGACACCGCAGTGCCAGTGCCCCGTCCGAGTCACCTGATGTGACCGATGTGGTTGGTGCTAACCGATCAGCCCGGCCACGACGCCTCGATGGCGTCGGCAGCTTCCTGCGCGGTCACGTCGCCGTTGACGGCAGACGTACCCTGCGTCCAGAAGGTGCCTGCGCCGACGTCGGCGGGCATCAGGTCGGATGCGTCGAAACGGACGATGTCGGCGGTCGCCAGGATCTCGAGGAACGACTGCTCGAGCGGCTGGAAGACCGACGGATCGACGTCGGGGTTGGCGGACAGGTAGCCCGAGAGTGCCGTGCCGCCGCCCTTCAGACCGGCCTGCGCCACCTGACGCTTCTCAGCGAACTCGGCCGACGTCATGTAGGCGATCATCTCGTGCACTTCGGGACGCTCGTTGAACGCTGCGACGAGCACACCCGCACCGAGCACCGGCTTGTCGCCGTTGATGTCGGGGAAGTAGAACACGTCGACCGCTTCTTCTGAGCCATCGGCGAAGGGCGTGCCCTCGGGGATGAAGGCCGAGTAGAACGACGCCTGGCGGTGCATGTAGCAGTCACCGTCGACGAGCGGCTGGCCGTTGTCCTGGAACGCCGTCGCGGCGATCGTGCCGGAGCTGGCGAAGACGTTGTCCTCGGTCCAGAGGTCGAGCACGGTCTGCATCGACTGGACGATGCGCTCGTCGTTGAACGGGATCTCGTGTGTGACCCACTGGTCGTAGACGTCGGGACCGTGCTGGCGCAGCACCATGTCCTCGACCCAGTCGGTGTAGGTCCAACCGGTCGCCTGGCCCGACTCGATCCCGACGCAGAGCGGCTTCGGACCGCCGGCGGCGGACATCTCGGCCACCAGGGCGGTGAACTCGTCGAAGGTCGTGGGCACGGCGTAACCGGCGGCCTCGAAGCGAGCGGGCTGGTACCACACGAGCGACTTCAGGTCGGCCTTGGCCGGGGCGCCGTACTGGACGCCTTCGACGATGCCGAACTCGTTCCACGACGCCGGCCAGTTGGCCTGCGACTCGGCTGCGGCGGCGTCGTTGAGCGGGACGACGAAGCCGTCACGGGCGAAGTCGGCGAGCTTGCCGGGCTGCGGGAAGACGGAGGCATCGGGCGGGTTGCCGCCCTGGACCTGGGTGTTGATGTTGGCTTCCCAGTCGGCGTCGCCGATGTAGGTCACCTCGATGCCGTTGGCGGCGCCCCACTCACCGAGCACCTGCTGGAGTGCGCCGGCTTCGGACTCGTCGCGTTCGGGACCGGTGATCGTGATTCCCTCGCCGGACGCTTCGGGGGCGGGCTCGTCGGCCGGCTCCTCCATGTCGGCCGGCTCCTCCATGTCGGCGGGCTCTTCGGCCGCGGGCTCGTCGGCCGCGGGCTCTTCGGCCGCTGGCTCGTCGGCCGCGGGTTCTGCGGTGTCGTCGTCGCCACCGCACGCCGCTGCGACCACCGAGAAGGCGAGCAGCGGAGCAAGCAGCTTGATCCGGCGTGATGTCATAGGTTCTCCCCTTGAGCAGGGACGACCGCGGTGGTCGTCCCGAGTGTGTTCACTGAGTCGTTCACTGTAGCTGAACGCTGACTGATACTGCCCGCGGACGTTCGGTCCGCGCCGGACAACCTTTTCATGAAAACGCTTACAGGTCAAGCCGGGCAGTGCGTCGCGGGCGCGATGACGAGGGCGGCGAGCAGGCGGATCGGCGTGAGCACCAACGCCCAACCGACCGTTCGCACACCGCTGACCGCGACGTTCATCCGGTCGCGACGACCGGCGCAGCGAACTGGGACGGGAGGAAATCGCCGAGGATCGCGCTGGTCCGTGCGAGCGACTGCTCGAGTCGATCCCGCTGGCCGGTCCCGATGTCGCCTCGTACGAGCTCGTCGGCAACGATGCGCACCACCCAGCCGCCCTCCCGGTCGACCCACGTCGGATGGATCGTCGGTCGGCCCAGGCTGACGAGCCCATCCTCGTCGACCGTCGCTGCGACGACGGCCACTGCGGCGTCCTGCGTCGCGGCCGGCCACCGACTCGATGTCGGCAGGTTCGACAAGATGTTGCCGAGCCCGTACAAGACCCATGTGCCGTTGACCCGCTCGATCGGCTGGAGGACGTGGGCGTGATGGCCGACCACGAGGTCGATCTCGCCATCGGTCGTGATCGCATCGGCGACCTCGCGCTGGTACCGCGTCGGCTCGTGCACGCCCTCGGCGCCCCAGTGAAGGCTGACGATCACCACGTCGGCGCCCTCGGCGCGCGCTCGACGTGCGTCGGCGATGATCCGAGGTGGGTCGATCAGCGCGGACCGCCACTCCTCGCCGTCCGGGAGCGACAGCCCGTTGTAGCTCCAGGTGTACGACAGGTGCGAGATCGCGACTCCGTCGACGTCGACGACCGTCGGCTCGATCTCGGACGGGGTGCGCGCCATCCCCGATTGGTCGAGCCCGCGTGACTCCAACACCGCGACCGTCCGGTCGATCCCCGCTCCGCCGCGGTCGGCCGTATGGTTGCTGGCGGTGGAACAGCGGTCGTAACCGGCGTCGGCGATCGCGTCCACGATCTCGGCCGGAACGCCGTAGAACGGGCTCGTCGTCAACTCCTCGCCGATCGGCGCGATCGGCGTCTCCAGGTGGCAGACGGCCATGTCGACCGAGTCGAGCAACGGCGCCAGCCCGGAGAGCATGGGGCCGAAGTCGTATCCGGCTCTGCCGTCGGCCGCCGCGTTCTCGGCGGCCCGGCGCCACAGGGGACTGTGCGGCAAGGTGTCGCCACTGAACGCCATCGTGATCGTCCGGGGCCACGGAGCCTCGGTCGTCGCCGACGTGGTCGTCGCTGACGTGGCCGTCGCTGACGTCGTCGAGGGTCGTGTCGTCGAGGGTCGTGTCGTCGAGGGTCGTGTCGTCGAGGGATCGGGCCGCGACGGAGGAGTTGTGGTGGTGACGACGGTCGTGGCGTCGGTGCCGAACGGCGACGGACTGGTGACCGTCGGCGGAGCCGCTGCGTTCGAGGCGGCCTCGGTGGGTGGCCGCGAGCACGCTCCGGCGAGCGCGACCACACCCAGCACGAGACCGATCGTCGATCGCATCCTCTCAGCCTCGCGCACCGTGGCCGTTGCTCGGTCGTTACCGTGTGGCCACATGCCGCTCACCGCCGCTGCAACCGACCACGTGGAGCACAGGTGGGACGAGATCATCCCCGTGCTGCGGGACTACATCGCGATTCCCAACGTGAGCGCCGCCTTCGACCCAGCCTGGCATGAGCACGGTCACATGTGGCGCGCCGTCGAGTTGGTGCGCGACTGGTGTCGCTCGCGTCCGATCCCCGGTGCCACCGTCGAGGTCCACGAGTTGCCCGGTCGTTCGCCCGTCATCGTCGTGGAGGTGCCGCCGACAGCCGGCGCCGATCCGAACGACACCGTCCTGCTCTACGGCCATCTCGACAAGCAACCCGAGATGGACGGATGGTGGGAGGGGTTCGGCCCCTGGAAGCCGGTGCTGCGCGGCGATCGTCTGTACGGCCGGGGCGGCGCCGACGACGGCTACTCGGTGTTCGCCAGCCTGACCGCGATCGAGGCCGTCCACGCCGCCGGCGGCGCGCACGCCCGATGCCTCGTGCTGATCGAAGCCAGCGAGGAATCCGGGTCGCCCGACCTCCCGGCCCACGTCGACGCGCTGGCGGATCGGATCGGTACCCCCAGCCTGGTCGTCTGCCTCGACTCCGGATGCATCGACTACGACCGACTGTGGGTCACCACGTCCCTGCGCGGGATGGTGACCACGACGCTGACCGTCGACATCGTCACCGACGGACTGCACTCCGGCGACGTGGGCGGCATGGTGCCCTCGACCTTCCGGATCGCGCGTTCGCTGCTCTCCCGCATCGAGGACGAGGTCGACGGGCGCGTCCTGCTCGACGCATGCGACGTCCGGATTCCCGGCGACCGCCTTGCGCAAGCCGCGGCGACAGCCGCCGAGATCGGCCCGGTCGCCGCCCACTACCCCTTCGTGCCGGGCGCCGGACCGACATCGACCGACCCGACCGAACAACTCCTCGCACGGACGTGGCGGGCGTCGCTCAGCGTGGTGGGGGCCGATGGGTTGCCGCCGACCGCGCGGGCGGGCAATGTTCTGCGCCCATCGACGTCGCTCAAGCTGTCGCTGCGAATCCCGCCGACGTCCGACCCGGGATCAGCGGCCGGCCAACTGGAGCGGGCGCTCTGCTCCGACCCGCCGTACGGGGCGCGGGTCAGCCTCTCCCCGGTCGAGTCGGCGCCTGGCTGGAACGCACCGTCGCTCGCCCCGTGGCTCGACGCCGCCCTCGACCGGGCATCGGCCAGTGCGTTCGGGCAACCCGCCCGCCTGTTCGGCGAAGGTGGATCGATCCCGTTCATGGGCATGCTCGGCGCCGGGTTCCCCGACGCCCAGTTCGTCATCACCGGCGTGCTCGGACCAGACGCCAACGCCCACGGACCGAACGAGTACCTCCACCTCCCGACCGCACGACGGATCACGGCCGCGGTCGCCGACCTGCTCGATGCTCACGCCGGGCGAGAGTGAGATGCGACCGCTGATTCGATTTCGACGGCTCCTCGCAGCGTGCATCTTGCCGGCAGCCTGCATCGTGCCGGCCGCGTGCTCGTCGTCGGCCTCGTCGTCGTCATCGACGATGCCGGGGACCACGACCACACCTGGGACGACGACGACCCTCGCACCGACGACGACCTCGACCACGACCTCGACCACGACCTCGAACCCCACGACGATCCCCACCTCGACCACGACCACCACCTCGACCACCACCTCGACCACGACCACGACCACCACCACGACCACGACGTCGACCACGACCACCACGATCCCCACGACGTCCACGAGCACCATGACCAGCACGGCGCCGGTGGAGGCCGACGCGCTGCCCCTCGACACCGAGGTCGAGATCGGCCGTTCGGTCGAGGGACGACCGATCACCGTCGTCCGCCGCGGCACACCGGGTGGCACCCGCATGCTCGTGGTGGGCGTGATCCACGGGAACGAGGACGCCGGAGTCGCGATCGTCGATCGGCTCCGCACCGTGACCGTCCCCGAGGGGATCGAGATGTTCCTCGTCCGCTCGATGAACCCTGACGGCCAGGCGCGCAGCGATCGCCAGAACGCGAACGCCGTCGATCTCAACCGGAACTTCCCGGAGAACTGGGGCCCACTCGGTGCGCCCGGCGACTGGCAGTACGGCGGCACCGCTGCCGCCAGCGAGCCCGAGACGCAGGCGATGGTCGCGCTCGGCGCGGCCGTTCGCCCGGATCTCATCCTCTGGTACCACCAGGATCTGTTCCGGATCGCGCCGGGTTCCGGGCGCAGCGGCGTGATCCGGACCCGTTACGCCGAGGTATCGGGCCTGCCGGTCGTCGACATCACCGGTGGCACGTACACCGGCACGGCCTCGCAATGGTCGCGGACGGTCATCGCAGACGAGGGCGTCGGCATCACCGTCGAGCTCGGCCCGACCCTCGGCGAGGGCGAGATCGACGCCCACATCACGGCCGCCTTCACGATCGCCCGCGAGTTCTGGTGAAGTTCGGGGGCGATCGAGTTCGCGTCGGTCGAGGTCATCGACGGAACCAGTCCCCGCTCTCGATCGGCGTCAACGTCAGACCGTCGCCGTACTCGTAGGCCCAGGCGCGCAGGCCCCGGCCGGTCGTGATCTCGACCCTCCGGTAGAGGCCGCGAACGGTGTCTTCCTCCTCGTCGAGCACGACGAGCGCCTCGGCGAGCCGATCGCGTCGCAGCCGGTACGTCCGACCGACGATCGTCGCCGACGTGCCGAAGACCGCTGCGGGATAGTCGAGCCCGGTGTCGAAGAGCGCCCCGGACGCGGTGTCGTCGATGCCGCCGTCGGCGGCGAACGGCTCGAGGAACGACCATCTCACATCACCGGGCCGCAACGTCCCGTAGACGAAAAGATGATCGACCGTCTGTGCGTTCACCGTGTTCGTTGCATCGGCGCAGTCACGACTCGGCGGGTTCGAGCGCCCGGTCGAGCTCCTTCTGGACGGACGGCGCGGCGAGACCGATGACCGTGCCCTGGGTCGGGACCGGATCGTTGCGGCAGATGAAACTGAGCTGGCCCTCGAACACCCGGGCCAACGGGAGGTACATGCCGCCCTCGGTCGCCGCGGCGATCGACGGGTCGGCCCCCGCAGCACGAACGCGCCAGCCCTGGCGCGCACGCTCGTCGAGCGTGTTGTAGTCGAGCCCGTCGATCCCGACGATGCGGCCGAGGAGCTCCTCGGGGAGAGCACCGTTGCGACGCTTCTCCGAAGGCGCGAGCTGGAACGTCTCGCGCCGGCCGAACTGCCGCGAGAACCGAGTGGTCGCCAAGGCGTTGACCTCGTCGTTGGAGGTGAGTGCCAGGATCCGGCCGATGCCCCGGAGATCGAGCTCGTGGGCGGCCTCTTCGGTGAGCACGCTCAGCCGACGCGCCGGCAGGCCGAGCGCCACCGAGCGAGTCACGTTGTACGGGTCGGTGTCGACGAGCATCGACTTGACGCCCAGCTCGCTGAGCGCCTTGGCCAGGCCGCGCCCGGTTGCGTGAGCGCCCACGATCAGCACACCGTTGGCGCGTGCCTCGGCGAGACCGAGCTTCCGTGCCGCCGGGCCCGCGACGAGTCCGTACACCACGATCGTGCCGATGATGATCAGGAAGATGACCGGAACGATCAGTTCCGCTCCACGCACCTCCTCCTCCTCCAACCGGAGCGCGAAGATCGCGGACACGGCGGCGGCGACGATGCCGCGAGGTGCCATCGTCATCAGGAACACCCGCTCTCGCCAACTGAGCTGGGTGCGGAACGTGCAAACGACGACGGCGAGCGGTCGGGCGACGAACACCAGCAGCGCGAGGAAGGTGAGCGATGGAAGCAGGATGTCCTGCAGCTGGTCGGTCTCGATCCGGGCGGCGAGCAGGATGAACAGCGCCGAGATCAGCAGGGTGCGAAGGCTCTCGTTGAACTCGAGCAGTTGGCGGACCGCCGCTGAGTCTCGGCGGGCGAGCCAGATCCCCATCACGGTCACCGTCAACAGCCCGGCTTCCTCCTGGACCTCGTTGCTGATCACGAAGGCGACGACCACGACGGCCAACGCGATCGGGTTGCCGAGGTGGTCGGGGATGAGGAACCGACGCAACGCATGGTCGATGACCCACGCCAGCAGCATGCCGATACCGAACCCAGCGACCAGGGTCAGCCCGATCACGCCGAGCACCGTCGTGAGCGCCTCGCCCGGCTGATTGGTGAGTGCGGCCTCGAACGCAACGAGTGATGCCGTCGCTCCGATCGGGTCGATCAGGATGCCCTCGGCACGAAGGATCGGCCCGGTTCTGCCGCTCGGACGCACGAATCGCAAGAGCGGTCCGACCACGGTGGGGCCGGTCACGACCAGCACGGCCGCCATCACGGACGCGGCGCCCCGGCTCACGTCGAAAAGCTGCTCGGCGCCCCATACAGCGACGAAGAACGTGATGATCGCACCGACGCTGATCAGCCGTCGCACGACCGTGCCGGTGGCACGCAGCTCGCGTGGCGGCAGATCGAGGCCGCCTTCGAAGAGGATCAGGGCCACCGAGATCGACACGATCGGGAACAGTGTGCTCCCGAGGAACTCGTCGGGATCGATGACGCCCGACACAGGACCGAGGAGGAGTCCGGCGACCAGCAACAGGATGATCGACGGGATCTGGGTGCGCCACGCGAGCCATTGCGCAGCCATGCCGACGCCGACGATGACGGCCAACGTCGGCCCGATGGCCGATTCGGTGGCGGCGAGCAGACTGGCGATGAGCATGCGGAACGGCGTCGGCGAGCTCAGCTGTGTGCCGAACTCGCCGATTCCCGTGTTCTACTCGATTTATCGGGATCAGGTGTCAACGACATTCGATTTCTCATCGGTTGCGCGCGGAGCCGCTTCGCATCACGCACCGGCGTGGGCGTTCGTGAGTTGGTCGCCCGAGTCGGATTCGGGCTGGGGTACGTGGCCGTCCATCGAGTGGTCGTCGTGAACGTGCCCGGGAATGAGGATGCAGGTGCCGATGAGCGCGGCTGTCAACGACGCCAGCAAGACCCCGAGACGTGCGTCGGTGCCGACGACCTCCTCCCCGAAGGCGAGCTCGGTGACGAAGAGCGACACGGTGAAGCCGATCCCGCCCAGGGCGCCGGCGCCGATCACGTACCGGGGCGTCACGCCCTGGGGCAGCCGTCCGATCCTGAGCGCCACGGCGAGCAGCGTGGCTACCGAGATACCGACCGTCTTGCCGACCACGAGCCCGAGGATCACGCCCCAGGTGACGCGGTTGCCGAGTGCGTCACCGAGATCCCCGGCCGGCACGCGGATTCCGGCGTTGGCGAGGGCGAAGATCGGGACGACGACGAACGCCGAGTACGGATGGAGCCGGTGTTCGAGCCATTCGACCACCGACACGGTCGATTTCGCCTGCCGAGAGACCCGGTTGGCGATCGCGAAGCTCGGGTTCTCCGCGAGATCGTCGGCGTCTACCATGCCGCTGTTGCGTCGTGGCGTCACCGGCGCCAGCATGCCGAACGCCACGCCGGCCAACGTCGGGTGCACGTTCGCCTCGTGCAGCCCCAGCCAACAGATCGCACCGAGCGCGATGTACACGCCGATCGAGTTGACGGAGTTCCGGATGACCGCAGCAACGGCGAACGCGCCGAGCGCGACCGCCAGCCATTCGAACGACACGCCCTCGGAATAGAACACGGCGATCACGAGGATCGCCCCGATGTCGTCGACGATCGCGAGGGCCAGCAGGAACAGCTTGAGCCACGACGGCGCTCGTGTGCCCATCAGCGCCACGACCCCCATCACGATCGCGATGTCGGTGGCCATCGGGATGCCCCACCCGTCCTGACCCTCGCCGCCTGCGTTGAGCAGCGTGAACAGCGCCGCCGGCACGGCCATGCCGCCGAATGCGGCGATGATCGGCAGCGCTGCCTGGCGCGGGTCGCGGAGTTCGCCCTGGGTGAGCTCGCGCTTGATCTCGAGGCCGACGACGAAGAAGAACAGCACCATCGCGGCGTCGTTGATCCACTCCTTCAGGTTGAGATCGATCTCGAAGTCACCCACGCCCACCAGGGCTTCGGTGCCCCACAGATCGAAGTAGCTGTCCGACCAGGGCGAGTTCGCCCAGACGATCGCAGCGAACGCTGCAACGACCAGCAGGATGCCGGCGCTGGCCTCCTTGTGCAAGAAGTCGTTCAGCGGGCGGATCAGCCTGTCATTGACCGTCTGAACGATCGGTGGGGGTGTGTCGGAGGTCGCCACGGCCGCTCAGTATCGCAGCAACTCGGCCGAATCGTGAGGCGTCGAACAGGTCGGCCACGGGGTCGATCTGCGGTCCGTGGCCGGTACCGTCGGCTGGTACCGTCCGGGCCCATGCCGACCCGGATCCAGCGTGTCACGTTCCGTGGGAGTGGCGGCGACGAGCTGTCGGCTCGTCTCGACCTCCCCGCCGGCCCGCCGAAGGCGTTCGCCGTGTTCGCGCACTGCTTCACCTGCAGCAAGGATCTCCGGGCGGCGTCGCGGATCGCGGCCGTGCTGACCGATCTCGGCTACGGCCTCCTGCGCTTCGACTTCACAGGGCTCGGTGCGAGCGATGGTGAGTTCGCCAACACGAACTTCTCGTCGAACGTCGACGACCTCGTCGCTGCCGCAACGTGGCTCGGCGAGCACCACCGGTCGCCCCAGTTGCTGGTCGGGCACTCGCTCGGCGGCGCTGCGGCGATCGTCGCGTCATCGAGGGTGCCGAGCGTCCGGGCTGTGGCGACCCTCGGCGCGCCGTCCGATGCCGGGCACGTCGCCGGGCTGTTCGACGGAGCGCTCGATCGGATCGCCGTCGACGGCCAGGCAGAGGTGGAGCTGCACGGTCGACGATTCACGATTCGTCAGCAGTTCGTCGACGATCTGCGAACCGGTTCGGTCGTCGAGGCGGCCGGTGACTTCAAGGGAGCGTTGCTCGTGATGCACTCGCCGATCGACAACACGGTGGGTGTGGAGCACGCGGCGCAGCTCTACGCGGCCGCTCGACACCCCAAGAGCTTCGTCTCGCTCGACGGCGCCGACCACCTGCTCGGCGATGTGGCCGACGCAGAATACGCAGCGTCGATCATCGGGACGTGGGCCGGGCGATACCTGACCGACGAGAGCATGGCGGCGAAGCCGCCGCGCCCGTCCGCCCAGGTCGTCGTCGCCGAGACCACTCAAGGGATGTTCCTCAACCACGTCGTCGCCGGACGTCACCGGTTCCTTTCCGACGAACCCGAGTCGGTGGGTGGTTTCGACGCAGGCCCCGGGCCCTACGACTTCCTCGCGGCCGCGCTCGGTGCGTGCACCTCGATGACGATGCGAATGTACGCCGACCGCAAGCAGCTCCCGCTCGACCGGGTGACCGTCGAGGTGTCCCACGACAAGGTGCACGCCGACGACGCTGCCACCGACACCGCCGACGGTGGTGCATCACCACCGAAGGGCGGCAAGATCGATCAGTTCACGCGGACCCTCCGCGTCGAGGGCGATCTCGACGACGATCAGCGCGCCAGCCTGCTCCGGATCGCCGATCGGTGTCCCGTGCACCGGACGCTCGAACAGGCGTCGAGGATCGTGACCGAACTCGGCTGAGCTCAGCCCGGTGACGACCTAGCGGCCATCGCGAGCGATGCGAGATCGTCCGCGGCGCGACGGTCGAGCGCGGCGTTCATCTCGGCCCCGAGCAGGCTGATCAGGGCGTGGAGGCTCAGCCAGCTCATCAAGGCCAACGTCGCTGCGAACGTGCCGTACACGCTCGCCGCGTCGTCGAGGGTGTTGGTGACGATCGTCGTGCCGACGAACTGCAGCACGGTGTAGAGCATCCCCGTGAACACGGCCCCGGGCCACACCTGTTCCCACGACGTCGACCGGGAGGTGAGGAATCGGTACATCGTTCCCACCACCACGACGTTCAGCACGAGACCCCCGAGCGTGATGAGCAGCTGCCCGATTCGAGGGAGACCGGCTTGACTCACCAGGCCGGCGAGGGCGACCGCGCCCACCTGACCGAGCCCGATCACGGCGATACCGACCAACGCCTTCACGCGTTGGAGTGCGCCGCTCGCTCGATCGTCGATGGCGACGTCCCACGTGTCGTCGAGGGCCGACTGGATGCCGACGAACGCCTTGAGCGAGCCCCAGAGTGCGACGGTGAGCCCGAGGATGAGCGCCCACCAGTTCCCGTCGATCGTCGACCCCGGTTGCAGGTCGGCGCCGAGGACCGGGATCTGGCTGAGGGCGGAGTCGACGATGTCGGCCTGGAGATCCGGATCGCCCTCCAGCACGAACCCGAGGATCGTGGTCGCCGCCATCAGCAGCGGGAAGAGGGTCAGGAAGCCGTAGTACGCGAGCACGGCCGCGTTGCGACCCGTGAGGTGGCGCCGGAAGCCGTCCAGGGTCTCGACGACGATGTCGATCGCGTTGCTCCGACGGCGGTACGCGAGCACCTTCGGGTGGGTGGTCCAGGGCATCGGTTCAGAGGCTCCAGTCGATCGGTGATTGGTCGTGGGCGATCAGTGCAGCGTTGGCGCGACTGAACGGTCGGCTCCCGAAGAACCCGTTGTGGGCCGACAGCGGTGAGGGGTGCGGCGATTCGATGATGGTGTGCCGGTGCTGATCGATCAGCGACTTCTTGCGGCGCGCGTAGCCGCCCCACAGGATGAACACGACGTGGTCGGGTTTGTCGTTCACGGTGCGCATCACCTGGTCGGTGAAGGTCTCCCAACCCCTTCCCTGATGCGAGGCTGCCTGCCCGGCGCGGACCGTCAGCGTGGCGTTCAGGAGCAGCACGCCTCGACGAGCCCAGGCCTCGAGGTTGCCGTGTTCGGGCAGTGGGAGTCCGAGGTCCGACGACAGTTCCTTGTGGACGTTCACCAGCGACGGTGGGATGCGGACGCCGTGCCGCACCGAGAAGCACAGCCCGTGGGCTTGGCCGGGGCCGTGGTACGGGTCCTGGCCGAGGATCATCACCCGCGTGGCCGCGTACGACGTCAGGTGCAGCGACGCGAACACCTCCTCGCGAGGTGGATAGACCGTCGCCTGCGAGCGTTCGGTCTCGACGAAGTGCTGGAGCTCGTTCCAGTACGGCTCGTCGAACTCACCTCGGAGCAACGGATTCCAGTCGGTGGTCATGCTCGGCTCCGGCGAGACGAACGGTCAGCCGGTCGGCGGAGGCGTCGCGTGGTCGGCCCAGGGGTGTTCACGCCCCTTGTGCCTATCATGCCGAGCGTGTTCGGTCACCTTCCGCGGGCGCGGCTCGCGACCCTGCCGACCCCTCTCGAGCGAGGTCCACGACTTCCCGGCGGCGTCCGGCTGTGGATGAAGCGAGACGATCTCACCGGTCTCGGTCTTGGAGGCAACAAGGCGCGCAAGCTCGAGTTCCTCTGCGGCGCTGCCGTGGCCGACGGAGCGCGCTCGATCGTGACGGTGGGGGCGGCCCAGTCGAATCACTGCCGGATGACCGCTGCCGCCGGTGCGATGCTCGGGCTCGAGGTGCACCTCGTGCTCTCAGGCGATCGACCTGACGTGCTGACCGGCAACCAGCTGTTGTCGACCCTGTTCGGCGCGCAACTCCACTACACCGGGGCCGACGAGACCCATTGGGGTGAGCTGGAGATCGCACGCGAGGCGCTCGCCGACGAGCTCACGGCGTCCGGTGCCGCTCCGGCGGCGATCCCGATCGGCGGGTCGACCGCGGTCGGTGCTGTCGGGTACGCCGTCGCGTTCGTCGAGTTGATGGAGCAGTGTGGCGCGCTCGGTGTGCAACCTGCCGCGATCGTGCACACGTCGTCGAGCGGCGGCACCCACGCCGGCCTCCTCGCCGGGCGCGCCCTCTGGCGGGCCCGTGGGCGTCCGGTCCCCGAGGTGCTCGCGATCGGCGTCGCGAAGGGCGTCAACATCGGAATGCCCGACATCGTCGAGTTGGCTCGATCGACGGTCGAGTTGATCGGCGACGAGCACGCCGTCATCGAGCGAGCCGATGTGCGACTCGATCCGAACTGGATCGGCGACGACTACGCAGTGCCCACGCGTGCCGGTGACGCCGCGATCAGGTGGGCGGCCCGACACGGTGGTTGGGTGCTCGACCGCGTGTACAGCGGCAAGGGGTTCGCCGGACTCGTCGGCAACGCCGAAGCGGAACGATGGCCGACCGGGAGTGACGTCGTGTTCATCCACACGGGAGGGATGCCGGCGCTGTTCGCTCCCGGCGGGGCCCCGCCGCCCGCGTGACCGCACCGGCCGGCCATCGGCACCCGGTCGTCAGACCGCGCCGACAGTAGCGTGGCACGATGAGCGAGATCCTCGATGTCGACCTGTTGACGTTCGAGAGCAGCACCGGCCCGGTGCGCCGTGCGGTCGTCGATGGGGTCACTCGAAGCCTGACGACGGGCTTCGTCTACACCCGTCACGATCTGTCGGAGGACCTGCTCGACACCGCCTACGGCATGCTGCGCGAGTTCTTCGAGCTCGATCAGGACGTCAAGCGACAGTTCAACGTGCCCGGCGCACACGGCCAGACGGGCTACACGGGGCTCCTCGTCGAGACCGCCGCGACGAGTGACCACCCGGACTGGAAGGAGATGCTCAACTGGGCGTCGCCGATCGCCGACGGACACCCCCTCGGGCGCCGGTTCCCGACGGCGTACCCCGGCCAGGTGCTCCCCGAAGCGGCCGTCCCGGGGATCACCGACGTCCTGTGTCGCTTCCACGAGGCGATCGCCGATCTCCAGCGTCGGTTCCTCAGGGTGATCGCCGAGGGCATCGGTTGTCACGAGTCGTTCTTCGACGACATGGTGACCGACGGCCCCACACTCACCCGGGCGATCCGGTACCCACCGATGATCGATGTGCCGGGCGGCGGCCACGTCTGGGCCGGTGCCCACGGCGACATCAGCCTGATCACCGCGCTGCCCCGTGCGACCGCACCCGGGCTCCAGGTACGCGTCGACGACGAATGGGTCGATGCCGTCCCGCCCGACGGCCAGGTGATCATCAACACCGGGATCATGCTCGAACGGCTGACCAACGGCATCATCCCGATCGGTTGGCATCGTATCGTGGCCGATCCCACGTATGAGGGGGAGCGGTACAGCGTGGTGCAGTTCTGTCACCCGCGCCCGTGGACGGTGCTGTCACCAGTCCCGAGTTGTTGCACGCCCGAGCACCCTCAGCGGTTCAGTGCGATCACGGCGGCCGATGCGCTCGACGAGGTGCTCTACGAGATCAACCTGATCGAGGAGGCGCGCCGGGTGTCCTGAACGAATCGGTCGGGCGACCGCACCCGGCGCTGCTTCAGTCGCGCCGGTACAGCCCGGCGGCTCCGACCGTGCCGCTCGCGAGGACGCCGGCGACCCAATGCTTGGCGGAGATGTCGAACGGCTCGTCCCATCCGTCCGGCGCGCGGTTGCCGGCCGCCCCCGGCCCGAACGGGTCGGTGGGCGCCCACACACAGTCCTCGGGGGCGAGGATGAGCGCCGAGCGGCCGTAGGCGGTGATCGTGCCGTCGGGATGGAGGGTCCAGCCACCGTTCTCGATGGCCCACACCTCGATCGGCTCGGGGCGAGCGTCGGAGTCCTCGAGTCGAGGATCCTCTGGGATCGACCAGGGACCGATCGCCACGTGGCACGCCTGTCGGTGCTGGGCGTCGGCGACGAGCGAGTCGGCATCGAGACGGGTGCCGTCGGTGTCGTGGATCGTCAAGCGGAGGTGCGGCCAGACGGGGTCGTTACCGGTGCCGCGGTGCTCGTCGGTCGGCATCGGGTCGGTGTCGCCCATGTAGCCGAGGATCTGACCGGCGCGTACGGCGGTGCCGATCTCGGCAACGGCGGTGAGGCGGAGGGTGGGGTCGCCGTCGCCGTCGTCCGTGCCAGGCGAGTCGTCGTTGAAGCCGGCGTAGTGGAAGGTTCGCCCGAGCGCATCGGCGATCGTCACGGTGACCGCACCGGAAAGCGGGTTGCCGTACTCCACTGCGGTCACGACACCGTCGGCGACCGCCATGATGGGCTGCAGCTTCTGGCCGTAGATGATTGCGGGTGCGCCCGGCTCGCATGCCGATTCGGGGCAGGGAACCGGTGGTGCGACGAGTGCGCGACCGAGGACCGGGAAGGCGATCTGGTCCAGCTCACCGAGGTCGATTCCGAGCTCCGGCGGCAACCCGGACAGGAACCGGAGCTCGGGCGGGAGTGCGGCGAGTCGGTAGCGGACGGGGTCGCCGGTGATGAAGCCGAGCATGTCGAGCCAGCGGTGCTGGTACTCGCGGACCGTGAGCCGATTGCCGAACTGGGGCAATGGCACCTGATCCATGAGGGCCGGTTCGCGGGCGGCGCGCGGGTAGTACCAGATCACCGGCACCATCGAGACGTCGCCCTTCCACGTCGCCAGGATCGATTCGACGTCGGCGAGGGCTCGCTCGTCCTGGACCCACGACGGCGCGAGGTAGGCGTGCGGATATCCCTGGAAGTTGTTCCAGGTCGACGCGATGTACTGGTACGCGCCGGACGCCCTCCCCTTGTTGGGCGGGATGTCGTAACGGTTCCCCGATTCGAGCATGCGGATCGTGAGCAGGATGTCGCCGAGCTCCTTCGGCACGCTCACACCGAGCGGCGCAGGCGCGACCGGCGGAGCGGGGGCGGTCGGCACCGGACCAGGCGCGACGGGCGCGCTGGGCGTCGTCGTGGTGGTCGGGCACGTCGGCGGCGGCACGGTCGTGGTGGTCGTCGTGGTCGAACCGGGCACCGTGGTCGTGGTGGTGGTCGTGGTCGTCGTGGTCGTGGTCGAACCGGGCGCCGTGGTCGTGGTGGTGGTCGTGGTCGCCGGGACGCACGGGATCCTGGTTGGTGGGGCGAGGGTCGTGGGAACGCTCGTTTTCGGACCGGTCGTCTTCGGGACCGTCGATGTCGGCTTGGGCGCCACAGTCGTGGTCGTCGGCGACGTCGTCGTCGTGGTCGGTCTCGTGGCCGGTGTCGTGGTCGGTGTCGTGGTCGGTGTCGTGGTCGGTGTGATCGAACCCGGCACCGCGGTCGTCGTCGTCGATGGCGTGGTGGTCGATCCGTCGTCCTGCGCGGCCACCATCGTGCCGGGCACGAGGGCGGCGACGGCCAGCACGAAACCGGCGGAGGAGAGGAATCCGAAGCGAGGCATGGTCGACAGGACGCATTCCACCTCCCGCCGACGTGGCGGGAAATGCGGCGTCACCAGGCTATCGGCTCCCGAGCGCGCCGTCTTGACCCCCAGCCCGTCCGGGGGACGGCGAGGCCGGGCGACCCCGCCGGTAGCGTGCCAGCCGATGAGCGATCAGCACGTGCCGGGGCCCGACGTGATTCTCGCTGTCGATCTGGGAGGCACGAAGTTCGCTTCCGGTCTCGTCACGATGCGAGGCGAGCTGCTCGATCGGTCCCGCGTCGAGGTCGAGCGCGACGTCGGACCCCAATCGCACTTCGCCGCGTTGGCCGCGATCGTCGGTGAGCAGCTCGACCAGGCGGTGTCACAACACGGTGTGCGCGTCCGGGCGATCGGGATCGGTTGTGCCGGCCCGATCGAGCGTCACTGTGAGACGGTGTCGCCGGTCAACATCTCGTCGTGGCGACGCTTTCCGCTCCGCGCCCACCTCGCGGACCTCACCGGACTCCCCGTCTACGGCGACCTCGACGCCAAGGCACTGGCCCTCGCCGAGGGTTGGCTCGGTGCTGGTCGCGGCGTCTCGAGCTTCTGCGCGATGACGGTGTCGACGGGTATCGGTGGTGGCTTCCTGCTCGACGGCGAGCTTCTCGACGGTGCGACGGGCAACGCCGGGCACGTCGGCCACATCATCGTCGAACCGGGTGGTCGACGGTGTGGCTGCGGCGCACGCGGCTGTCTGGAAGCGGAGGCCTCGGGTCTCGCGATCGAGGCGATCACCGGGCGGTCGCCCACCGAACCGACCTACGACATCATGCGGCGCACCGGCCGCCTCGTGGGGCGGGCCGCCGGCATGATCTGCACGTCGATGGATCTCGACTTGGTGGTCGTGGGCGGTGGTGTGGCGCTCGGCTTCGCCGCCACCTTCTTCAACGCCGCCCAGGAGGAGATCGACGCCGTCGCGCGAGTCGGCCACGGCGCCGCCGCCCGGATCACACCGGTCCGGTTGGGTGATCAAGGTCCCTTGATCGGAGCGGGAGCAGTGGGTATCCGCGGTCTGCGCCGCGACCAACGCAACGGACGGCGATCTCCCGCTGCGTCCTGACGGCGTGTACGTGGCCGTCGCCGATCTCGTGCGTGCAGGGTTGCGGACGCCGGATTCGCGAGACTGACGCCCATGACGAAGATTCGCTCGCGCGACGCCAGCCGCATCGACGACCGCCGGGGTCAGGGTGGCGGAGGTGGACTCCCCGGCGGCCTCGGCGACCTGCTCAACGGCGGCCTCGGTGGGCGAGGCAGCGGGGGTCGCCTCCCGATCCCCGGCGGCGGCGGAAACCTCGGAGGGCTGCTCAAGGGTGGGGGCGGGATGATGGCGATCGTGGTCCTCGCCGCTGTCTTCATCCTGCCGAAGTTGCTCGGCGGGGGGTTGGGCGGTACGGCGTCGGGGGTCGCCCCGACTTCGCAGGGCTCGCCGGCGGCAACGAGTGACGGCGACGGCGGCGTGTGCGAGTCCGAGCTCGAACAGATCTTGTGCGGTGCCACCAACGATGTGTCCGAGTACTGGATCGAGCAGCTGCCGCTCTCGTTCGATGTCGAGTACCAGGACACCAAGACCGTGTTCTTCTCCGGATTCACCAACACCGGTTGTGGTCAGGCGTCGTCGCAGACTGGCCCGTTCTATTGCCCCCTCGACAACTTCGTGTACTTCGACCTCGACTTCTTGCAGACGCTCCAGAACCAGTTCGGCGCCACTGGTGACCTGGCCGCCCAGTACATCGTCGCCCACGAGTTCGGCCACCACGTGCAGAACGTCTTGGGCATCAACGCCGAGATGCGCCGAGCCCAGCAGGCAGACCCCGAGCGGGCGAACCAGTACTCCGTGGCGCTCGAGCTCCAAGCCGACTGCTTCGCCGGCGCATGGGCTCGCGACGCGAGCGATCGCGAGCGATTCGACGATCCGAGCGAGGTCGAGGAGGCGCTCGAGGCGGCGGCGGCCGTCGGCGACGACCGCATCCAGCAGCAGACCCAGGGTCGCGTCGACCCCGAGCAGTGGACGCACGGCTCGTCAGCGCAGCGAGTCGAATGGTTCCAGCGCGGCTTCCGCACGGGCGACCCGCAGCGGTGCACGACGTTCTCCGAGCTGTTCTGACGCGCTGGTCGGGCGGGTTCAGTTCGTGAGCCGGCGGTAGACGATCTCTGCGGGGCCCCGGCCGTATCGTCGCTGGTACGCAACGGCGACGGCGGTGGCGGTGACCCAGAAGATCGCTGCGGCGCTCAGTGCGGTGCCGATGTCGCCGTGGTCGATCAGGCCGAACGTGTCGACCACGAGGTTGAACGCCAGTGCATGGGCCACGTAGATCGTCAACGACATCTGGCCGGCGCGCCGGAGCGCGTCGACGATCCGTGAATCCTCGAATCGATCGGCGATGTCGGAGATGAGGGAGAACGCCAGCAGCGCGGTGCCGAGCGCGCTTGCGACGTAGACGACGCCACGGTCGAACGGGTCGACGCTGAGCAGGACCAGCGATCGACGGTCGCTGCCGGCGGAGTTCGCGATCGCCGAGGCCGCATAGAGCGCGAACCCGATCGCGGCGGCGGCGGGCCGCCACCAACTCACCGCGAGCATTCGGCCGAGGACGATTCCGGCGCAGAAGAAGGCGAGCCAGGGAAGGAGTGGATGGGTGCCGTTGACGAACACGTCGAGCAGGAGGCCCCGCGGCGAGCGGGGCCCCGGGTCGGTCAACCAGGAGACATCGACACCATCGAGCTCGCGTTCGAGTTGCCACCACCGGATGAGCCATGCCGTCACCGATGCGATCGCACCGATCGTCAGCACCCACCGACTGCGAAGGGTGAACAGCACGGCGGCGAACACGAACATCGCGCCGTAGAAGGGCAGGATCGTGCCGGGCCAGATGAAGTCGAAGAGCAGTCCGCTGCCGTACAGCAGGAGTCCGCGTCGTACCAATCGCCAGCGCAGGTCGCTGACTCGATTCCGATCGCCGGATGCGACCGCGGACTCCGTCATCAAGGTGACACCGACTCCGGCGGTGAGCACGAAGGTGGCAGCGAAGCGGGTCGACAGGGGGCCGGTCCACGGGTCGAACAGGTCGTACAGGGCACCGTCGCGGTCGGGCGAGAAACGAATGATGAGGTAGCCGTGGTAGTTCATGACCACCACGCCCGCCATCGCGACTGCCCGGACGACGTCGGGTCCGGGTCGGCGGGCACGAAGGACGCGATCTGGTCGTCGTCGGCCGGCACTGTGTGCGGTCTGCTCGATAGCCGTCTGCGGTTGACGTGACCCGCGCAACGACGGTTGGTCGCCTCGTCGATGAGCTCGTCGCCTCAGCTCCACGTCAGATCCAGCGCAATTCGTCGACGGCGGTCATGATCAGCGGTCGCTGCACGTCGACCCAGTCGCCGGTGGCAGGACACGGTTGATCGTTCGGGACGAACGCCATCGACGTGTGCATGTGGGGTGGTTCGAGCAACGTCATCCGATGGCGTTCGTGGTGGAACGGGCTGCGTCCGTCGTCGAGCGGTGTGACGCCGTTGGCGGTTCCCGCGCCGATCATGACGAGTGTTCCCGGGCCGGGCACCTCACGAAGTCGATACCCCGCGGTCTGCCCGGCAGCGACCGGTCGGGTCTGGAGGACGTCGGCTTCCAGACGTATCGCCTCGCGATCGCCGTGCCAGAGATAGGTGCCGAGGCGGAGCTTGTACCGGTGGCTCGCCGGCAGTGTCTCGTAGGTCGAGGGGGAGAGGTGGCTGACCCAGACGTCGAGCGACGGATCGATCTCCGGGAGCCGTCGGACGATCTGCGCGCGGTGTGCATCTTCGTCGCCCGCGAGGGGTGGGTGGATCGCGACGCCGACGGTGCGAAGCCCAACTCGCTGGGCCTCGGCGACGAGCGTGATGTCGCCTCCGTATCGGCGCATCTCGCTGTCGAGTTTTACCACGACTCGGCCGCCCCACCCGCGGAGAGCGTCGATGTGAGCGACGCTTCCCACCGTGAGGACGGGGTCGGCCGTCGTCGGTGCGTGCAAGGTCGGGGTGAGCACGACCAACGTCGTGTCATCGGGCAGATCATCGAGCCCGGCGAGCTCGTGCACGGTACCCACCGCGAGGATCGGGCTGAGCTTGGCCGCCACGGTCGCGAGACCGTGGCGGCCGAAACCGTACCCGTTGCCCTTGACCACCGGCACCAGACCCGACACGGACTCGGCCACATCGGTGGCGTGGTTCCACCAGCGGTCGCGGTCGACGGAGAGCCTGATCGTCACGCGACGGGACGGTAGTGGGTCGTGCCGCTCGGCGGTCGGCGTCGTGCACGACTGCCGAAATTTGCGACTGATGCGATCAGTTTGATCGGGTATGGTCGCAACCTCGCACGGTGTGTTCTCGCTCCCCGACCCGGTCAACGAGACTTCAGTTCGCCTCGCCGCCGGCGTCGTCGTCGAGGCAGCGGGGTTCCGCGTGTTTCGGCAGTGGTGGCTGCTGCTGGCGTTGGTCGCCGGGTTCGTCGCCAGGACGGTCGGCGGCCCGACGCTGAGTCCGCTCGGCCAGTTCGTCCACCCGGGTCGTCACACCGCGCCTCGCGGTGCGGCATCGAGTTCGTCGCCGGGCCACCCAAACGGTTCGCACAGGTGATCGGTCTGGTGGTCAGTTCGAGTGCAGCGCTGGCGTGGGCGATCGGTCACACCACCGTGGCCGTGGTGTTGCTGGTCGGGTTGATCACGGCGGCGACACTCGAGGGGCTGTTCGCGGTGTGCCTCGGCTGCGTGGTGTACCGCTTCGTCCCCAACTGCGAGGACTGCGACGACATCACCGAGCGGCTGTGTCTCGTTCTGGCGGCGCGGCAACGCTCGACGACGGCGCGCCGATTCGCCCCGATCGGGCGGAGCGTCCCGGCCATGAGGTGACACGCGGGATGATCGGGTCGAGCGTTCGCTCGCGAAGGATTCCACGCCAGACACCGATCGAGTAGGCGACGTCGTCGACGAGGACGACCGGGTGCTGCGCGGCGAGCGCAGCGGCGACGAGGGCGCGACGCGCGACTGACGATCGCGCGGCCGCCACGATCAGGACCGGCCACCAGACGCGCCGTATGGCATGAGCGATCTGTTGCCCGGCGCGGAGGTTGCCGATTGCGGCGATCCGGAAAGCAGTGCGTGGCGGCAGGTCGGGGAGTTTGACGACGAGCGCGGCGGCCGAGCCGAGCCCGACCGCGAGGCCGAGCCACGGGCGACGGGCGACACCGAGCAGCCAGGCCGACAGGCTCCAGCCGCTCACCCGAAGTGGTGACAGCGCCCCTGGATGCCGGCAGGCGAGTGGAGCGGCAGACGATCCGTAACCGATCCGCTGTCGAACCAACGCCCCCCAGTCGGGCCGGGACGCGTGACGTACGACAGACGTGGGTTCGTATCGGGCCCACCAACCGGCGGCGTCGAGACGCCAGACGAAGTCGACGTCCTCGCCGTAGCGGAGCGCGGTGTCGAATCCACCGAGCTCCCGCACGACCTCGGTTCGAACGACGATCGTGGCAGCGGGGACGTAGCTGACGCGGGTGCCGGCGCGGACCCGCGCCGGCGAGTTGCCGAGGTCCAACGGGCTGTGCCGTGATTCGTAGCGCGCCACCGTCGACGTGCCGGGTGCGGTCATGACGCGTGGGGCGACCATGGCGACGCGTGCGTCGGCGAAATGGGCGAGCAAGGGGTCGAGCCAACCATCCGAGAGTTCGATGTCGGAATCGACGAAGGCGACGAGCGGGGTGCTCACCAGTTGGAGCCCGGCGTTGCGTGCGGCGGCCGGCCCGGCGTTGGTGGGCAGCCGGACGGATGCCCCCTCCACGGGCGGGATCGATCCGTCGTCCACGACGAGTGCGCCGTCGGGAACGTGCGCCGGAGCACCGACCGTGGGAACGACGATCGTGACGTCCTCGGCGCTGAACGGCGAGTCGTGGTCGCTCACGTCGGGGTGGATCGCTCCTGCGTCGAGGAGCGCGTCGACGAGGGTCGACCGGGGCACCGGCTCACCGATGGCGATGCGATCCACGAGACGACGCCCCGCCACGGTGAGCCTGAACAGCCGCAGGGGCGAACCACCGACGACGATCGTGCCGTGGCGACCGGCACCACCGTCGAGTCGGTATCGCCGCGCGATCATTCGGGGTTCCGTCTCAACTCGAAACCCAACCGTCGACCCTCCACGCGAGATCATCGGCCAGATGCCTGAACACGCGGTGGCCCTCTTGCGCCGTCGCCGTGGTCGGATCGCCGAGGACGCCCGACTCGCTGAGCGGCTTGACACCGTGGCGGACGAGATCGGCCAACGTCGGGATCGGGCCCGGTCGAGCATCGCCGAAGCGGACCGTCTCGGGCGCGATGGCGAGCATCAGGGATGTCTCGGTGTGGCCCGCGTGGGGATCGCCGTCGGGGAGGCTCGGCCACCAGATCAGCACGTGCCGACCTTCGTGTTCGAACACATCGGCGGCGCGATGCATGGCGGTGACGTTGCCGCCGTGACCGTTGACGAAGACGACACCTGTTGTCCAACCGGCGGATCGTGCGAGCTCGATCACGACTCCGGCCATGATCTCGGTACCGATCGACAGCGTGCCCGGAAAGCCGCGGTGTTCGCCGCTGGCCGAGATGGCGATCGGTGGCGCGACGACACAGTCGGTGCGCCGGGCGGCGAGATCGCGGGCGAGCTCGGTGGCGATGACGGTGTCGGTGTCGAGCGGCAGGTGCGGGCCGTGCTGCTCGCACGAACCGACGGGCACGAGAAGGATCGGGGCGTCGATCTCGGTCCACACCTTCGATCCCAGATCCATGGCGGCCGACGCTACCGATCTCGTTTCCCCGTCGGACGCAGTGTCGGGCCGATGTGTGATGGCGCGATGCTGACTGCCGTGACCGACGATCTCGGCGAACCGATCGCCACGGGGCGTGCTGCCGATGTGTACGACCTCGGGGACGGGACGGTGCTGCGGCGCTACCGGGCCGGAGCCGACACCGAGACCGAAGCACGCGCGATGACCTGGCTGAACGATCAGGGGTTGCCGGTGCCCCGTGTGCACCGGGCGTCGGGCACCGACATCGTGATGGACCGTGCCGGCGGTGTCACGATGCTCGCCGACTTGGTGCGTCGTCCGTGGCGATCGGCTCGACACGCGCGCCTGCTCGCTCGGCTCCAACGGTCCGTCAACTCGCTCGCCGCTCCTGACTGGTTCCCGCGCCGAACTGGCGTCCCGTCAGGCGATTCGGTGCTGCACCTCGACCTCCACCCGATGAACATGCTCGTCGACGGCGACGCCGCCACGATCATCGACTGGACGAATCTGTCGGCGGGGGAGCGCTCGTTCGACGCGGCGGTCAGCTACGTGATGATGTCCGCATTCGAGACGACCGGGTGGCGCGCCCGCACCGCCCAGCGCGTGCTCGTCGAGACCTTCGCCCGCGCCCACGGTTGGGGCACGATCGACGCGACGCTCGGCGCCGCGGCGCGCTACCGACTCGCAGACCCGAATGTGACCGCAGGCGAGCGTGAACGCCTCCGGCGCTGGATCGATCGGTCGGACTCCGAATCGATCGCGTAGCGCGCCGGACCTGCGCGGCGAGCTCGAACCGGTTTGCCGCCCGTTCCGACGGGTCGGCGGCGGCGCCTACCACCAGCAGGTGATGACACTGGGGAACCCGTTCGGACAGATCGTCAGGTTGAAGATCGCGAGGAGCGTCGTCGATGGTTCACCGATCGCGCCGGTGAGGTTGGCCGAGGTCAGGTCGACCCTTCGGAGATCCGCGCCGCCGACGTTCGCGCCCCGCAGGTCGGCGAAGCGCAGGTCGGCGTCGCGGAAGTCCGCGTCGGTCGCGTCGACGCCGATGAACTGGGCGCCCAGCAACGATCCGCTGCGGAGCAGCGCGCCTCTCAGCGATGCGTCGTTGAACGTGAGGTCGGTGAGGGTGGCGCCGCCGAAGTCGGCTCCGTCGAGGCGGGCTCGATCGAAGCTCACCTCCGTCAGCACGGCGTCGGTGAAACTCCCGCCGGCCAGCCGAGCGCCGGCGAAGTCGACGCGCGTGAACTGCGCCGACCACACGAGGTTCGGCGCGACCACCCCGGCCATCGATCCGTCGGTGAGACGTGCGCCGTCGAGAACGGTTCCGGTCAGGTCGGCCCCGTCGAGCACGAAGTCCGACAGCTCCAGATCGGTGAGATCCGCTCCGGTCAGGTCGGCCCCGGTCAGGTCGATCCCATCGAGGACGAGCCCGGTGAGATCGCATCCGGAGAGATCTGCGCCAGCGGGCACCGGCGTGCCCTCCCGCAGCAGTTCGCACAGGTCGAGCGGCGGCAATGTCGTCGGGATCGTCGGGACGGTGGGGTTCGTGACGGTGGGGTTCGTGATAGCCGGGAGCGTCGTCGTCGCCGCTGGTGCGGTGGTCGTCGTGGCGTCGGGTGGGCTGGTCGTCGGCGTCGATGCGGGGGCCGTGGTCGGGGCCGATGCCGGTACCGCTCCGGGTGGAGGCGCTGTGGTCGAGGTGCCGACGGCGATCCCCCCACCGAGGGCGGGTTCCATCGGTGCGGTGGTCGTCGGAGGGGTGGTCGTGGTCGGGTTCGTGCCCGTCGTGGTCGTGGGCACGATCGAGGGCGTGGTCGTCGAGCCCGCCGGTGCGACCGGCACGGAGACTGGCTCGCCCCCGGCGTCGACCCTCCGTGTCCGAGTTCCGCCGGAGAACGTGTCGACTTCGGCGACGACGGGGGGTGGCTCCGGCACGGTCGACCGCGGCGCGTCGCCGAGCGCGCCGCCGCCGATGGCGGAGCCGAATGCGACGAGCGCAGGTGCGAGGACGCCCGTCGCCGGCGAGGTCACGGCGGATCCGAGATAAGGAACGTGGGCGAGCCATGACAGCGGCCACATCACCGTCCGGAGTCGGCCGATCGAGACGTTGAGGAAGGCGCGGACCATCTCCGGATCGAACTGGGACCCTGCGTGGCGCGCCAGCTCCTCGCGCGCCGAATGTGCCGACTGCGGCTTCTTGTAGGAGCGCGCTGCGGTGATGACGTCGAACACGTCGGCGACCGCGACGATGCGCCCGGCGCGGGAGATCTCCGTGCCGGCGAGGCGTGCCGGGTAGCCGGTGCCGTCCCAGCGTTCGTGATGCTCGCCGATCGCGAGCGCCCATTGACCGAGCCACGGTGCGAGAGGGCCGATCAGCTTCATCCCTTCGGCGGGGTGGGTCTTGATCACGTCGAACTCCTCGTCGGTGAGACGACCAGGCTTGTTCAGGATCTCGTCCGGTACGGCCAGCTTGCCGATGTCGTGGATCAGACCGGCCCACTGCAGCTTGGACAGCTCGACCGGATCCAGACCGAGCTCCTCTCCGAGCAGGGCGGCGTACGCGCGCACTCGCTCGCCGTGCCCGCGCGTGAAGCGGTCGTGGACACGGAGCGCCGCAACCAGTTCGAGCAACTGCTCGGCTGCTTGTCGCTCACTGCCGACGAGCCCGTGGGCGTGCAAGTCGCCGAGTCGCTGCTCGAGCTGACGCGTGGTGCCGGTTCGCAAGGCCACACCGAAGCGGTTCGGCTTCTCGTCGGGGAAGACGAGGCTCATCCTGAGCAGCGTCGACAGCGGCAGGAAACGCCGGGCGACGCGGTCGGTGCCCAGCATGGCGACGCTGCCGATCGCGATCAGCGCCGTCCACCACCCCGTGGCTGCGAGGAACCCGACCGGGCGTGACCAGTACCTCGCGACCGACCACGACGCGAGGACCGACGCCCCGATCGGAACGACGACGATGAGCACCCGTACGACCAGCGCGGCGACCGGCCGGGCCCGCCACCACGATTCCTCGCGTGCCGGACGTGCGGGCGCGACGGAGGCGGGGCGCTCCAAGGTCTTCGTGGAATCCCGCACATCCGGGATATCGGCGTGATCTCCCCAGCCCTTGAGGGTTCCCGAGGGCTGCTGTCCGGCAGGTCGCGCTCAGGCGAGCATGCTGCGGAGCATCCAGGCAGTCTTCTCGTGGACCTGCATGCGCTGAGTGAGCAGATCGGCCGTCGGCTCATCGCTCGCCTGCTCGACGACGTCGAACATCGACCGTGCCGTCTTGGCGACCCGCTCGTGACCGACCACCAGTCGGCGAATCATCTCCTCGGCATCGGGGCGGTCGGTGTCCTCGTCGATGGCGGACAGTTCGGCGAACTCCCGGTACGTGGCCGGAGCCGGCTCGCCGAGGGCACGGATGCGCTCGGCGACGAGGTCGACGGCGAGCGCGAGTTCGTTGTACTGCGTCTCGAACATGAGGTGCAGCGTGTTGAACATCGGGCCGACCACGTTCCAGTGGTAGTTGTGCGTCTTGAGGTACAGCGTGTACGAGTCGGCGAGCACGTGGGACAGCCCGCTGGCGATCGCCTTGCGGTCCTCCTCGCTGATGCCGATGTCGATGATGGGTGCGTCGCCCATGATGATCTTCCTCTCGTTCGTTCGGTCGTTCGGTCGTTCGGTCGTTCCGGTCGCCTGACGCAGCCTCGCAGTTCCTCGACCGGGGTTGCCACACGAACGCCGCACTCGGTCCCAGCGCCTGCCTCGAGCGACCCCGTCGCCGAGGTGCGCGTGGTTCACGTGACGATGGATCTGGGACTCGTGCGCCCGATCTGGGAAGATGTCGCACCGTGAGCGAGATCGACACCGCGACCGACAACACCTGGCTGTCCGACGACCACCTCGAGCAGGTCCGCGGTCAGATGCCGATCGTCTACGTCGAAGCGGTACCGGTCCGGGTGGACGGTCTCGGGAACGTCACCGAGATCGGCCTCCTGCTCCGTCAAGCGGCCGACGGGACGATCAGCCGCCTGATCGTCAGCGGGAGGGTCCTGCACGGTGAACGCGTCCGTGACGCGCTCCTGCGGCACTGCGAGAAGGACCTCGGGCCGCTGGCACTCCCGCGGATCCCCGTGGAGACGGCGCCGTTCACGGTGGCCGAGTACTTCGCCGACCCCGAGCGGACCGGCTATCACGACCCACGCCAGCACGCCGTGAGTCTCGTTTTCGTCGTGCCGGTCGATGGTGAGTGTGAACCCACCCAGGAGGCCCTCGACCTCGCATGGTTCACGCCGAGCGAGGTCGTCAGCCCGAGCGTGATCGGGCAGATGACCGGCGGCCAGGACCGGCTCCTGCGGCTCGCGCTCGCCCACGTCGGTCAGCTTCCCTGAGGGCGTCGCTCCCGGTGGCCGCGACGACCCGACGATTTCCACGGATGGCGGCTGCGCATCCACGTACCGCGCGCAGGGACCGCGTACGCTCTCCCGGCAATGCCTGTGGGGGAGATCGCCCGAAGCGCCGAGCGCGATGCGAACCGCGCTCGTCGGCCGTCCGATGGTGCGATTCGACGCCCCCCAGTTGATCGGACCGTCACCGCAGGCCGGCCGGATGGTCGAGATCGTCGAGGCCCGGGGCAAACACCTGGAGGTCGTCTGGGACGATGGCCTGGTGCTCGACACCCATCTCAAGGGCAGGAGCGAGTGGCACGTGTACCGGCAGGGCGCGCCGTGGAGGCGGTCGTGGGATCAGCTCCGCGCGTCGATCCAGACCGACGACTTCGTCGCCGTCTGCTTCGACGCTCCCGTCGTCGAGACCTATCGACAACCTGACCGGCAACGCCACCCCGGCCGCGGGCGGCTCGGTCCAGATCTCTGTCGACCCGACGCGTCGATCGCAGAGGCGATCGAGCTCCTGCTCTCCTACCCGAATCCGGAGGCACGGCTGCGCGACGTCATGGTCGACCAGCACGTGATGCAAGGTGTCGGGAACGTCTACCGCTGCGAAGCGCTCTGGGCGGCGGAATTGAGCCCGTGGGCGCACATCGCGGATCTGACCCATCACGATGCCGTGCTCGTCGTCAACACCGCCGCCAGGATGGTCCGAACGAACAGCGGGCGGATCCGGCGCGCCACGACCAGCCACACACCGGGTGGTCTCGCCGTCTACGGCCGATGCGGGCAGGGCTGCATCCGATGCCACGAGACGGTCGAATCGCGGCCGATCGGTCGCTACGGCCGCATGCTCTACTGGTGCCCGGGTTGTCAGGTCCGTCTCGACCGCCGGCTGCCGACCGAGGTGCGCGAGATCGACCCACACCCGGCGGCCGTCAAGTATCTGAACGAGTTGCCCTGGCGGTCGCGCGAGATCGACTGACGACGCCGGTGGTCAGCGCAGTTCGCGGCGGAGCGCGAACCGAAGTCCACTCCACGTCTCGTCGATCGCGCAGACCTTGTTGTCGACCCATCCGCTGGGCAGGAACTCGGCACGCAGCACATCCTCGGTGATGTCGGTCGGGACCTTGCTCGCCTTCTTCGGCCACGCGATCCACACCGTGCCGTTCGGCGTGACCGCCGCAGTGAGATCGGGCCATTCGCGCACCATCGCGGCGCGGGACGTGTAGAACGCGACGACGACGTCGAGGCCGGCCCGAACCTGCGCCCGCCACTCGGCGTCGTCGGGCAACGCTCCGAGCGTCTCGTCGAAGTCGTCGGGCTCGTGCCTGGTGGCGAATCGTGTACCAGGCCCGATGCCGAGCTTCTTGGGCAGCGGCGTCCCCGAGTACCCGGCCATCAGCCGCGCCCCATGATGCGATCGACGACGATCTCGATCGCCACGCGATCGTCGCGCTGCTTCGGCTGCTGGTACCGCTCCGCGTAGGCGGCGACCGCTCGCGCGACGCCTCCCGGCTCGGTGACGAGCCGAACCTCGCCTTCCAGGGTCAGCCATCGACCACCGTCGACCTGCGATACGGCTGCGCGACCGCCGCGCAGGGCGTTGACGACCTTCTGCGACCCGGCGAACGAGATCACCCTGACCAACCGCTCGGCGGGGTCGTACCCGAAGCCCACCGGCACGACGTGGGGTGATCCGTCGGCCCGCAAGGTCGTCAGGGTCGCGAGATGGCGCTCCCGCAGGAACGAGAGCACCCCCTCGCCCAGGTCGTCGAGGTCGAGCGCCATGCTGCTCAGTCTCGCAGGTCACTCGGTGGCGATCGCCTCCAGCACGTTCATGCGGGAGGCCTTGAACGCTGGGTAGGCGGCGGCCAACACCGCTGCGATGACGGCGAACACGAGCACGAAGATCAGCAGGCTGTATGGAATGGTGATGCCGTTGATCACCGTTTCGGGGACCGCGTACGAGAACGCGAGCCCGAACAGCAACCCCAGCGCGATCCCGATGAGCACACCGAACAAGGTCACGATCACCGCCTCGCCGCGGACCGAGCGACGCAGCATCCTTCGGCTCATCCCGACGGCACGGAGGAGGCCGATCTCGTGGGTGCGTTCGAACACCGAGAGTGCCAGCGTGATCGCGATGCCGAGGAACGAGAACGCGATGGCAGCCGTCAACAGCAGTGTCACGAGGAACAACAGGGTGTCGATCTGCGCCTTCTGCTCCTCGACGAACTCGTTGTTGGATTGGATCGACGCCTGCGGGAACTCGTCGATGGCGGACGCGATCGCGTCGCGCGCCGTCTCCGGGTCGATCCCTTCGGCTCGCTTGGCCACGACGAACTGATCGGTCGGCGCCTGTGTCGACACCTCCTCGAGCAGGTCGACCGAGAGGAACCAGTTCGCGCCGAGCGAGTTGTCGTCGAAGATGCCGGTCACGGTCAGCGACGACTGCTTACCGTTCTGCCAGGTGATGTCGAGCGTGTCGCCGAGCTCGGCGCCCTGCTCCTCGGCGGCGTCGCGGAAGACCATGAGTCCGTCGGTCGCGGTGACGTCGTCGAAGCTGCCCTCGGTGATGTCGAGGTTGGCGAGCTCGGGCAGCGCGGTGGCGTCGACGCCCGTGAACGTCGCTGTCGACGAACCGACGCTGCCGCGAAGGTTGCGGAACGGTGAAACGGCGGACAGCTCCGGCAGCTCCTCGAGGCGGTTGGAGATCTCTGCCGTGAGCGGCTGGAACGATTCGGCGTCGAGCACGATGTAGTCGAACGACGTGCCCTCCTCGAGGATGCGACCGAAGGTGTCGCGCAACGACGACGTGAACACGGCCGCACCGCTGATGAGCGTGACGCCGATCATCAGGGCGGACGCGGTCCGTGCCGTGCGGCGTGGCACTCGTGCCGCGTTGTCGCGGGCGAACCGGCCCGCGGTGCCGAGCAGCTTGGCGACCGGAGCTCCGATCGTCCGGCTCATCGGTCGTGCGATGACAGACGACAGGGTCGTCACGCCGAAGATGATCGCGATCGCGCCCGCGCCCGTCAGAGCGCCCCACTGTCCGCCGCTGCCGGGTCGGACGAACAGGCCGAAGAGGAACAGCGCGAGTCCGATCGAGGCGAGCACGACGCCGCGGATCAGACGCCGACTGACACTGAGGGCGCTGAAGCCCACATCGGGGCGCATCGCGGCCACCGGAGGGATGTGCGACGCTCGGATCGCCGGCAGGAGCACCGAGATGACCGACACGCCGATCCCGACCAGCGAGGCGACGATCGCCGTGCGTGGCTTGAACAGCAGCGGCGTCGCGGGGAATCCGCCACCTGCGGCGTTGAACGCGGCGATCAGGGCCTTGGCGACACCGAGTCCGCCCACCATGCCGAGCACGGTGGCGATCGCCGACACGATCATCGCCTCCGACAGCACGAGCCGGCGGACCTGTGAACCGTTCGCACCCACGGCGCGCAGCAGGGCCAGCTCTCGCAACCGCTGGCTGATCGAGATGTTGTAGATGTTGTTGATCACGAATGCCGCAACGAGGGCGGTGATCAACGCGAACACGAGCAACCCGGTGCCGAAGATCGAGACGATCTCGCCGACCTGATCCTTCGTCTCGTCGGCGAGTTGCTCGCCGGTGACGACCTCGGTGCGCGCCGGCAGGATCTCCTCGATGGCGGATCGGACCGCCGCCACGTCGGCGCCGTCGGAGACCTTGATGTCGATGGTGTCCACCGTGTTCGCATCGTCGAGCCAGAGGGCGGCCGACGACGGGTCCCAGACGACCGTGGTCGCCCCGACGAATCCGTCGGAGTTGCCGAGCCCGACGAGCCCGACGATCGTGAAGTCCTCCTGGCGGTCGCTGAGGACGACCCTGATCGTGTCTCCGACTTCGTAGCCGACCCGGTCCGCCGTCGCCTTGTCGATCGCCACCTCGTCGGGGCCGCTCGGTGCCCTGCCGCCCTTGAGGACGACACCGGACAGCCCGGAGTCGGGATCCCACGAGACGCCGAGTGTCGGCGCTCCCTGAGTGGTCACGACGTCACCGTTCGAGTCGAGCATCTGAGCGAACCGCGCGAACCCGCCTTCGGCGACCTGGACACCGGGCACCGCTGTGACCTCGTCGACGAGTGAGGCCGGGAGCGGATCGCGCGCCGCGTCGAGGTCGTCGACCGTCAGCTCGGACCGGACCTCGAGATCGATCTCGCCGGTGAGACCGTCGATGAGGTCGTCGAACGTGCCCTTCAAGCTGTCGGCGAGGATGAACGAACCGGCAACGAAGGCGACACCTGCCAGGATGGCGAGACCCGTGAAGATGCTGCGACCGATCCGGGCCCGCAGCGACTTGCGCGCAAGGGTGGCGATCATCTCAGTGGCCCATCTGCTTCATCTGATCGATGATTCCGTCAGCGCTCGGCGAGGCCATGTCGTGGACGATCTGGCCGTCGGCGAGGAAGACGGCGCGATCGGCGTAGGCCGCGGAGTACGGGTCGTGGGTGACCATGACGATCGTCTGGCCGAACTCGTCGACGGCGTCGCGCATGAACGTGAGGATCTCTGTCCCGGAGTTGGAGTCGAGGTTGCCGGTCGGCTCGTCGGCGAAGATGATCGTGGGGCGGCTGGCCAGTGCCCGAGCGACCGCGACGCGCTGCTGCTGGCCGCCCGACAGCTCGCTCGGGCGGTGCTGCATCCGATCGCGCAGACGGACGGTGTCGATCACGCGGTCGATCCAGTCGGCGTCGCCATCGTCGCCGCCGAGCATGAGGGGAAGCACGATGTTCTCGCGTGCGGTGAGCGTCGGGATCAGGTTGAAGGCCTGGAACACGAAGCCGACCTGCTTGCGGCGGAGCTCGGTGAGCTGCTTGTCGTTGAGTTGCGCCAGGTAGGTGTCACCGATGAACACGGCCCCCTCCGTGAGCGAGTCGAGTCCGGCGAGGCAGTGCAGGAGCGTCGACTTCCCCGACCCCGAGGGGCCCATGATGGCCGTGAAGCGACCCGGCTCGAAGGTGATCGACACACCGTCGAGCGCGTGCACGGCGGCGTCGCCGACGCCGTAGGTCTTCCTGGCGTCGATCGCACCGGCGGCGGCGGTGAGCGCTGAGGGGGGTGGCGGAACGGACGCGGTCGTACTCATGGGTGTTGGTTCTACGCCGATCGGCGGCGCGGTTCATCCACCGTGGGGAGGATCGGTGGTCGGCCGGGGGGAGGATCCTCGGGTGCCTCCGACGGGACCTCCCGGACGTTCGGACGGCTTCCGGGCACCAGTACGCTCGCCCCGGTGAGGTGCCCGAGCTGCTTGCTCCCGGTTCCGGAGGGGGCGCGCTTCTGCCCGTCGTGCGGAACCTCGCTCACCGCGACGTCGGTTGATCGCCTCGGCGACCGCCTCGGTGACGAGGAGCGTCGCGTCGTCACTGTGCTCTTCGCCGATCTCGTCGGTTTCACGACACTGTCCGAACATCGTGATCCCGAGCAGGTGAAGCGCCTGGTCGACGCGGTCTTCGAGCAACTGGTCGCCGACGTCGAATCCCACGGTGGAGTGGTCGACAAGGTGCTCGGCGATGCGATCGTCGCGCTGTTCGGTGCTCCCGTCGCCCACGAGGACGACGCCGATCGGGCTGTGCGAGCGGGTCTCGCGATGCAGCGCACGCTGCAGGTCTTCCGCGACGAGCATCCGGCTGACGACGTGAGGATGCGAATCGGCGTCAACACCGGTGAGGTCCTCGTCGGGACCCTTGCAGGCACCGACTACACGGCCACCGGCGACGTCGTGAACACGGCGTCGCGCCTCCAGGAGGTCGCGCCGGCCGGGCAGGTCATGGTCGGCGATGCGACCAAGCAGCTCTGTTCGTCCAACATCCGGTTCGAGCCGGTCGATGCCGTGCAGTTGCGCGGTCGGATGCAGGCCACGACGGTATGGCGCGCCGTCGCCGTCGACACTGCTCCGACCTCGCAGCGGTGGACATCCGACCTCGCCTTCGTCGATCGTCGATCGGAGCTCGGGGTGCTGCGGGCGGTGACCTCGACGGTGTTGTCGGGTCGCGGCGCGATCGTCGCAGTGTCCGGTGAAGCCGGGATCGGCAAGTCGCGGCTCGTCAGCGAGGCGCTCGCCCAGCTGACCGCTGCGAAGCCCGACACCCTGCTGCTCCATGGAGCGTGCGCGCCGTACGGTGAATCGAACGTGTGGTGGCCGGTGGCCGGCGGTGTGCTGGCGCGCTTCGGGCTCGACAGGAACACGAGCGCGGACGAAGCTCGGCGCCGCATCGTCCGCCGCCTGTCGTCGATCGTCGAGCTGCAGACCGAATCGCACGACTTCGACCGCACCGTCGAACTGGTGCTGCACCTGCTCGGACACGAATCGGCCCTCGATGCGTTGAGTCCTGCCGCCACCCGGGACGCGGTCGTCGGCGGCATGGTGGCGGTGCTCCGGGAGCGCGCCCGAACCTCCCCTGTGGTGGTCTGGGTCGACGACCTCCAGTGGTCGGCCCCGGTCCTGCTCGATCTGCTCGAGTCGCTCGCCCGACAGCTCGCTGGGATGCCGGTGATGATCGTCACCACGTATCGCCCTCAGGATGACGTGCCCCATGACTGGCCGCCACCCGTCGATCCGGCGCTGACCGTCCACCTGTCGCTCGAGCCGCTCGACGCCGACGCGTCGAGTGAACTGGTCGTCGGCGCCGCCCGGACCGAACTCGACGAAGCCGTGTTGCGCAACGTCGCTGCGAGGGGTGGTGGCAACCCGCTCTATCTGATCGAGCTCGCCCGCCTCGCTGCGGCGTCGGACGCGCCGGGGCTCGAGCTCCCCGGTTCACTGCGAGCACTCGTGGCCGCCCGGCTCGACGAGCTGCCACCAGGCCAACGAGCCCTCCTCGACAACGCGGCGATCCTCGGCACCCAGGGACGGGCATCGTCGTTGCGCGAGTTCGCCGACGAGCTCGGGCAACGTTTCGACCCGGCCGACCTCGCCGGCGTGGAGGCCGCCGGCCTCCTCACCCGCGACGGGCCGCGATGGCGGTTCCGGAGCGACGTCGTGAGAGAGGTGGCGTACCACACCCTGACCAAGCAGTCGCGCGCCCAACGCCACGCCGGCGTCGCCAGCTACCTCGCTCGGTACGAGCCGACGGCCGTCGATCCGCGAGCGCACCACTCGGCGTCGGCCGCCGAGTTGCGGGCCGAGCTCGGCCCGATCGTCGGGGTGCCTGAGACGATCGCCGTCGACGCCGTGGAGTTGCTCATGTCGTCGGCCGTGCGGTGGAACCGTCAGGGAGCCCACCGTCGTGGTCTTCGCGCCATCGAACGTGCGCTGGCCCTCGATCCGCCGACCGATCCGGTTCGCCGCCGCCTGCTCCTCGTCCGAGCCGAGACGCTCGTCGACCTCCATGAGCTGCGCGCCGCCCGGACGTTGGTGGGTGAGTTGATGCAGCTGGCGGAGGCGGCCGACGACCAGGTGGTGCAGGGCGAGGCGCGTCGGCTGCTCGGCACGATCGAGCAACTCGACGGGGATCTGATCGCGGCGCGCCGCGAGCTCGGGCTCGCGGTCGAACGATTCCGGGAGCTCGACGATCGGCCCCATCTCGCCGAGGCGTTGCGGGCGCGTGGCTTCGCTGAGGTCTTCGGTGGGTCGCTCGCCGACGCCGAGTGGTTTTTCGGTGAAGCGGCAGCGCTCTTCGACGAGCTCGGCGATGCCCGCGGGCAGGCGTGGGTGCTGCAGCACCGGGCATGGGTGTCGTTCCTGTCGGGCGACCATCTCGCCTCGGAACAGCGGCTCGCGAAGGCCATCGATGCCTTCGAACGACTCGACGACCGAGGCGGGCGTACCTGGTCGTGCGGCCTGCTGGCCTACGTGCACCACTTCAGCCGTCGCGACGACGCCGCGCTCGATCTCGCCGCATCGGTGCTCGAGGACGCCCGTCAGTGGGGTGACGAGTGGGGCGCCTCGATGATGCTGAACCTGCAGGCGAGCATCCGGCTGTGGCGCGGCGAGATCGACGACGCCCGTTCGCTCGCCGAACGGTCGCTGGCCGGATTCCGCCGGATCGACGACCGGTTCGGCATGATCCAGGCGCTCGGCACGCTCAACCGGGCCCATGCGGCCGGCGGCCGACTCGCCGACGCCGACCGGACGGTGGAGGAGGTGCTCGTCCTGTCGGACTCGTTCGGCGAGATGGCCTATCCTGCGATCGCGGCTGCCGGAACCGCGATGCACCTGGGTCAGGGAACACGCGCTGGCAGGCTCGCGACCGATGCCGTCGGCCGGCTCGATACGACGGGTGCGAACGTCGACGAGGGGCGGGTCGTGCTGGCGTTCGGCAGCATTCTCGACGGCGACCCCGACGCCGCGCTGGCGCACCTCCTCGACGTCGACGTGAAGTCGTCGCCCTTTGCGCTGGCTGCCCGGGCGACAGCGTCGGCGATGATCGGCGATCGCGCGGTCGCGCTCGCCGATGCACGCGCGGTCGAGGCGATGGGCGAGGTGAGCTACTGGGACCGATCGATCGCGGCCGTCGCGGCGGCGGCCGCCGCGACGGGCGAGGAAGCTCGGCGCCGGCGCGACGAGTTGCGCTCGCTCGTTCTCGAATGCGACGACGTGATCATCAGCTCCTACGCCGGCCGCTTCCTCGACCTGCTGGGCCACGAGATCGATGTCGCCCGGCGTCACCCGATCCCGATCGGTGGTTGGGCGACAGTGGCGGAGTTGCTGGCCGGATCGGCGTCATGACGCCGACGGGAGCACGACCTCGAATCGTGCCCCACCCATCGGACCGTCACTGACCGCGACCGAGCCGCCGCCGGCCCTCACGACGCTCGCGACCACGGCGAGTCCGAGCCCCGCGCCGCCGCCGTCGCGATGTCGGGCCTCGTCGAGACGTACGAAACGCTCGAAGACTCGTTCGCGCTCGTCGACCGGCACACCAGGACCGTCGTCGTCGACGAGCAGGACGACTTGCCGCTCGTCGGTCTCGAGGCGGACTGCGACGCGCTCGGTTGCATGGCGCGCAGCGTTGTCGAGCAGGTGCGTCACGACCCGGGCCATCTCGTCGGCGCGGCCCCGGACCTGGCCAGCCGAGACCCCGCTCACGTCGACGGGCACGCGGCGCAGTCGCTGCGCCTCGGCGAGCACGACATCGTCGAGGTCGAGCACGGTACCCGGCGCAGCGAGCTCCTCGTCGTGGCGGGCGAGCGAGAGCAGATCATCGACGAGGACGCTCATCCGCTCGGCCTCGGCCAGCACGCCCGCCGCCAGGTCGACCGTGAGGTCGTCGGAGTGGTCGTGGGAGTGGTCGTCGGAGTGGTCGTCGGAGTGGTCGGCGGAGTGGTCGGCGTGTGCCGTCGCGAGCGCTGCCTCGGCCTGGGTGCGGATCGCCGCGATCGGCGAACGCAGTTCGTGTGATGCATCCGCCACGAACTGGCGTCGACGCTCATCCTCTCTCTGCACGCGAGCGAGCATCGTGTTCATCTCCGTGGCCAGGGCGCGGACCTCGTCGTCGGCGCCGGGCACCGGGACGCGTTCGTGCAGTGTCGACGACCGGATCCGCCTCGTCTGCTCGGTGATCGCGCGGACGGGTCGCAGGGCGCGTCCGGCGAGCAGCCAGGTGACGCCTCCGGCGAGCAGCATGGCGATCGGTACGGTCAGCCACAGCGCCTCCTCGACCCGATCGACGCTCCGGTCGATGCCGTCGGCCGACGCGGTCACGACGACGTCGAGCTGGTCGACGCGGCGAGTCCCGAAGATGTAGTCGTCGACCGTCGCAGGGGTCGGAGCGACGGCCGCCGGACCTTCGAGTGCGGGAATCAGCTCGTCCTGGAGCATGTCGAACACGCCTCGGGGAATCTCGCCGTCGCCGAGTTCGAACGGTGGGAAACCTTCGAACACGGTGACGTCGAGGCGTTCGCCGATATCGGTGCCGAAACGTCGATCGAGATCTGTGACGAAGTCCTCGAACGTGAGGTCGTCGTCGGCGAACAGGTCGAACATGAAGTCGGGGCCCGCTGGGTCGAAGATCGCCGACAACTCCTCCAACCGCCCGACCGTCACGATCGGTCCGTCGATGTCGGCGGCATCGGTCACGTCGACGCGAACGGTTCCGTCCGGATCGACCGTTCCGACGACGCCCGGCATCGGCGTCACGTGGACGCGGCCGCCGCGGTCGAACGAACGCAACCGGGCGAGCGCCCCGCTCTCGTCGAGCGAGCTGGTCAGTGCGGCGATCTGCGGGCCGAACAACGCGGTGAGTTCCGGTGGTCCGAGCCGTCTCTCGTCGCGCGGCGACATCGCGGCAGCATCGAGCGAGTCCGCCTCGCGAACGACCTCTGCGTCGAGCCGATCGTCGACCAGTGCCTCGCGGACGACATGAGGCGCGGCCAGTGCCGCCCCGACGGCGAGTCCGCCCACGACGAGGGCGACGGCGGCCGTCAATCGGGCACGCACGGAGCCGATCAAGGCGACGCCCCGACGAGCTGGTAGCCGACGTTGCGAACCGTGCGGACGGCGTCGCGTCCGAGCTTCCGGCGGAGGTAGCCGACGTACACCTCGACGATGTTCGGATCACCGTCGAAGTCGATCCCCCACACGGCATCGAGGAGCGACGACTTGGCGACGACGTCCGGTGCCCGACGCGCCAGGTGCTCGAGGACGGCGAATTCTCGCGGGGTGAGCGGGACCGGGTCGCCGTCGTCGTAGCGGCAGGTCAGTTGTCGTGGATCGATGGTCAGGTCGCCGACCTCGATCATCTCGCCCGAGATCTGTGGGCCCCGTCGCAGGAGCGCCCGGAGTCGGGCGAGCAGCACCACCAGTGAGAAGGGCTTGCGCAGATAGTCGTCGGCCCCCGTGTCGAGTGCCTCGGCTTCGTCGTACTCGCCGTCCTTGGCGGTCAGCATGAGGATCGGCGTCGAGTTCCCGGCGATTCGCAGATCGCGACAGACCTGGTATCCGTTCTTGCCCGGCAACATGATGTCCAACACGATCGCGTCGTAGTCGACCTCCTGCGCCCGCCAGAGCGCGTCGTTGCCGTCGTGGACGACGTCGACGTCGAAGCGTTCGGCGCGCAGTGCGCGAGCGATCGATTCGGCGAGGCGGACCTCGTCGTCGACCACCAGCAACCGCATGCTCACAGTGTGCCGGAGGTTCCTGAGGCGCGGCTGAGAGCTCGCTCAGCGCCTCTCAGCCGCAGCTCAGGTCGGTTCGCCATGATGACGCCATGAATCCGTTCGACCTGCCTCCCGCGAGCCCTCCCGTGTCGACCGCGCCGCCGTCGGTCGGCCCGTCCTTCTCCGGCCGTCCCGGCGGGCGTGGTCGCACAGCGGCGATCGCCGTCTCCGCGGCAGTACTCGTGGGTGCCGGGCTCGTCGGCATCAGCCAGTTCGCATCCGCCGACCGTCCCGAGCTCGGCGACGCCGCGGGGGCGACGCCGGGCACGGATCCGGGCGATGACAGCACAGAGCCGATCGATCCGGTGCCAGCGGACGAGCCGGCTGACATCGGAGATCCGGCGGACGACGGTGACCAGCCGGCCGTCGACGGCCAGATCGTGATCGACGACGGCGACGGTGAACCGATCGTCATCGACCTGGGTGAGGTCACCATCGACGGTGCTCCGCTGTCGGAGCTCGCCGACTGCATCGGCTTGCCGTTCCTCGAGGGTGGTCCGATGCTCGAACTCCCGACGGAATTCCCGATCGATCGGTTCGATCAGATGGAGGATCTGCCGCTCGGCGATCTCTCGGTGCCGGGCTCCGACGGTACCCACGTGACCGTGCTCGGCCCCGACGGTGTTTCGATCATCGATCTTGGCGACGGGGATGGGTCCGTCACCATCGCCCAGTCCGACGGCGAGGTCGAGATCACGACCGAGGGCGACGCGACGGTGCAACAGATGTCGGACCTGATCGGCGAACTCGGTGATCTGGGCGACCGGTTCGAGAACCTCGATCCCCAGGAGATCTTCGACGAGTTCTTCGCTGACGGACTCCCCGACGGGTTCCCACGATTCGAGGACGGGTTCGACCTCGAGCCTCGCGATCCCGCCGAGATCGAGTCGTGCCTCGATGATCTCCGGGGCGGCTGAGCGGACGGGTGGACCTCGGCCCCGGTCACTCGACGTCAGCGTCGAGTGACCGCGGCCGCCATCGTGTCCCGCGTGTGACCGGGGCGTCGCCTATCGGGCAGGCTGCTTGGTGACCCGGAGGTAGGGCTTCTGCTCGTCCCAGCCGTCGGGGAACAGCTCGGCTGCCTCCTCGTTGGTGAGCGCCGGGACGATGATCACGTCGTCGCCGTCCTGCCAGTTCGCGGGTGTCGCGACCTTCTGGTACGCGGTCAGCTGGAGCGAGTCGATGACGCGCAGGATCTCGTCGAAGTTGCGGCCGGTCGAGGCCGGGTACGTCAGGGTGAGCTTCACCTTCTTGTCGGGTCCGATCACGAAGACCGATCGGACCGTGAGGGTGTCGTTCGCGTTCGGGTGGATCATGTCGTAGAGATCGGCGACGTGGCGATCGGGGTCGCCGATCATCGGGAAGTTGACTGCGACGCCCTGGGTCTCCTCGATGTCGCCCTCCCACTCGTTGTGGGACTCGACCGGATCGACCGACAGCCCGATCACCTTGACGTTTCGCCGGTCGAACTCCGGCTTGATCTTGGCGACGTACCCCAACTCGGTCGTGCAGACGGGCGTGAAGTCCTTCGGGTGGCTGAACAGCACCCCCCAGGAGTCGCCGAGCCACTCGTGGAAGTTGATCTCACCCTGGGTGGTCGGTGCGGTGAAGTCGGGGGCGGTGTCGCCGAGTCGGACGGCCATGAGAGCTCCATGTCGGTGAAGAGAGGCGGACGGGACGAGACCAGCGTACTCCGAATCCCGACGACGTCAATCGGGATTCGCCCATCAAGTGGACACTCCGAGGGTTGACATGTGACCAAAAGGTCACATAATGGATCGGGTGGATGATGTGTTCAAGGCCCTGGCCGACGACAGTCGGCGACGTCTCCTCGACGCACTCCGCGAACGCGACGGCCAGACCTTGTCCGAGCTGTGCGAGGTGCTCCCCGACATGACCCGGTTCGGTGTGATGAAACATCTCCGGCTGCTCGAGGGCGCCCACCTCGTGGTCACCGAGAAGTTGGGGCGCAGCAAGCTCCACCATCTGAATCCCGTCCCCATTCGCGAGATCCACGACCGGTGGATCTCGCGCTACGCCGAACCACTCGTCGCTGGGCTCCTCGCCCTCCGCGATCGTGCCGAAGGAGCATGAGATGGCTGCCACCGCCCACCTGTACGAGATCTTCATTCGTGCCCCGCGCGAGCGAGTCTGGCAGGCCCTGGTCGATCCTGCGGACACCGTCCGCTACTTCCACGGGACGCGCTTCGACTCGTCGTTCGAGCCGGGTGAGGTCGTTCGGAACGTCATCGTCGACGGAGACCGCCTCGCCGTCGACGGGGTGATCGAGACCTTCGACCCACCCCATCGACTGGTGATGACGTGGCACGTGAACTACGACCCCGACATGGCGGCCGAACCCCCGGGTCGCGTCGAATGGACGCTCAGCCCGGCTGACGAGGAAGGCACCGTGACGAGGGTGACCCTGCGCCACGGCGATCTGGCCTTGAGCCCGCTGACGTGGGAGCACGTTCGCCTCGGTTGGGTCGAGATCCTCGACAGTCTCAAGACGTTGCTCGAGACCGGTGAGCCGATGCCACCGGTGGACACCGATCAGAACAGTCACGATCCCGGTGAGATCGAGGGCAACTGGCATCGCGCTCAGGCGGTGACCGCCAACAGTTCGGTCTGGGAACTGCTCGACGGCCGTGAACACGCGGCGGACGAGATCGACGATCTCCTCCAGCGTGCCTACGCTGCGGCGTACCACTGGCGGCGAGCGACCGGAGCGACCACCATCAACCTCGCCCGGGCGTCGTGGCTGCTGTCGAGGGCACACGTGACGGTCGGCCACGGCGACCTCGCCCTCCACCACGCCGATCGGTGCGCAGCGTTCACCGAGCGTGCGGTTCACGACGCAGCGGACTTCGACCACGGGTACGTGTTCGAGGCGAGGGCTCGTGCGTTGGCGTGCCTCGGTCGTATCGACGAGGCGCGTGAAGTACGTCGTCGCGCCACCTCGGTCGAAATCGCCGACGAGCAGGATCGGTCGATCTTCGAGAGTGATCTCGACAGCGGCCCGTGGTTCGATCTCACCGAGGACTGACCGACGGCTCGGATCCGGAGAGTGCGGTCGTTCAGGTCGCGTGGGTCCGGTGCGGTCGGTCAGATCGGCATCAAGTCGGCATCGCCGAAGCCGACGCCGAAGCGGACGCACCAGATGACGACCCGGTCGTAGACGCCGAGGTCGACGTCGTCGGGGATCTCGTAGTTCTGCTCGCCGATGTTGCCCTTGAGGTCTCCGAGATCGACGAAATCGGACACGTCGCCGGTCGAACTGTTGACGAGGTACACGTTGAGGTCGGGACCGTTGTCGGTTTCGAAGTCCTCGAATCGGAGGAAGCGCTGACCGGTACCGTTGCCGAGCACTCTTGCCGTCCCGCTCGTGGGGTGGGCATCGGAGGCGAACGTCCCTGAGTACTCGGTGACGATCTCCTGGCCGGCGGGCCGCCGTGCGGCGCCATTGTCGGCTTCTGGAGGGGTGTCGGGAGCGCGTGTGTCGTTCGCTGCGTCGTTGGTCGTGTCGGTCGATTCGTCGGTCGCCGGTGCTCCGGCGGAGGCCCCTGGTAGAGGCAGGTCGGCGGAGTCGGCCGGCGTCGCCGACGCATCGAAGATCGGGACGGCTTCCGAGACCTTCTCGTCGATGACGAGCAGATGGACCCCGAAGTAGCCGAACGCCAGCCAGGCGAGCGCGGCGACCGCGACGACGCCACCGGCCCCGACTCCGACCTTGTGATTGCGAATGAAATCGAGCATGACGGTCGAAACCGTCCCACGTCCGCGGGTCTTCCCCACCGGCCAACGTTGTGTCGTCGTTCCGCTCCTGTTTTCGGATCGGAAAGACTCCACCGGGCACCGGTGAGTACCGTGGTCGGTCGTGAGCATCGAAGTACCGATCGACGAACTGTTCGACGAGGTCGCGCGGTGGGACTTCTGCTACCTGATCACCGTGTCGGTGGACGGTCGTCCTCATCTGATCGCACTCCGGCCATCGGTGACGGGCGACGGGGACGGGCGTCGGCTGCGATTCGACGCCGGCGGCGGGCGCGCCTGCCTCAATGCCGCCGAACGTTCCTCGGTCACGCTGGTGTTCCCTCCGGTCGAACACTCCGAGGGGTACAGCCTCGTCGTCGACGGGACGGCCGCAGTCGACGGATCGTCGGTCACGATCCGGCCGTCGTGGGCGGTCCGGCACCGACCTGCCCCGTGAGCATCGATCGCATCCCGCTGCCGCGCACCGACGGTGCACTCTGGCTGTGTGGCCGCGACGACGTGGCTCCCGATCCGGATGCGGCGTTGGCGGGGGCCGACGGGGCATCGACCGTCGTCTGCCTCAACCCCGTGCAGGAGCTCGCGAGCCGGTTCCCGACGTACGTCGAATGGTTGCGCGCCCATCGTGGTCAACGTGCCTTGTGGTTCCCGATCCGGAACTTCGGTGCCGAGTCCGCCGACGCGACGATGCCCTTCCTCCGGATGGTTGTCCATCGCGTGGAGGCGGGCGAGGGCGTCGTGATGCACTGCGCGATGGGCCAGGGGCGCGCCGGCACGATGGCCGTGTGCCTGTTGATGATGCTCGGCGCCACCAGGGAGGACTCGTTGCGAACAGTCGCTGCCCATCGGCTGTACGCCGGACCCGCCGACGCGACCCAGTGGGCATTGGTCGACGATGTCGAACGAGCGCTCGCCGCCGCCAACTGACCACGCGGCCGGGGGTGCCCCACTCGACATGTTGATTCTGCGGCAGCCGAAGCGACCGAATTCGTCGCTCGAGCTGCCACAAACCACGGTCCGCGATTTTGTGGCAGCCGAAGCGACGCCTGACGTCGCTTCGGCTGCCACAATCCTGAGGTCGTCGTGGTCGCCCGCGCACGAGTCGATGTCGGGCGAAGCCCGACGTCGTTGGGAGCGGCCGGCCGGGACCGATCACCCATCGGTTGCGGCCGGGCCGGCTGCGGCCTCTCCACGTCAAGACCTCGCCGTTAGGCTCTCGGCCGTTGCCCCAGTAGCTCAGTGGATAGAGCATCGGTTTCCTAAACCGTGTGTCGTAGGTTCGATTCCTACCTGGGGCGCTGAGAAAGACCAGCTAAATGATCATGATGTCAACATGGGCTGGTGCCACTTCACGTCATGGTAACGCCGTGGTAACGTCGAATCGTGGCCAGCGGCACGGTCTACCGTCGTGAGGCCCCTTCGGGGGCGTCGTCGTGGGTCGCCCATGCCACGTGGCAGGAGGGCGGCAAGCGCCGTCAGGCGAAGCGCTCGTTCCGCACCAAGAAGCAGGCTCAGGCGGCGCTGACCGACCTGCTGGCGGCCCACCAGGCGGGCACATTCGTCGCTCCGAACCGGATGCCGTTGCGCGAGTTCGTCGAGCCGTGGTTGGCCGGGCTCGAGAACCAAGGGCGGAAACCGACGACCTTGCGGGGCTACCGGGTTGCGCTCGACGCGTACGTGTTGCCACGACTCGGCGACGTCGCCCTGCAGGAGCTGCGGGCCACCGACCTGGACGCGATGTATGCCGATCTGATCCGCTCCGGTGGCCGCGGCGGTCGGGCTCTGTCGCTGACGACGGTGCACCACGTCCACGCCGCAGTGAACAAGTTGCTCCACGACGCCGAGCGCAAGGGACTGGTGACGCGCAATGTCGCCAAGCTCGCCAATGCGCCGTCGTTGACGACAGCGCGGGCGAAGGGGCCCGAGATGCAGGTGTGGTCGCCGGCCGAGCTCTCGGCGTTCCTCACCTCGATCGAGGGCAACCGCAACGAAGCGCTGTTCCGGCTGCTGGCGATGACGGGGATGCGCCGCAGTGAGGTCGTCGGGTTGCGCTGGTCGGACGTCGATCTGGATCGACATCACCTGACGGTCAACCAGGCCGTGACCGTCGTCAACGGTGACGAGGTTGTCGATGTGCCCAAGACCCGTCGAAGCCGCCGCATGATCGACCTCGACCCCGACACCGTGTCCCTGCTCGTGAGACACCGGACCCGTCAACTCGAGTTGTACCTGCGACTGGGTGTGTCGGCGACGGCGAGCGACCGGGTGTTCACGAACGAGATCGGCGATCCGCTCCGCCCGGGCTCGATCGGTCAGGCGTTCCGCCGACTTGCGTCCGCGGCTGACGTGCCGTTGATCCGGCTCCACGATCTGCGTCACACCCACGCGTCACACTTGCTGATGGCGGGCGTCAACGTGAAGGTCGTCAGCGAGCGCCTCGGCCACGCCTCGGTGAGTTTCACCCTCGATACCTACGCCCACGTGATGCCCGGCCAACAAGCCGAAGCAGCCGCGGCCGCCGCAGCACTCGTGAACAAGACCTTGTGACCGTTCTCCACGCCTTCATCGACGAATCGATCCGAACCGACGGCTGGTATCGCCTGACGGTCGTCGAGATCGCAGCTCGCGACACGGCTCAGGTGTCGAGAGCCCTGCGTCGGATCGTTCCGCGAGGTCAGTACCGCGTGCACTTCTCGTCCGAGAGCGACGCTCGCCGCCGAGCCGCCCTGCGCTCGCTCGTCGACCTGCCGATCGCGGCGACCACGTTCATGGCCCGTTACGACCGTCGAAGCGACGACCAGATCGCCCGCGACCAGTGTTTGCGAGCTTTCGTCGCCGGGCTCAGCGGCCGAGTTCGTCTCGTGGTGCTCGACTCGCGAGGTCCCCACCGTGATCGGCTCGACCGGATCGTGCTCCGCGACGCTCTGCGAGCGGCCGACCGTGTGGAGGTGACGTACTCGCATCGTGGGTCACGCGACGAACCGCTGCTCGCCTTGCCGGAGGCGCTGGGCTGGGCGGTGGGTGCGCGCCGGCCTTGGCCGGCGCTCGTTGCGGGCGTGACCACGGAGATTCGTGTGATGTAGCCCGTTGACCGTTCGACGTTTCGTCGGCATACTGGATCTTGCCCGAGTCACTAGACGAGGGAAGTGAGCCCGGTGTTCTCCCCCGCAATGAGGAGCCGCCGGGCTTTGCGCGTCCGGCCCAAGAGGGGCTGCGCCCGAACCCCTACGCTGAGGCGTGAGAGGAGGAATGATGACTCGAGTCGATATTGCTGCGGACCTCAACAGTGAGGACGAGACCGGCTTCGTGTGGACGTTCCTCGACGAGGCCGACGATCCTTCGATCATTCGGCCAGGTGAGGTGGTGGTTGCCGGCTCGCCGTTGACGCCAGCGGTGTGCGAAGTGATCGATCTGGTCGACAAGCCGGTCGGCACCGTCGTGCATCTCCGCGTGCTGCCGGGCACGATCGAGCAATACCGTCGCCTCCTCGCCCGCGTCGGCGTCTGATCACGTCGCCTCACGCTGCCCGTCGGAGTGATTCGACGTACTGCTCGATCTCGTACATCGAGAACCGGACGCAGCCCCGAAGGTGGATCGGTGTCAGATGTCCGTCCTTGACGAGCTCGTAGACGGTGGTCCGTCCGATCCCGAGGACACGGGCCGCGTCGGCGGCTGATACGAGTAGCGGTCGGACGGACTGAGGATTCTGTTCGGCTTTCATCTCCGCCACGTGCGACGCGTGACGTCACGGATCAGGTCACGGACAGCTACCCGGATCACTACCCGGATCACTACCCGACCAGTCCGCAGCCCCGAGCCCGCAGGTATCTCGAGGAGCGAGATTGGCCGCCGAGCGAGCCAAGGGATCGGTGGTGCTCGCTCTCGACCGGAGACCGCGCTTTGTGCGACCACCGCGTTTCGCCGGTATGAGGTCCCACCGCGAGGCCGACGAACACCTGGTGAGCCAGCACGGTGCACGTCGGGCTGGCTCGAAGCAGCCTCAGTTCAGATCAGTTGGATCCACGCCGATGCTCGGTCAGGGTCGTGCGAGCAACACGGTGCAGATGTACAGAACGCGAAGAAATCGGAGAAATCGAGTCACAGATTCGCGATTTCAGAGGCATGTGTTGGTGTGGGTGCTGTGACGGCCATCGTGATCGTGATCCGGGAGGCGTGCGGCGTGGAGACTGGGGTGCGCCGTGATCGCGCGATCGACGGGCGTCTCGCTGTTCAGGGCTACTCACGCGTGGAGGTCGAGTGTGCTGGCCGGCCGCCGCGAGACGGGCCGGTTGAGGTGTGGCCGCTGGCGCGTTCTCGTCCGGAACCACTCCTGCGCACCTGGCGATCAGGATCAGCCCGGCGGGGAGCCGACGGGCGTGATTATGAGTTACTCGAACCACCACTGGACCCGACCGACTTCGCCGGCGATGCAGCGCGAGGTCGAGCGACTCGGACCGCGATTATCGATCGGGTACCCCGTCTGGCGGGGTGGATTCACGAGTCGTGCTCGGCGCTTCCGAACGTTGACGCGGCGGGACTACTTCGCTTGGAGCGGACCGCGAGGTGAGCGTCATGACCCGGGGCCGAGCAGCGGGTGTTCAATCTCGTACGACATGGCCACGCACGAACATCCGGCCTCACGCGAGTCACGCTCGGCAGCAGGGACGCCGAGGCCGTCTGCCACGCTCCAGGCGTCGTTGTCGTCGCACGAACCGCAGCGGGCCGTTTCGAGCGTTCGGCTCGCCAGGTGAGTTCGCTGAACCCGACGCTGTGTCGCCACCGGTGATGTTTGGTGGGGCCGTTCCCCGGCGCTGCGGGTATCGTGGGGTCCGGCGAAGGGGAGTAGCTCCACGCTGGGATATCGACACACTGGGTGATGAGCCCCGGTTCCCAGGCCCGCATGTGGGTGAGCGAGACCTTCGGCCAGGCATCAATCGATGCCCGGTCGAAGGCGTACCACCTTCCTCCGGGCCAGTACTCCGGAGGACATCGTGGACGCATTCCTGATCAGCTTTGGGATCATTTTCGTCGCCGAACTCGGCGACAAGAGCCAATTGATGGCGATGACCTTCGCCGTCCGCTACCGGGCGATGACGATCCTGGCCGCGATCACGGTTGCGACCGCGCTGGTGCATTTGTTCAGTGTTCTTGTCGGCGCTGCGGTCGGGGTCGCACTCCCGACCGATCTGATCTCGGTGATGGCCGGGATCGCGTTCTTGGCGTTTGCGGCGTGGACGGTGCGCGGCGACGAACTCGACGACGACGAGGCAGCTCGGGCGAGCCGTAGTACACGGTCGGTGTTCTTGACTGTCGGCGTTGCGTTCTTCTTGGCGGAGCTCGGCGACAAGACGATGTTGGCGACCGTGACGTTGGCGACTGACAACGGGCTGATCGGTACCTGGATCGGGTCGACGCTCGGGATGGTCGCCGCCGATGCGTTGGCAATCGTGGTGGGTCAGCAGCTCGGTACCCGACTGCCCGAACGGGTGATCAAAATCGGCGCGTCGGTCACGTTTGTGGTGTTCGGTGTCGTGCTGATCGCGGACGGGTTGCTCTGATCGAGCATTTCGAAGACGCTCGAGCCGTTTGCCGGTTCGATTCCCGACGGACATGGCGCGTCCTCGACGAATCCGCGACGGCCACCCGATGATGACGATCGAGCCCGGCGAAAACCCTGCATTCGCCATGAACCCGACGGCGAGGTCACTTGACCGGTGGTCCCACGGGTTTGGCCCGTCGCGGGACGGTTTCTGGTGGGGAGCCGGGTCGTAGCACCATGGTCCACTGGTAACTCGCACGTCGATGAGGCGCTTGATGGTGTCATCAACGAGACGAGGAGACACCCATGAAACGACATCTGATCTGGATCATCGCCGGCAGTGCCACGATCGGCCTGACGGTTCCAGCGTTCGCGGCGATGCAGTCGGTGACCGCGCCGGACGACAACGGAGTTCCCGGCGAGCTTCGGGGGAACTGTGACGAGGCCGAGCACGCGAACGACCCGAATTGTTTGACCGTGACCGTGACCGTGCCGGGGCCGACCGGTTCGCCGACGCCGATCATTGTCGATATCCCGATTCCGCCGACATCGACAACCACCGTGACCACGCCGGGCTCGACGTCGGAGCCGTCGAGCACGCCGAGTGCTCCAACGACGTCGCTCGATGACGGAGCACGTGGCGGAACTGTCCCGTCGACCAGCCTGCCCGGTGACATCAGCGGTCCGTGCGACGAAGCCGAGCACGCCAACGACCCCCGATGCACCGGTGGAGCAGCCGGAGTCGGCAACGACGGTGCTGCAGACCGGCCGGTCGGCACCATTCCTGACAACTCCGTGGCGACCAGCGTGCCCGGTGACATCAGCGGTCCGTGCGACGAGGTCGAACACGCCAACGACCCGCGTTGCACCGGTGGCGCGGCCGGGGTTGGCGACAACTCCGGCAGCGACGACCGCACAGATGATCGTTCAGGACATGACGCCGGCGATGACGACTCAGGGCATAGTGGAGACGACAGCTCAGGGCACGACGCCGGCGATGACAGCTCAGGGCATGACGTCGGCGATGACAGCTCAGGGCATGGCGGAGATGACAGCTCAGGGCACGACGCCGGCGATGACAGCTCAGGGCATGGCGGAGATGACAGCTCAGGGCATGGCGGAGATGACAGCTCAGGACATGGCGGCTGAGATTGAGCGTTCGATCACTGAATACGTCTGCCGTTCGGCGGGGCCGCACCTTGAGGGTGCGGCCCCGTTGCCGCGTGCGATCGGTGAGACTGTGGCGGTCGTCGAGCGACAGGAGAGATCGTGCAGGATGATGGAGCCCGAGTGTTGGTGCAACCGATCTCGGTGGGATCGCTCGTCGCTCGGTTCGCGATCGCTGGGCTCGTCGCGTTCGTGTTCGTCGCGGCGTTCACCGCCTTTGCGAGCCGACGGGTCGGTACCGAGCAGGCGATCGAGGAGGCACGGCGAGTGGCGTATGTCAGCTCGGTCGGTCTGATCGGCCCGGTGCTCAGCGACGATGTGCTCACGATGGACGCCGGGGCGCTCGATCGGGTCGATGCGGTGGTGCGGGAATCGGTGTTGCGCGGTTCGCTGGTTCGGGTGAAGATCTGGAGCGAGGACGGCACGATCGTCTATTCCGACGAGCCTCGCCTGATCGGCGAGCAGTTCGCGCTCGGCGACGATGAGCAGGCGATCTTCACCAGCGGTGAGCAGGGCGCGGAGGTGAGCGACCTGTCCAAGCCCGAGAACCGGTACGAGACGGAATCGAAGCTGCTCGAGGTGTACTCGCTCACCGAGACACCGTCGGGCACGCCGCTGCTGTTCGAGGCGTACTTCCGCTACAGCGGTGTCACCGACGTCGGACGTCACCTGTGGGCGCAGTTCGCGCCGATCACGATCGGCGCGTTGATCGTGCTCGAACTGATCCAGATCCCGTTGGCGTGGTCGATGGCGCGGCGTCTCCAGTCGAGCCAGCGAGAACGCGAACGCCTGCTACGGCACGCTCTCGAGGCCTCCGATGCCGAACGCCGTCGGATCGCGAGCGATCTCCATGACGGCGTCGTCCAAGAGCTGACCGGGGTCTCGCTCACTCTCGCTGCGCAGGGTCGCAGCGATTCGATCGAACCACGACAAGCCCTCGACGCGTCCGCTGCGATCCGCGCCAGCATCAAGTCGTTGCGGTCGTTGCTCGTGGAGATCTACCCGCCGAATCTGCAAGAGGAAGGACTCCAATCGGCGATCGGCGATCTTCTCAGCGGACTCGAAGCGAGGGGGATCGCGACCCGCCTCGACGCCGACATGGGTGACACCGCTGTCGATGCTGAGGCCTCTGCCCTCGTCTACCGCGTCACCCAAGAGGCGCTCCGCAACGTCGTGAGCCACGCGGCCGCGACACAGGTTCGCGTCACGCTTCGCGTCGCCGAGGGATCGATCCGCCTCGTCGTCGATGACGATGGTCGCGGGTTCTCTGCGGGCACCCTCGACGAACGAACCGCCGATGGACACGTCGGATTGCGCTCGCTGGCCGGACTGGTCGCCGACCTCGCCGGCACGTTGCACGTCCGCTCCGAGCCGGGCGACGGGACACGGATCGAGGTCTCCATCCCGATCGATGCGAGGATTCGACGATGACATCCGAAACCAGCTCGAGCAGCAACCGGATCCGGGTGATCATCGTCGACGACCACGCAGTGGTCCGCTCGGGATTGGAACAGTTGCTCGCCATCACCGACGACATCGAACTCGTCGGGACCGCGTCGAACGGGAACGAAGCAATCGAACGCGTCGACGAACTGCGCCCCGACGTCGTGCTGATGGACCTCTCGATGCCCGAACTCGACGGGGTGGAAGCGACTCGACGCATCAGCGAGACACATCCACACAGCCACGTACTGGTCTTGACCTCGTTCTCCGACCAAACCCGAATCCTCGACGCGCTCGGTGCGGGCGCCGACGGCTATCTGCTCAAACACAGCGACCCCGACGACATCGCCGACGCGATCAGAGCAGTCCACACAGGTGGCTCACCACTCGATCCCAAAGCGGCACGAACACTGCTCGAGTCGAGGCGCAACCGACAACACACACCCCAGCTGACCGACCGCGAACGCGAAGTGCTCCAACTCGTCCGCGACGGCCTCGCCAACAAGCAGATCGCCCGCAAGCTCGGCATCGCAGAACGCACCGTGAAAGCCCACCTGACGAGCGTCTTTCAACGGCTCGGCGTCACCGACCGGACACAAGCCGCGCTCTGGGCACGCGAACACCTCGACCCGCCCGACTGAGACCCGGCGCCGACGGCCTGTACACAGCGACCAACAGGAACCCGCGCATCAACGACTCGACGATCCGCGCCGCGACCTCAGTGCCCTGCGTCGTCCGAACCCAGATCATCCACACCGGACCCCGAGCCGCCCGAACCCGAACCTGAGGTGCTCGAACTCGAGTCGTCCGAACCTGACCCGGAGTTGCCGGACCCGGAACCCGAGTTGGACGTACCCGAATCGTCCGAACCTGACCCGGAGTTGCCGGACCCGGAACCCGAGTTGGACGTACCCGAATCGTCCGAACCTGACCCGGAGTTGCCGGACCCGGAACCCGAGTTGGACGTACCCGAATCGTCCGAACCTGACCCGGAGTTGCCGGACCCGGAACCCGAGTTGGACGTACCCGAATCGTCCGAACCTGACCCGGAGTTGCCGGACCCCGAACCCGAGTTGCCGGAGCCCGAACCCGAGTTGGATGTACCCGAATTCTTGGAATCATCCCGCGTTCGATGGTCGTGTCGGGCCCAATGGTGACGGTCCGCTCGACTGGCGCCGTGGTGGTGGTCGCGGTGGTCGTCGGCGGGGTCGTAGTCGACCTCGGCACGGTTGGCGGGGCGGGTTCGGGTTCAGTGGGCGAAGCAGGGCTCCGCCACACCGATGCGGAGGTCGGGGCGCCGAGGTTCGGGAACAGGCTCTCGCGGATCGCGTACACCGCACCGGCCGATCCGACAACGACGACCAACGCGACGATGGCCAACGACACAGGTGCGGCCAGCCAAGCACTGCGCGAACCCGCTCCGGCCCCGTCGACCTCGCGAAAATCGGACGGCGTACGAGCGAACACGGTCGCAAGACGCGACCCGTCTGCTCCGTGTCCACGGTCGAGCCAATCGTCACTCACGGTTTCTACTCTGCCGCGAACGGGGCACGGATACCATCAGACGATGGTCGTAGTACCAGGCTCCGATTCAGCAGCCCGGCACGTCCGGCAGACGGGCGAGTTCAGCCGTTCGCGATGGCGGTTCCGGCCGGGTTGACGGCGAACCACGAGGGAAGACCAATGCCGTTGGTGTCGCCGGGTGCTTGGTCGCCGGCGAAGTAGTGCCGAAGATGGCCGTGGTAGGTGACCTGGTTCGGCAGGATGCCATCGGCGGTCCCGAGCTGCGAAGCGTCAACACCGCCACCGCCCGTCGGCGTGCCGTCCGCGACGATCGGTGGCCAGTTGTCGGCACAGGCGCCGGTGCAAGCAGTCGTCGTGCCCTGGTCCTTGTCGAACAAGTAGAGGGTGCGCCCGTACCGCGTCGACGAGATACTCACCCAGCGACGCGTCGGTGGCAATCATCACAGTCGTCGCGTCAGATCGTCGCCATCGTCGGGATCCTGCTGATGCTGCCGCTGATGTACATCATGGTGCGGATCGACAAGCCCTCGGGCGCACTCGACGACGCCGAGCGCACCATCAAGGTCGACCACAGCGTGTATCACTACCTGGGCTGGATACTGGGCATGTTTGCGTTGGTGGGAATGGTCGGATTCCCGTTCGGCAGTGCACTATTCATATTCCTGTTCATGCAGGTCAAGGTCGGGAACGCGCCGGTCAAACACGCCGTCATGGGCATTTCCGGCGTGGCCTTCCTCGGTGTCATGTCGCACTTCCTGACGCTGCGCTACCCGTCCGGTCTGCTGCAGTCGGTAATCGACATGCCGTGGTGGCTGGGGGGCTAGATCCGGGCCCCCGCGCGAGATCCAATATCGTGGATGCGGGTGCTAAGCTAGTCGCAGCTGCCACACGTTTTCTTGAATCGCGGAAGGAATCCGTATATGCAATTTCTGAATGACTGGGGCGCTGCCTTGGGCAATGCCTTTTCGCAGTTCACCGAACGCGTCGGCCAGGACCTGCCCAGTATTCTCGGGGCGTTTCTGCTGCTGGTACTCGGCTGGATCGTCGCACGTGTGTTGCGCACACTGGCGATACGCGCGGCGATCATCATCGACCGCATGTTGTCCCGGCTAAACGCCGGCCCGAACAGCGAACGCACCAAGCTGCCGCAGTCCTCGGCAAAGATACTCGGCAGTGTCGTGTTCTGGGTAGTGTTGCTCTTCTTTATTACTGCAGCAACCCAGGTGCTGGGATTGAGCGCTTTCACGGCATGGCTCGCCGGCGTGGTGAACTACGTGCCGACGTTGTTTGCCGGAGCCCTCATTGTCGTTGCGGGATTCCTGCTGAGCCGACTGGCACGCGACCTGGTGGTCGCTACCTCCGCCATCGCCGGCGCCAAACAGCGCGAGCTGCTCGGCCGTACGGTACAGGCGCTCATCCTGATAACCGCATTGCTGGTCGGCGCAGATCAGATCGGCATCAAGGTCACCTTCCTCGTGATCATCGCCGCCGCGGCCGGCGGCACCATTGCCGCATCGGTAGCCCTGGCACTAAGCCTGGGCGCCCGCAACTATGTAGCCAACCTGATCGGCGGTCATCATTTGCGTCAGACGTTTTCGGTGGGTCAGAACGTCAAAATGGCGGGCTTTGAAGGCCGCATTCTCGAATTCACGCCGGTTGCCGTGGTTCTGGAAACCGAGGAAGGACGCGTCACCCTGCCCGCCAAGCTGTTCGGTGAAGAGCCCATCGTGCTCCGTATCGGGAAACAGTAGCCATGACCAGTACGCAGGATCTATCCTTCGCGTTTCTCGAATCCCACCCGGTGGATGCAGCACGGGTTCTTGAACGCATCCCGTCGCAGGACGTGGCAGCGCTGCTTGCGGAAGCGCCCGCACGGCTGGCGGCACCGGTCATGCGCGCAATGCTGCCGCTGCATACGGCACGATGCCTCGAACACCTTGCGGATGACACTGCGTCGGGGCTGCTGCGCGCCATGGGCCCGCAGGCCGGTGTCGCGACACTGCATTACGTGCCGGAAGTGCGCCGGAACGCCCTGCTCGCCCAGCTTCCCACTACACTGGCCCTGGCATTCCGTCTGCTGCTCGGTTACCCCGAGGACACCGTAGGTGCGTGGATGAATCCCCGTGTCCTGGTGATGCCGGCGGACGCCACTGCTGATGGTGCCGTCACGCAGCTGCGCAACGAAGACGCGGAGGAACACCGCGATGGCGATGCCGGCATCTACGTGATCGGTGCCACACAGCAACTGCTCGGCCACGTCAGCCTGCGTGATCTGATGCGCGCTCCTGCTGATGCCAGGCTGTCCAAAATCATGCACAAGGTGAAATACACATTGCCCGCGCGCACGGCAATACACGCCGTCGAAGAACATGCCGGCTGGGATGATCACCAGGTGCTCGCCGTGGTAGAGCGGGAAGACCATTTCGTCGGCGCACTAGACCGCGCCATGATGGCCCGTGCACTGCAGCGCACCCGCAGCACCCAGGCTGACACCGGTTACGGCGATATGGTCGCTGATGTGGCCAACGGCTACTGGCTGGGTGTTGCCAGCCTGATCCAGCTGGTCGTGGCGCTGCTGCCTGTTGCCCGCGCACAATCCACCGGAGCTGCCGATGAACACTAGTGCCGGTGCCGCCGTCGCGGCGCTTAATCTGCATTACTTCCTGGACTATCCGGGAGAAGCCGCACGTCGGCTCGAACTGATGAGTGCGGACGAAGTCGCCGGCCTGCTGGCGGCTCAACCGCCGCATGCGGCGGTACCCGTCTGGGAACAACTTGCATCCGATGTGGAACAGGCGGTGATCGAACGCCTGCCCGACGGCATGGTCCGGCATCTGCTCACCGAACTCGAGCCGGCACTCTCCGCGGCCCTGCTGACACGCCTCGATCCGGACAAGCGACGGCACTGCATCGGCCTGCTGGATCCGCAGATTGCAGCGGAGCTCAAGACGCTGATGGACTACCGCGCCGACTCCGCCGGGCAGCTGATGGACCCGCGGATCATCACGCTGCGTTCCGAGTTCACGGTACAGGAAGCACTGACGCGACTGCGAACGATCAAGCGGCGCGAGGTGTACAAGGTCTTTCTGGTGGACAACGCCGGGCAACTCGAAGGCCGTGTGCGTATCCAGGACCTGGCGATGAGTGATCCGGACCTGCCGCTGGAACAGCTGCGGCGCAAGATTTCAGCAGCCGTCACCGACATTGCACCGCGCGAGGAGGTCGTCGAACTGCTGGACCGTAGCGATGTAACCGATTTGCCGGTCGTCGATTTTTCCGGACGACTGGTCGGCGTCATCCGCCAGTCTGCCCTGGTATCAGCCGTGCAGGAAGAAGCCAGCCTCGACATCCAGACCATGGTCGGTGCCAGCAAGGACGAACGGGCGCTGTCCAAGCAAGTTTCGCGGTGAAGAAGCGCCTGCCGTGGCTGCAGATCAATCTGCTCACGGCGTTTCTCGCCGCATCTGTAGTCGGATTGTTCGAAGACACCATCGCCAAATTCACCGCGCTGGCCGTGCTGCTGCCGGTGGTCGCCGGTCAATCGGGTAACGCCGGCGCCCAGGCGCTGGCGGTGACCATGCGCGGACTGGTGCTGCGCGAGATCAGTTGCGCCACTGGCCCAAAGTCGTATTCAAGGAAGTCAGTGTCGGCTTCATGAACGGCCTGGCCATTGCCGCGACCACCGCCCTCGGCGTTTACATCTGGAGCGGGTCCTTCGGTCTGGTGCTGATCATTTCAGCTGCGATGGTGATCTCGATGGTCGCCGCGGGCCTCGCGGGCGCACTGGTGCCGATCACACTGAGCCGCTTCGGTCAGGACCCTGCGCAATCCTCGTCGATCATCCTGACCACGGTCACCGACATCGTCGGATTTTTCTCGTTCCTCGGCATTGCCACGCTGCTGTCTGGCATGTTGCTGCAGACGCCGGCGTAACGCTAGACCGGCGCGGCCGCGGAAACTGCGCCGATTGCCGCAAACAGGTTGGCCACGGTCTCCCGCGGAATATTGCGGGTAATGAACACAATGCGGGTCGAACGATCCGCGCTCGGCCATGCCGCAAGTTCCACCGGCGGATGGAACAGGTGTTGTACGCCCTGCACCACCATCGGTCCCTGGTGCTCAACCACGTTGACCAGGCCCTTGACCCGCAGCATGTCGGAACCGCGCAACGCGCCCAGCACCTCCATGGTCTGTGAAAATGCAGCCCAGGTCATGGGCTCGTCAAAACGCAGGCAGAACGATTTGACCGCCTCGTCGTGGCGATGGTGCTCGCCGTGCTCGTCGGGTTCACCCATCCAGCGCTCGATGTCCTCCAGCTTGCCTTTCATGTCACGCAGACCGACATCAATCAGGAACGCCAGGTCGATCTCACCATTGACCGCGCGCTTGATCGGCGCCTGCGGATTCAGCGCCCGCAGCCGCGCCTCCAGCTTCGCAGTGACTTCTTCGCCGGCGATGTCCGACTTGGTAATGACAATGCGATCGGCCAGCGCCGCCTGCTTGACCGGCTCCTGCATGGTTTCGATCTGCTCGAGACCGTTGACGGCATCCGCCAGCGTGACCACGCAATCCATGCGGTAATGCGCCTGCAGCATGTCGTCGGTCATCAGCGTCTGCATCACCGGTGCGGGATCGGCAAGACCCGTGGTTTCGATGATCACGCGGTCAAAGTCGATGATGTCGCCGTTGCGGCGCTTGACGAACAGGTCGCGCAGCGTTTCCTGCAGGTCGCCGCGCAGCACACAGCACAGGCAGCCGTTGTTCAGCAACATCATCTGTTCCGACGAGATTTCAACGAGGTCATTGTCGATGGCCTGTTCGCCCAGTTCGTTGACAATCACCGCCACGCGGTTCATGTCCGGCCGCTTCAGCAGCTTGTTGATCAGCGTGGTTTTGCCGCTGCCAAGAAACCCGGTAATGATGCTGACCGGAAACCGGCCAGCAAGCACGTCTGCCATGACTACTCTTCCTTACACCGTCATTTCAATGACATACAGTCCGCCGCCAAAGCGGTCTACCGCATAGACCAGCCCTTTTTCATCGACCCAGACGTCGTTGATCTGGACCGCGCCCTTGGGCGAGAGCTTCGGCGCGCCGGGCACGAAATACCCGACTTCCTGCGGCTGGTACGGATTCGAAGTATCAAACGCGCGCACACCGCCGTTAAAGAACGTGCCGACCACCAGAGTGTTCGAGCGGAAGGACGCCGGGCCCGGCAGGTTTTCGTGCAGGTTATGGGCGCCGTAGCGGCCACCGCGCTTGGCAAAACTCTCCACCGGCGGCAGCGGCAGGGTCGACACCGGCACCAGGTTGGTTTCAACGCTGGCGTTGACGACGAAGCCGAGCTTCGGCCAGTCGATACCGTCGTCCTTGGTGCACTCGTCGGTTACGATCAAGAGGTCGCGACCGAACAGCGGCATCACCGTGTGGCAGAAACCGTTGAATGGCGGCGAATATTTCCAGTTGGTCACCATTTTCGGATTCGACTTGTCCGAGATGTCGAGGATCACGGCGCCGCCGTCAAGATAAGCCATGTAGGCTCGGTCCGGACGCTCCGGATAGACGTTGATGTTGTGCGGACGGTAGCCGCCGTCGAATTTCGGATGGCGCGGCGGCGGCGCTTCCTTGTCGCCCTTGTGCGTGCCGGGATAATGCCAGCGGCCGACTTCCTTCGGCTTGGACGGGTTGCGCACGTCGATGATGCGGTAGAACTGGAAGTCGTTGGGATGGGTCGGTTCGAAATCACCCGAGCCCGAAGTCAGGTGCACGTATTCGCCATCGACAAACCACACGCAATGCGCGCCGCGCGAATGCGGGCCCGAAGCGTCAAAATGCGAAATCAGTTTCGGCTTCTCCGGCGTGCTGATGTCGAACAGATCCATGCCCGCGGGCTTGTCACCGACCTTCTTGGTCTGATACGCCACCGCCATGATGTCGCCGACGACGTCCAGCGAATTCGAGCGCACACCTTCATGCGGCAGATCGGTCTGCACGACAACCTTCGGATTCTTCGGATCGCTGACATCAACGCCGGTAAAGTTTTTCGGCGCGGACTCGTGCGCCAGCCAGAGTATGCGGCGACCGTCCTTGGCCACCTGCATATTGATGCCCTCGCCGATGCCGCCGAATCCGGCGAGTTCGTTGTGGGACACAAGCTTCATGTTGCGGGAGATGGTTTGAGCCGCCTGGCTCTGGGGTGACATTGTTGGTTTCATCGTGTCTTTCTCGGTCGGGTTGATTTGGATTTTGTTGCAGTGGATTTCGGTCTGGAGCGACGTTTGCGTTGAATGCCCGCCATCTGTTCCAATACGGCGCAGATCGACGCGGTATCTTCGAGTGCACGGCCCTGCGCCAGCGCCGCGGCGTAAAACGGTTTCGATGCCTCAAACAGCGGCACCGGACAGTGCAGATCAGCGGCAAACTGCTCGATGATGTCGATGTCCTTCTTGTAAACTTCAACCTTCATCGTTGCCTTGCGGTAGTCACTGGCAATCATCATCGGGCCGCGCACCTCAAACATGCGTGAAGTACCCGCGCCGTCCTTGATCACCTTGTAGAGCAGTTCCAGGTCCAGTCCGGACTTCAAACCCATGACCATGGCCTCAGCCGTCGACAGGTTGTGGATCGTAACCAGCAGGTTGGCCACGTATTTCAGTTTCGAGCCATTGCCGTATTCCCCGCAGTAATACACGCTGCGCGAGAAACCCTTCAATGCCGCCTCAGCCTTTGCATACGCTTTGCGGTCGCCGCTGGCGTAGATCGCGATGTCGCGGTACTGCAGCCTGCGCGCCGGTGCCGCTGACCGGACAGTCCAGCACCGCAATGCCGCGTTTGGCGCAACGATCACGAATCTCATGCTTGACCGCCAGCGGCAGCGTGCTGGTCTCGATGATTACCGTGCCCCGCTTTGCGGAATCGACGATACCGCCCTTGCCGAAGTACGCCGCATTGACCGCAGCGATGCTCGGTAGTGACGTGACCAGCATGGTGCAACCGCGGGTGACTGCGGCTACGGACGTCACCGGCCTTCCCCCCAGTTTTTTCAGCGCAACACGGGGTTTTACAGAGATGTCAAAGCCGGTGACAGCAAAGCCGTCAGACAGCAGGTGGCGCGCGAACGCGCCCCCCATGATGCCGAGGCCGATACTGCCTATGTGCTGTTGCTTGATGATGGCTCCTTCGGACTTATTTGGACAGACCCAGAAAATCCATTACTTCCTTCAGCTCCGTGTATTCACCTTCGAGGAATTTCCGGGTTTCCGCGGAATTCTTGTAATTGATCTCCCACTGGTTTTTCTGCGCCAGCGTCTTGAACTCGTCGCTGCGAGCAATGGTGCCGAATACGTTGTCCCAGTAAGCCACCTGCGGCGCGGTTATGCCTTTGGTGCCGATGACACCACGCCAGTTTTCAAACACGCCCTTATATCCCAGTTCCGGCCAGGTCGGACCGCTGGCCAGCGCCCCGGGCAGCCGGTGTGCGGCACTCACCGCCAGCAATCGCATCTTGCCGCTGGCGACATGGGGCGCGATCTGTACGGTGCCGCCCGAAAGCACATCGACGTGGCCGCCGAGCAGCGCCGTCACGGCTTCACCGGTAGAGTTGAACGCGACCATCCTGGTCTTCTTGATGTCCACCTTGCCGGACAGCAGCGGCATCCCGAATGAAATGTGATGCGTGCCGCCCAGGGCACTGCTCAATGCGAGGCTCAGGCTGCCCGGATCCTTGCGCAACGCTTCGATCAGGTCCTTGCCGGTTTTCAATGGCGAGTCAGGTCGCACGGCAATGGCAATGTATTCGGTCATCATCACGGCCAGCGGCGTGAAGTCGCGGTACGACAGCTTGATCCGGCCATTGATGTTGCTGGTATGCAGCGTCGACGATGTGATGCTCAGGAAGTGCGGATCGCCGGCATGCTGATTGAGAAAATTGTAGGCGATGGCATGACCGCCGCCGGCGCGGTTGACCACAGCGCTCGATGTCGGCATCAGCTTCAGTTCATCCATAGCCTCTGAAACGTACGCCCGACATTGTCGAGTGAGCCGCCGGCTGAAGAGGGAACGATCAGCTCGACGTGCCGGTCCGGCTTCCACTCCTGCGCCTGGGCACCGCCGGTCAATGGCAGCAACAATCCAAAAAGAATAATTAACTTATTGATTTTAAATGTATTTTTCATATTTCCTCCGGTAGTTTCTGGCCTCGGACCGTCATTACGCTGCATTCACAGCACCAGTGCTAATTCGCGCTCACGTTCACGCGCGCCTGCTCGGCTTCCTCAGCCGTCATGTTGTCGATGCGCGCCTCCAGCCATGGTGTCGAACAGACGATGGCATAACGCGCATGGCTGCGCACCTGCAGGCGATAGCGTTTGCCGCGCGGCACATAAATGATGTCCCCCGTCTCCACGGTTTTGCGCTCACCGTCGGTCTGGGCATCGATTTTTCCGCTCAGCACGTAGATAAACATCTCGCGCTGCGACTCCGCTTCCGGTTCGTCATAACCTGCGGGCACCTCGAACAGCCCGAAAGCCAGCCGCTCGCCTTCGATCCAGTTGACACAACGCCCCGATCGTGGCGGCGCATCGAGGCCGTCAAGAATCGGGTGAAAACACACCGGCAGCCCCTCGATGATCGCCTGTGACTTGCCCTGGGTTTTCTGGTGCTTGTCACCGACACCATACTTCCTGTTGACCTCGGCCACCGTCATGGCCTTGTCCGGTACCGCCTCGTCTTCGGCCAGACCCACCACCGTCCAGGTTTTGTCCTTGATATACAGATATTGCAGGTTGCCGTCTTCGGTGGCCTTCATCGAATGGCGCGCGTAAGCCGGCGCATGCACAAAAGTCCCTGGTGACACGACACGACGATCCTTGCCGACGATGGCATTGATCTTGCCACGCACCGGAAAGATCAGCAGCTCATTGGGGTGGTAATGAAGTTCAGAACCGGTACCTGCATTCTTGTGCAGCAGGCAGAAATACATATAGCGTCCGTCGATCACCGGCGCCTTGCCGGTCGACAGGTGCGGCGTCAGGTAATTGCTTTCGAAATTCTCGAATCGATAAAACGGCATGGCGTGAAATCCGCAATTAGTAAGCAAAAAAACCGATATGGTGTAAGCACGGCCGCGCGAAATCCCGGGTGCGCTGGTGCGATGTCTATCAGTGGATATGCTAGCACGCACGTTGACGTTGACCAATCTTCGCGTCCACGATGTGCAGGCACTTTTGCTGCGCACACCTGCTATTTCGTCGAGAATCGGCTGGCAATGCAACGCTGACCGGCTGCGTGCACGACCGTAATGAAAATGATGCCACAATATAACTTGGACAATGCCGCTCGCACCCCGTATCCCGACGTTTGACTACGCATCTGACGCACTGCTTTTTGCTGCACACCTGCCCCACATTTGCACGCGTCCGCAGGACGGGCGCAATCTGAACGTCAGGCTGTATAAACCGCTGCCGCAGATCAGGCATAATTTGCACCGGGCACCCGCTGCTGATGCGGCTGCCTGACAACCCGAGAGGATCATCATGAAAAAAACAGCACTCCTGCTTGCCTGCCTCTTTTCAGCGTGGCTTGGCACTCCGGCTTACGCGATCAATTGGGTTCCGCTGTTGCACAATACCCCGGCCGAGCGGTTCACCGAGGACGACATGCGTATGTTCGCGGCATCCGTCAATAAAGCGCTGGGCGAAACGGCCGATGGACAGACCGTTTCCTGGGAAAATCCGGCGACCAAGGCCCGAGGGTCCATCATGGTCGAACAAACCGGCACCCGCGACGGGCTACTCTGCAAGAGCATCCGCATAACCAATGAGGCGCGTAACCGCAAGGCGACGCAGGTGCTGACCCTGTGCCAGGAAAAATCCGGCGAATGGACTTTTGCCCATCCCGCCACGAAAAAATAATCAGTAACGTGCGCGGCAAGGTTGCAGCCGGGCGCACCGCGCGCCCGTTAACCTAGGACCGGGCACGCAGCCGCGCAAGCGTATCGTCGATCAATTGCCGTGAAATATGCACCGGCTCCGGCAACTCCGGTAGTTCATCCACAGCAAACCAGCGCGCATCTTCGAGTTCGGTGCCATCCGGAACGACCTCACCGCCCGCCCACTCGGCACTGAACGCCATCACCAGAGAATTCGGGAACGGCCACGGCTGGCTGCCGAAGTAGCGCGGCGTACGGATGCGCACACCCACCTCTTCCAGCACTTCGCGCGCCAGACACTGTTCCAGCGACTCACCCGCTTCGACAAATCCGGCGACGACGGTGTAGCGGCCCGGCGCATAACCCGGTTTGCGCGTCAGCAGCAGTTCGTTGCCCCGATATACCAGCACCATGATCACCGGGGAAATCCGCGGATAGAACACCAGACGGCATTGCGGACACTCTAGGGCTCGATCCACCGCATGCGGTACAGTCGGCTCGCCGCAGGCGCCGCAATGCCGGTGCGTACGTCGCCACTCCAGCAACTGGAACGCCTGGCCGGCGACTGCAGCCGCAGTCTCGTCGCACTCGAGTATTAGTGTGCGCATGCCCAGCAGTTCCAGTCCCGGCGGCAGGGCCGCATTCTGCGGCAGCGCGAGTCCATAACAATGCGCGCCGTCCAGAGTACCCAGATAGTGCGCACCCTCCAGATCGAAATCGCAGGTGGCGACATCCCACAGCGGTATGGCCGGACGCCCGCCTTCACGGGCGACAAAAATGCGGTTGCCGTGGAATACGCAGCAGGCGACCCGGCCCTCGACGCGTGCCGGCGCGCGATGTGCCGGCACAAAAACCAAAGACGTCATTTCCGGTTCAGATTTTGCCGTTGAACAAGGCCAGCGCGGCGTTGTAATGAATGTTGTCGCGCTCTGTCTGCGTCAGGCCCGGCGTCAACTCGACACGATCAACGGGCGCCATCTCGCCCATGTCGAACGGCGCGTCGGTCCCGAGCACGATTTTTTCGGATCCGATGACATCGATCAGGTGCCGGACCGACTGCGGACTGTGTGTCAGTGCGTCAAACCAGAACCGCCTGAGCATCTGCAACGGATCGGACTTGGTGATCGCCGCGGTATCCGGACGCACCTTGTGCCCGTGCACGAAACGCCCGATCTGGTACGGCAGGAAACCGCCACCGTGGGCAAGCAGAATCTTCAGATCTTTGAGTTCATCCAGCGCGCCACTGAACATCATCTTGCCGACCATGATGGTGGTGTCCAGCGGATTGCCTATCAGATTGGTCAGGTAATGACAGTCCAGACGCCCGCCGGCCCCTTGGGTATTGGGATGCGCAAATATCATGATTTTCATTTCCTCGATCCGGCGCAGCACTGCACGGAATTTCGGATCTGAAAGTTCTTCCTCTCCAATCGCAGTACCCAGCTCAACACCCTTGAAACCGTATTCCTTGACCACGCGCTCGAGTTCCACGATGGCCGCTTCCGGATGCTGCATCGGCAGCGTGGCCATCCCGCGCAGGCGGTCGGGCTTGGCAGCCACCATCTGCGCAATGCCGTCATTGACGATGCGCGCGGTATTGATGGCCAGCTCATCCTTGAGGTTATAAAAGAAACATTGCGGACCGGGAGAGATGAATGCAATGTCGATTTTCTTGCGGTCCATGGACTCGAGCTTGGCGTCGGCGTCATAGAATTCGGCCTCGAACGGAAAACGTACCTTGCCGCGAATGAACACGCGGTTGTTCCCCTCACCTTCTATTTTCGTGTTGTAAACCGGATTTTCCTGCATCGCCTTGACGATGGTTTCCGGAATGACGTGGTTGTGTACGTCTATGCGTTTCATACTTTCTCCTGATTACGGGATTTCTTCTGGTGCGCCGTAGCGTTTGATGCGCCCGGCAGACTGAACACACCTTCGTCCACCAGCGCGCGCACTTCCGCGACAACGATCTGCGCAACCTCATCAATTGCCGCAGACGGACATCGTTCCGCCCGTTGGGCGAGCGTGAGTATACGATGGATGTTCGCATCGACTATCGGCCATGCCACCATGTGACCGGCAGCAATATCTTCGTGAAAGGTTGATGCGGGCATCAAGGCCATGCTGATGCCACGGAGCACCAGCCTGCGTATGGCCTCAACCGCATCGATCTCCGCCTCGACGTTGACGCTCGCACCGTGTCGCTGCAATTGTTCGTCGGCAATGATGCGTATGGCTTCTGTGCTGACCACGGGCATGCGCGCAAGCTCTGCCGCTGTAACGAATTGACGTCCGCCACGCGCCTGCCGGCGGGCGAAAACAACCATGGGTTCGGAATTCAGCGGCGTGACCTTGATGGCGCGCGCGTTGGCCGGATTGGTCAGTATGGCGACATCGGCCCGCCCCGCCAGCAACCAGTCGTAGAGCTGATTGCTGAAACCTTCAACGACTTTCAGGCTGATCTGCGGACACTGTTTACGCATGCGCTCGACCAGGCCCGGCAGCAGCAATGGTCCGGTCGTCGGCGAAACACCCAGGATGACCAGACCCTGCGCCATTGCGGCCCCGCTGCGCAATTCGTCCTGGGCCCTGGCGAGCTCACGCAGGATCCGCTGGCAATGATCGAGGAACTGGCGACCCGCGGTAGTCAGACGCACGCCCCGCGGCAGCCGCACCATCAGCGCAACCCCCAACTCCTGCTCCAGCACACGGATATGCCGCGACAGCGCCGGCTGCGCGATTCGGAGGGTTTGGGCGGCCCGGGTCATGCTGCCCAGTTCTGCGATCTGGACAAAATAGCGAATTCCGCGCAAATCCATGGTCAGCGCACCTTCATTCGATGAGATAACAAAGCGGCATGTATGCTACAGGTCCGTGCTCAGCCTCTAATCCGCTCTACAGGGCAGTTTTATAGAGCAGCAATTGCTGCGGTGCCGCATAATTCCAAGTCGCCAAGCCAGTAGTTTATCCATAACAAATCGTTATGTCATCGGCACGGATTCGGTATTTGTCTCACTATGCGCCTGCCATTACCATCACCCGTTCATGAATTTTTACCGTGCGCGACCTGTGTACGTGCAACTGAGGAGTATTCGCCTGTGAAACCCATCAATGTAGGCATTATCGGCGTCGGCTGGTGCGGTGGCATCCGCGCAGAGACTTGTGCAATCAACCCGGCAGTCAATGATATCCACCTTGTCGAAACCAAACCCGAGCGCCTGGCGGAAATGGCCAAGGCCACCAATGCCAAAAGTGCGTTGACCGACTACCACCAGCTGCTGGAGGTCAAGGACCTCGATGCGGTGATGATCTCTGCCACACCGGAAGCCCTGCATTTTCCGATGGCGCGTGACTGCCTCGAAGCCGGCCTGCACGTGTTCATGGAAAAACCGATTGCCGTGGAAATCCACGAAGCCGACGAGCTGATTGCGATTGCGAAACGCAAGAACGTCAAATTCACCATCGGCTATTCGCAGCGCTTCAACCCCAAATACGCTTACGTCAAGAAATGCCTGGATGATGCCGTCATCGGCAAGCCGGTCAGCGCGCTGGTCAGCCGTCACATCCAGCGCAGTCTCGGCGCCAAGATCACCGGCCGCAGCAAGCTGTCGCCCGCGGCAATGGAAGCGACCCATGACCTCGACTTCATCCTGTGGTGTCTCGCGCCGGCCAAGCCGATACGCGTTTATTCGCAACTGAACTACGGCGCCATGCGCGCCGCCAGCGGCCGCGATGTGCCGGATTCGCAATGGATCACCGTCACCATGGACAGCGGCATGTCCTTTGTCATCGGCGCCGGCTGGAGCCTGCCGGTCGGGTATCCGAACGCCTGCCAGACCTGGATCGAGATGATCGGCACCGACGGCGCATTGTTCTGCGACGACACCCACCGCGACGTCATCCTCAATACCGTAAAAAACGGCATGCAGCTGCCGATGTCGTCGATGCCCGGTGAGCGCGTGGACCACGCCTTTGCCGGACCGATGCACGCTGAGACCGTGCATTTCATCGAAGCCGTCGTCTGTGATCGGCCGGTACTGGTCACCGCCGAGGAAGCACGCAACGTCATGGAAGTCTATGTGGCCGCTGACATCTCCGCCGAACGCAACGAGCCCGTCAATCTGCCGTTGCCGGAGTCGCGCCCACTGGCCGCCGCCGGAGGTGCGCGGTGAAAAAGGATCCCGAAGAAAATCGGCCTCGCCATCATCGGCGCCGGTCGCGTCGGCCTGATCCGGGCCGAACTCGCCGCCCGCCATCCCACCGTGGGCTGGATCGGCATTGCCGAGATCAACCCCGAGCGCGGTGAAATCGTACGCGAGAAATGCGGCGGCGATTTCGTTACCACCGATTACCGCGAACTGCTGTCGCGCCCCGAGGTGAATGCCGTAGTAGTTTGCACCGACGAACACCTGCATGTGGATCCGGTCATTTTTGCCGCCGAACGCAAGCTGCCGATGCTGATCGAGAAACCGCTGGCCACCGATCTTGGCGAATCGGCGCAAACGCTGGCCGCAATTGAAAAATCCGGTGTCGATGCTGTAATCGGCTACACCCAGCGCTTCCGCCGCCGCTGGCTGGTCGCCAAAGAAAAAGTGCGGACCGGTTCGCTCGGCGACGTCACGATGGTGACTTCCCGCGCGTTCATGAACCGTCTGGTCGCGATCGACAACTACAAGCGCAGCGACAACCGGTCCGAAGTCACGCCGATGGTCATTTCCGGCACGCACGCGCTGGACGTCGTAATGTGGCTGATGGAAGCGAAGAAACCGGTTGAAGTCTATGCGCGTTCAGTCAACAAGGCGCTGGGCCCCACCTGGCAGGGCGTGGACGGCACCGCTTATACGATCTCTTTCGACGACGGCGCGATTTACCACGGCATGATTTCCTGGGCATTGCCCGAAGTCTGGCCCGGTGCGGTCTACAGCCTCGAGGTCGGCGCGGTTGGCACCGAGGGTGTGCTGACCATCGATGACACCCACCGCGACATCGTGCTCGCGACCAACGTGGTTCAGGGTGAAGGCTATGCGCCGGACAAGCGCCGCCACGTCGATTTCCTGACCAGCTATCCGGTCGGCGACATGGCGCTGGGAGAATTGCGCGGCCCGATGCGCGAAGAGACCAACTCCTGGCTGAACCGCGTCTCGCTGGGCGTGCCGACGCAACACGCCACCGCGGCGGAAGGCCATAATCGTTTGATGTTGACCAAGGCCATTGATCTGTCGGCCAAGCTGAAACGCCCGGTAAAGTTGCCGATCGCGCCGGGCGACGAAAAAGTATAATTAAATCAAGTAGTTAAATACACTAGGAGAGCACCACATGTCGAGCATCAGCCGCATTGCAGCTGCAGCAGTCCTGTCGTCTTTTGTCTGTGGCGCCGCATTTGCCGCCGACTCCTATCCCAGTCGCGCGGTACGCATGATCGTGCCCTTCGCACCCGGTGGCGCATCCGACCATGTCGCACGGATCATCCAGCCGGCAATGGCGGAGTTGCTGGGCCAACAGGTCGTCGTCGACAACCGCCCCGGCGCCGCAGGCAATATCGGCGTTGAAACGGCTGCACGCGCGAGCGCGGATGGACACACGTTCCTGCTCGGCAACGTCGGCACGATGGCCATCAACCCGGTGTACTACACCAAGTTTCAGTACAAGCCGCTGAAGGACCTGATCCCGATCACCCAGGTGGTCGATGTGCCGGGCAGCCTGGTGGTCAATCCCACCTTGCAGGCGAAAACAGCCAAGGAGCTGGTGACTTACCTCAAGGCCAATCCGGGCAAGCTGAATTACGGCTCCCCGGCACCGAGCAGCGCCAACAATCTTGAGATGATCATGTTCCTGAACCTGACCGGCACCAGCGCCGTGGGCGTACCCTACAAAGGCGGCGCCGGTCCGGCCAACATCGGCCTGCTCTCCAACGAAGTGCAGATGATGTTCGTAACCTTCTCTTCCGCACTGCCGCACGTAAAAAACAACCGCATGCGCATGCTCGGCGTCATCTCCCCGGAACGCAATCCCGCCCTGTCTGAAATTCCGACAATGCGCGAGCAGGGCTTCGACATGGCCGTAGGCTCCTGGCAGGGACTGTTCGTACCGGCAGGCACGCCGCGCCCCGTCGTCAACAAACTGCAACAGGTTGGCCTGGATGCAATGAAAAATGCCACGGTGCAGAAGCGTCTGGCTGACGGCGGCGTCAGCATCGTCACCAGCAAGTCATCCGAGGAGTTCGTAAAATTCGTCAAGTCCGAAACCGAACGCTTCGGCAAAGTGATCCGCGACGCAAAAATCGCAACCGAATAATCACCGTAACGTCTTGAGGCATGGCAGGTCACATGCTAAATTGCAACAGAAATACCGGCAGTTACACGCATATGGACGATTCCGCAGCGTAATCTCGAGAATCAGCCGCGTAATAATTTCTAACTGGAGAGCAACATGGCAAACGTAGGCATGGTGGGACTGGATTGGCAGGAGCGCATCAACTGGGAGCGTCTGCGCACATACCGTCTGGAGCGCGCGCGTGAGCGCATGAAGGCACATGGCCTCGGCGCCATGCTGCTGATGTACGACGAGAACGTCCGTTACGTGACCAGCACCCTCACCCCGGGCTGGAACCGCCTGAAGCCGGGTCTGCGCTACGCGCTGCTGTGCGGCGACGACGCGCCGGTATTGTTCGAACAGGGCGACATCGGCGTGCATATCGCAAAGCACTCGCCGTGGATCCCGAAAGACCACATCAAGTATTCCTACGCGTGGATCAAGGGCGCAGCCGGTCCCGCCTCGCTGGCAGCAGGTGACCAAGTTCACCAACAGCCTCAAGGCGAAATGAAGAAAGCCGGTGTTGACGGCCAGAAGCTCGGCGTCGACTTCATCGACATCAACATGATCCAGATCTTCAAGGACTCGAAGATCGACTGGACCGACGGCATGACCCCGATGATGGAAGCCCGCGCCGTCAAGAATCAGGACGAGCACGAGTGCATGCGCCAGGTCGGCGCCATCGGCGACGCCGCGCACTGGGAGTTCATGAAGTTCCTGAAGCCGGGCACTCACCGAGAACCAGGTGACCGCGCATATCATGAAATTCCTCTACGACATTCCGGGCATGGAAGACGTCGAGGACGTGATCGTTTCCTCCGGCCTCAACACCTGGCCGAACTGGCGCAATTTCTCCGACCGCATCATCAAGCCGGGCGACATCGTGTTCATGGATCTTGCCGCGCTGACCTGGAACGGCTACAAGTCCTGCTACTACCGCACCTACATGCGTCGGTCGCGAGCCGAACCAGGAACAGAAGGACATCTACGCACAGGCGCTGGGCTGGCTCTACGATTCGATCAAGGCCGTTAAAGTCGGCGCCACCACCCGCGACATCGCGTCGAAGTGGCCGTCGGCAAAAGAAGCCTGGGGCTACGAGGAAGAAGATCAGGCCGCCGCCAACCTGTGGGGCCATGGTCTCGGTCTGGCGCAGTACGACCAGCCGGTCATCTCGCGCATCTGGTCGCTGGATCATCCGATCGAGATCAAGGAAGGCATGGTCTTCGCGCTGGAAACCCAGCACGGCAAGACGCACCAGTGGGGCGTCCGCATCGAAGAGATGCTGATCGTCCACAAGGACAACGTCGAGATCGTGTCGAACTTCCCGGTTGAACAGATCACCGTTGTCGATCCGATGCCGGGATACTGCAATTTCGGCAAACGGCCGGGACAGTAATACGGCTGACATGACGGCCGGCGGGCGCTCGCGCCCCCGGCCGCTTTTCATTTATGGGGGACGGATCATCGCTGCCGATTGTCGCCAATGACACGACTCAGAATAAAATCATGGCCTCTGTAATGAGAACTGCCGCGCTTGAAGCACCGCGGCGATTTGCTATCGTTTCACGACCACTGCCAGTGGCAGGTCCGGGTGAAGTGCTGGTGCGTACAGTCGCGACTGCGGTCTGTCACACCGATCTGGGCATTTATACCGGGGAACATCCTGGAATCCGCTATCCAGTCGTGCTTGGCCACGAGTCCACCGGCACCATCGAAGCTGTAGGCGACGGCGTTACCAATTTCAAACCGGGGCAGCCCGTCATCATCAACCCCATCATTTCCTGCGGACACTGTGATTCCTGCAAGCGCAATATGCCGCAGCTCTGCCGCAATGCCGGACTGTTTGGCCGCGAGGTCGATGGCTCGTTAAGTGAATTTGTCTGTCTGCCGGTGCGCTATGTGTACGCATTGCCCGAAAAAATGCCATTGACAGATGCCACGCTGATTGAAACCCTGGCGACCGTGCGCCATGCGCAGAAACGCCTGAATATCGTCAAGGGCGAATCCGTCGTCATCCTCGGCATGGGCACCACCGGTCTGCTGCATGCGCGGCTCGCCTCTCTGGAAGGCGCCAATCCGGTCATCGTGGTCTCGCGCACCCAATGGAAACTCGACATGGCCATGCGCATGGGTGCACATCACGCAGTTGCCACCGGTGCTGAACAGGCCGTGGACGAAGTCCTGCGCCTGACTGGTGGCGAAGGTGCCGATGTCGTCATCGACACCGTAGGCGGCGATGCCACACTGAAAGCCGGTATCGACATGCTGCGTCCGGGCGGTCGTTTCTCGCCGTATGCCGTCAGCCACGCCTGCTGCCCGACCTTCAGCACCTTCCCGTTGTATTTCAAGGAAATCAGCATCATCGGCTCACGCGCCCTCGGCCCCACTGACATGGAACCTTCGATTGCGCTGGTTGCATCAGGCAATATCGACGTCGCCGGATTCGTATCCGCGACCTATCCGCTGGCCAAAACGGCAGAGGCCTTTGAAGAATATGAACGTAATCCCGGTCGCGTGCTGCGCATCGTCATCGACGGCCGGACCAATTGAAATTGAGCTCATCATGCAAGCACTGATCATCCCTATTACCGATCCGGCGGCAAAAGACCCTGGTCGTTTCGGACCCAAAGGCGCCAACCTCGCAGCATTGACGCAGGCCGGTCTGCCGACACCGGGTGGCTTCTGCGTCGATGCCGAAGCCTATCGCCTGCAGGTCACCGCACTCGGTCTGGACGAAGCGGCGCGCGGCGCTTTCTCCACGGAAGACGGGCCGCAGGCACGCCGCCACGCTCTGAACATGAAACTCGGCCTGATGGACAAACCCATCGCACCGGAGATCGAGGCGCAGTTACTCGCCGCGTGGCGGCAACTGGTGGAAGAATCCGGCACGCCCATCGTCGTGCGTTCCTCGGCACTGGTCGAAGACCGTTACGGTTCGAGCTTTGCCGGACAGTTCGAGAGTTTTCTGGATCTCGAAAACGAGACCGAGTTCCTCACGGCGGTGCGCTCGTGCTGGGCGGCATTGTGGATGACCCGTGCGCTGCGCTACATGGCGACCCACGACATCGACCCGGCTGAAACCGCGATGGGCCTGATCATCCAGCCGCTGGTACAGGCGCGCGCCGCCGGCGGCGCATTGAGCCAGACGGCGGGTGGCGACATGCTGATCAACGCGACGCCGGGACTGGGTGCGGCGATTGCGCAGGGCGAAGTCACCCCGGATCGTTATGTGCTCGACCGCGACGCCGTGCTCAAGGAAACCGTCGCTGCACCGACGCAATACCACGCGCTGAGCTGCGCCCACCGCCCCGCCCTCGCCCCGCGCACGCGCAAAGTGGCGGATCCCTGCCTGACGCCGGCGCAGGCCACCGAGTTGGGTAAATATGTCAGTCAAATTGAAAAAATGATGGGCATGGCCGTCGAAATCGAATGGGCGATGGACGACAAGGGCTTCAAGCTGCTGCAGTCACGGCCACTGCACCTGGAACCTGAAGAGACTCATGCCTCTGACGAACTCTGGCTGGGTCATCCGCATTTGCTCGGCCAGCCCGCAGGGGCAGGCTGGACCTCGGGTGTTGCCTGTGTGATCAATTGCGAATGCGAACTGACGCGCGTAGCCCCCGGATCCATCCTGATCACCAAAATGGCCGGCCCGGCACTGTCCCAGATCCTGCAGCGCGTTGCCGGCGTCGTCGCCGAACTCGGCGGCAGCACCTCCACCTGGCTTCACTCGCCCGCGAGCGCGGCATTCCGATGGTACTGGGTGCCGACAATGCGACTCAGCGCATCCCTGAAGGCTCGATGGTTTCAGTCAACGGTGTATCCGGCGTCGTGCGCTGGATGCCGAGCGATGTGATTTCCCCCCAACACGTGAGGATGACATGACCCAACGCTTACGCGGCATTACCGACGAAGAAGCCGTCGGCCCGGCCAAGGACCTGTTTGAAGCATCCAACAAGATGCTCGGCCGCACCGCCAACCTGATGCGCATACTCGCGCACAGCCCCTATCTTGCGCGCTGGATACTGCCGTTCATCGCCGCGGTACGACAGCCCGATGCCGGCGCGGTGTCACCAGTGCGGTTGCGCAATCTCGCCGTGCTGAAGACTTCGACCATCAACGACTGCCACTACTGAACGGAACACAACTACGTGCTTGGTCAAGCACTGGGTCTGAAAGACGAAGAGTTCGACGCGCTTAAGGGTGACTACAAGGCAAGCACGTTGTTCACCGACAAGGAAAAGGCCGCGATTGCATGGTCCGAGGCGATGACGCTGAACACCGCGAAACGCGACAACAAGGTCTGGGATGCGTTACGCAAAGAATTCAGCGATGCTGAAATTGTCGAAATTTCACTCGCCTGCAGCATGTTCAACATGATCAACCGGCTGAACGATTCATTCCGCACCGAACTCGAGAGCGCAGAGTACAACAAGCGCCAGCACGGTGCGGTCGGAGTGACCCGCAAGACTCTGGAGGAATACGCCTGCGTAGTGTGCAAGCAGACCAAATAACAACCGGGACAAATTTCCCGGCAGGTGTCGCCGAGTGCATTCCCGGATTAAAATCGGAAGATCCGAAACAATCGCAAGACTGAAACATGCCAGCACGCATTTACATCACCCAGCCCGTTGCCCAGGGCGCCATCGACCGCCTGAAAAAGGTGGCCGAAGTCAGCATGAATCCGGATCCGTTGCATATCATGACGAAGACGGAACTGATCGAAGCCGTCCGCGGCAATGACATCCTGTTCTGCCTGCTGCACGATCACGTTGATGCCACGGTGATCAATGCCAACCTCAAACTGCAGGCCATCGCGTCGATGACCATCACACCGGCGGATATCGACATCGCTGCCGCAACCGCACGCAAGATACCGGTGACTGTCATTCCAGCGCTGCTGCTGAACGATGCCACCGCCGATCTCGCCTGGGGCCTGCTGCT
>CAWGTY010000011.1:0-49777 GCA_963825605.1 uncultured Acidimicrobiaceae bacterium | reverse complement strand
TCCCGGTAGTCCTCGGGCGTATCGCACTCCGCACACAGGAACTGCGAGGGCACGACGAGCGCAGACAACTGACCGACGGTGAATCCGTACTGCCAGAGCTCCTCGTGCTCCGAGCGCTCCTTCGGTACCCGTATGCCGCCGACGGGGGCCACCCTGCCAGCCACCGTGCCGTCGCACGGAAGAACGGCCGATCGGTGGAGGCGAGGCTGATGATGCCGAGGCTCTCGCCCTCCAGGACCAGGTCACCGGTCACCTCGGGTGGAAGGCCCTTCCCGATGAGACGCGGTCCCCGGCGGTCGCTGTAGACCGCAACCTCCTCATCGTCGCCGGCGGTGTTGGGAGTGACGAAGACCGTGCTGCGATCACCACGATCCACGATCCAGTCGAGGAGCTCCCGCTCGTAGACGATGTCCGCATCAGCGACCAGAAGATCGTGCACCGGATCGATGTCGGAGGATTCGAGCGCGGAGAGCAGACTCAGCGTCGATCCGGTCGTCCTGGTATCGAACGGGTTGACCACCACGGTCGCCCCGTCGATGGTCGTGGCCCGGGCCACCTCCTCGGACAGGACCACCACGATCTCGGCCACGCCGGAGGAACGCAGCAGCGCGATGTGACGATCGAGAAAGGTCGGCCCGTCGGGTTGGCCGGTCAGCGAGAGGAACGACTTCGGTGCGACCGAACCCATGCGCCGCCCGACGCCGGCTGCCAGCAGGACTGCCGTGACGTTGCGATCGTTGCTCATGGCGAGAAGCGCATCTCGGCTCGAACGTCGTCGATGGCTTCGAGCAGGCGATCGATATCGTCCGGGTGGACGTTGCCGATCGTGCCGATCCGGAACGTGTCGGCATCGGTCACCTTTCCCGGATAGATCATGAACCCGCGTGCTTTGAGCGCGAGGTAGAACTCCTCGAACGAGAACGATGGGTGGTCGGGCGTGAGGAAGGTGGTGATCACCGGCGACTGCAGCTCGGGGGGCAGCAGGGCGCGGAAGCCGCGCTCGGCCATCCCTGTGACCAGTGTCTGCTGGTTCGAGCGATAGCGACGATGTCGGCCGGCGACACCTCCCTCCGCGATGAGCTCGTCGAGGGCTTGATCGAACCCGAGCATGGCATGGGTCGGCGACGTGAAGCGCAGCTTGCCGTCGGTGGACTCCAGCACCGCCCATTGCTCGTGCAGATCCAGACTCACCGATCGTGCCCAGCCCGCAGTCGCCGCCAGCGCTTCACGGTTCGCGATGACGTAGCCGAACCCGGGAACGCCTTGGACGCACTTGTTGGCCGAGGACACCGCGTAATCGATCCGGAAGTCGGCCATGTCGAACGGGACGCCTCCGAACGACGACATGGCGTCGACGATCGATCGCTTCCCGGCCTCGGCGACGACCTCTCCGATCGCATGGGCGTCGTTGATGATCCCCGTCGTCGTCTCGAGGTGGACGTACGCGACATGGGTGATGTCGGGCGCATCGGCCAAGGCGTCGCGAAGACGGCCGAGATCGACGCGTTCGTTCTCGGGGTGCGGTAGCTGCATCGTCGTCAGCCCGAGCCGGTGGGCGATCGTCGTCATGCGCCTGCCGTAGGCCCCGTTGCTGGCGACCAGGACGCCACCGTCGCGGTGGACGACCGAGCCGAGCACCGACTCGACCACGAACGTGCCGCTGCCCTGCATGAGGACCGCCGTGTACGCCGACCGTGCGGAGGGGTCGGCGACGGCGAGATCGACGAGGCGCCGCCGAATCGACTGACAGATCTCGTGATAGTCGTGATCCCAGGTGGACAGCTCGCGCAGCATCGCCTCACGGACGGTCGCGGTCGTCGAGAGCGGCCCTGGTGTGAACAACAGGTACGGCGTCGATTCAGTCATTCGGTCGAGACCATACATCGTCACGCGGCGAACTGGGCCGTTCGCGGACGCCGCGGGCGTGACCGCGCAGCGTGGTCGAGCGGACGCGCACGGCCCGAGATTCGGTGTCGGCGTGCGGCCCGTTCGATGCGTGGCGCCAGCTGAACCCGACGGCCGCGAGGTCGTGTCGCACCTGCCCACCGATCTGCTCGGCAGTGCGTTCGAGCCACCGGCGGGGCCACCATCGGGACCGTCGAGTCGGCTGCCGGGACGGGTCGTGCCCACTGAGCGTCACACCGAACTTGTCCAAGTCTTGAGGCTGGGCGTGATAACGACTACCGTTCTGTCTCGCAGGCGGACCAAGGCGGACGACTGCGGGACGACTGCGGATCGGGGGCGGACCATGTCAAACATCTCGGCAGAACGTGTGGGCGTGATTCCGGTCAGACCAGCGGCGCTGCGACCGGGGACGGGTTGGCCCGAACCTCCCCGGCACCGACGCCACGCCAGGATTCGGGTCGCGCCTGCCGGCGCGACCCGAAGCGATCGGATCGCGCGTTCCATCGACCTCGTCGGCGCATCGATCGGTCTGCTGGTGGCGGCACCGATCCTGCTCGTGGTCGCGGCCCTGATCCGTGGCAGCTCGCGTGGCCCGGTCGTGTTCCGGCACGAGCGGCTCGGCAAGGATCTCGAGCCGTTCCGGTGCTTGAAGTTCCGCACGATGCATCGCGAACTCGGAACGGATCATCGAGGAGCTTCGCCGGACCCAGCCCGAGATCGACGCCGAGTTCTCCAGCAACTTCAAGCTCAGCGACGACCCGCGGGTCACCCGACTCGGGCGGTTCCTGCGCAAGTCGAGCCTCGATGAGCTCCCGCAGCTGTTCAACGTGCTGCGTGGCGAGATGAGCCTCGTCGGCCCGCGCCCGATCATCGCCGACGAGGCCGCCATGTACGGATCGAAGCTCCGGCTCGTGCTGTCGGTGCGACCCGGCATGACGGGAGCGTGGCAGGTGGGTGGGCGCAACAACATCGAGTACCCCGAGCGCGTCGACATCGATGTCGACTACGTCCACCGCAAGTCCACGACCGTCGACCTCGCGATCTTGCTGAAGACTCCGGTGGCGCTGTTCGACTGGAATGCCACGTCGTGACGATGGCGAATGTCAGCGGGCGAATGTCAACGCCGGATCAGCCTGCGAGCCAGCTCGCGCCCGCGGCTCGTGACGGCGGTGATCGGCACCCGTTCGAAGTGGTAGTCGGGCAGACGGTAGGCCTCCGCACCGAACTGTGACTTGAATCGGGCGAGGCCGGCGTTCTGGCCCGTCTCGCCGAAGTGATAGAAGCGGCAGCCGGCGGCACAGGCCTGTTCGATGGCCAGCTTCTGGAGCAGGAAGCTGGCTCGGGTGGGCCCGGCAAGATCGATGTCCATGGCCCCGTTGGTGTAGTGGGCGTTGCCGTCTTGGAGGACCACGATCGAAGCCGCCGGCCGGCCGTCGACACGGGCCAGCCAGATCGTGAACGCAGTGCCCAGGGTCTCGGCCATCACCGACAGCAGATGGGCCGGGTCTCGTCGGCGGGTCCGCCACCGGTAGAGCTGGCTCCCCCGGCTGGTTTGCCCCGCCCAGCGCTCGACCGACTGCTCCCACAGCTGCCGGAAGGCGGGTAGCAGAGCCGTGCCGTGCTGCCACTCCACGTCGATCGACGATCGCTCGGCCTTGCTGATGGCCCGCCGTGCCTGTCCGTTGAAGCGGTGCTGTGCGACGTGGTCGAACCCGCCGGCGAGATCGAGGATGTGGACGGTCCGCACCGTCGAACCCGTGGCCGACGACCCGAGGGCAGCCCAGACCTCCGGCGTTCGGAGGGGGCTCGACCGGACCATCGTGCGGAGGACCGGACGCCCGGCCAGGTCGGCCGAGACGGTGGCCAGCTCCTCCGGCTTCAACGGCTGCGAGGCCAGGATGCTGCCGGTCCTCGACGTCTTCTCGACCGCCAACGGACCCGCGCGCGGGCGGTTCGGTACATCGGGAGGACGAGCCGCTGCCCGTCCTCGAACTCGTAGAGGCGGCTGGCGTCCTCGACCCCGTACGCCACGCACAGGGCGTCCAGCGCGGCCGGCGTCTGGTAGACGAAGGTCGTGGGGTCGGCGTCGACCACAGCTTCCCATACCGGGCGCGGAGCCGGACTCGTCACGTTGTAGTCGGCCAGTCCTCTCGAGCTTCCCCGCCCCATCTCGGTTTCCCCTCAGCAGCGTGTCCGGGCATCCGGGTGCAGCACGGCACCTGGACGGAGAGTACCGGGAGAGAGCGCGAAGGACATGCAAGTTCGCGATCCGGACCCCGCTGACGCCGTGATCTCGAACGAGATCTTCGACGAGATCTTCGACGAGAGCTCGACCGCGATGCGGCGTCGGCTGCGTTTGGGTATGGTGGCGATTGCGCTTCGCCGAGCCTCGGGGAAGTCGGCGGAGCGATGGCTGGTCGGTGAAATCCCTGGCCTCCGGGAGGCCAACGTGGCAGAGAGTGGAAACATCGACGATTCGGACCGGGATGTCCATCTGGTGCGTCCACGGCGAGGTCGGGCGATCGTCTTCCCCCTGGCCATCGCTGCCATGGCCGTCGTCGTGGCCGTGACCGTCGGCGTCGGCTCGGAGAGCGCGGCCCCCGACGTCTTCGTCGTTGTCGAGCCCAACATGCCCGGCACGAGCTCGACCCCGTTGGCGAGCTCCTCCGTCACGAGCGCGGCCGGCACCGCCACGAGCAGCCCGGCGATCCAGCCGGGAACCTCCTGTTGCGGCGAAGGACGAGCCAACGTGTTCGTCAACGCCCGCTCGGCGTTCGACGAGTGGTCGAGCGGCGGTCACTGGGACTTCTTCAACGCCAACTACGACCTGATGCTGGTCTACGAGCCGTACTGGGATCTCGCGTCTCCAGCACTATGACGACGTCATCGTCTACGACAACGTCTACGCCATCTACGTCGGCTCCGACAAGGCCGCCGACCACCCCGAGTGGATCCTGCGGGAAGCTGACGGCTCGCCGGTCTACATCCCGTGGGGGTGCTCGGATGGCTGCCCCCAGTACGCCGCCGACATCAGCGACCCGAGCTACCAACAGAACTTCATCGACGAACTGACCGAGGTCCGCGATCGCGGCTACCCGGGGCTGCTGCTCGACGACGTGAACATGTTGTGGCGCCTCGGCGACGAGAACGGCGACGACGCCGTCCCCATCGATCCCAACACCGGCCAGCCCCTGACCCTCGCGAGCTGGCAGCAGTACTTGGCTGACTTCCTCGAGAGGATCCGGGCGGAGTTCCCCGACCTGCAGATCGGTCACAACGCCATCTGGTACGCCGACTCGCCCTCGTTCGACAACCCGTACGTCGAACGACAGATCGCCGCGGCCGACATCATCGAGCTGGAGCGGGGGGCAACCGATTCCGGCCTGGTCGCCGGGAACGGCAAGTACGGGTTCCAGTCGTTCCTCGGCTTCATCGACCGGGTCCACCGCTTGGGCGGCAACGTGATCCTCCTCGACGAGTCGGCCCAGTCGCCCGAGGAGCAGTGGTTCAACCTGGCCGCCACCTTGTTGGTGAACGACGGCGGTGACCTCGTGAGCACCGAGCAGTGGAGCGTCATCAGCCCCGACGGGTTCTGGTCCGGGTTCGACACCGATCTGGGCGACGCCCTGGGCCCTCGCTACCTGGCAGACGGCCTCATCCGTCGGGACTTCACCGATGGCATCGTCTTGTTGAACGAGCCCGACCGGTCGACGGTGCGGGTCACGCTCAGCGAGCCGATGTGGTTGCACGACGGGACGATGGTGACCGAGGTCGAACTCGGCGAGCGCGAGGCGGTCGTGCTGTACCACTCCGAGCCGCACGTGGCCGCGCGTCTGTTCACGACCGGCGCGGTCGTCGAGAAGGCCGCCGAGCGCATCAGGTAGCACGTCGACGCGTCGACGAGGACGGAAGCCCGGACTCGGTGGCGGTCGCGATCGCGGCCTCAGGCTGGCTTGATGCAGTGAAAGACGTGCTCGTCGCCCGTGAGGCCGTAGCGCCGGCGCTCGTCCTGGTCGAGATCGGTCTCCCGGTGCAGCGACACCTCGAAACCCGCGCTCCGCAGCCGATCCGCCAGATCGAGTCCATAGGCGCGGACATGCCCCCGCTCGCCGAAGCGGCGGGCCCGCTCGTCAGGATCCGTGATCGACGGGTCCTCGTCGGTGGGCCGCTCGAGGTCGAGAGGGACCGACACGACCGCCAGCCCACCGGTTCGGAGGCACCGGTGCAGCTCGGCGATGGCAGCGCGGTCGTCGGGCACGTGCTCCAGCACGTGGACGCACAGCGCCAGATCGATGGAGCCGGTCCGGAACGGGAGGGCGGTGGCGTCGCCGCCGACGTCGGCCCGGTCGGCGGCGGGCTCGAGATCGACACCGTGGTGGTCGACGTGCGGCTGCCGGCGCAGCGCCCGGGCCAGGCCCGGCCACGGAGCCACCTCCAGCACCACGCGGTGATCGCCGCCGAGATCGGCGTGCTGCTCGAGGTGCCGCCACACGCGGCGATGACGGGCTTTGACGTTGCAGCGCGGGCAGTAGCCGGCTGGTGCGGTGCGGAGCAGGCTCCACTGGTCGGCGAAGGCTCGCACCGACCGACCGCACACGGGGCACCGATGCTGACGGCCGGCGAACAGCACGCCCCGGATGCCGAGCACGCCGGTCTTGGCCCCGGCCCTCAGGCGATCAGTCAGCGATCGACGGGCCACAGCGCTCATTCGCCGTGCCTCCAGCGCCGCCACCGGGTCCGGAGCCCCGGCAACCGCACCATCGCCCAGGTCCGGGCCCGCAGGTAGAGCGCCAGGCCATGCCCCCTGGCCCTGATCCAGACCGTGGCCAGGCGGGCGCGGAGCTGTCGAACGGCGGCGACCGCTGCGGTGTCGTCGGCCCGATGGACGACGATCGTCGGGTCGAGGGGCTGGACGAACCGGTAGTCGTGCCGATCGAGAAACCGGGTCACGATGTCGGCCGCCGCCCGACGGTCGAGTTCGGGATCCGGCACCTGGCCGAGGCCGGTCTCCCGGTGGTCGGTGTCGACCAGCGCGGTGACAGCAGGGGCGCCGCTCCCCGGTACTGCCGGCGCCTGGCTCAGGGTCTGGACGGTCCTCAGATCCGCTGCGGTGAGCCGACGTCGCCGGGTCACCGCCAGGTAGGCCCGGATGGCGAGGTCGTGCTCGGGCGGAGCCCGGTGGATCCCGTCCTCGTCGGGCCGGCGATCGCCGAGGACGGCTCGAGCCCACCTCTCGTCGACGAAACCGCTGGTGACCGGCCGGATGTCGAGTGGCACCGCTCCGCCCGCGATGGTGACCAGGAACCGTCCTCCCACCGGGCGGGGGTGGCCATCGACCGGCCGCCCGTCGATGATGGTGTGGAGCGTGTGGAGCTCTGACGTCATCAGCTGGATCGGCCCGTCCGCGGGGTCCGGCCCGCCGATGGCCACGTAGGGGACGATGGGGGCGAGAAACGTCAGCATCTCGGTCAGCGACGACCAACCGTCGCTGCCGGTCGGATCGCGGTGGATCGATCTCGTCGGCGCAAGGCCGTCGATCGGTTGGGCGGCGGCCAGTTGGGTCGGGGTCAGCCCGAGGAGGACGGCCAGGTCCCGTGTCGACTCCCACTCGTTCTCGCCGCAGTGGACGCTCATGTTCCCCAACGTGTCCCGGTAGCGATTCTTGGCGTCGACGAAGTTGGCGCTGACCGGCCTCATACCCCGTGACGTTGGCCGGGTCTCGACCGCCGGGTTCTCGTCCCGCACGGCGACGGCCAGGAATGGTCCTCGCCCCTTGTTCAACTCGTGGTAGACGCCGGCGACGTCCAGATCGGAGTAGAACCGCTCGTAGTTGCGGCGGACCAGATGATCGGACCAGGTCACCTCGATGAGGTCCAGGATCTCGAATCGATGGGCCAGATCGTCGAGGATCGGACCGGAGCACGACCGCCCGATCGGCCAGATGACGAACAGGCCGACCGGCGTGGCGGGCGTCGCCGACCCCCAAGCACGAGGGGCTGCGCCGTCGGTCATGATGCCTGTCTGCTCCTGCCCTTGCGGCAGGGATCGATGATGACGCTGGCCAAGTCGGCGAGGAACGGCAAGGGGTCACGAGCCGACGCGATGGCGAAGGCTTTCGGGCCACGGTAGCTTCGCAGCACCTCGCGCAGTGAGGTCTCCCGTCGAGCCAGCAGCACCACTGCGGCCTGCAGGTCGTGGCGAAGATCGAACCACTTGGCCCCTGAGTAGCTCTGGATCCTGGCTGCCGGCAGGGGGTCGCCGACGATGTCGTTGAACATGGTCAACAGCAGCTCGACCCCGCCGGCCTCGGCGATGGCCGACCGTCCCGTCGGCCGTCCCACGTTGGCCTCGATGGCGTAGTGGGTGCCGGTCCGAGGGTCTCGCTTGGTCTCCAGGTAGGCCAAGCCGGAGTAGGGCACGCTGCCGAACAGCTTCAGGGCCGTCGCCAGCAGGTCGGCGTCCTCGACCTCGATGCCGGACGCGCTCGACCCGGCACCTGGAGGCCACTGCCGCATCTTGCGGGCGGTGAACGTGGCGAGGGGGGCACCGCTCCGATCGAAGTACCCGTTGAAGGAGTGGAGGGTCGAGTCGTCACCGGGGATGAGTGACTGCACGACGAAGCTCTCGGCATCGTCCCGGTGGGTGGCGAAGACGGTTCGGAGCTCGTCTGCCCGGTCGACGACGTGAACCTTCCGGCGGGTCTTGGCGTTCCAGCGCGCCGTTCGGATCGCCGGTTTGAACACGCACGGGAACTCGATCTCCACCGCCGCCTGCTCGAGCTCGTCGTCGTCGGTCACCAGCACCGTGGGCGGAATCGTGAGGCCGATCTCCTGGGCGTGCCGTACGAACGCCGGCTTGGACATCAGCTGACCGACGACCTCGTCCGGTGGCAGGTTGAACCGGAAACGGTCGGACAGATCGTCCCGGCGGCGGGACACCAGCGCCACGCTCTGGTCCTGGCAGGGGACCAGTACCGGTTTGGCATCGGCGTGGGCATCGATCGAGGCGAGCACCGTGAGGAGGTCGTCGGTTCCGGTGTCGGCCTCGAGGATCCGGACCGGAACTCGGGTCCGACAGTAGGCGTGGCGAAGGTCGTTGGCCACCGCGGTCACCGCGATGCCGTGCCCGTGCAGGATGCGAGCGGTCTGCAGGCCCTGGAGGCTGTCCAGCCCCACGACGACGGCATGCCTGTCCGATTGGGTCGACATGTCGGGATACCGCCTTCTCCGCTGTCCAGCGGTTCCAAACGATATCCCCCGCCATGCGACCCGTCACCATCTCGCCGGTCCGTTGATGGACGACGGATCGTCGGCAAGTCCGCTCCCCACCGATTCCATCGTCGCTCGTCACCCGCCCCGACACCGGCCAACGATAACGCTGTGAGCCGAGATCGTCCGAGCCCATGCCGACGGCGTCGTGGTTGCGGCCGGTGAGCAGCGAGGCGCCCGTGGGTGAGCAGAGCGACGTGGTGCGGAAGTTGGCAGGCCGCCGTCCGCCGGGCGGTCCTTGTTCGGTCGTCGCGGCTGTGGCCGCTCCATTCGTCGAGGACGGACCATGCCGAGATCATCGCCTCGTGAGCCACCCCCACCGTCGGCGCCCCGGTCAGTCGATCGGAGTCGAACGACAGCAGGCGGTGCTCGCCGAATCGTTCGATGATGGCTGCATGGCCACGATGTCGACCGAGAGCGAGGTGACGTCGCGTGCCGCAACACGGCGCCGACTGACCGTTGGAGGGAGTGCACGACGCCGGTTCCAGCGGTCGCCCGACCGAATCCTCTCTCGGCGACCGAACCGGCCGGTCACGACCAACTGCTCTGGACTGGGATCGTGCGGCAGCCGAAGCCGCAGGTTCGGTCGCTTCGGCTGCCACAGAGTGCCGATCGATGGGTGGGGTCAGCGAGGACGAAGCGAACACGGAACCCGCTCGTCGGGACGCATCCGGAACTCGTTCGATCGGGGTCGTCAACGAGCCCGACGTGCGTCGGTCAGCATCGGCCACGGGGTTGGGCCGAGACGCGGGACCCGTCGCTGATGGAGCACGTCGAACCCGCCAGCGCGCAACAGCCGGCGCAGGTGTCGCGGAGTCAATGCGCGAACTGGCTGACCGGCGGCCGCTGTCCACGCGTGCGCGGCCGTCTCTCCCACATCGGAGATCGCGGCGATCGAGGCGATCAACAGCCGGCCGCCCGGACGAAGGACCGCGGCCAACTCCGCCAGTGCCCGGCGCTGATCCTGATACCAGTGGAACGATTCCGTGCACACCACGACGTCGGCGCACGCCGAACTGAACGGCAGTGTCAGGGCGTCGGCCCTGACGAGGTGCGCGCTGTCACCGACTCGCTGAGCCGCCTCGCGGAGCATCCCGGCGGAAGCGTCGATGCCCACGACGTCGGCATCGGGAAACCGTTCCGTCAACCGCAAGGTGAGGTGTCCGGTCCCGCACCCGAGATCCAGGACCACTGCGGGGCGGTCGGCGACGAGGCGGTCCAGCACCGCATCGTGAACTGGGCGATACGTCGCGTTCTGAAACGCAGGACGGTCGTAGACGACCGACCATCGATCGAACAACATCGACCCGCGACGCGCCATGATCCAGTGTCGCATGAACGACGAACTCCGACTCAGCGATGCGTGACCGCATCACGTCGCGTGGCGCAGTGTGATCCTCGATGTGTCGACCGGAAGTTGCTGGACCGGTCCCGCCCGGCCTGTGCAGGCGGAGCGGAACTTCGGTTCGTCAGGCACCTCGGTTGTCGATCGCACCCTGGTCGTAGGGCTCGATCATGATGCACTCGCCGGGACACTCCTCGGCGGCCTCGACCGCATTGTCGATCTCGGAGTCGGGGATGCGGGCCACGCCGCGCCCGTTGTCCGGGCCGTGACCCGCGCCATCAGCGCCGTCGAACACGATCCGCTCGCCGAAGTGCTCGGCTTCCTCTTTCACCACCCAGAGGCCGTCGTCACGCGGCTCGAACACCGCAGGGCAGATCTCCGAACAGATCCCGTCGCCGGTGCAGAGGTCCTGATCGATCCAGACCATCAGGGTGGTCGCCATGGTGTGTCGCTCCTCGGACGCGGTCGCTGTGAACGTCCAGATCAGTGTCTACCCGGTCGGAGCGGCACGGAAACGAACGGTGCCGCTGAATGCCGACGAGGACTTCGGACGACGGTCCGATCCGATGCCGAGATCAGCCGACGCCGATGACGTCGATGAGTCGGGTCGCCCAGGCCATGGCCTGGCGGTAGGCGTCGAGATCCTCGTCGCTCACGGGGAGCCACCGGTCGAAGCACGATGCGCGCTCGAGCTCGATCGCGGTCCTCAGCACGTCGTTGAGCGGACCGTCGGCGCCGAGCAACGAGTCGCTGATCTCTTGTCGCAGACCGAGCTCGCGGACGATGTCGACCATCGGTGTGTCGGTGATCGCGTCGAGCAGCGACAGCATGCCGACCGTGTAGTAGGTGCTGGCTCGCCGAGCATCGTTCCGCCCGCCCGCGAGCTCGCAGTACTTCGCTCGCGTGAGCGCGAGCGTGATGAGCTCGATCGGCTTGTGGTCGACCATCGCGAGGAGGGCGAGGCTCGTCCAACTCCGGAGGAGGTCTCGGCCGACCAGCACCGCCGCGTGTTCGACCGAGCCGATGCCGACCGACAGTCCGATCGCTGCCGAGTTGACGAATCGCAGCGCCTTCACCGACATCGACAGGTCCTGTGTGAGGACCTCGACGATGTCCTTGGCCGTGGCGTCGGGTTCGTTCACGCACGCCAGGAGCCGGATCAGGGTGAGCTTGTTGGCGGGAATCCCGACGCCCCGGACGACCGCGGGTCGAGCGAAGAAGTAGCCCTGGTAGAGGTCCGCGCCGGCGGCGGCGACGGCCTCGTACTGCTCGTGGGTCTCGATGCGTTCGACCAACGATCGGCGTCCGGCGTCGTGATCTCGGGCGATGCAGGCACGGAGTCGATCGCCGCTGACATCGGTCAGCGCGTACTTCACGATGTGGGCGTGCTCCAGCAACGGGGCGGTCCGGGCGCCGTCCACGAAGTCGTCGAGGGCGATCGTGTAACCGAGCCGAACGAGCCGCTTCACGCCCAGCACCACCTCCTCGGTCGGTTCGACGTCCTCCAGGATCTCGAGAACGACCCGTTCCGCAGGAAGACACTCGAGCAGAGCCGGTTCGGCGAGGTATCTGCTGGTCAGGTTGACGAAGGCCAACCCCTCGCCGACGAGCTGGTCGAGGCCGATCTCGGTGATCGCGTTGAGCAGGACCTGTGCGGTCGCGGCGTCGCCGTCGAGCACCGAAGCGCTCTCTGCGGTCTCGCGCAGACGGAACAGCAGTTCGTACCCGATCGTCTCGAGCGACCGCCCGAGGATCGGCTGACGACCGACGAAGATCTGCGTCATCTCGAACCGTCCTCCGTGAGGCGACGGTCGTGACGTTCTGGCGAAGTGGTCACATGGTGATCGTCCGGGGATGGACCGCACCGTGCACGCATCCGTAGGGTGACGATCATGTGTCGCAACATCACGACCCTGCGTGGACTCGAACCGTCGGCAACACCGGACGAGATCGAGGCCGCCGCCCGCCAGTACGTCCGCAAGGTGAGTGGGGTGCAGAAGACATCGGACGGCACCGAGATCGCCTTCGAGCGAGCCGTGGCGCTGGTCACGGCGGCGACGGCCGACCTGCTCGCGGCACTGCCGCCGCGCCGAGTGCCGCCCAAGACCGAACCACCGCTGCGTCGCATCGCTCGCGCCAAGGCCGGCTGATCACCGGCGTCGGTCGCCGCGGGCCGAAAGCCTCTGGCCCACCCGACGGCGCGGACGCGACGATCGAGCTGACACATTGAGCGTCGAAGGAGGTCGCCATGTTTCAGCATCTGATCGTTCCGATCGATGGTTCGGCGGCATCGTGGTCCGCCGTGCCGATTGCCGCCCGCATGGCGTCCACCGTCGACGGCAAGCTCGACGTCATCACCGTGGTCGACCGGCTCGCCGACGTGAAACCGGCACAGACCGATCTCCAGCGCGGGCTCGAGCAGATCGACGACCTCCCGGTCGAGCCGATGGCCCAAGTGCTCGCGAACGACTCGGTGGGTCGCGCCCTCGCCGATCAGATCGAAGCGTCCTCGGGGGCGATGGTCGTCATGAGCTCGCACGGTCACGGGCGTTCTGCGGCGGTGCTCGGGAGCACGGCCGACGAGCTGCTGCGACTGACGTACGGTCCGATCGTGGTCGTGGGAACCCACGTCGCGAAGTCCGCAGGCGGGCTCGATGGCGCGTACGTCGTTCCGGTCGACGGCTCGGAAGCGGCCGAGAAGATCCTGCCGATCGCCGCGTCGTGGGCGATCGAGTTCGGTGGTGTTCCTTGGATCGTCGAAGTGATCAGCCCGAGCGTGCACATCGGAGCCGACGTGTTCGAGTCCGCTTACCCGTCGCGACTCGCTCATCGCATGCACGCCGACACGGGTCACGAAGTCGAGTTCGAGGTGCTGCACGGCGATCGGCCGTCGAAGTCGATCGTCGACTTCGCGGAACGGATGGACGCGAGCCTGATCTTCGCGTGCACCCATGGCCGGACCGGTCTCGAACGCCTGCGACTGGGCAGCGTGTCGGCCGAACTCGTTCGGCACGCTCCGTGTCCGGTCGTACTGCATCGGCCGCCGCACCTGTCCGAGTGAACTGAATCGAGCATGGCACGACCCGCTCCGCCGGGGGGTGGGAGCGGGTCGTGCGCGTCGCGATCGATCGTGCGGGAGCGTCGATCAGCGCGGTCCGGCGCTCGACGCCCGAATCGCGTTCGCAGCATGCGAACAGGGCGGGTGCTTCGACGGCGGCGACCGCCTATGTTCGGCGGCGATCGTCTCGGACCTCGGGGGTTGGACATGACGAACGACAGCGACGCAGCCACCGGTGCGACCGGTGAACCCTTCCGGTTCTTCGACAACCGCGAGAAGTACTTGCTGTTCGTCACGACGACGAGTGAGAAGGCGGTGGTCGCCAATCGCATCGGTGACGAGCTCGATCTTCTCGATCCCAGCCCGCCGGCGCTGCGCGTGTTCGACGCGGGCACCGGGAACGGTGTCGTGCTCGCCAACGTGATGCGGGATCTGCATCGTCGCCTGCCGACCGTTCCGTTCGTCGTGGTCGGCAAGGAGTTCAGCATGGAGGACGCTCGCCTCACGCTGGCCACCCTTCCGGGTCGCCTCGCCGAACACCCGGAAACCATCTTCGTGTTGACGAACATGCTCTACGCAGAGGCGCCGTCGCTGTGCCCGCGGAGGCCGGAGCACCAGCAACGTCTGCAATGGTGGGATGTCCCTCTGGACGGCACGACCGGGCATGAGTTCAATCAGCAGATCGCCGACCTCGAGCACGTGCTCGAGGCAGGCTGGCAGACGACCGCCAGTGCAACGACCGGTAACCCGATCTACGCGACACCGTCGGCTCTCGTGCTGTACCGCAAGGATCGTGCGTTCGCACTGCACGATCTGATACCGCGCAACACCGGCGCTCCGCAGCCCTTCGGCTACGACCTCGTGCTCGCAGCGCAGCCGTATCGATCTCGGACGCCGGCGGAGCCCAAGGTCCGCACGGTGCTCGCGCCGCTTGCGAGGGCGCTCAATCCGAAGGGTCGGCTCGTCGTCGTCCAGTCGACGGGCCACGACCCGGGGATGGAGATCGTCCGTCGGATCTGGCCCGGTGACGAGCCGTTCGCCACGCCACGTCACCTGCTCATCAGGGAGCTCGACCGCCAGCTCAATGACGAAGGCGAGGAGTATCGCTTCGAGCACAACGACGATGCCCATGCGCTCTTCAGCTACCACCTGCACGCGATGCCGAGCGAGGTCACGAATCGGCTGAGCACGTCGACAGCGCTCGCAGCGTGGAACGCAGCGGTGTACGTTGCGCAGGTCGACGACGAGCGAGTCGCGGACGCGATGCAACACGCCGAGTACATGAAGGTCACCAGCGAGGTCGTGCTCAAGCACGGCGGTCTCTGGTTCCAGGACGAGAGCTTTGTCGTCGTCAGGACCTGACCGTCACATTCGGGGTCTGACCCCGAATGTGACGGGTCATTGGATCGGCTTGATCGGGGGGTCGCCGGCGAGGATGCGCTCGAAGCGCGAGCGCATGTTGTCGAAGCTGTCCGGGTGCGTGATCACGTAGAACCGGTTCGCCACGACTGCGTCCCGGACCTGAGCGGCCACGTCGTCGGCGTCGAGCGCCTCCTCGGTCAGCTGCCGACGCCGTCTCGCCTTGTACTCCGCCATCTCCGCCGCCTGCGCCGGCGTGAGCTCGTAGTGCAGTCGTTCGGGAAGGTTCCGCACGGCTTGGGAGAGGTTGGTGCGAACCCAGCTCGGGCACAGCACCGACACCCCGACGTTGGATGCGTCGTCGGTGAGCTCGAATCGCAGCGTCTCGCTGAGGGCGAGCACCGCCGCCTTCGATGCGTTGTAGGGCGCCATCCTCGGATGGTGATACAGCGCCGACACCGATGCGGTGTTCACGATGTGTCCGTCGTCCTGCTCGAGCAGGACCGGCAGGAACGCACGGACCCCGTGGATCACCCCCCACAGGTTGACTCCGAACACCCATTCGAAATCTCGACGTGGGAGATCGACGAGCTTCAGACCGCGGCTGCCGACGCCGGCGTTGTTGCACACCAGGTGCACGCCGCCGAAATGCTCGAGTGTGGCGTCGCGCAACGCATCGACCTGGTCCTCGACGGAGGTGTCGGTCACGACGCCGTGCACATCCGCACCCGATGTCGCGAGCGTCGTCACCTCGCGTTCCAGCGCCGGTGCCTCGATGTCGGACATCACGATTCGCATGCCCTCGGCCGCGAAGCATTTCGCCATCGCCAATCCGATGCCGGATGCTGCCCCGGTGACGACGGCGACCTTGCCGGCGAGCTCACGCATGCGATCAGTCGGCGTCGGCGCCGAGCAGGTAGGCCGCCTTCACGATGTCGGGGTTCTCTCGCAGCTCGGCGGCGGTCCCGGAGTACTTGATGCGACCGCCCTCGATCACGTACGCGGTCTTGGCCAACGCCAACGCGACGTGAGCGAACTGCTCGATGAGGAGCACCCCGGTGCCCTGCGCGGCCACTTGCTGCATCACCGGCATCAACCGCTTGACCACCACCGGCGCGAGGCCGAGCGACAACTCGTCGACCACGACGATCTTCGGCTTCGACGCGAGCGCCTGCGCGAGCACGACCATCTGCTGCTCGCCGCCCGACAGTGATCGCGCCGTCGTGTCGAAGCGCTTCCGCAGTTCGGGGAACAGCTCCAACGCGGACTCCACGCCGGCGGCGGCGTCGGCGGCGGGCAACGAGTAGGTCGCGACCTTGAGGTTGTCCTCGACCGTCAGGTTCGGCAGGAGTCTGCGACCCTCCGGTACGACGGCGACCCCCGCGGCCCGGATCCGCTCCGGCTTGGAGCCGGTCAGCGTGGTCTCGCCGATCGAGATGGTGCCGCCGGTGGCTGCGAGGACTCCACCGATGGTGAGGACGAGCGTGCTCTTGCCGGCACCGTTGGGGCCGAGCAGCGTGGTGATCTCGCCCGGCGCGATGTCGAGGGACACGCCGGACAGCACGGGTCTGCCGGCGCGTGGTACGTCGAGGTCGACGATTCGGAGCCCGTCAGCGCTCATGAGTCGACCTCCAGTTCGGCATCGCCCAGGTAAGCCGCCATCACGGTCGGGTCGTCGAGGACCTCGCGCGTCGGTCCGCTCGCGATGACGTGGCCGAAGTCGAGCACCGCGACGTTCTCACAGGTCGCGCCCACCAACTCCATGTCGTGGTCGACCAGGATCGTCAAGGCGCCGGTGCGCCCGGGAATCTGCTTGATCACCTCACCGAGCAACGTCGTCTCCTCGTCGGGTAGTCCGGCAGCTGGTTCGTCGAGGAGTACCAATCGAGGCGATCCGACCACGGCTCGGGCGACCTCCACCAGGCGACGGTCGGCGGCACCCAGGGTCGCGACTGCCGCGTTGAGCGAAGGTCCGAGACCAACGAACTCGACGGCGTCGATCACGGCGGCGCGGCGACCCGAGGCGGGCGCGCCCGAGTGTTCGAGCACCATGAGGACGTTCTCGAACACCGTCATCTCGGCGATCGCCTGCTCGGTCTGGAAGGTTCGTCGAAGCCCCCACCGGACACGACGGAAATCGGGCAGGGCGAGCAAGTCGTCGCCGAACGCGTTGACCGAACCGTGGGCCGGCTTGACGAAGCCGCTCAGCACGTTGAAGAAGGTCGTCTTGCCGGCGCCGTTCGGGCCGATCAAGCCGTTGATGCCCATGTCCATCGTGACGTTCATGTCGTCGATCGGGACGACGCCGCCGAAGCGTACGGAGAGCGATTCGATCCGGATCACGATGGCGCCCCATCGATGGCGGTCGGGGTCGCCTTCGCCGACTTGTGCAGTCCGAGCTTGGCGCCGATCAGCCGACCGACGTTCGTGAGATCCTCGACGACTCCTTTGGGCTGCATCATCAAGGTGAACAGCACGCCGACGCCGAACAAGATCGTGAGGAGCTCGACGGGCAGATCGAGCTTCTTGTCGAGGATCTGAGGGAACACCCGCAGGAAGAATGCGGCGACGATCGCACCCCACAGGTTGTACACCCCGCCGAGCAGTACGACGGCGAGCAGGATGATCGACTGTTCGACGGGGAACTGGTTGGTGGTGACGCCGCTCCCCGCGGCGATGATCGCCCCCGCGACGCCGGCGATCGCCGCCGAGAGCGCGAAGGCCCAGAGCTTGTAGAGGGTGGTGTTGACGCCGGCCGCCACGGCGGTGACCTCCGCCTGGCGCAACGACGCCCACGCGCGCCCGGCTTTGCCCTTGATGTGCCACGCAGCGATCAGGAACATGATCGCTGCGACCACCACCGTGTACCGGTAGAAGGCGATGTTGCTGTCGGCGATCCCCGGTTTCGGGATGGCGTTGAAGCCGGAGGCACTGCGGGTGTTGAATCCCCAGAAGCCGCCCCCTCCGTTCGGGAACTTGACCGAGACGAGCAGCAGGGTGATCGCTCCCGCCGCCATCAGGGTGACGAGCGCGAGGTAGAGGCCGCTCAACCGGAGCGCCGGCAGGCCGATCACGATGCCCAGGAGTCCTGTGAGCACTCCGGAGAGGATGAGCAGGACCGGATAGGGGGCGCTCTCGCCGAACAGGAAGTGCAGCCGGAGCGCGAACCACGCGCCCGCCGCGACGAGCGGGATCTGGCAGAGCGAGTAGATGCCGACCCGTCCGACGATCAGGCTGAGCCCGAGAGTCACGAGCGAGTAGGCGGCCATCTCCCACATGATCCCCATCCAGAAGTTGCCGAAGACGACGGGGAGCACGAACAGTGCCACGATCAGGGCGCCGACGAAGTTCGCCGAGCGGAAGGGCGTGGCCGCAGTGACGATCGAGGGCAACCGGGTGTCGACACCGATCGTCGTGGTGTCGCGTGCGACGGTGCTGTCGGACATCAGGCGACCCTTCCCTCGGTCTCGCCGCGCCAGCCGAAGTACAGCAGCACGATGATGGCAGCAACGAACGGGGTGCTCGTGCGGTACTGGGCGAGCGAGTTCATCGCTCCGAGACACGACTGGATCAGGCCGATCACGAACGCCGCGATCACCGTGATGCGGAGTGATTCGACCTTGCCGATCAGCGCGGCTGCGAGCGCAGCGACCGGGAGGGTGAAGGTGAGCGCAGCGATCTCCATCGAGACGAGGCTGGCGAGCAGCAGCCCGGAGACCCCGAAGAGGATGCCGGATCCGAACCAGGCGAACGCTTCGACCTTGCGGACCGGGATGCCGAGCAGCGCCGCATTGTCGCGGTCATCGGCGAGCGCCCTCATTCCGGTGCCGACCTTGGTGCCGTTCAGGAACAGCACGGTGATGACGGCGATGACGATCGGGAAGATCATGCCGATCGCCTGGGTCCAGTTGACGCGGAGCCACCCGTTGACGTACTGCCAGTCGGAGGTCGGCAGTGCCAGCGATCGCACGGTCGGTGTCCAGTACCACTGCATGATGCCGAGCAGGATGAGCGCGAAGCCGAGTGACGCCGCGGCTTTCACGAGGGGTTCCCGGTTGGCGAGTGGTGGCCCGAGGAACCATCCGTAGAGCAGGGTCAACACACCACCGAGCAGGATCGAGATGGCGAAGGCGAGGTACTCGTTCCAGGCGTGTTCGTTGATGAGCTCCCAGGCGATCAGCGACCCGATCGCCCCGACGGCGCCGTAGAACAGGTTGAGCACGCCGGTGGTGCGGTACAGCACGACCAGGCCGACGCCGCTCATGCCGTACACACCGCCGAGCGCGAGACCGATGACGAGGAAGGGTTTGAAGTCTGGCATGCGTCTCCTCGGGCGTTGTTCGATCGGGAAGCTGGTCGGGAAGCTGGTCGGGAAGCTGGTCGGGAAGGTGGTCGGGAAGCTGGTCGGGAAGCTGGTCGGGAAGCTGGTCGGGAAGCTGGTCGGGAAGGTGGTCGGGAAGGTGGTCGGGAAGGTGGTCGGGAAAAGCAGTGAGGGCCGGCCGGACGACCGGCCGGCCCTCACTTCAGTTCTTCATCGGGGCATCAGCCCGCCGCGGCGGCCTCCGCCTCGCGGAGCGCTGCGAGTGGGTTGTTGTCCGTCTCCTGGATCTCGAAGCAATCCTCGAGCTGGACCATGTTGCCGTCCTGTGGAACGACGGTCCGGTCGGTGTTGTTCGAGACGTTGCCGAGTCCGGTGTCGTTCGTGAAGTACCACGGCTTGCAGAGCATGTCGCTCTCCGCGTTCTTCAGTCCGCGGATCGCAGCATTCACGGTCTCGACGTTGTACTCGGCGCCTTCGCCCATCCGGAGCAGTGCCTCGGTCGTGAACTTGCCGACGAGGTAGCCCATCTGCGAGAAGGCCGAGATCGGGAAGTCGGCACCGGCCGCTGCGTGGATCTCGAGCATCGTGTTGTTGTCGGGCTCACCGGAGTCGAGCACGTTGAACTCGGCATTGATGAGGAACTTGCCGTTCCAGTCGGTGCCACAGCAGTCCAGGAGCGCCTGAGACACCGACGGGTCGTTCGGAGGCGTCGAGCTGCCCCAGATGACCGAGTCGACCAGACCCTGCTGGCTGATCGCCTCGAGCAGCGGCAGCACGGTGGGGCCGGTGAAGTTGAGGACGACACCGCCACCCTCGCCTGCAGCATCGACGAGACGCTGGGCGAAGGCCGCTGGGTCGGCGATCGGCACGGGCTCGAGGATGCCTTCGTACTCGAGGCCGGCGATCGCTGCCATGTCCTCGACGGAGCTGTTGTTGAAGTCCATGCCCGGCTGATCGGGCGATGCCACGACGAGCTTGCCGGCCGCGCCGGCACGGACGACGGCCTGAGCAGCACCGAGGTTCGAGTAGTAGGGCCCCATGTTGACGGCCGACCACGTGTCGTTCAGGAAGCAGCCCGGCGCCACGCCGGCGATGATGGGCGAGTAGCCCTTCTCCGCGTAGTAGTCGGTGTTGACGTCGCATTCCAGGAGCGAGGTGTTGCCGACGATGGCGAGTACGCCGTCCTGCTCGACGAGCTTGGTCGCGATCGACTGCCACACGGCTGGATCGGGCGATCCGTCCTCGAAGGAGTACTCGATCGGATGGCCGTAGATGCCGCCGTTGGCGTTCACGCAGTCGAAGTAGATCGACGCCATCTTCGGGATCCAGGTGAAGTCGACGCCCGGGATGTTGGTCGCGGCGCCGCCGAGCCTGATCGGATCACCCGTGGCCGCTTCCCCCGTCGCGAGGCCGCATGCCCCGGGTTCGATGAGCATCTCCCCGGACACGCTGTCGTCGGGCCCCGCGGGTTCCTCGGCCGGCTCCTCGGCTGCCGGCTCTTCGGCTGCCGGCTCTTCGGCTGCCGGCTCTTCGGCAGCTGGTTCCTCCGCGGCCGGTTCCTCCGCGGCCGGCTCCTCGGCGGCAGCTGGCTCGTCGGCCGCTGGCTCCGCGGTGTCGTCATCGTCTCCGCCGCAGGCGGCGACGACCAGCGATGCGGCAGCGAGTGCCGCCCCGAAACGTCGAAGCTTCATACTTCCCCCTTGATCCGAGCACCGGGCCGGCCGTCGGTCGACGTCCGGTCCACGGTGTTATTCCCCCGCGGACCGACCTCCCGGCCGCCGCGTGCCCCGAAAGGTACCGGGGCCCGATGGGCGAAGCAAGGCGAACCGCACCGCTTCGGGGAGAAATTGTTGACAATGTTTCCGTTCGCCATGAGCGAACGGGTGCGGGTGCGACTCCGGTGGGCGCGCGCCGCCCGGTCGCGAGCCCTTCGATCAGCTCGGGTGGCCGCCGTCGCGGTGCCAGCGCGCCTTGCCGGCTCGCTTCGCCGCAAGCAGCGCCTGGTCGGCACGGCGGACGATCTCGGTCGTGTGTTCGCCCGGTTGGCGACGCGCGATGCCGACGCTCGCTCCGGTCGACACCGTCACGGCGCCGATCCGGAACGGCATCGTCAGCGACTCGACGATTCGGTCGGCGATCCGAGCCGTCACGAGCTCGTCGTCGGCATCGGCCTCCGTCTCGGTACCGACGCACACGATGATGAACTCGTCGCCGCCGATGCGATAGACCGAATCACCCTCGCGCAGCGCGGAGCGCAACCGCTGCGCGACCGCCGCCAGCACGAGGTCGCCGACGTCGTGACCGTGGAGATCGTTGACCTGCTTGAACCCGTCGAGATCGACGTACATCACGGTCACGCCGGCGCTCCCGGCATTCGCGAGATCGCGAGCGAGCAGAGATCGGTTGCCGAGCCCGGTCAACTGGTCGAACAGCGCCGCGCGCTCGAGCTCGCGTCGGTATTCGTCGTTGTCGAAAGCCAGGCGGGCGACGCCCACGGCTTCGGCGAGATGGCGCTCCTGGTTGGGACTGATCGCGCCGTCCTCGGGCCGCCAGGCCACGAACGTCGCCGCGACCTGCCCACCCTGGGTGACGACACCACGGATCCAGACCGAACCGAACCCCGATTCGGTCGCGACGCGGGCCACCGGCGCCGGCAGATCGTCGATCGTGCAGTCCTGGGGCTCCCCGCCCGCGGCCGCGTCGTGCCAGGGCATCGACGGATCGCTGACGAAGTCGAGCAACGCGGGCGGCCACGGGCCGACGACGTCGAAGCGTTGCTGCTGTCGCGGTCCGATCGGGATCACGAACGCACCGGTGGCGATCAAGGGATAGCCGGCGACGGCACGGGCGATGGACTCCAACGTGAGCGACAACGGCTCGCCGGAGGCGATCTGGTACGCGGCGTTGGCCAGGTTGTCGGTCACCGACTCGGTCGACAGCGTCACGATATAACCGTCGAACCCGAACGACGGCGGGCATCGGAACGACCAGTACTCCGTCCATCGTTCTTGTCCGTCGCGACTCCGGTAGCGGAGCCGGGCCGGGCCCATCAGCTGGTTCGCGTAGTCGGGCGCAGCAGCGAGCGAGGCGTTGAGGAAATCGAGGTCGCGCTCGTCGATGAACTCGAGAATCGAACGTCCGATCGCGGCGTCGGGGTCGTAACCCGTCATCTCCCCCGCACGCCGATTGGCGTGCATGATGGTGCCGCCGTCGTCGACCACGATCACCCCGATCGGAAGGTGGTCGTTGAGCGCGTGTGGGTCGATCATCGTCTGATGTCCCACGTCTGCCATGCTTCCATCCTCACACGTTCCGCAACACTTCGATTCGCGCCCCATCGGTGTTATTGATGCGTGCAGACTGCCGCCTGATACACGTCGCGGCAACCCGGACGGCGGATCTGGCCACGTACGAGCGGTGGGAATCCTGTCCATGTGCGGCGCGTTCGTCGTCGGCGAACGACGTGTTCGCCGGCCGCCGGACCGCTGTGGAACACTCCGACCGCGGGGGTGATGCATCGTGGCTCGCTCCGACTTCTGGCACCCATGCCCGTGACCGCTCACGATCCGATCCACAGGGGGATCCAATGAAGACCAGCACCGATCGCATCCTGACGACCCACGTCGGCAGCCTCGCCCGTCCAACCGAGCTGCTCGACATCATGAAGGAGAAGGAGCACGGTCGTCCCTACGACCGTGACGTGTTCGATCGTCAGGTCACCGAAGCGGTCGCCGACAGGGTTCGCCAGCAGGTCGAGAACGGCATCGACATCGTCACCGACGGCGAGATGAGCAAGGTGAGCTTCCTGGGCTATGTGAAGGATCGCCTCGGGGGCTTCGAGGTCGAGGAGGGCGGCGGCGGGCCCGCCCCGTCATGGAAGGTCGAGATCGACCAGTTCCCCGAGTACTACGCCGACTACATGAGCAAGTACTCCGCCGCCGTCGCACCGTTGCGTCGCATCATCGCCCGGGGCCCGGTGAGCTACGTCGGCCACGAGCTCGTGCAGACCGACATCGCCAATCTGAAGGCCGCCGTCGCCGCCGTCGAGGCCGACGGTCACGCAGTCACCGAGGTGTTCATGCCGTCGTCGGGTCCGAGCGGATTCGGCAAGAACGAGCACTACGGGTCGAATTCCGACTACCTCGAGGCGGTGGCCGAGGCCATGCGCGAGGAATACCAGGCGATCGTCGACGCCGGGTTCATCCTCCAGATCGACGACCCGTGGCTGATCGAGTACCTCACCGATCCGACCCATCCGTGGGAGGAACGGGTGCGGGGCTGCAACGAGCACGTCGACGCCCTGAATCACGCGTTGCGCGACATCCCGACCGACAAGATCCGGCATCACACCTGCTACGGGCTCAACCACGGGCCGCGGCTCACCGATGTGCCGATGGCGAAGGTGGCTCCGTTCATGTTGCGGGTCAACGCCGGCGCCTACTCGTTCGAGGTCGCCAACCCCCGCCATCAGCACGAGTACAAGATCTGGGAGGACATCGAGCTCCCGGAGGACCGTGTGCTGATCCCGGGCCTGATCGGGCATGCCAACAACTATGTCGAGCACGAGGAACTGATCGCCGAGTACATCGTGCGATACGCCGACATCGTGGGCCGCGAACGGGTGATCGCGGGCGCCGACTGCGGCTTCTCGTCGCGGGCCTCGTACAAGCCCGAGGTGCACCCCACCGTCGTGTGGCCGAAGTTCCGACACCTGGCGATGGGTGCCGAGCTCGCCACCAAGCGGCTCTGGGCGTGACCGTCACATTCGGGGTCTGACCCCGAATGTGACGGCCGAATGTGAAGTCAGAGGTCGCGGCCGTCGAGGTAGACGTTGCCGTTCGTGCCGTCGACCGTGACGATCTGCCCGGACTGGATCCGCGTCGTCCCGTTGACCGAGCCGACGACCGCCGGAAGCGCGAACTCGCGGGCCACGATCGCGCAGTGGCTCATCACGCCACCCACGTCGGCGACGACTGCGCCGGCGATCGCGAACATCGGGACCCACGGCGGCAGCGTCATCTCGCACACCATGATCTCGCCGTCCTCGAGGTCGCCCGCCTCGTCGAGGGATCGAACCACGCGTGCGACACCGCGGTAGACGCCGGGTGAACCGGCCACGCCATCGATGACGTCTGGATCCTGCTCGCCTTCCGGTGGTGGCTTGATGCCGAGCAACCGGCTGACCAGTGAGTCCATGAACGGGTCGACGAAATCGCCGGGGGCTGGTGGCGGTGGTGGGGTGCCCAGTGCGTCTGGTGGCGTGACCTGGGCGGCAGCCGCGAGCTCGGCACGCCGCCGGGCAGCCGTCGAGCCGTGGTCGCCACCCTGCTGGAGGGCTTCGCGGAGCTCGTCTCGATACAACATGAAGACGTCATCTCGCTCACCGATCACACCGGCGGCAGCGAGGTGCTCGCCGACCGCGAGCACGAATCGACGGAACAGCACGACTCCCATCTGATCGATGTAGAACGCGTGGTCCTCCGTCAGGGGGTAGGCGTACTTGGCCGCCTCGTAGAGCTCGTCGAATCTCGCGAGGCGATCGGGATCGTCGGCGAGGGCATCTCGGATCCTGGCGGTGAGCTCCTCGCGCAGCTTGACCGCGCGGTCGAACTGGATCATCGGATCGTCGCTGTCGGGGAGGTGGATGTAGCGGGCGATGTTGCCGAGCGGGATCGCCGGATCCTCGCGCCACGGCACGTCCGCGAGGTCGTACACGGCGTCGCTCCGCCAGCCGAAGTCGTAGAGGTATTGGTGGAGCTCACTCAGGAAGTCGCGACCCTCGTCGGACTCCTCGAGCTTCCTGGCGAGATCCCTTGGCTTGTTCTCGTCGAAGAGTTGGCTGAGGTGATCGCTGTGCTTTGCGATGCGACTGAGCCGCCACAGACCGTGCGCGGCATCGACCGGTCGGGTGTGATGCCCCTGCAGGATCTGGTACGCCTCGGTCGGGTCGGCGGGTTGCAGGACCTCGTCGTACATGTCGGAGAGCGCGGCGCCGGAGATCAACGCGAAGTTGATGTGGCCGTGGATGTACCACATCTCCTCCATCCAGGCGGTCATGTCGTCGAACTTCGCCAGCAGCTCCTCGCTGCTCATGCCCGAATAGTCGACGTCGCGCTCGGCCTCGTTGCGGTCGCGGATCATGGGGAGCCACTCGTCGGTCCAGCGCCTGCCGATGATGGGCACCTTGGCATCGAGGGTGTCGGTGTACCGGGTCATGCGGTCTTCGATCACGGACTCGTCGGGGTGCGGATGGAACGACATGTAGAAGTAGTGGTTGATCGCCCGGTTGGAGGCGACGACCGGACAGTCGTACTCGTCCTGGGCGCGGGTGAATCCGCGCCCGAGCGTGGTCATCACGCAGTCCTGCGACAGCGGCGACAGGGGCCGCGGTGCGTGCATCTTGTCGAACGCCCAGAACCCCTCGATCTCGTCGGGTCCCGGAAAGCGGATGTCGTCGATGGTTGTCACAGATCCCCCAGGAGCGTCAGCCGAATTGTGGTGCCGGGCGCCCAGCCCGGTGAGTGGCGACAGTACCAGCGCGTCGTTCTTCGTGCGTGATCGGGTTCGCCGGTCGCGAACGTGGTCACGGGTGGGTGGGCGACTCCTCGCCAGGCTTCGGCGCAACCAGGTCGCGAGCGAACGCGAGGGTGCGTGCGAAGATCCCGGCGACGGTCGCGTCGCTCGCTCCACCGAAGAAGTGTTGGGCCCCATCGATCGACTCGAGCTCCACCTGCGCGCCGGCCGACGTGAGCGCGTCGCGCAGTCGAAGGCTCTGGTCGTGGGGTGCCATCGTGTCGGCGCTGCCGTGTTGGAGGAGGAACGGGGGCGCGTCGGCACGGGCGAGGAGTGGGAGTCGGGCACGCTCGACGACGGCGGCCACGGCGCTCAACGGAGCACCGAGCCACTGTGACGGAAAGATCGCAGCGACGTCGTCGTCGCCGAACGCGGAGAAGTCGGTGAGCGGGTACCAGCAGACCACCCCGGTGACCGGCGGGAGCGCCGGATCCAGCCCGACGGCAGCGGCGAGGTACCCGCCCGCCGATTGGCCGAACAGCACGATGCGGGCGGGGTCGATCCCGAAGCCGTCCGCGTTGCCGCGGAGGAACTCGATCGCATCGGCCACGTCGTCGACGGCGGCCGGGTAGAGCGCCTCGGCGCTGAGGCGGTAGCTCGGGCAGGCCACGACGAAGCCGGCGTCGACCATCCGGGCATGGAAGCCGCGCGTCCAATCCCGCGTCTCCCGTGGGGCACGCTGGCGATTGCTCACCCTCCATCCGCCGCCGTGGATGTTGACGATCAGCGGTCGTGGCGCATCGGATTCTGCGGGTCGGTGGACGTCGAGCTCCAGTGCTCGGTATCCGGGCTTCTCGGCGTAGATGATGGCCCGCTCGATGGTGACCGCAGACTGGACGTCGCTCACGCGAGACCTCCCCGATCGTGGGGGACCGGTGTCTCGGCGAGGCTGGTTGCCGTGTAGTGAGGCGCCCCCAGCGTTGGATCGAGCGGTCGGACCGAGTGTCCGGTCAGGAGCACGCCGTCGGCGTCGAGGAGGTGGGCGATCCCGATGTCGGCGCGCTGGGAATCACCGAACATCACGATCCGGCGGTCGTGGCCGCCGGCCGCCGCTGCGACCATGTCCGCGTAGTAGCGCGACGGCTTGCCGAGGATGGTCGCCTCGACGTCGTACATGGCGGTGAGGGCGGCGAACATCACCCCGCCGCCCGGCTCGATGCCGCCCTGCACCGGGAATCCGGGGTCCTTCGAGCTGAGGTACACGCGGTGGCCTGCGACGGCGAGGCGCCCGAGCCGTTCGATCGCGCCGATCGTCGCGCCGCGCGACGACGCAAGGACGAGCGCACGCTCCGGGCCCACCGGACCGAACTCGTGCACGTCGACCTCGTTCGGCGACACGACGTCGATTCCGGCCTGGATGAGCGACTCACCGAGTTGATCGGGGATCACACCGGCGACGGTCGCCGCCCCCTCGCCGACGAGGGTGCGAACGATCACCGCCCCGCTCGTGACGACGGTTTCGTCGGGCCGTGCCAATCCGGCGTGCACGAGCTGGGCCGACAGCGTCTCGGGCGAATGAACGATGGCGTTCGTCGCGAACACGATGGTCGACCCTTGTGCCCGGCACTGTTCGAGGAAGTCGGCCGCACCGGGGATGGGATCGGTGCCGAGCCAGACCGTGCCGTCGAGATCGAAGACGCAGGCGTCGTATCGACTCAGGTCGAAGGGCGACACGACGATGTGGTCAGCCGCCGCCGAAGGTGGACGTGTAGCCACCGTCGGGGTGCAGGATCGAGCCGGTGAAGTAGCTGGAGTCCTCGGACGAGAGGAAGAGCGCAGTGCGAGCGACGTCGTCGGGTGTGCCGAAGCGTCCGAGCGGCACGTTCGATCGGCGAGCCTCGCGCCACGCCTCCTGTTCATCGGGATCGTCGCCGGCGCCGGCGGTCACCATGGACTGGAACAGCTCGGTGTCGACGTAACCCGGACCGATCGCGTTGCAGCGGATGCCATGGGCGCCCAGCTCGTGCGCGAACGAGCGAGTCATCATCCACACCGCCGCCTTCGAGATCGAGTACACACCGGCGGTCGGTCGCTTGGATGCCATCGATGCGAGCGTGACCATCGTGCCGCCATGCCCGGCCTCGATCATGAGTTGCGCAGCCCGCTGGCAGGTGAGGAATACCCCTCGGAGGTTGACATCCATCACGAGATCGAAGCCGTCGATGCCCAGATCGACGAGCTGGCGGATGTTGCCGTCCGGGGTGGGCGGTGCGCCGACGCCCGCCGATGCGATCACCGCGTCGACGCCGCCCATCAGCTCGGCGGCGCGTGCGACGGCGATGTGCGTCTCGTCGGCGTCGCGGACGTCGACCTCGACGAAGAACGCGCGGCCTCCCGCCGCTTCGATCTCGCTGACCATTTCGGCGCCGGCCTCGGAGGAGCGTGCCAGATCGGCGATGGTCACCTGAGCGCCTTCGGCGGCGAACATCCGAGCCGTCGCAGCCCCGAGCCCGTTCGCGCCGCCCGTGATGATCGCCCTGCGCCCCTGCAATCGGTTCGTCATGGGCCGAAGTCTGACAGAGCGCGAGGCCACCGAGACCGCTGTCGTTCGCCAGGGCAGGCCGTGGGCTCGATCCGCCCGGATGCGCTGGTCGGAGAGCCGACTGGATGCGGCGCGCGAACGGGAACCACAACCGTTCGGGCGACGTCTGATACCTCACAACAGAACCTCTGTCACGCCGCCCGAACAGTCGCCCCTCATCGGAGCCAACGTCATGCCCGCCACCATCACCTCCCAACTCGGATCCGCCGTCCCGCTCGATCGACACGAACCCGACCCTGACCCTGGCCGGATCGAGCTCGTCATCGCGATGATCGCGGCAGCGCTCGTCGCACTCGTCTCGCTCGCGACCCTGATCTGGGGACCGCAGGGCCAGATCAGCGATCTCGTCGTGTTGATGCTGGTCGCCGTGTTCGCCGTCGGGTTGTGGGCGTTCGGGCTCGCTGCGCGCGCCGTCGTCCGCCACGCACCGTCGACCGACGGAACGTACTCGCTCGACTGATCGGCGCCGATCTCGCGCTCCCGAGAGGTCTGGTCGTCGCTGACTCGGTTGACAGTGGCACCCGGAGCGATGATCGTGGAGTCATGGTGGACATCGGGGGGACCGGACGGCGGCGAGTCCTGATCCCGCAGGCACTCGGCGGCGACGAGTTCCTCCGGGTGACGTGGCACGAGGAACGCGACGTGTTCGTGTTCTCGCATTGGCAGGGCCGGGAGTGTGTGGCAGCGACGCCCGTGCGGGTCTCGGATCTCGGCGATCTCGCCGAGCTGATCGTCGCCGCGTTGGCGCGGGCGGTCGGGGCCGACGTCGGAGCGTCCTGGGCGGCGCCGTCCGCGGACGGGCTGATCGCGACGTCGCTCACGCTGACGGCCTGACCTCGTCGCTGTGTTACGCGTGGTCCGTGGACGATGCGGGAACTGGAGGACCGGATGGCTGATGACACGATCGACGGCGCACGGGCGAAGGCAGGAGGTCGGTGGCCGGCGGCCGAGGAGGCGTTCGAGGCGGGGCTTCGGATGCGCCGTCAGATGTGGGGCGAGGAGGTGACCGACGCCCAGATCGACGGAGCGACCGAGTTCACATGGCCCCTTCAGGACGCAGTCACCCGCTGGTGCTTCGGGGAGACCTGGACTCGTGACGGCCTCGATCCGGCGATGCGCAGCATGCTCACCCTCGGGCTGCTCGTTGCGTACGGCCGACCGAACGAGATCGGGGTCCACGTCCGGGGAGCGATCGCCAACGGTGTCACCACCGATCAGATCCGCGAGGTGATGTTGCACTCGATGATCTACTGCGGTGTGCCGCGTGCGGTGGAGGGCTTCCAGGTCGCGCGTGCGACGTTGCTCGAGATGGGTTACGACGTATGACCGCCGCGAACACGACGGTCGCATTCGTCGGTCTCGGCAACATGGGAGCACCCATGGCGGCGAATCTCGTCGGGGCCGGCTTCTCGGTGGTCGCCGTCGACGCCGATGCGCAGCGCGCCGCGACCTGGGCTGAGCAACATCACGCCCGCAGCCGCGCCGGCATCGCCGATGTCGCCGATGCTGTCGACGTGGTGGTCACGATGCTGCCGACTGGCGCCGAGGTGAGGTCGGTCCTCACCGATTCGGATTTCCTCACCGTGGTCCGACCAGGAACCCTCGCGATCGACATGAGCTCCTCCGATCCGGTCGGCACCCGCGATCTCGGTGTCGAACTGGCCGCGTCGCGGATCCGGCTCGTCGACGCACCCGTGTCCGGAGGTGTGCCGCGCGCCGCGGACGGCACGCTCGCGATCATGGTCGGTGGCGCACCCGATGCGGTCGATTCCGCACGCCCGGTGCTGAGAGCGATGGGCGATCGGTTGTTCGAGGTCGGATCGCTCGGGAACGGGCATGCGATGAAGTGCCTCAACAACTTCGTCGCCGGCTCTGCGTTCGTCGCCCTGAGCGAGGCGGTGCGGGTCGGAGCACGCTTCGGGCTCGACCCGAACCTGATGATCGACGTGATGAACGTCTCCACGGCGCGCTGCTTCAACACCGAGATGGTGATGAAGCAGCACGTGATCAGCGGTGAGTTCGCGACTGGTTTCGCACTGGGTCTGCTCGCCAAGGACGTCGGCATCGCGGACGGTCTCGCCGAGGCGATGGCGTGCGAGACGCCGCTGGTCGATCTCGTCGCCGAGCGTTTGGCCGAGGCGCGCGACGCCGTCGGCTTCGGTGTCGACCACACACGCGCCCACGAGTTCTGGACCGAGCGTTGATTGCCGGTTCGTCAGTTGCCGGCCCAGGTTCCCTGGACGTTGACGGTGACGTTGATGCGTCCGGTGTTGCTCGTCGGGCCGGAGCCGGCGAGACCGAGCCATTTTAGGAGCGCGTCCTGGTCGCCGACGCGCAACCGGGCACACCCGTGGCTCGCCGGTGAGCGAGGCACGTTGTTCGCACCGTGGATCGCCTGGCCCCGATCGAAGTACAGCGGCCGGTACATGTTGCCGTTCAGCGGGTTGTCGTCGGAGGCGGGGTAGGTGGTGCTGTTGTGCCAGCCACCGTTGCCGTTCGCCGGGTTGAAGCGGTACGCCGGAGTGCGGTTCTGGGAACGCGTCCCGAACGGGGCCTTGCCGGTGGAGGTCGGGAAGACGAAGTCGAGCCGCTCGGTGCCCGTACCGACGAACATGATCTGACAGGTCCGGTCGATGACGATCCACCGCTCGGAGAGGATCGCCGACGTGAACGGGATCGGGAGGGTGTCGGTCGCCATCAGCGCGCTCTCCTCCGCACTCCCCGGTTCCATGTCGGCGGTGCTGGCGGGCAACCCGAGCGCCAGTCTGGACGCGCACAAGCGCTGCCGCGTCACCGGCCCCGAGTCGCCGTCGACCTCGAGCTCACTGATTCCGTAGCCTGCGAAGAGCGTATTGAGGTGCCGTTGCTGCGCCTCGACCGCTCGCCGTGCCTCGGCCTCGACGGCCGCCGGGTCCGGCACCGTGGTGGTCGTCGCGGTGGTCGTCGTGATGGTCGTCGTGATGGTCGTCGTGATGGTCGTCGTGATGGTCGTCGTGGTGGTCGTCGCGATGGTCGTCGTGGTGGTCGCGGCGGGAACGGTGGTGGCCGGGGTCGTGGTGGGTGTTGTGATGGTGGTCGTGGTGGGTGTGGTGGTGGGTGTGGTGGTGGGTGTGGTGGTGGGTGTTGTGGTCGTCGCAGGAACGGTGGTGGCCGGGGTCGTGGTGGCGATCGGCGATGGTGGCGACGGCGACGATTCGCGGGCGGTACCCGTGGACTCGGTCTCGGTGGCCGATACGGCCGACACACCGGCCGACTGCTCGATCCCGTCGGCGCCGACCGTCTCGGCGACCGCACTACAACCGCTGACGGCGATGGCCGCCGCGATGAGCGCTCCGACCGCCCGCCCTCCCGACATCTGCACCACCGTAGCGATCGCGTCGTGCCAGCGGGCGTCGACCGGCCGACGGATCAGTCGGTGATGAAGGCGATGAAGTCGCACTGGGCGGTCGTGCCGCCGGACAGTTGCGTGTGGCGGCTGGGGCGCGACGTCGGGTCGGGGAAGTGGGCGAGCCACGGTTCGTTGAGCGCGGCACGGTCGTCGAGACTGGGGAGGAAGAACGTCATCTTCGCCACGTGCTGCCACTCTGCGCCGGCCGCCTGCAACATGTCGCCGACGTGGTGGAAGAGGTTGGCGAGCTGTGACTCGATGTCGTCGGGCACCGTGGTGGCGCCGGGGTCGCGAGCAACGATGATGCTCGACGTGACGAGCGGCCCGATGCGGGTCGCCGACGGGATCGGATTGGCATGGACGAACGAGTCGATCTCGATCGAGTGTCGTTCACTCACGACGCGCCGCCATCGCGCTCGGCGAGCCAGGCCTCGAACTCGGGGCGTCGTTCGGGAGTGACGGGGAAAGCCCCGTCGGTGCTCTCGCCGCCGGCCACTCGTTCCATGCCCCACTCCTCCGCCAGTTCCTGGGCTGCAGCCTCCTCGGCGACCTCGTCGGCGAGGGCGGACGGGATGATGACGACCCCTTCGCCGTCGCCGACGACCACGTCCCCGGGCAGCACCGTGACACCGGCACACGCGATCGGGACCTGATGGTCGAGTGGCAGGTGAGCACGGCGATACGTCGAGGCGTGTGACGAGCGGTGGTAGACGGGGATGTCCATCTCGCGCAGCGCAGGCGTGTCGCGCAGCGCTCCGTCGGTGACGATGCCGGTGGCGCCGAGCACTGACGCCCGCATCGCGTAGATGTCGCCGATCGTGCCAGCGTCGGGTTCGTTGCGGGCCTCGATCACGAGCACTTCGCCGGCCCGGATCGACTCGACCGCGGCCCGCTGGGCGTTCAACCGGGTCGCGTAGACCGGGATCAGGTCCTCGCGCATCGGGACGTAGCGGAGCGTGTGAGCCCGACCGAGCATGCGTTGACCGGGTTTGATCGGTTGCAGCCCGGAGAGGAACGTGTTGCGGATCCCGCGCTTCTGGAGCACACCGGTGAGGGTCGCGGTCGCCGCAGAGCTCAGCCGGTCGCGGGTCTGGTCGGAGAGGTCGAGCGTCATCTGATTCCTGTCTGCTCATTCCTGTCTGCGGAACGATCGATCGGGTACCGCGGCCTGCGGTGCTGTAATCAGGGACCGTACAACGAGCCGCCGACATCGGTCGCGGCGGACACACGGGAGGAACCGGATGGGCAGCATCCTCGGAAACCGAGTGCAACGTGTGGAGGATCCGCGCTTCCTCACGACGGGTGGCAACTATGTGGACGACATCCGTTTCCCCGGTGAAGCCCACGTCGTCTACGTCCGATCGCCGTATGCCCACGCCGAGATCACGTCGATCGATCTCGACGACGCGATGGCCGTCCCGGGCGTGATCCGCGTCTTCACCGCCGACGACCTGTCCGAGCTCGCCGCGATCCCGGCTGCGCGCGCCGGGATGCCCGAGACGATGGGGCAGGTGGTCCTGGCGTCGGGACGGGTGCGTTTCGTGGGACAGGCCGTAGTGGCGATCGTCGCCGAGACCCAGGCGGCAGCGACCGATGCCGCCGATCTGGTGTTCATCGACTACGAACCCCTGCCCGTCGTCATCGACGTCGAGGAATCGGCCACCGACGAGACGCTCCTCTTCCCGGAAGCGGGTTCGAACGCCGTCCTGAGACTGGCGTCGCCCACCCACGCCGACTTCACCGACTGCGCCGTCGTGGTGGAGGAACGGATCGTCAACCAGCGACTGTCGGGCGCACCGATGGAGGCGCGGGTGGGGGCCGCGTACTGGACCGACGACGGACGGCTCGTGCACTACTCCTCGTGCCAAGGCGCTCACCCGACCAAGGCGTTGCTGTCGGCGATCTTCCGGCTCGACCCGGAGGACGTACGCGTGATCGTGCCGGACGTAGGTGGCGGCTTCGGCGTCAAGTCCCGGACGTACCCGGAGGAGGCGGCGCTCGGCTTCTATGCGAGGGAGCTCGCGCGGCCGGTGCGATGGACCGAGACCCGCAGCGAGAACTTCCTGGCGATGCCTCAGGGCCGTGGACAGGTGCAGTACGCCAAGCTGGGCGGAACCCGCGACGGGCGGATCACCGCGTACCAACTCGATGTGTTCCAGGACGCCGGCGCATATCCGATGACCGGATCGGTGCTGCACGGGATGACGATGCGGATGACCTGTGGCGTCTACGACATCGCCAACGTCGGTTTCACCGGGACCTCATGGGTCACCAACGCAGCGTCTGTCACCGCCTACCGTGGCGCCGGACGACCGGAAGCGGCGGTGGCGATCGAGCGGATGGTCGATCGCTTCGCCGTCGAGATCGGTATCGACCCGGCCGAGGTCCGTCGCATCAACATGTTGCCGAAGTTCACCGAGGCGTTCACGACCGGCATCGGCACCCCGTACGACGTCGGCGACTATCCCGAGTCGCTGGAACGGGCACTCTCCGCTGCGGGCTACGACGAGTTGCGGGCCGAGCAGGCCGCTCGGCGCGAGCGGGATGACCCGGTCCAGCTCGGCATCGGCATCGCCACCTACGTCGAGATCACCTCAGGGCTCGGTGGCTCGGAGTTCGGTGAGGTCGAGCTGCAGTCCGACGGCAGCCTCGTCGTCCGGACGGGCGCGACCCCGTACGGGCAGGGCCACGTCACCACGTGGGCGATGATCGTCGCCGACCGGACGGGTGTGGCGATCGATCGGATCACGGTGCTCCACGGCGATACCGACGAGATCCGCACCGGTGGCCTCACCGTCGGCTCGCGGTCGGTGCAGCTCGGCGGTTCGGCGATCGCCGCGGCGACCGCCGAGCTGATCGACGCTGCCCGCGAGCGGTCGGCGCAACTCCTCGAGGCCGCAGTCGACGACGTGGTGCTCGATGCCGACCGCGGAGCGTTCCACGTGGCCGGCACCCCGGCGCGTTCGGTGAACTGGGCCGAAGTTGCTGCCCTCGATCCCGATGTGTTGTCGGCTGATCACGACTTCGAAGCCCCGATGCCCACGTTTCCGTTCGGCACCCATGTCGCGGTCGTCGAGGTCGACACCGAGACGGGACACACCCGGCTGCGCCGCCTGATCGCCTGCGACGACGCCGGCACGATCATGAACCCCTTGATCGCCGAGGGACAGATCCACGGTGGCATCGCCCAAGGGGTCGCGCAAGCCCTGATGGAGGAGATCGTCTACGACGCCGACGGCACACCGAAGACCACGAACTTCGCGGACTACCCCGTGATCTCGTCGGCCGAACTCCCGAGTTTCGAACTCGTCTCGATGGAGACCCCGACGTGGGTGAACGAGCTCGGCGCCAAGGGCGTCGGCGAGTCGGGCACGATCGGTGGGATCCCCAGCGTCTACAACGCGATCATCGACGCGCTGAGCCATCTCGGGGTTCGCCACATGACGATGCCCTGCACGCCGGAGAAGGTGTGGGCCGCGATTCGGTCGGCGCGGACCTGATCGCCGACAACCTGCGACGCCCGTCACGTCGTTTCGAGTTCGAACGTGGTGTGCGCGACGGTGTGGCCGGCGACCTGGAGGTCGACGCGGTGCACGCCGGAGTGGTACGTGCGTGTCGACGCGTGCTCGATCAGCCGCCGCTTGGTCAGTCGGCTCGATTCGCCGGGCGCCAGATCGACGGTCGTCCACTTGAACACCTTCGGCGACGTCGCACCGGATGCGTTCACGTGGTGGATGACGACATCGATCACCAGTACCTGGTCGGTCGCGGCAGTCGACTTGAGCTCGGCGACCAGTTCGAGCCGCGAACCGAGTCGAATCGACGGGGGTCGGCAGGCGAACTCGATGACGTCGATCGACGGATCGGTCGTGAACCCGAGGAGCCTGAGCGCGCCCGGATGTCCCTGTTTGACGAGGGTTCGCAACGCATGGCGAACCATCCCCTGATCGAGCTGCTCGGGTTCGTCGGTCCAGGTCCGGAGCAGGCCGACGACCAGGTCGGGCTGCGACTTGGCGACGTCGTTCAGGTGGTTGGCGACCGAACGGCGGACGGTCTCGGAGTCGTCGTGGCGGAGCCGTCCGAGCAGCTCGATGCCGATCTGGGGATCGTCGGTGAGTGCACGAACGCGCGGGCCCCATGGCAGGAGCGGCCGCGTCCCCTCGGACGCGAGCCGGCGGACCGCCTCGTCGGGATCGACCGCCCAACGACGCAGATGCTCGCGACTGAGTTCGAGATGGTGTTCGAGGAACGGACGGATGGCGAACTCGCAACTCCATCGTCTGGTCAACGTCGGCATCGCCGTGAGCGACTCGGACGGGTGCTCGACGCCGTGCCGCTCGACGAACGAGCACAGCGGCCAGGCAGCCCACTCGTCGATCGGTTGTTCGGCGGCCCGGACCACGAGTGCCAACGCGTCCGGGTAGTCCGCAGGCAGCGTCGTCGCCAACGCGTCGGCGATCAGGTTGACGCGGTCCTTCAGTTCGAGTCGGGGGAGATGCGGCACGACGGCAGCACGGAAGCCGGTCGCGTCGAAACCGTCGTGCACGACCGTGAAGCGCTCGGCGAGCGCATCGACCGTGACCGCTCCGACCCGATGCTTCAAGGCGTCTGCCATGGCGTCCGAGCGTATGCTCGCCGATCGGGCGTTCGTGACCGACGTACGCAGCCCGGGCGCGCCCACGTCGGGTGGAGTACCTTGCGCCGACATGTCCGATCTGCGACATCTGCTGTTCGACTTCGGTGGCCCGGTCCTGCTCTCGCCGTTCGAGCTGACCGAACCGGGTGCGGCGTGCCTCGGCGTCGAGCCGGATGAGTTGTCGGGCGGTCCGTTCGACTCGGGTGATCTGCGCTGGAAGGCACGCGAGGCCGGCGAGATCACCGAACGCGGGTACTGGGCGGGCGAGGCCGAACGCTTCGGGCTCGACATCGCCGGGTTCATGCGGTGCTTCTACGAGCCGAGCGGCGATCACCTCACTCGACCTGATGCGGTGGCGCTGATCGAAGACGTGCTCGCGAGCGGGCGCATCGTGGGGCTGCTCACCAACGACCTGACAGCGTTCCACGGCCCCGAGTGGCAGGAGCCGATCAGCGTCCTCGCGCGCTTCGATCCGCTGGTCGACCTGTCGCACACCGGTCACCTGAAGCCACATCCGCAGGCCTACGTCGACGGGATCGAGGCGATGGGTGTGCCGGCCGACGACATCGTCTACGTCGACGACCATCGCGACAACGCGGAGGCGGGCGCCGACGCCGGCCTCGCGGCCGTGTGGTTCGATGTGACCGATCCGGTCGGTTCGATCCGGCGCACGAGGGCCGCGCTCGAGCGTCGGGACCCACGGTGATCCGCCCGAGTCCCGAGGAACTGCTCGCCGTGTGCGTCGCCGCGGCGGACGCCGCCGGCGACGTGCTCGTCGACGGGCTCTCGTCGGAGCGACAGGTCGAGATGAAGAGCGAGCGCGCCTCGATCGTGACGGAGATCGATCTGGCCTCGCAGGCCCGCATCTTCGAAGTCATCGGTGATGCGTACCCCGGCCACGTGATCATGGGGGAGGAGGGCGACGGAGGAGGTGCCGACCGGTCGTACACCTGGATCGTCGATCCGCTCGACGGCACGTCCAACTACGCGAGCGGCATCCCGTTCGCCTGCGTCTCGGTCGCGGTGAAGGATCTCGACGGCGTCGTGGCCGGCGCGATCTTCGAGCCGTTCCGCCAGGAACTGTTCAGCGCGACCCGCGGCGGCGGGGCGTGGCTCGCGGGGGAGCGACTGCACGTCACGACGAACGACTCGCTCGATCGCGCCCTCGTGGCCACCGGTCTCCAGTCGGACGACCCGGAGCAGATCGCCGCCCACGCCCGCCGGATCGAGGCGCTCCACCGGTACACCCGGGGGAGTCGCGGTCTGGGCTCGCCCGCCCTCTGCCTGGCCTACGTCGCAGCGGGCCGCATCGATGCGTTCTACGAGCGTGACGCCACGTACGCGTGGGACGTCGCGGCCGGGGCGTTGATGATCGAGGAGGCCGGTGGACGCTGTGACGATCTCGATGGCGGACCGATCAACCTGCGGCGCGGCGTCGCCAACGTGCTGGCGACCAACGGGCTCGTGCACGACGCGCTGTTCGAGCTGATCCAGCGCACCGACCACGTCTGAGTCGGCACGCGAACCCGTCGGGCGAATCCTGCTGTTCCGCTCGGTGGGACGCCGGTCCGCTCCGTGGCATCGCCCCTGTGTAGTGTCGCCGCCGTCAGAACTGCACGACTGCATGGGGGCATGAGCAATGGCTGAAGTCGTATCCGTCGATTCGCTACTCGATGGCTGGTATCCGGGCTGGAAGCCCGAACACCTCGAGAACCACTGGCTGCGGATGAAGTCGCGCCCCTTCAGCAAGGAGGACGAGGAGCGGTTCTGGTTCGTCGATTTCCACTGGCCGCGCGGCTTCTCACCGCTCGGCATGCAATTCGTCAACGACGCCGCGTGGGGCACCCAGTTGGCAGCCCACCAGCTCCCGCTCCCGCCGGCCGGCGGACTCGTCCAGCGGATGGGTGGGCCGTTCCTCTACGAGGGCGAGGTCCCGATCACCTCGGAATGGGAGATCGGCTTCCGCGCCGCCCGCATCGAGAAGAACATGCCCAAGTTCCTCGGCAGCTTCGACGAGATCTGGGAGGAGCGCAAGTGGGAGCTCGACCTCGGGCTCGGCTACTTCGAGGGCTACGACTTCAGCGGGAAGTCGTTGGGTGAGCTCGGTCAGTACATGCAGGACGCCTGGCGGTTCCAGATGCGTGCGTGGGAGATCCACTTCGAGATCATGTACCCCCTCCTGGCGATCTACCTGCAGCTCTACGGCGTGTGCGCCGAGAACGGAGTCGATCCGGCCAGCATCGCGAAGATGCTTCAGGGCCGCGAGCACAAGATCATGGAGACCGACCGTGCGATGTGGGATCTCGTCGACGAGGCACGGCGCCTCGAGATCGGCGACGTCTTCACGAGCAACGAGGCTGCCGGCATTCGCGGCGCACTCGCGGCGGCGGGTGGCAACGCCTCGATCTGGCTGACCAAGTTCGACGAGTTCCTCCAGGTGCACGGTCATCGCACCGAAGGCATCTCCGACATCAACATCCCGTCCTGGATCGAGGACAACACGTCGCCGCTCGGGCAGATCAGCAATTTCATCGAGTCGGGAGGGCGGCACGACTTCGACTCGCACCTCGCCCACGGGCAGGCCGAGCGTGACGAGGTGGTCGAGGCGGCCCGCTCGCAGTTGTCGGGCGATGCGCTCGGCGCCTTCAACGAGCTCCTTGCGATCAATCAGGTCGCCAACTTCGCCTGGTGGAACGAGGATCACAACTACTACATCGATCTCCGTGCCTCGATCCCGATGCGGATGGGAGCGCTCGCGATCGGCGAACGTCTCGACGTGTCGAAGTACGACGACTCCTTGTTCCTGTTCTTCACGGAGCTGATGGACGTGTGCGAGGGCCGGGTCGACTATGCGGCGCTCAAGTCGATGACCGAGGAGCGCCATGACTACTACGACAGCTACCAGACCAAGCGCCAAGAGGTGCCCAAGGTCGTCGGCACCGTGCCCGAGAAGGTCGAGGACCCGGTCCTCATCGAGATCTTCGGCATGCACAGCCACTACTTCGCCGGTCTCAAGGCGGATGCCCACACCACCGAACTCACCGGTTTCCCGGCTTCGGCCGGCACGTACACGGGTCGGGCGCGCGTGATGCTGTCGGCGATGGAGCTGTTCGAGCTGGAGGACGGCGAGATCCTCGTGACCGAGGCCACGTCACCGAACTGGACGCCTGCGTTCGCGATCATCGGCGCCTGCGTCTGCGACGGGGGCGGATCGCTGACCCATGCCGCGACGGTGTCACGCGAGTACGGCATCCCGTGCGTGGTCGGTACGTCGGTGGCGACCCTGCGCATCAGAACCGGCGACCTGGTCGAGGTCGACGGCAGCAAGGGGGTCGTCAAGATCCTCGAACGTGCAGCGGGCTGACCCGGTCATGTCGCTCGCCGGCAAGCGGATCGTCGTCACCGGCGCGGCCCGGGGCATCGGTGAGCTGGCTGCGGCCGAACTGCGCTCGCGCGGCGCCGAGGTCGTGACGCTCGATCTCACGGGAGACGTCGACCACGTCTGCGATGTGTCGGACGCCGCTCGTGTCGACGAGGTGTTCGACCAGATCGGTGCGACCGGAGCGATCATGGGGCTGCTCAACAACGCTGCGTTGATCGTGCCACGCAGGGACCACGATCAGATCCCCCTCGACGAGTGGGACCGCATGTTCGCCGTCAACGTGAAGGGCACGTTCCTGTGTTCGCGTGCCGCGCTCCGCCACATGGCCGACGGGGCGAGCATCGTCAACGTCGCATCGGAGACGGCGTTCACCGGCTCCCATGGTTTCGCCCACTACGTGGCCTCCAAGGGTGCGGTCGTCGCACTCACACGGGCGCTCGCGAACGAGTTCGGTGCCCGGGGCGTGCGCGTCAACTGCGTGGCCCCCGGTTTCACGCCGACACCCGGCTCTGCCTCGCTCGGTACCTACGATCCGTCGCGCACCCCGCTCGGTCGGGTGATGCAGCCCTCCGACCTGCTCGGCACCTTCTGTCACCTGCTGTCGGACGACTCGGCGTTCGTGTCAGGTCAGACGACGCTGGTCAACGGCGGACGCGTGCCGTACTGAGCCGACGATCGTGGAGGAGTACGACGAACTCGACGCGACGGCGCTGGCCGATCTCGTCCGAGCCGGCGATGTGCACCCGCGCGAGCTGATCGGCGCGGCGATCGAGCGTGCCGAGCGTCGCAACCCGGCGCTGAACGCGATCGTGCACACCCAGTTCGATCGCGCCCGAGACGACTGCGCCCGCGTCGACCCGGCGACCCCGTTTCCCGGCGTGCCCTTCCTCTTCAAGGACTACCAGGGCTGGGAGGCCGGCGAGCCCTATCACATGAGTGTTCGCACCCTGCGTGAGGTCGGCTACCGACCGACGGTCGACAGCGCCTACGCCGAGCGGGTGCGAGCGGGTGGGTTGATCCCGATCGGGCGCACCAACACCCCCGAGCTCGCAGTGATGGGAACGACCGAACCCGAGCTCGACGGGCCGACCCACAATCCCTGGGCGCTCGGGCGATCGCCTGGCGGTTCGTCGGGTGGGTCTGCGGCCGCGGTTGCCGCACGTATCGTTCCGGTCGCGCACGCCAACGACATCTCGGGTTCGATCCGCATCCCGGCCTCGATGTGCGGACTCGTCGGGCTCAAGCCGACCCGGGGCCGCGTGATCACGAGCGGACCCGATTCCGTCACCGGGATGATGGTCGAGGGAGTGTTGACCCGGAGCGTGCGCGACACGGCCGCCGTCGTCGACTGGCTGACGCATGTCTCGCCGTGGTGGCCGGCACCCGGAGGATCGCTCGTCGACGCGCTCGCGAGCCCGATACCGACACTGCGCGTCGGAGTCTGCACCGACGCGTTCAACGGCTGCGACGTCGATCCGGAGTGCGTGGTGGCGGCGATGCGAGTCGCCAACCTCCTCGCCGAGGAGGGACACCACGTCGACCAGTCGGCTCCCCCGACATTCTCGTCGGAGACGTTGTGGGAACTGGCCAGGACGGCGTTGTCCGTCACCGCGGCCGCGGAAGCGCAGCAGTGGGACCGGGTGCTCGGGCGAGGTCTCGACGAGCGGGACCTCGAGGAGCGCACGTGGACGATGGTCGAGACGGGCAACGGCGTCTCCGCACCGCAACTCCACCACCTGCTCGGCATCCAACAGACGCTGGCCGCTGACGCGTTCGCCTGGTGGCGCGACCACGACGTGCTCGTGACGCCGACCGTTGCTGCGCCGGCGTCCATCCACGGCGATTACCTCAGCAAGTACGTGTCGGGCCTCGGCAGCGCCTTCACGCGTCCGATCAACGTGACCGGACAGCCGGCGATCTCGGTGCCGGTCGGCTGGCCGGGCGACGATCTCCCACGAGGCGTGCAGCTGGTCGCTGCGTACGGCCGTGACGACGTGCTGATCCAGTTGGCGGCATTCCTCGAAGCGGCGATGCCGTGGGCGCACCACCGGCCGGAGGACTGGGGGTGACGATCGACCACGATGCCGAAGCGCGCCAGATCGTCGCCGCACACGACGTACACGCAACGCTCGATCCGATCAGCGATCGCATCGAGCTGACGATGCACGATGCCTACGTGATCCAGTCGCTGGTCACCGAGGAACGGTTGCGTCGCGGTCAGACGATCTGCGGATGGAAGCTCGGATACACGTCGCTCGCGATGCGGCGACAGATGGGCGTCGCCGAGGCGAACCTCGGGCCGCTCACCGACACCATGCTGTTCGACGGCGATCGCGATCCCGTCCACGATGTCGCAGGACGCTTCACCCAACCGCGGGTGGAACCCGAGGTTGCGTTGCGGCTCGCCCGCGACGTCGAACCCGGCGCCGATCGGGCGGCGGTCCTGGCGGCGATCTCGAGTGCGCATGCATCGCTCGAGATCGTCGATTCGGTCTGGATCGACTACCGATTCCGCATCGAGGACAACACTGCCGACGGTTCGTCGGCCGCTGGTGTGGTGATCGGCCCGTCGATCGACATCGATCGGATCGACGAGGTCGAGGTCCGCCTGTTCGTCGACGACGTCGAGGTCGGCGTCGGATACGGTCGTGACGCCAGCGGGCACCCGGCAGATGGTGTCGTGTGGCTGGTCGAGCGACTGGCAGCGCGCAAGCAACAGCTCCGGGGTGGCGACATCGTCATCACCGGCGGGCTCACGGCTGCGGCACCGCTCGAACCCGGCAGTGTCGTGCGGGCGACGTTCGACGCCACGACCGAGGTCGCGGTGAGGCGCTCGCGTTCGTGACGGGCGAACACCGCTGGCTAGGTTGCGATTCATGATCGTCGCAATCGTTCGCTTTCCGTTGCCCGATGGGATGACGGCGGACGCCGCACGATCCTCGTTCGAGGCCAGCGCACCCGGCTACCAGGGCCTGGACGGGTTGCATCGGAAGTACTACCTCCTCACCGCCGACGGCTCGGTCGGCGGCGGCGTGTACCTGTGGGAGAGCCGTGCGGCGGCCGAAGCGGTCTACGACTCGACCTGGCGGTCCCGTCTCGCCGCGCGCTTCGGCTCCGAACCGCTGGTCGAGTACTTCGAGTGTCCCGTCGTCGTCGAGCCCGATGGGCTCATCGTCGCGTGAGTGCCGACACCGTGCTGCGGAGCGGCAAGAAGCCGGCGCTGCAATCCGTCGGGATCGCGCTCTCCGTGCTCGATGCGCTCGCTGCCGCGCCCGAGCTGAGCCTCAGTGAGCTGGCGCGCCGGGTCGGCGTCGCCAAGAGCACCGCCCACCGAACCTGTTCGGTGCTGACCGAGTCGGGCATGCTCACCCGGACGGTGGCCGGCAAGTACCGTCTCGGTCTCCGCCTCATCGAGTACGGCCACCTGGCGACCGCACGATCACCGGTCGGTGAGCATGCACTTCCGTTGCTCGTGGAGTTGCGGACGGCGCTCGGCGAGACGGTCCAGATCGGGGTGCCCGCCGGTGCCGACGTGGTGTATGTCGAGCGCGTGGAGGGGAGTCGGGCGCTCCGCTACTCGACCGACAACTCACGACGTGGTCCGATCCACCGGTCGAGCGCCGGCAAGGTGCTCGCCGCGTTCGTGCCCGGTGTGCTCGAGGCCCGCCTCGCCGCCGGGCTGACGCCGAGCACCGGCTACACGATCGTCGTGCCCGAGGTGTTGCGGTCCGAGATCGACAAGATCCGCCACAGGGGCTACGCACGCAGCGTCGACGAGACCGAGATCGGGATGAGTTCGCTCGCGGTACCGGTGCGGTCGTCCCCACACGGTCCCGTCGTCGCAGCGATCTCGATGGTCGGACCGACCGCGCGGGTGGCGGGCGACAGCGAGACGAGCAACGTGGCTGCGCTCAACTCGGCGGCGCGCAAACTCAGCGAGGCGCTCGAGATCGGTGAGTACCGCTTGCCCCGTCGCCGCCGCTGACCGTCCAGTCGGGCCGTCAGCCGATGCTGACCGGCACGGCCGGCTGTTCGGCTGCGATCATGCGGTCGAGGATCCGACGGGCGCGCAGCGGCCCGGCGTCGATCGAGAGCATCACGGGTTTGAGTGCGTCGTGGCCCCCGGCCCGTTCGTACGCGCGCTGCTGGGCCTCGACCATCGGTCGGTCCTGCTCCTCGAACGCGAATCGCCGCAGGCGACTCAACTGGTCGGCGATCTCGTCGTCGGTCTCGCCGGGGGGAGGACCGCCGAGTTGCACGGCTGCGATGTGGTACGTCATCCGCGTGTCGTCGATCGGCGTCAGGAGGTGCGAGCCGATGACGGTCATGCCCTCCTCCCGCGCGGCCCCCGGCGGGCACACGCCGGCGTGGTTGCGGAGGCAGCCGGGGGCGTTCCAGCGCATCTCGGCCCACGTGTCGACGTGGGCGCCGTCGTTTCGGTACATCAGGTCGAACATCCTCACGGGCGGGATGTCGTATGAGGTTCGGGTCACGAAGAGGGTGCCGTCGTCGTCCTCGCGAATCTCGGTCTCCGCTGCGATCTGCTCCGGCCGGCCCAGCAGGCCGTCGTGGAGGAAGTTGACGTGACTGAGATCGAGCAGGTTGTCGGCCATCAGGCGGTAGTCGACATCGATGATCATCCAGTCGCGCTTCGACACGATGCCGGGCGCACCCTCGTCGAGGTGCGAGAAGTCGGGAATCAGTTCGGGATCTGCGGGTTGCTCACCCATCCACACCCAGAGCAGCGTGTGTCGTTCGACGACGGGGTAGGAGCGGATGTGGAGCTGCGGGGTGATGCGGCCCGACCCGTGCGGATTGACGACGCAGTGCCCGTCGTCGGCGAACTGGAGCCCGTGGTACGGACACTGCACGTGGTCGCCACAGACGGTGCCACGCGAGAGCGGAGCGAAGCGGTGCGAGCACTGGTCGGCGATTGCTGCGACGTTGCCGTCGGACTTGCGATAGATCGCGATCGGCTCGCTGCAGATCATGCGTTGCTCGATCTGTCCGATGTCGAGATCGTGCCCCCACATTGCCACGTACCAGGTGTTACGGAGAAACGCCATCACACCATGATCGTCGAGGAATCGTTCGTGAGCCAGGGACGCGTCCCTCACCGGCGAACAGTTGTGGCCCACCTGTCCGCCCCGGCCCGTCCCACCCCGTAACGTCCTGGTCGTGGACGATCGTCACGACTTCATCATCGTCGGCGGGGGATCGGCGGGCTGCGCGCTCGCCAACCGGTTGAGCGCCGACGAGTCGAACCGGATCCTGGTGCTCGAGGCCGGCCGCACCGACTGGAAGTGGGACGTCTTCATCCACATGCCGGCCGCTTTGACGTACCCGATCGGCAGCCGGTTCTACGACTGGAAGTACGAGAGCGAACCCGAACCCCACATGGGAGGGAGGCGCGTCTACCACGCCCGCGGCAAGGTGCTCGGCGGGTCGTCGAGCATCAACGGGATGATCTTCCAGCGGGGCAATCCGGCCGACTTCGCCAAGTGGGCGCAGCGGCCCGGCATGGCCGATTGGTCGTACGCCCACTGCCTGCCGTACTTCAAGCGGATGGAGACCTGCCTCGCCGGCGCCGACGACTGGCGCGGTGGCGACGGCCCATTGGAGCTCGAGCGCGGTCCGGCGACGAATCCGCTGTTCCAGGCATGGCTCGAGGCGGGTGTCCAGGCCGGCTTCCGGCGCACCGACGACGTGAACGGCTACCGCCAAGAGGGATTCGCAGCGTTCGACAAGAACGTCCGGCGTGGCCGACGGCTGAGCGCGGCCCGCGCCTACCTGCATCCGGTCATGGATCGCCCGAACCTGACCGTCGTCACACGCGCGACGGCGAATCGGATCCTGTTCGAGGGATCTCGTGCGGTCGGCGTCGAGTACCGCCACAACGGCCGGACCGAATCGGTGCACGGAGCCGAGATCATCTTGTGTGGCGGAGCGTTCAACTCCCCGCAACTGCTGCAGCTGTCGGGCGTCGGTGATCCGGCCCACCTCGAGCCACTGGGCATCGACGTCGTGCAACCGCTGCCCGGCGTCGGCGAGAACATGCAGGACCACCTCGAGGTCTACATCCAGTACGCCTGCAAGCAACCGGTCTCGATGCAACCCCATCTGGCGAAGTGGCGGATGCCTTGGATCGGTCTGCAGTGGTTGTTCCGGCGCGGACCAGCGGCCACCAACCACTTCGAGGCGGGGGCGTTCGTGAAGAGCAACCCCGACGAGCCGTACCCCAACCTGATGTTCCACTTCCTCCCGATCGCAGTCCGCTACGACGGCTCTGCGTCGACCGAGGGCCACGGCTACCAGGTGCACGTCGGGCCGATGTTCTCCGATTCGACCGGAACGGTGAAGATCCGCTCGGTCGATCCCCGCGAGCATCCTGCGGTGCGGTTCAACTACCTGTCAACCGAGCGCGATCGGCGTGAGTGGATCGAGGCGGTGCGTACCGCACGCCGAATCCTGAACCAACCAGCGTTCGCGCCGTACAACGGCGGTGAGGTGTCGCCGGGTCCGTCGGTCGAGACCGACGAGGAGATCATGTCGTGGGTGGCCCGCGACGCCGAGACAGCGCTGCATCCGTCGTGTACCTGTGCGATGGGCACCGACGACCGCTCGGTCGTCGATCCGGCCACGATGCGGGTGCACGGCGTGGACGGTCTGCGAGTGGTCGATGCGTCGGTGCTCCCGATCGTGACCAATGGGAACATCTATGCGCCGACGATGATGGTCGCCGAGCGCGCCGCCGACGTGATTCTCGGCAACGAGCTGCTCCCACCCGACGACGTCGAGGTCTTCCTGCCGGGCTCGGTCGACCGCTGACCGGCGGGGCCGCACCTGAGCGACCCGCCGGGGGCCGGCTCTGCCACGTGCGATCGGTGGAACGCGTCGCGGTAGCGCCCCGGCGACACACCCAGGAATCGTTGAAAGTGTTGGCGCATGTTGGTGGCGCTTCCGAACCCGGCGTCGGTCGCGATCCAGTCGATCGAACGGTCGGTGCTCTCGAGCATGCGCTGAGCGAGTCGCACCCGCGCCGACGTGAGCCACTGGTGAGGTGTGGTTCCGGTCGCCTCGTGGAATCGACGGGCGAAGGTGCGGGGGCTCATCGCGGCATGTTGGGCCAAGTCGCCGACGGTCAACGGCTGGTCCAGCCGTTCGCGCGCCCAGGCGAGGGTGTCGTCGAGCAGGTCGTCGTCTTCGTCGGCCGAGACCATCGGGTAGTCGATGTACTGGGCTTGTCCGCCTTCGCGGTGTGGTGGGACGACCATGCGCCGCGCCACCGCGTTGGCGACATCGGCGCCGTGGTCCTTGCGGACGAGATGTAGACACAAGTCGATCCCGGAGGCGGTCCCGGCGGACGTGGCGATGTCGCCGTCATCGATGTAGAGGACGTTCGGATCGACCGAGATCGTGGGGTACCGCGTCGCGAGCTCCTCGGCGTTCATCCAGTGGGTGGTGACCCGCCGTCCGTCGAGCAGCCCCGCAGCGGCGAGGACGAACGCACCGGTGCAGATCGAGACGACCCGCGCCCCGCGTGCGTGGGCGCGGCGAAGTGCCTCGAGCACGTCGTCGGGATAGGTGCGCTGAGACGACGGGATCACGACGACGGTGTCCGCCCACTCGAGGGTGTCGAGCCCGAACGGGGTGTCGATACTGAACCCGGCCCTGGTTCGGATCGGCGTCGGGACCCCGGCGCACATCCGGAACTCGTACCAGGTCGTCACGAGGTCCGAGCGATCGATGCCGAACACCTCGCACGGGACTCCCAACTCGAAGGGTGGAGGGTCCTCCAGCACGATCGCGGCGACTCGATGGGTCATGGCAGTATTCTTTCGTACATTGTCATTCCTGTCAATGGTCGTGTGACGACCGCATCGTCAGAGTGGAGACACGCGACGAAAGGACTCACCGATGATCACCCAACCGAGCATCTCGCTCGAGCTCGCCCTCGCTCTCCACCGGGAACGCATCGCCTCCGCCGAGCACCGACGGCGAGTGGCCGAGGCACGCCGGGCGCGCGACGAGCCGCCCAGCCGACCGAACCCCCAGCCGTCGCCATCGATCACCCTGTCCCAGCGCCGTTTCGGGAAGCCTGCGACGGTCGATCTCGCCGACTGGATCGTTCGCACCGGCGACACCATCGCCCGATACCCGGTCGCAGAACTCGCCGGCCATCGACGACGGGCTCTCGGCGTGCTCGTCGACGGACTGCTCGGTGCAGCACGCGACGGCGGCACCGAGATCGACTTCCACGTCGGCGACGCCGACTCGGCCGTCGTGCTGCTCAGGGCACTCGGGCGACTGGCCGCACGTACCGCCGGCGGCCCGGTCCCCGTCTCTCGCCGCCGGGCCCGGATGCTCCGAGCCGCACTCGAAGACCTCGTCGACTCCACGGTCGAGCCGATCACCGGGCCACGACGAGGTCAGGCGGCGTGATGGCGTTCCGACCACCGACCGGCCGCGGCCGACGGTCGGTCACCAGGGGTGGGTGGTGCCGTCCCAGCGTCGGAACGTGGCGGTGTCGTCGAGGGTGAGGCCCTCGACGAGATCGACGATCTGCTGGGCGGCGTCCCTCGGGTCCATCGCCGCAGCCGGACCGCCCATGTCGGTCCGGAGGTGGCCGGGATGAAGCGCGACGACGACGATGCCGTCGTCGCGCAGCGCCGCCGCCAGTTTGATCGTCACCATGTTGAGTGCGGCCTTCGACGCGCCATACCCGACGTCGCGTCCGATCCGCAAGCCGATCTCCATCGACCCGATCTGTGATGACATGTTGACGATCCGAGGGCGAGCCGAACGACGCAGGAGCGGCACCATCCCGCGGCTGAGCAGCATCGGCCCGAGCGCGTTGACCCGCATCTGACCCATGAACTGCTCCGGCGTCTGGGTGAGCACGTGACGCTGGGCGTCGTCGGCGCCGAGGTTGCGGGCGTCGATCCCGGCGTTGTTGACCACGACGTCGACCGCACCGTCCCCGACATCGCCGCCGATCGCGTCGACGAACGTCGAGATCGACACCTCGTCCGCGATGTCGAGCGGATGCAAGTGGTCGGCCACACCCGCCAACTCGTCCGCCGCCTCGGGGTTCCGGCAGCCGGCGATCACGGTGTCACCGCAGCCGGCGAACGCCCGCGCGAGTTCGAGTCCGAGTCCGCGATTCGCGCCGGTGATGACGACGGTGCGGTTCACCCAGCACCCTCCGTCCAGCCCTGCATCAGTTCGGCGATCACGGCCGCCGCATCCACTCGCCCCACGATCGCGTCGATACCCGTGCCCGCGTAGAGCGCCATGGCGTCGATCATGCCGGTGAACTCGCGGGTCGGTGGCGACACGAAGAACCGCGGCACCTTGCGCATGCTGCCGTCGGGCGCGGGCATGTGGCCGATGACGTCGCTCCCCTCGCCCGATGCCTCGACCGCGGACGTCAGCACCCGATGCTGGGCGTCGGCCCAGCCGACCCAGAACGCTTCGGAGAGTTCGGTGTCGTCGCCCGAAGATTCGATGAGCAATTCGACGTAGCGATCGTGAGCGGTCGACTCGTTGGTTGCGACGAAACGACTGCCGACCCGTACGGCGTCAGCGCCCTCGGTCAGCGCTGTGCGCACGTCGGCCGCCGAACCGATGCCGCCCGCCGCGACGACGACGATCTCGTCGGGAACGGCGGCACGTACCGCAGGCAGCAGGGCGTCGAGCCCAACGGCACCGCGGACGTGACCGCCGGCTTCGATACCTTGCGCCACCACGTACGCGCAACCCGCATCGACGGCGGCCCGTGCTTCGTCGACGGTCCCGACCTGCCAGCCGACGATACGGTCGTCGGGCACCAGTTCGGCATCGGGCCAGCCCCAGAACATCTCGATGATCGGCAACCTCGAAGCGACTGCGTCGAGCACCTCCCTTTCGAGGAACTCGACGATGAAGCCGGCGCCGACCGGCGCCGTGGTCAGCGCCTCGACCTCGTCGAGCAACACGGTGACGACGTCGATCGATCGCC
>CAWGTY010000010.1:0-586785 GCA_963825605.1 uncultured Acidimicrobiaceae bacterium | reverse complement strand
CAACTGCTGACAAATCGCGGACAAATGGGTCTTCGGCGGACTTCGTGCGCTCGTGAAATCCCAATGACCAGGGCGTTTGCCCTGGTCATCTGGTGTCGGAGGGGGGACTTGAACCCCCACGCCCATAAGTAGGGCACTAGCACCTCAAGCTAGCGCGTCTGCCATTCCGCCACTCCGACGTGACTGGTGGACCAGGCTATCGCCTGATCAGGTGCGCACGAACAGGAAACTCAACGCCACGACGGTGAAGATCCACACGAGCGCGAACACGAACGTGATGCGGTTCAGGTTGCGCTCGGCCGCTGTCGATCCGAGCGCCGCACCGCCACCGCCGCCGAACATGTCGGACAGCCCGCCGCCACGACCGCTGTGGAGCAGGATGCCTCCGATCAAGGCGAACATCGAGGCGACGTTCAAGACCAGCGTGATGATCAACATCGTGTATCGCACGGTCGACGATTCTACCGGCTGTCTCCGGCGTCCGGCCGCCAGGCGGCACGGCGATACAGCCACGTCGGCGGCACCTTCTCCCCCGGCCTCGGCAACAGAGAGGCCCCGACATGGTCGCCGGCCGAACCCCCGCCCTCGATCACCTCGACCATCCGGTCGTACTCGGCGGCGCTCTCCAGACGGTCGACCAGGAGATAGCGCCGCCGCCCGCGTTTGGCCGCCAGCGCGCCGTGCTCCAATCGCCGGTCGACTCGAATCATCGTCGGGCGGGTGCGCGTCAGCTGCTCGACCCGGTCCCAGGACAGGTGGTGGCGACGCAGCATCATGCGACGCTCGACACCGTCCGCGGTGATCTCCGTGGCGATCGGGAAGTCGAACAGCATCGTGATCACGAACAGCCAGCCGGCGATGAACAAGACGGTGGGAATGATCCTGAACCCGGCGGCCGCGACACCGTAGGTTCCCGCCGCGGCGACCGCGGCCGCACCGCACGAACCGAGGACGATGCCGCGCCACGACGAGTGCAACGTCAGGCTCGGCCGGGCGTCCGGCGCCATGTCAGGTCGAGGCGATGTCGACGGTGCGACCCATCGACTGCACTCGTGCCAGCAGCGTCTCGTTCTCGTAGAGCGGGTAGTGACACGCGACTCGGTGCCCCGGGCTGATCTCGAGTAGTCCGGGGACGTCGCTGGCACAACGATCCTGTGCGATGGGGCAGCGCGTCCGGAAACGGCACCCCGACGGCGGGTTGGCCGGGCTCGGAACGTCACCCTGGAGGATGATCCGCTGGCGAGCTCGCTCGCGCCGCGGATCGGCCACCGGCACCGCCGAGAGCAACGACTGCGTGTACGGGTGCGACGGCCGCTCGTACAGCGACAATCGATCGGCGATCTCGGCGACACGACCGAGATACATCACGGCGACGCGGTCGCTCGCGTGTCGCACGACCGACAGATCGTGGGCGATGAAGATGAAGCTGAGATCGAACTCGTCCTGGATCTCGTCGAGCAGGTTCAGCACCTGCGCCTGGATGCTCACGTCGAGCGCCGACACCGGCTCGTCGAGCACGATCACCTTGGGACGCAGCGCCAACGACCGGGCGATGCCGATCCGCTGCCGCTGGCCACCCGAGAACTCGTGCGGGTACCGATTGCCGTGCTCGGGCAGCAGCCCGACCCGCTTCAACAGGTCGGCCACCCACTCGCGGGTCTCCTTCTTGCTGAACCCGTGGATCCGCATCGGCTCGCCGATGATGTCTCGGACGGGGATTCGTGGATTGAGCGATGCGTACGGGTCCTGGAACACCATCTGCAGATCGCGGCGGAGGTCCCGCATTCGCGATTTCGACGCCGCTGTGACGTCCTCGTCGCCGAACATCACCCGGCCCGATGTCGGTTCGACCAGCCTCAACAGCGACCGGCCGAGCGTGCTCTTGCCACACCCCGACTCACCGACCACGCCGAGCGTCTCGTTCGGGAACAACTCGAGGCTGACATCGCTGACGGCCTTCACCTGACCGATCTCGCGCCGGAACACGCCCGCCCGGATCGGGAACTCCTTGACCAGATTCTCGATCCGGAGCAGCGGGACGTTCTCGTCGAGCCGATCCGGCACCGCGCCCGAATCGAGTGCGTCCGCCGGGATCGTTCCTGAACCGGTCACGCCGACACCCCGACGACCTCGGGAGCGAGCTCGTCCGCTCGGTGGCACCGGCTGGCGTGAGCGCCGCTGATCTGCACCAACTCGGGGGTCTCGGTCTTGCACCGGTCGATCGCCATCGAGCAGCGCGGCCGGAACGGACAACCCGACGGGGGATTGAGCAGGCTCGGCGGGTTGCCGGGGATCGGATCGAGCTCCTCGCGAATTCCCTCGAGATCGGGGATCGAGTCCAACAACGCCCGGGTGTACGGGTTCCGCGACTCGTAGAAGATCTCGTCGATCCCGCCGGTCTCCATGAGACGACTCGCATACATCACCTGGACACGGTCGGCGCTGCCGGCGACCAGACCGAGGTCGTGGGTGATCAGCATGATCGCCGAGCCCGTGGCGCGCTTCACGTCGTGCAGCACCTCCATCACCTGGGCCTGGACGGTGACATCGAGCGCAGTGGTGGGCTCGTCGGCGATGAGCAGCTTCGGATCGTTCGAGATCGCCATCGCGATCATCGCACGCTGGCGCATGCCGCCGGAGTACTCGTGGGGGTACTGAGCGGCCCGACGCTTCGGCTCCGGCACACCCACGAGGTCGAGCAGCTCGACCGCTCGGCCCCAGGCCTTCTCCTTGGAGACGTCGTTGTGGATGCGGATCGCTTCCACGATCTGGCTGCCGACGGTGAACACCGGGTTGAGCGCCGTCATCGGATCCTGGAAGATCATCGCGATGTCGCGGCCACGGATCGAGCGCATCTCGTCCTCGGAGATGTTGAGTAGGTCGCGACCGTCGAACTGCACCGAACCGGTGATCTGGGTCGAGCGTGGATGGAGCCGCATGACGGCGAGCGCCGTGACCGACTTGCCGGATCCAGACTCGCCGACCACCGACAACACCTCACCGGAGTTGAGCTCGAAACTCACATCGGTGACGGCTCGGACCACTCCGGCCTTGCTCGGGAAACCGACCGTGAGATTGTCGACCTTCAGGAGCGGGGTCGTCATCAACCGCGCTCCGACTTCGAACGTGGGTCGAGCGCATCGCGCAGACCGTCGCCGAGGAAGTTCACGCAGAGCACGATCAGGACGATCATGATGCCCGGGGTCAGCACGCGGATCGGATCGTTGTCGATGTTGCCCTTGGCGTCGGCAACGAGCAGGCCGAGCGACGTCTCCGGCGGCTTCACGCCGAGCCCGAGGAATGACAGCGTCGACTCGAGCACGATCACCGTCCCGAGCAGCAGGGTGATCTCGACGGCGACGACGCCCACCACGTTCGGCAGGATGTGTCGGAAGATGATGCGGCGATGTGTCGCACCGGCGGCTCGTGCCGCCATCACGAACTCCTGTTCCTTGAGCGAGAGCACCACCCCCCGCACCACGCGAGCGATCCGGGTCCAGAGGAGCGCCGCGAGCACCAGCGCCAGCCGCCACCACGTGGATCCGAACTTCAGCGCGAACACCGAGAGCACGATGAGCGCCGGCACCACCAGGATCAGGTTGATGACCTGGGCGATGATCGCATCGATCGCCTTGCCGAAGTAACCCGCCACCGCCCCCATGATCGTGCCGAACGCCGTGGCGAGTGCCGCCGCCAGGAACCCGATCCGCATCGAGTACTGGCCGCCCTGCGCTGTGCGCACGAACAGGTCGCGACCGATCTCGTCGGTGCCGAACCAGTGATCCATCGTCGGGCCGGACAGCCGGTTCAACACGTCGTACTCGTCGACCTCGAAGTCGCTCAGCATGGGACCGACGAAGAACGCAGCGATGATCACGAGGAGCCCCGCAGCGCCGACCAACGCCAGCTTGTGATGGATGAACCGCTCCCAGGCGAGGCGCCCGAAGCTCTTCGGCTTCTCGGACAGGCCCTCCAGGTCGTCCGCAGCCGCCAGCAACGCAGCGGTTCCCTTCTCGCCGGCTGAGCCTTTCGGTGGAGTCGTGGGTTCGAGATCGAGATCTGCCATTAGTCGAACCTGATTCTTGGGTCGAGAACGCCGTACAGGATGTCGGCGATCAGGTTGAACACGACGACGATCACGCCCGTCAGCATCACGAAGCCGAGAAGCAGGTCGAGGTCGGGCTTGCTCAGCGCCGTGAGGAAGGCCGGGCCGAGGCCCGGCCACGAGAAGATCGACTCGGTCACCACGGCGCCGCCGAGCAATGCCGACAGGTTGAGCGCCCAGAGGGTGACGAGCGGGATGAGCGCATTGCGGAGCGCATGCTTCCAGACGACCGTGCGTTCGGGCAGGCCCTTGGCGCGGGCGGTACGGATGTAGTCCTGATTGAGCGTCTCGAGCATCGACGATCGGCCGAACCGGCTGTCGGCGGCGATACCCAGGATCATCAGGGAGGTCGCCGGCAACGTGATGTCACGGAGCAACTCACAGAAGTTGGTTCCGGTTTTTCGCCCCGTGTTGAACGGTTTGACTCCGAACCAGTTCTCGAACTGGACACCGAAGATGTTCTGGAGCAGGAGCGCCATCACGAACGACGGGAAGGCGAAACCGAAGAAGGCGAGACCGGTGAACACGTAGTCGCCGAACGTGTACTGATGGCGGGCGGAGTAGACCGAAAGGAGCAGCGCAACGATCGAGCCGACCACGAACGCCGGGATCGCGATCATCGCCGTGTTCTTGCCGCGCTGCCACAGGATCTCGCCGACCGGCCCACCGATCGAGTTGGATTCACCGAAGTCGCCCCGGATGGCGGCGCTGAACCAATGGAGCGGACGCACCCAGATGTTCTCGTCAAGGTTGTACTGGGCGGTGATCGCGTCGAACCCGTCCTGGCACCGCGGGCAGACAGAGGTAGAACTGCGAACGCGGGTCGGTGGTGGTGGAGACGCCCACGTGCACGAGGTAGAGGGCGATCACCAGCAACGGGACGGTGACGAGCAAGCGGCGAACGATGTAAGCGACCAACGAGGGAACCTTAGACGATGGGGAGCGATCAGGGGAACCAACGAACAGGGTCCCGGTGGCGAACCACCGGGACCCTGTCGTTGACTTCAGCTGTCGACGTGACTTCAATCGTCGACGATCGACCTCCGTTCGCTCAGCCGGCGAACTGGTAGTCGACCACGTTGACGAGCGGACCGGCCGAGTTGGCGTCGGGAGAGACACCGTTCGCGGCCAGATCCGACGTGTAGCCGTAGAACGACGGCTTCTGGGTGATCGGCATCACGACGAGACCGTTGGGGTCGATCTCGAGGGTCGTGACGTACTTGTCCAGCTCGTTGTAGCAGGCGTTGCGCTCGGTGTCGTCGACGGTCGCGTCGCACTCCTCCGACTTGGCGTCGAACTCGGGGTTGGCATAGCCGTACGGGTTGTTGCCCGAACCGGTCCGGAACGATGCCGATGCGCTGCCCCCGGCCACGGACCTCCGACCCACGCGAACTGGGTCAGGTCCCAGATCTCGCAGTTGCCTTCGGTGCCACCGCTGGTTGCGCATGCGATCGCATCCTCGGCGAACGGGCGCTCGCTGAAGTAGGCGCCACCCTCGACGTTGTCGATGGTGATCTCGATGCCGGCCTCGCCGAACTTGGCCTGCAGCAGCTGCTGCTGGATCTCGCGGAGACGGTTGCCGCCGGTCGTACCGACACGGAGGCTCAGACGACCCCGCTCGGGATGCTCGTAGACACCGTCGTCGCCGAGCACATATCCGGCCTCTTCGAGGTTGGCCTTCGCCCCCTCCACGTCACCTGCGCCGTAGCCGGCGTCGCCGGCGTGGTCCTCGTAGGTCGACTGATTCGACATCCAGTAGGCGTTGCCCTGACCCTCGGGCGGGAGCAGGTCGCCGAACAGCGGCGTATACAGACCAGCCATGACCTCGGACTTGTCCATGGCCAGCGCGAGTGCTTCGCGGACCAACGGATCGGCGAGATGGACGTTGAACGTGTTCATGCCCCAGTGCTCCCAGACAGGGCCGGCGGTAGCGGCGACCGTGAAGTCTTCACTCTCGGCGAGCTGCTCGAAGGCGAGCTGCGGCTGGGTCATGACGATCTGAGCCTCGCCGGCAAGCAGAGCGTTGATCTGCGCATCGGTGTCGGTCACGTAGTTGATCTGGACACCATCGACGTATGCAACGCCACGGTTCGTGACGTCGGGGCTCATGTTGCCGTTGTAATTGTCGTTGCGCACCAGGTTCATCTGGACGCCCTTCTCCCAGGAGTCGAAGACCATGGGACCCGACGACGGCAGGGCCTCACCGTTGTAGCTCCACTCGCGCAGCGCATCGTTCATCGCAGCCGCCGCCTCGAGCGGGTCGGCCGGGAAGACGTGCGACGGGAAGACCCGATCGAAGATCGCCGGATAGCCGGAATAGAACGCCGACCAGGTGATCGTGAACTCGGTCGGCGACACGACGGTGAAGTCGGTGATCGTGTCGTAGCCGGTGCGGTCACCAATGAGGTACACGTAGTTGGGGTCACCTTCTTCGGTCTCGCCGTCGGCCGCCATGATCACATCGAACGTGAACTTGACGTCGTCGGACGTGAGATCGTCGCCGTCGCTCCAGACCAAACCGTCACGCAGGACGAACGAACCCGTCACGCTGCCGTCGCCGTTGTCGGCAATGGTCGCCGGTTCGGTGAGCAGTTCGGGGAAGAACTCGGTCGACGCCGTGATGCCGTACAACCCGTCCCACATCGCCTGGATCGTCCACGACGTCGTGGTCAGGTTGTTGTTCGGGTCGTCGAGGTGCAGGTCAGGCGGTTCCTGCTCGTGCGCCCAGATCAGGGTGCCGCCACCGGCGCCTTCGGGTGCAGGCTCTGCGGCAGGCTCTGCGGCAGGCTCTGCGGCAGGCTCTTCGGTCGGCTCGCCGGCGTCGGCGGGCTCGGCGGCGGGCTCTTCGGCCCCCGGCTCCTCGGCCACGGTGTCGCCGGTGCTGTCGTCGTCATCGCCGCCACAGGCAGCGAGTACGAGCGACGCAGCGGCGACCGTGGCGAGAAGCTTGTGGCTTCTGCGGGTCGTCTTCACGTAGGTCCTCCTAAGGGATGTACGGAGGGAGGTGTCGGTGCCGGCATCAAACCGAACGGCGGTGTTCACACTGCCAGTCGTAATGGTCTGTACTACGGCCACAGACCCGTATCGTCCTCCCCGATCGAAACGGGCGGTCGCTACAATACCAGCTCGACTACCGAGGGGTAATGAACTCGGGAAAAAACCTGGCGCGATCGTTCCGCTCGCAACAACCGGCCGAACCGTTTCGACCGGAGTATCAGCCCGCAGCGAACTGGACGATGCGCGAGAACTCGTCGGGATCCAGACTCGCTCCACCGACGAGTGCACCGTCGACATCGGGCTGAGCCATCAGTTCCTCGGTGGTGCCGGCCTTGACCGAACCGCCGTATTGAATCCGCACCGCACCCGCTGCATCGCCACCGAACTGGACACCGATCGCGCCCCGAATCGCATGACACACCGACTGGGCGTCGGCGGCGGTTGCGGTCTTGCCGGTCCCGATCGCCCAGATCGGCTCGTATGCGATCACCAGCGTCGCGACCTGCTCGGCGGTCAGCTTCGCCAGACCGGCGGTCACCTGGGACAGCACCTTCGCCTCGGTCTCACCGGCTTCGCGCTCACCGAGCGACTCACCGCAGCACATGATCGGCGTCATCCCTGCTTTGAAGATCGCGTGCACCTTCTTGTTGACCATCTCGTCGGTCTCCCCGAAGAGGTCGCGACGTTCGCTGTGTCCGCACACCACCAGCTTGACGTCGAGCTTGGCGAGGAAGAGGGGCGACACCTCCCCGGTGAACGCCCCCGTGTCCTCCCAATGGCAGTGCTGGGCGCCGAGCAGGATGTCGAGATCGTCGGCTTCGATCACCGTTTGAACGCTGCGGATGTCGGTGAAGGGCGGGTGCACGCTGACGTCGACACTGTCGTAGACGTCCTTCGGCAGGGAGTAGTGCAACTTCTGGACCGTCTGGATCGCCTCGAAGTGGTTGAGGTTCATCTTCCAGTTGCCCGAGATGATCGGGGTGCGTCTGTTCGCCATGATCGAGTCGATCAGCCTTCCTGTGCGTTGGGGGCGCCGCGCAGCGCAGCGAGGCCCGGCAGATCGCCGTTCTCGAGGAGCTCGAGGCTGGCGCCGCCGCCGGTCGAGACGTGGTCGACCTCGTCGTCGAGGCCGAACTGAGCGAGCGCCGCGGCCGAATCGCCACCGCCCACGACCGTGAACGCCTTCGTGTCGGCCATCGCCTGGGCGACGGTTCGCGTGCCCGCTGCGAAGCGGTCGTCCTCGAACATGCCCATCGGGCCGTTCCAGAACACCATCCGAGCGTCCATCACCACATCACTGAACGCCGCGGCGCTCCCGGGACCGATGTCGAATCCCTTCGCTCCGTCGGGCAGGTTCGTGCCCCACGTGGCGAAGTGGCCCGCAGCGTCGAGTCCGACGAGGTCGTCGGGCAGATGGATCTTGGCGCCACTCGCCTCGAGGATCCGGGCACAGGTGTCGACCTGGTCGGGTTCGAACAGCGAGTCGCCGATTCGCTTGCCCTGCGCGGCGAAGAAGGTGAAACACATTGCGCCGCCGATCACCAGCGAGTCGACGACGTCGAGCAGTGCTTCGACCACGCCGAGCTTGTCGGAGATCTTGGCCCCACCGAGGACGGCGACGAACGGGCGCTGGGGATCGTTGCGCAGACCGAGCAGGACCTCGACCTCTTTGGCGAGCAAGCGACCCATCGCCGAGGGCAGCTCCGCCGGCGGTCCGACGATCGACGCATGGGCGCGGTGCGAGGCGCCGAACGCGTCGTTGACGTACAGATCGACACCGTCGATGAGCTCGGCGACGAACGACGGATCGTTGCCGGTCTCGCCCGCGTCGAAGCGGAGGTTCTCGAGCAGCTCGACCCCTGGGGCGAGCTCGGCCAGACGAGAGCGCACCGGGTCCATCGAGTACTGAGGTTTCGGTTCGCCCTTCGGCCGCCCGAGATGGCTCGCACACACGACGTCGGCGCCGCGCACGCTCAACCACTCGATCGTCGGCAACGCGGCACGGATGCGGAAGTCGTCGGTGATCACCCGCTGATCGCCGTCGCCCTCCAGCGGCACGTTGAAGTCGGTCCGCACGAGCACCCGCTTCCCGCTCACGTCGCCGAGATCCTCCAGGGTGGGAATCCCGTTGATCATGCGGACGTCAGCGCTTCTTGCCGGCCGCGAAGAGCGTCATGTCGACGAGACGGTTCGAGTAGCCCCACTCGTTGTCGTACCAACCGTTGACCTTCACGAGCTTGCCCATGGAGGCGGTCAGGCCGGCATCGAAGATCGACGAGTGCGGATCGCCGACGATGTCGCTCGACACGATCGGGTCCTCGGTGTAACGGAGGATCCCCTTCAGGTCGCCCTTGGCCGCCGCCGCCTTGAACGCAGCGTTGATCTCCTCCGCCGATGCCGACTTGCGGAGGTTCGCGGTGAAGTCCGTGATCGATCCGGTCGGCACGGGCACACGCAGCGCAGTGCCGTCGAGCTTGCCCTTCATCGACGCCATCACCAGGCTCGTCGCCCGGGCCGCACCCGTGCTGGTCGGGATGATGTTGATGGCTGCACCGCGGGCGCGGCGCAGATCGCTGTGGGGGCCGTCGACGAGCGATTGGTCGCCGGTGTACGCGTGCACGGTGGTCATCAGGCCGTTGACGACGCCGAAGTTGTCGTCGAGCACCTTCACGAGCGGGACGAAGCAGTTGGTGGTGCAGCTCGCGTTGGAGATCACCTGATGGCGCTTGGGGTTGAAGGTCTTGTGGTTGACGCCGTACACGAAGGTCTCGTCGGCGTTCGAGCAGGGGGCCGACACGATGACGAGCGGCGCTCCGCCGTCGAGGTGGGACGCCGCCTTGTCGCGGCTGTTGAACACGCCCGTCGACTCGATCACGACGTCGACACCGAGATCACCCCACGGCAGATCGGCCGGATTTCGCTCGCTGAGCACGGTGAGCGTGTCGTTGCCGACACGAATGCCGGTCTTGGTGGCCCGGATGGCCTGCGGCAGCGTGCCCAGCACGGAGTCGTACTTGAGCAGGTACGCCATCGTGTCGAGCGACCCGAGGTCGTTCACGGCGACGAAGTCGATGTCTGCGCCGCGCTGCTGTGCGGCTCGGAAGAAGTTCCGGCCGATCCTGCCGAAGCCGTTGATGCCAACTCGCACCGTCATGTCGATGGTCCTTTCGGGGGATTCGTGTTGAACGGCGACGACACTAGTGCGGTCACCGTCGGCGTCCGCCATGCACCGTTCGCCGACCACCACGACGACTCGATTCTGTGGCAGCCGAAGCGACCGAATCCGTCGCAGTGAGTGCCGAAAAGACACCGACGCGATTCTGTGTGTGCCGAAGCGTCGGATCCTGTCGCTTCGGCTGCCACAAAATCCGGTCGCGAAGAACGGGTCGGGCGAAGAGCGGGTCAAGTGAAGAGCGGGTCGGGGGGGTTACGGGTCGGGGGGCTACGGGTCGGGCGGAGAACGGGTCGGGCGAAGAGGGGGTCGCGTGACGATTCTGTTGCGGCGAGCGCCACAGGGGTCAGTGCGCCACGCTGACGTCGCGATGCGACGTGCGAGCGGCGACGCCGCGCCGAGCGAAACGCCGCGTGAGCTCCTCGGCGACGGCCACCGAACGATGCCGACCGCCGGTACAGCCGATCGCGATCGTCAAGTACGTGCGGCCCTCCGACCGGTAGCTCGGGAGCAGCTCGACCAGCAACTGTTCGAAGCCGTCGAGGAACGACGACGTCACGCCGCGCTCGAGCACGTAGTCGCGCACCTTCGGGTCGTGCCCGGTCAGCGGCCGCAGTTCGTCCTCCCAGTGAGGGTTGGGCAGGAACCGGACGTCCATCACGATGTCGGCGTCGAGCGGCAGCCCGTTCTTGTAGCCGAAGCTCTCGATCGCGATCTGAAGCTGCTGGTGATCATCCTCCTGGAACGAGGCGACGAGACGCTCCTTCAACTGGTGCACATTCAGATCCGACGTGTCGATCACCAGATCGGCGTGGGCGCGAACATGATCGAGCAGCCCGCGCTCGTGCTCGATCGCCTCGAGCAGGCCGCCGGCGATGTCGGCGAACGGATGCCGCCGCCGGGTCGCGTCGTATCGTTGCACGAGCACGGGGGTCGACGCATCGAGGAAGAGCAGCGTCACCCGGTGCCCCTCCGCTCGCATGCGCGAGACCTCGGGGAGCAGATCGTCATGGTTACGGCCCGACACGAGTGCCAGACGCCCGATGCCGCCGCCGGGTTGCGACGCCAGATCGATGATCGTCGGCAGCAGCGAAGTGGGCAGGTTGTCGACGACGTAGAAGCCGAGGTCCTCCAGCACGTCGGCGGCGCCCGACCGGCCGGCCCCGGACAACCCGGTGATCAGCACGACGTCGGACATGTGGTCAACCCTAGTGAGCAGGTCGGTCACCCCGGCGGAGCCGGAGATAGAGCAGCCTGGGAACGGTTGCGGCATCCGTGTACTCGGGCGCCCGAGCGAGAAACCCGGCCGGTGGTGCCGGCTCGATCATCCGCTCGACCACCAGCCCGTGATCGGCGAGCGCATTCACGTACCTCGACAGGGGGCGATGGATGAACCGGATGTACACCCCGAGCTCGACCTGTTCGATCGTCTCGGCTTCCGGCAGGTAGGGCCCGATCCGCCAGTACTGCTCGGGCGGGTCGATGATGTGGTCGTCGATCCAGCCGCTGCCCGGGGTCTGCAGGAGCGGATGGTTGAGGAAGAAGCAGAAGCGGCCTCCGGGGCGCACGACACGCGAGACCTCGGCGATCGCCGCGTCGACCGCGTCGATGTGCTCGAACACGAGGCACGCCACCGCCGCATCGAAGCACCCGTCGGTGAAGGGCAGGCGATCGGCGGTCGTGCGCAGGTAGCTCGCTCCCCCACCACGCACGTGTGCCACGCGGATCTGGTTCCACGTCGGATCGACACCGACCACCTGGGCGCCCGCAGCTGCCATCATCCGGCTGATCTGGCCGTCGCCGCAGCCGATGTCGAGGATGCTGCCCGCGCCCGCCAACTCGTCGGCAGCGAGGGGCAGGATCTGCTCTTCGTACTCGGGATCGGCGCCATCGGTGAAGCCATCGATCCACCACTGGGCGTGGTGCTCCCAGAGATCGCGCGACGGGTCCCGTGGCGGATCGGTGATCACGGACTGCAGGCTACGCCCCGCCCGATCGGTGACCGCCATCGTCGAGAGGCCGGCAGTACCCTCCAACCCGATGTACCGGCGAGATGCCCTCCGATCGTGCCCCCGCAAGGCGTCGTTGACGTTCGCCGTCGCCGCATCCCTGGTGTTCGCAGCGTGCTCGTCGGAGCCCGACGGTGCCCGTCTCCCCGACGGCTCCGATGCGATCATCGTCGACGAGGTGGTCGGCCTCACCGCGGCTCCATCGGCGGTGTGGGGTGACGGGCGTGCGCTCGACGCGGTACCGATCGACGACGACACGACGGCCGTGGTGACGACGACCGGTGTGTACCTTGCCGCCCGGGACGGATCCCTCACCGACCTCGACCTGTTCGGGAGTGAGACCCAGGTAGGGCCGTCTGCGGTGTCGGACGATGGGTCGACCCTTGCCGTCACCACGCTCGCACCATCGATCGTGCGGTGGTACGACCTCGCCGACCGACGGTTCGTGGGTGCCGATGAGTTGGCCCTCGGCGTCGACGTGGTCGATCTCGGCTTTCTCGCGGGCACCACCGATCTCGTCGCCGTCACGTCGACGGGCATCGCCACCTGGCCGACCGGTCCGGTGGGCGGTGCCGCCGCGCCCCTGGGCGAGGCCGTCAACCTCGGTCCGTCGGCGTTCCTCCCCGACGGACGAATCGCCGTACCGCTCATCGACACCGGTGAGATCGCGTTCGTCGGCAGCGACGACGTCGAACGGATCACGGTCCGGCTCCCGGAGAACGGCGTGCTCCTCGGCGCACGATCGTCGCCGGACGGTTCTACGCTCGGCGTCGCCAGCGGCGTCGGGCCCGACGACTTCGAACGCACCGACAGCATCGCCATCATCGACGCGGCATCCGACGAGCGTCTCGGCGAGGTCACCCTCGAGCGGCCGCTGCAACCCGATCGCTGGATCGTCACCGACTCGGGTGTCGCCGTCGCAGTCGACACGACGCTGACGTGGTGGTCTCACAGCGGTGAACAGCTGTCGACGACGGAGGCTCCCACCGACCAACCGATCGTCGAGTTGTTGGCCTGGGGCGACGGTCTCGTGTCGGTCCACCAGGCCGGAGCACTCGTCAGCTGGGTCACCGATGGAGCCGCGCCGGAACCTCGCCTGCTCGATGGCGGCGGCATCGCGATCGAGCAGGCGCACGTCGACGCGGCCAGGGATGCGATCGTCACGATCGACTTCTACGGTCGTATCAAGACCGTGGACCTGCTCGCTGATCCGGCACCCGTCCCAGACGACCGGTTCGCCGTCGGCTCCGCAACGAGCGTCGCGGTCTCGGCCGACGACTCGAACGTCGCCGTCGGCGCGTCCAATGGACGAGTCGCCCTGCTCGAGTCGGATCTCGCCGAGACATGGGCGTTCGACGTGGGTGACACACCGGCCCGGGTGGACGCAGTCGAGTTCAACCCGTCGACGGGACTGCTCACGAGCGGACTCGCGGAACGGCTCGGCGAGCTGGCGTTCGACGACACCGTCACGACCTGGGATCCGGGTGACCGGGCTGCCGTCTTCTCGCTGGGCGGCGAGTCAGAGGACGTCGCCGGATGCTCGTTCTTCTACAACCGGATCAGGTTCACTCCCGACGGCACGCTGATGGCGGCGACGTCGCACGACTTCAGCGTCGCGCTCGTCGATGCGGCGAGCGGTGAGCTCGTGCACCGGTTCCCGCCCCAGCCGAGCACCGTGCTCGATCTTGCCTTCTCGGCCGACGGTGAGCTGCTCGTCGCCAGCTCCGACTCGGGCACGGTCACGGTCTGGAACGTGGCCGACCGATCGGTCGCCGCGACCTACGACGCCGCTCTCGGCGGCTACCAGGCGATCGCCGTCATGCCCAACGACAACGTGATGGCGACCGTCGATGTCACCGGGACGCTCGCGCTCATCGACATCCTCACCGGTCAGAACGTCTTGACGTTCGACGGCACCGCATCGCGCACCGCATCGCTCGCGCTCTCGTCCGACGGGGCGCTGCTGGCAGCGCCCGCCGAGAACTCGACGGTCGCGGTGTGGTCCACCGACAGTGGCCTCCGCCTCGCCGAGCTCACCGGGCACACGGCACCGGTCAGCGACCTTGCGTTCTCCTCCGACGGCCGGTGGCTGGTGACGTCCTCGGCCGACGGCACCGTTCGACAGTGGACGCTCGACGCCACGACCTGACGGCCGAGCGCTCCGCTCGACGACCCGCCGGTCGTCGGCCACGTCGTACAGTCGACCCGATGAAGTTCTCGGTCTGGCCGAACATGAGTCACGCACCCGCCGAGGTGCTCGATGTCGCCCGATGGGCAGAGGACGCCGGCTGGCACGGGGTCTGGTACGCCGATCACTACATGCCGAACACCGGCAGCCAGGAGATCGGGGCTGGCGAGACCCACGAGTGCTGGGCGATGCTGCCGGCGATCGCCGCGGTCACCGAGCGGGTTCGGATCGGCTCACTCGTCGCGCCGACATCGGTGCACCATCCGGCGGTGCTCGCCAACCGGGCCGTCACGATCGATCACCTCTCCCAGGGTCGAATGGTCCTCGGACTCGGAGCCGGGTGGCAGATCAACGAACACCACGCCTACGGCATCGAGCTCGAACGACCCCGGCGGCGGGTCGACCGCTTCGAGGAGGCGATCCAGGTCATCCGCTCACTGATGGGCGAGGACCGCACCACGTTCCACGGTTCGATCTACTCGATCACCGACGCCCCGGCCGATCCGAAACCGATCCAGGATCCCCTACCGGTGCTCGTCGGCACCGGCGGTGCCCGCATGCTGCGGATCACGGCTCGCCACGCAGACGAGTGGAACACCTGGGGTTCGGTGGCGATGGCGACGGAGCGACGGACGGGCTTCGACGCCGCGTGCCAGGCGGTCGGTCGCGATGGATCGTCGATGTGGACGTCGGTCCAGGCGCTCGTGTTCCTCACCGAGACCGACGACCAAGCCGAGCAGATACTCGCCGGCGAGCTCGGTCCGCGCTCGATCGCCGGTACGGCGAGCCGATTGGTCGACGAGATGGGCCGGTACACCGAACTGGGCTTCGACGAGTTCATCGTCCCCGACTTCAACCTCGGTGCCACACCCGAAGCACGTCGCGATGCCCTCGAACGCCTCCACGCCGACGTCGTCACCCGACTCTGACCACCCACCCGAACGTTACATTCGGGGTCTGACCCCGAATGTAACGTTCGAATGTGACGTCAGGGGTGGAACTTGGCGTGCACGGCTTCGGCGACGGCATCGGGGAGGAAGCTGAGCGCCTTCAACTCGTCGAGATCGGCTCGCTTCACGGCGTTGACGCCACCCAACGCCTTGACGAGCTTCTTCGTCCGCACCTCACCCAGCCCCGGGATGCCGTCCAGTGAGCTCGCCGTCATGCGTTTCGATCGGCGTTCGCGATGGAAGGCGTTCGCGAAGCGGTGCGCCTCGTCGCGAATGCGCTGCAACATGAACAGCGCCTCGCTGCCGCGCGGGATCTCGACCGGCGCCGACCGACCCGGGACGTAGACCTCCTCGAAGCGCTTCGCCAACCCGGCGACCGGGATCTCGTCGCCGAGACCGAGCCCGTCGACCACACGCTTGGCGACGTTGAGTTGACCCTTGCCGCCGTCGACGACGAGGAGCTGAGGTGGATAGGCGAACTTGCCGGGCCTCGGCGTGCCACCCTCCTGGCGTTCGTTGATCGGCCGATCCCGCTCGTCGAGATATGCCAGCAGTCGTCGGGTCAGCACCTCCTCCATCGCGCCGTAGTCGTCGTTGCCGTCGATGTTGACCTTGAACCGGCGGTACTCGCGCTTGTTCGGGAGACCGTCCTCGAGGACCACCATCGATCCGACGTAGTCGGTGCCCTGGAGGTGCGCCATGTCGTAGCACTCGATGCGAAGCGGCGCCTCCGGAAGGTCGAGCACCTCCTGCAGTTCGGTCAGCGCCCGTGACCGCGTGTTGTGATCGGACGCGCGGCGCATCCGGTGGCGCGTGAACTCTTCGCCGGCGTTGCGCGTGACCGTCTCGAGCAACGACCGCTTGTCGCCGCGTTGGGGAACGCGGATCTGGACGCGCGACTCTCGCATGTACGACAACCACTCCTCGTAGGTCGACAGATCGTCGGGCTCGAACGGCACGAGCACCTGTTTGGGGTACCCCGTCGGCGGCTCGTCGCCGTAGACCGCTTCGAGGATGCGATCGACCAGCCGACCCGGTGTGAGCTCCTCCACCTTGTCGAGCACGAACCCCTTGCGGCCCACGACCCGACCCTTCCGGACGAAGAAGATCTGCACCGATGCCTCGAGTTCGTCGTCCGCGATACCGATCACGTCGACGTCCTCGTTCTTGTCGGCGACCATCTGCTGCTTCTCGACCGCCTTGCGGACGGCGACGAGACGGTCACGCAGTCGGGCGGCGCGTTCGAACTCGAGCTCGCCGGCCGCCTGCTTCATCTCGACCTCGAGCCGTTCGATGATGTCGTCGGTGTCGCCCGCCAGGAACTCGCACAGCTCGCGCACCAACTCCCGGTACTGCATCTCCTCGATCTCACCCACGCACGGGCCTGCGCACTTCTCGATGTGGTACAGCAGGCACGGTCGTCCGAGTCGCTCGTGCTGGTCGAACTTCGCCGGGCTGCACGTCCGGATCGGAAAGCTCCGCAGCAGCAGGTCGAGCGTGTCGCGGATCGCGTAGGCGTGCGCGTACGGACCGAAGTAGCGGGTTCCCTTCCGCTTGCGCCCCCGCATGACCATGGCCCGCGGCCACTGGTCGTCGACCGTGACGGCCAGGAAGGGGTACGACTTGTCGTCGCGCAGGCGGACGTTGAAGCGGGGCCGATGCTGCTTGATGAGCGAGTACTCGAGCATCAACGCCTCGACTTCGTTCCGCACGGTCGTCCACTCGACCGACTCCGCCGTCTCGACCATCTGCCGAGTCCGCGGGTGCAGGTTGCGCGGCGCCTGGAAGTAGTTGGAGAGGCGTTGGCGCAGGTTGGAGGCCTTGCCGACGTAGATCACGCGCCCATGAGCGTCCTTGAACTGATACGAACCGGGTTCTTCGGGGATCGTTCCGGCGGGGGGACGGCGCACCATGACCATCTCAGGCTACGTCCTGCTCCGAAGTCGACGTCTCCCGATCAGGTGTCGACACTCCACGCGGGTACGGTGAGATCCGTGGCCAACCGATTCCAGTTCGCGCTCCCGGACCCACGACCACGTGACGGATGGACCCGCGCCGGCAACGTCGATCTCACCACCACTGCCATCCTCGTGATCGCCGGCGTCGCGTCGATGTTCCTGTACGCGATCAGCAGGGATGCGTTCGCCCGACTCATCTTCTACCCCTCGGCGGTGCGCAACGGGGAGATCTGGCGGCTCGCCACCTGGCCGATCGCCAACCCTCCGACACGCATCTGGGTGGTGATCACCCTCGCGTTCTTCTGGTTCATCGGGCATGCCGTCGAGGAGCTCGTCGGCCGAAATCGGTACCTGGCGCTCATCATCGCGGTCTCCATCGCACCGGCACTGTTCGTCTCGTTGCTGCCGGGTCTCAGTTTCCCCACCCTCCCCGAGACCGGTCTCGGGCTCCTGGCGTCGGTGATGTTCGTCATCTTCGCAGTCCAGTACCCGCAGCAGCCCTTCTTCTTCGGAATCCCGGCCTGGGTGCTCGCGTTGGTGTTCGTGGGCATCGATGTCCTGCGTTTCGTCGGGGACCGACTCTGGGGAACGCTGCTGTTGCTGCTCAGCGCGATCGCACTGGGCGTCGTCATCGTTCGACAGTGGGGGTTCGCGGATCGCCTCGACTTCATCCCGCGGTTCACTCAGGGCAAGGCGCCGAAACGGTCGGGACCCGGCCGCACCCGACGCCGGTCGGCCTCACGAGGCCGGCCCGGCAAGACCGTCGTGGAGGGACCGTGGGCGGCCCCGGGGGCCGCGGCGGCGCCGCAACCCGACACGATGGCAGCCCAGGCCGAGCTCGACGCACTCCTCGACAAGATCTCGGCGAGCGGTCTCGATTCGCTGTCGAACGACGAGAAGCGACGCCTCAACGAGCTGTCGAAACGCCTCCGCTGATCTGTCACAATTGCGTCAAGTAGTGTCAGGTGAACCTCAAGCAGAGGTGAGCGGACGCCGATCACGGTGGTATGACCACCACCTACGCCCCGACGAGCTCGTTCGACTCGGTCGTCAGCCCGACGGCCGGCCAGCTCGTCGCGGTCGCGGCGTCGGTCACCGCGCACGCCGGCAGCGACCCGTCGGTCGGCACCCTCGTCATCGTCGTCCGGCCGCACGATCCGGATCACCACGTCCTTGCCGGTGGCGGCACGGGTGTGCTCCGTGCCGCTATCTCCGTGGCCGTCGCCGGCGGCCATTCGCGGCTCTGGGAGGACCTGCCCGCAGGCGACACCATCGAACGGCACATCACATCGCTGCCCGAGGTCGTACGGGCCGCCGCCGACGGGGCCGACGTCACCACCGTGCACGCAGGCTGCGTCCGCTCCGGTGACACGGTCGAGTGCGCTGCGTTCTGGTTCGAGACCACCCGCGGTGTGGCTCCCCTTGGCGATCGCCGTCACTCCCTCGAGATCCTCGCCGCCGCCGCCGACCGCGACGCAGCGGCTGCTGCCGCGGCAGCCGCAGCAGCGGCCGAGACCGACGCCGAAGCGGATGGCGCGGTCGGCGACGGACAACCGGCAGGCCGAGTGTTCGACGCCGACGACCCCAATCTCGACCCCACCACCGGTCTCGTCACCCCGGAACGGTTCAACGCCGCGCTCGCCGACTTCGACGACGACGAGGCCGCACTGGTGTTGATCGACATCGACGATTTCGACGCGATCGAGGCAGCGCACGGCGACGGGATCGCCGCGGAGATCGTTCGGATCGCCGCCGATCGGCTGGCCGGGAACACGCGGGGCTCCGACGTGGTCGCCCGTCTCGGAGTCCACCGATTCGGCATCCTGCTCGGCGAAGCGGATCGTGCCGCAGCCCTGATGGTCTCCAAGCGCCTGGTGTCGATGATCGCCGAGCCGCTCGAGCTCGACGGCGGTCCGGCCGCCGTGACCGCAACGGTGGCGCTCGCCCACCAGGTCGGCCTCGTCGATGCCGAAGAACTGCTGGAGCTGGCCGACGACGCGGTGGCCAGCGGCCAGCGTCACGGCGCCGGACGACTGGTGTTGGCCGTCTGACCGCTCGCCCTCGCCGGCGGACGTCCACGAGCACGCCCATGGAACCGATCACCGTCCTCGCCAACATCCGACCGCTCGTCCTCGTCCTCGACCGTTGGGGGACGATCTCGGCGGCCTACGGAGCAGCTGACGGCGTCGCCGGGAACACGCCCGCCGACTTCGTCGGTCGCCATGCGCTCGACTTCGTGGCCGCCGACCACCACGACGACGTGGCCGACATCTTCCTACCCGGCGAGATGGCGAACATCACGACACCGACTCCGTTCCCGCTCACGATCCTCGGACCCTCCGGGAGCGACGTCGTCGATGTGATCCCGCGAGGATGGCTCGACGAAGCCGGAGAACTGCACTGGGTCGTCACGCTCGTGCCGCGCAGCAGCCGTCCCTCACCGCTCGACGTGATCGATCTCATGCTCGACGATGCGCCGCTCGACGTCGTCGTGCGTGCGCTCCTCACCCACCTCGAGGCGACGTCGGAGGACGCAGCCGCCAGCGGGTACGCCCTCCTGCGGCCGATCGGCGAGCGATTCCAGCTGATCAGCGACCACGACGACGGATTCGGCGACGGCCTGCACGTGCTGGTCGACGCAGGCAACCATCGCCTCTGGCGCGATCTCGCGAGCGGGGAGACGATCGAACGCCTGACCGAGCAGCTCCCGGCGGTGCTGCGCACCGCGGGCGAGTCGAGCGGCATCGAGTCGTGCCACGTCAGCAAGCTCGCCGTCGACGGCGAGCTCGAGTGCGTGCTCGTGGTCGCGATGAGGGACCGCGCGCTCGGTGAGCTGCGCGGCAACACCACGATCACCCGACGCGACCAGCTGCGCATCCTGGCGCACGCGCTCCGACGCGATCTCGCACATCGAGCGCTCCGTTCCGCCGCTCTGGAGGACTCGCTGACCGGTCTCTCCAACCGAGGCATGTTCGATCACACCCTCGGCGGCCTCGTCGGTCGCGACGCCACCTTGTTGTTCATCGATCTCGACTACTTCAAGGCGATCAACGACCAGTACGGCCACGCGGTCGGCGACGAGGTGCTCGTCGAGGTCGCCGATCGACTCAAGAGCGCGTGCCGCCCGCAGGACATCGTCGCCCGCATCGGTGGCGACGAGTTCGCCGTTCTGCTGCTCGACACGGACGAGGCGACGGCGCTCGCAGTGTCGGACCGCCTGCTCGCTGCGATCGCAGCGCCACTCCCCGCAGAGTTGGGTCCGGTCTCGGTCTCCGCGAGCGTCGGGTTCGCGCACCACGCCGCCGTCGGCGATCCGCAAGAGCTCGTGCAGGCCGCCGACCGTGCGATGCTCCACGGCAAACGGACCGGTCGGGCCCGCGTCGTCATCGCCGGTTGACGCCGCCCGACGTCAAGCAGCAGCGGTGATCCCCTGGCGCCCCAGCCTGCTCTGCGTCAACCAGGCGTAGATCAGCATCGCCCCGGCGAGCGCCGTCGCCGCGTCGGCGAGGATGTGATAGCCGGCCGCCTGCTTCACGAACCCGGATCCGAACGCCGCCACCGCACCGCACAGGCTGAGGGTGAGATCGCCGGTGCCCTGCGCCTCCACACGCGCATGCTGTGGCACCGACGCCGTGAGCAGGGTCGTCCCCCCGATGAGACCGAGGTTCCAACCGAGCCCCAGGAGGAACAGGCCGATGAAGATCATCGCCGGGACGTAGCCGGCGATGACGGCGGCCACCGTTCCCGAACCGAGCACCACCGCTCCGAACTGGATCGCCTTGACCGCGCCGACGCGGTCGACGAATCGACCGACGAGCGGCGCGAGACCGAACATCCCGAGGATGTGGACGGCGATCACGAGCGCCGAGAGATCGTCGTGACCGTGATCGTCCATGTGCGGCGGCGTCATCGTCATCACGCCGACCATCGCGGCCTGCGATCCCGCCATCGCGACGATTCCGAGCATCGCTCCGGGCGACGACCGGATCACACCGTACGACCGGCGCAGCTGGATGATGGGCCGCGCCCGCTCGGCGTTCGGGTCGGTGCCACCGACCAGCACGAGCGGGTCCGGCCGCAGCAGGACGGCGTAGACCGCCGCGCCGAGCAGGAACAGCGCTCCGGCGAACAGGTAGGGCCCGATGAATTCGTCCAGGCCGAGCCATTCGCCGACATCCTTCTCGACCGGGGTGAACACCGGACCGAACACTGCGCCGAGCGTTCCGATCCAGACGATCGCGCCGATCGCCCGCGCCCGGTCGAAGTCGTGGGCGAGATCAGCCGCGACGTAGCGGGCTTGCAGAGTCGCGGCCTGGCCCGCACCGAAGAAGAACATGCCGAGGATGAACAGTGGGAACCACCGCAGCTGACCACCGGTGGCAGCGATCCCCGCACCGACGCCGCCGGCGACGAGCGCAGCGATGAGACCGGGGCGTCGACCCCGACGGCGCATGAACGCCGCGAGTGGAATCGAGACGACCGCCGCTCCGAGGGTGAACGCTGCGCTCCCCAGCCCTGCCAACCGGTCGTTGCCTCCGAGGAGGTCCTTCGCGAGCAGGCTCACGACGGCGACGGTGCCGGCCACCGCCGCTTGGCCCGGTACCACGGCAAGTCGCAGCACGTTCAGCGTCGCACGCTGCTGATCCTGGTACTGATCCATCGACCCTTCGGGACTGACCGTCGTCGTCACGAGCACACACTCTGTCAGGCAGCTGCCGGAGGCATGGGATCGGGATGGATTCCGCTGGGCGCGGGCGGGCCTCGCTCAGCCCAACAGGTTGCGCAGGTAGCGCCCGGTGTGGCTGGCCTCGACCGTCGCGACGTGCTCGGGCGTGCCCTCGGCAACCAAGGTGCCACCGCCGCTGCCGCCCTCGGGGCCGAGATCGATGATCCAGTCGGCGGTCTTGATCACGTCGAGGTTGTGCTCGATCACGAGCACGGTGTTCCCCTGGTCGACCAGACGGGACAGAACGGTCAGCAGCCGTCGCACGTCGTCGAAGTGCAGCCCGGTCGTCGGCTCGTCGAGCAGGTAGATCGTGTGGCCGGTCGACCGCTTGGCCAGCTCGCTGGCGAGCTTGACGCGCTGGGCCTCGCCCCCGGAGAGCGTCGGCGCCGGCTGGCCGAGCCGGACGTACCCGAGTCCGACGTCCATGAGGGTCTCCATGTAGCGAGAGATCCGTGGCTGGTTGGAGAAGAAATCGACCGCCTCGGCCACGGGCATGTCGAGCACGTCGGCGATGTTGTGACCCTTGAACTCGATGTCGAGCGTGTCACGGTTGTACCGGGCGCCCTTGCAGACCTCGCAGGGCACGTACACGTCAGGCAGGAAGTGCATCTCGATCTTGATCGTGCCGTCACCCGAGCAGGCCTCGCACCGACCGCCCTTCACGTTGAACGAGAAGCGTCCGGGCTGGTAACCGCGCACCTTTGCCTCGTTCGTCGACGCGAACAGTTTGCGCACGCTGTCGAAGACGCCGGTGTAGGTCGCCGGGTTCGATCGCGGCGTGCGACCGATCGGCGACTGGTCCATGTCGATCACCTTGTCGAGGAACTCGATGCCCTCGATCTTCTTGTGCTTGCCGGCGGGCATCTTCGACTTGTAGATGCGCTGCATCAGCACGGGGAGGAGGATGTCTCGCACCAACGTCGACTTGCCGGAACCCGACACACCGGTCACGGTGACGAAGCAGCCGAGCGGGATGTCGACGGTGAGGTCGCGCAGGTTGTGCTCGCGTGCGCCACGGATGGTCACCTGGTCGAGCTTCGGTGATCGACGCTGCGACGGCGTCGGGATCGACTTCTTGCCCGAGAGGTACTGTCCGGTGACGGACTCCTTGACCCGGGTGATGCCCTTGACGGCGCCGCTGTACACGACCTCGCCACCATGCTCCCCGGCGCCCGGTCCGATGTCGACGATCCAGTCGCTCTCGCGGATCGTCTCCTCGTCGTGCTCGACGACGATCACGGTGTTGCCGAGGTCGCGCAGGCGGGTCAGCGTGTCGATGAGGCGTCGGTTGTCGCGTTGATGAAGACCGATCGACGGCTCGTCGAGCACGTAGAGCGTGCCCACGAGCCCCGATCCGATCTGACTGGCGAGGCGGATCCGTTGCGCCTCGCCGCCTGCGAGCGTGCCGGCCGAGCGCGACAAGGTGAGGTAGTCGAGCCCCACGTCGAGCAGGAAGCCGAGTCGGGCGTTGACCTCCTTGGTCACCCGCTCGGCGATCAAACGGTCGCGCTCGCTGAGCTCGAGCGCCGCCAGGAACTTGGCCGATTCGCCGATCGACATCTCGCAGACCTCGGCGATGTTCTTGTCGCCGACCGTGATGGCCAGCGTGTACGGCTTGAGGCGCGCCCCGCCGCACACGCCGCAGGGCACCTCGCGCATGTAGCCCTCGAACTGCTCCCGCGACCAGTCGCTCTCGGCACCCTCGTGGCGTCGCTTGATCCAGGGGATCACGCCCTCGTATTCGGTCGAGTACGAGCGGCTGCGACCGTACCGATTCTTGTACTTGACGGTGAGCTTGCCATTCGCGCCGAACAGCACGACCTTCTGCTGCTTGGCGGTGAGTGTGCCCCACGACGCGTCGAGGTCTATGTCGTGCACGTTCGCCACTGATTCGAGCATGCGCGTGAAGTACTGGGTGTGGGCGCTTCGCCAAGGTGCGATCGCACCGTCCGCGATCGAAGCATCGGGGTCGGGGACGACGAGCTCCGGATCGACCTCGAAGGTGGTGCCGAGACCGTCGCACGTCTCACACGCTCCGTACGGCGAGTTGAACGAGAAGTTTCGGGGCGCGGGTTCCTCGTAGCTCGTCCCGCACACCGGGCAGGCGAGGTGTTGGCTGAACGTCAGCGTCTCGGGTTCGGGTTCGCCCTCACGTGCGATCAGCTCGACCTCGGCGACGCCGTCAGCGAGTTGGAGCGCCGTCTCGAGCGAGTCGGTGAGCCGGCGCTCGATGCCCTCACGCAGCACCAGACGATCGACGACGATCTCGATCTTGTGCTGCTCGTAGCGCGCCAGCCGCTCGTCGCGCTGGAGGAACTCGTCGATGATGACGACCTCGCCGTCGATGCGTGCCCGCACGTAGCCCTGCCCCGACAGATCGGCGAGCAAGGTGTCGTACTCACCCTTGCGTCCGCGGACGACCGGTGCGAGCACCTGGAACCTGGTGCCCTCCTCGAGCTCGAGGATGCGGTCGACGATCTGCTGGGGTGTCTGGCGTTGCAGACGGGTGCCGTCGTTCGGGCAATGCTGCACGCCCACGCGTGCGTACAGGAGGCGAAGGTAGTCGTAGACCTCGGTGATCGTGCCGACCGTCGACCGCGGGTTGCGGCTCGCGGACTTCTGGTCGATCGAGATCGCAGGTGACAGGCCCTCGATCACGTCGACGTCGGGCTTGTCCATCTGTCCGAGGAACTGGCGTGCGTATGCGCTCAGCGATTCGACGTACCGACGTTGACCTTCCGCGTAGATCGTGTCGAAGGCGAGGCTCGACTTGCCAGAACCCGACAGACCGGTGAACACGACGAGCTTGTCGCGGGGCAGTTCGACGTTGACGTTCTTGAGATTGTGCTCGCGTGCGCCGCGGACCTCGATGATCGGTCCGGACGGCGTCGCGCTCGTGCGGGGAGCCATGAGGTTCCGAGGCTACCGACGTGCCCGGCGGCCGGCCCGGGCGAGCTGCAGAGAATCCGTCACCAGCGTGACACTACCACGTCTGATCGAACACGTGTACGTATGATCAGATGAGCACCACCAGCTCCGCGAACAGCGCCTCGGCGTCGACGTCGACCCCGCGCCGCCGGAACCAGCCACCCACGTTGAGCACGTCGCGATGCAGCAACGAAACCCCCTGCGGATTCGTTGCGAGGTCGACGGCCTGCGGGAAGTCGATGAACCACACGATGCCCTCCCACCAGAGGAGGTTGTAGGCCGACAGGTCCCCGTGGGCGAACCCGTCCCCGACGAGGATCCGGAGGCCGTCGACGACCTGCTCGAGCGCGTCGGCGAGCTCGGACCGCGTGAGCTCCGCTGCCCGGAGTTGCGGCGCGGCTCGGTCGATGTCGCCGACGTACTCGAGATCGAACACGTCGTCGCTCGACGCGATCGGGTACGGCACCGACATGCCGGCCCGCCACAGCCGGGTCATCACCTCGAACTCGTGTCCTGTCCAGCGGTCTTGGAGCAGGTGTCGGCCGTAGGTCGTCATACGTTCGACGGCGCGCCGGTCGCGGCTCTTGCGGAACTGACGTCCCTCCCGGTACTGCACATCGTGTCGGAACGTCGACGCACGCTGGACGCCGAGCGCCTCCAGTTCGCCCTTCTGCTTCACCTCCCTCGGAAGGTACCGCTTGCGGGCGACGAGGCAGGTGCGGCCGTCGTGGCCGCTCCGTTCGATCAGGTTGACCTGTGCTTCCTTGCCGCTCTTGATGACGCCGAGATCGACCTCGGCGGCGGAGTCGACGACGAGCCAGCTCGGGAGTGAACGCATGAGTTCCCCTCTTGGTGAAACGAGACGACGGGACGGGTCGACCGCACCACGGAGCGAGGACGCGTCAGCTGCTCGGGCGAGCGCGATCGACGAGGAGGACCAGACGAATCTTCATGTGGGCGACCTCCTTCACTCGGCGACGACGCCGACGCTAGCGAGCGACCCGCTCAGACACCGAGGAGGTTTCGCGGCCGGCTCGGGGCGGTGCGTCGTCGACACATCGCACGGCACGGCGCATCGCCGGATGGTGCCACGCCCTCGGCGATGCGTGCGGCCGGTACGGTGGAAGTGACCGGAGGTGCGACATGCGCGACCAGAACGGACCGCGAGGCGATGCCGACCTCGCCGCCGAGCGCGAACGCATGGTCGCCGATCAGCTCGCGGCGCGCGACATCACCGACCGTCGGGTGCTCGAGGCCATGCGACGGATCCCGCGTCACCGGTTCGTGCCGGCGGCCGTCGCCGCTGCGGCCTACGACGATCGTCCACTGCCGATCGGTCACTCCGTCACGATCTCTCAGCCCTACATCGTCGCGCTCATGACCCAGGCGCTCGAGCTCGTTCCGGGCGATCGCGTGCTCGAGATCGGCACCGGTTCGGGGTACGCCGCGGCCGTCTTGGCAGAGCTCGTCGACCACGTCACGACCGTCGAGTGCATCGAGCCGCTCGCCGCCGGAGCCGCTGCGCGTCTGGCGCACTACGGCGATCGCGTGGAGGTGGTCGTGGGCGATGGATCGCTCGGCCATCCGCCCAACGCACCCTACGACGCGATCACCGTGACGGCCGCCGGCCCATCGATCCCGAAACCGCTCCTGGATCAACTCGCGCCCGGCGGCCGTCTGGTGATGCCGGTCGGTCGTGACGTCGAGAACCTGGTGCGTCTCCGCCGGACCGCACACGGCGACGTCGAAGAGGTCATCACCCAAGTTCGTTTCGTGCCGCTCATCGGCCGGCACGGGTTCTGACCGCCGTCATCGGGGCGCAACCGGTCCGCGTCGGCACGGCCGCCCGGATGCGACACTGTGGAGGTGGAGCGTCTCCCCACCCTCTCGCCACGCCCGGCCCTCTTCCCCACCGGGCTGACGATCCTCAAGGCACTCGTCGTCGCACGCTGGCTCGCCTGGGCGTGGATGGCGGGGATCGTGGCGTTCAGCGACGCCGACAAGATCCGGCACCCCGTGGCGGGCTGGCTCGCCGTCGCCGCCACGCTCGCGCTCGCGTCGACGGCCACCGTGCTGCTCCGGACCGACCCCGCACGACTGCTGCACGCCCGGTTCGTGCTCACCGACGTCGGGTTCGCCATCGGACTCAGCATCATCGACGGCTACGTGTTCGAGCCCGGCCACGTGTTCGCCACAACCCAGAGCATCGCCACCCAGTGGCCGCTGATCTCGATGGCGACGGTCGGTGTCGCCTACGGGCCGGTCGTGGCCGGTCTCCTCGGAGTGCTGATCGGTCCGGCAGAGCTCGGCGGGGCGGTCATGAACGACTTCGCCGATTGGGGCGTGCCCGAAATCGTGTCGATCGTGGCGACCAGCCTGTTCTACGGAGCGTGCGGCGCCGTCTTCGGGTGGCAGGCGATGCTGCTCAGGCGCGCCGAAGGCGAGATCGCCGACCGGCGAGCACGCGACGAGATCGCCCGGGTACTCCACGACACCGTGCTGCAGACCTTGGCACTGGTCGAGCGTCGGGCGTCGGCAACCGATCCACAACTCGCCGCTTCCGCCCGCGAGGCCGACCGCGAGCTGCGCTCGTTCCTGTTCGGCAGCGCCGGTCGGGTGGTCGGCGACCTCGAGACGCGGGTCAGGAGCGAGATCGAGCGTGTTCGGCGCGGTCGTGACACGCCCGTGAGCGTCAGCGTGATCGACGATGGATGCCGGCTCGACGACGAAGAACAGGAGCGGTTCGCCCGGGCGATCGGCGAATCGGTCGCGAACGCCCTCGAACACTCGAGTGCCAGCCGAGTCGTCGTCTTCGTCGAAACCCACGACTCCGGCCAAGTGTTCGCGAGCATCAACGACGACGGCAACGGATTCGACCCGGCAGCCGTCCGCTCCTCACACGGTCTCGACGAGTCGATCATCGGCCGCATCGAGGCGATCGGAGGTCGGGTCGAGATCACGAGTACGCCGGAAGACGGCACCGAGGTGTGCCTCTGGAGCTCGGCCACGTGACAGGATCGCCGCCGTGACCGACGTGATCCGGACCGTCCTGGCCGACGATCATGCGTTGGTCCGCTCGGGCCTGCGGTCGGAGCTTGCCGGCGACTTCGAGATCGTCGGCGAGGCCGACGACGCCGAGGGAGCGATCGACGTCATCACCGCCCGCCGACCCGACCTGGTGGTCTGCGATCTCCACATGCCGCGTGGAGGTGGTCTGTCGGTGGTGCAACAGTGCGCGACCGTCTGCCCGATCGTGATCCTCACGGTCAGCGAGGCCGAGCGCGACCTGCTCGACGCGGTCGCCGCCGGGGCAGCGGGGTATCTGGTCAAGTCCACCCCGATCGACGAGCTGCGTGCCTCACTGCGAGCTGCCGCCGCCGGCGAGCCGGTCTTCTCGCCGTCGCTCGCAGCGCTCGTGCTCGGCGAGTTCCGGCGCCTCGCGAAGTCGGCCGACACGAATCCGCTGACCGATCGCGAGCGCGAAGTGCTCCAGTACGTGGCGCGTGGCAGGACGTACAAGGAGATCGGGATCGCCCTCGACATCGCGCCGAAGACCGCCGAGAACCACGTGCGGAACATCCTGGGCAAGCTCCACTTGAGTCGGCGCAGCGATCTCGTCCGGTATGCGGTCGAGCACGGGCTCGACTGACCCCCACGCGTCACCCGTCCGTCCCCGGTCCGGCGTGGGGGATTCACCCGATTCCCCCGAGATGGCACGTGCTCTTCGATGGAGGGATGACCTGGCCTGCCCCCACCCTCCTGCCTCCGCCGTCGGACCCGTCGGTCCCCGTCGACCACCCGCCGTTGCCCGACGCCGAACCCGACGCCGAATCCGACGTCGCGACGTCCGCTCCGCGGCCCGGGCTGTTGAGTGCTGTCACGTCTGCCGGCTGGGTGGGACTCGTCGGTGGAGCGCTCGTGCTGATCGCAGCCGCGATCGTCGTCGTCTCCAACTGGAATGCGATCGGGCGCAGCTTCCGCTTCGGTGGATTCGTCCTCGTCACCGGCGCGCTGATCATGGTCGCGGAACGGCTGCGGACGACGGTACCGACGAGCGCCGGGATCATCGCCCACGTCGGTACGTTCCTGACAGCTGGCGTCGGCATCGCCGGCCTGTCGATGTTCGGGGTGACGTGGCCCGGATGTCTCGCGGTCGGTGGCTTCGTCGCCGTGCTCGCCACGGAGCTCCAAGCAGCCCGATGGGGGCGGACCACGCTCCACCTCGGACAAGTCATCGGGCTCGGCATGGCAGCGACAGGTCTCGCCGCCCTGACCGACACCACCGGTGGATTGGTCGCCGCGATCGCGGCAGCCGGCCTGCTTGCCGTCGGCGCCGACCGCCGCGCCGCCGGCCTCGCGACGCTCGCGATCGTCTCCCCCGCCGTCGTCGCGCTCGCCGCCGCCGGCGTCGGCGCCGGCACCTTCGAGCGTGCCGGACTCGTCGGTGATCGGTTGAGCTGGTCCGGGCCGATCGTCGGCGTGATGGCGGCGATGGTCCTCGGGATCGTCGCGACCCGCCGCCGCAACAACGGATTGATGCTGATGGCGGCCGGCGCGCCCGTGATCGGCTTGATCACCGGACTCGCGTCGGTCGACGGCTCGATCGTGGCGTGGCTGACCGTCCCGGCGCTCGTCGTGATCGCCGCCGAGCTGAGCTGGTGGATGCTGCCCGACGATCGATTCCGTCGTCACGTCGCGATGGGCGTCGATGGACTCGCGGGCACCCTCGCCGTCATCGCGGTGGCCGCACCACAGCTCGCGACCACCGATCCGTCCGACGGCCTGATCCGGTTCCCCTGGGCCGTTCCCGTTGCTCTCGGCACTCTGGCGCTCGCGCTGGCGATCCTGCGTGTCCGACCCGACGGCGATACCGCCGCCGACCTGTTCGTGGCCGGTGCCGCCAGCGGGGTGATCGCGACAGTCGTCGCGTTCGACGTGACTGGTGCCGCCATCGCCGCACTCGCCGTGGCAACCGTACCGGCCGCTGCCTTCCTGAGCCGTCGCCTCCATCCACTCGCGATCTATGTTCCGGCAGCGTGGGCCTTGACGGCGATCATCGACCTCGAACCCGCCGCCTCGACGGGCCGGTTCGCGACCGGAGCGGTGCTCCTCGTAGCGCTCGTCGGGGTCGTGCTGGTGGCGCGAACGCGTCTGGCTGCGAACCTCCACTGGATCGGCTGGTTCGAACTGTCGGCCGTTGCGAGCATCGGCGCTACGACGGCGATCGCCTTCGTCCCGGCCCACGCCCCCGCTGCCGTCGTCGCACTCGGCGCCGTCATCTCGATGTCGGTGATGCTCATCGAGCGGCGGCTCGTTTCGTGGGGCGCTCTGATGATCGGCACGATCGGTGTCGTCGCTGCCGACGCGGCGACCCAAGGGGGGACCGTCGATCCGACGTACTGGATCGGCTGGGCGGTCGCCACCGTGGCGATGGCGACGACATGGTGGTTCACGCGCTCGCGCATCGCCTCGTACGGAGCAGCGGCCGCCGGCGTGATCGCTGCCGCCTGCTCGATGGCAGCGGTCCCCCTCGACGCCGAGCAGTTCGTCGTTCTCGCGATGATCGGCGTCGCGTTCTCGACGGGGCTCGCCGTCACCTTCCCGCGTCGCTCACCGCTCGACGCCGCGACGATCGCCGCAGGCGTCGTCTTGCTGTCGACGACCGCATTCGAGATCCACCCCGGTTGGGCGTCGGCCTCGTGGATCGTGATCGGCGCCCAACTCACCGCGTACGGCTTCGCCCTTCGCCAGCCGATCGTGGCCATCGCGGGCGGCGCCGTCACTGCCGTGGCCGCAGGGAGTTGCTGGTTCACCACCGGGCTGCACGATTGGTTCCTCGAGGCGATCGCGCCGGCAGGCATCACGGTCGGCGACATCTGGGCTGCGACCACTGCGACGATGGCGCTCGTCGTGGGCATCATCGTGCGGCGACGCTTCGACGTGAACAGTTGGCTCGCGTACTCGGCTCCGATCACCTTGTCGGCCCTGTGGCTCAGCTCGGTCCAGATCGAGCGAGACACGGTGTGGGCACTTCCACTGGCCATCACGATCGGATTGGTGGCGGTCGCAGTGGGAGGCTGGCATCGGCTCGCCGCACCTCTCATCGGCGGCGTCGCCATGACAGCGGTGTCGATCCTCGTCGCCTCCGGGTCGGATCTTCGAGCGATCCCGACCTGGGCCTGGCTCGCCACGGGCGGCGTAGCGTTGCTCGTCGTTGCGGTCGCGATCGAGCGAGGCGCCGAGGGCCGCCGCAACGTGTTGGATCGGTGGAGTTGAATCCGCCGAGCGGCGCACGACGACACCGGTCAGCCTCCCGCGACCCGACCGCCCTGACCAGGCGTTCGCGCCGAACGAGTCGTCGTCACCGACCGTGTGGCAGGACGCGCGGCTCACGCAGTCGCGGCTGAGGCAATCGAGGCGGAGGGGCACGAGGCGACGATGGCGGTGGCGCACCGGCGGCGCCCGACGTCGGTGACACCGTCACCCGGACCCGCGTCGTCGCCGACACCGGGGATCAGTGATGACGGACCGATCGCCGGGGCGTTGCACGCTCGAGCGGGCAGCGCCCCGGCGCCGTTCTCACTCCGCGTCGCGTATCTCGCGACGGAGCTCTGCGATCTCGTCGCGCAGCCGCGCTGCGTATTCGAATCGAAGCTCAGCCGACGCCTCGTGCATCTCCTCCTCGAGCGTCTGGATGAGACGCGACAACTCCTGCTGCGGCAACGACTTGAGCTCCTGTTGCACCTTGGTGCGCTCCCGCTGACGGCGCTTGTCCTTGCCGGGGATCGGTGAACCTTCCGCCGGTCGCAGCATCGACAAGATGTCGCCGACAGCTTTGCGGATCGTCTGCGGATCGATGCCGTGTTCCTCGTTGTAGGCGAGCTGGAGCTGGCGACGTCGTTGGGTTTCACCGATCGCGCGCTGCATCGAGTCGGTCACACGGTCGGCGTACATCACGACCTGGCCGGCGACGTTGCGGGCCGCTCGCCCGATCATCTGGATGAGCGAGGTCTCGGAGCGGAGGAAGCCTTCCTTGTCGGCATCGAGGATGCACACCAACGACACCTCGGGCAGATCGAGGCCCTCACGGAGGAGGTTGATGCCGACGAGCACGTCGAACTCCCCGAGACGCAGGGCTCGCAGGATCTCGATCCGCTGGATCGTGTCGATGTTGGAATGCAGGTAACGGACGCGGAGACCCTGTTCGAGCAGGTACTCGGTGAGATCCTCGGCCATCTTCTTGGTGAGCGTGGTGACGAGGACGCGCTCGCCGTTGGTGACCCGGCCGTTGACCATCTCGATGAGATCGTCGATCTGGCCCTTCGTCGGTTTGACGATCACCTCGGGGTCGACGAGACCCGTCGGCCGCACGATCTGCTCGACCACTTGTGTCGAGACCCTCAGCTCGTACTCGCCGGGCGTCGCCGAGAGGAACACCGCCTGGTTGATGCGTTCGAGCACCTCCTCGAACGTGAGTGGCCGGTTGTCGCGGGCGGACGGCAGCCGGAACCCGTGCTCGACGAGGACGTTCTTGCGGCTGCGGTCACCGGCGAACTGCCCATGCAGCTGCGGCACCGCGACGTGGCTCTCGTCGACGACGAGCAGGAAGTCGTCGGGGAAGTAGTCGAGCAGGGTGAACGGCGGCTCGCCGTAGTCGCGACCGTCGATGTGCATCGAGTAGTTCTCGATTCCGTTGCAGTAGCCGACCTCGCTGATCATCTCCAGGTCGTACTGCGTGCGCATCCGGAGCCGCTGCGCCTCGAGCAGCTTGCCCTCTTCTTCGAAGGTCTTGAGCTGCACCTGGAGCTCGTTCTCGATCTTGCCCATCGCCACCGCGAGGCGCTCGTTGCCGGCCACGTAGTGGGTGGCCGGGAACACCACGGCGCGCTTCATCTCCTCGAGCGTCTCGCCGGTGAGCGGGTCGATACGGGTGAGTCGATCGACGGTGTCGCCGAACATCTCCACGCGCAACACGGACTCCTCGTAGGCCGGGTGCACCTCGATCGTGTCGCCGCGCACACGGAACTTCCCGCGGCCGAGCGTCGCATCGTTGCGGTCGTACTGCATGTCGACCAGACGCCGCAGGATGCTCCGCATGTCGTAATCGACGCCGACACTGAGATCGATCAGCTGGCCCTTGTACTCGTCGGGATTCCCCATGCCGTAGATGCAGCTCACCGAGGCGACGACGATCACGTCACGACGGGTCAGCAGCGCCGCCGTCGCCGAGTGTCGCAGTCGGTCGATCTCGTCGTTGATCGAGGAGTCCTTCTCGATGAAGGTGTCACTCGAAGGGATGTACGCCTCGGGCTGGTAGTAGTCGTAGTAGCTGACGAAGTACTCGACCCGGTTGTCGGGGAAGAACTCCCGCATCTCCTGGGCGAGCTGGGCTGCCAGGCTCTTGTTGGGGGCGAGGATCAAGGTCGGGCGCTGCACCTGTTCGATGGTCCACGCCATCGTGGCCGACTTGCCCGAACCGGTGATGCCGAGCAGGGTCTGGAACCGCTCGCCGGCCCCGAGACCGGCCGCCAGCTGGGCGATCGCCTTCGGTTGATCGCCGTCGGGTTCGTAGTCGGACACGACCCTGAAAGGGCGCTCTTCACCGGTGGGTTGGGCGATCGGCTGCACGGCGTCGTCGATGAGCTGGGTGTCGACGAGCTGGGTGTCGAGCAGCTGGGTGTCGATGAGCTGGGTGTCGATGAGCTGGGTGTCGAGCCGCGGGGCGTCGGGCATGCGGCGAGTCTACCGCCGAACGAGTGTTCGGGTCCCGACGACACGGTCGACGTTCCGGTGCGGGCGCGGCCGGCACCGCGGGACCGACGTTCAGGGGAAGTCCACGACCGGAACATCGGGCGCCGGAGTACCGGAGCGGTACTCGTCGAGGTGGCCGCCGCCCAGCGCTGCGAACGCCTCGTCGACCAACGCGACGTAGCTGTGCCGGATCGCCGCTCGGAATTCGTCTCGGGCGGCACGGTACCGCTCGACCGCCGACCGACGCGGAACATAGGTCACGACGCGTCCACGGAACTCCACCTGCTCGACCACCACACGATCGGTCACGTCGGTGCGCTGGTAATCGCGCTCGCGCCAATCGAGCAGCGCCAACTCGCCGTCGCTCACCCGTACGACGGCACCGTTGCAGGCCTCGCCGAGGCTCGCTTGCAGACCCAACGACACCACCACGCCGCACTCGACGTACCCGTGCGGGCCGTGCCAGTCGCCACGCTGGTGCAACGAGCCGTAGTTCCAACGGCGCCCGAATCCTTCGAGCCTGGCCGCTGCGAAGCCATCGTGGCGCCCGACCGGGCGTCCGATGGTGCGGGCGACCGACCTCGGCGCGACGAGCGAGCCGTAGCCGAACACCCAGGTGCCTTCAGTCGTGGACACCATGCGATCCCGACCTCACCCCGGCGGTGACGCGAAGTACTCGTGAACCGTCTCGACCATCAGTCGGACACCGACGGCGATCGCGTCCTCGTCGACGTCGAACTTGCCGGCGTGCAGATCGAGGTGCCGTCCCCCACGTCGCGGGTCGTGGACCCCGAGGCGAACGTAGGAACCGGGGAGCTCGCGCGTGAACCACGCGAAATCGTCGCCGCCCCAACTCTGTACCGCGGCGGTCACCGCGTCATCGCCCAACGATCGAGCAGCGGCGCGCCGGACGATCTCGGTGACCTCCGCATGGTTGACGACCGGTGGCACACCGTGTGTGTAATCCAACTCGAAGTCGGCGCCGGTGCCGTCGAGCAACTCGGTCAGCGCACGCTCGACGACCTTCGGCAGGCGTTCCCACACGTCGAGGACGGGCGTCCGGACCGACGCACGCAACTCACACGTCGCGGGGATGACGTTGGCGGCGTCTCCTGCGTGCACGGCACCGAAGACGAGCTTCACGTGCCTCGGATCGTCGATCAGTGCTGCGACGCCAGCCGGCAACTCTGCGACGACGCGGGCCGCGACCGACACCATGTCGACGGTCTCCTCCGGTCGAGCGGTGTGACCGCCCGGTCCGCGGAGCACGATCCGGGCCATGTCCGCCGCGCTGGAGATCGGCCCCGACTTGAGACCGATCGATCCGACCGCGAGCTTCGGGTCGCAGTGGACGCCCACGATCCCGTCGACGCCGACCAGACCTCCGTCATCGAGGACGTCGAGGGCGCCGCCGGGGACGCGCTCCTCGGCCGGCTGGAACACGAAGCGAACGCGGCCCGGCAGCTCGTCGAGGTGGTGGGCGAAGTACAGCGCCACGCCCAGCATGACCACGGTGTGGACGTCGTGGCCACACGCGTGCGCCACGCCGGGCACCTGGCTTCGGTACGGCACGTCCTTCTCGTCGTCCATGCCGAGCGCATCGAGATCGGCGCGCAGCGCGAACCTCGGACCATCGCAGTGGCCGCCGTCGAGATCGCAGACCAGGCCCGTACCGCTGCGCAGCCGACGCGGCGAGAGCCCGGCGAGCTCGAGTCGCTCGGCCACCAGATCGGTCGTGGCGTACTCCTGCCCGCTGAGCTCGGGGTGCGCGTGCAGGTTCCGCCGAAGCGCGATCAACCCTTCGCCGTGTTCGCCGAGCCAGGCGTCGAGGGCGTCACCGCGCGCACCCGTGACCGAGAGCGTCATGGGAGCGGACGGTCCTCCGCGAGCTCCTGGACCAGATGGTGCACCACGTCGAGCAGGGTACCGCCACCCTCCACGACCCGACGCTGGCGTGCGGTTCCGGATCCGACCTCGAGCATCTCGATGATGCGGACCAGCTCGGCACCGGATCCGAGCTCGGTAGCGATCGGCATCATCTCCTCGACGAGCGCCCGCGCCAGTTCGCGGACAGGGCGCCGGCACACGGTGTTCTCGTCGAAGTCCTCGACGATCAGTTCGGCCTCCATCCCGTAGCGACCGGCCAGCCAGCGGTTCTCGCGAACGGTCCACTCGCGCGGCGGCGGCGCGAGCTCGCCGGCATCGATGCGGCGGATGCACCATTCGACGGTGGCCTGCGCCAACGCCGCCAGCGCGGTCGCTTCGGAAAGCGTCGGCGTCGCGTCGCACATGCGGAGCTCGACCGTGCCGAAGTCCGGATGAGGCCGGATGTCCCACCAGACCTCGCGGATCGACGAGATGCAGTTCGAGTCGAGCAGGGTCGCCATGAACGCCTCGAAGTCGACCCAGTCGGTGATCTGGGGCGGCAGGCCGGCCGTCGGCAGCGACTCGAACACCTTCGATCGGGCCGACGCCAGCCCGGAGTCCTCGCCCTCGAAGAACGGACTCGACGCCGACAACGCCATGAAGATCGGCAGGTGGCGGGTCAGCTCGTTGATGACCGTGATCGCGCGCTCGCCGTCGGGCACGCCGACATGGACGTGCATGCCGCAGATCAGGAGCCGCCGGGCGGGCCACTGCATCGCCTCGACCAGCTCGTGATAGCGCGGCGCCGGACTGACGAGCTGTTCGCGTGCCAGGCCGAAGGGGTGAGTTCCGGAGCTGATCGGGACGATGCCGCGCTTGGCGGCGACCGCTCGCAGCTCGTTCAGAGTGGCGAGCAGATCGGCGTGGGCCTCCCCTGCCGTCGTGCACACATCCGTGATGATCTCGACGGTGCTCTGGAACAACTCATGCTTGGCACGCGGGTGCTCCCCGGCGGGGTGTCCGATACCCATCTCCGCGAGAAGTTCGTTGGCCGCCGACACAAGTTCACCGGTGTCGCGGTCGACCAGGTGCAGCTCGAGTTCGACCCCGACCGTCGGACGTTCGTTCCGGGTGAACTGGATCGGCATGTCGCAAACCTCTGTCGTCGTCGAAGAATGAGGGGGCCGAGACGACCCTGCGACGATCCGCCGAGGTCAGCTCGTGGCCAGCCCGAGGATGAGCAGAGCCTGACCGACATGGTAGGGGATCATCACTGACAGCCTCCGGCCCGGCAACGGAGCGACGAACCGCTGGTAGCCGAGGATCCAGTCACTGGCCGCGAACGACATCGCGCCGACCGCCGCCAGCCACGCTCCGCTCCCCCACGCGCTGATGACCATCCAGGAGATCACGAGGGCGTAGACGACGACGGCGGCGGCGAGCACCGGGCCTCCGTGACGGAGCGCGCCGGGCAGCGTCCGGGTGACGAACCGGAATCCGAGGAGTACGACGACGAAGCCGACGCCCGGGACCAGCCATACCGCATCGACTCCGACGAGGAGACCGGCGATCGCATAGGCGATGTGGCCGAACGCGAAGGCTGCGAGCCCCGACACGAACTCCGTGTCGCCGTCACCGAGCAGCGCAACATCGCCCAGCAACCCGAAGGACGCTCCGACGACCAGCCAAGTTCGCACATCGCCCGTCGGATCGCCGATCGTCGCCGCGACCGCGATCAGCGCCGCCATCGTCAGGGGCTTGGCGACGCGCTCGACGTCTCTGCGATCGCTCGCGACCGACCACCAGTCGACGACCGCCACCACGGCGGCGACGATCAACGTGACGACGGGCATCACGTGAGCGTAGGCAGGTGAACGTAGGCAGGTGACGGGGACCCAATCGTGTCTGCCGCGACCGACCGTTGCGCTTGAATGAGGAGGTGCCGCGATCGCGTCGCTTCCGCCTGGAGACCGAGCGTCTCACGATCCGCCCGTTGGAACGCGAGGACGTCACCGAGTTCGTTCGATACCGCAACATCGACGAGGTCGCCCGCTATCAAGACTGGCCACTCCCCTACACACGCGATCTCGCTCACCAGCTCGTCGACGAGATGGAGACCCTGGCGGGCCCGACCGGCGGCCGTTGGACACAGCTGGCGATCGTCGTCGACGACGACATCGTGGGTGATCTCGCCGTCTGGATCGACGATGTCGGCACGTTGGCCATGATCGGCTACACCCTGTCGCCGTCGCACCACGGCTGCGGTTACGCCGTCGAGTCGGTCGCCGCGATCGTCGCGTGGTTGTTCCGTCGCCGCAAGATCCACCGAGTCGCGGCCACGATCGATCCGCGCAATCTGGCATCGGCACGCGTGCTGGAGCAGTGTGGGTTCGAGTACGTCGGCACGGCGCGTTCGGCAGCGCTGGCCCGAGGCGAGTGGAGCGACGACGCCCGCTTCTCGCTCCTGCCCGATGATTGGCGAAGTTGGCAACGGCGACCGATCGGCGAACCGAGCGAAGTCGCGCTCGTCGAGGTCACCGGCGACAACGTGGACGACGTGCTGGTGGTCGATCGGTCGTTCTCGCAACGACCCCTCGTGGCGCCGGTGGCACACTCGCTGGCCCAAGCGCTGGCGCCACCGGTCGTCGACGGCGAGTTGGTTCGGCCGTGGCTGCGGGCGATCACCGCCGACGGCGACATCGCCGGCTTCGTCATGCTCGCCGAACCGCATTCGAGTCGACCTGATCCGTATCTGTGGCGGCTCCTCATCGACCACCGTCACCAGTCACGCGGTATCGGTCGCCGGGTCGTCCAACAGATCGCCGAGGCGCGTCGTGCGATCGGCGACCGGACGCTGGTCGTGAGCTACGTGCCCGACGTCGTCGGATCCCCCGAGCGGTTCTATCGCCGGCTCGGGTTCGTACCGACCGGTGCTGTCCACGGGGACGAGGTCGAGGCCGCGCTCGACCTCGCCACCGTTCCCCGCTGACGTCCGCCGTCGGCGAACGTCGGGCTATCGGTCGCGGAGCTCGATCAACTGCCGCCAGAGCTCGTCGACCGCGTGGCGCAACTGCTCGACATCGCCCGAGTTGTCGACGACGTGCGTGGCGCCGGCGAGCCGTTCGTCGCGGCCGACCTGGCTGGCCGCCCGATTGCGGGCGTCGGCCTCGTCCATGCCGCGGGAGTTCACGAGGCGGCCGACGGCAGTCTCGACCGGCACGTCGACGACGATCGTGGCCGCGATGTCGTCGCGGGGGTTCTCGCCGAGCAGCGGGAAGTCGAGCACGACAATGCGATCGGTGCCGGCCTGCTCGCCGATCTGGCGCTCGATCTCGTCCTGCATCGCAGGATGCACGATCCTGTTGAGATCCGTGAGCGCACGCTTCGCGTCCTCCGAGTCGCCGAACACGATCGACGCCACGGCCCCCCGGTCGAGTGACCCGTCGTCGCGGATGATGTCGGACCCGAATCGCTCGGACATCCGATCGAGCACCGGGCTACCGGGCTGCTGGAGATCGCGAGCGATCTGGTCGGCGTCGACGATGACCGCGCCGTAGTCGGCGAGCAACCCCGAGACGGTGGATTTGCCCGCGCCGATGCCCCCGGTCAACCCGACCAGGAGCACGTCGGTTCAGGCCTCGTCGGCAATGGCGTCGACCGTCTCGACCGTCTCGACCGTCTCGACCGTCTCGGTGTCTCCACCGTGTCGGCGACGTCCGCTGCCGCCGTCTCGACGGGAGCGGCGTCCGCAGGTGCTGCGGCGCCGGCTTCGCCGGCATCGGCGCTCTGGTACTCGGCCCAGGCCGCCTCGACCTCGTCGCTGCTGGTCGCCCAGTTGCCCTCGTCGTCGATCTCGAAGTGCTCGCGGTACTCGGCGGCCAGCTCGCCGCCCTCTGCGGCCTGCTTGATCGACAGGCTGATGCGGCGACGCTGCAGGTCGAGATCGATGATCTTGACCCACAGCTCCTCACCGGGCGTGACGACCTGCTCGGGCGAATCGACGTGGTGAGCCGACATCTCGGAGATGTGGACCAGACCTTCGATGCCGTCACCGACCTGGACGAAGGCGCCGAACTGCACGAGCTTGGTGACCCGGCCGTAGACCAGCTGACCGACTTCGTGGGTCTCGGCGAACTGCTGCCACGGATCGGCCTGGGTGGCCTTCAGCGAGAGGCTGATGCGCTCGCGGCTGAAGTCGACGTCGAGCACCTGGACCTTGACCGGGTCGCCGACGGCGACGACGGAGCCGGGGTGGTCGACGTGCTTCCACGACAGCTCGCTGACGTGGATGAGGCCGTCCATGCCGCCGAGATCGACGAAGGCGCCGAAGCTGACGACGGACGACACGGTCCCCTCGCGGACCTCGCCGATCTTGAGGTTGTTGAGGAAGCTGTCGCGGGTCTCCTTCTGGGTCTCCTCCAGATAGGCCCGGCGCGACAGGACGACGTTGTTGCGGTTCTTGTCGAGCTCGATGATCTTGGCCTGCACCGTGGTGCCGATGTACGGCGCCAGGTCGCGGACGCGACGGAGCTCGACGAGCGATGCCGGCAGGAAGCCTCGAAGGCCGATGTCGACGATGAGGCCGCCCTTGACGACCTCGATGACCGGACCCTCGACGATCTCGTCGGCTTCCTTCTTGGCCTCGATGTCGCCCCACGCACGCTCGTACTGCGCCCGCTTCTTCGACAGGACGAGGCGGCCTTCCTTGTCTTCCTTGGTGAGCACGAGCGCCTCGACCTGCTCGCCCAACGAGACGATCTCAGCCGGGTTGACATCGTTGCGGATGCTCAGCTCGCGGCTGGGGATCACACCCTCGCTCTTGTAGCCGATGTCGAGCAGCACTTCGTCCTTGTCGATCTTGACGACCGTGCCGTTGACCATCTGGCCGTCTTCGACCTCGACGATCGTGCCGGCGATCGCATCGGCGAAGCTCATGCCGAGATCGTTGGAGACGATCTCGCGAGGTGTGTAGGTGCCCTCCTCGTCGAAGGTTCCCATCGCCGGATTGGCATCGGGGAACGAGGTGGGAGCGGTAGTCGAGGTGTCGGACAAGAAACGGACTGCTTTCGAAACGGACAAACGGATTGTTGCGGGCTGTTCACGGGCGCGATGGATGAGTCCCAACGCAGGGACCGATGCTATCAGCGGCGGCGGCGTTCCGACAGACGGACCACGCTCGTCTCGTCGGAACGCCCCGCTCCCGCGTCAGCTTCCCGGAATCCGTACGAGCATCAGCTGGCCGTCCTCACGCTTGACCGTGAGATCGGGGAACCCGGCGCCCAACGGATTCGGGACGACGTCCGACATCTGATCGGTGCCGTGTGCCTGGACGTCGAGCAGCCAGGCGCCGCGGCCGAACCACTTCGATGCGTCGACGATGCCGCTCGACTCGCCGTCGGGATCGTTCACCGTCGCGACGACTCCCCACGTGCCGTGACGCAGGTCGTACCGCCAGACCTTGGCGTTCGCCGCGTCCTCCTGGATCATCAGGCTGTGTCGACTGGTCCCGACGTTGTCGGGGCTGACGAAGGGCACGTACAGATCGTTGAGCGGTTGGTCGCCCTGGGCGAGCACCGTGAAGCTGTCGACACGTCGTGGGTTGTGCTTGTTGAACTCCATCCGGAAGACCGAGCCGTTGTCGGCCTGACCCACGGTTCCGCCGGGGCCGCGCACCAGACGACCCGTAGCGGCATCGGGTACCACACGGTTGCGACCGGTGTCGGCGATGTACACGACGCGCGGGTCGTGGACGTCGGTCGCGAGATCCTCGAGCCGGATGAACTGGAACACGTTGTTCTCGTTCGACCAGTTCTCGAGTGCCGTCTGCGGGGCATCCGCGGTCGTTCCATCCGCGATGTCGTCCGGAACCCGGATGAACCGGCCGCGCATGTCGTCGCCGGGCTGGATGTCCAGGTAGTCGTTGGCGCCGTTGAACGGGTCGTTGCGGTCGACGCGCACACCGTTCTTGTGGGTCACCTGGAATGCCCAGAGATGACCACGATCCTTGACCACCTTGCGGTCGTTCCCGGCGAGGTACATGTACAGCTGTGCTGCCGGCCCGTCGAAGGTGTCGTCGGTCGTGAGCATCGCGGTCTGACGCCAGCCGCCCGGCACGACGATCGTGTTCTCGTGGTTGAGTCGACCCATCCCCGGGATGGTCGTGTAGTCGCCGGTCACCGTGTCGAGGGCGACGACGTAGCCCGACTGGCGCTGCGGAGCGATCCCCGGATCGGGACCATAGGGGGCGCCGGGCGCGACGTCGACGATGTCGTTCGACTCCTCACCCAGGAAGAACGTCGGATGTTCGAATCCGTCGCCCCGGTCGGCCATGAAGGCCGAGCAGAAACGCAGGAATCCGGCGGTCGCCGGCAGCGCGACCTCGGCGTCGACGACGCCGGCGGTTCGGCGGTCGAGCGTCAGCTTGGAGACCGACGCATCCTGCACATCGGCACGTGGGGCACCGATCGAACCGTCGAGCGGCGGGAACGGAACCGTGGATTGTTCGTGCGCAACGTAGACGTCGACGGTGCCGCGCTTGGCGCCGCTGGTGATCCCGATCCCGTCGGGGATCCCTTCGAACGTGAACCCGTCCAACGCTTCGCCGACGGTGATGATCGGGGTGACGTCGCCCGGGACGGTCAGCGTGATGTACGGATCCGCATCGGTCAGCACTCCGGGATCTCCACCGTGGTGACGGCCATGGTGTCCACCGTGGTGGCCACCTCCACCGGACCCCACGACACCGGTCGCATGGCTCACGCTGATCAGCAGTCCGACCGCCATGGTGGTCGATACGACTCGAACGGCACGTCGTCTCATCGGATTCCCCTTCTCCTTCGACTGCGAGCTCGAGCCCGCAGGTCATGCACGGCACCGCCCACCCAGAACCGCCGCACGCCATTGTGAACCCGGGTCCCACCCCGAGTCGGTCAACATCATCGCGCGTTTCGCGGTCGAGCGATACCCCCGCTCAGTCTGACTGTCGCCGCGTGGCGAGGAGGAGGAACTCGGCGGTGTCGATCGTGGGAGGGTCGAGGCCGTAGCCGCCGGGTTCGACGCTGCTGATCGAATCGACCGTCAAGGCGTGCGCAGCACAGAGCAGGCGAAGCTCGCGCGGCGTGTAGCACCCGGTCCACAACGACGTCTCGATCGGCACACCGGCCTCGTTGCGGATCTCGGTCCGTTCGTGGTTGACACCCGCGTCGGCGTCGAACTCGGCGTCGTCCCAATGTCGCACCACGAAGTAGGAGCTGAACGCGGTGAGGGCCAGGCGGCCGCCCGGGCGGATCGCACGCGAGATCCCGGCGATGATGCTCTCGTCGTGCCCGTCGGCCGTCATCAACCCGAACGCGCCCTGGCAGAGGCAGATCGCCGCGTCGAACTCGGCGACGTAGGTGAGACGTCGGGCGTCGAGCCGCTCGAAGGTGGCCCCCGCGGGAGCACCGTCGGAAGCGAGATCGACGAACCGCCGACTGATGTCGATCCCGTGCACCGCGATCCCCTGCTCGGCCAGCGCGTGGGCATGGCGCCCTGGCCCGCAGCCGACATCGAGCACGCGCATGCCGGGCTCCAGACCGATCGCAGTCACGAGGAAGTCGATCTCCTGGCGGGTTCCCTTCGTGAAGGAGTAGCGAAGATAGGCCGCGCCGACGTGATCTGCGATGTTCTCGAACCAATGGTCGACTGCTCCGAGTGGTGCGTCGGCGGGGTCCATCACCGAATAGTGGCCGATCGTGTTCAGGTTTCCGGAAAGATACAGCAGCCCCTGGGCAACGCCGTGCCAGATCCGTACGGTCGATGCCGTGGAGACGACGCTCGATCCGACGATCGCCGACGGGCAGACGCTCGATCGTGCACGCCGGGGCGACAGCGATGCGCTCGCCGACCTGTGGACGATCTACCAGCCCCAACTCTTGCGACTCCTACGAGCCCAGGGCCGATCCGCCGCGGAGGACATCGCCAGTCAGGTCTGGATCGACGTCGACCGGAACCTGGAGCGGTTCGAGGGCGACGGGGTGGCGTTCCGCAGCTGGATCTTCACGATCGCCCACCGCCGGGCGATCGACGAGGGTCGCCGCATCGCCCGTCGCCGCGAGCTCGCGGTCGAGTCGCTCACGCCGCGGTTGGCCGCGTGCCGCGCCATGGATCCGCTCGGTGACTCGCTCGACGGTGTGCTGGCGTTGCTGAGCACACTGCAGCCCGTCGCGGCCGAGATCATTCTGCTGCGCGTGATCCACGACCTCCCGGTAGCCGAGGTCGCCACCATCACCGGGCAGAGCGAGAGCAATGTTCGGGTCCTCGCCCATCGGGCTCTCGAACGGCTCCGCCAATCGATCGAGGACGGCGGCAACATCGCCGCCGCGTTCTCGCCCGACCTGCGCTTCGCCTGACCTTCCACGAGGGTCGCATGCCCGCGTCGTGACGCCTCGTTGCCGGCGTCGATCGCCCGTCTCGACTCGGTGAGAACCCTTGACACACCCTTTACCCACTCCTTGTAACGAATTCGCCACTCTGAGCGATACCTCATTGTGATAACGACGTCAAAGCTCGAACGAGAGGCCTCTTCATGACCGTGCACCCAGCACGCCACCATCGGCGGAGGCGTCGACTGTTGGCCACGATCGCCGCGGTCCTCGGGATCGTTGGGGTCGTGTCCACATCGGGCGTGACACCGAACCCGACCACGGCTCCCGCGGGGGCCGAATCGGCCCCGATCACGCTGTCGATGGCGGTCCGGCCGGGCGAACCCGTGATCATGAAGATGGTCACCGAGAAGTCGAAGTCGGAGTATGCGGGCAAGAAGGCGTACGGCCAGGGCATCGACGTCGCCCTGATCGACTCGGGCGTCACCCCCGTCGACGGCCTGGATCAACCCGGCAAGATCATCTACGGGCCAGACCTGTCGAACGAGGGCAGCGTCCCCAATCTCGCCAACCTCGATACGTACGGCCACGGCACCCACCTCGCCGGCATCATCAACGGCGACGACGACGACATGGTCGGCGGGATCGCACCGCACAGCCGGATCGTGAGCGTGAAGGTGGCCGGCGCCACCGGCGAAACCGATATCGCCCAGGTCATCGCGGGCATCGACTGGGTCGTCGAGCATCGCAACGACGACGGCCTGAACATCCGAGTCCTCAATCTCTCGCTCGGCATCGACGGTGTCCCCACCAACCAGGGTGACCCGTTCTCGGCCGCCGTCGAGCGGGCATGGGACGCTGGCATCGTGGTCGTCGCCGCCGCGGGCAACCGCGGCAACAACCACGGAGGCATCGACAGCCCGGCTGTGTCGCCCTACGTGATCGCCGTCGGTGCGATCGAGTCCTACGACTCCTCCGGCGCACAGGACTTCGTTCCGTCATGGACCTCCGGCGGGAACAACCACCGCCAGCCGGACGTGCTGGCGCCTGGCCGCTCGATCATGAGCTTCCGGGTCCCGGGCTCGATGCTCGATCAGACGTACCCGTCCGCACGGGTCGACGGCAGCTACTTCCTGGGCTCCGGCACGTCGCAGGCCTCAGCCGTCGTCACCGGCTTCACCGCCGCCATGCTGTCCCGCTACCCCGATCTCACCAACGATCAGGTCAAGTACCTGTTCGAGGAGACAGCGCGCGACATCGCCAGCGGCACCAAGGTCGACGGCCACGGCAAGCTCGACCCCAAGGAGGCGATTCGGTCCTACAAGGACGCCGCCGATGCCCCGCAGCAGACCTACCCAGCGGCACTCCCCAACTCTGGCGCACCCGGTGCCTCCGCACCCTCCGGTGCGACCTGGTCGGGCGGGACGTGGAACGGCGCGACCTGGTCCGGCGGCACGTGGAACGGAGCCACCTGGTCGGGCGCCACCTGGTCGGGCGCCACCTGGTCGAGCGGCGTCTGGTCGGGGGCCACCTGGTCGGGGGCCACCTGGTCGGGCGCCACCTGGTCGGGCGCCACCTGGTCGGGCGCCACCTGGTCGGGCGCCACCTGGTCGGGCGCCACCTGGTCCGGGGCCACCTGGTCCGGCGAGCGTTGGTCATGAAGAACGCACGCCGCTCCTCACGGAACCGAGTCACCACCGTTGCGATCTCGGCCCTCGCGATCGCCCTCACGCCAGGGCTGACCGCCCTCGCCGGCCCCAACAAAGCTGGGCAGACGTCGACGGAGAGCGCCACGCCGGCCTCCCCACCGTCCGCAATCGCTCCCGTCGATTCGACGCCTGGCGAGACCACGCTGGTCGAGGTGGTCGACCAGATCGGTGCCGACGACATGTGGGCCGCCGGCTACACCGGCGACGGCGTCGACGTCGCCGTCATCGACACCGGCATCGCCCCGATCACCGAGTTCTCCACCACCGACGTCTTCGTCGGACCCGATCTGTCCTTCGAAGGCAACATCGACGCCGTCGCCGGACTCGACACCTACGGCCACGGCACCCACATGGCCGGCATCATCGCCGGCCGCACCCCCGACGCCGACCCCCTCCACCCCAGAGCGGGCGACTTCATCGGGGTCGCCCCCGACGCCCGCATCGTCAGCGTCAAAGTCGCCGACAACACCGGCGCCGTCGACGTCTCCCAAGTCATCGCCGCGATCGACTGGGTCGTCCAGAACCGCACCACCAACGGACTCAACATCCGAGTCCTCAACCTCTCCTACAACACCAACGGCACCCAATCCGCCGTCCTCGACCCCCTCTCCAAAGCCGTCGAGAACGCATGGCGACACGGCATCGTCGTCGTCGTCTCCGCCGGCAACGAAGGCCGCGGCGCCAAGGAGCTCGCCAGCCCCGCCACCAACCCCTACGTGATCGCCGTCCAGGCCGCCGAGTGGGAAGACGGCGGTGAGTGGATCATCCCCAGGTGGGCTTCACAGGGCCGTCAGCGGAATCCCGACGTGTCGGCACCGGGGGTCTCGATCCGGAGCCTGCGTGTCCCCGGCTCACGCATCGACACCCAACACCCCGGCGGCCGAGTCGCCGACGACCCACGACTGTTCCTCGGCTCCGGCACCTCCCAAGCCGCCGCTGTCGTGTCGGGCGCCGCCGCCCTCCTGATCGAACAACGACCCGACCTGACCCCCGACCAGGTCAAGCATCTCCTCAGTGACACCGCCACCGACACGGAGAACCAGGCCCGGTTCGACGGCCATGGCGTCATCAATCTGTCGGCGGCGTTGACGGCCGGGGTCGACGGGACGCCCCAGTCCTGGGCACCGGCGACCGGTCTCGGTTCCCTGGAAGCCGCTCGCGGCACCGACCACGTCACGATCGGCGGCACCGTCCTGAAGGGCGAGTCCACGGTCGCGGGCGCCATGTGGAACCCGAAAGCATGGGTCAAGGCCAGCGAGGCAGCGACCGCCTGGAACGGCACCGACGACTGGTCCGGCTCCACCTGGTCCGGCAGCACCTGGTCCGGCAGCACCTGGTCCGGCAGCACCTGGTCCGGCAGCACCTGGTCCGGCAGCACCTGGTCCGGCAGCACCTGGTCCGGCAGCACCTGGTCCGGCAGCACCTGGTCCGGCAGCACCTGGTCCGGCAGCACCTGGTCCGGCAGCACCTGGTCCGGCAGCACCTGGTCCGGCTCCACCTGGTCCGGCAACGGCTGGGTCTGAGGATCCACACGATGAACGGCAACGACGTCGACTTGAGTCGACATTGAGTGAAGTCGTGTCTTCGGACCGACGATACACCAACCGATAACACCGCTACAGCAGACGAACCACGAGGCGAACGGAACGACGATGGCAATCCAACGAGTCAGCCGCAGGGCGACGACCAACGAGAGCAAGAGGCGACGCCGCACGGCGCGCTTGCGCTGGACCGCGGCCGCCATGGCGCTCGCCGGCGTCTTGACGGCTTCGGTCGCCAGCGTCGGTGTCGACCACACCGGCGACGAAACGTCGGCCCTGGCCGATAGCGGACCAGTCACGTTCGCCGGCACCAAGATCGAACCCGGGAGTCCGGTGCCGTTGTCGCTCATCACCGAGGAGTCCTTCAAGGAATACGCCGGGAACGGATTCACTGGCCGGGGCATCGACGTGGCGCTGGTCGACTCCGGCGTGACGCCCGTCAAGGGCCTGCACCAGCCCGGCAAGATCCTGTACGGCCCCGACCTCTCCAACGAGGGCGGCTTCGACAACCTCGCCAACCTCGACACCTTCGGCCACGGCACCCACCTCGCCGGCATCATCGCCGGCAATGACGGCGACCGCGTCGGCGGAATCGCACCCGAGAGCCGCATCGTCAGCGTCAAAGTCGCCGGCGCCACCGGCGAGACCGACATCGCCCAGGTGATCGCCGGCATCGACTGGGTCATCGAACACAAGAACGACAACGGACTCAACATCCGGGTCCTCAACCTCTCGCTCGGCGTCGCGGGGGTCACGAGCACCGCCGGCGACCCGCTCTCGATCGCGGTCGAACGAGCATGGGACGCCGGGATCGTCGTCGTCGCAGCCGCCGGCAACCGCGGCAACGGGGTGGGCGGGATCGACAGCCCGGCGGTCTCACCGTACGTCATCGCCGTGGGCGCCACGGAATCGTACGAGTCGTCCGGCAAGAAGGACACGATCCCCGCTTGGAGCTCGGGCGGCAACGAGTACCGCCAGCCCGACATCGTCGCTCCCGGCCGCTCGATCATGAGCTTCCGGGTCCCGGGCTCGATGCTCGACCAGAAGCACCCGACGGCGCGCGTCAACGACAGGTACTTCGTCGGATCGGGCACCTCGCAGGCGGCGGCCGTAGTGAGCGGGTTCACCGCCGCGATGTTGTCGGGCTACCCGTCGCTCACACCCGACCAGGTCAAGTTCCTCCTCGAGGAGGAAGCGAGCGAGCTGTCGAAGCAAGTCAAGGTCGAAGGACACGGTCGGATCGACCCCAAGGACACCGTCAAGCACACCAAGGACGCCCCGAAGGCCGGCAAGCAGCGGCATGCGAAGGCGAATCGGAACAAGCAATCGAACGAGCCCGTGGTCGCTCTCGGCGCGACCTGGTCGGGCGGGACATGGAACGGAGCGACCTGGTCGGGCGGTCTCTGGTCCGGAGCCACCTGGTCCGGAGCCACCTGGTCCGGAGCCACCTGGTCCGGCGGCCTCTGGTCGGGGGCGACCTGGTCGGGAGCGACCTGGTCCGGTGCGACCTGGTCCGGTGCGACCTGGTCCGGCGCGACCTGGTCCGGTGCGACCTGGTCCGGTGCGACCTGGTCCGGCGCCACCTGGTCCGGTCTCGGACCGTCAGGATTGAACTGGTCATGAACATCACACGACGCACCAAGACGAACCGCTGTGCGGCCGTCGCGCTCTCGGCCGTCCTCCTCGCCCTCAGCCCAGGGCTCACGGTCGCCGCCAAGGGCAACAAGGACAAGAAGGGCGACAAGGCTCCCACTGCGCTGGTGGCTCCACCATCGACGACCACCACGACCGTCCCGGCCCCCACCAGCACCAAGGGCGGCGAACAGAACAAGAAGTCCAAGAACGCGCCGTCCAAGGATGAGTCGGTGGTCAAGTCGGCAGCCGCGACGACGTCGTCGGTTCCGGCTGCAACAACGGCTTCGTCATTCGTGAGTCGAGTGACGGCGTCGCTCGACGCGATGTCCAAGGAGCTCGCTGCTGCGGCCGGGCCGACGAGCCTGGCGGCGGTGGTCGACCAGATCGGTGCCGACGACATGTGGGCCGCCGGCTACACCGGCGACGGCGTCGACGTCGCCGTCATCGACACCGGCATCGCCCCGATCACCGAGTTCTCCACCACCGACGTCTTCGTCGGACCCGATCTGTCCTTCGAAGGCAACATCGACGCCGTCGCCGGACTCGACACCTACGGCCACGGCACCCACATGGCCGGCATCATCGCCGGCCGCACCCCCGACGCCGACCCCCTCCACCCCAGAGCGGGCGACTTCATCGGGGTCGCCCCCGACGCCCGCATCGTCAGCGTCAAAGTCGCCGACAACACCGGCGCCGTCGACGTCTCCCAAGTCATCGCCGCGATCGACTGGGTCGTCCAGAACCGCACCACCAACGGACTCAACATCCGAGTCCTCAACCTCTCCTACAACACCAACGGCACCCAATCCGCCGTCCTCGACCCCCTCTCCAAAGCCGTCGAGAACGCATGGCGACACGGCATCGTCGTCGTCGTCTCCGCCGGCAACGAAGGAATCGGAGCGTTCGGGCTCGCCAGCCCCGCCACCAACCCCCACGTGCTCGCCGTGTCGGCCGCCCAACTCCACCCCAAGTACGGCTGGATCAACCCGATCTGGGCACCATCGGGCGACGGCAAACGCAACCCCGACGTGCTGGCACCCGGCGTGTCGATCATGAGCCTGCGCGACCCCGGCTCACGCATCGACACCCAACACCCCGGCGGCCGAGTCGCCGACGACCCACGACTGTTCCTCGGCTCCGGCACCTCCCAAGCCGCCGCTGTCGTGTCGGGCGCCGCCGCACTCCTGATCGAACAACGACCCGAACTGACCCCCGACCAGGTCAAACAACTCCTCACCACCACTGCCACCAGCACCTTCCAGTTCGACATCATCAAGGGCAACGGGGTCATCAACCTCGCCGCCGCGATGGGCGCCACCACTCCGACCGCAACACAATCCTGGACACCGGCCACCGGACTCGGCTCACTCGAAGCATCACGCGGCACCGACCACGTCACCATCAACGGCCAGAAGCTCTCCGGCGAGTACACCGTCACCGGCGCCAAATGGGACCCGAAAGCATGGGTCAAGGCCAGCGAAGCAGCGACCGCCTGGAACGGCACCGACGACTGGTCCGGCTCCACCTGGTCCGGCTCCACCTGGTCCGGCAGCACCTGGTCCGGCAGCACCTGGTCCGGCAGCACCTGGTCCGGCAGCACCTGGTCCGGCAGCACCTGGTCCGGCAGCACCTGGTCCGGCAGCACCTGGTCCGGCAGCACCTGGTCCGGCAGCACCTGGTCCGGCAGCACCTGGTCCGGCAGCACCTGGTCCGGCTCCACCTGGTCCGGCAGCACCTGGTCCGGCAGCACCTGGTCCTGAACACTCGGTGAATCAACTCAGCGGCCAGACCGGCCGATAGGGAGCACGAGGAGGTGAGCACATGCAACCGACGGATGCGGCACACATGCCCGACATACACCCGAACCTGATCAGCCGCGTCCAACCATCGGTCCGTGTCCTCACCTACGCCGCGGTCCTGGCGGCGATCGGCGCCGTCCTCCTCCTCTTGACCCCATCGTGGACCGAGGTCCCGGACCGGGCGTGGGCGCTGCCCTTCTTCGCTCTCGTCATCGCGTTCGGGCTGACAGAGGCGACTGCACTACACGTCGAGATCCGAAAGGAGTCGCACTCGCTCTCGCTCGCGTGCATCCCGCTGATGTTCGGGTTGCTCTACACCAGCCCAGCGCTCGTGCTCGCCGCCTACATCTTCGGCGGCGGCGGCACCCTGTTGTGGATCCGCAACTCGAACCCGATCAAGGTGACGTGGAACGCGTGCCTGTTCGTGGCGCAGGTGGGTCTCGCCGGTCTCCTGGTGCGCGCGTCGCTCGGCGAACGCCTCCCGGATCGACCGATCGAGTGGATCGTCCCCCTGGGTGCCGTCGTCGCGGCCGAGTTGCTGAGCCTGTTCGCCGTTCCGTTGGTCATCATGGCCGTCGACGCCAAGTTTCGACCCAGCCTGTTCGCCAACGTCGGCCAGTCACAGATCCTCGCGGTGCTCGCCGGAACGTTCGCCGTGACGGCCCTGTCGGCATCGCACTCCAGCCCGTACATGGCCATCTACGCCTTCGTGCCCCTGATCGGTGTCGGGGCGCTGTTGCGCAACAGCGGGCAGCTCGCACAGCGATTCCGGGATCTGCAACAGCTCCTGACATTCACCCACTCGCTCGCCAACGAGCGCGGCGCCCGGACCCTCGACACCGGCTTGGTCGAGCTGGTGCAGATCATGCGGGCGCGATCGGCGGGCCTGGCGGTCCTGGGCAAGCACGACGACGACGACTCGACCATGCGAGTGCTCGTCGACGACACGTTCGAGGACCTTCCCCCCGAACCGCTCGCCCGGATGCTCATCGATCTGCTCGACGACGCAGCCGTCACGGAACTCGACGACGACGATCCCGCGAGGAGGCTCGCCACGTGCTCGACCGCCTCGGTGCGAGCAAGGTGATCGCAGTTCGAGTGCTCAGCGAGGTCGACGCCGAGGGCGTGCTGTTCGTGTGCGACCGGCTCGGTATGCGGAGCGAGTTCGTCGCCGACGAGCTCCGGCTGTTCGCCTCGTTGGCCAACACGCTGAGCTCGCGTCTCTCCAACGACCATCTGGTCGGGCGGCTCGAGAGCCAGGCCCGCACCGATGCCCTCACCGGGCTGCCCAACCGGCTGAGCTTCGAGATCGGGCTGACCGCCAATCTGGCACGGCGCGGTCTGAGCGGTGCTGTCGTCATGATCGACCTCGATCGATTCAAGGAGATCAACGATTCACTCGGCCACGAGACGGGCGATCGACTCCTGATCGAGGTCGCCAATCGACTCCAGACCGTCGCGCGGTCGACCGACATCGTGGCTCGATTCGGCGGAGACGAGTTCGCCGTCACCCTCGTCTCCGCCGACCCCAACGATCCGAACGAGCTGCTCAAGAGGGTCGACCGCCTCCGCGACGTCCTGACCACCAAGGTCGAGCTCGAGGGGATCACGTTCGAGATCGGCGCCAGCCTCGGGGCTGTGATCTGGCCGACACAGGGCGGCGACAGCAACACCCTGCTCCACCGAGCCGACACTGCGATGTACGAGGCGAAGCGGAATCAGCTCGGTGTGGTGTGGTACCAACCCAAGCTCGATGCCGACGCTCCGCGACGACTCGATCTGTACCTGTCGGTGAGTGCTGCGCTCGAGAACGACGACTTCTTCGTCCACTTCCAGCCCAAGGTGTCGTTGCAGGACGGTCGGATCACCGGGGCCGAAGCGCTGGTTCGATGGACGCACCCAGCACACGGCCCGATCTCGCCGGCCGAGTTCGTCCCCCTGATCGTGCAGGCCGGTCTGATCGGCAAGCTGACTCGACTGGTCGTCCGTCGCTCCATCGAAGCGGCTGAGACGTTCCGGACAGCCGGGCTCGACATCCCGATCGCGGTCAATCTGACGCCCCGGGACCTGCTCGATCCGACACTGGTCAGTGAACTCGAGCAGCTGCTGCAGGACGCTGCGATCGAACCGCATGCGTTGACGGTCGAGATCACCGAAGACGCGATGGTGGTCGACTTCGAGACCAGCGTCTCCGCGTTGAGTCAGATGCGTGTGCTCGGGCTCCGAGTCGCGATCGACGACTTCGGCACCGGCTACTCGTCGTTGCAGCACCTGCACCGACTGCCCGTCGACGACCTCAAGATCGACCGCAGCTTCATCGGGCGGCTGACCACCGACGACAGCGCGGAAGCGATCGTCCGAGCGTCGATCAACCTCGCGCGCGACCTCGGGCTCGCCACCGTGGCGGAGGGAATCGAGGACGAGCCGACGCTACGAACGCTTGCCCGACTCGGGTGTCGCGAGATGCAGGGATTCCTCGTGAGCCGGCCCGTGGCGCTCCACGACCTGATTCGCTGGGCGCACGAGTGGGATCCGAACTGGTTGCTGGACCGATTGGTCGGGCCCGACCTCGGACACGTGTCGGCGTCACCGGCGAACACCGATCGACCGATCGGTACGCCGTCGCCGTCGGGCATGGTCCCCACACCGCACTGATCCGCGGTACGAGTCGAGCGGCAACAGCCGGACCGCCCGGTCGCCCGATGTCCGCTCACGTCGCGTCGACGCGATGCCGATGGGAAGTCATGTCGTACCACGACTCGATCCATGCGATCACAGACCGGCCAGCCGAACCGCGAACGACCGCGCCCGCCGAACTCCGCCAGGTGCTCCCCCGGCTGACGAAGCGGGTCTTCACGGACCTCGCCCTCTGGATGTCCGGGCTCGGTCTCGTGATGGGGCTCGCATTCCCGTTCTTCGTCGTCGCCCTCGGCGTACCGGAGCAGTACGTGCTCACGCCCCGATTCTTCGTCGCCACGATCGGCGCCGGTCTGGTGGTCGGCGCGACGAACCAGTTCCTGTCACGCGTCGTCGTGCGGTCGCGGCTGCAATTCATGCGCTCGAAGATGTCGAACGTGGAGATGACGCTTCGAAGCGTCACCTATGCCGACGACGCCGATGCGTGCACGCCGGAGCGGTGTTCGATCCCCGTCGATTCCGACGACGAGCTCGGCGCCGCAGCGGCATCGTTCAACCACCTCGTCGAGGCGCTCGCCGCCTCCCAGCGCGCCACCCAGGCCGCGCGGCGCTTCGCGATGACGTTGTCGTCGCACATCGAGATCGTGCCGCTGGTCGACGCCGCGTTGCGCGATCTGACATCATCCGGCAACTTCACGGCGTCGGCGCTCTGCGTGGTGCGCGACGGCGAGCTCGAGACCGTCGCCTCGCAGGGCATCGCCGACGCCTCCGAGCTCGCCACGAGCGAACTCGTCGAGCGCTGCTACCGCACGCTCGACGTCATCAAGCTCGAACTCCCCGACGACGTTCGCCTGGACGGAGGCGTTGTGGCGTTCCGACCGCGGTCCATCGTGGCCTACCCGCTCCACATCCGGCTCGTTCCGATCGGTGTCGTCGTACTGGCCGCAACCCAACCGATCGGCGACGACACCCACCAACTCGTTCAGCAGCTCCTCCCCAACTTCGCGGTCGCACTCAACAACGCGTTGAGCCACGAGCGCCTCCAGCGCGTCGCCGCGGTCGACCCACTGACCGGGCTGTACAACCGACGATTCGGCCTGGAGCGACTCAGCCAGGAGTTCAGTCGGACGATTCGATCGAAGGAACCGCTCGGCGTGGTGCTCTTCGACATCGATCACTTCAAGGCGGTCAACGACACCTACGGCCACCGTTCGGGTGACCTCGTCCTCAAGGCTGTCGCCGATGCCGTCAAGCGCGTGCTCCGCGAGGGCGACACCTTGATGCGGTACGGGGGCGAGGAGTTCCTCGCCGTACTCCCGGGTGCCGGCGACGTCGACATCCGCAACCTGGCAGAACGGATACGGCAGGTCGTGGAATCGATCGTCGTCACCGAATCGGCCGTCGAGATCCGGGTCACCGTCAGTCTGGGTGCGGTCTCGTTCCCGTCGGTCGATGTCACCGACATGGAGGACCTCATACGACAGAGCGACGCCGCCATGTACAACGCCAAGAATTCGGGCCGGAACCGCCTCGTCGTCGCGAGCCGATAAGGGCCACCGCGTCCGGTGGTCGGCCGACCGATCAGCTCTTGGCAGCGGCCCAGGTAGATCCCCAGGCGACATTGACCTCGAGCGGGACATCGAGCGCAGCGGCCCCCTTCATGAGATCGACGACGAGATCCCCGACGACCTCGCGCTCGGGCGCGGTCACCTCGACGATGACCTCGTCGTGGACCTGCAGCACGAGCTCGCTGTCGTGCCCCTCTCGTTCGAGCGCCTCGTCGATACGCACCAGCGCCACCTTGAAGATGTCGGCCGCGAGACCCTGGATGCCGGCGTTCATCGCCTGCCGCTCCCCCGCCTGACGGATCCGCCAGTTCGAATTGAGCAACTCGGGGATCGGGCGACGGCGACCGAACAGAGTCTCGGTGTAGCCGTTCTTGCGGGCCTCCTGCACGGTGGCATCCATGTAGGCCTTCACGTTGGGAAATGCTTCGAAATAGGCGTCGAGGATCACCGTCGCCTCTTCGGTGGGGATACCGAGCCGCTGTCCGAGCCCGTAGGCCTCCATCCCGTAGGCAAGACCGTACGACACCATCTTCGCCTTCGACCGCTGGTCGAGCGTGACGTCACCCGGCTCGACCGAGAACACTCTCGCCGCCGTGGCGTTGTGGATGTCCTGACCGCTCGTGAACGCCTCGATCAAACCCGGATCGGCCGCGAGGTGGGCGATGCAGCGAAGCTCGATCTGGTTGTAGTCGGCGACGAGCAGCGATCGGCCCGGTGACGGCACGAACGCCGTCCGGAAGACTCTGCCCTCGTCGCTGCGAACCGGGATGTTGTGCAGGTTGGGCTGATCGGAGCTCAGGCGCCCCGTCCGTGCCACGGTCTGGTTGAACGTCGCGTGGATGCGACCATCGTCGGCGACCTCGTGCAACAGGCCCTCGCCGTAGGTACCCCGAAGCTTCTCGACCTCACGATGGCGGAGCAGCGGCACGATGAACTCGGGCCACTGGTCCTTGAGCCTTTCGAGCGTCTGGGCATCGGTCGAGTATCCCGATTTCGTCTTCTTGACGCCCTGGGGACTCAAGCCCTTCTCGTCGAACAACAGAGCTCGCAGCTGGGTCGGCGAGTTCAGGTTGAGGTCGTCGTGCTCGGCCACCTCGCGGAGCTCCGACGCGAGCGACTCGACCTCGGCCGTGAGACGCTCGTTGATCGAGCGCAACGTGTCAGCGTCCACACCGACACCGACGTGCTCCATCTTGGCGAGGACCCGGACGAGCGGGTTCTCGATCGAGTGATAGAGCCCGGCCATCCCGTGGGCGTCGAGGCTCGCCTCGATCGGTCCGGCGATGTGATGGACGGCGAGAGCGTCGCGTCCGGCCCGCTCCGCCGGGGTCAGCGCCGTTCCGTCGAGGTCGAGCTGGCCGGAGGACGCAGCATCGTCGCTCGGTGGCCCGAACTCGGTGAATTTCACGAGCAGATCTGAGAGCTCGTAGCGAGCCTCGGCGGGATCGATGAGGTAGGCGGCGATCGCCGTGTCGAGCAAGAGGCCGCGCAGGTCGACATCGGCCTCGAGCATCGAACGCATGAGTGGTTTGACGTTGTGTCCCCTGATGTGGTGGTGCGAGCCCAACACCTCGGCCACCGCGTCGTCGCGGAGCTGGGCGCCGGGCAGCCACGCGACGGTGCACGTCGCCGAATCGATCACGATCGCCACGCCGTCGAGCGCGCTCCGACCGGGCTCACCCTCCCACGACGCGGCGAGGTCGATCACGTCGAGGCGACTGATGAGTGAGACTGCCGCTGCGACGTCGGCGAGTACCTCGACCTCGGCGACGAGCTCCGCACGGGGTGCGCTCGACTCGATCCCCGAGCTCGGTCCGAGCGCCTCGGCCAGACGATCGCCGAGCGTTCGGAACTCGAGGAAGTCGAACAGACGCTGCACCTCGTCGGGCTTCGGCGTGATCGCCAGTTGGTCGAAGTCGACCGAGTCGAGTGGAGCGTCGTGCCGGAGGATCATGAGCTCGAGGTTCTTGCGAGCCCGCGCCTCGTGCTCGACCAGGTTCTGGCCCAACTTGGGCGTCTGCTCGTCGACGTGTTGGAAGATCCCGTCGAGGCCGCCGTACTTGTTGATCAACTTGGCGGCGGTCTTCTCGCCGACGCCCGGAACACCGGGCAGGTTGTCGGAGTTGTCGCCTCGGAGTGCCGCGTACTGGGGATACAGGGCCGGCGTCACCCCGGTGCGCTCCTCGATGCCGGCTTCGTCGTAGAACGCGTAGTCGCTGACGCCGCGCTTGTTGTAGAGCACCTTGACGTGGGGATCACTGACGAGCTGGTAGCTGTCGCGGTCACCGGTCACGATCACGACGTCGTCGCCCCGATCGACGAGCTTGGTCGTGAGCGACGCGATCAGGTCGTCGGCCTCCCAACCGGGCGCCTCGATCTGTTGGATGCCGAGCGCCTCGAGCACCTCGCGCACGAGACCCATCTGCTGGCGAAGGATCTCGGGCGCGGCGTCGCGCTGCGCCTTGTACTCGGGTTCGGCCTCGTGCCGGAACGTCGGCTCGGGGCGATCGAACGCCACGATCATGCCGTCGGGATGGTGATCCTTGATCACGTTGATGAGCATCGAGGTGAATCCGAACACTGCGTTCGTGATCTGCCCGCTCGCAGTCGACATGTCACTCGGTAGGGCGAAGAAGGCCCGATACGTCAGCGAGTTCCCGTCGACCAGGTGATAGCTACCCACGGCGTCAGCTTGGCACCTGGCGCTACTCGGGGCGCAGCGAGCCGTCGAGGATCCGTTCGGCCACGTCGCGCATCTTCGTGCGCTCGGTCATCGCTGTGCGCTGGATGAAGCCGAACGCATCGGCTTCCTTCATGCTGCATTCGTCGATGAGCAGCCCCTTCGCCCGGTCGATGGTCTTGCGCGCCTCGAGCTGTTCCCCGAGTGCGTCGATCTCGCCGGTGAGGTTGCGGAGCTCGCGGAACCGTCCGATCGCGACCTCGATCGCCGGGACGAGGTCGCTCTTCTGGAAGGGCTTGACGAGGTACGCCAGCGCGCCGGCGTCGCGCGCCTGCTCGATCACCTCACGTTGGCTGAACGCCGTGAGGATCAACACACCGCACAACTTCTCGTCGGTGATGATGCCGGCAGCCTCGAGACCGTCCATGCCCGGCATCTTGACGTCGAGCACGGCGAGGTCGGGCTGGAGCGTGCGCACCAGCTCGACGGCCTCGTCGCCACGACCGGTCTCGCCCACGACGTCGTACCCCTCCTCTTCGAGGGTCTCGCGCAGATCCATCCGGATGATGGCTTCGTCCTCGGCGATCACGACTCGCAGCGACACGTTGGTTCCTTTCCGACCCGAACCACGTCGGGGTGCTCATTCAATCAGACGCCGTGGCAGTCCGTCCGGAGCGGCGCCAGGCAGCCGGCTCAGCGCGACGCCGACAGCTTGTCGAGCAGTTCGTCCTGGCGGCGCTCGAGCTCACGGATCGACTCGACGACGTGATCGCGGTGGCGCGACATCGCGTCGGCGTGTTTCCGGGCGTCGTTGGCCTCGTGCGCTGCCCCGGGCGTCTCCGAGACAAGAGCTCGGATCGCCTGGTCGTCGGCGTCGCTGGCGAACACGTCGAGCTGCTCGTCGATCTGCGCGAGTTCGGCCCGGAGCGACTTGAGCCGCGTTGCGTTCTGCGACAGCCGACGCTGAAGGAGCCACGAACCCATTGTCACGATGTTACGAGGTCACGATGTTACGAGTTCCCAACTCGGTACCAAATCGGCCGCATCTCGGCCGCAACTCGGCTGCAACTCGGGCCGCAACTCGGCCCCGGCCTCGTCGACGCCCCGATGAACGAGGGGGACCGGTCGGATCGGTGCCCCGGGTGGGATTCGAACCCACACTGGACGGTGTTTGAGACCGCTGCCTCTGCCGTTGGGCTACCGGGGCGTGCGGGTGAGGCTATCTGCGTCTCGGCCTTCGAACCCGCACCGATCGACCCGTCGACCGGATCAGCGTGCCGACACCACGATCGTGTTGGCGAACAAGTCCCAGACGGCCTGTCGCAGGGGCTTGGAGAAGATGAACACGAGGCTGACGATCACGATGACGAGGTTGACGAGCCCGGGCAGCAACGGGATCGGGATCAGCGCGAGTGCACCCGGAAGCGCCCAGCGCTTGATGGCGTGCTCCCACTCGACGGGCTGGCCGTTGTCGGCCCGAACGACCCTCATGCCAAAGGCCAACTTCATCGGTGTACCGCCGAACTGCTTGGTCATCACCGCGTCCCACACGAATCCGATGGCGACCGTGAAGATGTTGAGCACGTAGACGCGAGCGAAACTCGCATCCGCGCCGAAACCACCGAAACCCGCCGAATCGTCGCCGCTCAGCACGATCGCTGCGATGATCGATCCGAAGACGAGTGCCAGGATCAGACCGTCGAGGAAGCGGGCCAGCACACGCATGCCGGCAGAGGCCAACGGCTGTCCACCCGGCGAGGTGGGCTCGAAACCGCCACCCATCGATGCGCCACCCATCGGCGGCGGAGGTGGTGGAGGCGGAGACGACGGCGGTGGAGGCGGAGGTGGGCTCATGCTCATGGCGCCCGAGCGTACGCGACCGGGCTGCGCCTGAACGCGGATGTCGCACACGAGCGCAGCGTCGATCCTGCAGGCAACGGAAAGTTCACGGTTACCCGCCGGTAGCGCGAGAGACCCTCGATGCACCGTCTAGCCTCGCCCTGATGCTCGCATTCACGTTCCCCGGTCAGGGGTCGCAGCGACCAGGCATGGGCCGCCCATGGGTCGAACACGAGAGCTGGGAACTCGTCGACGAGGCCAACGAGGTCGCCGGGCGCGATGTCGGAGCACTGCTGCTCGATGCCGACGTCGACGAGCTCCGTGACACCCGCAACGCACAGCTCACTACCTTCGTGTCCAGCCTGATGGTGCTCGACGCGGTCGAGCGATTGGGGATCGAGGCGAGCTTCTGCGCCGGCCACAGCCTCGGCGAGTACACGGCCCTCGCCGCAACCGGCGCACTGGGCTTCGAGGAGGGGATCGCGCTCGTCTCCGAACGGGCCGCCGCGATGCACGACGCCGGGAACGAACGCCCGGGCACGATGGCTGCGGTCCTCGGACTCGACGACGACCAGGTCGACGTCGCGTGCAATCTCGCCGATGCCGAGGTCTGGGTCGCGAACTTCAACGCGCCGGGTCAGGTGGTGATCGCCGGATCCCCCGACGGCGTCGAGGCGGCCGGCAAGCACGCCAAGGATCTCGGCGCCAAGAGGATCATGCCGCTGCAAGTGTCGGGTGCGTTCCACACTGCGTTCATGGCACCCGCCCGCGACCGGCTGCGCGACGCGCTCGCTGCGGCCGACATCCGCGACGCCGAGATCCCGGTGGTGTCCAACGTCGACGCGAAGCCCCACGATCACGGAAACGAGTGGACCGCGTTGCTGTCGGCACAGCTGGCGAGCCCCGTCCGATGGAAGCACGGTCTCCAGACGATGTCGTCGCTCGGTGTCACCGACTTCGCCGAGCTCGGCCCGGGCGGTGTGCTCACCGGCATGGCCAAGCGGAGTGTCGACGGCGCTCGCACGATCTCGGTCGCCACACCCGACGATCTCGACAAGCTCCTCGACTGGGTTGGCGGCGACGTCGCAGCACCGAAGACCGACATCGAGGGCGAGCACCTGTTCGCGGTCGAGCGGCTCGTCGTGTCACCCGCCGCCGGTATCTTCACGCCCGTCCGTGTCGATTCCGGGGAACAGATCGACGTCGGCACCGTGATCGGTCACGTCGGCGACCACGAGGTGCGATCACCGTTCCGTGGCGTGCTCCAGAGCTTCATCGCCGTCGACACCGAACGCGTCACGTCACGACAACCGATCGCTTGGCTCCGCACCGACTGAGGGGCCGCAGGAGGATCCAACATGCCAGCGATACGTCCGGGCGCCCGCGGCGCCGTCATCTCCGGTTGGGGCACCGCGCTGCCCGAGAAGATCGTCACCAACGATGAGCTGGCCGCCAACATGGACACCAGCGACGAGTGGATCCGGAGTCGAACCGGCATCCGCGAGCGCCGCATCGGCGGCACCACGGTCGGCCTCTCGACCGAGTCGGGGCGCCAAGCACTCGAGATGGCCGGCCTCGAACCCTCACGGATCGATGCGCTCGTGGTTGCGACGACCACACCGGATCATCAATGGGGCACGGCGGCCGCCATCCAGAACGAGCTCGGTCTCTTCTGCGGTGCGTTCGACGTCAACGCAGCCTGCTCCGGATTCGTCTACGGACTCGTGACGGCGCACGGACTGATCGCGATGGGAGCCGACCGCGTGCTGGTCATCGGCACCGACACGTTGTCGCGCATCACCGACTGGGACGATCGCACCACGGCGCCCCTCTTCGCCGACGGTTCGGGTGCGGTCGTCATCGAGTCGGTCGACGGTCCCGGGCAGCTGCTCGGATGGGACCTCGACGCCGACGGCTCGGCGCTCTCGATCCTGCGTGCCGACGTGGGCGGCACCATCCAGATGGAGGGCAAGGAGGTCTTCCGGCGGGCGGTTCGAATCATGGTCGACTCGGCCGAGAAGTCGATGTTGCACGCCGGCGTCACGGGTGACGACATCAAGGTGGTCGTTCCGCACCAGGCGAACATCCGCATCATCCAGGCCGCCTGCGATCGACTCGGCGTCCCGATCGAGCGAGCCGCAATCGTGATCGACCGGACCGGCAACACGTCGTCGGCGTCGATTCCGCTGGCCATGGCCGACGCGCTCGAAGCCGGCCGCATCCAGCACGGCGACCTGATCCTCCTCGTCGGCTTCGGTGGCGGCATGACGGCGGCGAGCTGTGTGCTCCGCTGGGGTGGAGGTGTCGATTGAGCCCCACATCGATCATCCGACATGCCGCCCGAGCGAGCGAGCGCCAGCGAGCCGATCGTCGATGGGGTCCGGGGGCGCAGCCCCCGTCCAGCCACGGCATGACGGCGGCGAGCTGTGTGCTCCGCTGGGGTGGAGGTGTCGATTGAGCCCCACATCGATCATCCGACATGCCGCCCGAGCGAGCGAGCGCCAGCGAGCCGATCGTCGATGGGGTCCGGGGGCGCAGCCCCCGTCCAGCCACGGCATGACGGCGGCGAGCTGTGTGCTCCGCTGGGGTGGAGGTGTCGATTGAGCCCCACATCGATCATCCGACATGCCGCCCGAGCGAGCGAGCGCCAGCGAGCCGATCGTCGATGGGGTCCGGGGGCGCAGCCCACGTCCAGCCACGGCATGACGGCGGCGAGCTGTGTGCTCCGCTGGGGTGGAGGTGTCGATTGAGCGCTCGGGTCGTCCTGATCACCGGCGGGTCGCGAGGGATCGGTCTGGCGTGCGCCGAGCGATTCAAGAGAGGCGGTGACGACGTCGCCGTCACCTACCACTCGTCGCCGCCACCCGAAGGCTTCTTCGGCGTGCAATGCGACGTGACCGACACCGAGCAGGTCGAGGCCGCGTTCGCAGCCATCGAGGCCGAGTTCGGTCGACCCGTCGAGATCCTCGTGTCGAATGCGGGAGTGACCCGCGACGGGCTGCTGCTGCGCATGAGCGAGGATGATTTCGCCGGCGTCATCGACGCCAACCTGACGGCGTCGTACCGTGTCACCAAACGTGCCGCACGGGGCATGCTCAAGGCCCGCGCCGGGCGGATCATCCTGATGTCGTCGGTGGTCGGACTCCTGGGTGCCGCGGGCCAAGCGAACTATGCGGCGTCCAAGGCCGGACTCGTCGGACTCGCTCGATCGCTCGCCCGCGAGCTCGGTTCACGCGGCATCACGGTGAACGTCGTCGCTCCCGGACCGGTGCAGACCGACATGACGGCGGCGCTCGGAGCGGATCGTCTCGCCGACATCGTCGCCGCCGTCCCGCTTCAGCGGGCCGCGACTCCCGACGAGATCGCCGGGGTCGTCAACTTCCTGGCGTCGCCCGACGCCGCCTACATCACCGGGGCCGTCATCCCAGTCGACGGCGGCCTCGGCATGGGCCACTGACAGCCTGACGGTTCTCACTCACCCAGACACACAACCCGAACGTCACCGGTTCCGTACACTGGTGGCGTTCCTCACGACAAGGAGACAATCCGTTGGATCAACAACTGTTCGCCCGCTTCCAGAAGTGCGCCGTCGAGGTGCTGTCGGTGTCCGAAGACCAGGTCACACCCGACGCCAAATTCGGTGACGACCTCGACGCGGACAGCCTCGATCTCGTCGAGCTCGTGATGGCTCTCGAGGAGGAGTTCGGCGTCGAGGTTCCCGAGGAGGAACTCGAAGGGATCGAGACCGTCGGCCAGGCCTACGAGCTGGTCGCTGCGAAGCTCTGAGGCCCGCTGATGCAGGGACAGGGCCGGAGGGTCGCGATCACCGGTCTCGGGGTCGTCGCCCCGTGCGGTCTCGGCAAGGAAGCATTCTGGAACGGGCTACTCGGACCCGGCCTCGATGGTGTCGGTCGCTCGATCGAGATCGAGGACTGGGATGCGACGCCCTACTACCGCTCCCCCAAAGACGCCCGACGAGCCGACCTCAGCGAGCAGTACGCAATCGCCGCGGCCACCGAGGCGATGGAGCAAGCCGGCGAACTGACCGTCGATCCGCCGCGCATCGGCACGATCTTCGGAACCGGCGTCGGCGGCATCCACACCCTGGAGGAACAGATCGCGATCCGACTCGAGAAGGGCGATCGTCGGGTGTCACCGTTCCTCGTTCCGATGATGATGGCCAACGCACCCGGTGCGGCCGTCTCGATGCGCTTCGGGCTCCAGGGGCCGAACGAGACGATCGTCACCGCCTGCGCTGCCGGCACGCATGCATTGACGTATGCGGCCCGCTTGATCACTTGGGGCCTGGCGGACGCCGTCGTGTCCGGAGGCTCGGAGCACGCGGCCACGCCGACCGCGATGGCCGGCTTCGGCAACATGACCGCGCTGTCGACCACCGGAACCAGTCGGCCCTTCGACGCCGAACGCGACGGCTTCGTCATGGGTGAGGGTGCGGCCGCGTTCGTGCTCGAGGAGTGGGAGACGGCTGTCGCGCGCAGGGCCACGATCCTCGGCGAGATCCTCGGGGGCGGCAGCAATGCCGATGCCCACCACATCACCGCGCCGTCGCCCGGCGGTGTCGGCGCGATCGCCTGCATGCGGCTGGCGCTCGCCGACGCCGAGCTCGCTCCCGGCGACATCAGACAGATCAACGCCCACGGCACGAGCACACCGCTCAACGACGCGGCGGAGGCGGCGGCGGTCGCCGCGGTGTTCGGCGAGCGAACCGTGCCGGTCGTGTCGACCAAGGGCGTCACCGGTCATGCGCTGGGCGCCGCCGGCGCGCTCGAAGCCGCTGCGGTGCTCCTGTCGATCGAGAAGCGGCAGATCCCCCCGACCGCCAACACCAAGGTGCTCGGCGACGACATCGACATCGACGTCGTGATCGGCGAGCCACGCGACTGGGTGCCCGGACCGGCGTTGTCGAACAACTTCGGCTTCGGCGGACACAACGGGTCGATCATCATCGCCCCGGCCTGACCAGCCACGCGTCGTCGGGCGGCCGGTCAGGCGTCGACGACGACGAACATGAGATCGGCCTCGGTGGCGACGTCGCCGTTCAAGAGCGCACGCCCGCTCCCCTTGCCGGCACGCGCCGACATCCGCCCCATCGTGCACTCGAGCACCAACTCGTCACCGGGGCCGACCTGTCGCCGAAACCGCGCCCGGTCGAGCCCACCGAACAGCGGCAGCTTCCCGGCGAACCGGTCATCTCCGAGCACGGCCAGCGCACCGACCTGCGCGATCGCTTCGCACATCAACACGCCCGGGAGTGTCGGGCGGCCGGGGAAGTGGCCCGAGAAGAACCACTCGTCTCCCGTCAACCGCCAGATCGCCCGCGCTGATCGGCCGGGTACCAGTTCGACGATCTCGTCGACGAAGAGGAACGGCGGACGGTGCGGCAACAGATCGGTGGGGTGCACGCCGCCACTGTACGCGCGAACCCGGCGACGCTCATGTGCCGTCCTCGCGCGGAGCGTGTGATCACGCTCCGCGAACGTGGTGCCACCATCACCCAGAGCGTACGAAACGTCTGATCTCGCTGTGATTCTCAAGGAATGATGTGAGATTTGGCAAGCCGGGTCACCGAGAGTGCTACTGTACCCACTGACCGTTTGTCCCAGGTCGGAAGGAGGCTCCCATGCATTACGTTCGTCCGTGCTGATCCATCAGCACCTGCCGGACGGTCTCGGCCGCAGGACGATTCGCACATTCGGACGCCTCCGTGTGTGAGTCCCCAGCAGCCGCCCGCCCGAACGAGTACCGGCCCACGGGCCGACGCCGAGCGATCCGACGACGGACGCCCGTCGAACCAGCACCTCGTCCGCCGGGGTGCGGCGACGACGGGCGACCCGTACCGAGCATCGGTCGAGTGTCGACAGCGTGTCGTCGACTCATCGCAGGTCAAACGAGCGAGTACGACTGACAGCGCATCGTCGAGGAGGACATCGACGATGTGCCGGCAGTGGTGCCGGAACATCGGACGGGGGCCCTCGGGCCCCCGTCTCGCGTTCGGCGAAACCTCAGCCGTCGATCGCGGCGCGGACCTCGGCGACGTAGTCGCCGACCGCATCGGGCCCGTCCTCCATCAGTCGGCGGACCACCGAGGCACCCTGGACGACGCCGTCCGCGACCCGCGTTGCCTCGAACGCCTGCGCTGCGTTCGACACGCCGACGCCGACCAGGACCGGACGATCGGTGATCCTCTTGAGTCGCGCCGCGAGTTCGGTCGCCGTGGCCGCCAACGACTCCCGTTCACCCGTCACCCCGAGCAGCCCGACCGAGTACAGGAACCCGCGCGCCCGCGCTGCCACCAGCGGCAGCCGCTCGTCCGGGGCGGTCGGAGCGGCGAGCATGATCGTCTCGATGCCGGCGCCGTCGGCCGCCTCGCACCACGGTCCCGACTCCTCGAGCGGCAGATCGGGGAGGATCGCGGCCACGATCCCTGCAGCCGCCAAACTCTCCGCGAATCGCGTCGGCCCCGGATGGTGCACCAGGTTGTAGTAGGTCATGACGGCGAGAGGGATCTGTACATCGAGGTCCGGCACCTCGTCGAGGACGGAGGCCGGCGTGACACCGAGATCGAGCGCCGCTTGCGAGGCCTGCTGGATCACCGGGCCGTCCATCACCGGATCGGAGAACGGGATACCGATCTCCACGGCGTCGGCGCCGTTCGCTGCGGCGGCCCTGATGGCAGCCTGCCAACCCGGGTATCCACCGGTGACGTAGGGCACGAGCAGCTTGCGGCCGGCGTCGCGCTTGGCTCGGAACTCGTCCTCGAGACGGCCCATCAGAGCTCGCCTTCGAGGATGTCCATCATCTGGGCGACGTCCTTGTCGCCGCGCCCCGACAGGTTCATCAAGACGGTCTGACCCTGGAGTTCGGCGGCCTCCCGCTTGATCCAGGCGATCGCGTGCGCGCATTCGAGGGCCGGGATGATCCCCTCCGTCTCGGAGAGCAACCGGAAGCCGTCGACCACCTCGGCGTCGGTCACGTTCGGATACTCGGCGCGGCCGATCGACGCCAGATAGGAGTGCTCCGGGCCGACGCCCGGGTAGTCGAGACCGGCCGAGATCGACACGGCTTCCTCGACCTGGCCGACCTCGTCCTGCAGCAGATTGCTCCGCATCCCGTGCACGACTCCCGGTGCCCCGCGGCCGATCGCCGCCCCGCCGGCGGGTTCGACGCCCACGAGGCGCGTCGTGGGTTCGTCGACGAAGCCGGTGAAGATCCCCATCGCATTCGAGCCACCACCCACACATGCGACGACGACATCGGGCATCCCACCGAGCAGATCGATGCACTGGGCGTGCGCCTCGTCGCCGATGATGCTCTGAAACTGGCGCACCATGTAGGGATACGGGTGGGGGCCGACGACGGATCCGAGGCAGAAATGGGTGTCGGCGACCGAGGCGACCCAGTGGCGCATGGCCTCGTTGACTGCGTCCTTGAGCGTGCGGCTGCCGCTCTGCACGCTCTCGACCTCGGCACCGAGCAGCTTCATCCGGAAGACGTTGAGCGCCTGACGCTCGACGTCGACCGCGCCCATGTACACCTTGCACTCGAGGCCCATCAGGGCCGCAGCCGTGGCGCTGGCGACGCCATGTTGCCCAGCGCCCGTGTCGGCCACGATGCGCTTCTTGCCCATCCGCTTGGCCAGCAACGTCTGGCCGACGACGTTGTTGATCTTGTGGGATCCGGTGTGGTTGAGATCCTCACGCTTCAGGATCAGACGCACACCGAGCTGACCGCCGAGGTTGTGGCATTCGGTCAGGATCGACGGACGCCCCGAGTACAGCCGGTGGACGTCGGCCAGCTCGGTGCGGAACGACGGGTCGGCCCATGCCTCGTCGAACGCCGCTTCGAGCTCGTAGCAGGCGGGTATCAGGGTCTCGGGCACGAACCGGCCACCGAATTCGCCGAAACGGCCCGCTCGATCGGGGCCGGAAGTCAGCGATCGGGGCGCAGGCGAGTTGTCCGTGGTGGTCATCGACGTCTCACTCGTCGGCCCAGTCGTACGGGAGCTCGTCCGGGCCGAGGTAGGGGGTGGGTGCAGCGGTACGCGCGTTCGAGATGAATCTTCGCACCTTGGTCGGATCCTTGCGTCCCGGAGCCACCTCGACACCGGATGCGACGTCGACGCCCCACGGCTCGACCGTCTCGATCGCATCGGCGACGTTGTCGGCGTCGAGGCCGCCGGCCAGGATCAGACGCAGGCCATCGGGTACCTCGGCCGCGAGGCTCCAGTCGAACAGCTTGCCCGAGCCGGGCGAGGGTGCGTCCACCAACACGAGGTCGGTGCCGTACCGATCGGCGAGCGGGAGTTGTGGCGAGTCGGCGCCGAACGCCTTGATCACGTAGCGGACACTGCCCGCCACCTCGGCGGTCTGTTCGGGCGTCTCGCGACCGTGCAGCTGCACCGCCTTGACACCTGACCGGTTGGCGATCTCGATCACCCGCGAAGGGTGCTCGTCGCGGAACACACCGACGGTCAGGACCTCGGGAGGCAATCGACGGGTGATGTCGTAGACGAGTTGGGGTGCGACCTGCCGCGGCGACGGAGCGAACACGAAGCCGATTGCGTCGGCACCCATCGCGACGGCGAAGAGGGCATCGTCCTCGTTGGTGATCCCGCAGATCTTCACGAACATGCGGCACGAACGGTACCCGGCCCGGCTCGCGAACGAGGTGATCGTTTCGTGAGGGTCGGTCGATCAGCCGATCAGCGACGCCACCGCCGCGGCCGGGTCGGCGGCCGTGACGAGCGTCTCGCCGACGAGGACGGCATCGTAACCAGCCGCTCGAAGGGCGCGGGCGTCATCAGCGTTGCGCACACCCGACTCCGCCACCTTGACCACGCCGTCAGGGATCGATCCGCCGACCCTCACCGCGCGTTCGTGGTCGACCTCGAACGAGACCAGATCGCGCTGGTTGACACCGATCAGGGTCGCGTCGGCTTCGAGCGCTGCGTCGAGCTCGCGTTCGTCGTGGATCTCGACGAGCGCATCCAGACCGAGCTCGACTGCGAGCACGTGCAGTTCGACGAGTCGTGCGGTGTCGAGAGCGGCGGCGATCAACAGGATGCAGTCCGCTCCCATCAGTCGAGCGTCGGCGACATCGTTCGGCGACACCGTGAAGTCCTTGCGCAGGACCGGCAGGCTGCACGCAGCCCGAGCCGTCTGCAGATCGCCCACAGAGCCACCGAAGAACTCGGCGTCGGTGAGCACCGACAGGCACGCGGCGCCGCCCGATTCGTATCGTCGGGCCAGCACGGCGGGGTCGAGGTCGCGGTGGAGGTCGCCCTTCGAGGGGGACCGTCGCTTGATCTCGCTGATCACCGCGAGTCGATCTCCGCCTTCCAGCGCCGCCCGGAACCCGCGGGTCGGAGCGGCAGCGGCGGCTCGTTCGAGCAGCGCGTCGAGCGATCGCGTGTCGGCCTCGGCGGTGGCCCGGTGCGCCGCGAGGATCCGGTCGAGGTAGGTGGCCACTTCGGGAAGCTAGCTCAGAAGCCCAGGCGGTCGGAGATCACTGCAGCGACCTCGTCGATGGGCACCCTGACCTGCTCCATGGTGTCGCGATCGCGCACCGTGACCGCCCGGTCGTCGAGTGAGTCGAAGTCGACGGTGACACAGAGCGGGGTACCGATCTCGTCCTGGCGGCGGTAGCGCCGCCCGATCGCCTGGGTCTCGTCGTATTCGACGATGTAGCGGTCGCTGAGCAGCTTGCGGACGTCGTGGGCGAGCGGGGTCAGCGTGTCCTTTTTCGAGAGCGGCAGCACCGCGACCTGGTACGGGGCCAGTCGTGGATGGAGGCGCAGCACCGTGCGGGTGTCGTCGCTCGAACCCTCGCCGAGTTCCTCCTCGTCGTAGGCGGCGAGCAGGAACGCCGCCATCGTACGAGTCGCACCCGCGGCTGGCTCGATCACGTGGGGCACATACCGTTCGTTGGCCTGCTGGTCGAAATAGTCGAGCCGTTCCCCCGAGTGCTCACTGTGCTGTTTGAGGTCGTAGTCGGTGCGCTGGGCGATGCCCTCGAGTTCGTCCCAACCCCACGGGAACAGGAACTCCACGTCGGCCGTGCCGTTGGAGTAGTGCGACAGTTCGTCGGCGTCGTGGTCGCGAATGCGGAGCATCTCGGCAGGGATGCCGAGATCGACGTACCAGTTGAGCCGTTCGCTGCACCAGTAGTCGTACCACCGGGGCCCATCGTCGGGTGGCACGAAGAACTCCATCTCCATCTGCTCGAACTCGCGAGTGCGGAAGATCCAGTTCTGTGGTGTGATCTCGTTGCGGAAGCTCTTGCCGACCTGGGCGATGCCGAATGGGGGCTTCTTGCGGCTCGTCTGTAGCACCAGCGCGAAGTTGGTGAACATCCCCTGGGCGGTCTCGGGACGGAGATAGGCGTCGGCCCCACTGTCGGCGATCGGCCCGGCCTGGGTCTTGAACATCAGGTTGAACTGCCGAGCCTCGGTGAACGTGCCGGTCTGACCACAGCTCGGGCACGTGTTCGGGTCGTCGAGCTTGTCCTCCCGGAACCGGTTCTTGCAGTTCGTGCAGTCGACGAGCGGGTCGGTGAAGTTCGACAGGTGGCCGGACGCCTCCCACACTTGCGGTGGTCCGAGGATCGCGGCATCGATCAACACCACGTCGTCGCGCTGCTGCACCATCGAACGCACCCAGGCGTCCTTCACGTTGCGGAGCATCAGTGAGCCGAGCGGACCGTAGTCGTACGTCGATCGGAATCCGCCGTAGATCTCGGCCGATGGGTACACGAACCCCCGGCGCTTGCACAGGTTGACGATCTGATCGAGCTCGGTTGCCGGCATAGGTCGCTCAGGCTAGGGGGACGGAGCCGTGGCACCAGCCTCCGTTCCCCGCGTCCCGTCCTGCCTGCCGCCGGCGGGCTGGTCCGCCGCCGACAGATCGAAGGCGAACCGGCACTCAGTGGCGTTCGAACATCGCGACCGCCTTGAGACGGCGTTCGATGTGGTGCTCGAGCGCCCTCGTCGCGAGCGCGCCGACCTCGTGGGTCGCCGGGGACTCCTCCAGGGCAAGCGCCTCGTTGAGGCGACCACCGAGGACATCGCGCATGATCCCGAGTGCGGCCGGCGAGATCGACGAACCGGTTCGACAGGTACGACAGAGCACACCGCCCTCGTTGAGATCGAACGCCACGAGTTGGGTGTCCGGCTCGGACTCACCGCATCGGACGCACGCTTCGAGCTGGGGTTCGAGTCCCTCGGCCGCGAGCAACTTCCAGTAGAACGCCGGAATGTTCAGCGGTGCCGGTCGTTCGGCGATGGTGCGCAACACACCGACCGCCATGCGGTACAGCCGAGGGTTCGGTTCGCGTTCGAGGCCCAGCTGATCGACCGCTTCGATCGCCGCCATGCCCTGCGATGCACGGTCGAGCGACGACAGCATCGGCGACAGGGGCTCGACCGATTCTGCCTGGCTCACGATGTCGAGCTCGCGCCCCCGATACAAGAGCAGTCGGACATGGCTCATCGGCTCCAGCCGCGCACCGAACTTCGACTTGGTCTTGCGCACGCCCTTCGCCACCGCACGAACCTTGCCGTTCTCTGCGGTCATGATCACGACGATCCGATCGGACTCGCGCAACTTGTACGTGCGCAGCACGATGCCGACGTCTCGATAGAGCTCACTCACGGCGATCCGGCCAGCGATTCACTCGTCGGCGTATTCGTCGGTGTACTCGTCGTGATCGTCGAGTCCGCCGAAGCGCCGACGGCGCCCCGAGAAGTCGGCCACGGCCGCCGCCACGTGATCGGCTGCCAACTCCGTCCAGCCGACCGGCACGAACACGAGCTCGGCGTAGGCCAGCTCCCAGACCAACGAAGGCGGCAACTGGGTGGGCGGACCGAGCACCACGACGAGGTCGGGCTCGGAATCGGCCGGCTCGTAGAGGACCGCCGCGACAGAGGCCTCGTTGACCTCGTCACCGGCATCGAGCCGCTGGAGTGCCTCGGCGAACCGTTGGCGACCGTCGCCGCACGGATCGACGATCACATCGCATCTGTCGACGGAGCGCCGCCACGACCGTAGTTCGAGACGTTCGTGACCGGGACCCTGCTCGTACGCCCGGATCGTCAACCACGGCACACCCAGCTCGGCGCACAGCGAGCCCAGTGCTTCGACCCGACGAAGCCAGACGTCCTCCGGCAACGCGTCCCATTCGGCCAGCGTGCCCCCGACGACCAACACATGTCGCAACGACGAGTTCGCCGACGGTTCATGCACTGCAGCGCCGGTCGGCCGCGTCGCGTTCGATCGAGGTCGACGAACTCACCTCTCCATTCTCCCACGTCCGGGGTCGCTAACGTGGACGCTCTGTGGCGAGCCCGTCAGGCGAGATCGAACCCAACGAGGGGGCCAACGGACGCACGCGGACCGATGGCCGACGACCGCTCCACATCGCATGCATCATGGACGGCAACGGTCGATGGGCGGCCCGCCGCGATCTGCCTCGGACGGCGGGCCACACCGAGGGAGAGGAGAACCTCGCTCGCATCGTTCGCATCGCGGTGACCCGCGACGTCGGATGGCTGACCGTCTTCGGCTTCTCGACCGAGAACTGGGTGCGACCACGCGCCGAGGTCCGCCACATACTCGGCCTTCACGAGAAGCTCTTCGGGCGAGTACGGGAGCTCAACGAGCTGAACGTGCGCATCCAGTGGATCGGCCGCCCGTTCGACAGCCCGTCGGCGCGCACACCGAAGTACGTACAGCGGGCGATTCGCAAGGCCATCGCCGACACGGCCGACAACACCGGCATGGTGCTGACCGTTGCGTTCGACTACGGGGGTCGTGCCGAGTTGATGAGCGCCGTCCGGGCGGTTCGGGCCGCCGGCGAGCCGATCACACCCTCCATGATCGATGCTCACCTGTACCTCCCGGAGCTCCCGCCGGTCGACGTCCTGGTGCGCACCAGTGGTGAGCAACGAGTTTCGAACTTCCTGCTCTGGCAGAGCGCCGGATCGAAGATCCACTTCACCGATGCGGCGTGGCCGGATTTCGGTGCCGACGACCTCGACGCCGCGATCGCCCTCGTTCGATGACCGACAGCGCTCACGGGTCGGTCGCGATCGATGCGCTCGACGCCGTGACCGCAGCCCTCCCGGCGGCCGAGGACCGGCCCGGCCAACGGGAGATGGCGGCTCACGTGGCCGCAGCCATCGAACACGATCGACATCTCGTGGTGCAGGCCGGCACGGGGACCGGCAAGACCCTCGCCTACCTCGTGCCGGCGATCGTGTCGGGCAAGCGCACCGTCGTCGCGACGGCGACCAAGGCGCTCCAGGACCAACTCGCCACCAAGGACCTCCCGTTCCTGTCTGCGCAGCTCGCCGAGCAGGGCATCGATGTCGACTGGGCGGTGCTCAAGGGGCGCAGCAACTACCTGTGCCTCCAACGATTGCGGGAGACCAACGACCCCGCCCAAGGATCCCTCGAACTCGACGACATGTCGGCCGTCACCCAGCTCGAGATCAAGAAGCTCGCCGAATGGGCAGGTACCACGAGAACGGGCGACCAGGCCGAACTCGCGTGGAATCCTGGCGATGCGTCGTGGCGGGCCGTCAGCGTCGGTTCCGACGAGTGCCCCGGTGCCGACCGGTGCCCGATGGGTCAGGAGTGCTTCGCAGAGGGAGCGCGTCGGCGCGCACAGGCCTCCGACGTCGTCGTCGTCAACACCCATCTCTACGGGCTGCACGTCGGGAGTGGCGGCGCGATCCTGCCCGAACACGAGGTCGTCGTGTTCGACGAGGCACACGTGCTGGAGGACATCATGAGCGACACCGTCGGCGTCGCGATCGCTCCGGGTCGCTTCGTGAGTGTCGGCGCCACGATTCGCCGCTTCCTGGAGGATCCCCAGCTCGTCGGCTCGATCACCGACCTGGCGTCCCTCGTGCGCGATGCGCTGGCGCCCTTCACGAACCAGCGGCTCGCCACCCCGCTCCCCCAACCGATCGTCGACGCGCTCGACGAGGCCCGACTCCGCCTCACACGCGTCGGCGAAGCGGTCCAGAAGATCGAGACCGGGATCGACGACGCCCAGCAACGCAAACTCCGCGCCCAGCGCATGATCACGCGCACCCTGGAGTCGGTGGAGGCCGCTCTCGGGGCCGGGGACGGCACCGTCCCGTTCGTCTCGGGGAGCCGCGACGCCCCGCGACTGGAGATTGCGCCGCTCGACGTCGGGCCGACGCTGAGTGCCGGGGTGTGGGCGACCCGGACGGCGATCCTCACGAGCGCGACCATCCCGACGTCGTTGAGCCGGCGAGTCGGCCTGCCGGCAGACCGAACCAGTGAGGCCGATGTCGGTAGCCCGTTCGACTACGAGCAGCAGGCGGTCCTCTACTCCGCGATGCACCTGCCCCCGCCCAAGTCGCCGAACTTCCGACCCGCCGTCGCCGACGAACTGATCCACCTGATCGGGGCTGCGGGCGGACGAACCCTCGCGCTGTTCACGAGCTGGGCAGCCATGGATGCGGCCGTCGAGGCCGTGCGCGACGAGGTCGACGTGCCGATCCTGACCCAGCGCGACCTCCCGAAGCCGGCACTGGTGCGGACGTTCGCCGAATCGGAGGAGACCTGCCTGTTCGCCACGACCGGTCTCTTCCAGGGCGTCGACGTGCCCGGTCGCACCCTCTCGCTGGTCGTCATCGACAAATTGCCGTTCCCCCGGCCGGACGACCCCCTCCTCTCGGCTCGCCGCGAGCAGCTCGGCCCGGCGGCGTTCGGTGAGATCGACGTCCCGCGTGCGGCAACCTTGCTGGCGCAGGCGTGCGGTCGCCTGATCCGGAACGCGACCGACCGTGGAGTGGTCGCCGTGCTCGACTCCCGGCTCGGGTCGGCGCGATACCGGTGGGACATCGTCCGCGCACTGCCGCCCATGAAACGCACGCGCGATCGGGCGGAGGTCGAGACCTTCCTGCGTTCGCTCCACGACGACGACGCCTGATCGGTCCCACTACGGTCGCGGACATGGCCGAACTCGTCCGTCTCGAGATCGCCGACGAGATCGGCAGCATCACGCTCGACTCCCAGCACAACCGGAACGCCCTCTCGATGCAACTGATCGCCGAGCTCGGCGCGGCGATCACCGAGGCGGAGGAATCGTCGGTACGAGCGATCGTGGTTCGCCACGACGGGCCGGCGTTCTGCGCCGGCGCCGACCTGAAGGAGCGATCCGCCGGCTCGGGGGCACCGGATTCCCGCCCGATGGTGCAGGTGATGGAGCGCCTGATGGAGACCGACCGCCCGACCATCGCCGCAGTCGAGGGAGCCGTGCGCGCCGGCGGGATCGGTCTGATGGCGTCGTGCGACCTGGTGGTCGTGGATGCCTCGGTCACGTTCGCGCTGACCGAGGTTCGCATCGGTGTCGCTCCCGCGATCATCTCGGTCCCGATCCTGCGACGCGTCTCGGCCGGCAAGATCGCAGCGGCAATGCTGACCGGCGAGCAGTTCGATGCCCGCGAGGCTCGCGACATCGGTCTGGTGACACACGTGACCGACGACGTCGCGTCCCAGGTCGACACGTTGTGTCACGGCATCCGGGCCGGCGCGCCGCGCGCTGTCGCCGAGACGAAGCGCCTCCTGCACCGGGTCCCGACGCTCGATCGGGCCACGGCCTTCGTCGAGATGCGGTCGCTCAGCGATGAGCTGTTTCGCGGACCCGATGCTTTCGAGGGGATGGCCGCGTTCCGAGAGAAGCGGCCTCCGGTCTGGCCCAGCTGACCGACCGTCACATTCGGGGTCAGACCCCGAATGTGACGGTCAGGCCATCAACCGGTAGCCGATGCCGCGGGCGGTCACGATCAGCTTCGGGTCGTCGGGTGTGTCCTCGATCTTGAGCCGCAGCCGCCGGACGTGGGCATCGACCAGGCGCGAGTCGCCCAGGTACTCGTACCCCCACACCCGTTCCAGCAACTGATCACGCGACAGCACGGCACCCGCGTGATCGGCGAACTCGCACAGCAACCTGAACTCGGTCTTGGTGAGGCTCAGCTCCGTCCCCCCCTTGAGCACGATGCCCTGCTCGCGTCGGAGTTCGACGTCGCCGAACCTCAGCGCCTTCGGCGCCGTCGTCGCTTCCTGGAGGTGGACTCGGCGCAACAAGGCCCGGATTCGAGCCGCTAGTTCCTTCGGCACAACCGGCTTGGTGACGTAGTCGTCGGCGCCTGCCTCCAGACCGGCAACCATGTCGTAGGTGTCGGTCTGGGCGGTGATGATGATGATCGGCACGATGCTCCTGGCCCGCAACGCCCGGCACACGTCGAAGCCGGACATGTCGGGCAGGCGCAGATCGAGCAGGACGAGATCGACGTCGTGCTCGCGGAACACCTCGAGCCCCTGCGCACCGTCGACGGCCTCGTGAACGCTGTAGCCCTCGTCCTCGAGGGCGAGGCGGAGCGCGAGACGGATCCCGTCGTCGTCCTCGATGAAGAGCAGGGTGTTCACGGCGGTCACAGTGTGCCACGGATCCCTCGATGTGGGAAAAACCCCACTATCAGGGAATTTGACACCGAATTCGCTCGCTTTGTTACAGGAATCGCACACTTCGGGTGTCGTCACGTCACAGACGCAGATCACCATGATGGCTGTTCACGCTGCCCCGGTGAGGTGCCTTCCTCCCCCTGGTGCCTCACCGGCAGCGGCGCTCTCCGACTTCCGAACCTCAGGTGAACGCGCCGCGATCGACCACGTTGGCAGCTGCCGACCCGGCCTCCGTGGTGCCTGCCGCGTCCGTGAGGGGTGCCACACTACTGCCCATGGCACGCCGCCGATCGCTCCCCCTGAGCAGTCGCGTCACGCTGTTCTTCGGGGCGATGGCGCTCATCGGCGGGATCGGGTTGGCCGTGGCGACCTTCTTGTTCGCCAGAAACTCGCTGCTCGATCAGCGGATCGCCACCGCACGCGTCGCCGCCATCGAGAACGCCTCGGTCCTCAACTCGATCCTCGGCGAGGACCAGGGAACGATCGAACTGGCCATGTTGGACATCGACACCGAGACCGACGGCTACGCGGTCCTGCTCACGAGCCCGTCATTCCCGGAACGCCTGCGGTCCCTGTCGTCGCGGCAGGGACGATCCGACGGCGATCTCCCCAAGCCGCTCGTCGACACCGTCCGGCTCGGCACCTCGGGCCAGCAGCTCTTCACCGATGTGGACGGTAAACCTTGGCTCGGCATCGGTATCCACCTCAGGGCGTGGGACGTCGGCTACCTGGAAGCGTTTCCACTCGACACGACGGAAAGAACCCTCCGCGTCCTGGCCACCGCGCTGACGGTCGGGGCGATCCTGGCCGCGATCGTTGCGACGTTCTTCGGTTGGTCGACGAGTCGACGACTCCTGCGACCTCTGTCCCGGGTCGCCGACGCGGCCGGCGAGATCGCGTCCGGCACCCTCGGGGCGCGTCTCGACGCAGAGAACGATCCCGACCTCAATCGGCTGGCCGGATCGTTCAACGAGATGGCCGACGCCGTCCAGGAGCGGATCGAGCGTGAACAACGATTCGCCTCCGACGTCAGTCACGAGCTGCGATCGCCGATCACTGCGCTGACGGCAGCCGTGGAAGTGCTGGACGCTCGTCGAACCGATCTGCCCGACCGGACCCGGCAGGCGCTCGACGTCGTCGTGAGCCAGGTCCGACGGTTCGACGACATGGTGATCGACCTGCTCGAGCTGTCGCGCCTCGAAGCGGGGGCACACGACCTTCACACCGAGCGGGTCGACCTGGTCGAGCTCTGCGACCGGGTGTCGCAACGCTACGGCTACGGCGATCTCCCGATCGAAGTGCACCGTCGGGCCAAACGCCACGCGGTGGTCGATCGTGTCCGATTCGAACGCATCCTCGGCAACCTGCTCGACAATGCCACCCACCATGCCGGCGGTCCGGTCCGCATCACGATCGAGCCTGCACCGGCCAAGCACGCCGTGTTGATGGCCGTCGAGGACGAAGGTCCGGGTGTCGCAGCCAGCGAGAAGCAGCGGATCTTCGAACGGTTCGCACGCGGCAGCGCCGCGCGCAACCGGATCGGCACCGGATTGGGCTTGGCGTTGGTCGCCGAGCATGCCGCTGCCCTCGGCGGTGAGGCGTGGGTCGAGGATCGTCCCGGCGGCGGAGCTCGATTCGTCGTCCTGCTCCCGACCGACGCCGGGGTTTCGAAGTGACCGCCGACGCTCGTGCCAGCGGCAGGGTCTCACCCGCCCGGTGCCTGATCGCTGGGGTCGCCAGTGCCGTCGGGTTGCTCGCAGCTGGCTGCAGCCTGCCCGTTGACGAGCAGGTCACCCGATACGCGAACGAGGACCTTCCCTCCGACATCGCGAACACGACGACCACCTCGACCACGACGACCACGACGACCACCACGACGTTGCCCGGGGACGATGTCGTCGTCGACGACTCGACGACCACTTCCACCACGCCCATCGTGTCCGAGCTCGAGCCGATCCGGCTCTACTACACGGTCGGGTTCTCCGATCAGCTGCAGCCCGTCACGATCGAGCGACCGCCCCCGATCACGAGCGGCACGATCACCGATCTGCTCCAGTCGCCGACCGGTATCGCCGACTTCGGCCTGCGGAGCAGCATCCGCTTCGGCCTGATCGGCGACATCGAGGTCGACCGAGCCACCGCAATCGTGCCGCTCGACGAGGCCGTGCTCGACCGGATGACCGACAGCGAGCAGCGGCGAGCGATCGCCCAGATCGTGCTCACGTTGACATCGTTCCAGCCGGCCGACCAGGGCAACATCGGCTTCGTCAGGTTCACGGTCGACGACGGAGACTATTCGGTGTACGTCCCGGCGCTCGGCGGCGCGAGCGAGCCGGGCGAGGAGCTGGCATACTCGGACTTCGCCGAGCTCGTGGTCGGGATCGAACCGGCGACCACCACGACCACCGTCGCCACCACGGTTCCCGAGGGCGGCGAGTCGACAGGCTGAAGTGGTCGACAGGCTGAAGTGGTCGACAGGCTGAAGTGGTCGACAGGCTGAAGTGGTCGACAGGCTGAAGTGGTCGACTGGTGGCGTTCGACGGAGCGAACCACGCTCAGTAGCCGAGTCGCTCGATGCGATCCGGTCGGCGCTGCCAATCCTTGTCGACCTTGACCCGCAACTCCAGGTAGACACCCGCGGGCATCTGGGCGCGAGCGCGCTGGCCGACCTCCTTGAGCACGCTGCCACCCTTGCCGATCACCATGCCCTTCTGGCTGTCTCGTTCGACGAGAATGTCGACCCGGACCCGGGGCCACTCCCATTCGGTCACACGCGTGGCGATCGAGTACGGCAGCTCGTCCCTCGTGACGGCGAGCAGCTGCTCCCGCACGAGCTCGGCGACGTATTGCTCCTCGGGCATGTCGCTGACCTCGTCGTCCGGGAAATAGCGCGGTCCCTCCGGCAGTCGCCGGGTGAGATGGTCGATGAGTGGGCCGATCCCCTCACCCGTCGCGGCCGACACCGGGAAGTAGGCCTCGGCGCCCAGATCGGCAGCAGCCCCGAGCATTGCGAGCACCTGGTCCTTCGTAGCGATGTCGGTCTTGTTCACGATCACCACCGCGCCCGGGAGGTGCAGCTTGCCGGCGACCCATCGATCGCCTTTGCCGAACGGCTGGGTGGCGTCGAGAACGAGGCACTGGACGTCGACGTCTTCAGTGCTCTCGAGCGCCGTCGCGTTGACGCGCTCGCCGAGCGCAGAGACGGGCTTGTGCAGCCCGGGGGTGTCGACGAACACGAACTGAGCGTCCGGTCGGGTGAGCACCCCCATGATGCGGTGACGGGTGGTCTGGGGCTTGTCGGAGACGATGCTGACTTTGCGTCCACAGATCGTGTTGACGAGCGACGACTTGCCGACGTTGGGGCGGCCGACGAACGTGATGAAGCCCGAGCGGAAACCGACCGCCGACTCAGACATTGCTGCCGTGCTCGGCCCAGAAGGGTTGGCGCAACTCGCGCTTCAGGATCTTTCCCGACCCGGTCTTCGGGAGCTCGTCGGACCACGTGATCGACCGGGGCACCTTGTAGTTCGCGAGATGTGAACGGGCGAAGGCCTGCACGCCCGCATCGTCGAGCCTCGAACCCGGTCGCTTCACGATGACAGCGTGCACGGTCTCGCCCCAGTCATCGTTCGGGATTCCGAACACGGCAGCCTCGTAGATCTCCGGGTGATGCTCCAGGGCGGCTTCGATCTCGGCCGGGTAGATGTTCATCCCGCCGGAGATGATCATGTCCTTCTTGCGATCGCAGATGTAGAGGAAACCCTCGTCGTCCCGGTACGCGATGTCACCGACGGTCTGGAAGCCGTCGCGATGGTCTTCTTCGAACTTGTCGCGCTGCTTGTAGTAGTCCGCGAAGACAGACGGCGACCGAACGAACAGCTCACCGGTCGCATCCGGGCCGGTTCCGGTCACGACGTTGCCATCGGCGTCGTAGAGGCGGATCTCGACCATCGGCGCCTCCTTGCCACACGAGCCCGGCTTGCGCATCTGGTCCTCGGGTCGCAGGATCGTGTTGACGCCGAGCTCGGTCGAGCCGTACACCTCGAACAGCGACTCCGCGGGGAACGACGCAACGTACTGCTGCTTCAGGGCGAAGCTCCACGGTGCGGCGTTGGCGATCATGACGCGCATCGACGAGCGGTCGTAGCGATGCTTGACATCGTCGGGGAGGTTGCAGATCATCCGGACCGGCGTCGGCGCCGCAAACGTCGACGTGCATGAATACGTGTCGAGCAGGCGCAACCAGTCCTCGGGGTCGAACTTGTGCTGGAGCACGATCGACTGGCCCATCGCCAGCGCGATCGCCATGAATCCGCCCGGGCCGGAGTGGTACAGCGGACCCGTGGTGAGATACACGTCGTCAGGTCGGTAACCGATGAAGCCGACCATGGCGACGGTCTGCTCCGGGTTGGTCGGTCGCCGACGATATGCGCCCTTCGGCTTGCCCGTCGTGCCCGACGTGTAGATCATCGTGGCGCCGGCACCGTCCTCGTCTGGAGGTGGCGGCAGCGGCGCTGACGGCGCCGAGGCCGTGAACGAGTCGCACGCGACCATGCCGTCGAGCGCGTCGCCGTCGAACACCAACACGTGACGCACGTTCGGGATATCGCGGCGTATCCGCTCGAAGAGCGGAGCGTACGCAGCGTCCACGTACACGAGCGCCGCGTCGGAGTGATCGGTGACATACACGGCTTCCTCGTCGGAGAGGCGGTAGTTGAGCGGTACTGCGGTTGCACCGATCTTGCGAGCGGCGTTCACGAACTCGACGACACCGATCGAGTTCTGCCCGCACCAGACGATCTTGTCCCCCGGTGACACACCATGATCGCGCAGGACGTGCGCCAGCCCGTTTGATCGCACCTCCAACTCGGCGTAGGTGAGTCGGCGGACGGGCCGGCCGGGTCGATCATCGACGACGGCGAGCTTCGATGGCTGGGACTCGGCGTGGACGGTGAGCACATCGGTCATCGTCGTATTCGTATCATCCGCAGGCCGGATGGCATGCTGGCAGACATGCCCGCACGAACGATCAACGGTTCCGACGAGCTCAAGAACCTCGTCGGTGAACACCTGGGATACAGCAAGTACGTCGAGATCACCCAGGAGCAGGTCAATCTCTTCGCGGAAGCGACCGGTGACCACCAATGGATCCACGTCGACGTCGAGAAGGCCAACGCCGGACCGTTCGGCGGCCCGATCGCGCACGGCTATCTGACGCTGTCGCTCGGTCCGGCGCTGTACCCGCAGGTCGTCACGATCACGGGTTTCTCGATGGGCGTGAACTACGGAGCCAACAAGATCCGCTTCCCGTCGCCCGTGATGGTGGGTTCGAGACTCCGGCTCGGTGTCACACTGCTCGAGGTCACCGACATCGCCGGTGGCGTACAGATGGTCATGGAGTTCACCTTCGAATGCGAGGGCGCCGCGAAGCCGAGCTGCGTCGCCGAGATCATCTTCCGCAGCTATCACTGATCGGGTGGGGGATCGCAGCAAGCTGCTCAACCCCCACCTACCGAGCTCGCCACCTCCGCTCCGCTTCGGCACTCACCCACCGCCAACCACAGCACAGCCATCACTGATCGGGTGCGGGATCGCAGCAAGCTGCTCAACCCCCACCTACCGAGCTCGCCACCTCCGCTCCGCTTCGGCACTCACCCACCGCCAACCACAGCACAGCCATCACTGATCGGGTGCGGGATCGCAGCAAGCTGCTCAACCCCCACCTACCGAGCTCGCCACCTCCGCTCCGCTTCGGCACTCACCCACCGCCAACCACAGCACAGCCATCACTGATCGGGTGCGGGATCGCAGCAAGCTGCTCAACCCCCACCTACCGAGCTCGCCACCTCCGCTCCGCTTCGGCACTCACCCACCGCCAACCACAGCACAGCCATCACTGATCGGGTGCGGGATCGCAGCAAGCTGCTCAACCCCACCCAGCCGAAAACCGCGTCAGCGGAAAGCGGGGACGACTGCGGACGCGAACAGCTCCAACGTCTCGGTGTCGGGGTAATCGGCGCACCAGGGCACGAAACCGCGGCACCCGAGCTCGACGTACGTGCGCATCTTCTCGGTCACCTGCTCGGGCGTACCGATCAAGTTGTTGGTCCGCCACTCGTCGTACGACTGGCCCCAGACCGCCTTCGACCCTGCCGCCTCGAGCTCCGCCTCGGTCGACCGCACGAGCACTTCAGGCGACCACGTCATCCTGATCTCGTCCGGGTCGCGACCGACCGTGGCACAGTGCTCGCGCAACACGTCGCGCTTGTGGGCCCACACGTCGGGCGGACCACCGAAGTTCGAGCAGTCCGCGTACTTGGCGACCACTCGCAGGGTCAGCTGCTCCCCACTCCCTCCGATCCAGATCGGAGGACGCGGATGCTGCAGCGGTTTCGGGTCGCACTGGGCTCGCTTGACGTCGTAGAACCGGCCGGAGAAGGTCGTCTCGGGTTCGGTCCACATCGACCGAACGATCTGGACCGACTCCTCGAGCATCCCGATCCGGTCCCTCGGTCGCGGGAAGTCGAAGCCGTACGCGCGGTACTCGTTCTCGTACCAACCCGCCCCGATCCCCCACTCCAAACGTCCACCCGACATCACGTCGATGTTGGAGGTGATCTTGGCCAACACCGTCGGACTGCGGTAACTGTTGCAGCCGACCATCTGACCGAGCCGGATCCTCGAGGTGAGCTGGCTGATGGCGGCCATCGTGGTCCAGCACTCGAAGACCGCCTCGTTGGCCGGCCGCGGAACGTTGTGGAAGTGGTCGTACACCCACAGGGAGTCGTAGCCGAGATCTTCCGCGCGCCGGGCCACGTCGACCGCTGTCTGCCATTGGGCTGCCGCCGTCTCGATCCCGGACAACTCGGTCTTCCACCCCTGCGGGACGAAGACGCCGAACACGACGGCTGGAGCGCTCATGGCGCGCACGCTAGCGGTCGCCCGAGCAGACTGGTCCGATGGGCGACATCGACCGGGCTCCGCTCGAACAGATGGTACGAACGCACGCGGTCGAACACCACTGTCGGACGATCGCGTGGGGCGTCGTCGAAGAAGGAGCCCTCGGGGTGACCGGTTCCTACGGCGATGTCGACGAACACACCGTCTACCGGATCGCGTCGATGACCAAGTCGTTCTCCGCCGCCGCCACCTTGCTCCTACGCGACGACGGTGTCCTGCGACTGGATGATCCGATCGATCGTCACGCCCCCGAACTGGCCCTCGTCCGGGGGCCGACCGCCGACGCTGCGCCGATCACGATTCGCGATCTGTTGGGGATGACCGCCGGGTTCGTGTCGGACGATCCCTGGGCCGACCGGCACCTCGACCTCACCGACGACGCCTTCGATGCCGTCGTCGCCGGCGGCATCACGTTCGCGGCGCCCACCGGCACCTCGTTCGAGTACTCGAACCTGGGATTCGGCGTGCTCGGACGTGTGGTGCACCGAGCGTCCGGTCAGCGGATCCAAACCCTCATCAGCGAACGGCTGCTCGGTCCGCTCGGTCTCGACGACACGACCTGGATCCAGCCCGAGCACGATCGTTGGGCGCGACCGATGCGGTGGGACGACGAATCGCACATCGAGGAACCCGCGACCCCGGGCGACGGCGTCATCGCTCCGATGGGCGGTTTGTGGACGACCGTCGCCGACCTCGCACGCTGGATCGCGTGGCTCGACGATGCGTTTCCCGCCCGTGACGATCCCGACGCCGGGCCGCTCCGACGATCGTCTCGCCGGGAGATGCAGACCGGTCGCATCCACGTGGGTCTGCGCACCAACACCGTCGGCACGTCGTCCATCTCGTACGGACTCGGTCTACGCGCGATCCATCGACCTCAGCACAATCCCGTGATCGGCCACTCGGGCGGCCTGCCCGGCTACGGCTCCAGCATGTGCTGGATCGCCGGTCGGCGCCTCGGTGTCATCGCCCTGTCGAACGTGACCTACGCGCCGATGACCGAGCTGTGCGCGTCACTTCTCGACGAACTCGAGTCACAGCTGGGCCCGCATCGCGCACCCAGCGCGCCCGCCCCACCGGTCGATGTCGCCGGACGACGCCTTGCCGCACTCCTCGGCGCCTGGGACGACGACGTCGCCGACGATCTCTTCGCCGACAACGTGGCACAAGACGATGATTGGGTGCGACGACGACGTGCCGCCGAGCCGCTGGCCGGGCTCGATCTGATCACGATCGAACCGATCGACGACGCACGAGGGAGCGCGCGTGGATCCGTCCCCGACGGCTCCAGCGTTCACATCTCGTACGCCCTCGCGCCCGACGACTCAACCCGGATCCAGACGTACGCGATCAGCTGGCCAGCATCGACCTGACTTCGGCGGACCGTTCGACGGTGAGACCCCGACGTCTTTCACCGAATGGTGTGGGGGCGGTTCAGCCGCCGAGTCGGCGTCGCTGCCGCCGTCCGCGCAGATCCTCGAGCCACAAACGTGCGACCAGCGCAAACGCTTCGCCCACGATGCCGTTCGACATCTTCGACGAACCGGCTCGACGCTCGTGGAACGTGATCGGGAACTCCACGATGCGACCTCCGCTCCGAACGAGCCGATGGGTCATCTCCACCTGGAAGCCGTAACCCTCCGCGCTCACGGTCGCATAGTCCATCCGGTGCAACGCGTCGGCCGAGTACGCGCGGAACCCGGCGGTCGCGTCGTTGACGGCGAGACCGAGGACACCCGCGGCGTATCGATTCCCCCACCGCGACAGGACGCGACGTCCTGACGGCCAATCGACCGTGAGGCCACCGGGTACGTACCGGCTGCCGATCGCGAGATCGGCGCCGTGCTCGATGTTGGCGACGAGCGTGGGCAGGACCGCAGGATCGTGCGACATGTCGGCGTCGATCTGGACACACACGTCGGCACCACGACGAAGCGCCTCCGTGAATCCGGCGCGGTACGCGGACCCGAGCCCCGCCTTGTGCGAGCGTTCGAGCACGGAGACGCGACCCAGCCGCTCACCCACCGACCGGGCCAGCTCCGCGGTTCCGTCCGGGCTCGCATCGTCGACGACGACGATCTCGGCACCGGGCAGATGGGACCGGATGCGTTCGCACAACACGACGATGTTGTCGGCCTCCTCGAACGTGGGGACCACCACGAACACCTGCACGGCGGTGACTCTACGTGCGGCAGGCCGGAGCGCACCGGTTCGCGCGATGGCGACCCGCCGGTACGCTCAGCGGCGTGCCGGAACCCCGTCCACTCTCGGCGATCCCACCCGTCGCGGCCCGAGTGATCGCCTTCGTAGCGATCCTCCTCGGCGGCCTCGCCGGCGCCCTCATCGGTTTCGCCCTCGTCGATCTCCAATGCGACGGTGACTGCGCGGTCCCTCGTGGCATCGGAGTGCTCGTCGGTGCGGTCGTGAGCGCAGGTGGGATGGCGGTGGTCTCGGTACTGGCGCTGCGGGCGATGGGTGAATGGCGAGAGATCAGCGACCGCGAGCGCGCCGGGCACGCACCACGATGAACGCCGACGCCGACGCCGGCGGACGCGTGAGCGACGATCCCACGGCGCTGCGCGACCTCGCGATCGAGCTCGCCCGGGGCGCCGGGCAGATCGCCCTCGAAGGTCGAAAGTCGGTGACCGACGCCGACACGATCGCCGGGGCGACCAAGTCGTCGAGCACCGACGTGGTCACCGAGTTCGATCGCGCCGCCGAACGTCACATCGTCGAAGTCCTGCGTCGGTTGCGTCCCGACGACGCCATCGTCGGGGAGGAAGGTACCAACGACAGCGGCACGAGCGGATTCTCGTGGCTCATCGACCCGATCGACGGAACGACCAACTTCGTGTTCGACCAGCCCGCCTGGTCGTGCTCGGTCGCTGTCGCCGACGACGAACGGACCGTCGCCGGTGCCGTCGCGGTGCCGCCGCTCGGCGAACTGTTCGCGGCCGCAGTCGGCTGCGGCGCCACGCTGAACGACCGACCGATCCACGTGAGCTCGGCGACCGACCTCTCACTGGCGCTCGTCGGGACCGGTTTCGGGTTCCAGCCGGAGACACGTCGCGAGCAGGCCCTGGTGGTCGTCGAGCTCATCACGCAGGTGCGCGACATCCGGCGGCTCGGTTCGGCAGCCGTCGATCTCTGCATGGTCGCCTGCGGCCGACTCGACGCATACTACGAGCTCCACCTCAACGCGTGGGACGCCGCTGCCGGCGAGCTGATCGCACGCGAGGCGGGGGCGATCACGAGTGACTTCGAGGGGCGCAGGGCGCGTCCGGAGCAGATGCTCGTGGCCGCACCGGGCGTCCATGCCGCGATGATCGAGGCGCTCCGAGGCATCTCACCAGCACATTGATCGCGAATTGGTGCCGAGATGCGGCATCATGGTGGCCGTGGGTACGCGCATCCTGGCCGTGGAAGACGACGAGCGCATTCGCTCCGCGGTGAAACTCGCGCTCGAAGACGAGGGTTGGACCGTCGACGAGGCCGAGAGTGGCGAGCAAGCCATCGAGCTGTTCGCGCAGAGTTCCCCCGACGTCGTGCTCATCGACATCATGTTGCCCGGCATCGACGGTTTCGAGCTGTGCCGCACGATTCGCCGAACGAGTGACGTTCCGGTCGTCATGGTGACCGCTCGCAACGACACCCACGACATCGTCGCCGGCCTCGAAGCCGGCGCCGATGACTACCTCACGAAGCCGTTCGCCGCGAAGGAGCTCTCAGCCCGGATTCGTGCGCTGCTGCGGCGCATCCGTCCCTCGTCACCGTCCCACGCCCGACTCGTGTTCGGCGATCTCGAGCTGATTCCGGAGGAGGGCAAGGTGCTCCGCAACGGCGACGAGGTACACCTCACGAAGACCGAGTTCCGCCTGCTGTGCGAACTGGCCGAGAATCCCGGCAAGGTCTTCAGCCGCGAGGCGCTGCTCGACAAGGTGTGGGGCTACGACTACTTCGGCGATGGGCGTCTCGTCGACGTTCACGTCCGGCGTCTCCGCACCAAGGTCGAGCAGGATCCAGCCAACCCTCGCCACGTGGTCACCGTGCGCGGTCTCGGCTACCGCCTCCAGACGTGACGGCGGGCCGCGAGATGGGTCGTCCATGACTGCGGCAACCACGAAGCTCCCAGCGCTCGACAGCTTGGTGCCGCAGGCGACCGTTCGGCGGGCGAAACGGAAGTGGGGACTGCGTCGACGCATCCTGTTGATCTTCACGCTCGGTGCGCTGATGCTGTCGCTCTTCCTCGCACTCGTCACCTACGGTTTCACCCGGTCGAGTCTCGTGCAGCAACGTGACACCGCTGCGCGCGCGGCCGCTCGCAGCAACGCATCGATTGCGTTCGATGCACTGCGGGTCAATCCGTCCAACGCACAACCCGCGCTCACGCGCCTCGACAACCTCGGCGTCGAGCGACCGCTGCTGTGGTACGGCGAGCAGTGGGCTCCGCTGCGGCCCGGTTTCGATCAAAACGCCCTCGCCGAAGCGCAAGACCTCATCGACCGCGTCATCGAGGACGGGGTGCCGGCCCGCAAGATCATCATCGTCGGATCCGAACCCAACATCGCGGTCGGCTACCCCCTCCCCACCGGCAACAACGCCTACTTCGAGTTCTTCAGCCTCGACGGTGTCAACGACACGCTCCGGTCGGTCCGTCTCTCGCTCGTGCTCGGCACGATGATCACGACCGCGCTCGGCGTCCTCGCAGGTTCCTTCGCTGCGCGTCGAGCGGTTCGGCCGGTCGGCGTCGCCGCCCAAGCCGCCAAAGCGATCGCCGGCGGTCGCCTCGACACCCGTCTCGAGCCGACCGAGGATCCCGATCTCAGCGTGCTCGCCAACTCGTTCAACGACATGGCGACGGCGCTGCAGACCCGTATCGAACGCGACGCCCGCTTCGCCTCCGACGTGAGCCACGAACTGCGTTCCCCGCTCATGACGCTGTCGGCCTCGGTCGAGGTGATGGACGCCCGCCGCGACGACATGCCCGAGCGGGCGCAGGCCGCACTCGATCTCCTCAAGAGCGACGTCATCAGGTTCCAGGGCCTCGTCGAAGACCTGCTCGAGATCAGTCGCTTCGACGCCGGAGCGGTTCGCCTCCACCGCGAGGAGTTGCTCGCGGCCGAGTTCGTCCGCCAGGCGATCGGCGTGAGCAGCCTGCCCAACACCCCCGTCGACGTGTCGCCGCGCGCGGAGATGCTCCTCATCAACGGAGACCGGCGCCGACTCGCGAGTGGTGGCCAATCTCATCGACAACGCTCGGCTGCACGGAGGCGGAGCGCCAGAAGTGGCCATCCGCGAGGTCGAGGGGCCCGACGGCGAGATCAACGGCGTGCACATCTCGGTGGAGGACCACGGCAGCGGTGTGCCGGAACAGGAACGTTCGCTGATCTTCGAGCGTTTCGCCCGTGGCGGGGTCGCCGGACGACGCCACACCAGCGATGGGGCCGGGCTCGGCCTGGCACTCGTCGACGAACACGTCCGGATGCACGGTGGCCGAGTCTGGGTCGAGGATCGACTCGACGGTGAGTCGGGCGCACGGTTCGTGATCGCCCTCGACGCCGAGGAACTCGACGAATGAGAAGGATCCTGGTGTCGGTCGCCGTCGTCGTCGGACTCGCAGCATGCGGGATCCAGCGCGACGCGTCGTATCGCGACGTTCCCGACGACGAATGGATCCTGCCGAACTCCGGCAGCAACACGGCGTCCGATGCGTCGGGCGCCGACCGGATCTACCTCATCGGGCCGGGTGAAGATCGCCTGCTGCGGTCGGTCGCCCGAAACGCCGAATCACCCGAAGACCTCATCAAGATCCTGTTCCTGGGCCCCAACGACGACGAGCTCGCGGCCCAGTTCAGCTCGAACATCCCGCCGGGTACCGAGCTGCAGGATGCACGTGCCCAGGGGCAATTCCTCATCCTCGACCTCAGCGAAGAGATCACCGAACTGACACCCCAGAGCCTCGCCCCGGCCATCGCTCAGATCGTCTACACGGCGACCGAGCTCGAAGGGATCGAAGCGGTACAGCTCACGGTGAACGGCGAGGAACTGTCGTGGCCCACACCCTCCGGCGAGACGACCACCGACCCACTTCAGATCTACGACTACCCGAACGTCGTCCAGACCGCGCAACCCGCCTACCCGGCGGTGCCGCTCACACCCGACAGCTGACGCGACGGCATCCCGGCGGGCCGTCAGGCGAAGAACACCTCGGCGACGTTCTCGAACAGTTCGATGTCGACGGCGCGGGTCCGGCCGACGACACCCGACAGCGGCGTCTCGACGATGCGGTCGGCGCGCAGGGCGACCATCTGGCCCCACGACCTGCGATGTGCCGCCTCGATCGCCGCGACACCGAACCGCGTCGACAGGACCCGGTCGAACGCGGTTGGAGTACCGCCCCGTTGGACATGGCCGAGCAGGACGGGACGGGTCTCGAAACCGGTTCGCTCGCCGATCTCCTGGGCGACGAGATGTCCGATGCCACCCAGCCTGATGTGACCGAACCTGTCGACCTCGCGATCGGCGACGGCGATCGTGCCCTCCTTGGGCAACGCTCCCTCGGCGACCACCACGATGGAAGCGAACCGACCTCGCTGGTGGCGTCGGGTGATCCGGTCGCAGACCTCCTCGATGTCGAAAGGTCGCTCGGGAATCAGCACGACGGTCGCTCCCCCGGCGATGCCTGCGTGAGTGGCGATCCAGCCGCTGTGGCGACCCATCACCTCGACCACCATGACGCGGTCGTGGCTCTCGGCGGTGGTGTGCAACCGGTCGATCGCATCGGTGGCGATCTGCACGGCGGTGTTGAATCCGAAGGTGACCTCGGTGCCCTCGATGTCGTTGTCGATCGTCTTCGGGATCCCGATGATGGGCAGGCCACGCTCCGTGAAGAGTTCACACGCCACACTGAGCGACCCGTTGCCGCCCACCACGATCAACCCGTCGAGACCCATGTCCGACAGGGTTGCCTCGACGAGGTCGACACCGCCGGGCACGTCGAACGGACTCCCTCGGCGCGTGCCGAGCACGGTGCCACCGCGAGGCAGCAGCCCACGCATCGTCTCGACGGTGAGCGGCAGCGTGCGGCGTTCCATCACGCCGTCCCAGGCGTCGCGGAAGCCGACGATCTCGTCGCCGAATTGGCGTTCGCCCTTGCGCACGATGGCGCGCAACACTGCGTTCAAGCCGGGGCAATCGCCACCTCCGGTGAGCACTCCGACTCGCACGATCGACGAGCCTACGTGAGGATCCCCAGCGTGCAACCGCTTGCACGGAGGCCGCACCCGATACCTCCTACAGCGCGAGAACTGCTAGGACTGTCGCCGTGACTTGGGACTCCTCGCGCCCGGTTCCGTGGCAGCAACTCATCCGATCATGGCTGATCTACGTCGGCGTCATGACGCTCGTCTTCGTGCTGTTCTTTCGCGATCGGCCCCTGGTCGGCCTGTTCGCCGGTCTCCTCGTGAGTGGACCGCTCTACGTCGCATTCGGGTGGGTCCTCGCCAAGTTCGGCTATCAACGCAAGACGTGGCGACAACTGCGAGAGGATCGGCCGCCGGACGATTCCTCCCCGAGCGGCCACCGCGCCGCCGACGCGTCGCGGCCGCGTCCGAAACCGGCGCCCACGAAGCGGACCGGGGGTGGCGGCGCTGCCCGTCCTGGCGGCAGCCGCACCCGACGTCGCTGACCAGGCGAGCCGCTGGGCGGAGCGGCCCATCGTTGCTGCGCCGGCGAACCGCGTGTGGCCTTGCGAACGAGTGGCCTGCGAACGAGCGGCCTGCGAACGAGCGGCCTGCGAACCCAACCATCCGTCCCCGACCGTTCAGGTCCACAGGGCACTCGGGTACGGTCTGCAAGCGTGAGTACCGACGCACATCCCGATACCTGTGTGATCGCCATCGACGCCGGAACCACCGGGGTTCGCAGCCGTGCGGTGTTCGTCGACGGACGACCCGCGGCGGCGTCCTACCGAGAGTTCACCCAGCACTATCCACGGCCCGGCTGGGTCGAGCACGACGCCACCGAGATCTGGGAGGCCGTCGTCGCGACCCTCGCTCACGTCATCGATGAGGTCGGGCGCGACGCCGTCGCCGCGATCGGCATCACGAACCAGCGCGAGACGGTGGTGGCGTGGAACCGCACGACCGGCGAGCCCTACGGGACGGCGATCGTCTGGCAGGATCGCCGCACCGCCGCCCGGTGCCAGGAGCTGACCGACGCCGGGCACCTCGACCTCGTGCGCACGCGCACGGGTCTCGTCCTGGATCCGTACTTCAGCGGGACGAAGTTCGAGTGGCTGCTGAGCGAGCGTCAGATCCCGACCGGCCCAGAGCTCGCCCTCGGCACGATCGACACGTGGCTGATCTGGAACCTCACCGGCGGTCGAGCCCACGTGACCGACGTGACCAACGCGAGCCGCACGCTGCTGTTCGACATCGTCGATCGCCGCTGGAGCGACGAGCTGTGTGCGTTGCTCCACGTTCCGATCGATGCTCTGCCCGAGGTCAGGCCGTCCAGCGGACGGTTCGGCGTGACTTCTGATGCCTGCGGCGTGGCACCCGGAATACCGGTCAGCGGTGTCGCCGGCGATCAGCAGGCCGCCCTGTTCGGCCAAGCGTGCTTCGAGCCGGGCATGGCCAAGAACACCTACGGGACGGGCAGTTTCGTGCTGCTGAACGTCGGTGACAGCTGTCCGCCGCCGACCGAGGGAATGCTCACCACGATCGCATGGGAGCTCGCTGATGGCACCGTGGCGTATGCGCTCGAGGGTGCGATCTTCGTGACCGGTGCGGCGATCCAGTGGTTGCGAGACGGGATCAACATCATCGACGATGCAGCCGAGACCGGGCCGCTCGCCGAGAGCGTTCCCGACAGCGGCGGTGTCTTCGTGGTCCCGGCGTTCACCGGACTCGGATCCCCGTGGTGGGACCCGTACGCACGCGGCACGATCGTCGGCATCACCCGTGGTACGACCCGCGCCCACATCATCCGCGCGGTCGTCGAGTCGATGACGTATCAGACGCGCGATGTGGTCGATGCGATGGTCGCTGCCAGCGGCACCCCGATCACGGATCTCCGCGTCGACGGCGGCGCATCGGTGATGGACTTCATGCTGCAGTTGCAGGCCGATCAGCTCGGCGTCACGGTCCGTCGGCCGGTCGACCAGGAGACCACAGCGCTCGGCGCGGCCTATCTGGCCGGACTCGCCGAAGGAGTCTGGCCCGACCTCGATGCGATCCAGGCGACCTGGCAGCTCGACGCCACCTTCGAACCCGAACCGGACCGCACGTTCACCGACCTCGCGCACGCCAACTGGCTACGTGCCGTGGAGCGCTCACGCTCCTGGGCCACCGACTGACGATCGGGCGATCAGGGCATCGGCGATCCGGGCGAACAGATCGAGCCGTACGCGCTCGCGATCGTGGACCGGCCGCCCGTCACGCCCGGCTGCCAGCCACATGCCGGATGCCGGCAGATCGGCCCAGAACATGTCGCCTGATGTCGCGTGCGGGTCACCGAGATGGCTGCTTCCCGCGAGCAGAGATGTGACCCAATCGGCTGACGGCACCTCACCGATCGACAAGACGATCTCGCCGGCGGACACCGCCATCGCCCAGTCGGTCTCGGTCATGCGGACGACGCCGTCGACCAGCTTGATGAGCCGATCGTCGGTGTCGGTCTCGGCCAGTTCCGCAGCGAGAGCCAGCGCGAGCAGGCCGCCGTCGGTGTGATCGCCCACGATCGGGCGGACGTGCTCCACCGACACTCCGTCGATCGCATGGACCTCGGCCACCATCAGATCGACGAGCTCGATCTCCGGCAAAGCCACCACGATCTCGTCGATGACGCGACCTCCTCCGACTTCGAGGATCTCGATGCTCAGCACGTCGCCGCGGACCGCACCGATGCGGCTCGCGACCTGACCGAGGGCGCCCGGACGGTCGGGCAGCCAGACGCGAACGACGACGGTGTGCACCGGGGTGAGGGTAGACACGGTGTGTGACGGGGGTATGACGTGCGGATGAAGCTCAGCCGAGCTTGGTGAGTCCGCGGCGGAGGTTGCGGATCGCCTGTTGGATGCGCTTCTCGTTCTCGATCAGTGCGAAGCGGGCGTATCCCTCCCCACCCGGACCGAAACCGACACCGGGCGAGAGCGCGACATCGCACTCCCTCACCACCATCGAACAGAACTCGACGGAGTCCATCTCCGAGTAGGCCTGCGGGATCGGCGCCCACACGAACATCGAGCCACCGGGCTTGGGCACGTCCCATCCGATGCGGGCGAGACCGTCGATCAGGGTGTCGCACCGACGCTCGTAGGTCGCGCAGACCTCCTTGGGGAAGTCGGGCTCCTCGTTGAGCGTCACCGTCGCCGCGATCTGCACCGGCTGGAACATCCCGTAGTCGAGGTAGCTCTTGAGCTTGACCAGCGCCTGGACGACCTCGGCGTTGCCGAGCATGAACGCGCAACGCCATCCGGCCATCGAGAAGCTCTTCGTCATCGAGTACTGCTCGACTGCGACTTCCTTTGCACCCTCGGCCTGCAAGATGCTGGGAGGCTGCACCCCTCCGAAGCCGACGTCGGCGTACGCGAAGTCGTGTACGACGAGCATCTCCCGCTCGCGGCAGAAATCGACGACCCGCTGCATGAAGTCGAGATCGACACATGCGCCGGTCGGATTGTGCGGGAACGAGATCACCAGCACTCGTGGCTTGGGCCATCCGACGTCGTACGCGGTGTGGAGGCTGTCGAAGAAGTTCTCGGTGAAGTTCTCGCGAGCCTCGGGGTGGCTCAGTCCGCGCATCGGGACCTGGCGCAGATCGGCGCCGGCGAACAGCGGGCCGTACATGTGGATCGGATAGCTGGGGCTCGGGACGATCGCTGCGTCGTCATGATCGAGCAACACCCACATCAGATGGCTGAAGCCCTCCTTGGATCCGATCGTGTTGGTGATCTCGAGCTCCGGATCGAGATCGACGTCCCATGTCCGCTGGTAGTAGGTGGCGACGGCTTCACGGAGTTTGGGGATCCCGCGACTGAGCGAGTACCGATGGTTTCGAGGGTTCTGCGCCGCCTCGGCGAGCTTGCGAACCGCGATGTCGGGCGATGGGATGTCGGGGTTGCCGAAACCCAGGTCGATCACGTCTGCCCCGCCGCGCCGTGCCTCGATCTTCAAATTGTTGATGATCGTGAACACGTACGGGGGCAGATTCTCGATCCTGCGGAACTCCATCTCGTGGACGCTATCGGGTCACCGGTTGGCCACCGGCGCCGCTTCGTGGACACAGCGAAGCCCGGTGCCGCATCGAGCCGAAGCGAATCGGGCGATTGATCCCGTTCGCGAAGGGAGCGGCGAGCCGCGATCGCCTCGTCGAGCTGTTCAGCGATGCACACCTGGTCCGGGACCATCCCGACGCCGTCCACGCTCCTCGCAGGCCCTCCAGGCTCGCCTTCGGCGGCGTCTCGTTCGCGTGCGAACCCGATGTCCCGGTGCTCACGGACGTGTCGTTCGAAGCCGGCCCGGAGGAGCCGATCTGCTTCGTCTGGCGCGAGCGGTGTCGGTAGGCCGACGTTGCAGTCGCTCATGCTGCACCTCTACGAGCCGACCGCTGGACGAATCGAAGTGGGGGTCGGTCGACACACCGCCCCATCTGACGCTGGCTTCGCTCCGGGGCTGCATCGCACGCTGCGAGGCGATCGTGCGTTCGTGCTCGACTTCGACATCGCACTCCCGATCGGCGGACAGCGGTCCACGACCACGCCACGCGGGACGCGCCGGTACATGCCCTCGGATCAGATCCGCTGCGTAGCCGACCTCGCGGCGCCCCACTACGGTCGGCCGCGTCGCTCTTGAGCCCGGCGTTATGCTGCCGCGATGAGCAAGGAGCCCGCCGAGGGTTGCATCTTCGTCGTCATCGAGATCCCACGCGGGAGTCGCAACAAGTACGAGATCGACCACGAAGGTGGGCGGGTGTTCCTCGATCGACGCCTCTTCACGGCGACGACGTACCCGGCCGACTACGGCTTCGTTCCCGACACGCTCGCCGGGGACGGCGACCCGCTCGATGCCCTGGTGCTGCTCGAGGACCCGGTCTACCCGGGGGTGTGGGTCGAGGCGAGACCGGTCGGCGTGCTCTACATGCGCGACGAGGCCGGCGAGGACGCCAAACTGATCTGTGTGCCACCCAAGGAGCCCCGCTGGGCGAACGTCCACGACATCGACGATCTGACGCCCCAGCTCCGCGCCGAGATCCAACACTTCTTCGAGGTGTACAAGGCGCTCGAACCCAACAAGTACTCGTCCACGACCGGCACGGGTGGCCGAGACGAAGCGTGGCGGGAGATCCACGACGCGACGGCGAACTTCACCGGCTCCCCGACCCACGGTTGAGAGCGACCAGCGTGGTCGAATCCGGCCGTTCGCAGAGTCAGCTCACTCGCGGACGGTGTGCAACAGCGCGGCACCGACCGCACCGGCGCGCTCCGTCCAGTGGGCGAACGCGACATCGGGCATCGGCCTCAGCTCGGGCTGGTAGATCAACTCGCGGAACCATTTCTTGATCGGGTCGAGGTAGAGATCTGCACCGGCGGCGAGGCCGCCACCGAGCACGAACATCTCCGGATCGAGTGAGTTCGCCAGATTGACCAGGCCGAGCGCAACCCAACGGCCGAAGTCGTCGATCACAGCGAGCGCGTCGAGATCGCCCTCGCGGGCGGCCTGCTGCACCATCTCACCGCGGACTGCCTCCGGGTCGCCGCCGGCGATGTCGAGCAGACGGCTCACGCGACGGCCGATGGCCGCCTCGCGGGCGAGACGTGCCAGACCGGATCCGGAGGCGTAGCGCTCCCAACAGCCGCGACGGCCGCACGGGCAAGGTGGACCGTCCGGATCGACGACCATGTGGCCGTACTCGCCCGCGAAACCATGCTTGCCGCGTTGGAGCTTCCCACCCGCGACAAGTCCGCCCCCGATACCCGTGCCGAGGGTGACGAGCACCATGTCGGTCGCGCCCTTGCCTGCGCCGTACAGCCACTCCGACACCGTCGCGCACGTCGCGTCGTTGTCGACGTGGACGCGTCGACCGACCCGAGCCGCGAGCTGACCGGCGACATCGAACTCGGCGACACCGTCGAGGTTGGGCGCGGCCCGCAACACGCCCTCGTGGGTCACGAGTCCGGGGACGCCGACGCCGAGCTCGTCGAAGGGGCCGAGTGCGCCGGCCAACTCCGCCAGCGTGTCGATCAGCTTCGGCAGACTGCCCGGTCCACGAGGGGTCGGACGACGGTCCTCGGCGATGACGCGGCCGTCATCGTCGAGAGCGACGCCGAGGCACTTGGTGCCACCGACGTCGATGCCAACCGTGCGGGTCACGTGGCGACTCAGGCCTCGGCGAAGGCCTTGAGTTCCTTGATCGCATTGAGGATCCGGCGCTCGGCGCGGCGCTTCACGAAACCGGGCAGTGGGACGACCAGCTCGATCGCGAGGTCGTACTGGACGTGGGTGCCGCCGTCGTCGTCGGGCTGGAACTTGAAGGCGCCGTCGATCGAACGCTGGATGTCGCCTTTCACCATCGTCCAGGCCAACACGTGCGGGGCCTCGGTGTAGTCGTAGGCCAGCGTGTAGTGCGTGCTGCGACCGAGAGCCGAGGTGCGGAACTCGACCTGACTCGGCCGGCCGTCGTCGTCGCGGGCGGTGATGACGACGTCTTTGACATCGTGGGTCCAGACCGGATATCGCTCGAGGTCGGTTGCGATCGCCCACACCTGTTCGAGTGGCGCCGAAATGGTGATCGACTCGGTCGCGGTCTCAGCCATGGTCTGCATTCTGCCTGATTTCCTTGGTCGAAGTGGGGACGTCGGGACGGGTCGCGAAGTTACCGTGGTACGCGGCCCAGAGTCCGTTGAGGCCGAACCCGAGCATCGGCACCAGGAAGCCGACCGCCAGCGACGAACCCGGATTGCCGTCGGGCCCGTTCGGCCGAGCGAGGGTGGTCGCGACGGCGATCGACACCTGGACGAGCAACGTCAGATTCATGGTGCGCCGGACCGGCGCCGGGATCGCATCGCCCATCAACAAGTAGAGCTGAGTGACCGAGATCTCGTCGCTCCGGCTGCGTTGAACGGCGTTCCAGTACGACCACAAGAACGCGGCGACGCCGATCGCGAACAGCACCATCGCCGTCACGGCGCCGATCCACTGGGCTGCCGTCGAGAAATCGGCCGCCGCGTACGCAGCAGTGATCGCGAACACGGCAGTGAGCACCAGGTCGACCTGGACGATCGCATCGCGCGCTTGCACGGCGATCAGGTTAGGGGGTCACACCGAGGGCTGCGCCCAGTCGAGCTGCAAGTACGGGATAGGCGAACTCGTTCACGGCCCGCGTGCGCGAGGCGACGGCCATGCGATGGCGCAGCCCGTCGTCGGCGAGGAGCATCGAGAAGGCCTCGGCCGCGCGAACGACAGCGGTGTCGGCCCCAGGGTCGTTGATGACGATGCCGGTCTCGCCATCTGCGACCGCCTCGGCCGCTCCCCCGCTGTCGCCCGCCACCTGCGGCACACCGCACGCGGCCGCTTCGACGAACACGATGCCGAACCCCTCCTGTTCGAGCCCACCCCACCGGTTCCGGCACAGCATCGTGAACAGGTCGGCACATCCGTACGCGCGCGGGAGATCGTCGTTGCCGATGCGGCCGAGAAAGCGAACCGGTGCGTCGAGTTCGGTGGCGAGCCGGCGGAGCCGATCGTGGTCGCGACCTCGCCCTCCGATCGCGAGAACGAGGTCGGGATGGGTGGGACGCATCCGAGCGACGGCCCGGATCGCGGTGTCGAAGCCCTTGCGCGGAACGAGGCGTGAAATGCCGACGATCACATGGCCGTCGATCGGCAGGCCGAGGTCGCGTCGCGCCTGGTCGCGTTCGTCGTCGTCGAGGGGTTGGAAGCGACCGGTGTCCACCCCGGGCGGGACGATGGTCGTCGGAAGCGGGCGCCCGGCGGCTCGATCGGCCTCGGCAGAGGGGTAACCGCCGGCTGCGATCACGTGACGAGCGTTGCGCAGCACCCACGCGAGCCCCTGCTTCGAGCCGGGAAGACGACCCGGCACGGTGACCTCGGCCCCGTGGAGGACCACGTCGTAGGGGAGCTCCAATGCGGGGCCGACGAGCCCCAAAGGGACCGCGGGGTCGAGCACGACCAACTCGGCGCCGAACTCGCGGGCCAGTTCGTTGACACGGCGAACCATGAGGGGGTGAGGCAGGAGCACCGGTTCCGGGACCCGTTCGATCCGGAACTCTTGGGCGTCGTCGAACTCGGCCGCACCCGCATACGGGCTGGTGAGCACCGCGAATTGATCGGGCGGTAGACGTCGCCACCACTCCCAGAGCAGCGATTGAATACCGCCGATCTTGGGCGGGAAGTCGTTGGTGACGAGCAGGTGCTTCACGTCGTCGCGGCCAGGCCGAGGCGCTCGGTCGCCCAGTCGGCGTGTTCCCGGAGGAACGGGTTCGACGCGGCCCGGTACCGGTCGAGCACACGTCGGGTGCGTTCGTCGGCGGGGTCGCCGGTGTTGCCGAGCACGATGAGGGCGTTTCGGCGCCACCAGGTCGGATCCCGATCGGCGAGATACCAACGGCCGTGCCGCTCGATCAGTTCGTCGTCGGTCGCCTCGAGCAGATCGATCACGTCGACCCACGCCTGCACCGGCTGGTCGGGCGGACCCTGCCGAAGGTGTCGGCCGTCGGTGAGATCGATCCGATGGTGCTCGCCCAGCCGGATCGTCGGCGGGCAGACCTCCTGACAGTCGTCGCAACCGTACAACCGGTCGCCGAGGGCCTCCCGGTACTCGACGGGAAAGGTGCCGGGCGCCTGAACCAGCCACGCGAGACACCGACGCGCGTCGACGACGCCGGGCGCCACGATCGCACCGGTCGGGCAGGCGTCCAGGCAACGGCGGCACGTCCCGCACCCGTCGGGAACGGGCGTGCTGACCGGGTACTCCGCGGTCGTGATGATCGAACCGAGCACGAAATAGCTCCCGGCGCCGGGCAGGAGGATGTTGGCGTTCTTGCCGAACCAGCCGAGCCCGCCGAGGTAGGCGACCTCACGGTCGACGATCGAGTTGTCGTCCGCGAATGCGACCGCGCGGTGATCGCTGCGCCGGATGCGATGCGAGATCTCGCGCAAGCCGGCGCGGAGCGGCCCGTAGTGGTCGACCCAGGCGTACCGGCCGACGCGGGCGTGGACGCCCTCGGGCTTGGGTGGTTCGTCGACCGCCCGATAGGGGCGAGCTGCGACGATGATCGAGCGGGCGCCGGCGACCGCACGCTGTGGGTCGGTGGACCGGTCCGGTTTGAGATACGTGAAGCCCATGGCGGCGTGCAGGCCGGCAGTCTTGCGTTCCCGGAGCGCGGTTCGCGCCCGTTCGAGCACACCGGCCGGGGCGACGCCGAGATGGGTGATGCCGTGGGCGGTCGCGAGTTCCGTGATCTCACGCCACGTCGGCAGCGGTTCGGGGCGACGCACCCGGACAGCGTACGGTCACATGTCGAGCGCTTCGTGCACCGCGACCGTGCCGCCGCCGATGACGATCGGACACGACTGCGCCTTGGCCGCTGCGTCAGCGCCGCTGTCGGCGGTGACGACCGAGTGGCCGCCGCCCGCGTGCCGTCGGTGATGCCCGTTCCGCTGACGAGCCTTCCGTCGCCGAACGGGTTGCCGCCGTCGGCAACGGCGGCACCGAGCGAACCGAACCATGCACCCCATGCCGCCATGACCTCAGCCACACCGTCATCGCTATCGGGCATCTCGCCACCGTCGTGGTAGGTGAACACGTACTTCCCATCTGTCGCTCCCTGGCGCGTCGTGACGATCGGTGGTCACCGATCATGTTGGAGACGATCGGGATCGGCGCAGATCGACACCGGCCGACGAGAAACTGTCAGCGCGTTCAACCAGCCACGTGATACTTGAGCTCGGGAATCAGGCCGGCGCGACTGAACAGGCGGACGACTCGGGCCTGTTCCAGGTCGAGCACGAGGCTCTCGTGCTCGCAATCGTGAACGTCGTCGCGGAGGACGAACGTGACGACGCAGTCGTCGCAGGCCGATGTGCCCTGCATCGCGCAGTCGTCGCAGGAGATCGTGAGGCGACGCTCAATGATGTCGGTCATGTCCACCATCGTGACCGGGGGGTGTCACACTCGCGACATGAACGCCCGCCAGTTCGATCTCGTCGTGTTCGGTGCCACCAGCTTCGTGGGTCAGATCCTCACGCGCCGCCTGGTGGAGCGAATCGGCCCCGACGGGTCGTCGAGCGGAGTCCGTTGGGCGGTCGCTGCACGCAACGCCGCCAAGCTCGCCGACGTCGCAGCGGAGTCCGGGGCGGACGTGCCCCAGATCGAGGCCGATGCGTCGGATGCTCGTGCCATGCGAACGCTGGCGGCCAGCGCCCGCGTCGTCGCCTCGACGGTCGGACCGTACGCTCTCTACGGATCTCCGCTCGTCGCGGCGGTGGCAGCGGCGGGCACCGACTACTGCGATCTGACGGGGGAACCACAATGGATGCGGGCGATGATCGACGGGCACGGCGCCGAAGCCGAAGCGAGCGGCGCCCGCATCGTCCACGCGTGCGGATTCGATTCGATTCCGTCAGATCTCGGCGTGTGGTTCACCCAGCAACAGGCGATCGAACGCTTCGGTTCACCGTGCCGGTCGATCGCCTTGCGGGTGAAGGCAATGCGGGGCGGAGCGAGCGGCGGCACGATCGCGAGCGGGCTCAATCTGATCGAGGAGGCTCGCAAGAACCCCGAGCTCCGCAAGATGCTCGGCAATCCGTACGCGTTGGCGCCGGACGGGATGCGCACCGGGCCTCGCCAACCCAACGTGACGATGCCGCGACGCGACGCGACGTCGGGGCAGTGGGTGGCGCCGTTCATCATGGCGGCGACGAACACCCGCGTGGTCCAGCGATCGCATGCGTTGCTCGGCCGGCCGTGGGGCGACGAGTTCGAGTACGACGAGGCGATGATCGTCGGCGACGGACCGTTCGGCGCGCTCAGGGCCGGAGTCGTCGCCGGAGGCATGGCCGGCTTCGCCGGCATGGCGGCGTTCGGACCGACGCGGCACCTGCTCACCCGCTTCCTGCCAGGGCCCGGGGAGGGTCCCACCGCCGACGCCCAGGAAGCCGGGTACTTCGATCTCCGGTTGTTCGGTCGCACCGCCGACGGCGACGAGATCGTCACCAAGGTCACAGGCGACCGTGACCCCGGTTACGGGTCGACGGCGAAGATGCTGGCCGAATCGGCGCTCGCTTTCCTCGACTTCGAGCACGATCAGGTCGGTGGTGGCTTCTGGACCCCGGCCACGGCATTCGGCGATCTCTTGATCGACCGCCTCGTCGACCACGCCGGCCTGACGTTCGACGTGCTCTGAGGACTCCGCTCCCCGCCACGGGGTATCCACCGTCGATCGATCGATGGCAACTAGCGTTTCACGGACGCCCCACCCAGAGAGCGCGCACCGTGAAGGACACCAACCCCGCAAACATCAGGCACCGCCGCGCGACCCGGCCTCGCCGAACGGTCGACCGCTACGTCGAGCGCCGATTCACCCTGCTCGTCGTGTTCTTGTCGATGGGCGCCGGTGCAGTCGTCTTGATCGCCGGTGACGACCCGGACGAGCGAGCGCGAGCCGCCGCCCCACCGGCTCCGCTCGTGATGGCGGCACCGACGACGTTGGTGTCGCCGGTCGCGTCGGCGGCCGAGCCGGACTCGCCGAGTGTGGCGCTGACGGGCTGCATGCTCCAGACCGCATCGGTCCGAATCGGCGACTCCGGAGACTCGGTCGTCTGCGTCCAGACGGCGCTCGCAGCGGTCGGGTTCTACGCGGGGCCGATTTCGGGTCAGTTCGACGAGGCGACCGATTCGGCCACCCGCGCGCTGCAGGCCGATCGTCAGCTCTACGTCGATGGCATCGTCGGAGCGCGAACGGCCACGACGCTCGGCATCTGGCCCGGTGACGGTTCGTTCGTGGTGCGAACACCGCCGCCCGGGTCCGGCACGGTCGATCTCTGGGGATTCGAGTTGTCGTCCGTCGCGTCCGCCGGCGACGCCGCTCCGCCGATGCCAACCGACAGCGGGCAGGGTACGGGCAAGCGAGTCGTGTACGACCGAGCGGGCCAGCGGATCTGGGCGGTCGACGACGACGAGCGCGTGATCCGGTCGTATCTCGTGACCGGAAGCCAGTACGCCAACGAGATCCCTGGCGTCCATCAGGTGTACAGCCGCTCCGAGATGTCGACGGCATGGAATGGCGAAGCCGACCTGCCGTTGATGATCCGCTGGCTGAAGACCGAACGAGGTGCGATCGGCTTTCACGCCATCCCGCTGCACAAGAGCGACGGGACGCCGTACCAGACCCATGCCGAGCTGGGTCAGCGCCTGTCGGGCGGTTGCCAGCGCCAGGCCAACGAGGATGCCGCGTTCATGTGGGAGTTCGCCACGCTCGGCACGCGAGTCGTCGTCACCTGACGGTGGGTCACTCGTCGCGGAAGACGCGCAGGGTGCCGGCGTAGTTCGCCACCCAGACCTGGCGGGTGTCGGCGTCGTAGGTGATGCCGACCGGGTGGACGCCCGAGTAGACGGTCTGCAGGATCTCCATGTCGCTGGTGCGCACCTTGCTGACCGTGCCGTCCTGGTAGTTCACGACGTACAGACTCTCACCGTCGTCGGACAGCGCCATGGTGCGGGTCTCGGTACCAGTCGTCGCCGTCCCCACCACGGTGCCGGCCTGCAGATCGATCTTGCGGACGGAGTTCATCTTGTGGTTCGAGACGTAGAGAAAGCGGTCGTCGCTCGACAGGAGCACGTGCCTGGGAGTCGTTCCGACGTCGGGCACCGTGTTGACGACGTTGAGCGACTGGAGATCGACCACATCGATCCTGGCCTCTCCCATCACGGTGACGTAGGCGAAACGGGAGTCGCTCCGGATCGCGACGCCGCGAGGGTGGCGGCCCAGATCGACGCGCCCGAGCTCGGTGTCGCTGGCGGTGTCGATGATCGACACGTCGAACCCGCACCAGTTCGACACGACGAGTCGACTGCCGTCGGGCGAGACCGCCAGATATTTCGGGACGGCACCGGTCGGCACCACTGCGACGATCTCGAACGTCCGCACGTCGATCTTGTACGCGAAGCTGTCATCCCAGCTCCCTCGATCGCACGAGTCGTCGGCGACCGGGCGGTAGCCGTCGCCGAACATCTTGTAGTTCGAGACGTACACGTACCGTCCGTCGGGGGTGAATGCGGCTTCGACCGGCGAGCCCTGCGCCGTCACTCCCCCGTCGACGCCGAAGGCGGCCAGGTCGACCTCGTCGGGGATGGTCGCCACCTGATTCCCGGAGCGGTCGTAGATGGCCACGTTGTGCCGATACATCATGTTCTGCGCGAAGAACAGCCCGTCGCCGGAGGCGACGATGCTCTTGGGCTGGAGATCCGGGTCGGCGACCGTGAACGCATCGACGAGGACACGCTGGCTCGACGTCTTGCCGTCGTCGGGCGCCAACGGCACGACGGTCGTGCTGGTCGACGCGACGGGCTGCGTCGACGTGGTCGCCACACCGATGACGGTGTCGGTCGGGACGGGGCCGAGCGGAAGCGCCGCTCTGTCCGCGCCATCGGGGCCGGTCGGCATCACCGCCTCCGAGGAGGCGGAGCTCACGCGACCGGAGGCGACCTCGGCGTCGTCCTGCGTCAGCGCGAGCGCGACCATCGCAGCAGTCAGGAGCGCCAGCGACCCCAGGACGACACGTCGACGATCGATTCGACCGATCGTACGATGCGCCGACGGTCGACCTGCGTCACTGCCGACGTCGGTCGTCGCTGGGCGTCGGATCGTCGCTTCCCAGCCAGCGACCGGGGTGAACACATCCGATGGGGTCCTCCGAGCGTATTCTGAGCGCTTCGATGACTGCCACCAGTCAGCGCCACGTCGCTGCGAACGCCGAGAAGCCACCCGAATCCGACGATCATGCGACGTCAGCGACGCGGCATACCTACCCCGCGCGGCAGCCTCGGGCGATGTCCGAGCGTGCGATGAACGAGGCCCAGGCCACCCAGGGCCCGGCGGATCCGACGGCGGCCCCCTCCAGCGAGGCACCGACCCGACCCGATGGCGCTTCGGTCGAGATCTGGAGGTCTCGCACCGCGTCGCGCATCCTCATCGCCGCGGTGGTTCTGTGGTTGTGGAGCCTGACCGACGTCGACCTCCGAGCGATGACCGACGTCGGTCTTCTCTCCGTGCTCCCGTCCACGTTCTTCGTGGCGCTGGCCCTCCTGACCGTCGGATTCGTGTTCACGGTCGAGCACCAGTCGCACCGCCACCTGCTCGGCGGCGCGTATCTCCTCACGCTTTCGGCGATGGCGCATGCGACGCCTGCCCGCCTCTACGGCACAGTGCGCTACTCCTGGTCGTGGAAGCACCTCGGGATCGTCGACTTCATCCAGCGCAACGGCGGGGTCGATCCGGATGTGCAGTCATTGCAGATCTACCACGGATGGCCCGGCCTGTTCAGTGGCACGGCGATGGTGTCCGACCTGACGGGAGTCGACGCCCAGACCATCGCGATCTGGACGCCGTTCGCACTCAATCTGGTCGCGCTCGTGGCGCTGTGGATCGTGTTCCGGACGTTCGTCGACGTCCGGATCGCCTGGTTCGCACTCTGGCTCTTCGTCATCGCGAACTGGGTCGGCCAGGAGTACTTCTCGCCCCAGGGGTTCACATTCGCGCTCTACTTGGCACTGCTCGCCATCGTCCTACCGCTCGAGCGGATCCCCGGCGAACACTCCGGCCCATCCGGACTGAAGGCAGGAGTCGGCGTTCAGGCGGTGGGGAGCCGTCGGCGCTTGATGGTGTCAGGGGTGGCCGTGCTCATCGTCGTCACGATCGTGTCGAGCCATCAGCTCACACCCATCATGGTCGTGGCCACGATGACCATCGTGGCGATGTTCGGGGTCGGACGGACGGGATGGCTGGCGATCACAACGACGGCCTCGATGGTCGCGTGGGTCTCGGGGCCCGGTCTGACGTACCTCAGCGACAACGTGCTCCGCGCTGCGACGACCCTCGGGTCGCCGACGTCGATCTCCGGTGCCGCAGTCCTCGACACCGCCGACATCAGCTCAGGCCGCGCCATCGTGGTCGTCGCGGACCGGTTCCTCGTCGAGGCGCTGATCGTCCTCGCGATCGGCGGGCTTGCTGTGCTCTGGCGACGCCACGGCGGTGCCTGGTTGATGGTTTCGCTCATCGCGGCACCTGGTGTGCTGCTCATCACCGACTTCAACAGCGAGGTGCTGTTGCGGTCGTACCTCTTCGCTGCGCCGTGGATCGCGCTCTGCGGCGCGATCGCGCTGGTGACGGTAACGGACGGGCGATCGGTCAACGTGCGCCTCGCCACCCGATCGGCCATCGTCGCCGTTCTCCTGGTCGCGTTCTTGTTCGCCTACCTCGGCAAGGAACGCACGAACTACTTCACCCCCGACGAGATCGCCCTGAGCGAGTGGCTCTCCGAGACGGCCCCGCCGAACACCCTGCTGATCGAGGGCTCCCGGAACTACCCCGGCAGCTTCCGGAATTACGAGAACTTCTTCAGCGTCCCGATCTCGAACGAACCGGACTCGTCGCTCGACGGCTTGAGCGCCGACCCGGAGGCGATCCTCTACCAGTGGATGACCTCCAACGCCTACGACGCCAGCTACATCATCATCACCCGATCGATGAAGAACGAGCAGATCAGCGTGCCGTCGATGCCGTCGGGTTTGCTCTTCGACATCGAATCGGCGCTGCGGTCGTCCGATCGGTTCGAGGTCGTGCAGGACAATCAGGACGGGACCATTTGGGTGGCCGTGTCGGAGTCGCCGTGAACGCCCGAACCGACCGAGCGGTGCGATGGGGAACCGGATCCTGGATGGTCGCCGCCGTGCTGTTCGTCGCCGTCGATCTCGGTGGCCCCGTGCGTGCCTTCGTGACGTTGGTGGCCCTGCTGGTGGCACCGGGGCTGGCGGCGACCCGCGCAATGGGCCCGATGGAGCCCGAGACCAGGGCGCTGATCACCGTCGTCACGAGTGCTGCGCTCACTGCGACGATCGCTACAGTGATGTCCGTCATCGGGCGCTGGTCGCCTGGTGTCGGATTGGCCGTCGTCACGGCCATCACGTTGGCCCTGCTCACCTTTCCCGACGACACCGGAGGCGACCACGGTGACAGCGGCGCAGACGAGCGGAACCAGGCCCCCGACGACCGCGGGCGCGACCACACGGACGGAATCGAACGGGCATCATGACGGACATCTCAGGCGATCCAGAGTCGAGCGAACCCACCAAGCCGTCGCGCACGAGCGAGCCGTTGATGCTCGCGATCATCGGCCTGGCCATCGCCGCTTTCTTGTTCGCGGCGTCGACCCTGCCGGTCCTGCTCAGCCGCGGCGACGACGATGCCGAGAGTGTTCCTCCGACGAGTGTCGCGCCAGCGGTTCTGGCAACGTCGGAGTCGACCTCCAGCACAGAACCTGCGGTCGGCGCCCCCGTCGTCACGGAACCCGCCGCGACGGAACCCGCCACGGAGTCGGCCGCCACCGAGCCCGACGACGATGGCGGGACACCAGACGGCGCGGCGACGACCACGTCCGCCGATCCCGGATCGTCGACCACGTCCGTGCCAGCATCCGCGACCACCGAGCCAGTGGACGGCTCCGACGTCGCCGAGTCGCGGGCAGTGGTGCTCGGCGGAAGGATCTACCTCGAAGGGGCGATCCCGAACGAGGCAGCCCGTGCCGAGATCGTGGCATTGGCCGCAGAGATACTCGGCGCCGACAACGTGATCGACAACTACTTCATCGATCCCCGGGCCTCCGACCCGAATCTCGGGAACGTGCGTGTCGATGATCCGGTGCTGTTCCGCCCCGACAGCGCACAGATCGCACCCGAGTTCGAACCGTTGCTCAACCAAGGCCTGGCGTTGCTCACGATTCGACCCGCCGCCACGTTCCTGATCGAGGGCCACACCGACGATCGCGGGCCGGAGGCGTCCAACGACCGGTTGTCGCAGGAGCGCGCCGAGGCGGTCGTCGAGTGGTTCGTCGAGCGTGGCATCGACCGGTCTCGTCTCACGGCGATCGGTCGTGGCGAACGTGAACCGATCGCCACGAACGAGACGTCGGAGGGACGTCAGCTCAACCGACGGATCCAGGTCACCATCGAGAACCTGCTGGTCGATCCCGGCTGAGCCGACCCGACTCAGCCGATCCGGCTTGGACCCAACCGTTCAGGCGCCAGGATCCTGTAGCGCAGTGCGCAACTGCTCGATCGATGTGGCAGGCAGCGTGCTGTGCACGAGCTCCGCCCCGGCGAAGCGGCGGGCCTCGGCCCCGAACGCCCTCATGTCGACGTCCTCGGCCAGCACGACGACGGTGGTCGTGCCTTCCCGAACAGCGGCCCGAAACCACTCGACCCATTCGTCAGGCACCCCGAGGTCGACGACCTTCGCCGTGATGGCGCCGGCACCGGCACCGAGCCCGATGCCGGCGAGCCAGCCGACCGGTCCTCCGACGAGAAGCCCGAGCAGGCCCGTCCAGGCGGCTCCGGACAGGGCGGTGCGCCCGGCCTGAGGGTCGACGGTCTCGCGGACCCTCACGTCACCGTTCGCGTCCTTGCTCACGATCACCGCATCGCGCAACTTGAGCGAGCCCACACTCGACAGACGCGTCATCGCGGTCAGGAACTCCTGGGCGCGGAACGAGTCGTCGAAGGAGAGTCCGATGAGCGCTTGGTCGGAGTCGACGTGCTCGATACCGGTCGGGGCGTCCCATCCCTCGGGGTTCGTCATCGCGCCATCATGCCCGCGGAATCGGTCGTTCAACCATCCCGGCCCGGCGAATCCTCGGACGACGGCCGCACCGCCACCGGTACACTCGGCCGTGCACTCGGTCCGCCGAGCGCTACGGGATGTGGCGCAGCCTGGCTAGCGCACCTGCTTTGGGAGCAGGGGGTCGCCGGTTCGAATCCGGCCATCCCGACCATATCCACCAGGTATTTTGCACCTGGCACCCACCCACTGGGTTGACGATGTATCAGCGATGTATCAGACTCTGAGGCACACGAGTGCTCGGAGACGACATGGCGTGGAAGGCAACGGGGTAGCCGACGGTCCGCAAACAGCGCGGCAAGTGGGTTGTGCGCGTCGACGGCATCGACACGGTGACCGGCAACCACCGTCCTCGCCAGGTGGGGACGTACCCGTCGCAGCGCTCGGCCTTGGCGGCCGCCCGTTCAATGCGGGCTGATGACCGCTCGACTGGGCGAGGCACGTTGAGCTGGTTGGTGCGTCGCTATGTGGCCGGCCGGACTGACATCACCGTGAAGGCCCGGCAGCAGTACGAGTGGGCGATCCCCCACATCGAGAACGGCCTCGGTGCAATCCCGCTCGCAACATTGGATCGCGAGGACGTGGCCCGGTGGATTGATACGCTGGCGGCTGGCGGTCGGTCGTCGAAGCGCAGCGTGCAGATCTGCCGGACAGTGCTGCGGGCGGCCTTGTCCGAAGCGGTCGACGAGGGGATGATCCCGCGCTCCCCCGCTGCTCGAGTCGGTTTGCCGCGCGTGGTCGCGAAGCCGCTGAAGGAGAAGGACACGGTGCTGAAGGAGAAGGACACGGTGGCGTGGACCGCCGAGCAGGTCGACCGCTTTCCTTGCAGCGACCGCCGACCATCGCTGGGCGATCGCGTTCCGCCTTGGCGTTCTCTACGGACTGCGCCGGAGTGAGGTGCTCACGCTGCGATGGGACGATGTCGACACGAAGGCGAACACGCTGCGGATCGACGAGAGTCTGGTGGCGGGAGCCGCTGCGGTGGCGGACTATCTTGCGTTGCACCCGTCCAGGATCCGGCACATTGTGCGCCGGCGTTCGGTCCGATATCGCTCGGTACCGCGCTCCCAGTCGTTGGCCCACAGCGACGGTCATCGAGGCGGCGCCGCCCGTGTCACAGGTTCGCGGACGCAGTCGTCGCGACTGACGCCGGTCAAGCCTCCCGCGCCCCGTGTCCCAGGTTCGGGGACGCGGTCGTCGCAACTGGTGTGATCGAGCTTCGCCCGCCCCGTGTCCCCGGCTCACGGACACGGCCTGCGAGCACGATGGTGCAAATTCATGACCTCGAATCGGGTAGTGAATCTCCCGTCTGGGAGGCGGGCGTCGGCAAGCTGGGGACCTGGGCCGGGTCGATGGTTCGAGGCGCCGACAACGGCGGCGGCAGCACCTGTCTGTCGAGCTGTGAATGAGTCGCGGATGTGAATCGGGTCCGGCTGGATGATGCGCTCAGCTGTCGTGGATCAGTGGGAGTCGTCGGACCCGCATGCGATCGTCGGTGACGACGACGACTGCGCCTACGACGAGATCGTCTGCCAGATCTTCGAGGTAGTCGAGGATGACTGCCACCTGGTCCTCGGCGCTCGGTCGGTTGCGCGCCCGGAAGAGGATCACTGACGGCGACGTCTCACCGGACAAGGCGAGCAGCGCCCCGAAGTCGGTGTCACCGGACACCACGACGCGGCCCTGCTTCCGGGCCGCGTCGAGCACATCGTCGTCCTCGGCTCGTTCGAGGCCGAGGTCCGAGGTGTGAACTGCGTCGTGCCCGGCATTGCGAAGCAGTTCCGCAAGGCGCGGGGAGCGATTCTGATCCAGCAGGAACTTCACGCCGTCGGCTGCAACGGGATCTCGCGATCGGCCACGGCGTCAGCGGCGAACCGCAACGCCGCGGCGACGTCCTCGAGCTCGAGTGGCGGCAACTCCTCCGCCACCTCGGCGGGCGTCATTCCGCCCGCGATCATATTGACCACAGTCGCAACGGGGATCCGCAACCCGCGGATGCACGGCACGCCGCCCATCTGCTTCGGGTTGACGGTGATTCGATCCACACGAGCAGCGTAGCCATCAGACCAGCCCGTGGCAGCGGACGAATCCGTGACGACCCTCACAGGGCGCCAGTCGAGGGCGAATCTGATTCATCGAGAGGCACGGGTCGTGTCGCGATCGAGCCGTCCAGAAGGTCGTGAATTCCGTCCGATGTATCAGAGATGTATCAATCCGGGGAGCACCGGGCCGTGTTGTTCCGTTCGTTGAGTGTCATCCTGTCCACCCGTCGTCCCAGCTCAGAGCACGCGCCGACACAGAACGACACGAGGCGACATCAGCCGATATGACCCCCAGCCAGCTTTGGGTGCAGGGGGTCGCCGGTTCGAATCCGGCCATCCCGACCACTTCTACCAGGCACGAAATCCTCTCAGGTTGTTCGCGCCGAAGCGCCTGAATTGGGTCGTGCGCGTCGACGGGATCGACCCGGTGACGGGGATTCACCGCCAGCGACAGTTGGGGACCGGCGCGTCTCAACCCTCGGCGGTAGCGGTAGCGGTGGCGGTGGCGCCCGGGCGGGGAACGGGGCTCGCTGGTGCGCTGCTGCGTGGCCGGTCGGACTTACATCACCGACAAGGCTCAGCAGCAGTACGCGTCGGCGACCGCTCACCGGTGATCGGCCGTCGCGACGAGGAAGCGATCGACCTCGCGGTCGGTCGATGCGACCGCTTCATTCTCCTTGGTCTGCTTGGCGACGGTCCGCGAAAACCCAAACCCCCGGCTTCCGAGTGGGCGTGCTGTACGGGTTGCGTCGCAGCGCGGTCTTCGCCTGCCGGTGCGCCGATCTCGACACGAAGGGCGACATGCTGCGCATCGACGAGAGCCTGGTCGCGACAGACGAGGGCGCGGCGGGGCCACGTCGAGAACGGACGCTCCCGGCGCACGATTCCGATCGACGATGACACGATGCGAGTCTTCACCAGGATCCAGGCTCTGCCCAAGAGCCAAACCGCCGTCGTCGCACGCCTCCGGCGCCAGCGGTACGACCGTTCGCAACAGAAGAGACAGGCTGCAAGAAGTTGAACAACTCTTGAGCCACTTTCTGTAACAAGTCGACCACTCTCCGACGATCTTGGAGCATAACATCGAAATCTGGATGAAGGCGGGACGAGATGACCACACGAACTTCGGCGCGGCGACGGAGCATCGCAGCGCTCATGGGCCTGGCGGCGGCGGCGGTTGCGCTGCCGGCTGCCACGACCGGTTCAGCAGTTGGCGCCGACGTCGGGATGATGGCGCCGTCAATGGTGGAGATGCTCGGTGATGATGGGCGGGGCGGGGGCACGATGACCCTCGATGAGCTGCGTGATGAGGTGTTGGGTCGGGACTACCGGGGTGGCGACGGTGACGGCGTCGATGTCGCGGTGATCGATACGGGGGTGGCTCCGGTCGAAGGTCTGAATGGTGCGAACGTGTTGCACGGTCCGGATCTGTCGTTCGAGGGATCGTCGCCCGAGGTCGCCTATCTGGATACCTATGGGCACGGCACCCACATGGCCGGCATCATCGCCGGCACCCGTACCGGCGACGAGGGCATCGCCCCGGGGGCCCGCATCGTGAGCGTCAAGGTCGCCGGCCATGACGGTCTCACCACAGTGCCCCAGGTCGTCGCCGCGATCGATTGGGTGGTCGAGCACCGCAACTCCGACGGGATGAACATACGGGTCCTCAACTTGTCGTTGGGTCAGGCCGGTGTCGCCTCCCACCAGGGTGATCTGTTGTCGGCGGCGGTCGAGCGGGCCTGGGACGCGGGGATCTTCGTCGTGGTCGCGGCAGGCAACGACGGCGACAATCAGTACCACCTCGACTCACCCGCCATTAGCCCCTACGTCCTCGCCGTCGGTGCCGCCGACGTCAGCGGCGAGGAGCGCGAAGACTTCCGTGTCCCGTCGTGGTCCGGTCGCGGTGACGGCACCCGCAATCCCAGCGTGGTCGCCCCGGGCTTGTCGATCGCGTCGTATCGGGTCCCCGGCTCGACGATCGACAACGCCGCTCCCTCGGCACGCTACGGCGACGACCTGTTCAAGGGCACCGGCACGAGCCAGGCCGCAGCCGCCACATCGGGCTTCGCAGCCTTGCTGATCGCTGATCATCCGAACCTGACACCCGAGCAGGTCAAGGAATCGATCGAGTACCGCGCCGACAGCATCTCCAGTGGTACCAGCCGCGACGGCGAGGGCCTCATCGACGACAACACCCTCGACTACAGCCCGAGAACCTCGGTCACCCCCCAGAACCACCCCAGAGCCGCCGGCGTCGGCACCGGCATCGCCACACCGACCGGCGCCACCTGGTCCGGCGGCGGCTGGTCCGGTGCCACCTGGTCCGGTGCCACCTGGTCCGGCGCCACCTGGTCCGGTGCCACCTGGTCCGGCGCCACCTGGTCCGGCGCGACCTGGTCCGGCGCGACCTGGTCCGGCGCGACCTGGTCCGGCGCGACCTGGTCCGGCGCCACCTGGTCCGGCGCCACCTGGTCCGGCGCGACCTGGTCCGGCGCGACCTGGTCCGGCACCGGCTGGGCCTGAGCGGCAGGCCGAGATCGAGGAGACAGAGAGATGAGTCACCACGTGACACGTAGCTAGAAGGCACGCGGCGCGGTCGGTGCAGTGTCGAAGGTCGGACTGCTCGCCGGCGTCCTGTCTACCCGGTGTCGGCCGGTCGAGGGGGCCGTGACCGAGACGAGCGGTCGAAGAAGTCGACCCAGGTCGTCGAGACAACCAACACGACGACCACGACGACCACGATCACCACGACCACCACGACCACCACGACCACCACGACCACCACGACCACCGCGGCCACCACGACGGTGACGGTAGAGGCCGAACCGACCGCCCAGCCCGACACCGCAGATGCCGGTCCCACGAACGACGACGGGCACGACGTGGACACTTTCGGCTTCAGCTCGGCAAACATCACCATCCTGCGTCGAGACCTACATCGGCAGCGTCGCGGCGGCAAGGGCGTCGAGCCCGAACACCGATTGCTCCTGAGCGCCTCATGAATCGAGATCCCCACCGCCCAACCGTTCGACGAGCGCTGGTCGCCGCGCTGGCCCAGCCCAACGTCGGTCTCACGACGAGACGCCGCACACGGTCAGTCCCCACAGGATCATCGAGATGTCAGACCGATGGCCGGCGGGCCCGGCCCCCACAACATCGAGACCGAGGCCGGATGGGTCCCTCTCACACTGTCTGTCACCGTCACCAGCCGCGTGGCCAATTCCGGCCGAGTAGGTTCGCTTCCCTCCTCGATCCTCCGCCCCGAAGCGGGCAGTCGGCGATCCGCGATCCGCCGTGAGATGGAGTCGGTGATCCGCTTTCAGCGGGGTGTCTGAACCCTCCGAGCCCTGTTACTTCTGAGGTATGGAAAGGGAAGGCAAGCGGACGACGACGACCGAGACCCCGCATCAACCAGCAGTATCCCCATCCGATACCGCAGGCGGGTCGATGCGGCGAGTGATGACACTTCGTGACTTCCGACTGCTGTTGACGGGAGCCTCGACGTCGTTGCTCGGTGACCAGTTCGCCCTGATCGCGACCCCGTGGCTCGTCCTGCAGTTGAGCAACGACCCCCTCGCGCTGGGTATCGTGCTCGCCCTCGAGGGTCTCCCCCGCGCGGCGTTCATGCTGGTCGGCGGTGCGGTGACCGATCGCTTCGCGCCGCGGCACGTGATGGTCGTCGCCGACGTCACCCGCGGCCTGTTGACCGCCGCGATGGCCGCCGCCGTCCTGACCGGTTTCGTACAGATGTGGATGCTCTACGGGTTCGCACTGACCTTCGGGCTGGTCGCGGGTTTCGCCGTTCCCGCCGAGAACAGCATCGTGCCGACGCTCGTCCGACGCGACGACCTCCAGGCCGGGAACGCCCTGATCATGGGCGCGACCCAGCTCTCCGCGTTCGTGGGACCGACCCTGGCAGGAGCGGTCATCGCCGCCTACTCGACATCGACGGTCGGTGTCGGACTGGCATTCTCGATCGACACCGCCAGCTTCCTGGTGTCCGCCACCGCCTTTTCGCTCATCCGCGGCAGCTGCCGCCCCCCGGTCGACCCGTCGGCGTTCTCGCTGTGGTCCTCGATCGGCGACGGCATCCGAAACGTGTGGGCCGACGAGCCGCTGCGCTACGTGTTCTCGGTGCTGGTGGCGGTGAACCTGTTCGTGGTCGGGCCGCTGCTGGTGGGGATCCCACTCATCGCGCACCAGCGCCTGCCCCAAGGCGCGATGGCGTTCGGCGTCCTCATGGGCGCCTTCGCCATCGGAAACCTCACCGGCTATCTCGTGGCCGGTGCTACGGGGCAGCCGTCGAGCGCCACCATGCGTACGGTCGTCCTCGGCGTGCTCGCCGGTTTCGGAGCAGCGATCGCCTCGTTCGGCGTGGCCACGCAGCTGTGGCTCGACGCCACACTGCTCGCCGGGCTCGGAATCGGCAACGGCTACCTGGCGATCAGCTTGTTCACCTGGATCCAGGCTCGCACCCCTCAGCAGATGCTCGGGCGCACCATGAGCCTGGTCACCTTCGCCAGCCTCGGGCTGGTGTCGATCTCCCAGGCCGCCGCCGGCACGGTCGCCCGCTGGAACATCGACGGCCTCTTCCTGTTCTCGGGGGTCCTCGTCCTGGTCACCACCGCGTGGAGCGCGACCAGGCCGGGCCTTCGAGCCTTCACCGACAGCCTCACCGCGGCGGATTCGCCGCACGACAAGGAGACAGAATCATGACACCGCCAACGGGCCAATGCCCCCTCACCATCGAACACCTCACGAAGCGGTACGGCGACCACACCGTCGTCGACGACCTCACCTTCACCGTCGAGCCGGGCAGAGTCACCGGATTCCTCGGCCCCAACGGTTCGGGCAAGTCCACCACCATGAAGATGATGCTCGATCTCGCCAGCGCCGACCGCGGGCGGGCGACGATCGGTGGACAGCGCTACCGGGATCTCGTCGATCCGGCCCGCACCGTCGGTGCCATGATCGAATCCGACGCGTTCCATCCCGGCCGCAGCGGCCGCAATCATCTGCGAGTTCTGGCCGATGCGACCGGCATCCCCCACAGCAGGGTCGACCAGGTCCTCGAAGAAGTCGGGCTGGCTGACGCCGCCCGCCGCCACGCAGGGGCCTACTCGCTCGGGATGCGGCAACGTCTCGGCCTCGCCGGTGCCCTCCTCGGCGAACCAACAGTCCTCATCCTCGACGAACCCGGGAACGGCCTCGACCCCGAGGGCATCCGGACCCTTCGCGATCGCCTCCGGGCCCGAGCCGCCGGCGGCGGCACCGTGTTCGTGTCGAGCCACCTCCTCGACGAAGTCGAGCACTTGGCCGACGACGTCGTCGTCATCAACCAGGGCCGGCTCGTCACCCAGGGGTCGCTGGCCGAGCTCCAGCAGGCCGCATCGCTGGTGCGAACCGTCGACTCGGGTCGACTCGCCGTCGTGCTGGAGGAGGCAGGCGCCGCCACCGAGACGCAGGCCCCCGACAGCCTCATCGTTCGGGACATGCCGATCGACGAGATCGGCGACCGAGCGTTCACCGCCGGAATCGCCCTCCACGAGCTCTCACCCCGGGCAGGATCACTCGAAGAGCTCTTCCTCACCTGGACCACCACTCCAAACACCACTCCAAACACCACTCCAAACACCACCCCGCCTGTCGACCAGGAGGTCACACAGCCATGAACATGACCCGACTCTTCCGCTCCGAGCTCCGCAAGCTCACCTCGACCAAGATGCCCTGGGCGTTCCTCGCCGTGCTCGCCGTGCTCGCTGGGCTCAACGCGTTCGCCGTCGCCGCCGGGACCGACTTCGACGGCAGCAAGGCGTTCATCGCCACCGAAGCCGACCAGCAGTCCCTCATGGCGTTCGCCGCCAACGCACTCGCCATCGCCGGACTGTTCGGCGCCATCGCCGTCGCACGCGAATACGGACACCACACCGTCGTTCCCACCTTCCTCGCGTCACCTCGTCGACATCGAGCAGTACTCGCCCAACTCGGCGCGATCGGACTCGGCGGTGGAGTCCTCGGCCTCGTCGGCGCCGCGCTCACCGCGATCGCCGTCGCCTGCTCTCTGCCCACCACCGACTACAGCTTCCTCGTCTCGCCGGGCAACCTGACCCAGGTACTCGCTGCCTCTGCCTTCGCCGGAGCCGCCGGAGCCGTCCTCGGCGCCGGCATCGGTGCGCTCGTGCGCAATGTCGGCGGGGCCGTCACCGGCGTCGTACTCGCCTTGCTCATTGCGCCACCACTCGTCGTGCAGCTCGCCAACGGCACCGCATCGTGGATGCCCAGCGTCCTCGCCAACGTCGTCTCCGGCGTCGGCAACGACGTCGGTCAACCGGCAGCCATCGCAGCGATCGCTGCGTGGGCCCTCGTCCCCGCCGCCGCCGGATTGCTCGCCGTCCAACGCCGCGACGTCGACTGACCCCGACCGTCGCAGCGATCGGCCCAGGTCCGTCACAGCCAGGGTCTCCGCCGCACGGCGGAGCACCCGATCCCTCCCCAGCGGGGTTCCCGACCTCGGGATCCGGATTACCGTGATCGGTAGCCATGCACACCGTCAGCCACCAGCACGAGCGCATGTCGCCGGCAACCAGCCGGCGGGATGCGCTCTGGGCGTGGTTCGATCCAGGCGAGCCTCATCCTGCTCGCGGGCCGTTCGCTCGCTGGCCCCGCGTCACCGACGCAGCTCTCGCCGTGTTCGTGTTCGCCGGGTCGTTGGTGGCGGTTGCAGCCAGCGCACTCGGCGACGGTGAGGACTTCACGGTCAACTCGATCGGTGACCGACCTGCCGGCGCTTTCGCCATGCTGGCCATCGCTGCGGCAGCGCTGCTGTGGAGGCGTCGGCGACCCGTCGCCGTGGCGGTTGTCGTGATGGCGGTCATGACCGGGTGGGCCATCGCCGGCTACGGCGACGGCCAGGATCTCGCCCTCATCGCTGCCATCTACGCCGTCGGCCGGTACGCCGGCGATCATCGCCACAGTCTGATCGCCGTCGCCGCCGCGGTCGCCGTGAGCCTCCTCGACACGGTGATCGACACCAACCAGCGCATCGACATCGCCCCGGCCATCATCCTCTCCTGGCTGCCCTGGTATCTGGGCCGCCGGATCCGCAACCGTGGCGATTACCTGTCCCTCCTCCAAGAACGCGCCGACCGGCTGGAGGCCGACCAACTCGCTCGGGCCCGTCAGGCGGTTGCCGACGAACGATCCCGCATCGCCCGCGAGCTCCACGACATCGTCGCCCACCAGGTCTCGATGATGACCGTCCAGGCCGGAGCGGCCAAGACCATCGCCCGCGACGACCCCGGCGCAGCCATCGATGCCATGGGCGACGTCGAAAGCGCCGGACGCCAGGCCCTCGGTGAGCTCCGCCACCTCCTCGGCGTCCTGCGCCCTGACCACCCCGACGGCGACGACCTCGGCCCCCAACCCGGGCTCGACGACATCCCCACCCTGGCCGACCAGCTCACCCACACCGGAGCCGACGTCACCTTGACCATCGACCCTCTCCCCGGACGCCGTTCTGCCGCCGTCGACCTGTCCGTGTACCGCATCGTCCAGGAATCCCTCACCAACATCATCAAACACGCCGGACCCAACCCCACCGTCGGCCTCGCGATCGGCCTCGACCACTCCGGACTCGTCATCGACATCACCAACTCCACCATCGCCACGGCAGGGCGCAAGCTCCCTGCTTCCGGATACGGCATCGCAGGCATGCGCGAACGGGCCGCCCTCCTCGGCGGCAGCCTCACCGCCGAGCCCCAACCACCGAACCTCTTTCGTGTCAGCGCTCGCATCCCCCTCGAACTGGAGTGGACATGACGATCCGCGTCGCCGTCGTCGACGACCAGGCCCTCGTGCGTCGCGGGTTCGCGATGATCCTCGGGCATCAGCCGGATATCGATGTCGTCGCCGAAGCGGCCAACGGCCTCGAAGCCATCGACGCCGTCCGCCAACATCGGCCCGACGTCGTCCTGATGGACATCCGCATGCCGGGCATGGACGGCCTTGCCGCCACGGCGGCCATCCTCGAACAGGCCGACTGGCCCCTCAAAGTCATCATCTTGACGACCTTCGACCCCGACGAGTACGTCTACCGGGCCCTCCAGGCCGGCGCCAGCGGCTTCGTCCTCAAAGACATCCCACCCGAAGAGCTCGCGCCGGCTGTGCGCACCGTCGCCGACGGCGGCGCGCTCCTCGACCCCACCATCACCCGCCGCCTCATCGGGCGCTTCGCCCAAACCCTTGCGACCGACACCGCCAACAGCCGACGACTCGACACCCTCACCGACCGCGAACGCGAAGTCCTCACCCAGCTCGCCACGGGCGCCACCAACGCCGAGATCTCCGACACGCTCTACATCGGAGCCGCCACCGTCAAGAGCCACGTCTCCAACATCCTCACCAAACTCGGCCTCCGAGACCGCGCTCAAGCGGTCGTCTTCGCCTACGAGAGCGGCCTCATCACTCCCGGCCACCAGGACATCGGGCACTAGGAACGGGACCGTGCGGCACCTGTTCACCAGAGCCCTCTGACCACGTCAACCTCCCGAGCGCTCCACCCACCACGAGTGCAGCGTCGACCTGAGCGAGGAACGGGGTGGCCATCGCCTCGCCGAGGTTGGTGACGACGAGCATCCCCCGGTTCTCGCCCGGGATCAGCCAGACCTCGGCGGTCGGTTTGCTGCGGTGGTGGTCGAGCATCAGGTCGGCGTCACTGACCACATCACTGACCACGTCACTGACCACCCAACCCAGAGCGGAGTCCGATCCCTCGGCCGGTATCCGGATCGCTGCGAACGCCTCCGGGCTGATGATCTCCGACTCAGTGCCCCGAAACCGCTCAGCTGCAACCGTGCGAAACGGGCCCGCTCGCCCATGTCGCAGTGCACCAGGTCGGCGGGGGCGATCACGTGGGGGAGGTCCGGATCCGCGGCCCCAGGGTCGATCGGCACGCCGTTTCGTTGGTCGAGTTCCTCCCACGGCTGGCCGACCTGCCCCGGGAGCGCCCGGTGGCGAGGGCGGTCGCGTCCATCGAGGTGCGCCGCTCGCCCACCGGTTGCTCGACGTCGAGCAACGGCTCGAGACGCGCGACGGTCCGATCGTCGTCGATGTCGCCGGTGTGACTCAAGAGTTGCCGCACGGTCACGGGAGCCAGCGACCCGTCGATGTCGGGCCACGGTCGTCTCCCAACACATCGACCGACCTTCAGCGGGCCACGACCAGGACGCCGGGGCGACGATTCGACCGATCGACACCGGCGAACCCGCGGTCCGTCGGTGCGGGCACCGCCACACACGAGTCGAGCACCATGCCCAGGTCGCCGATGGCGAGCTCGCGCCGCACGACCACCCGAGCTGTGCACTGAATCGTCCCAGCAGGCGATGACCGATCACGTCGGAGGCCGGCCACGTGGCAGATCGGTCGCCTGCGATGCCAGCGGGTTTCGATCCCGAGCGCCGGTCGTGAGTCCGTGACTCCGTGCTCGCTGTTGTGTGCGACGGTCAGGTCTCGTCGCCGACCATCTCAGCCAGATGCCGGGCGATCGGCCAGGCCCCGTCGCTGGTGTTCGACAGCACGCTGAACGTCGAACCGTCTGGAAATCGTGTCGAGCGAAACGACGCCCCGGCATCCATGCCCTCGATCGTCATCCTGCCGGGTTGCCGGTCGAGCCACATCCCCATCCCGTAGCGAGCGTCTGCGAGCGGCGGAGTGGTCATCATCGTCACGACGCCGTCACCGAAGCGACCGTCGATCAGCGCAGTCCAGAGTCGATGAACATCCTGGACGGTCGTGAAGACCCCGCCGTCCCCGAATCCGATGACCGGCAGGTGGAGCACGTTCGTGCGCAGGCCCTCGGCGTGGAGGTACCCGATGGCGACGTCGCCGGGCAGTGAGTCCATGCGAAGGAACTCGGTGCGTGTCATGCCGGCGGGGCCCGTGACGCGCTCGGCGATGACCTCTGAGTACGGCTTGTCGGTCGCTCGTTCCAGCAGTACGGCCAGGAGCACGTAGCCACTGTTGCAGTACGAGAAATCCGTGCCGGGCACGAACTTCTGGCCATAGCCGTCGAGCGCCGCCAAGTAGCCGCCCGAACCGTCGAGCGTGTGCACGGGGACGTGCATTGCGTAGTCGAGCACGTCGGGATCGGCGTCCTCATCGAAGTAGTCGCCGATGCCGGACCGGTGGTTCAGCAGGTTTCGCACGGTCACCCGGTCGTCGATCAGCGGCAAGTCGACGCCGAGCAACTCCCGGACAGCCAGATCGAGGTCGAGGATTCCGTCGGCGACCGCCGACAACACGCCGAGAGCGGTCAGTGTCTTCGTGCCACTGGCGATCCCAAATCTGTGCTCGACAGTGTTCTCGACTCCATGAGCGCGATCGGCGAGACCGTACGCACATGTACGTAGTTCGCCGTTGCGCTCGATCCCGACCACCCCGCTGAACGAGTGCTCCGCAGCGAGCCGACCGAGATCGGGTACCACCCAGACATCCTGCCAGACGAACCTTGCACGGGTGGGTGCTCGACCCAGGACGTACGTGACCGACCCACCCGTATTCCGTGCTCGGAATCGACGAACGTCGATCTCGGACCGTGCGGTGCCGGAACTCGCGGCCGTCAGCGGCCGCAGGGTTCAGGGCAGCCCTCGATCGCAGACGCTGTTGGCCCGACCTGTGTCTGCGTGGACCTGCCGATCGTCATCATCGAGGGCGTGTCGGCGGGTCGCTCCGAGTGGGCCGCACACGTCAGCTTCCTGGTCCGGATCGAGACCCCACGAAAGGAGCGCCTCGGCCGCGGCGTCGAACGCGACGGCATCGCAGCGCTCGACGACTCGGGGTCCTGGATGAGCGACGAGGACGCTCACTACGATCGTGGTCCGACACGCGAGCGCCGACATCGTGATCGACGACACGCACCCGGTCGAGCGATCCCGCGCAGACCCACACGCGTGATCACGCCCGACGGCCGTGGCATCGCACTGCACTGCGGCCCGACCGCGACACGGGATGGTGCCGGGTTGCTGTTCGGTGCACGTCGAGTGACCACCTCCTGATCGTGGGGGATTCCTGTACTTCGCAAGGATCTCGTCGAGCCCCGCGCTCAGTCGCCCTGGACTGGATCCGCGCCGGGGCGGACCACCCGAGTCCGACATCCGAGTCCGACACCCGACGGTGCGGGCGCTCGAAAAGTACGCTGGGCGCCGTGGGGGACGCGGGACTGGGCAACGAGTCGCCGATGCGACGGGCCGAGAGCTCTTCGGGGTGGACGATCAATTGGTGGGGCCTCGTCGCAGTGCTGCTGATCGCCGCGACCACCGTCGTCACGTGGCGGTGGCTCGCGGGTTCCTCCGGGAACAACGACATTCGGTCGAACCAACTCGACGCGGGCGCGACAACAGCGCCGACGGACTCGCTCGTAGGTACAGCACGCAGCACGACGGCGGAGCCGTCGACGACCATCCGCCCGGACCCGACACCGATCCTCCCGTCGACCACCAGCATGGGCGCTCCCGACCGGCAGGTGCTCATCAGCGGCGAGATGAAGCCATGCCGATTCGGTGCCGACTGCCTCGTCGCCAGCTTCACGATCGACGGGTTCGACGAGCATCCCGGTCGGTTCGTCTGCATCTACCCGAACTCCCGAAGCGATTTCGGCTTCAACGACGACGGGGTTGACGACGCCTGCCTCACGGCCGACGACGGCGACACGATCACCATCGAGGTCGATGGGATCCGCTCGTCGACGATCTCGGAACAGAACCTCGACGGGACGTCGTCGGCACCGTGAGCGTCCGATCGAGTGAGTGGGCGTGCGGGGCAGGACCCGAGGTCGTTGGTGATCGGGTCGCCCTTCGAGAGCTCGTTCATGGCACTCGACGATGGCCCCCACGAGCTCCCCGTCAACGCAGACCTCCCGCGAGCTCCCCGTCAACGCAGACCTCCGGTGGTGCCTCCGAGAACAGGCCGGCGCCGCCGTCACCGTCCAACTGGCCGACTGAATCGAACGCGCCGGCGACGCACCGCGAGACCCTCGTCGGCAGGATCAGACCGGGTGATGAAAGGAGTCGTCATGGCAGTCGAAGAGGTCGATCGGTACCTGGCGCAGCTCGATGAACCGAAACGATCCACGCTCGAAGCGCTCCGGCGAACGATCCTGGCGATCGTCCCGGGCGCCGAGCAAGGACTGTCCTACGGTGTCCCGGTGTTCCGCCTCGACGGCCAGCGGATCGCGGGGTTCTCGGCTGCGAAGAACCACCTCAGCTACCTGCCACACAGCGGCGACGTCCTCGCCACGTTGGACGACGACGAGCTGGCAGGGTTCGGCGCATCGAAAGGCGCCGTGAGGATGCCGATCGACACTCCGCTTCCCGATGACATCGTCCGCCGGCTCATCACCGCTCGTTGCGCCGAGGCAGGTGCCTCACCCTGATCGGCTCGAAGCACCCCGGCGAAGGGGCGCTGCCCGTCCAGGCGATCGCGGCACCGATCAACGGCGCGGTGGCGAGGATGACCTGACCACGGGCGCCGCCCAGGCCGCGAGCGCCTTTGACCCGCAGCGCGATCGACCACCCGTAGCCGGTTGCTCCGATCACCAACGCGGCGAGTACGTCGCCGACTGCGGTGGAGGCACCCCACCCGGCGTGGACGAGACCGATCGTCAGGTCGGCACAACCAGCCACCGCTCCCTCGAGAGCGACGACGTGCTGGGGTGAGAGTTGCTCGATGCGGACCGTGACACCGTTGTCGAGTCCCCATGCCGACAAGTAGCGACGATCAGGACGGCGCCGATGTCGATCGTCGCACCGATTCCGGTGTCGAGACGACGTGCACTAGCATTCCGACGACGTCCCAGGCTCCCGTCGATGGTCATCGAAGGGCATTCCTTGGTGTGCGTCGGGAAACATGCGTACCACTCAACGGCGGAACCTGAGTGCGGTGGCTGTGGCGGCCGCACTGGCACTGGGTCTCTTCGCCGTGTCCGCAGCCGGCGACACGGCACCTGGCGTCGCCACGGTCGACGCCGTGTCGACACCGTCCTCCGTGGCGGCAGCGACCGACGACGGCGACGATGTCGAGCCGGTCGGGGACGGCCCCGCTGCCGCACCGACCTTGGACACGGCTCCGGAGACGAGCGTCGTGACGACCGAGGTCTCCGAACCGAGCGACGAGCGCGATCCGTGGCTCCGACCGTTCTCCTCGACCTCGATCTGGAACACACCGATCGGCAGTTCCGCCGCCTACGTGCCCGCCGATCTGCCCTACACCGAGCGCCATCTGCTCGAACACACCACACTCATGAGGACGGATCCGGCTGATCCGTTGCGTTCGATCATCAGGGTCGGCAGCTGGACCGACCGGTGTTCGGGCACCGAGGACTCCGGGCGCGCACTCCACCTGCCGGACGGCTGGAAGCCCCGCTCCGTCACCGAGACGGCGACACCCAACAACCCGGGTGTGTTCCTCCAACCCGACGGCCGCACACTCGTCAACCTCGGAGCGATGGGCCGGTGCAATGGCAGCGGACCCCTGTTCGCGCAGTGGCCCGACGACGCCGACAAGCACACGACCGATATCTACGGCGACGGCCAGTTCGGGGCCCACGGTGGCTCGAACCTCAACCAGTTCGGCGGCGCGATCCGGCCGGGTGAGCTCGACGGCGACGAGCCGATCCGGCACGCACTCGACCTGCTCATCTGGTCGGAGCATCTGAACTGGGGCGGCTCGGCGGAGGCCAGCTATCGCTGGCCGGCGACGACGTCCGATTCGTACGCCGGCCCGTCGCGCTATCGAGGCGACAATCCCGAGCTGCGGATGGGATCTCTGCTCGCGCTTCCACCCGACATCAACCCCGAAGATCTGGGCATCGAGACCCATGTCGGACGCCAGCTGTTCCAGGCGCTGCAAGACTACGGCGCCTACGTGACCGACGACTCTGCGTGGGATGCCACGTACCTCGGTGTCGACGCGACCGCGATCGGCACCTTCTCGTGGGGCAGCGACGAACAAGCAGACATGGCCGACCTGGTGACCAACCTGGCTGTGATCGCGAACAACGGCCCCGACTCGATCGGAGGGGGCGGTGACCCTCGCCGGCCCCTCCTGCCAGAACTGGTGCCTCCTTCATGAGACGACGACCTCTTCCGCCTCTCCCACCGACACAACGACGGTCGATTCCCCACCACCCCCATCTGGAGCCCCCCAATCGCCGGCGGAGCTCGGAACAAGGACCGATGTAGATGCCCTCGATCGAAATTCGACACGCCTTCACTCGGCCGTGGCGAATCCTCCTCGTGAACGTCCCGCTCCTGGCGGCGATCACCGCCGGCATCCTCGTCGCCGGCTCGGTCGAACCGACGTATCAGGCGACGGGTGTGCTCTCGATCACCGAGTTCGGGCAAGGAGACACACCGGCGGCCGTTCGCTCCCTCACCGACGAACTGGCCAACACGCTCGACAGCGACACTGTCACCGCTGCGGTCCGGGAGGTCGCACCGAGCACGAACGGCAAGATCCTCTCGACACCGTTGGGTGAAGGTGGAGGAGTCGAGGTGGCGATCGTCGGCGACGACGACACCGACGTCGAGGCCGGGCTCGACACCGGCGTGCGCGACGCCTTGTCGATCATGTCGGAGGTGGAGCGACGCCGGGTCAGTCGTGAGCTCACCGCTGCGGATCGTGAAGCGGCGGACAGCAGCCAGCGACTCCAGGAGATCGAGTCGCTGGCCGGGGCGGCGGACCTGCAGCAGGAGGCCCAGCGACGCAGCGCTGACCTCCTCACCCTCCGAAACCAGATCGCAGCAGCCGCGAACGAGCCGATCGTCCAGCAGGCGCTGCGCGCCACCCAGCGAGAGAAGCAGGCCGAGCTCGCAGCGATCGACGCACTGCTCCTCGAGTGGAACGACGTGCGAGTGAGCTTCGATCTCGCCGTCCGGGCCGGCGCCGACGCATCCTTGCGGCTGCAGCAGATCAGCACCGTGCAGAGCGATCTCACGAGCCAACCGCTGCTCCAGTCAGTCAAGGTCACCGAGAGCTCGACGGTGCCGGATCTCGCCCGGGCGATCGTCGCAGCAGCCGTGCTCGCGGCGGCGATGGTCGTCGGGCTCGCCGTGCTGTTCGGCGGCCGCCGCCGTGGCCCGCGGCGGCAGCGCCGGCGCAGAACCCGGCGCGCGACACGACGTCACGCACCGATCGACTCGAACGGCGACGAGCACGGCAGCGACGTCGTCGCTGACGACGCTCCCGACCTCGTGGCAGCCGACGATTACGAGAACGAATATGAGAACGAATACGACGAATACGAGAACGAACACGACGACGAACACGACGACGACTTCGCCGGCTCCGACGACCACAACGTCGTCACGCAGGACGATGTCCACGTCGAGCGCGCCGATGTCTCGGCGACGCGCGACGACGGTGGCGCGGTCGCCGTCAGCGCCAACGACGACGACGATGTGACCGGCCACCCGATCGAGTCCGACGAGTACCACGGCGAGTACGACGACGAGTACGACGACGACGAGTACGACGACGACGAGTACGAGGTCGCGCACGAGCCCCGTGAGTTCGTCGACGTCGTCGATGTCGTCGATGACGACGAGACCGTCGCCGCGACAAGTGACGACGCCGACCGGTCAGGCGACGACGACGCTGCGACGGCCGAGGACGTCGTGCGAGCCGTCATGGCCCGGACACGAACCATCGTCGGACGTTCGGCGACCGGTCAGCCGCCCGGCGAATCGCGAACGGACGGTCGCTGAGCGTGTCGTCGACGCGATCGCCCACCGGCGCACCGCCGACGACCCGATCGCTCGACCACGCGCGCTCCGACGAGAATGAACGCACTCCACCAACTGCGGTGGCGGTGATGCTCGCCGTACTCGCGCAGGTCGCAGGGTTCTTCATCGCTCGAATGATCATCGACGGCGTCGAGGTCGATGGGGCGACCGTCGTGCTCGTCGTCGCCGGACCGGTCGGGCTCGCTCTCGGAATCTTGGCGATCACACGATTCGAATGGTTCGTCTGGATCGTCCTGGCGATCCGGCCGACGCTGGATGCGTTCGGTGGCACCGGCATGGGACCCGGAGCGATGCTGGCGGCGGCGTTCCTCGCGGCCGCCAGCGTGTGGCTCGTCGTGCAGATCCGGGCGGGCCAATCCCGCCCACTGAGTCCGACGTCTCGGGCGATGCTCCTTTTCGCAGGCGCGGTGCTCGCGGCCGTGCTCACATCGCAACTCCGGTCGACGTCCGCACTGGCGGCGCTCGAGATCTTCGCCGGCATCACGATGTTCCTGGTGCTCGAACAGCTCCTCGCGGAACGCCCGGACCGTGTTCGCCGGCTCGTCACGGCGGTGCTCGCCGGAGCAGCGGTACCGCTCGCGGTCGGACTCACCCAATGGATCGTCGGCGATTCGGTCGGCACCCGCACCGACATCGGACGCATCAAGTCCACGTTCGCTCACCCGAACCCGTTCGCCACGTATCTGGTCCTCGTGATCCTCCTCGGTCTCGCGACCGCAACCGCGCTCCACGGTCGTCGCCGCTGGCTCGTCGGGGCGTACGTGCTGGCGCTCGGCACGATGCTCGTAGCGACCTACAACCGTTCGGGCTGGATCGCCGTCATCGTGGGGCTGCTCTACCTGGGCATTCGTCGATCGCGTTGGATCATCGCGGGGTTCGTGGTCGCTGCGACCGTCGCCGTACTGGCGATACCGTCGATCATGGACCGAATCGCCGACCTGGGTGGCGGCGAGGACTTCGCCTACGTGCCCTCGGACGTGCCCGACAACTCCTTCGAGTGGCGGGTGCAGTACTGGGAGTCGCTGATACCGATGGCGAACGAGAGCCCGATCACTGGGCTCGGGCCCCAAGTCGTCGTGAACACCCGACCCGAGAAGCTCGAGCCTCACAACGTGTTCGTGCAGACCTACGTCGAGATCGGTCTGCTGGGCATCGTCTCGCTGGGCGCTGTCGTCGTGACGATCGGAGTCGAGCTCTCACGGCGTCGCCGCGCTGCGCCCGATGAGCTCGGGAGCGCTCTCGCGGTCGGCGCCATCGCCGCCGCGCTCGCGATTCTCGTCATGGCGCCGAGCGAGAACCTCCTCAACCAGACGATGTCGTGGTGGTACCTCGCGGCATGTACCACGTGGGGATACGGCTACGTCGTTCGCTCCTCGTCGTCCGCGCCGCCCGCCGACGAACCGGTCGAAGGGATCGTCCGGACATGAACCGCCCGACTGTCACGGCCGTGATCTGCACCCGGCACCGCCCGATCGACCTCCGACGAGCCCTCCGGAGTCTCGAGTGGCAGGACGAGTCGTGCACCGAAGTGATCGTGGTCGACGACGCCGACATCGAGCGGCGCTCCGACACCGGGGACGCCTGCGCGGGGATCGACGCGCCCATCAAGATCCTCACCAAGGACACGCCCGGGCTCACTGCGTCGCGCAACCTGGCGATCGAGCACGCGTCGGGCGATCTGGTGATGTTCATCGACGACGACGTGATCCTGCGTCCCGACTACGTCCACCACATCGTCGAGGCGTTCGCCAACGATCCTGGACTGGCCGGCGCCGGTGGAACGATCGACGACGACCACGACTACGAGCTGCCCCGTCTCCGGGGACTGCTGATGATCCCCGGCCGCACGACCGGTCGGGTCTACCGATCCGGATGGTCGAGTCAGAGCCCTCGTCGGGAGGACCGGGACGTCGACCATCTCATCGGCTGCAACATGGTCTTCCGGGCCGACGTGCTGAGCGATCAGCGCTTCGACGACCGCTTCCTCGGCTATGCGCTGGGTGAGGATCTGGAGTTCTCGTACCGACTCCGTCGCGCCGGTCACCGGCTCCGGAGTGTCGGGGCCGCTCACCTCTGGCACCTGACGTCAGCGCCGCGCCACGACTGGGACTGGGGATACCGCGAGGTGGCCATTCGCCCAGTCGTCGTCGGACCGAAGTTCAACCGAGCTGCGTTCCTGCTCTCCGCGGTCACGTTCGCGTGCGTCAACGTGGTCCGGAACCGAGAGCGGGCTCGCGGAAACATGGCCGCCATCCAGGACGTGTTGCTACCCGGGCGTGCGCGTTCGTCCGGCCATCACGTCGATCCACAGACCACCAGGAAGGAAGTCCTCCCATGACCAGCACTACTTCTGACCCAGCAGAAGGCGTCATCGGCCGGGATGTCGTCAACCCACCGATCGTCGAGTCGGCGAGTTGGCGAGACGGAACGAGCCGCCAACGACGCCGTCTCCGGGTTGCGACCATCGGGAGTCGAGGTTTCCCAGGGCAGCGCGCCGGGGTCGAGCGCGTCCTCGAATCGGTCTGCCCCCGACTCGTCGCCACGGGCCGCATCGACATGCGCGTGTACTGTCCGGATTGGCTGGAATACGAGGGCGACACGTATGAGGGGGTCGAGCTCTGTCGAGTCGGCGGATTCCGCACCAAGTACGGCGACACGATCACGCGTTCCCTGCTCGCCACGCTGAAAGAACTCCGCTCCGACAGCGACATCGTCCACTACCACAGCGTCGGTTCAGCACCGTTCGCGATCCTGCCGCGGTTGTTCGGCAAGCGGGTCGCGCTGACGGTGCACGCGCTCGACTGGCAGCGCAGCAAGTGGAGCGGTGTCGGCAAGTGGTATCTGCGGTTCGCGGAGTGGACGAGCATGCACTTCCCCCACACCACACTCGTCGTGTCGCAGGAGCTCAAGGACAACCTCGAACGCCGGTATCGGGGACGAACCGTGACGTTCATCCCCAACGGTGCGGAGCAGCACGAAGAGCGCCCGATCGACGAGATCGCCCAGTTCGGGCTGGAGGCCGGCAAATTCATCCTCTTCGTCGGGCGGCTCGTGCCCGAGAAGGGCGCCCACCTCCTCGTCGAGGCGTTCCACCGACTGCCGAGGGAACACGACCTCAAACTTGCGATCGTCGGACCCGCCTGGTACGAGGCCGACTACACCCAGAGCTTGCACGAGCTCGCGGGGGACGACGATCGCATCGTGTTCGTGGGCGAGGCGGACGACGATCGACTCGCGGAGCTGTACAGCAACTGCGCATCGTTCGTGCTGCCCTCCGATGTCGAGGGCATGTCGCTGTCGCTGCTCGATGCGATGGCCTACGGCACGGCGATCGTGACGAGCTCGATTCCACAGAACGCAAATCTCGTCGCCGACGCCGGGCTGATCTTCGACGCCGGCGACGTCGATGCGCTCCACGAATCGCTGCACCGCGTCGTGTCGAACCCGGCGCTCGCGGAGCGTCTCCGCGTCGCCGCGAGTGAGCGGGCAGCTCGGGACGAGTTCGACTGGGATCGCATCGCGTGGCAGTGGATCCGCGCCTACGACGATCTCGTCGACAGCTGACGTTCGTGCCGACCCTCCTGAACGTCAACAACTACCACTACCGACGCGGCGGCGCCGACGTGATGTACCTGGAACAGACCGCCCTCTTCCGCGATCTGGGTTGGAGCACCGTCGAGTTCGCCATGCGACATCCGGAGAATCTCGCCTCCGAGTGGGAGGACTACTTCGTCGACGAGATCGAGCTCGGCCGCGACTACTCGCTCGCCGATCGCGCGATGCACGCGACCCGGGTCGTGTATTCGCGGCAGGCGCAACGACGGCTCCGCTCCCTGCTCGACGACACCCGACCCGATGTCGCCCATCTCCACAACATCTACCACCACCTCTCGCCGGCGATCCTCCCGGTGCTCGGACGGGCGGGGATTCCGGTCGTGCTGACCACCCACGATCTCAAGCTCGCCTGCCCCGCTTATCGGATGGTGCGCGACGATGCGATCTGCGAGCGCTGCAAAGGGGGCCGGATCCACAACGTCGTTCGCTACCGGTGCATCAAGGGCTCCGCCGTGCTGAGCAGCGTGGTGTTCGTCGAGACCGCCGTCCACCGGATACTGGGGAGCTTCCGCAAGCACGTCGACCGGTTCGTGGTACCGAGCCGGTTCTACGGCACCAAGCTCGCCGAGTGGGGGCTCGATCCGGCGCAGCTCACCTACATCCCGAACTACGTGCGTCCCGAGCGATTCCAGCCGGGCTCCGAAGCGGGGTCGGGCGTGGTCTACTTCGGACGGCTGGCGCCGGAGAAGGGACTGGGCACACTCGTTCGCGCCGCCGCCAGGGCCGACGTCCCGCTTCGGATCGCGGGGACCGGCCCCGAGGAGCCGTCGCTCCGCACCCTCGCAGCCGACGTCGGCGCGGACGTCGAATTCCTCGGGCACCTCGAGCCGACGGAGTTGCACGATGTCGTGCGGTCCGCGCGAGCCACGGTCCTGCCCTCCGAGTGGTACGAGAACGCACCCGTCTCGGTGCTCGAGTCGTACGCGCTGGGTACGATCGTCGTCGGTGCCCGGATCGGTGGGATCGACGAATTGATCCGCGAGGGCGAGACCGGTTTCGGCTTCACGAGCGGCGATGTCGACGAACTCGTCGCCTCACTGCGACGGGTCATCGAGCTCGCCGATCAGCACGTCGTCGAGATGGGGCGGGCAGCACGCCGATGGGTCGACGACGAATACACCGCCGACCACTACCGCGACCGTCTCCTGAACGTCTACCGCGAGCTCGGCGTGCCGTGCTGATCATCCACCCACCCTCTCGTCGAGCGCCGGCGTTTCCGTCCCGTTCGACAGCGCCCGACCGTGCCCACACAACGAGCAGACCGCGACCAGACCGTGACCACACAACGAGCAGACCGTGACCAGACCATGACCAGACCATGACCAGACCATGACCAGGGCATCGGAAGTATCGCCGGTCGATCATCCGACCGGGCCACTCGTCCTGCTCGGCGTCGCACCACGAAGTGGAACGAATTTCGTCTACAACCTGCTCCGCTCGCACCCCGACCTCAACTGTGTCACCAGTCGCGACATCCCCGAGCACTTCATCATCAGGCACTCCCGTCTGCTCGCCCGCTACGCGGATACCCTCGCCGCGTTCTGGGGTCAGTACTGGCGTCCGGCGGAATATCGCGATCGTGGCGAGATGACCTTCGATGAGCGGCGAAGTCAGATCCTCGCCGGGATCGGGCGGGGCCTGCTCACGGTGATCGCCGACCCGGCCGACGGTCGTCGGATCGTCACCAAGACGCCGTCCGTCGACGAACTGCAGAACGCGTTCGCGCTCTATCCGGACGGCGCGGTCATCGTCGTGGTTCGTGATGGACGGAGTGTCTGCGAGTCGGCGCACAAATCCGCCGGCGATCCGCACGAGCTGACGATGCAGCGCTGGGCGCGTGCGGTGCGCACCATTCTGGCGGTGCAGTCGACTGCGCCCGAGGGCCGCCTGATGGTCGTTCGCTACGAAGACGTCGTCGCCGACCCGCATGGCAAGCTGCGGGCGCTCTTCGAGTTCGCCGGCGTCGATCCGACGCGCTACGACGTTGGCGCCGTGGACGATCTGCCCGTGCTCGGTTCGTCCCAGTTCTACGGCAACGAGGGCAAGCAGTGGCAGCGCGTCGAACGCACCGAGCTATTCGATCCGCTGGAGCGATTCAACGAGTGGCCACGAGCACTGCTCGAGCGCTTCGACTGGGTGGCCGGCGAGGAGGCGCGGGCCTTGGGGTACGAGACCGCCGTCGATCGGCACACGACCGATCTGGTGCACCGGGTGCGATCGGTACCGTGGCAACTCCGCCAGGCGACCAAGTCCGCGCTCGGTCACGCGCAACGCCGGCTCTACCGGCTCGACGTGTTCGGGCGTCGCCATCTTCCGTTCGAGCTCGACTGACGCAGAGGTACGGTCAGCCCGGGCCGGCAGCCACGCGCCGGTCGCGGAGCGCAACGACACGCCCGGGAGCGACGAGACACGCGACCGCCCGCAGGGTCGTGCTCCCACTCTGGCCGGGACCGAGCCGAACGGAACGGTCACGTACCGCCGCCCGTAGCCACATCCGCCTGGCCGCGGCAGTGCGACCAGCACGCGCGAGCTCGTAGCCGTCGAGCAGCTCCCGACGGGCGCGAAGGTGGCGGAGGGTGGTCGACACGACAGCCGACTCCTCCGGGTCGAGGTCGTCGAGTGACGACAGGAGATCGAGATCGTCGTCGAGGCAGCCGTCCTGGCCCGACAGGGAATCGGAACGCTGCCGATACAGCACCGTGACGGTGGAGGGGCTGGTCACGCGCACGCCGACGCGGATCATCCGGATCCACAGATCCCAGTCCTCGTCCTTGCGCCGCACCGAGAAGCCCCCCACTCGATCGTGGTCGGAGCGGGCGAACAGGCTGCCGACGAACAGGAAGTTGCGACGGAGGATCTCGAGCGGTTGCTCATCGGCCGTTGGAATGGCGTTGAGTTCGTACGACGGCAGGGTGTCGATGCGGACACCCGGCCACCAGCGGTAGTTGCCGGCGGTCACGATGCCCGGGGCGGTCGCGTACTGCGCCAGCATCACCTCGAGATGATCGGGGAACCAGACGTCGTCGCTGTCGAGGAGGGCCAGGCACTCCGACGACGACGCGGCGATGCCGGTCGCGCGTGCCGCACCGAGACCCCCGTTGACCGGCTTCTCGACCAGCCGCAGTGGCAGCCGGTCCGACCAGCGCCGTGCGATCTCTGCGGTGGCGTCGGTCGAGGCATCGTCGATCACGACGACCTCATCAGGCATGTGGGTCTGCCCGGCGACGCTCCCGAGTGCGGCATCGAGGTACGGCGCAGCCTGATACGCCGGCACGATCACCGACACCGTGGTCATGTCAGCGCAGGTGGTGGGCGAAGCTCGTCCCGGTGTGATGCGGGCTGGGCGCCAGGCCGGCGAGTTCGAGCAGCGTCGGAGCGATGTCGCTCGGCGCAAACTGTTGATCGGCCACTCTGCGCTGGCTGCCGGCCCTGGCGATCCAACCGTCGGGGGTGTGCTCTCCGGATCGCATGAGCGGTACCGGCCCGATCACACCGATATCGGGATGACGAATCGCGTCGGACGCTCGGGTGAACGACACGATCAGGTCCGACGTCGGTCCGTCGGGATCCATCGGATCGTCATGGCGTGGCCGGTGGATCTCGTCGACGATGGACTCCCCGGTCCGGGCGTCCGTGCAGGCACGGATCAACGCCTCGGTCTCGTCGAGCGCCTGATGGTAGCGATCGAGAGGGACCGTGCCACGAGCCTCGCGACCGACGAGGTTCACGCGGATGTGGGCGTCGGAGAAGGCCGGCAGCACGAACGTCGCCATCTCCGACCACCGGTCGCGGTACCAGCACGGCACCTGGTAGTCGAGTGGCTGCAACGCGGTCGCGCCGGCATGGTCGACGAACAGGCGAGCGGGCGGGCGCGGACGGATCTCCCACCAGGTCTGACGATGGGATGTGCCGCGGAGCTTCCACGACAGCTGTTCGGCGGTGCGTACCAGCGTCGGGTTGCGACGCCGCAACCCGCTGGCGACCCTGCGCACCGTCCGACCGGCCACCGACGACGTCGCCATCGTGCTGCGGGCCACGAGCGCATGGTCGGCGAGGTACTCGATCGGCAGCTCCTCGGGGGGCAGCTCGATGGGCGGGACCGACGGATCGAACGGGCCGAAGTCGACGAACTGCTCACCGAGGTGATGGCGGTGGAGGAGTTCAGCGATGAGCACGCCGCCCGTGACATCGCTGCCGTTCGCCTGCATGCCGTGCGCAGCCATCAACACGACGTCGGCGGTCCCTGGAAGCGCCTGCACGATCCCGCCGATCGCGTCGTCCACTGCGCCCATCACCCGATCGTGGTGGCGGCGGGCGCGATCGGCCGCCTCGGTGCCGTAGAGGAGGTGATTGCGATCGATGCCGTGCCAGAACTGGTGGCCGGACACGTGCGGCTCGGTGAACACCGTGAGCGCGAAGTTCCAGTCGGCCTGCCGATCGAGGAGCCAGGGGAACACCTCGGCCTTCATCGCGGCACCGGTGGCGAGCGCGTCTGCGAGGCCCTGCTGGTAGATCGGGTTGTGCCACCCGGTGTGGCTGTCGCTCTTGGTGGCCGGGTTGATGCCGAAGCGCCGATCGATCTCGGGCGCCACGTCGCTCGGTAGCGACGCCGTCGGGAACTGGGGCGAGTGAGCACCCCAGGCCGTGACCTGGATCCCACGCGCCTCGGGCGAGATCGGGACGTGAGGAAGATCGAGCACCACCGGCACCATGTCGGGTCGGGCGTAGAACGGATTGCCGCGGTACGCCCCCTGGACCCACGTCTGGTAGGTCGCGGGATCGAACAATGCCGTCGACCAGTAGCGGTTCTCGTCGCGTCGCCGTCCGGTGAAGAACTCGGTCCAGATCGACTCGGCGCGGTACGGCATGTCGCACGTGAGCCGCACGATGTTCGCCGACGACATCAGCTTGCCGATGTTCGGGATGAGGCCCGATTCGTCGAGCCGCTCGAAATCCCACCACTCGAGGGCATCGAGCCCGATCACCACCAACTGACGTGCGCCGTCTGAGTTCTCACGCTCGCTCAATGTGTCCACCTACCTTGTTCCGCCGGGAGCAGTGGGTCGTGGACCGACGGTATCAGAACCGCAGTCGGAACCGGCACCGGCGTGCGGGCGCCTCACATCGACGGGATACCGACGCCGTAGTGCTCGAGCACAGCGGTGAGCTCGGCGACCGTGGCATCGTCGAGTCGCTGCCGCCACCGCTCACGTTGTTCGCTCGCGAGTCGTCGGGTGTCGTAGCCCGAGCCGGGCGCGTCGCTCAGTCGGATCGCCGCCTCGGTGGCGGCCGACCACTCCAGATCGAGGGACGCGAACATCTCGCGAAAGCGGTGCATCGGATCGCCGCAGACGTCGTCGTGGTCGGCGACGACCCAGTCGGGGTGGTCGGCGAACAGCCGCTCGAAGCGCTGGTGCAACACGGCGTAGCTCATCGCACGGCGCTCGTTGTCGTTGCGCGCGGGAAACGGTTGGATGTCATCGAGACCGGCCAACGCGAGCAGCTCCGGACGCTCCTCGAGTCGCTGGGGCGGCCAATCGAACTCGATCCAGCTCGACAGGACGTTGAGCGGATGTCGACGGATGACGACGACACGAGGATCGGCGATCTTGACGATGGTCTCGGCGGCGAACGCTGCGTGCACCGACTTCACGATGATCGGGCCGCCCGTTGGTGCGCCGTGTCGCGGCTCGGCGCAACGTTCGAGAAGCGAACGCACCATGCGGCTCTTCGCATCGACGGCGCCGGCGAGCACGTCGTCGCGGACGGGGCGGGGAACTCGGCGCATGAGGACGTCGGTGATCTTGGCGGCAACCCCACTCGCCGGGTCGCCGGCGGTGAAGGCCTCGGCCCACAGACGACGGTAGCGAGGGGTGGCGAGACCGGCATCGGCGGCGGGGAACCGCCCCAGACCGATCTTGGCGATCAGCGCGTAGCCATCGTTGACCTCGTTGTCGGGTTCGTGCACCAGCGACGCCCCCGGTGTGGTGCCCAGGATCTCGCTGGACCAGGTCGTACCGCTCCGCGGGGCGCCGAGGATCAACAGGTTTCGGTTGGACTCCGCCGTTGTCACGCCCGCAGCTTAGGACGCGATCGCAGCGCGCGCCCCGGTCGCCCCACACGGCGCCGGTGGCCTCCGGTCACCCCGAATCTCGAATCCCCTCGGGCTCGCCTCCGAGCGGCGCATCCGACGATTCGCAGGCCGTCGGCGTTACGAACCCATGTCCGTCTGCTGGGATAGCGTGCGTCGCCTGTGCGGGATGCGACCGAACGGCGGCAGCGACTCACACGGCGGATGTCCTCGCCGTCGATCGGCCATTCCATGGTGTTCAGCATCAGCGCGAGTGCGAGCACGCTGGTCCTCCAACTGTTCACCGGCGTCCTGACCGCTCGCCTGCTCGGCCCCACCGGCCGCGGCGAGATCGAGGCCGTGATGTCGTGGGTCAATCTCTCGGCGATCGTGTTCGCCTTCGGGTTCGGCTCGGGCCTCGCCTACCTACAGGCGCAGCGGGAGACGCCCTCGCCGAGCCTGCTCGGTGCCGGTCTCGCCAGCGTCGTCGTGTTGTCGTCGGTTGCGGTCGTCGTGACGCAGGTCCTCATCCCACTCGGCTTCGCCGAGCAGCGGAGCGAGATCGTCTCGCTCGCGCGGATGATGATGTTCGGGATCTTCCTGGTGATGGGAACGAATCTCGTCCGCACGATCTTCTCGAGCAACAACTTCTTCCTCGCGACGAGCCTCAGCACCGCCGGGCAACCCTTCCTGTATGCGATGGGTGCCGTCGGGCTCTGGGCCGCCGACCGGTACAGCGTCGCTGGCGTCACGAGCGTCCAGCTCGCGAGCTACGGACTGATCTTCGCGATCGGCGGGGTGCAGTTGCAGCGCGTGTCGGGCCTGGCGCGTCCGGATCGGGCAGAGGTCCGTCAGGCGACGACGTTCGGACTGCGCGGATACGGCGCTTCGCTCAGCCGGCTCGCGAACGTCCGGCTCGACGTCGTGATCATGCCGGCGTTCCTGGTCGCCGATCAGATCGGGCTCTACGTGGTCGCCGTCAGCGTCGGGTCGATGATGGTGGCGTTGTTCCAACAGCTCAACCGCGTCGTGTTCACGAACACGGTACGGGCAGATCCTGCGGCTCGGATGCTCCTGATCGAGCGCATCGCTCGAATCGTGGTGTACTCCGCGACCTCGATCGCCGTGGTGCTCGCCGTGTTCGGTCCTCTCCTCATCTCGATCGTCTACGGCGAGGAGTTCAGGGCATCGGCGACGCCGCTGCGCATCCTCCTGCCGGGGCTCGTCTTGTGGACGGCCGGGATCGTGTTGAGCGGGGCGCTCGTGGGACTCGATCGACCCGGACGAACCAGTCTCGCTCAGATGTACGGCCTGATCGTGACGGTCGTGGGTCTCTCGGTGCTGCTCCCGACCATGGGAATCGAGGGTGCTGCGCTGACCTCGACCTTGTCGTATGCGACGGTCGCCGGCTCGAATGCGTACTTCCTGCGCCGCACCGGTGGCTTCTCCCTCAGGAGGAGCTGCTCGCCCCGATTGTTCGTCGGCGATCTCGGCGTCGTCGTCGATCGATTCCGGCGGCGAACCTGACCACCCGACGGTCCGATCGTGCGCCGATCCGCGGCTTCATTCGCATCGCATCCTGCCGGGATCTGAAGCGGCGCTCACCTCAGTAGCATCGCATCGCCCGAGTGAACCCGATGAACGCCGAACTCACGTCCCGACTGCGCCCGATCAACGATCCGAGTGACTTTCGCGCGTACCTGCACTCGCTCTGGGATCGCCGGGACTTCGCGATGGCGATGCCGGCCGAGTCGATCCGTTCACGCCACCAGAACACGGTGCTCGGCAACGTCTGGCATCTCGCCAACCCGCTCATGACCGTTGCGGTGTATTTGATCGTCTTCGGGAACGTCCTCGGCATCGATCGAGGCGTGGACAACTATCTGCTCTGGCTCACCATCGGTGTGTTCGCGTATCGACTGACCTCGGCATCGGTACTGGGCGGCGCGACGTCGATCTCCTCGAACCAGGGGCTGATACGGGCGCTGCGCTTCCCGCGCGCACTGTTGCCCATCTCGGTCGTGATCGGCGAGTTGCTCACGTTCGGGTTCGAGCTCGCCGCGATCGGAGTCGTCGCGATCGGTACGGGTCAGGGGGTCTCAGGCCACGTCGTTGCGCTCCCACTCGTCCTCGCGGTGCACACCACGCTGAACCTGGGCGGCGCGTTCGTGGCCGCCCGCCTCACCGACTCGTTCCGCGACATGCAGCAGATCATCCCCTACGTGTTCCGGCTGTTGCAGTTCCTGTCGGGCGTGATGTATCCGATCGACCGTTACCTCGATTCGAGCCACGCCTGGCTGCATCGGCTGGTCGTCTGGAACCCGATCGTTCAGATCCTCGAGCTGTACCGCTGGGTGTTCCTCGGGTCGGCGCTCGACGTCGGCGCTCTCGTGCGCTCGGTCGTGTTGATCATCGTCCTCCTCGTGTTCGGATTCCGCTTCTTCGTGGCGGCCGAGCAGCGCTACGGGCGGCCATGACGACGTCGCCCGACACAGCGTTGTCGATCCGACTCACCGACGTCCACGTGACCTACGAGGTGTTCGGCGATCGGCGGGCCGGTCTGCGCAACCGCCTCGTCGACCGCAACGCCACCGGACGTTCCGTCGTCGAGGCGGTTCGGGGTGTCACCCTCGACGTGGCCGAGGGCGAGAGCATCGGATTGGTCGGTTTCAACGGATCGGGCAAGTCGACGCTGCTCGGCGCCATCGCCGGTGTGCTGCCGGCGACCTCCGGAGAGATCCTGGTGGCGGACGAGCCGAAACTGATGGGGGTCGGAGGTGCACTCATCGGCCAGGCGTCGGGGTACCGCAACATCCGACTCGGCTGCCTCGCCGTTGGCATGAGCGCCGATGAAGTCGACGAACGGATCGACGACCTGGTCGCGTTCACCGATCTCGGGGACGCCATCCATCGCCCGCTCAACACCTACTCGTCGGGCATGCGCGCCCGGGTCTACTTCGTCGTCGCAACCGCCCGAACCCCACGAATCCTGCTGATCGACGAGGCGCTGGCAGTCGGCGACCGCCGCTTTCGCGACAAGTCGCGTCAGCGCATCGAGGAGATCATCGATGAGGCCGGCACCTTGCTGATGGTCAACCACTCGCTCAACGAGCTCAACGCGTTCTGCGACCGGGGAATCTGGCTCGACGCCGGTCGGATTCGCCTGGATGCCTCGCTCGACGAAGTGATCGCGGGCTACTCGGCCGCTGAGTGACCAATCGAATCGATCGCATCATCGAGGGTCGGGCCGAGTCCGACGAGACCGTCGGAGATGACTGCGATCCCGTAGAGACGCGGCACGGACGCGGGACCCGTGCCGGTCACCGTGATCGAGCGCGCCCAGACCATGCCGTCGCCGATCAGCAAGGGCGACATCGGGCCGAAATCGACATGCGATCCGTTGGCGTTGAGCAGGGTGATGTCCTGGGCGAGGCGCGGGTCGGCGTCGATCGCGCTCTGGGCGACCTGTGGGCTGAGGAGTACGTCGTCGCGAGGAACCAAGAGGCGAGGAACCAAGAGCCTCGGCGAACCCTGAGCTCGATGAGGCGCGATCGCCACTCCGGCGAGCGCATCACGGGTCGCGCCGGGGTTGTCCGCCGCTCCGGGGCCGTAGGTACGAGTGGCCGAGAACTCAGCGTCGACGAACAGGTCGACGACGGGCGCCGGTCCTCGGTTCTCGTCGGCGACGGTGGTGGCGGCGGCCGGACTGATGGTCCAACGATCGACACCGCTGAACAGGTCCTCGACCGCGCTGACGTGGTAGCGCGCCAGCATGGCCGACTGCACGAGGAACAGGTCGGTCGGATAGCGCAGGTGTGTCGCCACCCCGAGCGGCAGATCGTCCGATGATTCGAACAATCCGGGCAGCACCTCGTCCCACACCGAGATGATCGGGTCGTCGCCGTCATCGGTGCGGTACAGGTGCACCGTGCCATCGACCGCGTCGACCGTCGCACGCACCGAGGCACGGACGTAGTTCACGTCGGAGGTCGCCGGCGTGCCCACGCTGACTCCCGCCGGCAGGAACTGGGAGTACGGGTAGGTCGATGAGGTCGTGTACCCATCGACGACCCACACGACTCGTTCTCCGTCGACGACGGCGTACGGGTCACTGTCGAACCTCAGGAACGGAGCGATCGCCGCCAACCGCTCACGCAGACCTCGGCGGTACAGCAGGACCGAATCGTCGGTGATCTCGCTGCTGACCACGGGTTGCGGCTCACCCGTCGCGAGTGAGAGCGTGGCGCGTCGGAACCACGAGCCGATACCTACACCCTCCCCACCGTACGAACCGCCGCCCACTTCGGCGCGGCGGCTCCCGACGATCACGTACCAGCCGTCGAGCCCCTCGCCGAAGTAGAGCGGGGCGTGGGCAGTGGCAGCGAGCTCAGGTGCCGATCCGAGATCGGGGCGGCCGTCCCGATCGACCACGTCGGCGGCGAAGGTGACGATCCCGTCGCCGTGGGTGTAGACGAGGTGCTCCTGGACCCAGCCTCGTTCGGGGAGGTCGGCGCGATTGGACGAGCGCGCCGCGACATAGACGGGACGCTCGACATCGTCGAGCACGTACCGCTCCAGGTCGACGTTGCCGACACGTGTGCCGGCGGTCCCGGCTTGCACTTGCAGGGCATTGGCGAGCTGATCGGTGCGGAAAACCGGGAGACGGACCGCGTCGGCCGTCAGACCTTCCTGCTCGATGCCGTCGCGTATCGGCTGAGTGACGATCTCGACGTCGGCGAGATCGTAGGCGGTCAGCGTGGCGGCACGGTTGTGCTCCACCGACCACAGTTGACGATCGGCCTCTGCCGGGGCGACGATGAGTCGCTCGACCAGTACGGGGGCAGCGACGAGCACGATCAGGTGCAGCACGGCGGCGAACGCCAGAACGACGACGGATGCTCGCCATCGCCGCGGGCGGAGGCCCGCGACCACCACGCCGACCGCTCCCAAGAGCACAGCGGCCGTCACCACCAGGGCGGGTCGCGTGACGTTCACCTCGGTGAACCCCGGACCGTCGAACGCGCCGATGCGATTGGTTGCCGTCGCCGGCCTAGCGACGAACAACTCGTGTGCGGCCTGCAGCACGAGGAACCCGATACCGAGCGCGGCGATGTGACGCACGGCCGCCGGAGACGACCCGCGTTCGTGGCGTGGCCCCCGCAACGCCCCGGAGGCACCGTGGCCGAGGACCGCCACGACCAACGACAGCGCGACCAGCTGACGGAGGAACGCGCTCGCGGCGCTCAGGAAGGGCAGTCGGAACAGGTGGAAACCGATATCGCCGCCGATCTCGGGGACCGATGTACCGGTGCTGCCCCCGTATCGGACCAGCAGCCAAGATTGCCACTGTCCACCAGCAGCTCGCCCGATGTGCCACGTCAGGTACGCGGCGAGGCCGATCAGCATCCATCGGTGTGCCGGACCAAGCCGATCGTGATACCGCTCGATCATCCGATGACGGCGCCCGTGGTCGGTGCGATCGACACGCAGGACCCACCACACCGTCCCGCCCAACACCACCGCCACGACCGCCGCCGTTGCGAGGCCGACCTGGAGTTGTGCCGTCGTGCGCCGCGACCAGATTGGCGCCTCGGTGACCGAGTCGAACCACCAGCGGTCGAGGAGCGTGCGCGCAACAGCGCGCGTCACCAACCAGCAGGCGACGGCAGCGGCGACGACGACGCCGACCACACGATCGCGGCGAGGTCGTCGTTCGAGGAACTGGATCAGGGGAAGCCGTGGCGCGGCCCGAGTGGGCACGGCAGGAGAATCTATGCCGCCGCTCTCCGTTTCGCGCCGACACGGCGCCAGCAAGACGAGCGTCGCGCATCGTGCGAGCGACCGGTAGCGTTCGCAGACGGTGGATCAGCGTCATCAGGCCAGGTCAGGCGTCGGAGCTTTGGCCTACGGGACGCTGGGGATCGTGTTCGGTGACATCGGCACGAGTCCGATCTACGCCTTCCGCGAGTCCTTCGAGCACTCGGGACTCGCCGTCGACGCCAACAACGCCTACGGCGTTGCATCGGTGGTGTTCTGGTCGCTCGTCGTGGTCATCTCGATGAAGTACCTCTTCCTCGTGATGCGGGCCGACAACCACGGCGAGGGCGGCATCCTCGCGCTGACGGCCCTCGTGATGCCGCCGGGCGGCGGCCCCTCCCCGACCCGGATCGGCGCCGCAGTGATCACGCTCGGGGTCTTCGGCACCGCGCTCCTCTACGGCGACGGACTGATCACGCCCGCGATCTCGGTGCTCTCGGCCGTCGAGGGTTTCGAGGTCGCGACATCGGCGTTCGCCGACTGGGTGATCCCGGTCTCGATCACCATCCTGGTCGGGTTGTTCGCCGTTCAGGCGCGCGGGACCGCCGGGATCGCTCGCGTGTTCAGCCCGATCATGGTCGTGTGGTTCACCGTGCTCGGGGTGCTCGGACTGCGCCAGATCCTGATCCATCCGGCGGTGCTGCGAGCGGTGTCGCCGACCTACGGCCTCCAGCTCTTCATCGATCATCCGTGGCGTGCGTTCCTCGCACTCGGGTCGATCTTCCTCGTCGTCACCGGCGGCGAGGCGCTGTACGCCGACATGGGACATTTCGGCCGCAGGGCGATCCAGATCTCGTGGTACTCGCTGGTGCTCCCCGGTCTCGTGCTCAACTACTTCGGGCAGGCGGCGCTCCTGGCAGAAGGCCGCGAGGAAGTCGGCAGCCCGTTCTACGACATGGCGCCGGAGTGGGGCATCATGCCCTTGGCGATCCTCTCGACGATGGCGACGGTGATCGCGTCGCAGGCCCTCATCTCGGGCGCGTTCTCACTCACCGTTCAGGCTGTGCAACTCGACTACTTCCCCCGGCTCGCGATCCGGCACACCTCGCCTCAGCACATCGGGCAGGTCTACGTGCCGCTCGTGAACTGGCTGCTGATGGTCGGATGCGTCGGGCTGGTGCTCACGTTCCGGACGTCGAGTGCTCTCGCCTCGGCGTACGGGATCGCCGTGACCACCACCATGTTGATCACCACGTTGATCTTCTACCGCGTCGTGCGCGACCGGTGGGGATGGTCCGTGCGGCGTGCACTCGTCGTACTGGTGCCGTTCGTGTTGGTCGACGTGGCGTACCTCGCAGCGAACGTGCCCAAGATTCCGACGGGTGGTTGGTTCCCGCTACTCGTGGGAGTCGGGCTGGTGGCCCAGATGACGACGTGGCGCAGGGGAAGACAGCTGGTCGCAGCTCGCATCCGTCGCGGTGAGCGACCGATCAGCGAGGTCGCGCAGGAGGCACTCGACAGCTACGTGGCGCGCGTTCCGGGCATCGCCGTCTACCTGTTCAAGGACGCCGGTGCGGCACCGCCGGCACTCGTGTCGAACCTTCGCCACAACAAGGTGCTGCACGAGTTGACGATGCTCGTGTCCGTGGAGGTCGACAAAGCACCGAGGGTGCCCGTGCGCAAACGAGCTCGATACACGCGGGTCGGCCCGGGCATCGTGCAGGTCAGACTGCGGTTCGGATTCATGGACCGGCCCGACGTGCCCGCGGCGCTCTCGGGTATGACGATTCAGGGCTTCCGGTTCGACGAGGACGACGCGACATACTTCATCGGGCGCGAGACCGTCACCACGGGCAAGGTCCCCGGGATGCATCCCCTCCGGGAGGAGCTCTTCGTCCTGCTCAACCGAGGAGCGGCGAACGCATCTCGGTTCTTCTGCCTCCCACCGGAGCAGGTGCTCGAGGTCGGCACCCAGGTCGAGATCTGACGCTGATCGACCGCACTCCCCGACCGACCCGCTCGACGGGTCGATCGGGCCCAACGGGAGTCCGTTCGGCACTGGCGACGGAACGTCGGACGGCCGCGCGATGGGTGGTGGACAGCTCTCGAAAGGAACGTGTGATGAAGCCTGCACGCGTGATCGCCCTGATCCTCGGATGTCTCCTGCTGCTGCCGAGTGTCGCCCTGCTCCTCGGTGGCGGCGCACTCGGACTCGGCTACGCCTTCGGTCGCAGCGACGACGGGTACTTCGAGATCGGGCTCGACCGACTCCAAACGCCTACCTCGGCGATTCGTTCGGAACAGATCGACTTTCTCGCTGATCCGGGGTCACCGAACTGGCTCGTGAACGCCATCGACGCCGACATCAGGGTGATGGCAGCGTCCGTCGGCGACGAGACCGACCTCTTCGTGGGCGTCGGTCAGGAAGACGACGTCGACGCCTACCTGGCCGGAGTCGCCCACGACGAGGTGGTCGACCTCACCGACGGCAACGCGCCGACCTATCTGCGCCGGGAGGGTCGGACCGACGCATCGCCGCCGACCGAGCAATCGTTCTGGTCGGCGTCGGCGACGGGCGCCGACCCAGTGCTCGACTGGGAGGCCGACAGCGGCCGCTGGGCGGTCGTTCTGATGAACGCCGACGGTTCGCGCGGCGTGACCGCCGATGTCGACGTCGGTGCCAGGTCCGGCATCTTCTTGCCGGTGGCGATCTTCCTGCTCGGCGCCGGCGCCCTGCTGGTCGGTCTCGCCGTCGTGCTCATCATCGTCGGAACCCGGCGCGAAGGTGAGGCCATCGACGAGACCGCGACCGCTGCGTCGGCGGTCGCCGGCATGGGTGAAGCGCCGCCGACCCAGGAGCATCCGGTCGCCGTCAACGCCCGACTCGATCCCGGTCTGTCGCGCTGGATGTGGCTGGTGAAGTGGTTCCTGGCGATCCCGCACTTCATCGTGCTGGCATTCCTGTGGGTGGGCTTCGTGGTCACGACGTTCGTGGCAGGCGTGGCGATCCTCTTCACGGGCCGCTATCCGCAGGGCATCTGGGAATTCAACCTCGGTGTGCTGCGTTGGACGTGGCGGGTGAGCTACTACGCGTCGAGCGGCGGCATCGGAACCGACCGATACCCGCCGTTCAGCCTCGGACGCGAACCCGACTACCCGGCCGTACTCGACATCGCCTACCCGGAACGTCTGTCGCGCGGCCTGGTGCTCGTCAAGTGGTGGCTGCTTGCCATCCCGCACTACGTCATCGTTGCGTTGCTGATCGGCGGAGGCGTGACGTGGACGACCGACAGCGGCAACTGGAGGTTCGAGCCCGTGGGCAGTGGCCTGCTCGGCCTCTTGGTGCTCATCACCGGCGTGATCTTGCTCGTGAGCGGACGGTATCCGCGCTCGCTGTTCGACCTGATCGTCGGATTCAACCGCTGGATCTTCCGGGTCATCGCATATGCGGCGCTGATGACCGACCGCTACCCGCCCTTCCGGCTCGATCAGGGAGGGGTGGAGCCCGGGAGCCCGCTGCCCCCTCCGCCCGGCACTGACGAAGCGGCCGGGAACGACGTCTCCGAACACTCGTCACACTGAGGCTCGTCGCACCGAGACTCGTCACACCGAGACTCGTCACACCGAGTCGCCGCTGCGACGTTCGTGAAGCGCGTGACGACCGGCACGTCGGAACCGCCGGCGCCGGGTCAGCGCCGGCGCAGTGCCCGGATCAGCTCATCCTTGTTCATGCCGGAGCGGCCGTCGATGTCGAGTTCCTGCGCCCGCTCGTAGAGCGCGTCCTTCGACCACTCCCCGTACGGAGGCGAGCTGCCGCCACGCTCCGCCGCCTCGCCACGTGGGGTGTTGGCGATGCGGGCTGCCTTCTCCTTGCTTGCGCCCTGGTCGCGCAGGGCTTCGTACTGCTCATCGTCCGTGATCGACGGGCCGTGATCCTGTGGCATCGTGTCCTCCTCGGTCGGCTACACACGAGCCATACCCACTGGCGAGCGGAGGCAATCGTCGGAGGCAATCGTCGGAGCCACTCGTCAGAGTGCGAGTGGTTCAGAGTGCGAGTGGTCCGCCGGCGGCCCGTCGGATCGGGGGAGCAGGCCATGTGCGAGAGCCGGGTCGGAGCTCCATCGCGAAGTATGCATCGAGCAGCCACGTGGCTTCGTCGCTGCCGAACGCGAAGCCGACGAGATCGACGTGAGCGCGGCGGAACATCGGGCCGTGGCCCTCGGCGACTCCTGCCAGCACATGTGCGAGCTCGTGGATGAGCGTCGCCTGAGTCTGCTGGGGCGCCGCCAACCGGATGACGGGCCGACTGCTCCCCCACTGGCGCGTCGTCGACGAGCCCGCGTCTCGACGTGCCGGCCGGAGTTCGATCGAGCCAGCGGTCCACCAGGCGGTCGACGCGATCGACGACGCCAGCGTGTGCAGTTCGTCGAAGGGAGCGATCGCCTCGTAGGACGTGCCCTCGAAGGCGGCGATCTCGGCGGCGTAGACAGCGGTGCGCCCGCGGTCGATGCTCACGCACCGCTCCCGATGGCCCGGAGCCCACCGACGCGGCGACGACCGAGGTCGGCACCGTGCGCTGCCCTGCGACCTGCTTCCCAGCCGGTCGCCGTCGCCGCCTTCGGGCGGCGCGCAGCGACGACACGCCCGAATTGCCGGCGTGAGAACTCGTCGACCCGGCGATCACGCGCCCGCAACGCAGGAAGCATCGCGCTCGACGGATGTACGTGCCGCTGCGCCCGCTCGGTCGTCGATTCGAACATCCGACGGATCTGGTCGGCGTAGCCAAACAGGAACGAGCGCCGGAACTGCTGCGTGGCCGCCGCCGTCGCCCTGCGCTCGGCCGCCATCCGGGACGACGCCTGAGCGTGGAGCGATTGGTAGAGCAGATCGACCGTACCCAGATCGCTGCGGAAGCCGGCGACGAAGGCGACCGTGCCGCGATCGCGAGCCTCGAACACCACACGACAACCGTGCGCCTCGGCGACCGCCTGCAGCAGCCCGAGCCGACCGCGCACGTATGCGCCGCGCCCCAGCACGACTTCGCGGACCCCCAGGTGGTCGTCTGCCTCGGCCCGCAGGCGTCGTGGGTCGATGCGATGGGCGGCGATGAGTTCCGCCGCCTTGCGTGAGAACGCGTCGGCCTCGTTCGGGTTGGGCGACCCTTCGGCCATCGCCAACAACTTGCGAACCTTCGTGAGAAGCGTCGGATCGGCGGAATCGGGCAACGGGGTCATGCCACCACATCTTCGCAGAGGGCTGTCACAGCCGGCGTGCATCGGCGGGCTCCGTCGATCAGCTCCTCCGGTCGTCTAGCGTGCTTCCATGCCCCGGAGGTGGCGCAGGTCGGTGGTGGTGGTGGCAGCAGTCGTGGCCTCCGGCGGATGCGGTGTGATCAAGTCGAACAACGTGATGCCGCCCGCTGTCACGACGAGCACGTTGGTGCCCCCGACCACGACCATCAGCCCCTTGCTGCGCCCACGGACGTCAACTGCGACGACAGCTCCGCCGTCGGCGTCGACCTCGCCGTCGACCTCGGCGTCGGCGTCGGCGTCGGAGCCCGTGGCGGGCACCACCACGACGGTCATCGCCGAGTCACTCGCCCCGACCGAACCAACCGATGATCCGGCGTTGGACACCCTCGTCGAGGACGCGTCGCCCGTCGTGGACGACGATGTCGTGTGCGACGCGAGTTGGTCGACGCTCGCCAGCGACGGCGACGAGGTCACGTTCGCCCGCGACGGCGACATCTTCAGCTTCGAGCCCGAGACCGGCGAGCTGCACTGCCTGGCCCGCCTCGATCGCTCGCCGCGTCGACTCGACTGGAACCCAGGTGGCGACCTGTTGCTCGTCGACGCCGACGTCGTCGTGAGCGCAACCGGTCAGAATCCCAGCGGATTCAGTCCCGGTACCGCCGGGATCTCCTGGTCGCGACCCACTGGCACCACGCTGATCGCGACGAGCGCGGACGGCAGCGCGCTCCGGAAGGCCAGGGTTGCGGACCAATCTGGCGTGAGCGATCTTCGGCCGCTGGACACGATCTGGGCGGCCGACTACCACCCGTCCGGACAGGCCATCGTCTCGGCGGGCATCGACCAGAACGGCACGGCCGGACTGTTCATCTCTGACAACAATGGCAACAACGCCGAAGCCATCGTGGCGCTCGAGGATCCGGCGACGACGATCACGGAGGTGTCGTTCGCCCACAACGGCGACTGGGTGACCTTCGTGCACGACCGAACGGGTGGCTCGCCCGGCGGCGCCACCGCCCACATCCACCGGGTCCACTTTCCCGACTTCCGGGTGGAGGAGGTCCCCTCACCGACCGATGTCGTGCCGACCGCGTTGATCGCGAGCGAGCAGTCCGACGGGACCATCGCCTGGCAACAGGGATACTCCACGAGCAACGTTCAGACCTTCGCCTGGGCGGGCGGCGAGCCGTTGAGCCTCCGGTTCACTGAGATGATCTCCGATCCCGTCGGGTTCTTCGGCACCGGCACGGCCGCCATCGTCGTCACACCCGTCGGTTCCGATGGTTCGGGGCAGCTCTGGATCTGGCCACCGGATGGCGATCCGATCCTGCTCGCTCGCGACGTCACCGCGGCAACGACGAGAACGACCCCCCACCCGGCGTGGTCCGAGCCACCCACTGGTATCGACGAACCCGTCGTCGTTCCATGACGTCATCACGAATCCCAGGCGGGAGCCGCGCGGCCCGAGGTTCGATAGGCTGCACACCCACGCGGATGTAGTTCAACGGCTAGAACCTCAGCCTTCCAAGCTGATGATGCGGGTTCGATTCCCGTCGTCCGCTCCACGCGAAATCCCAGGTCAGGATCGATTTCCTGGCCGGGATTCGTGTAACGCCGATGGGTCCCACGGGCCGTCGTGCCTACACGTGCCTACCGAGTTGGCACCGAGCACGAGGAGCCTTCCATGGCCCGAGCCCGTTCCAACGGCAACATCCGCAAGCTGCCCAGCGGCCGCTACCAAGCGCGCTACTGGCACCTCGGCAAGCAGATCCCCGCCGACACCACGTTCGCCAGCAAGACCGACGCGCGCCGATGGCTCGCCACGATCGAGGCGGACATGTTCCGCGGCGTCTGGATCGATCCGAACGCCGGCAAGATCCCGTTCGGCGAGTACGCCGACCGATGGGTGGCAGAGCGCCCGGTGCGCCCGCGGACGCGAGAAATCTACGGGGGCCAACTCCGCCACATCGCCGCCGTATTCGCCGATGTCGACCTGTGTGACATCCATCCGGTCGCGGTGCGGACGTGGCACGGCCGACTCGCGGCGAGCTGCCTGCACCACAACACGGTGGCGAAGATCTACCGCCTGTTCAGATCGATCATGACGACCGCCGTCGACGACGGGCTCATCGCCAGGAATCCGGTCCGGATCAAAGGCGCTTCGGCCGAGCGGATGATCGAGCGCCCACTCCTCACGTGGGACGACGTTCGAGCGCTGGCCCGCGCGATCCACCCGAGGTTCGAGTCCCTGGTCTGGACGGCAGCGGCGAGCGGCCTGCGCTTCGGCGAGCTCACGGGCCTGACGATCGAGCACGTCAACCTCGAACGCCGGGAGCTGCGAGTGATGCAAGCGCTCCACGACATCAAGGGGCAGGGCCCGACGCTCGGCCCTCCGAAGACGGAGAGCGCCGTTCGGACCGTGCCGGTCGCCGAGTCAATCGCAGTTCGACTGGCAGATCACATCGAGGAGTTCGTCGAGGACGCCGAGCCGGGCGCGCTCGTCTTCACGTCGCTCCGAGGCGGCCCGCTGCTGAACACGTACTTCGCCCCGCAGTGGTCGAAGGCGAGGGACGCCGTGAGTCTCGGCCACGTCCGCTTCCACGACCTCCGCCACCTCGCCGGCACTGAGGCTGCAACTGCAGGGGCGTCGCTCCGAGAGGTCATGTCGATCATGGGCCACGCATCGAGCGCCGCCAGCCTCCGCTACCTCAAGACCGCCGAGCACCGAAGCCGCGAGATCGCCGACGCCATCGGTCGTCGGATGGAGAGCTGACTCACTGCTTCGGCGCGCGACGTGCGGCTTCGAGTCGCCGCTCGAACTCCTCTTCGTACCGACACCGCACCGGTTCCCGATTCGGCTCCTGCAGTCGCTTGGTCCGCTTCGCCTCGACGTCGCGCTCCCACTCCGCGAGCCGCTCGACCAACCAGACGACGCCGGCCGGGTCGTGCGAGCGCATCCTTTCGAGCGCATGCTCGTACTTCCGGCTGAGCATCCACCGGCTCAGCACCAGGTCGTCGTACCGCTCCTCGAGGTTCACCAGTTCGGTTCGCAGTGCGCAAATGGTCGCCTCGCAGTCTTTGTGGTCGGCGACCGTCGGAGCGACGACGTACGCTGGCGGCCGACTCGCCGAAGCGACCACCACGGGCGCACCGCTACCTCGACCATCGGCACCCTGTGAAGGCTTCGTCGCTCGCCGCGAGCCGCGCCTCTTGCTCCGCACGCTGCGCTGCGCGGGTCGCCCGCATCCGCTCGGCGTCCGACCCCCACTTCCGAGGTCGTCCAGGCTTCCGCTTCTGCTCCTCCATCTGAGGCTCCTCTCCATCGGTCGCCTCCAGACTTGACTTCCCGATTCCCGGAAACCCTCCCGACTGCGGTTCCCGAGTTCCCGGAACCCTCCCAACTATCAAAATCGACTCCGGGAAACCCTCCCGACCAGTGCCGACCGATGCGCTCCTGAAGCAAGGTCCCCCGCTCAAGATTTCGCATAGCGCACTTTCGTGAGTGGGTCTGCGGCTCGTCGACAAGGTGGAACTTGCGCCCCCATCCGGCGATAGGTGACACTCTTGGGTGGCTCCGGCCACACCGGACGTGGGTGCACGCGGAACGCTGCAGGTCGATGGCGACTTCGCCGAGGGGCCTCGGTGGGCCCGCGCCATTCCGCCAAGACCCAGCAGAATTGACCCCAGTCGACCTGCGCGAGCCTGCGACGATGAACCGGTGAGTTCCTCGACGCCGCCTTCGGCCGGCCTACCTGGGTTTCGGCGAGCCCACTGCCTCGGATGCGGGCGCCGGATAGTCGCTAGGCGCGACCCCTGGGGTCGCGATCTCGTCGGTTCACGGGACGGAAGATGGTTGAGCGCCCTGAACGTCGAGCCCTATCTCGGCTTTGCCGATGACCTTCCGCCTCCCGGCTCGATCTTCGTCCTCGGCGCAGCACATCGTGCCTGTGTCGACACGGCGGTTCGGCGCCTTCGCAACCGCGAGGTGCTGCTTCCGGACGTGCTGCCGCAGTTTTTGCCACGATCGATGAGCCGTCGGTTCATGAGATGGAACTCGACAACCTTGGTCTCCTGCCGCCAGACGGCACCTGCGCCTATTGCGGCACCCGCTCGACATCGGATGAGCACGTGTTCCCCGTCTGGGTCTCGAGCGCGTTGGGCTCGACAGGCGGTTTCGTGATCCACGGCCGGCGGAAGCCACGTCAGACGAACAAGATTCCGGTGACCACCGATCGCGTCTGCGAGACATGCAACAACGGCTGGCTGTCGGTGCTCGAGAACGACTCCAAACCGGTCATCGAATCAATGCTTCTTGGTCGGGATCGGCACCTCTCGGAGACGGACCAGGAGCGACTCGGGGCGTGGGCGTACAAGACAACACTGATGCTCGACATGGTCGGCGAGGGCGCCATTCCCCTCGGCTACTTCCGCATTTTATCTCAACACTACACTCGTGCGTACAAGACAACACTGATGCTCGACATGGTCGGCGAGGGCGCCATTCCCCTCGGCTACTTCCGCACATTCGCGAACAACCGCATGCCGCCATCATCCGCGATCATCTGGATCGGCGCGTACATCGGCGACAAAGCCGCAGTCGTCTATCACAAACCCTTACAGACGGGTTCACCGCCCGATGTCGTGCCGCTCGGTCTGCTAACCACCTTCTCGATCGGTCGGCTTCTGGTCCAGGTGATCCAGCACTTCACGAAGGGTGGTGCCCACATGGAAGGCGATCGCACAGCAACCGTGGCGCTCGACCGCATCTGGCCGATGCAACCAGCCTTCTCCTGGCCACGTCAGCGGGTCGGTTTCGGCGATGACTCGCTTCGGGAACTCGCGGCCAGCATCAACCTTGGTGGCGAGCAATCCTGACGCAGACGCCTTCGAACAACGCCCGCCCTGCATGCCCGAGCCTGAGGCGCTGACCAAACCACCCCGGAGTGCCGATCGCGGCCAGTCCGGGGACCGTCATCGAGCCGGCGGTATGAGACACCCGTATGAGACACCCTGCGACGCGGGTGCGGTGCTGCGCATTGTGGGACGACTCGCCGATCACGTAGGTGCCGATCACGCGCGGCGTCGGTCCATTCAGCGTGCGCGATCTGATTACAGTGTCTGGTTTGATCCTTGGAGGGACCATGAATAGCAGCCGAATCCGGAGCAACTGGGCGGCCGTCGGCGCCGCCGTCGCAGTCAGCCTCGGCGCAGGCGGGATCGGCATCACGCACGCCACGACGTCGTCCGGCGACAAGCCGGTCTACATCCCGCTCGACGAACCGTGCCGCCTGGCCGACAATCGGCCTGCCGGTATCGGGCCCAGCACATCGGTCACGTTCGACGGGTGGGGCATGGTCGGCGACTGTGACCTCCCGACGGGGACCGCAGGACTGGCACTCAACGTGACGGCCGTCGATGCGACCCAGCAGACCAACCTGCGGTTCTATCCGGCCGACGTAGCGGTTCCGGGCACGGCGAATCTGAACCCGGCGCCCGGTGCGCCGCCGATCCCGAACGCCGTCAACGTCGCCCTCGACGCGACCGGCAAGTTCAAGGTGTTCAACAGTTTTGGCACCGTCGCCGTGGTCATCGATGTGATGGGCGTCTACGACGATCACAACCATGACGACCGCTACTACACCGAAGACGAAGTCGACGCGGCCCTCGCGGCGCGCCGTTGGCGGTTCACGGGCGTCACCGGCCCTTGCTGCGGCGCGGCCGTTGGCGGTTCACGCGCAAGCCGCGGAGACTCCGGTCAGTGCTGATTTGGTCGGCACCATCGTCGTGTCAGCTTCGATCGACGTCACTGCAGCGGGGACGATCATCGCGACGGGGTTCGCCTCGCTGACGGAGTCGGACGGTGACGAGACAGGGTGCGGCGTGTTTCTCGCCCCTGACACCTTCGATGGCGGCTTGGCCAACTTCTTCGAGCCGACTGCAGGTGCCTTCCTAAACGGCACCGTCGGCACAGCGAGGCATTTCGACGTGTCCGCCGGCAGCCACACTGTCAACCTGATCTGCAGGACGACGGGCGGCGCCGGTTCATCAACGAGCCGCAGCGAGCTCTCGCTGCTGTTCCTCCCGTCCTGATCTCGTTCGGCATCGCTGCGTCTCGGGACGTGTGACTCAATCCCGCTCGGGATCCCGGCAACAAGCTCGGGCTGAGGTCAGACGGTTCGATGCTGGGCGGCTGCCGCTCGGCGAAACTGCGAGGCGCGCCACCCAAGTGCCGTTCAGGGGCACGCATTCGACCCGCCCAGCATCCGGGCGATGCGCTCGCTCACCCGCTCGAGATGCGCGGCAGCATCCGACCCCAATGCATTTCCGAACGCGTGCAGCACCTGTGGTGCATATGTGTAGGACGTTGCGGAAACGGGAGTCGTTCGGAAGCGATCGTGGTGGTGAGCGGCCCGGTTCGATCGGTGGCGGACGGCCGTGTAGCAGACGGCGTACGATCGTGGCATGGCGAACACGTGGACAGTCGAGGCCGGCAAGGCCGTCTGGGACGGTCGCCGGCTGGTCGACTGGCTACCGGATGTCGTGGACGAGCTGATTCGCGCGTTCGATCCCGCCGAGATCTGGCTCTACGGATCGGTCGCTCGAGGAAACGACGACGGCGACAGCGATCTCGATCTGCTTGTCGTTCTCGACAAGTATGACCCGGCCGACGCCATCGAGCTGAAGACGACCGCCCTGCGGGCCGTCACGAGCCCCGTCCCGTTCGACGTCACGTTCACCGACCCCGCACGCTTCGAGGACCGCTCCGCCATTCCCGGCACGGTCGAACGGGCGGCAACGCTCGAAGGACGTCGCCTGCACCGTCGTGAGTGACGACGAACTTCGCGACGCCGGCGCCGCCGGATGGCTCTCGAAGGCCGACGACGACCTCCGAGTCGCCGAAGTCATCCTCGGCGGCGAGATCGGGGTCGAGTGGGCGGCCTGCTTCCATGCCCAGCAAGCCGCCGAGAAGGCGCTCAAGGGCGTGCTCGTGCATCTCGGAGTCGACTTCCCGAAGTCGCACAGCCTCGACCGTCTCGTGGCGCTGATGCCAAGCGACGTTGCGGAGCGCTTCGAACTCGACGCGCTCATCGAGCTCACGCCATGGGCGGTAGCCGGCCGATACCCGGAAGACATTGCGAACCCGACGAGCGCACAGGTGGCTCGCGCCATCGAGCACGCGAATACCGTCGTAGGGGCTGCACGATCTCTCCTCCATGAGGCGTAGGGCGATCGAGCCCACCGCGAGCCCCTGAGCGGCAGTCGCCGGGTAGGGCTGGTTTCTCGCCAAGACAGGTGAACATCGCAGTTGTGCGATGATCGCACTCTTGCGATAGCGCGCTCGGCTCAACCCGTAGGAGCACCCAACATGGCCAACCACTCCCGATGGGACGACATCAAGAAGCGACGACCTGGCTCTACCGACGAGGAACGGGTGGCCGTTGAGCAGAACCTCACGCTCGGTGAGCTGATCTACGAGCTGCGCACGAGCGCCGGTCTCGGTCAACTTGAGCTAGCGGAGCGGATGGGCACCACACAGTCGGTCATCTCGCGCCTCGAGGAAGGCGGAAGCGGCCGCCCACGCCTCGACACGCTCGCTCGGGTCGCGACGGCCCTCGACCGGCACCTGGTCGTGTCCTTCCCCGACGAACTGCCGGAGCGGCTCAAGGACGCCATCCGAGTCACGTGAAGGACGTCGGGCTACACCAGCCCTATGGGAAACTGGCAACGTGAACGTGTCATCGTTGACGCTCGGGGCGGGTAGCCCTTGACCGAGCCCGGCCTGCCCGACGGCCCAGCCGATGAGATTGCACCTGAGCCCGCAGATCCGCGTAGAGGCCTCGGACTGCGGTGGAACAACTGGCGCCCAGTGCAGCGGTGGCGGTGGTATCGCGCGCTGACGGCGGACCGCGATCGACCGGAACACGACCAGGAAGACAGTGCAAGATCGAGGCTCCCTGACGATGAGTGAATCGAGGTCGCCTCGGTCATGGTCGTTGAGCTGTACACGCCATCGACCATCTCCCGGCTCCTGGATGGCATCCAGGAACTGGGTTGGGAGTACGGTCGATCGGGAAGCGATCGAAGCCTGATCGATTGGATGGGGAACGTTCGCAATGGTCGAACCGCTGGATGGACGAGCTTGGGACTCGTATCCCGCACATCTGATCCGCACTTCATGCGCGACCGCGTCGCAGACTTACCTGCCGTCTCGAAGGCGGCATTCCCCCGACTTTGGTCGATTACCCCGAGTCTGACCGCTCTCTCTACGACGTTCGTCCTGTCAGATCAGGCATCGGCGACGCTCGACGCAGCTCTCCGCGCCGACTACACGACACTCAGGGTCCCGCACGAGCGCTATCGCAAGCACCACCTGATCGGGCATGTGTTGTGGGGCCGAGACGCTCACTACGGCGGTTCAATCCTGTTCCCGTCGCTGCGAAGACGACAGGAGGTAGCGAAGCAAATCGACGTACTCGAGCAGGACTGCGTGAAGTGGGTTCGGGAGAACCTTCCGGGGGTCTTCGCGTCGGCTAGCGCTACCGCCGAACTCCCTACCCAGCTCCTACTGATCAGGGACGGCGTCGACCCATTGACCGAAGCGTCCCGACACATGCCCGCTCTCTCAGGCACGGGTCTCGACGAGTCGTATGCGGCGTGGAGGGCCCCTGAGTGGCCAGCCGCACGATTCGTCTTCCCACGTGGATGGGAGGGCCCGACGCGTCGTCTCGTTGTCGGTTGCCGGCGCGTCGATGCGATCCCGGAACCCAGGCGGGAGCATCGTCACGAACCAGATTCGAACTGGTCAATCGCCCAGTACGCGCAAGAGATGACCGAAGGCCTCGGAACAAGGTGGGCCCTTTCGTGCTTGCTTGACGAGTACCACCAGCGCTTGGCTCGCTACCGGGACGAGTCCGCTAGCGAGCTGAGGAATCGACCTGTTCGCGACCTTCGGGATCTCCGCCGGATCGTTCGCACGGCGACCTTCGACATGCTCACCGTCGCAAGCGCTCTTGAGAGGTACACGCAGAATCGAGCTCAGTACGCGCTGTCCGTGATCGAACCGAAACGTCCGAGGTCATCGGATACGGGTGGCGAGGACGGCGACGCCGACGCCGATGAGATCGACATGATCGATGGCCTGCGCGAGCAGCAGGCCGAGCGAGCTCGTCTCCTCGAACGCGAGACAACGCTGCTACTTGAGTCGCTCGGAGCTAGCGCTGGTTTCGCACAGGCGATCTCGAACATCCGTCTGCAGCGACTCGTGATCGCGCTCACGCTTATCTCGGTCACCCTGGCGACGCTCGCCGTCATTCTCGCCTGGCAAGCTGGTTGAGCCCCTGATTGGCGAGCGAAGCGAGAAGCGAGGCGAGGCAGCGTGACGAATCGGCGAGCTCCAACCTCGGCCAGCAAGACGAGCGATGCTTCGTGCCTACAGCGTGCCTGGAACAGCCGAAACCAGCCGGACACAACGGACAACACGGGATAATCTGAACGGCAACACATCCGACATACCGCCTGCTCACAGTACGTTTCGGCAGGTCATGGCGCCGTCCGCCAAATCAGCTCGGGACCACTTCCAAGCTGATGATGCGGGTTCGATTCCCGTCGTTCGCTCCACACCTTCGTCCGCTCCGTGTGATGTCGCGAGACATCACACCGTCGTCCGCTGCACCCGATCGCCCTGAGCGGCGCGCGCGCAACGTGTGCGGCGTATCTCCGTCGGGCGTGGCTCCTGCGGCGTGCATCACGCTGCGGATCGTCGGCGACGGATTCGCTGGTCGACGATGTCGGGGCGGCACTGTGTGAAGACCGTGCCGTCGGGCTGCTCGATCGTCAACAGCCGATCCGCTGCGAGATCGAGTCGCCAGCGGCCTTCATGCACCACGTGATGGTGGCGGGAGCACAGTGGCAGCAGATTCGCCAGGTCTGTGGGGCCGCCCAACTCCCACGACAGGACGTGGTGGATCTCGCAGCGGTCGAACTCGATGTCGCAGTCGCCGAACGCACAGCACCGGTACATCGCCCGCAGCGCCCGTCGCTGCACCCTGTTGGCGTGACGTATCGTGCGGCCGGCGTCGAGCGCCATACCGCCGCTGTCGACGATGATCGGCGTGACCCGGCCCTCGCACAGCAGCCGACGAACCGACGCCGGCGGCAGCGCCGCACCGTCGGAGGTCTCGCAGACGGACCCGTCGTGCAGCTCGCCGGACACGAGCGTGCGGGCGTCGACGATCAGGGTGATGTCGGCCTCGGCGAGCCGCAGCCGACCCCGACCGCCAGACACCAGGTTCCCGAGCGCTTCGGCGGCCAACCGGCGCCGGTCGACCGTGCGATCGACGAAGTCGGGTTCCCCCCGCCGGGTGCCGTCAGCGACCATCGCCGCGACTTCACGATCCACGGCGCCGAAGATCCGGTTGCCGAGCTCGGGGTGCAGTGAGAAGCGGCCCTCGATCATGCCGGTCGACGGGTTCAGACGACGGGACAGGAACGTGTCGCGCCGCTGACGACGGTTGCGCTCGAGACCCTGATCACGCTCGAGCCGACGGACGAGATCGCGACACGACCGCCCGAACTTCTCGGGCGTCATCGACCTCGCGTCGTCGAGCAGGTCGGCCTCGCAGTCGAGTACGGCGTAGCGCACCTCGTCGTCGAGCTTCGACGTGGCATTGGCAAGCGCATCGACGTGCTCGGCCCCGATCGCCCCCGTGGCCAACGCGTCGCCGAACGACGGAGCGTCGTCGATCGCCCGCGAGCGACGCTCCTTGCGCTTGCCCTCGGCCGCCGACACCCCTCCGCAACGGGTGTGCAAGTCGGCTGGCGGAGCGCCACCGGCGGTCTCGTACAAGACGGCCAGCCGGGACGTCAGTGCCGCATCGGCGGCATCGAACCAGCCCCGGCCGCGTCGGTTGTGCTCGAGGAGGGCACGGCACGTCGCCTCGTCGGCCGAACTCATGTCGACCTGACCGAACGCCTCGACGGCGGTGATCACGGCGGCTCCGTCCATGACCCCATGATGACGAAGGGGTGTGACAGCCATCAGAGGGCTTCAGAGCTTCCACGGCGCGACGAGTCGAACGGGCCGCTCCGGCGACGCTCGGTCAGAGCGTGACGTCGCAGATCTCGGCGGCGCCGTTCAGCGCGTCGAGCACGCCCTCGAACTCCTCGTTCGCCGTCAGGCCCGGCGGCAGACCCTGCGGAAACGACGGGGCCAGGGCCTCGTTCATACAGTCTCGTTCTTCGTCGGTCAGGATCTCGACCGCTCCGGCACCGCCGAAGACCGCCATCATCCCGGCGACGAGATCGCCCTCGGCGACCGCCCGCCTCCCCCCCCGCCGTCGACCGTGCTCGACTCGGCAGTTCTGCTGTCCGTGCCGTCGCCACCGTTCGAGGCGTCGTCGTCACCGCCGCAGCTCGAACCGACGAGCGCGACAGCTGCGATCACCCCGACCATGACGCCACTCACCCGTCCCACGTTCACGATCCTGCCACGCCCGGGAACGAGCAGCCACCGAGATGTTCGCAAGCTGCCGACGACCGCGGGCCGCCGACTCCGTCGATCACCCACCGGGGTTCGACGGGCACGTCCATGGATGCGCCGTCCGAGCAACGTCGCAAGGCCACCCACCGATCGAACGACGACCACGCGGCGACCTCGCTGCGTCACTCGTCAAAGCACATCGACGACGATCACGCCGGAGCAAGCGGTTCCCGCTGCCTCAGCTCGTCCCGCACACGCCGCCGACGTTGCACACGAGGTCGCTGGCCTGGGTGTGGTCGATGCGTTTGCCGGTCCACCACCCGTGCGGGCCGTCGTTGCTGAGCGCGTACGCGTTGGCGCGGGTGGGGTCGCCCGCCACAGCGACGAGGATCCGCTGCGGTCGCGTCACGATCGGCACGAGTCGCTGCGGATCGTCTGATTCGGCGAAGACCGGTGGGAGGAAGCCGTCGGCGACGAGTTGCGTGAGCTCGGGTCGACCCGCCGTGAGGTTGCTCCACGGGCCGATGAAGCGCTCGAACGCCTGCGCCTCGAGGCGAGCGTGCTCGAACAGGGTTGTCTGCACCCGATCGAGATCCCATCCGGCCGCGGCGAGGGTACGTGCGAGCAGCGGCGAGAGGACGAGGATCGGCTGGTACTGGTCGTGGCCCAGCCCGTGGTTGTGAGTCAGCTCCCATGAGCTCACTCGCACGAGACCGTTGGCGAGGTACGGGATGATCTCGTCGGGTGTCGAGCCGAACACGCTGCCGATCAGGGTGCCGCTGTTGGTGCGTGCCATGGAGACGACGTCGTCGTCGTGGTCGAAGCCGAGTTGCTCGGCGATCGACGGCCAGCCGATCTCACGCAGGCACGCCCGGTCGCCGGCCAGGACGGGCCGGGTCGGGTTGCCGAACGTCGCCTTGTCGTGCTCCTCGGCGGTGAAGCCCAAGACGTTGCGTAGATAGAGCCGGAGCCAGCGGGCGACCGCCGTGTTCGCATGGGCGCCTTCGCGCATGGCGCCCTGCCCCGAGTTGAAGCCGAGCCCCGCAGCACTCGGTCCGTCGAGGACGATCAGAGCATCCGCACCGGTGGTGTTGCCGGAGTGCTCTGAACCGTACGCGGGGTCGGCGAGGATCTCGGCGAGCGCGATCAGCACCGGGAGATGTTCGGGTCGGCAGCCGGCCATCACGGCGTTCACGGCGATCGACCAGTTCGTCATGTCGCGCCCCGACGACGGTGCGACGCCGAGCGACTTCCACGGGTCGTGGCCCGAGCCGCCCAGGAACGTCTCGACCCGCTCACGTGTCGGCGGGATGATCGGGTTGCCGTCGCTCCAACCCTCGGCGAGGAAGTGTTCGTTGACCGCGTCGATCGACCCGCCGAACACGACATCGAGCGCAGCCGGCTCGGTGTTGTTGGTGTGGTCGAGCTCGTCGGTGGCGATGAGACCGGCGACGATCGCATCGACGGTCTCGGCGAGGAAGTTGCGGATCATGACATCGGCCGGTTGGGCGTCGACGTGGCCGATCGTGACCGCGAGCGGCAGGCCGTCGTAGCCGAGCCCCCGCGCCGTCGCGTTTGCCTGGCCGGCGAAACCGTCACAGACGATCGAGACCGAGGGGATACCGGCGGACTCAGCGGCGATGGAGGCCCGCAGCACGGCGGGCGTACAACTGCCTCAACACCCCATTCCGGACACGACCGCGTCAACGCCGCGAGTCCGCAGATCGTCGGGCAGCCTTCCTACCCGCTGCTTCTCATCGGCGCCGTGGAGGTTGCCGAACTCGCTGTAGTCCACGATGTCGATCCCCTCGAAGCGGGAGCGCAACTCGTCGGCCAGCACCGGGAACAGTTCGTCACCGCGGAACAGGTAATCCCACAGAAGCGCGACGCGCGTGCCGGCGAGCGTGTCGAGCCGGTCCGCCCGTCGCCGCCGCTGCACGCCACGTGGTGATCGGGGCCAGACGACCCGGTACTGCGACTCCATGCCGACATCCTCGCGTGCATCCGGGAGAACACGCTGTTGTTGTTGGCGGCCCCGCGTGCCCTGCGTAGCATCCCGTGTCGTGGATGAAATCGATCGCGCAATTCTCTACCAATTGCAGCAGAACGGTCGGATCGCCAACAACGAACTCGCCGATGCCGTCGGGCTCAGCCCCTCCCCGTGCCTGCGACGGGTCCGCAATCTGGAGGCGGCCGGGGTCATCATCGGCTACACCGCGATCGTCGATCGCGACGCCGTCGGCTGCAGCTACGAACCGATCGTCTGGGTCACGCTCGACACCGTCACCCGAACCTCGATGCTCGACTTCGAACGCGCCGTCGCCGATGTCCCCCAGATCATCGAGGTCGCCCGCATGATGGGTCAACCCGACTACCTGCTCCGCGTCGTCACGACCGACGCCGAGAGTTTCGAAGGCCTCTACATCGATGTCCTCGCGAGTTTGCCCCACGTCCAGAAACTCACGTCCCAACTCGCGATGAAGGTCGTCAAGCGCACGACGGAGCTGCCGCTCGACTCGTGAGTCGGCGGCGGAGGTTGGCACGTGCGCCGGCCCCGGCCAACGCGGCACCCGTGGCCAGCCCGCGCCTGAAGCCTGCGGCCCGACAACTCGGGTTCCCTTCGCCTGGCTGAGCTCTCGAGGCAAACGCTCACCCACCGCTCACCGATCGACGTTCGAGCTGACGAACCTCGTCGATCTCATGGCACATGCGCATGTCGACGGCGGCTGCGATCGGTACGTGAGAAGCCACCGGGGGCACCGCTCCTCAGGCATCGAGCACGCGACCAGGAGCAACCCACGTGATCCTCCAACTCCGGCGATGATCCCATCGTCCGACTCAGTGCCACTGGCGACTCGACGGTGATCATCCGTTCCCCAACGGCGAGCGACCCGACCTCAGTCCCGCCCGCTCAACGACCCAGGCCGCCACGTCCGCCCTCGGATCTCCCGAACGGGAGAGGACGAAGTCCACCACATGCCGGTCGCCGCCAGTCGATCCAGCCTCGCGACGCGAGCACATCAGAACCACGCCAGCCCACCACCCGCCTGTGCCGCATCGCGAGCCCACCGTGACACGGGATGATCCTGCCCGTGGGCCGGTGTGGGGGGAGCTCACGTGTCGGGATCTGCTTCGATCGGGAACTGCATCTCGGTACGCCACTGGGCGATGTCGTCGGGGCAGTCGAGGTAGTGCTCGCGCGAGTATCCGGTCGTTCGAAAGCCGTGTGTGCGCATCCAGTCGAAGATCGGTGCCACGGTGTCGACGTCGACGGTTGCCATGTCGCCGTGATGGATGGCCGTTGCCGCCAACTCGACTTCGGGCAGATCGACCGTGTCCAGGCCGGGGACCTCGGTCACGGACTCGTCGATCGGGAAGCCCGCGTGGACACCGATTCCGCCGTCCGCGGTGTCGTCGTAGTAGGCGATCGATGGGCCGGCGATCTCGACGCCGGCGGCGCGCAGCGCTTCGACCAACTGCGGGTAGAGCGGCTGGATCACGGGGCCGATGTCGGCCGACGCGAAGCTCGGACTGACACCCGACGCGACGGCGAGGTGGACGGCACGGAGCCGCTTGGTCGAGACGTCGACGGTGCGGGTTGACTGATCGTTCATCTGGTTCTCCAATCGCTGGATCTGTGCTTCGACGCGTGCGAGCCGGGCTGTGACCTCGTCGCGGTCGGACTCGAGCTCGGTACGGCGGAGGAGCAGCATGCCGCGCAACTCCGAGGGACTCACGCCACCTTTGACGACACGCTTGACCTCCGTCAGTGAGAACCCGAGATCTCTCAGCACCAACACCTGGAAGAGGTCGGCCAGCTGGGTCTCGTCGTATCGGCGATAGCCGGTGACATCGTCGACCTCGGCTGGTACGAGCACACCGAGATCGTGGTAGTGGCGCAACATGCGGGGCGTCACGCCGCCGAGCTGCGACAGGTCACCGATCGAGTACATACCTGCCGACGGTACGGGTTGACACTGCGTCAGAGTCAACCCCGCACGACCGGAAACCCCGGGGACGAGGAATCGCCCGGGAGACGTGTCGGAGACGCCGATTCCGATCGGCGAAACATCTCTGCGATCGCAACGCCGGCAGTGAGAGCGACATCGACTCCTCGTCGTCCTGGGCACCTACGAACCTGCCAACGCCGTCGAACTCGACACGACGGCGTCGAGGTCCGCGTCGCGCCCGCCCCGTCTGACGCGTCATTCGCGAATCCGTACCGCGTCGACTGGCGATCGGCCCCACCGACCCGGTTCGTCCCGGCCAGTTCGAGCGAGCTGCGGGTGTGAACGGCTGGGTCATGTGACAAGTCGAGCGAGGAAACCGCTTCCGCGGCACATGCTCGCCGACGAGATCCTCTCGCTCGGTTCGGGCAGCCTGATGGCTGCTGCGCCGGCCGCGGTCGGCGACGTGCTCGGGGGCGACTCCGTGGCGCCATCCGTTTGGTGGGCGTGGTGCTCGTCGGGCACGGGGCGGTTCTCGGGTGGGTCCTCACACGCACCGACATCGTGTGGTGGCCGCGGCTCAACCTCGCAGTGATCGCAGGACGGCGTTCAGCGACACGCGACAGTCGTGCTGCAGCTCGCCGCGATCGAGCACGAGTGGCGCTCCCTCGCATGTCATCTCGGATGGGTCGCCGGCCGGCCGACGTCGGCGTTGCCGTCGGTGCTGCCGGGCGGTTCGTCCGATGACAGGCAGGGTCCGCCTCCGAAGCTCGCACGGGCCGGTCGGATGACGTCGCCGTCAGGCGAGCTGCGACAGTGGCCGGAACCTGGATCCAGGAGTGAGTCGACGCCGGACTCCAGTTGGAGTGATCACGCCCGAGGTGCCGCCCTCGCGGCTCGACAGGATCCGCCAGCGATCGTCGATCACCTCGAGCGCGGTGCAGTCGTCCAGGCCCAAGCCGGCCAGCCGGCGACGGCGCGCCAAGGCGAGCATTGCTCGACGACGACGGGGATCTGCGTCGAGGTGGGGACACAGCACGACGTCGATCAGGCCAAGCCCACGGACAGCGATGTAGTCCCAGGAATCGTCGGATGCGGCGAACGAACGAGAGTCGCTGACGCCGTACGAGGACCAGCAGATCGCGCCGGCGCTGATACCCGCGAGCACTGTGCCGTCGTTGGCGCCCGAACGAGATGTCGATCGACGGCACGGCGACGCCACAGCTTCATCATGCGGAGCGTGTTGCCGCCACCGACGTAGACGATGTCGGCGGATCGAAACGCACGCTCGATGTCGGTGTCGCGCAGGGAACGGTCGTGGAGCAGCAGTGGCACGACGTCACAGCCCAGACGCCGACCGAACTGCTCCTCGACGATCGCCACGTAGCCAGGATCGTCGTTCGTCGCAGTGGGCAAGAAGACCACGCGGGGTCCTCGCTTCGCCGCGAGCCGAACGACCTCCGCGTCCAGTTCGAGTGTCCCGCCAGGTGACTCTGCGAGACCGATCTCTCCACGGCCGACAGCAACGATCCTGGCCATGACGTGAGGCTACGGACCCACCCCGATCCGGAACGACTGGCTTGCGGAGGCGATGGCGCCGGAACTCTTCACGTCGTGAACCCGCTCCGCTGGATCCGAAGTGGGTGGACGGCAGCGAAGCCCGACCGGCCGGCGTCGTAGAATGGCGTTATGTTCGAGCTGACCGACGTTCTGATCGCCGAGCTCACGTCGATCGACACGCCGACGGTCTGCAATGCGTTGGAGGTCCTCGCTCCGGAACGGAGGGGTCACGGGTTCACGACCCGTCCGCTGACGTGTGTCCGGCCCGAGCTCGGGGTCACCGTCGGCATCGCCCGCACGGCCACGATCCGCGCCAGCCACCCCGGCGACTCGGAAGCGGCCGAGGCCGCGATGCGCGACGCGTACTACGAGTACATCGATCGCGGGCCGAAACCGAGCGTCGTCGTCATCCAGGACCTCGACGTCGAGCCCGGATACGGGTCGTTCTGGGGCGAGGTCAACAGCGCGATCCATCGTGGGCTCGACTGTCGAGCCGTGATCACCAACGGCAGTGTCCGCGACATCCCCGATCTCGCCGACGGGTTCCAGGTCCTGGCCGACCAGGTCGGGCCGTCGCACGCGTTCGTACACGTGGTCGGTCACGGCCGCTCCGTGACCGTGGCCGGGATGAGGGTGAACGACGGCGATCTGATCCACGCCGATCAGCACGGTGCAGTGGTGATTCCGTGGGATGTGATCGACGGCATCAAGGGTGCAGCTGATCTGATCACACGCCGCGAACGGGTGATCATCGCGGCGGCACAGCGGCCAGGTTTCGACGTCGATGCGCTGCGCCGAGCCCAGAGCGAGGCAGCCGACATTGGCGCCGCCGGCTGAGATCGCGCCCCCTCGCTGCGACACCTGCGAGATCGCCGAGCTCCCCGGAGGTGTCGAACGCGTTCCCATCGTGGTTCGATTTCCGACAGAGCAGAACGTTGCCACCTGTCGTTCACGTTCGGTGCACTGGCGCGCTCGACGCACGCCCGATCGCCGAGACGACGCAGAATCCCGTCGGTGCGACGTTCGTCGACTCCCGTGACCGACGAGGTTCGGCGGTCATCCTCGACACGCCCGTGGAGGCGTCCGAACACGGCCGTGGCGGTCAGGCACGTCGACGGCGGGTCCACTCGGTCATCTCGGAGTCGGGGCGGCCGACGGACCATCTCGATGTCGATCAGCTCGCCGCGTCGGCGGTCGTGGTCGAGCGGAACCTTGATCGTCGGACACCCGAAGAACGCACCCGTCTCCACGCGATCTCCTCGTTGGACGCCTCCCACCGCAACCGGATGTGGACGCGGGTGGGATTCGTGGGCCGGTGTTCGTCGTCCGATCAGCCTGCGGCGACGTCTTCGAGGGCGCTCATCGCCAGATCGAGGGCGGAGAGGGGTCCGATGCCGCGACCGGCGATCATCCAACGTTGCACCAGCGCGGATCCCGATCGACGCTCGACGACCTCGCGACACGCGTCGAGACCCGCCTCCTCCGGGCCGAACGTCGACTTCACGTCGTCACCCGACAGCGCACCGAGCAACTCGATCGCCGATCGGTCGACGCCCATTCGCACCAGGAACACGATCACGTTCCGCATCGCTGTGACGGCGTGGGTCAGGTTGGCAGTCCGGCGAAACGCCTCGAGCAACGACCGGAACTTCACCACCGCGTCGCCGGGTTCGCCGTGACGGGCCAGCGCGGCGGCCAGCGACACACGGCTGACGGCGAGCACGAACTCGGCTTCGACCCGGGCGCTCAGCTCGATCGCCCGTTCGTAGTGCTCGAACGCCAGGTCGGGTTCGTCGACGGCGTCGGCCTCGCCGAACGCGTAGCTCAACCAGGCCCGATCCGATGGGCCGACCTCCGATCCGGGATCGAACCCCTCGATCGCCCCACGCCCACCGTCCGGGTCGCCGCCGTACGTTCGTGCGAGCGAGATCCCGGCAATACCCTGGATCGCCGCGGCGCCGTCGCCCACGTCGATGGCGGCCCTCAACAGCTGCTCGCTGAGCTCGGCTGTCTGCTCCAGCTCACCTCGGTAGGTCGTGACGTCGGTCAACGTCTCCAACCCGCGCAACGTCGTTCGGGGCGATCCGCCATCGACCACCGCCTCAGCCAACGATCGCGCCAGGTCGTAGTCGGCCCGATGGGCGGCGTCTTCGGCAACGACCACGGCGACATCGCACCACGCAGGGCTCCCCGTCTCGAGCCGGGGCAGTAGCCAACTCGCCCATCGGGCCGGTTCGCCCCGGAGTCGGCTGTGAGCCCATCTCCCCGACGCCGCAGTGATCGATGCGGCAAGCTCCGGAGCGCTCTCGCGAGCCCATCCGTGCGCGACACGCAGTTCGGGCATCAGCGACGTCATCCTGCGATGTGAGTACGCCTCACGCTCAGTGTGCAGGATTCGGTCCGCGTCGTGCGCAGCATCGGCGAACCAGGCCGCGTGACGATGGGCGCTGTGTTCCGGTAGACGCAGTCGCGCATGAGCCTTCGTCGTCTCGAGCATGCGATACCGGGTCGCGTCGGCGCCGAGCTCCGCCACCAGCAACGAACGATCGACGAGTGCCGCGATGCCGTCGATCACGTCGAGACGATCGTCGAGGTCGTCAGCGAGCACACCGACGACGTCGTCGATGTCGACCGGCCCGGCGAACACGGCGAACTGGCCGAACAGGTTGCGTTCGTGGGGCTCGAGGAGCTCCTCCGACCACGTGACCAGATCGGAGATCGAACGATGCCGCATCGTGGGGTGCCGGTGTGACGAGCGGAGCACACCGACGTGGGAGTCGATCGTTCGACGGAGGTCCCCGATCGTCATCGCTGCGAGGCGGCCTGCCGCCATCTCGATCGCGAGAGGAAGACGGTCGATCGACGTGAGCACGAGGTCGAGCTCCGGCTCGTCGGCATCGCTGAGCCGGAAATCGGGACGTACCCGGGCCACCCGGTCGAGGAAGAGAGAGCGTGCGGCGGCGCGGCCGAGTGAACCGACCGGAACGACGATCTCGTCGACGAGGCCGAGGCGCTCGCGGCTGGTGGCCAGGACACGTGCCGCGCCTCCCGATGCTAGGAGTTGCGACGCGAGCTCGGCCGCTCGGTCGATCACGTGCTCACAGTTGTCGAGCACGTAGAGCACATCGGTCGACGCCAGCGCGGTGAGCGTCTGGTCGAGGGACGCGCCCGGTCCGACGAGGCCTGCGGCTTGGCGCCATGCCGGGATGACTCCGTCGACATCGCCGATGCTCGACAGATCGACGAACACCGCCCGTCGTCGGTGGGCGGCGTGCAGGGCGAGCGTCGTCTTCCCGACACCGCCCGGTCCGACCAGGGTGACCAACCGCGATGATTCGAGCGACGTCGTGATGGCTTCGAGTTCGACCTCGCGTCCGACGAGGTCGGGCGCAGCCGGAATCGCCGGCGCTGATGCGTCCCCGAAGTCGGACCTGTCGTGGTCGTGGTCGTGGTGAGGGTCGTGGTCGTGGTCGTGGTGAGGGTCGTGGTCGTGGTCGTCGTCGAGTGCCGCCACGAATCGATAGCCCCGGCCCCTCACGTTCTTGATCACGGCCTGGGTTCGACCGTCGTCGCCGAGGGCTCGCCTGATCTCCTTGATCCGTGTCGTCAGCGCCGACTCCGACACGAACTGGTCACCCCAGACGGCGTCGAGCAACTCTGCCTTCGACACCACACGATCGCAATGCGAGAGCAGGAACCGGAGCAGGTCGAACGCCTGTGGTTCGAGGTGTTGAAGCTCGCCGGCCCGCCACACCTCGCGTGCGCCGAGGTCGATGGCGACCTCGGCGAACCTGGGCATCTGACCATTCAACCAAACGACCGGCGATGCCTGCGCTGAATCCTCAGACTGTCTCCAGGCAGCCCCCAAGCTCCCCATCGAACCGTTCCCCAAGATGGTCCTCGGCGAACACGCCGAAATCACCACGTCGGAAGGAGCGATCATGTCGATCACCCACCACGGGCCGCAGGGTTCGTCCTCTCACCGCTCGCCGGAGCCGCGATCGGCGACCGTACCCACGCCACGAACGATGCGCCGGGTCGTGACGTACCGGATCCCCGGCTTCGGCCCGTTCGACGGCACGACACCATCGGCAGGCACGGGATCGAGCTGAGCGCCGTCGGCGTCCCGGTCGAGCACGCGTCACGGGTGCGACCGGCCGCGGGCAGGGGACTTCACGACGCGGGCCAAGACCCGCGAGGGCGTCAACGACGGCACGGCCGTCGACCTCGTCGCCGAGTCCGACCACTGACACACGGCGTGGCCGCCACCACCGATCCATCCCAGCAACAACAACCAGACAGCCCACAGCAAGGACATCATCACCATGAACACCACCACCATGAACACCACCACCACCAACACCACCACACCCCCACCCCCAACACCACCCACACCACCACCACCACCCCCAACACCAACACCAGCATGTTGGGCACCCACCAGGGGGCCGTCGACACGGCGGGCGGCGACGCCCGCCTGCGACTCCCCCAGCTCGACGGCCGGATCTGCCTCACCGAAGCAGGCCTCGAGACCGAACTGGTCTTCCACCACGGCATCGACCTCCCCGACTTTGCTTCGTTTCCGCTGCTCGAGAGCGAATCTGGCTCGATCACGCTGCGTGAGTACTACGAGTCGTTCATCGAGCTCGCACGCCGTCACGACACGGGAGCCGTGTTCGAGACACCGACGTGGCGGGCGAGCGCCGACTGGGGTGTGCGCCTCGGCTACTCGGACGAGGATCTCGACCGCATCAATCGACATGCGGTTGCGTTTCTCCGCGATCTCGCCGACGAACACAGCGACGTGCCGATCGTGGTGAGCGGCAACCTCGGGCCGCGCGGCGACGGCTACCAACCGTCCGCCCTGATGTCGGCCGACGCCGCCGCTGACTACCACCTGCCACAGATCCGGTCGCTGCTCGCCGGCGGCGCCGACATGCTTGCGGCGTTCACGATCACCAACGTGGAGGAGGCGATCGGCATCGCAGCAGCCGCGCGTGAACTGGCAGCACCACTGGCGCTCTCGTTCACGCTCGAAACGGACGGACGGCTTCCATCCGGCACCAGTCTGGCGACGGCGATCGACACCGTCGATCGAGCGACAGCGGGCGGGCCGACCTACTACATGGTCAACTGTGCCCACCCCACCCACTTCACCCACCTGTTCAGCCAGCCCGGGCCGTGGCATCGGCTGCGCGGCATCCGGGCCAACGCTTCGCGGATGAGCCATGCAGAGCTCGACGAAGCCACCGAGCTCGACAGCGGGAACCCGGACGAACTCGCCGACGGCTTCCTCGAACTGCGAGGCCTGCTGCCGGAACTCGTCGTGGTCGGAGGTTGTTGCGGAACCGACCTTCGCCACGTCACTGCGATCGCCGCTGCGATCGCGAGGTGACGACATGACGACCACCCTTCCCGTCGAACCGCATCACACGGTCGACCCGACTCACCCGCTGCACGCGCGGCGCGGCCCGTTCAACGCCTGGTTCTTCGATCGCTTCGATCGCTACATCAACCTGGTCACCCGCGTTCACAAGCGATCGGCGTTCGAGGGTCTGGGGCCGGGACGGATCCTGGAGATCGGCGCCGGAACCGGAGCGAACTTCGACTACCTCCCGGGCGTCGACTCGCTCGTTCTCGTCGAGCCGAACCGGGCGATGCACGCCCGACTGCGACGCCGAGCAGAGCGAGCGGGTATCGCAGTCGAGATCCTGGAGGCTCCGGCCGAACGCCTACCGCTCCCCGATGCATCGGTCGACACCGTGATCGGCACGCTCGTTCTGTGCACTGTCGTCGATCCGGCGTCGGTGCTCGCCGAGATCCGGCGGATTCTGCGACCCGGCGGGACCTTCCGCTTCGTCGAACATGTCGCCGCCCATGCAGCATCGCCGCGCCGGTGGATCCAGGAACTGGTGGCCAGACCGTGGCGATGGGTGTTCGAAGGGTGCGATGCCCGCCGCGACACGCCGACGATGCTCCGAGCTGCGGGCTTCGATCACATCCGGATCGAGCATCGCCGGATGCGGCACTCCATCTTCGTTCCGGTGAACTCGGCGATCTGGGGCATCGCCACCGCCTGACCCGTCACCGTCACATTCGGGGTCAGACCCCGAATGTGACGGTCGGTCGAACCTGCGACCGATCAGTTGGTCGACGACCAGGGCGCAGCGCCCTCTGCGATCAACGCCCTCAAGCGTGGGCCGGGCGCGGGCCGCGCACCCGGATGCTCGATCACCCATGCGGAGATCTGGGTCGCGAACCGCGCCGCATCCATTGCGGAGCTACCCGTCAGATATCGAGCCAGGAAACCCCCGGCGAACGAGTCTCCGGCGCCGGTCGCGTCGACCAGGTTGTTCGTGGCCGGAGGGATGTGGTGCGCCTCACCGTCCTGCCAGACCAGCGCCCCGTCGGCGTCGAGCTTCAGGATCACCAGGGCACTCGGGTACAGCAGATCGAGCTCCCGTGCGATCTCGTCCGGCTCCTTGACGCCGGTGAGGACCGCGCCCTCTTCCTTGTTGGGCAGGAACACGTCGATACCGAGATCCTGGGTGACTGCGAGGAAATGGTCGACACCCATCTCGTCGATCATCTGGAACGAGCCGGGATCGAACGACAGGGTCGCCCCCGCCTCCTGCGCGAGATGCGCCGCTGCGCGGGCCGCCGCCCGCGGCGGGTCGGTGAAGAACGACCAAGCGGTGAGATGCAGGTGCGACGACGAGCGCAACAACGGTCGCGGCAACTCGCTCGGCAACAGGTAGAAATCGGCCCCGTGGCCCGACACCATCGAGCGCTCACCGGTGTGATCGACGAACACGGCAACCGAGCCGGTGAGGTTCGCGTCGGACTCGACGAGATGATGTGCGACCCCCTCGTCGTCGAGGTCCTGGATCGCGAGCTGGCCCATCCGATCGCGCCCGATCTTGCCGATGAAGTGGGTCGGCAGGCCGCACCGAGCGGCCCACACCGCGACGTTGGCGCCGCTCCCTCCCGGGAGCAGCATCACCTCACCGAACGTGTCTCCGCCGTGAAGCAGCTCACCGTTGGTCCGTATCAGGACGTCCCAGGCGAAGTCGCCGATGACGCACAGGTTGGTCGATGTCGACGACACACGACTACCGTATCCGCCGATCAGCGAGTCGCCGCCACGACCATCGCTCCGGCGGCCACCCCGCGGACGGACCAACCCAGCGTCCGGAACCAGTTCGACCGCACCAGCAGGTCGTGCAAGCCGGCGTCCCACCCCTCGGCGAGACGACCGTGCAGCGGAGCGTAGAACAACCCGGTACCGACCCAGATCGCCACGAGGACCGATCCCGCCCCCAACCACAACCAGGTCGGAACATCGCCGACGAACCCGATCGCCGCCGCTGACACGACTTCGGTCACGGCGAAGACCGCCAGCACGGCCACCACGCGCCGCTGGTGAGCGTCGACGTACGACGGGAACGCATCGGCGGGAACCTTCGCCATCAGGGGGTAGTGCAAGATCTGAATCGTCCAGATGAAGCCGACCATCGCCCACGTCGCTGCGAGGTGGACGAGGATCCACGGGTTCATCTGGTCATCATCGGCGATGCGGTGCCGGCTCGCTCAACCCTGATCGCAAGGTCCCCAGGGTCCTTGCCGTAGCGTGCCGTGCCGTGTTCACCGCGGAGGCGCTCCTCGCTGGCGCCCTCGGGGCGTACATCGTCGGCTTGTCCAAGACCGGAGTCCCCGGCAGCGGATTGATCGCGATCCCGCTGTTCGCCACGGTCTTCGACGGCCGGCTCATCCCGGGCGCCACGCTCCCGATCCTGATCTGCGCCGATGTGTTCGCCGTTCGCTGGTATCGCCAACACACGAGATGGGACCTGCTGCGACCGCTCGGCTGGTGGATCGGGCTCGGGTATCTCGCGGGGATCACCTTCTTCGTGGCGGTCGGGAGCGCGACGCGATCGCTCGAGGTCGCGATCGGCGGCATCGTGCTCGTGATCGTCGCGATCCAGCTGTGGCGGATGTGGCGCGGTGCGCCGTCGCGAGACGCCGATCTGGTGACTGCAGCTGCGTACGGCACCACCGGCGGGTTCACGACGTTCGTCGCGAACGCAGCCGGCCCGGTCATCAACACCTACCTCGCGGGACTGAGCCTGCCGAAGCACGAGCACCTCGGCACGTCGGCGTGGTTGTACTTCGCGCTCAACACCTCGAAGATCCCGTTCTACGTCGCGCTCGGCGAACTCACGTCGGGCGGGCGCTTCTTCACCTGGGACAGCCTGCTGTTCGACCTGGTCATGGTGCCGGCGATCGTCATCGGCGTGTTCTCCGGCCGGTCGCTGTTCCACCGCATCCCGCAACGTGCCTTCCTGCTGCTCGTGTTGGTCCTGTCGGCGGGCGGCGCGATCAAGCTCATCATCTGACCACCGCGCCACGACACGCGAAAGCCCGATCCACGAGACCCGGTCGCGCGCCACGAGGCTCTCCGTAACTCGATGGCACCACACGTACCGCCGACCTGCTCCAGCCCACGGCCGCAAAGCAGGCGCGACTGCAGTACCTTGCCCGACGATGGCCGACCGCCCCGAGCTCTCGTTCCCCGACCGGTTCCTCTGGGGAGCCGCGGCCGCCAGCTATCAGATCGAAGGAGCAGCCCACGAGGGTGGCCGCGGCCCGTCGGTGTGGGACGACTTCTCCCACACGCCCGGCAAGGTCGCTCGCGGTCACACCGGTGACGTCGCCTGCGACCACTACCACCGGGTCGAATCCGACGTGGCGATGATGGCCGATCTCGGGCTCCAGTCGTATCGCTTCTCGATCTCCTGGTCGAGGGTCATGCCCGACGGTCGCGGAACCCCGAACGAGCAAGGCATCGCCTGGTACTCGCACCTGGTCGAACTGCTCCTGGCGGCCGACATCGTTCCCTGCCCCACCCTGTTCCACTGGGATCTCCCATCCGCACTCGAAGCGCGCGGCGGGTTCCGCAATCGAGACACGGCGAGTTGGTTCGCCGACTACGCCGCGCTGATGGCCGACCGGCTGGGTGACCGGGTCACGATGTGGTCGACGTTCAACGAACCCTGGTGCCACGCGTTCCTCGGCCACGCGGCGGGTGTGCATGCTCCGGGTATGCACGACGATCGTGCCGCCGTCACCGTCGCCCACCATGAGCTGCTCGCACACGGCCTCGGTGTCGAGGCGATGCGGGCCTCCCGTAACGACCTCGAGATCGGCATCGTGATCAACCCCAGCCCGGTCCGCAGCGAGGGATCACCGGCCGCCCCGAACGACGCGATCCGCCGCATCGACGGGATCCACAATCGCTGGTGGTTCGATCCCGTGCTCACCGGCGCCTATCCCGCCGACATCCTCGACGATCTCGGTCCGCTCGCAGACGCGATCCGGCCGGGCGACACCGAACAGATCGCACAACCGATCGACTGGATCGGGATCAACTACTACTTCGATCTGCTCGTACGTGGCGCCAGCGAGGACGACCCGGTGATCCGCAGCTATCCGACGGTGACGAACATCACCGAATCGCCGACCCGACCGATCCACACCGACATGGGTTGGCCGATCACACCGGCGGGCTTCACCGAACAACTCGTTCGTCTTCGCGACGACTACGCGAACCTGCCGCCGCTGTACATCACCGAGAACGGCTGCGCCTACGACGACCCGGTCATCGACGGTCGCTGCTCCGATCCGCGTCGGATCGACTACCTCGACCAGCATCTTCGTGCCCTCGCGCAGGCGATCGACGCGGGCGTCGACGTACGCGGCTACTTCCTGTGGTCGCTCATGGACAATTTCGAATGGGCGTTCGGGTACGACAAGCGCTTCGGCATCGTGCACATCGACTTCGACACCATGGCACGGACGCCCAGGGAGAGCGCTGCGTGGTATCGGGAGGTCATGCGCATCAACGGCCTGCCGGCTGCCGAGGGTTGACACGGACCGACCGGACGGTGAACGTGGGGCGATGACACCGGTCTTCACCGCCCCCGGGCCCGGTCAGTGGGCGGTCGACCGGTCCCACTATCCGGGCGGCACCACGCCGATCAGCCAGTGGTTGATCGGGGAGGCCATGGCGGCCGGTACGGAGCGCGTGTTCAAGGAGATCGGCGCACCCGTCAAGCGGGTCGAGGCGCGGTTCGTCAACGGCTTCATGTACACCCGCGTCTGGCCCTTGATCGGCGGTGAACGGCCGCCCAGCAGGCTGCCACCCGTGCCGATCCTCAAGTTCGTGGCACATGTGCACCCCGAGTTCCGGCGACGCGCTCGGCAGGCCCGCGCGACGTTGGCCGAACGCCCGTCGCTCGCCGTCGCGGAACGTTGGGAACACGAGATCCGACCGCGGGTGCGCGCTGCGAACCAACGGTTCCAGGACGTCGAGGTCACGTCGATCGACGACGCCGCGCTCCAGCAGCACATCGCCGACCTCCTCGATCACCTGCGCGTGCACTACGAGCTGCACTTCTGGTTGCACGGGCACGATCTCGGCCCGATCGCTCGCTACCTCTACGAGGCGACCGCTTGGGGTCTCGATCCGCAACGTGCGATCACGGGGCTGGCCGGCGCGTCGCCATCGACCGCGCGACCGGCCGGCATGCTGTGGCGACTCCGCACGATGATCGACGACTCCGGGATCGAGGTCGACTCGCTCGACGACGTGCGAGCCGTATCGGAGGAAGCGGGCTCACTCCTCGACGAGTACCTGGCCGAGCACGGTCATGTGCTCGCGACCGGGTACGACCTCACCTCGTTCACACTCATCGAGTTGCCGGCCGTCGTGCTCAGCAGCATCAAGTCGGCGCGGGCACCGGGCGAGCTCGACCACGCCGCGATCGCCGCACGACTCCGCGAGCAGCTACCGCCCGATCACCGTTCCGAGTTCGACCAGCTCCTGGCCGACGCCCGAGCCGTCATGGACATGCGCGACGACAACGGCCCACAGACCGCCGAGTGGCCGACCGGGCTGCTACGTCGCGCCCTGCTCGCGGCCGGAACCAGGTTGGCCGCACGTGGCGAACTGGTCGACGCCGAACATGCACTCGAGCTCACCCCAAACGAAGCTCGATTGCTGTTCGGTGGCGGGCTGCCGAACATTTCGGAGCTCGCCGACCGGGTTGCACGCCGGCACGAGCTCGCCTCGGTCGTACCGCCCGTGACGCTCGGCGACCCCGAGCCCGAACCACCGCTCGACATCCTCCCAGCTCCCCTCCCTCTACTGGTCGGGATGGTGCAGCTCTCGATGCACCATCTCGGCATGGACGGCATCGCCGCCTCCGATCAGCTCGTCGGCGTCGGGATCGGCACCGACACCTACACCGGGCGAGCTCGATGCGCCGCTACCGCGGACGAGGCGATCGAGCGACTCGAACCCGGCGACGTGTTGGTGGTCCGGGCGACGTCACCCGCGTTCAACGCCGTGCTCGCGATCGCGGGTGCCGTCGTCACCGCCAACGGCGGAGCGATGTCGCACGCCGCGGTGCTGGCCCGTGAGCTGGGTATTCCGGCGGTCGTGGGAGCGGGCGCAGCACTCGAGATCGCCGACGGCAGCACCGTCGAGGTCGATCCGGTCGCCGGCCGGGTGCGTGTCATCGACTGACGGAGAACCGGGCCCGATCATTCGGACCGACATACGGTTCGGCGGATGAGCGACATCGTGCGCGACACCCATGCCGGACCGGTGCCGCAGTCGGCCTGGGAGGCGGATGATCGGGCGCGCACCACCTCAGGGCGGGTGGAGATCTTCAACGCGACCCGACCAGGTGGACTGGACGGCTGGACGGTGGACCTCTCCCAGCACGAGGCCGTGCGGGGGCACATCCTCGACGTGATCGACGACGAGGCCGACGCGGACGGCACGATCCCGCTCGAGACGGTGGCGGCCGCCGCGCAGGAGGGGTTCGGCGACAACCAACTCTTCCCGTACGGCTCGCTGCATCGTCGAGCAAGTCGTGGGAGCAGCCCTCGGCGCACCCGAGGTTGGCGCATCGACGACGCCTGACCGCCCTGCTCGACCGGGCGCGTCAGCTCACGCCGAGCAGGTCGACCACGAAGATCAACGTCTCGTTCGGTGCGATCACACCACCGGCACCTTGTGCTCCGTATCCCTGGTGGGGCGGGATGTGCAGTGTGCGACGACCACCGACCTTCATCCCTGCGACGCCTTCGTCCCAACCGGAGATGACCTGACCGGCACCGAGGCCGAACCGGAACGGCTCCATGCGGTCCCACGAAGCGTCGAACTGCTGGCCCGTGGACCACGACACTCCGACGTAGTGCACCGTGACCGACTGCCCGGGTGCGGCTTCGTCGCCCTCACCGACGACGTCGTCGACGACGACGAGGTCGCTGGGAGGTGCGGTGTCGGGCACGGTCACGTCTGGCTTGCGCATGACGCAACGCTAGCGTTCAGCGGCCGATCGCAGCGGCGAGTCCTTCGGGGTCGGCGACACTGACCCACAGTGCGGAGTGAGGGCGTGGCCCGATGACACGGGGCACGCGCTCGACGAACTCGATGCACAGACCGCGGTGATGGTTCGTGCCGAACGTGATGCCGTCGTCGGCGAAGCTGAGTCGGAGACCGACCGCGGTGTACCAGCGGTGCGGGCCGGTGACCAGGGTGTGATCGATGTTCTCGAGCGGTGTCTCGACGCTGGCCCGGCCGTAGGTGGCCCGCAACAGACCGCCGTCGGTGACGGTGACGCCATCGGTCTCCTTCACCCGGAGGGTCGCGAACAGCAGCTTCCACCGATCGTCGAAGCGGTAGGGGAAGAACACCTCGAGGTCCGCGCGACGTTCGTTCGAATCGTTCATGGTGCGCTTCCAGCCTGATCGATGATCGTGCGGAGCTCGGGCCACGCAGCGGCGAACCCGGCGTGGAGCGTGCGTCGTTCGACCTCGTCGGGCGAATCCCAAGCGATCGCGTCGGTCTCGAAGTTGATCGACGCGCCGAACTCGCCGGGCACCTCGACGACGAAGGTCGTGTACGACCAGTCGGCCGCGGGCGCGAACACCGCCGATCCGAGCACTCGATGCCCCTCAGGGATCGCCCCGATCTCCTCGGAGGCTTCGCGCAGAGCGCCCTCGAGCGGTGTCTCGCCCTCATCGAGCGCGCCCCCGGCGCACGACCACGTGCCGCCCTCGTGGGCGAAGACCGACCGCTTCTGCAACATCACACGCGGGCCCTCCGGGAAGCGCACCACGAACACGACACCTGCCGCACCGTAGACGCCCCAGCGCACGTGCCCGTCGGAACACATCATGAATCCGTCGCCGCTGCGTCGGGTCACGAGCTCAGAGATCCCAGACCTGCTTGGCAGCGGTCACGGTCGGCATGCCGATCTCACCGGTCGACGCGGTCTCCGGCCGGTAGGTGCCCCCGACGAGCGCGCTGAGCGTGCTGCCGACGCTCCGCGTGAGGGCCTGGAGGTCGTAGCCACCCTCGAGCACGACGAGCACCCGGCGCGCCGGCACGAGGGACTGGAGTTTGCGGGTCATGTCGGCATAGTCGCCCGCCGTCAGTCGGAGCCCGGCGAGCGGATCGTCGCGGTGCCCGTCGAAGCCGGCAGAGATGATCAGCCAATCGGGCCCGAAGCGCTCGATCACCGGCACCACGACCTCGTCGAACGCCGCCCGATAGGTGTCGCCGGCGGTTCCAGCTGGAAACGGCAGGTTGACGTTGGTCCCGGCCCCTGCGCCGGCCCCGGTTTCGCGGAGCTGTCCGGTGCCCGGGTAGAGCGGCGATTCGTGGGTCGAGATGTAGAGCACGTTCGGGTCGTCGTAGAAGATGTCTTGGGTGCCGTTCCCGTGGTGGACGTCCCAATCGACGATCGCGACCTTCTCACCCGTCGCAGCGAGCTTGGCGGCGCCGACGGCGGCGTTGTTGAACAAGCAGAATCCCATCGCCCGATCGCGCACGGCATGGTGGCCAGGTGGGCGTCCGCCCGCGAACGCCACATCGCACTCTGCGTTCCGGAGCGCATCGATCGCACCGAGTACCGCGCCGGCACTCCGTCGAGCCGTCGACCACGAACCCTGGGTGGCGATCGTGTCGGGATCGAGCTGCCCTCCGCCGGCGGCACAGAACTGCTCGACGGCGGTCACGTACGCCGGATCGTGGACGAGCCCGAGGTCATCGATCGACACGAGCTCGGGGACCCGCCACTCGGTCGCATCGTCCAGCCCGGCCTCGTGGACTCCCGCCAGAGCAGCGTCGAGGCGGCCCCGATGTTCCGGATGCCATGCCGGCGTTCCGTGGTCGTCGTGCTCGGCAGCGGCGAAGACGATCAGGGGCGATGTCACACCACCAGCCTGCCACGCGGTCGTTCGATCTGCTCATTCCCGGTGCACGCGCGCCGACCCTTCGCGATCCACGTTCGCTCACGCAAGCGGTGACGATTGACGACCGTGAGAAGGGCGCGAACTACGGTTCTCGCTCGTGACCGGCGCATTCCTGCACCCCTTCGCTCCACCATCGCGCGAGGCGTTCATAGCGCTCGATCGCGGCAAGGACGCGATCGTCTGGGACACCGACGGCAACGAGTACATCGACGCGATGGCGAGCCTCTGGTACTGCGCCATCGGTCACGGTCGCGACGAGATGGCCGACGCGATCGCACGACAGATCCGAACCCTCGAGACGTACTCGTGTTTCGATCCCTTCACCACACCGGCGGCTGATCAGTTGGCCGAGCGCCTGGTGGATCTGACGCCGATCCCCGACGCTCGAGTGTTCCTCTGTCAATCCGGCTCGGAGGCAGTCGACTCGGCGATGAAGCTCGCACGTGTCGCCCACGTGCAATCGGGACACCCGGAACGCACCCTCATCATCAGCCGCATGCGCGGCTACCACGGCACCAACTACGGCGGCACGTCGGCACAGGGTCTCCCCGTCAACAAGCGCGGGTGGGGTCAGCTGCTGCCCGAGGTCGTTCAGGTTCCCAGCGACGACATCGAGGCGCTCGCCAAATTGATGGCCGAACGAAGTGACGAGCTGGCGGCGGTCATCACCGAGCCGGTGCAGGGAGCGGCCGGCGTGTGGCCACCAGAGGAGGGCTATCTGGAGTCGGTACGCCGCCTGTGCGACCAGCACGGTGCGTACCTCGTCTTCGACGAGGTCATCACGGGCTTCGGGCGGTTGGGCGAGTGGTTCGCCGCTGACCACTACGGCGTCGTCCCCGACATCACGACCTTCGCCAAGGCGGTGACCTCGGGGTATCAACCCCTCGGAGGCGTGTTCGTCAACGGATCGATCCGCGCCGCGCTCGAGGCCGACCCCGCCTTCAAGTTGACGACCGGCTACACCTACTCGGGTCATGCCACGGCGTGTGTGGCCGCCCTCACGAACATCGCGATCATCGAACGCGAGGGCCTGCTCGACCGAGCCGCCGACATCGGCCACCGACTCGGTGCCGGCATCCGGTCGCTGGCCGACGACGGAGTGTTCGCTGGCGTTCGCGGCGATGGTGCGATGTGGGCAGCGGCCATGCATCCCGACCAGGACGCCGCGCTGATCCGGGCTCGCATGCTCGACCGTGGTGTGATCGTGAGACCGATCGCCGATCATTCGATCACGTTGTGCCCGCCGCTCGTGACCACCGACAATCAGATCGACACCATCATCGACGCCCTGGCCGCGTCGGCAACGGAGTAACCGAATGGGACGACTCGACCGCCTCGACCTCACTGCGCACCTCAGCCGGGAGGAGTACGAAGAACGCCTGTATCGAGCGCAGCGGAAACTGCTCGCCCTCCGGCTCGATCTCGGTGGCCACTTGGACGACCCCGACCTCGGCCCCGGTGTGCTGGTCGTGATGGAGGGATCCGATGCCGGCGGAAAAGGCGGAGCGATCAAGCGAATCGTCGAACCGCTCGACCCACGCCACTACCGCGTGTCGGCCTTCGCCAAGCCGACGTTCGACGAGAAGCGCAAGCACTTCCTGTGGCGTTTCTGGACGGAGGTGCCCGGACTCGGCGGTTTCTCGCTCTTCGATCGCAGCTGGTACGGCCGCGTCCTGGTCGAGCGGGTCGAGGGCTACGCCACGAAGGAGCAGTGGAAGCGCGCCTACGACGAGATCGTGCAGTTCGAACGCAATCTGGTGCTCGAGGGCGTGATCATCGTCAAGTTCTGGCTCCAGATCAGTCCCGATGAACAACTCAAGCGGTTCAACAACCGCGAGAACGACCCGCTCCGACGCTGGAAGCTCACCGACGAGGACTGGCGCAACCGCGACAAGATCGACCTCTACAACGACGCCGTCGAGGACATGTTCGCCAACACCGACCACGAGTTGGCGCCGTGGCACGTCGTGTCGGGCGAGCAGAAGCGTCACGCACGCGTCGCGATCATCGAGACGCTCATCGATCGCATCGAGCACGGCGTCAAGGCGTTCGAGAACCCTGTCCACGACGACGACGGGTGGGCGTGAGCGCTCGACGCGCCAGACGTCGCCCCACGCGGATCAGCGTGAGGTCGACGCCTCCCACGCGAACGCCGAGCATACGGTCGTGCCGTCGAGCAACCATCCGCTCCCACCCTCGACGGTGAGCTGGAGGTCGGCGCCGGCATCGGCCGGCGCGAGATACTCGAGCTCGGCGGTGAGGCGACGATCCGCGCCGGCACGCTGCACCATCTCCTCGACGACCGCCCACTGCGCCGCGTTGTTCACATGATCGAACAGGTCGAGGTCGCTGCGCCGGAACCGCCACGACTCGCTGGCGGCCCCGTCGGATGGACGACCCGGCAAGCTGAGCTTCGACGACACCGTTCGCTCGGCGGCCGCCTCCCCGTACACCGCGAAGAACTCCTCGCCGAGGCGAGCCGGACGCCCGGTCGTGGTGTCGATCTGCACCCACAGGCTCACCGCATCGATCGACCCGCCCAGCTCGCCGGCGATCGACGTCCGCCGCTCGGCCCAGCTGCGTCCGGCGCCGGTGCAGAACGTCGTGAGCCCCACCCGCTCGGTCACGACGGGCGCCGCCGACACCTGCATCATCGTGCGTCGCACCACCCATCCGAGTGCATTCGGAAGATCGGCGGCGAGTGCATCGTCGCTGGCGACGTCCTGGAGATAGCGGGCCGCTGCGTCGAGTCGTAGGCGTCCGGAGGGGTCGACGTCGCCCAGTCGCACCGTGCGCTCGGCGACGTACCGCCTGCCCCGATCGGTGAGCGGGAGCAGCTCGGTCGCCGGGCGGGCGCTCATCACGCTCCCCCGGCGGACGGATCGTGAAGCATGACAGCGGTGTGCTCGCCGTCCATCCGGACGAGCCTGAAGCCGAGGCGCTCGTAGAGCCGGAGCGCCGGGTTCCGCGTATCGACACTCAGGCTGCACCGCGGGACGGCCGCGATCAACGATTCCAGCAACGCCGTTCCGATCCCGGAACCGCGCACCGGCGGCACCACCGCGACGCCCAGTTCGGGGGTCCGGTCGTCGACGAATCCGTACCCGTCGACCTGGCGGACCCACGCCGCTCCGACCGGTTCGCCGTCGATCCCCTCCGCTATCCGGCCGACATCGCCTGGCCTCGTCCCGAACTCGACGTGGTACGGACGGACGTTCGCGTCGTCGAGCAACGAGTGGGGCAACGGTGACGCGCCGGGCGGCACGAAGAGCGCTTCGTACTGCATCGTGGAGATGAATGCCTGATCTGCGGCACGCACGGGGCGGATCCGAATGCCTTCGGGGAGTCGCCGCGCCCACAAGGCATACAGCGGATCTCCGGCTTCACCTGCGTTCCGGAGCTGCACCGTGGCTTCCCCGAACGCGCTGACCGCGGCGAAGTAGACGGCGACGATCGTGCATCGACCTCGGTCGTCGGCTCCGAGCCACCCACGAATCGCCTTGGTCGGGAAGCACCGATTCGAGAACGTCACGACGAACGGCCCACCCGGGCGGAGCACACGGGCCACCTCCTCGAACACCTCGACGGGCCGCGTCAGGTAGTCGACGGAGACGCAACACGTCACCGCGTCGAACGATTCGTCCACGAACGGCAACACCGGCTCGGCGTTCAGGTCTCGTACGTGCCACTCGGCGGCCGCTTCGTTCGCAGCGAGCTCGTTGGCGTTCATGCCCATGGCGACGAGCCGCGCCGGCGGTGGAGCGAAGTGCGAGATCCACGACGAGCAGAGATCGAGCACGTCGCCGGTCAGTCGAAGCTCTCGATACAGCTCGGACACGGCGGCGATCGCGTGGTCGTCGAGATGGGACACGAACCGATCGAACTCGTAGAACTCGCCGTCGGGCGACTCGTCGGCGCGATCGAAGAAGCCGGCCGGGAACTCGGTCATGGTGCGACCGTACCCGTCACCACAGTCGGGCCACCGCGGTGGCGAGCGCCGCCGCGACCACGACGACCACGAACGGAGCCCGACGCCACACGAGGAGTCCGGCAACCCCCATTCCGACGAGGCGGGCGTCGACGACCAGCGAGGTCCGCGTCGCGACCGTCAGCTGCACGATGACCGCCGTCACGACAGCGGCCGGTATGAGTGTCGCCAATCGCCCCAGCGCCGGCTGACGGTCGAGCACCCTCGCACCGACGAACATGCCGAGCAGGCGTTGGGCCCACACCCCGGCTGCGAGGACGACGACGATCGTCCAGGTCACGTCTCCTCCGGTGCCAGGGCGAGCGCCACAACGGCTCCGGCGAGGCTGGCGATGATGGGGACGCCGGCCGGCGCGACCGGAATGAGCAGAAAGCACAGACCGCCACCGACCGCGGCAGCGAACGCACCGGAGCGCCGTCGGAGGAGGTTTCCGATGATTGCGAGCAGTGCGGCGGGGAACACGGCATCGAGCCCGAAGCGTTCGGCGTCGCCGATCACGTTGCCGAGGAACACGCCGACCGCGATCCCGCCGAGCCACCCGAGGTGCATCGCCGCAGTCACCCGCCAGAACACGCGCATCACGTCGTGCGGCGACCGTTGCTGGATCGCGAGGGTCACGTTGGGGTCGAACGACTGCAGGCCGGCGACAGCCCGATGCCACCGACCGACCTGTAGCCGGGCGCCGAGGCTCACGGCCAGCAGACCGAAGCGTGCGGCGACCACCCAACCCGCGATCACGGCGGCGATCTGGGTTCCGCCCGCATCCCTGACAGCGAGATAGGCGAGCTCGGTCGTCGCCGAGTTGATCGCGAGCGCGGCGACGATCGTGAGCGACTCCGAACCCACACGTTCGAGCACGAGCACGTTGACCGTCACCCCGAGCGAGAAGAACGTGAGGCAGAGCGCTCCGAGATCGCTCCATCCGGGCCCGGTACGTGTCTCGGGCGCGTCCCCCACGAACGCGAGTCTGTCGGACGGATCGCCGATCAGTCGGACCAGGCCGCGACGAGCGCCCTCACACCGGAACGCAGGTGGACCGCGAAGTCGTCGTCTCGCGACGCGTCCCCGGCGTCCAGCCACAGGCAGACGCCTTCGTGCAGATGGTCGACGACGGCGGCGGCGGTCCACCGGCGGAACACCGGATCGTCGACGAACCGACCGATGATCGCATCGGCATACTCCGCTGCGACGAATCTGAACATCTCGGCCTCGGCGGCGAATGTCGGCTCGTGGCGGGCGTGCCGCCAGAGGAGCCGAAACCCATCCGGCTGGTCACGTGCGACGCTCAACAGGGCCGACGCGATCTCGCTCGGACGCGACGGTTCGAAATCCGTTCGCAACCGTTCCGTCACGGCCAACAGCACTGAGCGGTACAACGTCTCCTTGCTCCCGAAGTTGCGATACACGATGAGCCGCGTGACTCCGGCCTGTTCGGCGACGGCTTCCATCGATGTGCCGTCGTACCCGCCCGCCAAGAACGCAGCCGCGGCCGCCCGGATGAGCTGTGCTCGGCGCTCGCCACGGGGCAGGCGCGCCGGGGACCGGGATTTCGCGCGCGCGGCCATTGACCAATATGTATACACGAGTGTTTACTTGCTGTCGATGAGCAACGGATTCGGCACCGGAAGCATCGGCGACGGGGAGCTCGCAGAACGAACGGCGATCGTCACCGGCGGCGCGAGTGGCATCGGCAGAGCGACAGCGATCCAACTCGCCGAGATGGGTGCTCGGGTCGTCGTGACCGACATCGACGAGGCACGAGGCGGTGGTGTCGCCGAAGCGATCGGGGGGTCGTTCGCGATGCTCGACGTCGCCGATCCGGGGGCGTGGGACCGGGTCGTCTCGATGTTCGGACCGTTCGACCTCGCCTTCCTCAACGCCGGCATCGCGACCAACCAGGGCCTGCCACCCGACGAGGGCGCGCATCCGATCCTGTCGCTGACGGACGAGGCGTACCGCCGGATCATGGCGATCAACCTCGATGGTGTCGTCTTCGGGACGCGAGCAGTCCTGCCCGGGATGATCGAGCGCGGCGCCGGCGACATCATCGTGACCGCGTCGATGGCAGGGCTCGGCCCCATCAGCATGGATCCGGTCTACGGGTTGACCAAGCACGGGGTCGTCGGATTCGTCCGTTCACTCGCAAGTGGCATCGACGGTGTCGCCGACGCGCCCGACATCTGCATCAGCGCGATCTGCCCGGGATTCACCGATACCAACATCATCGGTGACGGTGCCCGCGAGTTCATCGCCGAGCTCGGCCTCGAGATCATGACGACCGATCATGTTGCCGGAGTCGTCGCCCGAGCGCTCCGCGAACGCGTCCACGGTGCACAGTGGGTCATTTGGCCCGGCATCGAACCTCGCGTCTACCAATGGAACCCGGCCGTGCAGCCCGACGAGCTGGGACTCTGATGCGCATCACCGAGACCGCTCCCACCGATCGACTCTGGGATCCGTTCGACCCGGACTTCCGTGCCGACCCGTACCCCTACTACGACCGACTCCGTCGCGAAGCACCCGCCTACCGGTCGTACCGCAATCAGGTCGTCCTCACCCGATACTCGGACGTGTTCGCAACCCTGCGGAGCAACGGGGTCAGTCGTGATGTCGAGGCGAACGCGATCCTCGACGAGAGCGATCCGATCGCCGTGCGACGCCGCAACCGGCGGCGCGGCGGCGCCAAGACGATCCTCAACCTCGATCCGCCCGATCACACCCGGCTGCGCCGGCTGGTGTCCAAGGCGTTCACACCGAGTGCGATCGAGCGTCTGCGACCGCGCATCGAGCAGATGGTCGACGAGGCGCTCGATCGAGCGGCCGATCGTGGATCGACAGAACTGATCGACGAGCTGGCCTTCCCGGTGCCGTTCCGAGTCATCTCCGAGCTGCTCGACATGCCGACCGACCGGGCGGACGAGCTCCGGGACTGGAGCCAGGCCCTGACCGTAGGGCTCGAGCCGGCGGCGACGATCGACGATCTCGATCGCGCGGAAGCAGCGGTGATGCAGCTGATCCCCTATCTCATCGGGATCATCGAACGACGACGCACCGACCTCGGGGACGATCTGCTGTCGGGTTTGCTCGCCGTGGAGGACGACGGCGACACACTCAGCCCGGAGGAGCTCATCTCGTTCGTCGTGCTGCTGTACGTGGCCGGCCACGAGACCACGGTCAACCTGATCGGCAATGGCACGCTCGCCCTGCTCCGGAACCCCGATCAACTGGAGCGTTGGCGCCGGGACGCGTCGCTCGATGCGACGGCGGTCGACGAACTGCTTCGATACGACGGGCCGGTCCAGCACACGGTCCGCGTCGCGATGCAACCGCTGACCTACGCGGGGGCCCGCGGCGAGGAGGTCGTGGTCGAGCCGGGTCAGACCGTGCTGACGGTGCTCGGAGCGGCCAATCACGATCCGGCCGTGTTCGACTCACCACATCTGCTTCGGCTGGATCGACCGAACGCCGGCAGGCACACCGCGTTCTCGGCCGGCGCGCACTACTGCCTCGGGGCCTCGCTCGCGAAACTCGAGGCGCAGGTCGCGATCACCCGCCTGATCCGCCGATTCGACAAGATCGAACTCGCCGGTGAACCGCACTGGCGCGACCGCATCACGATCCGCGGCGTCGATCGCCTCCCCGTCACATTCGGGGTCTGACCCCGAATGTGACGTTACGGCTGTTGGAGGAGCTGGACGAGCGAACTCGTGTCCCAGCGCTTGCCACCGCGCTCGACCACCTGCTTGTAGAACTGGTCGACGAGCGCCGTGACCGGAAGCCGAGCGCCCAGTCGATCGCCCTCGGCGAGACAGATCCCGAGGTCCTTTCTCATCCACTCGACCGCGAACCCGAAGTCGAACTCGCCCGCCGCCATCGTGCGAGCCCGATGCTCCATCTGCCAGCTGCCGGCGGCGCCGTGCGAGATGGTCGCGACGACCTCGTCGACGTCGAGACCGGCTCGCTGCGCGAACGCGACAGCCTCGGCCAGGCCTTGGAGGAGTCCGGCGATGCAGATCTGGTTGACCATCTTGGTCGTCTGACCGGCACCAGCAGGGCCGAGGCGCCGGCACTCTCGCGCGTACGCGACGATCACATCGCGGGCTGCGCCGAACACCTCGGCGTCGTCGGATCCGCACATCACCGTCAGTTGACCCTTCTCCGCGCCCGCTTGGCCACCGGAGACCGGTGCGTCCACGAAGCCAAGACCGCGCCCCCGACACACCGCAGCGAGCTCGCGCGCCACGTCGGCGGACGCGGTGGTGTGATCGATCAAGGTCGCACCCGGGATCATCGCCGGCACCGCTCCGTGGGGGCCGAGCGCGACCTCGCGGACGTCGTCGTCGTTGCCGACGCACATCATCACGAACTCTGCCGCCTCGACCGCTTCCGCCGGCGTCGGCGACGCGTGGTGGCCATGCTGCGCGACCCACTCCAGCGACTTCGCCGGAGTGCGGTTGTAGACGGTGACGGCGTGGCCCCTGTCGGCGAGATGCCCCGCCATCGGGCCACCCATCACACCCAGACCGAGGAATGCCACGCGTGCCATGACCCGAGTCTGTCAGGCATCGCGACGGCGTCGGTGAAACCGCGGTGATCGGACTTGAGCGAGACTGGTCGGATGCGTGTCACGCTGCGCCGAAGAATCAGAACGATCCGGCGCCCGAACGAGCCTCGTCGGCGCGCCGAATCGACCGACCCAACGTTTCTGCGCAGCGGTGACGTGTACCGGTTGTGGATGCCGTACCGGCTCTCCGCGTCCGATGGGCGGACGTTCAGTTCCTCGACGACGTCGCCCCCGGCCTGACGATGCCGCGCCGTCAGGACCGTGATGCCGAGTTCGAAGCATTCTTCGTCGCCCACTATGACGCGATCTCCCAGTCGGTCGCCTTCGTCTGTGGTGATCGAGCACGGGCCGATGACGCGACCCAGGAAGCGTTCATCAAGGCCTACGCGAGATGGAACAAGGTTCGCCGGTACGACAACGCCGGGGCGTGGGTGCGGCGGATCGCGATCAACGCCACGCGCGACGCCCATCGCTCCGATTCTCGGCGGAACCAACGGGAGGCCAGGGTCGCGTCGTCGACGCGTCTGTCGCACGACGATGCGCCCCCGGGCGACTCGGCCCTGGACCTCCTGGCTGGTCTGCCGGAACGCCAGCGTGCGATCGCTGCGCTGTACTACCTCGACGACATGTCGATCGCCGAGATCAGCCTCGTGCTGGACATCGCGAGCGGCACGGTTCGTTCACATCTGAGCGAAGCTCGCACCCGACTTCGCGAACACGTCGACCGGAGTCACGATCGTGCCTGCTGATGACGATGTGCTGCGGGAGCAGCTGCACCGGGAGCGGTCGCTGCACGTTCGCCCCGCCGATGCGGCCGACGTCCTGACGGGTCTGCGACCCGCGATGCGGCGTGCGCGTCGCCGACGTGTTGCGACGAGCGCCGCCATCGCGACCGTCGCCCTGGGAGGCATCGCCGGTGCCGTCCAGGTCGTGCGGGTCGATCGACCGAACACGATTCGTATCGCTGCCGAGCCGACCTCGCGCGAGCCGAACGCTTCGATCACCGCGGCGCCCGTCGTCGAGTCGAGCGTGGTCGCGAACGACGGTCACGACGCGACCGCTCCCGACTCCGACGACACCGCAGCACCCGCGACCGACGGCATCGACGTCCGCTCCGGCACTCTTGCCAGTCGGCCGATCAGCGTCCCGGACGATAGCGAGAACGACTCGACGCCGACCACCACGGAGGCAGCGATCGCCGTGACGGGGCCCGTGACGGTCCCGGCGTTCCCGGTCACGACCAGCAGCACGACCTCCACGACCTCGACGACTTCGACCGTGCCGAGCGCCACGGATCCCCCGTCCACTCCGACCACGTCGACCACCCCGCGCACGCCGAGTACATCGTCGGCGCCGGCCACGACTGTTGCGCGACAACCCGAGTGGTTCGACAGCGACTGTGGATCAGCATCGGCGATCCGGTGGCCCGACACGGTCGAACTCATCGAGGTCGTGCCGGATCCGGGTTACGCCTACCGTGTCGAGGATCCGGATCACGGAAACGTGACGATCCAGTTCACCGGTGGCGGCGAGGACTGCGAGCTCAAGATCACCACCCTGAACGACGGCGACGACGACTGAGACATCCGCTCCGCGCACAGCGCAAGGTACCAGCTCGGATCGCCCAGGGGTGGTGGGCTCACCATGGCGCCCGCACCGGCGCCCGATGGTGACGCAGGATCCACAGCCGGGCGCCGCCCGGTTCGACCGGCCACCCCAGGTGCCAGCGCATCGGAGAGGCGAGATCCCGATGGGAGCGGCCGGGCACAGTGGGCTCAGCGAACCGGTCAGCCGACGAGGACGTCCGACGCCTGCTCCACTGATCGGGTCCGCCTCGTAGACGCTCGAGCCAGAGCGGCACGGCGCGCGGCGAGGATGAGCACGATCGACAAGAACGCGACGATGTTGATAGACGCCAGGGCCGCGAGGCGGAACGCATCATTGGTGCGATCCGTTCCGGCGACGATTCCGTGATAGGTGCCCATGGCGTAGAGCGGCAGGCTGAGGTGATGGATCCGGCGCCACAGCTTGCGGGGCAGGAACTTCATCCCCAGCGACGTGAGCTCGATCGCAACGAGCAGATACATCGCGACGATGCCCCACGCCACCGCACCGGGCTTCCACTCGCTCGCCATCGGGACGAACAGCTCGCGCCAGCCGAACGTCACGTAGGAGTCGGCCCAGAGTCCGATCAGGTGAACCGCCGTGAACGACACGGCGAGCCCACCGAGGAATCGATGCAGGTCGAGGAGCCACGCCGGGGTCGTGGCCTTCGCCACGGCCTTGGTCGACACGAACAGCCCCCAGCAGACCGACAGGGTCAGCAGGACCCAGGCGATGATGCCCGACGACCTCGACACGAACCACCACACCTGCGAGCTCACAGCGCGTCCTCTCGACTCTCGGCCGTGACCGGCACGATCGCTCCCTGTCGATCGAGCACGATCCCCGAACATCCGTACTTCCGCATGACGTCCGGCGCTCGGCGCGACCCTGCGAGCACAGCCACCTTGGCGACGACCTCCGCCCACCAGAGCTCCGACGAAGTCGCCGTGACCGACAGGACGTCGGTGTCGCTCGGCTCGCCGGTCGTCGGATCGATGAGGTGATGCAGGTCTCGTCCTCCCACACTCCACGTGTGGCCGAGCACACTGCTCGTCGCAATCGCGCCTTCGGCGAGCTCCACCCTCGACATGACCGTGGAGCGGTCGCGGGGATCCTGGACATCGACACGCCACGGGGCACCGGTCCAGCCGACGCCCCCGAGGCGGACGTCACCACCGAGTTCGATCTGGGCCGAACGTGCTCCCAGCGACCGGAGCAGGTCGAGTACGAGATCGCCGGCGAGTCCCTTGCCGATCCCGCCGGGGTCGAATCGGGAACCGTTCGGGAGGCGGATGCCGTGGACGTCGTCGAAGACCTCGATCGGCTCGTGACGCGGCGGAACGAGGCCGGCGGAAGGCGCGTGGGCGGCGGGCGTGTCCGGGCCGTACCCGAGTGACTCGATTCGATCGAGGATGAGCGGGTCGAAGGCACCGCCGGTTGCGGTTCGAGCGAACTCGGCTCGCGAGAACAGCTCCGCCGTGTACGCCGACACCAGCACCAGATCGCCGGCAGCGGCATTGACGACGCTCACCTCGCTCGTCGGAATGAACCGGCTCCATCGACGCTCGAGTTCGTGGACGAGGTGTTCACCGGCCCGGGCGAGATCGTCGGTGTCGGTCACGATTCGACACGGACTCGCCATGGCGCGGAACTCGACGATCGAATACCGGTCGGAGACCGGAGGCGGTGGCCATGCGAGGGTCGAACTCATCGGATCAACCGCCGCTGGGTGCCGTCGCCGGGGGTGGCGGCGGTGGTGGAGGGGCAGGAGCAGGCGCAGGTGCAGGCGCCGGAGCAGGCGCAGGAGCAGGAGCAGGTGCAGGAGCAGGCGCAGGAGCAGGAGCCGGAGCAGGCGCAGGAGCAGGAGCAGGCGCAGGAGCAGGAGCCGGCGCAGGCGCAGGAGCAGGAGCAGGAGCAGGCGCAGGAGCAGGAGCAGGAGCCGGAGCAGGCGCAGGAGCCGGAGCAGGAGCAGGAGCCGGAGCAGGCGCAGGCGCAGGAGCAGGAGCAGGCGCAGGAGCCGGAGCAGGCGCAGGAGCCGGAGCAGGCGCAGGAGCCGGAGCAGGCGCAGGAGCCGGAGCAGGAGCCGGAGCCGCGGCACCCCTGGCGGCACCATCGCCCACCGACCCCTCGCCGACGGGAATCGCGTCCGCGCCCGCCGTCGCGACGATCGCGATGGTCGACGCAGTCGCAACCTCGACCGGGGCCGTCGTCGCTGTCATCACATCGTTCGGAAGGGACGACTCCGGCACGGTTGGGATCACCTCGACCGGGACGATGGTCGTGGCCACGGCCGTCGGCGGCGTCGTCGGATCTGTGGTCCCCTCGTCGGGCTGGGCGTCACCGCCGCTTCCGGCGTCGTCCTGCGAGGACGCCTTCAGCGGACCCATCAACGGAAGCATGGCCAGGAATCCGACGCCGGCGGCGATTCCCGTCGCCCGTCGGGAGCGACGCGCCGGGTGCGGTCGGGGCGTGTGGCCGACGACACGAGCGACGAACGAGACGCTGCCCGGATCAGGTGTCGCATCCATCACACCAGGTATCGGATGCGACCTCGGGTCGACCCGCTCGTCGGCGGACGGAGGCGGCAGCGGCGCCCTGCTCGCCGCCGACACGGACGACGTGTCGTCAGCGAGCGGCGTCTGGCCACGCTGCGCGCGCAACCGGGCGATCCGCTCTGCGTGCGACACCGCGCCCGACGTCGCGACGTCGGCTTGGCCGCGTTGCGCACGCAGCCGGGCGATTCGTTGCTCGGGGGTGAGTTCGGACATCGATGTCTCCTCAGTTCTCGACCTTGATTCGTCCGCCCTCGACTTCTGCTTTCCATTCCCGGTCACGCTCGGTCTCGACGTTGAAGAACTTCAACTTCACCGTGCGCGGACCGTTCTGTTCGGCCTCGTAGACCCAGCCGCTGTCGGGGTAGAACCCGTAGAGGCTGATGTTGCCGCCCTCCCGCGCGATGACCACGTCCCCGACGCCGCCCTCGACGACGTAGCTGAGGTACTCGATCGGTGACGCCGTCGTAGGTGCCGCCGTCGTGGGTGCCGCCGTGGTCGGTGCCGCGGTGGTCGCCGGAGCAGCTGTCGTCGCCGGCGCGGGAGGTGAGGTGGTGGCCGACGCCGGAGGTGCGGTGATCGGGCTGGCGGGTGGGGTTGCCGGTGGGGTTGCCGGCGGGGTTGCCGGCGGAGCAGCGGGCGCAGGAGCCGGGGCGGGGGCCGCATCGGCAGGAGCAGCGACCGGCGACAGTGCAGGGACCGGCGTCGCGACCTCCGTCGGGATCTCGGGGCTGGCCTGGCCAGAGGGCAGTGCGACCTGCGGAGCAGGTGCAACCGCGGGCGGGTTCGCGGTGACCGCAATGGTCGAAGCCGGTGCTGCATCGCTCGCCGGGACCGTCGGACCAACCGTCGTCACGGCTGCGGGATCGGTCGGCGCCGCGACCACGATCGGTGCAACGGTCGTCGACGGCGGGAGTGCGATGGTGGTCGGGGACGATTCCTCGGCCGCCACGATCGAGATCGGGTTGGCGCCGAGCACCGTCATGTTGAGAATCAGTCCACACCCGATGACGGCCGCGCCGAGCACGCCGGTCCGCCACTGTGTCGCGTGCGTCCGGAGCCACGCGGCCGATCGTCGATCCATCGTTCCATGCATCGACCTCTACACGTCACCGCCGGACCCGGGTGTTGGCAACATCGCCGATCTTGACCCGCTTCGAACACGATGTCACACAACGTGAACAGCCGAGGGCGGCGACCACGCTCGGTGCCGGCTCGGTGGGGCCGTCGGCGGCCACACCGCAGACGGCGGCAGCCCGGCGCTACTTCTTCGCAGGCTTCTTCTCGGCCTTCTCGGCCTTGTCAGGCTTCTCCGGCTTGAGCACGCCCTTGGCGAGCGCATCGTCGAGATAGGCCTCGGCGTCTTCCGACGACACCTTCAGCGCCGGTGAGATCTCGCTGATCAGATTGACGCGCGCACGCTCGTACATCGTGCGCTCGGCGGCCGAGAGTGACGCGTCACGGTTGCGCGCTGCCAGGTTCCGGACGACTTCCGCGACTTGGTACACGTCGCCACTCTTCAGCTTCTCCTGGTGATTCTTGAAGCGCCGGCTCCAGTTGGACGGCACCCGCGGATCGGGCTTGGCGAGCACGGCGACGAGGTCTTCGAGCTCGTCGGCGCTCACCGGCGGCCGGACGCCGACCCCCTCGGCCATGTCGACGGGAACCTTGAGAGTCATCTCACTGATGACAGTCTCGAGGATGAGATACTCCTTCTTCTCCCCGAAGGCCTCCATCTTCTTCGTCCCCTTGACGACGCACGCCCCGTGTTGGGGATAGATGACGGTTTCGCCCTTCTTGAAGTTCACGCAGTTCCTCTCGCCGTGACTCGGCCCGGTGGCCACCGGAAGCAATGTTCCAGGCTACAGCGCCCCCGACAGGATTCGAACCTGCGACCTTGTCATTAGAAGGGACTTGCTCTGTCCAGCTGAGCTACGGGGGCGCACGCCAATCTAGCCCGGGCCCCGTGGGCAGTGACCGGCCGCTCCAGCTCAGAATGTCGAGTCGATGCTGGTTCCCGGAGCTCCACCGGGACCACCAGGCTGCCCAGGGGTGCCGCCGGCGATCGTCACGTCCGACAGGGTGCGGACGCTGCGGTCGTCATCCCACCAACCGATCGCGTCGCCGCCCGATGAGGGCCGGGCGACCGTGCCACCACCGGACCCGTCCGTGGTCCCGACGCCGCCATCCCCACCGGTGCGGCCCGCGCCGTCGCCACCGGCGCCTCCACGGAGCCCGCCATTCCCGCCGGCGCCACCATCGCCTCCGGTGCCGCCACGGATCTCCGAGCTCGTCACGACGATGTTGCCGACATCGCGCGTGATCATCCCGACGGAGACCCCGCCGGCGCCGCCGCCACCGCTACCACCCTGGCCTCCTGCGCCACCACCGCCACCACCGCCACCCGACCCGGCCGTGTCGATGAACGACGATACGCCCTCCGCGCCGCGGCCACCGCCACCACCGGCGTCACCACGACCGCCACGACCGCCGGCACCGCCGTCGCCCGCGCGGCCGCCTTCGATGGACGTGTCCCGGATGTCGACATCAGCGACGTCGACGAGCCAGAGGCCGACCGAGCCGTAGCCGCCGTCGGCACCTCCCCCGCCACGACCGCCCGCACCGCCGGCACCGCCACCCGCCCCACCGCCACCGTCGTGGACGATCAGTCCGCCACCACCGCCACCACCGCCACCACCGAGCGCCCTGCCACCCTCTTCACCCGATCGGCCCGCGGCGCCCTTCGGCGTCATCGCGACGCCGGTCTCGACGCCGTCGCCGCCGGAACCGCCGGCGCCGCCGAGCCCTCCGCTGCCACCTCGGCCCGGCGCTGCGTTCTCACCCGGTGTGCCGCCGCCTCCGCCGAGGCTCGACGGTTCGCCGTCGTCGCCCGCGTCGAGTCCTTCGCCACCGCGTCCACCGTCACCGCCGTTGCCGCCGGCGGCGCCGGGTGCAACACCTGGCGCGTCGCTCCCGACCGGCGCCGCACCGACGCCGTCGGTGGTGGCGATCCCGTCGGTGCCGCGACCCGCCGCAGCCGCCTGGATCGTCGCATCGACGATGAACAGCTCGTCGACCAGCTCGGCTGCGAAACCGGTGCTGTGCCCGCTCGCCGACTGGCCCGCCACGACCGTCGAGTGCTCGAAGATCATCCGGCCGACCCCGTCGACCAGGACACCGTAGGCGGACTCGCCCCGGTCCGGCCCGAACACGTTCACCGACGACACGATCGCCCGGTCGGAGTCACTGATCAGCAGCCCGAAATCCTGACCGGTGACGTTCGCCCTCGCATTCACGTCGCGAACCCAGTCGTCGTCGTAGCCGCCGTACAGGCTCGTCCCGCCGCTCAGGGTGCCACTTCCCGCCGAATAGGTCGTGCCGTCCCGGGTTCGGAGGTAGATGTCGGCCGACGTACCCGAGGTGGCGTCGATCGCCCTCGCCAGCGTCCGGAACGGTTGCCCGCGACTGCCGCTGCCGTTGTCGGAGCCGGCCGAACCGTCGACGAAGAACGCCCGGTCGGCCTCCTCGAACACGTCGATCCTGATCGAATCGGTGGCGACGTCGCCACCACGCCCGGTGACGTCGACCTCGAACAGCACCGTGGTCGGCCGGTTCGGTGCACGGAACACGACGGTGGAGCCGAGGAGGCGGTCGGCGCCGTCGGTCACGTCGGGGCCGCCCACCTGCCGCCAGACGACCGACTGGTTCTCGTCGGTCAGATCGAGAGCCTCCAACGTGACATCGGCCCGAGCGTCGACCGCGAGGTCGTCTCCGGCGTTGGCGGCGGCAGCCGCTGGTGGCAACGTCGTGGAGGTCGTCGTGGACGTCGATGTCGTGGTCGTGGTCGTGCTGGTCGTCGACGTCGACGGGAGCGGGCTCGGCGTCGTGGTGAGCGGAGTGGTCGGTGTTGCCGCGACCGTCGTCGCGGTTGCGACGGAGTCGCCGCCACCCCGTGTCGCGACCGCGGCGATCCCGGCGATCAGGACCAGCGCCGCCCCGACACCCAGCGCGATGAGGTACTTCGGCTGGAGGAACTCGGGATCGGCAGGGGCTGGCGGCGGTGGCGTGGGCATCTCCGCACCAGCACCGAAGGGGTCGGTCACCTCTCCCACCGTAGCGGCGCGGCCACGAGGGGCAGGCTCACCCCGACCGGTTCACGCGATCGTCCGACGCAGGAGATCGAGCGACGAGATCACCGAGAACTGCCGCATCTGCTCGCGGAGCCCCGGCAGGCGCAGGGTGCGCGTCAGCTCGCCGACGGGCCAGACGAGACCCACGCACAGGGTGCCGGCAGGCATGCCGTCCTGCTCGTCGGGACCCGCCACCCCGGTGAGCGCCAACCCGACGTCGGCACCGAGCACCCGTCGGGCACCTCGGGCCATCTCGAGCGCTGCTCGTTCGCTCACCACCGGGCCGTCGCCCACACCGAGCACCGACTTCTTGACGTCGGTCGCATACGACACGATCGATCCGCGGAGAACTCGGCTCGAGCCGGGCACGCCCGTGAGCCGGGCCCCGACGAGACCACCCGTCACGGATTCGGCCAGACCGAGCGACCACCCCTTCGACTCCAACCGGTCGAGCACGACCGACTCCATCGTGTCGTCGTCGACACCGAACACGATGTCGTCGATCTCGGTGCGCACCCGAGCGTCCCAGACGTCGAGCAACTCGTCGCACTCGGAGCGCGAGTCTGCCTTTGCGGTGAGGCGCACCTTCAGACCCTCCCAGCCGCTCGCCAGGAACGCCAGTGTGGGATTGCCGACCGCGTCGAGCTGTGCGATGACGTCGTCGAGCCGTTCGTTGAGACCGCTCTCGCTCTCGCCCCAGGTCCGCAGCACGCGACTGCCGATCACCGAGGGCTCACCCGAACGCCGCAACAACTCGGGCAGGATGCCGCGTTCGAACATGTCACGCATCTCGTGGGGAACACCGGGCACCGCGAACACGACCTTGTCGGCGTCGTCGATCGAGACCGGACAGACGAGGCCCGGGGCCGTCCCGCGAGTCTGGGGGATGAGGATCGCGCCGACCGGCACCATCGCCTGGCGGAGATTGTTCGCGGGCATGTGTCGACCGCGGCTCGTGAACAGTTCCCGGATCACGTCGGCCACGGCCTCATCGAGCGCGAGCTCGACGCCCATCACCGCCGCGATCGCCTCGCGCGTCAGATCGTCGTGGGTCGGTCCGAGCCCGCCGCACACGATCACGGCGTCGGCGTCGGCGAGCATCCGGCGCAGCATCGTGGTGATCCGGGCGATGTTGTCGCCGACCTTGACCTGCACCAGCGAGTCGATCCCCTGGGCGGCGAGCTGCTCACCCATCCACGCCGAGTTGCTGTCGATGATCTGCCCGAGCAGCAGCTCGGTTCCGACGGCGAGGACGTCGCAGCGCATCCGGACTGTCTAGTCGATCGATCCGGCGAGAGCCTGCTGCGCCAGCGCCTTCTCGGTCACCCGCGAGTACCAGAGGTATCGAGCGCCACTGACCAGCGACAGACCCACGGCGATCCAGAGCAGCGATACCCAGAACCACTTGGCGTCGACGGCGAACCACGGCCAGAGCGCGAATCCCACAGCCAGCTGTTGGAAGACGGTCTTCCACTTCGCGAGCTGACTCGCCGGAATGCTCACGCCCTTCGACGCCACGAACGTCCGGTAGATGCTGATGACGACCTCGCGCCCGGCGATGAGCGCGACGGGAAGGAGCCAGAAGACTTCGCGCGTGACCAGCGTGAACATCGCCCCGAGCACCAGCACCTTGTCGGCGAGCGGATCGAGGAACGCCCCGGACGAGGTCGTGCCGTGACGGCGGGCGAGGTAGCCGTCGATGCCGTCGCTGACGCACAGCAGGAACCACAACCCGAACGCCAACCACGAACCGCGGTTGTGATCAGGGATCACCAGGAACATCACCGGTGAGACGACGAGCCGACCGACCGTGATCGCATTCGCCCACGTGGCCAGCGCGTTCGGGTCGACCGCCATCAACCCTCACCCATGGCGACGTCGACGGTGCCGCCGCGTGCAACGAGGTCGGGTCCCAGAGCGTCGACGATGTCGACGTCGGTGAACTCCCCCACCACCACATCATGCCCGACGTGTACGACGCCATCGATCTCGGGCGCCTCACTCGCGCTCCGGGCGATGCCCCGTTCGTCGACGAGTACCCTCACGGTCCGTCCGATCATGTCGTCACGACGGGCGGCGGTGATGTCGTCTTGCAGCTCCCGTAGCTCGGCGAGACGGGCCAGCATCAGACCCCGGTCGACCGCGCCGTCGAGGGTCACGGCGTGGGTTCCGTCCTCCGGCGAGTAGGCGAAGAAGCCGCACCAGTCGAGTTGTGCGTCCTCGACGAATCGGAGGAGCTGGTCGTGGTCGGCCTCGGTCTCACCGGGGTAGCCGACGATGAAGTTCGAACGGAACGCGGCGCCCGGCTCACGGGCGCGGATGTCGCCGATGCGACGGAGGAAGCGTTCCCCGTCACCCCACCGTCGCATGCGGCGCAACAGCGGCTTGCTGACGTGTTGGAGCGAGAGGTCGAAGTAGGGCACACCGGTCTCGCAGATCGCATCGATCAGCGCATCGGTGAGGTCGCTCGGATACAGATAGAGCAGGCGCACCCACTCGGATCGGCGTGCGACGGCGCGCACCAAGGGCACGATCGAGCCGTTCCCCAGCTCGTCGGGACGATCGCGTCCATACGCTGCGAGATCCTGAGCGACGAGGACGATCTCTCGGGCCTGGAGCTGGTCGACCTCGGTGAGGATCTGCTCGACGTCGCGACTGCGCTGAGGACCTCGGAAGCTCGGGATCGCGCAGAACCCGCACGAGCGGTCACACCCCTCGGCGATCTTGACGTACGCCCAGGGCGACGCCGCCTTCGGTCGCGGCAGGTTGAGCAGGTCGAGCTCGGGCAACGGCGCCGAGCTGACCGGAATCAGCTTCTTGCCGTCCGACGACGACCGTGCCGCCCCGTGGAGCGGCACGCCGAATCCGGCGACTTGGTCGACCTCCGGCAACGCCGCGGCCAGCTCGTCGCCGTACCGTTCTGCCATGCACCCGGTCACGACCAGCCGGGCGCCGTCGCCCCGCCGCGCGTCGAGCGACAAGATGGTGTCGACCGACTCCCGTCGTGCCTCGTCGATGAACGCGCACGTGTTGACGACCACCAGATCAGCCGCGCCGACGTCGTCGGTCGGCTCCATGCCATCGGCGAGCAGCGTGCCGATCAACTTGTCGGAGTCGACCTGGTTCTTCGGGCAGCCGAGCGTCTCGACGTAGAAGCGCTGCGACATGACCGAGCCAGGCTATCCGCGGGCGACGTTTCCGCTCCGGGAGGCGGCGTCGACACCGCCGTGCCAGACTTCGCCGGTGAGCTACGAGATCGAGTTCTGGGTCGACCCGATTTGACCGTGGTGCTGGGTGACGGCCCGTTGGGTCGTCGACGAGGTGCGTCCGCACCGTGAGCTCCACGTCACGTGGCAGCCGATCAGCCTGTTTTTCAAGAACGAGCCGGAGGAGGGCAGCGAGGGCCACGGTCGGCTGCTGTTCACCCACCAGCTGCTGCGCGTGATGGAGGCCGTCCGCGGCGTGCACGGCAACGACGGCGTCGAGGCCGTCTACTGGGAGTTCGGCCGTCGTATCCATCACGACCAGGTCAAGTCGGCGTTCGACATCGGCGATGCGCTCGACGTCGTCGGATTCGAACGATCGCTCGCGACCGCCGCCGACGACGAGGGTCACGACACCGAGATCCGAACGCGCATGGGCATCGGCCTCGAGCTCGCCGGCGACGACATCGGCACGCCGATCATCGCCTGCAACGACTGCTACGGGAACCGTCAGGGATACTTCGGCCCCGTGATCACCCGGGTACCGCCGACCGAGGACTCGCTCAAGATGTGGGACGCGCTCCGAGCGATGATGGACGTCCAAGGGTTCTGGGAGCTCAAGCGGACGAGAACCGAACGACCCGAGTTCGGCGACCGACCCTAACGACGAAGCCAACGACGAAGCCAACGACGAATCCAACGACGAATCCAACGTCGAATCCGGCCCGATCCTGGCTCAGAACACGTCCGCGACCGTGCGCTCGGGGAGGTCGAGGAACTCGTCGGTGATGGCGTCGATCAGGGCGCCGGCGATGGCAGGCGGTTCGCCCGGCACCGCTCTCACGATCTGGTACGAGCGTGGGAGTGGATCGAGCTCGGCGGCTCGCGCCCACGCGACGACGTCATCGGTGAGGAAGCGAGCACCCAGCACTGCGACGCCGAGCCCGGCCGCGACCGCCGCCCTCACGTTCGACGAGGTCGGCGCCGTCACCGTGTAGCGGTAGCGGATGCCGTGACGTTCCAGGATGGGTTCGCTGACCGGCCGGTAGAAGCCGTTCTCGCCATACGTGATGAGCGGGACGACGCCCGAGTCGTAGGGCATGTCGCGATGGGTCGCCCACCGGAGTTCGTCCGACCAGAGCACGACGTCATCGGTGCGGAGCTCATCCTCGGTGACCTGGATGACCGCGAGATCGATCCGGCCGCGCTCGAGCAACGGGGTGAGCAACCGACTCTGGTTCACCACGAACTCGATCGTCGCCGACGGGTGCATGCGCTTGAACCGCCCGAGGATGCCGGCCATGCGGTCGGCGCCCACCTCCTCGTTCGACCCGACCTTGACCGTGCCGGTGAAGTCGGGGCTCTCGAGCCGGTGCACGAGCCGATCGTGGGTCTCGACGATGGAGCGTGCCTCGTCGAGCAGGGTTCGGCCATCGCGTGTCGGACGCAACGTGTGACCATCCCGGATGAGGAGCGGGCGCCCGACGCGTTGCTCGAGCCGTTTGATCTTCCAGCTCACCGCCGACTGCGTGAGTCCGAGGAACTCTGCGGCGCGTGTCATGCCACCCCGATCGAGCACTGCAGTGAACGTGCGGAGCGATTCCACGTCGAGCTGCACCGGACCAGTCTACGGAATCATGACAGTTCGTCATGAATACTTCCAAGAATTGTCGGTTGGGTCATGACATGTCCGGACCGACACTATGAGCATGAACACCATCGCCCCCCACCTCCGCCGGACGGCCACGTTCGCGCCACGCTCCCGCGCGGTGCGCCTCTCGGGTCGTCGCCGCTCATCGTTCCGCGGCCAGCCGACGGCCGGCCCGTCGGGCCTCGCCCGCTACGTCCGAGGCCGCTTCGACGACTTGCCGGGCACCGAGCGCAACGCATCGCCCAGCGATCTCGCGCTGCGCCCGTTCGGGGACGTCCACAGCCTGCATCGCTGAGCGCAACGAACCACCCCGTTCGAACTCCTCCAACTCGAGGCGTCGTTCGCCGACAGCATCCGCAAGCAAGATCCCGCATGAACGGCGCACAGCTCGCTTCCCGGCTCCGGGAGTTCGGTCGGTGGGGTGGCGCCGACACACAATCGGGGTCGTGCTGCCGCCGACCGGCGAGATCGACACGCCGGGCTCCCATCCGCCGACGTCGAGATCAGATCACTCGGTGACGACGTCACGCTCGACAGGTACCCGAGCGGGGTCGCCGGCGAGCACCTGCATCACTCGTCGATCTGGCGACGTCACGACCACCGCTGGATCCTCGAGATCCATCAGGGAACGCTGTCGCCGCAGCGACACATGGTCGTGGACGGCCGACGCGGCGATCAGCCGCCCGAGCGCCGTCGATGGTCGCCCACGGCGGCATTGATGGTCGGGAAGATGTGATCCGGGCCGAGACGCTCGACGACGCCCGCTCGCGTCAGTAGGTCGAGCACCTTGTGGTTCGGACGTGCGAGGCTGACGACGATGCCACCGGCGTCGAGCTCGTCCAGCAGTTCACTCAGGTGGTCGACCGCCGTGGTGTCGATCGATCCGATCCCTTCCATGTCGAGCACCACGCCGGTCTCCTCTCCCGGATTGGCCTGAATCGCATGACGCACCCGTTCCCGGAAATACTCGCCGTTGGCGAAGAAGAGCGGCCCGTCGAAGCGGTACACGAGCAGCCCCGGCAGCGGTTCGGCACGTTCGTCATCGACGGCGATCCAGCCGTCCAGCCCTGCACCGGCGCCGAGAATGGCGTCGTGGGGCCGTGCGGCGCGCCCGAGCGTCAGGAGTATCGACAGACCCACGGCGAACAGGACGCCGGTGAGCAGGTCGACGCCGATCACGGCGAGGCACGTCACTGCGGCGAGCGCCGTCTCGGCCCTGCTCAACGCGGCGATCCGCCGGAACCCGTCGATGTCGACGACCGCCAGCGCCGCCGCCACGATGACGGCGGCGAGCCCTGCGATCGGGATCTCTGCCAGGAGCGACCTGCCGAGGAGCAGGAACGCGATCACGGCGGCGAAGGTCACGAGGCTCGACAGCTGCGATCTGCTGCCGATCGTCGCGGGGACGAATGAGCGGGACGCGCTGGACGACATCGCGAAGCCACCGGTCACCGAACCCGCCGCATTGATGGCACCGAGCGCGATCAGCTCGCGATCGGCGTCGACGTCGTACCCGTGTCTGGCCGAGATCGACCGCGCCGTGAGGATGTTGTCGGTGTAGCCGATCAGGGCAACGCCAGCGGCAGCGGGCAGGAGCGAGGTCACGTCCGCCCAGCCGACATTCGGGACGTCGGGCGACGGAAGCGCTGCCTCGATCTGGCCCACCACCGCGACATCGAGGTCGAAGATGGCGACGACGACCATCGAGCCTGCGAGCCCGATCAATGCGCCCGGCATCGTGGACCGGAGGCGTCGCAACGCGAGAATGACCGTCAGCGTGCCGACACCGACGCCGAGCGTGGTCGCATCGATCTGGTCGAGGCGGCTCACGAACTCGCCGACCCGCACGAACGGGTGATCGGCATCGATCGCTACCCCGGTGAACGATCGGAGCTGGCTCGTGAGCAGTGTGAGCCCGACCCCTGTGATGTAGCCGACCAGGACCGGTTTGGACAGCAGGTCGGCCACGAATCCCAGCCGCAGGGCTCCGGCGACGAGTGCGATCGCACCGACGAGACCGCCGATGGTCGCCATCAGCGCGGCGTATCGTGCCGGGTCGCCACCGGCCAGGTCTGATGCTGCCGCGGCGGCGAGGATCGCCGTTCCGGGTTCCGGGCCGATCCCGAGGTGTCGACTCGTGCCGATCAGCGCGTAGATCGGCAGTGCGACGAGCGCTGCTCGGAAGCCGGCCGACGGAGGGAGCCCACCGAGCTCCGCGTACGCCATCGCCTGTGGCACCAGCATCGCGGCCACGGTCAGCCCGGCGAGCACGTCAGGTCGGAGCCAAGATCGCTGGTATTCGCCCCGCCGGACCAGCTGTGGCAGCGATTCGGCAGACATGCCGATGATTCTCGCAGGCCTGCCGGGCGATCCTCGCCGCGCTGCACGACTCCCCCGGTGGCAGTCCGTGACCTCGTGGCGGTCGTCGACGACGACGCTGGATCGGCGCCGAGAGCGCCGACCGAGCCGGGTCGTTCGCCCACCACCGAACCCGCCGGAGGCAACCGCAACAAGCGTCGGCATGTTGTGGCAGCCGAAGCGACGTCACCCGTCGCTTCGGCTGCCGCAGAATCCCCATCAAGGGTCTGTGGCAGCCAAGACGCCGAATTCGGTCGCTTCGGCTGCCGCAGAATCGCAGCGGTGCGCGCTGACTGCTCGTCGGGTCGGGAGCCCGAGTCGTCCCGCGGTCGCTGGTGCTAGCAGGACAGCGGGTCGGAGACGGGCACGATCGGCACCGCTCGACCGGTGGGCTCGTCGATGACCACCCGTGCGCCGAGCGGATCGTCGAGTCGGATCAGGTGACAGGTCAGACAGTCGCCGTCATCGCGCTGCGACCGATCCGTGAGGCGGATCTCGACCGACTCGTCACGCTGCCAGACCCTCGCTCGCGAGTCGGCGTCGCACTCGATCCCGAACACCCCGAGCTCGATCCCGTCGGACGACACCAGCACATCGGTGACCATCGCCTCATCCCAGCGCACGTTCCAGAGCACGACGCCGCACACCGCCGTCACCACGAGTCCGATCGCGACGAGGAAGCCGACACTGCGCCGCTCGCCGGCACGTCGCGCAGCGCGGCGCTCGTCCTCGTCCGCAACCGGTGGTGCAGCACCCGCCTCCTCGTCAGGGATCTCGGTCATGTCGTTTCACGACCACGCGGTCGGTTCACCCGGCGGCAGCGGGATCTCGAACAGGTTGAGGATCATCGAGATCAGACAGTAGTAACCGACGAGCGCGCCGAGCTCGACCATGCCCGTCTCGCCGAGCAACGCCTCCGCTTCGGCGAACGTCCCGGCATCGACCCGACGATCGTTCAACAACTGCGCCGTCACGGCGTGGACGATTCGCTCGTCGTCGCGGCCGAATGACGGCGGCCGACCGTCGCGGAGCGCGTCGACCACGGCCGGATCGACGCCGTGCTCGAGTGCCATCGGTGCGTGTGCCCAGAACTCGAACTCCGAATGCCAGTGGGCACCGACGGTGCAGATCGCGACCTCGCCCAACCGACGATCGATCGAGGTGCGGAAACGCAGCAAACCACCAAGCGACGACAACCGACGTCCGATCTTCGGATGATGAACGAAGGCGTTGAACGGGCCGACGAGCGAACCGTCGCCGTCGAACAGGTCGACCCCGCCGCCGCGGCTGTCGACGATTCCGTCCCAGAGTTGCGCCTGTTGGTCGTCGAGCTCGGCACGTGTGAGGGAACGCAAGCGAGTCATGCGGGCACCGTAGATCGCGCCCGACGCAGGGCTATGGTCCGAGCCGATGGAGACCACCATGCTCGATCTGGAGCGTCAGCGCAGCCTGCGCCGAATGAAGGTGGTCGCACTCGGGCTGCTGGTACTGGCTGCAGCGGTCTACGTGATCGCCACATCCGCCGGCGCCGAGGGCTGGGTCGGGTACGTCCAGGCCTTCGCCGAGGCTGCGATGGTGGGAGCGCTCGCCGACTGGTTCGCGGTCACCGCGCTCTTCCGTCATCCGCTCCGGATCCCGATCCCGCACACCGCGATCATCCCCAAGCGCAAGGACCAGATCGGCCGGAGCCTCGGTGAGTTCGTCGAGACCAACTTCCTCACCCAGGAGATCCTCGGAGAACGCCTCGCGCAGGCCGGTGTCGGTCGACGCCTCGGCCAGTGGCTCGCCCATCCCGACAACGCGAGACGCGCCAGCGAGGGACTCGGCGACGCGCTCAAGGGCACCCTCGAGGTGCTCGACGACCGCGAGGTACAGCACGGACTCGAGGGAGTCGTTCGGCGTCGGGTGCGCTCCACCCCGGCCGCACCGCTGGTCGGCAAGGTGATCGAGCTCTCCATCGAGGGCCGCCATCACCAACGGTTGCTCGATGCGGTGCTGATCGGTCTGCGCGGCTTCCTCGACGACAACCGCCGGACGTTCCGCAGGCGACTCGACGAGGAATCACCGTGGTGGGTACCGGAACCGATCGACGACCGGATCTTCGACAAGATCTACACGGCGGTGGGGAGCTTCATCGAGGACGTCGGCGGCGACCCCGATCACGAGGTGCGGCACTCGATCGACGTGCGGGTCACCTCGTTCGCGGAACGGCTCAAACACGACCCCGAGCTGCTCGCCAAGGGTGAGGCCCTGAAGGACGAGCTCCTCGACCACCCCGACTTCCGAGCCTGGATCGAATCGCTCTGGCTCGGCACGAAGCGCAGCATGATCGAGGCCGCGAACGACCCCGACAGCGAGTTCCGCAGCCGCGCCACCGCAAGTCTCCAGCAGCTCGGGACGCGCCTGACACACGAGCCGGAGCTGCAGCGCAAGGTCGACGACTGGGTCGAACGCTCGGTCGGGTACGTGATCGAGCACTATCGCAACGAGGTCAGCGATCTGATCGCGACGACGGTCGAGCGATGGGACGGCGAGTCGACCGCTCGCAAGATGGAGCTCCAAGTCGGCCGCGACCTGCAGTTCATCCGCATCAACGGCACCCTCGTGGGCGGACTCGCCGGCGTGATCATCCACGCCGTCGCCGCGCTGATCTGAGCCACCGGTACCGCGACCGGCGCCGGTCGAACGTCAAGGAAGATTCTGCTCAACTCCGGACGCGCTCGACCGATAGTTCTCGCGACTGACGGCAGGCGACAGCATCAAATCCGCAGTTCGGTTTGAGTCAACAGACGAGACGAAAGAGCAGGAGCTCATGAGTCACCGAGCGAGCAGGCGATGTGCCGGCCCGATCATCGATCCCCACCACGAACCCACGAGCGCGGCGTACCCCGGCGGGCGCGACCGCGGGTTCTCCCTCGTCGAGATCGTGATCGCGATCGCCCTCATGGCGATCGTCGTCATCGCGATCCTCCACGCGGTGTCCACCACGGTGGCCGCATCGGCGACCTCCAGGTCGGCCGCCCAGGTGGAGACGGCCTTGGTCAACGCCGCCGACCGCGTCAACCGAGCACCCAAACGTTGCGACTACAGCATCTACGCCCAGGCTGCGGTGCAGACCCAGGGTTGGCCTGCGGCCGCCGCCACCCTGACCCACCAGTACTACATCCCTGGCGCCGACGCAGTGAGCACCGGCAGCTGGGCCGTCGGTCCACCCCAGTCGCCCGGTTGTCCGGGCGCCACACCCGCCGACCTCCTCGTCCAACGAGTGACGATCTCGATCACAAGCCCCGACGGCAAGGTCCGTCGCACGATCCAAGTGGTGAAATCCGATGTCTGACGCGCCCTGCGCTGCCCGTCCCGTTCGCAACCGCCGCCACGACGAGGGCATGACTCTGCCCGAGGTGCTCATTGCGATCGCACTGCTCGGGATGATCATGACGGTGTTGTCGAGCGCGATCGTCGTCACGCTCCGGCAGCAGGACAACACCGAGGGACGCATCAACGTCTCTCGCAGCGAGCAGACGATCGGGATGTGGATTCCGTCGGACCTCGCGTCCGCGAGCACGGTCGACACCAGCCCCGACGTGACACCGTGCGGCGCCGCAGTGTGCGACGGGATCGACCTCAGCGGCGGATCGAACGTCCTGCTCCTCTCGTGGTCGACCGAGACGGGGAACGGCGGCTCGGTCGAGACCAACGTGTCCTATCACTTCGCCATCGCCGACGACGGCCAGACCTACGAACTCAAGCGGGTGGTGTGCTCCTCGTCGGGCGGACACTGGACGTGCAGTTCGTTCGTCGTGCTGCGCGAGCTCCCGGGTCCGCCCGCCGGCGATCCGTTCGTCCCGGGGGTCGCCAATGGCGCAGCCTGCCGAGCTGCCGTCGATCCGGTGCCGTGCACCCGTCCCGACTGGGTGATCATCGTCAGTGAGCCGCTCGCAGCCGACGCGACAGGCGACTCCGTTCCTCCGACGCCAGTCAGCGAATCGGAGCGCAAGGACGCCAACCGGGTGATCGTGTCGATCAACGGCGGTGGCGACGTCGCCGGCGCCGGCGGCGGGATCAACCAGATCAGCATCACGGCGGGCGGCACCGTCCGGACCTCGATCGCCGCCAACAGCGTCCAGGGCGCGCCGAGCTTCGTCGAGGCCCGCAGCCGCTGCGGCGGGCCGATGACCCTCGTCGTCGACGAGTCCAACTCGATCGGAACATCCATCACCGACGTCAAGGCAGGTGTCCGCACGTTCGTCGAGGCGCTCGCCGGCACACCTGTGCAAGTCCAGGTCGTGCGTTTCCACACGTTCGGCAGTGTGCTCGGGAGCGCTGACTGGCACCACTACTTCGACATGACCAAGCAGACCGACGTCGACGCGCTGCTCGCGTCGATCGACGGTCTGAAGGGAACCTGGCCGACCAACCCGAACGGAGGCACGAACTGGGAGGAGGCGATGTACCGCACCTTCTACAAGGCGGACGGCTCCACCGCCGACACGATCCCGGAGACCGTCGTGTTCTTCACCGACGGCGTCCCGACGTTCGATCGCCTCGTCCACAAGTCGACGCCAGGGATCCTGCCGGCCGAGCCGCCGGCACCCAGCGCACCGTGGCCGGCATCGACGGGGTCGAGCTACAGCCAGGTCGGCTTCCGTCGGGCCGACTACATCTCCAACCAGTTCCGGCGCAGTGTGCGGATGATCGGTGTCGGCGTGGGTTCAGGCATCACCCAGAGCTCCAACTGGGTCAGCGATCCCGGTGCCGGGTACCGGACCCAATGGGAGCGCGGATCGTACAGCTACGTCCGCGACACCATCGGCTACGAGGCGCGGTACCAGAAGAAGAACTCGTCGAACGGCCCGTGGTATTGGGTCAACCACGCCACGTACCAGGCGGCGGCCAACAACCGGCGCCGGGATCAAGGCTGGACCTCGGTCACCCGGGCGGAGTACGAGACCTTCGAGAACCCGGTCAACACCAACAGCAACGACGGGGGACGGACCGTCGTCACCAGCAGCACGCCGGTGAGCACGGTCGAGTATCAGGCCAACAGCTCCAACCCGCTGTACCGCTCCGTCGCCAAGACCTACAACAACGGACCCGACTGGGAGATCTGGACGGGCTCGCGCAGCAGCGGCAACTCGAACGAGTATCGCTCCACCAAGATCTACAACAGCCCGCCATACGAGGCGTACGACCCACCCGTCACGGCGTCGACCCGGAACGACGTCATCCTCGCCCGGCTCATCGCCGGCAACGACTTCGGTACGCCGGCGACCTGGAACGGCACGGCCTACACGAACGCCGAGATCGCCGACATGTACGTCCTTCCCCAGTGGTCACAGTTCGGCAAGGCGATGGAGGCCGTCGCCCTCGGCGAGTGCGGTGGCACCCTGACGCTGCAGACCAAGATCAACGGCACCACACCGGCGCCGGACCCGTTCCGCTACCAGAACAGTTCGGTGACCGATTTCACGGGCAACCCGGTGGCACTCGAGCCGACGGTCGTCACGACCAACCAGCAGTTCACCACTGGCACCTTCGACTTCGTGATCCCGAACGGGCAGTTCGTCACAGTCGACATCCTGCCCCAGAACTACTCCGAGCTGACGACCTACAGCCCGGGGGCGTGGAGTTGCCGGGCAGGCAATCAGAACCGACCGGTGACGATGATCGACACCCCGGACGGCGGCCCGTGGAAGGGCGTGCGCGTCCGCGTCGCCGCCAACGAGGCCGTCTCGTGCACGCTCACGGTGACGCGATGAACCGCCATCACCTGCGTGCCATCGCAAGCCCCCGGGTCGGTGATGCCGGGCGAGATCGCGGCACCGCGCTGCTCCTGGTCCTGGTCCTCATCGTCGTCGGGTCCCTGATCGTCCTGCCGCTCATGCAGTATTCGATGACGGTGATGCGCGCCAACACCGCCCTGAGCGACAAGTCCAAGCGGGTCGAGGCCGTCAAGGCCGGTCTGCGCGTCTCGCTCGCCGACCCGGTCCACCTGTACGAGGCGTGTGGCGCCGGTGGTCCCGCGACACCGGTCCAACTCGCTCCGACCACGGCGACGAACATCGGTGTGACGACCCGCTGCTACTTCATCGACTACCAGACCGCCCAGGCCGACACCGAGCTTCGGTACGGCCTCACTGCGACGCGCCGGGGCGCGACCCCGCCCGCCGAGCTGAGCGGCTCGTCGTACGTTCCGGTCGACCCGGCGTCGACGAACGAGTGGTGGAGCGCCACCACATCAACGTCGCAGACCGACAAGATCTGGCTCCCCAACCTGCCCACACACGGTCTCAACCGACGATCGTCGAGCGGCACCTCGATGCCGGCCGGATTCCCGACGTGCAAGGTCTTCTTCCCGGGCACCTACCCCGATCCGATGGTGCTCGACGGCCCGACGTACTTCGCCTCCGGCATCTACTACTTCCAGAGCGAAGTCAAGATCGCCAGCGGTGCATCGGTGGTCGTCGGGCTCGGCGCGGTGCCCGGCTGCACCACCGACCAGGAGGCGATCTTCTACGCCCAGAGTGTTCCCGGGACGCACTACATGAACGGTCTCGGCGGTACCTGGGTGTTCGGTGGCAGGGGTCGGTTGACCGTCAGCAACGCCGACGGGACGACCCCGGTCTCGTTGCAGTTCAACACCCGGTACGTCGCCGAGGGAGACGACGGCGCGGCGCCCTCGGCGGGCGTGTCGATCATGAGCGTCAACGGCGAGCTGGCCCCGGACGGCGTCACCGGCGTCGACCTCAACGCACCCGGTGTGATCGAGGTCCCCGTCTCCTACGTCGGCACCGCGGCTCCCGCGTTGGCGACCGCGCAGGACTATCTCCCATCGGTGTTCACTCCCAAGCCCGTCAAGCCCGACGTGCCCACCAGCGTCACAGCGCAGAAGTACGTCGGTGCTGCCAAGGTGACGTGGGTGGCGCCGTTCGACGGTGGTTCCCCCATCACCGGCTATGTCGTCACGGCGTCCACCGGGCAGTCCTGTGCCACCGCGGGCGCACTCACGTGCGTGGTCACGGGGCTCTCGAACGTTCCGATCACCTTCACGGTCGTCGCCCGGAACGCCGTGGGCGACTCGGCGCCGTCAGTCGCGTCCGCGGCGATCACCCCTGGCGGCACGACGCTGACCACGCCGGCGCAGCCGGCCCGACCCACCGCCGTTCCGTACAAGCTCGCGGCACGGGTGTCGTGGACGGCACCCGCCGACGGTGGGGCGCCGATCAGGTCGTACACGGTGACCGCGTCGCCAGGCGGCGCCACGTGCAGTCTCGACACGACCGTCGCGACGGTACCGCCGCTGCGCTGCGACATCACCGGGCTCGACCCCCTGACCCCCTACACGTTCACCGTGACCGCGATCAACGCGATCGGCGGCTCGCCGGTGTCGGCGGCGAGCGCTACGCCGATCGTGCCCGCCGTCGCCCTCGCCGATCTGCCGACGACGCCGCCACCGGTGGCGACCCCCTACGATCCGACGCCGATCGTCGGGTTCGATCTGCCGACGACGGGCGCAGCGACCGTGTCGATCCCCGGCTACGTGGCGATCCCCCAGGGTCGACTGCTCGTGAACAACCCCCGCGGGTTCGACGTCACGATCGCCGGAGGGGTGCTCGCCGGCCAGTTCACCGTCACTGACGGTCGCAACACCGGGCCGCAGACCGTCGACATCGGCTTCCTCGAGAGCGTGGTACAGCGCAAGTTCCGGATCGTGTCCACGTCGAGCGCCGGGCCCGAGACCTCCACTGCCGTCGTCCAGGTGAACCAGAACGGCGCCTACGCGGTCAACTCCTGGGAAGTGCAGTAGTCGCCTCGACGGGCGCCAGTGGTCACAGAGTGCCGGACTGCTGGAGCAACTCGAACTCCTCGACGGTCATCAAGACCTCGCGTGCCTTGGATCCCTCGCTCGGGCCCACGACGCCGCGTTGTTCGAGGAGGTCCATGATCCGGCCGGCGCGGGCGAAACCGACCTTCAGCTTGCGTTGCAGCATCGAGGTCGAACCGAGCTGGCTGCGCACGACGAGCTCCATCGCCTGCCGAGTCATCACCGCGTCCTCGTCGTCCTCGCCGGCAGAGAAGGCGTTCGCGTCGGAGGTCACGTCGAACGCGCCCGACGGGCCGCCAGGCGGATCGAACCCGGGCAGTGCCGCCATCCCGACGCCGGCGCCGTCCTCCGCGCCCTCGACGTCCTGGGTGTAGACGGGCTCCGGAGCCTGCTGACGCCAGTGTGCCACGACCTTGCGGACCTCGTCCTCGCTGACGAACGACCCCTGGATGCGATTCGGCACCGACGAGTTGCCTGGCAGTAGCAGCATGTCGCCCTTGCCGACCAGCTTCTCGGCGCCGGGTTGGTCGAGGATCACCCGCGAGTCCGTGAGCGACGAGACCGCGAAGGCCATGCGAGCCGGCACATTGGCCTTGATCACGCCGGTGATGACGTTCACCGACGGGCGCTGCGTGGCGATGATGAGGTGGATGCCGACCGCCCGAGCCTTCTGCGCGATCCGCGTGATCGACTCCTCGACGTCACGCGCCGCCACCATCATCAGGTCGTTCAACTCGTCGACGACGACCACGATGTACGGCATGTGTTCGTACGGCGACTCGTCGGGATCGACCCCACGCGGCCGTTCGATCTCGCCCTTCTCCCATGCCGCGTTGTAGCCAGTGATGTCGCGGTACCCGACTTCCGACAGCACGTCGTAGCGGCGCTCCATCTCCTTGACCGCCCACCCGAGCGCGTTCGCGGCCTTCTTCGGATTGGTGACGGGCTGGGTCAGGAGGTGGGGCAACCGCTGGTACTGACCCATCTCGACCTGCTTCGGGTCCACGAGGATGAGGCGCACCTGGTCGGGGGTGGTGCGCATCAGCAGCGAGGTGATGATGCAGTTGATGCCGCTCGACTTCCCGGCGCCGGTCGCGCCCGCGATCAGCAGGTGAGGTGTGGTGGCGAGGTCGAGGAACACGGCCTTGCCGGCGATGTCCTTGCCGATCGCGACCTCGAGCGGATGGGTTGCCGTGGCGGCTTCCGGCGACACCATCAGGTCACCGAGCGCCACGAGTTGGCGCCGCTGGTTCGGCACCTCGACACCGATCGCCGAGCGACCCGGGATCGGAGCCAGGATGCGCACGTCGGTCGCGGCCATCGCATAGGCGATGTCCTTCTGGAGGCTCGTGATCCGTGCCACCTTGACGCCTGGGCCGAGCTCGAGCTCGTAGCGGGTGACGGTCGGGCCGACGGTCATCCCGATCAGTTCGGTCTCGACGCTGTGTTGTGCGAGCGACTCCTGGAGCGTCTTGCCTCGGCGCTCGATCTCGGCCATGTCCACGGCCTGCTGTCCGGCTTGCCTGAGATGACTCAGCGGCGGAAGCACCCATTCCCCGACCTGTTCGCCGTCGATCGGCAACGCCGGCTGCTGGGCGGTCGATCGCTTCCGTCGCCTCTTGGCCAACGCCTTCGACGGCGGCGAGAACAGGTCGTCGTCGTCGTCGGCGCCGTCGTAGAGGGCGGGGGCCAGCGGCTCGCCGAGCACGCCCGGTGCGCCTGCTTCATGCTCGTGTCCCGACGCACCGTCGCGGCGATCACCCCGCGGGCGACGACGGGGACGGTTCGGGTCGTCCCGGTCGCTGTGCAGCGTCGACAGGTCGGAGATCGCCTTCTTGGCCGCACGTCCGAGCGGGCGGGCGACGGTCCCGACGCCGCGACCGGTGTGCGTCGCCATCGTCCGCAGCGAGGTACTGGTGATCAACAACACGCCGCCCAGGAACACGGCGACGAGGATCACGACCGTTCCGGCGGTCGCCACGAGCGCACGCATCGGCTCGACGATCGCCACACCGAACCAACCGCCCGCCTCGCCGACGTCGCCGGGCGACGACAGCGACTCGGGGTCTCGCACGACGTGCAACATGCCGAGCAGGGCGACCCCGACGAGCCCCCATCCGATCACGAGGCGGATCGGGCTCGACGACTGCCCCTTCTTCACGAGGGCGACGCCCGACGAGACGAGGACCACCGGGAGGACGAAGCGACCCAGCCCGAGGAACCAGCCGACGAACGCCTCGACGGCGCGGCCGAGAGGGCCGGCGAGGTCGAAGTAGGTCGCCAGACCGATCAGCACGCCCGCGCCGACCAGCACGATCCCGATGAACTCGTGCTCGCGGCCGGAGACGGCCTGCCGGAGCTCGGCTTGGGCCTGGTTGCGACGACGATTCCCCGGCGGTGTCGCGTCGCTCACTCCGGAACGGGGGCGCGTCGGGCCGGATCGTCCGGACGTCCCGCTCGACGAGGACCGGGACGACGACGACCTCGCCGCCCGGCCCGAACCGGAACCGCGCGGCTTGTTGGAGGGACCCCAGGTGTTCATCGCTCGACCCACGGTACCAATGCCCCGACCCTTCGGTGGGACTTCGCCCGCCGGTGGAAGCCGTCACCGACCCTGGGCGCCGAGGATCCGGCCCTCCGAATCGAGCAGGACGAGCAGAACGCCGCCGGCATCACTCGCGACCGATGCGTCGTAGACGACGATGCCATCGCCGCCACCCTGGATGGCGAAGTCGACGATGACCGGGTCCCCCAGCTCGTCGCGGAGGCCGTCGAAGATCCGGTCGACGTCGAAGTCGACGGCCTCGGCGGTGAACGTCGCGCCACTCGCCGGTCCGACGGGTTCGGGGATCGTGAAGCCACCGCCCGCGGTCAGCCCGCCAACCTCGGCCTCGGTCCCGCCATCGACGGCGACGACGACGGTGACCTCCTCGGTGGTGGCGCTGATCTCGAAGTACTCCTGCGGACCGCCGTAATGGTCCTCGACCGCTGCGATCGCTTCATCGATGCGATCGACGATCGGCGCGGGGGCCGCCTCGTCACCGCCGCACCCGCTCATCGCCAGCGCGGCGACCACCAGCCAGTGCCGGCTCACGTCTCCATGACGACGGGCACGATCATCGGTCGCCGACGAGTCCGCTCGTTGACGAACTTGCCGGCCGCCCGCCGGACATCGCGCTCGAGCGCCTCGACGTCGCGCTCTCCGTTCTGCAGCGCCGTCTCGACTGCTGCCGAGACGCGATCGCACGCCTCGTCGAGGAGATCCTCGGCCTCGGGGGCATAGACCCACCCTCGGGTGATGATGTCGGGGCCGGTGAGCACCTTGGCGGTCTGCATGTCGACGGTGACCACGATCACGACCACGCCCTCCTCGCCGAGCACTCGACGGTCGCGGATGACCCCCTGGCCGACGTCGCCCACGATGCCGTCGACGTAGACGTAGCCGGACGGTACGCGTCCTGCGTGCTCGAGCCCATCGTCGGACAACTCGATGACGTCGCCGTCCTCGCACAGCACGACGTTGTTCCGCGGAACGTCCATCAACTCGCCGAGACGGGCGTTGGCCACCATGTGGCGGAACTCGCCGTGGATCGGCACGAACCACTCGGGCTTGACCAGCGACAGGTAGGTCTTGATCTCGTCGGCCTGAGCGTGGCCGGTGGCGTGGACGTCGTGCACGCCGGAGTGGATGACCTGGGCGCCGCGCCGCAGCAGGCCGTCGATCACCTTGTTGACCGCGCTCTCGTTGCCTGGGATCGCGTGACTCGAGAGGATCACCGTGTCGTGCTCACCGAGCTTGACGAACTTGTTCTCGCCGCGGGCCAGCAATGACAGCGCCGACATCGGCTCGCCCTGTGAACCGGTCGAGATCACACAGACATCGCCCGGGGGGTGATCGTCGATGTTCTCGATGTCGATCAGCGACGACTCGGGGATGCTGATCACGCCGAGATCACGCCCGAGACGGACGTTCTTCTTCATGCTCAGCCCGAGGGTCGCCACCTTGCGGCCGTCGGCGATCGCTGCATCGGCGATCTGCTGGATTCGGTGGAGATGGCTCGCGAAACTCGCCGTGATGATGCGCCGACCCCGGTGTTGGACGAACAGCGACTGCAGGACGGCACCGACGCTCGTCTCGCTCGGTGCGTAGCCGGGCTCCTCCGCGTTGGTGGAGTCGCCCATGAGGAGCCGAACGCCCGCACCGGCGGTGAGTTGGCCGAGGCGGCCGAGATCGGTGCGACGCCGATCGACCGGGGTGAGGTCGAGCTTCCAGTCACCCGAGTGCAGCACGATGCCTTGTGATGTGTGTACCGCGATCGCATGGGCGTGGGGTACCGAGTGCGTGACCGGGATGAACTCGATCCGGAAGTCTCCGACCTCGATCGTCTCGTGGTCCGCGACCGCGATCATGTCGCAGCGACCGAGCAAACCGGCCTCCTCGATGCGGTTCCGGGCCAGACCCAGCGTGAGCTTCGCGCCGTAGATCGGTAACGGATCGTCACGCAGATGCCCGATGCCGTCGCCGTCGCGCAGCAGGAACTGGATGCCGCCGACGTGATCCTCGTGACCGTGGGTGGCGATGAGCGCATCGATCTGCTTCGCGTGGTCGCGCAGGTACGTGAAGTCCGGCAGGACGAGATCGATCCCGTGCATGTCGGCGTCGGGGAACATCAAACCGCAGTCGATCAGCACGATCGAGCGGTCGTCTCCGGTCCCCTGCTCGACGACCATGCAGTTGCGACCGATCTCCCCCAAACCGCCGAGGAAGACGATGCGGACGGGGTCAGCCACGAGCGGTCACCAGGTTCGCCCAGACCTCGCGGGCACGGGGTTCGACCCAGTCGGGCGCCGGGCCGACCGGCAGCCGGCACTCGCCCACCGACCAGCCGAGGGTGCGCAACATGGCCTTGGTCGGGATCGGGTTGGGTGCGAGATCACCCGTCTCGAACACGAAGCTCTCCAGCATTCGCTGATTGGCACGTCGGGCAGCGGCCACGTCGCCGCGCTCCCAGGCGTCGAACATCTCGACGTGATCGGGTGCCGTCCAGTGGGTCGCCACCCCGATGATCCCGACAGCACCGATCGAGAGGAACGGCAACGTCATGCCGTCGTCGCCGGAGTAGACCTCGAAGCCGTCGGGCGTCGCGGCGACCAGCTTGGCGGTCTCGGCCGGGTTGGCGGCGGCGTCTTTGACACCGACGATGTTCGGCACCTCGTGGGCGAGCCGAACGAGCACCTCGGTCGACACCTTGCGACCGGTGCGAACGGGGATGTCGTAGATGATCTGTGGCAGGTCGCACGCATCGGCGACCGCCCGGAAGTGGGCTTCGATGCCGGCTTGCGACGGGCGGCTGTAGAACGGGCACAGCGACAAGATGCCCTGCACGCCGAGCTTGGCGGCTTGCTGGCTCAGGTCGACCGAGTGGGCCGTGTCGTAGCCGACGGTGCCGGCGATGACGGGGACGTCGACGGCCTCGACCACGGCAGCGAACATGCCGAGCTTCTCGTGATCGGACAACGTCGGCGACTCTCCGGTGGTACCGCAGACGACCAACCCCTCGTTGCCGTCGGCGACGAGATGTCGGGCGAGCTGCTGGGCGACGTCGTAGTCGACGGCTCCGGCGGCGTCGAACGGCGTGACCATTGCGGACATGATGCGACCGAACTTCGGCATCAGAAGCACTCCCAGATCAGGTGAGACCAGTACGAGCGACCATCCTGCCCCGCCCGGCCACCACGCGACAACGACGAAGTCGTTCCGCGGCCTGCGCGAGTTCGGCATGCCTGATCCATCGAGCGCACGCTACCGCCAGGCGAGTCGGCCGAAGCGCACCGCCTACAGTCGTCGTCCATGGCGTTGGGCGCGGACGAGCTGCGAGCACTCGTGGACGATGGCGAGATCGAGACGGTCATGGTCGCGTTCACCGACCACTACGGCCGCCTCGTCGGCAAGCGGTTCGACGGTGCGTTCTTCTGCGAGTCGATCGCCGACGGCACCCACGCCTGCGACTACCTCCTCACCGTCGACATGGAGATGGAGCCGACGCCCGGCTACCGATTCGCGAGTTGGGATCAGGGCTACGGCGACGTCCACCTCGTTCCCGACCTCACCACGCTGCGCCGTGCGGCGTGGACGGACCGTACGGCGCTCGTCCTGTGTGACGTCGTCGACGAGGCCTCCGGCGACCTGGTGCCGGTGGCGCCACGATCGATCCTGCGTCGCCAGGTCGAGCGGCTGGCCGCGCACGACCTCGTGGCGAAGGCGGCGTCCGAGCTGGAGTTCTTCATCTACGACGACTCCTACCGTGATGCTCACCAGCGCGGATACTCCGGACTGCGGCCGGCCGGTTGGTACGTCGAGGACTACCACCTGCTTCAGGGCAGCCGCGTCGAACCGTACGTCGGGGCCGCGCGACGAGCCCTCGGCGGCGCTGACATCCCCGTCGAGACATCCAAGGGCGAGTGGGGCCGCGGCCAACACGAGCTCAACATCCGCTTCGCCGGTGTGCTCGACATGGCCGACCGGCACACGATCATGAAGCACGCGATGAAGGAACTCGCCGACGCGATGGGCATGAGCGTGACGTTCATGGCCAAGCCGACCACCGACGAAGCCGGAAGCAGCAGCCATCTCCACCTCAGCCTGTGGGACGACCACGCGGGGACGAACGTGTTCGCGTCCGGAGCCGCCGACAACGACCTCTTCCGCCGGTTCCTCGCCGGCTGGATCGCTCACGCCACCGACTTCATGGTGTGCTACGCACCGACGGTCAACTCGTACAAGCGCTTCGTCGACGGCTCCTGGGCGCCCACGCGCATCGCCTGGTCGCGCGACAACCGCACCGCCGGGTTCCGGGTCGTCGGACACGGTCCGAACCTCCGCATCGAGAACCGGATCCCCGGCGCGGACTGCAACCCGTACCTTGCCTACGCCGCGTCGATCGCCAGCGGGTTGGCCGGCATCGAACACGAGCTCGAACCACCGCCCGAATTCGTGGGCGACATGTATCGGGCGGTCGATCTCCCCAGGGTTCCGGCCACCCTCGAGCACGCCGTCGCCTCCTTCGCTGCGAGCGACGTCGCTCGCGAGGCTTTCGGCCACGATGTCGTCGACCACTGCGCGCGCTTCCATCAGGTCGAGGTCGACGCCCACCACGCGTTCGTCACCGACTGGGAGCGCTCGCGCTACTTCGAACGAATCTGAGACAACTGGAGCCACCGTGCGCCTCGAAGGCAAGATCGCCGTCATCACCGGAACCGCTGCCGGGATCGGACGCGCCGCTGCATTGCGCTTCGCGGGCGAGGGCGCATCGATCGTCGGCGGCGATGTCTCGGAGCTGACGAACGCGGAGACCGCACGGCTGGTGGAGGACGCGGGCGGCAAGATGATCAACACGACCGTCGATGTCACCGACGACGGCTCGGTCGCTGCGATGTTCGAGCTGGCCGAGGAGCAGTTCGGCCGCGTCGACATCGTGTTCAACAACGCCGGTGTGATGCTGCCCGGCGACGACGACGCACTGTCGACGTCGGACGAGGTGATCGATCGCACGCTCGCGATCAATGTCAAGGGCGTGATCCACGGGTGCCGGCACGGCATCCCGGCCCTGCGGCGAACCGGAGGCGGTTCGATCATCAACACCGCCTCGTTCGTGGCATCGGTCGGTTCGGCGACTCCCCAGATCGCGTACACCGCGTCGAAGGGCGCCGTGCTCTCGCTCACCCGCGAGCTGGCAGTCGTCCATGCCCGCGAGGGAATTCGGGTCAACGCATTGTCGCCGGGGCCGCTGCAGACCGAGATGCTGATGTCGTTCCTCGACACACCGGCGAAGCGGCAACGTCGCCTGGTGCACGTCCCGATGGGCCGCTTCGGCGAGGCCGCGGAGATGGCCAACGCCGCGCTGTTCCTCGCGAGCGACGAGTCGAGCTTCGTGACCGGCGCCAACTTGCTCGTCGACGGCGGCCTCACCGCGGCATACGTCACGCCAGATTCGGGGTGACGAACCCGTGTCGACGCGTCAACCGTCGATCAGTGCAACCAGGTCGGTGTCGGGTGGTCCGTCGTAGTCGAGGGTGCCGTCGCGCAGCGCGATGACGCGTGCGCTGGTACCGACCGTCGTGGGCTCATGGCTGGCGACGAGCAAGGTCTTGCCGTCGGCATGCGCCAGATCGAACAGCTCCAACAGCGCGGCGCGGCCGCGCGCATCGAGACCGACGAACGGTTCGTCGACGACAAGCACGTCGAACGGGCGCACGAACGCCAGACAGATCGCTGCCTTCTGCTTCAGACCGCGGCTGAAGGTGAAGGGCAGGTCGTCGGCCCGATCGGAGAGGCCGGTGCGTTCCAGGAGCTCGTCGGCACTCGTGCGCCATTCGTTGCGACGATGCAGCCGAGCGACGTACTCGAGGTGCTCGAGGACCGAGAGGTCGTCGTAGAACACCGGCTGGTCGGCGAGGTACGAGAGCGCAGCACGGGCCTCGATCGACCCCGGCTCGTGGCCGACGACCCGCGCCGAACCTTCGGACGAGTCGATGCGTCCGGTGAGCAGCCGCAGCAGCGTCGTCTTGCCGCTCCCGTTGTGGCCCACGAGCGCCACCCGCTCACCCTGTTCGATCGTGAGATCGAGTGGTCCGAGTGCGGGCGTGATGCCGTACCGCTTCACGAGGCCCGTCGAGCGCACGGCCGTCGTCATGGCATCGCCTCCGCTTTCATCGTCGACCATGCGCGACGCAGATCGGCTCGCTTCCGGACCCACCATCCGAACGCAGCGAGTCCACCGCCGATCGCGACCTCGAGTCGCACCGCCGTCCCGACGGTCGGCTCGGCCCGCAACGCCAGGATCGACAATGACCCGAGCGTCGACATGACGAGCGGCAGGAGGAGGCGGACGACGTCGGTGACACCGCTCACCTCGGGGGGCATCAGGATGCTCTCGGATGGACCGGTGAGGACGTCGTCGCGGAGGGCATTGACGATCGAGCCCGTCATGCCCGACCATGTCACTGGGACCGCGAACGCCAACGCCGCCACCGTCGCACGGGGCTCGACGACCGCACACGCAGCGGCTCCGGCCATCGCCGGCACCACGGCGACGACGACCGGACCGACCAGCAGCCGCAGGTGGAGCCAGCCGGGTTCGACCGGGAGATCGTCGGCACGATCCGGGTGGTCGATCTCCTGAGACAGCGGCTCGATCAGATCGAGACCCATGATGAACAGCAGGATCCCGCACACGACGACAGCCGGCGTCGTGCCTCGGGCGGCCATCCCGGCTGCGACGCCGGCCGCGGCGCAGAGCGCGACAACGCGTCCGAGCCGAGCCAACGGCATGCGGAGCAGGCTGTGGACGCTTCGGCGGATCACGGCACTGCTCGGACCTCCGTCAGTCGCCGGCACGACCACCAAGGGCCGATCCCGCGGCCGCTCCTGGCGGAGCTGACGGCGCAGCAGCACGACGGTGCGGAGATCCTGGGTCGTGACGGCGAAGCGGAGTTGGGACACGAGGTCGCCGCGCCGGTCGAGGTGCTCGACGCTCAGTCGGCCGACGTCGAACATCGCGACCACTGCGACCGCGACCACCACACCGACACCGACGAGATCGACCGGCACCGGTCGGTTGCCCCACAGCGCGATGTCGCCGAGTGAGTTGAGGGGTCCGGTGTGGTGACCGACCGCCGCCAACACCTGCCATCCGCAGACCGCTCCACCGACGGCCACGGCAACCCATCCCGGAAGGCGGACTGCGTGGGCGTGGACCGCGACGACAACGGTGATCATGCCGACGCACGCCCCGAACGCGGCGCCGGAAAGCGTCCACGCGGACGCCGACCCCGGGAGCCGCTGGGCCGAGAGCAGGCCGGCGATGCCACCGACCAGTGCGGCACCGCCCGTCACGGTCCGGAGGCGCTGCAGGAACGGTTGGCGCAGCACCGCCCGTCGCGAGATCGGCGCGAGCAACAGATGGCGGGCATCGGCCGACTCGACCGAGAGTGGTCCGCCCCCGGCGCCGCTGCGCAGTCCGACCCCGACGGCGACCGCCAGGATCACACCGAGATAGGCCGGCGCCCGATCGAGGAATCGGCGGACCGCGTCGTCGCCGAGCGGCGTGTCGCCGATGTAACCGCTCGCGACGATGATCGCTCCACCGCCGAGGATCGCGGCCAGGTACACGTTGTAGGCGATATCGAACCATTCGGTATCACCCAGGCGGCGAGTGCGCCGCGTTCGGCGAAGATCGGTGAGGGCAGAGGTGTCGACAGCGAGTGACGCTACCGGCACGCGACCCCGTGCAGCGTCACACGACCACGCTCCAGGAACGACGCCTGACCGCCCGACCCGAGGCTGCTCACGACGTCCGGCGACCCCAGATGAGGATTCGCTTGAACGAGTAGAAGTACGGCGTCTGGAGCCCGATCCTCGACAGGAGCTCGTCGCGGTACGCGTCGACGAACGGGTCACGCATGTCGACCGGGAGACGCCTGAAGAACCGGGTCAGGGACGTGCCGCGCGTCCACTCGACCACGTCGGTCGACGACTCGAACACGTGGGGGTACACCTGCAACCGCACGCGCGGTTCGACAAGACCCAACTCGTAGAGGGCGGTGGCGTACGCCTCAGGGGACAGCACGTTGGCGACGACCGGGTCGGGTGGCGGCTCACCACCGAGCGCGGATGCGAACGGCTCCTGGGTGGCGACGAAGGCGCTGGCGAGATGCGACGGGTGATCGTGGTTGGCGGGCACCTGAAGGGCGAGCTGGCCGTCGGGTGCGAGCGCCGCAACCCACCGTTCGAGCACGGCCCGATGATCGGGAACCCACTGGAGTGCAGCGTTCGCCAGCACGAGGTCGTAGTCGCCGTTCGAGGTCCATCTCGAGATGTCGCCGTACTGGAAGTCGACCTCGACCCGACCGCGGGTGGCGGCGACTTCGAGCATCGCCGGCGAGTTGTCGATGCCCGTCATCTGTCCGATGCCGAGTCGTTCGGCTGCCGAGACCGTCAGGGCTCCGGTACCACAGCCGAGATCGACGGCACGTTCGATCCCGCCACGATGGATGAGCTCGACGAGGTCCCAGAAGGGCTGCGCCCGTTCGGCTGCGAATCGTTCGTACTGCGCCGGATCCCAGTCGGTCGAGGACACGTCGGTCGATGACATGCCCCGACCCTAGCAGACTTGTATTCTACTTGTCTACAGCTCGCTCGGATCGAGCCGGGATCAGTCGCCGGCGACGGGTTGACCCTGCGCTTCGGCCGCCGCGTGCGCCTGGGCGACCGCGTCGGGCGCCTCGGCGTCGAGCTCGAACTTGATGTACTCCGAGCCCGTGTCCTCCCAATCCTCGAACTGGATCACCTGCATCTCCTCGAATCGGCGGCGCAACCACTGGTCGTTGCGGTCGAGCAACCCGAGCTTCTTGCAGTTCGGCACGATCTTGCTGAACAGCATCTGCTGGAAGATGTCGCGGGTCGGATCGTTGAGCACGAGCGGTACGACGTCTTTGGGGTTGACGCCGTGCTTCTCCCAGACCTCCTGTGACAGGAAGCGGTCGCGCATGCGGATCGCCGCCTCGAACGCGAACTCCTGGCGGTCCTTCATCTCGGCGTCGGTCATACCGTCGTAGACCTCCTTCAGCGACAACACGCCGAAGGCCACGTGCCGGGCCTCGTCGCTCATCACGTAGCGGAGGAGCTTCTTGAGGAGCGGCTCCTCCGTCATCTGATGCATGAACCCGAACGCTGCGAGTGCGAGACCCTCGACCATCACCTGCATGCCGAGGTACGTCATGTCCCAACGGGAGTCCTCGATGATGTCGTCGAGCAGCATCCGGAGGTGGGCGTTCACCTGGAACCCACCGCCGAGCTTCTCGTCGAGATAGCGGGCGAACACCTCCACGTGACGGGCCTCGTCGACGACCTGTGTCGACGCGTACAACTTGGCGTCGTACCACGGCACGGTCTCGGTGATCTTGGCGGTGCACAGGAGCGCACCCTGCTCGCCGTGCAGGAACTGTGACAGCGTCCAGCGACGCTGATCGATCCCGAATTCCAGCCACTCCTTGTCGCCCCACTTCTCCACGACGGTGCCGTCGTAGTGATCCGGCGTCAGGCCCGACTGGATCGCGGCCTGGTCGGCGGTGACCACTTGTTCGAGATCGACTTCGGTGTCCCAGTCGAGGTCGGTCGTGGCGTTCCACTGGCCGGTCTTGGCCTTCTCGTACAGCTTGCGGAGCTGCGGTCGGGCCAGCGAGTAGTCCCACGTGAAGATGGCGTCTGCGTTGTCCTTGACGATGTGTTCGACCTCGTCGACGTCGACGTTCGAGACCGACAGGATCGCCTCGATGTTGTTGATGTCGTCGCGGCCGATGATCTCTTCGTTGCTGGAATGGGTGACGCTCATGGAAGCTCCTGGGTGTCAGGGGGTGCTGGTGGTGGATGGGACGAGAACACTGAGACCCGGTTGCAGGAACCGGCGGGCAGAGTCGGGGTCGCCGAGGTCGACGTGCAGGCTCGGCGCGAGGAAGTACGAGATGGTGACCCGGACGAGCAGATCGATCAGGCGGGGGGCGTGCACCGGGTCGAGGAAGGGCGTGACCAGCGGCGTCAGGTAGTCGTTCGCGATGCGGATGATGCGGGGCAGGCCGTCGACGGTGAGCTGGGTCAGCACCTCGCCCGGTTCCGACGCGAGCATCACCGCCAGATGGTCGTCGGCGCGCAGTTCACGAGTGGCGACGACCACGAGGCGGACGACGAGTTCGTCGAAGGCGTCGATCGTGGCGACCTCGGCCGTGAGGGTGTCGAAGAAGTCGTTGATCTCCCGGACCCGGAGTGCCTCGAACAGGACGTCCTTCCCGCCGGGGAAGAGCCGATAGAGGGTGGCACGCGACACCCCGCTGGCAGCTGCGATGTCGTCGATCGTGACCTTGGCGAGTCCCCACTGCTCACAGCACTGCTTCGCCGCATCGAGGATGCGCGTCTCGGCGGTGCTCGGCCCCATCCGTGAGACACTAAGACAGAATCCGTCTCATCGTCAAGTGGCGATGTCGCACGCGACGGGCCGGCCGTTGCTACCGTTGCTCGCTTCAGCGTGAACAACTGAACCAACGAGGGAGAACTCCATGCGAAGTTCACTGATCGCGGCCGTGGCCGTGAGCGGACTGCTGCTCGCAGCGTGCGGTGACGACAGCGCCGAACCGGCGACCGAAGCACCAGCCGCCGACGAACCAGCCGCCGACGAACCAGCCGCCGACGAACCAGCCGCACCTGCCGAGGAGCCCGCCGCGGCGGACTGCGCCGCCGGCAAGACGATCACCGACGGCGTCCTCACGATCGCCACCGGCGAACCGGCCTTCCCGCCGTACGTGATCGACAACGACCCGACGAACCAGCAGGGCTTCGAGGCGGCGGTCGCGTGGGCGATCGCCGGTGAGATGGGCTTCGACGACGGGTCGGTCGAGTGGGTGCGCACCACCTTCGACGAGGCGATCCAACCCGGCGCCAAGAACTTCGACTTCAATCTCCAGCAGTACTCGATCACACCGGAACGGGAGGAGACGATCACCTTCTCCGAGCCGTACTACACGAGCAACCAGGCGATCGTCGGGCTCACCGGCTCGGCCGCCGAGGGCGCCACGACCCTGGACGACCTCAAGGACGTCAAGTTCGGCGTGCAGTCGGGCACCACCAGCCTGCAGTTCGTCACCGACGTCATCCAGCCGAACGAGGAACCGTTCGTCTACGACGACAACGTCGGCGCCAAGGCGGCGCTCGAGGCGAACCAGATCGACGCCATCGTCGTCGACCTGCCGACAGCGTTCTTCATCTCGGCCGTCGAGATCGAGGGAAGCAGCGTCGTCGGTCAGTTCCCCGCATCGGCCGGTGGCACGACCGACGAGTTCGGTCTCGTGCTCGAGAAGGACAACCCGCTCGTCGAATGCGTCGACTCGGCCATCACCGCGCTGCGCGACTCGGGCGAGCTCGACTCGATCACCGAGCAGTGGATGTCGGATGAGACCGGCGCTCCCATCATCCCGGTCGGCTGACCGGAGCGACAGCGACGTTCCGTGACCGAAGGGCTCACCCGCCGACAGGCGTACGAGCGGGCGCAGCGACGCCGTTCGGTCGCGATCGCGGCAGCGAGCACGATCATCGCCATCACGGCGGTGATCGTGCTCGTACCGCTGACGCCCGGCTGGCCGAAGGTCAGGCGGTCGTTCTTCGACGGTGACGTCTTCGTCGACACGTTCCCTGATCTCGTCCGTGCGTTCTGGCTCGACGTCAAGATCTTCCTCGTGGCGGTGCCGTGCATCTTCGTGCTGGCAATCCTGATCGCGCTCGGCAGGAACACCCGCAATCCGGCGCTGTTCCCGTTGCGTGCGTTCGGTGCGATCTACACCGACGTCTTCCGGGGCATCCCGGTCATCCTGACGATCTACCTGATCGGGTTCGGCGTCCCCGGGCTCGGGTTGTCACGCGAGTGGGGTCGGCCGGTCATCTGGGGCACCGTGGCGCTGATCCTCGCGTACTCCGCTTACGTCTCGGAGGTGTTCCGGGCCGGCATCGAGAGCGTGCACGAGAGCCAGCGCGCTGCAGCTCGTTCGCTGGGGATGACCAACGGGCAGACGATGCGCACGATCGTGCTGCCCCAGGCGGTGCGACGCGTGGTCCCGCCGCTGATGAACGACTTCATCAGCCTCCAGAAGGATGTCGCCCTCGTCAGCCTGATCGGACCGGTCGAGATCCTGCGCCGGGCCGGTATCGAGAAATCCCTGTTCGCGAACTTCACGCCGTACGTCGGTGCCGCGGTGATCTTCCTGGCCGTGACGATCCCACTGACGCGCACCGCCGACTACCTGATGGCGAGGCAGCGGCGCCGAACCGGTGGAACGGCGATCGCGTGAAGCTGCAGATCTCCGGCGTCGTGAAATCCTTCGGGAGTACGCGAGTGCTCGACGGGATCGATCTCGATGTTGCCCAGAGCGAGGTGATCTGCCTGATCGGAGCGTCCGGGTCGGGCAAGAGCACGCTCCTTCGGTGCATCAACCTGCTCGAGCCGATCGACGACGGCCGGATCCTGCTCGACGGCGACGACATCTCCGAGCCGGGTCGCGACGCAGATCCGATCCGGCGCCGGATCGGCATGGTGTTCCAGAGCTTCAATCTGTTCCCCCACATGTCGGTCGTCGACAATGTGTCGATCGGTCCGCGCAAGGTGCTGCGCACCGATCCAGCTCCGGCGCGTGACGCCGCGCGGAACCTGCTCGATCGACTCGGGTTGGGCGACCGGGCGGATGCCTACCCCGACCAGCTGAGCGGTGGGCAACAACAACGCGTGGCGATCGCCCGATCGCTCGCGATGAACCCGGAAGTGATGCTGCTCGACGAGATCACGTCTGCGCTCGACCCCGAGTTGGTGGGCGAGGTCCTCGACGTCGTGCGCGACCTCAAGCGCGACGGGATGACGATGCTGCTCGCAACCCACGAGATGGGGTTCGCCCGCGAGATCGCCGATCGAGTCTGCTTCCTCCACCAGGGCCGAATCCTGGAGGACGCTGCACCGACACGGCTGTTCGGCGCTCCGCAGCAAGAGCGCACCCGCCAGTTCCTCCAGCGGGTGACCGACGCCGGTCGCATGTGATCGAGGAACGCCGCGTGGCCTCGGTCGGGCCGTTGCCGGGCGGTCGTTCAGGCCGTCGGCAACTCGTACGACGCGAATCGGTCGCGCAGCGTCTTCTTCGAGAACTTGCCGACACTCGTCTTCGGGACCTCGTCGATGAACACGACGTCGTCGGGAAGCTGCCACTTGGCGACCTTCCCCGCGAGATAGTCGAGCACCTCCTCCCGGGTCACGTCGACACCTTCGACGGGCACGACGCAGGCGAGCGGTCGCTCCGACCAGCGGGGATGCGACACACCGATCACCGCTGCCTCGGCGACCTTGGGGTGCGCCATCAACTCGTTCTCGAGCTCGACCGACGAGATCCACTCGCCACCCGACTTGATGAGGTCCTTGGTCCGGTCGACCAGTCGGATCCGACCGCGTCGATCGACGGTCGCCACGTCGCCGGTCTTCAGCCAGCCGTCGGCGGTGAAGCTGTCGCCGGCGCGCTCGTCCGCGTAGTACGTGGCGGCGATCCAGTTGCCACGGCATTGCAGCTCGCCGCTGCTCTCGCCGTCCCAGGGCACCGGGTCCTGTGAATCGGGGTCGACCACCCGCATCTCGACCCCGAAGCTGATCCGGCCGACCATGGTGCGCAGCTCGGCTTGCTCGTCGAGGGGCAGCGAGGCTTCGTCGACGTCGAGTTGACAGACCGCCGCGATCGGGCTGGTCTCGGTCATACCCCACGCCTGCAAGATGGGCAGACCGAGTTGGTCACGGTAGGCCTCCGACAACGCCTTGGGCACGGCCGACCCGCCACACGGGATCGCCCGCAGGCTGGATGCGTCGCGACCCTTCAGTTCGGGCAGTACCTGCATCCAGATCGTCGGCACACCCGCCGCGACCGTGACCCGCTCATCGACGATCAGGTCGGCGAGTGCTCTGCCGGACAGGTCCGGGCCCGGCATCACCAGGGCCGAACCCGCCGCGACTGCTGCGTGGGCGAGACCCCAGGCGTTGGCGTGGAACATGGGAACGACCGGGAGGATGACGTCGGATTCCCGAGCGCCGAGATTGTCGACCGTCATGGCGCCGAAGGTGTGCAGGAACGTGCTGCGGTGGCTGTACAGCACGCCCTTCGGGTTCCCCGTCGTTCCGCTCGTGTAACACATGCTCGCCGCACGGTGTTCGTCGTCGACCCGGAACTCGACCGGGTCTGCCCCGGCGAGCAGCTCTTCGTAGTCGAGCAGCACGTGTCCGTGCAGATCGGCCGGGATGGCGCCGACGCCGTCGTCCATCAAGACCAGATGGCGGAGCCGCTCGAATGTCGGCAGGAGCGGTGCGATCAGAGCCAGCAGCGACCGATCGACGAAGATGACCTCGTCGTCGGCGTGATTCACGATGTAGGTCAGTTGATCGGGGAACAAGCGGATGTTGAGGGTGTGGAGGATGCGTCCGGTGCACGGGGCGGCGAAGTAGAGCTCGAGGTGACGCGCCGTGTTCCAGGCGAACGTCGCGACCCGCCCGTCGCCACTGATGCCGAGCGCATCGAGCGCGCCGCCGAGACGTCTGGTTCGGTTCGCCCACTCGGCATAGGTCGTCCGCTCGCGTCCCGCTCCGGTCGCCGTCACGATCGGCTTGTGCCCGTGGTACTGCTCGGCACGATCGAAGAGGTGAGCGATCGTGAGCGGAACGTGTTGCATCAGGCCCTGCATGACCGCCGAACGTAGCGCGGCACACCGCTCGGCAGGGCCACTGGCCGAGCCCGATCAGGACCCGGATGCCGATGCTGCGCGCCTCGGGTTCGACCCCGATGGTGTCGGGTCCCGGTGGTGATCCCGATCCGGGTGCGGCAGGGAACCATGCCAGCCGGAGCCGCTCGACACTGCACCGACCGACGAGCGATAGCGTCGTCCCGGTGACCGACGCCAGCCCGATCGCGACCACTCGTCCGCCGTGGGCCCCGCTGACGTTGGCCGCCTTCGTCGGCTTGGTGATCTGCACCAACATCGCCGGTGTCTCGTGGGCCAGGCTGCTGGAATCCAGCCCGGAGACACTCCTGCTCCTGTCGTCGCGCAACCGCTACTTGGCACTCGCGCTCGGCGCCGACGTGTCACAGATGGCCTACTGGATCATCGGCCCGGCCCGGATCGCACTGGCGTTCGTGGTGTGTCATCTGATCGGGCGCGCCTACGCCGACGCGGCGCTCGGCTGGTTCGTGAAGTACCTCGGGGTGACACCCGAAGCCCTCGATCAGTTCAACAAGGGATTCGCGAAGGCCGAGTGGGTGGTGATCCCGTTCTTCGCAGGCAGCAACCTCGTCGCCGCGCTCAGCGGGATCCATCGCACGTCGTGGCGCCGCCTCGCACTGCTCCTCGTGATCGGTATCTACCTCCGGCTGGCGCTGATCTGGTGGCTCGCCCGCGTGTTCGACGACGAGCTCACGAGCTTCCTGTCCTGGCTCCAGCGGTACTCGTGGTGGGCGGTCGGGATCTCGTTCGTCCTCGTCGTCCTGGTCAACCTCCGCAACTTCCGCCGCGGTGCGGCACGCTGAACCCTCGGCTGCTACAACTGCGCCATGGCTCAAGTGACTCTTCGTGGCAATCCGTTCAACACCAGCGGCGATCTTCCCGCCGTCGGCTCGTCAGCACCCGGTTTCTCGCTGGTGGGCAGCGATCTGTCCGAGATCACGCCCGAATCGTTCGCCGGGAAGCAGGTCGTGCTCAACATCTTCCCGAGCATCGACACCCCCACCTGCGCGGCCAGCGTGCGGACGTTCAACGAGCGCGCTGCGGGCCGCGACGACACGGTCGTGCTGTGCGTCTCGGAGGATCTGCCCTTCGCAGCCGGCCGCTTCTGCGGCGCCGAGGGGATCGAGAACGTGAAGACCGGCTCGGCCTTTCGCAGCGACTTCGCCGAGGTGTACGGCGTCAAGCTCGAGGACGGACCGCTCGCCGGACTGACGGCCCGGGCGGTCGTCGTGCTCGACGCAACCGGAACCGTGAAGCACACCCAGCTCGTCGGCGAGATCGCCGACGAACCCGACTACGACGCCGCGCTGAACTCCCTCGACTGACTGCGCGTCCGCGTCGTCGAACGCCGTCCGTTTCCTCGATTCGATCCGGCCGGGTTCCGCCACCCGGCCGGATCGAATCGCGTGTCAGGCGCCCGCCGAACTCGGGGTGGCGAGCAGGTACCCCTGCAACGCCACCATCACCGCCACGACGATCCAACGATCCATCGAGTGGTGCACGCCGTACCGGACCCGCTCCGTGATCATGAGTCCGGCCTGCATCGCCACGATCCAACCGAGGGTCACCGTTGACATCTCGGTGTAGCGAATCGCGACGATGAAGAGCCAGAACAGCGCCAAGGATGCGGCGATGCCGGCGAGGAGCAGCCAATGGTTCCGCCGTTCCGACCACTCCTTCGCCAGCACCGCTCCGGTGACATCGAGGCCCGCCAGCGCGATCGTCAGCATGATGATCGTCCCGAGGCCACCGAGCTTGTCCACGCACACAGAGAGTCGGAGCGAGCGCTCCAGATACCGGTGAGAGAGATTTCTTTCGGAACGACCCGGTCTCAGAGCTCGAGATAGTCGTCGAGCCCGATCGTCACTCCGGGGTGCTCGCCGATGCGCTTGCATGCGAGCAGGACACCCGGCATGAAGCTGTCGCGGTCGTAGCTGTCCTGACGGATCGTGAGCGATTGGCCCAGCGCACCGAGGATCACGTCCTGATGGGCGATCATGCCGTGCATGCGCACCGAGTGGACGCGGATCCCCGATGGTCCGACGCCGCCACGCGCTCCGTCGTAGATGAGGCGCTCGGTCGGGTCGGGGTGCCACGGGCGTCCGCCGCGCGCGGCAGCCAGACGATCCGCCGTCGTCACGGCCGTGCCCGACGGTGCGTCGGTCTTGCGGTCGTGGTGGTACTCGATGATCTCCGCGGTGTCGAAGTAGGGCGCTGCGAGTTCGGCGAAGCGCATCATGAGGACGGCCGAGATCGCGAAGTTCGGAGCGATCAGGCAGTGCGCAGGTCCGTCGCCGAACGCCGACCTGACGTCGTCGAGATCGCCATCTGCGAGCCCGGTCGTGCCGACCACGGCGTGGATACCGTGCATCGCCAGCCACGGCAGCGTCGTCCGTGCCGCATCGGCGACACTGAAATCGACGACCACCTCGCACCCGGCGTCGGCGAAGGCCCGGAGGTCCGGTGCGAGGTCGATTCCGGCGAGCGAACGTCCGACTCCGTTCGGATCGACCGCGGCGACGAGCTCGAGCTCCGGATCGCTCTCCACCGCTCGTCCGACCGCACCACCCATTCGCCCGGCTGCGCCGTTGACCCCGACCCGAATCGCCTCACTCACGTGCTCGACCGTAGCCAACCGAGCGGCCGGCGACGGCACTGTCGATGAGGGCGAACGGCCCTGGTGGGCCGAACACCGCTGGAGAGAGAATGAATGGCGCCGGTCAAAGGAGGACGACGTGGAAGAGCTCACCACCGAGTTGCGCGCTCGACAGCGCGCACGGTACCTCGTCGGACTGATCTGGCACCTCGGAACATTCACGATCATCAACGGCTTCTTCTGGATCCTCGACTGGAGCATCGGGCAAGCAGGCGTGCAGTGGGCACCGTGGATCACCGCGGTGTGGGGCCTGGCCCTCGCATTCCACGTCCTGGCGTACCTGGTCGACGGGCGCGGCGTCGAACGGCGCCTGACCGAGGGGTACGTCCGCCGCGAGCGCGAGCAGCTCTCGCACTGACGCCGAGGCCCGCCGTCAGCTGGGTCCGAGGGTCAGGGTCACCGGTGCTGTCGAGCCGTAGACCCGGCCGAGCACCCGGCGGATGTCGTCGTGGGTCACCTGCGACCAACGCTCGATCTGGTCCTCCACGCTGCGAAGATCGCCGAGCAGGGTGAGCTGACCACCGAGGCGGGACATGCGTGCGCCGGAGTCCTCGAGACCCATCTCGTACGCACCCGCCAGGTAGCCGCGGGCGATGTCGAGTTCGTCGTCGGTGATGCCATCGGTGATCAGCCGCTCGAGCTCGTGCCCAACGAGCGAACGCACCTCGGCGGCATGCTCGGGCATCGTTCCCGCATAGACCGACCAGACACCTGCATCGGCGTACGCGGCTGCGGACGAGAAGACCGAGTAGGCGAGACCTCGCCGCTCGCGGATCTCGTCGAACAGCCGGCTCGACAAACCGCCGCCGAGGACGTGGTTCACGATGTCGAGCGCCTCGCGGTCGGGATCGTCCCGACGCAGCGAGCGACCGCCCATCACCAGGTGCACCTGCTCGGTGTCGTCGTCGATGTTCGTGATCGCCGTGTCGACCCTGGTCAGCGCGTCGGGCTCGACGCGCGCAACCCGGCCGTCGCCCGACGGCATCGCATCGAACCACTTGGTCACCTGGTCGATCACCTCGTCGGGATCGACCGCCCCGGCAATCGATACCACCGTGTTGCGCGTGCGGTAGCGGTCGGTGAAGTGGGCACGTAGGTCGTCGGCCGAAAGGGCTCGCACCGTCGTGCGATCGCCGGCGGTGTCGCGGCCCAACGCATGGTTTCCGAACACGGCACGCCCGAACGCGCGATGCAGCACATCCTCCGGGCTGTCGTCGTCCATCGCCATCTCCTCGAGGATCACCTGGCGCTCGCTCTCGACGTCGTCGTCACGCAGAGCGGGTGACGTGAGGACGTCGCCGAGCAGTTCGATGCCGGTCGCCGCGAAGCGGGCAGGCAGTCGGCAGTAGTACGTCGTGTACTCCTTCGAGGTGAAGGCATTGATGTCGCCACCGACCCGATCGATCGTCTGCGAGATCTCGATCGCCGACCTGGTCGCCGTGCCCTTGAAGAGCAGATGCTCCAGGAAATGACTGACCCCGCCGTGTTCGGGGGCCTCGTCGCGGGCGCCGACCCCCACCCACACGCCGATCGCCGCGGTCCGCGTCGAGACCATCGGTTCGACGGCGATCGTGAGACCGCTCGGGAGCTGAACGACACGTTCGGACATGGGGTGGCGACAGTCAATCGTCGATTCGCCGCCGACGAAACGCTGCCGGGTGACGCGAACGCCCCCACCCGGCAGACCGGGTGGGGGCGTCGGAGCGATACTCGGCCTCGCCGAGACCGGTCAGTGCTGTGTCAGCGGTGACGACGACGACCACCGCGGTCGCCACCGCGGTCACCACCGCGGTCACCACCACGCCCACCACGGTCGTCGCGGCGACGCTCCCCGGCGGGGCCGAGATCGCCCAACTCGCTCGCGAGCTCGGCGTCGAAGCTCTCCTCGAACGAGACGGTCTCGACGGCGTCGCCGCCGTTGCCGGCCGACGGCACAGCCACCCGATCGCCCGGCGAATCCGAACCGGCATCGGACGAACGACCGGAGTCGCCGTTGGATTCGGGCAGATCGCCGGCAGGAACCAGACTCACCTTGCCTCGATCGTCGATCTCCTCGACGGTGACCTCGATCTCCTGGCCGAGCTCGAGCACGTCCTCCACCGAGTTGATCCGCTTGCCGCGACCCAACTTGGAGATGTGGACGAGGCCGTCGCGACCCGGAAGGATGTTGACGAACGCACCGAACTTGGTGATGTTGACGACGCGACCGGAATAGGTCTTGCCGATCTCGGCCTTGGGCGGATCGACGATGGCCATGATGGCGGCTTTGGCCTCCTCCATTCGCCACGCCTCTACCGCACCGATCGTGACGAAACCCTGGGCACCGTCGTCGTCGACGCTGATGTCGGCGCCGGTCTCCTGCTGGATCGTGTTGATCACCTTGCCCTTCGGGCCGATCACCTCACCGATCTTGTCCATCGGGATCGTGATGGTGGCGATCTTCGGCGCTGTCTCGGCGACCTCGGGCCGGGACTCGCTGATCGCGGTGTTCATGACCTCGAGGATCTGCAAGCGGGCATCCTTGGCCTGCGCCAACGCAGCCGTCAGGACGTCGGCGGGGATGCCGTCGATCTTCGTGTCGAGCTGCAACGCCGTGATCGCGTCGGCGGTACCGGCCACCTTGAAGTCCATGTCGCCGAAGGCATCCTCGGCTCCGAGGATGTCGGTGAGCGTCGTGTAGGTGTCACCGTCCTTGATGAGACCCATCGCGATGCCGGCGACGGCACCACGGGTGGGCACACCGGCGTCCATGAGCGACAGGCTCGACGAGCAGACCGACGCCATCGAAGTCGAACCGTTCGACGACATGACCTCCGACACGAGCCGCAGGGTGTAGGCGAAGTCCTCCTGGCTCGGCACCACGGGCAGAACCGCACGAGCTGCCAGCGCACCGTGACCGATCTCGCGGCGCTTCGGCGAACCGACGCGCCCGGTCTCACCGTTGGCCCACGGCGGCATGTTGTAGTGGTGCAGGAACCGCTTGGTGTCGTACGGCGACAGCGAGTCGATCATCTGGTTCATGCGCGGCATCGCCATGGTGAGCACGTTCATCACCTGGGTCTCGCCACGCTGGAACAGACCCGAACCGTGGGCGGTCGGCAGCACGCCGACCTCGGCGGTGACCGGACGCAGATCCGCGGTGCCACGGCCGTCGATGCGCATGCCTTCGTCGACGATCCGACGACGAACGAGCTTCTTGGTGAGTCCGCGAACGGCCTCCTTGACCGCCTTCTCCTGGCCGGCGAACTCGGCGCCCTCGGCGCACAACGTCTCGAGGGCCTTGTTGGCGGCCGCGTCGGTGGCGGCGTTGCGCTCGGCCTTGCCGGCGATCTTCACCGCTTCGGCGACATCGCCGGACACGAGGCCTTCGACCGCGGCGAACACCTCGGGGCTGTAGTCGACCACCGGGTTGAACGGCAGACGCTCGATCGGGCCGTGGGTGGCGATGACGCTGGCGACCAACTGACGCTGGAGCGCGATCGACTCCTTGATCCAGACCTTGCACGCCTCGAGCCCGTCGGCGAGGACGGCCTCGTCGACCTTGGGTGCGCCGTCTTCGTAGTAGTAGAAGCTCTTCTCGGTGCCGCCGGCCTCGACCATCATCACGGCGACGTCGCCGTTGTCGAGCTCACGGCCTGCCACCACGATCTCGAACGTGCCCGCCTCGATCTCCTCATACGTCGGGTGGGGAATCCACTCGCCGTCCTGGCTGTATGCCATGCGGATCGAACCGAGCGGGCCGTCGAACGGGATGCCCGAGATCATCAGAGCCGCCGACGCCGCGTTGATGGACAGGACGTCGTGGGGGTTGAGTTGGTCGGCACCGATCACTGTGGTCACGATCTGGGTCTCGTTGCGGAACCCCTCGGCGAACGACGGGCGCAACGGACGGTCGGTGAGACGGCACGTGAGGATCGCATCCTCGGTCGGGCGGCCTTCACGACGGAAGAACGAACCGGGGATCTTGCCGGCGGCGTACGCCCGCTCCTCGACGTCGACCGTCAACGGGAAGAAGTCCATGCCGGGGCGGACGTCCTTGGCGGCGTTGGCCGTCGTCAGGACCTTCGTACCGCCGATGGAGGCGACGACGGCCCCCTGGCTCTGCGGCGCGAACCTGCCGGTCTCGAAGGTGAGCGTCTTGTCGGATCCCGAGATGGGTCCGGATACGCGAATGGGGTCAGCCATGGGATGGCTCCTTTCCGACGAGGACGGCTTTCACCCGTCGATCTCGTCGCTCTGGAGCGACCCAGCCGGTTCCCAGTTGGCACGCCCGTCGAACTGCGAGGCAGTCACGGATGAGGCAACCGGCAACCAACCATTGGTCGCTCGATGTGCGGGACGCGGACCTTCCGCGTTCCGAGACATCATGCTACCGCCAAGTGTTCGCGAAGCGCGGACCCGACGTGCCCGGTGCACCGCAGTCGCGCCGGTCACGCCGGCCGAAGCGGCGGCCGACGATCATCGGTCTCTCAAGCCCCTGCCGTCGAGGATCTTCTGCGCGTACTTCTCGACGCGCTTTTCGCGTGTCGTGACTTGCTTCGCGCCCGAGAAGTACAAGTTGTACTCCCGCTGCCGACCAGGCGTCAACGACTCGAACGCCGCCCGCAGCGCCGGGTCTTCGCTGAGGCGATGCCGGAGCTCCTCGACCAGGACGAGCTCGGGTGCCGAGCCGACCTCGAGACCGGACACCTCGACATCGATGGCCTCATCGATGTAGGCCGTGACGGTGTCGCGCAACCGAGCCACGTCTTCCACCGATGTGAACCGAATGCGGCGAGCCGAGCGTGAGTTCGGGCCCTGCTCCTCGAGCACTCCTTCGGAGTCGCTCAACAGGGCCCCCTTGAAGAACATCAGCGCGAGGAACTCCTTCATCTCCTGCAGGATGACGATGTTGCCGCCCTCGTGGCCGTAGCACGGCTTGCCCCACTTGACCTCCTCGGTCAAACCACAGCTGAGCAAGATCTTCCGCAGGTCGGTCATCTCCTGCGACCACCGCGCGGACCGCGTGATGTATGCGTCGACTGCGGGGTTCACCACGACTCCGATCAGCAGGTGCCAGCGAGGGTGCGGGTACGTCGGTGTTCGCGAGATCTGGGCCTCAGCGGCGACTCAGCGGCGCAGGCCGAGGTCGGCGATGAGCTTGCGGTAGCGCTCGACGTCGATGCCGCGCAGATAGTCGAGCATCCGACGGCGGCGGCCGACGAGCATCAGCAGACCGCGCCGGCTGTGGTGATCCTTGGCGTGCACCTTGAGGTGGTCGGTCAGGTGCTGGATGCGATCGGTGAGGAGCGCGATCTGCACCTCGGGCGAGCCGGTGTCGTTCTCGGACGAGCCGTGCTTCGCGATGATGTCGGCCTTGGGCGTGAGCGCCATGGGTGTTCGTGCCTTCCACGTAGGAGGTCGCGTCGATCCGGACGGATCGGTCGCATCACGTCGAAGTCGTGACCTCGACGGACTCTGCAAGGCTACGGCCGCCGCACCTCACCGACAACCGGAGCCGGTCAACCGGAGCCGGTCAACCGGAGCCGGTCGGGCGATACCCTCCGCTGCCGTGACCGAAGGGCCCGCTCCGAGCGTCGATCGCCCCGCTGGCGGGGTCAGCGTTCGGGGCGTCTCGAAGCGGTTCGGGGACGTCCAAGCGCTCTCCCCCATCGACCTGCACGTGCAGCCCGGGGAGGTCGTCACCCTGCTCGGTCCGAGCGGGTGCGGCAAGACCACCCTGCTGCGACTGATCGCCGGACTCGAACCGGCGACCGGCGGCATCATCTCGATCGACGGCATGAAGCCCGAGGTGGCCCGATCGCGCAAGCGACTCGGCCTCGTTCCGCAGTCGCCCGCGCTGCTCCCCTGGCGGACGGTCAAAGCCAACGCACGCCTCCTCCAGGACGTCAACGCCGGCGCCAACCCCGATGCCCTTCCCGACCCCGACCATCTCCTGGAGCAGGTCGGGCTCGCCGACTTCCTCGGCGCGTATCCGCACGAGCTCTCCGGGGGCATGCAGCAACGAGTCGCGCTCGTGCGGGCGTTTGCGCTGGGTGCTCCGTACCTCCTGATGGACGAGCCCTTCGCAGCGCTGGACGAGATCACGCGCGCCGACATGCGCCACCTCCTCGCCGAGATGTGCGAACCGCGCAACACAGGTGTCGTCTTCGTCACCCACTCCCTTGCGGAAGCCGTCTACCTCTCCGACTGCGTCGTGGTGCTGTCGGCCCGGCCCGGGCGGGTGATGGGTGAAGTCGCCGTTGACCTGCCCCGCCCGCGCACGCCCGAGCTCGAGGACGATCCGGCGTTCTTCGCCGCCGAGACCGAGCTCCGACACCTGCTGCACGCCGGGGCGGGCCGATGAGCAGACTCCGCGAGAGCGCTGCGCTGTGGGCCACGGTCGGCTCGATCGCGCTCCTCGGGTTCTGGGAGGCCTTCGTCCGGATCCGGGATGTCCGCACCTTCGTGTTGCTCCCGCCCAGTGAGATCGTGTCGACGTTCGTGGAGACCCCCGGCTTCTTCCTGTCGGACATCTGGGACACGACTCGCCATCTGACCGCCGGGGTCGCGATCTCCCTGGCCGCGTCGTTGTCGTTCGGCGCACTGCTGGCAGCGTTCCGTCCGCTCGAGCAGGCCAGTCAATCGTTGCTCGTGTTGATCATGGTGACCCCATGGGTCGCCTACATCAGCTCGATCGTGCTGGTCGTCGGCACCGGTACACCCACGATCGTGTTCCTGGTCGCGTTCGTGACCGTGCCGGCGTTCGTGTACGCCACCGTCGGTGGGATGCGCAGCGCCGATCCGGCGGCGAGAGAGCTGTTCGAATCGATCGACGCGTCCCGCTGGGAGGTCGTGTGGCGTCTCCGACTCCCGTCGGCGATGCCGTCGCTGTTCACCGCGGCCCGCTTCAACGTCGGGCTGGGTCTCGGTGCCGCCTACTTCGCCGAGGGTGCGTCGTCGAACACCCTCGGCAACGGCCTCGGCGAGACCGGGCGGCGGGCGGCCGCCCAGAGCCAGGGTGCACTGCTGTGGACGACGATCCTGTGCGCGGCGGCGCTGGGCATCGCCTGCCAGGTCGTGGTCGTGGTGCTCGAACGGTGGATCCTCCATTGGCACGCCTCCCAACGGACGACGACACGATGACGCCGCGATGACGCCCGAGGGTAGGATCGCGGAACACGACATCGCGGAGCGGCACACCGACCCCTGGCAACGGTTGCCGCTCATCGTGTGCTGGCAACAACAACCGACCCCTCACGCCCACCTGTCACGCCCATCTGGAGGAATCGATGCGCCAGCATGCCCTCGCCGCCGTCCTGACCGCCGTCAGCATGCTCGTCGCCTGCAGCGGTGACGACGACGCCGCAGCCCCACCCGAGCAGACCGCGTCCGACGTCGCCGATGGCGAGGCCTTCCCCGACGATCGGTGCGAGGCGAATCGGGCGGCCGGCACGATCACCTACCTCACGGGCTTCGACTTCGCTGCCGCAGCGTCGATCCTCGAGGTCGTCGTCGCCGACGAGCGCGGCTACTTCGAGGAGCTCTGCCTCGACGTGGAGGTGAGGGCCGGGGGCTCGACCGAGAACTACCCGCTCGTCGCAGCCGACGATGCACAGTTCTCGTCATCGGGCTCCTTCACCGAGTTGGCGACGTTCTCCGAACGGAACGAGGCCGACCTCGTGGCGCTCTCGGTGGACGGCCATGTCGCGATCGACGTGTTGATGATCAAGCCGGACGTCGCCTCGTCGCTCGACGAGCTTGCCGGCAAGCAGCTCGGCATCCTGTTCGCACTTCCGCCCGCCGTCGCGGTGATGTTGCAGCAGGAGGCCGACCTGGTGGAAGGCGACGACTTCTCGACCGTGCTCCTCGACGGCTTCGACCCGGTCGCCCACATGGCGATCGACGACATCGCCGGTCGGCCCGGCTGGCGCAGCAACGAGCCCGGCGCGCTGGCGCGGGCGGGTGTCGCCTTCGACGTGTACGACCCGAGCGACTACGACATTCCCGGCTCGTTCGGTCTCGTCTACACCAACCGCGCGTTCCTGACCGACCACCCGACCGCCGCCGAAGACTTCATGCGTGCGACACTCCGTGCGCTCCAGGAGTCGATCGCCGACCCCGCTGCCGCAGCGGCGATCGCCGTCGATCGCATCAACGGGAACGGGAACCCGAGGTTCCTGTCGCCGGAGGGCGAGACGTTCCGCTGGGAGACCGATGCCGAGACCATCACGCGAACGACGCCGGAGGGCTCGAACGTCGGCGTGCCCGCCGGCGCCGAGCTCGAGGCTCAGATCGCGGCGTACGACGCGGTCGGCTTCTTCGGCGACGAGGGCGCACCCGCCGTCGAAGGCCGGTACGACCCCGATCTCGCAGCCGGTCTCTACGCCGACGACGACAGCATCATCTGGCCCGCCTGAGACGTCGGGCCCCAGCGGTGGCAGACGTCAGTTCGCACCCAGCAGCTGACGGGCGTGGGCGATGTCGAGCTGGAGCTGCGAGACCAGGGCGTCGATGCCGTCGAACTTGCGCTCCGAACGCAGGAAGTCCGTGAACCTCACCTTGGACGTCTCCCCGTAGAGGTCGCCGTCGAAATCGAGCAGGTGCGCCTCGAGCAGCGAGCTGTCGGCGTGCTCGTAGAAGGTCGGTCGCCGCCCGAGGTTGATCGCACACGGATGGACGTCGCCGTTGGGACGCTCGTACCAGCCTGCGTACACGCCATCGGCGGGCACACACACACGGTTGGGCACCTCGACGTTGGCGGTCGGGAAGCCGAGGAGGCGGCCGCGCTGGTCGCCCTGGACCACCTTGCCGCGCGCCTCGAACGGCCTCGTCAGCATCGCCGCAGCCATCTCGACGTTGCCGCCTGCGAGGGCGCGCCGGATCGCCGTGCTGCTGACCGGCTCGTCCACGCCATCGGCGCGAGGCGTCAACACCAGCGGCGCCACCTCGAATCCGTAGGTCGCGCCGACCTCTCTGAGCAGGTCGACGTTGCCCTCACGGTTGCGACCGAAGTGGAAGTCGACGCCGACCACGATCAGTTCGGTGGCAAGGCACCTGACGAGCACCCGCTCGATGAACGTCAGTGCCGGCTCCTGCGATTGGAGCTCATCGAAGGGCAGTACGACCGCTGCATCGACACCGGTGGCCTCGAGCAGCTCCATGCGTTGCTCGTGGTCGGTGAGAAGCTTCGGCGCCGACTCCGGCCGCACGATCACCGCAGGATGCCGGTCGAACGTCACGACCGCCGAGCGGTTCCCGCGCGCCGACGCCTGGGCACGAACCTCCTCGATCACCGTCTGATGACCGAGGTGGAGTCCGTCGTACGCGCCGATCGTGATCACGGCATCCTCGCCGGGAAACGGTGGGACAGAGGCATCGGTGACGACGAGCACGGCGGTTGACGCTACCCCCCTGTCGCAGTCGGGAGCACGACCGACGGCTTCACCTCATCGCGCCGAAAGGACTCGTAGACAGCGAGCAGCCGGCCGGCCGGCCCGAACACGGACCACGGTCCGTCGCCGTGCATCCCGTCGAGGCGCGCCAGCACTCGACCGTTGGCGACCAGCCCGGCGGTCGCTGCGTCGATCTCGACGCGAGCAAGGCCGCGCACGGTGGCCTCGACAGGCAGCAGCTCACACTCGTCGGGTGGACCCGCATCGGCGATCGTGAACTCACCGACCGCGGTGCGTCGCAGGTTCCGCAGGTGCGCACCTCCGCCGAGCAGGTGGCCGAGGTCGTCGGCCAGGGTGCGGACGTAGGTGCCTGACGAGCAGCTCACCTCGATCGACAACACACCAGGCTCCGGTCCGGCGTCGACGGCGAAGGAGTGGACCGTCACCGGTCGCGGCGCCCGGTCGACCTCGATGCCCGCGCGGGCGAGCTCGTGCAGCCGCTTGCCGTCGACCCGAATCGCCGAGACCATCGGCGGCACCTGGTGGATGTCGCCGACGAGATGCTCGGCGACGATCCGGCGGGCATCGTCGATCGTGACGTCGGCCATGTCATGGGAAGCGAGCACGATGCCGCCGGCATCGAGGGTCGACGTCTCGGTGCCGAGCACCACCTCGCCCGTGTAACGCTTCGTCGTCTTCTCGACGAATCGCAGGAGTCTGGTGGCCATCCCGACGGCGGCCACGAGCACACCGGTCGCATCCGGGTCCAGCGTGCCGGCGTGGCCCACCTGACGTTCACCGAAGCGCTTGCGCAACATCCCGACGACGTCGTGGCTCGTGACGCCGCCAGGTTTGTCGACGACGCAGAGGCCGTGCGTGGTGGCCGGCTTACGCCTCGCCACGGCGCTGACGATCGGCGCGCAGGATGTCGTCGATCCGCTCGGCGGAGCGCAGTGCGACATCGGGCCGGAAATCGAGGATCGGTGTCTTCTTCGTGCGGATCTGCTTGGCGATCGACGACTGCAATCGTGCCCGGTACTCTTGGAGCGCTTCGACGATCTCGTCGTCGCCATCCTCACCTGCCAGCGAGTCGAAGTAGACGTGGGCTCGGTTCAGCTCGTTGTCGACCTCGATGCCGGTGACCGTGACGAACGTCAGCCTTTCGTCGTCGATGCGGACGAGCGCCTCGGCGATGATCTCGCGCAACGTCTCACCGACGCGCGCGGACCGTGGGTACCGATGCCCCTGGGAGCCACGACCGCGCGCCATCAGCCGTTACTGAGCGTGCGGGCGACCTCACGCTCGTCGTACGTCTCGATCACGTCGCCCGGCTTGAGATCCTGGAAGTCCGACAGGCCGATGCCGCACTCGAAACCCGAACGGACCTCCTGTGCATCGTCCTTGAACCGCTTGAGCGATGTGATCTCGCCCTTCCAGATGATCGTCCCGTCGCGCAGGAAGCGGACCTTCGAACCACGGGAGATGACCCCGTTCTGCACGTAGCAGCCGGCGATGGCGCCGATCCGGGGAACGCGGAAGATCTCGCGCACCTCGGCGTCGCCGGTGACGACCTCCTCGTACTCGGGGGCGAGCATGCCGACCATGGCCTGCTCGATGTCCTCGAGCAGCTTGTAGATGATCTCGTAGGTGCGGATCTCGACGTTCTCGACCTCCGCCGCCTCACGCGCCTTGCGATCGGGACGCACGTTGAATCCGATGATCGTGGAGTTGGTCGTCGCGGCGAGGGTGATGTCGTTCTCGGAGATGCCACCGACGGCGCGGTGGACGAAGGTGAGATCGACCTCGTCGCGGCCGAGCTTGCGGAGGCTCTCGGTGACGGCCTCCAGCGAACCCTGCACGTCGGCTTTGAGGATGAGGTTGAGGGTCGCGGTCTCGCCCGACTGGATCTGATCGAAGATGTCCTCGAGCTTGACGCCCGACTTGACGCGAGCGTCGCCGCGCTGGTCGCGGACCCGGCGGTGGAACTCGCGGGCTTCGCCGACCGTACGGGCCGTCTTCTCGTCGGGAGCGGCGCGGAACTCGTCCCCTGCCTCGGGAACCGAGGAGAGTCCGAGCACCTCGACCGGGGTCGACGGCCCTGCCGTCTTCACCTGCTCGCCCTGGTCGTTGATCATCGCCCTGACCCGACCCCAGGCCGGACCGGCCACGATCGGGTCGCCGACGTTCAGTTCGCCCTTGTCGACGAGAATGGTCGCGACCGGCCCCCGACCCTTGTCGAGGTTGGCCTCGAGCACGATGCCCTTGGCACGCCCGGTGGGGTTCGCCTGGAGATCCTCGAGCTCGGCGACGACCAGCAGCTGATCGAGCAGATCGTCGATGCCGAGATCCTGCAACGCCGACATCTCGACGACGATCGTGTCTCCGCCCCACTGTTCAGGGACGAGCTCGTGCTCGGCGATCTCGGTGAGCACGCGTTGCGGATCGGCGTTGTCCTTGTCGATCTTGTTGACCGCCACGACGATCGGCACCTCGGCCGCCTTGGCGTGGTTGATGGCCTCGACGGTCTGGGGCATGACGCCGTCGTCGGCGGCGACCACCAGCACGACGATGTCGGTCGCTTGTGCACCGCGGGCCCGCATCTGCGTGAAGGCGGCGTGGCCCGGTGTGTCGATGAACGTCAGCTTGTGACCGTCGCGGTCGACCTGGTACGCGCCGATGTGTTGGGTGATGCCGCCGGCTTCGCCCTCGACCACGTTCGCGGATCGGATGCGGTCGAGCACGGTCGTCTTGCCGTGGTCGACGTGGCCCATCACGGTGATGACCGGCGGGCGCGGCTGGAGCAGCTCCTCGTCGTCGTCGTCGCTGTCGTCGAACATCGCCTGCAGCTCGACCTCTTGCTGCTGGCCTGGGTCGACCAGGAGCAGGTCGGCGCCCAGCTCGAGCGCGTACAGCTCCATGTGTTCGTCGGACAGACCCATCGTGACGGTGAGCATCTCGCCGTGCTGGAGCAGGAACTTGATGACGTCGCCTGCCGTGCGGTTCAGCTTCGGGCCGAACTCCTGGGCCGACACGCCACGCTCGACGACGATCGTGCCATCAGGCACGGGCGCGTCATGCGCTGTGTACGACTGCTCCTGGGGCTGCAACTCGTCGCGGTCGCGACGACGACGGCGCTTGCTGCGGCGCGGTGGTCGACGCTGCCCGCTCGGGCGACCGCCACCGGGGCGGCCGGGGCCACCACCGGGGCCACCACCGGGGCCACCACCGAATGGGCGACCTGGGCCGCCGCCGCCGCCGGGACGACCCGCATAGCCACCCGATCGGCCTCCGGGCCCACCGGTGCCGCTCGGGCGCGAACCGCCGGGTCGTGCCGAACCGGGTGGCGGCGGGATCGGTTTGCCGGTCGCCGAGACGGGTCGACCGGGTGGCGGCGGGATCGGTTTGCCGGCGAGTGACTTCGGCGGGGTCGGCGCCGCCTTCGCAGCGCCGACCTCGGCCGGTCTGGGTGATGCCGTCCGCGCCGCCGGGGCGTGGGGAGCCTCCGTCGTCCGGGCTGTGCTCGGGTCGGGACGACCGCTCGAGATGATGCGATCTGCGGGCTCGACGGCTTCCGGCCCCGGGCTCGAGATCGTGCGCGGCGCAGGCTCGGCCACGGCCGGCTCCGCAGCGGCGGGCTCGTCGACGGAGTCCGGCGGTGGTTCGGACGTGGCGGCGACGGCGGGTTCGGGAGCAGGCTCCGGTGCCGGTTCGGGCGCCGCTTCCGGGGCGGGTTCCTCGGCGACGGGAGCCGGTTCCTCGGCGACCGGCTCGACCGATGCCGGTTCGGGTGCTGCCGTGGGCGGCGCTTCCGGCGCCTCGATCGCAGGCTCGGGCGCCGGTGCGGGGGCCGGTGCCGCCGTCTTCTTGGCGGCCGTCTTCTTGGCGGCTGCCTTCTTGGTCGCCTTCTTCCGTGCCGGCTTCTTCTCCGACTTCGGCTCCTCGGGCTGCTCGTCGCGGGTGAGGCCGTCTCGCTCGGCGCGTCGGCGCACCATGTCGGCGTACGCCTCCTGCAGCGACGAGGAATGGCTCTTGACGGGCACGCCGAGCGTCTCGCAGAGATCGACGGTCTCGGCATTCGTCATGCCGAGCTCTTTCGCCAGTTCATGTACCCGAATGTTCTTCGCCACGCTCCGTGTCAACCTTTCGTCGTCTGTCAGTCTCGCAGGGGCGGGGTCATTCCCCACCCGGTCGTTCGTCGGTCCGCGCCGTCAGTTCGGCGGCGAACAAGTCGATGGCCGTCGACGGGACCGAAGTCCGCCAGGCTCGATCGAACGCCGTGCGGCGCCGAGCCGGCTCGATGCAACCCGATCCGCACAGCCACGCGCCGCGGCCGGGCGCGTGGCGGTCGATCCGAATTGCTCCGCCCGCGAAGACGCAACGGAGCAGCTCGGCCTGCGGGCGCCGCTGACGGCAACCGATGCAGGTACGGATCGGAACATGGGCATCACTGGGCTTCGTCATCCTCGGCATCGCTCGCCTCGACCGTGTCGTCCACAGCCGAATCGACGGCCTCGCCCGATACGGCCTCGCCCGATACGGCCTCGTTCGATACGTCGTCGCCCGATACGTCGTCGCCCGATACGTCGTCGCCCGATACGGCCTCGCCCGATACGTCGTCGCCCGATACGGCCTCGTTCGATACGTCGTCGCCCGATACGTCGTCGCCCGATACGTCGTCGCCCGATTCGTCGGTGGTCTCGGTCGAGACGTCCGTCGCGGGTTCAGCGATCACGGCTCCGGTCTGGTCGGCCCACTCCTTCTGCGACATCACGGACCCGTCTGCCGCGTGCCATTCCATCTCGCCGGTCTCGGCGTTGGTGACCCACTCGCCCTCGGCGTACTCGACCTGTTCCTCCAGATATCCACCAGCGGGCACACCCTCGGCGACCTGGCTCTCGGAGCGGATGTCGACGCGCACACCGGTCAGTCGAGCCGACAGGCGAGCGTTCTGACCCTCCCGTCCGATGGCGAGGCTGAGCTGGTGGTCGGGCACGATCACATCGGCCGCCGTGCCGTCCTCGGAGATGTTCACCTGGTTCACCTTGGCCGGCGACAACGCCTTGGCGACGAAATCGGCCAGGTCCTCGCTGAAGGGCACGATGTCGATCTTCTCGCCGCGCAGCTCGTTGACGACCATGCGCACTCGGGCACCGCGCGCACCGACGCAAGCGCCCACCGGGTCGACGTTGTGGTCGTTCGACCAGACGGCGATCTTGGTGCGGTGACCGGGCTCGCGTGCGCACGCCTTGATCTCGACGATGCCATCGGCGATCTCGGGGACCTCGAGCTCGAACAGGCGCTTGATCAAGCCAGGATGTGTGCGCGACACGACGATCTGGGGGCCCTTGGCCGTCTTGCGCACCTCGACGATGTACGCCTTGGAGCGGTCACCGGGGTTCGGACGCTCGTAGGGGACCTGCTCGGCCTGCGGCATCAGGGCCTCGACCCGACCGAGATCGAGCAGGGTGTACCGGGTGTCGGTCTGCTGGATGATGCCCGTGACGATGTCGCCCTCGCGATTGGCGTACTCCTCGAACTTGCGGTCGCGCTCGACTTCGCGGATGCGTTGACTCATGACCTGCCGGAACGTCTGGGCTGCGATGCGGCCGAGCTCTTCGCGCTTGGGCGTGTCGTCGCGCTCGTTGACCCAGTTGCCGTCCTCGTCGAGGTCGTACGCCGTGAACGTGAAGTCCATCGTCAACGGATTGACTTCGACGATGACCTCGTCAGCAGCACCGTCGCGCCGCTTGTAGGCGCTGGCAAGGGCGTCGACGAGCACGTGCAGGAGGTCGTCTTCCGACATCCCCTTCTCCTGGGCGAGGAGGCGAATGGCTTCGCTCATGTCGAGATTGCTCACGATGTCTCCTTCTTCGTCTGCGACGTCTTGCTCGTCTGCTGCTTCGATTGCCTGGCCTGCTTGCCGGCGGGCTTGGCCTTCTTCGGCGCACCCTTGCCGCCCGGCTTGGGCTGAGGGCCCCACACGAACACCGTGCGGGCCCGATCGATCGTCGTGAGGTCGATCACGCGCTCGGTGAGACCGTCATCGTCGAGGCGGATCGTCGCGGTCGTGTCGTCGGCCGCGACGAGGACACCCTGGAAGCGGCGCTCTTCGGCACTCACATCGGCGAGACGCACATTGATCGTCTTGCCGATCTCGCGCTGGAAGTGGGCCGGCGTGCGCAGACCCCGTTCGACGCCGGGGCTCGTGATCTCGAGCGTGTATCGCCCGGGGACGGGGTCCTGGTGATCCATCTCACGCGAGATCAAGCGGGTCGCCAGTGCCAGCTGATCGAGGTCGACACCTGCTTCCGAACCCGGGTGCGTGTCGAGGGTGACGCGCAGCGTTGCACCCCGCTGCTCGACGTCGTAGAGGTCGAGATCGAGGTCGGAGGCGATGGTTTCGACGATGGTGCGAACACGCTCGATCACGGGTCCGTCGCTCATGCCGATCTGCCTCCTTTCACAAAACAAGGCGTGGGACGAGCCCACGCCTTTTCGGTAACCAAACCAAATAGGGACCTCCGAGTATAGCCGGAGACTTCGGTATCTTGCCGGGGTGCTGCGCATGTCGAACCTCTTCCTCCGGACGCTCCGCGACGACCCCGCCGATGCCGAAGTGCCATCCCACAAGCTGCTCGTTCGGGCCGGCTACATCCGTCGCGCCGCACCGGGAGGTTTCACGTGGCTACCCCTCGGCTGGATCGTGTACCGCAACGTCGAACGGATCGTTCGCGACGAGATGGACGCTGCCGGATTCCAGGAGGTGCACTTCCCCTCGTTGCTCCCGCGGGAGCCCTATGAGGCGACGAACCGCTGGGTCGAGTACGGCGACAACCTGTTCCGGCTGAAGGATCGTCACGGCGCCGACTTCCTCCTCGCCCCCACGCACGAGGAGATGTTCACCCTTCTCGTCAAAGGCTTGTACGGCTCCTACAAGGATCTGCCGCTCTGCATCTATCAGATCCAGACCAAGTTCCGAGACGAGGCCCGCCCGCGTGCGGGTCTGCTGCGTGGGCGCGAGTTCGTGATGAAGGACTCCTACAGCTTCGATGTCGACGACGAGGGCCTGCAGCGCTCGTACGACCGCCATCGCGCGGCGTACATCACCACCTTCGAGCGGCTGGGGCTACCCGTCGTGATCGTCGCCGCGATGTCGGGTGCGATGGGCGGCTCCGCGAGCGAGGAGTTCCTGACACCACTCGATGTCGGCGAAGACACCTACGTGCGCTGTACGGCGTGCGACTACGCGGCCAATACCGAAGCGGTCAACGTCCCCGTACCCGACCCGGTCCCACTCGACGGAATCCCCGCGGCGCAAGTCGTCGACACACCGGACACGCCGACCATCCAGACGCTCGTCGATCATCTGAACGGCCATCCCGAGTTCGCCAAGTCCGATGGCACCGCCTGGACGGCGGCCGACACGATGAAGAACGTCGTCGTCAAGTTGAGGCACCCGGACGCGACGACCGAAGCGCTCGCGATCGGCGTGCCCGGCGATCGCGATGTCGACATGAAGCGATTGGAGGCACAGGTGGGGCCGGCGGAAGTCGAGGCGTTCGACGAGGCGGACTTCCGGGCCAACGACGCACTGGTGAAGGGCTACATCGGACCCGGCGCACTCGGGATGTCGGGCACGTCCGGCATCCGGTTTCTCGTGGATCCCCGCATCGTCGACGGCACCCGATGGGTGACGGGCGCCAACGAGGCCGGCAAGCATGTCGTCGACCTCACGTACGGTCGTGACTTCCGAGCCGACGGGACGATCGAGGCGGCCGAGGTTCGAGGCGGTGACGCCTGCCCGAACTGCGGCGGCGGGCTCGAGATCGCGCGTGGGATCGAGATGGGCCACATCTTCCAGCTCGGCCGCAAGTACGCGGAGTCGCTCGGGCTCCAGGTCCAGGACGAGAGCGGGCAGCAGGTCACGGTCACGATGGGGTCGTACGGCATCGGCGTCTCGCGGGCCGTCGCCGCCCTCGCCGAGACCAATCACGACGACTACGGGCTGGTCTGGCCACGCGAGGTCGCCCCTGCCGACGTGCACCTCGTCATCGCCGGCCGGGAGGGCGGGCCACAGCGTCCAGCGGCTGAGCGCCTCGCCGCCGCGATGGAGGCGGCCGGTCTGCGGGTGCTGTTCGACGATCGTGACGGGGTCTCCCCCGGTGTGCGCTTCAAGGACGCCGAACTGATCGGCGTACCCACCATCGTGGTGTGCGGACGTGGGATCGACGACGGCGTCGTCGAGGTCAAGGACCGCCGCAGCGGTGAACGTCGCGACGTGCCGATCGACGACGTGATCGCCCATCTCACCGCCCTCCCCTGACCGTTGCATTCGGGGTCTGACCCCGAATGCAACGGTGGGGCACGGCTGGGCTTGACTCATCTATCGAACGCCGATATAGTCGTGGTCGATACATCCGCAACGGTCCCAACGACATCAACCCAACCCCAACCCCCCAACCACATCCAACCCAACCACATCCACAGGGCCGGCCGAGGGAGGCGCCAGATGAGCGAGACGACCGGAGACCACCACGACGTCGTGCCGCTACCTGGCGCCCAGCTCCACATCCTCCTGGCTCTCGCCGATGGCGAGAAGCACGGCTACGCGATCATGCGCGAGATCAGACTGATGACGGACGGCGACGTCACGATGGGTCCGGGGACGCTCTACGGCACGATCAAGCGGATGCTCTCGTCCGGGCTGCTCGAGGAAACCGACGAGCGGCCCGACCCGGAGGTCGACGACGAACGACGTCGCTACTACCGGGCGACCGGTCTGGGGTTGCGCTGCCTCGACGCCGAGACCCAGCGACTCGATCGCATCGTGCGAACCGCCCGGGCCAAGCGTTCGTCCGCATCACCCCGCCCTTCGGTCGCACGGTCGGCGCCATGAACGGACACGAGCGGATCTACCGGGCGCTGCTGCGCGCCTACCCGAGACGGCACCGTGACGACTACGGCGAGCCGATGGTCCAACTGATGCGCGACCGGTTGCGGGACGACGGCGGCGGCGTCCACTCGCTTCTCGTCTGGTGCGGTCTGCTCACCGATCTCGTCGTGACCGCCGTCCGCGAACGAATGGAGGCTGCGATGCACTCACTCAGGCACGGATGGTGGCGATTCGCCGCAGTGGTCGTGGCCGGCGTCCTCGGGTCGGCCGGTCTCCACACCCTGTTCGAACCTGCGACGGGTCCGTGGTACCGGTACGTCCTCGGTCCCGCCGCACTCCTCGCCTCGCCGGTGGTCGTCGTGGCCGGACTCGTGCTTCGATCACACCACCCACGCAACGGCAGCATCGTGGTCGCCGTCGGTGTCCTTCCCGGGGTGGCGGCTCTCGTGCTGTTCTGGTGGCCGCCGTTCCTGCTGTTCGGCCTGCTGTCGCTGAGCGTGGTGTGTTTCGCTGTCGACGACGCCGACCGCCACCACCGAGCCACCGTGCGTTGACGTCACATTCGGGGTCTGACCCCGAATGTGACGTCAGGGGAGCTTTCGAATCGGGTCACCCGTGCGAACGGTGCCCGATCGGACGACCATCGCATTGAGGCCGCGGCGGCGTTCGTCCTTCACCTGATTCACCCACCTGGCGGCATCGATCCCGAACCGCTCCGCGAACTTGCTGCAGCCGTTGTGCGGCTTCTGCGACACCTCGACCACGGCGTCCCCGATCGCGAATCGGGTACCGGGCGGGGCATTGGACACCGAGAGATCGAGGTCGACGAAGAACTGATCGCCGGCCAGCGGCCATCGCTCGCGGTCGCCTCCGCTGACCAGGTCGACCGCACGGCAATTCATGAGGTTGAGCTGGGCCTCCGGATGGGCAGCTCCGTCGGGCTGGTGGCGGTCGCCCCGCTCGAGATAGTTGTCACCGACGAGACCCTGACCGACGACGAGCTCGGCGCGATCGAGCACTGACCGACGTCCGAGACCGGGCCGAGCCACGATCATCTCGATCGTGCCCCGATCGCATGGGCTGGAGATCCGTGTGCTCCAAGCGGCGTCGAGCTGATCGATCGTGGGCTGCTGCACCTTCGTCACGACCACCATCTTCGCGTCGATCGGGCGACGGCTGCGGACAGGATTCCGGCGATCGTCCCCACGGCGACGATGAGCCCGCTGTGGACGAGCACCCGCGTGATCGTCATTCGCGCCCCGTTCCAGTGGAGGACCGACTCACTGCTCCGGTAGCTCAGGATCGACCCGGCCGAACCGATCGAGAGCAGTGAACCCGCCGAACCCAGCGACAGGACGGACCCGGCGGAGCCGATCGAGAGCACCGAACCCGCGGAGCCCAGCGATGCGATCGAACCCGCGGAACCGACCGATCGGAACGACCCGATCGACGACAGCGATTCGACCGAGCACGCCGATGCGACCGAGCGCACTGACAGGTACGAACTCACGATCCACTCCCGACGGTGTTGAGGTAGCGCCAACCTGCCGCGTCGTCCATCACGAGACGGTGACGCGGCCCCACGGCACGATGGTCGCCACCCCCGTAGCCGACGTCACCCGCCCACAGGCATTGACGGATCTCGCCCTCGAACGCGATCTCGGTGGCGAAGAAGCGCGGCTCGGCCGCCGCCAGTGCCGAGCCCACGTCGCCGTACCGGCACAGCTGTTGCAGCGTGACGTACGTCGGCGGTGCGAGGAGGATCTCGCCGCGCTCCTGCAGGCCGAGCGCCACCGACGGCGCGAGCCACCCGTGTGCGTGCACCTCGTCACCGTCGACGCCGACGTGTTCATCGGTGTGTCCATCGTTGGCCGGAGCGAGAAAGAACCAGGTGGAGAACCGCTTCGTCGAGATCGAGGCGAGCGGCGGCAGCCAATGGCTCCACCACACGAACGAATCCGGGTCGACATGGAGTCCGACCTCTTCGTGGGTCTCGCGGACCGCCGCCGCGCGAGCCGCCGGCAGCGGGTCTGGTGCCGAGCCCTCCGGCACGTCGTCGATCTCGATGACTCCGCCCGGGAACGCCCACATCCCGCCGAACGCTGTGTCCGCTCCTCGATGGATCATCAACACTTCGAGCTCACCGTCACCGTCGCGGACCAGCACGACCGTCGATGCCGGCCGGGCGGGTGGGTCGGCGTCGGGGTGGTCGATCACGTCGATCGGCGGCCTGGGCGTCGAGGTGTCCACGTCGTCCACGAGTCCCAACGGTAGTGGGCCGCCGGACCGGGTCGGCGACGCGGTCTGTCAGGATGTCCGACATGAGCTCTGCGACCGGCCCGTTCTCGCTGGACGCCGAGCCGCTGCACTTGGCGGGATCGCTGTTGCCACGCCGGTCGAGGGCTTCGACCTCACTCCCGACGGCTTCGTCGCCTACATGGCCGAGCACTGCCGCTCTGACGACCCGGGCCGGATCGCGATGGTCGAGCACTCGCCCGAACCATCGGGCGCCTGGGAACGGCACTGGCCGGCGACGAGGTCGTGATCGTCGTCTCGGGTGTCGCCGAGTTCGTCCAGGAGATCGACGGCCAGCGGGTCCGACAGACGTTCCGGCCCGGCCCGGCGATCATCGTTCCGGCGGGGATCTGGCACACGGCCGACGTCGCCGAGCCGTTCTCGGCCGTCTGGCTACCCTGCGTCCGGGCACCGAGCACCGCCCACGATGACACCGCCCACGATGACACCGCTCGGATCGGTCGAGGCAGTGAAGGTTCCACAGTGCTGCCTCTTGTTTAGCTGTTCTCGCTAAACTGGCGGCATGTCAGAGGAACGTTACGATCCGGTCGCCAACCCCTATGCGCCCGGTGCCGGCACTCCCCCTCCGGCCCTCGTCGGACGGGACACGATCCTGGAGGCGGCCGACATCTCGCTGCAACGGCTGCGTGCTGCGCGCACGAGCCAACACCAGCTCATCACCGGCTTGCGAGGCGTCGGCAAGACGGTGCTGCTCGGCAAGCTCGCGGCGCTCGCCCAGCACGCCGGGTATCGGGTGATCCGGGTCGAAGCCGTCGGTGGCGACGACACCCTTCGCAGCCTCCTGCGCCAGGCACGGCGGATCCTCGAGGACCTCGATCGCAGCCAGAAGGTGACGCGCGCCCTGCGCTCGATCGAGTCGGTCGCAATCACACTCGCCGGCACCGGCGTCACGATCGAACGGACTGCGGCAACACCGGACCGCGAGGCGCTCGCCGACGTCGTCACCGATCTCGCGCTGGCGGCGGCCGATCACGATCTGGGCGTCGCGATCGCGATCGACGAAGCACAGATGGTCGCGAGCGACGACCTCCGTCGCTTGCTGGCCGGCGTCCACCGCTGTGGGCAGGACGGACTCCCGCTCGCGTGTGTGCTCGCCGGACTCCCGAACCTGGTGGGCGACGTCGCCAAGGCCGCGACCTACGCCGAACGCATGTTCACCGTCGCCGACCTCGGCCCCCTCACCCCCGACCAGGTGGCCCGTGCAGTGACCGAACCGGCGCACGAGATCGGCGTCGACTGGTCGGCGGGAGCGACCGAGGCGATCGTCGACCACTCCGACGGATTCCCGTTCTTCGTCCAGACGTGGGCATACCACACGTGGAACGTCGCCCACGACGACCCGATCTCCGCCGACGACGTCGAGCGCGCCCGACCCCATGCCGACCACGCCCTCGACTCGTCGTTCTTCGCCGCCCGCATCGCGCGGATCCCGACCTCGGAGGTCGCATACGTCCAGGGTCTCGCCGCACTCGGACCAGGTCCGCATCGGTCCGGAGCGGTCGCGAACGCGATGGGCATGCAGACCTCGCAGGTGGCTGCCTTCAGAGAACGGCTCATCACCGAAGGAGTGATCTATGCGCCCCGGTACGGCTGGGTGGAGTTCGCGATCCCTCACTTCGATCAGTACGTCCGGCGCGCACTCCCGAACGAGGTGAGATGACCGACCGGGTCGCCACGACCACCGTCACGAGCACGGTCGCCCTGGCACTCCCGAACGAGGTGAGATGACCGACCGGGTCGCCACGACCACCGTCACGAGGACGGTCGCCCTGGCACTCCCCGGTTCGACGGTCGCCCCGGTTCAGCGGCCCTGATGTCGGCGGCCGTGGCACGCGAGCGGATCGACCTGGTAGCCGGATCCGTCGGCCAAGGCGATGGCCGGGGCGATGATCAGATCGCCCTTGGTCGCCAGCGAATCGACCCGGTTGAGGCCCGGAAGCGCCACACCGTCGTTGAGCAAGATGGTGTACGTCGCGTCGAACAACGCGTCGGACGTCGCATCGGGCCCGAACGTGTCGGAGCCGACCCCGTCGATGCCGCGATGATCGACCATCCACTGCACGGCTGCCCCGGCGAAGCCGGGGGCGTCGCCGAGGAAGGCATCCGTTCCGAAGAACGCATCGAAACCGGTCTGGATGATCACCATCGAACCTCTCCGGATGCGTCCGTGGCGGCGTTCGTACTCACGGACGTCCTGGATCGTCAGCTGGAAGCCGTCATCGTCCTCGGCGGCGATCCGATCCCGGACGTCGATCACGTAGGCGGGCCAGACGAACTCGGTCGCGTCGAGCTCGTCCACCGTCCGTCCGCCGAGGATGAAGTGGCCGGGGGCGTCGAGATGGGTTCCGGTGTGGGTACCGGTATCGACCTGCTCGACGAGAAAGCCGTCGTCCTCGACGGTCGCCACGATGTCGATCGACGGGGCGGGATCACCCGGGAAGACCGAGGCGGATTCGTCGAACACGTGTCCGAGCCGCGTCATGCCGCCCGGACAGTTCAGGCTGGCGCCGCCTCCCCCGCTCTCGCGGAAGCCGTGCGAGGCGACCACTGCTCCACCCACGGCGAACGCACCGAACGCGACGCCGAGCGCGGCGATCTTGCTGAAACGAACCATGTTGATCCTCCCTCGTCGGCGAGACGGACCCCGCCGGGTCGCAACGAACGGTAGCCACCCGCCGGTCGTCGGAGGGGGACCCGGTCAGCGGATCTTCTCCAGCTCCCCGATCAGCTCACTGACGGGGCGGTACGTCAGGCCCGCCATCGCCTTGTGGACGTAGCGGATCACACCGTCGCGATCGATGATGAACACGCTGCGTCGGGGAAACCCGATCGGGCCCAGCGTGCCGTACTCGGCCGCGACCGCCTTGTCAGTGTCGGCGAGCAGCGGGAACTCGAACCCGTGCTTGGCCGAGAAGTTCTCGTGGCTGTCGACGCTCTGGGCCGACACTCCGACGATCTGGGCGTCGAGCTCGGCGAACTCCGACAGTCCGTCGTTGTAGGCGTTGAGCTGCTTGGTGCACACCGGCGTGTCGTCGCCAGGATAGAAGACGAGCACGATCGGTCTGCCGAGGAAGTCCGAGAGCGAGTACTCACGATCACCGGTGCCCGGGAGCGTGAAGTCCGGTGCACGATCGCCGACACCCACACTCATTCGGCCGCAGCCTCCATCACGTCGTCGCCGATGTCGAAGTTGGAGTACACGTCCTGGACGTCGTCGTTGTCCTCGATGGCTTCCATGATGCGCAGGATCTTCTTGGCGTCCTCGACCGTCGTGACCGGAACGAGGTTGTCACTCACCATCGGGGTGTCGGCGGAGACGACGGTGAATCCGGCCGCCTCGAGTACCTCCTTGACGTCGAACGTATCGCTCGGAGCGCACGTGATGCGCCACGTTCCGGAGTCGTCCGCGACGTCGTCGGCACCTGCCTCGAGCGCCGCCATCATCAGGGCGTCCTCATCGACCGGGCCCTCGACGAGGACGACGCCGCGCCGGCTGAACTGCCAGCTGACCGCCCCGGGTTCGGCCATCGAGCCGCCGGTCTTGGTGAGGATGTTGCGGATATCTGCGCTCGCCCGGTTCCGGTTGTCGGTCAGGACGTCGATCAGGAGGGCTACCCCTCCCGGCGCGTACCCCTCGTAGGTGATGTCCTCGTACGTCTCCGCGCCACCCTCACCCGTGCCGCGCTTGATCGCACGATCGATCGCGTCGTTGGTCATCTGGGCCGACTTGGCCTTCTGCACGGCGGTCCGCAGTGTGGGGTTCATGTCGGGGTCGCCCCCGCCGCCGCGCGCCGCGACCTCGATCTGGCGGGCCAGCTTGGCGAACAACTTGCCGCGCTTCGCGTCGGCGGCACCCTTCTTGTGCTTGATGGTTGCCCACTTGGAATGGCCGGACATCAGTGCATCTCCGTCTTGGAACGTGTCACTCGGTTGAGGAACTGGGCGTGGAGCCGGTGGTCTTCCGCCAACTCCGGATGGAATGAGGCCACCGTAATCGGTCCGCAACGGAGCAGCACAGGGACGCCGGCGTGGGAGGCGAGGATCTCCACGCCGTCTCCGACCCGCACCACCTTGGGGGCCCGGATGAACACTCCATGGAAGGGAGCGGCGTCGGGGCCCAGCTCGGGAACGTCCACATCGGTCTCGAAGCTGTCGAGTTGGCGACCGTAGCCGTTGCGCCGGACGGTGATGTCGATCGCCCCGAACGACCGCTGGTCGGGTCGCCCGTCGAGGACCTCGTTGGCCAGCAGGATCATCCCGGCGCAGGTGCCGAACACCGGCAGACCGTCTGCGATCGCACCGCCGATCGAATCGAACAGTCCGCTGGTGACCAGAAGCTTCGACATCGTCGTCGATTCCCCGCCGGGCATGACGAGCGCATCGACGGCGGCGAGATCGTGCGGCGTCCGCACCTGGCGCGTCAGCGCTCCGAGCTCGCCGAGGCGTTGCTGGTGCGACTCGAACGCTCCCTGGAGCGCGAGCACACCGATCACCATGATCTCACCATGATCTCCCATGATCTCGCCATGATCTCACCATGATCTCACCATGGTCGCAGCTGCATTCGGCTCGGCTTCGCCGGCTCTCCCGGCGCGAGGAGGCAGGTCAGCGGCGCCGTCGGGGTCGACGGGGGCGGCATGCACCTGGGGGCTCCGCGGCATCGGAGGACGTGCGCGGCATCGTCACCAGCCGCGTTCGGCGTAGCGCTCGTTGATCTCGTCCATGCCGATGCCGGTCATCGGCGCACCGAGACCGCGACTGACCTTGGCGAGGATCGAGGCGTCGTTGAAGTGCGTCGTGGCCTCGACGATCGCGACCGCTCGCCGGGCCGGCTCGTCGCTCTTGAAGATGCCCGATCCGACGAAGACCGCCTCGGCCCCGAGCTGCATCGCGAGGGCGGCGTCGGCCGGGGTGGCGAGCCCGCCGGCACAGAACAACGGCACCGGCAGCTTGCCGGTCTGGGCGATCTCCTGCACGAGCGGCAGCGGCGCCTGCGTGCGCTTGGCCCAATCGAACAGCTCCGCGGAGTCGGCCTGGCCGATGCGGCGGATGTCGCCGAGGATGTTGCGGAGGTGGCGGACCGCTTCGACGACGTTGCCGGTGCCGGCCTCGCCCTTGGAACGGATCATCGCCGCTCCCTCGCTGATGCGGCGCAATGCCTCGCCGATGTTGGTGGCGCCGCAGACGAACGGGACCGCGAACTTGTACTTGTCGATGTGGTGCGACTCGTCGGCCGGCGTGAGCACCTCGGACTCGTCGACGAAATCGACGCCGAGCGCCTCGAGGACCTGCGCTTCGACGAAGTGACCGATACGTGCCTTGGCCATGACCGGGATCGAGACGGCAGCCTGGATGCTCTCGATCATCTCGGGATCGCTCATGCGGGCCACACCACCGTCCCGCCGGATGTCGGCCGGGACGCGCTCGAGCGCCATGACGGCGACGGCGCCGGCGTCTTCGGCGATCTTCGCCTGCTCCGACGTGACGACATCCATGATGACGCCGCCCTTGAGCATCTCTGCGAGCCCGCGCTTGACGGGGAACGAGCCGGTGATCGAGACCTGTTCGGACATGCCACGTATCGTACCGAGGCGCGAGGTGCGTCACCCTGGTGTGAACGACACCACGTTGGCGAAACGTGGCCGGCCGTGCCTCGCCGGCGCATTGGCCGCGAGCGCCCCCGGCGATCAGGTCGCGGCGAGGCCGTCGACCAGCGCACCGGCGCCACTCGTGACGGGTTGACCGTGACCGAACCCGGCGGCGTCGAAGTCGAAGCCGGCCAGCTTGACGACCGATTCGTTGGCGATCTCCACGTCGTCGGTGAACCCGGCATTCGGCCCGAGGATGGCGGTGCCGTCGTCGTTGCCGTTGAGGGCGTCCCCTGCGATCAGCAGGCCGATGCCCGTGTCGAGCACCGAGATCGAGCCCGGCGTGTGGCCGGGCGTGTCGATGACCCGGAGACCGAACACCTCGTCGCCGTCGCCGATCGCGATGACATCGATCGGCGACGAGATGCTCGGGATGTCGGCCGCACCCGCATATGCCGCAGCCGACGCAGCGCGTCCGATGACATCGGGCAGCGACCCCACGTGATCGGGGTGATGATGGGTCAGCACGACGTGCCGTACGTCGTCGAAGGTGACGCCGAGTGTGGCGAGTGTCGCGCCGATCTCATCGGTGCTCCCGGACGTGCCGGTGTCGACGACCGCGGCGTCGTTGCCGCGCACCAGGACGTAGGCGGAGACGAAGCCGAGGTTCACCTGCGACCACCGAAGCTGTCCATCCGCCGGCTCGTCGGTCGGCCGCTCCGCAGTCCCGCCGTCGACGGGCGAGTCCGGCGGTTGCGGCAGCGCGGCGTCGCCGGTCTCGTCGGAACAGGCTGCCGCGAACCCACCGAGGATCGCAACGGCCACCGTGTTTCGGCCGAGCTCGGTCAGGAACCGGCGGCGATCGAGCCGATGGACCGGCGGCGCAAGGTCGCCGCGAGCCACGGCCGACGCGAGCCGGATCGTGCGGTGGGCGTGCCGATGCGGTTGTCCGGGACCGTGGTGATGCGTCATCGTGACCTCCTCGATGCAATCGTGGCACCCGACGGTGGGCGATGGAGCGCGGCGCGCCAGACTGGCTCGATGCGCGACGTCGAGGGCCCACGCACGGCGGGGGCCGGGCGCACCGCTACGTACGCTGCACTGCGCATCCCCACCTACCGGACGCTGTTCACGATCGGTGCGTTCGGATTCGTCGCGACCCAGGCTCAGGCGATCGCCCGCGGCTGGCTCGCCAACGAGCTGAGCGACTCCAACGCGGGTCTCGGCGGGGTCTTCATGGCCTTCGGCGTCCCGATGCTCGTCGCGACCCCGATGGGTGGCGTGGCCGCCGACCGGTATCGGAAGCGGACGATCCTGATCGTCACGAACGTCATGCTCGTCATCAGCGCCGGCTGGATCGCGCTCGCCATCAGCTTCGACTTCGTCGAGTACTGGATGCTGCTGGCCACCTCTGCGATCCAGGCGACGGCGTTCTCGTTCCTCGTGCCTGCACGTATGGCGCTCACCGGCGAGGTCGTCGGGCGTGAACTGATCCCGAACGCGATCATCCTCGGCCAGATGAGCATCAACTCCGCCCGAGTCATCGGGCCGGCGATGGCCGGCATCTTCATCGGCATCGCGTGGATCGGGACGGCCGGTGTGTACTACGTGTCGGCCGCACTCAGCATCACCGCGATCATCTTCTGCTTCTCGCTTCCGGAAGGAGCCCCACGTCGTGACGACGCCGGGACGAGCGCCCGGTCGGAGTTCGCCGACAGCGTCCGGTACGTGTGGGAGCAACGCCACGTGGGTTTGCTCATCATCGTCTCGTTCGTGGCCGTGATGATCGGGTTCCCGTTCGTCGCGTTCCTGCCCCGCTACTCGACCGAGATCCTCGACGTGGGTTCGGCCGGCTACGGCTTCCTGGCCGCCGCGTCGGCGGTGGGTGCCGTCATCCTGTCGCTGTCGATCGCCGGTCGAAGCAACGGACGGGCGGCCTGGCGGATCCAGGCGATCGCCGGCGTGATGTTCGGCGTCATGCTGATCGCGCTCGCCGTCGCACCGAGCTTCCTCACGGCCGTGTTCGTGGTCGCTGCCGTCGGGGCAGCGTCGGCCGGTTTCCAGGCGATGAACAACTCCCTCGTCCTGGCCCTGTCGGAGATCGAGTTCCACGGCCGCGTCCAGAGTCTGATGATGCTGTCGTTCAGTGGCTTCGGGATGGCGGCGCTCCCGCTCGGAGCGCTCGCCGACGCGATCGGGCTGCGCGAGACGCTCGCTGCCATGGGGATCGCGGTCGTCGCGACGATGGGCGTGTACCTCGTGATCAGCGCTCGCACTCGCCGCCGGATCGGCGAGGCCGTCGCGATCGTCTGACCGGCAGCCGCGTGCGTCAGCCGGGCGTCTCCCATTCGACATCGGTGGCGTAGAGCGACCACACCTCGACGATCCGGCCGTCGACGACCCGGTGGATCTGCAGCCAATCCATGACCCGCCGCTCCCCCGTCTCGAGGTTCGCGCCGCGGATCGTGGTCCGACTCCAGACCTTCTCGCCGTCTACGACTCGGTCGTGCACCGTGATGACCGGGTGCCCGAGGGCTCGTCGGTACTGGCGGAGGTCGCTCTTGAGCTCGGTCCGCGTGCGCTTGGCCGTTCCGGACGGTCCGTGCCGCAGGAACGGCTCCGCGATCAGCTCGTCGACGACGCTCAGGTCGCAGTCACCCCATGCCCTCGCCTGCCATTGTTCGACCACCCGTTCCGGGTCGAGCACCCCTTCGGCCATGACGCAGTATCGCATGTCGCATACGATCCGGCCATGGCGACGCTGGTGCTGACCGTCATCGGGGACGACCGAGCGGGGCTGGTCAACGCGCTCGCCGACGTGGTGACCGAGCACGGGGGCAACTGGGAGCGCAGCCAGATGGCCGAGTTGGCCGGCAAGTTCGCCGGCGTCGTGGTCGTGACGGTCGCCGACGACCGCGCCGATGAGCTCATCGCGTCCCTTGAGCCGCTCCACGGCATGCTCGACGTGATGGTCCAGTCCGGGATCCCGGAACCGCACGGATCGAAGCGATTGGTGCTCGAGTTGATGGGAACGGACCGACCGGGCATCGTGCGCGAGATCAGTCAGGTGCTGGCGGCCCACGACGTCAGCATCGAGGAGCTGACGACCTCGACTCGCGAGGCACCGATGGCGGGTGGCGTCTTGTTCGAGGCGAACGCAGTGCTCGAGGTACCACTCGGAACCACTCGTGACACCCTGCGGACGGCGCTCGAGGCCGTCGCCAACGAGCTCATGGTCGAGATCGAGCTGGAGGACCTGTCGTGATCGCCGCGACCGACGTCGAGGCGTTCCGCAACGACGGTGTCGTCAAGTTGTCGGGGCTCTTCGATCCGTCGTGGACCGAGCACCTCCGGAGGATGACCGATCGATCGATGGCCGCCGCCGGTGCACAGGTGCGCGAGTACGACACCAACGATGGAGGTCGATTCCACGCCAACATGTTCCAATGGGACACCGATCCCGACCTGCGGGCATTCGTGTTCGAATCGCCGGCGGCGGAGATCGCAGCCGATCTGCTCGGTGCGTCGACGGTGTCGTTCTTCTTCGACCATCTACTGGTGAAGGAACCGGGCACCGTGAACCCGACACCATGGCACCAAGACCTGCCGTACTGGCCGGTGCGCGGCGACCAGATGTGTTCGCTGTGGTTCGCCATGGATCCGGTCGACGAGTCGAGTGGCGCCGTCCGGTACGTCGCCGGCTCGCATCGATGGACGACGTGGTATCGGGCGCAGAGCTTCGGCGGCACCGACAAGTACAGCGACGAGTCGATGCCCGAGGTGCCCGACATCGAGCATGACCCCGATGTCCGCATCGTGTCGTTCGACCTCGACCCCGGCGATGTGGTCGCGCATCACGTGATGACGATGCACGGCGCCCGTGGGAACACCGCGACCGACCGACGCCGCCGAGGTCTCGCCACCCGGTGGGCCGGCGACGACATGGTCTACGACCCCCGACCGAAGACGATGCGATTGCCCTGGCCCGCCGACGTCGAGCCGGGTGCACCGTTGCGGTCGCAGCGATTCCCGGTGGTGTTCACGCGTGCGTCATGAGTTCCGACGCGGCGACGTCCCGGCCCTGAGACTGGCGGCCGACCGTCTCGATGCGCTGGCCGACACCGCCGAACTGATGGGTGACGACCCCGGCGCCGCACGTCTGCGCTCCGAGGCGTTGACGAGGCGCCTCCAAGCCATGGAGCTCCTCGACGACTGAAACCACGATCGCCGTCGGCGGGTCGGGTTCCACCGCCAGGCCTCGTCGGGTCTCACGACCAGGCGTCGTCGGGTCTCACCACCAGGCGTCGATGGCGTCGTAGACGTCCGGGTGACGTGCGAGCGCGTTGTGTGACACCTTGGAGAACACGTGCCGCGTGCCGCCCGGGAACAACTCCTCGATGCCCGAACGTCCGACCCGACCGGCGGCGCTCGAGGAGGTGACCATGGCGTCGCCGATGACACGGGCCAGTGGATGTTCGGGATCAGCCGTCACCGTGCCAGCGATCGTCAGATGTCGGGCCCGTCGCAGTCGACTCGCCCGATGGGGATGCCTGCGATCGCGTGCACCAGGGTCGTGCTCGAGCCAGTCGTCGTCGACGATGGAGCCGAATCGCAGATCCTTGATGCCGGCGCTCCGCCGATCCAATCCGAGGCCCACCAGACGTGTGGCCGGAACCGGTAGCGCCCACAGTGCTGCGCTCAACGCGTTGACGACGACCTCGAGCGGTGCTCCCGTGTTGGGCGCCCCGACCAGAACGACCCGACGCACCTTCCCGGTCCAGCGGCGTCCGATCGGGAGGTTCCTGCCGCGTGGGCGGAGGTGGCGCCCGTAGTGGCAGGCCGACCGGATGACGAGCCCGCCCATGCTGTGACCGATGAGGTTGATCTCCTCGACGGGCACCGGCCAGGTGCGAAGAAGCCGGTTCAGGACGTGAGCGAGCTCGCGCCCGTTGATCGAGATGTGGCGGCCCGTGTTGTAACGCAACGACAGCGTCGTGACCCCCCGATCGCGCGCCAGCATGGTGCCGTACGTCGTCGTGGGGTCCGACGGGAACCGCCAGATCGACTCCGTCGACATCAGGCCGTGGACGAGCAGGCAGATCCGTGGACCCGCGTGAGGAACGGCGTCGGTCACAGCTGTCCGCGTCGTGTCGTGCCCGAGCGGGACGGCCACACCGTCGGCGCGGACCGTCATCGGGAACGCGAACCGCGAGTCACGCTCAGCGAGCTCGTCCCCGAACAGACCGTTGACGACGGCGAGTGCGTCGTCGCGGACACCGGGAACCGTCCCGAGCAGTCGCAGGAGGGATCGGGCGCCCACGAGCTGCTGCTGCGAACCGTCGCCGATGGTGCCGCGCCGATCGACACTCGTCACATCGACGACCGTACCGGACATGGTTCGAGATCGCGACGACCAACCGCCGACCACGGCGCAGATCGGTCGTGATGTCGGGCACACACTCGACGGGAACCGGACCGCTCGGCGTGGCGCCGACCATCCCGACGTCGGCGGGGGTGACCGCCCGCGGCCGCCTGATCGTGGGGGCGAATGCGACGACACGGGGACGTGTCCGCGACCGTCGTGCGACCACGACGCGCGCTTGCGCGAAGATCACTGCGTGACGACGCCCACGATCGATGCAGCGCGATCTACCGGATCACCCCGGCATCGGGTGCGGCCGCGGCGAGCACATCCGGTTCTGGGCCTCGGTCTGGTCCTGCTCGTCGTCGGCTCGTCGCAGGGCGCAGCCGACGGCCAGGTCCCGGAGCAGAGGACGATCGCGATCGAGCTGATCGCACCACCCTCGATCGAGGGAGCGCTGCGGGCCGGGCTCTGGTCCGGCGATGTCGAGATCACGGACACGTACTGCGAACCCGCACCGCTCGAGACATCACAGAGCGGTGGTCCGGTGCTCCGCTGCGACGACCTGCCCGACGGATTCAACTATCGGGTGGGACTGGTCGAGCCGATCCCTGCAGAGGTGCTGACCGCGGTCACCTGCGGCGACGCGCTCGGTACGACCACGCAAACGCCCCAGATCCCGTGGGCGTCGCCGCTCAACGGCTGGGTCTGTGATCTGTGGGCTTCCTCGCCGGCCGTCCTGCTCGACGCGGACGCTCCCCTGCTGCTCGCCGACGATCGTCCCGCACCCATCGACCTCGTTCTGCGTGACGGTGCCGGCAACACCCTCTCGTCGGAGTGTGAACCCGACGAGGTGTATGGACGGACCCAACGTTGGTGCAGCGGTCTTGCCGTGGGTGAGTACAGCGCCGAGCTGATACCGCCCATGGGGTACCGGGGCTCGATGGCGTGCGGAGATGTCGGAGCAGGTGGAGCGGACGGCGCGGGCGGCCCCGGGGCGATCGTCTTGACGGAGCAGGCCCCGATCTGGAACTGCTTCGTCGACTACCTCGCCGCTCCGCTGTCGGCCGACATCAGGATCTGGGATCCGCTCGCCCCCTCGTGGACCGACGGTCTCGAGCTCGTCGCCGTACGCGAGGACGGACTCGACGTGAGCGACTCCTGCAGCGTCATCGGCATCGTCGAGATCCCCGCCGACCCCCGGATCCCGTCGCCGACGCACGCAGGACGCGCGGACTGCCCCGGCGTGCCGAACGGCATCTACCGCCTCACGCTGGGCGGGGTCCCCGACGTCGTCGACATCAGCGCCATCGGCGTCGAACCGGACGTCACGACCGCGTGCCTCGCCGAGGTCACCGACGCCCTGGAAGGCATCTGCATCTTCGAGCTGTCCGCGGAACGAGCCGTACCGCCCGACACGACGCAACCACCGGCACCGACCACGTCGACGGTCGGGTCGTCCGCCGTGCTCCCTCGCACCGGAAGTCCGAGGATCGGCATCTTGGTGCCGGCGGTCGCCACGCTCATGGCCGGTGCGGCCCTCTTCGCGATCACTCGCCGACCGACCTATCGAACCTCGGGCGACGGCACGATGGCCGCTGCTGCCCACCAGAGCCGTTCGGGGAGCGATCACGCCCAGCAACCGAGCGGCGCCCACACGGCACAGCCGCACCGCTCGAGGAAGACCTGACCGACGGTCACGGACGGTCGCGGACGGTCACGGACGGTCACGGACGGTCACGGGACCAGCAACGAACGACCCGCGCGAGATCATCGACCCCAGCGGCGAGGCGTTCCCCCATGCGGGACCGAGTTCCGCGGAGCGGGACGAACGCGGGAGACTGCCACCATGCGAACCGCTGCGATCGTCGGGTCGGGCAACATCGGCACCGATCTGCTCTACAAGCTGCTCCGGTCGGAGCACATCGAACCGATCTACATGGTCGGCGTCGACCCCAACTCGGAAGGACTCACTCGAGCTCGCGGTCTCGGCATCGAGGCATCTCACGGCGGGGTCGACTGGCTCCTCGCCCGACCTCATCTCCCGGACCTGGTGTTCGAGGCGACCAGCGCCTACATCCACGCCGGCAACGCACCCCGCTACCTGGATGCCGGCATCCGGGCGATCGATCTGACGCCCGCTGCGATCGGGCCGTACGTCGTTCCGCCGGTCAATCTGACCGAACACCTCGACGTGATGAACGTCAACATGGTCACGTGCGGCGGTCAGGCGACGATCCCCATGGTGCACGCCGTCAGCCGGGTGGTCGACGTGCCCTACGCCGAGATCGTCGCAACGGTCGCATCCCGGTCGGCCGGCCCCGGCACACGGGCCAACATCGACGAGTTCACCCGCACGACGAGCGCCGCGATCGAGGCGTGCGGCGGCGTCGGGTCCGGCAAGGCGATCATCGTGCTGAATCCTGCGGAGCCGCCGCTGATCATGCGCGACACGATCTTCTGCCAGATCCCCGACGACGCAGACCACGATGCGATCACGGCATCGATTCGAGAGGTCGCCGCCTACGTGCAGACCTACGTGCCGGGCTACCGGCTCACGGTCGACCCACAGTTCTCCGCAACCCCCGACGGCACCCATCGGGTCGCCGTGTTCGTCGAGGTCGAGGGCGCCGGAGACTTCTTCCCGCCTTACGCCGGCAACCTCGACATCATGACCGCGGCCGCGACACAGGTCGGCAACCAGATCGCCCGACACATGAACGCCAGCACGTCCGTGGGAGGTCGCTGATGACGTACTCCGACACCCTCGACATCCGGATGACCGACTCGGCGCTGCGCGACGGATCGCACGCCAAGGGACACCAGTTCACCGAGCAGCACGTGCGCGACATCGTCGCCGCGCTCGACACCGCCGGTATGCCCGTGATCGAGGTCACCCACGGCGACGGCCTCGGCGGGTCGTCGTTCAACTACGGGCGCTCGCTCGTGGACGAGCGCATCCTGATGCGCGCCGCAGTGGAGACCGCGCAGCAGGCCAAGATCGCCGCCTTGATGGTGCCGGGGATCGGCACGATGGACGACATGCGCGCCTGTCGCGATGCAGGCGTCTCGATCGTGCGTGTGGCGACGCATTGCACCGAGGCCGACATCGCGATCCAGCACTTCGGGCTGGCCCGGGAGCTCGGGTTCGAGACGGTCGGCTTCTTGATGATGGCCCACTCGGTGTCGCCCGAGAAGCTGGCCGAGCAGGCACGCATCATGATCGACGCCGGCTGTCAGTGCCCATACGTCGTCGACTCGGCGGGCGCGATGATCATGGACGAGGTCACCGAGCGGGTCGCCGCCGTCGTCGCCGAAGTCGGAGACGACGGCCAGGTCGGCTTCCACGGGCACGACAACCTCGGCATCGCGGTCGCCAACTCGCTGCTCGCCGTTCGCGCCGGCGCGGTGCAGATCGACGGCTCGACCCGCGGCTTCGGCGCCGGCGCCGGCAACACTCGCAACGAGGTGTTCGCTGCCGTGTGTGAACGACTCGGCATCACGACGGGGATCGACGTGCTCGCTCTGATGGACGCCGCCGAGGACGTCGTGCGGCCCGTCATGGACACCGAGTGCACGATCGACCGGCTGGCTCTGGTGATGGGCTACGCTGGCGTCTATTCCAGCTTCCTCCGGCACGCCTACCGCGCCGCCGAGCAGTACGGCGTCCGGGGTGCCGACATCTTGATGCGCTGCGGTGAGCATCAGCTCGTCGGCGGCCAGGAGGACCAGATCATCTCGATCGCGGCCGAACTCCAGGCCGAGCAGGCTGCGGGTGTCTGAGTACGCCGTCGTCGCCGGAGCCACCGGCGCTCTCGGTTCGGCGATCGTGCACCGACTCCGCGCCGAGGGGCTGGTGGTCGTCGCGATCGCTCGCTCGTCGGCCGACCTCGATCGGCTGACCTCCGATGACGACGGCGTGATCCCGCTCCGAGGTGACCTCGCCGACGACGGCATCACCGCCGCCCTCGACACGATCGTCGACGGCCCGGTGCGTATGCTCGTGCAGGCGGCCGGGCTGCCCGGCAGCGGCAACATCGACACCATCACCGGCGACGAGATCGCACGCGGGATCGACACCAAGATCGGCGGATTCGTGCGGCTCATTCGCGGCGTCCAGGATCACCTCACCGAGGGATCCCGGATCGTGGTACTCGGCGGCCACTACGGCTTCGAACCCTCGCCTGCGGCACCGCTGGCGGGCATGGCGAACGCAGCGCTCGGCAACTTCGTTCGCAGCCTCGCCGACCGGTGGGGGCCCCACGGGGTCACGGTGCACCTCGTCGCACCGGGTCCGGTCGAATCTCCACGTATGACCGGCATCGCCCAACGCACCGCCGACGGCCGCGGCGACGGCGCCACCGCCGAGCAGGTGCTCGACGAGTACCGATCCGGATCGCCGCTCGGTCGGCTCACCACGATCGACGAGGTCGCATGGGCGGTCGGCATCCTGCTCGCACCGGAGGCCGCCGCGCTGCACGGCTCGACGTTGTCTCTCGACGCCGGTCGTCGGCGCGGGATCGGCTGACGGAGGAGCGCCGGTGCCCTTCCTGCGCGTCGATCTCGCCGGCCCGGTCCCCGACGACCTGAAGCGCGAGCTGCTGGTTCGAACGGCCGAGCTGTTCGCGGAGATCATCGAATCCGACATCGCACGTGTCCGCACCCAGGTCCACGAGGTCCCGGCCGACTCGTTCGCGGTCGGTGGGGTGCCGATCGCCGAGTCGGGTGTCCAGGCACCCTTCATCACCCTCGACCTGTTCCGCGGTCGCCCACCTGAGCAGCACCGGGCCCTCGTCGAACGCATCCCAGCGCTCGTCGCCGAGGTGGTGGGCTGCCCGATCGAGCGAACACGGCTGCGCATCAACGAGGTGTTCCCGGAGGGCTGGGGGATCGGCGGCGTCCAGGCGAGCGAGCTGCGGCGCCGCGAGATCGAACACCGTCGGCGGGCGGACTGAACCGTGCCGGCACGCCCGCTCCCACGCGACCACCGCCCGGTACACCGCTGACGATGGCGTATCGGATCGAACCACACGAGACGGTGACCGCCGCAGTGCGCCGGATCGCGCACGAGGAGATCGACGCAGCGATCGCCGACCTCGACGACGGACTGGGCGTTGATCGTACCGAAGCGATCCACGACTGCCGGAAGCGCTGCAAGCGGATCAGGGGTCTCGTCCGGCTCGTTCGACCAGTGATGGACGAGGGCGACTACCGCGCCGTCAACGCAGGCGCACGCGATGCGGCGAGCAAGCTGTCGTACCTGCGCGATTCCGCCGCCGCACACGAGACATTCGTCTCGCTCGTCGCCAGCGCGGCCCAAGACGACGCTGCCCGCGCTGTGGTCGAAGCGGTCGAGTCGATGCTGAGAGAGCGCCGAAGCCGAGCGGAGACACCACCCAACGACGACGACCACGGCGACCGGATCGCCACAGCGCGAGAGCACCTCACCCGGCTCGGCGAGCGGATCGACACGATCTCGTTGCAGGCGACGGATTGGGACGCCATCGGACCAGGCCTCACTGCGACCTATCGGCGCGGACGCAGCGCGCTCGCGCTCACGCAGGTTCGTCCGACCGGTCGGCAATTCCATCGTTGGCGCAAGTCGGCCAAGTACACCTGGCACCAACTCCAGCTGCTTGGTCCGACCGCCCCGTCCATCCTCGATCCGCTCGCGGATGCCTTCCACGACCTGTCAGGAGTCCTCGGTTCGTCGCACGATCTCGACCTCCTCGCCGAGTGGATGAGAAGTGGCGACGCCGGTCTCGACGGTGCGTGGGACCTCGCTCCGTTGTCGGACCTGACCGACGATCGGCGCCGCGAGCTCGAACACGCTGCGATCTCGCTCGGCATGCGCCTGTACGCCGAGCGACCCAAGCGGTTCACCGCACGGCTCGGCCGTTACTGGGAGATCTGGGCCGACGAGGCAGTACCCGGGTCGGGCCCGCATCGCATCGTGTCCGGCGACTGAGTTCCCGTCCGTACGGAGGCGAGCCGGGCTCCACGAGGCAGCGACGGCGACGATCTGCGAATCTTGCGGTGTGCCCGAGCCCCACCCCACCGAGCCCGTCACGGCGAGTCCACCGCCTCTCGGGCGCCGCACGGTGCTGCGGCAGGAGTGGACCGACCTCGCCTACTTCCACTGGCGATACGACCCCGAGGTCGTGCAGGCGACCCTTCCTGCGGGCGTTCGCGTCGACACCTTCGACGGGGCCGCCTGGGTGGGCCTGATCCCGTTCGTGATGCGTCGAGTCCGTGTGGGACCGACGCCGCCGATGCCGTGGCTCGGCACGTTCGTCGAGGTGAACGTTCGAACCTATGTGGTCGACGAACTCGGACGGCGAGCGGTGTGGTTCTGGTCCCTCGACGTTCCGCGTTCCGTCATCGTCGCCGTGGCACGCACCCTGTTCTCACTCCCCTACTGCTGGGCGAAGGCGACCCACACGCTCGTCGACGGGAATCCCGTCCGGCACCGGTACGACGTCGATCGCCGGTGGCCGTCACCGCGCGGCGCGTCCGCAACGATCGAGTACGGCGTCGGCGATCCGATCGTTCCGGACGACCTCGCGGATTTTCTGAGCGCCCGCTGGGCACTGGTCACCACGCGGCGCGGTCGGCCGCTGTACGGGCGCGTCCATCATCCGGCGTGGCCTCTCCACCAGGCGATCGATCCGTTCGTCGACGAGCAGTTGATCGTCGCAGCCGGACTCCCCGCTCCGAGCGGCGCGCTGCACACCATGTGCTCCCCCGGGGTGCCGGTGTCGGTGGGCTGGTTCGAGCCGGTGCGCTGATCGGTTGACGCGTCGTTCCAGGCCGGCCCGCGGCATCAGAGCGCACGACTACCGTGCGACCATGACCGTGACCAGGAGCACCCACGCTGCCGTCGCCGACGAACGCAACGCCGACGTGATGATCTACATCAACGGTGTCTTCTTCCACCGCGACGAGGCGAGGATCTCGGTCTTCGACAGCGGGTTCCTCGTCGGCGACGGCATCTGGGAGGGAATCCGTCTGCACGAGGGTCAGTTCGCGTTCCTCGACCGTCACCTCGATCGGCTGTTCGGCGCGGCGAGGGCAGTCGACCTCGACATCGGTTCCCGAGACGACATCGTGCGAGCGCTCCGGTCAACCGTCGACCGGAACGCCATGCACGACGGTGTGCACGTGCGACTGATGATCACTCGGGGCGACAAGACGACACCTTCACAGCACCCATCGAACTGCGTGGGGGGACCGAACATCGTGATCATCGCCGAACACAAGCGAGCCGATCCGTCGGTCACCGACGGTGGCATCACCCTCTTCACGGCGACCGTGAGGAGGCCGCCTCCCGACACCCTCGACCAACGACTCAACTGCCACTCGAAGCTCCACGAGGTGATCGCGCTCATCCAGGCGACGCGAGCCGGAGCGGACGAAGCCCTCATGCTCGACCCCACGGGTGCGGTCGCAACGTGCAACGCAACCAACTTCTTCGTCGTGCGGGCCGGCGAGCTCTGGACGTCGACCGGGCAGTACAACCTTCCCGGCGTCACTCGAGCCGTCGTGCTCGAGCAGTCGCGGGCAGCCGGGATCGCGACCCACGAAGCGCCGTTCACGCTCGGCGACGTCCATGCCGCCGACGAGGCGTTCGTCACGGGAACGTTCGGCGGACTCACCCCGGTGAGGGAGGTCGACGGGCGCAGGATCGGCGACGGAGCAGTGCCGGGCCCGATGACGAGCCGACTCGCGTCCCTGTATCGATCCGCGTTCGACGCCGACGTGCTCCAACGGTCGGGCAGACCCCGATGACACTGCGGATCAACGTCTGGTCGAGCCCTCGCAACCTCTCGACGGCCCTGATGTACTCGTGGCGGGAGCGGGGCGACACGACCGTCGTCGACGAGCCGCTGTATGCGCACTATCTCCGGGTCTCCGGGCGCCGGCATCCCGGAGCGGCCGACGTCCTGGCCGTGCAGGACTCCGATGGCGACGCCGTCGTACGCGACGTGATCCTCGGCGACTACGACACACCCGTCGTGTTCTTCAAGCAGATGGCGAAGCATCTCGTCGACCTCGATCGATCGTTCCTGTCGCGATGCCGCAACGTGCTTCTCACCCGCGATCCCCACGACATGCTGACGTCGTTCCAGGTCCACATCCCGGACGCCACCCTCGCCGACACCGGCTTCCCCGAGATGACGGAGATCCTCGACACCCTCATCGGCGCCGGAGAGGAACCGCTCGTGATCGACTCCGCGGTGCTCTTGGCCGATCCGCGTCGAGTTCTGGCCGAGCTGTGTCGCCGGGTCGGGGTCGAGTTCGACATCGCCATGCTGTCGTGGCCCGCCGGCCCGAAGCCCGAGGACGGAGTCTGGGCTCCGCACTGGTACGACGGCGTCCATCGGTCGACCGGCTGGCAGCCGTACAGCCCGAAGCAGATCGACCTGTTGCCGAGCGTCGTCGACGCCTACGAGGCGGCGATGCCGCTCTACGAGCGGTTGCTTCCGTACCGGATCGAGTGACGAATCACACGCCGTCGACGGCGTCGACGGCGTCGACGGCGTCGAGAGCCTCGCGGCCGCGCAGCACCCAGTCGGATGCGTCACCGGCGAGCTGCCGCAGCCGCCGATCGAAGTGGTCGAGCTCGGAATCGCCGAGGAGCAACCGCCAGCTCCGCGTGCCACCGGACGCGAAGAAGTCGGCTGCCGAGCGCCACCACTCGCGGTGAGCTTCCGGCGCGGTCCGGTCGGCCCGGCTGCGCATCGAATCCAGGGTGGCGGCTGCGACGACCTCCGCCCACCAGGGCTGATCAGGTTCGACGCCGAGGATCCTCGCGACACGACGCATCTCGCCGTCGAGATCGTCCCAGAGGTCCGAGTAGTGAAAGAGGTGGACGTTCGGTCGGTGCCGCTCCGACCAGTACGTCCGGACCTGGTGGCAGAGATCGGACAGACCGTACGGCCCGCTCCCCGTCGGTTGTTCGTCGTGGTCGATGAACCACAGCAACATCTCCGCCGGGTCGGTCGGGACCTCTCGCGACGAACGTTCGATGTCACCGCCCACCGCCAGACGCGCCTCGACCACGCGCTCGGCGATCGCGTTGGCTGCGTGATCGTGATTCGAGAGCGCAGCGTCGAGTGGGTGGCGGACGATGGTGAGGTAGGTCACCGACCCATGGAACGGGATGCCATCGAGTGGGGTGTGCGTCTTGATGAACCGTCGGTGATGCTGACGCTCGAGCAGGCCGAACACCTCGTCCTCGGACCGGTTGAGCATGTCGAGCCACGGCGAGATGAGACTGAGCGGCTCGCCGAGATCGGCGCGACCGAGGACCAGCATGCCGACGATGTTCTGCAACCAGGTCGTCCCGCACTTCGACGGCGTGGTGATCACGATGTCGTCGGTGCGGAACTCGAATCGCTCCCAACGCGCACTGTCCACCATGAAACCGCGGTACCGCCGCACACTGCGACGGTAGTCGCTGAACGCGGTCATCCGACACAGACCGTCGTCGACGGCGGTGGCGGTCTCCACGGTCGTGGCGTCGGCCGGGCCGTGGGGGACGGCCGACGCGACAGGAAGGCCATGTACCACTGCATCGTCGTACCACTGCATCGTCGTACCACTGCATCGTCGTACCACTGCATCGTCGTACCACTGCATCCGGTCCGGGCGTGTGGGAGTCACGTCGTCGTGGCCCCGCCGACGGACGAGATCGTCACCATGCAGACGCCGACGTGATCGTGGTCGGCAACCGAGGGACGACGGGCCCCAGACGACTCCTCGGCAGCGTTTCGAGTTGGATTCGCCCACCACGCTCCCTGTTCGGTGCTCATCGTCGCGACATGACCGAGCCGTGACGCGCTGACAATGTTCTTGACGCCGTGCTGACGAGGTTGCTCAAGACTCGGTCAGGGTCCATCAAGCGCCCCGTGTGCGCCGACGATGATCGGAGCACAGCCGCATCGTGCAGCTGGAAGGAGCGACGAAGATGAACCGCATCTGGGCAATCGAGGTCCGGAATCGTACGATCCGGAACGCAGCGTTCGTGTGCCCACGCTGCGGTCTCGATCGCGGTGGCGCCGTGATCGAACCGCAACGGTGGTTCACGGTGATGGAGCTCCCCATCGTTCCTCTGGCGACACTCGAGCAGGTCGTCCGGTGCGACGAGTGCGACTACCGGTGCGACCTGGGTGTGCTCGACATCCCCACCAGCGAGGTGCTCGCCATGTACCTCGACGAGGCGCTCCGACACTCGGTCGCGACGATCGTACGAGCTGCCGGAGGCGTACCGAGCGCCACCATGCAGGACGCCGCGATCCAGACCGTCGTCGCCAACGGACTCGGCTACGACGCCGACACGTTCCGAGCCGATCTCGTCGGACTCGACGACATCGACACGGCCGATCGTCTCGGGCGACTCGCAAACGAGCTCACGCCCCACGGCAAGCAGGGCTTCCTGCATCGCATGGCCGCCGTCGCGCAGGTCGACGGATCGATGACCGTGCGCCAGCTTCGGGCCCTCGTCGACATGGGCGTCGCACTGCGAATGCCGGCACCGCACATCAACGGCGTCGTCGCGGTCGCCACGCTGCAGCTCGAGCAGGTGTGACGAGGCCGGCGGCGGCATTCGCCGGGTGCCCCGCGGCGCGGCTGCTCACTCGTCGGCGAGACGGGTGGTGACCATGCCGAGCTCGCCGAAGTGGGCGACGACGAGATCACCGACGGCCAGCGGCTTCATCGGTCCGAGCGCCCCGGTCATCAACACGTCGCCCGGTTGGAGCGGGATGCCTCGTTCGCAGAGCACGTCCGCAAGCCACCGGGCAGCGTGGATCGGATTGCCGAGACAGGCCGCTCCCACACCGGTCGACACCTCATCACCGTTGATCGTCATCGACATGGGCACCGTGCGGATGTCGAACGAGCTCAACGGCATCGGTCGGGAACCGACGACGTACACACCGCAGCTCGCGTTGTCGGCGACGGTGTCGACAATGCTGATGTTCCAGTCCTCGATCCGGCTGTCGACCACCTCGATCGACGGCACGGCGAACTCGACCGCGCGGACGATCTCCACGAAGCCATGGGGAGCACGATTCAGCTCGCGGCCGATCACGAGGGCGACCTCGGCTTCGGCGCGCGGCTGGATCATGCGTCCGGCGGGGATCTCGATCCCGTCGCCGTACTCGGTGTCGACGTACAGCGTGCCGAAGTCGGGCTGGTCGACGCCGATCTGCTCCTGCACGGCTTTGGAGGTCACGCCGATCTTGCGGCCCGACACGCGACGCCCGGCGGCCAACGACCGTTCGTAGTTGACCTGCTGGACCTCATAGCCGACATCGATGTCGGTCGAGGTGCCCAGCAGTTCGCGGATCGGCGGGATCGGCATGTGAGAGAGGTCCGCCTCCCACAACCGATCGGCGGCCTGCTGGATCAGTGCCGGGTCGACGCTCATTGCTGTTGCTGCTCCTGTTGCTGACGGGTCGTCGCCAGTCGATTCTGCTTGTCGGCGAGGATCTCCGTCCCGGCCAGGAAGTCGGTGTTCTCGACCTCCGTGACCCAGACCCGGATCGAGTCGCGCGGCGCTCCGATCGAGTCATGGATCGCGTCGGCGATCGCCCTGAGCATCTTGCCCTTCTGCTCGGGGGTTCGTCCCCGAGCCATCGTCACGTTCACCAGCGGCATCGACCGACCCTCCCAGTCACCGATCAGACACCGCGAACCGTGACGTCGTCGAAGTGGCTGTAGCTCGCGACCGCGACGGTTCCCACGCCGAGCGGGACGGCACCGAGCGGCGCCCCGGCCATCACGATCCACCCTGCGGCCAGCCCGCGATCGGAGCGTGCGAGGTGGCGGACCAGCATCGCAACGCACTCGGCCGGGTCGCCGAGCAGTGCGGCGCCCGTGGCGGTTCCCTGTTCCTCGCCGTCGACGGTGAACGTGCAGGTCACCCGTGTGAGATCGACGTCGCGCGGGGCGACGCCTGCGCCTCCGACGACGACCGCGGCAGCCGACGTGTTGTCGGCGATCACGTCGGGAAGCGTGAACTTGAACGCCTCGTAGCGAGAATCGATCACCTCGATCCCGCCCACGACACGTTCGGTCGCATCGAGCACCTGATCAGCCGTGCAGTCCGGTCCGGCCAGTTCGTCACCCATCACGAACACGAACTCCGGTTCGACCCGCGGATGGATGAGATCGGCGACCGCGATGTCGGCCGACCCGGTGTGGGCCGAGGACGCGAGCACCCACCCGTACGCCGGCTCGTCGACGCCCATCTGCTCCTGCTTGGCCTTCGAGGTGAGACCGAGCTTGGCGCCGGCCAACGAATCGCCCGCGAACAACCGCTCCGCGACCAACGTGTCCTGGACGAGGTAGGCGTCGCTGAGTGAGAGCTCACCGATCTGGGCGCCGATTCCCTGCACCTCGAGTCGATCGTCGACCGCTCGCTGCAGGTACCTCGCCCAGTAGCGATGATCGAGATGCTCGTGTACGAGGCTCACTGCCCGGGCGCCGTCTTCGTCTCGGGTGCTCCCTCACGGTTGGCCCACGCCTGGATGTGCAGCTTCTTCAGATCGTCCGCCTGCGGGCTGTACTTCATCGATCCCCGGTCGATCCACTGCGTGGCGAACTCCGCACCCCGCCCGAACTTGAAGCGCTCGAGCGGGAGCTCGATCACGTCGTGGGGTTCGCGGACCACGGCAATCGGATCGCGCCCCTCCCTGACCGCCTCGATCTGGTCGCGGTACATCCGCCGCATCGCGATCACACCCACGTCGCTCTTGGTGATGTTCTCGATCGTGCGATCGGCGATCTGGCCCTGCGTCACCCAGGCCATGATGTCCTGACCCTCGATGTAGTCGACGATGAAGTCGCCCCGTTCGTCGATCCACTCGTACTCGTAGTCGATGGGGTACATCTGCTCGTGCGGATCGGCGCCCTCTGGGGCGTGCACGGTGTAGAAGAGCATCCACGTGTGGGTGTCGTCGACGGGCACTCGGATCTGCATCTGGAACACACCGTTGCCCCCCACCCACATCTTGTACGGGAACACGAGGGGATGGCCGATCTTCCAGTCGTCATCCTCCTCGGTCTGTCCGACGAGTTGACGGCGCTTGATGATGCCGTGCTCGAATGGATCGAAGCCGACCTTGACGTGCTTGTTCTTGAACGCCGAGGGCATCTCGAAGCCCTTCCACTCGGCGATGAATTCGAAGTAGTTCCCGTGCAGCGCCTCGACGTGATAGGGGTCGACCGCGTTCTCCATGATCTGGAGCCAGTTGCACGGCAGCATCGAGTGGCCGACGTCGCGGACCCCCTCCATCACGTACGCCTCGTACCGCGGCAGCTCCGGAGCCGGGCCGTCGCCGATATGGGCCCAGACCAACCCACCGAGCACCTGCGCCTTTCCGGCCTTGGTGCAGACGTTGGCCCGGAAGGCTGGCGACGAGTCGGGCTCGGCGAGGATCTCGGTGCAGTTGCCGCCGTGGTCGAACTTCCAGCCGTGGTAGCCGCAACGGATCCCGCCGTCCTCGACGATGCCGTAGACCAGCGACGCGCCGCGATGCGGGCACTTCTCGGCGACGATGCCGTACTGACCGTCGGGGGTCTTGAAGGCGGCGAAGTCCTCGCCCAGCAGGCGCACCTGCTTGACGGGGAACTCGTCGAGCTCGCGCTCGAAGCACACCGGGTACCAGTAGTGCCGGAGCACCGCGCCCATCGGCGTGCCCGGGCCCACTCGGGTCAGTTCGTCGTTCTGCTCCTGGGTCATCATGATGAAGCCTCCTCGTGCTTCGGCAGGGTCGGCGGCTGCCAGTTCTCCGTGGTGTTCCAGACGGGTAGGTCGTTGATGTTCGGCACGCAGATCTCCTGGACACGATTGCGGTAGCTGACCAGCGCGTCCTTGCGGCCCCGGAAGATCTTCGCACGGACGTGTTCGGTGTTGTACGGCTCACCCGGGTCGTACCCGAGTGCGTGCACGGCGAACGCTCGGATGCAGCCCGAGTGGGTCGCGATCATCAGACGGGCACCCGGGAACTCGTCGCACAGCGAGTTGATGCCGGCCCAGAACCGGCGCACGGTCATCGACGGCGGCTCGAAGTGCATCATCGGGGTGGTGAGCCACTTCTCGATCGGATCGCCACCGGCCATCTGCAGCTTCCAGAAGCGGTCCATCTCGACCAGCCACAACGGACGGTCGCCGGTGTCGGCGCGCTCGTACTGCTCGCGTACGGCGTAGTACTCGCGGTACGCGGCGGTCACGTCCTTCAAGCCCGTCGGGGAGACGAACTGGAAGTTCCGGAACTCGTCCATCGGCTCCGGGACGTGGATGGTGATCTCCTTCTCGAACTGGGCCAACCCGTCGACGAGCCCGAGATGGATGTGCTCGGCGGTCTCGCGAGCCCGGTTCGTGTCGGCGTGGCGGAGCACGACGGTCTCACCGCTGCGCAGGCGTTTGGCCATCGTGTGACCGTAGGTGTGCGCCTGCCAGGCTCCCTGTGGCGTCAGCCCGGAGTCGGTCGAGTAGCCCTGCGTCTCGCCGTGGCGAATGAGGAAGACATCGTTCGCCATCGTGGGGATCGCTTCGGGTGGGGCGGCGATCTCCTTGTTGCGATTGTCCTCCGTGAGCGCTCGCTGCATCTCGAGGCTGCTGCGCTGCCACAGCGGGGTGTCCGAGGTCGTGGACGGTGCCGACGCCGCCCGGTCGCGGAAACGGCGCAGATAGAGCGGCAATGTCTCGTCGGGTACGTCGGTGGGGGCATCGCCGGTCCGCGCTTTGGCCGATTCCTGCTCGCGATACCTGGCGAGGTACAGCGGCGCGTCGATGCGGATGTCGGAGTCGGTCATCGTCGCTCACTTGCGGTCGCGCACGTTGTCCGACGCGGGCCGCCCCTCATGAGTGCACCGTCATGAACTGTGGGTTGAGCTTGCCGTGGTAGTAGAAGATCGCACGACCCATCTCGCTCTCGGTCCAGGTGGTCGGTTCGTCGTCGGGATCGAACCAGTAGCCGCCGGTGTAGATCTCGTTGCGATTCCCGGCGGGGTCGAAGAAGTACAGCCCACAGCCGCGGGTGGCGCCGTGCCGGGTCGGGCCGGCGTCGACCGTCACACCGTGGTAGGCGCAGGTGTCGGCGCCCTTGCGCAACTCGTTCCAGTCGTCGACCCAGTAGGCGACGTGATGGAATCCGCCGTCGGGGCCGGTGAGGAATGCGATGTCGTGGGTCGAGTGGTCGCGCTCCAGGAATGAGGCCAGCTGGTATCCGTCGTCGGCGAGGATCTGTTCGGTCATGCGGAATCCGAGGACGTCGCGGAAGAAGTCGGTGACGCCATCGACGTCCTCGCACATCAAGAAGATGTGGTCGATGCGTGGCGGCGCCATACCCTTCAGCGAGTCGGGGCCCACCGGCGGGTTGAGTTTCGGAATGCCGTTGCCGACCTGCAACTGGCCGTGCTCGAGGTCGATCGTGTGCCCGCTCGGTGACCGGAAGCGGACGATGTCGCCCGAACCCTGAGCGAGCTCACCCGGCGCGTGGCGGGTCGTCGCGACACCGGATGCTTCGACCCGCGCGGCGAGGTCGTCGAGATCGCTGACGTCCTGCACTTTGAAGCCGATGCTGTCCAACCCGTACGTCGGTGCCGTGGCGAGGATGAGCGAGTGGTGTTGGTGCTCGTCCCATCCTTTGAGGTACACCCGATCGGCGGTGCGCTCGACCTCGACGAGACCGACCACTTCCACGTAGTAGGCCAGCGAGAGCTCGAGATCGGGCACCCGGACCTCGGCGTGCGACAGCCGCAGGATCCCCGCCATCAGCGCGAGCTCCCCAACGTTTCGTTCGGGGTCCGGCCCCGTTCGTGACGGTTCATGTGTGGACGGTCAGGAAGCGACCGTTGTCCTTTCCTTCGTAGTAGAAGATCGCTCGACCGAGGTTGTCCTCGGTCCAAGTGATCGTCGGGAAGTCGGGGTCCGCCCTGTAGCCCCCGGTGAACACCTCGTTGCGGGTCCCCATCGGGTCGAAGAAGTAGATCGTGTTGCCCCTGGTGATGCCGTGACGGGTCGGCCCGATGTCGATCGAGATCGCGTTGTAGGCCAGGATGTCGGCGGCGCGGCGCACGTGGTCCCAGTCGTCGAGCCAGAACGAGAAGTGGTGGAGGGCGCCGTTGGGGCCCTGGATGATCGCGATGTCGTGAGGTCGGCCGGAGCGTTGCAGGAAGGCACCCATCATGTGGCCTTCGTTCGTGAGCACCTGCTCCGTCAGGTACATGTCGAAACAGGTCTGCATGAAGTGCGTCATCTCGTTCACCTCCTCGGCGTGGATGAGCACGTGGTCGAGACGCGGCGGCGCGATACCGACGAGCCCCTGCGGCACCGGCCACGGATTGATCAGCGGGAGACGGCCGCCGACCTTGGTGATGTCGTGAACCAGCTCCATCTCGTGACCCGACGGGGTCTCGAAGCGGATCGACTCACCTTGGCCGACCTCCTCGCCCTTGCTGATCCGCTCGACGGCGAACCCATAGCGCTCGACCCTGGCCTCGAGATCGTCCAGGTCGTCCTCGAACTCGACCTTGAACGAGAACCGGTCGATGCCGACCCGCGGGTCGTAGCGGATCGACAGGCAGTGGTGATCCCGCTCGTCCCAGCACTTGAGGAACAAGCGCTCACCGCCCTCGCCACTCGTGCGTTCGACCAGGTCGAGACCGAGCACCTGGGTGTAGTAGGCGGCGGCGAGCTCGAGGTCGGGTGCGCTGATGTCGACGTGTGACAACCGGAGCAACCCCATGCCCGTGACGGTAGGGACATCGTTCCGCATACTGGGAAGATGTCCCACGGAGCGGAACATCTGCGTACAGTCGTGGTCGTGAACAAGGACGGCGTCTCTCGCTCGGCCACGCTCGGGTCGGTGGCCAACGCTGCTCGGGTCCTCAAGGCGTTCACCCCGTCGGAGCGCGAATGGGGCGTCAGCGATCTGGCGCGCCGCCTCGGCATCGCCAAGTCGACCGCCCACCGCCTTCTCGCCACCCTGACCGACGAGGGCCTGCTCGAGCAGGACGGAAGCTCGGGTCGGTATCGGCTCGGTCTCGCCGTCTTCGACATGGCGGCGGCCGCTCAGAGCATGGACCTCCACGAGGCGGTGTTGTCACCGATGACCGAGCTGCGCAACCGCACCGGGGAGACGGTCCAGGTCGCCGTGCTCGACGGCCGCGAGGTCGTGTACGTGGAGCGCCTCGACAGCCCCAACACCCTGCGCCTGTTCCTCGAGGTCGGTCGTCGCAACTCCGCCCACTCCACCGGGTGCGGCAAGGCGTTGCTCGCGTGTTTGGCGCCCGACCAGCTCGAACGGGTGTTGAAGGGCTGGACGCTCACGTCGAAGACGCCCCACACCATCACCGGTCACGTCGCGCTGCGGGCCGACCTCGCCGAGTCGCGACGGCGCGGGTATGCGGTGAACCGACGCGAGTCCGAAGCGGGGGTCATCTCGGTGGCGGCGCCGATCCGCGACATCTCGGGTCGCGCCGTGGCTGCGATCAGCGTCGCCGGTCCGGCGGAACGTCTCGAACCGCACGAGCTCCAGTTGGCCCAGGTCACGATGGAGGTCGCCGCGACCGTGTCGCGACGGCTCGGCCATCGCGGGGCCGTCGGGGCCGCCTGACGTGCGCATCCCGATCGGCCCGATCACCGCCATCTCGGACACGACCTGCGTGGCGGTCGGTGACGGGCGTGTCGTCGTGATCCGGGTCGGCGATGAGATCCGCGCCTACCGGAACCGATGCGTGCACCAGGACGCGCCGCTGGAGGGTGGTTGGGTCCACCGGGGCGTGCTCAGTTGCCCGCTGCACTTCTGGCGCTACCGCGTCGACGATGGCAGCCACATCGGCTCATCGGCCAAGCTCGAGCGGTTCCCGGTCGATGTCGTCGGTGGCGATGCGTTCGTCCTGGTCCCCGATGCCGACGAACCGCGCCCACTCCGTGAGCAACTTCTCGATCGCGCCCGCCGGTACGACCGCGAGGCCGCTTGGCGCGATCGCGTCGGCGACTGAGCACACGCGCCGACGCCGTCACGGTCGGTCGTCACGTTCGGTCGTCACGTTCGGTCGTCACGTTCGGTCGTCACGGTCGGTCGTCACGTTCGGTCGTCACGTTCGGTCGTCACGTTCGGTCGTCACGTTCGGTCGTCACCGCATCGACCAGACTGGGACGTCATGGGCACGTCCAGCAGGGTGATGGTGCGGCGCATCGTCGTGATCGTCGTCGTCGCCCTGCAGTTCGGATTCGTCGTGCGGGCGTACTGGGCACCACACCGCGAGTTCGGTTATCAGATGTTCGCCGAGGCGAGCGAGTGGCAAGCCGACATCGTCCGTGTGACGGCACGAGGCGAGCGGATCCCGATCACCGAGCCGTGGTCCGGATACGACTGGCCGGAGTTGGTGGGTGGTCGCGGCCTGAGCACACCATGGCGACGCCACCACGCTGACTCGGGCATCGATCGCCAGCTGGCCTTTCTCGGCGAGGCGCTCGACTGGGTCGCCGAACACACGCCCGACGACACCGACACCCGCTACCTCGAGGCCGAGGTGACGACCTGGCACAACATGGACCCGCCGACGACGCGCACCATGCGGAGCTCGCTCCGGGCGGTGCCGTGACCGTCCCCGACACCACCACCGATGCCGTCACCGATCGCGCGGCGGCGCCGTCGCCGATCGAGCGGTTCGACGCGCTGCTCGCGCGGCCCACTGATGTTCGGTCGATCGCACTCGTGCGCATCCTCGTCGGTGCCGTGACCGTGCTGCATCTCTGGCCGATCACCCGCGCTGCCATGCGAGGCGAGACCTTCCACGATCGCTTCCACCATCCGTACGTCGGCACGCTCGCCGACATACCGGTCGGTGTCTACACGGCACTCCTGGTCGCGGGGGTCGTCGCGGCCGCGCTGATGTGCGCCGGTCTCCTCAGTCGGTTCTCGACGGCGGTGGCCGTCGCCGTCGTGGCCATCCATCTGCTGATCTCGACGACCCATGTCCACAACAACCGTGCCTATCTCGTCGTGGTGCTCGCCGTGCTGTCGATGGCACCGTCGGGCAACGCGTACTCGGTGGATTCGTGGTGGCGTCGACGCCGGGGGCTGGATCCCGCTCCGACCGTCGTGCCCGGCTGGCCGCTCTGGCTCCTGCGATTCGAGTGCGCGACCGTCTATGGCGCGTCCGGGCTCAGCAAGCTCCTTGACCCGGATTGGTTCGGCGGCACCGTCACCTGGGGTCGCGTCGTCACCCAGGAAGCGATGGTGCGCGCCTCGGTCCTCCCCGACATCGTCGCCGACGTGCTGCTCGACCGTTCCTTCCACTCGGTCGCCGCCAAGCTGATCGTCGCCACCGAACTGTTCATAGCCGTCGGCTTCTGGTGGCGTCGGACACGCCCCTGGGCCGTCGCCGCCGCAGTGATGTTCCACGTCATGATCGAGCTGAGCGCGGAGGTGCAGATCTTCTCGTGGCTCGGGCTGGCGGTGTTGTTCGTGTGGGCCGACCCGGATCTGCGGCGTTTCCGGATGCTCCAGAGCGGCACGCGGCCCATCGACGAGCGGATGCCGAGCGTGGCGGCGTGAACGTGGTCGGTCGACGTCTGGGCGCGACGCTCGCGGCAACGCTCGGCGCCGGTGTGCTCGTGTTCGGCGCCGGCGCTCCCCCGGAACGCTGCCCGGAAGTCAGTGTCGGTCGGGTCGAGGCGGCGGCCGAGGACGCGGCGACCTGGATCATCGACAACCAGCAGCCCGACGGCACGTGGCTGTACGAGTACGACCGGGTCGCCGACGTCGCCAGCGACGACTACAACGTCGTCCGCCACGCCGGCGTCATGTCGTCGTTGTACCAGTCGGCGGCACGTGGTGTCGATGGCGCGCTCGCGAGCGCGGACCGTGGACTCGTGTGGGCCCTCGAACACGTCGTCGAGCGGGACGACTGGGCGGGGGTGACGACGAGCTCGACCGTTCAGACGGGAACGAACTCCCTGCTCATCGCAGCGCTGGTCGAGCGTCGCCTGCTGACCGGCGACGACACCCACGACGAACTGTTGGGGCGTCTGGGCCGCTTCCTGACGAGTCAGGTCGAGTCGTCGGGTGCGGTGCTGGCGTACTACGACCTCGAACCCGACCGAGCCCGAGCCGGCGTCTACTCGATCTACTACACCGGCGAGGCCTACTGGGCGCTCGGCCGACTCCACCGGCTCGAACCCGATGCCGGATGGGGCAGCATCGCCGATCGAGTGGGCCACTACATGGCGACGGTACGCGATGACGCCGAGGACATCTGGCCGCCGCTCGCCGACCACTGGTCGGGGTACGGGCTTGCGGAGACCGCCGCGTTCCCCGAGCGCGAGACCGGCGCGCCTCTGACCGAGGCGGAGCTCGACTTCGTCCGCCGTCAAGGCGGGCTCATCGGTCAACGAGTGCGCTCGATCAGCCAACGCTTCGGCCCGTGGGGGGTGGCGGTGCGTGGCACGTTCACCCCACGCGGGGGCGGGTACGGCGTCTTCGGCGAGGGGTTGGCGGGGCTGTGGCGTGCCGCTCGACTCGACGACCGACTGTCGGTCGAACGCGACGCCCTCGGCGAACGGGCGCTCTGCATCGTCGGTCTCGCGATCGAGGCCCAGGCCGACGCCGACGATGCAACCGAATACCCTGACCCGGGCAAGGTGGAAGGAGCCTGGTTCATCGACGACGTGACGCGTATGGACGACCAACAACACGCGCTCAGTGCGCTGCTCTTCGCGGTACCGATCCTCGAGGCAGCGCCGGGCGACGGCGGACACACGGCGCCATCCTGGTGGCTCTGGCTGATCGTGGTGATCGGCACCCTGAATCCGGTTCGTGGCGCGCTCGGCGTGCCCGGACGCACTCCGCGGGCGCGTCTCCGGCTGGTCCTCGGCGGAGGCATCATCGCCGCTGCTTGCCTCGTCGCCGTCGGCGCGACGAGCGGTCGGCTGCTCGATGCGATCGACGTCAGCCGTCCGGCGATCCGACTCGCCGCCGCGGCGCTCTGCTTGTTGACGGCGGTGATCGACTTCGCCGCGCGCCCGCCAGCACCCGACCGGACCGATACCACCGTTGCCACCGCCCTCGTTCCGGTCGCGGTGCCGCTGATGATCCGGCCCGCGCTCGTCTTCGCCGGACTCAGCGTCGTCGCCGATCACAGCTTGGGCTTCTACGTCTTCGCCCTCACGGTCGCGGTGTCGGCCGTGGCCGCAGCGACCGTCGTCGTGCGACCCGCCGGCGACACCGCGGGCACGACGACCGTCGTCTGGACGTCACGGATGCTGTCGGCCGCAGCCGTGGTCGCGAGCATCATCCTGATCGCTCACGCCGTTTTCGACATCTGACACCGACATGTGAGGCCGACATGTGAGGCCGACATGTGAGGCCGACATGTGAGGCCGACATGTGAGGCCGACATGTGAGGCCGACATATGACCCGTGGCCCCGCTCCGGTCACGCCGGCCGGGTCGCCGTCGACCACGCGTGCGACACGGTCTCGGTCACGGCGTGACTCCGAGTCGCCCGCGCACCGCCTCGACCAGCGACGACTCCCCACCCAGCATCTCGGACGTGGGGCGGACCCGTCCGCAGAACCAACGCGTCAGCTCACCGAGGTCGCCCGTGATGTCGACGTCCGGGCCGCCGTCACCGAGCGTGATGCGGGTCTCGGACGGAGTTCCGTCGGTGCGCCGAACGACGATCGTGGCATCCACACCGCCGACGGCTGCGGGCAGTGTCGCCGCCCAACCGGCGACCACACGCTCGTAGGCGATCTCGGCGGCGGCACAATCGATCCGCACCGGGAGACCGACGGCGCGACGGATGTCCTGCTCGTGAGCCCACAGATCGAACGCCCGGATCGGGAGCGAGACCGACATTCGACGCTCTCCGACCGGGCCCAGCGTCATCGGATCGTCCTCCGTGGCCGCCAGGTGTCGGAGCTCTGCGATGCGACGTGGCCGCATGCCGGCGAGCTCATCGGCAACCGACGACAACGGGAGGGATCGACGGGCATGCACCGGCTTCTCCATGAAGATGTCGATCTCGCTGCTGACGTGGTCGAGCGGTGGCAGTTCGATGTCGGGGAGGGGTGCCCCACCGAGGACCTGCTCGAGCCCGACCATGTGGGCGAGTTGGTCACGTACGTTCCAGCCCGGACACTCGGTCGGTGCCCCGGCGTCGGATTCGGTCAGATCGCGCGCCAAAGACAGGGTCGTGACCAACACGTCGTCGACGACGTCGATCAGTTCGGTGTTCGTCCGCAACGTCATTCGCTCAGTCTCCTCGGTCGTGGTCGGCCGGCCGGTACCGGGGTCCCGATCCCAGGTACCACAGACCTGCGACGATGAACCACACTGCGTTCACCGCGACAGCCGTCCAGAGGCCACGGATCGCCCAACCGACGACGATCGCCAACACTCCGAATTCGTGAGCGGTGAACCATCGCCACCTGCGCTCTCTGACCACGGGAAGCCAGCGAGCGATCACGGTGACCGATACGGGGTAGCCCACCCCGAACAACAACACGACGAGGGCGGTCATGCCCCGACGACCGGCCCGGTCGAAGTCGGCTCACACCGGAACGGACGCACCGACGAACCCGCGAATCGCAGCGGCCATCTCGGCCCGGATCGGTGCACCCGAGATGATCATGTCGACCGCGGTCAGTGAGGTGTGGATGTGACCGCGGCACGAGTGATGCCTCACCTCGACACCTGCGGCGGCGAGGGCGTCGGCATACGCGGTTCCTTCGTCGCGCAGCGGGTCGAACTCGCACGTGAACACGGCCGCGGGCGGGAGACCGGTCAGCGACGGTGCGAGCAGGGGTGATGCGACCGGGCTCGACCGCGCGTCCTCGTCGGCGTAGTGCCGCCAGAACCATTCCATCAGCGCCTTGGTGAGCACGTATCCGTCCGCGTTCTCGGTCATCGACGGGTAGTCCCGACTCCCGTCGGTCACCGGTGTGACGAGCAGTTGACCCGAGATCGCCGGGCCTCCCGCGTCTCGCGCCCGTTGGGCCGCGACCGCCGCGACGTTGGCACCTGCGCTCCACCCTGCCACGACGAACCGACCGGGTATCCCACCGAGTTCGGCGGCGTGGTCCGCAACCCAGACCAGCCCGGCGAACGCGTCGTCGGCGGCGGCCGGGAATCGATGCTCGGGCGCATGCCGGTAGTCGACCGAGACGATGACCGCGCCGGACCGGACGCAGAGATCGCGGCAGAACGGATCGTCGGAATCGTGCGCGCCGAGCACCCATCCACCACCGTGGAAGTAGCAGACGAGGGGGTGTGGCCCGTCGGTGTCGGGCCGGTACAACCGGTAGTTCAGATCGCCGTCGGCCCCCGGGAGCACGCCGTCGAGGAGTGCCCCGACCGCAGGGCCCGGCGGCCGCTGGGTCGCCATCGTCTCGGAGAAGGCCCGGGCCTCGGCGACCGGGAGCGACTCGAGCGGCGGGAGGCCGAGCTCCTCCATCGCCTGGAGCAGGAACATCACGTCGGGTTGGAGCCGGTTCACGACACCGTCGACCACCTGCTCGGCCGAGGGCCCGCCGAACCGGAACCCGAGATGGCCGCGTTCGATCACGTCGTCGCATGTCGCCCGGTACGTGTCGACCCCACCGACGTAGGGAAGCAAGACGCGTGGTTTGCCGGGCACGTTGGCGCCCATGTACCAGGAATTGGCTCTCGGAAACAGGGTGATGTCGGCACAGTCGTTGACGTGCTGCACCCAGCCGGCTTCGGCCACCGGCGTCGGCTCGATCGTGAGATGCCCGCGTTCGCGCATCGTGGCGAGCGTGTCGACGACCCAGTCGACGTGCTGCTCGATGGACACGGCCATGTTCGACAAGACCGACGGGCTTCCCGGCCCGGTGATCATGAACAGGTTCGGGAACCCCACGGTCGTGAGCCCGAGATAGGTCAGCGGCCCCTGCGACCATTTCGCCTTCAAGGTGACGCCGTCGCGACCGACGATGTCGACGCCGACGAGTGCTCCGGTCATCGCGTCGAAACCGGTCGCGTAGACGATCGCGTCGAACACCATCGACTCGCCACCGACGTCGATGCCGATCTCGGTGATCGTGGTGATCGGTGTCGCTCGCAGGTCGACCAGTCGGACGTGGGGCAGGTTGAAGGTCTGGAAGTAGTCGGTGTCGAGGCATGGCCGTTTCGTGCCGAACGGGTAGTCCTTCGGGCAGAGGGTCTCGGCGGTCTCGGGATCGTCGACGATCGAGCGGATCTTCCCGCGCACGAACTCGGCGAAGGTGTCGTTGGCGGCTTCGTTGACGGTCAGGTCGGTGAACTGACTGGTCGGCGCCAGGAGTTCGCCCGCCTGCCACGCCTCCTCGTACCGCCGGAGACGCTCGTCGTCGTCGACGGCGAGCGCGCCCTCGGTCGGTCGCGGCATCGGCACGCCGGCGCGAGACCAGCGGGCTGCCTCGTGGTACGCGTCGCGATCGGCCTCGACTGCCGCCCGCTTCTCCTGCGGGATCGGACCGTTCCCAGCCGGCATCGAGTAGTTCGGCGTGCGCTGGAAGACGGTGAGTTGCGCAGCCTGCTCGGCGATCAGCGGGATCGACTGGATCCCCGACGAACCGGTGCCGATGACCGCCACTCGCTTGCCGGTGAAGTCGACGCCGTCGTGGGGCCATCTCCCGGTGAAGTAGGCGTCGCCGGCGAATCGTTCGGCGCCGGCGATGTCGGGTTCCTTCGGCACGGACAACGTGCCGGTCGCCATCACGTAGTGTCGACCGACGATCTCGTCGCCACGCTCGGTGTGGATGCGCCAGACGGAAGCATCGTCGTCCCATTCCGCGCGGTCGACCCGCGTCTCGAACCGGATGTCACGGCGAAGGTCGTAGCGGTCCGCGACATGCTGGAGATAACGCAGGATCTCGGGTTGGGTCGCGTACTTCTCCGTCCATTCCCACTCGGCTTCGAGCTCGGGATCGAACGAGTACTGGTAGTCGAGGCTCTGGATGTCGCAGCGTGCACCTGGGTAGCGGTTCCAGTACCACGTGCCTCCGACGTCGCCGGCCGACTCGAGCGCGACGGCGGACATGCCGAGATCGCGGAGACGGTGGAGCAGGTACAAGCCGGCCATCCCGGCTCCGACCACGACCACGTCATGATCGACGGCCCCGATCCGTGTCTCGCTGCTCATGCGCTCCCCTCCGACTCCGATCGACACCGGCGACGGATCGCCGGCGAGCCCGTCGGCATTGTCCCACGACGCCGTGTCGCGGCCGGCACCCGGCTTGCGGCTCGTCGACTGGCGCCCACCACACGTCGACGCGACAACGCCAGCAGGCCGCCGACCACCCAGAGCATGGAACGACCCGTTCGGGGTGTTTCCCCGCACGGCGGCTCTCGTGTGTTCGTCGAGCATGACCTCCGGCACTGGTGAGCAGACTTCGGATGCGCGCACGGTCACGTCATGGGACCGTCACGACGCGTCGGATTCGGTGTGATCGTCGGCCTGATGGTGGGTGCCGTGGCCGGGTGTTCGTCGGGCGAGGAGTCGATCGTGTCCACGACGACGGACGCTGCCACGACGACCGATGCGGCAACGAGCTCGACAACCCAGGCGAGACCCACGACGACCGCTCCGGCTTCGGCGAGTTCGACGTCACCGGCCACGACAGCCTCCACCCCGATCACGCCGGCGCCTCCGCCGACCACGGGCGCCGAATCGGGCCTCATCAGCCGAACCGACCTCGATGCGATCACGTCGGTGTTCGCGACGTTCTTCGGAGGGATCGACTCCACCCTCGACGAGAAGGTCGGTGTGCTCCAGAACGGTGAGTTCTATCGGGACATGCTCACCGCTGCCGGCGAGAACGAACAGTTCCAGCAGATGTCGACCGACATTCGCGATGTCCGCGCCGGATCAGACGCCGAGTGCGAGTCTCTCGGTGCAGATCCCGGTTGCGCGGTCGTGTCCCACGACGTGCTCGTCGGCGGGTTCCCGATGGCAGCGGGCATCGACAGCCCCGCAGTTCGCTCGGGTGGCTCGTGGTTGGTCGGTTCACAGGCGTGGTGCGGTCTCGTCGAGATCGGCGGCGAGACCTGCCCAGAAGAGCCCGGTTCGTGAGATTCGCCAGCCTGATCTTGCACAACGTGCGGATCAAGCCCGTGCGTTCGGCCCTGACCGCGCTCGCCGTCTCGATCGGGGTCGGCGCCGGCATCACGATCGGCATCGTGACGCACAGCCTTCGCGAGACGGCGGTTCAGATCCTCCAGATCGGCAACGCCGACTTCTCCGTCTCGCAGGAAGGCGTCTCGGACCTGCTCAGCAGCGCGATCGACGAGGAGGAGCTCGACCTGATCGGCGAGGTGCCTGGCGTCGAGAGCACGATCGGCATCTTCGTCGCGCCGATCGACCTCGATGCCGAGAACCCGTACTTCCTGCGGATCGGGATCGACCCGGCGTCGATGGAGGCGTTCGGGGTGCGCATCGTGGAGGGCCGGGCGTTCACGGCGACCGCGCCGGACGAGATCATGCTCGGGTATCGAGCTGGGAGGAACCTCGGTAGGGACGTCGGTGACACGATCGAGCTCAGCGGCGACACCTACCGCATCGTCGGGTTCTTCGCGACCGACCAGGAGTTCGGCGACGCAGCATCGATGATGCCACTGGTGACCCTGCAGGCAGAACAACGCCAGCCCGGCAACGTCACGCTCGCGTTCGTGCGCACGACCCCCGGCAGCGATGTCGACGCGATCCGAGGTACGATCGAGGACGAGTTCCCCCAGCTGATCACGGTGCGAACCGTCGAGGAGTTCGGTCGTGCGGATCGGAACCTCGCGCTGCTGACAGCGGCCGACGACGCAGCAACGATCGTCGCGCTCGCATTCGGGGTCATCATCGTCACCAACACGATGCTGCTGACGTTCACCGAGCGGATCCGCGAGTTCGGGATCCTGCGCTCGGTCGGTTGGTCGCGTCGGCGGGTCGTCGTGATGGTCGTCGGTGAGACCCTCGTCCTGAGCGTCGCGGGTGCGGCGATCGGGGTGGGGCTGTCGTTCCTCGCCGTCCAACTGCTCCAACAGCTGGGATCGCTCAGCGGCGTGCTCGCTCCCGAGTACACGGTCCGCGTCTTCGCCCGTGCGCTCGCGACCGCGGCCGGCATCGGATTCCTCGGAGCGTTGTACCCGGCCACCCGAGCGGCGTTCCTCGCACCCCTCGAGGCGCTGAGCCGTGAATGAGCTCCACCGCTCGATGGGGCGGGTGATCGAGTGCGTCGACGTCCGCAAGCGGTTCAACGCCGTCGACGTGCTACGCGGCATCGATCTCGTGGTCGAGCGAGGAGAGTTCGTCGCCCTGTCGGGTCCCTCCGGGGGCGGCAAGTCGACGTTGCTCCACCTGCTCGCGGCCCTCGACCATGCGGACTCGGGCCGCATCGTGGTCAACGGACACGACCTCAGGAACCTGCGGGCCGTGAACCGGTACCGACGCGAAGACGTCGGCATCGTGTTCCAGCTCCACAACCTGCTCCCCCACATGTCGGCGAGCCGCAACGTCGAACTGGCGATGTTCGGCACGGGCCGGTCGGCGAGCCAGCGCGAGATCCGCGCCGTCGAGCTCCTCGGGGAACTGGATCTCGCGCACGCCGCCGCCCGGTCGCCGTCACGCCTGTCGGGTGGTGAACGTCAGCGCGTCGCGATCGCGAGAGCGATCGCCAACGAGCCAGTCGTCCTGCTCGCCGACGAACCCACCGGCAACCTCGATCCGGAGGCATCGGACACCGTCCTGGCGCTCTTCGCGCGAATCCGCGCCGAACGTGGGATGACGATCGTGATGACCACCCACGACCCTCCTGTGGCCGCCCGCGCCGACCGTCGGCTGCTCCTCGACGACGGTGTGCTCGACGAGCGATGACCGACTCCCGATCCCGGGCCGCGGCACCGCCGGTGTGGAGCGACCTGATCGGTCGCAGCGCGCGGTCGATGACCGCCGTCGCAACGGCGAGCCCGACCCGGCGACGAGCGATATCGGGGCTCTCCCGCGCCAGGGCGGTCGAAGCCGGAGCGTCGGGTCGGCGGCGCAGCCACGCGATCTGGTCGGTCAGTGCTCGGCATCGATCGGGTCGAGAGGCGCGCCGGACCCGAGAAAGCTCGGGACCGGACCCGTCGTCGACAGCGCCGCGACGGCAGTTCCCATCACCTCGCCGACCGGCAGTGCCGTGTCCAGTACGTGCGCCGTCGGCCAGGGATGTCGTCGACGCTCCATCTCGTCGACGAGTTCGGGCGTGGCGTCCGACGCATCGCTCCCGTCCCGCTCGACGATCCGCCGCCTGGCGAGGTCGGGATCGAGGCGACACTCGATCTCGACCACATCGGCGCCTCGCCGCTCCGCGACGGCACGGGCCATCGTGCGGTGGTCGGCGTCGCCCCACGTCGCGTCGAGCACCACCGACTCGCCGGCCGCGAGCAGCAGATCGGCCTGGGCACAGAGCCGCTCGTAGGTCTCGCGCGTCGACTCGTCGTCATACAGATCGACGTGACGGTCGACGTCGTGATCGTCGTGATCGATGCCTCGGAGATCCTTGCGGAGCGTGTCGCTGTCGACGACCGACCAGTTGAAGAGCTCGGCGATCTCGTTCGCGATCGTCGTCTTGCCGGCACCCGGCCCACCTCCGACGAGGACGATTCTGCGCCGCGATCGCTCGAGGTGGTCGAGCGCTTGGCGCTGGCGGGCGCGGGCGACCTCGATCGCGGACGCATCGCCCTGACGGTGGCGCATGACGGCGACCTTGGCCCGCACGTACGCCCGGTAGGCGACGTAGTGATGGGCGAGCGAGGTCGGATGACGTTCGCCGGACAGCTCGCAGTACCAGTTCATCAATCGCCGCGCCGGGTTCGAGCCGGCGAGCCGCTCGACGTCCATCACGAGGAAGGCGATGTCGGCGAGGACGTCGCTGATGCGGTAGTCGTCGTCGAAGGCGATGCAGTCGAGGATGCGGGGACCGTCGTCGAGCACGAAGATGTCGTCGGCGGTGAGATCGCCGTGCACGTCGCGCACGAAGCCGCCCTCGCGACGGTGCTCGAACATCGGTCCGGACTGCTCCAGGTAGGCGATCGCGAGCTGGCGCACTCGGTCGAACTCGCCTCGGTCGAGCACGGTGCCGACCGACGGCTCGATCTCGTCGAAGCTCGACGACCAGAGGCCCGCCAGTCCGGACGCCGTTGTCATCGGGAACGGTGTCGCGATGGCGCCGAGCGAAGCGTGGAACGCGGCAACGGCATGGGCGATTCGCCGGAGGTGGTCGTCGAACTCGGGAGCGCCGGCCAGGCCCGAGAGGCAGCGGTCGGCCGGGAGACGCCGCATCACGAGCATTCGGTCGACCGCCTCGCCGCCCTCGATCACGTCGCTGGTTCCGAGGTACACGTCGGGTGCGAGGCGGCGGTTCAGCATCAGCTCCGACGTCACCGCCCGCATCCGTGCGGTGGCGTCGCGATGGTCGAGGAAGTCGGTGTGGAGCGGCTTCAGCAGCTTGTAGACGCGCTCGGGCGTGAAGAACAGCACGGAGATGTGCGTCTCGATCGCTCGGACGTCGGCGTGTGCTGTCGTGTGACCCACCGTCCCTCCACCGACCAGTCTGTCCGCCGACGGTCCGCCTGACCAGGGACGAACGTCCCGCTGGGGGCGTTTCGCGATCCTGCGATGCTCGTGCGCGCCAGCATGAACTTGAGTTCAGGCGTAGCAGATCTACTCATGCCACTCGTATCATGATCATCGATGAAGCAGGTGGAACTCGCCGGATTGGCATTCGAGGCGACCTCAGGTTCGCCGCTCGTCGTGCTGCGTGAGCACGACGACCCGCATCGCCTGCTGCCGATCTTCGTGAGTGGCCCGGACGCCGCCGCGATCGCCCACGCCGTGAGCGGCCAGGCAAGCCCCCGCCCACTCACCCACGACCTGATGGCTGCCCTCGTGCAGAGCCTCGACGGCCACGTCGACGCCGTCGAGGTCACCGAGCTCAGACATGGCGCCTACTTCGCGACACTCTTCGTGCACGGGCCGAACGGCGAGCAGCGGCTCGACACACGTCCGTCCGACGCGATCGCATTGGCAGCGCGCGTCGGTGCCCCGCTGTACGTCGCCGACGCGGTGCTCGACGAGGCCGGGACGTTGCCGGAGGTCGAGGGCCACGGGCCGGCGCTCGACCCAGCCACGATCGACGCGGCGGTCGACGAGTTTCGCTCCTTCCTCGACGAGGTCGACCCGTCCTGTTTCGCGAGGGGACCCGACGAGCCGGACGACCGCCCTCGGTCGAAGGATGCCGAGCGGAGCGAAGGTGCCGAGCCGGGCACGCAGGAGCCTCGCGAAGACGGGTCCGACCGAGACGGTCCGGGGGTCTGACACGATGGACCGCTCCACGGTCCCGACGAAGTACTGGCACCCACTCGACGACGGTCGGGTGCAGTGCGACGTCTGCCCGCGGGCCTGCAAGCTGCACGAGGGTCAGCACGGTGTCTGCTTCGTCCGGGAACGGCAGGGCGACGGCATCGTGCTGAGCACGTACGGCCGATCGAGCGGCTTCTGCGTCGACCCCGTCGAGAAGAAGCCGCTCGACCACTTCCTGCCGGGGTCGTCGATCTTCAGCTTCGGCACGGCCGGGTGCAACCTGGCGTGCCGGTTCTGCCAGAACTGGGACATCTCCAAGTCGAAGGAGATCGACACGCTCGCCGACGAGGCATCACCGGAGACGATCGCCCGCAGGGCGGCCGAGCTCGGCTGTCGCAGCGTGGCGTTCACGTACAACGACCCGACGATCTTCCTCGAGTACGCCATCGACGTCGCCGACGCCTGTCACGAGCTCGGCCTCTCGGCGGTCGCCGTCACGGCCGGCTACATCTGCCCCGAACCGCGAGCCGACTTCTACGCACATCTCGATGCTGCCAACGTCGACCTGAAGGGCTTCAGGGAGGACTTCTACCGCCACACGTGCGGCGCCGAGCTCGGCGCCGTGCTCGACACCCTCGAGTACCTTCGCCACGAGACCGACGTGTGGTTCGAGTTGACCACGCTGCTGATCCCGGGACTGAACGATTCAGACGCCGAGCTCGACGAGATGACGACCTGGGTCGTCGACCACCTCGGGCCGGACGTGCCGATGCACTTCACCGCCTTCCACCCCGACTACCGGATGCTCGATCGATCGCCGACCCCGCCCCGGACACTCGCTCGAGCCCGGAGGATCGCGATCGGCAACGGTGTGAGATATGCCTATACCGGCAACGTCCACGACGGTCCTGGTCAGAGTACCTACTGCCACGGGTGCGGGGCACGGGTGATCGAGCGTGATCGGTACGCGCTCGGCGGTTACCGGCTCGACGACGCCGGCCACTGTCTCGCCTGCGGCACCAGGATTCCGGGTCGATTCGACGGACCGGCCGGGGACTGGGGTCCCACGCGGCTCCCGGTGCGGCTCAGCCGGCGGACGCCGGGAGGGACCCGATGAGTCGCGGACCCGTGGTCGTGCGCCCGCCGTCGGTCGCCGGCGCGTTCTACCCGTCCGACGGCGGCCGACTGCGCGCCGAGCTCGTCCGCTGCTTCGCCGACGCCGCACCGGCCGCGCTCGCCGCGCCGGTTCCCCGGGCGATCGTGGTCCCTCACGCCGGCTACGTGTACTCGGGTTCGGTGGCGGCAACTGCCTATCGACGCGTCGAGCCGGCTCGACCGACGATCCGACGGGTCGTGTTGCTCGGCCCCAGCCACCGCGTACCGCTCCGCGGGCTGGCACTGAGCAGCGCCGATGCTTGGGTGACGCCACTCGGCGAGGTGCCCCTCGATCCCCACGCCGCGACCGCGCTCGGCGCGTTCGGGTTCGTACGTGTCGACGATGTCGCCCATGCCCCCGAGCACAGTCTCGAGGTCCAGGTCCCGTTCCTCCAGACGGTCCTCGGCGAGTTCGCGCTGATCCCGCTCGTCGTCGGGGAAGCAGCCACTGACGAAGTCGCCGCCGTGATCGACACCTTCTGGCAAGGGCCGGAGACGTTCGTCGTCGTCAGTACCGATCTCTCCCACTACCACCGCTACTCCGACGCCGTACGTCTCGACGCGCGCACCGCGGCGGCGGTCTCCGCCCTCCGCCACGACGACATCGGCGACGACGACGCATGCGGCGCACGGCCCTTGCGTGGCCTGCTGCGCACCGCGGAGCGGCGGCACCTGTCGGTCGAGCAACTCGACCTGCGCAACTCCGGTGACACCGCCGGAGACAAGGAACGGGTGGTCGGCTATGGATCCTTCGCGCTCGCCTGAGCCTCGCATCGCCACGGCCGACGCCGACCTGCTGCTCGACATCGCCGAGTGGACGATCGCAACGGCGGTCGGCGGGCGCCGGCCGGTGCCCCCACCACTCGGCGCGCTTCCCGGGAGCGTCCACCAACACGTCGGAGCCTTCGTCACGCTGACCGTCGCCGGCGAACTGAACGGCTGCATCGGCGACGCCGAGGGAACCGAGCCGCTCGGTCATGCCGTCGCCCGACTGGCGCTCGCGGCGGCGTTCGCCGATCCGCGCCTCCCCGCCCTCCGGGCCGCAGACTTCGCCAACCTCTCGATCGAACTGTCACTGCTGTCGCCGCTGTCGCCGATCGATGCCGGTTCACGGCCCGAGCTGCTGGAGGCGCTGCGTCCGGACCACGACGGGCTCGTCGTCCACGCCAGCGCGCACCGCGCGCTCTTCCTGCCGGCCGTCTGGCAGCGGTGCCCCGATCCTGACGACTTCCTCGACCACCTCTGGCTCAAGGCGGGACTCCAGACGCGCACCTGGCCGACCGGCATCCAGCTCCTGCGATTCACCACGGAGTCTCACGATCGACACGTCGGCGAGGGCCGGGTCCGAAACGTGAACGCCGCCGTACCGCACCGACACGACCGCGCCCGCGAAGTCATCGTCGCCGCGCCCCACCACGCGACTCCGCTCGAAGCGGCGCAGGTTGCCACTCGCCGGATCGGCCGGAGCTGACTCGGCGCGGCGCCGGTAGCGCGCGATGTCGTCGGGGCGGGGCGCGTCAGGCTGATCACGCTCCCAGTCAATCCGGCGAATGCGCCGACCGATAGGGTCCGGCGAGTGTCCGACGAGGAGCTGCCGATCACCGCCGGGGGCGCCATTTTCCGGAGGCTCCGGCAGCTCGGCGTGTCACGGGTGTTCGTCAACTCCGGCACCGACTTCCCGCCGATCATCGAGGGCCTCGCCGAGGCCCTCGAGCTGGGCCTGGCGCTTCCCGAAGCGATCGTCGTGCCACACGAGCACGTCGCGATGTCGATGGCGTACGGCCACTACGTCGCCACGGGTCGGCCCGCTGCGGTGATCCTTCACACCAACGTGGGTCTGGCGAACGGCGCGATCGGTGCGATCAACGCTGCCACCGACCACGTCCCGATGATCGTGATGTCGGGCCGCACACCGACCACCGAGGGCGGCCGCTTCGGCGCGCGCACGGTGCCGATCGGCTGGGGGCAGGAGATGCGCGACCAGGCGGCGCTCGTGCGGGAAGCATGCAAGTGGGAGTACGAGGTCCGATTCCCCGATCAGGTCCCGGCACTGCTCGACCGGGCGTGGGCGATCGCCACCAGCACACCCAAGGGGCCGGTGTACCTCAGTCTTCCGCGCGAGGTGCTCTGCGAGCCGTGTCCACCGACGTCGCTCACCGCCGCGCCAGATCTGGCACCCTCGATGATCACCGCGTCGGCCGACGACGTGCAGCGCGCGGCCTGGTTGCTCGCCCACGCCGAACGCCCGCTCATCATCGCCCAGCGGGGTGCCGGCACCCAGGCAGGATTCGCGGCGCTGGCGGAGATCGCCGATCGCTGGTCGATCCCCGTGTGCCAATGGTGGGCCGTCGCGACGGCGATCTCGTCGGACCATCCGATGTCGATCGGTCCGAGCCCGTCGCCGTGGATCGACGATGCCGATGTCGTGCTGGTGATCGACAGCCTGGCCCCATGGATGCCCGACGCCCACCACCTCCCTGCCGACTGCCAGGTGGTACAGCTCGGGCCGGACCCGCTGTACGGCCGGTTCCCGGTCCGGCACTTCCGCTCGAACGTATCGATCGCCAGCGAGACGGGGCCGGGGCTGGTCGCCCTCGCCGCTGAGCTCGGCGAGCTGAGCGACAGCGACGGGCTGCCCGACCGGACGGTGCGCCGCGACATGATCGAGGTCTTCAACACCGAGCGGCTGACTGCTCTCGTCGACGAGGCGTCGGTCGGGGACGGGCCGATGACCAAGCCGTACGTCTCCCGCTGCGTCGGCGAGGCGATCCGTGGCCGGCGCTCCACCGTCGTCTCGGAGCTCGGAACACCGCTGGACTTCCTCGGACTCACCGAGCACGATTCGTGGCGGCAGGAACCGCATTCGGGCGGGCTGGGCTGGGGTCTGCCCTGCGCGATGGGGATGAAGCTCGCCGACCCGGAGCGGCTCGTGGTCGCGACGATGGGTGACGGTTCGTACCTCTTCGCCAACCCCGTCGCGGCGCACCACACCGCCGAAGTCCACGGGATCGCCGTGCTCACCGTGATCCTGAACAATGCCGGCTACGGCGCGGTCCGGCACTCGGTGACCGATCTCTACCCGACCGGGTACGCAGCGAAGGCCGACGCGGTGCCGCTCACCACGCTGTCGCCGAGCCCCGACTTCCGGCTCGTCGCCGAGTCGTGTCGCGCCTGGGCTGAGACGGTGACCGATGCCGCCCAGCTTCCGGCGGCGCTCATCCGGGCGCTCGAACAGGTCGACGCCGGCCGACAAGCTGTCCTCGACGTCCACATCTCATGAGGAGGAACGCATGTCGAAGACCGTCTTGATCACCGGTGCCGGGAGCGGCTTCGGCCGGATGGCCGCCGTCCGCCTGGCCGCACGCGGGCACACGGTCATCGCGACCACAGAGCGTCAGGATCAGGCTGACGAGCTCGCCGCCGCCCATCCTGAGCTGACGGTCGCGAAGCTCGACATCACCGACCCCGACGATGTCGCATCGGTCGACCGGTGGGACATCGACGTGCTCGTCGCCAACGCAGGAATGGGTCAGACCGGCCCACTCGCGAGCATCCCCATGGATCGCGTCCGGGCCGTGTTCGAGGTCAACGTGTTCGGGACGTTCGCGATCTGCCAACGGGTCGCACAGGCCATGAAGCTGAGGCGTGCCGGCCGGATCCTGATCGTGTCGTCGATCGCCGGCGTGCGCGCCGGTGCCGGCTCGGGCCCGTACTCGATGACCAAACACGCCCTCCAGGCGATGGGCGGAGCGTTCCGAAACGAGCTCGCCGCGTTCGGCATCGACGTCGCGCTGATCAATCCGGGACCCTTCTCGACCGGCTTCAACGACCGGATGGTCAACGACCCGGGCGAGTGGTTCGATGCGACCACCGCCGACCCCGAGGAGGTCGAAATGATGAACTCGCTCCGCGACCGGATCACGGTCGGTCAACTCGACCCCGTCGAGGTGGTCGACCGTTACGTCGAACTCGTGGAGACCGACGAGACCGAGCTCGTCAATTTCATCCCGCCCGACATCCTCGAGCGCCTCGCCCGCCGTTGAGTTCGCCGATCATCACTCGGTCGCGGGCCGTCCCATCCCGACATCGACCGCCGACGACACCCAGCGCATCCGGTGTCGCCACTTCGCGCACTGTCGGGCACCATGCGACACGACGTCGCGATCGAACTGATCGCGATCCATCTCTCGGCCACCACGTCGACCCTCACATGGGTGAGGCGACACGTGGGAGCGACTCGGCGCCGACGTCCGCTGAGTCGCGACCCGCTCCGGCCGGTACGGTCCCCGCATGGACGTCTCGGGTCGGGCAGCGCTCATCACCGGTGGTGGTACGGGCATCGGACGCGCGACCGCGCTCGCGCTCGCCGCTCGGGGCTGCCACGTATCGGTGAACTACAGCCGCTCGGCGGAGGCCGCAGAGGAGACCGCCGCAGAAATCCGTGGACACGGTGTCACCGGGCTCGCCGTTCAGGGCGATGTCTCCAGCGACGACGACTGTCGGCGCGTCGTCGCCGAAGCCGTCGAGTCGATGGGTCGGCTCGACATCCTCGTGAATTCGGCGGGCACGACGGCGTTCGTCCCCCATCACGACCTCGAGGGCATCGACGCCGACGACTGGCAGCGCCTGTATGCCGTCAACACGGTCGGACCCTTCCAGATGATGCGGGCCGCAGCCGAACACCTGCGCGCCGACGGCGGCGGCGAGGTCGTCAACGTCTCGTCGGTCGCCGGCGTCGCCGGCACGGGGTCCTCACTCCCCTACTGCGCCTCCAAGGCGGCCCTCAACAACCTCACGGTCGCGATGGCCAGGGTGCTCGCACCGGAGGTGCGCGTCAACGCGGTGGCGCCGGGCTTCGTCACCGGCCGCTGGTGGACCGAAGGGCAGGGCCAGGAAGCACACGATGCGGTCAAGGCCACGCTCGAGCGGTCGGTGCCGCTGCAGGCCGTCTGCACCCCCGATGATGTCGCCAGTTCGATCCTCGGCATCATCCAGGGCGCCGACCTCATGACGGCGCAGGTCATCGTCATCGACGGCGGGATGCTCATCAAGCAATAGCAGGCCCGATCCGACCGGTCCGGCGCCGTAGGCTGGGTCGCCGGTATGAGCGCGAACACTGAAACCACCGACCCGGGTGTCACGCCCGACACTCCCCCGTTCCGCTACACGGCTGCGCTCGCGCAGGAGATCGAGCTGTGGTGGCAGGATCGCTGGGCTGCCGACGGCACCTTCGAGACGCCGAACCCGAGCGGTCCGCTCGGCGATCCGGAGTTGGCGGTGCAGCGCGGCGAGAAGCTCTTCGTGCTCGACATGTTCCCGTACCCGTCGGGCACGGGCCTTCACGTCGGCCATCCACTCGGATTCATCGGCACCGACGTCTACGCCCGGTTCAAACGCATGACCGGGCACAACGTGCTGCACACGATGGGCTTCGACGCGTTCGGCCTCCCCGCCGAACAGTTCGCGGTCGAGACCGGCCAGCACCCGGCGATCACGACCGACCGGAACATCGCTACCTACCGGCGCCAGCTCCGGCGGCTCGGCCTCGCACACGACCAGCGCCGGAGCATCTCGACCACCGACCCGCAGTACTACCGCTGGACCCAGTGGATCTTCAGCCAGATCTTCAACGCCTGGTTCGACCCCGATGCCGGCGAGCATGGTGCCGCCCGCCCGATCGCGGAGCTGATCGTCGAATACGAGTCGGGCGATCGGGCGACCCCCGACGGCCGCGCCTGGGCACACGTCCCGCCGCCGGAACAGCGCGCCATCATCGACGACCATCGTCTCGCCTACGTGAGCGACGCGCCGGTCAACTGGTGCCCGGGGCTCGGCACCGTCGTGGCCAACGAGGAGGTCACCGCCGACGGTCGATCCGACCGCGGCAACTTCCCGGTGTTCACGCGAAACATGCGCCAGTGGATGATGCGGATCACCGCCTACGCAGACCGTCTGATCGACGACCTCGATCTGCTCGACTGGACCGACGCGATCAAGACGATGCAGCGCAACTGGATCGGACGATCCACCGGCGCCAACGTCCACTTCGCCAGCCCGGCCGGCGACATCACGGTGTTCACGACGCGCCCCGACACCCTGTTCGGTGCCACCTTCATGGTGCTCGCACCCGAGCACCCCTTCGTCGAGACGCTGACGACCGCCGACCAGTCCGACGCCGTGGCCGCGTACCGGCGTCAAGCCGCCGCCAAGAAGGAGATCGACCGTCAGGACGAGACCCGGGAGAAGACGGGTGTCTTCACGGGCTCGTGCGCAGTGAACCCGCTCAACGGCGAGCAGATCCCGATCTGGATCGCCGACTACGTCCTCATGGGGTACGGCACCGGAGCCATCATGGCGGTGCCCTGCGGCGACCAGCGCGACTTCGAGTTCGCCCGCAAGTTCGGCCTCGACATCCCGGCGATCCAGCAGCCGCCCCACCGCTGGTTCGAGGATCAGGGCATCGAACCCACCCTCGACACCGGCCAGTGGCACCACGCGTACATCGGTGACGCGCCGTACGTCAACTCGTCGAACGACAGCCTCGACCTGAACGGGATTGACACCAAGGTCGACGGCATCGAACGCACCAACGCGTGGCTCGAGTCCCACGAGCGGGGCGAGGCGACCATCACCTACAAATTGCGCGATTGGCTGTTCAGCCGCCAGCGCTACTGGGGTGAGCCGTTCCCCGTCGTGTACGACTCCGACGGCAATCCGCGCACCCTTCCCGACGACATGCTGCCCGTCGAGCTGCCCGAGACCGACAGCTTCTCACCGCGCACCTTCGAGGCCGACGACGAGTTCTCCGACCCGGAGAGCCCGCTCGACCGGTTGGAGGAGTGGGTCCACGTCACCCTCGACCTCGGAGACGGCCCGCGTCCGTACCGCCGCGACACCAACGTGATGCCGCAGTGGGCGGGGTCGTGTTGGTATCAGTTGCGATACTGCGACCCCACGAACGAGAACGCGTTCATCGATCCGGCGGTCGAGGCCTACTGGACAGGCCCGCGCATCGACAAGCGGCCCGACCACCCCGGCGGCGTCGATCTGTACGTGGGCGGTGTCGAGCACGCCGTCCTGCATCTGCTCTACGCCCGGTTCTGGCACAAGGTCCTGTTCGATCTCGGACACGTCTCCTCGAAGGAGCCGTACGCGCGCCTGTTCAACCAGGGTTACATCCTCGCTGCGGCCTACAAGGACGAGCGCGAAGTGTACGTCGACGCGTTCTCGGTCGAGGAACGCGAGGGTCGGTACTACTCCGACGACACGCCGGTCTCACGTGAGTACGGGAAGATGGGCAAGAGCCTGAAGAACGCCGTCTCGCCCGACGACATGTACGACGAGTACGGCGCCGACACCCTGCGGCTCTACGAGATGGCGACCGGACCGATGGACGCCTCGCGCCCTTGGGAGACCCGCGATGTGGTCGGGATGTACCGCTTCCTGCAGCGACTGTGGCGCAACATGGTCGACGAGCAGACCGGTGCCTGCACCGTCGTCGACACGCCGGCCGACGAGGACACCACGAAGCTGCTGCACCGAACGATCGACGTCGTGCGCACCGAGATGGACGCACTGCGCTTCAACACCGCCATCGCGAAGCTGATCGAGCTCAACAACGCCGTGACCAAGCTCGCCGCGACACCGCGTGAGGTCGCGGAGCCGATGGCGCTGATGGCGGCACCGCTGGTGCCCCACATGGCCGAGGAGCTGTGGCGCCGGCTCGGACACGACGACACGTTGACCTACGTCGACTTCCCGGTCGCCGATGAGCGGTTCCTGGTCGACGACACCATCGAGTACCCGGTGCAGGTGAACGGCAGGGTGCGCGGCCACATCGATGCCGCCGCCGACGCCGATGCTGCCACCGTCGAGGCGATCGCGATCGCCGACGACAAGATCGCAGCCCTGCTCGAGGGCGCTGCGCCGAAGAAGGTCATCGTCGTGCCAGGGCGCATGGTCAACATCGTCATCTGACAGCCGGAGCGCGCCACACGTTGAAGCGGGCGGCGGTCACGAACGGAACGGGGATGTCGTCACGATCTCGTCAAGGGTCCTTTTTCCCTGTACATCCGCGCCGGACGGCGCGAGAATCTGAGCAGATCCACGAGGTGACAACCGGGGACGCAGACCCACGACACCGCTCCGGCGGCGAACTTGGCTCCTGATCCCGAAACCGTTCCGGGTCGATCGGAACCACCTCGTGGATCTGCCACGTCCAGGGCCGGTCGACGCAGCCGGTCGACGCAACCGGTCGACGATGGCGCTCACGACCCGAGCAGTTCGTCGAGTGCGGCCAGCAGCAGGCTGACGTTGCGGCAGCGGGCGGTGTGGCCCATCAGACCGATCCGCCATCCCCGTCCGGCGAGGTCGCCGAGTCCGCCTCCGATCTCGATGCCGTAGTCGAACAGCAGCCGGCGCCGGACATCCGCTTCCGACACGCCAGACGGCAACCGCTGCTCGGGCACCCACACCGACGTCAGCTGGGCAAGCCGGTGGCCCTCCTGCGCGAACAGCTCGAAACCACGCTCCACCAAACCCGACTGGAGCGCGTCACCACATGCCTGGTGACGTGCCTGTGATGCCGCGAGCCCCTCCTCGATCAGCACCCCGAGGCCGGCGTGGAGCGCATAGATCATCGAGATCGGCGCCGTATGGTGGTACGCCCGTGCCCCCGATCCGGTGACGTACTTGGCGATCATGTTGAGATCGAGGTACCACGACTGTGGGACGTCGCGGAGATGGCCGAGGGCACGGTCCGACACCGTGAGCGGCGCAAGACCGGGTGGCACCCCGAGGCACTTCTGGGTGCCGCTGTATGCGATGTCGACGCCCCATTCGTCGACTCGGAGATCGCTGCCGCCCAGCGACGTGACACAGTCGGCCAGGAGGAGGGCGTCGCCCTTGTTCGCGCCCAGCTCGGCCAGATCGGACCGGACCCCCGTCGACGTCTCGGCGTGCACGACTGCGATGAGCTTGGGCGACGGGTGGGCGTCGAGCAGTTGCGCCGCGTCGATCGGGGTCCCCCATGGTGCGTCGACGCGCACGACGTCCGCGCCGCATCGTGTTGCGACGTCGCACATGCGACCACCGAACACACCGTTGACGCCGATGACGACCGTGTCCCCCGGACCCACGAAGTTGACGAACGCGGCCTCCATGCCGGCCGACCCGGTCCCGGACACCGCGAACGTCAGGCGGTTGGTGGTCTGGAACACGGTCCGCAAGCGATCGCCGACCTCGTCCATCACGCTGATGAAGTCGGGGTCGAGATGGCCCAGCACCGGCCGAGCGAACGCCGCCATCACCTCGGGGTACGGGTTGCACGGGCCGGGGCCCATCAGGACGGGGTCACGGTGACTCATGTGCGGTCACGGTACTCAGGCGTCGGCCACCACGGTGATCTCGGAGGCCTTCACCGAGGCCCACACCGGTTCGCCCGGTCCGGCGTCGAGGGCGGCGAGCCCCGCCTCGGTGACCTCGACCACCAACCGGAGCGGCACATCGAGGCGGACGCGGACACGATCGGCGGATCGGTCGACACCGACGATGGTCGTCGACCAGACGTTCCGGGGGCTGCCCACTGGTCGTGCCGGGTGGAGCGAGATCGCGTTCGGCCGGACGGTGGCGATCGCATCGCCGTCGGGCGCAGCGTGAGCGCCCACGGTCAGGGCTCCGCCGCCGTCGACATCGAACGTCGAACCTCGAAGCCGGCCGTGCAGCAGATTGGTGCCCATCAGGTCGGCGACATAGGTCGTCCGCGGGGCGGCGGCGAGCTCCGACATGGTGCCGCGCTGGGTGACCCTGCCACCCTCCAGCACGACGACGCGATCTGCGAGCGCGTGGGCATCGACCGGATCGTGGGAGACGACCAGCCGACACACGGGGCCGTTCGTCGCTCCGCGCATCCATCGTTGGAGATCGTGGCGGACCGCTCCACGCGCCGAGGCGTCCAGAGCGGCAAGTGGCTCGTCGAGGAGGAGGAGTCGGGGTTCGATCGCGAGTGCGCGTGCGAGGGCGACCCGCTGTGCCTCGCCGCCCGAGAGCGATGCCGGCCGCTGGTCCGCGAGTTCGGCGATGCCGAGCCGCCCGAGCAGCGCGTGCGCCCGCTGTCGGGCGTGGTGACGGTCGGCTCCGTCGGCGCGGAGCCCGAACGCCACGTTCTCCAGCGCCGTCATGTGATCGAACAGCAGGTACTGCTGGAACACGGCACCGACTCGTCGCAGTCGCGGTGGGACGAATCGGTCGAGGTGCGGCTCGTCCCAGACATCGCCTGCGAAGGAGACACACCCCGACGTCACGGGCTGCAGGCCGGCGATCGCTCGCACGACGGTCGACTTGCCGGCACCGTTCGGTCCGACGAGAGCGACCGATTCGCCCGGCTCGACGCGGAGATCGACCTCCACCCGGAAGTCCTCGACATCGATGGCTGCCTCCACGCGAAGCGTCACGGCCTCCCGCCTCGCAGCGCGGCGCCGACCCAACGGCCACGGAGTGCGTACAGCACGGCGAACGAGATGGTGACGAGTACGAGACTGAGCAGCACCGCCCGATCGGGGTCGGACTCGAGCGCGAGGTACGCCTCCAACGGCATCGTGCGGGTGACGCCGGGGAGGCTGCCCGCGAACGTGATCGTCGCGCCGAACTCGCCGAGCGCCCTGGCCCAGGTGAGCACCGCGCCGGTGGCGAGTGCCGGCCGGATCGCCGGCAACGTCACCCGATGGAAGACGTACCACTCCGATCCACCCAACGTCCGGGCTGCATCCTCGTACCGGACGTCGAGCTGCTCGAGCGCGGCGTCGACCGTGAGCACCAGGAACGGCATCGCGACGAAGACCTGCGCCAGCACGACCGCCGGAGCGCTGAACGGGAGCGTCACGCCGAACCACTCGTCGAGCAGCCGGCCGACCAGCCCGCGGCGGCCGAGGGCCAGGAACAGGGCCACACCGGCAACGACCGGCGGCAGGACCATCGACAGCGTGCACACCGCTCGCAGCACGCTGCGACCGGGGATGCCACTCCGAGCGAGCAGCCATGCGAGGGGCACGCCGAGGACGACCGAGATCAGCGTCGCCACGATCGATGTCGACATCGACAACCAGAGCGCCGATCGAACCGGGCCCGACGTGAACAGGTCCTCGACCGAGCGCCACGGGGCCCTGATCAGGATCGATGCCAGCGGCAGCACGAAGACGAGTGCGCCCACCACACCCAGAACGAGCAGCGGTGCCGAGGTCTCACGACGCACCGTTCTCACGGTGTCTCGAATCCACCGTCGGCGAGAGCGGCGCGGCCCCGCTCACCGAGCACGAAGTCGACGAACGCCCGCGCCGCATCACCGTCATCCACCACGACGATCGGGTAGTCGGCGATCACGTTCTGAGCGTCGGGGATCGGGACTTCTTCCAGCCGTCCACCTGCGGCGGCGACATCGGTACGGTACACGATGCCGGCGTCGGCTTCCCCGAGCGCGATCTTGGCCGCGACGGCCCGAACGTTCTGTTCCAGGGAGTCCGGTGACACGGTGATCCCGGCTCGTCGCAGCACCTCGGCTGCGTAGGCGCCCGCCGGTACCTCGGGCGCTGCGAGCACGACCACGAGGCCCGGGTCGGCGAGGTCGGGCAACCCGAGGATCCGCTCGGGGTTGCCGTCCTCCACCGCGATCGCGAGTCGATTCCGAGCGAACACCCGCGGGATCCCGTCGGCCTCGTCGAGCACTCGCGCCATGGTGGCGTCATCGGCCGAGGCGAATACGTCAGCGGGCGCACCCTGTTCGATCTGTGCGGCGAGACCGGACGAGCCGTCGTGGTTGACAACGACGTCCACCTCCGGATGCGCCGCTTCGAACTCGACCTCGAGCCCGGTGAACACGTCGGTGAGCGACGACGCCGCGAACACGTTGAGTCGCTCGTCGCCGCCCCCACACGCGGCGACGACGAGGGCGAACGCCACCCCAACGACTCGGGCGGCCGGCGTTCGCGTCATCACCGAGGGCAGACTAGTCAGTTCCTGACTACCTTCGGCCGCCCGGAGTACGATCGTGGAGGTGCCGGAGCTCTCGCTCGCCGACCACGCATGTCTCGCCGTCATCGGTGAGGGCGCCACCCACGGATGGGCGATCGTGAAGCTGATGTCCCCGGACTCGGAACTCGGTCGCATCTGGTCGCTGAGTCGGCCGCTCACCTACCGATCGATCGACCGGCTGGTGGATCTCGACCTCGTTCGGCGCGCCGACGTCGGGCGTCGGGCACAGCTGCGCATCACGACCGCCGGGCGCAGGGAACGACAACGGTGGCTCGACCGACCCGTCGATCATCTTCGTGATCTGCGCACCGTCTTTCTGCTGAAGCTCGAGCTTCGTCGACGCGCCGGACTCCCGATCGACGACCTCGTGGCCTCACAACGGCGACACCTCGACTCGGCGATCGCAGCACTCACCGTTCCGGCGCCGAGCGACCCGGTGGGTCTGTGGCGGCAGGAGTCGGCGCTCGCAGCCCGCCGCTTCCTCGACCGGTTGGCGGAGGCCTAGTCTCGCCGAATGATCGTCCACCGCAGCCCGTTGCCCGACGTCGAGATCCCGGACACGACCATCACCGCACACATCCTGCGGTCTGCGGCACAGCATCCGGACCGAGCGGCCCTGATCGACGGCCCGAGTGGCCGCATCTACACGTTCGCCCAGCTCTCCGAGATGATCCACCGGTTCGCCGGTGGGCTGGCAGCCCGTGGTTTCGGCCGGGGCGACACGCTCGGCATCATGGCGCCGAACGTGCCGGAGTACGCGGTCGTCTTCCACGGCGTCGCGGTCGCCGGTGGCACGGTCACCACGATCAACCCGACCTACGGCGCCGAGGAAGTCCGGTTCCAGCTCCAGGACGCCGGCGCGTCGATGCTGATCACGATCGGAACGTTCGCCGGGACGGCGATGGCAGCGATCGACGGCACCGACGTGACCGAGGTCCTCACCATCGACGGTGCCGAAGGCACCGGCAATGCGCTCGAACTGCTGGGTGACCCGATCGAGCAGGTCCCCGTCGACCTTGCCGACGATGTCGTCGTGCTCCCCTACTCCTCGGGCACCACCGGTCTGCCCAAGGGCGTCATGTTGACCCATCGCAACCTCGTCGCGAACTGCGTGCAGACCGAACCGTGTGTGCAGCCTCGCAACCACGAGGTCGTCCTGGCATTCTTGCCGTTCTTCCACATCTACGGCATGCAGGTGCTGATGAACCTCCAGCTCTCGGTCGGAGCAACGGTGGTGACGATGCCGCGGTTCGACCTCGAGCAGGCGCTCCGCATCGTCCAGGAGCACCGCGTCACCCGCTTCTACGCGGTTCCGCCCGTGGTGCTCGCGCTGGCCAAGCACCCCCTGATCGACCAGTACGACCTCTCCTCGGTCGTGCAGGTCTTCTCGGGCGCGGCGCCGCTCGGGGCCGATCTCGCCGCCGAGGCGGCCGCCCGCGTCGGCTGCGAGGTCGTACAGGGGTATGGCATGACCGAGCTCAGCCCTGTCAGCCACTGCACGGTCGAAGGCGACTTCCGACCCGGGACCTCAGGCATCACGGTGCCGAACACCGAATGCCGACTCGTCGATCCCGAGACCGGTGCGGATCGCGACATCGGCCAGGACGGTGAGCTGTGGGTGCGGGGCCCGCAGGTCATGAAGGGGTACCTCAACAACGACGACGCCACGCGCGACACGATCGACGACGACGGCTGGTTGCACACCGGCGACATCGCGATCGTCGACGAACACCATCACGTGTCGATCGTCGATCGGGTCAAGGAACTCATCAAGTACAAGGGATTCCAGGTGCCGCCGGCCGAGCTGGAAGCGCTGCTGATCGCTCACCCCAAGATCGCCGACGTCGCCGTGATCGGCGTCCCCGACGAAGAGGCCGGCGAGCTCCCGAAGGCGTTCATCGTGCCTCAACCCGGCGTCGCCCTGACGGCCGAGGAGGTCCAGGCCCACGTCGCCGAGCACATGGCGAGCTACAAGCGGATCCGGATGGTCGAGTTCGTCGACGAGATCCCGAAGTCCGCGAGCGGCAAGATCCTCCGACGAATGTTGCGCGACGCCAGCTGACCGCCACCGAGCGTGGCCGAGGTCCGCTCACGCGTGACTTCGGGTCACCGATCGGCCTCAGACCGTCAAGGCTGACGCGAGATGCTGGCTTCGGTCGGGTCGAGTGACTACCATGCGTGAAGTTTCGTTGGCGGAAGGACACCATGAGTAATCACGCAGATCAACACCCGACACGCACCACCTCGACGATGAGGCGCCGCGTTGCTCTGGTGCTCATGCTCATGGGCACTGCCGCGATCGTGCCTGCGTTCGCGTCGGCGGATGGGTCGTTCACTTGCCCTGCCGGCACCTACCAGGGTCTGACCTACGACTACCCATCCCCGGTCGCCGTCGTCGAGGTCGGCAACTGGGCTGCGGTCTGGGTCGGCGTCGGCCTGACCGATGGCACCCATGCGTTGTACGGCAACGGCTCGACCCCGATGAACAACCAGGTGTTGAACGTCCTCGCCGACACCGGACTGCTCGCGACCGACGCCCACCTGTGCAAGATCAGCCCGGACGCGACGACGACGACGGCACCGCCCACCACGGCACCACCCACCACCGCACCACCCACCACCGCACCACCCACCACCGCACCACCCACCACCGCACCACCCACCACCGCACCACCCACCACCGCACCACCCACCACCGCACCACCCACCACCGCACCACCCACCACCGCACCACCCACCACCGCACCACCCACCACCGCACCACCCACCACCGCACCACCCACCACCGCACCACCCACCACCGCACCACCCACCACGGCACCACCCACCACGGGACCGCCATCGACCGTGACGACGACCACCGTGGAGCAGACGACCACGGTTCCGACCACCGTGCCGCCGACCACCGTGCCGCCGACCACCGTGCCGCCGACCACCGGACCCGAGGACACCACGACGACCTCGGTCGACAGCGGCGCCAGCACGACCACGACCATCCACGACGACAACTTCAGCACGACGACCACCACCACGATCGTCAGCTCGCGGGTCGCCACCACCACGACGACGCTGTCGCCGCGCATTCCCGACACGGGTTCGGGAGGCAGCGGTTCGATGACCACGTTCGGCGCGATGCTGGTGCTGCTCGGTGGTGTCATGCTGCTGACCACCCGTCGGTCGCGCATCGCCGACTGAGCGAGCGCTCGGTGTCCCCAGGACGCGACGGCTACCGTCCGAATCGGGGGTGACCGGATGGCCCGGCTGAGCGCCGCGTTGGCGTCGTCACGAGGTGACGACGTCGCGATCATCGACGACGTGGGCACTCAGACGTGGCGCGTCCACGACGAGCGTGTCAATCGATGTCTCGACGGCCTCCGTCGGCGTGGCCACGAGCAGGGTGCCACGATCGCCTTGCTGTGCGGCAACCGCCGAGAATTTCTCGAGGCCAACGGCGCCTTGTTCCACGGCGGTTACCTCTTCCCTCCCATCAACTGGCACTTCTCGGCGCGCGAGGTCGCACACATCCTCGACGACAGCAACGCAGCGGCCGCCCTGGTCGACGACGCGTACGCCGATCTGGCGATGGCTGGCGCCGCGCTGACGGACCGACCGATCGACGTGGTCGTCATGGGCGATCGGGTCCCGAAAGGTGCGGCATCGTACGAGTCGATGCTCGACGCGGCAGCACCCGACGAGCCCGAGCACCAGTCTCTCGGGGCAGTGATGATGTACACGTCCGGCACGACGGGCAGCCCGAAGGGCGTCCGGTCGACGGCACTGCCGCTCGGCGGCGAGATCGATCTCGGTGTCATGGCGATTCAGGGATACACGGGTCTGTTCGGGATCGACATCACCGGGCGGAGCCTGGTCACGGCGCCCCTGTACCACGGCGGCCCGTACATCTTCGGTGCCATTCCGTTCGGAGCCGGCTGCTCGATCGTCATGCGGCGACGGTTCGACGCCGCCGAGGTGCTCCGCGACATCGACGAGCACCAGATCACCAACGCCTATTTCGTTCCCACCCACTTCGCGCGCCTGCTCAAGCTCCCCGACGGCCTCAGAGCCGCGTTCGACGGTTCGAGCCTTCGAACCGTCTGGCACACCGCGGCACCGTGCCCACCCGAGATCAAGCGGGCGATGATCGATTGGTGGGGACCCGTGATCAACGAGACCTACGCCGCGTCGGACGGGGGCATCGGCACCCTCATCTCGAGCGAGGAGTGGCTCGCCAAGCCCGGCAGCGTCGGCACGCCGTCGCCGCTGTCGGAGATCATCGTCGTCGACGACGACGGTCACCCGGTGCCACCGGGGCAGGTCGGAACGATCTACATCCAGAACCGCCTCGGTGGAGACGTGTCGTATCACAACGACCACGCGAAGACCGAAGCCGCCCACCTCGCACCGGGGGTCGTCACGGTCGGTGATGTCGGGTACCTGGACGACGACGGCTACCTGTTCCTGTCCGATCGCAAGATCGACATGATCATCTCCGGTGGCGTCAACATCTATCCGGCTGAGATCGAAGCGCGACTGATGGGTCATCCGAGCATCGCGGATGCCGCCGTGTTCGGAGTTCCCGACGACGACTTCGGCGAGCAGGTCAAGGCGGCCGTGCTGCTCGCCGACGACATCGAACCGGACGACGATCTGATCGCTGAGTTGAGCGAGTTCTGCCGTGACGAGCTGGCCGGCTACAAGGTCCCCCGGTCGTTCGACTTCCCCGACGAGTTCCCGCGCACTGCGACCGGCAAGCTCATCAAGCGCGTGCTGCGGGATCCGTATTGGGTCGATCACGACCGCGAGATCTGAAGGCGGTCAGCCGGGCACGGCGTCGCCGGCTCCACCGGTATCTGTCCTCCTCGGGAAGACCGGTTGCCTCGTGGCGGGGTGGAGGGAGATCAGGCGACTCATGCGCTCGAGGTCAGCCGCCCGTCGGACCGGGGCGAGCGGCTGGCAGTCCGGACACCACGTGATCGACCGCTGCCAAGGCGTCGCACGACCGTCGCGGTACTCGAGTCTCGAACCGCACACCGGGCACGGACGACGACCCGCTCCGTGGACCCAACGAGCATCGGAGTGGAGACGCCGTCCGGTCGTGTTCTGAGGACCCCGATCGGCGTTCGTTCTGATCAGCGCGATGCCGATCGCCACGGTCTCGGGCAGGCCGTCGATCGTGCCGATCGGCTGGAAGGGATGCAGTCCCACGATGAAGGGGACGTCGTTCGCGTAGATGTTCCCGAATCCGGCGACGAGCCGCTGATCGAGCAACGCACCCGTCAGCGGGACTGCCGGGTCGCGCTGCATGCGTCGTGCGATCTCCGCCGGATCGGGCGGCCCTGCCGACGCACACAGGTCCGGACCGAGATGATCGGTGATGTCGTGCTCGTCGTCGGTGGCGATGACGCCGAGGATCGGGACTGATTCGCCCGTCAACGGCCCGCGTGCCATCCAGAGCTCCACTCGCCGCTTCCAGGCCGGCTCGCGCGACCGACGACCTACTGCGAAGCTCCCCGTCATCATGAGGTGGGCGTGCAGCGATCGGCCGTCGTCGAATCGTACGAACAGGTGCTTGCCGTACGCGTCGGCGTCGACGAGGGTCGTCCCGACGGGATCGAAACCCACCAGTCTCGGATCGCGCATCGTCGAGCGCTCGACGACGTCGCCGGCGAAGCGTTCGCTGATCGACGACGCCAGTCGTCGGAGGGTGTCGCCCTCGGGCATGCGACCGATCGTACGGCTCCCTCGCCGCGACCAGGCACCGGTACCGTCGGCACATGAGCGACGAACCCACTCCCGCTGTGCGCGTTGCGACGGACGGCCCGGTACAGATCGTCACGATCGATCGTGTCCAAGCTCGCAACGCGGTCGACGGCCCGACCGCTGCGTCCTTGGCGAGCGCGTTCCGGCGATTCGACGCCGACGGGTCGCTGTTGGTCGCCGTGCTCACCGGTGCCAACGGCACGTTCTGCGCCGGCGCCGATCTCAAGGCGATCGCGACCGGGCTGGGCAACCGTGTCGTCGACGACATGACGGCCGATGGGCCGATGGGGCCGACCCGCATGGTGTTCGGCAAACCGGTCATCGCCGCCGTCGAGGGCTACGCGGTCGCAGGCGGCCTGGAGCTCGCGATGATGTGCGATCTGAGAGTGGCGGCGTCCGATGCGACGTTTGGTGTCTACTGTCGCCGGTGGGGTGTGCCGCTGATCGACGGCGGCACGGTGCGGCTGCCCCGGATGATCGGTCACAGCCACGCGCTCGACCTGATCCTGACCGGTCGGGGTGTCTGCGGGGACGAAGCCCGATCGATGGGCCTCGCGAATCGGTTGACCGAGCCGGGTGCCGCGCTCGAGAGCGCCGTGACGCTCGCCCATCAGCTGGCGGCGTTCCCGCAGGTGTGCCTGCGCTCGGACCGTCGGTCGAGCTACGAGCAGTGGGATCTGTCGATGTCCGAGGCGATGGCGAACGAGACGACGCTCGGGCTGACCGTGATCCGGTCCGGCGAGACACAGGCCGGTGCCGCCCGGTTCGCCGACGGCGCCGGTCGGCACGGCGCGTGGTGACCTGCGCTCAGTCGACTGCGACGGTGACGGCACCGGAGCCGAAGCACGTGAACGACGACGCCACCGCCCATCGGCTGAGATCGTCGTCGGCAAGCCAGCGCTCCCTGACGTCGGCCACGGCACACGCGAAAGGGTCACCGCTGGCGAGTTCGTCGTGTACCTCGGCGACGAAGTCGGCGCACTCGAGGTCCCGGACCACCGTGAGCGGGGCGAGCACCGCGGCGGCGCCCCGGGCGAGCAGCACCGAGGAGAGCCCCAGCACCTCCGAGCCGCCGGCGGTTCCCTGAGCGCCGCCCTCGCAGCTCGACAACACCACCAGTCGGGCGGCGATCCGCTCGGGGACCGTGTCGTACAACGTGGAAGCGCCATCGAAGAGCTGCAGCGTCGACAGCAATGGCCGATCGGAACGGAACCGCCCGTGGGCCGCGACGTGGACGAGATCGTGGCCGGCGAACATCGATCGGACGGTCGGTGCGGTGGCTCCAGCCCCCGCCGCCACCGCTGCGGTCGGGTGCCAACGTTCGATCGCCGCCTGCTCGATCGTGTCGTTCCCGACATCGGGTCCGCTGACGAATCCGATCGATCGCACCGCGCCGGCGCTGCGACGATCGGCCTCCAACCAGACCTGCGCGTTCGGGACGAGCGTCATCGGGCGACCTGCGAAGCTGGGCAGCCCCGCCCACGGGATCCCGTGCAGCAGTCCGACTGGAACGTGCACCACACCGCAGTCGAGCGGTAGTCCGAGCGGTCGGATCAGCATGTCGTCGAGGAGCGCAGCGGCTCGCACGGCACGGACGCTCGACCCATCGGGTTCGCTGGCGGCGAGATCGAGCCATACGAGCACCCGATCGCGAGCCTTGGTGATCTCGTTGACGTCGCCGACGTGGACGAGACGGCTCCCCGCGCTGTCGAAGACGACCGCCCACACCGCCGCACCGGCGACCACCCACTCGACGAGCGTCCGGTCGCCCAACCGAACGGCCAACTCCCGGCGCAGCTGCTCGGCGCCTTCGTCAGTGAGGGGTCGATGACGACGAAGATCGGAGAGCTCGTCGTGGAGCGCCCGCGCCCGGGTTCCCTCTGCGGCCGCGAGCACCGTGTCGGCGTCGCCGAGCAGAACGGCCAGCTCGATCGTGAGCTGGCTGAGGTCGTTCCCGAGTCGGACCGCCGCCGAACGTTGTTCCAGTGTGGGTGCCTCGGCGACGATCTCGTCGAGATGATCGAGTCCGGCCCGGCACGCATCGAGTGCGTCACGCTGCCGACCCTGGTTGCCTCGGCACACCGCCTCGGAGTACCAGCCTGCGAGCGCAAGATCGCGTTGCGTACTGAACGCTCCCAATCGCAGGTGTTCGAGATCGGCGGCGATTCGATCGTCGAGGCCGAACTCGCGTGCGATGCGCACTCGAGCGAGCACCAGCTCGTCGGCCTGCTGGTGCCAGCCGTCGGCCCGAAGCTCGTCGACGAGCGCCGACGCATCGTCGAGACACTGGTGCACCTCGGCGAGGGTGCGCGCTCGTCGCAGCTGCGCATGGGCGGCGATCGACCTCGCGTGCGCCACCATCTCGCGGCGCCCGGACGCGTCGAGCACGGTCGCCGCTACGTCTGCGCTGCGGACTGCGTCGCGCAACATGCCGGCCGTGAGCTCGGTGCGCGCGACGAGCAACAGCGCATCGCCGAGCAGCATGCGGTTGCCGGTCGGACCGACGAGCTCCACCGCCTTGTGGGCAGCCTCGACGGCGTCGAGCACGAGCCCGGAGTGCATCATCACCTCTGCCCGGTCGATCTCCATGCCGGCGACGGTGCGACCTGGATCTCCGGCCTCGGCGAAGAGTCGTGCGGCGCGGTCGAAGCAGCGCAACGAGTCACCGAGACGTCGCGCCCGTCCTGCGAGCACGCCTCGATTCGCGACCGTCTGGGCGTGAGCCGCTGTCATCCCCTGCTGTTCCGCCAGCGACTCAGCCATCGAGAACTCGGCGTCGGCTTCCGCCAGTCGGCCTTGCTGGAGCAGTACGAGACCGCGGTGCTGGTGGATGCGCATCCGGTCGCGAGGTTCGGCACCGCGACCGAGCAGGCGATCGCTGGTGTCGAGGGCCACCATCGCTTCGTTCAGTCGTCCGGCGTGGTGCAGGACGTACGCCACCTGGAGGCGCACACGTCCGAGGTGTACGCCGTCGCTCTCGGCGCCGAGTTCTTCGAGGGCGCCCAGAGCGTCGTCGATGTGTCCGGCTTCGGCGAGGATGACGGCGGCACTCATGGCGATCGCCCAACGCACCTCGTCACGATCGCTCCGTGACGAGCCGGCGAGCGCGAGACGAGCGGTCGCCTGCGACGCGTCGAGTCGACCGAGCTCGAACAGGCACCGACTCTTGGCTCCGAGAGCGAGCGCCATGGCATCGGGTCCGAGTTCCCCGATCTCCAGTCTGGCATCGACGAAGCGCAGCGCACCGGCAGGATCGCTCTGGACGAGGTGATCCCAGTAGTCGACTTGCGAATATTCGCCGCGAGCAGCATCGGTCACGTGTCATGCTCTCACGCGGACAGTCCTGCAGTCGAAAGGCCGATTCATGCCCAAACAGCCCGTGACCCCATGGGATGCGCGCGTCCAGTTCCGCGACGGCGGCACGGGCGATTCGTACGCGTATCGACCCAACGAGTTGATCACCAGACGCACCTCGCTGGGTCTGATCCGGGAGCGTCTCGGACTACGGCGCGACGACGAGCTGCTGGTCGAAGGCATCGTCCGCGACGACGACGACCCGTCAGGTGAGGATCTGGTGCTCGTTCGCGGCATCCCCGACCCGATCGCAACGATTCTGGAGCTCAGGCGCCTCGATCTCGAGGCGCAGCCGAACCACGTGCTGTTCGTCCATCCGACCGGCACCCCGTACCCGACCGGAACCCCCTACCCGACCGGAACCCCCTACCCGACCGGAACCCCCTACCCCACCGGAACCCCCTACCCCACCGGAACCCCCTACCCCACCGGAACCCCCTACCCCACCGGAACCCCCTACCCCACCGGAACCCCCTACCCGACCGGAACCCCCTACCCGACCGGAACCCCCTACCCCACCGGAACCCCGTACCCCACCGGAACCCCCTACGCCGGGCATGGTGCTGACTGCGGTTGCGCGCCGCCGTGCGGCTGGTGGACCGGACAGTTCGAGGCGTCCCGATTCTCGACCGCCGCCCCGGCGATCGCACCGTCGGCCGACGAGCGATCCCACCGCAAGCCAACGGGCACGAGGTGCAACGTGCTCGTGCTCGACACCGGTGCCTGGCCCGACGTGGTTGCGGCCGGTGCGTCGATGAACCCTGCGGCCCAAGCGGCCAAGGACCTCCTGGCGAGCTGTCTCGTCGCCAGCGACCCCGACACTTGGGACGGTGACGGCAATCGCGTCCTCGACCCGGCAGCGGGTCACGGAACGTTCATCGCCGGCATCTTCGCCAACCTCGCACCCGGCTCGCAGGTGAGCTGCGAGCGAGGAGTGAGTTCGTACGGCGACACCGACGACGCGACGATCGCGCGAATCCTGCTCGACCAATTCCCACCCGGCGGCGACGAACCCCCCTTCGACATCGTGTCGATGTCGTTCGGGGGGTACTGCAACGAGGACGACCCGCCGATCGCGATCGCCCAGGCGATCGCCACGATCCAGGCGCGCTACGCGAAACCCGACCCGGACTCGAAGGATCTGATCCGGGAGCGAGTGATCTTCGTCGCGTCCGCCGGCAACGATGCGACCTGCCGTCCGAACTGGCCGGCATCATTCGAGAACGTCATCGGCGTCGGCGCACTCGGGCCCAGCGGCCCGGCCTGGTTCACCAACTACGGCCCGTGGGTCAACGCCTGTGCACCAGGCGTCGATGTCGTCAGCACCTTCTTCGATCTCGGCGACGATGCCCGGCTCGACGGCGACGACTTCGACGGTTGGGCCAAGTGGAGCGGCACCTCGTTCGCCGGCCCGATCGTCGCCGCAGCCATCGCCTGGGAATGGATGTCACGAGGCAACGCCGGACGGCCGGGCGATGCTGCCGCCTGGCTGCTCGACCGCCCCGGTCATTTCCGGTATCCGGGCCTCGGCACGGTGATCAACACACCCTGATCAACACACCCTGATCAACACACCCTGATCAACACACCCTGACGATGGTTCCCAGCAGCACTGACGCTGCACCGGCCGCGAGCCGGCATCGCCCGACTGGTGGGCCCCGACGGACTGTCCGCCGATTCGGGGCGCGTGCCGGTCAGCCGGTGATCCAGTCAGCCAGTGATCCAGGGGGTGACGATTCGTCCGCTGGGAAGATCGACCTCGATGCGAAACGGCAGCTCGGGCCCGTCGATCACCAGCTCACCCAACTCGTCGGTTCGATACTCGTTCGTACCGGCGTCGGTCGCCACGCGACAACCGACAGAGAGCGGCGGTTCGACCATCACGATCAACGTCGCGGCGGTGAGGTGGAGCCGGATGACGAAATCGTCGGCACCGAACCGGAACGATCGTCGCTCGGTCGAGGTACCGCGGATCCCGACGAGCTCGGAACTCGCCGAGTCGAACAGGATCTCTGCCAGCCGGGCATCGGCCGAACGCCAGCCGAACGCATCGATCGCGGCCGCGGTGAGCCGCGGCGGGATCGGTTCGAGGTCGTGCTCGAACGCATCTGCGACGAGATCGAGCAAGTGGTCGCGAGCGCCGTTGTCACTCATGAGTCATCTCCGTGGTCGTCGACGTCCCCGAGCAGGGACTTGATCTTCTCGAGGCACCGACGTCGGCTCGGCCCGAGCGAGCCGATCGGGCGGTCGAGCCGCTCGGCGGCATCCTGGTATGGCAGCGGCGGGTCGGCCAACACGAGCACCGTGATGATCTCACGACACTGCTCGTCGAGTCGCGAGAACGCGGCCCGTACCTCACGTCGCTGTTCGTCGGCGACGAGTCCGCGCTCGTGATCGCCGTCGTCGCCCGACAGCGTGTCGAGCAGACCACCGAGCGATCCGCCCGCCTCGCCGCTCCACGACTCCGTGAGCGAGAGATGGTCGCGGCCGCGCTGGCGAACGATCTGGCGAACCTCGTTGCAGGCGGTGGTCGCGAGCCAGCCCGGGAGCTTCTCGGGCTCGCGGATCGAATCGAGCCGCTCAGCCAGGCGCAACCAGGTCGCAGCGAAGGCGTCGTCTCGGATCTCGCGGTCGTAGGTCATCATGTTGACCGACTTCCAGACCACACGTTGCAGACGCTCGACGAGTGCCTCCCATGCGGCCTCGTGACCTGAGAGCGCACCGGCGACGAGATCGGTGATCGCATCGGCCGGGGCAAACCGGTCGTTATCAGCCATGTTCGTGACTCTACGTCGCAGATTCGAGGGACCCATGAGTCTGCCTCCATGGCGACACAGATGCCGCACGGTCCGACCAGATACCAGTTCGCCGGGAATTTCCTTGCGACCAGTAGCGTCCCTCCCGTGTCGACCAACGGTGAACTCCGACGACGACTCGGGGTGGCCGATGCGGTCGTGATCGGCGCCGGCTCGATGATCGGTGCCGGGGTGTTCACCGCGTGGGCGCCCGCGGCCGACGCAGCCGGCACCGGACTCCTGATCGGATTGGTTCTGGCGGGCGCCGTCGCCCTCTGCAACGCGACATCATCGGCCCAGCTCGCTGCGGTGTATCCGGAATCGGGTGGCACGTACGTGTACGGGCGGGAGCGGTTGGGTCCCGCGTGGGGCCATCTGGCCGGGTGGGGGTTCGTCGTCGGCAAGACGGCATCGTGTGCGGCGATGGCCCTGGCCGTCGGGGCCTACGTTTGGCCCGAACAGGAACGTGCGATCGCGATCGCGGCGGTCGCACTGATCGCCATCGTCAACCTGGGTGGCCTCGAGCGCACCGTGCTCGTCACCCGGGCGCTGCTGGCCGTGTCGACGCTCGCGCTGGCGGCCGTCATCGTCGCCGCCTGGTCGTCGGACGAGGCCGAGATCGGTCGCATCACACCGATCGACACCGATCCACTCGACGTGCTCCGAGCCGCCGGCTTCCTCTTCTTCGCGTTCGCCGGATACGCACGCATCGCGACGCTCGGCGAGGAGGTTCGCGATCCCGACACCACGATCCCGAAGGCAGTTCCCCGGGCCCTCCTGCTCGTCGTCGGGATCTACCTGGTGGTCGGTGTGACCGCTGTGGTGGTCGCACCGACTGCGTCGCTGGCGGCGACCGATGCCCCATTGCGGCTCGTCGTCGAGTTGTCGGGGCGTGATGCCGTGGCGCCGGTCGTTCGGGTGGGAGCCGCAGTCGCGTCGCTCGGCGTCCTGCTCAACCTCGTACCCGGCGTGTCTCGCACCACGCTGGCCATGGCGCGCCGACGCGAGCTCCCCGGTTGGTTCGCGCATGTGGACGGCCGTCGGAACCTCCCGGTGCGGGCCGAGCTGACCGTCACGGTCGTCGTCGGCCTGCTGGTTACGGTGCTCGGACTGCGTTCGGCGATCGCCGTGTCGGGCACCGCGGTGTTGACGTACTATGCGATCACCAACGCGGCTGCGTACACGCTGCCACCCGACCAACGAACTTGGCCCCGTTGGGTCACCGTGTTCGGGTTCCTCGGATGCTTGACACTCGCGCTCGCGCTCCCCTGGCGTGACGTCGTCGTCGGCGTTGGCGTACTGGCGCTGGGCGTGTTCGTGCGCCGCGTCACCGTGAGGTGACGAGGGCTGCGATCTTGCGAACGGTGTTCAGATTGCGCGCCGTGGCGACAACGCCCCACGAACGCTCGAACTGGTCGATCGTCATCTTCGAACGGGCAGATCCGTCTGGGTAGGTGAGGTACAGCTCGCGCTCAACGAGCGACCATCGATCGGGCGTGAACCGACCGCCATCGATCGTCGCGACCGCGTCCGGCGTCGGGGTTCGATCGAGGAACGCGACGTGCAGGAGCTTCGGATCGATGTCCCCTGCACCATCCGGATGCCGGTCGAGCACGCTGACGAACTCGTCGGCCGACCGTACGACGACCGGGACCGACAGGTCGTGGCGCTCGACCAAGACGGACCCGAGTGCGGTGATGATCGCGCCCTCGTGCGTGTCAGCAGCGTCGAACACGAGGTTCCCGCTCTGGATGTACGTGACGACGTTCGAGAACCCGAGATGGGTCGCGCTCTCCCGCAGCGCTGCCATCGGGAGTCGGTTGCCACCGCCGACGTTCACCCCTCGCAACAACGCCACCCAGGAGGTCATCGCACGATTCCGTCGAGAACACGCCGAAGCCCGGCTTCGTAGATCTCGTCCAGTCGACGCCGATCGGCCGGCCCGACACCGACGAGCTCGAGCATCACGTAGCCGTGCACGGTCGCGTAGAGGTGGTAAGCGGCGGCGGTCGGCTGGTCGGCCCCCCATCGTTCGACCGCGGCGACGAGCGACGCGAACGAGGCGAGCGCCCTGGCCTGGGCGTGGTCGCTGGGCACGAAATCGGGCACCGCGCGTCCGAACATCACGAGGTAGTGCGTCGGATTGGCCAGCGCCCAGCGCCGGTAGGCGCGTCCGGATTCGAGCAGCTCGTCCGGACCGTCGGCGAGCGTCAACGCTCGGTCGAAGGATTCGAACCCGTCTCGGTAGATCGCCTCGACGAGACCATGCTTGCCGCCGAAGTACGTGTAGATGCCCGTCGTCGAGCAACCAGCCTGATGGGTGATGTTGCGAACGGTCAGGGCGGCCGCACCGTCGCGTTGCAGCACGGTGAGGGCGGCGTCGAGCAACCTGGAGCGCATGTCGGTCCCGGAGGTGCGCAACGTGGACGACGCGGCCCGAACCTCGGTTTCGTAGCGTACGGCAGATCCCATGGACACCATCCTCGGTCCTCGTGCGCCCGTTTCGGTGGCTTGCTCGTTGCTGCCGACTTCCCGAACGTCCCCGTGTGGGGTTGCGTTGACACCGGTGCGAGCACGTAACTAAGTTACATCCCACATCCCACATCCCACATTTCGCTTCCACATCCCGCTTGCGTCGGAACGACATCTCGCCCCGTCGCGTACCGCCAGGAGCCGCCGTGTCAGCCACCGACGCCCCGAACACCACGACTGCCGAAGGTCAGACCGGCGAGGTGAGCCTCTACCTCTCCGGCAACTACGCTCCCGTCAGCGAGGAGATCACGGCATTCGACCTCCCGATCGTCGGAGAGTTGCCGGTCGAGCTGAACGGCCGGTACCTCCGCAACGGACCGAATCCGGCGGAGCCGGTCGATCCAGGCACGCACCACTGGTTCATGGGTGACGGCATGGTGCACGGCATCCGGTTGCACGAGGGCCGGGCCGAGTGGTACCGCAACCGGTACGTCGGCTCGAAACACATCAGTGCCCTGCGCGGCGAACCCGACATCGCCGGACCGAACTGGAACGACAGCCCGAGCGGACCGAACACCAACGTCGGAGGTTTCGCAGGCACCACGTGGGCGATGGTCGAAGCGGGGGGTTGCCCGGTCGAACTGACCTACGAGCTCGATACGGTCGGGCGCAACGACTTCAACGGCACCCTGCCCGGCGCGTTCACGGCGCACCCGAAGGTCGACCCCGACACCGGCGAGATGCACGCCATGGTCTACGCGTGGGGGCAGTGGATGGATCACGTTCAGTACGTCGTGATCGCACCCGACGGTCGAGTCCGGCGCACGGTCGACATCCCCTTGCCCGGCATGACGATGCTCCACGACATGTCGCTCACCGGCCGATACGCAGTCGTGTACGACCAGCCGTGCACGGTCGATCTCGATCTGGCGTTCGCAGGTCGCTTCCCCTTCCGATGGAACCCCGACTACGGCAATCGGGTCGGTCTCCTCCCGCGCGACGGTGAGGCCGCCGACACCGTCTGGATCGACGTCCCGATCGGTTACTCGTTCCACCCCATGAACGTGTACGACACGGCGGACGGCAAGGTCGTGATCGATCTCTGCAACTACGACGTGATGTTCGAGCGCGATCTGCTCGGACCGTTCGGTGACGAGGGACTCGGACGCCTGGAGCGCTGGGAGCTCGATCCCGCGGGGCGGACTGCGTCGATCACGGTGATCGACGAGACCCCGAACGAGTTTCCCCGCCATCGCGGCTCACTGAGCGCGAAGTCGTACCGCTTCGGATACTGCGCGGCGCCGTCGCTCGACCGGACTGCTGGATGGCCGACGATCAAGCACGACCTCCAGACCGGCGATCGCCAGGTGTTCGACCACGGCCCGGGCCGAGCTGCCGGCGAGCCCGTGTTCGTCGGCCGTCAAGGTGGCACGGCCGAAGACGATGGGTGGTTGGTCACGTTCGTCCACGATCTCGGTGCCGGAACGGCCGATTTCGTCGTGATGGACGCCCAGGACTTCGGTCGATCCGACTATGTCGCGAAGGTGCCGCTGCCCCAACGCATCCCGTTCGGCTTCCACGGCAACTGGGTCAGCGACCGCAGCGTCGCGCCGCCGGTGTGAGCCCGGCCGGGACCGCTCCCGATCAGGCGACCACGGTGCCGACGACGCGCCCGTCGCTGAGTTCGAGAGTGCGATCGGCGACCTCGATGATCGACAGGTCGTGGGTCGCCACCACGACCGCGACGCCGCGCTCCGCGACGACCCGTCGGATCAGCAGCATGATCTCGGCACCCGTGCGTGAGTCGAGCTGACCGGTCGGCTCGTCGGCTATCAGGAGGTGTGGCGACGCCGCCAGCGCTCTGGCGATCGCCACTCGCTGCTGCTCCCCACCCGACAGCTCGTTGGGCCGATGGCTTGCCCGACCGCCGAGTCCGACGAGGTCGAGGAGTTCGTCCACCCGCTCGGCCCGATCACGACCGCCGCGACCCTGCAACCGCAACGGCACCTCGACGTTCTCTGCGGCGCTCAGCATCGGGAGCAGTCCGAAGCCCTGGAACACGAACGCCACCCGATCGCGCCGCAGCTCCGTCAAATCCGAATCGGACGCCGACATCAGATCGACGCCGCACACCACGATCGATCCGGTGTCGGCGCGATCGAGACCACCGACGACGTTCAGCAGTGTGGTCTTGCCGGACCCCGACCTGCCGTGCACGGCCACCAGCGAGCCGGGCTCGACCGACAGATCGACCGACTGCAGCGCGTGCACCGATTGGCGACCGCCGACGTAGGTCTTGTGCACCGCTGCGAGCTCCACCACGCTCACGGCATCCCCCCCTGATCCCGTGCCTCGGGTCTCGACCACGCGGCCTCGTCGTGCTCGACATCGCGCCACACGCCGACATGGTCGGGTTCCAGCTCGAGCCGCACCCGACGTGTGAGGTCGAGCTCGGTCACGTAGCGCTCGGGCAGCTGCAGGCGACCGGCCGAGTCGAGCACCGAATACTCGCGGGCGATCACGCGTGATGCGTCGAGCCCGGCTCCCTCGCGGACGATCTCGGAGCTGATCCGGCCGTCGCGGATGGCGACGGTGCGATCGACCTGCTGCGACACGAGCGGATCGTGGGTCACGATGACGCCGGTCACGCCGAGCTCGGCGTTGATGCGCCGGAGCACCTCGAACACTTCGACCGCGGTCGCGGTATCGAGCTCGCCGGTCGGCTCGTCGGCGAGCAGGAGCTCGGGTTGGTTGGCGAGCGCCACTGCGATCGCGACCCGTTGCTGCTCGCCACCGGAGAGCTCGCTCGGTCGATGGTCGGCCCGGTCGATCAGCCCGACCATCTCGAGGAGCTGCTCGGCCTTGATCCGTCGCGTGCGACGCGAGTCGCCGGCGATCGCCAGCGGGAACTCGACGTTGCGGCGAGCCGTCAGGTAGGGCTGCAGGTTCCGTGCCGTCTGCTGCCACACGAACCCGACGACCCGGCGCCGGTACTCGTTGCGCTGCCTCCCGGTCATCTGCATGAGGTCGTGACCGGCGACGAGCGCGGTTCCAGCGGTCGGTTCGTCGAGCCCGCCGAGCACGTTGAGGAGCGTGGACTTGCCCGAACCCGACGCGCCGATCACCGTGATCATCTCGCCTGGTTCGACGTGGAGATCGAGACCCTGGAGCGCGACGACCTCGATCTCCGCGGACTTGAAGATCCGCACGAGTCCTTCACAACGGATCGGTTCGCGTCGGATCGGGCGTGGAGTGGTCAGAACCTGGGCCATGGGCACCTCGTAGTGGTCGATCGTAGGCAATGCGACACCGGGGTCATGCGGCACCGTCGATTCGGAGGATCTCGTTGGCGCGGGCGTGGACGATGCGACGTGCGAGCAGTGCGATGAGCAGGACCGCAGCGACGAGCAGACCGACGGCGAGCGCGAGCAGACCGACGACGTCGGCCTGGATCGACACCGGGCTGCCGGCCGCGAAGGCCGAGAGGTCGTAGCGGCCGTCGTAGAAGCGCACCACCAACCATCCCACGAAGCCGCCGACGATCGATCCCGCCAACGTCGTCGGTACCAATTCCGACGCGACCGCTCGACGGATCTCGCGTCGATCGGCACCGAGCAGTCCGAGCACGGAGACCTCACGATTGCGTTCTCGTGCCGTGACCACTGCCACGGCGACCAGCGCGAGCAGTGCCAGCGTCGCTGCGACGAGACCGGCAACGAGATAGCCGCGGCGCACGGCGCGGCTGAGCGGATCGTCGAGCTGGAGCGACAGGATCGCAAGCCGGTCCCCGAGCGGCTCCCCGGCCTCGGCCGCGATCCGTCGCAGCTCGGACGCTGACTCGACCGGGACATCGATCGCGAGTGAGTTGAACGTCGGCTCCGCCCCGGCGACCGAGGCATAGGCGGAGCGGTCGGCGATGAGCCAGTCGGTGCGACGCCCGAACGCCTCGCTGCGGGTCTCGATCACGACGAACGTCTGACCGGCACGAGCACCCAGACCGGAGAGTTCGTCGCCGACTCGAATCCGAGTGCCGCCCATCCGCTCCGATGCGATCGCCGGAATCCGACCTTCGGCGTCGGGCCGATCGAGCGCCTCCGGATACCGCTGGTCGGCGGCCGTTCCGCTCGTGATCCGGCGGAGTGGTTCCATGTCGACGCTGGCGAACTGCACGTTGAGCGTGGTCTCGTCGCGGTCGAGGTTGACGCGGGTGCTCCCCGACGCCGACACCACCGCACCCGGCAGTGCGGCGACGGCGTCGGCCACGTCGACATCGCGAGTGTCGAGGCGGTACGAGGCCCCGATCTCGGTCCAACTCGCATCGACGGCTCCCTGGTCGAGCGATCGATTCACGCCCAGACCGAGCGCGCCGACGGTGAGTGAGAGCACCAGCACGGTCATGATGCCGACCGTCGCCTCGGGTTGATCGACGACGCGACGAAAGCCGACGAGTCGACCCAGACCGAGCGACAGACCCCGGCCGGCGACCTGCCGCAGGGCGACCGGAAGCAGCCAGCGGGTGAGGTACACGACGGCCAGCGGTACGAGCACCGGAAGCACGACGATCAGCGGATCGACGCCGGGCGAGTCGACCGCGAGCCCGCGCCGGCGGAACGTCACCACCGCTGCGCTCGCAACCACGACCAGCAACCATCCACCGACGCGACCCCCGCGTCCGAGACCGGGATGTGGGTTGGGGCGCGCCGAGACGGTCACCGGTCGCATCCCCTCCGCTGCGGCCAGCAGCCCGCCCGCTGCGATCGAGCCGATCCAGAGCGCAACGACGAGGGGCCGCTCGATCGACGAGCGCGGCCCGCCGACCAGCACGGCGGCCAGTCCCCCACCGAGGGCGAGCGCGGGTGTTACGACGAGACCGACCTCGACGACGGCGGCGATGACCATCTGCGGACGCGAGGCGCCACGCGCCCGTGTGACGGTCAGCCAACCCCGGCGACGAGCGAACGAGGCCATCAACAGCTGGGCGAGCGTGGTCAGTGCGACACCGAACAGGCCGACCGCCGCCAACACGAGCGTCGAACGGGCTGCCCGCCGTTGGCTCTGCTCGATCTCGAGCACCGATCCCAGCGCGGCCGTCACACCGGGCCGGCTGAGGGTCGGCTGGCGGGAGAACGAGGCATCGAGGGCCACGAGCCCGGCCTGGGTCTCGTCGACGTTGTCGAGGGTGACCGAACCCTCGAGCAGATCACGTCGCTGTTCGAGTAGGAACGGGCTGCGCTGCCGGACCATGAACGGCCGCGACGGGAGCTGATCCGGGACGATCATGCCGAACGCGAAGACGTTGGCGCCGGTGCCGGTGTCGGCGACGGTCGGCCGGTGGAGGCGTGCGTCGCCGAACCAGAACGGGTCGTCGGGTGAAGTGAGTTCCCGGAGACCGACGAGCTGGGCGATGAACTGCTCGGGGAGCCCACCGTTGAACTGCCTCGTCACGAGATCCGACGCATCGGTGGTGAGCAACAGCGAACCGCCCAGCTCCCATCCGAGCTCGGCGGCCGATTCGGGAGTGAGCTCGAACTCGATGATCCGCAGGTCGTCGAGACGGCGGTCGGTGCGGACCGCGGGCCGGCCATCCACGATCGTTCCGTACTCGTCGAGTTCTGAGTGGAGGCGGAAGGTGAGGAACGTCGGCAGGGCCGGTGGGGTCGGGGTGGCCGCCGTCTCGCCGGCGGGCTGATCCTGCACGTCGACACCGATCACGCTGAATCGGCTCGTGTCGGCCACGAACCGGGCGGGGCCGTATCGATCGATCAGGTCGTCATCGATCCCCGATGCGATGCTCTCGAGTCGCTCTCGCTGCTCTTCGAGCGGGTCGTCGTTGAAACCGGGGCCGAAGTCGCTGATCAGCCTGATCGACAGCTGGCGAGCCGACCGAGGCGCCTGCTCGATCGCCAGGTCGAGGCTCGACGCCTCAGCGTCGATCAACGACCTGGGAGCTGCGACGGCCGCAAAGCCGATCACCGCCAGCATGGCGCCGATGACGGCCGCCACGGAGATCTCCGATCGCCGCCCGAGGCCGACGAGGGACCGCCAGCCCAGTCGGGCGCTCACGTCGTGTCCCCGATCCGGAGTTCGTCGGCGGTGCGATGGCGTCGCAGCAACCGGGCGGTCACCACGGGGAGCGCCATGCCGGCAGCCACGGCGATCGCGACGACGAGCGCCAGGATGCCCCAGGGCACGACGAGCACCGGGGACGGCACCGATCGCGAGCCGTCGCGGCTGACGGCCAGGCTCGGCAACGCCAGACGTGCCAGCGCGACTCCTGACACGAGCCCCGCGAGGGCCGAGAGTCCGACGAGCGGCACCGTCTCGAGCAGCAGCCAACGTCGCAACTCCGACGACCGCGTCCCCATCGCCCGCAGCACGGCGAAAGCAGGTCGTCGCTCGCGGCCCCCGACGACTGCGGTCAGCACGAGACCGACCGCCGCGATCACGAGCGATGCCGACAAGGCGAGACCGAGGCTGCCTGACAGACCGACGGTCACCGGCTCACGTGAGATGTCGCGGGCCTCCTGGCGTCGCTCGACGTAGGATTCGCTCGCGTAGGGATCGCCCGCAAGGGTGCGTTCGATCTGGCGCGCCGTCTCGGCGTCCGCTGTCAACGCCCACGAGTCGATCGTCTCGAAGCGTCGGGTCCGCGACCAGCGATCGACGGCCAGCGACTCCCAATCGGCGAGGATCGCGATCGGCGAGTCGACATCGAAGGGCACCACCGGAACGACATCGTCGACGCGCAGTTCGACCGACGTGCCCGCCACCCTCGCAACCACGATGTCACCGACCGCGAGCTCCGTCTCGGAGAGGAACGCGGGCGTCACCGCGACGGGCACCACGAAACCCTGACCTGTGCCGAACTCCCCGGTGGCCATCCGAATCACGAGATCGGCGCGCGCCTGCAGGGTGAGTCCGGTCTCGATGCGCATGCCGATCGTCCCGTCGCTCACACGCAGCGATGCCGACGGTGCCGCAAGCGGTCCCCCGAGCGACGTCGACCGGATCGTCCAGGGTGCAGCGAGCGACACCGGGCGCCCGCCGATCCGGGGGCTGTGGAGCTCGAGATCGAAGACCGCCGGCGTCTTGGGGTCCTCGGTGAACTGGGCGTCCTGGACGGAGGGGGCGGCGATCTCGAGCTCGACGAGGCGCAACGGCCCAGTGAGCCCGAGGTCGAGTCCCGGCACCTGACGGCTCGTCAGCACGAACGTGATCTCGCCCGAGGTCTGGTCGATCGGGAGGTCGTCCGCCTCGACCCGCATCGGGGTGCCGTAGCCGTCGATCACTGTCGCCGCGATCCGGATCGCGCCCGTCGCTTCCGACGCTCGTGCCGACAGATCGTACGCGATCGTCAAGTCACCCGTCGCCTCGCCGAGATCTGCGGCGGGCAGATCACCCGGTTCGTGGAGCGCGGCGAGGCCGGCCGGACCCTGGCCCGTTCCGTAGAGGTCGTCGCGCAGCCGCAGGGTCGCGGCCAGAGCGGTCGTGTCGGTGGCGACCATCGGCACGCGGCCGAGGGCCGCCGACACCGCTGCAGTCGGACGATCGACAGGAACGACACCGGTCACCCCGTCGAGCTGCCGGTAGGCGTCCGCGACGAACGGAGGTTGGAGCAGCGCTGTCGTCGTGGCATCGGGCACGACGACGGCATCGGCCGAGACACCGGCGTCGGCTTGGTCGCGGAGCGACTGCTGCCACGAGGCCCCATGAACAGCGGCGAAAGCACCCACGGTGACCGACAGGACGATGAGCACGGACGTGCGCGCCGTCCGGCCCGGTCGGCGCGCGAGCTCCCAACCAGCGAGCGCCATCGACAGGGCTCCCTGCGCCGACGTGAAGCGTTGGGCGATCGCTGCGACACCGGCGATCAGACGCAACGTCAGGAGCGACGCTGCGATGACGCCGAGGGTCGGCGCGAGCACGAGCACCGGATCGGTGCCGAGGCGACCGGCCAGATCGCTGGTCGATGCCGACGAACGGCTCAGACTCCACAGACCCAGCACTGCCAGCGACGCCAGTCCGATGTCGAGCCCGGCCCGCTGCATCGCGAGTGGACCCTCAGGCCGCGCACGTGCGGCCTGACTCCCCGCGAACCCGCGGGCGGAACGGAAGGCAGGCCAGGTCACGATCACGACGATGAGCACCCCAACCAGCACCGATCCGACGACGGCGGCGGCAGCGACGGTCGGTCTGAGGTCCAGACCGGTCGAAGCCACCGGGCCCCAACGTTCGACGAGTTCGACGACGCGTCCGCCGAGGAACGGACCGAGCACCACCGCCGGAACGGCGACGAACACCGCTTCGACGGCGGCCATCGCTCCGAGCTGCTCGGCCGTCGCGCCGCGGGAGCGCAGCATCGAGGTCTCGACCGAACGTGAAGTCGCGAGCACCGATGCGGACAGCCCGACGCCGTACAGGGCGACACCGACCAACTGGATGAGGATCGCAGCGATCACGGCAGCCGTGGCTCCGATCGCGATGTCGGTGGCGGCGATCAGTTCCGGCAGATCCGTCACCACCTCGACGTTGACGGCGACGATTCGATCGCCGATCGCCCGTTCCATCCCCGCAGCACCGGCGCGCAGCGCGTCGAGGTCGTCGGTGCCGATGCTCGCCGGGTCGGGGATGACGCGCCACCGGAAGTTGGCCGTTCCGGCGATGGCGGCGAAGTCGACGGGGTCGATGAGGAACGGGCCGATCTCGGTGAACGACCCGTTGGTCGCCAGACCGTCCCGGAAGAGAGGTTGATCGAACCAGAGTTCGTCGAAACGATCGGCGGGTTCGAGGAGTCCCTCGACTTCGACGACGACCACTTCGCCGCGTCGGTCGAGCTCGACACGGTCACCGATCGTGAGCCCCAGGAACTCCGCCGCCTCGACATGGAGACGGGCACCGACCACGCCGGAGTCCGTCGCGGCGAGACCCGGGCCCGAGGGAACCAGCAGAGGCGGATCCGCGACGAACGCTCCGATGCTGGTGATCCAACCCTCCTCGCCGACGCCGTCGGGAAACGAGTACGTGTCGGTGCGGGCGGCGATGACCACGTCGAGCTCGCCGGGAAGACGGGCGTTCCCGAGTGATGTCAGTTGGTTGGCGGTCGAGTTCCAAGACGACGCCTCGGCACGAAACGACGCCTCGAGACCGCTCGACATCGGGGGTGCGTCGACGAGCGTGCTGCGCAATCCGGCCTCGATGATCGCGTCGGAGTACATCGGGACCGCAGCCACCAGCGTGGTGGCGACGGCCGCCATGATCACCGACGCGGCGAGGAGCAGCGCCGAGGCCCGGCTGCGGGGCAGCACGGAGAAGAGTGGCTGGATCAGGTTCACGCGTTCACGGCGTCACGGCCGCGGAAGGCCTGCTGGAGCCGTGACGATCGATCGATCCTACTGCCCGGTAACCAGTGGGTCGAGGCGGTAGCCGGCGGCCCTCGGTGGCCCGTTCAGCTGCGCACGATGTCGTCGAGTGCGCTGACCAGCCGGCCTGCTTCGTTCGACGCCGCAAGGTCGACGTGGCCGATCAGACGCCACTCGTCGTGTCCGTCCGGGTCGTGGATCGTTTGGACGACCCGACCGGAGGTGGCGTCGAAGTCGAAGCGCGACGAGTGCCGTGCATCGCCGTCGATCTCGATGGCGTCGTACTCGACCCAGTAGCCCTCCATCGCTGCGGTGACATCGAGGTCGATCGAGGTACCGGACGGGCGGCGCCGTCTCGCCAGTTGCTCCACCCACCGGAAGGCCTCGTTGCGGACCATCGTCCGGAATGCTCGGGCATCGGATGTCAGGGTCGATGCGCCGTCACCGCCGCTCCCGCGGGCGTGGACCTCCACCGGCGCGTCATCCGGGTGTTGGAGCCGCTCCCACTCGTCGAGGAGGCTCGAGTCGACCTGGCGAACGAGGGTCCGGAGCCAGTGGACGATGTCGGCGAGCTCGTCGTTGCCGGCCTCGGCCGGGACATTCTGGGTCAGGCCCTTGTAGACGTCGGAGAGGTACCGCAGTACGGCACCTTCGGAGTTCTTGAGCCCGTAGAAGTCGATGTACTCGCCGAACGTCATCGCCCGTTCGAACAGATCTCGGGCGACCGACTTCGGCTTCACGGTGTTGCCGCCGACCCACGGATGCCGCCGTCGGAACTCGTTGAAGTCGGCGTACATCCACTCCTTGAGCGGACGCGGCGGCTCGACCCTGGCGAGGCGTTCCATCCGCTCCTCGTACTCGACGCCCGACGATTTCATCTCGCTCATCAGTTCGTCCTTGGCCCGTCGGAGTTGGGCAGCGATGACCACCGCCGGGTGCTCTTGCACGGCCTCGATGATGGTGAGGATGGCGAGGGCGCGGTCGATGTCGACGGTCGCGTCGACCGCGACCGTGCGCGAGGCGACGTCGGCACCGTCGAGTTCGACCGCAACGTCATCCACGGCGTCCTCACCGGCGAAGGAGTGGGTCGTCGGGACCGCCAGCGCCTCGATCTCACGATCGAGGTGCTGGATCGCATCGATGGCCCAGAGTGAGAGCGGTTGGTGGAGGGCGAAGTCGTCCTGGAGATCGAAGTTGACACGCACGCGACGGCCCAAGTCGTCCGGTGTCGCCGGGAACTCCAGCAGGTCTGCGTCGGCGAGCGACCGGTAGATCGCGATCGCGCGACGGATGTGGTGACGCTGGCGACGCCGAGGTTCGTGGTTGTCGGTCATCAGCCGCCGGACGGCGGCGCAGCCGTCACCGGGACGGTCGAGGAGGCTCATGACCATCTGGTGGTTGACGTCGAAGCTCGACGTGAGCGGTTCGGGATCGCCGTTCACCAATTTGTCGAAGGTGTCCTCGCTCCAGTGCGCGTAGCCTCGCTCGGGCGGCTTCTTCCTCACCAACTTCTTCTTCTTCTTGGCGTCGGTCTCCGCGGCGAGTGCCGCACGCTGATTGTCGACGACGTGCTCGGGTGCCTGAACCCAGACATCGCCGCGATCGTCGAACCCGCGGCGACCGGCGCGACCCGCGATCTGCTGGAACTCGCGGACGCTGAGGATCCGAACGTTGCTGCCGTCGTACTTGCAGAGCTGGGTGAACAGCACGGTACGGATCGGCACGTTGACGCCCACTCCGAGGGTGTCGGTGCCGCAGATGATCTTCAGCAGCCCTGCCTGTGCGAGCCGCTCGACCAGGAGGCGGTACTTGGGGAGGAGGCCCGCGTGATGGACGCCGATGCCACCCACCAGGAAGCGGCGGAAGCTCTTCCCGAAGGGCGAGTCGAAGCGGAACCCGCCGATCAACTCCTTGACCTGCTGCTTCTCGTCCTTCGTGAGCGGATCGAGGCTCAGGTAACCCTGCGCCGCCTCGGTCGCCTCGCGCTGGGTGAAGTGGACGAGGTAGATCGGTGCACGCCCCGACGACAGCAACTCCTCGATCGAGTGGTGCAGAGTGGTGGTGCGGTACGCGAAGTCGAGCGGTACCGGACGCTGTGCCGAGCGCACGAGAGCGGTCGGTCGGCCGGTGCGCGCCGTGAGATCGCGTTCGAAGAACGCGGTCGATCCGAGCGTCGCCGACATCAGGAGGAACTGGGCTCGTGGCATCTCGAGCAAGGGGAGCTGCCACGCCCACCCGCGCTGCGGATCGGCGTAGAAGTGGAACTCGTCGGCGACCACGACGTCGACCGGTGTGTCGGCCCCATCGCGCAGTGCCCAATTGGCGAGGATCTCCGCGGTGCAGCAGATGATCGGGGCGTCGGCGTTGACGCTGCCGTCACCCGTGATCATCCCCACGAGCTCCGACCCGAAGGTGCGGCACAACTGGAAGAACTTCTCCGACACGAGCGCCTTGATGGGCGCCGTGTACACACTGCGTTGATCGCGCCCGAGCGCCACGAAATGGGCGGCCTCGGCCACCAATGACTTCCCCGAGCCCGTGGGCGTGTTGAGGATCACGTGGCTCGCGGCGATCAACTCGAGGATCGCCTCTTCCTGGGCGGGGTACATCTCGATGCCCTGCTCGATCGTGTACGCGGCGAAACCGTCGAGCAGCGCCTCCTCGTCGGGGGCCGGGGGCAGGTGCCGGAGGATCGGGGGCAGCGACGTGTCGGTCATGGCGTTCCCGCAGTCTGTCGGAACGGGAACCGGTCGCGCTCAGCCGGCGTCGATGGTGACCGGGTCGGAACGCAGCTCGCCGACCTCGACGATGATCGACCCCGGGTTGTCGGTCGTCGAGCAGGCCGGATCCACACTCGTGGTCTCGAACCGGAACTCGAACCGGTTGCCGCTGGCGAATTCGCAGACGAACCGTTCCGGCTGGATGTCGAACCCGTCGATGGTGAACGCGACGACCAGGCAGTCGGGCCCGAACCGGCACGCCTCACGGCGAGGGGTCACGGTCAGCGACTCTCCGTCCGATCCGGTGACGGTGCTCGCCCCGAGGACCGTCGGGGCAGTGGTGGACGGATCGGCTGCGGTCGTGGGTGGCGCAGCGGTCGTCGCCGTCACCGTCGTGGTGGGTGCGGCGGTCGTGCTCGGCGCAGCCGTCGTGGTGGGCGCGACGGTCGTGCTCGGCGCAGCCGTCGTCGTCACCGCGACCGTCGTCGTCGGGGCGACGGTCGTGGTCGAATCTGCGGCCGGCGGCGGCGCCACGGTCGGCGAGGCGCCGGAGTCGGCCGGTGGAGGGCTGAGCTCGGCCACATCCGGCACCGTCGGCAAGGTCGGCGCTGCGTCCTCGCCGGGCGAGTCGTCGTCCGATCCGCCAGTCGAAGCGACCACGGTCAAGACGGCGAACACGGCGACGAAGAGCAGCCCCCAGATCCACACCGGGACAGCGGCGACCCGACGCGCCCACCACGGGTCGGAACCCTGCGGGGGCGGCGATCCACCAGGGCGGTCGGGAGGTCCGCTGCCGCCACCGTCACCGCTGCCGCTGCCGCCACCGTCGCCACGATCACCACCATCGAAGGCGCGATCAGGCGGCGGGAGAGGTGACTTGTCCCAGACATCCACGGCGGCGAATCTACTGGGGGTCAGCCGATGAGCCTCGTCACACCGTCGAGGTTCGCTGGCGCGGGCTGCGGGTCGATGGACTGGTGTCCGACGTATCGGAACGTTCAGGCCCGCCGGCGAAGCGCGACCAGGGTGATGCAGACGGCCACGATTCCGGCCAGCACCTGGAATCCTCGGAGCAGTCGGTTGACATCGACCGCCGGCTTCCAGGTGAGATCGCCGTTGCGGAGCTCGTAGACACCGACCGGTTGTGCGCCCAAACCGAAGCCGGTCCCGAAGCCTCGCCCGGTCTCCGCGTCATCGGTGCCCTCGCCCCCACCACCGCCGGCACCGCCGGCGACCCGGGCGACAGGGATGACGGTCGCCCCGTCACGGTCGACCGGTTCGCCGAACACCCGGCTCGCAGACAACGCGTCCCGTGTCTCGCGAATGCCCGCGAGCACGGCGTGTGCGCCCGCCTCGAGCGTGCCATCCATCGTGCTGCTGGCCATGATCCGACCTCCTTCAACATCCGACTGGACCATCCGACTGGACCATCCGAGCCCGACGTTAGGGAAGTGGCGCGCGACGCGGCAGGGCCGATCGGCCCGGCGACAGCGGGTCGGTTCGGCATCGACGGCTACCATCGTCTCGGGTGGCCACCTGATCGACGCTGCCCCAAGTGAAAGGCCGGCGATGCAGCGATCGAGCGAGCCGAGATGAGCGGCGACAGCTACCACCAGGCTCCCGAGGCGGTCGCGGCCGCGCCGATCGGTTGCCCGGCACACGCGACCTGGTCACCGCTCGACGCCGACTATCTCGCAGATCCGTACCCGATCGCAGCCCGGCTCCGAGACGACCATCCGGTCTTCTACGCGGAGCAACTCGGATACGTCGTGGTGTCGAACATGGCCGACATCGAAGCCGTGTTCACGAGTCCCGACGTCTACGCGTCGAGCAACGTGCAGGATCCGGTGTTCCCGTTGTCCCCGGAGGCGCAGCGGATCCTGTCGGCCGAGGATTTCGATCCCGTTGCGGTCATGTCGAACCGGCAGGAGCCCGACCACGCTCGCATCCGCGTCTACACCCGTCGGGGATTCGGCAACCGCCGACTCAAGACGCTCGAGGACTACATGCGGACGCGGGCCACGGAGTTGATCGACGAGATGATCGCGAGCGGATCGCCGGCGGAGTACGTCCGGGCACTCGCCTTTCCGTTGCCCGCCGAGATCGTGTTCCGGTTCATCGGTTTCCCGCCGGACGACGACACCATGATCAAGTCGTGGTGCGTCAACCGACGTGCGTTCTCGTGGGGCCGGCCGACCCCGGAGGAACAAGCCGAGATCGCCGCCGGCATGCTCGACTACTGGCGGTACTGCCGCGAGTTCGTCGCAGAGCGACGCGCCAACCGCGTCGACGACTTCACGTCGGAACTCCTCGACGCCCACGACGCGGATCCCGACCCGTCCAACGGCACCGGCATCTCGTACCGCGAAGTCGAGTCGGTGGTGTACGGCATCTCGTTCGCCGGTCACGACCCGGTGACGGCTCTGCTCTGCAACACACTCCGCTGCCTCCTCCCCCGCCGCGATCAGTGGGACGCGCTGGTCGCCGATCCATCGCTCGCCCGCCAGGCAGTCGAGGAGACGCTGCGGTTCGAGTCGAGTCAGGTGTCGTGGCGCAGGATCACGACGCAGCCCACCACACTGGGCGGGGTCGATCTGCCGGCAGGTACGCGGATCTTCTTGAACTTCGCAGCCGCCAATCGCGAGCCGGGTCTGTTCGAGGATCCCGACACGTTCGACATCCATCGGCCGGACGCGAATCGCCACATCAGCTTCGGCAAGGGCATCCACTTCTGCCTCGGTTCCGGGCTCGCGCGAACGGAAGCGCGCATAGCGCTCGAGTTGCTGTCGCAGCGGCTGCCGACGGTCCGACTCGTCGAGGATCAAGTCCTCGAGTTCTTCCCCAACATCACCTTCCGCGGCCCTGAGGCGCTCCACGTCGCATGGGAGTCCTGACACCGTCGACGCCGGCGGACCCGGCAACTTCGAGACATTTCGAAGTTATCGCGATTCCTCCAATCGCTGGACGCAGACGACCCTGACCACTAGACATGGTCGATGGCGGCACCCAAGTCACTCCTCGCGTTCATCGTCACCTTGGCGGTAGCGCTCTCGGTCACCCTGCTGGCGCTCTGGCCAGCGGCAGCATCTGCGGATGAGATCATCGGCACCAGCGGACGTCACTGCTTCGAGGTGGCCGGTTCGCCTGGTGATGCTGCGGTGGTCAACCTCACCCCCGTGCTGGCGCTCGGGTCCGGCAACGGGCTGCTCGTCTCCTCCGACGTCACCACCCCACCCGTCGCCGCCAACGTCAACTACAAGATCGGCACCGTCGACCCCAACGTCGCGATCGCACCGATCGGCGCCGACGGCAAGGTCTGCTACGTCAACGCCCGCCAAACCAGCGTCCACCTCGTCGCCGACCACCTCGGCACCATCGCCGCCACCGCCTACCAAACCGCCACCGCATCCGGCGCACCCAAACGAGTCACCGACACCCGAGCCAGCGGCGGCATCATCGGACCCAACGGGCGCCGCTGCTTCACCGTCGCCGGATCCCCCGGCGCCGCAGCCGTCCTGAACCTCACCCCCGTGCTGGCGCTCGGGTCCGGCAACGGGCTGCTCGTCTCCTCCGACGTCACCACCCCACCCGTCGCCGCCAACGTCAACTACAAGATCGGCACCGTCGACCCCAACGTCGCGATCGCACCGATCGGCGCCGACGGCAAGGTCTGCTACGTCAACGCCCGCCAAACCAGCGTCCACCTCGTCGCCGACCACCTCGGCACCATCGCCGCCACCGCCTACCAAACCGCCACCGCATCCGGCGCACCCAAACGAGTCACCGACACCCGAGCCAGCGGCGGCATCATCGGACCCAACGGGCGCCGCTGCTTCACCGTCGCCGGATCCCCCGGCGCCGCAGCCGTCCTGAACCTCACCCCCGTGCTGGCGCTCGGGTCCGGCAACGGGCTGCTCGTCTCCTCCGACGTCACCACCCCACCCGTCGCCGCCAACGTCAACTACAAGATCGGCACCGTCGACCCCAACGTCGCGATCGCACCGATCGGCGCCGACGGCAAGGTCTGCTACGTCAACGCCCGCCAAACCAGCGTCCACCTCGTCGCCGACCACCTCGGCACCATCGCCGCCACCGCCTACCAAACCGCCACCGCATCCGGCGCACCCAAACGAGTCACCGACACCCGAGCGCCGCTCCCCCAGTTCTCCGGTGGCACCACCGATCTTCCGGGGAAGCGGGTTCAGGTACCCGGTGTGATCAAATCCGTCGTCGATGCTGCGACCAAGCCGGTCGAGGTGTACTCGGTCAACCTCACCGCCGGCCAGACCATCCTGTTCGACGGCGCCACCGAACCCGGCACCGTCATCTACGAACTCTGGGCACCCGACACCACCATCCTCTGGGACTCCAACGACCGGCTGTTCCGATACAGCGACAGCAGTTGGAGCTTCACCCCCGCCATCACCGGCACCTACTACTTCCGCATCAGCGCCAACGGATACCACGGCGCCGCCTACACCCTCACCATGCGCAACGGGCTCCAGGTGCCCGTCACCGGCGCACCCGACGATCTCCCCGGCATCGCCACCACCGCTCCGGGCACGCTGCGCTCGGTCGTCGATGCTGCGACCAAGCCGGTCGAGGTGTACTCGGTCAACCTCACCGCCGGCCAGACCATCCTGTTCGACGGCGCCACCGAACCCGGCACCGTCATCTACGAACTCTGGGCACCCGACACCACCATCCTCTGGGACTCCAACGACCGGCTGTTCCGATACAGCGACAGCAGTTGGAGCTTCACCCCCGCCATCACCGGCACCTACTACTTCCGCATCAGCGCCAACGGATACCACGGCGCCGCCTACACCCTCACCATGCGCAACGGGCTCCAGGTGCCCGTCACCGGCGCACCCGACGATCTCCCCGGCATCGCCACCACCGCTCCGGGCACGCTGCGCTCGGTCGTCGATGCTGCGACCAAGCCGGTCGAGGTGTACTCGGTCAACCTCACCGCCGGCCAGACCATCCTGTTCGACGGCGCCACCGAACCCGGCACCGTCATCTACGAACTCTGGGCACCCGACACCACCATCCTCTGGGACTCCAACGACCGGCTGTTCCGATACAGCGACAGCAGTTGGAGCTTCACCCCCGCCATCACCGGCACCTACTACTTCCGCATCAGCGCCAACGGATACCACGGCGCCGCCTACACCCTCACCATGCGCAACGGGCTCCAGGTGCCCGTCACCGGCGCACCCGACGATCTCCCCGGCATCGCCACCACCGCTCCGGGCACGCTGCGCTCGGTCGTCGATGCTGCGACCAAGCCGGTCGAGGTGTACTCGGTCAACCTCACCGCCGGCCAGACCATCCTGTTCGACGGCGCCACCGAACCCGGCACCGTCATCTACGAACTCTGGGCACCCGACACCACCATCCTCTGGGACTCCAACGACCGGCTGTTCCGATACAGCGACAGCAGTTGGAGCTTCACCCCCGCCATCACCGGCACCTACTACTTCCGCATCAGCGCCAACGGATACCACGGCGCCGCCTACACCCTCACGACGCGACTGCTCTGAATCCGAGCGCGTCTCGATCGACGCCGTGCCTGGTCCTGACCCGCCGAGCTGCCAAATCGGGAGCGTGCGGCGCACGTGATCTGGAACAATGACCCGCACGCACCAGCGGGCCGGGATGACCCGTAGCTGGTCACCACGCCGCAAAGCCGGAGGGGGTCCTGACGATGCTCGACGAATACTGGACTGAGCGGGGGTTCCCGTGGGAGTACGACCCGGGGCCACCTCGGAACCGGAAGTGGCCGCGGCTCTTCACCGAGACACCCAACTACCGCGCGTTCGGGAAGGCCGTCACCGGGAACGAGGAGTTCAGGTGGCACTTCGGGCCGATGTTCTACCGCGGTCGACTGGGCGACCGGCAGATCAAGGTGCTGATCGTCGGACAGGAGGGCGCCCAGGACGAGTCGCTCTCCCATCGCTCGTTCACTGGCGGCACCGGTGGACGAATGCAGAACCTGCTCAACCATCTCGGCATCACGCAGTCGTACCTGTTCACGAACACCTTCGTGTATCCGATCTTCGGGCAGTACGGCAGCAAGGAACGTCTCCTCGCCCAACACCCCGACTCGCCGATCCGTCGACACCGCGAGGAACTGTTCGACTACGCGGTCGAGCGGAACCGGAACGAGCTGCACCTGGCGATCGCCGTCGGACGGGCAGCGAAGGAGTCGTTGGCGTCGTGGGTCGAATCACATGGCGGCCAGGCCGACCCGGACGACCTCCACCTCGCCGACTCGTCGGTGATTTCACCGAAGCTCAAGATCGTCGGCGTACTCCATCCCGGCGGAGCGAGCAAGGGCGGCGCAGTCACCGAGATCAAGGCTTCGTTCGTCGACGCGATCGAACGGATCGAGACGTGGTCGGCCGCCGATCCCACGTGGCTCCCCACCGACCCCGCCGGTATCCGCTCTCCGGCCGACGACTACACCTACTCGTCCGATCCCATCCCGTTCCGTGACTTCGCGTACGGAACGGCATGGCGGCTCGGACGGGACGCCACCTCGTCGAACCGGAAAGACGATCAGCAGTCGATCCAGATCTTCGGCGACCACGGCAAGTACGGCAACAAGGGCCACCAGTTGACCTATGTCGACGACGCATCCGGCTCGGACGTGGGCTACAGCGATGACCCAGACGATCTGCCCTACGAACCACCCAAGCGTCGATACCGGGACTACGACAAGGGCCCCGATTCGAGGTTCGCACGATTGCTGCAGGGCGGCCTGGCCGGACTCGAGTGGCCGGACTTCACCGCGCTGGGCCTCCACTGCGAGCCGTCGTTCGGGATCGGGCCGATCTTCCGCGGCCGGCTCCATCGTCCGAGCGTCCTGGTGATCGCGGACCAGCAGTCCCACGACGACCTGTTCACGTGCCGCGCCCTGACCGGTGAGGGCGGCCAGCACCTGCAGGCCTTCCTCGCTGCGGCCGGACTCACCACTTCGTACGCGATCCTCCGGGTGTTGCCGGTCGATACGCTCCACGACGATCAGGCCACGGTCAGAGCCGTCGTCGACACGGACGAAGTCCGCGCCATCCACGCCGAGGCGGTCAGGCGGGTGCGACCGCAGGTGATCGTGTTCTGCGGACCGTTGGCCAGACGCCTCGCCACCCACGTCACCCCGGCGGGCACACCGACCGTGGAGATGAACGCGCATCGGCAATCGGGGGTCAACGCCGATTGGCGCCGTGCGCTCACCGAACTGCAGGCGCTCGGCTACCGACGCGACGTCAGCGCACCGACGTTCGACTATCAGGGCGAGCGCCTCCAGATTCCCCGGGAGGATCTTCCGTTCGGCACGCTGCGCTGGCAGGGATCGAGCGGCGACCGCGGGTTGCAGCCCAAGCGAGGGGCGTCGTTCTCGTTCGACTACTACAAGCTGGTCATGCCCGACTGGGCCTTCGAACTCGACCCGGCTCCGCTGTCGACGGCAGAAACCGCGGCGGCAACGGTGCTCAAGAACGCCTGACCGTTCCCTGCGACGTCCACTCGCAGCTCCGCGGTCATCCTGGGTAGGTGGCGGGATCGGACCGACCCCGGTCCAACCGATTCCGACTGCCGAACAGCCAACCCGCACCAGGGACGGGCACGTTCTCGTCACGGAGTTCGCACGAATCGTCGCGATAGCTGGTCATCTGGCCCTCGGGCACGTCGCCGGGCCCGAAGTGGCAGACGTCGAGACCCGCGTCGCCGTACAGGCGGTTCCAGTGGTCCGATGGTGCCTGTTGCCTCGTACCCTCGGCCGGGCCACCATCGAGCTCGTCGTTGCCGGCGTTGCCGCGAAGCACGTCCCGCCCGAGTTGGCCGTTGAGATAGTCGTCACCCGCATTGCCGTCGAGGTAGTCGTGACCATCGCCGCCGAGCAACCGATCGTCGCCAGCGCGGCCCGACAGGATGTCGTTGCCGGCACCACCGAACAAGCGGTCCGCCCCCTCTCCACCGTCGAGGTCGTCGTTGCCGTCGGCACCGTCGAGCCGGTCATCTCCGAGGCTGCCCGACAGCTCGTCGTTGCCCAGTCCACCCCAGAGTTCGTCGTTGCCGTCGCCACCCTCGACGACGTCGTTGCCGTCGCCACCGAAGACACTGTCATCGCCGTCGTTGCCGAAGACCCCGTCCCGGCCGGGGCCGCCGTCGACGACCCAGTCGTCGCCATCGCCCCCGACGACCAACGGGTCGTTCCCGTCGTCGCCGAAGACCCAGTCGCGTCCGGCCTGACCGTTGACGACGACATCGCCACCGGCACCGCCACGAACCGTGTCGTCACCGGCTCCGCCATACACCTCGTCAGCACCCGGTCCACCGTCGACCAGCCAGTCGTCGCCATCGCCCCCCTGCACCAGCGCGTCGTCCCCACCCTCGCCGTACACCCAGTCCCGACCCGACTGACCGTTGACGACGTCGCTGCCGAAACCACCACGGACGGTGTCGTCGCCCGCTCCGCCATACACCTCGTCAGCACCCGGTCCACCGTCGACCAGCCAGTCGTCGCCATCGCCCCCCTGCACCAGCGCGTCATTCCCACCCTCGCCGTACACCCAGTCCCGACCCGACTGACCGTCGACGGCGACATCGTCGCCACCACCTCCCCGGACGGTGTCATCACCCGGCCCGCCGTAGACCTCATCAGCGCCGGCACCACCGTCGACCACGTCGTTGCCGTCGCCACCGTCGACGACATCGTCGCCACCTCCGCCGTCGACGGTGTCGTCGCCCGACCCCGCGGTCACGAGATCGTTCCCACCGCCGGCTCGAACGTCGTCGTTGCCATCGCCCGCGGTCACGACGTCGCGGTCGCCGCCGCCCTCGATCCGATCGGCACCGGGCCCGCCGTCGACCTCACTCGCACCCGAGCCGGTCAACACGATGTCGTTGCCGGCGCCGGCGTCGACGCGGTCGTAGCCACCTCCGCTGAGGACGACATCGTCGCCTTCCTCGGCATCGATCACGTCGTCGACCGATCCCGTCGTGATGACGTCGTTGCCGTCGGCGCCGTCGACCACGACGACTGCGTCCGCGAGCGTCGTTGCCAGCAACGAGCCGGGACCGTACGACACCGACGCCCCGGTCGAGACCGACCCACCGCGAGGGCCGTACCCGCGGACGATGTCGTTGCCACCGCGCCCGCGGATGATGTCCGCGTCGCCGCCGCCGCAGATGACGTCGTCACCCGGGGTACCGAGAAGCGTGTTCGCTGCCGAGTCGCCCCACACGGTGCAGTCGAACACCGCCTCCACGCCGAGATCGACGGTGGTCGTCGCGCCGGCGGCGATGACACCCAGGTCGCAGGTGACCGGGCCGCCGGTGCCAGCCGCGGTGCAGCCGGTCGGGAGGCTGCCGACCAGTCGCACGTCGGTCGAGAGCGGCACGTTCACGATCGTGTTCTCCGACGAGGCGGATCCGTCGTTGCGCACCTCGACCCGGTCGAGGAAATCGTCACCGAGCCCGATCGTCGCCATCGGGAGCCCGCTGGTCGATCGAGCGGAGATGGTCACGACGAGATCCGGCACGCCGATGATCGCGACCGTGAACGCCCGGTTCACGATCTGGCTCGTCAACCCGGCGAAGTCGATCGCGCGGACCTCGAACAGATGGTCTCCGACGGGCAGACCGGTGAAGGTCTTCGGGGACGAGCAGGGCGCCCAGGACGCCGTGTCGATCCGGCATTGCAGGTCGGCCGGCTCGTCGGCCGAGAACTCGAACGTCGCGCTGTCGGTGCCGATGACACCGTCCGGTCCGGCGGTGATCGTGACGGTCGGCGGGGTCGTGTCAACCGACCACGTCCGCGACACGATCCCGCCGACCAGTCCGTTCTCGTCGGTGGCCCGCACCTCGAACGTGTGGAGACCGTCGTCCAAAGCTGCGTAGACCGCCGGCGACGCACACGGGACGATCCACGCGGCTCCGTCCAGTCGGCACTCCACCGTGGCGGTCGCGTCGTCCACCACGAAGCTGAGCGACGCGCCCGTCGAGACCGTTGAACCGATCGGGCCCGACGTGATCGTGACGACCGGTGCGGTGGCGTCGATGAAGAAGATCCGTCCCTCGGCACCCACGTTGCCGGCCTGATCGGTGGCGCGCACCGCGAACGAGTGCGGACCATCGTCGAATCCGGTGAACACCTTCGGGGAGGCGCACGGGGAGGCCCATGGCTCGGCATCGAAGCGACATTCGACGGTCGCCGCCGGGTCGTCGACGGTGAACTCGAACTCGCCGTCTCTGGTGGTGACCGTGCCCGAGGGTGCGGAGGTGATCAAGATGGCGGGCGCGGTGGCGTCGACGGTCCATGCGACCGGACCGGCCGTCCCCACGTTGCCCGCCGCATCGGTCGCCCTGATGGCGACCGTGTGCGCGCCGTCGGGAAGCACGGGAGCGAACGGGCTGATGCATCCGGCCCACGTGCCTGCGTCGATCCGGCACTCGACCACTGCCCCGGGGTCGTCCACGTCGAACGTGAAGCTGCTGCCGGCCACGGTGGTCGTGCCCGAGGGCGCGCTGGTCAACGTCACGACCGGCGCCGTGGTGTCGACGGTCCAGACGATCTCGGCAGGCGTCGGATCCTGGAGTCCGAACGACTCGGCTCGCACCCGGAGTCGGTGCTGACCGTCCAACAGATCACTCAGCAGCACCGGTGAACCGCAAGGGGCGAACGGTGACCCGTCCAACGAGCAGTCGAAAGACGCCCCGTCCGGATCGGAGACGAACCCGATCGAGGCGGCGTTCACGTTCGTCAGCGTTGGCGGCCCAGACGTGATGATGGTGTCGGGTTCGAGCGTGTCGACCGTCCACGTGGCGCTCGCCACCGGACCGACGTTGCCGGCGACGTCCGTCGCCTGGATCCCGACGGTGTGAGCTCCGTTGCCGAGGCCGTCGAACGACACCGGGGACGAACAGATCGCCCAGGCACCGCCGTCGAGGCGGCATCGCGTCGTCGCGGCGGCATCGTCGACCGTGAACGTGACGATCGCGTCGGGGTCGGCGACCGTGCCGGACGGACTGTCGGTGATCGTGACGGCGGGTGCGATGGTGTCGACCGTCCAGATCCGACTCGCGGTTGCCGACACGTTCCCGGCCGGGTCGGTCGCTCGCACCTCGACGGTGTGAGGTCCGTCGGTCAGCGCGGCGAACGTCACCGGCGATGAACAGGGCAGCCATCCACCCCCGTCGATGCGACATTGCGAGGTCGCGGTCGGATCGTCCACCTCGAACGAGACCGTCGCTGACGTGACACCCACGGTTCCGGTGGGGCCGTTCGTGATCGTCACGACCGGTGCGATCGTGTCGACCGTCCACGTCCAGGTCTCGATCGACGACGTGTTGCCGGCTCCGTCGGTAGCACGGACCTGAACGTCGTGGACGCCGTCGGTGAATCCGGCGTACGACACCGGCGATGCGCACGGTGCCCAACCACCGGCGTCGCGGCGGCACTCGACGGTGGCGCTCGGGTCGTCGACGGTGAACGACACGACGGCATCGGTGAGCCGCGTCGGATCGGCCGGGCCACCCGTGATCGCGACGACCGGCGCGACGTCGTCGACGGTCCAGGTCCGCGAGACCGGAACGGAGTTGTTGCCGGCGTTGTCGGTGGCCTGCACGGTGAAGGTGTGCGAGCCGCCGCTGAGCGCACCCAACAGCCGCGGCGACGAGCACGCGACCGGCGCCCCGCCGTCGAGGACGCACGAGAAGGACACGGGCTCGCTCGCGGTGAAGGAGAAGGTCGACGCTCCGATGCCGACGACGCCGGTCGGACCCGCCGTGATGGTGACGGACGGTGCGACGGTGTCGACCGTCCATGTGGCGGCAGCGGGCGTCGGATCGGCGAGCGCCCCAGCCGCGACCGCTCGAACCGCCAAGGTGTGGTTGCCGTCGACGAGACCGGAGCGGGCCCACGGGCTCGTGCAGGACGTGAACGCGGCGCCGTCGAGTGCGCACTCGAAGGTGACCGGGCTGTCGGGCGAGGAGAACGTGACCGTGGCGCTGCCGAGGTTCACGAGTGCCGCCGGTTGCGAGTCGATGATCGTCTCGGGCGGATCGGTGAGGACCGTCCAGGAGCGGACGGCGACGGCGCTCACGTTGCCAGCACGGTCGATCGCGCGGACCTCGAAGTCGTAGTCGCCGTCAGCCAGGCCGGTGTAGCCGACGACGCCCGAGCAGGCGGCGAACGCAGCGCCGTTGAGCCGGCACTCGAACGTCGCGGGTTCATCGGCGTCGAAGGTGAGCTGGGCGTCGGCCGTGGCGACGACCCCGATCGGCCCGGTGAGGTCGATGACGGTGGGTGCGACGGTGTCGACCGTCCACGTCCACGTGGCCGGCGTCGGATCGATGTTGCCGAACGGGTCGACGGCGCGAACCGCCACGTCGTGGACGCCCTCGGACAGGCCGGAGCGTGTCCAGGGCGAGCTGCACGGAAGGAACGAGCCACCGTCGATACGACACTCGAACGTCGCCGGCTCGTCGGAGCCGAGCGCGAACGTGGCACTCGCCGTATTGGCGAAATCGGGTGGGCCGGAGTCGATCGTCGTCTCCGGGACCTTGGTCTCGACCGTGAACGACACGCTCGCAACCGGTCCGTCGGTGCCGCCCGCCGACTGCGCCTGCAACCGCAACGTGTGCACCCCGTCGGCGAGGCCGGTGAACGACTGATACGCGGCCAGGTATGGCAACGACGCCACGCTGTAACACGGCACCGTCCCCAGGTCCGCATCCGGCCCATCCAACTCCACCCGCACGCACTGGGCCCCCGGCGCAGCGAACGCGAACGCAGCGGTACCGGACGGAAGCACCATCCGGGGCTTCGACGACACAGCGACCCATGGTCCACCGCGCACCGTGAACTGGTGAGCGAGGACGGGGCCGTCGGTGCCGCCGGTCGACTGCGCCTGCAACCGCAGCGTGTGCACCCCGTCGGCGAGCCCGGTGAACGACCGGTACGCCGCCCAATACGGCAACGACGACGGGCTGTAACACGGCACCGTCCCCAGATCCGCATCCGGCCCATCCAACTCCACCCGCACACACTCCGCACCCGACGCCCCGAACGAAAACGCCGCCCACGACGACGCAATCGTCGACCCCGCCACCGGACCCGACGTCACCGACACCGCCGTCACCGACGACGAATCCACCACAAAACTGTGCTCGAGCACCGCCCCATACGTCACACCCGCCGACTGCGCCTGCAACCGCAGCGTGTGCACCCCGTCGGCGAGCCCGGTGAACGACCGGTACGCCGCCCAATACGGCAACGACGACGGGCTGTAACACGGCACCGTCCCCAGATCCGCATCCGGCCCATCCAACTCCACCCGCACACACTCCGCACCCGACGCCCCGAACGAAAACGCCGCCCACGACGACGCAATCGTCGACCCCGCCACCGGACCCGACGTCACCGACACCGCCGTCACCGACGACGAATCCACCACAAAACTGTGCTCGAGCACCGCCCCATACGTCACACCCGCCGACTGCGCCTGCAACCGCAACACGTGCGGACCATCAGCGAGGCTCGCAAACGACTGGTACGCGGCCAGATACGGCAACGACGACGGGCTGTAACACGGCACCGTCCCCAGATCCGCATCCGGCCCATCCAACTCCACCCGCACACACTCCGCACCCGACGCCCCGAACGAGAACGCCGCCCACGACGACGCAATCGTCGACCCCGCCACCGGACCCGACGTCACCGACACCGCCGTCACCGACGACGAATCCACCACAAAACTGTGCTCGAGCACCGCCCCATACGTCACACCCGCCGACTGCGCCTGCAACCGCAACACGTGCGGACCATCAGCGAGGCTCGCAAACGACTGGTACGCGGCCAGATACGGCAACGACGACGGGCTGTAACACGGCACCGTCCCCAGATCCGCATCCGGCCCATCCAACTCCACCCGCACACACTCCGCACCCGACGCCCCGAACGAGAACGCCGCCCACGACGACGCAATCGTCGACCCCGCCACCGGACCCGACGTCACCACCATGTCGAGCGACGATCCGGCCGACGGGGCGATCGTGAACGTCGTGCTGACCTCTGGCCCGGCCCCCAGCGCATCGACCGCCCGGACCGACAACGTGTGGGAACCATCGGCCGGAGCTCCGACGTACGTACCCTGGAATCCGCTGCCGCAACTCGCCCATGGATCCGCATCGATCCGGCACTCGAACCCGGTCGCGCCGGCCGACGAGAACGTGGCCGACACGCCGACGCCATCGATCGTTCCCGACGGCTGCGCGATCCACTCCGTGACGAGCGGCCGCTCGACGGCGAAGTCAGCCGACGCGACCGCACCGGTACCGGCGCCGTCCACGGCGCGCACATCGAGGCGGTATGCGCCGTCGACGAGTCGGGGTGACGTCCACGTTCCCTGCAAACCGTTCCCGCAGGGAGCGAAGTCCGGCAGCGTCGCCGGAACCGGATCCGTGCGATACACCCGGCAATCGAAAGCGGTCGCCGCGGGCGCCCGGAACGTCGCCGTCACGAACTGCGTGATGTAGGTACCGGACGGGGCGGTCACCCACGACGTCGCGAGCGTTGCCCCGACGTCGAAGTCGGTCGATGCGACACTCGCCGGACCGCGCTCGTCGGCGCTCCGGACCTCGAGTCGGTATGCCCCGTCGGCGAGTTGTTCGGAGGTCCACGTTCCCTGCCGCCCGTTCCCGCAGGGAGCGAAGTCCGGCAGGGTCGCCGGAACCGGATCGGTGCGATACACCCGGCAATCGAAACTCGTTGCTGATGGGGCCCGGAACGTGGCGGCAACGAACCTCGTGTCGTACGAGCCGGAGGGCCGGCGCACCCACGTGACCGGCAGCTGTGCGTCGACGACGAACGCGGCGGAAGCAACCGGTCCGAATCCGCCGCCGTCGTCCGCACGGACCTCGAGCGTGTGTGGACCATTGGCGAGCTGGGTCGAGGTCCAGTACCCCTGGCCGCCACCGCCACACGACGAGTAGGAGCCGCCGTCCAACCGACACTCGAACTGGGTCGCCCCAGCCGCGATGAACGTCGCCGTGACATACGTTGCGGTGTAGGTCCCGTCCGGTTCGACGATCCACTGCACGACTGGGTCAGAGGTGACGATCCAGTCGTGTGTCACCGACGGACCTGCGCCGCCCGCGTCGAGCGCCCGCACCTCGAACGTGCGTGCACCGTCCGGTTGTGCGGTGGCGATGTGGTACCCCTGGGTCGCGCCGGCGCACGCGGCGAAGGCCGGCCGGGACCCGGCGACAGTCCCGGTCGCGAACACGCGACACTCGTAGCTGTCGGCGCCGGCGACGTGGAACGTGAACGCAGCGTTGTCCGTTCCGACCGCACCTGTCGGATAGCCCGTCATCACCGGTGCTGGCGGAGCGGCGACGCCGAAGGTGGCGGGCATCACGACCCCCGCCAGTGCCAGGGCCGCCGCGAGCGCAAGTCGCAGCGCGCCGGCCGCCCGTCTGCGACCCCGCCGCCAAGTTCCCGCCGGCGCCGCATGCTGCTCCGCCGTCTTCGTTCCGACCACCGCCATGATCCCGCTCCGTCCGCTCGTCAGAAGGATTCAACTGATGCGCGGACGCTACGAAGGGCGACCAAAGGCGGAGCAAAGTCACTCGACGCGGTCGTCCGGCCTCGCGAGGAGATCGCCGGCCGCTTCGGCGATCGTGCACCGTCGACCGGCGGCAATCTGGTGGGCGACGTCGTCACCGAGTGCGCGCGTCGCCGCCGCAGTGACCGCGTCGTAGCGCTGTTGGTCGTGCGGCGACAGCAACGGCATCTCCCGCGGTTCGGTGTGATGCTCTGCTGCGCCGATCAGCCGGGCCGCATGACGCGGATCGTCGACGAGCAGCGCGACATCGGCCAGCTCGAAGGCGAATCGTGCGGCATCGCCGCCCGGTGCGAAGTCCAGCGTCGCGATGGCGTGGTGCGCGCAGCCGAGCGCACGCTCGAGGTCGCCGCTCGCCGAAGCCGTACGCATCGCGAGTGTCCAGGCCCAGGGCTCGTACGTGCGCAGTCGTGAACGTGTGATCACGTCGAGCGCATCCGCCGCATGTCGGCGTGCGGACTCACAGGAACCGCGGTCCGCGGCGATGTCACCGAGGCCCAGATGGACGTGGATGATGGTTCCCCGGTTCCCGATGCGACGACACACCTCGAGGGCGCGTTCGAAGTCGACGCGTGCGGCATCGTCGTCGCCGACGTGACGGTGGCTGTGACCGAGGAGGGCGAGGCTGTGGGCGACGTGGAAGGCGATGCCGAGATGCTCGAATCCGGCCAAGACCTCGTGTTGCTCGCGGAATCCGTCGTCGATGCGGCCGGATGTGAGCAGTGCCAGCCCGACGAACTTCCGCGCTTCGAGCATCTCGATGGTCCTCCCCGACGCCGTGAACAGATCGAGCGCGATTCGACTCGCGTCGAGTGACGCTTCGCAGTCGCCCCGCCACCACAGCGCGATGCTGCGCAGGTGGGCGGCATACGCGGCCAGAATCGGCACCCCCAGTTCGGTTGCCATCTGTTCGGCACACGTCAGGTGATCGAGATCGAACTGGCTCAGGACGCCGGCCCGCCCTCGCAGGGCACGGGCGCGGGCACGAACGGCTGATGCAGGACCAGGAATGGCGAGCGCCCGATCGAGCAGCTCGTTCTTCTCGGTCCACCAACCCAACGTGTACAGCGCGGCGTCGAGGCGACCGGCGAGTTCGAGCGCGCGCTCTGCATCGCCGGTCGCCTCGAGATGCGGGATCACCGTGTGCGCCAGCCGGATGACGCCGATCGTTCGAGCCTCGATGTCGTCGGTTGCGTCGCCGTGTCGAATCCCGCGACCGAGCGCCCGCGCCTCGACGATCACGTGGTCGACGAGCCGGCCCATCGCTGCCTTCCTCGCCGGCCGATCGGTCGAGTCGCCGACGACGACATCACGAAGCGGGGGAAGGATCCGGTAGCTCGCCGGGGGTCCGGGAACCATCTCGACCAGACCGGCGTCGACGAGATCGACGGCCACGATCAAGAAGTCGTCGATCGGCATGCCCGACACCGCCGATCCGCATGCCGCGTCGAACTCGCACGCCAGGACGCTCAACGAAGCGAAGACGTGTTGGCGTGAGACCGGTCGCAGCTCGAGCGTGGCTCGGACCATCGAGGCCAGGCGTCCAGAGACTGCCATCGCGGCGAGGTCGACCCGAGCACTGGTGCCCAGGGCACGGAGCTCTCCTGCCGCCAGCCGGAGCGCGAGCGGCAGACCTCCGGTCAGTTGGCACAGGTTCACGACTTCGCTCCGGCTCAACCGAGTCGACGGAGCGAGGTCGGCCAACGCGTCGTGGAGGAGCCGGACGGAAGGATTCGCCTCGAAATCCGACTCCGATTCGTCGGACGCCGGAATGGGCAACGGTCGCAACTCCAGATGGATGTCGGACACCGACAGCCGGACACGACTCGTGATCAGGATTCGAAGCCCTGGCAGTGCACGAACGAGTTGTCGCACGAGATCCTCGACGGCTTGGGCAACGTGTTCGGCATTGTCGAGCACCACGATCGCGTGCAGACCCGCGAGCAGGTCACACACATGCCCCAGCCCGCTGCCCGGAGGTGCGCCGATCGCGAACGCCAACGCCTTCATCGGATCGGCGTGAGCGTGCAGGTCGACCCAGACGACAGCGCTCGTCGCCTCGGCGAGGCGGCACGCCTCCTGGGCGAGGCGCGTCTTGCCGACCCCTGGCGGACCGGACACGACGACGACCCGACGCGGTGCGAGTCCCTCGAGGCACCGCCGGAGCTCCATATCCCGACCGACGATCGGACCGTGCGCCCCGTGAACCGTGGTCGCAGGCGATCGTGGGCGCAGCCCGAAGGCGAGGCCGTCACGGTCGTGCATCAGCACCATGCGTTCGAGGTTCTGCAGCATCGGACCGGGTTCCGTGCCGAGCTCGTCGATCAGCAAATCGCGCGCCGCGCCATACGTCCGCAACGCCTCACCAGGACGATTGTCGAGGTATCGGGTCCGCATGAGCTGCGCCCACCGGATCTCGCGGAACGGGCACTCGTCGACCAGTCGGAGCGCGACCGTCTCGGCCGACGGGAACGAACCGATCGCGAGCAATGCCTCGACGAGGTCCTCCTCACCGGTGAGCCGGCAGCCGTCGAGCCGCTGCCGAGTGGCCGCCACTGCGTCGGGGCGCCCAGCCAGCTCGAGCATCGCTCCGCGTGGCATCGAGAGCGCATACCTGAGGATCTCGGCCGCTTCGTCGGGATCGCTCGACAGCTCGCGGTGGCCGAGATCCAGGAGGTCGACCATCAACCTGAAGTCGAGCTCGACCCCACCGAGGCCCATGCGATACCCCGCAGTGGAGCGTTGGATCTGGGGGCCGGGTCCGGCCACGGTCAGCCAACGTCTGACCGTGCCGAGATGAACGTGGATCGCCGACCTCGCGGAGGCCGGCCGCGAGTCAGCCCACACCGCGTCGATCAGCTCGTCCAGCGAGATCCACGCATCGCCGGCACAACACAGCATCGTCGCGAGCTGCGCCGGGATGCCGGCCAAGGTGTGTTCGCGCGCGCCCACCACCAACCCGACCGGACCCATGAGGCACAATCGATCGGTCTCGCAACGCCCCCGCCAGAGGGTCGATTCGACCCGTTCCGCCACGGCGCGAATCTAGTACACGCCGATGCGCATCGACGTCGCCGCATCCGAGGAGAAGTCAGACCGTCCCGCCTCGAATCCGCCTCGAATCCGCCTCGAATCCGGGTCGACAACGATCGGCACCCCTCGACGTCCGGACGCGACGGTGGCCGCGGACAGTTGTCCGCGGCCACCGCGTTCCACCATGGAGTCCCTCGAGGTCTCAGCCTTCCGGGAAGACGTACGCCTCGGCCTCCGGCGAGGTCACGTTCGTGGCGAGCGCGCCGAGCGAGAAGGGTTTGTCGGTGTTGACCTCGAAGACCGTGCTGCCTCGCGGAGGGTCGCGATCCTCGGGCGGGCCGTACCCGTAGGCCGGGCTGAGGTCGCCGAAGTCGAGTTCCGGCAGAGCGTTCATCGCAGCGATGACGCCCTCGCGGCTGAGGTCGCCGTTGGCCGCGGCAGCGTCGAGCAGCTGGTGGGTCGCCCACGCCTGGAGGTAGCCGAACGTGAAGTAGTAGTCGGGCTCCTGTTCGGGCCGGTACTTGGCGACACGATCCAGCAGGTCGGTCATGTCCGCCGAACCCGCTGCGCCCCACTCTTGTCCGAGCGCGACGATCCAGACGTTCGCGGTCAGGTAGTCGGCGAGCGCACCCGCGGCGAGCTCGTCGACCCATGCGGGCGACTGGGCGATCCAACGTGGGGCGAAGCCCATCTGGGCCGCCGTGCCGGTGATGCCGGCGAACTCCGTCGGCAGCGCGGTCGCCCAGACCATGTCGCACGAGGTGTTCACCAACTCGGTGACCTGGGCGGTGAAGTCCTGATCACCTGCTCCGTACCTGGTGGCCGTCGCGATCTCGAAACCCATCTGCTCAGCGGCGAACTCGAGACCTTCGAGGCCGGCTTCGCCGTACACGTCGTTCTGGATGACGGCGCAGATCGTGTCGTCGACCGAGCCACCTCCCTCGCCGAGGTAGTACGACAAACCGTTGATGACGTCGATCTGATAGGGCTCGATCACGGGGAAGAGGTTCTGTTCTCTGACCCAGAACGCGTCCTGCGATGCCGGCGCGGCGACGATGCCGTCCTCTGCGAGCAGCGGCAATGTGGCGAACACCGACGGCGTGCCCATCAGCTGCGAGAACATCACGACGTCGTCTTTGATCTTGCCGTACTTCTGGACGGTGGTGGCGGTGTCGTACAGGTGATCTTCGAGGACGATCTCGACCGGGTACTTCCCGGCGATGCCGCCGACCTCGGCGTTGAGGTAGTCGAAGTAGACCTGCTGTCCGTTGGCGAGCTGGGTTCCGATCAGTGCGGCGGGGCCGCTGAGCGCGGTCAGCACTCCGACCTTGATCGTCGTTCCGTCGAAGCCGGGCCCCGGCTCCGGATCGGGAGCCGGCGCAGTGTCGGCGTCGGCCTCCGTGGTGTCGGTCGTGGTGTCGGTCGTGGTGTCGGTCGTGGTGTCGGTGTCGGTGTCGGTGTCGGTGGTGTCGGCCTCGGAGTCGTCGTCGGTCTCGGCGTCGGTCTCGGTCGGCTCCGTGACGGCGGAGTCGACCTCGGTGGTGTCGGTGGCGGAGCTGGCATCGTCGTCGCCGCCGCAGGAGACGGCAACGAGGGCCAGGCCGACCAGCAGGGCCGTCGCCGACCGCCCGGACCGGCGAGCACGTCGTGCCGGGGGTTGGGAGTGGGTGCGCATGAGGGGTGTCCTTTCGTGAGATGACATCGGTGGGTTGGGTCTGAGAGAGAGAGTCAGTACGAGAACGGCCATGCCCGGAAATAGGTCTTCACGCGGGTCCACACGGCGGCCAGCCCGCGAGGCTCGAACAGCAAGAAGCCGACGATCAGCAGGCCGAACAGGGCCTGGTTGAGTGCGAACACGGTGATGCCCGACTCGCCCGGTTGCGTCGCGACCCCGGGGATGCGGTCACTCCACTCCTCGATCACGAACGGGACGGCGGTGATGAACAGCGCCCCCATGACGGGGCCGTAGATCGTCGCCACGCCGCCGATCACGATCATCGCCACGTACTCGATCGAGAGAAACAGACCGAACTCTTCGGGATTGACGAATCGCTGGTACGAGCCGTACAGCGCGCCGGCGACAGCCGCCAGCGAGCTCGACACGACGAACGACATCACCTTGGTGGGCGCCAACCGCACGCCGATCACGGCAGCGGCCGCGTCGCGGTCGCGAACCGCTTGGAAGGCTCGCCCGAGCCGGGTTCGCATGAGGTTCTTCACGAGCAGCGCCACGATCGCGACGACCGCCCAGATCAGGTAGAAGTAGCCGCCATCGCGCGAGAACGATCGACCGGCGACGTCGAGCTCGGCGAAGTCGATCGGTCCGAGCTCGACGGGCGCGGTGACCGCCCGCCCGGTCAGGCCGCCGGTCACCGAATCCCAGTTCTCGAACACGTGCTGCCCGATGAAGACGAGACCCAGCGTGATGATCGCGAGGTAGCTGCCGCGGAGTCGCAGGGCGAACGGGCCGATCACGACACCGACCAGCGCACCCAGCGCAGCCGCGCCCACGAGCCAGACCGGGAGCGGGAGTTCGAGCTCACCGCCGACGTACGCGGACGCATACGCCCCGGCGCCCAGGAAGAACCCGTGACCGAGCGAGATCTGCCCCGTGTACCCGGTGAGCACGTTGAGTCCGATCGCACCGATCGCCGCGATGCCGGCGTAGTCGACGATCGTGAGTTGGAAGTCGGAGAGCACGATGGGGCCGGCGAGGTAGGCCGCGACCATGATCACCAGACCGATCCGCTGCCAACCGGAGCGCCACAGAGCCGTCGGGTCGAGGTGGTCGCGCACCATCGCCCGGTTGGCCGAATCGCGGCGGACGAGTGCGAGAGTCATAGCCGCTCCACCTCTTCTGTTCCGAACAGCCCGTAGGGACGGACCATGAGGATGACGATCATCACCACGTACGGCGTGACCGACTGGAAATCGTTGCCGAGCCAGGCGGCGTGCTGCGGCTGGTACCCGGCGGTCAGCATCTGAGTGAGACCGATGATGACGCCGCCGACCACGGCACCGAGGGGCGAGTCGAGACCACCCAGGATCATCGCCGGGAACGCCGCCAGCGCGATCAGTCCGACACTCGGGCGCAACGCAGCAGGTCCAGAGGTGAGGGTGATGCCGGCGATCGCCGCCACCGCGCCCGAGATCGCCCACGCGGTCGCGACGACCCGACGCACCGAGATCCCACGGGCCATCGCCGCCTCTTCGTCGATCGCCACGGCGCGCATGGCGAGCCCCATGCCGCTGTACCGGAAGAACACGAAGAACGCCCCGACCACGAGCAGCGCCAACCCGATCGTCCACAAGTCGACGACCGCCATCACGATCCCACCGGCCGACACGGTGTCGATTCCCCACGGGTCCTCGAGGTTCTGCGCGTCCTGCCCCCAGACCATCGTGATGATCTGATCGAGGACGAACAGCAGGCCGATCGTGATCATGATCACCGAGAACACGGGTTGGCCGGTCATGCGCCGAAGCAGGAAACGTTCGACCAGCACCCCGACGGTTGCCGATGCGAGGATCGCGATCAACGCGGCGTAGAGGAACGGCAGGCCCCAGGTCACGTGAGCGTTGAACGTGAAGTAGGCGCCGAGCGCCAGGATCGAGCCCTGCGCGAAGTTGATGACGCCGGTCGCTCGATGGATGACGACGAATCCGAGTGCGACGAGTGCGTAACGGGACCCGAGCGCCAGACCTGCGAAGCAGAGCTGTAGGAAGTCGTTCACCGGTACATCCCTTCGATCACGTCGGAGAACTCCAACTCGACCGCTCGGCGCTTCACCTTCTGGGTGGCGGTCAGTTCGCCGCCCTCGTGGTCGAGCTCGCGATCGAGCATGCGGAACGCCTTGACCTGTTCGACCCGTGACAGGTCGCGGTTGACATGTGCCACCCATTCGTCGATCAAGGTCACGACCTCGGCTTTCGACGACAGGTCGGCGTAGGTGGTGTAGGCCAGCTCGCGTCGCCTCGCCCAGTCGCCGACCGTGTCGAACTCGATACCGATCAGCGCACTCAGGAACTTGCGTCCGTCACCGACGACGATCGCCTCCTTGACGAACGGCGAGACCTTGAGCTGGTTCTCGATCTCACTCGGCGAGATGTTCTTCCCGCCGGCCGTGATGATGAGGTCCTTGAGCCGGTCGGTGATCGTGAGGAATCCGGCAGCGTCGAGCTCGCCGACGTCTCCCGTGTGCAGCCATCCGTCTTCGTCGAGCGTCTCCGCCGTGGCCCCCGGGTTCTTCAGATACCCCATGAAGTTGCCCGGTGAGCGGGTCAGGATCTCGCCGGACTCGGCGATCCGTATCTCCACACCCGGGAGCGCCTTGCCCACCTTCCCGAGCCGGACGTCGTCCTCCGGGGTGTAGGTGGCGACTGCGGTGTTCTCGGTCTGCCCGTACCCCTCGCGTACGGGTACGCCGAGCGCCCAGAAGTAGCGGAGGAGTTGCGGGGCGATCGGTGCCGCACCCGACAGCGCGATCCGCACCCGCCTGAGGCCGAGCTTGTCGCGCAGGGGCCGGAAGACCAGCAGCCAGGTGAGGCCCATCAGCAACCGGCTCGTCGGGCGGGTCCTGCCGTCCATGCGATCCTCGCCGAGCTTGGTCCCCCGATGCACCGCCCAGTGGTAGAGGGTGCGCTTCGTCCGCGAGGCGTCGTTCATGCGGATCTCGACGCCGGCCGCCATCTTCTCCCAGACCCTCGGCACGCCGAGGAAGATCGTCGGTTGCACATCTCGGAGGTCGAGCGCGAAGAACGCTCCACCCCGGCCGAAGTTGACGACGTATCCCGTGTACAGCGCGTTGATCGAGGAGTTCAACCGTTCGGCGACGTGGCACAGCGGCAGATACGAGAGCACCTCGTCACTGGCGGTCGACTCGAAGGCCCGATTGAACGTCTCGGCAGCAGCCACGAGATTGCGGTGGCTCAACATCGCGCCTTTGGGCGGTCCGGTGGTGCCCGACGTGTAGACGATCACCGCCATCTCGTCCGGGTCGAGCGCCGACACCCGCTCGGGCCAGATCCCCTCGCGACCGCGCCCGAGCTCCTCGAAGTCGTCGAAGGTCATGATCTGCGCATCGTCGAGATGGTCGAGCACCGTCTGCTGCTCGATCACGACGATGTGGCGCAAGCGTGGAAGCCGATCGCGCACCTCGAGCACCTTGTCGAGCTGCTCCTCGTCCTCGGCGATCAACACGACCGACTCGCTGTGGCCCAGCAAGTACTCGACCTCGGCCGGCGGCGAGGTCGGGTAGACACCGACCGGCACCGCACCGATGCCCTGCGCCCCGATGTCGGCGATCAACCACTCCGGACGATTCTCGCTGTGGATCGCGATGCGGTCGCCTGGCTCGACCCCGAGTTCGACGAGCGCCATGCCGACGCGCGCCGCCCGGTCGGCGTAGTCGCGCCACGTCGACGACACCCAGATGCCGAGGTCGTGATGTCGCATCGCAGCTCGATCGCCCATGTCGTGCGCTCGTGCGAGCAGCAGCGCCGGCAGCGAGGACGAGCTCGCCGATCCGGTCGTGGTACCGAAGGGAGTCGGCGATTCGGTGGAGGTCATGAGTCCGATGCTCCGAGGTAGACCCGGTGGACGCGTTCGTCGCTCTGTACGCTCGCCGGATCGCCGATCGTGACCACGCGACCGAAGTCGAGCACCATGACCCGGTCGGCGAGGTCCATCACGAGGTCCATCTGGTGCTCGACGAGGATGGTCGCGATCCCGAGCTCACGGCGGATCTGGAGGATGTGTCGGGCGGTGTCCTCGGTCTCCTCCTGGTTCATGCCGGCAACCGGTTCGTCGAGCAGCAGCAACCGTGGTTCCATGGCGAGTGCGCGCCCGAGCTCGATCCGTTTCTGGACGCCGTAGGGCAGGGCGCCGACCGGCAGGGCGCCGTAGTCGGCCAGCCCGAGGAAGTCGGCGATCTCTGCACAGCGCCGTCGGTGGGAACGTTCCTCGCGTGACGCCTTCCCCCACCACAGCGGTCCGGAGATCGGGCCGGCTCGGAGGAGGTGGTGGCGACCCAGCATGAGGTTGTCGATCACCGACAGGTTCGTGAACAGGGCGAGGTTCTGGAACGTCCGAGCGATCCCGAGCTGTGCCGTGTCGGCGGGCTTGAGGTCGAGCAGTTCGACACCGGCCAGTCGCGCTGTCCCGGTCTGGGGGCGGTAGACGGCGTTCAGGCAGTTGAAGATCGACGTCTTCCCGGCGCCGTTCGGACCGATGACCGCGAAGAGCTCGCCCTGGTGGACGTCGTAGCTGACGTCGGTCAGTGCCGTGACGCCACCGAACGCCAGCGAGACGTCTCGGACTTCGAGCAGGGGCGGTGCGGGCATCGGATCCTCCATCAGGAACCCCAGTGCTTCTGGCGGCGGTAGCTCTTGACCTCGTGGAACCGAGTGCGGCCTCGATCGCCCATCCCGAGGTAGAACTCCTGGATGTCGCGGTCGGCACGCAGCTCGTCGGCGGGACCTGCCTTGGCGACCTTGCCGTTCTCGAGGACGTAGGCGTGGTCCGCGATCGAGAGCGCCATCTGGGCGTTCTGTTCGATCAGCAGCACACCGGTGCCTTGGCGATTGATGTCGACGATCACGTCGCGAATGAGGTCGATGATCCGCGGTGCGAGACCGAGCGAGGGTTCGTCGAGCAGCAGCAGGCGCGGCTTGGCCATCAGTGCCTGTCCGATCGCCACCATCTGCTGTTCGCCGCCGGACAGATATCCGGCCTGACTGTCCCACCGGTCACGCAGCACCGGGAACAGCTGCCTGATGTGCTCGTACCGCTCGGTGAGCTCGTCGCGGCTGGGACGACTCACCAGTGCCCCGGCACGAAGGTTCTCCTGAACGGTGAGGTCGGCGAACAAGCGGCGGCCTTCCATCACCTGAGCGACACCGTGCCCGACGATGCTCGCCGAGGACCGGTCGTTGATGTCGATCTCGCCGAGGCTGACCGTTCCCTTCGTGATCCGGCCGCGCTGTGACGGGAGCAGCCCGGTGATGGCTCGCAGGACCGACGTCTTGCCGGCGCCGTTCGCCCCCAGGAGGGCGACGATCGAACCGGACGACACCTCGAGGCTCACACCCCGGAGGGCGACGATCACGTCGCTGTAGACGACTTCGAGATTCTGGATGGAGAGCACCGTGTCGTCAGGTGGTTTCATCTCGTCAACACCTCGGCTGACCGGTCGATCGTCGTGGGACTACCACGATCGACCGAATTGACCGTACGTTCGGACCACCGGTCCATGACAGGGGCAGAGGTCCCGATCCAGGAGGACGTGGTGCCGCCGGCCGGGCACCGGGCTCCCCTACGCCACCCGACAGGCGAATCGAACCTCGTCCGACTCGGGTATGCATGGGGACCATGACGCCGGATTCCGACGACACCGAATCGAGCGGCCGATCCGTTGTCGAGCGGACCGGCGCCGCGCTCGTGTCTCGCCGGGTTGCGTTCGCGGCTGCCGCCGTGGCCGTGGCCGCGGTGTGGCTCGATGAGCGATACAGCTGGCTCGACTACCGACCGGGCGGCACGACCTTCTTCACATACGTGCGGCCAGTCTTCTTCGCGGTGTTGGTGGTCGGTGCGTTGGTGGCGGTGACGTGGGAGTGGGTCGGTGGCGTGATCGCCGCATTCGCGGCGGGCGCGATCGGGGCACTGGTCGTGCACCAGCTCGTGGTTCCCCATGCGGTGCTCGTGATCGTGATGTTGGGCATTCCCGCCACGCTGTGGACCGCCGCCGATCTGATCGATCGATCCCCGCGGCGCGCGGTGATCGGGGTCGTCGTCGTCTCCGTAGCGGCGATCGGCGGTGTCGCCTCCGGAGGGAAGATCTACGACCGCACGTGGGGCCCGACCCATCCCGAATCGAGCACCGTCGCGCTCCCCGGGTCCCCCGTCCGCTGGATCTGGGCGGGCGGCGTCACGGCCGACACGGTTCACGTACGCGCTCGCACCGAGCGCGGCGACGTCGACACGCTGAGGTTGGCCCTGGCTGAAGGGGACGATCTCGCGGCGGCGACGTACTTCGACGTCGTTGCACGCGACGGGACGTTGGCGTCGTTCGAGGCGTCTGGTCTCGAACCGGACACGCGCTACCGATACGCCGTCGAGGTCGACGGTGTGCTCGACACGGTCCGGACCGGAACCTTCACGACGTTCCCGACCGGTGCCGCGTCGTTCCGTGTGACGGTCGGTGCGTGCGCCCGGGTCGGATCGAACGGCGCAGTGTTCGACGCGATCGCGGCCGAGCGACCACTGTTCCACCTGATCACCGGCGACTTCCACTACGGCGACATCTCCGACGACGAACGCGACCGATACGACGACGTGATCGACCTCACGCTCCGCGAGCCGGCACAGGCTGCGCTGTACCGCAGCACCCCGATCGCGTACGTCTGGGACGATCACGACTACGGCGCCGACAACTCCGACTCGTTCTCGACGAGCCGGCTCGCAGCGATGCGGGCGTACCGTGCGAACGTGCCCAGCTACCGGCTCGCCGGAGAGCTCTCGGCCGTGTACCAGAAGTTCGACGTCGGCCGTGTCCGGTTTCTCCTCACCGACGCCCGATCGGCGAGGGAGCCGGGGGTGAGCATGCTGGGACAGGAACAGCTCGAGTGGTTCCTCGATGAAGTGGTACGCGCCTCCGAGGAACAGGCGCTGGTCGTCTGGTTGAACCCGGTGCCCTGGGTCGCCCGGGACGACGAGGGCGCCGATCACTGGGGCGGATACCCCGAGGAGCGCCGGAGCATCGCCGAGACGATCGCCGCCAACGGCATCGACAACCTGCTGATGGTGAGCGGCGACGCCCACATGGTCGCCATCGACGACGGTACGAACACCGATTTCTCGACCGATGGGGACTCCGGGTTCCCACTGCTCCACGCCGCCGCGCTCGATCGTCCCGGATCGACCAAGGGCGGCCCGTACAGCCACGGTTCGATCGCCGGCGGAGGGCAATTCGGCGTGATCGACATCGACGACTCCGGCGACGCGGTCACCGTGTCGCTGGCGGCGAAGAACCACCGCGGAGAGGTGTTGCTCTCGTACTCCTTCCTCGTCGGATCGGAATGACGCGAATGCGGACGGTCCGCGGGTGAGGTCGCGGTCGGGGACGCAACGCCGACCGCGGTCGCGGACGAACTGGCCTCGTTCACGACCGGTGCACACGAGCTGATCGAGCGCATCGAGTCGTTGGACGGGATGTCGAACGAACTCCGACGACGCTCTCCGACAGCCGCTATCTGCTCGATCACCACCGGGTGACGATGATGAGGCACGCTCCGTGGCAGTGTCCAGCCGGGACGATCTCGGCCGATCGCGTGAGCGCGCGTTGCAGCGGTGCTCGTTGCGATACCGATCGGTGTGGGCCAGTACGTCCTCTGGCGGCTCGGCCGCGACGCCGGCGAACCCTCCGACCCGATCTCCGGGACCTGGTCGTCAGGGTGAACTGCTGGCGAGGACGACGACGCCGCAGCAGATGATCCCGATGCCGACCATGCGGGTGATGGAGACCGTCTCGTCGAACCACACGTGTCCGGCGACGGCCACGATGATGTAGCCGACGCTGAAGAACGGGAACGCGAAGCTCACGTCGACGTGCGAGAGCACCACCACCCAGATCACGAAGCTCAGCACGTAGCTGGCCAGACCGAACCACACCCACGGAGCGCTCGCCAACCTCGTCGCCGCCGGTCCGAGGCCCGAGGACGTCAGACCGCTCTCGCCGGCTTCGACGACGCCCTTCTTCAGGAACAGCTGTCCGAGAGCGTTCATCGTGACGCCGACGAGAATGAGCGGTAGGTGCCTCATGTGTGCTCAGCCTCCCTCCGGTCACGTGCGGCGCCACAGCCTCGACCGCAGTCCGAGCAGAGCCCGATCGTAGTCGGCACGACCCGACCGGTCATCCGGGCGCCGCGACCGGCCGCCGCGACTAGTCTTGACCGGAGGGAGGCGACCATGGGAACTGGGGTGTCGCTGCACATCGGCATCAACGAGGTCGACCCCGGTCACTACGGGGGGTGGTCGGGACCGCTGGCCGGCTGCGAGAACGACGCCCGTGCGATGGAGCAGATCGCGCTGGGCCTCGGCTACGAGGCAAGGCTGATCCTGACGGCGGACGCCACGCGAGCCGCGGTGACGGCAGGCATCGACGCGGCCGCCGATCGGCTGCAGCCCGGCGACACGTTCCTGTTGACGTACGCGGGCCATGGCGGGCAGGTTCCCGACACATCCGGTGACGAGGAGGATGGCTGGGACGAGACGTGGTGCCTGCGGGACGGACAGCTGCTCGACGACGAGCTGCTGGCCTTCTGGCACCGGTTCACGCCGGGTGTGCGGATCATCGTCGTGTCCGACAGCTGCCACAGCGGGACGGTCACGAGAGCCAGGGTCGACGAGGCGATCGACACGACGATCGGTGTCACGAACGCGATTGCCGAAGGCTTCACCGGTGCGGCGGCCCGGTACATGCCGATGGCGTCGGCGTTGCGCACATACCGGCAGAACCAGTCCTTCTATGCCGCACTCCAGCCGACGGGCAACGTCGGCGATCCGCCCACGCCGGTCCGGCTGCTCTCGGGGTGCCAGGACAATCAGGTCTCGCTCGACGGTGGCGTCAACGGGCTGTTCACCATGGTGCTGCTGACGGTGTGGGACGACGGTCGATTCGTCGGTGACTACGCGTCGTTTCACCGCGAGGTGTTGCTGATGATGCCGCCGACCCAGAGCCCCAACCATCTGGTGCTCGGGCCGCACGACGCCGAGTTCGATGGCCAACATCCCTTCAGCCCCTGAGCACGAGCGCGAGCCCGACACCCGCCCGCCGGCGGTGTTCGACACCTCGGCGCGGTCGATCGACAGCAACGACCCGCTGGCGCGTGCGATCGTTCCCGAGCCGAGTTCGGGCAAACCGTGGTGGATCGTCCCCCTCGTGGCCGTCGTGATCTACGGGCCGATCGAGAAGTTCGTCTTCCCCGCCCTCCAGGGATATCTCTCGCTCGGCGGCCCGATCAAGACGTGGCGCCCCGATCTCGAAGCACTGCAGACCGGGTTCATCGGCTTCCCGGCGATCTACGGTTTCTACGCCTGGTCGTCGCAGAGCATCCCGAGGCTGTTGCGGTCACTGCACGACGGCAAGTTGTTCGCCGACGAGAAGAGCTACGAACGCTTGATCAGCAACGCCCAGGAGCGTGCTTGGTGGTTCACGAGCGGGTGGTGGACCGCGATCAGCGCCGTGGCCGCAGCGGGGCTCACATTCGGGCTCTTCGGCCTCCACCTGTGGGATTTCGACGATCCGAAGCCGGTCGACCTGTGGTTCAAGGAAGGCGGGATGTTCGCCAAGTGGGTCGCGATGCTCTTGCTGTTGCCCGTCATGTACATGGCCGTGCAGGTGCTCATCCGGGAGGTGATCCTCGCCTGGACGCTGCGGAAGGTGTGGAAGGACCTCGGCCACACGCTCCTGCTCCACTCGAAGAAGGACGACGTCGGTGGGCTCGAGAAGCTGGCCGATCACGTGTCGAAGCTGATCCTGCTCGTGACCGCGGTGTTCATCATCTTCGCGATGGCGAGCGCGTTACCGGCGCTGCGCGAAGAGCAGGTCGGCGACTTCGTCGGATGGATCATCGTCATCTGGGTGATCTATCTGGTGCTCGTCCCCGGCATCTTCGCCGGACTCGTCCGTCCGGCCCATCGCGCGATGCGTCGTCAACGCGACAACCGGCTCGCCGAGGTGGCCGACCGGATCGACAAGCTGACGGTCCACATCGAGCAGGAGGTGCGCGACTACGACGACGATGATCGCGCCAGCATTCGCCGCGACATTGCCGACCTCGAGCGGCTGCGTCAGCTGCACGGATGGCTGGAGGAGGACCTGCCCGCCTGGCCCGTGGCCGGGATCATCCGCAAGCAGCTGAAGTGGTCGGCGCTGCTCCCGATCGTCTCCACTGCGATCCCGCTCTTCATCGAGTACGTGCTCGTACCATGAACGGCGACGGCATGCACGTCGACGACCGAATCCCGTCCGGCTCGCGCCTCGCGGCTACGAGGCTCGCGGATCCGGGCTTCACCGGCACCGACCTCGCCGGTTCGAACCCCGCTGGCGCGGAAGTCGCCGGCGCCGAGCGCAACGATGTGCCCGGGTTGGCGGGACCACGCGACGGGTCCCGGCCTCCTGGGCGTGGAGCGGTTGTCGCACTCGGTGTCTCCGTGGCCGCGTTCTACTGGCTGACCATCGCACCGTCGCTGGTGTGGTCCGACGGCAGTCGACTCCAGACCGAGGCGATCATCGGCAGGTCGATCTACCTGTCGTTCCCCGAGCTCGATCGAAGCGCCTTGGACGGTTGGCCCCTGGACGGGCTCGGGGTCGCGGCCTGGGATCATCCTCTCTGGGTGGCGATCGGCCACGCCATCACCCGGCTGCCCGGTGGTGACGGGGCGTACCGCCTGAACCTCCTGTCGGCCGCAGCGGCCGTGGCCGCCGTCGTCGTGTTCTTCCAGCTGATGGAGCTCGTCGTCGGGATCCGGCTGGCCGCCCTCGTCGGCGCCGGTTGCCTCGCGGTCTCGCACACCTTCTGGTTCCACGCCGTCACCGCCGAGGTCTACACGTTGCACGCGTTGTTCATGGGATCGCTCCTCGTTCTCGCGGTGCGGTACCAGCGCACACGGCGGTGGAAGCTCCTCGTGTGGTTCTCCCTGCTGTCGGGCCTCGGCATGGCCAACCACGTGATGCTCGGCCTCACGGCGCTTCCGTTGGCGCTGTTCCTCCGGTTCGACCGCCAGGGCGGCGACGGCGCGCAAGATCCGGGAACGGCCTCGCCCGCTCCGTCCGCGGTGCGACGCCGCTTGCTCGTCGCCGGGGCATTCGTCGTCGGCCTGGCTCCGTGGTGGATCCAGTTCCTGCGCATGGTGCGCCTGGTCGGGTTCAGGTCGACCGCGCAGTCGGCGGTCGGGTTCCCGTGGCTGTCGGGACGGTTCCCCGGTCCGCTCGGCGTGCGCACGTTGGCGAACACGTTCGAGTACCTCGTACTGCTCACATACCAGTTCACGCCGGTCGGGTTGACGCTCGGCGTGCTCGGTGTCTTCGAGCTCAGGCGCCGGTCCCCGGTGACGGCGCGGTGGCTGCTCGTCCTGTTCCTGCTGCACGCCGGGTTCTCCGCCAACTACGACGTGCCCGACCGCTTCACGTTCCACATCACGTCGTACGTCATCTTCTCCGTCTTCGTCGCAGCGGGGGTCGCGCGGGCGCTGGAGTTCTGTGACCGTTCGCTGCTCGTCCCTTCCCGGCTGCGACGGACCGCGACGCCGCTGCTGTTGATCGGCTTGGTGGCGACTCCGGTCGCGATGTATGCGGTCACGCCGCGTGCGCTCACCGCCGTGGGCCTCGGCGACACGTTCGCGATCCCCGACATCGGTCGCGGAGCGCGCGACGGGTTGCGCTACTTCCTCGATCCCGACAAGCGCGGCGACACCTCGGCCACGGCCTTCGGGCGCGGTGCGCTGGGGCAGGTCGAACGCGACGCAATCGTGATCGCGGCATGGCCGGGGGACCAGGAGACGTACGTCGTACTCCGCCACTTCCAGCTGGTCGAGGACCTGCGGCCCGACGTCCACCTCGACCTCGCACTCTTCTCGAACGGATCGACGGTCGCCGACCGGGTCACCGCGATCGTGGCCGCACAGGGTCCGTGCCGTCCGATCTACCTGGCCTCACTCGATCCCGACCTGTACCCGCTGGAATGGATCGACGCCCGATACGACGTCGAACCCGACGGCATGCTCTACCGCCTCACCCCTCGGCCGGCGAGCCACCGGATCGAACCGTCGTGTCCCCCGTGGCCGGGACCACCACTGCGACCGGCCGAACTCGTGGAGCGTGCCACCCATGCCTGACGACGCCCTCTGGCACCAACCCCTGCTCTCGCAGCTCCCGGGCCGGACTCGGCAGGCTTCCAGCCGCCACCGCGACGAGCGGGGCCGCGACTGGTTCGGCACCCGACCGCTCGCAGCCCGGCAGAAGCGCATCCTCCTCGAGCCCGGTGAGACCCACGTGATGGCCGATATCGCCGGTGCCGGGGTGATCACCAGAATCTGGATGACGACCCTGTGGCCGTTGCGACCGCACGCGCTCGACGATGCCGTGCTCCGCTTCTTCTGGGACGGCGAACCACAGCCGAGCGTCGAGGTCGCGTTCGGGGACTTCTTCGGCGCACCGTTCGGCCGGTATCGCGCCTACCAGTCGGCGGTCCTGAGCATCACCAGCGGTGGATTCAACTGCGGCTTCCCGATGCCGTTCGCCGACGGTGCCAGGCTGACCGTCACCAACGAGTCCGGTCGCCTGCTCGACCCGATCTACTTCGAGGTCACCTACCAAGAGCTCCACGAGCCTCCACCGACCGACCTGCGATTCCATGCGCGCTGGCGGCGGCAGAACCCCACCCGGGACGGCGAGCCGTATGCGATCCTCGACGTCGACGGCGCCGAGGGCCACTATGTCGGCGCGCGGCTCGACATGCAGGCCCGGCACTGGTGGCTCCGCCGGCCGCTGTCGCAGATCGTTTTCCCGAATGGCTTCGGGTTCGGGATGATGGAAGGCGTCGAGCACATCTACGTGGACGGCGAGACCACACCTTCGATCGTCGGCACGGGCACCGAGGACTACTTCAACGCCGCATGGTTCTATGCGTTCGGGAAGTTCCACTCCCCGACACACGGGTGCACGGTCCGCGACCCGGTGCGGGGGCGAGTCTCTGCGTACCGGTTCGACGTCGCCGCGCCGATCCCCTTCGACGAGTCGATACGGGTGACGATCGACCACGGCATCGACAACCGCTTCACGACCGACTACACGAGTGTCGCCTACTGGTACCAGCGGGAGCCGCACACCCCCGCCGCGCCGCTGCCTCCGTCGCCGGATCGGCGACGTCGCGCATCGACGGCGCAGACCGTCCAGAGCCTCTCCCTGCTCGCCCCCGTCGCAGCAGCGGGAGCGCTCCTGCTCCGCCGATCCGTCAAGCCACGTGGCGGCTGACGAGCGGCCGCCCAGGGCGCGTCGGCAGTGGGTCTGGTACGTATCGGCGCTCGGATACCGGTGGACCGACTCCTCGCCCTCGCGCGCAGTCGATGCTGCGATCTTCGACTTCCTCGGCGATCGTCTGCAAGGGAAGCGCGTGCTCGACTGCGGGTGCGGTCCGGGCGGGTTGGCCGAGCAACTGGCGCGCCACGAACCGGCCAGGCTCCTCGCCGTCGACGCCAACCCCGGCATGGTTCGCCAGGCTCGCCATCGTCTCGACGCCGTCTCGTCGTCGGTGGGCATCGAGGTCCGGCGGGCGTTCGTCGACGCAGACTTCTTCGCCGAGCTCGACGAGGACTTCGACGTCATCTGCTTCAAGCGGAGCCTCTACGCGACACCGGAGGCCGCCCTGGCGACCGTGCGGGGCGCCGTCGACGTCCTGGCTCCCGGTGGTGTGGTCATCGTGGCCCAGCCGGAGCGACGCCTCCGGCGCTACGCCTTCGGCCCACTTCCTCCGTACCTGCAGCCGCACTCCGCGTTCCACCTCGTCAATCGGCTGCTCAGCCGGATCGCCGTCGCCCTGGGGGTCAGCGACTACCGCGACATGACCCACGAGGAGTTGGTCGAGTTGCTCCGGAGCGCTGCGCCGAACGGCCGGGCCACGGTTCTCCCGTCGGAGCAGTGGGCCTACGCGCTCGCAGCAGTCGGGAAGGTCAGCCCTGAGGTAACCACGACCATCGTCGTTTGAGGTCGGGAATGGCGACCGAGCGTCGATCAGAGCTCGGTCTCGTAGATCCGGTACCTCCGGTACGGCCGCGCGGGCAGGCGCCTGACCGTGCGGTGCATGACCGGGTTGTGACCGCTCACGAGTGAGATCTCGACCCGGCGGTACCCGTTGGCGACCAACCCCTCCGCGGTCGCAAGTACGAGCAGCGCTTCGAGACCCCGTCGGCGATGGCCGGGGAGCACACCGATCAGCTTGCACGACGCAGTGCGGATCCGGCGTCGGTACCAGGCGAGCTTGGCGAGATCCCAGGCATGGAGTCGCCCACTCGTCCGCCGCAGCGCCTCGTTCAGGTCCGGAACGGTCACTGCGAATCCGACCGGTTCGCCGTCGACTTCGACGATCAGCGCCAGATCGGGCTCCAATACGCGTCGGAGCGACGCGGCCACACGCTCGAAGACCTCGACATCCATGCCCCGGTGCCCTGGGATCGTCGCATGCGAGTCGACGTACAGCCGGTGCGCGATTGCGACGTCGCGGTCGAACGTCGACTCATCGAGACGGCGGACGCTCACGCCGGGCCGGTTCCGCGCACGCTCGGCGACGCGCCGGATCTCCTCCGGAAGTCGGGCCAGGTCGACGTCGTCGATCAGGTAGGCCAACTGCTCGTCGTACACCTCGAAACCGAGGGCCTCGAGCAACGTCGCGTAGTAGGGGGGCGTGTGCCCATGCCAGATCGACGGTGAGCTGTCGTGTCCCTCGACGAGCACTCCACTCGCCTCGTTCGGGGTGCCGTTGACCGGTCCGCGCAACCGACGAACGCCCCGGTCGAGCATCCAGCGGCCGACAGCGTCGATCAATGCCTCGGCGACGGTTGGATCGTCGATCGTCTCGAAGTAGCCGAAGAAGCCGGTGCGGTCGGTCTCCGGTTCGATCTCGGCGGTGTCCAAGATCGCCGCGACCGTGCCGACCACTCGGCCTCCGATGCGCGCCAGAAACAGCTCGCGGGTGGCATGTCGGTAGTACGGGTTGCGGTCCGGGTCGAGCTGCGCCAGGGCGGCGGGCCGGATCGTCGGCACCCAGAACGGGTCGTCGGCGTAGACCGCCCGGGGGAAGTCGACGAACTCGTCCCGGTCCTCCGGACCGGCGACCGCCCGGACGTCCACCTCGTCGCGCCGTGTACTCACGGGCCGGACGCCCGGGGACGGAGCTCGGCGTGGAAGGAGCGGAGCAGGCGTGGCAACCGTCGAAACGCACGGTCGCGGGCGTCGCGGGCGTCGCGGGCGTCGCGCGTCGAGAGAGTCGACGACGGGTCCAACGATGTCGGATCGAATCGCCGGTCGACGTCGACGCACGCCCCGGCCGCCGTGATGTCGACGAGGCGACCCGTCGCCACGAGTCCGGTGAGCGCAGCGCCGATGGCGGTGCTGTGCCGCGTCGATGTGACCCGTTCGATGGGCCGACCCGTCACGTCGGCGAGGATCTGGACGACAAGATCCGAACGGGCCACGCCGCCGCCGATTCGGATCGGCGCGTCCGATTCGGGACCGATGTGCTCGAGCATCCAGCGGACGTTGAGCGCGATGCCGTCCAGTACGGCACGGGCGAGTGCAGGCCGGCCGTCGTCCACACCGATGTTGAGGAGCGCGCCGCGGACGTTCGCATCGTTGAACGGGGAGCGTTCACCGATCAGCCACGGTGCGAAGACCATGCCGTCGATCGCCGCCGGCGCGTCCCCGACCTCCCGCTCGAGGAGCTCTATCGCCGCCCCGTCGTCGCGGTCGTAGAGCACTCTGGTGATCCACGTCAGGCACGGCCCGACCGATTCGGAGACTGCGATGTCGAGATCGAGACCGGGCTCGGCCCACGAGAGGGAAGCGACACCGGCGGGTGGGAGACGGCGGCGGCGGTCGGTCACAGCCGCCACCCAGCCGGAGGTACCGAGCTGGATCATCGGTCGGGTACCGGCACCGACGGTGGCGGCGATCGCGTCACCGCCCGCGGCGACGACGGGAATGCCGGGTGGCAGGCCGAGGCTTCGCGCCGCCTCCGACGTCAACGATCCCGCGACGTCGGTTGCCGCCACCAGCGCCGGCAGTTTGGCCGGATCGACCGAGACCGCACGGGCGAGCAGGCGCGACCATCGGCGGCTGCGCCGCTCGAGCAGTCCGGTCGCCGACGCCGCCGAGTGCTCCATCACCAAGGCGCCCGTGGCGCGCCAGACGAGGTACCCGACGACGTCGAGGTACGCCGCCGTCCGCTGGTGATGATCCGGCTCGTGCTCCGCCAACCAGAGCAGCTTCGGCACCACGTCCTTGCCGCTCGGGACGCCGCCGCCGAGCGCGCGCAGCGCGACCGGCCCGAGGAACCGTCGGAGCAGACGGCGCGCCTGCTCGTCGGCGCGAGCGTCGGCCCAGAGGATCGCCGGTCGGATGACCCGGCCATCGTCCGACACCGGGATCACCCCGAGCATCTGACCCGTGAACGACACAGCGGCGACGGTGTCGTTGCGTTGGGCCATGACCGCTCGCACTGCGGCGACCACATCATCCCACCACTCCGCCGGATCCCGCTCGAGGAGCCCACCGTCGAACCGGAATCGCTCCTCTCCGGCCACCGCCGTGGCAAGCAGCCGACCATCAGGACCGACCAGCGCGGCCTTGACGGCGGACGTGCCGACGTCGACCCCGATGACCGGTCCGGGGTGGTCGGCCACAGCCTCGTCCCGACTCATGGTTACCCGATCGCTGGCTGCGCAACCCCCATCCCTCCAGAGTAGTAGGTCGACGATCCGGCCCCGACCGGATCTCCGGCGACGCAACAGACCTTCGGTTCGGCCGGCGACCATCTCCTACGATGGCGCGATGGTGGAGGCAAGGAGCGGCTATACCGACTTCGATGTCGCCATCGGCCGACGCACCGGCGACAGCTACCCCTTGGAGTTGATCGACTCGCCGTTCGGGCAGTTCCGAACCGAGATGGCACCACCGTTCGACGACGCCCACCTCACCGAGAGACTGGCCGAGATCCGACAGATCATGGCGACGCCGAGCTACGCGATCGGGCCGCCACAGATCGAACGAGCGGCTCGTGCACGCGACTTCGGTGTCGCCCTGTTCCACGTGCTGCTCGGCTCCGGTCTCGCACGCGCCTACGCCGAGAGTCGGTCGATCGCCGAGGCGGGTGGACAGTTCCTGCGAATCAACATGCGAGTCCGGGCACCCGAACTGGCAGCCCTGCCCTGGGAGCTGCTGTACGACCCGGTGCTCGATGCCCATGTGTTGCTGAAGGATCAGGTGTCGCTCGTCCGCATGCCCGAGTCCGCCGGACCCGTGAAGCGGTTGAGCGTCGACGGGCCGTTGCGGATCCTCGGCATCGTCGTCGATCTCCCGTCGGCCCCATCGATCGGCGCGCAGGCAGAGCGCGAGCACGTCGCCGTGGCCCTCGCCGACCTGCAGGCGCGCGACCTCGTCGAGCTCGAGTGGCTCGCGAACCCGTCGTGGCGAGGCCTGCTGACGGCGATGGAGCGTGGCCCGTGGCACGTCGTCCACTTCATCGGCCACGCCGGCTTCGACGACGTCTCTGGCTCCGGATACGTGGTGGTCGCGAGCGACGAGTCCGAGGGCCAGGAACCGGTGCCGTTCGAGTTGTCGGCCACCGACCTCGCGGCGGCCGTGGCCGACTCCGGCGAGGCCCGGCTCGCTGTGATCAACGCGTGCGAGAGCGGCACAGGCCGGGCCGCCGATGGTTCCGGCGGCACGGCCCACCGGCTGGTCGAAGCCGGGCTGTCCGCTGCGATCGGCATGCAGACCGTGATCCACGACGATGCCGCCATCGAGTTCTCGCGCCAGCTGTACGAGCACATCGCGCGCATGCGGCCGCTCGATCGAGCGGTCGCAGGCGCACGCAAGGCGATGGACCTCGCGGTGCCTCAGACTCTGGAGTGGGCGATCCCGACGCTGCACATGCGCGCCGCGAACGGTGTGATCTTCGAGCGGCCGACGTCCGTCGAACCGTCGGTCCGGGTGTCCGAACTGCTCGCCGAGGGAATCTCGTGCTTCCACGAACGGAACCTCGTTCGCGCGGTCGAGGTGTTCGACCAGGCGATGATGATCGAACCCGACCGTACCGACATCGTCGTGTGGCGGACACTGGTCGACGCGGCCGGCGAGAGCGCCACCCCGGAAGCGGCAGACGCACTCGGGCGCTCGTTGCCGGCGCTCGACGGTCTGATCGCCGAGCGGCCCGGCGATCTCGACCTCGTCGCGATGCGCGGCATCGGACTGGCAACGATCGGTCGCCACGAGGATGCCATCACCGATCTCGATCGCTCGATCGACGCAGCGCCGAATCTGGCCGGGACCCGGATCGCCCGAGCCCGCTGCCACCTCGCATCGGGCACACCCCGACGGGCGATCGCGGACCTCGACGTCGCGGTGCGGCTCATACCTCATTCGGCCATCCCGCTCGTCCTGCGGGCCGACGCGTACGGCGCGGTCGACGATCACGGCAACGCGATCGCCGACCTGACGGCGGCCCTTGCGATCCAACCGACCGGCCCGTTCCGGCGCCTGCGTTCCGCCCAGTTCGCAGCTCTCGCGGAGTACGGGAAGGCGGCGAACGATCTCGACTTCGACATCGAGCGGCACCCCTCGGTCGAGCTGTACGCACAGCGTGGAGAACTCCGATACCAGCAGGCCTACTACGCCGCCGGTGAGAAGCAATTCGGCCCAGCGGTCGACGACTTCACCTCCGCGCTGGCGTTGGACCCCGAGAACGCCGAGCTCTTCAGCCGGCGTGCTCGAGCCCACTACGAGCACGCCTCGGCGAACAACGACATGGACAGCGCCCGGCTCGCCGCCGACGACTACCGACGCGCGACCGAACTCAGCGAGCTCGACGGCTGGCTGCACTATCGCCTCGGGCGCGCGCTCGATCTGGCTCGCGATGATCGAGCAGCACACGCCGCGTACCGGACCGCCGCGAAGCTCGGCATTCGAGAAGCGCGCGACGCACTCCCGTTCTGGCGACGCTGGAGCCTCTGACCGTGACGGGTGCGAACCTGGTCATCGACTCACAGGTCGCCCACCAAGGTTGCCTCCTCGCCGTAGGTTCGCACGCGCGTGTGCGTGAGCGGACGCACGGTCGGGTTCCGTCAACTCGGATCGCCGGGGCCGCGCTCGGCGAGAGCCCGGGAGCCGGTCACGATGGGCACGTCTCCTGGTACGGCTCGTCGCGCGGGCCGAACTGGTTCCATTCGGCGGGGGTCATGTTCCTCCCGGCGAGGTCGCATGCGATCCCCGCCCAGGTGGAGATGTCCAGGTTCCAGAGCAGTGTGCTGTCGGGACCGGCGGTGACGAGGGAGGCGGGATCGCCGGGGCCGACGGCGGGCGTGGTGCCGGGTTCGGTCTCGATCGCGGGCCCGATCTGCTGGCCGGTCTCGACGTCCCAGAGCTGAGCCGCCCCGTTCGTGACGCCGAGGAGGTAGCGGTCGTCGGAGCTGAACACGAGCGGCTGGTCCGCATGTGCGGTGGCGGCCAGTCGACTGTTGGTGACGGCACGCTGGGGTGCCCACGTCGCGCCGTCGCGGATCGTCATCCGGCCGCTGGCATCAACCGTGATGAAGAGCGATCCATCCGCGCTCCAGGCGGCGGTGGCGAACGACAATGGTCGCGGGAGCTCGACGGACTCCCAGGTGGCCGTGTCGAGCAGGTACGGCGTGGTGCCCTCGATGATGAGCAGCCGTTCACCGCCGGGATCGAAGGCGCCGTTGATCAGTCCGAAGTCGGTCAGTTCGAACCATGCGAGTTCGCGTCCTGTTTGGAGGTCGTGGACGGCGATGCCCTGGAACTCGGGGAAGGCGATCCAGGAGTCGGTGGTCACCACGACGTCGGGAACGGTCTCGCCGAGGATCGTCATCGGTGCCGCTCGCGTTGCTCCGGTCTCTGGGTCGACGACGGTCAGTTCGGCACGCCACCAGGGATAGGTCTCCTCGACGTCCTCGACAACCGAGACGACGTCGGGCGACCCGTTGTCGACCTGGAGATTCGTGGCCCCGAAGTCGACCGGGTCGTCACACCGTCGCTGATGGCAGAGGTGGACCGATGCTGTTTCGGCGTGGACCGAGCTGGACACGACGAAGGCGTTGTTCGCGCCGACGGCGAGCTTGGTCTGATCAGGTGGGCGCGGGATGCCGACGTTGAGCGGGCCGCGTCCGTCGCTGGAGAGGTAGGCCATGCCGGAGTCGCCGACGACTGCGAACGTCGCCTCGCCGGCAACATTGGCGATCGCCCACCCTCCGACCTCCGACGATCCGACCTCGCGCTTGGTCTGCCCGGCGCGTTCGACCTCCCAGATGGCACCGGTGTGGAACAACACCGTCGTGCGGCCATCGGGATGAGCGACGACATCGGCGATGTCGGATGCGACCGAGCCGCCGCCGGTGCCGCTTCCCGCCTTGGGGAACTCGAGGCTCGCGAGTCGCTCGAGCTCTGCGTCGTACCACGAGACGAGGTCAACCCCGGCGACCAGGAACCCGCCACCCGGGACGGTGTCGATGACGGTCCCGTTGAGGCGATCGCTCTTCTCGCCGGCGAAAGGAGCAGCCACATCGAGCAGCGTCCCGTCGGTGACATCGAACGTTCCGAGGAACATTCCGGCCGCGATCGCCACTGTCGCGTCGTCGACGAACACAGCTGACGGGCTGTTGGCGGGTTCTCCGCCGATGAGGCCGAGGCTGCCCTCGGCGAGAGGGTGATCGTCGATCAGTTGCTGTGGCCGAACGGTCCACCGGGTCCGCCCGGAGTCGAGCTCGATCAGGTTCAGTGTGTTGGCGTCCGACTCCTCGGGTCCGAAGCTGAAGAACAGGCCGTACCGCCCCGACGGGCTCAGCCAGCCCATGTCGACACCGTCCGTGCGGTCGAGATCGACCGCTCTGACGATCGCGGTCGGATCTCTCAGGTCGAGTAGCCGGATTCGGCGTTCTGCGTCAACGTACATTGCGGTGTCGCCACCGATCGCGAGCCGTGACGCGTCGACGAGCAGCGGCGCGGCCGGTCCGGTGTCGAGGGGCCACTCGCGCAGCACCTCGCGGCTGCGCGGGTCGATCAGGCTGATCCTCTGGCTGTCGAGCACGAAGAGATTGCCGTCGTCGTTCATCGCGATGCCGGCGTAGTCGCGATCGGTCGGCCCGAACCCGAGATGTGGGCCGTGCGCGGTGAGCGCGGCGAGGAGTGCTCCCTGAGCGGCCGGGTCCGGATTGCGGTCGAATGCCTCGACCGCGAGGAGTAGACCGAGCGACATGTCCGATCCACTCACCGAGGACGCAACTGCGGCGAGCCGCGCGTCCTCGGCCGCTTCAGCCGAGGCGTCCGCGTTGCGCCGTTGAACCAAGGCGAACGCAGCGGCGATCGCCAACACGACGGCGACGGATGCCAGGACGGCGAGGATGCCGTGACGTCGACGCCGCGCTCTGCGGCGCGTCAGCGTCTCACGCTCGATGGCGGCTCCCAGGAACTCGTGCTCGGCGACGCTCAGAGGTAGCTGCGAGTCGCTCGCCCACTCGTTGAACTGGGCGAGGCGACCACCGCCCGGGAGGTAGCTCGGCTCCTCACCTGCGTCTCGCCACTCGGTCAGCGCTGTGTCGAGCCGATTCCGCATGACGAGATCCTCACGCTGTTCGTCGATCCATCGTTCGAGACGGGGCCAGGCCCGGAGGAGCGCCTCGTGGGCGACCTCGATCGTCGGGCCGCGTGTCACCGGGTCGAGATCGAACGTCAACAGGCGACGGTCACCGTAGGTGTGGATCGCTTCGTTCAGCGCACGTTCGTCGACGTCGAGGCTGGAGAGCTCGGATCGCCGAACCCGGCGTCTCAGGTCGTCGACCGACTCGTCGACGGAGACCATGCGCAAGAACGCGTGGCGGGCCGCATGCTGCGCCGTCGGGCGCAGCGCGACGTACAGCTGCTCCGCACGGCGACCCAACGCTCCCAACACCCCTCCGGAGCGTTGGTAGGCAGCCAGCGTCAGCGTCGACGAATCGCGATCCTCGAACAGCGCGGTCAGGGCGTACTGGAGCAACGGCAGGCCACCCGGCTGGCCCGAGACCTCGTGCACGATGTGGCTGATCAAACCCGGTTCGTAGTCGACGCCCGACGACCGCACGGGTTCGACGATCGCCGAAGCGAGCTGTTCGTCGGTCGGCGTGGTGACCGGCACGAGGCCCTCGTTGAAGGAGGCTCCGAAGGCGGGGTATTCGAGTGGTCGATCGAAGAAGTCGGCCCGCATCGTCACGAGCACGCGCAACCTCGATCGCGGATCAGCGGTCGCTGCGACGAGGCTGTCGAGGAACAATCGACGCATGTCCTCGTCGGTGATCATCGAGAACAGCTCTTCGAACTGATCCACCACGAGCAGCAGCTCGGCGTCGTCGGACGGCAGGATCTGCTTGAGCACGCGCATCAGACCCCGTTCGTCGCCGAGCAAGTCCCCGATGATGCTCTCGCGACCCACCCCCACCCCGAGCAGCGCTTCCTCGAGCTCCTCGAAGGGATAGCGGCCCGGATACATCTCCGAGATCAACAGCGGCCCCCCGAAGTCCGAGGAGCGCAGGCGCGGGAGCACACCAGCTTTGACCAGACTGGACTTGCCGGAGCCGGACGGACCGATCACCGCCACCAGCCGCCGGCTGGTGAGCTGTCGGATGACGGTCTCGACGACCTCGTCACGGCCGAAGAAGTCCGCTGCATCGCTCTCCTGGAACGCTCGCAATCCCTTGTACGGGTTTCGCACGTCGCGCCGGGGCGAGCCCCTACGATCGGGTGGGGTCACCGTGTCCGAGCCCGTCGCCTGGCGCAGCGCGCGCAGGAAGTCCTCCACCCGGCGATGGCCGTCGGCGGAGAACGCGAGCTCGAACACCGGCCGCGCCGCAGCTGCGGTGTCGACATCGTGCAGGTCGGGCACGAGCAGCCCGTCGACGACCCTCGGGGGACGGCCGGTGAGCGCGCAGTGTGCGAGCGCCGCGAAGTCGCGTCGGTCGCGCGCCGCGTCCGCATCAGGAATCGATCCACCGACGTTGAACTCGGACAGGTACGCGAAGCCCGGCTCGTCGAACAGCACGTGCGACGGGGAGATCTGACCGTGCACGACGCCATGGCGGTGAGCATGGGCCAGGGCACCGCCCACTTGATCGAGCATCCGCATCGCCGCGCCGGATCCCAGCTTGCCGGTTCGCAACGCGTCGGCGAGGCTGCCTCCGTCCAACCAGCGGCTGACGCGAAAGGCCCGCCCCGGCTCACGCCACGTATCGACGACGAAACAGATGTGCGGATGGTCGAGTGCCGCAACGGCCTTGGTGTCGGCGATGAAGTTCGCGATGAACTCGGGGTCGTCCGCGACCTCGCGGGTGAGCACTTTGACGGCCATCTGTCGACCGACCGACCGCTGGTACGCGCGATAGGTCTGGCCGTGCGGTCCGGACGCGACCAGCTCGCGAAGCTCGTAGCCGCGCACCATCGTGGGCGCCGCATCGCGGGAGTCGGCGGGGCCCAGCAGGTCGGGATCCTGCGTCAAGATCCGCTGCTCCAGATGCTGCAGATCGGTCGAGGGCTCCAGACCCATCTCCTCGAGCAGATATCGGCGGTGGTGCTCGTACACGCGCAGGGCCTCGACCTGGCGGCCGGCCCGGTACAACGCGGTCATGTGTTGGGCGCGAAAGCGCTCGCGCAACGGGTGCTCGCGAGTCAACGCCTCCAGCTCACCGATCACCGCAGCATGTCGACCAAGCGCCAGGTCGGCATCGACGAGGTCACCCAGCGCGAGCACTCGGAGGTCATCGAGCCGGGTGCGCTCCGGTGCCAGCGCGGGCTCCTCGACCATGTCGGCGTAGGCGGGACCGTTCCACAGGGCCAGGGCCTCTTTCAGCAACTCGCTCGCCCGGCGAGGGTCCACATCGAGCAGTTCGCTGGCGTCACGTCGGAGTCGTTCGAACCCCTCGGCGTCGACGTCGTCTTGCGCACGGATCGAGTAGCCGTTTCGCTCCGTCACCACCACGTCGCCAACTTGTGAACGGAGGTGGTGGACGTGGCCTTGCAGCGCCTTCTTCGCGCTGGGTCGGGGCTCGTCGCCCCACACGCCGTCGATCAATCGCCCCGTCGGGACCGTCCGACCCGCCGCGGCGATGAGGAGTGCGAGCACCAACCGCTGCTGACGCCCACCCAGTGACAGCTCCCGGCCGTCACGGAACGCCCGCACAGGACCGAGCACTTCGAAACGCACCCTCGGGTCGTGCCGCACGCCGACCATGCACCCAGGCTGTCACAACCCGGTTACGTGTGGGTTAGGTCCGCCAACGCCCTGATCAGAGGTGTCGACGGCGCTGGTTCGTCGCGTTCTCCGACACCGCTCGGGTGCGCCATAGCCGAGCCGTGACCGACTCACATCCGACTCCGAACCGACCACCTCGACGTTGGCGTCATGAACGACGCCTCCGTCGCCGGCCCTGCAGTCGAACTCCTGCCAAGGTCTGCCACCTGCGGTGCGCCGCCGCCTCACGGTTCGCAAACTCGCCGTCTGGTCGCGATCTGCATCTCGGTCGTGCTGCTCGCGACGGCGCTGGCCGCCGTCGGCGTCGTCCATGTGAGGGACGCTGCCGCCGGCGTCGATGGCGGATCATCCGCGGCGCCGACCCGCGTCACAGAATCCGTTGATCTTGCACCGTCGGACGAGGCGGCGGGACGCACCAGCGCGTCGACGCCGCGCACCGAATCTCCGACCGATGCACACACTCGGCCGGCCGAGGGTCCCACCATCATCGTGCCCCACACGTTCGAACCTCCGGACGAGGTGACACCTCCGGTCGAGACCGCCGATCGAGATCGCGAACCTCGGCAACCCGAACCCACGCCCGTCGAAAGCGGTTTCGTGTCGCAGCCGACTGGCAGCCCGCTCGCCGAGCTTCCAGATCCCGTCTGCCTCGATGGGACCGAGGCCGACGACCTGGCCGGCTTGTTCGGTGCCGGTCGACCGATCATCGGGGGCGACTACCAACGCGCTTACCCCCTCCTGACCGGACGGGTGCTCTGGCTCTTCCAGGACGCGTTCCTTTCGACGTCCCACGGACCGGAGCTCGTGCACAACGCCGGGCTGCTGCAGAGCGGGAACTGCTTCCAGCTGCTCCACAATGGGTCGGCCGACTCGCCACGGCCGTACCTGTTCCCGGAGCTCACCGATCGGTTCGATCGTTGGTTCTGGCCACTCGGCGGTCAGACCGGCGACGACGGCAACCTGCACGTGTTCGTCGCCGAGTTCCGCGAGCGGGGCTCCCGGTATCTCCAGCACAGCGAGCCGGTGGCGACGTGGCTGGTCACGATCGACCCCGTCGACATGACGGTCATCCAACAGCAGCCCGCCCCCGACCCATCACCTCGGTTGTTCGGCTGGTCGGTCGTCTCATACGGCGAACACACCTACCTGTACGCCCACTGCTACCGACAGTTCGGCTGGGATCCGTTCCCGTTCGCCGATCCCCCGTTTCGCGCCCACGACTGGGGCTGCGCCGCGAACGTCACGGTGGGTCGCATCCCGCGCGGGCAGTTCTCGACGGCTCCGGAGTACTGGAACGGAACCACCTGGACCCGCGAACCAGCCAACGCAGTGCCCGTGTTCCCGACCGACGATCGACCCGTCAACCCAGTGCAGGTTGCCGTGCTCGACGGGCGCTTCATCGCGGTGACCAAGATCGGCGACTGGTGGGGCGACACGATCCTCCTCGACGTCGCCACCGCCCCTCAGGGCCCATGGCGAACGTACGAAACCGTCACCGTCGAGCCCCGGTGCGATGTCTGCAACACGTACTTCGCGTCGATCGTGCCGTACGACGCCGATCACCAATCGTTCCTGATCGGGCGGTCGAACAACACCTGGGGCGGCCACGACCTCGACCACTACCACCCGACGTTCCAGCGCGTCCGTGCGCCGGCGGCCGGCAACCCCGAAGCGAAGTCGAGGAACGAGCGCCGCTCGATTCTCGAGCCGTCGTCGACTCGGCGACCGATCTGAACCATCCCATCACGACCAACCATCACGACCAACCACCACGACCAACCATCACGACCAACCATCACGACCAACCATCACGACCAACCACCACGACCAACCACCACGATCAACCAGCAGGAGCACGACATCATGATGATCAACGAAATCGCCGACGTCTCGGCTGCGGGGAGTCGACCTCCCACGGCCGCGGTACCGACCGAGCGGACCAGCACGCTTCAGCTCCCTCGCTGCGACATCGATGGACGCCGTCGGTCCTGTCAACCCAGATCCAAGCTCGCGGTCTCGCTGGTCGCGACCTGCATCGCATTGACTGCGTGCAACGCAGGCGACACCGAAACCGAAGGCTCAGCGTCGACGACCACACCGACGGCCGAATCGGAGGTCATCGCCGGGCCACGCCCAGAGGACGTCGCCGTGATCGAGGCGTACTTCGCCGCCTACAACGACGGTGACACCGACGCCGTGCTGGCACTGCTGGCATCCCCAGCGATCTACACGGAGACCTACGGCGGCCTCCGACCGGATCCCACCGACGGTGAGCCGATCGACGCCGCCGAGATCGGGCTGCAGCTGGCGTGGAACCACGCGCAAGGCGAGATCCTCACCGAAGCCGACTGCCGCCCGGCCGACGAGCAACCCGGTGCGGGAGTGACCCTCGACTGCTCGTACACCACCCTCGATGCGGTCGTGCAGGCGGTCGACGGCGCCCCGATCCCAACCCGGACCCTCGTCACGATCGTCGACGGCACGATCACCGAACTCCATCACGGCTACGGATCCCCAGACTTCGGCACGCTCGGGCGACCGTTTCAGAACTGGCTCGACCGAGAACATCCCGACATCGAGGGCGCCGGATGTTGTATCGGTGACACCCGCGACGAGTCCGTGCAGCGCGGCCTCCTGCGTGCCGAGTGGGCCCGCGAATGGAACAGCTATCTCGAGGAGAACGGCTGCAACGCGCACGGACCCTGCACGCCGGCACTCGAGGACACGAACGATGACGCCACACCACAGATGGGGACCGCGGTTCCGGCCGAGCAGGCCCTCGAACGGGCGATCGAGTATCTCGCCGCATTCGCCGACGGCGACCCCGCCCTCGTAGCGGCGCTGCAAAGCGAAGGCTTCGTGATGAAAGCGGCCTTCCCCGGCGACGGGCTCGGCGAGCAGCAACCGACCGATTGGCTCGGAGTCGTCTACCAGTCTGCGCTCGGGACCGTGTACGACGAACCCGTGTGTGAGTTGCTCGACGAGGGACCGACCGAAACCGCGGTTGAGTGCGAGACCACGATGGTCACGACCATCCACGAGCAGACCAGCACACCCGGCGTGCCCACCAGAGTGACCGTGAGGGTCGCCGCCGATGGGATCTCCGGGCTCGACTCCAGATACCTGCAGAACTTCGGAGTCTTCGGCTTCTACGAGTGGAGAGATCTCCACGACGCCGCCATCACCGAGACGGCAACCATCGACGACATAGCCGAACTCGGTCGGTTGGATCGCGAACTCGCCGACCAGTACGTGGAGTATGAAGTCTCCACCGTCGAGGACATGTTCGCTGCGCTCGACGCGGGCGATCTCGACCGCTTCCTCGCTCGCTTCGCTGACGGCCAACCGGTCCTCGGAACGCCGTCGGACGACGTTCGCATCTTGCTCGGCGCGCTCGTCGCAGCCGGACATCGGTTCGACACCACCGGGTGCGAGCCGAACGGTGTCGAGCGGACCAATCTGCGGGTCGAGTGTGACGTCACCGTGGTTCCAGAACCCAGCAGCAACGGTTCGGATGTGCACGGATCCGTCACGATGTTCGTCGGCCCCGATGGTGTCATCCAGCGGAACACGAGCACACTCGATCTCGAGTCCGTGTGAACGCCGGACAGTGGATAGAACTCATCGGCGCGGATGTCGGCGTGTCAGTGCGCTCCGTCGGCGCGACCGCGGGGTCCACGCTCCCATCCTGCTCGGCCGACGCCTCAACCCCGTACGCCGTCGACGATCGAACCCTGGACTGATCGAACCCAAGATGCCCGACGGCAGGTCGAAGGTGCACGACACGCCACCTTGCCACAACCAACCTGACCACCCATCACCACCAGCTGAACACCTGACTGGACGGTATTGCCGTCAGTCGAGTTCGAGCACGACGAGCGACCGCCACGAGTACCGACCTCACGACGTCAACGAGGTTCCGAGCGATCGAGACGATCCACGAGCAGATCGAGCGGTGGCGAACGATCGTCGTCGTCGCAAGGTCGGTCGGCAGAGTCGTCCAAGACAAGCCCCGACCGCGACGCGGCCGCAACACGGCGGCGATGGACTCCGCGTCACGTCATCGCCGTTCCCGAGGTCGCCGCACACCGAGGCTCGATTCACCACGAGCTCCACCCGTCCCGAACGCGACTCAGCGGCCCCGAGAGGGCCGCTGAGTAGGTCGTTTGGAGCGGACGACGGGATTCGAACCCGCGACCCTCACCTTGGCAAGGACATGGTCCGAGTCCACCGTGTGCTCTCCAGTCCACGCCGTGCGCCCCTGTCAGGTGCTTTCGTCCCCGTAGTCCGTAGCGTGCGTCCCCGTCTCGCGCCAACTGTTCAACGCGTTCAACTACGACTGGCGCTACTCCGGACTTCGGGTCGGCCGGCGCGCCTTCCCGCAGTACAACTCCCCTGGCCTGTCCCGATCAGGTCGGCAATCGGCCGCCCCAGTAGCCGGGCCGGCGATGGTAATGGGCAACGGCCAGGATGTAGATGACGTCGTCGACGCTGGCGTACACGACCTGGTACGGAAACCTCCCGACTGGGACGCAGCGAATCGTCACTGTCGAACGTGTGCCTTCCACGGGCGAGCCGGCGTTGGGCCACTGGACGGCCCGGCGAATCGCCTGATCGACCGACACGATGAATCGGTTGGCCACGTGCCGGTCGCGCTCGCGGTACCAATCCGCAGCGTCTCGGATCTCGGCCCGAACGCCGCTAGCGAGCCTGAACGGTCGACTCACTCGACGTTGTATTCCGCGACGACGTCGCGGTGGACGTCGTCCCAGTCCTCACCTGGGTCTTCACCACTCACGAGTGCGTCGAGGCGCTGTTCGATGTCCCGGAGCCAGGCGGTGTAGCTCTCCACCGAGTCATCGACGGCGGGTTCATCGACCGAGGCGAGCAGGCGCACGGCGAGCGCCGCCCGCTCGTCATCGGGCAGACCCATCGCCTCGCTATACAGCGCATCGGAACCCACAGGCACACGGTACATCCTCTCGTCCTCAGGCGGACCCGTTCAGATCCCCGTCCGGCGAGTGTGATGTCGTCTCCGTGGAGTCAGGCTGTTCGTCCGTCAGACGAAGAATCCAGCGGTTGAGGGTGCGGTCTCGGGGTCTTCACCGTGCGTCGCGGCGCATATCGATCGGACGGCGGCATCGCGGCGGACATGGCTCGCCCGACTCTGTGACACCGTTCGGGCATAGTGGTGGCATGTCCATCGGGGGCGGGCCACGATCGATTGATCTCGAGGGGTTGTCGCTGTTGCGCGAGCAGCACGCTGGTTGGGGCCTGCTCAGGTACGAACACGCTCCGCTCGTGGTCTCGTTCTTCCACCGGGTGTTCCTCGTTCCGAACGTTCGTTCCGTCGGCCAGGCTGAGCTGATCGAGGCACTCGACGACGAGCTCTACGCGTACCGGCGAAGCCTGGGCGAACGTGCGCCGTCGAGATCGGCGAGCGACTACCTCGCTGAGTGGACGACTGCGGATCGGGGGTGGCTGCGCAGGTACTTTCCCGACGGCAGCGACCAGCCGGCGTTCGATCTGACCCCGGCCGCCGAGCAAGCGGTTCTGTGGGTGGTCCGGATCGCCGACCGGCCGTTCGTGGCGACCGAGTCGCGACTGCGCGTCCTGGTCGAGTTGCTCGCCCGGATGGCGCAGGGAATCGAGACGGATCCCGACGTGCGGGTCGCCACGCTGGAGCGTCAGCGAGCCGAGATCGACGCCGAGATCGAACGTGTCCGTGGCGGCCGGCTGGAGGTCACCGAACCGCGCCAGTTGCGTGAGCAGTTCCAACAGTTCGTCGGTCTCGCTCGCGACCTGCTGGGTGATTTTCGGCAGGTGGAGCAGAACTTCCGTGCGCTCGACCGAGCGATACGTGAGCAGATCGCCACCTGGGACGGCGGCAAGGGCGACCTGGTGGCCGAGGTCCTGGGTGGGCGCGACGCGATCGACAGTTCGGACGAGGGACGCAGCTTCCGGGCGTTCTGGGAGCTGCTCGTCTCCCAGCAACGCCAGGAGGAGATGGCTGAGCATCTCGAACGCGTCCTCGTACATCCCGCAGTCGCAGAGCTGCGGCCCGGACCGGCGCATGCGCCGGATCCACCACGACTGGCTCGACGCCGGCGAGCACACGCAGCGCACGGTCGCGCTGTTGTCGTCGCAGTTGCGCCGATTCCTGGACGATCAGGTGTGGCTCGAGGACCGTCGCATCGTCGAGATCCTGCGGCGCGTCGAAGCGACGGCACTTGCGGTTCGGGAGCAGCCACCGGCCGGTGTGGTCACCACGATCGACCTTCCCCACGCCGACGTCGGACTCCCGTTCGAGCGGCCGCTGTTCACACCGCGCTCGTCACCCGTGATCGACGACGTCGTCGACGATCTCGACGATCCTGATGTGGACTTGGGCAGCTTGTTCGACCTCCAGGTCGTCGATGTCGCCCGAATCGCCGGTCACATCGATCGGACACTCGACGAACGCGGCCAGGTCACGTTGCGCGAGTTGTGCGATGCCATGCCGATCGAGCGTGGACTCGCCGAAGTCGTCGCCTACTTGCACCTCGGCTCCGACCGGTTCGCCACGACGACCGACGAGGCGATCGAGGACACGATCGAGTGGACCCTCGACGGCGTCGAGCGTTCGGCGAGGCTCCCCCGGGTGGTGTTCGTGCGATGAGCGAACCGTCCCTCGCCACCACCGTCGATCCGCCCGCTGATGCCCTGTCACGGTGCCTCGTGCTGGCACCGGTCGAGGATCGAACGTGTCTCACGCGTCGTCGTCGGCGCCCACGACGTGCAGGCGATCGCGAACCACGCCTCCAACAACTCCGACACGGTCGAGGCCGAGCCGATCGTCTTGTCGGACTGGACGTCGGCGACGAGACGAGCGAGTGTGCGTTCGGCATCGGCGCGGTTGCCGGTCACGGTGGCCGTGCGGTAGCGACGCTTGCGAGTCTCCGGATCGGTGCCGGCGTAGACACGCAGTTCCCAGGAGGCGGCGCCGCGTTGACGAAGAGATCCCTTCATGCCCGCCGATCGGCCGGCGAGCGCTGCCCTGCCACTCAAGTGATGGGCAAGATGATGGGCGTGATGGGCAACTCACAGCCCCGTGACTTCGACCCCGGACGCGACGAAACCCCTGCATGGCAGGGGTTTCGTTTGGAGCGGACGACGGGATTCGAACCCGCGACCCTCACCTTGGCAAGGTGATGCTCTACCAACTGAGCCACGTCCGCGCAGTGCGGCAACAGAGTATCAGCGACCCGGCCCGACCGGACAACCGCTTCGAGGCGGCGATCAGTCGCGTTCGTCGGTAGGGCGGAGGTCGATGCGAAGGGTCAGGACACCATCTTCGATCGACGCCGCCGCATCGCCGATGATGGCGAAATCCTGGTAGTCGAGCTTGGCTTGAGCGATGAATTGCTGGCGTTCCTCGCCGGCGACGGGCGGGAGCGGGCGCTGTTTGACAGCGTGGGCGCGTTCCCGGAAACGGGCGATCATCGCGTCGGTGTCGAGCGTTGCCATGCGATCGAGCGTACCGGTGGAGGTTCGTCCCAGTGGAACGTTCCGCGACGGCGCCGGCTTTCGGCTCGTGGTCAGTCGCGCGACGCGTCGGAGTCGCGACCCAACTCGGCATCGAGCTCCGCCATCGCCGTCGCCAGAAGCTCCGGATCGACGTCGCCGTCGGGAAACTCCTCGAACGACGGCCGCACGAGTTGCGGCGGGGTCGGCACCTCGATGCGGTCCCCACCCGACGTGGGCGCCTCCGGCGACGATTCGTCCGGCGGCAGAACGGCGTCGCCGTGCGGTTCATCCAGCGCATCACCGGCGAGATCGTCGAAGCCCGGGGCGGTCGGGCCGAGATCGAACGCCTCATCGATGTCGGGCGGGGCCGAGCTCGGTTCGAGCGGCTGAGCCCCGTCCGGACGCAACTGGTCCAGGCGTCGGCGCTGCCACACCGGGTCGGCGCGCCGCCACTTCCGCTCCCCCATCATCTCCAACGGCGCCAACAGTTCCGGATCTGGTCGGGTCGATCGGTACAGCCACACCGCGACCATCAGCAACGCCAACCCGATCGCCACCAGCAGCGCGACGATCGAGGTGATCGTCCGGGTCCCCTCCGGGTCGCCGACCGTGCCGACCGAACCCGCCGTCCCCGCCGCGAACAGCGCCGCCGACGCCGAGGCGAACCGTTGGTGGATGGTCGGAGTTCGATGATTCATGGCCGCGCGCTCGGCGCTCAGTCTGCCACGCCACACTTCGGTGGAAGCGGTCTGTCGGAGCCCGACGCCAACTGATGAGCTGGGCACCAGATCGTCGTCCGCCCGCCGATGGTGTCGCGCCGCAACGGTCCGCCATCGCGCGGGCAGGGCGGGAGCGACGATCGCACGACCGGATCGATCGTGCCCCGATGACTACCCCCACGCCGCAGCATCTGAGGTAGGCGCCGACGCATCGTCCGCCACAGCCCGTCGACTCGGTCGGCTCCGAGCTCGCGGGCGCTCACGGTCGGCGCGATTCCGGCATGCCAGAGGACCTCGTCGACGCAGAGGTTGCCGAACCCGGCGACGACCGACTGGTTCAACAACACGGTCTTGAGCGCCGCGCTCCGACGTGCCAGCGCGTCACCCAGCGCCGTCGAACCGATCGACATGAAGTCGGGACCCAACCTCCCGACATCCGGATCGAGATCGAAGCGCGCCCAGCGACGCGGGTCGTTCACGCGCATGGCCCCGCCGTCGTCGAAGTGGACGATCAGCCGGTTCCAGGCCGGGTCGTCGCGCCCGCTGCCGTATTCCAACCGATCGATCGCGGCGTGATCGTCGACGATCAAGCGTCCGGTCATCCCGAAGTGGAGGCCGAGGGTCGGGCCGTCGGTCGTGTCCAGCAGGACCAGCTTCCCGTGGCGTGCTGCCCGCTCGATCGCGAGGCCGGGCAGCACGCCCACCAGCACCTCGGCAGCGACCTGGCGTTCGTCGACCTCGACGACCGTGATCGTTCTCCCGACGCACCGTTCGGCGGCCCGACGGTAGATCTCCGCCTCCAGTCCCTCGGGCATGACGCTGCCTCAGCCGACGCGGTCGAGGAACCGGGCGATCGGCTCGCCGATCTCGTCGAAATGGATGAGGAAGGCGTCGTGGCCGTGGTGGGACTCGATCTCGATGTACTCGTTCGGCACGCCCTCCTCGCTCAACAGGTCCGACAGGTGCCGTTGCTGGTACGCCGGGTACAGGAAGTCGCTGCTGATCCCGATCGTCAGGTTGGGCACCGTGATCCGCGCCATCGCCTGCTCGAGGGTGCCGCGGTTGCGGGCCACGTCGTGGAGATCCATCGCCTTTCCGATGATGAGGTAGCTGTTGGCATCGAAGCGGCGTCCGAGCTTGTCGCCGTGATAGTGCAGGTAACGCTCGACCTCGAACTCCTGCCAGAGCCCGAAGGTGTCGCCGATCTGGGCGCGATCGGTGAGACTGCGGCCGAAACGCTCGGTGAACGCATTGTCGCTCCGGAACGTGACCTGGGCGACCTGGCGCGCCACCGACAAGCCTTCGGTGGGACCGTCTCCAGGGTCGGCGTCGTAGTAGTCGCCGCCGCGCCACTTCGGATCGAGCCGAATGGCCCGACGCCCGATCACTCCCCAGGCGATCTGCTGGGCACTCGCCTGCATGCAGCTGGCGATCGGCACGATCGAGCGCACGCGCTTCGGATAGGTGATCGCCCACTCGAGCACTTGCATGCCGCCCATCGAACCGCCGAGCACGGACGCCCAGCGCTTGATACCGAGGTGCGGCATCAGCTGCGCCTGGGCACGCACCATGTCTCGAATCGTGATGACCGGGAATCGCGAACCGTAGGGCTGGCCGTCGTCCGGGTGGGCCGACGCCGGCCCGGTCGAACCCTGACATCCCCCGAGCACGTTGGGACACACGACGAACCACCGGTCGGTGTCGATGTAACCGCCCGCGCCGATCACCTCGTCCCACCATCCCGGTGTCGGATGGCCACGGGTCGCCCGACCGGCAGCGTGCGAATCGCCCGTCCAGGCGTGACAGACGAGGACCGCATTCGATGCGTCCTCGTTCAGCGTTCCCCACGTCTCGTAAGCGACCGTCACGTCACGCACGACGGCGCCGCTCTCGACAGCGAAGGGATGATCGGTCGCGAACGTGAAGAACTGGCGGCGGCCCGCCGGATCACCGGGGTGCCACGCGCCGGTCACCGGAAGTGGGTCGCTCACCATCGGATTCCTCTCGCTCGTCGCTGCTGTAGTGCACTCGTCGTCGCATCGTGAGCGGCCCCGACGCCGGTTTGCCGGTAGGACCCGGCCGCATGTCCCGCCGCCGGCCGAGACCGGCGCCGAGGAGGCACCTTGGGGGCGTGACCCAGGTTGCCGGGCCCGAAACGTCGAGTCGCCAACTCGACGCGACGGACCGCTCGCGATGCTGTGACGGCGAAGGCTACCAGGGGCGATATTCGTCGAAACGGTCTCATCCCGCCCCGCCACCAGCCCGGTCCACGCTCAAGCCGGACCGATCGGACCGGGACCGCCAGGCAGCGATCGGGACATCGTCGTCCGGTAGCGTCCCCTCATGCGTGTCCTCGTCGTGGGTTCGGGCGGAGTCGGATCGGCGTTCGTCGCCATCGCCTCGCACCGTGAGGTGTACGAGCACATCACGGTTGCCGACATCGACCTGGCGCGCGCGGCGGCGGCGGTCGAGACCGCTGTGGGGGCCGACGCCGGCCGGATCACGGCCGCCACCGTCGACGCATCCGACGAGGACGCCGTCGAAGCGCTCGCTCGCGCATCGCGCGCCGACGTGATCCTGAACGCCTGTGATCCCCGTTTCAATCCGGCGATCTTCCAGGGTGCGTTCTTGGCCGGATGCCACTACGTCGACATGGCCATGCACATGTCGGCGCCGCACCCGACCGACCCCTACCGCAAGACCGGACGCCGGCTCGGTGACGCCCAGTTCGCGCAGAGCCCTGTGTGGAAGAACCGCAACCTGATGGCGCTGGTCGGAATGGGAGTCGAGCCGGGATTCTCCGACGTGGCCGCCCGCTACGCGGCCGACAACCTGTTCTCGACCATCGAGGAGATCGGCGTCCGCGACGGTGCCGACCTCGTCGTCGACGGTTACGACTTCGCCCCGACCTTCTCGATCTGGACGACGATCGAGGAATGCCTCAACCCGCCCGTCATCTACGAGCGCGAGCGCGGTTGGTTCACGACCGAGCCCTTCAGCGAGCCCGAGATGTTCACGTTCCCCGAAGGCATCGGCCCGCTGCAGTGCGTCAACGTGGAGCACGAGGAGGTGATCTTGATCCCCCGCTGGATCGACGTCGAGCGGGTGACGTTCAAGTACGGACTTGGTGACGACTTCATCAACGTGCTGAAGACGCTCCAGAAGCTCGACCTGGTCTCGACCGAGCCGGTCGAGGTACGCGGTGTGAAGGTCTCGCCGCGAGACGTCGTCGCCGCTGCGCTGCCCGATCCGGCCGAGCTCGGCGACAAGATGCACGGGCGGACCTGTGCCGGAACATGGGTGAAGGGCCGCGGTCTCGACGGCGAGCCGCGCGAGGTGTACCTCTACCACATCGTCGACAATGCGTGGTCGATGAAGGAGTTCGGTCATCAGGCCGTCGTGTGGCAGACCGCGGTGATGCCGGCCGTCGCGATCGAGCTGATGGCGACGGGTGCGTGGGAGGCGCGAGGGGTCGTCGGCCCCGAGGCACTGCCGTCGGAGCCGTTCCTCGAGCTCCTCGATCAACACGGCATGGAGTGGGAGTGGGAGGACTACCACGACAAGGCCCCGACATCGCCAGGGTCATGACCCCGACCGTTACGTTCGGGGTCAGACCCCGAACGTAACGGTCAGCTTCCGGGCGTAGGCGAGAGCGTGGTCGAGGGAATCGGTGAAGGCTCGGCCGGTCCAGGCGATGTCGAACGCCGTGCCATGATCGACCGAAGTGCGGATGATCGGGAGGCCGAGCGTCACGTTCACGCCGCTGTCGAACGCGAGCAGCTTCATCGGGCCGTGACCCTGGTCGTGGTACATCGCGACGATCGCGTCGTAGCGACCGCGATGGACGGCCTGGTAGAACACCGTGTCGGCCGGGTGCGGACCCGTCGCATCGATGCCCTGGGTGCGGGCCGCCTCGATTGCCGGAGCGATGTGCGCGGCGTCCTCGCGGCCGAACAGCCCGTGCTCGCCGGCATGCGGATTCAGCCCGCACACGGCGATCCTCGGGGCCGGAACGAACCGGCGCACGGCGGCGTCGGTCAGGCGGATCACTTCCAGCACCCGGTCGTGCTCGACACGTTCGATGGCCTCACGCAGCGAACAGTGGGTGCTGACGTGGGTGACCGCCAGCGAGCCGTGCACGTGCTCGGCGGTCAGCATCATGGTCACCGACGGCGATCCACAGCGCGCCGCGATGAACTCGGTGTGGCCGACGAAGCTCGGATCGCTCAGCTGGGTCGCCTCCTTGTTCATCGGCATGGTGACGACACCGGCGACATCGCCTCGGAGGGCAGCGTCGGTCGCGGCAGCCACGTAGGCCCGCGCCGCTGCACCCGACGCCCGGTCGAGCTCGCCCGGACGATGATCCGACGCCCCCAGGAGGTGCGCGTCGACGACGCTCAGGCGGCCGGCGACCGCCTGCAACGAGATGTCGGGTTCGACGACGACGATCGGGACATCGAGGTGGAGCAACTCGCATCCGCGGCGCAGGATCGCAGCATCGCCGAACACCACGACGGACCCGTCGGTCAATCCACCAGCAGCAGCGCGCCGGAGAACGATCTCGGGACCGACTCCCGACGGATCACCCATCGTGACGGCCATCGGGGCCCGACCGACCGTCGTCCGGGGGTCGCTCATGGTGATCGGAGGCTCCGCAGCAGCTCCGCCAGCGCGTGATCGGAACCGAAACCGCCCGATCTCGTGACGATCGGAACGCCGAGCCCCTCGACCGTGCCCCAGGCGGTTCCCGGGTCGACCGACCCGCGAACGGTCACATCGGCGCGTCCGAGAACTGCCGCAGCCGTATCGCCACCGATGATCACCAGCGCGCCCAGCGCGACACGTCGACGGAGTTCGACCACTCCCCTCGAGAGGCCCGCGGCGGCCGCGACCGCGACGGGTTCGTCGACGTCCCCGACCGGGATCTCGGTTGCCAGCACCAGCGCGCCCGCTTCGGCGAGCGACCGCGCCGTGATGTCGTCGGCGAGGTACGTCACCGGTAGGCCCCGGTGCTCGACGATCTCGATCTGGCGGCGCGCTGCCGGATGCACGCTCCCGCACACCACCAGGATGGGGCCGTCGACCGGGCCCATCGGTTCGGCCGGGTCGTGGCGGCCGACCACTTCGGCAGCGGCACCGACGACCGCGGACGTCCCTGCGAGGATCACGCCGTCGGTGGCCGCGATCCAGCGGGCGACGATGCCATCGATGGTCTCGTCGTCGCTCGCGTCGGCGACCGCCACGCCGACAGGGTTCGAGAGCCATCGGGCGACGGCTTCGACATCGCCGAGCGCAGCCACCTCGCCGGCCCCGGCCGAGCGCAGTGCCTCGGCCGGCCGTGACGTCAGCACCCTGCGTCGCACATCGGTGCCGGCGCTGCCCTCGTGCACCGGCCGACCATGATCGAGCACGACCCCGTCAGCACACGTCCGACCCATCGCCGGCAACGACGGCACCAGCAGCACGGGCATCTCGCACGATCTGGCGGCGAGCTCGTCGGCCCAGTTGCCACGCAATGTGGAATCGGTCTTGTGCGCAGCACGGGCGCTCGCCGGAAGCCCGACCGTGCGGGCGGCGGCATCGCGCGGTGAAAGGTGGCGGCATCCGAGGTCGACGACCCCTACGTCGCCACTCGGGACGGCCGGCCACGCCACGACGTGCACGGGACCGGCTCCTCGATCGGCCAGCGCCGCGGCCGCCTCGAACGCACCGGTCCGGTCGTCGGCGGCGACGAGGAGGTCCATGCCTGCATTCTTGCCGACGCGCACCGACCGGTACGTTTCGGCGATGGCTCAGGCGACCAACGGCGACTGCACCCTCTATTTCGAGACGTTCGGATCGAACGACGATCCGACCCTGCTCATGATCAACGGCCTCGGATCACAGTGCATCAACTACCACGACGACTGGTGCGAACTGTTCGTCGCCGCCGGGTTCCACGTGATCCGTTTCGACAACCGCGACGTCGGACACTCGACCCACTTCACCGACGCTGTCGCGGATGATCAGGGTGCGGCGTATCGGCTGGCCGACATGGCGCTCGACGCGATCGCCGTCCTCGATGCGGCTGGGGTTGCGCGAGCCCACGTCATGGGACTGTCGCTCGGTGGGATGATCGTGCAACACCTCACGATCCACCACCGGGAGCGCCTGCTGGCGGCGATCTCGGTGATGTCGCGCACCGGTGAGCCCGAATTCGGCCAGTCGAGCCCCGACGCACTCGCCCAGCTGACCGGTGCGCCGGCGACCGATCGAGCGTCAGCGATCGAACGCCATGTCGCCGGCCAACGAATCTGGGGAAGCCCGGCCCACGCCGACGAGGCGAGGTGGCGCGCCGACGCCGAGCGCGCGTTCGATCGATGCTTCGATCCGGCGGGGCCCGGCCGTCAGTTCCTCGCCGTCCTGGCGTCGGATTCGTGGGCCGCCGATCTCCCCCAGGTCACAACGCCGATGCTCGTGATGCACGGGACCGCCGACACCCTCGTCGACATCAGCGGCGGTGAGCGCACGGCCGAGCTCGTACCGGGTGCCCGTTTCGTGGCGATCGAGGGCATGGGCCACGACTACCCCCGCGAACTCTGGCCCCGTTGGGTCGACGAGATCGCCGGCTTCTGCCTCCATCGGTCCGGCTGAGCCGAACGCGATCGGTCAACCCGCGACGTCGGCCAGGAACCTCGCAACGCGGGCGCTCCATGTGGAGAGGCCGCTCGGTGTCGTGGCGAGGGCGAGCTCGGCATGAGGCATCAGCTCCTGCAGGCGGCCAGCCGCGCTCGCCGGATGCCCGGGGTCGCCGGTCCAGGCGAGGATGAGCGCCGGCACCACGATCGCCGCGACATCGTCCTGCGAAGGGAGATCGGCCGTCAGGGCACCACGGAACACTCTCGCCAGTCGAACCGGATCGGCGGTCCGGAGCAACTGGGCGAAGCGATCCGTCCACACGGGTTCGTCGATCAGCGGATCGGGTGGCGGGATCTGAGCTGCCCCGGCGAGCAGCGTCTCGTGATCGCCCGCCTCGACGAGATCGGCGATCACCCGATACCGCGAGGCCTGAGCGGCGCGGGTCTCCCAACCGGTCGGTGGGATCATCAACACCAATCCACGCACACGGTCGGGTGCGAGGACCGCGGCGTGGAGAGCGGTGGCCGCGCCCATCGACGCTCCTCCGGCGACGTACGGCCCGATCTCCAACGCGTCTGCGAGATCGAGCTGGTCGAGTGCGAGCTGGTGCCATGCGTAGCTCTCGGGGACCGCCGACGAGTCCGACTCCCCGTGGCCGCGGGCGTCGTAGCGGAGCACCCGGTGGTTCGCCCTCACCACCGACCAGTCGATCAGCCCGAGTTCGTCCTCTGAGGCGATGCTGCTCGTCAACCCATGTCCCCACACCACGTCGGGGCCGCTCCCGCTCAGGTCGAACGCGAGGTCGACGCCTCGCACCGACAGTCGTTCAACTCCCATGGGGGGACACCATCCGGACACCACCGGGACACCACCTGGACACCACCTGGGCAACCGTCGAAGCGATCACGGCGACGAGGTCACGCGACGGCCCGCCCGACGACCGGCTGCGCGAGCCGGAGGCGCTGCTCGTAGCCGGCCTCGTACGGCAGGAAACCGTTTCGGTCGGGGTAGAACAACTGCACCATCGAGAAGGGCGCGCCCTCGTACCAGGCGACCGCTGTGGTGAAGAACGCCCCGAACTCGTCGACGTCGATCGGCGCGAACATGCAGCGCAGATCGTTGTCGAGCAGGCCGACCAACTCGACCCCGAGCGGGATCTCGGTGCCACCGCGGCAGGCATCGACGACGAGACCGATGAGACCGTTCGCCGCCGAGGGTGTCAGACCGAACACGGCGAGCTCCGGGAACCCGACGAGCGCGGGCACGCCGATGGTGTAGGCGTACGCGGGTGTCGGCGGATCGATCTCGGCGTTCGGTGACACCGGTTCGAGCGCCCACCCGTTCGACTCGATCATCCACTCGATCTTCTCCGCATGCGGGATGTGGAAGTCGGGCAACTCCATGCTCCGACGCTACCGACCTGACGACCTCCGGCAGGAGCGCGAGTCGGACCGGCCCGGTCGCGAGCGCCCGGCGCATTCGTGCCGGTGCCGTCGGTAGCGTCGGAACCGCATGTACCGGTTCCTGGTCGCACCGAAGTGGATCGGCTTCCATCTGCTCGTGTTGGCCACCATCGTGGCGATGATCAACCTCGGGTTCTGGCAGCTGCGTCGGCTCGACGAACGCCAGGCATTCAACGCCGTGATCGAAGCGCGATACGACGCTCCGATCGTGCCGTTCGACGAGTTGGTGACACCGGATGTCGAACCCGACGAGGTAGCGTGGCGACCGGTCGCGGCGACCGGCACCTACCTCTCCGACGAGCAGATCCTCATCGTGAACCGCTCGCAGAACGGCCGCGCCGGCTTCAACACCGTCACCCCGATGCGACTCGCCGACGGTCGCGTGCTCCTCGTGAACCGGGGATTCGTGCCGCTCGTGGTCGACGCTCCCGACGTGCCGGCGGAGGAGGTCGACATCATCGGTCGGCTGCGGCCATCCGAGGAACGTCGGCTCGGCCAGCTCACCGATCGTGCCGATGGAGACCTCGCCGAGGCGCAGCGGATCGACATCGAGCGCTTGGCACCACAGCTCCCGGGCGAGGTCGTACCGATGTACGTCGACCTGATCGAGTCGTCGCCGCCCGAGATCGCCGGGCTACCGGAGCCCGTGATCGCACCCGATCTCAGCGAGGGCAACCACCTGTCGTACGCGGTGCAGTGGTTCCTGTTCTCGGTGGCGGTCGCCGCCGGGTGGGTCCTCGCGGTGCGTTACTCAGCCGCCAAGCGTGCGCCCACGACGCACTCCGGCCCGACAGAGCCCGTCGACGCCGCCCGCGAGGAGTTGGCGACGCACTGACCACGGAGCGCACCGGAACAACGAACCCATGACACGCGCCGTCTCCATCGGCGTGGCGTCGATGCGGAGGTACGACGACCACGCCTCCGTCGGCAGCCCGAAGAACCGCTCGAAGAATTCGATCGTGCCGTCACGGTCGAGACGGAGGAGCGCTTCGAGACCCACGTCGTGGAGCCGCCGCGTCGTCCGGGCGGCCCGTGGCCAGAGGGCGGCGCCTGGGTCGTCACCTCGCGCGATGGCTCGCGCCGCACCCGGCGCGGCACGCAAAGCTGCTCCGACCGAGTAGCCCGTCGCGGGGTGGATCATCCCACCGGCGACGCCGAAGGCGACGACACCATCGGGGGTGTCCAGCGGGATGGGCACCCCCATCGGGATCATCACCGCCTCGACCCGACCGTCACGTTCTGCCGCATCGACGACGGAGGATCCGAGACGTTCCACGAGGCCCCTGCGCAGCGTTGCCGGTTCCACAGCGGGTGTCGCCGCCAACACGGTGTGTTCGACCAGCCAACCGTCGGCGACGGGCACCACGTACAGAAAGCTCGGGATCGTGGCAGGCGACTCGAGCGACCACGACCAGTCCATGAGCGTGGCGGCGTCGATCGTGGCGACGTCGGACGCGACCGATTCCGGGACCACGAGGCCGTAAGCGCTCTGCCACGCACGCGGTTCGGTGGCGACGTGCCCGCTCGCGTCGACGACGATGCTGGCCGTGATCGTCCGGCCGTCGGCGAGCACGACGGTTGCGCCGCGCGAGTCGGGTTCGATCGCACGCATCGTGCCGATCCGGAGGAAACGTTCGAGTTCGAGGTGTCGGCGGAGTGCCGTGTTGTCGATCACCCCGTACGCCCTGGTCAGTCGGCGCAGACGCGACGACCCGACGATCACGTGATCGCTCACCGTCGCGAACACCGATCGAGGGAGGAACTCGAGCTCGTCGAGCCAGACGCCGTAGGTGTTCGACCAGGCGAGTCCGCTGCCGACGACACACACGTCGAGCCCCACGGTCGCGCATGCCGATGCGAGCGCGGCGCCGCCCGGCCCGTCTCCGACGACGACCACATCATGGTCGCGGTCGAGTCGATCGCCGGTGGTCATCAGCCCCGCTCGAGCTCGGCCATGCGGCGGAACTGCTCGACGACGTCGGGTGTCTCGTGTGACGGATCGAGGTGGCGGTAGACGGCCTCCACGTTGACGGCGATCCGGCCGAACTCACCGAGCGCTGCGAAGTCCTCCGACGCGCCGATCGCCGCGCCGATGTCGCGCGCCGCGTCGAACGCGTCCATGCCCGCGTCGTGGCGCGCGGTGGCTTCCCGATCGACGAACGTCAGGTAGTCGCGAACCGTCGTCATGCCCGACTTGTCGGTCACCGGGCCGTGGCCCGGCACGACCACGTCGACATCCATGCCGAGCATCAGGTCGCACGCCGCCACCCAGTTGGCGACGGGCCCGGCCCAGACGATCGGTGTCCCACCGATGAAGAGGATGTCGCCGGTGAACACGACCCCCGCGTCCGGCACCACCGCGATCGTGTCACCAGCGGTATGGGCCGGTCCGACCTCGATCAGCTCGACGAGGCGGCCGCCGATCTCGACGTCGAGTCGGCCGTCGAACGTCCGGTCGGGAACGCGGAATTCGATCCCGTCGAACTCGAATTCCCCGAAGAACGACCCGAACAGCTCGCCGACGGGCCCTGGATCGTTGTTGAGGGCCGCCAGCAGCGACGGCGGGACCTCCCCCATCTCCGCGGCCGCTTTGGTGGACGCGATGATCTGAGCGTCGCCGACCAGCTGGTTGCCGTAGCAGTGGTCGCCGTTGGCGTGGGTGTTGACGACGGTGGTGATCGGCGCACTCCGCAGATGGTCGGCCATCGCGTCGAGCATCGCTCGCGTGAGCCTCAGGTCGAACAGGGTGTCGACGAGGAGCGATGCACCGTCACCGACCACCAAACCAGCGTTGCTCCAGCCCCAGCCGCCGTCACCCTGCAGGTATGCCAGGCATCCGGTCCCCACCTCGGTCAGCGAGGTCGCTCGATTCCCCATGTGCATGGACTATCACGCAACCGATGGACGATCGAGCGGCGTCGTGTCACGCTCGTGACATGAGACGCTCACTCGTGCTGCTGCCGAGGCTGGTGTGGCGGGCCGTGCAGTTCGTCGTGCCCGAGCACTACCACAGCCGCCGTGACAGGTTGTCGGACGACGCCGACCAACTCGCCACGACCCAGCAGTTCCGCACGGGGCTCTGACCAGCACGCCTGGTGACCGGGGATCGCCAGGTCAACCGGCCGGCCAGCGACGCACCATGCGCTCGGCGAGCGCGATCACCGCCAGGTACGGATTCGGGCGCCGCGCTACGGGGAGCAGCGACGCGTCGCACACATAGACGCCCTCGTAGCCGAGCACGTGACCGGTGTCGTCGGTGACGAGCCCGAGCCGGCAACTCGACGACACGTGATGGAAGCCGGTCAGATGCTCGGGCAACCAGGCCCGGATCGCGCCGGGTGCTCCGGCGATCGTCTCGACCGGCGTCCCTCGGTCGTCGATGTACGCCCGAACGACCACCGCACGCACCGACGGCCGTTCGAGCAGGGCGATCGTCTCCATCGCCACGGCCGTCAGCGCATTGAGATCATGGTCGGTGGCGAGTTGGTTGAGTTCGACGCGCGGTGGCCCGGCGAGATCGGGAAGCGACACGCGGCCGGTGCTCGTCGCCTCGGTCAGACCGCCGAGCAACACCCCGAGCCCCGGATCGTTGGGGACGTGGTTGACGGCCAGAATTCGTCGCCCGGGCCGTTCGATCGCCACCGCGATCGTCGGCGCCGTCGCGTCGATGGCGGCCGGCGCCAGTTCGAGCGACACCGCGAACGCAGGTTGGTCGTGCAGCCCGTCACCGATCCCGGGGGTGTCCACCCCGCTCCGCAGGAGCAACGCCGGCGTGTGGATCGCGCCGGCACAGATCACGACACGGTCGGCGGTGTATTCGACGCCATCGTCGGTCTCGATTCCAGTCACCCGCCGGCCCTCGAACCTCACGCGGCGCACCGCGGCTCCGGTCACCACGAGCAGGTTCATCCGGTCGAGACACGGACGCAGATAGGCGTCGGCTGCGGTGACGCGGCGCCCGCCGCGTCGGGTCAAGAGGAGGCGGCCGGCGTCGGGGTCTGCGTCGAGCACCGCCCGACCCAACCCACCCAGCGCCCACGGCAATTCCAGCGGCAGCTCGATCCGGGTCGCGTCGATCTCGTCGGTCGCGACGACGGTCGCACCGTTGATCAGCGACGAGCCACCGAGACCGACACCCTGTTCGTACGGAACGGGGGCTGCGCCGGGTCGTCGGATCACGACGGCGTCGGTCCGCACTCTGGCCGGATCGCCGAAGAACGGCCCGACGTCGCGGGGGTCGGCCCGGACCCCGTGGTCGGGCCCCGCCTCCAAGAGCACCACCTCGTTGGCCGGGTCATCGCTGAGTCGCGCGGCGACGACACATCCCGCCGCTCCGGCACCGACGACGAGCCAGCGGGTCACGGCCTCAGGCGTCGCTCATGCGCGGCGATTCCCGCGGGAGGCCGCGGAGGTGGGCCGTGTCGTTGTACCGCACGAGCTGCCACCGGTCGGGGCGCGAGTGGGTGAACTCGGTGAGGGACGTGTTCAGCGTGTGCAGGTCGAACGCTCCGGTCATCGGCGAACGCAACACCTGCCGCATGATCACGTCGACCACGCCACCGTGGCAGGCGATGACGATCACACCTCCCCGGTTGACTCGCACGACATCGGCCCATGCAGCTCCGACACGCTGGTGGAACTGGGCGATCGATTCCCCGCCGGGGAACGTGACCCCGAACGGGTCGGTCTCCCAGTCCGGCATGCCGAACTGATCCACGAAGTCCTGGAACGAGAGTCCGTCACAGTCGGGCCCCGGGTCGTGCTCACCGAAGTCGGCCTCGATCGTCACATCGAGACCGAGCGCCGGAGCGATGATCTCGGCGGTCTCGCGAGCACGCGGGTACGCACTCGAATAGAGCGCAGTCGCCTCGAGCTCGCCGGATTCGGCCAACCGGTCACGAAGTCGCTCGGCCTGCCGCACCCCGAGCTCCGACAGCCCGGAGCACGAGCGCGGGCCGCCGATGATCCGTCGCACGGTCACCTCGGACTCGCCGTGCCGCACGAGCACCACACGGGTTCGGACGTGTTCGGCGGTCATACCGAGTCGTGCTTCCGTGTCATCGCTGCCGCTTGGCATCCGCCGCCGAGACGATCGCATCGAACTCGGCTTCGGTCAACGGCATCACCGACAACCGATTGCCCCGCGCGAGCAGGCGGCACTCGGCCAGCTCCGGCATCGCCTTCAGCTCGTCCAGCCCGACGAACTCGAGCCGACGGTCGGGCGCCACCGTCACCCAATCCCAACGCGGCTCGTCGGGATCCGACGCAGGGTCGTAGTAGTGGCTCGCCGGATCGAACTGGGTCGGATCGGGCGCAGCTCCCTTCACGATCTTGCAGACCCCCGCCACGCCGGGAGGCCTGGCGTTGGAGTGATAGAAGATCGCTCGATCGCCCCGGCGCATCTCGCGGAGAAAGTTTCGCGCCTGGTAGTTCCGGACGCCGTCCCAGCCCTCCCGTTTGACCCGAACCAGATCGTCGTAGCCGAACACGTCGGGCTCCGATTTCAACAACCACTTCGCCACGACGTGGGACCGTACCCGCTCCGAGGACACAAACATTTCGTTCAAACCACACGGGTCGGGTGCCCGACCTCCTATGTTCGCGCCAGTGGCCCCACGGCACCGCCTGACGATCCGTTCGATCGAACCCGACCCGCGTGCAGCCGCGATCGCCACCGCTGCGCACCAGCTCGGTCTCGCGCTGGAGCGACCCGAGGCGGTCGCCGTCGCCGATGTCGTCTTCGTCGAAGGCGAGCTCGACCAGGACGCGCTGACCCGCCTCCACGGGTTCCTCGTCGATCCCCTGCTCCAGAAGGGTTCCTGGACCGAACCGAACACCGACGGCGTCGAGATCACCCACCTTCCGGGTGTCACCGACACCGCTGCCGCCACGTTGCGGCATGCCGCCGAACAACTCGAGATCGCAGTCACGGGCGCGGCGACCGGGCGCCGGGTCGAGTTCGGCGACGGCGTCGACGTCAAGCACGCCGAGCAGCTCGTCCGCCGGGTCGTCGCCAACCCGGTGATCGAGCGATGGACCGACGGCTGCATCGAACCGACGTTCCACACGGAGGGCACGACCAGTGGCGCCGCCGAGACCGTCGCAATCGTGGGGCGGAGTCTCGCAGACCTGCTCGAGATCGGCCGCGAGCGCGGCCTCGCGCTCGATCCCGAGGAGCTGGTCGTCATCCAGACCCACTACGAGCAGCTCGGACGCGAACCCACCGACGTCGAGCTGGAGACGCTCGCACAGACCTGGAGTGAGCACTGCGCCCACAAGACGTTCCGCGCCAACATCCTCGCCGACGACGGCGAGGACCGTCCGTCGCTGATCGAGATGCTTCGTCAGTGCACGGACGCCATCGACGCACCGTTCGTGAAGTCGGCCTTCGTGGGCAACGCCGGCATCGTGGGCTTCCGTGACGCGATCACATTGGCGTTGAAGGCCGAGACGCACAACCACCCATCGGCGGTGGAGCCGTTCGGCGGTGCCAACACCGGCGTCGGGGGCGTGATCCGCGACGTCCTCGGCATCTCTCACAGGCCGATCGCGATCACCGACATTCTGTGCTTCGGGCCCCTAGACACATCGCTCGACGACGTTCCCGACGGGGCGCTGCACCCGTTGCGCATTCGCGAAGGCGTGATCGACGGGGTCGCCGACTACGGCAACAAGATCGGACTCCCGACCGTCGCCGGCGCGATCCTCTACGACCCCGGCTACACCACGAATCCGCTGGTGTTCGCCGGGTGCATCGGAACCGCCGAGGGATGGGCCGAACCGCGCGGGCCGTTTCCGGGCGATCGTGTCGTGGTGCTCGGCGGCCGAACCGGGCGCGACGGCATCCGTGGGGCCACGTTCTCCTCGCTCACGATGGATGCGACCACCGGGGAGGTCGCGGGGGCGAGCGTGCAGATCGGCGACCCGATCGTCGAGAAGCTCCTGATCGACGTCCTGGTCGGCGCCGAGCACCTCTACACCGCGATCACCGACTGTGGTGCCGGCGGGCTCTCGTCGGCGGTCGGCGAGATGGCCGAGGGCGTCGGCGCCGACGTCGATCTCGACAAGGTCCCGCTCAAGTACAGCGGCCTCGAGCCATGGGAGATCTGGCTCTCCGAGGCGCAGGAGCGCATGGTGATCGCCGTCAAGCCGGGCAAGCTGGCAGAGCTGGCCGATCGATGCGGGTACTACGGAGTCGAGATGGCCGACATCGGGGGCTTCACCGGTGACAGCGTGCTGACCGTGCGAAGCGCCGGCTCCGTGGTGCTGGAGATGACGACCGACTTCCTCCACGACGGGCGACCTCAACGCCAGATGACGGCGACGCTTCCGCAGCCCCACCGGAACGAGTGGATCGGTCGCACCGTACCCGACGTCCAGGACGCATTGCTGCGACTGCTCTCGCACCGCAACATCGCCTCGAAGGCGAGCACGATCCGCCGGTACGATCACGAGATCCTCGGTGCCACCGCCGTGCGCCCTCTCGTCGGGCGGCTCACTGACGGGCCCGCCGACGGCGTGGTCATCGCCGAGCCGACCGACACGGCGGGTTTCGCGATCGGCATCGGCGTCAACCCGTGGTGGGGACTCCACGACCCCGAGGCAATGGCGTACGGCGCCGTCGACGAGGCGATCCGCAATGTCGTGGCCGTGGGCGCCGACCCCGATCAGGTCGCACTCCTCGACAACTTCTCCTGGGGCGATCCTCGTCGCGAGTCGACGCTCGGCGAGCTCGTCGCTGCGGTCGATGGTTGTTGTGCGGCGTCGATGGCGTACCGAGCCCCGTTCGTGTCCGGCAAGGACTCACTGAACAACGAGTACACCGGCACCGACGGCGAACGGCACGCGGTCCCGCCGACGCTCGTGATCACGGCCGTCGCACACGTGCCCGACGCCGACCAGTGCGTGACGCCGGCGCTGGTCCAGCCGGGGAACGCGTTGGTGCTGCTCGGCACCACCAATCGCGAGTTCGCCGGCAGTCACCTCGATCTGGTGTACGAGGCGCCGCAGGACGTCGGATGCGTGCCGGCACCCGACCCTGATGCTCCCGTGCGTTACCGCCACCTCCATCAAGCGATGCTCGAAGGACTCGTCTGGTCGTGCCACGACGTGAGCGAGGGCGGGCTCGCCGTCACGCTCGCCGAGATGTGCATCGCCGCCCGCTTGGGCGCCGAGATCACGGAGCTCCCCCACGACGAGCTCGCGACCGCGTTGTTCAGCGAGTCCCAGAGCCGCCTGGTGGTGGAGGTCGCACCCACCGATCTGGCTCGTTTCGGCGACGTGATGCACGAGTCGATCCAGAGGATCGGCCGTGTCACCGACGGACACCACCTGGTCATCCCCGGAATCGACCCGATCGCGATCGAAGATCTCGCAGACGCCTTCCACCGGTTCGACGTCCCCGAAGGTCTCGCCGACCGTCCGGCCGACGTCACCGAGGTGGCGGTCGCCGACGACGACGAGACCAACGAGATGGCACGGGACGAGGAGTGGATGCCATGAGCACCCCGCCCGCTCTCGTCATCGCCGGACCAGGCACGAACCGCGACCGAGACCTCGCACTCGCCCTCGAACTGGCCGGCGCCGATCCGACGATCGTGCTCGCAACCGAGCTGGCGCGCCACCCGGAACTGCTCAGAGAGGCCCGCCTCGTCGGTGTGGCCGGCGGCTTCTCCTACGGCGACGCGCTCGGCGCCGGTCGCATGCTCGCACTCGATCTCATGGTCGGCCTCGGTGACGGCCTCAAGGAGTTCGTGGCCACCGGACGCCCGATGGTCGGGATCTGCAACGGTTTTCAGGTGCTCACCCGCACCAAGCTCCTCCCAGGTGCCCTCGGCCACAACGCACACGGTCGGTTCGAGTGTCGGTGGGTCGTGCTCGAACCTCAACCGTCGTCGCGTTGTCTCTGGACCAAGGGCATCGATCAACCCATCCACTGCCCCATCGCGCACGGTGAGGGTCGGTACGTGCACCCCGACCCGGCGACGCTCGCCGAAGCGGGGCAGGTCGCTCTCCGCTATCGCAGCACCAATCCCAACGGCTCGGTGGCAGACATCGCCGGTGTCTGCAACCCCGCCGGCAACGTTCTCGGGCTGATGCCACACCCGGAGAACTTCGTCGTCGGGCGGCAGCACCCGCATCACCTTCGAGGGGGCGGGCTCGACCACCTGGGGCTCCAACTGTTCCGCAACGGCGTCGCCGCGGCATCGGAGATGTGAGGAGGCGGAATATGCGCACCAGCCTGTTCGATCCGTTCGTGGAGGTCGACCTTCCGCTGCCCGACCGGCGTGATGGCAAGGTCCGGGCGTCGTGGGCGTGCGGTGACGAACAGCGGCTGATCGTCACCACCGACCGGTTGTCGGCGTTCGACCGGGTCCTCGCGGGCGTGCCGTACAAGGGGCAGGTGCTCAACCAGCTGTCCGCGTGGTGGTTCGAGCAGACGGCCGATCTGATGCCGAACCACCTCGTGTCCGTTCCCGATCCGAACGCAGTGCTCGCCCGGGCAGCACGGCCGCTCCCCGTCGAGGTGGTCGTGCGGGGGTACATCACCGGCGTGACCGACACCTCGCTGTGGGGCCTGTACGCAGACGGCGCCCGCCACATGTACGGCTACGAATTCCCCGACGGTCTCGAGAAGAACACCGCGTTGCCGGCCCACGTCGTGACCCCGACGACCAAGGCAGCCGACGGTGGCCACGACGAACCGTTGTCGTGCGCCGACGTCGTCGACCGGTCGCTGTTGCCCTCCGCGTTGTGGGAGCGGGTGATGGCTTCGGCACTCGCGCTCTTCGCGCGCGGCGTCGAGATCGGCGCGTCGGCCGGCCTCGTCCTCGCCGACACGAAGTACGAGTTCGGTCTCGCAGCCGATGGCGACCTGATCCTGATCGACGAGGTCCACACGCCGGATTCGTCGCGTTGGTGGGTCGCCGACTCGTACGATGAGCGGGTCGGGCGGGGAGAGGAGCCCGAGAGCCTCGACAAGGAGGTCGTGCGGCGCGCGTTCGCCGAGATCGGGTACAAGGGCAACGGACCAGTGCCCACCGTGCCCGATGGGGTGTGGTCGGCGACGACCGCCCGCTACATCGACGCGTTCGAGCGTCTGACCGGTCGGGCGTTCGAGCCCGGGGCGTACCCGGTGCAGACACGACTCATCGACAACCTCACGAAAGCAGACCTGCTGTGAACGAGACCACCGTCCACGTCGACAGCCCACGTGACGCCAGCGACGAGCGCCGGCGCAGAGGCGGCCGGAGCGACGCAGCTAGCGGTTCCGACCATCCGAGAGAAGAATGCGGCGTGATGGGGATCTCGACGCCGCACGGGGACGGCGTGGCAGAGATGACGTTCTTCGGTCTGTTCGCGCTCCAGCACCGCGGCCAGGAGGCGGCGGGCATCGCGGTGAGCGACGGACAGCGCGCACGTCTCCACAAGGACGAAGGGCTCGTCGCCACCGTCTTCACCCCTGAGGCGATGGCGCCTCTCACCGGATATCACTCGATCGGACACACCCGCTACTCCACCACCGGCTCGAACGCGACCCGGAACATCCAGCCGTTCCTGGTCGAGACCATGCACGGTCCGTTGGCGGTCGCCCACAACGGCAACATCGTCAATGCCTCGGCGCTGCGCGACGAGCTCCTCCATCGCGGTTTCGGCCTGACCGCGACGAGCGACACCGAAGTGATCGCGTTGATGCTGGCGGCCGCCGGCGGTCGCACGTGGCAGGAGCGGCTCGAACGCACGATCCCTGCGTGGAAAGGGGCGTTCTCGCTGGTCCTGCTGGCGGCCGACGAGGTGATCGCCATTCGCGACCCTTGGGGCTTCCGCCCGCTGTCGCTGGGTCGCCTCCCGCACGGGGGGTACGCGGTCGCGAGCGAGACGTGTGCGCTGGCGACACTCGGGTGCAGCGAGATCGACGAGGTCCGGCCCGGCGAGATCATCACCTTGCGAGGCGCCGAAGTACAACGCCATCAAGCCCTCGCGCCTGCGGTCAGGAGCGCACGGTGCACGTTCGAGTTCGTGTACTTCTCGCGTCCCGACTCGGTGTGGGATGGCCACAACGTGCATCACGTTCGCCAGCGCCTGGGCGTCGAACTCGCCCGCGAGTCGGGCGTCGACGCCGATGTGGTCATCCCCGTTCCCGACTCCTCGATCCCGGCCGCGATCGGATATTCGGGCGAGTCGGGCATCCCCCACAACGACGGTCTCATCAAGAACCGGTACATCGGACGGACGTTCATCGAACCCACCCAGGACATGCGCGAGCGCGGGGTCGCCCTGAAGTTCAACGCCCTGACCCAGAACCTCGCCGGCAAGCGCGTGGTGATGATCGACGACTCGCTCGTCCGCGGGACGACCGCTGGACCGCTCGTGAAGCTCGTCCGCGACGCCGGCGCCACCGAGGTGCACCTTCGAATCACCTGCCCCCCGATCACCCACGCGTGCCACTTCGGCGTCGACATGGGACACGACGGCGATCTCATGGCCGCCCGGCGCACGATCGTCGAGATGCAGGAGCACATCGGCGCCGACAGCCTCTCGTTCCTGTCGCTCGACGGGATGATGCGCGCGGTCGGATCGAACGAGGGTTACTGCAACGCCTGCTTCACCGGTGACTACCCACTCGCCGTCGGCGAGGCCCAGGCCAAGCTGTCGTTCGAGGGGGCGATCGCCTGATGCGGGTGCTGGTGATCGGCTCGGGCGGACGCGAGCGAGCGATCGCCTGGGCCTGCGAGCAGCACGGTCACACGGTGTCGATCTCCACCGAGCTCGGTGAGGTCACCGTCGATGACGTCGATCTCGTGATCCCGGGCCCCGAGGTGGCACTGGTCGCAGGGATCGCCGACGAGTGCTCGTTCCGAAAGATTCCCTGCTTCGGCCCGACCTCGAAGCAGGCCCGCATCGAGTCGTCGAAGGGATACAGCCGCGATCTCGCGACGACGCTCGGCGTGCCTGGTCCGGTCTTCGAACGCTTCGAGGAGCTCGACGCCGACGGCGCGCTCGCATGGTGGCGAGCGTTCGACCGACCGGTGGTGGTGAAGCTCGATGGGCTCGCGGCCGGCAAGGGGGTCACCGTGCCGGCGGGCGACGACGAGACCGAGCTGGCGATCCGCGCTACCGCCCGGCTCGGGCCGTTCGTGCTCGAGGAGCGGTTGAGCGGTCCGGAGTGCTCGCTGCTCGCACTCTGCGACGGGGTCACGGCCGTTGCCCTCCCGCTCGCTCAGGATCACAAGCGGATCGGCGAGGGCGATACGGGGCCCAACACAGGCGGCATGGGTGCCTACGCCCCCGCTCCCGTCTCTCACGATCCGACGGACCTGGTGCGCGTCTTCGTGCAGCCGATCGTCGACTACTTCGCATCGGCGGGCACCCCGTACGTCGGCGTGCTGTACGCCGGCCTGATGCTGACGAGCGACGGTCCGCGCCTGATCGAGTACAACTGCCGGTTCGGCGACCCGGAGGCGCAGGCGGTGCTCCCACTGCTGAGGTCGGATCTGGCGGCGCTGGCCCTCGCATGCACCCGCCACGCGGTCGCCGATCAACCGGTCGAGATCCGTGACGGTGCTGCGTGCACGGTGGTCGCCGCGTCGCCGGGATATCCAGACGACCCCCACACCGGCGCCACCATCTCCCTGCGCGGGTTCTCGACCACGGAGTGGGCGAACAGATCGAACATCGTCCCGGAGGCGATCCTCTTCCCCTCCGGTGTGGTCGACGGCAAGACGGCCGGTGGGCGGGTGCTCGCGGTGACCGGGCTCGGCGAGGATCTGGCCGCGGCCAGGGCTGCTGCCTACCGAGGCATGGACGGTGTGTCGTTCCCCAACATGCAGGTGAGGCGCGACATCGGGTGGCGCGCACCGGGTGCACTGCTGACGTCGTACGCGTCCACCGGCGTCGACATCGACGAGGGCAACCGGGCGGTCGAGCGCATGAAAGGCGCGGTCGAGCGCACCCTTGGTCCCGACGTGCTCCGAGGTGTCGGCAGCTTCGGCGGGGTGCTCTCGGCCCGGCGAATCCTCGAACTCGACGACCCCGTCCTGGTCGCGTCGGCCGACGGCGTCGGCACGAAGGTCGAGCTCGCAGCGAGGCTGGGGAAGGTGCGCGGCGTCGGGATCGACATCGTCAACCACTGCATCGACGACGTGCTCGTGCAGTCGGCCCGACCGTTGTTCTTCCTCGACTACATCGCGGCCAGCGTGCTCGACGCCGAGCTGGTGGCGGAGGTCGTCACCGGAATGGCGGAGGCGTGCCAGGCATCCGGCTGCGTCCTGCTCGGCGGCGAGACCGCCGAGATGCCCGGCGTGTACGCGCCGGGCGCGTTCGACGTCGCCGGCACCTTGGTGGGGATCGCCGAGCGCAGCGAGCTGCTCCCCCGTGCCGACGTCGGTGCCGGCGATGCCCTGATCGGTGTGGCGTCCAGCGGCCCGCACACGAACGGCTTCTCCTTCCTCCGGAAGCTGTTCGACTGGGTGCCGATGGACACCGTGCCGCCGGGTTTCGATGTTCCGCTCGGCGACGCGCTCCTGGCGCCGCACCGCTCCTATCTCGACGTGCTCGACGGAGCACTTGCGACCGGCATGGTCAAGGCACTCGCACACATCACCGGCGGAGGGCTTCCCGAGAACCTGCCGCGGGTGCTGCCCGACGCGGTCGATGCCGAGATCCAGCTGGGTTCGTGGCCACGAGGGCCGTTGTTCGACCTGATCGCCGAGCTCGCAACCGGGGTCGACACCCACGAGTTGCACCGCATGCTCAACATGGGTATCGGCATGGTCGTGGTCTGTGCGACCGACGACGTCGCCGCTGTGCAGTCGAGCATTCCGGAGCCGACGTGGCGGATCGGCACACTCGTGCGGAGCGAAGCGGGCAGCCGGGCCGTCCACCTCGTCTGAGTCGTCGCCGGAGTTGCCGCCGGTCGTCGCGCCGCCTGTGACGTTCTCCCCTGTCCTGCGAGTGATGCAGGTGCGACGATCGGGCCGTGACAACCAAGCGGCCCAACGGCTGGCGCGGCCGAGTCCGGGAGTGACGCTGCACAATGCTCGCGATCTGGATCATCGGTCTCGTGATCGGCATCGCCATCGCGGCCGGCGGCAGCAAGCGAGCGGTCGGGTCGGCCCTCGACGTCGTCGACGAACTGGGCGTGAGCGCCAGTTTCATCGGGATCACGGTGATGGCCGTCGGAACGGACCTCCCCGAGATCGCGAACTCGATCATGGCGTCGCTCAGCGATCACGGAGACGTCAATGTTGGCGACTCGACGGGCTCGGCCTTCACCCAGGTCACCTTGATCCTCGCCGTGCTCATCCTTGTTGCGGGCTTGCCTTCGAACCTTCGCCGCGACGAATCCAAGGTCGCGGTACCGATCGGACTGATGAGCGTCGCGGCTCTCGTGCTGCTCGCGATCCTGATCAGTGACGGCGAGCTCAGCCGTCTCGACGGGTTGATGCTCGTAGCCGGCTGGTTCGCTGCGATCGTCGTGCTGGAGCGACAGAGCCGCGAAGGTGAGGGTGCACCGCGCATCCCGAGCGGCGGAGTCGGCAAGTCGATCCTCGTCACGATCGCGTGGCTCGCAGTCGTCGGCGGCGCGGCGGCAGTGATCGTGAGGTCGTTCGTCGGCCTCACCGAGATCATCGGCGTCCCGGAGTACATCGCGAGCTCGATCGTGCTTGCCTTCGGCACGTCGGTGCCCGAACTGGTGGTCGACTGGACTGCGATCCGTCGCGGTGCAGCAGCACTCGCCATTGGCGACCTGTTCGGCGCCACACTGATCGACTCGACGATGTCGGTCGGGATCGGACCGGTCGTCCGGTCGACGGCGATCTCCGCGGAGGCGGTGACCGGCACGCTCGTGATCGCGATCGGTATCGCCGTGACGACGCTGCTCGTCGCGTTCGTGGCGTCGCGGAGGGCGCTCGCCGGCGCACTGCTCGCCCTGTATGGCCTGACGATGGCAGCGCTCATCACGCTCGCCGGATGACCATCGGCCCTACCCCGGTGATCTGCGCCCGCAGGATGCTGGAATCGAAGACGCGCACGGGCCGACGGGCCTGCGTCTCGATCCTGCCCGCCGGCCGGAAAGGACGATCATGTACACCACGATCCTGGTGGGCACCGACGGGTCCGCCGCGGCCCGCGACGCCGTCAAGGCAGCCGGTGACCTCGCCCACTGCAACGACGTCGCGACCGTCCACGTCGTTGCCGGGTATCACCCGATCAGCGCCGGTGAGATGATGAACATCGCCCAGGAGGTCCCGGCCGAGTTCCGCGACGTCCTGTCGTCGGACTCGCCGGGCATGAATCTGATCGACGACGCGACCCACCTGCTCCACGGGATGCGTCTCGGGGTCGAGGGGCACCCGATCCCTGCGTCCGGCGCCGACGCGATCCTCGAGGTCGCCGACTCGATCCACGCGGACGTGATCGTCGTCGGGTCGCGTGGCCACGGTGTCGGCCGACGACTGCTGCGTGGCAGCGTGTCGACGAAGGTCGCTCACCATGCCGAGTGTGACGTCCTGATCGTCCACACTCCCCACGAGCACGGGGATTGACCCGCGATGACGTTCGGCAACGCGTTGTTCGTGACCTTCTCGCACGACCACACGGCGCAGGCGCTTCGTTCCCTGCTCGAGTTGATGCGGCGTGACGGGGGTCGCGTCAGCATGGTCGCGGTGATCCCACCGGCGCCGGCGCTGCAGCGACTCCTGACGCCGCACGAGACGAGCGAACACATCGATTCCGTGTTGCGCGAGACGCTGCTGGACGACATGCACCACTGGGTCGCGACGGCCGCTGGTGAGCGCGACCCCGACGACGTCACGATCGACGTCGTCACCGGTCACGCCGTGGCAGCGGTGCTGCATCGCCTCGTCGAGGAGGACCACGATCTGCTCGCGGTCACGAGCCATCCGGACGACCCGGTCGCTCGGGCCGTGATCAAGCGGCTCCAGCGCAAGAGCCCGTGTCCGGTCTGGGCGATTCGACCGACGCGCGCACGGAAGCGCCGGATCCTCGCTGCGGTCGACACCGACCCCGATCACCACGGGCTCGATCACCGCATCCTGGCGGCGGCCGCGTGGCTGGCCCACCCCGGCGATCACCTGCACGTGGTGACTGCGTGGGAGTTGCTGGGCGAATCCACACTGCGTGACAGCCCCTTCATCGGCGAGGGTCAGGGGTCGGTCGAGGAACTGCGGGCGCGCTGTGAGAGCGACCATCGCGACACCCTCCAACGACTGGTCGACGAGCAGAACTTCGGCCAAGCAGAGGTCCACCTCCACATCCGCCACGGCCCTGCCCCCGAGCTGATCGTCGAGCTCGTGGAACGGTACGACATCAACCAGTTGGTGATGGGCACGATCGGACGCACGGGCATCCCGGGGTTCGTCATCGGCAACACCGCCGAGCAGTTGCTCAGCGAGGTGCCGTGCGCCGTCTTCGTCGTGAAGCCACCTGGCTTCACGAGCCCGTTCCACACCTGACGAGCCGGGAGATCCGTCGTCAGGCCTGTGGGGTGACGAGTGCCTTGTCGCCCGTTGCGATGCGGCCGTATCGACGGACGTGCTCGGGGTCGACCGCGGCGTCGAGCGAGAGGCGCATCCCGTACGAGCTCGAGAACGTGGTGCTGATCTCGTCGGCGACGCGCTGACGCAGACGCCGGCGCTCCTCGTCGCCGATCTTCGTGAGGAACGGGGTGAGGAGCCAGCCGCCGACACCCCACGACATGCCGTACGAGCGCCGCAAGGTCGTCGGCCGCCGGTCGAGGCCGCCGTAGATGTACACCTGCTTGTGGGTGTCGGAGCCGTAGCGACTGAACTCACCGCCTTCGCTGAGCACTCGCTCCATGCACGCCAGCAGAGTGTCGGCAAGCTCGCCGCCGCCGATCGCGTCGAAAGCGATCGTGGCCCCGGTCGCCCGGAGGGCATCGGCCAGATCATCGCCGAAGGTGTCCGCTCCGGAGTTCACGACGTGGTCGGCACCGTCTTTCCGGAGCTGATCGACGTGTTCCTGCCTGCGGACGATGCTGACGAGGCCCACACCGTCGGCTCGGCAGATCCGATCGAGCATCACACCGAGATTCGACGCACCGACCGTGTGCACCAGTGCCGAATGGCCTTCGCGTCGCATCGTCTCGACCATGCCGAGCGCGGTCAGCGGGTTGACGAACGCAGCGGCCGCAGCGGCCGGATCGGTGCCGTCGACCATCGGGAGGCACGCGGCGGCGTTGACGGTGCGGTACTGGGCGTAGGCGTTTCCGGTGAGGAAGCCGACGACCTTGCCGAGCAGCGCCTGCGCCGCCGCAGAGGAGCCGGCCGCGACGACGGTTCCGCCGCCCTCGTTCCCGGTCGGCATGGGCGTGCCGACCCGGGCCCGCTGTGCAGCGAGCACGCCGGGCGACAGCGGCGCTCGTACACCCGGGTGACCATCGGCGTCGACGGCCTCGACTGCGCTGAGGTCGCCCATCGCGAACAGCATGCCCAGGTCGGACGGGTTGATCGGCGCCGCTTCGACGCGGATCACGACCTCGTCGGCGCCGGGTTGCGGCACGGCTGTCTCGCGGATCGCGAGCGTCACGAACCCGTCGTCGGAGACGGTCGATCGCAGCTCGAGACAGGCGGACGGAACCGGAGGATCGATCATCACCCCATCTTCGCCGCCTGCGCCCCCAACGTTACATTCGGGGTCTGACCCCGAATGTAACGTTGGGGGAGCTGGGTCACGTCGACGTATGGGTGTGTTCGAGATTGCCGAGCCCGAGGCGGTCGACCGTGCCGGGACCGGCGTCGACCTGGATCAGCACGACGTGCTCGTCGCCGACCACCCACCCGTCGTGCCCGGGTTCGACGATCACCGCGGCGGGCGCGGTGTACGTGACCTCGCACCCGTCGTCGAAGCGCACCACCATCGTGCCCTGAGCGATGAAACCCACGTGTGCGTGCCGGCACGACTGGGTGCCGGTGATCTCGGCCATGTGCTCCGTCCAACGCCACCCCGGCGGGTAGATCACGCGTTTCACACGACCGATGCCGGCCGGCACCTCATCGACCGCGAGGCCCCCGATCTGGGTGTGCTTCGCTCCGGGAATCGCGTCCACCAGGCTGCTCATGTCGCCTCCTCCGACGTGACGATGAGGTGGTCCGACCGTACCCCAGATGGGGTGGCAATGCGGTCATCGCTGCGTTCGACGCCGGCGAGCTGTCACTCGGGCAGGTGGCGGTGCTGGTGAAGGCTGCGACCCTTGGTGGCAACCGGGATGGCGCCGCCAGGGCCGGCACGGGCGCCTCGACCTCACGACCCTGGTGTCAGGTGGTCGGGTCGGTGGCTGCGTCCCGTGGTTCAAACACGATCACGGGTGTCTCGGCCGAGCGCGAGTCGGCGTAGGCGTCGAGCCCCTCGTCGACTTCGGCCCACAGCTGCCACAGGCGATCGCGCTCGTCGCCCTCGACCCTGCGGGCGCGCACCGGGTGCTCCGGCTGGCCCTTGAGGCGAATGACGGCGTCCGGGTGGGCTTCAAGGTTCAGCCACCACGCCGGATGGCCCTCGTCCCAGCCGTTCATCGCCAGCACGACGGGGGTCGAGCCGTCCTCGATGTAGCCGATGATGACGCTGCGCTGCTGGCCGGACTTCCGACCGATGGTGGTGAGGTGCATCGCGCCCCAGCCCCGCTTGTTCTCGGGGGTCCACAGGACGCGCGCGCTGGTGAGTCGATAGAGGAACCGGTGGCCCCGCCAGAAGAGGTGCTTGAACCACGCTGGCGGCAACCTCGTTGGCTCATTCGTCTGGGTGCCCATGCCACTCTCCCGTCACCGTCGGTCCTTCGCTCCCAGCGTGGACCCTGGACGCGGGAGGGCGGTAGAGCCCAACGACCAACGCTCAGCGGTCGCAACAGACGAGCGACGCGGGCCGGCGCCGGCGAGCGCAGCTTGACCGTCCTCCCGGGAGCACCGCCCTGGGAGCGGGGGAACCGAGGTCCGGAAGTCGCAGCGAGGATGGGCCGCCTGTCGCAGCGTCAGCCGAGTCGCGTGACCGATGTCACGACAAGTTCGTCATGCAGGCATCGGACCCGGGTTCGACCACCCTGCACGGGCCGGCTCATCGTGGGCGCGCAGCCGACGCCCATCGGTCGGCGTAGCGTTGCGGTCGACGTGCGAGGGTTGTCGGACGGCACCCGGCGCGCTGACCAAGAAGCGGGCTCTCAGAATGGAGGATTCCATGTCAACTCTTCGGACCCGTTGGGCGGCGATCGGCGCAGCCGTCGCAGTCACGCTCGGCGTCGGTGGTATCGGACTGGTGAACGCTCAAGTCGGGAGCGGCGAGCGCACCGTGCTCGTGCCGATCGAACCGTGCCGCTTGGCCGACACCCGCGCAACTTCACAGGTCGGGACGGCCACCACGATCGGTGAGAACACCAGCATCGTGATCGAAGCACACGGCATGCAGGGCAACTGCGACCTACCGACCGATGCGACTGCGCTCTCGATGAACGTCACCGCCGTCGATCCGACCGCCCAGACCAACCTGCGGATCTATCCCACGCCGGACGACGGTTCGGTACCGCTGACCGCCAATCTCAATCCGTTCCCGGGCTTGCCACGCGAGTTCAACTCGGTCGTCACGAACCTGAACGAGGACGGGCAGTTCTCCGTCTACAACCGCTTCGGCACGGTCGACGTCGTGATCGACGTCATCGGCTACTACGCCGATCACAACCACGACGACCAGTACTACACCAAGGACGAAGCCGACGCCGCTCGACCAGCGGTGGTATATGTCAGCAGCGACACCGACGTGACAGGTCTCGGGGCGGCCACGGTCGTACTGACCGCCGAGATGACCTCGCCCGGTGATGGCACCGTCGTCGCCGAGTCGGTCGTCAGCGTCACGCCCGGCAGCGGCGTCACGTCGTTCACGTGCAGCCTGTCGACCGACGCGACGATCGACGGCTCGACTGCGCAGACCAGTGGGTCCGACGGAGACGCGGACGAGCTCTCGACGATGACCAGCTTCGACGTCGCCGCCGACGACATGCTGACGGTGAATCTCGTCTGCGAGAGCACCGGCGGGACCTCGACGCTGTCGAATCCGCAGCTCGCCTTGACATTCACGCCGGCCCCACCGCCGACGACGACCACGACGACCACGACGACCACGCCGACGACCATCGTCATCGTCGACCCGTGACCGGTTGCGGGCGCGCCCTCGTCGGAGGGCGCGCCCGTTTGCCCGTGTGCGAGGCGATCGAGGCCGAGCCCGACCCGGCACGCTCGCTGGCCGGGAGTGCGATCGGGCGCCAACGACCAGGACCCGACGCGCTGGGCATCGACGCCGCCCAGCTGCACGGCGACGAACGCCCTGCGGTCACCGCCCTCGTCGCAGCCGGCGTCGAGACCGCGATCAAGGCGGTGGTGGCTGAGATCCCGTCGGTCCGCTCCATCGGTGAGCACGCCGCCGACGTCGTCCTGCTCGATGCCCCGGTCCCCGGCGGTGGCGTCCCAATCGAGTGGGGTCTCGTCGGCGACCTCGTGACGAAGCACAAGATCCTGCTGTCCGGCGGCCTGCGGCCCGACAACGTCGCCGAGGGCGGTCCGCCGAGTGCGGCCCTGGGGCGTCGATGTCGCCTCCGGCGTCGAAGCCGAACCGGCGGAGAAGGACCCCGATGCCATCGCTCGCTTCGTGGCCGAGGCGCATGCCGCCGCCCAGCCGGCAACGAGGTCGTGAAGCGGACGCTTGCGCGGCTCGCGGCACCGTCGTACTCGTGCCGGTTCGGGGCATCCGGTGTCGGCGCAGATCTGCGCGCTGTGGGCTCGGTCCGGCGCGCTGCACTGCGGCTGTTCCGGGCGCCCGATGGTCACCGGCCAGGAGGCTCGAGGTCAGAGGGCCGATGCCGCCCGCAACCTCGGTGCGCCGGTCAGACGGTGGCGACATAGACGGTGCACGCCGACTCGGCCCCGGTGTGGAAGTTGGGGAACGACACGACGTGGGCTTCGGCAGCCGCGAACAACGACCGGAGCAGGTCGATGAACGGCGCGTCCGGCGGGTCGTCGGACCAGAGGGCGAACACCCCGCCCGCGTGCAACCGGTCGACGACGGGCTGGAGCCCGTCGGGCGTGTAGAAGCCGGCATGGCTGTCGTCGAGGACGTGGTTCGGCGTGTGGTCGATGTCGACGAGGATCGCGTGGAACCGATCGAGCTCACCGCCGTCGAAGGCGAGCCCGTCGGCAACCATCGCGAAGAAGTCACCGTGGACGAAGGTGCAACGGTCGTCGGCGGTCAGCTCCGCGCCGAGCGGCACCAGGTGGTCTCGATGCCAACCGATGACCTCGTCGAGGGCATCGATCACGTGGAGCGTCCGCACCCGAGGATCATCGAGCGCCGTACGTGCGGTGTAGCCGAGTCCGAGTCCGCCGACGACCACGTCGAGTGCTTCGCCGTGCACGGCTGCGAGCCCCAGGCGCGCGACGGCCTCCTCGGTCGCGGTGAACAGACTCGACATCAAGAACTCGTCGCCAAGCTTGACCTCCCAGACATCGATCTGCAGCGTGGGCTCGAGGCGGCGGCGCAAGCTGATCTCGCCCATCCTCGTGATCCGGTGATCGAGCTCCTCGAAGGCGCGGCTCACGGGCGAACTCTGGCTCGGTGAGTCGGCACGGACTGCAACCTAGTGCCGTGACCGTCACCGTTCGGGGTGTCGACGGCGAGGTGGTTCGTTGCTCGCAAGGCGCGGCGACGACATGCTTGTCCTGGCCCAACGCGCGGAGCCGGACGCGGCGAGCGGCCGTTGCGGATCGCCCGCACGGTCACCTCGGCTCGCTCCCATTCGGGGTCCGGGAACCGGAAGCAGCGACGCCACAGCTGGGCGAAGAAGGGGACGAGCGCCACGTCGACCACCAGTCCGTCGGCGACCGACTGCTCGGTCGCGGCTCCATATCGCGGTCGCGGCCGACGGGCGCTGCGACGAACCGTCCGTCCACGCACGCTGGAACCGAACACCGTGCGGAAGCGTCGATCGGCCTTCGGCGCCCCTGCAGGGACTGCGCAACGCACACGCACGGACCCGGTGCATCATCGAACCGATCGGCGAACGCCTCGGAGTCGAGATCCCCAGCGGTGCCGACGATGCAGCCACCCTCGACTTGGCGTTCGGCACCGGACCCTCCCTCCAGGCGATGATCGACACCGACTCACACCGGCCGGGCCAGTTCACCGAGACCGTGCTCACACTCCACCGACCCTGGACGTTGTGGCTCCTACCGTCTGACTTTTCGTTCACCCTCCGTGGGTGGCTCCGATCGCGCGCCTACCGTCGTCGCATGGAGGCACGCACCCGGCTCGTCGTTCTGGTCTCGGGGAGCGGATCCAACCTGCAGGCGATCCTCGATGGGTGCGCGAACGGCGAATTGCCCGCCGCGGTCGTCGCCGTCGTGTCGAACAACCCGAACGCTCCCGCCTTGCAGCGCGCTGCCGGCGCCGGCGTCCCATCCGTCCACGTCGGGCAGCACGACGGTGAGCTCCGTGCCGACTACGACGCCCGACTCACCGACATCGTGGCAGGCTTCGCTCCCGACCTCGTCGTGTTGGCCGGCTGGATGCGGATCCTGACCAAAGACTTCCTCGGCTGGTTCCCCGACCGCGTCATCAACCTCCATCCCGCCCGGCCCGGCGAGCTGCCCGGCACGAACGCCGTCGAGCGCGCGTGGCACGAGGCGCTCGCGGGACAGCGGACGATGACGGGGGTCATGGTGCATCTCGTGCCCGACGAAGGCGTCGACGACGGTCCGGTTCTCGCCGCCGCCGACGTCCCGATCCTCCCCGACGACACTCTCGAGTCACTCAGCAACCGCATCCACGCGGTCGAGCACCGCCTGCTCGTCGACACGATCCACACACTGTGCTTGCAGCTCCAGCAGAAGGAGACCTCCGTATGAGCCACCTCAACGACGATCTGTTCGATCGCTTCGACGCCCTCACCTTCGACGACGTCGTCGTCGTGCCCGGCTACTCCGAGACCTTGCCCGATGCCGTCGACACGAGCGCAGTGTTCGCTCGCGACATCGAGCTGAGCGTTCCCCTCGTCTCGGCCGCGATGGACAAGGTCACCGAGGGACGGATGGCGATCGCCATGGCGCGTCACGGCGGGATCGGCGTGATCCACCGCAACATGTCGATCGACGAACAGGCCGCCGAGGTGCAGAAGGTCAAGCGCAGCCAGAGCGGCATGATCTCCGATCCGGTCACGCTGGCGAAGGACGCCCACCTCTTCGAAGCCGAGGAGTTGATGAACCGCTTCAAGTTCTCTGGCGTCCCGATCACCAACGCCGACGGCGAGCTCGTCGGCATCCTGACCAACCGCGACATCCGCTTCTGCGAGGGCAGCGACTTCGAACGGCCGATCAGCGAGTTCATGACGAGCGAGGGGCTCGTGACGGCCAAGGTCGGCACCTCCCTCGACGAGGCCAAACTCCTGCTCCAGAAGTACCGGATCGAGAAGCTGCCACTCGTCGACGATCACGGCAAGCTCGCCGGCCTGATCACGGTCAAGGACATCCAGAAGCGTCTCGACTACCCGAACGCATCCCGCGACGATCGCGGTCGTCTGCGCTGCGCTGCCGCGTGTGGCGTCGGCGACGACGTCGAGGACCGCGTCGAGGCACTGGTCCACATGGGCGTCGACGCCGTGGCGATCGACACCGCGCATGGGCATTCGGCGGGAGTCGTCAAGACGATCGAGCGGATCAAGGGCTCCTGGCCGGAGCTGGCCGTCACGGCCGGCAACGTGGTGACCGAGGAAGGCGTCGAGGCGCTCGCCCGGGCGGGCGCCGATGCGGTCAAGGTCGGAGTCGGCGCCGGATCGATCTGCACGACCCGGATCATCTCCGGGGCCGGAATGCCCCAGCTGTCCGCGATCCACTTCACAGCCAAGAAGGCACGGTCGCTCGGCGTGCCCGTCATCGGCGACGGCGGGATCACCTACTCCGGCGACATCGTCAAGGCGATCGCGGCCGGCGCCACCACCGTCATGCTCGGATCCTTGCTGGCCGGCACGGAGGAGAGCCCCGGCGAGACCGAGTTGTTCGAGGGCCGTCGCTTCAAGAGCTACCGCGGCATGGGATCGCTCGGCGCGATGCAGGGCCTCGGAGCGGACCGCTACGCGACCGCGCAGAGCAACGTCGCCCAGACGAGCAGGAAGCTGGTGCCGGAAGGCATCGAAGGCCGCGTGCCCTACGCAGGCCCGCTGGGCGACACGGTCTACCAGCTCGTCGGTGGACTCCGCTCGGGCATGGGATACGCCGGTGCCGCCGACCTCGAAGCCCTGCGTACGGGCGCCCGCTTCATGCGGGTGTCGACCGCCGGCCGCGAGGAGAGCCACCCCCACGACGTGACGATCACCAAGGAAGCCCCCAACTATCAGCGCAGCTGAAGCAACCCGACGAACCGCTCGGGCTCGGCGAGGCTGAGCCGGAGCAGACGCAGTCGACCCGGGAACCCGACCACCCGACTCGGCGCAGGCGGCTCGATCGAGATGTCGACCAGCCCACCGGACGATCCGTTGACGAGCCAGCGACCACGCCAACCGTGGACGCCCCAACCCAGCACTCGTGCATCCGATCGGCCGACGCCCACGATCGACGACCTCCGGATCGACGCGCGGAACGCCCACCCCATCGCGACCCGCACGAATTCGTCGTCGACCGTGACGGAACTCCAGCGACGGCCCATGCCGAGCAGACCGAGCAGCCACCCGCACCAACGGTCGTACCGGAACTCGAAACGCTCGCCATCCATACCCCGACACTAGGGATGCGGGGACGCTGCTGTGGGCCCGTGTGGTCGTGAACGTATCTGAGCGGCGACCGCCCGCTCTGTGTAGGCGACGGTGTGACGAAGATCACCCCGGTGGAGGAGCACAGATGAACACCTATGACGACAGTCCGCGTTGGACGGAACGGCTCGCATTCATCGTCCTGGTGGCGGTGATCTGCGGAGGTCTGTTCGTGTTCCTGCGCGGGGACGGGAGCGGGGCCGCAGGCGGACTCGGCGCACGTACGGCGGCTGCCAGTGCCGTCGAACCGGAACCGACGATCGCTCCGGCGGTGCAGGATCCGCCGATCCCGGTCACGCCGTCGACGACGGAGATCCAGGTGGTCGACGAGCCGGCGATCGACGAGCCGGCGATCGACGAGACACCGCAGGTGTCCGCATCGGACGAGCCTGCGACGAGTCCCGGAGGCGCTGCAGCTGCCGTCGCCGACGAAACGAACCCCTCGGACGTCGGCGACGACGAGCCGGGCGACCTGGCGGGCACCACCACCACGACGACCGCCACGAGCACGACGACGTCCGCCGACGCAGCTGCGGTGGCCACCGAGGAGCTCGGCTATCCGGCGGCGGCCGACGGAACACCGTTGCCGATCGTCGCCACCTACGACATCGGCACGGTGACCCTCACCGGGCACGTCCCGAGCGATGCAGCACGTGAGCGCCTGATCGCACTCGCCCGGGCCAACAGCCAGGACGACGCCGAGGTGATCGACCGCCTCATCGTCAACGAGCGCGTGCCCGTCAATGTCGGCGTGCGGGTGATCGAGAAGCAGTCACCGCGCTTCCCCGAAGGGGATGCCGTCATCACCGCCGAGCACGCCCAACAGCTCGATCGGGTCGGTGGGATCATGCAGGCCCTCCCAAACGTCAATGCGCTGGTGATCGGGCACGCTGATCAGCGGGGTGACGAGGCGGTGAACTTCGAACTCTCGAACGACCGGGCGAGAGCGGTGCTCGACTACCTCGTGTACCTGGGGGTGGCGCCGACGCGACTGTCCGTGCAGGCCGCGGGCGAAACCGATCTCCTCACCCTCGACGACGACTCCGCAGCACTCGCCCTCAACCGGCGAACCGAGTTCGTCTTCTACGGGATCCTCGTCGGCTGACCATCGAGTCCCTGGCGCGGCGACGCCCGGCTCGCCCCGATCGCGTGAACCGATCGGGCGGGCCGGGCGCTCGACCCCGGAGGGGTCGACCGTCAGTGACGGCCCGGGTTGGGGATCTCGTCGGGCTTCGGGATGTACCCGAAGGCCAAGGCGATTCCGAACAGCTCGCTCATGAGCGCACCAGCTCCTTTCGATCGTCGATGTCGGCGCCGTGACCGGAGCCCAGGGCGGACAGGTCGTCGGGCACCGCGATCATGTGCTCGCCATCGCCCAGCACGGACGAACCCTCGACATCGACGTGCGGCAGCAGCCGATCGAGCCACCCCGGGAGCCACCAGTTGGCGTCGCCCATCAGCGCCATCGACGAGGGCACGAAGATCATCCGCACGACCGTGGCGTCGACCAGCACCGCCACCGTCAGACCGACGGCGAACATCTTCACCTCCACGTCAGGGGTGAGCAGGAACGCCGCGAAGACGCTGATCATGATGAGCGCCGCCGAGGTGATCACCCGGGAGCATCGAGCCACCGCCGACGTGACCTCGGTCGCCGGTGCCTCAGCCCTCGCCGGCGCTGCCGGCGCCGCCGGCCTCTTCGGACTCTCTGACCGCGGCGATCACGACTGGGTCCTCGCACGCCCGTGCGTATCCGGCGATGCGGCGATCGATGTCGCGTTGCAGGAGCGCGACCCCGATCCGGTCGGCGACCGGTGCCAGCCACCGTGGCCGAACGGTGAAGGTGTACCGCCACGTCGCCTTCGTGCCGTCACCGTCTGGTTGGAAGGTCCAGCCACCGGCGAACGACTCGAAGAACCACGGGCCCTCGACCATCTTCATGCCGACCTGCTGGGGCGGTCGAAACGACACGTACTCCGAGACCATCCGCAGCCGGTGGCGCGAGCGTGTCTCGGTACGAACCCCCTTCGCCGGCGCCTGGGCACCATCGAGCAGCTGCTGCGACCGGACGAACGGATCCCAGCGGTACCGGACCTCGCCCATCGTCTGGGAGACGGCGAACGCTGTCTCGGGGCCGAGCGCCACCCGAACCGACGACTCGACGCGGGGCATCCTCAGGCGAGCTTCTCGACGAAGGCTTCGAGCTGGCGCAGGTTGCGGCACTCGAAGACGCCATCGGTGTGGTTGCCGTAATCGCCGACGATCGAGTCGCCGGTGTTCCAGTACGAACGCGGTTCGGGGTTGAGCCAGTACACGTGGCGAGCCTTGTGCCGCATCTCCTTGACCACCCAGGACTGGCTGGCGTGATAGTTGTTGCGGGCGTCGCCGAGGAGGAGGACCGTCGTCTTGGGCCCGATGTCCTTGCCATAGCGTTCCCAGAACACCTCGAACGTGTGCCCGTAGTCGGAGTGACCGTCGACCCACACCACGTCGGCCTCGGTGTTGACGCGATGGATCGCCTCCTGGATGTCTTCCGTCGACTTGAAGTACTCGGTGACCTCGTCGATCCCGTCGATGAAGACGAACGAGCGCACCTTGGAGAACTGACCCTGGATCGCGTACACGAGCATCAACGTGAAGCGGGCGAACGCTGCGACCGATCCGGAGATGTCGGCCACGACCATCAGCTCCGGCTTGGCGGGTCGCGGGTACTTGAACTTGGGTTCGGCCGGCACACCGCCGTAGCTGAGCGAGTGCCGCACGGTGTTGCGGAAGTCGAGGGGTCCCTTGCGACCGTGCTTGCGCTTTCGGGCGAGGCGAGCGGCCAACTTGCGGGTCAACGGTTGCAGCGCCTTCTTGAGGCTCTGCATCTCGTCGCGCGACGCGTGCATGAACTCGACGTCCTCGGGCAACGGCTTGCGCAGGGTCTTGGCCATCGCCTCGACCCCGCGATCCGCGACCAGTCGGCGACGGATCTCGGCCTCGATCTCCTGCTTGAACTCCTCGATCCGATGCTGGAACTCGTCGCGTTCGAGGCGCTCCTCGAGGCTGGTGAGCTGACCACCGTCGGCTTGCGCGGCGGTCTGTTGCATGAGCTGGTCCATCATCCCGTCGAGATCGAGGTTTCGGAGAGTGCGATAGAGGTAGTAGGTGCCTCCCACCGGACGGCCCGGCTCCATGCCGGCAAAGCGCTGGACCGCCTGTTTGGCGAGCGCTCGCATCATCGCCTGGTCGCCGTTCAGGAGCGCCTGCATCAGCATGTGGGCGATCTCTTCCGGCGTGAGCGCATCCATCGATCCGGCGCCACCGCGGCTACCTTCGCCGTCGCCTTGTGCCTCCTGCATCTCGCGCCACAGGTCGTCGATGTCGCTCTCGTCGCCGTCGGCGAGCCGGTACTCCGGTCCGCGGAGCGAGAAGTAGACCTCGAACACCGTCTCGAACGCTCGCCAATGGGAGTTGTTCTTGATGAGGGTCGCGCCGAGCGCGTACTTGAACGCGTCGCGGTCGTCGATCGGGATGTGCTGGACCGCCTCCATCGCGTCGAGGTTCTCGGTGAGGCTCACCGGGAGTCCGGCGTTGCGGAGTTCGACGACGAAGCCGTTGAGCAGGTCGAGCATAGAGCCGGTCGGCTCACCCGAAATCGACGTTGCGGTCGGTGGCGTCATCTGATCATGCCTCGTCGACCGTCAGCTCCTTGGCCGCCTTGGCGATGTCGGTCTGGTACTTGAGCAGGATGTGGAGCGTCTCCTTGGCGGTCGCCTCGTCGATCGTCTCGATGTTGAGCAGCAGCAGCGTGCGGGCCCAGTCGAGCGTCTCGGAGACGCTGGGGGACTTCTTCAGATCGAGTTGGCGGATCGAGCGGACGATTCGGCTCACCTGATCGGCGAGGTGCTCGGTGACGTCGGGGACCTTGGTGAGCACGATCTCCTTCTCCCGCTCCATCGTCGGATAGTCCACGTGGAGGTACAGGCACCGACGCTTGAGCGCCTCGCTCAGCTCGCGAGTGTTGTTCGAGGTGAGGAACACGAGCGGGATCTGCTTGGCCTCGATCGTCCCGAGCTCGGGTATCGACACCTGATAGTCCGACAGGATCTCGAGCAGCAGTGCCTCCGTCTCGACCTCGACGCGATCGACCTCGTCGATGAGCAACACCACCGGATCGTCGGCGGAGATCGCCTCCAGCAGCGGTCGGGTCAGCAGGAACTCGTGGGAGAAGATGTCGTCGTGCACCTCCGACCAGGAGTCGGAGTGGCGGTCGGCCTGGATGCGCAACAGCTGCTTCTTGTAGTTCCACTCGTACAACGCCTTGCTCTCGTCGAGGCCCTCGTAGCACTGGAGGCGGATCAGCCGTGCGCCCAACATCTCCGCGACCGACTTCGCGAGTTGGGTCTTGCCGGTTCCGGCGGGCCCTTCGACGAGCACCGGCTTGCCGAGCCGATCGGCGAGGAACGCGACTCCGGCGATGCCGTCATCGGCCAGGTAGTGGACGTCCCTCAGGCCATCGCGGACCTGTTGGACGCTCTCGAACCGATTCGCGACATCTACTGTCATGAAGGGGAACGCTACCTTCCGGCTTGACCGGACGGTCAATCGGATCCCAACCCCGTTCTGTCTGCGTGGAACCGTTCATGGAACGGTTCCACGCAGACAGTTCGTCGGTGGTTGGCGGGTGGGTTCAGCGGATCAACGTGTCGACGTAGTCGGCGCCGATGCCGACCGCGTCGTAGTGGGCGCGGGTCATCTCGATCAACGAGTAGGCATCGTGGATCCCCTGGGGTTCGCCCTCGTCGTCGAGCCAGATCAGCGGGCCGTTGACGTGGAACATCGTGCGCATCGGCTCGCCCGATTCGAGCACGACAAGGGTGTGTGACTCACCCGGCGCCTCGTAGATGAACGAGCCCGCCTCCGCCACCCAGTCGTGCTCGAGGTAATGCCAACGCCCGGAGATGCACAGCCCGAACACGTCGTGGGGGTGGTAGTGGCGCTGGAGCAGCCCGGCGTTCTCGGCGCGCAAGATGTCGACCCACGCATTCTTCGACGGAGAGATCCACAACGGCTTCGAACCCACCCCTGGTGCCAGCGGGACGTAGTAGCGATCATCATCATCGCTCCACGCCTCGGCCATGAACAGCTCGGGCAACGCGCCCGGTTTGAAGACCTTCTCGGCGGGGATCGCCTCGATGCCCTCGAAGGGGCTGCTCGACTGGCTGCTCGAATGGTCGGTCGCCGTCATCGTCGACTCCTCTCGTCTGGTGATGCTCGTCTGGTGATGCTCGTCCGGTGATGCTCGGTTGGTGATGCTGATCGCATGGTGCTCGTCGCACCGACCCGATCCCGCCGACCGTAATCGGGGCGCCACCAGGAGTCCCGGCCGGCGTTCCCGACCGGGGGACATCGCGCCGCGACCCGGCGCGTACGCTGGCGCGATGTCCGGACCGCTCGGCACCTACGTCACGGCCTTCGTCGACGGCGTCGAGGCCGAACTGGCCGGACTCTCGGGCGAGCACCATCACACCGAGTGCCGGGTGGAGGCCGGGGACCTGGTCGCGGCGGTCCTGGCCAGCGATGGTCGGCTGACCACCACCGAGTTGGAGGCGTGGCTCGACGACATCGGACCACATCTGGAACCACCGGTGATCATCAGTCCGCAACGCCTCCGCGACTCCGATCTGCTCTCCGGCAAGGCGGCCTGGCTGGAGCAGCCGAGCACCCTGTTCGACCTGCTGGTTCGGGCCGACGCACGCGATGGCGGCCTCCGCGCCGCCACCTACTACGACCTGGCGCTCAAGCTCGCGCATGCCACCGCAGCCATCGATCTGGTGCCGTCGCCGGACGAGATCGCGGCCATCGACGGGTTCCGCGCAATGCTGCTCCGCACATTGGACGCGCACCGAGTGTCGCGCCCGGGCCGACCGGCGACGCCGTCACGGGCAGGGTCGACGTCATCGGAGACCAGCGCGATCGCACCCCCGGTCGAAGCGGAGCTGTCGCCGGAACGGCCGGTCGAGGAAGTCCTCGCCGAGCTCGACGCGCTGATCGGACTCGACCACGTCAAGACCGAGGTTCGGCGACTGACCAGCCTGCTCAGGGTTCAGCAGCTGCGCGCCGAACACAACCTGCCGGTGATCGAGGCGAGCCGACACCTCGTGTTCGTCGGCAACCCGGGCACCGGCAAGACGACCGTCGCTCGGCTGTTGAGCGAGCTGTACCGCAGTCTCGACGTCGTGTCGAAGGGCCATCTCGTCGAGACCGACCGTGCCGACCTGGTCGCCGGGTACGTCGGCCAGACGGCGACCAAGACCCAGGCGGTGCTCGAGAGCTCGCTCGGAGGAACCCTCCTCATCGACGAGGCCTACTCCCTCGCCCGCGGCGGCGAGAACGACTTCGGGCGTGAGGCGATCGACACCCTCGTCAAGTTCATGGAAGACCACCGCGACGATCTGGCGGTCGTCGTCGCCGGGTACCCGAACGAGATGCGCCAACTGATCGACACCAACCCCGGCTTGGAGAGCCGCTTCGCCCGGACGCTCAGCTTCCCCGACTACACCTCCGACGAGTTGATCGCGATCTTCGAGCTGATCGCCGGCGGCAGGGAGTACCACCTGTCACCCGACGCGAGGTTGCGTCTCGGCGAGGTGATCGACGCCGAACCACGAGGCCGCGGGTTCGGCAACGCTCGCTTCACCCGCAACGTCTTCGAGCAGGCCATCTCGATGCAGGCCGTCCGGCTTGCCGACGTCGAATCACCGACGCGCGAGCAGCTCACAACGCTCGACGCCGCCGATATCGCGCCCGTATGACGACGGTGTCGTCGGAGCATTGATCGACACTCGAAGGGCCGCGCGAGGCCGGGTCAGGGACCGGGAGGGCGAAGCCGCTCGGCGTGCCGGGTGGCGTCGGCCCCACGATCGATCGCGCCGACCCAGTCGGCGAACGGTCCGGTGACGAGCACGGTGATGCCGCGTCCGTCGGTACCCCGCTGTGAGGAAACGAACAGGCCCCGCCCGTCGCGCGTGAACGCCGGGCCCGTCACCTCGGAGCCGCCGTGACCCTCGAACCGCACCACCGGGACGACGACCGGAGGCACGGTCGGAGCACCCGAACCACGGATCAGCGCGCACAGCTCCATGTCGCCACCATCCTCGGCGACGAAGAGATCGCGACTGAACGGGTGCAGGGCCAGGTTGTCGACGTGGGTGAGCGCCGTGCCGGGATCGGCGACGCAGTCGTGGAAGACCCGCAACGATCCGCGGACGAGATCGAGCTCCCAGACACGTCGGTCGCCCTTGGTCGTGAAGAACAGCGACGAGCCGTCGACGACGATCCCCTCGCCGCCGTCGAACGGTTTCGTCGTCGCCGCCCGCGCAGGGCCCTTCGTGCTCACCGACACCCACGTGACGTCATCGCCGTCGACGGACGCCGCCTCGAGCCGTCCGGCCGAGAGGTCGGGCCAGTGGTCGGGCGTGAACCGGTACAGCCGCCCATCGGGTCGGTCCTCGGTCAGATACAGCTGCTTGCGCACGTGATCGAGCGCCACCGCCTCGTGGTTGAACGCGCCCAGCGCAGGTCGCACGATCGCGCCGTCGGACCCGAACGGATCGCACTCCCAGACGAGCCCCGCCGACCCGCTCTCCTCGCACGACAACCACGTCCCCCACGGAGTCGCACCGCCCGAGCAGTTCATCGAGGTGCCCGAGAGGATCGGCCACGCGTCGACGACCCCGCCGCGCCGGTCGACGCGCGCTGCGGACACACCGCCTCCGCCGTCGGCTACTTCGCTGTTCGACACATACACGGTGTCGTTCGAGCCTGGAACCCGGAAGCACGCACCTCCGTCGGGAGCCATGTGCCAGCGATGACCGGAGCGGCCCAGCGGATCGCCCGATCGACCGACCAACGACACCGAGAACCCCGGTGGCACCCGAACGCCGAGCGCATCCGGTGGCCCGAGCGGCCCGAACGGTGCGTCGGCACGGACGGCATCGGCGAGCGCGGTCAGACCGGACCGGATCGGCGATGCGAGCACGCCGCCCACGCACACCGCTCCGACACCGGCCACGAAACGCCGCCGACCCATCGACCGAGGGTCGCCGTTCGGCGATCCCTGCGACATCTCATCATGATACGGCGGGTCCCGGCTCACGGGCTGCTCACCCGAACCGGGCTCCGATCTTGTACGGATCGAGCCGACACTCGTACCGTGACACTGAACCGGCCGACGACGGAGGTGCCGATGGACTTTCAAGTGTCCGACGAGATGACCACGCGGCTCGAGATGATCCGCACCTTCATGGACCGTGAGGTCATCCCGCTCGAGGGCGAGATGCTCCACGGCGACCCGACGACTCTCGCCGCAGGGGTCGCCGCAGCGCAGCAGAAGGTCAAGCAGATGGGCCTGTGGGCCCCGAACCACCCGGTCGAGTACGGCGGGCTCGGGCTCTCGATGGTCGACCACGGACTCTTCGCCGAGGCCGTCGGGCGCAGCCCGCTCGGCATGACCGTGTTCGGCACCCAGGCACCCGACGCCGGGAACATCGAGATCCTCCACAAGTACGGGACCCCCGAACAGCAGGACCGTTGGATGCGGCCACTGATCGAAGGTGAGATCCGCAGCTGCTTCTCGATGACCGAACCAGAGACGGCCGGCTCGAACCCGACCCTGCTCGCCACGACGGCGACGACCGACGGCGACGACTACGTCATCAACGGCCAGAAGTGGTTCACGTCGTCGGCCGACGGTGCGGCGTTCGCGATCGTGATGGCGGTGACCGACCCCGGAGCGCCCCCGCACAAGCGAGCCAGCATGATCATCGTCCCGACCGACACGCCCGGCTTCAACCTCGTCCGCAACGTCAGCGTGATGGGACACGCCGGGTCCGGACACGCCAGTCACGCCGAGGTCATCTACCAATCCTGTCGAGTCCCGCGGAGCAACCTGCTCGGAATGCAGGGCGACGGGTTCGTCATCGCCCAGGATCGCCTCGGCCCCGGGCGCATCCACCACTGCATGCGGTGGCTCGGCATCGCGTCTCGGTCGTTCGACATGATGTGCGAGCGGGCCAACGTCCGCGTCGTCGACGGCGACGGCGGCACGCTGGCCGATCGGCAGGTGATCCAGCACTGGGCAGCCGAGCTGGAGGCCGAGATCCGGGGTGCGCGCTTGCAGACCTTGCGCTGCGCCTGGATGATCGACCAGCACGGACCCAAGATCGCTCGGGACGAGATCTCGGCCATCAAGTTCGTCGTCGCGAACACGATGCTCAAGGCGGTCGACACGGCGATCCAGGTCCACGGGGCGCTGGGAGTCACCGACGACACGATCCTGTCGTACTGGTACCGGCACGAGCGGGCCGCCCGCATCTACGACGGAGCCGACGAGGTGCACAAGACGAGCCTCGGGCGCCGCATCCTCCGTCGGTACGCCACCGCGGCGGAAAGCTGACGGTGGGCTCACGCCCACGATCGAATCGAAGTCGCTAGCGTCGACGACTGATGGGCTTCCGCGACCGCTTCTACACGCCCACCACGGCGAAGGCGATCCTGTCGTGGCGCCTCGCGATCGGCATCGGCATCGCGGTCGCCTTGGGCGTGGCGGGCCTGCCGATCGGCGTTGCGATCGCGGTCGGTTCAGGCGTGTACGCGGCGACCGTCGCGACCGCGATGCCTCGGGAGGCCGGCAGGCCCCAGATCGATCCGTTCATGCTGAGTGAACCGTGGCGGCAGATCATGCAACGTGCCCAAGGCTCGGGCCGCAACCTGCGACAGACGGTGGCCGGTGCCTCCGACGGCCCGCTCAAGACGACCCTGCAGGGCATCGCCGACCAACTCGAACGCGGCCTCGGTGAGGCCTGGGAGGTCGCCAAGCGCGGCGATGAGATCGACGATGCGGTCCGTCAGCTCGACCCGACTTCGCTGCGCTCGAGACTCACCACGTTGCAGGCAAGGGCGACGGCCGACCCGACGCCCGAAGCGGAGGCCGCGGTCGCCTCGGTCGAACGCCAACTCGAGGCGGCCGAGCGCCTGAAGCGTCAGTCCGACGAGACCGCGACGACGTTGCGGCTGACCCAGACCCAGCTCGATGAGTTGGTGGCGCGAGCGAGCGAGGTTCGGATCGGCAGCGTCGATACCGCCAGATACGCCAAGGACGTCGACGATCTGGTCGTCCAGCTGGAGGCCCTGCACCGGGCCGTCGAAGAAGCCGGCGAGCAATGATCGCGAGCCGCATCGCCGCGGTGGTCGCCGCGGCGGCGCTCATCGTCGGAGCGATCGCGATTCGCAACCAGCTCATCGACGGCGACTCGTCGGACGACACCCCGAACCGCACGGACTCGACGGTGCTCGTCTGTGTCACCGAACTCGCCGACGCCTGCCGTGCGAGCGTCGACGACGACATCACCGTGCGAATCGAAGCAGCCGGCGACACGCTCGACGACCTGGTCGAGGGTGTCGATCCGGTGATGTGGGTCACGTTCCAGCCGTTCCCGGCCATGGTCGACTCCGCCCGAACGGCCATCGGGGAGCCACCCATCGCGTACGAGACGACGACGGTGTCGTCGTCCGAGATGTCACTCGTCGCCGAGCCGGCGGTGATCGCGCGGATCCAGGACGCGTGCTCCGACACCGCCGCGTGGAGGTGTATCGCCGACCTCGATCTGAACGTCGGCTTCGCACGGAGCTCGGCCTCGGGTACCGGCCTGCTCGGCGTCGCCCAAGTGGCCCTCGACTACGAGTCGACCGGTGGGATCCCCGTCGGGGACGCGTTCTTCGTTCTGTGGTTCGAAAACATCGTCACGTCGGTCGCACCGGTGCAGATGTCGGGAGCGACGGCGATCGACACGATCCAGACGAGGTCCAGCTCGATGGATGTGGCAGTCGGAGCCCGAGCCCAGCTCGGTGACGACAACGGCAGCGACCTCGGAGTCGCCTACGCTGAGCCGATGATCCGAGCCGACGTGGTGCTGGCGGCGCCGCCCGGGATGTCGGTCCCGTCGGCCTTGGCGGATCGGCTGACGAATGCACTCGTCGAGGCGGGCTGGGACACACCCGACCGTTCGGGTGGATCACCCGATCCGGCGACGATGCTCGCGATCCGCACCCTGTGGGAGGAGGTGCAGGAATGAAGCTCCGACGCTGGTTCCCCGGCCTGGTCACGCTCGCCTTCGTCGCGGCGGCGTGCAGCGGTGGCGACGACGAGAGCCAGACCGGCGACGGCATCGACGGCGACCCCGGCGACTGCACCGTGGTCGACATGGCGGTCAGCAGCGAGAAGATCGCACTCCTCACCGAGCTCGCGAACGAGTTCAACACCGGTGACGACGCTCGGACCGCCGATGGGTGCGTCTTCGTCCGACCGGCCCGAAAATCGTCGGGAGCGGCAGCCCAACTGATCGTCGACGGCTGGCCCAACCCGGAGATCGACGGGCCGCCGCCGGTGATCTGGTCGCCGGCCGCGTCGGGCTGGGCCGGCATCGTCAACGAGCGGATCGGTCGCGTCGTGGCTCCACCCGGCACGCCGTTCATGTTGACACCCCTCGTGATCGCGATGCCCCAGCCGATGGCGGAAGCGCTCGGCTGGCCCGACGAGCCGATCGGCTTCGGCGACATCGTAGAACTGGCGAACAACCCGGAAGGTTGGGCGTCGGTCGGCCATCCCGAGTGGGGACCGTTCCGGCTCGGCAAGACCAACCCGAACTACTCGACCAGCGGCCTGAACTTCACGATCGCGGAGTACTACGCCGCCACCGGCAAGACGAGCGGGCTCACGACCGAGGACCTCCGCCGACCCGAAGCGGTGCAGTTCGCGACTGACGTCGAGTCGGCCGTCGTCCACTACGGCGACATCACGATGACCTTCCTCAACAACTGGTTCGCCACCGACGTCCGCGGGACATCGCTCACGTACGCATCAGCGGTCGCCGTCGAGGAGAAGAGCGTGATCGACTACAACCTCGGGAACCCCGACGGGGAGTTGTCTCCCGGCGAAGTTCCCAGGGAGCCGCGAGTGCCGATCGTCGCGATCTACCCGAGCGAGGGCACCCTGTTCTCCGACAACCCGTTCATCGTCCTCGACACCGAGTGGGTCTCACCCGAGCAGCAGGCGGCTGCGAGGGTCTTCGAGGAGTACGTGCAGCGCCCAGAGAACCAGGAGAAGGTGCTGGCGTTCGGCTTCCGACCGAACAATCCCGACGTTCCGCTCGCCGATCCGGTCAGTGTCGCCAACGGAGTCGACCCGTCGCTCCCACGCGCCGAGCTGGAGGTACCGGCGCCGGACGTGCTGGTCCGCATCCTCGATTCGTGGGCCGAGCAGCGCAAGGAGGCGCGTGTGCTGCTCGTCCTCGACGTCTCGGGTTCGATGGGCGATCTGGCGGACGAGCAACGCACCAAACTCGATCTGGCCAAGGAGGCGGCCGTGAGCGCCCTCGACCAGTTCAAGGACGCCGACGAGGTCGGTCTCTGGGTGTTCACGACCGATCTTCTCGGCACGGACGACCCGAACTACCAGGAGGTCGTGCCAGTGGCGGCGATCGGCACGCAGCGCGCCGAGCTCGCAGCGGCGATCAACGACCAGTTCCCGCTCAACGGCACGCCGCTCTACCACGTGACATCGAACGCGTACGCGTCGATGCTCGACAGCTACGACCCCGACAAGATCAATGCCGTGGTGTTCCTCACCGACGGGGTCAACGACGACGGAAATCAAGGCGACGACGCGTCGGAGTTCGACGCACTGATCGACCAACTGCAGGCGGGCAGCGAGGGCGCGGCCTCCCGGCCGGTCCGCGTGTTCACGATCTCCTACGGTGACGGCGCCGACACCATCACGCTCAAGGCCATCGCCCAGGCCACCTCGGCAGCGCACTACGACGCCTCCAATCCGGCCACGATCCAACAGGTCTTCACCGCCGTGATCTCCAACTTCTGATCGCATGGCCCGCCGCAGCTTCCGCGACCGCTTCCTGACGCCACCCGTGGCCCGAGCGATGATGTCGCCCACCGGCATCGTCATGTTCGGGTTCGGCACTGCGGGCGCGATCCTCGTGGGCGCACCTCTCGCGGTGGCGGCCGGCGTCGGAGCGATCGCATGGGGCGGTCGCGTGCTGGCCGCCGTGCCGCGCGACCCGACATCGGATCGTGTCGAACCGTTCTCACTGTCGGATCCGTGGCGCTCGTACGTGGTCGGCGCCCAGGACGCAAAGATCCGCTTCGATCGGGTGGTGCGCGACATGGAGCGCGGGCCGCTCCGAGATCGGCTGGCCGGCCTCGCCGATCGGCTCGAAGACGGGATCGACGAGTCGTGGCGGATCGCCAAGCGAGGCGACGACATCGCCGGCGCGCTGACCCGTCTCGACACCGTGCGCACCCGGACCGAGCTCGCCCAGATCCGCGTCGATCTCGGCGACAGCGCGCCGTCGTCGGCGATGGCGAAGACGATCCAGTCGCTCGAGGCCCAACTCGCCTCAGCCGATCGGCTCCAGACGATCGCCGACGGCGCTCGCGACCGGTTGCGCCTCCTCGATGCCCGGTTCGACGAGCTGGTGGCGCGGGCCGTCGAGGTCAGCGTCGGCAGCGGCGACTCCGACGTGCTCGGCAACGACGTCGACGGTCTCGTGACCGAGCTGGAGGCGCTGCGGATGGCGCTGGAGGACACGGCCCGGGCCGAGGCGATGCCGCACGAGCACGGACTCACCCAGACGACCGCGATCGATCCGCCGGCGCCCGGAACGTCGTCCGCCACGTGACCGCGAACGTCTGGGACACGCGCCGGTGAGCAGTCTGCTCCGCTCCAACCTGACCGTCGCCATGGGCACCGCGATGTCGCGGGTCACCGGACTGCTCCGGGTGTTCGTCTTCGCCTATGTGATCGGCCAGACCGCGCTCGCCGACGCCTACTCCCTGGCCAACGAGACACCGAACATCATCTACGACCTGTTGCTCGGGGGGGTGTTGTCGGCGACCCTGGTGCCGTTGTTCACGACCTTCCTGGGCGACGACGACCGTGTCACCGACCACCACGACGACCCCCACGACGACCACCACGACGACCACCACGACGACCACCACGACGACCACCACGACGACCACCACGACGACCACCACGACGACCACCACGACGACCACCACGACGACCACGACCATGCGACCAACGTCGTGATCACGGTCGCCTCCACGCTCATGGTCGCGCTGACGGCCGTCGCCGTCGTGCTCGCGCCGCTGATCTTCCGCCTGTACAGCCTGAGGGTCAGCGACGACGTCGACCCCGACCTCTTCCGGCAGGTCGGCACGACACTGACCCGGATCTTCCTCGTCCAGATCCTGTTCTACGGGCTCACCGGCATCGCCAACGCCTACCTCAACAGCCGACGGCGGTTCTTCGCCGCTGCGTGGAGCCCGGTCCTGCCCAACTTCATCATCATCGTCACCCTGCTCTCGCTGCCGGGCGCCGGTGACACGGCATGGACGCTCGGCGATGTCGTCAGCGACACGCGGCTGCGATGGACCCTCGGGCTCGGCGCGACCGCCGGCATCGCTGCGATGGCGCTCACCGTGTTGCCGGCGATGGTGGCCGCCGGCCTGAAGTTCCGGCCCGCGTTCGAGTGGCGGCACCCTGCCGTCCGGAAGCTGCTCGTGTTGTCGGGCTGGACGATCGGATTCGTCGCCGCCAACCAGGTGGCGCTCCTGGTGGTACGCAACCTCGCCCTCGGTCAGGGTGAAGGAATCAACAAGGCCTACTTCGACGCGTTCACCTGGTTCGTGCTCCCTCACGGCCTGCTCGCCGTCTCGATCGCCACCACCTTCCAGCCGGAGATGGCGAGATCGGTCACCCGCAAGGACCGGGCCGGCTTCGTGCACCACGCCTCGCTCGGCACCCGCCTCATCGTGCTGCTCACCCTGCCGGCCGCGGCCGGCATGTTCGTGCTCCGCGAGCCGATCATCGGGCTGATGCAGCGGGGCCAGTTCGACGCCCTCGACGCGTTCAACACCTCTCGAGCGCTCGCAGGACTCTCGGTCGGCTTGGTCGGTTTCTCGGTCTACCTGTTCGTGTTGCGCGGGTTCTACGCCCACCAGGACACCCGCACCCCGTTCGTGCTGAACGTCGGCGAGAACCTCCTGAACATCGCGTTCGCGATCGTGATGGTCGGCCGGTGGGGTGTGCTCGGGCTCGGGCTCGCCTATGCCTTCGCGTATCTGCTCTCGTCGATCTGGGCGCTCCGTGTCCTGACCTACAAGGTGCCCGGGTTTTCGCTCCGGCCGATCCTGGCCAGTCTGTGGCGAATGCTGCTGGCAGCGGCGCTGATGGCGGAGGCCGTGTGGTTGGTCACCCACGACGTCGCGAACGACACCGGCTGGGACGCACTCGCCCAGATCGTCGTGGGCGGCAGTGTCGGCCTCGTCGTGTACGCGGCCACCCTGTTCGCGCTCGCCGCGCCCGAGCTCGACGCGATGCGCGCCCGGCTGTTGCACCGATGACCCTCGAATCGTGACCGGGTAGGCTCCTGCGCATGTTCAAGCTCGCACAGAAGTGGTGGAAATACCTGACGGCCCGGCTCACGGGATCGTTCAACGAGCGTGCCGATCCGAAGGTGCAGCTCGAGCAGGCCATCCAGGAGGCCCAGGTCCAGCACAAGCGGCTGAAGGAGCAAGCGGTCAACGTGATCGCCGGCCAGAAGCAGGCCGAGATCCGCCTCAACGGCAAGATGGCCGAGCTCGAGAAGCTCGGCAACAACGCCCGTCAGGCACTGCTGATGGCAGCTGACGCCGAGAAGGCGGGCAACGCCGAGAAGGCGACCCAGTACACGTCGGCCGCCGAGACGATCGCCGGGCAGTTGATCCAGGTCGAAAAGGATGTCGAGAGCCTGAAGTCGATGGTGTTGGAGAGCACCGAGGCCGCCGATCAGGCGAAGGCGGCGGTGCAGCAGAACAGCCGACTGCTCCAGGAGCGCATCGCCGAGAAGTCGAAGCTGCTGAGCCAGCTCGAGCAGGCGAAGATGCAGGAGGAGATGAACGTCGCGATGACCTCGCTCAACGAGGTCGTCGGTGGCGACGTGCCGACGCTCAAGGAGGTCGAGGAGAAGATCCAGGCCCGCTACGCCAAGGCGAGGGCGGCCAGCGAGCTCACTGAAGCCTCCGTGGAGTCCCGTGTGCTGGAGGTGGAGCAGGCGACTGCGAACGTGGAGGCACAGAGTCGGCTCAGCGAGCTCCGAGCCGAGCTCGGACTCGACAGCGGCACCGCAGCCGCGACGGAGGTCGAGGGCGGCACGACCTGACCTGACGGCGAGGATGGGCGGCAGCGACCGCTCGTCGGCGCCACCTCATTGGTTTCAGCTCGACGACACCTGGGTACGGGACCGGCATGTGTGCGTACCCGTCGATCGTTCGAGCCCCGTGCTGACCATCGTCCGCCCCGCTCCAGCCATCTGGTTGGCCCAGACCGACTCGGGGGCGACCGATCAACTCGAGTGGATCGATGCGATCAGTGCCGCCGCGATCTTCGCGATCGGCCTCGCTCTGGCGTTCGCCGCTCGATCCGTCGTGCAGAGGTTGATCGAGCCGTCGAACGCGATCATCGCTCGCCTCGCCGGACGCGTGACCGCCGGACTGGTCGCCACGGTGGGTCTGGTGTACGCCCTCAACGAGCTCGGCATCGAGGTCGGCCTGATCCTCGGCGCCTTGGGTGTCGGCGGATTCGCCCTCGCCTTCGCGATGCAGGACATCTTGTCGAATCTGATCGCCGGCATCATCTTGCAGATCCGCCAACCCTTCTCCTACGACGACCTGGTGGCGATCCAGGGATACGAAGGGCGAGTCTCCGACGTGAACCTGCGTGCCGTCGAGATGAAGCTCCTGAGCGGTGAGACGGTGATCATCCCGTCTTCGACCGTGCTCCAGAATCCGATCGAGAACTGGACACGACGGCCGACGCGGCGGTTGTCCGTCGGCGTCGGCGTCGACTATGACGCCGACATGGACGCCGTCAGCGAGATCCTCGAACGTGCGATGCGATCCGTCGACGACGTCGTCACCGAACCCGACCCACTCGTGGCGTTCGACGGGTTCGGTGGCAGCTCGATCGACTTCACGGCGATGTTCTGGTTCCAGTCGGACGACAACTTCCATGTCGTCAAGCGCCGGGTGGCCACCGCCATCAAGCGCGAGCTCGATGCCGAGGGCATCGACATCCCGTTCCCGATCCGCACCCTGCAGGGACCGGACGGCGGACCCGTCGGTGCGACGACGGGCGGGGAGGCCGAAGCCGAGCGACCGCAGTAGTCAGGTCGGTAGTAGGACGAGATCGTCGCGGTGGATGACCTCGTGGATCATCCCGTCGGGCAGATCGCGGGTCTGGAGGCCTGCGACGCCACGCAGTTCGTCGGCGGCGGCGAACACCATCCCCCGGGCGAAGATGCTGCCGTCAGGGCCACACACGTCGACGGTGTCGCCCTCGGCAAACCGACCCGAGACCGACCTCACCCCCGCCGGCAGCAGACTGGTGTTGCGAGTGGTCAACGCCTGACGGGCCCCATCGTCGACGGTGATCGCGCCGTTCACCTCAGACGCGAACGCGATCCAGAGCTTGCGCGCCGACAGGCGTCGATCGTGCCCGGCGAAGGTGGTGCCCACGTCGTCACCCGACACCGCCGCCGCGAGCACATCGGGCCGTGACGCCCGAGCGATCACCGTCCGAACCCCGGACCATGACGCGATCCGGGCGGCCGACAGCTTGCTCGCCATCCCGCCGCTCCCCCGTCCGCTGCCGTTGGCGCTCGCCCGGATCGACAGGAGCGGGTCGTCGGCCGCAACCACGTGGATCAGTTCGGCGGAGCCATCACGGCGTGGGTCGCTCGTGTACAGCCCGTCGAGATCGGTCAGCAGCACGAGGACGTCGGCCCGAACCGAGTGGGCCACCAGTGCGGCGATGCGGTCGTTGTCGCCGTAGCGGAGCTCGTCGTTGGCGACCGCATCGTTCTCGTTGATGACGGGCACGCAGCCGAGATCGAGCAACCGGCCGAGGGTCTCCCGGGCGTGCAGATACTGGATCCGGTCGACGAAGTCATGGGGATCGAGCAACACCTGTGCGCCGACGATCCCGAACTCGGCCAGATCGTCGTTGTACACCCGCATGATCCGACTCTGGCCCACCGCCGACACCGCCTGCAGCGTCAACATGTCGGTTGGCCGGGCCGGGAAGCCGAGGGCGGCAACTCCTGCGGCGACCGCACCCGACGAGACGAGGAGCACCTCGTGCCCGCCGTTTCGTAACCCGGCGATCTCCGCGGTCAGCTTGGCGATCGAGTCGTGGTCGATGTGACCGTCGCCGTCGGTGATCGACGACGTCCCGATCTTGGCCACCACCCGCATCACGCGCTCCTCACAGATCGGCCTGGTACTCGAAGCTGAAATCGCCGATCCAGATCACATCGCCCGCCTGGACGCCCGCACGAACGAGCATCTTGTGGACGCCCAAGCGATCGAGCCGGCCGTCGATGTACGAGAGCGCCTCCGGCGTCGTGACGTCGTTGAGCGCCACGACGCGTTCGACCTCGCGACCGACGAGGCGGAACTCGTGTTCGTCGACACGCTCGACGACGGCGCCGCTGACCTCCGGGCGGATCACGACCAGACCGTCGGGCTCGGGTGCGGCCTGACGAGCCTCGTGGACGAGTGTCGCCATCCGACCCACCAGGTCGCGTACCCCTTGCCCGGTGACGGCGGAGATGACGGGGTGCTCCCAGGCGAGCGCTGCGAGCTCGTCGGGTTGCACCACGTCGGCCTTGGTGCCCACGAGGAGGCGGGGCCGTTCGAGCAGGTCGGGACGATAGGCGCCCAGCTCGCGCAGCAGGACACGCTCCTGTTCTGCTGGTGCGGTGCCGTCCATCGGCTGGAGGTCGACCAGCAGACACAGCACGCGAGCGCGCTCGACGTGTCGGAGGAACCGGTGGCCGAGCCCTCGGCCCTCGCTCGCACCCTCGATCAGTCCGGGGATGTCGGCGACGACGAAGTTCGTGTCCTCGTCGATGCTGACGACGCCGAGGTTGGGTTCGAGTGTGGTGAACGGATAGTTGGCGATCTTCGGTTTCGCGGCCGAGACGACGCTGATCAACGTGCTCTTGCCGGCATTTGGGAACCCGACGAGCGCCACATCGGCCATCAGTTGGATCTCGAGGCGGAGCCAACGTTCCTCGCCGTGCTCGCCCTGCTCGGCGAAGGTCGGCTCGCGGCGCTTGTTCGACAAGAACCGGGCGTTCCCGCGACCACCCCGACCGCCGTGTGCGGCGAGAAAACGATCTCCGTGACGGTACAGCTCCGCGATGACCTCACCGGAGTACATGTCCTTCACGACCGTGCCTTCGGGCACCTTGATCTCGAGCGACTCGCCGCGACGGCCGTGGAGATCCTTGCCCTTGCCGTGGACCCCGTTCTCGGCGCGACGATGCGGGTGGTCACGGAACGCGAGGAGCGACGAGACGTTGTGGTCGGCGATCAGCCAGACGTCACCCCCCTTGCCGCCGTCGCCGCCATTCGGGCCGCCCATCACGACGGGACCCTCGCGACGGAACGAGATGCACCCCGCGCCGCCGTCGCCGCCGCGCACGTTCAACTGGCACTCGTCGACGAACTGGGACATGGACATCGAGCCTACCGACGACGTTCGCGCCCTCGAGCCTTGCGAATCGGCCGACGAACCGTAGCGTGATGGGCATGGCCGACGTCGACGAGTCGATGCAGGAGCGGGCCCAACGGTGGGCAGCGACGATGCGGGGCCACGTAGCCGGTGAGATCGCGCTTGCCCATGCCGACTCGTGGGCCGGTCCGGGGAGCACGGGCACGTTGTCCCGTCCCGCCCGGGAGGACGGTGAGCACGAGCGGCTCGCTCCGCTCGCCACCAAGGCGTCGGGCAGCGGCGAGCGTGCGATCGAGGAGCAACCCGACCCGTTTCGGACCTGTTTCGAGCGGGACCGAGACCGGATCCTCCATGCGACGGCCTTCCGTCGGCTCGCCGGCAAGACCCAGGTCTTCGTGTTCCCCGACGATCACCAGCGGACGCGGTTGACACACGCCCTCGAGGTCGCCCAGGTCGCCCGCTCGGTCTCCCAGGCGATCGGGCTCAACGTGGCACTGACCGAAGCGATCGCGATCGGTCACGACTGCGGCCATGGTCCGGGCGGTCACGCCAGCGAGGACGCCTTGAGTCCCTACGTCGACGAGGGTTACGACCACGCGGTCTGGGGCGCCGACGTCACTCTCGTGCCGCTGAACCTGTGCGACGAAACCATCGATGGCGTCCGCAACCACTCCTGGAGCCGGCCGGCGCCGGCCACGCCGGAGGGCGAAGTGGTGTCGTGGGCCGACCGCATCGCGTACGTCTGCCACGACTTCGAGGATGCCGTGGCGGCCGGCATCGTTTCAGAGGACATGCTGCCACCGATCGTCCTCAGCCGGATCGGTGCCGATCGCTCGACCCAACTCGGCACCCTCGTCCGGGCCATGATCCAGGCGACCGCGGACACCGGTCGGATCGGAATGGTGGCACCCATCGCCGAAGCGCTCGCCGAGTTCCGGCGCTTCAACTACGAGCACGTCTACCTCCGGCCCGCAAGCGTCGCGCAGGCCGACGCCGTCATCACGCTCCTCAGGGCGTTGGTCGAGCACTACGCCGACCGACCCAACCTGCTCCCGGACGGGCACGGGTTCGACGCCGGGTCTCGCGAAGCGCTGCGGTGCGCGGTCACCTACGTCGGCGGGATGACCGATCGGTTCGCGTGCCGCCAGGCGCTGGCGCTGCTCGGCTGGAACCGCGACCGCCTCCCGCTCGGCATCGACGTCTGACGACGGCGACCCAGTGATGACCGGACGCGCAACGGCGGGGCACTCGCGCGCCCCGCCGTCACCAGATCTGTTCTGCGACCGGTGTGATGTCGTGCGATCGCGTCGCCTCAGCCGATCGGCTCGACGTCGATCACCTTGCGGCCCTTGCGGGTGCCGTACTTGACCGCGCCGTCGACGAGGGCGAAGAGGGTGTCGTCGCCACCCTTGCCGACGTTCTTGCCGGGGTGGAACTTTGTGCCGCGCTGCCGGATGAGGATCGTGCCGGCGGTGATCGTCGAGCCTCCGTACGCCTTCACGCCGAGGCGCTGGGCGTTGGAGTCACGACCGTTGCGGGTCGAACCGCCACCCTTGGTCTTCGACATGTCGTGTCCTCCTCAGCTCTTCTTGGTCGAGCTCTTCTTGATCGAGGTGATCTCGACCACGGTGTAGTTCTGACGATGGCCGTAACGACGGCGCTGGTTGGTGCGGCGCTTGTAGGTGAACCCGTTGATCTTGGGGCCCTTGGTGTTGCCGACGATCTTGCCGGTCACCGTGGCCCCCGCGAGGGCGTCGGCACCTGCGATCACGTCGGAGCCGTCGACGAGGAGCACCGGGGTCAGCGAGATCTCGCTGCCCTCGTCACCATCGAGCAACTCGAGCGCGACCTGCTGACCTTCGGTCACCTTTTCCTGCTTGCCGCCAGAGGCGATCACTGCGTACATAGCCTGAGAGATGCTATCCAGGTCCGAAGGGCCTCCCAACCGGCTCGCGATCTTCACCGGCCGGGAGCATGCCACTGGATCGAGTCCGAGACCTGGTGATTGCGATCAGCGTCGGCGTCGCCGAGTCGTGATCGCATCCCGAACCGACGGGCCGCCGGCGTCGGTGTCGCGGCCCCGCCGCCGACGCCGCACGCGCTCCACGACCTCGCTCACCACGAGGGTTGCCACGGCGCCCACGATGCCCCAGACGACACCGAACACGATCGCAGCGACGACGCCGACGACGACGATCGTCCCGAGCCAGAACAGATTCCGACGGTTCATCTCGATCACTCCTCCGGCGGCGAGCGGGCTGACGGCGACTCACCGTCGACCCCCAGTGTGCCCGATCGCGACCGAATGCCGGGCGACCCTCAGCCGTGCGCACACGCGGTGACGACGCCGCTGCTGCCGTTACAGCGCTGCGGTCATTCCGCCGTCGACCAGCAGGGTCTGGCCGTTCACATACGACGCTTCGTCGGAGGCGAGGAACACGGCGGCCGCGGCGATCTCGTCGGGGCGACCCCACCGGCCGACCGGGGTACGGCCCGCGACCATTGCGTTGAACGCGGGATCGGCGACCAGATCCTGGTTCATCTCGGTGGCCACGTAGCCCGGTCCGATCGCATTGACGGTGATGCCGTGTGGCGCGAGTTCGACCGCGAGCGCCTTCGTCAGGCCACTGATACCGGCCTTGCTGGCAACGTACGCCGGGATCGTCGGCCGGGCGACCGTACCCATGATCGACGACGTGTTGATGATGCGTCCCCGACGGAGTGCCGTCATGTGTGGGGCGGCAGCCCGCGACAGCGCGAACGGGGCGTCCAGGTTCACCCGGATGACGCGACTCCAGTCGGCCGGCTCGAAATCGTCGAGTGCTCCTCGGTGATTGATCCCGGCGTTGTTGACGAGTACATCGAGCCGACCATGACGACCGGCGATGTCGTCGACGGCCGCCGCCGCACGCTCGATGTCGGCGACGTCGAACGCAGCGCCCGATGCACGTCGATCGGCAGCGACCAGCTCGTCGACCCGGGCTCGCACATCGTCGACACCCCGACCGTTGACGACCACGTGGGCACCCTGGCCGGCCATCGCCTCCGCCATCGCCCACCCGAGGCCGCGCGTGCTCCCGGTGATCAGCACCACCTTGTCGTCGAGTCGAAACATCAGTGCTCGCTCCTCAGGGCAGGCCCGGCAGCACGCGTCAGCACCCGTCGTCGCTGTCGGCGTACACCGGGCGGTGGTGATCGTCGGACAACTCGACGACCAGGTTCTTCACGAATCGTCCCCTGGTGGTGATGCGCATGCGCGAGACCATGCCCGAGAGCACCGGTGTGACGAGGATCCGGTAGTCGGGATGTCGAATCCTGCTGTACGGGGCCAGGTTCTTGTTGGCGGTGTTGGTGTCGACCGACACCTCGGCGATCTTGCCTCAACCGGTGGGTCGGATGAAGTCGATCGTCATCGTGCCGCCGCGCTTCTCCAGGAGTTGCCTGGCCTCGTCGGTGATCTCGATCTGCATGAGCGGGTAACCCTCCGGGGTCGTGATCGGTCCAGCCACTCAGTCCAGCAACGTGTGGTCGACGAGCACGCCACGACCCTCGCAGTCGGGGCAGATCTCGGAGAATTCCGTCAACAGCCCTTCGCCGATGCGCTTGCGGGTCATCTCGACGAGCCCGAGCTCGGTGATGTCGAACACCTGTGTGCGGGTCTTGTCACGAGCCAGCGCATCGCGGAACGCAGCGACCACCTTGGCGCGGTTGTCCTTGATCTCCATGTCGATGAAGTCGATGACGATGATGCCGCCGATGTCGCGCAACCGGAGCTGCTTGGCGATCTCCTCGGCGGCCTCCATGTTGTTGTGGAACACCGTCTCCTCGAGATTCGACTTGCCGACGTTCTTGCCGGTGTTGACGTCGATCACGGTGAGCGCCTCGGTGTGCTCGATGATCAACGAGCCTCCCGAGGGCAACCACACCTTGCGATCGAGCGCCTTGTGGACCTGTTCGTGCACGTGGTGGCGCTCGAACAGGGTGAGACCCTCGGCCTCGGCGTCGTAGTACTCGATACGGTCGGCCAACTCGGGGTTGAAGGCGTTGACGTAGTCGCGCACCTCTTCGTAGAGGCGCTGATCGTCGATAACGACACCGCGGTAGTCCGGGTTGAACTCCTCGCGAATCACTCGGACCGCGAGCTCGGGCTCGCGGTACAGCAACGACGGCTTGTTCGACTTCGCGGCCTTGCGTTCGATCTGGTCCCACTGGTCGAGCAGGAGCTGCATATCGGCTTCGAGATCGGCCTCAGTCGCATGCTCGGCGGCGGTCCGGACGATGAGTCCGTGCTGGGCCGGCTTCACGCGATCGAGGATGTTGCGGAGTCGCTTGCGGGTGTCGTCGGGCAGCCGCTTGGAGATGCCGTACGTCTTGGAGTTCGGGATCAGCACCACGAACCGTCCGGGGAGCGAGACCTCCTGGGTGAGCCTCGCCCCTTTGGCCCCGATCGGGTTCTTCGTGACCTGGCACATGATCATCTGCCGGGCCTTCAGAATGTCCTCGATGCGGGCGTTCTTGCCCTTCTCCTCGATGTCCTCGGGGTCGTACTGGACGTCGCCGCGGTAGAGCACCGCGTTCTTCGGCGTGGCGATGTCGACGAACGCCGCCTCCATGCCCGGCAGCACGTTCTGGACGCGGCCCAGGTAGATGTTGCCGTGGATCTGGCTGACGTCGTCGGCGGGCCGCGAGACATAGTGCTCGATGAGGTTCCGGCCTTCGAGCACGCCGACCTGCGCCATGCCGGTGCGCACCTGCACGCACATGAAGTACCGGCCGACGGGCTTCCCGTTGCGCTCGCGTCCCTTGCGCTGCTCGATCAGGTCTTGCTCGGCCGGGTTCGGCCTGTTGCGGCCCCGGCCACCTCGCCGGCGCTTGCGCTGGCCGCCGTCGGAGTCGTCGCCGTCGGGGCCCTTGCCCCGGTTCCGTTGCTGCTTGGCCGCGCCCCCCGACGAGCTGCCGCCCCCGCCTCGCTTGCGCCGACGATTGCCCGAACGGCCGCCCGAGCCGTCTGCACCCGTGCCGTCGTCACCGCCCGCGCGTCCGTCGGTGGCCTTCGTCATCGCAGGTCCGGGGGGTGGCACCGAAGGCACGAACGGGGCATCGCGTGTGTCGCCGATCCTGGGTTTGCGCACGAGTGCCTTCTCGGCGGCGTCACGATCCTGCACTTTGCCCTCGCGGATCGGCTCGGGCAGCTCGTCAGGTCTCCGGTCGATTTCTGACGGCTGAGCGCCCGAGGTGTCGGCACCGCTGTCGGAGCTGCCTTCGGGGACGGGCTTCTTGCGCGCCTGGCCGCCGCGCGACCCGCGGCGGCGTTTGCGCTGGCTCCCGTCAGCACCGTGGTCGTCGCCCCCGGTGTCGCCCCCGGTGTCGCCGCTGGTGTCGCCGTTCGTCGTGTCGCCGCCGGCGTCAGACGTTGCTGCGCCCCCGCCGGAGTCGTTCGAACCGGAACTCGCATCGGGAGAGCCGCCGCTCTCGGTGTTGGTGTCGTCCATCGTGGTGGTCCCTTCTCATGCGAGCACCGCCAGGGCGCGCGCATCCACGTCGGCGGGCAGGGGAAGCACCTCGCGCCGCGAACCGTCGTGGTCAAGCCATTGGTGAGTACGGAGTGCCCGAACATCGCGTGCATCGACGTTCGGGTAGGCCAGTTGGGCGAACTCCCCCGGACGGAGGGCTCGGCCGACGGTGGCCAGGTCGACGATGAGGCGCTCCGCGCCGACCGGGGTGTTCGGAGGATCGGGACGCACGTCGAGGATCATCGGTCGCACGTCGTCCGCGCTCCGCTTCCCCTTCCGTTCCCGCTCCAGTACGAGCTCGTCCGCCTCGAGGAGGCGGCAGGCTGCGAGGTGGTCCTCTGCGGTCAGCAGAGGGCTCCAGAGCTCCCACGTGCACGACGTGACGGCTTCCTGGAGTGAGATGCCCGGCTGGCGCTCGGCGGCGACGAGGACGTCAAAGCCGGTCGGGAGCGCTTCGGTGAGACGCGCCGGGAGGGTGGTGAGGTCGACATCGTCGGCGGCGACGTCGCGCTGCAATTCGATGTCGATGTATTCGGCGATCGATTCGGCGCCCGTGGGGAGTGCCAGACCGAAGCTGATCTTGGGTCGTGGGGTGAAACCCTCGGTGAAAGCCACGGGGAGACCTGCGCGCCGGAGCGCCCGCTCCCACATGCGGGCGGCATCACGGTGGCTGGTGAAACGCACCTTGCCGATCTTGGTCGCGCGGACCCGCAGCTTCACGCGGGTGCTCCCGCCGGCTCTCGTCGGGTGGACAGCAAGGTGACGGGCACCTCACCACCCCGCGACAGATCTTGACCAGTGCCCTGGCTACCTCCCGCTGGTGCGATCGGCGACGCCACGACGTGCTCGATGCCGTATCCGGTACAGACCCCGCAGTCGTAGCAGGGGGTCCAACGGCAGTCCTCGACCCCGGATTCGGCGAGTGCGTCGAGCCAGTCGTTCCAGAGGAAATCGTGGTGCAGTCCGGCGGTCAGGTGTGCCCACGGCAGCACCTCGTGCTCGTCGCGGTGACGGAAGACGTACGAGTCCATCGAGAGACCCTCGGCCTCCATGGCGGTGGCCCAGCGGCGGAGGTCGAAGTGCTCACCCCACTCCTGGAAGAGCCCGCCCTCCCGCCACACGCGCTCGATCACACGTCCGATCCGGCGATCGCCACGACTGGTGATGCCCTCCGCCACGGTGGCGTCGGGGTGATGCCACTTGACGTTGACACCCTTCATCTTCCGCGTGGCGTCACGGACCAGGTCGATCTTGCGTCGCAGCTCGTCCTCGGTGTTCTGGCCGAACCACTGGAACGGCGTGTGAGGCTTGGGGACGAAACCGCCGAGGCTGACCGTGACCGATGCCCGGTTGGTGTACCGCTTGCCGATCGCCACGCAGTGCTCTGCGAGCCGGGCGATCCCCAACGTGTCCTCGTCGGTCTCGGTCGGCAGACCCGTCAGGAAGTACAGCTTCATGCGGGTCCAGCCCTGGCTGAACGCCGATTCGACCGCCCCGTACAGGTCTTCTTCGGTGATCAGCTTGTTGATCACCTTGCGAAGCCGCCACGAACCGCCCTCGGGAGCGAACGTGAGGCCGCTGCGCCGGCCATTGTTCACCTCGCCGGCAAGACCGACCGTGAAGGCGTCGACGCGCAGCGACGGCAGGTTGATCGTCATCGTGTCGCACGCACCCGGGATCTGCTCGGCGTCCTGCAGCACCCCGCGGACGACCGGCTCGATGTCGGAGAAGTCGGCGGTCGACAGCGATGTGAGGCTGACCTCGTCGTATCCGGTGGAGCGCAGGCCCTCGCGGACCATGGTGCGTACCTGTTCAGCCGGACGTTCACGGACCGGCCGGGTGATCATCCCGGCCTGGCAGAAGCGGCATCCACGAGTGCACCCACGGAACACCTCGACGCTGAGCCGGTCGTGCACGACCTCGGTGAGCGGCACGAGCGGGTGCTTCGGATACGGCCATTCGCCCAGATCGGCCACCGTTCGCTTGTCGACAGTCGCAGGGACGTCGTCGTATCGGGGGGTGATCGCAGCGATGAGGTCACCGGTGTAGTCGACCTGGTACATCGACGGGACGTAGACGCCCGCGATCTTCGACAACTCGCGCAGGAATCCGTGACGATCGAGGCGACCGGCGGCCTTCCAGGCGTGTACGGCCTGGGTGATGTCGGCGACGACCTCCTCGCCCTCCCCGAGGACGGCGGCGTCGATGAAGTCGGCGAGTGGTTCGGGGTTGAAGGCGGCGTGCCCTCCGACGATCACGACGAGATCGTCATCGCCGCGCTCGTCGGCTCGCACCGGTGCGCCCGCGAGGTCGATCATGTTGAGCACGTTCGTATAGACCAGCTCGGAGGAGAGGTTGAACGCCAAGATGTCGAACTCCGCCGCGGCACGATGCGTGTCGACGCTGAAGAGCGGGACGCCGGCCGTGCGCATCTCGTGGTCGAGATCGGCCCACGGCGCATAGGTTCGCTCGGCGAGCGAGTCGTCGCGTTCGTTCAGGATTTCGTAGAGGATCTGGAGCCCCTGGTTGGGTAGACCGATCTCGTACGTATCGGGATAGGCGAGAAGCCAGGCGACCGTGCCCCCGTCGGCGATCTTCTCGTACCGGGGGGTGACGGCACCGTCCTCGCAGCCGATATACCGAGCTGGTTTCTGCACCCGCGCCAGGAGCGGTTCGATCCGCGCCCAGAGTGTTGACATGTCCTTCCCAGCCTACCGCCCGTGGCACTGGAACCCGGGGAGCGTGCGATCATCGAGCCGTGACGAATCCCTGGACGGTCTCGGATCTGCTCGGTGAGCTTCGGCTCGCCCAGCGTTACAGCGAGCGGTTGATCGACTCGCTCGACCCGGATCAAGTGGTCTGGCGGCCCCACCCCGACAGCAGCGCGATCGCCTGGCACCTCGGACACCAGGCTGCGGTGGCCCATTTCATGATGCGAAACCTGACCGCCGCCGAGCCGTCGCACGACGCGGCGCTCGATGCGCTGTTCGACTCGGCGACGCCCGAACCCGCCCGCAGCGCGCTGCCTCCACTCGATGAGTTGATGACGTATCGACGCTCGATCGCAGCGAGCGTCGAGCGGACCATCGGCCGGATCATTTCCGGCGATGTCGGAGCTCCCGGGCAGTTGATGATCGTCGCTGCCGGGCTGCTGCGTTCGGTGATCATCCACGAGTACCAGCACGGTACGTGGATCGCCGAGGTGCGTGCCGGGTTGACCGACGAACCGTCACCGGGCCCGGAGTCCACCCACCTCGCCATGGTCGACGGCTACTGGATCCTGCGGTGATCCGAGCTGGTTGATGGACTGGCGAGCGGCGGGGCACCACGCAGCGCTCGGGCGAACCGGCACCGCTCAGCGCATGCGACGCATGTGGACGGACTGCACGATGCCGAACATGGCGAAGTAGGTGAGCAGGCTCGACCCGCCGTAGGAGATGAAGGGCATCGGGAGGCCGGTCACCGGCATGATGCCGAGCGTCATGCCGACGTTCTGGAACACCTGCCAGAGCAGCATCGTGAAGACGCCGGCACAGAGGTAGGTACCGAGCAGATCGCGCGACAGTGATGCGATCCGCCAGATGCGCATGAGTGCAACCACGAACAGCGCAAGCAACGCGGCGCAGCCGACCAGGCCGAACTGTTCGCCCACCGCTGCGAACGGGAAGTCGGCCCACATGACCGGCACGCTGCCGTCATTGGTCAGTGGACCGTCGAGCCAGCCCTTGCCCCAGACCCCTCCGGTACCCACGGCACGGATGGCGTTGCGGACCTGATAGATCGAGTCCTCACTGGCGTCCTGTCCGACGAAGACCCGCAACCGCTCCTTCTGGTACTCGTTCACGAAGCCGCTCACGAAGGTCGCGGCGACGGTCGAGACCGACAGCACGGTGATCATCGCGATGTACTTCGCCTTGGCGCCGGCGACCAGCAGCACGCCCATCGCGATCGTGACGATCACCGACGCCGACCCGAGGTCGGGCTGGGCGATGATCAGCACGGCCGGCGCGCCGACCATGATCAGCCCGCCGAGGAACCGGGGGTAGCTCACCTCATCGCTGCGTTCGTCGGCGAGGTACGCGCACAGCGCGATGAGGGTCGTGAACTTCGCCAGCTCGGCCGGCTGAAAGTTGATCGGACCGAGGTCGAACGAGATGCGGTCGAGTCCCTGGGCCACCCCCATCAGGATGAGCAACACGAGCAGGACGATGGTCAGGCCGTAGAGGAACGCGGCCCGCTCCTTGAACCACTCGTAGTCGACCGACATGACCCCCACCATCACGACGCAACCGGCGATCGCGAACACGACTTGCCGCGTGACGAACGCGTAGGGGTCGCCGTCGATGGTGGTCCAGGATGCCGAGTACACGATGCAACACCCGACGACGGTCAGCACGCCCTGCGTCATGAGCAGCACCCAGTCGACGTTGCGGCTCGGATCACCGGGGCTCGACCGGATGTTGCCGAGGCCGCTGTCGGGCTTGCGGGTGAGGAACGTCAGCGTCACGGCGCCCTCACTCGGTATCGCGGACCTGGGTCACGACGCCGTCACCGAGCTTGGAGCGCTGACAGTCGCGATTGCTCAACTCCATCGACGGGGCCGACACGGTCGTCGCGAGATCGAGCGGTTCGGCCAGTTGAACCGGGTCCATGCGGGTGGGGTCGGACAGCGCGAGGAAGAGGCACTTGACGACGGGGGCCGCCGCCTGGGAGCCGTAGCCGGACTTCTCGAGGTACGCCGTGACGACGAACGGCCGCTCGTCGTCGGTGCTGAACGCCGTGAACGCCGACGAATCGTTCCACGGGTAGTTGTTCGCGCCCTGGGCCGTGCCCGTCTTGCCGGCCAGCGGGATGACGGAATCGTCCCGGGGGTAGTCGTAGAAGAGATGTTCGCCCGTCGTCTTGTGGTAGTAGTCCGACGTCACGCCATCGCCGTAGATCACCCGTCTGAGGCCCTGGACGATCGGATTGCGGATCTCGTCGGTCATCGGGATCTGACGGATCAGCGTCGGAGCCTCTCGGTCCTCGAAGACGGTGCCACGACTGAAGTCGACCCGGCCGGCGTCGCCGTCGGGGACGCCCGGGTTCCAGATCGCCTTCACCACCGTCGGTTGCAGCAGGAAACCGCGGTTCGCGATCGCTGCGTAGCCGTTTGCGAGATGGAGCGGGGTGGCCGACAAGAGACCCTGTCCGATGGCGAGCTGGACGTTGTCACCGACGTAGTAGCCACGCCCTTCGTCCTCGCTGATCACCCCGCGCTCGGCGTACAGCTGCTTGAGCTCCTTGTCGGGCACGGTTCCGTCGAACTCGAACGGCAGCTCGATGCCGGTGTCGGCGCCGAAGCCGAACAACTCGACCTGCTCCTGCAGCACGGGCAGCCCGTCGTTGCGCTGCAGGATGTCCTCGCCGATCCGATAGAAGAACGCGTCCGACGAGACGGCGAGCGCATCCTCGACGTTGACCGATCCGTACACGCAAGGGCGGCCGGTGCCACCGCAGGTCGCGTTCTTGTACTCACACCGCACGAGGCCGGCTCGGCACTTGGCCTGGTCGACCGAGTACAGCTCGTAGCTCCCGGTGTCGACGAACCGCTCGCCCGGTGTGATCAAACCGTTGTTGAGCGCGGCGAACGCGGTGAACGCCTTGAACGTCGAACCGAGGTTGTACCGACCCTGGATCGCGCGGTTGACGAGGATCGACTCGTCGGGGTCGATCGGTTCACCGAACTCGTCGACCGACGGGAAGATCTGCTGGAACTTGGTGCTCGACAGGCCGGCCTCGAACCAGCGGTTGTCGAACGTCGGATAGCTGGCCATCGCGAGCATCTGTCCGGTCGTGTAGTCCATCACGACCGTGGACGCCGCCGGCGCCTTGAACAGGACGTCGTCGCCCTTCGTGGTGTCCATCTTCTCGCGGGAGCCGTCGGGCTTCTTCACGACAGGGTTCGGGGCGGTCTGGGTGCGCCGCAACTCGAGGGTGGTCTCGATGGCCTGCTCGGCGTACTGCTGGACATCGAGATCGATCGTGAGCTGGACGTCGAACCCGTTGATCGGTGGGACGTCCTCGATCACGCGAACCGGACGGTTGGCTGCGTCGACCTCGAGGGTCTTGTAGCCCCACGTGCCGTGCAACTCCCGTTCCATGCTGGCTTCCACGCCGAACTGGCCCACCCGCTCGTTGCGGAGGTACCCCTGTTCGAGCCGGTCGTCGAGCTCCTCGGCGGTGATCGCACCCATGTAGCCGACGACGTGCGCGGCGTGGGGCGCGAACGGATACACGCGCTTCCACTCGGTGATGATCTCGACGCCGGGGAAGTCCTCGACCCGTTCGAGGATCGCACCAGCGGTCGGTTCGTCGATGCCGCGTTTGATCGGGAACGGCAGGAACGGACTGTCGATCTGACGGTCGAACCGCGCTTCCATCTCCTCGACGGGCACCTGGACCCAGCCGGACAACCGCTCGAAGATCTCCTGGCGCTGCGACTTGCGGCGCAGCATCTGCCAGTCGACGGCCACGGTCAGGACCCGCTCGTTGTCGGCGAGGATGCGTCCGTCGGCATCGAAGATCCGTCCGCGTTCGGGCGCGACCCGCACCGTCCGCGTCTTGGAGAACGTGACGCTCTCCTGGAGCTCGTCGGCCTTCACCGTCTGGAGGAACCACAGCCGGACGCCGAGCAACGAGAAGAGCATCACGCCGACCAGCGCCAGGACGCCCAGACGAGCCGCGCGTCGATCAACTGCCATGGGATGATTCTCGCGTGTGCGCTGCGTCGGCGGACGGCGCGCCCGAATCGACGGGCCGGCGATCAGCCATCGTCGGGGACCTTCCACTCGGGACGCTCGAGCTTGAGCGACCATCGACCGATCGGCACGAGGAGCACGCTGGCCGCTGCGGCGGCGACTGCCACGACCGGAACGATCGTCGCCATCTGCGGGACGAACGCGTCCTCTTCACCGATGAATCGTCGCACGACCGGGACGCACGCCTCACCGATCCCGGTGCCGGCGCCGACACCGATCGCCGCCACCCACCACGTCGTATCGATGCGGATCAAGTCGACGAGCCCGGCGACGTACCCGGCGATCCCCATCACGATCGCGGAGGCGCCGAGAGGAGAGCCGACGGCGAGGTCGAACATGATGCCGAGTGTGAATCCGGTGATCGCGCCGCGTTCCGGACCACCGGCCGCTCCCGCAGAGGCCGCGTACGCCATGACGATCTGGATGATCACGCCGAACGGCTGCAGTTCGACGAACAACGTCTTCTGGAGCGCGAGCAGGATCATCCCGATCGGGATGATCCTCGTCAGCGAACTGGTGAGCAGCGCGGCGATCATGGTCGCGTCCCGTCGCCGACCGACGACGTGTCGCCGATCGCCCCGGCCCCGGTCGGAGGAGATCCCGTCATTGGAGCGCGGGCGCCTCGGTGGGCGATACGTAGAGGACGACGGTGAGGAAGTTGAGGCGGTCGAGATCGACGTTCAGGTCGACCTCGAGCTCGAGCCCGGCGGTGCCGGGATTCTCGATCACGTTGGCGACCGTCCCGATGGGGAGTCCGGGCGGCGCCAAGCTGTCGCTGCCACCCGACGTCAACACGGCGTCGCCGATCTCGACGCGCCCGAACTGCACCGAATCGGCGATGAACCGCACCCGTGGAAGACGATCGGCACCGAATCCGTCGAGCAGTCCCGTCTCCCGGGTGACATCGATCGGCTCGACCACCGTCGTGGTCGTCGACGAGGTCGACGTCGTCGACTGGGTCGGGGTGGACGACGTGGGGAGGTCGACCGGGTTCCCGTCGGCGTCGAAGAACTGCGGCTGCGTCGTCGATGAGGTGGGCACCGTGGTGGTGGTCGTCGTGGACGGCGTGGTCGTCGTGGTGACGTCGCCGACGTCGAGCCCGCTCGGCACCGTGTCGGGAACCGACGTCGACGGCGTCGGGAACACCTCGGCCACGACCTTCACAGGCACGTGGTACTGGGGATCGGTGACGAGCATGACGATCGCCGTCTCCGGAAACACGTTGGTGATCTTGCCGACGAGCCCGGCACTGTTGATGACGGGCATGCCGACCCGGATGCCGTCGAGCGAGCCACGATCGATCTCGACCCGCTGATCGAAGTTGCTCGGTGATTGACCGATCACCTCGCCGGTGACCCGATCGAACGCCGCCAGCGATTCGAGACCGAGCAGCGACCTCAGCTCCCGATTCTCGATCAGCGCGTTCTGAGCGGCGATGCGGTCACCGCTCAGGGCGTCGAGCTCGTCCTGGAGACGCTGGTTCTCACGTTCGAGATCGTCGACCTCGGCGATGCCGGTCCACAGTCGCGAGATCGGGCGGGTCACCACCTCGCCGGCGATCTCGAACGGTCGCAGCGCGTACTCGAACCCCGATCGGGCGGCGTTGAAGACGGCATTGCCGCGCAGGTCGAGCGTGATGAGCAGGATCGACGTGAGCAGCAAGATGACCATGGTGCGACGCCGGCCGGCGGAATAGATCGCCATCGAGCGTCGAGCGTCAGTCGTCGCCGCCGAGCGACATCAGCCCCCGCATGGCGTCGATGTTCTCGAGTGCCCGGCCGGAGCCGATCACGACGCTGTACAGCGGTTCGGCTGCAACCCGGATCGGCATACCGGTCTCGTGGTTGAGACGGTGGTCGAGTCCGCCGAGCAGCGCTCCGCCACCCGTGAGGGTGATGCCGTCCTCCATGATGTCGGCGGCGAGTTCGGGCGGCGTCTTGTCGAGGGTGGTCTTGACCGCATCGACGATGGCGCTCACCGGCTCGGCGAGCGCTTCGCGAACGTGTTCGGTGGTGAGCTGGATCGTGCGCGGCAGCCCGGAGACCAGGTCGCGGCCACGGATGTCGGCCGTGAGCTCCTCCTCCAACGGCCAGGCCGACCCCATCTGGATCTTGATCTCCTCGGCGGTCCGATCTCCGATCGCGAGCGAGTACTCCTTCTTGACGTACTGGAGGATCGCCTCGTCGAGCTCGTCACCGGCCACCCGGACCGACTGGGCCGTGACGATGCCACCGAGGGAGATCACGGCGACCTCGGTCGTGCCACCGCCGATGTCGACGATCATGTTGCCGCTCGGCTCGTGCACGGGAAGGTCGGCGCCGATCGCGGCAGCCATCGGCTCTTCGATGATGTGGACCGGCTTGCGGGCGCCGGCGTACTCGGCGGCGTCCTGGACGGCGCGTTGCTCGACCCCGGTGATGCCCGACGGCACACAGATCACCATCCGAGGCTTGGACCACTTGCTCGCGTGGACCTTCTGGATGAAGTAGCGCAGCATCTTCTCGCACACCTCGAAGTCGGCGATCACGCCGTCCTTCAGGGGGCGGATCGCCTTGATGTGGTTCGGGGTGCGACCCATCATGCGCTTGGCCTCGACGCCGACTGCGACCGGCCGACCGTCGTTGACGTTGATCGCGACGACCGAGGGCTCGTCGAGGACGATCCCGAGACCGCGGGCGTAGATGAGCGTGTTGGCGGTGCCGAGGTCGATGGCGAGGTCACGCCCGAGGCTCAGGGGGTTGTTGCGTGCCATGTCGACCTCCTCTCGACGAAATGGTTCGATTCCGTGCGAAACGGTTCCGTGCGCTCCACTGCAGTGTCGCGCGCGTTCACGATGCTACAGATTCGGGAAGAAGATGCCGATCTCCCGCTCGGCGCTGGCCAGGCTGTCGCTGCCGTGGACGAGGTTCTCGGTGAAGAGGATGCCGAGATCGCCGCGGACGGTGCCGGGCTCGGCGGTGCGCGGATTGGTCGATCCCATCATCTTGCGGACGACCTCCCACGTGTCCTCCGGGCCCTCGACGACCATCGCGACGACCGGGCCGCGGCTCATGAACTCGACGAGGTCGTCGTAGAACCCCTTGCCGACGTGCTCCTCGTAATGGCGAGCCAGGGTGTCGCCGTCGAGCTGACGCAGGTCCATCGCGACGATGTCGAGGTTCTTCGACTCGAATCGCGCGATCACATGGCCGACGAGCTTGCGCTCGACGGTGTCGGGCTTCAGGAGGACGAGGGTCCGATCAGACATGGTCGTGGAGGCTATCTGCGGTCGACGAGCGTCGGACCCGCCCTGCACGGTGCGCTGACGTCGGGGTACGGTGCCCCGTCATCGAACAGCGCAACGAGTGGATCCGAGGACCGAAGTGGCGGACGCGCACGTCGCCAGCGCGCCGCCACGTCGCAGCGCTCATCACGTTCGCACTGGTCGTCGTGCCCGGCGCCATCGTGATGTTGCTCGTCATCTGGGCCATCGACGCCCTGGGCGCGCCGCGCTGGGTGGTCGCGCTGCCCTGGCTCGCACCCACCATCGGTGCGATGATCCGCGCCGTCGCCAGACCGACTCCAGCGATCCCGTCCGACGATGACGATGACCATTGGACCTCATACGCCATCCGCTCGGTGATGATCGGGCGGGACGAGCCTCGCCCGCTCCCCCTCCGACTCCTCGCGGCCATCGTGTTCGGCGCACCCGTCGTCTGGGCGATCTCGATCGTGTTCGTGTTCGAGCTCGCGGGCATCTTCTGAGCCGATCGCGGTCCGTGATCGGAAGCGCCTCGACGACCTCCACACATCGCCCGTCGCGGCCCGGTGTCCGGGCGCGGCGGCCCCTCCGGCCGGCCCTCGGTGCGAGTCCACGTGGCAGTGCGATCGGGGCCCGACGGTGATCACCCGGCCGCCCTCGTGAAACCAGGTGGTGGTCGCGCTGCGGGCCATCCGATGCAGATCGGTGCTGCCTCAGTGCCGCGCGTCGGTCGTCCGACATCAGGTGGACCGGAACCAGGGGTGCTCGCGAGCGAACGTCGCAGCAGCGGCCGCGGCGGTGGTCGGTCCGTGGATGCCGACCTCGTCGACCCGGCGACGCAGCTCGGCTCGGTCATCGACCGCGAGTTGGCACGCCGTGACCGCCGGGTCGATGTGGTAGATCCGAGCCGCGTTCAACCCGAGGATCTTGGCCTTGATCTCATCGGTCAGTGCTGGGTAGCCGAATCGTTCCTGGAATTCGCTGCTGATCTGGAAGGCCCGGAAGGCTTCGATCTGCGCCTGCGGCGAGCCGTACCAGATCGAGTCCGTGCCCCAGAGCACACGGTCGGGGCCGAGCGCGACCAGCAGTTTGCCGAGTACGTGGGCCGCTTCGTCGGGGCGTTGGATCAGGTTCCACCAGGTCGAACCGAGTTCGGCGTAGACGTTGTTGCCCGGGCCGACGCCGGCTTGCTCGACCGACGCGATCAGCCGATCGACGCCGCCGGACGCGAGCCCGGCCTCGACCCCGGGGTAGGCGGCCTCGGTGAACCCCGTCTCGAACCCTGAGTGGTAGATGCAGAAGTCGAGGTCGGGATGCTGCGCCGCGGCCGGTCCGACATCGACGGGTGATGCGGCTGCCGGGCCGAGCCCCTTGTGGATGCACACGACCGTCTGCCCGAGATCGCGAACCTGGTTCAAGAACGCAGTGCCGGTCTCGTCGTCGAGTCGCCAAGCCGGCCCTTCGTGGGTGTACGCCTTCCATGCGGCGATGTCGAACTCGGATGCGGTCGCCTCCATCGCTTCGAGCGCGGCACCGAGTGTCCCGAGCGAGGGAGTCGCGTGGCCCTGGATCAGGACGCGTTCGCTGCATCCGATCGCTTCGGCCTCGTGGCGGGCACGCGTCATCACCCCGGCACTCAACGGGTCGGGATCCGCGACCACCGGGATGGCCGACAGCACCGCGACGGTCGTGTCGCTGCCGCCGAGCACGAGATCGAGCCAGACATCGGTGCCGAAGCAGGCGGCAAGATCATCGCCGCAGGCTGCTTGCGGGAACCCTGACCCGAACCCGGTGGTCGTTCCCGCGGGCAGATCGAGCAGATGGGTCTGCACGTCGACGATCAGGTCGCCGTCGGAACCTGCGAGGACGGTCGACGCCACTCCCTCGTCGATCGTCGCCTCCGGCGGCAACTCGAACGTGCCGCCAGTGCCGACGGGGACCGTCGATGACGGCCCACTCGCGATCGACGACCCGGGTGAGGCACCCGTCGGACCGGTCGTCGAACTGCTCGACGGATGGGTCGACGAGGTTGCGGTCCGCTGCTCCCTGTTGCACGCGGCGAGGGCGGTGAGCGTCGTCGCCATCCCCGCCGCGCTCTGCAGAAACGCACGGCGACTGATCCCGAGCCGACGCGCGTTGGTGTCGGCCGCGTCGAACGTGCGCCGCATCGCCTCGGCCACGACCTTCGAACGCGGCAGCGGTGCGTACTCCCCGTTCGACAGCGGATGGAAGCGGATCGGTAGATCGTCATCGTCCCGACGGGTCATGACCCCATCGTCGCCGACTGACGCGATCGTGTCACGACACCTGATCCCCTTCGTCGAGGCGGATCAGTTGGCGTACTTGCGCAGGGCCGGTCTGGCGGCGCCCGCCACATAGATGCTGCCGCTGGCGAGAATCGCATCGTCACCGTCGGCGTACTGCATGGCCGACCTGCATGCGGCGTCGACCGAGTCGTGGACATACACCTCGTCGCACCCCAGCTCGCGAGCCGCCCGCGCCACGGTCGAACCGGGAACGCCACGCGGGGACGGAGCGGTGCATGCGTGGACCACGTCGAACTCGTCGGCTCGCAGCGCCGCGAGCATCTCGCCCGGGTCTCTCAAGGTACCGACCACGAGGACTCGACGACCGTCGGGGTGGAAATCACCGAAGAACACCTCGGCACACACATCGGCGCCCGGCGGGTTGTGGGCCCCGTCGATGATCGTCAACGGCTGCACCCCGAGGACCTCGAACCGGCCCGGCATCTCGACGTTGGCGAACCCCTCGTGGACGACATCCTCGGCGAGCGGTGAGGCGAAGAACGTCTCGACGGCCGTCAGCGCCACTGCGGCGTTGTCGCCTTGGTGGGCGCCGTGGAGGGGCAGGAACACGTCGGAGTAGATGGTCGTCGGCGTGCGGAGGTCGAGGGCCCGCCCGCCGACGGCGAGCGAGTTGTCACGGGTCTCGAAGTCTTCGCCGCGCACCAGGTTCGCGGCGCCACCCTCGTCGCGGAAGATCTGGACCAGCGACGGATCGGTCTCTCCGATCACGGCGGCGCTTCCCGGCTTGATGATCCCCGCCTTCTCCGTGGCGATGTCGGACAGCGACGGACCCGCGAACTCGGTGTGATCGAGCGCGATGTTGGTGATGACGGCGACCTGGGCGTCGACGATGTTCGTGGCATCCCACCGGCCGAGCATGCCCACCTCGACCACGGCGACGTCGACGGCGACGTCGGCGAACCACCGGAAGGCAGCCGCAGTGACCGCTTCGAAGTAGGTCGGACGGACCCCGACGAGCCCTTCGATCGCAGCGATCCCGGCGATCTGGTCGGCGAAGTCCTCGTCGGAGATCGGTTCGCCGTTGCGCTTCATCCGCTCGTTGATCCGCTCGAGGTGAGGGCTGGTGTAGGTGCCGACCGTCAGGCCCTGCGCGATCAGGAGGCGACTGATCATCTGCACCGTCGAACCCTTGCCGTTGGTGCCGGTCACGTGGATGACGGGTTGGACGAGGTGTGGGTCGCCCATCGCCGCGCACAGTTGGGCGATCGGCTCGACCGATGGACTGTCGATGCGCCCGGTCTTGTCGTACGACGCGTGATCGTCCAGATACGCGAGCGCGGCCGCGAAATCCATGGTGAACGAGCTGCCCCCGCCGCTCGGCGGTCAGCTGGCTGCTCGGCGGGGACGGGACGACGAGCTCTTGCGAGGCACCAGGGTCGGATTGGTCTTCTCACGGACCGTCTCGTCGTCGATGACCACCTTGCCGATGTCGGTGCGGCCGGGCAGGTCGTACATCGTGTTGAGCAGCACCTCTTCGAGGATCGCACGCAGCCCTCGGGCACCCGTGCCGCGCAGGATCGCCAGGTCGGCGATCGCCTGGAGGCCGTCGTCGGAGAACTCGAGCTCGACGTCCTCGAATGCGAACACCTTCTGGTACTGCTTGACCAGCGCGTTCTTCGGCTCGGTCAGGATTTCGACCAGCGCCGCCTTGTCGAGCGATCGCACCACACCGACCATCGGGAGGCGGCCGATGAACTCGGGGATCATTCCGAACTTCACGAGGTCTTCGGGCAGCACCTTGGCGAACAGCTCGCCCGGATCGCGGTCGGCCTTCGACTTGACCGTGGCATGGAACCCGACACCTTGCTGACCGATCCGCTGTTCGATGATCGATTCCAGCCCTGCGAAGGCACCACCAAGGATGAACAGCACGTTGGTCGTGTCGATCGTGATGAACTCCTGGTGCGGGTGCTTGCGGCCACCCTGCGGCGGCACGGACGCCTGGGTGCCCTCGAGGATCTTCAGGAGCGCCTGCTGCACGCCCTCGCCCGACACGTCGCGGGTGATCGACGGGTTCTCGCTCTTGCGGGCGATCTTGTCGATCTCGTCGATGTAGACGATGCCGGTCTCGGCGCGTTTCGTGTCGAAGTCGGCCGCCTGGATCAACTTGAGCAGGATGTTCTCGACGTCTTCGCCGACGTAGCCGGCCTCGGTGAGCGCGGTCGCGTCGGCGACGGCGAAGGGCACGTTGAGCATGCGAGCCAACGTCTGTGCGAGGTGGGTCTTGCCGCAGCCGGTCGGGCCGAGCATCAAGATGTTCGACTTCTGCAACTCGACGTCGTCGCGCCGGCCGATGCCGGTCTGCTGCTGATACTGGATGCGCTTGTAGTGGTTGTAGACCGAGACGGAGAGGATCTTCTTGGCGTCGTCCTGGCCGACCACGTAGTCGTCGAGGAACTCGCGGATCTCGCGCGGGTTGGGCAACTGGTCGAAGGTCAGCTCGCCGGTGTCGGTCAGCTCCTCTTCGATGATCTCGTTGCACAGGTCGATGCATTCGTCGCAGATGTAGACACCCGGCCCTGCGATCAGCTTCTTGACCTGCTTCTGGGACTTCCCACAGAACGAGCACTTGAGGAGCTCCCCCGTGTCTCCGAACTTCGCCATGTGTGTCGCCCCCTTTCGAACGTTGCGCCGACGTTAGTGAACGCGACCCTGGTGTCAGCGGACCGGGCGGTCAGCGGATCGCCGACGACCGGTCGACCGAGTCGCGTGACGAGATCACCGTGTCGATGATGCCATATTCCAGCGCATCGTTTGCCTCGAGCACGAAGTCGCGGTCGGTGTCGGTGTGGATCTTCTCGAGGGGCTGCCCCGTGTGATGGGCGAGGATCTGCTCGAGCAGGTCACGCATCCGCAGGATCTCGGCGGCGGCGAGCTCGAGATCGGTGACCTGGCCGTAGCCCACCTGACCGTAGGGCTGGTGCAGCAGCACCCGGCTGTGAGGCAGGGCGAGCCGCTTTCCCTTGGTGCCCGCGGCGAGCAGCACGGCGGCCGCCGATGCCGCCTGACCGAGGCAGATCGTCGCGATGTCGTTGCGGATGAACTGCATCGTGTCGTAGATCGCGAACAGCGCCGTGATGTCACCGCCGGGGCTGTTGATGTAGATGTTGATGTCCTTCTCTGGGTTCTCCGACTCGAGGTGGACGAGCTGGGCGCAGAGCAGCGACGCGATCTGGTCGTCGATCGGTGTCTGCAGGAAGATGATGTTGTCCTTCAGCAGTCGGCTGTAGAGGTCGTACGCCCGTTCGCCGCGGCTCGTCGTCTCGACGACGTTGGGGACCAGGTAGTTGGTGGCCTCGAGGTTCATGGTCAGTCCTTCTCCGCAATGTCGTCGTGCTGGTCGTGCCGGTCGTGGTCGTGCCGGTCGTGGTCGTCGCCGTGGTGCTCGTCGCCGTGGTGCTCGTCGCCGTGGTGGTCGTCGCCGTGGTGCTCGTCGCCGTGGTGCTCGTCGCCGTCGTCATGAGTATGGCCGAGGACGAGGTCGCGATCGATCTGGGCTCCGGTGTGATCGACCATCTCGACGTGGTGCAGCAACCAGTCCATCGCCTTCGACTTGCGGATCTGGGCCATCAGCTCGGGGACGGCGTCGTTGCGCTCGTACATCTTGCGGATGTCCTTGGCCTTCTGGCCGTACTGCATGGCCATCCGTGCGTACTCCATCTCGATGTCGCCGTCGCCGACCTCGACGGCCTCGGCGATGGCGACTGCGCGGAGGGCGAGATCTGCCTTGACGGCCTGCTCCGCCTGGGGCCGTGTGCCCTCGACGAACTGCTGGGCATCCTGGCCGGTCGCAGACAGCCACGCCTGGAGATCGATGCCCTGCATCTGGAGTTGCTGCGCCATGTTCTGGGCCCGGTTCTGCATCTCGGCGCGGACCATCGACTCCGGTGCCTCGATCTCGACCAGACCGACCAAGGCCTCGGTGAGCTTGCCCATCACCTGCTGGCGTACGCCGCCGAGCTTGCGCTCGGTGAGTCGCTCTCGGATCGACGCCTCCCACTCGGCCACCGTCTCGAACTCGCCGGTGTTGTCGGCGACCCACTCGTCGGTCAGCTCGGGCAGCTCCAGCGCCTGGACGGAGGTGACCGTGACCGTGAAATCGGCTTCGTCCTCGGTGCCCTTCGGCGTGGTGGTGAAGGTGAGCACGTCGCCCGCCGTGGCACCGGTCAGTCGCTCGTCGAAATCTTCCGCGACCCAGCCCTGGCCGAGCTCGTATGACCAGTCCTCCGTGTTGAGCCCCATGACCTCCTCGCCGTCGCGGGTCGCGGCGAGATCGATGGTGAGGAAATCGCCGATCTCGGCCGGACGGTCGACGTCGGCGAGGGTGCCACCCTGGCGCAGTTCGGCGTCGCGTGCCTCCGAGAGCTCCTCGTCGGACGGGTATGGCGAGTCGAGCTCGATCCGCAGCCCGGCGTAGCCCGGCACCGTGATCTCCGGACGCACCTCGCACTCAGCTTCGAACTCGACCAATCCGTCGTCCTGGCCGCCGGTGATCTCGACCTCTGGCGTCGCCACCAGATCGACATCGTGCTCGCGCACGGCCTTGCTGAGGTAGGCGGGGATGCCGTCGCGGAGCGCCTGTTCGCGAGCTGGGCCGATGCCGATCCGGGCCTCGAGCACCCGGCGCGGCACCTTGCCGTTACGGAATCCCGGCAGCTTGACCTCACGGGCGATCGTGCGGAAGGCCTGATCGATGTCCTTGTCGAACTCGGACTCGTCGACCTCGACGTACAGCTTGACTTTGTTCCCCTCGAGGGGTTCGACCGAAGATTTCACAGGGCCACAACTCTACCGGCGGCCGATCCAGGTGACCTCGCCCCGCGCGGGAGGCCCGACCGACCACACGACGATCATCCGACCGTGTTCCGATCGCGAGCACGAACGAGGGATTCGACCGGCGATTCGACCGGCGATTCGACCGGCGATTCGACCGGCGATTCGACCGGGATGGTTCGACCGGGGTGGTTCGACGGGGTGGTTCGACGGGGTGGTTCGACCGTCAGCCGACCGGGTGGGTCCGACGGGCGATCGGTCACGGACGTGCACGGACGTGCACGGACGTGCACGGAAGGGTCGTGATCCGGCAGACTGTCGCCGTGCAGTTCTGGAAGCCCCACGCGCTCGCCACACCCCACGAGGGCCAGATCGATCTGAAGATCGGCGACACCGTGCGGGCCGTCGTCGATCTCCCGACCAATGGTCGCACGACCGTGCCGGCCGGAACCGACGGCAAGGTCATCCTCGCCAACGGCTTCAATTGGCAGCGCTACCGAGTGCTGTTCACGAACGGTGGCGAGCTCGGCGATCTCGATCATCGCCACCTCGAGCCGACCGGCCGCACGGCCAAGCGACTGGCCAAGAAGGCCAAGATCGCAGCGCGCGGCAGCTGACGCCGCCCGACACCGCACCCACCGACGACGCTCACGCCCGCGACGTCGAGCCGCTCAGCGCATCAGCGCGATCAGCTGATCGCTCGAGAGCGTGTTGGCGCCCATCGCACGAACGTCGCGAACGATCTCGTGATCATTGGTCACCACGACGACCGGCCGGGAGGGCGGCAGCCGCCGTACCTCGTCACGGATCAGGTCGTCGGCGATCACGTCGGCCGGCGAGTACACCACCCGAACGATCCGGCGGCCGTCGGCGGCGGCGCCGACCACATCGGCGCCGTCGAAGACCACCGTGATGTCGCTCCCGAATCGACGGGCCAGGTTCTCGATCGCGTCGAGCACCACGACTCGCTGCCCTTCCAGATCGAGCCCGGGCCACGCCAACTTGGCCACGTTGTATCCGTCGACCACAACCGATGCCCCCGACCGCAGGAGATGCTCTGCCGCGGCGGAGGAGTCGCCGAGCACACCACCGGGCATCGGAAGCGCCTTGCGTTTCACCGGCGCCGGCGCGCCGGACGCGGGCGGCGACGCGAGGCCGGCGAGTTGCTCGGCGAGCTGCTCGGCGGCAGCGGCGAGACGGGCGAGCTCGGAGCGTTCGGCCGCCAGTACCGCACGGTCGGCGAGCACGTCATCGCGAATTACTTCGGCCCGGCCCCGCGACTCGACGGCCCGGTCGCGGGCGGCCTCGGCCGCCGCGAGCTTGCCGATCGCAGCGGCCTCGCGGTCGCGGGCGTGGCGCACCTCGTTGCGTGTGTCGACGAGCTGGCCCCGAAGTTCGACGAGTGATTCGTTCAGCTTGACCACGTCAGCGCGCAGACCGTCGATCACCTCGTCACGATCAGCGATCATCTCCTGGGCGACCACGAGCTCGGCACGTGTGCGCGCCGCTGCCTGCTCAGCTGCGTCGCGACGCCTCTCGGCCCGCGTCAGCTGCTTCGCGGCGTCGGCGGCCTCCGCTGCAGCGTCGGCCTCGACGACGAGTCGCCGGATCTCGTCGGTCCAGCCGTCGGGTCGTTCGAGCCACAGCTTCCCGACCGGATCGACCAGCTCGGGGAGCGCTCCGGCCGCGATCCGGCCGCGGAACACCTCGTCGTCCTCGACGAGCCGACGGATGGTGGCGAGCGAAGCGACCGGGATCCGGCTCATCTTGATGAAGCGATCGAGGCCCTTGGGGTACTTCATCGGAGGCTTGAACTTGCGGCCCTCGCGGGCCATGAGCACAGCGAACTCGAGCGCCGACCGGAGATGCCGGTGGTCGATCTCGACGGACTCCATGTCGGCAGCGTAACCCGAGGGTCCGGACCCGGTGTCGAACACACGTTCTTGACGCGAACACATGTTCGTGATTGGATCGGTCGCCATGTCGGCTCCGATGTTGGGACAGCGCAGCTTCGAAGACCTGGGAACGCCGTTGCGCGAAGCCACGTTCTGCGTGCTCGATCTGGAGACCACCGGTGGGAGCCGCAACGACGACACGATCACCGAGATCGGTGTCGTCAAGGTGCGCGGGGGCGAGTGTCTCGGCACCTTCCACACGTTGGTCAACCCCGGGCGTGCGATCCCGCCGCAGATCACGGTCCTCACCGGGCTCACCGATGCCGTGGTGCGCACCGCCCCGCGGATCGAGACGGTCCTCGGCACCCTGATGGACTTCCTCGGAGATTCGGTGTTCGTCGCTCACAACGCTGCGTTCGACCTCGGGTTCGTGCGCGCCGCGCTCGCACGAGACGGGCGAGCCGAGTACCGACCGACCGTCGTCGACACCGCTGCACTCTCACGACGCCTCCTGCGCGACGAGGTCCCGAACTGCAAGCTCTCGACCCTCGCCTCGCGGCTCCGGCTCGATCACACGCCCACCCATCGCGCCCTCGACGATGCGCTGGCGACGACCGATCTTCTTCACCTGCTGATCGAACGCGCGGCCGGTCTCGGCGTCCTCGGCCTCGACGACCTCGTGTTGCTCGCCAAGCTCGCCGGTCATCCCCAGGCACGCAAGCTGACCATGACGGCGACGCTGCCGCGCACCCCGGGTGTCTACCTGTTCTGCGGCCACCGCGACGAGGTGCTCTACGTCGGCAAGGCGACGAACCTGCGCCAACGAGTCCGCTCGTACTTCGGGCGCGACGATCGACGCCGGATCGGGCCGATGCTCCGCGAGATGCAGCAGGTTCGGCATCTCGAACTGCCCGACGCGCTGTCGGCCGAGGTCATCGAGACCCGTCTGATCGCGCGCATGTTGCCGCGCTACAACCGAGCCGGCACGCGCGTGGAGAAGTACTGCTACGTGCGTCTCGACGTCGACGCGGCATGGCCCCGACTCGCCGTCGTCAAGGAACCGTCGGCGAAGGGGGTGCATCTCGGGCCGCTGTCGTCGCGGACCACGGCGAACCTCGTCGTCGAGGCACTCCAGTCGGCGCTCCCGCTGCGGAGGTGCACCGCCCGGTTGTCGATGAGTTACACCGCGCCGCCCGACGCCACGCCGTGCGGTGCAGCCCAGCTGGGTGTCAGCCAGTGTCCGTGTGCCGGTGTCGCCGACCGGTCCGTCTACGACCTGGCGGTCATCGCCGCAGTACGGGCGATGACCGGTCAACCTCAGGCGATCACGGCACGCCTGACCGCCCGGATGAGTGAACTGGCGGCAGCGCAGCGGTTCGAGGAGGCCGCCATGGTGCGCGACCGCCTGTCGGCGCTCCTCGGCGCGGTCCGCCGCGAGCGGCTGACCCGTGCGTTGCGAGACGCCGAACGATGCGTGGTCCGTCGCGGCGACACCACCTGGACGCTCGACGGTGGCCGGCTCATCGACACCGCCATCTCGGGCGAGGTCGGTCGAGCACTCCCGGTCGACCCGCCCGATGCCACGCCACCGGATCGGCCGCTCCACCGTCGCCACATCGACGAGGCCATTTGCCTGGCCAAGTTCTTCGATCGCCATGCCGCCCGACTGGAGATCGTCAGCTGCACGGGCAGGTGGGGCTTCCCGATCGCGATCAGCGACGAGATGCCGCGGCTCGCAGCCCCGCTCTACGAGGCGGGCGACCCCGCCGGGCCGGTCGACGCGCTCGACACTCCCCCGGGTGCCCCTCCGCCGGTGACGTCGGGCACCGCCTCATCGATCGGGTCGAGCAGCGCGCCGATCTCCGTCACCGTGGCACCTTCGTGATCGATGTGGAGCAGCTTGACGTGTCCGGTCGCCGGGAGCGCCGACGCGACCTCGCCGACGCGACTCGACTCGCAGAGCATCGCGACCGTCGGGCCACTGCCCGACAACCAGGTCGCCCAGGCACCGGCGTCGAGCCCGGCCTGCATCGCGCCGGCCGACCCGGGTTCCCGTTCGAGCCGTATGCGCTGATGGAGGCGGTCGTCGGTCGCCAACCGCAGGAGATCGACGTCGCCGAGCCCGCATGCCGCCACGAACGCGGCGACACGTCCCAGGTTGAACACCGCGTCCTCCCTGGGAACCATCGCCGGCAGGGTCGCACGCGAGCGATCGGTCGAGGTTGTGCCGGCGGCGGGGATCCACACGACCACGGACGGATCGAATGCCATCGGAACGCGGACGACGCGACCGGAGGTGGCTACCACGATCCCGCCCGTCAGGGACGCCGCTGCATTGTCGGCGTGGCCCTCGAGATCGGACGCGACGGCGAGCACCTCGGCGACGCCGTCCTCGCCCGAGAGCCCAGCAGGTCCGAGGCGCTGCACCACGGCTGCGGCCGCGCCGCCGACGCGCACCGCTCCGCTGAACCCGAGGCCGCGTCCCATGGGGATCGGTGACCGGACCCACAGTCGGCCTGCGCCGCCGGCGCGCGTGAACGCGATGGTCGCCGGGTGGTGCGCGTCGACCTGCTCGGCGCCGATCGGAGCCGTTCCGGGGCCCACGAGTGCATGCAGTGTCAGTGCCATACCCAACACGTCGAAGCCCGCACCGATGTTGGCGGACGATGCGGGAACGCGAATCGCCCAGTCGTCCCCGTCGAACGGCACGATCCTCAGTCCGCCGCTTCCTGCGATGCCGCGACGAACCGCTCGAGCACCGCCGCCGCTTCGCCGCCATCGATGGCCGCGCCCGCCCGGTCGACACCGTCGGACAGGGAGTCGACTGCGCCGCCGACCAGCAGCCCGGCCCCCGCGTTGAGCACGACGATGTCGCGATGTGCGCCGCGTTCGCCCGCCAGCACCCGACGGACGACCTCCGCGTTGTGGGCGCGGTCCCCACCGACGAGATCGTCGTGGTGGGCACGACTGAACCCGAGTTCGGCCGGATCGATCGTGAAGTGATGGATCTCACCGCCGCGCAACTCGATCACCTGGCTCGGTCCGGTCGTGGTGAGCTCGTCGAGCCCACCGCCGTGCACGACCCAGGCATGGATCGAACCATGGGTTCGCAACGTCTCGACCATCCGCTCCGCGAAGGCCGCGTTCGCGACTCCGATCACCTGGCGCCGGACGCGACCGGGATTGGCCATCGGCCCGAGCAGGTTGAACACGGTCGGGATGCCGATCTCGCGGCGCGACGGCGCTGCGAAGCGGAAAGCGGGGTGGAACGACGGGGCGAAACAGAATCCGATGCCGGCGGTCTCGACGCAGTGCCGCACGCCTTCTGGCCCGAGTTCGATGTCGACACCGAGCTCTTCGAGCACGTCGGCGGTCCCGCACTTCGAGGAGGCACCTCGCGCTCCGTGCTTGCAGACCGGCACCCCCGCTCCCGCTGTGACGATCGCTGCCATCGTCGAGACGTTGATCGAGTGCGACTGATCGCCCCCGGTGCCCACGATGTCGACAGCGGCGTCGCGTTGCGCATCGGTCAACGGCACGATCGACGCGTGCTCGAGCACCGCATCGAGGAGTCCGGACAGCTCGGCTGCGCTCTCGCCCTTGGCCCGCAGCGCGACCACGAACCCGATGAGCTGAGCCGGAGTTGCGTCCCCGGCCAGGATCGTGTTCATCGCGGCACGAGCTTGTTCGGCGGTGAGGTGGTTGCGGTCGAGGAGGTCGGCGAGCAGCGCGGGCCACCCGCCGTGATCGTCGATCGTGGACATGCGACAGGAGGCTAACCGGCGGCCGGCGGGCCGCCCCGAACGTCGACCGACACGATCAGGCGGTTCGACGTCGCTGTCGCAGGATGCGACGACGTTCCCGTTCGGTGGCACCGCCCCAGACGCCGACCTTCTCGCGTCGCGCCAGTGCGAACTCGAGACATGCCTGCTGGACGCCACATTCCTGACACACCTGCTTGGCGATCTCGGCCTCGTCGTCGTTGTCCGGGTAGAAGACGCTGGCATCGAGGCCGCGACAGGCTCCCAGCATTCTCCATTCCAGTTCGTGTGCTGACACGTTGCCCCCCGTGGACGAAATCATCGGTCGTTCGGGAGACTAGAACGGACATGGTCCGAACGCCAGAGGTTCGTGTGAACACAGCGTTATCGGTCGGGTCGGGACCGCCGGTACCCACCCGAACGGCGCGACGAGATCGAGCGCTGCCCCAGCCTGAGGTCAGGCGTCGCCCGGGATGCCGTACGCGCGGGCGACGAGCTGGATCGGATGGCATGGCTGGGCGCCGGTCTGCTCGGCGATCGCCGTGTTGGCAAGGCTGCAATCGCCGGTGACCACGCTGCCGGGACGATCGGCGCCGGCTCGGACGACCTGCTCGCCGAGCTGCTTCGCGATCGGGATCGAGATCTCCTCGTTCTCGGCGCGCCAGCCCCACATCGCGGCTACGCCCGAGCACTGCTGGACGAGCTCCACCGCGGCACCGGTCAACTCCATCAGATCGCGGGATGCACGTTCGATGTGCTGGGCACGGAGAGGACAGGCCACATGATGGATGACCTGCGAGGGGACCTCGCCGCCGAAGGCGAGGTCGAGCTCGGTGTCGTCGGCACCGTGCACCTTCATGAGGTACTCGGCGGCGTCGTAGGTGTGTTCGGCCACGAAGGCGGCATCCGCCTGCATCGACGGGCGGACATGGCCGAGGTAGTCCTGTTTCAGCACGTACCCGCAGGTCGGTTGGGGCACGACGATCGCGCCGCCGAGCCGCACCTCGGCCGCCAGGGTCGCGACGTTCCGCTCGGCGACCTTCGCGAACCGACCGATCTCGCCGGCGTGGAGCCACGCGGCGCCGCAGCATCCCGCACTTGAGTTGGCACACTCGATGCCGTTGCGCTCGTAGACGCCGACGAGATCCGAACCGATTCGAGTGTCGCCGTACTCCACATGGCAGGTCGCGAAGATGGTGACCCGACCCTGTCGATCAGCGGTCAGCCGACTGGTCCGCCGCTCGAACCAGGTCGAGAAGCGCTGCCGGGCGTGGGGCGGCAACATGCGGATCGACGACACACCGGCGATCTTGGCGACCACCTGGCGCGTGGCCGAACCCTCCCTGGCGTCGATGATCCTGCGGGTCGCCGACATGGCGGTCGCCGCCCTGCCCAGCTGGTCGGTGCACCCGAGGATGCGGGTGGTCGTTCGGCGTCCGATCGGCTGCTGGCCGCTCGCGCGACGCATCGCTTGGGCGCGCAACATCAAGCGGGGGAAGTCGACCTGCCACTCGTGCAGCTCGGGACGGTACGGGCAATGGACGTGGCAGAGCTTGCACTGGAAGCACTCGTCGACGACCTCGTCCTGCTGAGCGGGAGTGAGCCGACCGGCTTCGGGATCGTCGAAGCGGTCGATCATTTCGAACAGCGTCGGGAACGAGGTGCAGTACTCCACGCACAACCGGCACCCGTGACAGAGGTCGAAGACTCGGCTCAGCTCGTGCCGCACCGACGCCTCGTCGAGGTACGCCGGGTCGCTCGCGTCGTACGTGACGGTCATCGTGACCACTGCGTGCGGCGGTCGGGCGCGGGCGCACCCCGAAGGCTCGACCACGTCGCGATCGCGCCGCTGACCACCATCGTGTCGGTGGCGGGACCGAGACGGCTCACGAACCGGACTCGAGACCCTGCTGGAAGCGGACGGCGTGGCCCTGCTCAGCGCGGGCGAGCGTCTCGAACCACTCGGCGATCTCGTCGAAGCCCTCGTCGCGCGCCGTCTCGGCGAAGCTCGGATACATCTGGTCGGAGTCGTACCTCTCTCCGGCGATGGACGCCCGGAGGTTCTCCTCCGTGTCGCCGATCGAACCTCCGGACAACGGGTCGCCGACCTCGGCGAGGAACTCGAGGAGCCCATGCGCATGACCGGTCTCGCCGTCAGCCACGGACCGGAACAGCGCGGCGGTCTCGGGATGGCCCTCGACATCGGCCTTCTGGGCGAACCAGAGATATCGGAGGTTGGACTGGCTCTCGCGCGCGAACGCCTCGGACAGGTTCTCGTACGTCTTGGAGCCGCTCAGACGGGACATCGATTCCTCCGTGGAGAGAAGTGGGTGGGTCGGGCGCGCCGACGGCCCCGGCGGCACCACCGAAGTGGCGCCGACCGGGGCCGCTCGTCGCGATCGCAGGGACTGATCAGGAGAGGTCGAAGCGATCGAGGTTCATCACCTTGTTCCACGCCGCGACGAAATCGTTCACGAACTTCGACTCCGAGTCGGACGACGCATAGACCTCGGCGATCGCTCGCAACTGCGAGTTCGCCCCGAAGACGAGATCACAACGGGTTCCGGTCCACTTCATGTCGCCGCTCGCCCGGTCGCGACCCTCGAAGACGTCCTCGGACTCCGAGGTCGGCTTCCACTCCGTGCCGAGGTCGAGCAGATTCACGAAGAAGTCGTTGCTGAGGGTCTCGGCCCGGTCGGTGAAGACACCGTGACCCGATCCGTGGGCGTTCGCGTTCAGCACGCGCATGCCGCCGACGAGCACCGCCATCTCGGGCGCGCTCAGCGACAACAGCTGGGCACGATCGACCATGAGGTGCTCGGCGGGCAGGTCGTGGCCCTTGCCGACGTAGTTGCGGAACCCGTCAGCGGTCGGTTCGAGCGGCGCGAACGAGTCGGCGTCGGTCTGCTCCGCCGATGCGTCGGTGCGCCCCGGTGAGAACGGAACCGTGACGTCGTGGCCGGCCTTCTTGGCAGCTGCCTCCACCGCGGCGCACCCGCCGAGCACGATCAGGTCGGCGAGCGACACCGTCGTGCCCGACGCGTTGAACTCGGCCTGCACACCTTCGAGGGTCTGGAGGATGCGGCGCAGCTCGGGCGGGTTGTTGACCTCCCAGTCGTTCTGCGGGGCGAGCCGGATGCGAGCGCCGTTGGCGCCGCCGCGCTTGTCGCTGTTGCGGAACGTCGACGCCGACGCCCACGCGGTCGATACCAGCTCGGAGATGCTGAGCCCGGACCCCAAGAGCTTCGACTTCAGCGCAGCGATGTCGGCGTCGCCGATCAGCTCGTGGTCGACCGCGGGAACCGGATCCTGCCAGATCAGCTCCTCGTCGGGGACCTCGGGACCGAGGTACCGCACGACGGGACCCATGTCGCGGTGGAGCAGCTTGAACCACGCTCGAGCGAACGCATCGGCGAGCTCGGCGGGGTTCTCGTGGAAGTGCCGAGAGATCGGCTCGTACACCGGATCCATCCGCAGCGCCATGTCGGCCGTCGACATGACCGGCGCATGTGTTCGCGACGGATCATGGGCGTCGGGCACGGTGCCCTGCGCCTCCGGGCTCGAGGCCACCCACTGCTTCGCACCGGCTGGACTCTCGGTCAACTCCCACTCGTAGCCGAACAGGGTGTCGAAGTAGCTGTTGTCCCAGGTGATCGGCGTGGCAGTCCACGCACCCTCCAGACCGCTCGTGGTCGAGTCGACGCCCTTTCCGCTGCCGAACGCGTTCTTCCAGCCGAGACCCAGCTGCTCGATCGGCGCTCCCTCGGGTTCGGGACCGACGAGGTCGGGGTCGCCGGCGCCGTGCATCTTTCCGAAGGTGTGCCCACCGGCGACGAGAGCGACGGTCTCGTAGTCGTTCATCGCCATGCGGGCGAACGTCTCTCGGATGTCGCGCGCCGATGCGAGCGGATCCGGGTTGCCGTTCGGGCCCTCCGGGTTCACGTAGATCAGGCCCATCTGAACCGCACCCAGTGGGTCGGCGAGCTCGCGGTCGCCGCTGTAGCGCTCGTCACCGAGCCAGGTGGTCTCAGGGCCCCAGTAGATGTCCTCCTCGGGCGCCCACACGTCCGCACGACCGCCACCGAAGCCGAACGTCGGGCCTCCCATCGACTCGATCGCGACGTTGCCGGCGAGCAGCATCAGGTCGGCCCACGAGATCTTGCGGCCGTATTTCTGCTTGATCGGCAACAGGAGCGCTCGCGCCTTGTCGAGGTTGCCGTTGTCGGGCCAGCTGTTGAGGGGCGCGAAGCGTTGTGTGCCGTTGCCGCCGCCGCCGCGGCCGTCCTCGATCCGGTAGGTGCCGGCGCTGTGCCACGCCATCCGGATGAACAGTGGGCCGTAGTGGCCGTAGTCGGCCGGCCACCAGTCCTGGGAGTCGGTCATCAGGGTGCGGAGGTCCTGCTTCAGACCCTCGTAGTCGAGGGTCTTGAACTCCTCGGCGTAGTCGAAGTCGTCGCCCATCGGATCCGACTCCGGATGGTTCTGGTGGAGCATTCTCAGGTTCAACTGATTCGGCCACCAGTGTTGGTTCGACATGGCCCCGGTCGCTGCATGGGCGGCGTTGGGCCCGTGCATCACGGGGCACCGCTTCTCGTTGTCGTTGATTTCCCAGGCGTCGTCTTGGTCGGTCATTGGTGCTCCTTGATGATGAAGTGACGTGATGATGAAGTGACGTGATGATGAAGTGACGTGATGATGAAGTGACGTGATGATGAAGTGACGTGATGATGAAGTGGAACGGGTGATCGCGGGTTCGATCGTGGGTACGGGTCGTGAACGGTCGCGTGCTCGCGAGTGAGGTTGGCGGTTACTTCTGGCTCGGGCCGGCGTTCCTTCCTGTGAACGAGGACGAGGACGACGATGCTGACGCCGAGTCGTTCCCTGGGGAACAGCTCGTGCACGAGCCGTGGAACACGATCGAGGCGGATGCGGCGCTGAACCCGTCGAGTCCTGCGACCGCCAGCCGATCGGTGCCGTCGACGTAGACGTCGGCGATGGCACCGCACGAATCGCACACCGCGTGGTGGTGATCGGTGATATTCGGGTCGAAGTGGCCCGGTCCGCTGTCGAACGTGACCTGACGGAGCTCGCCCATCGCCGTCAGATCGGTCAGCGTCTGGTACACGGTGCGCAGCGAGATGCCGGGCATCCGCTCGCTCGCTTGGGCGTACAGCGCGTCGGCCGTCGGGTGAGCGGTGTTGTCGTGCAGCAGCCGGAACAAGAGCTGACGCTGGGGCGTGATCTTCAAACCTTGCGCTCGAAAGGCGTCGGCGAGCTCGACCGGTGACCGCACGTCTTCGACAGTAGGCGCACCGATTGCGAATCTGCAACTCGTGCGAACGAGCGATCGCGGCGGCACCACGAGCTCGTACCACGAGCTGATCCACGAAGGCCGCCGCGCGCCTCGTTCCGTGCGTCGCTCGGCGGCCCGCGGGCCCAGCCCGTAAGCTCCGTCGCATGCCGACCCCCGCCGACCCGCTCCCGTTCCGGCGGGGCGAGATGCTCCGGCACCTCCGCCGCCGGGAGTTCGATGTCCTGGTGATCGGCGGCGGGATCACCGGCGTCGGGGTGGCGCTCGACGCTGCGTCGCGAGGTCTCTCGGTCGCGCTGGTCGAGCGCGACGACTTCGCGTCCGGGACTTCGTCGAAGAGCTCCAAGTTGATCCACGGCGGCCTGCGATACCTCCAGCAGGGAGACATCCGACTCGTCTACGAGGCCCTTCGCGAGCGCCAGCGCATGATCCGCAACGCTCCACACCTGGTGTCGGTTCTGCCCTTTCTCATTCCCGTGCTCACGCGGGACGGACCCGTTTCGACGCGCATCGCCAGGGCGCTCCGGTCGGCGATGTGGATGTACGACCTCACGGGTGGGATGCGGATCGGCAGACGACATCGACGACTCGATGCGGCGGCAGTGCTGTCGCACTGCCCGACGCTGCCGGCGGACAAGCTGTCGTCAGGGTTCGTGTACTACGACGCCGCAGCCGACGATGCCCGCATCACCTTGACGGTCGCGCGGACGGCGGCCAGGTATGGCGCGGTCGTGGCCAACCGGTGCGAGGTCGTCGATCTCGTCAAGGACGAGCACGGGACCGTACGCGGAGCGTCGGTCGACACGGGTGACGAACGCGTCACGGTGCGGGCCCGTACGGTCGTGTCCGCGACCGGCGTGTGGGCCGATCGAATCCGCACCATCGACGAGGGGATCGATCCCGACACGCTCCGACCGGCGAAGGGTGTCCACATCACCGTGCGCTGGGAGCTCGTCCGCAACGACATCGCCCTGATCATCTCGGTGCCGCGCGACAAACGCAGCCTGTTCCTCATTCCGTGGGGCGAATTGCCCGACCGCACGTTCGAACGCTGCTATATCGGCACCACGGACACCGATTTCGTCGGCGACCTCGACGGCCCGCAGACCAACGACGACGATCTCGACTACGTGCTCGGCGCCGTCAACTCGGCGTTGACGACAACGATCACCCGCGATGACGTGACGGGCGTCTGGTCGGGCCTCCGACCGCTCGTCAAGCAGGCCGAATCGGGTCGCACGGCCGATCTGTCCCGACGACACCAGGTCGACGTCGCCCAGTCCGGCCTCATCACCGTGACCGGGGGGAAGTTCACCACCTACCGTCAGATGGCCGAGGACACCGTCGACGAGGTGCTGCATCACCTGTACCGGAGCCATCGGGAGCGGCGACGCCGTCGCTGCAAGACCGCCCGCCTGCGGTTGTCGGGCGGCGAGGGATTCCGTCCCCGCCGGGTCGACGATCCCGATGCTCGCCTCGCTGGTCGGTACGGCACCGAGACGGCCGAAGTGAAGGCGCTCGTCGCGCTCGACGCGGCACTCGCGGAACCGCTCGTGCCGGGTCTGCGATACCAGCGCGCCGAGGCCGTGTACGCCGTCCGCAGCGAGATGGCCACCACGGTCGTCGACGTCCTGACGCGGCGAACACGAGCCCACCTCGAGGACCGTGCAGCCTGCCTGGCAGCCGTCGACGACGTCGCCGACCTGCTCGCCACCGAGCTCGGTTGGGACGACGGCACACGTCACCTCCAGGTGGCCGAGTACCGGCAACTCTGTGCCGACGAGGAAGCCGCCGCCGATCGAACCGACGACCGGCATACACAGGCCAGCACCACCGGATGACCTCTCCGACTCCGCCCATCGAGCTGACCGGCGCAGCGGACCACCTCACGGGTGAGCCTGTTCCACTTGCTGACGGGTTCCTGGACCGCCTCGCCTCGCTCTGTCCGACCGATACCGACAGCGGAGCGGTCGCCGAGGCCAGCCGCGACTGGTGGCCACTCGCACTCCACTGGTCACTGCTCGGCGAGGTACCCCGACGCGCTGCGGTCGTCGCCCGCCCGTCGTCGACAGAACAGGTGGCACTGGTGCTCGCACTCTGCGACACCGAGGTCGTCCCGGTGACCGCAGCCGGGGGCCGTAGTGGCGTCTGCGGCGCGTCGGTACCGGTGTTCGGCGGTGTCGTGCTCGATACGACGGGGCTCGATCGAATCGGCACCGTCGACGCGACCTCCGGCGTCGTCGAGGTCGACGCCGGGGTGTTCGGGCCCGACCTCGAGCGCCACCTCAACGTCCATCACGGACTCACGGTCGGCCACTTCCCACAGAGCTTCGACCTGGCAACGGTCGGCGGATGGGTGGCATGCCGGGGCGCCGGACAGTACTCGACCAGGTACGGGAAGATCGAGGACATGGTGGTCGGGCTGGAGGTCGTGCTGGCCGACGGTCGGGTCATCCGGACCGGCGGTTCCCCGGCCGCCGCGATCGGACCGGACCTCAGCCAGATCTTCGTCGGTTCGGAGGGCACGCTGGGCGTGATCACACGGGTGTGGTTGCGAGCTCATCCCGTCGCGCCGGCGCAACGAAAGGCGGCCTTTCACTTCCCGAACGTGTCGGTCGGATTCGAGGCGTGTCGCCGGATCGTTCGGCGGGGGGCGAAGCCGGCGGTGCTCCGGCTGTACGACGCGATCGAGTCGACGAGGGGTCGCGGTGGTGACGGCACCGACTGCGCGCTCCTGGTCCTGGACGAAGGCGACGAAGCGATCGTCGCCGCGACGATGGCCATCGTCACCGAGGTCGGTGACGAACTGGGCGTGCGCGCCGACGCGGCGCTCGTGGACGATTGGCTCGAGCACCGCAACGACACGACCGCACTGCAGGACCTGACCCGAAAGGGCTTCGTCGTCGACACGATGGAGATCGCTGCGCCGTGGAGCCGACTCGACGAGGTGTTCGACGTGGCGACGTCGGCGCTGATCGCGGTCGAGCACGCGAGGGTTGCGAGCTGCCACCTGTCGCACAGCTATCTCGACGGCGCGTGTCTCTATTTCACGTTCGCTGCCACACCGCCACCCGAGGAGATCGAGGCGACCTACGTCGCGATGTGGGACGCGGGGCAGCGGGCCGTGCTGGCGAGCGGGGGCAATCTCTCGCACCATCATGGTGTCGGTCTGAACCGGGCCCGCTTCGTCGAAGAGGCGCTGGGTCCGGCATTCGACGTGCTCGTCGGATTGAAGCAGGCGTTCGATCCGAATGGGGTGCTCAACCCCGGCAAGTTGGGCATCCCCGGACGGTTCGGGGCACCATCGTGGCCGTGAACCACGATCGTTGGGACATCGACGCGCTCAGAGCAGGCGGGATGGTCGCGCTCGTCTTCGCAGTGCCGTTCTCGATCGGTGCGCGCTGGGCGGCCGACAGCCGGGACGACTCCGCCCTCGCGCTCTGGTTGTCGTTCGGCGCCGTCATCGGGTTCGTCCTCGGCGCCGGTTGCGCTGCGTGGGTGCAGCGGCGCGAACTGCCGCTGTCGCATGGTCTCGCGACGGCGATCGGCACGTACGTCGCGGCCCAGACCGTGTTCATCGTCCTCCGACTGCTGCGCGGCAGCGACGTCAACTGGTTCGCGGCACTGTTCAACCTCTCCGTCGTCGCCGGCGCCGGTCTGCTCGGTGGTCTGCTCGGTCAGCGGCTGCGCTCGAAGGGGTTCCGGCCGAGCGGGATGGGGCCGTCGTGAGGAGCCGGCGTTGATCCTTGTCATCGATGTCGGAACGACCGGTCTCCGCGCGGCGATCGTACGACCGGACGCCACCCTCGCGGCCGTCGAGCATCGTGGTTTCGCTCCCGACAGTCCATCTCCGGGCATGGTCGAGTTCGACGCCACTAGGCTGGCGCAACTCGCTCTCGATGCCGCGGAGACCGTACTGCGACGCTCGGGCCGACCTCCGCTGGCGGGAGTCGGGATCGCGACCCAACGCGCCTCCACGGTCATCTGGGAACGCTCGACGGGGCGGCCGCTCGGCCCGGCACTCGGTTGGCAGGACCTCCGGACCATCGGCGAGTGCCTGACCGCCAAGGCCGAGCACGGCCTCGCGCTCGCGCCGAACCAGACGGCGACCAAGGCGATGTGGCTGCGCGCGAACGCCGCCGCCGGGCGTGACCCCGCCGACCTCTGTCTGGGCACGGTCGACACCTGGATCGCCTGGACGCTCTCCGAGGGGGCCCTTCACGTCACGGATCACACCAATGCAGCCGTGACCGGGCTGTACTCGGTCGAGCACCGGAGTTGGAACGAACGCACCTGCGATCTCCTGGGCATCGACCCGGTGATGCTGCCCACGATCGTCGACTCGAGCGCCGAGCTCGGCGCAGCGTCGGCGCTCCCCCACGCGCCGCCGATCGGCGCGCTGGTCGGGGATCAGCAGGCGTCGCTCGTCGGTCAGGGATGTGTGTACCCGGGGATGGCGAAGATCACCTTCGGGACGGGCGGCATGCTCGACATGTGCACCGGCGATCGCCCCCCTGAGGCGGGAGACCGCTCGGCCCACGGCACCTTCCCGATCGTCGCCTGGACTCGCGCCGGCCAGGCCGTCTGGGGCGTCGAAGCGATCATGCTGTCGGCCGGCACCAACGTCGACTGGTTGCGCGACGACCTCGGCATCATCGAATCGGCGGCGGCGAGCCACGATGTCGCATCGCACTGCGAGTCGAGCGACGGAGTCGTGTACGTGCCGGCACTGCTCGGCCTCGGGACACCACACTGGGACTACGGCGCACGCGGCACCATCCTGGGCATCACTCGCGGCACCCGGCGCCCGCACGTCGTGAGGGCCGTCCTCGACGGCGTCGCGCATCGCGGCGCCGATCTCGTCGACGCCGCCGAGGCCGACACACGCCTCGAGATCCCGGTCCTTCGGGTGGACGGCGGCATGAGTCAGAACCCGACGTTCGTTCAGCAACTCGCCGACGCGACCGGCAAGATCGTCGAGATCTCACCTGTGGTGGAGGCGACGACCGTCGGCGCCGGCCTCCTCGCCGGCGTTGCGACCGGGGTGTGGGAGAGCCTCGACGAGGCGTCGAGGACGTGGAGCCCGTCGGCCTCGATCGAACCGAACGGTGCGGTCGACCGGGCTGCACGCCGAGCGACGTGGGCCGAGGCGGTCCGGAGAACAACTTCGTGGATTCCAGAGCTTTCCGCCCTGGACTTCTAAACTGGCACGGCCGCGAACCCACGCACCATCATGTGCACCGCGCACGCAGCCGAACACCGCGCACGCAGCCGAACACATTGCGACAAATGAACACCTTGCGACAATCGAACACCTAGCGACAATGATCTGAAAGGACACCCACCCGTGACTGACTCCGCCGTTGCGGATCACGCAGCATCCGACCGGCTCCATCGCCGCGCCCTGCTGGGGGCGGGCGCGATCGGCGCGGCGTTGGCGCTCGCCGGCTCCACGCCGGCCACTGCCGGCTCGACCCCCGGTTTGTCCGACGGCGATATCGCCAACATCGGATTCGCGATCTCGTTCGAGCTCACCGTCCGCGACCTGTACGACGCAGCGGTCGACGCCGGCGCCACCGGCCAGGTCTGGACCGTGATGCGCGAACAACACGAGTCGTACGCACAACTGCTCGCCGGCATCTCGGGCATCTCCGCCCGGGCACGCGACGACGTGACGTTCGATGCGCTCGTCGACGGCTTCCGTGGCGGCACGACACAGGCCGCGCTCGATCTCGAGAACGTCGCCGCTGCCACCCACATCGCCCTCCTCGCCGAGGTGGTCGATCCCGACGCTGCGGCGGCGATGGCCTCGTTCGCCGCCATGGAATCGCGTCATGCGGTGGTCCTGGCGGGTCTTGCGGGCGACGATGACTTCGACGCACTGTTCCTCAACACCGCGACGCCGCTGTCGCCGGAGGCCTGATCGTGACCCGCTTGCCCGATCCCACGCTCGATCGCCGCCAGTTGCTCCGGACCGGAGGCCTCGCCTTGTCGATGGGCGCCGTGATCGCCGCGTGTGGCGGTGGTCGCGGCGGCAGCGACGACCCGGGACGCCTCGGCGTGGCGGATCCGGCGCCCGAGGTGCCCGACGCCGAGGTCAACGACGTCGTCCTGCTCCGCACCGCTCAATCGCTCGAATACACGGCGCTGGCCGTGTACGACGCCGCGGTCGGTACCGAAGCGCTCACGGACGCGGAGCTGTCGCTCGCCGGCCGGTTCGTCGCCGACCACACCGGGCACGCCGCTCTGCTCGGGTCGCTCATCGGCGATCGGGGCGGAGAGGAGTTCACCTGCCCGAATCCGTTCCTCATGGATCGAGCCGTCGGCCCGATCCTGGCCGCCCTGGAGGACACCGACGACCTCCACCGCGATCTGCTGAACATCGCCCATGCCTTCGAGGCCCACGCTGCCGCCTCGTACCAGGCATTGGTCGCCTTGCTCGAGGACCTCCCGCTGCGCAGCGAAGCGATGCGGATCGGCGGTGACGAGAACCGCCACGCCGCAGCGCTCGCAGCGGCGATCAACCCGGACGCGATCTTCAGCCCGGCGATGTTCGGCGAGCCCGTCAGCAACGACGCCGACGGATTTCCGGTTCCGTACGCCGTGCCGGCGACGTTCGGCCAGCTGACCGGTATCGAGCTCGTCGTCGGTGCCCGTACCACCGACGGGGGCCGCTTCACGGTACAGCTCCAGACTCCGGCTCCGAACACACTCGTCTACGAATACCAGTCCTGTTGATCGTCGCCTGAGTCGCCGATTTCCTGCTGCCCGCGGCCGACGGCGCGGGTCAGCTGGCCCGGACCGACTCGATGAGGCTGTAGATGAACGACGCCCCGAGCACCGCGCCCACCCCCAACCAGATCCGGCTGAAGACGGGCGTGCCCTTCCTCCAGAATTGGACGGTCACGATGCAGAGCACGATCACGGCCACCAGGAACCCGTTGCCGTTGCTGAAGGCGACATCCCAGAGCTTCGTGGCGCTGACCTCGCCCGGGAACAGGGGGTTGTCCTGTCCGGTGAACGTGTTCCAACCGAGCCAGCCTGCCCAGAACGCGCCCACCGTCACCGGGACGACGATGTAGGTCTTGACCTTGGCGTTGATCATCGCGACCAAGGCGACGGTCGCGGCGACGAACGCGACGCCGGTCTGGTATCCGTTGTTCCCGAGGTTGTTCCACACCTCGACGGTGATGTCGCTCAGCGACCGCCCGGGCGAGCCGTCGACGATCTGCGACGATTGGTCCCCAGGTTCGGTGGTGGGCGGCGCCGCGGCGAGCGCGGCGACCACCATGAGTCGACCCAACATGATCCCCAGCTTGTCACGAGCGCAGGTCCCTGTGGCGGATGGAGCGTTGCCGGGGCGGATGAGGTGCTCGCGTGATGTCTCCCCGACGAGCGATCACTACCGTCTGGCCATGGCCGACTGGCAATTTCTCGTGGACCGCGACGACTACCGGCACACGACGGTCGTCACGACGACACCTCTACCACTCGACGACGGCGAAGTACGTCTGCGCGTCGATGCGTTCGGTTTGACCGCCAACAACATCACCTACGCCGCCGCCGGCGATCTCATCGGGTACTGGACGTTCTTCCCTTCCCCGGACCAGGGCGACGACGTCAACTGGGGTCGCGTTCCCGTCTGGGGTTTCGCCGATGTCGTCGAGTCGCGTTCGGGCGACATCGCGGAGGGCGAGCGGATCTTCGGCTACCTGCCGATGTCGACCGAGCTGGTGATCACACCGGTGCAGGTGAGCGCCAGCGCACTGACGGATGGTGCTGCTCGCCGAGCCGGCCTGCCGGTGGTCTACAACCGGTACGTGCGGTGTGCCGCCGACCCAGGGTACGACGCCGATCTCGAGTCGGAGCAGATGCTGTACCGACCCCTGTTCTTCACGTCGTTCCTGATCGACGATTTCCTCGCCGACAACGACCTGTTCGGCGCCGCCACCGTGCTGCTCGGGAGTGCATCGAGCAAGACGGCCTTCGGCACGGCGCACCTCCTCGCACGGCGGTCGGGGATACGCGTGGTCGGGCTGACGTCGCCCGGCAATGTCGACTTCGTCCGCTCGCTCACCTGCTACGACGACGTCGTCTCCTACGACGACATCTCGACGCTGCCCGACGGGCCGACCGCGTTCGTCGACATGAGCGGCAACACGTCGGTCGTGCGGGCCGTGCACGAGCGGTACCGCGACGATCTGGTCCTGTCAGCGATCGTGGGCATCACCCACTGGGAGCAGCGCGAACTGGGAGGCGACCCGATGCCCGGCCCTGCGCGGACGATGTTCTTCGCACCGACCCAGATCGAGAAGCGCCATGCCGACTGGGGCCCTGGTGTCGTCGAGGCGAAGCTGGCCGACGCCTGGGGACCGTTCATCGAGCAGGTGTCGGAGTGGGTGCACATCGAGCATCGCAACGGGCCGGAGGCCATCGCCGGCACGTTCGTCGAACTGCTCGAGGGTCGCACTGCACCCGACGCGGCCACGGTGCTCCACCCCTGATCGTCGACACTCCCGAGACTCGTCGTACACTCGGAACGCGATGGTGAGTCGGCCGGGTGGCCGCGGCACGGCATGGACCGTGTCGAGGAAAGTCGGGACTCCACAGGGCAGGGTGCTGGCGAGAGCCAGGTCGGGGCGACCTGACGAAACAGTGCAACAGAGAGAGACCGCCGATGGATCGGGCGTGTTCATCACGACCGGTCACAGGTGAGGGTGAAACGGTGCGGTAAGAGCGCACCAGCGTGCAGGGTGATCTGCACGGCTCGGCAAACTCCACCCGGAGCAAGGTCAAGCAGAGGGGACGGGCGGCCCGTCCGCCGGTGCTCGCATCGGCACCCCTCGGGTAGGCCGCACAGATGGATGGCCACCGGTGCGACAGCACCACAGAATCCCGCTTACAGGCCGACTCACCATCGCAACTGACCGGACCGGAAACTGCGGGCCGAAGGGTCACGGATGCGAGGAGTTCGATCGACTCGGGCGGTTGCGGCACCGTCAGCTCGACCGTTCCCACCATCGCGACCCGATCGACCAACCGATTCGGTCGAGATGCACGTCTTCGCTGCGATCCCTCCGCTCGCGAGACAACGTCTCCGCGTGCGTCAAATCGGAGAGCCGGGTCGCGTGGGAGTTGTTCCGACGCGCCGTCATGAGCGCGCGACCCGGTGAATGGCGCGCCATCGACCACTCCCGCGGCCCGAGGGGCAGACGTCGGCGGCGGTTCCGTCACGCCGACGATTCCGGCGGTGCGACCCGACCGGTCGGGCGTCGAACGAGGAACAACGTCGAACCGGCCGCGACGAGGGCGAGGCCCGCCGCGATCAGCCAACCGTGCGCGGCGACGTCACCGCCCGTTCGAAGTTGGCCCGTTCTCCCAACAGGATGCGGATCCCGACCACACCCCCGGATGACGGCTCGGCTGCGGTGACCAGGATTCTCTCGCCCTCGCTGAACTGCGTCGGTCCGACCTCCTAGAACGCACTCTGCACTCCATCGAGGCCGTTCGCAGGGTCGTTCAGCAGGGCACACCCGGCCGATTCGACCGCGACTGCGACACTGGGCGCCGCTGCGGCGCTGGCGCCTCCCCGGCCAGGACCGCACCGGCGACAAGCAGCCCTCGCCACGCAGACATCGAAGACCTCCTCTGGTCGACCACCACCAGTATGGGTGATGGGCGCGGCGGCGTGCAGCCGACCACTCCCTGAACCCTTCAGGCCGCGCAACCATTCGCCACGACCGCCGTCGACAACACGGTGATCGTCACCGACGACGCGCAAGCCGTCGTCTCGACCAATCTGATCTGTGACCACGTCGGCACCAGCGACGGCGCCGAGGTGACGGTTCGTTGCTGACAGCGGTCCTCACCCCGGCACCGGATCGCGCCAGCGTGCGGGATGATCTGCGCGGCTGGCGACTGCTCGGCAACAGACACCGACTGCATGCGGCCAATCCGTGTGATGCCAGTCGTCCGATGTCAGCCGTCCGCCGGCTGGTCGGCGAGCACACGATCGATCAGATCCGCCTGCCCTCGGATCGTCGTCGCGTTGAAGAATTCCATGAGCGGCAGCTTCACCGAGAACTCCTCCTCGACACGGATCACCAACGAGGTCGCCGTCACCGAATCGCCTCCAACGTCGAGGAACGGATCGTCCGGGCCGATGTCGGAGTCCTTCAAGACGGCATGCCACAACGCTGCCACGCGTCCCGTGGTTTCCTCCGAGGCGCCGTTCGGCGACGAGTTGGTCGCCTTGCCAACGGCGTCGACATCGCTGGGTTGCTGACGGACCGTCGCCAGTCCGAGTCGTTCGGCCAGACCGATGCGCTGGATCTTCCCGGTGGCGCCTGTGGGAATCTCGTCGACGATGAGGATGCGTTTCGGCATCCGGCCCCACGACAGGTCGCTCACGAGGAAGTCCTGCAACGTCGATTCGGTCTCATCGGCACCGGACGCCAAGACCACGGCGGCCGCGACCTCCTCGCCCAGCTGGGGATCGGGAACGGCGAACGCGACGGCTTGCATCACACTCGGGTGTTCCAGGAGGGCCTCGTCGATTCCCCTGGGAGCGATGCTCTCGCCACCACGATTGATGATCTCCTTCAGTCGTCCGGTGAGGAAGAGATAGCCGTCCGAGTCGAGAAACCCGAGATCTCCCGTCCGGAACCACCCGTCGCCGAAGAACGACGCAGACTGATCAACCATCCCGTGATAGCCGGGGGTGACGTTCGACCCGCGGATCACGACCTCGCCGACCTCCGTAGCCGCCAGGAATCGGCCGCCGGCATCGGCGATCGCTACCTCGGGCCCCGCCGCCAAGCCGACGGACCCCGGCCGACGGGGTGAGGGCGGCAGCGGGTTGCAGGCGATCTGATGAGCCGCCTCCGTCATGCCATAGGCCTCGAGGACCGGAACGGCGAACGCTTCCTCCACGTCCCCCAGCACGGACGGCGGCAGGGACGCAGAGGAGGACCGGATGAGCCTCAGCGCACTGCCGCGGATCAAGTCGCGCTGAGCAGCTCCCGCCCTGGCGAGGATCGCCTGATGCATCGTCGGCACCGCGGTGTACCAGGTCGGGGCCGTCTGTTCGACCCACTCGAAGAAGCTCGGTGCCTCGAAACCCGGGGTGCAGACGACCGATCCGCCACCAGCGAGCGACGCAAGCAGTGCTGCCACCAGACCGTGGATGTGGAACAGTGGCATCACGTTGAGGCATCGATCGTCGGGCCCGAGTTCGAGCGTTCGGGCGACGTTGCCCGCGGACCGGCAGAGGTTCTCGTGCGTGAGCGGAACGATCTTGGGACGTGCGGTCGTTCCCGACGTGTGAAGGACGAGCGCAGCGTCGGATGGACGAGCCACCATCGAGGCTGCACCGGTGGACGATCGATCGGCGATCTCGGTGGTCGGAGCGCTGAGCGCGAACACTCCCGCCGTCGCTCCACGGTCCGGCCGGAGGGTCACCACCGGGATCTCGAGGTCTCGAGCGGCGTCGGAGCCGGCGGTGGCATCGTCATCGGCGACGATCACGGCGCGTGCTGCGAGATCGTCCAGATAGAACGCGAGCTCCGACCGCGTGAGGAGGGGGTTCAACGGCGCGGCCGTCGCAGCCCGGACGACCGAGAGGAGTGCCGTTGCCATCTCGGGGCCGTTCGGGAGGACGATCGCCACCCGGTCGCCCGCTCGTACACCGAATCGAGTCAGGGTCTCAGCGGCGCCCTGCGTGAGGGCGTCGAGATCGCGATAGCTCGTGGGCGGTCGCCTCAGACCTCCGATGGCAGGCTCGTCTCGACGCTCGGTCGCTTGCGACTCGAGCAGCCTCGGGATCGTCGTCGCGTCGAACATCTGCGGGTCACCTCATCTGCCTCGTGCCGGCGTGTTCTGTCTCCGTGTTCGTCGTCATCGCAGAGCCCGGCTCCCCACGACAGGACCAGTACACAGACTCGTGATCAGGGACGAACACCACCGAGCACTACCCTCCGTGCGAGCCTAGTTGTTCAGGAAACCTGACCCGTATGGACTACACCGTCACCGAGTACCGGGATCACGACGCGGAGAACGTGGCCCACCTCCACGCCGAGCTCATCGGCGGCGGTTCGCGCCTGAGTCATCGCTACCTCCACTGGAAGTACTGGGAGAACCCGTTCATCTCGTCGCCACTCGTTTTCGTGGTTCGCCACGGCGATGAGATCGTCGGCATGAGAGGCCTCTACGGCACGCTGTGGAGGCTTCGTGCCGGCACCGACCAGGTCGTGATCCCACACGCTGACGACCTGATCATCCACCCCGACCATCGGAATCGAGGCCTGTTCCTGGTGCTCCACCAAGCCACAGTGACAGCAGCCGAGACGCTGGGCTTCCCGGCGATCCTCAGCCTGTCGGGAGGCGCCACGACCCAGCAGCTCTCGCTCGTGTGCGGCTACGTCGCCCTCGGCGACCTGAATCGACTGTGCCAACCGATGGTGACGCCTTCCCCGCTCCGACGGATCCGCGGCCGCGCGGTGCGACAACTCCGGGCGAACGGCCTGTTCTCACCGACGGTCGCTCGGGGTGTCATGGCGTCAGGTGTCTGGCGCGGCGTCGGCAACGCCCGGAACAGCCACATCGACATCAGCCCCGAAGCGGATCATCCGGCGATGGGTCTGCTCGCGTCGCAGGCCCCAGGACGGTCGGGTTCGGTACACAGTGAGGCGTTCTTGCGCTGGCGCCTCGCGAATCCCGATCGCTCCTACCGATTCGTGTACTGGCGGGACTCGCATCTGAGGGGGTACCTGGTGTTGGCCTGGGATCCGGTGAAACCGCACCGGCTCCTGATCGCTGATCACGCGGTCGAGGACCCGGCGGTGCTCGCGGAGTTGCTGGACGCGCTGGGCCGACGCGACGACATCGAGTTCGTCGTGATGTCGACGGCCGAGACCGACTCCCAGGCTCGCAGCGCAGCGTTCGTCCCGGATCCAGATCAATCCGTCGAGAGCAGACGCCGCTTCCTGTTCTTCCCGATCGGCCACGCGACCGCCCTCGGCGACCTCGGCCCCGGCGACAACGACCAAGGTGGTCTCGGGCTTCCGGCGGGGTGGAACATCTCTCTGCTCGACACCATGGCGTCGTAGCGCGCCCGTGATCAGCGCGGCTCCCAGTCCCGGACCGGCACGTGGCGAGCGTCACCGGTTCGCCACCCGGACTACCAGCTCGACGGGGCCGGAGGACCACAATGGTCGGGTGGTCGCAACCGATGACGCCGTGTGGGCAGTGGCCGGCGCCGTCGCGGCGTCGGTCGCCGTTCTCCTCGTGACCTCGGTCGTGCTGTTCCGTCGCCGTCGTTCCCGGTCTGAGGCGAAGCTCGACGTCGGGCCATCCGGCGTCGAACCCGTCGTCGAGCTGGCAGCGATCGGGAACGCGCGACGTTGGCGACTCCTGTCGCCGCCGGGGGCACCCCCCGTCACGATCGACGTCTTCAGCTTCCGGGTGTGCAGCGGTGACTGGTCGAGCGACTGGCGTCACGAGTTGATGGACGAACCGTTGCACCTCGCCCCGGGGCACACTCAGATCGTCGGCGCCGCGCAAGACCCGAACGCCGATTACGACATCTTCGTCGGGTGGGTCGCCCACCACGCGCAGGGCGATGTCGCGGGCTCGCGCCGCCAACACGTTCTCGGTCGCACCCGACCCCCGGACGGCACGACGACCTGAGCCCCGGGCGTCGCCTCAGGCGTCGGGGACCCGAGCCTGCTCGTTGAAGCTGTGGAGCACCGGGCCGAAACGGCCGACGTCGATTCGACACAGACTCGCCTGGGACAGGTGGCAGTGGAACATGATCTCCATCGTCACTCCGAGGGCCCAGGCCACCGCAGCCTTGATGGGCGACACATGGCTGACCACGACGATGTCGTGGTCGGAGATCCGATCGGTGAGGTCGCCACACGCCGAGCGGACACGCTCGTCGAGCGACCCGAAACTCTCCCCACCTCGCGTCTTGAACTCGGTGTTTGTCCGCCACGACTGCCAGACGTCCGGCGGTACCTCTCCCGCCGGTACACCTTCGTACTCTCCGTACGCGATCTCGATCCATCGATCGTCGGTGGTGATCGGCCGCCCGAAGTACGACGCCGTCTCCTGCGCGCGTGCGAGCGAGCTCGAGATCACCTCGTCGACGTGGCCCACCATGTCGGTGATCGCCTGCGCCTGACGACGGCCCACCTCGTCGAGCGGCGGGTCGAGGCGCCCCTGCAGCAGTCCCCGTGCATTGGCGGACGTGCGACCGTGACGGACGAGGTAGAGCACGACGTCAGTGAACCACAGATCGCGTCAGGAACCGGGCAAGCGCAGCTGCCCCGTCGAGCGGAATCGAGCCCGCCGGTCCGGCTCTCGCAGGCCGGCGTTCCGCACGATCCACCAGCACAGACCGAGCCCGATCACCTCGAGCAGAACGTTCCACCAACCCCGATCCCACACCGGGTGCGGAGCATCATCGAAACCGATCCCGCCGAACGGCCACCAGAACACCGTGGTGTTGGTCCACGCACCGGTGAACACGAGGTGGAGGAGGGTCCCGACGGGCAGTCCGAGGAGCATCTTGCGGATCGGCTTGCGACCCGGCGTCGCCAGCATCAACACCGCGAGGAGCACCACGCTGAACGTGACGCTGTGGAGCACCCGCGCGCCACCGAGGAAGGCGTCGACGATCGCCGGCAGCACGGCGCCCACGAGGAGGAGCCGATAGTCGAACCCAGCATCTCGAAAGACGAACCAGACCGCGACCACCGCCGTTCCGACGAACCAGAAGAACATCTGGGGAGCTAGATCACGATCAGGCGACCGCACTGCGGGCAGTCGGCGACACCACCCGTTTCGGCGGCCTCGTCGCGAAGCACGTCGACCTCTGCGGCCGACAGGTCGAGATGACATCCCTCGCAGCGCGACCCCGACAAGGTTGCCGCTGCGACCACGTGCTGCTGTCGGAGGCGGTCGTACCGCCGTAGCATCTTCTTGTCGACCTCGGCTCGCAGCCCGGTCAGACGCTCGTCGATGCGCCTCAGCTCCCCGTCGATGTCGGCCTGGGCGTTCGACAGCGCCGCGTCGGCCGAGAGGTACGTGTCGCGCAGCGTCTCCTCCTCACCGAGCACGGCGGCAAGCTCGTCCTCCAGACGCGTCTGTTCCTCGAGAGCGGCGAGCTCGGCGTCGTCGAGGGCGCTGCGACGACCGTTCAGCGTCCCGATCTCGGACTGCAGCGCCTCGGCCTCTCGAGGCGAGATGATCGTCTTGAGTTGGGCCTGGAGTCGTTCTCGATGGGTGTCGATCTCGTGCGATTCGTGCTCGGCCGCCTCGATGATCTCATCGAGCTCGTCGAGCCGTTTTCGCATCACCGTGCGCGCCTGGTTCCAGCGCACCAGCGCGTTCTTGGCGGCTTGGACCTGCTCTCGTTCGTTCAGATGCTCACGCCGATGCCGGAGCTGGTCGGCCATCGTGTCTGCTGCCTGCAGCTCGAGGATCGGGTGGGTCACGACGTGTGCCGATCAGCAGCCTCGTACCACCTGGTTGACCGGAGCGGACGGGAGCGGGGCGTTGGGGTCGAGGACATCGGGAGGGATGGTAGTGCCGCTCTCGATCGGACCATAGATCGGTACGGGTGGGAGCGTCGTCGTTGTCGTCTCCGGAGCAGCCGTCGCGGGCGGCGGCGTCGACTCGCTGGCCGGAGGTTCGGTCGACGGCGGAGCCGCCGGCGCACGGAAACCCTCGGGCGCCGGCGCATCGTCGGCGGGCGGCGCCGCTGGGGCCTCGGTCGTGGCCGGTTGGTACCCAATGATGTCGTACAGGCACTCGTTTCCGGGCAGGTACAGACGCGCAGGTCCGCGCGGCTGGGTGTCGGGACGATCCCAGTCGGCGAACTCGAACTGCTCGAGTCCGATCTGTTCCATGTACGCACCCCAGATGCGTGCCGGGAACGTCCCGCCCTGCACCCGCGGCACGCCGGCCGCTTCGAACTCGGGGATGTTGCGCATCTCGGTGTAGCGGTCGGGATCGCGAACCATGACCGCCGTCGAGAGCTCCGGAGTGGCGCCGACGAAGAACGCCGTCCAGTTGTTCTGCTGCGTTCCCGTCTTGCCGAACGCCGGACGACGGCTCGCGAAGTCGGCCAGGCTCCCCCGCGCCGTACCGCCGGTGAGCACGCCTTTGAGCACGTCGATCGTGGTGAGCGCGACCTGGCGGTCGAGCACCTCGGTTCCCGGGTCGAAGTGGGTGTAGACCCGCTGACCGCTGGAATCCTCGATGTACTCGACGTAGTAGGGCTCCATGTGGACACCCTCGTTCGCGATCGACTGGATGCCAGACGCCATGTCGAGGGTGCTCATCTCGTTGGCGCCGGTCGCGAACGCCGGGTACGGCTGGATCGGTTCACGTTCCTCGGCCGGCTGGCCCGCGTACAGGTAGGGACTGGCCGCCATGCGGTAGACGGTGTCGACCATCCGGTTCAATCCGACGATCTGGGACGTGCGTGCGAACGCACAGTTGATCGAACGGACGGCATGCCGCCGCAACGTGTCGAGCCCGCCGTTGACACCACCGCGGATCTCGAAGAACGGTTCGTTGGGATCGCCAGCGTTCGGGAGCCGGCACGGATGGGTCCCGTCGATGAGGTCGTCGGGCGTCGCACCCGCTTGCAGTGCCGCGGCGAGGATGAACAGCTTGATGCTCGATCCGGTCTGGCTCGGGGCGAGCGCGAGGTTGACCTCGTTCTGCCCGGGATCGAAACCCTTCCCGCCGACCATCGCACGGATCGCCCCGGTCTTGGTGTCGAGCGACGTGAGCGCGGCGTCGATGCCGAGGCTGTTGTCGGGCAGTTCGTTGCGGGCCCGCTCGGCCTCGGCCTGGAGCGACGGATCGAGCGTGGTGTGGATGCTGAGTCCTCCGCGGTGCAGCGCGGTGTATCGCTCCTCGTAGGTGTCGCCGAGGATGTCGCTGCGGTTCAGGAGGTAATCGCGCAGCGCCTCCGTGAAATAGGTGCGTTCGGTGGCGCGCTCCTCGCGACGCCGGACGCGTTCGGGAAGCACGAACACCTCCTCGACCCGTTCCCGTTCCGCCTCGTCGAGCAGTTCGTCCTCGACCAGCCGATCGAGCACCTGGACGAACCGGTTGCGGCTCCGTTCGGGGTTGACGATCGGGTCGTAGCTCGACGGGGCCTGCACCATGCCAGCGAGGAACGCCGCCTCCTCGAACGAGAGTTGCTGCACCGACTTGCCGAAGTAGGTCTCGGCGGCGGCACCGATGCCGTACGAGTTCTGACCGAAGAACACCGTGTTGAGGTAGCGCTCCAGGATCTCGTCCTTGGTCTTCTGCTTCTCGAGCCGCACTGCGTAGGTGATCTGGAGCAGTTTGTAACGACCGTCGCGCTCGAAGCCGGCCATGTAGTCGTTCTTGACGACCTGCATCGTGATCGTCGAGGCGCCCTGGATCGGGCCCTCGGACGCGAAGTTCGACAGCGTTGCCCGGAACAGGCTGCGCACATTGACGCCGTGATGGACGTAGAACTCGTTGTCCTCGACGGCGAGAAATGCGTCGATCACGTGGCGCGGGACGTCGTCCAGCGCGATCGGCTGGCTGTTCTCGACCTCGAAGGCGGCGATCTCGCGACCCGCGGCGTCGTACACGTACGAGCGCTGGGCGAGGGCCGCGAAGTCGGGCAGTTCCACCGGGATCTCCTCGTGGGCGTTGGCGATCCGCCAGACACGCGGAGCGATCGCGACGACGGTGGACGCGACGAGCAGGGCGCCGGCGCCGATCACCAACGCCATTCTGAGGACCCAGCTGAGACGCACCACAGTGCGCCCGACACTACCGACGGGTACGAACGCGACGGTGGCAGCCGTCTACCGTTCCCCGGATGACGAGTTCGCAGCGCCCCTTCCGGTTCGGTGTCCAGGTCAACGCCACTGGCGACCGGCGCGAGTGGACCGACCTGGCCCGACGTGTCGAGTCGCTCGGGTACGCGACGCTGACGATGCCGGATCACTTCTCCGACCAACTCGCTCCCGTTCCCGCGCTCCAGTGCGCCGCCGACGCGACCACGACGTTGCGACTCGGCGCCCTGGTGTACGACAACGACTACAAGCACCCGGTCGTGCTCGCCAAGGAGCTCGCCACCATGGACGTGCTCTCCGACGGCCGGGTCGAGATCGGCCTCGGAGCCGGATGGATGGTGAGCGACTACGAACAGTCTGGCATCACCTACGACCCGCCCGGCGTCCGCGTGAGCCGCTTCGTCGAGGGGCTCGCGGTGATCAAGGGGGCGCTCGGGCCCGACGCGTTCTCGTTCGAGGGTGAGCACTACACGATCACGGAGTACAACGGCCTGCCCAAGCCGGTCCAGAACCTCCCTCCGGTGCTGATCGGCGGAGGTGGACCCCGGGTGCTGACCTTCGCGGCACGGAACGCCGACATCGTCGGCATCAACGCCACGTTGACCTCGGGCGCGGTCGATGCGTCGACGTTCGCCACGATGACCGCCGACGCCGTCGACGACAAGGTGCGCCTGGTGCGCGATGCGGCGATCGAAGCGGAGCGCTACGACGATATCGAGATGAACATCCGGGCGTTCATGGTGTTCGTCACCGATGACGTCCACCACGCCCTCGACACGCTGTCGCAGTTCACCGGGGCCCCGACCGAGGTGATCGCCGAGTCGCCGTTCGCGCTGGTCGGGCCGGTCGACAAGATCGTCGGCGAGCTGCAGGAACGCCGCGATCGGTGGGGCTTCAGCTACGTCATCGTCGGTCAGAACGACGTCGACACCTTCGCCCCCGTCGTCGCCGCCCTCGCCGGAACCTGACCGTTACATTCGGGGTCAGACCCCGAATGTAACGTCAGCCCTGCGGGGCGATCGCGTCCGGGGCGCTCCATCCGAACACGTGGCCCTGGGCAGCGTCGACGCCGAGCTGGCCGAGCGTGACGAGCTCGTCGGCGTGCTCGACTCCCACGGCCACGACGAAGGCACCGTGCCGACGGCATTGATCGAGGATCGCACGCGCTTCGTCGTGACGCGCCGGGTCGCGCACCAGGGCGGCGGTGAAGTCGGTGCCGAGCTTGAGGATCTCGGGCTCGGTCGCGAGCGTTCGGTGGACGTCGGCCCAGGTGCAGCGGATCGCGTTGGCTGCGACGCGGACGCCGCGCTCACGCAGCGAATCGAGTCGGGAGCGCACCGCGAACGGGCCGATGACCCCAACCTCCTCGGTGAGCTCGATCATGATCCGATCGGGCACGGAGCCGGCCACAAGATCTCGGAACCGATCGTCGACGACCACACTCGGGGACACGTTGAGACCGACGAAGTCCCACCCACCTCGTCCCCAGGTTGCTGTCTCGAGGCGCCGACACGCCGCGCCGGCAGCACTGAGCTCGAGCTCGATGCCGAGGCCGAGCTCGTCGGCGCACTGGAACCAGTAGCCGGGCCCGTGCGAGCCCGGGAACCGCGACAATGCCTCAGCCCCGATCACCGTCGAGGTCTCGATGTGGACGACGGGCTGGAACACGATCGAGGGTCCCCCGCCGGCGATCACCGCCATGATCTCGGACCGCTGGTCGTCGTTCGGGCTGCCCATGCTGTTCATGTTGCCGATCTTGTCGGGAGCCACCAGCTGTGCACGGTGGGTTGGCAGGAACGAGGTGTCGCCTGCTCCCGAGCCGGCTGCGGCGGCGCGGTCGGCTCGCTCGGGCACCTCGTCGGTCGGAATCGGTCGGATGTCGAGTTGCAGGTTCACGGTCAGCCCGCCTTCCGGTTCGTGTGATCATCGAACGGAGCACCAGGTCGGAGCACCGTCACACGTCTCGGGAGCGACTGTCCGGAGAACCTCAGAAATGTCAAGTCTCAGCAAAGCAGGCGGGAGCGCGTCAGCTCACCGGGCGATGTGGCGGCCCTTCTCGACGACGACGATGCCGTTGGGGCTGATCGTGTAGTGCTCGGCGTCGTACTCCGCGTCGAGGCCGATTCGGACCCAATCGGGGATGACGACGTTCTTGTCGATGATGCACCGTTTCAGGCGCGCCCCCGCACCGATGTGGACGCCTTCCATGAGGATCGAGTCGGTGACGTGGGCGTCGTGGTCGATGAACACGCTCGGGCTGATGATGGAGCGTTCGACATGCGAGCCCGACACGATCGAGCCCTGGCAGAGCAGCGAGCCATCGACGAACGACGGCTCACCTCCCACACCCCGCGACACCTTCGCCGGCGGGAGCGCCTTGCGGTGGGTGAACACCGGCCAGGCATCGTTGTAGAGGTTGAAGACGGGGACCGGGGCGATGAGGTCCATGTTCGCCTCGTAGTACGCATCGAGACCGCCGACATCACGCCAGTAGCCTCGTTCCCGCTCGTCCTGCCCGGGGACGACGTTGGTGGAGAAGTCGTACACGTGGGCGACGCCCGCATGTGTGAGGGCAGGGATGACGTCGCCACCCATGTCCTTCAACGGCGCTTCCTCGTTGGGGGTGACGATGTCGATCAGGGTCTGGGTGTCGAAGACGTAGTTGCCCATGCTCGCGAGACACCGGCTGTCGTCACCGGGCATCGTCGGAGGATTCGATGACTTCTCGTGGAAGTCGAGGATCGTCCCCTCGGCGTCGGATTCGATGACGCCGAACTCGAGCGCCTCGTGCTTCGACACGGGGATCGCTGCGACCGTGACCCCGGCGCCCGAGGCAACGTGGTGCTCGACCATCTGGCGGGGGTCCATCCGGTAGATGTGATCGGCGCCGAAGACGCACACGATGTCGGGGCGCTCGTCGTAGATCAGGTTGAGGTTCTGGTAGATCGCGTCGGCCGACCCCTGGAACCACTGCGGCCCGCGTCGCATCTGGGCGGGAACGGGCGCCACGTAGTTGCCGAGCAGATTCGAGAACTGCCAGGTCTGGGCGATGTGGCGATCGAGACTGTGGCTCTTGTACTGGGTGAGCACGACGATCTTCAAGAAGCCGGCGTTCGCGAAATTCGAGAGCGCGAAGTCGATGATCCGGTACGTGCCGCCGAACGGAACGGCAGGCTTGGCCCGATCCTTGGTGAGCGGCATGAGTCGCTTGCCCTCCCCGCCGGCCAGCACCATCACGAGCACCTTGGGATCTGCCATCGACTGGCAGAGTACCTGCGATCGTGAGGTCCGTCGACCATCGCCCCAGTGCACGCCCTACGGTGGCGGCATGAACCGCCGACGCATCGAGAGGCACAGCAGCGTCGTGATCGCCGCGCTCCTCATCGCCTGCGGATCGGGCGCCGACGACCCGTCAGAGCGCGCCGACGACGCGGCAGACGACGCGGCGGACGACGGTGCGAGCACGGGGACTGCCACCGCTCCCGAACCGGACCGACCCGCGACCGAATCGGTGGCCGAACCGAACACCGATGACTTCCCTGACGTGCTCGATGTCGTCGCCGCGTACGACGATTCGTCGGGGACCTGGTCGTTCGACGTGACGATGTCGTCGCCGTACGACACGGCGGAGCGATACGCCGACGGCTGGCGCGTCGTCGGTCCGGACGGCGACGTCTACGGCGTGCACACCCTCACCCACGATCATGCGTCCGAACAACCCTTCACCCGTCGCCAGTCAGGAGTGGAGATTCCCGCCGACGTCACCGAGGTGACGATCGAGGGCCGAGATCGCGAGAACGGCTTCGGGGGTCGAACTCTCACGATCCCCCTCCAGACTGGCTGACGATGAGCACGACCCTTCCCGCATCACAGACTGATGACTCTCCAGCGATCGATCCTGGCGACGACATCCGGCTGCTCGGCCGCCTGATCGGTGACGTCGTGCGCGAACACGCCGGCAGCCAGACGTTCGAGCTCGTCGAACTCGTGCGGCGAACGGCCGTCCAGGGACGCCGCTCCGGTGAGGACCCGATCGGCGCGCTCACGTCCACGCTCACTCGGGCCGAGGTCGCCGACCAGCTCCACGTCATCCGTGCATTCGGGTGGCTGTCGCTGCTCGCCAACACCGCAGAAGACCTTCACACCGAGCGCCGACGCCGGTACCACCGCGACTCCGGCAGCGCGTCGCAACCCGGCAGCCTCGCAGCGAGCCTCGACAAGCTGAGCGCGGGCGGCATCGCCGGCGAACAGATTGCCGTGGAGCTCGACCAACTGATGGTGTCGCCCGTGATCACCGCCCACCCGACCGAGGTCCGTCGCAAGACCGTGCTCGACCACGTTGATGCCGTGGCCGACCTGCTCGATCGGCGCACGCGCGCCGCTTCGAGCGCGTCCGAACAGGCCGAGCTGGACGACCAGCTCCGCCTCGAGGTGCTCACCCTGTGGCAGACCGCGGAGGTCCGTTTGTCGAAGTTGCGCGTTCGCGACGAGATCAACGAGGCCCTTCGCTACTACCGCAGCAGCATTTTCGCCGTCGTGCCCACACTGCAGCGCGACCTCGAAGCACTCGTCGCCGGTCGGCTCGGTCAGCACATCCACAACCCCAGGGCGATCTCGATGGGTTCGTGGATCGGCGGCGACCGCGACGGCAACCCGTTCGTCACGGCATCGGTCCTGCGCCTTGCGGTCGAGATGCAGGCGACCGAGGCGTACCGGCACCACCTCGACGCGTTGTTCGACCTCTCGAGAGAGCTGTCGATGTCGGCCCGCCTCATTCGTCCGACCGCCGAGCTGCTCGCACTCGCCGATGCGTCCCAGGACGACTCCCCCTTCCGCGCCGACGAGCCGTACCGACGAGCGCTGCGCGGCATGCACGCGAGGTGCTGGGCGATGGCCTCGCAGGTGCTCGATGACGTTCCGGGCCCGCCCCCGCACACCGAGCTCGACCCGTACGAGTCGTGCGGCCAGCTGGTCGCCGACCTCCAGACGGTGATCGCATCGTTGCGCGCCCACGGAGCCGGCGCCCTCGCCGATGCCCGTGTCGATCCGGTGCGCCGCGGGGTCGAGATCTTCGGGACACACCTCTGTGGGCTCGACATGCGACAGAACGCCGCCGTCCATCAACAGGTCGTCGCCGAGTTGTTCCGTGTGGGCGGTGTCGCGGACGACTACCTCGCGCTCGACGAATCGTCGCGCATCGATCTGCTCACCGCCGAGCTCCGGAGCCCACGTCAGCTCGCGACACCGCACGCCACCTACTCCGATCTCACTCGGGGCGAGCTCGACGTCATCGCCGAGGCGGCCTCGGCGCACCATCGATTCGGTGGCCGGACGATCCCTCATTACGTGATCTCGATGGCCGAATCGGTCAGCGATGTGCTCGAGGTCGCCATCCTGTTGAAAGAGGTCGGGCTCGTCCGCATCGACCTCGAGACGGGTGCGATCCGGTCCGAGCTCGACATCGTGCCGCTGTTCGAGACGATCGACGACCTCCGCCGCGCCGACTCGACGCTGACGGCCCTGCTCGCTCACGACCGCTACGGCCAGATGGTGGCGAGCCGTGGAGGCTGGCAGGAGGTCATGATCGGGTACTCCGACTCCAACAAGGACGGCGGGTACGTCGCGTCGCAGTGGGAGCTGTATCGCGCCCAACGCGCGTTGGTCGCTGCAGCGGAGCGATGCAACGTCCGGATCCGGCTGTTCCACGGCCGCGGCGGCACGGTGGGTCGCGGCGGTGGCCCCGCCTACCAGGCGATCCTGTCGCAGCCCCCCGGATCGGTTCATGGTGCGCTCCGGATCACCGAGCAGGGCGAGATGGTCGCCGCCAAGTACGCACAGCCGGCATCCGCTCGTCGCAACCTCGAGACGCTGCTGTCGGCGACGCTCGAAGCGAGCTGTCTCGACTCCGAGCACCTCGGCGACGACATCGACCGCTACGGCGAGGCGATGGACACCCTCGCGTCGCTCGCGCTCGAGCGCTATCGAGGATTGATCGACGGGACGGTGTTCGGCCGACCGGGCCGATTCGTCGACTTCTTCCGGGCGATCACCCCGATCAGTGAGATCGCCAAGCTCAACGTCGGCAGCCGCCCGTCGTCACGCCGCAACTCCGACCGCATCGAGGATCTGCGTGCCATCCCATGGGTGTTCGGATGGAGCCAGTGCCGGCTCAACATTCCGGGATGGTTCGGCGCCGGCACCGCGTTCGAGAGCTTCGCTGTCGACGACGACCGTCGCGCGCTGCTCGCCGCGATGCACGAGCGGTGGCCGTTCTTCCGGGCGATGCTCAACAACATGGGCATGGTGCTCGCCAAGACCGATCTGACCGTCGGCGGCCGGTACGCCGAGACCCTCGTCGTCGACGACGACCTGCGAGATCGTGTCATGAGCGTCATCGATCACGAGCATCGACTCACCCGTCGGTGGCACGCCGAGCTGACCGGCTCCGACGACCCGCTGATCGACAATCCGGCACTGGCCCGGAGCATCCGCAACCGATTCCCGTATCTCGATCCCCTCCACGTGATGCAGGTCGAGCTCCTGCGGCGATATCGGGCGGGCGAGCAGGACGAGTTGATCGAACGTGGGATCCAGCTGACCCTCAACACCATCGCCACGGGTCTCCGCAACAGTGGCTGACCGTTACATTCGGGGTCTGACCCCGAATGTAACGGCGGCGGTAGGGTCGAGGGCGTGGCGAATCACACCATCAGCATCACCTACTGCGTTCCTTGAGACTATTCGGAGCGCGCCGTGAGCGCTGCACGAGATCTCCTGCACGACTACCAGCACGTCATCGCGGAACTCACGATGGTGACCGGGGCACGGGGTGTGTTCGACGTCGTCGTGGACGGCCGGACTCTGTACTCGAAGCACGAGACCGGCCGCCACGCCGAACCTGGTGAGGTGTTGGCGTTGTTCCGGGAGCAGTTCGCCACCGACGTCACGCCGTACGAGCGTTAGATCACGCTCGTCTGATCAGAGATGGTGATCGACGTCGAGGTCAGACGACCTTGACGTTCGTCGCCTCCGGGCCCTTGCGCCCGGCTGCGATCTCGAACTCCACCTTCTGACCATCGAGGAGGGTGCGTCGCCCGGTGCCTTCGATGTTGCTGAAGTGCACGAAGACGTCGTCACCGTCGTCGCGGCTGATGAAACCGAAGCCCTTCTGATCGTTGAAGAACTTCACTGTGCCGATGGCCATTGCTGTACTGCTTTCTGTATTCGCCGGCCACCACCGCGGCAGCCAACCAGCTGCGAACGTTACCGACATCCCCGCCGGATTGCTCGCTCCACGTCAGCGTCGGCCGCCCCCGCATCAATCGAGCCATCTCGTCGACGCCTCCAGAACCTCGATCTCGGGCCGCGACCAGAGGAATCGATCGATCGAATCGAGCACCTCCTCGGCCACCCGGACCTCTGAGGCCACGACGGCGAAGCCGAGCGTTGCTCGCTGCCACGTGTCCTGGCCGCCTACCTCGGCCGACGACACCCCGAACCGCCGGCGGACGCCCTCGACGAGCGACCTCACGACCTGACGCCGGTCCTTCAGCGACCGCGAGTGCGGGATACGGATCTCGACCTCGAGCGCGGCCACGTGCACGGGCTCACGGTACCGTCGCGGGCCATACGTGGCGTCGTCGTTCCCGACCTCGAAAAGGACTACACCGCCGATCCGGTCGAGCTCTTCTTCGACCTGGCGTTCGTCTTCGCGTTCTCGAGACTGGTGTACCACCTGGTCCACCACCCCGATTGGACGGGCATCGGCGAGTTCGCCCTGCTGTTCCTGATGATCTGGCTGCCGTGGACTCAGTTCACCTGGTCGGCCAACGCCTGCCGGGTAACCAACGACCGGTTCGAGCGCTGCTCTTGATCGGCACCGTCGTGAGCGTTCCGATGGCCGCGTCTGTGACGACGGCGCTCGAGGACGGTGGCCTGGTCTTCGCGGTCTCACCGGCGACGATCCTGGTGCTCGGGCTGGCGACGATGTACTTCGGGCTGCCGGCCGGATCGCCGGTCCGGAGCTCGATCGTCTCGTATTCGACGCCCAACCTGATCGCCGTCGTGTTGATGCTCGTCGGCGCCGTCCTCGACCGTGAGTTGCGGATCGCGATCTGGATCGCGGCGATCGCGGTGATCGTGGTGCTCGGTATGCTCCGCGCCGGTGGCAGCCAGTGGATCGTCCGTCCCGGTCACTTCGCCGAACGCCACGGTCTGATCGTGATCGTCGCCCTCGGCGAGGTCATCGTGGCGCTGGGGCTGCCGGTGCGGCGCTCGAGGGCGGCGCTGGTCTCCCCGGACGCACGCTGACGGCGATCATCGCCGCGGGTGCCTTCGCGACGCTCTTGTGGGGGTCGTACTTCGATCGGTTCAACCCAGCGATCGAGCACCGTCACCAGTCGATGGCAGATGACGGTGTCGCGAGCGGAGCGTTCGCCCGCGACGTGTACAGCTTCGCCCACATTCCGATCGTCGGCGGAGTCATCCTCTGTGCTGCTGCGCTCGAAGAGGTCGCGCTCCACCCACAGGAGGTGCTCGACATCGCCTTTCGGTGGATGTTCTTCGCCGGGATCGCGCTGTCGGTCGTCGGTGTCGTCCTCGCGATCTACCGTTCGTACCGCGTCCTGGCGCGCGAGCGGATCGGTGCGGTGGCCGTGCTGGGCGTGATCGTGGCGGTCATCGGTGGTGAGGTGTCGGGGCTGGTATTGCTGATCGTGATCGACATCGTCGTCGCCGCGCTCCTCGCAGCCGAACACCTTCGGGTCGAACACGGCGGTCGTATCGCGCCGGCGAAGCCGTGAGACCGATCGAACTCACCGGGCGTTCCCGGCAAGCCGAGTAGTTTCGACGACATGACCCGCCCGATCCATCGAATCGCCCTCAGTACAGGCGGTGGAGACGCTCCTGGCCTCAACGCCGTCATCCGGGCCGCGACGCTCGCTGCCCGCAATCGCGGTTGGGATGTCGTCGGCATCCGCGACGGCTTCAACGGCATCATGTTCCCCGAGGAATACTCCAGCGGCGGTGTCATCGATCTCTCGCGGGAGGCCGTGCGCGGCATCGTGCACATGGGGGGCACGATCCTCGGGACCACCAATCGCGGCAACCCGACGGCGTTTCCGGTCCAACAGGACGACGGCACCTGGATCGAGGTCGATCGATCCGAGGAGTTGATCGCCAAGTTCGCCGAACACGAGATCGACGCACTGATCACGATCGGCGGCGACGGTTCGCTCACGATCGGCCACCATCTCTACGAGCGGGGCCTGCGCGTGATCGGCGTTCCGAAGACGATCGACAACGACCTCGAACGCACCGCGTCGACGTTCGGCTTCCACACGGCGGTCGATTTCGCCTCCCAATGCATCGATCGGCTGTTCTCGACAGCGACCTCACACGGGCGCGTGATCGTGGTGGAGGTGATGGGTCGGTACGCCGGCTGGATCGCGCTGCATTCCGGCGTCGCGTCAGGGGCTCACGCAATTCTCATCCCGGAGATCCCCTTCGATCTGGAGCCGGTGGCGGCGACGATCAACCAGCGCGAGCGCAGAGGTGCCAAGTTCTCGATCGTCGTGGTCGCCGAGGGTGCCGTGCCCCGCGACGGCACCGTGTCGGTTCTCGGCAAGGCGGTCGGGCAGGCCGAGAAGTTGGGAGGCATCGGTCAGAAGGTCGCCGACGACCTGAGTGAACTGACCGGCAAGGAGTCGCGCGTGGTGGTGCTGGGCCATCTCATCCGTGGCGGCACCCCTACTGCGCACGATCGTCTGCTGGGGCTGAGATTCGGGGCTGCTGCGGTTCGCGCCCTCGAGGAGGGTCACAACGGGATCATGGTGGCACTGAACCCGCCTACCGTCGACTATGTCCCGCTCGCCTCGGTCACCAGTCGCCAGAAGATGGTCCCCATCGATTGCGACACGATGCTGACCGCTCGCGACGTCGGCATCAACTTCGGCGACCAGATGCCACCGTTGATCGACGACGACGTCAGATCTTGACGTACTCGTAGTCGACGGGCTGCTGGTGGATCCCGGTCGACGGTGGTGCGACCCAGCCGGCCATCTTGCCGGGGGCGGTGATGCCGACCATCAACGACTCCACATGGGCACGATCGTCGTCGGTCGGTAGCCAGTTGCCGACGTTGGCCTCCCACTCGGCGTCGCTGACCAGTCGGCCGTCCGGGCTGACGTGGTGGCTTCCGAAGGTGCCGACCGCACGATTGAACCCGATGTGGGGCAGCCGCAGCTCACGCCCGACATCGGCGAGCGTCCGGTTCCAGCGATTGAGCCCACCCAGGCAGTCGTCTCGGTAGTCCTCTCGCAGGGTTTCGTTGAGCGCAGTGAGCATCGGCGCCTCGCGTTCGGTGATCCGGCCCCCGGCGACGTCGGGCACCATCCGGGTCAAGTCGTGGAGCCGGTGGTCGTCATCGCGCGACTCCTCCTTGAAGCGACCCTTCAGCCCGGCCGCGAAGTAGTTCGCGGCGTTGGTGGAGGTCTCCGCGCCGAACAGGTCGAGCGACACGCTGAAGTGGAAGTTCAGGTACTTCTGGAGGGTGTCGACGTTGATCCCGCCGTACGGTGCGACGTCGTCGGTGTCGTGCTCCTTCATCAGCTCCACTGTCCGCTCGACGACTCGGCCCACCCCGGTGGCACCGACGAACATGTGGTGCGCCTCCTCCTTCAACATGAAATCGCACGTTCGCGACAGAGGGTCGAATCCCGACTCACGGAGCGAGGCCAGCTGGTACTTCCCGTCCCGATCGGTGAAGTACGTGAACATGTAGAACGACAGCCAGTCAGGGGTCTGCTCGTTGAACGCCCCGAGGATGCGAGGGTTGTCGAGATCACCAGAGTTGCGCTCGAGCATCTCGTCGGCCTCCTCGCGTCCGTCGCGTCCGAAGTATCGATGCAGCAGGTACACCATCGCCCACAGGTGACGGCCCTCCTCGACGTTGACCTGGAAGAGGTTGCGCATGTCGTAGAGCGAGGGCGCGGTCAGGCACAGGTGGCGTTGCTGCTCGACGGATGCGGGCTCGGTGTCGCCCTGGACGACGACCAGGCGTCGGAGATCGGACCGGTACTCGCCAGGAACTTCCTGCCACACGTCGTCGCCCTGGTGGTCACCGAAGGCGATCTTGCGATCGGGCTCGGGCTCGGCCAGGAAGACACCCCATCGGTAGTCGGGCATCGATACGTGATCGAAGTTGGCCCAGCCCTCGCGACCGACCGACACGGCTGTGCGCAGGTAGACCGGGCTCTCCTTGAAGGCGACCGGCCCCAGATCGCGCCACCACTGCAGGAAGCGCGGTTGCCAGCTCTCGAGCGCACGCTGGAGTCGGCGATCGTCCGCGAGTCCGACGTTGTTCGGGATCTTGGCGTCGATGTCGACGGGGGTGAAGGTGGCGCTCATGTCACACTCGATTCATGTCGTAGTCGGGGCGGGAACCGGTGCCGAACCGCTGCAGGGCGCCGTCGGGTCCGACGGCGTTGGAGCGCTGGAACACCCAGTTCTGCCAGGCGGTCAGGCGGGAGAAGATCTTGGTCTCCATGGTCTCGGGGCCGACGAACCGATAGTTGGCTTCCATCGCCGTCAGCGCGTCGGGTGAGAAGCTGGCGCGCTCCTCGAGCATCACGGGCACTTCGTCGTCCCAGTCGATGTCGTCCATCGCGAACGTCACCAACTCGGCACGATCGGCGTCGGTGGCGGCGAGATCCTTGCCGATCAGCTGACGGACCGCGTCGTACGCGTCGTTGCGGCCCCAGAATCGGGTGGCGAGCCGTGACAAGCCGTTCGACATCGGGTACCAGCCGAAGTTCGCGTCGGTCAACACGAGCGTCGGGGCCGACAGCTCCGATTCGTCGCGCCCGCCGTCGAGCATGATCGAGCGATCGGCAGCGAACGCCAGCTCGGCGAGGGTCCCGAAGAAGCAGCTGCCCTCGTCGATCAGTGCGATCAGCGATCGCGAGGACAGGTCGAGCCGCTTGAGGGTGCGCGTCCAGAAGAGCCGGACCTCGCGCACGAGCCAGTGCTCGGGCTCGCGTTCGATCACCGCCTCGGCGGCCTCGATCGCATCACCGGAACCGACCGTCCGCAGGACCCACGTACCGATCTCGGTTTCGTTCAGACGGAGGTGCAGCATCGCGTGATCGAGCTCGAGCGCCGTGGCGAGCAGCCAGCTGTCGGCGCCGGCATCGACCAGTTGTTGCGCGGTTCCGGGTTCTGGGCCGGTGGGCGCTCGAACGACGAACGTGGCCGCGCCGAGTTCACGATCGATCGAGACGTCGACGTGGCGGCCGACCAGGCCGTCGTCGCTGATCGTGGTGGTCGAGCCGAGGACCGGCAGGGTGATGCCGTCACAGCCGTCGGGGCGATCGGACTCGCCAGCTCGTGCCGCGGCGTGATCGGCGACGAGTTGATCGAACTCGCTCTTGGGTGCGACGGCGTCGACGAGCCCCCAGTCGACGGCCTGCTTCCCCTTGATCCCCTCGGCACGCGTGGCGAACACATCGGCGAGGTCGCGCCGTACGTGACGCTTGTCGACGACGCGGGTCAGACCGCCCGTCCCAGGCAGGACCGCGAGCAACGGCACCTCCGGCAGCGACACCGCCGAGGCTCGATCGTCGATCAGCAGGATCTCGTCGCACGCGAGCGCAAGCTCGTAGCCGCCGCCCGCAGCCGTTCCATTGACCGCGGCGATCCACGTCTGGCCAGAGTGCTCGGTGGCGTCTTCGATCGAGTTGCGCGTCTCGTTGGTGAACTTGCAGAAGTTCACCTTGTGACCGTGTGCTGACCCGGCGAGCATCTGGATGTTCGCCCCCGCACAGAAGATCTTGTCGAGACCTCCGGTGACCACGACGGCCTTGACGCCGGGGTGCTCGAACCGGAGGCGTTGGACGATGTCGTGCAGCTCGATGTCGACTCCCAGGTCGTACGAGTTCATCTTGAGCTCGTAGTCGTCGCGAAGGCCCGCCTCGGGCGTGACCGACATCGTGACGGTGGCGACCTGACCGTCGACGTCTACGGACCAGTGTCGATAGTCGGACGGATCGACGCCGAACTCGATGATGCCGGAGGCACCGACGGACGAACTTGTCATGGATTCTCCCCTGGACGGATCCGATCATTCTACAAGATGTTCGCCAATCGTCAAGTCGGTGTGGAATATCACACGGTGAGCCCACCGGACCGGTCGCCCGCCCGCTCGGCGGAAATGAACCAGTCGATGGCGGCGGGCGCCCACCGGACCCGGCGATCGTCGAACAGCTCTTTGGCCGACGTGCCGGGCCAGTCCCCCGGCAGCAGTTCGTCGGGGATCTCCGGGTCGTCGAACGGGAACCGTCGCCACTCGTGCACCAACTCGATCACCGCGGCGAAGCTGTCACCGTCGGACGCCGGCGCACTCCGCTCGGCATCCTGGGTGAACATCCGATAGCGCTCGGCGAGCTCGGCGAGGTCCCAGGCTCGCCGCATGATCTCGGCGTCGGGAACGAGCGATCCGGTCTCGCCGATGAACACGATCGCCGTCCCGTCGAGATCGAGCTCCCGAAGGATGGCGTTGGCGTTCGCCTCGCGATCGATGTGGGGTGAGACGGCGACGCCCGGCCCCAGGAAGCCGAACCCGGCAAACCCCAGCCGGCTGCGGAGCTGATGCCGCTTGGCCCGCTCGTCCTCGGGCACCGACGCGAGCACGACCAGCCACCGGTGCGACCATGCCAGCGGCTCGATCGCGAACCGGTCGATGCGGTCGGAGCCCTCCTCGAGCAGGCGGCGGCCCTCTTCGGTGAGCGTCCACCGAGCCGATCGGCCGACCCGCTCGCTCGCGATCAGGCCCTGGTCACTGAGTCGTGCGGCGGCCTGCCGAGCGTTTCGCTCGGTGATGTCGAGCCGCGCCAACCCGTCGACGATCGTCGAGGTCCACACCGATCCACCGTGTGGCAGGACGAACTCACCCAACATCGTGAGCAACAGCGCCTTGGCGCTGCGACCCGAACGTGGACGATGCGCAGGATCCGGCACGGACTCCGGTTGTAGCACGTGCGCCCGAGCAGTCGGCGCCTCCGCGACCTGCACTCGATAGCGTCGTCGCGACGTGCTGCCCATCCGCGACCTCAACCCGACCCGCCGTGCGACGTACGTGACGTGGCTCATCATCGCCGTCGCTGCAGCGGTGTTCGTGTTCGTGCAGCCGCACTCCGGGCCCGAATCGACCGAATTCATGTACCGACAGGCGACGATCCCGTGCGAGATCGTGCAGGGCGAACCGCTGACCGTCGACGAGGTGAGCGCTGGTACGTGCGACGACGACCTCGACGCCCAGATCGCACCCGACAAACAGGTGTACCTCAGCCTGTTGACCTCGATCTTCCTGCACGGCAGTCTGCTGCACCTGCTCGGCAATCTGTGGATCCTGTCGATCTTCGGGAACAACGTCGAGGACGACCTCGGCTCGACCCGCTTCGCCGGCTTCTACCTCGTGGCCGGGCTGGCCGCCTCGGTCGGGCACGTGATCCTCTATCGCGACAGCGTGACACCGGTGGTCGGCGCGTCGGGGGCGATCGCCGGGGTGATGGGCGCCTACCTCGTCCTGCATCCGTGGGCACGTGTGGTGGCGATCGTGCCACCGCTGTTCTTCCTCCCGTTCCGCGTGCCGGCGGCCGTCTTCTTGACGGTGTGGTTCGGACTCCAGTTCCTTCTGGCCAACGAGGACACCAACATCGCCTGGGAGGCTCACGTCGTCGGCTTCGTCTTCGGCGTCGTGGTGGCTGCGACCCTCCGGTCGACGGTGGTGCCACGACGACGGCTGCGTCACTGAGCCCGAGGGCAGGTGTCGTGTGCGCCGCCACGTCCGACACCGGCTTCGGCTCACGAGCACGCGAAGATCCTCGCCATGACCGAACACGTCGACGTGCTGGTGGTCGGGGCGGGCATCTCCGGGATCGGCGCTGCGTACCACCTCACGCGACGTTGTCCCGACCATTCCTTCGTCGTGCTCGAGCACAAGGCATCGTTCGGGGGGACCTGGCGGACCCACACCTATCCGGGTATCCGCTCCGACAGCGACCTGCACACCTTCGGGTACGGCTTCAAGCCCTGGGTCGGCAAGCCGATCGCCACCGCAACCGAGATCCTCGACTACCTCGGCGAGGTCATCGACGAGAACGACCTCGCGCCGTACATCCGCTACGACCATGCGATCGAGACGGCTACGTGGTCGAGCGGCGATCGACGATGGACGATCGCAGGTACCCGCACCGATACGGGCGCGCCGTTCGCCTACACCGCATCGTTCCTCTACATGTGCCAGGGGTACTACCGCCATTCGAAGGGGTACCAGCCCACGTGGCCGGACATGGATCGTTTCCGCGGTCTCATCGTTCACCCGCAGGAATGGCCCGACGACCTCGACTACACGGGCCGCCGCGTCGTCGTGATCGGGTCCGGTGCCACGGCGGCCACGATCATCCCGGCGATGGCGCCCGACGTCGAGCACATCACGATGCTCCAACGCTCTCCGACGTTCTTCCGTCCCGGGCGCAACGCCAACGCGATCGCGGACGCGCTGCGCGAGGTCGACACGCCCGAGGAGTGGGTGCACGAGATCATGCGTCGACGCATGATCTTCGAATCGAGCCAGTTCACCGAACTGTGCTTCCGCGACCCCGAGGCAGCCCGGGCCCAGCTCCTCGAAGGCGTGCGGGCCCATCTGGACGACGACCATCAAGGCGCCGTCGATCCCCACTTCATGCCTCGCTATCTGCCGTGGCGTGAGCGGATCGCCTTCGTGCCCGACGGTGACCTCTTCGCCGCGATCAACGAGGGCAAGGCGTCGGTCGTCACCGATCAGATCGTGTCGTTCACCGAGACCGGCCTGGCGCTGCAGTCCGGCGGCACGCTCGACGCCGACATCATCATCACTGCGACCGGCTTCGATCTCAACGTGCTCGGCGACATCGCCTTCACGATCGACGACGAACCGCTCGCGTTCCACGACACCGTCACGTACCACGGCACCATGTTCACGGGCATCCCCAACATGGCGTGGGTCTTCGGCTACTTCCGAGCCAGCTGGACCCTCCGGGCCGATCTGATCGCCGAGTTCGTGTGCCGTCTGCTGCTCCACATGCGCGAGAAGGGGACCGATGTCGTCGTGCCGACGCTGCGACCAGGCGAGGAGTCGATGCGGCTGCTCCCCTGGGTCGACCCGGAGAACTTCAATCCCGGGTACATGCGCCGTGGCCTCCACCTCCTTCCCCGACAGGGCGATCACGACCCGTGGCGGCACGGCCAGGACTACCTCCGCGAGAAGCGGCTGCTCCCGGGCTGGGACCTCGACGACGGTGCCCTCGTCTTCGACTAGCGCCGGTGCTCGAGTTGTGCCCGGCATCGCCGTTCGCGGATGATGATTCGATGATCGTGCAGCTCGCGACCGACGTTCCACCCCGGCTTGCCGAGGTCGAGCGACTCGACCGACTCCGCGTCGAGTGCGTCGGCGATCTCGCCGACGTCCAATTCGGCGACCTCTGTTCGCCGGCCGACGACGGCCACCACGTCTGGCTCGACATCGCCGCCGCACGAAGTGCCGGCGCGACGGCGAGCGGCGATGCCGCATATCCGGGCAAGTTCGACGGGATGATCGCCTACGCGAACTCCCAGGGCTGGGTCAACGACGCCGGCACCCACGTGCGAGCGCACGTCGAGCAGACGGGGGTGACGTCGTGAGCCGCGACCGACGAATCCTCAACCTCGTCGCCGCCGTGCTCTGCGGCATCGGGAGCGCTGCGACGCTGGTGTCGTCGCGCCTGCGACACGACCGGGCGGGGGCGCTCTCCGGCCTGTTCGGGTTGATCGGTTCGGTGGCCTGGGTGGCCGCCGCGTTCGACGACCTCGCCGAGGCCAGGCGGACCGAACACGCATGACGCCGGTCAGCGGGGCAGAAGTGTGCTCGGGTCGACCTTCAGGAGGAAGAACTCGAGCTGGATGTTGTCGGGGTCCCGCACCACCAGGACGTCCCACGGTTCCTGTTCGGTGATCCCGGTGTGGCGGATGTCGAGTTCGTCCAATCGGCCGACCCATCGATCGAGCTCATCCCGCGACGCCACGTCGAAGGCGAGGTGGTCGAGACCGACGCGCCGCTCGTCGAAGGTACTGCCATCGTTCGCATCGTGCTGCTCCAATCCGATCACCACCCCGGAGTCGGGGTGGACGAGGTACCGCACGTCGAGTTCGTGGTCGTCGTTGCGACCTCCGAAGAGCGGCACCAGGCCGAGCAACTCCTGATACCAGGCGGCGCTCGCCTCGAGATCGGTGACGCTGAGATCGACGTGTGAGATTCCGGTGATCGCGGGCATGGGTCCTCCGTTCGGTCCGACCACCAGTCTCACCGATACCCGTCCGCTGCGTCGATGACCCGATGCGTCATGTCGAGCTCGCCGGCAGGATCGGGGTCGCCGGATCACGCGCAGCGCACGCCGACGGGAGGTCAACGGCGGCGCTTGGACTTCTGGCTCTTGCGACGCTGGGCGCGGTTGCCGGCGGGCGCGCCACCGGTTCGCGCTGATGTCCGCGCCGGACCCTTCTGATACGGCCGCTCGCGAAACCACAGGTTGCACGCCCACTTCTCCCCCGCTGTGACCGGCAGACCACCGTGGAGCGCATCGATGTGGCGCTCGCTGCGATCCGGGTACAGATCATGGAAGATGCACAACCGGCCGGGCACCGCTTCGATTGCGACATCGAGCTTCGGGAAGCCCGTTCCGCCACCGCCGTCGACCTCGTTGAGGTACATCAGTGCGGTCAATGCACGGTTGCCGCCGGAAGCGGTCTTCTCCTGCCCCTTCTCGCTGAAGATGTCCCAGGCGTCGTAGTGGGGTTGGTACTCCTGGGTCTCTGCGTAATGCACGACTTGCAGCGACTCCGCATGGTTGACCGGGATCCCGACCAGATCGCTCACGCGCTTGACGAGGCCCCGCACGATGGGGGTCTGATCGTGCTTCACCCAGGCGACGCTGCCGGTGCGCTTCGCACTCGGGGCGTTGTGACCGAGCCGGCTGACCTTGGCCGCACTCATGCCCTTCTCAGCGACACGCATGATGTGCTCGCGCTCCTCGACGGAGACGAACTCGTCGATGATCCACACGATCGGGTCGTCGGCAATCATCTCGCCGACGTCGTATCCCGGCTTGAGCGTCAAGGGCATGACTCCATGCTACGACGCGACCAGGACGTGGCTGGCGTCAGCTGAACTTGGTGCGCGGTCGCTGGTTCGGCACCCCGTCGACCTCGACATCGACACGCTCGTCGTAGAAGCACACGAGTCCGGCGACCGCCGCCGATTCGGGTAGAGGTGTGACGTACCCCCATGCGATGTCGTGATGCTTCGTCTCGCCGATGGTCACGTTCCAGTAGGCGGCAAACCCCTTGTACGGACACGCGGTCGACGTCTCGCTGGGCCTGAGCAGATCCATCCGGACGTCGGTCTTCGGGAGGTAGTAGCGCGGCGGTAGCCCGGTCTCGAACAGGATCGTCGGTCTCGTGCTGTCGGCCACGACCTGGCCGTCGATCGTGACGCGCACGCGTCGCGACGATCGCAGCGCGTCGACGCGGACCTCCGGACTGCGAGGGTGGACGAAGACCTCGACGTCCTCCTCGAACCACGAGTCGAACGCATCCCACCGGAACCGGACCAGATCGCGGAGCTCCACGACGGGACAGTCGATGTGGCGCCACGCCGCGTCGGCGATCCGTCGATCACCCACGACGACGTCGTACCGAGAGGCCGTGCCGAACTCCGGTGACCGGACCTCCGTGCCCGTCACGACGAGCTCGGCGTCGATGTCGTCGAGTGGGAAGTACCAGGCGGGATAGTACGGAATCTCCCAGACGTTGCGAACGCGTCGGCTGTCGACGACGTGCCGGCCGCCGATCATGCCGCGCACCCACCGCAGATTCGGCTCGACGCGGACTGGTGTCGTCGTCTCGTTCATGACGTCCCAACCCGCCGACCGATGGCTGGATTCCCGGATCACTCAGCCGATCGGGGCAGTCGCGCCCGAAGTACCCCGAACGCCGCTGTCCCGGCGTCGGAACGCGTCCACGAGATGTAGTCGCCGCGACCACGCTCCCGGAAGAAGGGATTGGCGAAGATGTCGGCCCATTCGGAGACGGGCTGCAGACTCGACTCCATCGCGTGAACGAAGCCGTCCCAGTTGCGAGCGTGCTCTTCCGACCGGAAGAGGTTCATGTTCGCTCAACGGAAGGGTCTGGTCGAGGCGTCGCCACCGACCTCGGCGCTCGTGTAGCCCACGGTCTCGACGGGGTCGACCGTGGTGATCTGCTCGTCGAGCATCTCGACCACGATCGGTTCACCGCAGCACAGACACGGTGCGTCGATGCGGACCCGGCGGCCCGGCACGAGCCAACGGACGGCCAGCGCCTCGAAGCCACACTGGGCGAACCAGCGCTGTTCGTCGTCGATCGACACCCGGTACTGCGTCGGCTGGATGTTGAACGGCGGGAACGACGCGATGTGGTCGGTGCCGGGGTGCACCCAACCCGGCGTGACGGCGACGAGCTCGTGGACGACCGCCTTGGCGGTGGCGAGGTCGACTCCGAGTTCGCCGGCGAGCTCGGTGAAGTGCGGCGCCTGGCCGGTCGCGACGACTCGGTGCATGACCGCGGCGTATCCGCGGTCGAGCAGTTCCAGATCTGCCATCGGAACGCCTCCTCGTGACGGCTGCCCACCTGCTGACGGGCTGGTGATCGTAGCGCACGGGCCCGCGCGGGGCGCCCGGACGCGCCGCCGCGCCGATCCGATCGAGCCGCCATCGGAGTGGCAGGCTCGACGCACGAGGCGCACGATCGACATGGGAACCGACATCTGCTCGCCCATGTGGACCGCAACGTGTGCGTCGTCACGTTCAATCGGTCCGAGCACCGCAAGGCGTTGTCCGACGGCGTCCACGACGGCTTCGTGGTCGGGCTGCCGGCGATGGCCGCCGGACCAGAGGTACGGGTCGTGCTGGTCACCGGAGCATGGGGCGAGTTCTGTGCCGCGGGCGACGTCGAGGGGTGAACGAGGCCACCCGGGCCGGTGGGAGCAGCACCGCGCATCCCGAGGCACTGGAGGAACGGGTCGCCTGGCTGCGTCAGCGGCAACGAGCGGTGTCACTCGCCGTCCACGAGCATCCCAGGCCGGTGGTCGTATCGCTTCCGGTGGCCGGGGCTGGAGCTGGACACTCGATCGCACCGGCAGCCGACATCCGCCCAGCGGGCAATCTCGGTGACGGCATTCGCCAATCTGGGCGCGTCGGGTGACTTCGGCGGCTCATGGTTCCTCACCCAGATCGTCGGCTCCTCGAAGGCGCCCGCTCGGTCGGTCAGGTCGCTGCGACGAGCCGGAACCGGCATCCGCAGACGGCCGTCTCGCCGGCGGCATCGGGAGTGGCCGTGCGGAACTCGAACCCGGCGACCCCCTCGCCCCGCGCCTTCGCCCCGACGAACCTGATCTCGGCGTCGTCGAGCGCCACGATGTTCGTATCGGTGAGGTCGCGCCCGAGCACACCGGCCCACCTTGCCGCCATCGCAGCCGGTTCGTGAGCCTCGATCTCGACTGCCGTCACGGCGGTCACGACGTCGGTGCGAACGTGATCTCGCCACGCCGGGCCGGCCCACGGCCACTCTCCCCAGGTCTCGGCTCGATCGACCGACAGGATCGCTCCTCCGACATCGGCAGGGTGGAGGTGCAGACCGACGATGCCCGCCGCCTGCGCCTCGTACGCGATTCGAGCCCCGACGCGGTCGAAGCGTTCGCGGAGCGACTCCAGATCGTCGACTTCCAGCATGACCATGTAGCCACCGTCGCCGCCCCGCTTGTCGAGCAGGCGCCCCGCCGCCGTGGCCGGCTCGGTCGGCGAGACGATCTCGAGCAGCTGGTCCCCGACCGGGAACAGCGCGTTTCGAAGTCCGAACTCCGCCACGCCCGGATCACGGAAGCACAGCTCGACCCCGAGCGCGTCGACGACGCGATGTTCCGCCGCGTCGAGGTCCGCCGCCACCATCACGATCTGTCGAAGCCGCATGCGCACCTGTGAAGTCTCGTCGAGCGGCGGGCGGATCGCCGAGGCGGCGGATGTCAGACTGCTGTCATCGAGTCCGCCCGCATCGATCAGTGGTTGCACGCCGTCCGGATCGCGAGGACGCGCTCCGACGCCGCCGCTGCCTGCCGGGGTGGACACGTGAGGGTGAACGGCAAGGCCGCCAAGCCGTCGACACCGGTCGGCGTCGGCGACCGCGTCGAGGCGTTGATCAACCGGCGCGAGCGGGTGATCGTGGTGACGAGGGTGATCGCCAAACGCGTCGGCGCAACGATCGCTGCAGAGTGCTTCGACGACCACAGCCGACCGCCGCCGGAGCGCGACGACGTCGGGCCGCTGTTCGCCGTCCGGGATCGAGGCAGTGGCCGCCCGACCAAGCGCGATCGTCGCCAGATCGACCGGCTGCGCGGCCGCCCCCGATGACCGGAACGGATCCGGGCACGCATCGTGCGTCAGGGACGGTCGGCGAGGTGGTCGGCGAGGTGGTCGGGCGCTCGCGCGATAGGCGGCATCCAGGCGGGCGCCGATCGAGTCGCGGCTGTTGTAGCGCAGCTTTGCGATGTCGTTGTACTTCGCCTTCGGGTTGCTCCCCGTCGGCAGCACGTGCACCGTCACCTCGGGCGGAAGGGTGGCGCGGTCCCGGTGGAAGCGATGCCGCCGAGAGATCTCGAACGACACGAACGCGATGTCCCAGGGCTGGCGCGGCACCTTCAAGGGTGTGTGACCTCGAGGCGACCCACCATCTCGACGAACTCCCGACGCGAGGACCGCCCCGTTGACGGCGCCGATCGACGTTCCGAACACCATGTCGGGTCGAACGTCGGTCTCCGCGGGCGCCTTCGCCATGCCGGCTTCGGCGGCACCGCGCAGTCCACCTCCCCCGAGAACCAAAGCGATCCGCCCGCCGGATCCCGACGCATCATCCGGGCCGTCCGTTCTCGGCCGGCTCGCACTGCCTGGATCAGCCACGCTGGCAGGCTATTGCGGTGCCGTCCGCTTCCCTGATCCCCGGCCGCGCCTACAGTGACGTGCCCCGGCTTCGCTGATCGATCGGAGATGCAGGTGAAGCTCCTCACGAACGTACCGCCACCGTGGTTCCGCCTGCTGGTCCTCACGCCCGTGGTCGTCGTGTTGAGCGGCATCGTCACCCTGCTGTCCCCGCTCCTCCACCTCGTGTTGCTGCTGATCGATCTGGTCGACCGCAGGGGCTGGCGCTTCTCACGGCTCGGCGGGCTCGGCATCGCGTTGTGCGTCACCGAGTTCGTCGGCTTGCTCATGGCGTTCGCGCTGTGGGTGGGATCCGGGTTCGGGCTCGCTCTCAGGCGGCCGTGGTTCCGGCGTGCCCACAATCGGGCGTTCGGATGGTGGTTGGAACTGATGACCCGCGCCCTGCGCTTCTACCTCGGATTCGAGTTCGCGATGCCGGTCAACGAACGGGTGGACGGTCCGGTCGTCACGTTCGCTCGCCATGCCGGACCGGGCGACGCGTTCCTGCTGGCGCGCCTCGTCATCCGCGACTACCACCGGCAGCTCCGCATGCTCGGCACGACGAAGCTGCTGTGGGATCCGTTCATCGACCACATGCTGCGCCGGATGCCGTACTACTTCTGCGATCAGAACCCGACCGACCCCGCATCACACCTCGCCGCGATCACCGAGATGTGCGCATCGATGGACGACGACAGTGTCCTCATCATCTTCCCCGAGGGTGGGAACTGGACGCCGAATCGCTGGGACGCCGCGATCGAACGTCTCGAGGCCCGCGGGATGCACGAGCGTGCCGAGCGGGCCGCGGCGATGACGAACGTGTTGGCACCGCGATCCGCCGGCGCCGCTGCGGCTCTCCGGGCGCGACACGACGTCTCAGTGGTCTTCGTCGCCCACGTCGGCCTGGAGGATCTGTTCTCGTTGCGCGAGATCTGGAACAAGATCCCATTGCGCCGCCGCGTCCTCGGCACCTATTGGTCGGTGCCGCCCGAGGCGGTCCCGGTACAGCCGGCCGAGATCAGTAGTTGGTTGTTCGACCACTGGGAGATGGTCGACCGCTGGATCGCCGATCATCGTCACGAAGTACTCGACTCCCCGACGACCTGAGCGCGCACGGCATTGCCAACGCCGATGTCATTGATCGAGCGGCATCGCCGTTGACATATGCTGCGGCCCGAGTGACCGCGCAGGGCTGCCGTCGCCGAGGAGAGGTGTCGAGTGTCAGGCAACCCCACAGACGAACGTCGGCGAGTCGAGTCGCTTCGTCCGATCGCGACGATTTCGGCCGCGGGTTCCGGTCACGTGACCTGTCCGGCGTGGCAGGATCCCCGACCGTGACCACGCAGGCCACGGCCGCGAGGACGAAGCGCCCAGGACTCGGCACGTTCGGCGGTGTCTTCACGCCGTCGATCCTGACGATCCTCGGCGTGATCATGTACCTCCGGTTCGGATGGGTGGTCGGCAATGCCGGACTTCGCAACACGCTCGTCCTCGTCACGATCGCGACCTCGATCACCCTGCTGACCGGGCTGTCGATCGCTCAGATCGCCACGGATCAGGTCGTCCGCGCCGGTGGTGCCTACTACATGGTGAGCCGATCGTTGGGGTCGGAGATCGGTGGCGCGATCGGCATCCCGCTGTACCTCGCCCAGGCGCTCTCGGTGGCGCTCTACACGCTCGGGTTCGCGGAGAGTGTCACCGCCATCGCCCCTGACATCCCGACCAAACCGCTGGCCCTCGTCACGACCGTCGCGGTCACCGGATTCGCGCTCGTGTCGGCCCGAGCTGCGATTCGGGCGCAGTACGTGATCATGGCGGCGATCGCGATGTCGCTCGTGTCGTTCTTCCTCGGCACGGACACGGCGGCACCGGTGACCACACCGGTCGGTGGCTTCGAGACCGTGCCGTTCTGGGAGGTCTTCGCCGTCTTCTTCCCCGCCGTCACCGGCATCATGGCGGGGGTCAACATGAGTGGCGACCTCGCCGAACCGCGCCGATCGATTCCGCGTGGCACGCTCGCCGCGATCGGGGTGAGCTACGCGCTCTACATGATCATTCCCCTGGTGCTCGATCGTCGTGCTCCCCCCTCGGCCTTGATCGATGATCCGTTGATCATGCGGCAACTCTCCTTGTGGGGCCCGGCCATCCTCATCGGCGTGTGGGGTGCCACCTTGTCGAGTGCCCTCGGCAGCATCCTGGGCGCTCCTCGAATCCTGCAGGCGCTCGCGCGCGACGACATCCTCCCCCGGCCGCTGCGAGTCCTGGGACGGGGCTCGGGACCCGCCGACGAACCCCGACTCGGCACCTACGTCTCGCTCGTTCTCGTGTTGGCCACGGTCGCCATCGGCGATCTGAACGCCGTCGCGCCGGTACTGACCATGTTCTTCCTGGCGTCATATGCGTTGGTCAACTTCGTCTCGGCCGGCGAACGGTTCCTCGGCAATCCCTCGTTCCGACCGACCTTCCGGGTGCACTGGACGCTGTCGTTGCTCGGCGCACTCGGTTGCGTCGCCGTGATGTTCCTCATCAGCCCGGTTGAGACCCTGATCGCACTGGCGTTCGTGGCGGTGATCTGGGTGCTCCTCAATCGCCGTCGCGGGCGGGCCCGCTGGGGTGACATCCGTCAAGGCATCTGGTTGACGCTGGTCCGCTGGTCGGCGAACCACATCCGCCCCTCGATCCACGCCAAGAGCTGGCGGCCCAACATCCTGGTGTTGGCGGGCAGTCCGACGAAGCGCTGGTACCTGATCGATCTCGCCGACGCGCTGACCCACAACCGCGGGCTTCTGTCGATCGCGACGATCCTCCCGGACCCGACGACGACCGAACGGAAACGGCACCTGGCCGAGACCGTTCGCGCCCACCTGGCGGAGCGCAAGGTCGACGCGCTCGTCCGGGTCGTGTCCGCGCCCACTCCGTACGTCGGCGCCTCCGTGCTCGTGGAGGCGTACGGGTTGGGCGGCCTCGTGCCGAACACCGTCCTGCTGGGCGACGGCGAGACGACCTCGGATCCGGCCGAGTACGCGACGATGATCGAGCGCCTGCACCACGCAGGTCGTAACGTCGTCGTCGTCAGAGCCGCTGACGATTCGACGTTCGGCAACCGCCGTCGGATCGATGTCTGGCTCAGCAGCATGCGCGACAACGGGGCGCTCATGATCACGCTCGGCAACACGCTCAGATCGTCTCGCCGCTGGCGGCGCGCGACCCTCACGGTGAGGATGGTCGTGGCCTCCGACGAGGCGCGAGCCGAGGTGGCGGACAACTTGAGCACGATGCTGGCGACGGCGCGCATCTCCGTCGAGGTCGACGTGATCGTCGACGCACGCCCGATCGGGGAGGTGATCGGCGACTATGCCGGATCGGCCGACCTCAGCCTGATCGGACTCCCAGATCCATGCATTCACACCGACGAATTCGCGACGCGGCTCGAGGCGATGCTCACGGCCATCGGCACCGAATCGCCGCTCGCGTTCGTGCTGGCGTCGGCCGATGTCGATCTCGAGGCCCTGCTGGAGTGATGCGTGCCGCAACCATGCGGCCGTGCGAGTCGGGATGACCGGGTCGCGCGATCACGGAGGCCACCCGCGCCGAGGCCGAGAGCTACCCCTATCTGTGGGCCGACCAGATCGGCCGAAACACGCTCGTGCTACGTTCGCTGGTCCCCGGTCGGCTACTGAGCAGGAGTGATTCGGCACCATGATCCTCGATGGACGCCGTCTGGACAACGGCACCCAACTCGACGTCGACGTCTGCGTGGTCGGCGCCGGACCGGCGGGCATCGCGCTCGCGACCGAGCTCGATCGCTCCGGTCTGCGGGTCTGCCTGCTCGAGAGCGGCGGTCTCGACCTCGACCGCCAACCCGACGGCCTGAACGAGCTCGTCGACGCGGATCAGCAAGGTGACGCAGACCGCGTGCTCGGCGCACCCAACGGGACGCGCCGGCGGCAGTTCGGCGGCACGTCCAACATGTGGCAGGTACGTCTCCGGAAGATGAGTACGGGAGCTCGGTACCTCCCCCTCGGCGAGCTCGACTTCGAGGAGCGGGATTGGGTCCCGCACAGCGGATGGCCGTTCCGACGCGACGAGCTCGAGCCCTACTACCGTCGCGCCCACCCCGTGTGCGGACTCGGACCCTACGAGCACGACCCGGCCGCGTGGTCGGGGGAGCGCTCCGCCCCGCTCCCTCTCGACGAGCGTCATGTCATCACCTCGATCGAGCACTTCGGTCAGGGTGACGTCTTCAATCGCCACCACCGCGAGGAGCTCGACCGGTCGCCGAACGTCCGCGTCGTCCTCCACGCAACGGCGACCCAACTGGTCCAAGACAGTGAGAGCTCGGCGATCCAGCATCTGGACGTGGCCTGCTTCGGGGGCAACCGGATCACGGTGCGTGCGGGGTCCTACGTGCTCGCGTCGGGTGCGATCGAGACGGCCCGGCTGCTGCTGCTGTCCGACCGGACCACGCCCGGTGGCATCGGCAACCAACACGACCTCGTGGGCCGCTTCTTCATGGACCACCTGTGGGTGTCGTGCGGCCGGCTGGTCCCGAACGATCGGACCCTCTTCAATCGCATGGGCATGTACGACCTGCGGACCGTGCGCGGGTCGACCATCCGAGCCAAGCTGGTCCTGTCCGACGCGCTCAAGCGCGAGCACCGACTGGTGAACAGCGCCGTGGAGTTGCTCCCGAAACCGCAGTCGGAGATCTATGCGGCGATCAGATCACTCCGCGACCTCACACGCTCCGTCCGGAATCGCCAGCGTCCGACCGAGGTGGTGGCGAAGTTGCGATCGATGGTTCCAGCCGCCAAGTACATCCTCGGTACCGGGGTGCGACTCGCGATCAATCAGCGCCGCATCCCGCCGAGCGTCGACGCCGGTTGGTCCGATCTGCCGAACAACCATCGGCGCTTCGAGTCGCTGGAAGCCATCCTCCAGATCGAGCTCACGCCCGACCCCGACAACAGGGTGACATTGACCGATGAGCTCGACGAGCTCGGTCAACGACGCGCACGTGTCGACTGGCGACTCACCGAGCTCGATGTTCGCAGCGCGAAACGAAGCAGGCAGTTGTTCGCGGACGAGTTCGCCCGTTCCGGCGTCGGATCGTTGGAGCTTCCCGATCCGGAGGCGCCGCTCGAGATCCTGTCCCCCGTCGGGATCTACCACCAGGTCGGCACGACCCGGATGCACGCCGATGCGACGAAGGGAGTGGTCGACCCCGATTGCCGCGTGCACGGCGTACCGAACCTCTTCGTCGCCGGCGGCGCAGCCTTTCCGACGGGTGGGTACGCGAACTGCACGCTGACGATCGTCGCCCTCGCACTCCGGCTCGCCGACCATCTGACGACGCACGTCCATGCACTGCCGTCGGGCACCCATCGCTGAGCCGGTTGTCGAAAACCGACATCGCCGTACGTGGTAGGGATGTCGGCACGAGGCTGACACGTGGACGCGACACAGGTCGCGAAGGAGCAACGATCATGAGCAACGAATCGAAGAAGGTTTCGATGATGGGCACGATCACGTGCCACGACGGCAAGGCCGACGAGATGGAGGCGGTGCTGGCGTCGATGGTGGAGGCAGCTACGGAGGAACCGGGAGTCGAGATCTATTCGTACCACCGCGGTGACGGCAACAACTTCTCGTTCTTCGCGCTGATGACCGACGACACGGCGATGCAGCACCACGGCAAGAGTGAGGCGATGCAGACCGCTATGCAGCAGTTCATGCCCTTGATGGCGTCACCGCCTCAGATGTCGTCAGCCAGGCCGATCGCCGCCATCGGCTTCGACGTCTGATGCCGCAGCACCTGCTGTCGGTGCTCCAGGTCGAGGGTCTCGAGCCGCCGTCGCCCGAGCAGGCGCCGGGGATCCGCAGCGTGCGGGCGGTGGCCGGTGGAGGTGCGACCGTTCATGAGCGCTCCGCCCGGGTGACGTACCGACCGACGTGAGTCTCGAGCCCGACGAGCTCGCGCCATCCACCGACGTGAGGTGGGTCGCTGCGCGGCGACGCTCGTTCCGGTCCTGGGGGATGTCGATCACGCCGAGGACGCGGTCGCCGACGGCTTCGAGATCGCCGCCGAGCGCTGGGAAGCCGAGGATGTACGAGCTGGTGCGTGCCTGCCTCGAGCGCGGGCTGCATCGGGGTGCCGATGCTCGGGCTCGACACCCCCGACCGTATCGACCACACGAACCACCATCTGTTCCACGCAACGAGAGCCGAGGCGGTTCGACGGGCCGGCCGTCGCGACGAGGCCATCGTCGCACCCGGCCGGGCGATCGAGCTGACCGGCAACGCCTCCGAGCGACGGCACCTCGAGCGCGAGCCGATGCGTTCGGCCGACGGCCACCCGCGGATCGCGGCGATCCGGGACCGCCGTCAGGCCACCGCGGTGACGATGTGAGCTGGAGCGTCGAACACCATCTCGCCGTCGACGGTGACGAAGTGACCCAGGAGGTCTTGGGCTTCGGCCAGGATCCGTTCGATCAGCGCTTCGTCGAGTGCCACGCCCATCACGGGCAACCATCCCCGCAGGTCGGCCTCGACCATGGAGCGCAGACTGGGAAAGCGAGCAGCACCGGTCTCGGTCGTCACCGAGACCGACGAGGCCCCCGCCTCGTCGAACAAGCCACGAAGTTCGTCGGTGTCGCCCAGTACGAATGGCGCCCGGAGCGCATCTGCAGCGGCCTCGCCCGCTCGTCGACGCAAGAGGTCGACTGCGATGGGGTAGGCCTCCGAGCGCTCGAGCGCCTCCCACACGGCGACCGCCACCAGCGCGCCGGGCTTGGCGCAGCGAAGCATCTCGCGGATCGCCGACACACGATCGGGGAAGAACATGAGCCCGAACTGGCAGACGACGGCGTCGAACTCGTCGTCACCGAAGGGGAGCCGGCCCGCATCGCCCTCGGTCCAGGTCACCTCAGGCTCGATGCTCCCGGCCACGGCGAGCATGCCGGGGCCGATGTCGAGACCGGTCACGGAGCCGGTCGGGCCGACTCGCCCTCTGGCCTCTCGCGCGACCACGCCGGTGCCGCACGCCACGTCGAGCACATGGTTCCCGGTCGTGACGCCGGCGGCGTCGAGAACGGGTCCAGCCCATTGGCGGAAGAGCGCATCGACGTGCAAGCCCTCGTAGGCCCAAGCAGCTTCGATCGCCGGGTCCATTCCGTCCGACATCACACCTCTCCTTCGTCGAGCTCGGTCATCGACCGTTCGTGTCGGTTTGGGCATCGACCGTAGCGAAATCGCCATCGCCCCGTCCGGGAGTATCACCTGCGACTCGGATCGCGACGCACAGCTCGTCGATGAACGCGTCGCTCCGGGGCCGCATCGGCAGGCGTCGACCGGGAGCCGCTCGATGTCGTTCCGGAACAGGAGCAGGCGTGGGACGACCACTGTGCGGGGGCGTACATCAGCACCTCGAGGGGCGGGACTTCCCGGATGAGCGTCTCGATCTCGACGCGGCAGCCGAAGTGATCCGCACCGAGGAAGCGCACGCCCATCCGGTCACGAGGTGAGGAGCAGGGCCGGCGGGCGGTGGCGAGAGCCGTGAGCCGGCGCCGATCGGCCTCCGCCGACGGATCGTCCGACTTGAGGCCGGTCGGCGACAGCATCACGAGATCGGTGACCGCCGCGAGCACGCGTGCGTCGACTCGAGCGTGCTGCCCGAGGAATGCTCGCAGCCCCCGGTGGGCCTGCTGCTGTGCAGCCTCGACGACGTCGGCTGCGAACTCGTGCCGGTGTTTCCATCAACTCGCCGCCGAACGGTGTCGCCGCCAGTCACCGTCCAGAACTGCACGTCAGGATCGAGAGCTCGTGCCCTGACCACCTGTGCGCTCTTCCACCTGGCCACGCCCACGCACAGCGCCCACGAGGAGCACAGCGACGAGGTGGGCGCAGAGGGACTCGAACCCCCGACATCTGCCTTGTAAGGGCAGCGCTCTAGCCAACTGAGCTATGCGCCCGAAGGTCGACGAGCCTACCGGGAGCGCCGTGGCTCATCAGGCGACGGACGCGAGACTGCCCGTTCCGCGGGAACGGGCAGCGTCGTCGTCGTGCCTCCTCCGCCCGAGGAATGACGTTTCCCTGTCAGCATCGCGCTATCACGCCCGTGTGTACAGTCCTTTTCGAGCGAGCACCACCGTCCGGCATTCACATTCGCACGTTTGTGTGTCATCGTGGTCGGTGCGCCGCCCTACCGCCAGGGCGGCGTACGACCGCCTCGGCGGGAGGTGGTCCGCCAGTCGCCAACATTGAAGGTTCCCGCCCGACGTGTCGGCGGCTGGCACCGACCCAGTCGAAACCCGATTCTCGACCTCGTGATCGCCAGGTGCCAGGCGCACCTGGCGGTCATGGCGCGTCTGCGCCACGATGGGCGCGATGCAACCGGATCTCGCACTCCTGCGCCAGGCCGCCGACGCCGCGATCGAGTACGCCGCGACGATCGACACCCGGGCCGCAGCCCCGGATCCGACGGCGATCGCCGATCTCGAAAGACTGCATCACGCCCTCCCGGAATCGGTCGGCGACGCTGCCGAGACGCTCGACCTCCTCGCCCGCCTCGGTGGGCCGGCCACGATGGGCACCACTGGCAGGCACTACTTCGGATTCGTCAACGGAGCCACGCACCCGGTAGCGCTCGGCGCCTCGTTCCTGGTGAACGCCTGGGACCAGAACGCCGCCCTTCCGGTGATGTCTCCGATCTCCGCCGTGATCCACGACGTCGTGCGGGCGTGGCTCATCGACCTGCTCGATCTGTCCACCGAATCCGACGTCACCTTCGTCACGGGTGCCACGGTCGCCAACGCGAGTTGTCTCGCCGCCGCCAGAGACGCGCTCCTGATCGAGCGCGGATGGGACGCGCAGAGCGACGGGATGTTCGGTGCGCCGTCGATTCAGGTGGTCGTCGGCGACCGATCGCACAGCACCCTTCGCAAGTCCCTCGGCCTCGTCGGGCTCGGGCGCGATCGAGTGACCGAGGTCCTGTCCGACCACCAGGGACGTCTTCGGGCCGACCTGCTGCCCGATCTCGACCCCGACCACGGGCCGATCCTGGTGTGTGCCCAGGCGGGCGAGGTGAACACCGGTGCGTTCGATCCGTTCGACGAGATCGCCGAATGGGCGACCGCACGTCAGGCGTGGATGCACGTCGACGGCGCCTTCGGTCTGTGGGCGCTGGCGGATCCGTCCCGGCGACACCTCGTCGAGGGTCTGACCCGTGCCGACTCGCTCGCCACCGATGGGCACAAGTGGCTGAACGTCACCTACGACTGCGGGATCGCCTTCGTGCAACGCCCCGGCGCCATGCGCCGAACGTTCGCCGCCACCGCCGGCTACCTCCCTCCCGAGCAAGGTTTCGAGGCGATGCACCACACGCCCCAGTCGTCCCAGCGAGCCCGTCAGATCGAGGTGTGGGCCGTGTTGCGCACGCTCGGTCGTTCGGGTGTGGCCTCGATGATCCGGCAATCCTGCGACAGCGCCGTGTCGATCGCAGATCGACTCGGAGCCGGGGGCTTCGAGATCCTCAACGACGTCGTACTGAACCAGGTGCTGGTTCGCTACCGCGACGCCGCCACCACCGAGGCGCTGATCGCCGAGATCCAACGCGATGGGCGAATCTGGTGCGGGCCGACCCAGTGGATGGGCACCACGGCGATGCGCATCAGCGTGTCGTCGTGGAAGACGACGATCCCCGATGCCGTGGCAGCTGCCGAGACCGTGCTGGAGTGCGCAACGCGCGTGTGAGCACAGTCACCCGCCGACGATGCGACCATCGACGAGCCGGATCACCCGATCGACACCCTCGAGGAGCCGTTCGTCGTGGGTCGCCACCACGACGGCTGCCCCAGCACCCGCAGCCGCTCGAAGCAACGCCATCACGCGATCGGCGTTGCGCTCGTCCTGATGTGCGGTCGGCTCGTCCGCCACCAGCAGCGCAGGCGAGCAGATCACAGCTCGCGCCACCGCCACCCGCTGCTGCTCGCCCATCGACAGCTCTGCCGGCATGCGCTCGGCGAGATCGCCGAGTCCCAGCGAGTCGAACACCCCACCCACACCGGGCCGGTCGCAGCCGCCCAACCGGAGCGCGAGCTCGACGTTCTCGCGCGCCGACAGCTCCTGGAGCAACCCGAGCTCCTGCGGAACGACCGCCACCGAGGTCCACCCGTCGCCACGGCCCGCAGCCAGCTCGATGACCCCCGTATCCGGGTGCTCCCAACCCACGACCAGGTGAAGCAGCGTCGTCTTGCCGGACCCCGATGGTCCGGCGAGTCCGACGAGCTCGCCCGCCGCCAGCTCGAGCGTGACACCATCGATGGCGGTCACGACCTCGGCCTTGGTGACGAAGCGTCGCGTCACCGCCGACAGCCGGAGCGCGGGTGGCGAGGACTGCGACGTCACGGCTGCTCCAGCCCGATCGCGTCAGATTCCTCGTCCCACACCAACCGCAGGCGACGATCGGGGAATCGCTCCTGGAGCTCCGGCGGCAGCTGGAGGCGACCCGAACGATCGATCACCGAGAGTTGCGAACCTCCTGCGGTCACCGTCGCAACCGCTCCGTCCCGGAGCGCGATCACCTCGTCGACGTGGTCGAGCACGCGGCGATCATGGGTGGCGAAGACCACCGTCACACCGTGCGCGGCGAGCACGTCGACGGCATCCATCACGGCCCGGGCGCTCGCGGCGTCGAGTTGCGAGGTCGGCTCGTCGGCCACGACGAGCCGGTGCCCTGCCACGGCGGCGCGGGCGAACGCGAGCCGCTGGCGTTCACCGCCCGACATGGCATCGGGTCGGTGGTGTCGCCGGTGGGACAGTCCGAGCCGGTCGAGCCACTCGTCGCTCGACGACGACCGTTCGCGACGTCGGCGCTCGACACGACGGAGCTGCATCTCGGCCGTGAGGTGGGTGAACAGGTTGTCACCCGGACGTTGGTAGACGTGGGTGAGGAGCTGCGCGCGACGCCGGGCACGCGCACGACCGTTGAGCTGCCACAGATCGACGCCGCTCAACATCACGACTCCGGCCGTCGGCCGGTCGAGCCCCGCGAGCATCCGCAGCAGCGACGACTTCCCCGAGCCCGACGGCCCGACGACGGCCACCGTCGTACCGACGGCGAGCTCGATGTCGACGCCCCGGACAGCTTGGACCCGGCCGGATGCCGTGTCGTAGAACTTCACGAGCTGATCGCATCGCAGAATCGGCTCATCCCGCATCGCGCAACACCTCGCCGGAGAACCGCCGCGCAGCGCGGTGTTCGGAGAACCAGACCACGACGGCCAGGCCGGCTACCCCGACCAACGCGATGCCGACGAGCGGGAGCCACGAGACCAGGACGGGAACGTGAGGCGGACGCTCGGGTGCAGGGTCGAAACGACCCGACAGCCGCCGAACAGCGATCGGCGCGGCGATGAATCCTGCGCCCACGGCAACCAGGACGACGGCCGCCAGCTCGAGCACCGAGACCAACGCCGCACTCGCCGGCCGCAGCCCCATCGACTGCGTCATCACAGACACCAGCGCACTGCCACGGCGGCGGGCCTCCAGGAACATGGCGAGCGCGACGACGGCGGCCGTACCGGCGACCACGCCGATCACGCCGAGATACTCGAACGCCGAGCGCGTCGCCGCGATCCCGGGATCGCGGCTTCGGGCCGCACGCGTCGCAACGTTGCGGTAGCGCACTCCGGCGGCATCGAGTCGCGGGATCAGCTCGTCGGGCGACGCCTGCGAGATCAACGTCCGCCGATAGCGGCTCACGGGCAACCGGACGTTGGCCTCGGCCGCCGCCGCCTCGTCGGCGTAACCGCCCGCAGCCAGCGCGAACTCGTCGACCGAATCGGCGAGGACGAGCAGAGTCACCTCGTTCTCGCCTGCCCCCGGAAACGAGCCGACGCGATCGACCACGCGGAACGGAAAGGTCTGCGTGAGGCCGAAGGCGCCGTCGGCGGCGGGCTCGCCGCGCACACCGACGACCGGAATCGACTCGTCGATCGGAGCCCCCAGCGACTCGATGACCGAGTCGAGATCGGAGCCGAACTGATCGGGCCAGATCACGGCGTCGCGATAGGTCGCCGGGTCGATCGCGATGATTCGAGCCCGTTGGCGGTCGGGCGAGAGCAAGGTGTCGGAGGTTCTGATCACCGTGGTCGCGGCGGGTGCCCGGAAACCGGGTGGGAGCTCGTCGACCAGCGAGATCGACGTCTCGCCGCCGATCTCCGTGGCGAGCTTGACGTCGATCGTCCGGCCGAGCGTCGACGTGAGCGCCACCGCGAACACGAGCAGGCCGATTCCCGCCCCGAGCGCTCCGGCGACCATCCGGATCCCGACGGATCCGCTCGCCAGTCGCCGCAACGCCAAGTACGCGGCAACCGGCAACCGTTCGACCCGGCGGCCCAGGAGGACGAGCAGGCGCGAGACGACTCCGAGCAGTACGACCACCGAGACCAGCACCACCAGCACCGGCAACGCCACCACGACGAGATCGAGCGACTCGGAGTCGATGGCAGCGGTACGACCGACCTGCACCCAGGCGGCGAGCGTGGCGAGGAGCAGAAGTGCGAGCAGCGCGAGTCCCACGGCCCGTGCCGCCCGTCGATCCGACGACCGCAGTGTTCGACTCCCGAGCACGCCGGCGGTCACCGACGCCACGATCCACGATGCCAGCGCGACCCCCACGATCAGCCGCCACGGCAAGGCGTCGAATTCGAATCGCTCAGCCGGACCGAGCCAGCGCGGTCCGGCGAGCGCGGCGACGATCGCGACGGCACCACCGACCGCGATCGGTGCGATCAACTGACCGCCGACACGCGCGCTCATGGTCGGCCACCGCTCCCCCTCGCTCGCGAGGAGCCGGAACTCCGTCCGTCTTCGCTCGACGAGGAACACTCCGACGGCGACCGTCGCGATCAGGCCGACGATGCCGCCGAGTGCCCGGGCCGAGGCGAGCGGCGTCGACAGCCGTCCCGCTGCGGCTTCGACCGACGATGTCGTCTCGTACAGGTCGGTGGTGAGCACCGGACGGCGTCCTGCCGCCGTGGCGAGGCGCGACATCGCAGCGGCGAGCGAACCGGTGCCGACCAGATCGGCGTCGACACGACGTAGTCGATTCCTCAGTACTCGAAGCTCGTCGAACGTGTCCGGGATCGACGCCAACGGGGCCCTCCATCGGACCACTCCGGTCAGTCCGCTCGTGAGCACCGTTGCCTCCTCGGCGAGCACCAGCTCGGAGTTCGGCCCGCCGAACGCGCCGATGTAGACCGGGACAGGCTCCGGCGGCACGAGCGACCAGTAGTCATCGAGCTGATGGTCGGGGTCGGTCGACCAGAGCGGCTCGTAGAACCCGACGATCGGGAACACCGAGTTCGTGCCGCCTCCGCGCACGAGGTCGTTCCACTCGTCGTCGACGATGGCGCCTGCCTCGAACCCGAGTCCGTCACCCAGCGAGAGTCCATGCCGTTCGGCGAACCAGGTCGTCACCCACACTCCTCCGGTGGTGTCGGACGACTGCTCGACGATGTCGACCGACTCCAACGCGCCATCTCGAGCCAGCAGTCTGCCGGCGGGACCGACCTGGCGGAGCGGAGACGGTCCGATGGTCAGCAGTCCGGGCAGCGTGTACACCGTGCGCGTCGTGGTCCCCATCTCGGGAATGGCGGCGAGCGCGTCGATCACCTCGACGTCAGCGGCCTCCAACGTGTCGGCTGCGAATCGTGACTCGATCGCGATATCGATGCCGTTGCGGTCGAGCGGAGCGCGCTCGACCGCGAGCGCAGTGACCTCGTCCTCACTCGCCGCCAGCCACACGTTGGCCGACGCCGCGAGCAGCACCGGGGCCGCGGCGGCAAGGATCAGCGCTCCGACGAGCGACCCGTCCCGCCACGGTACCGCGCACCAGCTCAGCCACGACGCTCGCCGTCGACTCCCCACCGCCGAACCATATGCGACGTGAGTCGTTCCCAGGAGTGGCTTCGACGCTGGCCGCCGGTGCAGCGATCCGCGAGCATGCGCACATGGGATCCGCCGTCCACGAGGAAACACACGGGCACGTCAGGCGGCTCACGCTGAGTCGAGCCGAGCGCTACAACACGATCACGCCCATCTTGCGCGACGAGCTGGGGAGTGCGATCGATGCGGCCGAACGCGACTCCGACGTGCGCGTGATCCTGCTCGACGCCGAGGGCGCAGCGTTCTGTGCCGGCTACGACCTCGACTGGTCGACCGACGCCCAGGCCGAGGAGGCGACCGCCGAGGAGCGGGTGTGGGATTCCGTGCGCGATCAGCACATGATCGGATCGTTCGCATCGACCTGGGCCAAGCTCCACGACTGCTCGAAACCGACGATCGCGGCGGTCCAGGGCTGGTGCATCGCCGGCGGCACCAACATCGTCTTCAACGCCCACCTCATCGTGGCCGCCGAGTCTGCCCGCTTCGGATACCCGCCGTCCCGAGTCTGGGGCGTCCCTGAGGCACCCTGGACCTGGGTCGCACGGCTCGGACTACAACACGCGCGACGCTTCATGCTCACCGGCGACGAGTTCACGGCGCACCAGGCGCTCGACATGGGCGCCGTGCTCGAGGTCGTCCCCGACGACCAGCTCCACGAACGGGCCATGGCGCTCGCCCAGCGGATCGCTCGGGTGCCCGGCAGTCAGCTCGAGATGATCACCTGGTCGTTGAACGCCGTCGCCGACGAGATGTACGACCCGCGGGCGTCGCGACGACTCGGCACGCTCTTCGACGGCGTCGCTCGGCACACCCAGGAGGGTCTCGGGTTCGTCGCCCGATCGACCGAGGTCGGGTTCCGGGAAGCCGTCCGGGAACGCGACCGGCCGTTCGGCGACTACGGAGAGCGATCCGGGTGAGCGATCGCCCGGCCGGCACGGTGTGCGTCGTCGTCGGGGCGGGTCGACAGCGGGCCCTGCTGCCGCGCTCGGGATCCCCCGGTCAGAGTTGGCCGGCCGTCGGTCTTCACCGGTACCGCTCGATTGTCAGCGCACCGCGTGGGAGGTCGCCGACACAGCCGTGTTCCTCACGGCGAGGAGGCGGCGTTCACCACGGGCGACCGTCTCCCCGTCGACGGCGGCCGGACTGCCCGAGCCGGGTGACGAGACATCTTCGATGCGGCGCCCCGAACCGAGTTCGCACACCGGGCAGGTCCGAGAGATCATTGCCGTCGGCGCTCACGGATGACCGCATCGAGCAGGTCGGGCGTCGCCGCGACCACGGGAGAACGCCTCGCCGTGTGGTCGAGAACGAAGAGCTCCCTGTCGAAGACCTCGGCCGCGACACCTCCGGCCTCCTCGAGGATCACGATCGAAGCAAGGTAGTCCCAGACCCCGTGCCCACCGTCGATCATGTCGCACCACGCATCGGTCGTTCCGCACGCCACGTTGCAGATGTCGGGGGCGGACGCACCGAGGGCGCGGAACTGTGCCCAGCCGTAGTCGTGATCGGGCAACCCGGAGACGCCGACGATCGACGCCGCCAACTCCGTCGCCCCCGACGGACGGCACGGGGCGCCGTTCTGCTCCGCACCGCTCCCCCGGATAGCGGTGAAGGTGTCGCCGGTTGCATGGTTGACCACGACACCGACCGCGGGCCCGTCGCCGTCGACGAGGCAGAGCGCCGACGCGAACCAGGGAACCTGGCGCGACGCGTTGGTCGAGCCGTCGAGCGGATCGACGACGACGATCGGGGCCGACGAGCGTCCGCCCGGTGCGGTCGTGATCCCACTCTCCTCCGACAGGACCCGGTACCCGGCCCGATACAGCACCTCGAGACATGCTGCGTCAGCCTCGAGATCGACGGCGTACTGCCCGTCGCGGACACCCGATGCGCTCCAGTCGGTGGTGTCGACCAGCACGCGGTGCACCATCTCGGCGGCTCGCACGAAGGTGTCGACGGCCTCGGACAGCTTGGGATCGATCACGCCCGCTGACGGTAGTGTCCTGGGAGTGGCAGTGATCGACGTAGCCGGGTTCGTCGCCGACCTGAAGAGCCAGGCGATCGACTACGGCTTCCACGTACACGACGAACGGCACTTCGTCGAGACCTACTCGTTGCGGCAGCTCTGGGAGGTCGACCTGCACCCCGAGGAAGCCTGCGCCGGCCCGATCGATCTGCATCTGTCGCTCGACGTCGATCCGCGTGCGCTCCTCGGTTTCGAGGACGAGGTCATGAAGATGGAGGACATCGACGACGACCCGCCCGTTGGGTTCACCTTCCCGCTGCTCTTCACCTGGACACTCCCACCACTCACCGATCCGCCCGACCTGCTCGTGTTGGCGACCGACATCGCAGGGGTCGGTGGGCTCGAATTGCCGGTCGAGGTGTCGGCGATCGACTCGTTCCCGAGTGTCACCGACGAAGCCGAGCGCAGCCTGTCGATCGTCGCTCGCATCGCGGTCGACCTCGCCGATGTCTATCTGAACAACGACGGGTCCGTGATCATGGCCCTCGAACGGTGCAAACATGTGAGCCTGTACCTGCTCGAGCGGGCCGGTGCCTGGCTGGGTGAGGAATTCTGAGTCGATCGGCCGACCGGCGATCAACACCATCGATCAAGGGGAGCACGCCATGGAACCCGAACCGCGAGACGGTCTGACGGTCGCCGAACTGATCGACATGCTGAGCCATCACCCCGGCGACGCAGTGGTCGAGCTCTCGATCATCGCACCGATCCGCGACGGCGACGACGACATCACCGTCGACCGCTACAACATCGACGGCGTGATGCCCTGGCACGACGACGACAGCGACGAGGTCGTCTGGTTGATCGGCGGCGAAGACGCCGACGTCGACCTGTTCATCGACGCCATCGAGCAGCCCTCCGACTGACAGCGACCGACATCCGAGACGCCGCCGGGGAGTTTCGAGAGAGCGGCCGTCGGGCACGGTGGCGGCATGTCCGCATCACCCTCTCTTCTCCAACGCGACCCGGGGCGACGCCGACCCCGCGACCGCCGGATCCCTCGCCACAACCGGAACGCCCGTTCCCCGGACCGGTACCGGACCCCACTCCGTCACCTCGCCCGTCACCTCGCCCGACACCTCGACCCCGACCGACACCGTTGCCGCCACGGCCCCTCCGACACGACCCCTCCGACACGACCCCTCCGACACGACCCCTCCGACACGACCCCCTCTGATACGACCCCCTGACACGACCCCTCTGACACGACCTGAACAGCTCGATCGACCGCGAACGAAGGCCCGGTAGGGTCCACCTCGTGTTCGATCCCCCATCGCTGCCGGCCGCCGGGTGGTACGCCGACCCGAACGTGCCGAACGCCGAGCGGTGGTGGAACGGTCGCGAGTGGGAGCCCGAGTGGCGCTCGACGGCCTTCTCGGCCGACGCCGGCGGGCTTCCTGATGTCGGCGAATGGCTGCGGCGTGCCTTTCGGCGGGCGGTCCTCCGATGGCGCGCCGTCGCCCTGGTGTCGCTGCTGACGGGGGCACCGGCGACGATCCTGTTCGCGATCGCGACGCGTCGCCTGGTGAGCGGCGTCGTGATCACCGACGACGAGATCATCGGATGGTCGAACGACCGCCTGCCCGTGGCCGTGGTCGTGGTGGTCATCGGAGGGCTGCTCAGCGCGATCGGTGCACTCGCCACGGCCGCGCTGATGCTCCGTACCGTCGATGACGTTCCCACGGCAGGCAGATCGGCGACGACGACGATCTCCGCCGACGTCCACCGAGCGGTGCGGTCGATCGGCGTCGGTGTCCGCGCCCTACCGCGAGCCGTCGGATGGATGCTCGTGTTCACCGTGGCGATCGCGTTCGTCGCACTGTTGATCGCAGGAGCGTTCGTCGTGGCCTGGCCCATCGGGCTGCTGCTGACGCTCGCCGCGATCCCGGCAGTGGTGTGGGCTGCGATCCGCGTCGCCTTCGTGTTCCAGGCCCTCGTCGACCGGCCGGGCAACCCGTTCGCCCGATCGGCACATGTGTCGAGTCGGCGCTGGTGGGCGGTGTTCGGCCGCCTCCTGTTGATCGGCGCCATCACCTGGGGGATCTCGATGGTCGTCAACATCGCAGGTTCGCTCCTCAACGGCCGCGGCCCGGGCGGTGCGTTCGGAGGCTCGCAGATCGAGTTCGACGAGAGCGGCCGCCTCGTCCAACCGATCGAGCTCACCGAACTGGTCCCGGTGTCCACCTCGTCGATCGTGGTCAGTGTGATCGGTGCTCTCGTCCTCAACATCTGCGTCGCGAGTGTGTCGGGAGCTGCCTTCGGTGAGCTCTACCGCACTCGCAATCCGGCGCATTGACGCCGCATCCCGCTCACCGTCGCGCCCGCACCACGCGCATGGCGATCGTCACCACGACGAGCGCGACGCCGAGGTAGGCAGCCACGAGCAGGACCGCTGTCGGCGTCGGCCAGTCGATCGCGTAGAAGTCCCGCCCGATCGGCGTGGCCACGATGCCGACTGCGAGTGCCACCATGCCACCGAGCACGATGGCATCGAACCGATCCATCGGTCGTATCAGGAGATAGAGGACCCAGAGCGCGAGCACCAGCAGCGACAGCGTCGACGCGGTGCGCGCCTCCTCCAACGACGCATCGACGAGCGGGGACCGCACCAGCCAATACGCGCAGAGCGTCACCGTAGCGGTCACCAGGCCCGCAGGAATCGCGAACCGCAGCACTCGTGTGAGGTAGCCGGGCCGGTACGGGCGGTCGGTCGACCGGAAGCTGAGAGCGAACGCCGGGATCCCGATCGTGACCTCCGAGACGAGACTCATGTGACGAGGGAGGAACGGAAAGGCCGCACCCGACACACCGATGACGAGGGCGAAGAGCGCGGCATACACCGTCTTGGTGACGAACAGTGCCGACACCCGCTCCATGTTCGTGATCACGCGGCGGCCCTCGGCGACGACAGCGGGCAGACGATCGAAGCGCCCGTCGAGGAGGACCATCTGGCTCACCGCCTTCGTCGCGGCCGTAGCGGTGTCCATGCCGATGCCGATGTCAGCCTTCTTCAGCGCCGGGATGTCGTTGACGCCATCGCCGGTCATGGCGACGGTGTGACCCAGCCGTTGCAGGATCTCGACCAGCTGGCGCTTCTGTTGCGGAAGCACGCGGCCGAACACCGTCGTCGCTGCGACCATCTCGTCAGCGTCGGCTGCGGTGAGATCCACTGAGCGCATGTCCACGAAACGATCCGCACCCGCAACACCGAGCTCGCGGGCGACGGCCGACACCGTGACCGGGTTGTCACCGGAAATGATCTTCACTTCGACGTGCTGATCGGCGAAGTACCGCATGGTGGTGCCGGCGTCCGCTCGCAGCTCCTCGGCCAGCACGACCAGCGCCACCGGTGTGACGTCGTCGGGAACCGTTTCGGGGGCCAGGTCGTGTCGCGACCGGGCGACGAGCAAGACCCGACGGGCATCTTCCGCCAGGTGCGCAAGTCGCGTCGCGGCAACGTTTGCCACCGTCGATTCGCATTGGGCCAGCAGGATCTCCGGGGCACCGATCAGCCAGGTGCCGGCTGGATCGAAGGTGGCGCCGCTCCACTTGCGGGCGGAGGTGAAGGGGGACCGTGCTACGACGTTCCACTCGGGTGGCGGGTGTGCCCCGGCCGCGGCTGCGAGTGTTCGAGAAGGCGTGGGCTCGGCAGCGGCGAGGGCCGAGACGGCGGCGGCGACCATCGCTTCGTCGACGGCGTCGTCGAACACCTCGATCCGGTCGAGGGTCATGGCCCCGGTGGTGAGGGTTCCGGTCTTGTCGAGGCACAAGACATCGACGCGCGCCAGCCCCTCGACGGCGTGCAGCTCCTGCATCACGACATGATTGCGGGCGAGTCGGATCACACCGACCGCCAATGCCATGCTCACCAACAGCACCAACCCCTGCGGCACGAGACCGACCACACCGGCCACGGCGGCCACGAGCGCATCGTCGAGGTCGTCGTCGGCCCGGATCTGGCTCCACAACAGCAGCGCCGAGAGCGGTGCGATGATCCACCCGACGACTCGGAGGATCCGGTCGACACCCTGTCGGAGCTCCGATTCCGCGAGCACGAACTCCTTCGCCTGCGCGACGAGTGAGTGGATCCACGTCGCAGCACCGACCGCAGTCGCACGGACGACGGCACCACCACCGATCACGACGCTCCCCGAACGCACGCCGTCACCGAGCCGCTTGGCGATGGGGTCCGACTCACCGGTGAGGGCCGACTCGTCCACCTCGAGACCGTCCCCCGATTCGACGGTGCCGTCGACGGGGACCTGATCGCCCACGGCCAGTTCCACGACGTCGCCGAGCACGATGTCATCGGGTCGGATCGTGATCGCGACACCATCGCGTCGGACGGTGATCCGGGGCGCGATCAACACCCGGAGCCGATCGAGCGTCCGCTTCGCCCTGGCTTCCTGCGCCACACCGATCGTCGTGTTGGCGACCATGACGAACGCGAAGATCGCGTCGATCGGGTGGCCGACCACGAGCACCACCGCAGCCAGCACCGAGATGATCGCGTTGAACCGCGTGAACACGTTCGCCCGCACGATGCCGAGGTAGGTGCGCGACGCCCGATCCGGCAGCACGTTGACGTTGCCGAGTCGGCGCTGCTCGTCGACCTGGGCCGATGTCAGACCGACGTCGAGGTCGACGTGCGGCGGCGGGGACGTCGCCGTACTCATTCCCGGTCCCGTCGTCTCACGACTCCTCGCCGGCGGGCACGACCGCGATCGGACACGGCGCCTCGAAGAGGGCCCGGCGCAAGAACGGCGCGATCGCGTGCTGTCGGACGAAGCCGGGCTCGCCCCGACCGATGACGAGCAGGCTCGCAGCACGGCCCGCCTCGACGAGGACCGACCCGATCCGACCCGGCAGTACCGACACCGCCATCGGCACCTCCTCCAGACCGGACTCGTCCCGGATGCGCTCGGCGAGCTCGGTCAGGTCGTCCTCGACCCAGTTCGGGAGCACCGACGGGTCGAGATGGAACGCGAGGACGTCGAGCAGGCCGTCTGGCCGGAAGATCGACCGGTGCCCGAGTGCGTGCACGAGCGTCAGCCCGACGGCGTCGGCCTCGGTGTGCTCGAGCGCCCACCGGATCGCGGCACGAGTGCCACGAGCGACGCCGACGCCGACGACGACCGGTTCGTTCCGGTCGGTCTCGGGGCACCACGTCTCGGGCACCACGATGACCGGACGCACGGCATGGCGAAGCAAGTCCCTGGCCACACGACCGATGAGCCGGGGGCCCACCCGGGCGGTGGCGTGATGCCCGACGACGATCACATCGGCGCCGACCTCGTCGGCGACGTCCATCAGGACGGCTGCGACCTTGCCTTCCCGAACGACCGGACGGACGTCGAGTCCGCTCCCTCGTGCCGGGGTCAGCCAACACTCGGCCAGATCCGTCTCGCGTCGGCGACGGAGCAGCAAGCTGTCGGACAACACGGCGTCGCGGGCCAGCTCCTCGCCCGGCCGGATGACGTGGACGGCGTGTATCCGCGTCAACTCCGGCAGCGCGCCGACCGCCCAGCGCAGCGCCGTCGACGATTCGACCGAACCGTCGAGCCCGACGACCACATCGTGCACGAGCGTCATCTCCATGGCTCACCTCTCACCCTCACGGTACGTGCGAGATCCGGCCGACGACCAGGGTCGTTGGTCCGGGCGGCACGTCACCACCGTGCGGGCGCGCCGTGTATGACCTTCGCCCCTGGCCCGCATGCACGACACTTCGTATCGTGCCAGATGGAGCGATGTCTCCGCGGCAGGCGACGTCGCCCCTCGGACGAAAGGAGTCCTCATGGCAGCGACGACGGCACCCCAGCGCGCCTCGACGGGCCCACCGGACTGGAACCGGCTGCGCGATCGTCTGGCCGGCCTCCCCGACGGTGCCGGTGTGAACATCGCCCACGAAGCCGTGGACCGGCACGTGACGGAGGGATTCGGCGGCGACATCGCGATGAGGTTCCTCGCCAAGTCGGACGCCCCCGACGCGATCGGCGACGAGTACACGTACCACCGCCTGGCGATCGAGACATCGCGGTTCGCGCACGTGCTCCGCGGACTCGGGGTGCTGCCCGGCGAGACCGTCTTCCTCCTCGCCGGTCGGGTCCCCCGCCTCTACGTGGCGGCACTGGGTGCACTCAAGGGTCAGCACGTCGTGTGCCCGCTGTTCTCCGCCTTCGGTCCCGAGCCGATCCGGCAACGGATGACACTCGGAGACGCAACGGTGCTCGTCACGACATCCGCTCTGTACCGCCGCAAGATCGCAGCCATGCGCGACCACCTCCCTGCGCGTCACGTCATCCTGCTCGACGTCGACCGTGCGACCGATGCCCCCGACGGCACGCTGGCCTGGGGTTCCCTCATGGGACGTGCCCTCGACCGGTTCCAGATCGCGCCGACCGGACCCGAGACCCCGGCGCTGCTCCATTTCACCTCCGGAACCACCGGAACCCCGAAGGGAGCGCTCCATGTCCACGACGCCGTGGCGATGCACCGTGCCACCGCCGAGGAGGTGTTCGGACTGCGTCGCGGCGACCTGTACTGGTGCACCGCCGATCCGGGCTGGGTGACGGGGACGAGCTACGGCATCGTCGGCCCGCTCAGCGTCGGCGCGACCATGGTCGTCGACGAAGCGGAGTTCGACGCGGAGCGCTGGTATCGCATTCTGGAGGGGCAGCGCGTCGACGTCTGGTACACGGCGCCCACCGCGATCCGAATGCTGATGCACGCCGGGCCGGAGCTCGCCCGCGAGATCGACCTCGGCACCGTGAGACGGGCGTTCAGTGTCGGTGAACCGCTCAGCGCCGAAGCGGTCGCCTGGGGTGTCGAGCAGATCGGGATCACCTTCCGCGACACCTGGTGGCAGACCGAGACCGGAGCGATGATGATCGCCAACATCGCCGACTCCGCTGTTCGACCGGGTTCGATGGGGCGTCCGGTCTGCGGCATCCAGGCCGGCCTGCTTCGCGCCGACGAGCAGGGCGAGATCGTGTTCGACGACGGTGGGCACGTCATCGAGGTGACGGACCCCGACGAGATCGGCGCGATCGCCATCCGCTCGGGCTGGCCCTCCATGTTCCGCACCTATCTCGACAACGAGGAGCGCTACCGGAAGGCGTTCGCGGACGGCTGGTACATCGCCGGTGACCTGGCTCGTCGCGACAACGACGGCTACTACTGGTTCGTCGGGCGAGCCGACGACGTGATCAAGACGGCCGGCCACCTCATCGGACCATTCGAGGTCGAGAGCGTGCTCAACGAGCACCCTGATGTCACCGGCTCCGGTGTGTACGGCGTTCCCGACCCGGTTGCGGGTCAGTTGATCCATGCGCGGGTCGTGCTTTACCGTGATGTCGAGCCCACCGACGACGTGATGACGAGCATCATGGCCCATGCTCGCCGCCGGCTCGGCGCCGCGGTCGCGCCGCGCGAGATCGTCGCCATCGATCAGCTTCCGGTCACCCGCAGCGGCAAGGTGATGCGCCGCGTGCTGCGAGCAAGAGAGCTGGGGCTCCCCGAGGGTGATCTCTCCACCCTCGAACGCACCCCCGAACCCGAATCCGACGAACACGATGAAGGGACCTCGTCATGAGACGACTCGATGTCGGTAGGCGTCAGGAGCTGCTGCGCGACATGGTCTTCGTGCGCCGCTTCGAGGAGCGATGCGCTCAGCTGTACCAGCAGACGAAGATCCGAGGGTTTCTCCACCTCTACGTCGGAGAGGAAGCCGTCGCCACGGGCGTCTCCCGCCTCCTCGGCCCAGATGACGCCGTCGTCGCCACCTACCGCGAGCACGGGCACGCGCTGATGAAGGGCGTATCGGCGGAGTCGGTCATGGCCGAGATGTTCGGTCGCGTCGATGGCTGCTCCGGCGGTCGCGGCGGATCGATGCATCTGTTCGACGTGGAGCACCGCTTCTATGGAGGCAACGCGATCGTGGCCGGCGGCCTACCGGTCGCCGTCGGTTTGGCGCTCGCCGACAAGCTCGCCGGGCGCGACCAGGTGACCGCGTGCTTCTTCGGCGAAGGCGCCATGGCCGAGGGCGAGTTCCACGAGAGCATGAATCTCGCCGCGCTGTGGGATCTGCCTGTGCTGTTCTGTTGTGAGAACAATCGCTATGCAATGGGCACCGCGCTCTCGCGCTCAGAGGCCCAGACCGACCTGGCGTTGCGCGCTTCGGGCTACGGAATGCCGGCGTGGCCGACCGATGGCATGGACGTCGAAGCCGTCGTCGGCACGACCGAGCGCGCGATGTCGTGCGTGCGAGGTGGATACGGCCCGGCCTTCGTGGAGTACCGCACGTATCGGTTCCGGGCGCACTCCATGTACGACCCCGAGCTGTACCGGCCGAAGGAAGAGGTCGTCGAATGGAAGGGCCGCGACCCGATCGCGATGCTGTTCGACCGCATGGTCGCGGCCGGGGAGATCGACGCCGCCGGTCTCGAGTCGATCGAGCACGAGGTCGACGCGGAGATCGAACGGGCTGTCGAATTCGCCGACGCGTCACCGTACGAGGACGTCGCGACGTTGCAGCAACACGTGTACGCCCCCACCCCGCAGGAGATCGCATCATGAGCACCGCCACGACCGCGACCACGACCGGCGCCACGCCCAACGAGGCGCGCCCGCCGACATCGGCGACCACGATGACCGGTCGCGAGGCCATGCGCGAAGCCATGCGCGAGGCGATGCACGCCGACGACCGGGTGTTCCTGATGGGTGAGGACGTCGGCCGCTACGGCGGCTGTTTCGCCGTCTCGACGGGGATGCTCGAGGAGTTCGGACCCGAGCGCGTACGGGACACGCCGCTGTCGGAGTCGGCCTTCGTCGGCACCGGCATCGGCGCCGCCATCGGTGGGATGCGCCCGATCGTCGAGATCATGACCGTGAACTTCAGCCTGCTTGCACTCGACCAGATCATGAACAACGCGGCCACCCTCCGCCACATGTCGGGCGGACAGTTCGGCGTACCGCTCGTGATCCGGATGACGACGGGGGGCGGACGTCAACTCGCGGCGCAGCACAGCCACAGCCTCGATGGTTGGTACGCACACATCCCTGGCATCAAGATCGTCGCGCCCGGCACGATCGACGATCTCAGGTGGATGCTCGGCCCCGCTCTCGACGACCCCGACCCGGTGATCATCTTCGAGCACGGCGCCCTCTACGGCACCAGCGGCGAAGTGAGCGACACCGATCCGCTGATCCCACTCCACCGCGCGATCGTGCGACGACCGGGACTCGACCTCAGCCTGATCACCTTCGGCGGCACCCTGCCGACCTGCCTCGACGCGGCCAGCGAGCTGGCGACGCGTGGTATCGAAGCGGAAGTCATCGATCTTCGGTCGCTGCGTCCCCTCGACGACGCCACGATCATGGAGTCGGTCACACGAACCCATCGTGCGGTGGTCGTCGACGAGGGCTGGCGCTCGGTCGGCCTGTCAGGCGAGATCGGGACCCGCATCATGGAGCAAGTGTTCTACGAGCTCGACGCACCCGTCGGCCGAGTGTGCACCGCCGAGGTCCCGTTGCCGTATCCGCAGCACCTGGAGCAGGCCGCACTCCCGAGTGTCGAGCGGATCGTGCTGGCGGCGGAGCAGACGATGCGCGGCGGCGCCGAAGAACCGGAGGGGTCGCCATGAGCACCGACATGCGCTCGACGACGACGTTCTCGATGCCGTCGCTCGGGGCCGACATGACCGAAGGTCGCATCACCGAGTGGCTCGTCCAGCCCGGCGATCGGCTCGAGCGCGGGCAGATCGTGTTGGTCGTCGAAACCGACAAGTCCGATATCGAGGTCGAGGTCTTCGAGGCGGGAACCGTGGTCGAGATCCTCGCGGCGGAAGGAGAGATCGTTCCCGTCGGAGCCCCGATCGCCCGGTTCGAGAGTGGCGTCGGCCGCGCCCACTCGCCGAGCATCGCGACGACCACATCGGTGTCCAGGCCTGACACGCCACCGGGAGGACGCGTGGGTCCCGAGCTCGAGCACGCGACGCTTCCGGAGCAACCGCGGGAGTCGGGGCAGGCACCACGCCATCAGCAGGTCACGTCGCCCGTGATCCGCCATCTCGCCGACGAGCTGCACGTCGATGCCCGCCGGCTCCGCGGTACCGGCCCCGGGGGCCGCGTGCGCCGCGACGACGTCGAGGCAGCCGCGCGACCCATCGGTCGCCGGCGGATCACACCTCGCGCCCGTCGGCTGCTGGCAGCACGCGGTCTCGATCCGTCGGTGCTCGGGGATCACACACTCGTCACCGGTGATGACGTCACGTCGCTCTCGACGTCCTCACCACCCGCCCCCACGCCGCTCGCCACTGCAGGACCGCCCCGCCGAATCGACCGGACCGAGTCGATGCGCCGTCACATCGCCGACCTCATGTCACGATCCTGGGACGAGATCCCGCACTATCACGTGTCGAAGCGACTCGACCTCGGTCCGGTGACCGAGCGGCTGCGCGCCGTCAACGAGACGCGGCCGGTCGGCGATCGGATCGTGACCGGCGCGCTCTTGCTGAGTGCGGCCGCGAGGGCCGCCCATGCGGTGCCGGCCTGCAACGGCTGGTGGCGCGATGGAACGTTCGAGGGGGCACCGAACGTCGACCTCGGCGTCGTGCTCTCACTGCGGTCCGGCGGCATCATCGTGCCCACGATCGAACGCGCCGACGAGCTCACCGCCGGCGAACTGATGGTCCGACTCGACGAACTCGTCGTCCGGGCCCGACAAGGACGCCTCCGTGCTTCCGACCTGGCCGAGGCGAGCATCACCGTGACCAATCTCGGCGATCGGGGCGCCGACACCGTCGGCGGCGTGATCCACCCACCCCAGGTGGCGATCGTCGGCTTCGGCGCCGTGCGCGACGAGGTCTGGCCGGTCGACGGCGTACCGACCGTTCGACCGACCGTGCACGCCTCGCTCGCCGGCGACCATCGTGCGATCGACGGCATGACCGGCTCCCGATTCCTCACCCGACTGCAGGCCCTGCTCGACGGGCCGATCCTGGAGGATCTCTCATGAACACCCGACAAACCATTCTCGATGCGATCGAGCGAGTCGCCCCCGATGTCGACACCACCACGATCCCCCACGACGTCGACTTCCGCGACGAAGCGGAGCTCGACTCGATGGATTTCCTCGGCGTGCTCACCGCCGTCCACGAGGCGACCGGGATCGAGGTCCCCGAGATCGACTACGCGCGGATCATCACCATCGACCAGTTCTCCGACTACCTGGCGACGCGACTCCAGAGCGCGTGACGTCAGGCTGCTCCCGATCCGGCCCGGGTCGCGCCGACGGGAGGCGGATCAGGCTCCACGAAGATGCACTCTCCGGGGCACGCCTCGGCGGCATCGATGACCGATCGCTCCAGTCGTCTGGGTACGGGCACCATGCTCGTGCGGCCGCCCGGGTCGTGCCCGATGGTGGCCGTGACGACGTCACGCACGTAGGAGATGCCGTCCTCGAGCAGCACGAAGACCTCGGCGCAGTGATCGGTGCAGAGCCCGTCGCCGGTGCACAGATCCTGATCGATCCACACGTGCATGGTCACTCCATCAGACGCCCCCGAGCGCCGGGAGTCAACCCTGTCTGCGACCACCGTGTCTCCGGCGACCGACCGGTGGTCGAGTCCGCGGCTCAGTAGTGCTGCGTCACGAACGTCTGATCCTGCATCGGCGGCCGAATGTACGGCTCATCGACACGCTCGGGGAGCTGGACCGGATCGGGCACCAGATCCTCGTACGGGATGCTCGACACGATGTGCCGCATGCAGTTGAGACGCGCCCGGCGCTTGTCGTCGGAGGGGACCACGTACCACGGCGCCTGCTTGATGTCGGTGTACTGGAACGTGGTGTCCTTCGCCATCGAGTAGCGCACGTAGCGGCGATGCTCCTCGAGATCCATCTGGGACAACTTCCAGCGCTTCACCGGTTCCCGGTTGCGGGCCTCGAACCGCCGCTCCTGTTCCTCGTAGCTCACCGAGAACCAGTACTTGAGCAGGATGATCCCCGAGCGCACCAACATCCGCTCGAATTCCGGGCACGTACGCAGGAATTCTTGGTGCTGCTCCGGCGTGCAGAACCCCATCACCCACTCGACGTTCGAGCGGTTGTACCAGCTGCGGTCGAACAGCACGATCTCACCGCCCGACGGCAGGAGCGGGACGTAGCGCTGGAAATACCATTGGGTCTGCTCACGCTCGGTCGGCTTCTGGAGTGCTTCGGTTCGGACGATACGGGGACTGGTGCGCTCGCTGATGCGCTTGATCACGCCACCCTTGCCCGCCGATCCGCGGCCCTCGAAGATGATCAGGACGCGCAGTCCCCGGCGCTGCACCCAGTACTGCAGTTTGACGAACTCCTCCTGAAGGCTGGCGAGCTCACTCTCGTAGAACTTCTTCTTGAGCCGGCCACCGCTGGTGTAGTGGTCGGCGCCGGCCGGCGTGTCCGGACCGATCGCGCCGGGATCGGACCACTCGTGGACTCCCACCATCGGGCCAGTGTGACACAGCCCAGCGCTGTCGACCACGGACCAAGGACCCTGGTCGAGTTCGGCCCTGCTACAAAGGTTCGAAACGTCGGCGGAGGCGCTTCAGGTGAGATCGCGAACGGCCGCGGTCGGGGCGTTGGTCGCGACCGATCGGGCTCCGTTCTCCATCGCTCGCTTCGAGGAGTACATCTCGCCCCGGCCCAGCACCGAGCCCTCGGTGGACGTGACGACGAAATACGGCTCCCCCGCCCGCGACCTGCGATGTTCGATGTGGGCGCCGCCGGTTGCGCACGCGCGGACCGCGGCGATCGCATCGAGTACGTCGGCCGTTCGAGCGTGGCGTGCGCTGGTGAGGATCACCCGACCATTCGGCGCCTTGAGATTGAAGAACCGTCGCCCGTCGCGACTCACCTCGATCTCGAATCGGGCGTGGTTGCGTGTACGTCCGGCTCGAACCGAACGACCATCCGCCTCGGCCTGATCGATCTCCGCACGCGCCGCTTCGAGAGCACGCTCGGCTGCGTTGAGTCGGGGGTCATCTCGCATCGGCATTCCATACGCGCCCGCATCGAGCGCAGCCAGTTGACTGCCGAGCCGCGCCGCCACCCCTTCGGCGTCGACGAGGGCGGCGAGCCGTTTCTGGATCTCGGATTCGGTCGCAGCGATCTCAGCGGCGCGCCACCCGATCTCGGCGTTCAACCGCTCCAGGTTGGAGACGGTGTCTGCAGTGAGCTGCGCGTCCTGTGTCGCGTACCAGTCTTTCCAGCCGCTGATCTCGTCCTTGCGACGCCGGGCGAACTGGCGCAGCCGGGTGACCTCGGCGTCGCGGTCCAGCACGTCGCGCTCCGCCTCATCGAGTGCGGCCTCGAGCGTGGCACGATCGGGCACTCCCCTGCGTCGCTCGGCACGCACCTGTCGACGGAGGGCGGCGACGGCCTCCTCGAGGCGAACGAGTTCCTCACGCATGTCGATCGCGAGAGCCGGTTCGGTACGGGCGGTGTGAGGAAGTCTCATGAGTTCTCTGATCGTTGCGTGAGCCGGGTCATGCCGGCAGGAGTTGGGCGACGAGATCGCTGATCGCTGCGATCGGGTTGTGGAAGTTGAAGCCCAGCCGGAGGTTGTGGGCCTGTCCCATGAAGACGAGTTGGACCGACAACACGACCGACCCCGACGTCGCGACGCTGAGCTGGCCCTCGAAGCTGGCGGCACGGATGTCGATCAGTCCCCCGAGCCCTGCGTTCGCGATGAACGTGCCGACGTCGGCGAGGCCTCCCACCGATGCTTCGACACCCTGCAAGAACGCCTTGGCGGCGGCGAGGCCGACCGTCGCCGTGTCGCGGGCTGCGATCAAGGCCGCCACACGAGGGTCGGCATCGACCGGGAACGCCTTGATCAGATCGTTCGCCGCTCGCAGCGCTGCCTTGGCGATCTCGAGTGCACCGGTGGCGGTCCCGAGCGCCGTGTAGAGCCCGACCATCCGCGGATCCGCCTCGATCGGGAACGTCTTGGCCCCCGCCTCGATTCCCCGTACCGCCTGCTTGGCGAGCTCGAGCGCCGCATTGGCGGTCGCCTTCGATGCTTCGAGCGCGCCGATCGCCGCGTACTGCGCTCCGATCTCGGCGTTACGCCAGCCCGCCTCCGCTCCCAGGCGGGTCCAACCCCAGGCCTTGTCCCACCACGCGAGTCGGTTGTACCAGCTCTCCCAGCTGCGGATCTGACTCCGGAGCGTGCTGATGCGACCGTGAGCGGCATTGATCTGGGTCTGGAGGCTGTTGACATCGCGTTGTGCTGAGCTGATGTCGCGCTGCGCGGCCTGCAGCCGGCTCGCATCGCGGTTGCGTTCGGCTTGGATCGTGTTGCGCATCGCGGCGATCTGCGAGTTCAGGCCGTTGACCTTCGCCTGCTCGCCGTTCACGGTCCTCACCGCGGCGTCGAGCCCCTGACGGTGTCGTTTGCGTTCGTCCTCGACGACCTGTCGCATTCGGCGGATGTCGACGTTGATTCGATCGACGTCGATCTGGCTGCGATCGAGATCCTGCTGCGCCGCTCGGAGGTCGCGTGTCGCCGCCGCGGCCGCGTCGGCTATCGCCTGCGTGGCCTGGTCGCGCAGGTACGCGAGCAGGTCGTTGCGCATGGTGACCGCGATGTAGAAGTTGTCGCCCTTCGCAAGGTCGTCACCGGTGGCAACGATCGTGGCCTCGAACAGGTCGAAGATGCGCCCGGTCGCCGTGAAGGAGAACCCCTGGTCGGAGACCCGCAGCACCGTCTCGACCGACAGCCCGAGCAGCTCGATGGTGCCTTGGACATCGACCAACGGTGTCTGGCCCGAGCGAAGATCGAGCACGAGCGACGGGCCGGCCCGGCCCGCTGCGCCGGCCAGACGAAAGACACCACCCAGCTCGATCGGATCGCACGCGGCAGCGATGTAGACACCCGTGCCGTAGTCGATCGTCATCTCGGCCGCAGCCCGGAACCCCCACAGGTTCATCCGACCCTGCACCGTGAACCCAGGATCGAATTGCAGCTCGCCGATCGATGTCGGTTGCGGAACGATGTACACCTCGACGTCCTCGAAACCGACGTCGAGCACCGTCTTCTGCAGGCCCATCGGGATGGCGTCGACGATCTGTCGGTCGCAGAAGGCACCCAGCACGTCCATCAGGTAGAGCCGGTTGAAGGCGACGGCGACCATGCTGCTCGTGGGTGTCGCCGAATCGAACTGCACGGCTGCCGCGCCGATGAAGTCGCCGATCTGGAGCGAACCGGCAATGCCCACCGACGGGATCGGCGGCGGGAAGCTCACACCGAGCTCGACTGCCAACTCCGCCAGGCTCACACCTCGGAAGCCGAACGCGTCGACCCAGCGACCCTCCATCGTGCCCTGGAACACGGCGCTGCGGGGCTTCACCTCGAGGCCACCCGTGAATTCGAGCTCCGAGTCGCCGACGGCGGCGCGGACCACCCCGAGCAAGGCGAGGGAGAAATCGGCGGCCGCAGGCTTCAGGCGAAGCGCCACTTCGGCGAGGACGACGCCGTCGCCGAGACGAACGTCACCGGCGATCGCCGCCACGAGCTCCAGGTCCTGGGGGCGAGTTCCGATCGCAGCCGCGACCGCGATCTCGTCGACTCCGAGGATCTCGTCGGCGCCGAGCCCGCGCAGGTCGAGCATGGCCGAGATGCTCACCCCACGCCTGACGTCGATCGCGGCCGCGACACCCGGCAGGGCGAGCTGCTCGCCGTCGAGCGTCGAGACGACGATTGCACAAGTCGGACAGGCCGAGGTCGTCGAGCACGGCCAGATCCGGCGAGATCCGGGCGAACGCACCGGCGGCCGAGATGTGGAATCCCGCACTGAACCCCCAACCGCCCGTCGAATGTCTCGACACGACGAGCGCGACCCGACCCATCGACGTGGTCGCCGCAAGTGAGACTCGGCCGTCGCGGGGAGCCAACACGAACTCCATGTCGCTCAGCTCCATCGCCATGAGCACGGCCGGCGCAGCGACGTTGCGCACGTCACCGGCTCCACACAGTTCCTGGACCAGGGCGGACAGGCTGACCGTCGGGAACACCCCGGTGAGCACCACGGCACCCGGGAAGGTGTACGCCACGGCGATGGCGTTCGGGCCGACGCGGACGGTTCCCCCGACCGATCCCCCGACCTCCCCGTCAGCGGTCCGCTCGATCGTGAGCGTCAGATCCTCGACACTGATGCCGTCGAATCCGAGTGAGAGTTGCCACACCGCTGCCGATCGGCCACTGACACGGAAGCCATCGGAGTCGAGATCGATCTCCACTTCGATGTCCTCGATCATGATGGTCGCGATCTCGGGCGGCGGTTCGACAGCCACCGCCAACGCCTCGATCAGATCGGCGAGCGACATCGGATCGGGCGTACTCGGCAGCGACAGACCGAGCCCGCTCCCGAGTGCCTCGACCGCGGTCATCGGCGCTCCGTTGGATCGGGCTGTCCGACGGAACAGGTTGACGACCGACGTCGACTCCGCGACATCCGGTCGAGGAACGCGTGCACATGTTCGAGCGTCAACGGAGACCCCCCAGGTCGTGACGCACGAATCTAGTACACGCGGGGACCCGCCCGAACGGCCTCTGGCGGCCCGAGAGCGCGTGCCGGTCACGCCGCCGCCGTGGCGTCCACCGTCAGAGGCCACCTCGGCCTTCACGGGATGAGTCCGACGACTGCGGGGACCGCAGCCAGGACAGCGAGGGCCAGCAGGGCGGTGGGTCGGCTGACCGCGATCGTGGACCCTGCGTCGGGATCGACGAACGCACGTCATCGCCGAGGCCGAAAGCCAACCCGCCGGGATCCGTGCCGGCGCAGGGAGGGCTACGGTGCCGTGACGAACTCATCGCCCAGGGAGGACAGATGCCGAATCGACCAGGTGCGCTCGCTGCGATCGGCAACACCCCGATCGTCGAGCTCTCCAGCTTTGGCGCCGAGCTCGAGCTGGTGCACAGCGATCACGGCATCCATCCTGAGCTCATTCCTCAGATGACGGAGCGGGCCGCAGATGATGGAGCGGGCCGCAGAGATCGTTGTTGAGATCGACGGCTTCGCGACCGACCAGCTCAACAACTTCGACACCCTCGACGGCTACCGGCGAATCGGCGAATCGGCGAATCGGCGAATCGGCGAGGAGATCGTCGCACAGATCGACGGTGAGATTCACGGGGCGTGCGTGTACGTCGGCGTCGGCGGCGCGTACATCGGTACCGTGTCGCCGATCAAGGAGTCCTGGCCCGACCTGATCCGCACGATCGTCGAACCGGCGGAGTCCGCCGTCATCGCCGGCGGTCAGCCCGGGACACATCGGATCGAAGGTGGCGGCATCGGATTCATCCCGAAGTTGATCACGCCCGACGTCTACGACCGCCTCGATGCAGTCAGCACCGATGACGCGTTCGCAACAGCTCGCCACGTCGCGCGGACCGAGGGCATCTGGACGGGGCCGAGCGGAGGTGCCAACGTGCTCGCCGCAACGCGCCTTGCTCGCGAGCTCGGTCCTGGCACCGCGTGGTGACCCTTCAGCCGGACTCCGGACTGAAGTACCTCGGCGGCGATCTGTACCGATGATCAGGTCGGACGGCGCTCCTCGGGCAGTTGAACGACGTCAGTCAGCGCGGGATCGATCCGGAAGCACGCAAGAAGGTCTCGTAGGTCGTGGGCGCAAGGGATCGCATCGATGTAGCCACGTCATCGGTCACGACGATGCTTCATGGGACGACGCTTCATGGGACGACGCTTCATGGGACGACGCTTCATGGGACGACGCTTCATGGGACGATGCTTCATGGGACGTTGCGCCGGCACCGCCGAGGGTCGACTCAGGCCGCCCCGCCCGACACCTCGATGTCGAACGCCGTGATGTAGGAAGCCTCCTCGGAGAGGAGGAACTGCACCGTGGCGGCAACTTCGTCGAGTGATCCGTAGCGGCGCAGCGGAACGGACGCGATCATCTGAGCGGCCACCTCGTCGGGCTGGTCGGAGAAGTACTGACTCGGAGTCCCGGCTTGCAGCGCAACCTGACGGTCCCACATCTCGCCCGGCCCGATGAACGCGGGGCTGATCGAGTTGACGCGTATCGATTCTTGCGCAAGGTCCCGTGCCGCCGTCTTGGTGAGAGCGATGACAGCGGCCTTCGACGCGCTGTAGGCGGCCATGTTCGGTGCCCCACCGTGGGCCATCGAGGCGCTGTTGACGATCGCGCCGGGACGACCGACCGCGATCAACGCCCGCGCGAAGTGCTTCAACACCACGAAGACTCCTGTCACGTTGATCTCGAGCACACGCCGAAAGTCGGTCGTGTCGTAGTCGACGACATTGCTGAAGTTCCCCTGGTATCCGGCGTTGTTGAAGAGCAGATCCACGACGATTCCCTGCGCCGCGAGATCGTCGAAGGTTCGCTGGACCTGGATCTCGCTCGTCACGTCGAACCGGGTCGTCGCAGGAGTGGTCGAAGTGTTGACCTCCGAACACATCACGGCGGTCGCCTCCACGCCGTCGGCGATGTCAGCCAGCACAACTCTCGCTCCAGCGGCCGCGAGGCGAATCGCAGTCGCACGACCGATGTCACCGGCCGCACCGGTGATGAGTGCAGTCCTCCCCGCGAACGCCAGATTCGGAGCGCCGACCCGGTCTGGCTCACCCTGTCGGGCCAGCACGTTGGGTTCGACCATCTCCTACTCCGTTCTTCATCAGGCCACAGATCATTCCATGGGACTGCCGCGCGTTGAGGTGGTCACCAGTCCGAACGGCACCACTCCCCACGTGAAGAGTCTCGCGCCGACGCGCAGACCATGCGACGACGTCCACCGAACGCGCGACAGCGGACACACGATGCGCCCGATCCCGTGCAGGCAACGTGATCGACATGCGCCCCAGCTCGCCGGCTTCCGCATCGACCCTGGTGGCCTGGTGGTCGGGGCGGCGTGGCCGGGCGCGTGCGGCGGCTCGTCGGATGGAGCGGACAGCGGTGACCTCGACACGCTGGTGCTGGTTGTCGGGCTGCTCCTTGGGCTCCCCCACTGGCACCAGCCGAGCGCCACATCGTTCGCAGCGAGGACAAGGGTCGCATGGGCGCGACCGCAGAGCAGCCGTCCGTGCGCCACGGCTCGACGATCGATGCCCGCTCATTGCCTCGTCGTCGCGAACCGAGGGGCTGACCGCGGCCACCTCGACGAAGTTGCCGATTGCAGCGTCGATGACTGCCACGTGCCGACTCCACGTCGTGTCGAGATCGGCATCGATCGCCACGGTCGCACTACCGGGTCGATGCGCCACCCACCGCAGGTTCCGGTGCACCGGCCACTACGTCACGGCGGCACGGGTGGTGCGTCGCGCGACGATCACGGCCATCTCCGGCGCCACCCGAATCTCGGTGGCAAGCAGGTCCGGGTGGGTCAGCCAGTACGACCGAACCTCGTCTGGCGCGACGCCGAACAGAGGAGGCCACGACTGCATCGGCGTGAAGTCGTCGATCGTCATCAACCCACCCTCCTTGAGAACCAGCGACGTGTCGACACGTTCTCCACCGGACTTGCCGGTTCCCCACCCACCGTCATGCACCAGAAGATCGAAGGGTCCCCGATCGAACAACTCGCCGGCATCCGCCTCCAACACCGTCACGTTGGGGTGGTCGGCGAACAGCCGCTGGGCTACCACGGCCCGGTCGGGATCGATTTCGGCGCTGACGAATCGAACCGTCGGGTGGGCTTGGCTGACCATCCAAGCCAACCCGACGCCCGTGCCGGTGCCGGTCTCGCCGACGAGTCCACCAACGGGAATTCCGCCAGCGAGGCACTGGAGCAGACGACCCGTCGCGGGGTGTACGCACAACTCGAAGCCCAGATCGACCGCAGCCGAAACGGCGCGCCACACGAGCGACGGCATGTCGTTCTCGTTCAGCGACGAGTACAGCGACGTGCCATTCGTCGACATCGTGGAGAGTCTCGCATGGTCCATGCTTCGCACCGCTTCCCGGGTTCGGCCCCACTCGACGTACTCGCACGGAAGTCGCACGTGCGGCAAGCGGAGGAGTTGCGGGTCCGACCACACTCCCACCGCGTCGTGCCGGCGATGACGTACTCTGCTGATAGGTGTCGGATCCCGCAGGCACAGCAGAGAAGGGACCAGGGCATGGGAATGTTCGACGGAGTACGAGAGACCGTCAGGGCGACGTACCAGAAACGCACCACCACAGACCCGCGTACGGCGACGGCCGAGGCTTCGGACACCTCGTGGTGCGAGGAATCATGACTCGCTGGTCGAAAGCGAAGCTGCTCGCCCTGCTCGGTTCGGTTGGCGGTGCGTTGTTCGTGTGGCGGCGCCCGGCGAGAACCACCGAGATCACGGTTCGGCGTCGACCCGCGGACGAAGGGTCAACCGACGAATAGACGGCCGGTCACACTCCCCTCGTCCGAGACCGAGGGACGGGCGCTCGTCATCGACAGCATGTCAGCGCACATGGTCAGCTCGGAGCGGTGACGACACCCTGGCGGACGACGACGGTCCCATTCGTGCGAACCGCGGCGAGCACGCGGCGCTCGATCAGGGCCCTACCAGCGGACGCTTCCGACGGGACGCGGATCACGCCTGTGATCTGTGCCGGCTGGAAGGTCGGGCCCGAGTGCCGACAGTTCGGCATGGCGCTCACGCAGTGCTCGCAGCGCCGTCGTGACGGCGGCCGTAACCTGCGGACGTGAAATCCGGCGAGACGCACGGTCTCGGCTACGAGCGTGTCGACGACGACCCGAACATCGCAGTGCTCATCGCCACGATGGACGCGACCGGCAGGTGGGACTCGACACGCGAGTTGAGGGCTTGGGAACGCGATCGACTCGGGATCGAACCCGGTCAGCGCCTCCTGGATGTGGGTTGTGGACTCGGCACCGCGGCACTCGCCTTCGCTGATGACATCGGCCAGCTCGGCGAGATCGTGGGCCTCGACGCCTCCGCCGAGATGGTACGTGTCGCCCGGCAACGGGCGCAGGCCGCAGGTCCGACGACACGATTCGACGTCGGCGACGCGCTCGCCCTTGACGAACCTGACTCGTCGTTCGACGCCGTCCGGTCCGAGCGCACCTTGCAGTGGCTCGCCGATCCATCGCTCGCAGTCGCGGAGATGTTCCGGGTGCTGCGCCGAGGTGGTCGCATCGGCCTCATCGACACCGACTGGTCGACATTTCGTCTCGATATCGGCGACGACGAACTGGCTGCGCAGGTTCGCAATGCCATGCGCCACGAGCGTGGCCGCCCATCCAACGTCGGGCGACGTCTCGGCGACCTGATCGGCGCCGCCGGGTTCCGCCAGACTGCCGCGACGACGGCAACGCAGATCTGGACGCAGTGGAATCCCCACCACTCGCCCGCTCCGCTCGGGTGCTTCTCGATGCACAGCCTGGTGGAGGACCTCGTCGAAGCCGGTGAACTCGAGTCCGACCAGGCCGAACGAGTCGTGGCGTCCATCCACCACGCCGCTCTCGACGACGGCTTCGAGATGTCGGTCACGATGTTCGCCGTCGTCGGAGTCCGATGAGCCCTCAGCCCACAGCGGCGAGTCGGCTCCCGGCCAGACCCTCGTGCTGGTATGCGCAGTCGGGCAGGTTGTCGGGCGGATGGAGGATCGTCCCGAGCATCGAGTCGGCGTCGATCGAGTCCGGATCTGATCGTCGAACGCCACTCGGAGCCCAGATGCGATCGCTTCCAGCGCCGCGAAGATTGCGTCGAGTCCCGTTCCCGCAGACCTGCGATGCTTGGGATCTGGTTCGGTCGGCGGAGTTCTCGCCCACGAACCAGTACCAGCAGCCGCCAACCGGCTCGACGTCACAGTTGACGTACCCGTCGTTGCCGCCGGCACACCACGACCGATGCGTCATGACACCGTCGACGACGGTGGGGCGGAGATGACCAGCGATGTCCCGCAACTCCGTGCGACATCGTGAAGAGGATGGTGAAGAGGATGGTGAAGAGGATGGTGAAGAGGATGGTGAAGCCATGTCGTCGTGTCGTCGTCGCTGTTCACACCTCACCATGGCCGCCGGCTCCTCCTGCGTGAGTGCCATCGTCGTAGCACGGTCTGTCCGTGACACCACCCCAACACCACCTCAGACGTCCGATGCGTACTGGACAGCGTTCGGGACGGGAACAGTCGAACGCATCACCTCAGTCGGCCTCCGGTGAACGTTCGCCGGATCGGCACCATCGCCGCGCCGTCCGATGCGGGCAGCCCGAAGTACCATCCCCCCATGAAGGCTCCGCGATGAATGTCGAACGCGTAGAGCCCGACGTCGAGCTGTTCCCTCCGAGGCGCACGATCGTGACCGCTCTACCGCTCAAGCGGGCCGCCCGGCGGCGACTGGCCGACCTGCTCGAGGCGAGGGTGGTCGACGTTCGCGAGCCGATGGATCACCCTGATCTCGTCCTCACGCCAGCATGCAGTCCACAGCTGATCGGAGCGCTCAGCAAGAAGTACCACGGCGCGAAGGTGGTCGTCGTCGAACTCGACGATTGGGAGTTCAACATCGAACTGTCCGGTCCTGTGAAGCGCGTCCTGCGCGGCGGGGCAGCGGCGTACGTGCTCGCCGACAGCATCGACGAACTCGCCGGCAAGATCGCCGCCGCACCGTACACCGACGAAACCGATGACGAACCCGCACACGTCCGCGAACTTCCATCGAGCGCACCGGTCGACCACCTGATCGCTGCGTTCCTTCGCGAATCCGTCTCAGACGCCACCAGCATCCGGACCACCGACGCGTAGCGTCAGCTCGACACTCCGACACCTGGGCGTCGACGACTCGTGGCCGCCGCACGTGGTTTGAGATCGGCAACGTGATCGACTTGCCGCCGCGAGCCGTGAGAATCAAGAGTCAGACGGCCGAATCTGGCCGAACTGACGTCGATGCGCACCGCCCATCACCGCAACGCGGGTGCGGACAGCTTTCCGTGCCGATTCCACGCATCGCTCTGCCGTGGCGGTGCTGGAACTCAGTCGGTGCGAACACTGTGCACGCCGGCCGAGGGGCCGTTGAGATAGAACCGGTTCCTTGGAAAACGGTCTGACCGACCACCACCACCCGAAGGGGCTGCCATGTCGCGTGTCCGCGTCCACAATTTCTCGATCTCGCTCGACGGGTTCGCCACCGGCGAGGGGCAGGCACTCGACACGCCGTTCGGCCACGCCGGGCATCGGCTCCACGAGTGGATGCTCGCCACTCGGTTCGGCCGCCGCGAAGTCCTCGGCAAGCCGGGCGGCACCGAGGGTGTCGATCACGTGATGGCCGACCGGCACGGACCGGGGATCGGTGCGGAGATCATGGGCGCAGGCAAGTTCGGCCCTCCGGGCTGGCAGGACGACCCGGAGTGGCGCGGGTGGTGGGGCGACAACCCGCCGTTCCACACGCCGACGTACGTCCTGACCCACCGTCCGCGCCCGTCGTTGGAGATGGAGGGTGGCACGACGTTCCACTTCGTCGACGCCGCGCCAGAGGACGCACTCGAGGTCGCACGGACCGCAGCCGCCGGTCAGGACGTCCGCGTCGGTGGGGGCCCGACCATGATGCGCGCGTTCATCGCCGCCGGTCTCGTCGACCACTTGCACGTCGTGCAGGTGCCGATCCTGCTCGGCCGCGGTGTTCGGCTGTGGGACGGCCTCGAGGCGTTGGAGCAGCAGTACGACGTGGAGGCGGTCTCGACTCCCTGCGGCGTCACTCATCTCACATTCACCCGATGACGACCTCACGGCGGCACGACGCGGGCATTCCTGGACACGAAACCGTGGGAACGCTCGGGAGGCATCCACTATCGCAACCTCGGCTTCGCGGACTCCGGAGACCCCCTATCCGACGGGTCGAGAAGTCCCCGCACGTGTGCAACAAGGCGACTGGGTTTTCGACATGGGCTGCGGCGCCGGAGCGAACGCCATCCTTGCTGCCCGGGTGACCGACCACGTCGTCGCGGACGAACGCCGAGCGCGGCGTTGGGCGGTTCTCGTCGATCAGCTCGCGGACGCCATCACGTCATCGAAGAAGTGATTCGCGCCGATCGACATCGCGCCGACGAGTCGGGTGTGTTTGTCCCACAGGTTGCGCGTCCGGTCGAGCACGCGATGAATCGACGGCGCGTCCCAATGCCCGAACCCAACCCGATCGGGGAGTCGGGGCCGGGAGGCTCGATTCGACGCCGGTGTGATGTCCCGACGAGCTCAGACGACGATCCCCTCGCGATGAGCGACGGCTGCCGCTTGGCCCCGATTCGACACCCCCAGCTTGCGGATGATGTTCGACACGTGCACGCTGGCCGTCTTCTCACTGATGAACAAGGTCGACGCGATCTGACGGTTGGTCGCGCCGGTGCTCAGCGTCGCCAGGACCTCTCGTTCGCGTGCGGTGAGCCCGAGGTCGTCCGGGGCTGGGCCGGCAAGTCCGATGTCGAGGCGCGCCCGGCGGGCGAAGCGCTCGATGAGCGTACGGAGCGGTTCGGCGCCGAGCGATGTCGTCACCGTGTGCGCGGCAACGAGGAGACCCTCGATCTCGGAACGGTCGCCGGCCGCGCCGAACAGCGCTTCGGCGTGCCGGAACCGGGTGTAGGCGGCGTGGTACGGCATCTTCATCCGTTCCCACCCCTGTGTCGCCTCGGCCCAAGCGGACGGATCGGCTTGGCCGCGAGCGCGTGTGAGCTCCGCCCGACACTGCGTCGCGAGGGCGCCCACCTCCCGTTTCCAGCCGTTCGTCGGGCCCGGACGGGCCAGCATGGCGTCGAGCTGTCGCACGTGCGCATCGCAGCGGGTCGCCGCGACATCCTCGTCGGAGGCGGCAGCGCCGTGCCGGCGGGCGCGCTCGGCTGCGTCACCCTCGCATCGACAGCCGATCGACAGGGCGTACGCCGTGGCGATCGGCACATCGAGGTCGGCCGTGACCGCGAGCGCAGAGTCCACGGCTCGGCGGGCGGCCTCGTGGTGGCCTTCCCACGTCTCGAGCGATGCGAGATGAACGAGCGGCCAGCCCTGCTGCTCCTGGTCGGTGAACAAGTTGCGCGCCGTCTTCGATTCGATCAGCCGACGAGCTTGTTCGAAGTTGCCGCGCTCGGTGACGATGTCGGTGAGCACGGCGCCATCGGTGTCGGCGAACCGCCGGTTCGCCTCGTCGACGATCGCTTCGGCTTCGTCCCACCGACCGAGCACCATCAGGATGTCGGCGGCATTGACGTACAGCTCGGGCAGGAGATGGCCTTGACCGAGTCGAGGGAGGTGCTCGATCGCCTCCTCGAATGCTCGAAGGGCCCGCTCCCACTCGCCCGCGTCCGAGAGGCACGCCACCGTGTTCCAGTAGCTGCGCATCTGCTGATGGGCGTCGCCACAGCGCTCCGCCAGCGTCAACGCCCGAGCGATCGTGGCCACCCCTCGTTCGACGTCGTCGATCACCGTGGCCAGCACGCCGAGGGTGTTGAGCGCGTCAGCCTCTGCCAAGATCGACCCGACGGCGCGGGCCTCGTCGGCGGCTCGGCGAGCGAACGTCCTGGCCTCGGAGTACTTCCCATGGGTCATGAGCTGACCGGCGACTCCCGCCAGGACGCGGGCGTGGTCGACCGACTCGGGCGCTGACGGGACGAGTTCCAATGCGCGTTCGACGAGCCCGAGCGCCTGGTCGTGTTCGACGGTGTCGCGCACATACCTGGCGAGGCGCTCGTACAGGACGCCGGCCGCGTGCGGCTGGGTCTCGGCGTCGACGAGCGAGATCGCCGTGCGCGCCAGGCGGGTCGCCTCCGGTGCGTCGCCGCCCAAGAAGGCGAGCTCGGCCGCCCGTCCGACGACGTCGACGTAGTCTGCGCCGACCCGATCGGCTGGGTCCGTGGCGCGATCCCAGTTGGCGATGATCTGCGAGAGATGATGGTGGGCCTCTGCGAACGCGAAGATCGCTTCGGCCGCTGAGGCGGCGCCGCTCCATGCCTCGAGCGCACGATCCGTGTCACCCGCGCCCGCACGGTGATGAGCGAGCTGTGCGAGTCGCCCCGCACGGTTCCCGGACGAGATGTCGAGATCGGATGCGATCACGTCGGCGAAGGCGGCGTGGAACTCGGCGCGCTCGCCGGGGAGGAGGTCGTGGTGCAGGGCCTCGCGGAGCAGCGCGTGGGCGAACCTCGTGCCGGAGGTCGTCGCGACGAGCAACCGAGTGTCGATCGCCTCCCGGATGTGATCACGCACGTCGGCCACCGAGAGCGCTGCCACGCGGGCGAGTGATTCGTCGGCGACGTCGTCTTCGGCGACCGACAGGATGCGCAGCGTTCGGCGTGCGGCCGATGAAACCACGTCGGCGCGCACGAGCAGGAGCTCTCTGAGCGACGCAGGGAGCGTTCGACCGGCGACCTCGTACGCGCCGTCGGCGGCGATCAGCTGCTCGATGAAGTACGGATTGCCCTGGGTTCGCTTCATGACGTCCGACAGGGTCCGGGCCGACGGCATCTGGCCAGTCAGGTTCTCGATCTGCCGGGCCACGAGCGCTGACGAGAACGGTTCGACCTCGATGCGTTCGACCCGTGCGTTGCGCTGGAGCTCGGCGAGCATCGGGCGGAGCGGATGATCCCGGTGGACGTCATCGGTCCGGTAGGAGATCAAGAGCAGCAGCCGTTCGTTCCGCAGGTTCGGCAGGAGGAACGCGAACAGATCTCGTGTCGAGCGGTCGGCCCAGTGGAGGTCCTCGATCACGATGACGGTGGGCGCAGTCTCGGCGAGCCGGGTGATCAAGTCGAGGAGCGCCTGGAACAGGTGGGTTCGAGTGGCCGGTTCCGGTGCGGCGGTCAGGGCCGGCGTGAGTGGGCCGATCAGCCCCGGCGGTAGGAGATCCCGGTGAACGGGATCGGACTCCAGGGTCCTGAGCATCTCGACGACCGGCGCGAACGGTACGCCGCGCTCACCCAGGGGGAGGCACGACCCGACGAGCACCCGGCCGTCGACCGCACCGACGAACTCATTGAGCAGGCTTGACTTGCCGACTCCCGCCGGACCGGACACGAGCGCGAACTGGGTCTCGGCGGCGGTGGCGCGTCCGAGCAGCGTGCGCAACGTGTCGAGCTCGGCCTCGCGGCCGATGAATCGACGCACGAGCTGATCTCGTGCCATCCGTCAAGTATCGCGCCTGTTCGCGGGACCGTAGGCCGGGTTTTCGGATCGAATACGGCATGCTCCCGATGTGCGAGCCCCGCACCTAGGCGCACGCTTACCTCCATGCGACACCACCGACTGGCCGGACGAATGCACCGGAGACCGGCGAACAACGACACCGCACACTCCGTGCGAACCGCCGGCGAGGAACCGACCCCGAGCGGCGGTTCACGAACTGGACGCGACGGGGCTCTCACCGATGCGATGCGCGTCGGCGTGACGAGATCGCTTGGGACCCCCGGTTTGAGATACCGGCCGTGATCCTTCAGATGTCGGGTGCCGTCGGGCGCGGCGCCACCGAGCTCGGTGCCTTCGACGATGCGCTCTTGCAGGTCGGTGCGGCCAACTACAACCTCGTGCGGCTCAGTTCGGTCATCCCGCCCGATTCGCAGGTGGTGGAATGCGAGGGCGCGATCTCGTCGCCTGGAGGTGAGTGGGGTGACCGGCTGTACGTCGTGTACGCCGAGCAGCGCGCCAGTCGACCGGGCGAGCAAGCCTGGGCCGGCGTCGGGTGGGTGCAGGACGCGTCCGGCCGCGGTCTCTTCGTCGAGCACGAGGGGGAGTGTGAGCGCGACGTCCGGGCGCGAATCGATGCCAGTTTGATGCAACTTCAACGGGGGCGCGGTCTGTCGCTCGGACCTCCCCAGCGGCGGGTCGTGGGAGGGGTGGTCGAGGACGAACCGATCTGCGCGCTCGTGTTGTGCACCTACCGAACCGAGTGTTGGTCGCGGGATGCGGCGCCGACGCTCGTGCAGCCCGACGAAGTCGAAGCCCGTCGCGTGGTGCCGACGTGGTGAACGTACCGTTCGGCGTCGGAGACACGGTCGTCGCGGAAGCGCCCCGTGCACTCGGTCCGGTGATCGCCGCGATCGTGGCCCTCGGGGCGCTCGACCTGATCGGCGCTGCGCTGGCCCGATCCTGGTCGGAGCACCGTTCGCTCATCTCCATGGTCTGCGGAATCCTGGTGTTCGGGCTGTTGTTCGTGGTCTACGGCAAGAGCCTCGACTACGCGGATCTCAGCACCGTCACGATTGGATGGGTGGTCCTGCTGCAGGTCGGTGTGGTGGTGCTCGATCGTCTGCACGGCGTGGCCATTCCACCCGGGCGGATGGCGGCTATCGGGCTGATCCTGGTGCTGCAGACGTATCTGGTGGCAGGGGGATGAGCCGTCGGATGACCGCGCTGCGACACGAGACGGCCCTGGCAGATCTGGCCGAGATGTGCGAGTGATCTCGCGATGACGCTCTCGTTCCAGAACAGCACCGTTCCCAGGTCGGAGCCCGGCGACATCGAGCACTCGGGATGAGGGGACGAAGTCGGACGCGGTACGAATCCGACGGGTGGGACTCTGAGCGTCGAAGTGGGCGCAACGTGCTGCGTCGTTGTGACGGCGGTTGCAGTTGCGTCCCGCTGTTCGCTGGTGGCGCCAGAAGCCGAGCGCCTCTTGTCATGGGATCCTGGTCAGGCTTCGGAATCGTCCGGAGAACGCGGCGATGATCACGGCGATCGATGATCCGGCGAGCACGGCCAGGCCGATGGCACGTGTCTGGCTTCCCGTGGCATTGTCCGCCGCCGAGCCGACCATCGTGGCCGCCGCGGCGATCCAGCCGATCGCGGCGATGCGCAGGGACACCCGTTCGACGTACGTCAGATCGGGATCATCGGCGACCGCGGTCGAGGGTGCCCCGTCGTCACGCATCAGATTCTCGATCCAACGAACCGGCGATGTCACGGCGACCACCACGATCGGGGCCCAGATCAGCACGACTGCTGCCAGCGCGATACTGCCGGAGACCGTCATTCCCTCGCCCGGGTTGAGTCCGGCGACGATCGCATCGCCGGCATACACGGCCAAGGCAGTGGTCAAGAGCGCAAGGAGCGCCTTCACGTACCGCAACACGAGTCCACGGAGCCGCAAGACGTGGCGGGCCATCCCGTGCTCGACCTTGGCAACCTCATCGAGCAGCGGGCGGCTCGTCGATGCGGCCAGCTCGAACAGGCCTCGCGCTCTTGTCACGTCGTCGTTTCCCGAGTCGAGACCCGCATAGACCTGGAGTTGCCTGTCGACACGCCGTCGTGACCTGTCGTTGGCGGGTACCAGCAGCTCGACGATACGCGGGTCGGTTCGACTTGCCGACAGCTGCTTCTGAGTCGCCGGGCTCAGTTCATCCGAGGGGAGCTGAAGCGAGGTCAGGGTGAAGCGTGGGGTGAACACATCGCGACCGTCGCCGCCGAGATGGTTGGCGTGGAAGTAGAAGCGAGTCAGGTCAGCGAACAACAACCAGAGCGCGACCACGGGGACGGCAAGCATTGCCACGACACCGACGACCAGCGCGATGTCCGCTGCTCCGATTCCGTCGATCAACAAGGACCGAAGTACGCCGGACACCGAATCACGAGCGACGACCGGCAGGACCACGAGCAAACCTGCACCGGACAACATGCCCACAGCGATGCGATGAAAGGTCGACAGCCGCACCTCACACCGAGCGACGAATGCACGCGCCGCCGCACGCTCATCGGTCGTCAAGATCGGCCCATCATCAGGAGGCAGGTTCATGATTCAAGTATCGCCATCGGACACGAGCGGGCCGAGGATGGCTGTGGGTGCCGAGTCGTTTGACCGCCGACCGCAAGTCACGCCCGAGGAGCGCCACCGCGACGCACGGTGCCGGCCGACCGCTCAGCGGTAGCTGCGGCAATCGGGTGCGCTGCTCGGAGCTGATACGTGCTGGACGACTCGAGCAGGTCGTCGGGTTGCGGCGCTCAGGACATGTGCGGCCGACATGCGTCGCCACTCGATCGCGCTACCGGATCTCGTGTGACTGGTGGCTCGTGGGTGTCGTTGCGAGCGCGCCCCGAGCCGGCGGTCCGGAAGCGACTGACGCTCCGCCAGAATGCTCCCAGGCGCCGACGGTCACCTTGGTGGGACCGAGCCGCGCGCTGCCCATGCGACCGCTGTGACCGCGAATGGCGCCGTCGGGAGGAGTTCGTGGCAGTGCTCCATCAACCGCTGCCGGGCAGGTGAAGCGAGCGTCCAGAGATACGAACCCGCTGGGCCGACCCCGAGCTCGAACGGATTCCACCAGTCATCGAAGCTGTGATGCTCCACCGTGACCGAGAGGACGGCGTCGTCGATGTCTGTCATGCCGGCTTCGCGCAGCAGCTCCGCCAGATGGCCGCGGCGGGTACCCGGAAGGGTTGCCTCACCGGGAGCATGTGCGTCGAGATCGCGGGCGGCCTCCCAGAACGGGCTCAGCGGGCTGCCGCCCTCGTCGAAGTCCCACACACACGCTGCGACGATCCCACCGGGCTTGGTGACACGTCCCATCTCGCGCAAGCCTCCAACCGGATCGCGCATGAAGTGGACCACCAGCTGGGCGAGCGCGGCGTGGAAGGTGTCGTCGGCCAGGCGCAGACGCTCGGCGACAGCGCAATGCAGTTCGACACCTGGATGTCGTTCCCGCACCGCGTCGACGAAGGTCACCGACGGATCAACTGCGGCGACCTGCTGATCGCCCAGCCGGCTGATCAGTTCCGCGGTCAGCGCGCCAGGACCGCAGCCGACATCGAGAACCCGATTCCCGGCAGCGACGCCGGCGAAATCGGCGAACACCGAAGCGAGAGGAATTGAGTACCTCCCCATGAACCGGTCATAGGCGTCAGCGGAGACAGCGAAGCTCACGACCGAGAGCGTACGCCTCGTCCGAACGGCCCCAGCCCAGCAGTACCCTCGCTGTGACCCGGCATCCGAGATCCAAGAGTCACCGACCGCACCCACGCCTGAATCATCGACACAACGAGCGGGACCATGCGGTACCGCACGCCGGGCCTGAGTCCCACAGCCGACGTGGCGGGTTGGCGGTGATTCTGCGTGTCGATCTGCGGCGCTCGACGCGATGTCCGGGCCCGAAGCCGTCGAAGCCCCTCGACGGCCGCACGGCCGACGGACGCCACCGCTATTGCCTGTCTTGCTCACTCGGGTTTGGGCGTTCGCTCACGAACATTGGAGCGCCGCCTCGGGGTTGGCTCACGATCAGCCCGACGGGTTCTGGGATGGCGGTCGACGTGGGGTGAATGTCGAGACGTTGGGCGAGTCGCGAGAGTATCAAGGTGAGTTCCATCTGAGCGAGTGCGAAGCCGACGCACATTCGAGGGCCGCGACCGAATGGGATCCACGCCTCGTCGGCCGCTGCCTGCTGGGACGTGTCGAGGATCGTGAACCGGTCCGGATCGAACCGGTCGGGGTGGACCCATGCCGACGGGTCACGGCCTGCGAGGTACGGAGACCAGAGCATCAACGTGCGCCGGGGTACGACGTGCCGGCCGAGTCGGATCTCTCCGGCCGTCGTCCGTGCCGACACACCCGACGCGGGATGGAGACGCAGCGACTCACGCATGGCCCGGCGTGCCAGGTCGAGTGCGGTCAGCGAAGCGCTGTCGGGCGGTGCGACGGGGGCGCCGCCCATGACGCCATCGGCTTCGCCGCGGAGCGCGGCCCAGAGGCCCTCGCAGTTCGTGGTTTCCCACAGCATCCATACCAATGACGAGGCTGTTGTGTCGTAACCGGCCCCGATGAGCGACTTGACCTGATCCCGGATCTCTTCGTCGGAGAGATCGCTGCAGTGAACGAGTGCGTCGAGGACGTCGCCGGTGTCGTCGCCGACGAGTGGATCGACGCGCGATGCGTCGATCGCGTCATCGATGACGGCGTCGAGCGCTTGGCGGTCCCGGCGCACCGCTGCCCGTTCGGTCCACGGGAACGGGTGCGGGAGCTGGCGGAAGAGTGGCCGTGACAGATAGAGCTGGCTGCGCGCGAAACGCTGGTCGATCTCGTCGATCCGGGTGGCGAGGCGTTCGCCGAACAGCGTTCGCAGGACTATGTCGATCAGGAGCCGCCGGCCGAACGGGTAGAGGTCGACGGCGGTATCGGGCGTCGACGTTGCGAGCAGCTGATCGATGGCTGCGTCGGTGCGGTCGATGATCATGGGGATCCAACGCTCGAGCCGTCGTCGGCTGAACGCCTGTTGGACGGACCCTCTGCGTCGCTTGTGGTCGTCGCCGTCGGACGAGATCATCGTCGTCTTGCCGACGACGAATCCGAACGGGCTGATCGGTATGTCGTAGGTGAATCGGTCGTTGGGGAGCATCAGCAGTTCCCGGATCAGAGCCGGCTGACCGATGATGGTCATTCGGAGCGGTCCGGCACCGAGCCCACAGATCGGCCCGTACGCCGTTGCCACGTCATCCAGCGCGGACTGCGGAGTGCTCAGGAGCCGGCGCATCAGACGGACCTGGTCGCGGCGTGTCGGCCGTGGGACCGGCACGTTCGGGGGTTCGAGGGTGGTCGAGCGGGGTGCAACGTCCATCATCGGGTGTCCGATCGGGTGAGGAAGCGGGAACGATACACCGGTGCTGCCACGTCGCATGACGACAGCGCTGCGGCGACGATGCCGATGCCTGCCGCGAACCACCACCTCTCGTGGTGATCGATCATTCCGAGCGAGGGGAGCCACCGGTAGCGGAACGCGAACGCGGAGATCAACCCCATGGCGAGCACGGACCCGAACGCTCCGGCCAGCGCGGCCGAGCGTTCGTCGCGTCGCTGGGTGAGTCCTGCCAGGCCGAACGCGATCGCCCCGATCGTGACGAGCTCGCGTGTCGGAACGGCCCAGCTCGACATCGCGTCACCTTCGGCGAGCACGATGACCAGGAGTAGCACCACCCAGACCACGCAGCCCGGCAGGCCGACTACGACGAGCCGCGTCGTACGCCGACGCCAGAGCGGGACGACGCTCGCCGCAGTCAGCTCCCCGGCGGGATCGTCGACCGCAATGGCGGCCAACGTCCCGATGAATGATGCAGCGACCAGTGGGAGACCGAAACTCGAGCGCCCACGCGCCAATGCCCAGACGGTCGGCGTTGCGGCCGCCGCGAGGATCACCGCGACGGTCGCGAGCGGAAGCGAGCGGGCCGTGTAGCGAAGCGCCGTTCGGGATCGATCGTCGTCGTTGTCGTCGTTGTCGGCGGTCACGGTGGCTCCGTCAGGGCGCCTGCCAATGCGCCCGTCAACGTGAGGTAGCCGTCCTCGATGGTCGGTGCGACGAGTTCTGCGCCGGGGGGTGGTGCACCGACGTGGCGCACACTGCCGTCGCCGGTCATCCAGGCCAGTGCGGCGCCGGGATCGCGTGTGGACGCCGACCAGAGCTGCCCGGAGGCGAGGTCGGCCAGTTCGCTCGGTCGACCGTCGAATCGAAGTGTGCCGTCGAGCAACACCGCGACGCACCGGTGCACAGGTCCTGATCGATCCAGACCCGCATCACGCCCCGCCGCCGTGAGCGTCGACGATCGCCAGCAACACGTTGGCAGCCGTCTCCCAATCATCCGCGAATCCGTCGAGGCGCAGCTTGACGCCCGTCTCGTCTGGGAGGGTGAGCTCGACGTACGCCGTCGCTGGGTCGGAGCTCGACCTGTACACGTTCAAGATCCCGACGGCTGTCCGTTCACCGGGAACGATCACGTCGGGCGTGTCGTCGTCCCACGGCTCCTCGCCTCGAACGAACCGATTGCGCGCTGAACGTCGACACTTCGGCGATTTGCTCACAGCGACTATCGGGTGCTCCACAAGCAGGCACTTCGGGGATGGCGCGAGTTCCGGGTCGGTGAGCGTCAGGGAAGGGCGTTGCCGACCTACCGCTCCCGATCGGTGGCGGGAGTTGCAGCGTGGATCACGTCAAACAAGTCCTCGGCCGCCGCAGCGTCTACGATCATGCCGGAAGAAGCCGACGTGGAGATGCATTCGTCGACAACGACCGGAGCGTGCTCGAGGTGCGGTTGCCACGAGTCCAATTGGATCTGATCGGGACCGGCGCTTCTACATCACCTGACTCGGAGCCGACTTGTCGCTGTTGGTGCCGTCGCCGAGCTGGCCGTCGCCGTTGCGACCCCAGCACCAGGTCGTGTGATCGCCGCTCACCGCGCATGTGAACTCGTCACCTGCGTCAGTGACGGCCACGGCGGTGAGGGTGCCGACGCCGCTCGGCCCCGCGACCTGGACGGGAACCGGACGGTTCGTGGTGGTGTTGTCTCCCAGCTCGCCCTTGTCGTTGATGCCCCAGCACCACAAGGTGCCGTCGCTCTTGAGGACGCACACGTGTTTGAGGCCTGCCGTGAGTGTCGTGGCCGCGGCGAGCGTGCCGACGCCACCGGGACCCTTGACCTGCACCGGGGCCAACTGGTCGATGGTGGTGTTGTCGCCGAGCTGACCTTTGTCGTTGCGTCCCCAGCACCACACCGAACCGTCGCTCTTGACCGCACACGTGGACGACTCGCCGGCCGCGACCGCAACTGCGCCGGACAGCGTGCCGACGCCACCGAGACCCTTGACCTGCACCGGGACCGGTCGGTCGATGGTGGTGTTGTCGCCGAGCTGACCCTTGTCGTTGAGTCCCCAGCACCACACCGACCCGGCCGCCGCCGCGCACGAGTGCTTCGGGCCCGTGGTCACCGTCGACGCGCCGGTCAGCGTGCCGACACCGCTTGCACCCTTGACCTGCACCGGCGCCGACCGGTCGATGGTGGTGTTGTCGCCGAGCTGACCCTTGTCGTTGCGTCCCCAGCACCACACCGAACCGTCGCTCTTGACCGCACACGTGGACGACTCGCCGGCCGCGACCGCAACTGCGCCGGACAGCGTGCCGACGCCACCGGGACCCTTGACCTGCACCGGGGCCGACCGGTCGGTGGTGGTGTTGTCGCCGAGTTGTCCTTTGTCGTTGAGTCCCCAGCACCACGCCGACCCGGTGGTTCTGACCGCGCACGAGTGCTTGAGACCGGCCGTCAGGGCCGAGACGCCGGTCAGCGCGCCCACGCCACCTGCGCCGGTGACCTGCCCGGGCACGATCCGGCTGGTCGTGGTGTTGTCGCCGAGCTGGCCCTTGTCGTTGCGCCCCCAGCACCACGCCGACCCGTCGGGGCGCAACGCACAGGAGTGGGTGCCGCCACCGGTCACCGCGACGGCGTCGAAGGCGCCGGTCCAGCCGCCACCCTTGACCTGCACCGGTACCGGTCGGTCGGTGGTGGTGTTGTCGCCGAGTTGACCTTTGTCGTTGCGTCCCCAGCACCAGACGGTGTGGTCCGACGCGGCGGCGCACGTGAACAGGTCACCGCCGGCAGCCAGGACGACACCTGGCAGCGTGCCGACGCCGCCGGGGCCCTTGACCTGGACGGGCGATGCTCGGTCGGTCGTGGTGTTGTCGCCGAGTTGACCCTTGTCGTTGAGCCCCCAGCACCACACCGACCCATCTGACCTGACGGCACAATTGTGTTGCAGGCCTGCTGTCGGCGACGTGGTGCCGGACAGCGTTCCCGCGCCGCCGGGGCCTGTGACCTGCACGGGCGATGCTCGGTCGGTGGTGGTGGTGTCGCCGAGTTGGCCCTTGTTGTTGAGTCCCCAGCACCACATCGATCCGTCTGTCTTGACCACGCAGGCATGCTGTTCGCCGACGGCAGCGAGCGCGACACCTGGCAGCGTGCCGACGCCGCCGGGGCCCTTGACCTGCACGGGCGATGCTCGGTCGGTGGTGGTGTCGTCGCCGAGCTGTCCCTTGTTGTTGAGTCCCCAGCACCACACCGACGCGTCTGTCTTGACGGCGCACGTCGACGAGCCACCCGCGGCGATCGTGACGGCGCCGGTCAGCGTGCCGGCGCCGCCGGGGCCCTTGACCTGGACGGGGGCCAACCGGTCGGTGGTTGTGTTGTCGCCGAGTTGGCCCTTGTCGTTGCGTCCCCAACACCACACCGACCCGTCGCTCTTCACGACACACGCGTGCTCGACTCCAGCCGTCACCGCCGATGCGCCCGTGAGCGTGCCGACGCCGCCGGGGCCCTTGACCTGCACAGGGGCCGGTCGGTCGGTGGTTGTGTTGTCGCCGAGTTGTCCTTCGTTGTTGAGCCCCCAGCACCACACCGACCCATCGCCTTTGGCCGCACAGTTGTGTCTGGGGCCAGACCCGATCGAAGCGACGCCGGTGAGCTGTCCGGTCCCGCCCGATCCCTTCACCTGTTTCGGGGTCCACCGGTCGGTGGTGGTGTTCTCCCCGAGCTGGCCCTTGTCGTTGAGTCCCCAACACCACACCGAACCCAGCTCACGGACGAGACAGGCATGACCGAGCCCGGCATCCAGCCCGATCACCTCGACCCACACATCGGCGACGAACGAGTTGCTCGCGTTGGGGGTCGACGTCGTCAGCGTCGCGTTCGCGACCGGAAGCGTCACCACGCCCACCAACACGAACGGTGCTGCCAACGCAACGAGCTTCGCCCAGACGGAGGATCCCGACTCGGCGACCGGGTCGAGGATCACTTGTCGACGATCCGTCCGCACCAACGGAGTCCGCCAGATGGCCGCGACCCACCGTGAAGTTCGTCTCCTACGGGGGACACCGAGCAGACGGGCGAGGATCAGGCACCCGACCATCACCGAGGTGGAGATGACAACGAACCGATGCGGTTCGTCGCTGAACATCGCGAACGGGCCCACGATCGGCGCAACGGCGTGACGTGTATCGACGGAATCGCGCACGTCATGGTCGATGACGTGAGCACGGTCGTCGCGAGGCAAGACCGGCTCGAACGGCGCGCTGCCCGATCGATTCGGTGCGTCCACGCGAGGTCGCGGCCACTGGTCGCGAGGGTCGATGTCCGGATGCGGTCGAGGGTTGGCGACTTCCGCGGTCGAGTCGCTCGGATCGCGGTCGGAGGTCGCGCTGGGCACGGAACGCCACGGGTCGAATCGTCGCAGCATCCCCCAGCGGGCGGCCCACAGTGCCAGGGCAAGCACCAGCGCGGCAGCGAGCCCGGCCGCGACGCCACCTGACGCAGCCCACAGTGTCGGCCGGCCGATCAGCGGCACGACGATCCGCCCGACACCGACGACTGCGTCCGGTGTCACCGGCGTGGAATCGGGTTGGCGATTGGCGTCACCCTTCGTGACCAAGGTGCCGTCATCGTTGATCGACAGGAGCCGATGCGACACGAGCCCGGGTCCAGCCGGATTCTCGAACACGATCACCGCGCCGGTTGGCAGTGGACGGCCATCGTACGGCTCGGCGACCAGCACGTCGCCGACTCCGAGCGCCGGCTCCATCGACCCGGAGCTGATCGACACCGACGGCCACCCGATGATTCGGGGGATCACCGCCGCGGACAACGCGAGCATCACCACGATGCCGATCGCCGAGACGGCAATCAGACCGATTCCAAACCTCGCGATTGCGAGCTTCGAGGCCGAGCGCACCGCGTCAGATGCCACGGCCGGTTCCGCAGGTGGGCTCGGCATCGCTGCTGCCCGTTACGAGCCGGCCTGGGTCTCCCAGGTGAACGTCAAACCGGTGACCGTGTCACCGATGCGGGTGTTGTCGGTTGCCGTCGACCCGGACGGCGTGAACGTCGCTGTGAACAAGTAGCTCTCGTTCGACGTCGCGGCCGGGTCCCACTGGGCTGACAGGCCATCGGAGTAATCGTTGTAGGCCGCGCCGAACGCCGTCAGGCCAATTCCCGCATGCACCGACGCCTGAACGTTCTTGGCGGTGCAATCGTCGACGCGGTCGATCTTGAACGTCAAGGCGTCGTCGAGGTTGGCTCCGTCGGCGGCGCCGTCGCTCTCGGTGTAGACGTTCGAGTAGATCTTGACCGGGCCAGGGTCGGCAGAGCCCGTGTAGGTGACGGTGAGGCAGCCCGTAGCGACGTCGCCCGGCACCATGCCGGTGACGCTGAACATCGCGCTGCCCGCATCGTTGGTCAGCGCGATCGTGCCGGCGCTGAACGCGTTGCCCGCGTTGTCGGTGGTGGCGGTGAACGCCGCTCGTGACTGGTCGATGATGAGCACGCCAACCAGAGCGATCGACACGACGACGACCGCGAGTCGAGCCATGGTGGCTTTGAAGCTCGGTCGATTGAGGGTGAGACTTTCTTCGGTCATGGTGCTTCCTTCGGACCTGATCGTTTGAAGCCGAACGTCTTGCGCGATCGGATTACGTCGTAATCGGCAGAGAGCTCCGGGAACTTGAGCCCTCGTTGAGGGATCGCAGGATCACCGCGGGCAGCGACGGCCGAGATCGTCGGCGTTCCCGCCGTACTCCTCGAACGGTTCTCGAAGCGGACCGTCCAGTCGGGCTACGCAGCCACCGAACCCGGCACCCAGTCCGACCCGGCACCGGCTCGATCACCCTCGCCACATCCGCCACCGCGTGTCGCAGGTTCGACGTCGCCATCACACGCGTAAAGAACACCAACCTCGTCTGCGTCGTGACCGTAACCCACGACCTTGCCGACGCGATCGACGTCCTCGGACGCATCCTCGCGACCGACCGCGCCGACCACCCCGCCACCCACGCCCGACGCCGAACTCGCTGCCACCACACCATCCGTCCCGGCGATGACCCCGCGATGTGAGATCCCCGACTGGTTCGAACACATGCACCGCGGCGCCCGCAACGAGTACGCCTCCGCTTGCGGCGAACGCGACGCCGAGCAACGACGCGACCACGAACGCCAACACCGCACCAAACTCACTCAACAACTCCGTTGACAGACACGCGTCTGGGCGATCGGTCCTGATGCGAAGCCGATTCAGGCTGCCTGAGCTGGGGAAACGCAAGAAGGCCAGCGGCAAGTGAGCCGGCCCCATCGGGAACGATCTGCCGACCCGTCCCGGCAAGTCGTCCTCCGACATCGCGGCACGACCCGACGGCACGATCGTCGCAGTCAGTCCCAGCGGTGTCATCGAGATCGATCTGACATCCGGGCAAGTCACGGACACGCTGCTTCTCCAGGACTCCGAAGATGCCTTCATCCGACCCGACGGCCTGATCGTGGTCGTCCCCCCCGACACCGTCGTCGTCTACGACCCCGAGCTCGCCTACCTCGACGGCACGATCAGACTGTTGGACCTCGAGCGCGCCGAGCCCGCTGGCGTTGTGTGGACCGGCACCGGCAACGTCACCGGCGAGCCCGGCTGGTACGACGAGTCGCCCGACGCCCTCTGGATGAGCACGGCCGACAGGCTGATCGAGATCCCACTCGACCCGGAACGCTGGATCGAGCGAGCCTGCGGAATCCTCAGCCGCGAACTCACCCCGGCCGAATGAGAACGACTCGTGCGCGGCGACGAACCCCAACGACCCGCCTGCGGCTGAGCGCAACCTCAAGTAGCGCTCATCGATCCGATCGTTGAGGTGCAGATTCTCGACCAGGGAAGACCACCGGAGATGGTCGCGGTAGAGCCCGCTGTTCGCTCGCCCACTCGCGGAGCAGCAAGACCGTTCCGACGACGCGTCACCTCCCCGCTGGCCCGCTTCGCGAAGCCGTGTAGCACCACCGCCCAGTACTTGCCGGAGGGCAACTGCTCGATCGACACCGCGAAGGCAGCACACGCGTCCCACGAGAAGTCAACCGTCTCGCGAGAAAGCGCCGTCTACCAGGTGGGGCGGGTGGGGATCGAACCCACGACCCGGGGATCATGAGGTGGTCTACCTGGACAAACGCGACCACTTCTGACACGAAACCCCACGTCAGACGACGCTCGACACGACCGGACTGTCGTGTTTTGTCGCGTTCTTCCCACCGCGTCCCACGAAATCGGCGGCCAACGACAATGCGGACGGCGCCCGCTCGCGATACCCAGGCCTGCGATTTCCGTGCAAGGCATGAGGGCCGTTCCCGCGTGCTCGTCGTCCTCGGCGAACGGTGATTCCGTGTGGCTCTGGTGTCGCTGATCAGCCTCTGTTGAGCTCATGGCCCGAGCCGTTGCTCGTTGGAACATGGCGCTGCGTGCACGGGTGACGAGTCGTCGCGTCAGTCTCGGTGGCCACGCGTGCCGACAGGTGGGTTCAGGTCCTGCCGTCGGCGCCGTAGGAACGATCGTTCCGATTCGTTGGTGCTGCAATCGATCGCACGTTCCAGTGCGGCGGCTGTGTCGTCGAGACGATCGAGTCGGGCCAAGACGTCGGCTCGAGCGGTATGGAAGTACACGTAGCCGTTGACGTCACCGATGAGGTCGTCCGCCTCGGGAATCGCATCGAGAGCGGCGAGCGCGGCGGTGGGTCCGTGTACGTGGTCGACGGCGATCGCCCGGTTCAAAGCGACCAGCGCGCTTGGCTGGCGCTGCAAGAGCACGTCGTAGAGGCGCAGGACGCCTGGCCAGTCGGTGGCCTCGAACGTGGGTGCAGTGGCGTGCAAGGCGGCAATTGCCGCTTGGAACTGAAAGGGTCCACCGTGCTGGAACGAGTGTGCTCTCGCCAGCTCGGCGAGACCGCGAGCGATCATCGGTTGGTCCCACAGCGTCCGGTCCTGGTCGGCAAGCAGGATCGGGCTGCCATGGCGGTCAAGACGGCTGGATCGTCGGGCATCGGTCAGCAACAGCAGCGCATGCAGTCCTGCGACTTCCGCATCGGTCGGGACGAGCTTGCTCAGGAGCTCCGCGAGCCAAGTCGCCTCCTCGCAGAGATCTCCTCGGATGAGCGCCGTGTCCGTCGCGCTGGTGTGGCCCTCGGTGAAGATCGACGAGATCACCTCGCACACGGCACTGACGCGCTCGGCGAGCGTGTCCAGACTTGGCGGATGGAAGGGGATTCGTGCGGACCGGATCTTCGACTTGGCGCGGGTGAGTCGACGCGTCATCGTCTCTTCGGACACCAGAAAGGCACGGGCGATCTGTGGCGTGGAGAGCCCGGCCACGATCCGCAAGGTCAACGCGACTTGCGCATCCGGGGCGAGGGCGGGGTGGCAGCATCCGACCAGGAGCGCGAGTTGATCGTCGAGAGCGTGCTCCCCGTCGAGGTCGACGTGAGACGACTGCGTGCTGTCGGAGATGACGGTTGCGGCATCGGCGGCCAACACCGGGAGACGATCCTCGAATCGCTGCATTCTGCGGATCTGATCGATGGCCTTGCGTCGGCCGGTCGTGATCAACCAGGCACCCGGTCGCTCAGGGATCCCATCGGCGGGCCACCGTGTCGACGCCTCGATGAACGCGTCTTGTGCTGCGTCCTCCGCAATGGTGAGGTCGCCGACGTCGCGCATGAGAGTGGCCACCAGCCGTGGCCACTCGGCGCGGAAGACGTCGGCGACACCCATCAGATCCGTCAGCAGACCGAGCCGCTCGGCCTCGTCAGCCGTCGAACTCCATGACCGGTCGAACCTCGATCGTGCCGAAGTGGGAGTTCGGGATCCTGGCGGCCCAATCGAGCGCTTCGTCGAGATCGGCGACGTCAATCACGTAGTAGCCGCCGATCACTTCCTTCGACTCGATGAACGGCCCGTCGGTCACGATCCGCTTGCCATCGCGAACTCGGACGGTACTTGCGGTGTCCGCGCCCTGCAGCGCTTCGCCGGCAACCATGGCGCCGGCCTCCGCGAGGGCCTGGCTGTAGGCAGCCCATTCGCCCATGTACGGGCCAAACGCTTCGCTGTCGGGGCCGGGTTCGTCGGCGGGGTCGCTCGCGAGGAGGAGCATGTACTTCATGACGTGACGTCCTTTGTGTCGGTGATCGTTGTTGATTGTCACAGATACGACGAACGGCCTCATGAGATCCGGACACACGCGCCGAGAATCCGCACAGAAAATCCGGGGCGCTCAAAGGACGCGTTCCATCCGGCCGACACCAACACACTGCGGAGGCAGTCGCTGCGAGGGAGAGCGGCCGAACTACGACGGCAACGCCGAACATCGCCAACCAGAACTTCCGAGATATGGAACGGGGCCGAATTCGAGTGGACGGTGAGAATCTCTGTCGACCACGCCTGAAACCGGTCAGTAGCGAGCCGGCACAAGCGCGCAGATTTCGCACGTGCGGAAATCGGTTGCGTCCGGTGTCGACGAATGCGGGGGGATGGAGCGCGACCGGTCAGTCGTTGTCGCTGAGCGAATCGGCAATCGGTGCGAGCTGAACGCGGAGCAGCGGGACGTCGTTGTCGATCACGTTGCCGACGATGTCCTGCTCGATGTGGAAGCACGCATGAGCGAGGATCACCGGGATTCCGCCGATCTCGCGCCAGGCAACCTGAGGGTGAGCGCTCTTGATCTCGTCGAACACATGCGAGGCCGCCTCGCCGAGCACCTCGATCCAGCGCCGTGCAGCTGCCTGGATCACCGGGTCATCCACAGGCCGCTGCTGGTCCGATGCGTGTTCGAGGAGCAGGTCGCACATCTCGATCATGCCGAGGATGCGGTCGCGGTCGCCTCTCACAGTTCGACGGCGTCGGCGAGCACCCGTTGGGCGACCCTCGGGGCGAAGCCCACGCTCGGTAACAACGTCGACGTTCCGCTCGAAGAGGGTCTTGGAGATCCATCAGCAGGCCACCGAGGTCGAGCAGGCTCCGGCCCGGTTCGAGATCGACCAAGAAGTCGATGTCGCTGCCGTCGGCGGCTTCGCCCCGGGCGACGGAGCCGAGTGTCGTGGCCCGTGCGGTAGAAGTCGAGCGTCGCCGGCGACAGCCGCACGGCGCCATCGGCGAGGTAGCCGGAAACGACCTCGCCGACCGAGTCTTGCTCCCGAATCGACGGCTGCGAGCCCATCTCGGGCTTCAGCTTGGCCTCCAGCGTCCGGGCTTCGGCCTTGGTCGGAACGGCCTCGCTGGCCCGCCTCGCGCCGCCGTGTCGCACCACCGCCCGGTACTTGCCGGAGGGCAGTTGCTCGATCGACACTGGCGAAACGTCCCACGAGAAATCAACCGTCTCGGCGAAAAGTAGCCTCTGACCTGGTGGGGCGGGTGGGGATCGAACCCACGACCCGGGGATCATGAGGTGGTCTACCTGGTCAAACGCGACAACTCGTGACACGAAACCCCACGTCGGACGACGGTCGACACACCCGAATTGTCGTGTGTTGCCACGTTTCGTCCCACCGCGTCCCACGAAATCCGGCGGTCGCTGCGAATCCGGACGCGAGTCAGGCAATCAGTTCTCGGAGCCGCTGGGCGATCTCGTCGACGCTCGGCTGCGCGGCAGCGACTTCCATCACGAGCTCGTAGACCGCATCGTTGTGGGCGCACGAGATCTCGATGCCGTTGATCTCCAAGAAGACCGCGGTGGCGAACCAGCCGAGCCGCTTGTTGCCGTCGACGAGCGCATGGTTGTTCACGACCGACTGCAACAGTGCGGCGGCCTTCGTCCAGACGTCGGGGTACGCATCCTCACCGAACGCGCTCGTGCGAGGCCGCGCCACGGCCGATCCGAGCAGACCAATGTCGCGAATCGGCGGAGGGTCACCGAACAACGTGATCGCCAGGTCGATGACGTCGTCGAGGTCGAGGAACTCAACGGGCTCGTTCACTCGCCGAGCCGGCGCAAGGCGTCGGCATGGGCGTCCATCACCCGACGGGCTGCGTGTCCGACGCGATCACGATGGTCGCTCCGAGCGACGAACTCACGCACCGCGCGTCGCGCGGCCTCCTGCATCGAGATCCCCTCGGCGTCAGCGCGGGCCTTCAAAGCCTCCTGCTCAGCGTCGGTGAGTCGCAACGTCATAGCCATACCGTCATGGTATCACTTCGATACCGTCAGTCGTGAGGCTTCCGCGGATCGGCAGCCCGCGACTATGTGACGTCACACTTGGGGCCGCAGTGCGGCGCCTCGGGTCCTCCGAGCGCCGGGTTTCCGAGCGCTCGTTATGCGCAGATCGTGGCGCGAAGAACTGCCGGTTCCAGGACGGGTCTGACGCGGTCGCGGCGCCGGCAATATCGAGCGCTGCAGTAGGGAAGCCGCGTGGCCGTTGTCAGCCCTCGATCGACACGATGGCGGCGACGATCGTGACGAGCGCCATGGTTGCCCACACGGCGCTGAAGACGTAGCCGAGCCTCACGTTCTGCGGCGACCCGATCCGCAAGCCCCGGCGCTCCATCGCGGCTCTCGCGAGGATGCCGCGCCCTCCGAAGTAGAGGTAAATGCCGCCACCGACGAGCCCGAAGTAGACCCACGCGTGAACGTCGGCGATCAAGAGGACTCCGGCCACCACCATCGTCCAGAGTGTGAGTGTGTCCCAAAGCGCCTCGGCTCGAACATCGGCCCAGAAGGTTGGCTCGACCTCGTCCTCGGCCTCCATCAGCTTCCAGCGCACCGCCCTCGCCGGCGCCAACAGCGACACTGCCTGCCCTCCCCAGGCCAGCAACGAGAGCAACACCACGATCACACCCCACAGCACGCTCATGATCGGCCCTCTCTACTGCTCGTCATTCGACGAGCCGAACGAAGCAGTAAACACCCTCAACGACACCGAACACCGGCCACATCCCCCACATGACGATCCAATTGCCCCACAACAACCCACCCCGGCCCAGCGTCTTACCGTCGAGCATCCGCATCGGCCGGAACCACTCGGACTCGACATCGGCTTCTGAACCATCTGTCGATCTCGCGCTTGTCTTGGACTCGGATCGGCTGGAAGCGTGCGCCAGGGCTCAAACGCTGGTGCGGTCGGTCCAGCACACCGGTTTGCGATGCTGGTGGAACACAGCGAGCACGAACAGCTTCTCGTCGGTGACCTCGTAGCCGATGGCCCACGGGAAGCCTCCTACCGGCAACTTGCGGTTGACGACGGCGCCATCGGGCTCGATCACGACGGGCTTGCCGACGTTGGGCCATCGGCTGCCGCGCAGGACCGTCGCCTCGACCGCGTCGAGGAACCGGTCGCCCAATCCCGCAGTCTCGTGCTCGTACCAGGCCTCGGCACGCACGACCTCAGCCGCGGCAAGTGGGTGGTATTCGATCTTGCGGGTCACCGCGAACGGCGGTTCTCAGCGACCTGGGCGAGCACCTCATCCCAGGTCAACGTCTTGACTTCGCCGGAGGCGACCTGCGCCGAGCGGCGCAGCATCTCGTCGCCCCACGCTCGGTCGATCTCTTCGGGATCTTCCTCCGAGATGTCGTCGTCAAGACTGGCGAGCAGCTCCACCGCGAGTTCGGCGCGCTGCTCGGCAGGCAGCGCCAGAGCCTCGTCTCGCAGGGCGGCGGGTGTTGCGCTCACAGACATGACATTACTCCTTGCTCGACTCGTGCGGTGGGGCGAGCAGCGATGCCACAGCATTCGCGAGACCTCGATCTGTCTCAGCGACTCGACCGCTGTAGTGCTTCGCGGCGATGGACGGATCGTGGCCGGCGCGCATCGCAACCTGCGTCACGCTGTAGTCCATCTCCTGGCCGTAGGTCTCCATGAACTTGCGCAGGTCGTGGAAGTCGAGGTGGTCGAGGCCCACCCGCTGACGCATGCGGCCGAAGTACTGCGAGATGGTGTCGGGCTTCCACGGCTCGGAACCGTCGGCGGAGTCGGTGAACACGTACGGGTCGTCGACCAGGTCGACGTGGACGAGTGCAGCTCGCGCGTCGACCTCGGCCAGCTGGGCCTCGAGGATCGCCACAGTCAGGTCGTCGAGCGCGCGCGCGTGCGGCGGTTCTTGGTGGGGATCTCCCGCAGAGGTTCGCCGGGCATCTTCACGACCGACGCCGACACTCGCATCAGACCGCTCTCGAGATCGAGGTCACGCGTCCGCCGCAGTGCGCACAACTCCCCTCGGCGAAGCCCGGTGGTCGCCGCGACGAGGATCGCCCTCGCCATCTCCGGGCGTTTCCCCAGCTCGGCCTCGGCGATCAGCGCCCGCACCTCGGCGGGGGTCGGAACGGTCGGCTCCGTGTTCGGGATCGACGGTGGGTCGGCCCACTGCGCCGGATTGGAGTCGCGCCAGCCCCACCGGCACGCTTGCGTGAACATCGATGACAGGCACGCGTGCACCTGATACACGCTCCGTGCCGCCAGTCCACGGCTCTGGTGGGCGCCATAGAGGTCAGTGAGCATCTTGCTGGTCACCCTGGTTACCTCGACCTTGCCGAGCGTCGGCTGGATGTTGCGCTTGTAGACCAACTCGTACCCGTGCACCGTGTTGGGCGACCGGCCCTTGCGGCGCAGCTCGATGATCCACTCGGCGAACAAGTCGTCGAGCGTGGCTCGCGAACCCGTGTGTCGACGGGTCGGGAAGGTACTGCCCGGTGTACACCTGGAGCCCGGGCTGGTTCGAAGTGATCGTCAGGGATCGCCCGGAAGCGAGGTTGGCGAGCGAAGCCGTCGCTCCCGCTTCGGTGAAGACCATGCAGTGATCGATGCCACCGGCGGCGGTCACCGGTTGCAGCGAAGCAGGCTCGGTGAAGTCGAAGTGGCTACCTGTTACGGCGTTGATGTGCCCGGTGGGGATCAACTCGTCGTCGACGGGGACGACGCCTTTCGCCGGTGCGGTGAGCACATGATCGGCGATGGTGCCTTCGCCGGCCAGATTCCAGTACGTATGGTTGGTCGTGCCGAAGACAGTGTCGGCGTCCGTGGTGGCCGTTGTTTCGATCGTGAGTCGACTTCCCGCGAGTGCATAGGTCACGTCGACGACGACGTTGCCCGGGAAACCTTGATCGCCGTTCGAGCTGACGTGTCGGAGCATCACGGTGTTCGGTGAGGACCCAACCGTTTTCCAGACATGCTGGTCGAACCCGACGGGGCCACCGTGGAGCTGGTGCGGGCCCTCGTTGGCGTCCAGTCCGTACGTGCGTCCACCGATACTGGTACGGGCGTGTGAGATGCGGTTCGCGTGTCGGCCGATGGTCGCGCCGAAGTAGGCGTGACCATCGCTGGTGTAATCGCCGAGCGTTGGGTGTCGGAGCACGACGTTGGCGTACTCGCCGCTGGCGTCTGGCGCGAAGATCCCGACGATTCGTGCTCCGTGATCCCAGATCTCGACACTCAGGTCGTCCGACGACAGCGCGAACGAGGTGACGGGCACCGGCGGCCGGTCGCCGTTGACGACGACTGCCCGACCACGTAGGGCTGACCGGCGGGTGGCATGTCGGCCATGCGTCAGTCCCAGATGGCTTGGCGGGTGTCGATGTCGAAGAAGTGTGCGTTCTCCGTCGCGACGGCGATCTGTGCGGTTTGTCCCATGCGTACGGTGGAGCGCGGGTTGAATCGGCCGACCGCGTTGGCGGCGGTGTCGCCACCGGCCTCCTCGACGGCGTCGGGGTCACCGGAATCGACCGTGGTGGCGTCGACCCGGAAGTGGACCATGATCTCCGAACCGAGTGCTTCGAGCAGGGTGACCGGTGCGGTGAGTGACTTGCCCTCACCACCGCCGGCTGCGAGCGCGGCGTCCTCGAAATCTTCGGGGCGGATGCCCAACACGACCTGCTTGCCGTCGTAGTTACGCAAGGCGGGCCGGGCGGCGAGCACGCTGGCGTCCAGGGTGAGCGTCTGGGAGCCCAGCGTGACGGTGCCGGCATCGCCGTTGATCGTCACGACCGATTCGTACAGGTTCATCGACGGGGAACCGATGAATGCCGCGACGAACACGTTGTCGGGCCGGTCGTACAGATTCTGGGGCGTGTCGACCTGCTGCAGGTAGCCGTCCTTCAACACCGCGACGCGGTCACCCATGGTCATGGCCTCGACCTGGTCGTGGGTGACGTACACGGTCGTGACGCCCAGCTCGCGCTGGAGCGCGGCGATCTCGGCGCGCATCTGGACGCGCAGCTTGGCATCGAGGTTCGACAGCGGCTCGTCCATCAGGAACGCAGCCGGCTGACGCACGATCGCGCGGCCCATCGCCACACGCTGGCGCTGGCCACCGGAGAGCTGGCCGGGCTTGCGGTCCAAGTTGACGGTGAGCTCGAGGATCTCGGCGGCCTTGCGGACGCGGGTGTCGATCTCGTCTTTGGGGACCTTCGCCAACTTGAGCGCGAACCCGATGTTGTCGTACACCGTCATGTGCGGGTATAGCGCATAGTTCTGGAACACCATCGCGATGTCGCGGTCCTTGGGCTCGACGTCGTTGACCACTCGGTCGCCGATCTTCATCTCGCCACCGGTGATCGTCTCGAGGCCGGCCACCATGCGCAAGGCCGTCGACTTTCCGCAGCCGGAAGGGCCGACCAGCACCAGGAACTCCGAATCCTGGATGTCCAGGTTCAGATCGTGGATCGCGTGATACCCGTTGTCGTAGACCTTGTTCACGTTCCCGAGTTGCACAGTTGCCATGGTGATTCCCCTTCGTTGGTGGCGGCCGGTGACCGGCCGGTTCGTTGTGAGATTGTTGTGACGAGACCGGTCCGCCGCCTTGCCGATCAGGTCGGTTCGAGACGTACCGCGCCGCCGACGGGTCGGACGGTCCATCCGTCGAGGTTCGAGTCGGGTCGGCAGATCGCGACGACGCATCCGCCGAATCCGCCGCCCGTCATGCGAGCGCCGTAGACGGATCGACGCTGGACAAGGTCGTCGACGGCGTTGTCCATCGCAGTCGTCGAGGTGGCGAAGTCGTCACGGAGGCTTCGGTGACTCTCGGTCATCAGTGCTCCGGCGGTGTCGTAGTTGCCAGCGGCGATCGCCGCGGCGAAGGAATCAACGCGGGCGTTCTCACTGATCACGTGGCGCGCTCGCCGCCGGACCGTTCGATCGTCGATTCGGTCGACATCGCCGATCCGGGCGCATCTGAGCGGCCCGATCGCTGCTTCGGCGGCCTGGCATTGACGTACTCGTTCGCCGTACTCGCTGCCCTCGAGCGTGCGGTGCGTGATGTACCGCACCAGGATCTTCACGTCGTCGGGAACGGGCACGTGGCGGATTTCGAGTCGCTGGCAGTCGATGAGTGACGCCTGGCCCTCACGTGCGGCTGCGATGCAGAGCTGGTCCATGATCCCGGTCGGAACGCCGGTAGCCCGATGCTCGGCGCGTTGGCCGATCTCCGCGAGTTCGATCGGTGATCCCGTGAATCCGAGTGCGAGTGCAGTAGCGAGCTCGAGCGCTGCGCTCGATGACAGCCCAGCGCCGACCGGAATGGTTGTCGTGACGGTCCCGGAAAGGCCATGGATGATGTCGAGCTCGGCAGGGACGGCGGCCACGAAGCGTCCCCAAGGTGGTGTGATCGTCGTCGGATCGGCGCGTAGGGCGAGATCGACGATGCCGTCCTCATCAGCTGATGCCAGCCGGATGCGGTCGCTCGTGGTCCCGACGATCTCGGTCCATCGATCGATCGCGATGGGGAACACGCGACCTCCCGTGTAGTCGGTATGGTCGCCGATCAAGTTGACGCGACCGGGTGCTCGAACATGCACCTTCATACGAGCGCTCGCAGCCGGCTGGCGATGTCGCCCGGGTGGACCGGATTGAAATACTCCTCGCAGGCGAGTTCGGCCGCGGCGATGAAGCGGGGGACTCCAGGGGCACGCCATGGCGATACCACCTCGATGTTGAACCACGGTTCACCGTCACCGAGCCGCGAACGTGGCGCTTGATACAACCACATCATGTACGGCAGGGGTCGATCGAAGAGTCGGTCGAGTCGGTCGAAGAGATCGACCAGCGTCTCGGCCAGACCCGCGCGGTGCTCCTCGTCGGCGCACACGAGGTCGGGGAAGCGCTCCGCGTGCGCAACGGAGATCGAGATCGGATGGATGGGAGCTTGCTGTGTCCAGACCCGCCACCCCTGGTGCTCCATCACCAGACGATCGCCCGGGTCGGGATCGGGTACCCAGCCGGCCTCCAACCGTCGGCGGGGCCGGTCGGGGGTGTGGTCGAAGGCGTAGATCTGGCCGTGCGGGTGGGCGATGGTGGCGCCGACCTCGGGTCCCCGATTCTCGAACACCAAGACGAACTCGACGTCGTCGTGCGCTCGAAGAGCGGCGGTGCGATCCGCCCAGAGATCGATCACGCGGCGTGCGCCGTCGGCACCGATGGACCAGAACGTGGCGTCGTGATGCGACGTGTACAGCACGACCTCGCAGCGTCCCTCGCCGAGCGCAGGCCAACGATTGGCGAACGCCTTGAGGTCATAGTCATCGGGGGCCTCGAGTCCGCCGACGCAGAACGGGCAGCCGGCGTTCGGCAGGTTGGGACGGTTCTGGCGCGTTCGCACGACGTGGACGACTGTCCCCAGGTGTGGGTCGACGCTCGTCTCAGATCCTGCTGCTGTTGTGGTCATTCGACGTCGTCTCCTCTCGGACCCGTCGCCCGGCGGTCCATCAGATCGGCCAGCGCGAATCGCACGACGGAGCCCTCGCCATGCCCTTGTTCGGCAACGGCGAGACTGATCAGTACGTCGCTGTCGGTGATGGCGAGCGCCGTCGGCCGGGCGAGACCCTCGACCAGCTCGACGGGCTCGGCCGCGCGATTCGGGCCCCGAAAATACGACAGCCGGCCGGTGCGGTCTCGGTACGCATCGGACCCGGTCGGTTCTCGCTCCGGCGAGGAGTACTCCAGCACGAACATGCCACCGTCGGAGTCGAATCCGACATCGATCGGCATCGTGAGATCGTCGGCGACGATCTCATGAGCGCCCGTCATATCGACGGCGACGATCGAGCCGCTGCCGTCGGGGTGAGGCAGTTGTCCGAACGAGGCCACGTACAGCCGACCGTCGGGACCCCAGGTCATGCCTGTCAGTACCTCGTGGCCGGCGACGGCAGCGAAGGTCGACACCTCCCCGTCCGCGGCGACCCGCAGCACCGAGCCGGTGGCGGCGTCGGCAACGAAGAAGGCAGAACCGTCGGGGGCCAGCACAAACGAGTACGGGTTGGAGCCGACGGTACCTCCCGACGCGCCGGCCGTACGCTCCGCGAACGTCAGCAGATCGGCGACCTGACGCACGCCGGTCGTGTCGATCGCCACGATGCTGCGGGCCAGCGGGCCGACGGCTTCGCCGATCAACGCGTAGAGGGCATCATCGTGGTGGATGACGTCCGTGGCCCCGGAGGTGACCGCCGCTGTCGGGTAGTACACGAACGGCAAACCATCCAGCACGACCTTGTCATCCTCGTCCAAGGTCGAGCGGCAGATGATCCGACCCGTCTCCGCCCGGATCTCGTCGGATCGTCCCTCGATCGCGTCTGGGTCCGAAACCGCGCCTGCCTCAGCGACACACACAGAGCCGCCGTCGACCGAGATGCCCCTCGGCTGTGAGAGGTCAGCGATCACGGTTGCGGCACCGTCGCCGTCGGGGCCGCATGCTGTCAGCCATGGGGTGACGCACACCGCGCATGCTGCGAGTCGGGCTGCATCGCGCAATGTCACACCGAGGATCGTTCCGGCTCGCTGCACTGGATGCGGAGCACGATGTCCTGTGGGTAGTTCCCGAACCCCTTGCCGAAGATGTTGATGCCGCCGACATTGGATCCATCGGATGGGACAGCGATACGCACCGACACGAAGTCCTGGCCGGAGAGGTCGAGATCGTCCAAGGCCACATCGGAGAGACGTGTGCCATCGATGAACGAGCCCGTCTCGGTGACTTGCCACACCTTCATGAGGCCGAACTGCGTGTTCGCCGTGCTCCACCAACTCGGCGTGAGGGCCCCGCGCTGATCGCCGAAGTCCCCCGGGCTCGTCCACGTCCCCAGCGAAACTCCGTTGACGGTCACGACGACGTCCGAGGGCCAGTTGTCATTGTGAAGTGGAGCCTCGGAGCAGACCTCCATGCTCAACTGCATGCTCACGATTCGCTCGCCGTGATGGACGCGATTCGGGAAGCGATACTCGACCCACCCATGGTGAAACCACAGGAGCTGGGCGTCGACCCGCTCAGGCTCGTAGAACGACCGGGCATCGTCGAACATGCCGATCGCTCCGGTCGAGCTCAGGAGCCCACAGGTCGGGAGCACGTGGAAGTCGGCGAAGCCACCGATCGGCATCGAGAGCTCGACCAATCGGCCTGACTCCAGTTTGGGCTTGGGTAGGTCGATGATGACTGCATCGACGGCGCGCCCACAGGCCTTCTGGAGCCCCCTCGTTCCGGGCGTCATCTCCGTGGTGAGCAGGCCGGCCTCGGACAGCACCTTGATGTTCTCGCTCGTCGCAGACATGGTGGCGCCGAGCGCCTCGGCGATCTCGCTGACATTCAGGGTCCGGCTCTGGAGCAGCTGGAGGATCGCCGCGCGGCCGTCGTTGGCGAGGGCCCGGATCACCCGAGTGCCGCGTTCGCTGCCGAGGTCGACGTTGAGCACACTGCCGATTCGGGCGTCGTCGTTCGGGTTGTTCATTGCTGCTCCGATGCTGTTGCGATGAGTTGTTGGAGCAGCCAGTCGGCCAAGGGATCGGCGCCGACCGGGTGCTCGGTCAACCTCAGCGTAGAAATCAGCAGACTGCCGAGACCAGCATGGTGGTGTGCGATCAACGCTGCGACTTGGTGGACCCAGCCGACGAACACCCCGGCGTAGACGTCGTATTCGAAGCGTGCTGGAGGCACACCGGTGATGACGACGCTGGGTGTCAGACCTTCGAAGAACGAGTCCATCATGGGCCCGCCGGGTAGGTCTGCAAACCGGCCGATGCGGCGGAGCCACGAAAACGCTGACACCCATTCACCGCCGCCGAAGAGCGCGTCGCGCCACGCGCGCAGCTCGATTCGGGGATATTCGCCGAACCCGTCACCGAATGCCGCGACGTCGTCGGCGAGCAACAGACCCCGACCACCCGCTTCGATGAAGTCGTGATCGTCGGTGTGCAGGCGTCGCGTGATCCGCAACCCGGACCGATCGTCTTCGGCGATCGTGTACCCCATCGAACGAAGTCGTTCTGCGAGTTCGGGGTCGTCGATGACGGCGACCGATCGCTCGACGGGCGGGCGCCCGCGCCTCGGCACGACGAGCATCGGCTGGCTCACCTCGGCCACCGAGTCGCCATCGCTGAGCAGTCCGCACTCAACCGTCACGAGTCGGGGAACGTCGACGGCACCAGGAGTCAGAACGAACGGCTCGGCGACGCCATGTCCCATCGGTTCGACTGCGCCGAGAGGGATCGGTGTCGTGTCACCGGCTCCGGCCAGACCGCAGCGGACGGCGACGTCGCGACGAGTCTGCGCGTCGTTGACGGCGGTCAGATCGATCCGAACGCTTTCGTCGTCCCACATCGTGAGCCGGTCGACACTCGCGATGAGCGTGGGCGATTGATTCACGGCGGCGACGCCGTCGACGAAGCTCCTCGGGCGACCGGTCATGTCGAGGAGCCCGTTCGCTTCCCATTGCACGTCCCCCAGTTCGGTGAGGACGTATCCCGCGATCTCCGGTCGCGCTCGCATCGTCTGGATCTGGTAGCGGAGCGTTTCGAATTGTCGGCGTTGCGTCTCGTAGCAGAGCCCGGTCCACGATCCGAACACCGCGTCGAGGTGCCACAGCGCGAATCGGTCCTCGGCACCGTGCACGTACGCCGCTCCGTCCGCCCACTCCTGTCCGGACTCGAACCACCATGGCTCGCGGTCGTCACCGTCGGTCAGATGGGTGAGGTCGGGGAGCCCCCAGGCGCCGAACTCCGACACCACCAACGGCTCGGTCCCTGACCGTTGGGCGTCTCCGTGGGGGCTGTACGTGAAGTCGGCTCGATTCGCGAATGCATCGAGGAAGCGGTTCCATCGTTGCCGCATCTCGGGGATCACGGCATAGAAGTGGTAGTCCTCGATGTCGCTCTCGATGTGGAAGTTGGGGACACACGGCGAGTTGTCCACGATCAGTCGGTGCGGTGCGAGCGCCTTCGTGCGTTGGTACAGGTCATGGAGCCACGCCCGCTGTTCGGCGCTCCCCGTCAGATCGAGACCCCACGACTCGTTCGCGATACCCCAGACGACGATGCATGGGTGGTGCAGGTCGCGGGCGATCATCGCCGTCAGCGAGTTCTCGAAGCGCTCGCGTGCCTGACGAGTCAGCCGCGACGTGGTCGGCATCTCGCACCACACCAGCAGACCCACTTCATCCGCGGCGTCGAGATAGCGAGGGTCGGGAATCTTGATGTGACACCGAACGGTGTTGAAACCCATCGACTTCACCAACTCGAACCGTTCGATGATGTCGCCCTTCGATGTCGGCACCCCGGGATCGTTCCAGTAGTCCTGGTCGAGCACACCGCGCATCATGATCGGTGCGCCGTTGAGCACGAACCGCCCGTTGTCGGCGCCGAAGGTCCGAAACCCGAATCGTCGTTCGGTGACATCGACGGCGATTCCGTCGACGATCACCGAGGCGATGCATCGGTACAGCGCCGGCGCGTCGGGGGACCACCTCATCGTCTCGTGGTCGCCCATGTCGAGCGAGCGCGTCTCCCCGGCCACTGCATCAGAATGGGCGACGACGACACCGTCCGGGCCGAGTACCTGAAGGTCGATCCGGACGGACGCTTCAGACACTTCTACGGCGAGGTCGGCGCGGATCTCGACGGTGTTCGCCGCGCAATCCGCTTCGACGACCAACTCCGTGATCGCCTCGGCCGCCCGGGCCTCGACCGCGACCTCCTGCCAGATGCCTCCGGTCGGCCCGTACCAGCTCTGCTTGCCGTGGAGCGTTTCCTCGAACGGGAACTCGCCGAACCGTGAGCGGTCACCCGACGGAGACACCACGCGAACGAGCAACTCATTGCGACCGGGGCGGACCTCATCGGTGATCGACCAGGCGAACGGAAGGTGGCCCCCTTCGTGGGCGCCGAGGTACCGGCCGTTGAGCCAACCCTGGCAGAAGTGGCCCACCGCCCCGAATTCAATCGTCAGGCTCTCACGACGGAGCCACGCGTCGTCGAGCACGACATCGGTGCGGTACCACCCGACACCGGTTGATCGGGCAAGATCACGGAACTGAGACTGCCAGAACCCCGGCACGACGACCGGCCTCCAACCGTGCCCGGGCGGCTTGACTTCGTCATGCCCGACGACGGCGGGCGCGGCGAGATCCGGAATGAAATGCCAGCCGGAGTTGAGAAGCTTGCGGTCGCGCATGTGTCGGATGCGATCCCAACGGGGGACGGCCCTGGCTCGGGCCGTCCCCCGTCTGAGGGGATCGGTGGTCAGTTGCCGAGTTCCTCGTTCATGCGAGCCGCGGCATCATCCAGCGCTGCGGCCTGATCCTTGCCGGTCACCCACGTCGCGTTGAGCTCCTCGGCGAGCGCATCCCATGCGCCGGCCCACCCCTCAGCAGCGGGCACGAGACCGGCGATCGAGGCGGTTTCGGCGTAGTTCGCTCGCTGCGGTGCGTCAGCCAGCGCGCCTTCGAGCAGCGAGGTCCGAGGCGCGATGTGGCCGGTTCCACGAGCCCAGTTCTCGATGTTCTCGTACAGGAACTCCAGGAACTGCATCGACGCAGCGGCGACGGCCGGGTCCTCGTTGGAGGCCGCGGGCAGCACCCACATGTGCGAGTCGCCCCACGTCGAGGGCGTCCCGAACAACGTGGGCACATTCGTGGCGAGGTAGGTGAACGGTGCTTCGCGGTTGTACTGGTCGACGACCCAGGTGCCGTTGTGGAGGATCGCGACGTCCCCGTTCAAGAACGCGGTCTGCGAGTCGGTGTAGCCCTGCTGCGGATCCGAGAACGCGGTGAGCTCGTTCAGGAACGCCAGCGCGGCCTGTCCCTCGGGCGAGTTCGGCGTAGCGGCGCCGTCGGCGTCGGTGAGCGTGCCGTCCTGCTGTTGGACGAGGCCGAGGAACAAGCGGGCACCGACACCGAACTCGAACCAGTCGTGCGCGAAGCACTGGTAGCCGACGTCGGTGATTGCCTGGCATTGCTCGAGCAGATCGTCGGTCGACGTCGGCATGATGGGCGCGCCGTCGGCGTCGGTCAGACCCGCCTCTTCGTAGATGTCGACGTTGACGTGCCACAAGGATGCGTGGATGTCGAACGGGAGAGCGTAGGTAATTCCGTCCGGGCTGGCCGCCTGCTGCGCCGGCGCGGTGTAGTCGTCGAAGTCGATCACGTCGCTGGCGGCGAACGCGTCGTCCAGCGGCATCAGCAGGTCACGGCCGGAGAAGTCGGGGAGGCGGTGCTGGTGCATGACTGCGACGTTCGGTACGTCGCCGCCCGCGAACGCGGTGCTGAGCTGGGTGTAGTAGTCGCCCCAGGCTTGACCGCCGACCTTCTCGATCGTGATGCCGTTGTCTTCGGCATTGAAGGCGTTCTCGATGATCTGGATCACTTCGCACTCGGTGGTCGCCTGTGAGACGTCGGTGACGCCGGCGACGTCCTCGGCGCAGTCGCCGAAGAACCGCGCGAGCTGGAGCACGATGTCCCCATCGCCGCCAGCGGGGTCGTCTGCGGTCGACGGCTCGTCGGCCGCCCCGTCGTCGGTGGGGTCGTCTGCGACGTCTTCGGCCGGTTCCGGGGCAGGCTCGGCGCTGTCGTCGTCGCCGCCGCACGCGGTCGCGACGAGCGCAAATGCGCCGAGCAAGGCGAGTCCCCTACTAAGTTTCCTGGTGGTTTGAGTTGTCATGGTGTTCGGTCCCTCCTCGGACCCCAGATTCCGACGCGGTTGCGGCCGGGATCTGTGGTGATGTGTTGTGGTGTGCAACGACCCCGAGGGGTCGCGACGTCACTTCCCGCCGCTTCCGAGGGAGATTCCTCGGATGACCTGGCGCTGGAAAATGAAGAACAGGATCAGCAGTGGGAAGCTGGCGAAGACGCCCTGCGCCATCAGGTCGCCGAGGGCATTCGCTTGAGCGAAGTTGCCCTGCCGTGACGCCAGCCCGGTGGTGATGGTGAACTTGTCGGGGTCGGTCGCTGAGACCAGAGGCCACAGGAAGTCGTTCCAGGTGAGGACGAACGTGAAGATCCCCAATGCGGTGAGCGCCGGGACCGACATCGGCAACATGATCTTCCAGAAGATCTTCCAGCGGCTGGCGCCGTCGATCACCGCAGCCTCTTCGACCTCACCCGGGACGGCGGCGAAGAACTGGGTCATGATGAACACCCCCAGAGGTGCAGCGATGCGAGGCAACACGAGTGCGTGGTACGTGTTGTGCTGTTCGAAGTCGGCGAAGATCAGGAAGAGCGGGATGAACATGGCCTCTTTCGGCACCATGAGCCCGGCCAGGACGAGTGGGAACGCGAATCGCTTGCCCCGAAACGGGATGCGGGCGAACGTGTAGCCGGCCATCGACGAAAGAATCAGCGTCAACACAGTGGTGGCGACGGTGACGACGACGCTGTTCCACAGCCACGTTGGCGTGGAACCACTGTCGAACAGGGTGGTGAAGTTGTCGAGGGTCGGCTCGACCGGTACCAGGCTCGTGGTGTCACGCTGGAGTGCGTCGTTGTCGCTGAGCGACAACGACAACATCCACACCAGTGGAATGACCCAGATAATCACCGCCAGGGCGAGGAAGGCGTTGAACGTCCACCGCTTCCATTGGCGATGTCGGCGCTGATCCGACGGCGCGGCCACCGTGTCTCGGGTGAGCATGGTCATGATTCGTCCCCCCGCATGAACCGGAACTGGAGCGCCGAGACGACCATCATCACGGCAAACAAGACCACCGACATGGCTGATGCGTAGCCGAGCTCGGCGTCGCGGAACGCGCTCTCGTAGATGTGTTGAATGGACACCCGAGTCGCGCCGTTCGGGCCGCCTCGGGTCAAGATGAACACCTGGCCGAAGATCTGGAACGACGCGATGATCTGCAGCACCACGACGAGGAGCGTCGTGCGCTTCAGACCTGGCAGCGTGATGTAGCGGAAGGTCTGCCAGCCGTTCGCGCCGTCGAGTGATGCCGCCTCGTACTGCGACTTGTCGATGTCCTGGAGACCGGCAAGGAACAGCACGATGTTGAACCCCACCGTCCACCACAGCGTGACCACCACGATCGTCGGCAACGCAAGGCGCGGATCGTTCAGCCAGCTCACCGGCTCGAGCCCGAGTGTCTTCCACAGTTCACCGATGAGGCCCAACTGAGGATTCAGCAGAAATGCCCAGATCAACGTGAGGACCGCGACCGACAACACGTACGGAGCGAAGAACAGCGTGCGAAGCAAGCCGACGAAGCGGCCGGGCCGGTTGAGCACGAGTGCCAACCCGAGGCCGACGCCCGTGACGACCGGCGTCGAGTACAGCACGAACTTCAACGTGTTGCCGAACGACGGCCAGAACTGCGAGTCCGACCACCGACCGCCGTCACCGGGGTGGATGCCCATCAACACCACGAACACGAGCACGGCCAATGCTGCCAACATGGCGAGCACCCGTGCCGAGAGCGTTCCTCGGCGATACGAGCGATAAGCCGGAACGAGCGCCAGCAGGCCAGCAATGCGCCAGGGCCACATCGTCGTCGCCTGCCAGGTGAGCCCGTCCCCCCAGAGCATCTTGCGGTAGTTGTCGAAACCGATCCACGAACGTCGGTCGATCGTCAGCAGATCTCGTTCGTAGAACCCCATCCAAACCGCCTGCACGACCGGATAGAGCACGAACAGCAGGTAGACGACGAGGAACGGCAACAGGAACGACCATCCTGCGCGTGTTGATCGCGTCACCGGTGTCCCTGTCGTCACCACTACCCCCTCATCGGCCGACGCTTGGGCACCGGCATATCCCCCCGAATTCACGACTGATTCGTATCCATACGATTCAGTTCGTCTCGATACGAATGTTAAGACCTCAGGCTCCCCCTGTCAAGTGGTCGTTCTTGCCTCCGCCGGACAGATGCCAGACAGTCGCTTCGCCTCTCGAGATCGAGATCTCCCCGCATCAACACCACCTCGATCGCGGCACGCGATGACTCAAGTCGGTGAGTAGGACGAAATGTTGTTCGCGCTGACGTGGCGATTGTTCTCCGGCCTCTCAGACCCGCTCGTATTCACCGGCGTGAACAAGGCATCGACTACTCGGGAACCGGCTAAGTAGGTTGGGTCGGGACGTTCTCGACCCCACTCACAATCACCTGTTGGCGATTGCGCTGGCACGCGGCCCTTCCGGAAGCGCCCGATCGGCGAAGCGTTATCCGTGCCGAAGCACTCCAGGATGTTCACGCCCGCCGACGCGCTTGCGCGCGTTCGAGGCGCCGCCGTTCGGCGCGAGGGAGCGAGCGTTGATTGTCGCTTGTCGACGGGTCTGGCGGCCGACCGGAGCCGGCGCGCTCGAGATCTCGAATGCGTTCTTGAAGGCGGACAACCTGAGCCCAAAGGCGATCGCGTTCGTCAGTGAGCTCATCGATCCGTTCACGCAGCAGCCGACCCTCAGCGACCGCCTCTGGAGCGTCAGCCGGGTCGACCAGCCGGGCGTTGCGCTCTCGTTGCCGCGCTCGGTAAGCGCGCATCCGCGCTGCGTTCGACGACCACTTGCGGGGCCTGCCCACTCCTCGTTGTCCGCTTCCAACAGCCGATGCTGCGATGGTTACGTCACGAATGACTACCCGAGTCGCTACCCGACCGGCAGTCAGCGGATGATGAGCATCGCCTCGTCATTGCTGTCCGCGAAACGTGCGATCTCGTCATGGTGGTCCCGAAGGACGTTGTAGACCTCGATCGTCGAAGCGTTCCCCAACCTCACCCAGATCGCCTTCGGTGGTGGACCGTGCAGGAACGCGAGCTGCCGGAAGTCGGAATCCTTTCGACACGATCACGAGTCCGTGCTCGCCGGCGTAAGCCCAGATCTCGGCATCCGTCGCCATGTCGAGTTCGAGATCGGTGACATGGCGACTGTCCGGGTACTCGGTGGCGAACATGCCGACAAGATGCCGCGACAAGTTCTGGTCGAACAGGAGCTTCACGCCGGGGAGGCGAGTCGGCGTTCACGAAGCGCGGCAAACTCGATTGCGGCGCGAACATGCTGCTCGGAGAGCTCGGGGAAATCAGCGACGATCTGCTCGGTCGTCATGCCCGACGCGAGGTAGTCGAGCACGTCGTACACAGCGATCCGTGTGCCGACGAAACACGGCTTGCCGCTCCGTACCCCCGGACGGGTCTCGATCAGCGTCATCAGCTCCACGAAATCAGGCTACAGGGCCCGATGACTGCACTGCTGGAGGGGCTACGTGCACCGTTGGTGCAGATGTCCAGAGCAGTGAAGGGATAGACGCACGTGCGGAAATGGTTGCGTCCGGTGTTGGCGAATGCGGTGAGATCGAGCGCGACCGATCAATCGTTGTCGCCGAGCGAATCGGCAATCGGTGCGAGCTGAGCGCGGAGCGGCGGAACGTCGTCGTCGATCACGTTGCCGACGATGTCGTGCTCGATGTGGAAGTACGCGTGAGCAAGGATCACTCGGATTCCGCTGATCTCGCGCCAGGCGACCTCCGGGTGAGCGCATTTGATCTCGTCGGACACATGTGAGGCTGCCTCGCCGAGCACCTCGATCCAGCGCTGTGCAGCTGCCTGGATCACCGGGTCATCCACAGGCCGCTGCCGGTCCGAGGCGTGTTCGAGGAGCAGGTCGCACATCTCGATCATGTCGAGGATGCGGTCGCGGTCGCTCTCACAGCTCGACGGCGTCTGCGAGCACCCGTTGGGCGACCCTCGGGCGAAGCCCACGCTCGGTAACAACGTCGACGTTGCGCTCGAGGAGGTCTTGGAGATCCATCAGCAGGCCACCGAGGTCGAGCAGGCTCCGGCCCGGTTCGAGGTCGACCAAGAAGTCGATGTCGCTGCCGTCGGCGGCTTCGCCCCGGGCGACGGAACCAAAGACTCGCACCCTGGAGGCCCCACGGGCGCGGGCGATCTCGACGATCTCGTTGCGCCGATCGCGCAACTCGGTCAACGTCGTTCCGGCCATTGCCCTCAGGATATGCCAGACGAACCGCCAAGTCGGGTAGTGATCCGT
>CAWGTY010000009.1:0-754314 GCA_963825605.1 uncultured Acidimicrobiaceae bacterium | reverse complement strand
CGTACGAGGAATCGAACCTCGGACCTCCACCGTGTCATGGTGGCGCTCTAACCAACTGAGCCATACGCCCGTAGCGGGTGCGTACGCTACCAGCCGTGACGCCGGCCTCACACACCCGATCCAGGGCCCGATCCGACGGTCCCACCGACCTGTCGATGATCGACGTCGGACCCCTGCTCGGCGCGGGCGGAGGCGACGTCGGCGACGTTGCCCGGCGAATCGACGCCGCCTGCCGTTCACTCGGGTTCTTCCGGATCACCGGGCACGGGATCGAGCCCGAGCTGCTCTCCCGGATGAATCGGCACGCGCACGCGTTCTTCGCGCAACCCGACGACCTGAAGGCGCGGGTCGCGATGCCACGAGCGGGGTCGGCCTGGCGTGGTTGGTTCCCGCTCCTTGGCGAGGTGACCTCCGGGGTGCCCGACCGCAAAGAGGGGCTCTACGTCGGCGTCGACCATCCACCCGACCATCCACGGGTGATCGACGGGACGCCGCTCCACGGCGCCAACCTGTTCCCACCCGGTGAGCTGGGCGGCGCCGTCCGAGCCTGGATCTCGGCCGTCACACCGGTCGCCGAGGCGGTGATGCGAGGCATCGCGCTCGGTCTCGGTCTTCCAAGAAGCTGGTTCGAGGAGCACCTCACCACCGACCCGACCGTCCTGTTCCGCATCTTCCACTACCCGGCCCTCCCCGACAATGCCCGGGCACCGGAGTGGGGAGTCGGCGAGCACACCGATTACGGCCTGCTCACCTTGCTCGCCCAGGACGAATCGGGAGGCCTGCAGGTGCAGACGCCGGACGGCGACTGGATCGAAGTTCCCGCCGAGCCGGACGTGATCGTGTGCAACATCGGCGACATGCTCGACAAGCTCACCGAAGGACGCTACCGATCGACACCCCACCGTGTCCGAAACACGAGCGGCACCAGCCGGCTGTCGTTCCCGTTGTTCTTCGATCCCGCGTGGGATGCCGTCGTGACGTCGCTCCCCCTCGCCGACTCCCCTCCCGCCGACGACGCCGAACGTCGCTGGGATGCGACGAGCGTGCGGGCGTGGAGCGGCACCTACGGCGAATACCTGTCGGCGAAGGTGGCCAAGGTCTTCCCCGGATTGTTCGAGCGGGTCGGTCGTCCGGCTCCCGGCGCCGATCACGGCCCGCCCGTCAGCGAAGACGGGTGCTGATCTCGTTCGCCATCAGGCGTCCGGAGCGCGTCAGCACCCACCGATCATCCGAGCGTTCGACGAGTCCGGGGAGGACGTCGCCGTCGAGCGCATCGAGCGGCACACCGTCGCGCATCCGCAACAAGAGCTCGTGGCGTTCGAAACGGCGCGTCGCATCGTCGAGGTGCTCCCCCGCCGCCTCGGTCGGCTGATCGGTCGCGACGAGATCGATGTAGCGATCGGGGGTCCGCACGTTCCACCAGCGGCGACCGTCGTGGTGGGAGTGGGCCGCGCAGCCGAAACCCCGGTAGTTCTCCTGACGCCAGTACAGCAGGTTGTGACGGCACTCATGGCCGGGGCGGGCCCAGTTGGAGATCTCGTAGTTCGCGAGGCCGCACGCGGCGAGACGATCGTCGACGATCTCGTACTTGTCCGCCTGGTCGTCGTCGTCGGGATGCAGGTCCGGCCGCTCGGCCAACGGCGTGCCCGGCTCGACCGTCAGACCGTAGGCCGACACGTGGGGAGGATCGAGCTCGACGATCGCGCTCACGGTGCGCTCCCAATCATCGACGGTCTCGCCGGCTGCGCCGTAGATCACGTCGAGGTTGAACGACGCCAGATCCACTTCGCGAATCGCTGCCACGGCCCGTTCGACGTTGCGTTGGTCGTGCCGCCGACCGAGCGCACCGAGCACATGGGTCGCCATCGATTGCACGCCGACACTCACCCGATTCACTCCGGCCGCGATGTACTCGCGCAGAATTCCTGTCGTCACGTCGTCGGGGTTGCACTCGACCGTGACCTCGGCGCCGTCGACGACCGGGATCGAGGCGATGACCGAACCCAGCTGGTCGCCGGGCACCATCGACGGCGTGCCACCACCGACGAAGATGCTCGTCGCGGCGGGCATACCGGTGCCGACCGCACGCTCGATGTCGAGCCGCATCGCCCCGAGGTAGGCATCGGTCAAGTGATGGCGATCGGTCCAGGTCGCAAACGCACAGTAATCGCACTTCGATGCGCAGAACGGAACGTGGAGATAGACCCCGAACGGGACGACCGGATCGGCCATCACCTCAGTGAACCAGCTCGGGCCGGCCCTGCGGTCAGCCGGGTCGGAAGACGAGGTCGAGCGCCTCGAGTCGGAGTGCCACCTGATCGACCGGGATGTCGAGCATCGCCGCGATCGCCCGCTTGTCGTCGGCGCGGATCGTGAGCACCCGTCCGTTGAAGTCCTGACGCTGCACCTGGATCATCCGCATGAAACGGGTCAACATCTCGAAGGGCGCCCCGGTGAGCTGGCTGAGCTTCAAGATGTCGATCGCCAGCTTCGGTCTCGGGCCGGTGCCGTCGTCGGCGGCACCCGGATCGTTCGCGTTGCGTGGCAGCAGCTGATCGACCGGTACTCGATAGAACTGCGCCAGCCGGTCGAGGCGCGGCAACGACAACGCCCGTTCGCCGCGTTCGTAGGCGCCGAGCACCGAGGCCTTGAACTCCTGCTCCGATTGTGCCTCCACGTCGTGGAGCGACAATCGCTTCTGTTTCCGGATCGCGCGCAGGCGTTCGCCCACCTGCACGCTGTAGCCAGCATCATCCGTCTCTTCGGAAAAGTCCACCTCGACTCCTCGGCCCGCTCGTGTGTGGTCTGAAGGCCAACGTATCACCTGGTGACACCGCACCGTGAGGAAACGACCACCGCCAGGGCTCGGTGGTCACTCTCCGTGAGCGATCAGGCGCGCCGCTCCGACGATCGCTGCGGTCTCGACCCTCAGGACCGTCGAGCCCAGCGACACCCGGTCGGAGGCGCGCTCCAGTTCGTCGGGCGACCAGCCGCCCTCGGGACCGATAGCGAGGTTCCGATCGACGGGGAGCAACGTTCGACCCCCGGGTTCGGCGACCACCATCTCGCCGAGCACGTCGGACGCGTCGATCGGGCCGTCGATCACCGGCAGCCAGACGCCACGCGACTGCTGCACTGCCTCGGCGGCGACCCGACGCAGCTTGCCGAGATGCCGATCGGCTCGCTCCGACGACCAGCGCACGACCGACCGTGCCGCATGGAGCACACGGATCCGGTCGACGCCGAGCTCGGTCAACTTCTGCACCACCCACTCCGGACGGTCCTGCTTCGGTACGGCGAATGCGACCGTGATCGGTTCGTCCCGGCGCGCCAGGAACTCGACGTCGGCGATCGGTTCGATCGTCCTACCCCTGGCTCGACACGCCCGCCACGATCCTGCACCATCGGTGATCGTGACGATCTCACCGTCACGAACCCGCAGCACCCTGAACAGGTGGTGTGTCGCCGGTTCGTCGAGGGCGGGCGAGGAGACGTCGGCGACCAGCACGTGAGCGGCGGCGCGCCGCAACGCGTCCGACGCCGACGGCGTCACGAGAACGCGGACTTGATCTTCGAGAAGAGGCTGTTTCCCTGCTCCACGACCGGTTCGCCACGGATCGCCGCGAACTGACGGAGCAGCGCCGACTCCTCAGGTGTCAACTTGGTCGGGACCTCGATCTGGACGATTGCTCGGAGATCACCGCGACCACGCCCCTGCAGCCGCGGCACACCCCGCCCGCGCAACACGAACTCGTGACCGGACTGGGTGCCTGCGGGAACGTAGAGGTCTTCGTCACCGTCGAGCGTGGGCAGCTCGATCGTGGTGCCGAGCGACGCCTGGGCGATCGAGATCGAGACGTCGGTCACGAGGTCGTTGTCCTCGCGACGGTACCGGTCGTGCGGTCGGACGCGCAGGTGCACGTAGAGGTCGCCGGGCGCGCCGCCGCGCGGCCCGGCGGCGCCACGTCGTGTCAGCCGAAGGGTCGATCCATCGACCACGCCGGCCGGCACATCGACGGTGTAGGAGGTGTCCCTGGTGATCCGGCCCTCGCCCCGGCAGGTGGCGCAGGGTGTGGTGATCACCTCGCCCAGACCACCGCAGCGTGGGCACGGGCTCGTCGACACCATCTGTCCGAGGACACTCTGGCGGACCCGACGGACCTGACCTGATCCGCTGCACTCCGAACACGTCACGGGTTTGGTGCCCTCTCCGGCGCCTGAGCCATCGCACTCGTCGCACGCGATCGGCAGCTTGATCTCGACGGGGATCTGATCGCCGAAGACCGACTGCTCGAACGAGATCGCGACCGCGACCTCCATGTCCTGGCCGCGGGGTGGACCACTCGGACCCCGTCGACCGCCACCGAACGGACTTCCGCTCCCGCCGCCGAAGAAGGCGTCGAAGATGTCACCGAGACCACCACCGGCGCCACCGAAGAGATCGTCGAAGTTGACCCCGCCGGCGCCGTTGCCGACACCCGCCTCGCCGAACTGGTCGTAGCGGGCACGCTGCTGATCGTCCGACAGGACGGCGTACGCCTTCGACAACTCCTTGAACCGCTCACCGGCGTCGGGATTGTCGGGGTTGGCGTCGGGGTGCAGTTCGCGGGCCCGCTTGCGGTACGCCTTCTTGATCTCGTCGGCACTCGCCGACCGCGAGACACCGAGCAGGTCGTAGAAGTCGGCCGCCATCAGTTCTCTCCGAGTCGCCGACCGAGTCGTTCGCTCACGATGTCGACGGTGGCGAGCGCCTGTGGGTAGTTCATGCGAGTCGGACCCAGCACACCGACCGAACCCAGGTGCTCGCCGTCGACGACCACCGGGGCCACGACGACGGAGCAGGCCGACAGGGGCTCGACCCCGTGTTCGACGCCGATCGCGACGGACATGCCACGGTCGACGATGTCGCGGACGAGCGACACGACCACGAACTGCTGCTCGAGGGTGTGCAGCACCTGACGCACCACCTCGACGGCATCGAAGGCCTCGGCCATGTTCGAGGCGCCACCCACATAGACGTGATCGTCGCTCGAGGTGAGACGAACGGCCTCGACGGCGGCCGAGCAGATGGCATCGACCGAGTCGTCACCCGACCGGGGCAGGCCGCTCATCGAGGCGAGCGTCCCGCCCACGAGGGCCGTCGCCAGGTGCGCCGTCGCTGCGGCCAGGACCGCATCGGAGACGTCCTGGTCGAGCTCGATCACCTCGTTCTCGACGGCGCCGTTCCCGAAGACCACCACGACCGTCGCAGCGTTGGACGACAACCTGACGATCTGGACGCTGCGAATCACGGCCGCGTCGGCCTTCGGGCCCAGCACGACCGCCGCATTGTGGGTGAGCTTGGTCAGCAGATCGGAGGTCTGGTGCAGCATCTCCTCGAGCCGTCCGTGCGCCGCCTCGAAGAAGTCACCGACCTGGCGAGTCGTCGCAGCATCGGCACGGCCGGGCGCCGCAAGATGATCGACGAAGAACCGATATCCCTTGTCGGTCGGGATCCGACCGGCAGACGTGTGGGGTTGGACGAGGAATCCCTCTTGCTCGAGGACGACCATCTCGTTGCGCACCGTCGCGGACGACACTCCGATGCCGGACGCACCGGCGATGTGGGAGGACCCGACGGGCTGGGCCGTCGAGATGTACTCCTGCACGACAGCGCTCAGGATGGCGGTCTTGCGTTCGTCCAACATGCTGGCAATCGAGGATACCGAGTGCCAGTGCCAGCTGCAGTGTCCGTCGCCGGTCACACTGCGAGGCGACCAGAGGTCGGCTCGACGCGACGCTCGATCAGTGAGGCCACGTACGCATCGATGTACGACGCGACTCGCTCGCGATCGTCGTCGCGTAGCAGCACGATGCGACCGTCGACCTCCCCGAGCGCATCGCCGACGTGGGGGATCGAGATGTGCCCCGCCAGGACGTCGAGGCGCATGTGCTCGCAGATGGCCCGCATCGACGCCAGCCCGGCAATCGCGCCGCGCGAACCCGGACTCGCCGCGGCCAGACCGATCAGGAGCGACCGGAACACCGTCCGGTCGACGCGGGTGACCCAGTCGATGGCGTTCTTCATCAGCGCGCTCGGGCCACCGTTGTACTCCGGGGTCACGAGGATCAGGCCGTCGAACGTCGCGAGGCGGTCGCGGATGTCGACGGCCGCTTGCGGTTGGCCCTGCTCGGCTTCTGCGTCCCCGTCGTACAACGGCATCGGGAAGTCGGCCAGATCGATCAGCTCTGGCGTGACACCACGACCGGCGAGCACGTCGTACAGCACATGGGCCAAACGCCGATGGACCGAATCCCGGCGAATGCTGCCGGGCATCAGAGCAACCCGAAGTGAGCCCATGGCCGGGTACAACGCCACCAGGCGGCCGACATTCCCGGCCGCCACGCCACTCGCCCGCCACCCCTGTACGGTCACGGCATGCACGTAGGGGTCGTGTTCTCACAGGCCGACAGCGGGGTCGACGCCGAAGCGATCAGGGAGTGGGCGATCGCCGCCGACCGGGCCGGCTTCCATCACCTCCTCGCCTACGACCACGTGCTCGGAGCACCCGTCGAGCGAATGGGCGCCGACGCGTGTCCGCCGTTCCCGACTCCGCCGTACACCGATGCGAGCACCTTCCACGAGGTCTTCACCCTGTTCGCACACCTCGCAGCGATCACCGACGATCTCGAGTTCGCGACGAGCGTGCTCATCGCACCGCAACGCCCGACCGCGCTGATCGCCAAGCAGGTCGCCACCCTCGACCGGCTCTCCGGTGGCCGCGTCAACCTCGCCGTCGGCGTCGGCTGGAACCATGCCGAGTACGAGGCGCTCGGCGTCGACTTCGCTGAACGCACACCTCGGTTGGCCGAGCAGATCGAGGTGCTCCGTCTCCTGCTCGGCCAACCGCTCGTCACCTACTCGGGTCGATTCCACACCCTCGAGCGGGTCGGGATCAACCCGCTGCCCGACCGGCGGATACCGATCTGGATGGGCACGCAGGCATCGGACGCCGCACTCCGGCGGGTCGCTGCCGATGCGGACGGGTGGATGCCGTTGATCCTGCCCGGCATCGACCGATACGACATCGTCGATCGGGTCCACCGACTGCGCCAACTCTGCGAGGAGGCCGGTCGAGACCCGTCGACCATGCCGATCTGGGGACGTCACTACCTCGATGGTTCGGACTCATGGCGCGGCGCCGCCGAACGAGCGGCCCAGCTCGGCTTCAGCCACTTCAGCATCGGCTTCGACCGGTTCGCCCGGCCGGCAACGCCACATCGCGGCCACCTCGACGCTGTCGTCGAAGTGATCGACGACGTGCGCACGATCGTCACCTGACCGTCGGATCAACCGACGAACCGGTCGCGCCGTCGCCGCGACGAGGCTCCATACTGGTGGCGCTATGGCCACGCCCGACGACGACCGTCCGACCAGCACCGATTTCGTGCGCGAGCTCGTCCAGCGCGATGTCGAGGAGGGCACCTTCGGCGGTCGTGTCCAGACCCGCTTCCCGCCCGAACCGAACGGCTACCTCCACATCGGGCACGCCAAGGCCATCACCCTCGACTTCGAGCTCGCTCGCGACTTCGGCGGTGTCTGCAGACTGCGGTTCGACGACACCAACCCCGACACCGAGGAGACGTCGTTCGTCGACGCGATCCTGGCCGACCTGGCGTGGCTGGGGTATCACCCCGGAGAACCGCTCTACGCGAGCGACTACTTCGAGCAGCTGTACGAATGGGCCGAGCTCCTGATCGACGCCGGCAAGGCGTACGTCGACGACCAGGATGCCGAGACGATCCGGGCCCAGCGCGGCGGATACGGCCAGCCCGGCGTCGAGTCGCCCCACCGTGATCGACCCCCGGTCGAGAGTCTCGACCTGCTCCGGAGGATGCGCGCGGGTGAGTTTCCCGACGGCTCCCACGTGCTGCGAGCCAAGATCGACATGCAGCACGAGAACATGCAGCTGCGCGATCCCGTCATGTACCGGATCCGTCGAGGGCACCACCACCGAACCCATGACGCCTGGGTCATCTACCCGACCTACGACTGGGCCCACGGGCAGAGCGACGCGATCGAGGGCACCACCCATTCGCTGTGCACTCTCGAATTCGACAGCCACCGACCCCTCTACGACTGGTTCTTGGAACAACTGCCACTTCCCCACGAGCAGCCTCGCCAGACCGAGTTCGCACGCCTCGAGCTCACGCACACGATCACGTCGAAGCGGAAGCTGGCGAAGCTGGTCGCCGACGACACTGTCGACGGGTGGGACGATCCGCGGATGCCCACGCTACGTGGGATGCGTCGCCGGGGATACCCAGCCGAGTCGATCCGGGAGTTCTGCTCGTTCATCGGGGTCGCCCGCACCAACAGCCGTCATCAGATCGAGCTGTTCGAATCGTTCGTGCGCACCCGACTCAACGCAGTCGCTCAACGACGCATGGCCGTCCTGCGCCCATTACGTCTCCAGATCACGAACTGGCCGACCGATGCCCGCGGCGAGCCCGTGGTCGAACACTTCGAGATTGTGAACAACCCGGAGACCGAGGCCGACGGCACCCGCAGCGTCGCCTTCAGCGGGGAATTGTGGATCGAGCACGACGACTTCCGTGCCGAGCCACCCCCCAAGTACTTCCGACTCGCCCCCGGACGCGAGGTACGACTGCGCGGGGCGTACCTCGTCACGTGTACCGGCTTCGAGAGCGATGCCGACGGCGAGGTCACGACCGTGTTCGCCAGCTACGACCCCGAGACCCGAGGAGGCTCGGCCCCGGACGGGCGCAAGGTCAAGTCGACGATGCACTGGGTGGCGGCGTCCCATGCCGTCCCTGCGACGGTGGCGCTCTACGAGCGCCTCTTCACCGCCGAGGTGCCGGGCGATGCTACCGGTGACCCGCTCGACGATGTCGATCCCGACTCCCGGGAGGTGCTCAACGGCTGCCGAGTCGAAGCCGCACTGGCCGAGACCCCTCCCGGCGCGGTCGTCCAGTTCGAACGTCTCGGCTACTTCGCGCACGACACCCACGAGCCATTGCTCTTCCACCGGACGGTGGGTCTGCGCGACGAGTGGGCGAACATCCAGAAGCGCCAACGCTGACCGGTGCGCCTGCGACGGCGCGACGTCCCTGACGCTCCGGCGCGTTACCTTGACGCCCGTGCGAACCACCGCCCTCATCGTCGCGTCGCTCCTGATCGTCGCCTGCTCCGGGTCGGAGAGCTCCGACACCACCGACGTCTCCGCCGGGTCGACGACGACGAACGAGGACACGACCGGGTCGACCGGGTCGACCGACGCGACCGCGAGCACGTCGACGACACCGTCATCGTCGTCGTCATCGTCGTCATCGTCGACCACGGGTTCGTCGGCGCCCGAAACGACCACCGCGCTCCGTCCGACGATCAGCACGATCGACGGGCGGATCTCGTCCAACTCGGTGCCGCCGGGTGGCGGACCGGCGACGACGGCACCTGCGCCCGCGGCACCCACCACGATTGCCGGGACCACGAACACGACCAGACCGCCGACGGCCACCACGACCGCACCGACGTCGGCGAACCAGCCCGACGCAGCCGCAGCCCGACGAGGCTTCGAGGCGGCGATCGCCGGGTACTCGGCCGACGACGGCTACGTCGAGCTACCCGAGTGCCCGCTCGACCCCAGCGGGCAGCTCCTGACCGCCACCTTCGCCAACATCACCGATGCGGCGATCGTCGCCGCTGTCGCCAGTCCGTCCGAGAGCGGCGTGTTCGACCTCGGTGGCGACTTCGGACCGATGGTGGCGTGCGACCGGTTCTCGGACGACGGCCCCGACAGCGTGGGGGTGTTCGCGTTCACGGCACCGGCCGACCTCAACGCCTACGCGGAGTACTTCGCCAACCCCGACGAGGTCGAGGGCGTCGAGACCCGGGTCGACCCGACCACGACACTGGGCGCCGGAGTGTTCCACCACGTCTGCGGCTTCGACGCGGCCGACCCGGAGTTCGACTTCTGCGAGGTCGACTGGGTGACCGACGACGTCGTGATCGGGGTGTACGTCGCCGGGCCGACCTCGTCCCAGATCGATCTGACAGCGCTGGAGACGGGTATGTCGGCCCAGCTCAGCGCGATCGTCGACGCGTTCGGGGCCTGACCGGCCCGACTCGATCACTGACGCGAACGCCCGCGATCGCCTGGCGCGGTCGCCCGCTGATCGATCAGAACGCGACGCCGAGCACGTCGGCGTAGCGGTCGGCGAGGTGGAAGACCATGTCCTCGCGAACGCGTTCGGGGACGTCGTCGAGATCGGCACGGTTGCGCTCCGGGATCACGACCTCGCGCAAACCGGCTCGATGGGCAGCCAACACCTTCTGTTTGACCCCGCCGATCGGTAGGACCGCACCCTGGAGGGTGATCTCGCCGGTCATGCCGAGGGTGTGTCGCACCGTGCGTCCGGTGAGCAGGCTGACGAGCGCCGTGGTCATCGTGATTCCCGCTGAGGGTCCGTCCTTGGGGACCGCTCCCGCCGGCACATGGACGTGGAACCGCTGCTGGAGCAGGGACGGGTCGACGCCGAGCTCGTCGGCGTGCGAACGCACGAAGTTGAGCGCGATCTGGGCGGACTCCTTCATGACGTCGCCGAGCTGACCCGTGAGGGTGAGGCTCGGTTCGCTGCCGTCGGCGGTCGGGAAGCCGGTCGTCTCGATGAACAGCACGTCACCACCGTGCCCGGTGACGGCGAGACCCGTCGCGACACCGGGGAGCTGGGTGCGTTCGGGGACGTCGTCGACGACCTTGGGTCGACCGATCCAGTCGGTCAACGCGTCGACACCGACATCGATCGGGGTGACCGCGCCGGCGGCGACCTTGGCCGTCGCCTTCCGGACCAGGCGACCGAGCTCGCGTTCGAGCCCGCGCACTCCCGCTTCTCGGGTGTATCCACGCACGATGGCGCCGATCACGGCATCGCCGACGGCGAGCTCATCGGCCCGCAGCCCGGCTCGCTCGATCTGACGCGGCAGGAGGTAGGTGCGCCCGATGAACACCTTCTCGTCCTCGGTGTATCCGTCGAGGCGTACCAGGTCCATCCGGTCGAGGAGTGGGCCGGGAATGGTGTCGGCGACGTTCGCCGTCGCGATGAAGACGACTTCGGACAGATCGAGATCCACCTCGAGGTAATGATCGCGGAACGTGTGGTTCTGCTCCGGGTCGAGAACCTCGAGGAGTGCCGCGGTGGGGTCGCCGGACCATCCGCCGACGGCCAACTTGTCGACCTCGTCGAGGAGGATGACCGGGTTGAGCGTGCCGGCTTCGGTGAGCGCCCGCACGATCCGGCCGGGCTGGGCACCGACATACGTGCGCCGATGGCCGCGGATCTCGGCCTCGTCACGGACGCCACCGAGGGCGACACGCACGAACTCGCGACCCATCGCGCGAGCGATCGACTCACCGAGGCTCGTCTTGCCGACACCGGGCGGCCCGACGAGGGAGATGATCGCCCCATTGCCGCGGCCGGACACGACCACGCCGCGCTCCTGCCGTAGCTTGCGGGTGGCAAGGAACTCGACGATGCGGTCCTTGACATCTTGAAGGCCGTAGTGGTCGTCGTCGAGCACGTGCGCGGCCACGTCGAGATCGAGCGTGTCGGCGCTGCGCTGGCCCCACGGCAGTTCGAACATGCGGTCGAGCCAGGTTCTGATCCAGCCGTGCTCGGGCGACTGGAGGTTGGTTCGCTCCAGCCGATCGAGCTCCCGGTCGATCGCGTGCTTCACCTCGTCGGGCGCGTCGAGCGTTGCGAGCCGCTCACGGAAACCTGCGACCAGGTCGTCGTCACCTTCACCCAGCTCCCTGCGAATCGCTGCCAACTGCTGCCGGAGGAGGTACTCGCGCTGTTGCTGGCCGACACCTTCCGAGACATCGTTGCGGATCGTCTCCGCGACCTGGAGTTCGGCGAGATGGCCGTTCGCCCACTCGGCGACGAGGGAGACGCGTGCTCCGACATCGACCAGGTCGAGGACATCGCGGCGACGATCGGCGTCGAGCTCTGCCCACGTCACGACGGCGTCGGCGAGCGCGCCGGGAGCGAGACCGGCGCCGAGCAGCTCGGGGAGGCGGCGCGATCGTCGAAGTTCGGCGATCTGCTGCAGAACGCCGGTCAGCTCGCGCGTTGTCGCATCGAGTCGGGGCGATGGTCGCGGCTCGTCGATGGGGTCGACATCCGCGTCGTCGGCGCCTCGTTCGCTCGCACGGAGCCGGATCAGCCGGGCACGCGCGTCGATCTGGACGACGGCCGCCGGGTCGCCGCCGGGCAACGCGCCAGTAGTGGGCACGCGCGCGAGCAGCACGATCTCCCGGTGATCTGCCCGGTGATCGGCCCGTTGGTCGGCGCCGTGGTCGGCGCCGTGGTCGCGGTGGTCGGCGCGGGGCACCCTCAGCGCCAGGCGGCCGCCGCCGGCGGCGTCGACGGCGAGGCGGATGTCCGGGTCGTCGAGGGTCATCGTCACGGTGCTGCCGGGGAGCACGACGGTGGGCAGCGTGGCGATCGGCAGTCGGAGGCGCGTGGCGATCTCGGTCATCCATCACAGGGTAGGACCAGAAATTCTGATGCCAACCCGCTCACGTTTCGATGATGGTCGATCTCAGGCGTGTGACCGCCCGTCAGTCGTCGAGCAGCAGCCCGAGCTGACGCGATCGGGCGACGAGCGCTCCGGTCGCGTCCCAGAGCGACCCGGTCTCGACCATCCGACCGTCGGCGAGGTCATCGCACTCCAGTCGGGCCTGGACCCAGCCTGCGGCGGGCCGGCGGCGGACGTGAACGGTGAGCTCGATCGTCGGGACCCAGCCGATCCGGCCGAACCTCGGGTACAGCGACGGTGGGAAGGCGTCCGCGAAGAGCACGAGCGCCGACGTCGACGGTTCGGTCCCGTCAACGAATCGGATCCAGCCCTCCATCACGGCGTCGGCAGAGGCGCCCGGCGCAGCTCGATCGGGGTGGATCCTGACGTCGAGCCGGCCGAGAATCGGCAGGGTGACACCCTGCTCGAGCTGGGAGCGGTCGACACAGCGCTCCGGCGCAGGCATCGGCGGAGCGGGTACCGTCACGTTCGCCGGCTCGGCCGTCGCGGACAGCTCACCGAAGGCAGCCAGCACCGTGAGTCGCTCCTTGTCGCCATGTACGAGGGTGCCGCGTGCGACTGACGTGTTGCGCCCCGACCGAACGACGTCGGTGTCGATGACGGCCGGGTTCGCGGAGGCGGACGGCTGTAGCGGACGCAGGAAGTGGGTCGTCACCGAGAGTGGATCCGGGTGGTGTGAGACGGCGGCGAGAGCCCGCAACACCGGTGCCACCGCGTAACCGCCGTTGGCGGTGTCGCCGATGTTCCAGTGCGGGGTCGGCCAGGTCCGCCACCTCCCCTCCCCGTCCGGCACGATCAACGTTTCGTCGTCGAAGAACCCCATCGACGCCATCGTCGCAGATCGAACGATCGGCCGGCACGCCTCACTCGTGATGTCCGATCGGCCTGATTGCGCCCGCACGGTGGTACGGTGACCGTTCCCCTTGGGTGAGTCGCCTCGCTTGGGCAGGGCGGCCGTCTTGCGCTGTCGCCCCGTGCAGGCTCGTCGCCTCCTCCGAGCACCAGGACGAGGAGGTCGTCATGTCCGCCAACCGGATTCACCATCGCGGTGGACCTGGCGGGCAGGCCGGACCGTCGGCCAGACGCACCCGAATCCGAATTCACTGACGACAGGAGTCCGCATCGTGGCAGCCAGGCGATCGAAGAAGCAGCCCGACAACCCGTACCTGAACGCGGAGTCACCCGATGAGCTCGAACCGGCGAACCGTGCCGCGTACGAGATCGTCGCAGAGCGCCGCGACTTGTTGCCGTCGGTCGAGCGGATCATGTCCGCCGAGCTCGACGAAGACGCACGCGTCCGGGCGATCACCCTGTTTCGCGATTCGCTCGAACAGCCCGGCGACCCCCACCGCGACCCCCGCGTGGCGATCGCGAACGCGGGCTGAGCCCGTGCATCCCGTCCGGGAAGGAGCCCGATGAGCCAAGCACGCTTCCAGAAGATGCAGCGCGAGAAGGCCAAGCGCGAGAAGGCGCAGGCGAAGGCCGAGCGCAAGGCCGCTCGCGCCGAAGAGGCCGAGCAGGTCGACGAGGTCGCGCCCGAGGCCCCGGAAGAGGACGTTCTCGCTGCGCTCGCCAAGCTGCACGCGCAGTTCGACGACGACCAGATCGACTTCGAGACCTTCGAGGAACGCAAGCAGGAGCTGATCGCCAAGCTCAGCGTCTGATCGGACGGCCACCACCCCGCGGGTGGTGAGGCGTGCCGAACCGACCTCGGGCCCGACCTCGCCGACACCGACCGCGACCCGACCGGACTTTGCGGCAGCCGAAGCGACATGATCCGCGGCTTCGGCTTCCACAAAGACCCCATCGGCGGTTTGTGGCAGCCGAAGCGACGACAATCGTCGGTTCGGCTTCCACAGAATGAGTGCAGGTGGACACTCACGGTCCGACGAGAATGCGGCTGCGGCGTTCCGGGCCATTAGCGTCGGCGTGATGTCGTCGACAGCACGGCTGGTGGGCCTGGGGTGGCAGGAGTCGGTGCCGCCGAACGGGCGCGTGCCACGTCCCTGGCTCGCGCCCGGCGAGTCCAACAGCAATCCGCTCGGGCTCGACACCCCGATGGGAGCAGTCGAACTCGAGACGACCCCGGAACACCGCAACCTGGTCGCCGGCGACCCGGCGTGCGCCGGCTGGACGCGGCGATACGACGATCCCGACGTGGTTGCGTTCCGCGAGGACCTGCGCACGAACAACGGCATTCGCGGACTCGAAGTCCTCGAACCCCACGAGGTCGAGCGCGCAGCCCGTCTCCTGCACCGAGACGGCTTCGTCGCTGTCGCCGATGCCGTTGCGCCGGATCATCTCGAACGGCTGCGCGACGCCGCCGCCACGGTGATCGAGCAACTCGTTGCCGCCGACCCCGACTGCTCCGTCGGCGGCGGCGCAGGCGGCCTTCCCCACCGGTACTCGTTCGGCGGGAGTTCGGCGTCGCGGCACATGCTCCACCTGCAGCCGTGGACCGAGCTGATCGACATGTCGACCACGACGCCGATCCTCACCGCGATCTTCGGCTCGAACGACTACGTCGTCGGAGGGGGTGGTGGCGACATCGCGATGCCCGGAGCCGTTGAGTACCAGGGTTTGCACTCCGACAACACGTGGTCGGAGTTGCACGATCCGGTCGCCGGAACGACGATGCGCGACGTCCCTCCGCCGATCGTTACGGTCAACTTCCCACTCATCGATCTGACATGGGAGAACGGCCCGATCCGGCAGATCCCCGGCACGCAACGGTCCCACGCACCGATCCCCAACCTCGCGGACGAGCCGGCCTGGATGAAGCTGAGCACGGTCTGCCCGCTGCCGGCCGGGTCGGCGATCTTCCGAGACGTGCGCGCCTGGCACGGCGGCACTCCCAACCTGTCGCGAGACGTGAGGGCGATGCCGAACATCGAGTACCTCGCGCCGTGGTTTCGCAGCAACATCATGCTGCGATCGATGCCCTACGAGCGATGGTCGGAGCTGTCCGAACACGGTCGCCGGGTTTCCCGGCTGGTCGCGTGTCGCCGGGGTGAGATTGCGATCGGCGCAGGTTACGTCCACCCGCGGGCGGCGGAGCGCGAGGCGTTCGTCGAGCAGCAGCTCGCGTCCATGCCGCCCGACGAGGTCGCTGATCAGAGCAGCCGCCGGTGAATCGCCGCCTCGCGCCGACCAAGATGGGATCGTGACGCGAACAACGGCCGGACGACGGCGATCGCTGCGGGCGGTGGCCGCCGCCGGCTTGGTCGCGATGGTCGCCGGCTGCGGTGGCGACGATCGGCCGTCGGACGCCGTGTGGCGAGCCGCATGGGAGGAACGTCGCGCTCAGGTTCCCGACGCCGACGAGATCCTCCGAGGCGGGAGCGAGCTGTGCGACGAACTGGTCGGCCGGTTCCGGAGCGACCTGAGCGAGCTGCTCCCGACGCCCGACCAGGCGTTGGATGCCGCCGTCGACGACTGGATCGCCCACGCAGAGACGATCGTGTTCGACTGTTCGAAGGATCCAGACGAGTTGGCCGACCAGTTCGACACCCTCGACCTCCTGGCCGCTGAGGTCGACGCCGGCCTCCTGATCGACACGACCGACTGACGGTTGACGCGATCCGTCGGCCAGGATGCAGGACGCGCGGGCCCGGTTGTTTGCGGACGCAATGACATGCGGCGATCGAGGGAATCCGTCGTCACCAGTGGTCCGATTCACTGGAGTTCGGCGTGGCCGAAGCCGTGCTGTCCGACAGCGTGGGGGTCGATGCGATCGGGCTCGCGGAGCATCATCGGCCCGACTTCGCGATCTCGTCGCCCGACTCGGTGCTCGCTGTGATCGCCGGGCGTGCCGAACGGATCGACTCGGTTCGGCCGCAACGATGCTCAGCTCCGACGACCCGGTTCGCGTCTTCCAGCGCCGGGTTCGACGGTCAACTCGTCGTACCGTCGACCGAGGCCGGAGTGCGCACCTGGGTCGGCTTCGGCGGCAGCCCGCGGTCGGTGGTGCGGGCCGTGCGTCACGGGTTGCCGCTCATGATCGCCATCATCGGCGGTGACCGTCGTCGCCTCGCTCCGCTCGTCGAGCTGTACCGCCGAACCCTCGACGAGCTTCACCACGCTCCGCTCCCGATCGGCGTCCACTCCCCCGGACACATCGCCGCCACCGACGCCGCAGCACAGGACCGTCTGTAGCCGCACCACGAACAGATGCGCAATCGGATCGGGGCCAACGCGGGTGCGGTTCAGCGACCAGAGCCGAGTTCGAACACTCGGCCGGGCCGAACGGCTCGCTGTACGTCGGTTCCCCGGAGACGGTCGCCCGCAAGATCGCAACGACGGTCCGCATCCTCGACCTGGATCGGTTCACGCTCAAGTGCAGCGCCGGCGCGCTCCCGCGACCTTGGTGGAGACGACCGAGGCATACGGCACCGAGGTCGTGCCGCGGCGCGCTCCGCGACCGGTGGAGACGACCGAGGCATACGGCACCGAGGTCGTGCCGCGTGCGCTCCCGCGAACTCGGTGGAGACGACCGAGGCATACGGCACCGAGGTCGTGCCGCGCGTGCGCGAGCTCCTCTCGAGCGACGACACGCATTCGCGCCGTGGACGCGCCACAACGACCACCGGAGGGACCGACCTGCGGGCGTGCATCCGACGGAGCAGCGACGAGCTGGAATGGTGGGGGAAACCCCACCGTGACAACACCGGTGTGCGGGACTGACCAGGGACGTGCACAGGACGACGATGGAGGCATGACGACCTCTCCTGATTCCTCCGCCAACCAACCGAACGAGGCGTCGGCCGCGCGTCCGAAGCGCTCGGCCGGGCACATCGTTGCGATCGTGATCGGTTGCATCGTACTCCTGCCGGGGTTCGGCGTGCTCGCCGGCGGTGGCGCCATCGTGCTCGGCCAGGCGATCGCCACCGACGACGACGGCTACTTCACCGTGACCCTCGATCGCGTCGAGAGCGACGGTGTGGCGGTCGCCACGACGGACCTCTGGCTCGATGGCGTCGACGGGGACGCCTCGCCGTGGGTGCTCGACTGGGTCGACCTCGATCTCCGTCTTCGCGTGGACGGTGCTGTTGCGACCGACGAGGTGTTCGTCGGAATCGCGCGCTCCCCCGATGTCGAGCGCTACTTGTCGCGAGCCACGTACTCCGAGGTGGTGGAACTCGACGAGCACGCTCCGCGGTACCGCGAGATCGACGGAATCGATCGCATCGAATCACCGCTCGATCAGGACTTCTGGACGGTGAGCACCTCGGGCTCCGGCGAGCAGGAGCTGACCTGGGACGCTCGCGGCGGCCGCTGGTCGGTCGTCGTGATGAACGCCGACGGATCGCCGCTGGTCGCTGCCGACGTCGAGGTCGGGGCCAAGTCGGGTGCGGTGACCCCGATCGCGGTCAGCATGCTGGTCGTCGGCGCGATCATGTCGGCCACCTCCATCGTGCTGATCGTGGTCGGCGTCCGCGGCCGCCGTTCGCCGGGCGCTGCTTCGTTCGATGTGCCCGCCGGGCCGCCGCCGTTCCCACCGCCGACACCATCGACCGCGGTTCGACTCGACAGCGACGAGCAGCGGCATCCGACATCGGTGGGCTGAACCATCTCCCGATGATCGGGCCTCGACGGCGCCGCTGCGGCGTCGGGGGACGCCAGAGGTCAGCGTTGTGGGAGCCGAAGCAGCGTCGCGCAGCGCTTCAACTTCCACAGCGTCGCCGGTCGCCGGTCGCCGCAGGCGGGGCCACGAATTCGGTCACTTCGGCTGCCACGGAATCGCGGCGCCGTCGGAGCCCTGACCGAACCGTCCGTTTTCCCTTCGATGTGACGGCGTGTCAGCCCGTCACCATCGGGTTGTCGGGATCGGTGGCCCACTCCTGGAGGCTGGCGGCATACACGGCGACGTCGGTGAAGCCGAGTCGGGTCATGGCGAACGCTCCGGCCGATGCGGCGATGCCGCCCCCGCAGTAGGTGATGGCGCGAGCCGATCGATCTCTTGGGTGCAATGCGGCGAGTTCGTCGTCAGGGCGGAAGCATCCCTGCTCGTCGAAGAGGTCGAACACGGGAATGTTGACGGCCGTGGGGATGTGACCCGGTCGACTGGACATCATCACGTCGCCCCGGAACGACTCGGCGGTCAGCGAGTCGATGAGGGTGACACGGTCATCGTCGATCGCCGCGCGCACCTCCGCCCGTTCGGCGATCAGCTCCGGACGAGGCGCCGGAGTGAGACGGGCGCCCGCAGGCGGAGGGATCTCGGTCGAGACCGGGTGACCGGCAGCGGTCCAAGCTGTGAAGCCACCGTCGAGGAGGGCGGCGCGGTCGAAACCGACCCAACGCAGCATCCACCAGACCCGCGAGGCCCAGATCGACATCATCGAGTCGTACAGCACGACCAGCGATCCGTCGCCGACACCAAGCGCACCCATCGCCGCACAGAACACCTCCGGCCGTGGCACGGCGAACTGATTCGGGCTCGTTCCATCGGAGAGATCACCTGCCAGATCCGCGTACCGGGCACCGGGGATGTGACCGTCGTCGTACGTCGAGCGGCCGCTGACGGCACGCATACCGCCGCTGTCGGACGACTCCATCACGATCGAGCAGTCGAGGATCACGAGGTCCGGATCGTCGAGATGCGACACGAGCCAGTCGACGTCGACGAGGGTGTCCATCAGCGCACCTCGGTCACGGCGTGGGTGGCGTCGTGCCCCGTGTCAGCAGCGCCGTCGACGACCACGTCGATGACGACCTTCGCACGTGCGTGCCCGGTCGCGACGTAGCGGATCGCCTCCGCGGTGTCGCAGAGCGGATACCGGCGATCGATCACCGATCGGAGCATGCCTGCTTCGACCATCGTGACGAGTTCGCGCAACTCGTCGGCGGTCTCGGTCGCGGTGAACTGGGCGAACCTCTGAGTGCCGACGAGGAATCGCAGCTTCATCCGGATCATCCGTCGGAACGGGTCGAGCCACCGGTTGTCCTTCGGACCGCTGACCATCACGTAGACGCCGTCGTCGGCGAGCGTCCGTCGGCACTCCGCGATCGATCGGTTGCCGACGTTGTCGAGGATGGCGTCGTAGCGGACGCCGTCGGCGGCGAAGTCCTCCTTGGTGTAGTCGATCACCCTTGCGGCGCCGAGCGCGCGCACCATGTCGACGTTGTCGGTGCTGCACACCCCGGTGACCTCTGCACCCAGCGCGACGCCGATCTGGACGGCGTACGTGCCGACCCCACCGGCCGCACCGTTCACGAGGACCGATCGGCCGGGCCGGGCGCCTGCGTGGTCACGAAGGCCCTGGAGCGCGGTGACCGCGGCGACCGGTAGTGCTGCCGCCTCGGCGTCGTCGAGAGCGTCTGGGGTGTGGAGGATCGCGTCGGGCGACGCGATCGCGAACTCGGCGAAGCTGCCCCGCACGGCACCGAAGACGCGGTCGCCCGGCGCGAACCCGGTGACGTTCGCCCCGACCGCCTCGACGACGCCGGCCACGTCGGCGCCGCGAGTCCGCCGCTTCGGGCGGCGGATTCCGGCGACGATGCGGACGAGGTAGGGCGTGCCGGTCAGGAAGTGCACGTCCAGGGGATTGACCGAAGCCGCGTGGACCCGGACGAGCACCTCGTCGACGCTCGGCACGGGTCGGTCGATCTCACGGAAGTCGAGAACGTCGGGATCTCCGTACGTGTCGTGAACGATGGCTTTCATGAGGGATCTCCGATCTTGCACTTGCATCTTGCGCCTGCATCTTGCGCCTGCATCTTGCACTTGCATCTTGTACTTACGGTGTACGTCACGTCGTCCCGGACGTTAGACGTACGCTGTAAGCATGTCAACCGACATCGAGTCGAACCTTGTGGGCCGTCCGCCCCTGTCGCGTGAGCGGGTGCTGCGCGCCGGAGTGCAGCTCGCCGACGAGCAGGGCATCGGCGGCTTGAGCATGCGCAAGCTCGCCGCGCACTTGGGGTACGAGGCGATGTCGCTCTACAACCATGTCACCAACAAAGACGACTTGCTCGAGGGCATGGTCGAGCTGGTCGTCGGCGAGATCGCCGAACCGACCGCCGGAGGCGACTGGAAGGCCGCGATACGCGAGTTGGCCGTCTCGACGCACGAGGTGTTGCTCCGGCACCCGTGGACGGTGGAGCTCTGGACGAACACGTTCCCGGGTCCGTCGCGGTTCCGTCAGATGGAGTGGCTGCTGGGCCTCCTCGTCGAGGGCGGCCTGACCGAGCACCTCGGCGACCTCGGCTTCCACGCGATCAACATGCACGTCGCCGGATTCACCCAACAACAGCTCGGGTACCAGATGGACGACGACCGGCTGGCGGCGATGTCAGAGCGGTTCGAACGGGAGGTGACCGCCGATCGGTTCCCGCTCATGGTGGCACACAAGGAGTACCACGAGGACGTCGCCTCACAGCGCACGACCCATCCCGACGAGTTCCGTTTCGTGCTCGACCTGATCCTCGACGGTCTCGAACGAGCTCGCGACGGCTCGAGGTGATCGGCGACCAGAAGTGGCCCGGGGATGCCGCGGTCGTCGACGTCGTCACGCTCGATCGGACCCGAGCCTGATCTCGGTCGCCAGCGACCAGAGCCACCGTTCACGCTGTCGTTCGAGCGGCGCCGCGCAACTCGATGGTCAGACCGCAGACGGCAAGCCGAGTACGTGGATCGCATTGTCCTTCATGATCAGCGGGCGAACCTCGGGCTTGATCTCGAGATCGTCGAAGCTCGCGATCCACCGGTCGGGAGAGATGACCGGGTAGTCGGATCCGAACATCACCTTTCGGCGCAGCGGACCGTTCGCAGCGCGCACGAGCGATGCGGGGAAGTACTTCGGCAGCCACCCGGACAGGTCGATGTAGACGTTCGCCTTGTGCGTCGCCATCGAGATCGCTGCGTCCTGCCACGGGACCGACGGGTGAGCGAGGATGACGGTCAGCGTCGGAAAGTCGGCGGCGACGTCGTCGAGCAGCATCGGATCGCTGTACCGCAGCTTGATGCCACGCCCGCCGGGCAGCCCCGCGCCGATACCCGTCTGGCCGGTGTGGAACACCGTCGGCAGGCCGACCTCGGCGATCGCCTCGTAGATCGGGTAGTACCGCTCGTCGTTCGGCCGGAACGCCTGCAGGCTCGGGTGGAACTTGAAGCCCCGTGCACCGCGGTCGGCGAGCGAGCGCACGCGGCCGGGGGCTGCTGCGTCGAGCGGATCGACCGATGCGAACGGGATCAGAATGTCGTCGTGCTCCGACGCTAGATCGACGATCTCCTCGCTCGACAGCGCGGGATGCCCCATCGCCGTCGTGGCATCGACGGTGAACACGACGGCGCCGATGCGCCGATGGCGGTAGTAGTCGGCAAGGTCGCCGACAGTGGGCGTGCGGTTGTCGCCGGCCCTGAAGTAGGCGGCGGAGGCATCCAAGAGCTCCTGGTCGAGCGAGCAGCACCCGTTCGAGTCCTGTTCCACGTGAACGTGGGTGTCGATCGCGACGAGGGATTCGAGGTCGAAGCTCATGGTTGGTTCACTCCAGCAAGGTCGTCGGTGGCAACAGACGCGAGATGTGTGGGACGGCACCCCGGCAACCGGTCGGCCGCATCGCTGTCCGGCGATCGGTCAGATCGTCGGGCCAGTGTCGCGCGCGATCGTTGCGGCGATGGAAGCGATGCCCGCAGGCTTCTCGCGCGAATCGTGGTGAGTGTCATGGCAGGACGACGAGTTTGCCGGTCGCGCGGCCCGCCTCCATGTCGGCGTGTGCTTCGACGATGTCCTCGATGCGGTACGTGCGGTGGATCGGCACGAGAGCATCCCCTGCCGCAACGGCGTCGAGAAAGCTCCGCAGCACGTCGACGGGGAGGTCGTTCGCGTCACCGCCGTAGGCGGTGAGTCGGACGCCGCGCGGGAGGTACTCGATCGGGTAGAAGTCACGCACGATCCAGTGGTTGGACAGCATCCCGGTGAAGCACACGACGCCGTGGACGCGTGTCGCTCTCAGGGTGTCGGGCAGTGTCGGGGTCCCGACGAGTTCGAGTGCGACGTCGACGCCGTCCGGGACGATTCGACGGGCTTGTTCGGCGACGTTGCCGTCGTCGACGAGGACGTGGTCGACGCCGATCCCCCGGAGGATGTCGGTGCGATCGGGGTTGCGCGTCGTGGACATCACCGTCATGCGGAGTCGTTTGGCGAGCACCGCGGTGGCCATGCCGATCGACGAGGTGCCACCACGGATCAGGATCGATTGGCCCGGTTGTGCGTCGAGTCCGATCGTGAGCGAGCCGTGTGACGTCTGGAGCATCTCCGGAACGGCACCAAGGGTTGCCCAGTCGAGCGCGCTGGTGAATGGCACCACCTGACGGATCGGGACGCAGGTGTACTCGGCGTAACCGCCATCGAACGTGCGACCCATGCCGCCCATCAAGGCCGCAACCTGCTCGCCCGTCGCGTACTCGCCGCCCGGGCATGCCGCGACGGTGCCCGTGGCCTCGATGCCGAGCACACGGGGAAACGTCACGCCGTCGGCGAGCCCGAGGCGCGTGTGCAGCTCGGAGCGGTTGAGTCCGAACGCCTCGATCTTGATCAGCACCTGACCGGGCCGCGGTGTCGGGATCGGGATCTCGCGAAGCCGCAGTGCGTCGGGTGGGCCAGGGGCGTCGAGGACGACCGCTCTCATCAACGCCCGCTTCGTCATGGTCCAGCGCTCCTTCGCTCGTCGCTCTGATGCTCGCGCAACTCGTGGACCGCGGCCGCGCACCGATGCAGCTCGCTCGAGACAGGTCCCGGGCCGGAGACCGACCCTGGTCGGCGAACTTGCAGCCAGCGCATCGATTCGGACCCCAGACGCGTCGGGCGGGCTAGCGTTCGCCAGATGCTCGAGGTTGCGGCCGGATGGTTGCTCGCTCAGGCGAGACAGGACGCTGACGACCGGGCCTGGTCACGGTTGACCGGCTTGCTCGTCGGCTCCAAGGCCGAGGGGTCGCTCACGCTGGCCACCCGCGACGCCCTCCACGCAACGGTCGTCGCCAGCGTCGGTGAAGGCGCATCACCAAGCGACGTCGAGCGCGTGTGCGACGTCCTCGACCAACTCTGGCCGAGCATCGACGTCGCGTCGGCAGGGGACGGCACGCTGCTCGAACGAGTGGAGGCCATCACTCGCGAAGCGATGTCGATCGCAACTCGACCGGTCGACCTCGGCCCCGAGTTCGAACCCACTTCGTCGTTGGCGGCATTCGAGCACGAGGTGCACATCGAACTCGATCCTGCGACGTTCGCCGGTGAGTTCGGCCGTCGATGGGTGCAAGCGGTACGCGATCGTGCGGTCACGGAAACAGCGCTCGCGGAACTCGGCAACCAGCTCGCACACGACCAGACCCATCGAGCCCTGATGCACGCCGAACACTCGCGCAGGGCGGCGGACCGCGTTCACGCGAGCGCGGTCGGGCTGAGCGTGTCCCGTGATCAGGATGATGCTCGGCTGTGGGTGACGAATCGAGGAACACATCGAGTCGAAGCCATCGAGGTCAACGCGATCCCCGCCGACGACGACTGGCATCGTTCGACCCACGGTCCCCTGCCCGAGCTCGAACTCGATCCCCCCAGAGGAGTCGAACTCGTCCATCCGATCCTCGGCGGTTGGTTCTACGCGACCGTCGAACGACTGAGTCCGGGTCGCGGGTTGATGATCGCCGCATTTCGACTGGACGTCGCGAACTACGACGCCATCGATTTCGACCTGTCCTGGATCGACCACGCCGGACTTCAGCGGAAGAGCCATGCAGTGGCCGAGCTTGGGCGCGTCGACGGCGACATCGCGATGGAGGTGCGGGCTCCCCGCGGTTAGCCAGAAACCGTCCGTTCTCGGTGAGTGGCCCCAGCCTCGACGGGAACGGGGACCCGAGCCATCGAAGGATGGCCCCATTCGGTCCGCTCGGGACCGCGCAGCATCCACGACGCCCGTTCGGAGCGGCCGCACAACGGTCGCCCGGTTGGTGAGCGCGGCTCACCAACCGGCGACCCCACGTGGTGAGCACATCGTCGGTCGAGTGGGTCGAGCCGATCAGTCGGATGGCGAAGCGGCGCCGTCGCGACCGGTGCCGAACGAACTCGGCGGCACGGCTGCCGCGGGACGTATCGATGGCTCCGTCCGTCGAGGTCATCGACGCAGACGCAGCAGCGGTCCCACTGTCGCGTTCAGGGGACCGGGATGACGAGCGCGGGGTAGCGGACCCGCCAGTCGGCGTGGGCCTGGTCGAACTGGGTCATGGCGCCTGCGTCGGCGGTCGCCGTGGCCGTTCCCGACACCGTCAGGAGGTCGCCGGGATCCGGCGCAGCGGACACGTCTTGGGTGTACACCTCGTTGGTCTGACGGATCAGCGCATAGATGTCGCACTGCGGGAGCGGGTGGGAGCCCGACACGGTGACGCTGGTGCTCCACCCGGCCCCACTGACCTCGACCGTGCCGTCGTACCAGGCCGAGCCGTTGCCGAGCGCACCGGTGGTCCCGCGAGTCTGGAAGCGAATCGACAGGCCGCAACCCGCTGCGACCGCCTCCCGTGCGTAGCGTGCCTGCTGCTCGGTGACCTGAAGTGTGTACTCGTGCGAGCCGCTCGACGTCTCGTACGACTCGACGTGTCCGACGACGCTCGCCCACGCCGGATCGTTGACGACCGTCACGAACCCATAGGTGCGAGCAGTGCTGCAGTCAGCGGTTGCAATCATGTGCTACTCCCCGATGTTCTCGTCCTTCCGACATCGGCACCACGCCGGTGCGTCGGAACGGCACTGCGAACAGCACTGCGTGTCCAAGATCCCGGGCGCAGCCCGCAGATACGTTGTTCGGCAAGCGACAGGGGTCCGAGTGGCCGCAGGGCGTCGGGATGGACGAGCTTCCCCGACGACCGCTCGACCCGACCAGTTGGCCGGCAGTTCCGCGCAGGCCCGGTGCGGTGCCGTGCGCGATCGGAGTGCCGGACCGGCGCTGGCAGTTCGGTTGCCATGTCCTGCGATTTCGGGTCGCGCGTGGACTGGTCAGCGCACGTTGATCTGATCCTGTCGAGGTCCGAGAAGGTCCCACTTGTTCCCCGCGACGTCGATGAAGACGGCACAGCGTCCGTACGACTCATCGCGGGGTTCGGTGAGGAACTCGACACCGTGGTCGAGCATGTGGCGATATCGGCTTTCGAAATCGTCGACCCTGAGAAAGAGCCCGACGCGCCCGGCGAACTGAGCTCCAACCGCGACTCGCTGATCCACACCGTCGGTCTTGGCCAAGAGCAAACCGGTCGCGGCGCCTGGCGGCCGAACGACGACCCATCGCTTCGCTCGCCCGTCATTGGTGAGCGACGGAGAGTCCTCGACGAGCTCGAATCCAAGTGCCCCCAGGCAGAAGTCGATGGCGCTGTCGTAGTCGTCGACGATGATCGCGATGTGCTCGAGGTGCATTCGTCGAACGTAAACGACGCAATGCTGGACATTGCGTGCCGGGCTGTTCGTCCGCCGATGAGATTCCGCCGATGAGATGCAGGGTGCGCCTATGACGCTCAGGCGCTCGATCGGCGAGCGAAGACAGCGGTCTGCCGCACGGGTACGAAGCCGACGCTGAGGTAGAGACCCTTCGCTGCTGGATTGTCCGGTTCGAAACAGATCTTGATCCGCCCTGCGCCGGCCTCGGCGAGAAGGTCGATGCCGGCGGTGAGGATGTGGCGGGCAAGGCCCCGTCGCTGGTGATCGTCTTCGGTGCGCACGGGTTCGACGAGACCCGTGGCGGTTTCAGGATCGAACCAGAACAACCCGTACGCCGCGACTTCGTCGCGCCTGTCGTCAGCAACGAGGTCGAGGTCGGGGCGGTACAGGGAAGTCTGCCGAAGACGAGTTTCGACGTCGGGTCCACCTCGGTCGATCATGTGATGCGGACGCTGCATCGTGTCGAAACGACTGGCCAACCGATAGCCCTCGTGCAGCGAGCTGACCTCTGGTCGAGCTTGTGCATCCAGCCACGCCTCGACCACGGACACGCTCGCCGAAGCGCCATCGGTCCCGTCTCCGGTGATTGCGAAGCCGTGACCGACCAACACCTCCCGCATCACGTCGTCCGCGAGGTCGACCTCGAGATCGATCTCTCCAAGTCCGGCCTCACTGGCGTGAGCGAGCCCGCGCTCGATGACATGTGCAACCCAGTCGGGAGTTGCATCGGGCATGACGATCGGGGCGAGAGCCATCCCGCCACCCCAGTCGGTGGCAATCACTGCAGCCTCGGGGCGACCGAAGTGATCGAACCAGAACAGCTGCGGGAGATGGTCGGTCGAGCGCGGGGTGCTCCACCACCACTGCAGGTCGGCAGCTTCGAACAATCCCTTCGTGGGGTGAACGCTGCGGACCCGCTGCAGGAGCACCGTCGCGGCTTCCAGGTAGCGAACGCCAACCCGATGCTGTTCGCGCAGTGTTCGCACCTCTCAAACCTACGGCGCAGAGTTGCCCGAACACGCCGAGCCCGGGGTGAGGGCTTTGCGGTCGGGATCGGAGCTCGTCCCGCAGTCGGACGGGCAGAGTGGAGCGATTGCCGCGTGCGACGTCGGCTTCCATTGATCGGCGTCAGCAGGAACGCGATGAGCCAGCGACCGCTGGGACGTTTGTCTCTGGCGCGAGACGCAGTGCCGCGATCATGATCGATCGCAGGGACAAACCATGCTGCGCTACTCAGGAGAGAGAAGTCGTCGATGGATCGCCAACCGGCGCAGTTCCACTACCAAAGTCGTTCATCGCGCTCGCGGTCAGGGAGTTCGCTGAAGTCGGTTCGGTTGATTTCAACGGGTTCAACGCCTCCGGTACCAGCTGGGCGAAGCCGGGTGAACGACATGAGTACGTCATCTGCGAACTCGTGGCCGCGGCGGCGGTGGCTGGCCGGCGTAGCTGCGTTCAACGCTCTCACTGCATGGGGAGGTGCTATCGCGCTGGTGACAGGCGGCGCCGACTTCGGTGAACGCATCAATGATCGTCTGCCTTGGGACAGCGTGGTGCTGGCTGGGTTCGCGCTGGCGACGATTGTCGCGATCCCGCTGACCGTGCTCGCCTGGTCGGCTTGGACCGGGGCGGTGAGAACCAACGACATCGCACTGCTCGTCGGGCTGATGCTCATCGGGTGGATCCTCGTGCAACTGGTCGTGCTGCAGGCGTTCTCGCTGTTCCAGCCGGTGTATCTGTGCGTCGGAGGGTTCTTGGTCGCTGCATCGAACCGGGTGCGGCTCGGTCCCGGCGGCCGAGGGATCCTCTTCGTCACGATCGGAGTGATCGCCGCCGCCGCCGGGGTCGGTCTCGTGCCGCATCTGATCCGGAACGGTCTGACGATCATGGCTGTGCTGTCGGTCGTCGTCTTGGTCGCCGGCCTCGCGTCGGTGGTTGAGGGCGCTCGGTCGTCGCTGCGGACTCGGCACCTTCCGGCCAAGCTTGCGGGAGGCGCTGTGATCGTGATCGTGATCGCGGTCGCTGTGTTGGTCATTGCCCCGGCCGTCGCGGCGACCCATGTCCCCGCCACACACGTGGAGTCGACGCCGGCGGCACTCGGCTTGGACTACGAGCCCATCACGTTGACGACGACCGACGGCGTGGGACTTGCCACCTGGTACCTGAGGGGCACCAACCGCGCCGGGGTCGTCGTGATGCATGGCGCTGGTTCCACCCGATCCGATGTGCTCGACCAGTCCGCGGTGCTCGTCGGCAGCGGGTATTCAGTCCTACTGGTCGACGCCCGTGGTCACGGTGACAGTCACGGGACCGCGATGGACTTCGGCTGGTATGGCGATCTCGACATCGCGGCGGGTACCGAGTTCCTGGCATCGCGCCGCGAGGTCGACCCCGGTCGGATCGGCGTCGTCGGCTTCTCGATGGGAGGCGAGGAGGCCATCGGCGCTGCGGCCACAGATCCGCGCATCCGTGCCGTGGTCGCCGAAGGTGCGACGGCACGCCGGGCCGCCGACGAAGAATGGCTCTCCGATGCCTACGGTTGGCGTGGCTGGATCCAGGAGCGCCTGGAGTACGTCCAGGACGGCATCACCGACTTCCTCACCGACGCCTCCCCGCCCACCCCGCTTCGATCGGCGGTGATCGACGCACCGGATACCCGGTTCCTCCTGATCAACGCCGGCAACGTGGGAGACGAAGGTCGCGCAGCTTCGTTCATCCAGTCCGGCGCAAGCGAACGGGTCACGGTATGGACTGTCGACGGAGCCGACCACACCGGCGGGTACGACACGCGACCAGAAGAGTGGCAGCAGCACGTCATCGAGTTCCTCGACGAGACCCTGCGGTGACCGAGAGAACGGAGGTCGCGATGTCCACGAAACGCCGCTGGGTCATTGGCACAGCTGGAGCTGTCACACTCGGCGAGGCCGCCTTGATCTTCCTCGGCCGAACGTACGGGTCGACCAGGGCGGAACGAGCCATGGCGCTGCCGGGGATCGCATCGTCAACGATCCCGATGTGGTGACCGACCACGCCATCACGATCGACGCACCCACCCAGCCCCGCACCAGCGCGCGAACCGCCAAATGGTTCCACTCAGAATCAAAGTTCCACGACGGCGACACCCACCGCATCGAGGCCTTCATGCCGGTGATTTCGACGCTCCGATGGTGTGCGTGAGTTCGCCACCGACCCGATCGGCCACGACGTTCTGGAATGACTCGCGAGCTTCGGGAGGTCGACCGGATCGGCGTCGAGGGCACCGGAATCTTCGGCGCCGGACTGTGTCGGTTGGTGCAACGCCACGACATCGATGTGGTCGAGTTCACTCGCGGTGATCGTCAAGAACGACGCAGCCATGGCAAGTCCGACCCCGTCGACGCTGTCGCCGCGGCACGCGCCGCGCCGTCCGGCAAGAAGGTCGCCCGACCGAAGTCACGCACCGGCGGCGTGGAGGCGATCCGGGCGTTCCGCTTGGTGAGACGCTCCGCCACGCGTGAGAGCACTGGAGCGATCGACCAGATGCGTGCCCTCGTTGTCGCCGCTCCCGACGAACTCCGTGAAGCATTCGCGGCGTCAGCATCGTCCAACTCGTCAGCAGCGCTGCACGACTGCGACCCTCAGATGGGACCACCGCCGAGGGAGCAACGAAGTTCGCGTTGCGCGAACTGCTCGTCGGGTGCAGCCGGTCAACGCCGAGATCACACGCGTCAACGACGTCCTCGGCCCACTCGTCACGACCACCGCACCACGCCTGGTCGCCGCGACACGGGATCGGCACCGACACCGCAGCGCCCTGCGTGGCGGCTGGCGACAACCCCGAGCGGCTCCGAAGCGAAGCATCATTCGCTCACCCCTGCGGCCGCGCACCAATCGATGCGCAATCCGGGCTGAACGAACGCAAACGGCTCGACCCGCGCGGTGGCGGCTCGCCAACGAAGCGCTCTCGCGGATCGTGATGGTGCGTATGTCCACCGAACCCGAACCCGCGCCTACGTCGCCCGCCGCACACCCTCGACGGCGAGAGCAAACGCGAGATCGTGCGCTGCTTGACGCGCTACGTCGCCCGAGAGATCCTCCGACACCTCAACGACCTCTTCCACCCCCTTGACAGGCAATAGGAGGTTCATGCCTACCCCGGTGCGGCGACGAGCAATGACGACGGCTCACGGGTCTCGAACCCGTGCCGTGGTTGAACCGTCGCCCGTGCTGAACTGGTTTGATGTCCCCGAGTGAGCGAGCTCTCGAAGCCGTGCGAGTCACGGCACGAGCCCGGCGTGGTGAGGCGCTCACGAGGTGGCGATTCACCGGGTCCGGGGCAGTCGCGAACGACCTGAGCGTCGTTCACGATGTGCTGTCGACGTGCGGGCGCTTGACCGTCAACTTTCATCCCGATCGGGTCGCTCGATCAGGCTTCACGGTTGCCGACGGCATGGCACGGACAGGCCGGTACCTCAGCCAATGGGTGACGGGAATCTCCAACGGTGGACGCTCGGCGTTCCCGGGCGGCGATCGGCAACGGTGGGAGCATGAGCTGTTCGCCCACGCCTACGCAAACGTGGACCCCACCAAAGCCGACTTTCCGATCTACGGGGCCTGGGATCTGGTGGGCGACCCGCACGGCGGATCACCCCGGTTCGGCTCGTGCTTCCTCGTCCTTGCCGATCATGTTCGTGAACGCGCAACGATCTGTGTGGGCGACAGCCATGCCGGCCCCACCGACATCGGAACCTTCGACGCGGCATGGTGCGTGCTCGCAGCCCTCGCCGAACAGGTCGACCAAGGGGCACTTCTCGGCGTTCCGGTTGACCAACGCGGACTGCTCGAGCTTCTCGACGACCCAGAAGTTGACGGTGGTCGGCGCCGGGATCTCGACCAGTACGTCGAGATGCAAGTCCACGGCGGCATCGATCTGCGAACCGATGTCGACTCCATCGTGATCGACCCTTCGTTCCACGCCACACCCGTCCACCACGCCGTCACCGAATTATCGGAGCGATTCGACGTCGGGGTCGAGTGGCACGCCGGATCGGAGCTCGCCGTCGATCGAATCCCGACCAACTTCAGAGGGCCGACGATGCCCGAAGTGGGCAGGCGAGCGGCCCGAGCCGACGGAGTCGTCGACGCCCGCTCGCTCGGCGTGGCCGCACGAGCCATCCGCCTCCCCGAGATGCAGACCTCGGGGGACCCTCCCGAGTCCGACGCACAGCAACTCAAGTACCTCTGGCACACGCTGGTCGCACTCGGCTCCGACGCCTCACCCACCACATGACTGCTCGCAGAATCACGAAGACGATCACCGGCGGACCGCACGGAACTACCCAAGCCGAGTGCCGGAAATCTCGGTTCGGCGTACTCCGCACGGAGCGTTCTGCTCGCGGATCTGGGCGCCTCCCGGCGAGCACGGCGCCGCACTGATGGGCTCCGTCGACCGAGGCCGCCCCGGTGGTCCACCAACGCAGCCGTCGTCGGTGCGTCCAACGCCACTCGCCGCGTCTGATGCGTCTTGGTGTCCTTCTCGACAAGCCGCCCGTCCGGACCCTGGACCAGCCCGCGGCCGATCGTCACCACTCCCCTCTCGAGGTCGACGTCCGGCCAGCGGAGCGCAAGCATCTCGCTCCGGCGCGCGCCCGTCATCGCCGACACGCGGACGAACACCCCGAACTCCGGATCGCTCGCGTCGATCGCCTTCTGCAACTTGGCGAGCTGCGTAGGCGTCGGCGGAGCGATCTCCGGCAGCGGCACCCGCGGCGGTGACGCCGCCGCAGCCGGGTTCACGCCCAGCCAGCCCCACCGCACTCCCTGGGCAAGCGCCCGACGCAGGATCCCGTGGATGCGCCGGATCGTGCCCGGCGCCAGCGGGCAACCGTTCCGGCCGCCGTCGACGAGCAGCGAGCGGTAGTACCGGTCGAGCGACGCGTTGGTCAGCTTGCTCAGCCGCACGTCGCCGAGCGCCGGACGCAGGTTGCGCTCGATGTACCCGACGACCTCTCGGGTCGTCTTCGGCGAGAAGTCCTCGCGAGCGAGCTCGAGCCAACGGTCGAGCAGCTCCCCCACGGTCGCCGTCGTCCTCGTCGCCAGGCCGCGCTCGGCCTCGACCTTCATCTCGTTCAGCAGCCGCTGCGCCTCGCGCTTGCCGGCGCGGACCGTCTTCGTGGCATAGCGCTGCTTCCCGCTGACCGGGTCGGCGCCCAGGTAAACCCTGAGCTCCCACGCCGACCCCCGTTGGCGCATCGATCCCTGCATGGCGTGACCTCCATTGTGTGTCATTGTGATTCATGGGCAAGCCATGGGCAACGGAGGCCGGGAACGGAAAGAGCCACTCCGGAGAGTGGCTCTGACCTGGTACTTCTTGGCAGCCCGTACGGGATTCGAACCCGTGCCGCCACCTTGAGAGAGTGATCTGGGCGGTCCCGCCGGTGCTCGGCAGTGTCGGTATTTCCACATATTGCCTGGTCAGCGGGTCGGGCCGTCCGGGCACTCCACCCAGTTCCAAGCGTTCCAACGCGAAAGGAGTAGCAAAGGGAGTAGCAGGCTCGTCACCAACATGCCGCGCTCAGCTCCGCCAGGTCATCGCTGATCGAGCGATGGGAACCGCCCGCGGAAGGCGGCGGCCGGTTCCAGGGCGAAGCCATCAGGGCCGAACGTGACCGTACAGGAATCGAGGAATCCGGCCTGGCCAAGCAACACCGCCGTGCCCTGCATCGGCCACGGATCGAGCGCGGCGACCACACCACGCCAGGAAATCGGCCGATCCGCTCGGACAGCACGGGGAGGCCGAATCTCCAACGTCATCTCGTACAGCATGACCGCGCTTGTCGACCCACCGAGCCGAAGCGTCATCGTGGTGCCGGTCGCCACAGGGTCGCCGCCGGAGTCGAGAAGGTCCGATGCGATGACAGTGATCGGGCCGCCGGTATCCACGACCGCCTGGAAGGTTGCCGGTGCTCCGAGCGTCGAGACCTCGACCACCGCACGAAGCACAGGTTGCGGGCTCCTGCCCCGGCCTTCACCGAAGTCCGTGTAGCTGTAGAGCCAGGGTTCAGCCAAGCCCGTACACCACTGGCTCACCCGGCGCTGGTGCCCGCATGATCGACAGCCCCTCGACGCCTTCCGCATCGAGGATCGCCATCAAATCTTTGAGCGACCCCGCATCGCGCTGCACCCGGTCGTCCTCGTCGATGGCGACCCAACGGCCGGCCCACTGAGCGAGATCGAGCGTGCGAACCATACCGACGACTGTACCAGTGGGGTGTCGCTCAGTCAGGGTGGCTCGAACGACGTCATGTCCTCTCGCGACCGAGACGGTTGAACCGCCGGCCGACGCAAGGACCCGACCGAGTCGACGCCGACCGAGCACCTACCGGTCGACACCACTACCGAACCGGCGGCTGAACTCTCGTGGGTGTGCGGACACCCGTCGACACTCCCGGCCCCGGCGAACTTCGCTGCACCGAGGTGGGTCACTTCAGTGCCAGGGTGCGATCGAAAACAAGCGGCGGCGATCGGGCGCGTCCACCGGCTCGCAAGGCGAGCAGATCGAGCGGCCCGACGGCGAGCCGACCGCCGCTACCGACGCTTCGATCCGAGGGGAGCGCAGGCCGCACCTACCGAACAAGCGTGCAAAACGAGACCGGACAGCACTCCGATGGAGGTGATTATGCGGTGCCCCCACGCCGCCGCGACGTCCCACATATCGCCGGTTCCCGAGTGCTGTTGATCGTCAGCCGCCCGGGCATTTCCGGGCGGCTGAACTATCTTCATTGTATCACCGGTGATACAATGCAGACATGGCTGAAGTGTCGATTCGAGAGCTACGCAACCACGGCGGTGAGGTCGTCGATCGCGTGGCCCTTGGTGAACGTGTGACGGTGACGCGCCGCGGCAAGCAGGTAGCCGAACTCCGTCCCCTGCGCTCGAGCGCGGTCCCCATCGCAGAGCTGATGCGTCGGCGCGCCCACCTTCCCCTTGTTGACCCTGACGAGCTGCGCCGCGATCTCGATTCCGTGATCGACGCATCATTGTGAACAATTCCGGCGTACTCGACACGAGCACGCTGATCCTTCTCGGACGGATCACCGCAATCGATGCTCTGCCCGACGCAGCATTCATCACCGCAGTGACCCTGGCGGAGCTGTCTGTCGGCCCGCTCGTGGCCACGACCGACGAAGACCGTGTCGCACGCCAAGCCCATCTCCAGGCCGCCGAAGCAGACTTCGATCCGCTCCCTTTCGACGCTGCGGCCGCGAGAGCGTTCGGCGGTGTCGCGGCGTCGTTGAGGCGCAGCGGCCGCAAAGCAACAGCGCGGGCCTACGACGCGATGATCGCTGCGACCGCAGTCGCCGCCGATCTACCGCTGTACACCTGCAATCCGAGCGACTTCATCGGAATCGATGGGCTCGAGGTCGTAGAAGTACCCCATCCCGATCACGACTGACCGCTCGCGATTGTGGGCGAGCGATACCGAGTACTCGACACCTGCATATCGCCGGCGGTGCAGCGCGCGTCGGGGCGTTCTCACCCGCGATCATCGCTCGGCACACGACATCTCCGAGATGCTCATCCCGCATCGATCGTGCACGCAGCGTACGCGAGGAGCACGATCTCGGGCTGCTGCTCGGCGTCTACGACCGACGTTGCTTCCTATTCGCTCACGTCGGCCTTCGATGGGTCAGGGCGCCGACGATCCTCCAACCAGGTCTTCGCAGCTGCGGTTGAGGGTCTCGGCGCCGATCTCGGTGCGAGCCCACGGGGCCCGGATCCCAGCCGGCTACGGACGGAGTGGGCGAACGCGAGAAGTAGATGAGAGAATCCTCATTTACTTCTCATTCTCAGCACCGCTGACACCTTGATCATGCAAGAGATGAACGGCACTCCGACGACGAACGGTGAGCACGGCACTGCTCACCGTTCGGCGCCGCACGGCGCGCTGCGTGCGTTGTGGCGCGCCACCGGGGTGATCTTCGCCTTCGTTGCAGCGCTTGTTGCCGGTGTGCTGCTGGCGTTCGTGGTCGCAGGGGCGTTCGGCGGAGACGATCCTGCTCCCGTGGACCCGATCGAGCTCGGATCGGTGCCGTCGGCCGATGGATGAACGCCCCGGCAAGTCGGCCTTCCGCTGGGGCGTTCGGCATCGCGTCGTCGCCTCGTACATCGCCCTGCTGTTCGCAGTGCTGCTGATCTCCCTCGTGGTGACGCGCCAGATCCTGCTGACCGGTATCGACAACGACATCGACGTCGAGCTCTCACAGGAGATCGAGGAGTTCAGGTTCCTCGCTAACGGGGAAGATCCGGCGACCGGCGAGCCGTTCGGAACCGATGTCGAGGCGATCTTCGACAACTTCCTGCGCGGCACGGTTCCTGCCGACAGCGAGGCCTATTACACCTTCGTCGACGGCGAACCGTTCCTGCGCAGCTTCGGCGCCCCGGACGAACTGCTCGACGATGCGGCGCTCGTCGACGTCTGGACCTCGGCCACGACCCCGACTCGGGCCACTGCGTCGACCGCCGTCGGCGAAGCCCGGTACCTCGCAGCGCCGCTGCTCGACGGCAGCCAAGTGGTCGCCACGTTCGTGGTCGTGTTCTTTCCGGACGAGGAGCGCGACGAGGCGTTGCAGGCGGTACGAATCGAGGCGTTGGCGGGTTTGGTCGCCCTGCTGATCACCGGGGTGTTCGCCTGGTCGATCGCAGGGCGTGTGCTCAAGCCGGTGCGCGACCTCACCCGGATCGCCCGCAACATCACCGACAGGGATCTCTCGGGTCGGATCCCGGTCAGCGGACGCGACGAACTGTCGGAGCTGAGCGAAACGTTCAACGAGATGATCGAGCGCCTGGAGCTTGGCTTTCAGGGCCAGCGAGCATTCCTCGACGATGTCGCTCACGAGCTGCGGACGCCGATCACCATCGCTCGTGGGCACCTCGAGTTGATGAGCGATGACCCGGGCGAGCGGGCCGAGACCCTGGCGATCGTCGACGACGAACTCGAGCGGATGAACCGCTACGTCGACGATCTCTTGCTGCTGGCGAAGGCAGAGACCGCAGACTTCCTGCAGCCGCACCCGCTCGACCTCGGCGAGCTGGCGGTCGGGCTGCGCCAGCGGCTCTCGACGCTTGCCGATCGACACTGGGTCGTCGATGCCAGCCCGGCCCCGGGCGCGCTGGCGATCATCGCCGATGAGGCACGGCTCACCCAGGCGATCCTCAGCCTCGCAACGAATGCCGTGCAGCACACCGACGTCGGTGACACGATCGCGATCGGTGTCGAGGCCACCGGTCCCGATGGGGCCCCGAGCGGAGCTCGGCTTTGGGTTCGCGACACCGGCCGCGGGCTCGAGCCCGGTCTCGCCGAGCACCTGTTCGATCGCCGGATCAGAGGTGCCGCAAGTCGAGCCAGCCGAGCCGACGGCTTGGGTATCGGGCTGGCGATCGTCGCCGCGATCGCACGGGCCCACCGCGGCACGATCGAGGCGGTGAACGAGCCCTCGGGCGGCGCCCGGTTCGTGATCACGCTGCCCACCGACCCACACGACCCCGCACCGGAGGACGAGACACCATGACCAGGATCCTGATCGCTGAGGACGAGCAGCGGATCGTCTCGTTCCTCGAGAAGGGGTTGCAGGCCCAGGGCTACACGACGCTCGCCGTCGGCACGGGGATCGACGCCGCCGCTCTGGCGCGCGATGGCGCCTTCGATCTCGTCGTGCTCGATCTCGGGCTCCCGGGTCGCGACGGACGACAGGTGCTGCGCGAGATCCGAGCTCGGGGCGAGCAGCTCCCGGTGATCGTTCTTACCGCCCGCGACGGCATCGACGACACCGTCGGGAGTCTCCAGGAGGGTGCCGACGACTACATCACCAAACCGTTCCGGTTCGAGGAGCTGCTGGCGAGGGTTCGGCTGCGGCTGCGTGACGAGCCGACACAGGAGACGACCGTGCTCAACGTCGGCAACGTCAGCCTCGATCTGCGGTCGCGTCGGGCGACGCACGACCAGCGCATTGTCGACCTGACGGCGCGCGAGTTCTCGCTGCTCGAGTCGTTCATGCGCCACCCGGGCCAGGTGCTGAGCAGGGAGCAGCTGCTCTCTCACGTGTGGGGTTACGACTTCGATCCGGGCTCGAACGTCGTCGACGTGTACGTCCGGTATCTGCGCCAGAAGCTCGGCGACGGCGTGATCGAAACGGTGCGCGGGATGGGCTACCGGATGGCCACCTGACCCGGGTCGATGAGAGTTCTCTCATCGACCCCTCATCGTCGTGTCATCGACGGCGGTCAGCGTCTGGGTGATGATCGACGATCCAGCACTCGCCGCGGCGGCGCACCTCACTGGCCCGTACGCCGCTGACGTTCTCGCTGCCGGGGTCGACGCGACCGGTGCCGAGTTGGTCGACAGCCGTGTCGCCGACGTCCAGTATCGACCCGAGAGCGACCTGGTGGTGCGCTACGCCGCCACCGTGCGCCGTCCCGACGGCGCCCTCGTGGCCGACACCCTGCTCGCCGGAGTCACCCGGCGAGGGGTGTTCCCCGGGACCTTGCCGGTGGAGGCGATCACCGAGTCCAGTGATCCGATCGTCGCCGGACTGTGGCGCTGGCCGTTCGACCCGGTGCTCGTCGACCTCGGACAGATCGTGACGCCGGCGCGAGTCGAACAGGCGCTGCGCGGCATCGTGTCCGGGCCATTGCACGTCGAGGTCGTGGTCTATCGGCCGTGCGAGCGCGTCGTCGTCCGCGTCACCGAGCCGAGCGGTCGTCAGGTGTACGTGAAGCTCGTTGCACCGCACACCGTCGAGGGCCTCGTCACTCGTCACGAGCGCCTGACCGAGGTGGGCCTTCCGGTTCCACAGGTGCTGGCCGCTGGCGATTCGTGGATCGCCATGTCGGCGCTGACCGGCCCGACCCTGCGGGACGTGATCAAGTCCGGGCCGTTGTCGCTGTCGGTGGGCCGCGCTGCGCCGGGCGGGGACGCGATCGCTGAGTTGTGCGCTGCGCTCGGCGAAGCTGATCTCGGTCATCTTCCTGCGGTTCGGCCGCGGCTGCTGGACGCGTCTGCACACGCTGCGATGCTGGCGACCGTGCTTCCTGAGCAGGCGAGCCGATTGACCGACCTCGCCGAGCGGTTCGCCGATGAGGCGAACGCCGCCGCCGATCGCTGCGGGGCCATCGTGCACGGCGACCTCCACGAGGGACAACTGATCGTTCGAGAGGGAACCATCATCGGGCTGCTCGACATCGACGACGTCGGGCCCGGCGATCCCGTCGACGACATGGCGACCGTCCTGGCCCACCTCGCCTACCGATCGATCAATGCCGCCACCCCTCGACACGACCTCGACGACTACGCGGACGAACTCCGAGACGCCTTCTCGACTCGCGTCGATTCCGTCGCCCTCGACACCGCTGCGGCAGGCGTGCTGGTCGGGTTGGCGACGGGCCCGTTCCGCGCCCAGCGGTCGGGCTGGCAGGCCGCGGTGACCGACGTCATCGACGCCGCGACCGCTCGCCTCGAAGCCGTGCACGTCGCACGGAGATGAGAGAAGTCTCAGCAGCGCCTCATCGGGCTGTCACGGGCGGCATGCACGATGTCACCTAGTGGTTCACCCCCCGAACCACTGAACAACACCACACCGTTCTCGAAAGGACACACTGATCATGGCAACCACCCCCCGCTTCGGATGGAAGGTCGCAGTTGCGGCCGGCACGGTCACCGGGGTCGGCCTCGGCGGTTTCGTCTTCGCCGCTTCCGACTCCGCAACAACCACTCCCGACAACGTTGTGTTGAGCGAAGACCACGGCTCCGTGGGTCGGCTCTCCGCACCCATCGTCCTGCCGCAAACCAGCACCGCCCTCGCCAAGGCAGCGACCATCAACGGCGAGCGGGCTGCACCGATTGCTCCTGATGGCGAACGACCGGTCGACGTTGCTGCAGCCGGCGAGCTTGCCGACTCCCCGGTGAGCCCGATCAGCGCCAGCTCGCCGGCGAGCGTCGTCAGCGCACCATCGCCGATCAGCCCGGTCAGCGCCGCATCGCCGATCTCCCCGGTCAGCGCCGCATCGCCGATCTCCCCGGTCAGCGCCGCATCGCCGATCTCCCCGGTCAGCGCCGCATCGCCGATCTCCCCGGTCAGCGCCGCATCGCCGATCTCCCCGGTCAGCGCCGCATCGCCGATCTCCCCGGTCAGCGCCGCATCGCCGATCTCCCCGGTCAGCGCCGCATCGCCGATCTCCCCGGTCACGCCCTGACCGACGCCATCGCAAGACCCAAACAATCCCAACGAGAAGGCCCGGGCGTTGTGCTCGGGCCTTCTTCGCGGTGCCCGATCCCGCCGACGACGCGCAGCCCACGGCCCACGACAAGCACTGGAGCGACACGCGTCAAGGGGTGCCCGACCACCTGAGGGAGCTGCTCCGCCACACTTCGGCGGACAGATCCCGGCCGCGAGTGGCGGGCCAGCGCCGCAGTCGGCCCTGATGCTGCGCGAGATAATCACGGACGACACGGCAAACCCGCACGGGCCTGTGGTCCGGGCGCGCTCCCGCAGCGACGTCGTCCAGATTTCCCGTTACGCAACGACGCTCTCGGTGACCCATACAAGAGTGTGGAACTCCGGCCAGACAATGCTCCTCATCACCTCGCCTTCGTCGCCCGCCCAGACTCGAGGGCTCGCCGACGGACACGACTGCCGGCGCCACATGGGCTGCGACCTGTTCGCCGGCGGACGTACTCCGTTCCGGAAGTCGCCGTGATTCTCGGCATCGGGAGGTCGACCGCGTACGCGCTCGTGAAGCGGGGCGAGCTTGCTGCACTCCGGGTCGGTGGGCGGGTCGTTGTTGCACGGGCGGAGATCGATCGCCTGCGACATCGGCGAAGACCCAGTTGCGTGACGAGCGCTTCTCATCGACTGGCGCCAGCGCAGCTGGCGACCTCCGCAACGGGGCAGCGTCTCGAGATCGACGGGCACACCGTGAGCGCCGAATCCTCGAGCAGTTCCTCGACTGCCCCGACAGCGCAACGCCGTCAGTCCGGAGGCGAGATCGCATGAAGCACACCGAGGATTTCGGCGGCCTGACGATCGGCCTCGGGCACGAAGTGCGAGTAGACGTTGAGGGTCGTCGCCGCGTCTTGGTGGCCAAGTCGGCCTGCAACGGTGCGGACATCGACGCCGGCGGACAGGAGTCGCGTTGCGACGTGGTGCCGGAGGTCATGAAGGCGAACCCCTTCGACGCCGGCGCGCTCGCATGCGCGTCGGAAGCGTCGAGATACGGAATCTGGGTAGCACGGTGCGAGCATCTCGACATCAGTCGCGAACACGAGACAGTCCGGCCGAAGCTCAACGCGACACTGATCGGCGCGGGTGTGGATGTAGTCGCGATAGCCGGCGAGCATCTGGACAGTTCCTCCGTCGAGAGCGACGCGGTGCACCGAGTGCGTCTTGGTGTCCTTCTCGACGAGTCCGTTCGGGCCGACGACGATCGCCCTGCGAATCGTCATCGATGCGTGCTCGAGGTCGATGTCCGACCAGTGGAGCGCGATCACTTCGCTGCGGCGGGCGCCGGAGATCGCAGACAGCATCAAGTAGGCAGCGAACTCGGGGTCATCACCGACGGCACGGAACAGATCCGCCACCTCGTCGGGGCGCGGCGTCCGGATGTCGGGTGCGTTGACACGTGGCGGGCTCGCCGATGCGGCCGGGTTCGCTCCGATCCATCCCCAGCGAACGGCTTGCTGGAGTGCGCGACGCAGGATGCCGTGAATGCGTCGGATCGTCGCCGGAGAAAGCGGCTGGCCTGCCTGGCCACCATTCTTCAGCAGCCGCGTGTAGTAGCGGTCGAGATCGGCAGCCTTGAGACGGGTCAACGGAACCGTGCCGAGGGCTGGCCTGAGGTTGCGATCGATGAAGCCCCGAGTCTCGACCACCGTCTTCGGCGAGAAGTCCTGCGACGCCTGATCGAACCAGGCGTCGAGCAGCTCGGCCACCGTTGTGTTCGTACGGGACAGCTTTCCGCGTTGGGCGTCCACGGCGAATTCGACCAGCGCCCGCTCGGCGTCACGCTTGCCGCCGCGGATGCTCTTGGTGGCATAGCGCTTCTTCCCGGTGACGGCGTCGACGCCGACATACACCCGTAGCTCCCAGGCGTCGCCTCGCTTGCGGATGTGACCCGTCATGACAACCTCCCGGACATTGTCACAAACCTCCCGGACATCAGAAAGAGCAGCAAAGGAGTAGCAGACGCATCCGAAAAGGCAAGAGACCCTCCGGAGAGGGTCTCTGACCTGGTACTTCTTGGCAGCCCGTACGGGATTCGAACCCGTGCCGCCACCTTGAGAGGGTGGTGTCCTAGGCCACTAGACGAACGGGCCGAGCTACGACGCCCGACGTTACCGCCGAGCTATGTCTTCCGGGCGAGCCGCAGGGCTCTCCGGATGGTTGGGGTGAGAGGAATCGAACCCCTAACGACAGAACCAGAATCTGCTGTGTTGCCAGTTACACCACACCCCATCGGAGCGACGCGTGAGTGTATCGGCGCCGCAAACGGCATCAACCCACCGCGCGGCGACCGTGTCAGCCCGTGAGCCCACTGAGACGATCGAAGCCGACCAACCTTCCGATCGCCACACCGGCCGCCTCCTCGATGTGCTTGCGGGCGGAGGTCCAACCCGTCACGACGCTCGTCTTCGTCGGCGACAGCCGTGCGTCGAGGCCCACTTCGCGTGCGATCAGCTGGGAGCGATACGAGTGGTAGGGGTCGGTCACCAACACGACCTCGTCGAGGCCGCGCCCGAGCATCAGCGGCGCCGCACCGTCGAGCGACTCGAACGTCGTGGTGCCGTCCGACTCGGCCAAGATCGCCGATTCCGGTACGCCACGATCGACGAGGTAGCGCTGCGAGGCCTCGGCTTCGGTGAACCGGTCGGCGGGGAGCTTGCCGCCCGTGACCACGATCACCGGAGCCACATCTTGCTCCCACAACACGAGCACGTGGTCGAGGCGCGCCGCAAGCTGTGGCGACGGTCGACCGTCGTACTGCGCCGCGCCGAGCACGACGATCGCGTCAACCGGTTCTCGATGGTCGCTCCGGCCGGCCAGCACCACTTGAGCCAGGGTGACGAAGTAGTACAGCGCGACCGCCGTGATGACCCCGAGCAGGACACGGTTCCATGACGGACCTTGCCTCCACCAAGGCGTCGTCACGTGCTCAACCACGGGGGCCGTGGTCCGATCGACGACGTCGTGGAGTGGCTCGTAGCTGATCGCGTCGTCGGGAACCTGACTGCTCACGAACGTCGGCCCGTCAACCGCCGAGCTGTGCCAGCGCGGCTCGCATCCGCCGCAGCGACTCGTCGCGCCCCATCACTTCGAGCGCTTCGAACAGCGGCGGCCCCACGGTGCGTCCGGTCACTGCGACGCGAACCGGTGCTTGCGCCTTGCCGAGCTTGAGGTCGTACCGGGCCATCACAGCCTCCAGCGTGGCCTTCAACGCGTCGGCATTCCAGTCACAACCGTCGTAGGCCCCGATCACGTCGCGAAGGAGCGGTGTGGCGTAGTCGGTCATCATGGTCTTGTCCCATGACTCCTCGTCGATCACCGGGTCGTCGACGAAGAGGAAATCGACCACGTCGGGCGCATCGGCCAACGTGACGAGACGCTGCTGGACATGAGGGGCGATCGCCGCGAACCTCGTGCGATCCCACTCGGCGGGCAACCACGGATCGCACGCCTCGACCAGATCCTCCAACGAGAGCCTGCGGATGTACTCGCCGTTGAACGCTGCCAGCTTCTTGAGATCGAAGAACGCCGGCGACAAGTTCACGTCCTCCAACCGGAACGTCTCCTCCATGTACGGCCACGGCTGCATCTCGTCCTCGCCGGGCGACCAACCGAGGGTCATGAGATAGTTCACCATCGCGTCGGCGAGGAACCCCTCGTCCCGGTACTGCTCGAGCGCCACCTTGTCGCGGCGCTTCGACAGCTTCTTGCGCTGCTCGTTCACCAGCACGGGCACATGTGCCCACGACGGGGGCGCGTGTCCGAGTGCTTGCGAGATCATCTGCTGCTTGGGCGTGTTGGGGAGATGTTCCTCGGCGCGAACGACGTGAGTGATGCCCATCGAGCGGTCGTCGATCACGTTGGCGAGGAGGAACACCGGCGTGCCGTTTCCACGGACGAGCACGAAATCTTCGATCAGCGAGTTGTCGAACTCGACATCGCCGCGCACGAGATCGTGAACGACGGTCGCTCCGTCGTCCGGCGCTCGGAAGCGGAGCACGCTGCCCGGTGCCGGGCCGAGACCTCGGTCGCGAGACCAGCCGCCGTACCCGGTGACGCCCTCGGCCGCCGCTCGCTCCTGGATCTGCTCGGGCGTCATGTCGCAGTAGTAGGCGTGGCCGGACTCCAGCAACTGGTCGGCGGCGCGGAGGTGAGCCTCGATGTGCTCACTCTGGAACAGCGGGCCCTCGAAGTGTGGATCGTGAGCGTCGATGCCGATCCAGGCGAGCGCATCGATGATGCCCTGCGTCCATTCGGGTCGGTTGCGGGCCTCGTCGGTGTCTTCGATGCGGAGCACGAACGTGCCACCGGTGCGGCGCGCCAACGCCCAGTTGAACAGCGCTGTTCGGGCACCACCGACGTGGAAGAAGCCGGTCGGCGACGGAGCGAATCGGTAGCGGGGTGCAGCGGCCATGACCCGTCCGACGCTACCGCGTCCGAGTCGTCGGCGGCTGGGTCACCCGGGGTGCCCCGAGGTCTGCACGTTGTTGACGAACACTTGTTCGATTCATGACATTTGAACTGCTATCATGTTCTTCACACGTACAGGAGAAGGAGGAACGGATGCCGAACACACGGATCACCGCGATCGTCGACCGTCTCGAATCCTGTGATCCGGCCGTGCTCGAACGCGACGAGGCGGGCGCGGGAATCCGCGATCTCCACCATCTCAAGAGCTGGGCCGACGCTCAACTGATCCGGTACAAGCGTCGTCTCGACGAACTTCACGCCGCCGGCCGTTCGGAGTCGGCGGGTGTCGCGCTGACCGACGAGGGCAGCCGCTCGGGCAAGGACGCGAAGGCCATCGAGGATCGCGAGGCGGTCTGCGCCGACCACCCCCCTCTGGAGGACGCGCTCGCCGCGGGCGAGACGTCGACGGCCCATCTCGATGTGCTCGCCCGCCTGACGAGGCCGCTTTCCGACGTCGAGCGGGCCGACCTCGAGCTCGAGATGAGTCGGGTGATGGAATGGGCCCGACACGACTACGTCAGCGAGTTCGAACGCAAGGTGAAGCAGGTCATCGCGACGATCCGCGAGGCTCACGCACCCGGGAGCGACGCCGCCGAGCTCGATCGCCAGCGCGACGCCGCGAACATGAAGCGTTGGACCGATCGGACCACCGGCATGAAGCTGACACTCCTGTCCATGGACCCGCTCCGCGACGCCGAGTTCCACGCAATGGTGCAATCACAGCTGGCGCGATTGCGTCAGCGAGACGGAGCTCGCGAACTGCCGTACGGCTCACTCCAGATCGATGCCGTGATCGCCGCGACCGCCTCGAGCGATGAGCCGATCTCGCCGCGACTGCCCGGGCTCGTCATCCACGTCGACGACCGAACAGTCGTCGAAGGTCGACACGATCACACCATCTGCGAGACGGTCGACGGCGCGCCGGTGCCCGTCTCGACCGCCGTACGCCTGGGATGCGACGCGATCCTCACCGCAGCGGTCGTCGACGCTGACGGCGTCACTCGCAGACTCAGCACGACGCAGCGCACCGCCAACGACGAACAACGAACCGCGCTCGCTGCGATGTACTCGACTTGTGCCCATCCGCACTGCCAGGTGTCGTTCTCGAACTGTCGGATCCATCACGTCATCTGGTGGAGCAAGGGCGGCACGACCGCGATCGAGAACCTGCTCCCGCTCTGCGAGCGTCACCATCACCTCGTCCACGAAGGTGGCTGGAGTCTCCGGCTCGATCCCGACTCGCGGCGGGCGACATGGATCCGTCCCGGCGGCGAGGTCTGGTGCGAGGCGGCGCCGACCAACCGGCGCCCCGAACGATGCGAGCGGCCGGCCCTTGCGGCGCCACCTCCCGCGTGGAGACAACCATCGCTGTGTTAGAAGAACGCGTGCAACCGACGATGTCGCACCAGGCCTCGCGTGTCCGCACCGCCTTCGATCCCGTCGTCGCGATCAGACTCGGGGCCCCTCACGTCGCACCACCCGACGGGTCCGGTGCAGCGGCCGCCCGCAACCGGGCGCGACGTGCCCGAACGGTCACCAGTGGGTGACCACGACGGCCAGCCCGAGCAACCGGCTAGGTGTCGCGGACGCTCGTCGTGGCGAGGTTGCGGAGCTGGCGGAGGGCCACCGAGAGATTCGTGATGTCGAAACTGTCGGCGCGTCGGATCTCCGTGAGCTGGGTCGTCGCACGCTCGACGGAGCGCTCGTTCGCCGCCAACCACCCGTCGACCGTGCCGTCGCTGTGCTCGATCACATTGCCCGCCAGCCCGGCCAGGACCGTGAGCAGATCATCGCGCAACGCGCCGCGGGCCTGGGTCTGCCACCGGTCGCCGCGCGGCAGCGCACCGATCCCGTCCCAGAGCCACATCAACTCCAGACGATCGAACACCGTCCAGTACGCTTCAGCGGCGGCGAGTGACTCGACCTGATCGCGCTCTGCCAGCTCCACGACATCGAAGGTGGTGTGGAGCAATCGCCAGACCGCCGATCGTTCGGCCAGTTCGGGCGGGACACCGACCTCGATCCGGTGCGCCGCCATCGATTCGGCCGCGGCCCGCATCGGCCCGCGTAGGCACGCCGCCAGCTGATCGGCGAGCGCCAGCACCGGTTTGCGGAATCGTGCGACCTCCGCCTCGATCGCGACAGGAGGGCGGCGATGGCGCAGGAACCAGAGCGAGCAGCGCTCCGCCGTCCGGCGACAGTCGAGCAGCAACTCCAGATGCTCCTCGAGGACGAGATGCTCGAGATCGTTGATCTCCTCCCACCACGCCGGGAAATCGAGCACTTCGCGGGCGACCAGCCACGCTCGCGCCACATCGCTCACCGAAGCGCCGGTGTCCTCGGTCATGCGATGGTCGTAGGAGATGCCCGACAAGTTGACCATCTGGTTCACCAGGACGGTCGTGGCGATCTCACGACGCAACCGGTGCCCGAGGATCTCGTCGTGATAGCGCTCGCGCAGCGGTGACGGGAAATAGGCGATGACGTCCTCCTGCAGAACCCGAGCATCGGGCAGATCGGTGCGGAGGATCTCGTGCTCGTTGGCGTTCTTGGTGTAGGCGATCATCACCGCGAACTCGGGTGTACGGAGGCCCGACCCGGCCGACTGCCGCTCGGCGATCTGTTTGTCGGTGGGCAGGAACTCGAGGCCACGATCGAGCCAACCTTCCGCCTCGAGCTGATCGAGGTAGCGGGCGTGCACGTTCACCATCGGCAGGCCCTGGGTGCGGGCGATCAGCAACGCCAACGTCTGGGCCCTGTTGTTGGCCAGCACCAACTCGGCGACCTCGTCGGTCATCTGCTCGAGCAGCTGGTTGCGCTGCTTGAGCGTCAGTTCCCCCTCCGCCATCACGTCACCGAGGAGGATCTTGATGTTCACCTCGTGATCGCTGCAGTCGACCCCGGCGGAGTTGTCGATCGCGTCGGTATAGATCAGTCCGCCGGCGAGCGCGTACTCGACACGACCGAGCTGGGTGACCCCGAGGTTGCCGCCCTCGGCCAGCATTCTGCAACGCAGCTCCGACGCATCGACCCGCACCGAGTCGTTGGCACGATCGCCGACGTTCGCGTGCGACTCGGTCGACGCCTTCACGTAGGTGCCGACACCGCCGTTCCAGAGCAGGTCGACCGGTGCCTTCAAGATGACGCTGATCAGCTGGTTCGGGGTGAGCCGTTCGGCATCGGTGCCGAGCACCTCGCGCATCTCGGGTGTGACATCGATCGATTTCAGCGTTCGCGAGAAGACGCCGCCACCCGCCGAGATCAATGCGGTGTCGTACTCGGCCCATGACGATCGGGGGGTGTCGAACAGGCGTCGGCGCTCGGCGAACGACGCGGCGGGATCCGGGTCGGGATCGACGAAAACGTGACGGTGGTCGAACGCCGCCAGCAGCTTGAGGTGAGGCGAACGGAGCAGCCCGTTGCCGAACACGTCGCCGGACATGTCGCCGATCCCGACCACGGTCAACTGGTCGGTGTCGGCGTTCTTGCCCAGGACCCTGGCGTGGCGACGCACGCTCTCCCACGCACCGCGAGCCGTGATACCCATCGTCTTGTGGTCGTATCCGGCACTGCCGCCGGACGCGAACGCATCTCCCAGCCAGAAGTCGTACTCGGCTGCGACTTCGTTGGCGGTGTCACTGAACGTAGCGGTGCCCTTGTCGGCGGCGACCACGAGATACGGGTCGTCACGGTCGTATCGCACGGTTCGCTCCGGGGACACGACGTCGCCACCGATGATGTTGTCGGTCAGATCGAGCAACCCACGCACGAACATGCGATAGCACTCCACCACCTCGTCGCGATTCTCGACCGGGGTCGGCTTCGGACGCTTCACCACGAAACCGCCCTTCGCGCCGACCGGGACGATCACCGCGTTCTTGACCATCTGGGCTTTCACGAGACCGAGCACCTCGGTGCGATAGTCCTCCGGCCGGTCGCTCCAGCGCAGGCCACCGCGAGCGATCGCGCCACCACGCAGGTGCACGCCCTCGACACGTGCCGAACACACGAAGATCTCGTGCGCCGGCCGAGGCGCCGGCAGATCGGGCACCTTGGACGGATCGAACTTGAACGCGATCGTCGGCTTGCCCTGATAGGCGGTGGTCCGCACCGTCGCCCGGATCAAGGCCAGGAAGGTGCGCCCGATGCGGTCGTCGTCGAGCGACGGCACTGCGTCGAGGGCGCCGAGCACCTCACTCTCGGCCGTCGCCACGGCGGCGAGTCGCTCACCGTCGTCGAGGTCGGGATCGAACCGCGCCTCGAACAACTCGATCAGCAGGCGGGCGAGGTGCGGCAACCGCGACAAGGACCCCTCGACATAGCCCTGACTGAAGGTGAACCCGATCTGGTGGGCGTACTTCGCATACGACCTCAACACGTTGGCCTGCGAGGCCGTCAACCCGGCCAGCACGACCAATCGGTTGAAGCCGTCGGGTTCGACCGTTCCGGCGAGCAGCCCCTCGAACGTCGAGCGGATCTCGGTGTGCCGGTGGTCGTCGATCACGACATCGGGCGGCATGCACACCCCGATGTCGTAGACGAAGCACTGGTGACCGTCGAGCACGAAGCGGTACGGGTGCTCGTCGAGGGCCGTCATGCCGAGATGTCCCAGCAACGGCAGCAGATCGGAGAGCGCCACCGGATCGCCGTTGCGGTAGACCCGCATGCGCCACACATGGGGTTCGGCGTCGATTTCACGAACCAGCGCGGTGCGCGTCGTGTCCCCGGAGTCGATGAGCACGAGCAGTCGTTCCAGATCCCCGACCGCCGTGACCGGATCCACGCCACTGCGATACGAGGCCGGCGCAGCCTCCCCGATCCGGCCGAGCAACCGAGCCGCTCTGGCCTCGCCGAGCCGGTGGGTCGCCGCGTCGTGGACGCGGTCGATCCACGCCGTGGTGATCTGGTCGATCTCGTCGGACAGCTCGTCGAGATCCGGCACGTGCTCGGGGTCACGGGTGATCGTGAACGTGACCCGAACCAGGTTGCTCGACCCGAGGAACGACTCGAGCTCGCGGGTCTCCGATCCGTAGGCTTCGCCGACGACAGCGGCGACCTGCTCCGGCAGTTGGGCGTGGAAGCGACGCTTCGGGAGGAACACCAGCACCGTCGAGGCCTCACCGACCGGTTCGGGCACGTCGAACACCCTCACGATCTGGCGTTCCTGCAGGCCGACGACGTGGATCACGAGCTCGGCCAGACGATCGCCGTCGAGCTCGAACACGAGGTCTCGCGGCAAGGTCTCGAGCACATTGCGCATCGAGCGACCGGTGTGCGTCTCGGCGCCGTCGCGTGCCAGTCCCAGGATCGACCGGGCCCTCGCCCCCACGGACGGGATGCGCAGCACGCTCTGACGGTAGGCCGTCGAGGCCAACAACCCGACCCACCGTTCGGCCACCGGGCGACCGTCGGCATCATCGACCATGACAGTGACCACGGTGAGCCGGCTCGACCGATGGATCGTCGACGAGTGGGCAGAGCGCGCCACCGCAACGATCGGACCTTCCGGATCGATCGGCGGGTCGATACCTGCGTCGGGGCCGATCGCGAGCTGACCGAGCGCGGAGCCGGGCCGACAGACGAACCCCTCGGGGGCGAGCTCGTACGTCGCCGCACCGAGGAACACGAAGTGCCCGTCGGCGAGCCACTCCAGCAGCGGATCGAGGGTGGCGTGGGCGATCATCCGATCGCGCATCGGCTCGAAATCGGCCACCACCTGGTGCACCGCCATGACCGCGTCGAGCAGATCGACCCGCAACCGTTCGGCTCGCTCCGGATCACAACGGTCGATCTCGACCTGGGTCCAGGCCTCGACCTGCTCGCCGTACTGGTTGTCGCCCTCGACGATCTCGGTGAGCACGCCGGCCGGGTCGCGCTTGACGCGCAACATCGGGTGGACCAGCAAGTGGGTGGCGACGCCGTGGCGTTCGAGCACGATCCGCACCGTGTCGACCAGGAACGGCACGTCGTCGGTGACCAGCAGGACCACGGACCGGTCCGAGTGCCAGCCGTCACGATCGCGGTCAGGCGACAGGACCGCCAGTGCAGTGTCGCCCGGTGACCGAACCCGACCCTGTGCGAGATGGGTGAGAGCCACTGCGTAGAGGTCGTCCTCGCGCCGGTCGTCGACGTCGAACTCGGGCAACTCGCCGTAGTACGCCGGCAGGAACGCCGCCAGCACCGTGTCGTCGGGACGGCGCTCGTTGGCCAGCTGTGCGACGCGGCGGATCACCGTCGCCTGTTCAGCCGCCGACGATCCCCGCTCGGTCATGTGGCCCCCTCGAACCTCTGATGCCCCTCTGATGCCCTTCGGACGGACATGTCGGACGGACATGTCATCGGTGTTGACGACGTCGTCGTCAGCACTCCCACAGCGATACTAGAGACTTCGACGGTGCTCGGTTCGATGTCGCCGCTTCGGAACGCCCGACCGCACCGGCTCGTGCCGAGCGTTCGACGGCGAACGACCGTCGAGGATCGGCCCGAGAGCGGTAACGTCGACCTGTGACCAGCCGCACCCGCGAACCGCACGAGGGTCATCGAGCCGTCTCCGGAGGCCTGGCCCGCGCCGCCGTGTTCGGCGTGAGCGACGGGCTCGTGTCCAACGTCTCGCTCATCCTGGGATTCGCCGGATCCGGTGTCGACAGCAGCGTCGTCCGGCTCGCCGGACTCGCCGGCGCGATCGCCGGCGCGATCTCGATGGCCGCCGGTGAGTGGGTGTCGGTGACGTCGCAGAACGATCTGATCGAGCGCGAGCTCGAAGTCGAGCTCCGAGAGCTGAAACACAACACGGCCCACGAGACCGAGGAGCTCGCTGCGCTCTACGAGCGACACGGCATGGGCCGCGAGCGTGCCGCTGCCGCTGCCCACGAGGTGATGCAGGAGCCCGAGACGGCGCTCCGCGTGCACGCCCGCGAAGAGCTCGGCGTCGACCCACACGACCTGCCGTCGGCGATGTGGGCGGCCGGTTTGTCGCTCGTGTGCTTCATCTTCGGCGCACTCCTCCCGGTCGTACCGTGGTTCATCGGCGGCGGCGCCACGGCGGCTTGGTCATCACTCGCGATCGGTGTCGTGGCGGCCGGAGTCGTCGGCGGTCTCGTCGCACGGTTCGCCGAGCGAGCGCTGACCCCCGGGGTCATCCGCCAGGTCGTGATCGTCCTGGTCGCCTGCGGCATCACCTATCTGATCGGTGAGCTCGTCGGCGTCAACCTGGGCTGAGCGAGCGGCGCATCTCGCGCGCCCGGACCTCGACCTCGCCGGGGGCATCGCCCCACGTCGTGAGGTGTCCCATCTTGCGACCCGTACGGGCGGCCGCCTTGCCGTAGAGGTGGAGCGCGACCTGCGGGTGATCGAACGCTCTCGCCCAGTCCGGTGGTCCGCCGTCCCACAGGTCACCGAGCAGGTTGACCATCGCGGCCGCCGGCCTGGTCATCGAGCTGTCGCCGAGTCCGATCCCGCACACCGCGCGGATCTGCTGCTCGAACTGGCTCGTCTGAGCGACGTCGAGCGTCCAGTGTCCGCTGTTGTGCGGCCGCGGGGCGATCTCGTTGACCGACAGCTCTCCGTCGACCACGAAGAACTCCACGGCGAGCACGCCCACGTACGCCAGAGCATCCGCGATGGCGAGTGCCAGTCCGGCGGCACGATCTGCGAGTCTCGGCGACACCCGAGCCGGGGCGACCGAGACGTCGAGGATGCCGTTGACGTGGAGGTTCTCGGTCGCGGGGTACGACACGAAGCCGCCGTGCGGATCGCGCGCCACGACCACACTGACCTCGAGATCGAGGTCCAGCGCCTGTTCGAGGACGCACGGCACCGAACCGAGCGTCCGCCACGCGGCGCGCATACCGGAGGTGTCCGACACGCGGCGCTGCCCCTTCCCGTCGTAGCCGAGCCGAGCCGTCTTCAGGATGGCGGGGTAGGCGACCTCGGGGTCGGCGTCGGCGGTTTCGACGGCTGCATACGGTCCAACGGGGATGCCTGCGCCTCGCAGGAACTGCTTTTCAAGGATGCGGTCCTGAGTGATCGCGACAGCCTCCGGCGACGGAGCGACGAGAGTGCGTCTCACCAACGCCTCGAGGGCTGCGGCCGGCGGGTTCTCGAACTCGGTCGTGACGACGTCGGACTGGTCTCCGAGTTGGGCCAGCGCGTCCGGGTCGTCGTACTCGGCGACCAGGTGGACGTCGGCGACCGCACCGGCGGGCGCGTTCGAGTCCGGATCCAGCACCATCGTCCGGTACCCCATCGTGCGAGCCGCGACCAGCGCGTACCGACCGAGCTGCCCGCCGCCGAGCATGCCGATCGTGGCCGGCGGAACGATCGGTCGGGTCATGGCCGGTTCACTCCGGCGGGAGCGTCGAACGAGCGGCCTGTTCGCGCCGTGCATCCCGGTACGCCTGGAGTCGTTCGGTCAACGCCATGTCGTCCGCCGCCAGCATCGCAACGGCGAACAGCGCGGCGTTGGTTGCGCCGGCATCGCCGATCGCGAACGTGGCCGTCGGGATCCCGGCCGGCATCTGCACGATCGAGAGCAGGGAATCCTGCCCCGACAGGTGTCGCGATGCGACGGGCACCCCCAGCACCGGAACGAGCGTCTTCGCCGAGAGCATGCCGGGCAGGTGCGCGGCGCCCCCGGCGCCGGCGATGATCGCCCTCAGACCGCGACCTCGCGCCGCCGCCGCGTACGCGAACATCTCGTCGGGCATCCGGTGGGCGGACACCACCTTCGCTTCGTGCACGATGTCGAAGTGCTCGAGCACCTCGACCGCCTTCGCCATCGTCGGCCAGTCGCTGGACGATCCCATGACCACTCCGACCAGGGGTGACGCGTCGGTCGATCCGGCCACCACGGTCACCCAGCGTTCCTCGTGGCCGGCGACGTACCGAGGGTCGGAGCGGGTTGCGGACCGCTGCGGACGGGCGGCACGACGGCCGGATCGAACATGATCGCGACACTACGTGGTAGTACCTCCCCATGCAGCAGATCAACGTCCTCGGCACCGAGCTCCAGCCGTGCTCGTACGACCCGATGACGGGGTACTACCGAACCGGTTGCTGTGAGAATCGGGGCGACGACCCGGGTCTGCACGTGGTGTGTTGCCGGGTCACCGACGACTTCCTCGAGTTCTCCAAGGAAGCCGGCAACGACCTCTCGACGCCGATGCCCCAGTTCGGGTTCGCCGGCTTGAGCGACGGCGATCAGTGGTGCGTCTGCGCGACCCGCTGGGCCGAGGCGCTCGACGCCGGTCGGGCGTGCCCCGTCGTGCTGGAGAGCACTCATGTCTCAGCCCTCGAGTACGTGGACCTGAGCGATCTGCGAGCCCACGCAGCGAGCGCCTAGTGAGCGACCGACGCTGTCGCGATTCTGTGGAAGCCGAAGCGACCGAATCAGTTGCCGTATCTACCTCAGACGTTCCGTCGGGATGCTGTGGAAGCCGAAGCGCCCGGCCGGGTCGGTTCGGCTTCCACAGAACTCGGAGTTCGCAGAGCGGCCGCACGGATCGGTGCGATGGCGAGCTGGCCGAACCGCCACCCGTCACCCGACGCCAACACGCCACGCGACAGATCGGCGGCGGCACGTGAGTTGCGGGCTCGATCAGGCTGTGTCGAGCGCGTCGAGGAGCGCGGTCGGAGTGTCCTTGGGGCTGATCTTCGGCCACGCACGAACGATCCTGCCGTCGACGCCGACGAGGAACGCCGATCGCTGCACGCCCATGTACACCTTGCCGTAGTTCTTCTTCTCGACCCAGACGCCGTACCGCTCGGCGACCTCGTGCTCCGCATCGCTCAGGAGCGTGAAACCGAGCCCGTACTTGTCGTCGAACTTCGCGAGCTTCGCCGGAGTGTCGGGGCTGATGCCGACGATCGCAGTGTCGCCGATCTGGCCCGCAATGTCGCGAAGACCGCACGCTTGTGTCGTGCAGCCCGGCGTGTCTGCGCGGGGGTAGAAGTACACCAGGATCCGCCGTCCGCGCAGCGACTCGAGGCGGACCTCGTCCCCGTGCTGATCGAGCAGGGTGAAACCCGGTGCGGGGGTGCCTTCCTCGGCGGCCATGGCGGGCAGGATACGTGGCGCACAGCGTGCTCACGCACCGACGAGCGAGGCTCCGAGGTCGACGGCCGACAGGACCGACTGCTCGTCGTTGGCCGACGACCAGCGATCGGTACGTTCTCATCGGTCGCACACTCGGTCAAAGCGGATTCACGAACACCGGTGTTCGCCGATGCGCTTTGACGAGTTTCACGACCGGGGCGGTGGGTCAGGCACCGGTCAGCTCACGCCAGATCGCCGGATGCGTCGACGTGACCTGCTGTGGCGACATGCGCAGGGTCGACTCGGGCACCATGTCGGCGATCACGCGACCCTCCGCATAGTGGTGGTGCACGTTGCCGACACCTTCGAACAACTCGATCCTGCGCTCGAGCAGGTCGTCCCGAGGTTGCTCCTCGAAGAACTCCCAGATCGTGAAGGCGACCGTCAGGTCGTGGATCACGGGAGCGCGACCGAACAATGACGCGCGACGCAGCGCGATGCCGACGCAGCCACGGATCACGTCCTCGAGCCGTTCGCGTTCGTCGAGGTGCAACTTGGGAGCGAGACGTCGCGCGAGGGCCAGCGCGAAACCCTGATCGGGTCCCTGTGTACCGAGGCCCGGACCGACGGGCTGTTGCCCCTCGACGACGCCCGGGCGCTCGGGCTTCCAGGCGCCCGGCACGACGTCCGGCGATGTGTAATAGCGCGATTCGCGTGCGCCGGCGGGGGCGGATCTCGGTGCTGCCATGGCGAGGGTCAGCGTACCCGCCCGGTATCCGATGGCGGAACGACCGACTCGAACGACCGACTCGAACGATCGGCCGGAACGATCGGCCGTGCCGACGCGGATCGGTCGCTACGACTCGTGACGTCAGTCTCGATCGGGTGCACGGTCGGGTGCGCCCGGTTCCTGGAGGAGGGGCAGAACGGCGGCGTCGGCGGCACCGGCCGCGGGTCCGTACTGCGCGATGTACACCCCGGTCGCCCGACACCGAGAACACCGCAACGCTGCCACATAGGCCATGTCGGCCGGATCGCTGGCTCCTTCGAGGCGTGTCGCCCAGAGCAGTGCGGTCGCTGCCGGTTCTCCGAGCAGGCCGCAGTGCGGACACCGCAGACGTGGCAGTCGGTCCTCGATCACGGCGACGAACTCCTCGTTGTGACCCTGCTCGGCGGCGAGGTCGAGGATCTCGGCGAGCGATGACGCTCCGCGCGGTGCGGTGTTCGTCAGTGGTTCGGGCTGCGCGCTCATACCGGAGGCCTACCCTCCTCAGCGTTCGCGCAAACGATCAGGAGCTGGGGGCGTGCAGCAATCCGTAGACGAGGCTTTCCTCCAGCGCCCGCCACGACGCCTCGATGATGTTGGCGCTGACGCCGATCGTGGTCCAGTCGCGCTCTCCGTCGGTCGCCGAGAGCAGTACCCGCGTGACCGCTCCCGTGGCATCGCCGCCGTCGAGGATGCGCACCTTGTAGTCGGTCAGGTGGACGTTCGCGAGGTGGGGGTAGGCGCGCTGGACAGCGCGCCGGAGTGCGGTGTCGATGGCGTTGACCGGGCCGTTGCCCTCGGCGGTGAAGACGTGGCGTTCGAGATCGTCGTCACCCGAACCGACCCACACCTTGACGGTCGCCTCGGTGTTGAACTCACCGGTCGCGATCTCGTCGGTGATGACGCGCATCGACTCGACCCTGAAGAAGTTCTGCTCCCATCCGGCGGCACGACGCATCAAGAGCTCGAGCGAGGCGTCGGCGGCCTCGAAGTGATACCCCTCGTGCTCGAGGCGCTTGAGGTCGTCGATCACCTGGAGCACGGCGGGGCCGTCCATGTCGATGCCGAGATCATCGGCCTTCATCTGGATCGTGGCCTTGCCCGCCATCTCCGACACCACGAACCTGGTGCCGTTGCCGACCGACTCCGGATCGACGTGCTCGTAGGCATCCTTCGCCCGTGCGATCGCGCTGACGTGGAGGCCGGCCTTGTGGGCGAACGCCGACGACCCGACGTACGGTGCCTGCGGATTCACGGCGCGGTTGAGCGTCTCGGCGATGCGGTGCGAGACGATCGTGAGACGTTGCATGCGCCCCTCCGGGAGGCAGGTGTAGTCCTGCTTGAGCTGGAGGTTCGGGATGATCGAGGTGAGGTTGGCGTTCCCGGTTCGCTCGCCGAGACCGTTCAGGGTGCCCTGCACGTGGCGAGCGCCACCGCGCACCGCCGCCATCGAATTGGCGACTGCGCATCCGGTGTCGTCGTGGCAGTGGATGCCGATCGTGACGTCGTTGCCGATGTGAGCGTGCACCTCCGACACGACTTCTTCGATCTCGTGCGGCAGCGACCCACCGTTGGTGTCACACAGCACGACGTGCGACGCCCCCTTCAACACGGCTGCCTCGAGCGCCCGGAACGAGAACTCGGGGTTCTCCTTGAAACCGTCGAAGAAGTGCTCCATGTCGACGAGCACCTGGCGTCCGTGGCCGTGGAGGAACTCGACGGAGTCGGCGATCATCGCTGCGCCCTCGTCGAGTGTCGTCTTGAGGGCCTGGGTGACGTGATAGTCGGAGCTCTTGGCGACGATGCACACCGCCGCCGTGCGGGCGTCGAGCAGATGTTGGAGCGTCTGGTCGTCGTCGACCTTGCCGCGTGGCCGCCGGGTCGACCCGAACGCCACGAAGGTCGAGGTGCTCAGGTCGAGCTCGGTCGCGGCGCGCGCGAAGAACTCGATGTCCTTCGGGTTGGCGCCGGGCCAACCGCCCTCGATGAACTGGACACCGAGGTAGTCGAGCTGCTCGGCGATGCGGAGCTTGTCGTCGACGGTCGCCGAGACACCTTCGACTTGGAGGCCGTCTCGGAGGGTGGTGTCGAAGATCTCTACGGGGGTGCTCATGGGGTGTCCTTCGGTGGGCAACAAAAAAGCCGCCCGGTGGGCGGCAGGACGAGCACGTGGGTCGCACGTGCCCTAGCAAATGGTGACGATGGCGAGTTCGTTGCACATCGGCGACCATTCAAGCGCCTCGCTCGGACATCGTCAATGTGAGCCCCGGATTCGTCACGGCGCGGATCGACAGTCGGCGCATCGTCGACGCGGTCGCGACCTTCGAAATCTGGGGACAACACTGTGCACGACCGGTGGACGGACGCAAGAATTCTGGGGACGAACGAAAAGTTCAGTGGATAACCCTGGGGATTCAGAAATACCTCTTGACCTGGTGTTTCGTGTTCGCGATTGTGTTCGTCGTACCGGAGAGCGCACGCCGACCGGGATCGAGCAACCGAGTTCGACGAGGGAAGCCTTCGGGTGGAACGAATCGGAGAACGGGCCCGATCCACGAGGCGGAAGCGGTTCCGGACGGGGCGAGAAGCCACACGCTGGGAAGTACCGAGTCGCCGGGCAACCGGGCCGACGACGAGCTGACCAGCACACCGGGACGACGAGGTCGAAGCACCCCAACTGCTTCGGCGGAAGCGTTCCGGCGGCGCCATCGCGATGGCACGGGAGACCGGGTCAACGCGAACGGCGTCGGGGGCCGACGGAGCTGGGCAACCGGCAGACCGGGGCCCCGAGCTTCGGCAACGGAGGTCGGGTGACCGACCGAAGGGGTCGTGGTGACTCCGGCAACGGAGGTCGGGCAACCGGCCGACGGGGTCCGGAGCGGCACCGTGTCGGGCAACCGACGGGGCTGAGGAGCAACGGGGTCGGGCAACCGGCAGACCGGGTTCCGACTCCGGCGACGGAGGCTGGTTCGCCAGTCGTCGTGGTCGGGGCGGCATCTGCCGCCGGGCAACCGGTGGGAGCGTGTCGAACGGTATCAGGGCCGGTTCGCCGGTCGACTGGCCGAAAAGGGCATCGCCCGCCGAAACCCCTTGGGGTCACGACGGGCGATGTGTAGGTCGAGACGCAGGCTAACGCCCGAAGATCGACCAGTGGTGGATCGCTCCACCTTTCGGGTAGCCCCGGGTGGGTGCGCTGGCGCAAGCCGGCCGCACCGCCCGGGGCCACTCTCGTTGTCGGGCCGGCTCAGGCAGGTCCATCCGGACGACCATCACCGTCCAAGTGGAGTGCCGAGACCTCAGCTCAAGCATCGTCGGCTTCGCCGTCGGGCGGTACAAGATCGCCGACCACGAACGGATCGGCCACCTCGCCCACCTCGGCCACCTCGCCCACCTCGGCCACCTCGGCCACCTCGGTGCTCCGGGCCTTGCGCAACGCGACGTCGTTGGGCGCCACCAGGTGTGTTGTGCGCCGGCAGGTTCGGATCGTTCACCCCGAGCGGCCGCCGGTGAGGAAGGTCTTCCGTTCCGCGCAGCGAATCGTCGCCGATCTGCTCGCCGAGCACCTCGCCCTCGAGTCGTTCTGCATTGCCGGACGTCATGGGATGGACCTGATGGGATCGACCTGATGAGATGGACCTGATGAGATGGACCTGATGAGATGGACCTGATGGGATGGACCTGATGGGATGGACCTGCCCAGACACTCACCGCCCGAAACCCGAGCGCTGGGCGGCGCACGATGTGCGCAGGAATCCTGCGAAGCTGTCGATCGCGGCCGCGTCAGTTCGTCTTCGTCGTGAACGCCCGGGATCGCGGGCCGCACATCAGGAGGATCCGCCGTGAAGTCCATGCTCTTGATCTACGGTGAGCCGGGCCGAGAGTCCGGCCTGGGCCAGGCCGACCAAGAGGCGATGATGAGCGACTACTTGCCTTCGCGCAACGCATCGTCGATGGCGGCGAGATGATCTCCGGCGAGCCGTTGCAGGGAGTCGAGACGGCGACCACGGTGACGCTAGGCAACAGTGAGCAGGTGGTCACCGACGGGCCGTTCGCGGAGACCGCGGAGACCAAAGAAGTGCTCGGAGGCTTCTACATGGTCGACCTCGACAGCGTCGAGCGAGCTCAGGAGCTCGCCGGCCAGATCTCGACCGCGAAGTGGAGTCGCATCGAGGTCCCCTCGCTGATGGAGATCCCCGGCGGAGCAGCGCGCCGAAGACCCCACCTGAGGATCGAGCGCGCTTCGAGCGTTTGGTCCGGGAACACTCGGGCCGCGTCCTCGCATCGCTGATCGGCCATTTCGCGACTTCCAGCTTGCCGAGGAGAGCCTGCAGGACGGCTGGCTCGTCGCAGAGGAGCGGTGACCGGTCGACGGTTGGCCGGAGCGGCCGGCGAGCTCGCTCGAGGTGGACCGACCGCGGTCCACCTGCGGACCCGAAGACTGAGCGGCGGGTGGCGTACCGTCGTCGCTGCATGACCGGGCGACCGTTCTTCATCGACACCGACACGGCGAGCGACGACGCGGTCGCGCTCGTCATCGCGCTGCGCCACCCCGACATCGACGTGGTCGGTATCGGGGTGGTGGCGGGGAACGTGCCGCTCGAGATGGCCGTCCAGAACGCTCTGTACACGCGAGAGCTGGTCGGCCGTTCGGACGTCCCCGTCCACGTGGGCCAGGCGGCACCCCTGACGATCGCCCTCGAGACCGCCCAGAACGTCCACGGCGGCGACGGCATGGGCGACATCGGGCTGCCGCTCCGGGGCCGCGCTCCCGACGGTGACGATGCCGTCGATGCTCTGCTTCGGGCGTCGCACGACCATGCGGACGGGCTCACGCTCGTCACGCTCGGCCCGCTGACCAACATCGCCCGCGCCCTCGAGCGTGACCCGTCACTGCCGACGCGGATCGGTCGAACGGTGGTGATGGGCGCGGTGGCCGATCACATCGGCAATGTGACGCCGGTCGCCGAGTTCAACATGTGGGCCGACCCGCACGCCGTCGCGGCCGTGCTCGACTCCGATCTGGCGCTGGAGTTCGTGGGGTGGGATGTCTCTCGGCACTTCGCGGTGATCGAGCCCGAGCTCGCTGCCGAGCTGCGGGTATCGGGGAATCCGGTCGCCGAGTTCTGCATCGACATCCAGAGGGTCGTCGCCGAGTTCTGCGCGACCGAGACCAAGCTCACTGGCTTCGACCTGCCGGACCCGATCGCGATGGCCTACGCCATCGACCCCTCGATCGCCACCGAGGTGCGGCACCTCAACCTTCGGGTCGAGACCGACAGCGCACTGACCCGAGGAATGGTCGTGATGGACCTACTCGGATTCACGGGAGGTGAGCCGAACGCGTCGGTCGTTACGTCTGTCGATCGCGATCTGTTCGTCGCAATGCTGCGTTCCGCGCTGACCTGACGAGTTGTGCCTGGCACAACTCGTCAGACGGCGAGCTCGCACCAGTCCTTGTAGCGGTCTTCCTGACCGCGCACGACGCGTCCGTACAGCTGAGCGATCGCCAGCGTCTTCTCACCGGGGCACGGGATCGAACGGTCGTCGACGGAGTTGACAGAGCTCACCTCGGCGGCGGTGCCGACGAGGAACATCTCGTCTGCGATGTAGATGTCGGAGCGGGCGAGGTTGTCGCTCACGCACTCGTAGCCGAGATCGTGTGCGAGCGTCATGACCGTGTTCTGGGTGATGCCCTCGAGCGCCCCGGCCGAGAGCGGGGGGGTGATCAGCTTGTCGCGGCGGCTCACGAAGACGTTCTCGCCGGAGCACTCCGCGATCAACCCGTTCGGCGCGAGCATCAGGGCTTCGTCATAACCGGCCTTGAGAGCCTCGACCTTCGCCAGCGAGGAGTTGACGTAGTTGCCCGTGGTCTTCGACGCGGGCGGCATGATGTTGTGGTCGTGGCGGGTCCACGACGACGTCTTGAGCCGCACGCCCTTGGTGACCGCATCGTCGCCGAGGTACGCGCCCCAGGGCCAACAGGCGATCGAGACGTCGACCGAGCAGGGCATCGTGTTGAGACCCATCTCGCCGTAGCCGTAGTACGCGATCGGTCGCACGTAGCACGACCCGAGGCCGGTCGACGCGACCGTCGCCTTGGTCGCCTCGATCAGCTCGTCGACCGAGTACGGGATCTCCATCCCGAGGATCTTCGCCGAGTTGTGCAGCCGCTCGATGTGCTCGGTCAACCGGAATACGGCCGGCCCCTGTGACGTCTCATAGGCGCGAATGCCCTCGAACACCCCCATGCCGTAGTGGAGCGTGTGGGTGAGGATGTGGATCTGCGCCTTGTCCCAGTCGACGAGGTCGCCGTTCATCCAGATCTTCGGGGTGGGTGTGATGGGCATGCGTCTCAGTCTTTCACTCGGGCGGCGATCGTGTCACCCACGGAGGTGGTGCTGTCGCCACCAGCGTCCTCGCACGCGCTGCGGATTCGCGATGCGGCTTCGGGTTCACCGAGGAAGTCGAGCATGAGCGCGGCCGAGAGGATCGCAGCGATCGGGTTCGCCGTGTTGGTGCCGGCGATGTCGGGCGCCGAGCCGTGCACCGGCTCGAACATCGACGGGCCGGTCCTGGCCGGATTCAGGTTGGCCGACGACGCGATGCCGATCCCGCCCGACACGGCACCGCCGAGATCGGTCAAGATGTCGCCGAAGAGGTTGTCGGTGACGACGACGTCGTAGCGGTGCGGGTCCTGGACGAAGTAGATGCACGCCGCGTCGACGTGGTTGTACGCGGTCTCGGTGTCGGGGTACTCGACGGCGACGGCGTGGAACGTGCGCTCCCACAGGTCGCCCGCGAAGGTGAGCACGTTGGTCTTGTGCACCAGGGTGACGTGCCGGCGGTCGCGCTGCTGCGCCAATTCGAACGCGTAGCGGATACAACGCTCCACACCCATGCGGGTGTTGACCGACCCCTGGGTGGCGACCTCGTTGGCGGTGCCCTTGCGCAGCACGCCGCCCTCCCCCACGTACGGCCCTTCGGTGTTCTCACGGATCACCACGAAACCGTGGGGTGTGTCGTGCCCTGGTGCGGTGCCGTAGAACGGACGTTGATTGACGTACAGGTCGAGCTCGAAACGCATCTTGAGCAGCAATCCGCGCTCGATCACGCCGGGTGGCACGTCCGGCGTGCCGACCGCGCCGAGGAGGATCGCGTCGAACCGGCGCAGTTCGTCGAGGGTCGCGTCGCTCAGGATCTCGCCGTCGCGGAGGTAGCGGGCGCCACCCAGATCGAAGTTGGTCTCGTCGAGTTCGACCCCGGCCGCCTCCATCACCTTGATGGCTTCGGCCGTGACCTCCGGACCGATCCCGTCGCCGCCGATCACTGCGATCCTGTGTGCTGACATGGCCATCGAATCTAGAGCTTCGGGGAGCTACGGTCCCAGGTGATGGTCCGGATCCGAGCGCTCGATCACATCGTGTTGAACGTCGGCGATGTCGAGCGATCGCTCGACTGGTACACGGATCTGCTCGGGCTGGCCCCCGAACGCGTTGACGAGTGGCGTGCGGGCGAGGTGCCGTTCCCCTCCGTTCGCGTCGACGAGGGGTGCGTCATCGACCTGTTCGGCGTCGAACGCACAGGCGAGAACCTCAACCACGTCTGCCTGGTGGTCGACCGAGACGACGTCGACGCGATCGCGGCCGACGACCGGTTCACGGTCGTCGACGGACCGGGTCGACGGTGGGGCGCGCGCGGCGACGGTCGATCGGTGTACGTGACCGACCCCGACGGCAACACGGTCGAACTCCGCACCTACGACTGACCTACGACTGACCCGCCAACACCCGATCTGTCTGCCTGGAACCGGGTATCGAACGGTTACGGGCAGACGGTTCCGGCGGCGATCTGAACTGTCTGCTTGGAACCGGGTGTCGAACGGTTACGGGCAGACAGAACGGGGGGGTCGGTAGGCTGGACGGGGTATGGCGACCCAGAAGCTGTCCCGTGCCGCGTATGACAGGTTGAAGGCGGAGTTCGACGATCTGACCACGCGCGGCCGCATCGAGGTCGCCGAGAAGATCGAGCGGGCACGCGAGGAAGGCGATCTCAAGGAGAACGCCGGTTACCACGCGGCCAAGGACGAGCAGGGCCACATGGAGGGCCGGATCCGCCAACTCGAGCACATGCTCGAGAACGCCGAGATCGTCGCCGACCAGAAGGTGTTCACGATCCTGTACGACGGCGACCCCGTCGAGATGGCGGAGCGATACGTCGTCGGCAACCTCGAAGAGCAGATCGACGGTGCCGACGTGATCAGCCCGTCGAGCCCGCTCGGTTCCGTCCTCCAGACCGCGACCGAAGGCCAAGACGTCACCTACGAAGCACCCAACGGTGCACTCACGGTGAAGGTACTGAAGGTGGAGCCGCTCTGACCAGCACCGAAGCGAGCAGCGGTGATAGCGATCTGTCGTTCGGTGCGGCCGACGCCCCTGCGCCCAACCTGCCCGCAGGCCGCGATCTCGAACTCCCCGACCTCGGTCCCGTCTTCGTGCGCGACATGCCCGGCCCTCCCGGCGCTCCGACGATCGTGCTGCTCCACGGTTGGACCGCCACGGCCGACCTCAACTGGTTCAAGTGCTATCGACCGCTCGCCGACCGCTACCGCGTGATCGCCTACGATCACCGGGGCCACGGTCGCGGGCTGCGCAGCAAGCGAACGTTCCGCTTGGAGGACTGTGCCGACGACGTCGCCCTCATCGCGAGTGAGCTCGGCGTCGACACGTTCATCCCGATCGGGTACTCGATGGGTGGGCCGGTGGCACAGCTCGTCTGGCAGCGCCACCGCGATCGCGTCGACGGGCTCGTGCTCTGCGCGACGGCGCCGTACTTCGCCGGGCGTCGCCCCGAGCGTCTGTCGTTCGTCGGGCTCACCGGCCTCGCGGCGCTCGCCAGGTTCACGCCGGCGCAGGCGCGCGACTGGATCAGCGACCAGGTCTACCTGCAACGCCGCTCGGAGATGTGGGGCCCCTGGGCGGCCGAACAGGTGGCGATGCACGATTGGCGCGCGATCCTCGAGGCGGGCAAGGCGATCGGTTCGTTCTCGTCGTCGGACTGGATCCACGACGTCGACGTGCCGACCTCGGTGGTCGTGACGATGGACGATCCCGTTGTCCCGCTCCGTCGTCAGGCCAAGCTGTGGGAGTGGATCCCCCACGCCGACGTGTACCGCGTCGAGGGCGCCCACGATGCGGTGGTCGCAAACGCTCAGCGCTTCGTACCACAGCTGATCCGTGCGATCGACTCGGTGCTCGTGCGAGCGACCCTGTCCTGACCCTTCCGTGACCCTTCCGTGACGTCGATGCGACGTCGGTCCCCATTGGGAGTGGCACATCGTCAGCGTTGGTTCCTGACTTCGCGCGTTATCGCGGCGATTTTGACGAAAGCGTGACGATCACTCACGTCGCCTTGTCTCAGTCGTCGGGCACGGGTGGGAGCATGGCCGTTCCAGCCAGCCAGGAAATGGGGAACAGCCACATGAGGACAGCAGTGAGCAGAAGCCGATGGGCAGCGATCGGAGCCGCGGTCGCCGTCACACTGGGAGCCGGAGGCATCGGCATCACCCACGCAACGACATCGTCCGGCGAGAAACCGGTCTACATCCCACTCGACGAACCCTGCCGCCTGGCCGACAACCGCCCCGGTGGCATCGGGGCCGACAGCTCGGCCACCTTCGACGGCTGGGGCATGGTCGGCGACTGCGACCTCCCCACCGGCACCTCCGGACTCGCCCTCAACGTGACGGCCGTCGGCGCCACCCAGCAGACCAACCTCCGCTTCTACCCCGCTGACGCCGACGTTCCGGGTACCGCAAACCTGAACCCGACCCCAGGGGCACCGCCGATCCCGAACGCCGTCAACGTCGCGCTCGACGCAACCGGCAAGTTCAAGGTGTACAACCGGTTCGGCACCGTCGCCGTCGTCATCGACGTGATGGGCGTCTACGACGACCACAACCACGACGACCGCTACTACACCGAGGCCGAAGTGGACGCAGCGGTAGCTCCCAAGGCGAACTCCGCCGACGTCTACACCAAGAGCGAGGCCGATGCTGCGCACGCGGCGAGTGCAGGAGTCGACTACTCGACGGTCAACATCAATGTGCCGCTGGACAACCCCGACATCACGGATCTTCAGTCGTTGGAGGTGACCGTCCCCGCGGATGGCTATCTCATCATCAACGCGACGAGTCAGCTCGTCGGTGAGGATGGCACCAGCGTGGTGTGCTCGGTCGGCACCGCACCCACCACGCAGGGGCCGGTGGTCACCGGCGTCCAGTTCCTCGGAGGGGCGTACATCACCAACTTCGCGCTGACCGGAGGAATCCCGGTCTCGGCCGGCACGGTGACCCTCTATCACAACTGTCGACAGGACACAGGTGTCGATGGAGATGCCATCGTGCAGCAGTCGGCTCTCACCGTGGTGTTCTCGGCGAACCGCCTCTAGTCCTGAGTACCCGAACCGAACTGGCGCGGCCCCGGTGATCCGGGGCCGCGCCGGCGACGGTCCGCCTCGCTTCGCAGTCATGATCCGGACGCAGACCTCGATGACCGTCGAGCAGGAGGAGGCGCCTGCGACGCCGCGCTGCTGCTCGGCTCGGGTCACGGGCGGCGGTGTTCCGAGATGCGCTCGACACGATCCCCGATCGACAACAGCGCGATCAGGACCTCGAACGAGCTCGAGCGATCGGTGCGTACAGATCCGGCTCGCCGAAGGTTGACGGCGCACGACGCCGCGCTCGACGACGCCGCTCGTCGACGCCTTCCCGCATGACGCCGGCGGTCTTCGTCGACACCTCGGCAATGTGCCGTACTCGATGCGGATGACGCCAACCACGACTCGGCCGCGACCGTGTGGTCGGCGCTCCTCCATCGTCGGTCGATGATCCGTTCGCGTGCGGCCCACAGCCCGTGTCGTCACCGAGATCGCCACCCTGGTGCAACACCCGCCCGACATGCACGCGACCAGGACACTGCTCGACGACATCCTGCCGCTCCTCGACATCACGTGGGTCGACGAGCGCTCCATCGACGCGCCGCCACTGCACTCGTGTCCGCCAGCCATCGCCAAAATGAGCCTCGTCGACTGGACATCGTTCGTCCTGATGCGCGAGCTCGGTGCGCGCGACGCATTCGCGTTCGACGAAGACGTCGAGCGGCAAGGTTCTCGCTGCTGACCCGCTGACGAGTCGGCGACGGTCCCACCCGGTGACAATCCAGTCGACATACCGTCGAGCGAGAACGGATGCCGTCGATTCATCTCATGCACGATCACGAGGGAACGCTCAGGAACGTCCGCGGTGCCATTCGGCTGCCGTTCGGCGTACGGTCGATCGCGCGACCGCTACCGGAACGAGCTCGCTGAGCTTGTCCCAGACGACCGTGCCCATCTTTCCGACGCCCTGAGATGACACGGCATCGGCGAAAGCAGTCGCGCGTGCGACCTCGCTGCGCGGCTAATCGGTCGACATGACCGCCCAGGGCGGGAGAGGATGCAGTCTTCAGCAACAAGGAGACATCATCCATGAACATGACATCGACCCGCAGCCGCTGGGCTGCCGTGGGGGCCGCCGTCGCAGTCACCCTCGGCGCCGGGGGCATCGGCATCACCCATGCAACCACATCGTCCGGTGAACGACCGATCTACGTCCCCATCGAACCGTGCCGGCTCGACGACAACCGACCCGGGGGCATCGGGGCCGACAGCTCGATCACGCTTTCGGGTTGGGGCATGGTCGGCGACTGCGACCTCCCGGCCGGGACGACCGGGCTCGCCCTCAACGTCACCGCCGTCGGTGCGACACAGCAGACGAACCTGAGGTTCTACCCGGCCGACAAGCCGGTGCCCGAGACTGCCAACCTGAACCCGACGCCGGGGGCCCCGCCGACCCCGAACGCGGTCAACGTCGACCTCGACGGTTCCGGCGAGTTCAAGGTGTACAACCGGTTCGGCACCGTCGCCACCGTCATCGACGTGATGGGTTACTACGACGATCACAATCACGACGATCGCTACCTGACGAAGACGTACGAGGTCAAAGCAGCTCAAGACGGCGACGACAGTTCAGCGGCGCTGGGCGCCGATACGGTGCTGGCCACCGTCACCGTCGAGACGCCGACCTCCGGTCGCGTGATCCTGAACTCCTCCGTGACTGCGCAAGGCACAGTGGCCGGCCGCGCCGGGCTGACCTGTTCGATCACGTCCGGAACGACCGTCGACACCACCGCGACGCAGATCGGCATCATGGAGACCAACAACAGAATGTCGGTTGCGGGAACGCGTGGGATCACCGTGAACGCCGGTCTCATCGTTCCTCCGCCGATCGTCGACGAGCACACCTACCACCTGGTGTGCAAGCGCGATTCGGCGAATGCGGTGACCGTGGTCGACCCCAACCTGACGGCGATCTTCGTGCCCGATCCGAGCCTCCGCGGCCCGATCATCTTCATCCCACTCGACGAGTGAGCTGACACGATCCATTCGAGCAGCGTCTCATTCGGGGTCTGACCCCGAATGAGACGCTGCTCTCGCCGGGGACCGCGATGCGCATCTCCGCCATGCGTTCAGATTTCCGCACGGCACCGGAGCCCCCCGGCGCGGCACCAATCGCTCTCGTTCTCGCGCACTGGGCCAAGATGGTGATGAACCGACAAGGAGACGGACCCATGAAAGCAATCTCACGTTCACGCTGGGCTGCGATCGGCGCTGCGATCGCGGTCACCCTCGGCGCTGGTGGCATCGGCATCAGCCACGCCACCTCCGACTCGGGTGACGGCCCGGTCTCGGCATTCTTCCCGATCGAACCCTGCCGGCTCGCCGACACTCGCCCGGCGCCCGACACGGTCGGGTCCCGCACCACCGGGATCGGCCCCGGTGAGACCTACACGCTTGACGGTTGGGGCACCCTCGGCGATTGCACCCTCCCGAGCGACATCACCGGACTGGTCCTCAACGTGACCGCAGTCGGTGCGTCGCAGCAGACCAACCTTCGGTTCTTCCCCCAGGGCGCGAACCTGCCGACCGCCGCCAACCTCAACCCCACGCCCGGCGCACCTCCCACCCCCAACGCCGTCAACGTCGGCCTCAACGCGTCGAATGGCAAGTTCAGCGTGTACAACGCGTTCGGCGTGGTGGCAGTGATCATCGACGTCGTCGGCTACTACGACGACCACACCCATGACGACCGCTATCCGGCGAGACTCTTTGCCACCATCGACTCCTCCGGGGATGTCTTCAGAGGCGCGGAAGGACTGGTGTCCTCGACGCGCAACTCCACCGGCAACTACACCCTGACGTTCGATCGTGACGTCAGCCAGTGCGCGGTCGCGACGAGCGACCTCGTGTTCACCGGGACACGCGACGTCAGTGCCGAAGCCGGCTTCGGCGGTGCCGAGCGAGTCGGCGTTCGCGTCACCAACTCGAGCAACGCACTCGAGGACACATTCTTCAACGTGATCGTCATGTGCTGACACCCGCGCCGGGAGGCCTCCTCTGCGAGACGGTCGTGCGAAGGGGGAGCCGCTCGGCGTGATGCCGATCGGAGTCCGTTGCAGAGAGCTCGAACTCGTCGCGAGACACCGGGGGTTCCGCTGGTTCGGGGGCGATCGAGAGTGCGCGAGGATGGACGCTCCGCAACAGAAGGAGCGTCCTATGAACATCTCCGCCACTCGCAGTCGTTGGGCTGCCGTCGGCGCCGCCGTCGCCGTCTCCCTCGGGGCCGGAGGCATCGGCATCACCCACGCAGTCACCGACTCGGGAGAGAAGCCGGTCTACATCCCGCTCGACGAGCCCTGCCGCCTCGCCGACAACCGACCCGCCGGGATCGGCCCCGACACCTCGGCCACCTTCGACGGGTGGGGCATGGTCGGCGATTGCGATCTGCCGACCGGCACCGCCGGTCTCGCCGTCAACGTCACGGCGGTGGGTGCAACCCAGCAGACCAACCTGCGGTTCTACCCAGCCGACGCCGCCGTCCCGGGCACCGCGAACCTCAACCCCACGCCCGGGGCACCGCCGATCCCGAACGCAGTCAACGTCACCCTCGACGACACCGGCAAGTTCAAGGTGTACAACAGGTTCGGCACCGTCTCGGTGGTCATCGACGTCATGGGCGTCTACGACGACCACAACCACGACGACCGCTACTACCAGAAGTCCGAAGCCGACGCCGTCACCGATGCACTCGACACTCGGGTGTCCGATCTCGAGGCAGCGGTCGCTCCCCTCGTCAACAGCGTCGCTGCGTTCGCAGGCGGGGACGCCCTCATCTTCCTGGCCGGGCCGGACGAGGTCGTCCAGACCGTCAGCCTCGTACCGCCGGCCGACGGGATCGTCGTCGTCAACTCGAGCATGCACTTCCTCGAAGTCGACGCCGGCGCCGGCGACTCGGTCGTCCGGTGCTCGATCACCGATGGGGCCACAGTCGACTTCGACTTCTTGCAGATCGTCACCCTGGCCGACGGACAGTTCCACATCTCGTCGGGCACCCGTGGGTTCAACGTGACCGAGGGCAACCTGCTCACCGTCAACCTCGTGTGCAACGAGTCCTCGGGCCAGATCCGCGTGCAGGACCCGGCGTTGACGGCGATCTTCGCGCCGACCTGACCGACGCGGTCATCTTGGGTGCGGTTCGGCCTCGCCGGGCCGTACCCTCGACCGTCGTGATGCGACGATCGTGGGCGGGACGTTCCGCCAAGGTGGCCAAGCTCGGCGCCAAGGTGGGCGTGGCACACGCGTCGACCGCCGCTCGGAAGGTGTTCGCATCGACCGAGCGGCGGGTCGAGCTCGACGACGCCCGACAACTGAAGACCGCCGAAGCCGTCGCTGCGGAGCTCGGCCAGATGAAGGGCGCGTTGATGAAGCTCGGCCAGATGGCGAGCTACGTCGACGAGGGCCTGCCCGAGCCGCTCCGGATGGCGCTCGCCCAGCTCCGGTCGAGCGCGCCACCGATGTCGCCCGAGCTCGCGGCCGGTGTGGTCGAGCACGAGCTCGGGCGCCCGCCCGACGAGACGTTCCTCGAATGGGACCCCGACCCGATCGCCGCCGCCTCGATCGGGCAGGTCCACCGCGCCATCGCCCGCCACCCCGACACCGCCGTCGACATCCCCGTCGCCGTCAAGGTGCAGTACCCCGGCGTCGACGAGGCGATCGAGTCCGATCTCCGCAGCGCCGGCATGCTCGGCACCCTTCTCAAGCAGGGGTTCGGCGGGCTCGAACCCGACGAGATGGTCGCCGAGGTGAAGGAACGGCTGATCGAGGAGCTCGACTACCGGCTCGAGGCGCGCAACCAGCGGGAGTTCGCGGACTTCTACCGCGGCCACCCCTTCATCCACGTCCCCGACGTGATCGGCGAGCTGTCGACCGGGCGAGTGCTCACCTCCGAACTCGTCAACGGTGCCACGTGGGACGAGATGATGACATGGGATCAGCACGAGCGCGATCTCGCCGGGGAAACGATCTTCCGTTTCGTGTTCCGCAGCCTGTACCGGATGCGGGCGTTCAACGGCGACCCGCACCCCGGCAACTACCTGTTCCACGGCGACGGGCGCGTGACGTTCCTCGACTTCGGTCTCGTGAAGCACTTCACCCCCGGCGAGATGAACATGTTCGCCCACATGGTGAAGGCGGCGGCGGTCGACCACGACGTCGCCGAGTTCCGCTCGATCGTCGAGAAGGCCGGCATGCTCCGCGCCGACGCCCCGGTGACCACCGACGCGGTCGGTGAGTACTTCCAGCAATTCTATGAGCCGGTGAGCGCCGACCGCGAGATGACATGGTCGGGCGCGTACGCCAGCAGCATCGTGCGTCACACCTTCGACCGGTCGAGCCCGATCGCCCAGTACGCCACCGTGCCGAGGGCCTTCGTCTTCATCCAGCGGATCAATCTCGGCCTCTACGCGCTGCTCGGCGAGCTCGGTGCGACCGGGAACTACCGCCGCATCGCGGAGGAGCTGTGGCCGTTCGTCGACGGCCCGGCGTCGACCCCGCTCGGCGAGGCCGAGGCGGCGTGGCTCGCCGGTCGTCGAGCCGGTTGAACCGGTAGCGTGCGCAGCCATGCGGCGGCTGTCGACAGCGATCCTGGCGGTGGGTGCGATCGCGGTCGTGGCGTGTTCGGGCGACGATTCGGAGGGGAGCGCGACCGCCACCGCCGCCACCTCCGACATCACCGCAGTGACGTCGACCACCCTGCAAGCTCGCGTCGGCGGCGATCGGTGCGAGACCGAACCCGACCCCGCCGACTACCTCGACGGACCCGTCCCGGTCGCGATCCGACCTTGCGAAGTACCGGCGCAGCTCGACGTCAGGACACTCCGTGAAGGCACGGGCGCACCGTCGAACGCAGGCGACGGCGTCGTCTACCACTACACGCGTATCCGCTCCGATGACGGCGCACTGATCGACAGCTCCTACAGCGAGGGTCTCCCGGTCAATCTCCCGGTCGTCGGTCGCGGCGCCGAGATCGCAGGTCTCGACCAGAGTCTGGTCGGCGTGCGCGCCGGGCAACTGCTCCGGATCGACGTACCGGCAACGCTCGCGTACGGCGACGATCCTCCCGTAGGCAACGACACCATCCGCGCCGGTGACGCATTGACCTACGTCATCGACGTGCAGGCCGTGATACCGCTCGTCGTCCCCGAGGATGCACCGCTCGACCTCGATCTGGAACCTTCGGTCGGTGCCACCGAGGTGACGACGACCGACCTGATCGAGGGTGAAGGACGCCCAGCCGAGGTCGGGACCACCGTGGTGATGACGATCCTGCTGGTGCGCGGCGACAACGAGGTCGTCCTGTTCAACGGGTGGGATCAACGGACCCCGCTCGTCGTCCAGCTCGACCCCGCGCTGATGGTCGGACCCGAGCCGGCGACGCTACCGGGCATCTTCGAGGGCATCCAGGGCGCCACACCCGGCACCCGGCGCGTCATCGTCGTCCCCCCGGGCGACGCATGGGGTGACGCGGGCCAGCCCCAGGTCGGTCTCCCCGCCGCCACCGACCTGATCGTCGTCGCCGACGTGCTGGGCGTGTACTGACCCCCGCGTGCGACTGTCGATGCGGCGGCGTCAGAGCACGACCTGCAAGTCGAGGCCGAGGTCGAGCACGCGCGCCGAATGGGTCAACTCGCCGACCGCGACCCAGTCGACGCCGGTCTCACCCATCGAACGGGCGACCGAGAGCGTCAGGCCACCGCTCGCCTCGAGTTTCACCCCGGCGCATGCTCGTCGCGACACGCCACCGCATCTCGCATGCGACGCGTGTCGAAGTTGTCGATCAACACCTCGTCGGCTCCGTCGGCGATGGCGTCGGCGAGTCCGTCCAGCGTGTCGACCTCGATCTCGACCGGAATCGACGCTTCGAGCGCTCGTACCAACGGCGTAGGCCTCGGCCACGCCGAGCGCTGCCGCCAGGTGACTTGTCCTGGACGAGAGCCATGTCCGACAAACCCATCCGGCGGTTCTGTCGCCCGCCTCCGCAGCGCACCGCGTACTTCTCCACGGCACGGAGGCCCGGTGTCGTCTTGCGGGCGTCCCGCACGGTGGCCGGCATACCGTCCAGTTCGTCCGCCTATCGTCGGATGAGGCTCGCCACGCCCGACAGATGACACAGCAGGTTCAGCGCAGACCGCCCGGCCGTCAGCAGCCGGCGCGTCGGTGCGGTGACGCGCGCGACGGCCTCGCCGGGCCCGACACGCGATCCGTCCGCCACGAGGTACTCGAACTCACCGGCCTCACCGCCACAGACCGCCTCGATCGCGGCGGCGGCGATCGGCAACCCTGCGACGACACCGTGTTGGCGGGCGCCGAAGGTGGCGACGCTGCGCTGGCCGACGGGGATCGTCGCCGTCGACGTGACGTCGATCCCACCCATCAGATCCTGCTGCACGGCCATCCGCACGAGCGCCGCCACCGCGTCGGGTCGAGGTCGGCGGCGATCAGACGTCGGCGAGTGCCGGCCGAGATCGGGTGGAAGTCGAACACGGCGCCGACAGTATCGTTCGGCCCGTGCGGATCCAGGTGGCGCAGATCAACATCGGCACGATGCGAGCACCGACCGACGATCCGCTCGTCGGCGAGTTCATGGACAATCTCGACCGGATCAATGCCGCCGCCGATGCGGCGCCGGGCTTCGTCTGGCGGTTGCAGACCGACGATGGGAACGCGACCGACATCCAGATCTTCCCGAACCCGCTGCAACTGGTGAACATGAGCGTGTGGGAGTCGGTGACGACGCTGAAGTCGTACGTCTATCGGACCGAACACGTCGACTTCTTCCGCCGTCGGGCCGAGTGGTTCGAGACCGACGCCAAGCGAGTAGCGCTCTGGACGGTCGCTTCCGGCACCATCCCCGATCTCGACGATGCCGTTCGCCGCGTCGAGTTCCTCGAGCGCCACGGCGCGTCGTCGTACGCCTTCGGGTTCGCATCACCGCCGCCACCGCTGGTGATGGAAGCGACAGATCTTTCCGATCCCGACACGCTCGACCTCGTGTCGCGCCTCGACCACGAGCTCGCCTCGGTCGCCATCGAACCCAACGAGACCCACTTCTCCGTGTCGAACGACCAGGTCACCGGCTCGAGCGGTCGGATGGTCCGAGCGTGGTACGACGGAGCGTTCGTCGGGTGCGGAGCCGTGCGGCGAATCGAACCGCACGTAGGTGAGGTCAAGCGGATGTTCGTCGATCCCACCGTTCGCGGCCGCGGGATCGGAGCGGCGTTGCTCGACCAGCTGGAGCTGGCGGCAACCCGACTCGGGATGACCGAGCTGAAGCTCGAGACGGGTCCACGCCAGCCCGCGGCGATCAGCTTGTACGAGACGGCCGGATTCCAACGCTGCGAGGCGTGGGGCGAATACCTCGACTCCCCCGCGACGAGCATGTGCTACCGCAAGCCGATCGCCTGACCGGTCGTCTGACCGGTCGGCGTCATCGCCGTCGGCCGGTCAGACGTGCGGGATGCCCGTCACGGCCAGCCCGCCGTCGATCGTCAGGCGCACGTCGAGGTGGATGAGCCATGCGTCACGAGGCGCCGGATGGTCGTCGCGGCGATGGCAACCGCGGCTCTCGGTCCGGGTGAGCGCCGACTTCGCAACCGCGGCCGCGACCGTGAGGATGTTGGTCGCCTCCCACGCGGCTCGCAAACCGGCCACCCCGACCGAGGAAGACGCCGCCAACGCTGGCAGCTGACGAATCGCGCTGTCGAGACCCAAGGGCGTCCGCAACACGCCGACCTGGTTCGACATCACCGAACGCAGCTCGACGCGCTGAGCCGGATTGCGAAGGGGAGCGTCGTAGCTGCGCCCGGCGTCGGACCCGACATCGACCGCGACGGGAAGCGCAGCACGGTCTCCGTCCCCACGCGGGTACCGGCGACGACGCCCTCGGTGAGGCTGTTCGATGCCAGACGGCTCGCACCGTGCACGCCGGTCCAAGCGACTGCGCCGATCGCGTAGAGCGCCGGCATCTCGGTGACCCACCGAGATCGGCCGGACACCGCCACACACGTAGTGCGCCGCGGGCGCGACCGGGATCCGGTCTCGTGCCGGGTCGACGCCCACCGCCAAGCACGACTGGGTGATCGACGGAAACCGTTCGTCGAAGCCCTCGCCCAGGTGGGTGGCGTCCAGGAAGACATGGTCTCCGACGCCGCCGGGCGCTTCTGCCATCCGTCGGCTGATCGTCGCGGCGACCACGTCGCGGGGTGCGAGATCCTCCAGCGGGTGCACGCCCTCCATCACCCTGCGACCGAGCCCGTCGTACAGGATCGCACCCTCACCTGATCCGCGGTGATCGTCTCGGCGAGGCTGCACCCGCCTCGCTCGTCGGGGATCAGCCCTGTCTTGTCGTAGCTGAGGATATTGGCCTTCTCGGCCGTGAAACGCACGCCGCAGAAGACGATCGTCGACTGCTCGGCCTCAGCGGCCACCCGTGACAGGCCGGGCGAATCGCCGGTGTGATGGGCGATGTCCTGGATGTCGGGCAACTGGTAGTCGTGGGCGAGGATCACCGCATCGCGCTCCTCGGCCAGTGCGAGCACCTGCGCGCGCCAGTTGCTCGGCAGGACCTCCACGTTCGTGCGCAGTGCGGTCATCGGTCCAGCGTGAGCGAGCCGCGAGCAGGTCGCCCGGTACGATCGGGGCCCATGCGGCTGGCCATGGTCGAGCACGCTCGCGACCTCGGTATCGATGCCCGCGACCTGGTCCGGCTGGTGTCGGCGCCGCGCCGACCGCTGCGGTCTCTGCGAGTGTCCAGCGAGCTCCTCGCTCCGCTACTCAACGGGCTGAGGGTTCGCCACGAACCAGCAGCCCGCGCCGTCGGGGCGACCACGTTCCGGCGTGCGGCCGACGTGCTCGACGAGTACGCCGCCGCGCTGGCATCGCTCGTCGAATCCGACGCCGATCCGACCCTGGCGCTCCATCTCGATGTCGCCTCGTCGTGGGGCGCACGCGTGTGGCACGATCCACGCGGCGAGGGCGAGAGCGTGCTCGCCGAACTGCAACCGACGATCGATCGGCTCGTCGGTCTGCGCACTCAGCTGATACTCGGCCGGCCGGCTCGGTCGGCCGCCGGGGAGTTCACCGACGACTGACGATCCGAGGTCGCCCTGACGATCGCCCGAACGGCGAGGACCTGCCGAACGTCGCTTGCGACGTCGTCGTGGAACTCGTTCCGATAGGTGTCGTCGGTGACGCTGGCGACGGCGAACTGCAACACCGAGAACGCGGCGACGAACCCCGCCACTGCGAGGTGCTCCCACGTCAGTACGACCTCGTCACCGAGAAAGCCGACGGTCGCCAGCGGGTCGATCTGGTCGGCGGTGGTCCACTGCAGGATCGTGTCGGCCCGCACGGCGAGGAGGCCGAACCCCACGTAGAAGACACCGGCAATCGTGCCGACCAGCATCGTCTGCACCGCCTGACTGATCGTCAGCAACATGCCGACGTTGACGAGCTCGACGCGAGCCAGATCGGGTGCTGGCGGGATGCCGTCGAGGTCGGGCAGATCGTCGACGATCGGCGCATCGGTCCGACGAGCGTACTCACGACACTGCTCCCAGGTGTCGAAGCGGGCGAGGCCGACGATCTCCTTCGGCACCCGCAAGGCGAGGAACGACAGCGCGAGCGCGACCATGGAACCGACCGTGATGGCGAAGTACGCCGGAGGGAAGTCGTGGGCGACCTGCCACATCTCGGCGTTGAGGAAGACGAAGGCGGTGATCAGCAGCAGCAGGGGCAGCCCACGCGCGACGAGTTGGGTCACGGTGCGGAGTTGCTGAACGGCCTGGACGAACCCGACACGCAGCGCCGGCAGCAGTCCGTACGAGGTGACGACGTACGCCACACCCAACAGCGCGCCGTTCACGACGATCACGACCAGCGCTCCCGCCCAGCCCCGGTCGGTGAACCAGAGCGGCAGCAGGGCCGGCGCCACGACGAACACGCCGAGCTCGAGCACACCGATGTCGTCGGGCGGGTGAAGGGCACGGCGACCACGCAGGACGTTGACCGCTACGAACGCGCCGATGAGCACACCGAGACCCGCCAGGAACACGCCGACCTGCGCCCATCCGTCGAATCGGTCTCCGAACGTCGCGAACAGCTCGACGAACAGCACGAGCAGGAGGAACGGCCATGCCCTCGTCCAAACATCCTCGCGGGCCGAGTAGTCGGGGATCGCGTGCGGCATGCCGCGACGCACGAACCACCACTCCGTCGCGCCCATCACGTCCTGCACCGTCTCAGTCTCGCCGCTCCGATGCCTCCGCTCGCGGTTCACGCGAGCGTTCAGATTCGGTGGTAGATGAGATCGGTCACCGAGTGGCCGGCGGCGACGCCTTTGGCCTCATACCGCGTGATCGGGCGCCAAGCGGGTCGCTCGACCTCGCCGCCGGTGAGCCCCGGATGGGCGTCGCACACCGCGGCGGTCCGGACGGCATAGTCGTCGATGTCGGTCGCCACGTGCAGAGAGCCCCCGGGGGCGAGCAGCGACACGAACCGTTCGATGAGCTCAGGGCTGGTGATCCGTCGGTGGCGATGGCGGGCCTTCGGCCACGGATCGGGGAAGTAGATCCGGATCCCGGCGAGGGACGCCGGAGCGACCCGACGCATGAACACCAGCCCATCGCCGTGGACGAGCCGCACGTTCGAGAGCTCCATCGACTCGATCCGTCCGAGTGTCGACGCGATCCCCGGTGTGTGCACGTCCGCTCCGACCAGATCGGCCTCAGCCTCTGCTGCAGCCATCGTCGTCAACGAATCACCGAACCCGATCCCGATCTCGACGATCAGGGGCGCCATCCGGCCGAACTCGGCGCAAGCATCGAACACGTCACCGCACTCGTCGATGCACCAACGGGGGGCGAGCCGTTCGAGCAGGGCGGCGCGGGCCGGTGTGAGTGGCCGACGGCGGGGTTTGAACGTGCGAACGGGCGGAACGTCCCGTTCGATCACGACTGGGTGCTCCGGAACTTGTTCATGAGGTGCTCGCCGGCGGTGACGGGCTCGTGGCGAGGCGCCTCGCCGGCTGCCACGCACGACGGAACACACTCGATGACGGCATCCCAGTTCGCGTTGTGGAAGAACGCCATCGACCGCCGACTGGAATCGCCGCCCGAATCGGCGGGCGGCACCACGACACGATGGACCGTGCTCCGCCATCGGTCGTTCGTCCAACGTTCCAGCGCGTCGCCGACGTTGACGACGTATGCACCGTCGCGTGCCGGCACGTCGTGCCACCCACCATCGAGCCCCCGCACCTGCAGCCCGCCCGGTGCATCGTCCTGCCTCAGCAGGGTGAGGGTGCCATAGTCGGAGTGGGCGCCGGCGCGAAGCTGCCCCGGTTCGACGCGATGGCCCGACAACTGCGGATAGTGCAGTGCGCGGAGCGCCGACGTGTGGCGATCGATCAACGGCGCGAAGTGATCGTCCCGCAGCCCGAGGCCCACGGCCATGAGAGCCATCATCCGCTCGACGAGATCCGCGAGCGCCTCGTAGTGGGCGCGGAACGCGTGCTCCATGACGGGCAGCGATGTCGGCCAACGATTCACCGATCGGACGAACGCCTCCGCCGAGTCGGTTCCGGGTGCCGGCGGCGTCCCCGTCCAGTTCGGCCCGACCGAGAACGTCTCCTTGAGATCGGGCGGTGACGAATCTCCGAGGCTGGCGGCGAGTCGTTCCGACCGGAACGGCGCATAGCCGTACGCGTCGCCGGCGGGGATCGTCACCGCCAGCTTGTCCTCGAGCGGGAGTGCGAAGAACGCGGCCGCCGCGGACCAGGCATCGGCCTCGACCGAAGTGTCGAGGCCGTGACCAACGACCTGGAAGAACCCGATCTCGCAGCACGCCCGATCGATCTCGGCGGCGACCGATCGGGTCGGATCGCTCAGATCGACGACGGGGACGAACGTCATCACCGCCCTGCCGGCTACTCGCCGTACTCGTGCTCGGGGGCTGGGTAGACGCCCGCCTCGACGTCTTCGCGGTAGGCGCGTGCTGCCTCGAGGAGTGTCTCGCCGATCTGGGCGTACTGCTTCACGAAGCGGGGGATTCGCCCACGCGTGAAACCCGCCCAATCGCTCCACACCAGCAACTGACCGTCGCACCCCGGCCCGGCACCCACGGAGATCGTCGGGATCGACAGCTCCTTGGTGACGTCGGCAGCGATCCCGGAGGGCACCATCTCCATCACGACCGCGAATGCTCCGGCATCCTGGACGGCGCGGGCGTCATCCATCAGTTGTGTGGCGCCCTCACCCCGACCCTGAATGATGTGGCCGCCGAGGCCGTGCTCACTCTGCGGCGTGAAGCCGATGTGTCCCATCACGGGGATGCCGGCGCGGACGATGCGCTTGATCTGCTTCGCGCTCCGGACACCACCCTCGAGCTTCACGGCGTGGGCGCCGGTCTCCTTCATGAACCGGATCGCCGAGGCGAGCGCCTCGTCTGGGCCGTTCTCGTACGAACCGAACGGAAGGTCGGCCACCACCAGCGCCCTGCTCACACCTCGAACGACGGCTCGCGTCAGCGGGATCAACTCGTCGAGGGTGACTGGAATCGTGGTGTCGTACCCGAAGACGGTGTTGCCCGCCGAGTCACCGACGAGGAGGAAGTCGATCCCCGCCTCGTCGAAGATCGATGCCGAGAGACAGTCGTAGCTCGTGAGGCCGGTGATCTTGATCCCGTTTTCCTTGGCGCGCTGGAAATGGCGGGTCCGAACCCGCTTCAAGGCCGGGTCGCTGTCGCCGCCGCCGTACGGTCGTTCCACGTCAGTCACGGGGCCCACCGTAGACCTCGACCGCCCCGCACGGAACCCTCGACCCGGTGGACACCGTGGCCGTGGGTGGCAGCCGGTCACCGGTGAGCGTTCGCAGAACTCCGACGGAGGGCATCGGAGCCGACAAGTCTGTGGCAGCCGAAGCTGCCAGCGACGTCGCATCGGCTTCCGCAAACGATCGATCGGAACTCTGTGGCAGCCGAAGCTGCCAGCGACGTCGCATCGGCTTCCGCAAACGATCGATCGGAACTCTGTGGCAGCCGAAGCTGCCAGCGACGTCGCATCGGCTTCCGCAAACGATCGATCGGAACTCTGTGGCAGCCGAAGCTGCCAGCGACGTCGCATCGGCTTCCGCAAACGATCGATCGGAACTCTGTGGCAGCCGAAGCTGCCGGCGACGTCGCTTCGGCTTCCGCAAAATGCGGTCCTGGTTGGGGGCTCGGCGAACAGTGGGCATCGAACCGGGCAGACCGACTGGCGAACCTCGCCGAAAGCGGCACGACGCCCCACCGAGATGACCGGCAGATGACCGCCCGCCGGGGCTTCGTCATCGGCCGGGATTCGGTGGGCGACGCCGTCAGCGCGTACCCGTCAGGGTCGGGAGGAGGGCTCGTGCCACCTCGGTCGGGCGCTCCTCGTGTGCGAACAGGCCGGCACCCTCGATGACCTCGATCCGGGCATCGGGGAACGTGTCGAGCATCCGCCGAGCGTGGTCGACGGGAAAGAAGGGATCCTGGTCACCCCAGACGAGCTGAACGGGCACATCGATCCGCCGGTGCACGGCCGCAAGGTCCGTCACGTGCTGCATGTCGAAGCTCTTCAGCAGCTTGGTCGCAGCGTCACGGCGCACCTTGCTCTCGTGCAGGGGTCGGAGGAAGAACTCGTCGAATTCGCCGTCGAGCAACGACGAGTCGGCGAACGCGTCGCCGAGGACGAGGCCGATGCGACGGATTCGCGGCCGGCCGGCGACCCAGCCGAGTCCAGCACTGAAGCCAGGAAGGTGCCGAGCCGCGACGAACGCCCTGAACCGCCAGCTGGGATCCGGTGGTTCGGTGTTGATCAAGCCCATCGCGCGCAGCCGCGCGTCACCGGCCATGGCGTGCCGGGCGATCAAGCCACCGCTGTCGTGACCCACCACTGCCACCTCGTCGAGCTCGAGCAGATCCACCACACGCCGCACGGTTTCGATGTGCTGCTGAATCGACATCGGCGTGCCGGCGTCGAACCGACTGGAGCCGGCAGAAGGGAAGTCGATGACGTGGCACGTCACGTGGTCGATCAGGTGGGGAAGGAGTGTTCGGAACGTGGCACCGCTGACCGGCCAGCCGTGCAAGAACAGCACGTCGGGACCGGTTCCGACGCGACGGTAGGCAGCCTCACCTGCTTCGACGTCGAGGAATCGGTCCGGCTCGCGCCGAAAGAGGTCGGCGGCATCGGCGGCGGTCAACGTGCGCATCGTGTCCTCCATGTCGAGAGTTCGACGAGTTCGGCGAGTGCGGCGAGTTCGGGCGTGGGTCCGCTGCGGCGACGCACGCCACCATCCCATCCGATGAGTTGTAGTGATGACTGCGAACTCTATTCGCAGTGACCGCTACAATCAACACCGTGGGCCACAAGCACACCAAGGCGGAGATTCTCGACGGCGCGTTGGCGGCCGCCTTCGACGACGGGCTGAGTCAGCTCACCTTCGGGCGCCTGGCCAAACGCCTCGGGATCAGCGATCGAATCGTCGTCTACTACTTCCCCACCAAGGACGATCTGATCAGCGAGGTCATCCTCGCCATGGGCGCGCGACTCCAGCAGACCCTGACCGAGGCGTTCGCAGAGCGAGCGGCCGATCACCTCGCGCTGGTCACGGCGGCATGGCCCGTCGTCACGACCCCCGACGCCGACGCGGTCTTTGCGCTCTTCTTCGAAGCGAACGGTCTGGCCGCAAGCGGCCGGGAGCCGTACCGCACTCTCGTGCCGACACTCGTCGAGTTGTGGATCGTCTGGGCTGCCGGGTTCATCGACGGCACTCCCGAGGAGCAGCGAACTGAGGCGGAGACCTCGATCGCACTCATCGACGGACTCCTCCTGCTCCGCCAACTCGCCGGGCCCGAACCGGCCGAACGTGCAGCCCGACGAATGGGCATCAGTTGACCGAACCGGTCGACATCGCCGACGAGACCAGCCCAGCGAGATGGCGGCAGCGCGTCGCGAGATGCCACGATGGCGAGCAGCGCCGCGCAGCCGTCGCGGTCCGACCAACGACCGGAGTCACGATGTTCGACACCTCACAGCTCGGCCCGATGTACGAGGACTTCATCGTCGGCGCCACGCTCCCACCGCTGCCGTCGGTCACCCTCGCCGAAGCCGACAACGCGGTGTATCGCGCCATCACCGGCGATCAGCACCTGCTCGCCGCAGACGTCGACCGGTACCGGCGGGCGGCCGGAGGATCCGGGACACTGGCCAACCCCGGTTTGGTGCTGCAGTACTCGATCGGGCAGACGACCATGGCGACGAGACAGGCGATCGCCAACCTGTACTACCGATCCGTGCGAGTGCTCCGACCCGTCGAGGTCGGCGAGACGTTGTCGACCGTCACGACGGTCCTCGGTCTCAAGGACTCCGCCCCGAAGGCGGACCAGTTCCGGGGCAAGGTGTGGCTCGGAATCACTACCACGGGAGCCCACGGCCCGGTCGTCGAGTACGAGCGCTGCGCGCTGATCCGTGGCCGCGGCCCGGGTCAGCCCGGACACGCCGACGACATCCCGGGCCCCTCGGATCCGAGCCCGCTCGCCGACCTCGTCACACTCGTGCCCGACTGGGACCTCGGCGCCCTTCCCGGGACCGAATGGGCACTGGGCGACGCCAAGGTCGATCCACTGCGCGATCACATCGATCTCGCCGCTCCACTCGCGCGCCTGACGTTCAACCAGGCGGCGGTGCACCGCGACGTGACGCTGACCGCGAACGCGCGCCGCCTCGTCTACGGCGGCCACGTCCAGGGGCTCGCGCAGGCGTCGCTGACCCGCATGCTGCCGGGCCTGGCGACCGTCGTCGCATGGGACGGGTGCGATCACATCGGCCCGGCCTACGAAGGAGACCTGATCGAGTTCCGCCACACACCGTCGGAGCGGCTCGCCGCCGGTTCGGGCCATCTCACCCGTTTCGAGGTGATCGGCACCAAGATCGCCGACGGCGCCGACGGGCCGACCGACCCCGTCGACATCCTGCGCTGGACCCCGATCGTCTGGGCCCCCTGACCTCGCCGGTCGTCAAGTCCTCGGTGGCCGCCAGGACGCGGCGAGAAGGAGCAGGGCGCCCCCGCCACCCGCGCCGACGGAGATCGGCAAGCCGGGCCAACCGACGAGATCGCCGCGAGCGCCGCGCGCCCGGTCGAGCGACCCAGCCGAGCGGTGTTCGATCTCGGCCTCCCGACTCAATCGGACTACGGTGGACCCGTGGAGTCGACGCAGCGTCGAGCGGTCGACCGGGGTTCGGGCGCGTCGAACGGGCCGGCCGGACCGCGGCACGGGAAGATCCGGCGCCGTGTCCCCCTTCGTCGGTGGCTGCTGCGTGTTCTCCCCGTGGGACTCTCTGCGCCGAGTCAGGAGACCGGTCGATCGCGGTTGCGGGCCGACGTGCGCCACGTCGCGCTGTCGGCGCAACGCTCACCGAGCCGCGCCGACCACTTCGACCACTTCTACCGCAGCAACTACCCGTCGGTCGTCCGGCTCGCCTACTCGCTGTGCGGATCGCTCCCCGTCGCCGAGGAGCTCGCCCAGGAAGCGTTCGTGTCGGCCCACCAACGATGGCGCCGCATCGACTCGTACGAGCGACCGGATCTGTGGGTCCGGCGCGCGGTGATCAACCGATCGATCTCGTACCGGCGACGGGAGTCGACCGAGCGACGTGCGCTCGACCGCATCCGCGAGCAACCCGAACACCAGCTCGATCTCCGCCCCGAACCCGTCGTCTCGGACGAGGAGGTGTGGCGGGCACTCCGGGAACTGTCGCCCCGCCAGGCCGAGGTCCTGGCCCTGTTCTACGTGGAAGACCAACCACTGTCGGAGGTCGCGGCGATCCTGGGGCTGGGCGAGGAGACGGTCAAGACCCACCTGAAGCGCGGGCGGTCGGCGCTGGCGGCCCGACTCGGTGCCACCGCGAGGGGGCGCTCGTGAACCTCGATCAACGTCTCCACCACGCCGCCCGGGAGCTGCGCGAGTTGCGCATCGAACCGCCGCCGCTCGGCAGCGCCGCCATGCCGACTGCACGCTCCACGCCGCTCCGCCGAGTTCCTGCGCTCGTTGCGCCGATGCTGTTCGTGCTCGGAGGGCTCGTCGTGGTTGCCGGCGGCCTCCGGCCCGACACCGTCCGCTTCGAGCAGCCGATGCCCTCGCCGACCACCGTGCTGAGCCCCGCACCGGACACCGACGTCGCCGAAGGTGACAACACGCCGGCGGGCCGTACGTCGGTTGGCCGTACGCCGGTCGGCAGTGCGCCGGTCGGCACCACGCCGGCCGAAGAGTTGCGGATGATCGCCGAGCTCGTCGCCGAGGTCGATCCCGCTCTCGCGCCGTCGGTCGATCCGGTCGATCCTGGCGATCCGCCCCCGATCGTGAGACCGGGTCCGATCGGCGCCGTCTGAGCGGCTGCGCAATCGCCAGCCGAGAAATCCGGAACCGCACGCCGTCACGCCACGTCAAACCCTCAGCGGGTTCGTAAGGTTGACGTGACGAAGCGAGGACGAATGCACAGCGGGACGAGCAGATGGTGGCGTTGGAGCGCTCTCACGATCGCGTGCACGATGACGCTCACCGGCTGCTGGTGGGGCGGCGACGACGACGACAGTCAGGGCGCCACCACCACTGTCGCCGAACGGCCCGACGGTCCCGGTGATCCGATCGTGACGGTCGAGGGCGCCGGTCTCTCCACCGCCCGCTCCGGCGTGCTCGGCATCCAGCTCAGTGAAGGCACGCCCACGGTCGAATCCATCGATCCGGTCTCCGTCGTCGACGGAACACCGCTCGACCCGGCCGACGTCGCAGCGATCTTCGCCCGGCTGCCCGACTGGATCGTCCCCGACGCCGACCAGACCGACTTCAACCGTCCCCCCGAGACCCTCCTGCCGCCACTCGTCGGTGACACCATCGACACCCCGTTCCCGCCCGATGTCGAGGCCGGTGATCCTGATCAGCCGCCGACCGGGCCGCTCGAAGTGCTCCGATTCCAGCCGGAGGGCGAGGTCGGACTCGCACCATTCATCAGCGTGACGTTCGATCAGCCGATGGTGCCGCTCGCCACCCTCGAACAGCTCGATGTTGCGGATGTGCCGGTTCGTGTCACCCCCTCGATCGAGGGCCGGTGGCGGTGGATCGGAACCCGAACCCTGCGATTCGAACTGGTACCAGGTGAGCTCGACCGGCTGCCCGCATCCACGAGCTACCTCGTCGAGGTTCCGGCCGGCACGCGGTCCGCCAACGGCGGTGAGCTCGCTGAGACGGTGTCCTGGACCTTCGCCACGCCGACGCCGTCGATCACGAACTTCGTCGGCGAGTCGGGCAGCCTGCCCCTCGACCCGGTGTTCGTCGCAGTGTTCGACCAACGCGTCGACGCCGACGCCGTACTCGACGTCACCTCGCTCGTGGCCGGGGGCGAGACGTGGCCGATCCGTCAGGCGACCGCAGCCGAGATCGAGGCCGATGGCGCGGCCGTCGCAGCCGTCGAGGCTGCACTCGACGATCGGGCCGTGGCCTTCGTCACCGAACGCGCCCTCCCGTCCGACACCGAGGTCTTCATCACGATCGGCCCGAACGTGCCATCGGCCGAAGGTCCCCTCGTGACCGCGAACCCGTCGACCTTCAGTGGGAGCACGTTCGGTCGACTCGAGATCGAACGTCGCGAGTGCAACTACGGCGGTGACTGCGTTCCGGGGACGCCGTTCGCCGTGACGTTCAGCAACCCGCTCGATCCCGAAGCGTTCCGGTCCGACCAGGTCAGCGTCGATCCGCGCGTGCCAGGGCTACGAGTCAACGTCTTCGGGTCCACCATCGAGCTCTCCGGCGCCACGGAGGGCCGAACGACGTACACGGTCGAGTTCGCCGGCGATCTCCGTGACGTGTTCGGTCAAACCCTCGGTGAGGCGGCGACCGTCGAGTTCCGTGTCGGCTCGTCTCCGCCGGCTCTGAGCGGGCTGCAACGCCAGTACATCACGACCGATCCGGCATCCGAGACACCCCTGGTCAGCATCACGTCGATCAACCACGAGTCGGTTCGGGTCGTCGCGTGGGCGGTCACACCGGTCGACCTGCCGGCGTTCCGCGACTACGTCGAGCGTGAACAGTCCGATGAGGATGCCGCGCCTCCCGAATGGCCCGTCGTCCTCGACGAGACGGTCGAGATCGACATGGAGCAGGATCGCTTCGTCGAAACGGCGATCGATCTCGAGTCGGCGTTCGCCCAGGCCGGATCACAGATCGTGGTCCGGATCGAGCCCACGCTGCAGTTTTCGGAGAACGACGACGAGTACTGGCTCAATCGACCGACGGCCGCCTGGGTACAGCGCACGACACTCGGTGTCGATGCGATCCTCGACAACGACGAGTTGCTGATCTGGACGACCGACCTGTTGACCGGCGCGCCGATGGGTGGTGTCCCGGTCGAGCTGATCGGCGACGGCCGGATCGCCACCACTGACGAGGAGGGCGTCGCACGTCTCGATCTCGGCGACGGCGGCGTGCTCGGGTTGTGGGCCACCGCGGGCGAGACGACGTCGTTCCTCCAGTCGGACTGGTGGCGGGGTTGGGAAAGCCAGGAGCAATCGGACGAGGGCCGCTGGTACGTGTTCGACGACCGTGGCATCTACAAGCCGGGCGAAACGGTGCGGATCACCGGATGGGTGCGGCGGTTCGCCTGGTCCGAGGACGCCCAACTGGCGCTCTACGGCGACGACGTGTCGGTGTCGTATCGTGCGAGCGATCCCCAGGGCAACGAGATCGGGGCAGGCTCCGTCGACCTCAACGCCCTCGGCGGTTTCAACCTCAGCCTGGTGCTGCCGGAAGGCGCCAACCTCGGTGAGGCTTGGGTCGAGCTGACCCTCGACGGGCTGAGTGGGGGCTACGCCAGCACCGGCCACACCTTCCAGATCCAGGAGTTCCGGACTCCCGAGTTCGAGGTCACCGCCCGCACCGAGTCGTCGCCACCGTTCTACGCCGTCCGTCCGGCGACCGTGGCCGTCGACGCCGAGTACTTCGCCGGCGGCCCACTCCCCGATGCCGAGGTGAACTGGCTCGTCAGCACCCGCGAGACGACCTACGCGCCACCGAACTGGGACGAGTACACCTTCGGGATCTGGCAGCCCTGGTGGTACTTCGGCGGTTTCGCCGAGGACGTCGCCTACGCCGGTGAGGTCGCATACGAATCCGACGTCTGCTTCGACTGCGGACCCGGTTTCGGGGACACGACCTACGAGGAGTTCTCCGGGCGTACCGACGCCGGTGGTACGCACTATCTGCAGATCGATTTCGACGGACCCGACGTCGACCTCCCGACAGCGGTCACCGCGGAAGCCACGGTCTTCGACGTCAACCGGCAGGCCTGGGCGTCGCGCACCGATGTGCTCGTCCACGCAGCCCAGTACTACGTCGGCTTGCGCAGCGATCGAACGTTCGTCGAACGCGGCACCCCGATCCGCGTCGACGCCGTGGTCACCGACGTCGACGGATCCGCCATCGCCGGACGGGAGGTCGCCGTCACCGCCGCCCGTCTCGAATGGGGGTATGTCGAGGGTCAGTGGACCGAACAACTCGTCGATGAGACCACCTGCACGATCTCGTCGAGTGGCGAACCGTCCGACGGTTCGATGCGCTGCGAGTTCGACACCGAGGTCGGCGGCACCTACCGCATCACCGCCGTCGTCGTCGACGACGACGGACACCGCAACCGGACCGAGCTCACGCAGTGGGTCAGCGGCGGCGAGGGGCGTCCGACCCGGAACGTCGACCAGGAGGCGGTCACGATCGTCCCCGACCGCGAGACCTATGCCCCCGGCGACATGGCCGAGCTCCTCGTCCAGGCGCCGTTCGCCCCGGCGCACGGGATCGCGACCGTGATCCGCCATGGCATCATCACGACCGAGGCGTTCGAGGCCGAGGACGGCAGCGCGGTGATCACCGTGCCGATCGAGGACGCCTACGTCCCGAACATCACCGTGCAGGTCGACATGGTTGGGAGCGACGCGCGGATCGCCGACGACGGCACCCCGCTCCCCGATCTGCCGGACCGCCCGGCCTACGCGACCGGACAGATCGGCCTGTCGATCCCACCGATCACTCGAGCGCTCGTCGTCACCGCGACACCGGCCGACACCGCGATCGAGCCGGGCGGAACGACCACGGTCACCGTCGACGTGCAAGGCCCCGACGGCCAACCGGTGAGCGGTGCCGACGTCGCGATCGTCGTCGTCGACGAGGCGGTACTGTCGCTGACCGGGTACGAGCTCGCCGATCCGCTCGACGTCTTCTACACCGACGTCTGGCCGAACGTGCAATCGCAGTACCTGCGTTCGACGATCCTGTTGAATCGATCCGATCTGGTCGAAGGAAGCGACGGTGACGCCCGCCGGACATCGAACACCGTCCTGGCGGGCGGTGACGAGGCGGCGGCCGAGGAGCCAGCGGCCGAGGAGGCGGCAGCCGATCTCGACACGGGGGGCGCCACGGCGACGGCCGCCATCGACCTGCGCACGAACTTCGACGCGCTCGCCGTGTACGCCCCGAGCGAGTCGACCGACACCGATGGCCGCGCCACCGTCGACGTTCCGTTGCCCGACAACCTCACCCGGTACCGGGTCATGGCGGTGGCGATCGACGGCGCCGACCACTTCGGCAAGGGCGAATCGACGATCACCGCCCGCCTCCCGCTGCAAGTCCGACCCTCGGCCCCTCGGTTCTTGAACTTCGGCGACCGGTTCGAACTGCCGGTCGTCCTCCAGAACCAGACCGACGAGCCGATCGAGGTCGATGTCGCGGTGCAGGTCGCCAACCTGGAACTCACCGGCCCAGCCGGTCGCCGTGTCAGCGTCCCTGCCAACGACCGGATCGAGGTGCGCTTCCCGGCGATGACCGACGAAGTGGGCACCGCCCGCATCCGTATGGCGGCCGTCAGCGGATCGTTCGCCGACGCTGCCGAGATCGAACTCCCCGTCTACACCCCGGCCACGGCCGAAGCGTTCGCGACCTACGGCGTGGTCGACGACGAGGGCGCGATCGGGCAACCGTTGCTGGCGCCGACCGGCGTGTTCACCCAGTTCGGTGGGCTCGAGATCGACACGTCTTCGACGGCGTTGCAGGCGCTGACCGACGCCGTGCTGTACCTGTACGAGTACCCCTACGAGTCGTCCGACGGCCTGGCCTCTCGCATCATGGCGGTGGCGGCGCTGCGCGACGTGCTCGCCGCCTTCGATGCCGAAGGCCTGCCCGACGAGAGCGAACTGGCGTCCCAGGTCAACCGCGACATCGTCGCACTCGCAGCCCTGCAGAACGACGACGGTGGGTTCCCGTACTGGCAGCGCGGACGACAGTCGATTCCATGGCAGTCGATCCAGTCGACCCACGCCCTCGTGCTCGCCGATCAAGCGGGCTACCGTGTCCCTGCCGACACCCTCAGCCGGGCGCTCCAACATCTGTCGTCCATCGAGGAGTTCATCCCCCCGGAGTACGGCGAGCAGGTCCGCGACACGCTCAGCGCGTACGCTCTGTACGTCCGCCGTGAGGCCGGGCAGCCCGACTCGGCGAAGGCGACCGAGCTCTACCGACGGGCGGGCGACGACCTCGAACCCGACGCGATCGCGTGGCTGTGGCCGTCGATCAGCGACGAGGAGCTCCGCATCGAGATCGAGCGACGTTTCCAGAACAGTGCGGTCGAGACCGCCGGCGCCGCCACCTTCGCGACGAGCTACGACGAAGGGGCCTACGTCATCGCCAACTCCGACCGCAAGACCGACGGCATCATCCTCGACGCTCTGCTCACCGAGACGCCCGGCAGCGACCTGATCCCGAAGGTCGTCGCCGGACTGCTCGGCAATCAGACCCGCGGCCGCTGGAACAACGCCCACGAGAACGCGTTCATCCTGCTCGCACTCAACCGGTACTTCGACACCTTCGAAGCGGTCACCCCCGACTTCGTCGCTCGGGCGTGGCTCGGTGAGTTGTACGCAGCCGAGCACGAGTTCCGTCGGCCGCACGACCGACCGGGCGTCGACGCTCGTGCCGATGAGCGAACTGGTCGCAGCCGGCGACACCGACGTCATCATCGCCAAGGAAGGTGACGGTCGGTTGTACTACCGGCTCGGGATCCGGTACGCGCCCGACGACCTGGTGCTCGACGCACGCGACGAAGGGTTCGTCGTCGACCGGATCTACGAGGCGATCGACGACCCCGCCGACGTGACGCGCGACCCAGACGGCACCTGGCGGATCCGGGCGGGGGCGAAGGTGAGAGTCACGCTCACCATGGTCGCCGATGCACGTCGGACCCACGTCGCGCTGATCGATCCGCTCCCCGCTGGGCTCGAACCGGTCAACCCGGCGTTGGCCGTCTCGGCGACGACGCCGCCGCCGGCCCCGACCGATGAGACGTTCTCGTGGTGGTGGGGCTGGAACTGGTTCGAACATCAGAACCTGCGTGACGATCGGGCGGAGGCCTTCACCAGCTACCTGCCCGGGGGAACGTACGAGTACACCTACGTGGCCCGAGCCACGACGCCCGGTGATTTCGTCGTCCCGCCGACTCGAGCCGAGGAGGTCTACGCCCCGGAGGTGTTCGGCCGCTCGGCGTCCGCCGTCGTGATCGTCGAATGACGCACCCGCACGGATCGACCCTCGGCTTCCACGTCGCGACGATCGTGCGCTGATCTCGATCGGGTGTCCCCCGGCCGGCGCGCCCCCGGCGTGTTCCTGACGACACAACCCAGGGGGAGCCATGCAAGGAATCGTCGTGAACCGTCGTCGTTGGGCCCGGCCGCTCGCCGCGCTCGCCACGCTCGCACTCGTTGCCGCCGGTTGCGGTGGCGACGACGATGACGGAGGAGGTGTCGCCGGCGACGAGACGCCCACCACCGACGCGCCCGTCGCCGAACCGAGCGATGCCGGCTCTGATTCCGAGCCGTCCGACGACGCCGACGCGAGCGCGGACGAGACCGTCGGCACCGCCGCCGGTGACGGAGTTGCCGGAGGGACCGGCGGCGACGTCGTGTTCGCCGCCGAGCAATGGCCCGAGTGCCTGAACCCGGTCACCTCCTGCGCCAACGCATCGTGGCTCGTCTGGTCGGTGACCGCGCACATCCTTCCCCGGCTCATGGAGCTCGACGTCGACGGCAACTACCAGGCCTCGCCCGTGCTCGAGGAGGCGCCCAGCCTGGAGAACGGCCTCATCACCGAGAACCCGTTCACGGTCACCTACCGGATCCGCGACGATGCTGTCTGGAGCGACGGCACTCCCATCACCTCCGAGGATGTCCGGTTCACGTGGCGCGCGATCCTCGACACGACCGGCACCCTCAGCACGGCCGGCGTCGATCTCATCACCGATGTCGACGCGTCCGATCCCCAGGTCGCTGTCGTGACCTTTGACGAGAACTACGCGCCGTGGGCCGACATCTTCGGCGGCGGCACCGGATTCATCCTCAAGTCCGACGAGTTCGGCGGCACCGATGTGGCCGACGAGATGCTCGATGCGATCACCTGGTCGGGTGGCCCGTGGCTGCTCCAGAGTTGGGGCGCCGAGGAGGCCGTGCTCGCCCGCAACGACGCCTACTGGGACGACGAACGCGTGCCGCTGATCGATCAGGTGACGTTCGTCCCACGCGAGGACACCGACACCGAGATCATCGCCCTGCAGACCGGTGAGGTGGCCGCCATCTTCCCGCAGCCCTCGCCCGGCGTGAACGAGCGACTGAGCCAGACCGGTATCGACTTCACGATCGCCGGCGGCGTGGTCTTCGAGGGTCTCTGGCCGAACCAGCGATCACCGCAGTCGCCGATCCTCGCCGAGCAAGCGGTCCGCGAAGCGCTGGCGTTCGCGATCGACCGCCAGGAGATCTTCGACACGGTGATGGCGCCGATCTTCCCCGAAGGTGAGGTGCTGCAGTGCGGCGGCTGGGTGCCGACCGTCGGCGACTGGTGCGGCGACGACTTCGCCGACGTCGTGCAGGACTTCGACCGGGCCGAGCAGATCCTCACCGATGCCGGATGGGCCCGCAACGGCGAAGGTGTGTGGGAGAAGGACGGAACGCCGCTCGTCATCGAGTGGAACACCGTGGCCGGCAACCGCCGCCGAGAGGACGTGCAGGCCCTGGTGCAGGAGCAGGTCGCCGATTTCGGCATCCGGTTCGAGATCAACAACCTCGACGCAGGGGAACTGTTCCAGAACCGGTTGCCCACCCTCGACTTCGGCATGGGACTGTATGCCCAGGTCGCCAGCCCCGATCCGTCGGTCACGACCATCTACGACCGCAGCCAGATCCCGAGCGATGCGAACGGCTTCTCCGGTCAGAACAACATCGCCTGGGACAGCGAGCGGGTGACCGAGCTGGCACTGTTGAGCGACCAGCAACTCGATCCGGCCGAGCGGCTCGCGACGATCCGTGAGATCGGTGCCGAGGTCCGCGCCGACATGGCCTGGATCCCGCTCTACCAGCTCCCGAACCTCACGGCGTGGAGGTCGGACCAGCTCGGCGGACCGATCGGCGACTGGACGTCGAGCGCCTACGGCGGGTTCTCCAACATGTACGACTGGTTTCTGACGGGGTGATCGGTTTCGGGAAGCCCGAGTCATGGCCCGCCACGGAGTTGTCCAAGTAATCGCTCGACCCGCTCGGAACGCGCCGTGATCTCGTACGCCATCCGGCGCCTCCTCGTATCGATCCCATTGCTGGTCGTGCTCAGCATCGTCTCGTTCGGCGCGACGCGAGCCGTATCGAGCCCCGAGGCCGGCATTCGCAGCAATCCGCGGGTGTCGGCCGAGGACATCCAGCGCTACAGGGAGCAGCTGGGGCTCGACGACTCGGCCTCGGAGCAATACGTGCGCTGGCTGGGCAACACGGTCCGCGGCGATCTCGGCACCTCGCTCGTGTCGAACCGCGATGTCTGGCCACAGCTCTCGAGCGCGCTGTGGAACACGGCGGTGCTCGGTGTCACCGCGCTGGTGTTCAGCTTCGTGATCGGCGTCGGTATCGGCGTGCTCTCCGCCGTGAAGCGCGGATCGTGGTTCGACTACTCGGCCACCGGCGCCGCGTTCTTCGGGCTCTCGATGCCGAACTTCTGGTTCGCCATCATGTTGCAGCTGTTCTTCGGGGTGTACCTCGTCGACTGGCTGGGTCTCGACGGACCGTTCTTCTTCACTGCCGGCACGAGGTCGCCCGGCACCACCGGCTTCGATCTGCTCGATCGGGTCCGGCATCTCGTGTTGCCGGCACTGGTTCTGGCGGTACAGCTCGTCGCCGTGTACAGCCGCTACATGCGGGCGTCGCTGCTCGAGGTCCTCAACGCCGACTACGTTCGCACCGCCCGGGCCAAGGGAGCGAGCGAGGGCCGAGTCGTCGGGCGCCACGCCATGCGCAACGCGATGATCCCGGTCACCACGCAGCTCGCCGGCGACGTCGGGGCGCTCTTCGGCGGGCTCGTCATCACCGAGACCGTGTTCCAGTGGCCCGGCATGGGGCCCCTGTTCCTGACGGCCATGCAGAACGGTGACTACCAGGTGATCCTGCCCTGGTTGATGATCACGGCGTTCGCGGTGGTGTTCTTCAATCTCGTCGCTGATCTCGCGTACGGCGTGCTCGATCCACGGATCCGCCATGTCTGAACCGGCGGCCGAACGCACCGACGACATCCGGTGGATGCGCCGCCGGGCGATCGGCGCAGCGCCACGCTCCCGGGACGAGATCGAGGCCGAAGCCGCCGCCGGACTGCACGAGTTCGACCAACCACCGGAGTCGCAGTGGCGACTCGCCTCCGAGCGCTTCCGTCACCACCGAATCGCAATGATCGCCGGCGTCGTGCTCGTGGTCATGATCGTGATGTGCGCCGCTGCACCGCTGATCGCGCCCTATCCGTACACCGACCAGGACCTCACATCGACCTTCGCGAGCCCGAACCGCACCTACCTGCTCGGTACCGATTCGCTGGGCCGCGATCAGCTCTCCCGGCTGCTGTACGGCGGCCGCGTGTCGTTGGCGGTCGGGTTCGGGGTCGCTTTCGTAGGGGGAGCGTTCGGCACCCTCGTCGGCACCGTGGCCGGCTACGCGGGCGGGTGGTTCGACGCGGTGCTGATGCGGTTCACCGACTTCGTGCTGGCGTTGCCCGCCTTGATCTTCCTGATCGTCGCGGCTCGGATCTTCGGCGACTCGATCCCCACCGTGGTGCTGCTCGTCTCGGCGATCACGTGGATGCCGCTCGCACGCATCGTGCGCGGCGTCACGCTCTCGATCAAGAACCAGGAGTTCATCCTGGCGGCGAAGGCTTCGGGCGCTGGTCCCGGGCGTGTGATCGTGCGTCACATCCTGCCCAACGTGGTGGGGCCGGTGGTGGTCAATCTCACCCTCACGGTCGCTGCCGCGATCCTGCTCGAATCGGCGCTGTCGTTCCTGGGTCTGGGCATCCAGCCGCCCACGCCGACCTGGGGCAACATGCTCGCCGGATCGAAGGGCTACGTGCAAACCGCACCGTGGCTCGTGTGGTTCCCAGGGCTGATGATCCTGCTGACCGTGCTGTGCGTCAATTTCCTCGGCGACGGTCTGCGCGACGCTCTCGACCCGACCGACAGCCGTTCGGCGTGACCGTCCGGAGCGTTCGACGGTTCACGACGTCAATCGTCGAACGCGTCGCCGCCCCACGCCAGGCGGGCGACGGCGCGAGCCGAGACCCCGGCAAGCAGATCGCGGTGATCGGCTGCCGGATCTGATCCGTCGGTCGTCAGCCCCACGACCATGACATGGCGGCCGACCGACACGCGGAGGATCACGACGAGGCAGCGTCGGGACGAGGCTCTGGGTCGGCTGCGTCGACCGTGTCGGCCGTCGCAGCGTCGTCGCCGGCGAACTTGGCGGCCGCATCGTCGAGCTTCTTGAGCTTGTCGGTGTGCTTGCCGCCGGTCTTCTTGTCGATCGCTTCGGTGGCCTTGTGGACGCCGTCGGCGATCTTGTCCTTGTTCTTCTCGGCCAACGCTTTCGCCTTGGTCAATGTCCGCTTGTTCAACAGTCCCATGGGTGCTCCCGGTCCTCGTGCGGTCGGCGATACCCACCGACCTCGCGAGGATTGTACGGCGTGCCGAGCCGACGGGTCCCCGGCACGCTCGTCGTGCGACTCGACAGTCTTGTCACGGCTCGACGATGGGGAACATCGACATGAAGACGTCGAGGTGATCGAACACCACGGCGAACGCCGATGCGTCGCCGTCGACGGTGGCGCGTCCGGACTCGATCGCCCCGTTGGCGGACAGCACGGTCGCGCTGATGTCGATCAGCACCGAACGATCGAGCGTCACCGTTGCGTCGGCGTCGACCGCGTGGCCAGACGTGGTGTGCATCGCCCGATGGGAGATCGAGACCTTCCAGTCCTCGCCCACGTCTCGAAACCGGAGGTTGACGGTCACGTCGACACCTCCGACCTCCTCGGCCTTCAGCCGCACCGCAGTTGCGTCCATCAACTGATCGATCGTCATCGCGTCGAGGTAACCCCGGCGCATCGCCGCCTTCTGGTCGGGATGGCCGTTGCGGAGCTCCTGCGCCCCCATCAGGAACGCGTTGCGGAACGTCGCCGACTCACTCTGGTAGCCGAGTTGCTCGAACGCATCCGCCTGGAGCTCGCGAGCGTCGGTGTTCTCGGGATCGGCGAAGACGAGATGACCGACCACTTCCACGACCCACCGGTAGTCGCCGTGGTCGAAGGCTGCCCGTGCGGAGGCGAGGAGGGCCTCCGGGCCGCCGGCAAGCTCGACGTAGCGCAGCCCCGCATCGGTCGGTGGCAGCTTCCACAGGTTGGCTGGGTTCCCGTCGTACCAGCTCAGGTAGCGCTGGTAGACCGCCTTCACGTTGTGGGCCAGGTGTCCGTAGTAGCCGGTGGTGTGCGCCTCGGTGCGGTACTCCTCGGGCAGCTGGATGATCTCGGCGATCTCGAGCGGCGTGGCGCCGTGGTTGGCATGGCGCATCGTCTGGTCGTGGACGTAGCGGTACATGTCGCGCTGCTTGCGTAGGAACCCGACGACATCGTCGGTCCCCCACCGCGGCCAGTGGTGCGATGCGAACATGACAGCGGTGCGATCCCCGAAGAGGTCGATCGCCTCGTCGATGTACTTCGACCACGCGAGCGAGTTGCGGACCTGGGCACCCCGGATCGGGATCAGGTTGTGCATGTTGTGCGAGCAGTTCTCGGCCATGCACAGCCAGCCGGCGCCGCCGTCCATCCGATCGGGGAAGAAGAAGTTCATCTCCGCCGGTGCCTCGGTCTCGGGTGTGAGCTGGAACACGATCCGCACGCCGTCGACGGTCAACTCCTCACCGGTGCGGGTGATGTCTTCGGTCGGAGCAAGCAATCCGGGTGGCGAGAGCGGGATCGCCTTCCCGAGACCGCAGTCGACGTGCTGGCGGGGGCCGGCGGGCAGCAGGGGGCCGAACTGGTAGAGGGCGCGGCGCGCCATGGCGAATCCCGCTATGACATTCTCCGAGATCGCCTCGCGCAGGAAGTGCTCAGGGGCGATGATGCGACACCGGCCGGCGTCGACGTCGTCCTGGCTCGTGACGCCGAGCACACCGCCGAAATGATCGGTGTGCGAATGGGTGTAGATGACCGCGGTGACCGGTCGCGCTCCGAGGTGCTCGTTGGCGAGCGCGAGGCAGTCGCGGGCGCATCCCTCGACCGTGAGGGGATCGATGACGATCCAACCCGTGTCGCCCTCGATGAAGGTGATGTTCGAGATGTCGTACCCGCGCGCCTGCCACACCTTGGGCGCCACCTCGAACAACCCGTGGATGTTGTTCAGTTGGGCCTGACGCCACAGGCTCGGGTGCACGGTGTCGGGGTTGGGAGCGTCCTGCTCGATGAAGTCGTACTTCGCGACGTCCCACGCGGGTCCCCACGCCCCCTGGATCACCCCGGTCGCGTGCTGTGCGATCAGACCACGCGACGCCCGTTCGAAGTCTCCCGGGTCCATCCCGAGCTCGCGCGGCGCGTTGTGGATCCGCGTGTGTTCCGACGCGTCTTTGGGAAGCGTTGCCATGGGCGCCAGTGTGACCGTGGCGACCGTGCGGTGACGAGTCGCATCGGTGGCGTCAGCGGTCGGCGAGCCACTCGTATCGCGCTGTGTCCTGCGAGGCGTAGTCGGGGTCGAGGTAGATGAAGCACCGCTGGATGAGGAAGTCACGCACCTCGAACACGTCGCACCACCGGCCCGCCTTCCACTCCTCGACGCCTGCACGCCACGGCCCATCGCGATGCAACCCGTGGCTGGTGCCTTCACAGGCGAAGGTGTCGCTGCCCGTCATGATCCAGTTGAAGTGGGAGTAGTGGTGCACGATCTCGCTGATCGTTCCGCCCACGTCACCGAACATCTGGCCGATCTCGTCGTGGCCGGTGGCGAGCCCCCACTTCGGGAACCACACCTGGGCGTCGAGGGCGAACAGGCTGAGGATGGAGTCCCCGCTCGACGTGACGCCACCATGATCGAAGGCCTTGAGATACTCCAGCGCCACACTTTTGCGCTGCTCGTCGGTCATCGTTCCCCTGGCAATCGCCATGTTCGTCCCCTCTCCTGCACGGTCGTCTGCAGACGAAGCCGGATCTCATGCTGTGCCGACGACGCTCGGGTGTCAAGGTCCCTCCCCGTGGACAGCCCGTCGCGCGACATCGATAGCGTCGGCGACATGGAAGCCGCCGAGCATGTCGATGTCGTGGTGGTGGGGGCCGGCATCTCGGGGATCGGGGCCGCCTATCACCTACAGACGCACAGTCCGGATCGTTCGTTCACGATCCTCGAGGGTCGCGACGATCTCGGCGGCACCTGGGACCTGTTCCGCTACCCCGGTGTGCGGTCCGACAGCGACATGCACACCCTCGGATACAGCTTCAAGCCGTGGAAGGACGCCAAGTCGATCGCGGATGGTCCTGCGATCCTCGCCTACCTCCGCGAGACGGCCGCCGAGTTCGACATCGAACGCCACATCCGCTTGCACCACCTCGTGACCACCGCCGAGTGGTCGACCGAGGACGCTCGCTGGACCGTCTCTGCGCTCCGCACCGACACCAGCGACACCGTGTCGCTCACCTGCTCGTTCCTGTTCATGTGCTCGGGCTACTACTCATACCGGGGCGGGTACACGCCGGAGTTTCCCGGACGCGAGCGATTCACCGGTCAGGTCGTGCACCCGCAAGCCTGGCCCGACGACCTCGACTATGCCGGCAAGCACGTCGTCGTGATCGGTTCCGGGGCGACCGCCATGACGCTCGTGCCGGCGATGGCCGTCGACGCCGGCCACGTGACGATGCTCCAGCGCTCGCCCACCTATGTGGTGTCGCGTCCCGACCGCGACGCGCTCGCCAACGTGCTCCGCAAGGTGCTCCCCGATCGGGTCGCGTATGCGCTGACACGGAAGAAGAACGCCGCGCTCGGTCAGATGTTCTATCGGCAGACCCGCACCAACCCGACGACGGTCAAGCGCAAGCTGCTCGACCTCGTTCGCAACGAGCTCGGCGACGAAGTCGTCGACGCTCACTTCACGCCTCGGTACGACCCGTGGGACCAGCGGCTCTGCCTGATCCTCAACGGCGATCTGTACGAAGCGATCAAATCGGGAAAGGCATCGGTCGTGACCGACCGGATCGACACGTTCACGGAGGTAGGCATCCGGCTGACGTCCGGCGACCACATCGACGCCGACATCATCGTGACCGCCACCGGGCTCCGGCTGGTCACCGTGGGCGAGATGGACTTCGTCGTCGACGGTCGTCCGGTCGACTTCTCGCAGACCTGGACGTACAAGGGAATCGCGTACTCCGACGTCCCGAACATGGCGTCGTCGTTTGGTTACGTCAACGCGTCGTGGACGCTGCGCGCCGACATGATCTGCGAGTTCGTGTGCCGGCTGCTGAACCACATGCGCGACACCCGCACCGACATCTGCGTCCCCCGCCTGCGACCGTCCGACCTCGACATGCCACGGCGACCCTGGATCGACGACTTCTCGGCCAACTACATGCAGCGAGCGATGCCGAAGATGCCGAAGCAGGGCGACCGCGAGCCGTGGCTCAACACCCAGAGCTACTCCGCCGACCGCAAGCTGATCGCGAAAGCACAGATCGACGACGGGGTGATGCGGTTCGAACGAGCGCGAGACCAGGTGGCGGCCGGATGATGATCGGCGAGACGACCGCGATCACGACCGCGGAGTACCACACCGGGGGCGAGCCCTACCGCATCGTGACCGGCGGGGTAGCCGTGCCCGAAGGTGCGACCGTGCTCGATCGACGGGGGTGGAGCGAAGCCCACCTCGACGAGGTCCGCGCCTTCCTGGTCAACGAGCCTCGTGGGCACGCCGACATGTACGGCTGCTTCGTGACGCCACCCGATCCCGACGAGGGTCGTCGTGGCACCGGCGGGTTCGGCATGGTGTTCTTCCACAAGGACGGATTCTCGACCGCGTGCGGGCACGGCACGATGGCCGGTGCGACCTGGGCGATCGAGACCGGGGTCGTCCCGTCGGTCGAACCCGTCACCGAGCTCTGGATCGACGTGCCATCGGGGCGGCTGCACGTGTTCGCCGATGTTCGTGACGGGCGGGTCGGCCAGGTTCGCTTCGAGAACGTCGCGAGCTACGTCACGGCGATCGATCGTGGGGTCGCGACACCGTACGGCCGGTTCACCGTCGACGTGTCGTACGGCGGTGCGTTCTACGCATCCGTCGACGTGACCCAACTCGGGGTGGAGATCACGCCGGACCACCTGCCGGCGCTGATCGCCGCCGGGCGGGCGATCAAATGGGTCATCGACGACGACGCCGCTGCGTCGCATCCCGACGATGCACGACTGAGCGGCTGCTACGGGACGATCTGGTACGAGCGGCTCGGCGTCGACGACGACGGCACCGTACGCCATCGCAACGTGACGATCTTCGCCGACGGCGAGGTCGATCGGTCGCCGTGCGGTTCGGGCACCTCGGCCCGACTCGCCGTTCTCGACCATCGCGGCGAGCTACCACGCGGCGTCGCGCTCGTCCACACCTCGATCGTGGGGTCCGAATTCACCGGGCGGGTCATCGCCGACGGACCGACCGTGTCGGGCAGACCGAGCGTCCGCACCGAGGTCGGCGGTCGCGCTCATCGCACCGGCTCGGCGACGTTCACGTTCGACCCCGACGACGCGCTCGGCTTGGGTTTCCAACTCCGTTGACCTTCGAGCGAGCCGAGGCGCGACCACCCGGCGTCAGAGACCGAGCGACTTGGCGATGATCGTCTTCATGACCTCGCTGGTGCCCCCGTAGATCGATGTCACACGGGCGTCGACGTAGTTGCGTGCGATCGGGTACTCGGTCATGTAGCCGTATCCCCCGAACAGTTGGAGGCAGCGATCTGCCGCTCGCTTCTGGACGTCGGTACACCAGTACTTCGCCTGCGCCGCCTCCGCCGGGGTCAGGGTGCCGTCGTTCAGCCGCAGCACGCACTGGTCGATGTACGCCTGGCTGACCTCGACCTCGGTCTTCACCTCGGCCAGCACGAACTTGGTGTTCTGGAAGGTGGCGATCGCACTGCCGAACGCGGTGCGCTCACCGACGTACGCGACCGTCCAGTCGAGTGCGGCGCGGGCGCTGGCGACGCCGGAGATCGCGATCGAGAGTCGTTCCTGGGCGAGGTTGGCGGTGAGGTAGCGGAACCCTTTGCCCTCGTCACCGAGCAGGTTGGCGACCGGCACGCGCACGTCGTGGAAGAACAGCTCGGCGGTGTCCTGGCTGTGCATGCCGATCTTGTCGAGGTTGCGGCCGCGCTCGAAGCCGGCCATGCCGCGCTCGACGACCACCAGCGACAGACCGCCGTGACGTTCGGCTGGATCGGTCTTGGCCGCGACGATCACGAGATCGGAGTTGATGCCGTTCGTGATGAACGTCTTCGACCCGTTGAGCACGTACTCGTCACCATCGCGGATCGCCGTGCTGGCGATCCCGGCCAGGTCGGAGCCGGTGCCGGGCTCGGTCATCGCGATCGCCGTGATGAGCTCGCCCGACGCGATGCCCGGAAGCCAACGCTCCGCCTGATCGTCGGTGCAGTACTCGGTGAAGTACGGGGCGGTGATGTCGTTGTGCAGCGTGAGCCCGAGCCCCGCCCCTCCGATACCGGCGGCGGCGAGCTCCTCCGCGATCACCTGGTTGAAGCGGAAGTCGTCGCTGCCCCCACCCCCGAAGCGCTCCGGGATCGACAGACCCGTGAACCCGTATCGGCCGGCCGAGCTGTAGAGCTCGCGCGGGGCGATACCGGCGGCCTCCCACTCGAGGTAGTGGGGGGTGATCTCCTTCGCGACGAAGGCCCGGAACGACTCGCGGAAGGCCTCGTGCTCGTCGCTGAAGATGGCTCGCATCGGCTCAGCGTACGGAGCACCCGCTCCTCGACCGCAGCCGGACCCGCCATCGACTCGTCCCGACTCGTCCCGACACGATCGCTGCCGAGCCACCTTGGCAGACTCGCCCGATGAGCGAGCACCCACTCGAGTTGTCGGCCCGGATGATCGACACCGGGGTGGTGGACACCCCGCCCAACCGGATCACTCAGGAATTGTCGGAGCTCGACGACGGCGTCGCGATCATCGAGTCGTTCAGCCACGTCGTCGTGGTCGACACCGGCGACGGGCTCGTCGCATTCGACGCCAGCAGCGCGCCTTCGGGCCCAGCCGTGCTCGACTCGCTGCGGACGTGGACGGACGAGCCGGTCCACACGATCGTGTACACCCATGGCCACCTCGACCACGTCGGCGGCTCGCGCGTGTTCGCGGCCGATGCCGACTCCTCGGACCGGCCACGACCGCGAGTGCTCGGACACGAACGGATCCTGCCTCGGTTCGATCGGTACGAGGCGACGAGTGGGTACAACCAGGTGATCAACCTGCGCCAGTTCGGGGGCGCCGCCCGGGCCGCCGGACAGGCCATCGAGCGGCCGTTCCTGCCGGCGGGCACGCTGCGGCCCGATGTCACGTACGAAGACGCCTTGGCAGAACGGATCGGCGACGTCGGCTTCGAGTTCAACGCCTGCATGGGCGAGACGGACGATCACACCTGGACGTGGGTGCCCGAGCACCGGATGATCGCGGCCGGCGACCAGTTCATCTGGAACTTCCCGAACTGTGGCAATCCGCAGAAGGTCCAGCGCTACCCGATCGAGTGGGCCCAGTCGTTGCGGGCGATGATCGCCGCCGAACCGGAGCTGTTCGTCCCTGCACACGGCCTCCCGATCGGCGGGCGCGAACGGATCGCGCGATGTCTCGACATCGTCGCATCGACGTTGGAGACCCTCGTCGGCCAGGTGATCGACGCCATGAACGCCGGTGCGGTGCTCGACGAGATCCTGCACGAGGTGTCGGTTCCCGCCGAGACGCTGGCACTCCCGTACCTCCGTCCGATGTACGACGAGCCGGAGTTCGTGATCCGCAACATCTGGCGGCTGTACGGAGGTTGGTGGGACGGCAACCCGGCCCGCTTGAAGCCGCCATCCGACGCCGAGGTCGGCGTCGCGATCGCTGCACTGACCGGCGGCACCGAGCCGCTCGTCAGCCGTGCCGTCGAACTGTCGGCCGGCGGCGACCACCGAATGGCCTGCCAGCTGATCGAGTGGGCCGCTGCCGCCGAGCCGGAATCTCGGGCGGTGCACGAAGCGCGATCGACGATCTACTCGGCGCGGCGGGCGGCGGAGACGTCGCTCATGGCGAAGGGCATCTTCAAGTCGGCCAAGGCGGACTCCGATTTCGTTCTCACCCGCGAGGTGCCGCCGGTGAAGGTGGTCCTCAACATCGGGGAGGACATCGGGGAGGACATCGGGGAGGACATCGGGGAGGACACCGGCGAGGTCTGACGCCCATGGTACGTCGACCGAGTCGGTGAGTCTCGCTCCTCAGATGTCGACCGCCCGGAACGGACGCCCGCGACCAGGCGCCCGCTCCTTGGGGAGTCCGAGCACGTGCTCCGCCGAGGATGTTGTGATCGATCTCGTCGGTCCCGCCGGCGCAGGACTGAGCGGGGGTCGACACCAGCACCTCGGCGATCGCGGCGTCAGTGGCGTCGTCGGTCTCGGTGGGCATCCCGATCGCACCGGAGATCGTCGAGTGCACATGGTTGCAGCGACGCGCCACCTCGGAGCGCGCGAGCTCGCCGACCGCAGGCCCATTCCGAGCCATGCTCGGGACCACGACGGGACCGCCCATCCCGAATCGCCAAGCAGGTTCCGACATGCGATCAGCGAGACCTGGGGGACCCAGATCGATCGGAACCACGACAGCACGCTTCGTTCGACCGAGGCTTCGGTGATCGTGATGTCGGACTCCCCTCGCTCGGTTCGGCGCTCGTTCGGGCGCCCGTTCGGGAGCGCTCCGGCGGGTAGGAGGTGACTCCTCCGAGATCGTGACAGTCGAGTGGCGCCGACGGCGTAGCGGGTTGCCGCAACGGTGGATCGAGGGCGTGCGCGCACACTTCGGCGGAGCCGACGACGGTACGCCGCCCGTCGACGCCCTCCCGTAGAGTCCGACCACCATGGCATCAGCCCACGAGCCGGCAGCGACCGAAGCACCATCGTCCATGCCACCGTCCATGCCACCGGCCGGCTCAGAGCACCTCGACGGACGGAATCCGTGGCTCGCCGTCATCGTCACCACGCTCGTGTTCTTCCTCGTCGTGATCGACGTCTCGGCGGTGAACGTCGCGTTTCCCTCGATCCGCGACGACTTCGGGGTGGCCGAGTCGACGCTCGGCTGGATCATCTCCGGCTACAACATCGCGGTCGCCGCGCTGCTCCTGGTCGCCGGACGCTATGCCGACAGCCTCGGCCGCAAGCGTCTGTTCATCCCGGGCGTGGCCATCTTCGCGGTCGGCTCGATGCTGAGCGCGGTCGCTCCGAGCGCCGGCGCCCTGATCGCCGCCCGGGTCGTCCAGGGCATCGGTGGGGCCATCATCGCCCCGACCGCCATCGCCGTCGTCCTACCCGACTTCCCGCCCAACAAGCGTTCGACCGTGATCGGACTCACCGGTGCGACCGGGGCTCTGGGGGCGGTCGTCGGTCCGGCGCTCGGCGCCTTCTTGACCGACGCATGGTCGTGGCGGGGCATCTTCTGGATCAATGTGCCGATCTCCGTGCTGGTCCTCGCGCTCGCCCCGCGCCTGCTGCGTGAGTCGAAGAACCCGAACGCGACGGGAAAGGTCGATCTGGTCGGAGTGCCGATCGGTACGATCGGGGTCGCGCTGGTGATGTTCGCGATCGTCCGCGCCGAGACGTGGGGCATCGCCGACGCTCGCGTGCTCGCGGCGTTGGTGGTCGGATCGGCCATGATCCCCGTGCTCGTGCGGCGATCCCGACGTCATCCCGAACCGCTGCTCGAGCTCGACCTGTTCCGGCTCCGTTCGTTCTCCAGCACCAACGCGGCCCTGGCGCTGTACTCGATGGCGTTCACGTCGGGGTTCCTCACCAACTCGCTCCTGCTGCAGGAGCTGTGGGGCGAGTCGCTCCGGACCACCGGGCTCGCGCTCGTCCCCTCACCGTTGATCGCCGCCTGCATCTCGCCCTTCGCCGGCCGGTACGCCGACAAGATCGGTCACCGATGGATCCTCGCGGCCGGGAGCGCGGCGTGCGGTATCGGGTTCTTGTCGTACATCGTGCTCCTCGACTCGACGCCGGCCACGTGGACCGTCTACGTGCCAGTGTCGATCCTCGTGGGGTTCGGGGTCGGCGCGACGATTGCCACGTGGGCGAGTGCCGGACTCGCCGATGTCGGACCCGCGCAGTTCGGCACGGCGAACGCCACGGTGCGCACGACGCAGCAGGTGTTCTACGCCCTCGGGATCTCGGTGATCGTCGCCGTGCTCGCCAACGTGTCCAGCGATCCCGACGTGGGGAGGTTCCGGTGGGCCTGGGCGTTCGTCGGGACCGCGTACCTCGCCTCGGCCGTCACGGTCGCGCTGACGTTCCCGTCGGGGTCCAGTGACGATCGCGCCACCGCCGGCACCGCTGCGGGCTCGACGCAACGGCCGTCGTCGGATCTTCGCGCCGGCGCGACCGAAACCTGAGGAGCAACGACCGAGCGACTTGCGGGGACACGTCGCCCTGCCCTCACCCATCCACCCTCCGCGAACCGCGGCGGTCTCGATTCTGCGGAAGCCGAAGCGACCGGATCGGTCGCTTCGGCTTCGTCAAACCATCGAGCGCGATTCTGTGGCAGCCGAACCTGCGGCCGACGTCGCTTCGGCTGCCGCAAACCGTCTGATCGCGTCGCAGCTGCTCGGGGCCGACTCGGTGACCCTCAGACCAACCGCATCAACCTCGCCGCCGTGCCCGGGGCGGGATTCGAACCCGCACTCCGCCGGAGCGGAAGGGGGGTTTAAGTTCGAGAAGGCCGAGCCGGGCGGTGCTGTCGAGTGCCGGGCAGTGCCGTTGAGCTGGGGCGACGTGTCCGGCGGGTCTCGTCGAATGCCGTCGAGTACCGCCGCGTCCGGCCGATCCCGTGACACGAATGTGACACGCGACCAACGTCCCTCGGTGCAAGCGCAACCGCGAATATGTGACGCGCGACTTGGGCCCGATTGAGACTGGAGGGTCGGTTCTGCGTCGGGGGTGGGTTATCGATCGGCCTTCTGGGGTGCCATCAACCGGCACATTGAGGATGCTGTCGCGGCTCGTTGGCATCGTGGTTATGGGACACTCGGCGCACCGCACGATCGCCGGGTAGACGCGACTGCCACGAGCGCCGCGCCCGTCGTTATGTGGCGGCCCTGAGCGTTGCACGATCGCAGGCTCTACGCGGATCCCTTCCGAGGCGGTTCGCTTGCTCGCGGAACCCGACCTAACGCTGGAGTCGACCCGGTCCGAGAGCCCGCCCGGGAAGGCGCTCGGGGAGATGGCGGTGACGTCACGATTGCGCGTCGTGCACGAGAATCGCGATGTGCACCCGGTTCGTGACTGCGAGCTTGGTGAGAAGACGCGAGACGTGCGCTTTGACGGTGGCCTCGCTCATGAACAGCGACGCGGCAATCTCGGCGTTGGATGCGCCGGACCCCACCGCAGTCGCAACCTCCCGCTCCCGGTCCGTGAGCGACGTCAGGCGCTGGGCAGCGAAGCGACGGCGATCTGTCGTTTCGTCGTTGCCGAGGTGAGAGAGAAGAGTGCGCGTGACCGACGGTGAGAGCATCGCTTCGCCCGCAGCCACGAGGCGCACTGCGTTGACGATCTCTGTGGGCGCTGTGTCCTTCAACAGGAACCCGTCGGCGCCGGCCCGGAGCGCGTTCATGACATGCTCGTCGGCCTGGAAAGTGGTCAGGACGATCACGTGTGGCGGAGTCGCAAGGCGGCGCAGGGCCGACGTGGCGGCAATGCCGTCCATCCCGGGCATCCGGATGTCCATCAGGACGACGTCGGGTCGATGCGCCCGCACGGCCGCGACGGCGTCGGCGCCGTCGGCAGCCTCGCCCACCACCTCCATCTCCTCGGACGACGACAGGATCATCCGGAGACCGGCCCGCACCAATGCGTCGTCGTCGACCAGAAGCACCCGGACCTTCACCACGGCAGGTCGGCCTCGACGACGAAGTCACCGGAAGCGTCCCGTCCATGCACGAGGACGCCATTGGCCAGGGTCACTCGCTCCTGCAGACCGAGGAGGCCGGTGCCGGAACCCGGCGGAGCCGAACGGTCGTGGCCGCTCAGTGCGGTTGGGTTCCGAACGCTGACGTGCAGGCCGCGGTTCGGCGCTCCCGCCACCCGAACCTGGGCGAGGGTGCCGCGAGCGTGCTTGCTGATGTTGGTCAGCGCTTCCTGCACGATGCGGTATGCGTCACGACCCAACGGGCCGGGTGCTGCAGCTGCACCTTCCACCCGCATGTCGAAGTCGATCTTCGCGCCGGAACGGCGAGTCTCCTCCACCAAGCGTGGAATGTCGGCCAACGTCGGTTGGGGCACCGTCGACGCCCGCTCCTGCCCCGGCTCCTCCCGCAGCACACCGATCACGTCCCGCAGCTCTTCCAGCGCTTGGTGGGCCGTCAACCTCAACAGCGATGCGCTCTCCCGCACCTTGGCGGGAGGCAGGTCGACTGCGACCTCGAGCGCCCCGGCGTGCAGGGCCACCAGGGAGATGCGGTGGGCGAGCACGTCGTGCATCTCCCGCGCGATGCGGGTCCGCTCAGCCAGGCGCGCACGTTCGGCGCGCACGAGCTGATCGGCCTCGGCCCGTTCGGCACGGTCGCGCAGGGTGGAGAGGAGCTGACGCCGAGCGCGCACGAACATGCCCCATGCGGTTGCGGCGGCGGCAAGCGCCAGCGTCGGCAGCATCACCGACCAGGTATTGGTACGCCCGAGCCAGATCGAGCACACCACTGCCGACGGAACGAACAGCGCGGCGACGAGCAGGGCTGGCCGGACATGGCGGTGGACAGCCAGCGAGGACAGTGCGAACAGGCCGGCGACTGTGCTCGACGTCGAGAATGCGCCCAGCAGGACGCACACCAGCGCCACCCCGAACGGCCAGCGCCGCCGCCACCACAGTGAGACGCAGCAGAGGGCTCCGAGCGCGGTGTCGGTGGCCACCTGCCCCGAGGTCATCGGATTGGCGGTGACGTCCCCGGTGACGCTCAAGATGAGAGCGCCGAGAGCGGCGGCGACGACGAACGCACTGGCGTCGAAGGACCAGTCACGTGCAGTCCTGGGCGGCACCTCGTCGGGATGAGCCGAGTCGCCGGCTGCGAGCATCGCCGTCGTGGCGGTCTGGGCCCACCATCTGCGAAGCCAGGACATGGGTCGAGCTTACGGCTCAGGCGCCCCGTGGAACATCGACGAAAGTCGACACTGCAACCAACGAACGACCAAACGTCGGAAGGGACCGGAGATCTCTTCGGACGTCGGCTCGTAGCCGTCTGCCCGATGCGACGGCGCACCCGCCGCGTCAGGCTGGCCACATGATCACAACAACCGCAACCCAGACAGCAGAACTCACCGCGCGAGAGGACCGGCGGGTCCCGGTCCGGGCGAACCTCGCAGCAGCATGGACCAGCTCAGGAACCGGGAGAAGCCCAGAATGAGCGCGGCAGCGGCAACGTCGGGGACCACCCCGACCCGAACGCTCCGAGAGCGGGTTGTCGGCGCGACGGCGATCGCGTTGGCAGCGTCGATGGTGATCCAGAACGTGATGTTTGGTTGGGCCGGTGCGCCAGGCTACGGGGACCCGATCAAGGAGGTGCTCGCCTGGCACCAGCAGAACCGGGTCGTGGTCGCGATCGCGGTCGGTCAAGAAGCGCTGCATCTGCCGCTGCTGCTCGGGTTCCTGAGCGGTCTCCACGGGCTCGTCGGGCGTCGTGGGGGTGCGGGCGCGGTCTGGTCGCGCCTCGCGGTGGCCGCGGGCGCGACTCTTTCGGCGGTCTTCGCGCTCTACGCAGTTCTGTGGATCGGAGTCGTGCTGTCGGCCGGCGAGCTCGCCCAGCCGAGCCCGGTGTTCGAGCTCGCCTGGCAGCTGCATGCAGCAGCGTTTGCGCTGGCGCTGCCGGCGCTCGGCACCACCTTCATCGGCGCTGCATTGGCGGCGCATGCGAGCTGGCTGACGCCGCCGTGGCAGCGTCAGCTCGGTATGGCCGGGGGAGTCCTGCTGCTCGTCGCCGGGGCGGCCAGCCTCGCGATCGCGGACGGCTCGGCGCTCCTGTTCGTGGGGTTGCCGGGCCTCGCCGCCTGGCTCGTGTGGCTGCTTGCGACCGGCCTCAGGCTGGTGCGCGCTCGAACACCCGACGGTCCTGACGACGCATCGACCTCCGACGAGGAGGAATGATGAGAACCGACATCGAGGCAGCCGTGATTGCCGCAGCGCTTGGGGTGCTCGCCGGGGGTGCGCCGGGGGTGCACCCGCCCGTGGAACATCGACGAAAGTCGACACTGCACCCGACGAACGACCAAACGTCGGAAGCGGTCGGACATCTCTTCGGACATCGGACCGTAGCCGCCTGCCCGATGCGGCGGCGCACCGGCTCGTTCAGGCTCCAAGCATGATCACGACAACCGCTCTGACCAAGAGCTACAAACAGATACCGGTCGTGCGCGACGTCTCGTTGCGCTGCGAACCCGGGACCATCACCGGCTTCCTCGGGGCCAACGGCGCCGGAAAATCCACCACGCTGAAGATGATCGTCGGGCTGGTGCGACCCGACCGCGGCACTGCGACCATCGACGGGCGACCGTTCGTCGAGCTGCCCAACCCGACGCGGGTGGTCGGAATGCTGCTCGACGCGTCGGCGATGCATCCCGGGCGCAGTGGCCGGTCGACGCTCACGATCGCATCGCGGATGGCAGGCGTTCACCCAAGGCGGGTCGAGCACCTTTTGGACCTCGTCGGGCTCAGCGATGCGACGGAGAAGAGGGTCGGGACCTACTCCCTTGGCATGCGCCAACGCCTCGGCATCGCCCAGGCGCTCATCGGTGAACCGGCGGCGCTGATCCTCGATGAACCGGCGAACGGGCTCGATCCCGAGGGCATCGCGTGGATGCGAACGCTCCTTCGCGACTTCGCCGACCATGGCGGCACGGTGCTGTTGTCGAGTCACCTGCTCCACGAGGTGCAGGCCACCGCCGATCATCTCGTCGTCATCTCCGACGGTGCCGTGGTGGCCGCCGGTCGGCTGGACGATCTGCTTGCCAGCTCCACGATCCTCGTGCGCAGCCCCGACCCCGTCGCGCTGGCCGCGGCGCTCCGAGCTGCGCGGATCGACTTCGTCGCCGGGCCGGGAGATGCGCTCACCGTGGACGTCTCCGGAGGTCGGGTCACGACCGAGGTGCTGGCGGGCGTCGCCCGCGACCACCACGTGCTGCTCACCGAGTTGCGTCAGTCCGACACACACGGCCTGGAACAGCTGTTCTTCTCGCTCACCGCCGCCAAGGCGGCTCCGGCCCAGGAGGCTGCAGCATGACCACGTCACTCTCCGCCCGAAGCCCCGCCCCCCACGCCAATGACATCGACGCGGCACCGTCGACCCCCGGACCGATCCCGTTCTCGCGGCTCGTCCGGGTCGAGTGGGCCAAGGCCACCGACACCCGCGCCGCCCGCTGGCTCCTCGCTCTCGTCACCCTGTCGACCGCTGGGATCATGCTGGTGCCGGTCCTCGTCCCATCGAGCTTCGATCAGACCTACGCGACCTACCTCCGCGTTGCCGCCCTCGGGCTGTCGATCCTCCTGCCTGTGGTGGCGATCCTGATGTTCACCGGCGAATGGAGCCAACGCAGCGTCATGATCACGTTCACCCAGGAACCGCGACGCATCCGAGTCCTGAACGCCAAGCTGGCGGTGTCGGTCGTGCTGGGTGTTGGCGGTGCAGTCTTCGGTGGAGTGGTCGCCGCCGCCGGCATCGTGCTGGCGGCGGCCTCGGGCCGCGCCCTGGAGGCAGACCTGAGCGTCGGCGCCGGCACCTCCTATCTGCTGTACGTGCTGATCAATGTCCTCGCCGCCGTCGCGCTCGGGGCGCTGCTGCAGAACTCCGCCGCGGCCATCGCCGCCACCTTCGCGCTCCCCGCCGCCTTTGCGCTGCTCGGTACCGCATCGACGCTGGTGTTGGAGTGGATCGACACGTCCGGACCCTGGAATTGGGTGCTCGAGAACGACTGGGCTGGTCATGTGCCGCAGATCTCGTTCTCGATCCTCTTCTGGGTGGCGGTCCCGCTCACCGCCGGTGTGGTCCGGACGATACGTCGCGACGTCGGGTAGCTGGCTCGACCGGGGCCTGGTTGATCGAGAGATGCGGGCGCGTCCCGAAGACACGGCTCCCGTATCACCGAACGCCGGTTTGAAAACGCTGATTTCGCTCCGGGTGCTCGCACACTTCGCTCAGCGCATCGGCCGTGACGAGCGCTGCCGTGCCGGCGAAGTCGGTCGGGTCTCGCGGTCGACCGGATAGCGCGCAATGACGCTTCATCGCAGATGGCCAACCGTCCAGATCGAAGATCCTCGCGCCCGCCGAGCAGGTCCGCTGCCATTGTCTGCATGGCCTGGCGCGACACGTCACGGATGACTACCCGGGCTGCTACCCGCCCACCTGTGCGGGTTCCATCAGGTCATCGGCGTGAGTGGTGCAGGGCGAGTCGGCACTCACCACCCCAGAGATGGCACATGCTCGATTGATCCCATTGTTCGCAAGCACGAGATCGGAGACGTACTGCTCCGGGCCATCGGCTTCCCTTCTGTCGAAGCCTGGGTACGTCGGCCTTCTCGGGCCCGTAGTCATCGCCAGTTGCACTGCGCCGGCCGGTCGGCCGCGACGTTCGAGCAGATCCGGTGCCGATGTACAGAGCGCGAAGAAGTTCAGAGCGCGAAGAAGTTCGGCGATTCGCGTCACAGATTCGCGATTTCAGAGGCATGTGTTCATGTGACAGATCAGATGCAAGACGGAACGGGTGGGAGCGACATGGTGGGCCGTCTGACGATCACGGTCGGTGAGGCGGCCGAGATGCTCGGGATCTCGCGAACCTCGGCGCACCTCTGCGCGAGGAGACGGGAGATCCCGACCGTGCGGCTCGGGAGGCGAGTGCTTGTCCCGGTCGCACGTTTCATGGCCATGCTCGAGGAACCGCCACCCGAGAACGATGACGTGGGAGGCGACGACGGATGACCGCCGCCGCCCGACTACAGCTCGGTCGCAGCCTGCTCGACGTCCGCCTGCAGTTGCTCGAAATCGTCGCGGGCGTCGGACCACGCAGCGCTGGTGTGCACGATCTGCTTGGCTTCGCCGAGGCTGACGTGGAGGACGGCACGTGTGATCTTGATCGATTCGACCGGCGAGAATCCGTCGGAGCGGAGCTGGGCGAGGACGGCGTCCCAGTCACTGCGGTCGACATCGCCCGCCTGTGTGCTTTGTGCCTGGCTCACGGTTCCTCCTTTCGCAACCGAATCGTGAGGTCGAGTCTACGACCCGGACTGGCGCCGGTCAGACGCGTTCCCGTGACACGGAGTTCTGCGAAGCCCTCTTCGGCGATCTCGGCCACCGCCAGCCGGGCCCACCCGAGGAGTTCCCCCGGCGAGACCGTCAGTCGGACGACGTCACGCGGGTAGACCACGAGGTCACGAAGCTCGACCGTCGCTCCAGTCACCACGATCTCGGCGAGTACGTCGATCTGACCAGCGGGCGTGTCGAACGACCGCTCGTACAGCTCCCCGTCGACGAAGCTCATGACGTGGTCCCGTAGATGCGGGAGGCGATGAGCTCGGCGGCGTCGGCGTCGAGGCCCTGGGCGACGTGGGAGTAGAGGTCGAGGGTGATGGCGATCGTGGAGTGACCGAGACGTTCCGACACGACCTTGGGATGGACACCGGCTTTCAAGGCCAAGGTGGCGTAGCTGTGGCGGAGATCGTGGAGGCGGATGCGGGGCAGCTCGGCGTCGCGCACGATCCGGTCGAACGACTTCGAGAACCGATCGGGGTGAACTGGACCGCCAAGCTCGTCGGTGAACACGAGATCGGCCTCGTTCGACCAGACGTCGGCGGCAGCGAGCCGTTCCTCGAGTTGGCGCGTGCGATGCGCCTTGAGCGCGTCGAACGTCACCGTGTCGAGTGAGACGCGGCGGCGGCTCTTGCCGGACTTTGGCGGCCCGATGTGGAGACGGTTGCTCACCGTCGTCAACGTCTGCACGATCGACAAGGCTCGCGCGTCGAAGTCGACGTCCTCCCACCGCAGGCCGAGCACCTCACCTCGACGCATGCCGGTCGTCGCCAGCAACACGAACGCCATCGACAACCGCTCCCCCGCCACAGCGTCGAAGAACCGCTGGATCTCGTCCGACGACCACGTCTTCTGCTCCGACCGAGGTGCCGAGACCGCTTTCGCAGCCGCTGCCGGGTTGCGGGTCACGAGACCGAGACGCTCAGCGTCGGCCAGAGCCCGCCTGAGGACGATGTGGCAGTTGCGCACGGTCTTGGGTGCCAGCGCTCGCCCGCCGGCGCCGCCTCGCTCCAGCAGCGTGGCGTACAGGCCCTCGACCTGCAGCGGGGTGAGCGACTGGAGTTGAACCGCTCCGATCTGGCGGGTGATGCGCTCGACGGCCATCCGGTAGCTCACCCAAGTGGTCTCCCGAACACGCGGCTTGATCGACTCGAGCCAGTCGGTCAAGAACTGGGACACGGTGATTCGGCTGCGGCTCACCGCTGTGCCAGCGTCGGCAGCGGTCGCCAGATCTCGCAGCGCGGCCTCCGCCGCCTTCTTGGTCGCGAACCCCGACCGGCGGGCCTGGCGGCGCGCCCCGGTCGCAGGGTCAGGCCCGAGGTCGACGACGAACGACCACACCTTCCCCTTGCGCTTCACCGAACCGTTCGCCATGAGCCCAACAGTAGAGGGGGGTGTCACGGTCTGTGACACGGATGTGACACGGGCACTACCCGGATGACGTCACGGATCACTACCCGTTCACGAAACACCAGGTAGATCGTGCCCGGGGCGGGATTCGAACCCGCACTCCGCCGGAGCGGAAGGGGGGTTTAAGCCCCCCGTGTCTGCCTGTTCCACCACCCGGGCCGCATTCGCACGCTAGCTCCCGACGGTGAACATCACGATCGGTGGCGAGCGGTTCGGGATCCCGGGGCGAGTGTCCGTCGAGCTCGCCGTACCCGTGCTGCGAACGTCGGGGCTGCTGAGTCGATCGACAAGGTCATGTACGACGTCGTCACCGGGTCAGCGTTCGACACTCCACCGGTGCGGCCGCGAGGGGACCCCTCCTCGACGCCGGCGTCGTACTCGAACAGAACTCGGTCGGCGTCTCGACGTGGCGCGACTGGAAGGCGACCTACCCGCACACCTGGATCGTCGCCGACGACGGCGGCATCGGTCGCGACCACCCCGACGGCCCGCTCCGCGGACGCGACGACGATGGCCCGATCTTCTCCATCGGCGACGTCGACCCACGGCTCAGGTGCATGAACGGATGCTCGGCATCAGACTCGACGATCGCACGGCGATCGCATTTCCGGTCGACGCGGTCCGTTCGGTGCTCGCAGAAGATGGCGATCTCGCCGTCGGCGCCGTGTCGATCCGGCCAGACGGAGGCGACTTCGCCGCCGAGTCGGGCGTGGATGAGATCGCGACCCACGAGGCGTTCCGGTTCGCGTGAAGCGATTTCGACCCCGAGGCCCGACTCAGGGCCGCTGGCGACGGACGCGGGCCGAACGGTGCTCAGGCGACCCGAGGCATCGAACCCGACTCGGCGGCGCCGACCGACTCCACGCCACACACCGACCACAACTCGCCTCGAAGCCGATCGGACCGCGGCGGAACGAGCCGATTGGCGGCGATCACCCCCTCGATCATGTCGCACAGCACCGCCACCCAGGGCCGGCCCCGCAATCTCACCGATACGATCGCTCCTTCACCACGGCGTCGGATCGTGCGATCGACGCCGACAAGTCGGGGTGGGCACCTGAAGCTCGGCCCGACCAGGCCCCTGCGACGGGCCTCACGTGTGAGTGTTCGGGCGGCCGAGGCGAAATCGATCGTCGACGCACCGGTTGCCGGGGTGCTCGGGCGGGACATACCACCATCATGAACGAAGGGTGCGACAGCCATGACCGACGAGCGCCGGCGATCGCCGACGGACGTGCCACCGGCTCGGTAGTGTCGCTCTCGATGACCGAGGTCGCGACCAACGCGGAGGTGACGAACCCCGAGCTGAGCCCGCTCCAGCTCAAGACGCTCGGGCTGCTCCGGCGCCCCGCCGATGCGATCGTGTTCGACCCAGCCTTCGTCGCGTCGCTGCGCAACGACATCACCGAAGCATTTGCGGACTTCGCCGAACGGATCGGTGACGACTCGATCTTCATGAGCAAGCACCGGGTGACGAGCGTGCTCGGTTGTGAGGTCCAGCACCTGCACGACGACGATTTCGCCTGGTCACCAGCAGTCGCAGGCGGACAGGTCGCTCACCGTGCGATCCAGCTCATGGTCAACTGGCGCGGCGACCCGGTGCCGGCCGACGTGATCGACGAGGCGCTCGTTCGCCTCGCCGACGACGACACGAGCATCGGCGACTGGATCGAGAGGCTCAGCCAGGCAGATCTCGCCGATCTGCGAGGCTTCGCGGTCGACAAGCTGATCAAGTTCCAGGAGTGCTTCCCACCGCTCGATCGGCGCGCGTCACCGACCGTCGAATCGAGTGTTCGGTGGCCCCTCGACGGTCCGATCGTGTTGTCCGGAAAGGTCGACCTGACCCTCGGGCGCCCAGCCGGTGGCGAGAGTCGGAAGGTCATCATCGACCTGAAGACGGGATGGGTGTCACCGAAACACCGAGAGGACCTCCGCTTCTACGCCCTGATCGAAACGCTTCGTACCCAGGTCCCACCGCGCAAGCTCGCCTCGTTCTACCTCGACGCCGGGGAACCCGTCGTCGAGGACGTCACCGAGCGCAGCCTGCTCTCGGCGTCCCGTCGCATGCTCGATGCCGTGCACGCCGAGATCGAGGTGCGAATCGAGGGCCGCACGCCGTTGAAACGGCCTGGGGTCTCGTGTCGGTGGTGCCCGCTCGCCCCCGAGTGCGACGAAGGCACGGCCTACCTGGCCGGGCGAGACGCCAGCCGAGCGGGTGTCGATTGATGGAAGCCACAACAGGTGACCAGACAGCGCGCTCGCTGCGCACCACACTGTTCCGGTCCCGATCGGCGAGCTCCTGCCCGCCGAACCCGCCCTCGACCCGAAAACACCGATGACGCACCTCCGAACTCCCATCCTGATCGCTCTCGTCGCTGTAGTGGCAGCTGCCTGTTCCGGTGGCGACGAAGCGTCCGACACGACACCGTCGCCCGCCACCACGACGGTCGCCCCGCCCACCACTGCACGACCCACGACCACGAGCACGGCGGCACCGACGACGAGCACGTCCACATCCACGACGACGACGCTCCCGCCGGTCCCCCGCGAGCCGTTGACCGGGGAGGTGCTCGACGACACCTCCGAGATCACCCCGCGGCCGGCGTTGGCGGTCAAGATCGACAACCATCCGAGCGCACGACGCAATCATTCCGGTCTCGGCTTGGCCGATCTCGTGTTCGAAGAGATCGTCGAAGGTGGGCTCACCCGATTCGCGGCGGTGTTCCACACCAACGACGCCGACCCCGTCGGGCCGATTCGCTCCGGCCGATCGCAGGATGTCGATCTGCTCACATCCTTCGGGCAACCACTCTTCGCGTGGAGCGGCGGCAACCCCGGCGTCACACGCCTGATCGCCGACTCGACCCTGACCGACCTCAACTGGCAGAAGAACGGCGGCAGCTACTACCGCGGCGATGGCTCGGCTCCCCACAATCTCTACTCGAGTACGGAGACGCTGTTCGGCCTCACCCCCGACGAACACCCCGGTCCACCACCGCAGCAGTTCGACTACATCCGCCCTGGCGAAACCTTCGGCGGAGAGAGCGCGATCGATCGCGTCGACGTCGACCTCGCCAGCATCCCGGTCAGCTGGGAATGGGACGCCGAACTCGGGGAATTCCGTCGGTCGCAGGTGGGCGACGTCCACGTCGACGTCCTGGACGGGCCGATCACTGCCCGGAACGTCGTGCTGATGGTGGTCGAGTACCGACCGAGCCAGATCGACGCCCGCAGCCCTGAAGCTCAGACGATCGGCGGGGGCCCCGTGTTCGTCCTGAGCGATGGGATGGTCGCCGTCGGACGTTGGCTCCGAGAGAGCGCTGACGAACCGATCGGCTTCGTAGATCCGAGCGGCGAATCGATCGAGCTCGTCCCCGGAAGCACCTGGATCGAACTCGTCGAAGCGATCGGCACCGACGATCCCGCCAATCCCGACGCCGCCATCGAGTTCGAACCTCCGCTCGACTGACCACACGTCACATTCGGGGTCAGACCCCGAATGTGACGTTCTCGAACGGGATGGCTCAGCGCGCCGGGGTCATGAGGGCGATGGGCACTCCCAGCCCGGCGTCGGTGCGGACCGTGGCGATGCGGCGGCCGGGCTGGACGGCCAGTTTGGGGGGGCCGACGCGATCGGCGCCGATCTGCTCGATGGCGGCGTCGAGGTCGGACACGTTGATCACCAGGCCCCACAACGCTGCGCGGTCGACCTGATCGGACTCCACCACTTCGAGGATGCACCCTCGCACGCCGCCGTGGTCACCGAAACGATGGAATCCCTGACGCACCGTGTCGGTCTCACGGACCCGTCGGCATTCGAGCCCGAGGCCGGAGGTGATCGCCGCCGTCGTCCGTTCGAGCGAGTCGGTCATCATCACGACATGATCGAGCTCGAACGCGTGATTGGGGTGGTCGACTCCTTCCGGGACGGTCCCGGGTCCGATACGGACGCCGTCGACGTCGGGTGGCACCCGGTCCACGCCATCGACGACGAGAGCCAGGATCCCGTCCGCGGCGGCGTCCGTGAACACGATGGCACCGTTCGCGAACGCGATCCGGCCGTCATCGTCGAGAGCGAAGCCACAGGCCACCCACGGGTCGGCGGATCCGCCGACGATCAACGACGCGAGACGCGCCGTCACGGCGCGTGCCCCAGCTGCCAGGAGAAGAACGTGAGCACATCGGACTGCTCGGCGGCACGTTTGCCGACCGGCTTTCCGACGCCGTGCCCGGCGCGGCCCTCCTGATGCAACAGGATCGGACGATCGTCCTGATCGGCCGCCGCCCACTGCAGCATCGCCGCCATCTTGCGGGCATGAAGGGGATCGACGCGGCTGTCTCCCTCGGCCGTCGTCAGCAGCACGGCGGGGTAGTCCGCGCCCTCGCGTACGCGGTGGTACGGCGAGTACGCCCACAACCACTCGAACTCGTCGGCGATGTCGGGATCACCGTACTCATCGGTCCAGAGTCGGGCGATCAGGAATTGCGGGAATCGGATCATGTCGAGCAGCGGGACGGCGCACCACACGGCGCGACACAGATCGGGGCGTTGGGTGAGCGCCACACCGACGAGGAGGCCGCCGTTGGAACCGCCGGCGATCGCCAGACGTTCTCGCGAGGTGCGCCCCGTCGCCACCAACCAGTCCGCAGCGGCGTGGAAGTCGTCGAAGACGTTCTGCTTGTTCGCCCGGCGACCCGACAGGTGCCATTCCTCACCATGTTCGAAACCGCCACGCAGCCCGGCGATCGCGTACGTGCCGCCGGAGTCGCACCAGGCCGCGATCGTTGGGGACCATAGAGGAGATTCCGTGATCGCGAAGCCGCCGTAGCCGTTCAGAACGAGCGGTGCATCGGTGCTCGGATGGCAGTCGGCACGGTGGATCAGGAACAAGCCGATCGGGGTGCCGTCGATCGACGGATACTCGACGTGCGAGACGGTGAGGTCCGGAACACCGCTCGACTCGTCCATGGGGTGGAGGCGCTCGACCGAGTGCTCGTCGGTGAGTCGCCAGACGCTCGCCGGGGCGTCGAACCCGGTGATCACGGCGATCGCGACGTCGGCCCCGCGGTCAGCGGTCAGGATCGCGACACTGCTGACACCGACCCCGCTGATCTCGTGACAGCCCGAGCCGTCGAGCGACCACCGCTCGATCGTGTCGACGCCGGACCTCGTCGTCGTGACGAGCACGTCGTCACCCACCGGCACGGGTGCACCGACCACGACGTCGCGCTCGTCGACCAGCGTCGTCCAACCATCGGGCCCGGACGGGGGATCCGTCAGATCGACGGTGACGATCCGGCCACGCGGGGCGTCGATGGTGGTGGTGCCGACGAGCATCGTGTCCGACGCGAACGCCAGGTGGGTCGTCGCATCGACCTCGCTCACCAACGTCGTCCACCTGCCGGTCGTGCGATCCAGGACGTGTTGATCGCTGCGGTTCCACCCGACCATCGCGTCGACCAGGAGGAAGCGGCCATCGGGCGACAACCGCACCGACGGCCATGTCTGCGGCGTGGGGTGGTCGGCCCACACGACCGGATCGTCGCGCCACGGGGCGCCGATCGTGTGGTGGTGAACGGTTCGGTGGTACTCGTCGCCATCCGGGTACCTCGTATAGAAGAAGCCGGTGCCGTCGGGCTCCCAGGTGACGCTCGCCGCACGGCAGTTGGGGATCTCGTCGGAGAGATGATCGCCACCGGTGGTGCGGACCACGCGCAGCACCGAGTTCTCGGTGCCGCCCTCACTGACGCCATAGGCGACGAGCTCACCGTCGCACGACGCAAAGAACCAATCGACGGCGATCGCCGCATCGTCAGATTCCGAGGCCGGATCGGCGAGCACATCGGGCGCGGCCTCCGGATCGGACATGATGCGCGCCACGAGCCGGGCCTGCTGCGCGTCGGCGCCGCGCTCGAGGAGCACGAGCCGGTCACCTCGCACCTGGGCCCCTTGGACGACGGGGAGTCGCATCAGCGCCGTGAGGCGGTCGGACCACACCGTTCGTTCCGGTTGCCCGTCCAGCACTTCCCGGGTACGTCGGTTCTGTGCGTCGACCCATTCGGCGACACCGGGGCCGTCGGAGTCCTCCAACCACCGATACGGGTCAGGGACCAAGACACCGTGGAGTACGTCGATCTCGGTGCCGCGAGCGGTCGGGACCCGCAGAGGGCCGGGAGTCATCTCGGCAACCGTAGTCAGTCGGGTCACCGTTCGACGCCCGTTCCCCGAGGCCCGCTTCACTGGCGGTCCAACGAACCTGATCGGGCCGAGAACAGCACGAAGCCGCCGGCATCGCCGGCGGCTGGGTCGGGGGTGTCGAGCGCGTCGGAGCGCGTCGACGGGTGTGTTCTGGCGGTCAGCCGCGGCCCATGTTCGGGCGCTTGCCGTGGTTCGCCTTGCTGCGACGCATGCGGGCCTTGCGCTTCTTGGTCTTCTTCGACATAGGTCAGGCAGTGTACGGGCCGAGCACCAGCGCCCCAACCGAGCGATCCGCTCGGGGCGCCGATCGCAGGGTACGTTGCTCGACCATGACGCCGACGGTGCACGGCTGGTGCGACGATCGGTTCGCGGCCGTCCGGGCAGCGTTCACCGCCAACTTCGATCGACTTGGTGACGTCGGTGCGAGCGTCGCCGCAACGGTCGACGGCGAGACGGTCATCGACCTGTGGGCGGGGAGGTGCACGACCGACGCCGCCACCGATCGGCCGTGGGACCGCGACACGATCATCAATGCGTGGTCGACCACCAAGACCATGTCGTTCCTCGTCATCTTGATGCTCGCCGATCGTGGACAGCTCGATCTCGGGGCGCCGGTCGCCGATGTCTGGCCGGAGTTCGCTGTGAACGGCAAGCATCAGATCGACACCCTCCACCTGCTGTCGCACTCCGCTGGTCTGGCCGGCTTCGAGGAGCGATGCCGACCCGAGGATCTCTACGACTGGGATCTCACGTGTGACCGTCTGGCGTCGCAGTCGCCCTGGTGGGAACCGGGATCGGCATCCGGGTACCACGCCATCACCCAGGGCTACCTGTTGGGCGAGGTCGCCCGCCGGGTCGACGGACGCAGTATCGGGACATTCTTCGCCGACGAGCTGGCGAACCCGTTGGGGGCGGACTTCCACATCGGCACGCCGGCCGATCACGACGCGCGGGTCGCCCACGTCGTGCCGCCGTCGGGATCGCTCGGGACCGGTGTCGCCAGGGACTCCATCGCCTGGCGTGCGTTTGCCACACTTCCGCTGGCCGCGGAGGAGTCCGCATCCACGTCGTGGCGGCGCGCCGAGATCCCGGCAGCGGGCGGCCATGGGAACGCCCGATCGGTGAGCCGAGTCATGGCCGTGCTCGCCAACGAAGGAACCCTCGACGGGGTGCACTTCCTGTCGCCCGAGACGTGCCGTCGGATCTTCGATGAGCAGCAATGCGGCACCGACCTCGTGCTCGGGATGCCGGTGCGACTCGGACTCGGCTTCGGCTTGTCATCGCGGCACATGCCGCTCCCGAACGCCCGGTGCTGCTACTGGGGTGGTTGGGGCGGATCGCTCGCCGTCGTCGACATGGAGAACCGGATCAGCTTCAGCTACGTGATGAACGACATGCGCGACGGTACGACGGGCGACATGCGGGCCGCGAACTTGCTGATGGCGCTCTACGCCTCGCTCGCGATCTGAAGAAGTCGACTGTCACATTCGGGGTCTGACCCCGATCGTGACGGCACGGAAGCGGACGGGCCGGGTGGCTAGGTGTACAGCTAGGCGGCGGACCACGCGCGGAGGTCGTCGGCCGACATCGTGTTGATGATCTTGTCGATCGGCACCTCCCGTTCGGCGGCACGGTTGCATCCGTGCGGTTGCCACTCGAGCTGGCCGGTGGCATGGGCGTCGGAATCGATCGAGAACCAGCAGTCGTACTCGATCGCGAGGTCGATGAGTTCCCGCGGTGGGTCGAGGCGTTCCGGTCGGCAGTTGATCTCAACCGCGGTGCCGAACCTGGCGCATGCTGCGAACACGAAGTCGGGGTCGAACGTCGACGGCGGGCGCTTCCCGATCATTCGACCGGTGCAGTGGCCGAGGATGTCGACGTGGGGGTGGGCGATCGCCATGACCATGCGCTCGGTCATCGGCTGGCGCTCCATGCGCAACTTCGAGTGCACGCTGGCCACGACGATGTCGAGTCGCGCAAGCATCTCGTCGGAGAGATCGAGCGAACCATCCTCCAAGATGTCGACCTCCATGCCCGTCAGGATCCGGAAGTCGTGGCCAGCGGAGGCGATCTCTTCGTTGATCCGTTCGATCTCGATCAACTGGTCCCCGAGCCGCGCCTCGTTCAACCCATGGGCGATCGTGAGCCGTGCCGAGTGATCGGTCAGCACCATGTACTCGTGACCCAGCTCGATCGCAGTAGCGGCCATCGCGTCGATCCGGGCGCCGCCGTCACTCCACGTCGAGTGCAGATGGCAATCGCCCCGGAGCGCCGCTCGATACTCGGCACCGGCGTCGCTGAGTGGGATCTGGGACTCGGCTTCGATCTTTCGGAGGTACGACGGTACGAGCCCGGCCAGGGCTTCGGTGATGACGAGGGCCGTGGAGTCGCCGATGCCGTCGAGCTCGGTCAATCGGTCGTCGCGTGCGCGCTCGGCAAGTTCGACCGGGTCGGTGGCGCGGACCACGTCGAGGGCACGCACGAACGCCTTCGTCTTGAAACCAGATGCCAACGCCCGATCGAGACAGTGGACGATCCGGAGCAGCGCCCGCTCCGGTGTCATGGGCCCAGCGTCGTTCACGAGCCCGACAGTACCGCGCCTGTTCGCAGGTCCGGTTGCGTGACGACCGCCACAGTGGACCGCTGGAATAGCCATCAGCGACGCTGCGTTTCATCTCGTGTACGTGACTTCAAGGAGACGCAGTGGCGACCAGCACGCTCAGCATGGACAACTTCGAGACGACGGTGACCGGCGGCGGCATCACGTTGGTCGACTTCTGGGCCGAGTGGTGCGGACCGTGCAAGCAGTTCGGACCGATCTTCGAGCAGACCGCCGAGGAGAACCCGGACGTCACCTTCGCGAAGGTCGACACCGAAGTGGAGCAGCAGCTCGCCGGCGCCCTGGGCATCATGTCGATTCCCACGCTCATGATCTTCCGCGACGGCATCCAACTCTTCAGTCAGCCCGGCGCACTCCCGAAGTCTGCACTCGACGACCTGCTTCGCCAGGTGCGCGCACTCGACATGGACGAGGTCCGCAAGGAGCTCGCGGAGCAGACCGCCGACCAGTCCTGACCCACTCCAACCCGGCGGGTCGAGTCCCCCCGTTCGATCCGCCGGGCACGGATCTCCCCCAGCCGATCGAACCCCCTCCGATCGGTCACGAGGCGGGCAGCCCCCAGCTGCCCGCCTCGTACGCTCGTGAGCCCACTGATCGCGGTCGGCGGGTCGGTAGCCTCGGACCACTCATGGAACGGTTCGGACTCGTCGGACTGCCCAACGCGGGCAAGTCATCGTTGTACAACGCACTCACCGGCGGCGGTGCGCTCGCAGCACCGTACGCATTCGCGACGAAGGACCCGAACATCGGCGTCGCCAAGGTGCCCGACGATCGACTCGACCGACTGTCGGCCATGTCCGCGTCGAAGAAGACGATCCACGCAACCGTGGAGGTCGTCGACATCGGCGGGCTCGTCGAGGGTGCCTCCAAGGGTGAGGGGCTCGGCAACAAGTTCCTCGCCAACATCCGCGAGGTCGACGCGATCGTCTTCGTACTACGAGCCTTCGAGGACGACGACGTGACGGGCCCGAGCGACCCGCTGGAGCACCTCCGCGTCGTCGAGCTGGAGTTGGCGTTGGCCGATCTCGAGACCGTGGAGAAGCGTCTGCACCAGGCAGAACGCCAGTCGAAGCTCGACAAGTCACTCGGCGAAGAGATCGACGCCCTGCGCCTGGCCTACGAGTCGCTGTCCGACGGCCGGCCGCTCTACCGCGCCGGGTTGAGAGCCGACCACCGGGACTTGCTCGCTCCGTACTTCCTCCTGACCAACCGGCGGGTACTCGCGGTCGTCAACGTCGGCGAGGACGCGCTCGAAGACGTCGCCTCGGCGGTCTCGGATGTCGAGGCGGAGTTCAACGATGCGGGCGACAACGTCGAAGTGATCGGCATGAGCGTCCAGCTCGAGGCCGAGGCGGCCGCCATCACCGATCCGGTCGAACGCGCCGAGATGCTCGAGGGCTTCGGTCTGGGTGAGGGCGCCCTGTTCCGGATGGTTCGCTCGGCATACCATTTGCTCGGTCTGCGCACCTACTTCACGACCGGCGAGAAGGAGTCGCGCGCCTGGACCTTCTTCGAGGGATCCACGGCTCCGGTGTGCGCCGGGCGCATCCACACCGACTTCCAGCGCGGCTTCATCCGCGCCGAGGTGATCCAGTGGGATCGGTTGCTGGAGCTCGGGAGTTGGAATGCGGCCAAGGATGTGGGCAAGATCCGCGTCGAGGGCAAGGAGTACGTCGTCCACGACGGCGACGTGATGGAGTTCCGCTTCAACGTGTGAATCACGTGAAGATCAGCGCCTCGATTTGACATCTTCTTGTACTATCCGTCACGCGAGGTGCTGAATGTGGCACTATGTGTGTAGTCACGACCATCGACTGGGGGATGCCGGTGCTACCGATCGAACCACAATCCAGCGTTGTCGAACGCTCCGCCGCCACCCTGCGACGGTTCGAGCGACCCGCCGGTGCCTCACGATCGCGTTCGACCCCGGCGAACCGCCCGCTCCCGGCTCACCACACGATCGACCGCGACCGTCTTCGGATGCTGCTGGGTTGGATGGCGCTCGGCAGCGTGGGCTGGGTGCTCGTCGGTGGGGTCGTGTGGACCGTGAGCTCGCTGTTCTGACAGCAGGAATGTCGTCGGGCGCCCGGATCAGCCGGTTGCGATACCCGACGGCTGCCGATCGCGGAACCACGCGATCGTCCGGGCGAGCCCGTCCTCGAGCGACACGGTCGGTTCCCAACCCAGTTTCGAACGGGCGATCGTGATGTCGGGCTGTCGAAGCTTCGGATCGTCCGACGGCAGGGCTCGGTGCTCGATCGACGAACTCGAGCCCGTCAGTTCGATCACGAGATCGGCGAGCTCGATCATCGTGAACTCCCCTGGGTTGCCGATGTTCACGGGTCCGACCACCGGGCCGTCGAGCAGCGCGAGCAAGCCGGCCACCTCATCGTCGACATAGCAGAAGCTCCGTGTCTGGCTGCCGTCCCCGTAGATGGTGAGCGGCTCCCCTCGGAGCGCCTGGTTGACGAAGTTCGTGACGACCCGCCCGTCGTCGGCCTGCATACGTGGCCCGTAGGTGTTGAAGATCCGCACGATACGGACGTCGAGATCGTAGGAGCGGTGGTACGCCATCGTGAGTGCTTCGGCGAAGCGCTTCGCCTCGTCGTACACGGAGCGCTCGCCGATCGGGTTGACGTTGCCCCAGTAGGACTCGGGCTGCGGATGGACCATCGGGTCGCCGTAGACCTCGCTGGTCGACGCCAGGAAGAACCTGGCGCCGTGCCGACGGGCCAACTCCAGCAACCGACGGGTGCCCGTGCTGCCGACATCGAGGGTGTCGATGGGCCGGCGCAGATACTCAGGCGGAGACGCCGGGCTGGCCAGATGCATGACGTGGGTCGCGCGATTACTTGCGAGCAGATCGTCGATCTGGTCGTCGAGTCCTGCCCTGACCACGTCGTGCTCGACGAAGCGGAAGCGATCGTGACCGATGAGGTGGGCGATGTTGTCGCGCGAGCCGGTGCTGCAGTCGTCGACGCAGATCACGTGATCGCCACGCTCGACGAGGTGGTCGCACACGTGCGAGCCGAGGAAGCCGGCACCACCGGCAACGACGATCCGATTCGTCATGACCGGCCCACTGCGTCGTACCGGAGACCGGCCCGACGGCAAGCACCCGGATCGAGGAGGTTGCGGCAGTCGACGACGGCGTCACCGCGCATGACGTCGGCGACCTTGTCGAGATCGATCCCGGCGAACTCGGGCCACTCGGTGAGGACGACGACGACATCGGCGCCCAGTGCCACGTCGATCGCCGCGCACTGGAGCTCGAACTGCTGGAGACGGCCCTGCTGCAAGGGTGTCAGGTCGCCCGTCGCCGTCGGGTCGTAGGCACGGATGACGGCACCGCGACGCTGGAGCGACTCGGCGACACGGAGGCTCGGCGATTCGCGCAGGTCGTCGGTGCCGGCTTTGAACGTGAGGCCGAGCACACCGATCACCACACCATCGAGACGATCGCCACCGCTGCGCCCTGCCGCACGGACGACCTTCTGCACCATGCGCTGGTACTGCTGCTCGTTGATGTCGATGACCCCTCGCATGAGCGAGAAGTCGTAGCCGTGCTGGGCCGCCGTCGACACGAGGGCGCGCGAGTCCTTGGGGAAGCAGCTACCGCCCCAACCGGGCCCCGGCTGCAGGAACGAACCGCCGATGCGATGGTCGGTCCCGATGCCCTCGACGACGCTGGCGATGTCGGCACCGACGTGCTCGCACAGTGCGGCAACACTGTTGATGAACGAGATCTTCATCGCCAGGAAGCCGTTCGCCGCGTACTTGATGAGTTCGGCCGACCTCGGGTCGGTGAAGACGAACTCCGGCTCCAGGGCGGCGTACAGCGACGCCACCCGCTGGGCGGCACCGTCGTCGTCGGCGCCGATCACGATCCGGTCGGGTTGGAGGAAGTCGTGCACGGCCGAGCCCTCGCGGAGGAACTCGGGGTTCGACACGACGAAGACGTCGTCGCGGCCGAGCGCATCGCCGACGACGTGGAACGAGCCGACGGGCACGGTCGACTTGTTCACGACCACCGCGCCCGGCGGCAGCATCGGACCGATCTCGGCCGAGGCCGCCCGGACGTAACGCAGGTCGGCCGAGCCGTCGTCGTCCTGCGGGGTCGGGACGCACAGGAAGACGACATCAGCGGTGCGAACCGCCGGGTCACATCCGAGCGTGAACGACAGGTTGCCGGCATCGAGTGCACCGCGGACGACCTCGGCGAGCCCGTCCTCGACGATCGGGATGGCGCCGCTCTGCAAGAGTTCGATCTTGGCGGCGTCGACATCACAGCAGGTGACGTTGGCTCCGAGGTGGGCCAGGCAGGCACCGGTCGTGAGTCCGACGTAGCCGGTGCCGACGACGGCGACGTTCAGTGGGGGGGTGTGTTGATCGTTCATCTCTCTCCTCAGGCGGCACCGCGGCCGGTCAGGACCACGCCAACGGTGCGGGCGCAGATGCGCAGGTCGTGCACGAGCGACCAGTTGTCGACATAGTAGAGGTCGAGTCGCTTGTACTGCTCGAATGTGGACCCGGAACGCCCGGACACCTGCCACATCCCGGTGAGTCCGGGGAGGACCCGAAGGCGGTCGCGCAACTCCGGCTCCCATTGGTCCACCTCGTCGGGCAGCGCCGGTCGCGGCCCGACCATGCTCATCTCGCCGCGGAACACCGCGATCAGCTGCGGCAACTCGTCGATCGAGAACTTGCGCAGCAGGCGCCCGACCCGGGTGACCCGAGGGTCGTCGGACATCTTGAACAGCGGCCCGTCGACCTCGTTGCGATCGAGCAGTTCGGCTTTGCGGTCCTCGGCGTCAACGACCATCGTGCGGAACTTCGTGAGGGTGAAGGCGATCCCGTCGCGTCCGATCCGCTTCTGGCGGAACAAGATCGGCCCGGGTGTGTCGAGCTTGATCGCCACCATGGCCGCGAGCCACAGCGGGGCGGTGATCAGGAGGATCAACGAGGCGAGCGCCACGTCGAACACCCGCTTGGCCAGCCTGGGCACACCGTCGCGGACGACCGGCTCGACGTAGATCATCGTGCGCCCGTCGAGCTCCTGAGGGCGCAGCCGGGCGATGTCGATGTCGCGGAGGCACGACGACAGCGCGACGTGGTAGCCGGCGTCGGTGAGGCGCCGCGTGATGGTGTTGACCCGGTCGTGGTTCACCGAGGCCAGCGACACGACGACGCCGACGGCGCGATGATCCTCGAGGATCGACTCGATCTCGTCGAGCCGGCCGAGGACCCGCACCCCGCCCCGCTCACCGATGTCGTCGTCGCCGACGAACCCGACGACGTCGTAGCCGAGGGCCGCGCTGCGCTGGTAGGTGTGCAACAACCCGATCGCGTGCGGGTCGGTACCGACGATCACGATGCGGCGCCGCATCCGGTGGGACGCACGCAGACGGCGGAACACACGTCGAGCGATGGCGCGCTCGGCGAGCAGTGCAGCCAGGGTGCAGGTGAACACGAGGAACACCCAGAAGCGCGAGAGCGTCTCGTACTTCAAGGTGAAGGCAACGGTCACCATGAACCCGACGCCGACGGCGATCGTGCGCAGAACGTTGATCTGCTCCTGGCCGACTCGCTCGTTCGCCCGGGCCTGGTAGAGACGATTCATCGCGGCGCCGGCGACGAAACCGGGCAGGCTGGCCGCGATCAGCACCATGTGTTCCCGCACGATCCAGATCGGGACCGGCTTGAACACCCGCTGGCAGGCGAAAGCGACCATCAGGCCGGCCGCCACCGCCGCAGCGTCCGCCAACATCAGCCGCCGCTTCACGCTGTGTGGTGTCAGGTTGCCACCCGCACCTGGGCGATCACTCTCGCCCGTGTCCGTCGAATGTGAATTTGATGTGAGGTCTTCCGCCGAAGAACCCACGAGGGATTGCCCTCTCATGGTCATAAGAACTCCCGCTCGTAGTTCATTGGCTGGTCTATCACCGAGGTGTACGGCCGCGCCACCCAATTTCCTCACGAACTGACGAAGATCACACCGAACTACCACTTTCCGTGGTCACCAACACACTGGGGGAGGCATATTGTTAGCTCACTTGACGTGGACAGCACAAAACGTTGGCGATCACCGCGTAATCGCGTCTGCGCGGTTTGCGATCTCGCGTCGGATCTCGCAAACGAACCGGCCCAGCGATCGGGTCACACGCGGAAGGTGTGTCGCGGCAGGTCGCGCGGCAGGGCTCGGGACGTGTCGATCATTCCCGGACATCGAAGGCGACGAACCGGACCGGATCCAGCTCAGCGGGCGAGTTCCGACCGGAGGCGTTCGGTCAACCGGACGACGCGCAGACTGTCGTCGAGCTGCATCGCAGGGCTCTCCAACTCCCCCGCGCGCAGGCAGCGAACGACTTCGTCGGCCTCGTACTGGTAACCGGTGCCGACGATGCGCATCGTCGTCGACCGGCCGGATCGCGACCGAACCCGGCGGGCGAGACCGAGGCCCCGTCGCACGACAGAGGCCGCGCGAGGGTTCGCGAGCACCCGATCACGCCACTGCGAACTGGACGCGGCCCCCGCCCGCGCCGGTACGACCGGATCGACGGCGAAGCTCGTCGGTGCGCACAGCGGGCCTGCCAGGCGAATCGTCCCTCGTGTGCCGGCGATGACGGCCCCGTTCGGGCCCGTTGAACGCAGCGACGAGGTGAGCACCGCGGTCGCACCGCTCTCGTACGCCAAGACGACCGCGGCGAGCTCGTCGACCCCGGTCGGGCCGATCTGGAGTCGTCCGGAGACGCGGGTCGGCTCACCGAGGAGGAGCTGCGCGAACGACAGCGTGTAGACACCGAGATCGAACAGCGCACCGCCGCCGAGCGCCGGGTCGAAGAAGCGGCTGGTCGGATCGACCTCGACCGCCTGACTGAAGTCGGCGTGCACCGACCGGACCTCGCCGATCTCACCGGCGCCCACCAGTTCGGCCACCCGCTGCACGGCAGGGATGAACCTCATCCACATCGCTTCCATGCAGAACAGGCGTCGGCTCCTCGCCTCGGCGATCACCCGCTCGGCGCTATCGGCGTCGGTCGTGAACGGCTTCTCGCACAGCACCGCTTTCCCGTGCGCGAGCGACATCACGGCATCGTCCGCGTGGCGGTCGTTGGGGGTCGCCACGTAGATGACGTCGATGTCGGGATCCGCCACGAGCGCCTCGTGGTCGGCGTGGGCCCGCACCGCGCCGTGTCGCGTCGCGAACGAGCGTGCGTTGGCCGGATCTCGCGAGGAGACTGCCACCAGCTCGGACCCCGGCGACGAGGTCAGACCGCGGGCAAACCCGTCGGCGACACGCCCGGACCCGAGGATTCCCCATCGCACAGCTTCACTCGTCACCGATTCACTCGTCACCGAGTTCACCGGGCCCATGGCATCGGCTCGACTGGATCGAACGAGGTCGTCATGTCGTAGCGGGTCGAGGTGCGGAGCGCGGTGTCGAGTGCGAGCACGATCTCGTTCGTGTGCAGGCAGTACTCCGCGGACAATCGAGGTGGGCGTCCGTCTCTGATGGCCTCCGCAAGATCTGCGATGCCACGGGCGAAGTCCATTTGCTGGGTCCCGCGGTAGCGGTACTTGCGGGGCGAGCCGCTGAGCGAGATACGTCGCCGGGGCAGCCACTGATGGCGACGCAGGATGTTGACCGAACGCCGCACGGTCACCGAGGAGTCGTAGAACCACGTGTCGTCGGTCGCCAGCACCCCGCGATCACCCACGATGCGCAACGAATGGTCGTGGGGTGCGACCAGTGAGCAGGTCACGCGTGCGACGACCCCGGATTCGAAGCGGAGCACGGCCACCGAGAAGTCGGTCCCGCTCGTCGCCACACCGGCCTTGTCGGGAATCAGGCAGTCGGCGAAACCGGCGATGTACGACACCGGTCCGAAGATCGCCGGCAACCAGGTCACGACGTAGCCGGCGTGTTCGATCACGGTACCGAGCTCGAACTCGTCGCGGTAGGGCCATGCTGCACCGGCTTCGCTCGACCACTGACCGAACGGCATGCGGTGGACGAGACCCTCGTCCATCTCGGCGTACACGGCACGGATGGTGCCGACGCGTTGGTCGCGCACCGCCTTCCACATCGTCTGGGCAGTCTCACCGAGCAGGCTGCACGGAGCCGAGGAGAGCTGCAGACCCGATGATCTCGCCAGGTCGACGAGCTGCTTGGCGACCTCGAGCTCGGTCGCGAGCGGCTTCTCGGAGTACACGTGCTTGCCGGCGGACAACGCAGCTCTCGTCACGGCGCTGTGGCTGCGGGGATTGGTCAGGTTCACCACGATCGTGACATCGTCGGCGAGCAATTCGTCGAGCGATGCGTACCGAGTGACCCCGTGGTGGAGCGCGAACGCCGCGGCGCGTTCGGCATCGCGGTCGACGACACCTCCGAGCTCGAGCCCGGGATGGGCCGCGAGCGTACTGATGTAGTAGTCGGCGACGAACCCGCATCCGACGATCGCGATCCTGGTCGGCGGTCCCTCGGGTGATGTCAGCCCAGCGGATGATGCCGTCATGTTCGGGTGCTCCCGCTCCGGTCGGCAGCGTCCCGCAGAATCGACAGGATCCGCCTGGTGTTGGCCGCCGTGTCGTAGGACTCGGCGATGTGTGCGACGGCTCGTTCCCCGAGGGCACGACGCTGCGCCGGCTCGTCGATCAGTCGTCGCAGCGCCGCGACGAGTGCCTCCAGATCGCCCGGCGGGACGATCAGGCCCGTCTCACCGTGCCGGACGACCTCCGGGATCGCGGCGACCGAGGTCGACACGGATGCGAGGCCGGCCGCGCCCGCCTCCGAGAGCACCATCGGCAGGCAGTCTCCCATCGTGGGCAGGGCGAAGATGTCGCAGTCGTGGTACAGCCGCTTGAGCTCGGGGCTGTTCGCCGACAATCCGTGATGGACGAAAACGCCCGGTTCGGAGGCGACCTCGTCGCGGGTCGCGAGATGGAGCTCGATGTCGCGATCTCGAAGGGCACGGGCCGCCTCGATGAGCAACGTGCCGCCCTTGCGACCGAGATCGCCGCCCACGAACAGGATCTTGACGGGTCCGCAGTCGTCCACGCGGGGCTCGGGGCGGGCCCACTCGTCGACGGTGACGCCCGGGGGCACGACGGTGATCTTCTCGGGGTCGACGCCGTAGCCGTCGACCAGACCGTCCTTGGCCCACGCGCTCCAGGTCACCAAGTGGGTGGCGTGTCGAAACGCATCGGTGGCGCCGCGGAACTTCAGGCGCTCGAGCCACGCCGGACCGGTCTCGTGGGCATAGAACTCGCCGAGCTCGTCGTACTGCTGGGGTGTCGCGTCCAACGAGATCACGCTCGGCACGCGGCGAAGCACGTCTGCGCAGAGCATCGCCGGGACCTGGGTGTGGAAGAAGATCGCGTCGAGGTCGGTTCGCCGGCGGATCCGGCGCAACGATCGACGCGAGCGCAGCCCCACCCGAACCGTCCAGTTGGAGCGGTACACGGGGATGCGGGCCGCCCAGCCATCGGTCTCGTAGGGCTCGAAGACCCAGTGCGGGCGGATGTCGGGCGCGTCGGGAACGTGGCGTCGCAGGTTGTCACCGTGGGTGATGTGGCCGAGCACCTGCTCGACGACGAAGGCGATGTCGTAGGTGGGAGTATTGGTCATGAGTCGAGTGATCCGGACACCGTTGGAGACTGATCGTTCGCCCGGCGGCGCCGTCGACAGCATGCCAGGCCGACGTCGACGACACAGCGATCGACGAGACGCGCATCCCGCCGTCGCCGTGTCGACGATCGCTCCTGCGGTCGACGTCAAGAACGTGTGCGGCGTCGCCGATACCCCAGTTGGTCCACATCAGAGTTGATCCACATGAGTCGATCCACATGAGAGTTGATCCACATGAACGCGACGCGCCCACGAGAGCACTCCAGCCCGGTCTCGGCCATGCAGCGATCGATGTGGCTGCACGAGCGGGTGCAGCCACGTCGTCGGCCGATCGTGTGGCGTTCGCGCTGTCGGTGCCACACGTGGTCGATACCTCGACCGAACTCGCCCACCGGATCCATCGCTCGATGACAGAAGACTTCGAAAGCGGTTGCGGAACGCCGACCGACCGCTTTACGGTGTCGTGACCATGTTGGGCGCCCTGAGGTACCACGCTCGGCGCATCGCCAAGGACCAGATCGGCCCACGGGTGACGCCCCGGCTCCCGCGCCGCACCGACCTCCCACTCGACACGTTCGGGCTGCGAGTCGCCGGCTCGGGTCGCCTGCATCTCGGATCCGCCGACCTGGTCGACCTGACCGAGCGTTACGGCTCGCCGCTCCACGTCGTCGACGGTGCGCGACTCGACGCGGCCGCGACCCACGCGTTGGCGCCGTTGCGCGACCCCGATCGAGCGGGCAGCGACATCTTCTACTCGTACAAGACCAACCCGGTCCCCGCCGTGCTGCGGCGCCTCCACGCCGCCGGCATCGGAGCCGAGGTCATCTCGGAGTACGAACTCTGGCTCGCGCTGCGACTCGGTGTTCCCGGAGAGCGCATCATCTACAACGGACCGGCCAAGTCACCGGCGTCGATCCGGCTCGCGGTCGAGCGTGGTGTCGCCTCCGTCAACGCCAACACCGTCGCCGAGGTGGCTCGCATCGCCGCGATCGCGGCCGAGGTCGGACAGCCGGCCCGACTCGGTCTGCGCGTGGCACTCCCCGGCGGCTGGGGCGGCCAGTTCGGCATCAGCTCCGACCTCCAGATCGTCGCACCTCTCGTGACCGATGCGCTCGCAGATCCATCGCTCGATCTCACTGCGATCCACGTCCACCGCGGCGGCACGATCCGCACGCGAGACGACGTCGCGGGCCACGTCCACCAGATCGTCGGTTTCGTCGATGCGCTGCGGGTTCGCACCGGATGGGCGCCACGCACGATCGACGTCGGCGGCAGCCTGTCGTGTCCCACGGTGGCCGGGTTCGATCAGCGCCAGTTCCGCCTCAACCGGCTGCTCGGGAGCGATCTGCTGCCACCGGATCCCACCGACGCCATCACACTGGAAGCCGCATCGGAGCTCGCCGCCGATCTGGTCGGCGACTGGGCGCGCTCGTGCGACGTCCAGGTGCCGAACGTCGTGATGGAACCCGGCAAGGCGCTGACCGCCAATTCCCAGCTGCTCCTGACCACCGTCGTCGACGTCAAGAGCGACATCGAGCCCGATCATGCGATCCTCGATGCCGGAATCAATCTCGCGGACACCGCAGCTCACGAGTTCCACCAGCTCTACAGCGCCACCGACGCGTCGGCCAGGTGCGATCACCCCTACCGACTGACCGGCCCGATCTGCACGCCGGCGGACGTCCTCTACAACAACTGGCGCCTCCCCGAGCTCACCCCCGGACACGTTCTCGCGATCATGGACGCCGGCGCCTACTTCGTGCCCTTCTCCACCTCGTTCTCGTTCCCGCGCCCGGCGATCGTCATGGTCGACGACGGCGCCGTCGAGATCGTCCGCGAACGCGAGACCTTCGACGACCTCGTCCGACTCGACGCCGAATCCGATCGAGCCGCGACGTGAGCGCGATGACACTTCCAGCGGTCGCGGTGTTCGAGGCGGGGTTGCCGCCGGCGATGGGATTCATCAGGTCTTTGGGACGCGCCGGCGTCCGGATCCGGGCGTTCGACTCGTTGCGGCACGCGCCCGGCCGCTACTCGAAGTACGTCGACCGTTTCGACCTGGCGCCCAACGTCCACGACGTCGACGATTTCGTCGCGTGGCTCGAGGAGCTCAACGAACGTGAGCGCATCAACCTGATACCGCCCACGTCGGACTTCACGGCGTTCGCCGTCGCCGAGTTCGACGAGCGGCACGGCACCGATCTGGCGGGCGGGATCGGCGGCGCCGGCGGTGCTCAGGCGGTGAGGGACTGCCTCTTCAAGGATCGGTTCGCACGGCGCATGGAAGAGATCGGCTTCCCCGTGCCGGAGTGGGCCGCTCCGACCTCCCTCGACGAGGCCGTCCGCGCCGCCGACTCGATCGGCTACCCGATCGTTCTCAAACCGCGCTCGCACATCGGCATCGGGGTCTCCCGCGGACAGGTCGTCCACGACGTCGACGAGCTGAGGGCGGCGTTCGGCCCGTACCCGATCGGCCGCTCCCAGACGATGGCGCTTCGGCACGACCCCGACCTCGACTGGCCACTCATGCAGCACATGGTGACCGGCGATCACATCGAGGTGATGAGCATCAGCGGGCACGTCGACACCGACGGGAGGGTCGAAGCGCTCGAGTGCTCGCGCAAGACCAGCCAGTGGGGTGGGGAACTCGGCATCGGCACCATGTTCGAGGTCGTCGATCACCCCCGGTTCATCGGCCACGTGTTGGAAGCGATCCCTCGGCTGCTCCGGGCCGCGATCTTCGAGTTCGAGGTACTCGTCGACATGGACACCGGCCGGTACTGGGCGATCGAGCTCAACCCGCGAGGGTTCGGGCAGATGTCGCTCAGCATCGCCAGGGGGAGCGATCTCCCGGTCGAGTGGTATCGCTCGGCGACCGGCATCGATCTCGCCTCGGCTCACCCGCCGAGGCGGCCACCTCGACACTGGAGGATGGGCACGCCGTACTTCGTCGGGACCGCGGTCAGGGCGATTCGCGGACCCGACCGCCGGGCGACGATCGCCGAGTTGGCTCGGTCGGTGGCACGCCCGACCGCAGCGGCCATGCACTCGTGGTCCGATCCGCGGCCCGGTCTGGCGTTCATCGCCCACACCATCCGGCACCCGGGTGGGCTCGTTCGGCCATTCCTCGACGGATGAGTCGCCCGGCGCACGCTGCCGTCGATCGACGCCAGCCGGGCGCCGCCGGCTCACCCGTATAGTGTCGCCGTCGTGCGGATCGTCTTCCTCGGCAACGTGGCCGACTACTCGACTCGTTTCCTCGAAGCGCTCGCAACGAGGTCGGCCGATCCGGCTGACCCCGTGTCGGTCGTCGGCGTGGTGTGCCCTGCCGTGCGGCCCGGTCGGTTCGGCGATCTCACCTTCGATGCCAAGCGCCGATTCGGCGATGTGCTCGATCGGCTCTCGGCTCGACCGTGGCCGGCCGGTGTCGGCGGTCGGATCGCACGTGCCGGTGGCGGCGTCCACCGACAACTCCAGAAACACGCCCACCGCTGCGGTGCGCCGGTCTGGTGGCCGGAATCGACCGACGACACCGACTTCCGCGAGCAGATCGCCGGGCTCGACGCCGACCTGGGCATCGTCGCCGGGCTCGACCGGATACTCAAGGCCGACACCCTCGCCTCGATGCCACCGCTCTTCAACGTCCACCCATCGATGCTGCCGGACTTTCGAGGGCCGGCACCCGAGTTCTGGCAGCTCGACGCCGGTCTGAGCCACGGCGGCGTGACGATTCACCGGATCGATTCCGGAATCGACACCGGACCGATCGTGCTGCAGCGAACGTTCCCGATCGACCCGTGGCTCGATGTCGACGGTTTCATCGACAAGAGCGTGATCCTCGGAACGCAGATGGTGAACGAACTGCTCGATGCCGGTGCCGCCGAGCTCGACAGCCACCCGGTCGAGCGGCCGGGCTCCTACCAACCGATGCCGGATCCCGAGATGTCGTTCGTTTTGTACGATCGCGACGTCCAGGGAGCGTTCGACCGCGCGCGGGCGATCGGATTCCGGCACCCGATGTACGTCAACGTCCCCGCTGCCGACTGGCACGCCAGGCGCACCACTTCGGTGTGCGAGCCATCGGCGACGTCGACGGTGCTGACCCTCCATGAGCCGGTCCCACATCCGGAGGCGCCGAGCGCGACGCCGGGGTCGATCGTCGCGACGCCGGCGGGAGGGGCGGTGGTCTGGTGCCGATCGGGCGCACTCGAGTTCCGCCACGCCACTGCACCGCCGTCGCCCACGGCGCCCTCCCGGAAGAACCACTGACACCATGTCACGCCGCCGCACCTACCTCATCCAGGATCCATACGATCTCGATGCGATCGAGTTCATCCGGACGATCGACACCTACTTCGGTCTGCGGCCCGTCTGCTTCTACACCGACCCCAAGAACCGCTTCTACGGCGAGCTCGAGTTCCCGATCCTGACGAGCGACATCGTCGAAGCCACCTACGACGTGTCGGTGGACGAGCTCACCGGATTCGCTGCGGAGGTGCAGGATCGCTACGAGATCGTCGGTGTGATCCCGTACCGCGAGGACACGGTCGAGGTCGCAGCGGCGCTGTGCGAGCTGCTCGACCTCGACTGGGTGGCACCCGAGATCCTTCGACGCTTCCGCGACAAGTCGGCCATCAAGGAGCACGTCCGTTCGGTCGACCCCACGATTCGCGTGCCACACCACCGGCTCGTCGCCTCGGCTGCCGACCTGATCGGCGAACCGCTCCCCGACCGATTCGTCCTGAAGCCGAACACCGGGTTCGGCAACCGGTCGATCGGCATCTTCGACTCGGCAGAGATCGACGCAGCGCGTGCGCATGTCTCGAGCGAACCAGATGAGACGTGGATCCTCGAGGAGTTCATCGGCGGGGTCGAGTACCACATCGACGGCCAGGTCCGCGAGTGCGGTGAGATCACTCCGCTCGCCGTCTACGAGTACATCCGTGCCGAGCTCAACGACTATCCGACGGTGTACGTCGGCGAGATCCAGTGCCGGACCTCGCACCCGGCGTTCGGCGAGCTCGTCGACTACGCGACCCGGCTGCTGACCGCGACGGGCCTGCGGAGATGCCCCTTCCATCTCGAGGTCAAGCTCGACGAGAGCGGGCCTTGCCTCGTCGACCTGGGTGCGCGCTTCCCGTCGGAGGGTGGCGCCAAGACGATGAGCCGCCTCCATCCTCGCCGAGCCGACGCGTTCGCCGTCGCAGCGCACGACTACTTCGGTGCCGAGCCGTTCGCGACCGACACCGTCGACTGGACCGACTACGACCGCGAGCTCACGGTCCTCGTGTACGGCGTCTCCGAGACCGATGCGATGATCGAGACGATCACCGGTTGCGCCGAGATCGAATCACGCCCGGAGTTCGTGCGATGGCACGTCAGACCCGGTGTCGGCGATCGGATCGAGATCACACGCGATCTCCGCGGAGCTCCCTACATCGTCGAACTGTCGTGTCCCGGCGACACCAACGACGCGCACCGCCTCATCGACGAGGTGCACGCCACGATCAGGTGGAACGAGAGAGGCAGCAGTCCGGTGGCCGCCGCAGCCGCCGGCGCGCGCCATCTCGCGGTTCGAGCGAACCGCAAGGGTCGCTGGATCGTGCAACGCGCACGCACCCGCCGCTGATCTGGCGACAGGACTTCCCACAGGAGTGATAACTGTGCAATGGTATGTCATGTCAGCTCACTCCCCATCGGCGTCTCGTTGAGAAGCCCCCAGCTCCACGATGTCGGGCATCGGATGGGACGACTCGGCAAGGTGGTGAGCAGCATCCGGTCAGCGGTGCACCTCAGGTACTCGCTGGCGCACGCGGTCGCGCACCTGTTCCCCCGGTTCTCCGCCGGCTCGATCGTCGCACGCTGCTACCGCGCCGCCGGATTCTCGATCGGCGAGGGCGTCACGATCTTCGGACCGATGCGTGTGGTCAGTGGCACCGGCTTCACCGAGAATCTGGTGATCGGGGCCCGCGCCGTGATCTCGACCGACGTGACGCTCAACGTGGACGCCCGAGTGACGATCGGCGATGGCGCCAGCATCGGACCGTTCGTCCGCATCTACACCGCCACGCATCAGTTGGGACCCGGTTCGAGCCGGATGCTGCTCGAACCTCTCAGTCGGCCGGTCACGATCGGTCGTGGTGCCTGGCTGCGCGTCGGCGCCACGGTGCTGCCCGGCGTCACGATCGGCGACGGCGCCGTCGTCGGCGCCGGAAGCGTCGTCACCGAGGATGTCGGCGCCAACGTCCTCGTGCTCGGAAATCCGGCGGTCGTCGTGAAGCAACTCCCGGTCCCGGAGTCCTGACGGGCGTCGGCCCCGACCACGGCGTCGTCACGATGAAGTGAGAGCCGCCTCGGGCGGCCCGGCACGCATCAGCCGGACAGGGAGCGTGAGCCACCGCGCGACCGAGGACGCGAGGTTCTTCGTCGCCTCGGCGCGGGACATCCCACCGGGCCCACCACCGCCTCCGACCATCGCGGCGAACCACGCCCGCCCGACGTCGAGCATCGACACGCGAGCGTTGAACCGGATCGCACGCCGAACAGCCCGCCTCGTCGACCGTGGCAGCGAAGCGTGCCACCACTTGCGGTCGAGCTCCTTCAGCCCCTCGTACATCGTCGATCGGTGCGGCGTCGGCAGGATCCGGTAGCGATACAGCGGTTCGGCGACACGGTGGACCTCACCGACCAACGCGAGTTGGGTCGCCATGTCCTTGTCCTCGGCGTGGAACGGCCGCATCGGACGGCAGAGCGACGAGTCCCACCCGGATGTGCGCTCGAACGAGCTCCGGCGAATCAACGACCCCGAGGGGAGGAGCTGGAACCTCGCGTACACCGACGCCAGCGAGGTGCGCGGCTCGTTCTCGCCGATCCGGCGACGACCGGGCCCGAACGGTTCCCATCGATGCTGGTACGGCTCGCGCCCGAGCGGCGCTCCGTGTTCGTCGATCAGTGTCGAGATGGCGTACGCGACCGACGCCGGCGGGTGTGCCTCGATGTACGAGACGAGCGCGTCGAGCGCATGCGGCTCCAGGAGGTCGTCGGCGTCGAGGAACATGACGTACTCGACGTCGTCGTCCAGCGCCGCGAACCCGGTGTTGCGGGCTCGGCTCACGCCGCCGTTGTCGAGCTGGATGAGCCGACCGTCGGTGCCGCTCAGCACGGCTTCGATCCGGGCGACCGAGTCGTCGCTGCTCCCGTCATCGACCACGACGAGCTCGACCGCAGGGTACGTCTGGGACAGCACGCTGCGGAGCGTCTCCTCGATGAAGGCCGCCTTGTTGTAGTTGGGTACGACCACGCCGACACGAGGTCGGGCCGACCAGTTGGTCATCGCCAGGTCGTCGACCGTGGTCGACGAGGTCGTGCTCACTTGCGGCGCAGAGGTCGGCAGATCCGCGGCGACGACGACGGCCTCGTCGGAACCGGCGGACGACCGGATCGCGCGCGGGAGCGCCTGTGCGGCGAGCACGAGATCCTTCAGCAGCGACCGCCACTTCCGGTAGGTGAACACCCACCGCACCATCAGCGCCAGGCACATCAGCCGGTTCACGACACCGACCGGGGTCCGGACGACGATCCGGAGGTAGTGCCCGAACTGGAGCCAGGTCGGCAGCGTGATGGCGTCGCCGTACTGCTCGCCGTACTGGCGCATGCGGTCGCGCCAATCGGGGTACAACTCCGTCGACATCTCCGGATGGAACCGCTTCGAGAAGAGCACCTCCGGAACCTCGTGGAAACGTCCCAACAGACCGAGGTGGGCGAGCATCACACGATCGGAGTCCGTGTAGTTCTGTTCGAGGCCCGTCGCGGCGAGCGCCGCGCGCCGCACCACCCCGTACGTCTCCTCGCACGCGTCGTCGGACTCGATGAGGTCGCCGAACAGTCGCCACGTCGGGATCTCGGTCGGCCGATGACGCGAGATGGTCTCGATCAGCTCGCCGTCCTGATCGATGTGGGCGACCTGGGAGTGGCACAGCACCACCCGTGGGTCGCGGTCCAGCACCTCGACGCAGCGCTCGAGCAACGTCGGGGCGACGAGATCGTCGTCAGCCGCCCAACGGAAGTACTTGCCACGGGCGAACTGGAAGGTCCGATTGCCGTTGTCGGCCGCGCCGATGGTCTCCGCGTTGCGGAAGTAGCGAATCCGATGATCACGGCGTGCGTACTCGCGACAGATGGCCCCGGATCGGTCCGTGGATGCGTTGTCGCAGATGATCAGCTCGAAGTCGGTGTACGTCTGCGCCAGCAATGCGTCGAGCGACTGTTCGAGATATCGCTGGCCGTTGTAGACCGGCAGCCCGATGCTGACGGTCGGAGTCTGGTCGGCCCGGGTCATCCGCCCACCTCGGCGCCGACCGCCGCAACGCCGATGACGTGTCGTTGGCCCGCCGCTGTCATTGCTGTTCCTTCCGCCCGTCGATACCGCTGTGCGGACCCACGCTGGCCGCCAGCAATCCTGCTGTGACGGGCGCGAAGTGGGTCGCCGCGCCCCAATCTATCGGCGGGGCATCGGCCGGAGCTGAGCGGTTTCACGGAAGCACCGCGTCACAGCTCGCGGATGACCCGAGCCGGGACCCCGGCCACGACCGTTCGAGGGGCCACGTCCCGAGTGACCACGCTGCCGGCACCGACGACGCTGTCGTCACCGATCGTGACCCCCGACATCACGATCGCGTGGCCTCCGAGCCAGACGTTCTCACCGAGCACGATCGGGTGGGACTCGGGTCGCTCCAGGCGCCGTTCCGGTTCGAGCCGATGGAAGTCGTTGTCCATCATCAAGCAGTACGTGCCGATCTGGCAGCGAGGGCCGATGCGAACGAGTTGGCTGGCCGAGATCGCCGTGCCGTAGTTGATGAACGTCCGCGCCCCGATCTCGAGCGTGCCCTCCGGCCCGACGGCCAGCTCCATCGTCGCGACCGTCGAGACGAGCTGGACGCGATCGCCGATGATGAGCTTGCCGTAGTTCCGAATCGCCGGCTTGCCTTGCAGTCGGACGGTACGTGCCAGTTTCGTCGCGGACCGGAGGTGCCACTGAGCCCGCAGCGCGGCGCGGCCCTTCGTGAGGGCGTCGGTTGACAGTTCGATCATCGAGGTCGACCTCCGGAGGCCCGCTGGCTGAGGAACATGTCTCGCGAGCCTACGCGGATCGGTTCCACCCTCAGGATCCGCCGAAGGGCGAGGATCGACGGAGCGGCAGACGCTGGCCGACCCGTGCGATCATCGACCGCTCCTCGTCGCTGAGGACCCGCAACGCCAGCACGGCAACCACGAACACGACGGCGCCGACCGATACGGGCAGGACGAGGACCGACCCTCGTGTGGGCCACGCCGCTGCCACCAACAGACAGCCGGCGAGCAGGATTCGGGCGACCCGGCTCATCGTGTGGCGATCGACGAGGAACGGGGCGATCTTCCACAGTCCGACCGTCAGCATCATGACCTCGGTGACGACGTACGCGAGCGCACCGCCGATGGCGCCGTTGTCGTACGTCCGGTCCGCCCAGGGCACGAGCACGAGATCGAGCGGAACGGTCATCAACACACCGGCGAACATGACCGTGTTCCAGAACCGCTGCCGCCCGGTCGCCATCGCCACCGTGCCCAGCAAGATGGTCACGGCGGTGACGATCAGCACGACGCCCAGGACCGCGAGGACCGGGCCGGTCTCGCGGAACTTCTCGCCGTAGAGCAGCGGTGCCGCCTGGTGGGCGACGACGACCGTGCCGAGTCCGATCGGGACCGCGACCAGGGTGAGGGTGGCGAACGTGCGTCTCACGAGCGAGACGAGTCCCTCCGGATCGTGCTCGTGCAGTCGACCGAGTGTCGGGAAGATGGTCGAGCACAGGATCGTCGGCAAGAACAGCAAGGTGCCGAACAGCGCATCGGCGGTCGCGTACCAGCCGAGCGCTTCTTCCTCGACGAACAGCGCGATCACGACGGTGTCGACCTGCTGATAGAGCGTCAGCACGCCACCGGCCACCATGAACGCCACGCTCCCCCGCACGATCGTCGACCACTGCGAGCGCCCCACATGGAGCGGGACGTCGACCACACGGTGCATCGCACGAACGATGAGTGCCAGCCCGAACACGTTCGCAACGACTGCCACGACCAGCACGCCGATCGCGCCGCCGCCCGCGAACAGTACGACGACCGCGGCGACCGTGCCGAAGAACCTGGTGATGATGTTGACGAGTGCGGGCGCCGCCATGCGCTCGAGCCCGATGAACAGTGCCGAATAGACCTCGCTCACGGTCGAGAGCGCGATCGTCAGACCGAACAGGGTCAGGATCCACACGAATTCCCGGTCGGCTCCCCCGATGACCGCTCCCACCGCGAACAGCACCGTGGCGGCCGAGAACGTCAGCAGCCGCAGGACGATGATCGGCCCGACCAGCGTCAGCGCCGCCCGCCCGCGTCGAGCGGTCTCGAGGTTGAGGTACAGCGACGTGCCGAGCGCGATCACCACCGATGCGATGGTCCACAGCGAGAACGCCAGCCGCATCCGTCCCTGGGTGGCCGGACCCAGGAATCGCGGCTGCACGATGGCGAGCACGAGCGCGAGGGACCATGTGACGAGTTGTGACGACAGCATGTGGGCGACGTTGCGTTTGATCGACGAACGTCCGGCATCCAGATCGGTGTCGTGGGCAACCTCGAGATCGAGCTCGGGGACCATCTCGAGATCGGCGCCCGTCTCGCCGGGCCCGGCGACCGCAGCGGGCGCGTCGGGACCGTCGTCGTCGTGCGAGTCGACGCGGGAACGACCATCCCTGCGCCCCCGGAGCGCCCGCCTGCGCAAAGACACGACCGGGACGGTACCAGCCTGGCGGGCGAGCGCGGTGCTGCCGCCCGCCATCATCGCAGCGAGATCTGACCGGGCTGACGGTTCGGGCGAGCATTCGTTCGGTACAGTGCGCGCCCGATGTCGCCGAACCGATCCGGGAGGGCCGCGATGCACGTACGCCGAACCAGGATCGCTCGACTCCTCACGGGGATCGCGATCGCCACCGCAGCGATGGTCGGCATCGAGCTGGCGGGCGGGGTTGCAGTCCCGGGCCCCGCGGTACGGGCTGCCGCACAACCGGCCGATGCCTTCCCGACGTCGATCTCCGCCAACGGGCGCTATCTGGTCGACGCCAAGGGTCGGCCCTACCTGATCCACGGCGACTCGGCGTGGTCGCTCGTCGTCGAACTGAACCAGACCGAAGCGCGCCAGTATCTGAACGATCGCCAGGCGAAGGGTTTCAACCTGCTGCTCGTCGAGGCGATCGAGAACGAGTTCTCGAGCAATCCGCCACGCAATGCCGCCGGCGACGCCCCGTTCGTCGGTCAGGCGTTCACGTCGCAACCCAACGAGGCCTACTTCCAGCACCTCGATTGGCTCGTCGACCAGGCGCAACAGCGCGGCATCACGCTGATGCTCATGCCCGCGTACCTCGGCTACCCCGGCACGGACGAGGGGTGGAGTGCGCAGGTCAAGGCGGCGTCGACCGGTCAGCTGCGGGCGTACGGCGAGTTCCTGGGCAACCGGTATCGCAGCGACCCGAACATCATCTGGGCGATGGGGGGCGACAAGAACCCCGACGCCGAGGAGCGACCCCGGATGGAGGCGCTCGCCGCCGGTCTCCGGGCGACGGCACCGAACCATCTGATGACGGCGCACACCGTGACGAACAACAACGCCGACGAGGTCTGGGGCTCGTCCGACTGGCTCGATCTCAACAACGTCTACACCTACGGCGCACCGGCCGACGCGACCGCGGCCGCGTACGGTGCCAGCCCGACCCGTCCGGTCTTCTTCATCGAGGGCATCTACGAGAACGAGCAGGGTGCCGACGACTCGCTCATCAGGAACCAGGCATGGGCCAGCCTGCTCAGCGGCGCCTCGGGTCAGATCTTCGGCAACAACCCGATCTGGCACTTCGACACCGGGGGCCTCTACCCCGCTCCCGGGACGTGGCAGCAGGCGCTCGACAGCCGGGGCTCGGTCGACATGTCGCACCTGCGAAATCTGTTCGACACGATCCCCTGGCAACGACTGACGCCCGATCGTGCCGATCGGTTCCTGGTCGGCGGCGAGCAGAGCGGGTCGAATCGGGCCGCTGCGTCGATCTCCGCAGGCGACGGGCTCGGCCTCGTCTACGTGCCATCGGCGCGCACCGTCGAGATCGACCTGGGTCGTTTGTCGAGCGACTCCGTCGTCGCGCGATGGTTCGACCCGACGCGTGGCACCTACCGCGACATCGGCACGTTCGCCGGAACCGGCCGCCGTTCGTTCACGACGCCGGGGGCGAACAGCGTCGGTGACCGCGACTGGGTTCTCGTGCTTGCCGATCCGGCGACGGCGCCAGGCGACTGGTTCAGCCCGGCCCGGTTGTTGGACTCACGCAGCGGACAACCCACCATCGACGGCAAGTTCGCCGGCATCGGACGCCGCCCCGCCGGCTCGATCACCTCCGTCGACGTCGCCGGACGCGGCGGCGTCGACACCAACGCCGGCACCGCCATCTTGAACGTCGCGATCGTCGACCCCTCCGGCAACGGCTACGCCACCGTGTTCCCCTGCGGCGCACCCGTCCCCACCGCCGCCAGCGTCAACTACCGACCCGGCGTCGTCACCTCCAACGCCGTCGTCGCCGAACTCGGCACCAACGGCAAGGTCTGCATCTACACCCGCACCGCCATCCACCTCGTCATCGACGTCAGCGGCGTCTTCCCCGCCAGCTCCCAGTACGACGGGTTCAGCCCGGCCCGGTTGTTGGACTCACGCAGCGGACAACCCACCATCGACGGCAAGTTCGCCGGCATCGGACGCCGCCCCGCCGGCTCGATCACCTCCGTCGACGTCGCCGGACGCGGCGGCGTCGACACCAACGCCGGCACCGCCATCTTGAACGTCGCGATCGTCGACCCCTCCGGCAACGGCTACGCCACCGTGTTCCCCTGCGGCGCACCCGTCCCCACCGCCGCCAGCGTCAACTACCGACCCGGCGTCGTCACCTCCAACGCCGTCGTCGCCGAACTCGGCACCAACGGCAAGGTCTGCATCTACACCCGCACCGCCATCCACCTCGTCATCGACGTCAGCGGCGTCTTCCCCGCCAGCTCCCAGTACGACGGGTTCAGCCCGGCCCGGTTGTTGGACTCACGCAGCGGACAACCCACCATCGACGGCAAGTTCGCCGGCATCGGACGCCGCCCCGCCGGCTCGATCACCTCCGTCGACGTCGCCGGACGCGGCGGCGTCGACACCAACGCCGGCACCGCCATCTTGAACGTCGCGATCGTCGACCCCTCCGGCAACGGCTACGCCACCGTGTTCCCCTGCGGCGCACCCGTCCCCACCGCCGCCAGCGTCAACTACCGACCCGGCGTCGTCACCTCCAACGCCGTCGTCGCCGAACTCGGCACCAACGGCAAGGTCTGCATCTACACCCGCACCGCCATCCACCTCGTCATCGACGTCAGCGGCAATCTGCCGGTCGGCTGACCAAGATGCGCGGATCTCGGGGCGAAACTGCCCCGTCCCACTAGCCTTGTGCGGCGTGGCGCCCGGCGGGAGCGAATCGAATGTGCCCGGGCGCGAGCCCGTCGACGCAGGGGTCTTCGAGCGCGATCCGGCAGCGACCGAACCGGTCGTGAGCGTGGTGATACCGACCTACAACCGCCGCGAGCGTCTCGAGCGGGTACTCGTGCGGCTCGCCGACCAGGAGGTGGCGGTGCCGTTCGAGGTGATCGTCGTCTCCGACGGCTCCACCGACGACACCGAGGAATACCTCGCCGGAGTGGATCTGCCGCTCGATCTGCGCTGGGCCACGCAACCGAACGCCGGGCCCGCAGCCGCACGCAACCGGGGCGTCGACATGGCCCGGACCGATCTGATCGTGTTCGTCGACGACGACGTGCTCCCCGACGCGGGCCTGCTCACGGCGCACCTCGCCGCCCAGGACCGGCACGGTCCGTCGGCGGTGGTGATCGGACCGATGCTCGATCCCGACGATCACGAGATGTCTCCCTGGGTCGCATGGGAGCAGCGCATGCTCTACAAGCAGTACCGCGCCCTCGTCGACCGCGAATACGAGCCGACGTTCCGTCAGTTCTACACCGGCAACGTCTCGATCCCCCGCGCCGAACTGCTCGCTGCCGGCGGATTCGACCCGCAGTACCGTCGCGCCGAGGACATCGAGCTCGGTATCCGGCTCTACGACCGCGGTGCCCGGTTCGCCTACGAGCCCGACGCACAGGGCTTCCACTACGCGATCCGGTCCTTCGATGCGTGGCGAGCGATCGCCGGCGCCTACGGCCGGATGGAGGTCGAGTTCGGCAACGACCCCGCTCGGCAGTGGCAGTGGGAGTTCATCTCGCACAGCTTTCGAGCACGCCACCCAGCGCTCCGACTCCTCGTGCGTCTCACACTCCGATGGCCCGGCGCGACCGACTCGATCGTGGACCGCGCACCCGGACTGATCGAACGTCTGCACCGGTCGCGGCTGGCCCGGCCGGGTCAGTGGCTGCTCAGCGCGATCTACGCGACCGACTACTGGCGTGCCGTCGCCGAAGCCGTAGGAGGGCGATCGGCGCTGTTCGAGGTCGTACGCGCCCACCGACCACCCAGATTCCGCCGGAACACCTCCGCCACCCCCCAGTGGGATGCGGCCAACGCCCCCCAGAACGAACCCACGAAAGGCTCAGCATGAAGATTCTGATCACCGGACACCTCGGATACATCGGTGCCGAGATGGTGCCGCGGATGCTCGCTCGGGGTCATGACGTCACCGGGCTCGACACGGGCTTCTACGACGAGTGCGACTTCGCGCGACCTCCCGAGGACGTTCCCTCGATGCACGTCGATCTCCGCGACGTCACACCCGACCTCCTCGAAGGCTTCGATGCCGTGCTACACCTGGCCGCTTTGTCGAACGATCCCCTCGGCGACATCAATCCAAACCTCACATACGACATCAACCTCGACGCGTCGGTTCGGCTCGCCGAGGCATCCAAGACGGCCGGCGTGGAGCGCTTCCTGTTCTCGTCGTCGTGCAGCCTCTACGGGGCCGGCGGCGGCGGGCTGCTCGACGAGAACGCAGCGTTCCACCCGGTCACGCCGTACGGCGAGTCCAAGGTTCGGGTCGAGCAAGCGGTCGCGGCCTTGGCCGACGACTCGTTCTCACCGGCCTACTTCCGCAACGCGACCGCGTACGGCGCGTCGCGACGGCTCCGGGCCGACATCGTCGTGAACAGCCTCGTCGGCTTCGCCGTTACGACCGGCAAGGTGCTCCTCCAGAGCGACGGCACCGCGTGGCGGCCGCTCGTCCACATCGGCGACATCATCGCCGCGTTCGAGGCTGCGCTCGAGGCCCCGCGCGACAGCATCCACGACCAGGCCTTCAACGTCGGACGGACCGGCGAGAACTACCAGATCCGCGATGTCGCCAACCTGGTCGCGGAGATCGTGCCCGACTGCGAGGTCGCCTTCGCCAGCGATGCCTCCGGCGACACCCGCGACTACCGGGTCGACTTCACCAAGATCGAAACGCAGCTTCCCGGCTATGCGCCGACCTGGACGGTGCCCGATGGCATTCGCGAGCTCTACGAGGCCTACACCGCAGCGGGCCTCGACGACGCGACCTGGTCCGGCGACCGCTACTACCGCCTGCGCACGATCCGATCGCTCCTCGAGGCCGCTCGACTCGACACCGATCTCCGATGGAGCGATCGGTGACGAGGGGGCGAGCATGAACGATCAACGGCTTCGTGTCACCTTCCTGACGGAGCAACACGTCGGGCTCAAGACCTACAGTGAGAACCTGCGCCGATTCGCCGACACCGACGAGCGCATCACACCGACGTGGGTCCCCATCACCTACGTCGACGAGGGTGGGTTCTGGGAGCGGCTGCGGTTCCTGCCCGGTGGCATTCGTGGCGCGCTACGCGGGCGGGCGCAGGTCCGTCGCGCCGTCGAGGCCACCCGGCCCGACGCGTGTCTGTACATGACCCAGACACCCGCTGCGCTCGGCGGCCGTGCCCCGCGCGGGACTCCCTACGTCATCATGGTCGACGACACGCCGATCCTGTTCGACCAGATGGCCGAGCACTACGACGAGCCGCCCGACCGCTTCGCCGCGCTCCGGAAGTTCAAGCACCGGATCAACATCGAGGCGCTCCAAGGCGCCCACGCCGTCCTCCCGATGTCGGAGTGGGCGCGACGCTCGCTCATCGACGACTACGGCGTCGACCCCGCACGTGCACGGGTCGTACCGACGGGCGTCGATCTCGACCAGTGGACTCCCGGCGAGCACCACCACGACGGGCCGCTGCGCGTCCTGTTCGTCGGCGGCCACTTCGACCGCAAGGGGGGGAGCACCCTCGTCGAAGCGTTCGACGAGCTCGAACCGGGGAGCGCAGAGCTCCACATCGTCACCCGATCGAACCTGCCCGAGCGCCCCGGCGTGCACGTGTACACCGGGATGCAACCGAACGCTCCGGAGCTGATCGAGCTCTTCCGGTCATCGCACGTCTTCGTCCTACCGAGCAAGGCCGAGGCGTATCCGAACGTCGTCGTCGAGGCCTGCGCTGCCGGCCTCCCGTGCATCGTCACCGACGTCGGTGGGATGTCCGAGATGGTCGTCGAGGGCGAATCGGGTTACGTCATCCGACCGGATGACACCGAGCGTCTCGCACAGCTGCTCGGCCAGCTCGCCCGAGATCCCGAGGCCCGAAGGCGGATGGGTCATGCCGCTCGCGAGCGTGCGGTCGACATGTTCGACGGGCGCAAGAACGCCGCCCGGGTCGTCGACATCCTGATCGAAGCGGCCGACAGCTGACCGACGGTCAGCTGCGGGAGCCGATCACGCGCCTCATCGTCGCCATCCAGCGTTCCGCCGTCGCTGCGTTGTCGAAGTGCGTCGCCAACCGCTCGCGACCGGCCGCTCCGAAGTCGGCCCGAAGGTCGGGTCGGTCGATCATGGTGGTGAGGTTGTCGACGAGCTGCTCCTGGTCGCCCGGGTAGGACAGCAACCCGGTGACGCCCTCGACAACGATCTCGGGCACGCCGCCCGAGCGCAGCGCGACCACCGGCAAGCCGGCCTGCATCGCTTCGATGTACACGAGACCGAACGGTTCCATCATCGATGGGAGGCAGAAGACGTCGGACGCGGCCATCAGCGCCGGGACATCGGAGCGCTGGCCCAGAAAGCGAACGATGTCACCGAGGCCCCGTGCCTGGTCGCGGAGTTCGTCGTCGTGACCCGGCGAATGGTTCGACGAACCACAGATCAACAACCGGATACGTCGACCACCCGCTGAGATCGCGCCGACCGCCTTGATCAGTTCGGGGAATCCCTTGCCATGGTCGAGTCGGCCGACGGCGATCACCACGATCTCGTCGTCGCCGATGCCGAGTCCGGCTCGCGTGGTCGCACGGTCGACCTCGACGACCGGTGAAGGATTCGTGAGGTTCGGCACCGTGGTCACCCGGTCGTCCGGGATCCCGCGCAGCAGTGCCGTCTGGCGGACGTACTCGGAGATCGCGATCACGTGCTCGGCCCGGCGGATCGTGCGCACCGCCGCCCGGCCGAGCCACGGCCCGAACGAGTAGTGCAGGTGCACGACGTGCGGCAACCGTGCGAACGCGCTGACCGCGTGCGCGGCGAACGCATCGCGCCGTAGTTGCGAGCTGTAGACCACGTCGGGCTCGAAGCTGCGCACCGCCGGCATGGCACCGCGCAGCGCCCCCGGCAGATCGGTCACGGCGGACAGACGACGCCGGATCGGTGACCCGGTGAAGTCGTATGCCGCACAGGGAACCCGGTGCTCGTCGGCGGGCCGGGCGCTGACGAGGTCGGGATGGCTCAGCGACATCACCTCGATGGCTCCCGATGGGGCGAGCGCCTCGGTCAGTTGGGCGTGCACCGAGTAGTCGGCGCCCAAGCCTCCGTATGCGACCTCGACGAACAGGATGCGCAGCGGCGACATCACGCGGACCCTACCGACCGGCTCGATCGTGGTGTGGCGCTCCCGCTGGCGGTGCCGAACACCTGCCGGTACTGCTCTTCGACCCCCAGACGGCAGTGCCCGTCCCACGCCGCCAGCTCGCGTGCGATCCGGTCGCGGTCTTCGAGCTGCTCGACGAGATCGCCGACCACCCGCTCGACGTCGATGGCGTCGACGTGGTGGGTGTACGCCCCGAGCCCGGCCGATGCCATCAGGTCCCGGTTCTTGTCGGCGTAGCCGATCGAGACCGTCGGACGGTGCATCATCAGCGACGCGACCACGTTGTGGTAGCGCGTCGCCACGACCGCGTCGGTGGACGCGATCTCGCCGAGCAACGCCTCGATGGAGTCGATCGGAGCCACCGTCACTCGTTCGTTCCCGTCTCGACCCTCGAGCCCGGAGATCAGCTCGCGGACGGCGTGCTGATCGGTGCCCTCACCGACCAGCACTCGTACATCGTGGCCGAGGGCGAGCACGCGGGCGGTCACCTCGACCATCGCTGCGATGTACGCCTGGAACGTCTCCGCCCCGGCCTCAGGCGCGTTCTCCCAGCCGTAGTACGCCATGACACCGATCCCGATCGAGCGTCGGTCGGCGCCCGTGCGCCGATCGGGTGGCCGCGGCAGCGCGAACACGACGTCGGGTGCGAGCGACTCCACCCCTGCGTGGATGCCGAGCCCGGCCATGAAGGTCCTCGACACGTCGTCGCGGTAGGTGCACCGTGTCGCCCCTCGAACGGTGGCGCGAGCGAGGCGGCGGCTCACCGGGTGCTCGATCGGGCCGGCGCCGATGCTGAGCAGCGAGAACGGGCGATGGGCGAGGCGGCTCACGACCGCCCACCGGTACAGATCCCAGGGCATCTGCCAGGGGCTCATCCCGAAGTCGTCCAGGATGCCGGTGCCGGGCACGACGACCGAGTCGACGCGACGGACGAAACGGAACGCCGTGAGCCAGCGTGCGACTTCCACGACCGGTCGGGCGATGATCCGGATTGCCCTCGGGAATCGTCCGAACGAGGGCACGAGACCCGACATCGCGATCCGTTCGGCCGCGACTCCGTGCTGCGCGGACACGATCTCGGGCACCTCGCAGACCACCACGGGCTCGGCGTCGGGGTCGACGACGCGGAGGGCTGCGAGGGCCGACGCCAGGGACGCCTCGTTGCCGATGTTGCCCACGCCGAACAGTCCGAACAGGGCGATCCGGCGGGTGCCGGCCGGCGAACCGTTCGTCACAGGACCAGCTTCCGCACGTGCACGGCTTCGGCCCAACCGGACTCGGCCGCGCACTCGACGCCTCGGAGCGCCATCATCGCCCGGAAGGTCTCGGGGCGGAACCATCGCTTGCTGCGTTGGGTCCCGAAGTGCTTCATCAACAGGTCGACCTTCCGATCGACGACCGCTTCGTCGAGCGGCACGAACACGTTCGGGTGGCCGAGATCACCTTCGTACTTGGGGATCTCGTACTCGGCGATGACATGATCGCGCCATGTGTTCCAGGTGAGCTTGGCGACCGTCTGGTGATCCTGGTGCTCGTCGTCGCGGCGGTGGGTGAACACGAGATCGGGTGTCGGACCGCCCTTGAGCGCCTCGAAGGCCTCCTTGAGCTCGACACCCACGTACGGGAAGAAGCTCTCGCGGAACCGGTGCACGACGACCTCGCTCGTTCCGGCGTCGGCGAGGAAGTCCTCGGCCGAGCCCCGCGCCTCGGCCTCCCGCCGATCGTCCGCGCTGAACACCACCCAGCGCACGTGCGAGTCCGGTCGTTCCGACAGCAACCTCAACAGCGTGCCGCCGACACCGATCTCGACGTCGTCGCTGTGAGCACCGAGACACAGGATCGAGAGCGGCCGACCCGGCTCGCTCCCGAGCGTCACCGGCAGCATTCAGAGCACCGTCGCTTCGGGGATCGGCACGATGAACTTGGCACCCCACTCACGTGTGTACGCGAGCTGTTCGATGATCTCGTGCTTCAGATTCCACGGAAGGACGAAGATGTAGTCGGGTCGTACCTCGTCGATCTTCTCGGGCGGGAAGATCGGGATGTGCGTCCCCGGCAGGAAGCGCCCGTGCTTGTACGGGTTCCGGTCGACGGTGAAGTCGATGAAGTCCCGGCGGATGCCGCAGTAGTTGAGCAGGGTGTTGCCCTTGCCGGGTGCTCCGTACCCCGACGATCGTCTTGCCCTCACGCTTGGCGTCGATGAGCAGCTCGAGGATCTTCCGCTTCGTCTCGCGCACCCGCTCCTCGAATCCGCGGTACATCGCCATGTCGCGATACCCGGCAGCCTCTTCGCGGGAACGGAGTTGGTGGACGCGCTCGGTGACGGGCTTGGAGTCGTCGGCGGCGTGCCGGGCATGGATGCGCAGCGACCCACCGTGGGTGGGGAGCTCCTCGACGTCGAAGATCGTCATCCCGTGGCCGGCGAAGATCGCCTCGCTGCTGATCAGGCCGAAGTAGCAGAAGTGCTCGTGGTAGATCTGGTCGAACTGATTCTCCTCGATCGTCTTCATGACGTGAGGGAACTCGATCGTGACGACACCACCAGGCTTCAGGATGATCGGGATCCCGGCGACGAAGTCGTTGAGGTCGGGTACCTGCGCGAGCACGTTGGCGCCGCACACGAGGTCGGCCATCTTGCCGGCAGCCGCCATCTCCTCGGCCTTGTCGACCCCGAAGTACGACACGTCGGTCGGCACCCCGTGCTCGATCGCGACCTCGGCGACGTTCTTCGCCGGCTCGATGCCCAGACACGGGATCTCACGATCGACGAAGTACTGGAGGAGGTAGCCGTCGTTGCTGGCGAGCTCGACCACGAAGCTGTCGCCGTCGAGACCCAGCTGCTCGGTCATCGCGCCGACGTACGTCTCCGCGTGCTCCAGCCAGGTCGTGGAGAACGAGGAGAAGTACGCATACTCGTCGAAGATGTGATCGGCGGTGACGTAGTCGTTGATCTGCACCAGGTAGCACTCGTGGCACACCCATGCGTGAAGCGGGTAGAAGGGCTCCATGGTGTCGATGCGATCTTCGGGCAGGAAGCTCTCGCAGAGCGGCGACATGCCCAGATCGACGACCCGGTTCTCGAGGGGGGTGCCGCAGAATCGGCAGGGGAACGAAGTCATGGCCCGCACGGTAACCAAGGCCGCGAGCACCGGCAATCGATATCCCACCCCAGCTCATCGCTGTTCCGTCAAGATCTCGGCATCGGGGGGAGTCATTGCCGTCGACCGTGGCGGCGTCGCTACTGTCGGTGCGATGAGGTTCATCGAGACGGCTCTGGCGGGAGCGTTCGTGATCGAGCTCGAGCTCCGCGAGGACGACCGTGGGGGGTTCGCTCGCACCTTCTGCGTCGACGAGTTCGGCGGCGCCGGGCTCCCCACCGACTTCCCGCAGTGCAACCTGTCGGTCAACGATCGGGCGGGGACCCTGCGTGGCATGCACTTCAACGTCGAACCGTACGGTGAGTCCAAGCTGGTCCGATGCGTCCGCGGGGCGATCCACGACGTCATCGTCGATCTGCGCTCCGACTCCGCGACCCGGTTCCGACACGTGGGCGTCGAGCTGACCGCCGACAACCGGCGTGCCCTGTTCGTCCCCGCCGGCTTCGCGCACGGTTTCATCACCCTCGTCGACGTGACCGACGTCTACTACCACATGGGAGCCAGCTACCGCCCCGGCGCGGCCCGTGGGATCCGCTGGGACGACCCCACGCTCGGCATCGAGTGGCCGATCGCACCCACCCTGATGTCGGACGCCGACGCCAACTACCGCGACCTCGATCCCGCGGGCTTCGATCCGGCCACTCACGCTCCCTGACAGACTGACGCCGTGCTCACCAACGCTCCACCCGGCCTCGACGACGCGCTCGTGACGATGATCGAACGTCTCTACCCGATCTGCCGCAGCATCACCGGCGACGGCGTGCGAGAGACGCTCGCGATCGTCGGCGAAGTGATCGATCTCACCGTGCACGAGGTGCCGTCGGGCACGGCCGTGCTCGACTGGACGGTGCCACCGGAATGGAACATCCGCGACGCATACGTGGCCGACGCCGACGGAGGACGGGTGATCGACTTCCGTCGATCGAACCTCCACGTCGTCAGCTACAGCGTCCCGGTCCAGCGCCCGCATGTCGCTCGACGAGCTGCGACCCCACCTCCACACCCTGCCCGACCAACCCGATCTCGTCCCGTACCGGACGTCGTACTACGACGAGTCGTGGGGCTTCTGTCTCTCCGATCGCGACCTGCGCGAGATCGCGCGACGGCGACTACGACGTCGTGATCGACAGCACGCTCGCGCCGGGCTCGCTCACGTACGGCGAGTTCGTCGTCCCCGGACGCCTGGACGACGAGGTCCTCGTCTCGACCCACGTCTGCCACCCGTCCCTCTGCGACGACAACCTGACCGGCATCGCCGTGTCCGCCCACCTCGCCGCCCGGATGGCCTCCGGACCCACTCCCCGACTGACACATCGGTTCCTCTTCGCGCCCGGCACGATCGGAGCGATCACCTGGCTCGCCCGGAACCGTGAACGAGCCGAACGGATCGTCGCTGGACTCACGCTCACCTGCCTCGGCGATCAGCACCCGTTCACCTACAAGCGGACCGAGCGCACCGGGACGCCGATCGATCGGGCCGCCGAGCACGTCCTGTCGGCATCCGGTCTCGATCACGACCTCATCGAGTTCTTCCCGTACGGCTACGACGAACGCCAGTACAACTCGCCGGGATTCCGCGCTCCCGTCGGGTCCCTGATGCGGGGCCGTCACGGGCAATTCCCCGAGTACCACACCTCCGCGGACGACCTCGCGTTCGTGTCGGCCGAGCATCTCGTCGAGTCGTACCGTGTGATCGGCACCGTGCTCGGCGCCAACGACCGCAACCGGACGATGCGGAACCTCGAGCCGTTCGCCGAGCCGCAGCTCGGAACGCGCGGCCTCTATCGGGCGCTCGGTGGCACCGAGATCGCCGACGCCCAGCTGGCCATGCTGTGGGTGCTCAACCAATCCGATGGCGCCACCGACCTGCTCGACATCGCCGAGCGGTCCGGCATCGCCTTCGACTCGATCGTGGACACCGCTGCCGTCCTGGAGCAGCACGGGTTGCTCACGGAGTCGTGACCGCCGACGCGACGGTCAGTGGAGGCGGCGGTCGAAAACGACCCGCGAGGGTTCGCCCTCGAGATACCGCTCGACGCCGTCCTCCATCGCACGTGCGTAGACGCCGAGGGCACCGTCGATCGCGTCGAGCGTCGCATCGACGTCGGCGTCGGTGTGCGAGTAGCTGACGACGAGCGACGGCATCAGCACGCCACGCCGAACGGTCTCCTGCAGGAAGAGCGTCCGGAACTCCTGTGACGGACCGCCGTCGGGCCCGCGAGTGGCGAACAGCAGGTTGCAGTCGAAGCCGACGGGGAACACGTACTCACCGACGCCGTGCGCGGCCGCCCGCTCGCGCAGCCCGGTGGCGAGTTGTGCACCCTGGCGGTACAGGTGCTCGATCACCGGTTCGTTCGAGTAGACCCCCATGGTCGCGATCGCCGCCGCCAGCCCGGGCGTCTCGGCGCCGTGTGTGGTCGACAGCAAGAACACGTCGTCGCCCTCCTCGCGACGGCTCCCGAGCATCATGAGATCGCGTCGCCCGGCGAGGGCCGAGCACGAGAAGCCGTTGGCGAGCGCCTTGCCGAACGTCGAGAGATCGGGGGTGACCCCGTACATGCCTTGGGCACCGTGGAGGTGATACCGAAAGCCCGTGATCATCTCGTCGAACACGAGGACCGCGCCGTGCTCGTCGCAGAGCCGCCGGACGCCCTGGAGGAACCCGTCGGACGGAGCGTCGGTTCGGACGGCCTCGAGGAAGACGGCAGCGATCGCGCCGGGATGCTCGTCGAACGCACGCTCCAACGATGCGAGGTCGTTGTACGAGAAGCCGACGATGCGACCGAGCTCTGACGAGGGGATGCCGCCGTCGGCGGTGGTCGTCGACATGTACCAGTCGTCGTAGGAGAAGAACGGATGATCGGCGCAGATCGCGATCTTGTCGCGCCCGGTCGCACGACGCGCCAGCTTGACCGCACCCGAGGTCGCCGTGGAGCCGTCCTTGGTGAACTTGACCATGTCGGCGCCCGGGATCAGGGCGAGCAGGCGTTCGGCACACTCGACTTCGATGACGGCCGGACGCGTGAAGTTCGTGCCGAGTTCGAGCGAGTCGCGGACTGCGTCGATCACGGGTCGGTACGCGTGTCCGAGTGCGACGGCCCGCAAGCCCATGCCGTACTCGACGTACTCGTTGCCGTCAGCGTCCCAGACGTGACATCCGGTGCCACGAGCGAGCACGGGTGGCGCCGAGCTGGGGAACTGATCCGCTCCCTTCGCGTAGGTGTGGGACCCGCCGGGCACCAGGTCGTCCAGGCGAGCACCCAGCTCGCGCGATCGTTCCAGCTTGTTCGTCACCGTCTCCGCCATCGGACCATGCTACGCCCCGATCGTGTCCACACGATCAACCCGATCGACGAGACGTCGAGTCGCCGAATCTTCGACACCGAAGTCACTCAGTCGTCGGCGAGCTTCGTCGCCACGAGCATGATCGTCCACCCGAACCCGGCACGCTCGAGCAACGCAGTCGTCCGCGTCACGCGCCCGAGCTTGGCGACGAGCCGCATCGGCCCGTGGTCGGCCTTGGGCGTGACCGTGAAGAGCTCGTCGACACGGAAGCCGGCGCTCTCGGCGAGCTCTCGGAGTTCACGCCGGTCGACCCAACGGCGCAGTTGGCCCTGTCCGGGCGGCGGGATGCGATTGAAGCGCGACAGCACGGGTCGGTTCTGGGTTGCCAGGAGGAGGCGTCCACCGGGGACGAGCCAGTCGTACATCCGACGCATCAGCGCCGGTTGGTCGGCGACGTGTGACAGGACCTCGAGCGAGACGACGACGTCGAAGTCGCTGCCGACGTCGACGGTCATCACGTCACCGGCCACGAATCTCGCCTCCGGCACGCGCTCGCCTGCTCGTTCGACGACTTCGTCGGCCAGGTCGGTGCCGACCACGGATCCGAATCTCGTGAGCCGTGCGCTGAGCCAGCCCGATCCGCACCCGGCGTCGAGGATCGACAAGCCGCTCCGACCTGCCAAGCGGTCGGCGACGATCTCGGCCTGGCGGAGCGAGACGTCCCCTTGCTGATGCTCGCGCATCTCTCGGTTCCAAGAGTTCCAGAATTCCTTCGACGTCGACGTCACCGATCCTCCTCGTAGGTTCCGAGGAGTATGGCATCTTCCCGTGTGCGCCCCACGACGCCGCGGGGGACACGAGACCACGGCGCCAACCCCCCGAGATGTCGACGGACAGGGTTACGTCGACCACGGAGAGTGCAGGTCGTGGGGCCGAGTTGTCGGAAATGAAACCACACATCGGCCGTACGTCAGCTAGTGTCGGTGGAGATCACGAACGGCGAGATCCAGATCACAAACGGCGAAATGGAGCGGGCATGGCGGGCCGACGTCCTCACAGATTGGGTATCTTGATCGCGTGCGCTGCGATCGCTGCGGTGACGTCGTTGTCACCGAGCGTCACCAACGCGGCGGAACCGGAGCGCACGGGCAACTCGGTGCTCGCGACGTGGACATGCACCTCGTCGCCGTGCCCGTGGGGCTTCGCGACCTCCGGGCAAACGATCGCGTGGGCAGCGCCCGAGGCGCTCGCGACCCGTCTCGGCTACACGGTCTCGGTCGGCGCCTACCTACCGGCCGCATCCGCGAACCAGCTGACCGTCACGGTGACCGCCGGGAACGCCACAGCCTATGCCGGCGCTCCACAGGCTGCCTCCCACCGCTCGCTGGGCGCGATCGCCACCGGGCAGAGCTTGGTCATCGCCGGACTCGCCGCCAACGAAGTGCTGAGCGTCCAGAGCGCGAACGCGTTCTCGTACTCGATCTCCACCACGCCACCGACCACCACGACGACGGTCCCGCCGACCACCACCCCGACCACCACCACTACCACCACGACGCTCCCGACCACCACCACGCTGCCGACCACCACCACGCTGCCCACCACCACCACCACCACCACCACGACGGTCCCGCCCACCACGACGCTCCCGACCACCACGACGCTCCCGACCACCACGACGACGGTCCCACCGACCACCACCGTCCCGCCCACCACGACCGTCCCGCCCACCACGACCGTCCCGCCCACCACGACCGTCCCGCCCACCACGACCGTCCCGCCCACCACGACCGTCGCACCCACCACGACCGTCCCGCCCACCACGCCACCGACCACCACCGTCCCGCCCACCACGACCACCACGCCACCGACGACGGTCCCGCCCACGACGCTGCCGCCGCAGGGCGGCCCGTCGAGCTTCGCGACCTGGCAGTGCACGGGAAGCCCCTGCCCCTGGGGATCGACGACGTCGGGCCACGCGATCGCGTGGCCGGCGAACATGCAGCCGATCAACACCCGACACGGTTACACCGTCACCCCGGCGGTCTACGCGCCGGGGACCCAGGCATCGGGCCTGAACGTCACGATCTCGAGTGGCAGCGCCACCGCGTACGCGGGGACTCCGGGGGCCAACTCGCATCGGGTACTGGGCGACATCACGACGGGTTCGACGCTCCAGATCACGGGTCTGGCTGCCGGCGAGGTCGTGAGCGTGCAGAGCGGCAACTCGTTCTCCTACTCGCTCTCGTTCGGGCCGCCCCCCACCACGACGACCCTGCCGACCACGACGACGGTCCCACCGACCACGACGACGGTGCCGCCCGGCGAGGAGCCGTGCCATGACCCCGTGACCTGCCCGATCGTCGACTCCGAGATCGTCCACTGGCGCTGCACCCAGCCCGGATGCACCGTCGCCGACTGGGTGACCCACGCGATCGGCTGGCCGTCATCGTCGGCCTATTCGACGAACGCCCGTTCCGGGAACAACTCACGTCGTACGTTCGACGCCGCGGGCGAGGAGATCTTCCCCTACATGGGGAGCTGGGCGGATGGCTGTGAGGTCACCGCGTTGTCGGGGTACGTCGTGATCGTCGAATGGGAACGCGGCACCGACGTCTGGCGCGAGACCTGGCTCCTCCCAGGTGAGAGTCACACGATCGATCTCTACGGACCCGAGAACGGCGCGCTCGTCGAGTCGTACGACTACGCTCCCCCGTTCAGCGTCTCGATGGAGAACTGCGCACCACAGCCGTTGCCGTGACGACGGGCGCGTCGCCGTTCCGACGAACCGATCTGCCGTCCGGCCGGACACCGACGCCATACCCCGATCACCGGCGCAGGACGAACGACACACGACCCTCGACACACGGATACCTTCGATGAGCATCGTCATGAGCCGGGTCGCATCACCCAGAGGTCCGTCGCGACGACCGGCGAACCGCTCGATCGCGGCCGCGCTCGTCGGCGTGTCACTCCTGAGCGCCCCCCTCGCCTGCTCCAGCACGAGCGACTTCCCCGCCACGAGGTCGTCGACCGATGCCGCCCAGCAGACCCTCGCGCCGGACGACGACACCTCCTCCGGCGACGCCCCGACCGACAGCGGCTCCGTACCGGTCGCCGACGTCGACACCTCGTCCGTCGACACCTCGTCCGTCGACACCTCGTCCGTCGACACCTCGTCCGTCGACACCGAGTCACCCGCAACGCCCGATGCCGACACCGACCTCACGATCGATCCGGAGCCCGACCTCACACCGCCGAACATCGTCGAGCGGTCGATCGAGTTCCCCGTCGTCGTCTCCGACGATCGCAACGCGATCCTCGACAGCGACGGCAGGCCACTGTTGTTCACCGGCGATGCGGCCTGGTCGATGATCGTCCAGCTCGACGATGACGAGGCGGCCGACTACCTGCAGATCCGTCGAGACATGGGCTTCGACACCCTGCTCGTCAACCTGATCGAGCATCAGTTCTCGGACGATCCGCCCAACAACCCCGACGGTGTACCGCCGTTCGGCTCACCGGGCGACTTCACCGACCCGATTCCGGCGTACTTCGATCACGCCCACGATCTCATCGCGCTCGCGCGTGACTTCGGGTTCGTCGTCCTCCTGGCGCCCGCCTACCTCGGATACGAAGGCGGTCCCGAGGGCTGGTACCAGGACATGGTCGTAGCGGGACCGGACGTCCTCTACGAGTACGGACGCTTCGTCGGGGCCCGCTTCGCCGGGCTCGACAACATCATCTGGCTCGACGGCGGCGACTACACGCCCCCGAACGACGATCTCGACCTGGTCCGCGCCGTACGCGACGGCATCGTCGACGCCGGCGCGACCCAACTCCGCACGGCACACTGGTCGCCCGAGACGTCCGCGGCCGACGTCGACGTCGACTGGCTCGACTTCAACACGACCTACACCTACGGACCGGTGTACCTGAAGAGCTCATCCGACGAGCAGGTTCCCTCGCTCCCCCACATCGTGCTCGAGAGCCAATACGAGCAGGACATCTGGGACAACACGTCACAACGCGTTCGGTCCCAGATCTACGAGGCTGTGCTCACCGGCGCCGCCGGGAGCATCTACGGACACGGGGACGTCTGGCAGTACACCAGCGGCTGGCGCGACGCACTCGACGAACCAGGCGCCGTGGCGATGACGCGGGCACGGCAACTGTTCGATTCGCTCCCGTGGTCCGACCTCGTTCCCGACGTCCGCGCGAACGCCGTCGTTGCGAACATCGGCGAGTTCGGCGACGAGCGGGTGGTCGTCGCGGCCGCCACGCCCGATCGCACGACCGTCGTGGCCTATGTTCCCGACGAGCGCGACGTCGATGTCGACCTCACCGGTGTGTCCGGCCACGTGTCCGTCACCTGGTTCGATCCGACCGCCGGCACGCTCGGCGCTGCCGAGGCGAGCGTCGCCGACGACGACGGAACCGTCTCCGTGCGGCACCCTGGCGACAACGCCGACGGCGACCGCGATTGGGTTCTCGTCCTCAGGACGGCATGACCGCGTGCCGATGATCAACGATGTGCAACGCCGACGACGACCGACGCCGGGCCAGCGAGCCCGAGGGCCGTCCGGTGTTCGGAGCCCGAGATACCGTGCTCGCCGATGACGCGTGCGAACCGATTCGAAAGGGAGTCGTGACATGAAAGTGGTGCTGTTCTGCGGAGGTCAGGGGATGCGTCTTCGGGACTACTCCGACCAGATCCCCAAGCCGTTGGTCCACGTCGGCCAGCGCCCGATCCTGTGGCATCTCATGAAGTACTACGCCCACTTCGGGCACACCGACTTCATCCTGTGTCTGGGTCACGGGGCGCTCAAGATCAAGGAGTTCTTCCTCCAGTACCACGAGTGGGAATCGAACGACTTCGTCCTGGCCGACGGCGGCAACCGCGTGGAGATGCTCGGGACCGACATCGACGACTGGAACATCACCTTCGTCGACACCGGTCGGACCTCCAACATCGGCGAGCGTCTCCGGCGGGTGCGCGACCACATCGGCGACGACGAGATGTTCCTCGCGAACTACGCCGACGGGCTCAGCGACCTCGACCTCGGGGCCTACGTCGAGCACTTCGTCGCCTCGGGGCACACCGCCCAGTTCCTCACGGTTCCGGCACCCCACACCTTCCACATCGTTCACAGCGACGCCGACGGCTACGTGGAACGCCTCGAGCACATCGCCAGCTCACCCGTTCGGGTCAACGCCGGCTTCTTCGCGTTCCGGACGGGCATCTTCGACGTGATGAACGAAGGCGAGGAATTGGTGATCGAGCCGTTCGATCGTCTCATCGCGAACCGGGATCTGCTGGCCGTCAACTACGACGGGTTCTGGCAGAACATGGACACCTTCAAGGACAAGGTCCAACTCGACGAGATCGCCGCAAGCGACGCGCCGCCATGGCAGGTCTGGGACCGATAGCCCATGCCCGTGACCACAGAGCACATCCCCACCACGACCGCCGCGAACGGCCCGCGGGACTCCCACGGCCGCCGTGCCAGACTCGACGACATGCCTGACCGACCGCTTGCTCGACACATCAGGCTGTTCCGACTCGACGCTGCCCGCTGGGTACGCCCCCAACAAGTCGCCTCGCTCGACGAGGTCGATGCGCTGACGGTCGCTCGACTCCTGTTCCGCCACCCTCCACTGCGCGCGATGGCATGGCTCCGGCTCGGTTCGCTCTGCCGCGAGCTCGGAGTCCCGGGCGTCGTCGGCTGGGTCCAGCGTCGCCTGCTGCGCCTGTACGGACTCGAGATCGCTCCGACGAGCACCGTGCAGGGCGGCCTGTACATCGCTCACCCCGTCGGGTGTGTCCTCCACGCCGAGTTCATCGGCTCGAACGTGACCATCGTCAGCCAGGTCACCTTCGGGACCCGGACCGACGCCCGATGGCCGGCGATCGGGCACGACGTCTTCGTCGGTGCCGGGGCACGAATCCTCGGTGGCATCGCCATCGGTTCCGGGGCCGTCATCGGCGCCAACGCCGTCGTGATCCGCGACGTGCCCGAGGGTGCGACGGCGGCCGGAGTGCCGGCCCGGATCCTCCACTCGTCGCCGACGTGATGCGAGTGCGACACGTCGGCGGACTGCTCCTGCGAACCGCGACCGTCGCGGCGGGCGCCGGCGTCTCGATCCCGTCGGCGTACCTGGGTGTGCTCACCGCAATCGGCCTGCCACGGCCATCTCACCGTGTGCGACGCGGAGCACCTCGCACCCGATTCGTGATCCTCGTACCCGCTCACGACGAGGAGCGCTCGATCGCCCGGGCACTGGAGTCGTTCCGGGCCCTCGACTATCCGGCCGAGCACTTCGATGTCCACGTGGTCGCCGACAACTGCACCGACGACACCGCGGCCGTGGTGCGTCGCCACGGCTGGACGGTCCATGAACGAACCGCACCCGACGACCCCGGGAAGGGTCCCGCGCTCAATTGGCTGCACGACCGCCTGGTCGCCGGGGGCGTGCCATTCGACGCCGTCGCGATCGTCGACGCCGACACCTCGCTCGAACCGGGCTTCCTCGGGGCGATGGATGCTGCCCTCCGCACCGGTGCGATCGCCGCCCAGGGCTACTACTCGGTGCGCGATCCGGAGGCGTCGCCGAACACGAGCTTCCGCTTCGCCGCACTCGCCTGCCGGCATCACCTCCGCCCCCTCGGTCGGTGCCGCCTCGGGGCATCGTGTGGGCTCTACGGCAACGGTATGGTCTTCACACGTGACGCTCTGGCCCACCGGCGCTGGACCGGCCATCTCGTGGAGGACGCCGAGTTCCAGATGGAACTCCTGCTCGACGGTCATCGTGTGCTGTACGTGCCCGACGCGATCCTCCACGCCGAGATGCCACACGACCTCGACGGGGCGACGACCCAGAACGAGCGATGGGAGCGTGGGCGCATCGAGCTCGCCCGGCGATACGTGCCTCGATTGCTGCGCAGGCTCCTCACCCGGCGGCGGCACCGCGTGGCACACGCCGATGCGATTCTCGACCATCTCGTGCCGCCGCTGTCGGTGCTCGTCATGCTCCAGCTGATCGTCGCCGGCTCGGCCGGGATCGGGACGACCTTCGGGAGCCGTGCGGCGCGCCGACTCCTGAGCGCCGATGTCGTCGCCATGGGCCTGGTGGCCATGCACGTCGGCGGCGGTCTCGTCGCAGTCCGCGCTTCGCCGCACCATCTGCGATCGCTGCTCACGGCGCCGGGCATCGTCATCTGGAAAGCCCGGCTGTGGCTCTCGGTCATCGGTTCCGACCGGCAGGTCGCGTGGACGCGGACGCGTCGGAACCTCGAGCACGACGACGGTGAGGACTCGTGATCCGCCCTCCTGCTCTCATGTTCGGCATCCCGGTCGCTGATCTCACGATGCCCGAGACGATCGAGAAGATCGGCGAACTCGTCGTCAGCGGCCGGGCGACCGGTCGGTCGCACCAGATCGCGACCGTCAACGTGGACTTCCTCGTCAACGCGCTCGACGACCCCGACACGACCGAGATCCTTCAGAACGCCACGGTCTGCCTCGCCGACGGCATGCCGGTGGTGTGGGGAGCGGGTCTGCTCGACATGCCGATCCGGGAGCGAGTCGCCGGAGCCGATCTCGTCCCACTGCTGGTCGAGTCCTCGGTGCGCACCGGGCACCACGTCCACGTCTTCGGGTCGACCCCGGAGGTCGCCGATGCCAGCCGGACGATCCTGGACGAGCGATATCCGGGCGCCCACTTCTCGATCGACCCGGGCCCGATGATCCCGGATGTCGAACGCGTCGACGACGAGGTGCTCGACGCCATCGCGGCGGTCGACGCCGACATCGTGTGCGTAGCGCTCGGCAACCCGAAGCAGGAGCGCTTCATCCGGGCTCACCAGGCACGACTCGGGACGCCCGTGATGATCGGCGTGGGCGGCTCGCTGGATCTCCTCGTGGGCAAACGTCGGCGTGCTCCTGGATGGGTGCAACGCATCGGGATGGAATGGGTGGTGCGAGCCGCCCAGGAGCCGGGACGGCTCGGGCGTCGGTACGCCCACGACATCCGGGTGTTCGCCCCGAGGTTCATCGCCGAGCTCCGGGCCAATCGCCGCCGCCGCGGCGGGCTCGGGCTGCGCCTCGCTCCGGGCGGGAACGTCGTTCGCGTCTCGCTCGGCGGCCGTGACCTCCCCGCCGCCACGGACTGGTCGACGAGTGTGCGCGATCTGCTCGCCGGTGCCGATCTGAGCATCGAGTGCGAGCAGGACGACGTCGTGCGCGATGCGGCCGTCGCGCGCCTCGTCTCCCTCGTCGACACCACGCGTCGGGCGGGCGGCGACGTCGAGTGGACCAGCCAACCGGACGCACCGACGTCGTGCTTCGCAGCGATGGGCGTGACGCCCACGATGGTCGGCCTCAACGCTCAGTGGGAGATCGACCACGCTGAGTAGGCCGTTCGGGGGATCTTGAGCGGAAAGCGCACGACACACCATGAGTGACGTCGGTACGATGTTCGAGTGCTCAGCGAATCAACGGCGGGAGAATCGCAGAAGCGGCCAGGCGGCGCGGCGTTTCGATGGCGGCTCATCGACAATCTGTTCCGGCGGCTCGCGTGGTACGTCCTGCCGATCATCGCCATGACGGCGATCGGCGTCGTCCAGGCCGGCAACACCGTGCAGATGTTCCGATCGACCGGAACCCTCAGTGCGGCCACCAACCCATTGGTGCCCGAGTCCCAGAACAGCGCGGCGACCGCTCAGTTCTTCGAGTCGCCGGCGGGGGCCACGAGCCGCATCATCAACGAACGTCTCCAGACCGACGCCTTCTTGACGTCGGTCGCCGTCGGCGCCGGACTCGGCGATGCGCTGGAGACCGGATTCCTCGACCTCGCCATCGTTCGATCGAGTGTGTTCGCGTATGCCGAGGGCGACGCCATCCTCTCCGTGAGCGCCAGTTGGGCGGACCCCCAGACGAGCTTCGAGCTCGTGTCGGCGACGATCCGCGAGTACCAGGTGTACCTGTCCGAGACGGTAGCGAGCGACGCTGCGGCCGCCGTCGAGTTCTACGAGAAGCAGTTGCCCGGACTGCTCGCGGATCGCGCAGCTGCCGTCGAGGACCTGACGACCTACGTCGCTGGGCTCCCTCCGCTGCGAGAGGGCGAGCAGCGACAGATCAACGAAGAGATCGAGATCGAACTCCGGCGCGACAGCGTCCGGGCCATCGATGCCGACATCTCCGCCACGCAGGCGAGCATCGACACGGCCCAGCTCGCCGTGGCGCAACAGACCACCAACGCCGGCAGGAGCTTCACCGTGACCGACCCGCCGCGTGTCCCGAACGCGCCGGAGTCGACACTGGTGAGCCGCATCACCCTCATCGTGTCGTTCTTCATGCTCGGCCTCGTGATCGGCGCCGTCGCATTGCTGTTCACGACCGTCCTCGACCGGACGATCTCCTCGCCGGCCGACCTCTTGGCGCTCCCCGGCGTCACCATCGTCGCCACCGCTCCGATCGTTCGGTTCGCGGGCGATCCACCGCGGCGCCGCTGGCAGCTCCCGTTCCGACGACGTCGATCCATCGCTGCTGAAGGGATCGCCGCATGAGCAACGCAGCCAGCAACCCCGCCGACGTCCGGAACGGTGGGAACTCCCCCAGGTCGGCGAGTTCCAAGCGTCGGCCGCGTCGCGCGGCAGCGGCCGATCGCCCATCCGACAGAGCCGCAGATCAACCCCGCCGGAACGACGACTCCCTCGTGACGGAGTTCGAGGTCGACGGAGCCGAGAGCGAGACGGCCGTACGACACGTGCCGGCTACGACCTCGGCGCCGAGAGGTCACCGTGGCCCGCGGACCGGGTCTCCCGTGCTCCCGTACGACGAGATCCCGATCGAGTTCGCCGAGGCGCTCCGTGCGATCATCAACCGACGCGAGCTCCGCGCCGGCAGCCCGCTCCCGAAGACGATCGCGGTGACCTCGGCGCTCGCCGGCGAGGGAGCCACCACCGCTTCGCAGGCGATGGCGACCCTGATCGCGCAGGAGATGAACAAGTTCGTCTGCTGGGTCGACTGCAGCTGGCTCAGCGCCGACGCCGTCCAGGCATCTCCCGACCGACCGAGCCTGATCGACATCCTCGCCGACCAGTCGCGCGTCGACGAGGCGTTCCAGTCGCCCAGCGGGCTCCCGAACCTGCTCAGCCTCTGCCCCGGTCCGGTTCCCGACTCCCGACGCAACATGATCGTTCGTTCGCCGGAGTTCGACCGGTTGCTCGACGTCCTGACCGACGAGTTCGACCACATCATCTTCGATCTCCCGCCCGTCCTCTCGAACGCCAATGCGTTGGCCCTGATCCGACGCGCTGACGCTTCGCTACTGGTCGCGCGACACAGGTCCACCACCCTCGCCCAGGTGGAACGGGCGATCGAGGCGATGCACCCGACCCCGAACCTCGGCGTGTTGGTCAACCAGTTCCGCAGCAGCATTCCGTATCGACTCCGGCGCCTGCTCGGAGAGTGACGCAAGGGTTCGCGCCGGCATGCAGTTGTTCGTGGCGTTCCTGGTCGTGATGTTCCTGATCGGTGGCACCGGGCCCGGCCGTGTCGTTCGGGACCGTCCGCTGGTGTTGATGATGTTGTCGGGGTTGGCGGCAGCGAGCTTCTACAGCCTCAGTGTCGTGCTGTGAGCATCGTCCTCGATCCGCCGAACAGCCGCATCCAGCTGCGGCATTCGAGCTACATCTGGTGGTTCGGCTACATCGCCGTCGTCGGCACCGGTCTGTTGATCGCCGCGTTCGCCCGGCGCCGCATCACCGAGCCGTACCTCGGGATCAGCTTGGCCCTGATCGTCGCGCTGTTGCTCGGCTGGGTGATCCGGCCGCGAGCGACCCTGTATGCGGCGCTGTTCCTCACTGCGCTCAGCGATCTCGTGACGATTTCCTGGTTCCCGTTCGTCAAGAACCTCTCGAGTCGCGAGTCGATCTCGTTCGTCGCCGATGCCTTCACCGTCAGCCCGCTCGATCTCACCCTGTTGATCGGGGCCCTGATCTCGGTGTTGCGACGATACGCACGCGAAGGAACCGTCATCGCGCCCAACCCGCTGACCCGACCGATCCTCCTGTTCACGCTGTTCGTGATCTATGGGTTCGGACGCGGCCTGACCTCCGGCGGCGACGCCAGGGTCGCGGTGCTCGAGGGACGCCCGCTGTTCTACATCCTCGCCACCTTCGTGATCATCACCAACGAGTGTCCAGAGAACGCCCACGTCCGACACGCGCTCTGGGCCGTGCTCGGCGGGGTGATCGCGCAATCACTGCTCTCGATCCAGTTCCTCGGACAACTCGACCCGGCCACGCGCGAAGGGTTGGAGAGTCTCAACGAGCACGGATCCTCGATCGGGCAGAACCTCCTCCTCGTCACCTTTCTCGGGCTCGTGCTGCTCAGGGTGCGGCGCCCCGTTCTGAAGTGGTGTCTCGGCCTGGGCCTGGTGCCGGTCATGTACGTCTACTTCGTGTCCCAACGACGGGCGGGCGTGGCGACGTTGGTCGTGGCGGGCGCGCTGCTCGCGATCACGCTCTTCTGGCGTCGCCGACCGACGTTCTGGAAAGTGACGCCACTGGTCACGATCCTGCTGATCGGGTACGTCGGTGCGTTCTGGAACTCCACGTCGACGGCAGGCTTCCCGGCCCAAGCGGTCAAGTCGATCGTGGCGCCCGGATCGGCGACAGCGGAAGACGCCAGCTCCGATCTCTACCGGATCGTCGAGGCCTACGACCTCAACTTCACGATCCGCACCGATCCGATCAAGGGCCTCGGCTTCGGACGAGCGTTCTACCGGCCGATCCCGCTTCCCGACATCAGCGTCTTCGAGCTGAACGCGTTCCAGCCCCACAACTCGATCCTGTGGATCTGGATCAAGATGGGGTTCGCCGGGTTCGTCGCGATGTTCTACCTGTTCGCCCGATCGATCGTGGTCGGGGCCCATCGCGTCCGCCGGATGGTCATCGACGACGATCTCGTGGTGTCGTTGTCGGCGTTGTTGTTCGTCGTGATGTTCGCGGTCTACTCGTTCGTCGACGTCTCGTGGGACGCCCGCAACACCGTACTGCTCGGGCTCTCGCTGGCGATCTGTGCCCGTGGTTCGGTGATCCCCGGCCCCTCGACCGAGCCGGAGTCGACCCGTTCGACGGCGCTGGATCAGGTGGAATCGGACCGCGCGCCCGACACCGACTCCACGACCGAGCCGATCACTGTCGCGTAGCGGTCGATGTCGGCGTGCGCGACGGCCCACTCCCGGGCGGCCCGGCCGAGGCGATCGGCCCGGTCCTCGTCGTCGAGAAGCGCTTCGATGGCGGTTCGGAGCGCAGCCGGATCGCCGGGCGGAACGTAGACGCCGGTCAGATCGTCGACGATCGTGTCGGTCTGACCGGGCGTGCGAGTGCACACGACGGCGCGCTGCATCGCCATCGCCTCGAGGATCGTGGTGATCCCGGCCTGAAAGTCCACCTCGTAGAGGGGCATCACGACGAAGCGACTCGCCGCGTACAGCTCGCGCAGTTCGAACAGGCTGAATCGCTCGATGCGGACGTTGTCGGGGATCGAGTCGCGCTGCGAGGAGTCGGGCTGCTTCGACCAGGGGCTGGCGGCGGCGATCACGACGTCGACGTCGAGCCCGTCGACGGCTTCCATGAGTGTCGGGTAGTCGCGTCGCTCCAGTCCGGCGGTACAGATCATGCGTCGCCGTGGCACGTCGACGGATCCAGGGGCGAAGAACTCCGTGTCGACCATGAAGGTCGACAACACGACCCGCTCCTGAGGTACCCCGAGTCGATCGACGATGAACGACTGCTGCTGGCGGCAGTACACGAGATAGCGGTCGACGAGGGCCCCCAGGCGGGCCCAGCGGATCAACCGTTCCTTCTTCGCGACCGACAGGATGTGGACGATCATCACGTGGCGCGCGCCCGATCGACCGAAGCACCGGGAGAGCAGCGCGAAGGGCAGTCCGACCTGTTCGCCATCGCTGACGATCACGTCGTATCGACGGCGCTGCCGGAAGCAGTACCACCCGAGGAGCGCGCCCGCACCACCGACTCGGCGAAGGAGACGGCCCCACCGGCCCGTGTGGGCGAGCGCGCCGCTGACGTCGACGACGTCGGCGTCCAACACCTCGGCGAGGACTCGATAATCGGCACGGGGGCGGCGGCGCGCCGCGACGTCGGCGTCCAGATCCACTGGGACCGTGCCCGACACCGTCAGCAAGACGTTGCGTTCAGCCATCCGCGTCGACCTCGATGACCGCGATCGTCTGGGCAGGAAGCAGGGTGACGATGGTGTCGTCCTCGACGGCGGGTTCCAGGACCAGGGTGGCGAACTCGCCACCGTCGAGACGGTCGGCGACCACTCCGTCGGCGACCACGTCCCCTGTTCCGCCGAACCCGTCGAGCCGCATCCGGATCGTGACCGGTTCGCCCGCGTTGATCGCGATCGCGACGAGGCGGCCATCGGTCGTCCGGGTCGGATACACACTGACGTCATCGAGAGCAGTGATCGTTTCGGCGGACAACAGCTCCGAGCCGGCTCGAGCCCACATCCGGAACGCCTCGAACGCCGGCAACGGCGCGAAGTCTTCGGCTCGGACGAGCCCGTAGTCGGTCCCGCTGGACGTCGTCCCGTTGGCGAGATTCCAGTGGTTGGCGATGGGCACACCCTCGGTGACGAACTGACCGAGGGTCTCGGCGAGATACAGGGCGTTCAGCGTCGTCGTCATGGTTCGATCGGTGTCGCCGGCCTCGACTGCGACGAGGTTGTACTCCGTGATGGCCACCGGGGTGTCACCGAGTACCTCCGAGAGCGATGCGAGTGTATCCGGCCACATCGCACGCGGCGCCCCGAACACTGCACTCGGATCCGGGGAACGATCGAATCCGTAGTGATGGACGACGTAGAAGTCGAGTGCGGCGCCCGCTCCGCGAACGACCTCGCCACCCCAATCGTTCCACGCCGACGGGTCGGCCACGCCGACCGCTCCGACGCCGATCGAGTCGTCCACGGCCAGCATCGCCTCCCGGATCGCCGCGTAGCCGTCGTGCCCATCGATACCGCTCACGTATTCGGTGCCGTCACACGTCCACACGTTCTCCCAACCGAAGTCCGCGCACTCCGCCCCGCCGGAGTCGGGCCGCCCCCCGTACACCTCGTTCCCGACCTCCCAGAGCTGGATCCCGACCGGGTCGGGATTGCCGTGATCGGCCCGGACTCCGGCCCACCGACCGACCGTTCCCCAATCGAAGCCGTGGCGATCGACACCGATGACCGTGTCGTCGCCGACGTCCCCGTTGAAGAACGCGACTGCCGAGGCGGCGCTCTGCGCGGTCTCGTTGATCGACACCGTCCACATCCCGACGGTTCCGGTCGCCTGCATGAAGTCGATGAAGTCGGACGGTGACGCAGCCCACGGCCACAGACACCCGGTGTCGTCGTCGAGCTCGCACGCCGACCAGACGTACTCGTTCGACCAGCTGCCGCCCGGCATGCGGACCACGGTCGTGCCCGACTCGACGGTTCGTTCGATGAACGTCGGGTCCGTCAGCCGTTCCGGTCCGAGCCACGCCGGCACGTTGGTCCCGAAGACCCGGCGGTCGATCGGCGAGCCGGAGGCGCTCGGATCCACGCTCACCTCGACGACCCGACCGACGGGCGCGACCTCGTTCGTCGAGCCGCCGCCCACGGTCTCCGCGTCGGCACTGTCGGCGCCGGTCGTCGTGTCGGCGCTGTCGGCGCCGGTCGTCGTGTCGGCGCCGGTCGTCGTGTCGGCGACCACGCTGGTGACCGTGTCGGTGCGTTCGATGGGATCGCTGCTCGAACACCCCGACATGACCCCCGACAGTGCGAGCAGTGCGGTCCATGTAATAACATTGTTGGACCGACATGGAGAGATCACGACTCGCCATGGTAGGTGGCGGGGTTGGTGGAGGGTCCACCGGCCGATGTTCAAGACTTCGGTCAATCCTGTCGAAAGGTTTGCATGCCGATCGGTCCGACTTCCGTCTTCGATCTGTAACCTAATCGTCATGAATCAGTCTGCTCCCCGTCGGCGTCGGTCGCTGACCCACCCGATGCCTCGGAGCCGCTCGGCTGCCGTCTCCGTCCTCCTGGCCATTGCGGTCGTGGCCGGAACCGCGACCTTCGGGCTGCGCCACACGCCGGTGGTCGACGCCGTCAACGCCGGCTCGATCACCGAGTTGCAGGTCACCGGGCGCGCCGGCGTCCCCAACGACGCCTCCGCCGCCGTGATCAACTTCACCGCCGTCAACCCCAGCCAGAACGGCTACCTCACCGCCTACCCCTGCGGCGAACCACGACCCACCGCCGCCACCCTCAACTACCAAGCCGGCACCCCCGCGACCGGCAACGCCACCGTCGTCAAGATCGGCACCGGCGGCAAGATCTGCATCTTCAGTCTCCAACGCGCCGACATCGTCGCCGACATCAACGGCTGGTTCCCCGCCGGCGCCGACTACACCCCCCGCAGCCCCAACCGCCTCCTCGACACCCGCAACAGCGGCACCGCCGGCGCCGGCTCGATCACCGAGTTGCAGGTCACCGGGCGCGCCGGCGTCCCCAACGACGCCTCCGCCGCCGTGATCAACTTCACCGCCGTCAACCCCAGCCAGAACGGCTACCTCACCGCCTACCCCTGCGGCGAACCACGACCCACCGCCGCCACCCTCAACTACCAAGCCGGCACCCCCGCGACCGGCAACGCCACCGTCGTCAAGATCGGCACCGGCGGCAAGATCTGCATCTTCAGTCTCCAACGCGCCGACATCGTCGCCGACATCAACGGCTGGTTCCCCGCCGGCGCCGACTACACCCCCCGCAGCCCCAACCGCCTCCTCGACACCCGCAACAGCGGCACCGCCGGCGCCGGCTCGATCACCGAGTTGCAGGTCACCGGGCGCGCCGGCGTCCCCAACGACGCCTCCGCCGCCGTGATCAACTTCACCGCCGTCAACCCCAGCCAGAACGGCTACCTCACCGCCTACCCCTGCGGCGAACCACGACCCACCGCCGCCACCCTCAACTACCAAGCCGGCACCCCCGCGACCGGCAACGCCACCGTCGTCAAGATCGGCACCGGCGGCAAGATCTGCATCTTCAGTCTCCAACGCGCCGACATCGTCGCCGACATCAACGGCTGGTTCCCCGCCGGCGCCGACTACACCCCCCGCAGCCCCAACCGCCTCCTCGACACCCGCCCCGTGGGCGGCGACGGCAGTGGCGGACGACCCGATACCGCGAACGCAGTGTTCGTCGAGACCTTCGACGGCAACGGTGGCCTGAACAACCTCGACACCCACGTGTTCCACCGCAACGTCGACATCCACGACTACGACGGCTTCTCCGGTGGCAACTGGACCGGCGACCACGATCTCAACTGTGGGAGCCCCGACACCCAGCGCGCCCTCCGCTTCAACGGCAAGGATTCGCAGACGACCCGTCGGGCCAACTCCTTCTACACCTGCCGCGACCACATGATGACCGCGATGGGCGATGTGGAGAACTACTCGATCGTCGCGTTCGGCCCCGCCGAGGTGTTCAGCAACGTCTCCTCGGTCAACGTCGACGTCAACCTCACCGATCTCGGCAACCGCCAGTGGTGGAAGATCGGCGTGCTCTCGACGCGCGATTGTCCGGCGCTCGACAAGCGCTGCATGTATTCCGACGTCGCCGCCGCCGACCTCTCGACCGATCTCGCCACCAGTGGTCGACTCATCGCCTCGTGGTCCGGCGGCCTGTCGGCCGGCTACCCAGGCGGCCTGAAGATCGGCAACACCCAGACCAGCGCATCGTTCAGCGCCGGGAACGACAAGGCAACTCGCCACCCCGTCTCACTCATCGACAACGGGAACGGGACGGTCACCTTCAAGGTCGCCAATCGATCGGCGACCGTCAATGGCTCGTTCCCCGCGTGCCCCTGCCGAGTCGTCTTCTACGACCACAACTACACCCCTGACAAGAGCCCGCCCGAGACCGGGAAGCCCGTCATCGGCTACACCTGGCACTGGGACAACATCGTCGTCAAGGGCTGACTCTCCCCACCGCTCGCGAACGCGACGAGCGTGCGCGTCCCCGACGAGGTCGACGTTTCGCACCCGTCCGCACGGGACGCCATGAGCCGACTCGTCATCGTCATCCGATTGTTAAACGTTCGCAATACTGCCTGGAGCTTGAGTGAAGAACCTTGAGAGCGCGGCATATGGCGTCGATATCTCTGCCAACGTCCGCAGCGACTCGTGCGGACGGGCGACTGAACCCCACCCTCTTGAAAGGCAGTCCGCATGAAGACCCCTCTCGTCGTGAGCCTCGCGCTCGGCCTGATCGTCCCTCTGGCGATCGGTGCCACCGTGTCGTGGGGTTCCTCCCCCGACACCGGGTGTTGGGATGAGTACAACTCGCGCGGCACTCGCTTCTATCGCACCGTGACGCCGAAGGACCTGCCGCTCGGCGATTGCACGCCGGCCGCGAATTGCCTGTGGGGGTACAACTCGCGTGGGCGCCAGAACCGCCTGTACGTACCCTTCGGATCCGACCCGGCGTCCGCCTGCCAGGAGCTCACGACGACGACCCTCGCGCCGCCCTCGACCACGGCGCCCCCGACGCCGGCTCCGACCGGACGCTTCGAGACCCTCCCCGTCGGCGCCACCCTCCCGTCCGACGCCGAGTGTGCGTCGCGCGTTCGCTCGATGTCCGAGAACCGGCCCGCCAACGCCGCTGCGAACGCGACCCGAGGCACGGGGTCCGACGCGATCTACACCCGGGTCACCGGCGACTTCGCCGGAACCACCGACGAGATCATCCAATGGACCGCCTGCAAGTGGGGCATCGACGAAGACTGGGTTCGTGCCCAGATCGTCAACGAGTCCAACTGGCTGCAGACGGCCACGGGTGACTTCTCGACCGATTCCAACGCCTGTGCACCCGGCTTCCCGATCGGCACCTACCCACCTCAGTACAACGGCGACAGCGAGCATCGCAATGAGTGCCCGGAGTCGATCGGTCTCGGTCAGGTGCGGTGGCTGTACCACCAGTCGGCGTTCGCCAACGACAATGCCGTGAAGTCGAGCGCCTACAACCTGGACTACACCTACGCTGTCTGGCGCGAGTGCTACGAGGGCCGCTTCGGCTGGCTCAACGACGTCGAAGGCCGAGGCGACTACGCGGCCGGCGACGCCAAGGGCTGCCTCGGCGTGTGGTTCTCGGGCCGCTGGTACACCGACGCCGCCCAGCAGTACATCGCCCGGTTCGACAGCACCCTCGGCAACCGCACCTGGGACCAGCAGGGGTTCCCCGCTGCGACACCTGACGGTGGCACGCCGACCATCACGACGACGCCGCCCACCCTCGCCGGCACGAACACGACCACGACGGTGACGCCGGCCACGACGGCGGCACCCACCAGCACCACCACCACGGTCGCTCCCGCGACGACGTCGGCTCCCACCACCGTGGCGCCGACGACCACGGCGTCACCGACCACCGCGGCGCCGACCCCGACCACCGCCCCCACCACCTCGACGACCCTCCCGACCCCTCCCACCAGCGGGAACGGCGTGGTGTTCGTCGAGACGTTCGACGACGGCACCGGATCGAGTCTCGACACCCACGTGTTCCACCGGAACATCGACATCCATGACTACGCCGGCTTCTCGGGCGGCACCTGGACGGGCGACCACGACCTGGCGTGCGGATCGCCCGACTCGCAGCGAACCCTGCGGTTCAACGCCAACGACTCGCAGGCCACTCGACGGGCGAACTCGTTCTACAGCTGCCGCGGACACTGGATGAGCTCGATGGGCGACGTGGAGAACTACTCGATCGCCGCCTTCTCGCCCAAGCAGGTCTTCGACGACGTCAGGTCGGTCGAGGTCGACGTGAGTCTCACCGATCTCGGCAACCGCCAGTGGCTCAAGTTCGGTGTGCTGTCCACCCGTGACTGCCCCGCGCTCGACACCCGCTGCATGTACTCCGACGTCGCGGCGTCCGACCTGCCGACCAATCTCGCCACGAGCGGCCGACTCATCGCCTCCTGGTCCGGTGGCCTGTCGGCCGGGTATCCCGGCGGCCTCAAGGTCGGCAACACCGGCACCAACAAGTCGTACAGCGCCGGTGCCGACAAGGCCACTCGCCACCCGGTCTCGCTCGTCGACAACGGCAACGGCACCGTGACCTTCACCGTGGCCGGACAATCGGCCACCGTCGCCGGATCGTTCCCCGAGTGTCCGTGCCGTGTCGTGTTCTACGACCACAGCTACACGCCGAACAAGAACGAGTGGGCGCCCGGCACACAACGCGGATACACCTACCACTGGGACAACATCGTCGTCCGCAACTGAACGACGGCAGGCGCTGCAGCGAGGGGTCCGGGCGACATCCGCCCGGACCTCGTCGCGTCCGGGGGCCGAACGCGATGCCAGTTCGCGCCCATCATGGTGCATCCTGGTGTCATGGCGGCAGCGGGCGCTCGCGCGGACACAGCGGTGGGGCAGCACACATCGGAGACATCGGCGTCGACGACGGCACCATCGACGAGTGCCCAGTCGCATCCGAGTCGGTGGTGGACCGTCATCGCCGTCGTCGTCGCCTTCGTGACCCTGGCGACGGGAGCGTTCGCACTCGGGATGGCCGTCGCCGACACCGAGCTCGACGCCGTCGCCGACACCGACGGAGCACTGGCCCGACCGCTGACGTCGGCACCTTCGGCCGACTCCCAGCTCGTGATCGCGGCCTCCCCGGCCGAGACCGTCGCGTCGCCTCGGACAACCGAGGCCGGCGAGCCGGCGGCCGCGACAGCGGCAGTGGTGGTGGGCGGATTCACGGAGACCTTCGACGACGACACCGGGCTCGAACGGTTCGACGCATACGTGTTCCATCGGAACATCGACATCCACGACTTCGACGGCTTCTCCGGCGGCACGTGGAGTGGTGACCACGACCTCGCGTGCGGGACCCCGGACACTCAGAGAATTCTGCGGTTGCAGCCCGACGACGACGCTGCGACACGGGTCGCCAACTCCTTGTACACCTGTCGCAACCACATCATGACGTCGATGGGCGACGTCGAGAACTACTCGATCGTGGCCTTCTCGCCCAGCCAGGTCTTCGCCGGCGTCAGCGCCGTGCACGTCGACGTCAACCTCACCGATCTCGGCAATCGCCAATGGCTCAAGATCGGTGTGCTCTCGACGTCCGACTGTCCGGCACTCGACCAGCGTTGCATGTACTCCGACGTCGCCGCGTCCGATCTCCCGTCCGGTCTGGCCACCGACACCCGGCTGATCGCATCGTGGTCGGGCGGCTTGTCGGCCGGTCATCCGGGCCGGCTGATGATCGGCGACACACAGACCGACGCGGCATTCGACGCCGGCGCCGACAAGGTCACCCGCCACCCCGTTTCACTCGTCGACAATGGTGACGGCACCGTCACGTTCACCGCCGCCGACGCGTCGGCGACGGTGGCAGGTGAATTCCCCGAGTGCCCGTGCCGTGTCGTCTTCTACGACCACAACTACACGCCCGACAAGAACGAGAGCGGCCCCGGGACGCAGGACGGCTACACCTGGCACTGGGACAACGTCCGCGTCGACGGCTGAGCACCAGCCGCCTCGGACGGGCACACCGATCTGACAGGATCGACAACATGCCGGACAGGAGAGGGTCGTGAGGTCTGACCCTTCCCGCCGCGACGTGTTCGAGACCATCGCCGCCGAGGTCTTCGAACCGCTGCAAAGGTATCTCCGCCGACGTGCCGACGACGACGTCGCGTCGGAGGCGTTCAGCGACACACTGCTCACGCTGTGGCGTCGGCTCGACGACGTCCCCAAGGACGACCCGTTGCCCTGGTCGTACGGCGTGGCCCGGCGCTGCCTCGCCAACCAGCGCCGCCGCCGCGACCGGCGGCTGCGGCTCGTCGACAAGGTCGCCCGGCTGCCACCGACACCCGATTCGGACCCTCAGGCGATCGTCGCGGACGACGACGGTGTGGTCGCGAGAGCGCTCGGCGAACTGAGCGAGCACGACGCCGAGATCGTCCACTTGTGGGCCTGGGAGCAGTTGGAGCCGCGAGAGATCGCGATCGCGCTCGATCTGACGCCGAACGCCGTGAGTGTGGCGCTCAGCCGGAGCAAGCGGATCATGCGATCGGCGCTCGACCGACAGGATCCCGGCGGTGCCGGACAGAAGCGTGATGAGGCAGACATCGAGAACGGAAGGAGCGAGCCATGACGACACCGGACGAACTCCGCGATCGTCTCGCTCGCCTCGACCCGGCCCGAGATCTACCGATCGACAGCGTGACCGGGGCCCGCGGACGGGCCCTCCTGGAGGACATCATGAACACCCCACTCACCGAACCACGTCCAGCGAGCGAGCCGGCTCGACCGGTCGCCCCGCTCGCCGAACACGACCCGCGATCGCGACGGACCCGGTGGCTCGGTGCCGGCGCGGCCGCTGCAGTGATCGCAGTGGTCGCCGTCGGTGTGGCCGTGCTCGTCGGCGGCGACTCCGACGAGCCCGAGATCGCGGATCCCCGTCCGTCGCTCGTGCTCTCGCTCGGCGAGGGCCAGGATGCGATGGCGTCGTGCATCGCTCTGAGTCCCGAGCTGCTCGCGCCGATGCCGCTCGCCTTCGCGGGCACTGCGTCTGCGGTGGACGGTGAGCGCGTCGTGCTCGACGTCACACAGTGGTACCGCGGCGGAGACGCCGCCTCCGTCGAGTTGACCGCACCAGCCGGACTCGAGGCCCTGATCGGCGGCATCGACTTCCAGATCGGTCAGTCCTACCTCGTCGCGGCATCCGACGGCTTCGTCAGCTACTGCGGATTCAGCGGCCCGGACTCGCCCGAACTGAGGTCGATCTACGACGCCGCCTTCCCGAGCTGACCGAGTCGCGATTGCGCCTGCCGCATCGCCGCAGCGATCGTTCCGGTCGGCGGTGTGCGCAGGCGTGTCGGCGTGGCACACTGCACTCGTGCCGTGGTTGGTCACTGACGACGCCCGTGTCCTCGCCTCAGCCGAGGTCGCCGACGCCCGGTCTGCTCGCCGACGTGGCCTGCTCGGTCGCGATCACCTGGAAGGAGCGATCGTGCTCCGACCGTGCCGATGGGTGCACACGATCGGCATGCGATTCCCGATCGACGTGGCGTACCTCGACGACGACGGCGTCGTCGTCAAGACTCTGCAGATGCACCAGCGGCGCATCGGTGTGCCGGTCTGGCGAGCCAGTGTCGTGGTCGAGGCGGAGGGCGGTGCATTCGCTCGGTGGGGTCTCCGTGTCGGCGATGTGCTCGAGGTGCGGGACGACGACACGTGACCGGCGCCGGGCCCGGTTCGCAGCCCGTCCGCGGTCGCTCCGGCGGCACCCTCTGGCTCGTCGCGACGCCGATCGGCAATCTCGGCGACCTGCCACCTCGTGCGGTCGAGGTGTTGCGCACCGCAGCACTGGTGTGTTGCGAGGACACCAGACGGACGGGACGCCTGCTCCGCCACGCCGGTGTCAGCGCCGGACGGCTCGCCGTCGCCAACGAGCACACGGAGCACAAGCGCATCGACGACGTGCTCGGCGTGCTCGGCGACGGCCATGACGTGGCCGTCGTCACCGACGCCGGGACTCCCGGCATCTCCGATCCCGGCGAGCGCCTCGTCCGCGCCGCGATCGACGCCGGCCACACCGTCTCGGCCGTCCCGGGGCCGGTGGCCGCAGCGACGGCGCTGGTGATCAGTGGACTCCCGACGGCTCGCTACGTCTTCGAGGGATTTCTCCCGCGCCGCGGTCACGAGCGGGCGACCCGCCTCGCCGCGCTCGCCGAGGAGCGACGAACGATCGTGCTCTACGAGGCGCCGCACCGGATCGTCCGCACCCTCGACGACCTGCGAGCGGCGTGTGGCGACGATCGTCCGGTCGCGGTGTGTCGCGAGCTCACCAAGCTGTTCGAGGAGGTCGTGCGTGGCACCCTCGCCACCGTTGCGATCGGCGAACCCCGCGGCGAGTACGTCCTCGTCCTCGGCGGCTCCGACACCGAGGACGAACCGCCGGACGACGACACGGTCCGAGCTGCACTTCGGGCCGAGATCGCGGGCGGCTCGACGAAGAAGGAAGCGGTCTCCTCGGTCGCCGGTGCGCTCGGGCTCCCGAAGAACCACGTCTATGCGATCGCGATCACCGTCTGAACGGCGGCGGAGCCCACCCGGGAGCTCGGGGTCGGTACGCTCGAAGCCATGAGCGAGTACGTGTCGGTCGCCAGCACGGGTCCGAGCGCTGCGTTCTTCGATCTCGACCGCACCCTGATCGCAGGCTCGTCGGCGTTCACGCTGGCGACCGCAGCACGGTCGATGAACATGATGCCGACGTCCGAGCTGTTGCGTGACGCGCTGACGGCGGCCACGTTCAAGTTTCGTGGCGACCACGACACCGGCGCCAGCGACTCCGCACGCGACCGGATCCTCGGCTTCGTTCGCGGCCAACGTCAAGACGACCTGCTGGCACTCAACGAACACGTCCTGCCCACGCTGCTCGGCAAGATCCGCCCGGAAGCGCGCCGCCTCGTCGACATCCACCGCCACGCCGGGCGCGCCACGTTCATCGTGTCGGCGGCGCCGCAGGAGATCGTCGAACCTCTCGCGATCTCGCTCGGCATGACCGCGGGGATCGGCACGAAGGGCGCAGTGAGCGACGGCGTGTACACCGGCGAGCTCGACGGGCCGTTCTGCTACGGAGAGGGCAAGGTCGAAGCGATCCGTCAGATCGCGCGGTTCGACGGTCTCGATCTCGCCCAGTGCTACGCGTACAGCGACTCGGCCAGCGATCTGCCCATGCTGAGCGCCGTCGGCCATCCCGTGGCCGTCAACCCAGACTCGAAGCTCGAACGACATGCCCGATCCCACGGCTGGCCGGTCGTGATCTTCAGCCAGCGCACCAAGACGGTGTTGCGCCGCACCGTGGCCGGCATCGCTTCGGCGGGGCTCGCCGCGGGCACCTTCGCCGCCGGCATCGAACTCGGCACGCGCCGCGCCCGCCGGCGCTGGCTCTGACCGTCACATTCGGGGTCTGACCCCGAATGTGACATCGGCCTTCCGGCAACGGTGGCCATCGGTCGCCCGGACCGCACCACGTCGACCGCGGTCCGCACGGCCCCACACGACCCAGCAGGCCCCCGTTCGCATCGCCGCCGATGTCCCAGCCCGACGCGATCTCCGCCCGGTAACGACCTCGATCGTCGGCCACGACCGCCGTCGCTGCTTCGAGCTCTCCCGCCGTGCAGTGCGACGATTCCCACCGGTGACCGGTCGCACCTCGGCGCCAACCGAGCGCGGGTTGATCCGCTCGCATCGGTAGCGTCGTGCTGGTGAGCAGGTTCTACGTCACGACCCCCATCTACTACGTGAACGCCGAACCCCACCTCGGCCATGCGTACACGACGATCATCGGCGATGCGCTGACCCGCTGGAACCGGCTGATGGGACACGAAGTCAAGTTCCTGACGGGCACCGATGAGCACGGCCTGAAGATCCAGCAGGCTGCCGAGGCCGTCGGCCGGACGCCGCAGGAGTTCACCGACGAGATCGCCCCGAAGTTCGCCCATGCGTGGGAGCGCCTCAACATCGCCAACGACGACTTCATCCGCACCACCGAACCGCGGCACACGGTCGCCGTGGTCGAGCTCCTGCAGCGCTGCTACGACGCCGGCGACATCGAGCTCGGCGTCTACAGCGGCAAGTACTGCGTGGGGTGCGAGGAGTACTACACCGACGAGGAGCTGCTGCCCGGCGGTGTGTGCCCGATCCACAAGAAGGTCGTCGACACGTACGAGGAGGAGAACTACTTCTTCCGCCTCAGCCGGTTCCAGGACCGGCTGCTCGACTGGTACGCCGGCCACCCGGGAGCGATCAAGCCCGATCATCGCGCCAACGAGGCCCTCGGGCTCATCAAGGGCGGGCTGCGCGACTTCTCCGTCAGCCGGACCAGCCTCGACTGGGGCATCCGGCTGCCCTGGGACGACCAGCACGTGGCCTACGTGTGGTTCGACGCTCTCACGAACTACCTGTCGGCGGTGGGCTTCGGCGACCCCGCACAGGACTACACCGACTGGTGGCCCGTCGACTACCACCTCATCGGCAAGGACATCATCCGCCACCACTGCGTCTACTGGCCGGCGATGTTGCTCTCGGCCGGCGTCGAGCCGCCCAAGGGGTGGGGCGTGGGTGGATGGTTGCTCGTCGACGGCGAGAAGATGGCGAAGTCGGGCGGCAACGCCGTGAACCCGCTCGATCTGATCGACACGGTCGGTGTCGACGGATTCCGCTACTACGTCCTCGCCGAAACTCCGTACGGCTCCGACGGCGACTTCAGCTACGACGGCCTCGTCGCGAAGTACAACAGCGACCTGGCGAACAACTTCGGCAACCTGGCGGCCCGTGTCGCAACCGTGGTGGCCAAGAAGTGCGACGGCGTCGGCCCTGCACCGCGCGCCGACAGTCCCTTGGCGGGCGCGGCTGCGACTGCCTACGACGGCGCCCGCCGCAGCTGGGACGAGGTCGCACCGTCGAGAGCGCTCGATGCGACGTGGTCGCTGATCCGCGCCACCAACGCCTACCTCGAGGCCAACGAACCCTGGAAATCCGAGTCCGGCCCCGCCATCGATGCCGTCATGGGCGATGCGCTCGAAGCACTCCGCATCGTGTCCGTCCTGGCGTTTCCGGCCGTGCCAGAGACGTCGCAGACGGTCTGGGAACGGATCGGCTTCGAGAGCGACATCGCCGACCAGCGCCTCCCCGAGGCCGCGGCCTGGGGTGGCTACCCGGGCGGTCTGACGGTCACCAAGGGCGATCCTCTGTTCCCGCGCATCACCTGACGCCATGTCACCTCGGTTCTTCGATTCGCACTGCCACGTCCACGACGACCGCGTGCCCGGCGGCTGCGGCGCTGCGGTCGACACGGCACGCCGGGCCGGGGTCGCCGGGATGGTGACCGTGGGGTGCGATCGAGCCACCAGCCTGGCCGCGATCACCGTGGCGACCGAGCACGACGACGTGTGGGCCACCGTCGGTCTGCACCCCCACGAAGCGGTCCAGGGCGTCGACACGATCGTCGATCTGCTCGACCGGCCGAACGTGGTCGCCGTCGGCGAGGCGGGCCTCGACTACTACTACGACCACTCACCGAGGGACATCCAACGCACTGCCTTCGCAGCCCAGATCCAGCTCGCCGGAACCCACGATCTCCCACTCGTGATCCACAGCCGCGACGCCTGGGACGACACGTTCGACATCCTGGCAGCCGAAGGTGTTCCCGAGCACACGATCTTCCACTGCTTCACCGGCGGTCCCGCAGAAGCCCGCCGATGCCTCGACGTCGGTGCTGTCGTCAGCTTCGCCGGCATTGTCACCTTCCGGAGCGCCACCGAGGTGCAGGCCGCAGCTCGGTTCGTGCCGATCGACCGCATGCTGATCGAGACCGACGCTCCCTACTTGTCGCCGGTTCCTCACCGGGGGCGTGCCAACCAACCCTCGTACGTGTCGTTCACCGCGCAGTTCATCGCCGATCTGCGTGACGTACCGATCGACACGGTGGCCGCAGCGACCACGGGCAACGCCCGGCTGGCCTTTCGACTCGACGAATGACGCGACTCGGCCGCCAGTAGCCTGGACGCACTCCGCGAACGTGCCGGATTCCCATCCTGCAGCCGTCCGCACGTCACTCCCGACCGACCATGGACCCAGATTTCGCCCAACGCCGCCGACTCGCCGTCGCACTGGCGATCACCGTCGTCGCCGTTCCGGCGGCGGTCCTACTCAACCGTGGCGGTGAGACGCCCGAGCAGCCGCCGGTGACCCTGATCGGCACCGCGCCGGGTCAACCGACCGAGAACGCCGGCGGGGAGCCAGATGCCGGTCCGACCGACACCCCTGCCGCCACCGATGCGATGGGCACGACCCCGGTCGGCTTTCTCGACGGCACGGCTGCCCCGACCGCTGACGACCCGGCGACGATCGCGATCCCCCGACTTCCGCAGGCGATCCAGGGCACCGCATCGTTCCGTCGCACGATCAACGACGTCACGACCTGTCAAGCCGTCGGCGTTCCGTTCAACACCCAGATCACGGTGACGAACCTCGACAACAGCCGCAGCGTCCGTTGCATCGCCTCGGTCGGCGGACCGGCACCCGACGACGACGTCGTCCTGCACGCGGACGCCTTCCTCCAGATCGCCGACATCACCGATGTTCCCGTCCCGGTGCAGATCACCTGGTGACCCACTCACGACCACGCATCCACGAGTTGCTTCGCGATCGGGCGCTGGCACCGCGCCGCGACCTCGGTCAGAACTTCGTCGCCGACCCCAACACGGTCCGCCGGATCGCAGCGTTGGCCGAGCTCGGACCGGGCGACCGGGTCGTCGAGATCGGTGCAGGGTTGGGTTCGCTGACCCTCGCGCTCGCCGAGACCGGGGCCGACGTGCTCGCGGTCGAAGTCGATCGCGGCATCGTGCCCGCATTGCGCGAGGTGGTTGCCGAACTGCCCAACGTCAGCGTCCTCGAGGCCGACGCGATGAAGGCCGACTGGGCGACGGTCCTCGGCGGCCACCATGGGTGGACGCTCGTCGCCAACCTGCCGTACAACGTCGCGACACCCCTCGTGTGCGATCTGCTCGACGGTGTCCCGACGATCTCCACGATGCTCGTGATGGTGCAGCGCGAGGTCGCCGACCGGTTCGCGGCCGGCCCCGGATCGAAGCAGTACGGTGCGGTCAGCGTGAAGGTGTCGTACTGGGCACGAGCACGAGTGGTCGCCACGGTGCCCGCCTCGGTGTTCGTCCCACGACCCAGCGTGGAGTCGGCACTCGTGCGGATCGAGCGACGCGACCCGCCCGACGTCGATGCTGGCGCGCTGTTCGAACTCGTTCGTACGGCGTTCGGTCAGCGACGCAAGATGCTTCGACGGTCGCTCGCAGGGGTCGTCGCACTCGAAACCTTCACCGCTGCCGACGTGTCGCCCGCAGCACGACCCGAAGAGCTCGGCCTCGACGACTGGTGCCGACTCGCGCGTGCCCAGGCGTCGGCGACCGACGACGAGTCTGAGCTCTGACCCCCGATGGATCACGTGATCGCACCGGCCAAGCTCACCCTCTCGTTGCGCATCACCGGCGTCCGCCCGGACGGATTCCACCTCATCGACACGGAGATGGTCAGCCTCGATGTGCACGACATGCTCCGAATCGACCCAGGGGGACGCGGGCTCACGGTGACGGGCCCCTACGCACCGGGCGTCCCCGTCGATGGCTCGAACCTCGTGGCCGTAGCGCTCCGCCACGCCGGTCGCAGTGCCCACGTGACGATCGACAAGCACATCCCCCACGGCGGCGGTCTGGGAGGCGGTTCGAGCGATGCCGCGGCGGTGTTGCGCTGGGTCGGCCACCCATCGACGCCAGACGGGCTGCGCGCCGCGAGCGAGCTCGGGGCCGACGTCCCGTTCTGCCTCATCGGTGGCCGCGCCCGAGTCCGTGGAATCGGCGAGATCGTCGAACCGCTCCCCCACGTGGACCGCATCGTCACCCTCGTGATCCCGCCACTGCGCGTCTCGACCCCGGCCGCGTATCGCGCCTGGGACCGCCTCGGAGGACCGACCGCTCCCGGACCGAACGACCTCGAACCGGCCGCGATCGTCGTCGAACCGGAGCTGGCACGATGGCGCGACCTGATCGGCGAACTGACCGGACAGACACCCGTCCTCGCCGGGAGCGGAGCGACCTGGTTCGTGCACGGTGAACACAGCAACGCCCTCGCTGCGGTGAGCAACGAGGGCGCAGTGGTCGTCACCGCAACGACCATCCCGGCCTCAGGGCACGCGAGCGGCGAGAACCGGAGCGGCTGAGGGCGGGTCGGACGTCGGGGCGGTCGGATTGGTTGACAGCTATTTGCGACGCTGGTGGCGCGTGCGACGAAGCATCTTCTTGTGCTTCTTCTTGCGCATGCGCTTGCGGCGCTTCTTGACGAGCGAACCCATAAGGCTCGTCACGCTACCGTCGAAGTAGCCATTGCGGAACGCCGAACGATCATCTGCGAACGATCATCTGCGCGATTCCGACGGCGCGGAGAACGCGCCGCCGGAATCGCACGATCACCGCATCGATCGACGTCGGCGCGTGGCACGAGCGGCGCTACCGTGATCGATGCCGTGTCGGTCTTCCCACACGGTGACCGTCCGGGGTCGTTCAATGGTAGGACAGCGGTTTTTGGTGCCGTTTATAGGGGTTCGAATCCTCTCCCCGGAACCCGTCGCTCACCGCTGCGCCATCGTGCGTGCGACCATCCCGAGCCCGTCGAATCGAGAGGCTTCCTCCCATGACCGTTTCCGCGATCGTGCTCGCCGCCGGCGCCGGCACCCGCATGCGTTCCGACCGACCCAAGCCGCTGCACCGAATCTGCGGCCGCCCGATGGTGCTCCACGTCATCCATGCGCTCGAGCGGCTGCAACCGGACCGCACGGTCGTGGTCGTCGGCCACGCTGCCGAGCAGGTCACCAAGAAGGTGCAGGACGAGGCGCCGTCGTGGGCAAACGTGGCCTTCGTGGAACAGATCGAGCAGAACGGCACCGGCGACGCAGCCGCGACCGGCATGGCCGCCCTGGCAGGGGACGATTACGACGACGATGCGATCGTGGTCATCGTCCCCGGAGACGCACCGCTGCTCGCGCCCGACACCCTCGACGAGCTCGTCGCGACCCACGTCGCCAACTCCAATGCGGCGACGTTGCTCACGAGCACCATGGATGATCCCACGGGATACGGACGGGTGATCCGGGCGTCCGACGGCCGTGTCCGGCGGATCGTGGAGCAGCGCGACGGTTCACCGGAGGAGCTCGACATCACCGAGGTGTGCACCAGCATCTACGTCTTCCGTCGCGACCTGCTCGGCCCGGCCCTCCGCAACCTGACGACCGACAACGCGCAGGGCGAGCTCTACCTCACCGACGTGGTGGAGGGCCTCGCAGCGATGGGCCATCGGGTCGGCGCCGTCCAGGCGCCGGCTGCCGAGACCCAGGGGGTCAACGATCGGTGGCAACTCGCGCTCGCCGAGCGCGAGTTCCGGAATCGCACCAACCGACATTGGCTCCTGAACGGCGTCACGATGCTCGACCCGCGTCAGACCTTCATCGACGTCACGGTGAGACTCGGGCGCGATGTCACGATCTATCCGGGCACCCTGCTCCAGGGCGACACGGTCGTGGGTGACGGCACCGACATCGGCCCCCACACCCAACTCGACCGGTGCGTGGTCGGCCGCCAGAGCGTGGTGCGTCACACGGTCGCCACCGACGCAGAGATCGGCGACGGGTGCGTGATCGGACCGTTCGCTCACCTCGCCCCGGGATCCAGCGTCGTTTCCGGCACCACCACCGGGGCGTTCTACACTGCACCTGTCGCCGACTGATCGAGGCGACGACCCACAGCGACCACCCAGGCCGCCCGGGGAGGGGCGCTCACTCATGGAGAAGGTCACCACCAAGAAGCTCGCCCTCTATTCGGGGCGAACACATCCCGCGCTCGCGGAGGAGGTGGCGGCGCATCTCGGGCAGGAGCTCGGCGATCCCAACATCGTCGAGTTCGCCAACGGAGAGATCCGTCCCCGGTACGCCGAGAGCGTACGCGGCGCCGACGTGTTCATCATGCAGAGCCACTACGGCATCGACGACCGCTCGATCAACGACTCCATCATGGAGCAGCTGACGATGATCGACGCTGCCTACCGTGCGTCGGCGAAGCGGATCACCGCGGTCTGCCCGTTCTACGGGTATGCCCGCCAGGATCGCAAGGCCGAGGGGCGCGAGCCGATCACCGCCCGCCTGGTGGCCGACATGTTCAAAGCCGCCGGTGCCAAGCGGATGATCTCGATCGACCTGCACTCCGGGCAGATCCAAGGCTTCTTCGAGGGTCCGGTCGATCACCTCACCGCGGCGCCGGTACTCGAGAACTACATCCGACGACAGGCCCCGGATTCCCCGGTGATCGTGTCGCCCGACTCGGGTCGGATCAAGGTCGCCGAGCGGATGGCGCAACATCTGCACGACTGCGATGCCGACATCGCCTTCATCTACAAGCGTCGGCCCAAAGGCCAGGCCAACGTGGTCGAAGCGAAGGAGGTGATCGGCGACGTCGACGGCCGGCTCTGCATCCTCACCGACGACATGATCGACACCGGTGGCACGATCGTGTCGGCCGCCGAGATCCTGCTCGCCCGTGGTGCGACGGAGGTGTGGGCGATGGCGACCCATGGCGTGCTGTCCGGGGGGGCGGTCGACCGGCTCAAGAACTCACCACTGGCCCGCTTGGTGCTCACCAACACGTTGCCGTTGCCACCCGAGAAGCAGATCCCCCAGATCGAGGTGCTCTCCGTCGCGGAGATCATCGCCGAGGCGCTCAGCGCAGTGTTCGACGACACGAGCGTCAGCGAGATCTTCGACGGTGAGAACCTGGCCTGACAGCACCCGACCGAACGGTCGCGCTGCGTGATGTCGGGCGCTGCTCGGCGAGGTCAGCGGCGAGGAGCCGGTGGAATCGGCAGGCGAGGGCTCGTTCGAGACATCTCCAGATGTAGCGGTTGGAGTGTCCTTTGGTTCGATGGCGTTCGATGTCATCGTGGTGTTCTCCTGCTCTCGCGGTTGGGCGGCACCACCGGTCGCGACGGCGGACGGGCCAGCTGGAACGCAGGCCAGCGCGCCTGTGAAGTCACGTTCGCACGACCGGTCGGTGCGCTTCCGGGCACCGGCGCACGCCGCCTGTCACGTCAGGCACGAAGCCGGTACATCCAGCGATACGGACGCCCGACGATGCCGGAACGAGCACGGTCTCGGTCAACTGTGACACCCCTTCGTCAGAAGGGCATGCATCCGACTTCCCCGATCAGGTCCCACCCTCGATCGATCGGAGACACCATGAACAGTCCACCTTTCGAGCGGCTGCGGGGCATCGACCCCGACGTGCTCGATGCCGGCGAGCTCGATGTGGTCACCGCCGACATCGCAGCGTGCCGGTCGTGGCTCGCCGCCCTGCCGCGGGCCGAGTCGCCACCTGGACCCGACCAGACGGACCGTCCCACCGGGTCGGTTCGACTGCACGGCCGCCTGAGGGGCGCCACCACGTGCCGCCCGCGTGTCGAGCAAACACGTCGAGCGCGTCATCGACTGCCCACCACCCATGCGCGCCAGCTCCACGGTGCCGCGTCCGGGTACTGCCAACGTTGCGAACACGTTCCACGACGGTCGCCGCGCATGGCGGACGCCCCCGAGCACGAGATCACCGACCCGCCCGATCGCCGCCGCGATCCGCGAGGCGCTCGCCTGCAAGGCGTCGGGCGAGGAGAAGGTGATCCTCGCCGCCCCGTGCGGCCACGGCCACCTCGACCTCGCTGCGAACGAGAACTGCCTGAGCGGCGAGATGGTCGACCACGAGCTGCGGCCGATCAGTTGGAGGCGGCGATGGCCGAGTTCACGGTGATCGTCCGAGCAGGCCGGCTCGGCTGGTGATCCGGTTCGAGGGAGCGAGGCGTGGGGCTCCGGACCCGAGTGCTCCCCAGTAGCGGCTCGACGGTATGGGTCGGGCCGCTCCGGACAGGCGGATCGCCATGCAGCTCAGCGGACGTCGATCATGAAACCGCGGAAGAACGTTGCGAGGCCCTCGTGATCGTCGAGGGGAAGGATGTGGGCCACGTGTTGATCTGGCCGGACGACGATCATGCAGCCAGTGTGACGATCGACACCTCGGCTGTCGAACACGTCCGGGCCGCATCGCGAGTCGGCGCAGAAGATCTTCTCGTAGTCGACCAGCCCGAAGCGGCCTTTCCGGGGAAGGAGGAAGGGCGGCATGGCCCCGACATCCAGATCTCGGTGGTACTGCTGGCAGACCGCGCGGACGTCGATGACGGCGTCGATGTCCGCATCGGCAGCGGTGGAGCGAACGACGGGTGAGTCCGGACTCCCTTGGAGGTACGCACAGAGCTGGGCCAGTCGTGACCATGTGTCGGTCGGGTCATCTGCGTCGGCGAACGCGAAGATGCGCCAGCGCCCGTCGGCCTTGATGGTGTGGCCGAGGTGGACGGGCTTGGCGTCACCGAGTCGAACCACGGCCTCGGAGTGGAACCGCTTGCCGATGGTCATCCCTGTCGCCAGATGTTGATGGGTGGGGGCGTGGGTGATCAGCGAGGGTCCGTAGTGGGTCTCGACCCCGGCGGTGAATCGCGCATGCTTCGTGAAGTACTCCTGGAACTTCGCCTGTTGCGCCTGTTCCTCGTCAGACCCCTCGGCTGCGCCCGCCCGGGCGGCGAACAGCTTCTCCATGTCACGGTCGAAGTCGATCAATTCCCGAGCGACCGCCTGGCGTTCTGTCGAGTAGGTCCGAAGCAGGTCGGCGGTGGACCGCCCGAGCACCACCGACGCGAGTTTCCAGCCGAGGTTGAAGCTGTCGGCCATCGATACGTTCATGCCCTGCCCGGCCTTGGGGCTGTGGGTGTGACAGGCGTCGCCGGTGATGAACACCCGCCGCGCGGCAGCGTCGGCATCGCCCACCGAGACATCGTCGAACGTGTCGGCGAGGCGCTGACCGATCTCGTACACCGACCACCAGGCCACGTCCTTCACGTCGAGCGTGTACGGATGCAGAACTCGTCGAGCCGCAGCGATGATGTCGTCGCACGTGATGTCGCGATCGCTCGCTCGTTCCCCGGGTTCGAGCTCGCCCAGCTCGGTGTACATTCGGAACAGGTACCCACCCTCGCGGGGGATGACGAGCACGCTGCCGTTGCTCGCCGACTGGATCGCCGCTTTGAGTCGGATATCGGGGAAGTCCGTGACCGCCAGCAAGTCGGCGACCCCCCAGAGCTTGTTCGCTGCATCCCCTCGGAGCACTGCGCCGAGCGATGTGCGGACCGAACTGCGTGCGCCGTCGCAGCCGACGAGGTAGCGAGCCCGCACGGCCTCGATCTCGCCCTCGTGGCCCGGATCGACCCGCTCGAGCGTCACAGCGACCGGATGAGTGTCCGCACGCTCGTCGCGAGTGATCGTGAAATCGGCGAACCGACGCCCGTAATCGGGCACCAGGCGCCGTGGCGACCGCAGCATGCACTCCAGGTAGAAGTCGTGGATCCGTGCCTGGCTCAAGATGGTGTGCGGGAACTCCGACAGCCCATCCTCGACATCCTGGATCCGGTCCGCTCGAGCGATCTCTGCCGGGGCCGTCGGATCCGGTCGCCAGAACGATGTCTCGGTGACCCAGTAGGACTCCTTCATCACCCGCTCGCTGAACCCGAACGCCTCGAACATCTCCATCGATCGGCATGCGACGCCGTCGGCCTGACCGAAGCGCAACGGCCCGAGCTTCTGCTCGACGATCCGTGTCGTGATCTGAGGAAACGCCGACAGCTGGGTAGCGATGGTCAGACCGGCGGGGCCGCAGCCGACGACCAGGACATCGACCTCGTCTCGAGGCTCGGCAGCGGTCGTCTCTGCCATCCCTGCGGCAGCCGGGAGGAGGGAAGGGTCGCCGGGGGTGTAACCATCGAGGTGGTACTGCACGTTCCGCTCCTCCTGGGCGAGACGGAACCTAGCCGACCGACCCGCCGCCTTCGAACGGATCGGACGGCGTTCCAGGCGGGCCCGCGACCGAGATGGGATTCAGCAGGGTCGTGGTGGCCGATGTCGCCCGGACTCGAATCGCAGACGGCGCCGCGGACTCGCGAGACGCGATCCGACGCACGGGCGAGTCGGCTCGGTGTGGGAGTCGCAAGCGGCCGGTAGCATGGCTCGCTGCCCGTATCTCTGCTCGTAGAGGCTGATTGACCAATGTCTGAGACCGTTCTTGTTGCCGACACCGGGCGCGCCACTGGCAGCGCCCATGCACGACGCCTGCGCCGTGAGGATGCCATCCCCGCCGTCATGTACGGCCAGGGCATGGAGCCCCTCACCGTGTCGGTCGCCCGTCGCGACCTGCGTCAGGCCCTCTCGGGTCCTGCCGGGATGAACACCATCCTCGACCTGACCGTCGACGGCACGGTGTACCCGGCGATCGTCAAGGACATCCAGCGCCACCCGGTCCGGCGGACCGTGCAGCACGTCGACTTCATCCAGATCAACCTCTCCGAGGAGATCGTCGTCGCGGTTCCGGTTCGGATGGCGGGTCATGCCAAGGCGGTGTCCGACGAAGGTGGGCTCGTCGACCTGCGGCGCACGGAGCTCGAGGTGTCGACGACCCCACGGAGCATTCCCGACGAGATCGTCATCGACGTGTCCGAGATGGACATGGATTCGACGATCACGATCGGCGATCTGTCGCTGCCCGCCGGCGTGACCCCGATCGGCGAGCCCGACTGGGCGGTCGTCACCGTGCTCACGATGCGCACCCCGGTGCTGGACGAGGAAGATGCCGCCGCCGAGGACGAGGCCGCTGCCGCCACCTCGGGCGAGGCCGTTGCCGAGGGTGGAGCCGCCGAAGGCGACGACGCGGCCGGCGACGCCGGCGAGTGACCGCGCGCCGGCGCGACTGACCACGGCTGCATCACGATGGGTTTGTTCGATCGGCGTGGGGGCAGGAGCAGCCCGTTCGACTGGCTCGTGGTCGGGCTCGGCAACCCCGGACCGAAGTACGAACGAACTCGCCACAACGTCGGTCACGAGTGCGTGCAACTGCTGGCAGACCGGCACGACACCTCGTTGAAGGCGGGTCGCGACAACGCACTGGTGGGTGAGGCCCGCTTCGGTGACCTCGCAGATCCGGATCGGGTGGTGTTGGCGTTCCCGCTCACCTACATGAACGACTCGGGGCAGGCGGTCGCCGCGCTCGTGCGACGGTACGGCATCGAGCTTCCGGAGCAGATCATCGTCGTCCACGACGAGCTCGATCTCGAACCGGGAGTGATGAAGATCAAGGCCGGCGGAGGTCTCGCCGGCCACAACGGACTCCGCAGCATCACCCAACACCTCAAGACGCAGGACTACCTCCGCATCCGAATCGGCGTCGGGAAGCCGGCCAACAAGGACCGCGGCGCGAGCCACGTCCTCACCCGCGTCCCGTCTCGCCAGCGCGACCTGCTGGACGTCACCGTCGCGGAAGCCGCCGATGCTGTCGAGATGATCATCGCCGACGGCGTCGACGCTGCGATGCGCGACTTCCACGCCCGGCCGTGACCGGATCGCCGTCGTGAGGCTCGAATCGCTGCCACGCCGACTGCGGGACGAACCCGGTCTGACGCGGGCCCTCGCCGAACCGGATGCCCGCCTCGCGATCGTCGAGGTCGCGCGCCCGATCTCGATCGCGGCGCTCGCTCATCTGTCGGACAAGCGGCCGTTGGTGGTCGCCTGCCCGACCGGGGCGATGGCGGGCCAACTCGCCGACGACCTCGCCCAGTTCCTGGGCACCGACGACGTCGCCCATTTCCCCGCGTGGGAGACACTGCCATTCGAACGCGTCAGCCCGGCGGTCGACACGATGGGCCAGCGCCTGGAGGTGCTCTGGCGGTTGCAGGATCCGGATCGGTGCCCGAAGGTGGTCGTCGCCGGCGTCCGGGCGTTGCTGCAGAAGCTCGGACCGGGTGCGGTCGACGTCGAACCGATCAGCGTCCGCCCGAACGCGATCATCGACCCGGATCAGCTGGCCCAGCAGCTCGTGGGTTTCGGGTACCGCCGTGAGGAGCTCGTCGAGCACCGTGGGGAGTTCGCCCGGCGCGGCGCAATCGTCGACGTGTTCCCAGCCACGGCCGATGCCCCGATCCGCATCGACCTGTGGGGAGACGAGGTCGATCGGCTGACGACCTTCGGGGTCAACGACCAGCGTTCGATCGACGACCTCGACGAAGCCTGGATCTTCCCCGCCCGGGAGCTGATGTCGACCGAGGAGGTGCGCGAGCGCGCGGCCGAACTGGTGGGCACCGAACCGTGGGGTCGGGAACAGTGGGAGCGGTTGGCCGAGGGTGCTCACTTCGAGGGCATGGAGTCGTGGGTGCCATGGTTGGTCGACGACGACCTGTTGCTGACCGACGTGGTGCCCGCGAGAGCGAAGGTCGTGCTCATCGAGCCGCGCCGAATGCGCGACCGGGCGACCGATCTGCTCGCCGAGGAAGACGATCTCGCCAAGGCGCTCGCCTCGACGTGGGCCCGCGATCCCGACAAGGAGTTCCCGCGACTCCACGCGGATCCCGACGCGCTCCTGGCCGTTGGGTCGGGCGGCAGCTTCTGGACGATCGACTCGACGCCCGAGGGACCCACCACCCCGGTCGTCGCCGCATCCGGTTGGGGCCCGGTCGGAGGTGACGGTTCCGGACTGGCCGAACGTCTCGTCGAACTGATCGCGCAGGGCTACCGCGTCGTCGTCGCCGCGGACGGCACCGGATCGGCGACCCGGCTGCACGAGATCCTCCTCGACCGTGGACTCGACTTCCCGATCGTGGCGAGTGCACCGGACCGTTCGGGTGGGGTGATCGTGGTGGCGCCGCTGCACCGTGGATGCTCCCTCGCCAACGCCAAGGTGGCGATCGTCGCCGAGAGCGACCTCACAGGGCGCCGACGAGCTCACCGCACGGCCCGACCGCGTCGACGCGAAGGCACCACCACCTTCGAGGATCTCAAGCCGGGCAACTACGTCGTGCACCACCAGCACGGCGTCGGCAAGTACGAAGGCATGGTCAAGCGAACGATCGGCGGCGTCGAGCGCGATTACCTGCTCGTCGCCTACAAGGGCGGCGACAGGCTGTACGTACCCTCCGATCAGATCGACTCGCTCCGGCAGTACGTCGGCGGTGAGGCCCCGACCTTGCACCGTCTCGGCGGCAGCGACTTCGCGAAGGCCAAGGGACGCGTCAAGTCGGCCGTCCGTGAGATCGCCCAGGAGCTCGTGGTGCTCTATCAGCAGCGGATCAACGCCGTCGGACACGCCTTCGGGCACGACACGCCCTGGCAGCACGAGATGGAGGATGCCTTCCCGTACGTCGAGACGCCGGACCAGCGCACGGCGATCGACGACATCAAGACCGACATGGAGCGCGCCTACCCGATGGACCGCCTCATCTGCGGCGATGTCGGGTTCGGCAAGACCGAGATCGCGATCCGGGCCGCCTTCAAGGCGATCCAGGACGGCAAACAGGTCGCAGTGCTGGCCCCGACCACCTTGCTGGCGAGCCAACACGGCAACACCTTCGCGGATCGGTTCGCCGGCTATCCGATCCGCGTCGAGGTGCTCTCGCGATTCCTCACCGCGTCGCAGGCGAAGCAGGTCATGCAGGGCCTGCGCGACGGCGACGTCGATTGCGTGATCGGCACCCACCGACTGTTGGCGGCGGATGTGACGTTCAAGGACCTCGGTCTCCTCGTCGTCGACGAGGAGCAGCGATTCGGGGTGCAACACAAGGAACAGATCAAGAAGCTGAAGACGAACGTGGACGTCCTCACGTTGTCGGCGACGCCGATCCCTCGCACCCTCGAGATGAGCCTGGTCGGCATACGCGATCTCACCCTGCTCCAGACACCGCCCGCCGACCGGCAGCCGATCCTGACCTATGTCGGCGAATACGACGAGCGCGTCGCCGTGGAGGCGATCCGACGCGAGCTCCTGCGCGAGGGGCAGGTGTTCTGGGTGCACAACCGCGTGCAGTCGATCGACACTGCGGCCGCACGGCTCCGTCAGCTCGCGCCGGAGGCGCGCATCGCCGTCGCGCACGGTCAGATGGACGAGGGAACCCTGGAACAGGTCGTGGTCGACTTCTGGGAGGGCCGTTACGACGTGCTCGTCTGCACGACGATCATCGAGTCCGGCATCGACATGCCGACCGTCAACACGCTGGTCGTCGAACGAGCCGACCTCCTCGGGCTCGGCCAGATGCACCAGCTGCGCGGCCGCGTCGGCCGCTCGGGGAGTCGGGCCTACGCCTATCTCTTCCATCCCCAAGACAAGGTGCTGACCGAGGAGGCGTACGAGCGACTCAAGACGATCGGCGAGGCGACAGATCTCGGGTCCGGGTTCAAGATCGCGATGCGCGACCTCGAGATCCGCGGCGCCGGGAACCTGCTCGGCCAGGCGCAGTCGGGCCATATCGCTGCCGTCGGCTACGACCTGTACTGCCAGATGGTCACCGAAGCCGTCGCCGAGATGAAGGGCGAACCCGTCACCGAGCGACAGGACATCAAGCTCGACGTCCCGACCGATGCGTACCTGCCGATCGACTACGTGTCGAAGGAAGAACTGCGACTCGAGGCATACCGCCGATTGTCGGACGTCACGAGCCATGACGCGGTCAGCGACATCCGCGCCGAGTGGGAGGATCGCTACGGACCGCTGCCGGAGGCCGCTGAGGCGCTGTTGATGGTCGGACGACTCCGAGCCGAATGCCATCGCCTCGGCATCACCGACATGCAGATCACCGACAGTCGAGCCCGGCTCGCGCCACTCGACCTGAAGCTCTCTGCCGCCACGCGCCTCAAGCGGCTGTCGAAGGGGGCCATCCACAAAGACGAGCTCCGACAGCTGGTCGTACCCATCCCGCGCAGCCAGGATCCGGCGACGTTCCTGGTCGAGTTCCTGCAGCAGCTCCTACCGGTCGAGGCGCCCGTACCCGTCTGAGGGCGACGGGCCCCGCACGCCCGACCGGTAGGTTGTCGAGCGTGATCCGACGCTCCCCCATCCGCTTCGCCACCGTCGCCGCCGCGGTTGCGATCGCCCTCACCGGATGTGCCACGTTCGACAACACCGACACCGTGGCCAACATCGGCGACGACACGATCGACGCAGCCGAGCTCGATTCGTATCTGACGGAGTTCACCGCACGCAGCGAACTGTTCCAGTCGACGCCGATCGTGCAGGGACGCGCCTCGGGCGACGACGCGCGGATCATGGTCGGGGCGTTGGTCCGCCAGCGGCTGTTCCGATCCTTCGTCGCCGACAACGGCATCGAGATCGACGAACTGCGCCAGTCGTTCATCGAGACGACCATCGCGCCGTCGGCCGCCGGCGACGTGTCGGAGCAGCTCCAGGTCCTGATCGCGGACATCGAGCCGCAGCTGCAGGCGCAGGCCGTCTCGTCCGCAGAGGCACCGAACATCGACGAGTTGCGTGCGCTCTATGCCGACGATCCCGCACGGACGGGGCTGGTGTGCGTCCGTCACGTCCTCGTGGAGACCGAGGCGGAGGCGGAGGCCGTACTCACCGAACTCGACGCCGGCGCGGATTTCGCCACCCTCGCCGCCGAGCGCTCGACCGACCCTTCCGCTGCCGATGGGGGCGGTGCGATCTCCGACGGCTCGTCGGAGTGCATCCAGCTGCAGACGATGCTCCAAGGGTTCGACCCGGCGTTCGTCGCCGGCGCCCTGGCCGCCCGCGAAGGTGTTCCGTCCCAGCCGGTCGAGAGCTCGTTCGGTTGGCACGTGATCCTGCATCGCCCGTGGGAGGAGATCGGCGTCACGGTGGCAGCGCTCCACCAGCCGGGCGAGTCGGGCACCCTCTTGTACGAGGGCTACCGGGCCACCGCACCGGTCGACGTCGATCCGCGCTACGGCATCTGGGATCCCGTCGTCGGTGGCGTGCTGCCGGCGGGCTGAGTCGGGGCGCGTCGACACCATGTCCACGGACCGTCCGACGGTCGTCGTCGTCGGACTCGGCCCCGGTGCCGCCGATCACATCACCGTCGAAACGCTCGAGGCGGTGGCGCACATCGCGCCCCGCTATCTCCGGACCTCCGTGCACCCGTCGGCCCACCTCGTCCCGGAGGCGACATCCTTCGACTCGCTGTACGAGGATGCCGAACGTTTCGAGGACGTCTACACCGAGATCGTCGAACAACTCGTCGCCGCGGCAACCGAACACCGGCGCGTGCTGTACGCGGTGCCCGGCTCCCCGCTGGTGCTCGAGCGCTCGGTGCGCACCCTCGTCGCCGACGACCGGGTGACGACCGAGCTGCTCCCGGCGATGTCGTTCCTCGACGTCGCCTGGGCACGGCTCGGCATCGATCCGATCGAATCGGCAGTCACGCTGATCGACGGACACGACTTCGCGACGGCGGCGGCGGGAGTCGGCGGACCACTCCTCGTCGCGCACACCCACGCCAACTGGGTGCTCTCCGACATCAAGCTGGCGGTCGACGACGTCGACGGCCAACTCGACGCCACGCCGGTCGTTCTGCTCACCGCGCTCGGGACGCCCGAGGAGGCCATCGTCGAGACGACCTGGTCGGAGATGGACCGCGCCATCGATGCCGACCACCTCACTTCGCTCTACATCCCCCGATTGTTGCCCACCGTCGGCGAGGGGTACCTGCGCTTCCACCAGCTCGCACGAACGCTTCGCGAACGCTGCCCGTGGGACCTCGAACAGACGCACGACAGCCTGGTGCCGTACCTGATCGAGGAGACGTACGAGCTCGTCGATGCGATCCAATCGCTCGACCCCGACGATCCATCCACCGACGAGCACCTGATCGAGGAGCTCGGCGACGTGCTGTACCAAATCGAGTTCCACGCCACGATCGCCGAGCAGGAGGGCCGCTTCACCATCGCCGATGTGACGACCGGCATCCACGACAAGCTGGTCCGACGCCATCCCCACGTGTTCGGCGACGTGACCGCCGACGACACGGGCCAGGTGCTCGACAACTGGGAGGCGATCAAGCGCGCCGAGAAGGGTCGCACGTCGGTGTTCGGCGGCGTGCCCGGTTCGCTGCCGTCGCTCAGCTACGCGCACGCCGTCCAGAAGAAGGCGGCCAAGGTCGGCTTCGATTGGCCCGACGTGTCGGGGGCTCTCCCGAAGATCGCCGAGGAGGCGGCCGAGCTCGCCGAGGTCGTCGCCGACCCACCTGCACACGACGGCCAGGCGCTCGCCGAGGAGCTCGGCGACCTGTTGTTCGCCGTGGTCAATGTGGCTCGACACCTCCGGGTCGATCCGGAGGCGGCGTTGCGCGCTGCGTCGAACAAGTTCCGGACCCGCTTCGAGCAGGTGGAGGCTCTGGCCCGCGACCGTGGCATCGACCTCCACGGTGGCGATCTGGCGACGCTCGACGGACTCTGGGACGAGGTCAAGGAGCGAGGCCGATGATCGACCGACGAACTCTCGGCGCCGGCCGAACCGGTCCGATCAGCCGCGGGCAGCCTGCGCCAGCAGCGACTCACCGAAGCGGTGACGCAGCTCGTAGCGGTGTTCGCTGCCTTCCTCGATCGCCCGGGCCGCTTCGTTGGAGGCGAGCGTTCCGAGGACGAGGATCAGGGCGCCGATGATCAGGTAGGCACCGAGGCGTCCCCACTCGTCGGCCTGCGAGGTCGGTTCGATCGTCGAGAGCGCGCCGAGGAACTGGAGCTGGGCCAGGTACACGGCGGCGATGATCGTGGCCGCCCTCAGAGGTCGGTGTCGGGCCTCGGCCGTGGTCGCGACCCGCTCGAGGGCGAGCAGCGGAAGTGCGAGGAACACGAGCTGCAGAACGAAACCCGACGCCTGACCGAGCACGTCGTCGGCGGAGGCGACGATACGGTCGCCGACCAGCCATATGCCGATCACACCGATCGGGAGGCTGAGCGCCGCAGCGACGGGGTTGCGGCGTTGGCCCGTCGCCCGACGGACGTTCAGGACGGCGAGCATGATCCAGGCGGCGGCGACGGGCACGACGGCGAACGCCACCCAACGCTCGATCCGTCGAAGCAGGTCGAACAGGTCCCACGTCCGGTCGAGCTGCGACGTGAGCACGCCGGAGGCCCGTTCCTGTTGCCACAACAGCAGCATGAGGATCGCACCGCCGACGGTGAGCATGCAGAGCGCCGACAGCAGTGATGCCAGCACGAGGCGCAACACGTTGGTGCCCGGGTAGGGCTCCTTGGCGGAGACGATCTGGTTCTTGGCAGACCGCCGGAAGCGGTCGCGCAGCGGCGGCTTCCTGACAGGAACAGGGGACTGCGGCTCATGGCCGGCAGCCGGCGTGATCGTGGTCTTGGTGATGACCGGTCGCCCGGCGTCCCGCTGAGCGGTCGACGCAGCCGCGCCGGTACCGTTGGTTGCCGCATTCGACTGAGAAACCGTCACGGGTTCCACTCCCACACGTGGCTCATCGGCGCGTTCCCCGCCTGACTTGAGCTGTTCCCGACACATCGAGGCGCCGTCCGAGGCGAGCGGCGTCGCCGCTGCCAGACTGGCCGACATGCGTGTCCAGGTCGCACACCCAGCCGAACATGCCGCGATCGCCGAGTTGCCCTTCCGCGTACCGCTTTCGCACTGGGACATGCCGAACGTGCACCAGGTGCTCGGGCTCCACCGACACGTGGTCCAGCTCGTCGAGTTCGGCGACGTCTCCTACGTGGTCAAAGAACTCCCCGATCCCCTCGCGCAGCGGGAATACCGCTTGCTCCGGGAGATCGACGAGGCCGGGCTCCCCACCGCCGAGATGGTCGCGAACATCGTGAATCGACCGAACGGGATGGAGGGCATGGTCATCACCCGCCATCTCGACTACTCGCTCCCGTACCGGTCATTGTTGATGGGGCGTGGTCTCAAGATCCCGTACCTGGGCGACCGGCTGCTCGATGCGCTCGTCGTCCTGCTCGTCCGGATCCACCTCGCCGGCTTCTTCTGGGGCGATTGCTCCCTGTCGAACACGTTGTTCCGCCGCGACGCCGGTGCGTTGAGGGCCTACATCATCGACGTCGAGACGGCGGAACGCCACGTCGAGCTCACCAAGGGGCAACGAGACTTCGATCTGATGATCGCGACCGACAACGTGGCCGGCGGCCTGCTCGACCTCCAGGCGGCCGGCCGACTCCACGACGACATCGATCCGATCGAGGTCGCGCTCGCGATCGGCGACCGTTACGAGGCGCTGTGGTCGGAGATCACCGCGTCGGCCACGGCGCCGATCGGGGATGTGATGCCCATGCGCGAGCGCCTCGATCGGCTTCACCAGCTCGGCTTCGACGTCGACGAGATGGAGGTCGTCACGAACGACGACGACGTGTCCGTCGCCTTCATCCCGAAAGTCGTCGAGCACGGTTACCACGCCGAACAGCTGGCGAGCCTGACCGGCCTCGTCGCCGGAGAGAACCAGGCACGGCGGATGCTCGACGACATCCGGAGCTACGGCGCCTGGCTGCAGGCCCACTCCGATCGGCCGATCCCGATGAACGTGGCCGCCGTGCGCTGGCTCGACCGCGTGTTCGAGCCGGTGATCGCGTCGATCCCGACCGCGCTGCTCAATCGGTTGGAGGCAGCCGAGATCTTCCACCAGCTCCTCGAGCACCGGTGGTACATGACGGAGCAGACCGGCAAGGATCTGCCGCTCATCGACGTCCTCGACGACTATCTCGAGCTCCTCGAACAGGCGCCCGAGGAGAAGCTGCAGCTCGAGGACCATGCCCTCGCCGAGGGCGACGACGTGACCGCAGAGGAACCCGTCGCCGAAGCGTGACGGGTCCTGATGACCCGATCCCGACCGCGATGTTCGACGAGAGAGCTACCGTGGTCGCGGTATGACTGACATCGTTCACGTTGCCGGCCGCGAGATCCTGGATTCCCGCGGCAATCCCACCGTCGAAGTCGACGTCGTGCTCGCCTCGGGCGCGATGGGGCGAGCCGCCGTACCGAGTGGAGCGTCAACCGGCGAGCACGAGGCGGTCGAGCTCCGCGACGGCGGCGAACGCTACGGCGGCAAGGGCGTCCTCACCGCGGTCGGGTTCGTCAACGACGAGATCTCGGCCGTGCTCGACGGCTTCGATGCCCTCGACCAGCGGTCGATCGACCGCGAGCTCCTCGATCTCGACGGCACCGACAACAAGGGCCGGATCGGTGCGAACGCGATCCTCGGGACGAGCCTGGCAGTTGCCAAGGCGGCCGCCAACGAGCTCGAGATCCCGCTCTACCGACACGTCGGAGGCGCCAACGCCCACGTGCTGCCGGTCCCGATGATGAACGTGTTGAACGGTGGTGTGCACGCCGACAACTCCGTCGACTTCCAGGAGTTCATGATCATGCCGGTCGGGGCTCCGTCGTTCAGCGAAGCGCTGCGCTGGGGCACGCAGACGTATCACGTGCTCAAGCAGGTGCTCCACGACAAGGGCCTCGCCACCGCCGTCGGCGACGAGGGCGGTTTTGCGCCCGATCTCGAGTCCAACGAGGACGCGATCAAGCTGCTCGTCGAGGCGATCGGCGCCGCCGGCTACACCCCCGGTGACGACATCGCCATCGCCCTCGACCCGGCGGTCAGCGAGATCTATCGCGACGGCGCCTACCACCTCGACGGTGAGGGCAAGGTCCTGTCCGCGGCGGAGATGGCCGACTACTGGACCCGCATCGTCGACACCTACCCGATCGTCTCGATCGAGGACGGCATGCAGGAGGACGACTGGGACGGTTGGGCCGCTCTCACCGCCGCGGTCGGCGATCGCTGTCAGCTCGTCGGCGACGACCTGTTCGTCACGAACAGCCGACGGCTCCAGATGGGGATCGACCGGACGATCGCCAACTCGATCCTGGTCAAGGTCAACCAGATCGGTTCCCTCACCGAGACCCTCGACACCGTCGAGTTGGCGACCCGGCACTCCTACACCGCCGTCATGTCGCATCGCTCGGGCGAGACCGAGGACGCCACGATCGCCGACCTCGCCGTAGCGACCAACTGCGGGCAGATCAAGACGGGGGCACCGGCCAGATCCGATCGTGTCGCGAAGTACAACCAGCTGCTCCGCATCGAGGCCGAACTCGGCGAAGCAGCGGCGTTCCGAGGTCGCGCTGCGCTCGCCCCTCGCTGAGCCGCACCTCGATTCGACGTACGGTCATGGTCCTGGCCGCATGACCCGGCTCGAGCGTGTTCACCTGCGAGACTGGGCCGCGTGAGCGGCAAGGGCACTTCCACGGTCAGCCGACCGGCAACACCCCCTCGGTCGTCCGATCGTGGTCGATCGCGACTCGGCGACGTCACCCGCCCCGTCCAGATCGACCGCCGGATCACGCGTACGGGTCGCAGTACGACGTTGTTGTTCGGACTGGTGGCGCTCGCGATCGCCGGGGCCCTCGCAGCAGCGCTGTTCGTGCTCCCGGTGCAGACCTACTTCGGTCAGGACGATCGGCTCGAGGGCCGCAGCGATCAGCTCGCACAGCTCGAAGCGGTCAATGCCGATCTCCGAGCGGAGGTCGATCGGCTCCGAACCGACGACGGGATCCGCGAAGCAGCACGCGAGGAGCTGGGGTTCGTCGAGGCCGGCGAGCGCCGCAAATCGATCCTCGATCTCCCCGATGTGCCCACCGACCTGCCCGACGGCTGGCCGTACAGCATCGTCGAGAGAATCGTCGAACTCCGCCGCACCCTGCCGGCGACCGACACCGTCACGACCCCGTGAGCCGGGGCGACGCGGTGCCCGCCCCGAACGGCACGTGGGTCGATCGTGGCGACTCCGTCATCTACGACAGCGAGTGGCTGCGTCTCGTCACCACGGACGTGGTGATGCCCGACGGGACCCAGGTCGACCATCACGTCGTCCGCATGCCGCGGCCGGCCGCCGGCTGTCTCGTGCTCGCCGACGGTTGCGCGTTGATGCTCTACCGCCATCGGTTCATCACCGACACATGGGGCTGGGAGATTCCCGCTGGCGGCATCGACCCGGGCGAGACCGCGGCGTCCGCCGCCCGACGAGAAGCACTCGAGGAGACCGGCTGGGAACCCACGACCCTCGATCACCTCTGCTCGTTCAAGCCGGCGATCGGGGTGCTCGACCAGGCGTTTCACATCTACGTGTCCACCGACGCCGTGCATCGCGGCGACCCGGACGATCCCAACGAGGCGACGAGGATCGAGTGGATCGGCGTCGCCGAGGTCCGCGCGATGCTGCTCTCGGGGGCGATCAAGGACGGCTTGAGCGTCGGCGCCATCGGCTACGCGTTCACCGCCGGTCTGCTCTGACACGACTCGGTCACTGCGCTTCCGAACGGCCACGACGAACGGCGTCGCCGAAACCCTGGACTCCGGCGGTGAGTTCGCCCTACGGTTTCCGCGCGGCGGCTGTCGTCCCGGGAGCTGTCGATCTGGGGAACGAATCCAAGGGGGAAGCACCATGTCCGAGCAAGTGAACGATCGCGGCGATGTCACCGAGGCCGATCCACCGGTCCTCAGCGGGCTGTCACGCCGCGGCTTCGTGGGCGCGATGGGCGTGGCGGCCGTCGGCGGCCTCCTCGCCGCGTGCAGCGGCGACGACGATGACGGCGGCGTCGCCACCGACGACGGCGGCACCACCGCGGTCACGACCGGCGACACCGATCTGGACGACGCGCTCCAGGCGAGCGACCTGCCCGACATCGAATGGGACATGGCGACCAGCTGGCCGATCGTGCTCGACACGATCTACGGCGGGGCCGAGTTCTTCGGGCAGCGCGTCGCCGCGCTCACCGGTGGCCGCTTCAAGATCACCGCCGCTCCCGGCGGCGAGCTCGTCCCGGCACTCGAGATCCTCCAGAGCGTGCAGACCGGTGCGGTCAGCTCGGGCCATTCGGCGTCGTACTACTACACGGGCATCGATCCCATCACGCAGCTCAGCACCTGCGTGCCGTTCGGCATGAGCGCCCGTGGCCACATCTCGTGGATGACGGAGGGAGGCGGCCTCGACCTGATCCAGGCCGCGTTCCGTGACCGGTTCGGGGTGATCAACTTCCCGGCCGGCAACACCGGCTGCCAGATGGGTGGTTGGTTCAACAAGGAGATCACCGGTGTCGGCGATCTCGGCGGTCTCCGGATGCGCATTCCCGGGTTGGGCGGCACGGCACTCGAGAAGCTGGGTGTCTCGGTGCAGGTCATCCCCGGCGGCGAGATCTACCAGTCGCTCGAGAGCGGAGCGATCGACGGCGCCGAGTGGGTCGGGCCCTACGACGACCTTCAGCAGGAGTTCAACAAGGTCACGAAGTTCTACTACTACCCGGGTTGGTGGGAGCCCGGTCCGTCGCTCGACGTGCTGTTCCCCGCCGACGAGTACGACAAGCTGCCCGAGGAGTACCAGGCAGTGTTGCAGTCGGCCGCGGCCGAGTCGTACACGCAGATGCTCGCCAAGTACGACACCTTGAACCCGCCAGCGCTGCAGACGATCAAGGACAGCGGCATCACCATCCTGCCCTTCCCCGACGACGTGCTCGAGGCTTCGGCCGGTGCGGTGCAGGAGATCCTCGACGAGAACGCCGCTGCCGACGCCGGCTACAAGGAGGTCCTCGACAGCTATCGGGCCTATCAGGCTCAGCTCGACCCGTGGTACGGCCTTGCCGAGAAGGCGATGCTCGACTTCCTCACCAAGTAGCAGCGCAAGCAGATCGCGGGCGCACGGCGTTGCCGTGCGCCCGCCTGACGTCTGGGAGGGATGTCCGGATTGGACGACCAGCACGACCCGGCTGACGAGCCACACATCGAGAACGTCGACGGCGCTACCGACCATCGCGGCGACGACCCGCACGACGACAACAGCCAGGACGACGGCTTGCGCCCGCGCGGGCCGGTCATGCAGGTCCTCCACGGTTACCGCGTGGCTGCGAACTGGTTCGCCGGCATCCTCGGCGTGATCAGCGCGTTCCTGATCTTCCCGACCGTGATCGTCTCGGTCGTCAACGTCGTCCTGAGACGAGTCGGGGCCAACCAGGGCCGCAACCTCACGTCGAACTCGCTGGTCGAGGCCCAGTGGTACCTATACACGTTGATCTTCGTCTTCGGCCTCGCCCACATCCTCCGGGACAGCATCAACGTCCGCGTCGACTTCTGGTTCGGCAACCGATCCAGTCGAACCCAGTCGTGGATCGATCTGATCGGTCACCTGATCGGCCTCATCCCCTTCGCCTACATCGGCATCAAGTACAGCTGGCCGGCCGTCAGCCAATCGTGGAAGTTCCGAGAGGTCTCTCCGAACGCCGGCGGGCTCCCGCTGTATCCGATCAAGACCGCCCTGATGATCGGCTTCGTGTTCCTGATGATCCAGGGCATCGCCGAGGTGATCAAGAACATCGAGTACATCCGTGGCCACGAGTACCGACATGAATCCGACAACCCCGCGCTGGCAGGTGGCCAGACCTTCTCCGTCGACGAGTTCGACATCGACCGATTCGCGATGACGGCAGGCGTGACCGACGAGATGAGAGGCACATGATCAACTCCGAGATCCTCGCGCTGATCATGCTCGGGCTGTTCATGTTCCTGATCATGATCGGATACCCGGTCGCGTTCACCTTCGCCGGCACGGCGACGGTGTTCTTCCTGATCGGGTGGGCGCAGGGCGACATGGAGCCCCAACAGCTCAACGGACTCTTCAACCGTTGGTTCGCCGACAGTGCGTCCAATTTCACGTTCCTCGCGATCCCGTTCTTCGTGTTCATGGGTGCGATCTTCGAGAAATCCGGACTCGCCGAACGGTTGCTCACCACGATCGGCGTGATGCTCGGCCCGCTCCGGGGCGGCGTCGCCGTGGCCGTGGTGTTCGTGGGCACCCTGCTTGCGGCAGCGACGGGAGTGGTGGCCGCGACGGTGATCGTGATGGGTGTCCTCTCACTGCCCGTCATGGTGAAGTACAAGTACGACCACGAGCTGGCCGCCGGGGTGATCGTCGCCTCCGGCACACTCGCGCAGCTGATGCCGCCGAGCTTGGTACTGATCGTGCTCGCCCAGTTCATCCCGGTCTCGGTCGGTCAGCTGTTCGCGGGAGCCCTCATTCCCGGCGTCCTCCTCGCAACGTTGTTCGCGATGTACGTGCTCATGGTCGCCTACTCGAAGCCGGGGAGTGCGCCGGCGATCCCGAAGGCCGAGCGCACGATGACCCGCGGTCAGCTCCTCCGGCAGTTCGTGCTGGCGGTGATCCCGCCGCTCGGTCTGATCTTCGCCGTGCTCGGCTCGATCTTCCGCGGTTACGCGACGGCGTCGGAGGCGGGCGCGGTCGGGGCACTCGGAGCGATGATCCTGGCAGCGGTGTACGGTCGTCTCAACTTCAAGGTGCTGTGGGGAGCGGCGCGGGCGACCTCCAACATCACGAGCCTCGTCCTCCAGATCCTGCTCGCATCGACGTTCTTCGCGCTCGTGTTCGACCGTCTCGGCGGTCAGGATCGCATCACGGCATGGCTCGAGAGCGTTCCAGGCGGCCTGTGGGGGTTCATCATCGCCTCCCACATCATCGTGTTCCTGTTGGGCATCAACCTCGAGTTCCTCGAGATCTCGTTCATCGTGATGCCGCTCCTCATCCCGGCGGCGATCGCGCTCGACGTCAACCTCGTCTGGTTCGCGGTGCTGATGGCGGTCAACCTGAACCTGGCGTTCATCTCGCCACCGGTCGGTTTCTCGCTGTTCTACCTGCAGTCGGTCGCTCCACCGGAGGTGACAACGGCTGAGATCCACCGTGGGGCGTTCCCGTTCATGGGCGTCCAGATCATCGGTCTGATCGTCCTCACGGTGCTGCCGGAGAGCGTCGTCTACCTCGTGAAGGCATCGGGCTTGGGGAACGAGATCTCGAACAACACCGACTTCATGCCGTGGGCGTTCGAGGCCCGGCTGGTCCTGTGCATCCTGTTCGTCGTCGCCGTCGGGGCGTTCTGGTCGTGGCGGCTCCGCAAGAAGTACGGCGAGCCGGGCGGCAGCACCGACGCGGCCGAGGCCGATTCGCCCGACGTGGCGCTCGCCTGATCGGGTGGCCGCCACTTCGGTCGTTCGCCGCCGAATCGTGACTCCATGCGTCGCCGTCGTCGTCGGTGCGACCAGTGCGATCGCGTGCTCCGCCGATGATCCCGGCGCCACCTTGACGGTCGTCCAGGACGTGCCCGCCGATGTCAGCGCCGAGATCGACGTCACGTGGGGCCGCTTCGTCGATCGCTTCGCCGAACGCCTGGCCTGCATCGGCGACGTCTCGCTCGTGCTCGTCCGCGACATCGACGGTGGCGACGCCCGCTATGTGGCGGACCACACTCGCATCGAGATCCGGATCCCCACGACGCCGGCACGTTTCCGGGAATCTCTGGCGCACGAGCTCGCCCACCACGTGGAACGCACCTGCGCCGACTTCATCGAGCTCCAGGCGGTCCTGCATCCGATGCTGGGCGGGCCACTGCGGCCGTGGGCGGATGGCGAGGTCTGGGCCGAGATCCCCGCCGAGGTCTGGGCCGAAGGCGTGGTCGAGGTGACGAATGGGGAGCGGATCCGCCACGTCGACGAGATGCCGATCGACGACGACATCATCGATCTGATCCTCGCGTGGGCAGGCGGAATCGCCCCGATCCGAACGGAGTGAACGCGTGGGCCGGACTTCCGGGCAGACTCTTGGGCGATGTCCGACCCTGCTCCCATCATCGCCGAGAGTCTCGTCCGCCACTTCGGACGTGGCGACGACGTCGTGAAGGCCGTCGACGGCGTCGATCTCCGCATCGAACAAGGGGAGGTGTTCGGCTTCCTCGGTCCGAACGGGGCCGGCAAGAGCACGGTCATCAGGATGCTGACGACGCTGCTGCGTCCGACCGGCGGGAGCGCTCGCGTCGCAGGTTTCGACGTCGGGCGAGAGGCCGACGAGGTCCGCCGCAACATCGGTGTGGCGCTGCAGGATGCGGCCATCGACCCGCTGATGACCGGCACCGAACTGCTGCTCCTCCAGGCGGTCCTGTACGGACTGCCCAAGTCGCAACACCGGACGAGGGCCGGCGAGCTGCTCGAACGCGTCGGTTTGAGTGCCGCAGGAGATCGCCGAGTCGGCACCTACTCCGGCGGGATGCGACGCCGACTCGACCTCGCACTGTCACTCATCCATGAGCCGTCGGTGCTGTTCCTCGACGAACCCACGACCGGCCTCGACCCGATGAGCAGGATCGCGCTGTGGGAGGAGATCCGTCGCCTCAACGGCGACGGCACGACGGTGCTGCTGACGACGCAGTACCTCGAGGAGGCCGACCAGCTCGCCGAGCGGATCGCGATCATCGACCACGGTGTGATCGTCCGCAAGGGCCGTCCGAACGAGTTGAAGCTGGAGGTGGGGTGTCCGACCCTCTTCGTCGACGTCGAGCCCGACCAGGCCGGCCGGGCCACCGACGTCCTGCACGAGTTCGGTGAGTTGCGCCCGACGGCCGAGGGAACCCTCGGTGTCGGTCTCGAGGCCGGTGCCGCAGCGGTCTCCCAGGTCGTCCGTCGCCTCGACGACGCCGGCATCCCGGTCCGACATCTGGAGTTGCGCGAACCGAGTCTCGACGACGTGTTCGCCGAAGCCACGGGATATCGGCTCGAAGGCGCCGACGCCGGTGCACCCGACGTCGATGCTCCTTCGGCTCCGGCCACCCGTCGCGGCAGACGGGGCCGCCGACCGTGACCCCACCTGCGAGCACCCCGACGAACTCGGTCGAGATGTCGACGCCCGACCGGCCGCCACGCCACCAGTCCATGCTCGCCCAGACCGTCGCGATGTCGAAACGTGCGATCCTCGCGGTCGCTCGCCAGCCGAGCGTCGTGGTGCCGTCGCTGCTGTTCCCCCTGTTCTTCGTGGCCCTCGGAACCTCGGCCTTCAGCCAGGCGATCGACATCCCGGGCTTCCCCGAGGTGGACTCCTTCCTCGATTTCGCGCTCGCCGGTGCGATCGTGCAGGGCATCCTCTTCGGCTCGACCGTGAGCGCGACAGCGCTCGCGACCGACATCGAGAACGGGTTCTTCGATCGCCTGCTCGCGACACCGTCGTCTCGGGTGAGCATCCTGATCGGACGCCTGGCCGGTGGGATGGCCTACGGCGGCTTCCAGACCGCGCTGTTCATCCTCGTGTTGTTGCCGTTCGGTCTCACGGTGAAGTCCGGACCGGTCGGAGTGCTCGTGATGATCGCCGGTGGCATCCTCGTCGCGTTGGCCGTCGGTGCGCTGATGTCCGCGATGGCCATCAAGACGGGGTCGAGCGAAGCCGTCCAGGGGTCGTTCCCGCTGCTGTTCGTCCTGCTGTTCTTCTCGTCGACCTTCTTTCCGCGCCAGACGATGCGCGGCTTCCACCGGACGATCGCCGACATCAACCCGGTGTCGTTCTTGTCCGAAGGCTTTCGGTCGCTCACGATCGAATCGCTCAACGCGACTGCCGTGGCCGAGGTGATCCTCATTCCGTTCGCGCTGACCGTGGCGACCCTCGCGCTGGCGATGCGGACCCTGCGAGCTCGACTGGCGGCACGATGAGCGACTCGACGTCCTCGACGGCTTCGACGATCCGCCGGTCGCCGATGCCGAGCCCGCGGGTCTCGTCGACCGCAGGGAGCGCACGTGGCATCGCCACCCGCAGCCTGCGCAACATCCGACGCCTGCCGTCCGCGTTCCTGCCGGCGCTCCTGATGCCCGTGTTCCAGGTCATCTCCTTCACCGGCACCTACCGCGGCGTGACCGACATCCCGGGGTTCCCCACCGACCGCTCCGCCAACTGGTTCCTCCCGCTCGCCGTCGTCATGGGCTGTTCGTTCGCCGGCATGGGCCTCGGCTTCGCCACCATCCGCGACATCGAGTCGGGCTTCTACGACCGCCTCCGCATGTCACCGGCGCCGCGCCGATCCCTGCTGCTCGGGGGTTTGGGAGCTGCCCTTGTTCGCGCTGCGCTCGCGATCGTCATCGTCACGATCGTCGGCCTCCTGCTCGGCGCACGATTCACCGGAGGTGTCCCCGGCGTGCTGGCCCTGGTGGCAGCCGGGCTCGGCATCGCGACCGTCGGTACGTTCTGGGCGCTCGGGCTCGTGTATCGGCTGCGCGACATGCGTGCGGCGGCGTTGATGCAGCTCACCTTGTTCTTCGGTCTCTTCCTCACCGAAGCGCAGACGCCGATCTCGGTGATGACCGGCTGGCTCGAGGACGTCGCACGTGTCAACCCTCTCAATCAGGTGTTGCGGCTCGCCCGGGTGGGATTCGTCGGCGATCCGTCGTGGAGCGATGCGTGGCCCGGCTTGCTCGCCCTGGTCGTCATGTCCGGCCTCGCTGCGTGGTACGCCCGTCGCGGCCTCGCCGGGCTCGACGACTGATACCCGTGCTCCACCCGAGGCGACGTCCGTCACCGATGACCTTCGAGTCACCGTGGCCACGCAACTACGGTGACCACGGTGAGTACGACGATCGGACGCGTGCGTGTCGCAGTCGGCATGGTCGCGGTCGTCTTCGTCATCGGCACGATCGGCTATTGGACGTTCGGCCTCAGCGTCATCGATGCGATGTACATGACGATCACCACGATCACCACGGTCGGGTACCGGGAACTGATGGGACCCGATCTGAGCACCTCGGAGAAGGTGTTCACGATGACCATCATCGTCACCGGTGTGAGCACCGTGTTGTACACGTTCACGCTGGCGGTGCAGGTGATCGTCGAGGGTCAGCTCCGCGAGTTCGTCGGGAGGCGCAGAATGGACAAGAAGATCGCCGAGATGCGCGACCACGTGATCGTGTGCGGCTGGGGCCGCGTCGGGCGGGCAGTGGCGACCGATCTCATCAGGGAGGGCCAGCAGGTGGTCGTCGTCGACATGAACGCCGACCGGGTTCGCGGGCTCAACGTCCCGACGGTGGTCGGTGACGCCACACTCGACGCGACGCTTCGTTCGGCGGGTGTCGAGCACGCCACCGCGCTCATCGCCGCGCTCGAGGGCGACGCCGAGAACCTGTTCGTCACCTTGTCGAGCCGCGCCATCAGTTTCGAGTTGTTCATCGTCGCCCGAGCACGCCAGGAGGAGAGCGTGCCGAAGCTGGAACGGGCCGGCGCGAACCGAGTCGTCAATCCCCAAGAGCTCGGAGCGGCCCGAATGGCATCGTTCGTGGCACGCCCTCACGTCGCCGAGTTCATCGACGTCGTCATGCACGAACGCTCGATGGAGTTCCGCATGCAGGAGTTCGAGGTGACCGATCATTCCTCGCTGGCCGGATCATCGTTGCGGGACGCCAACCTCCGCCAGCGTGCGGGGGTGCTCGTGCTCGCGCTCCGCCACGTCGACGGCACGTTCACGACCAACCCCGACCCCGACACGATCATCGAACCCAAGCAGGTCATCATCGCCGTCGGCACGGACGACGACCTCTCGCGCCTCAAGCTGGTGAACCAGTGAGCGATCGGCGATGACCGAGCCGCGCACCCACGTGCTGCTCGACCTCGACGGGACGCTTTCGGATTCCGAGCCCGGCATCCTCCGATCGCTCCAATGGGCATGCGAGCAGGAGGGATTTCCCGTGCCGACCGAAGCCGAGGTGCGATCCGTGATCGGGCCGCCGTTCGAGATCGGCCTGCCGTCGATCGGCATTCCCGACGACGCGCTCGAACGGGTCATCAACACCTATCGCGACCGATACACCCGGATCGGAGCATTCGAGAACACCCTGTACGACGGCATTCTCGACATGCTCGACGAGATGGCCGAACTCGGTCTCTCACTGTCGATCGCGACGGCGAAGCCCGAGCAGACGGCACATCCGATCCTCGACTATTTCGGCATCACCGAACGTTTCGACGTGCGTGCCGGCGCCACCCTCACATCCGAACGGCGGACCAAGGCGCAGGTGATCGCACATGCGTTGCGCGAGCTCGAGATCCACGCCGATCCCGATCTCAGCGACCACGTCATCATGATCGGAGACCGCAACCACGACGTCCAGGGCGCGATGCACCACGGCATCGTGTGCATCGGAGTCACCTGGGGTTACGGCTCGATCCAGGAGCTCCTCACCGCCGGGGCGGTCGCCCTCGCCGACTCCCCCGCAGAAGTTGTGGAGCTGATCCAGCAGCCGTACCGTTTGCACGACTCATGACTGCTCCTACCGAGTACACCGTCTGCGATCCGCCGCCGCTGGCGCCTCCGCGCTCGAAGGCCGACCGATTCGCGCGTCGGGTGCTGCGTCTCCCGGTCGACTCGCCGAAGGCCTCGGCCGCCGACGCCCAGAAGGCGTTCCAGACGTCGATCCTGGTCGCCACCGTTCGGTGCCTGCTCATGTACATCGTGTTCCCGTTCGTCTTGCCGGCGATCGGTGTGGCGAGCGGCGTCGGCCCGTGGATCGGGCTGCCGATCAGCCTCGTCGCGATCATCGCGATCGTCATGAGCGTCCGTCGGTTCTGGCGCGCCGACCACTCGAAGCGTTGGCACTACACCGTGCTCGGTACCACGGTCATCGGATTCCTGACCTACTTGGTCGTCGCGGATCTCCTCGAGCTGTTGCGCTGAACACTCGTCGCGCCGACGAGCGGCAGACCGCGAGCCCGATCTTGGATGTTTCTTGACCGTTCTCGGGACGCTTCCTACCTCTGTCTCAGGCACGATGTCCCGGCGGGAACCACACGCAGGAGGATTCATGCGTTCATTGACCACGTTCACGGCGGGTGCCATTGCACTGGGCTCCTTGATCGCCGGCAGCAGCGCCGTCCACGCCGACGACGCCGCGCCACCGACCGATGCGGTCGCACCAGCCGTCGCCTCGACCGTGACCGTCGCCCTGCCCGGTGTCGGGATCATGGTCGACCTGTCGGTCGATGCCGGCGGCGGACTCGTCGACGTGAGCCTCAACAACCCTGCGGACTACACCACGAACACGGTCCGACCGAACCGCGTGTCATTCGTCAACGCGGCGGGCGACACCACCGTGCGTGTCAAGAGCAAGCACGGCGGCCAACGGATCGAGGCGCGGGCCGGTGCGCTCGCCGACATCAGCGGACCGGGATCCTGGAGCGGCGACCTCTTCGAGAGTGGCGAGACGAGCACCATCTCGTTCACGGTCGGCCAGAGCGGCGGCGCACCCGACATCACCGCCGTTGCGGTCGAGCCGGGCAACCCCGGGATCACGGCCACGATCGGTACGACGACGTACGAATCCGGCGACGACGGCGACGACGACGGCGACGGCGACGAGATGGAGCAGTCGGCGTCGGCGACCATCACGTTCGAGTTCCTGGGGCAAACCCGTTCGGCTCGGATCACAGCGGAGATCGAGACCGACGACGGAGTCCCGACCGCCAGGCTGAAGATCAGCCTGTCGCGGATCAAGGGACGCCAGATCGCCGAAGGGCCCGCCGTCGGGCCACACACCTGGAGCGGTCAGCTCTGCTCCGGTGATGACGCGATGATCTCCTACGACGTCGGCGCCGACGGCCAGATCAGCGTGACGGCCACCACGCCCGACACCGCCGACGTCGAGGTCAAGGGCAATCGGGCGACCGTCAGCTTCACCCGGAACGAGCGCGTGTCGATCAAGGTGATCGGGGACGAGGGGGCGCTCGAGGTCGGCGCCAGCAAGAAGTTCTCCTGCGACCGGAACGTTCCGACCGTGAACGACGAGGTGGTTCCGCCCACGCCCCGCGGGGACCGCGGCGAGGGTCGAGACGGTGACCATCGAGACGGTGACCATCGAGACGGTGACCATCGAGACGGTGACCATCGCGACCGCGACGACGGCGACGACGGCGATGACCGCGACGACGGCGATGACCGCGACGACGGCGACCGCGACGACGGCGACCGCGACCGCGACGACGGCGATGACCGCGACCACGACGACCGCCGTGAAGACCGCGGCGATCGGGGTGATCGAGGTGATCGCGGCGGCGACCGCGACCACGATGACGACTGACCCCCACGGCGGCGCGGTCCGACTCCTCGCACGAGGAGTCGGGCCAGTGCTCGCGCTGGCCGTCCTGACCGGCTGCAACGCATCGGATGAGACCGACGCCACCGCGTCATCGGCGTCATCTGTTCCGTCGGTGACGATCGCCACGACAGGCTCGACACCCGACGATGCCGGAACGGCACGAGCGTCGACGACCGCCGCACCGAAGGAAGCTCAGGCACCGACGAGCGACCCGCAAGCGACCGTCGTCGATCTCACTCCGCCAGACGCACCGAACCTGCTGGGCCAGGCCATCGATTCCGCTACCGGGGGCTATCACTTCGTCACCACCGTCACACTCGGGTCCGAGATCGCGCTCCAGGCCGAGGGCGACCGGATCGGAGGCAACACGCGCATGGCAGTGTCGTCGAACGGAGCCACCGTCGACTACGTGATCACCTCCGACAGCTCGTGGGTGGCCGAGAACGGCACCTGGCAGGAGCTCGATGAGCCGCCGCCGGTCGTCGATCCCTTGTCGGCCTTGGCCACACCCACATCGATCGACGTCGCTTCGTACGACACATCGGGCGCGACGCTCGCGGCGACCTATCCCTCGGCTGCGTTCGCACTCCCGGGCGACGCCGTGATCGACGTCGCGATCGAGGTCGTCGGCACGAACCTCTCGGCGATCGAATACACCGCGCCAGGTTCCACACCGCCCGCGACCGTTCGCACGGTGCTCAGCCCCCTCACCGACACCACTCCGGTCACCCCTCCTGGCACCTGACGGCGCGCCGGCTCCTCCCCGATACGCTCCCGGCCGCGAGTGGGACCGAGGTCACCGAGACCCTGATCGTCGGCGTGATGCTCGTGGCCGCGCTCGTGGGGATCGCCGTGAGCCGGCTCCGCCTCGCGTACACGGTCGCACCCCTGCTCGGGTGGGCGTGCTCGCGCGTAGGATCACCGTCGGGCTGATGTTGGTGCCGGGCATTCCGTCCGAGCTCGACGCGGTGCTGGCCGTGATGCTCCCTGCCACCGGTCCGGTCAACGTGCTCGCGATCATCGAGGAGCACCGCGTCGGCAGCGGGCTCCGAACGCTGATGGAGGGCGAATCGATCTTCAACGACGCCCTGCCCATCGGGCTGTATCCCGTCACGGCGACGTGGCGTTCGGTGACACCGAGGTGACGCACGCGACGCCGTCGTCGAGTTCGGCACCGAAGGAGTCGTCGGGACGGCGGCAGGACTGCTGGTCGAGTTCGTCGCCGATCCGTTGATGAGCACCCTCGACGATCAACTCGTCGAGATCACCCTGTCGCTGGTGACGGCGTACGGCGCGTTTCTGCTCGCCGATCGTCTCCACGGCTCGGGCGTCATCGCGGCCGTGATGGTCGATCCGCTGATCGGCGGCCACGACACCCGGATGGCGATGTCGGCTTCGTCGCGAGATCGGCGACCTCGATTGCCGCACGCTGGCCGCGGTCCCACCATTCTGACCGCCGACGCCGAGAGAGTACGCCGGCGTCAGGTCCTGCTCGCCGCCCGCCGACTCGCCGCCGCGCGGAAGCGGGCGCCCGGCGACGACACACGCGCCGGACGAATCAGCGGACCACGTGTCGCGGGCCAAGGCGCTCGCGACCGACGCTGCGTTCGAGGACGGCGAGCTCGCGGAAGAGGCAGGTGCCGACGCGTCCCGGTGTCGTTCGCCGACGAGGACGAGGTCAGAGCGGGTGCGGCGACGATCGCGCGACGATCACCGCTCGCCGTCGAACGCCAGGAAGCTCACACCGTCGGCGCGTGTGCTCCGACCCGGCTGGCGACCCGATGACACGGCACGCCAGAATGCGCGATAGCTGGGGTATTCGATCTGGGGGGTGACCCACCCACTCGCCACGAGCTCGTCGTGAAGACGCGGCAGATTCGTCCACGGAACACCCATGTCGACGTGGTGGGCGAGGTGCCAGCCCGTGTGGTACGGCACCATCCAGTAGCGAGCCGGCAGCGACTGCCGGATGACGTGCGTGGTCCGGCGGCGGTCGCGGGAACGGATCATGCCCCCGTGCTCGGCGATCGCCCGAAGTCGATTCGAAACGCGCCAGAGTGTCGACCACGACGCGATCCACACCACGTACGCCAGTGGCCGCATGAACAGGATCGATGCGCCGATCATCGCGAGCTGCAGCACCAGGATCTGCACGGCCTCGGATCTGCCCTTGCGGATCGCCCCGAACAGAACGCGGAAGTTCTTGTACGCGCTGATGCCGACGGCGTCACGGGTGAGCTTGCGGCGCCACGAATCACTGGTGATCGGGTAGCCCGCGTAGAGCGACGCATCGGGCTCGTCGGGACCCATCTCATCCCGATGATGAGCGAAGTGGGCGCGCCGGTAGGCGAGCATCGCCTGGTAGGACGAGTACGCCAGGAACCGACCGACCAAGTCGTTGGCGCGACGATTCGAGAACAGTAAGCGATGGGCGGCCTCGTGGCCGAGGATGTTGAGACACACGTGGCCACGCGTCATGAGGACGAAGGCGACCAGATACGACCACCACGTGTCGACGACGGCCGCAGCGATCACGACACCGAACGACTGCAGGACCGTGGCCGTCACCGCGACGACGTTTCGGACGTTGGGAATCCGGCGCAACTCGTCGCGCAGGGCGCGCACCGGCTTGGCGCGTTCGTTGAGTCGATCGGTCGGCAGCACGTCCGGCAGGTACACCGCAGGCGGGACCATGTTCGGTCCGGCTTCGCTCGGCGGCGCCGGCTGTGGGGGCATCGTCACGGCCATACCGCATGTTACACTCGGTGATCGTTGTGAACAAGTTGCGTAACATCCCGGTGGTGGTCCGGCCGAGCGACCACCACGTCGCATCAGATGAGATCCGGCCACTCAACGCTCGCTCGATCGCGCTCTCGGTGCTGCTCGGTTCCCACCCGCCGGAGCTCCCGGCCAGAGCGTTCGTCGCCATGGCCGAGTTGTTCGGTATCCCGGGTGGCACGATGCGAACCGCCCTGTCGCGCATGCTGTCCGCCGATGAAGTGATCGCGGTCGAGGGTCAGTACCGGCTCGCCGGGAGACTGCTCGACCGTCAGCAGGCCCAGGACGCCGGGCGCCGGGCACCGGCGCCCGACTGGGATCACCGATGGCACACGATCGTCGCAGCGGCCGACCAACGCGACCTCGCACAACGCCGCCGCTTCAGGGCGGCCATGGCGAACCGCCGATTCGGCGAGCTGCGACCCGACATCTGGATGCGGCCGTCCAACCTCGATCGACCCCCGGTCGAGCCGAATTGGATCGTCACGACCGGCGACCTCGACGGCATCGATCACGACGAGTTGACCCGCCGACTCTGGGACCTCGACGCGATCGCCGGACGAGCTCGCCGCCTGCTCGACGAGATGGCCGTCCGGCGCGCCCGGGCCGACTGGGCGGATCCCACGTCGATACCCGACCTCTTCACGACGTCCGCTGCAGTCGTCCGCTTCCTCCGCAACGAACCGCTCCTGCCCGCGCGACTGACACCGCCCGACTGGCCGGTCGCCGAGGTGCGTGCGGCCTACGACGGCTTCGAGCGCGAACATCAGCGACTGCTCCAAGCGTTCCTCCGCCGAGCCTGAGGTGCGGATCGTGTGGTGCCTGCGGTGCAGGTGACGAGATTCGTTCGCAATTCCCGCTTCGTCACCCGCTCGCGTTTTGCCGCAGGCGTTCCATGGTGCATGATGGTCGCCGGTTGCCGACTACGGTCGGCTGCTCAGCACCGTCCACGTCTCAGACCGAGTCGGACCGAGGGGAGTCACAGTGGAGATCAGCGTCACCGTCAACGGGGTCACGCACACCGGCGATGTCGAACCACGCACACTGCTCGTGCAGTACGTCCGCGAGCACGTCGGCCTGACCGGCACCAACATCGGCTGCGACACTTCTTCGTGCGGAGCGTGCAGCCTGCACCTCAACGGTGAGGCCGTGAAGAGCTGCACCGTGCTGGCCGTCCAGGCCGACGGGCAGGAGATCACCACGATCGAGGGCCTCGCCGCAGCCGACGGCACACTGCATCCGATGCAGCAGGCGTTCATGGAGAACCACGGTCTGCAATGCGGCTATTGCACTCCGGGCATGGTCATGGCCGCCACGAGCCTGCTCAAGGAGAACCCCAACCCGTCCGAGCAGGACGTTCGCATCGGTCTCGAAGGCAATCTGTGCCGGTGCACGGGTTACCACAACATCGTCCAGTCCGTCCTCGCCGCCGCGGCGAAGTGACCCGCCTCGCGATCGAAGGAGACGACCAGTGATCCCTGCAGCATTCGACTACGTCCGAGCCGGTTCCGCCGAGGAGGCCATCGGCCTGATCGGCGAGCATGGCGACGAGGCCAAATTCCTGGCAGGCGGCCACAGCCTCCTGCCACTCATGAAGCTCCGTCTCGCACAGCCCTCCGTGCTGGTCGACATCGGCCGCGTGAGCGATCTGTCGTATGTGCGCGATGGCGGCGATCACGTCGCGATCGGTGCGCTGACGCGCCACATGGACGTCGAGAACGATCCGCTGCTTCGTTCCGAGGTACCGCTGCTCGCCCACGCCGCGAGCCACGTGGGTGACCCACAAGTCCGTCACCGCGGCACGATCGGTGGCTCGATCGCCCACGCCGATCCGGCGTCGGATCTTCCCGCCACGGCGCTCGCGCTCGGCGCCACCTTCGTGGCGCAGGGACCCGCCGGGACCCGAGAGATCGCGGCCACCGACTTCTTCGAGGGCTTCCTCACCTCGGTGCTGGCCGCCGACGAGATGCTGACCGAGATCCGCGTTCCGAAGATGAACGGTGCCGGATGGAGTTTCCAGAAGTTCAACCGACGAGCCCAGGACTGGGCGATCGTCGGTGTCGCTGCATGGCGTCGCAACGGCGACTCCGGGGTCGCGCTGGTCAACATGGGCTCCACCCCGATCCTCGCGTCGAGCGTCTCGTCGGCCCTGTCGAGCGGCGCCTCCATCGAGGACGCCGCCGAACAGGCGGCCGCCGAAGCCGAACCGCAGGCCGACCTCAACGCCAGCGTCGAGTACCGGACCCACCTGGCCAAGGTGCTCGTGAAACGAGCCCTCACCGAAGCCTCAGGCTGACCCGTCGCCCGCAGACCGACGACGCCTACTGCAAGCCTGCGTAGTCGCCGCCGTCCACGTGGAGTTGCACGCCCGTCGTGAAGCGCGCCTGCTCGCTGCACAGGAAGGCAACCACCTGGCCGAAGTCGGCCGGATCGCCCAGCGGGCGATCGGGCAGACCTTCGGTGTAGACCTCGGCCAGTCGATCCGTGAGGTGCAGGCCCGGCTGCACGCTGTTCACCGTGACGCCGTCGCCGGCGACCTCGCGTGCGAGCGTCTTGAGGAAAGCGGTGGCACCCGCACGCGCGGTGTTGGAGAGGATCAGCTGAGCCATCGGCTGGCGGACGGAGAGCGAGGTGATCGCGACGACGCGGCCCCAACCGGATTGCTGCATCGCCGGCACGGCGGCCTTGCACATGGCCACCACCGACATCAGGTTCAAGTCGAGCGCTGACGGGTAGGCCGCGACCGGCGTCGACGTGAAGTTGCCGTGCGGGGGACCACCGGCGTTGGTCACCAGGATGTCGACTGCTCCCAGGGCATCGGTCGCAGCCGCGACGAACTCGGTCGCACCGTCGGGCGAGCTGACATCGCACACGAGCGGCGTGGCGTTCGGGCCGATGCGAGCTGCCGCGGCATCGATTCGCGTTCGATCACGGCCACAGATCGCCACGTGGACGCCCTCGCCGGCCAGTGCAGCCGCGCTGGCGAATCCCAATCCGGCCGATGCTGCGGCGACGGCTGCCCGCCTGCCCGAGATCCCGAGGTCCATCCGACGACGGTACCCGGTCGCCGGTACTGCGCCGCCGCCGGCGACGGCGGGGAGCCGGCCCGCACTGCGCCGGCATCTACACTCGGCCATCGCGATCGCACCTCGCCGCGATCTCGACCAGGAGTTCGATCGTGAGCGACAGCGAACAGTTCGATCAGCGTCACCTCGACGCGATCGCCGACGCGGATCAGTACCCGTATTGGATGGAGGATGTCGACGAGCCCGACTCCAACCCGACACTCGTGCGCACGGAGAGCTGCGACCTCTGCGTCGTGGGTGGCGGGTACACCGGGCTGTGGACGGCGATCATCTCGAAAGAGCGGGATCCGTCGCGTGACGTGGTCCTGATCGAGGCCCACACCGTCGGTTCGGCCGCCAGCGGGCGCAACGGGGGATTCATGGATGCCAGCCTGACCCACGGCATCGGCAACGCCATGGCCCGGTGGCCCGACGAGGTCGAGATCCTCCAGGAGCTCGGCGACCGCAACCTCGACGACATCGAAGCGGCGATCCACAGATACGCCATCGACTGCGACTTCGAACGAACCGGGGTGATCGACGTCGCCAACTCGTTCCATCCGCCGTCGTACCTGCAAGAGGTCCGCGAAGAGTACGACCTCCTCGTCCGCTTGGGCCGCGACGTCGCGTGGCTCGACGCCGAGGCGATGCAGGCCCAAGTCCACTCGCCGGTGTACACGGGTGGCCTGTGGGACAAGGCAGGTTGTGCGATCGTCGACCCGGCGAGGCTGGTCTGGGGTCTCAAGCGGGCTGCCGAGTCACTCGGCGTGCGTATCTACGAAGACACCAGGGCCACCGACCTCAAGCGGGACGGGATCGGAGTGATGGTCACCACGCCGCTCGGCACAATTCGCGCCGGCAAGGTCGCACTGTGCACCAACGCCTTCAAGCCGATCCTGAAGCGGCTCGGCAACTTCATCGCGCCGGTCTATGACTACTGCATGGTCACCGAGCCGCTGACCGACGAGCAGATGGCCTCGATCGGTTGGAAGAACCGGCAGGGTCTGTCCGACCTCGCCAACCAGTTCCACTACTACCGGCTCACCGAGGACAACCGGATCCTGTGGGGCGGCTACGACGCCGTCTACTACTGGGGTGGGAAGGTGTCGGCCGAGCTGGAGAGCCGACCGGAGACCTGGGCCAAGCTCAGCAAGCACTTCTTCGAGACGTTCCCCCAGCTGGATGGGGTCCGATTCAGTCACGCCTGGGGTGGCGTCATCGACACGTCGAGCCGATTCACGGTCTTCTGGGGGCGAGCGATGGGTGGTCGCGTCGCGTACGCGTTGGGCTACACCGGTCTCGGCGTGGCGGCGTCGCGATTCGGCGCCGCGGTGATGCTCGATCTGCTGCACGGGCGTCGGTCGATCGCGACGCAGACCCAGTTCGTGCAGTCGAGGCCGCTTCCGTTCCCGCCCGAACCGTTCCGGTTCGTCGGGATCCAGGCCACCAAGTGGTCGATGGGTCGCGAGGACAAGACGGGTAAGCGCAACCTGTGGTTGAAGGGTCTCGACAAGATGGGCCTCGGCTTCGACAGCTGAGAACCCGCACCGACGCGACGGGGCCGTTCCTCACCGTCACCTCCCGGACCTTCGTCACCCCGTACGTCGGAGCCGATCCGTACGGACCGGCTCCAAACGCATCGGTCTGTGTCGAACGGCGACGTGCCGAGCCATCACGATCCGGTGTTCAAGATCCGGCCGACACGATCCAACCCTCGGCACCATCAGCCGTCCGCGGCACCTGAGCCGACACCGACTCCGCCGACACGATCCAACCCTCGGCACCATCAGCCGTCCGCGGCACCTGAGCCGACACCGACTCCGCCGACACGATCCAACCCTCGGCACCATCAGCCGTCCGCGGCACCTGAGCCGACACCGACTCCGCCGACACGATCCAACCCTCGGCACCATCAGCCGTCCGCGGCACCTGAGCCGACACCGACTCCGCCGACACGATCCAACCCTCGGCACCATCAGCCGTCCGCGGCACCTGCACCGTCACCGACTCCGGCAACCCCGGCACCACCAGATCCGCATCGAACGGCGAACCCGACGGCACCTGCACCGTCACCGACTCCGCCGACACGATCCAACCCTCGGCACCATCAGCCGTCCGCGGCACCTGCACCGTCACCGACTCCGGCAACCCCGGCACCACCAGATCCGCATCGAACGGCGAACCCGACGGCACCTGCACCGTCACCGACTCCGCCGACACGATCCAACCCTCGGCACCATCCGCCGTCCGCGGCACCACGGTCGCAGTGTCGGACCCACCGTCGCGCATCACGTACAGCGCGGTACCGCCGGCGACCACCATGATCCCGACGACTGCGAGCCAACGCATCCACCGGATCGGCCGCCGCGGGGTCGGCGCGGCGATCCCGCGCTCCGGCAGCTCGCGCATCGGCGGCGCCGTCGTGGTCTCCACGCGCTCGGGGGCGTCACGAACCAGCGTGTCACCGTCGAACGTCTCGTGCACGTCTCGTTGATCGAGTACCCGTACCATCACCCCTCCCTTCCTCACCTCCAGTGTGCGTCGCTTGCGTAGACGCCCCATCGGCATCTCCTTGCCGGGCGCGTGACAGTTCCTCGACGGACATTCGACACTGTGCGACCCATGCCAATTCGGCGCACGATGAAGGTGGAAAACGGAGTGTGGCGATGCGGCACGACGACGTGATTCGAGTGTTGGGACCGATAGATCTGCTCACGCCGTCCGGACCGATATCGGTGGGGAGCCGCAGCGTTCGTGCCCTGCTCGGCGCCCTCGTCGTGGCCGCCGGTCACGCCGTGTCGAGCGATCACCTCCAAGCGGCCGTCTGGGGTGACGATCCACCACCATCGGCGGCCAGTTCGCTCCAGACCTACGTGTCGCGCCTCCGACACATCCTGGGGGCCGACGCCGTCGTGAGAGCGGATCACACGTACCGGCTCGCAGTGACGCGACGTCACGTCGACGCACTTCGCTTCGAGGACCTGCTGAACCGGGCCAACGAGGTCCGCGGGGACCCGCAACGTTGCCAATCGCTGACTCGCGAGGCCTTGTCACTCTGGCGAGGGGAACCATTCGGCGACCTCGTCGACGACGAGGCGTTCCGCCTCGAAGCCCTGCGCCTCGACGAGCTGAGGGTTGCCGCGATGGAACTCGCGCTCGAGACGGAGATGGCGCTCGGCCGCCACGAGATCGTCGTCGCCGAGCTCGAGTGCGCGGTTCACGAGCATCCGTACCGCGAACGATTCTGGTATCTCCTCATCGAGGCCCTCCTCCGGGACAACCGGCGCATCGAGGCACTGCAAGCGTGTCATCGCCTACGCGACTCGCTCGCCGATGCGGGGTTGCACGCCGGTGACGAGCTCCAACAGCTCGAGGCGCAGATCCACGACGGTTCGTTCGAGATCGGCGACGACGCTTCCGACGCCGCACGAGGGCGTCCCCGCTCGACGTGACGCCCGACCGGGTCGCGCCGCCGTCGGGTCGCGGTGTCTCGTCACGAAGGCCTGCGATCGTCCGACGCACGGTAGGTTCGAGGCCGTGACACCGAACGATGTCGGCGCCGCGCTGACCGAGCACGGGTATCTTCCCGACGACGGGCTGACGACGGCCGTGTTCCTGGCACTCGAGCTCCGCCGCCCATTGCTCCTCGAGGGCGAGGCCGGCGTCGGCAAGACCGAGCTCGCGAAAGTGTTGTCGGCGTGGACCGGCGGCGAGCTGATCCGCCTCCAGTGCTACGAGGGCATCGACGCGTCGCAGGCCGTGTACGACTGGGACTACGCACGCCAGCTGCTGCACCTCCGTGCGGCCGAGGCGACCGGAGAGACCGAAGGAAGGTCCTCCGACGCGATCGAGGCGGATCTCTATCAGGAGCGGTTCCTGATCAAGCGGGCGCTGTTGCGTGCGATCGGCCATGGTGACGGGCCGCCTCCGGTGCTGCTCATCGACGAGATCGATCGCGCCGACGACGAGTTCGAGGCCTACCTGCTCGAAGTGCTGTCGGACTTCCAGATCACCGTGCCCGAGCTCGGTGTGTACCGCGCCCAAACCCCGCCGATCGTGATCCTGACCTCGAACCGAACGCGAGACGTGCACGACGCGCTCAAACGGCGGTGCCTCTACCACTGGGTCGAGCACCCGGGCTTCGATCGCGAGGTCGCGATCGTCCGCCTGCGTGTCCCGGAGTGCTCCGAGTCGCTGGCACGACAGGTCGCGGCAGCGGTCGAGACGATGCGTGACCTCAACCTCTACAAGCCGCCAGGCGTCGCCGAGACGATCGACTGGGCGACGGCGCTCGGTCGACTGGGCGTGTCGCAGCTCGACGAGCGCAGCGTCGCGACGACATTGGGCACGGTGCTCAAGTACCGAGAAGACCATCACCGGGTCGAGCAGCACGGCATCCCCGACATCATCAAGCTGGCGTTCCAGCACGGCGCCGGTCACTGACCGGTCACGATGTCCGGTACCGGTACCCGGGACGCAGGCGAGATCGCCGTCGCCTTCAGCAGGGTCCTTCGTGGAGCCGGGGTGACCGTGCCCACCAGCGCAACGATCGCGTTCGGCGAGGCGCTGGCGATCACGGGGCTCGACGATCGCCAGACGACCTACTGGGCCGGCAGGACCACCCTCCTGCGTCGGCCCGAGGATCACGACGTCTACGACCGTGCCTTCCGGGTGTTCTGGGAACACGCGACCACGGATCCCGATGCGCTCGTCGAGGACGAGACGCTCCAGGTCACCTTGGCGGTGGACGACGAGGGTGATGATGCCGACGCCGGCCCTGATCAAGCCGACAGCAGCGATGATCCGGTGATCGAGCTCAGGTTCAGCGCCACCGAGGTGCTGCGCCGGAAGGACTTCGCCGAGTACAGCTCCGACGAGCTCGTCCAAGCTCAGCAGCTGATGAGCCGACTCCGGCTCGTCGGGGCGCCGCGCCGCTCGCTCCGGCTCACCGCGGCGGATCGTCGAACCGATCGGCCCGATCTCCGACGGACGGTGCGTGCGTCGATGCGGGCGGGCGGCGAACCGGTCCGTCGCCACTTCCAGCAGACGAGCACCCGCAACCGGCGGCTCGTTCTCCTGCTCGACGTCAGCGGTTCGATGGAGCCGTACGCGCGGGCGCTCATCCGCTTCGTCCACGCCGCCGTCGCCGGCCGTCAGAAGGTCGAAGCGTTCGCCCTCGGCACGCGTCTCACCCGGCTCACCCGGGAGCTGTCGTCGCGCGACCCCGACGAGGCACTCCGACGCGCGAGTTCACGGATGGCCGACTATGGCGGGGGGACGCGGCTCGGCGAGGGTCTGCGCGTCTTCAACGACGAGTGGGGGCAACGGGGGATGGCTCGCGGTGCGATCGTCGTGATCCTCTCCGACGGCTGGGACCGGGGCGACCCCGACGTGCTCGGCGAGCAGATGCAGCGGCTTCACCGTGTCACCCACAAGGTGATCTGGGTCAACCCGCTGAAGGTCACCCCCGGCTACGCACCGCTCGCTCGCGGCATGGCAGCCGCATTGCCCCACGTCGATGCCTTCATCGAGGGCCACTCGATCGAGGCGATCGAGGAGCTCGCCGAGGTCATCGGTTCTCCCTGACGGAACGCTCCTGCCCGAGTCGGTGGGCGGGCTCGACCATGATGACGGGATGGTCGACATCCCGTTTCGGCACGGCACGCTCGATACGCCCATCCGGAGGGCGAGGATGGTCGCCCCCGACAAGATCGGCGTGGTCGACGGCGGGGCGCGGTACACCTATCGCGAACTGTCGGATCGCATCGATCGGCTCCGGGGCGGCCTGCTCGGTCTCGGACTGCGGAGCTCTGATCGAGTGGCCGGGCTGGCGCTGAACTCGTTCCGCCACTTCGAAGCCTGGACGGCGATTCCCACCTCGAACCTGATCTTCAACGACCTGAACTTCCGACTCGCGCTGCCCGAGCTCGAGTTCATCGTGAACGATTCGGAGCCCACCGTGCTCGCTGCGGACGCCCGCCACTGGCCGACGGCGACCGAGCTGCGCGACCGGTGCGAATCGCTCGACCAGCTCGTCTGGATGGACGATGGGCCGGCCCCGGACGGATCGATCTCTTGGGACGAGCTCACCACCGCCGATCCTGTGCCCGTGCCGCTTGATCTCGATGCCGATTCGATCGCCGGCATCACCTACACCGGCGGCACGACGGGCCGGCCGAAGGGGGTCATGCAGACCCACGGCAACCTGATGGTCAACGCCAAGCACATGTTGTGGGCGAACCCGATGTACTCCGAGGACCGCTTCTTGCACCTCACCCCCATGTTCCACTCGGCCGGGGTGGCGAACATGTACAGCCAGATGCTCGTCGCCGGCACGAACGTCATCTGCCCGGGGTTCGACCCCGAACTGGTCGGCCGCATGATCGAGGAGCACGACATCACGATCTGCGTCCTGGTCCCGACGATGATCAACATGTTCCTGAACCATCCGGGCACTGCGGATCGCGACCTGTCCTCCTGGCGGATGTGCCTGTACGCGGCATCGCCGATGCCCGTCGCATTGCTGCGACAGGCGTTGGACGAGCTGCCCTGTGGGTTCTCACAGGGATACGGCATGACCGAGATGTGCCCCCACGTGTCGCAGTTGTCGGCCGCGGACCACGAGCGGGCCGTTGCCGGCGACGAGCACGCGCTCCGGCGGCTGGCGAGCGCCGGGACCCCGTGCATCGGCGTCGACGTCGAGATCCGGCGCGACGATGGCTCGGAATGCGAGCTCGGCGAGGTCGGCGAGATCACCGTGCGCGGCCCCAACATGATGCCGGGCTACTGGAACCGCCCCGAGGAGACGGCCGCGGCCTTCACGGACGACGGCTGGTACCGCACCGGCGATCTCGCCTCGGTCGACGACGGCGGCTACCTGTTCATCGTCGATCGGGCCAAGGACATGGTGGTCTCGGGCGGTGAGAACGTCTACACCACGGAGGTCGAGAACGCGCTCGCCGGCCATCCGGCCGTGTTGGAGCTCGCCGTGTTCGGGATCCCGCACGAGCAGTGGGGCGAGGCGGTGCACGCCGAGGTCGTGCTGAAGGACGGATCCTCGGTGACCGAGCAGCAGCTCATCGATCATTGCCGCCAGTCGATCGGCGGGTTCAAGGTTCCTCGTTCGATCAGGATCCGTACCGAGCCGCTGCCGAAGTCCGGAGCCGGCAAGATCCTCAAGCGCGATCTGCGGTCGATGTACTGGGAAGGTCAGGACCGTGCCGTCACCTGAGTTGGCGGGCAGACTGGACCCATGAAGGATCTGCTCGACGACATCGACCGCTGGCGGGCCGACGGGAAGCGGGTCGCGCTGGCCCGGGTCGTCGACATCGAAGGATCCGGGCCGCGTGATCCCGGTGCGGCGATGGCCGTCAACGAGATCGGCGAAGTCGTCGGCAGCGTCAGCGGCGGGTGTGTCGAGGGTGCGGTGGTCACCGAGTCGCTCTCGATCCTGCAGGGCGAGCGCGATGCCGGCGTGATCACGTTCGGCTACAGCGACGATGAAGCGTTCGCGGTCGGATTGACGTGTGGCGGCACCATCCGACTTTTCATCGAGGAGCTGAACTGGTGAGCGCGCCGACCGTGTACGAAGCGCTGTCGGCGGCCATCCGCGCTCAGGATCCGGTCGCACTCGTCACCGTGATCGAGGGCCCGGACGTCGGCGGCAAACTCCTCATCCGTCCCGATCACGCACCGCTTGGTTCGCTGGGTGACGTCGAGCTCGACCGGGTGGCGCACCGAGACGCGCTCGCCGAGCTCGAGGCGGGCCGCTCCGGAGTGCGCCACTATGGGCCGCACGGCGAGACCACGCCGGAGGATCTGCTCGACACACCCGTCGTGCGCGTGTTCGTCGAGAGTTGGGCGCCCCCGCCCGAGATGTGGATCTTCGGGGCGGTCGACTTCACTGCGGCCCTCGCCAAGGTCGCCAAGGTGCTCGGCTACCGGGTGGCCGTCTGTGATGCTCGCGAGATCTTCGCGACGAAGCGGCGCTTCCCGATGGCCGACGAGGTGCGGGTGACGTGGCCCGGACCGATGTTCGACGAACGCGGCGGCCAACTCGGACCGCGCGACGCCGTCTGCATCCTGACCCACGATCCCAAGTTCGACGTCCCGGCGGTACAGGGAGCGCTCGCCACCCGCGTCGGCTACATCGGGGTGATGGGGAGCCGGACGACACACGAGAAGCGGATGGAGCGACTCGCCGAGGTCGGCGTCACGGACCAGGGTGACCTCGACCGGTTGATGTCACCGATCGGGCTCGACATCGGTGCACGCACACCCGAGGAGACGGCGATCTCGATCTGTGCCGAGATCATCGCCCGCCACACCGGACGCACGGCACCGTCGCTCCGCGACGGCAGCGGGCCGATCCACCAGTGAGTCCGTTGCGAGCACGGCCGCTCGCGGCGTGATCAGTCGTCGCCCACGAGTGCGTCGCCGAAACGGAGCGACTTGCTCGGCAGATGAACCGCCTCGACGTGGTTGCCGGAGTTCGGCGAGTGTACGTAGGTCTCGGCACCGAGGTAGATCCCGATGTGACCGGGGTAGTAGACCAGATCACCCGCGGCCGCAGAGTCGAGTTCGACGGCTGCGGCCTCATTGATCTGATCGCGGCTCACCCGCTCGAGATCGACGCCGGCCTGGGCGAAGGCCCAGCTCGTCAGGCCCGAGCAGTCGAAACCGACCTCGGGGTCGGACTTCATGTTGCGGTACGGCACACCCAGCTGCGACATCGCAGCGAGGACGGCCTGCTGCTTCTCGTCCGGGGCGGCCGCCCACGCGTCGCGCATCTCGTCGGCGTCGACCTCGAGATCGGTTGCGGTCATCGTCGCCGCTAGCTCCCGAGCCTGCACGAAGCGTACGTAGTCGGTCGGGTTCTGGGTGTCGTTCCAGTCCTCGAGGGCGTCGAGGGCGCGTTCGGCCTCGGCCGCGATCGTCTCGGACTGGGTCCGGCGTGCGGCGCCGGCGATGTCGCCGGAGTGCACGATGCCGATCGAGCAGGCGCTGCCGATCGCTGCGGCGCCGACGACGAACCGTCGCAGACGCGCTGCTGATCGTGTGGTGATGTGCGGGGTGCGAGTCATACGGCTCTTCCTCGTGCGTGGTGGGCTCAACACCCACTGCAGTCGACAAGCGACGTTATCGTCACTTGATCGCAACAAACACGTCAGAACGACAAGGTTTCGTCATAATCGCCACCGACTTGAGACATGTCGACAGCCCCATCCGAGCCCGCTCGACGACGCCACCCGATCATCCGGCCATACTTCGTGGCGTGGATGCCGACCCTGACCCCGTCGTGACGACGGTCGCTGTGGTACTGGCGGCGGGAGCCGGGACCCGCTTCGCCGCCGACCACCACAAGCTCGCCGCACGGCTCGGCGGTCGGACGATCGCCGAGCACGCCGTCGCCGCTGCCGTCGCCGCCGACATCGGACCCGTGCTGGTCGTCACCGGCGCGACCGACGTCGACCTGGGCGATCACGCCGACGCGGTCGACGTCGTCTCGAACCCCGACTGGGCGGACGGGCAGAGCACCTCGCTCCAGGCGGCAATCGCCGCTGCCGACCACCTCGGCGCCGACGCCGTCGTCGTCGGCCTCGCCGACCAGCCGGGCGTCGAGGCGACATCCTGGCGTCGCGTCGCGGCTGCGACGGCGCCGATCGCCATCGCGACCTACGATGGTCGACGTCGCAACCCGGTCCGGTTGCATCGCGACGTGTGGTCGCTGCTGCCCACCCGCGGCGATGTCGGTGCCCGAACGCTCGCTCATCTGAGGCCAGACCTCGTCGAGGAGGTACCCTGCCCCGGGTCGGCCGCCGACATCGACACCTTGGAGGACCTCCGGACATGGCAGAGCAGATCGTCAACGAATTCACCGTGAACCGCCCGATCGACGAGGCGTGGCCCCTGATCTGCGACGTCGAGCGCATCGCTCCCTGTCTTCCAGGTGCCCAGCTCGAAGAGATCGAGGGCGACGTGTACCGCGGCCGCGTCAAGGTCAAGCTCGGAGCGGTGACTGCTCAGTTCAAGGGTGAGGCACAGTTCGTCGAGCGCGACGACGAGTCCCACACCGCGAAGCTCAAGGCCAAGGGTCGCGACACAGGGGGTCGAGGCAACGCCGACGCCGACATCTACGCCGCCGCCGAGGCGCTGTCGCCGACCAGCACCAAGTGCACCGTGACGGCCGACCTGCACATCACCGGGAAGGTGGCGCAGTTCGGTCGCGGCATCATGGGCGACGTCAGCAAGAAGCTCATGGACCAGTTCGCCAGCAACCTGAACGAGATGCTCGACGAGCAGGGTTCCGAGCCGGCAGCCGCGACGCCCTCCGAGGCCACCCCTGCGGCCGAGCCGGCGGGCGAGACGACGGCAGCGGCCGCTCCGACCGTCCGCAAGATCGAGGGTCCCGCCGCCGAGCCCGTCGATCTGGCCGACATGGCCGGCCCAGCGCTGCTCAAGCGTCTCGGACCCGCGGTCGCGGCGATCCTGTTGATCCTGATCCTGCTCCGTCGCCGGCGGTGACCGACGTCCCGGGCGACGAGGCTCGGGTCCGCGAGTTGCTCGGACGCGAACCCCAGGGTCGCTATGAGGTCGTCGTGCGCGACGCGGACGGGGGGCCCGTCGTGCTCCGCAATGCCCCGTTCCTCGACGACGGCACCCCGATGCCGACGAGGTACTGGTTGATCGGGGCGGACGAGGTTCGCCGGATCGGCCAACTCGAGGCCGACGGCGGCGTGGACGCAGCCGAAGCTGCGATCGAGCCGTCAGAGCTCGCCGAGGCACACGACCGCTACGCCACAGAGCGCGACGCCGAGATCCCCGAGGGCCACACCGGACCGCGACCGTCAGGAGGCGTCGGCGGAACCCGCGTCGGCGTCAAGTGCCTGCACGCCCACTGGGCCTGGCACCTCGCCGGAGGCGACGATCCGGTCGGCCAGTGGATCGAGGCGAACCTCGACTCGACGCCGACCACCGGCGTCTGTCGCGTCGAGATCGGCGACACGACGACCGGCGTCGTCGTCTCCGGAGCGCAGTTCGTGGTTCCGTGGGGTGCCGTGAACCTCACCGACCGATGGCTGCGAGACGGCGACCCGCCGCGTCCCGACGCGCTCACCAACGCGTTGGGGACGATCGCCGATCATCTCGACGACATCGTTCGCGAGCACCCGACGTTCGTCGACGTCGTCTCGGTCGAACTCGTGGGGGCCACGGTCACCTCACTCGCAGCCGTCGAGGTCGGCGATGACCCCGCCCCCGACCCGGTGCCGCTGCGACGCGACGCCGCCGAGGAGATCTTCCGCATGCTCGCGACGGAGCCGACGCGCGATCGTGTCCACAATCCCGGGCTACCGTCTGCACACGTGGACCTCATCGTCGCGACGTGCTGCATCGTGCTGGCGTTGATGCGACGGCTCCATCTCGACCAGGTCACGTTGCACCCCGACCTCGGGAGCTGACGTTGGCCCGCCATCCGTCGTCGCTGCTCCGCCGCCAGCCGTCGCCGCGGCTGTACGGGCGGCGCGTGATGCTGCGACCGATCGGCGTCCACGACTTCGCTGCGTGGAGGGAGGTCCGGCTCCGCAACGAGGAATGGCTCGTGCCGTGGGAGCCGCTCCGGCAACGATCGATGCCCGATCCCACCCGGGACCGAGCCGCCTTCGAGGCCAGGTGCAGTGCTCGTGACCGTGAGCGCACCGCCGACCACGCCTATCCGTTCGGTGTGTTCGTCGACCAGCAATTCGCCGGTGAGGTCAACCTCAACAACGTCACCCGCGGCGCGCTGCAGAGCGCCACCGTCGGGTACTGGATCGATCGGGCCCGGGCCGGGAGCGGCTACATCGCCGAGTCGGTGATCGTCCTCACGAGGTTCGCGTTCGAACAGCTGCAGCTCCACCGATTGGAGATCTGCGTCGTGCCGCGGAACACGAACAGCCGGCGTGTCATGGAGAAGCTCCGCTATCGCAACGAAGGCGTCGCCGAGCGCTACCTCGAGATCAACGGCACGTGGGAGGACCACGTGCGGTACGCGATCACGTCAGAGGAGTGGGCGGCACGCTGCGACGAGTTGACGACGGCCTGGATCACCGGCTGACACGCGGTGCGAGCACCGAGGCGTCAACCGGTGGCGGCCAGTCGGGTCGGGCGGGGCGTCAGCTCTCGCCGGCGAGGCGGAAGGCCTCGGCCTTGGCCTGGCGCATCTTGGTGCGCCGCTTCCACATCTTGGTCTTCCAGTGACGCCGATTTCGCTTGCCCTGCTTGGCAACCTTCGTCTTCGCCACCTCGGCGTCGTGGTGGTGGATCGGCTTCCATGCGGCACCGGGCTCGTGCAGATCTTCTGGCTCGAGTCCGGAGCTCACCTGGTGCGCGACCTGGTTGAGCTCTACATGGATCCGGTGCCGCTCGCTGTGGGCGTGGGCACGCAGTTCCTGTTTCGGCGGCAACGGCACTTCTGCAGTGCGATGACGCTGGCTCATACGGGCTACCTCCTCGTTGGTTGGTGTAGCTCCTCCCCTTGGCCTGCACCATAGCCGAGCCGTCGCCGCCGGTTGGCAGCGTCTTTGGTAACAGTTCTGCGCGAATTGGCCGCAGGACTCCGCCGGGTGCCCGCCGTGCATCGGATCTCACGCAGCGTGGTTGCGAACGATCGCGAGCACCTGCGATCAGCGATCACGGCTCGAGATCTTGGCCTTGAGCGCGGCGATCCGCTCTTCGAACCACGGCTGCTGGACGGTCCAGAGCTGGGGATCGAATTCCCGCTCGACGGCTGCAGCGTGGTCGCCGATGCCGGCCATGTCGAGGATCGTCTGCTTGGTCAGGATGGCGAGCTCGCGTGGCGCCGTCGCAGCGCCACGAGCGAACTCGTGTGCGGCGGGGAGCAGGTCGTCGTCGGGGACACAGCGGTAGGCCAGGCCGACACGTTCGGCCTCGGCTCCGTCGAGCACCTGGCCGAACACGACGGCGGCCATCGCCGCCTGTTGGCCCACGATGCGGCGCTGCATCCATGTGTGGCCACCGCCGGGATGGAGCCCGATCTGGAGGAACCTGGTGTCGAAGCACGCTCGCGTCGCCGCGATCCGCACGTCGCAGCCGAGCGCGAGGTTCATCCCTGCGCCGACGGCCGGTCCGTTCACGGCAGCGAGCGTCGGCAGCGGGCTGCGGGCGATGCGGAGGAAACCCTCGTAGACCTTGCCGAGACTCTCGCGGCTCGCGGACTGGAGGTTGCCCAGGTTCGCCCCGGCGCAGAAGGCCGAACCCGATCCGGTCACGACGACGGCGCCGACCGCCTCGTCGGCCTCGAACGAATCCATCGCTGCGACGATCGCGTCGACCATCGGCGCGGTCATGGTGTTGCGCTCATCGGGGTTGTTCAGGGTGAGGCGGGCGACGCCCTCGTGGATCTCGGTGAGTACCAGCGGCATGGCTGCAGTCTGACAAACGACGAGGCGCGTGACATCGTCGGCGACATCTCGGGTCACCCCCATCACTCAGGCCGGGTCGCGAGGCGAGCGCCCGCCGCGCCACTCTGCCGCGCCACTCCGCCGCGACACTCCGCCGCGACACTCCGCCGCGACACCTTTGTCACATCGTGGATGTGTGAATCGGATCACAACCAGCGGGTAGCCTGGCGACGTTCACGTGAACACCACCAACACTTGTCCCACAAGGGGGAGACATGATCAAGAGCAAGCGCCTGCTTGCAGCAGGTCTCGCGGCGTCACTGGTCCTCGCGGCCTGCGGCGGCGACGACGACGATGCCACACCGGCAGCCGAAGAACCGGCCGCCGAAGAACCAGCCGCCGAAGAGCCCGCTGCTGAAGAGCCCGCAGCCGAGGAACCAGCAGCCGAGGAACCAGCAGCCGAGGAACCAGCAGCCGAGGAGCCGCCTGCGGAGAGCGACGTCACCGTCGGGTTGACGTTCGACCTGCTCGGCCGTGGCGACCAGTCGTTCAACGACTCCGCAGCAGCCGGCATCGACCGCGCTGTCGCGGACTTCGGGATCAGTGTCAACGAGGTCACCCCGACCGACGAGTCGGCTCGCGGCACCGACCTCCAGCTGCAGGCCGAGAACGCCGACCTCGTCATCGGGGTCGGATTCTCGTTCGCGGCCGACGCTGCGACCGTTGCAGCGGAGAACCCGGACGTCAGTTTCGCCATCGTCGACGATGCGATGATGAACTTCGACACCGGCGAGCCGATCGCGCCCAACGCTGCCGGGCTCGTCTTCGCCGAGGAGCAGGGTTCCTACCTCGTCGGCGTCGCGGCTGCCCTCAAGTCGACGACGGGCAAGCTCGGATTCATCGGCGGCGTGAGCGGCATCGGTCTGATCGAGAAGTTCGAGGCCGGTTTCACGGCCGGCGCTCAATCGGTCAACCCCGACATCGACGTCACGGTGGCCTACATCACCGAGTTCCCGGACTTCGCCGGCTTCGAGGATCCCGCTCGCGCCAAGGAGATCGCCTCGGCGATGTACTCCGAGGGCGCGGACATCATCTACGCAGCGGCGGGTCTGTCCGGCTCGGGCATGTTCCAGGCCGCAGCCGAGACCACCGAGGCGACCGGCACCAAGGTCTGGGGCATCGGCGTGGACTCCGACCAGTACCTCACGGTCGATCCGGCCGTCCAGGAGTTCGTCCTGACCTCCATGCTCAAGCGGGTCGACAACGCGGTCTACGCCGTGACCGAGTCGGTCGTCAACGGATCGTTCGAACCAGGTGCTGTGCTCTACGACCTCACGGTCGACGGCGTCGGCTACTCGACATCGGGCGGTTTCGTCGACGACATCGTCGATCAGCTCGAGGCGGCCAAGGCCTCGATCGTGTCCGGTGAGGTGGTCGTGCCGACGGCACCCTGATCACCGATGCGCGATGAGGTCGCGCCCCTGTGAGAACGATGCCGACGAGAACGTCGGTTTCATGACGGAGCGGGATCGGACTAACGTCCGGTCCCGCTTCGGGGTTTTCACGGGGGAGGAATCGTGGCGCTGGCCATCGAACTGATCGACATCACCAAACGCTTTCCTGGTGTGCTCGCCAACGATCGCGTGAACCTGTCGGTCGAGGAAGGCGAGATCCATGCGATCGTCGGCGAGAACGGCGCCGGCAAGTCGACCCTGATGAAGATCCTCTATGGCATGCAAGCGCCCGACGAGGGCACCATGCGCGTCAAGGGCCGCGAGGTTCACTTCTCGTCGCCGAGCGAGGCGATCGACGTCGGCATCGGGATGGTCCACCAGCACTTCATGTTGGCCGACAACTTGACCGTGCTCGAGAACGTGATCCTCGGCTCGGAGCCGATGAACCGGTTCGGGCTGATCAACTTCAACGAGGCCCGACAACATCTCGTCGAGGTCGGCGAATCGTACGGCCTCGACGTCCACCCCGATGAACTCGTCGAAGAGCTCGAGGTCGGCGAGCGTCAGCGAATCGAGATCATCAAGGTGCTGTACCGAGGCGCAGAGATCCTGATTCTCGACGAACCGACAGCCGTGCTCGTTCCCCAGGAGGTCGAGGCGCTGTTCGAGAACCTGCGCGAGCTGAAAGCGGGTGGAGCGACGATCCTCTTCATCGACCACAAGCTGCTCGAGGTGCTCGAGATCGCCGACAGCATCACGGTGCTCCGACAGGGCCGAACCGTGGCCACGGTGAAGCCGGACGACGTGACCGCCGCCGACCTGGCCGAACTGATGGTCGGCAGCGAGCTGCCCACCCCCGACACGACCGAATCGACCGTCACCGACGAGGTCGTCTTGTCGGTCAAGGACCTGACGATCGTCGAGAACGAGCGGCCGGTCGTTCAGTCGGTGTCGTTCGACATCCACCGCGGTGAGATCGTCGGCATCGCCGGGGTCGAGGGGAATGGTCAGAGTGAGCTGATCGACGCGATCATGGGAACCGAACTCGCCTCATCCGGCACGATCACCCTGCTGGACGACGACGTCACCCACGCATCAGTGCGTCACCGGCGAGAGGCCGGCGTCGGCTACGTGCCACAGGACCGGCACGAGGAGGGTCTGTTGCTCAACTCGCCGCTGTGGGAGAACGCAGCCCTCGGGCATCAGACACGACCGCCGTTCTCGAAGGGGCCGTGGATCAACCGCAAGGGATCGCGAGAACGAACCGAGGAGATCCGCAACGACTTCAACGTCAAGACCCCGAACATCGACGTAGCGGCGTACGCACTGTCCGGCGGGAATCAGCAGAAGCTGGTGATCGGTCGTGAGATGGCGGCCGAACCGAAGTTGCTGATCGCCGCACACCCGACGCGCGGCATCGACGTCGGTGCTCAGGCCGCCGTGTGGCAGTCGATCCGCGACGCACGATCCGAAGGACTCGCCACGATGCTGATCTCGGCCGACCTCGACGAACTGATCGGTCTCTCCGACACCATCCTCGTGATGTTCCACGGACGCCTGGTCGCCCGCCTCGACCCAGCAGAGGTCACGCCCCGAGACCTGGGTTCCTACATGACCGGAGCGGCGAGCTCGGAGGTCGGCGCATGATGCAGAGCCGGCTCCGCGCATTCATCCTGATGATCGCTGCCCCGGCCGCATCGGTCGTGTTCGCGCTGCTCTTGTCGTCGATCGTGCTGCTCGTCGCCGGCAGCAACCCACTGACGGCCTTCAGCGACATGGTCAAGCACGGCACGACGCTCGAGACCGTGGTCGACATGCTGAATCGTGCGACCCCGCTGTACATATCGGGCATCGCCGCAGCGATCGGGTTCCGGATGAACCTGTTCAACATCGGCGTCGAGGGCCAGTATCTGCTCGGCGCATTCTTCGCGGCAGCTGCAGGCGGAGTGATCGTCCTGCCAGGCTTCCTGCACGTGCTGTTCATCATGGTCGTCGCGATGGTCGTCGCCTCGCTGTGGGCCGGCTTCGCAGGCCTCCTCAAGGTCACGCGGGGGATCAACGAGGTGATCTCCACGATCATGCTGAACGCGATCGCTGCAGGTGGCATCGTCGCCTGGCTGTCGGTCGCGTGGCGCGACGGCGCGCTGTCGACGAACTCCGGCACGAAATACATCGAGGAATCTGGCTGGATCTTCAACCTGAACTGGCTCGTCGAGATCTTCACGCGCGACATCCTGCGTGGACGCGAGTTGAGCGGCGTCCTGCTGATCGCCGTGATCGTCGGCATCGCCTACCACCTGTTCGTCAACCGTTCCCGCCTCGGATTCGATCTCCGAGCCTCGGGTTACAACCCGTTCGCCGCCCGCGCCGGAGGCGTCCCACCGAAGCGCATGGTCATGCTCGCCATGCTGCTGTCCGGCGCCGTCGCCGGCCTGGTGGGCATGGTCGACATCTTGAGTCGCAATCACCGCTACGACACGAACTTCACCCCGGGGCTCGGTTTCGCCGGCATCGCCGTCGCCCTGCTCGGCCGCAACAACGCCGTCGGAGTCGCCGTCGGCGCGTTGCTGTTCGCGTTCCTCGACTCGTCGTCGAGCATCCTCCAGATCACCGGTTCGGCTTCGAAGGAGATCGTGACGATCATGCAGGGCGTCATCTTGCTTGCGGCTGTCGTGTCCTACGAGTTCGTCCGCCGCATCCGAGAACGTGAAGAGGTCCGCCTCGCATCGCTCGCAATCTCAGGAGCGGAGGGGTGATGATCGAGCGCTTGATGAACCTGCCGCCGTGGGCCCGGTACATGATCTACGCCGCGGCCGCGATCTTCCTCCTCGCCTTGGTCGAATCGTTCGAACCCGGGGGCTCCGGACGCCTGACGTCGGGGCCGGTCTCGGGCGCGATGTTGCGCTGGAGCATCCCCATCCTGCTCGCCGGCCTGGGCGGATTGTTCTCCGAGAGGGCCGGCGTCGTGAACATCGGTCTCGAGGGCATGATGATCCTCGGCACCTGGTTCGGTGCGTGGGGCGCCCTCGAATGGGGGCCCTGGGCCGGACTCATCATCGGCATGCTGGGGGGCGCATTCGGCGGTTTGCTGCATGCCATCGCCACGGTGTCGTTCGGGGTCGATCACATCATCTCCGGCGTCGCGATCAACATCCTCGCGCCCGGACTCACCCGCTTCCTCAGCACCGAGGTGTTCAACAACCCCACCCAGTCACCCGACGTCGGGGGACTCGGCAAGATCACCCTGCCCGTCTTGGCCGGCGGCGACTTCTTCGGTGCGAGCACGCCCGACGTCCTCGGCAACATCGACGATCGAGACATCTTCTTCGTCTCCGACGTCGCCGGGTTCCTACGCGGATTCGTCAGCGATCTGTCGTTGTTCACCGTGATCGGTCTGGCGTTCGTCCCGATCACCGCGTGGGTGGTGTGGAAGACGAGGTTCGGTCTCCGATTGCGCATCGCCGGCGAGAACCCGCTCGCGGGCGAATCGCTCGGCGTCGACATCATCCGTCGCAAGTACTACGGGGTCGTCATCTCCGGTGCCCTCGCCGGCCTCGGTGGCGCCTTCATCGTGATGGAGCTCGCAGGCTTCTTCCAGGAAGGCCAAACGACCGGCCGCGGCTTCATCGGCCTGGCGGCGCTCATCTTCGGCAACTGGCGGCCGCGCGGCATCCTGATCGCCGCGTTGCTGTTCGGCTACCCGTTCGGCCTCTCGCTGCGAGACCTCGACGGACAGTCCACACACGCCTTGCTGCTGGTCATCGCGATCAATCTCGGGCTCATGACGATCTGGACCTGGTATCGCGGCAAGCGCACCGATTCGGCGATCGCCGGTCTGCTGGGCGTCGGCACGGTCGTGTGGTACCTGCTGTCGGACACCGCGCCGAGCTGGCTGCCCAACACGATGCCGTACCTGCTGGTGATCCTCGTGCTGGTGTTCGCCAGCCAACGTCTCCGCATGCCTGCGGCCGACGGCCAGGTGTACCGCAAGGGCGGAAGCTGATCCCACCTCGAGCGCTTGCACATCCGCACCGGCAGCGAGGTGACGGTCGGCCACTGGTCGGGCCGGGCGTTGGGTCGGACGCAACGTCGAACTCGTAGTCTGGCGCCGTGCTCACGAACGAACAGACCGAGCGATACGAACGCGACGGATTCCTGGCGATCCCGGACTTCGCGACCTCCGATGCGTGCTCCGCACTGCGCCGCCGGGCACTGGAGATCGTCGACGAGTGGGAGCCGACCGAGACCCGAACGCGGTTCACCACGATCACCGACGACAGCCCCCGCAACCACGAGTTCCTGTCGAGCGGCGGGATCACCTGGTGCTTCTTCGAGGACGAGGCGTTCGACGCCGACGGCGGGTTGCGGCAACCGAAGGAGCTGAGCATCAACAAGATCGGGCACGCGATGCACGATCTCGACCCGGTCTTCGAACGTTTCACCTACACCCCCGAGCTCGGCGCCGTCGCGGCCGACGTCGGGCTCGACGACGCCCTCGTGCTCCAGAGCATGTACATCTTCAAGCAACCGGGCATCGGTGGCGAGGTCACCTGCCACCAGGACGCCACGTTCCTGTACACGGAGCCGATCAGCGTGACGGGGTTCTGGTTCGCGATCGAGGAGGCGACGATCGACAACGGCTGTCTGTGGGTAGCACCCGGCGGCCATCGCACCGGTCTCCGGCAGCTGTTCAAGCGAACGGGAACGATGACCGACTTCGACGGCACGGTGATCGAGACGCTCGATCCGACACCGCTCCCCAGCCCTCCCGACGAGCTCGTTCCGCTCGAGGCCGCCGCCGGCACGATGGTCGTGCTCAACGGCCGACTCCCCCACTGGAGCGACGCCAACCGGTCGGCGCGGAGCCGACACGCGTACACCGTTCACTGCATCTCGGCGTCGGCCCACTACCCCGAGTGGAACTGGCTGCAGCGACCGGTCGACATGCCGCTCCGCCGGCTCGATACGGTGGCCGCATGATCCAGCACGAACTCGCCGCACACGGTGTTCCGTCGACGGTGACCGCATGATCCACGAGCTCATCCAGCGGGCACCGAAGGTCCTCCTCCACGACCACCTCGACGGCGGCCTGCGCCCCTCCACCGTCGTCGAGCTCGCCGCCGAATACGGCTACGACCACCTCCCGACGACCGACGTCGACGAGCTGTCGAAATGGTTCAATCGTGGCGCCAAGCGCAACGACCTCGTGCTGTACCTCGAGACCTTCGCGCACACGGTCGGAGTCATGCAGCACCGCGACGCGATCGAACGCGTCGCGTTCGAGTGCGCCCAGGATCTCGCCGCCGACGGTGTCGTCTACGCCGAGGTTCGGATGGCCCCCGAGCTGTGCGTCGAAGCCGGGTTGACGATGCAGGAGGTGCTCGACGCGATCCTCGACGGATTCGGTCGGGGCGCGGCGGGCACCGACCTCACGATCTACGCGATCTGCTCGGCCATGCGCACGGCGGCCCACAGCCGAGAGATCGCGCAGCTCGCCGTCGAGAACCGGGATCGTGGCGTCGTCGGCTTCGACATCGCGGGCGCCGAGGAGGGGTACCCGCCGACGCGGCATCTCGACGCCTTCCAGTACGTCATGCGCGAGAACTTCCACTCCACGATCCATGCCGGTGAGGCGTTCGGGCTTCCCTCGATCTGGGAGGCGTTGCAGTACTGCGGGGCCGCCCGACTCGGTCACGGCGTCCGCATCGTCGACGACATCACCGGCAGCCCCGGCGACGAGCAACTCGGTCGGCTGGCGTCGTTCGTGCGCGATCGGCGGATCTGCCTGGAGCTCTGCCCGACCTCGAACGTCAACACCGGTGTGTGCGCCTCGATCGAAGATCATCCGATCGGGCTCCTCCGCCGGCTCCGCTTCCGCGTCACGGTCAACACCGACAACCGTCTGATGAGCAACACCTCGATGAGCAAGGAGCTCAACAAGCTGCACGAGGCGTTCGGCTGGGGTCTCGGCGACTTCGAGTGGCTCACGATCAATGCCATGAAGTCGGCCTTCGCGGCATTCCCCGAACGGTTGCGCATCATCAACGGGCTCATCAAGCCCCGCTACGCCCTTCTCAACGCCGAATCGTCGATGGGAGCGATCTGACATGCCGGTCGAGGTCACACTGGTCGATCATCCACTCGTCGCCGATTCGCTCGCCCGGATCCGTGACCGCGACACCCCGAACCCGCTGTTCCGAACCAACCTCGAACGCATCGGGCTCCTGCTGCTCGCCGAGGCGACGAGGTCGCTCCCGACGATCGAGGGCACCGTCGAGACGCCGCTGACCACGGCACCGGCTCGACGACTCGCCGTGCAACCGGTGATCGTCCCGGTGCTGCGCGCCGGTCTGGGCTTCGTCCACGCCGCCCAGGACCTCATGCCGATCGCCGACATCGGGTTCATCGGGATCTCGCGCGACGAGTCCACGTTCGAGCCTCGCCCGTACGTCAACAAACTCCCCGAGTCGCTCGTCGGCCGTCCGGTGATCGTGATCGATCCGATGCTCGCGACGGGGGGTTCGCTCGTGCACACGATCGCCCTCCTCACCGAGCGCAAGGCGCCGACGCCGATCACGGTGGTGTGCGCGTTGGCCGCACCGGAAGGCATCGAGCGTCTGCGCGACGAGGGACTCGATCTCCACGTCGTGACCGCTGCGATCGACGACCACTTGAACGAGCACGCGTTCATCGTGCCCGGCCTGGGTGACGCCGGCGATCGCCAGTTCGGGAGTGGCGGGTGACCGGCGTCGCCGCCGAGCACGTCGCCTCCACGCCCAACCATCCAGAGCCCGCGCACCGCGATCGGCACGACGACTGGCGTCGCGAGTTGCGACGACCCGCGGCGATACGCGCGTCCGCCGTACTGGCCTGCGTCGTCGGGGTGGCCGCTCTGGTGATGCTCCTCGCGCGCCGAACCGGCCACTGGTGGGGCGATGACTGGGCGCTCTACCTCCGCCAGGCCGACGCCCTGCTGCACGCCGATGCCGGACGAGTGGCCGCCGAGAACCGGTTCACGGTCGATCAATCGCTCGGTCCCCCGTTCAGCCCTCCGGTGTACCCGTGGGGGTTCCCGATAGTGCTGACGCCCTTCGTCGCCGCGTTCGGCACCGACCTCGACCAACTCGCGCTCGTCTCGACCGCTGCGGCCTGTGTGTTCGCGTGCTGCTGGTACGCACTCGCCCGTCCCCGCCTGGGCACATCGGTCGCGCTGATCGGCACGTTCGCGGTCGTCACCTCACCTCTGGTGCTGCTGTGGACGGAGCTGATCCAGTCGGAGTGGACGTTCCTGGCAGTGGTGGGGCTCGCGTTCGTCGGTCTCGACCGCGTCCTTGCCTCCGGCGCCCTCGTCGACACCACACGCCCCATCTGGCCCGTCGTGCTCGTCGGGATCGGCGCCGCAGCGGCCTTCTCGGTACGCCGCGAAGGGTTCGCGCTCACGCCGGCGATCGCAACCGCCCAACTGATGGCGATTCGTCCGGACGGCGCGTCGGCGTGGCGCCAACTGCGCGATCGGCCCTCTCCGGCGCTCCTCGGCCGACTCGCCGCCCCACACGCCGCTGCGCTCTCGGTGGTGATCGTCGTCATGCTCGCACTGCCGAGCACACTCGTCCCGAGCTACGAGGGCACGAGTGTCGCCAACGTCGCTCGATTCGCCGGACAGCATCTCGAGCACATCGGCGAGGTGTCGGGTGTCAAGAGTCCGTGGCGCGACGCTCCGACGATCCTGGGCAACGTTCCAGCCGGATGGGTTGGGTTCGTGCTGTTCTTCGTGGTGTCCGCATTCGGGATCGCGATCGCGCTGACCGTCAACCGTCGCCGCGACGCACACTTCGTCTGCTACCTCGCCGTGGCGCTGATCATCGGCGGGAGCTTCCGGACGGCGCTCAATCGGTACGTTGCGACGATCGGCCCGCTCCTGGTCCTGCTCGGCCTCGTGGCGCTCGGCGCGCTCGGTCGCCGGATGGGCCGTCCACGACTTCGGCCCGTGCTCGTCACGGCGCCGCTGCTCGTGCTGGTTGCCGGCAACGTCGGACACGCCCTCGACCGAATCGACGCAAGCACTGCTTTCGATGATGCCGGCCGGGTCGAATGGGGTCCGGCGCATCCCGATGCGGTCGCCATGTACGACACGGTGATCGCACGAACCGATGCCGACGACGTCGTCGGCGCTCCGAAGGCGAGGGCGATGACGTGGGCGACCGGGCGCAAGGCACTGCAGATCGGCGGCCCATGGCGCATACCGACCGCGGCGACGGTCGATCTGATCGTGCTCGAGCTCGACGACGGGCTCCGGACCGAGCTCGACGCCGGCGACCGCTGGCAACTCGCGTGGGTCGGCCGGCGTTTCGTTGTCTACGAGCGAACCGGCTGAGCTCGCCCGGCGACGCTCAGCTGAGCAACTCGGCCAGCGCGTCGACGAACGGTTTCGGATCCTCGTCGACGGCTTCGCCGTAGAGCTTGACCTTCGGCTCCGTGCCACTCGGTCTGATCTGGACCCGGACTCCGCCATCGAGCTCGAAACGCAACAGGTTCGCCTCGGGGTACTCACGTGTCGAGCGCACCTCGCGACCGCCGATCGACGCAGGCGGGTCGGCCCGCAATGCTGCGACCTTCGACGCCGCGTCTGCCGGCGGCATCCGGACGGAAGCGTCGGCCAGCACGTGGTGCCCGTACCGCGCAGCGATGTCGTCGAGCCACTCTTGCAGCGTCCGCCCGTCGGCCGCTGCCACCGCGGCGATCTCTGCGAACAACACCGCGGCGCTGATACCGTCCTTGTCCAGCGGTCGGGAAGCGACGAGGTAGCCGAGCGCTTGTTCGTAGGCCATCACGAACCGCCACTCGGGGTGGTCGAGCACGGCGCGAGCGATCCACTTGAACCCCGTGAACGTCTCCGCCGAGTGCACACCGTGCGACGCCGCCATCTTGCCCAGGAGCGACGAGGACACGAGGGTCGTCACGACGAGTCGGTCAGTGCCGTCGCCGCTCGCGAGCAGGTGGTCGGCGAACAACCATCCGATCTCGTCGCCTCCGAGTCGCCGCCACGAGCCGTCGCGCTGCGGAATCGCCGCGCCGAGGCGATCAGCGTCGGGATCGTTGGCGATCGCGACATGCGCTCCGGACCGCCGTGCGACGTCGATCAACAGATCCATCGCGCCGGGCTCCTCCGGGTTCGGGAACGACACGGTCGGAAACGAGCCGTCGGGCTCGAACTGCTCGGCCACGACCGCCGGTGGCGGTAGACCGGCCGCTTCGAACGCCCGCAGCACCGTCTCGCCACCGACGCCGTGCATCGCCGTGTACGCCACGGCAACACCTGCGACATCAGGGCGGCGCCGCACCGCCGGAACCGACGCCACGTAGGCGTCGAGTAGCTCGCGGCCGACGGAGGAGATCAGGGGATCGTCGGGCGCCGCGAGCGCCACCGCCGTCGGATCGGCCCGATCGATGCAGGCCGAGATCCCGGCGTCGTGGGGCGGTGCGATCTGAGCGCCGTCGCCGAGGTAGACCTTGTACCCGTTGTCGGCCGGTGGGTTGTGCGACGCCGTGACGACGACGCCGGCCGCGACGTCGAGCTCCGTGATCGTCCATGCGAGCACCGGCGTCGGGATCACCCGGTCGAAGAGCTTCGCCGGGATGCCGACCGCCGCCATGACGCGAGCGGTGTCGACGGCGAACACATCGCTCTTGCGACGCGCATCGAAGCCGATGACGACACCCCGTTCTCGAGCCTGCGGGTCGGTGTCGATCAGATACTGGGCGAGCCCGGCCGCAGCCTGGCGGACGACGAGACGGTTCATCCGGCGCGGACCCGCACCCACCTCGGCCCGCAGCCCGGCCGTGCCGAACTCGAGGCGGCCGTCGAATCGCTCCGCGAGCTCGCCCGGATCGCCGTCGAGCAACGCCTGCAGCTCGTCGCGGATGTCGTCGTCGGGTTCGGCCGTCAGCCATCGCTGGGCGGCGGTGCGCACATCGTCGCTGGTCACGCCACCAGGGTACGCAGCTCGACGAGGGGTCGAGGGCCCACGTGGGAGATCACCTCGGCCGCCGCGATCGAACCCAGCAATCCGCAGTCCGGCAATGACTTGCCGGTGGTCAGACCGTGGAGGAAACCCGCGGCGTAGAGATCTCCGGCACCCGTCGTGTCGATGACCTTGCGGACGGGGACGGCGGGTACCTCGATCAGGTCGTCCGCGGTCACGATGATCGACCCACGCGCCCCCACCGTGATGGCGGCGAACTCGCAATGGCGCCGCAACTCGTCGACCGCGTCGTCGAACGTCTCGGTCTCGTACAGCGACACGAGCTCGGCCTCGTTGCCGAACAAGAGGTCGACCTCGTCGCTGACGAGTGCGCAGAAGTCGTCGCGATGACGATCGACACAGAACGAGTCGCTCAGCGTGAGCGATACCATCCGCTCGGCGTCGTGGGCGACGGCGGCGGCGTGACGGAACGCCTGTTTGGCGTCGTCACGATCGAAGAGATAGCCCTCCATGTAGAGGATCCGGCCATCGGCGACCGCCGCGTCGTCGACGTCGTCGACGGCGAGCAGGCTCGAGGCGCCGAGATACGTGTTCATCGTGCGTTCGGCGTCGGGGGTCACCACGATGATGCAGCGGCCGGTCGGCACGTCGTTGTCGTGATCACCGGGACGGAACTGCACGCCGACGGCGAGGAGATCGTGACCGAACACCTCGCCGAGCTCGTCGCGCGTCACCTTGCCGATGTATGCCGCCGAGCCGCCGAAGCTGGCGACGCCGCACATCGTGTTCGCCGCAGACCCACCGCTCATCTCCACGGCGGAACCGAGCGCCCGGTACAGCTGGACCGCTCGGTCCGTGTCGATCAGATCCATCCAGCCCTTGGTCAGCCCGTGCTGGTCGAGGAAGTCGTCCGGAGCGTGGGAGATCACGTCGACCAAGGCGTTCCCGATACCGACGACGTCGTAGCGCGCCTCGTGGTCGGGCGACAGGGGTCCGTTCTGGGCGCTCACGGCCCGGCACGCTACCGCGTCGACGCCCGGAACGGGGTGGTGCCGCGCCATTCCTCGGCCCGGACACGTTCGTCGACCGGTACCATCCGGCGGGTGACCGACGCGATCACTCTCGATCCCTTCCGGCTGCCGCGGCACACGACGCCGCAACGATACGAACTCGTGCTCGAGCCCGATCTCGCGAGCGCGACGTTCAGCGGCGCGGTGACGGTCTCCGTGACGACCGAGCACGATGTCGCCGAGCTGGCGCTGAACGCGATCGAGCTCGATATCGACTCGTGCACCCTCGACGGCGCGCCCGTCGAGTTCCGACTCGACGAGCCGAGCGAGCGCCTGTTCGTGGCGCCGGCCGCCGGGGTCGCCGCCGGCCCCCACCTCGTCTCGATCGCCTTCCGAGGCGTCCTGAACGATCAGCTGCGCGGTTGGTACCGGAGCACCTATCGCGGACCCGACGGACGTGAGCACGTGATCGCTGCTACCCAGATGCAGTCGACCGACTGCCGTCGCGCCTTTCCGTGCTGGGACGAACCGGACTTCAAAGCGGTGTTCTCGGTCACCCTGGTCGTTCAGCCCGGTCTGCTCGCCGTGTCCAACGCCCCCGAGACGGGCCGTGACGAACGCGACGACGGACGCATCGAGATCCGCTTCGCGGACACGATGGTGATGAGCTCGTACCTCGTGGCCTTCGTGGTCGGCCCACTCGAGGCCACCGATTGGGTCGACGTCGACGGCGTGCCGATTCGCATCGTGCACGTTCCCGGCAAGTCGGCCCTGACCGAGTACGGGCTCGATGTCGCCTCGTTCTGCCTGCGCTGGTTCCAGGACTACTACGGCATCCCGTACCCCAGCGACAAGGTCGATCTGCTGGCCCTCCCCGATTTCGCCGCCGGCGCGATGGAGAACCTCGGCTGCGTCACGTTCCGCGAAAACCTCCTGTTGGTCGATCCGGCGACATCGACGCAGAACGAGAAGCAACTCGTCGCCGATGTCGTTGCCCACGAGCTCGCCCACATGTGGTTCGGTGATCTCGTCACGATGGGGTGGTGGAACGGCATCTGGTTGAACGAGGCGTTCGCGACGTTCATGGAGATCGCAGCCTGCGATGCGTTCCGACCGGAGTGGCAGCGGTGGACCAGTTTCGGACTCGAACGCAGCGTCGCGTTCGAGACCGACTCACTGTCGGCCACGCGGCCGGTGGAGTACGAGGTGCGTTCTCCCGCTGATTGCGAGGGCATGTTCGACGTCCTCACCTACCAGAAGGGTGGTGCGCTGCTCCGGATGCTCGAGCAGTACCTCGGCGAGGATCGCTTCCGAGATGGCGTCAGCCACTATCTGCGCAGCCACGCATACGGCAACACCGAGACCAGCGATCTCTGGGACGCGATCGAGTTCACGTCAGGCCAACCAGTTCGTCGAATCATGGACTCGTGGATCTGGCAACCCGGATATCCCCTGGTGACCGCCAGCATCGACGGTGACGAGCTCGTGCTGGGTCAGCGCCGCTTCACCTTCGACCACGAGGACGAGACGGCGTCGTTGTGGGCGATCCCGCTGGCGATCGGACGCGACGACGAGATCGAGACGATCCTCCTCGACGGCGACGAGGCCAGGGTTGCCGGCCACGACGGACCGATCGTCGTGAACGCGGGCGGCCACGGCTTCTTCCGCGTGTCGTACTCCGACGAGCTGCGGAGTCGGCTCACGAGCGACGTCGTCGCATCGTTGTCCACCCTCGAGCGCTACAACCTGGTCGACGACGCGTGGAATGCCGTGGTGGCGGGCACGCTGGACGCCACCGAGTACTTCGAGCTCGTCGAACGCTTCGGTGACGAGCGCGAGCACGGGGTGTGGCAGAGCATCGCGATCGGTCTGCGTGGGTTGCGCCGCTTGATCGGCGATGGCGACGAGCGCGCGGTTGCCGGGTTCGAGCAGCGAACCAGAGCTCTCGTCGGACCGGCGCTCGGGGCGCTCGGTGAACCCACCCCCGGCGAAGCCGATCTCACCGCGAAGCTCGCGCGGGCTCCTGCTCTCGGTGATGGCTGTGCAAGGGCGCGACGAGGCCGCTCGCGGCCAAGCGCGCTCGTACTACGAACAGTGGGTCGGCGACCCAAGTGCCGTCGATGCCGAGCTCGCAGCTGCCGCGACCGGTGTGATCGCAGCGACCGGGGACAGCACGGACTACGAACACATGCTCGAACGAGCGATGCAGAGCGACACTCCACAGGTCCAACTCCGCCACCTGTACTCGCTGGCCGAGTTCGACGACCGCGAGCTCATGTCACGAACGTGCGAGCTGGCGATGAGCGATCGGGTCAAGTCGCAGAACGCGCCGTTCCTGCTCAGGGCCTGCATCGGGAACCGACGCCATGGCCAACAGGCCTGGGAGTTCGTGCGTCAGCAGTGGCGCGAGATCAACGCCCGATTCCCCCGCAACACCATCTCCCGGATGGTGGAGACGGTTCGATTGCTCGACCATCCGGTCGAGGTCGCCGCCGCCGAGGCCTTCTTCGCCGAGCACCCGATCGAGCAGGCCGTCAAGACGTTGGAGCAGATCCTCGAACGTCAGCGGGTGAACGCCGCCGTGCGCATGCGCAACGAGCAACCGCTCATCGACGAGCTCCGTCGGGGCTGATCCCTCGACCGTCCGAAGCGATCCGGAGAAATTTGTCGGAGTCGCGCATCCAGACCGGCGATTCGCTCCGTAGCAGGTGTTGAGATCACGGGCGCACCTTGCGTCTTTCGTGCTCAACGAGAGCCAGCTCATCCCGAGCTTGCCGGGCCCGGCCCGTACCATCACCGAAAGGCAACATCAACATGAAGCGAGTACTCGCAGGGATCGCGGCCATCGCCGCCATCGCCATCGCCCCTGGCGCCGCCAATGCGCAGGACGACACCTCGATCACCCTCCTCCACGGCATCCCCGGCGTCACCGTCGACGTCGCGGTCGACGGTGAGGTGTTGCTGCCCGGCTTCGAGCCCGGCGCCACACAGGATCTGACGGCATTCGCCGGGCAGACGCTCACCAACCTCGAAGTCCGCGTGGCCGGCACCGAGAACGTCGCGATCGGCCCCGTCGCCGAATTCGCCGTGCCCGCCTCCGGCAACTGGACGGTCGTCGCCCACCTGGACGCAGACGGGAACCCCACCGTGACCCCCTTCGAGAACAACACGGCGATGACCGCCGACGGACAGGGTCGCCTCATCGTTCGTCACACAGCGGCCGCTCCCGCCGTCGACCTGGTCGTCGGGGATGCCCGCCCGATCGAGAACGCCGCCAACGGCGCCAGCGCCGAGCTGGACCTGCCCGCCGGTGAGATCGCCGGAGCCCAGCTGGCCCCGACCGGCGAGGACCCGATCATCGACGTGCCGACCGTCAGCCTGGCCGCCGGCACCGACTTGATCGTGTACGCGGTCGGTTCGCTCGCCGACGAGACGTTCACCTTCTACACCCAGGAGATCGAGGTAGGCATGGAAGCCGCCGCCGAGGGTGACGGCACCCCCGCCCCGACCGCAGTGAACACCGGCAATCCGATCTCCGAGTCGGTCAACACCAGCGTGCTCGCGGCTGCCGCCGGCATGTTCATCCTGGCCGGCGGGGCGCTCGTGCTCCGCCGCCGGACCGTCCAGAGCTGACAGACTAGTTCCGTGAATAGCGACGCCCGGTCCTCCCGCCGATCATCGGTGCGAGGCCGGGCGTTGCTCGCGCTCGGAGCGATCGCCGCGGCAGCGGGCATGGTGCTCGTCGCCTTCGCCGTCGAGGGCGGTCCCGACGGCGATGCGGCGGTGCTGGAGGTCGAGGACGCCGTCGCGGCGGCGACCCCGTCGACGATTCCGACGATTCCGACGACCCCGACGAGCACAGCCGTGCCCGGGAACGCGACGCCGGTGACCACCGAGGTGGTCAGCGATCCGGACGGATCCGAGGTGACTCCTCCTGCGTCGGCTCCCGTCGCGATCTCCCCGCTCGCCGAACGCCTCGGCGAACAGGGATCCGCCATCCCGCCGGAGATCGAGCCACGGGTACGTCCCGTGGGTCTACGCATCGACGAGATCTTCGTCGACGACCCGGTGCGAGCGGTCGGCCTCGAAGATGACGGCGAGCTGGAAGTACCCGGCGCGACCGAGATCGGCTGGTACCGATACGGAGCTGCGCCCGGCCGGCCGGGGGCGACCGTGCTCGCCGCCCACGTCACCTGGAACGGAGATTACGGTCCGTTCCTCAACCTGGGCGACCTCGCCCCGGGTGATCGGGTCAGCGTCGGTCTCGAGGACGGGACCGAGCGGACCTACGAGGTGATCGAACGCACGATGTACGACAAGGACGAGCTCCCCCGTGAGCGCATCTGGCGGACGACGGGAGACGAGACGCTCGTGCTGATCACGTGCGGTGGCGATTTCAACCCCGACATCAGCCGATACCGCCAGAACATCGTCGTCTACGCCGTCCCCGTCGCCTGAGCGGCCCGACTCAGGCGGCGAGCAGCGTTCCGAGGTGGTCGGCGAGCACCTCGTAGGAGAAGTGGCGTCGCCCGAGCTCGAAGTTGAAGTCGGCGATCTCGGCCCGATGCTCGGCATCGGTGAGCACGGTCCGGATTCCCTCGACGGCCTCGTCGGTGAGGTGGTTGTCCTCGATCTGAACGGTCTTGAATCCCTTTGACCCGATGTCGGGCCAGTAGACCGGGCGATAGTTGTTCACGAAGATCGGCACCCGCGCCGCGAGCGCCTCCACGAACGCGTTGCCGAAGCCCTCGTATCGGCTGAAATAGGTGCAGGCGTGGGCATGGGCGTACGCGTCCGACAGGGAGAACACCGGCGGGCTCCCGTTGGCAGCGACCCGGACGTTGCCGAACCGATGTCCGCAGAACTGGACCTGCTCGGGCCGCCGCAGCCGCGCCGACCGCTCCCGGAGCTCACGGAAGTAGCCCTCCTTGTGGTCATCGGTGGTCGTCCCCGTGATCACGAGCTTGATGCGGGGATCGTCGAGTCGTTCGACCAGATCGATCGCCGTCTCGATGCCCTTGCGACGGACGATGCGGGTGACCTGGAACAGGACGATGTCGTCGCCGCCGAACCCGAGCACACCCGGAAGTTTGCGGTTGAAGTCGTCGCGTTCGCCGAACCCTGCGTCGAAGTCCATCACGTTCGGGACGACGTGCGCCTCGATGTTGCGCTCCCGACGCAGCGATTCGCGGCAGTGCGTGTTGATCACCACGTGGGTCAGGTTCGGCAGATCGGGGGGGAAGCACTCGTCGATGATGTCGCGCACGCCGGCGAATCGAGACGAGTAGCGGTCGCCCCGCTCCCAGTGGAAGTCGTGGTCGTGGGCGATGGTCGGGATTCCGGTGATCTCGATCACCCGCTTGAGCGCCATCCCCATCGTCAGGTGGCACGGCAGCGTGGTCGAATTCTGGGTGATCAGCAGGTCGATGTCGAAGGTGTCGAGCCACCGAAGGACGTGGCGTTCGATGTACGCAGCATCGCGGCGCAGTCGGGTCATCAACTCACCCTCGTCGGCACGCTGTACGAAGAACGCGTCGTCCTGTTCCCGGATGGTGGCGGGGTGCGAGAACCCCAGTTCCGGGAGCAACGTCACACCGGACAGGTCGGCCTCGAGCTCACCGGCCAAGATGTGGACCTCGTGTCCGAACCGACGAAGCACCGTCGTCCACTTCTCGGTCTCGAGAGCGACGCCGTCGATGCCACCGATTCGCCCGATGACGATTCCGATCTTCATGATTGATTATCGACCTCGATGGACGAGACATTAACGTGGTGCGGTCCGCCGACGGCGGAGCATTCCGCGTGTTCACCGTGTGTTCACCGATGGGCACGGGAGTGGGCGAACCGAGTTGACCTGGGGGACAGATGCGGTTCGAAGTGCTACGAGAGCTCGACATCGACGGCGGCAGCAGCATCAGCGCGATCCTCGACGATCTCGCTCGCCACCATCCCGAACCGTGGACGTCCGACTTCCGAGCGACCGTCGGCCGCGGTGTTGCCTTCGTGACGTTCGCGTACGACATCGACGGGGTCTCGATGGAGATCGCAAAGTACGCACGGTGCTTCGAACACCTGCTGCCGGGCGTGCCGATCCACTGCTTGGCCGGCACCTTCGGCGACAAGGCCGACGTCGTCCTCGACCGATCATGGCGCCGATTCGAGTTGCCCGGCGCCGACGGGTGGGACAAGTGGGACGACGGCAAGTGGTTCGCCCGCCTGTTCTACGAGGACCTCCCCGCCGACAGCCAGATGTCGAGCGAGCTCGCGCGCGAGATGTGGCGGCAGGCGTTGGTACTCGCCGAGCAGCTCGTTCGCTACATCGAAGATCACGAGATCGGGCTCCTCTTCACCGTCAACACGAACTCGAACCCCGGCAATCTCGCGTTCGGGCTCGCGATCGTCCTCGCCGCCGAGACGACCGGCCGGGTCGTCATCAACAACAACCATGACTTCTACTGGGAAGGCGGCAAGGCGGGGTGCAAGCGGAATCCGGGCGAGGAGCCCGGCCCGCGCGACCACTTCTTCCGCAATCACGACAACGAGGCGTTCTTCGGCTTCTTCCAGCGCATCTACCCCTGGAACGGTCGCCGTTGGGCGCAGTTGAACATCAACTCGCTGCAGAATCGCCGATTGATCGATCGATTCCACTTCCGGCCCGACCGCGTGTTCACCGTCGGGACCGGGCTCGACACCGAGTTCTTCCGCCCGTGCACGGCCGACGACAAGCGGGAGTACCGCCACAAGATGAGCCGCGTGCTCGGTGGCGGTCCGCAGATCGAAACGACATCGATCGAGGACTTCCGGCTGAACACCCGCAGCTGGATGACCGACCAGCGACCCGTGGTGTGTGGCAGCGACGAAGCTCCAACCCTCGACATCACCGCACCCGGTGCGCTCTACCTGTTACAGCCGACGCGGATCGTCGCTCGAAAGCGGATCTGGCGCGATTGTGACCTGATCGGCGCCTTGCTGCGCCATGGGCCGTTCCGCGATGCCTTCGAGCGGCGACCCGACCTCACCTTGACGTTGCACATCACCGGTCCGGTCCCGATCGAGCATCGACCATGCCTCGAGCGTGTGGTGGACGCGTTCTCCGCCGTGCTCGACGACGTCCCGGCCGACATCGGCCGGCGCCTGTTCCTCGCCCTCTCGGCCGGCTGCCAGACCGATCCCACGTCGGACGCCGAGATCGGCATCGTCGACATCTATCAGCTCGCCGACCTGGTCGTGTTCCCGAGCCTCACGGAAGGCCGGGGCCTGCCGATCGTGGAGGCGTCCGCCGCGGGCGTCCCGATCGTGTGCAGCCACTACGAGCCGCACGAGGTCTTCGCCGAGGTCGTCGGCCTGCACCTCGACGACGCGCACTCCATCCGGTACGAGGACTTCCCGCCGGGTGAGTTCTCCGACCAGCTCCTCGACCAGCTCACCACGATCTTGCTCGACCCGACGAGCCAGACCGAACGGATCGACCACAACCATGCGGCAGTCCATCGCCGATACTCGCTCGATGTGCTCCAGGAATCGTTCACCGAGGTGCTCGAGCGGCTCGAGCGAACCGTCAGGGGCCACTGATGCACATCTGCTTCATCGAGGACACCTATCTCCACGGTGGCACCCAGATCTGGGTGTCCGAGGCGATGCGGATCTGCTTGGCAGCCGGACACGACGTCACCGTGCTCACCGCCGCCGACGGCTTCACCGCCGCCGACGCGTTGGGTACCGACGCCCGCCTCGTCACCTACGGTTTCGACGATGTCGTGGCCCAGGACACCCGCCATCAGGAGATCTGGACCGATGCGCTCGCGCCGGCAGACGTCGCGATCTGCACGATCCATCCCCCTCGCGACGGCTTCCACTGCTCGCGGTTCGCAGCGAAGTGCATCGCGGACGCGGGGCTCGACACGGTGCTCCAGCCCAAGACCGGCACGATCATGCCCGACTACGTGCGCGAGTACTACGCGCCGCCGGAAGACATCCGCTACCACGTCATCTGCATCACCGACTTCACCCGGCGCTATCTGATCGACACCTATGGAGTGCCGGAGGAACGCATCAGCCTCATCTACCAGGGCACCGATCTGGCCACGTTCACGCCGGACGAGTCGCGAGCCCGGGAGTCGCGGCAGCGGTATCCCGTTCCGGAGGGAATCTTCCCGGTGCTCGGCAACGTCGGTTCGTTCGAGCACCGTAAGGGTCAGTTCATCCTGCTCGACGCCGTCGCACAGGCGCGTCGACGACTTCCCGAACTCCATCTCATGCTCGTCGGCGACGGGCCCGACGAAGCCGCGCTTCAGGACCGCGCTGTCGAGTTGGGGCTCGATCGACACGTCTCGTTCTTCCCGTTCACACGCGAACCGGCCCACGTGTTCGACGTGATCGACATCCTGGTGCTCTCGAGCACCTACAAGGAGGGCCTCCCGAACGTCCTGCTCGAGGCGCTCGCAACCGGTGTTCCCGTCGTGTCGACCCGGTTGGCCGGCACCCCTGAAGTGGTGCATCACGGAACCACCGGTCTGCTGGTCGAGCTCGGCAACGTCGAGGAGCTCGCCGCCGCGATCGTCGAGCTCGGATCCGACCCGGAGACGTGTCGGCGAATGGGCGATGCGGGCCGTCGCCTGATGAACGAGCAGTTCGACAAGCAGCTGCAGTTCGACGCGTTTCTCGACCACTTCGCCTGGGTGACTCGGCAGTTCGGCGATTGACGGGGGCGACGTCGACACCCGGCTCGATCGGAGGGTTCACATCACCACGGTGGAAAGGATCCCGTCCGTGTCGATCATCTTGATCCGGTTGTTGCCGGAGTCGGCGATGTAGATCGTGCCGCGGTCGACGGCCACCGCGCCAGGGTTGCTCAACGGTGCCTCGACAGCGGGCACGCCTGACGTGGATCCACCTTGCCGACCGGTGCCAGCGATGGTGACGATGTCGCCGCTGGTGTCGACCACGCGGACGGCATGGTTGTGGGTGTCGGCGATGTAGATGTTGCCTGCGTCGTCCACGGCCACGCCGAAGGGCGTGTCGAGGCTCGCTGCGACGGCGCGTCCACCATCGCCGGCGAAGTCGATCTCGCCGTTGCCGGCGATGGTCGTGATGATGCCGTCGGTGCCGACCTTTCGGATCCGATGGTTGTGGGTGTCCGCGATGAAGATGTTGCCATCGTCGTCGACGTCGACCGCGTACGGCTCGTAGAGCGCAGCCTCGGTCGCTGGGCCGCCATCGCCGCGATAGCCGCACTCGCCACTCCCCGCGACGGTGGTGATGATGCCGTCGGTGTCGACCGCGCGGATCCGGCAGTTGAACGTGTCGGCGATGTAGACGGTGCCCCGGTCATCCACGGCGACATCTGATGGGGCGTTGACGACCGCGTCGACCGCAGGACCACCGTCTCCGCCGAAACCATGCTCGCCGTTCCCGGCGAACGTGGTGATGACGTTGTCGCGATCGATCATCCGGACGCGCCAGTTGTCGCTGTCGGCGATGTAGAGCCGTCCGTCGAACCACGCAATGCCTCGGGGCGAGGAGAAGGAGGCCTGGCTCATGGGTCCACCGTCTCCTCGAAATCCGAAATGCTCCGTACCGGCGAGGGTTCGGCCGCCGCCGACCTCGAAGCTCCGCACCAGGTTGCCTTCCGCGACGTACAGCCCACCAGATCGGTCGACGGCGAGTCCGTTTGGGTGGTCGATCCTGACGCTCACGAACGCGTACCCCCAGTCGGGGCTCGCGGGCAACGTCCGTTCGCCGGTCACGACGACCGTGGCGATGCCGGCCGCGATCACGATGACGACCACCGCCGCGGCGACGGCGATCCACCGGCGCCTTCGATTCGGTCGCAGACGCTGCACCTCCTTCGACTCGCTGGTCTCGGCGTGTTCGGGTCCGGGTGCCAACTCGACATGTGGCGGTGTGAGGGCTGCCTCGGCGGCGCGAGCCAACTGACGTTCGTGGCGACGCCGGCACGCCGCGCGACGACGAGTGGCGTCCACGTGATCGGGTTGCATCGCCAACACCTCGTCGAATGCGACCATCGCCTCCTCCCAGTCGGCACCCGCCTGAAGGGCGACACCACGTTCGAACGATCGCGTGAGCTCGTGCTCAGCGCGCTCCCGCTCCGCCGCTCGGCGCTGCGCTTCATCGGCGAGTCGCCGACGGCATGCCGCGAGGCGGGCTCGGCAGTCGCGGAAGTCGGGTCGCACGGCGACGATCGCCCCGTAGGCGTCGATCGCGCGCTGCCAGTCGGCGTTGCTCTCGGCCTCCATCGCCTCGTCGAAGCGCTCGTCACAGAGACCATCGATGCGTTCGCGCTCCGCCAGTCGCCGACGCGCCGCGGTGACCAGGCCGTCGGGGTCGGCTGCGTCCGGGTCGATGTCGGCGAGGTCGCCGCCCAGCATCACGACCTCCTCCCACTGCTCGTCTGCGCTCAGCCGCCGCACCCGCTCGTGGAGCTGCTCGACGTGTTGACGATCGCGGCACGATGCCAAGCGGTCGGTGGTGTCGCGAAAGTCCGGCCGATCGTCGGCCAGCGAGCCGTATGCGGCGATCGCCCGCCCCCAGTCGCCGGCCGTCTCGGCCTCGAGTGCAGCGTCGTAGCGGGCGGCGAACTGTGCCTCCAGCTGTCGCTCGACGAGGTGCGTCCGGGCCGCCGAGACGAGTCCGTCGGGGTCGGCGAGGTCCGGGTCGAGCTCGACCAGTTCCTCGCCGGTCGAGATCACGGCGTCGTCATCGCCCGCCTCGGCGTGGATCCGCAGCTCGGCAACGAGATCGATGACGTGTTGTTGCCGCCGACACGCGTCGGCCCGGGTGCGCGCGTCACGATACTCCGGGTCGATGTCGACCACGGCCTCGTAGGCGCGGGCTGCGGCTGCGAACCTCCCATCGGCCTCGGCCTCGGTCGCCTCGTCGTAGGAGTCGGCCGCTCGACGGGCTCGCCGCAAGATGTCGCGGCGAACCGAGGCATCGCGGAAGTCGCGATCGAGCGCCACGATGCTGTCGAACAAGGCCAGCGCGTCGTCGTCGTGACCGACACGGAGCTCGGCCAGCGCCTGCACGTACGAGGACTCCAGGCGATCGGACTCGTCGGCGGCCGGGTCGGCGCGATCGGTCCGCTGTTGCGCGACCTCGCGGTGAACCAGCTCGACCTTGAACACCGGGTGATCCTCGCCACGCAGGTACACGACCGGCGTCACCCACTCCAGGGTGTTCGGGCTGATGCCATCGATGGCGATCCGGCCGACCCGAACGGCTTCACCGATGCTGCGATTGTGGGCGATCGCCGAGTAGAACCCGCCCGAGAAGACGCTCGCCGCTGCATCGCTCACCGTGAATTGCATCGCGACCACCGCTGGAACGCCGCTGCGCACCAGGCTCGCCGCCGTGCTCGAGAACAGATCATCGCTCCCCGCCGCACCCGACGAGCAGGAGTTGAGAACGACGAGCCGGGGCGACGGCGACGCCGTGCGCAACAAGCGGGTGAACCGCTCGGCCCCGACCAGGTCGGCCTCGCCGCGCTGTCCGACCAGTGCGAGCACTCCCTCGCGGTGCCTGTCGTCGTAGCCGCCGTGACCGATGAAGTGAACGATGTGCCACGGGCCGTCGAGGAGCGCGGTCTGGACGTCGAACCATCGACCTCCCGGCGCCCAGGCGAGTTCGACGTCGCTTCGCCCGATCGGGTCACGCAACGCCTCGGCGAGGCGATCCCGTTCCGCCTCCACGTCCAACGGTGCGAGGTCGGAGGGCGCGGCGACGATGCCGAGCACTCGCAGTGGCGGCTGGACCGGCAAGGGAGCGATCGGTGCGGCGACGTCGACGTGCCGGACGAGCGGCTCGCTCTGGCACACGTACTCGCCCGCTTCGGGGTCGAACAGCATCTCCCACGGGAGCGCCGCCAGCTCCGGCGCTCGGACGTGCAACACCAGCCGGAGCGGTTCGCCGCGGGCTCGGGCAGTCGCGATGCTTGCCATGTAGCGTCCGTACACGGCTCCGCTGAACAACGCCGAGAACAGCTCCTCACCCACCCGGCGGACCGGAATCTCCGTCGTCTCGAGGGTGCGACGCGCGCTGACGGCGGAGGCCAGCACGGTGGACTGCAGCTCGGGTCGGCGCGCCAGCAGGGCATCGATGTCGAGCCGCAGCTCGCCCGTGGCGTGACCGGCCGACGACGAGACGTCGACCTCGTACACGTCGGGCTGGGTGCCCGACGACAGCACCAGCTCCAGGTCCATGCGGACGCTCCCGGTTCACTGTGATCGTACGACCACCGACCGTGTTGCGCCTAGGGCCGGAGGTCACGCCTCCCGGCGACCTGTGCGGTCGCGCCCCGCTCGGCGACGGTGAGCGGGAGCGGTGGAGCTGAGGGGAATTGAACCCCTGACCTCGTCATTGCGAACGACGCGCTCTGCCAACTGAGCTACAGCCCCGTATGTGGGTGCGCAGTGTACCCAACGACGTCAGCGATGCATCCAGTCGTTCGGCCATGAGGAGGTCTCACGCTGACGCACCTGCGACAGGAGGTAGGCGTATCCGCACAGCGCCAGGAAGGCCAGCGCGAACAGGTACAACATCGCCGGCTCCTGCGTGGTGGCAGCGAGGAACAGGGTGGCGCCGGCCGCGAGGACCAGCATGAACAACACGTTCGATCGACGACGACGAACCTGCTCGGCCGAGGAGGTGGCGTGCCGTGCGACGTGCGCCTGACGATGTTCCTGCTGGCGGGGCTGGCCACAGCCGGGATCACCGTGGGAGCGACGGCGCGGTGCCGCGTCGCGAACCTGGGTCCCCGTCGTCGATCGCCCACCGTGGGTGCGAGCTGCCGTACGCCGAACGTGGGCCGACTGCATGCCCGGACGGCCGGCGGCGGCCGGACGCTGGAGGGGCGACTGCGCCAGCGGTCGGGCCATCCCGCGCATCGGGCCCGACGCCCGGCTGGGCACGGTGCTCTGCAGCGTGTTCAGCTTGCGACGGAAGTCGGTCACCGACGAATTCGGGCGGTTCTCGATGCGAGAGCGGAGCAGCGGCGGGATCAGCACCGCCGCCCATGCAGCAGCGACGACCAAGAGGACGAGTTCGCCCATGTGAGAGTTCCTTCGTTCGGTGACTGGGACGGCGTTCGACGTCGTGACGAGACGGGTTCCTGGCGGGGACAACGCTCACGACATTTCATTACGATTCTACGACATTCGTAACACAGACGGCAACGCTGGTGGTGGCATTCGTCACCAGCCGGCCACCGACCGTTCACGCGGCGCGGCGGCGTCCGACGGCGACCAGGCGACGCGAGTCGCTCAGGCATCGTCGCGACGGTAGGTGCCGGAACGACCACCGGTCTTCTCCCACAGTGCGAGATCGCCGATCGTCATGCCGCGATCGGCCGACTTGCACATGTCGTAGATCGTGAGCGCCGCCGTGGCGCAGGCGTGGAGCGCCTCCATCTCGACCCCCGTCCGGTCCACCGTGTCGACGAACACCTCGACCGCGACGTGGTCGTCGCCGATGTCGAAGCTGATCGACACCGCCCCGACCAACAACGGATGGCAGAGCGGGATCATGTCGGCGGTGCGTTTGGCGGCCTGGATGCCTGCGACGCGAGCGACGGCGAGCACGTCGCCCTTCTTCACTTCGCGATTGGCGATGGCGGCCGTCGTCTCCGGTTTCATGAACACCTTGCACCGTGCCACGGCGCGCCGATGGGTCGGTTCCTTCGGTGTGACGTCGACCATGCGGGCATGACCGAGCGGATCGAGGTGGGTGAACTCCAGATCGCTCATGAGGTCTCCACCGTACCCCGCCGCCGAGGGTTCATCGACGGATCGGGCCGGTGTCGACGACCTCGAACGCCGTGCCGGGGATCGACTTCAGCTGGTCGAGATCATCGTCGCGCCAGCCCGGGTCGGGGGCGCCCTGGAAGAACCAGTTCGAACCGTTGTCGGCGACGATCACGCCGTAGCGCTGCATCGCCGCGGCGATCACCAACGCCTGGCCGGTCAGGCCGGTGAGGTCGTAGTCGGATCGCAGACGGAGCCGGAGCCCCATCGGGGGCAACGTCGGGTCGGTCCGTGACGACGCGGCATGGGTGGCCGGTAGCACGTAGCCCCGCTGGGTGCGCGAGAACGTGATCCGGATCGCGTGGCGGATCTCGCCGGCCGCGACCTCGTCGTAGCGGACGAGACCGGGCAGGATCGGCAGCCCGGCTGCATCAGCGCTGGTCCAGCCGAGGGGACGCAACGCGTTGGACGAGAGATCGAACCTGGCGCCGCTGTCGGCGCGCCATCCTCCATCCTCGGGGAACGCTCGGTACAGCTCGAACAGTTCGCAGGTGCCGGAACGGAGTGCTATCACGTGGCGGTCGCCGCCGGCGGAGGCGCCACCCTCGATCGGTGCCGTGGTCGGGATCGGGAAGGGGCCAGGATCGCTCTCGTCGCCGTACGCGACGTACCGGATGGGCGTCGCGGGCTGGGACGCAGGTACCACGACGTACGGAATGCCGTAGCTGCGGTTCTCACCGAAATCGGGGTGGAGGTGGGTGCCCCCGCTCGCCTGGATCGATGCGATCATCGCTGCGGAGTCGGTTCGGAGCGGCGTTCGCGAGATGTCGGTGTTCCAGGCATTGTCGATCGGGAACACCGAACACCCACCGATCGTCGGCCCGTCGGGGCGAACACGTCGGGCAGGCGTGTCGACCGTAGCTCCCTCGTCGATCGCGGCCGACACCACGGCCCCGCTGAGCGCCAGGGCGCCGATCAGGCACGCGGCCGCACGCCGCTTCATGTCAGCCGCCGATCTGGCTCATCGACCGGGCGGGCCGGACGAAGTTCACTTGGTTGATCTGGTGGCCGGCCCACTTCGTGGCGACGGCCCGCTCGATGCGCGCCGCGACCTCGTCGTCGGTCTCGCCATCTCGAAGCGCACGACGCATGTCGAACTCGTCCGTGGCGAACAGGCACGTGCGGAACTGACCGTCGGCGGTGAGCCGGACGCGGTCGCAGTCGCCGCAGAAGGGTTTGGTGACGGTGGGGATCACGCCGACCCGGCCGGCGCCGTCGCGGTATCGCCAGAGGTTGGCCGGGGCGGCACCTCGCGCCGGCACCAGCTCCAGGGGCCAGACGGCATCGAGGGCGGCGACGATCTCGTCCTGGCTGACGACCTTGGTCCGCTGCCACTCGTCGGACGCGTCGAGCGGCATGAACTCGATGAAGCGCACCTCGAGGCCCCGATCACGACCGAAGCGCGCCAGATCGACGATCTCGTCGTCGTTGGTACCGCGCTCGACGACGGCGTTGATCTTGACCGGGTCGAAGCCGGCGTCCTGGGCGGCCTGGATGCCGAGCAGCACGTTGTCGAGCTCGTTGCGGCGGGTCATCCGCTCGAACTTCGCCGGGTCGAGTGTGTCGAGGCTGATGTTGATGCGCCGCAGCCCGGCTGCTCGCAGGTCGTGGGCGTTGTTGCGCAGCGTGGCCCCGTTGGTCGTCATCGCCAGATCGACGCCGAGCGCGGCCAGCTTCGCCACCAGCCGGGTGATGTGGGCGCGGACCGTCGGCTCACCACCGGTCAGTCGGATGCCGTCGAAACCGAACCGCTCGACGCAGATCCGGGCGAGGCGCTCGATCTCTTCGAATGTGAGGATCTCCGACCTGGGCATCCACTGCATCCCCTCCTCGGGCATGCAGTACGTGCATCGGAAGTTGCAGCGGTCGGTGACGGAGACGCGAAGGTCGCGGACGATGCGTCCGAATGGGTCGACCAGATCTCGCGCCCCCTGCTGCCTCATCCCCACAGCCTACGGCCGGTCCCCCGTTCTGTCTGCCTCGAACCGTTCATGCCCCGGTTCCACGCAGACAGTTCGGGGTTCAGCCGTGGAGCATGAGGACGGCGACTTCGGCGCCGGCGGGGAGGCCGTCGCCGTCGGGCACGATCGCGATCGCGTTGGCCAGCGCCGTCGCGGCGAGCTGATGGCTCCCCTGCGCTCGCGCCGGCCGGACGTGGCAGCGACCGTCGTCGCCGAAACCGGCGACGACCCGCATCAGGTGCACCTTGCCGTCGGGCCGTCGATCGAGCGCGTCGTCGGTGATCGCCACGTGGCTCTGGCGGGCCAGCTTGCGATGACCCATCATCCGTCTCAAGGCCGGCCGAGCCAGCATCTCGAAGCTCACGATCGAGCTGACCGGGTTGCCGGGCAACCCGAAGATCGGCGTGCCGTCGATGGTGCCGAAGGCGAACGGCTTGGCGGGCTTGATCGCGATCTGCATCCAGGTCATGTCGGCGATCCGGCCGAGGACCGCCTTGACGACGTCGTAGTCCCCCATGCTCACGCCACCACTCGTGACGATCGCATCGCAGTCCGTCGCAGCCTGGCGAAGCACCAGTTCGAGCGCCGCCTCGTCGTCGCGGACCGTCCCCATGTCGACGACCTCGCAACCCGCATCGCGCAACAGCCCGGCCAGCATCCGACGGTTGCTCTCGCGGATCTCACCCGGCCTCAGCGGGCGGCCGTCCTCGACCAGCTCGTCGCCGGTCGACAGCACCGCCACCCGAACTCGGCGGTGAGCACTCACCGTGCGGGCATTGATGCTCGCCAGCACACCGACGATCGCCGGGGTCACCACGGTGCCCGCCTCGAACAGCAGGTCCCCGGGTTGCACATCGTCACCGGCTCGGCGGACCGCAGCGCCGACGTCGACCGATGTGGCGATCCGGACCCGTTCGTCACCCAGCCGCTCGGTCTCCTCCACCATGACGACGGCGTCGGCACCGACGGGAAGCGGAGCACCGGTCATGATGCGGATCGCCTCGCCGGGCTGCAGCACGTGGTCGCTCGAAGCTCCGGCCGCGATCTCGTCGACGACGGGAAGCTCGATCGGGAGCAACCCGGCAGCGGCCGTGTCAGCCGCTCGAACCGCGTAGCCGTCGACGGCAGTGTTGTCGAACGGTGGCACCTGCTCGGTCGCGACGACGTCGCCTGCCAACACCAGACCCTCGGCGTGATCGAACGCCACCTGGATCGGTCCGAGCGGCGGGCATCGTCCGATGACGAAGGACTGGGCGTCTTCCAGAGGTGTCACGGACCCGAACGGTACCGGTCACGACGCGCCCGCGGCAGACTGGGCCGGTGACCGAACACCTCGCCTTTCCGGCCGATGGGTACCGGACCAGCTGGACCACGGTCGACGGCAGCTACACGGACGAGCTGACACTCACGTGGGAGAACGAGGCCTGGACGGCGACGGGGCGCGTCGAGCGCGAGAACGTCGAGTACGTGATCCGGCTATCGCCACTGTGGCAGGTCCGCCAGTTCCTCCTCTTCCGTGATCTCCCCGAACCCGACCTGTGGCTGGGCACCGACGGGCACGGCCGGTGGGGGGAGGTCAACGGTGCCCACCGGACCGATCTCGACGGTGCCCTCGATGTCTCCCTCGCCTGCACGGCGTTCACCCACGCGCTCCCGATCCGGCGTCTTCCGCTCGCGGTCGGCGACGCAGCCGAACTCTCGGTCCTCGCGATCGACGTCGAGACGCTCGGCGTCGTGCCGGTCACCGACGTGTACGAGCGCATCGGAACCCGGCGCTGGCGCGTGACACGCTCGTCCGACACCACCCCGTCCGACACCACCCCGTCCGACATCACCCCGTCCGACACCACCCCGTCCGACATCACGGAGTTCGACGTCGACGACTACGGCCTACCGCTCGACCTCCCGGCTGCCCACGTACGGCGCAATTGACGGCGTCGACCCCGTCCGGCCGATCGAACGGATCAGCCCAGCGTGGCGAGGTGAGCACGCACCTCGTCGCCCATCTCCGGGTGTTTGAGCGCGTACGCGATCGCCGCCTCGAGGAATCCGACCGGGTTCCCGGTGTCGTAGCGGTCCGTCCGCGACAGAACCCCGGAGAACGGCGAGCGGGACGCCTGCGCCCGGAGCGCATCGGTGAGCTGGAGCTCGCCTCCGCTGCCGGGAGTCAGCCCTTCGATCTCGTCGAAGACATCGGGTGTCAGAACGTAGCGACCGATGATGATGTACTCGCTGGGCGCTTCGTCGACGGGCGGCTTCTCGACCAGATCGGCAACCGGGATCACCCCCGCGTCGTCGATCGGACCGGACGGAGCGAGCACACCGTAGGAGCTGACCTCGCTGCGCGGCACCTGCTTCACGCCGACGACGCTGCCGCCGCTGCTCGCGCACACTCCGTTCATCTGGGCGAGCAACGACGAATCGCCCATCAGCTCGTCGGGCAGCAGCACGGCGAACGGCTCGTCGCCCACGGCCTCGCGACCGCAGCCCACCGCATGACCGAGACCGCGCGGATTGTCCTGGTACACGATCGTGTAGCGCCAGTCACGGCCGATGCTCGCCAGGCGGTCGGCGACGGCGTCCTTGCCCTTGTCGCGCAGCGCCGCCACCAGGGCGTCGTCCGGGGCGAAGTAGGCCTCGATCGCCGGTTTGCTCCGGCTCGACACGACGACGATGTGCTCGATCCCTGCACCGAGGGCCTCGTCGATGATGATCTGGATCGCCGGTGTGTCGCCGATCGGCATCAGCTCCTTCGGAACCGCTTTGGTGGCCGGGAGGAATCTGGTCCCCATGCCAGCGGCGGGGATGACGGCACTGCGCACCTGCATTCGAACGACCATATCGCCCGCCGGTCACCGCTCCGATCGCCGGGGTGCAACTCGTCACATCGGTGATTCGCCGATATCTTTCCTCCCTGCCATGCCCACGTACGTGTACAAGTTCATCGAGACCGGCGAGACGATCGAAGTCCAGCAGTCGTTCCACGATCCCACGCTGACCGAGATCGCCCACCCCGAGAGCGGTGAGACGATGGCGGTCAAGAAGGTGTTCCTCCCGGTCGGAGTGACGTTCAAGGGCGACGGCTTCTACAAGACCGACAGTCGCGCGTCGAAGAGCGCGAAGGGGTCGAAGGGGTCAGCTGCCGACCCGTCGGGCTCGTCGGTGAGCGAGTCGTCGTCCTCGGATTCGGCAGGTTCATCGAAGTCGTCCGACTCGTCCAGCGGCTCGACGTCGTCGACCGCTTCGTCGTCCGGCTCGTCGTCCGGCTCGTCGTCCGGCTCGTCGTCGGGCTCGTCGTCGGGCTCCGGTTCGGGCGACTGAGCGATGCTGATCCCCCTCAGCGATCGGGCATCCGAGCTCGGCGCCGAGATCGGGGTCATCGGCGGCTCCGGCTTCTACGAGCTGTTGAGCGGCGGCGTCGAGGTCGAAGTGCACACCCCGTTCGACGCGCCCTCCGCCAAGATCGTGGTGGGTGATCTGTCGGGTCGTCGCGTGGCGTTCCTCCCACGTCATGGTCGACGTCACGAGTACGCACCACACCGCGTACCGTTCAGGGCGAACGTGTGGGCACTGGCCGCGCTCGGTGTGCGCGCCGTCATCGGGCCCTGCTCGTGCGGGTCGCTCCAGGCCGGCATACATCCCGGCGACTTCGTCGTCGTCGACCAACTCGTGGACCGGACGTGGGGTCGACCCGACACGTTCCACGACGTGGGCGCGCCCGACGGCACAGCCGGCGGTGAGGGGTCGGTGCATCACCAGGCGTTCGCCGATCCGTACGATCCGACGATCAGAGCTGCCCTCGTGGCGGCCGGCCGGGAGTCCGGCCTGACGGTCCACGACGGCGGGACGATGGTCGTCATCAATGGGCCGAGGTTCTCGACTCGTGCCGAGAGCGCGTGGTTCCGGGCCATGGGCTGGTCGGTGGTGAACATGACCGGCCATCCCGAAGCCGTGCTCGCCGCCGAGGCTGGGTTGGCGTACGCGACGGTCGCCCTCGTGACCGACTACGACGCCGGGGTCGACGGGCACGAACCGGTCACGATGGAGGCGGTCCTGGAGATGGTCCGCACCAACGTGTCACATCTGCGCGACGTGCTGACGAACGTGGTCACCCGGATAGCCTGACCGCTCCGACTTCCCCTCGTCCTGTTCGTCCAGGGAGGGTCTCGATGTCGCCCGTTCACCGCACCGTGGTCTCGGTTCGCCGTGTCTTCGCCCGCCGGCCGTGGCTGTACTGGCTGGCCGTCACCGCGCTCGCGCTCGGAGTCGCCGCGATCGTCCACGACGAGATCCAACGCACCGAACGGATCCGCGACTCGTGGGGAGTCATGCGCCCCGTGCTGATCGCGACCGATCCGATCACGCCCGGTGCTCCACTGTCGGTCGACGTGAGCGAGGTGCCTGCCGCCGTCGTTCCCGACGGTGCACTCGACGCAACGTCCGCCGAGGCGTCGGGCGCGGTCGCCCGCCAGCGGATCGGGATCGGCGAGATCGTCACCGACGCCGACGTGGCGCGCGGCCGCGGCCCGATGGCGCTCGTCCCCGACGGTTGGTTGGTGGTGCCGGTCGTCGAATCGGCGGCCTCCGGTGCGACGACCGGCGACCGGGTGCGGCCGGTGAGCGAAGGCGTGGTGTTGTCGACGGACGCGATCGTGATCGGCCGGGTCGACGAGTCACACCTCGTCGCGGTGCCGGCGGACGACGCCGCGCTCCTGGCCGGCGCCGCCGCTGCGGACACCATCACGCTGCTCAGGATCCCGTGACCGGGCGCGGTCGGCGAAGCTGTCAGCGCCAACCCGCGCCGGCGACCACGAGCACCAGCACGCCGAGTGCGACGCGATACACGACGAACGGTGTGAAGCTCCGCGTCCGGACGAGCCGGAGCGTTCCCCACACGGCCAACCAACCCGAGAGGCAGCTGGTGACGACGCCGACGACGAGCGGCGTCAGCAACCCGTCGGGGACCCCGTCGGCGAACAGCTTGCCGACCTTCAACACCACCGCACCGGCGATCACCGGCAAACTCATCAGGAAGCTCAGACGCGCCGCCGCATCGCGACCGAACCCGATCTGGCGGGCCGCCGTCATCGTGATCCCCGATCGTGACGTGCCAGGGTTCAGCGCCAACGCCTGAGCCGCGCCGACGACGAGGGCGTCGCGCGTCCCGAAGTCGTCGACGTCGCGACGGCCGATGCGCCGGTCGGCCCACCAGAGCAGCAGCCCGAAGACGATCAGGGAGATCGCGATGATGGTCGGGGTTCCGAGCTGATCGTCGATCGTGCCCTCGAACACCGCCCCGACGAGGGCGGCGGGCACCGTTGCGACCACGAGCAGCCAGGCGATCCGGCCATCGGTGTCGATCGGTCGTTCCCGATTCCAGATGAGGCGCACCCCTTCGCGCGCGTAGCGGACGAGATCGTGGCGGAAGTACGCGACGACGGCGATGAACGTGCCGAAGTGCAGGGCGACGTCGAACGCCTTCTCGACCGATTCGTCGCCGGGAGGATCCCAGCCGAAGAACCAGCGCGTCAGGATCAGGTGCCCGCTCGACGAGATCGGCAGGAACTCCGAGAGGCCCTGCACCAGGCCCAGCACGATGGCTTCGTGGATCGGCATCGCCCGGGGACGGTACCGCCCTACGATCGGGTTCGTGGCGATCAGACACCGGCACCCACGTCGCCTCTTCGTGACGGGCGGGTCAGGTTTCCTCGGACGGCACGTGCTCAACGGTCCGGCGTCGCAACCATGGGAGATCGTGGCACCGTCGTCCGGTTCGCTCGACCTTCGTCAGGCCGAGATGGTCCGATCCATGATCCGGGACTGGAAGCCGACCGCGATCATCCACACGGCCTACCGTCGTGACGAGCGTGCGTCGATCGTCGATGCGAGCCGCAACGTCGCCGAGGCGGCGACACGGTCCCACGCCCGTCTGATCCACGTGTCGACCGACGCCCTCTTCGCGGGTCGCCTGCAGCCGTACACCGAATGGGACGAACCGACGCCGATCCATGACTACGGCCGCGACAAGGCCGACGCCGAGCTCGCCGTGGCGGCGGCCGGCGGCAACCACGTCATCGTGAGGACGTCCCTGCTCTACGGTCGCAGCGAGCTGTCGATCCACCAGACCGCGGTGCGCGACGTGATCTCCGGCCGATCCGACATGGCCTTCTTCTCCGACGAGATCAGATCGCCGGTGCTGGTCGACGATCTCGCCGCGGCGCTCGTCGATCTGGCGGGCCGCAGCGACCTTCGCGGGATCCTCCATCTCGGTGGTCCGGAGCCGCTGAGCCGGGCGGAGCTGGCGATCATGACCGCGCGCCAACACGGGTGGGACGCGACGAAGCTGCGGTTCATGACGATCGCCGACTCGGGCCTCGTTCGACCGGACCGTGTGGTCCTCGACTCGGGGCGCGCCCGTGCACACGGGTTGGCGATGCGGGGTCCCGCCGACTTGACCTCGAGGTGAGTTCAGGCGCCCGACATCGTGACGTCGCGAATCACCAGGCTGACGCCGGCCGCCCGCATCGGCAGCCAGTCGAGATCGCCCCCGATCTCGACGATGTCGAGCAACATGCGCTGGAGCGTCGATGCGATCGTGAACTCGCGGACCGGTGCGCCCAGTTGACCTCCCCTGATGAGCAGCCCGGCCGCCCCGGTCGAGAAGTCACCGCTGATCGGGTTCACACCCGAGTGGATACCGGTGACGCTCTGCACGAGCAGACCGTCATCGACGTCGGCGATCAGCTCCTCCTGCGATCTGAGGCCGGGTGCGAGCGACAGGGCCAGCGCTCCCACGCCCGGTGTTCCGGAGAACCCGCCTCTGACCGCGTTGCCGGTCGAGACGGTGTTGGCTCGCCGAGCGGAGTACGAGTTGTGGGTGAACTGCCGCAACACCCCTCCCTCGATGAGGGCGTTGCGACGCGCCGCGAGGCCCTCGCCGTCCACGTCGGTGGCGGTGTACGCGAGCGGATTCGTCGGATCGTCGATCAGGTCGACGTACGGAGGTGCGACCTCCTCGCCGAGCCGGTCGCGGAACAGGCTGCGACCCTTGACGACCGCCTCGCCGTTGAGCGTCGAGGAGATGATGCCGAGCAACTGGGCGGTGACGAAGGGATCGAGCACGACCGTGATGCGCTTCGACGGCGGCTTGGTGGCGCCGAGCAGCCGGGTGGCACGGTCGGCCGCCTCCTTGGCGGCGCGTTCGACATCGAGCACGGTCGGCGTTCGTCCGACGCTGAACCCGAACCCGGTCTGGGTCTCGTCGCCGTCGTCGGCAAGGGTCGAGATGCTGACGTAGCAGCCGTTCTCGCGACCCCACTGGCGGATGCCCGTCGTCGTCGCGACGGCGGCCTCTCCGAACGCATCGGCGTAGTTCGAGTCGTCGACGCGCAGACGCCGATCGACCGCGAGCGTCTCGCGTTCGAGGTCCTTGGCGAGCTGGATCTTCTGCTCCGTCGGGTACTCGGCGAGCTCGTCGTTCCAGAGCGGCTGCTCGGTCACGTCGACGCCGTCGGGCACTGCGAGACCGGCCCACTCGTCGATGGTTCCGAACTGCACGTTGTCACGCGCCTCGTCGAGCACTTCCGCGACGGCGGCGGCGTCGAGAGTACCGGCGTACGCGAACCCGGTCCGGCCCTCCCGGATCACACGGATGCCGATTCCCTCGGCCTGGGCCGAAACGAAGTGCTCGACCTCCCCCTCGTATACCCGCACCTCCGTGTCGCCACCCCGCGACACGAAGGCCTCGACCTCCTCCCCCGACATCGCCTGGGCGACGACACGGTCGGCGATCTGGAGCAGGTCGCTGCTCACGACGCTGTACCACCGATGGTCAACGACTTCACGCGGAGGGTCGGTTGCCCGTCACCGACGGGAACGCCCTGGCCGTCCTTGCCGCACGTTCCGGGGTTGCCCATCGCGAAGTCGTTGGCGAGCATGTCGATGTCGCGGAGCACCTGCGGCCCGTTGCCGATGAGGTTGCCCTCGCGGAGCGGATCGGTGATCTCGCCGTTCTCGATGAGATAGGCCTCGTTCATGCCGAACACGAAGTCGCCCGTCGCGGTGTTGACGCTGCCGCCGCCGAGATGGCTCACGTAGACACCGTGCTCGGTCGACCGGACGATGTCGTCCGCGTCGTCCGGTCCGTCCATCACGAACGTGTTCGTCATCCGGACCATCGGCAGGTGCATGTAGCTCTGACGACGGCCGTTCCCGGATGGTCCACGTCCCTGCTTCCGGGACCGGATGTGGTCCCACATGTAGTCGGTGAGCACGCCGTCCTCGATGAGCACGTTGCGTCGCGTCGGATGCCCCTCGTCGTCGATGGCCAGGGTGCCCCACTCGCCGGCCATCGTGCCGTCGTCCACGAGCGTGACGAGCGGCGACGCCACCAGTTCGCCGACTTTGCCGGCGTACACCGACGCACCCTTCTGGACATGATCGGCCTCGAGACCGTGCCCGCAGGCTTCGTGGAACAGGACCCCTCCCGTGCCGTTCTTGATGACCACGGGCATCGCTCCCGACGGCGCCGGGCGGGCGCGCAGCTTGGTGATCGCCTGGCGGGCTGCGTCCCGCGCCAGCGCCTCGACGTCGACGTGACCGTCGAACTCGGGATCGAAGATCTCCCACCCGATCGTGTGGCCCATCGATTGGAACCCGGTCTGCATCCCGGTGTCGCCGCTCGCGACGGCACTGATGCGCGCCAGCACGCGAACGATGTCGTCCTCGGCGAGCAAGCCGTCGCTGTTGGCGACGAGTACGCGCTTGCGGCTGTCGCCGTAGCCGGCGGAGACCTGGACGATGTCGGAGCCGACCGAACGAGCGACCTCGTCGACCCGTCGGAGCAATTCGACCTTGGTCGCCTTGGTGACGTCGTCGGGGTACCGGGCGACCTCGTTGACCGACCTGGGTGCCGACGCGCTGAGCGCGACCGTTCGGACACCTCCCTCACCGTCACGGGCGGCCGCGGCGGCGGCGGTCGCGGCCTCGGTGAGACCTGCCTCGGTCAGGTCGCTGGTGTGCGCGAAACCCGTGGTGTCGCCTCGGATGACACGGATGCCCGCTCCACGATCACGACCGGAGGTGACCTGCTCGATGCGACCGTCGTCGAGACCGACGGAGGTGCTGCGCTTGTCCTCGACGTAGATCTCTGCGAAGTCGGCACCGGATCGCAGTGCGGTGCCCAGCGTACGTTCGATGACGTCGTGATCGATCACGTCGCCCAGCCTAGGTGGGCCGCTCGGAGAGCGCCCACCGGTGCGCGCCGGCGTCCGTGGCCTCGCGCAGGACGGGCCCGGTCGATGACGCAACGATTGCGAAATCCTGTCATCACACCGTCACGTGGTTCGGGGGATCGGAAGCGTTAGCGTGGCCGTCCGATGAACGTTGCGGTCGGACTCAAGGGCGAGGCACGTCTGGTCGTCGGCGACGCCGACACCGCTCGCGCGCTCGGCTCGGGTGATGTGGAGGTGCTCGGCACCCCCAAGCTGGTCGCGTTGTTCGAGCAGGCGACGGTCGAGGCACTCACCGGTGTGCTCGACGAGGGCCAGTCCTCCGTCGGGATGCGGGTTCAGATCGATCACCTGCAGCCGACACCCGTCGGCGCCGAGATCGTCGTCGAGGCCCACCTGGAGAAGATCGAGGGCCGCCGCATCACGTTCACCGTCACGGCATCGGACTCCGGCGGCCTGGTCGCCGCCGGCAAGGTCACGAGGGTGATGGTCGACGTCGAGAAGTTCATGTCGAAGTGCTGCAAGGCCGACTGAGCACCACGATCACCACGGCTGCGTTGGTCTTCGCCGCCGGGTGCGCCGGCGCCGACGGCACCGACCGTGGCGCCATCCGCGAGAACGTGATCGAGCCGGGGATCACCGCGATCGACGACTCGTCGGAGCTCGCCTGCAACGCCGATGCCGCTGCGGTGCGCACCGCCCTCGACGCCTACGAGCTGCTGGAGGGTCAGCCGGCGCCCGACGAAGCCAGCCTGGTCGTCGGAGAGTTCCTGCGCGAGGAATCCGAGCTGTGGGATGTGATCGACGGCGAGCTCGTCCCCGTCGATCCGGCGTGCGGGGAGGTACCCGCCGATCTTCCGGCCGCCGACATCGTCACCTCGACCGAGCCGACCGGCCCGGCCCTCGACGCCGACATCTCCGCGCAGCTCGACGCCGCAACGCCCGACGACATCCTCGCGACGCTGACCGACGACGAGATCGCAGAGGTCGGCGGGCGGGACTGCGCGCTCGAGGTGGCACAGGTCGGCATCGCATTCAGTCGGTGGCAATTCGAGAACCAGGCCACCGAGATGACCTCGCTGACACAGATCGCCGACGCCGGCTACATCGGATCGCTCGAGCTGTGGACGTTGAACGAAACCCAGCTCGTCCCCGTCGACGGAACCGCCTGCATCGGCCCGCTCGACCTCCTGGTCCCGGCCGGTTGACGTGCACCGGTTCCTGCGCCGGTCGATCTCCGCTCAGGCGAGGTTGCTGGTCCTGGGGTAGACGTCGGTCGGGTCGGTCATCACGTTGACGAGGTACGGCACCCCACTCGCGAAGGCACGATCGAGGGCGGGACCGATCTGGCCTGGCTCGGTGACCGTCTCACCGCCGCCGCCGAGCGCTTTCACGACATCGTCGTAGCGGGTGTTCGGCTGCAGGTCGCAGGCGACGTCCCAGCCGTAGATCATCTGCATCGGGTGCTTCTCGAGGCCCCAGATGCCGTTGTTCCCGACCACCATCACGACGGGCAGGTCGTGGCGAACGAGCGAATCGACATCCATCAGGGAGAACCCGGCCGCGCCGTCGCCGAGCATGACGACGATCTGTGCCTCCGGACGAACCACCCGGGCGGCGAGCGCGTATCCCATCCCGTTGCCGAGACATCCGTACGGACCGGTGTCGAGCCAACCGCCCGGCCGGTGCGCTTCCACGTACTTGCCGGCGTACGACACGAAATCACCGCCATCGCAGATCACCACGGCGTCTGGTTCGAGCCGGCGGCGCAGCTCACCGTAGATCCTGGTCGGCTTGATCGGATCGGTGTCGGCGGTGAGGAACGGGTCGTCGGCGGCCTTCGCCGCATTCTCGGCGTCGCGAAGTTCGGCGAGCCACCCCGAGTGGTCGATGCGCTCGCCCTCGTGCTCGGCCAGCGTTCGGAGCGTCACGGCGATGTCGCCGGCGACCGACAGCACGTCGACGTGGTCGGCGACCTGTCCCACCGAGTCGACGACGTGGGCGACCCGAGCGTCGCCGAACCTTCCGAAACCGACCCGGAAGTCGAGCGGGGTGCCGATCACGACGACCAGATCGGCGCGCTGCTTGAGCATCCCCCTGGTTCGGAGGAATGCGTGCGGGTGATCGGCGGGGAGCATGCCGCGGCCGAGTCCGTTGAAGAAGCACGGCACGCCGAGCGCGACGGCGGCGGCGTCGAGCTCGTTCCAAGCGCCGTCCCAATAGGCATCGCTCCCGACGAGGAAGGCCGGCCGCTCGGCGCCGGCGATCATCTCGGCGAGCTCGTCGAGACGGCTCGCGTCGTCGGGTGGCGACGGCATCGCAATGCCATCGGGGAGCTCACCCTCGCTCGGGCCGAACACGTCGAGCGGGAAGTCGAGGAAGGCGGGCCCGCGGTGAGCAGTGATCGCTGCGAGGGCGATGTCGAAGACCTGAGCGGCGGCCTGGCTGGGGTCGGACACCGTGGCGGCCCGCTTGGTGATCGGCGCCAGCACGGGAACGTGGTCGAACTCCTGCAGGGAACCGGCACCCCATCGTGCCGCCGGCGCACGACCACCCAGCACGACGACGGGCGACCCGTTGAAGTGTGCTGACGTCACGGCCGACACGCCGTTGGTCACGCCCGGACCGGCGGTGAGCGCCGCGAGACCCGGTCGCCGAGTGAGCTTCGCGTACGCCTCGGCGGCGAAGGTGGCCGACTGTTCGTGGCGGGTGTCGACGATGCGCATCCCACGGTCGCGCGCCGCCTCGTAGAACGGCCAGATGTGTCCACCGTTCAGGGTGAACATCACATCGGTGCCGAACGCCTGCATCGCTGCGACGGTCTGCTGGCCGGCGTGTCCCTCGATCCGTGTCATGTCGGCGAGCGTACGTGTCGGGCGACCAGGGCCTGAATGCGCAGGCCCTCCGGACCGGGGGTAGCGTGATGATCCACATGTTCCTGGAACGCGTGAACGAACCCGCCGATCTCCGAGATCTCTCCTACGAGGAGCTCGACGCGCTCGCCGGTGAGATCCGCGATTTCGTGGTCGCCGCCGTCAGCGAGACGGGTGGTCACCTCGGATCCAACCTCGGTGCCGTCGAACTGTCGCTCGCACTGCACCGGGTGTTCGAGTCGCCGACCGACGCGATCCTCTGGGACACCGGTCATCAGGCCTACGTCCACAAGATCGTGACCGGACGCAAGTCGCAGTTCGAGCGGCTCCGCCAAGAGGGCGGGCTCTCCGGCTATCCGAGCCGCGAAGAGAGCCGCCACGACCACATCGAGAACAGCCACGCGTCCACCGTGCTCAGCTACGCGTACGGCATGGCGGTCGCTCGCGACGCAGGCGTCGATGATCATCGCCACATCGTCGCCGTCATCGGCGACGGCGCGATGACCGGCGGGTTGGCGTACGAGGCTCTCAACAACCTCGGCCACAGCAAGCGTCAGGTCATCATCGTGCTCAACGACAACGGCCGTTCCTACGCCCCGACCGTGTCGAACCTGTCGGCCAACACCCAGGGCGCCGATGAGCGAGCCTCCCATCCGAGCTTTCCCGACAAGCTCACCGACAAGCTCGCCCACGCGCTGACCGACATCCGCCTCAATCCCGTCTACGTTCGTCGCCAGCGACGGTTGGAGGAGTTCCTCGCCAACCTCCCGGCGATCGGCCCGCAGGCCGAGAAGGCGATGGAAGGGTTCAAGGCCGGTGTCCGCGAGTTCCTCCAACCGCCGTCGTTCTTCGAGGCGCTGGGTGTGCGGTACGTCGGCCCGGTCGACGGGCACAACATCGCCGAGATGGAGGCCGCGTTCCGGAACGCCGAGCTGCTGTCGATCGAGGGGACGATCATCGTCCACGTCCTCACCCAGAAGGGTCGCGGCTACTCTCCAGCGGAGGACGACGACGAGAAGCATCTCCACGACGCGCCGGTGTTCGACCCCATCCACGGGCCACCCAAGGCGGTGCCGACCGGATACACCCAGGCCTTCGCAGAGGGGGTCATCAAGGCAGCCGAGCGCGAACCGCGGTTGGTCGCGATCACCGCTGCGATGCCGGGGCCGACCGGTCTGATCCCGTTCCAGGAGCACTTCCCCGACCGCTGCTTCGACGTGGGCATCGCCGAGCAACACGCCGTCGCCGGCGCAGCCGGTATGGCGATGTGGGGGCTCCGCCCCCTCGTCGCCGTGTACTCGACGTTCCTCTCGCGAGCCTGGGACCAGGTGGTCTACGACGTCGCGCTCCATCGGCTCCCCGTGATCTTCTGCATCGATCGCGCCGGTATCACCGGGCCCGACGGCGCGAGCCACCACGGTGTCTACGACATGGCGCTCCTGTCGAAGGTGCCGGGGATGCGAGTGCTGGCTCCGTCGAGTGCTCAGGAGTTGCACCAGATGCTCGACGATGCGCTGCACCTCGCCGACGACGGTCCGGTCGCGATCCGCTATCCGCGTGGGTCGGCGCGTCAGGTCGGCGAATCCGAGGTCGGCTCGGGCCTCGATGCCCGGCTCGTCCGGCGCGGTGACGGTTCGGTCTGCATCCTCGCGATCGGGCGGATGGTCGAGTTCGCCATCAAGGCAGCCGACGAGCTGACAGCCGACGGAACCGAAGCGACCGTCTGGGATGCCCGCAGCTGCGCCCCGCTCGATCCCGAGATGATCGCGGATGCCGCTCGTCATCGTGCCGTCGTCACCGTCGAGGACGGCATCCGCGACGGTGGCATCGGCATGTCGATGTTCGACCAGATCGGAGCGATCTCGCCGGAGGTGCCCGTCGAGGTCCTGGGTGTGCCCACACGGTTCGTGCCCCACGGAGACCCGAAGCACATCCTCGCCCGTCTCGGGCTCGATGCGGCAGGCATCGCCGCCGCCGTGCGCACGCTGCTGCCGTAGAGTTCGGCGGCGTGGCCGACCCCGAACCGACGTCCGATCTCGAGTTGGCGCTGGAGCTGGCCGATCTGGCCGATGCGTTCACGCTGCCTCGCTTCGAACGGGCCGACTTCACGCTCGGCTGGAAGGACGACCGCACCGAGGTCACGGAAGCCGATCGTGGTGCCGAGGCATTGCTCGCCGATCGGGTCCTGGTCGCCCGACCCGAACACGGCTTCTTCGGGGAGGAGCACGGTCTGCGGGGCGACGCCGGATCAGCGTGGCGCTGGGTCGTGGATCCGATCGACGGTACGTCGGGCTTCGTCCGAGGCATCCCGGTGTGGGCGACGCTGATCGCACTGACGCATGTCGAGCTCGGCGTGACCGTCGGAGTGGTCTCGGCCCCGGCGCTGCGTCGCCGGTGGTGGGCGTCGATCGGTGGGGGCACGTTCGTCGACGGGACGCGGTGCCGCGTATCGGACGTCGACGACCTCTCCACGGCCCAGGTGAGCGTGACCTTCAACCACGGCTGGGATGAGCTCGGTCTCACCGACCAGCTCGTCGCGATCGTGAGCCGCGCCCGACGGGCTCGCGGCTTCGGGGACTTCTGGCAGCACTGCCTGGTCGCCGAGGGCGCCCTCGATCTCGCCGTCGACGCCGTCGGCGTTCGGCCGTACGACATCGCCGCCGTCAAGTTGATCGTGGAGGAGGCCGGGGGCCGGTTCACCGACCGGTTCGGTCGGGCGACCCACGAAGAACCGACCGCGATCAGCAGCAACGGCCACCTCCACGACCGCATCATCACCGTTCTGTCTGCGTAGAACCGTCCGATACCCGGTTCCGAGCAGACGGTTCGGTGGAGGGGGCGGTCAGCGGTCGGTGATGAGGCAGAACTCGTTGCCGGCGGGGTCGGCCATCACCTGGAACGAGCCGTCGTCCTCGGTGACCTCGGTCCCCAGCTTGCGGGCGCCGAGTTGCTCGGCCTGATCGACGGCGGACTCGAGGTCGTCGACCTCGACATCGAGATGGAGACGGTTCTTGGCCGACTTCGACTCCGGGACGCGCTGGAAGCCGATGTAGAAGCCGAACTCGTCGCCGTCGAGCACCACCCAGTCGGAACTCTCGATCTCGACCTCGCCACCGATCAGCGCCTGCCAGAACCGCGCGAGCGCCTCGGGGTTCGAGCAGTCGAACACGATCTCGTGCAATGCGCCGATGGCCATGGCGGTACCGTACGACGCATGGCGACCCCTTTCCAGATCACGATCGACTGCGAGGACGCCGCTCTCATGTGCCGGTTCTGGTCCACGGCGTTGGACTACATCGAGGAGCCTCCTCCGGAGGGCTTCCCGTCGTGGGAGGACTTCCTTCGGGCCAACGACATCCCGGTGCCGCCGGTCGATTCGATCGGCGCCATCGTCGACCCGAACGGCGTGGGGCCGCGGGTGCTCTTCCTCCGGGTGCCCGAGCTGAAGACGGTCAAGAACCGGATGCATCTCGACATTCGTGCAGGACGCTCCGACGACGAGAAGCAGACCAAGATCGATCAGCTGACAGCGATCGGTGGGACCGAGATCCGTCGTGTCGACGAGCACGGGCAGTGGTGGATGGTGATGGCCGATCCCGAAGGCAACGAGTTCTGTGTCACCTGACGGTCGCCCTCTACGTCAAGGCAGTCGAGCGATCCGCGCCGGACGCGCCTCCAGCGGATCCTCGATGGCACCGGCGCTGTGGGCGTCGAGCGTGTGGGAATCCGCCGGGTTCGACGACGCGCAACGTCGCGCAACGAGCGTGCGAGCCGACGAGTTCTACGGCCGATACGCCAATCCGACGGTGCGTTCGTTCGAGCAAGCGATCGCCGAGCTCGAAGGTGCCGAGGATGCGATGGCGTTCGGTTCGGGCATGGGCGCGATCGCCTCGGCCGTGCTCGCGCTGTGCTCGTCGGGTGATCACATCGTCGCCACCCGTCAGCTCTACGCCGGCACGATCGCATTCCTCCAGGGTCCGTGCGCGCGGTTCGGTCTCGAGACGACGTTCGTCGATGCGACCTCCCCCGGAGCGCTGGCCGACGCCGTTCGGCCGGGTCGCACCACCGTGGTCCTCGTCGAGACACCCTCGAACCCGCGGCTCGAGCTGTGCGATCTCGACGAAGTCGGCTCGATCACCGGACCGTTCACGATCGTCGACTCGACGTTTGCGACCCCCCTCGGACAACAACCGCTCACTCACGGCGTCGATCTCGTGCTGCACTCCGCCACCAAGGGCATCGCCGGACACAACGACGCCACCCTGGGGGTCGTCGCCGGCGAGCGGGAGCTGATCGACGCGATCTGGGGCTACGCCGTGCTGCACGGCGCTATGGCGTCTCCCTACGATGCGCTCAACGGGCTCAGGGGCGTGCGCACGATGGCGGTGCGCACCGCTCACCAGGTGGCGACCGCGCAACGCCTCGCCGACTGGCTCGAGCAGCATCCGTCGGTGGCGGCCGTCCACTATCCCGGACTCGCCAGCCATCCTCAGCACGATCTCGCGAAACGCCAGATGCGCCAGTTCGGAACGGTGCTCGCATTCGAGCTCGCCGACGGCACAGCCGGCGCCCGACGCCTGCTCGACGGCATCTCACTCGCCCGATGCGCCACCTCGCTCGGTGGCCCCGAGACGCTCGTCTGCCATCCGATGACCACGACGCATGCGAGCCTGACGGCGGACGAACAGGACGCCACAGGTGTCACGGAGGGACTCGTGCGGGTGAGTGTCGGGCTCGAGGACCCCGACGACCTGATCGCCGATCTCACCGACGCACTCGGTCACCGCTGAGAATCGTCGCGGTCGACCTCGCTCAACGCCGATGCTCTTCGTCGATGTCGATGGTGCTCGGCCCGAACAGGAACCACCCGGCGAGCAGGTCGGCGGTCGGCGGTTCGCTCCAGTCCCACGCTGCGACCTGCGACGACGATCGTCGTCCGAGGCGTGATCGGACGAAGTCGAATCGCGAGACCCCCGAGAGCGTCACCGGGACACCGTGGCCGCCGATCGTGGTCTCGACCTGATCGTCGAATCGCACGACGACGGACCGACCGGCCGACACCTCGGCGAACAACGATGACATCCATCGAATCAACACCGAGTCGCGATTCCCCGGCCGACCGACCGCATGCCGAACGTCGTGCTCGTGGCTGTGGCAGTCGAGCGGTGGTCGACGCTCACCCACGGTCTGCAGCGCCACGGCGACGTCGTCGATCTGGGCGTTCCAGCGTTCGATCATCTCGCCGACCGGGGCACCGCGCCAGCGATCGACCTGGTTCGCTGTCCACGGGTCGGTCGCCGCACCGTCGACGTTGCCCTCGATGATGTCGTTGGTGACCCCAGCAACATGTGAGAGCACGTCGCGAACCGTCCACAACGGGTTGCACGGCACCGGGGTCGACCACTCGGCGTCGTCGAGCGTCTCCACGAGCTCGACGAACGACCGTTGGGCCTCTCGGTAGGCGTCGGCGATCTCCATGGTTGCAGCGTAGGTGGCCACGGTCCGGCGCTGGCATGCTGGCCGCGATGCCCGACCTCGCGATCGCCGCCGTCTCCGCATTCGGTGTCGTTTTCGTCGCCGAGTTGGGCGACAAGACCCAGCTGCTCGCGCTCGGGTTCGGCGCGCGCCACCGCCTGCGCACGGTCGCAGTCGGTCTGGCGATCGGCTACGGCGCGGCCAGCGCGCTCGCCGCGGTCGTGGGTGGCGTTCTCGGCGCCACCTTGCCCGAGCGTCCGATCGCCGTGGCGGCCGGGCTGCTGTTCGTCGGGTTCGCCGTGCTCGCACTCCGAGGCGAGGACGACGACGATCCCGAGCCAGTGGTGCGAGCGCGGGGTGTGATCGCATCGATCGCGATGACCATCGCGATCGCCGAGATGGGCGACAAGACCCAGCTCGCGACCGCTGCCCTCGCAGCGCGATCGAACCCGGTGGGCGCGTGGCTGGGAGCAACCGCAGGCGCGTTGGGGGCCGGGATGACGGGCGCGTTCGTCGGGCAGCGGATCGGTGGACGCGTCTCTGCGCCGGCACTCCGAATCGCGACCGCCGCACTCTTGGCGGCGTTCGGCGCCGCCCTCATCGTGGGCGCGCTCTGACGACGAGCGACGTCAGCCGACCTGGTTCGACGTCAGCTGTAGTACGGGTTCTCGCCGGTGGAGTGGTCGGTCAGATCCTTGACGCGCTGGATGGCGGGGATGGCCTCCCCGAGCATCGTCTGAACACCGTCGAGCATCGTCATCTTGCTCATCGAGCAACCGTGGCAACCGCCGCCCATGGTCATGTAGGCCGTGCCCTCACCGTCGTGGCCGACGTACGTCACGAACCCGCCGTGCGCGGCGAGCGCCGGGTTGACCTCGCCCGAGACGAGCGCCTCGATCTCGGCCGACAGCTCGTCGTCTCGCGTGAGCCCTTCGACCGAGGGCGCCTCGGGACGGTTCGGATTGCGGATCACGAGCCCTTGGCTGTCGGTGAAATCGAGCGTCGCATCCTGGAGGAGCTCGACGTGCTCCGCGGGGATGATCACCTTGATGACGCCGGCCTCACCCTCGTGGGTTCGGACTTCGTCGGTGAACGCCGCCTTCAGGAACTCGTCGAAGCTGAGGTCGTAGCGGAAGTCCTCGCCCGGCCCGGAGGCGATCGCGAGCCGCAGTCCGAGCGCGTCTGCGTCTGTCTCGTCGGCGCGGAGCTCGATCAGTTTGGCGAGCGCGGTCTCCGTGATCGTGACGATCGGACGGCTGGCGCCCGGAGCGTCACCGCTGCCGGAAGCCAAGGCTTCGAGAGGGCTCATGCTCCGGAGGCTACCGTCGACGATCGTGAACGCCGAGGCCCACCACCGACCGACACCCGACTGGTATCTCGACCGTCTGACCGCGGACGCCACGCTGTTCGCAGCGGTGCTCGAGCAGGGTCCCCTCGATGCTCCCGTCCAGGCCTGCCCTGGTTGGGATGTCGCACGACTGGCCGAGCATCTCGGCCAGATCCATCGCTGGGCGAGATTCTGCATCGAGCACGGCCGTTCCCCGACATCCGACGAGGCGGCGGCCCTCGAGTCGTTCGACATCACACGGGCCGCCGACTGGTTCCGACAGGGGGCCACGGCTCTCGCCGACGCGCTGCGAGCATCCGACCCGGCATCGCCGACATGGCATCCGTTCCCGGTCGAGCAGACGCTCGGATTCTGGTTCCGTCGTCAGGCCCATGAGACCGCCGTGCATCGGTGGGATGCGGAACAGGCGATCGGCAACGCGCCGACGATCGAAGCCGAGTTGGCGAGCGACGGCATCGACGAGTACTTCGAGGCTGCCGTGCCCCGCCTGCTCGTCCGGGGCCGCACCCTGCCGACCGGCAGCTTCCACGTGCACTGCACCGACGTCGACGGCGAGTGGTTGGTGTGGAACGAAGGCGGCGAGTACCGCTGTGTCCGGGCCCATCAGAAGGGCGACGCTGCACTGCGGGGCCCGGCCGAGGCGATCCTCCTGCGTCTGTGGGGGCGCCGGAGCGAACGCGCCGACGAGCTCGGTCCGGTCGGCGACGACGCTGTCCTCGATGCCTGGCTGAGTCTCGGTGGCGTCTGACGTCAGCGGCTGCGGGCGCCGCCGGCGCCGCCGTCGACCACGATCCGCTGGTCGGTGAGGTAGCTCGCCTGCTCGCTGCACAGGTAGAGCACGACGTCGGCGACATCACCGGGCTGGCAGACGCGGCCGAACGGGAACGACGCATCGAGCTCACGCAGATCGTCCATGTCGCGCTTGGCGTAGATCGCGCGTGCCAGGCGGACACCCATGTCGGTCTCGACGAGGCCCGGAGCGACGATGTTGACATGGATGCCGTTCGCGAGCTCCTCCTTGGCGAGGGTGTGGGCGAGCGACTCGACCGCCGCCTTGCCCATGCTGTACGGAGCGCCGTTGGCGCCGTGCGTGTGGGCCGCGACCGACGAGATCATGACGATGTCGCCACGCTCGGCAGCGCGCATCCCGGGCAACACCAACCGGCACGCGTGGTGCGCACCGATCGCGTGTGTCGTGAGGACGCGGACCAGTTCGGCCGGGTCGGTCTCGGCGACCGAATGACCCTGCGAGGCGATCCCGGCATTGCACACGAGCAGATCGACCGGGCCGAGATCGACCCGGATCGCCTCGACCATGGACGCCATCGCCTCCGGGTCGTCGACCGACGCTGCGTACGCACGAGCGATCCCGCCGGCCGAGACGATGGCGGCAACGGTGTCGGCCGCAGCGTCGACGTCGCGTCGATAGTTGACGGCGACCGCGGCCCCTGCCGCGGCGAGCTGCTCGCTGACCGCCCGGCCGATGCCTCGTCCACCTCCCGTCACCAGGGCGATCCGACCGGAGAGCTGATGCCGGGGAGTGGTCATGTGCCAACCTTGGCACGTGACCGAAGGCAGCAGGAAGGCGATCATCGCGGCGTTCTTCGCGAACCTGGGCATTGCGATCGCCAAGTTCATCGGGTTCCTCGTCACCCGCTCGGCCGGCATGCTCGCGGAGTCGGTGCACTCTCTCGCCGACACGGGCAACCAGGGATTGCTCTTCCTCGGCGGGAGCCGGGCCAAGCGTGAGGCGACCCCGGAGCATCCGTTCGGTTTCGGGCGCGAGCGCTACTTCTGGTCGTTCGCGGTCGCGCTCGTGTTGTTCTCGATGGGCGGGCTCTTCGCGCTGTACGAGGGCATCGAGAAGTTCCGGCATCCCCACGAGATCGAGAAGATCTGGGTGGCGGTCGCGATCTTGACGTTCGGCCTCGTCCTCGAAGGCAACTCGCTCCGGATCGCCTACCAGGAGGCCAACCGGTCGAAGGCCCCCGACGTGAGCTGGTGGAAGTTCATCCGGCACTCGAAGCAGCCGGAGCTGCCCGTCGTCCTCCTCGAGGACACGGGTGCCGAGCTGGGCCTGCTGTTCGCACTGTTCGGCGTGTACATGGCACACCAGACCGGCGACGGACGTTGGGATGCGGTCGGTTCGATCGCGATCGGCGTACTGCTCATCGCCATCGCGATCCTCTTGATCATCGAGATGAAGGGGCTGCTGATCGGCGAGTCCGCCGGCAGCGCCGATCGCGCAGCGATCGTGGCCGCGCTGGAGGGCTCGCACCACGTCGATCGCTTGATCCATCTCCGCACCCAGCACATCGGACCCGACGAGATCCTGGTGGCCGCCAAGGTCGAGTACGACTCGGCGCTCACGTTCGACCAGGTGACCGATGCGATCAACGTCACGGAGCAGAACGTCCGCCAGGCGGTTCCGAGTGCCCAGATGATCTACATCGAGCCCGACCTGCACCGCCCTGACTACGTCGACTCGAACGAGCAGAGCGACGGCGTCGACCACTGACCGTCTCGGGTCGCAGCACCGGCCCGCTCGGGGCATCGATCAACCGCACGATGGCTGGGCGTACCGTACAACCGTGCGTGAGACCGTCGACCTGCTGATCCGTGGCGACGTGGTCGTGACGATGAACGACGACCGGCGCCAGATCGCCGATGGTGCCGTGGTCGTGCGCGGCGACCGGATCGTGGCCGTGACCACGTCGGTCGACGCGGCCGCACGATTCGACGCGGCCGAGACGATCGGCGGGCGCGGCAACGTCGTGATCCCCGGACTCGTCAACGCCCACCAGCATCTCACCGGCGACCGCCTGCTCCGGTCGACGATCCCCGACGATCTCGCTCCGGGTCTGGCGCTCACCGACTGGGCGCTGCCGGCCCACGCCGCCCACACCCCTGACGACGACGAGCTGTCCGCGACCTTGTCGCTCGTCGAGGCAGTGACGAACGGGGTGACGTTCACGGTCGAAGCAGGCACGGTCGCCCACCCCGAACGCGTGCTGGCGGGCTTCGACGCCGTCGGGGTCGGCGGCACGCTGGGCAGCTGGGGATGGGACGTCGGAGACGGGCCACATGCAGCGGGGCTCGACGAGGTCCTCGATCGGCAGCGAACCGTGCTGTCGCTCACCGAGCATCACCCTCGTGTCCACGGGTGGATCACGCTGGTCGGTCACGACCTGATGACCGATCAGCTCGTCACCGGCGCCAGCGAGCTCGCTCGGGACCGCAGGACGGGACTCACGTTCCACCTCTCCCCCAGCGCCGCTGACGCCCGGTCGTATCTGCGCCGGACGGGTCGTCGTCCGATCGATCACCTCGCTCAGCTGGACGTGCTCGGCCCGCACGTACTCATCGCGCATGCGATCCACATCGACGACCGGGAGCTCGACCTGGTGCTCGACCACGACGTCGCTGTGGCTTCGTGTCCGTGGGCCTACCTCCGACTCGGACAGGGCGTCACGCGGTCGTTCCATCACCCGCGTCTGCTCCACCACGGTGGACGCGTCGCGGTGGGTTGCGACAGCGAGAACGCAGGCGATGCCGTCGATGTGCTGCTCGCGGCGCGTCTGTTCGCGGGCCTCGCCAAGGACACCGCAGGCGACCCGACGCGTTTCCCGGCCGACGCGGCGCTCGCCCTCGCGACGATCGGCGGGGCACGTGCGCTGGGGCTCGACCACGAGATCGGGTCGCTCGACGTCGGCAAGCGCGCCGACGTCGTCGTCGTCGACACGACCGGTCCGACCTGGACACCTCACGCCGACGACCCGGTCACTGCGCTGGTGTGGGCCAGCGACGGGCGCGCTGTGCGCGACGTCGTCGCCTCCGGCCGCGTCGTCGTCCGCGCCGGGGCATGCACCACCGTCGACCATCCGGCGTTGGCCGCCGCGTCGCACGAAGTTCACCAACGGCTGGTATCCAGGTGTCGTGCGCATCCTCGTGACCAATGACGACGGCGTCGACAGCGTCGGGCTCCACCACCTCGCCCGGGCCATGACCGACTTCGGACACGTCGTCGTCGTCGCACCCGACCGCGAGTTCTCCGGCGCAGGCGCCGCTGTCGGGGCGCTGACGGAGTTCGAACCGGTCGTGATCCGTTGTCACATCGACGGCGTTCCCGAGGCGTGGTCGCTGAACGGTCCGCCTGCGCTGTGCGCGATGTACGCGCGCCTCGGGGTGTTCGGCGACGTGTTCGACCTCGTGGTGTCCGGCATCAACCCGGGCGCCAACGTCGGTCGATCCGTCTACCATTCGGGCACGATCGGGGCGTGCCTGTCGGCTCGCAACGGCTCGATCTCCGGTGTCGCGGTCAGCCAGGCGGTCACCGGATGGGGTGTCGAGGGTCAGGGGTGGCACGACGTCCTGCAGAACCAGAAGTGGGAGGTCGCCGCCACGGTCGCCCGCACGTTCGTCGCCGGTCTCGTCGCGGAACCGCCCACGAGCCCGATCGTGGTCAACCTGAACGTCCCCAACCTCGAGCTCGACGAGATCAACGGGTGGCGTCTCGCCGAGGTCGGACTGCACCCGCCGCGCTCGATGTCGTCGGCGCGCCTGGTCGCGACCGACGACCCCGACCGGTTCGACGTCGCGTTGCGGTGGGGCGACACCCTCGACCTCCCGGCCCACACCGACGGGGGCGCGATCGAGCGCGGCTTCGTGACGGTGAGCTACCTCAGCCGCCTGCAGAACGAAGCCCGATACGACGTCGGCAAAGCCGAGTCAGTACTCGACGAACTCCTCGGCGACTGAGTCGTCCGGCCGAATCGGTGTCTCGGTCGCGACGTCGTCGACGGCACCGCCGAGCGGACGCGACGTGAGGCCGGTCCAGGTCAACATCCCGTCCGCCACCGGGAACACGATGCCCGTCGATCGTTCCAGCGCCGACACACGCCCACCGTCGAGATGGAAGACGAAGCGGCCGTCCGGCGACCACACGACACTCTCGTACCCGGCGTTCTGACCCATCGGTGTGAACGCTCCGGTCTCGAGGTCGACGAGACCGAGACCGAACCCGTTGAAACGTGGCGCGACGACCGCGACGGCGTCGTCGCCCGGCGACATCACCGAGCTCCGGTGACGCCCCCAGGTCAAGAGTGACTCGACGTCACCCCCGAGCCGTCCGGTCGGATCGACCGGAACGGCACGAACGTCGCCGGTCGCACGGTCGATCACCTGGAGACCGCACCGCAGCTCCTCGTCGCACTCGCTCACCACGACGACGTTCGACGAGATCCCCACCAGCTCGCCGACGGCGAGCTGGGTGGCGCCGGATTCGTCGACGCGGTACACCTTGCCATTGACCGTCGTCACCAACCCACCGAGCGGGTCGGCGGCCACGGCCCAGGACCGCCACGGCATGCTGATGGGCTGGCCCAACGGCTGGCCATCGAGGTCGATGCGTTCGTAGCTCAGACCGTCGGTGAATCCGGACTGGGTCCTCGTGCGCCAGAGCTCGTCGGCGCCGGGGACCGGCACGACCGACCACTGGTCACCAGCGTTCAGCTCGGACTCCGAACCGTCGTCGCGGAGCAACCGCATCCGACTCCCGTCGTTCTGCGGGAGCAGCACCCAATCATCACCGGCGACGATGAGTCCGGGGTCGAACCCCGAACTGGCGGGGATCGATCGCTGCGACATCGACACCCCGGCGAGGTCGAGCTCGACCAGACGATTGTCGAATCGGAGCCCGACCAGGCGCACCTGCTGGCCGACGACGCGTTCGTCGATGTCGATCGATTCGGCGACGATTTCGGCGATCGTGGTGGTGGGACGAACCGGACGTGTCGTCGGTGGTTCGAGGTCGGTCTCCGGGAGGGTCTCGGCCGATGCGAACGGGCCCTGCGACGGACGGGGGTCCGCCTTCGTCGTGACCGGCGCATCGTCGGCGACGGATCGGCCCGGCTCGGAATCGCCGTCGCGGCCGAGCATCCAGCCCAACAGGACGCCGACGACGCCTGTCACGATCGCGGTGACGACCAACCTGCCGTGATCGGTGCCCAACCACGATGACGCTCGCTGGGCACGGTCGTCGGCCGGATCGTCGATGCCATCGGTTGCGTCGACGTCGGCGGGTTCGTCGTCGCGACCGGAGAACGGCGCCGCCCGGTCGTCGCGCTCGACGGCGATCGCGGCGCGCGCTCGGCGCCGAGTCGGCGCGTGCGGGGTGAGCTCGATCTCGATCCGTTCCGGCGCGCTCGGCTCGTCCACCACCCGACATCAGATCACATCGGGTGACGTCCACGAGGTCGGCCGCTACCGTTCGATGGGTGGACCACCGAGCTGTCGTCGAGCGTTACCTGCAGGCGTTGTCGGCCGCCGACGTCGAGGGCACTGCCGGGCTCGTCACCGAGGACTTCCACAACGAGCACACCAGCGCACTCGGGTCGTCCAGCGTCGGGCGAGCGACGTATCGCGAGCGCTTGCCCGGCTTCCTCGCCCAGTTCGCCGCCCTGCACTACGAGGTCGTCGACTCGGTCAGCGAGGGCGATCGGGTCGTGGTGCGCTACCGGTTGACCGCCAACTTCTCCGGGCACCCACTCGACATCCCCGGTGTCATGTGGTTCCGAGTCGCCGACGGGCTGATCGCCCATCGCGTCGACGTCTGGGACAGCCTCACCTTCCTCCGCCAAACCGGCGCCGTCGAAGAACGCGACGAAGCCAGGTAGGGTTTCCGTCAACCGAACGGGGAGCTCGCCGGAACGACGGGCTGAGAGGGTGGTCGCCACCACCGACCCGCAGACCTGATCCGGATAATGCCGGCGGAGGAATCATCGATGCACGAGCGAGACGGAACGGCCGCATGAACGACACGGTCATCGTGGTCACCGGAGCCGAACGACTCCACCCGGTTGCCGTCGCCGCTCTCCCCGCTCACGGGATCGTGCTCGCAGCCGACGGTGGACTCGATCGGGCACGCGAGGCAGGACTCGTGCCGGCCGGACTGATCGGTGATCTCGATTCGGTGTCGCCGGACGGGTTGGCGTGGGCCGAAGCGCATGCGACGATCCACCGGCACGACACCGACAAGGACCGAACCGACACCGAGCTCGCGCTCGCGGTCGCAGTCGATCTCGATCCGGCACGGCTGCTGCTCATCTCCGGTGGTGGCGACCGGCTCGATCACTCGTTCGCCGCGATCGGGGCTCTCGGGCATCCGTCGCTCACGAGCATCCCGCTCATCGAAGGCTGGTGGGGCGACCAGCGACTCGTCGTCGTCCACGGCCCCGGCCACGCCACCTTCGACGTGGCTGCCGGCACGACGCTGTCGGTTCTCGCGATGCACGGCGCCTGCGCGGGGGTGACGGTGCGAGGTGTCCGTTGGCCGATCGATGGTGGCGATCTCGCCCCACTCGTCGGACTCGGCGTCAGCAACGAGGCCACCGCCGACACGGTCGACGCCTCGGTGTCGTCGGGAGTCCTGACGATCATCGTCTCGGAGGTCGCGGCATGAGACGCCTCGTGATCGCCCTCGCGCTCGGCGCGGCGCTCGTCGTTGCGGCCTGCGGCGGCGACGACGGAGCCGGAGCTCGGGCCGAGTCGGTGACGTTGGTCGCCTACGACTCGTTCCCCGTCGACGACCCCGACGACCCGAACCCGATCCAGCTGGCGCTCGACGAGTTCACCGCCGAGACGGGGATCGAGGTCGAGCTGTTGGTCGCCGGCGACACCGGCACGATGCTGTCGAAGGCGGTGCTGACCGCCGGCAATCCGGAGGGCGATGTCATGTGGGGCGTCGACAACACCTTCCTCTCCCGGGCCATCGAGGGCGACGTGTTCGAGCCGTACCGCGCCACCGGGCTCGACACGATCCCCGATGAGTTCACGGACCTGGTGCCCGGTGCCGAGGCGACACCCGTCGATTTCGGTGATGTCTGCGTCAACTACGACATCGCCGCACTCGAGTCGGCCGGGCTCGAACCCCCGGCATCGCTCGCCGATCTCGCCGAGCCCCGGTACGCAGGGCGGCTCGTCGTGCAGAACCCGGCCACGTCGTCGCCCGGGCTCGCGTTCCTGCTGGCCACGATCGCCGAGTTCGGCGACGACGGCTGGGAGGACTACTGGACGGCCCTGCGCGACAACGACGTCGCGGTCGTCGACAGTTGGACCCAGGCCTATTACGAGGAGTTCACCTGGGCCGGAGGACCTCGCCCGCTGGTCGTCAGCTACGGCTCGAGCCCACCGTTCGAGGTGCTGTTCGCCGCCGAGCAACTCGACACGGCCCCGACCGGGGTCGTCGAGGCGACATGCTTTCGCCAGATCGAGTTCGCCGGGGTGCTGCGCGGCACCGACGCTCCGAACGAGGCCCGCCAGCTCGTCGACTTCCTCATCTCCGAACGGTTCCAGCGGGAGATCCCGTTGAACCTCTTCGTCTTCCCCGCCAACGCAGAGGTCGAGCTGGACGAGGCGTTCGTCCGGTACGCCACGATTCCCGCGACGTCGTTGTCGGTCGATCCCGCTTCGATCGAGGAACGACGATCGGATTGGATCGACCGGTGGACGTCGATCGTCGCTCGCTGAATCGGCTCCCGCGCTGGTTCGTCGCCGTCGTCACGGTGCCGCCGGCTGCGTTCCTCCTGGTGTTCTACGCCTGGCCGTTCACGACACTGCTGCTGCGCGGTCTCGAGCCCGATGCCGTGTCCGACACGCTCGGCCGTCCGGTGACCTGGAAGGTGCTCTGGTTCACCACCTGGCAGGCCGTGACGAGCACGGCGCTCACGTTGGTGATCGGACTCGCGCCGACGTGGGCCGTGGCACGGTTCGAGTTCGCGGGTCGGCGCGCGCTGCTCAGCCTGCTCACGGCCGTGTTCGTCCTCCCGACGGTGGTGGTCGGTGCTGCCTTCGTCGCCGTGCTGCCGGAGTCGCTCGACCGGAGCGTCTGGGCGATTCTCGGCGCCCACGTGGTGTTCAACCTCGCGGTCGTCGTGCGCACGGTCGGGGCGGTGTGGGAACGACTCCCGGCCGACCTCGAGCACGCCGCCGCGACGCTCGGCGCAGGTCCGTGGCGCACGTTCCGCCACGTCACGCTGCCGCTCCTTCGGCCGGCCCTCGCCGCCGCGGGGGCGATCGTCTTCCTCTTCACGTTCACGTCGTTCGGTGTCGTTCGCGTGCTCGGCACGGTCGGCCGGTCGACGATCGAGGTCGAGGTCTGGCGCCGAGCCACCCAGCTCGGCGACACCGGCGGGGCCGCCGTGCTCGCGGTCGTCCAGCTGATGGTGCTCGCCGTGCTCGTCACCTGGTCGACGCGTGTCCAACGACGAACGAGCGTCGACGTCGACGTCGGTCGGGTCGCGCGTGCGCGGCCTCAGGGATCCCAACGATCGGGCGTTGCGGTCGCGGCCGGCGGCGCGTTCGCGCTGGTCGCGCTGCCGTTGTCGGCCCTCGTCGAGCGATCACTCCGCGTCGACGGCGGATGGGGTCTCACGGCCTGGCGGTCGCTCGGCGACAACGAGATCAGACCCGGGCTCCGTCTCGGCATCGATCCGCTCGATGCCCTTCGCAACTCGGCCGTCAACGCCGCTTGGGCGACGCTGTTCGCCGTCGTGATCGGCTCGGCCGCAGTGGCCGCGATCAGCGCGCTCGGGCGCTCCGGGCGAGTCCTCGACACCGGGCTGATGCTCCCTCTCGGCACGTCGGCCGTGACGATCGGGTTCGGGATGCTGATCACGTTCGACGTGAGACCGGTCGATTGGCGGGCGAGCTGGTGGCTGGTGCCCGTCGGGCACGCGCTGGTCGCCGTCCCCTTCGTCGTACGCACCTCGCTCGGTGTCGTCCGCAGCATCGATCCCGATCTGCGAGCAGCTGCGGCCAGTCTCGGCGCTCCCCCGATTCGAGCCTGGGCGACGACGACGCTGCCCGTGTTGCGCCGCCCGATCGCGACCGGCGCCGGGCTCGCCGCCGCGATCTCGCTCGGCGAGTTCGGCGCGACGAGCTTTCTCAGCCGATCCGGCTCGGAGACCCTGCCGATCGCGATCGAGCGGCTGATCGGGCGGACCGGGCGGCTGTTGCAGGCGCAGGCGTTCGCGCTGTCGACGATCTTGGCGGCAGCCACCGTCGCGATCGTCGTCGCCGTCGACGCAGCGGGTGCGAACCGGACGGAGGCGCCGCGTGCTCGACGTCGCTGACGTCACCGTGACGTTCGGCGGGGCGGCCGTGCTCGACCAGTGCTCGATGCACGTGGCCGATCGTGAGGTCGTCGCGCTGCTCGGTCCGTCGGGGAGCGGCAAGACCACCCTGTTGCGGGTGATCGCAGGGCTCGTCGCACCCGACCGCGGGTCGGTCTCGATCGGCGGGCTCGACGTGACCGATCTCCCCACACATCGCCGGTCGGTCGGCATGGTGTTCCAGGACGAGCAGTTGTTCCCGCACCTCGACGTCAACGCGAACATCGAATTCGGGCTGCGGATGCACCGCGTGCCGCGCGAGCAGCGTCGTCGTCGTGCGAGCGAGTTGCTCGAACTCGTCGGCCTCGCAGGTTTCGGTGACCGCAGGATCGATCGACTCTCGGGCGGCGAGGCCAAGCGGGTCGCGCTGGCGCGCTCGCTGGCTCCCGCACCGAACGTGCTCCTCCTCGACGAACCGCTCACCGGCCTCGATCGAGACCTGCACGATCGTCTGATCGGCGACGTCGCCGGGATCCTGCGCACCACCGGCACGACAACGGTCTGGGTGACCCATGACCGCTCCGAGGCCGACGCGATCGCCGACCGGATCGAGCAGCTCCCGTCGGGATTCGAGCGATGATCGAAGTCGTCAGGCTCACGTCCGCCGACACCCACGACCTCCGGCACACGGTGCTCCGGATCGGCACGCCGAGCAACGTCGTCGTCTTCGACGGCGACGAAGATCCCACCACCTTCCACGTCGGCGTGCGTGTCGACGGCGAGCTCACCGCCATCTCGACCTGGCTGGCCCGGCGCCACCCCGATCGACCCGAACGACCGGCGTACCAGCTGCGGGGCATGGCGACGACGCCCGTCCGTCGCGGGTGCGGCGACGGCACCCGAACGCTCGACGCCGGCCTGGCGGCGTGCGTCGAGCTCGGCGCCGACCTGGTCTGGGCGCGGGCGCGAGTGAGCGCACTCGACTTCTATCGTCGTCGCGGCTTCGAGACGGTCGGGGGCGAGTATGTCGATCCAACCACAGCGCTGCCCCACCGCGACATCGTCCGGTCCTTGACCGATTGACGATCATCCCGGTCGCCGCTTTCCCCTTCGCTCTCGGCGCGCCCCTCATTGGTTCCAGGAGGTGCACTCGTGCAACACCATTCGTCCCATCATCCGCTCTCGTCGGTACTCCGTCAGCGCGCCGCACACCTCACCGACCTCGCGGTGTCGATCGAGCGGTCACTCGTCACCGCCCTCACCGACGTGGCCGAGCACACCACCTGGTCAGGGCGTCGCGCCCGGCTGTGCCAGGAGATGCTCGAGCACAACCTCCAGCAACTCCACCAGGCCGCCGACGATCTGCGCGAGACGGCGTTCCGCTTCCGACAACGCGCCGAGGAGCTCGACCTCGCCCATCGTCGCGTCGCATGAGTCGGTCGGCCGCCGACGCTCGGGCGCTCGCCGTCCTGCGCGCCCGGGCCGACGACGCGATCGTCGATCTCGCAGCCATCCGAAGTCGTGATCCCGCATCGGAGCGAGCGATGCAGGTCGTGCGTCTCACGCTCCACACCCTCGAGGCGTTCTGGGTACCGGCGCTCGACGCGACGCTCGAACGCCGTCGCGACCCGGGTCCGGGGACGGGACGCGGCTGACCTGGCCTCGTCAGAGCAGACCCGCCGGCGCGAGCCCATCGACTGCGATGCGACCCATCAACCAGGCGAGCCGGTTGGGCGCCGCCAGCGCGAGCGCTTCGGCGGGCAGCGGGGTCATGCCCATCGGTCGGCGCGCCTTCCACAACATGACCATCAGGCGGAGCTCTCGGCGCACGTAGTCACTCGGCATGTCGGCGAACTCGTATCCCAAGCCGAGGTCGGCGCGATGCACTTCGACCTCACGTTGGCGAAGGAACGGCAGCAGCGACGTCGGTCGGGGCCCTGACAGGAGCTGCGAGGTGCCATGCCAGTCGCCGCCTGATCTCCATCGAGCATCGAGCGCGGCCGATGACGACACGACGTCGTCGACCAGCTCGGCCCACGACCGATGCGCACCGACCTCGATGTCGTGATCCCGCCCGTCGACCCCGTGCGGGTACTGGGCGGCACCGTCGAGCATCGAGCGATGGCCGTCGGCGTTGCGTGCGATGTGGGTGAGAACGTGGCCGATCCTCCAGCCGGGCAGCCGCGACGGGGTCGTCGGGTCGATCTCGTCGAGCCCGCCCAGATGCTCGGCCAACGAAGCGTGGGAACGGGCGCACGACGCGATGTCGCGTTCGATCCCGGCGGCATCTGCGTGATCTTCGTTCACGGGGTGAAACGGTAGTTCGAGCATGGCAGGCTGGACCGATGCGATCCACGATGCAGCTCGGCATGATCGGACTCGGCCGGATGGGCGCCAACATGGTGCGGCGCCTGATGGCTGACGGTCACGAGTGCGTCGTGTTCGACGTCAACCCCGAATCCGTCGACGAGCTGACCGGTGAGGGTGCGACGCCGGCACACACGCTCGAGGCGCTGGTCGCTGCGCTGGAGGCCCCGCGCAACATCTGGGTGATGATCCCGGCGGCGTTCGTCGGGGGAACGGTCGAGCGGTTGGCACCGCTGCTGTCGCCGGACGACACGATCGTCGACGGAGGCAACTCGTGGTACCGCCACGACATCGATCGCAGCGCGATGCTCACCGAACAGCACGATGTGCACTACCTCGACGTCGGCACCAGCGGCGGTGTTCACGGCCTGGAACGCGGCTACTGCCTGATGATCGGAGGTGACCCGGCACCCGTCGAGCGGCTCGCACCGGTCTTCCGGTCGCTCGCACCCGGTGTCGGGGCCGCCGACCGGACGCCGGGGCGGTCGGGCGATCCCAGCCCGGCCGAGGAGGGTTGGCTGCACTGCGGTCCGTCGGGCGCAGGCCACTTCGTCAAGATGGTGCACAACGGCATCGAGTACGGCCTGATGGCGGCCTACGCCGAGGGGCTCAACGTGCTCGCCAAGGCCGACATCGGTGACGTCGATCACTCATCCGACGCCGAGACCGCCCCGCTCGATGATGCGAAGTACTACCAGTTCGACATCGATCTGGCGGCGGTCACCGAGGTGTGGCGCCGCGGGTCGGTGGTGACGAGCTGGTTGCTCGATCTCACGGCGCAGGCACTCGTCGACGATCCGATGCTCGATGCGTTCGCCGGCCACGTCAGCGACTCCGGCGAGGGCCGATGGACGGTGCAGGCAGCGATCGACGAAGGCGTCCCGGCACCCGTGCTCTCGGCGGCGCTCTACCAGCGATTCAGTTCCCGCGACCGTTCCGACATCGCCGACAAGGTGCTCTCGGCGATGCGAGCCGGTTTCGGTGGCCACCACGAACGCACGGAGTCGACCCGATGATGCTCCTCGACTCGCGCCAGCCGGCGGCCGACGCCCTCGTGCTCTTCGGGGCCACCGGCGATCTCGCCAAGCGCAAACTGTTCCCGGCGCTGTACCACCTCGAACGCACGGGCCAGCTCCGGGTGCCGGTGATCGGAGTCGCTCGCAGCGACTGGACCGATGCAGCCTTCTGCGAGCGTGCGCGCGACTCGATCATCGCCGCCGACGCTCACGCCGACGCTGCGGTCATCGATCCGCTGATGAAGCGACTCGATCTGATCCAGGGCGATTACGCGGACCAGGAGACGTGGGAGTCGCTGCGCGACACGCTCGACACGCACGGCTCGTGCCACGCGGTCTACTACATGGCGATCCCGCCGTCGATGTTCCCCGAGGTGGCCCAGCGTCTGGCCTCGGTCGGCCTCAACGAGCGGGGCCGCATCGTCGTCGAGAAACCGTTCGGCCGCGACCTCGCCTCGGCCGAGGAGCTCAACGCAACGCTGGCATCGGTGTTCCCCGAGGAGCGCATCTTCCGCATCGACCACTACCTCGGCAAGGAGAGCGTCGAGGATCTCCTCGTGTTCCGGTTCTCGAACACCCTGCTGGAGCCGATCTGGAACCGTCGGTACGTCCGAAGCGTCCAGGTGACGATGTCGGAGACGATCGGGGTCGAGGGACGCGGGTCGTTCTACGACGGAGTCGGCGCGATCCGCGATGTGCTCCAGAACCACCTGCTGCAGGTGGTCGCGCTGCTGGCGATGGAGCCGCCAGCGGGCTCCGACTCCCAGTTCCTCCAGGACGAGAAGGCCAAGGTGATGGCTGCCATGAAGCCGATCGACCCTGCCCAACTGGTGCGTGGCCAGTACGTCGGCTATCGCGACGAACCGGGTGTGGAAGAGGGGTCATCGGTAGAGACGTTCGCGGCCGCTCGTCTCGAGATCGACTCCTGGCGATGGGCGGGCGTGCCGTGGTACGTGCGGGTCGGCAAGGCTTTGGCCGAGTCGGCGACCGAGGCCGTGATCGAGTTCCACTCGCCGCCACGCCTGCTGTTCGACGAGGCAGGCGGCCCTCCACCCGACCGGAACCTCGTTCGGTTCCGTCTCGGCAAGCAGGACGGTGTCACCTTTGCTCTCCAGGCCAAGACGCCGGGCCCTCACCTCGACAGCCAGGAGGTCGACATCTCCGTCGACTTCGCGGCGGCACTCGGCGAGCGATCGGAGGCCTACGAGCGGTTGTTGGGTGACGCGATCGTCGGCTCACCGCGTCGTTTCGCACGCCAGGACGTCGTCGAGCGGACGTGGCGGGTGACCCAGCCGGCTCTCGACGAACCCGGGGCGGTGCACCCGTACTTCCGGGGTTCGTGGGGTCCGAGCGAAGCCGACCGCCTGCTCGCGGACGGCGACCACTGGTACGAACCGAGCAGCTGACCGCATGGTGGGCGAGCAGCGCGTCGACGCCTCACGCCAGATCGGGCGGCGTGATCGACGGAGCGCGTGTCGTACCGGTCGCGGCGGCCTTTCTGCGGCCCCGCGGAGCACGCTCGGGCTCGACCCGTTCCGCCTCGGCCAGGCGCTTGGTGATTCGGGCCGGCGCTCGACCGGTTCGGTTGATCGAATCGATGTCGTTCGGTGAGAGGGCGGTCGGTCGCGAGCGACCACCACTCATGTCGACATCCTTCGCCGCCTCGGACGCTTCGGGACTGGGCGTCCGTGGGGCGCGACCGATCGGCTCGTGAGTTCCTCGGACGAGATCGTCCACGTCAGCCTGGGTGAGGTCGATCGGCCGCGAGCCGGACGCGGGACTCACCATACGTAGATCTCCTTGAGGCGATCCCCTTCGATCCGCGAGTTCGTGTTCCGGCTCGCCGACTTGGCGTGGGCCGCGAGGATCGTCATGTTGGTGACCGAGTCCTCGTGGGCGTCGTCGAACTTCCGCCAGGCGCCGTCGATCCATGCCCACGCGTTGGCGTGTTCGTTGATGGTCCACAGAGCGTCGACCTTCACGTTGTCATGCCATGCCATCCTGGCTCCTCCTGGTATCGGTCGTCCTGTTGGCTGTCGTCCTGTTGGCTGTCGTGATCGCCGGGCCGGGTTCGTTCACGGTTTCACGTCCTCGAGATCGAGGTACGCCGCCGCCGCCTTGTACACGGCGTCGACCGCCTGCGCCAGTGGTTCGGGTGCGCTTGCTTGCGCTCGTGTCGCCTGGTCCTGGTCCGCGAGGAACGGGAAGCTCTCGACCTGTTCGCCGTCGCTGATCTCGAGGAACCCCACGACGCTGTCGGGAGGGAAACCCGTCGCCGGGCGATCGGCGCGCACGATCGCGCCGACGTCGATCGAGCGAGCGAGATTCCGGAACTGATCGGGGTCGGGACGACGTTGCTCCGGCCTCGCCGCTGTGGCGTCGCGCTGCTTCAGCTCGTCGCGTACCCGGCTCACGACGTTGCCGGCGGCATCCGCCATGAACTCGAACTCGTACCGCTCGCCGCTGACGCCGCCGGTCACCCTGAGACGGACGTAGGCGCCCGGACGACTGGTGGGCTCGTCGGCTGCTGCGCGCAGGCCCTCACCGAGTCGCTCGGGCAACCTGGGGGTACCGGCCGGACTCGCGTTCGGTTGGTCAGTCATGGGTGCACCTCACAGCGCCGACGTCGATTGCGAGAGCCGGTCGCAGAACGGCCGCACGAGCCGTTCGACGACCTCGGTGTTGTCGTCCATCACCGTCCCCGAGTTCACGGGGCTGCGACCCGGGCACGCGGCGTCCGGGTACTCGTCGGGATGGCCGAGCATGTGTCCGAACTCGTGGGATGCGACGTCGCCGGTGTCCATCGTGTCCCAGTTCGTCATGTCGCTTCGAGCGGGGCCGACGCGTACGTTCACGGTGTGGTGCTCGTTGCTGGTGACCCACTCGACGGAGAACGTGAGCGCACAGCGGCAGTCACACCCGGGTGCGTCGCAACAGCCGAAACGATTGCTCCACTTCTGCTCGATGCCCTGCTTCCAGGTGGTGCGAAGCGTGGCCATCGTGGCCGCCGAGATGCCGGCGTCGGGGACGAGCCGGATGCGGACGGTGATGTGGGTGCCCCGCTGCGCGTATGCGGCCTGCCAGCCATAGACGCACTCGTCGACCCGGAAGCTCACCTCCTCGGTCGGTCCGATCGCGCCGTTCACGAAGTCGTAGATCTCGGTGATCACCCGGTTGGCGCCCTGCTGTTCCTCGCGCACCGACACTGCGAGGTTGCGTTCCTTCGCGAGGACGGCGAGCGACAGCAGTCGTGTGCAGTCCTGCGACGATCGGTCGTCGAGCTTACGCCAACCCCGATTCCGCAACCATACCCACGCGTTCGCGGTCTCGTTGATGGTCCAGAGTCCATCGACGTGGCAGCCGCAGAGCACCGTCATCGCGTCCCCCATCCTCCGTGCAGTTGCGACGTTACTCCCGGTGTCAATGGCACGGTCCGGGGGGCCGGGCGACCGCCGGCAGGAGCTCGTCGACCGGAGATGCAACGGATCGGGATATCAGTCGCCGGTCCGGCCGTCGATCGCCTCTCTGATGAGGTCTGCGTGACCGCAGTGGCGTGCGTACTCCTCGATCATGTGCACGAGCACCCATCGAACATCGATCGGCTCACCCGTTCGCTGGCTCGATCTCGCGCAGATGTCGTCGGGGGTTGCCGAGGCGATGGCTCGTCTGCTGCGTTCACACGACGTCTGGAACTGTGCGAGCAGGTCTGCGAGCGAATCGTCCGCGGCGGAGTGGATGTCCCAGTCGGGGTCGTCGTCGAAGGGTGCCGACGCCCACGGCTCGGGGAGATCTCGTCCCAGATAGTCGCCCTGGAACCAGTCGTCCTCGACGAGCGCCATGTGCTTGAGCAGTCCGGCGATCGTGAGCGACGACGCGGCGACGCGAGTGCACAGCTGCGTCTCGTCGAGGCCCCACGCCTTGCGGATCAGTACGGTTCGGTAGTAGTCGAGGAACTGGGTGAGCGTCTCGAGCTCTCCGGTCGCCATCGTGAGTTCGACCAGATCCGGCGGCGGCGCTGCGTCTGCCATGCGTGCAAACCTATTGGGCGGTCCAGCCGCCGTCGACCGGGAGAATCGTGCCATTCACCATCGCAGCAGCGTCGGAGGCGAGGTAGACGACCGCACCGGCGACATCGGCGATCGTGCCGACGCGTCCGACCGGGATTCGGTCGACGACGGCCTCCAGGTACTCGGGGTCGTCGAGGCGTTCTGCCGTTCCGGGCGTGTGGATGAACGTCGGCGCGACCGCGTTCACGGTGACGCCGCTGGCGCCCCATTCGAGCGCGAGGACGCGCACGAGCTGGTTGACGGCGCCCTTGGAGGCGCAGTACACGGCGTGGTCCCTGATGCCGACCAACGACGCCTGTGAGCTGATGGCCACGATGCGACCGGAGCCCTGAGCGACCATCACCCGGCCTGCCGCCTGAGCGGTGAAGAACAACCCCCTGGCATTGACGTCCATCATCTCGTCCCAGTCCTGCTCGCGAACGTCGAGAGCGGGGTGGTTCGCTCCCAGCCCGGCGTTGGCGACCAGCACGTCGACACGACCGTGGAGGTCGACGACGCCGTCGACCGCTGACCGGATCGACGGCACGTCGGTGACATCGAGCGCGTGTGCGGAAGCGCTCCCGCCGGCGGCGCGCACCTCGTTCGCCACCACGTCAGCGTCATGCTGGGTACGAGCCGCGACCGCGACGGTCGCTCCGGCTGCGGCGAGCGCTTCGACGAGCCCACGCCCGATGCCACGTCCGGCTCCGGTGACGAGTGCGATGCGACCGGTCAGTGAGAACGAAGGAAGGTGTTCGCTGTCCACGCGAGCACCCTACGCGGGATCAGGCGAGGTGACCGAGGAGGCGCGAGGTCACCACTCGGGGATCGTCGGGTTCGAGCCACCTCGGGATCTTGAGGAGCCACGACACTGGAGCGCTCGGGCGGGTGATGAGATGCGCGAGAACGGCGACGAGCCGATCGAGCTCCGTCACCTCGTGGCGTCGGGTCGCGTCATCGAGGCGGTGCAACCGTTGGGCGGACTGCCAGGCCTGGCTGCGCGCCCGGGCGAGCGAGAAATTGAAGACCCGTCCGCCGCCCCGAGATGCCGCCAGCTGGGTCCAGCCTGAGACACGACCGAGGTCGCGCAGGATCTCGGGCTGCGTCTCGGCGAGAATGTCGTTGATCGCGTCGAAGTCCGGCCGCAGTTGGTCGAGCGAGTCGTCGATGCCGGCAAGTTCGACGACCACTTGGGGCAGGTCGTGGTTCACGTGAGCGTTGATGCCGAGCAGGAGGTGTTGCACGATGAGCAGCCCGCGGTCACCCGCCACGTCGTCGGCTGACTTCCAGCACGTCGGGCGAGGTCGCGTTCCATCCCTGGGGCCGAGGTACCAGTCGACGAAAGTGCGAGCGAACCGTTCCATCCGCTCACCGTCGCCGAAGCGATGTTCGGTGATCGCCGTGTGGACCCGGTCGGTGACTCGCGCATACATCGCGACGAAGTAGCCGCTGGCGTCGTCAGCGGCGAGCGCTTCCGACCTCAGCCTCTCGATGGTCGCTTCGAGCACGCGACCGACCGTAGCGCCCGGCCTGCCGGGCCGCACCCGCCGGACCGGTCACCCGAAGTGGCGGAGATCGCGGACGGCGTAGCGGTGATGCTCGAACTCCTCCTCGAACACGGTGAAGAGGCACTCGTCGACCCGCGTCGGGCCGTTCTCGAGCACCTCGACCTCGCGCCGGAGATCGTCCGGTGTCAACGAGTCGAGGAACTCGCGCAGCTCCGCTGATCGCTGGCTCCGAACCGCGAGTACATCGTCGAGAGTCGGGTTCGCGGAGCGATCGAGGCCGGGCCAGCCGAAATCGGCCGAGCCGGTGTTCGGCAGGCCGAACGGATGGAAGGCCCCGTGCCCGAGGATCGGCGCCGTGAACCACTTGTCGATGGCGAACACGAGATGACGGAGGGTGTCGACGAAGGACCATTCTCCGTCGACGGATTCATGCAGCTGTGCCTCGTCGTGCCGTCGGGCGCGCTCGATCGTCGGAGCCCACGCCTGCTCGAGCGCGAGCGCTGCCGCACGCATGCCGTCCGGGTCGGTCGGGCGGAGCATGGCCCGCAGCGGGTACCAACGGTCGCGCTCGTTGACGAACTGTGTGACGTCGACGCCGTTGATCGTGAGGTCGTCGACGAGCCCGTCGATGTCGACGTCGACCACCAACGCATGCGAGACCGTCGCACGGGTCATGTTCACGTCGCGAAAGCGCGCCCCGCTCAGATCGACGCCCCAGAACACGGCGTCGCTGAGATCACGCCCCTCGAACTCTTCTGCCATCACGCCTCCTGTCGGTGGGGCGGGTTCGCGTCGCCGTCGGTGGACACTGATCTAGCGCACGTCGATTTCGCCCGCAAACGTTCGTGAGCGTGCCCGGTGAGGATCGACGGCACGGCTCAGCGCGTGTCGCCCTTTCCCGTGGCAGTTGCGTCGCCAACGCACTAGTGTCGATCGGGGCGGTACCTGCACGGAGTGGAGGATGCTCATGACGTTGCACTTCAATCGCCGGGCGTGGCTGGCCGTGGCAGCCGTCGCCGCCGTGATTCCGACGTCGGTGGTGGAGGCTCACGGCTCCCGACACCACGATGCGCGAACCGTCGTCGGCGTCGAGCTGGTGGGGCAGGTCGTCATCCCGACCGGCACCGAGTTCGAGGGCACGGAGATCGGTGGACTCTCGAGCATCACGTTCGACGAACACCGCGGTGTGTACCAGGCGTTGTCCGACGACCAGGGCAATCGCGGCGACCCCGTCCGCTACTACACGATCGACATCGACCTCGGCGATGGAACGTTCGACGACGGCGACATCGAGTTCGTCGAAGTGGCGCAGTTGTTCGACGAGCGGCGGCAACCGTTCGCTCCCGGCGGTGTCGATCCGGAAGGCTTCGTCGTCACCCGCGGCGGCTTCTTCATGTCGTCGGAGGGGAACGTCCTGGCCGATCCGATCATCGATCCGTTCATCCGGCGGTACAACCGAAGGGGTCGCGTGACGGCGCGGCTCCCGATCCCGGATCACTACCTCCCGAACGGCATCGATCAAGGCGTCAGGTTCAACCTCTCGTTCGAGAGCCTCAATCTGACACCAGACCGGCGAAGACTGATCACGGCAGGCGAGGGCGCCTTGTTCCAGGACGGACCTGCTTCCACCGCCGACCACGGGAGCCTCGCCCGACTCCTCGTCTACGACGTACATCGCCGGCGACCGCTGGCCGAGTACGTGTACGAGGTCGGTCCATGGGCCGAACCGTCGACGATCTTCGGCGTCAACGGCATCGTCGAAGTGCTGCCGATCGACGACTCCGGGACGATGCTCGTGATGGAGCGTTCGTTCTCGGTCGGCGGTGTGCTCGGCGGTGGTACGGGGAACGTGGTGGTGATCAACGAGGTCTCGACCAGGCGCGCCACCAATGTGCTCGCGAAGGATGCGCTCTACCGCGACGGTTCGCCGATCCCGCTGAGGCCGGTCTCGAAGCGGCTCGTGTTCGAATTCGACGACCTCGGGATCCCGATCGACAACATCGAGGGCATGACCTTCGGGCCGACGCTCCCGGATGGTCGTCAGACGTTGGTGATCGTCAGCGACAACAACTTCTCGCCGACGCAGTTCACGCAGTTCGTCGTGCTCGCGGTCGACATCCGCCGCGCCGACTGAGCCGGAGCGATCGGGCCGGAGCGATCGGGCCGGAGCGATCGGGCCGGAGCGATCGGGCCGGAGCGATCGAGCCGAAGCGATCGAGCCGAAGCGATCGAGCCGAAGCGATCGAGCCGAAGCGATCGAGCAGGGTCGGATCCGGGTTCACTCGGTGTGATGGGGATCGTCGAAGAGCTCCGGCCGGTCGGACAGCACGACGTCGACTCCGGCCTCGAACAGGTCCTGGAGCGCCGCGTCCTCGTTCACGGTCCACGCGAACAGGGGAAACGCCTTCCGTGCCGCGACCGGAACCTGCCGGCGGACCAGTTCCGGGGATCCGGCGGAGAAGAGGACGCGTAGCAGGAGCGGCTTGAACCGGTCGAGGGCGGGCGCAGCGTCGGGGACGAACGTCATCGTCTGCACGACATCTCCCGAACCCCACAGCCGACCGATCGACCGCGCCGTCGGGCGAGCATGCGCGGCGTTCGGCACGGCCCCGGCGAGCGCGCGCGCCAAGACAGGGCTGAACGTCGACAGACATGTCCGGTCGGCAAGGCCGCGATCCTGCATCACCTCGCGTATCGGGCCGATTCCTCTGGCCGCCTTGATCTCGACGTTCAGCCGATGTTCGGGAAAAGCATCGGCAACGTCGACGAAACGGGGAATCGATGTCGTCGACTCGAGCTCTGCCCACGTCGTGGTGCTGATGCGTCGACCGGGTTCCAGCTCGTCGTCGTGAGCGCACACGAGCACGCCGTCCTCGGTCGACCACAGGTCGATGTCGAGGATCTGCGACAGGGGCGCCGCCCGCTCGTAGGCGGCCATCGTGTTCGGTCGGGTCGTTTCCCAGTATCCGCCTTGATGGGGGACGACCTGACGCGGGCGAAGACCAGATGCGAACGGATGGTCGGCGCGTCGCCTCCCTCGATGAGCGGCACCGGACCGCACCACCAGGGGTACGAACCGGATCCGTGTGCCGACCCATCCGACCAACGACATGCACGAGTATCGCATCTCTGCAGAGGTCACTCCGTCTGGGACACTGGTCGAATGCCGAACGAACACGCCGGTCACGACCATCACGGGCACGTCGACGATCAGGGGATCGCGGGCGCGTTGCGATACCTCCGCTGGTTTCCACGGATGTGGCGATCGGCGATCAACGACGCAGTCGTCGACCTGGTCGATCCGAAGCCGGGGGAACGGGTGATCGACATCGGGGCGGGCATGGGCGCGGGCGCCTTCCGCGCCGCGGCGAAGGGCGCCCACGTGATCGCCGTCGAGCCCACGCCGTTCATGCGTCGTGTGCTGGCGGTGCGTCGCACGTTCAGCCGCCATCGTGCCCGCGTCGAGGTGGTCGAGGGAGCTGCGGAGCGGATTCCCGTCGACGATGGGAGCATCGACGCGATCTGGGCGGTGAACACCATGCACCACTGGGTCGACGTCGAGCGCGGCGTGGCCGAGATCGCCCGCGTGCTCCGTCCGAGCGGCCGACTCCTCCTCGTCGACGAGGTGTTCACCGACCCTTCGCATCCCGACCACGAACGATTCGGAACCGATCACGACCATGAGCGCCACGGATTCACGATGGTCGACGCCGACCAGATGGGCGGCCTCCTCCGAGGGGTCGGACTCACCGACGTGGACGCGTCCAACCGACGGATCGACGACCTGCCGGTCATCGCGGTCACCGCGGCCGGGCGACCGGGGAATGGCCACTGACCGCTCCGCGATCGGACCGACGACCGCAGCGCACGGCGAGGTTCAACAGCGTGTGGTGAACTGAGGGCGTGGACGCCGTTGCTCTTCTCCTCGAGCTCCATGGTCGGATCCCGCCGCTGGCTCGCGAGGCGGTCGCCGGACTCGATGTCGAGCAGTTGACCCAGCAACCACGACCTGGCGGGAATCCGATCGGGTGGCTGATCTGGCACCTCACACGAGTCCAGGATCACCACATCTCCGAGATCCTCGACGTGCCTCAGATCTGGATCGACGGAGACTGGGCCCGCGGTTTCGGGCTGGAAGCCGATCCCGCGAACACCGGCTACGGCCACTCGGCCGCAGAGGTGTCGGCAGTTCGACCGGCGGGGCCGGACTCGTTGCTGGAGTATCTCGAGGCAGTCGACCGGCGTACGCGGTCGATGTTCGTGCAGCTGGTCCCCGCCGAGCTCGATCGCGTCGTCGATCGACGATGGGATCCGCCCGTCACGCTCGGCGTCAGGCTGATCAGCATCGCGGATGACGGCTTGCAGCACGCCGGCCAAGCCGCCTACGTGCGCGGGTTGCTCGGTATTTGAGTCGCGTTCGAACTCCGGCAGCGTGACCCTCTCCGGTGATCCACGGGGAAGCCGGGCGTGACGGTGAAACCCGGCCCACCCCGAGACCACCTCACCCTGTGGTGAAGGTGTGCTCGCCAACCTCCTCGGCGCCGACAAACCGACGATCGGCTACCTCTCTGCTACCTCGAAGGCGTGCCAACACGGAGGGCGACAATGTCGACAATGTCCCATCAAGGAACTCAGATTCGGCGAAAGATGGCGCGGATCGATGCCGACTCCCAACCACCCTGCAGTACTCCGTCAAATGGTCACTTCACATCAGCGTTCTTCCTGGTCACAGGAGATCACGGAACAAGAGAAGGTGATCGAGCCCAGCAGGATCGCTCCTCGATGTGGCCGTTCGTGGCGCAGCATGATGGTGGAGCGTGTGACGGTTGTCCTGCAGACATGGGCACTTGTTTGTGCTCTACTCATGACAAGCAAGATCAAGAACCGAGGCACCGCCATGCATCTACGGGATTACCTGCACTTCACCCGCCGTGCTCGAGGAGAAAGTGGCAACCTCGGCCCACGCCGATGGAAGTCTGCGCACCTCGTCGCAGCGATGGCCATGACGTTGACCGGGATCGTCGCCACGTCCCCGGGTGCGCCGGTCGAGGCGGCACCGGTGATGAACCTCAAGCCGATCGTTGCCCACAACCCGGCGAATGACCTTGCGACGAACACCCTGTCGACGATCGTGATCACCGGTCAGGACCTGCCGGTCGCGCCGGTCTCGCTGCTCGGCCAATACACGTTCAAGTTCGCTCAGGTCAACAATGTGACTCAGGGCGCCGTCATCGGTGGTGTTGGAGGCGATGGCTGGGTCAACGACTGCTATGTCGTGATCGGTGCGTCGAGCCCGACCGAGCTGGTGCTGGGCGTCGGCAACCTTGGCGCGACGTGCATCGGCTATCTCGTCAATCCGGGCGACGTGATCACGGTGACGTTGTTCGACCTAGCTGACAATCCGATCCCCGGCGCGACCGTGACCGGCACGGCGATCGCTCCCCTCGGTGCGGTCCCCGAGGTGCAGGCGGTCACACCCCCGTACGGGCCCATGACCGGCGGCAACGACGTCGTCATCACGACGGAATTGGGCAGCGTCGCCCCGGAGGCATTCTGGTTCGGCGGCTACCAGATCGGTCTCGGTTGGTACGGCACAGCGACGACGAACATCACGCCCGACCCGGTGTCGCCCAACAGCTTCCGTGTCGTTCCGCCAGCGTTCATCTCCGGGGGCACCCCTCAGAACTACGGGGTATCGGTCTTCTCCGCCGATGCGGTGAGGGGTCTGAGTAGTCAGAACTGCACCGTGCTCCTGACCGGGTGCGCGAACGAGTACCTGTACCTGGACAACACGCAGAAGTCATTCCCCGAGTCCGGCCCCGATTTCAACTTGTCGGACCTGCCGTCCATCAGCGCGTCGTATGACTTCCCACTCGGACCGGCGAGCCCGGCATGTGGACTGGCCGAGGGTCAGAGCAATGCGGCTGGGGCGTCCGTCGGAGTCACCGCCACGATTGCTGGTAGGGCGCGCGTCGACGCCGACGTCGGGCTGTCCTACTCCAATGCCAACATTCCCCAAGCGATCGTGGGCACGGGCACGCTGACCGTCACGGAGCCGATCACCTTCGATCTGACGCTCGCGGCCAACATCAGCGGCTGCATCGAGATTCCGTTGCCCGGTCTGAGCATCCCGAACGTCGTCGGCCTATACGTCGTCATCGGCGGTCAGATCGAGGGCAGTATCACACTGCAGATCAAGATCGCCAAGGGCACCTACTCCTTCACAGGTGGTTGGGTTCCTCCCGTCGACGGCCGTGACGACACCGGCGCTTTCGGGAAGTCGGACCCGAATTGCGTCGACGAGAATGACGCTCCGGTCACGGACTCGGACTGCATCACGACGCAGATCACGGCCGGAGTGAAGGGGACGTTGAGCATCAGCCCGCTGTGGCTGCAGCTCGGTCTGAACGATCCGATCGATGGCAACATCGGCGTCGGATTGTCTGCGGCAGCAGTCGTCGAGGCGACCGTCGAAATTCCACCTTGGCCGCCGGCCGTACAGACGGGTTGGGATGTCTGCGTCGCCCTACGGTGGGCATATCAGATCGCCATCCAGTCCATCAGCTTCAGTGGCGGCGGCAATCTGGTCGGTCCTTACAACATCGTCGGTGACGGAAGTCTCTGCCCGTTCGGATCTGCCTCACCGCCACCACCACCCGTCTCAGCAGCGAAATCGACCGTGACGGCCAGCCCGTCTGAGGTCGCTGCCGACGGGACGACCGCGTCCACGGTGACCGTCACCGTGATCGCCACGGACGACAACCCCGTCGCGGGCAAGACCGTCACACTCGCCAGCGACGCCGGAACATCGTCGGTCATCTCCGCTGCCAGCGGACCATCGGACGCCAACGGTGTCGTGACCTTCACCGTCACCGACACCGTCGAGGAAACCGTCACCTACACCGCAACCGCCGACGGCGTCGTCATCGCACAGACCGCACAAGTGACCTTCGCGAACGTTCCGCCACCACCACCCGTCTCAGCCGCGAAATCGACCGTGACGGCCAGCCCGTCTGAGGTCGCTGCCGACGGGACGACCGCGTCCACGGTGACCGTCACCGTGATCGCCACGGACGACAACCCCGTCGCGGGCAAGACCGTCACACTCGCCAGCGACGCCGGAACATCGTCGGTCATCTCCGCTGCCAGCGGACCATCGGACGCCAACGGTGTCGTGACCTTCACCGTCACCGACACCGTCGAGGAAACCGTCACCTACACCGCAACCGCCGACGGCGTCGTCATCGCACAGACCGCACAAGTGACCTTCGCGAACGTTCCGCCACCACCACCCGTCTCAGCCGCGAAATCGACCGTGACGGCCAGCCCGTCTGAGGTCGCTGCCGACGGGACGACCGCGTCCACGGTGACCGTCACCGTGATCGCCACGGACGACAACCCCGTCGCGGGCAAGACCGTCACACTCGCCAGCGACGCCGGAACATCGTCGGTCATCTCCGCTGCCAGCGGACCATCGGACGCCAACGGTGTCGTGACCTTCACCGTCACCGACACCGTCGAGGAAACCGTCACCTACACCGCAACCGCCGACGGCGTCGTCATCGCACAGACCGCACAAGTGACCTTCAGCGAACGCGGCAGCAACCCGCCGCCACCGGTGTTCACGCCATCGACACCTGCCCGCATCCTCGACACTCGAGAAGGCGAGCCCACGATCGATGGCTTGTTCAGCGGGATCGGCATGCGAACGGCCGGCTCCATCACCGAGCTCCAGATCGGCGGCCGCGGGGGCGTTCCGATGAACGCGACCGGTGTCGTGCTCAATCTCACCGTCGTCGATCCTCAGGGCCCGGGATACGTGACCGCATTCCCGTGCGGGAGCGATCGGCCGACCGCCTCGAACCTCAACTACCCAGCCGGCCAGACGATCGCCAACGTGGTGATCGCCAAGGTCGGCGTCGACGGCAAGGTGTGCATCTTCACCAAGACCGCGACCCACATCGTCGCCGACGTGAAGGACGGGTTCTTCCCCGCCGGGTCACCGTACGGTTCGCTGGTTCCGGCACGCTTGCTCGAGACACGCCTGGGATGGTCGACGCTCGACGACGAGTTCAACGGGATCGGGCTGCGAGACGCCGGCTCGGTGACCGAGCTGCAGGTCGCCGGACGGGCGGGTGTTGACGACGATGCCGGCGCCGTCGTGCTCAACCTCACGGTCGTCGATCCGCAAGGCCCGGGATACGTGACCGCGTTCCCGTGCGGGAGCGATCGGCCGACCGCATCGAACCTCAACTACCCAGCCGGACGGACGATCGGCAACGTGGCGGTCGCCAAGGTCGGCGTCGACGGCAAGGTGTGCATCTTCACCAAGACCGCGACCCACATCGTCGCTGACGTGCTGGGCTTCTTCCCAGACGCATCGGGGTACGGTTCGCTGGTACCTGCTCGACTGCTCGAGACACGCCTTGGTTGGTCCACGATCGACGACGAGTTCAACGGGATCGGGCTGCGAGACGCCGAGTCGGTCACAGAGCTGCAGGTCGCCGGCCGCGCCGGCGTGGTCGGCGATGCCGGCGCCGTCGTGCTCAACCTGACCGTCTACGGGCCACAAGGCCCGGGATACGTGACCGCGTTCCCGTGCGGCATCGATCGACCGACCGCATCGAACCTCAACTACGTCGCCGGCCAGACCGTCGGCAACACGGTGATCGCCAAGGTCGGCGTCGACGGCAAGGTGTGCATCTTCACCAAGACCGCCACTCACATCATCGCCGACATGAACGGCTACTTCGAGGGCTGACGAGAGCTACCGGGCGGCGAACCGCTGTGTGGTTCGCCGTCCGTCTTCGCTGTAACACCCCCTCGTCATGATGGAGGCATGTACACCGATGCCGCCGAGCGGGTAGCGGGAGCCGCCGATGACGAGCTCGTTCAACGGTTGCGTGAGCTGGAGGGTGTCCGCAGGGGGGTCGAAGGCGAGACGGCGATCGTTCTGGCCGAGCTCGATCGCCGGAAGGCGTACCGAGCCGATGGTCACGCTTCGATGCGGGGGCTGCTCAGAGTGGCGGTCGGCTGGTCGGATCGGGAGTGCAAGGAACGAACCTGGATCGCCCGGCTGACGGATCGGTTCCGTGACGCCGGTGAGATCCTGCTCGACGCCCGGGCGTCGGTGGCCAACATCACCGAGATCGCCCGCGCTCACGCCAATCCGCGCTGCGGTGACGAGATCGAATCCGTCGTGGGCACCCTGTTGAGCGAGGCGTGTCGGCGTGAGTTCGACGACCTCAAGATCACCGTACGCACCTGGGAACGCAACGCCGACAGCGACGGCGCACATCGCGATACCGAGATGAACCATGCCAACCGCAGCGCCCACGTCGTCGTCTGGGACGGTGTCGGCCACCTGGCGGCTCAATGGGGCGAGTTCGACGGGGTGCAGAACCGCGAGATCTTCGATCAGTTCGTCCACTCCGAATGGCATGCGGACTGGGACGCGACGATCGCCGCTCACGGCGATGCTGCGTGCGCATCCCTGATGCCGCGCACCGACGCCCAGCGACGGGCGGACGCGATCACCAAGATCTTCCTGGCGGCGGCATCGACGCCGCCGGGGGCGCGTCCGCCCGAGCCCGTCACGAACGTCCACCTCGACCATCACACGTTCTCGGATCTGATGGTCGAGGCCGAGCTGTTCCCCGAGCGCTTCGTCGATCCGTTCGAGACCCGTGGCGCCCTCGTCACCGAGCGCAGGTGCGAGGCCGACACCGGGGACCCGATCGACCCGCAGACGGTGTTCCAGCTGATGATCGAGGGCTACGTGCGCTTTGTGATCCACGACGACCACGGCGTGCCGATCCGCTGGGGTCGCCGTCGGCGGTTGTTCTCAGGCGCTGCTCGCCAAGCGATCCTGTCGCAGTCGACGCGATGTACGCATCCTGGCTGCCGAGTCCGAGCCAGGCGCAGTCAAGCGGATCACACGATCGAGTTCGCGAGGGGCGGTCCGACCGACCCCGGCAACGGTGGACCGCTCTGCGCGCGCCACAACCGATTCAAGAATCGCGGCTACACGACCTGGCGCGACCCACGAGGCGCATGGCACACCTACCGCCCTGACGGGTCCGAGATCGCCTGACAGCCGCACACGGGCTATCATCCCACGTACCGGGTGAACCATCCCGAATGTCGAGACAGCATGTGGATTCCGATCACGCTCGCCGCAGCGACGTTCCAGATCCTGCGGACGTCGCGCCAGCACGAGCTCCGATCCGTGCTCTCGACCAACGCCGCCGGGTTCGTTCGCTATGCCTACGGAGCCCCACTCGCGGTCGCGCTGAGCGCCGCGCTGTTCCTGCTCCTCGGTCGCGACGTGCCGGCGGTCTCCGGCCGCTTCTGGTGGATCATCGTCGTCGCCGGCGTCTCGCAGATCGTCGCCACCGTCGCACTGCTCACCTCGTTCAAACTTCGTGACTTCGCTGTCGGCACCGTCTATTCGAAGGCCGAGGTGCTGATCGTCGCCGCACTCGGCCTGATCGGCGTCGGTGCCGGGCTCCGGCCGCTCGGCTGGGTCGGCGCGCTCCTCGCGACCGTCGGTGTCGCGTGGTTGGCGTCGAAGGGGTCGCTGCCGAGCCTGCTCCGGCGCGCTGGCGACCCGGCCGCCAACATGGGCTTGCTCGCCGGGGCCGGATTCGCCGGAGCTGCCATCGGCATCAGAACGGCGTCGCAGGAGCTGACGGGCGCGCCCTCGTTCGACCGTGCGGTGCTGACGCTCACGATCCTCCTCCTGACCCAGACCGCCCTCAACGTCACGTGGTTCGTCGTCACCGACCCCGGCGAGCTCACGCGAACCGCCCATGCATGGCGACCGGCGCTCTGGGTCGGCGTGTTCAGCCTGCTCGGTTCGATCGGATGGGCATGGGCCTTCACGCTGGAGACCGCCGCCAAGGTTCGCACCCTCGGCCAGATCGAGCTCATCATCGCGTTCGCGATCGCACACGTCACGCTCGGCGAGCGACACACGCGGGCCGACTACGCCGCCAGTGGCCTCGTGCTCGCCGGTGTCGTGATCGTCACGGTCGTCGGCTGATCAGAGGTCGAGGACCTCCTCGAACAGATCGGCCAGTCGCTTCGCCCTGCTCTTCGGCTTCTTCGGCTTCTTCGACTTCGTCGGCTCCTGCTGGCTCTTCTCGTTCTTCTCGTCCCTCTCGTGGGAACCGTCGAGAAGACGGTCGAGCTCACCACGATCGAGCCAGATGCCGCGGCACCGGGGGCAGATGTCGACTTCGGTCCCACGGGCGAACCTCGGTTCGAGCGGGCTGCCGAGACACAGCGGGAAGTGCATCGGTGATCACCTCTGGGTAGGTGCGGGGGAGCCGATCAGATCGCCTCGACCTCGCGATGGGCGAGCTCGAGAGCGTCCACGTCATGCTGCAATCGTCGAACGGACTCGTCGAGTCGCCACAAGTCGTCCCGCGATCCGAGCTCGACACTCCGGGCGGCGAGCAGCTCGAGGTCGACGACGGTGCGATCGATCGCCGCACGCAGCGCCGACTGCCGGTTGATCAGTTCGTTGATCGTCTCGTACCGTCGGCGCAGCGAACCGATCAGCTCGCAGTGTGCCGGCGAACCGTCAGCGAATCGGAGCGCTGACTTCAGCTCGTCGCGGGCACGCTCGATGTCGAGCTGGTCGACGGACGATGCCAGGCGGTCGTGATCGACCTCGGAGTCGGCGAGCAAGCGCTCGAGTGTCGCCATCCGTTCCAGGATCCAGGCCGGCGGTCGCCGCGACGCGATCAACCGCCGCGCGCGATCGACTTGTGCTCGCCAGGCGGGCTGCTGGAGGTTGGTACGGCGGCGGAACATCGGGCGACATATTCTGCCGTGATCTCGAGCCCGGCGTCGACTGGACCGTTCCGGATCGTTCCGGAACGATCGGTCGATTCTGTACGGACAAGAGCGTACGGTGGACGTCGATGAGCGCGCCCGATCCCGCCGCGGCAGGACACTGGAACCAGGTGTGGGCCGGACGCGATCCCGACACCGTCACGTGGTTCCAACCCGACCTCGCCGTATCACGTCGGCTGATCGCCACGGTGGCCCAGCCCACCTCGGGCATCGTCGATGTCGGGGGTGGTGCCTCCCGGCTCGTCGACCACCTGCTTGCCGACGGGCATCGCGACATCACGGTCGTCGACATCGCAGCGCACAGTCTGGAGCTCGCACGAGCCCGCCTCGGACCGAGAGCCGACGACGTGACCTGGACGGTCGCCGACATCACCACGACGTCATTCGACCGCACCTTCGACATCTGGCACGACCGCGCGGTGTTCCACTTCCTCATCGGCTCCGCCGATCGAGAGCGCTACCTGTCGACGCTCCGGTGTGCTCTCGCCGATGGAGGCCACCTCGTGCTGGCGACGTTCGGGCCGGACGGCCCCGAGCAGTGCAGCGGATTGCCCGTGCGGCGTTACGACATCGACTTGATGCGAGAGACGCTCGGCGACGACTTCGAGCTCGTCACGAGCGAGCTCGAACGACACATCGCACCGAGTGGCGTCGCACAGCAGTTCCTGGCGACGCTGTTCCGACACCGTCGCTGAACACCCTGGCGATCCGGAGGGCGAGCTCGGCACGAGCCGGCTGGATGATGGAGGTCATGACGCGCCGCCGTCTGTGGGGCACCCGCTCTGATGACCATGCGTTCGTCTCGTTCATCCAGGTCGACCGCTCCCCCGCATCCTGCTACCGGCGGGGGATGACCACCACCGTGCCATCGGGCTCGTGGTGCACGGTGACTCGCACGCCGTAGAACTCGGCGAGCGTCTCCGGCCTCAGCACCGCCGCCGGCTCGCCCTTCGCGACGACCGTTCCCTCGTGCATGAGCACGAGCCGATCGCTGTAGAGGCCGGCCAGCGTCAGGTCGTGCATCGCCGAGATGACCGTCAGCCCGTGGTCGTGGCGCAGACGGGCGACCAACTCGAGCGCCTGCTGCTGATGCCCGATGTCGAGCGCGCTCGTCGGCTCGTCGAGCAGGAGGATCGGCGCCTCGGTCGCGAGCGCGCGGGCGATCACCAGTCGTTGTCGCTCGCCACCGCTGAGCTGACCGAGTTTGCGATCGGCGAACGACGACAGCTCGAGCCGGTCGAGCACGTCGGCCACCATGGCACGGTCGTGTCTGGACGCGGTGGCGAAGTACCCGATGTACGGCGTCCGGCCGAGCAGGACGTACTCGAAGCCGGTCATGTCGGAGGGCAGGAGCGGGTCCTGTGGCACGTACGCGACGAGCGCCGCCCTGCGCATGCGGGCGCGGAGCGTGATCGGGGAGCCGTCGACGAGCACCTCGCCGCTCGACGGCACGACGCCGACGATCGCCTTGAGCAGCGACGACTTGCCGGCCCCGTTCGGCCCGATCAACCCGAGCCACTCCCCCGATCGCACCGACTCCGAGAACGATCGGACGACCGTGCGCCGGCCGTACCTGACCGAGAGGTCGCGGCACTCGATCGAGCTCATCGCGCCAGATCCCGGGTCCGGAGCAACACGATGAAGAACGGCGCGCCGACGAACGCCGTCACGACGCCGATCGGGAGTTCGGCCGGGGCGGTCAAGGTCCGCCCGGGGATGTCGGCGAGGATCAGGAACGTCGCACCGAAGCAGATCGTGAGCGGAATCAGCCGGCGGTAGCTCGAACCGGCGACCAGGCGCACCATGTGCGGCACGACGAGCCCGACGAAACCGATCAACCCGCTCACGGCGACGACGGCTGCCGTACCCAGCGTGGCGGCGACGACGACGACCAGCCGCACACGTGTCACCGGCACACCGAGTGTGGTGGCCTCCTCGTCGCCGACCCGCAGCGCGTCGAGCTGGCGGCGATGCAGGAACAGCACCACGCAGCTCACCGTGACGTACGGGAGGACGAGCACGACGTCGTCCCACGTCGCGTTCGCGACCCGCCCGAGGATCCACGTGTAGACCTCACGAACGACCTCCGAGTTCCGCTGGAGCACGAACGTCTGCACCGCCGTCAGCAACGACACCATGGCGACACCGGCGAGCACCAGCGTCGCCGTCGTGCGCAACCCCCCGAAGGAGGCCCCGACCAGATAGGTGAGCGCCACGGCACCGAGCGCGAAGACGAAGGCCACCGCCGGGACGGGGTCGACGATCCAACCGGAGCCGACGTCGCCCCAGATGGCGATCATGAGGGTGGCGCCGAGGCCGGCTCCGGCGGCCGCGCCGAGCAGGTACGGATCGACGAGCGGGTTCCGGAACACCCCCTGGTAGCTCGCACCGCCGACCGAGAGCATCGCCCCGACGAGGCCGGCGAGCACGACCCGCGGCATTCGGATGTTCCAGATGATCGACCACTCGCGATCGGAGACACCGCTGTCGATCGAGACGACCGGCAGGTGGTCGGCCAGGGCGAGCGGCACGCGCCACCAGGCCGGTCCGGCCGGGCCGATCATGGCCCCGAGCAGCCCGGCGAGGATCGCGACGACGAGCGCGGCCGGAATCCAACCCATCCGCAGACGTCGGTCACCGTGCTGCTCGACGTTCACGGGTCAGCCCGCCGCCTGCAGAGTCGCGACCTCGGCGACCGCGGCGCCGACGATCTCGAGGTAGTCGACGATCCTCGGGCCCCATCGGGAGGCGATGTCGTCGTCCATCTCGATGACACCGCCCGTCGACAATGCGTCGATGTCGCTCCAGCCAGGGCGCTCGGCGACCGATTCGGCGGTCTCGCCACAGTACTTCGTGCACGCGAGGAAGATCAGATCGGGGTTCTCGGCGATGATGAACTCCGAGTTGAGCTGGGGATACGGGTTCCCGTCGCCGACCTCGTCGGCGATGTTGTCGAGTCCGATCTCGGCGTAGACGGCGCCGATGAACGTGTCGCTCGTCACCGAGAAGTAGGTGTCGTCGAGCTCGTGGTAGTACGTCAGCGGCTCCTCGAGCTCGGGCAGGGCCGCCTGGACGGCCGTGACGTCCGCTTGCATCTCGCCGACGAGCTCGGCCGCCTCGGCGACGTGGCCGGTGGCAGCGCCGAGCTGTTCGATCTGGGCATACACGTCGTCGAAGGAGGTCGCGGCCGGACCTTCCCAATGGGCGATCGCGAGCGAGTCCAGTTGGGCGAGCAGATCGGCATTGGTGCCGTCGGTGATGACGAGATCGGGATCAAGCCCGGCGATCGCCTCGACGTTCGGTTCGAAACCGGACAACCCCGGCATCTTCGCCGCAGCCTCTGGCGGGTGGTTCGAGAAGTCGTCGACGGCGAGCACTTGATCGCCGGCACCGATCGCGTACAACATCTCGGTCGCCGTCGGCGAGAGCGAGATGATCGCTGCCGGTACGGCCCCGGTGTCGACCTCCGCATCTGCGGCGTCGTCGCCGCACGCTGCGGTGATCAGCGCGAGACCGGCGACGATGCCGACCAGCGTTTTGATGTGCATGGATGTTCCTCCACGTCGGGAGGACAAGTGGGCCAGAGACCGGAAGCCCGGTCTGCGAACCGCCCTTGCCTCGAGGGTCTGGGTTTCGCGCGACGGAAGGGGTCGACCGGGCTCGTCCAGAACGTCTCCTCGACTCGTCTGGAACCACCGTTGCGGGACAGCGCCGGGATCTCACCGGACTTCGCACCAACCGTGCGGGCCAAACGCTACACGGTCGGGCGGTCGCCGTTGGATTCCAATAGGCTCCCCGGCCTGATGACCGACGGATCCGACCCCGCACCCGGCGACACCACCGAGGCGCTCACCGAGGATCCTCGTCCGGATGGGTTGCGTTCGGCCGCGTCACTCGTCCTCGTGAACACCGGCAACGGCAAGGGGAAGAGCTCGGCGGCGTTCGGCGTCATGTTGCGTGCGCTGGCCGTCGATTGGAGGGTCGCTGTCGCTCAGTTCATCAAGTCGAGCGACTGGAAGGTCGGCGAGGAGCAGATGGGCCACCGGCTCGGCGTCGATTGGCACGCGTTCGGAGACGGCTTCACCTGGGACTCCGATGATCTCGACCAGGACATCGCCCACGCACGGCGCGGTTGGGACACGGCGAGGGATCTCATCACCGAGGGCCACCATCAACTCATCATCCTCGACGAGCTCACCTACCTGTGCTCGTGGGGCTGGGTGGACGTGGCCGACGTCGTTGCCGCGATCACCGGACGGCCCGAACACGTCAACATCGTGATCACCGGACGCGACGCCCCCGGCGAGCTGATCGAGATCGCCGACACGGTGACGGAGATGACCGAGATCAAGCACGCCTACCAGCAGGGCATCCGTGCCAAGCGCGGCATCGACTACTGACGCGGTGCGCCGGTGCTGACCGTCTTGCTCGGCGGTGCGCGGTCCGGCAAGAGCTCCCTCGCCGTCCGTCTCGGCCAACGGCACCGCGGTCCGGTCATCTACGTGGCGACCAGCCCACGGATCGATGGCGACGACGATCTCGACATGCGCATCTCCGCGCATCGGGCCGAGCGACCCCCGCACTGGACCACGGTGGAGGAGGAACTCGATCTCGCCGACGCGGTCAGCGGTCACGATGGGTTGGTGATCGTCGACTGCCTGACCGTGTGGCTGGGCAACCTCGTGCACCACGGTCGGGGCGACAGCGAGATCGACGACGCGAACGCCGCCGCGATCGCTGCGGTCCGGAGCCGCAGTGGCGACACGATCGTGATCTCGAACGAGGTCGGCTCGGGCATCGTGCCGGACCATCCCCTCGCTCGCTCCTACCGCGACCAGCTCGGCCGGCTCAACCAGTCGTGGGTGGCCGCAGCCGATCGGGCGCTGTTCCTCGTCGCCGGACGGGCTCTGGCGCTCCACGACCCCGACGACCTCCTCGTCTGATCGCGACGTCCCGGACCGATGAGTCTCCTGCACACGGCGCTGCGCTCGCTGCCCGACGGCGACGACGAGTCGGCTGCCGCCGTCGTCGACCGTGCTTCCCAGGTGCTTCGTCCGCCCGGCGCCTTGCAGCGACTCGATGACCTCGCGTCCCACATCGCCGCCTGGCACCGGACGACCCGACCATCGGTCGATCGGCCGTCGGTCGTCGTGTTCGCAGCCGACCACGGTGTTGCCGCCGCCGGCGTCAGTGCCTACCCGACCGACGTCACCGCGGCGATGCTCGCCGCCGTCGGCGCCGGCCGAGCCACCGTCAACGTCCTCGCACGCTCGGTGGGAGCGACCCTCGAGGTCGTCGATGTCGGCGTCGGACGTCCGACCGGTGACATCCGGTTCGAGCCTGCGATGTCACCGGAGAGATTCGACGAGATCGCCGCAACGGCATTCGACGCAGTCGACCGTGCGATCGACGATGGATCGGATCTGCTGGTGCTCGGTGAGCTCGGGATCGGCAACACCACGGTGTCCGCGGCTCTCGCCGCCGCGCTGCTCGGAGGCTCGGCCTCCGGCTGGGTCGGGCGCGGCACCGGCGTCGACGACGACGGTCTCGACCGAAAGCGGGCCGCGGTCGAGCAGGCAGCCGGGCGAGTCGCCGCGATGACCGACCCGCTCGAGATCATGCGAGAGATCGGGGGCGCCGAGTTGACCGGCATGGCGGCGGCGTGCATCCGTGCTCGGCAACGGTCGGTGCCGATCGTGCTCGACGGGTACGTCGCGACATCGGCGGTCCTTCCGCTGCACGCGGCTCGGCCCGGAGCCCTCGATCACTGCATCGTGGGACACTGCTCGGCCGAGCCGGGCCACCGTCGGCTGCTCGACCACCTGGGCGCTGCTCCCCTACTCGACCTCGGCATGCGACTCGGCGAGGGCAGCGGCGCTGTCGCGGCCGTGCCGCTGATACGGATGGCGTGCGCCGCCGTCGTCGAGGTGCCGACCTTCGCGGAGTGGTTCGGCGAGTGACGGGCCTGATCGGCGCGCTCCAGTTCCTCACCCGGATCCCGATATCGACCCGTCGCGCGATTCCGCACGCTCGCTCGGTGCCCTGGTTCCCGGTCGCAGGTCTGTTGATCGGCTCTGTGATCGGTGGACTCGCAACCGGCCTCCAGGAACTCGTGCCTCCCACGGTTGCGGCCGCCATCGCGGTCGTCGTCGGCCTCGTACTCACGGGCGCGTTCCACGAAGACGGGCTCGCCGACATCGCCGACGCGTTCGGCGGCGGGTGGACACGCGAGCAGCGCTTCGAGATCCTGAAGGATTCCCGCCATGGCACCTACGGCGTCGCTGCGCTGTGCGCGTCGGTGGTGATGCGGGTGGTGGCCGCAGCGTCGTTGGTGGCGCCCGGGTCCGTCTTCGCTGGATTCATCGCCGCTCACGTCCTGGGGCGCACTGCGATCATCGCGGCGCTGTGGTCGATCCGACCGGCCACCGAGAGCGGCCTCGGCGCCGAAGCGGCACGCGAGATGCGGCGATCGACGGCCGCGTTCGCCGTGGCGGGTGGCATCGCGATCACGGCCCTCGCGGTCGGCTGGTGGGTCGCGGTGCTCGTCGTCACGGCCGTCGTCGCGACGGCGGCGACCGGTTGGCTCGCCGTTCGAAAGATCGGTGGTCTGGCCGGCGACGTGCTCGGCGCGATCGAGCAGGTAGTGGAGTGCGGAGTCCTGGTCGTCGTCAGTGGACTCGCGTTGCGGTCGAACGTCTGGTGGGCGTGACGTACGATGGCGCGATGAGTACGAAGCACGCGTTCGTCGAGCGGTTCTACGAGCTCCTCGCTGTCGGCGACATCGACGGCGTGCTGGCGCTCTACGAACCCGACGGCGAGATCATCCGCTACGACGGAGTTGCCGACACCCCGGAGCAGATCGCCGACTACTTCCGCGATTTCCTCGCGCGAAACCCGGGACTCGCGCTGCGCTCGGTCGATCAGCTGCGCGAGGCCGACGATGTGTTGATGTGGGATGCGCTGGTCGAGACCGAACACGGCCTGCTGCAGACGGTGCACGTGATCGTCTTCGGTGACGACGGTGCGGTCCGTCGGCACATCCCCGGCCTCCGCGGTTACTGGGGTCAGTGATACGCGACACCCATGTCGTCGCCGGGACGCCGGCGTTCGACGACGACCTGTCGGCGCTCACGACCGAGCACGGGTTCCGGATCGACGCCATCTTCCCGGCCGATGCCCCGTCGACGGCCATCGTCTCCGGACACGGTGTGCGGATCCGACTCGAGCGGACCGCCGCGCCGGCACCCGTCCGCCTACACCTGCTCACCGACGAACGCAGCGGTTCGGTCGAGCTCCCCGGCGGATCGGTGCTCGAGTTCCGCCCGTACACGCGCACCTACGCACTCCCCGACAGCGTTCCATCCCTGGTCGTGACCGACGGACACGGTGACGTCGGCGTCGGCCGAGCCGGCATGCACTATCGCGATCTCCTGCCCGACCGGTGGGGTGGCCGGTTCATCGCCTCGCACATCACCATCCCCGACGGCGGCCCGGTTCCCGACTACGTCCACTTCCACAAGATCCGTTTCCAGTTCATCTTCGTCACAGCCGGTTGGGTGCGAGTCGTGTACGAAGATCAGGGCGAACCGTTCGTCCTGGAGACCGGCGATGCGGTGCTGCAGCCACCGGAGATCCGCCACCGGGTCCTCGAGAGCTCGCCCGGGCTCGAGGTGATCGAGATCGGCTGCCCGGCCGAGCACGAGACGATCGCCGATCACTCGATCACGTTGCCGACGCCCGTCGTCGATCCCGATCGCGATTTCGGCGGGCAGCGCTTCGTTCGGCACATCGCCGCCGAAGCGAGCTATCAACCGTGGCGAGCCGAGGGCTGGGAGTTCCGCGACACCGGGATCGGCGACGCGACGCGCGGCCTCGCCGGGGTCCGCGTCGTGCGACCGGTCGCCGACTCGGCCGAGGCCGGCGACCGCTGGATGGCGCACGACACCGAATTCGCGCAACTCGTCGTCGTGCGTGGTGAGGTGTGCTTGGCGGTCGGCGACCGTGAACCGGTCATGCTCGCAGATGGCGCCAGCGTCGCGATCCCTGGCGGCGTGCGTTACCGGCTGACCGATCCGACCCCTGAGTGCGAGCTCCTCGATGTCACACTGCCGGCTCGTTTCGAGGTCGCACCCGGCTGAGCACGGGCACCCCCAGGGTGTCGTGGGGAGTTCTCCGGATACCGCTCCGCGGTGCAATCCACGAACGTGGATCACATGCAGACCGAGGACCTTCCGAGTACCGACCGATCCCAACCCGTCTGGCCTGCGCCGGCAACGGTGCCGGTCATCCCGCCGTCCCGCGATCCGAAGACGGGAGTCGCGACCACTCTGGGCGTCGTCGGTCTCCTGATCGGTGGAGCCGTCTTCGCCGTCGTCTCCGTGATCGCGGCGTTGTCCGTGTCGTACTGCTCGACCAACTCGGTGTCGGCGTCCGACCTCATGGGTGCGCGAGGATGGATGTCGATCGCCACGCTGTTCTGGATCGCCGGGCCGGCGTGGGCCGGATCGAGGTACCGACGTGTCGATCGCCCGGCCGGTGTGTGGTGGACGTTCGTCGGAATCGCCGGCGTGATCGGCCTGGGATCGATCATCCTCCTCGAGCCGTGGAGCCTCTGTCTGATGTGAGTGGGCGGCGCTTCGCCGCCAGTAGCCTCGCCACCCGTGCCCATCCCCACCCCTCCCGCTCAGATCGCACGCGGCTTCGCAATGGGAGCCGCGGACATCGTCCCTGGCGTTTCGGGCGGCACGGTGGCCCTCGTCCTCGGGATCTACGAACGGCTGATCGAGAACGTCCACACCGGCGCACAGGCGCTGAAGGCCGTCGTGACCGGCAACCTCGCCAGCGTCGTCCCGACCCTCCGACGGGTCGAGTGGGTGTGGTTGCTTTCCCTCCTCGGCGGGGTGCTGCTCGCCATCGCAGCGCTCTCCTCGATCATCGAGCGCCTGCTGCACGATCATCCGGTGCGGATGGCCGGTCTGTTCTTCGGTCTCGTCGCCGGATCGGCGATCGTGGCCTGGCGGCTCATCCCGAAGGTGAACGTGGGCGAACTGGCGATGATGTTCGTCGTCGCGGCAGCGCTGTTCCTCGTGCTCGGCCTGCGTGCCGAGACCGAGGTCGCCGACGATGCGCTCGAGATCGTGACCAAGCCGTGGTGGGTGTTCTTCCTGGCCGGCGCCCTGGCGATCTGCGCGATGATCCTGCCAGGCATCTCGGGGTCGTTCATCCTCGTGATGATCGGGATGTACACCGAGGTGCTGGGGGCCGTCAACGACCGGGAGCTCCTGCCGCTCGTCGCCACTGCGATCGGTTGCGTGATCGGTCTCGCCGTCTTCTCCAGCCTGCTCAACTGGCTTCTCGAACACCACCACGACCTGATGATCTCCGCGATGATCGGCTTGATGCTCGGCTCGTTGCGCGTGTTGTGGCCATGGCCGGGTGGCACCAACTCGACGCGTCTGGCCGCCCCGGCGGACGACGTCGTCGTCCCGATCCTGCTGGTGGTCGTCGGCCTCGTCGTCGTTGTCGCCGTCGAGCTCGTCGCGACGCGTGTCAACCGCGAATCGACGCTCAGCTGACGCGAAGCCCTGCCGTCCGATCCACGACGAGGCGAGCCAAGGCGTCACCGAGCTCGGGGCGTACGTGCGCCGACAACCGATACGCGGGTCCGTAGAGCGTGGCGGCACCGATCACCCGCCCGTCGCTGCCGGTGATCGGCACCGCCAGACCGTTGACCTCGAGATCGAGCTCCTGGTCGGTCCACGCAAAGCCATCGTGCCGGATCCGTTCGAGACGTCGTCGGATCTCGACCGGGTCGGTGACCGAGTGCTCGGTCGCTCGAACGAGCGGAGCCGCGAGGTAGTCGGCCAACCGGTGCTGCGACCAGGCTGACATGACCACCAGCCCGGGCGCGACGAGGTGGAACGGGAACGACTGTCCGGCGGGGTCGGCGACCTGCACCGCCGCCGGAACCCGCGCGCTGTCGAGGTACAAGAAGCCATCACCGTCGTCGATCCCGACGGCAGCGTTCTCGCCGTGGGCCCGTTCGAGCTCGACGGTCAGTGGTCGGAGTTGATCTCGCAGGACCGCCGGGGAACGACGCACCTGCCGGGTGAGGGTCGCAAGGCCGGCGCCGGGGCGGGCCGCGCCGGTGTCGTCCCGTTCGACCATGCCGAGGTCGCCGAGGATCCCGAGCATGCGCGACGTCGTGGAGCGCGCGAGCCCGGCGCGTCGCGCCAGTTCGCGCACCCCCACCGGCTCTCCGGCCGCCACGACGAGCTGGAGCAGGCCGAAGGCCCGATCGACCGGCCCGCTGGGCCTTGACGCCTCCTCGAACTCCGCCATACGCTGAGCGTACACTCGAACGGGACGTCCTACTGAACGGGACGGATGAGGACGTACAGGAAGGCGATCCATGCAACCGATGCCTCGCACGCCCGACTTCATCCCGCATGACTGGCAGGGGCTCGCCGAGGCCTCCATCGTCGACGGGTTCGTCCACGTGCGGTGGCCGGACGGCTTCGAGTTCGACGCCTTCTCGCTCTGGCTCGCCGAGAACGCAGACGGTCATGGCCTCGAACCATCGAGCAGGGAGTCGACGCTCGAACCGCGCGATCTCCCTCGCGCCGACGACCTTCGTCACGCCGACGTCGATCCTGCCGGTGCCCTCGTGCTGAGGTGGTCCGACGGCGCCTGCGGCCGCGTGCATCCCGGCTGGCTCCGCTACGTCGCCGAGCAACGACACGTCCCCGCGGCGCCCCTGCCCGAGACGGTCGTGTGGACGACCGCCGATCTCGCAGACCTGCCGACCATCGACGGCTCACGCATCCTCGACGACGACGCCGTCCTCGAGGAATGGCTCACCCTGCTCGTTCGATACGGACTCTGCCGACTCACCGCGACCCCGACCGACCCCGACTTCGTCGGTCGTCTCGTCGCGCGGGTGGGACCGATCCGCGACACCAACTTCGGGCCGGTCTGGAGCGTTCGGGCCAAGGTCGATCCGGACTCGACCGCGAACACCGGTCTCGACCTCGGGCAGCACACCGACCTACCCACCCGCGAAGTACCCCCCGGCTACCAGTTCCTGCACTGCATCGAGAACACCGTGGCGGGAGGACGATCACGGATGTCCGACGGCCTCGCCGTCGTCGACGCGATCCGCACGGAGCACCCGGACGCGTACGCGGCGCTCACCACGCTCGAATGGGTCTTCATGAACCGCTCCCCCGACGCCGAACACCGTTGGATCGGCCCGATCATCGACCGCGGCTCCGCCCACCAACCGTTGACCCTCCGTGCGTTCTACCCGGTCCGCAGCGCACCCCACATGGCCGACGCCGACATCCCTCGTGCGTACGAGTCGCTGCGCATCTTCGCCGAGGTGGCGCGCGACCCACGATTCCAGATCGTGTCGCCGTTCCGCCCCGGCGACCTCGTCGGGTTCGACAACCGGCGCGTCCTGCACGGACGTGACTCGTTCGAGAGTGGTGGGTCGCGGCATCTGCGCGGCTGCTACGCCGACCACGACGACGTCTTCTCGCGGCTGCGCGTGCTCCGCCGGAGCGCCCACCTCGCCACGACCACGACCACGACCACGACCACGACCACGACCACGACCCGGAGGTTCCAGCATGAGCTCGGTGTTCATCACCTGTGCCGTCACCGGGAGCGGCGACACCACCGGCAAGAGCGACCGGGTGCCCGTGGCACCCGACCAGATCGCCGCCGACTGCATCGCTGCGGCCCGGGCAGGCGCGGCCGTGGTGCACATCCACGTGCGAGACCCGATCACCGGGGCCGGATCCCGCGATACCGGGCTCTACGCCGAGGTCGTCGAACGGGTTCGAGCCTCCGATGTCGACGTCGTGATCAACCTCACCGCCGGGATGGGTGGCGATCTCACGTTCGGCTCGGCGGAGCGGCCGTTCCCGGTCGACGAAGCCGGAACCGACCTCGTCGGCGCAACCGAGCGGCTCGATCACGTCCGTCGGCTGCAACCGGAGATCTGCACCCTGGATTGCGGCACGATGAACTTCGGCGAGGGCGACTACGTCATGACGAACAGCACCGCGACGCTGAAGGAGATGGCACGTCAGATCCAGCAGTTGGGCGTCCGGCCCGAAATCGAGGCGTTCGACACCGGCCACCTCTGGCAGTCGAAGGCACTCGCCGAAGAGGGCCTCATCGACGACCCGGTGATGATCCAGCTCTGCATGGGCGTGCCGTGGGGCGCTCCACCCGATCTGAACACCTTCATGGCGATGGTCAACAACGTGCCCGACTCGTGGACGTGGAGTGCATTCTCCCTCGGTCGCCGACAGATGGAGTACGTGGCGCTCGCCGCGATCGCCGGCGGCAACATCAGGGTCGGGTTGGAGGACAACCTCTACCTCGGACGGGGTCAGCTCGCGTCGAACGCCGATCTCGTCACCCGGGCGGTCGAGATCCTCGAACGAATCGGTTTCGGCCTGAAGGGCCCGGACGAGGTCCGCTCGGATCTGAAGCTCACCCGGCATGGATGAACCGTTCGACCGCGCCACCGCGATCGGGTGCGGCGTGATCGGTGCGGGTTGGGTCGCCCGCCTCCGACTCAACGGCGTCGACGTGCAGTGCTACGACCCGTCACCGCATGCCCGTTCGGTGATCGACGAGGTGCATGCCAATGCGACGGCTGCCTGGGACGAGCTCGGCGTGGCACCGCCACCGTCTTCGGTTGGTGCGCTCACGATCAGCGACTCGATCGAGGCGGCGTGTGACGACGCCCAGTTCGTGGTGGAGAGCGTGCCCGAGCGGATCGAGTTGAAGCACGAGACCCTCGCCGCGATCGACGCGAGCGTGCCGCCGACGGCTGTGGTGGCATCGTCGACGTCTGGGTTCCGGCCGTCGGTGCTCGCCGAGCCGCTCGCCCGGCCGGAGCGGCTGATCGTCGGCCACCCCTTCAACCCGGTGTACCTCCTCCCGCTCGTCGAGGTCGTCGGAGGCGCCTCGACCGATCCCGACGTGATCGAGCGCGCCATGGGGTGGTACCGATCGCTCGGCATGCATCCGCTCCGCGTCCGTGCCGAGATCGACGCCCACATCGCCGATCGGTTGCTCGAGGCGGTCTGGCGGGAGGCGCTGTGGCTGGTGAACGACGGCGTCGCGACGACCGAGGAGATCGACGATGCGATCCGCTACGGGTTCGGCCTGCGGTGGGCGCAGATGGGGCTGTTCGAGACCTACCGAATCGCCGGGGGCGCCGGCGGCATGCGTCATTTCATCGGTCAGTTCGGCGAGTGCCTGTCATGGCCGTGGACCAAGCTGATGGACGTCCCGGAACTGACCGACGAGCTGATCGACACGATCGCCACCCAGTCCGACGACCAGTCGGGCGCCTACGGCGTTCGTGAGCTGGAACGCATCCGCGACCGCAACCTGGTCGGCATCCTCCGAGCGCTGGAGGCCAACGAGTGGGGCGCCGGGCGCACCATCGCGTCCATGCGGAAGACGTGACTCCCGCTACCAGAGCTGCACGACGACGACACGGGAGCGGCCGGTCCGCCAGCGCGCCCGATTCGTAGGTACGCGAGGATGAGGCCGTGGACCCAATGTCGCCTTTCACGCTCCGTTCCGCCGCCGGAGCTCCACCAGTGACCCTGACCGGGTTCACGGCCCATACGTGTGTCAGCGCCACGGCTCGGGCGGCGATCGATCCCGGCTTCGAATCGACCGTCGTGTCGGACGCCACCGCCACCCGTTCGCTCCCGTCCGCCACGTTTGGATCACCCGTCGCGATGTTGGCGTCGCGGCCGGAGGGACTGTCATGACGTCCACGAACGGAAACCGACTCACCTACCGCACCTGCCCGCTGTGCGAGGCAGGGTGCGGGCTCGAGATCACGCTGTCCGACAACACCGACGACGACACCGCCACCGGCACGGTCAAGCGGATCCGCGGGGATCGTGACGATGTCTTCTCCCGGGGATACATCTGCCCGAAGGGCTCGACGCTCGGTCACCTCCACGATGATCCCGACCGACTGCGACGTCCGGTCGTGAAACGTGACGGCGAGTTCGTCGAGGTCGACTGGGACGAAGCCTTCGCGACGATCGAGGCCGGCCTGCTCCCGATCCTCGCCGAGCACGGCCGGGATGCGTGTGCGATCTATCTCGGCAACCCGACCGCGCACAGCATCGGGCCGATGTTCTACAACCGGACGCTGATCACCGCGCTCGGAACACGCAACCGGTTCTCCGCGTCCACCGTCGACCAGCGACCCAAGGAGCTGTCGGCAGCGATGATGTTCGGCTCGGTGACGGTGCCCGTCCCCGACCTCGACCGCACCGACTTCCTGCTCATGCTCGGCGCCAACCCGTACGCCTCGAACGGGTCGTTGTGCACGGCACCCGACTTCCCCGGTCGACTCGAGCGCATCCAGGAGCGCGGTGGCACGGTGGTGTGCGTCGATCCGCGGCGGAGCGAGACCGCAGAGCGCGCCGACCGACACATCGCGATCCGGCCCGGCACCGACGCCCACCTCCTCGCAGCGATCTCGACCACCATCGTCACCGAGCATCTGGCGAGCTCCGGGCGACTCGCCGAGCACACGGCCGGGCTCGAAGATCTCGTCGCGGCGCTCACGCCGTACACCGTCGAAGCCGTCGCACCCGTCTGCGGCATCGACGCCGACACCATCAGTCAGCTCGCACGCGACCTCTGCGACGCGCCCACGGCGGCCGTCTACGGACGCATCGGCACGTGCACCCAAGAGTTCGGCACGCTGGCGTCGTGGCTCGTCGACATCGTCAACCTGCTGTCGGGGAACCTCGACCGTATCGGCGGGGCGATGTTCACGACCGGCGCGGCCGGTCAACCGTCGACGAAGGGCCGACCCGGCACCGGTCGCGGGGTGCGCACGGGGCGGGTGCTGAGTCGGGTCGGTCGGCGACCCGAGACGTTCGGCGAGTTTCCCGTGAACGCGCTCCCCGAGGAGATCGAGACACCAGGTGAGGGCCGAGTGCGAGCGCTCGTGACCGTCGGCGGCAACCCGGTGTCGTCCAACCCGAACTCCGACCGGCTCGACGCCGCGCTGGCATCGCTCGAATTCATGATCTCCGTCGACCCGTACGTCAACGAGACGACTCGACACGCCGACGTCATCCTCCCGCCGCCGTCGGTGCTCCAGAAGTCGCACTACGACCTCGCGCTGCTCAACTTCGCCGTGCGCAACGTCGCCAACTACTCACCCGAGGTCCTCCCGCTCGACGAGGGCCAACCGGCAGAATGGGAGATCGTCCTGCGACTCGCAACGGTCGTCTCCGGAGCCGGTGTCGACGCCGACATCCACACCGTCGATGATCAGATCGCCTCCGCGTTCGTCGAGTCCGCCGTGAGCGACGCGTACGGCAAGGTGCACGATCGGGACGTGCACGAGATCCTGGCTTCGGTCTCGGATCGCCGCGGGCCGGAACGCCTGCTCGACATCCAACTCCGAACCGGGCCGTTCGGGGACGGCTTCGGTGCCGACCCCGACGGTTTGACGCTGGCTCAGCTGGAGGCTCACCCGCACGGGGTCGACCTCGGCGAGCTCCAGCCCGATCGGATCCCGGATCTGCTGCGCACGCCGTCGGGTCGGATCGAGGCGTTCCCCGAGGCGATGCGGACCGACCTCGACCGGCTCGCGGCGTCTCTCGATCGCAACTGGGACGACGCGATGGTACTGGTCGGGCGACGCCACGTGAGGTCCAACAACTCCTGGATGCACAATGTGCACGTGCTGACGAAGGGCCGCAACCGCTGCACCCTCCAGGTGCACCCCGACGATGCCGACCGGCTGGGTCTTCGTGACGGCTCCCCGGCCACGGTGCAGTCACGGGTCGGCGAGGTGTCGATCGACGTCGAGGTCACCGACGGCATCAGGCCGGGCGTCGTCAGCATCCCGCACGGATTCGGTCAAAACCTCCCGGGCGTGCAGCTCCGGGTGGCGCAGGAGTACCGCGGCGTGAACACCAACCTCTTGACCGACGAGCAGTTCTTCGACCCCGTGAGCGGCAACATCGCGCTCAATGGCGTGCCGGTCACCGTGACGCCGGCTCGCTGAGCTCTGCCGTCGGGATCGCCGCGCCCGAGTCGAGGTCGAAGAGGTGGAGCTCGGCCACGTCCACTCGCAAACGTACGGGTTTCCAGATGTTGACCTCGACCGCCGCCGTCATCGTGGCGACGATCGTCGAGAAGGCGGCATCCTCGACGACGACCTCCGTGGACGGCTGACGGACCGCCGGTGCGTCGAGGCGTGCGTAGACGAGCTGATCGGCGCCCAGGCGCTCGATATGGGTGATCTCGACCGTCATCGCGCCGGCGGCATCGGCGGAGAGCGACTCGGGGCGGATCCCCACGGCGACGCGACGACCGCTCAGCGCGTCCCAGCTCGGCCACCGGGCCGCGGCCGGCCCCACATCGACCGACTGCGCCCCGATCCGCAGCCGCGGCCCGTCGACGGTCGCGAGCACCACGTTCATCGGCGGCGAACCGATGAAACGGGCGACGAACACGTCGACCGGGTGGGCGTAGAGCATCTGGGGGGTGTCGCATTGCACCACACGTCCCTCGCGCATGACGGCGGCCCGGTCGCCGAGGGACATCGCCTCGACTTGATCATGTGTGACGTACAGCGTGGTGACACCGAGACGACGCTGCATCTGGGCGATCTCGCCGCGGAGCTCGGTCCGGAGCTTGGCATCGAGGTTCGACATCGGTTCGTCCATGAGGAGCAGGGCCGGCTCGCGGACCATGGCTCGGCCCATGGCGACCCGTTGCCCCTGTCCACCCGACAAGTGGCTCGGTCGTTCGTCCAGCACATCGTCGAGTCCGAGCAGATGGGCGACGCGCCCCACACGTCCGTCGATCTCGCGTCGTTGCACCTTGGCCATCTTGAGCGGGAAGCCGATGTTCTCCCGCACGGTCATGTGTGGATACAAGGCCGTGTTCTGGAACAGCATCGCCAGATCGCGACGCTTCGTCGCCAGCAATTCCGTCTGCTCACCGTCGACGACGACGACCCCTTCGCTGATCTCCTCGAGACCGGCGACCATGCGCAGCACCGATGTCTTCCCGCAACCCGACGGGCCGACGAGTACGAACAGCTCGCCATCGGCGATCGAGAGATCGACATCGCTCACCGCCCGATGGCCATCGGGGTAGACCTTCCCGAGTCCGTGCAGTTCCACCGCGGTCATGACGACCCAGTGTCGCTCAGGCAGTCGGCCCGTTCAACCGGGGAGCATGCGGCCGGTCACGTCGATCGAGTCGACATCGATCGCCGAGTAGGGCAACCGGGCGAAGAAGCGGTCGGCGTTGGCTGCCAGCGATCGGATCGCCACGTAGTTGGCCGTCCCCCCGATGACCGCCCCGATCCCGATCGGCAGCACCCTGCCGATCGCGACGGCACCACGCCGCGAGCCGTACCGTCGCAGCAGCGACCGGCTCATCAACCGGTTCGCCGCCTGCAGGGTGGTGAGCGACACCCGTTGATGGGGAGCGGGAGCCACACCGGTCGACGCCTCGTTGATGGCACGTGCGAAGCCGTCGCGCGCCGAGCTCCCGTAGATCAGCACGGCCAACACCCAGCCCCGACGCTCGTCGATCGTCGGGTCAGGACGGCCGTGCAGTGCTGCGATCGTGAGGATCAGGTCGCCGGCGCGGGCTGTGAACCATCCGAGCTCGGCCGTCGTGGCGAGGAGCGTCGCAGCCGTTCCGACCGCCGGTGCGGCCGCTGCCGCACCGGCGGCGGCACCGGCAGCACCGAGCTCGCGTGCGAACGAGTCCGTCAGCACGGAGAGCTTCTCCGGGCGGATCGAACCGGGCAGCTCGGCTGCCCGTCGAGTGGCAGCGTCCCACCGTTGACTCGAAACCTCGTCGATCGAGGCGAGCACGCTCTCGGAGAACTTCAGGACGTCATCGGCGCCGACACGGGTGACGAGCCGAGCCATCCAGTCCGCAACCCGGTCAGCCCCGGTGTGGTCCGCACCTCCGCCGGTTCGCATCTGGTCCCGCGAGCGTCCTCGTCGTCAGCCGACCAGCTCGGCGATGCGACGGATTCCCTCGTCGAGATCGGCGTCGCCGAGCGCGAAGCTGAACCGGGCGTAGCCGGGGGCGCCGAATGCCTCGCCGGGCACGAACGCCACCTTGGCCTGATCGAGCACGAGATCCGCGAGCTCGAGCGTCGTCGACGCAGTCTGGCCGCCGATGTCGCGACCGAGTAGCCCTGACACGTTCGGGAAGCAGTAGAACGCACCCTGTGGTTCGATGCAGGTGACGCCGGCGATCTCGTTGAGCATCCGGTGCATGTTCGTGCCGCGCCTGGTGAAGGCCTCACGCATCATGACCACGTCGTCGAGAGGGCCTGCGACCGCCGCCAGCGCGGCGCGCTGCGACACGTTGGCGACGTTGGACGTCGCATGGCTCTGGAAGTTCGTCGACGCCTTGACGACGTCGTTCGGTCCGATCATCCAGCCGACACGCCACCCGGTCATGGCGTAGGTCTTGGCGACGCCGTTGACCACGAGACACTGCTCGGCGAGGTCGGGCACGAGCGTGGGCATCGACGCGAACTCGTGTCGTCCGTAGACCAGGTGCTCGTAGATCTCGTCGGTGATCACCCACACGCCGTGCTCGACGGCCCACTCGCCGATCGACTGCACCTCAGCCGGCGAGTACACGGCTCCCGAGGGGTTGTCGGGGCTCACGAACAGCAACACCTTCGTGCGTTCGGTGCGAGCGCCGTCGAGCTGGTCGATGCTGACCTTGAAGCCGGTCTCGTCGGTCGTGTCGATCACGACCGGTACGCCGCCGGCGAGGGTGATCGCTTCGGGGTAGGTCGTCCAGTACGGGGCCGGCACGAGGACCTCGTCGCCCGGATCGCAGAGAGCGGCGAACGCCGTGTACACGGCGTGCTTGCCTCCGTTGGTCACGAGCACCTGGCTCGCATCGACGTGATAGCCCGAGTCGCGGAATGTCTTCGCGGCGATCGCCTCTTTCAGCTCAGGAAGGCCACCTGCCGGCGAGTAGCGGTGGTTCTTCGGGTCCCGGCACGCCTCGGCGGCCGCCTCGACGATGTGGGCGGGCGTGGGGAAGTCGGGTTCCCCGGCCCCGAACCCGACCACGTTCTCACCGGACGCCTTCATGGCCTTCGCCTTGGAGTCGACCGCGAGGGTCGCGGACGGGGCGATGGCAGCGAGGCGGTGGCTGGTTCGGTTCACGGTGTCACATGCTGCCAGAAAACGAACTGTCTGCCTCCAACCGGGATGATCCCGGTTGGAGGCGGACAGTTGCGGTGGGGGCGGGTCAGTCGATCCGCTCGATGGTGATCCGGGCGACCGGACCCTTCCACCCCACTTCGGCCGGATCGATGTCGCCGACGCCGAGGATTCCGGGATGGCGTGCGATGACACTGCCCTCCGGATCGCGGACGAAGGGGTTGCCGCCGACCGGGCCGGGGATGTGGGAGCCGTTCTCGTTGTTGACCTCGGTGCCGGCGTCGTAGGCGCCGACCTCGAACACCTGGGTGGGGTTGCGCAGCCTGACGGAGTCGAGTCCGGTGAACGCATCGTTCGTGTTGACGAGCATGCTCACGAGCGACAGGCGTTGACCGCGTCGGGCGGTGAACTCGAACGAGCCCGAACCGCCCGGACCGATCGGGCCGTCGCCGCCCTGGAACGCCTGGAAGACACCCGGCGTCTGGGCGTAGGTGCTGGCGAAGACGTCGACGTTCGCATCCTCGGCGATCGCCGCCACGGCCGCGCTGGCCGGCGCGCCGATGCTCCAGACATCGGCCGAACGGGTGTGCACGACGGCACCGGCGGGCGACAACGGCTGGAAGCCGGAGGCGATGTTCTCCACCGTCACGCGGTACGTCGCGGTGTCGTGGTGGCCCCAGCCGGCGTCGGCGACGGCTGGCGCTGTGGCCAGCCCTCCGGCGACGGCGACGACGGCGATCGTGCGGCGAATCTTCATCTGGGTGCTCTCCTTGTTGTCGGTTGCTGTTGTCGGTTGCTCGGGACGCACCCCACTCAACGTCGCCGCAGGGAAACGAACAAGACGACTCAGCGAAACAAGTCGGTCCGAGCACGAAACGAATCGTGAAGCCGACCACGTGGGCATCGGAGCGATCCGGTGCGATGCTGTGCGACCGTGGACCCCCAGGAGATCAGCATCCCCGACGCGATCACGCCCGCGGACGGCCGGTTCGGCTGCGGACCGTCCAAGGTGCGCTCCGAGCAGATCGAAGCGATCGTGGCCGGGGCCACCAACGTAATGGGCACGTCGCACCGCAAGCCGCAGGTGAAGGCGCTCGTCGGCGGCGTGCGAGACGGCGTCGCGGAGCTGTTCTCGCTGCCCAGCGGATGGGAGATCGTGCTCGGCAACGGTGGCACCACCGTGTTCTGGGACGCTGCCACCTTCGGGCTGGTGGAGCAGCGCAGTCAGCACCTCGTGTTCGGCGAGTTCTCCTCGAAGTTCGCCGAAGCGTGCGAAGCAGCGCCCCACCTCGGAGTTCCGAGCGTCATCGCAAGCGACACGGGTGATCACCCGGAACCAGCGGCCGAGACGGGCGTCGACCTGTACGCGCTGACCCACAACGAGACGTCCACCGGCGTCGCGATGCGGCTGCGGCGACCGGACGGGACCGACGACGGGGCGATCGTGGCTGTCGACGCCACCTCGGGCGCCGGGGGACTGCGCTGGGACGCCGCCGAAGTCGACGTCTACTACTTCGCGCCGCAGAAGTGCTTCGCAAGCGACGGCGGGCTCTGGCTGGCGGCATGCTCACCCGCTGCGGTCGAGCGCATCGAACGCATCGCAGCGAGCGATCGGTGGCGACCGGCCTCGATCGATCTCGGCATCGCGCTCACGAACAGCAGGTCGAACCAGACCTACAACACCCCGGCGGTCGCCACGCTGATCATGCTCGACGCCCAGCTGCGCTGGATGAACGACCACGGTGGTCTCGAGTGGTGCGCTCACCGCAGTGACACCTCGGCCGCCACGATGTACGGATGGGCCGAAGCCCGCGACTGGGCCACGCCGTTCGTGACCGATCCGACGAAGCGGTCGTCGGTGGTGGCCACCATCGATCTCGACCCCCGGATCGACGCCGACGCCGTCTGCTCTGCGTTGCGCGCCAACGGCATCTACGACACCGACAGTTACCGAAAGCTGGGTCGCAACCAGCTCCGCGTCGGCATGTTCCCAGCGATCGACCCCGCCGACGTAGAGGCCCTGACGCACTGCATCGATCACGTCGTCGAAACGCTGTCGGCCTGACACACTGACGCGGTGGATGTCGACGACGTGCTCGAACTCGAGACGGATACGCTCGGTCCCCTGCGTTCGCCGGTGATGCTGCTGGCGTTGACCGGCCTGTTCGACATCGGTGGTGCCGCGACGACGGCACTCGACCGCTTCGCCCCCGCCGACCATGCGATCACGATCGGTGAGATCGATCCGGACCCGTTCTACGACTTCACTCAGGAGCGTCCCCACGTCGAGGTCGACGACGCCTCCCTCCGGACGATCCGTTGGCCCGAGAACCAGTTCGACGTCGTGCGGGGTCAGGGTGGCCGCGATCTCGTGGTGCTGGTGGGCGTCGAACCGCACCTCGGCTGGCGCACCTACGCCGAGTGCATCGTCTCGGCCGCGACGCGGCTCGGCTGCGAGGCCGTCGTGACCGTCGGTTCGGCCGCCGAAGCAGTGCCCCACACCCGCAAGTCGGCGGTGACCGGCAGCACGACCGATCCCACGCTCGCCGGCATGCTCGGCATCGGACAGCCGAGCTATCAGGGGGTGACGGGAGTCGTCGGGGTGATCCAGGCACAGCTGGCGGAGGCGGGCATCCCGTCGGTGTCGCTGCGGGTCGGCGTCCCGCACTACCTCATGAACGCCGAGCATCCGCAGGCGGTCGCGGCGCTCCAGACTCACCTCGCGCACGTGCTGAACGTGCCGGTGCCCGACGACGCCGGCGAGCTGGCCGACGAGATCGATCGGTGGCGCACCCTGCACGACGAGGTCGTCGAGAGCGATGTCCAGCTGCAGTTCTACGTCCGCATGCTCGAGCAGGACTTCGACCGCAAGGCGGAGGCATCGATCCCCTCGGCTGACGACATCGGCGCTCAGTTCGAGCGGTTCCTCGACGATCAGCGAGAGGACTGACGCGTCGCAACCACCAGACGACGGGCCGCAATCAGGCAGGCCATCGCGAGGCCCACCGAGAGCAGCGTCGTCCAGGCGAGTCCGGCTCCGATGGCACTCGACGTCCGATCGCCCAGCTCGACGTCGCCGCCGGCAAGCACCTCGCGGACGGCGTCGACATCGCCGACCCGTCGGTCGACGACGAGCAGCAACACCGCTCCCCCGAGGGCAACGCCGTAGGTGATGCACAGTGTTCGGATGAACTGATGGGCTGCGTTCGCTCGGCCCATCTCCGAATCGGCACTGCTCGCCTGCAGCAGGGTGAGCCCGGCCGTCGACACGAACCCGATCGAGAGTCCGACTCCGCCGAAACCGGCGAAGACGACACCCAATGGCCAGTCGAGCGCGATCGCCAACCCGCTCAGCGCGGTCGCCGGCACGATCGTCGCGGCGCCCAACAGGATCACGTCGGACTCGCGCCATCGCCGCAGCACCCGACTGAACACCACAGAACCCGTCGTCCATCCCACGGTGAGGAAGACGAGTGAGAAGGCTGCCAGCCCCTCCGATCGACCGCGGGTGGTCTGCACGTACAACGGGAGGTAGTTGTCGGTGGCGAGTCCGGCGACGAGCACCAGTCCGCTGGTGATGTGGACCCAACGGAGCGGGGAGCGGGTGAGGTGATCGCGTTGCAGGACGGGCTCGGGCACACGCCCGCTGTGGCTCCAGTACATCGCGCCGCTCGCTGCCGCGACCGCCACACCACCGGTCAGCAACCACCAGCGACCGCCGATCTCCGACACCGCGACGAGCGAGCTGAGTGTGAGGACCGAGAGCAACGCGAGGCCCATCGTGTCGATCCGCACCGCCGTGGGCCGGTCGCGGGTGCTCGGCAACGATCGCCATCCGACGGTCAACGCGATCGCCGTCAACGGCAGTTGCGCCAGGAAGATCGACCGCCAGTCTCCGAGCGTGAGCAGCGCACCGGCGATGGCCGGGCCACCGAAACCCATTCCGCCCCACACCAGCGAATTCGCGGCGAACGCCCTGGGTCGCAACTCGTGCGGATAGGCCAGGCCGACCGATGCGAGCGCAACGGCGATCACCAGCCCACCACCGAGCCCCTGGAGCACCCGCGCTGCGATCAGGAGCGGCAGGTTGGGTGCCGCTGCGGCCGCCGCGCTCCAGACGAGGAACCACATGCCCGTGACCCGGAACGTCCGTCTCACGCCGATCGCGTCGATGACCGGCCCGGCGACGATCACGGCGACCGCCGACGTGGCCAGGTACGCCGTGATCACCCATGGCACGAGGGCGACGTCGCCCAGATCCTCGGTGATGTCGGGGAGCGCGGCGACGATCGCAAGGCCGTCGAACGCCGCGATCGCGACGATGGTCAGGTTGGCGATCGTGACCGCGAGATACCGACCGGCCCAGATGCCCTCGTCGGGTTGCACCCGCCGGAGGGTAACCAGAGGTTCAGCGGCGCGCGGCGGCGAACCCGTCGTCGAGGTCGGCGATGATGTCGTCGACCGACTCCAACCCGACGCTCAACCTGACCAACCCCGGCGTCACGTCGCTCGCGGCCTGCTCCTCGGGTGTGAGCTGGCTGTGGGTGGTGCTGGCCGGGTGGATCACGAGACTGCGGACGTCGCCGATGTTGGCGACATGGCTGTGAAGTGCGAGGCCCTCGGTGAACTTCTTGCCGGCCTCGTGACCACCGACGATCTCGAAGGCCAGCACCGAGCCGTACCCCTTGCCACCGCCGTACCTCGTCGCCCGCTCGTACCACGGGCTAGACGGCAGGCCCGCGTACCGGACGACCTCGACCTGATCGTGGGCGTCGAGGTACTCCGCCACGCGCTGCGCGTTCGACCAGTGACGCTCCATCCGGAGGCTCAGCGTCTCCAGCCCCTGCAGGAACAGGAATGCGTTGAACGGCGAGATCGCCATTCCCAGGTCGCGCAGGAGCTGAACCCGCGCCTTGAGGATCATCGAACCGTGACCGAGGGCGGGCCAGTACGCCAGACCGTGGTAGCTGGGGTCGGGTTCGTTGAAGTTCGCGAAGCGGCCCGACGCGCCGTAGTCGAACGTGCCACCGTCGATGATCGCGCCACCGATCGAGGTGCCGTGACCACCGATGAACTTCGTCAAGCTGTGCACGACGATGTCGGCGCCCCACTCGATCGGCCGGATCAGGTACGGGGTCGGCACGGTGTTGTCGACGATCAGCGGGATCCCGTGCTCATGCCCGACCGTGCTGACGCCCTCGATGTCGAACACGTCGTTCTTCGGGTTGGGGAGCACCTCGCCGTAGAAGACCTTGGTGTTGTCCTGGATCGCGGCGCGCCAGGCATCGAGATCGTGGGGGTCGTTGATGAAGCTGACCTGCACCCCCATCTTCGGCAGCGTGTAGTGCAGCAGGTTGTACGTGCCCCCGTAGAGCGACGCCGAGGCGACCAGGTGGTCGCCGGCCTCGCACAGGGTCATGAACGCGAGGGTTTCGGCTGCCTGACCAGAGGCCACGGCGAGGGCGCCCGGAATGCCGATCGCGGTGGTACAGCCGCCCTCGAGGGCCGACAGCCGAGCCTCGAGCGCACCCTGGGTGGGGTTCATGATGCGCGTGTAGATGTTGCCGACCTCGGCGAGCGCGAACAGGTTGGCGGCGTGGTCGCTGTCGCGGAACTCGAACGACGTCGTCTGATAGATGGGCACGGCCCGCGCGCCAGTGGTCGGATCGGGATCGCCCCCGACGTGGATCTGCTTGGTCTCGAAACCCCAGTTGTCGCTCATAGAGCGGCAACACTACGCCCGCCAAATCCGACCTAACAAGTCGTATTTTGCGACGGGTTTCGGCGCCCGACGAGACTCAGATCAGAGACTCAGATCAGAGAGTCAGATCAGAGAGTCAGACCAGACCGAGCTCGGCTACGGCGTCGCGCTCGCCGACGAGCTCCGCCGCGGAGGCGTCGATCTTGCCGCGGCTGTAGTCGTCGATGTCGAGTCCCGGCACGATCTCGTAGTCGCCGCCGCTGCAGACGCACGGGAAGCTGGAGATGATGCCCTCGGGCACGCCGTAGCTCCCGTCGCTCGGAACCGCCATCGAGACCCAATCACCCTCGGGCGTCCCGAGCGACCACGATCGGATGTGATCGACCGCAGCGTTCGCCGCCGACGCCGCCGAGGACGCACCGCGCGCCTCGATGATGGCCGCGCCGCGCTTCGCCACGGTCGGGATGAACGTCTGGTCGACCCACTCGTGGTCGCCGACGGCCTCGTAGGCATTGCGTCCGCCTACCTCGCAGTGGAACAGGTCGGGGTACTGGGTCGTCGAGTGGTTGCCCCAGATGGTCATCTTCGCGACGTCGTTCACCGACGCGTCGAGCCTGTTCGCGATCTGGGTCATGGCCCGGTTGTGATCGAGCCGCGTCATCGCCGTGAAGCGTCGAGGATCGAGCTCGGCGGCGTTCGCCTGCGCGATCAGCGCGTTGGTGTTCGCCGGGTTCCCGACGACGAGGACTTTGACGTCGGGCTTGGCCGACCGCGACAACGCCTCACCCTGCGGCTTGAAGATGCCGCCGTTTGCCGACAACAGATCGGCCCGCTCCATGCCGGCCTTGCGCGGCATCGCGCCGACCAGGAGTGCGACGTCAGCGTCGCCGAACGCGACGTCGGCGTCGTCGGTGCACACGATCTCCGTGAGGAGCGGGAACGCCGAATCGTCGAGTTCCATCCTCACCCCCTGGAGCGCGCCGAGCGCAGGAGTGATTTCGAGCAACTGTAGGGCGACGGATGTGTCGGGGCCGAGCATCGAACCGGAGGCGATCCGGAACAGGAGCGAGTACCCGATCTGGCCGGCCGCGCCGGTGACTGCAACACGAACTGGTGACGTCATGCCACCGAGCGTACGTCGCGCAGCGCCAGGGGCGAAAAGTGACGAGCCGCAGCGGTCCGATCGTCAGGTGCCGATGACGGCACAGATCGCGTAGGCGGTGATGGTCTGGGTGAAGTTCGTCGTTCCGACGACCTCCCAGGCGGTGCGGGAGTTCGGGCCGATTCCCGGCCGTGAAGCAAAGCCGTCCTGCAGCGACCCCAGGCTGTTGACCCGATAGCCACCTCCGATCACCGTCTTGCCCACCGGGCACTCGGCTTGCACGATGAAGACGGTCGGCGCCGAGGAGATGAACTGGGCGACCGTCACCTGCTCGATGTCGACGAGTCCGGGGGCACCCTGAGGGCCGGTCGCACCGGTCGGCCCCTGTGGGCCTTGAGCGCCAGTCGCACCCTGAGGGCCGGTCGCACCCTGAGGTCCCGTCGCACCCGTCGCACCCGTCGCACCCTTCGGGCCGGCTGGGCCGGTGGCTCCCTTCGTGCCGGTCGCTCCCGTCGCGCCCTTGTCGCCCTTCGGACCCCGCGGCCCGGGAGGGCCGCCGAGCGGGGCGTCGACGTAGTAGCCGAGGAGGTCGACGACGACGTCGACCGCGCCGGTTCGGTTGAACATCTTGATCGACTGGTTGTTGCCGAGCTTCATGCTCGTGCCGTTGCCGACGGTCGCTCCGGCGGACCAGTTGATCGCCGACGTCTCGGGGCGTGACTCACCGTTCGGCCAGATCCGGAGGTGCGAGCTCGCAGTGCCGCCGACCACCGTGACGTTCAGTTCGACGGCGTTGGCATCGGCCGGAACGACATCGCCGAGATCGAGCGTGGCCGTCTTGCCGCTGCCGATCGTTCCGAATGCCGCACCCGCGGCGCGGGTATCGAGGACGCGTTCGGGCGAGACCGGCACCAGCACGCTCCCGGTTCCGCCGCCACCGGCACCGAGCGCGACGGTCGACGCCGCCAAGGTGAGCAGTCCGGCGCCGAGCGCCGCCCACCTGGTTCGTGTTCCGATGCGTCGCATGTCGATGTCCCTTCCTCGAACCGTTCGGTCAATACGGTGAGGAGAACGTTAGAGCAATCTGCAGAAATCGGACCGACAATCGCACTGATCGTGACAAAAACTTGTGCCAGTGCCGTTTCGTACGACTCTTTGTGGTGTTCCGACCACGGAACGAGCGCGAAGGTCAGCGGCCGGTGATATCGCCGATCACATCGGCGTAGTACTCGGCGCCGTCGGCAGACAAGTGGATCCCGTCGGCCGCGAAGCAGTTGCCGGTGCAGTTGGCCGACAATCCCAGCCAGTCGACCAGGATGATGTTGTCGCCGGGCCGGTCGCGGGCCGCGAGGATCGCGTTGTTCTGCGCCGTCCATGCCCGGTTCGCCCTGACGTTCAGCACGATGACGTTGGGGACGCTGCTCAGCGGCGCCAGGAAAGCATTCAACGTCTCCTCCGTGATCGGCCCGTTGGTGCCGAGGTGGATGATCACCGGATCTCCGAACAGCTCGGCCTCACCCAACTGCTCCATCAGCGGGACCAGATCGATCATCTGGCGGCTCTCCACCGCGTCGACCGTGTAACCACGATCGCTCAACACGCCGGCTGCGCCCAACATCACCGAGTCGCCGATCGCGAGGAAGTCGACCGGCTCGGCCGGCAACGTCGTGGTCGTCGTGGTCGTCGTCGTCGACGTGGTCGTGGTCGTCTCACCTGGAGCCGGTGCCGCCGTGTCGCCGGGAGCCGGGGTCGTCTGCGTGACCGAAGGTTCGGCCGGAGCTGCGCCCTCGTCGCCGCCACCTCCGCCGACCAGATCCTCGAGCGAGGTCACGTTCTCTGCTCCCTGCTCGAGCGCCGTCGCGATCTCGTTCTGCTTGAGCTCGGCGAGACCGAGGCGCAGCACACCGAACGCCAACACCAACATGCTGACGACGACGGTGAACGCGACGATCTGGCGTGGCACCGGGTCGCGCCGCCGGCGAAGGCTCTCCCACCACAGCCCGACCTCACGGCGCCGGATCGGCATCTCGACATAGGTGTACGACAGCTCGGTGATGATCGCGGTCACGACCATCGCGACGGCGAACTGCGTCCAGGTGAGCGGGTTCCCGGCCACCTTGCGGATGATCTGGTAGATCGGCCAGTGGTAGAGGTACAACCCGTACGAGCGCGTGCCGATCCACAGCAGCAGCGGGTTGCCCAGCAAACGCCCCGTGACGGCACGGCGGTGGGTGACCCCGGCAATCATCATCAACGTCGCGATCGAGGTCCAGAGGAATCCGCCACGGAACAGCCACGGGTCGGCACCGCCGGGGGTCACGAAGTGGATCCGCCACATGAACAGCCCCAGCAGCAGCAGGCCGAAGAGCGCCACGATGTCGAGCAGGCGGCCGGCGTTGCGCAGCGGTCCGCGCATGATCGCCAGCGGCCGCCAGACCATCGCGAATGCCGAACCGAGCAGCAGGCCCGCCGAGCGCGTCAGCGTCGAGAGGTAGAGCGCATCGGCCTTCGAGATGCACCGATCGCCGACCGTCCAATAGGCCTCGGGGCTGACCTCGCAGCTGCTGATCCGACCGGGTTGGTAGAGCACGGCCACGACGACCGTCACGACGATCGCTGCCAGTGCCAGCCATCGTGCGGTCAGGGCGAGATTCCGGGTGCCGTTGCGCCTGAGCAGCAGCAGCATGACGATCGGCCACACCAGGTAGAACTGCTCCTCGACGCCCAGACTCCACAGGTGGCGGAGCGGGGCGAAGTCGCCGGACGCGCTGTATCCCTGTCCGACCCAGATCTGGTACCAGTTCGAGACGTACAGCAGACCGCCGAGCAGGTCACCACGCAACTTGCCGAGGGTGTCGGACCTGAAGATCCACGTGTAGGTGAGCAACAGGAAGAGCATCAAGAAGAGCGCCGGGAGCAGCCGGCGGGCACGCCGCATCCAGAACGCTCCGAGGCTCACCGTGCCCGTGCGCTCGCGCTCCGCCATGAGGAGCAGGGTGATCAGATAGCCACTGATCACGAAGAACACCTCGACGCCGAGGAACCCACCGGCGAGCCACTCGCTGTTGGCGTGATAGAGCATCACGGCCACCACAGCGAGCGCGCGCATGCCGTCGAGCCCGGGCAGGTACGGGACCGCGCTCAGGTTCGAGGCCGCGCGTTGGGGGCGCGCCGGAGCATGCGTGGCATCGGCCATTGCTTCCAGTATCGCCGGACGGCCACCGCTTCGGCCGTCATCCTCATCGGCTCGCATATCGTGCGAGGTCATGACCGATCCTGTGCTCGCCGCCGCAAGTGCCACCGGCCACCCGTTCGAGATCGTGCCGTGCGACCCCGAGCTGGCCGACACGGCCGCCTTCTGCGACGCCTACGGCTACGGCCTCGACCAGTCCGCGAACGCGATCGTCGTCGTCGGCAAGTCCGAGCCTCGGCGCTACATCGTGTGCCTGGCGTTGGCGACGACGCGGCTCGACGTCAACGGCGTCGTGCGCAAGCGGCTGGTGGTGAAGAAGGCATCGTTCGCGTCGGCGGAGGAGACGGCTGCGATGACCTCGATGCAGATCGGCGGCGTGACGCCGTACGGGCTCCCGGCCGGCCTGCCGATCTGGATCGACGCTCGGATCATGGACGTCGCTCACGTGATCGTCGGCGGTGGCTCCCGCGATCGGAAGCTGCTGGTGCCGCCTGGATCGCTCGCCGCCCTCCCCGGCGCCGAAGTGGTCCCCGACCTCGCCAAGCCGGCCAGCAGCGAGCGGTGAGGCGAAACGCAGCGAGCGTGGGATCCAGCGGAATCGGGTCAGTGGCGGAAGTGGCGTTCGTGAGTGACGACCATCGCGATGCCGTGCTCGTCGGCGGCGGCGACGACCTCGTCGTCGCGGACGCTGCCGCCCGGCTGGATCACTGCCCGGATGCCGGCCGATGCCGCGGCGTCGAGGCCGTCGCGGAACGGGAAGAACGCGTCGCTCGCGCAGCTGCCACCCACGGCGCGGCCGGCGGATCGCTCGGCTGCGATGCGAGCTGAGTCGAGCCGGTTCTGCTGGCCGGCGCCGATGCCCACGGCCTGACGATCCTTGACGTAGACGATGGCGTTGCTGGTGACCGCCGCGCAGACCTGCCAAGCGAACACGAGGTCGTCCCATTGATCGTTCGTCGGCTGTGTCTCGGTGACGACCTGCCATCGGGTGCGGTCGACCGAGACCACATCGGGCTGCTGGATCACCAACCCGCCGTCGAGCGGCTTGAGGTCGAAACGCCACTCGTCGGGCCCGTGCGCGGTGATCACTCGCATGTTCCTCTTGGCGAGCAGGATCTCCAGGGCATCGTCGTCGTAGCCCGGCGCGACGACGACCTCGGTGAACACGCCCGACAACGGCTCGGCCATCGCTCGCGTCACCCTGCGATTGACGGAGACGATGCCGCCGAACGCGCTCACGGGATCGCAAGCGTTGGCTTTGACGTACGCGTCGGCGATCGGATCGGTCGGGTCGGTCCCGATCGCGACACCGCAAGGATTGGCGTGCTTCACGACGACACACGCCGGATCGCCGAACCGGTGCACGAGCCGCCAAGCCGCCTCGGTGTCGTACAGGTTGAGGTAGCTGAGCGCCTTGCCGCCGTGCTGGGTCATGGTGTCCCACCAGCTGGTGGCGCCGGCGAAGCGGTATCTGGCCCCCTGCTGGTGGGGGTTCTCGCCGTATCTGAGGATCTCGGCGCGCTCGAGTGCGACGTGGAGGGTCCGTGGGAGCGGCTCCGGTTCTGGTTCGGTGGCGTCGAACCACGTGACGATCGCGGCGTCGTAGGCAGCGGTGTGCGCAAAGGCGTCGCGAGCCAGACGGCGGCGGGTCGACGACGTGACCGAGCCGTGCTCACGTAGCTCGTCCAGCACGGTGTCGTACTCGGCCGGATCGACGAGGACCGCGACGTGGGCGTGATTCTTGGCCGACGCCCGCACCATGGCCGGTCCACCGATGTCGATCAGCTCGATGCCGGGTTGCGAACCGAACGGATACAGGTTGGAGACGACCAGCGAGATCGGTTCGATGCCGTACTCGGCCATGTCGGCGAGGTGCTCGGGCTTCTCCGGGTCGGCGAGCAGACCACCGTGCACCTTGGGGTGCAGGGTGACGACGCGATGGTCGAGGATCGCCGGCACACCCGTCAGTTCGGCGACATCGGTGACCGGTACATCCGCCGCTGCGACGGTCCTGGCGGTACCGCCGCTCGACACGATGGTCCAGCCGAGCTCGTGGAGCGCCGATGCGAACTCGGCGATCCCGGTCTTGTCGTACACGGAGAGCAATGCAGTCGGCACGTGTCCGGACCGTAGCGACCGACCGTGGCGCGCCGCATCGATCCGAACGAAATGTCAGCGACCGGGTTCGACCGCCCGCCGTCGCGACCGAACTACGGTCGAGGGTGGCACGCGATCACGACAACGTGTCAGGGGGTTCACCATGCACAGCAGGATCACCATCGCCGATCTCGTCATGGGTGTCGGCGGTCTCGTCACCTTCGTCTTCTCCTTCCTCGCCTTCTTCAAGTCGGGAAGCCGAACCGTCAGCGCCTGGGATGGCGATGCCGGTGCGTTCGCCACGACCGTCCCGGCGCTGCTCGGCCTGATCATGGTCGTGTGGATCGGTCTGGAAGTGGCCGGAGTCTCGCTCCCCGAGCAGATCCTCACCTACGACCGAGCCCAGCTGAAAGGCACCTGGGGGATCGCCGCGGCCGGCATCATGCTCTCGTGGGTCAGTGCCGACTTCGGCGGGACCGACAAGGGCACCGGGTTCTGGCTGATGTTCCTCGGTTCGTTCGCGATGGCCGGCGGCGCCATCATGGGTCTGCTCGGCAGGGGGACCAACACGATCGACGTCCCGGGCGTCGCCTCCGATACCTGACCGTCAGAGACGGGCGACGATGGCTGCCATCAGTTCGCCGGCCTCCGTCGGGTTCTGGCCGACCCGCACGCGGGCGTCCGACAGGGCCTCCATCTTGCCCTGTGCCGTGCCCTTGCCGCCGGAGACGATGGCCCCCGCATGCCCCATCTTCTTGCCGGCAGGTGCCGTGACACCGGCGATGTAGGCGCTCATCGGCTTGGAGACGTTCGCCGTGATGAACTCAGCGGCTTCCTCCTCGGCCGACCCGCCGATCTCGCCGATCAGCATGATCGCGTGGGTCTCGGGATCGGCCTCGAACTCGCGCAGGCAGTCGATGAAGTTGGTGCCCGGTACCGGATCACCACCGATGCCCACACAGGTGGAGACGCCGATGCCCTTCTGCTTCAGCTCGTACAGCGCTTGGTAGGTCAGAGTGCCCGACCGGCTGACGATTCCGACGTTCGGGCCGTCCGCCGTTGGCAGCTCGGCGATCTCACCGGCCGTGATCCCGATGTTGCACTTGCCGGGGCTGATGATGCCGGGGCAGTTCGGGCCGAGCAGGCGGGTGTCGGGGAAGTCGCGGACGAGGCGGTTGTACACCTTGGCCTCGTCCTGGGCAGGAATGCCCTCGGTGATGCAGACGATGAATGCGATGCCGGCCGCGGCTGCGTCGAGGATCGCGCCCGGCGCGAACTTGGGCGGGACGACGGCGAACGAAGCAGTGGCGTCGGTGGCGTCGACCGCCTGCTCGACGGTGTCGAAGATCGGGACGCCCTCGACGTCCTGACCGCCCTTGCCCGGTGTGACACCACCGACGATCTGGGTGCCGTACTCGCGGTTCCGCAGACCGTGGTAGCGGCCTTGGCCGCCGGTGAGACCCTGGACGATGACCTTGGTGTTCTCGTCGACGAAGATGGCCATCTCAGTTGCTCCCGTTCGCGATCGCGACGGCGGACTGTGCCGCCTCCAGCATGGTCGGCTTCGAGATCAGCTTGTCGGCCGCGATCCCGGCGTCGACGAGGATCCGGCGACCCTCTTCGGCGTTGGTGCCGTCGAGGCGGATCACGATCGGCGCCCGCAGATCGACCCGGCCCATTGCCTCGACGATGCCCTTGGCGACCTCCTCGCCGCGCGTGATGCCGCCGAAGATGTTGATGAAGATCGATTTGACGCTCTCGTCGTGATTGATGACGTCGAGCGCGGCGGCCATCACGTCGGCATTGGCCCCGCCGCCGATGTCGAGGAAGTTCGAAGCGTGACCGCCCACCTGGTTGACGACGTCGAGCGTCGACATCGCGAGACCGGCGCCGTTGGCGATGATCCCGACCGAGCCGTCGAGTCCGATGTACTGAAGATCGTGCTCGCGCGCCAGCCGCTCGCGCTCGTCGAGGACGTCGGTGTGCCGGTAGTCGTCCCACTCCGGGTGGCGGAACGAGGCGTTGGTGTCGAGGGTCACCTTGGCGTCGAGCGCGTGGACCTCCCCGGTGGGCTTCAGGATCAGCGGGTTGATCTCGGCGAGATCGCAGTCACCTTCGGTGAAGCAACGGTAGAGCTGGACCAGGATGTCGGCGGCACCGTCGAGTGCCCGGTCCGGCAGCTTCGCATCGACCGCCGCCTGACGGGCGGTCGCCAGATCGAGCCCGTCGACCGGATCGATGTGGAGCTTGACGATCGCATCGGGGTTCGACTCGGCGACGGCCTCGATCTCGACGCCACCCTCCGCGGACAGCATCAGCAGGTGCTTCTTGGCGGCACGATCGAGCGTGAAACTGGCGTAGTACTCCTCGTCGATGTCGGACGCCCGCTCGACCCACAGCCGCTTGACGACGTGTCCCTTGATGTCCATGCCGAGGATGTTCCCGGCGTGTTCACGCACCTCGTCGGCGTTCTCGGCGAGCTTGATGCCACCGGCCTTGCCGCGTCCGCCGACCTGCACCTGGGCCTTGACGACCACGGGGTAACCGGCGGCCTCCGCCGCAGCAACGGCCTCGTCGACCGTATCGGCCTGGCCGCCCGGGCTGACCGGGATGTCGTAGCGGGCGAAGTACTGCTTGCCCTGGTACTCGAACAGATCCACAGCTGGTTCAGTCCCTTCTCAGTTCTCGACCTCGGCATCGAGAGCGGTTTCGAGCCATGCGCTGATCGCACGGAGTGATGCGCCCGGCTGGAAGATCTCGGCGATCCCCTGCTCCTTCAGCGCGCGAACGTCGGCGTCGGGGATGACCCCGCCACCGAACACGAGGGTGTCGTCGAGGCCTCGTGCGGCGAGCTCCTCGATCACCCGCGGGAACAGCGTCAGGTGCGCACCGGACAGCAACGACAGACCGACCGCATCGGCGTCCTCCTGCAGCACGGTCTCCGCGATCTGCTCCGGCGTCTGGTGGAGCCCGGTGTAGATCACCTCGAAGCCGTGATCGCGCAGAGCTCGCGTGATCGTCTTCGCCCCGCGGTCGTGACCATCGAGCCCAGGCTTTGCGACGACGACGCGGTACTGGCGGTTCACGAACGTCTGACCCTATTCGGTCGCTGCGCCGACCGACCAACCCGCGGCCCGGCAGGCCGGTCGACCGACGAACCGAACGTCGTCCGCGGCACACTGGGCCGGTGCGACTTCCCGAGTTACGTTCGCCCATCGCCAGAGCTGTGATGCCCGTGCTCGGCGGCATGGTCGTCCTGGCTGCGATCGCCGGTTTCACGTGGGCGATCGCCGCCTACATCTCCGGCGGCGGACCGGACGCCACCGAACGTCTGGCCCCGACGACGTTCACGATCGGCAACGTGGAGAGCCTCGCCGAGATCGTCGCCGACGACGGTCCGTTGCTGTTCCCCGAGCTCGGCACCGCGATCGGCACCCGCTCGATCGTCGTCGATCACGACGGTGGCACGGCCGCCGACGGCTGGCGGGTGTATTGGGCCTATCCAGCCGATCGTGATCCCACGTGTGTCGTCGAACAGGTGGTCGGCACGTCCCAGTTCGTCGACTGTGGCGGTCGAACGATCGACGTCACCGAACTGTCGCCACCCGACGACGGCGTGTTCCCTCGTGTCCAGGATCGCCGGACGTTGATCGTCGATCTCCGCGGCGCCACCGTCGACGGCACCGCAGGCGACACCGTCGACACGACCTCCTGACCCTCGGCGGGAGGGCCGGGGTCCTTGGACCCTCGCCTCGGCACCGCCGCGTCAGCCAGAATCAGTGGGCGAAGTCGGTCTGGCAGACGATCTGGAGGTCACCATGCACGAATCCCCGACCCGGCAGATCCGGAACGTGGCACTGGTCGGTCACGGCGGCGTCGGCAAGACGACCCTGGCCGAATCTCTCCTGCACTGCGCCGGGGTCACGACGCGGGCGGGGTCCGTCGACGACGGCACGACAGTGCTCGATCGCGAGCCCGAGGAGATCCAGCGCGGCTCGACGGTGTCGTTGGCGATCGCCTCGTTCGACTGGAAAGCCAGCGACGGCGAGGGCTACCGGATCAATCTGCTCGACACACCCGGGCACCCCGACTTCGAGGCCGAGCTGGACGCGGCCCTGTCGGTCGTCGACCTAGCGGTCGTCGTCGTCAGCGCTGCCGACGGGATCGAGGTCGGCACGCGACTGGTCTGGGAGAAGTGCGTCGATCGGCGGCTGCCCCGACTCGTCTTCGTCACCCGCGAAGACAAGCATCGCGCCGACTTCGAGCGGGTGGTCGCCGAGCTCGGCGAGGTGTTCGGTGCCGGGTTCGCACCGATCGAGCTCCCGCTCGGCGAGCAGGAGGCATTCCACGGTGTCGCCGACGTCCTGACCGAGCAGGCGCACGAATACGAACCGGACGGCGTGCACCGCGTCGAACCGCTCCCTGACGACGTGGCCGAACACGAACACCAGATCCATGACCAGTTGGTGGAGGAGATCGTGGCCGGCGACGACGACCAGCTCGAGCGTTACCTCGAAGGCGAGACCATCACGGCGGCGGAACTCGAGCGCACGCTGGCGGCCGAGGTCCTCGCGTGCACGGAGTTCCCGGTCCTCGTCGGGTCGGGTGCGACCGGCGTCGGCGTCGACCGACTCGCCGACTACATCTGCGAGCTGGGTCCGTCGCCGGCCGACCGGCCGCTCACCGTCATCGTCGGCGACCAGGAGGTCGACGTCGTCGCCGATGCCGGCGCCGATCCGTTGTTGTACGTCTTCAAGACGGTCAGCGATCAGTACGTCGGCCGGATCTCGGTGTTCAAGGTGGTCAGCGGCACACTCCTGCCGGACGCGACGTTGCGTGACGTCGCCACGGGCACCGACGAGCGTCTCCACGGCCTGTTCCACCTCCGCGGACACGAACAGATGCAGGCCAACCGACTCGTGGCGGGCGACATCGGCGCGGTCAACAAGTTGAACGCCTCGTTCACCGGGAGCACGTTGGCGACCGGATCCCAGCGCGTCACGATCCCGCCACCGCCCCTGCCGGGCGCCCACGTCTCGGTGTCGCTGGTGCCCCGTACGCAGTCCGACGACGACAAGCTGTCCGAGGCACTGCAACGACTGACGCAGGAGGATCCGTCGCTCGTCGTCGGGCACGACGAGCTCTCGCGACGAGCCGTGCTGACCGGCGTCGGCGACGCCCATCTCGCCGTCGCGCTGTCGCGCCTCGAACGCAAGTACGGCGTCTCGGTCGACACGGACGACGTGCGGGTCAGCTATCGCCGAACCGTCGTCGGCACCGCCGAGGCGGAGGGCCGCCTCAAGAAGCAGTCCGGCGGCCACGGTCAGTTCGCCGTCGTCGACCTCCGCATCTCGCCCCTCCCACGCGGCGCCGGGTTCGAGTTCGTCGACGCAGTCGTCGGCGGGGCGATCCCGAAGCAGTACATCGCAGCCGTGGGTCAGGGCGTCGAGGAAGCGATGCAGACCGGCGCCGGGTCGGGCATCCCGATCATCGACGTCCGGGTCGAGTGCCTCGACGGCAAGACACACTCGGTCGACTCGTCCGACATGGCGTTCAAGACCGCCGCTGCCAGCGGATTCGCCGATGCGGTGGAGGCTGCGTCGCCGGTGTTGCTCGAGCCCGTATCACGGTTGGTGATCCAGGTGCCGGTCGAGACGCAGGGCGATGTGCTCGGCGACCTCAGTGCGAGGCGCGGGCGGGTGATCGGCAGCGACACCAACGGTGACGGGACCCAGGTCATCACGGCCGAGGTGCCCGACGCCGAGATCGGCCGCTATGCGATGGATCTGCGAGCGATGACGGCCGGTCGAGGCGTCTACTCGATCACCGATCGGCACTACGACGAGGTGCCCGACCACCTCGTCGGCAAGGCAATGGCGGAGTACCGGGACTGAGTCGTCGACACGTCAGACCGGCTCGACCACACCGAGCAAGCGCTCGACGAACAGTTCGGTGTGCTCGTCGAGGTAGTTGCGCTTGATCTCGAGTCCGCCGACGACGTCGGCCCCGGTCTGGCCGACCGCGTTCGACAGCTTGTCGATGCTCGTGCCGGCGTTGAGCGCGAACGTCAGGAAGCAGGCCGCCTTCTTCCCTCGCATCGTGGGCAGGTTCGCGATGTTCCCGAGCGCGAACGGTGTCTGACCGACGACGAAGAGACCGTGCGTCCAGGTTCCGACGAGCACGATGTCGGCGCGCTGGATCGACGCCAGGTCGGGGGAACCGACCCGCGACAGGCCGGTGATCCCCCACCCCTCTTGCTGGAGCTTGTCGGCGATCAGTTCGGCCGCCTTCCAAGTGTTGCCAGTGAGGCTCTCGACGAGCAGTGCTGCCTTCATCGAGGTGGATTCTTGCACGTCGGGCCCGGCCCGGACACCGACGAAGGTCCCGTCGAGCGTCACCCACTCGGTCGCCACCCACACGAGGACCGGGTTGTCGGGTCGGGTCGATCCGAATATATTCATATCTATGCAGATGTCTGCACGAGCTCCGGAACTGAACGACAGCGCCAACCAGATGGCCGAGCTGTTCCGCCTGCTCGGCGATCCGACGCGGGTCCGCATCCTCCTCGCCCTCGGGGACACCGACGAGTTGTGTGTACACGAGATCGCGGCGGCAATCGACTCGACGCAGACGAAGGTGTCCCAGGCGCTCCGCCTGCTCCGCACGGCCAGACTGGTCACGAACCGTCGCGACGGTCGCCATGTGCGCTACCGGCTCGACGACGACCACGTGAGCACGGTGCTCAGCAAAGCGCGCGAACACCTCGACCACGACGCCGATCACCGCAACCGGACGCCGTGAGCGCCAATCGACCTCACGACCACGCGCACAGGCCCTCCTTGGCCCGCGCCGGCGAGCGTCACCGACGACCGCTCGCGATCTCCTTCGCGCTCATCGCAGGGTTCTTCGTCGTGGAGGCCGTCGCCGGGTTCGCCACCGGGTCGCTCGCCCTGCTGTCGGACGCCGGCCACATGTTGACCGACGTCGTCGGTCTCGGGATGGCCCTCGCTGCGATCCAGCTCGCGACCCGATTCGGGACGAACGGCCGACCGGCCGAGTCGCGGCACACGTTCGGCGTCTACCGCCTCGAGATCCTCGCTGCGTTCGTCAACGCCCTGTTGCTCGTCGGCGTGGCGATCTGGGTGGTGGTCGAGGCCATCCGGCGGCTGTTCGAGGAGCCCGAGGTGCTCGGTGTCCCGATGCTCGTCGTCGCCGCGCTGGGGTTGATCGTGAATGTCGTCGCGTTCGTGTTGCTGCGCGAGGGGGCCGCGGAGTCGGTCAACGTGGAGGGTGCATACCTCGAGGTCCTGGCCGACACGATCGGTTCGATCGGCGTGATCATCGCCGCGATCATGCTGCAGGCGTTCGGATGGACGTGGGCCGATCCGGTCGTGGCGGCCCTGATCGGCGTCTGGATCCTGCCGCGCACCTGGCGTCTGGGTCGCCGAGCAGTCCGGATCCTGTTGCAGGCCGCCCCGGACGAGATCGATCTGGAAGCGCTCACCACCGACCTCGCCGCGATCGAGGGCATCGTCGACGTCCACGATCTCCACGTCTGGACCCTCACCTCCGACATGGAGGCTGCGTCGGCCCATCTCGTCGCCGCAACCGGCACCGACCACCACGCCGTCCTCGACCAGGCGCGTCACCTCCTCGCCGACCGCTACGGCATCGCCCACGGCACGTTCCAGGTCGAACCCGACACCCACGAGGGCTGCCACGACGTCACCTGGTGATGCCTCACCTGCTCAACTGGAGGTCATGACGGTCGTTTTCGTCCACGGGGTGCCCGAGACCGCTGCGATCTGGGATCCGCTGCTCGACGCCTTCGGCCGCGACGACGCCGTGGCACTGTCGCCCCCGGTTTCGGGGCGCCGGTACCCGACGGGTTCGAGCCCACCTCCGACGCCTACGCGGCGTGGTTGATCCGCGAGCTCGACCGGATCGGAGCGTCGGCTGCCCATCCGGTCGACCTGGTCGGTCACGACTGGGGCGGCGGGCACGCGATGCGGGCCGCGACGATGCGACCCGAGCTCATCCGCCGATTCGTCACCGACATCGCCGGCACGGGCGACGCCGGGTACGTGTGGCACGACATGGCCCAGCTCTGGCAGACCGACGGAGCCGGCGAGGACTTCGTGGCCGGCGTCGCCGCCATGCCGGTCGGTGAGCGCACCGAGATGCTGGTCGGCGCCGGGATGACCGCCACCGAGGCTCGCGCCTGCGCCGAGGCGAACGGGCCCGCGATGGGGGCCTGCATCCTCGGTCTCTATCGCTCGGCGGTGCAGCCTCGGATGCACCTGTGGGCGGAGCAGTATCGCGACACACCCGATCGTTCCGTGACACTCGTGGTCATCGCCCTCGACGACCCCTACACCGGCGGTCCCGACATGGCCCGCCGGGTGGCGGAGCGTTGGGGTGCCGCCACCGCCGAGCTGGACGGCCTCGGACACTGGTGGATGATGCAGGACCCGGAACGCAGCGCCGCCACGCTCCACGAGTTCCTCGGCTGATCGCCGTCGTCGTTCTCATCGCTCGTGGTCGGCCATCGTGATCACATCGGCTGGCGCGGTCGGGACCTCCTTCTCTGGCGATGCTCCCCACATGGGAGTTCACTCTCTGGTATGGCGTGTCGAGCTGCGCCATCACTGAAGGAGCCGAACGGTGTGGGACCTGATCGTCGACCTTGATTCCGCTGGCGGCAAACTGGTCACGAGCCTGGTGATGGTGTTGATCGCCGTCGTCGTCGGCGCGGCCGGAGGTCGCTGGTCGGCAGCCCGTCGCGACGATCAATATCGGAAGTACTACGCCCGCAAGATCGCCCACTACGTGGTCGCCGTCATCGCGTTGATCGGGCTCGGCATCCTCTGGCGACCGTTCGCCGGGCAGCTCGGGCTGGTCCTCGGACTCGTCACTGCCGGGCTCGCATTCGCGATGCAAGAGCTCATCGGAGCGTTCGCCGGCTGGTTCAACATCGTGTCGGGGTCGATCTTCAGAGTCGGCGACCGGGTCCAGCTCGGTGGCGTCAGGGGCGACGTGATCGACATCACACCGCTGCGGACCAAGGTGATGGAGATCGGTTCCAGCATCGGCGACGACACCTGGGTGCACGGCCGCCAGTACACGGGCCGGATCGTCGCGATCTCGAACAAGGCCACGTTCACTGAACCGGTCTTCAACTACAGCGCCTCGTTCGAGTTCATCTGGGAGGAGATCGCCCTTCCTGTGGCGTACCGGGAAGATTGGCGCAGCGCCGAGCGCATCATGACCGAGGAGGCGGTCCGTGTCTCGTCGTCGAAGGAGGCGGAGCAGGCCATCGCCGAGATGGTGCATCGCTACCCGCTGGCGCGCACCGAGGTCGAACCACGAGTCTTCGTCCGCGCCACCGACAACTACGTGGAGCTTTCGGCGCGGTTCGTCGTGCCGGTCCGCACTGCCAGATGGGTGAAGGACGACCTCACCAGGCAGATCCTCGACCGATTCGAGGCCGCGGGCATTCCTGTCGCATCGCCGACCCAGGACGTCACGGTCCGGAATCCCGATGCCCAGGCGCCGCCGGCGCACCCGGTCAGCCCGTCGGCGTGATCGGCCGACTCAGGTGCCGCCGTCGGTCACCTCGTCGACGTTGCCGATCCCCGATTCGTCCGAGGCCACCGCGAGGGCGAGTTCCTCGGGGTCGACGAAGTAGCGGGCGGCGCTCTGCTCGAGCAGTCGGCGCTGGCGCAGCAGCGGCGCGCGAAGCTCGGCCGGGACGAGATCGAGGAGATCGTCGATCGCAGCGCGCAGCCGCCGCTGCACCTGGACGGACGACCCGCCGTACTCGCGGATCTCCTCGAACGAGAGCGCCACGTACGCCGACCACGTCATCACCGGGCGCACGAGGCGGATCGCGCCGGCGTCGTCCTGGTACACGCCCGACTGAGCGCCACGCCGGGCGACCCGGCCGAGGAGATCGTGAATCCGATCGATCGCCTGGACCGCCGTGGTGGGATCGTTCAACGACGGCGACAGCGCCTTCTCGGCGATGTCGACCAGCTGCCGGAACCCGTACGCAGGGTCTTGACGCATCGAGCGCTCACGGGCGATGTCGACCTGCCGGAGCGCCCCATGGCCAGGGACGTCACTCGAACCGCCGTAGACCTCGAACATGGGGCTGCCCTCGGCGACGAAGTCGCCCATGTCACGCACCATCCACAACACGCAGTCGTGCCGCCGGGCGAGGTCGATGAGGCCCTCGATGTCGAGGCCCGCCACCACGCCACCCGGTCGCTCGAGCCGGATGGTCTGACGGGGATCGCCGAAGTCGAGATCGATCGATTCGGTATCCGGCCCAGCGCCGATGTGAACGGAATCGATGACGACCCGGGTCTCACCGGCGACCGACTCGACGATGTGGGTGAGCCTGATCGATTGGGCGACGTGGTTCACGAAATAGACGAACGCAATGAGGCTGCACATCACGAGGACGAACGAGACCGTGATCGACAGAGCGGGCACGAACACCGGGCCGACCGATCCGACGCGCACCTGGACCAGCACGATCAGCGCGTACACGAACGTCGCGGTGAAGATGCCGAGTGGCACCTGGCTCCCACGGTCACGCAGGAAGGTCCGCAGTACTCGCGGCGAGAACTGGCTGCTGGCGAGCTGCAGGACGACCACCGAAATCGTGAACACGAGTCCGGTGAAGGTCATCATCGACGCCGCGATCGTCACGAGGATCTGTTGCGCGCTCGTCGGTCCGCCGCTGAAGGCGATCCAACTCGGGAGCCGGTCGATGCGGTGATCGACCGAGATGGTGACCACGGCCAGGCCGGCCGCACCGGCGACGAACAGGCCCGGCACGAACCAGAGTCCGGTCCGCAACACCTCGAACAGGTGAGCCCGGCGCGTATCGGTTCGCTCGATCGCACTCAGGTAGCGCCGAATCCTCGGAGCTGCGCCTGCGGGCCGGCGATGCGCCGTCCGCGCCGCGCTCATCACCTGGCAGCTCTCGTCATCGCCGTGGAGTGTATGCGTCGCTGCCGACCCGCCATGGCGTCTCGACCCCCCGGAAACCGAGATTCCGTGGTCAGATGAGCGTGAAGGCGACGGGATGGCGCGGTTCGTAGAGCATGATCGGATCGGCGCCGGGAAGGTCCATCAGCGTGGTGAGCCCGAAACCCTCGTCGACGATCTCCGAGCTGAACGTCGCTCCCCTCGACTCCAGTTCGGCGCGGGTGGCAGCGACGTCGTTGCACATGAGCGCGATCTGATGGTGTCGCGGCGCGTGGTACTCGTGGCCGTCCGACTCGCCGTGGGTGGGATGGACACCCATCTCGCTCGGACCGGTTCCGAAGATCAGCCAACCCTCACCGGGTGGGCCGCCGTCGACATGCGCCCAACAGAGCACGTCGCGCAGGAACGCCCGGGTGGCTGGCGCATCGTCGGAGTAGACGAGCGTGTGAACCGCTGTGATCATCCTCGAAGGCTAGACGGCATCAGCGCTCAGAGCTTCTTCAGCGGGGCCCAAGCGAGCGCCAAGTGCTTCTGACCGACACCGGCGAAGTTGATGACCGCTTCGGCCTTCTCACCGGTGCCCGAGATGTCGATGATCACGCCCTCACCGAAGGCCGGGTGGGCAACATCGTCACCCACGCGGAGACCGAGCTCCTGGGAGTTCGACGGAGCGGGTGCGTTGCCCGCCCGGAGCGCTGCCTCGACGACGCGCTCGCGGTGAGCGTCCTGGGCGGCCTGGTCGAGCGCTCGCCCCGGGCCCTCGCCGCGACGGCGATACGGCGGTGGCTCGCCGTCGCCACGCTCGTCGCGTTGGCGATAGCTCTGGCGTCCGTACGACGATCGACCCGAGGTGTTGCCCTTCGATTCGACCAGCTCGCCCGGGATCTCGTCGAGAAAGCGAGACGGCGGGTTGTACTGGGTGCTGCCGAACAGCATTCTGCTCCATGCGTGTGAGATGAACAGCCGCTTCATCGCCCGCGTGATACCCACGTAGGCGAGGCGCCGCTCCTCCTCCATCTCGTCCGGTTCGGTCAGGGCACGATTGTGCGGGAAGACGCCCTCCTCGACGCCGACGATGAACACGGCGGGGAACTCGAGCCCCTTGGCCGAGTGGAGGGTCATCAGAACCACCTGATCGTCGTCGTCGAGATCGTCGGTGTCGGCGACCAGCGACACCTGCTCGAGGAACTCGTCGAGAACGGTGAACTCGCGTGCCGAACCGACCAGCTCGCCGAGGTTCTCAATCCGACCGTGAGCCTCGACGGTGTCCTCGGCCTCGAGCTCACCGAGATAGCCCGAGTCGTCGATCGCGGCCTGGAGCAGATCTCCCGGCCCGACGTCGTCGCTGCCGACCATGGCGTTGAGACGGTCGAGCAGTTCGACGAACGACGCGATGCCCCGTCGTGCCGGGCCGCTCACACCGGCCTCCTCACTCCGTCGCAACGCCTCGACGAACGGCACGCCCTCGGCGGCCGCGTACTCGTCGAGCCGCGCCACGCTCGTGTCGCCGATGCCGCGCTTGGGCACGTTGATGACCCGCTTGATGCTCACCTCGTCGAGCGGGTTCACGACGGCACGCAGGTACGCCATGGCGTCCTTGATCTCGCGCCGGTCGTAGAAGCGTGTACCGCCGACGACCTTGTACGGGACGCCAAGGCGCATGAACGCCTCCTCGATCACGCGGCCCTGGGCGTTGGTGCGGTAGAGGACCGCCACCTCGCGCCAGTTCATCGCCTCGTCGCGGTGGAGTTGCTGCGTCGTTCCGGCGACCCACATCGCTTCGTCGCCCTCGTCCTCGGCGTGATATCGGACGATTCGATCGCCGCCGCCCGTGTCGGTCCAGAGGTTCTTCGGTTTGCGCTCGACGTTGTGGTCGATCACCGCGTTGGCGGCGTCGAGGATGGTCTGCGTCGACCGGTAGTTCTGGTCGAGCACGATCGTCGTGACCTCGGGGAACGCGTCCTCGAACTGCATGATGTTCCGGAAGTCGGCACCGCGGAACTTGTACACCGATTGATCCGTGTCGCCCACCACGCACACCTGATGGTGCTCCCCGGCGAGCAGCAGCACGATCTCGTTCTGGGCCTGGTTCGTGTCCTGGTACTCGTCGACGAGAATGTGCCGGAAGCGCCGACGGTAGTGATCGAGTACATCCGGGTGCTCGCGGAACAGCCGAACCACGTTGAGGAGCAGATCGTCGAAGTCCATCGCGCCGGCGCGCTGGAGGCGGGCCTGGTACTCCGCGTAGACGTCGGCGTGTTTGCGATCGAAGATGTTCTGGGCGTTCGTGGCCGCCTGTTCCGGGCTCGTGAGCTCGTTCTTCCACAGCGAGACGAGCGCGTGAACGCCTCGTGGCGTGAAGCGCTTGGCATCCAGACCGAGATCGCGGATCACGTACCCGGTGAGGCGCACCGCGTCGGCCTGGTCGTAGATCGAGAAGTTGCGCGGGTAGCCGAGCGCCTCGCCGTCGCGCCGGAGGATCCGGACGCACGCCGAATGGAACGTCGAGACCCACATCGCCTTCACGACCGGGCCGACGAGCGCACCGACGCGCTCGCGCATCTCGGCCGCCGCCTTGTTGGTGAACGTGATGGCGAGGATCTCCGACGGCCGCGCACCCTGGTCGATCAGATGGGCGATGCGGTGGGTGAGCACCCGCGTCTTGCCCGAACCGGCACCGGCCACGACGAGCAACGGGCCATCGGTGTGCACGACCGCATCGAGCTGGTCGGGGTTGAGCCCCTCGGTGAACGGGCTCGGAAGCCGCTCACCGGTGTCGGCCGGGCTGTCGTCGAACTCGATCTGGCCGGTGGGGTCGTCGGCCGTGTCGGCCGGGTGGGGTGCATCGAACGTCGCGTCGATCGCCGCTCCCGCTCGGCCGGAAGGAGGTTCGGCGAACTCGTCGTCGGTGAAGAGCGAAGGCGGATCCGACATCGTGGCATCATCCTAGAGAGCGGGTGCGACCCACGAGACGGTGCGCTGGCGTACCGGCTGCCCCGGCCCCGTCCCGTGGACCATCACGACATCGGTCGGCTCTGCGCCGAATTCGATCCGGACCTGCCCGACGCGTTCGACCCGCCGTGAACGCTCACCAGCCGGGCCGCGGGTCAGCGGCTGGCGAGCGCTGCCACCTGCGGCATCTGTTCCCACGCATCGTCGAGATCGTCACCCGGGAACACGTTGATGCTCCGAACACCTGCCTCCTCCAGAGCGGCGACGTGGGCGAGTGCGTCGTCGGGGGTGCCGATCGCACCGATCTCGGTCCAGTGGTCGGCGGGCATCCCGAGCAACGCCTGGTCGCCGCCGGCCTCGACCCGGGCGAGCATCTCGTCGAAGAATGGCAGCACTGTGAACGCAGGTCGGCGCTCGCGGATCAGACCGGCGACGAACGGCGCGACGTAGCCGTATGCCTCGCGGCGGTCGTCGGCGATCGACATCATCGTGAACGTGACCACGTGGAACTCGTCGGGGCGGCCGGCCCGATCGAGTGCCCAGTTCACATACGTCGGACCAGCTCCCTCGACGAGGATGACGCCGTCGGCGACGCGTCCGGCGAGCGCCAACGACTTCTCCTGCTGCACCCCGGCGAGCACCGGTGGGACCGACGATGGCGGCTGATCGACGCGCACGCCGTCGAGGGTCACCTCGCGACCGGAGAAGGTGACCTCGTCGCCGGCGAGCAGCCGCTTCACGACGGTGACCGTCTCGTCGAGGGTCGTGAGCGGCGACGGCGTTCGGGCCCCCATCTGGGCCATCCACGACTGCACGCCGTGACCGATACCCGCCACGAACCGGCCCGGCGCGAGGTTGGCGAGCGTCGCGATCTCCATCGCGGTGATCGCGGGGTTGCGGGCGACGGCCGGCATGATGCCGATCCCCACGGTCAACCGATCCGTGACCGCAAGGGCGGTCGCGGCGAGGCTGACACCAGCCGTGAAGAAGCAGTCTTCGATGACCCAGAGCTGCTCGATGCCCGAGGATTCCAGCCGTTCGGCGTACTCGATCATGGCGGCGGCGGGAAACGTGCGATCGAAGCACATCCCGATCTCGGCTCGGTCGCTCATCTCGACGACCGTAGTGGCCGCCGCGCGCCCGGTGGACGGCGTGTGACACGATCCTCTCATGAGCCGCCTCAGCTATCAGATCCCGAACTTCACCTATCCCGGTGCGATGCCCGATCAGATCGTCCCGACGGTCATCGCGCAGGCCAAGGCGGCCGAATCGGCAGGATTCGACCGCGTGTGCGTGATGGATCACTTCTACCAACTGCCGATGCTCGGTGCGCCCGACGAGCCGATGCTCGAGTGCTACGCCCTGCTCGCGGCGATCGCCCAGCACACCTCGACGGTACGTCTGTCGGCGCTCGTGACGGGGAACACGTACCGCAACCCGCCCCTCCTGGCCAAGCAGATCACCGCACTCGACCACGTCTCGGGTGGCCGCGCAACCCTCGGCATCGGCGCCGGCTGGTTCGAGCTCGAACACGACTCGCTCGGCTACGAATTCGGCACCTTCACCGATCGCTTCGAGCAGCTGGAGGAGGCGCTCCAGATCATCGTGCCGATGTTGCGCAACGAGACAGTGAGCCTCGACGGGAAGCACTACCGGGTGATCGACGTCGTCAACTCGCCGGCGCCGCTCTCACGCATCCCCGTCATGATCGGCGGCGGGGGCGAGAAGAAGACGTTGCGGATGGTCGCACAGTACGGCGACGAGTCGAACCTCGGAAGCTGCCCGGTCGACGAGATCCCCCGCAAGCTCGATGCGCTCCAGGCGCACTGTGAGCGACTCGGGCGGGACCGCTCCGAGATCCTGGTGACCAACATGGCGGCGTGCAACATCGCGCCGACGATGGAGGAGGCCGATGCCGACCTGCGCGCCATGGCAGCGGTGAAGGGTTGGCCCGACGAGGTCGTCGAGATGGCCAAGAGCGTGCTGGTGCACGGTGACCCCGACACGGTTGGCGAACGTCTCGCCGAACACATGGCGACCGGGATCGACGGGCTCACGATCAGCCTCGCCGCGAACGGTCACATCCCCGGCCGGGTCGAGCTGTTGGGCGAGGTCGCCGGCAAGATCATCGGCTGACCAGGCTCGGCGGAGTCAGCCGGTCTGCGCGTCGGCGAGCTCGAGCCACCGCTCCTCGAGCCGAGCGAGCTCGTGCTGGGCAGCCGCCAACTCCGCTCCCAGCGACGCCATCCGGGTGTGATCCGAGGCGGCCGCGAGCTCGCCGCTCAGCCGGTCGACCTCGCGTTGCACCTTCGCCATCGTCTGCTCGGTGTCACGGATCTGCCGACCGATCGTGTACCGGCTGGTCGATCGTGCCTTGCTCGGCCGGGTGTCGGCCCGGGACGCGGGCGCGTTTGCCGTTGGGCTCGACGACACCGCGGTGCGACTCGCCAACCACCCCTCGACGCCCCCGGGCACCCGGGCAACGGCACCGTCGGCGCCGATCGCGAGCACGTGGTCGACGGTTCGGTCGAGGAACGTCCGGTCGTGGCTCGCGGCCACCAGCGCCCCCGGCCAGTCGTCGAGGAACGCTTCGAGGGCGCGGAGCGTGTCGAGATCGAGATCGTTGGTCGGCTCGTCGAGCACCAGCAGGTTCGGCTTGGTCGCCAGCACCATCACCAGCTGCAGCCGACGACGCTCCCCGCCCGAGAGCATGCGAACCGGTGCGTGCTGCGCGGTCGAATCGAACCAGAACCGTTCGAGCAGGGCACGGTCCTCCCAGTCGGGTTGCCGCAACGGTCCGGCCACCAACTCACGCACGATCGCGTCGGGGTCGAGCAACGACGTCTGCTGATCCGCGTATCCGGCGACCACCGTCTTGCCGCGCTTCACCCGACCGGCGATCGGCTCGGTGCGCCCGGCGACGATGTCCAGGAGGGTCGACTTCCCCGCGCCGTTGGGTCCGACCACTCCGAGCCGTGCCCCCGGTTCGATCACCAGGTCGACGTCGCGGAACACCACATGGTCGTCGTACGACTGAGAGACCCCGATCAACTCCACCACCTGGTTGCCGAGCCGGGTCGAGCCGGCGTCGAGCCGGAGCTCGCCACCGCGCACACCGAGGGCCTCGGGTCCACCGCCGACGACCTCGCGTGCCGAGCGAAGCCGAGCCTTGGGCTTCGTGGAGCGAGCCGGGGCACCGCGCCGGAGCCATTCGAGCTCTCGCCGGGCGAGGATCTTGCGGGTGGCCTCCTCGCTCGCCTCGCGCTCGTGTCGCGCTCCGCGGCCCTCCAGGTAGGCCGCGTACGCGCTCGTGCCGGCCGCGGCCCGGTGGACGTAGCCGGAGCCGCGTTCGATCTCGACGATGCGACCCTCGCCGCGAGCGGTCGTCAGTCGGTCCATGAGGTGGCGATCGTGGGTGATCACGACGAGCGCGGCCGGGGTTGCGGCAAGACGTCGCTCGAGCCACTCGATCGCCTCGAGGTCGAGGTGGTTCGTCGGTTCGTCGAGCAGGATCATGTCGAACTCCCCGACCAGGGCTCGCGCCAACGCCACCCGCTTCGCCTGCCCCCCGGACAACTCGTCTGCACGGCGATCGAGCAGCGGTTGCACGCCGAGCGACGTCGCGACCGCGGCGACCTCCCACGAATCGCCGAGGATCTCGGCGACGGTGCCGGCGGGCAGCCGGGGATCCTGGTCGAGCGCTGCGATCCGGACACCGCGCCCGAACCGCACCTCCCCGTCGTCGGGCACCAGGGCGCCGGCCAGGATCCGCATCAGGGTCGATTTCCCGGAGCCGTTCACGCCGACGATGGCGACACGGTCACCCGTCGAGATCGTCACCGACAGCTCGTCGAAGAGGACCTTGTCGGGTTGGGCGATGCCCACCTTGGCCACGTCGACGCAGATCACCCGACCACGATACGGCGCGCTCGATCGAGTGGGCCGTAGCAATGGTCTGCCGCCGCCCGACCACCCAGCAGGGCGGCGGCAGACCCGAAGCAGCGATCAGCCGATCAGCGAATCACCGCCACGGGGGCGTGGCTGTGCGACGCGACTTCCGTGCTCGTGGAGCCGAGCAGCAGACCGGTGAAGCCACCACGTCCGCGGGAACCGACGACCACCAGGTCGGCATCGCGCGATGCCTCGATCAGTGCGAATCCGGGTGTGCCCCGCACGGCCTCGCCGACCACCTTCAGGTGTTCGGGTGGCGCGCCGGCGGTGGTCATCACGCGATCGACGATCGCCTTCGCTCCGGCGTCCATCGTCTCGAGCTCCGCAGCGACGGTCGCGAACATGCCGACGGCGAGCGCCGGCAGGAACCACGAGTGGACCACCCGGATCTCGTCGACGCCGGGAAGCCCGTACGCCCACCGCAGCGCGCGCACGGACTCGTTCTCCTCCCCATGTTCGGGATCGATGTCGTGGTCGTCGACGCCGACGACCACCCGACGAGGCATCGGCTCGCGGTCGCCGCGCACGACGACCACCGGTCGTTCGGTGTGGTGGAGGACGTAGTTGGCGGAGGAGCCGAGCATCATCGACACCCGGCTGTGACCGCGGTGGCCGACGACGATGAGCGACGCGTCGGCGTCGTCGGCCTCGGAGACGATGGCGCGGCCGGCATGACCCTGCCGGGTGACCGGTACCAGCCGATCGTCGTTCATCCGCTCCACGAGTTCGTCGAGGCCCTGCTGGGAGAGTTGCTCGATCTCGGTCGGGTCGATCGTCACGACCATGTCGTACCCCGTCACGAGCGGGAGCTCCCACGCATGCACGACGATGATCCGATCGTCCGGTCCGGCGATCGAACGCGCCCATTCGACCGCGTCGTTCGACTCCGGGCTGGCGTCGACACCGACGACCAGTGTGTTGGAGGTGTTCGGGATGGCGTCCATCAGGAGACCTCCTTGGCGGCTGTCCTGCAACGCGATGATGCGCCCGGACGAGCCGGGCGCACCAGGGCCGTTGGGCCCACCGACGGGGTCGGTATCGGGGGGATGGTCAGCCGCGTCCCGGGCGCTCACCATTGACGTGGGCGGTGATGCGCTCCTGGGCCCGCTCGAGCCGCTGCGACGCCTCGTCCTCGGTGAGGCGCCCGTCCTCGACCGCCAGATCGAGATGTCCGGCGACCTCGTCGACGAGGGCTTGAACGATCGCGTCCACGTCGGCGCCGTTGTCGGCGGCGATGTCGGCGATCGACATGCCGCTGCGCAGCTCGTCACGGAGGGTGTCGACGTCGATCCCGATCAGCCCGGCGACGACCTCTCCGTCGAAGCCGGGGCCCCGATGACCGCGCCCGCCACGGTCATGGTCGCGCTCGGGCCTGTTCTCGACCAGGTGGGCGGTCACGGCGTCGGCCTGCTCGGCCGAGATCGTCCCGTCGTCGACCAGCGCCTGGAGGAGCTCGCGCAGATGTTCGCCCGGTTCGGGACGCGCCGTGTCGGTGGTGTCGGTGGTGTCGGTGGTGTCGGTGGTGTCGGTGGTGTCGGTGGTGTCGGTGGTGTCGTGTGGTGTCGGTGGTGTCGGCGTCGTCCTGGACTGCCACGACGGCGACATCGGGGACCGACCCGGTGTCGTCGGTGGCGGCGCTGGTGAGCGACGGCATCGTCATCAACAAGCCGATCGCACCACCGCCGAGCAAGCCGGCGGTCACGCCGACGGCGGCGTTGCGCCTGGCCCGGTTCGGGCGGTCGGTGTCGGTGGGGTTCGTGCTCATGTCGTGGTTCCTTTCGAGGGGGTTTCGTCCTGACGACCATCACGATGAACCGCCCACACAAGAAGGGGAACAGAACTCGGTGAGAGCCGGGTAAGAAGCCGGGCGATCAGGGTGCGATCGGCTCGCCCGACAGGCGGAAGCCGATCGTGGCGCCGCCATCGGCACGGTTCCGGGCGAAGACCTCGCCGCCGTGACGACGCGCGACGTCGCGCACGATCGACAGCCCGAGCCCCGACCCGGGATGTGTGCGCGCCTCGATCGCTCGGTGGAACCGGTCGAAGATCAGGTCGATCTCGGCGTCGGGGATCCCCGGCCCGCGGTCGGACACGGCAATCTCGGCACCTCCGTCGCGTCCGCCGACGCTCACCTCGATCGGACCCCCGGAGGTGTCGAACTTGCACGCGTTGTCGAGGAGGCACGAGATCGCTCGCTGGACGGCGGCCTGCTGTGCGACCACCGGCACCGGCGGTGCGGCGACGGTGATCTCGCGACCGCCGCGACGTCGGTAGCGGGCCGCGACCTCGGTTGCGAGAGCTGCCAGGTCGAACGCTTCGACGGGCTCGTCGGAGGTGACGCCACTCGCCACGGCCACGATCTCGTTCACGAGATCGGTCAGCTCGATCGTCTCGGCGCGTAGGTCATCGACGATCGCAGCCCGCTCCGGGTCGGTGAGACCCGGATAGCGCTGGAGGGTGTCGAGGTTGGTCCGCAGGCTCGTCAGCGGAGTCCTCAGCTCATGTCCGGCGTCCTGGACGAGGCGATGTTGATCGTCCTTCGATCGCGCGAGCGCGGTGAGCATGCGATCGAACGCGACGCCGAGACGACCGACTTCGTCGTCGCGCCCTTCGTCGACCGAGATGTCGAGCCGGCCCGTCGCACCGACGTGCTCCGCTGCATCGGTGAGCCGCCGGAGCGACGCCGTGACCCGGCTGGCGATCCACAGCCCTGCGGAGATCGCGGCAGCGACGACCAGGACGACCCACAGCAGACTGCGGACCCGCAGGCTCCGCAGAACACGGTCGGTCTCCTCGAGCGACCGGCCGACCTGCACCGCACCGCGCTGGATGCCGACGGTCCGAACCCGGTAGGAACCGTCCGCGGTGTCGATCGTGTCGAACACGCTCGTGCGCGGGCGTCCGACCACCGACCGAGCCGCGTCGGACAGTGGCACCGGTTCGGCGAACGTCGACTGGACGACGTCGCCCGCACGATCGACGATCTGGGCGTCGAGGGCCGACAGCGGACCGCGCTCCGGCAACGGGCCGTTCCGGAGCCGACGATCGTTGACGAATCCGTCCAGGTCGAGCAGCGATCGGTCGACCTCGGCGAGGAGCCGCTCGCTCGTCTCCCGGTAGCTCGCAGCCGCGATCGCGATCGTCGCGATCGATGCGATCGCGGCCATGGCCAACGCGATCTTCCAGCGCAGGCTCACGGATCGTCCGATCGAGCGACGTAGCCGACGCCGCGAACGGTGTGGATCAACCGGCCGGCACCACCCTCCTCGGTCTTTCGGCGGAGATATCCGATGTAGACGGCCAGGTTCTTGGAGTCGGGCCCGAAATCGTATTGCCAGATCCGTTCGTAGATCGTGGAGTGGTCGAGCACGATCCCGGCGTTTCGGACGAGGAGGTCGAGGAGTTCGAACTCGGTCTTGCTGAGCTCGATCTCGCGCTCACCGCGCACGACGCGTCGGCCGGCGGTGTCGATGCGCAGATCAGCGAGCGCGACCACATCGTTCCCGGCAGACTCGACCGACCCATGCTCGGACCCGTTCGCCCGCCGCATCAGGGCGCGCATCCGGGCGAACAGCTCGTCGAGGTCGAACGGCTTGGCCAGGTAGTCGTCGGCGCCGGCATCGAGACCCGCCACGCGGTCACTCGTCTCGGTGCGTGCGGTCAGCATGAGGATCGGCACACGGTTGCCCTCGGCACGCAGGACCCGACAGACGGTGAGTCCATCGACCATCGGCATCGACACGTCGAGGAGGACGAGATCGGCGGACTCCTCCCGCAACGAATCCAGCGCCTGGGCGCCGTTCGTCACGGCGCGCACCTCGTATCCCTCGAGCCCGATCGCTCGCAGGAGCGAGTCACGAACGGCACGATCGTCCTCGGCCACCAGCACCTTCACGGTCGCGAGTACACCAGATTCGGGTGAGTGTTCGGTGAGAATGGCCCGATGCGGCCCTACCTGCTCGTCGCGATCGGAGGTGCGATCGGCGCGTCCGCGCGCTGGTGGGTCGGCGACCTCGTCCAACGGTCACCCTCGTCGTTCCCGTGGGCGACACTGTTCGTCAACCTCGCCGGCTGCGTGCTCGTCGGGCTGGCAGCTCGATACCTGCTGCGAGGTTCCGACCGGTGGTTGACCTTCGTGACCGGCCTCCTCGGTGGGCTCACGACGTACTCCACGTTCGCCAACGAGACCCGCGAGCTCCTCGACGCCGATCGCGGCGGCCTCGCCCTGCTCTACGTCGCCGCCTCGGTGGTGGGCGGGCTCATCGCCGTCGAGGTCGCTCGCGGCGATTGGGATCGCCGATGACCGCTGTGCTCTTCGTCGTGGCCGCCGGGCTCGGGGCCGCCACCCGGCTGCGGATCAACCAGTACGGCTGGACGTGGCTCAGTACCCTCGCAGCCAACGTGACCGGATCGTTCGCTCTCGGTTGGCTCATCGAACGGGGTCCGTCCCATGCGATGTCGACCGTGGTGGGTACCGGCTACCTCGGATCACTCACCACCTTCAGCATGTTCGCCCTGGAGGCGACCGAGGGCCCGCCCCGCCGGCGGGCGGTGATCATCGTCGCCACCCTGGTGCTCGGGCTCGCCTCCGCCACCGCCGGCCACACCCTCGCCTGACCGTTTCATTCGGGGTCTGACCCCGAATGAGACGGGTCGGCGGTGCCGGGCCAGCGGATGGTCGCCATGGTGTCGGGCCACTCGGGGGGGTGCTCGACGAGGAAGCGCAGGAGTTCGTCATCGTGCTCGCTCGTCAGGCACAACCGTCGACGGGCGATCGGGAGGAGGGCGCCCGGTTTGTCCGCGTCGGTCGGTCGCGGGTCGCGACGGCTCGTCGTGACCTCGGGATCGAGTCCCAGCTCCCGGAGCACCGCGACCAGGTCGTCGTGGGTGGGACCGTCCGGACGTTCGAGATCCCAGAAGTGGCGCCAGGCCCTCGACCAGGCCGACATCGGGTGCACGGTCGACAGCTCGACGACGACCGCCAGACGGGCGTGGTCGGTCAGCGCACACAGGAAGGGGACGATGTCGCCGACGTCGTAGAAAACGTGATGACAGACCACGAGGTCGGCCGACGGGGTGTGTCCCGCCACCAGCGGCCAGTCACCGTGCACCGTCCGCCGGGCGACCCCGACCGCCGCCGCGCCGGCCACGAAACGGTCGAGCATCGCGCCGCGCCGATCGACCCCGATCAGCTCCGATGCCGGCGGGACGAGCGGGAGCGATGCCCGACCCGCACCGCAGCCGACGTCGAGCACCGTGCCGCCGACCGGTGGCATCACCTCACGCGCCCACTGTGCGGACACGGTCCGACGGTCGAGCTCGGGCTCGACCGCGAACCGGCGGGGTGAGTGGGTGAAGGGTGACTCCGGCGCGCCGTCGAGGATGCGTTGTGGTACACCCCAGCCGGCGAGCAGCTCGGCCCACCGCTCGGCAGCGGGCAACGCCGGGAGCGGCGGAACGTCGGTCACGGACGGTCAGCGACGGGTCACGGTTGCGGGAGCACCCGGATCGGCAGCTCCCGCGGGCCGCGGATCTGTCCGACGCTCCAGCGCACGTCACCGGCGAGCTCGAAGCGCGGGAACCGCTTGACGAACTCCTCGACCGCCACCTTGAGCTCGAGCCGGGCGAGGTTGGACCCGAGGCAACGATGGATGCCCAGACCGAACGCCGCGTGACGGTTCTCGGCCCGATCGATGACGAATCCGTCGGCATCTTCGAAGAACTCCGGATCGCGGTTCGCTGCCGGGAACGGCAGCAGGACCCACTCGTCGGCTTTCATCGGGCAGCCGTGGAAGTCATGGTCGTCCTTCACCAGCCGAGCCATCGTGACCGGCGCGTAAGCACGGAGGAACTCCTCGAGCGCGAACATCATCACGTCGGGGTCCTCGACCAGTCGCCTCAGGTCGTCGGGGTGCGTCGCGAGGTGCCAGATCGACGAGCCGATCGCGCTCCAGGTCGTGTCGATGCCGGCGATCAGGAGGAGCACCATCGATCCGCGTACGTGCTCGTGAGTGAGCTTGTTGCCGCCGATCTCGGCCTCGAGCAGGTAGCTCGTCAGATCGTCGCGCGGGTGATCCTTGTGCTCCTGGATCTGCCGGTCGAGGTACAGGTCGAGGTTCAGTCCGCTGGCTTCACGCACCTCGACGGGCTCGTTGACCCGCTCGATGAACTGGTGGACGCACTCACGGAAGTACTCGTCGTCCTCTGGCGGGAAACCGAGCATGCGCGAGATGACGTTGACCGGGATGTGCTGCGCGTACTGCACCGCAGCGTCGACGACCGACTCAGCCTCGATCGTGTCTTCCATCTCGTCGAGGAGCGCGTGACACAGCCGCCTCACCTCGGACTCCCATGGATCGATGGCCTTGGGCGAGAACGGGGGAAGCAGGAGACGGCGGGCGATCTGGTGGAACGGCGGATCGCTCGTGATCGGCGGCGCCGGACCGACGGGCGCCTCCGCGATCGGGCGCCCGGTGTTGACGATCACGCCGCGACTGCTGAAGTGGTCGGTGTCGTAGGCGACCTCCTTCACGAGGTCATGGGTGAGCGGTGCCCACATCCCGCCGTACCGATCTGAGTGCGCCACGGGGCAACCACCCTCGCGGAGCTCGTCCCAGATCTCGTGGGCGCGCTCGTTGTACTCCGGTTCCGCGTGGTCGAGATCGGTCGCCCAGTCGGTGACCGGGCCGTACATGCTGGTCATCGCCGTTCCGTCGTCAATCGCTGATCGTGATCGCGTACTCGGGGCAGTTGGCCACGGCGAGGCGGGCCTTCTCCTCGAGATCGGCGGACACGGTGCCATCACCGATCACGACGGCCGTGCCGTAATCGTCGACATCGAACAGCTCGGGCGCCAACGCGTAGCACCGGTTGTGGCCCTGACAGAGATCGGAGTTCACCTCGACTCGCATGCCCGCAGCGTAGGTCCGGCGTGGAGCGGTGATCGCATCGTGGCGGTGGCGGAAGCCGACCCGGTGATCAGAGGTGTGATCAGAGGTGTGATCAGAGGTGTGATCAGAGGTGTGATCAGAGGTCAGCGGCTCACGACGTGCATGCGGCGCTTGCCGGCGCGCTTGGCGCTGCTCAGCGCTTCGTCGGCGGCGTGGAGCGCGACCTCGAACGGCGTCTGCGGACACTGCACGCACAACCCGACACTCGCCGGCGCGATCACCCGCTCGGGAGCCCCGGTGTCGTCGAGGTCCAGTGCATACGGCAACGCGAGCTCATCGATGACGCATGCCGCGATCCGGACGCTGTCGAGCTCCGACACGTTGCGGATGACCAGCACGAACTCGTCGCCGCCGATGCGGATGACGAGATCGTCGTCGCGCACGATCGCGGTCAGGCGACGGACGACCTCTCGCAACACCTCGTCGCCGGCACCATGGCCGAATTCGTCGTTGATGTTCTTGAAGCCGTCGAGGTCCAGGTAGAGCACCGCCGAGTTGCCGATGCCCGTCTCGATCTCCTGGTGGAGGCGGGTCCTCGTCCCGGCGCCCGTCAGGGGATCGGTGAACGCGGCTCGTTCGAGCGTGGAGCGGTACGCGTGCTGATCGAGTGCGAGCGCGACCGTGCTGACGATCTCGTCGAGTCGACGACGCTGGTTCGGACTCGGTACTCCATGCGTCGGGCGCACGACCACGACGACTGCGCTGACCGCGCCGCGCCGATCGAGTACCGGCCGGCACCACACGGCGCGATGGCCGCCGGCGGCCAGCTGTCGTGCGAGGGGCCCTTCGAGCGAATCCACGTCGTCGACGTCGACTCCGAGACCGCTGCGCATCGCCGACGACCACGGCGCGGAGCGATCGGTGGAGTGCAACAGATCGTCGTCGAACGGCCACGGCGTCAGCGGTGCGAACCGGTCGCCGTCGACCCGCAGAACGCAGCCGTTTCCGTCCATGGGATGGGCGGTGAGACCGGCGACGACGAATGTCATCGTGTCCTCGATCGGCGCCGCGTCGGCGATCGCCCGCATTGCGTCGGCGAGCAGGTCCGACGTCGACTCCTCGGGGACGACCATGACGTAGCCGGTCCGGTCGTGCAGCTCCCGTGCCCAGAACTCGGTGAATCGGGGCCGCCCGTCGGCGTCGCGGTAGCGCACCCGCATCGGGCCGAGGACCTTGCCGTAGTAGGACTCGCCGTCGGCGATGATCTCGGTCGCGAAGTCGAGGTCCTCGACCTCGACGACGTCGAGCAGGGAACGTCCTGCGTAGCCGTCGGGATCCCAACCGAGCAGCTCCACGACCAACCGGTTGGCGTACCGAACGACGCCGAGCTTGTCGACCACGATCAGACCGGTCGGCAATTGGTCGATCACGTCGCTGGCCACCAGGTCGCCGAGCACCTCGGGGGCGCCGCGCGATATGACGATGTCAACCCCGGGGATCACGCGTCATGTGTCGGCACCGCAGATGTCGTCCTTGAGCACCTCTGCGGGTCGATCCGTCGCCGGTCGGAATGCGCAGATGCCGACGAAGAGCGCGACGGGGCGCGCAGGCCGTCATCAACAGTCTCCCGGACGGTCACCAACCACGACGTTATCTCACACAGAGCGGTCGATTCGTGCGCTCGCGTGAGATTTCTAAGCTATAAACCACGTTATAGGATGGCGGCCGAAATTCGACAGCGGTACCGTCCTGGTGTGACCGACGCCGACGCCACCCCGCAGGCATCGGGGCGGGAGCAGCGCATCATGAATCGACAACTGGACGAGACCAGCGAGGCCCTTCTCCGGGCGGCTCACCAGCTCCTCGCAGAGGTCGGTCCGGACGCCCTCACCGTGCGCCGCATCGCCAACGAGGCCGGCATGAGCACCATGAACGTCTACTCCCGCTTCGGCGGCAAGGACGGCGTGATCGACGAGCTGTACGCCGACGGCTACCGCCGCCTGATCGAGGCGATCCAAGCCGTGCCGACGACCGACAACATCCAAGCCGATCTGCTGCACGTCGCTCGAGCGTACCGCGACTTCGCCCGCGCCAACCCGACCTACTACGGGGTCATGTTCCGCTCCAGCATCACCGGCTTCGAACCGACGCAGGCGGCCATCGACCTGGCGCTGGGCGGCCTCAGCACGATGATCGAACGGGTCAAGCTCGGCCAGGAGCGGGGTGTCATCGCGAGTGGCAACGGATACCAGCCGGTCGAGATCGCTGCCTGGTTGTGGGCGACCTGTCACGGGCTCGTGAGCCTCGAGCTCGACGGGGTCGGCGAGGAGTTCGTCTCGTGGCCCAAGATCTTCGACAACGGCGTGCGCACGGCGATCGCCGGCCTGCACCCCGCGAACGCACCGGCACCCGCCGACGTCGACTCGGCCGGCTGACACCCACGCCGCACCACGCCGCACCACGCCGCACCACGTCGATCGACACGGCTTGGGCACCGTCCCGATCGGCCCGTTGACCAGTAGGGTGCCCGTCCGATGCCGCCCGCCCTCATCGCCAACGTCATCACCGACGCCACCGACTGGCTGAGCGACTTCTCCGCCAACTGGTGGTTCCTCGGGATCATCTTCGTGATCGCCTACCTCGACTCCGTGGTCCCGGTCGTCCCGAGCGAGACGATGGTGATCATCGGCGGTGTCGCCGCCGGCCTCGGCGAGCAATCGGTCCTCGCCGTGATCGCTGCCGGAGCGGTCGGGGCGTTCCTCGGCGACAACACCGCCTACCTGATCGGAACCCGGATGAGCGAATCCATCCGCCGACGGGCAGAGCGGCGAACGACATGGCAGAATCGGCTCGACTGGGCAGCGGACCAGATCCGAGAACGCGGTGGTCTGCTGCTGATCACCGCCCGCTTCATCCCCGGTGGCCGCACCGCGCTCACCGTCTCGTCAGGCATCACGCGCCAGCCACATCGATGGTTCGTCGGATGGGTGGCGATCGCCGCCACGATCTGGGCGACCTACGCAACGCTGCTCGGCTTCATCGGTGGCCGGGCCTTCGAGGACGACCACACCAAGGCGTTCCTGTTCGCGTTCGGCGGAGCCGTCTCGGTCACCGTCCTCATCGAAGTCGTTCGCCACGTCCGGAGCCGGCACGCCTGACACCAGACGGTTCGACGTCGGGGCGACGACGACGCCAGACTCGACGGATGCGCGTCACCGAAGCCGTCGCCCGTCGGACATCGATTCGTCAGTTCACGCCCGATCCCGTGGGCGACGACGTGATCCGCGAACTCCTCGAACGAGCATCGCGAGCTCCGAGTGGCGGCAATCTCCAACCGTGGCGGATCTACGTGGTCAACGGCGGTGCGATGGCGCGATTCCGAGACTTCATCGCCGATCGACCGATCGAGGAGGGTGAATACGACATCTATCCCGCGTCGCTGTGGGAGCCGTACCGGACGAACCGCTACCGGATCGGCGAGCAGATGTACGCCACGCTGGGCATCGGTCGCGAGGACAAGGCCGGCCGGCTCGCGCAGTTCGCGAAGAACGGTGACTTCTTCGGCGCGCCGGCGGGTCTGTTCTGCTTCATCGACCGCCGTATGGGGCCGCCGCAGTGGTCCGACCTCGGCATGTTCCTGCAGACGTTCATGCTGCTCGCCCAGGAGGCCGGCATCGACACGTGCCCACAGGAGTACTGGTCGGTCCGCCACGGTGCGGTGAGGGAGTTCGTCGGAGCGCCAGACGTGGAACTGCTGTTCTGTGGAATGGCGATCGGCCACGCCGACGAGAGTGCCCCGGTGAACTCGTTGCAGAGCGAGCGCATGCCGGTCGGCGAGTGGGCCACGTTCGTCTGAATCCGGCCATGCTCAGGCGTCGTATCGAACGGCTGGTCGAACGCTGGAGTCGCAGGAACCGCCGCAGTGGCTTAGCGTCGAACCCATGAACCTCTCGAATCTCGCCCGCACCGTCGTCGACAAGCTCGTCGAGGGCCCCGTGGTCACGAGTTTCTCCTCGATCGGCTACGAGGTGCGCTCGCGGGTCGAGCGATGGACCGATCTCGACCGGTACGACCTCACCGGTCGGACGGTGCTGGTCACCGGGGCGACGTCGGGACTCGGACGCGCGGCCGCGGCGAGGTTCCTGCGTCAGGGCGCCGAGGTCGTGATCCTGGGGCGCGACACCGAACGAACCGGACGAGCGCGCGACGAGCTCGCCGAGGAGACCGGGTGCGACTCGGTATCGATCGTGGTCGCCGACATGGGCGAGCTCGACCAGGTGCGCGCCGTCGCCGAACAACTCCTCGCGAGCCGGCCCCAGCTCGACGTGCTCATCCACAACGCCGGTGCGCTCAGCGACGAGCGCCGTACCAACAGCGCCGGCGTGGAGGCGACCGTCGCCAGCCAGGTCGTCGGTCCCCACCTGCTCACCACACTGCTGCTCCCGGCCCTCCGCGCCGCCGCCCCGGGTCGGGTGCTCACGATGTCGAGCGGAGGCATGTACGCAGCTGGGCTGACCGTGCGCCGGCTCGAGATGTCACCCGACGAGTACGGCGGAAGCGACCAGTACGCCCGCGCCAAGCGCGCCCAGGTGACGCTGAACGAGATGTGGGCTGAGCGCGTCGCACCCAGCGAGGTCGTGTTCCACGCGCTCCATCCGGGGTGGGCCGACACGCCGGGGGTCGAGAGCTCGCTCCCGCGATTCCACAAGGTCATCGGACCGATCCTCCGTTCGGTCGACGAGGGAATCGACACCCTCGTCTGGCTCGCAGCCGACGACGAACCGGCCGAAACGAGCGGCGCGTTCTGGCTCGATCGACGTCAGCGGTCGATCCACAAGCTGCCCACGACCAAGCGAACCGACACGGCCGAGCGCCGACAGCAGCTGTGGGACCACGTGAACGAGCTCGCAGGTGTGATCGGGGACTGACCGGGCACACTCGCGGCCATGATCCATCGAGTGGCGATCATCGGTGCCGGCTTCGCAGGGCTCGCCGTAGCTCGCGAGCTCGACGAGCACATCGGCGCCGTCGGGCCGTTCGATCTTCGCATCACGCTCATCGAGGCCAACAACTTCCACACGTTCCAGCCGCTGCTCTACCAGGTCGCCACCGCCGGCCTCGACGCCGACGACGTCGCCTACCCGGTGCGACGGATCTTCCAGCACCGACCGCACGTCGACGTCCTCATGGCCCGGGTCGTGGGCGCCGACCTGGAGCGACGCTACGTGGAGCTCGACACAGGGGCGACGGTCGGCTTCGACAGTCTCGTCGTCGCGTGCGGAGCCGTCCCGAACTCGTTCGGGGTCGACGGGGTCGAGGAACACGCCTTTCCGCTCAAACAGCTCGACGACGCGATCGCCATCCGCAGCCACCTGCTCGACCGATTCGAGACGTCCGTCCTCGACCCGTCGGAGGTGGCCGGCGGCTCGCTCGACGTCGTCGTCAGCGGAGGCGGACCGACCGGTGTCGAGATGGCCGGTGGCATCGCCGAGCTGTACCACCGGGTGCTCGCCCACGACTTCCCCGACCTCGACGTGGCAGGCGCACGCATCATCCTGGTCGAACCGACGGAACGCCTGCTCAGCAGCTTCACGCCCGAGTCGTCCGATCGCGCCCGGCGGGCGCTGGAGCGGCTCGGTGTGGAGGTTCGACTCGGCGTCGGTGTCGAGGCGGTGACGCCGACGCGGGCTCGTTTGACCGACGGGACCGAGCTGGACACGCACACCGTGGTGTGGGCTGCGGGCGTCCGCGCCCACCCACTCGCCGCTGCGCTCGGCGTCGAGACCGGGCGGGGCGGCCGGATCGAGGTCGCACCCGATCTGTCGCTCCGCGATCACCCCGACGTGTGGGCGATCGGTGACGTCGCGGCGGCGCCGGACGACGACGGCGAGCCGCTCCCGCAGGTCGCCCAGCCGGCGATCCAGGCCGGAAAGCACGTCGCCGCCCAGATCGCACGTCGCCTGCAAGGTGGAGCGACCGAGCCGTTCCGCTACGTCGACAAGGGTTCGATGGCGACGATCGGCCGCCGTGAGGCGGTCACCGAGCTCCCGGGAGGGCGTCGCTTCACCGGCACGATCGGCTGGTTCGCCTGGCTCGGTCTGCACCTCGTGTACCTCATGGGGTTCCGGAACCGGATCAATGTCTTCGTGAACTGGTGCTGGAACTATCTCACCTACGACCGCGCCAGCCGCCTCCTCGGCGAATCGTGGCGCGATCGTGCCCGGTCGTCCTGAGGATCTCGGCCGCTGTCAGGTCAGTGTTCGAGCAGATCGGCGATCCGTCCGAGGGCGATGCGACACACCAGCGCATACGGGGCTGCGAGCCGGGGCACGCCGAACGACACCTCACATCGATCGGTGCCGATCGATCGAACCTCATGGCTGGTCGCCGGGATCCCCGCCACGCGCCATCGCCAGGAGCGACCGTCCACCCATGCGGTGATGCGGAACGGCACGCTCACTCCGACCGCCGTCGTCACCGAGCCGGTGCTCCCGGCTGCGATCCGGTTGCCGCCACCATCGATGGTGGCCGCTCGCACGCTCGGGCCCCAGTCGGGCCATCGACGGACGTCTGTCAGGACCGCCCACGCCACGTCGGGCGCGACCTGCATCGTCCGGCTGACGGTCACCTCACGCATCCGTCGATCCTCGCGGACTCCGCGAGTACGCGCCTCGCTCAGTAACGGATCAGATCCCGGAAGGCGCCGACGCCGACGATCTCGACCTGGTCGCCGAGCCGGCCGCGCAATCCACGATCCGAAGTGACCACCCGGACGACGTCGTCCGACGCGGCGAGTTGCTCGGCGACGATCGTGACGATCTCGTCGTCGGCCGCGTTCCGGCCACGACGCCGTGCTTCGACGATGCGCAGATTTCCGCCGGCCAACATCGCAGTCGCGGCGGCAAGCGGCGCGTCGAACACGAGCGTCACCTCGTCGTCGCGGGTTCGGCACCACTCGGCGACGCGTTGAGCGAACCGCCCGGAAGCAGCGTCACGATCGTTCCACCACCCATCCGGGCGCGAGCCGTACACGTTGTTGCCGTCGATGACCCACCGCACGCGCTCGACCGTAGCGAGCGTCGGCAGGTGTAAGCTCGCCGCGTGCGAACGGGGGTCGTACGGTGGGTGTTCGCCGGCGGCCTCGTCGCTGCGTCGGTGTGGGCCGATGCTGGTCCGGCAGCGGCGTGCTCGTGCGTAGAGTCCACCGACCAGGAGTCCTACGAACGGGCGTCGGTCGTCTTCGTCGGTGAGGTGATCGACGACTGGTCCGAACCACCGCCGGAATCGGGCGAGTACTCGTCCGATCTTCCTCGCTGGTTCACGTTCGCCACGACGGCCGTGTACAAGGGCGACGTGTTCGAAGAGCAGTCGGTCCGCACCGTCGTCGACGGGGCCGCGTGTGGGATGGAGCTCGGCGGCACCGCGCCGTACCTCGTCTTCGCCGTCGGCGAGACCGATCTGGCGCGCGCTGGGGCGGGCGAGTACCGCGGTGGTCTGTGCGATGGCACCCGAGCGGTCGGCGCGGCGCCGATCCCCGACGAGTTCGGGGCAGCACGTCAACCGCGCGCCGGATCGTCGGCGTCGACGCGACCCGACGTCGTTGCGACCACCGCGCCCGCGACCACGACGTTGTCGACCACGCCTGCGCCGATCGAGACCGCTGCGTCACCGTCGGCGCCCACAGCGGCGGAGACCCAGCGGTCGAGTCGTCGTTGGGTGATTCCGGTGAGTGCACTGCTCGTCATCGCCGGAGTCATGGCCGGAGTCGTCGCCATCGTGCGTCGCCATCGTGCGTCGCGCTGACCGGAACGGTCAGCCCCGAACGGTCAGAGGAGTGCGTTCGGCACGTCGACCACGCGAGCACGCAGCCACTCGCCGAGGCTCTTGGCCTGTGCGTCGATGCGACTCGATGCCGCGACCCCCTCTTCGAGGAGGCCGTGCACGACGAAGTTGAGGGCCCGAAGGTTGGCGAGATCGTGCCGGTCGACGCGGAGCGGTGCGGTCTCGGGAAGCAGCTCCTGAAACCGCTCGACCGTGAGGAAGCCGCTCAACCAGGCGAACGACTCGTCCGACCGCGTGAACACACCGAGGTTCGCGTTGCCGCCCTTGTCGCCCGATCGAGCACCGACGATCCGTCCGAGCGGGACCCGCTCGGTCGGCCTGGTGTCGCCGGGCAACAGGCGTGGAGGCGTCGTCAGCGCGTCGTCGGCCGAACCGGTCAGCGGTGACGTGGACTCGATCTGGATGGTCGTCCCGCCGACGTGGACGTACTGAGGCACCAGATCGGCCGGGACCAGGGCGGGCCGGTACACGCCGTAGGGTGAGGCCGTCGACGGCCCCCCGGAGAGTCCGTAGAGGCCTGGGATGCTCGCCAGCGCCGTCTCGATGAAGGCGTTCGAGAAGGCGCGACCGACCCTGCGTTCGTCTTGGTCCTTGACGGTGATCCGCCACTGCGCCGTCGCTGCCTCGTTGGAGGTCGGGTCGTCGTGATCGGTTCTGATCACACGGGTGTCGACCGCGGCGTAGTCGTCGGGTCCGAACGGGCACGCCCGCCAGAACGCAGCCTCGACCACGGCCGCCTTGGCCTCGATGTCGAGCCCGGTCAGGGCGACGGCCACCGTGTTGCGATACCCACCGAGCTCGTTCATCGCGACCTTCAGGGCGGGAGGTGGCGGCTCGCCGAGGGTACCGCTGACGCGTACCCGATCGGTGTCGATCTGTTCGAGCCGAATCGTGTCGAAGCGTGCCGTGACGTCGGGCCCGAGGTAGCGCGGCCCGCCGATCTCGTAGAGCAGCTGGGAGGTCACGGTGCCGATCGAGACCTCCCCACCGGTCTCGTCGTGCTTGCCGATCACCGATGAGCCGTCGGCTGCGACCTCGGCCCACGGGAACCCCAGCCGCTCCATGCCGGGCACCTCGGTGAAGAACGAGTAGTTGCCGCCGGTCGCCTGGGCGCTGCATTCGATCACGTGACCGGCCACGACCGCGCCGGCGAGCTGGCTCCAGTCGTCGCGGGCCCAGCCGTGACGCCACGCCGCCGGCCCGCAGGTGACGGCTGCATCCGTGACACGACCGGTGATCACGATGTCGGCGCCACGCTCGAGCGCCTCGACGATGCCCCAACAGCCGAGGTAGGCGTTGGCAGTGAGGTACCGGTCGACGTCGCCCAGGTCGCCACCGGCCTGAAAGTGCTGCAGCGCACCCGAGTCGGCGAGGGGGGCGATTCGCGGCAGCAGATCGTCGCCGTCGACGTAGGCGATCGTCGGTGCGAGCCCGAGGCGATCCGCGACCTCCTGCACCGCCTCCGCGCAACCGGCCGGGTCGAGTCCTCCGGCGTTGGAGACCACCTTGATCCCGCGATCGAGGCAGGTGCCCATCACCTGCTCCATCTGCGTCACGAACGTCGACGCAAACCCGTGACCGGGCTGCTTGGTGCGAATCCGGCTGAGGATCAGCATCGTCAGCTCCGCCAGCCAGTCCCCGGTGAGGACGTCGATCGGTCCGCCTTCGACCATGTCACGCGCGCCGGACAACCGGTCACCGAAGAACCCCGAGCAATTCGCGATGCGTATCGGCTCGGTCACGGGGACTCCAGCGCCACCAGGAGGTCGCCGGCGTCGACACGATCGCCCACCACGAAGCGCACCGCTGCGACGACATGGTCGCCGTGGGCGGTGATCTTGTGCTCCATCTTCATCGCCTCGACGACCATCAGCAGCTGACCGTCGACGACCGTCTGGCCGACATCGACGTGGACGGCGATCACCGTGCCCGGCAGCGGGCAGATCGGCCCACCCCCCTCGGCCTCGGCGTCGTGATCGACGAAGCGGGCGGGTCTCGTCCACTCGAGGCACCCAGCGGCGCTCGAGGTGCACATCGTGTCACCGACGAAGTGGATCTCGACCACATGACGCCGGCCGTCGACCTCGACCACCTCCCGGGTCGGTGAACGATCGAGGAGGCGGACGGAGACCTCCCGTCGGGTGTCTGCGGGCAGACTGCCGTCCGGTCCGGGTTCGGGCCACTGTCCGATCAGCGCGGTGGCCGTGGCCCCTCGCAGGACGTACTCGACGCAGTGCTCGACGTCACCGAGCAACCACGTCCGGCGTTGCCCTCGCGTGCGGAGGTTGCGCCACCCCGACGGTGCGAAACCGGTCACGGCGTCGGCAGCGCGCTGGCGCGCCTCATCGGCGAGGACACCACCGAGCAGCAGGGCGAGTCGATCCTCGCCGACCGGCCCGTCGTCGCTGACGACGTCCGGGTGCTCGTCGAGGTACGACGTGAAGGTCCGGCCGGCGCGGAAATCGGGTTCGGCCATGGCAGCCGCGAGCATCCGGGCGTTGGTGCGCACGCCGGCGATGCGTGCGCTCCGCATCGCACGGGCGATCCGCCGCGCCGCGACGCCGCGGTCGGCGTGGTGCGCGATGACCTTGGCGAGCAGTGAGTCGTAGTCGGACGAGACCGTGCCGCCCGCTCGGAACCCGGTGTCGACTCGGACCTCACCGTCGATCGCGAACTGCGACAGTGAGCCGGTCGAGGGCACCCATCCGGCTGCCGGGTCCTCGGCGACGACACGCACCTCGATCGCGTGCCCGTCGAAGGTGACGTCGCCCTGCGCGAACGGCAGGGGCAGCCCGTCGGCCACGACGATCTGCATCTCTACCAGATCGATGCCCGTGACCGCCTCGGTGACCGGGTGCTCGACCTGGAGCCGGGTGTTGACCTCCAGGAACGTGATCGTCGCCTCGTCATCGGCTCCTCCGACCATGAACTCGACCGTTCCGGCTCCGACGTACCCCACATGGCGGGCCAACGCGAGCGCACCCATGTGCAGCCGCGCCCGCACGTCGTCACCGATGCCCGGTGAGGGCGCCTCCTCGATCACCTTCTGGTTGCGGCGTTGGACCGAACACTCTCGATCGCCCAGATGGACGATGTTGCCGTGCTGATCGCCGAGGATCTGCACCTCGACGTGCCGGCCGCGTTCGATGAAGGGTTCGATGAAAACGGTGCCGTCGCCGAAGGCGCTGACCGCCTCGCGGCTGGCCGACTCGACCGCCTCGGCCAGGTCGGTGGGATCGCGGACGATGCGCATGCCTCGGCCCCCGCCGCCCGCGGCGGCCTTGACGAGCACCGGACCCCGGTCGAACAGATCGTCGAGGTCCGGGGTGTCGCCGGGCGCCACCTGGACGATGTCGGTGGTCGGGACACCGGCGTCGATCGCAGCCCGCTTGGCGGCGATCTTGTCGCCCAACAGGCGGATCTGGTCGGGTGTCGGGCCGATCCACCTCAACCCGGCGTCGATCACAGCCTCGGCGAAGTCGGCGTTCTCGGCGAGGAAGCCGTACCCCGGATGGACCGCCGTGGCAGCCGTGTCGAACGCCGCCTGGACGACCGCGTCACCTCGGAGATACGACTCCGCGGGAGTCGACCCGCCGAGTGCGACGGCGACGTCGACGGCATCGACGTGGAGCGCGTTGCGGTCGGGCTCGGAGTACACGCCGACGGTCGAGATCCCCATCCGGTGCGCCGTGCGAGCGATACGACAGGCGATCTCCCCGCGATTGGCGATCAGCAGCCGCATCAGTGCCTCCAGACCCCATACTCACGAGCGCCTCGCACGATGTTGTTGTGGGCCGCCGACAGGGCGATCCCCAGCACCGTGCGCGAGTCGTTGGGGTGGATGATGCCGTCGTCCCAGATCCGCCCGGTGGCATAGAGGGCGGACGACTCGTTCTCGATCTGGACCTCGAGCGCCTCCTTCTTGGCGTCGAGGTCGTCCTCGTCGACGTCGATGCCGCGTCCCGCGGCCGCGTTGCGGGCGACGATGTCCATGACACCGGCGAGTTGGCGGCCCCCCATCACCGCGATCTTGTGATTCGGCCAGGAGAAGATGAAGCGCGGGTCGTACGCCTTGCCGGCCATGCCGTAGTTGCCGGCGCCGTACGAGGCCCCGACCATCAGGCAGAAGTGGGGCACCTCGCTGTTCGACACGGCGTTGATCATCTTGGCGCCGTTGCGGATGATGCCGCCCTGCTCGGCCTTCGAGCCGACCATGAAGCCGGTGATGTTGTGGAAGAAGACGAGCGGGGTGTCGGTGCGGTTGCACAGCTGGATGAACTGGGCGCCCTTCTTGGCCTCCTCCGAGAACAGGATGCCATTGTTGCCGAGCACGCCGACGGGGAACCCGTGGATCGATCCCCACCCGCAGATCAGCTTGTCGCCGTAGAGCGGCTTGAATTCTTCGAACCGTGAGCCATCGAGGACGCGGGCGTAGATCTCACGGATGTCGAACGGGATGCGGACGTCGGCCGACGCGCACCCGATCAGCTCTTCGGGGTCGTACAGCGGATCGTCGGCAGGTTCGGAGGGACCGGGCCCGAGCTTCCGCCATCGGAGATGCCGGACGATGTCGCGCACCATCCGGAGCGCGTCCATCTCGTCGGCGGCGAGGTAGTCGCTCAGGCCGCTGGTTCGGCTGTGCATCTCGGCGCCACCGAGCGTCTCTTCGTCGACGACCTCGTCGATCGCCATCTTCACGAGGGGTGGGCCACCGAGGTAGGCCGTCGCGCGCCCCTTGACGAAGACGGTGTAGTCGCTCATTCCAGGGGTGTACGCGCCACCGGCGGTGTTCGGACCGAACACCGCCGTGATCGTCGGGATGCCGAGCTTGGAGAGCTGGGTCTGGTTCTTGAAGCCCTCGCCACCCCGGATGAAGATGTCGGCCTGATGCGGGAGATCGGCGCCCGCCGACTCGTTGAGGTTGATCCACGGCAGCCGATTGCGGCGAATGATCTCGTGGAACCGCATGTTCTTGTCGACCGATCGCGGGTTCATCGAGCCGCCGCGATAGGTCATGTCGGACGCTGCGATCGCACATTCGACCCCCTCGACGACGCCGATCCCGGCGACCGAGCCGGCGCCGATCGGGAACTCGCTCCCCCACCCCGCGAGCGCGCTCAGCTCGAGGAACGGCGTGTCGGGATCGACGAGTCGTTCGATCCGTTCGCGCGCCAGCATCTTGCCGCGTTGGCGGTGTCGATCGACGTACCGCTGCCCGCCGATCGACGGGACCGCCGCCATCTGCGCCGCGACGACGTCCCAGAGGACGTGCATCGCCGCGAGGTTCTCGCGATGGTCCTCGCTGCGAGGGTTGAGCTTCGATCGCAGGATCCTCACCGAGCGGCCCTCATCGCCAGGCGCTCGTGACCATCTCCCCCCACGGAGGGCCACCGTACGGCACGGTACCGTTCAGCGTCAACTGGTACCGCGGCCGGACCGAGAGTGACCGGTGACCTGGGAGTTGACCACAACTTGAAGGAAGTTCGCCCTACTCGATGCCGATGAAGGAACCGTGAGGCACCGACACCGCACCCGAGCATCGAGCGCCACTCCGACGACGATCGAGCCGGCGCGCGCCGACGGATTCAGCCTCATCGAGTTGCTGGTGGTGATCGTGATCCTCGGCATCCTCGCCACCGTCGTCGTGTTCGCGGTCGGCGGGGCGTCGGACCGCGGTGAGGACGCCGGCTGCATCAACGACCTGCGGCTGCTGACGACGGCGCAGGAGGCACTTCGCGCCCAGAGCGGCAGCTACGGGAACGAGCCGGATCTGGTCGCCATCGGCACGTTGCGGTCCGAGTCGGTCTTGTACGAGGTGACCGCGCCGGGCGACGGCACGTACGCCATCGTGCCCGCCGCCGGGAGTGCCTGCACCCAGACCCTCACCGGCGGCACGGTCGCGAACCCGTGACGTCACCGCAGGCGGGGTACGACCACAACGAGAGCTCGACGATTGCTCGGCAATCGGGTCAGCGATCGATGCCCAGCCTGGTGTCGGCGACGCGAATCGGGTGGTCGGCGATGACCCGGCCGTCGATGGTCGCGAGCCGCCCCGCCAGGTCGACGACGAGGTGGGTGGACGAACGCGTGAACAGACACACCTCGCCCGATTCGCCGGACCGCGCGACGACCAGGTTGCTCCGCACCTCCCCAGCCGAGTAGCTGAGGCTGGCGACCGTCGGTCGCTCCTCGTCGCACGGAAAGGCGGTGACGTAGCCCCGGTCGCCTGCTGCCACCGAGGCCACGTTCATGACCACAGCGCCGTGTGAATCGCCCGGCACCGACACGCGCAGCACCCCTCCCGCGGCGACGGGGTCACCCAGGGTGCGCGTGTCGACGAGTCGAGTCGGGGTGGCTTCTGGCGTGAACACCCCGCCAGCGACGAAGACACCGGCCAGGTCGACGACCAGATCAGTCCTCGACCGGGTGTAGATGCACACCTCGCCGGTCGCTCCGACCCCGACCATCGCGAGGTTGCCGACGACCGAGCCAGGTCGGTGGTTGACGTTGGCGGCGACCGGCCGGTCCCGATCGCAGGGATAGGCGGTGACGTACCCAGGGGCATCCGGCGACACCGACGTGAGGTTCACGACGACGGCCACGACGTCGATCGAGTCGAACGCCGCGCCCGGGCGGACCCGGAGCACCTCGCCGGCGTCGAGAACGCGGGTGTCGCGGGTGTCGACGAGCCGCACGGAGGCATCAACCGGCACGAAGCCGTCCCCGCTGCCGACGGCTCCGAACGAATCGACGACGAGATCGGTCGTCGACCGGGAGAACAGGCAGACCCGGCCGTCCGCGTCGGGCCGCACGACGGCGAGGTTGCCCGTCGTCACGCCGACGTCATGGTTCAGGCTGGAGGCGAGTGGTCTGGGACGATCGCACGGGTGGGCGATGACGTGACCGCGCTCCTCCGACCGTGTCGATGTCACGTTGATGAGCACCGCGGTCGCGTCGCGGCCGGCCGATATCGGCAGCGTGTCGCCGCCCGCCAACTGCGGTGGCGCAGGTACCTCGTGAAACGTCGGCCGGTAGCCCGACGACACCGCGCCGTCCCATCGATTGTGCGACAGTCCGAACACGAACGTTCCCGGCGCGTGCCGGACGGCGGCCCGTGGGATCCAGGTCGCGAAGAAGCTGTTGCAGACGGCGCACTTGACCGGGGCGACGACGGTGTCGTACGCCACGAACGGTCCCGTCGCACGCTCGGCGCGCGCGAAGACGATCGTGTCACCCCACCAGTCCCCCTCCTTGTTGACCGAGAAGAAGCTGCTGCCGTTGAATGCGATCTGGTTGGCGTTGACACGACGTCCATCGGTCCGGATCACCGGCGCCGCCCGAGCCGGATCGTCCTGCCAGCGATCTCCGTCCCAATACTCGGGCACGGCGAGCAGGTCGCCGCGCGGCACCCGGCCCACGGTCACGATCGGCGAGCACTCGCGATCGAACGCAGCGGAGAACACGTAGATGTCGTAGCCGAACTGCCGGTAGCACTGCGCGTAGAGGTAGGTCCAGGTCGTGTCGCTCGTGACCGACCACCCGTAGAGCGAAGCGGACGGGTTGCCCGGGACGTCATCTTCCACGACCGCATCGAGCGTCGGAGCGACGATGGCGACCCGAGTGCCGACCGGTTCGACGCGCGTGAGGTAGGCGTCGCCGCGCTCGACCATCTCGGCGACGAACACGTACAACGATCCGTCGTCACCGAGCTCGGCGCCGAGCGGCCAGAACCACCGTGCGAACGGTCGGGTGAGCTCGGCGAACAGGAACGGTTCCGGAGCTGATCGGCTGCCGCCGTAGAGCACGTCGAAGCACGTTCCGTCCTGGAGCATCGCGACGTTGTGGACGACGACGATCCGGTCGGGTGACGTCCGCACCGCCCCGTCCTGGAACAGCCACAGCACGCGCCCATCGCCCAGTTCGTGGGCGCGCTGGTAGTCGGCACCGAGGAGTCCACCGGGTTCGCCGTCGAACAGTCTGCTCAGATCGTCCGGCGAGGTGTCGGACAGGCACACGCTGCCCTGGACGGATGCGTGTCGCGGTCGATCCTGCGGCGCACCGGTCGCCGGTCGAACCCCTGTCGGGCCGACGAGCGTGCACCCGAATCCGACCAGCCCCACGAGCGACCACCGCAGGGTTCGGGAGCCGCCTCGCATCCCGACAGGATCGCACGTGACGGCCACCGGGGCCGCCGACACACGCCAACCCGAGGGCCCCATGACCATCCCCGGTGGACGTTCAGTCGAAGTCGATCGCGATCGCCGGCACCTCGTAGCACCACGCCTCGTAGGTGAGCCCGATGTCCGGATCACCGCCCCACACGTACTTCGCCCCCATCAGGTCACCACACCGATGGCGTTCCTCCATGTCGGTCACCGCGCTCGCGCTACCGTGCCGTGCCTCGCCGCCCAGCTTCACGACCACGTCCGGATGGGCGAGCAGGTTGAGGTACCAGTCGGCGGTCGGCCCGTTGCCCGAGATCAGGTACATCGCGCCGTCCATCACCCCGAACCACATCTCGACCTCGTGCGGCGTGCCCGAACGACGCCCGGTGGTGACGATGTCGCAACAGTCGACGTCAGCGTGCTCGCGGAGCCACGCCGCCGACGAGGAGGACGACGCCGACGACGAGAGCGCCTCGGTCACGGCTGGTGTTGGCCGAAGACGTCCCGCAGCGCATCGCTGACCTCGCCGAGCGTGGCACCGGCGCGGAGCGCTTCCTTCATGGGATACAGCAGGTTGTCGGTGCCACGCGCCGTCTCCCGAACCGCCTCGAGGCGATCGGCGACGACGGACGCGTCGCGGCTCGCCTTGTACGCGGTCAGCCGGGCCTTCTGAGCCGGCTCCAGCGCCGGGTCGATCGGGAAGACGTCGGGTTCGGGTTCGTCGTCGATCTCGAACTTGTTGAGGCCGACGATCACCCGTTCGTCGTCGTCGATCGACTTCGTGTACTCGTATGCCGCTTGCTCGATCTCGTCCATCTGGTAGCCCTGCTCGATTGCTGCGACGGCGCCACCCAACTCGTCGATCCGCTCGATGTAGGCCCACGCCAGGCGTTCGACCTCGTCGGTCATCGACTCGACCAGATACGAGCCGGCGAGCGGATCGGGCGTGTCGGTGACCCCGGCTTCGTACCCGATGATCTGCTGGGTGCGCAGCGCGAGCCGGGCGGCCCCCTCGGTGGGAAGCGACAGCGCCTCGTCGTAGCCGTTCGTGTGGAGGGACTGGGTCCCGCCCATCACGGCCGCCAACGCCTGCAACGCGACTCGCACCACGTTGTTGACGGGTTGCTGCGCGGTGAGCGTCGAACCGCCGGTCTGGGTGTGGAAGCGGAGCATCGCCGACTTCGGATCCTCGGCACCGAATCGTTCGGTCATGATCCGATGCCACATGCGACGGCTGGCGCGGAACTTGGCGACCTCCTCGAAGAAGTGGTTGTGGCCGTTCCAGAAGAACGAGAGGCGCGGGCCGAACTCGTCGACGTCGAGACCGGCATCGATCGCCGCCTGCACGTACGCGATCGCGTTGGCGAGCGTGAACGCGATCTCCTGTGCCGCCGTCGACCCCGCTTCGCGGATGTGATATCCGGAGATCGAGATGGTGTTCCAGCGCGGGATGTGCTGGGCGCAGTAGCCGAAGATGTCGGTGGTGATCCGGATCGACGGGCGCGGTGGGTAGACGTACGTGCCTCGGGCGATGTACTCCTTGAGGAGGTCGTTCTGGATCGTCCCGGAGATCTGCGACGCGTCGACCCCCTGCTCCTCGGCGACGAGCTCGTACATCAACAACAGGATCGCCGCCGTCGAGTTGATCGTCATCGACGTCGTGACCTTGTCGAGCGGCAGCCCCCGCAGCAGCGCCCGCATGTCGTCGAGCGAGTCGATCGCCACGCCGACCTTACCGACCTCGCCCTCGGCGCGCGGGTGATCGGAGTCGTACCCCATCTGGGTCGGCAGATCGAACGCGCACGAGAGACCGGTCTGGCCTGCGTTCAGCAGGAAGTGGAACCGCTCGTTGGTCGACGCCGCGTCGCCGAACCCCGAATACTGGCGCATCGTCCACAACCGTCCCCGGTACATCGATGGGTAGACGCCGCGCGTGAACGGCGGGCGTCCCGGCACCCCCAGCTGCGCCTCCGGATTCCAGTCCGCGAGGTCGTCGGCGGTGTAGAGCGGCTGGATCTCGATGCCGGAATCGGTTCGGCGCACGTCGTCGGCCATGGCCCCAGCGTAGATCGGTGCCGGCCGCGACGCCCCAGTCCACGAATCCCAGGGGTGGAGGTGATCCAGATCGACGGCGGCGACGAATCATGCATGGGGCGAGCCGACGGACGGCTCGCACGGGGACAAGGAGAGACACATGGCAGACAACACCCGAACCGTGGCCGGCATCTACGAGGCGTTCGCTCGCGGCGACGTCGAGTGGATCCTGGCCCAGCTCGACGACCACGTCGAATGGGACCAGGGGATCCGCGACGGCGGTCTTCCCTACCTGCAACCGGGCCGCGGCAAGGCTCACGTCGGCGAGTTCTTCGGACGACTGATGGCGACGCTGGAGCTCACCCGCTTCGAGCCGGGCACGATCTGCGACGGCGGCGATGTCGTCATGGTGCCGATCGACGTCGCCGGACGGATCATCGGCGGCGGCGAGATCCCGCTCGACCGCGAGGCGCACGAGTGGCATTTCGGTCCGGATGGAAAGGTCACCTCGTTCCGCCACATTCTCGACGTCGCGCTCCACGAGCGAGCGGCGGCGGCCACTCCCGCGCAGCAGGTGGGATGACAGCTCGGCACACGGACCTGCGATGATGCCGACCGCCCACGACCGAAGTGGTGGGTGTCGAATCACCAGAGGCAGTGGCCCGTGGGGGCGCTTCCCCGGGACGGGGTGCCGCAGTACGCTTCGTGTCGATGTCGGATGGCGTATCCGAGTGGGAGCGCCAGCTCGTCGCTCGGATCGTCGCCGGCGACGACGCCGCGCTGGCCGCCGCGTACGACCAGTACGGCGCGGTCGTGTACGGCATCGCCGGTCGTCTGGTCGGTCATGACGGTGCCGCCGACGTCTGCCAGGAGGTGTTCATGACGCTCTGGGACCATCCGGACCGTTGGGACCCGGATCGTGGATCGTTGCGCACCTTCCTCGTGATGATCGCCCGCCGACGTTGCATCGATCAGGTCCGCTCCACGGTGCGACGGCGGCGCACCGAGGAGCGGGCCATGTCACCGAACCCGTCGCCCGTGCCCCATGTCGAGGAGGCGGCGCTCGCGATGGTCGCACGCGAACGCGTCCACACCGCGCTCGACGACCTTCCCGCCACCCAGCGCCGAGCGATCGAACTGGCCTACTTCGACGGACTGACCTTTCGGCAGGTCGCGACCGCGATGGGGACTGCCGAAGGCACGGCGAAGTCACGGATCCGGCTGGGTCTGCGACGGTTGGCCGAGTCGCTCGGCCAGACTGGGGAGGTGACGCCGGCATGACCATGGAAGACGACGACCTCGACGCGTTGGTCCAGGGGGTGGACGATCAGCGCGTGTTGGCGGCGCTCGCCGAAGCCACAGCGACGTCGCCACCGGCATCGATCCGCGCCGATCTACTCCGCGCCGCAGCGGCATCGCCACGTCGAATGGTCGAACCGGTGCCGCCACCCGAGCTGTACGAGCGGCGCGCCGCAGCGCTCCATGAGCTCACGGCCCAGCTCGAGGACAGCGACTGGCGATCACCAACGCCGCCGTACCGGTGGACCGTGCACGGCCTGATCGCTCACCTGCTGGTCATCGAGCGCTACACCGCCGCCCGATTCGGGCTCGACGGACCGGGCGTCGACAGCGGTGACGCCCACCCGACCGGCCATCTTGCGCTCGGCGCGGACGACATCGCGAGCGAACTCGCGGCGGATCCGCACGACACTGCTCGCCGCTGGTGGGAAGCAACCCGGCGCGTCGTCGAACATGTCGCATCTGAAGAGTTCGATCCCGACGCTCCGGCCGAGCTCCACGGCTGGCCGTTCAGCCGGTCGTCGGCGCTCGTCGCCCGCGCATTCGAGCTCTGGACCCACGGCGACGACATCAGACGCGCGACCGGTCGCCCCCTCGAGGTGCCGGCACCAGCCGAGCTCCGAACGATGGCGATCCTGTCGGTCTCGTCGCTGCCGTTCGTGCTCCCTTCGGTGGCGCCTGGAGTCGCGATGGTTCCGACGCGCATCGTGCTCACCGGGGACGGTGGCGGCACGTTCGACCTGGGCGGGCCGGGTGATCGAGAGGCGGTGCTCGCCGTCGACGTCGTCGACTACTGCCGGCTGGTCGCCCGGCGCATCGACCCCGAGGAGCTCGTCGCCAGAATCGACGGGGATGCCAGCACTGTGCCACACCTGCTCCAGGCGGCGCGGGCCTTCGCGGTGTGACCGGGGAGCTCACGATGCGGCGGCGATGACGGCGATCTCCATTCGCCATGCCGGCTGGGCGAGCGCCGGGACAGTGACGAGTGTCGATGCGACCCTCCGCCCACCGAGGAACCGATCGCGGGCTCGCATCACGGCACCGAGCTCATCCCCGGCGACCACGTAGGTCGTCACGCTGACGACGTCGGCTGGACGCATCCCCGCACCGGCGAGCATCGCCCCGATGTTCTGCCAGACGACCTCGGCCTGTTCGGCCAGATCGTCGGGGACCGTCCCGTCCGGCCGCGTCGGAACCACGCCCGATGTGTGCAGCCATCGCGATGCGCCCTCGGTCAGCACGGCGTGGGCATAGTTGGCGGCGGGGGGCGCGATCGACGACGGATTGATCGGGCGGTTCACCGGCTCATTCTCGCGTGCCACCATGGACCCGTGCGCAAGTACGTGATCATGGGAATCCAGGGCAGCGGCAAAGGCACCCAGGCCGGGCTGCTCGCCGAGCGATACGACATCGTCCACATCAGCGTCGGTGACATCTTCCGCTGGCACATCCAGTACCACACGAAGCTCGGCGCCGCGGTCAAGCGCACCGTGGACGCCGGCGAACTGGTCGGCGACGATCTCGTCGAGTCGGTGGTGCGTGACAGGTTGCAGCTCCACGACTGGAACTACGGGTTCGTGATCGATGGATTCCCGCGCAACGCCGGACAGGCCGAGTTCTTCCTGGAGACCTTCGACATCGACGGCGTGATCAACCTCCGGATGCCCGACAGTGAGGTCGAGCGGCGAGTGCTGTCTCGCCGGCTGTGTTCCGGCTGCGGGCTCGACTACAACCTGATCGCCCATCGGCCGGAGGTCGAGGACCGTTGCGATGTGTGCGGCAGCAAGCTCGTCCGTCGCGATGACGACCACCCAGAGGCGCTCGCCAACCGGCTCCGCGACTACCACGCCAAGACCACGCCGGTGATCGACCTGTTCGACCGCAAGGAGTTCGTCGTCCACGTCGACGCCACCCAGGAGCGCGACGGCGTGTTCGCCGACATCGTCGAACGCCTCCACCTCCCTGCCGTCAGATGAACCACGCCGACCCGCGGCGGGCTCGTGCACGTCGAGCGTCGCCGCCAAGGCGGGGGCGAGGAAGCGACCGAGCACTATGGCCCGTCCCCGTCGAGCAATATCCCGCCGGGGTGGGCCGTCAACGTGTCGGCGTCGAATCGGCCGCCTGGCGACACCTACCAGATCACCGAAAGGCTCCGGCCGGGCGGGTACCACATGACGATGAGCCAGCGCTGGTGGGCCCTCGCCTGGTCCGTCGTCGCGATCGCCCAGGGCGGCGTCGGCAGTTCCCCGCGATCGATACGCAGACGAAGTCGTCTCGATCCCCGGCTGCTTGCTTGCGCCTCGGTACCGCTCGGGAGTGCGACCGGGCTGCGAACCTCGTCGATCATCTCCTCCCGCCAGCGACTCGTGTGGGCACGATTCGGGTCAGGGTGCCGGTCGTCCGTCGATGATCCATTGGGCCACCTGCTCGGCGAGGGGGACCCAGAGCTCCGCACACTGCTTCGTCAGAGCAAGGCCCGCGTCGGCGTTGACGGTGCCTGGTTCGTAGGCTGACGGGTCGCAGACCGTCTCGTACTCGGTGGTGCGGAAGGCGCGCAAGTACTCGGCGTATGCCCGGTTGGCATCGCTGAAGTCGGCGCCTCGGAAGGGCCGCCACTGGGTGCTGAGATCGTCGAACACACGAACCGGCGCGATCACGTTCGCAACTGCGAGGGCTTCCCAGACCGGATCGTGCATGACGACCTCACAGGCGACCTCGATGTAGACGATGTCGGCGCCCGCGACGGGTACGCACGCACCGATCGTCCAGGGCTGGCCGCGGGTGGTGGTCACGGCGAGCATCTCCCACATCTGCCGGTCGGCGTCGGCGTCGGTGTAGTCGGGGTTCGACATCGCGATCACGGTGTCGACGTCGCCGGCGTTGACGGCCCGATAGAACGCTGACGCCGTTGCGACAGCTGTCTCCTCCCTTGTGGGCGGTGACGGCAGGCTGGCATCGGCGGTCACGATCGGGTTGGCCGGTTCGGCTGGCGTGTCATCGTCGCGGATGAAAGCCAGTGCGCCGAGCACGGCGATGACGATCATCGCGGCCGCAGCTGCGACCGGCCAGCGTCGACGAGCCCGAACGGTCGTCGCTGTGGCGTGGGTCTCTGGTTCGAGGGTCAACATGGTTTCACTCCCAGGGTGTGGGATGGAGACATGCGCAGACCCTTCGGTCGGTACGGCGTCCGGGTCGGGAATCGGGTTGGCCTCGACCAGCAATGCGTAGACGGTGTCAGGGTTCACGTGTCCTCACCTCCTTGGTTGACGCGCACTGGTGGATCTCGTTCTTCGTTCGTTTGCGGACGGGGACGTGCAGGGTCGGTGAGAGATTCGTACCGTCGAGCGAGCCGGGTCTTGGCTCGGGTGATGCGCTTGTCGATCGCTGCACGAGAACACCCCAGCGCGTCGGCGATCTCGTCGTGCCTCAGACCCTCCCAGGCAGACAACATCAACACTTCGCGGTCCATCGGGCGCAGCTGCATCACAGCGTCGCGAACCAGCTGGTGCTCCGCTCCGGCAATCACCGCGACATCGGGTCCCGGCTGCGCAACGACACGCATCGATCCGGCTCGCTCGACCAGTCGACGTCTCCGTCGCGCGCCACGCCACTGATGCGACACGACCCGTCGGGCAACCCCGTACAGCCACGGCAACGCCTGCTCGCCTGGGACGTCGTCGCGCCGGCGCCACGCCACCGCGAACACGTCAGCCACTGCGTCGGGCGCATCCGAGGGGCCGATTCGGCGTGCACAGTACGCCGCCACAGCGCCATGATGACGCTCGTACAACCCCTCGAACCAGGCGTCGTCTCGGACCATCCCCGATGCCTCCTTCACACCCATATGCCCACCACGACGACGCCACGGACAATCAACACCGACCCACCGAAACGATCCGGTCCGGATCACGTCCGATCCGGGCACAACCTCCACAGCCGGTCAACCGGCCGGCGACGCACACTGGGGACGGGCCTGATGAGGATCACGACGAACCTCGTCAGGCCCGACACCCACCGGTCGAGGGCGAACGCACGACGATCGGGGTGCTCGGCACCCCAGTTCAGCGCGTGGGCGGGATCGTCCCGGGCGCGGCCCCGTCGACAGCGACCGGGATCGCTGCGAACTCGCCCGGGTCGCTGCCGAGACCGGTGTCACCCTGGACCAGCACGACCACCACGTCATCCGGCTCGGCACCCGACAGATCGAGCACTGCGCTGTACGGCTCGGCCGTCTCGAACGCCCCGCCGCTCGCCAGTTCGGAGTCGATCTCGGCGTCGGCTCCACCCGGCGGGAACGCTGACACGACGAGCGTCGCTTCGAACCCGCGGCCAACCCCCTCGACGGTCAACGGCCCCGCCGCGACCCGGGCGAGCGCCACCGGCGACGTGATCGTGACACCATCGCTGCTCGCCGCGATCACGAACCAGCCATCGTCGGGACCGAGTTGACGGAGTGCGAGCAGGCCGCGTTCGGTCGGGGTGGCTCCCGCACCCTCGCCGGGGAAGAACACGACGATCTCGCCGCTCCGGGCATCACCCTGCTGGAACTCACCGAGCTCCGGCTCACCATCGGAGATCAGCACCTCACGCACGAAGTCGGCCGCCGCCTCCTCGGGCGTGGCGAACACGACATCGGCCGCAGGCCAGATCGCGGGCTGCTCGAGCTCCTGACGCTCCGCTGCCGGACGCACTTCGGGAGTCACCGCAGCCTCGGGTGCCGGAACCGCCCGGGGGGTCGCGTCGCCGATCGCGGGTTCGGCCTGCGGAGCCTCCCAGACCGCCGGGATCGCCTCGGTCTCACCCCCGCCGGCGGCGCCGCATGCCGCCAACGCTCCCGTCGCCACCACTGACGTGAAGATCCGTACTGTGCGCATCGCGCCCTCCTCGATCGGTGGTCATGAGCGTCGCACACGATGAGGCCTCGATGCGACCGTTTTCGCGACGCGGCGACCGACGGCCCGCTGGGCGGCGGTCGCGACCAGGCCGTTAGCATCGAAGCATGGCGATGATCGATGCTCCTCGGACCGAGACCCGGACGATCGATGGCGTTCCGTTGACGCCCAAAGGCGATCTGTTCCTGCCGAAGCCCGAGACGTTCGACACGGTCGAAGACGAGCGGACTCATCGCAAGGCGAAGCTCTCCGGCGCGCTCCGCATCTTCGGCAGGTTCGGGTTCGGCGAAGGCGTCGCCGGCCACATCACCGTGCGCGACCCGGAGTTCCCCGACCTGTTCTGGGTGAACCCGTTCGGTATGAGCTTCCGCCACATCCGGTCGAGCGATCTGATCCTGCTCGACCACGAAGGGAACGTGGTCTACGGCGGCAGCCACGTCAACCAGGCGGCGTTCGTGCTCCACGCGGCGATCCACGCTGCACGACCCGACGTGATCGCCGCGGCCCACTCCCATTCGCCCTACGGCAAGTCGTTCAGCTCGCTCGGCATCCCGCTCGCGCCGCTCACCCAGGACGCCTGCATCTTCTACAACGACCACACCCTGATCTCCGAGCACGGTGGCGCGGTCGTCAACGACCTCGAAGCCGGCAAGGATTTCGCGGCGGCCTTCCCCAGCGGCAAGGCCGCGATCCACCAGAACCACGGGCTGTTCACAGTCGGACAGTCCGTAGACGAGGCCGTGTTCTGGTTCGTGACGATGGAGCGCTCGTGTCAGGCGCAGCTCATGGCGATGGCGGCCGGCGACCCGATCGAGATCCGCCACGAGTACGCGCAGCACACGTTCGAGACGGCCGGGAGCACGTTCGCCGGGTGGCTCTCGTTCCAGCCGCTGTGGCAGGAGATCTGCCGCACCGACCCCGAACTGTTCGACTGATCCAACTCGCCGGGTACGCCGACGCACCGAGTGGCCCCGACGTGTGCCAGAGTTCGCGTCCATGGCCGCCTTTCGCGTCACGTACGCCACCCTCTCCGCCGACGACGCCTCGTTGCAGGCGTCCTACACCGAAGCATCGGCCGCGGTGCGCGCCGAGCTCGGTGCTTCGCATCCGCTCTGGATCGGCGACGAAGAGCGCTTCGGCGAGACCTTCACGACGGTGTCGCCCGTCGACACCTCGGTCCGGATCGGACACTTCACGCGGGCCGATGCCGACGACGTCGCCGACGCCGTCGAGGCTGCCCGCGCTGCGCAGCCGCCGTGGGCGGCGACGCCGTGGCAGGACCGGTGCGACGTCCTCGACCGCGCCGCCGACCTGATCTCGGAACGGTCCGTCGTCGACGGAGCCGCGCTGGCATGGGAGAACGGCAAGAGTCGGCTGGAGGCGATCGGCGAGGTCGAGGAGACCGCCGACCTGATCCGCTACTACACCCATGCGATGCGCGAGCACGACGGCTTCGAGGTGCCGATGCAACGCTTCAGCGAGGCCGAGGTGACGAGCGACGTCATGCGCCCGTACGGCGTGTGGGCGGTGATCGGCCCGTTCAACTACCCCAACGCGCTCATCGGAGGTCCGGCCGGCGCCGCGCTCGTCGCCGGCAACGCCGTGATCGCGAAACCATCCGAGATCGGGTCGTACTCCGGTCATCTCGTTCGCCGTGCCCTCGTCGACGCCGGCGTGCCGAGCGGTGCGATCAACATCGTGACCGGCGGCGGCGACGTGGGGTCGGCGCTCGTCCACCATCCGGGGGTCGACGGCGTCACCTTCACCGGGTCGAGCGCGGTCGGCATGTCGATCATCGAGTCGTTCTCGACGGCGCACCCGAAGCCGGCCATCTGCGAGATGGGAGGCAAGAACCCGATCATCGTCACGGCGTCGGCGGATCTCGATCTCGCCGTCGAGGGAACCGCGCGCAGCGCGTTCGGGTTCGGTGGTCAGAAGTGCTCGGCGGCGTCGCGGGTGTTCGTCCACGCCGACGTCGCCGACGAGTTCGTCTCGCGGCTCGTGAACCGAGCCGAGTCGATCCCGACGATCAGTCCGCTCGAGCCGGGTGGCTTCCTGTCGCCCGTCGTGGACGACACCGCACTCGAACGCTTCGACGAGGTCGTCGCCGATGCCCGTCACACCGGCACCGTCCTGACCGGCGGCGAACGGTTGACGGACGGGCACCTGGCTGCAGGCAACTTCGTCGCGCCGACCGTGGTGCAGGTCCCCGACGACTCGCCCATCTGGACCACGGAACTGTTCCTCCCCCTGATAGCGGTGCGAACGGTCGATTCACTCGACGAAGCCCTCCGGCTGAGCAACGCCCTCCCGTTCGCTCTGACCGCCGGCCTGTTCGCCGAGGACGACCACGAGATCGATCGCTTCTTCGACCGCATCGACGCGGGCGTGGTGTATGTCAATCGCGCCGCAGGGGCGACGACCGGCGCCTGGCCGGGCGTCCAGCCCTTCGGGGGCTGGAAACGCAGCGGCACTGCCGGCAAGCTCGGCGGCGGGCCGTACTACCTGCAGCAGTACCTGAGAGAGCAGTCGCGCACACGCGTGATGCGATGAACGCCCGAGCGTCCGGACATCACACGGCGGTGGGTGCGAGCCGGTGCTCGCGTTCGGCGTGGATCGATGCCGGCGCAAGGGTCACCGGCGACACCAACATCGGCGACGCACGAACACGGGTCGTCGTACACGGGTGCACGCCCCCGGTCTGACCGGTCCGGCCTTCGTACTCGTCACCCACGCAGCCGGACGTCGACCAGTTCGAGCACTCGCTCAACCGGCAATCCGGGCGACACGTGCCCCCCGACGCCCACGACCGTGTTCGCGACGAACAGGGCGTTCACGATCGCCTCCTCGCAGGCATCGACCGTGGCGGCGAAGACCGCGTCGAGCGATGCGTCGGCGACCACGGTCGTCGTCGTGAGCCCGCTTGCATCCCGCCGGCGTCGGTTCGTGGTGGAGACCGCGCAGAAGATGTCGCCGCTGCCGTGGTGCGCCACGGAGCCCACCCGGGCGAGTCCGAGCCCGACTCGCCGGGCCACCCGCTCGAGCTGGCGGGCATCGAGGGCGATGTCGGTGCAGACGACCCCGAGACATGATCCTCCGTCTTCCGATGTCGGCGCGGTGGTCCGCTCGGCTGCCAATGCCTCGCCGACCGGAACGCCCGCGATGCGGAGTTGTCGGCTCCCGCCGAAGTTGCACAGGAGGAGCACGCCGATCGTGCCGAGGCCGTCGAGCACGCGCGATGCCGTCCCGATGCCGGCTTTGTAACCCATCGTCGTCATCCCCGTCCCGGCACCGACGACACCCTCGGCGACGGGTCCACCCGTCGCGGCGCGGAGCGCTTCGCGGACGTGGTCGATCGTGAGCCAGCGTCGGGTGATGTCGTCGAGGTACGAGTCGTCGCACTCGCCGACGACCGGCACGATCACCTCCCGGACTCCGCCTTGCAGGGCAGCGTCGACGACGGCGTCGTACGCCCGGCCGACGTTGTTGGTGGAGACCAGCGTGATCGGGGTCTCGATCGTGCCCCACTCGCGCATCGTGATCGATCCCGTCAGCTCGCCGGCACCGTTCAGCACGGCCATCCCGGCCGCCATCGGTTCGGCGTACATCGCATCGACGGCATCTGGAACGATCGCCGTGACTCCGGTGCGAGCGACGCCGTCGGGTGGGTCGCGCCACACGGTGACCTGGCCGACGCTCACGCCGGGCACGTCGGTGATGGCGCCGTGCCGGCCGACCGGCCACGAACCGAACGCCAGCCCGAGATCACGAGCGCGGGATCGCGGTGCCGGCGGTGCCATGGCGGCTGATCGTACGTGGGTCCGAACGGGCCCTGTGTCGTCTACTCTGCGCGGCGTGTCGAGCCACGGAGATGTCTGAGGTGTCGCTGCGAATGCCTGTCGTGTGGACGCCCCGCCACCGCGGTCACCGACCCGACGGCGGGTACTGGCTCGGGGTGCGCGAGCCGGGTGACGAGGAGCCGGTCCGGGGCGATGTGCTGCACGACGGGCTGGTCGCCGGCGGCGCCACGATCCGGGACCCGCCGGATCTGGGGCGCGATCCGATCGTGGCCGTCCACGATGCGGACTTCGTCGATTTCATGGCGCGGGCCCATCCGGCATGGGTCGCCGAGGGGCACCTGACCGACCCCGGTCAGGCACACGTCGTCGGATACCTCTTCGCCCATCGGGGGTACGCCGCCCGTCATCGCCCCGATCGACGCCCGGCGACGATCCGAGCCGAGTTGGGGCTGTATGCGATGGACACGATGACGCTGCTGAGCGAGGGAACGTTCGATGCCGCGTGCGCTGCGGTCCACGCAGCGGCCCATGCAGCCGATCTCGTGATCGGCGGCGCCCGAGCCGCATACGCTGCCGTGCGACCGCCCGGGCACCACGCCGGGCCGGCGTTCTTCGGCGGCTCGTGCTACTTCAACAACTCCGCCGCTGCCGCACAACGGCTCCGTGCTGCCGGGATACCGCGGGTCTCGATCGTCGACATCGACGCCCACCAGGGCAATGGCACCCAGGAGATCTTCTGGGACCGCGACGACGTCGCGTACACGAGCATCCACGTCGATCCGGGCGACGGCTGGTTCCCGCACCTCGTCGGGTACGCCGACGAGCGCGGTGGCGGCGCCGGTGAGGGGTGGAACCACAATCATCCGATCCCGGCGGGATCCGGCGACGAGGTGTGGATCGACGCGCTCGACGCCGTGTTGCGAACGGTCGATCGTCACGCCCCCGACGCCCTCGTCGTGTCGCTCGGCGTCGACGCCGCCGAGCACGACCCCGCGGCCCCGCTGATGGTCACGCCGGAGGGATTCGCCGCGGCGGGCACCTCACTGGCCCGGCTGGGCCTGCCGACCGTGTTCGTCCAGGAGGGCGGGTACGACCTCTTGCGCCTGCCCGCGCTGGTCCTCGCCGTCCTCGCGGCCTTCGAGTCCGCCACACCCTGACCTCTCCCCACTCCCAACTGCGATCTCGACCAGCTGATCGATCGATCGACGACGCGAAACGGCACCGCAGTCGTCATCGGACGGCGCACGGAACCATCCATGCGAGTCACATCAACGGCTCGCGATCTCGAAGGGATCGGAGCACTCTCGGACCCCGAGGTCGGACCCCGAGGTCGGATCCCGAGGTCGGATCCCGAGGGCCGGATTCAGTGGCGCTGGTGATCCGTCGGCGAACGACCCGCTGTGGTCAGGAGAGGTGCTGCTCGAACCAGGCGAGGACGTTCCGCATGCGGTCGATCCGTCGGTCGGGCCGGCCGTTGGATGCGTAGGCGTGTGACTCCTCGGGGTACAGGACGTACTCCACCTCGCGGCCGAGGTGGCGCAGGGCGATGAAGAACTGCTCGTTGTCCTGCGGAGGACAGCGGAGATCGGCCTCGGCCTGCAGCATCAGGAGTGGCGTCTCCACCGACGTCACGTGACGCAACGGCGACTGGCGCCAGAGCCGCTCCACGCCCTCGGGGGTGAACGGGTCACCGAGCAGCGAGGTGCGGCAGTAGTCCGGTCCGCAGTCGGAGTTCGCCCAGCACGACAACTGGTTCGTGACCCCGTTCTCGGAGACCGCAGCGGCGAACCGATCGGTCGTCCCCACCATCCAGTTCACCATGAAACCCCCGTAGCTCAGTCCCATGATCCCGAGCCGCTCCGGATCCGCCAGACCGATCGCGATCACGTGGTCCACCGCAGCGTGCACGTCGTCGGCATCGGCGCCACCCCAGTCGCCGAGCTGCGGACGGATCCAGCCCCGGCCGTACCCGGCGCCGCCACGGATGTTGGGCAACACCACGCGGTACCCGGCACCGACCAGCTGGATGACCTCGATGTGCGGTGATGGCGCCCAGCCTCCGAGCGGGCCGCCGTGCACGTCGACGATCGTCGGCAGCGGCCCATCGCCGGCACCCGGTGGCGAGGCGATCCATGTCTCGATCGAGCCGCCGGGGCCGGGCACCTCGATCCGTTCCATCACCGGCTGGACGAACGATCGCTGCCACGCTGAACCGAACGTCGAGTGGTATCGGAAACGGCGCTCGTCGCAGCGGAACGCCAGGTCGACCGTCATCACATCCATCGCGCGCCCGGCGAGGGTTCCCAACATCGCCACGGTGCCCGACCTGCTCGCGCTCGCCGGGGCCACCGCCACCATGTGGGTGGTGACGTCGGCCCAGGGTCCGTTCGCCCTGCGGTCACTCGCTTCGGGCACCTCGACCGGCGCACCGGTCGCCGGATCGATCGACCAGCGCTCCGGCAGGCTGCGACCCCGATCGGTCACCGCCGCGACGATCGTCGCCTCGTCGAGCCACGCCGGTCCATAGCGACCGTCGACCATCCAGCCGTGGAGGTCGGTGTCGCACCAACTGCCGATCGGCCGATCGAGGTCGGGAGCCAGCTCGAACGGCGTTCCGCTCCCGTCGGCGCGCCCGAGCACGAGACCGGGAGCGACGTCGTCGAGCGGATCCGGCTGGAGCACACCGACGGCGGCGAGCCACCGGCCGGAGGGCGAGAACGCCGGCCTGCCGACACTGCCGCCGCCTTGGAGCAGCACCCGCGGGCGCGATCGCTTCGATCGCGGGCCGGCGTCGACATCGACACCGACGATCGCCGTCCTCGGCCGAACATCCGCGTCGGGGCCGAGATCGGCGACGAACGCGACGGTTCGTGCGTCCGGATGCCACGTGATCGCGCTGACACCCCAGTCGCCCGACGTCACCTGCCGCGGCATCGCCGCAGCATCGGTCGGTAGCACGAACAGGTGGGTCCACCGATCGCGATGGCCGACCTCGTCCCACCGCCAGTCGGTGCGCGCCAGACGCCGCGCCGTGGGCGACTTGAGCTTCGGATTCCTCCCGGCACGCGTCCCCACCGCCGGACGACGACCGACGATCGAGATGGGCGGATCGACCTGGGCAGCGAACGCGAGCCGGCTGCCGTCAGGCGACCACGCCAGCTCGCTGATCGCTCCGAAGCCCGGACTCGCGCCGGCGGGCGCGAGCGTTCGCACCCGCCCACCCAGGATCGGTACCGTGCACAGCAGGATGGGAGCGTCGTGGTCGTACGGGTCCGATCGGATGAACGCCACCGTCGCCCCGTCGACGGACACCCGCGGCCACGTATCGCGGACCTTGCCGTCGGTCAGCCGGCGCGGTCGCCGACGACCGTTCAGATCGACGACGTACAGATGACTCTGGTACACCCCGGCGCGGATCACACGCCGGACGACGACGACCGACGAGCCGTCGGACGCGACGTCGAGCTCCTCGACCACCACGACACGACGAATGTCCTCCGGGCGCATGGGACGTGGCGGCATGCGCGGACTGTACGACCCGGCGACGACACTGGAACAGCCGGACCGGAGCATCACCGAACCTGTTCTTGTGTTTCCGGTACCGGCGCGTCAGAATCACGGCCACAATCCGACGGCGCCCCGGCGCCCTGTTCGTTGTTTCGGGAGATTCGATGTTGAGGCGCCTCGCTGGTGCCGGCCTGTTGGCCGGCATCGTTCTTGTCGGGATCTCCACGCCGCCGGCCGCGGCCCAGGACGACGTCACCTTGATCGTCGGGCTCACCCAGCCCTGGGAGACCCTCAACCCGGTCGTCGGCTACGCAGTGCCCGAATACGAGGTCTGGAACATCCAGTACCTCGGGCTCACCTCACGAGCGGCGGCCGACTTCGCCCCCGAACCCGGTCTCGCCGAGTCGTGGGTGGAGAACGAGCCAGGCGTCAGCTACACCTACACGCTGCGCGAGGGGCTCCTGTGGTCCGACGGGGAGCCGATCACCGCCGAGGACATCGCGTGGAACATCAACACCTCCCGCGACCAGGAATGGTCGAACTACATCTCGACCGTGACCAACCTCACCGCCGAGGTCGTGGACGATCGCACCGTCACGATCACATCGTCGGTCCCCGATCCGAAGCTGCCGGCGGTCGAGATCTACATCCTGCCGAAGCACATCTGGGAGGAGCAGGCGACGCCCGACACGATCGAGACGTACGACGGCCTCGACGGGGTCGGCAGTGGTCCGTTCGTCATCAGCGACTACAAGTCGGAAGAGTCCCTCACGATGGTCGCCAACGACCACTACTACGCCGGTCGGCGTCCGATCGACCGGATCATCTTCCGGTACTTCACCAACCCCGATGCGATGGTCGCCGCGATCCAGCGCGGTGAGATCGACGCCGCCCACGGCATTCCGGCGTCGGCGGTCGTGCAGCTGGAGGGCGACGGCGACATCCAGGTCGTCAGCGGGATCCAGGGCGGCTTCGACGAGATCGCCCTGAACGGCGGGGCGGCGGAGGGACAACCCCACCCGGCGCTGCTCGATCTCGAATTCCGCAAGGCCATCAACCACGCGATCGACAAGGCGGGTGCGGCCGAGGATCTGTGGTACGGCCTGGCCGAACCCGGTACCACGATCAGCGCCGGAGCAGACCTGAAATGGGTGCCCGACATCCCGGCCGAGGAGCAGTACGGCTACGACCCCGACACGGCGATCGCGATCCTGGACGCGGCCGGGTATGTCGACACCAACGGCGACGGGTTCCGCGAGATGCCGGGTGGAGGCGACAACATCGTCCTGCGACACGCCGTCAACACCGACTCCGACCTCGGTGGCGCGGTCGGCGAGCTGTTCAGCGGCTGGATGAACGCGATCGGCATCGACGTCGAGCTCGATGCCTACGACCAGGACCAGTTGTTCGGCGTGATCGTCGACGGCACCTATGACAGCTTCTACTGGGGCTGGGTCCCCTTCGTCGACCCGAACCCGGAGCTCTCCTACTTCACCGAAGCGGAGCTCGGCAACAACAACGACGCCAACTGGGTCGACCCCCGCTACGAGGAGCTCTTCCTCGAACAGCAACAAGAGGTCGATCCGGCCCGTCGCCTCGAGATCGTCCACGAGATGGCCCGACTCATGTACGACAACGGCGCGTACATCGTGCTCTGGTATTCGCCGGACCTGCAGGCGTACCGCACCGACAAGTTCGAGGGCTACGTCCGTCAGCCGGCCGACATCGGACCGGTGATCTTCTCGCAGTCGTCACCGTCGTACGCGCTGCTCCATCCGATCGGCACGCCGGCGGCCGGAGGCGACGACGGCTCCGGTGACGACGGTGCGACCGGCGACACGAGCGACGACGGCACCGTGGCAGGTGGGACCGCCCCCTCGGACACGACCGCCGACGACGGATCCGCCGGCACCACACCGGCCCCCGCTCCGACGACGGCCGGCTCATCCGACGACGATGGTGGCGGTGGCAATGGTGGGGTGATCGCGATCGTCGTGATCGTGATCGCTGCGCTCGGACTCGGTGGCTTCGTGCTCGCTCGCCGGAGGAAGTCGGTCGACGAGCGGGAGTGACCGTGCCGTGAACGTCCGCTACGTCGGCAAGAAGGTGACCGGCTCGATCGTCACGCTGGCGTTCGTCCTCGTGTTCAACTTCTTCCTCTTCCGCGTCGTCCAGAAGGATCCGGTGGGCAGCCTGTTCCGGGGGAGCCGGGTGCCCCGCGACCGGCTCGACCAGATGCGGACCGACTTCGGGCTCGACGACTCGCTGGCGAAGCAGTTCCTGCTGTACCTGCGCGAGACCTCGCGACTCAACTTCGGGTTGTCGTATCAGACCCGTCAGCCGGTATGGGACGAGATCCAGTCGAAGATCTGGCCGACCGTGTTGCTCGTCGGGGTCTCGGCCGTGCTCTCGGCGCTGTTCGGCATCGTCGGAGGCATCATCGCCGCCTGGCGACGCGGCTCGGCGGCCGACTACTCGATCACGTCATCGACGATGCTCTTCTACTCGATGCCCGACTTCTGGCTCGGCATGTTGCTCCTCGTCGGGTTCGCCGTGGCGGTTCCGTGGTTCCCCGTCGGCGGCATGGTCGATCTCGGCTCGAACGCCACAGGTCTGTCGAGCCTGCTCGATCGGCTCCACCATCTCGCCTTGCCGTGCCTCACCCTGACGTTGGCCTACCTCGGCGAGTACGCGATCGTCACCCGCAGCTCGCTGCTCGACGTGATGGGCGAGGACTATCTGACGGTGGCCCGCGCCAAGGGTCTGCGCGACGTGCAGGTCCGCAACCGGCACGCCGTCCCGAACGCCCTGCTCCCGGTGGTGACGTTGGCCGCGATCAACTTCGGCTTCGTGCTGTCGGGTGCGATCGCGGTCGAGACGGTGTTCGGCTGGCCCGGCCTCGGCCGCGCGACGTCCGATGCGATCCGTGGCCCCGACCTGCCGATGCTCCAGGGCCTGTTCCTGGTGTTCAGCGCCGCGGTGATCGTGTTCAACCTGCTCGCCGACCTGCTGTACGCGGTCCTCGATCCGCGGGTCCGATCGTGAGCTCCGTCGTGTGGCGGCGTCGCCGGGACGCGCTGCGTCGCTTCGGGAACCAGTTCTGGGACTCGTGGCCCGGCCGGATCGGTCTCGCGCTCCTCGTCGTGTTCGTCCTGATGGCGCTGGCCGCGCCGCTGATCGCAAGTCGCACCGGTCTCGACACGGCGGCGTCACGCGCCAACGGTGTGCCGCAGTGGGCGACACCGTCGGAGTACCCGCCGTTGGGGACCGACTACCTGCGCCGCTCGGTCTGGGCCCAGTTCGTGTGGGGCAGCCGCATCAGCCTGTTCGTGGGCCTGGCGGCCACGGTCGTCACGATCGCGCTCGGCTCGATCGTCGGCGTGGTCGCGGGCTTCGTCGGTGGTCGGCTCGACGGGTTCATGATGCGGATCACCGAATGGTTCCTCGTGATCCCGTTCCTCCCGCTGGCGATCGTGCTGGCGTCGATCCTCGGTCGGTCGGTGTGGAACATCATCTTCGTGATCGGCGTCACCTCGTGGCCGTCGACCGCGCGGCTCGTGCGGGCCCAGGTCTTGACCGTCAAACAGCGGCTGTTCGTCGACCGCGCCCGCTCCCTCGGTGCGTCCGGCGGACACATCGTGCTCCGCCACATCCTGCCCAACGTGAGCGGCCTGATCCTCGCCAACGCCACCCTCGCGGTGCCGATCTCGATCCTGACCGAGACCACGCTGTCGTTCCTCGGGCTCGGCGACCCGCGCCGCCCGTCGTGGGGGAAGACGCTGGTCGAGGCATTCGACAACAGCGCCTTGACGCTGAACGCGTGGTGGTACTTCATCCCGCCGGGCGTGGGCATCTTGCTCGTCGTGCTGGCGTTCACCCTGATCGGGCAGACATTGGAACGGATTGCAGATCCGCGACTCGGCGGCCGCCGGTGACCGAGCCGCTGCTCCGGGTCGACGATCTCCGGGTCCGGTACCGGACGGGCGCTGGTGAGGTGCCGGCGGTGCGGGGGGTCTCGTTCGTCGTAGAGCGTGGACGATCGCTCGGCCTGGCGGGCGAATCGGGTTGCGGCAAGTCGTCGATGGCGAACGCGATCCTGCGGCTGCTGCCGAAGGGCACCCGGGTCGACGGCGCCGTCCAGCTCGATGGCGACGACGTCTTGACGATGAGCCCGGGGCAGCTCCGGTCGGTTCGCTGGACGCAGGGAGCGATCGTGTTCCAGGGCGCGCTCCACGCGCTCAACCCGGTGCAACGCATCGGTCGCCAGATCGCCGAACCGATGCTCCTCCACCGGACCGAGCCGAACCGGGCCGCGGCGGAGCGGCGCGTGCGCGAGTTGCTCGCTCAGGTCGGGCTTCCCGAGGATCGCGACCGCGCCTATCCGCACGAACTGTCGGGAGGGCAACGGCAACGGGTCCTGATCGCGATGGCGCTGGCGTGCGACCCTGCCCTCCTCATCGCCGACGAACCGACGACCGCGCTCGACGTGATGGTGCAGGCGCAGGTCTTGGCGCTGCTCGCCTCGCTCCGCGTCGAGCGTGGACTGTCGATGATCTTCATCACCCACGACCTGTCGGTGCTCACCGACGTGTGCGACGACCTCGCGGTGATGTACGCCGGCCGGATCGTCGAGGAAGGCCCCGGTCGCGACGTGTTCACGCACCCACGGCATCCGTACACGACGGCCCTCGCCGCCGCCTTCCCGACGATCGGTGACCCATCGTCGCGGATGCGACCGTCCGGGCTCGGCGGCGACCCTCCCGATCCGGCCAATCTGCCGAGCGGGTGCTCGTTCCATCCGCGATGCCCACTGGCCGAGGACCGATGCCGTGACACGACGCCGGAATTGCACCTCGTCGGCCCGGGCAGGAATGCGGCGTGCCTGCTGATCGAGCACGTCAGTGAGGCCGCTCATGGGTGAGCACATCGTGCACGTCGACGACGTGCACGTCCGGTTCGGTGACGCGCGTGCCGTCGACGGCGTGTCGCTCGACGTCGCCGCGGGGGAGGTGCTGGCGCTCGTCGGCGAGTCCGGTTCCGGCAAGACGACGCTGATCCGTGCGATCCAGGGATTGCAGCGGATCACGTCGGGTTCGGTCAGTTTCGGCGAAGACGTCGAGCAGAGCGCCCGGCGCCGGGCGTCGCTGCGACGCGATGTCCAGATGGTCTTCCAGGATCCGACCGGTGCGCTGAATCCGAGACAGACCGTGTTCGAGATCGTCGCCGAGGGCTTGCGGATTCGTCGCGATCGCGCCGATGAGACCGCGAAGGTCGCGGATGCGCTGTCGCGCGCCGGCCTTCGGCCCCCGGAACGGTTCATGGGCCTCTACCCTCACGAGATCTCGGGTGGGCAGCGACAGCGGGTCGTCATCGCCGGTGCGATGGTGATGAACCCGACGCTGCTGCTGGCCGACGAGCCGGTGGCGTCGCTCGATGCGTCGATTCGCGGCGAGATCCTCGCCCTGATGCGCGAGCTGGTCGACGAGCACGGGCTGGCGATCGTTGCGGTCACCCACGATCTCGGTCTGGCGTGGAACATCGCCGACCGGATCGCGGTGATGTATCTCGGACGCATCGTGGAGATCGGCGACGCCGAGGAGCTCCTCCAGCACCCGCAGCATCCCTACACTCGGGCGCTGTTGTCGGTCGTGCCCGAGATGCAACAGATGGAGCAGCAGATCCTCACGGGCGAGACTCCCGACCCGACCCGGATCCCGTCGGGATGCAGGTTCCACCCCCGGTGCCCGCTGGTCGCATCGGGTGAAGCCGAGCGGCTCGGCATCCTGCAGCGGTGCACGGGCGACGACGTCGCCCTGAGCAACCGCAGCACGCATCAGGTCGCCTGCCACGCCGCCACGTGACCCCTACCCCCGACCCCGCCACCCGACCCGACCGTCACCCAACGGGCGGAAAGCTGATCAGCGACCACCCGGACGCGGACCGATCAGCTTTCCGCTGTTTGGACTGCGGGCGTCGGGAAGCGGGGGATGGTGGCGGACCACTTGCGCCGGGCGACGAGTCGCTCGCCCTCGTACGCGTCGAGCGAGAGCTCGACCTGGATGGACGCCCGATCCGAGATCGCCGACAGCGACGACTCGGTGCGTACGGTGGCCTCGGGCCAGGCGATCTCGAACCGGGCCGTGCCACGCGCCCAGGCGCGGGCCGGATCGACGGTCGACACGCCCAGCTCGCCCCGATAGTCATCGGTGACCGACGCACCGTGGCGGCCCTCGTACGAGCCGCCGTACCGGGTGACGACACGGGTCTCGCGCCCGATCACGTCGTGCTCGATCCTCCACACGACCCCGTCGGCCTCGTCGGCACTCGGGCCGGCACCCGGCTCGAAGACATGTGCCGAATCGGCGAGCCCGTCGATGACGGGCAGCGCCACGACCACCGATGACGCATCGACGTCGAGCGTCACCCTGCCCGGTGGCGGCCAACAGTTCGGCCAATCGGTACCGGCGACCGCGAGCCGGACCACGTGGCCGGGTTCCAGCGTCCAGGTCGTCGCCTCGAGGCCGAGCTCGACATCGATCCACTCCCCCGGCACCAGCGGGGAGGGCGCACGGCCGACCTCCCCACGTTCGTCGGCGGGCCAGCACCCGAGATGGGTCAGGTCGAGCATCCCGCGGGTGATCAGCGCCGACGTACCGTCCGGAAACACGTCGCACAACTTCACGCCCAGGTGACCGTACGTCTGATCGGACCGAACCCGCAGCCTCACCCGCACGTTGCCGAGCAGCTCGGCCGGTTCGGCGATCGACCAGTCGTAGGTGATCGAACGGGCGTCGTCGTCGCGTTGATCGAGCGGCTGTCCCCAGGGCAGGCCGCCGCCGCACGAGTTCCATGCAGCGACACCGATGTCGCCACGAACGACGTGTACGTCGATGCCGGAGCGATCGGGGCGCAGCTCCACCGATCGGGACCCGTCGGCCGGCCATGTGTCGAGGTCGATCCAGCGCCCCAGGTGGAACGCGAGATCGGGCTCGGGGAGCGTCGGTCGCCGCACGTAGACCTGCCCCCTGGCGCTGGTCGAACCCGGGCCGCCGCGCAGATGCTCATCGAAGAACGCGAGGATCTCGAGGTCGTCGTCCACGTTCGGGCCGGGGCGTGCGCTCTCCGGTGACTTGTGGACCCACGGGCCGGCGAGCAGGCGCCAGGGAAGTTCGTTCCGCTCGTACTGCTCGACCACCCGGAATGTGTTGTTGCGGTAACCGTCTGCCCAGCCGGCGACGATCATCGTCGGGCAGCCCATCCGTTCGTACCCGGCGCCATCGGGCCCGAGACGGATCGAACCCCGCCGCCAGGTGGGGCCGTCGACCGGGTGCTCCAACCACTCGATCAACCAGGGCGGGGTGTCGTCCAGTCGGCGCCGCCATTCGTCGCGCCAACCGTCGACCAACGCGGGCACCGGCGGCAACGCGTTCATCGCGACCATGTAGAGCGGATAGTCGATCAGATCGAGCGCACGCAGCACCCCACCGGCGTAGTGCACGTCATCGGTGTAGCGGTCGTCGGTGGCGTACGTCGCCACGACGGCACCCAACTCCGGCACATCGAGCTCGTCGACCGCTGCCGCCATCTGGAGCGCGTTGAACCCCGAGTACGACGTCCCGAACATCCCGACCCGGCCGGAACACCACGGTTGGGCGGCCAGCCACTTGATCACGGTTCGGAGATCGGTGCGCTCGATGTGGGAGTACTCGTCGGTCGCGATCCCGGAGGAGGAACCCGTCCCGCGCAGATCGACTCGGAGGACGGCGAACCCCGCCGCCGCGTAGCGTTCGTACGTGACGCGATACGACTCGGTGACGTCGTCTTTGCGGTACGGCAGGGCTTCGACCACCACTGCGAACGGGCCGCGGCCCGGCGGGAGGTACAACGTCGCGGCCAGTCGTTCGCCATCCGCGGTCTCGATCCCCACCTCGCGCACCACCTCGGCAGCCACCGGACAACAGTACTGCCGCTCACACGATCCGGCCCGGACGATAGTGTTCGCTGCGTGACCGTGCGCGGTGCCTGGTGAGTGCCCAGCTCGTACCGACGCTGCCGCGCGAGGTCTACCTCTCCGACGAGATCTGGCGGGCGGAACGCGACCGAATCTGGTACGGCCACTGGGTACTCGTCGGGCGCGACCACGATGTGGTCAGCGTGGGCGATCGACTGCTCGTCGACGTCGCAGGCGAGTCGATCGTGGTCGTGCGCGACGACGAGGGCGCACTCCGGGCGTTCTACAACGTCTGCCGTCATCGCGGCGCCGAACTGATCGATCCGGCCGGACCGGCGTGCGGATCGTTCGGCGCGGCGATCCGATGCCCCTACCACGCCTGGACGTACGGGCTCGACGGCGAGTTGCGACGAGCCCCGTTCCTCGACCCCGCTGACAAACCCGAGGTCGCGCTGCATCAGGTCGCCGTCGACGTCTGGGGCGGATTCGTCTTCGTGAACCTCGCCGCCGGCGAAGCCGCTCCACTCGCCGACCAACTCGGTCCCATCCCCGAGCGCGTGCGCCGCTATCCGTTGCACACCCTCCGTCGCGGACTGTCGTACACATACGAGGTCGCCGCCAACTGGAAGGTGCTCGCCGAGAACTACAACGAGTGCTACCACTGCGGGCCGGTGCACCCGGCCCTCTGCGACCTCGTGCCCGAGTTCCGGCGAGGAGGCACAGGTCTGGCGTGGCACGACGGCATCCCCCACCGGCCCGGCGCGTGGACCTTCACCAAGAACGGCATCACCGATCGCGACCCGTTCCCCGACCTCGACGAACACGAACGGGTCCGGCACAAAGGAGAGCTCGTCTACCCGAATCTCCTCGTGAGCCTCTCGGCCGAACACGTCGCGGCCTTCCGTCTCGCGCCTCGGGGGCCGGCGATGACCACCGTCGTCTGCGACCTGCTGTTCGCCCCCGACGCGATCGCCGCACCGTCGTTCGATCCGTACGACGCCGGAGACCTCTGGGACACCGTCAACAAGGAGGACTGGGCGATCTGCGAGAGCGTGCAGCGCGGCATGGCGTCGAGGGCATGGACCGGCGGATGGTTCGCGCCGATGGAGGACGACACCGCCGACATCGCCCGCTGGTACCGAACGGCGATGGGCGACCACGCGTGACGACTCGGGCGGCATGACGACTCGGGCGGTCGCCGTCGTCGGACTCGGCGGACTCGGGTCGGCCACTGCGTACTGGCTGGCGCGATCCGGCGTCGATGTCGTCGGTCTCGAACAGTTCGAGCTCGGCCACGTCCGCGGGGCCTCCCACGACCACTCCCGCATCATCCGTCGGTCGTATCACACGCCCGGCTACGTCGACCTCACCGCCGCCGCCTACGACGCTTGGACGGACGTCGAGCGCGACGCCGACGCGACCATCATCACGCGGACCGGCGGCGTCGACCTGTTCCCACCCGCTGCAGCCATCGACCCGGCTCCGTACCGCGACAGCCTCGACGCGATCGGAGTGACCTACGAGTGGATCGACGCGGACGAGATCCGGCGGCGGTGGTCGGCGTTCGGCCGCGGCACCGCCGTCGCCGACAGCGTGATGGGCATCGCCTCGTCGGAGACGGGCATCGTCCCGGCCGGCCCGGCCACGGCGACGCTGCAGCGGCTGGCCCGCGAACACGGCGCCGAGCTGCGTGACCACACAGCCGTCCGTTCGCTCCGCCCGATCGGTGGCGAAGTCGACGTCATCACCGACGCCGGAGTCCTGCGGTGCGGTGCCGTCGTCGTGTGCGCCGACGCGTGGACCAATCGACTGCTCGAACCACTCGGTCACCGGGTGAGCATGGCGGTGACCCGCGAACAGGTCAGCTACTTCCCGACCGCCGACCTCGACGATCTCCGACCGGGGCGGTTCCCGGTGTGGATCTGGATGGACGACCCCAGCTACTACGGCTTCCCGACATACGGGCCCGGGGACGTCGGGAACCACGTGAAGGGATCGGAGGACTGCGGTGGGAGCGACGTCGACCCGGACACCCGGACGTTCGACCCTGATCTCGGGATGGAACGGCGGCTCGGCGACTTCATGGCAGCGCTCGTGGGCGATCGGTTCGGCGCGCCGCGCTCCACGACGTGCCTCTACGCGCTCACCGCCGACCGCGACTTCGTCGTCGACCGGTTGCCCGATCATCCGAACATCAGCGTCGGTCTCGGCGCAGCTCACGGCTTCAAGTTCGCATCCTGGTTCGGTCGGACACTCGCCCGGCTCGCCACCGGGATGCCGCCGTCGCCGGACCTCGCCCCGTTCTCGATCGATCGGGCTGCGCTGAAGCAGCCGATCCGGCGAGAGAAGTGGCTGGTCTGACCGGACGAATCAGTCGGGGAGCACCGCACGAACGGACTCGACGAGACGATCGACCATCACCCGCAGCTCCGCGTCGCTGACGCACAGGGCCGGGCCCAGCAGAACGGCATCGCCGACCGAACCGTCCACCGCCGACGAGCACGGGTACACCGTCATCCGGCGTTCGAACGCCGCCGCCGTCACCCGTTCGGTGATGCGGTCCGAGCGATCGAACGGCTGCTTGGTCGCCCGGTCGGCGACGAGCTCGATCGCGTTGAGCAGCCCGAGCCCACGGATGTCGCCCACGTGGGGATGGTCGCCGAGCGCGTCACCGAGCCACCGTCGAACGAGCTCACCCGCCCGAGCCGAGGCGACGACCAAGCCATCTCGCTCGATCACGTCGATCACCGCGGCCGCAACGGCTGCGCCCACCGGGTGGTGCGACCAGGTGAACCCGTGAGCGAAGGTCCCGGCCGACTCGACGGTGTCGTGGACGACGCCCGACGAGATGCAGACACCAAGTGGCCAATAGCCGCTCGAGGCACCCTTGCCCGCCGTGATGATGTCGGGGCGAACCCCCCAATGATCCGCAGCGAACCAGCGCCCGGTTCGACCGAACCCGGTCATCACCTCATCGAGGATCAGCAGCACGCCGTGCGAGCGACAGACCCGTACGATCGCCGGCCAGTAGTCGTCGGGTGGAACCAGTGCACCGAGCGTCGCGCCGCTCACGGGCTCGGCGATGAACGCCGCCACCCGCTCCGCACCGGAGACTTTGATGATCCGATCGAGCTCGGCCGCGTGATCCGCTCCGGTCCGGTCGTCTCGATACGGGTTGGCCATCGGCACCCGGACGGTCTGGCCCAGCCAGGGCTCGTAGCCGGTCCGCAGTCCGAGACGGTCGGAGGCATCGAGCGCGCCGCGGCTGTTGCCGTGGTAAGCGCCCTCGCGGGCAAGCACGATGTGGCGGCCGCGGTCGCCCCGGGCGAGGTGGTACGACCGTGCCAGTTTGAGCGCGGTCTCGTTCGCCTCGCTCCCCCCGCTCACGGGGAAGACCCGTGCGTCGTCGATCGGCACCAACGCAGCCAGCCGATCGGCGAAGGCGACGACGGACCGCGTCGTGAACTGGGTGGCGTGCACGTATTCGACCGACGATGCCTGCACCGTCATGGCGTCGATCGCCTCGCGCCGGCCGTGCCCGATCGAGCTCGCGATCGCTCCCCCGGATCCGTCGAGGTACTCGACGCCGTCGTCGGTCACGATCGTGCACCCGAACGCACGGTCGGCGACGGGTCGGTCCCGCGCTCGGACGAAGACGTGACGATCGTTCACGCGCTCAGCTTCGCACTCGCATGACGGTCGATCGGTGTCGACGCGAGCAGAATCGGCACGTGTCCCGCCGCCCCGCGATCGATCGAACGCTGTCGACGGCGCCACCCGAGGTGCTGTTCCTGCTTTCTGCCGTGTCGCAGTACGTCGGGGCGGTCATCGCGGTGTCCGTGTTCGACGAGGTCCAGCCACAGACGGTGGCGTGGTTCCGTACGATCGGTGCCACGATCGCCCTTCTCGCGGTCTCGCCCGGCTTCCATCGGGGATGGACCCGTCGCGACCTGCGAGGTGCTGCGATCTTCGGCGTCGCGACCGTGTCGATGAACGTCTGCTTCTACCTCGCGCTCGACCGGCTCGACCTGGGCAAGAGCGTCGCGATCGAGTTCATCGGACCGATCGCCGTGGCCGCGGCCACGACACGCACCTCGAGGAACGCAGTCGCGCTTGCGCTCGCTGTCGCAGGCGTCGTCACCCTCGGTGGCGTCGAGCTCGGCGACAACACGCTCGGTGTCGTCTTCATCCTGATGTCGTCCGCGCTCTGGGCGGCGTACATCGTGGTCGGATCGCGAGTCGCCCAGACCCGTCCCGGTGTCGCCGGGCTCGGGGTCGGGCTGGCCATCGGCTCGATCTTCCTGGCGCCGATCGGGGCGCCGGCGAGCGGCGCGGTGTGGACGTCGCCCGTGTTGCTCGTGCTGTGCTGCGCCACCGGCGTGTTCTCGAACGCGATCGGGTACGGCATCGATCAGTACGTGCTCCGACGCATCCCGATCCGGCGCTTCAGCGTCCTGCTCGCCGCACTTCCCGCGACGGCGCTGGTGATCGGATGGATCGCGCTCGGCCAGCAGCCCGGTCGGCTCGACCTCGCCGGTATCGCACTGGTCCTCATCGGTGTCGGCCTGCAGGAGCGTGACGAGATCGTCGGTCTGCCCGAACCCGGCTGAGTGCAGCAGCGGATCGTGGGCCTACGATCGCCGGTCATGGATCTGCGACTCGACGGCAAGACGGCACTCATCACAGGTGGATCCCGCGGCATCGGCAAGGCGATCGCGGCGACCTTCGCCGAGGCCGGTGCCCGCGTCATGATCACGAGCCGCAAGGCCGACGCCTGCGAGGAGGCGGCGGCGGAGATCGGCCACGGGTGCATCTGGGAGGCCGGCCACGTCGGGAGCACCGACGACGCGGAGCGGGTCATCGAAGCCTGTCTCGCACGCCTGGGCGGAGTCGAGATCCTGGTCAACAACGCCGGCACCAATCCCTACGCCGGCCCGACGATCGATGTCGATCTCGGTCGGTGGAACAAGACGTTCGCGGTCAACCTCACCGCACCGCTGTTCTGGACCCAGCTCGCCTGGCGACGTCACATGCAGGAGCACGGAGGCGTGGTGATCAACATCTCGTCGGTGGGGGGTCTCAGCACCAACCGGATGCTGGGGGTCTACGACGTCACCAAGGCCGCCTTGATCCACCTGACCAAGCAGCTGGCGCCCGAGCTCGGCCCGAAGGTGCGTGTGAACGCGATCTGCCCCGGTCTCATCAAGACCGACTTCGCCCGGATGCTGTGGGAAGGCGACCGGGGCGACGAGGTCGCTGCGATGTACCCTCTCGGTCGGCTCGGTGAGGTCGACGACATCGCTGCGGCGGCACTCTGGCTGGCCGCCGATTCCGGCTCGTGGGTGACCGGTCAGGCGATCGTCCTCGACGGTGGTGGACTCGTTCAGTTCCGTGACGGCGGCTGAGGTCCCTGCCGACCCGCTCATGTCCCGCCGAGGATGTGCCGATGGAAGTTGCGGCGCGCCGATCGGACCCCGGGCGGGAACCTGGCCCGATCGGCGTCGCCAACTCACGCCTCGACGGGGACGAACGCTCCGATCGTGGTGCGGTGCAGCAGACGATCGAACCCGTCGTACCCCCCGGTCGCCCGGTGGAGGACCGAACGGTTGTCCCACATCGTCAACATGTGTGGCTGCCAGCGATGGCGGTACACGAACTCGTCTCGCGTCTGCCACTCGTAGAGCTCGATCAGGAGCTCTCTCGCTTCGTCGTCGGGCATGCCCTCGATGCCGATGATGTAGCCGAGACAGCTGAACAACCCGAGCCGCCCGGTCTCCGGGTGGTGACGGATGATCGGATGCAGCCGGGTCGCCATCGCGGTCGCAGACGGCCTGATGTCCATACTCCGGTCGCGTTCTCGATCGGAGGCGCCGTACATGCCGTCGGGTGCGTAGCCGCCGCGTGCGGAGTGGACCGCCATCCGACCCTCGAGTCGCGAGCGCAGCTCGGCCGGCATCGCGTCGAGTGCCGCGTGCTGATCGGCGAAGAGTGTGTCGCCGCCGATCGGCGGGATCGTGATGCCGTAGAGGCACGTGCCGGCCGGCGGACGCTCCTGGAAGCTCCAGTCGCTGTGGAAGTTCTCGGCGAACAGCGGGGCCGTCTCGTCCGCGCGTCGGCTGATGGCGATCACATGCTGGCGACCCTCGATCGGGGCGATGTACGGGTCGTCGCCGAACGGTCCGAAGCGCAGCGAGAACCGTTCGAGATCGTCGTCGGTCATCTCCTGGTCGGGGAAGCCGAGTACGTGATGCTCCAGCCATGCCAGTCGGATCGCCGTCACGGTGCGGTCGTCGAGAGGCGCCGTGAGGTCGACGCCGGTGACGATGGCTCCACAGATCTGACCGGACGGTTCGACATGCAGGCCCACGTGACGACACGGTACTGCCACCGCTACCGTTGCGCCGATGGGGACCATCGCTGACCGGCTGGCCGAGCGCGGGCTGGTGCTGCCCCCAGCGCTCACGCCTCCGCCCGGCGTCGTACTGCCCTTCGAGATGGTGCGGATCGTGGGTGAGCGGGCGTACGTGTCGGGCCACGGACCGCAGGCCGCCGATGGCTCGCTCACGGGCCCCTTCGGCAAGGTCGGCCTCGACGTCACGATCGAGCAGGCCTACGACGCGGCCCGCCTGACCGGGCTCGCGGTCCTCGGCAGTCTCGATCGTGCGCTCGGCGATCTCGATCGCATCACGGCGTGGGTGCGCGTGTTCGGCATGGTGAACGGCGCGCCGGGTTTCGACCGCACGCCGTCGGTGATCAACGGGTTCAGCGACCTGATCCTCGACGTGTTCGGACCCGGTGTCGGGGCCCACGCTCGCAGCGCGGTCGGCCTGGCTGAACTCCCCTTCGCGATCCCCGTCGAGGTCGAAGCCGAAGTCCTGATCAGACCCTGATGCGACGCAGCGAGGTGGAACGCCTCGAGAACGTCAGTGGGTTGCCAGGCCGGGGGCACACAGGCCGCCGAGCTCCTGGACGATGATGCGATCGCGGTTCGCGTGGGTCACCTCGTTGTTCGGGTCCGGGCGGAGGTTGAACGTCCGGAACTCCATCTCTGTCGTGTCGATGCTCAGGATCCGGCCGATCAGCGTTTCGCCGAGGCCGAGGATGACCTTGATCGTCTCCAGCGCCTGGATCGAACCGACGATGCCGGGCAGTACGCCCAGCACACCCGCTTCGGCACAACTCGGCGCGAGCTCGGCCGGCGGAGGTTCGGGCACCATGTCGCGGTACGTCGGGCCCTCCAGCGGGTGGAACACCGACACCATTCCCTCGAAGCGGAAGATCGACCCGTGCACGACCGGTATGCCGAGCTTCACGCTGGCGTCGTTGAGCAGGTAGCGGCTGGGGAAGTTGTCGGCGCCGTCGACGATCACGTCGTACCCGGCGATGATCTCGATGATGTTCGTCGCGTCGAGACGGGTGTCGTATGTGACGACGTCGACGTCGGGGTTGAGCATCGTCAGCGTCTTCTTCGCCGAATCGACCTTGCGATCGCCGATCCGGTCGATGTTGTGCAGGATCTGGCGTTGCAGGTTGGAGGCGTCGACGTCGTCCATGTCGACGACGCCGATCGTGCCGACGCCGGCCGCGGCCAGGTACAGGGCGGCGGGCGAACCGAGCCCGCCTGCACCGAGCATGAGCACCTTCGCGTCGAGCAGCTTCTTCTGCCCCTCGATGCCGACCTCGGGGAGGAGGAGATGTCGCTTGTACCGGTTCATCTGCTCGGGGCTGAGCGAGGCGGGCTGCTTCCAGGCCCGGCCCTCGTCCTTCCAGCGGCCGAAGCCGCCATCCATCGATTCGACGGTCTCGTAGCCCAGCTCCTGGAGGGTCTTGGCTGCGAACGCCGAGCGGACACCGCCGGCGCAGTAGACGACGACCGGCGTGGCCTTGTCGGTGATGCGCGCCTCGATCTGGGCCTCGAGATGACCTCGGGGGATGTGGATCGCACCCGGGATCGCGCCCTCCTGGTACTCGTCGGGTTCGCGCACGTCGAGCACGGTGTACCCGTCGGCGATGTGGTCGGCGGCGGAATCGGTCGAGATCTCGACGATCTCGGACTTGGCCGCCGACAGCAGCTCACGGAACGTTGCCATAGGCGCTAAAACCTACCAACTGAGTCGGGTATTCCCGCCGCATCAAGTTCTCGTGAAGGTGGGCCGATGAACGTGGCATGAGGCCCCATCCGCTGAGTGGCCAGGAACTGCTGGCGCAACAGACGGGAGCGCGCAACGTGCTCGCCCATCTGCTGCGCGCGGTCGCTGCGCTGGGCGTCTCGTACTGGATCAGCCGCTGGTTCACGAACGCCTTCTACGACCAGGGAGTCCTCGGAGTGAGCCGGGTCGTCATCGAAACCGGCGTCCACCTGCTCATCGCTGCGCTCGCCCTCACGCTGTCGTCGGTGATCCCGATCCGCCGCGACCTCGAAGGGATCGCCCGGGTCGTCAACGAGCACGAACAGGCACTGCGCGAGCAGAGTCGCAGCCAGCAGTTCCTGCAGGACGTCCACGGCGCGTTCGAGATGGCCGAACACGAACACGAGCTGTACGAGGTGACCGCCGTGGCGTTGGAACAGGCCGGATCGGGCCGTTCGGAGATCCTGGTCGCCGATGCCAGTCGTGCCCACGTCGATCGAGCCGTCGTGGCAGTCGGGCGCGCAGCGCCGGGCTGCGGTGTGACGACTCCGGGGAGCTGTCCTGCGGTTCGTCGCGGGCAGACCCTCGTGTTCGCAGAGCCGAACGGGCTCGCCGCATGTCCGAGGTTGCGCGAGCGCGGCCTGCCCGACCGGGCCGCCGCGACGTGCGCGCCGATCACGATCCTCGGCGCCTCGACCGCCGTGCTCCACACCGTGTACGACGACGTGCCCGCCGACAGCGCGCTCGACGACGTCACCACTCAGCTCGAAGGCGTGGCCGTCCAGTTCGGTGCACGGCTCGGCATGCTGCGCGCGATGGCGCAGTCGCAGCTGCAGGCCGACACCGATCCGTTGACGGGCCTGCTGAACCGACGAGCGATGGAGAACCGGATCCGCCAGATGCGTACCGAGGGAACCAACTTCGCGCTCGCGATGGTCGATCTCGACCACTTCAAGCACCTGAACGACACGTTCGGCCACGACACCGGCGACCGCGCCCTACGTCTCTTCGCACGCGTCATGAGCAACACCGTTCGCGACAGCGACATCGTCGCACGCCATGGCGGCGAGGAGTTCGTGATCGTCCTGCCGGGCGCCGACGTCGTTGCCGCAGCACCAGTGCTCCACCGGATCAGGACCACGCTGGAGGAGTCGATCGGTTCGGCTCAGGTACCGCCGTTCACGGTGAGCATGGGACTCGTCGACTCGACCTGGAGCGACGATCTCGTCTCGTTGCTCAGGTCGGCGGACCGGGCGCTCCTCCATGCGAAGGCGACCGGACGCGACCGGATCGTCATCGACGATCCGGTGTCGTCGCCACACGCCATCGCAGAAGCCGACGTGGCGACCGCCGGTTGACGGCGCCCGAGGAACGGACCTCACGCCGGAGGTCAGCGGCCGACGAGTGCCGGTAGCACCTCTGCGATCATGCCGATGAGGAGATGGTCCGCGTGCCGATCCATCTCGGTCGGCTGACCGTTGACGATGATCACCGTCGCCCCGCTCCGTTTGGCCACGGGCACGCAGTTCGCCGCCGGGTACACGCTCAGTGTCGAGCCGATCGCCAGCATCACGTCGCACTGCTCGCTGACCTCCATCGCTCGATCGATCACCTCGGGGATCAGGGACTGGCCGAAGCTGATGGTGTCGCTCTTGAGGATCCCGCCGCAGACGAGGCACGGTGGATCCGCCTCGCCGGCCCGCACCCGGTCGAGGGTGTCGCGCATCGGACGCCGATCCGAGCAATCCCAGCATCGTGTCCATCGCACCGTCCCGTGGACCTCGATCACCTTGGCGGGGTCGTGGCCGGCTTCCTGGTGCAGCCCGTCGACGTTCTGGGTGACCACCGCTTGCAGCTGACCCCGCCGCTCGAGCTCGTAGACGCACTCGTGACCACGGTTGGGTTCGGCCGTCCACACCGGCGTGTCGAGCCGGTTCAGCCATGCCGCCCGACGAACCTGGGGATCGTCGAGGTAGTTCCGGATGTTCGATGCCTTCTCCGCAGCCGGGTTGCGGGTCCAGATGCCCTGGGGACCGCGGAAGTCGGGGATACCGGAATCGGTGGAGATGCCGGCTCCGGTGAGCACGACGACGCGCTCCGCGCCGGCGATCCGTTCGGCGGCGGCGTCGGTTCCCGCAGGCAGGTCGGTGGGATGATCCATCGGGCGATCCATGGGACGATCCATGGGGCGATTGTTGCGCATCGCCACGAGCTGGGAGACTCCGAGCATGTGGTTCGGACACATCGTCGCCGCCCTGTCCCTCCTGGGTGGCTCGGCGTTCGCAGCGATCGACCACATCGACGACGCCGTCACCGCTGATCGTCTCGCCACCCGCGACGTCGTGTTCACACCCGGTGCGATCTGCGACCTGACCACGATCGATGCACTCGCCGGGCGTCATCCAGACGTCCGACAGTTCGTGGTGATGGCGACCGACGGCTTCGGCGACACGACCGGCACCGTCGAGGTGGCGGTCCGCGATGCCAGGGGAACGTGGCGTTGTCAGCGGGGTCCGCAAACGGCCCGCTTCGGCCGGAACGGGACGCGTCCGCTGCTCGAGCGGCGTTCGGGCGACGGTACGACACCGGCCGGGGTGTTCCCGCTCGGCGTCGTCACGGCATGGGACGGACAGACGTTCAGCTTCTTCGGCAACTCGCCCGATCCGGGAACGCTCGGTCCGTATCGGAGCGTCCGCGCCGAGGATTGCTGGGGCGCGACGCGCAACACCGCGCGCTATCAACACCTCGTCGAGCGACCCCGTTGCCCGGGTCCCGACGACGAATGGTTGGCCGGCATCGGCGAGGTGTACTCCCACGCGGCCGTGATCGGCGCCAACCTCGATCCGATCTCGGGCGACGAGCCGGGGGAGACGCCGCATGCGGCGGCGATCTTCCTGCATCGCCACAGCTACCCGTCACCGGGCGTCACGAAGCCGACGAGCGGGTGCGTGTCGCTGGCCGCCGACGATCTGGTCGCGACGATCCGCCTGATCGACCCCCGGCTCGAACCCCACTTCGCGATCGGCCCGGTCGACTACCTCCGCACCACGGCCTGACGCACGGCCGGTTTCCCCTTGCCGGGTCGCCGCGCCCACAGTCGGGTGTCCGACTTCCCTCTCCGCCTCTCACCGCACGGAGATCACGTTGGACGTCATCCACCTCATCCCCACACCCGCCACGATTCGTCCGTGGGTCGACCCGATCGTCGACGAGCGCGGCCACGATCCGCGCAGCGCGTACGTCGAGCGCTACTGGCTCGGCGTCATCGGGCCTACGGCGACCTGGATCATGCGGCGCATCGCCGACGAGTTCGATCGCCAACCCTCGGGCTTCTCACTCGACCTCGACCACACCGCAACGTCGATGGGCTTGTCGTTCACGAAGGGCCACAACTCGCCGTTCGGCAAGGCGCTCCACCGGTGCGTGATGTTCGGTCTGGCGCAACCGATCAGCGACGGTCTGGTGGTGCGCCGACGTTTCCCGACGGTCGCACAGCGTCACCTGAAGCGTCTGCCCGACGACGTTCGCACGGAGCACGAGGACTGGGCTCGCCGCACGACCCGCATCGACCGCTCCGAGATCGAGCGTCGACTGGTCGAGGCCGGCATCTCGCCGCGAGCCGCTGCGCGTGCGTTCGAGGCGGTCGCGCTGGCGTCGTGACGATTCAGCCGCATGATCGTCGCCAATGATGCACAGCAGGCGTCGACAGCGCCCGTCGACGACCGGCGGCCAGCTGCGATTCGTGCGACGGACCGTCAGCTTCGGCGAGCATCGTCTCGAGCTCCGGCACGATCCACTCGCCCGGCGACACGCGCGGCACCAGGACGCGATCGAGGTGATCCTGCTGGACGGTCGGCGTCGTGGTCGGCGTCGTGGTCGGCGTCGTGGTCGGCGTCGTGGTCGGCGTCGTGGTCGGCGTCGTGGTCGGCGTCGTGGTCGGCGTCGTGGTCGGCGTCGTGGTCGGCGTCCTGGTCGACATCGTGGTCGGCGTGCTGGACGGTCGGCGCCGACATCGAGCAGAGAGACGCGCGGGCGACCGTGTCGCCGCTCGATTCCGGGTCGGCTCAGCTCGCCGGCGCGTAGCTCGTGGCCAGATCGATCAGGAGACGGGTGCCGAAGCCGGTGGCGCCCTTCGATTTCCAGCCGCTGTCACTGTCGGTGTTCATCGGGCCGGCGATGTCGACGTGTGCCCACGGTACGTCGCCGGCGAACTCCGACAGGAAGATCGCAGCCGTGATGGCCCCTGCGTACGGCCCACCGATGTTCTTCATGTCGGCGACGACCGAGTCGAGCAGCTTGCGGTAGCGATCCTTCGCGAGTGGCATCTGCCAGAGCGGTTCGTCGGTGCTCGCCGAGGCGGCGAGCAGCTGATCGACCAGCGACTGGTCCGTGCCGAGCACGGCGGCGTAGTCCTGGCCGAGCGCCGCCATCGCAGCACCGGTCAGAGTGGCGATGTCGACGATGACGTCGGGCTGCTCCTCGGCCGCGAGCGACAGCCCGTCGGCCAGGATCAGTCGACCCTCCGCGTCGGTGTTGTGGATCTCGACGGTCTTGCCGTTCCGCATCGTCAGCACATCGCCGAGCTTCATGGCCGAACCCGACGGCATGTTGTCGGTGCACATCAGCCACGCCGTGACGCGATTGCGACAACCCAGCTCCCGCAGCGTCGTCATCGTGGCGAGCACCGCAGCCGCGCCCGACATGTCCATCTTCATGAGTGCATGCATCGGGTTGCTGGGCTTCAGACTGATGCCACCGGAGTCGTACATCACACCCTTGCCGACGAGCGCGACGTGCGCCTTGGGGTTGCGGGGCGTGTAGCTGAGTTTCACCATCCGGGGCGGTTCGGTCGACCCGGCGTTGACCCCCAGCAGGCCGCCGCAGCCCAGGACGGCGAGCTGATCCTTGTCGAACACCTCGGCCTGGACCCCGTGCTCGGCGGCGAGGTCGACGGCCATCGCAGCGATCTGGCGCGCGGTGAGATGGCTGGGCGGCGTGTTCGCGAGCTCGCGGGCGAGGTTGGCGGCGCGAGCCGTCACGCCCCCTTGATCCGTTCCCCGGATCGCCGCCTTCTCACGCTTGGCCGAGACGACCAGGGCGAGCGACTCGAGGCTGCTCGCCAACGATGTGTCGTTCTTGAGCCCGAGGTACCGGTAGGTCGCCAGCAGTGCGCCTTCGGTCACCGCCCGCGCCGCTTCGGTGGCGTCGATAGCCGATGCGTCGGCCAGGTTGGTCGCGAGGTTGGCGCGCTTGCCGCACGCCCTCACGAATGCGGCTGCGGCGTCACGGAGCTGCTTGGAGCCGGGTTCGTGGCCGACTCCCACCGCAACGAGCGTCGTGCCCTCCCGGCTCGGAACGACCAACGTTTGGCCGACGTTTCCGGCGAACCCGTGAATCTCCAGTGCGGCTCGGTTGAGACCGAGCTGTCGCGGGACGGCTCCCGCCGGGCCGACGGCGAGGCCCAAGGCGTCGGCCGAGCGAGGGACGGAACGAACGACTGACACGGTCGCTTGGTGTGCGGTCATCCGCACAGTGTGGCGCACACGGCCGCCGATCGCAGCAGCGATCCGGCATCGCGGACGGACCGCTGTCGCACGGTCGGGGCGACCCCGATGACACCGCTTGGCTGTGCCCCGAGCCCGTTTTGTTAAGGTCGACCTTCGCCACGACCAACTCTTCGTTGCCGCGGCGTGAACACACGGAGCCGCGTCACGTGGGGGCGGCCCGAACAACTTCAGGAGGCAGGTATGACCCGCAGGGGGACGAAGCAGTGGAACCGCGCTGCAGGCGCAGTAGCAGCACTCGCGTTGATCGCAAGCGCATGTGGTGGCGACGACGACACCACCGGCGACGGCGAGCAAGTGGCGACCGATGGCACGGACGCCGCCGGTGACACGGGCGCAACTGGTGACACCAGCGACTCGGGCGACGAGGTCGTGGCCACCCAGGGCGGCAGTGTCCTCGCCGCCGTGCAGGAGCGCGACGTCGTCAACTGCGGCGGCAACAACGGCCTCGCAGGATTCGGCAGCGTCGACGCGGCCACGGGGGAAGCGGCCGGTTTCGACATCGACTTCTGCCGAGCGCTCGCTGCCGCGGTGCTGGGTGATGCCTCGAAGGTGGAGATCAAGCCGCTGGAGGCAGCCGAGCGTTTTCCGACGCTGCAGTCGGGCGAGATCGACGTGCTGATCCGCAACACCACGTGGACGGCGAGCCGCGATGGTGCCGAGCAGGCGACGTTCCTGCACACCAACTTCTACGACGGCCAGGGCTTCATGGTCGCCGCCGACAGCGGCATCGGTTCGCTCGATGACATGGCGAACGCGACCATCTGCGTCCAGACCGGCACGACCACGCTCACGAACCTGAACGCGACGTTCGCCGACCGTGGGATCCCGTTCACCCCGCTCGAGTTCGCGTCGAACGACGAGCTCAACCCGGCGTTCCAGGCCGGTCAGTGCGAGGTCTGGACCTCGGACGCATCCCAGCTCGCCTCCTTCGCGGTCGGCATGGATCTCGAGACCAACATCTTGCCCGACATCATCTCCAAGGAGCCGCTCGGCCCCGCCGTGGCCGACGGCGACAGCCAGTGGGCGCAGATCGTCGACTGGACGACGATGGCGACCATCCAGGCCTGGGAGTGGGGCATCACGTCGGAGAACGTCGACGACTTCCTCACGAGTGAGGACTCCAACATCCTGACGTTCCTCGGCCAGCCCGTGACGGACGACGATGGCAACGAGGCGGTCAAGGACCTCGGGCTCGGCGTGTCGACCGACTTCGCGTACCAGGTGATCAAGCAGGTGGGCAACTACCAGGAGATCTTCGAGCGCAACCTGGCGCCGATCGGACTCACGCTGGCCGGAAGCCCCAACGATCTGTGGACCAACGGTGGTCTGATGTACAACCCACCGTTCCGCTGATCATCCGGCTCGGGTGATCCAGGCATCCGAGCCGAACCGCACGAACGTGGTGGGGGTGGATCGTTCCGCCCCCACCACGGAACACCGTCGAGCTGGTACTTGGGGGGTACTGCATGATCATCGTACTGCTGTGGATCGTCGCGATCGGGCTGCTCGCGACCCTGGCCTACGTGGCAGGGAGACTCGTCTACGACACGTGGGGTGCCGTCAAGCAACGACGGTACGACAAGTCCGTCGGGCAGCTCGCGCCGCCATGGCGCGACACGAAGGTGCTGGCCATCGTGGCCCAGATGGCCTTCGCGGCCGTCGTCGGGCTGATCTTCTGGTACCTGTGGGGCAACTTCCGCGACCGCACCGACGCGATCGGCCTCTCGCTGTCGTTCGACTTCCTCGACCAGCCGGCGGGCATCACCATCGCCGACAACCCACTCACGCCGGCCGACACGGTCGGCGAGGCGATCACCGCCGGCTTCCTCAACACGATCCGCATCATCATCGTCGGCATACCGTTGGCGGTGATCCTCGGCACCCTGGTCGGGATCGCCCGGCTGTCGAACAACTGGTTGCTGCGCAAGCTCGCCACCGGCTACGTCGAGTTCCTCCGGAACATCCCCCCGCTGGTCGTGATCGTGTTCGTCTGGTCCGGCGTCTACCTCACAGCGTTCCCGCGCGCGACCGAGTCGTGGCAGCCGTTGAACTGGTTCATCTTCAACAACGCGAAGTTCGCGTTCCCGTCGATCGAGGGACAGGACAACTTCGTCGCCTTCCGGTGGATCGTGCTCCTCGCGATCATCGCCGCCGTGGCGGTGGGGTACTGGCGGACTCAGGTGTTCATCAAGACCGGCGCCCAGCACCACCGGGTGCTGTGGAGCCTCGGCACCCTGTTCGTGGTCGGCACCGTCGCCTTCGTCGCACTCGGGGGCCCGGTCAGGTTCTCGCGGCCGACGATCGGCGACGCCGGGCGGGTCTACGAGGGCGGGATCCGGATGCAGATGCCGTATGCCGCGATGGTCACCGCACTCGTCCTGTACACCGCGACGCACATCTCCGAGATCGTGCGCGGCAGCATCCAGGCCGTCCACAAGGGCCAGGTCGAGGCGTCCGAGGCACTGGCTCTCAGCGGCTTCCAGCGCTACCGGTTCGTGATCCTGCCCCAGGCGATGCGAATCGCGTTCCCACCGCTCATCAACCAGTTTCTCAACTTCTCGAAGAACTCGTCGCTGGCGCTGCTGATCGGCTTCGGTGAGATCACGTCGATCATCAACAATCTGGCCGGCCAGTCACAGCCCGCGCCGCAGCTGATCTTCATCCTCATGCTGCTCTACCTGGTCATCTCGTTGGTCTTGTCCGCGATCGGGAACCTCATCAACCGCAAGCTGCAGATCGTGGGGCGCTGACATGTCGGAGTTGAATCTCGAAGACCCGATCGTCGTCGATCCTGAGCCGCGTCCACATCAGCGGCTGAGCCCCCGCGATTGGGCGCGCGTCAATCTGTTCAACAGCGTCGGCAACTCGATCGTCACCGTCGTCGCCGGTCTGATCGGCGCCTACCTCGCCTGGAAGGCGATCGCGTGGGTGGTGTCGATCGACTTCACGATCATCCGCGACACGCTGCGCATCTTCATGATCGGGCAGTTCCCCGACGACGAGTTGTGGCGGCTCTGGTTGTCGGGCTTCATCCTCATGGGTGCGATCGGGCTGACGGCCGGTGCACTGGCCCGCAACAGCCACGACTTGGCGCTGATGCAGGGGCTCACGCCGGAACCGACAGGCACCCTGCGACTCGTTCGGCGGTTCTGGGCGATCCTGGTCGTCCTGATCCTCTTCGCGAGCTTCGCCCGCACGATCCAACCGATGGTCGGCGTGGTCGCCGCGATCGTGCTGGTGTTCGTCGTCCGGCGGCTCGCCTGGTTGGCCCCGGCGGCGCTCCGTACCCGAGCCGTCTACATCGCTGCGCTGGCGGTCGTGGGATCGATGCTGGTGATCGCCGGCACCTCTCGGCTGGGCGGGTTCTCGATCGGGCTCGTCGTCTTCGTCTGGACGCTCAGCGAGGCGGGTCGCCGCGATCTCGCCACTGTGCGCGCCGGCAAGTTCGTCCGCTGGCTCGCGCCGCTCGCGGTGGCCGGCGTCGTCGGCGTGATCGTCGCATCGCTCGGATTCGACGGGTTCGGATGGAAGGAGTGGGGCGGCATCCACGTCAACTTGTTCACCGCCGTGGTGGGCATCGCACTCGGCATGCCGTTCGGCATCCTGCTCGCGCTCGGCCGGCAGTCGAAGCTCCCGGTCGTGCGCACCGCCTCGGTGTTGTACATCGAGTTCGTCCGTGGTGTGCCGCTGATCTCGCTGCTGCTGTTCTCGAAACTGTTGCTCCCGCTGTTCCTCCCGATCGACATGGAGCGACCGACCGCGCTCACGTTGGCGATCGTCGTGATCATGGGTTTCAGCGCTGCCTACATCGCCGAGATCGTGCGCGGCGGCCTCCAGGCGGTTCCCACCGGCCAGACCGAGGCCGCTCAGGCCCTCGGGCTGTCCCCGGGCTCGATGCAGCGACTCATCGTCCTCCCCCAGGCGTTGCGGGCGGTGATCCCGGCGATGGTCGGTCAGTTCATCGCCCTCTTCAAAGACACCACCCTGCTCACGACGGTGGCGGTGCTCGAGTTCCTCGATGCCGCTGCGATCGCCAACAACCAACCGCAGTTCCTCGGCAAGGGGCTCGCGCCCGTGACCTACCTGTTCGTCGCGGTCGGCTTCTGGGCGTTCGCGTTCACGATGTCCAAGGAGAGCCGTCGCCTCGAACGCCGACTGGGGGTCGGAACGCGATGAAGGCCGCACTCCCTCGATCCGAACATCCTCCCGCTTCCCACCGATCAGGAGCATGACGCCATGACCGACACCAATACCGGCACGATCAACAGTGACGCCACCCAGATCATGGGCGGCACCGGGGAACCCATCATCGAGATCCGATCGATGGACAAGTTCTTCGGCGACTTCCAGGCCCTCACGAACATCGACATGGTGGTCGGCAAGCAAGAGGTCGTCGTCGTCATCGGCCCCTCGGGGTCCGGCAAGTCGACATTGATCCGCTGCGTCAACCGGCTCGAGCGTCACGATCGTGGCACGATCATCGTCGACGGGATCGAACTCTCCGACGACGTGCGCAACATCCAGGAGATCCGTCGCGAGACCGGCATGGTGTTCCAGTCCTTCAACTTGTTCCCGCACCTCACGGTGCTCGAGAACATCACGCTGGCCCCACGGAACGTGCGGGGTGTCCCGAAGGCCGAAGCAGACGCGAACGCCATGGAGTTGCTCGAACGGGTCAAGATCCCGCAGCAGGCCAACAAGTACCCCGGTCAGCTGTCGGGCGGTCAGCAGCAGCGAGTCGCCATCGCTCGCACGCTCGCGATGAAGCCGAAGGTGGTGCTCTTCGACGAGCCGACATCGGCGCTCGACCCGGAGATGGTCAAAGAGGTGCTCGACACGATGAAGGATCTCGCACTCGAGGGGATGACGATGATCTGCGTCACCCACGAGATGGGCTTCGCCCGAGAAGTCGGTGACCGGGTCGTCTTCATGGCCGACGGCACGATCGTCGAGGTGGGCTCACCCGAGCACTTCTTCACCAACCCGCAGGAGGAGCGCACCCAGCTCTTCTTGAGCCAGATCCTCTGAGCGCGCTGCCCGCGAACAGCAGTCCGACTCGGCGATACTGGACGGCGTGAAGCGTCGAGTTGCCCTGGTCGTCGCCCTGCTCGCCGCGTCGGTAGCGGCGATCGCCGGTGCCGCAGGTGTCGACCGGGCGGCGACGGTCGACACGCCGGCCCAGCGCCTGATCACACCCGGCCCGGGCAATCCGGGCGGGGCCCCGCTGCCGGCCGATGCGCTCGCGGTCGACACATCCCGACCGGATCGTGTGATCGGCGACGGCACGGCGGCCAGCTGCACGTCGCGCGCCGTCGTGGACGCTGTCGCGGCCGGCGGCGTGATCGTCTTCGACTGCGGGACCGACCCGGTCACGATCCTCATGAACGAGACCGCCAAGATCGTCAACACCTCGCCTACCGTGGTCCTCGACGGTGGCGGCACGGTGACCCTCGACGGCGGCGGCCGGCGTCGGATCCTCTACATGAACACGTGCGACCCGGCCCAGATCTGGACCACCCCGCACTGCCAGAACCAGGATCACCCCCAGCTGACGATCCAGGGTCTGCACTTCACGCGGGGCAACAGCACGGGCGACGACATGGAGGGCGGCGGCGGTGGCGCTGTGTTCGTCCGGGGCGGCAGGGTGAAGATCATCGAGAGCGAGTTCACCGCGAACCGGTGCGATCCGACCGGACCCGACGTCGGTGGTGCTGCAGTACGAGTCCTGAGTCAGTTCGAGGGATTGCCCGTCATCGTCGCGACCAGCTCGTTCGGGGGGAGCTCGTCGGAGGGCAACGTGTGCTCGAACGGCGGCGGCATCTCGAGCATCGGCGTCTCGTGGCGGATCCACAACAGCACCTTCAGGAACAACTCGGCGATCGGTAACGGCGCCAATCCGGCCCGGTCGGGAACACCTGGCGGCGGCAGCGGCGCAGCGATCTACCTCGACGGCAATCGCTTCACGCTCGACCTGATCGGGAGCATCCTCAGCGGGAACCGCGCCAACGAAGGCGGCGGCGCGATCTTCTTCGTCTCCAACGACCGCAGCGGCGAGCTCCGGATCGACAGATCCACCTTGGAGCAGAATCCGAGCCTCGGTTTCGAGACCTCCGGCTTCCCGGGCATCTTCTTCCTCGGGCGTGGTGCGCCGCAGGTGACCAGCTCGACGATCCGTTGAACTCGTCGGGGACGATGCGATCACCGCCGGCCCACGTGCGATCATGATCGCGCCGCGAACCGAACGACCGCCGTCGACGTCTTGTACGTCGACACGAACCCCGACCACCCGTGAGGAACCATGACGACCGACATCCCGACCGACGCCGACGCGAGCACCGGGCCCCGATTTCCTCGCTGGCTCAGGTGGTCGCTCCTCGGGGCGCTGGGCATCCTGATCGTCGGCTACGGGCTGATCTTCCTGTATGCGAAGGTGCTCAACGACAGCCCTGACGAACTCGATCAGACCGATCTCGACGCCGCGCTCGAGATCGATGCGGACGCCGAAACCGCGGCGCAGACATCACCAGCGACGGTTCCGGCGGCCAGTGATCCTGCTGCCGAACCGGCCACGAGCGAACCGGCCACGAGCGAGCCTGCGGCGGCCCCACCTGCGACGGAGGCCCCGGCGACGGAGGCCGCCCCGATCACCGACGGGACGGCCTGGCAGGTCACGGATGCATCCGAACTCGGGTACCGGGTGAAGGAGATACTGTTCGGCGTCGACACCGAAGGCGTCGGCCGGACCAATCAGATCGAGGGCGCGCTCACGATCGACGGCAGCACCGTGACGTCGGCCGAGTTCGTCGTCGACGTCGCATCGATCGAGAGCGACGAGAGCCGTCGAGACGGCCAGTTCCGGGGTCGGATCATGTCGACGGACGAGTTCCCCGAGGCGGTGTTCACCCTGACCGAGCCGATCGAGCTCGGGACCGAAGCGGTCGAGGGAGCGACGGTCGAGACCACCGCGACCGGGGAGCTGACGCTCCGAGGCGTCACCAATCCAGTGACCTTCGATGTCAGTGCACGACTCGAGAGCGGCCGCATCGGTGTCCTCGGCAACATCCCCGTCGTGTTCGCCGACTACGGCATCGCCAACCCGTCGGTGGGCGGCATCACGACCGAGGACAACGGCCTGCTGGAGTTCGTCCTCGTGTTCGAATCGGCGACCTGACCCGAGCGCCCCCAACCATCGACGCGACCGCTCCTGGCGACCCGTGTCGTCCCCCGCCCGAGGTCACCATTCTGTGGAAGCCGAAGCGACGCTGTCGGCTGCTTTGGCTGCCACAGAATCCCGAGCGATGGTCTGAGGAAGCCGAGGCGACGGGTTCGGTCGCTTCGGCTTCCACAGAATCGGGTGTGCCGTCGGCCTGATCTGCGCTCGGGCTGCAAGGCGGTGGGAGACACCCGGGCGGCGGTCAGACCGGCTGGTTCTTCGCCCAGGCGGTCGCGAGCGCGGCGTAGCGGCCGTCGAGGTCGAGCAACTCCTCGTGGGTACCGAGCTCGACGAGCTCGCCGTGATCGACGACAGCGACGCGGTCGGCACGCTGCACCGTCGACAAGCGGTGGGCGACCACGATGGTCGTCCGACCACGCATCAGCCGGTCGAGGGCGTGTTCGACGAGTGCCTCCGTGCCGGGATCGAGGCTCGAGGTCGCCTCGTCGAGCACGAGCACCGCCGGATCGACCAGCGCTGCTCGGGCGAGCGACACGAGCTGGCGCTCACCGGCCGACAGGCGCGAACCTCGCTCGCGGACCTCGGTGTCGAGACCGTCCGGGAAGGCGTCGAACCGCTCGAGCGCGTCGATCGCCGACAGCGCGGCGCGAACGTCGTCGTCGCTCGCACCAGGACGCGCGAGCCGGAGGTTGTCGGCGATCGTGCCGTCGAAGAGAAAGCCCTCCTGGGGGACGACCACGATGCGTTGGCGCAGCGAGGTGAGCGCCGCATCACGGAGATCGACCGAACCGAACCGAACCGAACCCGTGTCGGGGTCGTACAGCCGGGCCATCAGTTTGGCGAGCGTCGACTTGCCGGCACCGGTCGGACCGACGAGGGCCAGTCGTTCACCGGGGGCCACGTACAGCGAGACGCCACGGAGCACCGGCGCAGCGGTGCCCGGGTACGCGAACCTGATGTTGGCGACCTCCAGCGCACCGTCGGCCGGGAGCACGACCGCATCGATGCGTTCGGCGACCTCGGGCTCGGTGTCGAGGATCTGGAACATCTTGTTCAGCGATGCCGTCGCGGACTGGACGGTGTTGTACATCTGCGACAGCTGCTGAACGGGTTCGAAGAGGCTCGACAGCAGGAGGACGACGGCGACCACGGTGCCGACCGACACCTGTCCGTTCTTGGCGAGCCAGCCCCCTGCTCCGATCGCGATCGCGGTCGCCAGCACGCCGCAGAACTCCACCACGCCGAAGTACCACGTGGACACCTTCACACTGTCGACGTGTGCGTCGTAGAGCGACCGGTTCGTCCTGCGGAACCGTCGGAATTGCTCGGGTTCGCGGGCATAGGCCTGAATGACGCGCACCGCGGTGATGTTCTCCTGCAGTGATGACAGGTTCTCGCCGATCCGCTCGCGGACCGTCAGGTACGCCGCGTTCGAGTCGCGCTGGAACCGGATCGACGCGACGACGATGAACGGCATGACGAGCAGCGCCAGGAGGGTCAGCTGCCACGACATGACGAGCAACACGACCAGCGCGAACGACACCAGGATCGACGCCGAGACGAACTGCAGCAGACCCCACTGCACGAGCTCCGACATCGACTCGATGTCGGCGGTCATCCGGGACACGAGCACGCCCGCCTGGTTGCGGTCGAAGAAGGCGAGCGATTGTCGCTGGATGTGTGCGAAGAGCCGCAACCGGAGGGAGCGAAGGAACCCTTCGCCAGCCCGATTCACGAACACGTACTGGTTGCGGCTCCCGATGTAGGCGACGATCGCGATCAGCACGTAGAGACCGATCGCTAGGTTCAGTGCTCCGGCGTCATCGGCCCTGATGCCGTCGTCGATGCCGTAGCGCAGCAGGAGGGGGCCGATCAGCGTCGTGCTGGTCGAGAGCACGGCGAAGCCGAGCGTCGCCCACGCCAGTCGGCGGTACGGCCGGGCCAGCCGAGCGGCGCGACGAAGCACCTGCTTCGCCTCGTCGCGATCCAGGCGATCCTCTTCGGTGACGGCATGGGTCGCCCACATGTCAGTCTCCGCCTCCGGCGGCGGGAACCGACGACGACGCCGATCGCTCATCAGCGGCCGCTGCCAGGACGACGCGGTAGCGGTGGTCGGTGGCCAGCAACTCCTCGTGGGTGCCGGTGGCCGCCACTCGTCCGCTGTCGATCAGCACGACGCGATCAGCCATCGCGATCGTCCCCGGCCGGTGGGCGATCACGATCGTCGTGCGACCGTCCATGACGGTGCGCATCGCAGCGCGGATCTCGTGCTCCTTCGACGGGTCGACCGCGCTCGTCGCATCGTCGAGGACCAGCACCGACGGATCGGACACGACGGCGCGGGCGATCGCGATTCGCTGTCGTTGACCACCCGACAGGGAGAAACCGCGTTCACCCAGCACCGTCTCGGCACCCTGCGGAAGATCGTCGACGAAGTCGGCCGCGCCGGCGAGCTCGGCCGCACGACGGATCGTCGCCGGATCGGCGTCCGGGTTCGCGAATGCGATGTTGGCGGCGACGGTGTCGTGGAACAACAAGGTGTCCTCGAACACCAGCCCGATCGCGCGTCGGACATCGTGGACGCGACGGTCTCGCAGATCGACGCCGTCGAGCAGGATCGAGCCGCCCTGCGGATCGTAGAAGCGAACCAGCAGCCGAGCGACCGTCGACTTGCCCGATCCGGTCGCGCCGACGAGCGCGACGGACGTGCCGGGTTCGATGTCGAGCGTGAACCCATCGAGCACGGGCTCATCCGGGGCGTACCCGAACCTGACGTCGCGAAAGCTGATCGCTCCGGCTCCGGACCGCAAGGGTTCCGTGGGCGAAGGAGGGTCGACCACCGCCGGCGTCGTGCCCAGGACTTGGTCGATGCGCTCGAGTGCCGCTGCCGCGCGCTGCCCGAACGCGACCGTCATGCCGATCGTCCGGAGTGGCCACACGAGCAGCTGGACGTAGAAGTTGAACGCCACCAACTCGCCGATCGAGAGTTGACCGTCGAGGACACGATGACCACCGATGCCGAGCACGGCGATGAGACCGGCCGCAGGGAGCAACTCCATGAACGGGAGATAGGTGGCGCGGACGCGCGCTGCGCCGAGCGATTCGCGCTGGATGTCGTCGGCCTCGACCTCGAGCTTGTCGGCCTGTACCTGCTCGGCGCCGAAACCCTTGATCACCCGAACACCCGAGACGGTCTCCTCGACGACGGTCGCGAGTTGGGCCTGTTCCTGCTGCACGGCTCTGACGGCGGGGTGCACCTTGTCGGAGAACCGTCGTGCCGCGAGATTGACGAACGGGAGTGGCGCCAGCGCGAACGCAGCGAGCAGTGGATCGGTGGTGAACAGCACGACGACCACCACCGAGATGAGCGCGAGGTTCGACATCGTGAGGGGGATCATGACGACGAACATCTGGACCTGGTTGAGATCGCTGGATGCACGGCTCATGAGCTGCCCGGTCTGGGCACGGTCGTGATATCCGATGTGGAGCCCCAGGATGTGTTCCAGCAATTGCTCGCGGAGCCTGGTCTCCGTCCATCGGCTCTCCCGGAACGCGACGTAGCGACGCAACGCCGTGAACGTCCCGGTGATCACGCCGGCGCAGGCGATCAAAGCCGCCCAGCCCCAAGCGCTCTGCGATCCCTCGATCGCCCGGTCGATCGCTAGCCGTGTCAGTTGCGGGACGGCAACCTTGCCGACCGTCCACGCCAGTCCGATCAGCACACCCAAGGCGAGGCCGCGCCACTGCTGCCTCAAGAGGGTCAGCAGTGGGGCCCACTTCGCCCGCCCGGTGTCGCTGCGTTCTCCCCCGTCGTCAATCACGCTGCGTCCAGGGTACCGGTCGACTCGCGACGGTACCGGGTCGGTATCAGGCGGTGTCAGCGCGACAGCAGGTCGCGGACACGCTCCTTCGGGCGGCCGATGATGGCGGTCTCGTCGGTGACGACGAGGGGGCGTTGCATGATCATCTTGTGCTCGACGATGACGTCGACGATCTGATCGACGGTCGCGACGTCGGCGTCCGACAGCTCCAGCTTCTTGAACAGACTGTCACGCCGGACCAGGTCGGTGGGCGGGTCCTCCAGCTTGGCGATGATCTCACGCAAGGTCGCGGCGTCGGGTGGATCCTTGCGGTAGTTCACGATCTCGACCTCGACGCCCAACTCCTCGGCAATGCGCACGGCATTGGTCGACGAGTTTCAATTCGGGTTGTGGTAGATGGTCACCTGAGCCATGTCCGACAACGTAGACGAGGTTGCCACACCCGTCGCGTACGGTGAGCGCACCGACTTCCCCTGGCCCGACGACTCGCTCAGGGGACATCATGCCTTCCACACACGCCCACTGCCGGTTGCCGCGCGCCGGCGTCGATCCGATCGACGGTCCTGCCGTCGCGCTCCTCACCCTGGCCGCTGCGATCCATCGACCACCCCGCGCCGAGATCATCGTGATCCTGGTCGATGCCGAGCGACGGGGCATCGCGCTGGTCGTGGTGACGGGCACGACCGACCCTGATGCCGTCATCGAGGTGGTCGAGTGCCTGTCGGCACCGGCGGTCCACGACGGTCGCCACCACGGCATGATCGTCGCCACCGTCCGCCCCGATGGCCGCGACGAGATCGACGGCGCCGGCGATGTCGAGCGGTGGATGGAGCTCAGCACGATCGCCGACGATCACTGCGTCGAGGTGATCGAGTGGTTCGTCATCGAGCCTGACTCCGTCAGTTGTCCGCGGGATCGACTCGGAGAGCCGCCACGCTGGTGACGCGACGCCGCTCCGACGGTGTCAGCCGGAGCCCTGCCGCCTTGAGCCGACGCAACAGCACGCGACTCTCGACGACGGTGGCGCCGGCATCGATCAGCTCGTCACGGTAGTCCTCCGGGATGTCGTAGTGATCTCCCTGGAAGCCACGGCGCGGGATCCCGTTGGCGTCGGCGAACGTGTGCAGCTCGTCGAGCGACTCGTCGCTGACGAGATGGCACCATCGGCGCCCACGATGCCACCAGCGCGCCTCGTCGATCAGGATCGTCACATCGCCGAGACTGGCACACTGGTGGGTCGTGAGCAGTGACGAACAGGAACTCAGGGTGGCGTGGGAGCAGCATCTCGGCCGCTCACCCGAGTCGATGAGGTGGTTCGAGTCGCTGATATGGCGCCACCGCGGGCCCGGTCGCCACTATCACGGGGTCCGACACGTGCGCTGGGTGGTCCGCCATGTTCTCGAACTCTCGGAACACCACCCGCTCGACGACGCCGGTGCGACGGTCGCCGCCGCCTTCTTCCACGACGCGATCCACGACCCCACGTCAGCCGACAACGAGGCTGCCAGCGCCCGGCTGGCCACGACCGCACTGGCCGAGCTCGGATGGCCCATCGAACGCTCTGCGGCCGTCGCAGCGAGGATCGCCGCGACCGCGACCCACGACGTGGCGGCCGCAGATCACGACACGCGGGTGCTGCTCGCCGCCGATCTGGCCGTGCTCGCCGCCGAACCGAACCGCTACGCCGACTATGTGCGGGCCGTGCGGCGTGAGTACCACCACGTGAGCGATCGGGACTGGCGGACCGGTCGGACGGAGGTGCTGCGCCGACTTGCCGCGCAGCCGCGACTGTTCTCCGACGATCTCGAACTCGATGATTGGGAACGTCGCGCGCGAGCGAACATCGCGGCCGAGTTGGCGATGCTGACCGGCTGAGATCGGGCCCGACGCGTCAGCGAGGACGACGCCGGCGGACCCGAACCCGGATCGGCTGCGCCTGCGGACCACGGGCACCGGCCACCGCCACCAACCCGAACAGGGTCGCCAAGCCGTACCACATGGTCGTCATCCGACCGAGTGTAGGCACAAACGGGCGATTTGGCCAGCGCAGCGGTGGGAGCCGCGCTCATCCGGGGGGCGAGAAACCGAACGGTAGCTCGAGTCGATGTCGCCGGAGCGTCTCCGGGTCGTGCAGCAACTCGCGGGTGGGTCGATCGACGACGAACCGGCCACCGTCGAGGACGAGCGCCCGTGGACACGTGGCGAACGCGAACGGCAGGTCGTGGGTCACGATCACCTGGGTCTGATCGAGGGTCGCCAGAAGCTCGGCGAGCTCGCGGCGGCCGACCGGGTCGAGCCCCGATGTCGGCTCGTCGAGGACGAGGACGTCGGGACGCATCGCCAAGACGGTCGCGATCGCGACGCGACGCTTCTCCCCACCGCTCAGATGGTGGGGGGTGCGGTCGGCCAGGCCGCCGGCGCCGACGGCCTCGAGCGCCTCGGCGATGACCGCCTCACGCGCCGCAGGTCGGACGCCCAGGTTCGCCGGTCCGAAGCCGACATCTTCTCGAACGGTGTTCATGAACAGCTGATCGTCGGGGTCCTGGAAGACGGCGCCCACTCGGCGACGCACCTCGGCGAGCGTGGCCGGTCCGAGCATCGTGTGGTCGATGTCGATGCGACCATGCTGGAGCGCGAGAAGTCCGTTGAGGTGGAGGGCGAACGTGGTCTTTCCCGACCCGTTCGGACCGAGCACCGCGACTCGCTCACCCACTTCGATCGCGACGTTGAGATGATCGAGCACCGGTGACGTCGCTCCCGGATAGTGGAACACGACATCGTCGACGACCACGCGTGCTCCGCTCACCACCACACCACGCCGAGCACGAGCGCCATCATCGCCGCCGCTCCGGGGAGAAGCGACGCCGACCACGCTGACCTCGCCGAGATCGAGGACGAGGGGGCAGCCGGTTCCGGCATCGTGCCGGTGAACCCGCGGGCCAGCATCGCGTCGTGGATCCGCTCGCCGCGCTCGAAGGAGCGCACGAACAGCACACCGGCAGACGAAGCGATCGGGCGGGCCTGCCAGAACCATCGCGGATCGTGACCACGAGCGCTCATGGCCAGACGCATCCGGTGCAGCTGATCGATGAGGAGATCGAGATACCGGAACATGAACGCCACGATCGCGACCAGCACCCTCGGCACCCTCAATCTGCTCAAGCCGACGAGCACGTCGGGAACCGGCGTGGTCGCCGACAGCACGATGCTGGCCGTGGCCCCGAGAAGTGCCTTGGCGAGGATGTTCCACGTCGACCAGAGTCCGTCGACCGACAACGATGCGCCGAGGACGTCGACCTGCTCGCCACCGGCCACGAACGGCACGAGGACGGCGAACGCGAGGAACGGAACGGTGACCGAGAGCCGACGTACGATCACGCCGATCGGAATGCCGGCGGCGACCACCGCAGCCGTCACGACCACGGCGTCGATCCCGAAGGTCGCCACGGCACGTCTCGGGGTGATCGCAACGATCACGACGAACACGACCAGGCCGACCAGTTTCGCCTCCGGCGCCAATCGGTGGACGACCGAGCGACCCGGAACATGGAGATGATGATTCCCCGGATGCACCGCGTGGTGAGCCGGGCGGCCACGTCGTCGCTGCCCGGTCATCGCCGCGCGATCCCGACCCTCCGGGATGCACTCACCAGCCCGTAGCCGACCAGCAGCGTGAGGGCCACACCGACCAGGCCGGCAACCGTGAGGCTGAGCGCCTCGTTCGCGATGCCCTGGGTGGCGTAGCCGGCGAACGGTCCACCCTCGGTGAGGTGGCCGCCAGCACGGTCGGCGAAACCCTGGTCGATCGCGACCCGCTCCAACGCGTCGGGGCTGTCAGCGGCGAATTGGCTGACCACACCGGCGACCGTCACCGTGACGAGCCCACCGGCGATCACGAACGGCCGCATGCCGATCTTGGGGCGATCAACGACCTGTCGTGCGTCGAGATCGGCCGCCCCGGCGACGAGATCGGCGCGTGCCGCCAAGACGGCGCCGACGACGACTGCGCTCACGAGACCCTCGCCCACCCCCACCAGCACGTGCACGCCCACCATCGCTCCGAAGACCGTGTCGAACGCGACGGGAGCACTCGCACCGAACAGCCATTCGAGCGAGAACGCCATCGATGCGAGGACGACGGAGAGCCCCGCAGCCAGACCGGTCGCCGCGATGACGCCACTCGCGTTGGGCGGCAGCACGCGGCGGGCGAGCCGGAACGCAGCCCAACCGCCGAACCCCGGCACGATGGCCAGGTTGAGCAGGTTGTAGCCGAGCGCTGTGATGCCGCCGTCGGCGAACAGCAGCGCTTGCACCACGACGACGACGCCCACGACGAGGACGCCGGCCCACGGCCCGAGCAGAATCGCCACCAGCGCCGCGCCGATGAGGTGACCACTCGTGCCCGACGCCACCGGGAAGTTGACCATCTGAGCCGCGAACACGAACGCTGCGGCCATCCCGGCGAGCGGGGTGCGACGATCGCCGAGTTCCGTCGACGACGCCCGCAACGCCGCGGCCAACACGACCACCGAGATCAACGCCGTCACGGCGGCGACACCGGGTTCGAGGAACCCATCGGGCGCATGCATTGCGATCGACATGATCAAGGCGATCGTAGGAACGGCGACACCATTACTGCAAACGGTTCGCAATATCGATCCTGCATCGTCTGCCGTGCACGATCGCCCGGACCCGACCCGGACGACACCACGCTCGTACCCTGGCCGGCGTGGACCTCGAGAGCGCACTGCGAGCTCACGGCTGTCGCGTCACACGGCAGCGCCATGTCGTGTGGGAGGTGCTCGCCTCCACCGGACGACACCTGAACGCCCAGGAGATCGCCGAGCGTGTGCACGCCCGCGATCCCGGCATCAACGTGTCGTCGATCTACCGGACGCTCGCCCTCTTCACGGAGCTCGATCTCGTGCGCGAATCCAAGCTGAGTGATGACGCGTCGACCTGGGAGCCCGCCCACGGTGATGCGGCGATCCATCTCGTCTGTGGCGGATGCGGCACGGTGCTGCACCACGACACCGAGTTGATCGACCGGCTGCGCGAGCAACTCTCCGAGCTCGATGGCTTCCACACCGAGTCGATCGACGTCCGCGTCGACGGCCGATGTCGTGGCTGCGGCGAACGAGCGTCGACCTAGGCTGCGCTGGATGTCCGACCCGACGCTGACAGGCGAGACGACCGAGCTGCTCCGGGCCATGATCCGCAATGAGTGCGTGAACGACGGGAGTGTCGATTCCGGCGACGAGATCCGCAACGCCGATCTGCTCCAGACGTTCCTCGAGGGGGCCGGGCTCGACACCCAGCGGTACGAGTCGAGGCCGGGGCGTGGGTCGATCGTGGCCCGCATCGAAGGGTCCGATCCCGCAGCGCCGTCGCTCTGCCTGATGGGGCACACCGACGTCGTGCCGGTGAATCCCGACGGATGGAGCAACGACCCGTTCGGGGGCGAGTTGATCCGCGACAGCGAGGGTCGTGAGGAGGTCTGGGGCAGAGGTGCGATCGACATGCTCAACCTCACCTCGTCGATGGCGGTGGCATTCCGGCACCTGGCCCGTACCGGGTTCCGGCCCAGGGGCGACCTCATCTATTTCGGCGTCGCCGACGAGGAGGCAGGTGGGGTGTGGGGCGCAGAGTGGATGTTCGACCATCACCCGGAAGCCGTCGACGCCTCGTACTGCCTGACCGAGCTCGGCGGATGGTCGACGGTCGACGATCACGGCACCCGGCACGTCACGATCAACGTCGGCGAGAAGGGACTCGCCTGGCGCCGGCTCACCGTGCGCGGCACGCCGGGTCACGGGTCGATGCCCTTCGGAGCCGACAGTGCGCTCGTGAAGGCGGCTGAGGTCGTTCGCCGCCTCGCCGAGTTCCGGCCGGCCCCGCACATCGGCGATGCCTGGCGCGCCCAGGTCGGTTCGATGTCGCTGCCGGACGAACTGCGCGAGTCGCTGCTCGATCCCGAGCGGGTGTACGACACCATTACCGAGCTCCCGGTGCCGATCGCACGATCGTGCCACGCCCTGACGCACACGACGATCTCTCCCAACGTCGCCCACGGGGGTCAGAAGACGAACGTGATCCCCGACACTGTCGAGATCGAGATCGACATCCGAACGGTCCCGGGTACCACACGCAGCGACGTCGACGCGATGCTCGCCGAGGCACTCGGCGATCTGGCGTCCCAGGTCGAGCTCACGGTGCTCCAGGACGGCGTCGCAACCGAATCCGCGACGGACAACGAGCTGTGGGACACCATCGCCCGCCGGACCCAGGTCGCATATCCGGGCGCGCAGATCGTCCCGGGCCTGGTCGTCGGCGGCACGGACGCCCGGTTCTATCGCCATCGCGGTCGGGTCGCCTACGGCGCCGGCCTGTTCTCGCCGGCGATGGACATGGCGACGTTCGGGAGCCGCTTCCACGGCCACGACGAGCGCATCGACGTCGAGAGCCTCGCCCTCGCAACCGATTTCTGGCTCGGCATCGCCATCGAGCTCCTCGGCTGACGTCAGCGACGGGCACCGGCGCGGTAGTCGTCGACCGCGACCCGGAGCCGCTCGACGAGGAGACGTTCGGTCGCCGCGTCCACACCGCCCGGACGATCGTGCGCCTGCGCGAGGCGGGCGAGCGCAGCGTGCAGTCGATCGAAATCAGCTCGGCGCCGACGCGGGAGTCGGCGGCGTTGGCGCAGGAGGTGACGCCAGCCGACGAACAGCGCTGCTTCCTCCGGGCCGACGCGATGACTGAGCACGAGCTCCGGCACGCGTTCGACGAAACGTTCCTGCTCCCGCCGCCGCATCACGAACAGCGTGATCGCCACCGCCACGAACAGCGCCAGGAACAGCGCGATCGCACCGAGGACGACAGCCGTCCCGATGTTCTCGTCAGCCTCGTACGTGACGTCCGCGATCGCGAGCGAGCCGTTCCAGGCGGCATGGGTCACGATCGCCAGCCCGAAACCCCAGAGTGCGGCCGGCCAGACCGGTCGGCCACGGTGGACGGCGAGCCCGATGGCGAGGCCGGTCCAGAACGTGAACAGCGGGTGTGCGAACGGGGTCAGCAGCGCCCGGAGGACGAAGACCGGCAGGAAGTCCCCCTCGACGTCGGCGAGCGCGAAGTAGGTCGCGTCCTCGACGACTGCGAACCCGAGGGCGACCCAGCCGGCATACACGATCCCGTCGCTCACGCCGTCGACCTCGCGACGTCGCACGGCCCAGTACACGCCCATCCCCTTGGCTGCCTCCTCGAACAGCGGCGCCGAGACGACGATCGCCGCGGTCTCGCCGAACACGAGCCCGATCGCCGTGTTGGCGACACCCGCGACGACGATCGCGACCCCACCACCCCACACGAGCGCATGCACCCGTGACGACCACGGCTCCGGTTCCACGCGGTCGAGCCACGACAGTGCCGGCAGCACGATCACCAGCGGCACGAGTGCCGCGACGGCTGACCACGGCGACGTGACGGCAACCCCGACGACGACCAGGATGGCCACGACACCCCCGACCAGCGCCGGCGGGCTCAACCAGAGCGGCAGTCGGGGCGTGCGCTCGGTTGGGCGGGTCGCGACGTGCGGTGTCCAGGTCGAGCCGTCCCACCACCGCCACGTTTCGGCGAGGGTCGGGTCGGGATACCAACCGGGTGGCGGCGAGGTGAACGTGGGCGGGGGCAGTTCAGTCACGCAGACCCACGAACGCTCGCATGTGGAACCGCATCTGATCCGGTTCGTAGCGGTACGACACCCCCACCGGGCACGCACGGCGTGCGGCACAACCATCGTCCAGGCACGTCGGTTCCCGGCCCGAACGGACGTGGCGGGCGCACCCGGCGGCGTCGTATCCCTCGATGGTGAACGCATCGACCGGGCACGTCGTCAGACACGGCCGGCCGACACATGTCAGGCACGGCGAGACCTCGGTTCCGACGCTGGGCAAGCCGACGACCGGCTCGGCGAAGAGGAGCGCCCCTCGGTACGCGTGCCACAGGCCGAACTGCGGGTGTACGAGCAAGCCGATCGGAGACGACCAGACATCGTCGCCGCGCTGGGCCCAGCGCTGGAAGGGCCGGAACGGCTCGTCGCTCGGATGCACGAAGTCGGCGCCGAGCTCCGCGGCGATCGGTTCGAGCACCCGACGCGTCCACCGATCGAGCGGATCCGGGCCTGGTGTCGCCGCAGCACGGAAACCACCCCACATCGCTCCCCCGGCGTTCCCGATCACCACCACCGTGACGACCGGGCGCCCGTCGGCGAGCGAGTGAACGTCCTCGTCGCCGAGCGGCGTGAACCCACCACGGACGAGCATGCCCGTCGGAGCGACCGCCTCCACCACGGACTGGTATCGCACGACCACGACTGCAGGTTAGGACGGCGTTCCCCGCCGGCCCTGGCACACTGGGGACATGTCCGAGCTGGAGACGATGCCCGCCCAGACGATCCCCGGCGTCGATGTGATGACCGAGACCCGCGAACCGATCGTCGCCCACATCGTCAAGGTCGACCCCGGCGAGTCGGCGGCGGCGAAGGTGCTCGAAGCGCGGGTCAACGGAACTCCGGTCGAAGCGCTGTGCGGTCACGTCTGGGTGCCGGCACGCGACCCGAAGCAGCTCCCGGTGTGTCAAGCCTGCAAGGAGATCTACGACATGTTCAAGATCTTCAACGACGGTCTGCGCGACGCACCCAATGACTGAAATGGCACGACTGAGATGGCGCGACTGAGATGGCACGACTGAGATGGCGCTCCGTCTCCGTCCGGCATCCCGTGCGTTGATCATCGACGACGACGAGCAGGTCCTGCTCGTGCGGTTCGTGTTCCCGAGCGGGATCGAGGTCTGGGCACTTCCGGGCGGTGGTCTGGAGCCCGACGAGACCGTCGAGCAGGGCTTGCGCCGTGAGCTGCACGAGGAGCTCGGTCTCGACGACGTCGAGATCGGCCCGCACATCTGGAGCCGGGAGCACGTGATCCCGATGATCACCGGCCACGACGGCCAACGCGAAGACGTCCACCTCGTGCGGATGTCGCATTTCGATCCGGTACCGACGATCGGCTGGGAGCGACTCCGAGCCGAGTTCGTCCACGAGATGCGCTGGTGGAGCACCGACGAGATCCAGGCGGCGAGCGACGTGCGGTTCGCGCCGAGGCGGCTGCTGGAGCTGGTGCGGGCGATCCTCCGCGACGGCCCACCCGCCTCGCCGATCGACACCGGCGTGTAGCAGCGTCAAGATCGCCTCAGGAATTCCTCAAGGTCCGGGCCCGTCGCGCCGATACCTCCGGTGTGACCGAGATCGATGCCTCGATGCGGCAGCTCATCGACCACGCCGTCGACCAGGTTCCCGGTGTGATGGGTGCCCTGGTGAGCAGCGCCGACGGCTTCGTGCTCGCCGGACGCCTCCCCGACGCCGACCACATCGATCCGCCCGCGGTCGCGGCGATGTCGGCTGCGGTGCTGGGGATCGCCGACCGTCTCGTCCGTCTGAACGGTGACGAGCCGGTGATGCTCAGCCACCAGCGATCAGCCGACGGGCAGGTGTTCGTGGTCGCGGTCGCCGGTGTCGCCGTCCTCACGCTGCTCACGGATCCGTTCGCCGACCCCGAACAGATCCGCCTCGTCGGTCACGAGCTCAGCCAGGGCCTCCAGCGTCTGTTCCGCGGCGCCGCCAAGGTCTGACACCGGGCTCCGCCTCAGCGAAAGTCGCGACTCGGGGTCGTTGCGGCGAGTGGCAACGGTGCCATGTGGTCGGCGACGATGTTGATCACGCCCTCGGACCGTTCGAGCCGGCCGCGGATCACCATCGCCGATGCACCACGAGCGACCGATCGGTATCGCGCCCAGCACCCCTTCGACACCACCACGTTGATCAAACCGGTCTCGTCCTCGACGTTGAGGAAGGTGACGCCCTGTGCCGTCATCGGTCGCTGACGATGTGTCACCACACCTGCGATGGTGACCCGGCGCTTCGGTTCGCACTCCCACAAACCGGTCGAGGTGACCACGCCGAGCTTGGTGAGCTCCTCGCGCAAGAAGCGGGTCGGATGACCGTCGGGCGACACACCGGTCGCCCACAGATCGGCGACCGATTCCTCGATCGGGGTCATGCCGGGCAGGGTGGGTGGCCGCTCCCCCGTGACGATCCCTGGGAGTCGGCCAGGCCGCGACTGCGACACCGCCCCGACCGCCCACAGCGCCTCTCGCCGTTCCAGCCCGAAGCACACCCCGAACGCGCCGGCGGTCGCCATCGCCTCCAGATGGCCGAGGGTCAGATCGGGGATGCGTCGCACGAGATCCTCGGGTGACGTGTACGGCCCGTGGTCGCGACGGTGCGTCTCGATCTGCTCGGCGAGCTCGGTGCCGATGCCGCGCACCGAACCGATGCCGAGCCGGACCGCATCACCGCCATCTTCCAACGAGGCTCCGGCCAACGATGCGTTCAGGTCGGGGGTGCGGACCGTGACACCGTGGCGGCGAGCGTCTTGGACGAGGGTGTGGGGCGACCAGAAACCCATCGGTTGGGCGTTGATCAGGGCTGCGCAGAACGCTGCTGGTTCGTGGTACTTGATCCACGACGATGCATAGACGAGGTAGGCGAAGCTCACCGAGTGCGACTCGGGGAAGCCGTAGTTCGCGAACGCCTTCATCTTGTGGAAGATCTCCTCGGCGACCTCACCGATGATCCCCCGCTCGGCCATGCCGGCGTACAGACGTTCTTTCAGGCTCTCCATGCGCGCCGCCGAGCGCTTCGAACCCATCGCCTGGCGCAACTCGTCGGACTCCGACGGGGTGAACCCGGCGACATCGATCGCCATCTGCATCAACTGCTCCTGGAAGAGCGGCACGCCGAGGGTCTTGCCGAGCGCGTTCTCCAGGAGCGGATGGAGGTAGGTGACCGGCTCCTGGCCATTGCGCCGCCGGATGTAGGGGTGCACTGACCCGCCCTGGATCGGGCCGGGGCGGATCAGTGCGACCTCGACCACGAGGTCGTAGAACCGGCGCGGCTTGAGTCGTGGGAGGGTCGCCATCTGGGCCCGTGACTCGATCTGGAAGACCCCGACCGTGTCGGCTCGGCAGAGCATCGCGTAGACGTCGTCCTCCTGGGGGATGGTGGCGAGATCGACCTCGTATCCGCGGTGTTCGGCGATCAGGTCGACCGCGTAGTGCAGAGCGCTCAGCATGCCGAGGCCGAGCAGATCGAACTTGACGAGGCCGGCGTTGGCGCAGTCGTCCTTGTCCCACTGGAGCACGCTGCGCTGCTCCATGCGACCCCACTCGACCGGGCAGACCTCGATCACCGGACGGTCGCAGATCACCATGCCGCCGGAGTGGATGCCGAGGTGGCGGGGTGCGTCCTCGATCTGGCGGGCGAGGTCGAGCACCGGTTCGGGGATCGTGCAATCGGGTTGGGCGGCGGTCGCCTCGACCCCACCCCACCCGTCGATCTGCTTCGCCCAGGCGTCCTGCTGACCGGTGGAGTGACCGAGCGCCTTGGCCATGTCGCGGATCGACGACCGCGCCCGGTAGGTGATGACGTTGGCGACCTGAGCCGTGTGGTGGCGCCCGTACCGCTCGTACACGTACTGGATCACCTCCTCGCGCCGATCGCTCTCGATGTCGATGTCGATGTCGGGTGGGCCGTCACGTTCCGTGGACAGGAACCGCTCGAACAGCAACCCCAGCGACACTGCATCGGCCTTGGTGATGCCGAGCGCGTAACAGACTGCGGAGTTGGCGGCGCTCCCCCGCCCCTGACAGAAGATGTTCGCCCGCCGGCAGAACTCGACGAGATCCCAGACGACGAGGAAGTAGCCGGGGAAGCCGAGCTGCTCGATGATGTCGAGCTCACGATCGATGGTCGCCCAAGCTCGAGCGCGCAAGCTCAGATCCTCGCGGGCCTCCGGTCGCTCGCCGTACATCCTGCGGCCGCCCTCCTCGGTGATGTGACGCAGGTACTGCATCTCGGTCAGTCGCCGACCATCGACCTCGGGGCACGGGAACGGGGGCAGGCTCGGCGCGACGAGCGAGAGATCGAACGACGCCACCCGTCCGATCTCGCCTGCCAGCTCGACCACCCCGGGGTAGCGGGCGAAACGCCGCAGCTGCTCGCCGCCCGAGCGCAGATGGGCACCCGAGCAGGCGGGGAGCCAGGCGTCGAGCTCGTCGAGGCTCCGGCGCGCCCGCACTGCGGCGATCGCGGTGGCGAGCCGGCGTTGGGACGGCGTGGCGTAGTGAACGTTGTTGGTGGCGATGCACTCGACTCCCACCTGGTGGGCGATCGACACCAGGGCGTCGTTGCGAGCCGAGTCGATCGGATCGCCGTGGTCCCACAACTCCACCAGCACACGGTCGCGCCCGAACGCGCTCACCAGCCGTTCGAGCTCGCGGCGAGCAGCTGATGGGCCGTCATCCATGAGTGCCTTCGGCACCGCTCCCTTCCGGCATCCGGTGAGCACCCAGCTGACCCCGCTCACCTGGTCGGCGACGTCGGCGAAGGTGAACTGTGGTGCCCCTTTCTCTCCCGCCAGATGCCCGAGACTCAACGCCTGAGCAAGACGTGCGTACCCCGCCGGCCCGTCGGCGAGCACGACGATGTGGCGGCCGTGCGGGTCGGGAGCGTGGGCATCGGGGAGCTCGCCGGTGTCGACCTGGAACAAGGTGTCGGACTCGGAGCGTGCGACGTGCTGGTCGTCACCGAGCCCGGGAGTGAGGGTGATCTCGGCACCGAACACGGTCGGAAGACCGACGGCCCGGGCTGCCTCGGCGAAGCGCACGACCCCGTAGAACCCGTTGTGGTCGGTGAGCGCCAGCGCCTCGAGCCCGAGCCGGGCGGCCTCGGTGGCGAGCTCCTCGGGATGTGACGCACCGTCGAGGAACGAGTAGTTGGAGTGGCAGTGGAGTTCGGCGTAGGACACTGCGCCGGGCACCCGGGTGAGCGGCGCTTCGAACACCTGCCGTTTTCGACCCCACGCCGGAGAGTCGCCGCCTGCGTTCCACGACAGGCTGCCGGGCGCGCGACCATCGCGACCGCGGCGTCCCGACAGGGTCGCCTCGAGTTCGCTCCAGCTCCACGACGGGTTGTTGAACCCCACGTCCGCGAGTATCGAACATTTGTTCGTTCAACGCAAACGCGTCGACACCCGTTGGAGCGCGTGCGCCGCACGCGCTCCAACGCCCCGACGTCGAGTGATCATCGACGTCGGGGCTGATGTGTCAGGCTGCCCTCTTGGTCCGGCGCTGGGCCGTGCGGGCCGTCGTCAGCTTGGTCGTCGGGGCCTCGTGTTCCTCAGCTCCGGCGTCGAGCTTCACGAACACAGGTGCCATCGCCTTGAGCATCTTGCGGACGAACGCCGCTTGCTCGTCGACGAAGCGCCTGCGGAACTTCAACTGGTTGTCGACGAACTGGGTCGTCGACGGGAACTCGGCCATGAATGCCGGGCGCTCGGGCACATACCTCGCCACCGGCCCTGACATCCGGTCGGCGAAACGCACCACCGGCTCCTCGACCCGCTTCACTGTGGTGAAGTAGCCGTCCTGCCACTCCTTGATCGTCGTCATCATCGACACGTTCGTACCTCCTGTGCTTCTCGGACGATTCCATGCTGCACCGAGGTGCGTACTATTGCAAGCATTTTGCGAGTGACAGTTACCACACCTGTACGCAACGCCGCTCTGGGGGAACGTCAGTCGTGGCGGGTTGGCGATGCCGGACGGGAGCGCTGGGCGACGCCGGACCCTGCCCAGGCGATCGCCGCCACACCGAGGGGGATGACCACGACGATCGAGGCCGCCACGATCCACGGGAAGCGCAACGGCTCGGTGAACCCGTCGTCGATGCTCCCGATGTTGACGGTGCGGAACAGCACCCACGTCGGCGCGTAGCCGGTCGGGATGCCGAGAGCGATGCCGACGACCGCCAACACCACACCCCTTGCCGCGGCCTGCCGGCGCACCGACGACGGTCGGGCACCGACGACGGCGAGCACGTTGCGCTCGTCGCGCCCCTCGGCAGCGGCCAGCGACAGCCCGATCGCCACGACGAGCGAAGTCAGGAGCAGCACCGCAACCACCATGATGACCCTCGTCCGCCACAGATCGCGTCCGGCGCTGCGCCAACTCGGGTCGTCGTACCCGAACGACCAGTACGGGGCGGTGGATGATTCGTCCGGCGTGACCACCGGTGGATCGCCCGGCTCGATGAACACGCCGTTCGCCCACGGGTCGTCGAACCGGAACGACGTCGCCAACGATTCGCGCTGATCGACGGTCAGTGACCGGTCGTTTCGCACGATGATGCCGCGCTCCACCAGATCGAAACCCACATTGCGTGCGAACTCCGGGGTGATGATCGGGCGGTACAGCGCGAACCCGTACCGGGGAACATGCGCTCCGATCGGTGGATTGAGCGCGATGTCGTCGCCCTCGGTCGGGTACGAGGTACCTGCAGCGACCACCTCGCCGGTCTCGGAGACGACAGCGTCGGACGAGACCCCGGCGTTGGGTTCGCGTGGCCACACCTGTCCTTCGGCGTGCAGGGTGGCGACGTCGTCCGGGTGGAGTCCGAGGATGTCGAGCATCGCCGGCGTCGCGACGATCGGACCCTGTCGATCGGGATGCGGACCGTCGTACGTCCGCCAGTCGATGCGTGGCGGATCGTACGTCGCCACGACCAACGGCGCGGACGTGGCCCGGGGGAACAACGCATCGAGGCGAGCGGCGACGTCGTCGGGAACGTCGACCGACGGGAGCGGACCGGCATCGACGACGCCCTCGCAGCACGACACGTCGTCGTACTGCATCACGACGAACGCATCGGCCGGCATCGCCGGAAGATCCCACCTGCTGTCGTGACGCATCACGTTCTCGACGACAGCCGAACCAGCGACGGCACCACCGACGGTGACGGCGAGCGCCGCCACCACAGCGGCGGACCGGGTCCGGGACCGCCCGAGACTGCGCAGCGCGAACCGCCACGACAGCGGTGACGAGCGGCCGAGGCGCCCGATGCTGGCGACGACCAGTGGGGTGGCGCAGATCATGCCGAACACGACACCGACCACGCCGACGACCACCAGCAGCGGCCACACGAACGAGTTCGAGCTGTCGGCGCGGGCACCGGTGCCGGCCACGACGAGCAGACCGAGACCGCCGGCCGTCAGCGCCAACCCGGTCGGCACCAACCAGCGGGGTGGAGTCGCCTGTGGTCGGCGTCCCGCCAAGGCCGACATCACCGGGACGCGAGCGGCCGAGCGGGCCGGAACCGACGCGGCGATCGTGCCGGCCACGATCGCCGTGACGGCGATCGCGACCAGGTCGCGAACCGAGACGACGTACGAGCGGAGCTCGTAGTTCAGGACTCCCTCGACCGCTCCACGGACGAAGGGCAGTGCCGCCACACCGAGCGCCATGCCGAACGCCGTTCCAATCGTCGCAGTCCATGTACCCTGCAGCGCCAACGACCGCCGGATGACAGCCTGCGTCGCGCCGTTCGATGCGAGCTGTCCCACTGTCACGAGTTGGCGTCGGGCGCTGGTGGCGAATGCGGCGGCGACGATGATGCCGACCGCGACGAGCGACAGGACGCCACCCACCCAACCCCACGCCAGGATCGGCGTGGGCCGCCAGAAGCCGGCGTACGGATCCTCGAATCGGGTGAGACCGCCGAGCGAGCCGGCAGTCGAGATGATCGCCGTGGAGTCGAGATCGTCGGGGAGGTCGTACAGCTCGACCAGTTCCTGCCGCTCGGGAACGACGCGAGCCCGGTCGAAATCGGGGATCACGACCAGGTCGACCCGGTGATCGTCGCGGTACCGTCCGATGCCACTGATGGTCCAGCTGCCGGAGGGGCGGCCGAGAGCGAGCTCGTCGCCCGGCGCCAGACCGCGAGCCGCGGCGAGATCCGGTCCGATCAGGACCTCACCCGACGTCGGCGTGCGACCGTCGACGATCTCGACGGCGCTCGACACCATCGGGTCGTCGAGCGGTGCGTCGGTGAGGACGACGAAGTCGGCCTCGTCGGCCGGATCGACCGGTTGAAGGAACGTGAGGACCCACAGGTAGTCGAGCTCCCGAGTACCCGACGGGAGCGCTGCCGAGGGCGGGTTCTCGAACGTGAACGAAGCGATCGCAGCGTCGACCGCGATGTCGGCATCGCCGTAGCGACGCTCGAACTGGGCGGGCCACGCCCGGCCCTCGGCGTTGGTCCGCACGAGCACGCTCCCGAGCGTCATCGCCATGACGGGGATCGCGATCAGCAGCGACACGAGCACGGTACGGCCGGGGCGGCGGCGGGTCTCGCGCCGTGCGAGGCGCGAAGCGAGTCGCCAGGTCGAGGCTGATGAGTGAGAGGACGAGCGCACGGAAATGGGCGTTGAGCTGGTGTCGGGCGGATCAGCCAAGAGGGTCATCGCTTCACGCTCGATGCGGCCCGCGCCGTCTCGTCGACGAGCTTTCCATCGCGCAGGAAGACGACCCGGTCGGCCCAGGAGGCGAACCGAGGTTCGTGGGTGACCATGACGATGGCGACGCCCGAACCGGCGAGCCGGGCCAGCACCTCGATCACCTGATCGGACGTGAGGGTGTCGAGGGCTCCGGTGGGTTCGTCGGCGAACAGGACCTTGCGGTCCCCGACCACGCCACGGGCGATCGCGATTCGCTGCTGCTGGCCGCCCGAGAAGCTGTCCGGGTAGCGGTCGATCTGCTCGGTGATACCGACCCTTGCAAGGGCCTCGGTCGCCGCAGCTCGGGCGGCGCCGATCGACATCCCGTCGAGCTCGAGCGGCAACATCACGTTCTCGAGGGCCGTCAACGACGGGACCAGGTTGAGTGACTGGAAGACGTAGCCGAGCTGGCGGCGACGGATCTCGGCCAGACGAACGGCGCTGATCGTGGAGAGATCGTCGCCGTCGAACAGCACCCGACCAGCGGTGGGCAGTTCCAGCCCTCCTCCGAGGTGCAGCAGGGTGGACTTGCCGCACCCCGACGGACCCATGACGGCGACGAACTCGCCGGGGGCGACAGCGAGGCTGATGCCATTGACGGCTCGCACCTCGGTGGTGCCCGATCCGAACGTCTTGACGACGTCTCGGTACTCGACGATGGATGTGTGGTTCACGAACGCTCCTTGTGGAACGAGATGATGGGATGGACTTCACTGGTGGTGTTGAGACGTGACTCGCAGAGATCGAGCCATCGGAGATCGGCTTCGGCGCGCACGATGAGGGCGTCGACCACGAGGTGGGAGGCGAGGGAGTCGCGATCGGCCGCCGCTGACGGACGACGGCGATGGTGCTGGAGCATCGTGAACAGCGCCGTGCGCTGTCGGGTGATGACGCCCAAGGCGTGGTCGCGTCCATTCTCGATCGCCATCAGCACCTTGAGCATCAGCTCGTCGCGCGGTGGCGGATCCTCGGCGGGGATCGCCTCCCACCACGAGCCGAGCTCCTCACGGCCGGCCGCGGTGAGCGTGTACGACTTCTGGCCGTCGTCCTCGGAGATCGCGACGTGGACGAGACCGTCGCGCTCCAGCCGGTCGAGCGTCGTGTACACCTGGCCGACGTTGAGCGTCCAGACGCCGCCGGTGACAGCTTCGAACTCGGTCTTGAGCTGGTACCCGTAGCGGGGACCGGGTTGGAGGAGGGACAACAGGCCCTCTCGAACTGCCATAGTTACCGAGTATGCATACTCAGTAACCACCTGTCAACAGGTAGTTTTCACGACAGATCGAGCACCCGCCACGTCGGCTCCGATGCGGCCAGCACGACCGCGCCGTCCACCACCGTCGTCGACGCGCCGGCGATCACGTCGGCATCCCTCCCTCCGAGCGCCGCGAGGTCGATCACGACCGGTTCGTGAGCCGCCCGTGCGAGGTGAACGAGCAGTCGTTGGTCACGGCTCTCGCGGACGTACACCAGGTGATCGGCGCCGGCTGCGACCCATTGCATGCCACCGACCGCCAGGGCGCTCGATGATGTGCGGAGGTGAACCAAGGACCGGTACACGGCGAGCAACTCGGTGTCCCACGTGCCGATGTCGTGCCACGGGAATGGCTGCCGGGTCGTGACGTCCCAGCTGGCCGTGGAGCCGAGCCCGATCTCGTCACCGTAGAAGATCGACGGCGATCCGGGCCACGTGCACAGCATCGCCAGTCCGACGGCGTTGCGGTCGGCGGCGCCGCTGACGAACGCCCAACGGGCACTGTCGTGCGAACCGAGCAGGTTCATGTTCGTCAGTGCGACCGAGTACGGGATCTGCGACATGAACGCCCGTGTGGAGCGAACGACCGCATCCGTCGATCGGCGCGGCAGCCGTCCGGGCTCGCCGAGCGCCGACAACTCGACGCCGTCGCCGATCAACCATGTCCACGCGGCGCGAGTGAAGCCGGCGTAGTTCATCGTGCCGTGCCAGCCTCCCCCGTCGAGGTCGGCGGATGCGTCGTGACCGTGCTCGGCCAGCAGCCATGCGTCCGGGCGGACTGCGTCGATGGTGCGTCGGAGCCCGGTGGCGCAGACCCGGTTGAGATCGACCGCGCCCAGTCGACCGGTCATGTTGGCCACGTCGATCCGCATCGCCGAGAGTCCGAAGCCGTCACCGAGGAACCGGCCCGCGATCGAGTCCGGACCCTCGTACAGGCGCTCACGGAACGCCTCGGAACGATGATCGAACTTGGGGAGCGTTGGCACCCCCAACCACGACTCGTAGCTGCCGTCGCGTCGGAACGTGTAGTACGACCGGGTCGGCGAGAACGGGTCGGCCAACGCACCGGTGAACCACTCGTGGTGGTCGCCGGAGTGGTTGGTGGTCAGATCCCCCATCACCCTGATCCCACGCTCCCCGGCAGCAAGAACGAGGCTGCGCAGCGCAGCGTCGCCACCGAGCAGGGGATCGACCCGGTCGAACGCGCTGGCGTCGTAGCGATGATTGGACCGGGCAGGGAAGAACGGGCAGGTGTAGACACCCGTCACGCCGAGCTCGACCAGGTGGTCGAGGTGCGACGTGATGCCGTTCAGGCTGCCTCCCCAGAGGTCGCGCATCGCGACATCGCGGTCGGTGCGGACCGGATCGTTCCACTCCCGGGCGATCGCCCAATCGGGCAGGTCGGCCTCGAACCGTCCGTCGGGCCGGCGCGCGAAACGGTCGGGGAAGATCTGGTACCAGGCGGTGCGACGCACCCAGTCGGGTGGACGATGCTCGGTGGTGAGCCGGAAGTCGCCGACGTCGGTGACGTCCCATCCGTGCAGACCCGCGCCGTTCAACCAGGCGGTCTCGCCGGTGTGAGTCCGGAGATGGAACCGGTACGACGTGACGGGGTTGTGGGCCTCGATGTCGACCCGCCACCACTGCTCCGTCGCCGTCGTCCGGTCGAGGGTCGCCTCGGTCCGGAACGATTCCGCGTCGTGGACGACCCTGGCGACCACATCGGTCGCGGCGAACTCTGCCGGCACCCGCACGAACGCGGTGATCGTCTCGTCGAGCTCCGGATTCGGGTTCGACAGGTACCGTTCCGACCCGTCGTGATGCGGTCCCAGGACCGTCACGGACGGTCTCCGAGGGTGACGGTGACGAGGTCGGATCGGAGTCGCCCCGATCCGTCGTCGACGGTGGCGATCAGGTCGACGGTGGCGCCGGTCGGCAGGTCGCTGTTGTCCCAGTAGACGCGGTACGGGGCGGCGTCGTCGACGCCGAGCACGACCGGCTCGCCGCCGTCGACCGCCACGGCGAAGGTCACCTCGGCGTATCGACGGTCGCCGAGATCAGCCTCGATCCGGTACCGCGGCGTGGGAACCACACCGGCGTCGTCCGGTCGCACGATCTCGATGGTCAGGTCGTCGTCGGGAGGTGGCACCGATCGGCCTGCACGCAACACGACCGTACCGAGCGCCGGCACGTCGACCGTCACGACACCGGTCGCATCGCTCGACGCGATGAGCGTGTCCCCGGTGATCGACCTGAACGTCGTGTCCGCCGAGACCGCGGCGATCCGGGTGGGTGCCATCGTCGAGGCGGAGTTGGCGATCACCAGGTACTCGACCCGTTCGTCGCGGTCGATTCGGGAGAATCCGAACAGCGGCCCCTCCGTCGGATGAACGATCTGGGCGCCGGTCACGAGCGTCGGATGCTCGGCTCGCAGTGCGTTGAGCGCGGCGACGTGCCGGTACAGCGGATGGTCCGGATCGAAGTTGTCGGCGGCCGGCGTGACGTCGCTCCCGATGTTCCGATCGTCGGCGTACTCGGGCGTGACCGACGGGAACATGTCCTGCCGCCCGAGCTGGTCGCCGCCGGTGCCGGTGAATCCTTGTTCGTCGCCGTAGTACACGACCGGGATGCCTCGGGTGAGGAACAGCAGGTCGAATCCGAGGCGGGCGCGGTCGAGCAACTCGCCGTCGGACGCATCGGGATCTGCCTGCTCGATGGCGAGTCCCATCCGCCCTTCGTCGTGGTTGCCGAAGAACTTCACTTGCATCGAGGCGTTGTTGTCGTGGTCGGTGAACCAGTCGTCGTCGTCGAACGCGGCTGCGAGCACCCGACCCTCATCGCCCTCCGCGACGTAGCGCCGCAGCCCACCGTCGACGATGAAGTCGAGCGTGGACGACACGCCGAGGTTGGTGAGGCTCGACTGTTGGACCGGATCCTCGTTGAAGACTTCGCCGAACACGAGGAAGTCCGGCTTGCCGCGGGCCGCCGCGGCCTCCCGGATCGCCGGTGCCCACGCTTCCCAGAACTCGGGGTTGACGTGCTTCATGGTGTCGACCCGGAACCCGTCGATGTCGTAGCGCTCGATGATGCCGATGGAGAGCTCGATCATCCCGTCGACCACCCTCGGATGTTCGGTGAAGAGATCGTCGAGCCCGAAGAAGTCACCCCAGGTGTCGCTCTCACCGCCGAAGGTCGAGTTGCCACGGTTGTGGTACAGCGTGACGTCGTTCAGCCAGGCCGGCGACTTCGCAGATGCGTCCGCCGGATCGTCGAACACCGGTGTGTACGGGAACGAGTTCGCCGGATCGAGGACGGGGAACTCACCGGTGCCGACGTAGTCGGCCGGGTCGAACCGGTTGCCGTCGGCGTCGACATAGGGTGCCGCGCCGGAACCGACGTACGTGGAGGTGTCCTCCGCATACCGGATGACGTCGCCGGTGTGGTTGATCACGATGTCGAAGATCACGGCGATGTCGAGCTCGTGGGCGGCAGCGACGAACGCCTGCATCTCCGCCTCGGTGCCGAGGTGCGGATCGATGCGATCCCAGTCGATCTGCCAGTACCCGTGGTACGACGACGAGGAGCCCTCGATGGTGCCGTCACCCTGAACCCACTCATTGGCGAACGGGGGGGTCATCCAGATCGCGCCGATGCCGAGCTCGGCGAGGTATGGGAGGCGAGCGGTCAGGCCGGCGAGATCGCCTCCATGGTGGTAGGCCCGGTGTTCGGGGAGGAAGCCGTGTTCGAGTGGACCTCCTTCGACACCGGCGGTGTCGTTCGCCGGATCGCCGTTCGCGAACCGATCGGGCATGACGAAGTAGACGGATCGCGCCGACATCGGGGAGCGAACCGGGTCGACGACCGGACCGAGCGGCTCGTCGACCGGCACCGTGGTGCCAACACTCTCGACGGCCGTCGGTGTCGGTGTCGGTGTCGGTGTCGGCGTCGGTGTCGGTACGGTCGTCCGCTCGGGCTGTGTCGCGGTGGCCGTGCCGCTCGTCGCGGTCGGCGACTTCGTCGTCTCGTCGTCGGACGACGAACAGCCTGCGGCGATCGCCGCGATCGTCGCGACGACGAGTGCAAGTCGTCGCGTCAACCTTTGACGGAGCCTTCGGTGAGGCCACTCGTGAAGTACTTCTGGAGGTACTGGAAGAGGAGGACGACGGGAATCGACAGCAGGAGCGAACCGGCGGCGAAGGGCCCCCAATCCTGTGCGAACTGCTGGCCGAGGAATCGTTGCAGGCCGACGGCCGCAGTTCTGCCGGCCGGATCCGTCGTGCCGATCACGATCGATGCGATGACGATCTCGTTGATGGCGAGCACGAACCCGAACAGGAACACCGATGCGAGCACCGGTGTCGAGAGCGGCAGGATCAGCCGGAAGAAGATCTGGTTGTACGTCGCGCCGTCGATCCGTGCCGCTTCGTCGATGCTTATCGGGATCGTGTCGAAGAAGCCCTTGATCAGCCAGGCGTTGATGCCCAGCGAACCACCGAGGTAGATGATGATCAGGCCGCCGATCCGGCCGAGCCCGAGGATCGGGATCGCCTCACGGAACGACTGCATGATGTTGAACAGCGCCGTGATCGCCACGGCGGCAGGCAGCATCTGGGAGAGCAGGACGACGAGCAGGCCGGTCTTGCGACCCTTGAAGCGCAGACGCGCGAACGCGTAGGCGCCGCAGGAGGCGATGAACAACTGGAGGATGCCCGAGACGAGCGCCACGGTCATCGTGTTGAGCACCCAACGCACGAACGGCGCCTGGTCGTTGTCGAACAGCTCGCGGAAGTTCTCGAGCGACACGTCGCCCGGCCCGGGCGTGAGGTCCTGCACGTTGATGCCGCCGGTCTTGGCGAAGGCGGCCGTGACGATGACCCAGATCGGGAACAACGCCACGATCAGTGCGATGAGGGCGACCAGGTGGCGCCAACCCGTGTCGCGGAACCACGATCCGAACGAGCGTCGTGGTCGCGCCGTGGGTCGTGGAGGTCGAGGTGGCTCGGACGACGATGCACCGGGCGTTCGCCCGGGCCGCGCCTCGTCGGTCGAGTCGGTCGAGTCGGTCGAGGACGTGCCGATGGGATCGAGGCCGATGGGATCGAGGCCGATGGGATCGAGGCCGATGGATCGAGGATGGTCATGGCGTCGTCCTCACTTGATGCTCTTGAAGGTTCCGGAGCGGGTGAAGCTGATCGTGGTCATCGCGGCGACCAGGATGAAGATCAGCACCGAGACCGCGGCCGAGAAGGCGAATCGTGAGCCCTCCGCCGAGTTGGTCGCCAGGTTGAACGCGAACGTGATCAGGATGTCGGTGTGACCCGCATCCGAGGTACCGCGGATGACGGGGTCACCGCTCGTCACCAGTTCGACGGTGTTGAAGTTGTTGAAGTTGAAGGCGAACGACGAGATGAGCAGCGGTGTCATCGCGACGAACAACAGTGGCCACGTGATCCGCCGGAAGATCTGCCGTGGCGTCGCGCCGTCGACCCGAGCCGCTTCGTTGAGCTCGATCGGCAGGGTCTGCAGGAAGGCGAGCGACACGACGAAGAAGTACGGGAAGCCCAACCACACGTTGACGATGATGATCGCCAGCTTCGCCAGCCAGGGGTCACCGAACCAGTCGAACTCCAAGACGCTGGGCAGCATCCGGGCAAAGATTCCGTCGCCCTCCCGGAACATGCCGCGCCAGACGAGTGCAGTGACGAACGAGGGGATCGCGTACGGGATGATGAGCAAGGATCGATAGAGGCGGATCCCTTTCATCGTCTTGTGATTGAGCACGATCGCGACGAACATGCCGAACGCGAGCGACCCTGCCACCGAGAGGAAGGCGAACGCGAAGTTCCAGAGGAAGATGCGGATGAACGCACCACGCACCGCATCGTCCGACAACAGCTCGTCGTAGTTGCCGAGTCCGATGTCGGCCCGATACCCAGGTGTGAGCTCGCGTCCTTCGGGTGAGGTCCACGTGCCCTCGATGGCGGTGTACACGGTGCCGTCGACCGCCGACGTGAACGTGTTGGTCACCTCGTCGTACTGGAGGGTCGGCGCCCGCACGACTGCCTGGGTGGCGTTGACGGTGGTGAGGATCCGGCCGTCCTCGAGCGGGACCTCCATCGACAGCACCTCGTCCTGCACGCTCGACAGATCGAGCAGCCCGAGCGCCGGATCACCCGACACCGCTGTGACTCGACCCGCGTCGTTGCGGGCGATCTCGGTGGCGTCGATGGTGGCGGCGCCTTCGGTGCCACCGTAGAAGAAGTCGCCCTCGGAATCCTCGAGCAGCCAGGCGAGCGTTCCGTCGGCACGCTCGGTGATGACGAGCGGGAGACGACCGGCGTCCTCGTCGATCCCGATGCTCGTGGCCGCGACCTGGGCGGCCGCCTGCTCCTGGGAGAGGATGTGGCCAGTGCCGTAGTTGGTGGACGAGATGAAGATCGTGTAGATCGCCGGCCAGACGATGAACATCGCCAGCAGGACGACACCCGGGAACAAGAACTTGTATCCGTGCGCCCGAGGGTGCAGGTAGAGGACGTTGGCGGCGACGAGCGCCACCACCATGAAGATCGCGAGGCCCGTCTCGTCGGCGTCGAAGATGCCGCGAATCACCACCGCGGCTGCGACGTCGATCGCGATCAACGCCAGGACCTTGAGCAGCACCCCCGGTTGCCCCCCGAAGCCCCCGAGGAGCGAACTCCTCGGGGGCGTGGGGTTCACCGGCCGTTCCCCCAGTGCAACGGCCATCGTCTGATCAGCCGGCGATGGCGGCGACGATCAGATCCTGGGCCTCCCGGAAGGCATCAGCCGGATCGGTGCCGTCGAGGATCAGCTTGTACCCGTTGGTGAGGTTGCCCCAGACGGCGCCCATCTCCGGGATCGCCGGCTGCGGCTGCCCTGCGGCACCGGCGGCACCGAAGCCGCCGACCGACGCGTCGGCTGCCGCTGCCGCTGCGAGCGCCGCAGTGTGGGCGGGCGCACGACCACCGAGCTCGAACAACCGGAATTGCGCGTCCTCGGTCGCCATGAAGTCGGTGGCGAAGGCCTGGGCCAGCAGCAGGTTGTCGCTGAACGCGTTCACCATGATGCCCTGCACGCCGACGAACGGCGCGCCCTGGACTCCCTCGAGCGACGGGAACGAGTCGATCGCGAACGGCACACCCGAGTCGCGGACGTCGGCGAGGTTCCACGGGCCGGTGATGTAGAACGGAGCGCGACCCTCGTCGAACGCCAGCTTGGCAGTGTCCGCGTCGAGCGTGGCGTCGATCACGCCGGTGTCGTTCCAGCCCTTCCAGGCGGCGGCGTACGCCTCACCTTCCGGCGTCGCGATCCCGAGGTCCTCGGGGTTGTACGTGCCGTCGGCATTCGTGCCGAAGATGTAGCTGCCGTACATCGTCTGGAGCGGGTAGTTGTGGTACACGTCGGGATCCGGCGAGTTCTGCACGGCGACCACGACATCGGCCGTGCCGTCGGCGACGAGCGCTGAGCCCGTCGTGACCAGCTCGTTCCAGTCGGTGATCGGCTCGGGCACGAGGTCGGTGTTGCGGAACAGACCGAGGTTCTCGATCGACATCGGCACGCCGTACAGCTGACCGTCGAACGCGAACGCGTCGAGGCCGACCTGCTCGAACTCCGCTGCACTGGGCAAGTCGATCGGGGCGACCACGCCGGACTGCACGAGCTCTCCGAGCCAGTCGTGCGCGCCGATGATGATGTCGGCGCCCTCGCCGGCCGGACCCTGCTGGATGATCTGGTCCTTGATGGTGCCGAAGTCGACCTCGACGACGTCGACCGGCACACCGGTCTCTGCCTCGAACTGGTCGCCGAACTCGGAGAACACGGGGGCGCGGGTGTCATCGGCCCAGATGACGAGCGCATCGGCCGCAGGTTCTTCGGCGGCCGGCTCCTCCGCGGCGGGCTCCTCCATCGCGGGCTCTTCGGCGGCCGGCTCCTCCATCGCGGGCTCTTCGGCGGCCGGCTCCTCGACGGCCGGCTCCTCGGCGGCGGGTTCCTCGGCGGCGGGCTCGGCGGTGTCGTCGTCGCCACCGCATGCCGCGAGGACGAGGGACGACGCTGCCAGAACCGCGACCAACGAACGGGATCGCTTGATCATGAAGTACTCCTTGGGACATCGGCGCACGCTGCGTTCGCCGTTGGGGCGTCCGGAAGCCCAGCTCCCGGAACGCTCGGAAAGCTAGTTCATGCTTTCATGAAAACGCAAGCCATCTTGCAGAATGTGCCATACTGCGCTGGTGAACCGTCCTCCTCTGAAAGACGTGGCGGCGCTGGCGGGTGTGAGCGAGCCGACGGTGAGTCGCGTCCTGAACGGTCGTGTCGGTGTCGCCGAGCGGACGCGGCTCAGGGTGATCGCGGCGCTCGAGACGCTCGGCTACCGCGATGTACCGGAGCCCAAGGCGATCCGCAGGAACGTGATCGGCATCGTCTGTGGTGACTTCCTGAACCCGGTGTTCCCGACCTTCGTCCATCACATCTCCACCGGGCTCGGCCGCAAGGGATACCTCACCTCGGTCACCGTGACCGACCGCGACCTCATGACCGAGGAGCGCTGCATCGCCGAACTCGTCGACACCGGCGTCGACGGAGCGATCTTCATCGGTGGCCGCCACGCCGAGATCGACGGCGATCTCTCCCACTACTGCGATCTCGCCGCGTCGGGCTTCGCGACCCTGTTCGTCAACGGGCGCGACACCGGGATCGGCGCTCCTCACGTCCGCTGCGACGAGGAGGCGGCCGCTCGCAAGGCCGTGGACCATCTGATCGAGCTCGGCCACGAGCGCATCGGCTGCCTGCTCGGTTCGTCGCGTTACATCCCGACCCGGCGATTCATCGATGGCTATCGGGCGGCGCTGGGCGCCGCGGGTCTCCACGAGCCGGCAGCTGCGATCGTCGAGACAGCGTTCACACTCGAGGGTGGTCGCGCCGGCGCGACCCGGCTGATCGACAACGGCATCACGGCGCTCATCGCCGGCAACGATCTGATGGCCCTCGGAGCGTGCCTCGCCGGATCCGGCTCCCGGGCCCCGATCGCGGTGATCGGGTACGACGGCACCGACGTCACCGCCTACATGAACCCGGCGCTCTCGACGACACGGCAGCCTTTCGAAGACATGGCACAGTTGATCAGCGACGCGATCGTCAGCGAGGTCGACGGCTCGCGACGCTTCTGCGACCACTACGTCTTCGAGCCGCAGCTGATCGTGCGCGATTCGTCGATGTCACGACGCGCGACGACCGTCAGCGCCGTCGGCTGAGCGCGCGAAGGCAACCGGCCAGCCGGTCGTCGCCGGCGCGCTCGATGGCCGCGGGCCACTCGAACCAGCCGATCTCCTGGCTCTCGCCAACCGGCGGGTCGGGGTCGGAGGTGCCACCCTCGACCACGTAGCGCAAGTCGAGGTGGGTGTGGCCGCGCCCGCCGGCATGCACGTCGACGTGTGCCAGCTGCGGGATACCGGCGCGATCGATGTCGTGATCGATCCCGTGATCGATGTCGCCGAATGCCACATCGAGCCCGGTCTCTTCACGGGCTTCCCGCAACGCCGCTTGCCACGGTGTCTCACCCGGATCGAGGTGGCCACCGGGCTGCAACCAGAAGCCGAGTCGCTTGTGGCGGAGGAGGACCACGCCGCGTGGACCGACGACGATCGCGGACCCGGTGACATGGACGGGGTCCCGGTACTGGTCGAACGGGTCGGCGAGGCGATCGAACGCTGCGAGAAACCGGTCGATGCTCGCCCGCTCCGCATCGTCGAACGGATCCCGTTGTGCGACCGTTCGTCGCACCAGCTCACCCATCGTCGCCGACACTTGCGTCACCGTAGCCAAGCCCGAACGGCCCGGAGGAGCAGAGGAAAATCGAACAAAGCGCTTGAGTCCGAGAAGCAACGGGCCGATACGTGAAACACCAGCCACGCAGGCCGGAACGACCCCACCATGGAATCAAACACGCAGTTCTCCCCCCGAGTGTTGCTCGCCATCGACGACCTTCGTCTGCGGCGAACCAACGAGGCCGGCCTCCGAGCCGCCGGGTTCTCGGTCAGCGCCCCGGGAGACGCCGATGCGGTGAGCATCCTCGCCGAGTCGTTCTCGCCCGATGTCGTGGTGATCGACACCGAGATGCAGGATGCCGAGCACCGTCCGCTCTACCAACAGCTCCGCAACGGCACCGACGGCTACATGCTCTGCATCGAGTCCGCCGGACGTGACCGTGCGCGGGTCGAGCTGCTCCGGTCGGGCGCCGACGACGCTGTGTCGGTGCCGGTGACGCCGGATGAGATCGCTGCTCGCTGCCATGCACTGTTGCGACGGCCACGCGAGATGCGGACCGACTGGGATCCGGTGCAGCAGTCGCTCATCACCCTCGGACCACTGACGGTGGACACGGGGCGCCACGAGATCCGGCTCGGCGATGCCGAGGTCCAGGCGACCCGAATCGAGTTCTCACTGCTCGAGCACCTGTGCCGGCGACCGACAGAGGTCGCGTCGCGCAGCGAGTTGCTCGAGTCGGTGTGGGGTCCGAACTGGGTGGGCGACACCCATGTGGTCGATGTTCACCTGTCGAACCTGCGCCGCAAGCTCGACCAGGCTGCCACCGAGCTCCGGGTGATCCACACGGTCCGCGGCGTCGGGTTCCGGATCAGCAACGAGATCCTCGACGCCGCCGAAGAGCACGCTGTGACCGGCATGCCATCGGTCTCTCGCTCGCTGCCGACCAGCGCCCACGACGCCGTCGACGATGCCGGCATCGACGTCAGCGCCTGACACCTGAGTCGCAAGCCACTCGGTTCGCTGCGTCACGAGTACGTCGCGAGGATCGACCAGCGCTGCTGCTCGACTCCCACCAGATGTGCCGTCCCCTCCTCGGTCACGAGATGGAACCGCGCCAGACGACGAGCTTGATCTGACGACCACCATCGTTGCTCGATCGGCCACGGGCCCGCCCACGCGACCACGCGCCGACGGCCCGACGACGTGGTCAACACGGCTGGTGGTGCACTGATCTCACCACGACCGCTGACCTGCACCGGACGACCCTCGTCATCGTGGATCTCGACCGGAACGGGCACGTCGGGTACCACCGCCGGAGACGGCGCGGGGAGCACTCCGGGCCAGGGACCCTCGCGCCGATCGAGTCGATCGGTCGAATCGTCGAGGTCGACCGACCCAGCCGGCACCCACCGATACCGCTCGACGGGGAGTCGGCCGCCGACCCATGCCGGCACCGTGACTGCACGCTCCCCCGCCAGACCGCTCAACCGGACGATCGCCCGGGCGGCGTCGTCATCGGCACGCGACCGGCCACCCCACAGACCGGCCTGCACACCGTCGTCGCCACACACCTCGTCGGGGATCAACCTGACGAGGGCCACCCCGCCGCTCAACCCACCCGGCCGCCCTGCCCAGCCCTCGAGCTGCCACCGCACCCGTTCGACCATCGACGCCGCCGAGAGACCACGGTCGCGGTACCACGCCCGTTCGCTGCGCTCGCCGTGCTCGGTCTCGACCACCACGACCAGTCGGGTGCACACCCGCCCTTCGCCGGCGAGCACGCCGACGAGCTCGTCGGCCAGTCGCTTGCCGACGAAGACCACCGTCTCGAGCTGTTCGACCGGTTCGGGGAAGGGATGCTCGACCCACCGTTGCGGCGGCGGATCGGCGGCGTTGCCCAACCGCGTGTCGACGCCACCGGCGAGCCGATGCGCGTGCGCCCCCTCGACCCCGAACCGGGCGAGCACGTCACCGGGGTCGAGTGCAGCGAGCTGTCCCAGACGGCGAAGACCGAGCCGGTCGAACAGGTCGACGAGCTCGGCGTCGATCTCACCGAGCTCGCGAAGCCAGGCGATCGGCAGCCGTTCGACGAACGCCGGTGAACCTCCGGCGTCGACGACGGTCACCCGTCGCGAGGTCCGGGCGGCTCGCCGGGCGGCGATGGCCGACGTCGACCTGCCGTCGGCCACACCGACGCCGACCGCGACCCCGATCGCGGTGTCACCGATCGATTCGCCGACGGTGTCGACGACGTGCACCGCCATCCGCTCAGCCATCCGGTGGTCACCACCGAAGTACCGGGACGGGCCACGCGCCGCGAGGCACAGCCACCCTGGCTCGACGACCTCCAGGCGCGGAGCCATGTCGGAAACGGCTCGGACGATCGGTTCGAACTCGCGAGCGTCGCGCTCTGGTTCGTGATCGAGGACGAGCAGCTCCGGACACGCCCGCTGGGCGGCACGGCGGCGCGATCCGGCCTCGACACCAGCAGCCGCAGCGGCCGGAGTGCGCGCCACCACCCGGTTCGCGCGGAAGACTGCCGCCGGGCGATCGCTCGGAACGCGTGCTGCGACCACCGGCCACTCCGGACACCAGATCGTGACCATCCGCTGGGCCGTCACCCGCTGCATCGCACCTCCCGCTCGCCACACGCCGCTAACCAGCGCGACCCAGCTCGATGACTGCCGGATGATCGTCCTCGTCGGCTGACAGGTGGATCGGTTCGACCGGTTCGACACGACCATCGGGGCCGGGCAACCACAGCTCACGCTCGACCGGTCGTGGGACCCGCCGACCGCCACAACGCACCGTCGCTCGCCGGCCGACCAGGCGACCCGACCCGTGCCCGATCCCGATCCAATCGATTGCCGTCGTCGTGAACTCGACATCGCACGACACGGACGGGTTCGACGGACTGACCGCCAACAGCACGACCCCGCGTGCCTGGAGGCGGGTCCGTACCTTGCGGAGGACCCGCTCGGCACCCGCGGGCGGGCGGGTGAGGACGACGTCGAAACCGTCGGCGGCCGCACCGACACGTTCTGCCCACACCGATGGTCCACCGTCGACCGCGACGTGGACGAGGCGCGCCAGCGGCACTCCGAGCTCGGCAGCGGACTCCACTCCCACCATCGGCACTCCGACCACTGCGAGCCACGACCCGGTGGCCACCGGGCGGGCCGCCAACGTCAGCGCCAGCGTCATCGCGGCTGCGCCGGTGCATCCGACCACATGTCCGCGCTGGAGCGCTCCACCCGGCAGCATCGACGCGAACACCTCGTCGATCGGCAGGCTGCGTTCTCGTGCGGGGACGGCGGGCAACATCCGATCCAGGTTATCGAACGCACGTTCGATACGCCAGGGGAGGCCGAGGGTCGGCTGCGAGGCCACACATGGCCTCGCGCGGAACGTCAGGCGGCGAGTGCTGCCAACGCTGCGATCATCTCGTCGACGTCGCCTGCGAACCCGTCGGCGCCGAGGTCGATCGCATGCTCTCGATCGCGTATCGCCTGCCCACCGATGATCACCGGAACTCCGAGTCCGGCTTCCCGCAACGTCGCACAGGTCGCCGCACACTCGTCGAGGTGCTCGGGGTGGGTGATCGACAGACCCACCGCCACGAGATCGTCCGTCTCACGAGCCGTCAGCACGAACGAGGACGCCGGCGTGTCGGCACCCAGGTCGGAGACGTCCCAGCCCTCGAGGCGGAGCAGGTCGGCCAGGATCGCGACCACGAGTCCGTGGCGCTCACCGACGGGCGATCCGAGCACGATCGTGCCGCGCGATCGGCCACGACGGACACAACGCGAACCCAATCGACCGACGAGGCGGGTCGCGATGCCCGACGCCCGATGCTCGATCGCCACGTCGATCTCACCGGCTTCCCACCGATCGCCGATCGATCGCATCGCCGGCCCGAGCACGTCGAGGTAGACCTCGGCGACACTCGTCCCGGCTGACATCGACGCCTCCATGACACCCCAGGCCCCGGCGGCATCGCCAGCCATGAGACGGGCCTCGAGCCGATCGCTCCACGGTGCCGGGCGGCGACGGGCAGGTTCGTCGGTGCGACGATCCGCCCGGAATTCCTCCAAGGCATCGGCTGCGACTCGCCATCCGCCACCCACCTTGTGGGCATCCAGCTGACCGAGCCGGACATATCGGTACGCCGTCATGTAGTGCACGCCGAGCTCGTCGGCAGCTTGCTGGAGCGTGAGCACCCCGTCGATCACGCTGGCAACGGTACGCCAACGTCGCAGAGATGCTCGACTGTGCAGCGGGTTTCCGGAGCACCGTTTGGGCGAGGCGCCCAGGGTCGGGTTCCCCGTGCGCGAGCGGGCGCTCAGCCGCCCTGCTTTGCCTTCCAACGCTCGCGAGCAGCACGGCCCCGTTCGAGCAAGTGGGCGGGCACGCGCTTGGCCGCTTCCGAGAGTTGCGCATCTCCACCTCCGGCGTCACCGGACGGTTCGGCAGCGGGCTCCTCGGGCTGGAGGTCCTCGAACGACGGCGGTTCGACGCCGGGCTTCCAGTAGCGGTACATCTCCCGCACGATGCCGGCCAGCCCCGAGGAGTCGAAGCCCTTCTCGATGTCGACGGTCACGATGTTGCCGTACACGTGGACGCCGGCGACCTTCCCGGTGGCGAACAGCTGACGGGCCAGCGATGCCGAGGGTGTCGGCCCACTCGCGTCGAGCATCGAGACGAAGCGCTCGTGGCCCATACCGGACAGCGAACGGTTGAGCTCGAAGCGGACCACCCCAGGTGTGGTGCTCGGCTTCTCGACGACTCCGACCAGCTGTCCCATAGTGCGCCAGAGGCTAGCGCTTGGGTACCGTCGGCTCCCACTGGCGCAAAGTCGGGACGCGTCCTATCACCGACGCTCGACACCGCGGCATCGTGCCATGCCACCACTAGTGTGCCCGCCGTGGTCACCCGCCGGATCGTCGGCGCCGCACGCAACCCGGCGCAGCTGGTGCTCGCTGCGTTCGTCGCCTTGATCCTCGCCGGGACGCTCCTGCTGTGGCTGCCGATCGCCGTCGACGGCGGCGTCGACCACCCGGGCTTCCGGCACTCGCTGTTCTGGTCGACGTCGGCGGCGACCGTGACCGGGCTCGGCACGACCGACATCGCCGACTTCTCACTGTTCGGTGAGCTCGTGTTGTTGGGGCTGATCCAGCTCGGCGGTTTCGGCATCATGACCATCGGATCGGTGCTGGCGCTCGTCGCATCACGGCGGGTGGGGCTTCGGCAACGGATGCTCGCCCAAGCAGAGATCGGGGCCGTCGACATCGGCGAGCTGCGGTACCTCATCGGCGCGATCGCCAAGATCACGCTGCTGGTCGAGTCGTCCATCGCGGTGATCCTCTTCGTCCACCTCGCGACCGTCGACGACATCAGCACCGGACGCGCCGCGTACAGCGCCCTGTTCCACGGTGTTTCGGCGTTCAACAACGCCGGCATATCGCTCTACTCGGATTCGTTGACCCAGTTCGCCGGCGACCCGCTCGTCGTGTTCCCGATCACCGCTGCGTTCGTGATCGGGGGGCTGGGGTTCCCGATCCTCGTCGAGTTGCGCAAACGTGTGCGTCCCCGACGCTGGAGCCTGCACACGCGGATCACGTTGTTGGCGACGGCGGTCCTCCTCGTCGCCGGCCCGCTGACGGTGCTGGTGTTCGAGTGGACCAACCCGGGCACGCTCGGCCCGATGGGGGCGTGGGACAAGGTCCAGGCAGCCTGGTTCCAAGGGGTGACACCTCGAACCGCGGGCTTCAACACGATCAACATCGGCGACCAGCGCGAACCCACCCTCAACGTCATGACCGGGCTCATGTTCATCGGGGCCGGGCCCGCGTCGACCAGCGGTGGCATCAAGGTCACGACGTTCGCCGTGCTCGGGTTCGCGATGTGGTCCGAGGTGCGCGGCGACACCGACATCAACGTGTTCCGACGGCGGCTTCCGAGTGGCGTGGTCCGACAGGCGATGACCGTCGCGCTGCTGTCGGTCGGGATCGTGTTCAGCACCGCTGTCGTGCTCACGACGATCTCGACGTTCAGTTTCACGGAAACGCTCTTCGAGGCCGCATCGGCATTCGGCACGGTCGGGTTGTCGACCGGAATCACCGGTGCGCTCCCCGCCGCCGGCCAGATCCTGCTCGTGCTCGTGATGCTCGCCGGGCGCGTCGGTCCCGTCACGTTCGTCACGGCGCTCGCCATGCGCCAGCGCCGCCGCGCCTACCGTTTCCCCGAGGAACGCCCGATCATCGGCTGACCCATCTCGCCACGCCAGGAGTCCACATGTCCGACAAGATCATCCACAGCATGCTGAGCGGTCTCACCTCGGAACGCGTGCGGCACGAGGGCGAGATCATCGTGATCGGACTCGGCCGGTTCGGTTCGTCGCTGGCCCAGACCCTCGTCGATCTCGGCTACGAGGTGCTCGGCGTCGACGCTCGCGACGACATCGTCCAGGAGCACGCCGGCATGCTCACCCATGTCGTGGAGGCCGACACCACGAGTGAGCGAGCGCTGCGGCAGATCGGCGCCGCAGACGCCGTCACCGCCGTGGTGTGCATCGGCACCGGGATCGAGGCGAGTGTCCTCACCACGACCGCACTGGTCGATCTCGGCGTGAAGAACATCTGGGCGAAGGCCATCACCGAGTCACACGGCCGCATCCTCCAGCGGGTCGGCGCCCATCATGTGGTCTTCCCGGAGGCCGAGATGGGCACTCGGGTCGCCCACCTCGTCACCGGCCAGATGCTGGAGTTCCTCGCGCTCGACGACAACTTCGTGATCGCCGAGCTCGCCGCTCCCGAGGAGCTGATCGGGGTGCCGCTCGGCGAGTCGAATCTGCGGGCGAAATACAAGGTGACGGTCGTCTGCGTGAAGCCGACCGGCGGTCAGTTCACCTACGCGGACCGCGAGACGGTGCTCCGGCGCAGCGACCTGATCGTCATCGCCGGCCACCGCGCCGACGTCGAACGATTCACCGACCGCGACTGACCGTTACGTTCGGGGTCCGACCCCGAACGTAACGGTCAGTGTTCGAGGGCGTGGGCGAGGACGTCGGGGAACTGGTCGGGCGTGCAGGCCATGACGGTCGCGCCCAACGCGACGAGATCAGCGGCGGCGACCTGATCGTGCACTGGTGCGCCTTCGTCGCTGAGTGCCAGCAGGCAGAGCACCGTGACGCCCGAGCGGACGAGGTGGGCGACGCGCGAACGCATCACGTCGGGGTTGCCACCTTCGAAGAGGTCGGTGATGAGCACGAGCACCGTGTCGGCCGGGCGGGTCACGAGACGACGGCAGTACCCGAGGGCTTCGGCGATGTCGGTGCCACCACCGAGCTGGACCCCGAAGAGCACGTCGACGGGGTCGTGGAGCACGGGCGTCAGGTCGGTGATCGTCGTGTCGAACGCGACCAGACGGGTCCGCAGCGCCGGGAGCTGAGCGAGCACTGCTCCGAACAACGACGCATACACCACGCTGTCGGCCATCGAACCGGACTGGTCGACAGCGATGACGACGTCCTTCGCGAGACTGCGCCGACGACGGCCGAAACCGACCAATCGCTCGGGGATCACCGTGCCGTACTTCGGTTGGTAGTGCTTCAGGTTCGCATGCACGGTTCGGAGCCAATCGATGTCGCCCGGTCGTGGCCGACGCGAACGGTTGGCGCGAGCGAGCGCACCGTGCACCGCCGTGCGGGTTCGGTCGGTGAGGCGCTGCTCCAGCTCGGCGACCACCGAGGCCACGACCTGGCGCGCCGTCGCCCGGGTCTCGTCGGGCAGCAGATGGTTGAGCTCGACGAGCAGGGTCACCAGGTGGATGTCGGGCTCGATCGACTCGAGCAGTTCGGGCTCGAGCAGCAGCTGCTTGAGATCGAGCCGCTCGATCGCATCACGCTGCATCACCTGCACGACGGGCTTCGGGAAGTACGTGCGGATGTCGCCGAGCCAACGCGCGACTCGCGGCGCGCTCTTGCCCAGCCCGCCGGCTCGACCGGAGCCGCGTCCGGAGCGAGACCGCTGAATGCCGTCCTGGTCGTAGACGGCGCCCATGGCGGCGTCGATCCGAACATCGTCACCGCCCAGCTCCGCCCCGGTACCGTCGGCTTCGCCACCACCGAGCACCATGCGCCACCGCCGCAGCCGCTCCGTTTCCGAGACGCGTGCCACGTCGCCAGACGTGCCGACGCGCGTGTCGCCGCTCACGCCTGCTCCTCGACCGGAAGTCCGAGGAGGTGGCGCACGGTGAGCAACGTGGCGAGCACACGGGCGCCGTCGAGGCCGGGCCCGAAGCCGGTCAGGTGCTCGCGATGCTCGCCCGCCACCAGTCGCCCGAGCTGTCGTCGCTCGGCGGACTCGAACGCGCCGAACGTGCGGCGCAGAAGTGGGACCGTCTCGTCGAACGCCGATGGCGTGAGCGACGACAGCCACCGATCGACGACCGCCCGGAGATCTGCATCGTGGACGAGCACCGTGCCGCTGCCGGAGAGGAACCCCTCCACGAACGCGGCGCCCACCGCCGATGGTGTACCAGGCGTCAGCGCGCGGCCGAGCCGATGTTCGACCTGCTGCGAACCCCAGTATCCGCTGTCGTGGAGGAGGCGGGTCGCCCGACCGTGCACTCGACCGTGTCCGGCCCCCGGATGACCGGGTTCGGCCAGACGCTCGAGCACCTCCGGGAACGCTCGATGGCGAGCACGGTGGTCGACGAGCGCGAGCGCGTGCTGGACTCCGCTCAACCGCTCGACCATGACCGATGCTGCGTCGTCGTCGAGTGAGGCACACGCCGGAGCGACGCCTGCGAGCACGCGGACGACCAATCCGTCGAACACGGAGCCGAGGGCCGCGACGTCGGTCGAGCGGACGTCGCCGTATCGCTGTGCCTGGGCGAGCGGCCCGAGCGCCGCCATGAGCTGACCGATGTCGGGATCGTTGGCGGCGCGGGTGGCGAGCAGGTGCACGACCGGATCGACGGCGTCGGGAAGCGCCGCCAGCAACGCGAGGTCGAGTGCCCCGGCGATCTCGACCAGACCGGTGGCGTCACCGACTCGGCCGACGAGGCGATTCGTGGCGGCGTGCTCGACGGTCGTGCCGTACCCGGCGAACTCGACGACGCGCACCGACCACTCGGGTCGCCACGACAACCTCCACGTCTCGCGAAACGTACCGCTGCTCCCCCGGCCTTCCTCGAGTACGCCCCACGGCACACCGATCGCGACCAGTTGATGGAGCAGGTGAGACCGGCGCAAGCCGTTGGGAGTCCGCAGGTCGAGCTCGATCGTCCGGTCGTCGGGCGTCGGCTTGAGACGGGCCGACCGCTGACGCTGAGCGAGATCTCGGGCGAGCGGAACCTGAGGCGCGCCGTCGGGGACCGAACCGATGGCATGACCGACGACGAGCTGACGGCGCACGAGCGGTAGGCCACCCATCACCGTGTCGGCGGCGTCGAGCACCTCGTCGAGGCCGGCGCGGGGGCGGCCCCGCATCGTCGCCAGCGTGTCGGCCATGCGCGTCGCCGCGATCAGGTGATCGGGGGACGCAGACATGTCGGCGCGCCGCAGCACGCGCGCGGCATCGACGAAGAAGCGTGCGACCCCGTCGGCGCCGGGATGTCGGAACACGTGGTCGTACCATCCGGGGCTGCGGACCCCGGCACCGTAGCCGCTTGCGTTGGCGAGACGTTCGTGCGTCCACGGGACCCAGCTGACTGCGACCTTCACCTTCGCCAGACCGCGCAACGTGGCGTGGTCGGCGGTGGCCGTCGTCGCTCCGGTCGCAGTCACGTCGAGGGCCGGTACGTGCCAGGCACCGCAGACCACCGCAATCGTCTCGTGACCGTCCTTGATCGCGGCGCGGATGCGTTTGCGCATGTGCGCCTCACGCCGCTCCTCCGACCCCGTCGGCATCGTGCCGGATCGGACGGCCGCCATGGCCTCGGCGACTGCATCGAATGCCGCCAGACCCTCGCCGCGGTGCTCGATGACATCGTCCCACCATCGTTCGGCGTCGGGTTCGCCCGCCGCCGCGGCGAGTGCACCGAGCGGGTCGGAGGGCGCATCCCCGACGATCGGCGTCGCGTCGTCACGAGCCGCGAGCGTGTTCGCGAGCGGGAGGTCGATCGCCTCCACCAGCACGTCGTGTGCGTTCGCCCACCTCACGGCCTGCCACTCGGGGCTGAACGCGGCGAGCGGGGCGAACGCAGCGCGGCGCGGATCGTCGACGACGTAGCCGAGCAACGCAACCGGCGGCCGCAGCACGTCGACGTCGAGAGCGTGCTCATCGCCCGACTCGGGGCCGTCGTCACGGATCCATCGGAGTGCCGGCGTGGTTTCGGCAGGCGCCTCGACCAACACGATCGACGGCTGAAGGGTGTCGAGGGCGCTGACGACCGATCGTGCCGACCCCGGGCCGTGGTGCCGGACACCGAGCAGGTGGAGCGCCATGAGACCGTTCGCCCTCAGTCGAGCGCTCGGCAGGCCTCGTAGAAGTCACCCCAGCCGTCGCGCTCGGCCATCACCGCCTCCAGGTACTCGCGCCACGCCACACCGTCGTGCACGGGATCGCGCACGACCGCCCCGACCACCCCGGCAGCGACGTCGTCAGCCGAGAGCTCTCCGCCGCCGAAGTGGGTGGCCAGCGAAAGGCCGTTGGTGACGACCGAGATCGCCTCTGCCGTCGACAAGGTGCCGCTCGGCACCTTGAGGCTCGTGCCGCCGTCGCCGGTGACGCCGTCGCGGAGCTCTCGAAACACGGTCACCACCCGACGAATCTCGTCGGACGACGCCGGAATCGTCGGCAGGGCGAGCGCGGCGCCCAACTCGTTCACGCGCTGGGCGACGATCGCGATCTCCTCGTCGGCCGTCTCGGGCAACGGCAGCGTCACCGTGTTGAACCGGCGTCGCAGTGCCGACGACAGGTCGTTGACGCCGCGATCGCGATCGTTCGCCGTGGCGATCACGTTGAACCCTCGTGTTGCCGCGATCTCGGAGTCGAGCTCGGGGATCGGCATCGACTTCTCGGAGAGCGCAGTGACGAGAGCGTCCTGGACGTCGGAGGGCATCCGGGTGAGCTCCTCGACACGGGCGATCGCGCCGCGCTGCATGGCCCGGTAGATCGGCGACGGGACGAGCGCCGCCTCCGTCGGACCTTCGGCGATCAGGCGGGCGTAGTTCCACCCGTAGCGGAGCGTCTCTTCGGTCGTGCCGGCGGTGCCCTGGACCAGCAGCGTCGAATCACCGCTGATCGCAGCGGCGAGATGCTCGCTCACCCAGGTCTTGGCGGTACCCGGCACGCCGAGCAGCAACAGGGCACGATCGGTGGCCAGCGTGGCGACGGCGATCTCCATCAGGCGCCTCCGGCCCACGTACTTCGGTACGATCGCCGTCCCGTCGGGAAGATCACCACCCACCAGGTAATTGACGACCGCCCACGGCGACAACCGCCAGTTCGGCGGCCGTTCACGGTCGTCGGTCGTCGCGAGCGCCGCCAGCTCAGCTGCGTACTGCACCTCTGCGTGCGGCCGCAGGATGTCGGCCGTGCCTCGTGCTCCCATCGGGCCAGACGTTAGCCAGGGGCTGCGACGATGGTCGCCGCCGCGCTCGCGGTCCGCGCGCTCATGGACCTCGCCAGAGCTGCCGACAAGGAGACATGCAGGCAGCGCTGCATCCACACGGGTCCGGACAGCTCGACGACGCGACGGTGCCGGGCGCGCCGACGCGGCCCTTCGATCGGCCTGCGTGGCGTGGTCGCATCCACACATGGGCATTCGCCGCGGCGATCCCGGCGGGGCTGTTGTTGGTCGGATCGGCGGAGCGCTCGATCGAACGGGTCGCCGCGGCGATCTATGCGTTCGCGCTCGTCGTGATGTTCGGAACGTCTGCGGCCTACCACCGACTGACGTCCACGTGGACATCGCGGGCGATCATGCGCCGGCTCGACCATTCGATGATCTACGTGTTGGTGGCCGGAACGTACGCACCGTTCTGCCTGGTGGTGCTGCCCTCGTCGTCCGGGATGCCGATCCTGACCGTGGTGACGGCGGCTGCGGTGGTCGGCATCACGCTCAAGACCGTCGCCTTCGATCGCGCCAGCTGGTGGTCGTACGGGCTCTACCCGGCGATGGTCTCGGTCGCCGTGGCGGCCGGGCCGGTACTCGTTCGCCATCTCGCCGTCGGCCAGTTGGTGCTGGTCGCCGGCGGCACGCTGGCGTACGGCATCGGCGCCCTCGTGCTCCTCACCCGTCGACCGGATCCCGCTCCGGACCGATTCGGCTACCACGAGGTGTGGCACGTGTTCACGGTGGTCGCCGCTGCCATGCACTTCGTTGCCATCGCGGATGTCGTGACCTGACACCGGCTCCCCGGCGACTGGCTACGTTGGTGGTCATGGCCGACCCGACAGCCGACGTGGTCGAATCGCTCGAGGAGTTCGCACGTTCGCTTCCCGAGGCCTGGCCCGATTCTCCTTGGGGTGACCGTGTCGTGAAGGTCGGCAAGAAGATCTTCCTCTTCGTCAGCGGCCCTGACTCCGACCGGCCGGTCATGACCGCCAAGCTGCCCGACTCCCATGACCATGCGCTCTCGTATCCCGAGGCCGCTCCGACCAGGTACGGGCTCGGTCGGCACGGATGGGTGACCGTGTTCGTCGACAGGGTGCCCGAGGAGGAGCGCGAGGTGCTGTTCGACTTCGTCGAGGAGAGCTATCGGGCCGTCGCGACGAAGACGCTCGTGAAGCGTCTCGACGCCGAGATCGCCTCACCATCGGACTGACACCGGTTCGAGCCACCCCGAGCCGGCGACGACGCCTTCGGTGCCGCGCCACGAAACGTGTGCGGCGCGGTGGTGATCACCGACCTACCGTCGTGTGATGCATCTCGTCGATCGCATGGAGCTCCCGACCCCGTACACCGCGCGGCCGTATCGAGGCTCGCCGGATCACCCGGCGATGGCGCCCGTCCTCGGCGCCTACCGCCGGCTGCTCGGCCAGTCGGAGATGCCGACCACCGAGATGCTCGACGTCGGCTACGCCCACCTCGAGAACTGCGATCCGGACCGCGACATCGTGCTCATCGAGCACGATGCCGTCCTCGTCGGATACGTACGTGCCAGCTTCGAGGACCTGGATGCCGGCCAGCGGGACTGCATCGTGTTCGCTCCGACCGTCCCCGATCACATCGCCGAACCGCTCTTCGCCGCGCTCCTCGATGCCCAAGAGCAACACATGCTTCCGTGGGCGAGCGCCGTCGACGCCGCCCGCTACCGCGCGTACGCGGCCCACCCCGGTCCGGGCCTGGATCCCGTCGACGAGGCCGCGTGGCTTGAGGCGCGTGGCTACACCGCGACCGAGTGGGAGGCGTCGCTCGTCCGCCCCCACCTCGACGACATCCCGGAGCGATCGCTCCCCGACGGTGTCGATCTGCGGTCCGTCACCGATGAGCAGATCCGCCCGATCTGGGATGCCCACATCGAAGCCTTCCGCGGCGAGTGGGACTTCATCGAGGGCACCGAGGAACAGTTCCGCGAATTCGTCGAGGATCCGACGTTCGACCCGTCGTTGTGGAAGATCGCATGGGCCGGCGACCAGGTCGTCGGCCAGGTCAAACCGTTCATCAATCGCGAGGAGAACGAGGCGAACGGTTACCAGCGCGGCTACCCCGAGGACATCTCGGTGCACCGCGACTGGCGGAACCGGGGCATCGCCGGAACGCTCCTCGCCTGGAGTCTTCAGGAGCTCAAGGATCGGGGGATGTCCGAGGCGGCACTCGGCGTCGACACCAACAATCCCGGTGGAGCGTTTCAGCTGTACACGAGTCTCGGATTCGAGCTCCAGAGCTACGAGGCGATCTATACCAAGCAGATCCGGACCGAGCAGATCCGGACCGAGCAGATCCGCTGAGCGTCGGGACACTCCGACGGGTGGCCCGATCGAGGACGACCGACCCGACTCAGATTGCGACGCCGAGCTCGGCGAGCATGCGGTGTCGAAGGCGCGCCAGGTCGGCCAACGCCAGCGCCAGACCGCGGTGGGTGCGCTCGAGCGCGTCGGCGGCGTCGACCAGTACGGCGGGCCGACAACTCGCGATCAGGTTGACGAGGACCGCTCGGTGCGCCGGGCCGTAGGCACCCGCGTCGAAGCCGGGGGCGAGACGCCGAACGAACGTGTGGGCGTCGGCGGTGGTGAGCTCGGCGAGCTCCGGCGGCAACGGGAGCGCGGGGCGCGACACAACGGCTTCGGCCGACGCCGACCGGCCGGTGGCCGCGGCCAGGACTGGCACCTGTTCCACAACCCATCGCGTCAGCGGACCGCCCGCGATCGCCACTCGCGCCCGCCGGACTGCGTCGCCGCGATGCCGCAGCAGGAGCTCGACGAGCGCATCGGGGGGCAGACGGAAGCCCCGATCGATCACGCTGAGGACCCATTCGTCCTCGAGGACCGACCACTCACTCGCGATCCGTCGCCACGTCGCGACGGCTGCAGCGCTGCACCACGGGCGTTCGTCGCGCTCGGGGGGTCGGAGGGCATCTGCCGGCGGCAGCGCCACGAACGCGGCCCGCCGAGCCGCAGCGACCGCCGCGACCGCCGCGAGCATGCGTGACGCAGCATCGGGTCGCACGGCGTCGGCGACGAGGTCGTCGATCGGCCCGGCCGGAGGTCGGGGTGCCTCGCGTCGATCCGTCCCGAGGAGCGCGACGGTCACGAGCTCGCGCCAGTAGGCGTCGAGGTCCGGTTCGTCCGTCTCGCTCACGCAACACCCACGAACGACGGATCGGCTCGGGGTCCGACGTCGAAGGTGCGATCCGGCAGATGGACCGTCAGCGGCTGGACGCCCCAGGGCGACCACTCGATCGTGGTCGCGACCGGCTCACCCGCCGAGGCCGCCACCACCATCGCGAGCGAGCGTTGATCACCTACGACGGGGAGCGACCCCGTTTCGTCGGTCAACACCCATCGACCGTCGATGACCGACGGCGACGCCCGGATCGTCGCTGGATATCGCTCCAGCCACGGTTGGGCGGCGACGGCGATCCCGATCGCGTCGCAGGCGTCGGCCACCGTCACCGTCTCCGGCGCGGTGAATGGGAGCGGGTCGGCGTATCGGCGGCCCGCGAGCGCCCGCAACGAGCCACCGGGATACCGATGCAGATCGGCGTGGACGACCGTGCCGACGTCGAGCGAGTCATCGAGGCTCTGCCGGTAGGCGGCGAACGAGAGCAGCATCGCCCACCGACCCGACGTCGTGCCGCGCAACCACCATCGCCGCACCTCGATCCGGTCCTCCCGGACGTCGCTCCGGCCCGCCACGAACCACCCGTCGGTGTCGGGCACGCCCGCCAGCACGTCGACCTGACGCACTTGCCACCCGGACGCCGTCGCGACCGCGTCCGGGAGGGTCCCGGGGAGATCCGGCAGCCGACGGCCGGCCCGGGCGATGAGGTGGAGGAGGCCGAGTTCGGCCAGCACGTCAGCGTGCCAGTCGGGGCTGGCGCCGACGAGCCCGGCGAGCCGTCGCACCCGGTTGGCGAGGGCGCCGGCGCGGGCATCGACGAGCCTGGCCGCCAGCTGGTCCCAGGTCGTGTAGCGAGCGAGCGCTGGATCGGCAAGACCCGTCCGCATGCGATCCTCCAGCCACCGGTCGAGCTCGATCAACCCCTCCATCATCCGGGCGACGCGCTCGTCGCGCGACCGGTCGAGATCGTCGCGGTCGATCGGCTCCGGAGTGCCGGTGGTGTCATCGACCTCGTCGCCTGCCGACCCACCAGAGGCCGCGCCACCTTCGTCGGCCGAGCCCGACGTGGCCGCCTCCGCCCCGGAGCGTCGGTCGCGTCCGCTGATCCAAGTGACGACGGACTGGGGCGCGGCCGACGGCGGCACGCCACCGCGCACCCACAGCAGCAACAACGCGAGCGCGTGTTTGCACGGCAGCTTGCGACTCGGACAGGTACACCGCCAAGCGACGCCGACGTGGTCGACCGTGGTGTCGTAGGGTTCGGCGCCCGATCCGCGACAACGTCCCCAGACTGCTCTCTCGTCGACGCCCAGGGCCGACCACCGAGCGGCGGCAGCGAGGGGTTCTGCCGCCGCGATCGACTGCGGCGACGGCGCCACGGCCGCCACCTGCTCGACGGTCCACCGCTCCGACTCGGCCATGCCCGTCACGGTAGCGATCGGGTGTCTCGCGGACGACGTGGCGGACGAGGGGTCAGTTGGATTGCACTCGCCGGAACCCGCACCACCCAACCAGGTCGCGACCGGTCCCGGTGCCGATGGCAGCCCAACGCGACCGCGACGCGCTCAGAACTCTGTGGCAGCCGAAGCGACGTCACCTGTTGCTTCGGCTGCCACAGCGTCCCGATCGATCGTTTGCGGCAGACAGAGCGACGGATTCGGTCGCTTCGGCTGCCACAGAATCGACGCGCCGACGGTGGGTGATCGCGGGCACGGGGGTGGTCGGCGAGTGTCAGACGAGAACCTGACCGGTACCGTCGTCGGCATGACTGAGCGAGTGGTATCGGTGTCCCGTGTGATCAAGGCCTCACCGGAAGCGGTCTTCGACGTGCTCGCCGACCCGGCGCGCCACAGCGAGATCGACGGATCGGGGATGGTGCAGAAGATCCGCGGGGAATCACATCGCCTCGAGCTCGGTTCCAAGTTCGGCATGGACATGAAGATGGGGCTGCTCCCCTATCGGATCACCAACACGGTCGTCGAGTTCGAACCGAACCGCCTGATCGCCTGGCAGCACTTCGGCAAACACCGCTGGCGCTACGAGCTCGAGCCGATCGACGGTGGTGCCGCGACGAAGGTGACCGAGAGCTTCGACTGGTCGACGTCGATGTCGCCCAAGGCGATCGAGCTGATGGGGTACCCGAAGAAGCACCCCGCCAGCATGGAAGCCACACTCGAACGGCTGGCGGGAGTCGTCGAGAGCTGAGAAGCGACCGATGACCACCGACGCCGTCCACTACTACTGGCGCCCGGGATGCGGATTCTGCTCGATGTTGCGCCGTCGTCTCGACAAGGTCGGCATCGAGACGATCGATCACAACATCTGGGACGATCCGCAGGCGGCGGCGACCGTCCGCTCGTACGCGAGCGGCAACGAGACCGTTCCGACCGTGGTGATCGGTGATGTGGGCATGGTCAACCCGAGCGCCAGGCAGGTCGCTCGCCACCTCGAACAGTTCGCGCCCCACCTGCTGCCCGACGGCTACGAGCCACTGCAACCGGGGCTGATCGGCCGCCTGTTCGGCGGCTGAGGAGAAGGCTCACGTGACCGACCGCCGGCCTGCGACGCCGGCCGGAATCGGACGGGTTCTACCGTGCCACCCGGATCGGGTTTCGTCGCACCCCACCTCCGCGAGGCGGCGACCCAGAACGAGGCGATGATCGACATCGCCGGTTCCTCGACCGGATCGCCCGTCGCACCGCACGGACGGGCGTAGCACTCCACGACGCCGTGACCCGCCCGACACGTGACGTCGCGCTCGATCGTGCTCGCGAGCACGACGGCACCATCGACGTGTCCGGCGCCGAGACGATGTTCGATCGACTCGCCGATCTCGCCGATCGTTGATCTCATCGCGAATCTCACGTCGTCGCCGCGCTCGAGGGCAGCCGCCTCGTGTTCGATCGGTGACGGGGCCGAGCGACCGGCGAACCGGCATTCGCGGACGATCCACGGGCTGTTGCGCCACCTGCGAGCGGCCGGTTTCGACGGGCACCCCGCCGGACGCGGCGTGGGCGCAGTCCGACGTGCGCTGGCGTCGGTCGTTCGACTCGCCCGTGGGCCCCAGGACAGCGACGATTGGGCTCGAGACCGGGATCTGACGTGTTCGGACGAGATGTCCGACCCGTCGGCAGACGGCGACGCCCTGATCGGACACAACGACGTGTGCCTGGAGAACATCGTGTTCCGCCAAGGTGTTGCGGTGGCACTGCTCGACTTCGACTTCGCCGCGCCGACCCGAGTTCGCCGACGCTCTCACCTGACCGGGCCCTCAGCCGCGACGGAGGGCGTCGCGGAGCTTGTCGCTCGCCTCGGTCAGAGTGGCGTCCACCGCATCGAGCAGGAGACGACCGGCTGCCTTGGCGTCGGATCGCACCGCTTCGTCGTCGACGGCGTCGCCGATCGCATCGAAGACGTCCTCGAGCCCTCTCCCCAATCGCGCCAAACCGTCCATCACCGTGTCGCCGAGCCCGGTGGCGCGACCGGATTCCTCCTCGACGTGGAGCTTCAACTTGAGGCCCAACGACTGCAGTTGGTCGCCGAGCTCGTTCCAGGTGTCCTGGGCGTGTGCCATGCGCTCAGCGTGCGCTCGGCCGGCGTTCCGGCGCCAGTGCCGAACGGTCACGTGCAGCCGGAGCAGGTGCCGTAGATGTCGACCGCGTGATGGGTCGGGGTGAAGCCCGACGCGGCGGCGACCTCGTCGAAGGTCCGATCCATCGCAGCTTCGACACGATCGGGCAACGTCACGTCGGCCACGGTGCCGCACGACTCGCAGATCAGGTGATGGTGATGTTCGGTGAGATGCTCCGCCAATTCGAACATGGCGTGATCGCCGACGTGCACCAACCGACGAACCACACCGGCATCGCTGAGTACGGCAAGACTCCGGTAGGCGGAGCTCTGGGCGAGGGTGTCGTCGGCGGCGAGCAGGTCGGGCAAGGTGATCGGCGCGCCGGCAGTGGCCAACGCCTCGACGATCGCACGCCGGTTGGCGGTGTACTGCTGCGCGTGGTCGGCGAGGCGGGCAGCGATCGCAACGTGCAGTTCGCGGTGCCCCTCGGCCTCAGCGACCATGATCCTGGTCCGGCCCGTGGTCGTGTTGGTGGCGATGCAGTCCGTGGTGCGGAACCAACTCCGGAGGGTGTGGTTCGCCATGATCGTGCCCGTGGTCGTCGACGACGATCGTCGTGCCGTCGTCGCGAATGAGGCGTCCGCCGAATGCCTCCGCGAGCAGTGGCGGAACCAGCACCTCCTCCGGGGCGCCGTCGGCGAGCATGCACCCGGCGAGCAACATCACCCGATCTGCCCGACGCGCCTCCGCGAGGTGATGGGTCGAGAACACGACGGTCCCACCTGCGGCGGCGTGGGTGGCGATGACCTCGAGAATGCGAAGCTGGCTGGGGAGATCGAGTCCGGTGATCGGTTCGTCGAGCAGGAGCAGATCGGGTCGAGCGGCGACCGCCTGGGCGACGAGGACCCGCTGCTGCTGACCACCGGACAGCTCACCGAACGGCCGGCGGCGGAGATGCGACACCTCGAGCAACCGGGCGGCGTCGTCGACGAGTCGACGATCGGCTCGCCCGAGTGGGCGGAGGAGGCCGCGATCTCGGTACCGGCCCATGCGCAGCACGTCCTCGACCGGCAACGGCATCCACCGGTGGTGGTGATGTTGTTGCGTCACCATCGCAACGCTGGCGTCGACGTCGATCGAGCCGTCCTCGGGTTCGACCAGTCCGGCGAGCAACGACAGCAACGTCGTCTTCCCGCTGCCGTTGGCTCCGACGAGCGCCACCGACGTGCCACGGTCGAGTCGGAACGACGTCGGGGCGAGCGCGACGGTGGAGCCGTAGTGCACGCACACGTCGTGGGCGACCGCACACGGCCCGGTGCCGGGGATCGATGCGTCGGGAACGTCGGTTGTCATGAGAACGATTCCCACTCTACGCTCATGAGAATGGTTCTCAACACACGGACGGGGGCGCGGATGGTCGCCGTCGCGTGTCTGGCGGCCAGCGGCTGCGGGAGCGGTGACGGCGAGCCTGCGGCGGGCGTCAGCGGGCTGGTGGCGACCACGAGCATCTGGGCCGACATCGCGTCGAACGTCGCCTGTGGGGACGACGTCCTCACACTGGTCCCGGCCGGCGGCGACCCGCACGCGTTCGAACCGTCGTTGCAGGATCGCGAGCAGCTCGAACGCGCATCACTCGTCGTGGCGAACGGGGCCGGCCTGGAAGAGGGACTGCTCGATCTGCTCGCGACGGTCGCCGACGGGGGCACGAACGTGATCGAGATGGCGGCCCACATCGACCTGATCGTCGACGCGGGCCAGAACGACGGTCACGACGACGAGGGCGTGCCCGGCGAGGGCGATCCACACGTGTGGCTCGATCCTCGGCGCGTTGCCGCCGCACTCGACGTGATCGCAGCTGCGCTGATCGCCGGTGGTCGTGATGCGGGCGAGATCGAACGATGCCTCGCCGGCTACCAGGACGATCTGATGGCCCTCGACGCCGAGCTCGCACGGCTGACGGACGGACTCCCGATCGAGAATCGTGTCCTCGTGACCAACCACGATTCGCTCGCCTACTTCGCCGACAGGTACGGCTTCGAGGTGCTCGGCACGGTCATCCCGTCCACGAGCTCGATCGCCGAGACCGATCCGGCGACACTCGCCGCACTGGCCGCGACGATCGGCGAGCGAGGCGTCCCGGCGATCTTCGTCGAGGAGTCCGAGACGAGCGCCGACGCCGAGGCGCTCGCCAGACGGTTGGGCGTGGCGATCGTGCCGCTCACCACCGGCTCACTCGCCGCCGACGATCCAGCCAGCACGTACGTCGGCATGTTGCGGACGATGACGGCCGGCATCACCGAGGCGCTCGCTCCGTGACCTGGCTGCTCGACCCGATCGACTGGTGGATCACCCCGTTCGCCGACAACCCGTTCATGCGCGACGCGCTCTGGGCGGCGCTCCTGACGGTCGTCTGCACGAGCGTGGTGGGCACGTGGGTGGTCCTGCGCGGGTTGAGCTTCCTCGGAGACGCCCTCGCCCACGGCGTGCTCCCAGGCATCGCCATCGCCTTCGTGCTCGGCCACAGCACGACGATCGGTGCGCTCGTCGCCGCGCTCGCGATGGTGGGCGGCGTCCAACTCATCCGCACCGCCTCACCACTCCCCGACGACGCATCGATCGGCGTGCTGTTCGTCGGGTTCCTGGCCCTGGCGGTGGTGGTCATGTCCGCCCAACGCGGACGCGGTTCGGGCGACCTGACCCGCTTCCTCTTCGGATCCATCAACGCCGTCGACACCGCTGATCTGCGCACCCTGCTCGTCGTCGCTGCGATCGCTTTGGGCGGTGTGACCGTGCTGCACCGAGCGCTCCTGGTCGGAACCTTCGACGCGACCCAGGCACGACTGATCGGCTTCCACCCCGAGCTGACCCACTTCGTCCTCCTCGTGCTCCTGGCGTTGTCGATCGTCGCATCGTTCGAGACGGTCGGCAGCCTGCTCGTGTTCGCCTTCCTGATCGCGCCACCGGCGACCGCGTCGCTGGTCGTTCGACGGGTGCCGCTCATGATGCTCGCGGCCGTGGCGATCGGTGCGGTGAGTGCGGTGGTCGGATTGCTCATCAGCTATCACCACGCCACCGCGACCGGTGCGACGATGGCGCTGGTCACCGTTGCCGTCTTCCTCCTGGGTATCGCCGCCCGGATCGCGGTCCGCAGGCCGTCCGGCTGACCGACAGGGTTACGCTGCTCGCATGGCAGACGAGCGGCTCGCCGGCACCCAGATCGCCGATTCGGTGATCGACCTGTTCGGCGGTACGCCGCTGATGCGGATGAAGCGCATCATGGAACAAGAGCAGCTCCCTGCGGTGCTCGCCATGAAGATGGAGACCACGAACCCGGGCGGCTCGTCGAAGGACCGCCCGGCACTGGAGATGATCCTGGCGGCCGAGCGCAGCGGCGAGCTCCAGCCCCGCGGCACCATCGTCGAACCGACCAGCGGCAACACCGGCGTCGGGCTGGCGATCGTCGCCGCCCAGCGCGGCTACGACTGCGTCTTCGTGATGACCGACAAGGTAGCCCCCGAGAAGATCTCACTGCTCCAGGCCTACGGAGCCGAGGTCGTGGTCTGCCCGGTCGCGGTGGCGCCCGACGACGAGCGCAGCTACTACAAGGTCGCGGAACGACTCACCAGCGAGCGCAAGGCCTTCCGGCCCAATCAATACGCCAACCCGAACAACCCGCTGGCGCACTACAAGACGACCGGTCCCGAGCTGTGGGAGCAGACGGCGGGCCGGATCACCCACTTCGTCGCCGGCGCCGGCACCTGCGGATCGATCACGGGCACGGCCCGGTATCTCAAGGAGCAGAACCCCGACGTCCGCATCATCGCCGCCGATCCCGAGGGTTCGGTGTTCTCGGGCGGGTCCGGGCGGCCGTACCTGGTGGAGGGCGTCGGCGAGGATTTCTTCCCGGCCGCATGGGAGCCAGATCTGTACGACGAGGTGATCGCGATCAGCGACGCGGAGAGCTTCCACACGGCGCGCCGTGTCAGTCAGATCGAAGGCGTCCTGATCGGCGGATCCGGCGGTCTCGCCGTGGCCGCCGCAATCCAGGTCGCACGCCGTGCCCAACGCGACGACATCGTCGTGGTGTTCAATCCCGATTCCGGTCGCGGCTACCTCTCCAGGGTGTTCGACGACCACTGGATGGCGAACTTCGGCTTCCTCACCGAGTGTGATCAATGCGTCGGCGCCGTGCTCGAGACCCGAAACGCGACCCTCGACAGCCTCTTGTACGTGAACCCGACCGAGACGGTGCGGGTCGCGATCGATCGAATGCGTGCCAACGGGGTCAGCCAGCTGCCAGTGTGCAAGAACACCCCGCCCTTCGCGGCCGCCGAGGTCGCCGGATCCGTCGACGAGCTGGAGCTGATGGAATCGATCGCGGACGATCCGGGCGTGATGGACGTCACCGTGGAGGACATCATGGGCGCACCGCTGCCGACGATCGGCGCCGGTCAACGGCTCGAGCGGGCCGTCGAGATGCTCCACACCGCGCCGGCACTGTTGGTGCTGTCGGGCGGTCGGCCGCTGAGCGTGCTGACCCGGACCGACATCCTGTCGTATTTCGAGGCGAACGCGGAGGCCTGATCGTGGGCGAGGAGCAGCAACAAGCCGGGTGGGCGTTCGAGACGCTCGCCATCCATGCGGGGCAGGAGCCGGACACGTCGACCGGAGCGGTCGTCCCGCCGATCTCGCTGGCGACCACCTTCGCCCAGTCCGAGGTGGGGGTGCATCAGGGCTACGAGTACTCACGGTCGGGCAACCCCACCCGCACGGCGATGGAAGCCCAGATCGCCGCCCTCGAAGCCGCCGCCCATGGACTCGCGTTCGCGAGCGGGCTCGCCGCCGAGGACAACGTGCTCCGCCTGCTGCGTCAGGGCCAGCGCATCCTGCTCGGCAACGATGCCTACGGCGGAACCTTCCGGTTGATCTCGAAGGTGTGGTCGCCGCTCGGCTTCCCGTGGACGGCGGTAGACCTCGGCGATCTCGACGCCCTCGTGGCGAACTGGCCCGACGACACCGGCATGGTGTGGCTCGAGACCCCCACCAATCCGCTGCTCACGTGCTTCGACATCGAGGCGATCGCGGCGATCGCCCACCAGCGAGGCGCGCTCGCCGTGGTCGACAACACGTTCGCGACGCCGTACCTGCAGCAACCGATCACCCTCGGCGCCGACATCGTCGTCCACTCGGCGACGAAGTACCTCGGCGGGCACAGCGATGTGGTCGGCGGATTCCTCGCCGTCGACGACGACGAGATCGCCGACCGTCTGCGGTTCACCCAGAATGCGGCGGGTGCCGTGCCCTCGCCGTTCGACTGCTACCTCGTGCTCCGCGGGGCGAAGACGCTGGGTGTGCGGATGGATCGCCACTGCGAGAACGCGAGGGCGATCGTCGATCTGCTCGTCGAGCATCCGGCGGTCGAAAGAGTGCTGTACCCCCAACTCCCGGATCACCCGGGGCACGCCGCGGCGGCGAAGCAGATGCGCGACTACGGCGGCATGGTGAGCTTCACAGCGCGTGGCGGAGAAGCGGCGGCCCGACGGATCGCCGCATCGACCGAACTGTTCACCCTCGCCGAGTCGCTCGGTGCGGTCGAGAGTCTGATCGAGCACCCCGGCGCGATGACCCATGCCTCCGCCGCGGGCTCACCGCTCGAGGTGCCCGACAACCTCGTCCGGCTGTCGGTCGGCATCGAGCACGCCAGCGACCTCGTTGCCGATCTCGCCCAGGCCCTCGAACCATCGTGATCGTGCTGCGATCCGGCGCGCGCGCCGGCGCTGCGGATCCTGACCGAACGACCCTGCCGGACCGGTCGTCGCGATGGCTACCGTGGACGACATCGACGAGCACACCGACATGCCCAGACCGTCCACCAACCGCCCGCTGGTCGTGGCCGCCAACCGGCTTCCGGTGGCGCGAACCGCTGACGGTGAGTGGACCACGAGTCCCGGCGGGTTGGTCCGTGCCCTGCTCCCGATCGTGCAGGAGTCCAAGGGGAGCTGGGTCGGCTGGTCGGGCGCCGTCGGCGGTTCCTCCGACCTGATCCACGTCGACGGCATCGATCTCCATCCGATTCCGATCTCCGACGACGAGATGCACCGGTACTACGAGGGCTTCTCGAACGACACCCTCTGGCCGCTCTACCACGACGCGATCCGCGAGTCGGGGTTCCACGGCGACGACTGGAGCTCGTACGTCGACGTCAACCAGCGGTTCGCCGAACGCCTCGCCGACGTCGCGCCGACCGACGCGGCCGTCTGGATCCACGACTATCACCTCCAGCTCGTCCCGAAGTTCCTCCGCGAGCGCCGGCCCGACGTCCGCATCGGCTGGTTCAACCACATTCCGTTTCCACCGCTGGAGCTGTTCCAGCGTCTCCCGTGGCGCGAGGACATCATCCGGGGCCTGTTGGGCGCCGACGTGCTCGGATTCCAACGCGAGCGTGGCGCTGCGAACTTCATCGCCGCCGCCCATCAACTCGTAGGCGCGACGGAGGTGGACGACGACCTCGTCCACCACGAGGGTCGCAACGTCTACGTGAGCCACTTCCCGATCTCGATCGACGTCGACGACTTCGAGTTGCTCGCGAGCGGGCGCGCGACACGTCAGCGCACGTCGCAGATCCGCACCCGGTTGGGCGATCCGGAGGTCATCCTGCTGGGCGTCGATCGGCTCGACTACACGAAGGGGATCGGCAGCCGGTTGCGGGCGTTCGGACAACTGCTCGACGATGGCCGACTCGACCCCGAGCGTCATGTGCTCGTCCAGGTGGCGACGCCGACGCGTGAGGGCGTCGAGATGTACCAGGAGGAGCGACGCGAGATCGAGCAGATCGTCGGTGAGATCAACGGCGTGCACTCGCGCCTCGGCTTCCCCGTGATCCACTACCTCTACCAGATGCTGCCGCTCGACCAGTTGATCCCGCTCTACCGGGCGGGTGACGTCATGCTGGTGACGCCGTTCCGCGACGGCATGAACCTGGTGGCCAAGGAGTACGTCGCCGCCCACGTCGATGGCGACGGAGTGCTCGTGCTGTCGGAGTTCACGGGCGCGGCGGACGAGTTGCGCGACGCACTGCTCGTGAACCCGCACGACGAGCGGTCCCTGCAGGACACGATCGTGCGCGCCGTCGAGATGCATCGCCACGAGCGACGACCCCGGATGGACGCGATGCGCAAGGCGGTCGCCCATGCGAACGTCGGCGACTGGGCCCGCTCGTTCATGGAAGTGCTCGACGCCGAATGACCACGCTGACGTCCCCCCACGACCTCGCCGCGCTGGTTCGCCCCCATCTCGAGTCGACGTTGCTCGGATTCGACGTCGACGGGGTGCTCGCCCCGATCGTGGAACACGCGGACGATGCGCGGCTCACCCCGGGTCTGGGCGAGGCCCTGACCGCGCTGGCGAAGTGCACCACCGTCGCGATCCTCTCCGGACGTGCACTCGACAGCCTCGAGCGGCTGTTCGACTTCCCGCCCGAGCTCCACGTCATCGGGAGCCACGGACTCGAGATCCGGGGGTCGGAACCGATGGAGCTCGACGACGACGAGCAGTACACGTTCGACCAGCTCGAGATCCTCGGCACGCGCGCGGCGCAGGCAGCCGGCGACGGCGCGTGGCTCGAGTACAAGCCGGCGAGCGTCGTGCTCCACACCCGATCGGCCGACCCGGCGTTGGCGCAACCCGCCGTCGATGCGGTGTCGGACCTGGCGCGCATGATCGACGGAGCTCAGGTCAAGCCCGGCCAGGAGGTCGTGGAGCTCCTGGCCCGAACGGCGAGCAAGGGCGAGGCGCTCCTCGCCTTGGCCGCCCACCGCGATCTGCGCCCGGTGGTGTTCCTGGGCGACGACGTGACCGACGAGGACGCGTTTCGCATGATGAGCGACGTCGACATCTCGGTCCGGGTCGGCCTCGGCGACACCTCGGCGCGCTACCGGCTCGCGGATCCGGATGCGGTCGCCCAGTTCGTCGCCGAGCTCGCCGGCAGCATCTAGCCCCGCCGACGCGGCACCGGAACGCGGTGATCGAGGAACGAGCCGATGCGAAGGGTCGGCTGACGCAGCGAGCTTCGAGTGTCGGCGTGAGCGGGCCCGCGAGTTCCGGTCAGGATTCCGTGGAAGCCGAAGCGACCTGCATCGGGGCTTCGGCCGCCGTAGACGTCCGAACGAGCGTTCGTGGCAGCCAGACCGACGAATTCGGTCGGTTCGTGTGCCGCAGCATCGAGACGGTGAGCGTGTGGAGCACCGAGTCGTCGGGCCTGCCGACGAGCGCAGGGATGGCGACGCGAGCTGCTCACGCGTCGGCCGTCCCGGAAATCGTCCAGTCGATCGTGCGGGCTCCGACGTGCAGGGGGTCGCGGGCGAGCGCGATCGCCGAAACGCCGATGCCGTACGTGTGCACCGTCCGGGTCGGCCGGATCCGCACGAAGCAACCATCGGGCTCGTCGAGTGCGCCATGCCCCGTGATGGCACGGAGCCGGCCAGCGTCCAGGTGGGCGGTGATCTCGGGATCGCCCATGTCGAGGACCGCGGCACGTCCCTGGAACTGCACGGTGAACGGCGGCCCGACCGGCAGCCTCCGAACCGGGACGACCACGGCGACACGCTCGTTGTCGACGATGTTGCGGGCCTTGCGACTCGAGCGCATCGTATGGACGTAGATGTCGCTGCCGACGGCGGCGTAGATCACCCCGGCCGCGTGCGGGAAGCCGGCGTGTGAGACCGTCGACACGACCGCGAACGAGCGGCCGTCGATGGCTCGCTGGATCCGTTCGACGTGGCGGGCGTGGTCGGCGATCGGGGTGTCGGGCGCAGTGGTGTCGGTATCGTTCATGCGTCCAGCATGTATGTCGGTGGATGGATGGACAATGATCTGAACGATCGATTTCTTGCTCATTCGTCCAGACCGCTGGATATCGGGTTTTCGATGCGGCACACTGTGCGCGTGACCGATCACACCGTGCCCGCCATCGGACAGGCGTTGCGGTTCGTACGGATGTCAGGGGTGTTCTACTGCCCGTCGGTCCTGACCGAGCCCTGGGGGCTGGAGCTCCCACCGATGGAGCAGTGCCTGTGGTTCCATGTCGTCACCACCGGGAGCTGCACGCTCGCGGTCCACGACGGCCCCACCGTCGAGCTGCACGTCGGCGACGTCGCGCTCGTCACCCATGGCGCCGGCCACCGATTCTGGGGCGCCGAGCCGGCACCCACTCCATCGGTGTTCGATCTCCCCCACGACGAGATGAGCGAGACCTACGCGGTGCTGCGTCACGGGGGTGGCGGTCGGCGGACCGATGCCGTGTGTGGAGGGGTCCGCTTCGACCTCCCGTCGACACGTCATCTCCTCGACGCCCTGCCGCCGCTCGTCCACATCACCCGCGACGAGGTGCCACGGGCCGACTGGATGCGGGCCACGCTCGACGTGATCGCGGACGAGACCCGCACGGTCCGTCCGGGCAGCGATGCGATCGTCAGCCGGCTGTGCGACATCGTGGTCCTGCAAGCGATCAGAACCTGGATCGAGCGCGATCCCGCAGCCCAGAGCGGCTGGTTGGGGGCGTTGCACGACGATCAGATCGGTGCTGCGATCGCGGCGATCCACGCCGATCCGGCTCACGAATGGAGCGTCGCCGCATTGGCCGACGCCGTCGCGATGTCGCGCTCGGCGTTCGCAGCACGATTCTCCAACCTCGTCGGCGAGTCGGCGATGCGCTACGTGACGAGATGGCGCATGTATCGGGCGCTCGATCTGCTCGAGGCCGGGGGCGACACCGTGGCGACGGTCGCGCGGCGGGTCGGATACGACTCCGAAGCGGCGTTCAGCCGGGCGTTCAAGCGGGTGATGGGGACACCGCCGCGGGCCGCCACCCGCGGCTGATCAGCGGCCGCGCAGCGCGTCGACCACCGGGGCGAAGCCGTCGGGGTCGCGCACCACGAAGTGACTGATGCCGACCTGCTCGCGCACCCGCTCGATCCGGTCGATGACCTGCTCGAGCGACCCGAACAGTGCGAACGGGGTCTGCTCGAGCACCTCCGGGTCGAGATGGAATCGGTTCGAGAGGTCGTCGGACGTGGGTGCGTCGTCGGCGACGGCGGTGAACTGGACGAGCGCCGATCGCTCGATGTCGGCATCGCGCCCGCCCGCCGCCTCGCTCAACCAAGCGGCGCGCTCGACGATCTGCTCGATCGCGAATCCGCGACCAGACGGTTGCCCGCCATCGCCGTGGACCAGCCCGGTGAACTGGAAGATGTCAGCGAGCTGCCCTCCGAGGCGGACGACCCGTCGCCCGTGCCCGCCCACCAGCAAGGGCACCCGCTGCTGGATCGGACGCACGCCGAGATCGTCGAGGTGGAGTCGCTCGTGCCCGCCGCCGACGTCGACCGAGCCCGTGTCGAGCAGCGAGCGCAGTGCAACCAGCGAGTCACCGAACCGGGTCACGCGCGCGCCGGGCGGCCGGATGGGCGAGCCGATCGCCTCGTGCTCCGCTTCGTCGTAGCCGGTGCCGAGCCCGAGCACGAGACGACCACCGGTGGCGCGGTCGACCGACGCAGCCGTGCGTGCGAGCAGGACCGGATTGTGGAACTCGTTGTTGAGCACGAGCGGGCCGACACGTAGCCGTTCGGTCGCGAGCCCAACGACCACCAACGGCACGAACGGGTCGATCGCGCCAACGTGGTCGTAGGTGTAGAGCTCGTCGAACCCGAGCGACTCGACGCTGCGGGCATACTCGGCGAGGGCGGCCGGATCGTCGAACGGACCACCCTGAACGCCAAACCGGAACGGCCGTGTCATCGACGCCTCCGGCAGACGGTGCGGTCGCGGCTGAAGTGCGCGACGTCGAGTTCGAGCGCATGCAGTCGGTCCAGCGAGGTGCGCTCGACATCGAGCCACGGCCCGTCGTGCACGTCGGTCAGGTCGACGGCGCACTGGTGTCCGGGCGTGTGACCCGGCGTCGAGACGATCACGCCATCCGGGTGGCGGACGACGAAGCCCGGCAGCAGCGCCGTGCCGACCGCAGCCCGGGGGTGCCAGTCGGGCAGATGGACCTCGCCCAGTTCGATCGGTACGACGGTGGTCGTCATGGCCATATGCTAGCACTTGCTATCGATCGGCTATCATCGGCCCATGACCTCCGAGCGTGCACCACTGTTCGTCCGGCTGCCGTCGAGCCTGCTCGGTCGACTCGACGACCGGATCGAGCTCGAGGGACGAACGAAGCAGGCAGTCGTCGAAGACCTGCTCGCGACCCAGCTCGACAGTCCGGCCGACGATGAGATCCTCGATCTGGCGGGCGCAGCCGACCTCCTCCGGGTCGACGCGACCGCCGTGCTCGACCGGATCCGCGAAGGTGATTTCCCGGCGCGGCGGTTCGGTGACGAGTGGCGGTGCTCGCGCGCCGCCGTGCTCGCCTGGCTCGCCGGCACCGATCCGGTCAGCCCGCGGGCGACCGGGTTCGCATCAGCCTGAGGCGCCGCCACGTGCGGTCCGGCGCAAGCGCTTGTTGTGGCGCGGCTCGGACTTGTTCTTGGCGTCGCTGAGCTGGCGGATCATCTCGTCGCGCACCACGTTGAGTGCGTGGGCCAGCTCGGTGGATGCGGCCTTGGCCACGAACGTCGGGAACCCACCGATGTTGACGTCGAGGACGACGTGCTGCGACGGAGCGTCGCGGTCGTGCACGTGGAGATCGAGCGCGATCGAGCGTTCGACGAACGACTGGAGTCGCTGATCGAGCTTGGTCCAGTGCGAGATGAGCTGGTCGAACTCGTGGTCGTGGAGCGGACCGTGGACGCGCAGCGCATCGACGACGATCGGTGGGTGGTCTGACATGGCAGCCTCGGTTCTGTGTGAAGCCTGCTGATACCCACATGAAACGCTGCTGGCGGCGAACCGACCAGGGCCGGAGGTCACCCGTGCGCACGCGCTCAGAAGAGTGTGGGTTGCTCGGCGCGGAAGACCCGTGGGCATCCGGCCCAGGGGACGTAGTGGTCCATGAAGATCCACGTCCGCCGATGGATCGCAGACGGTCCGTACCCCTGCAACGCCGACTTGTGCGTAGGGCACGGGTAGCCCTTGTTGGTCTCGAAGGACCAGTGCGGGTACTCCTCGGCCAGTCGCCGCATCTCGCGGTCGCGTACGACCTTCGCGAGCACGCTGGCAGCGGCGACGCTCAGGCAGTGCAGGTCGGCCTTGACCCTCATCTCGACCGTCGACACCGTCGGTGACACGAAATCCCACTTGCCATCGCTCACGGCAACATCGGGCACGACACCGAGTCCGTCGACCGCACGCCGACAGGCGAGCCGCTGGGCGTCGGCCATCCCCATCTCGTCGCACTCCTCCTGGCTGACCGCGCCGACCGACCACGCCACGCACCAGTCGGCGATCCGGTCGAACAGCCGCTCGCGATCAGCCTCCGTCAGCAGCTTCGAGTCGCGTACGCCCAGCACGCGTCGGTCGCGAGGAAGGACCGCCGCGCCGACCATGAGCGGGCCCGCCCACGCCCCGCGGCCGACCTCGTCGATGCCGACCACGGTGCCGTGGCCCCGTTCCCACATCTCTTGTTCGATCTTGCGGGTCGGAGCCCGCCCACGTGCCATCGACGAGCGACGCTACCCGCTCGGCCACCTGGCGCGGATGCCACCACGGCCGAGTGGTCGCTGCCGTCGCGGAGCGTGCCACCGCCGGAGCACCCGACGACACCGTGTTCAGGCGGACGGAGGTGGACCGCGGCGAGTTTCGAACTGATCCCACTCGTACCTGATGACCTGCACGATGACGAGCAGTGTGACGACCCGCGCCATCAGGAAGATCACCCCAACCGCGATCGGATGGTCGGGCAACGGGTCGCCCCAACCGAGCGACTCGGGCACGTCCAGCAGCGGGATCGCGTCGGCGACCTCGTGCCAGAACTGACCGGCCATCGTGCGGGTGTCCGTCGTGTCCGAGGTGGTCCACTCGTAGAGCGGACTCGTCAGCGCCAACAGAGCGGCATAGATCCACCCCCAGAGCGAGTGGTTCCACAACCGCACGCGCAGCCTCGCGATCTCGTGACGCGGTCGCCACGGCTGGATCCGGAACAGGGCGATCGTGCCGAAACCGAGCCACACGACGGCGTTGAGCGACGCCTCGACCCCGCCCGAATCCAGCTCGTGCGCATCGACGACGGCGAACACCGTGAGCATCACGGGAACGAGGAAGCCGACGACGACGAGGTCGTCCGCGCGGGCTGCGGCGGCAGCCTGCTGCATCCGGCCCCCGAAATCACCAGACGCCCGATCGTCATCGTTCATGCCCGCTCAACGTTACGCACGATGTCCACAGCGTCGCCGGCGGGGCGTGACGTCGCCGGCGGGGCGTCGAGTCGTCAGCGGGCGGCGAGGAAATCGAGGGTGTGGGCGACGATGTGGTCCGTCAGCGAGGCGTCGTACTCGTGCCAGCTGTCGTCGGTGACGAGGTGGGCGTCGCCGGGGTACAGGAACAGCTCACAGCCCGGGACGGCCGCGGCCAGCTCGGTGACGTCGGGGACGTCGCCCCACTCGTCGTCCGCACAGACGTGGATCTGCAGCCCGACGCCGTCGGGCCACGTGTCGCCGAACGTTCCGAGCGGCACACCCGAGTGGTACAGGATCGCGCCGGTGACCCCTGACCGATTCTGGGCGATCCGCATCGCCGGCAACACACCGAGCGAGAACCCGGCGGCCACGAACCCGTCGGGATGGTCGGCGACGGCGTCGACACCGGCTTCACTGATCTGGAGGAAACCGATCGATTCTGCGTGCGCGACACCGGCCTCGATCGAGTCGAAGGTCGCGCCGTCGAACAGGTCGGGCGTGGTGACGGTGTGGCCGGCGGCTCGCAGCCGGTCGGCGAACGCGATCACACCCCCCGTCACACCGAGGGCGTGGTGGAACAGGACGACGTCAGCCATCGCCGAACCGTACCAACGAAGGACCTGATCAACGAAGGACCAGGCCGGGCTCACCGCTCTCGACGACACCGACCCGCCAGAAGCCCTGTCCGACCAACCGCTCGGCGGCCGCAGGTGTCACTGCTGCGAACAGGCCGCCCGACGTCTGCGGGTCGAAGCACAGCGCCTCCGGACCGGGAGCCGCCGTCGACTCGAGATGTCCGGCGAGGTAGTCGCGGTTGCGAGGGTCACCGCCGGTTCGTTGGCCGTCATCGGCGGCCTCGAGCGCCCCCGGGTAGGTCACCATCGTCGTCGTGTCGACGACGACACGTACGCCGCTGCGCTCTGCCATCTCCCAGCTGTGACCCGCCAGGCCGTAACCGGTCACATCGGTCACGGCGTGTACGGCTTCGCCGAGGCCACGCAGGGATTCGGCCGCCTCGCGGTTGAGCATCTTCATCCCCGCGATCGCCGCGGCCTGATCATGCTCGCTGCCGCAGGCCAGGGTGAGTCCGGTCCCGATCGGCTTTGAGAGGACGAGCACATCGCCGGCGATCGCGCCGGACTTGCGGAAGATGCGGTCGGGATGCACGACGCCCTGTACGGCGAGTCCATAGATCGGTTCAGGATTGCGGATCGTGTGTCCGCCGGCGACCGCACCGCCGGCGGCGGCCACGGTCTGCGCACCGGCTTGGAAGATCGCGACGATCGCTTCGCGGGGGAAGTGCTCGGGAAAGGCGGCGACGTTGATCGCCATCACGACCTGACCACCCATCGCGAACACATCACTGCACACGTTGGCAGCGGCGATCGCGCCGAAGTCGGCCGGATCGTCGACGAGTGGTGGGAAGAAGTCGGTGGTCGACACCATTGCGACATCGGGGCTGACCTGGTAGATCGCGGCATCGTCGAACGGTGCGAGACCGACGAGCAGCGACGGGTCGGTCGAGGCCGGGAAGTCGGCGACGAGGTCCTTGAGGAGTGCCGCGCCCCATTTCGCAGCACAACCACCGCACGAGGTCCACTCGGTGAGCTTGAGTCCGTCGAGAGCCGGGATGTCGGTGATCGCCATGGTTCGAGCCTAGGACTGCGGCACCGACGTTGTCCCGCGGGACGGCGTGCCCCGGACGTGTACGGTCGCGACGCGGTGTTCCAACCGGCCCCCCGATCGGATCATGGGGCGTCTCCACCTTCTTTCCCCACCCTCGATCGTCGACGAGACGATTGCGACCGATGCCGGGCGTGCGTGCCGCTCCCACTCGAAGCGATGGTCGACTTCCATCGTGACGACCGTCGTGACGACCGTCGTGACGACCACCGTGACGACCCATCGTGACGACCCATCGTGACGACCCACCGTGCCGACCACCGTGCCGACCACCGTGCCGACCACCGCGCCCACCGAAACGTGTGGCAGGCTCCCGCAGTGACCTCGATCACGGTGCTCGACGGAGGCATGGGGCAGGAACTGCTCCGTCACGCCGATCGCGCTCCGACGCCGCTGTGGTCGGCGCAGGTGATGATCGACCAACCCGACCTCGTCCGACGGGTTCACCACCAGTTCGTGACCGCCGGTGCCGACGTGCTGACGGTGAACGCGTACAGCGCGACGCGCTGCCGGCTCGGTCCGGCGGGTCTCGATCACGAGTACGAGGGTCTCCAGCGCCTCGCGTGCGAACTCGCCACCGAAGCTCGCGACGAGCGTCCCGACGTCATGATCGCGGGCTGCCTGTCACCCTACGGGTGGTCCTACCGACCCGAGCTCGCACCGCCGTTCGAGGAGCTGTGGCAGGCGTACGCGGAAACCGCTCTGCTCCAGGCACCGTTCGTCGACCTCATGTTGTGCGAGACGATGGGCTCGATCGACGAGGCGCGCGCTGCAGCGCGCGGCGCCGCGGAGACGGGTCTCCCGATCTGGATCGGTTGGTCCCTGCGCGACGATGGGTCGAACAGCCTGCGGAGCGGCGAACCACTCACCGAGGCACTGGCGAGCGTCGAGGACTGGAGCACGTCGGTCGATGCCGTCCTCGTCAACTGCTCGACACCCGAGACGGTGACCGAGTCGATGCCGACGCTGGCGACCGGACACCGACGTTTCGGCGGCTACGCGAACGGGTTCAGCGACATCGTGGACGAGTTCCGGCCGGGCGCCGTCACGACGCTGCTGCACGGCCGCCACGACGTCGGGCCCACCGAGTACGCGACCACCGCGCTCGGCTGGATCGATCGAGGAGCGACGATCGTGGGGGGCTGCTGCGAGATCGGCCCCGCCCACATCGCCGAGATCGCCCGTCGACTCGGCCGCACCCCGGTCAGCTGAACGAACCCGGTTCGCGATCGGGCGCGGCGACGCCCACGATGTTCGGTGGGACGGGCCAGAGCGTCTCCCCTGCGGCATCCGTGGTCGACCAGTCCGGCGCCATCACCGGTGCCGTGAGCCCGATCGGATCACCCGACTGCTCCCACAACGCAGCCGGGCGGTCACCGTGCCATCGCAGTGCGACAGATACCGTGGACGACTCGACGGTCGGCACGCCGTACACCTCGATCGACTGGCCGAGCCACGCCGCGGGCACACCGAATGGCAGCAGGGCGCCGCCGAGCGCGAACTGCGTCTCCAGCCACGGGATCGATCGCACGCCGTCGGGCGGCGTCGTCGGGCGGCTGCTCACCGGCCGCCGAGCGCGAATTCGGTCGAGATCGCGGCGTCCCCGCTCCTCCCCGGCGCGTGCGAGCACACGACCGGCCGCCGCCAGCGCGACGTCCCCGTCCCAACCTGTCGTCGGTCCGATCGCCTCGATCGCGTCGGCGAGTTCCGGAACCCACGGGTCGGGGCGCTCACCCATTCTGACCAGCTCGCCCAGCGCCACGGCGAAGGCGGACGGATCATCGACGGCATGCGGCACCACACCGAGCGCCAGCTCGCAGCGCTCTGCAGTGACGCGTCCGGCGAACGACGCCCCGAGCTCGCCGTCGGGCAACACGAACCTGCTGGCGCGCTCGGTCAGTGCCAGCCAGCCGCGCACCACCCGCATCGGCGTCGGCAACCCACCCGGCAGCGCACCACCGCCCGGCGAGCGGTGCGACAGACCGATCCGGAGCGATGCTCGGTGGCCGAGCGGGAGGACGAAGGCGGTCGGCGGCAGCTCGATCCCCTCGATCGGGACGTCGACGATCGGACGTTCGGTCAAGACATCACGTCGGTCGAACGCGATCGCGACCGGCATCGTCGACTCGTTCTCGACCTCGACCACCGTGACACCACCGTCGTCCGGGACGCTGAACACCCGCTGGACCACATCACCGTTCGGAACGCGCACCCTCGTCTCCGTCACGGCGGTGCACTCGACCCGGTGCTGGCGCACGGCCGGTTCGTCGGCGGGGACGTGCCAACGGTCGTCGGCAGCGATGTACCAGTTCAGCGGCTCACCCTCCCACGGCTGGATCGCTCCCCACGGCGCGACCGAGGCGCGCCACGTATGTCCGGTCACGCCGGTCGTGATCACGGGTTCAGTCCAATTCGCTCTTGCTGGTGCGTGACATCAGGGCCGCGAGGGCGTCGCGTGCAGTCCGGCCTTCGTGGCAGACGGCCACGACCTGTTCCGTGATCGGCATCTCGACGCCGTACCGCCCGGCGAGGTCGAGCACGCTCGGTGAGCTCTTCACGCCTTCGGCGACCATGTTCATCGCCCCGAGGATCTCCTCGATCGTCTGACCGCGGCCGAGCGCCAACCCCACGGAGTTGTTGCGGCTCTGCCGCGACGAGCACGTGGCGATGAGGTCGCCCATCCCTGCCAGACCGGCGAACGTGAGCGGGTCGCCGCCCATCGCGACACCGAGGCGTGACATCTCGGCCAGACCCCTTGTGATGAGCGTGGCGCGCGTGTTGTCGCCGAACTCCATCCCCTCGGCCATCCCCGCGGCGATCGCGATCACGTTCTTCACGACCCCGGCGACCTCGCACCCGACGACGTCAGGGTTGGTGTAGACACGCAGGCTGGGGCGGGTCAGGATCCGCTGGAGCTCGAGCGCGATCGTGGCATCGGGGATCGCGACGACGCTGGCGGCGGGCTGTCCGGCCAGGATCTCCTTGGCGAGGTTCGGTCCGGTCATCACACCGATCGGGCGGCCGGGCATCTCGTCGGCGGCCACCTCGGTCATCCGCATCAACGACTCGCGCTCGATGCCCTTGGCCAGGCTGACGATCGGCACCCACGGCCGCAGGTACTTCGCCGCCTCGCGGGCGATCTCGCGGAAGCCGTGTGACGGGACGGCCATGACGACGACGTCGGCGTCGGAGATGGCGTCCTCCATCGAGGCCGTCGCCCGGAGCCGATCCGGCAGGGTGAACGAGGGGAGGTAGTCCGGATTGACCCGGGCCGAGTTGATCTGATCGGCGAGGTCGGATCGACGCGCCCACAGGACGGTCGGCGTGTTCGCGCTGGCGAGGGCCGCGACCGTGGTCCCCCATGAACCGGCTCCGACCACCGCCACCCTGATCTCCGACGCTCGCGACATCATCGCCAGCGTACGCGCGAGGGCTCACACCGCCGTCAACGACGATCAGGCCGTAGCCTGCGGGTGGTGGAAACGGCGGTGCTGATCCCGATCAAGGCGTTCCACGCCGCCAAGGCCCGACTGATCGGGTGGGTCCCCGACACCGATCGCGAACGGCTCGCCCGATTCATGGCCGAGCAGGTCGTCAGGGCCGCGGCGCCGCTCCCGACGTTCGTGGCCTGCGACGACGACCGAGTGGCCGCGTGGGCCGAGAGCGTCGGCGCCGAGGTCCTGTGGGGGCCTGGCCTCGGCCTGAACGGCGCCATCGACCACGGTGTCGACACGATCGCGGGCAAGGGCGCCGATCACGTCATCATCTCCCACGGTGATCTCCCCTTGGCCGAACGGCTGGGTCAGGTCGCTCGCTCGGGGTCCATCGTGCTCGTCCCCGACCGCCGCCGTGACGGCACCAACGTGCTTGCACGGCCGTGCAAGGTCGAGCTGCCGGCGAGCTACGGGGCCGGAAGCTTCCACAGTCATCTGACTGCGGCGCTCGCGAGCGGCTTGCCCGTGAGCGTGTGCCACGATCGTCGTCTCGCGGTCGACATCGACACCATCGAGGACTGCCGTCATCCGCTGGCAGCACCTCTGCTGCGCGCCGTGCTCGGCGATCTGGTCGACCGATGAGCGCCAACGAGCCCGGACAGCCCGAGGCCGGCGGCGGGCACGCGATCACGAGTCGCGAGCTCGAGACTCCGGCGGTCGCTCTGGCGATCGGCGCCCACCCCGACGACGTCGAGTTCGGGTGCGGAGCGACGCTCGCCAAGTGGGCCGACGCCGGATGTCTCGTGCATCACCTCGTGTGCACCGACGGTTCGAAGGGGACCTGGGACCCCGCCGCCGATCTCGACGCGCTGCGCGCCCGTCGGCAGGCCGAGCAACGCGAAGCCTCACGCCGGCTCGCCGGCGATCGCGCCGGTGAGGTCGTCTTCCTCGACTACGTCGACGGCGAGCTCGACAGTGATCTGACCGCCCGGAGCCGCGTCGCCGAGGTGATCCGTCGACTCCGCCCGGACGTCGTGCTGGGTCACGACCCCTGGAAGCGATACCGGCTCCACCCGGACCACCGTCACGCCGGGCTCTTGGCGTGCGACGGCGTCGTCGCCGCCCGCGACCCCCACTTCTTCCCGGAGCACCAGATCGCCCACCACCGACCGCTGCACCTGCTGTTGTTCGAGGCTGATGCGCCCGACCACCTCGAGGACGTCACCGGCTGGGTCGATCACAAGTTGGCGGCGCTCGAGGCGCACGAGAGCCAATTCGAGTCGACGATGCACGCCGCCGACGAGTCCGAGCTCGACGGCTTCCGGGAACGAATCCGTGCACGCCTCCGCAAGCTGGGTGCACACCATGGCGCCGACAGCGCCGAGATCTTCAAGCGGATCAGCGACCTCTGAGCAGACGCGAACGGGACGGGGCCGCAGCCCCGCCCCGTCGCCGTGCGGCGTGACGCCGAGCTCAGCGCTTCTTGGCGGCGGCCTTCTTGCGGGCCGGAGCCTTCCTCGCCGGAGCCTTCTTCGCCGGCGCACGCTTGGCGGCGGCCTTCTTGCGGGCCGGAGCCTTCCTCGCCGGAGCCTTCTTCGCCGGCGCACGCTTGGCGGCGGCCTTCTTGCGGGCCGGAGCCTTCCTCGCCGGAGCCTTCTTCGCCGGCGCACGCTTGGCGGCGGCCGTCTTGCGGGCCGGAGCCTTCCTCGCCGGAGCCTTCTTCGCCGGCGCACGCTTGGCGGCGGCCTTCTTGCGGGCCGGAGCCTTCCTCGCCGGAGCCTTCTTCGCCGGCGCACGCTTGGCGGCGGCCGTCTTGCGGGCCGGAGCCTTCTTCCCCGGCGCCTTCTTCGCGGCGGCCGTCTTGCGGGCCGGAGCCTTCTTCGCAGCCATCAGTGGATCAGCGCCCCGGGTTGAGAGCGGACTTGAGCGTCGAGCTCGCGGAGAACTTCATCGCAGTCGATGCGGCGATCTGCACCGGTGCCCCGGTCTGGGGGTTGCGGCCCGTGCGGGCGGCGCGCTGGGTGGTGCTGAAGGTGCCGAATCCCGGCCATGCGACCTTGTCGCCCGACTTGGTCGAGGAGACCACGATGTCGAAGAAGGCGCCAACGGTGCGCTCTGCATCGGCCTTGGACACGCCGGCCGCTTCGGCAACAGCGTCGATCAGTTCTGCCTTGGTCATGGACTTTCCTTTGCTCACGGATGTGGAAGGGATGTGGAGATCCGCACCCCCGAGCCCCTCGGGCTGCCTGCCATCAAACGCGTCAAACTACAACGTTGCAACTATCGATGTCGTTGCACTTGCAACCAGCCCTCCCCCGAGCCCTTGTGGCGCAACGGCCAGGGCGGTGTCAGTCGACACGAATCGCGGCGAACGCGCGGCGGAGCAGCGAAGCAACTTCGACCGCCTCACCGGCGGCGTACTTCTGTCGCGGCCAGAAGAACCCGCGCAGGCCGTCACCGCGTCGGCGGGGCACGACGTGCACGTGGAGATGCGCCACGCTCTGGCTCACGACGTTGTTGTTGGCGACGAAGGTGCCTTGGGCCCCGAGCGCGACGGGCATCACGGCCGCCATCGCCTGCACCCGCCGGAAGAACGGCCCGACGTCGCCGACGGGGAGGTCGGCGAGTGTCACGTGGTGCCGTCGAGGAGCCACCAGCGTGTGACCGACGAAGAGCGGCGACGAGTCGAGGAACGCGACCACCACGTCGTCGTCGTACACCACGTGGGCATCGACCTCGCCCCCGACGATCGAACAGAACACGCACTCGGCCGCACCCATCGCCACACCATAAGCACCCGATGACGAAACCCTCCACGACCGGGCCCTCCACGACCGGCACGCTCCACGAACCCGCCCTCCACGAGCTCGCCCTCCACGACCGGCACGCTCCACGACCTCGCCGAACGTCGGCCCTGGTCGCTGCGACCATCCACCATGGTCGCGACGACGTCGGTTACAACAGGGACCGTTGCTGTTGGAAATGCCAGAACTCGTCCAGGTTCTCCTGGCCGAACGAGCCGTCAGGGGTACCCGTTGACCGACCTCCTCTCCAACGACCACGGGCGCGACGCCGAGATGGACGACGGAAGGGTGCGGCCGAGCGCCGCGGTCACACCGCCGAGCACGAGGATCGTGATCGACACGTCGGTCCTCATCGCCGACCCTCATTGCGTGCAGACGTTCGGGGCGGCGGCGCTGATCATCCCCCTCACGGTGGTCGAGGAGCTCGACAGCCTCAAGACGCGAGCCGACGACGTGGGGCGCGCCGCCCGCACCGCGCTCCGGTCGATCGAGGACCTCCGGCTCCAGCACGGTGGTTCGCTCGCCGAACCCGTACCCGTGGGCGACGGAACCGTGCAGATCGAGATCAACGGCATCCAGCGCCACCTTCTCATCGAACACGGCCTCGACGTCGACGTGCCCGACAACCGCATCATCGGCGCCGCGCTGGGTCAGGTCGACCACGGACACACGGTGATGCTGTCAAACGACGCCGCCCTGCGCATCAAGGCTGCCCACCTCGGTGTCGACGCAGCGGAGCACCAGCCCACCAAGGCGCTCCGCAACGAACGCCCGGTCGGCTGGGCGGTCATCGAGGCCGGATTCGAGGTGATCGACTGCCTCTACGCGGCCGGCGCCGTCGACGTCGGTGCCGTCGACGGCACCGACGCCCTCAGCGAGAACGAGTTCGCCGTGCTCCGTTCGGGGTCGCAGTCGGCGCTCACCCGTCGGGTCGGCGACGACCTCGTCTTGTTGCCACACAGCGTGCCCGAGCCGTGGGGCCTACGTCCGAGGAACAAGGAGCAGCGATTCGCGCTCGAACTGCTGCTCGATCCCGACATCGCCGTCGTCGCGCTCGACGGTCGCGCCGGCACGGGCAAGACGATCCTGGCGATCGCGGCCGCGCTCGAACAGGTGGTCGAACACCAGCGGTACGAACGTGTCGCCGTCTATCGTCCGCTCGTACCGGTCGGCCGCGCCGACGTCGGGTTCCTGCCCGGTGGGCTCGAGGAGAAGCTCGACCCGTGGATGTCCGCCATCCACGATGCGATCGTCGCGCTCACGGATCGCAACAGCAGCCACGACGCCCGTCGGCTGATCGAGGAGCTCACGGCTCGCGGACAGTTGTCCCTGGAGTCGGTGACCTTCTTGCGCGGACGCTCGCTGCAACGCCAGATCGTGGTGATCGACGAGGCCCAGAATCTCGAGCCGACGACCTTGAGAACGATCCTCACCCGCATCGGCGACGGCACCAAGGTGGTCTTCACCGGCGACACGAGCCAGATCGACGCCCCGTACCTCGGTGAGTCGAACAACGCGCTCGCGGTGCTCACCAACGCCTTCGGTGGACAGTCGTGCTTCGGGCACGTCACGCTGACGGCCTGCGAGCGCAGCGACGTCGCCAGCCTCGCCGCCGAACTGCTCTGACGCGCACGCCGTCCGGAACCCACACCTCTGCCCGGACGACCGACCCGTTCGTTGCCGCCTCTTGAGTTCTTCTTGCACTTTCGGATGTTTAGTGCTAAAAACTCGTTTAGCACTAAGTCCGCCAGCCGCCCAGCGACGAAGGAGTGCCCATGTCGGCAGCAGAAGTTCTCGAGTTCCAGGTTCCCCGAGGCATCGAATGGCGCGAATACGCGATGTGCAAGGGGCGCACCGAGCTCTTCTTCGCCAAGAAGGCCGAGCGCCCACAGGCCCGGGAGCGCCGTGAAGCACGTGCCAACAAGCTCTGCACCGTGTGCCCCGTCCAGGTGGCCTGTCGTTCGTGGGCACGCGCCAACCACGAATACGGGTACTGGGGCGGAGAGAACGAGGAGGATCGTCACCTGCTCGGCTTCACGGTCTCCGCCCCGATCGGCATCCGCGCCCGACAGGCCGGTTCGACCGCCGGCTGACGAGCCGTCGGGCCAACGAACACCCCCAACACCGTCACCGAGTCCGATCGGAGGTCTCCACTCACCCCCCGGCTGCCACACCGGCCGTCTAGGTTGGCAGTTGTGGAGCCCTCCGACGTGAGCACCGGCCAGTCCGGTGGTTCCGACGCCTCGATGTCGACGCCGCTTCCCCCGTTCGCGGTCGTCGACATCGAGACGTCCGGGTTGTCCACCCGCCGGCACCGAATCCTCCAAGTCGCGGTGGTGACGGTGACCGACGGCATCATCACCGACGAGTGGTCGTCTCTGATCAAGCTCCGGTGGCCGTTCCAGCGAGTCGGGCCACGGCGCGTACACGGACTCGATCGGTCGTCGTTGCGAAGCGCCCCGGCTCAGCGCGACGTCTTGCCCGAACTGGTCCGACGCCTCACCGGCTCGGTGTTCACCGCCCACAATGTCGGCTTCGATTGGTCGTTCATCGAACGCGCCGCGCGCCGTGCCGATGTCGAGCTCCCGCTCCCGCGGCAGGTCTGCACCCTCCACCTGTCGCGCCGGCTCGATCCGGAGCGCCAGCTGTCGCATCGGCTCGGCGACGTCTGCGAACGCTACGGCATCACGAACGACCGCCCCCACGACGCCCTCCACGACGCTCGTGCGACGGCGGCGGTCCTCCCCAGATTGCTGGCCGAGCACGGTGTCCACACCGGCGCCGACCTCGAACCGCTCTACGAGCTTCGGTAGCGCGCGAGCACGCGCCGAGCCGCCTCGGCGGCGAGAGTTCGCCACTCGACCGGGTCGAGGATCTCGGCGTCCGGTCCGAGGCGAACGAGCGTGCGCACGAGCCAGTGCTCGCTGGCGACCGGGAGACGCACGGTCACCCACCCCTCTTCGTCTGGTTCGCCGACCTCGTCGACCGGAAAGCGCTCGACGACCCAGCGGGCGCCCGGGGCGAGGCGGATCGTCGCGCGCGGGATCCCGCCATCCGCAAACCATGCGCCGGGTGTGGGCAACGGTTCGTCGCCCGGGGGAACGGTCTCACCGGTCGCCTCGATCGCCTCGATGCGGTCGATGCGGAACGTCCGGAGCTCGCCCGAACGGTCGTCGTCGGCCGTGACGTACCACTCGCCGCGGTCGGTGAACACCTGCCGGGGGACGACGAGCCGCTCGCTGACCTCGTCACGCGAGGGACTCCAGTACGCGATGCGCAACGCAGCGCCCGACCGGGCGGCGGCCGCGACCTCGTCGGTCAGGGAGGGGCGATCGAGATCGATCCGCACACCCGACGTGTCGTCGTCACCCAGCGCGGCGGCGAGCTTCGCCAGACCACGACCCAGCGGTCCGTCGGGGTCGGCGCCGGGCAGTTCCATCGCCGCCCTCCCGGCGGCCAGCAACTCCCACGCCTCGACCGAGTTGAGCCGGAGCGGACGCGTGAACAGTCGGGGTACGCCGACCCAGATCACACCGTCGTCGATGAAGACATCGACCAGCTCGTCGACGAAGGGTGGCAGACCGCACATCGCTACGAGCTCCAGATCCTGCGCGACCTCCTGTTCCGTCAGATCGAATCGTGCCGCCGCCTCGGCGACCGGCACCTGACCGCGTTCCATCAGCCAGGGCAGGAGGACGAGCAGGCGGCGCAGGCGCTCCTCGGCGGGACGCTGCCCGCGACGGGATCCACTCACCGTTCGACCGCCTCGAGCCAGGCGACGAGGTCGTCGCGAACGTGTTCGGGCGCGAGCACCTCGGCGTGCTCGAGGTAGCCGAGCACCCAGGAACGGAACGCAGCCAGGTTGGCGCACGGCACATCGACCTCGATCGAGCCGTCGTCGTGCTCCGCCACGACTCGCTCGGCGCCCAACTCGCGCGACGCGACCCTCGCCCGATGACGGTCGATGCGCACACGGGCGTCGGGGACCCGCGCATCGGCTCCGATGAGCTTCGGGTCGTCGGGAAACGCATCGCGAGGATCGAAGTCGGCCGGTCGGTCGAATCGCCGGTCGGGCAGCGCAGCGACATCACCATGGATCCGATCGATCCGATAGGTGCGACGATCGCTGCGCTCGTGGTCGAAGCCCACCAGGTACCAGAACCCGTCGCGCAGCAGCAGCCCCCACGGATCGACGGTCCGGGTGACGTCGCGATACGTGAAGCGGACCGACATCTTGTCGCTGACGGCCTCACGCAGCGTGGGGAGCGACGTCGACTCGGGCACGATCGCCGTCACGGGAGCGACCTGATCGAGGAGTCCGGCCCCGACCTTCCACAGAGCTTCCTGCCCCGACGCCGAGCCGGGACGAGTTGCGGCCATCGCCACCTGCAGAGCTCGCATCTCGTCCTCGTCCAGCTGGAGGCCGCTCAGTTCGTAACGATCCCGGTCGATCCAGTAGCGAGTCTGCCCGGCGTACTCGCCGCCGGGAACGATCTCCTGCTCGATCGGGACGCCGATCTGGCGCAGCGCCGCCTTGTCGCGTTCGAACGCGGCCCGGCGCGCGGTCTGCGACTCCGGATACTGGCCGTCCAGTTCGCCGGCGATCTGCACCAGGCTCAACGGCTCGGCGGTCTCGAGCAGCAGCGCCAGCAGGTTGGTGAGACGTTCGACGCGGTCGGCCATGGGAACCGGTCGGCTCAGCGCTGGTAGTCGTAGAAGCCGCGTCCGGTCTTGCGACCGAGCAATCCGGCGTCGACCATCCGCGACAGCAGCGGCGGCGGGGCGTAGAGCGGCTCCTTGAACTCCTCGTAGAGGCTCTCGGCGACCGCCAGCGTGGTGTCGAGCCCGATCAGGTCGGTCAGGTGGAGCGGCCCCATCGGGTGACTGCAACCTTCGACCATGCCGGTGTCGATGTCGTCCGCCGAGGCGAAGCCGGACTCCATCATCCGGATCGCCGACAGCAGGTACGGGATGAGCAGCGCGTTGACGACGAATCCGGCCCGGTCCTGGCTACGGATCACCCGCTTGTTCAGCACCTCGGTCGCGAAGGCGTCGGAGCGAGCGGCGGTGTCGTCGCTCGTCATCAGGCTCGTCACGAGCTCGACCAGCCGCAGCACCGGCACGGGATTGAAGAAGTGGATGCCGATCACCTGCTCGGGGCGTCTCGTCGCGGTCCCGAGCTTCATGATCGGGATCGAGCTGGTGTTGCTGGCCAGGATCGCACCGTCCGTGGTGAGGACCTGATCGAGGTGCTGGAAGATGGCGACCTTCATCGCCTCGTCCTCCACCACTGCCTCCACCACGAGCTCGCGATCGGCGAGATCGGCGAGATCGGTGGTGAAGCTCAGCCGGCTGACGGCGGCGTCGCGCTCGTCCTCGGTGAGCTTCCCGGCCGTGAGCCCCCGGTCGAGCGACTTGACGAGCCGGGCGCGCCCCGCCTCCGCGGCCTCCTGGCTCACCTCGCGGATCATCACGTCCAATCCGGCGCGGGCGCACACCTCGGCGATGCCGGAGCCCATCAGTCCGCAGCCCACCACTCCGACACGATCGATCGTCTTCGTCATAGACCGCCGATTCTGCCGCACCTGGGAGACGGCGGCCACACCCGCCGGTCTGGGACCACATCTGAGCGTGGCCGGTCGAGCGGGCCGTGATGCCCTCGGCGAAACGGAATGTAAGCGTTTGCGGCAGACTGTGCGGATGTCTGAACAGGATCCGTTGCAGGCGCCCCGCCAGTGGGTCGGCACGCCATATCCGCTGGGCGCGTCGTACGACGGGTCCGGCACCAATTTCTCACTGTTCTCGAGTGTCGCCGAGGGTGTCGAACTCTGCTTGCTCGGCGACGCATCGGCCGAGGGACGGCGCGACGAGGTGCGCGTCGACGTCACAGAGGTCGACGGGCACATCTGGCACGTCTACCTGCCCGATGTCCGTCCCGGGCAGCACTACGGCTGGCGCGTGCACGGCCCCTGGGACCCGGATCTGGGGTTGTGGTGCAACTCGACCAAGCTCCTCCTCGACCCGTACGCCAAGGCGATCGAGGGCGAGGTCGACTGGTCGCCGGCGTGCTTCGGATACGAGTTCGCCGACCCGGACAAACCGAACCTCGACGACAGCGCACCCCACGTGCCGTTGGCGGTCGTGAGCGACCCCTTCTTCGAGTGGGGCAACGACCGCCCGCCCGCCACACTGATGCACGAGTCCGTCATCTACGAGGCTCACGTGCGCGGTCTCACGATGCGCCATCCAGGTGTGCCCGAGGAGCTGCGTGGCACCTACGCCGGCATCGCCCATCCGGCGATCATCGACCACCTGACCGATCTCGGGGTCACGGCGATCGAGCTGATGCCGGTGCACCAGTTCATCCACGACCACCACCTGCAACAGCGCGGTCTGCGCAACTACTGGGGCTACAACTCCGTCGCCTACCTGACACCCCACAACGGCTACAGCGCACGTGGCCCGCTCGGTGCCGCACAGGAGTTCAAGGGGATGGTCAAGGCACTGCACGAGGCCGGGATCGAGGTGATCCTCGACGTCGTCTACAACCACACCGCCGAGGGAAACCACCTCGGCCCGACCCTCTCGATGCGTGGCATCGACAACCCTGCCTATTACCGCCTCGTCGACGGCGACCCGCGCCACTACCTCGATTTCACGGGCACCGGCAACAGCATGAACATGCGCCACCCGCACGTGCTGCAGCTCATCATGGACAGCCTCCGCTACTGGCATCTCTACATGCACGTCGACGGGTTCCGGTTCGATCTCGCGTCGGCGCTGGCACGCGAGCTGTACGAGGTCGACCGGCTCTCGGCCTTCTTCGACATCGTGCAACAGGATCCGGTGATCTCGCAGGTGAAGCTGATCGCAGAGCCCTGGGACGTCGGTGAGGGCGGCTACCAGGTCGGGAAGTTCCCGCCCCACTGGTCGGAGTGGAACGGCAAGTACCGCGACACCATCCGTGACTTCTGGCGCGGTGAGCCCGCCACGCTGGCCGAGTTCGGGTACCGCTTCACCGGCAGCTCCGACCTCTACGAGGCCGACACCCGCAAACCGATGGCGTCGATCAACTTCGTGACGTGCCACGACGGGTTCACGCTCGCCGATCTCGTGTCGTACAACGAGAAGCACAACGAGGCGAACGGCGAGAACAACCAGGACGGCGAATCGCACAACCGCTCGTGGAACCACGGGGTCGAGGGCCCGACCGATGATCCGGCGATCCTGGAGCTGCGTGCCCGCCAGCAGCGCAACCTGATCGCGACGCTGCTGCTGTCGCAGGGCGTCCCGATGCTGTCCGGTGGCGACGAGATCGGACGCACCCAGGGCGGCAACAACAACGGGTACTGCCAGGACAGCGAGATCTCGTGGCACGACTGGGAGAACGTCGACGACGAGCTGCTCGACTGGGTCAAGCGGCTGGTACGGATCCAGAACGACCACCCGGTGTTCCGCCGTCGGCGTTGGTTCCAGGGTCGTCAGATCCGTGGCATCGACGACATGGCCTGGTTCCGACCCGACGGTGACGAGATGAGCGACGAGGATTGGGAGTCCGGGTACGCGAAGTCGGTCGGCGTGTTCATCAACGGCCGGTCGATCCAAGCCACCGACCCCTATGGCGGCCGCATCACGGACGACACGTTCATGGTCCTGTTCAACGCCAGCGAACTCGATCTCGATTGGCACCTGCCCGACGCGCGCTGGGGCGATCGCTGGGTCGTCGAGTTCGACAGCGCCGACCCGGACGCCGGCACCCCCGAGCGCCCGTCGCAGTACGTCGACGCCGGTGCGTTGTTGCCGGTCACGAGTCGGTCACTGATCCTGCTGCGCGAGACGGATGCTGCGCCCGCCGACGACCACCCGACCAAGCGCGCTGCGAAGCGGGCACCGAGGAAGCGGAGCGCGTGACCGACGCGGCGACCGACCTACGGCTCGGGGCCACCGTCGTCGGAGGCGCGACCCGATTTGTCGTCTGGGCCCCGACGGCCACGTCCGTCACCCTCGTTCTGTCTGCTTCCAATCGTTCTCTTCCCGCTACAACGCAGACAGAACGGGGAGTCTGGGGGGTTGGGGTCGATGGGGTGGGGCACGGGGAGAGGTATTGGTGGTCGATCGACGACGGCGCGCCGCGGCCCGACCCGGCTTCCGGATGGCAGCCCGACGGTGTGCATGCGGCGTCGGCAGTCGTCGACTCCGGCCGGTTCGACTGGACCGACCACGGCTGGCGCGGCATCGGACTCGACGACACCGTGCTCTACGAGTTGCACGTCGGCACCTTCACGCCGGGTGGCACACTCGACTCGGCGATCGCCGAGCTCCCTCGACTCGCGGCCGTCGGCATCACCACCGTCGAGCTGATGCCGGTCAACGAGTTCGCCGGCGAGCGCAACTGGGGCTACGACGGGGTGCTGCCGTTCGCGGTCCACCACACCTACGGTGGACCGGAGGCACTCGCCCGTTTCGTCGACGCCGCCCACGGTCTCGGGCTGGCCGTGATCCTCGACGTCGTCTACAACCATCTCGGTCCGGAGGGGAACTACCTCCCGGAGTTCGGTCCGTACTTCACCGACGACTACCGGACGCCGTGGGGTCCGGCGATCAACGTCGCCGGCGCTCACAGCGACGGGGTGCGCCGGTTCTTCGTCGAGAACGTCGAACGCTGGATCCGAGACTTCCACGTCGACGGATTCCGATTCGACGCCGTGCACGCGATCGTCGACCCGACCGCCAATCCGTTCTGGGCCGAGATCTGCGGCGCTGCCCGGGCCGCGGCTCGTCCGGCCGGCCGTCGAATCGTCCTGATCGCCGAGTCGTCCGACAACGATCCACGCCAGCTCCATCCCACCGAGCGCGACGGCATCGGATTCGACGCGGTGTGGTGCGACGACATCCACCACACCCTCCGAGTGGCGATGACGGGCGATCACCGCTCGTACTACGCCGACTACGAGGGCACCCCCGGCGAGCTCGCCGACACCGTGACCCACCGCTGGAAGTTCCGCGGCCAGTACTCCGTCGCACGCGGCCGTCGGCACGGTCGACCGGTCGACGACGTCGCGCCGAACCGCTTCGTGGTCTGTAGCCAGAACCACGACCAGGTGGGCAACCGACCGGCCGGAGATCGTCCCGATCACCACATCACCCCAGCTCAGCGTCGGTTCGCTCCAGCAGCGGTGCTGCTGTCGCCCTCGACACCGATGCTGTTCCAGGGCGAGGAGTACGGCGAGCTGCGCCCGTTCCCGTTCTTCGTCGACCACACCGATCCCGACGTCTTGGAGGCCACCAACCAAGGTCGACGCGCCGAGTTCGCCGGCGCCGACTGGTCCGTCGAGGTCCCCGAGCCCGGCGCTCGTTCGACGTTCGAGTCGGCCGTGCTCGACCCCTCGGCCGGCGATCCGAGATTGGTGGCGATGTACACCGAGCTCGTGCGGCTCCGTCGGGAGGTCGCTGCGATCTCCTCGCCGCGAGCGTCGCAACGGGTCGAGCAGGTCGGCGGAATCGTCGTCATCCGCCGTCGGCTCGACGGCGTCGCGACGACCGTCGCGATCAACGAGTCGGACGATCCGGCCGATCTCGCCACCGACGGAACGATCGAGTTCGCCAGCGATGCGGAGATCTGGGGCGGCGACGGCGCCACGACCTTCGAGATCGGACGAATCCGCGTCGCCCCGTGGACGGTCGCACTGATCGTCGCCGGCGACCACGTGTCGTGATCAGTCGCGTTCGAAGACCGCCGCCGGCAGCGTCTGCTCGCTGCCCGAGCCGACGACGGCCACTGCGTCGACCGTGCCCGACAGCGTGGGCGCTTGCGGATCGAGCACGTCGTACCAGTCGCCCGGGGGAAACGTGAGCGTCCCGGTCACCTCCGCTGCGCCTCGACGCACTGCGACGACGACGTCGTCACCCCGTGTGTAGGCGATCGCCCCTGATGCCACGGCCATCGGTTCGTACCTGCCGACCGGACCGAACGACTCGGGACGGCGACGACGGAGCGTGAGCAGCTCGCGCACGAGGGCCGTCTTGACGGCCGGATCGTTCTGGGACCACAGCTCTGCCACGGTCCGGTCGTCGCGCGCGGCGCGATCCAGCTCGTCCCAGTTCGGGGGCACGCGGTTGTCGGGGTCGACGAGCCGGAAGACGAATCCTTCCGAGCCTTGGTAGACGTCGGGGACGCCGGGCGACGTGAGCCGGAGCGTCGTCGCCGCCAGGGAGACACCGGGCGCGATCGTGTCGAGCCCCAGCTGAGGCTCCGAGTCGACCGACGCCGCCAACGCGGCGAGCTCGGCGAGTCGTTCCTCGTACTCGTCGTCGGGTCCGGTCCAATCGGTGTGGGTGGCCGCCTCGCGTGCCGCCTTCACGAGGTACTCGCGCAGCCGATCGGCGTCGAGGCCCGGGGTGGTGACGACGGTCTGAGCGGCGAGGGACGCAGTCGCCACATCGACACCCGTGCGGCCCGCGAGCTCTGTCGTCCAACCGCGCAGGAACCCCGCGACCCGCGCCGGAACGGCAGCTGCGAGCCAGGTCAGTGCAGCGGATCGCGCCCGGACGTCCTCGGAGCGCTTGGTGTCGTGGGTCGACGAAGCCAGCATCGCCCGCGGCCACGACCTCTGGCGTTCGACGTTGTCCGCGTGGAACTCGTCCGGAGTGATCCCGAACGTTCCCGGATCACCACCGACCTCGCACAGCGCCGCCAAGCGGAGGTACCGGTAGAACGAGCGGTCCTCGGCACCTTTGGCCATCACGGGTCCGGTGAGTTGCTGCCAGCGCGTCCGCAATTCGATCTGGGCCGGTCCGACCGGATCGAGCAGCGCACGCGCCACGGGCCCGGCACGAAGGTGGCCGATCAACCCGGCCGCATCGGGGTCGGACGGGAGGTAGGTGCGGTACCGGGGAAGTCCGACGGTCAGGGCTCGCACCTCGCGGCCGATCGCGTCGCCGTCGCCCACGACTGCCCGGACTGCTACACGCGTGAGGCGTTCGACGTCGGGAGCGAGCGCCCCGTCGATCACTTCACTTCGCGCCTCACGCTCCCAGTCGTGGAACGGTCGGTCGTCGTGCGTCGCGTCGAACCACAACTCGTCGAACACCGGTCGAGCGCCGGGGGCCAACAGGACCTGGTCGACCGAGCGCATGAACTCGTACCCCGTGGTTCCGTCCACGGGCCACGCGGCGGGCAACCACTCCCCCGCGACGACGATCTTCTCGACCCACAGCAAGGCACGCTCGCCGATCCGCGCTCGCAGCCCCCGCAGATACCGCTCCGGATCCGCGAGGCCGTCGACGTGGTCGACACGAACCCCACCGAAGCCGGAGTGGCCGGCATATCGCTCCGGCAAGGTGTCGACGACGGAGGCCACATCGGCGTCCTCGACCCGTACCGCAACCAGGTCGTCGATCGTGAAGAACCGGCGAACGTTGCGGGCGGGCTCCTGCCAGTGCTGCAACACGTAGTGCTGCGCGTCGAGCAGGGCCGGGAGATCGAGACCCTCCGTCCCCGGCGCCAGCGGCAGGTGTCGATGGCCGTGCACGACGAGCACTTCGCCGTCGACGACCAGGTCGCCGGCCGCGACCACATCGTCGATCGGTGCGCCGAGCACCGGGAGGATCACCCGGCCGCCTGCCGCGTCCCAGTCGATGTCGAACCAGTTCGCGGCATCGGATTCCCGTCCGTTGCACAGCACGCTCCACCACCACGGGTTGAGGTCGGGGTGCGAGGCGGCGACGTGGTTGGGGACGTGATCGAACACGATCGCCATCTTCCGTGACACGGCCTCGTCGAGCAGGCGCTCGAACCCGACCTCGCCGCCGAACTCCGCTCGGACGCGGGTGTGATCCACCACGTCGTACCCGTGGGTGGAGTCGGGCACGGACTGCGCGATCGGCGACAGGTAGACGTGACTGGTGCCCAGCCGTCGGACGTGATCGAGCAGGCCGATCACGTCGTCGAAGCGGAACGACGGGGTGAGCTGGAATCGATAGGTCGCGACCGGCTCGACGGGCTCGGTCATCGACGTCGCTCTCGGTACCAGGCGATCGCTGCGTTCGTGGACGCGTCGTGTTGCATCGGATCAGGCTCGCCGGTCAGCTCGGGCGTGATCCGGTTGGCGAGCTCCTTGCCGAGTTCGACGCCCCACTGATCGAAGCTGTTGATCCCCCAGACGACGCCCTGGACGAAGACGATGTGCTCGTACAACGCAATCAGCTGACCGAGCACCGATGGTGTCAGACGGTCGGCCAGGATCATCGTGCTCGGCCGATCGCCCGGGAAATCACGGTGCGGTTCGGCATCGTTCGTACGCCCGAAGGCGAGCGCCTCCGCCTGCGCGAAGAGGTTCGCCATCAGCAGATCGTGGTGATGTCGATAGGGATGGTTCGGGGTGGCGAACCCGATGAAATCGACCGGAACCACCCGTGTGCCCTGATGCAGGAGTTGATAGAAGGCGTGCTGGCCGTTGGTACCGGGCTCCCCCCACACGATCGGCCCGGTGTCGCCGGCCACCGGCGTGCCGTCGAGCCGCACGCGTTTGCCGTTCGACTCCATGTCGAGCTGCTGGAGGTAGGCCGGGAACCGTGCGAGCTCCTGGGCGTACGGCAGCACGGCCTTCGTGTCGCGGCCGAGCACGTCGCTGTGCAGGACGCCGATCATCGCCATCAGGACGGGACCGTTCTCGGAGATCGGTGTGTGGCGGAAGTGCTCGTCGATGGTGTGGAACCCCGCCAGGAACTGTCCGAACGCCTCCGGTCCGATGAGGATCATCAGCGAGAGCCCGATCGCGGAATCGACCGAGTAGCGACCACCGACCCAGTCCCAGAATCCGAACATGTTGGCGGTGTCGATCCCGAACTCGGCCACCCGCTCGGCGTTCGTCGACACCGCGACGAAGTGCTCGGCGACGGCGCCGTCACCCAACTCGGCCACCAGCCAGTCGCGGGCAGTTCGAGCGTTGGTGAGGGTCTCGATGGTGCCGAAGGTCTTCGACGCGATGATGAAGAGCGTCGAGGCCGGATCGAGTCGTTGCAGCGTCGTGTCGATGTCGGCGCCATCGACGTTCGACACGAAGTGCGCCCGCAGACGGGGTTGTCGGAAGGCCTCGAGCGCTCGGGCTGCCATCGCAGGCCCGAGATCGGATCCTCCGATCCCGATGTTGACGACATCGGTGATGCGTTCGTCGGCACGGATCCGATCGGAGAAGGCGGCCATCGCATCGAGCACCTCGTGGACCGCAGGAACGACGTTCTCGCCGTCGACCTCGACGACGGAGCCCCGGGGCGCTCGCAGCGCCGTATGGAGCGCTGCGCGATCCTCGGTGGCGTTGATGTGCTCGCCGGAGAACATCGCGTCCCGGCGCGAAACCACACCGGCCGCTTCGGCAAGCGCCATCAGTTCTTCCACGATGACGTCGTCGATCGGCTGCTTGGAATAGTCGATGCGGAGATCACCGGCCTCGACGACGTACCGCGCGGCACGCTCGGGATCGTCGGCGAAGAGATCGGTCAGGCTGCGAACGGAGTCGGGTGGGATACCAGTCACTCGCACGACGCTAACGGAGGCGGGCACGGCCCGGCACCGCCCGGCACCGCCCGGCACGGCCACGTCGTCCGGAGGTGCGCACGGTCGACGGAGGAGCCGATGACTCAACGCGGGTGGACGGCCTCCGTCGGCGCGGCGTCACCGTCGAGGAAGACCCAGGTGCTCGACCGACGCAGCGCCGTGATCGGCAGTGTGCGATCGGCGAGCAGCCATCGTTCGACCACGGGACGCTTCGACGCGCCCGTGGCGAGCACCAGCCGACTGCGTGCGCCGTTCACGACGCTCGCGGTGAGCGTCATCCGTTCCCACCCGTGGAACGTGTCGACCACCTCGACCGGCCGACCGGAATCTCGCGTCGCGTCGTCGCCCGGCGGCCACGAGGCCGTGTGACCATCGTCGCCGATCCCCAGGTGGACGATGTCGAATCGGTCCGGGAGCGATGCCGCGTAGCGGCGCGCCGCTCTGCGGAGGTCGTGTGCGGTGACCGGCATCGCACGTACCCGGCACGGCAACTCGGCCAACGGGTCCAGCTGACGGGCGTTGCGAGCGCCGTGGCCGTCTGGCGCGACCCGTTCGTCGACCTGCCAGACACCGACCGACCGCCAGGGTACGTCGAGTCGAATCAGCGCGCCGATCATCGGCGGCGCAGTTCTGCCTCCGCTCAGTGCGACCGACGCGCTTCCGCGCCGACGAACGGCGTCGCGAAGTCGACGAGCGATCCACGCCGCCGCGCGGGCGGACGGGTCGGGACCGACTCGGATGTCCATCCGACGAGTCTGGCACCGGCGCCTCGCGGCGTTCGGATCCCGCTCGGGCTCGGGACGGCGGAGCCGTATCGTGCGTTGCCGATGGATCGAGATCAGCTCAGGGGCCTCCAGGCCGCGATCACCGCGTACGTGCTGTGGGGGCTCCTGACGATCTACTGGAAGCAGCTCACGGGGCTCGACGCCGTTGAGCTGATCGGATGGCGGGTCGCGACCGCCGGGGTGCTCATGACGGGTGTACTGATCGTCACCGGTCGCTGGCCGTCGCTTCGGGCGGCGATGACGGATCGACCGGTCGCGCTCCGCATCGGTCTCGCGTCGCTGCTCCTCACCGTGAACTGGACGACCTACGTGTGGGCCGTGGTCAACGACCGGGTGATCGAGACCGCCCTCGGCTACTTCATGGCACCGCTCGGCACGATGGCACTCGGGGTGTTCGTCCTCGGCGAGCGGTTGACGCGGTGGAAGCAGTGGTCGATCGTGTGCACCGTCGTCGCGGTCGCGGTGCTGATCGTGTCGTACGGGCGCGTGCCCTGGGTCGCGCTGCTGCTCGCAACCAGTTGGTCGTGGTACGGCCTCACCAAGCGTCGGGTACCCCTCGATCCGGTCGCCAGCCTGACCGGCGAGTTGCTGGTGCTCGTCGCGCCGGCGTTCGGTCTGGTCGCCCTCGGGTTCCTGCGCGGCGGCGGCATCCCCGATCAGGCGACCGGCAGCGATTGGGCCTTCCTCGCGGGATCCGGTGCGATCACGGCGATCCCGCTGCTGTTGTTCGCGTTCGCCGCCCAGCGAGTGCCGTTCACGCTGCTCGGCCCGACCAACTACCTCGTCCCGCTCATCAACTTCCTGTTGGGCTGGCTGGCGTTCGGAGAGTCGCTGCCGGTGAGCCGCGTGATCGGTTTCGTGCTGGTCTGGACCGCATTGGTGCTGGTCACCATCGACATGGTCCGGACGAATCGGCCCGAGGCGGTGGCCGCGCCGGTTCCCGTGCGCTGAGGAGCTGAGCCTCGGACGAGCTACAGATCGTCACGGCGTCGCTCTCGCCGGCACGGCCCTCGTCGTGGTCGAAAATCCGGGTTCTACGCCTCATGATGTGCCAACGTCGCGCCGATGACCGCTGGAAGCGGTTCAACGACCACGTAGGATCACCAAACGATCAGCAAGGAGTGCCCCATGCGCACACGACTCATCAGCTCGCTCGCGATCGCGACGCTCACCCTCGCCGCGTGCGGCGGTTCCGGCGGACAACAGGACGAGGCTGCCGACATGATGCTCGCGGCGGCAGCCGACGAGGAGGGTTTCGAGCTCGACGAGGAGTGCGTGCGAGCGACCGCGGCCAAGCTGAGCGACGACGACGCCAAGAAGATCGTCGAAGCCGGACCCGACGGCGAACCCCAGTTGAGCGCCGAAGCCGACGAGCTCGCGACTGAGATGTTCGGCTGCGTGAACACCGACGCCCTCGTCGATCAGATGGTTGCCGAGATCGGCGACGAGGGGGTCGACGCCGACTGCCTCAAGCGAGTGCTCGGCGACGTCGATCCCGCGACGTTGGCCGAAGGCCCGCCGGAGGAGATCTTCGAGTGCATCGAGCTCGGCGGCTGATCGCTGCGCTCAGGCGTCGGCGGTGACCAGCGTGCCGTCGAAGAAACGCTCCAGCACCTCGACAGCGGCCGTGTAGCGGGCCGGATCACCGGCGGCAGCCGACATGCGCGCCAGGCCGGTCAGCACGGATCCGAGGAGATCGGCCAGGGCGCGTCGATCGACGTCGGGCTGGAGCTCACCCCGCTTCGCCGCGGCGTCGACCAACCCGGTGAAGAAGCGCAGGTGTCGGCCACGCTGCGGGGTCATCAAGGCCAGCAGGTCGGGCTGTCGTTGGGTCTCCTGGGCCACGGCCACGATGAACCCGGTGATCGAGGGATCGTCCATCTGGAGCTCGCATGCTCGTCGGAGGACGGCGCTGAACTGCTCGAGAAGGTGTCGTTCACCAGCCGCAGCCCGCTCGAGCTCGGTGTAGACGTGATCGACCGTGTCGCAGTACACGGCGGCGTAGAGCTCTGCCTTCGATTCGACGTAGTGATAGATCGCGCCCGACGTGATGCCGACGTCCCCTGCGATCAGCCGGTTGGTCGTCGCACGGAAGCCGTCGCGCGCGAAGCGGACGCGGGCCGCCTGGAGGATCCGGCGCCGGGTCTCGGCCGAATCGCCCGCCGTTGGTCGGCCGACGCGGCCGTTGCTCCCCATGGGCCGACGGTACCGTTCGAGCCGACGGCGCGTCGTACCAGACCACACCCGATCGGCAGCGACCGGTGGCAGACTGGTCGGATGGACGCCCGCGCCGAAGAGACAGCCGATCTCTCGTTCGACCAGCTGATGGAGCTCGACCGTCGTGCGGCCGAACGCGATCTCGGAGACGGCGGCGACCCCCCTCCCGCGGGCGGGGCTGACGGCGGCGGTGACGACGAGGGCGCTGTCGTGCTGCCCTGGTGGCAACATCCGGCCAACATCGTCACCCTCGTGCTGACCGCCGCGATCCTGGCCGCGATGATCGGTTGGATGGTCGGCGACAGCCGGTCCGAGCTCCAGCACGACGACGTCGACACCGGGTTCCTCCAGGACATGCGCGAGCACCACGAGCAGGCGGTGCTGATGAGTTTCATCTACCGGTCGCGTGACGACATCGACCCAGGGCTCGCGACGATCTCGCGAAGCATCATCGTCGGTCAGAGCCTCGAGGTCGGCCGCATGATCCAGCTCCTGCGCGGGTTCGGCGAGACCGAGATCAACGAGACCGATGCCTCGATGCTCTGGATGGGGATGTCGGCCCAACCGGGGCAGATGCCCGGGATGGCGACCGACGACGAGCTCGACGAGCTCGGACGTCTCGGCGGCCGCGCTGCCGACGAACTGTTCGCCCGGTTGATGATCGAACACCACGAAGGCGGGATCGAGATGGCGGAGTTCGCAGCGGAGAACGCGAAGAGCGACGAGGTCAGGGAGATGGCGGCGTCGATGGCCTCGGGGCAGCGCGGCGAGATCGGCGAGATGCTCGGTGTCCTCGACCGATCCTGATCCGACCTCGGCGCCGGCGCCGAACGGCCGGCACCTGAGAACCCGCTGAGCGCGAACGGACCTGCCGGTCACACGCCCGTACACTCGGTCGCCGTGACACGGAATCGCCGCTTCGCGCTGCTCGTGGTCGCCGGCGGCCTGTTGGCAGCGTGTGGCACCGATCCGGCGGTCATCACCATCTCGGCGTCGCCCAACCAGCCCGGCGACGCGACGGTCGCGCTGGAACCCAACGACACCGTCGACACCCCGGCGGCCACCGATGTCCCGCCGACCGATGGTCCGGAGCCGACCGAGCCGACCGAGCCGACCGAGCCGACCGAGCCGACCGAGCCGACCGAGCCGACTCCCACCCATCATCGAGCCCGAGCTGTCGGTGAGCATCCCGTTCACCGACGTCGTCGATGTCGACGGGAACAAACCGGCACGCGACCACGACGAGTTCGTGGCGGTCGCCTTCACCGACATCGAGCGGTGGTGGACCGACTCCTACCCTGCGGTGTACGGCGAACCGTTCGAACCGCTCGAGGGAGGGGTGTACGCGGGCTACCCCGAGCGCGAGACGTCGATCCCCGGATGCGGCGAGCGGCGCACGGACTACGCCGATCTGCAGTTGTACGTCGCGTTCTACTGCGAGTTCGGCGACTTCATGGCGTACGACGATGGTGACGACGAGCTCAACAGCCTGCTCACCCCGCTCGCCGACGAATACGGATCAGCGGTGATGGGCGTCGTCCTCGCCCACGAGTACGGCCATGCGATCCAGGCCCGCATCGGAGCGCTCGAGGGGTTCACGGCGACGATCTTCACCGAGCAGCAGGCCGACTGCTTCGCCGGTGCGTGGACGGGACAGGCGTACCGTGGCGAGTCTCCGCTGCTCCGACTCGGCGACAGCGACATCCGTGCCGGGCTGCTCGCGATGCTCAGCGTGCGGGACCCGGTCGGTACGGACCAGTTCGTCCCCGGTGGTCACGGTTCGGCGTTCGACCGCGTGGGCGCCTTCCAGGAGGGGTTCCTCGACGGCCCCGGTCGCTGCGCTGAGCTGTTGGACGACCCGCTGCCCCTGATGCCGAACCAGTTCCAGCCGCTCTCGCTCGACCAGCTCCTCGGCGGGAACGCGCCGTACGAGTGCTCGGAGCTGGAGGGTACCGGCGTCAGCCAGGAGGTCATCGACGCCTGCACACCTGCGCCGGAGTTCCTCGAGCAGGACATCAACCACTTCTGGGAGACGGCGTTGGGTGCCGAGTTCGACGCCGTCGACGCGGTCGCCGTCGACGACCTCGACGGCTTCACGTGCGACGGGCTCGTGACGCTCGCCAGCGAGGTCGTCGTGTGCCCACAGGACCGAACGGTCGTGTACGACGAACCCCAGGTGCTCGAGCTGTACCGCTCCTTCGGAGACTTCACGCTCGGCTACTTCTACGGCATCGGTTGGGCGGAGTTCGTTCAGGAGCAGATCGAGAGCCCGCTGAGCGGCGAGGCCCGGTCGCTGGTCGGCGATTGCTTCACGGGAGCCTGGGTCCGCGACATCACGCCCGATGCCCAGGGCAACACGCCCCGACAGGGGGATCGAGACGGCGACGGCACGTCCGACACCGTGCAGAGCTCGCCCGGCGATCTCGACGAAGCGATTCGCATGGCCATCCTGGTCGGCGATCAGGGTGCGAACGTCGACGTCGTCGGGAGCCCGTTCGAGAAGATCGACGCGTTCCGCACGGGTGTGCTCGGCGGCCTCGCCGCGTGCGACGCGCTGATCGGCTGACGACACCTGCGCAACCCCGATCCGGGGTCGGCGATCAGAGCTCGTCGGCCGATTCGACGGTGGTCGCGGGTGCGACCGTCGTCGATGTCGTCGTCGTCGGCGCGGTCGTGGTGGTGGTGGTCGGGCTCGGTGCGTCGGTCGTGGCCGGAGCCACCGTCGTCGCAGGGGCCACGGTCGTCGTGGTGGTGGTCGTCGTGGTCGTGGTGGTGGTCGTGGTGGTGGTCGTGGCGTCGGGATCGGGGAAGTCGAACACCGGCAACATGTCGCGATCGGACTGCTGCTCTGGCTCCTTCTTGCCGTCCCAGATCAGGACGCGGTCGCCGAGCTCCAGGATGTCCTGCAGATACCCACCGATGTTCCGGTTCACACGAATGCAACCGTGCGACGCCGGCTCCAGCGGAACGCTGTCGGCACCGTGGATGGCGATGCCGTAGTTGATGTAGATCGGATCCCACATCGACCCCAACGGCCCATCGCGAGTGCCTTCGATCTTGCGATACGCCTCGAACACTCCGGGTGGCGTCTTGGAGAACCCGCAGATCGCCTTCTCCTCCCGCTCGGGCAGGGGATTCCCGTTGGCGTCGGTGTCGATCGAGATGGTCTCGCAGTACTTCGCCGGCTCACCGTCGGCGTCGAGCTCGCCCGAGGCGATGTGGGTGACGAGGACCGGCTCGTCGGCATGGAAGACGATCATGACCTGCTCGGGCAGGTACACCTCGGTGTGATCGGCGAGACCACCGGTCGGGCGGCGCGGCCGAATCTGGATCGGGTCCTGCATGCGGTCCCACATCTCGGGGGTGACCATCCCCGTCGCGTCCGAGCGCGGGACGCCCATCACCAGCTTCTCGAACGCCCACACCGATTGTCGGGTCATGGTGCCGAAGATGCCGTCGACCGGCCCCGGATCGAACGCGAGGTCCTTCAGTCGTTGCTGCACGCGCGTCACGTCGTCGCCCGCCAACCCGTTGGAAAGGGTGCGATCGAGCGGCACCTTCGCGACAGCGGCACCGGCGTCGCCGATCTGGTCGTCGTAGTTCTCGGTCGAGATCGGGCCGTCGGAGTCGGGGAGATCGGTCAGTGCGAGCGGCAGGGAGGAACCGGCCGGCGCGGACCCGGCCACGCTGCCCACGGTGGTGGTCGTCGCACCGGATCCGTCGCTGCCGCCGCTGATGACGCCTGCCGCGATCACGGCGGCCAGCAACCCTCCGGCCGCGCCGACGGGCACCCATCGGGCGACGTTGTTCTGAGGGCGGGGACGAGCGTTCACGGGATGGCGGGGGGTGTGGCGACGTGGGTCACGTGGTGACCCCAGGCTACCCGTGGGAAACTCAGCGGCCGCCGCGGTTCTTCCCGATTTTCGGGCCGCGGGCCGCGATCCGATCACAGCGGTCGTGGTGAACGGTCAGCGCACCTTCTCGATGCTCTCGAGATCCTTCCGCAGCGACCACATCTCGCGCAGGATCATGACGATCACGCCGGGCGAGCTCAACGTCGACTGTCCGCGGGTGCGCGGGAAGTAGTCCACACCCATCTGCATGATCTCGTACCCCAGCCGCGTCGCTCGGATCACCAGCTCGGCGTCGACGAACGAACCCTCGCTACGCAGCTCGATGTCGTCGAAGATGCGGCGACGACACAGTTTGAACGCGAAGTTGATGTCTCGCACCTTCACGCCGAACAACGCCTTGATCAAGCCGTTGTACACCCACGTGTAGACGGCTCGCAGCAGCCCCTCGCCGGTGCGGTCGAAGCGGTAGGCGCTGATGATGTCGACCTCGTACTCGCGCAACAGCCTGACGGCACGCGGCAACTCGGCCATGTCGAACGGCAGGTCGGCGTCGGTGTACAGAACGAGATCACCGGTCGCGGCCCGGAACCCCGTCTTCATCGCACCACCGAGCTTCCGGTTCCGCTCGTGGTGGATCACCCGGACGTGAGGATCCTCGGCGGCGAGGCGGTCGGCGATCGGCCCGGTTCGATCGGTCGACTTGTCGTCGATGACGATCAGCTCGTAGTCGACGATGTCGCCGCTGGCCTGGAGGTTCTCGCAAGCGCGCCGCCCGAAGGTGAGGGCGCGCTCGACGTAGTCCTCCTCGTTCCACATCGGATAGAAGACCGACAGCTTCCGGAACGTCTCGAAGGGCCCGACATCGCCGGACGTGGTGGTCATGACCGGCGAGGGTAGCGGCCGATCCGAACCTCGACTGGGCGTCTGCTCCGACGTCGCCGATTGCGGGGTTGCCCCTAGAGTCGGCAGCGTGCCAGAGCCGACCGCTGACCGAGAACCCGAGCGGCCATCACCCGTCACGTCACTCGCGACTCCTCCGTCCGTTCCCGCTCCCGGCGACCGGTCTTCCTCCGACACCGCCCCGTCCTCGAACGAGCCGCCGAAGACGCCCGACCCGCTCCTCACCACACGGCCGCCGCGCGCCGGAGAACTGTCGCTCGGGTGGCGCGTGACGATGGCGCTCGGGTGGATCGGGGTGACGATGGCGCTCGCGGCCGTCTGGAACGCGAGCGTTCAGATCGGTCTGTCGACCTGGTGGCTCGGGCCCCGTGCGACGCCCCGGCCGCTTCCGATTCGCCTCGCTCCGTTCGTCGCTCCCGTGTTGATGGTGCTGGGCACGGTCAACAACATCCGTTGGCTCGGTTGGTTCGGGCTGGGTGCCTCGGCCGTCATCGCGGGCATCGGCCTCGTCGATCTCGGGTACGTGTCGTCGCTCGCCGTCGTCGAACTGATCACCGCCGCCGCCGGCGCCGGCTTGTCGCTCGCCGCGCTGTCGGGCACATACCGACGTGCACCGCACGCGTCGTCGCCGGACGGCGAGGTTCGCCCCGCCTGACAGTCGAGCAACGCCCGATAGGTTCGGTGCCCATGTCGAACGTCCTGATGTCGTTGCCGGTCGGTGACCGAGTCGGGATCGCCTTCTCGGGCGGTCTCGACACGTCGGCCGCCGTGGCCTGGATGCGCGAACACGGCGCGATCCCGTACACGTACACCGCCGATCTCGGCCAATACGACGAGCCCGACCTGTCGGGAGTGCCGGGGCGAGCCAAGCTGTACGGCGCTGAGGAGGCGCGGCTGGTCGACTGTCGTGACGAGCTCGTCCGTGAGGGGCTGATGGCTCTCCAGTGCGGCGCGTTCCACATCCGCACGGCCGGGCGGACGTACTTCAACACGACGCCGCTCGGACGCGCCGTCACGGGCACCCTCCTCGTCCGGGCGATGAAGGAGGACGGTGTCGACGTCTGGGGCGACGGTTCGACCTACAAGGGCAACGACATCGAGCGGTTCTACCGGTACGGCCTGATGGTCAATCCGGCGTTACGGATCTACAAGCCCTGGCTCGATCCGGCCTTCGTCGACGAGCTGGGCGGGCGCACCGGCATGAGCGAGTTCCTCGCCGCGCGCGACCTGCCATATCGCGATTCGGTCGAGAAGGCGTATTCGACCGACGCCAACATCTGGGGCGCGACCCACGAGGCGAAGGAACTGGAGGAACTGTCGAGCGGGATGGAGATCGTGCGACCGATCATGGGGGTGGCCCACTGGGACCCCGAGGTCGAGATCGTGGCGGAGGACGTCGTCATTCGTTTCGAAGAGGGTTGGCCGGTCGCGATCGACGGCCAGACGTTCGCGTCACAGGTCGATCTCGTGCTCGCGGCGAACACGATCGGTGGTCGTCACGGGCTCGGCATGAGCGACCAGATCGAGAACCGGATCATCGAGGCGAAATCCCGCGGCATCTACGAGGGCCCGGCGCTGGCGCTGCTCCACATCGCCTACGAGCGCCTGATCACCGCGATCCACAACGAGAACACCATCGAGAACTACGTGACGATGGGTCGCCGCCTCGGCCGACTCCTGTACGAGGGCCGGTGGTTCGATCCTCAGAGCCTGATGCTGCGCGAACCGCTGCTGCGATGGGTCGGTGCGGCGATCACCGGCGAGGTCACGCTCCGTCTGCGCCGCGGCGACGACTACTCGATCGTCGACACCGTCGATACAGCTGGTGGTCAGTTCACCTACGAGCCAGAACGTCTCTCGATGGAGCGCGTCGAGGATCAGGCGTTCGGTCCGCTCGACCGGATCGGGCAGTTGACGATGCGCAATCTCGACATCACCGACAGCCGCGACAAGCTCGCCGTGTACCGTCGAGTCGGCACTCTTGCGCCGGGTGGGGCATTGGAGCTCGATCCGACCCGGGATCGCTGAGGGCGCATGACCTCGACAGGTCATGCGCACTGACCCGATCAGGTCATCAGAAGAACGGACGGTGGTCACGCGAGCCCGTTCGGTGCACGGCACCATGAAATGGTGCACATTCCCCCCAAGGTGCCGCCGCGCGTGCTGCTCGAGTCGATCCTGGGCGCGTCCGCGGACCTGATCGTCGTCCTCGACGTCGAGGGGACGGTCGATGACGTCGTCGATGCCGACATCCGGGTGCTCGGGCGCGCGCGGAGCGAGTGGATCGGCGCATCGTTGCTCGACCACGTACACCCGGACGACCGGACGGTGGTCGTCGATCGGCTCGCGGACATCTGGGCCGGAACTGACGCGACCCGCACGAACGTCGCCTTCCGCGCGGCGCACGTCGAAGGCCACTGGCGGTCGCTCGAACTGACCGGCGGCCGACGAGTCGAGTCCGCCGACGGTCCGGCGATCGTGATCGTTATGCGTGACGTCACCCAGCGCACAAACGCCGAACGGCGCCTGCGAGAGACGTGTCAGGAGCTCGATTTCGTCGTGTCGCACGACGCACTCACCGGTCTGCCCAGCCGCCACATCCTCCTCGCTCGACTCGATGCCCTGGCTCGGCGCGTCCGTTCGTCGGAGTGCCCTGCTCACCTGATCATGGTCAAGGTCCTGGCCATCGACGAGCTCCGCGAGCTCAACGGTGTCGAAGGTCTCGTCTCGATCCTGCACGCGCTCGCGGCGAGCGTCCAAGAGCAGCTCGACGATCACGAGTTCGTCGGCGTCGACGGCATCGGTGAACTCGTCGTGTTGACCGATCCCGGCCGGGCTCCCGGCGAGATCCGCGACATGGCCGATCGCCTGTCGACCATCACCGACGGCTCGACGCACCACCGCCTCGATCGGTTCGACCTGCGACTCTCGGTCGGAGTCACGGCGCTCGCGCCGGGCCAGTCGGCGTCGACCGCGCTCGAACAGGTCGAACGAGCCGCCGCGCTCGGGCGCCGACAGGGAGCCTCAGAACCGATCCACTACGAGCAGCTCCAGCCGGACGACTGCGACCCCCGATGCCGAGCGCTCGACGATGTCCGCGACGCGCTCGCGGCCGGAGAGCTCGAGCTGTGGTTCCAGCCGATCCTCGACAGCCGCTCCGACCACCTGCACGGCTTCGAGGGTCTGCTCCGCTGGGTGAGTCGCGACGGCAACGTCCGCAACGCCGGCCAGTTCCTGCCGGCCGTCGAGGGCTCTGCCGTCATGCTCGACATCGGTGAGTTCGTTCTGGAGCAGGGCTGCCGGCAACTCGCCGACTGGCAGGCGGAGTACGGCTCAGACGCCCCGTCGCTCGCGCTGAACGTGTCGGCCCGCCAGCTCCGCCAGACCGACTTCGCGGATCAGGTCCTGCGCCGACTGGCGGCATCCGGGGCGGACCCGAGAGGTCTGTGTCTGGAGTTGACCGAGACCCAGGCGCTCGACCGCGAACCACGTGCGACGGCCCAGCTGTCGTCGTTGCGCGAGCGCGGGATTCGACTCGCACTCGACGATTTCGGAACCGGGTACTCGTCGCTGCACCACCTCCACGACATCCGCGCCGACATCCTCAAGATCGACCGTGCGTTCATCGATCGGCTCGGCCACGACCCGGGCGCGACGGCGATCGTGCGCGCCTCGATCGAGATGGGCGCCGCATTCGGGATGTCGACCGTCGCCGAAGGTGTCACCTCGTCGTCCCAGCGTCAGCTGCTCCAGCGGATGGGTTGCGACTGGATCCAGGGGTACCTGATCGGCCCGGCCGTGCCCGCCACGACCGCGGATGTGTTCGTGAAGGCATCCAGTCGCGACCTCGGACGACCGAGCGCGGCGACGCTCTTCGACATCGAGCGGACGGGCCGGGTGCTCTCGATGGTCGACGACGGGTACCAGCCGTCTCACGACGAGATCGCGGTCGTCGCCGGCGTCACCGCCCACCACGTGCGAGCCAGCATCACACCACCGAGACTCGAACTCCTCGACGACGAGGCCACCGCCGTCCGTCCCGGCGTCGACCCCGACCGGCGCGGCAGCGACCTGTCACCGTCGGGTGCCTCAACGGAACTCGACGATGCCCTCGCGAGCCGCGACGACGACCGCTTCGAGCTGTGAGTGCGCCCCGAGCTTCACGAGGATGCGCTTGACGTGATTCCGGACCGTGTGACCCGACAGATGCAGTTCGTCGGCGATCGCCGGGACCGGACGGGCGTCGGCCAGTAGCTGCAGGATCTCGAGCTCGCGCGGCGACAGGTTCCGCCGATCGCGCCGTTCTGCGTCGAAGGTGGCCGACAGCAACGCAGCCGGGAACACCGCAGCGCCGCTGGCCACGGACAACACGGCGTCGACCAGTCGCTCGAATCCCTGCGATTTGCTGACGAAGCCGGCGCACCCCGACGCCAACGCTGCATCCACGGCCTTGCGGCCGTCGGTTCCGGTGATCAACAACACCGGAATCGGCGGATTGAGCCGGGAGGCGTGTGCGACGAGCTCGGTGCCTCGATCCTCACCCAGGTGGAGGTCGGTCACGACGACGTCGACCGTGGACAGTGCCAGCAGCTCGACGGCTTGGTCGAACGAACTCGCTGTCCCGGCCACCTCGATCTCACGCCGCTGCGACATGGCGGCCGTCATCGCATCGAGCACCATCGCGTGATCGTCGACCAGAATCGTCCGGACCGGCCGCCCGGTGCTCCGGGACGCCGTCATGCTGGGACCGCCGTCGAGGCGCGTCGCCACCCCGACTCGACCGTTCGTCGTCCGGCTGAAGGTCCCCGCATCCCGGCATCAATCTAGGCCGATCGGCGGATGGGATCGAAACGGCGCGCCGACGAGCACGACGGCTTCAGCGCCGGCTCGGGAACCGATCGGCGTGCATCACGCCGATCATCGCAGCCCGTTGCCCGATCACGTCGCTCGGCATGCGCGCACCGGTGCCGTCGGCGAGCCGGGTCATCATCTCGAAGTTCGCGGCGACCGCAGCGGCGTCGACCATGAACGCCGCGTCGGTCTCGTCGACGAGGCGGCGGCGGGCCCACATCAAGGCATCGTCGTCGCGCTCGGCGCAGGCTGTCGCGAAGTGCAGCAGCGCATCGCCGTGCTCGAGTCCCACCCCGTCGGTGCCGTTGGCGACTGCACTGAGATCGGCGTCGCCTCCCGTCTTGGTGCTGCTCCAACTGAGCATGCTGCTGTGTGCCGCCGTTCAATAGAAGCATTCCCGGAGCTGCGCGACCCGCGCGGCGACGAGTTCCATCTGGGCGCGAGCGAGTCCCCCAGTCCGACGCGACCAGTCGGGGTGGATCATCTCGTCCGACGGCATGTACTGGGCCGATGCCATTCGCCAGGTGTTGGCGTGCTCCCCCGGGACGGCCGTGTACGCCTGCACCACCGCAGGCCACGCATCGGCCGGGGCGGCGACCGGCACCCAGTTCAGCTCGGCGTCCGCCAGTTCGTCGGGTCGAGCCCCGGTCGGCTCACCGTCCAGCGGCTCGGGGAGCGGTGGGACGTCGACTCCGATGTTGCGACAGAAGTGAGCGACCGCGGCGACCGACGAGACGATGGCGCACAGTTCGACGTACGCCAGATCTCCGACCCGGTCGGCGGCCGAGCGGTAGACGTCGACGGTCATCGTCGCTGCGTGGCGGGCGATCCGGTAGGCGACGTCGTGGGCGACGTCGGGCACGGTACGGCCGGCGCGACCAGCCGGCAACCGCCCACTTGCGGTGACACCGACCCACGGCGGCAGCGGATCGTCGTCGGCGATCGCGAGCAAGGCTGTCCGGGCGAGCTCGATGCGTTGTACGCCGCTCCACCAACTCCCTGCAGCGGCGATGTGCTCCCACGCCAGTCGATGCGCAACGGCCAGGTCGACACGGATCACCGTGTCGGTCACAGCAGCCTCCTGAGGATTCCTTCGATCAGATCGACCCGACCCGGCATCGTCGCGGTCACGACGAACTCGTGATCGGCATGGGCACCGCCTCCGACCGCACCGAGACCGTCGAGGGTCGGGACTCCCAGGGCGGCGGTGAAATTGCCGTCGCTGGCACCACCGACGGCAACTCCCTTGATCCCTGGCGCGGCCTCCTGGGCGAGCGGGAACAGAGTGGCCGACGCCGACTCTGGCATCGGCGGCCGACCGATCGTTCCGAGCACTTCGATCGTCGCCGACGGGTCGACCGGCACGAGCGACGCCATCAGCGATTCGATCCGGTGTTTCTCATCGGCATCGGTGACTCGCACATCGACGCGCACCCACGTCTCGGCCGGTACCACGTTGTCGGCGGTTCCGGCCCTGGCAACCGTCGGCGTCACCGTCGTCCCCGCACGCTCGTCACCCCACGTGGCGATCCGCAGTACCTGGTGGGCCGCCTCGACGAGGGAGTTGACGCCCGCTTCCGGTTCGAGGCCGGCGTGCGATGCCCGACCGCGAACGACCAGCTCGAAGGTGCCGGTGCCCTTGCGACCGGTCTTGACCGCCCCGCCGTCGGCGCTGGGCTCCAACACGAGGACGTTGCCGCAGGCGAGCGCCCGTTGCTCCAACACACCGCGCGACGAACCCGAGCCGACCTCCTCGTCGGCGGTGAACAGCATCTCGACCCCGGAGACGTCGTCGAGTGCTGCCACGGCGTGGATCGCCTGGACGATCCCGGCCTTCATGTCGAACACACCTGGCCCGGTGATGCGGTGGTCGTCCACCGCGAAGGGCCGTTCGGCGAGCGCACCGATCGGAAACACGGTGTCGTGGTGTCCGAGGATCAGCACCGTCGGGTCGCCACCGCCCGACCAGTGGACGTGGGGGCCGGCCGGACCGTCGATCAACTCGGCCGGTCGGCCCGTCCGTTCGGCGATGAGGCCCGCCAGGTTGTCGGCCGACTTCGCGAGCGCGTCGAGGTCGAGCGAGGGCGACTCGACCTCGACCAACCGCCGCAGATCGGCCAGGAGCACCTCGAGAGCGACCACGGATCCACCGTACAAGCCGCACCTTGCGGCCGTCGGCCCCGACTACGATCGGCCATCCTCCAGTCAACCCCGAAGGGAGCACGCCGATGGCGCGCATCGTGCCATTGCTCGGCGACGAACAGGAGAGTCTGCTCGCCGCCCTCGAACGACACCGAGATGCGATCCTGTGGAAGCTCGATGGTCTCGACGACGATCAACTCCGCGAGAGGATCACGCCCTCCGGCCTCTCGCCGATCGGTCTCCTCAAACATCTCGGCGCCGTCGAGTACGGGTGGTTCTGCGCCACGTTCGGGCGGCCGCACGAGCCGCTCCCGTTCGACGAGGACGACGAGGACGCCGACCTCGCCGTCGCAGCGGAGGAGTCGTGTGACGAGGTGATCGCGTTCTACGGGCGTGCTCGCGTCGCCGCCAACGCCGCCGTCGCTGAGATCGAGGTCGACGCGACCGGCACGGCCTGGTTCGGCGAGGAGGTCTCCATGCGCTGGGTGATGATCCACATGCTGGAGGAGCTCGCGCGTCACGCCGGCCACATGGACGTCATGCGGGAGATGATCGACGGCATGACCGGCGACCACGACCGCGAGTGACACGATCGGGCAGCTGGCGAACCAGAGCAGACATCTCCGAGCAGGCACCTCGCCGCGATCTCGCGTCACCCGATGCGGCGGACGAGACCCTCGCCGCTTCGATCAGGGCGAGCAGGTGCCGGGGGTCGCACCCGCCCATCACCGCATCGACCGCGATCGACCAGGCAGTGATGTCGCGGCCCGAGGACATCGCGGCGCCCAGGCACCGGAATCGACGCCGTGCCAAGTCCTCGCACAACGATCGAGACGGAGGGATGCGTGGCGCGCCGGCCAGACGACAACGATCGGGGTTCAGCGGATCGCGCCGGGCATCGGCCGGCCGCGGAGCGGGTTGGTGACGCCACCTGGTTCGGCCGCCACCGATGTGGTCGACTGGATGCGATGGACCATCGCTCAGAGCTGGCCGAGTTCCTGCGGGCGCGCCGCGACGCGGTGACGCCGGAGCAGGTCGGGCTCCCGCGCGGCCCCGGCCGCCGGATCCCGGGTCTGCGACGCGAGGAAGTGGCCATGCTGGCGGGCGTCTCGATCACCTGGTACACGTGGCTCGAACAGGGCCGGCGGATCAACGCATCGCCCGATGTGTTGAGCGCGATCGGGCGGGCTCTCCGGCTCGACGAAGCCGGCGCCGACCACCTGCTCGGGCTCGCACAACCGTGGGCGGCCCCGTTCGACGCCCCACAGGAGGCGCCGAGCGCACTGGTGCGTCTGATCGAGTCGATGGAACCGGCTCCGGCGTACGTCCTCGGCCCGCGCTGGGAGTTCCTCGCCTGGAACGCAGCCCAGGCGCGGCTGTACCCGCGAATCGTCGACCTCCACGGTCTCGAACGCAATCTGCTGTGGGCGCTGTTCGCCGATCCGTTCACGCGCGAACTCATCGTCGACTGGGACATCCACGCCCGCCAGGCGCTCGCCGAGTTCCGCGCCGGAACCACGGTGCTGCGCGGCGATCCCGACCTGGCCGAGCTGGTCGAGAAGATCGCGGCCGAGAGCGACGAGTTCGCCGCGTGGTGGCCCGAGCACGACGTCGCCCACTTCGAGACGCGCATCCGCAGGTTCCGGCACCCGGCCGCCGGCGTGCTCACCTTCGAGTACCAGCAATTGGCTCCCGTCGAGTGGCCCGGCCTCCGGGTGACGTGCCAGCTCCCCGTCCCTGGCGACGACAGCGCCGAACGACTGGCGGTCCGCCACTATCTCGTCTGAGATCAGGACATCAGGAGATCGCGGGTCGTCGTGTCCTGCCCTCGCCCGGGGATACGAGTCACTGGCGCCGGCGAGATCGGGTGGCGACGGCAAGGCCGCAACTCGTCGTCGATCTCCGCGAGTCGGACACGGAGAGATCCCCGGTCATGGGCGGCCGAGCACACCTCCGAGATGCATCGACCGAGATGCATCGACGCACGAATCAGGACAGAGCCGGACGCTTGAGGGAACCACGATCTCGGCCTGCACGATCGAGGATGTCGAACCGCTCGCGATGCCCGAGGTCGGGTGCGACCCCGTGCCGCACCCGACCAGTCTCGGTTCCCGGTGAACACAACCTGCCCCACTGGACTCGACAGGTCAACACGATGTGGCCGATATCACACCTCCACGCAGGCGGTCGAACGGCCCGTATCCTGGACCGAGGGGTCGTCATGTCGCAGTTGCGTCGCCACTTCGAACGATTGATCGAACCCGCCGACATCCTGATCGGCGGGGATCGAGCGTGGGACGTCCGCGTTCACGACGAGCGGCTGTATCAACGGGTGCTCGCGCAGGGCACGCTCGGCCTGGGCGAGGCCTACATGGACGGTTGGTGGGACTGCGATGCGATCGACCAGATGGTCGAACGGGCTCATCGCTCCCAGATCGCCCGTCGGCTCTCTGCACCGACGACATTGCTGCGCGTCGCCGAGGCCAAGCTCCGAAACCTGCAGGCGGGGCGGCGTGCGTTCGACGTCGGGGAACGCCACTACGACATCGGCAACGATCTGTACGAACGGATGCTCGGCCGACGCACGATCTACAGCTGCGCCTACTGGAGCGGATCGGATCCGGTCGACGACCTCGACGCGGCACAGCTCGCCAAGCTCACCCTCGTCGCCAACAAGCTGGCCCTCGAACCGGGGATGCGGGTGCTCGACATCGGTTGCGGGTGGGGCGACACCGCCCGGTTTCTGGCGGAGCACCACGGGTGTGAGGTGGTCGGCCTGACCGTGTCCCGACAGCAGGCGGAGCATGCTCGCACGACCTGCGCCGGACTGCCCGTCGAGATCCGTCTGCAGGACTACCGCGAGATCGACGACCAGTTCGATCGCATCTGCTCGATCGGCATGTTCGAACACGTCGGCGTCAAGAACTACCGCTCCTACATGGACACCGTCCGTCGCTGCCTGCGCGATCCGGACGGGTTGACGCTGCTGCACACCATCGGCGGCAACCGATCGAGCCACCGCACCGATCCGTGGATGGACCGCTACATCTTCCCGAACTCCATGCTCCCGTCGGCGAAACAGATCACGACCGCGGCCGAAGGTCGTCTCGTCGTGGAGGACTGGCACAACTTCGGACCCGACTACGACCGAACCCTGATGGCCTGGTACGCCAACATCTCCGCCGCGTGGATCGATCTGCCCGAGCGCTACGACCAGCGCTTCCGACGGATGTGGAACTTCTACCTGCTGGTCTCGGCAGGCGGATTCCGGGCGCGCTACCTCCAACTGTGGCAGGTCGTCTTGTCCCGCGACGGACTGCCGGGGGTCTACGGCCCGCCCGGCATCCGCTAGTACTTCTAGGAGAGCGTCAGGCAGCGTTCGCTCGTTCCTGATCTCAAGCAGGCACATAGGTGACGGTCGTCCGCGATGAGTGGCCGCACGTGATGGGACACGTATCTGTGGTCTTCCTGCTGGTTCTGATCGGGTTCGCAGTGGCGGTGGCAACGTGGACATGCGCTCCCGAGGGGACAAATGGTCGTCGATCTGGCCACAGCCGGTCAGTGCCTCGCACACGTCATCGTGTCCGAGCAGCAGCGTCGCCTCCACTGCATGCGGCACGGCAACAGCGCGTTCATCTACGGCGACCGCCTCGAGGATCCGCGTGACGCCAGCGATCTGTGCGGCCTCGACGCCCTTGCATACGCCTCCGAAACGGACCGCCTCGCTCCCGCCGTCCACTCAGGGCCGAATCCGTTGCACGCAGCAACGCTGTCGACATGAGGTACTTCGGGATGCGCGTTCATGAAACGCGAGGTCGCGACCGAAGAACAAGTAGCCAACGCCCGCCTCCCTTGGAGAACCCTCATGTTTCGTCGTCGTCAACCAGCTCTGCTCGCATCGCTCGCAACCGCCGCTGCGGCTGGTCTCGTCGTGCCTGCAGTGGCTGCCGGCGTCCCCGTCCAGGAGGCTTCCGCCGCATCGCAGGCCGCTGCGGCTGGTGTTGTCGCGTCCGCGGTGGCTGCCGGCTCCGTCGTCGCGGAGGCCGCAACCGCGCATGCCACCGTTGCCGGCGAGGCGACATCTGAGTCCGCGGTCGAACCGGCGGCGGAAGCAGAGGTCGTCGAGGAGCACGTGGCGGAACCTGTCGACGAACCCACGACCGCCCCGGCGCCCGACCAGGAACCGGCCGGCGACCCCACGACCGAACCCACCCCCACGACCACGAACGCGCCCGTCACCGATCCGACCGAACCCACGACCACCACCACGCCCGTTGACGAGCCGACCGGCGACGAATCCGCCACCGAACCCGCCACTGATCCCACCACCCTCACGACCACCACACCCGCACCCGCCGACGAACCAGCCTGCGAAACCACCACCCCCACGACCACCACACCCGCACCCGCCGACGAACCAGCCTGCGAAACCACCACCCCCACGACCGCCGCGCCCGACGAGGCAACCGAACCCCCCACCACCACGACACCCACCGACGCACCCGACCAGAAGCCAGCCGCCGGTCCCACGACGGAACCGACCGTCCCCACCACCGTGCCCGCACCCGTCGACGAACCCGTCGAAGGTGCGGACGACGATGACGGAGCGACGATCCCGCCGAGCGACGACGAGCCATCGGACGTCGCCACGGCGCACGAGAAGGCCCGGCCCGCCGAGTCCGCCATCGAGGCGGACGACGGCGAACCACCCGAGACCGTCGGCCAGCTGGACGCCCCAGCGACCCCGACGCAGATCGACACCACGCCTGCCGAACTGAACACCTACGACCCCGGGCTTCGAGCATCGAGCTACGACGGTGTGTACGCCGAAGGCGTCCCCGTCGGTGTCGCGATGGCGACCACCCGCTGGTTGGAGAGCGGCAACCGGTACGACGCCCGAGCCCGCGGCTCCACCGCATCCGGCGCGTACCAGATCCTCGACTCGACATGGAATGGCTACGGCGGCTACCCCAGGGCCGTCTTCGCCCCCCCAGAAGTCCAAGACCAGTTCGCGTACGAAGCGTTCGCCGCCCTGCTCAAGCGGCACGGGAACGATGTGTCGACGATCCCGGTCAGTTGGTACATCGGTCACGTCCCGCAGGGCGCCGAGTGGGACACCGTCCCGCACCCCGAAGCCGGCAACAAGCTGACGCCACGCCAGTACCAGGCGAAGTGGATGAAGAAGTTCTTCTCACTGCTGTCCGAGGGTGCGCCGGTCTACCTGCCGTCGGACACCGAGGCGTTGATCCCGGCGATCGCGTTCCCGGTGCTCGGCCCGGTTGAGTTCGTCGACGACTGGCATTTCGAACGCGACGGTGGTGCTCGCCGACACGAAGGCTTGGATCTGCTCGGCTACGAAGGTCAGCCGATCCGTGCCGTGTTCGACGGTGCGATCACCGCGATCGACGACGACCCGTCCGGGATCGCGGGCAACGGGTTGCGGCTCACCCGCGACGACGGCCTGTACGCCAACTACTTCCACCTGTCGAACAGCGAGATCGGTCCCGTCCATTCCTCGCTGGAAGTCGGCACCCGCGTCCGCGCCGGTCAGATCATCGGCTTCATGGGGTCGACCGGCAACGCCGGCATCCCGCACCTCCACTTCGAGCTCCGCACCGCCGAACGCGAGCCGATGGCCCCGTACCCGGCGGTCCTGGAGGCCGTTCAGCGGGAGCAGTGCACCGTCGGATTGGGCCCGTGGTCGACCGAGTTCACGTCGCCCGTCGAGAAGGCCGAGGCCGAGGCCGCAGCGTTGGAGGCGTTCGCCGATCTCAACGATGAGCAGGTTGAGGGTCTGCTCGATCTCGCCGAGGCTGCTGCCGAGGAGGTCGTGCACTTCACGATCGAAGGTCCTGACGGTGCACAGTGGGTCATCGGCACCGATGGCTCTGTGACCGCGTCCGGTCAGGCTGCGATGATCGGCACGTATCAGGCGGACTGCCCGATGCCGATCGAAACCACCGACCAACACGGCGACCCGATCATGTACGGCACCGAAGCCGAAGGTCTCCCCGTCGACGAGTTGCCCGTCGGATGGTGGGACGACGAAGCCGTCGAATGGACGCCCGACCTCGACGACGAAGAAGACTACGTCGATCCGTGGGAGCTCGATCAAGCCGACCTCGTCGTCGGCAACGAGAACCATGTCGATCACGCCGAAGTCGACGATCGCCTCGCCGACCGCCGCTCCCTCAAGATGATTTGAGCTGCGCGGTTCGAGACGTGGTCGTTTCGGGGCATGCGATCTCGTCGGCCGTGTCGTCGAGCGCGGACCGAGGTGGCCGACCGCAGCGGGCGACGCGTCGGGCCATCCTCGGCGGCGGTCGTGCGTCAGGCGGCGACGAAGAACATCGCACGTCGCTGTCGAGCTGCGTCGATGATGCCGGTGCGATTGGCGGTTGGTGACCCGGTCGACGTCAGGTGTGGGTGCCTCCGGTGCAGTGTGGGTGACGGGGATGTGAGTGACCAGGCGGCGATCGTCGACCATCGCCCGGCAGTAGTCGTCCCAGTCGGGATATTCGCCGTCAGCACTCAGCTCGAGTAGCCCCACCGCCGCCGGTTCCAGGGAGCCACTGCACCGCCGGAGTGCACCTGTCCGCTACCGCCGGACCTGCAGCGCGTGAAACCGGGGCTCGCGAATGTGGGCTTGGCACAGCGGCCCGGTCTGTCCAACCTGTGTCAAGGAGGGCTCGAAGCCGCCGCTGCCGTCGCGACTCGCTCACCTGCTTCGTCACGGCTGCCGAGCCCGACGGCAACGAGTCCTTCGCCAATCAGGTAGCCATCCCACCGGCGAGGACCTCGGACAAATCCGATCACTTCACCGTCGACCTCGACCGCATACGCACGCCGAAACGTCTTCTCAGCCATGACCAGAACCTAGCTGCGTGGGCACAAGGCACCGCCGGCCCGGAGCTTGAGGCGGCCGGTCGGCGTCCCCGCTTCCAGATTGCTGTCCATGATTGAACCCATGATTGAACCCATGATTGAACTGGGTGTCACCTACCGCCGGGAGGAGTCAGGGTTCAGGGAGCTCATCGGGGTAGGTCACGTCGATCTCGGTGATGGTCTTCGTGAAGTCGGAGGAGTTGTTCGTGATGAACCGGTCGGCGCCCGCCGTGACGGCGGTTGCGAGGTGCACGGCGTCAGCGGCACGCAGTCGATGGGCCGCTCCCAGCGATGTGGCGAGCTCGGCGAGGGCCTCGTCGATGGGTCGAAGGTCGATACGCGCGAGCAAGGCTGCCAACGCATCCAGCTCGTCCTGGGAGCCGTCGCGCATCGGCTTGGAGAGCAGCTCTGGGATCAGGAGTACGGAGCCGATACCAGCGACCGCACCGCTCGTCACGGTGCTCTCGACCGGGAACATCGCGCGGACGCGCCGGCCGAGTTGATGGTCACGGACGGCCGCGTAGATCAAGACATCGGCGTCGAACGCGTCCACTGGTCACACGATCAGCTCGCCGACCGGCTCGCTGCCACCTCGGCGACGAGTTCGGCAGCCCGCCCGGCGCTCACTGACGGAGAGTCGGCGAGCGGGGTGGTCCGGGCTCGGTCGAGCAGATCGCGCAATCGCTCGGCGTCCCCAAACGCTCGATCGGCGCGGCGAGCCCTGATCGCGTCGGGACGGACGACGACCGCTACTTCCCGCCCGTGACGGGTGATGGTCACTTCCTCGCCGGCGAGCACACGGTCGAGGATCTCCGGCAGAGCGGCTCGTGCTTCACTGGCAGACATCGTGGACACGACCGCATTGTACATCCTTGTACTGCCACGTACAAGTTGCCATTCAATGACGGCGAGCCAGTACCGATCACCTTGACGCGGCGCGTCCAGAGTGCCCGGAACGCCGGATGGGTGAGACTCGGCCGAGCGGGCAAACGTTTCCCGACCCGACACTCGGAGGGATCGGGTCCCGGCGGAGTCGAAACAGAGTGGTCACACGGCGTTGGCGGCGACGTCACGTCGCTCGGGCACCATCGATCCATGGCTGTCACCGATCTACGTCCCGACCTCCACGTCGTCGCGGCGGATCACCCCTCGCTCGACCGCGACATCGTGCGCTTTCTCGCCGACCTGCGAGCCGAGCCTCGCTACTTCGGTCCGTCGGCACGCGCCAATCCGAAGCCATTCCCCTCGCTGATCACGGCGCTCGCTGGCCACGGCGGATTCCGACTCGCAGTCGTCGAGCGTGGGCGCGTCATCGGACTCGTGCGTGTCGACGGAGGCGGCGAGGTCGCGATCGCCGTCGCGGCCGACCGCCGCGGCCGAGGCGTCGGCACCCGGCTCTGCGAGGCGGCGCTCGAACGCGCGCTCGGACTGGACTACGCCCGACTGGTGATCCGTTCGACGTACCGCAGCCGCGCCATCCACCGGATCGGAGCATCGTTGGGCTGCCTGGTCGTCGACCACGGGCGCGGTCGGACCGACCTCATCCTCGATGTCGCTGCATCGTCGCGCTCAGCCTGACGGCAGCGCGTTCACGGTGCCCACGTAGGCGGGAGCTCCGAATGCCAAGGCGGGTCGGCACCACGTCGAGTACAGACGATGCCGGCCACGGTGTTCGCCGCTCGCACAGCCGGAACGAGTGCGTCGAGACGTCCGGCATCGGCCGGACGCATGCCCGCCATCGTCCACCAGGACAAGAAACCGCCGCCGAAGGAGTCGCCGGCACCGATCGTGTCGACGACCTCGACGGGCTCGACGGAGACGGTCGTCTCGCCCTCGGCGGTCAAGACGTGGGCAGCGCCTCCACCGGCCGTGAGCAACACGGCGTCCGGACCCTGGCCGAGCAGCCGGCGCGCCGCCACCAGCGAGTTGACGCCGGGCGACAGGTAGGCGAGATCCTCGTCGCTCACCTTCACGATGTGGGCATGGGAGACGACCCGTCCGACCCGCTCGACGTACGACTCCCTGTTCGGCACGATCAGCGGCCGACAGTTCACATCGACCATGACGAGTGGGGCGCTGTCCGCCGAACGGGCACGCAGATCGGCGACCAACGCCTCGACCGTCTCTGCCATCGGCTCGAACACCAACCCCAACCCGCCGGTGAACACGACGTCACACGCCAGATCGGCCGGCGCGGATGCGAACGCCGGCGCGGACGTGCCCTGGATGTAGAACCGGTAGCTCGCCGCACCACCCTCGTCGAGCTCGGCGGCCGCGAGCGTCGTCGGAACGTCGATGCGGATCACGTGATCGGTCGAGACGCCGTCGGCGTCGAGGCGGGCGGCCAGCATCGTGCCGAAGCGATCGACCGAGATCGTGCCGAGGAACCCGACATCGACGCCGATGCGACCGCAGGCTCGAGCAGTGTTGAACGGCGCGCCCCCCATCGCTGCGGTCACGTTCCCGTCGAGATCGATGACGAGGTCGACGAGTGCTTCTCCAACAACGACGATCACGTCCGTCATCATCGCGGACACCGGTGCGATGGGCGCGATTCCGCCGCACGACCGCGTCGTCCAGCGCCACCCGATCGGGTGGTCCCGTGACGAGGGTCGCCCCGATGAGGCAGACTGGCCGGGTGACCGACACCGCACGACCTGACAGTCCAGAGCGCGTCGACGACTACGAGTTGGCGGACCGATACCGCCGTGAGGACGGTCGGGTCTTCCTCTCCGGTCTCCAGGCGATCGCACGGCTCCCCGTCGATCAGCTCCGGATCGACCGCACCAACGGCCTCTCCACCGCGGCGTTCGTGAGTGGCTACCAGGGCTCACCCGTCGGCATGTTCGGCGAGGAGGTGTCGCGTGCGATGCGCACCGTACCCGAGCTGCCGATCGTGAACCAACCAGGAGTCAACGAGGAGCTCGCGGCTACGGCCGTGATGGGCAGCCAGCTCGCCGTCACCCTCGACGACTGTCGCTACGACGGCGTGCTGGGCATGTGGTACGGGAAGGCGCCCGGTGTCGACCGCGCCAGCGACGCGATCCGGCACGGCGTCTTCGCCGGCACCGCGGAGCACGGTGGCGTGGTCGCCGTCGTCGGTGACGATCCCAGCGCCAAGTCGTCGACGTTGCCGACTTCCAGCGATGCGACCATGGTCGATCTGCACATGCCGGTGTTGTTCCCCGGCGACGCCCAAGAGGCGCTCGAACTCGCCCGCCACGCCGTCGCCGTGTCACGCGCTTGCGGACTCTGGTCGGGGCTCAAGGTCGTGACTCCCGTCGCCGACGGTACGGGCACCGTCGACGTTCGCCACGACGCGGTCGTGCCCGTGCTCCCGACGATCGAGATCGACGGTGAGCCCTTCCGACCCCGTCCCGACGGCCGCCTCATCACGCCGTACACCCTTCATCGGGAGAAGGAGTTCCACGAGGTTCGCACCGAACTGGCCCGTCAGTACGGAGCGCTCAACGGACTCAACCGCGTGACGGTCCGCAGCGGCGACGACTGGATCGGCATCGCGGCCTGCGGGCACACGTACCACGAGGTCCGCGAGGCGCTCGCCGTCCTCGGATTCGAACGCGACGACGATCTCCGGGACGCGGGGATCCGACTGTTCCAACTTCTCATGCCGGTCCCGCTCGACCGCCACGACGTCCGAGCGTTCGCCGAGGGCTTGAGCGACGTGCTGGTCATCGAGGAGAAGAACCCGACGCTCGAGCTGTTGACACGCGATGCGCTCTACGACGTTCCCGATCACCCGCGGGTCTGGGGCAAGCGCGACGAAGAAGGTCGCGTGCTCGTGCCGTACGACTCGCTGCTCGATGCCGAGCGGCTGCTCCCGGCGTTGCGACACCACCTCGCGAAGCGGCTCGCCGACCGGCTCGCGCCCGAGCGCCCGAAACCCGAGCGCCAGCTCATCCCGCTGTCGGTCAACCGCGCGCCGTACTTCTGTTCCGGTTGCCCCCACAACCGCAGCACCCGCAACGAACCAGGCACGCTCGTCGGTGGCGGGATCGGTTGCCACGGGATGATCGCGCTGATGGACCCGGAGCGCGTCGGCGAGATGGTCGGGCTCACGTGCATGGGCAACGAAGGCACCCAGTGGATCGGCATCGCGCCCTTCATCGAACGCAACCACCTCGTCCAGAACCTCGGCGACGGCACCTTCTTCCACTCCGGATCACTCGCCGTGCGCGCAGCGATCGCCGCCGGAGTCGACATCACCTACAAGCTCCTCCACAACGGGACGGTCGCGATGACAGGCGGTCAGGACGCCCAAGGCGCGGTCGACGTCCCAGAGATCGCCACGATGCTCATGGCCGAAGGCGCCAAGCGGATCATCGTCACGAGTGACGAACCCGGCCGCTTCGCCGGCATCGACTTCCCTGCCGGCGTCGAGGTGTGGGACCGGTCTCGTTTCGACGAGGCGCAGCGAACGCTGGCCGCGGTCACGGGCACGACGATCCTGATCCACGACCAGGGGTGCGCGGCCGAGAAGCGCCGCGCACGCAGTCGCGGACTCGTCGAGCAACCCGGATTCAGGGTGGTCATCAACGAGCGCATCTGCGAGGGCTGCGGCGACTGCGGCGACAAGTCGAACTGCCTGTCGGTCCAGCCGATCGAGACCCCGTACGGACGCAAGACGACCATCCACCAGACCAGCTGCAACTTCGACTTCTCGTGCCTCCAGGGAGACTGCCCGGCGTTCGCGACCGTGTCGGTCGAGACCGATGGGGATCGCGCTCGGCGATCGTCACCCAGCGCTCCCGACGCAGCGTCGCTGCCGGCTCCCGAACCGATCGTCGATCCCGATCGTTTCACGGTGCGGCTGTCGGGCATCGGCGGCACCGGAGTCATCACCGTCAGCCAGATCCTCGGGACGGCGGCGCTCTTCGACGGACTGCACGTCCGGGGTCTCGATCAGACGGGCTTGTCACAGAAGGCCGGCCCGGTCACGAGCGATGTCCGGATCTCCCGTGGTGCACCGCCCTCGTCGAATCATGCCAACGCTGCGGGAATCGACGCGTTCCTCGCCTTCGACATGCTGGCCGCTGCCGGCGATTCGCACCGCGCCGGCGCCGTCGCCGGTCAGACCGTCGTGATCGGTTCCGTCGACGTCGTCCCGACCGGCACGATGGTCGTCGACCCGAACCACGTCGCCTACCCGGAGCAGGACGCGCTGCGGCGGCGACTCGACGAGGTGTCACGCCCCGACTTCAACCGGTACCTCGACGCATCGTCGATCACCGGCGGCCTGTTCGGCGGGACGACCACCGCGAACATCCTGGTGCTCGGCGTCGGCGTCCAGACCGGCGCCGTACCCATCGACCCGGCCAGCATCGAGCGGGCGATCGAACTGAACGGCGTGGCCGTCGATCAGAACATCGCCGCGTTCCGCTTCGGCCGCCAGTGGGTGCTCGATCCCGACGCCGTCGAGGGCGCGGCCGGTATCCAGGCGCAGCGCATCGAGACACTCGAACAGGTGGTCGACCGTCTGGGCGCCGATCTCGCCGACTACCAGGACGACGAGTACGCCCGGCGTTTCCGCCAACTCATCGCCCACGTGCAGACGGCTGAGCGCGCCGTCGACGCTGGCTCGACCGCGCTGACCGATGCCGCTGCCCGCAACCTCCACAAACTGATGGCCTACAAGGACGAATACGAGGTCGCTCGGCTCGCGCTCCTCGACGAATCCCAGCGGCGGTATCAGGCGGTCGGGGGTCCCGAGACCGAGGTCACGTACCACTTGCACCCACCCGCCCTGCGTTCGATGGGCATGAACCGCAAGATCAAGTTCCGACGCACCGGTGAGCCGTCGTTCAAGGCACTGCGTGCGATGAAGCGGTTGCGGGGCACCAGAGCCGACCCGTTCGGGTACGCCGAAGTCCGCCGCATCGAGCGGGCGATGATTCCAGAGTTCGAGGCCGCGCTCGACGCCCTGGCCGAGCGCCTGACCGCCGCCAACCTCGACGAAGCGATCTCGATCGCGTCCCTCCCCGACCAGGTACGTGGCTACGAAGACGTGAAGCTGCCCCGCGCCAGGGTCTATCGAGCCGAGCTCGCCGAGCGCCTCGCACGATTCGTCGCGGGCTGACGCCACCGACCTCCATGACGACGTGAAGCGCGCTTGATTCCGGGCGTATAGTGGACTTCATGCCCGCCGCCGGAGAGCACCACCCCGCCTTCGAGGAGTACTGCGAGTGCATCTTCGAGCTCGCCGAGGACGATGTCGACATCATCCAGGCCCGAATCGCCGATCGCCTGCAGGTGAGTCGACCGGCGGTGAGCGAGATGATCCGGAAGCTCGAGACCGAGGGCCTCGTCACCAATGACGGTGCGATCGTGCTCACCCAGACCGGCATGGCGCTCGCCCAGCAAGTGGTCCGCCGCCACCGCCTCGCGGAGCGATTCCTCACCGATGTGCTGCAACTGTCGTGGGCCGAGGCTCACCACGAGGCCGGCAAGTGGGAACACGTCATCAGCGATCACGTCGAGGAAGCGATGAATCGTTTGCTCGGAGAACCCACCACCTGCCCCCACGGCAACCCGATCCCCGGCTCCGACTACGTCGAGCCCGATTCCGCGCCGCTCTCCGAGCATCCGGTCGGTGAGCAGTTCGTCGTGCGGCGGATTCCCGAGGAGCTCGAATTCACCCCCGGCCTCCTCGAATTCCTGGAGGCGTCCTCGCTGCGCCCCGGTTGCACGGGGATCGTCACCGCTGCGTCACCCGACGGCACCCTCACGGTCGAGATCGACGGACGCCACGTCGGCGTGGGTGCGTTCGCGAGCGAGCGGATCCTGGTCACGACGTGAGCCGTCGGGTTGCCGGCGGCGCGACGATGACGATGACGATGACGATGACGATGACGGTGACGATCGTGGTCGCGTTCGCACTCGGAGCGTGTGGGACGACCTACGTCGATTCCGACGTCTCCGTCCCGGCCACGGGTTCGGCAGCGACCACGTCGACCTTGCCGCCCATCGACCCGGAAGCGCCGATCGAACTGTTGCTGATCGAGATCGAGGAGCTGATGCTCGATCTCGACGAGCGAATCATCGACGACGACGGCCAGGTGGCGGCCCTCGCCCGGATCGACGAGATCTGGCAGGTCGCCGAGAGCACCATCCGCGCCCAGGATCCCGACGACGTGTTCAACTTCGAGCAGGCCATCGGGCTCGCCCGATCGGGCGTCGAGCGACGCCGGCCCGCCGACGCGAGCAAGGGCTCCAAGATCCTCACCGACGTGATCGACGCCTACCTGTCGCGCTGAGCCACGGCTGGCGGACACGCGGGCGGCGCCGCACCGGGACGCGGTAGCGTCGCCGCATGGGGACGGCGTCCGGTCACGGAGATTCGCCGTTGCAGCGCGAGCTCGAGGTGTTCCCGACCGGCTCGACGGTCCTCCAACCCGTCGACACAGCATGGCACCACGAGCATTCACGTGAGCCGGGCGCTACCTTCGCCGATCAGATGCATCGCACCGGCGTGGTCGTGCGGGGCGCGGTACAGCACGCACGCGACTTCCATGCCCGTCCCGGACACCGGCCCGGGCACGTCGCGCCGACCACCGCCAGTACGCGCCGGGGAGGCGGCACCGACATCGTCCGTCCGGTCCTCGTCGACCCGCTGCGTGCTTGCGAGCTCGCGATCTCCGGGAGTCTGTTCGAACTGCCGCTCGACCACCTCGACGTGGAGTTCCCGGGGCACGCTCCGTCGTTGACGTGGCGGGTCGTGATCACCACGGGTCGCAGCCGGCATCACCCCGCGACACTGCACCTGCTCGCGTCACCGTCGATGGTCGTCACGGTCGTCGAGCTGATCCCGAGCAACCGCATCAGGCGTCGGCGACGGCGGTTCGTCACCGAGGGCATCGCCGCAGTCGACGAACTCGCCCACCGACTCGAACGGGCATGCCGAACGCCGTCCGTGTGAGCGACCATCGCGCCGGCTGGGATTCGGCGGGCCTCAGCGCAGCGGTTCGGGCAACTCGTCGCAATGCACGATCGAGAGGCGCTGCGTCGAACGGGTCAGCGCCACGTAGAGCGCGCGAAGGCCGTGCTCGTGATCACCGACCAATCGGCTCGGTTCGACGACGACGACCGCGTCGAGCTCGAGACCCTTGACGACACTCACCGGAACGACCGTCAACGACTGGTCGAGACCGCTCGTCGCGGCCCGACCGTGATCGAGACCGGCGGCGTCCATCGCCTCGGAGACGCCGTCGGCAAGATCGTCGGGAGCGACAACCGCGACGCTGCCAGACGTCATCTCGGCGCGCAGGCGCCGCACCTCGGCGATGACACCTGCCACGAGATCGTCGTCGCGCGTGATCCGCGGAGCGACATCGCCGACCCGGACCGATGTCGGGACCCGCAGACCAGGGGTCGCGACCGCCATCACTCGATTCGCGAGCTCCATGATCTGCGATGGGATCCGATAACCGACCGAGAGTCCGATCACACGCGCCGGCTTGCGATCGGGCAAGAACTCGAGCACCTCGTCCCAGTCGTCGGGTGCGAGCGCCCCCGTCGCTTGCGCAATGTCGCCCACGACGGTCATCGAGCCGCTGAGCGAACGACGGGTGGCCATCTTGAGCTGCATCGGGGTGAGGTCCTGGACCTCGTCGATGACGATGTGTCCGTAGGTGCGGATCTCGTCGATCTCGTCGATCTTGCCGTGCTTGCGCACCCTGGGCCCGAGCACTTCGCGGGCGTCGTCGAGCAGCGCCACGTCGGCGGCCGTCCACCGGACCTCGTCGACCGAGTCGCTGCGCGGACGGTGGAGTGCTTTGTACTCGCGCTCTTCGAGCACCCCCTCGGCAGCGAGTCGGAGGAGCGCCATCGAGCCGAACAGGTCGTGGAGCAGCTCGGCCGGTGTCAACACCGGCCAGATCCGCTCGAGCGCCTCACGGACCTCCGGCAACGAACGCACCTCGGAGCGCACCTCCGATGGCGACACGTCACTCGCACGCCACGTCGCTGCCATCGCCGCGAAGACCTCACCCTCCACCCACCTGCGAGCCGCGTTGTGACGGCGGAAGCGACGACGACCCTGTTTCACGATGCGAGCGGTGTCGTCGGCGCGCAGCCGGACGAACCCCGAACGGAACGGGACGACGAGATCGGTGCGGAGCGGCCGTTCCCGATCGTTGATCGCGTGGTCGATGACGTCGCTCATCCGGGCGTCGCCCTTGACGCGCGCGGCCAGCGGTGAATCGTCCGGTGCGTCGCGACCCGCGAACGTCACCCCGGGAACCAGATCCGACAGCACCACCTGCTCGACACCCGCCTCACCGAGCGACGGCAGCACCTGTTCGATGTACCGGAGGAACACGCGGTTCGGCCCGATCACGAGCACACCTTGGTCCTCGAGGGGGAAGCGGTGGGTGTACAGGAGGTATGCCGCCCGGTGGAGCGCGACGACCGTCTTGCCCGTGCCGGGCCCACCCTGGACCACCAGCACCCCCGCCTGGGGAGATCGGATGATCTCGTCCTGTTCCCCCTGGATGGTGGCGACGATGTCACCGAGCGTGCCGGTTCGGCCGCGCTCCAGCGACGCGATCAGGGTGCTGTACCCTCGCAGGCCACCACCCTGGCCGGTCGTGGACTCGGCGAGACCCTCGTCGTGGCCGAGTCCGAGGTGCCCCTCCCCGAACAACTCGTCCTCGATGCCGAGCAGCTCGCGCCCGTCGACCGAGAAGTGACGGCGGCGAGCGAGCCCCATCGGTTCGCGACCGGTGGCGCGGTAGAACGGCTCGGCCACCGGCGCCCGCCAATCGATCACGATCGGGTTGGCGTCGGCATCGGCAACGGCCAAGCGGCCGATGTGGAAGCCTTCGAGCTCGCCATGGCCGACCGGTCGGCCGTCGTCGCCGATGGCGTGTCGGTCGATGCGGCCGAACACCAGCGCCGCCTTGCCGAGATCGAGGTCGGTGAGTCGCTTGACCAGGGCCTCGTCGAAAGCGTTGCGCTCGAATCGCGCCTGGAAGGTCCCCCCGAGATCGGCCTCACTGAGATCGCGCAGCTTCCATGCCACGGCACGACTCTGTTCCAGACAGTCGTAGGCGTGGTCGATGTAGGCCTGCTCGTCGGCGAGATCGGGGTGGTGTTGCGTCATCGATTCCGTGGAAGTTGGGTTTCGGTGGCCGCACGGGACCGCCGAATTGGGGGTCGAGATACTCTATCGGCCCCGGTAGCGTCCTCCCCCAGCATGAATTCCAACCCCCCAGCGGCTCGCGGCGTTCCCTTCCTCGACGCCGCCGCCGGCCGACCCACTCGGCACACCCCGGTGTGGTTCATGCGCCAGGCCGGGCGCAGCCTGCCCGAGTATCGGGCCGTACGCGGCGACGGCTCGATCCTCGATGCGATCAAGCAGCCCGAGCTCTCCGCCGAGATCACCCTGCAACCCGTGCGCCGCTACGGCGTCGACGCCGCGGTCCTCTACAGCGACATCGTCGTGCCACCTCACGCTGTCGGGTTCGGCATCGACGTCGAGCCCGGGACCGGCCCGGTCGCCGAGCGGCCACTTCGATCGGCCGCCGATCTCGATCGCCTCCGCCCGCTCGAACCCGACGACGTCTCGTACGTGAGCGACACCGTCGATCTGCTCGTCCGAGCACTCCCCGACGACGTGCCCCTGCTGGCGTTCGCGGGCGCCCCGTTCACCGTCGGCAGCTACCTGATCGAGGGGGCGCCGAGTCGCACCTACCGACACACCAAGGCGCTCATGCACACCGACGAGGTCCTCTGGCACCGGGTGATGGAGCGGCTGGCCGAGAGCGCGATCACCTTCATCGATGCCCAGCTCCGACACGGGGCGCAGGCCTATCAGCTGTTCGACTCGTGGGCCGGCTCGCTCTCGGTGGCCGACTACGACCGGTTCGTGTTCGCGCATTCGCAACGTGTCTTCGCCGAACTCGGCGAGCGCCACCCCGGCGTCGCGAGCATCCATTTCGGGATCGGATGCGACCACCTCCTCGAGCGGATGTTCGCGGCCGGTCCGCGCATCATCGGTCTCGACTGGCGAACGCCGATCTCCGTGGCACGCTCGAGGCTCGGGTTCGACACCGTCGTGCAGGGAAATCTCGATCCGGCGCTCGTGCTCGCCGGCACCGATCCGGCGCTCGATGGGGCACGCGCCGTGCTCGCCGACAACGCTGGTCATCCGGGGCACATCTTCAATCTCGGCCACGGCGTCCAGCCCGACACCGACCCGGGGGTGCTCCAAGCCGTCGTCGACCTCGTCCACGACCAGACGCAGCGATCGTGAGCCAACCCACATGACCGACCCCGAATCCAGCGACCCCGTCGACACGGCCGCAAGCACCGACAACGCCCGTCGTACCGCCGTGGTGCTGATGGCCTACGGCACTCCACGAACGCGCGAGGAGATCCTTCCCTACTACACCGACATCCGGCGCGGCCGGCCGCCGACCGACGAACAGTTGGCCGATCTCACCGCCCGCTACGAGGCGATCGGGGGCGTGTCGCCCCTGGCCCATCTCACCGAGGCCCAACGCGACGCACTTCAGATAGCTCTCGACGGGATCGAGCCCGGCCACTACCACGTGACGCTCGGGTTGAAGCACGCCGACCCGAAGGTCGAGGCCGCCGTCGACGATCTCGTCGCCAGCGGTTTCCGACGCATCGTCGGCGCCGTGCTGGCCCCGCACTACTCGGCGTATTCGATCGGCCAGTACCTCGCACGCGCCCGGGAGGCGGCTGCCACTCACGGCATCGAAGTCCCAGGCGTCGAGTCGTGGGCGACCGAGCCGGCGTTCATCGACTTCCTGGTCGACGATCTCGCCAAGCGACTCGAAGCCATGCCCGACCGGACGCGGGTGCTGTTCACGGCGCACTCGCTCCCCGAGCGGATCCTGACGACCGGTGACCCGTATCCGGCCGAGCTGCGATCGACCGCCGAGGCCGTCGCCGGTCGACTCGACCTCCGCGAAGGCGTCGATTGGCAGATCGCATGGCAGAGCGCGGGTCGCACACCGGAGCCTTGGCTCGGTCCCGACATCCTCGAGGTCATCGACGAACTCGCGGGCGGCTCGTCGCGAACCGCCGACGGGATCATCGTGTCCGCCGTCGGGTTCGTCGCCGACCATCTGGAAGTGCTCTACGACCTCGACATCGAGGCCCGAGAGCGTGCCGAGCAGCACGGTGTCGACTTCGATCGGACCGCCTGCGTCAACGACGACCCCAGCGTCATGACCGCGCTCGCCCGGCGCGTCCACGCCGCTGCATCGTGACGGCAACCGCGGACCACAGCCGATGACCCACGAGCGAACCGTCCTCGTCGTCGGAGGGGGCATCGCCGGGCTCGCCGCCGCCGTCGACCTCGCCGACGATCCCGCGATCACGGTCGAGGTCCGCGAGGCCGCCGACCGACTCGGCGGCAAGATCGCGACGTCACCGTTCGCCGGGCTCGATCACATCGACGAGGCCGCCGACGCGTACCTGACGCGCGTGCCGCACGCCGTGGAGTTCGCTCGCCACGTCGGTCTCGACGTCGACGATCTCACGGCGCCGACGAGCTCCGGTGCCGCGGTCTGGCACGATGGGCTACACGACATACCCGGCGGGATTCTGCTGGGTGTCCCGGCGGCGATCCGACCGTTCGCGACCACCTCGCTGCTCAGTTGGAAGGGCAAGCTGCGTGCTGTCGCCGAACCGCTCCTGCCCCGCCGCGACCCCGACGACTGCCTCGGCACGCTGATCCGGTCCCGCTTCGGCGCCGAGGTCCACGACCGCCTCGTGGACTCGCTCGTCGGCAGCATCTACGCCACCGACACAGACCGATCGAGCCTGGCGGCAGTCCCCCAGCTCGCCGAACTGGCAGCCCGACACCGAAGCTTGCTGCTCGGCGGCCGCAGCGTCCGCCGTCGAGCCGCCGCGACACCGGACATCCCGATCTTCGCAGCACCCCGCCGCGGCATGGAGCAGATCGTCGCCGCGGCAGCCAACCGCGTCACCCGTCAAGGTGGTGTCATCCGAACGGGTCGGCCGGTCGACACGATCGAGCGCGACGGCGACGGCTGGCGCGTCGACGGCGACCGGTTCGACGCGATCGTCCTCGCGACCCCAGCACGCACGACGGCGCCGCTCATGCACATCGTCGCTCCCGATGCCGCCAGGGTGCTCGCAGGGTTCGAGCACGCCGACGTCATCATGGTCAGGTTGGCCGTCCCCGGCGTCGACTGGCCGGCCCGTTTGCACGGTCGCAGCGGCTACCTCGTCCCGAAGCCCGATCAACGGTTCGTGACCGCGGTGTCGTTCGCATCGCAGAAGTGGGCCCATTGGCGTCCGGCCGACGACTCCCAGATCTTGCGGGTGTCCCTCGGCCGCGACGGCCTCGCCGTGCGCCACCTGGACGACGACGAGGCCATCACCGCGACGATCGACGAGTGCGGGCGCCACCTCGACGTCGATCTCCAGCCCCGCGACGTCTCGGTCACTCGCTGGCTCGACGCGTTCCCCCAGTACCGGCCGCATCACCACCGCCGGGTCGCCGACGTCGCCGCAGCCCTGCCACCGACGATCGAGATCGCCGGCGCCAGCTACCGCGGCATCGGCATCCCGGCATGCATCGCTGACGGTCGGCGGGCGGCCGACGTCATCAAGCGGTCGACGGCCGATTCCGATCAATCCCTGACATGATGTTCTCGATGCACGGACACCGACACCGTGCCGACCGACGCGAGTCGGCGAAGGCACTCGCGGTTGCGTTCGCGATAGCGGGCGTGTTGATGCTGGCTTCGTGCGGGGGCGTCGACGAATCGACTGCGGCGCTGGACGCCGCGACTGCCTCACCGGCGCCGCCGACTCCCCCGCCTCCTCCCACGGCCAGCAGGACCGCTGCCACCACCGCGCTCGCCGCGACCTCCACGACGACCGGCACGACGACCGGTGCCGCCACGACAACGACGACCCCGACAACGACGATCTCGACGACCTCGACGATTGCGACGACCAGTACGGCGCCGCTCGCCACGATCGCCCTCGAGCACGGCGAACGGGTCGCCACCGAGCCGAGCGGACCCATTCCTCCCCCGAGCGACAGTCATGCCGCCGAGCCGATCGTCGAGATCGGCACGATCTCGATCCCGAAGATCGGAGTCGAGATGACGATGTTCGAGGGCATCCGACTCACCACCCTCGACCACGGTCCCGGTCACTGGCCGGGCTCGGCGCTCCCGGGCGCCGACGGCAACGTCGTGGTGGGCGGCCACCGAGTGAGCAAGCATCAGGTCTTCCGGAACGTCGACCAGCTCGTGGCGGGCGACGAGATCATCTTCAGCGACGCGGGCGGCACCCACGTCTACCAGGTCGACCGCGTCGAGATCGTCGAGCCGACCGACATCTGGATCATCGATCCGACCGACACACCGACGGCGACGTTGTTCGCCTGTCACCCGCCGGGTTCCACCTCCCAGCGCATCGCCGTCTTCGCCGACCTGGTCGGCTGATGACCGACGGGCTCACCGTAGCGGCACGACTCCGGGCGCCCGCGCTCGCCCTGCTCGCCGGTCTGCTGGTGGCATTCTCGATGCCGCCGTGGGGGTTCTGGCCGCTGGCCTTCGTGGGCGTCACCCTGTTCGAGGTCGCGCTGGGCGATCGGCTCACCACGGGCCGACGGGGCTGGTGTGGCTTCGCGTTCGCCGCCGCGTGGATGTACCCCGCACTCGGTTGGATGTGGTTCCTCACCGTTCCCGGATACCTGATCACCGCAGCGCTGTTCGCAGCGTTCCACGCCGTGGCGGCGATGGTCGCACCGACCGGTCCGTGGCGCACGATCGGACGACCCGCCGCCCACACGCTGGCCGAAGTCGCCCGGATGTCGTTCCCCTTCGGCGGCGTACCCCTTGCGACGCTGGGCATCTCGCAGGCGGCGAGCCCCCTGCTCGGACTCGCACGAGTCGGCGGGGTGATCCTCATCACGTGGGTGGTGTTCCAGTTCGGCGCCGCACTCGCCGGGCCGGCACGGGCGATCCCCCGAACGGTCGAACGCACACGCGCTGGCGCGCGCGGTCGGCCCCACGGCGTCGTCGCGCTCGGCGCGATCGTCGTCTTCTTCTTCGTCGCCGGATTGGCTCCCGGGGGCCGATCGGTCGACGCGGAGCCGGTCACGATCGCCGCCGTGCAGGGCGGCGGCGAACAGGGGACGTCGGCCCTCGACGTGCCATCGAGTCTCGTCACCCAGCGGCACCTCGACGCGACGGCGGAGATCGAACCGGACTCGGACCTCGACCTCGTCGTCTGGCCCGAGAACGGCATCGATGTGAACCGCCAGCCGTTCGACGGGAGCGACGCCCAACGTGCGATCGCCGCACAGGCCGCGCGGCTGGACGTGCCGTTCTCGATCGGGGTCACGGTCGATTCAGAGTTCTCGGCCTACCCGACCGACGACAGCTTCGTGAATGCGCAGGTCGTGCTCGCCCCCGACGGTGAGATCACCAGCGCCTACGAGAAGGTCCAGATCGTCCCGTTCGGTGAGTACGTACCGCTCCGAGGGGTGCTCGAGTCGCTCGGAGCTCCGCTCGATCAGGTCGCCTCCGACGCAACGCGTGGTCGTGACCCTGCCGTGATCAGGCTGCCCGACGGCACCGAGCTGGGCGTGATGATCTCGTGGGAGGTGTTCTTCGGCCACCGGGGCCGGGCGGCCGCCGACGCAGCCATCCTCCTCAACCCCACCAATGGTGCCAGCTACACCGGCACGATCCTGCAGACCCAGCAGGTCGCCTCGAGCAAGCTCCGCGCCGTCGAGACGGGCCGCTGGGTCGTGCAGGTCTCACCGACGGGGTTCTCCGCCTTCGTGTCACCCGACGGCGACGTGTTCCAGCGCACCGACGTGAGCGAGCGCGCCGTGATCACCATGGACGTCCCCCGGCGCGAGGGCACCACCTGGTACACGTTCCTCGGCGACGGGCCCTGGATCGCACTCACGGTTGCTGTCCTGCTGATGGCCGGCTGGCGTGGCGGCTGGCACGACCGACTCGATCAGCGGCTCGCCGGCTCGAACCAGAGCTCGACCTCGCCGCCCGAGTAGTCGATCGTCAGCTCCTCGCCCGCAGCCACGTGACGTCGGGTCGCATACACGATCGCCGGCCAGGCCGGATGCGACTCGTCGGCGAGTTCGTAGGCGCAGTTGGGGTCGTCGTCGTGGTTGAACACCGATCCGAGGCCGAGCGCGAAGGCCACACCACCTTCGTGCCAGTCGTAGACGTATCCGTCGAGGGCGGTACCCGTGAGCCGATCGTGGTCATCGTCCGAGAGCAGGATGACCGGCGCAACGTTGACGAGCTCACCGGCGGGCAGATCGATCGACGTGAACACCCCACGACCCGCGATCGGGCTCGCAGCGACCGTGACCGCGGCGGCGACATCGGAGGACGGATTCTGCGCAGCGGCGGGGATCGTGGCGGCCATGTCGAATGCCTACCGCCGAGCAACGTCGATACCACCGCGCAGCACGACCGGTCGGAGCATCATCGCCTACGGTCTGGGACCATGACCGTCACCGACACCACGGCACCCCCCAAGCAGGAGCGATGGACGGCCCAATGGAAGGAGCTGTACAGCGAGGTCATCACGACCGGGTTGTGCACCGGTTGCGCCGGGTGCGTCGTGACATGCCCACACGACGTCATCGGCTACGAGCACGAAGAGGGCAAGTACATCCCGTTCCACCTCGAGGAGGAGCTGGGGCTCGACAACTGCATTCACGGCGAGAAGGGGTGCACCACGTGTACGCGCGCCTGCCCCCGGTTCCGCGCCTGGGAGCCGTCGGCCGACATGCACCTCTTCGGCCGGGTCCGCGAACCCGACGAGATGGCGGGCGTCTGGCGGCAGCTCTACCTCACTCGCGCCAGCGACGAGATGGTCCACAAGATGGGCCAGGACGGCGGACTGGTTTCCGCGATGCTCATCTGGCTGCGCGAGCACGACTACATCGACGCCGCCCTCGTGTCGGGGGTGGAAGACGACGACGCGTGGAAGGCGAAGCCCGCCGTCGTGGTCACCAAGGACGAGATCCTCGCGACCGCCGGCAGCCGGTACACGTACTGCGCCAACCCGCTGGCGTTGCCGGAGGCCAGGGAGCGGGGCTTCGAACGGCTCGCACTGGTGGGCATGGGGTGTCAGACCTCGTCGCCACCGACGATGTGGGACCGCAAGGCCGGCAAGGTCTCCAAGCCGTTCCTGTTCAATATCGGACTGCTCTGCTCCAAGACCTTCGACGACGCCATCTTCACCGAGCTGTTCGAGGCGAAGTACGGCCTACGCAAGCAGGACATGGTCAAGATGAACATCAAGGGTGTGTTCCAGATCTGGATGAAGGACGGCTCGTACCACGAGATCGATCTGAAGGAGTGCCACGGCTGGACCCGGGAGGGCTGCAAGAGCTGCCCCGACTTCGCCGCCGAGCACGCCGACGTGTCGACGGGCGGCATCGGCGAGGACAACGACTGGACCCTCACCGTGGTGCGCACCGAGCTCGGCGAGGAGGTGATCGAGCGGATGATCGCCGACGGCTCGATCATCGCCAAGCCCGCCCAGACCGACGAGACGGCGATGCGACTGCTTCGCCTGCTGTCGATCGTCAGCCGCCGACGCTGGCCCCAGGACGCCGATCCCGCTCCCGCCATCGGCGTACCGCCGCCCAAGAAGAAGCAGGCTGCCGCACCGCCACCCGATGCATCGGGTGCGCCGACGACCAGCTGAGCGGCTCAGTTGCAGGCGGCGAGGGCAGCCTGGAAGTCGGCGACGATGCCGCGCGCGAGCTCGTTGCCGCCGGCCGCCTTGGCGGCCACGTCGTCGAAGTCGCTGAAGCCCTGCGCCTGTTCCTCGGTGAGCGAGAAATCGGCGACGGCGCCGTGCATGCACTCCTTGGTCGCGTCGCTCACGTCCAACGTTTCGATCAGCTCGTCAGCGAGCTCCTTCGCAGGTGGCGCTGACGCGCCGCACGCAGTCAGCACGCTCAACGACAGCGCCACGACGGGGAGGATCGATCGACGGGGACTCACAGTGCGTTGAGGCTATCGGCGCAGGCCCGGAGCACCCTGCGACCGTCTGGCAGAATCTCGCGCGTGATCGAGATCGATTGGTTCCTCCCGACGGGGGGCGACTCGCGCGACGTCCTCCCCGACGCCGACGGGGCACACCGCCGGCGACCCGACCACTCCTACCTCGCCCAGGTCGCGCAGGCCTGCGACCAGCTCGGATTCGACGCCGTCCTCACCCCCTGCGGCACCGGATGCGAGGACGCCTGGATCGCCACGGCATCGCTGATCCCGCTCACACGGCGCCTCAAGTTCCTGGTCGCGTTCCGCCCGACCCTGCTCACGCCCACGCTCGCGGCGCAGATGGCGTCGACCTACCAACGGATGTCGGGCGGTCGCCTCCTGGTCAACATCGTCACCGGGGCCGAACCCGCCGAGCTGGCGCGGTTCGGGGTGTACGACGACAAGGCCACCCGCTACGAGCGCACCGGCGAGTTCGTCGAGATCATGCGGGCGGCGTGGTCGGGTTCACCGGTCGACGTCGACGGTCGGCACTACCGCGTCGAGGGGGCGACGACTCGCGAGGTTCCCGATCCGATCCCGCCGATCTACTTCGGTGGTGCATCCAAGGACGCCGAGAAGGTGGCTGCCGAAGGCGTCGATGTCTACCTGGCGTGGGGCGAACCGCCGGCCATGGTGAGCGAACGCATCGATCGGCTCACTGCGCTCGCCACTGCTGCTGGTCGTTCGCTGCGATTCGGCATCCGATTCCACGTCATCGCGAGACCGACCTCCGAGGAGGCATGGGCGTTCGCCGATCGCCTGCTCGTCGGCATCTCGCCCGCGGCTCGCGCCGCGGCGGCAGCCGACTTCGCGACGACCCGATCCGAAGGGCAACGACGCCAGGCCGAGCTGGCGACGAGCGCCGCCGCGCATGCATCCGGTCGTCTGGAGATCCACCCCAACGTGTGGGCCGGGATCGGGTTGGTCCGCGGCGGTGTCGGTACCGCGCTCGTCGGATCGTACGAGGAGGTCGCCGAACGAATCGTCGAGTACCACGATCTCGGCTTCGACACCTTCATCCTGTCGGGCTACCCCCATCTGGAGGAGGCCTACTGGTTCGGCGAGGGCGTGATGCCGATCCTGCGTCGGTCGGGTCACGTCCCGGCAATGACTCCGTCCGATGCGCCCGTCTTCTCGTTCCGGTGACCACGATGCGCGACACGGTCCGAATCGGATTGCTCCACATGGACGATCTGCCCGAGCACGCGGTCCACGTGCGCGGCGGCTACCCCGAGCTCTACCGACATCTGTTCCGCGATCAACGGGTGGTGCTCGTCGACATCGCCGTCCATCGCGGTGACGCTCCCGCCGCGCTGACCGACTGTGACGGCTGGTTGATGGGCGGCAGCCGGCACTCGGTGTACGACGACCAGGCCTGGATCCGCGCCGGCGAGGACATCTTGCGCGCCGCCATCGCCGAGGAGCGTCCGTTCGTCGGCATCTGCTTCGGGCACCAGCTGATGGCGCAGGCGCTCGGGGGCAGGACGATCCGGGCCGAAGTCGGGTGGGGTGTCGGCGCTCTTGCCTACGACACGGTGGAGCCGCTCTCGTGGTTCCCCGAGGCGATTGCGGGTGTGACGCTGGTCGCTTCGCACCGGGACCAGGTCGTCGAGACGCCGCCGGGAGCCACGGTGTGGAGCACGTCGGCGTACTGTCCGATCGCCGGGATGACGCTCGGCGAGCGGGCATGGTCGATGCAGGGGCACCCGGAGTTCGTCCCCGACGTCGTCGAGGTGCTCTACGAGGGCAGGCGCGCCACGCTGGGCGACGAGACCATCGATGCCGCCCGGCGATCGCTGTCCACCCCCTTGTCGAACTCGGCCGTCGCCGATGCGATCGTCCGGTTCGTCAGCCGCTGACCGCGCTCATCTCGGCCGCCCTGCGAGTGCGACGGCGCGGCGGAACACCGAGTCGAGCATCGGTTCGGTCAGCCGTCGGGTGAAGGTGTTCTGCTGGCTCGGATGGAACGAGCACACCAGGGTCGGGCCATCATCGAGCGCGACCTCCACCCCGTGCCCGAACTTCGGTTTCGGGCGCACGCCGAAGTGCCGGCAGGCGGCGTCGTACCCGAAACCACCCAGGCAGACGACGACGCGGATGTTGCCGAGCAGCTCCATCTCACGCTGCAGGAAGGGCGCGCAGGCGTCGCGCTCGGCCGGGAGGGGTCGATTCGCGGGTGGAGCACACTTCACCGCTGCCGTCACCCACGAGTCGGTCAGGGACAAGCCGTCGTCGACGGAAACCGACGTGGGTTGGCTGGCGAGTCCGGCTCGGTACATCGCCCGGAACAGCCAATCGCCGCTGCGATCACCGGTGAACACCCGGCCGGTTCGATTGGCCCCGTGAGCGGCAGGCGCGAGTCCGAGCACGACGATACGCGCGTTCGGATCACCGAATCCGGGGATCGGGCGGCCCCAGTACACCTCGTCGCGAAACGCAGCCCGCTTCTCCCGGGCGACCTGCTCGCGCCAGTCGGCCAACCGAGGGCACGCCCGGCAGCCGACCACCTCACGTTCGAGCGCCGCGAGTCGGGCAACCTGGCGGTCGGCATGACGGGTCACGGGGATCGACAGTAGGTTGAATCCCATCATGGCCCGTGCGACCCCCCGTTCGACCACCAGTCAGACCGCCCGTTCGACCCCCCGTGCGACCCCCCGTTCGACCACCAGTCAGACCGGGTCAGCGGCGCCGACGAAGCGCGCCGCGAAACGGGCACCCTCGACGGCCGGCACGGGGTCCGGCCGACCCACCACCGTCCTGCTGGTCCGGCACGGCAAGACACCGACCACGGGCAAGGTGCTGCCCGGTCGAGCCCGCGGCCTCCACCTCGCCGACGACGGAGTTCGTCAGGCCGAACGCGCCGCTGAGCGCATCGCCGAACTGGCCAAGGTCGAAGCCGTCTACTGCTCACCCCTCGAGCGCGCACGCGAGACGGCGGCGCCGATCGGCACCGCGCTGGGGATGCGCCCCAAGGTCGAACGCGGCCTCCTCGAGTGCGAGTTCGGCGACTGGACCGGAGCCGAGCTGAAAGCGCTGATGAAGCTCCCGGAGTGGCGCACCGTCCAGAAGGCCCCGTCGACGTTCCGGTTCCCGAACGGCGAGAGCTTCATCGAGATGCAGGTTCGGATCGTCAGCACGCTCGACCGCCTCCGGTCGCAGCATCCCGGCGGCACCATCGTCTGCGTCAGCCACGCCGACCCGATCAAGGCGGCGATGGCCCACGCGCTCGGAACCCACATCGACCTCTTCCAGCGCATCGTCATCTCGACCTGTTCGATCAGCGCGATCGCATGGTCGATCGACGGTCCGGTGGCGCTCACCGTGAACTCGACCGGCGGCTCGTTGCGCGAGCTGGCACCCTCCTGATCGACGGACGGCTGATCGATGGGAGCCTTCTACGAGTTCGAGGACGTCGATGCCTTCACGACGGGCGCGATCGGTGAACCCGGCGCGCGGGTCTTCTTCCTGCAGGCACGCCATGGCCGCCAACGGGTCGCCGTGAAGTGTGAGAAGCAGCAGGTCTCTGCCATCGTGCAGTACCTGCAGCGCGTGCTCAACGACCTGCCACCGCCCGAGGACCGGCCGATGGCAGGTGCCCTCGAACTCGCCCAACCCGTCGAGCAGGCGTTCGTCCTCGGCCCGATCGGACTCGGCTACGACCGCAGCAGTGACCGGCTCATCGTCCAGCTCGAAGAGATGGGCATGGTCGACGACGACGGCGAGGAGATCGAGGGCCACGACGGACATATCCGCCTCTACGTCACTCGCGCGCAGGCCGCATCCTTCTGCGAACATGCCGAGAAAGTCGTTGCAGCGGGCCGTCCCGATTGCCAGTGGTGCGGCTACCCGATCGATCCCGATGGCCACCCATGTCCGCGGATGAATTCGAGCGCCGCGGTGAGCGAGCTCGCTACCGACGGCATCCCGGACCCGGTCGCGTTCCTGGCGAACGCCGAACCCGAGCTCGAGGGCCGGATGCCGTGGAGCTCCAACGCCACGTTTCTGGTCACGATGCGCTGCGGCCAGGGTGACGGTGTCTCCGAGCAGCGTGCGATCTACAAGCCCGTCCGTGGCGAACGGCCGCTGTGGGATTTCGAGCCGGGGCTCCACAAGCGGGAACGCGCCGCGTTCCTGCTCTCCGAGCACCTCGGCATCGGCGTCGTCCCACCGACGGTCATCCGCGACGGGCCGCTGGGCGAAGGGTCGTTCCAGTGGTTCGTCGACGCAGATCACTCCGAGCACTACTTCACGATCTTCGAGCAATTCGAGCGGCTGCACGAGCAACTGCGCCAGATCGCGGTGCTGGACGTGCTCGCGAACAACACCGATCGCAAGTCGGGCCACTGCCTCCTGGCCCACGATCGGGTGTGGGCGATCGACAACGGGTTGTGCTTCAGCGTGCCGTTCAAGTTGCGTACGGTGATCTGGGAGTTCGGTGGCGACCCGATCGCCGACGAACTGCTCGAGCGCGTCGCCCGCTTCGTCGAGCGGGTACCAGTCGACATCGCCGCCCTCCTCGACGACGACGAGATCCTCGCCATGCAGCATCGCGCCACGAGACTCGTGACCGAGCGTGTTCTGCCCGACGACGAATCGGGCCACCGCTACCCCTGGCCGCTCGTGTGATGGTCGCGGCGTCGTGAGCGGGGCGACCGACGATCATCTCGATCGGCTCATCCATGCGGTCGATCTCGACGGCCTGGTCCGCACGATCGACGATCGCTGCGCTGCTGGCGACTGGTCGGGCATCCTGCTGGTGCGCGATCGGTGCCGCGCCGCAACCCGTGAGACCGGCCGCCAGCTCTGGCCGGCCGCCACGCTCGCCGAGTACCGCCTCGCGCTCCTCGCGCCTCCGGAATGGGCTGCGACGGTGCTCGACGGCGAATCCGGTCGGTTCACGATCGGCCCGTTGTCCGAGGTGGTCGCCGTCGATCACACCTGGGCCGAGTTGGCCGATCATCTGCCGTCGGTTCCTGTCGCGCTGTTCGTGGCGCACGAACGGGCCATCCGAGGTGAACACATCCCGCCGGCGTCGATCAGCGCCCTGCCGCCGGTACTCGACATCCCGGCAGCACTGCAGGCATGGGAACCCGACTACCCGGTCTCCTCGTACTCGGATGTGGGCGGGGAGCACCCCGCGCCGCCCACGAGCGGAACCGCCACTTCGGTCGAGACGACCAACCTGGGTGCGGTCGTCGACGACGACTCGACCGAGCTCGCCGTCCGCCAGCTCGTCGAGGAGTGGACGACGACGTCGACCGGTCGGGCCGAGGTCGTGTGTGTCGAGGGCACCCACCTCGACGCCGTCGGCGCGCTCGGCGTGCGTTCGGTGCGCGTGGTCGAGGTGCCCGCGGCCGAAGCGCTCGCCTGGATCGCCTGGGCGGGAGCGAGTGGAGGAGCGCACGGCCGCCGGCGCGGGATGGCGATCGGTCGTTTCTCGATGTGGTGGGTGCTGGGAGCGATCGGCGACCTGCATGACGACTGGCCCCCGACGAAGAACGACATCGAGGAGCTGCTCACCGAACTGCGATGGTTCCGCTGGGACGCCCACGAACCGCCGGGCGGGTGGCGGCTGCAGCTCGCGATCGAGAATCGCAACGAGGGTGTGTCGTGGGCGATCAACGCCGGCGACACCTCCTGACCCCACCGTCTGCCGGCACCGTGCGTGTGCCGAGGCGGACTGCGCAGGGCGTGGATCAGGTGACGTAGGAGATCGCACCGAGGCGACGCCAGAGCGCGGCGAGCAGGACGACCGACCCACCGAACGCGAACCAGAACGGTGCGGTCAGCCCCCAGACGTCGGCGATCACCCCGCCGATCGCAGCGCCGATCACCAGGCTGCCGAACACCCCGACGAGCTCGACGCTGCTCACCCGTCCCTGGAAGTGCTCCGGGACGGCCCGCTGACGGATCGTCGAGGCGGTCGTGCTCCAGGCGGCCTCATGGATCCCGAAGACGAAGAACACGGGGAGGGCGACGAGCGCACTTCGCGTCGATGCGAGCGTGAGGTGTGTGAGCGTCTCGATGGCGAGGCCGGCGCGCATGATGTTCGCAGCGCCGATCGACCGCTCGAGCCGGCCGTACACGATCGTGCCGAGCACACCGCCACCGGCACCGACGGTCGTGACCAGGCCGAACCCCAGCGAGCCGAGTCCGAGGCGCTCGGTCACGTAGAGGACCATGATCGACCAGGTCGCGCCGAACGTGATGTTGAACGACACGACCGTCACGAGCAGGGTCCGGATCGCCGGATGGTGCCAGACCCAGCGGATCCCGTCGAGGATCTCCCGGTGCACGGTCGCGGCGCGATCGGCGCGGGTCGGTCGGGCGGCTCCGATCCGACCGACCAGGGCGGCACCGAGCGCGATCGCGACCGCTTGGGTCACGAACGGCGCCGCCATGCCGGCGGCGAAGAGCAGGGCCCCGATGGGTGGGCCTGCCATCCGGTTGATCGTGATGCTCCCGAACACGAGCCGGGCGTTGGCGACGCCGAGCTCCCCCGAATCGACCAGCATCGGCAGCAGCGTGCCGGTCGTCGTGTCGGCGAAGGTCTCGGCGGTTCCGAGCACGAACATCGCGGCGAGGACCATGCGGACGTCGACGACGTCGGTGACGATGGTGCCGGCGAGCACGAGGAGCACCGCTGATCGCGCCAGATTGACCGCCACAACGATCGTTCTCCGGTCGAGGCGATCGGCGACCACACCGGCGTGCAGACCGAAGAGCATCCAGGGCAGTTGTTGCAGCAGGGTTGCGAGCGCGACGAGCAACGGGCTCGACGTCTGCGACGCGACGAGCAACGGTCCGGCCGCGAGGCCGATGCCGTCGCCGAGGTTCGACGTCCACGAGGAGGCGAGCAGCCATCGAAAGCGCGGGCCCATCCGGGCCGGCGCCACGAGGTCGACGATTCGGCCCATCGTCGAATCACGCTAACGCTCGCACTCGTCGAGCCGCCCGTCGGTTCCGTACGCTCCGCCCATGCGAGGACTCGACGGACGTGTGGTGATCGTGACCGGCGCCGGCGGCGGGATCGGGGGTGCGACGGCCCGGCGGTTCGCCGAGGAGGGAGCCCGTGTCGGGGTGCTCGACCGCGATCTCGCGACCGCGCAGACGACCACCGCATCGATCATCGAGGCAGGCGGGCGTTCGGTCGCCGTCGAGTGCGACATCACCGAGCTCGACGCCGTGCGCACCGCAGTGGAGCACGTCGAATCCGAACTCGGCCCGATCGCTGTGCTCGTCAACAATGCCGGCTGGGACATCTTCAAGCCGTTCCTCCAGACGGTGCCCGAGGAGTGGCAGCGCCTGATCGACATCAACCTCGTCGGCGTCCTGAACATGCACTACGCCACCCTCCCCGGAATGGTCGAGCGCGGCTCCGGCCGGGTCGTCAACGTCGCATCCGACGCGGCTCGTGTGGGATCGTCGGGTGAAGCCGTCTACGCGGCGTGCAAAGCCGGCATCGTCGGCTTCACCAAGACACTCGCCCGCGAGCACGCCCGCGATGGCATCACCCTCAACGTGGTGTGCCCCGGCCCCACCGACACCAACCTGTTCGCAGGCTTCCTGGAAGGCGCCGGCAATCCGGAGAAGCTGAAGGCGGCGTTCGAACGGTCCGTGCCGCTGGGCCGGATCGGACGGCCCGACGATCTCCCCGGCGCGATCTGCTTCCTGGGTAGCGACGACGCCGCCTACATCACCGGTCAGACGATCAGCGTGTCGGGTGGCCTCACGATGGCGGGCTGAGCCGGGCGGTCGAACCGCGCCACCGAGGCATGCCAGGCTCGCGGCGTGACGCCGGGCGACCCTCGACCCCGCCTTCCGGACGACTTCTGGCGGTACCTCGCCGCCGTGGCGTTGTCGAACCTGGGCGATGGCATCCGGTTCGGTGCACTCCCGCTGCTCACGGCGTCGATCACGCGCGATCCGATCGCCGTCTCAGCCGTCAGCGGGATCACGATGCTGCCCGTGCGGTCACCGGAGGCCTGCTGGCGGCGGCGATCGCCCTGGAGCGCGACAGCTTGGCGCTCATCTATCTCGTCGCCTTCGTGATCGGGCTGGGTGAAGTACTGGTCGACACCGCGTCCCCGGCTGCGATCCCCCAGCTCGTCGGCGACGGAAGCCTCGAACAGGCCAACTCCCGCATGGTCGGTGCCCAACTGGCGACCGGCGAGATCATCCGTCTTCCGGTCGGCGCGACCCTGTTCGCCCTCGCGGCGGTTGCGCCCTTCGTGGTCGATGCGGCCACCTTCCTCGCAGGCGCCTTCCTGATCGCCACCATCCGGCGCCCGCTCCAGGCCAGACGTCTTCGCACTCCCACCCGCCTCGTCACGGAGATGCGCGATGGCTTCGCGTTCCTCTGGCGGCACGAGTTCCTCCGGCGCTCGGCGCTGGCGATCGGACTGTCGAACCTCGCGTTCTCCGCCACGAGCAGCCTGTTCGTGTTTGTTCGTCATCGACGTCCTGGATGCCCCGCAGATCGCGTTCGGAATCCTCGGGGCGGTCGGCGCACTCGGCGGTTTGCTCGGCTCGCTCGTCAGCCGCCGCATCGTCGGACGGTTCGGACGAGTGGGGACCCTCATCGGCGGCGGAGCGATCGCCGTCGGCGCCCAGGGGGCGATCGGTCTCGCCGGCAACGTCACCGTCGCATGTGCGTGGTTCTCTCCTCGGGCGAGTCGTCGAGTCGTACCGCGTGATCGGGCTCGGAGGTGTGCCACTCGGCGCGCTCGTCGGCGGCACCGTGGCCTCGATCAGCGGCGTCCGGTCGGTGTTCGCCGTGGCCACGGCGCTCGGCCTGGTGGCCGTCGGCCTGCTCGCGAGGGCAGTTCGCCACGTCCCCCCGAGGTGTTGGCGACGGGGTCCATGCCCGACTCGAACCCGATGAACCCCCACGCCGTCGATCAGGCCGATGCACCCGAATAGCGACGTGTTCCCCGGCGCCAGATCGATCGTGTGGCGGCGAATGCGAGCACGACGAACGCAGCGGTGACGCCGAATCGTGTCAACGTCAGTCGGCCGGTCAGCGACTCCGATGGAACGGTGATGGCGAACCCCAGCGGCACCAGGTACGTCAGCAGCAGGCGCAGCCAGATCGGGTAGACCGTCACCGGGTACTGTCCGGCGCGATAAAGGCCGGTGAAGAGCTCCTGCACCATGTCCATCCGAACCACCCAGAACGCGCCGGCGGTCAGGACCAGCCAGAGGCAATAGATGAGCACGATGCCCGCCGCCAACGTCGTCAGGAACCCGGCGACCTCGGACACGCCGAACCCGGCGTCCAGCTGGGCGAGCCCCCAGACGAGCACGACCAGTCCGACGATCGCGTCCGTGAGGCGCCAGATGCGGAACTCGCGCAGACTCGCGAGCAGTTGCGAGTCGACCGGCTTGGTCAGCACGTAGTCGAAGGTGCCGCGCTCGATGTCGCCCATCACGCGTCCCATGTTCGGTTCGATCGCGAACCCGATCACACCCCCGACCAACGTGAAGACGCCCATCACGACGAGCAGCTGCGGTCTGGACCATCCGTCGAGCTGATCGGTGCGGTCGAAGATCAGCGCCAGCACCACGAGTCCGGTGCCGATCGCGACGAGCGACTGGAGGAGTTGGATCACGAAGTTGGCTCGGTACTGCAGCTCGTTCATGACGCCGATACGGAGGTGGAGCCAGGCGATGCGGAGTCCGCCGAGGCGCCGTTCGTCCAGCCGAGCCTCCGTGGGGGTCATCCGTTCACCGCCGTGTAGGCGCGGATCGCTCGGCGCCACATGAGCTGCACACCAACCACCCCGACCCCGATCCACATCATCTGCTTCAGGAGGCCCAGCACGAGCTCGCGGTTCGTGATCGGCCCGACGAGCGCGGTGATCGGGAAACCGAACGTCGACTCGAAGGGCAACAACGACGCGATCGTTCGGGTCCACCCCGGCATCAGCGACACCGGGAGCAGACGCCCCGACAACAGGAGCTCGGCGGCGAAGTAGGCCTCGAAGATCGCGCTGACGCGGGTGGTCCAGATCGTCACCATGCCCAGCATCCACAGGAACATCGACCGAATCACGTAGGCGCCCCAGATCGCCAGCACGAACGCCGCGATCTGGCCGATCGACGGATCGAGCTCCGGCCGGAAGACCAGCGAGAGCACAACGGCGATTGGCAACCACAGCACGATCACGACGACCTTCCATCCGGCGAACCAGCCGAGGTCGTAGTGGATCGGGTGCAGCGGTCGGGCCAGGTGGCCCGAGAGCTGTCCTTCTCGGATGCGCTCCTCCCACCCGAACGGGGTGAACACGATGTTCATGTTCCTGACGAGCGTCCAGACGATGTAGTAGGCGGCGAACGTGCCCGGCGTGTAACCACCGACGCTGCCGCCCTGCTGGCGGGCGATCGTCGACCACACCACCAGGTACACCACCGGTTCGGCGACCATGCCGATCATGTAGAAGTAGTTGCCGACGCGGTATTGGAAGCCCTGCATGATCGACGTGCGACCGAGCGTGGCGTAGAGACGGACGTACGACCGGATCGCTCCCTCGCGCACGATCGGTTCCGGGACGCCACGCGCCGCAGCCTCAGTCATGCCGGTCCGCTTGCGAACGCGAGCTCGATCACGTCGTCGATCGGGGGGTCCTCCACGGTGAGGTCGCGCACGGGCAGCTCGGACAGAATGCGCGCCGTCACCGTGGCGGTCTGGTTGCGAGTGATCCGCAAGGTGGTTCGAACTGCGCTCGCTTCGATCACCTCGCCGTACGCCGACAGGTCGCGCGGCTCGTCGAGTGTGACGACCAACGTCTTGTGGCTGGCGAACCGGTCGGCGAGTTCCGTGAGCGGACCGTCGAAGAGGATCGAACCGTGGTGGATCACGACCACCCGCTCGCACAGGGCCTCGACGTCGGCCATGTAGTGCGTCGTCAGCATGATGCTGGCACCTCGTCGGGCGTTGTAGTCGGCGAGGAAGGCCCTGATCCGGCGCTGCATCGGCACGTCGAGCCCGAGTGTCGGTTCGTCGAGGAACAGGACCTCGGGGCGATGCAGCAGCGAGTTGGCGATCTCGGCCTTCATCCGTTCGCCGAGCGACAGGTTCCGCACCGGCTTGTCGACCAATGCGCCGAGTTCGAGCAGCTCGACGAGCTCGTCGCGCTGCTCGAGGAACATCGCGGCCGGCAGCCGGTAGATCGCTCGGGTCAGCTCGAAGCTGTCGAGCGCCGGCAGGTCCCACTGGAGTTGGTTGCGGTTGCCCATGACGAGCGTCATGCGCCGGAGATAGTCGCGTTCGCGTCGCCAGGGTTCGTGGCCCAGCACGCGCACGGTGCCGTCGGTCGGGTGCAGGAGCCCGGACAGCATCTTCAGCGTCGTGGTCTTCCCGGCCCCGTTGGGGCCGAGAAAGCCGACGATCTCGCCGGGCTCGACCGAGAACGCGACCTCGTCCACGGCCACGACGTCGCGATGGCGACGGTTCACGAGGCTCTTGACCGACGCTGCCAAACCGGCATCGCGAACCGGCACCTGGAACACCTTGCGCAGCCTGTCGACGTGGATCGCGGGCGGGTCGGGTGGCACGCTGCCCGACCGTAGCCGCCGGTTCCGAGCGTTCCGCGCTCGGATCCACGGGCGTTCGGCCGACGGCGCCTGAACGCGTTCAAATCTGTGCTTGACATCGGACTTGAACGCGTTCAAGATAAGTTGAACGCGTTCAACACCGGTTGAACGACGGCACCCACATCGTCAGGAGCATCAGTCATGAACGACACCTTCGTCGCCTATCTCATCTACCTCGGGGTCACGGTCCCGCTCGTGGTCTTCGTGGCCCGCACGCTGCATCGGCACGGTTGGATCTTCCTGCGAGAGGTCTTCCACGGCAACGACGGTCTGGCGAGCGCGGTCAACCATCTGCTGGTCGTCGGTTTCTACCTCCTGAATCTCGGCTACGTCTCGTTGTTCTTGCGCACCGGTGACGCCGTCGTCGGCGGCGAGGGCATCCTCGAACTCGTCTCGAAGAAGGTCGGCACCGTCGCGATCGTGCTCGGCGTCGTCCACCTCGCCAACGTCTGGGTGTTCAACACGCTCCGCAAGAACGCCGAGTTCCAGCAGAGGACAGCACTCCCCGTGGTCGTCGACGAGTGGACCGAGGTCCAGGCGTGACCGGGACCGGCACCACGTCTGCGCCGAGGGCCGTCACGAACTCGAGCGTCGTGCGGCCTCGCGGCCTCACCGTGCTCTACGACTCCAACTGTCCGGTCTGTCGCCGAGCGAGATCGTGGGTCGAGCACCAACGCCGACTGGTCCGGATCGAGTTCGTCCCAGCCGGTTCACGACTCGCACGCGATCGTTTCCCGCAGCTCGACGTGGGCAGCACCTTCGCCGATGTCACGGTCGTCAGTGACCGCGGTGCCGTCCTCAGAGGCGACGCGGCGTGGATCACGGTCCTGTGGGCGATCGAACGGACTCGTCCGCTGGCGGTGAAGCTCGCTCGCGGGCAGCGGCACTGGATGTTCCGGAAGGTCAAGGGCGCGACGGAGGCGATCCGGAAGCTCTCCGCCGGCCACCCCGACCGGACGGACACTTCGGTCGACCCGGCGAGGTGGCCGCCTCCCGCACCCGTTCACGCACCCGACACCACCTGCTCGAGTTGTCGGACGTGATACAGATGACCACGATGGCGAGACCGACCCGTGGCGAGCAGACCAAGTCGGCGATCCTCGAGGCCGCTCTCGGGTTGTTCGCCGAGGTCGGCTACGACGCCGCGACCATGAGGGCGATCGCGGATCGTGCTGGCGTGTCGGTCGGCAACGCTTACTACTACTTCGACTCCAAGGAGCAGCTCATCCAGGGCTTCTACGATCGCGCCGCCGAGCGACACCTGACGGCGTCGGTCGAGCGGCTCGATGGCATGACCGATCTCGCCGAACGGATCCACGCCCACCTGGCGTGCTGGTTCGAGTTGATGGCCGACTATCACCAGTTCGCAGCGACCTTCTTCCGGACGGCCGCCGACCCGAACAGCCCGATGAGCCCGTTCTCGATCGAGTCACGCTCCGCGCGAGACGCAGCGATCGAACGTTGGCGCCATGTCGTCTCCGGGTCCGACGCTGTCGTCCCCGATGGTGTGCGCGACGAGCTGCCGAGTGTGCTGTGGTTGTTCCAGATGGGACTGATCCTGTTCTGGGTGCACGACAGCACCCAGGATCAGATCGCCACCAGGCTGGCGACGGCTCGGACCGTGCCGATCGTGGTCCGTGCGATCGACCTCGTCGAGCTTCCGCAACTGAAGGAGCTGATCGACGATCTCATCGCGCTCGTCCGCGAGGCCCGATCGCTCCGATGAGCGCACTCGCGACGCCCGGCGCGCGCACCGTCGCGTTTCGATCGTCTCGAGAATGGTCGATCGTCAGCGGTTCTGCAGCGCCTCGATCAGCTTGGGCATGACCTTGTGGACGTCACCGACGATGCCGAGGTCAGCGACCCCGAAGATCGGCGCCTCTGCGTCCTTGTTGATCGCGATGATGTTCTTGGAGCCCTTCATGCCGACCATGTGCTGGGTGGCACCGGAGATCCCCGCTGCGATGTAGACGTTGGGCTTCACGACCTTGCCGGTCTGGCCCACCTGCATCGAGTAGGGCACCCAGCCGGCGTCGACGATCGCCCGCGACGCCCCGGCGGCACCCTTGAGCGCCTTGGCGAGATCCTCGACCATCGCGAACTTGTCCGCCTCGCCGAGCCCTCGCCCCCCGGAGACGACGATCGCCGCCTCGTCGAGCTTGGGACCGGAGGCCTCCTCGACGTGGACGGCGGTGACGCGCGCCGCGCCGGCGGCACCCAGGTCCGGCACCGCGACGTCGACGACCTCGCCGGCGGCGGTACCGCCCGGCTCGGCCTCGAACGACTTGGGACGGAACGACGCGAGGAACGGTCCGGATCCGGTGAACGTGGTCGTCACCAGCGTCTCACCACCGAACACGGGCGTCGTGACCTTGACCTGATCGCCGTCGACGACGATGTCGGTGTTGTTCGTCAGGACCGTGCGGTCCAGCTTGACCGAGAGGCGACTCATGATGTCGCGGCCCTCGTAGCCCTGCGGGAAGAGGATGAGGTCCGGCGATTCGCCACCGTCGATGACGGTCTTCATCGCGGCCGCTCCGGCACCGCCGGGGAGTGTTCCACCGAGGTCGCCCGTGGCGAACACCTTCGCGGCACCGTATTCGGCGAGCGTCGCAGCGATACCTGACGCATCACCGGCGACGAACGCCGAGACGGTCCCTCCGAGGCTGCGCGCCTTGGTCAACAGTTCGAGCGTCGTGCTGGTCGGCGACCCGTCAGCCTGCTGCACGAAGACCCAGATGTTGTCGATGGCCATGATTCGTTCTCCTTCGCTTCGCTCAGATGACCTTGAGGTTCTCGAGGAACGCCACGATCTTCAGATATCCCTCGCCGTCGTCCTCGACGACCTCACCGGCCTGCCGAGCGGGCGCTTGGGCGACGTCGACGATCTGCTGGTCGGCTCCACCCCAGCCGACCGGGGCGACGCCGAGGTCAGCGGCCGTCACGGTCTCGACCGGCTTCGACTTGGCCGCCATGATCCCCTTGAAGCTGGGATAGCGAGGCTCGACGACGCCAGCGGTCACGCTGACCACGGCGGGCGTCGGGCACTCGACCTCGTCGTACCCGGCCTCGGTCTGACGATTGACCTTCACGGTTCCGCCCTCGACCGTGACGCTCTTCGCGAACGTGATCGACGGCAAACCCAGCACCTCGGCCAGCTGCTCGGGCACCGTGCCCGTGTACCCGTCGGACGACTCGGTGCCGGCGATGATGAGATCGACCTCGCCGATCCGCTGGGCGGCCGCGGCCAGCACCTTGGCAGTGGTCAACGCGTCGGACCCGGCCAGCTCCGGATCGGACACCAGCACCCCCTTGGCGGCGCCCATCGCGAGCGCGGTCCGCATGCCCGACACCTCGCCGCCGGGAGCCATCGAGACCAGACTGACCTCACCGCCGCCCGCGGCATCGACCAGTTGGAGAGCCATTTCCACGCCGTAGCTGTCGGACTCATCGAGGATGAGCTTGCCGTCTCGCTTCAGCGTGTTCGACGAGGGATCCAGCTCGCCCGGCAACGCCGGATCGGGGATCTGCTTCACGCACACGATCACGTTCATGGATTGACAAGCTACCCATCGGTAGCCCCACGGCCCAAGCCGAACGGCGGCTCACGACGGACGTCACAGCGCGCTGGTACCGTCGGCGTTCTTGCGCATCATGCTCGTGGTCAACTCGTTCGCGTCGTCGGTCACCGCACGCAACACGGTGGTCGTGCATCGGCGACTCGCACGCGGCCACGACGTCGAGGTCGTCGAGACCAACCGTCGCGGGCACGCGACCCGGTTCGCTCACGACGCAGCACGACGCGGCGTCGACGTCGTCATCGGGTACGGCGGCGACGGCACGCTGAACGAGGTCGCGACCGGAATCGCCGGCACCGACGCTGCGCTCGGCGTGCTGCCCGGCGGGTCGACGAACGTGTTCGCCCGGACGCTCGGCCTGCCGAACGATCCGATCGCCGCCGCCGACCTGCTCGCCCGTGGCATCGACGCCGCGGATTTGCGGCCGATCGGTCTCGGACGCGTGAACGGGCGCTTCTTCTGCTTCCACACCGGCATCGGCTACGACGCGGCCGTCGTGAGAGCGGTCGAGCGGCGGGCGTCGTTGAAGCGCTGGCTCGGGCATCCGCTGTTCATCTCGGCCGCATTCACCACCTGGCTGCGCGGCTACGACCGCCACGAGCCCCACTTCTCGCTGTCCGCCGACGGTCACGAACCGATCGACGACGGCTACTTCGCGATCGTGCTCAACACGAACCCGTACACGTACCTCGGCAACCGCCCCCTCGACCTCTCGCCGGCCGCCACTCTCGAACGTGGACTCGTGGTGGTCACGTTCCGAACCCTGCGGGTGATGCCGATCCTGAAGGGCCTCGGCGCCGCGCTGCGCGGTGGCGGGGTGGCCACCAGCGAGCATCTCGCCGAGTGGCGCGATGTCGACCACCTGGTGGTCGAGCACGACGAACCGTTCCCCTACCAGCTCGACGGCGACTATCTCGGCGCAGTCGAACGGCTCGAGTTTCGTCACGTCCCCGACGCAGTGCAGTTGGTGTTCCCCGGCACGGTGACCGACGACTGATACCGCCCGATCATCTCAGCGATCGCCGGATCGACAGCGCCAGGTCGGGCACATCGGTACAGATCCCGTCTACGCCCCAGCGCATCAGCTCCCGGATGCGGTCGGGGTCGTTGCAGGTCCAGGTGTTGACCGCCAGCCCAGCGCGGTGAGCCGCCGCAACGGTGTCGGCCTCAAGCGGCGCTTCCCATGGATGTACGGCGACGTGGCCGTGGGTCGCCAGCCGCTTCACCACATGGTCATCGATCTCGAACACCAGCAACGCCGTTCGCACGCCGGGCAACGCGACCCGGCACCGCTCGACCGTCTCCCATCGAAACGACGACACCAGCCAGCGAGCACCGAGACCGCGACCGCTCAGATGGGCGGCGAGGCGGTGCATGACCCATTCCGACGTGTCGAAGTCGGGTTCGTTCGGGTCGTTCTTGATCTCGACGTTCACGAACACGCCGTCGCACGCGTCGAGCGCATCGTCGAACGCGGCGATGCCTGCCGGAAGGTCGTTCGACCGAGTTGCCCGGATGAGCCGCCCGTCGGCGAGGTGGGCGTCGTGGTGGACGACGAGCTGATCGTCGGCCGTGCGTCGAACGTCGAGCTCGATCCCGTCGGCGCCCATCTCGACGGCCCGGCGGAACGCTGCGACGGTGTTCTCGGGCTCGGCGACCGATGCGCCGCGGTGGGCGATGATGAGCGTCACGACGCGTCATCGTGTCAGATCGTGCCCGTCCGGCGCGACGGCGCGTTCCCCACCCGAGCGGTTCCATCTGAAAAACCGATGACCACTGACGTTCTATCTGATCTTCTTGCCAACGGTCCGGACAACGCCTAACGTTGCGCCTGCGAGCCGGAACACCCCGAGTTCACCCGCCGTCCATCCCGCTCCATGGCAGGCCTCGACGCTCCCAGCAACCCCTGCTCGCCGGCTTCGGTCGCCATCTCTTACCTACGAGGAGTCCCGTTCGTGTCGAACCTCGCGTCCAGTCTCGCCCTCGCCGCCGCCGTCGACACCTGGCGTGATCACGCCCTGTGTCGCGACACCGACCCCGACCTGTTCTTCCCGGTCGGCACGACGGGGCAGGCGCTGGTGTCGATCGACCACGCCAAACAGGTGTGCGCCGAGTGCTCGGTCACCCAGGCGTGCCTCGACTTCGCGCTCGACACCAACCAGGATTCGGGCATCTGGGGTGGACTCTCCGAAGAGGAACGCCGGGCGATCCGGCGCCAGCGGGCCGCTGCGCTCCGTGCCGCCCGCGCCGCTGCCAGCTGATCAGCGGTCGGCGACCGCCACGGCGTCGTCCAGCGCCTGCTCGACCCGACCAATCAGGCGATCGCGAACCTCGTCGTCGAGCGCTCGGCTCGTCTGGACGTCGACCTCGATCTCTCCGGTCGATGCATCGCGCGTGGCCAGATCGCCGACGAAGATGACGTCGGTCAGACCGTCGGTCCCGGCCAGGCCGCGAAGCACGGACGCAGCGTCGCCGGCATCCGCCTCGGCCGGGACACGGAGGCGGAGTGTGGAGACCGCCGCCTCCTGGGAGAGATTCCGGACGCTGCCGAGCACGCTGTTGGGGAAGTGAAGGGTGCTGCGCGGATCACGCACCCGCGTGCTGAACAGGCCGACGTGGTCGACGACGCCGCGGACCGGCTCGCTCCAGCCGACTTCGACGAGGATCTCGTCGCCGACGCCGTAGCGGTCCTCGAAGTGGACGCTCAGTCCGGTGAGGTAGTCGTTGACCTTGTGCTGCCCGCCGATCGCGAGACCGGCACCGATGAACCCGGCACTCGACAGGAAGAACGCCGGATCGATGTCGAGCAGGTGGAACGCCACGATCGCGGCGATGATCCAGATGACCACCGACACCAAGTGGTTGACCATCCGTGACGCCGCATCGATGCGCTGGCGACGACGCTGTTCGACCACGTCGCCGGACTCGTCGCCGACGCGCTTGGCCCGGACACGCCACAGCCCGACGGATGGCCCGGGCAGGACGGCGAACCGGACGTTGCGGGCGGCCACGTGCCGGATGATCCGGCGGATGACGAACCGCGACAGGCGCGAGGCCAGCAGCGCGGCCAGGGCGATGACGACGAGGACGAAGGGGCCGGCGAGAGCGGGCCCGGCGAGCCACGAGAACACGGATTCGATCACGCCGTCAGTGTGGCAGCGGAAACCCGAATATGACGATCACGTGACGAAAACCGGACAACTCTGGGATGTCCGATCGATCGTGCCGGATCACTCGTCGCTGATGGGTACCTCGAGGTCGACGGCGGTGCCGCGGGCCGCGTTCCCGATCTCCATCCCGGCGCGAGCCGCATCATCGGCCGTCAGTGGCCGCATCGAGATCGAACCGTTCAACTCCGTCGTCACGAGGGTGCGGACGATCGAGAGACCGAGGCCGGTCGCCTCCTCCAGCCTGAAGGCTCCGTCGACACCGCGCCCGTCGTCCACCACCGCCAGCCGCAGCGCCTGCCCCGTGTTCTCCAACCGGACGATCACCGAACCACCACCCGACCCTTCGGGAAAGCCGTGATCGACTGCGTTCTGGAGCAGCTCGGTCAGCACGACCGACAACGGTGTGGCGATCGACGACGGGATCCGACCACCGTCGCCGTGGACGGAGAAGCGCACCGGCCGATCGGGCGACTGGAGCCCCTCCTCGGCCAGCCGCAGCAGCGGGCGCACGATCTCGATGAAGGTGACGTCGTCGCCCGGCTCCCGCGAGAGGGCCTCGTGCACGAGCGCGATCGTCCGGATCCGACGGACGGACTCGCCGACGGCCGCGATCGCTTCGGGGTGGGTGAGTCGTCGGGCCTGGAGTCGCAACAGCGACGAGATGGTCTGGAGATTGTTCTTGACCCGATGGTGGATCTCGCGAATCGTGGCGTCCTTGCTGAGGAGCAACCGGTCGCGCTTGCGCAACTCGGTGACATCGCGCAGCAGCAGCACTGCGCCGCCGACCACGTCCCCATCGAGGAACGGGACCGCACGGCACAGGAGCGTGACGCCCGGACCCTGTTCGAACTCCTCGATCACCGGCACGCGGCGTTCGAACGCCTGGCGGACCGGGCCGTCGTGGAACCCGAGCTCGGCGAGGCGCATGCCGATCGCCGACGCCTGGATCCCGACTCGATGGAGGGCCGAGTTCGCGTTCGGCGACACGTACTGCACCTCGGCACGGCCGTCGAGCCACATGACGCCATCGCCGACGCGGGGGGCGGCGCTCGAGTCGCCGACCCGCTGGGGGAACGGGAACGCACCGCTCGCGATCATCTTGACGAAGCGCTCGAAGACGGAGCCATATGCCCGTTCGAGATCGCCGGGGCGGCGACCGGTCAGCTCGATCCACTCCCGGGTCAGCACGGCGATCGGCACACCTTCGAAGACGACCGGGATCGCGAGCATCCGCGTCTCGTCGGGGATCTCCTCGACCACGATCTCGCCCTCGATCGGTTCGGCGTGGTCGAACGCCTTCGAGAGCAGGGTCGCCTCCGACTGGTTCGCCCACGATCCGACCCAATCGGTCTGGTACATCGTCTGACCGGTGGCCGGTCGCACCTGACCGACGACCGACCACCGATCGTCCGGGGTCGGTACGTAGAGCAGCAGATCGGAGAAGCAGAAGTCGGCCAGCATCCCCCATTCGGACACCAGGCGGTTCAGGTGCGCCACCTGGTCGCGATCGATGGTGGTCCGCTCGCGGACGAGTTCGGTGAGCTTCGACATCGTCCCCGAGTCTTGCCGATTCGCGCGCTGGGTCGCAGCCAATCGGCGCGAAAACGTACTGTTGCCCCATGAGCCAGACTGCGCACGACGCCGCCCCTCGAGCCGCGTTCACCACGTTCGAGGAGTCGACCAAGGAGGAGTGGGCGCTGATCACGAGTCAGCTAGCGACCACGCAGGCGATGGCCGGCGAGAACATCGTCGCGCAGCTCCAGTTGCTCGCCCGCGACCACGGCGGCTTCCCGGTAACGCGCCTCGAGCACTCGCTGCAGACGGCATCGCGCGCCGAGGCCGACGGTCGCGACGACGAGTACGTCCTGTGTGCCCTGCTCCACGACATCGGCGACACGTTGGCGCCCTACAACCATCCGTCGATCGCGGCCGGCATCGTGAAGCCGTTCGTGTCCGAGGCCAACCACTGGATGGTCGAACACCACGGCATCTTCCAGGGCTACTACTTCTGGCACCACATCGGGATGGACCGCGACGCGCGCGACCGCTTCGCCGACTCGCCGTACTACGAATACACGGAGGAGTTCTGTGCGAAGTACGACCAGACGGCGTTCGACCCCGACTACGTCAGTGCGCCGCTCTCGCACTACGTGCCGCTCATCCGGCGCTACTTCGTGCCGGCCCTCTGACGCCGGTACGGTTCATCGCCGCGGCCGACACACGGCGACGGCGTCCAGCACCGGTCGCTCGGGCCTCGCCTCGGCCCTCACGTGGGCTGCGATCGCCAGGCTCGTGACGGCCGCCCACGCACACCACAGCGAGATGAAGGCGGTCTGGTCGATCCAGGCGAGCAGGGCGACGACCACCAGGTTCACGCCTCCGTACCACCGCAACGACGAGTGCGCGGAAACCAGCAGCGAACCACACGTCGCCATCACGTACAGCACGACGATCGCGGCGCCGTGCCACAGTTCGACCTCGTACGCGATGTGGTGGCCTTCGATCCACGAGTCGACCGGCCCGCGAACGACGGCGTACATCAGCACGACCGAGACGGCAGCACCGAGAGCGGCGAACGCGCCGGTTCGACGTCGGTTCACGGCCGGCTCGTTGGCGCCGACGGCGATCGGGACCAGGACGGGCAGCACACCGAACGCAACGGCCAGGTAGACCCATCGGGCCGATTCCCAGACAACGTCGCGGACCCTCCCCTCGAGACCCAACCAGACGAGTGCGTCGGTGATCTGATGCGATGCGAACACCAACGGGAGCGCCGCCAGCCATCGTTGCCCAGGTCGGCGGACGTGTCGAAGGGCGTCGACCCCGATCGCACCGACCACGACGCCGGCCACGAGGTCGGCCTCGGCGGAGAAGCACATCGGTCACGTCCCGTCGTGGCGTTCCGAGGTGCGCATTCGACCACCTCGATCCCACTTCGCTCGAGCGGACACCGGTAGCGGCCGCCCTTTCGCCCTTTCGAGGATCGTTGCGACGGCTGCGATGCGCCAGAGGACAACGGCCTCAGTGCGAAGATCGGTCGGGTTGCCTGGCCGGTGAACGGACCGTCAGGTAGACCGCCTTCAGGTACGCACCGAATTCGAACCCGATCGGGTGGTCGACGGGGTGGCCCGTGCGCCGCGTCTCGTGCACGTCGGCGCCGGCAGACGCCGCGCCCGCGAGCACCGTCGTCGCGAACTCGTCGGCGGTCACGCGACTCGAACACGACGCCATCATCAGGGTCGCGCCCGGCTCGGCGACAGCGAGCGCGAGGTGGGTCAGCCGGGTGTACGCGGCGAGCGCACGGGGGACCGCCGCCTGGTTGGAGGCGAACGACGGAGGATCGACGACGACGATGTCGAACCGCTCGCCCTTCGCAGCCAGCTCGGCCAACACCTTGAAGGCATCACCGACGGTGCTGTGGACCGCGCAGCGTCGGATCTCGCCGAGGCGCCGATTGTGTGCGAGGTTCCGCGCTGCGGTCGCGAGCGCTGGTGCCGATTGGTCGACGAGATGCACCGATGCGGCTCCCCCAGCGGCTGCAGCGACCGAGAAGCCGCCGGTGTTGGCGAACACGTCGAGCACGTCGGCGCCGGCCGCCATCGAGCGGATCAGTGCCCGGTTGTCGCGCTGGTCGAGGAAGTGGCCGGTCTTCTGGCCGTGCACGACATCGGCCTCCATCGTCAGATCTCGCTCGCGGAACAGCACCGGTCCGTTCGGCGGCTCACCGACGATGGTGTCGCCGTCGGCGAGCCCGTACGTCTCGCCGACCGCCACCGAACGACCGAAGCGCAAGACGATGCGAACCGGAGTGAGCAACTCGCCGAGCACGTCGACGACGGTCGTGAGGTGGGGGAACCACGCCGGGCTGTACAGCTTGACGACGAGCGTCTGGTCGTACCGGTCGACGACGAGTCCTGGAAGCCCATCGTTCTCACCGTGGACGCACCGGTAGGCGGTGGTCGTGTCGTCGTCGGCCAACGACGCCCGTCGGTCCAGCGCGTTGGCGACCATCGCACGCCACCAACCGCGATCGATGGTGGTCGGTTCGCCGCGATGAAGCACCTTCACCCTGATCGGCGACGTCGGGTCCCACAGTCCGATCGCTGCGAACTTGCGGTCACCGTCGAAGACCACGGCGAGGTCGCCCGCAGCACCTTCGTGGCCGACCGAGGTGATCGAACCGTCGTACAGCCACGGACTCCCACCGCGCACCTGGCGGAGCGCGTCGGGGGTCACCCGGACGGCGATGCGCCGCTCGCCCACGGCGGGCAGTCGGGCGAGCGAAGCGGTCGTCATGTCGAGAAGTGTGCCGCCAGTTCGAGCAGGTCGGTGATGTCGTTGACATCGCGGTCGAGCACCGGCGCCGCCACCAGCAGCGGCGACAGCTCGGCGAGTTCCGCACGGCGTTCGGCTTCGCGGGTGGCGACGACGCGAACATCATCGAAGCGGCGGCCGATCTCGCCGAGCACACCGGCGACCACGTCGCGGTCCGCCTCGACGACCCGGGCGACCGAGTCGGCGAGATCGCCGGTAGCGAGCTTGACGAGCTTGCGGGCGCTCGCTGCCGACGCCTTCGTCGTGAAGGAGTCCGGCAGGACACGGTTGGCGATGATCGCGCCGAGATGGAACCTGCGATGGACGAGCTCGCGCGCCAGGAACGCAGCCTCGTAGCTGGGAGCCGCCTCGAGCGTCGACACCACGACAAAGGTCGTCCGCGGGTCGGCGAGCAAGCGCTCGACCTCGCGGGCATGATCGACGAAACCCCGCTCCATGGCCTGGAACAGCATGAAGAACTCGGCGATGTCCTGCAGGAAACGTGAACCGAGCACCCGATCCGCCACCTGGTAGAACGGCTTCGAGGCGACCGTGAACAAGCGCGATCGGTAGGGCACCGTCAACCACCTGAGCAACCGCGACCCGAAGAACTCCTTCATCCGCCCGGGCGCGTCGAGGATGTCGAGGGCGTTCCTCGACGGCGGTGTGTCGACGATGATCAGATCCCACTCACCCGACGAGTGCAGCTCGTGCAGTTGCTCCATCGCGAGATAGTCGTGGCTGTGTACGAATCGGCTCGTGATGTTCTGGTAGAGCGGGTTGGCGAGCACGGCCTCGCGCACCGCCGCATCGGGTGCATGGCGGCGGATCAGTTCGTCCCAGCCTGCCTTCGTGTCGAGCATCGCCGCCCAGAGCTCGCCGCGGGGTTCGACATCGGAGTCGGCGAACGCGCTCGACGGCACACGGGTCGCGGTGTTGCCGATCCGGCCGACCCCCAAGGCGTCGGCGAGACGCCGTGCCGGATCGACCGTGAGGACGAGGACCCGCCCGCCGATGTCCACGGCGGCGGCCACGGCCATCGCGGCGGCGGCCGTCGTCTTGCCGACCCCGCCCGAACCGCAGACGAGCACCATCTCCTTGGCGGCCAGCAGCGCGTCGAGGTCGGAGCGCGACGGAACACCGGCCCGCGTCATCAGTCGAGCTCCTCGGCGAGGGCGTCGGCGACGAGTGCGACCACCCGTCGGCCCGTCGCCCGCGTGAACAGCTCCGGCACGATCAGCATCGGGAGGTCGTCGACGCCCTCTCGCAACCGGTCGAGATGCATGGCCCCGATCCGGCGTCGGGCGTCGGTGATGCGGGCCGCCTCGAGCACGGCGAGGGCGCCGCCGCCTGCCGCATCGACGAGCACGTCGGCCGCCTCGTCGAGACGCTCGACGACCGCCGATTGTCGCTTGTCGAAGAGCGCCGGCAGGACACGGTTGGCGATGAGCGCCGTGGGTTCCACGCCCGTCTCGGCGGGGAGCCGCTCGAGCAGGGTGAGGGTCTCGCTGACAGGCATCTCCTCGGGTGTCGTGACGACCGCCACGCCGGTCACCGCGGTGTCGTGGAGGATGTCGAGCATCCAGTCGGTCTGGTCGCGCACGAGACCGACCTGGACGAGATCGCGGATGACCATCGGCGCGCCGATCTGGGCGACGATGTGCCCGCTCGCCTCGCTGTCGACGATGACCAGGTCGTAGTGACGCTCGCGGACCTCGTAGCAGAGCTTGCCGACCGCGAGGATCTCCTTGACGCCCGGTGCGGCGTCGGCCACGAAGTCGAAGGTGCGCGCCAGCGGGGTGATCTTGCCGAGGAACGGCACCTTCACGAACAACCGCAGGTACTCGCGCAACGAGTCCTCGGTGTTCATCGTCATCGCGAAGAGATCGGGCTCGATCCGGCGCGGCTCGAACGAGAACTCGTTGGCGTCGAATGCGCTCGCCAACGACCCCTTCGCATCCATCTCACACACGAGTGTTCGCTTGCCTCGACGCGCAGCGAGGTGTGCCAGCGCGGCGGCCACCGAGGTCTTGCCGACCCCACCCTTGCCGGTGACGAAGACGAGCCGTCGGTCGAGGATCGACCCGTCGGCCCGGGCGGGCATCAGCCCCCGAATCCGATGCGGCGGTCGCCGTCGGCGGACCCGACCTCGACGTACGCGATCTTCTGGGACGGCACTGCGACGTCACGCCCACGCTTGTCGGTGATCCACAACACATCGCTGGCGCCCGACAGAGCCGCCTCGACCTTCGACTTCACATCGTCGCGATCAGCGTCGTCAACCTCGACGGAGATCTCGCGAGGTGCTTGGGTGACTCCGATTCGTACGTCCACGTCGGAGACGGTAGCGGCAGGTCCGTCGATCCGCATCTCGTGGTGCGGAGCGGCGGGTAGGTTGCGGTCGTGACGACCGCAACCGCAGCAGAGCGTGCCCGCGCCCAGCATCACGATCTCTGGGGAGCACCCGAGATCATGGTCCGGGCGCCCGGGCGGGTGAACCTGATCGGCGAGCACACCGACTACAACGACGGCTTCACGTTGCCGATGGCGCTGCCGTTCGACACGGTGGTCGCGATCAGCGACGACGGCGACCCCGAGGTGGGCCTCGTCACCATCGCATCGAACGGCTTCGGTGAAGTGATCATCGACCCTCGACGCGACCCTCGGTCGGTCGTGACCTGGGCCCGTCACATCGCCGGAGTCATCAGCCTGCTCGCCGAACATGGCGTGGCGACCGGAGGCTGGCGCGCGACGATCGACACCGACATCCCGACCGGGGCGAGCCTGTCGTCCTCAGCGGCGCTCGAGGTCGCCGTCGTGATCGGTCTGCTCCATCGTGCCGATCGCGTGTGGCCCGCGATCGACGTCGCCAAGCTCGGTCAACGGGTCGAGAACGAGGTCGTGGGTCTGCCCAGCGGGATCATGGACCAATTCATCTCGGCCGGTGCCGTCGCCGGCCATGCGAGCCTCATGGATTGCCGCGCGCTGACCCTCACGCCGACGCCCCTGCCAGACGGTGTGGCCGTGGCGATCATGGACACGGGGACCCGCCGGGTGTTGGCCGAGGCGGCCTACGGCGATCGTCGGGCGGGCTGTGAGCGCGCGGTGGCGGAGCTGGGTCTGCCCGCGCTGCGCGACGCCACCCTGGGACAGCTCGCTGCGATCAGCGACCCGGTCGACCGACGCCGAGCCCAGCACATCGTGACCGAGAACCTGCGAACACTCGCTGCGGCCGCGGCGATGCGCGACGGTGACGTCGAGGCGCTGGGTCGGTTGATGTCGGAGAGCCACGTCAGCCTGCGCGACGACTTCGAGGTGTCGGGTCCCGGGCTCGACGCCATCGTCGACACCGCGATCAGCGCGCCAGGCTGCCTCGGCGCCCGGATGACCGGTGGCGGATTCGCCGGATGCGCCGTCGCCCTGGTCCGGACGGGCGACGCCGCTGAGTTCGAGCGCGCCGTGATCGACCGCTACGCGTACGACGGCCACACCGCCCGGATCTGGCTGTGCGAACCGGCTGCGGGCGCGTCGATCATCGGCTGACCCGGACGCCGGCGCAGCGAGCCCAGGACTCCGGCGAGCCGAACACCGACACCACCGTGAAGCCGGTCTCGGTACGGAACCGTCGTGGGGGCTGCCCATGGCGGCGCCGTGGCACCGGCAGGGTGTCGACGTCTCCCCTGCTCCGCTCATCTGCGGTCCCTCGCGGTCGAACGACGTCGGGGAACGGTCCGGTGCCGGCTCACCCGGTAGGCGAACTCGTACCGACCGGCGCCGATACGGTAGTCGGGCAGGACGTCCGGTCCGCAGCTCGCGGTACCCAAACCTCGATGGGCGACGTCGAGACAGACCACCAACCCGTCCCGCCTCCGGAGCTCCGTGTGGGTGGCTGCTGCGAACAGGTCGGCCGCTGTGTGGTGGGTGGCCGAGAAGTGCATCGCGTCGGGTTCGAGCACGTCGATCCGGATCGTCTCGTGGCCGGACTCGTCGATGAGCTCGATCCATCGACAATCGGTCCGCAACCCGAACTCCTGGGGCACCAGGTACGGAGATTCGTCCGGGCGCGCCTCCCACGTGCCGAGTAGCGCGCTCCGATCTCGATCGGGATAGTTCTCCCACGGTCCGCGCCCGTACCAGCGAAGGAGGGCGAAGCCGGCCGGCACGGTGAACACCACACCCACGCGCGGCAGGTCGGCCAGCTCGGCGGGCACCTCGACGACGTGACGGTATGTAGTGCCGTCATCGGTGCGCTCGACCTGGGAGCGATGGGCGACGAGCTCGTCGGGATCACGACGGTCGATGCCGGCTTCCTGCCATCGCTGCAGTGCCTGCCCACCGACGCGCAATCGTCGGGCCAGGTCGGGCATCAACTTGAACCCGTCGTTGTCGATCGCTGCCCGCCACAGGTTCAGGCGGGGCGCGACGACGTCCTCGGCGGGCGCGCCACCGTCCGGGGCGGGTCGGACGCGGCGGGCGCGACCGACCGATACCTGATCCCACGCGACGACGTGCCCCTTCGGCGCGAACCACTGGTCGCGCCGGGTCTCCCATCGAACCGTCAACCACTCGGGTGCTGAGCCTGAACGTGCCGCCGGAACCGGCACGACGACCGAACCGTGCGGCTCGACGATGGGCACGTCGAGGGTTCCCTGCCCGATCACCACGCCCTCGGCCAGAAGCTCCCAACGGGCGCGCAGGTCGCGGAGACCGACGAACGAACGCCGGTTCTCGATCCGGATGCCACGGCGAGCCTTGGTCACGACGACCGGGCGGTAGACCCACGCGACCTCGTGCATCGCGGGATGCGGCTCGAGGTCGGCCGACATGAGTCCGTCGGCGACGAAGTTGCAGTCGTTCGGAACGTCACCGAACTGTCCGCCGTACGCCAGCCGCGACGAACCGTCGGGGAGCTGTTGTCGCAGGCCATGGTCCTTCCACTCCCACAGGAAGCCTCCCTGGAGGCCGGACGTCGAGGTGATGACGTCCCAGTAGTCGGCGAGCGAGCCGTTGCTGTTGCCCATCGCGTGGCTGTACTCGCACATGATGAGTGGCCGATCGCCGGCACCCTGGCCGTAGGAACGGATCGCGTCGATCTCGGGATACATCGGGCACACGACGTCGGTGGCCGATCGCCCTCCCTCGTCCCACCCGTCGATCCGGATCGCGTCCTCGTAGTGGACAGGTCGGCTGGGATCGGCGCGACGGATCCACCCGGCCAGGGCATCGTGGTTGGGGCCGTAGCCGCTCTCGTTGCCGAGGCTCCACATGATGACCGACGGATGGTTGCGGTCGCGCTGCACCATTCGGGCACCACGGTCGACCCATGCCGAGCGGTAGGTCGGATCGTGACAGAGGCTCCAGTTGTAGCCGTGGCTCTCGATGTTGGATTCGTCGACGACGTAGAACCCGAGCTCGTCGCACAACCGGTAGAACGCATCGGCGTTCGGGTAGTGCGACGTGCGGACCGCGCTGATGTTGTGGGCGCGCATGGCCACCAGATCGGCGCGCATGTCGTCGACGGTCACCGCCTTGCCACGATCGGGATGATGATCGTGACGGTTCACACCGAACACCCAGATCGGACGACCATTCACCAGCAGCTGCCGGTCATGTACCTCGACACGGCGGACGCCGACATGGTCGACCTCGGTCTGACGGACGTTCCCCCGCCGGTCGACGAGCTCGATCTCCACGGTGTACCGACGCGGCGACTCGGCGCTCCACGCCTGCGCCCGAGGTACCTCCCAGCGCGCGGTGGTGACGAACCCTTCGAACTGGTACGGCCGTGCGTGCTCGTGGGGCACCTGCTGCTCGTCGACCTGCCCGACCTGGCGACCGGACGGATCGCGCACCGTGGTGCGCACCGACCACCCCGGTTCGGGCCGATCGCCGACTGCGATCCTCGTCGTCGACTCGATCCAGCCGTCGCCGGTGCCGGGGTCGTAGCCGACGTCGACGGGCGCGTCGGCGATGTGGACCGGGTGTCGCGACTCGAGCCAGACAGAGCGGTGCAGCCCGGCCATCCACCACTGGTCCTGATCCTCGATGTAGCTGTGGGCGCTGTAGCGCACCACCACGATCGCGAGCTCGTTCTTCCCCCGGTGCAGCTTCTCGCTGATGTCGAACTCGCTCGGGAGGCGGCTGTCGGTGCCGTACCCGGCGAAGGACCCGTTCACGAAGACGGCGTGGACGCTGTCGGCCCCGTCGACGTGGATCACGGTACGACGTCTGGTCCAGCCGGCCGGGATCGTCACGTCGCGTCGGTAGACACCCGTCGGGTTGCGTTCGGGCAGCTGCGGCGGTGGACCGGGGAACGGCATCTGGACGTTGGTGTACTGGGGGGTGTCGACGAAGCCGCCGAGGTCCTGCATCGTCCAGTTGCCCGGGACCTCGACGGTCACCGCACCGGTTCGTCGGCCCGACACCGCGGCCGCCGGCACGCGATCGGGATGGTCGAACATCTCGAGCGACCATCGACCGTCGAGCGGCCGACGCTCGAAGCCCTGCAACGGGACGTGCATCGGCAACCGGTGCAACTGAAGCAGCGTCGGATCGGCCCACGGCCGAAGGGTTCCGATCACGGGCAGCACGGCGACTCCTGACGTCGTTCGGCGGTCAGCGTCATCCGAGGTCGCGCAAGCATGAGGCGACGTCTTCGGGAATGACCGGGTTGAAGTACTCCTCGCTCGCCACCTCGGCGGCGGCGATGAACCGCTGCACGCCGGCTGATCTCCACGGGGAGACGATCTCGATGTTGAACCACGCATCGTCGAAACCGAGCTCGACGGTCGGCCGTTGGTTGAGCCACATCATGTACGGGATCGGTTGGCCGTACAACCGGTCGAACCGGGCGAGCAGGTCGACGAGGATGGCTGCGAGGCCGTCGCGCAACTCGCCGCTCAGCGAGGCCAGATCCGGCACCATCGTGCGTGGCGCGACCTCGACAGCCAATGGGAAGGTCGGGGCGTGGGGCACCCACGCGAACCAGTCGGCGTGCTCGAGCACCGAACGTTCGACCGAGTCGTCCGGGACCCATCCACCCTTCAGTCGGCGGAGTTGGCGCGACGGCACGTGGTCGTAGGCGTAGATCTGCCCGTGCGGATGAGCGATCGTCGCTCCGACCTCCGGGCCGCGGTTCTCGAACACCAGTACGTAGTCGACGTCGTCGCGGCTGCCGAGCTCGGTGGTCCGGTCCGCCCACAGGTCGATCACCTTGCGGGCACCCTCGACACCGAGCGACCAGAAGGTCGCGTCGTGCTCTGACGTGTACAGCACGACTTCGCACCGGTCGCCGGCCATCGCCGGCCAACGGTTCGGGAACCAGCGGACATCGTAGGGTTCGGGCGCTTCGATCCCGCCGACGCAGAACGGGCACCCGGTCGACGGCAGGTTGGGGCGCTTCTGGCGGGTTCCCACCACGTGGACGACCGTGCCGAGCGTCGGGTCGATCCGGACCTCAGGCACGTAGATCCCCTCCGACGGTAGGGGCTCGGGATGACGTCACGACACGCTCCTCACTTCGAGCAGGAGCACCGACTCCGGATGCAGGACCGGCATCTGGAGCCCACGTCGGACGAGTTGATCACCCGCGATCTCGGTGCGATCGGTGATCCAGGTCGGACGAGTGCGGCCGAACTCTCTCGCCGATGCGATCTCGTCGAGTACCTCGACCCGATACCGCTTGGTTCGGTCGAGACCGGGCAGACGCACCGGTCCGGGCACGGTCGTGGCCGAAGGAGTCAGCTGCACGTAGGCGAACACTGCGTGATCGGCGGTGACATCGACGACACCGTGTACGAGGGCGGCAGGATCCGGGTGATCGCCACGGACGACCAGCCCCGAGTGCAGCAACGGCCGCAATCGGCGATGGAGTGAGATCGCCGTCGCGAGTTGCTCCCGTTCGCCCGGATCGGCGACGAGCAGGTTCCACTCGACACCGAGGTGACCGAACAGCGCGGTGGCGGCCCGGAAGCCGAGGTCGTGGCGGCGTGCGGTCGTGTGCGCCCGCTCGGGTCCGACGTGGGCTCCCATCACCTCGGGCGGGAACAGCATGCCGAAGCCCCGCTGGATCAGTTGACGTTCGAGCGCGTCGTTGCAGTCGGAGGTCCAGATGCGGTCGGTCCGGCGCAGGATGCCGAGATCGGCACGTCCGCCGCCGGAGGCGCAGCTCTCGATCTCGACGCCGGCGTGAGCGGTGCGCAGCCGGTCGATCAGCTCGTACACACCGAGCACGTGGCCGTGGACACCGGCCCGGCCGTGCCGCGAGCCCTGGACGATCTCGCGGTTCATGTCCCACTTCAGATAGGCGATGTCGTACTCGCGCAACAGCGCGTCCAGCGCATCGAACAGGAAGTCCCGGACCTCGCGCCGCCCGCAGTCGAGGACGAGCTGGTTGCGCCCGAGCACCGGTTCGTAGCCCACGGTCGTCAACGTCCACTCGGGGTGCTTCCGGTAGAGCTCGGAGTCGGGGTTGACCATCTCGGGTTCGACCCAGAGACCGAACTGCATCCCGAGCGACCGGACGTGGTCGACGATCGGGCCGAGTCCGGTCGGCCACACCGCGTCGCTGACCCACCAGTCGCCGAGCCCCGCCGAATCGTTCCGGCGTCCACCGAACCAGCCGTCGTCGAGCACGAATCGTTCGACGCCGACCTCAGCCGCGAGTTCGGCGAGCTCCTGCAGGGTGTCGAGGCGGTGATCGAAGTAGACCGCCTCCCAGGTGTTGAGGATCACCGGACGTTCGCCCGTGGTCGGCAGGTGACGGCGCACGTGGGCGTGGAACGCCTGGCTCGCCGGCGTCAACCCGGCGTCCGACCACACGATCACGACGTCGGGGCTCGCATACGAGTCGCCGACATCGAGCTCGACCTCACCCGGTTCGAGGAGTTCGCCGGTCTGCACGTGACGACGCCCGTCGGGCAGCCGTTCGGCCGCGACGACGTAGTTGCCACTCCACGCGAGCTGCACACCCACGACCTCGCCGAGCTGCTCCGAGAAGCCGGGGCTCCCGGCGAAGACGGCCGGGAGGCGTGCGTGAGATGTGCGTCCGGTTCGGTTCTCGACGAGCACGGTGCCCTCGAAGTCACACCGTCGAGGTTGGAACTCGCGGCACCAGCGTCCGGTGAAGGTCAACAGCTCGCCGCAATGGTCGGGGACCGGGACCGACACGGCGAGCCGCTCGACGCGATAGGTGTCGACACCGCGGTTGACCACTGTGGTACGTACCACGACGACTTCGTCGACCGCGATCTCGATGTCCAGCTCGAGCGCAGCGACGTCGTCGGCGAGCTCGAATCGAACCCGACGTGGCTCGGCGGCGACGTTCCGCATGGTGAACCGCGGCGACCACCCTGAACCGTCGGGCCGGGAGCCGACCAGACCGGGACGTCCGGCGAACCCGGTCGCGGGTTCGGCGACAATGCCGAGCGGGGCGGCGGAGTCGACGGTGGCGTTCGGCACGGGCAGCGCCGACGCGGCCGTTGCGTAGTCGGCGAACACGGGCCCGATCGACACGATCCGGGGCATCCCCCCGTCGTGTGCGACGACCACGCCGATGGTGTCGGACGAGACGAGGATCGTGTCGATGACCGATCAGCCCTTGTCGGCACCCAGCGTCAAGCCGGCGATGAAGTGCTTCTGGAGCGCGAGGTACACGATCAGCGTGGGCAACGCGACGTACATCGAGGCGGCGGCGATGAGGTTGTCGTCGGTGAAGAACTCGCCACCGAGGTTGGCGAGCGACGACGTGATCGGTCGGTCGTCGCCCTGCTGTTCGAGCACGACCGCCCAGAAGAAGTCGTTGTAGATCCAGGTGAACTCGAGCGTCGCCAACGCGGCCAGCGCGGGACGGGTGAGCGGCATGATCACCCGCCAGTAGAGCACCCACATGCTCGCCCCGTCGACACGCGCCGCCTCGTTGAGCGACTTCGGCAGCAGCTTCATGTAGTTGCTCAACACGAAGGTGCAGAATCCGCTCTGGAAGGCGACGTGGATGAGGATGATGCCCCACGTGCTGCCGTTGAGCTTCCCCGAGTTCGACAAGAAGTCGGGGAGCGGCACGCGGTTGTACATCTGGAACAGCGGCTGGATGATGATCTGCTGCGGGAGCAGGTTGCCGGCGGTGAACAACACGAGGAACGTGATGTTGAATTTCCAGCTGTAGCGGCTCGCCGCGAATGCGACCATGCTCGAGAAGAAGAGCGTGAGCGTCAACGCCGGCACCAGGATCAGCATCGTGTTCCAGTACTTGTGCAAGATGTCGCCCTGGTTCCAGGCGTTCCTGTAGTTGTCGAGCGTCAAGGACTTCGGCATACCGAAGTAGCCGTCCTGGACCGTTTCGCTGAACGGCCGGAACGAGGCGTAGATCGCACCGAGGATCGGGACCAGCCAGATCAGCGCGGTGACCGACAGGAAGATGTACAGCAGGACGCGGGCCGGCCGCACCGGCGACTTGTGTTCGGTGAACGTCGTCGTGGTTGCCATCAGGACTCAGCTCCTTCCTGGGTGCGCCGGTAGTGGTTGGTCACGTACCAGATGACGAAGCCCAGGCAGAGCAGGAACAGGATCGTCGCGTACGCCGAACCACGCCCGACGTTGCCGCCGCCCTCGCCCAGGAGGTTGTTGGTCGTGAGGATCGCCAGCACCTCGGTCTTGCGGGGGGTGTTCAACACGTAGATGATGTCGAATGCCCGGAGCGCTTCGATGACCGTGATCACGGCGATCACGACATTGATCGGCTTGAGGGTCGGGAAGATCACGTGACGGAACGACTGCCACTCGTTGCAGCCGTCGATCGAGGCCGCCTCGCGGAGGGAGTTGTCGACGCTCTTCATCCCTGCGAGGTACAGCACCATGATGTAGCCGGTGTGCCGCCAGGCGATCGCGACGAGGATCGCCACGAAGTTCTTCGAGATCCCGTAGTTGTCGCCGAACGGGACGAGGAACGACTGGTTGCCGATCCAGTCGACGGCCTCGCCGCCACCGAAGATCTCCGTCGCCAGCCCGTTCTCGGTGGAGTACATGACGCTCTGCCACATGAAGCCGACCACGGCGAGCGACAACACGACCGGGGTGTAGAAGACGCTCTGATAGACCCGGGTGCCACGGATGTTCTTGTCGAGCAGGTAGGCGAGGAACATGCCGAAGAGCGTCGGTCCGATGAAGAGGAACACGAGCAGCACGGTGTTGTTGATCAGCGCCTGGTAGAAGTCCTTCTCGAAGACAGTGAAGATCTGCCGGTAGTTCAGGAGACCGACCCAGTCCATGTCGGAGAACCGGATGCCGTTCCAGTTGGTCAGCGACAGCAGCAGCGACGCGACCGTGGGGACCCAGACGAGGAGCACGTGCAACGTCGTCGGTACGCCGACCATCAGCAGGAACACCGTGCGGTCCCGGCCCTTGAACTGCGAGGGCCGTTTGGGCCTCTTCGGTCGCGTTGAATCAGACGTCGCTGACGCGACGGCAGTGGTGCTCGCCATGTGTACCCCCAGGCTGTGGCGTTCGAATGTGTTCGGTGCCGCCGACGCCCCACGGGCGACGGCGGCACCAACCTAGATCAGCCGGCGAAGATGACCGTCGCCTGCTCCTGCATGTCGGCGAGGATCGAGTCGATCTTCGACGGATCAGCCAGGAAGTCCGCGAAACGTGGACCGGCCACGTTCGACGCGAACTCGGGGCTCGTGTCGCGGTCGAGGAACTGGGTGACCGACGGCGCAGCGGCGACGGCCTCCAGGACCTTGTTCTGCAAGGGGCTGTAGGCAGCCGTGTCGACGTCCTCCGACGGGGCGACCACGCTCGGGTCCTTCGACAGATAGGCGTCCTGCGCGACCGGGGTCCCGAAGTGATACAGCAACGCCTTGGCCGCCTCTTCGTTGGACGGGCTCTTCGCCATCAACCAGCCGTCGATCGGCGCCTCGACCGTGCCCGTGCCGTGCTCGGGATTGAGCTCGGGGAACACGAAGAAGTCGAGATCGGACGTGTCACCATCGGGGAACTGCGAGCCGATGAAGGTGCCGATCGTCATCATGCCGGCTTCCTTGTTGACGACAGCGGCGGCCGCCTCTTCCCAGGTGCGCCCGTTCGGGTTCTCCTGGTGGAACGGCAGCAACGACTCCCACGTCGTGAAGACGTTCTTCACGCGTTCGTCGGTCCAGCTCTCCTTGCCGGCCATCAGGTCGACGTGGAACTGGTAGCCGTTGAGACGGAAGTTGAGCTGGTCGAAGGTGCCCATCGCCGGCCAGTTGCCGTCGTTGGCGAAGGCGAACGGCGTGATGCCCTTGGACTCCATGTCGGTGGCCAGCGCGGTGAGCTCGTCGAGATTGGTCGGCGGCGTCCATCCGTTCTCCTCGAACAGGCTCGGGCGGTAGTACACGCCCCAGATGTAGTACGTCCACGGGACGAAGTACTGCTTGCCGTCGTCGCCCGTCGAGGCGGTCTTGAAGCCCTCGCCGAGGCCGCTGTTGAGGCCGGCGTCCCAGACGTCGGTGATGTCACCGAGCAGGTCCTTCGCCGCGAAGAACCGCATGCGGTACCCGGCGAACCAGGGGATCACGTCGTCGGGATTCTGGAGGTAGGTCGTGATGTTCTCCTGGAACGTGTTGTGGTCGACCTCGTTGATGGCGACGGTGACGTTCGTGTTCGGCAGCGCTGCGACAGCGGCCGCGAGCCCTTCCTGGGGCAGCGCGTTCGAGTAGTTCGAGCCGAGGCTGACGTCGCCGGTCGCATCGGCGAACGGCATCCCGTCGCCCGACGGGGCGGCAGTGTCGTTCGGGGCGGCGGTTCCGCCTGCGTCTGTTCCGCTCGGAGCCGGTTCGCTCGTGTCGTCGTCGTCGCCGCCGCAGGCTGCGAGCACGGCGGGCAGGACGAGGCCGGCCCCGGCTACGCCGGCTGCGCGCGTGATGAATCGGCGACGGCCGAGCGAGTAGCCGTGGGTCGACGGACTCGGAGATCTGGTGGTGGACTGTTCGGTCATTGGTGCTCCCCTCTGTGGTCCACCATGGTGGACCCGTGTTGATCAGTTACGAACATAACCGGTCAGAATCGAACATCAGCATCGTCGGGAATCGGTGGATTGTCAAGAAGGACGAACATGGGAGGCGCCGAACACCCCCGATGAGCACTCAGAGCGATCAGACGAGCACGAATGGTCACCTACCGGCCTGCCCCGGCGTTCGAATTCGTGCGAAACTGTTGACAATTCCGATCGCGGCCGCGCACCCTGTGGGCGGGGCAGGTCCGGGCGAGACGATCTCGGCCGACCACCGGTACCACAACATGCTCGCACGTCAACGCCACGACTTCATCGTCGACGTCATCCGTCGAACGGGCTCGGTGCGCGTGCGCGATCTCGCCGAGGAGCTCGACGTCTCGGAGATGACCGTCCGACGCGACCTCGATCAGCTCGCGGCCCAGCGGCTCATCGAGAAGGTGCACGGTGGCGCCACCAGGGTTGGCGACATGAGCTCGTACGAACCAGGTTTCGATGCGAAGCAGCGACGGCAGAGGTCGGAGAAGGACGCGATCGCCCATCGGGCGCTCGCGTTCGTGCAGCCGAACTCGGCGATCGGGCTCACGGCCGGCACGACGACATGGCGTTTCGCCGGCGGGCTGCGAAAGATCGCGAACCTCACGGTGGTCACCAATGCACCATCGATCGCCCAATCCCTGTACCAGGCTGCCGACCCGGACATCAGCGTCGTGCTCACCGGGGGCATCCGCACGCCGTCCGATGCGCTGGTCGGTCCGATCGCCACCGAGGCGCTGTCGAAGCTGCACATCGACACCCTCTTCATGGGCGTCCACGGGATGGACGACGGTCTCGGCTACTCCACGCCCAACCTGGCCGAGGCCGAGGTCAATCGAGCGTTCATCGCATCCGCTCGACGCGTCGTCGTCCTCGCCGACCACACCAAATGGGCGATGCGTGGTCTGGCCCAGATCGCTCCGCTGCATGCGGCTGACGTCCTCGTCAGCGACGACAGCCTGTCCCCGGGCGCCCGCGACGCTTTCGAGCGCGCCGGCACCGAGGTCGTGCTCGCCTCCGTGCGCGGCGTCGCCGAACACGCGTCCTGAGTCGCACGGGCACGTCTGCGACCCCTCGCGGCCCGCAACCGACCGCTGACCCCTGTCCGGCGACCGATGGCCGCCACGATTGCCGCCACGATGGCCGCCATCGAAGGCCGGAATCGTGGGTATTGCGTCATTGACGCCACGACCGTGGGCGGACACGATGACCGGATGTCCGGCCGCACTGATCGACACGTCGACGTCGTGTTCGTCGTCTACGACGGCATCCAGTCGCTCGATCTCGTCGGACCTCACGACGTGTTCGACGCGGCCAACCGGGTGCTCGCGGAGATCGCTCCCGAACGTCCCCGTTACCGATCGAGCGTCGTCTCGCTCGCCGGCGGTTCGATCACCACGGAGAGCGGGCTGCAGTTCGCGACCACACCGTTCAGCGCTGTCCCGGCGCAGTTCGACACGCTCGCGATCCCCGGGGGCCTCGGGAGTCGTGCCGCGTCGAACGATCCGATCCTCGTGGATGCCGTCGCCGACCTGGGCGGGCGGGCCGAACGCATCGTGACGATCTGCTCGGGCGCATTCGTCGGTGCAGCCGCCGGCCTGCTGGACGGACGTCGCGTCGCGACCCACTGGGCCCGGGCCGACGGGCTCGCCCGACGTTTTCCCGACATCAGCGTCGATCCGGAGCCGATCTACGTCCGTGACCAGCGGGTGTGGTCCTCGGCTGGTGTCACCGCTGGCATCGACCTCGCCCTCGCGTTGGTCGAGCACGACCACGACGCCGAGGTGGCGCAGATCGTCGCGCGTTGGTTGGTGATGTTCCTGCGACGGCCTGGCGGCCAGACCCAGTTCGCTGTGCCGGTCTGGACCGAACGGGCCGCACCGGGGCCGGTCCGCGCGGCACAGGATCGCGTCGACGCGGCACCGGGGGCCGACCATCGGGTCGGCTTGCTCGCCGAGCACGTGGGGATGAGCGAACGGCACTTCGCTCGCCGCTTCACCGAGGAGGTCGGAACGAGCCCGGCGCAGTACGTGGCGGTGATTCGTGTGGAAGCAGCGCGCCGAGCGCTCGAGACCACCGCCGACACGATCGAGACGATCGCTCGCCGCAACGGCTTCGGGACCGGCGAGACGATGCGTCGCACCTTCGCTCGACGGCTCGGTGTCACACCCGACCAGTACCGCCGACGATTCCGCCATCCCATCCCAGAACGGAGCATCCGATGACCGTCCAGGTCGCGATCCCCCTCTTCCCCCGGTTCACCGCGCTCGACGCGATCGGTCCGTACGAGGTCCTGCAGCGAACCCCCGAGATCGACGTCACCTTCATCGGTCACGAGCGAGGTGAGGTCCGCTCCGACAACGGCTTCCTCGGCATGATTCGGGACGCGACCTTCGAGGAGCTCCCTCAACCCGACATCCTCGTGTTCCCTGGCGGAACCGGGACCCGCCCGCTGATGACCGACGAGCGGGTGCTCGAGTGGGTACGTCGCGCCCACGCGTCGACGCGCTACACCACGTCGGTCTGTACCGGTTCGTTGGTGCTCGGTGCCGCCGGTCTTCTCGACGGCCTCACCGCCACCACCCACTGGGGCGCGTACGGCGCGCTCGCGGCGGTCGGGGCCACGCCCACGGCATCTCGCGTGGTCGAGCACCTCGATCGGCGCATCATCACCGCCGCGGGCGTCTCGAGCGGGATCGACATGGCCCTCCGGCTGATGGAGATCATGTTCGATCGGACCGCTGCGGAGGCGAGCCAGCTGATGATCGAGTACGACCCGCAACCCCCCTTCGACACCGGCTCCGTCGACAAGGCCGGTGCCGGCGTCATGGACCGCGTGCTGGAATGGTCGTCGCACCGGCGGTAGGGCACCCTTCGGCAGATGCTGCGACCCGGTTCCCACTCAGTCGAGCCGTGCGGGCGGTGGGCCGAGCACCTCGATGCCGCGCCCGGGCGCACACGCTCGCGACGTGACCGGGATCGATTTCGACCGGGAGGGGCAACTCGGCGACGTCGGTCGACGTCCCGAGCGCAGCGACGAAGCGATCGAGCTCGGGGCCGTCCGACGCCGGCCGTGACGGTGAGGAACCGTGCCGTGTCCGACTCGACCGGGAACACGTGGGGAACGCCGTGGGGCAGCGACACCACCGTCCCCGTCGTGTCGGACGCGCCGAACAGGTAGGTCCGATCGATGTCGGCGGCGTCGAGCACCGCCCGCAGTTCCTCGATCCGCTCGTCGAGACCGGGATGTCGAGGCTGCGATCGGACATGCCCGTCCCCCGCTAGTCGAAGTGGACGAACCGACGTTCTGTGCCATCGGAGGGACCGCGCAGATCGTCACGCTCCCCGCCCCGAACACCTGACCCGAACACGTGACCCGAACACGTGACCCGAACACCTGACCCGAACACCTGGTAGGCGATGCTCGATCCGCCCGCTCGGGCGAACTCGATGCCGGGTACGCGATCCAACCGACGAGTCAACCACACGCCGGACGCGCCCTCGGTGCCAGCGGACGTACGGGGTTGGATCGTTCGATCTCGTCGGTAGTGTTCCGCCACCGGTGACGCATTGGGAGCCGCGGGCCCCCGATCTCCGGGCCCGAGGAGGGGCATCGTGCTGCTCGCTGTGGTGGTCTTGTTGGTGGGGATCGGCTTGCTTGCAGGAGCCGCCGACCAGTTCGTGATCGGTGCTGCTCGTTTGGCGTTGATCAGGAACGTTCCGGCGTTGTTGGTCGGCGTCGTCATCGTCGGGTTCGGGACGAGCGCTCCCGAGCTGCTGGTGTCGGCGCTCGCAGCTGCGGGCGGCGAACCCGAGATCGCGATCGGCAACATCGTCGGATCGAACATCGCCAACCTGGCGCTGCTGCTCGGCATCGGAGCGCTGCTGGTACCGCTGGCGACGACGTCCGGCACCGTTCGTCGTGAGGCGCCGATCACCGTCGGTGCGATGGTGCTCTTCGGCGTCGTCGTCCAGGGCGGCATCAATCGACTCGAAGGCGCCGTGCTGCTGGTCGCGATGGCGCTCGTCCTGTTCGCTGTGACCCGCTACTCGCCCGGCGACCCGATCGGCCCGGACGTCGTCGAGCTGACCGATCCCAGCCACCATCGTCTGGGTACCGAAGTGCTGCGGACGGTCCTCGGTCTCGCCGGCACGATCGTGGCGGCCCAACTGCTGCTCTGGGGTGCGGTCGACCTCGCTGATCGGGCCGGGCTCGGTTCCGGCTTCGTCGGTGCATCCCTCGTCGCGATCGGGACGTCGCTGCCTGAACTGGTGACGGTGATCCAGTCGGCACGACGGGCGGAGACCGATCTCATCGTCGGGAACCTGCTCGGCTCGAACCTCTTCAACGCGCTCACCGTCGGTGGCGTCACCGGGTTGATCGGTTCGTCCGCGCTCGATGCCCCGAAGCTCACCAGCTACGGGGTCGGAGCGACGATCGTCGTGGCGACCGCCGCAGCTCTGGCAATGGCCACCGACCACCGGGTGAGTCGACGCGAGGGTGTTGCGATGATTCTCGCCTACCTCGCCGCGATGGCGCTCCTGGCGTAGCTTCGACCGATCTCAGCGCGCGAACCAGAGGTTCGCCACATCGGTCGCGGTCAGGGCCACGCCCGAGTAGACCGCGATCTCGTCGAGCGCGCCGAGGAACGGCCGGTTCTGTGGGACGGCACTGTTGGTGCCCGGATTGTTCGGGCCGGTCCACTGCCCACCCCAGCCGGAGAGGTTGCCACAGCCGGCACGCCACCAGCCCGTCGTGTTCTCGGCCACGGTGTTCGTGTTCGACGCGATCTGGACCCCGTCGACGAAGAGCGCCATGCCACCGAGGCCCTGGGTCCCGACCGCCATGTGCCAGGCACCGTCGTTCAACGACCCCGCCGACGACAACGCCACGTGACCGCCGTTGTAGACCGTGAACCAGAGCCGACCGGCGCCGTCGAGGTGGAGTTGCCGGTCGTAGTTACCGGCCGATGGTGCGTCGACACCGGTCTGTGGACGCTCGAACCCGATCAGCTTCCCGCCGTCGGTGTAGGTGGACGGAGCCCGGAACCAGGCGACGACCGTGTACACCTGCGGACCGGCGATGGCCGTGTTGGAGCGGGTCGCGATGCACGAGTTGGTGCTGTTCAGCTGAACCGCCCGGTCGGGAGCGTCGGTCAGCAACGCACCGTCGGCGAGTCGGGTGAACGATGCCGCATTCCCGTTGGGCAGGTACCGGCCGTCGTTCCCGTTCCCGGAGCTGTCGCCAGCTCGGTTGCCATTGGTCTCGTCGAGGCGCCAGTAGAGGTACGGCCCACGAAGGTCGACCTCGGTCGCGTAGTCGACGTTCGGCACCGACCAGGCGTTGACGAGGTTCCCGGACGACGACGTGAAGCCTGCCGCCGCCGTCGTCGGGATCCCGAGCGCTGCGAGTCCGGCGATCGCCACTGCGGCCAGCCCGCGGCGGCTCGGCCGATCGGCAGGTGCTGGGGCGTGGTCGGGCGACCGGCGGATCGAGCGGCGTTCCGGTGTGGCGGGTGATGGAGACGGTGGATCTCCATCGTGCCGATCGGAACGGTCGTCACGCTCGCCGCGCTCAGCATCGCGTTCCTGGTCGTGCACGGCGTCGCGGTCGTGCACGGTGTCGTGTCGATCACCGTCGCGTCGCTCGCGCGACGGGACGAGCGCTCGGCGGCGACTGCGCGGCAGCGTTGCCGGCTTGGACACATCGTCATCCGACGGCACAGGGTCGTGCACCTCGTCCCGCGACCCACGCGGGATGGCGGCGATCGGGATCCACCGACGGGGCGGCGTCTCCGACACCTCGCCCGCTGTCGTCTCGACCAAGAGTTCCTCCTCGTCGTCGCGTACCACGCCGGCGACCGCGATCGCGATCGAGGCGGCGAGTAGCACCAGGTGCAGCCACGCGCCATCGTGGAGCCACAGGACTGGGAGACCGGCACCGCGGACCAGGAGGCGACCGAGCCCACGGACCCGATCGGGAGGGAGCGGGGCGGAATCGGCCGACTGATTGGCGTCGCCCTTGGTGACCAGGTTGCCGTCGGCGTCGGCGCCCACCACGCGGTGGGTGACCGTGATGTCGGGTCGGTCCGGCGGGTCGAACACGATCACTCGTCCGACGAGCACGTCCGGGTCGTCGTTCGGGGACGACACCACGACGTCGCCGGCCCGGATGGCGGGCGCCATCGACGCCGATTCGATGACGTACGGACGCCACCCGAGCAGGAGCGGCAGCAGGGTGACGAGCAGGACGCCACCGAGGAACGACAGCCACATCCGTCCGAACAACCCGAGAGCCAGACGTCCCGCGGCGTAGCGGGGGGCGTCTGGCTCGACGACGGTCATCTCGGATGGCGTGGACATGGCGGGGTCCTCGACCGGGGAGCCCGACCGGCGTTCGGTCGGGCTCCGACGGGAGCTGCTACTGCACTTCCCAGAGCAGGTCGGTCTGGACCGACGAGCTCTGCAGGCTGTTGTCGGTGACGGTGCCCGGCATCGTCCATCCGATGCGGTAGGTGACGTACTGGGTGGCTGCCCCGCTGAGGGTGCCCGAGGTCGACGCACCGGCGTAGGTGGTGGGGAAGGACCCGAGCGTGCCGTTGTAGATGGCGCCACCGGTGCCGCCGGTGTACCCCGTGCAGTTGGCGGCGATGGTCGGCGCCGTGGTCGTCGCAGCGATCGCGTCGACCGTGATCACCAGGTTGGCGGCGAGGTTGGTCGCGTTGGTGCCGGACAGGGCGCCGCGAGAGAGCCGGAGCGCCCCGGGCAGGTTGCCCGTGCTGCGCACGTTGATGCACTTCGCACCGATCGAACCGGGCTTGATCAGCGTCTCGTTGAACAAGGCGGATGTGGAGGCTCCGTAGGTGCCGCCCGTGCCGCCATCGTTGGTGAGGTTGAGGTTGCCGGTCGCCCAGGCGTCGCTCGTGTTGGTCGTCTGAGCGGTGAAGGCAGCGGTGCTGCCCTGCCAGACGAGCAGGCCGGCGGCCAGGAGGCCGGCGATGGGGGCCACCATGCGCGCCGCGCGTCGACGGCGGTGTGACGTGGAGGGGTGGGGATTCGACATGTGGTTTCGACCCTTCGATCGTGTGGGAGATGATGTCGTCCTTGTCATCGGACACTCCCATGACAATCTTGAGCAGAAATTGACGTCGAGATCCGGGCTCACGGCGACGACGTGCGGACAGTGTCGGCGCGCCTGCCGACCGAACGGCGAGAGGGCGAGAGGGCGACAGGGCGACAGCAACGCGCCCTTCCCGATCGAAGTGGCATCCTCGGCCAGCACCGATCCTGCGAGCCGACTCCGCCAACGTCGTGGCCGGCCCGCCTCCTGCGTCACCTCGAGGGACGCACGCGCCCCACCTGCCCGGCAGGGCGGAGGTGGTCACCGGGCGGCGTGACCACGGCGATCGTCGTCCCAGCGCGACCGAGCGGCAGGTCTCGTCGCTCGGTCAACGACCTTCGGCGACCCACGACGTGCACCTCGACCGGATGGTCGCGATCGGCACAACGCACGAGACCCTTGGCGCGGAGGACCATCGGGTCGAGGGCGGCGACCAGCGCATCGAGTTGCGCATGGGTGACCGTGCCGACGTCGATCACGCTCGCGGCAGCGTCGCGACGACCGTCCGGCGCGGGACCGGGCGCTACGCCGGGGAGCTCGCCGGTTCGGGCCACTCCGAGGACGACGTCGACATCGATCGCGCCGTCGATCACCTCGACGATCGGCGCATCGGTCGACCGGCCGACGAGCTCGCGGGCCGCAGCGCCCCGGTCGGCGGCGAGATCGGTCTTGGTCAACATCACCAGGTCGGCGGCTCCCAGTTGGGCTCTGACGGTGTCGCCGACGAAGCGCCGCTCCGCGAGCCCGACGACCTGGTCGGCGTCGGCCGCGACGACGATCCCGTCGAGTCGGAAGCCGGTCGTGTTCGCCCAGGGGGCGACGCGCGCTGGCTCCCCCACCCCGCTCAACTCCATCAGGACGTGGTCCGGGGGTTCCGGCACGGCGCGCACCAGTTCCATCGTCTGTGCGACATCGTCGGCGATCCCGCAGCAGACGCACCCGTTCGTCAAGGTCAACGTCTCACCGTCGTGATCGGCGATCAGCGCGGCGTCGACGTTGACCGCTGCAACGTCGTTGACGACCACGACGAGGCGACGATCTGCGGCGTGACGCAGAATGTGGTTGACGATCGTGGTCTTGCCGGCTCCCAGGTAGCCGGCGAGGAGCGTGAACGGCACCCGGCGACCGCCCCAGAGCGGCGCCTCAATCACCGGCTCCCCTGCTGATCTCGCCGCCGACGACGGTCCCGCGTACCTCGATGTCGCGCAGCGCCATCGGATCGACGTCGTAGGGATCGTCGCCGAGTGCGACGAAGTCCGCCAGCTTGCCGGCCTCGATGCTGCCGATCTCGTGATCGAGTCGGAGTTGGAACGCGGCGTCGATCGTGACCGCCCGCAGCGCACGGTCGACACCGATCCGCTCGTCCGGACCCAGCACGACACCGGAGGGCGTCATGCGGTTGACCGCACACCACATCGTGTGCAGGCTGCCGAGCGGCGTCACCGACGCATCGGAGTGCACGCTGAAGGGCACCCCCAGCCGGTCGGCCGTCGCACAGGCGTCCATCCGGGCGGCACGGTCGGGCCCGACGGTGATCGAGCGATGTTGGTCGCCCCAATACCAGATGTGGTTGGAGAAGATGTTGGCGCACATGCCCAGCGCCTTCATCCGCCGGTATTGCGCTGATGTGGTGAGCTGGCTGTGCTGAGCCGTGTGCCGGTGGTCGCTCCAGTGGTGCTGCGACATCGCCATCTCGGCCGTGTCGAGCAACAGATCGACCGCCTCGTCACCGTTCACGTGGGTGTGGACAGTGACGTGGGCGCGATGGAAGGACTGGAACCAGTCGGCGAACTGCTCGGGGCCGATCAGCCAGATCCCGTTCGGCCGCGTGCTCCCGTCGGGGGCCGGGAGGTAGCCCGGTGGATTGAGTCGGGCGGTGAACCCCTGGATCGACCCGTCGAGGACCATCTTGACCAACCCGAAGCGCACCTTGTCGGTGGACAGACGCCTCAGTTCGAGCACTCGGGCTGCGGCTCGCGAGCCGTCACCGGCATCACCTCGTGCCGGGTTGAAGAGCGGCACCAACCGGGCCGGGAACCCGTCCGCCGAAGCGGCGTCGATCCACAGCGCGACATCGTCGTCGGTGAGGAGGCGCGTGGCGCCGAGCTCGGTCACGGTCGTGCACCCGACCACTCGCGCCATGTCGGCGAATCGACGCAGCGAAGCCGGATCGCCCAGCATCGTCCACAGCGCAGCCATCTCGCGGCGCGCCAACGACATCGCCGGCGGCTCCTGTAGCTCCCCGAGCGGTCGACCGTCGCCACCGACGGGAACGCCCTCGACGTCGGAGCCGTCGGCGAATCCCTCACGCTCCATGAGCGCGGTGTTGACGGTGATCAAGTGCAAGCTCGCATGCACGACGCAGATCGGTCGCGTCGTCGAGACCCTGTCGAGGTGGTACGCGGCAAGTCGTTCGCCGGGCAGGTGGATCGGATCGAAACCCCACACCATGAGCGACTCCGACGGATCGTCGAGGGCGGCGTCGAGTCGGCGGAGCAGATCGATCAGGCCGTCGAAGCTCTGGCAGCCGGGGCGCAGCCGCCCGTCCGGTCCGAGACGCGGGAAGTACCCGGCGTACTCCCACGCCCAGATCGCACCCTCGAGCGAATGCGAGTGAGCCTCGACGAAACCCGGCAGCAGCACCGAGTCAGCGAACGTGTCGTCGACGCTGAGGCCGCCCCAGGCAGTGCGCATCTCCTCGACGGTGCCGACGCCGAGGATGCGATCGCCCCGCACCGCCACCGCTTCGGCGGTCGGGAGTCCGGGGTCCAGGGTGACGACCCGACGACTTCGATGGATCACACCGTGCTCCGAGTAACCGTGCTCCGAGTAACCGTGCTCCGAGGCAGCCTGCTTCCGTGCACCCCGATGCGACATGGATGCATCCTGCCAGCTCGCCCGAAGCGGGCCGACAGTCGGAAGACGACCGACCAAGGACCCTGGTCGCATCGGCGCGGCGATGCCGACGATGGAGAGGTGGACGCCGACGCCTCGCCCGACACCGATGCGGAGATCGAGTGGTGGACGATGTCGGAGCGCGGCCTCGGCCGGCTCGTCGCACTGCTCGTCGAACGCTTCGACGAGGTCATCGGCCCCGTCGTCGCCGACGGTGCGATCCGGTTGCGCCCGATCGCATCGGTCGACGACCTGCCTGCGGGCATCGTCGATCAGCAGGAGACCGGCACGTACCGACTCGTCCAGACGGCGAGTCATCGTCGTTTCGACTACGGCGTCGGGCCCGACTCCTTGAAGGGCATCGTCCACCCGCCCTCTGCCCCGGTGTGGACGATGCGACGGCGCGACGGCACGATCGTCGCCGAGTCGGCGTCGCACCCAGCTCCGAGCCGCGCCGTCATCGGCGCCCGCTCCTGCGACCTCTGCGCCCTCGACGTGCTCGAACGCACCCAGATCGGCGGTCCACACACCGATCCGACCTTCGTCGCCAACCGCATCGGACTGTTCACCGTCGCGGTCGACTGCACACACCCGGCACCGACGTGCTTCTGCGACACAGCCGGCTGCGGCCCGGCGGCCGAACGCGGGCACGACCTCGCCCTGACCGAACTCGATGCACCGAACGGCGTCACCTATCTCGTCCGCGTCGGCAGCGATGCCGGGCGCACCATCGTCGATGCGCTCCATCTCGGAGAGGCACCACGAGCGCTGGTCCGCCAAGCCGACCTCGACCTCCGCTACGCGACCCGGGAGCTGATCCGCGAGATGCCGGCCAACGCCGCAGACGTGGTCCGTCGCACCGATCATCCCCAGTGGGACGACGTCGCCGAGCGATGCCTCACGTGTGGGAACTGCACCGCGGTGTGTCCGACGTGCTTCTGCACCGACATGGACGATCAGGTCAGCCTCGACGGGGAGTCGTCGACGCGGACGAGGGTCTGGGACACCTGCTTCTCCCAGGAGTACTCGCACCTGGGCGCCGGACCGCACCGGGCCTCGCCGAAGTCGCGCTATCGGCAGTGGTTGACCCACAAGCTCGGCACCTGGCACGACCATTTCGGCGAGTCGGGCTGCGTCGGCTGCGGTCGGTGCATCACCTGGTGCCCGGTCGGGATCGACCTCACTGCCGAAGTCGAATCGTTGGGGCGGCCGATCACGAACGGGGCGACCGCCCCGTGAGCACCCTCGATCGAGCTGCTCCGACGATCGACCCGCTGCTGGTACCGCGCGTGCAACGAGTCATCGCCGTGTTCGACGAACTGCCCGACGTCGTCACGCTGCGAGTCGAGCCTGTCGAGGGGACGCCATCGTCGTTTCTCCCCGCCCAGGTGAGCATGGTCGGCGCGTTCGGTATCGGCGAAGCGGCGATCTCGATCAGCTCACCCACCAACGAGACCCGCTACCACGAGTACACGATCCGGCGGGCGGGCGCGATCACGAGTGCCCTCATCCGCCTGCGACCGGGCGACACGCTGTGGACGCGCGGACCGTTCGGATCGGCATGGGACCTCGATCTCGACGGCGACGACCTCGTCATCGCAGCGGGAGGCATCGGGATCGCACCGTTGCGCGCCGCGATCTACTCGATCCTGCAGTACCGCGAACGCTACGGCCAAGCCGTCCTGGTCGTCGGCGGACGCGATGCTGCGCACTTGCTCTACCACTCTCAGTTCGAGCCGTGGCGGGAGCACGGACTCGCGGTGATCGAGACGATCGACGCAGACGAAGCCGGGTGGCCCGGTCATGTCGGGCTCGTCCCCGAGGTGGTCACGAGCACCGTGGCCGAATTGGGCCTCGACGTCGCTCGCACCAGTGCGCTCGTCTGCGGTCCCGATGTGATGATGCAGCTCACCAGCGAGGGACTCGTTGCGCTCGGCGTAGACCCGGACCGCATTCAGCTGACCGTCGAACGCAACATGCAGTGCGGCAACGCGCTGTGCGGACACTGCCAGCTCGGCCCGCTGATCGTCTGTCGCGACGGACCTGTCGTCCGGTACCCGAGTGTGGCGGCTGCGCTGGCCACCCCGGAGCTGTAGGCGGAGGAGGCTTCGACATGCAACACGACCTGCCCGCCGCGATCGATTGGCCCGATCGCGAGCGTCCGACACTCGCGGTCTGGAAGTTCGCCTCGTGCGACGGCTGCCAGCTCAGCTTGCTCGACTGCGAGGACGAGATCATGGCCGTGGCCGATCGCATCGCCATCTCGTACTTCCCCGAAGCGACCTCGGCGATGGTCGACGGTCCGTACGACGTCTCGCTGGTGGAGGGATCGATCACCACACCACATGACGCCGAACGGATCCAGGAGATCCGGCGCCAGTCGCGACTGGTCGTGACGATCGGTGCGTGCGCGACGGCCGGCGGCATCCAGGCACTCCGAAACGGACGCGACGTCGACGGGTTCGCCGCGATCGTCTACGCCCATCCCGAGTACGTCACGACGCTGGCGAGCTCGACCCCCATCGCCGATCACGTCGCCGTGGACCTCGAGCTTCGCGGCTGCCCGATCGATCGCAGCCAACTGCTCCAGACACTCGCGGCGCTCCTCAACCGGCAGGCGCTCAGACTGCCGACGACCAGCGTCTGCGTGGAGTGCAAGGCGCGTTCGACCACGTGCGTGATGGTCGCCCACGGCACGCCGTGCCTCGGCCCCATCACCCAGGCGGGTTGCAGCGCGCTGTGCCCGTCGTTCCACCGAGGCTGCTACGGATGCTTCGGTCCGATGGAGAGCCCCAACGTTCCGGCGCTGCGTCGCCAACTCGGCGAACTCGGGCTCGACGGCGACGAGGTCGACCGGCTGCTCCAGACGTTCAACGCCAGCGCGTTCGAGGAGGTCGCCGGACCATGACCCACAAGACGCTCAACCTGAACGTTCCGACGCTGACGCGGGTCGAGGGTGAGGGCGCGATGCACGTCTCCGTCCGCGGCGGCGTCGTCGACGGCGTCCAGCTGGAGATCTACGAACCACCCCGCTTCTTCGAGGCGTTCCTGCGCGGTCGGCACTACACCGAACCCGTCGACATCACGGCCCGGATCTGCGGGATCTGTCCCGCGGCCTACCAGATGAGCGCGTGCCATGCGATCGAATCGATCGGAGCCGTCCACCCCGACGGCGCGATCCGCGAGCTGCGTCGCCTGCTCTACTGCGGCGAATGGATCGAGAGCCACGTCCTCCACATGGCGTTCCTCCATGCACCCGATTTTCTCGGGCTCGACTCCGGCATCGAGATCGCGCGACGACATCCGGACCTGATGACCGAGGTGCTGCATCTCAAGAAGACCGGCAACCGGATCATGGAGGTCGTCGGGGGGCGACCGATCCACCCCGTCAACGTGCGCCTGGGTGGCTTCTACCGGGCGCCCGCCGTGTCCGAGTTGCACGCGCTCGACGACGATCTCGAACGTGCCCATGCCGGCGCGCTGGCGCTGCTGCGCTGGGTGTCGACGTTCGAGTTCCCATCGATCCCAGCGCGAGTGACCGACCAAACGGAGTATGTCTCGCTCCGCCACGGTGACGAGTATCCGTTCAACGAGGGTCGCATCGTGTCGAATCGTGGTCTCGACATGTCGGTCGCCGAGTTCGGTCACCGAATCCACGAGTACCACCTCGCTCACTCGACGGCACTGCACGCGGTGCTCGATGGCCGCGGCACATCCAACCCCGAGATCGACGGGCGTCACTACCAGACCGGGCCGCTCGCGCGCTGGATGAACAACGCGGATCTCGTACCCGGCTCGGTCCGTGCGGTCGCCGACGAGCTCGGAGTCGGCGAGGTCGAGACGAATCCGTTCCGGAGCATCCTCGTTCGCGGACTCGAGACGCTGTGGGCCGTCGAGGAGTCGCGACGCATCGTCGCCGCCTACCGACCGCCGACGCGCCCGTTCGTCGAGGTGCCCGCGGTGGCCGGGGTGGGCCACGGGTGCACGGAGGCACCTCGCGGCAGCCTGTACCACCGCTATGAGATCGACGACACCGGCACGATCACCGACGCCGTGATCGTGCCTCCGACCGCACAGAACCAGGATGCCATCGAGACCGATCTCCGTGACTTCGTCAGCAGCCACCTGCACCTCGACGAGCACACCCTCGGTCATCGCTGCGAGCAGGTGATCCGGAACTACGACCCCTGCATCTCGTGTGCGACACATTTCCTCCGGTTCTCGATCGATCGCAGCGATGGGTGATCGTTTGCTGTTGATCGGCGTCGGCAACCGTGACCGGGGCGATGACGCCGTCGGGCCGGTCGTGTGTGACCTTGTCCGGGAGGCTCGTCTGCCCGGGATCGAGTTGGTGGTGTTCGAGGGAGCGATGGTCGATCTCGCACTGCACTGGGAGCCGAGCGATCATGTGTGGATCGTCGATGCCGCGGCACCAGCGGGCCACCCGGGTCGCACGAACCGGATCGACGCCCTCGCGTCGACATTCGACATGCCGGGAGCGGTCTCGACCCACTCGATCGACGTCAGCGCCGCCGTCGAGTTGGCACGCGTGCTCGAGCGCATGCCCGCGTCGCTCACCCTCGTCGGCATCGAGGGGGCGTCGTTCGAACACGGTGCCCCGCTGACCCCTGCGGTCACCCACGCGGCCGGCCGCGTCGTGGCACGCGTCCGCCGCCACACCCGTTCGTCAACCTCGCCAAAGCTCGCACGCGAACACCGTCGTTCGTGAATCCGCTTTGACCGATTCGGCGAACCAGCAAACGTTCGTCAACCTCGCCAAAGCTCGCACGCGAACACCGTCGTTCGTGAATCCGCTTTGACCGATTCGGCGAAACGGTGGGGTGGAGTGGGCATCGTGTCACCCGGATCGATCGGTCGCTCGTCTGTCTCGATGGAAGGCCGAATTCCGGCACCCAGACCGAAGGGAGTCCCACGATGGACTGGTGGATCCTCGAATTGATCTTCGCCGGCGTGCTCATCATCGTCGTCGCGATCCTCGGACCACTGATTCGACGGTTCGGCCGGGCGTACGCGGCCGACGTCTTCCAGGCCAATCCGCGCACCGGCAAGAGCTACCTCGTCCTCATGGACTTCGCCTACTACATGATCTTCGGGGCGTACGTCCTGTTCGTGATCAAGTGGGAGCCCGACACGGGTTGGGCCGATCAGGTGAACGCCGAGCAGCTCCAGGGGTCGGTCGTGCGTCTCGGCGGGATGATCCTGCTGATGGGTCTGCTGCACGGCTTGAACGTCCTGACCCTCCCGCTCATCGGTCGGGTGTTCACGCTCAACCGTCAACTCGACGACGAAACGGCGTTCCGCCGCGGAGACCGCGTCGCCTGATTGCGCAGCAGCGGACCCGACATGGACACCGTGGCGAGCAGTGAAGGCGGGCGGCTACGTTGTCGGTCGCCCCGTGCGCCGACCCGAGTGGTCGGCGTTGCGATCAGGGGGCGGTGACGTGAGTATCGAGGGCGTCCTGGACGTCGGCGTGGCGGCGGACTCGATCGATCCCGACGCGCTCGTACGGGAGCTCTTCACCCAGGAGTCCGGATCACTCGTCCGACTGGCACGTCTTTTCTGTGACGATCGGAACGCTGCCGAGGACCTCGTCCAGGAGGCGTTCATCCGGCTCCATCGTTCGGCCGGGTCGATCCGCGACGTCGCCCGCGCCCCCGCCTTCCTTCGCTCGATCGTGCTCAACCTCGCCCGCGACCACAATCGCCGCGGTCTGATGTCGCTCCGTCATCGATCCTCGATGGCGGTCAGCGACCGGACGCCCGGATTCGAGGACGGCGCCGTGACGGCCGCCGACGACAGCGCCGTGCTCGCCGCCGTCCGCTTGCTTCCCGATCGACAGCGCGCTTGCCTGATCCTGCGCTACTACCTGGAACTGACCGAGGTCGAGACGGGGGCGACACTGGGTATCTCGCCGAACTCGGTCAAGACCCACTGCCGCCGCGGGCTCGCAGCTCTGGCGGATCGATTGGAGGACTCCCGATGAGCATCGAGCAGCGCCTCGTCGAGGCATTCCGATCCGCGGATGTCGTCCGACCCAGCGACGATCTGTGGTCGCGCGTCGTGCACTCGATCGAGGAGGATCGTGCCCACCGGCGCCGGGTCGCCGCAGCGATCGCGAGCGTGTCGGCGACCGTCGTGACCCTCGTCGCCGTCGGGGTCGCCTTCCGCCGCGAGAATGCGATCGGTCACTATGTCCATCGCCCGGTCTTCGGCGTGCTCGAGACGACCGCCCTCATCGCCGTCGTCGTCGTCCTCGGTCCGGCGATCCGCCGCTTCGGTCGCGGCTATTCCGACGACCTGTGGCCGAACGCTTCGATCGTGTCCACCTCGATCGTCCGTCTGATGGACGTCGCATACGCGCTCGTGTTCACCGGCTACATCCTGGTGACGACACGTTTCGACCATCCGGCGCTCGACACGGAACTGTGGACCGACCAGGTCGGAGACGCGGCGATCCGACTCGGCGGTCTGCTCCTCATCATGGGAGTCCTGCATGCGCTCACGTTCATCGTGCTGCCGGTCGTCGCGATCGTGCACAACACGACCCGGCGTGGCCGACGACTCCCGCGATGGCTGACGGTGGTCGGCGTCGTCTGGCTGGTCCTCCAGGTGGTGCCCGCGTTCCCCGCACTCGTCATCTTGCTCGTGGGGCTGGCGAACTGACGGCGGCGGGCCTCACGCACTGAGCGCGCTGTCGCCGGCCACCGGGTCGGCTGACGCCTTGCACCAGCGTCCCTTGCCATCGCGCTTGGCGGTGTAGAGCGCGTCGTCGGCTGCCCGCAGCAGTTGTTCGATGTCGACCACGTGGGCGAGCTCGTCGAGTGCGGCGACGCCGATCGTCACCGTCTGCTGGTGCTCGATCCCCGGCTCGATCGGGAACGGCCGACCGGCGATCGCGTTCACCACTCGCTGCGCGACCACCTCGGCCTGCCAACCGAGGGTGGCGGGCAGCAGCACGACGAACTCGTCACCGCCGAAACGACCGATGAGGTCCTCGTCGCGCAGAGTGGCGACCAGCCGATCGGCGAGCGTCCGGAGCACCGCGTCACCGCCGTGGTGCCCGAGCACTTCGTTCGCGTTCCGGAAGTCGTCGACGTCGATGAAGAGCACGGCCAGGCCGTCGCCGTGACGGCGGGAACGATCGAACTCGCGGGCCATCACCTCGTCGAGGTAGCGGCGATTGAGCAATCCGGTGAGCAGATCGGAGCGATTGGCGACCTCGAGCTGCCGAGCGACCTCGGAGACGCCAGCGAGATCGACCTGCAGCTGCTCGATCGCATGCCGTTGCTGCATCTGACGGGCGATCATCGCGTCGGCGGCGCGTTCGGCGAGCACCTGGGGCGACGGTGCGTCGGCTTCCAGCATCGGCGCCAGATCGGGGAGCGACTCCGCCACGCTGTCGAGCAGCTTGGAGAACTCGAGGGCATCGACGCCGAGGAGGTGATCGGCAGCGGCGGCCGCGGCGACGAGTTGCTGACTCGCGCCGAGGACACCGTCGGCGACGAGCGCCGCGACGGCGACGATGTCGGCCAGCCGGTCCGCGTTGCTGTCGGACCGTCCGCCCTCGTGGCTGCGGGAGACCGCATACACCACCTCATCGGGGAGCCGCCAGGCCTCGAGCAGCACCGCACCGACGGCAGAGTGATCGGTCCCGAGCACCTCGATCTCACGGTCGACGAACTCTTGATGGCTCGCGTCAGCTGGCAGAGCGGCGTACAGCGTGGGTTCGAGCCGGCCGAGGACGAGGATGCCGATGTCCTGGACGATCGAGGCGAGGAACGCGGTCCCGGGCGTTGCGCCGCCACATCGCGCCGCCAGCAGCTGGGCGACGACCGCCGAATGGACGCTGCGCGTCCACCGATTCCGGAACGAGGGAGCTGACGACCCGAGTGCGTCGCGGTCGCCGACCAGCGTCAGGCTGAGCGCGGCGGTGAACACGGCGTCGAGGCCGAGCATTACGACGGCCTGGTGCAGATTCTCGGCGCGCCGGCGCCGTGCGTAGAGCGGAGAATTGGCGAGCCGCAGGATGCGGGCCGACAGGGCGGGATCGTTGCGGAGCACATCGACGATGTCGGCCAACCCGACGTCGGGATCCTCCCCCAACTCGATCAGCTTGGCCGCGACGATTGGAGGCGACGGGAGCGACCGAGCCCCCCGGACGCGTTCCACGAACGCCGGGTCGAGCGGTGCGGCAACCGTGTCCACGTGTACATCTCCTCTCCGGCCGGGCACTTCCGTTCGACCGCGCTGATTCTCCTGGACGCAACCGTCCGGTCCCGGCGGGAGATTGCACGAAGGTCGATCCGGCGCTGATCCGATGGCGACGCCGGCGGTCTGCGACCGTCAGACGGCTGTGGTGCAGAAGGTGTCACCGGCAGGGCGGCTCGACTCGGTCGTGACCGCGCCGAGCTCGCCGTCGTACAGCTCGCTCAGCATCCCTCGCACCATGCCACGATCGACGGCGCAGATCACCGGATGCTCCAGTGCGACGTCACCGAAGGGACAGTGATCGTTGATGATCCGGAGCTGATTGTTGCGGCTCTCCGCGTGAGCTGCGAATCCGTGCGCGGTGAGGGCATCGGCGACCGCCTGGATCGCCGAGCGCATCGAGCGATGACCGTGCTCCAGTGCATCGCCCTGCAGCCCCGCCGCCATCGCACGTCCGTACTCAGCCCCGACCTCCTCGGCCATCGCCTCGGCGTCGGTTGCCGACATCTGGGTGAGGGCGCGCCCGAGCAGCGACAGAACGAGGTCGTCGCTGCGGACGGGGAACTCCGTCACCGCATCGGCGACCGCCAAGTAGCGCTTCGACGGACGGCCGGCGCCGCCGCCGGCGACCTTGCCCGTGCGGACCTCGAGGTAGCCGCCCGCGGCGAGCTTGTCGAGGTGATGTCGGGCGACGTTGGGGTGCACCCCGACCTCCGCCGCGACGGCTGACGTGGTCACACCGTCGTCACCACCTCGATCTCGGACGAACAGGTAGACGCTGCGCCGAGTCGGGTCGCCGAACGCGTCGGTGATCGCGGAGACGGTCGCCGTGAACGCGGCGCTCGTCCTGGTCGTCCCCATGGTGGGAGATTCTACTACCGTCATAGTGCAAACTCAGGTCGCCGTCGCCAGAATGGTCGCCATGACGATGAACGATCAGCTCGTCGAGGCACTTCGACCGGTCGAGGACCCAGAGCTGCACCGCTCGATCGTCGACCTCGGGATGCTCAGGCGTGCCGAGGTCGACGAATCGGGCACCGCCCGGATTCTCGTCGCCTTGACGGTTGCGGGATGTCCGCTCCGCAACGAGATCACGAACCGGGTGACGGGCGCCGCCACCGCACTCGATGGTGTCGAATCTGTCGATCTGGAGTTCACCGTGATGACCGACCAGGAGCGTGAGAACCTCCGACGGACCCTCCACGGCGACGCGGCCGCGAGCGCCGGTTCACACGCCGCCCACGGACACTCGGAGGGGCGTGCGATCCCGTTCGCCCAAGCCGGGTCGAAGACCCGGCCGCTGCTGATCTCGTCCGGCAAGGGTGGCGTCGGCAAGTCGAGCGTCACCACGAACCTGGCGGTCGCATTCGCTCAGCAGGGCCATTCGGTCGGTGTGGTCGATGCCGACATCTACGGATATTCGATCCCTCGGATGCTCGGTACCGATCGGCAGCCGACGGTGATCGACGAGATGCTGATCCCGCCCGAGCGATGGGGCGTGAGGTGTATCTCGATGGGATACTTCGTCCCCGAGAACGAGGCGGTCATCTGGCGGGGGCCGATGCTGCACAAGGCCCTCGAACAGTTCCTCACCGACGTGTTCTGGGACGAACCCGACTACCTCCTCATCGACATGCCCCCCGGAACGGGAGACATCGCGATCAGTCTGAGCCAATATCTGCCGCGAGGTGAGGTCTACGTCGTCACGACCCCGCAGCCGGCGGCCCAGAAGGTCGCCCGACTCTCGGCTGCGATGGCCGAGAAGGTCAACCTCCCGGTGAAGGGCATCATCGAGAACATGTCGTGGTTCACGGGCGACGACGGGAAGCGGTACGAGTTGTTCGGCGCGGGAGGTGGCCAGGAGCTCGCCGACGAGCTCGGCATCCCGCTGCTCGGTCAGCTGCCGCTCGTTCCCGCCCTGCGCGAGGGCGGCGACGACGGTCGTCCGATCACCGCAGTGGACCCCGAGGGCGAATCGGCGCACGCGTTCCGCACGATCGCCGAGCGCATCGCCGTCGAGCTGAAGCCGAAGAAGATCTTCAGCCCCCAACTCAAGGTCATCTGACTCCGGCCACCGCCGTGGAGATCTTGCCGCGGTACAGGTTCGAGCGGCTCGTCGCCGAAGCCCTCGACGAGCTCCCCGACGAGCTGCTGCCGGTGCTCGACAACGTCGTCGTCCAGGTCCACGATCGTCACCCCGACGAACCCGACCTGCTCGGGCTCTACGAGGGCACGCCACACACGGAGCGATTCGGCGACGAGATCCCCGATGTCGTCACGATCTATCGCCACGCGCTCTGCGAGATGTGCGACGACCTCGACGAGCTGTCGGAGGAGGTCTACGTGACCGTGATCCACGAAGTCGCCCATGCCGCCGGCATCGACGACGAACGACTCCACCAGCTCGGGTGGGCCTGACCGGAACCCCGGAACCGCCGATCGAGTTCTCGGACGAAGCAGCCAACCGGTACCGTGAACCGGCGTGAGTGACGTCCCACCGCCGCCACCTCCGGTCGGTAGCACGCCGCTGCCCCCACCGCCGGCGCCCGGACTCATGGCTCCGCCGGGCTACGTCGGGTACCAGCCGTCGCCGATGTCGTCCGTGCCGCTCAAGCGGACGGCCGGAGTCGAGCGGGCGGCACTGATCGTGGTCGTGATCTCGGTCGTGCTCGGTGTCGCCGGTCTGGTCGCCGGGCAGACCGTGATCGACGACGCCGACGACTTCTTGGCGGGGACGATCGACCAGGAGCAGTTCGTGGAGGCGATCACGCCCTATCTGCTGCTGTCGTTCGTCCAGGGCATTGCGGTGCTCGCATCGGCGATCCTCGTGATCGTGTGGATGTACCGCATCGCCAGGAACCATCGCATCCTCCACCGAGGGGCCACCTGGGGACCGGGCTGGGCGATCGGCGGATGGTTCCTCCCGCCGATGCTGTACGTGATCCCGTTCCTGATGTTCCGTGAATTGTGGAGGGCATCCGATCCCGAGGTTCCCATCGATGGCGACTGGCGATCCGGCAAGGTGTCCCCGCTGGTGCCCGCCTGGTTCGTCCTCTACAGCATCGTGCCCCTCGTCCTCCTCGCGTTCCAGAGCGGTGACGTGATGAGCGCGTTCGCCGCCTCGGAGACCGAGATGGCCGAACAGATCACGGGCGACCGGGGCGGCACCGTCGTGGGGGTCATCATGTCCATCGCTGCGGCTGCCGTGTTCGTCCTGATGGCGCGCGAGCTCGGCGGACGCCATCGACGTCTCACCGGCGAAGACCTGGCCTGAGCAGACCACCGTGCCGCAGCTGTACCTCGTTCGGCACGCGAAGGCGGGTGAGCGACGAGCGTGGCGCGGCGACGACGTCGACCGACCGCTCAGCAAGAAGGGGTGGAAACAGTCCGAGATGCTCGGCAAGCGCATCGCCGGTCTGTCGCCCAACGCACTGCTGACCAGCCCCTACGTCCGTTGCGTCCAGACGCTCGAGCCGTTGGCGAAGCGCACCGGGCTGGACATCGGGATCGACCAACGTCTCTGCGAGGACGAACCCGTCGAACCGGTGCTCGAGCTGATCGCCGAGCTGGGCGACGGCTCCGTCATGTGCAGCCACGGCGACGTCATCCCGGCGGCGATCCTGGCGCTGCAGCACTCGGGCACGAAGCTGCGCACCCCCACCGACTGGCGCAAGGCGTCGGTCTGGGTTCTGAAGCGCGACAAGCGGGGCCACATCGTGCACGCGACCGTATGGCCGCCGCCGGTGCTCTAGTCCTGCCGGAGGAGGTTCGAGTTCACCCTCCTGTCGACGTGCCGCGCGCTCCGGTCGCGCTCCCGTCACGGTTCTGCGGCAGCCGAAGCGACCAGATGTGCAGCTTCGGCTTCCACAGCATCCAGAACGACAGCATCCAGAACGACAGCATCCAGAACGACAGCATCCAGAACGACAGCATCCAGAACGACAGCATCCAGAACGACAGCATCCAGAACGACAGCACGTCGCTGTCGGAGCGCTCGGGACGGGCCGCTTCAGCCGCCCGACTCGGTGAGCTCGGCCGCGAGGTCGGCGCGCAGACCCTCGACGAGCCCTCGCACGTCGGCGGGTGGATCGGCTGCCAGGCAGACGTCGAGGCGTGGTACCGCCAGATCGTTCTGTCCGAGATTGCCGTACACGATCCCGAGGAAACACTCCGGGTCCGGGTAGTCCGGATCGACCTCGGTGGCGCGAATCAGCTGGTCGATGGCATCACGGAGATCGTCGTCGGACGCCGCCGACAGTGCCTTCGTCCAGCCTCCGTATGCGAGTGCCTCGGGCTGATCGGGGTCGTCGGCGAGTACGAGATCGTAGAGCGCGGCAGCTGCGGCCGGATCGGTGAACTGGCTCGCTCTGGCCTGGGAGATCAGGACCTGTTGCTCGTCGCGCGGATCGAGCCCCGTGATCTGCTCGCCCGGCCGGCGTTGCGCCGACGACGTCGACAACGCCCACCACACGACCGCGATGAGTCCGACGACCGCACCGGCGCTGATCAGTCGGCGGGTCCAGTTCGCGGGTGTTTTCGGCGGAAGCGCCGACCGACCGTCGTCGATCGCCCGGAGCACCGCTGCCGTGCGGGCCGTGTAGCCGTCGATGAGCTCGCGGTAGTCGAGCTCATCGATGTCACCGGCCGCGAACTCCCGCTCGAGATCGGTGATCGACCGCAGCAGGAAACGGCGCTCCTCCTCGAGCTCGGCGAGCCGATCCGGGTTCACCGTCGACGATCGAGCGGTCACGCTCCGCCATCCGATGACGCGGCGGCCCTGACGTCGTCGTGCGCTCGCGCCTCGGCGACGAGGGCGTAATCGTCGTCGGTCGCACGACCCAGCCGGCGAGCACTCTCCTGCCACCGCCGGAACGCCACCGTCAGCCCGGCGACCCCGACGACGAACGCCGTGGCCGGCAACGCCCAGGCCAGGGCCTCGAGGCCATCGGCGGAGGGCACGAGGAGCTCTTGCCCGTCGCGAGCCGCCACGACGCTCTCCACGATCTCGTCATCGCTCAGGACGCCGGCTTGGACACGATCCTCGATCGCGTCCTTGATGTTCACCGACGTCGGATGGCGAGATTCGTACACACTCTCGCCCTGGCACACCGGGCACGCGATTCGCTTCGAGATCGCCTCGATCCGCTCGTCGGGAGTCCGTGGGCCGGAGTCGCGGGTCGCGCCCACGGCGAGGAACCCGGCGACGACGAAGGCGAGGACGATCCAGCCGGGCCAGCCCTTGAGCCGGCGGTTGACGGAACGCCCGCTCATTGACCGGCCCCGGCGAAAGCTTCGCGGAGCGACTGGATGGCGGTGCTGAGCACGTCGGCCGACTCCAGCTCGCTGATCACCCGCCCGCGGACGATCCCGGCCGGGTCGATGATCCAGGTCTCGGGCACCTGCACGACGCCGAAGTCGATCTGGAACTCGAAATCGGCGTCGTAGACGATCGGCCACTCGCCTCCGCCACCGCGCTCGGCGAAGAACTGTTCGACCTGCTCCGGTGTGCTGTTCTGCACGATCGAGTAGAACTCGGCACCGTCGAGGCCGAGTGCCCGTTGCTGTCCAACGAACTCGATCAGCGCGTCGTGCTCGCGGACGCACGGGACGCAGTCGTGGGTGAAGAAGTTGAGCACCACCCAGCTGCCCTTGCGCCGCGACAGCTCGAACGGTGTGCCGTCGGCGAGCTGGCCGACGGACGCTGGGGCCGGCTGGTTCAGAAGCGGTGTCGCTGCACTCGCCGGATCGTTGGCGTCGGCCCGCGCCAGGATCCAGAACATGCCGGCGAACACGACGGCGAGCGCCGCCACGACGATCGGAGCGAGGCGCCGCTTCGCCGAACCGGCCGGCGCGTCGAGGGCCACGCGGTCGAGGGCCACGCGAGGGTCGTCCAGGTCAGCCAACGGCGACCTCCTCGCGCTTCGGACGGTCGCGGACGGGCGCCGCAGGCGCCGAGACGGGGTCGAGCGGATCGCGTCGCCGACGACCAGGGAAGGCCGAGAGCACGGTCCCGAGGGCCATCAGGAGTCCGCCGACCCACATCCACAAGATGAGCGGCTTGCGGAACACCTCGATCGCGACTTCGTCCGCGCCGGGAACCGGCGGGTTGGTTCCGGCGATCGTCATGTAGACGTCGTGGGTCAGCCCGGTCCGGACGCTCGGTGTCCCGATCGGCTGGCCCATCTGCAGATAGGTCGTGATCGCCGGGCCGTACACACGAGTCCCGTCGAGCAGGACGTTGGCGCGGGCGACATCGGTGCGGGCATCCTGCTCGACGACCACCTCGACGAGCTCGAAGGTGTGCCCGGCCCACTCGACGGGCTCGCCGACCGAGAGCCTCAGTTCGCTCGACGAGGTGTAGGCGTTCGAGGCGACCAGCGCCACGGCGACGAGGATCACGCCGAGGTGGACGATCATGCCGCCATTGGCGCGTCCGACGAGACCGGCCCAACCCTGACGGCGTGTCGCGAGGAAGATCTGACGGAGTGCAGCACCCGACGCGAACCCGGCAAGTCCGAACGCGATGAGCGGGGCCCAGCCGTCGGCACCGACGGCGACCGCGACGGCCAACGCGCCCGCGCCACACCAGGCGGGCCAGAAGAGCCGCTCGCGCAACAACTCCTGCGACGCCTTGCGCCAGGGCAGCACCGGAGCGACCGCCATGAGGAACAGCAGGCTGATGCCGATCGGCATCGACAGGCGGTCGAAATAGGGCGCACCGACCACGGTCTGGCGGTCCTGCACCGCCTCCACGATCAGCGGGAAGACGGTGCCGAGCAGGACGATGAAGGCGAACACCGTGAAGATCACGTTGTTGGCGAGGAACGCCCCCTCACGCGAGATCGGCGAATCCATCACACCGGGCGCCCGCAACCGATCACCGCGCCATGCGATCAGCGCGAGCGACACCACGACGACGAGTCCGAAGAAGCCCAGCAGGTACCCGTCGACCTCTCCGGCGGCGAACGCGTGAACGCTGTTGATGATGCCCGACCGGGTCAGGAACGTGCCGAGGATCGTCAGCGCGAACGTTGCGATCAGCAGGCTCAGGTTCCATACGCGCAGCATCCCCCGACGTTGCTGCACGAGGACGGAGTGGATGTAGGCCGTCCCGGTCAGCCACGGCAGGAACGACGCGTTCTCGACCGGGTCCCAGGCCCAGACACCCGACCAGCCGAGCACCTCATAGCTCCACCATCCGCCCAGCAGGATGCCGATCGTCAGGAAGCCCCACGAGAACAGGGCCCAGCGTCGCGTCTCGAGCAACCATCCCTCGCCGACACGTCCGGTGATCAGCGCCGCGATGGCGAACGCGAACGGCACGGTGAAACCGACGTAGCCGAGATAGAGGATCGGTGGATGGAACAGGACGAGGATGTGGTTCTGCAGTAGCGGGTTGGGTCCGGGACCGTCGAACCCGATGCCGACGGCCGCACCGGCGGCGAACGGGTTGGCCGGGCCGAAGCTGACCAGCCCGAAGAAGGCGCACACCACGAACATGACGACCAGCGCCCACGCCACCAGGACGTCGTCGGCCCGTTTCCGGAATCGCCAGGCGACCGCCGCGGTGAACGCGGCGAGGACGAGGACCCACAGCAGGATCGAACCCTCCAGCGCACTCCACATGGCCGCGACGTTGTAGATCCCCGGCGTCGTGCTGGAGCCCACCTGCTGTACGTACTCGAGGGAGTAGTCGCGCATCTCCAATGCCCGCTGCATGGCGATCACCGCCACCAGCGCTCCGGCGAGCACCAACCAGGCGTACACCGGGGCCTGCCGCACACCCTTGGCGTGGCCCGTCACGATCGCGAACCCGGTCGAGAGTGCACCCACGATCGACGCGGCGAGCAGGAGCAGCAGGCCACCGTGGCCGAGGGCCCCGTTCAGACTCACCGCCAACACCGAGGTCACCATCGCCATCGCGTGGCTCAGGCCGACCCGGCGCCGCAGGCGTCGGCTAGGTCGTCGGCCTCCGACAGCCGCTCGTCGTTGACCGAGACGTACTCGTCCGAGTGCTTCACCTCGACGCGATCCCCGAGGAAGCGCTCGCTGGCACTGTCGAAGCGACCGTGCACGACCACCGGGATGCACTCTTTGAAGATGCCACCCGGTTCCCCGTCGTAGTGGACCGGGACGGTCGCGCCGTTGAACGAGATCCGGAAGTCGGTGTCGCCGCCCGACGATTCGACCGTGCCGCGCTCGACCACGCCCTGGATCCGGAGGCGCCGATCTGCGTCGCAGCCGGAGCGGACGCCGACTTCGTCGACGTTGCAGTAGTAGTCGACGGCGGAGCGCAGGAACTGGGTGACGATGACGCCGCCGGCCACGAGCACTGCCCCCAGCACGATCATGGGCAGCCAGCGACGTCGTGGAGCGCGTCGGGCGGGCGCGCCGTCGGGACCGGTCCGGGGGGTGAGGTCGGTCATGTCAGGTCCAGTACTTGTGGTCGTCGTCGATCTGTTCGGCCAGTCGACGGCCGCCGCGCACCACACGCCAGGCGAACGCCGCGATCACGCCGAACGTCACCAGATAGCTGCCGATGATGAATCCGGCATCGTCCATCGCGATCATGGCTGGGCCTCCCGTCGGCGCTCGTCGAGTGCCGCATCGAGACCGACATCGTCGATCACGTCCTCCATCGCGAGCCCGCGACTGCGGTGCAGGAGCAGCCAGACGTACAGCAACGTGAAGGCGATCACGCCGACGAAGAGACTGAAGAGCATGAGCCCGTCCATATCGATGTCGCCGTCGGTGTCGAGCACGGAGGCCTCCTGGTGCAGGCTCCGCCACAAGCGGACCGACCAGTGCACGAGCGGGATCTCGACGACGGCGAGCAGTCCGATGACCGCACTCCGTCGGGCCCGCTGCTCGTGGGTGCCGCCCAGGCGCCGCACGGCGAGGTAGCCGATGTAGGAGACGAAGAGCAGCGCTGTCGTGGTGAGCCGGGCATCCCACTGCCAGTAGACACCCCATGTGATACGACCCCAGAGCATCCCGGTGACGAGCGTCAGCGCCATGAACACGACACCTATCTCGGCACTGGCGCCGGCGAACCGGTCGAAGCCGAGCGAGTGCTTCTTCGTGAACAGGTAGAGCGCCGAGGAGATGGCCGTCACCGAGAACGCGAGGTACGCCAGCCAAACGGTTGGCACGTGAACGTAGAGGATCCGCACCGCGTCCTGCTGGTCACGGTCGGCGGGGGAGAATCCGAGACCGAACGCGACGAGCCAACCGAGCATGACGATCGTGGCGATACCGAACCAGCGGGTCGCCGTCGTGCCGGTGCCGGTCGCGATCCGACGGTGCGACGTCTCGGCTGGGGTGAGGGTGGGGGTGGGCGTCATCTGGGTCGTCCGGTCTCCGTCGTCACGTCTGCATCAGGTCGCTTCCTCGATCAGAGGACCGAAGGCCAAGGCACCGCCGACACCGAACGCGACGGCGAACACGGCGAGCAGGCCGATCCACGGCCAGCCCTCCGAGAGCGCCACCCCGTCGGTACCGAACGCTGATTCCACGGCTCGGGTCGCTCCGATCAGGACGGGCGCCACCACCGGGAGCACCAGCAGCGGGAGCAGTGTCTCGCGGCCGCTGAACCCTGCGGTGAGGCCTCCGTACAGCGTACCGACGCAGGCGAGTCCGCACGTCGCGGTGCTCAGGGTTGTGACGAGCAACACGATGCGGCCGAGCGGCAGGTCGGCGCCGTAGAGCACGACGGCCGCGATGACGAGCACCGTCTCCAGCACCGCCAGCTGCACCGCCAGCGCAATCGACTTGCCCCAGAAGATGGCCGCCGCGTCGACACCGGCCACCCTGAGTGCGTCGAGCGCACCGTCGTCGTTCTCGACTGCGAACGAACGTTGCACCAGCACCAGCAGGCTGAACAACGTCGCCAGCCAGATCAGTCCCGGCGCGACGAGTTCGAGGACGCCGACGACCCGGTCTCCGTCGACCCGCACCCCTTTCGCGTCCAAGGCGAAGGCGAACATGACCATCGTGATGCCCGCGAACGGCAACACCTGGTTGAGCACGACGCCGCTGCGCCGTTCGATGCGCAGGTCCTTGGCTGCGATCAGTCGGACGATTCGCCACCGACTCACGGCAAGCTCTCCGAGTCGGGTGCGGGCCCGGGTCGGGGTGGTGAGACCTGACCGCCGATCACCTCGACGACTCGGTCCGCGAGCGACCCGGCGCGCTCGAGCTCATGGCTGGCGACGAGAACGGTCGCACCCGCGCCGACGGCCTGCCGGAGCACGCCGTCCAGCTCGTCGCGGCCAGCCGCATCGAGACCGGCGTGGGGCTCGTCGAGGAGCCAGAGCTCGGCTCTGCGCGCCACCAGGCAGGCGAGTGCGGTGCGCCGCTTCTGGCCGGCCGACAACCTGGCCACGCGGACGTCGGCGAGGCGACCGCTGACCCCGAGACGATCCATCGCAGCGCCGATCTCGTCCTCCGTCGCGCCGACGGTCCGACCCCAGAAGGTGACGTTCTCCGTCACGGTGAGATCGGCGTACAGCCCATTGCGGTGCCCGAGAAACCCCACCCGCGGCCGGATCGCATCGCGTTCGGTCGCGAGATCGAGCCCGAGCACGGTCGCAGTGCCGCGTGCGAGCGGGAGCAAGCCGGCACACAGCCGGAGCAGACTCGTCTTGCCGGCTCCGTTCGGCCCCTGGAGCAGTACCACCTCACCGACGTCGATGGTCAGGGTGGCCCCGGCCAGCACCGGGAAGCCACCGAGCACCGCGACGGCGGCGTCGAGCGCGATGGCGACACCGTTGCCGGCGCTGAGCGCACTCGATGCGGTGGCGTCGGTGTCCATGGCCACGGACACGCTACGTGGCATGCCGTCGAATCGGGAACTGACCGTTGGCGCCGTGGGGTGACGGATATCGTGGTGTCGGTGACGGACCAACGGTCGGGCCGCGGACTCGACACCGCGGGTGGCCAATCGGCAGCCAGCGCCGACGCGAGCGACCCGAGCGCTTCATCCCCTGAGAGGTCGGCGAACCCGGGCCGGCGCGAGCGGCGGGCGGAGCGGATGAGCAAGTGGGACCGTCCCCCGGACCCGCACGATTGGCGGTACTTCGTCGGCGGTGCCGGCAAGGTGCTCATCACGATCGGTCTGCTGTTGTTCGGGTTCGTGGCCTACCAGCTGTGGGGCACCGGCATCGAGACCGCGCGCACCCAGAACCGCCTCGAGAACGAGTTCGAGCAACTCGTCTCCCAGTTCCGGGCCCAGGGCGACATCGCCGACGATGGGTCGGCCGTCGGCGAGGTCGATTCGATCGGACCGGCCGAGCCGATCGAATCGACCGATCCGCCGACATCGACCCAGCCGGTCGAGCCGGTCGTGTCAGCCGAGAGCGACCTCGGCGAAGTGGCGATCGAGGTCGATCTCGCCGACGAGGCCGTCGATCAGGTGCTCCCGCCGTTCGAGCGCGGCGACCCCTTGGCACTGCTCGAGATCCCGGCGATCGGCCGGCGCGACGTCGTCGTGCCCGGCGTCCGGGTCGACGATCTCAAGAGTGGCCCCGGGCACTACCCCGATACCCCATTGCCCGGCCAGCTCGGCAACGCGTCGATCGCCGGCCATCGAACGACCTACGGCGCGCCGTTCTTCGATGTCGATCAGCTCGTCGCCGGCGACGAGCTGATCGTCACGATGATCAACGGCGACCGATTCGTCTACGAGGTGACCGGCAGCGAGATCGTGGCCGCAACCGACTACTGGGTGGTGACCACCCGGAATCCCCGGATCGCCGAGCTGACCCTCACCTCGTGTCACCCGAAGTACACCGCCCGCGATCGGATCGTCGTCCACAGCGTGCTGAACCCGGCCAAGTCCTCGACCGTCGGTGTGCCCACGTTCTACGACCTCGGCCGAGAGCCCGAGGACCAGGTCGACGAGCCGGGCACGGGCGACGACCCGGTCGTCACGGCCGCCGCCGAAGCGCCTCCCGACGACACGACCGACCACCGGCACGACCAGCACGACCAGCACGACCGGCACGACCGCCGCGCCAGCTGACTCCGTCGAGTCCGGTGAACCGACCGAGGTCACGACACCCGTCGCCACGGGTGACGACCCGCTCCCCGACCAGGTCGAGGACGCCTTCGGCCAGGGTTGGTTCGACGACACGGCGGCGTGGCCCCAGATCGCGCTGTGGGGGACGGCGCTCACCATCATCTCACTCCTCGCCTACGCGATCAGCCGCCGATTCCGACACGATTCGGTGGGTCTGCTCGTCGGCATCGCCCCGTTCCTGTTCGCGCTCTACTTCTTCTTCCAGAACGTGAACCGGCTGCTCCCGCCGGGCCTGTAGTCCGGCCGTCGCAACGTCGGCCGATTCGTACCGGGCGTCTCAGCGGCGGGCCCGGCCGCCGAGCGCGACCCCGCCGCTGTCGTCCGGCTCTCTGCCTCCCAGGATCCCCGGCGTGCCGTGATCCCACCACTGGTTCCCCGACGTACCCAACCCTGACCCGTGGCCCGACCCGTAGATCACCTGCCCGCGGAGACAGCGCCACCAGCCCGCTCCGGCGACCAGGGCAGCGGTGGCGACGCATCGAATCGTCACTTGCGCCGAACACACCGGTGGGTGTCGTCCGAGTCGACCGTGCCTTCCACTCCGACGCCCAACGGCCATCCTGGACGAGAACGAGTGTCGGCCGGACGGCGCATCACCTCGGACTCGTCAGCGGAGGGCGTCGCGAATGCGTACGAAGCTGAACGGCAGACCGGACGCCAGGATGCGATCCATCAGCGCGCCGAGCCGAGGTGTGAACCGCACCTCCAGGCCGGCGTCGGCGTGCAACCCCAACAGGTCGTCGAGCAGCTCGACACCATCGGGATACACGACTTCGCCTGCGATGTACTGACCGTCGGCCTCGACCCACGGCTCGAACCGTGCTCGATCGAAGCGGTACTGATACAGGTGGGCGTCGCGCACGCCGCGGAGCCACCGCGTCTCGGCGGCACAGATCCGCGACGCCTCGGTTTCGAACAGCTCCGACAGGCGTTGTTGCTCGGGATCGTCTCTGGCCCAGACGCTGATGCGGGGGCAATCGCGCGGGAACCAGTACAGAGGAGAGTGCGCCTCGTCGATCGCCCAGACCGCGGGACGATGGCCGGGATTGGTCGGCGGCACGTGCGGGGCGAACCGCCTGAGCGAACCGTCCTCGCTGTAGTGGTAGACGGTGGTGACATCGGGCGCGTGCACCGCGGGTTGCGCGTTTGCCCGCCGGATCAGCTCGAGTCGCTCGTCGTCGGTCAGCATGCGGTTCCCCGTCCCGGTCCGATTCGGTCAGCCACCCCGGAACACCGCCGGGCGCTTGTCGAGGAAGGCTCGTCGGCCCTCCGCTGCGTCGTCGCTCCCCCATGCCCGTGCGAACGCCGCCGTGACGGCGTCGTCGGCCCGCGGCTCGGGAGCCGACGACTCCAAGGCGAGCTTGTGACCCGCGATCGAGAGCGGCGCCAACCGAGCGATCTGACCGGCCCACGCCAGCGCATCGTCGAGATCACCGAGACGATGTACACCCCCGCTGGAATGAAGTTGTGCGCCCGTGTATGCCTCGGCGGCCAGCAACATCGCACGGGCAACGGGCCAGCCGAACTCCCGCGTGAGGCGATCGACCGTCCAGTGATCGACCATGAGCCCGAGCCGAGCGGCGGGGATACCGACCACGCTGTTCGGCGTGGCCACTCGAAGATCGCACACCGCGGCCAGTTGCGCCCCGGCGCCCAGCGCCGGGCCGTCGATCGACCCGATCACGGGCACCGGTAGCGCAGCGAACCCGCGCAGCACCCGGGCCAGGTCGGCCGCGAACACCTCGGACTCGACCCCCGTGAGGTCGGCGCCGGCGCTGAACGCCGGGGGTGCACCCGTCAGCACGATCACGCGCGCGTCGACGGCAGTCCGCTGGGCGTCGAGCAACGCCACGAGGGTGGAGTGATCGACGGCGTTGCGACGCTCGGGCCGGTCGAGCGTGACGAGCAGCACCCCCGGAGCGACGTCATCGCGCTGTTCCAGCCGTACCATGTGGCCACTGTATGGCCCTCGACGCCCCGCCCCCCGACCCGGGCGACGACCCCGTCCGGCGTCGACGCCGGCAGGTCGCCCGCTGGACACTCCTCGCGAACCGGATCGGCTATCTGGTGCTGGCGCTCGCCGTCGCGCTGTTCGTGATGGCCTTCGTGCTCGGGTTCAACGCCACGATGGCGGGCGTGATCGTTGCCTGCATGATCGTGTCGTTCGTGCTGCTGGCACCCAGCATCGTGCTCGGATACGCGGTCAAGGCAGCCGATCGCGACGATGCCGAACGCGGTATCTGAATGGGTTACTCTTCGGTAACCGCATGAACGCCCCACGCCTCACCGCTGACGCACGCCGGGAGCAGATCCTCGATGTGGCGATCGACGTGTTCGGACGCGCCGGGTACTACGGATCGTCGATGAACGACATCGCCGAGGCGGCCGGTGTCACCAAACCCGTGCTGTATCAGCACTTCGACTCCAAGAGCGACCTCTACCGGGCCCTGCTCGAGGAGGTCGGGAATCGCATGCTCGGTGCGATCGCCAAAGCGACCGCCGACGCGACCAACGGCAAGGCCCAGACCGAGCAGGGCTTCCAGGCCTACTTCCGATGGGTCTCGCACCGCCACGACGAGTTCATGTTGCTGTTCGGCGGAAGCGCCCGGCACGACGGCGAGTTCAGTGCCCAGATCCGCCGCATCACCGAGGAGGCGGCCGATGCGATCGCACCGCTGATCGCCGTCGACATCGACCCCGAGCACCGCCGGACCCTGGCCCACGCGCTCGTGGGACTCGCCGAAGGCGCCAGCCGGCGTCTGGTGGGGCTGGGCGAGGCGTTCGATCCGGACGAGATCGCCCGCGAGGTCAGCGCGCTCGCGTGGGCCGGTCTGCGGGCGGTCCATCCGGTGAGTTGAGGGCGCCGACGCACCAACCATCGACGCATTGGCCCTCAAGGTGGGCCGTTCCCTCGCCGATCACAACGTTGTGATCTCGGTTCGCCACGTTCTCGTCGCTGCGACGGCTGCAGTCGTGGGCGTCGCCGTCGGACCGGCGACCGCGGTTCGTGCCACGAACGACGGCACCGACACGATCCGGTCGCTGGCGTCCGACACGGCCGAGCTCGTCGCCGAGGAACAACAGCTCGTCGTGCTGGCCGATCCTCGCAACGTCACCGTCTCCACGAGCGACCAGGCGGAGGCCCGGGCTCGCCTCGAGATCGTCGACAGCCGCGGCCGCGATGTGCTCGTCCAGCTCCAACAGCTCGACGTCGAGGTCACCGAGGCGATGCTGGCGACGCTCGAGCCGATGCCCAGCCGGGACGACGTCAGCCCCGCCGAGCTCGCGACGATGATCCCACACGCCGCCGTCTACGACGCTGCGGTCGCTGACCTCCGACGAATCGCTGCGACGCCGGTGGCGACGACCGCCAACCGGAGTGGATCGAACAGCCCAGCCGTCGGGCTCCTCATCGTCGGCGCGCTGTCGCTGCTCGCGCTCGGCGCCGCCGCACTGGGGAACACCCTGCGTCGTCGCGACGAAGAGGACGAGCTGGCAGCCATGGCCTGGAGCGACGGTCTCACCGGCCTCGCCAACCGCCGCCGCCTCGATCACGACCTCGTGGCCGGCGCACCGTCGACCGGACCCACGGCCGTGATCATCGTCGATGTCGACGATTTCGAGTCCGTCAACCAGGTGTTCGGCCATCTGGAGGGTGACGAGGTCATCCGCCGGGTCGGCACGATGCTGGGCGACCAGATCCGGCACGGCGATGTCGTCTACCGGTACGGCGGAGAGGAGTTCTGCATCCTGCTCCCCGACTCGTCGATCGAGGACGCAGCGTCGGTCGCGGCCCGGATCGTCGAAGCCGCCCGCACGATCGAGCTCCCGAGCGGTGCCGACATCACGAACATCACGGTGTCGGCCGGCGTCGCGGCCTCGCTCCACGGCGACGCCGCCACCGCCGTCGAAACGGCCGACCGAGCTCTCCTCGATGCCAAGGAGCAAGGCCGCGACCGCGTCGCGGTGAAGGCCGAGCGCAGCCTCGAACCCGCCTGATCGCGACACCGCGTCACGCTCGCAGCACCAGCCCGCGGTACCCGTCGACGAACCCGGCGCTGCGCAGCACCGACGCCACCGAGTCGGCAACGGGCCCGCCGTCGACCTTGCGCACCTCGACGCTCCGCTCGCGTCCGGTCGTCACCAGCCCGGCGAGCGCGGCGGCCCAGGCCGGGTCGTCGACGCCGGCCGGGAAGAGCACCACATGGTGCCCCCGGCGATCGAACCAGACCATCGGAACGCCCTCGCGCAAGATGACCAGCGACGACACGTTTCGGGCCGGACGGCCCTCCGTGGCGGGCCACGGCAGGGTGGCACCGTACGGCTGCGCCGGATCGGTGGCCGCGAGCACCAGGGTCGACGGCGCGTGTCCGCCGCCGAGCGTGTCCGCGACACGTTCGCGTGCAGCTCGGAGCCGGTCGACCGCGCCGGGGAGTGCGAACTGGGCCGCGCCGAGTCCGGCGACGAAGTAGCCACGTCGCGTGCGCCCGCGTTCCTCGAGCACCTTGAGAACGCCGTACACCGACGCGTAGCCCCCGAGGACACCTTCTGCGAGCACGGCTTCCCGCGTGACGACCCCGAAGCGCTCGAGGAGTTGCAGTGCCTGCGCGTGAGCGGCCTCGGTCGCCGACGGCCGGGGTTCGAGCAGGGGAGCCACGAGGCTCCAGCGTCCCGCGCCTGCCGGCGGCCCGAGTCGGGTCAGGCGACCGGGGCGCGGGCGGCCGCCCGACCGCTTCGCCGATCGCTTCGACGGCGTGACGCCACCACCGGCGAGCACAGATCGGAGCGGTGCGAGCGAGTCGTTGGTGACCTCGCCCGACCACACGAGATCCCACAAGGCGACGAGCAGCTCGGTGTCGTTGGCGACCGGCGCGGCCTCGCGCAGCTGACCCCAGAAGCTGGCACCGCGCTCGGCCAGGAATCCGCGGATCGCCTCGTGGAGCTCGCCATCGGGCGGCTCGAGCGTGTCCCAGCCCGGTGCGAGCAGCCCGATCTGATCGGAGAAGCAGAGCCGGATCCGGCCGTCTCGCGCGCCGATCGCTCCGGCGCCCGTCCACACGACCTCCCCCGACGTGCAGAGCTCGTCGAGCATGCCTGGGCGATACGCGACGACGCGCGCCGGGAGCACATCGCGTTCGAGCGTGGAAGCAACGAGAGGGGCGCCCGCGAGCAGGCCGAGCGACTCGACGAGCGCATCAGCGCCACGCCGTTCGGCGGGGATGCCGTGCCAGGCCGGCAGGAATCGTCCGAGCGCATCGGTTTCGACCGGCTCGACCTCGCGACGGAGCACGGCGAGCGACCGGCGCCGGAGCTGGCGTAGCACGTCGACGTCGCACCACTCGCGCTGTACCCCATCGGGCCGGAACTCGCCGCGGACCAGGCGCTCGTCGCCAACGAGCCCAGCGATGGCTCCCTCGATCCGTTCGAGCGGCGCCGAGAAGCGGCGGGCGACATCGACGGCGAGGAATGGGCCGTGGGTGCGGGCGTAGCGCCCGACCAACTCCTCGAGCGGGCGCGGCACCGGATCGGTGAAGGCCATCGGCAACCCGATCGGCAACGAGCATCCGAGCGCATCGCGGTAGCGCGCTGCGTCCTCCGCGGCAGCGAACCGGACGTCGTCACCGATGCCGATCTCGATCGCACGCCGCTCGTCGACGAGGGCGGCCAACCACTCGCCACCGCCGTCGGCCTCGCATCGCACGTCGATCTCGGCCGCGGTCAGATCGCCGACCTTGCGCAGGACGTCGTGCAGCTCATCGGCGGAGCGGGCGCGGCGCCCGTCGGCGAGGCACTGCAACTCGAGCTCTACATCGGCGAGCACACCGGGATCGAGGAGCTCGCGGAGCTCTTCGGCGCCGAGCAGCTCCCGCAACAGGTCGCGGTCGAGGGCGAGCGCGGCGGCGCGGCGCTCGGCCAGTGGCGCGTCGCCTTCGTACATGTACTGAGCGATCCAGTTGAACAGCAGGCTCGATGCCATCGGGCTCGAACCGGCCGTATCGACCCGAACGAGACGGACTTGGCGCGACTGGAGCTGCCCCAGAACCTCGCGGAGCGCAGGTACGTCGAAGACGTCCTGCAGGCACTCGCGCGACGTTTCGAGCAGGATCGGGAACGTCGGATACTTCGACGCCACGGCCAACAGGTCGGCCGCACGCTGCCGCTGCTGCCAGAGCGGCGTGCGTTGATCGGGACGACGTCGCGGCAGGAGCAACGCCCGACCTGCGCACTCGCGGAAGCGGGCCGAGAACAGCGACGTCTGTGGCAGGCTCGAGACGACGAGTTCATCGATGTCATCGGGGTCGATCACGAACACATCGAGATCGAGCTCGTCGGCCGCCTCGGGGAGCCGGATGACGATGCCGTCGTCGCCCCACATCGTCTCGACCGGGAGGTCGTAGCGATCGATCAGGCGCCGCTCGATCGCCATCGCCCAGGGCGCATGGACCGGGGTACCGAACGGGCTGAGGATGCACACGCGCCAATCCCCGATCTCGTCGCGGAAGCGCTCGACGACGATGGTGCGGTCGTCGGGCACCGCACCGGTCGCCTCGGCCTGCTCGGTGAGATACTGGACGACGTTGCCGGCAGCCAGCGGATCGAGGGCGTAATGGCTGCCGAGCCGCTCGAGTGCCTCGTCCCCGGTGAGCGAGCGGATCTCGCGGACGAAGGCGCCGAGCGCGCGACCCAACTCCAACGGGCGACCGGGACGATCGCCGTGCCAGAACGGCATCTTGCCGGGCTCCCCCGGCGCGGGAGTGACGGTGACCCGCTCGAACGAGATGTCCTCGATTCGCCACGTCGACGCGCCGAGCAGGAACGTCTCGCCCGGTCGGCTCTCGTAGACCATCTCCTCGTCGAGCTCGCCGACTCGCGCCCCATCCGGCAGGAACACGCCGAACAGGCCGCGGTCTGGGATCGTGCCACCACTCGTGACGGCGAGCCGTTTCGATCCGTCGCGGGCCCGCACGACATCGTTGACCCGGTCCCAGACGATCCGGGGTCGCAGCTCGGAGAACTCCTCGCTCGGGTACCGGCCCGCCAACAGGTCGAGGACGTTGGCGAGCAGCTCGTCGGACAGCTCGTGGAAGTTGGCGCTGCGCCTCACGAAGGCCGCGAGCTCCGACACTGCGACGTCACCGGTGGCTGCTGTGTGGGCGACGATCTGCTGGGCGAGGACGTCGAGCGGGTTGCGCAGGTATCGGGTGTGTTCGATCTCACCGTCGAGCATGCGACGGACCACGACCGCAGCCTCGATGAGATCGCCACGATGCTTCGGGAAGATCGTCCCCTTGCTCGGCTGACCGACCTGATGACCCGACCGGCCGATGCGCTGGAGGCCCCGGCTCACGGCGCCCGGCGACTCGATCTGGATCACGAGATCGACCGCGCCCATGTCGATGCCCAACTCCAACGACGATGTCGCGACGATCGCGCGCAACGCGCCCCGCTTCAGCTGATCTTCGATGACGATTCGTTGCTCACGCGCCAGCGAACCGTGGTGCGCCTTCACGAGATCGTCGGCCATCAGGCCGGTCTCCGGGTCGACACCGATGCCGGCCTCCTCGGCGAGCTCGTTCAGCTTCGCGGCGAGACGTTCGGCGGCTCGCCGGGCGTTGCAGAAGATGATCGTCGAACGGTGGGCCAGCAGGAGTTCGAGCACGCGTGGGTAGATGCTGGGCCAGATGCTCGATCGTCGCTCCCCGCTCCCCGATTCGCCCATGGACGCGGCGGCATCGCCCGGCTGCGCCATGTCCTCCACGGGGACGACGACGTCGATCTCGAGCTGCTTGCGGACGCCGGTGTCGACGATGCGCACCGGGCGTGGCGCTTCCGGACCGGTGTATCCGCCGAGGAACCGAGCGGTCTCCTCGAGCGGTCGCTGGGTGGCCGACAGTCCGATCCGCTGCGGTGGGGTCTCGGTCACCTCTTCGAGACGTTCGAGGGTGAGCGAGAGGTGGGCGCCGCGTTTGGTGGTGGCCATGGCGTGGATCTCGTCGACGATCACGGTCTCCACACCCTGCAGGGTCTCGCTGGCCGCCGATGTCAACATCAGGTACAGCGACTCGGGGGTCGTGATCAGCAGGTCTGGCGGGCGTCGGATCAGCTTCTGGCGTTCGTTGGAGGGCGTGTCGCCGGTGCGCATCGCGACCTCGGGTGCGGTGAACGCGACGCCGATCCGTTCGGCCGCCAGACCGATGCCGATCAGCGGTGCCCTGAGATTCTTCTCGATGTCGAACGCGAGCGCTCGGAGCGGCGAGATGTACAGCACCCTGGTGCGATGGGTGCGTCCGTCGGGGCGGGGCGCGGTGACGAGCCGGTCGATCGAGGCGAGGAAGGCAGTGAGCGTCTTGCCGGAACCGGTCGGAGCGCAGATCAGGGTGTGTTCGCCGGCGGCGATGTGGGGCCACCCCTCGATCTGCGGCGGCGTCGGCTCGGGGAACGAGGACGCGAACCACTCCCGGACGGACGGCGAGAACGCGTCGAGAACCGGATGGGCGGCGATGGTTGGAGGCTACCGAGGGGGTGTCACAGCCGATTCACCGATTCACCGGCTCGGGGCACCAGCTCGCCCTGGTCGAGCCGGATCGTCCTCGTGATCCGGACGTGATCGAGCAGTTCGCGGTCGTGGGTGACGAGCAGCACCGTGCCGGCGAAGGTGTCGAGCGCCTGCTCCAGCTGCTCGATCGCCGGCAGATCGAGGTGGTTCGTCGGTTCGTCGAGCACCAGCAGGTTCGCTCCTCTCGCCATCAGCAGCGCGAGCACCGCCCTGGTCCGCTCCCCGGGTGACAGCGACTCGGTCTCGCGATCGACGTGATCACCGACGAGGCCGAACTTGGCCAGTAGCGTCCTGACGTCGGCGATCGCCCAGCCGGTCTCGGCGAGGAACACCTGGAGGAGGGCCTCACCGCGGTCGAGTTGCTCGCGCACCTGCTCCAGCTCGCCCACGATGACACCGCTCCCGAGCACCGCCGCGCCGCTCGCCGGAGGCGTCCGACCCAGGATCACATCGAGCAGTGTCGACTTGCCGGCGCCGTTGGGTCCGACGAGCGCGATCCGGTCGCCGTACTCGACGAGCAGATCGACCGGGCCGAGCCGGAAGTCGCCGCGCCTGACGACCACGTCGGTGAGCCGGGCGACGACGTCGCCACTACGTGGCACCGGGGGCAGCTCGAGCCGGAGCTGCCACGGCTCGCGCGGCTTGTCGACCTGGTCGAGACGCTCCATCGCGCGCTTCGTCTGCGCGGCCTTCCCGGCGAGCTGCTCGGTCTGGTCGATGCGAAACTTACGGATGATCTTGTCGGGCTCGTCGTTCATCGATCGACGCACCTTCGCCTGACCCTGCTGCGCCCACTCGCGCTGCTGCTGGGCCCGGTCGGCGAGTGATCGGCGTTGGGCGTCGTACTCCTCGAACCGCTCCCATGCGTGGCGGCGAGCCCGATCGCGCTCGTCGAGATACGCCTGCCAGCCACCACCGAATTCGGCGACGCGATGAGTGAACTCGTCGATCTCGACAACGACGGTGACGACCCGATCGAGGAATCGACGATCGTGGCTGACGAGCACGATCGGAGCGTCGATTCCGAGCACCCACGACTCGAGCCGCTCGAGCCCGTCGAGGTCGAGATCGTTGGTGGGCTCGTCGAGCAGGTAGACGTCGAAGCTCGACAAGAGGAGCGCGGCGAGACCCACGCGTGCCGCCTCCCCGCCCGACAGGGTGGCGCCGGGCTGGTCGAGTAGGCGTGGCGACATCCCGAGCTCGGCTGCCGTGACGCCGATCCTCGCCTCGAGATCGGGTGCGCCGAGCGACAGCCACCGGTGGAGCGCCAGGTCGTAGCGGTTGGCGGCATCCGAATCGCCCGCTGCCAGCGCGGCGGTCGCCGCGTCGAGCTCGCGCTGGGCCGCAGCGACACCGGTTCGCCGGTGGAGCAACGACCGCACCGTCTCGGCCGACCGCTCCGGCTCCTGACGCAACCATCCGACCGTGGCTGCCGGAGGCGCGATTCGTATCTCGCCGGAGTCGACAGGAAGCGCACCAGCGCAGGCCGCGAGCAGACTCGACTTGCCGACGCCGTTCGGGCCGACGACACCGATCCGACTCCCGGGTGCCGCCACCAGATCGACGCGGTCGACGATCGGTCGCGGACCACGCGAAACGGTGACACCATGGAGAGAGAGGGTTGCGGACATGCGAGCGACTCCTGGACGAGGACGGGTGAGCGGGTGAGGGCCACGACTCAGCGCATGCGCACCAGTACAGTCTGCCAGGTTGGTCACGGCGCCGCCACCGGCCACAATCGACGGTTCGCTCGCAGGCACCGATCCCGAGCACCTCCCCTTCTTCGACGATCACCCCCAGCACCGATGAGCACCGTCACCCTCCGCCCCTGGCAGCGCGCCGCGTTCGATCAGTTCCGCGGTGGCGATGCATCGGATTTCCTGGCCGTCGCGACACCGGGGGCCGGCAAGACGACATTCGCGCTCACCTGCGCGCGAGCCACGCTCGCCGACGAGCGACGCCGTCTCATCGTGGTCGCGCCGACGAGCCACCTGAAGATCCAATGGTCGCTCGCCGCGCACCGGATGGGTTTGCAGCTCGATCCGGACTGGACGCCGGGTCAGGGTCTCGCGCGCGACGTGCACGGCCTCGTCACGACCTATCAGCAGATCGCGACCGGGGCGGCTGCCGACAAGCTGCGCAGCTTCGCCGTCGACGCGATGGTGATCCTCGACGAAATCCACCACGCCGGCCACGAACGGGCGTGGGGCGACGGGATCCGGCACGCGTTCGAGCTCGCATCGAAACGACTGTCGCTGTCGGGCACACCCTTTCGGAGCGACAGCTCGAAGATCCCCTTCGTCCGGTACGACGTCACGGCCGAGGGAGATCTGGCCCACGCCGACTACACCTACGGCTACGCCGATGCGCTACGCGACGGCGGAGTCGTCCGACCGGTCTACTTCCCGCGTGTCGACGGCCAGATGGAGTGGAGCACCCCATCGGGCGACGTGCTGCGTGCCAGCTTCGCTGACGAACTGGCCCGCGATCAGGTCTCGGCCAGGCTCCGCACCGCGCTGAGCCTCGACGGGGACTGGATCTCGACCGTGCTCGGCCAGGCGCACGATCGCCTTCGAGCGATCCGCACGGAACAACCCGAGGCGGGCGGGCTCGTGATCGCCACCGACCAGGATCACGCCCAGGGCATCGCCCGCATGCTCCGCAACCGTTTCGGCACGACCTCGGACGTCGTGGTGAGCGACGATCCGATGGCCTCCCGCAAGATCGCCGAGTTCGCCACCGGCGACCGCCCCTGGCTGGTCGCCGTGAGGATGGTGTCGGAGGGTGTCGACATCCCGCGACTTCGTGTCGGCGTGTATGCGACGACGACGTCGACCGAGCTGTTCTTCCGTCAGGCCGTCGGCCGGTTCGTTCGCTGGCAGGTCGGGCGTGCGACCCAGAAGGCGTACGTCTACGTGCCCGACGATCCGAGACTTCGGAGTCACGCCTTCCAGATCGCCGAGGCCCGTCGGCACGTCCTGCGTCCGCCGTCGGAGCGCGACGATGAGTTCTCGCCCGACGGCGACCTCGACCGGCAGGTGCACGACGACGGTCTGTTCGCGGAGCAGCTCTCGCTGTTCACCGTGGTGTCGTCGACCGCGACGGGTGTCAAGTTCCACACGGTCACCGATCAGGGCGTCCACCACTTCGATGACGAGCCAGATCCTCCCGATCCGATCTTCGCCGACGACCCGAACCTCGCGGTCGACCTGCCGGAGATCCCGACCGAGGCCGGTCTCGTCCCGTGGGGATCGCTCAGCGTCGCCGAGAAGAAGGACGATCTGCGTACCCGCAACGCCGATGCCGCCAAGCGACTCGTCGATCTCACCGGCTGGGGCCACGCCAAGGTGCAGGGCGAGATGAACCGGCTCGCCGGCATCTCGAAGGTGTCGACCGCAACGGTCGACCAGCTCGAACGCCGACTCCGCTACGCCGAGAGCTGGCTCCGCCGACTCAAGCGTCCCTGAGTGTCCGGTGGTGGATGCGGCCGCCGACCCAGCCACCGTCGCTCGTCGCCCGAGCGGCGTTCTCGACGAGACGGGCATGCTGGACGTTCACCGCGGTCGCTACCTATGCCGGCACCTCGTCGCACCCCGGCCGACCCCGCGTTCGTCGACCTGAGTGAAACGCACTCGTGTTCGATCGGCACTGGCTCAGTTCGCCCGATGTGAATCTTGGCATCCGGCCATCTCTTCGAGTCCGGGTTTCCCTTGGACACGAACGCCGCCAGACTTGCAGCCGTCATGGATCTGCTGACCGGGGTGTTCTTCGTCGTCGGTGTCGTCGCCCTGGTCACGGGGGCCGAAGCGTTGGTGCGGGGAGCCGCTCGACTCGCAGCCCGAACCGGCCTCTCCCCCGTCGTCATCGGCCTCACGGTCGTCGCGTTCGGCACCAGCGCTCCCGAGCTGGCCGTGAGCCTCGGCGCCGCGCTGCGTGACGAAGCCGACCTCGCGGTCGGCAACGTCGTGGGATCGAACATCGCCAACGTGCTGCTCGTGCTCGGGCTGTCGGCGACCATCGGCGGCGGCCTGGTCGTCGCTCAACGGATCGTCCGGATCGACGTGCCGATCGTACTGGGCCTGTCGATCCTCGTGTTCGTGCTCGGCTTCGACAACGAGCTCGAACGCTGGGAGGGGGTGCTGTTCGTCGCGCTGCTCGTCGCCTACATCACCTGGACGGTCGTGAGCTCGAGACGCGACACCAAAGCGATGGTCGCCCACGAGTACGAGGAAGCGCTCAGCGAGGAGACGCTGCGGGAGAGTTCGGTGATCGCCGACATCGGCTTCGTGCTCGCCGGACTGGTGCTCCTCGTCGTCGGGTCGTCGGCGCTCGTCGAAGCGGCCACCGACATCGCAGCGGCGCTCGGGGTCAGCGAGCTCGTGATCGGGCTCACCGTCGTCGCGATCGGCACCTCGTTGCCCGAGATCGCCACCTCGGTCCTCGCCGCCGCACGGGGCCAGCGCGACCTCGCGGTCGGCAACGCGATCGGCTCCAACCTCTTCAACATCCTGGCCGTGCTCGGCATCACCGCAGCGGTGTCGCCGTCGTCGATCCCGATCCCCGATGGCGCGATCTCACTCGACATCCCGGTGATGATCGCGGTTGCGATCGCCTGTTTGCCGATCTTCTGGAACGGCTACTCGCTCTTGCGGTGGGAGGGGGTGCTGTTCCTCGCGTACTACGGCGCCTACCTCGGCTGGCTCCTACTGGACAGTGCCGAGCACCAGGCCGCCGACGAGTACGCGGTGGCCCTGCTGGGGTTCGTCGTGCCGCTCACCGTCGTCACGCTCGTCGTGATCGCGGTGCGGCAACACCGCTCCGGACACTCACTCGCGCCGATCGAGGTCTGAGCCCGGTTCGGGCGCCATCAGCGCGGCGCCCGCGATTCCGGCGTTGTTGGCGAGCTCGGCGACCGCGACCTCACAGCCAGGGTCGAGGCAGTCGACCCACTTGCGTGGCTGCTTGCTCGCGCCTCCCCCGAGGATGATCAGATCGGGCGAGAAGAGCATCACGACCTGTCGGAGGTAGTGATCGACCCGGTCGCCCCAGTCCTTCCACGAGATGTCGTCGCGCTTGCGGGCGCTGGCCGCCGCCCGCGATTCGGCGTCGACGCCGTCGAGTTCGAGGTGACCGAGCTCGGTGTTGGGCACGAGGGTGCCGTCGACGAACAGCCCGGAGCCGATCCCCGTCCCGAACGTCAGGCAGATCACCACGCCGGAGCGATCGCGCCCCACGCCCCACGTCATCTCGGCGAGGCCGGCGGCGTCGGCGTCGTTGAGCAGATGGACAGGCGCGCCGATCGCGTCGGTGAACAACTCGTCGCCGTCGACCCCGAGCCAGGAGTCGTCGATGTTCGCGGCGCTGCGGACCACCCCGTGGGTGACGACCGACGGCATGCAGATGCCGACCGAGCCGGTCCAGTCGTGATGCCGCGCCAACTCGACCACCACTGAGGCAACCGCCTCGGGTGTCGCCGGCTGGGGGGTGCCGATCCGGAATCGATCGGCTGCGAGCTCACCCGTGGCGAGATCGACCGGAGCGGCCTTCATCCCGGTGCCCCCGATGTCGATGCCGAAGCTCGTTCCCTCTCGCACGATCCAGCACGGTAGCCGTGCCGCCGGCGGGTTCAGGCCTTGGCCCGGGTCTTGCGCAACAGGGGATCGGCCGCTGCGAGCGTCCGATCGGCGATGCGCATGGTGCGACCGGCGGCACCCGGTGTCTCGGCGTCGACGAGGTTGCCCATCACCTGGAGAGTGATGTTGGCAATCGACTGGGTTCCGACTGCGAATCGGAGCCCGGTCCGCATCAGCCAGGGGTGGCCGATGAGGAACGCGAACCGGCGTCCGGTGCGGAGGAACCCGTCGAAGCGCTCGCCGATCAGACGGTCGTACTCGGCCGGCGTCGTGGCCGGATCGTCGAGAAACAGGTCGGCTGCGAGCATCCCCGACTCCAGCCCGTAGTCGATGCCCTCGCCGTTCATCGGATTGACCAACCCGGCCGCGTCACCGATCGCGACCCACCCCGCACCGTGACGCGCGACGGCACTCATGGGCAGCCGCCAAGCGCGCGGCCGATCGAGGTTCGGACCGATCTCCCACGAGTCGTGGACGAGGTCGCGATAGCTGTCGAGCAGGTGGTTCAGGTTCAGCCCCTTGAACCCCTTCATCGTCGACAGCGCACCGACGCCGATGTTCACGGTGCCGTCCCCGCAGGGGAACATCCAGCCGTACCCCGGCACCCAGGTGCCACTGGAGTCCTTGATCGTGAGACAGGCTTCCAAGTGCTCGTCGGCGTGGCGGGGACTCTCGACGTACGCCCGGATCGCCAACCCGAAGGGCTCGTTCGGGTCGCGCTCGGCGCCGAGCTGGCGAGCGACGGCACCCGGCGCACCGGTGGCCGCGACGACGAGATCGGCGTCGAGACGGCCATGTCGCGTTGCGACGCCCGCCGCTCGGCCGTCGTCGTCGAACACGACCTCACCGGTCGTCTCGAAACGCACGTCGGCTCCGGCCTCGACGGCGGCATCGATGAGCGCCGCGTCGAGGCGTCGACGGGGCCACACGGCGCCGTGGTTCGGGAAACGATCGCCCCCTGGCCAGGGAAGCTCGCGCACCTGCTTCCCGGCGATCATCCGGAGCCCGGCGATGAGGTGTGCGTCGTCGAGCGAGATCTTCAACTCGTCGAGCGCGGCAACCGCGCGCGGCGTGAGCCCGTCGCCGCAGACCTTGTCGCGACCGTGAGCGCCCTTCTCGACGACCACCACGCGAACACCCGAGCGCGCCGCCCTGATCGCAGTGGCGGCACCAGCCGGGCCGCCACCGATGACGGCGATGTCGAAGCGTTCATTCATGACACCTCCGATTCAATCGGAGGTCGGCGTCTCGTGCTCAGCGATGCGCTGATGATGGTGGATGACTTCCGCCACGATGAACCTCAGGAACTTCTCGGAGAAGATCGGGTCGAGGCCCGACTCCTCAGCCAGCGCCCGCAGCCGCTCGACCTGCTGCGCCTCGCGTTCGAGATCGGCCGCCGGCAACCCGGCGGAGGCCTTGTAGCGTCCGACGTCCTGAGTGATCTTGAATCGCTCGGCGAGCAGGTGCACGAGCGCCGCATCGATGTTGTCGATGCTCGATCGATACCGGGCGAGCTGCTCGTCGGTCATGGTGCTCGAACGCTACCGGATCGCCGACGCTCGGTCCTGGGCCGCTCGGCGCTACTTTCGCCTCATGCCGGAAGCTGCCGACCTGCCGCTGCTGTTCGTCGACCACCCCTTCCCCGACGCCTATCGCGATCTCGTCGACGGTCGCTGCATCGTCGTCGGATCCGGGTGCGACGACGACCTCGATCGGGCCGACGCGATCCTGGCCGGAGCGGTGCGACCGTGGAACGCGGACGCGTTCGGGTTGGCGCCGCGGACGAAGGTGCTCTCCCGGGTCGGCGTGGGCTACGACAACGTCGATCTCGCCGACGCCGTTGCGGCCGGCATCACGGTGTGCAACACACCACAGGCACCTATGGTCTCGACCGCCGAGCACACGATGGCGCTCATGTTCGCGGTCACCAAACATCTTCCCCACCACATGACCCGCGCACGGGAAGGATTGAAGGGCGAACCCGTCGGGCGCGCCCTCGAGCTCGACGGCCGCACGCTCGGCCTCGTCGGCATCGGCCGAATCGCCTCACGGGTCGCCGTCGCGTCGCAGGCGCTGGGCATGCGCGTGCTCGCTTGCGATCCGGACGTCGCGGCGTCACCGGTGGCGGGTGTCGACCTGGTCGGACTCGATGATCTGCTCGCTGACTCCGACGTCGTGTCGCTGCACGCCCCGGCGCTGCCGTCGACGACGAGGATGATCGACGCGAGGGCGCTCGCCCGGATGCGCGTCGGTGCATACCTCGTCAACTGCGCCCGCGGTGTGCTCGTCGACCACCACGCCCTGCTCGATGCGATCGATCGGGGGCACCTCGCCGGTGCCGGTCTCGACGTGACCGACCCCGAACCCCTGCCCGCAGGGCACCCGCTCCTCGATCGTTCGAACGTCGTCGTCACCCCCCACATCGCGTCGGCGAGCGTCGCCGGGCGGCGACGGCTGTACGAGCACTCGATCGAGAACGCGCTCGCCGTGCTGGCGGGGCGCCCGGCCAGCATCGTCGTTCCGCCCGCGTGAGAGACTCGGGCCCATGACGAGTCTGCGTGAGATCTGGGCGGCCGGCGGCGAGACCCTCGGGTTCTGGTTGTCGGTTCCGAGCTTCGTGTCGGCCGAGATGGCCGCACGCCAGCCGGTCGACTACGTCTGCATCGACACCCAGCACGGCGTGGTCGACTACCAGGCTTGCGCATCGATGATCCAGGCCATCGAGCTGGCGGGTGGCACGCCGATCGTGAGGGTGCCCTGGAACGAGCCGGGCATCATCGGCAAGACCCTCGACGCGGGTGCCCACGGCGTCATCGTGCCGATGGTGAACACCCGCTCCGAGGCCGAGACCGTCGTGCGGTCGGCGCGCTACGCGCCCGACGGATCCCGGAGTTGGGGGCCGGTGATGGCCGGCATGCGCCACGCCGACAACCGGGGTTGGGCGGCCGAGCACATCACCATCATCCCCATGATCGAGACGGCCGAGGCGATCGGCAACCTCGATGAGATCTTGGCGGTGCCGGGCATCGACGCGATCTACGTCGGACCGGCCGATCTGTCGATCAGCCTCGGCCTCGAGCCCTACGGGAACGACGGCAACCCCGTCTTCGACGGCGCGCTGGCCACGATCGTCGCCGGCTGCGATCGACACGGTGTCGTTCCCGGCATCCACGCCACCGGTCCGCTCACACCGCGACGGCGCGAGCAGGGCTTCCGGATGATCACGGTCACCAGCGATGCGCTGGCGATGCGGGCCGGATACGCGAGCGAGCTCGCCGCCGCCCGCGACGGCGCTGCGACCGAGACGTCCGGCTCGCTCTACTGAGATCTCGCGCCCGTGAGCGTTCGGCCGATCGCGATCCGGTCGTGACCTGCGAAGTCGGAACGAATCTCGACCCCGACGAACCCGGCATCGGTGAGGAGCGAACGCACCGCCGACCCGTGGTCGGCACCGATCTCGAGGACGAGCCAGCCACCCGGCGCCAAGTGATGGGCCGCGCCGCCGATGATCGAGCGCAGCGCGTCGAGTCCGTCGTCGCCGGCGAACAGCGCGGCCGCCGGTTCCCAGTCGAGCACCGACGTCGCCAGTTCCGTGGACGCAGTCGCGACGTAGGGCGGGTTGGAGACGATCACGTCGAACAGCTCGCCCGTCGGGAGCGCCTCGAACCACGACCCTCGTGCCACGCGCACGTTGGCCGCCGGCCGACCGATACCGGCCAGGTTGGCGCTGGCGACGGCGAGCGCGTCGTCGCTGGTGTCGGTCAACCAGACCGTGGTGCCGACCAGCGGGAGCTCGGCCGCGAGCGACAGACCGATCGCACCGGACCCGGTGCCGAGATCGGCGACGACTCGGTGTTCGGGCACCGCCCGGGCCAGATCGATCGCCGTCCCGGCGACCGACTCGGTCTCGGGCCGCGGGATGAGGACCCGAGGATCGACCGCCAGGTCGATGTGGCGGAACGACCAGCGGCCGAGCACGTACGGCAACGGCTCGCCGCCGCGATACCTCGCCAGCATGGCGTCGAGGTGGTGGACCATGCGCTCGGTGACCGGTTCGTCGAGCGCGTCATCGAATTCGGCGCCGTCGAGGGCCGTCGCGACCTCACACAGCCAGCGCGCTTCGTGCCGTGGGACGCTCCGCTCAGTGTGCGCCCAGAGCGAGCGCAGCGAGACCAGGTCGTCACGGTCCACATCAGGCCCCGAGCTCGGCGAGTTGGCGGGTACGCTCCTCGTGCAGCAATGGCTCGACCACGAGATCGAGATCGCCGGCGAGCACATCGGCGAGTCGGTACACGGTCAGACCGATGCGGTGGTCGGTCACCCGATTCTCCTTGAAGTTGTAGGTGCGGATCTTCTCGCTGCGCCCCCCTCCGCCGACCTGTGAGCGTCGTTCGGCCGACAGCTCCGCGTCGCGTTCGCTTCGCGCGATCTCGTACAGGCGGGCGCGCAGCACCTGCATCGCGCGGGTGCGGTTCTGAAGCTGGCTGCGTTCGTCCTGCATGGTCACGACGACGCCGGTCGGGACGTGGGTGACCCGCACGGCCGAGTCGGTCGTGTTCACGTGCTGACCGCCGGCGCCCGAGGAGCGGTAGACGTCGATCTCGAGGTCGCGCTCGTCGATGGTGACGTCGACCTCGTCGGCCTCGGGGAGCACGGTGACCGTGGCCGACGACGTGTGGATTCGGCCCTGACTCTCGGTCACCGGCACGCGCTGTACGCGGTGCGGCCCACCCTCGAACTTGAGCCGCTGCCAGGCGTCGTCACCACGGACGACGAAGGTGACCTGGTTCACGCCGCCGAGATCACTCGGAGCGAGCGAGAGGATCTCGAGGCGCCACTTCCGGACCGTGGCATAGGCCTCGTACATGCCGAGCAGATCGCGGGCGAAGAGGTTGGCTTCCTCGCCTCCTTCGGCGCCGCGGATCTCGAGGATGACCGCGCGGCCGGCATGCGGATCGGTCGGGAGCAGGAGCTGGCGCAGTTCGTGCTCGAGGCGATCCAGTTCGGCACCGGCGGCGTCGATCTCGTCCTGGGCGAACGCGCGGTCTCCCATCTCGGCGGTGTCGAGCAGCTCACGGGCAGCACCGAGGTCGGCCAAGCGGGCACGGTATGCGCCATAGACGCCGACGATCGGTTCGAGCTCGCGGTAGCGCTGCGACACCGTGCGCAGGCGATCGGGGTCGGCCAGCGTTTGGGGATCGGCGAGGCGCGCCTCGATCTCGCGGTACTCCTCCGAGACGGCGGTGAGACGGGCGACGAGGCCGGGATCGAGCATGGCCCCCGGGAGGCTAGCGCCGTCGCCGGATCTGCTGATCCTGAGTTGCATTGACTCAGGATTTCTGTATAGTACACATCACCACATCGCAGTGTGGTCACTACTATTTCGTTCAACATCCAATCAACATCCAATCAACATCCATATGTGATCACCATCGCGAGATGGTGTCGCCACGCAACACACGGAGGGATCATCCATGATCGTTCGTCACCGCACCCCGCTCACCTCGTTCGATCGCAGCTTCGATCGGGCGTTCGAGCAGATCACCAACTCCTTCTTCGACCCGCGACGTCAGCTCGGCCCGGTGGTCGACGGCGCCTGGCGCGACGACGAGTACGTCTTGACCGTCGATCTGCCGGGTGTCCCGGCGGACGCCGTGACCATCGAGGTCGCCGGCACCACGCTCACGGTCGGTGCCCACACCGAAACGATGGAATGGCAGCGGAGCCTGCGTCTCAGCGGCCGACTCGACCCCGAGACCGTCCGGGCCAACCACGTCGACGGCCGTCTGACCGTTCGCATCAGCACCTTCGCCGAGCCACAGTCTCGCCGCATCGCGATCGACACGACGCCGTCGGCGCCGGCGATCGAGGCGTCGGGCGAGCCCACCGACGACGACTCGACGACCGAGTGACGAAACCGGCCCGGCTCAGTCGATCGAGACGAACTCGAGCAGACGCGCCAGACGATCGGCGATCTCCTCGGTGACCCGCACTCGGTCGCGTGTCGGCAACGCCACGACGAGCCGACCTCCCCCATCGACGCCCGGTTCGGTCGCCTCGGCGGCCAACCGGGCGTCGACCGCGTACGGCACGGTGTCGAGGTCGACGCCCGACACGCACACCACCACCATCGCACCTCCGTCGTGGTCGACGCCATGTGCCACGCACGGCTCCGGATCCTTCAGATTCACGCGCGGCACCGGCGGCGGCGCATGCGATACCGACGCCGCACCCACCAGCGACGGGTCCTGCTCGATCCGCCACCGCAGGAAGCGCTCGGCAGCGAGCCGGTTCAGCGGGTGCTTCGGCGAACCGAGCTGCCGCTGGGCAGCAACGATCGCCGAGATGCGCGACAGCGACTCGGCAGTGGGCACGTCGCCGTGGAGGATCTGGAACGCCTCGCGATCGTGGGCGCCGACACCGACCTCGAGCCGAGTGACGTGGAGGTCGGGGTCGTCGACGACGCGACACACCTCGAGTCCGCGCACCTCGCCGAACAACACGCCGTGCTCGACGAGCGGTTCGGCGCCGCCCTCGATGATCAGGGCACGGAATCGTTCGTGCTCGGCGCGGGCCGGCATCGGCGGCGCGAGTGGCTCGGCGACGGCGGGCAGCAGGGTTCGGCCGTCGGCGTGCCAGACCGACACCGGAATCTCGAACTCGGCCGCACGGCGGGCCAGGACGCCGGTGTCGAACTCGGCGACGACGTGCAGCGACGACGCCCCGGCACGGAGTGCCCACGCCAACGATGCGCCGAGTCGCCGCCCAGGGAGCTCGTCGAGGAAGATCCAGGCCGCACCGTCGTGCAACAGTGCCGCACCCGGCGCGAACTCCGACGCCTCGGGTACCGAATCGTCCGCGAGATGATCGCGCACGAGCGCCCGAAGCTTGACGCCGATGAGCCGGCTGCGGCGTGACGCTGCGTCGGGCGGGTCGCTCACGTGTCGCGACCGTATCGGGTCGGTCGGCGACCCACGCCGCCCGTCAGTCGACGAAGTAGCCGAACACGTCGGCGACCACGTCACACTGGGCGAGGCGGTTCGAGATCCGGAGCCCGCCACCGTCCCCGAGCCGACAGATCACCAGGTTGGCGATGTTGCGATCCGGCACCACGTTCAGGTTGGCCGTACCCGGATGCGCCTCGCCGGCAGGGAAGACGGATACGTAGGAGCGCGCCGCCACATTGGTCGCGGCCACGTTGAGGACCACGGCGGTCGCGTCGTCGGGGATCCCGGCTCGACCCGCCAACTCGAGCGTGAGCCCCCGACTCGGACCGATCTGCCCCGCCGGTGCCCCGGTGCCGTCCCGGGTGTCGAGCACACGACTCGGTGGAAGGATCTGGAGGCGATCGCCGTCGACACCGAACCATCCGAACACGTCGCCGACCGCATGGGAGCCGTCGCCGCGCCCGTCGATCGTGATCTGGCCTCCGTCGCCGAGCTTGCAGATCACGAGGTTCGGGACGGTGTCGCCGGGGAAGAAGTTGACGTTGGCCGTTTCGCGAACCGCCGCCCCCTTGGGGGTGACCCGCAGGTAGCCCCGACTCTCCGGCTCGGTCACCGCGAGATTCATGACGACGGCCGTCGCACCGGAGGCCGGCACGCCGGCGTGGCCGGCGACCTCGATGTCGACCGGGACACGGTCGAGGATCTTGCCGGCGCGCACGCCCGTGCCGTCCCGGGTGTCGAACAGCCGGGCCGGCTGCACCGGCACGAACCGATCGCCGCCGCCGATCGTGGCGTATCCGAAGACATCGACGACGCAGTGCGTCTCGCCGTGCGAGTTGTACACCTCGATCGTGCCGTCGCTGCCGACGCCCATCACGACGAGGTTCGGCACGGGGCGACCGGGCCGACCGTTCAAGTTGGCGGTCGGGGGTCGTGGCGTGCCGCCGGGGAACACGGTGAAGTGCATGGCCGTCGTCGCATCGACCGCGGTGACGTTGGCGATCACGGCCCGACATCCTGTCGCGGGCACGCCGCCCACTCCGGCGACGCGGACCTTGACGATCTCCTTCTCGCGCAGCTTCCTGGTGGGGACTTCGCCGAGACCGGTGCGGGTGTCGGCAACACGGAACGGTTGCAGCGCGGTGATCACCGTGGGGGGACCGAGCACCACCGGCGGCGGGACGGGCCAGGCGCCGCTCGTGCCCGGGCCACCGTGGAACAACCCGAGGTTCTCGAATGTCGAACCCAGGATGTCGGCCGAACCGCCACCCATCCAGCCGTCGATCACCGACGCGAAGTACGAGCGAAAGTCGACGTGGTGCTCGAGGCGATCCCAGCGGCCGAGCCCGGTCAGCGACGGCTGCTGACCGTAGCGTCCGCCGCGGACGTTCTGGCCGAACACGAAGTGGGGGGCGGACGTGCCGTGGTCGGTCCCGAGACCATCGTTGTTCCACGGGGTGCGCCCGAACTCCGAGAACGTCATCACCGTCACCCGGCTCTTCCACGCCGGGTCGAGCAGCTCGAAGAAGCGTCGGACGCCGCTGTTGAACTCCTGCATCCGAGTGGCGTGTTGGATCGGTTGACCGGCGTGGCTGTCGAAATCTCCCCACCCGGCCGACAGCACGCGGAACCCGAGGTTGGCGTTGATGATCCGAGCCGCGATCTCGAGCCCGGCGGCGATCGCCGTGCCGGGCAGTTGGTTCTGTTGCGGGATGAACGGGGCGAGGGCGCTGGCGAGCGACAACTGGTCGACGAATGCCTGCGACACGGCCGACGACCACTGGTCGCCGGCGTTGTCGCGCAGCGAGTTGAGGGCCGCGTACTGGCGGAGGTCGCGGGGCGAGTCGCCGGCGCCGAACGCCGGGCGGTTCGGGGTGACGACGGTGCCGCGCTGCTGTCGCCCGACGAGGTGGAGTGGCAGGCTGTACCCGATCTCGGCCGCGACGAAGAGATCCTTGGCGCCGTTCAGGTGGCCGTCGAGCCAGCGACCCAGCCAGCCACTGCTCGGCGGGACGTGGGGCCGCCCCGCCATCCAGTACCCCATCGAGTTGAAGTGCGACAGATCGGGGTCCGGGTAACCGATACCGTCGATGATCGCCAGCGAACCGGCGTCCCAGAAGCGCTTGAGCTCGGTCAGGTACGGGTTGAGGCCGACCTCCCCGTCGATCGACAGGGTCGACTCGGCGTCGATCGCGAGCTCGCCGTGCATGTTCTGGTAGTTCCCGTCACCGAGCGGCACCACCGTGTCGAGACCGTCGTTGCCGCCGTACATCCCCATCACGACGAGGATGCCGTCGTTCGGGCCGATCGGACCGGCCGCCCACGCCGCCGGATCGTGTCCGGGCAGCAGCAGGCCGTCGAGGAGCGAACCGGTGCCGCCGGCGACCAGACCTGCACCGGCTCCCATACCGACGAGCTGGAGGAACCGGCGCCGGTCGAGCACGTTCGGATCGGTCTCCGGACGGCTGAGGTGGGCCAGTGCTGCGGTGGTCGATATGTCGCGGTCGAGCATGGCGGCCTCAGGCGAGATGGAAGTCGTGGGTGAGCATGATGAGGTGGATCAGATCGACGCGATCATCGGGGGTGGCTTGCTCCGCGAACGAGAGCAGCACGTCGTACGACTCGGGCGACACCTCGGAGTACGACGGGGACGACACGGTGAGTTGCATCAACGTGAGCAACGTGTCGAGCACCGTGGCCGCGGCCCCAGTCCTGACCTCCTCCGCAACGATCTCTCCGCCGGCAAAGGCGTATGCGCCGCCTCCGGCCGTGATCTCTCGTGCTGCGATGAGAGCGGCCTCGGTGCGCTTCGACATCGCCGCCGCGTTGATCCAGTAGCTGTTGTGCTTCCAGCCGCTCACGTTCGGCGGGTACAGCGGTCGTTGGCCCATGCCCTCCATCCGCCAGAGCGGCGCGGTGCCGAGCGATCGGCGACCGGTCGCAGCGAGGACGGCGACGATGTACTCGACCGGAGAGCGGACGAGACCCCGTTTGACCGCGGGATCGTAGAACTCCTCGCGTGTCAGGAGGGCCTTCAACCACGGCTTGATCTGGAAGTCGTTCGCGAGTGCGACGTCGCGGAGCGCTCCGAGCACCACCGGTGATGGCTCCGTGCCGGCGAACTCCGTCCAGAGCTTCCGCGAGATGAACTCGGCTGCGACCTGCTGCGTGGGGCGGCCGCGATTGGCGACGACATCGGCGCCCGCCGGCACCTTTGCATCGGCACCGAGCATCACTTCGATCGTCTCGGCGCCGTGCCGGAGCGGGTCGCCGCCGTCGTTGATGTCTCGGACGAGGAACCGCTTCTTCGATGCGTCGTGCCAGTCGGGCCGCCACACGTACCCACCGGTCTCGGGGTTGTCGGTGTGGCCGGTCCATGCCGCCGTCGCCGCCTCGACGTCGTCCTCGGTGTAGTTGCCGACACCGAGGATGAACAGTTCCATCAGCTCACGAGCGAAGTTCTGGTTCGGCGATGTGCGCTTGTTCTGGTTGTTGTCGAGATACCTCAACATCGCGACCTGGGTCGACATCGTCGTCGCGAGGTAGCCGAGGTCGGACAGCGCGTGACGGCGGAAGAAGTCGATCTGCTGGCGCATCAACGCGCCCGACCGGACCTTGTGCAGGTCGGAGCAGAAGTGGCCGTGCCAGAAGAACCCCATCTTCTCCTGGATCGGACGCGGCGAGTCGTGGGCCATGCGGTCGAGCCAGAAGTGGGTGAGCTCGTCACCCCGCTGGATCTCGTCGACGGTCGCGAAGCTGACCGAACCCGGATTCCCCGGAACGGCGAGGATGTCGTCGACGGCGAGCTCGATCGACGCCTTGGCCATCAGCGCCTGGACGCGTGCCGGCCGCGCGACGTACTCCGTGCGGCGCAGGAGGTGAGCGACGTTCGCGGGGTTGAGATCGACCATGGTTCGATGAGAGTCCGGCGCTGGGCCGCCCGACCCGACGTTCGCCATCAGTCTGCCGCAGGATGCGGCCAGGTGCACCGCGGGTCAGTCGACGTAGTAGCCGAACACGTCCGCGATCACGTCGCAGTTCGCTCGGATGTTCGCGATCGAGAGGGCACCACCCTCACCGAGCCGGCACACGACCAGGTTGGCGATGTTCCGGCCGGGCACGATGTTGAGGTTGGCGGTACCGGGATGTTCCTCGCCGAACGGCCAGACCGACACGTACGACCGCGCCGCCACATTGGTGACCGCGACGTTCAGCACGACGGCCGTGGCTCCCTCGGGGATGCCGTTGCGGCCGGCCATCACGAGCTCGATCGCTCGCTTCGGCCCGACCGGACCGGCGTCGGCACCGGTGCCGTCGCGGGTGTCGAGCACGCGCCGCGGCGGCATCGCACGCAACTGCTCACCGCTCGCGCCGAAGTAGCCGAAGACGTCGCCCACGGCGTGCATGCCGGTGCAGTGACCGTCGATCGTGATCTTGCCACCCGTTCCGATCTTGCAGATCACGAGGTTGGGCACGGTGTCGCCCGGGAAGAAGTTGACGTTGGCGGTGTCGGGGTTCTTCGCACCCGTGGGCGTCGCCCTGATGTAGCCGCGCGTCTCCGGTTCGGTCACCGCCAGGTTCATCACGACGGCCGTCGCACCCGACTTGGGCACACCGGCCCGGCCCGACACCTGCACGTCGACCGGGGTCCGGTCGCGCAGCTTGCCCTTGCGGATGCCTGCACCGCTCCGGGTGTCGAAGAGACGCGCCGGCTGCACCGGAGTGAAACGGTCGCCCGTGCCCTCGGCGAAGTACCCGAACACATCGACGACGCAGTGCGTCTCGCCGTGTGAGTTGAAGATCTCGACGGTGCCGTCCGCGCCGACCCCCATGATCACGAGGTTCGGGACGGGTCGGCCGGGCCGACCATTGAGGCTCGCCGTCTTGGGCCGAGCCGTGGCACCCGGGAACACCGTGAAGTACATCGGCGTCGTGGCGTCGACGGCGGTGACGTTGGCGACGATCGCCGTGCAGCCGGTCTTCGGGACACCGCCCACACCGGTCACCTTCACACGGACGGCTTCCTGGGCGCGCAGCTTTCGCTTCGGCACTCCACCTTGGCCGTCGCGTGTGTCGGCGATGCGCTTCGGCGTCAGCGGGGTGAATCGCGACGCCGGGGTGACCACGGCCGGCCCGGGCGCGATCCCGCCTCCGGGCAACCGGCCGGGTCCTCGTGCGAACAGCCCGAGGTTCTCGAAGTTGCCGCCGAGCACGTCGCTCGATCCGCCTCCGAGCCAGCCGTCGATCACGGACGCGTAGTACGAACGGAAGTCGACGTGGTGGGCCATGCGCTCCCAGCGGCGCAGCCCGTCGAGCGAGGGCCGCCGACCGTACATCCCACCCTTGACGTTCTGCCCGATCACGAAGTGCGGCGCCGAACTGCCGTGATCGGTGCCAGCGCCGTCGTTGTCCCACGGCGTGCGCCCGAACTCCGAGAACGTCATGACCGTCACACGGCTCATCCAGGCCGGGTCGAGGGTCGAGAAGAACCGTTGCAGCGCCGCGTTGAGCTCCTGCATGCGACTCTGGTGCTGGTCGGGCTGACCGGCATGGCTGTCGAAGTCGCCGAAACCGGCGGTCACGACGCGGAAGCCGAGGTTGGCGTTGATCAGGCGTGCTGCGACCTCGAGTTGGGCGACGATCCGCGTGTCGGGGAGATCGTCGGACCCGGGGATCACCGGCGCGAGCGTCTTGGCCAGTTCGAGCTGGTCGATGAACGCCTGCGAGACCGCGCCGAACCAGGGGCCGTTGGCGCTGGTCTGCATGTTGCGGATCGTCTGGTATTGACGGAGATCGCGTGCGGACGTGCCCGATCCGTAGCCGGGACGATCGGGGGGGACGACCGTCCCGCGCTGCTGCTGGCCGACGAGATGGAGCGGGACCGAGTATCCGACCTCGGTGGCGGCGTAGAGGTCCTTGGAGCCGTCGAGATGGCCGTCGAGCCATCGACCGAGCCATCCGGTGCTGGGCAACACGTTCGGCTTGCCCGCCATCCAGTACGCCATCGAGTTGAAGTGCGACAGGTCGGGATTCGCGTAGCCGACACCATCGACGATCGCGAGTTGGCCGGCGTCCCAGAACCGCTTCAACTCGGTGAGGTTCGGGTTGAGGCCGACCTGGCCGTTCAACGCCAGGGTCTGGTTCCCGGGGATCGCCAGGCTGCCGTGCATCTCGTAGTAGTTGCCGTCGTTGAACGGCACGACGGTGTTCAGGCCGTCGTTGCCGCCGTACATGCCGACGACGACGAGGATGCCGTCGGTCGGGCCCACCGGCCCCGCCGCCCAGACGCTCGGGTCGTGGCCGGGGAGGAACAGTCCGTCGAGCAACGAGCCGGTGCTCCCGGCGAGGGCGCCGGCGCCGACGCCGGCGCCGATGAGCTGGAGGAACCGGCGTCGGTCGAGCGTGTGGGCGTCGACCCGCTCGCCACGGTGGAGGTGGGAGAGGGCGTGGGCGGTGGAGATGTCGGAGTCGAGCATGATCGTGGACCTCAGGCGACGTGGAGTTCGGGGGCGAGCATGATCAGCGAGAGCAGATCACTGCGCTCCCAGCGTTGTGACTGCGTCGAGTGGGCGCTGAGCGCAGCGTGGGTCGACGGTGTCAGGGTGACCTGCATCAGCTCCAACATCCGATCCAGGACGGCGACGGGCTGGTCGCGATAGGTCTCGTCGATCTCGGTGCGCGACAAGGTGCCGCCGGCGAGGTGGATCAGACCGTCCCCGTCCCAGTAACCGGTCATCGATCGCCAAGCGAACGTCCGAGCCGTCTCGGTGCGCTTCGCCATCGCACTGGCGTTGACCCAGTACCCGTTGTGCTTCCAGCCGCTGACGTTGGGCGGGAAGAGCGGGCGCTGCCCCATGCCTTCCATCAGCCACAGGGGTGTCGCCTCGGTCGAACGTCGACCGGTCGCCGCGAGGCAGGCGACCACGAACTCGACCGGCGAGCGCACGAGCCCCTGGCGGACATCGTTGGCGTAGAACTCGGGGCGGAGCAGGAGCGCTCGGAGCCATGGCTCGACATCGAAGTCGGCGGCGAGTGCGGCGTCGCGGAGGGCGCCGAGCACCGTGGCCGACGGATTGGTACCGGCGAACTCGATCCACAACTTCTTCGACAGGAACTCGGCGGCGACCTCCTTGCTGGGTCGGCCGCGATTCGCCGCGATGCTCGCTCCGTTCGGCACGATCCCGTTGCCGAGCATGACGTTGATCGTCTCGGCGCCGTGCAGCTCGGGGTCGCCGCCGCTGTTGATCGTCCGCTCGAGGAATTTCTTGGTGCTGCCGTCGTGCCAGTCGGGTTCCCAGACGTAGGCGCCGGTGTTCCACTGGTCGGTGTGCCCCGTCCACGCGGCCGTCGCCGCCTCGACGTCGGCCTCGGTGTAGTTCCCCACCCCGAGCAGGAACAACTCCATGAGCTCGCGGGCGAAGTTCTGGTTCGGTGACGATGCCCGGTTCCGGTTGTTGTCGAGGTAGCGCAGCATCGCAACCTGCGTCGACATCTCGATCGCCAGGTCTCGGACGTTCGACAGGGCGCCGACGCGGAAGGTGTCGATCTGCTCGCGCATCAGCTCTGCCGAGCCGACCTTGCCGAACTCGGAGCAGAAGTGACCGTGCCAGAAGAAGCCCATCTTCTCCTGGATCGGGTTCGGCGAGTCGTGTGCCATCCGGTCGAGCCAGAAGTGGGTGAGCTCGCTGCCACGCTGCCAGTTCTCGGGTTGGCTGAAGGTGACCGAGCCCGGGTTGCCGGGCACGTCCAGGATCGCGTCCACGGCCGCCTCCAGCGTCGGAAGTGCGGCGAGTTGCTGGACGCGTGCCGGCCGAGCGACGTACTCGGTGCGGCGGAGCAGGTGTTCGATGTCGGACTGGGCAGGCATACGACCCCCGGAAGCAGGTGTTTCGGTGCATCGTCGGCCGCCCGGCCCGACTTGAGCGATGAAATAACAGTTTGACCCAAATCTGACGCGATGCGGAGTCGGGCCGTCGAAAAACAGCGAGATCGCCCGCGTGGCGGGCGATCTCGGACCAGGCGGACCGGAGCGAAACCCCGGCCCGACTGCTCACTACTTCTTGTTGCGGTTGCCGTAGCGCTTGTTGAAGCGCTCGACCCGTCCACCGGAGTCCACCAGCTTCTGCTTGCCGGTGTAGAAGGGGTGGCACTCGTTGCAGAGCTCGATGAGTTGCTCACCGGGCTTGGTCGACTTGGTGGTGAACGTGTTGCCACACGAGCACTTCACCGTGACTTCGTCGTACGTGGGATGGATCTCGGTCTTCATGATGCGGACTCCTGCGAAATTCGGACGGTTCATGTTACCGGGAGAAACCCGGATGTATTCCCGGACGAGGTGGGCCACCGAGTCGGCGGGAACTCGGGAATCGAAGGGCGAACCGGACGGAACACCGCTCGTCGAACCCGCCGCGACACCCTCACGAGCACGACACCGTCACGAGCACCCAACCACGAGCACCCAACCACGAGCACCCACCACGAGCACCTACACCGTGCGAGCCGTCACCGGCACATCCACCACGTCGGCAGAGAGGGCGGCTTCTCGTTCGGGATGGCGTTGAACTGCCACGACTCGCTGCCGGCGGTCGCGATCAACGACTCGAACGGGCCTCACGCGGTGCTGTTCGACCCGGGGACGGGGCGACAGACTGGTCGACTCGCTCGCTAGCCGATCGTCTCACGCAGTGGGCGATCCCGGCGGGGCAGGAGATCGCCACCGCGAGCACGAACGGCACGGTGTCGTCTGGAACATCGCGTCGGGAGCGACGCGGCTGTCGTTGCCGAGCAACCGCTCCGTGGCCGACCTCAGCTACAGCACCGACGGGAGACATCTCGCCGCCACCGACCCGAACGGCACCGTCACGATCTCGCCCATCAGCGAGCGGATGACCTGGATCGCCTCCTCGAAGCGATCGTCCTCGACATCGACGAACTGGTCGCCGGTGGCGCGACAACGGCTCACTCGCTCGTCGACCGATGCCGAGAGCGCCCTCTACCTGCACACGTCGGGATGCCCGGCGGCGTGAACCGCTGGCAGCACGTCACATGCCGGGTTGTTTGGCGATCTCGGTGAGGAACTCGTCGTTGGTCCGGAAGGTCTTGAGACGATCGACCAGCAGCTCCAGACCCGGCGCGGCGTTGCCGTCGGCGGCAAGACCCGACAGCACACGGCGCAGCTTCCACACCATCTGGAGCTGCTTGCGGTCGTAGAGCAGCTCCTCGTGACGGGTGCTCGAGGCATCGACGTCGATCGCCGGATAGATGCGGCGCTCGGCCAGCTTGCGGTCGAGGCGAAGCTCCATGTTGCCGGTGCCCTTGAACTCTTCGAACACCGCTTCGTCCATGCGGCTGTTGGTCTCGACCAACGCGGTGGCCAGGATGGTCAACGAGCCGCCCTCCTCGACGTTGCGGGCCGCACCGAAGAACTTCTTGGGCGGGTACAGCGCCCCGGCGTCGATACCACCCGACAAGATGCGTCCGCTCGCCGGCGCTGCGAGGTTGTAGGCACGGCTGAGACGTGTGATGCCGTCGAGCATGATCACGACGTCCTCGCCGTACTCGACCATGCGCTTGGCCTTCTCGATCGCCAGCTCGGCGATCTGGGTGTGCTCGTCGCTCGGCCGGTCGAAGGTCGAAGCGATGACTTCGCCCTTCACCATGCGCTTCATGTCGGTGACCTCTTCGGGTCGTTCGTCGATCAGCAGCACGATGAGCTTGCACTCGGGGTTGTTCTTCTCGACCGACGCCGCGATCGTCTTCATGACCGTGGTCTTGCCGGCCTTCGGAGGCGACACGATGATGCCGCGCTGCCCCTTGCCGATCGGCGAGACCAGGTCGATGATGCGCGCCGTCATGTTCGCCGGATCGGACGGATCCTCCATGCGCAGACGGGAGTCGGGGAACAGCGCGGTCAGATCCTCGAAGCGGCGGCGCTTCTTGGCCTCCTCGGGAGGGCGGCCGTTGACCGAGTGGATCTCGAGCATCGCCGGGTTCTTCTCGTTGCGGCCGGCGGGTCGCGACAGTCCGGCCACATGATCGCCCTTGCGCAGTCCGTACTGACGCGAGAGCTTCACCGGGATGTACGAGTCGCTCTTGCTGGCGAGGTAGTTGTTGACCCTGAGGAACCCATATCCCTCGTCGCGCATGTCGAGGTACCCCTCGACCTCGACGGGCTCGTTGCTGACGGGTGCGCCGTCGTCGTCGAGCAGCTCGCGATCTTCGCCCTGGGGGCCGTCCTGGCCGCCCCGGTTCTTGCGGCGCCGACGCCGGCGCTTGTTGCGGTTGCCGCCGTCGTCATCCTGGTTGTCGCGATTCTGATTGCCGCCCTGATTGCGGTTCTGGTTGCTGCGGCCGCCATCGTTGCGCTGCTGTTGACCGCGATCGCCGCGCTGCTCTCGTTGCTGCGGCTTCGCGTCCGATGTATCGCCGGCGTCGGAGTCGTCGGAGGAGCCTGCCGAACCAGACGTGCCGGCCCTCGAGCCGGACGCTGGCGTGCCCTCGGATCGCTGCGGCCGCTCGCCATCGGCGGGCACGGTGGGGTCGGATCCTTCGCCGAGCTCGAGCTCCCACTCCGCCTTCGGCTCGCCGGCCGGATCCGTGGTCGGCGCCGGTGCCGTCGACGTGGGCTCGTTCCGGTCCGACGACCCCGACTCGGACGACCTCGACTCGGACGACCTGGACTCGGACGATGTCGACTCGGGCGCGGGGCATGGTCGCCGTTCCCGGCCGACTCGCCGCTCGAGCCGCCACCGGTCTTGGCGAGGATCTGATCGATGATGTCGGCCTTCTTGTTGCGGGCCGACGCCTTCACGCCGAGCGCCTCGGCGATTTGGATGAGCTGCGTCTTGTCCTTGGATTCGAGGACTGACTGTTCGAGTGCCTGTGCGGTCACGATGACCTCTTTCCCTGTGGGCGGACCCTGTTTGGGGGGTGGTGAGTTGCGAACCGAGATCACGACGAGCGTTTCGTCGCGCCGCCACGGTTCGGCGGTGGTACGCACGTGCATCCGATCGGTGTCTCCAGATCGGTGGACCCCTCCGAGCCGCCGTCCGGCTCGGCGTTCGTGCCGGACGTTCAGGTCGGAGTACGAGTCGGGTCGGACGAGGTGCGACCCGGGAATCCCCAGGTGCACCCACTGTATCCGCGCGGCACCGCCAGTCGCAACGCCATCGTCGAACAGGTGTGCGGCCGACTTGCTCAGGCGCGCACGCGGGTCACCGACCGGACGAACGATTGCACCGCAGGGAGCTCGTTCGGCAGGCGGTGGGTGCGCTCGTCGCGATCGAACAGGTCGGCGAGGTGAGCGGGCAGCGTCGGTCGGCGACCTGTCGCCTGCTCGACCGCATCCGGGAACTTCGCCGGGTGCGCGGTCGCGAGCGTGACGATCGGGTGATCGCCACCGAGGCGGCGTGCAGCGGCAGTTCCGGTCGCGGTGTGCGGGTCGATCATCAGGCCCGTCTCCGCGTAGACCCTGGCGATCTCGGCCATCGTCTCGTCGTCGTCGAAACGGGCCGCTCGAAACGTTCCGTCGATGAACTCGGCTCTCTGGTCGGGTTCGATCGAGAGCCGACCGGTGACCCGGAACTGGCGCAGTTGCTCCGCGGTCAGACCACCGTCGCGGCCGTTCATCTCGAACAGGAGGCGCTCGAAGTTGGATGAGACCTGGATGTCCATGCTGGGGCTCAGTGTCGGGACCACCGGCCGGGTCGTCATGTCACCGTCGTTGACGAATCGCGTCAGGATGTCGTTGGTGTTGGAGGCGACGATGAAGTCGGCGATCGGGGCGCCCATACGGCGAGCGATCCAACCGGAGAGCACGTTGCCGAAGTTGCCGGTCGGGACGCAGAAGGTCGGCGTGCCGTCGAGTGCCGCCGCGGCGGTCGCGTAGTACACGACCTGCGCCATCACCCGGGCCCAGTTGATCGAGTTCACGGCGGCGAGGCGGAGCTCGTCGCGAAATGCGTGATCGCCGAACATCGCCTTGACCAGATCCTGGCAGTCGTCGAAGGTGCCGTCGATCGCGATCGTGTGCACGTTGGGGCTGTCGACCGTGGTCATCTGACGACGTTGCACCTCGCTGGTTCGGCCGGCCGGGTACAAGATGACGATGTCGACGTGCTCGCAACCCCGAACACCATCGATCGCGGCCGAGCCCGTGTCGCCACTGGTGGCGCCGACGATCGTGATCCGTTCACCGCGCTGCGCGAGCGCGTGATCGAACATCCGCCCGACCAGCTGCAGGGCGACGTCTTTGAAGGCAAGGGTCGGGCCGTGGAAGAGCTCGAGCAGCCAGGTGCGATGATCGATCTGGACGAGCGGTGCGACGGCCGGATGCCGGAACGTCGTGTACGCCTCCCGGCACAACGTGGCGAGTGTCTCGCGGTCGAGGTCGTCGGCGACGAACGGTGAGATGACAGCGGTGGCGACGTCCGCGTAGTCGTGTGTCGCGGTCAGATCGGGGAGCGCCGGCCACGTCGCCGGGACGTACAGCCCGCCGTCACCGGCGAGCCCCGCCAGGAGCACGTCGGTGAACCCGAGCTCGGGTGCCTCGCCGCGGGTGGACACGAAACGCACGTCAGGAGCCGATCACACGAATGAATCCGCCGATGCGCCGGACGACGTCGAGGTCACGGAGCTGCCGGACCGTCGCCTGCACATCGGCCTCACGGGCTTCGTGGGTGATGAAGACGAGTCGAGCATCGGGGCCGATGCCCTCCTGCTCGGCGGCGCGGATGCTCACGCCGTGGGAGGCGAACGCGCCGGTCACCGCGTGCAGAACGCCGGGCTGGTCGGCGACCTCGAGTCCGAGCAGATACTCGGCGCTCGTCTCGTCGATGGCGCGGATCGTGGCCTTCCCGAACGACCCGAGCGAACCGTGCGTGCCCTTCGAGAGGTTCACGGCAGCGTCGATCACGTCGCCGAGGACAGCCGAAGCGGTGGGGGCACCACCGGCCCCACGCCCGTAGAACATCAACTGGCCGACGGCATCCCCTTCGACGAACACCGCGTTGTAGCTGTCGCGAACGCTGGCGAGCGGATGATGCAGGGGCACCATCGCCGGGTGGACGCGCACGGCGATGTCACCCGAGGCGGCGTCGCGCTCGGCGATGCCCAGCAGTTTGACGACGTAGCCCAGCCGTCGGGCGACGGCGATGTCGGCCGCGGTGACCCCACTGATGCCTTCGTGGTAGACGTCGCCCGCCACGACGCGGGCACCGAACGCGATCGACGCGATGATCGCGGCCTTGGCGCCGGCGTCGAAGCCCTCGACGTCGGCGGTCGGGTCGCGTTCGGCGTAGCCGAGCTCCTGCGCTTCCGCCAGTGCCTCGCCGTAGTCGGCCCCCTCCTCGGTCATCTTGCTGAGGATGAAGTTCGTCGTGCCGTTCAAGATGCCCATGACCCGCGTCAGCGGCTCGCCGCGCAGGCTCTCGCGCAGCGGTCGGATCAGGGGGATGCCACCGGCGACCGCTGCTTCGAAGAGCAGGTCGACGCCCTGCTGGTCGGCGATCGCGAACAACTCCGTGCCGACGTTGGCGAGCAACTCCTTGTTGCCGGTCACGACGGGCTTGCCGGCGGTGAGCGCGGCAGTGATCAGCTCACGTGCGGGTTCGATGCCACCGATCACCTCCACCACGAGATCGATGTCGGGGTCGGTGACGACGTCGTGGGCGTCGCGGGTGAGCACGCCGTCGGCGAGGGTCACACCACGGTCCCGTGAGATGTTCCGAACAGCGATCCGCGTGATCTCCAACCGCAGCCCGGTCCGCACCTCGATCGTGGCCGCCTGTCGCTCGATGAGCGGCACGAGCGCGCCGCCGACGTTGCCGCAACCGAGCAGGCCGATACGGATCTTGCGGGAGGGCTGGTCGTTCGCCACGGCCTGGAAGGCTAGGTGATCACGCGCTCGTCCCCACGGTGGCTTGCCGGCCGTGCGCCATGCGCGCACGGGGCGGGCATCGCAGACATCAGTCGTCGCCGAAACCGTCGTCGCCGAAACCGTCGTCGCCGAAACCGTCGTCGTCGGCCGACGTCGCGGTCGATGTGCGGACGTCGTAGTACTCGTCGACCGCGGCCACGATCCGGTCGAATCGATCGCGTTCGAGCACGGCCCCCTCGCGTCGCATCCGGTCGGCGTCGAGATCGAGCATGCGCCAGATCCGCGCGTAGCTCGGCCGGCGCTCGGGATCCCACCCACCGGCACCGATCGCGATCTGGGCCTCGCGGCTGTTGCGCTTGGTGGTCAGAGGAACCCCGACGAGGTTGCGGCCGCGGCGCCCGATCACCACCACCGGGCGGTCCTTCCCCTGCTCGGGATCGTCCTCGTACGGCACCCACGTCCACACGACCTCGCCCGGATCGGGATCGCCGTCGATGCTCGGCGAGTACTCGACGGTGACGACACCTTCGGGGGGCAGAGCTGTGCGACGACGTCCGGCCGTCGCACGACGTCGACGCGTCGTGGTCTTGCGCACCTTGTCGCGCACGCGATCGCGCACCTTGTCGATCGTGGCCTGCCCGACCGTCGGTGCGTGGGCATCGAGCCGGCGACCGCCGCGCGCTCGTCTGGTGAGTTTCTCGAAGTAGCCACCGACGTCGCGCGCCATGGTGCCGATCGTAGGAGGGCGTCGTTCGTTCCGGTGCACGCCGTCCCTCGACGACATGGTTTGCTGGCCCGATGCGCAAGCCCAGCCTGGCGACGCTCCGCCTCCTCCACCGCGGCGACGACCCGGTGGCCACCCTGCTCCTGAATCGCCCCGAACGACTCAACGCCCTCTCGCACGACATGCTCGGCGAGATCGTCACCGCGTGCAGATGGCTCGACGAGACACCTGCGATCAAGGCGGTCGTCGTGCGCGGCGCCGGTCGAGCGTTCTCCGCCGGGTTCGACCTGAACGACTTCGTGTCGATGGATGAATCGCGGTCGTCGCGCGACACCGCCGATCGGGGGCGGGTGGCCGCAGAGGCGCTCACCGATGTCCGGCCGCTGACCGTCGGAGCGTTCCACGGGCACTGCGTCGGCGGCGGTCTCGTGCTTGCCGCGGCCTGCGATCTCCGTCTCGCGTCCGACGACGTCCGATTCTCGATCCCCGAGGTCGATCTCGGCATTCCGCTCGCCTGGGGCGGGATCCCGAGGCTCGTGCGCGAGCTCGGCCCTGCAATGACCAAGGAACTCGTGTTGACGTGCCGTCCGTTCGACGCCGACGAGGCGCTGGCGTTGCGCTTCCTCAACCGCGTCGTCCCTGCCGACGATCTCGTCACCGCAGCGGAGGCGCTCGCGGCTGATGTGGCAGCCAAACCGGGCTTCTCGCTCCGGGCGACGAAGCGTCACGTCAACGCCGTGATGGACGAGATCGCAGGGGTCGCACGCAACGCCAACGACGCCGACACACTCGTCGCAGCCCTCCTCGACCCGGAGTCCCGCGAGACCAGTCGCAACTACTTGCGCTCCCGGAATCGCTGACGAGGTCTCCGACCGTCGCCAGGAAGTACGCCGGTTGACCCGCAAACCCGACCGTCTGTTCGCCGATCACCGTCTGGCTGCGATCTACGACATGGTCGATGGGCCACGCCACGACCTCGACGCCTACGTGAGGATCGTCGACGAGCTCGGGGCGACTTCGGTACTCGACGTCGGATGCGGCACCGGCGAGCTCGCGTGGCGGCTGGCCGAACGTGGCATCGACGTGGTCGGCGTCGATCCCGCGGCGGCGTCGCTCGACATCGCACGAACGAAGCCGCACGCCGATCGGGTGCGGTGGCTGCTCGGCGACGCCACGACGCTGCCGCGGCTGTGCGTCGATCTGGCGACGATGACGGGCAACGTCGCCCAGGTGTTCCTCACCGACCGCGAGTGGTCGTCCACGGTCGCTGCAGTCGCCGCAGCACTCCGTCCGGGTGGACACTTCGTGTTCGAGACCCGCGATCCTGCGTACCGGGCCTGGGAGGGCTGGACGCCCGACGTCACCCGTCGCAGGGTCGGCGTCGACGGGGTGGGTGTGATCGAGACATGGTGCGAGGTGACCTCCGTCGACGACGGGCTCGTCACCTTCACGTCGACCTACGTCTTCGAACGTGACCGGGTCACGCTCACCTCGCGCTCGACCCTTCGATTCCACTCCCGCGTCGCGATCGAGAGATCGCTCGACGATGCCGGTCTCGATGTGATCGACGTCCGCGACGCCCCCGACCGCCCCGCGAAGGAACTCGTCGTGATCGCCCGGCGGCGATGAGTCGGAGCGCTAGCCGACGTCGGTGGCCAACAGGTCGTCGAACGTCTCGCGTCGGATGACCAACCGAGCGTCGCCGTCGCGAACGAACACGACGGGCGGGCGTGCGATCGCGTTGTAGTTCGATCCCATGGATCGACCGTAGGCCCCCGTGACCGGTGTCGCGAGCAGATCTCCCACGCGAGCATCGGTGGGGAGCTTGGCGTCGAACAACAGCACGTCGCCGCTCTCGCAGTGCTTGCCGACCAAGCGCCCGTGGAGGGTGCGGTCGGCGAACGGAGAACGGGGCAAGAACGACTCGTAGCCCGAGCCGTACAGGACCGGACGGGGGTTGTCGCTCATGCCCCCGTCCACCGAGAGGTATGTCCGCACGCCCGGTATGCGCTTGATCGTCCCGAGGGTGTAGACGGTCAGCGCGGCCGCCGCCACGATCGATCGACCGGGTTCGACGCTGACCCGCGCCGTGACTCCGAGTGAGTCACAAGCGTCGCGCAGGACGTAGCCCCACTGGGTCAGGGTCGGTGCCTCCTCCGACTCGACGTAGGCGACCCCGAGCCCGCCGCCGAGCACCAGTTCGGGGAGTCCGAGCGGTTGGGCGAACTCGGCCATCACCTCGGCGGCCTTGCCGAAGCTCGACGCCGCGAAGACGTTGGACCCGATGTGGCAGTGGAGGCCGACCAGTCGGACGCTCGGCGATTCCTCCGCTCGCCGTACCGCGCGGAGGGCGTCACCGTTGGCGAGATTGAACCCGAACTTCGAGTCGTCCTGCCCGGTGGCGATGAACTCGTGGGTGTGGGCGTGTACTCCGGGTGTGATCCGCACCAGCACATCCGGCGACGGGCCGACCCCTTCCGTGTGGAGGGCGTCGAGACGGTCGAGCTCGTCGAAGGAATCGACGACCACGTGACGCACGCCTTCGGTGATCGCCATGCGCAGCTCGGCGGTGCTCTTGTTGTTGCCGTGCATGATGCACGCGTCGGCGGGCACGCCGGCCGCCAGTGCGACGTGGAGCTCGCCGCCCGTCGCGACGTCGAGACGCATCCCCTCCTCGTAGGCGAGCCGGGCCATCGCCGTGCAGAGGAAGGCCTTCGTGGCGTACACGGCCCGCTGCGGTCCGAACGCGGCGACGGCCTCGCGACAGCGTGCGCGGACGTGCTCCTCGTCGTACACGAACACGGGCGTGCCGAACTCGGCCGCGAGATCGCGAATCGAGCACCCACCGACGGTCAACCAACCGTCGTCCGCGACCTCTGCCGTATCGGGCAGGAGCCGTCGGGGCAGGACGCTCACCTACATCGCCTCCGGCGCATCGATCCCGAGCAACCCCAGACCGTGGCGGAGCGTGCGCGCCGTCAGGTCACAGAGCGCGAGACGGCTGGAGCGCACCGGTTCGTCGGCCTGGATCACCGGGCAATGCTCGTAGAACGCCGTGAAGTCCTGCGACAGGTCGAACAGGTACGTGCAGAGCTTGTGGGGCGAGTACGTGGCCATCGTGTCGGCCAGGGCGGTGGGACAGGCGAGCAGGCGCTTGGCGAGATCGCGCTCCTGCGGTTCGACGAGCAGAACGGTGTTTCCCGTCACGTCGGTGCGGGCCACGTCGGCCCGCCGGAAGATCGAGCAGATACGAGCGTGGGCGTACTGGAGGTAGGGAGCCGTGTTGCCGTCGAACGCGAGCATCCGATCCCAGTCGAACACGTAGTCCTTGATGCGATCGGTCGACAGATCCGCGTACTTGACCGCGCCGATGCCGACCATCCGGGCCACCTCGGCGCGCGCCTCGGCGTCGAGATCGGGGTTCTTGTCGGCGACAGCGACCGCCGCCCGTTCGACGGCCTCGTCGAGCAGCTCGACCAATTTCACCGATGCCCCGGACCGGCTACGCAATGGCTTGCGATCCTCGCCGAGCACGCTGCCGAACGCGACGTGCACCGCCTCGACGGGTGGCTGCAACCAGCCGGCCATCCGAGCGACCTCGAAGACCATCTGCAAGTGCTGCGACTGGGGCGCCCCGATCACGTACAGCAGGAGATCGGCGCCCAACCGCTCGACCCGGTCGAGCACGCACGCGAGATCGCTCGTCGCGTACATGAACGCGCCGGCGCTCGATCGGACGATCAGCGGCAACGGTTCGTTGTCACGATTCGTGAAACCGGGTGGGAACACGACATCGGCGCCATCGCTCTGTTCGAGGAGTCCCACGGCTTCGAGGCGGGCGTAGGCCTCCGGCATCAGCGCCTGATACTTGCTCTCGCCGGCGAGATCGTCGTCGGTGAGCTGCACGTCGAGCTTGCGGTAGACCGTGTCGAAGTACGTGTTCGACATGTCGACGAGCCGCTCCCACAGCTTGATCGTGTCGGGGTCGTAGCCCTGGAGCATGACGACCCGGTCGCGCGAACGAGCCTGGAAGTCGATCGACTCCTCGAACTTGGCATTGGCCTCCTTGTAGAAGCCGTCGAGATCGCCCTGCCGCAGGCCATCGGCGGCGACGTCCTCGCCGATGTCGATCAGGTGCTCGATCATCATGCCGAACGGGCGGCCCCAGTCGCCGATGTGGTTCTCGCGGATGACGTCGTGACCCAGGAACTGGAGCATGCGGACGAGCGCATCGCCGATCACGGTGGTACGGAGGTGCCCGGCGTGCATCTCCTTGGCGACGTTCGGGGCCGAGTAGTCGACGACGACCCGGCGAGCTCGGACCGCAGGGGCTATGCCGAGCCGCTCGTCGGCCGACACGGCGGCCAGTTGGGCGGCGAGGAAGTCGTCCGCGAACGTCAGGTTGATGAATCCGGGCCCGGCGACCTCGACGGCGCTACACACCTCGGTCAGAACGCCTGCATCGACGACGCGTTGCGCGAGGTCGCGCGGGTTGGCGCCGAGCTGCTTCGCCAATGGAAGCGCCCCGTTGACCTGAGCATCGGCTCGATCGGACGGCCGGACGACCGGGTCGACCGGGTCGTCACCGCGGGAGCGACCTGCGATCTCGGTGAACACCGGTGCGAGTAGGTCGGAGACGATCGAGAGCGGGTCGGCCACCTCGCCATTCTGGCCCGCCGGGGCGGGTTGACCACGGACGTAACGTTGCATCATGGAATGGACCGAGGTCGCCGTCCACCTCACCGGGCTCGCCCACCTGGCGACCGTGTCGCCGGGAGGACTCCCCCACGTGTCGGTCGTCTCACCGACGATCGACGGCGAGACCATCTGGATCGGCACCACGGCGTCGTCTCGCAAGGCCCGCAACCTCGCCGCCACGCCCAAGGCCGCCCTCGTCTGGCAGCCGGGCACCGAGGTCTACGTCCACGCCGATGCCGAGCTCGTCGGCGACCTCGAGATCAAGCGACGTCTGTGGGACGGCGGACGATTCGCGTACGACCCAGCGACGTTCTTCGGTTCGATCGACAACCCGGACTTCGTGCTCGTCCGGCTCCGTCCGACGTCGGCGACCGTGATGGCGATGTCGGACGTCGGACCGTCGCGCCGCCGCTGGCGCGCCTGACCACCAGTGCGAGCAGGCACAGCGCCCGCTAGATTCGCTGTGCTGCTCGCCAGGCGCTTCGCCGACGTTCGCAGCCCCCGCCCTCGTAGCTCAGGGGATAGAGCATTGGCCTCCGGAGCCATGTGCGCAGGTTCGAATCCTGCCGAGGGCACTCCCAGCTCATGAGGCCTCAACAGGCCTTTTCCATACCGTGAACAGGTGCGGAAACCCACGGTCGAGTGTGCGCAGTTGTGCGTCGATGTGCGCTGTTCCGCTCTCACAGTTGGCCAGTGGTGGGCGGCGACCCACGACGACGTCGGTTGTGGTTGATGTCGGCAACGCCAACCATTCATGAGTTGGGGGCGTGTTCGTGTGACCTACGCGCCCGGCTACGAAAGATCCAGGCTAGTCATCGCAAAGATCCATTGTCGGCGGCCACCAGAATCTGCCGACTGGCCCGCCACCTGCATATGCCCGCAGATGGCCTATCGCCCGCCCACAGTGATCGGGTTGACCTTGGCCGTTGGCGTGTTGGCGGGCATGACGGCACTTACAGGGGAGATCCACCGTCTGGGCTTCGAGATGCTCCGCCTCGACGTGGCGATGTTCCCCGACGGATTGCTCCCGGTCCAAGCCAGCGATGACCCTCCTGGCTCGATCGGGCCAACCCTGGTGAACCCCCGAGGCGCCTCGCCGGTGCACGGCGACGTGATTCAGCGCTCCGGTTGAGGGTGGGCTCGCTTGAGCGGCTAGATCCCGGGCGCGAGGCAATCCAACGCAATAACGCTGTCAAGTCCGTTGAGCACTATCTGGGCGAATCGATCGATCGGATGCTGATGCTGGAGAGACTCGCACGAGGCGAGCCGTTGATAGCCGGGAGGTCGCGACATGTCAACGAGTACCGAAGTAGAGGATCGGGATCTCATCGAATCGTCCACTCCTCCGACCGGTCAAACGCTTACGGAATGGCAGACGAGCGTCGACTTCCTCGCCCAGAGCACTCACCGTGCGATCGAGGTTGTCGAGGCGTTCGAGTTCGCTGGTGATCTCCAGAAAGTGCTCGCCAAGGCTGGGGGCGTGCTGTCGGTCGCGTCGTTCGGGTTGCAGGTGGGTCTGTGGTTTGCCGGGGTGCCGAGCCCCGAGGAACAGATCCTCAACGCGATTGGGAGACTCGACTCCAAGGTCGATGGCCTCGAGGAGCACCTCGACCGGCGACTTGACCGCCTCGAGACACATGTCAGAATGGCGCCGAACAGAGTCGCAATCACCGAAGCGATCAGTGGCATCAAGACCGCCAGCCTATATGCCACCCAGTACATCGCTGCGCTGGAACAAGAAGACCGAGGAATGGCCGAGAGTGCCCGTTCTAGTCTGAGGGGGCGGGGCCGAGAAGAACTCATTGACCACGCTGCGAACATTGGCGAGCTTGCTCCAGAGTACCTGGAAGCTCTCTACAAGCTGTCACACGGTCATCACGCCGAGATCGCGGGCACGGCTGACATCATGCTCGGTTGGGTGCTGGAAGCTGTGAAGCTCGACGCGATGATCGCCGGTCTTCGACTGGAAGCCGGACAATCGCCAGAGGATCGCGACTACCGCAAGACCGACGCCGAAGGGCGGCTGATCGAACAACCGATCGATCCCGCGAAGTATTGCCAACTACTCGAGCGGCGATATCGGACGATTATCGATGAACTCCAAGACGAGGTCAACGAACTACTAGCACGATGCAGGGACGAAGCCGATCAGAACATTGGCTCCTACATCGGTGAGTTGTTGGACGGCGAGCTTCGCGACAAGTCGGCGGACCAGGCGACCGCTGATCGCACGGTTGAACTGTTGGGTGACCGGTGGCCATGGCTCGACTTCGTCGTGATCACGCTAAGGAAGACCGACGACTATTATCTTAGAGTCGTGCCCGACAAGCTGAAGACATGGAAGGCTGATTGGTCCCGTGTGAATCGGAAGAATACGCGGTTCTTCGTCGTGTGGAATTCCCGCGTCAACGGTGACGTATTCCATCCTGCTTGGCTCAAGACGATGAACGCGTGGTTCTACTTCCGCGCTCGAAGGTTCAGTTGGAAACCCACGAGGATGATCGAGATGGCCAGCCAGGTCTGGAACGGGATGAGGCAGGCACTCAAGGGTGAACATATCGTTGGTGTTGGCTACTACGAGAATATCTCGCGGTTCGCTCCGCCTACTGGGAAGAGGTACACCGAGTATGGATCGTACGATGTCTGGGAGTACCCAACCGGGCAAACGCTAAGGAATGAAGTCTTCCCTGACAGCCCGCGCAGCGCACCTCTCGGGGATCAACTCTACAAGGGTTGGATCGGCGGATCAGCCACCACCCCAGCTCGTGTGTACTGGTGGGGGCCCACGAAGCATGAGGTCGACCAGGCCCACAAGGATCGCGTCGCCTTCTATTTCGTGATTCGGTAACGACAACGACACAGGGCAGTGCCCCGCCAACACTCTTCTCAGTTGAGGCCGAGCACGGTCATGAGTGCGTCGTCGACGGACCACATCTCGTCGGGTGTCAAGTCTCCGACTCGATCTCCGAGGCGATGAACATCAACCGCGCCGAGTTGCTCTACCAGCACCCGTGTCGAGCCGTCGGCGACCGTCACCTCAGGTCGAAACGACGCGGGTCGTGCAGGACGAGATGTTGGGGCGACGATCACGACTGACCGTGGCAGGAGTTCGTCTGCCTGCACGACGACGCCATGGCGCGCACAGTGTTGTTCGCGACCAACCCGATTCGGGGACTCGAAGTCGGTAGACCTCACCTCGGCGCACGGAGTGATTCCATCGACTCGGCAACAGCGAGCATCTCGGCGCGGTCGATCTCGTCCGCTTCGAGTGCGGCGGCCTCGGCGGCGAGGTCGTGTCCACGTCGAAGTCGAGCTGCCGACGCGAGCAACGACGAACGGATCGCCTCAGAGCGAGTCATCCCGGCCGACTCGAGTGTCTGCAGTGCGCGCTCGGCTTCGTCGTCGAGTCGCACCGAAATCGCCTTCGCCACATCTCAAGTATGACGAATTGTAATACAGAGCGCATCAGTAGCAGCGCGAGGTCACCCTCTCCGGCCCGTTCGCATGCCGATCTCAAGCGGGCAGGACAGGCATCATCGAACCGCCGATGGGGGACGGGCACAAGGCTTGACGCGCGTTCGCCGGGAGACCTCTCAAGGTCCGCAGTTCGGCAACGCCGAATCAGCCGGCGGTCTGGACGGTCGCTCGATGGCCGCGGGCGCGCCAGTTCTGGGACCATCCGATTCTCCGTGCACCCGGCGTGATCTGAGGGTCCACCACCTGGGGTGGTGGGTCGGAGAGGACGGAGTGGCCATGGTGGCTGGGTTGGATCGATTGGAGCAGGGCGCCTGTCGGATGCTCCTCGCCGCACGCTGCAGCTGCAACGAATGCGAGCACGATGATCGACAGGTGCGCGACGTCCGGCGGCCAGATCGCCGAGTCACCCAGATTCCGATTCCGATCGTGATCGCGGCTGGTCGCTGCTCGGTCTGGCGAGCCCGTTCCATCGTTGCGCTCGATCGGTCGTCACGTTCACGGTTGCGTCGACGGGGAGGTCGGCGTTGGGTCCCCGCTTGTTGGTGGCCGCTCGGGCTGTGGCCGCGGTGTTCCGGCTGATCCAGTCGGGTGGTAGGTCCGCGTTCGGGCCGCGCGCGACGTCGGTGGCGGGTCGAGCGGGCGAGACATCGGTGAGGGTCCAGTCGACCGGGAGGTCGGCGTTGGGTCCTCGCGACACGTCTGCCTCGACGGCACCCGGACCACCGGTGCGCACGACGCCGATCAGTGTGAGCGCCGTGGCGACGGCCACGGCGCTCACGACACCGATGAGGACGGGGCGGCGAGGGCTGCGCCGCTCATCGCGGGACGGGGCCGGCACGCCCAGCTGGTGCCCGGCCCCGTCGAGTGCGGCCCTCCGGACGGAGGGCGCCTCACTCGAGGTCGTCGTTGGTAGGTCGCGGGTTCGACTGGTGGTGTGCATCATGATCTCCGTGTGATGTGAAGCCGGCAGATTCGGGGCTCGGCGCCCTCCGGCCGTTCGGCGGTGGGTGGCTGCCACCGTGCGCTCACCGGGTCGGGGGCCGGCCGCGCACCGGTGGGATCGTGGCTGTGCGGGAGCTTCGAGTCACCGTCGCCACGTCTCACGTCGGCGGTGAAGTCGCATGCGCGTTCATGCGGTTCGGAGCGGGCGTGACCGAGCCAGAAGCCGGATCCGAACGTGATCGCACCGCCGGGCACTTCCCCGGTGATACCAACACGTCCGGCATCTTCGAACGACGACGCCGAACGCAGTGAAGGACCGCCACCAGCACGAGCGCGGAGAACGTCCGCGTTCTGGAGCAGTTGCTGGTGACGCCGGGGTGGGACGTCGGGGGCGGTAGGAGATCCACTGCCGGTGTATCCGAACTGATGCGACATGAACGTGCCTCCTGCCGAGGTCGTCTGATCGGTTGAATCGAGAGCCGTGTGGCCAGTGTCCGAGAAGCCTGAGCCAACTGTGACGCCCGGGCACGCGGAGCGCATTGGGCTTCGTGGCACCCTGGATCGGGCCGGTACCGCAGATCGGTGGGCTGGTCGAGCTGCGGTACCTCAGGCGACGGGAGTCGTTCTGCCTCGAGTGAGGCGGAGGTCCAGGCGAAACTTCGAGGCGTGATCATCGCGTCCGGCGCGAGACTGATCGCAATGGGCCTCCGAGCGACGAGCCCGGTCACAGTCGGCCGCCACGGCGAGCACGCACGGCTCGACGTCGTCCTGGGAGCGGTCGCCGGTGGGCAGTCGGTGGTGGTCTTGGTGACGGGCGAGGCGGGGATCGGCAAGAGCCGCCTGGTCGAGGAGCTGACCGCCCGCGCGACCGCCCGCGAATTGCGCGTGTTGACAGGCTGGTGTGTCGAGTTCGGTGAGGAGATCTGGCCGTTGGCGCCGCTGCGCGGCATCGTGACCGCTCTGGTCGATCAGCTGGACACCGAGACATTGGAACTCGTGTTGGGTCCGGCGCGTCACGAGCTGGCCCGCCTCGTTCCCGAACTCGGTTCCGACCAGCGGTCGGCGGGACCGCTGGCGACCGCCCGGCTGTGTGAGCTCGCGGTGGGTGTGGTGAAGCGTGCGGCGCTCCGGGGTCCGCTGGTCGTGGTCGTGGAGGACCTGCATTGGGCCGACCCGTCGACGCGCGCCCTGTTGGCGTTACTGATGGGCGCCCGTGATCTCGGCCCGGTGCTCTTGATGGGCACATACCGTTCCGATGAGCTCCACCGGCGGCATCCGTTGCACGCGGTGTTGGCGGCGATCGAGCGTGCGGCACGACCAGAGCGCATCGACTTGGCGCGTCTCGACGCGCGTTCGACCGCCGAGCTGGTCGCGACACTCTCGCCGGCGGCCGCTGACGTGGACGAGGTCGAGGTCGGAGCGATCTACCGCCGCAGCGAGGGCAACCCGTTCTTCATCGAGGAGCTGGTCGCGGCGCGAACTGCGGGCGTGGCGGGCCCGACCGACACCCTACGCGAGGTGATCCTGGCCCGCGCCGCCGCCTTGGACGACACCACCACCCAGTTCCTGCGGGTGGCCGCCGCCGCCGGCTCGACCGTCGCCGAGGTGTTGGCGGCAGCGTGCGGGCTCGGGGCCGGCGAGTTCCGTTCGGCGTTGGACGCGTCGGTGGCCGCCGCACTGGTCGTCGTCGAGGGAGACGAGATCCGTTTCCGCCACGAGCTCGCCCGGGAGGTGTTCTACGACGAGCTCCTCCCCGGTGACCGCGCTCGAGTCCATGCCGATCTCGCCCACGCCGTCGAGATGCTGCGCCCCGATCGCGCCGGCGAGATCGCCCGTCACTGGAGCGCCGCCCATGACGGCGCGCGGGCCTTGGTCACCTCGATATCTGCGGGCCGTCAGGCGTTGCGCTCCGGTGCAGCTGCCGAGGCCGAAGGCCATTTCGACCGGGCGTTGGACTGGTGGGACAACGTCTCCGACGCCCAGTCGCTCGCCGGGGTGGACCGGGCCACATTGCTCGCAGAAGGATCACTCGCCGCCAAGTTCGCACGCCACATCGTCCGCGCCATCGAGCTCAGCCAACATGCGATCTCGGAGCTGGCCGGGAAGGACCCGATCCGGGAAGGCCAGCAATGGCTCCAGCTGCGCGACCTGTACCGGTTCACCCGGCACTTGGACGAGCGCGCTCACGCCGTCGAACGCGCCCTCGCCCTCATCCCCACTTCTCCCCCGACGGCGGCTCGCGCCGAAGCGCTCGCCAGCGCGGCCATGGTGTGTTGGACCTCGAACCGTCCTGACGAGGGGATCACATATGCCCGCGAGGCGGTCACCATCGCCGACACGGTCGCTGACAGGGAGGTGCAGGTCTACTCACGCGTCGCTCTCGTGGAGATGTTCATGCTCGCAGGCCGACCCGGCGACGGCCTCCGCGCCGCCGAGGAGGCCGTCGCGCTCTGCGACCACGATGTCTCGCCCGAACGCACCCTCGTGGCCTACGAAGGTCTCCTCATCGCGCTCGCGGGTGAGCGAGAAGCAGTCGGAGGTATCGCCGAGCGCGGCGTGCTCCTCGCCAGGGACTCCGGCCTCGGCGGCATCTGGGGTGCCTGGCTGGCCGAGAAATGGGTACACAGTCTTGTCTGGCTGGGACGATGGGACGAGGCCGAGCGGGTCGTTGCCGAGCAACTCGATGTGCTCGACCACCCGTCCGAGCCCGGCCAACTCGCATGCTCCTGGGGCGTGGCACTTCTGCGCCAGGGACGCTTCGACGAAGCACGCCAGGTGATCGACGAAGCCCGCACGTTTCTCGCCTCCGGGTCACAGGACGAGATGAACGCCCTTCTGACCGCAGCCGTCGTCGAGCTCGATACCCACGACCGCCTCTACGACGAGGTCGCAGCGCTGATCGGCGAAGCCCTCGAGCGAAGCGGTCGGTGCTTGACCTACGGTCTTCCTGTGCTGGTCGCCTTCGGTGCCGCCGCCCAGGCCGACCGAGCCGAGAATGCACGCGCCCGCCACGACCCCGACGTCGCAGCGATCGCCGATACCGAGACGACGGAGTGGATCGACCGACTCGAACATCGCGACCGCGCCCAATGGCGATGGGAACCCGATGGGGCCCTCCACCTCGACCAGGCCAGAGCCGAACTGGCACGCCTCCGGGGCCGACCCGACCCCGATCGCTGGGCCTCCGTCGTCGTCGGCTGGGAGGCGTTGAAGAACCCGTATTGCGAGGCGTACGCACGGTGGCGCCACGGCGAAGCGATCCTTTCCGGAACTCACGGCCGCACCGCCGCCGCGCGACGGGCCGCCACGGTCGAGCTCAGTGCCGCCCGCGCGATCGCCGAACGGCTCAGCGCCATTCCCCTGCTCACCAACATCGACGACATCGCACGGCGCGCCCGCCTCCCATCGACAGCTGCGGGAGCGCTCCATGCCGCGCCGTCGAGCCCGTCGCCGGTGCCCGCAAACCTCGGACTCACCGCACGGGAACAGGAGGTTCTGGAAATGGTCGGCCGCGGCGCATCGAATGGCGAGATCGCCAAAGCCCTCTACATCAACACCAAGACCGCCAGCGTCCACGTCTCCAACATCCTGCGCAAGCTCGGCGTCACCAACCGAATCGAGGCCGCTGCCATCGCCACCCGCGGCCAACTCCCGCCAAGACCAAGTGACGAGTCACCCGTGTGACGGTGGCATCGGCGGGATCGACGCCGTGCGGCCATGCGGTCGACCGTGCCACGTTCACGGCGTCGATGACGTGACGCCCGCCCGTAGGGACACTCTGGGCCCCAACGACACACCCCAATTGCCATCGGCGTGATGGGCGAGCTGCCCGCCGAACTCGCGGCCGGGGGTGCAACCGGGTTGTTCTCCAGCCATCAGCTCGATCTGGTCGAGGACCTGTGCGAGGACGTCGTGATCATCGAACACGGCCGCATCGTGGTCGAAGGAGCACCGGTCGACCTGAGGACTGCGGTGCCGCAGCAGTTCATCGACGTCCGGAACCGAGTGCCGGCGCCGGATTGGTCCAGGCTGGCGGCGGTCGAGGTGCTCGAAACGAATGACGGCCACGTCCGGCTGCGTCTCGACTGCGAATCGGATATGAACGAGGTCGTGGCTGTCGCAGCGGCGAACGGTGAGCCGATCTCGTTCGACTACCAGCCTCCGTCGGTCTCGGAGCTGTTCCGGCAGGCGGTGGCGGCGTGAGCGGCCTGCAGCAAGCGTGGCTGGGCTGTCCGGGGGACGCGCGAGCGCAGCCGATCGCGTGCGTTTCGGGCATCGCTCGTCGTCATGTTGCTCGTCGTACCCTCGATGTCGGGCTGACCGGCGACGTTCCCGAGGAGCGGCCGCGGGCGATCAGCGACCAGGGCGCAGCGGTCGGCGAAACGGTGAGAGTGCATCGACATGACGACATCGCTACCGGGGAGGAGGCCGTTCGCCAAGGCGAGATCGACGTGCTCCTTGTCGACGCGCGCCAAGTCGCGGCCCCTTGACCATCCCCTGCCCGTCACGACCGTTTCCCTAGGGTGTTCTCGTGGGCGTTCGTGATGACCGCTCGGCGTACGAGCTGCGACGACTGTTGATCGCACTTGCGGTTGCCGCCGCAGTGGTAGCGATGGTGGAACTGCGTACGTCACACCCAGACGCCACGTCGTTCTCGTCGCCCGTCCAGGCCGCGAGGGTCGAAACGGAGCCGCTCGACCCGACGACTCTGACAGTCGCTGTGTCGGGGGAGATCCTGCCGCACCCGTCGGTGGTGGAGCACGCCCGGCGGTTTGGTGCGTCGGGCGGTCGCGCCTTCGATTTCGCGCCTGTCTTCTCCGACCTGAGTCCTGTGCTCGCCGCCGCCGACCTGGCGATCTGTCATCTCGAAGTGCCTGTGGCGCCGCCACTGACGTCATTGAGCGGTTATCCGTCGTTCGGCATCCCGGCAGAGATCGGGGAGGGCATCAGGAGCACGCGATGGGACCGCTGCTCGACGGCGTCCAACCACGTGAACGACAGGGGAACGGCGGGCATCCGAGCCACGCTCGACGCGCTCGACGCCGCGCTGGTCGGCCACAGTGGGACCGCTCGCACCGCGGCGGAGGCTGCCGCGCCTTCGATCACTGACGTGGCCGGCGTTCCGATTGCACACCTCGCCTACACCTGGGGCTTCAACGGGACGCCACCGACGGAGCCGTGGATGGCCGACGTGCTCGATCCCGACCGCATCCTGACCGACGCACGCGATGCGCGTGCAGCCGGCGCAGCGCTCGTGATCGTGAGTCTGCATTGGGGCAACGAGTACGACACGTCCGGCAGCGCCGACCAGCGAGCGCTCGCCGATCGACTACTGGCATCGCCGGACGTCGACCTGATCGTCGGTCATGGACCTCACGTCCTGCAACCGATCGAGCGGTTCCACGGCAAGTATGCCCTGCTGAGCGTGGGGAACCTGGTCGCGAACCAGGGCACGGAGAGGCCGTCCACCTACGACGGCGTGATCGCCGAGGTCACGTTCTCGACGGCGGACGATGGACAGTTCCACGCGAGCGCGCCTGTCGTGCACCCGACGTGGTACGACCGCGACGCCGGCCGTGTGCGCCTCGTGAACGCCGCGCTCGACGACCCGGCTCTGGCGGGTCTGCAATCAGTGCTGGCTGCGAGTGCCACGCGCACCGCTGCCGTGCTCGGGCCTTACGTCGACTCGGGGTGACTGCATCGAAGTGGCCCAACTGAGCGATTCGTCGCCCTCGTCGACGACACGCCTGGCACGCGCCCACTGGCCGGTTCACCGCTCGGACACCCCCGTCGCAACTCGCCCCCGTGATCATGCGTCCGGTTGGCGATCTGTCGATCGAGATCGAGACGGGCGCGCGCGGGCGTGTCGGTCATGTGACCGTGGCCTGACACCGAGAGTGAACCGACGAGGTCGATCAGCCACAGACCTCTGGCTGTCCCGTCCACATCATCCACGGTTGGTCGCCGGGTTCGGGGAGTCCCAGCAGCCACAGAGCGCGAAGCAATGGGCCGTCGAACTGGAGTCGCGACGTCTCAGGATCGAGGCGGACGACGAGATCTATGCCGCTCGTTGTGGCCAAGGCCTCGAGTGCAGCGGTCGGTCCGCGGACCGAATTCGCCGTCCACGACGACGAATGCGCCGTGAGAGTTGAGCGTCATTGAATGGCCATGACGAAATCGGGCTGCAGCTTGTAGTGGGACGGTCTCACCGGTCCCACGAACGAACCGCTGATCGAGCCCTCCCGACTCCGGACCTCGAACCCCAGCTCGACACGTTCGGGAGCATCGGGGTCGCGTCGGGGGTATCCGACGCGAACGTCGACCGCAGTGGAACCGATCCCGATGCCCTCGGCGGTCACGAGCGGTTCGTCGACCGCGACCGCTCGTTCGCCCATGTGCCACGACGCGAAGTGGTGTGGCGCCGGATCACTCGTCGAGGCGTCCCAATCGGTGAAAACTATGGTCATGCCGGGCGGGACTCGAACACGAGGGTCCGGCTGTCGCGGACCATGCCGTGCTGTCTTGGACGATCGCCGTGCAGAGAACTCATCCGAGTCCTCGATGTCGGGTTGCCCGAACAGCTCGGTGAACGTCTTGACCGCCTCGTCGGCGGGCGTCCCGAAGTCCACCGGTCCGAGACCGCCGGGGTGGAGCACGGCCTACGCCATCTCCTCCGGGGATGTCGGGCCCGTTGGCGTACGGATGTGGAATGCCTCCAACTCGATGATTCGGGTGTCGGCGGGTGGGAAGCCGAGGGCGTCGATCACCTCGTGGCTCAACGAGGGTGGCGCAGGTGGGATCCACGCACCTGCGCAGGTGTCATCCGTGTTGCCGCTCAGGTCGCCGAGCCCAGCGCAGAACTCGTCCCAGGCCCGGACCGTCCGCGGGCCAGCGACCCCGTCGACGGCGAGATCGGCGCCTGCGGCGTTGAGGGAGCCCTGGATCGCGGCGACGTAGGTGCTCAGGTCGTAGTCGTTCCAGTCCAGCCAACCCTGGATGGATCCTTCGGGGAATTCGATCAGGAACCAGTCGACGAACATGCTCTCGCCCAGCTGGAACACCGTCACCGGGTGCGCCGCTCGGACGTGATCAACGGTCGAGCCGGGCCCGATGCCGTCGGGTGTGGTGAGCCGCAGATCCTGCACCACTGTCGTGGCGCGCCAGGAGTCGAAGTGCATCGGAGCGATCGGCGAATCGGGGTCGGGTGGCCACGCGACGTCGGTGAAGCGGGCCTCGAGCCCGAGATCTGCCCACCGCAGGATCCATGCCTGGTGCACCCCGTGGACGCACTCCTCTTCCGAGCCGTGTCGGGCGACGTCGACAAGGCACACGTCGCCGAGGTCTCGCATCTCGTTCGTCGATGGCTCGCCGAGCAACGCGATCAGTGTCGCGGCGGCCTCCTCGGCGGCGGCTCCGAAGTCGACACGGCCCAACCCGTCCGGCCGCAGGGACACATTGGCCGGAGCGGGCTCGGTCGTGGTCGTCGTGGTCGTCGTGGTCATCGGCGCCGTGGGTGCGGGCTGGGACGTGACCGGCACGCCAGGCGCGGGTGTGGTCTCGGCGGTCGGCACGGTCCCGATCGGCGGGCCGGTCTCGGACCTGGGCGCGGCAGTGGTCGGACTGGTCTGGGTACCGTCACCGCCGCCGCAGGCGACGACGACGGCCACACCCAACAGAGTCACGGTCAGCAGGTGATGGCCACGCATCTCCGCACCACCCTCTCGATTCCAGTGTGTGCCTTGTCGGGCTGGTGAGGAAAGACCGAACACCGTCCGCGCGGCGATCGTCGATCGGACATTCCCATGAACAGGCGAGAGGCTCTGCACCGGTCGTGATTGCGAAGCGGGCGACCGGTGCCGGCGGACCCAGGGCAGTACGCCCGTTGCCGGGCGACCCCGTTCTGGCAGCAAGAGGAGTACCCGGCCCAGAGGCCCTCGACGACCGCGATGCCGGGGGCTGCAAGGCCGAGCGCGGTCCGACCGCCACGTCTGGGTAGGTGCCGATGAATTCGGCGAGAGCGGACCCGACGCCGAGCTCGTTGGCGAGCCGGGGACGAATGCTGGCCGTGGCCCAGTTGACGAGCCGGAGATCGCCGGGCGCCGCACCGCCGCGCGGCTATCGAGCGGGTCAGCAGTCGGCCACGGCGTCAAGCGCATCGCAGATCTGTCGTCGCCCGCCGCCGCCGAGTTCGCCGAGCCGCGTCGTGAGCACGCTTGGGGACTGCCGCTCCTGCTCGAATGACCGTCTTGACTTCATGTGAGGTTGAAGTCGTAGGTTTGCGGTCGATGACGGAATCCATGTCGAGCACCCATCGTCCGGTCCGGATCGGGGTGCAGGTGCATCCCCAGCACGCCGACTACGGCGCGATCAGGGACGCCGTCGTGCGGGCCGAGCAACTCGGTGCCGACGTCGTGTACAACTGGGACCACTTCTTCCCGCTCTACGGCGACGCTGACGGCAAGCACTTCGAGGCGTGGACGATGCTCGCCGCGTGGGCCGAGCTGACGTCGACGATCGAGATCGGTTGCCTCGTCACCTGCAACTCGTATCGCAACCCCGAACTCCTCGCCGACATGGCCCGCACGGTCGACCACATCAGCGGCGGCCGACTGATCCTCGGTATCGGGTCGGGATGGTTCGAGCGTGACTACGAGGAGTACGGTTACGAATTCGGCACCGCAGGCAGCCGGCTGGACGCGTTGGGCGAGAACCTACCGGTCATCGAGGAGCGCTGGGGCAAGCTCAATCCGGCGCCGACGCGAGAGATCCCGATACTGATCGGCGGCACCGGCCCCAAGAAGACGCTTCGGTTGACCGCCCGGCACGCCGACATCTGGCACGCGATGTTTCCCGGTTCGCCAGACGAGCTGCATGGCCCGGTCGCTGCGCTGCGCGGCTGGTGCGACGAGGAGGGACGTGACCCTGCCGACATCGAGTGGGGGGTCGGGCTCGAGCCCGGCGAGGGCGGACGCGTCCTCGACGATGACGCCGAGAGGTACGTGGCGATGGGCTTCACGCACTTCACGTTCGGGTCGAACGGACCGGATCACTCACTCGACGGCCTTCAGGACTGGCTCGACTGGCGAGACGAGGTGAACGCCCGCTGCACGTCGCCTTCGTAGCGGCCGCGGACCCCTGAGGCGCGACATGACGTCCGAGCCCGGCGACCGCCGCTGCAACGCACGTTTGACGATCGCGATTCGGACGCCTGCTCGAACCCCAACGCGGGCCCGACCTGCGCTGTGCCCGGAGCGGTTCGAGAAGACGTTCGGGGACTCGCATGGCTGCCACACGGACCGCCGACCAGCACGACTGCCGACGTTCGACCCTGGTGGTCGCAGACCGACAGACGGACGATGAAGGCGGACTGAGGAAGAGGTTCACCATGCGTGCCTTGCGGGTTGGCGTCGTGCTCGGCCTACTGCTGGCAGCGTCCGCATGTGGCGGCGATGATTCGATCGACACCTCCACGGCCGCGTCGACGCCGGCGAGAGCGACCACCGACACGACCGAACCCATGCCCGAACCGGCGCCGACCGCGCTCGCGACGGCTGCGGTGGAAACGGCGGCGCCCAGTGAGACGACCGCACCCCCCACCTCGACCGCACCCCCGACCTCGACCGCACCGCCCCCGTCCACGACGATCGCATCGATCACGACGACCGAACCGACGCCGACGACCGAACCGACGATGGTCGACGTCAAGGTGTACTTCATGCGCGGCGAGCGGTTGGTGATCGCCCACCGGCGGGTGACGGCGCCTGCCGTTCTGCGCGGCGCGCTCACCGCGGTCCTCGCCGGCCCCACCGCGGACGAGCGGGCGGCCGGCCTCTCGACGGAGATCCCGCCGCGAGCGACGCTGCGCGACGTGGGTCTCGCCGACGGCCAGGCGATCGTCGATCTCTCCGGGGACTACGAGTCCGGCGGCGGCACCCTCTCGATGTCCGCGCGCCTCGCGCAGGTGATCTTCACAGCGACCCAGTTCGGCAACAGCGATCGTGTCCTCTTCTGGCTGGACGGCGAACCGGTGCAGTTCTTCGGTGGTGAAGGGATCACGCTCGACGAGCCGCAGGCGCGGATGCACGTCGACCGTGCGTTCACCGGGGGGATCATCATCGACGATCCCGTGCCGGGAGCGACGGTCCGCAGCCCGTTCGTCGTCACCGGCGAGGGAGACCTGTACGAGGGCTACTCCGCCCTGTGGGTGTGGCGCGACGGTGAGGCGATCGCCGGCCCGTTCGGCGTCCACGCCGGCGCCTGGGGGATGTGGGACGAGTTCGAGACACTCGTCACGCTCGACGTACCGCCAGGTCCGATCGAGTTGATCGTCGACGACGGCAACGGGTGCACCCCGGGCGATCCCGAGTGCGGTGAGCCGAACCCGGCGATCGTCCCGTTGACATTGACCGAGTGACGCTCACCCCATGCGAGCACAATCGGTTCGGCGGCGGCCAGCATCTGAGGTCCCCGGCGAAGCCCTCCTTGACCCCGACCAGACGGTCTACAACCGCTCGGCGAGGGCCCACTCCCAGATCGCCGTCTCGTCGAGTCGACCCAACTCGGCGGGGCGGCCGACGGGGCCGACGCGGCGGAACGTACCGTCCCCACCCCAACGAGTGAACGTGAGAACCGATCACGTCGGCGAGCGCAGCGACGTCCTCCCATGTCGACAACGGCCGCTCGATGATCCGCTCCTCGTCGGGGTCCGTGAGCGATGGGATCGGCGTTGCTGGGAGTTCTCACTCGGCGATGACGACGTAGTGAATCTCACCTTCGTAGTTGTCGTCCCAGTCGTTCGACCAGTCGCGCAACCCGTAGGTCACCTCGACGTTCACACGTTGGGGGGCAAGTGTGTCGATGGTCGCGTCGAGTCCGACCTCGAGCTTGCCGAGATGATGGTCGTTGCGCGGCGAGAAGGCGACGTCGAATCCACGAAGGAAGGCTGCAGCCTGGGTGACGGGTCCTGCGAAGATGACCTCGCCGGTGTCGGTTCGGGGTCCGGATCCCTTGAACCGGTTGAAGCTGATGGTGCCGGTCTGGATCTCCATCGATCAGTCCTCCTCGTGGGCGTGGTGGTCGTGTTGGTGCGGATGGTGGTGGTGCCCACGTTGTCCGCGGTGGTGGCCGTGGCCACCGTGGTCGTGGTCCTGATGCTGCTCATCGTCGGCTCGGCGTGCCGCATCGCCGACTTGTCCGGTGTGCACGACGAACCGGTCATCTCGAGTGCGCTCGATGAGCCAGTGTCCGTCGCGGGCCGGCCGTTCGCTGCCGATTGTGTGTGCTGTGATGACGTGCATTCCCCTTGGCAGGATCCCGAGGTCGAGTGTGGTGCCACGTCCGATCTCGGCGCCCAGCTCGTCGTACCAACGCAACCGAACCGGCTCGTCGCCCGCGCCGAGCACGGCTGCCCGAACGATGCGGTGGAGCTCCTGTGGGCCAGCCACGGCCTTCATCCCGGCGATCTTGACCGTCGGTCGGGCAGGACGTGGCGGCGGTGGACCGTCGACGTCGCGGTCGCACTCTCCGATGCCGGTGGCGATGCCGGTCGTGACGAGAACGCGATACCGGACGTGTTCGCCCATGGCAGCGATCCGGCGTGGGACGCGGCAACTCGTGGTGCGCTGCCGGGGAGCGATGCCTCGCCAGGTCCCGAAGCGGTCGCGCCACTGAACGAGCGCCCAGTGGCCCTGGCCGTCGTCGGTGCCGTACGTCGCTCCTTCACCGTCGACGTTCCAGTGCAGCCACATGGCGCCCGGGTCGTCCTCGTCCGGTCGGCACTCGACGTCGACGTTCGGCGGGGCTGGAACGTCCCATCGCCGCTTCTCCTCGTCGCAGTCGAGCAGCACCAGCCAGTGCGTGTGCTGGTGGAACGGCACGGCGTGCCGGACCCTGATCGGGTACGACCGAGTACCAAGTCCGTCACATCCGCACCCGCACGGGCCGCCGCAGCACGTCGTGTCAGCGCGCAGGCACGCACGGGCGAGCACGCGATCGTGCTCGTCCCGCTGTTCCAGCACGTATCCGGTATCGCGGCCGGTTGAGCGCCGCGGGAGCGCATCGAAGTGGAACGACGGGTGGAGCACGGCGCCGTCACGGTTCACGTCGAGCCGGAGGAACAACGTCGGCTGCTTGATCGGGATCCACTCGCTTCGATCGAAGGTGCCGCGACCGGCGGAGGATCGTGCGACTGCGCCGCCGCCGATCGCGCTGCCGGGAACAGCGCTCATGAGCGCTTTGTAGGTGTAGGGACTGATCCAGTCGTTCGCGGAGTAGCCCATCAGATCGTGCGCCGTCGACGGGAGTTTCACCGTTCCGAGCCCCGTGGTCGGGTCGAAGCCGTACTCGCCGATCGAATCCGAGTCGTAGCCGCTGTAGACCGGATAGTCGCCGTCGGTGTTGCGCGGGGTGGCGCATCGGGTGACGTTGTCGCAGGGGGCATGTCTGCGACCGAGTGCATGCCCGATCTCATGAGCGGCCGTGCCGCCGTTGAAGACCCGCCCGACACCCACGCCGTCGCCGCCGCATCCCCCGACGGACCCGGTGTCGAGACCCGGTCCGAACAGGCCGTACACGATGTCGTCCGAGTCGCCGGCGAAGTCGGCGACGGCGTCCTTGAGGTCGTCGAGCTTGTCGCATCCCTCCGAGATGTCGGACTCGACGGACTCGTCGTAGGTCATCGTGCGGTAGTCGGTGATGGTCACCCCGGGAATCGGGAACAACCGATCAGTGAATTCCAGCGTGTCGACGAAATCGGCCTCTGTCGGCGCCGCCAGATCGCCCGGATCAGCGTCGTCTTTGACATCGTCGCCTTCGTACTCGATTCCGACGGCGAGGATGCGGAGTCGGGGTTGCTGATCGAACCGGATCGTTCGCTCGAACGGTGCCGACATCTGACTCGGATCCGCAGCGTCGAACACGGTCGCGAAGAGGTTGACTTCCCCTCGGGCCTGAGCGTCGTCGATCAGGAAGTTGAGCGTGTGGCGGCGTTGTCCTCGATCGATCGATACGTCGCGGCGCGGCGTGATCGTCTCCATCGGACTCAATGCAAGGCTGCCGGCGGGGTTGAACAGCGTCAGCGCGCCAGACAGCGAGCTCATCGGTGGAAGGCCGGAAGTGGCGTCGTAGTCGACGTACAGGCGCACGACGGTCGGCTTGCCTGCGATCAGTCGCACGGAGTTGTCGGGGAACACGTTGGGCGCGTCGAGATGGTCTCCGCTGCGGAAGTGTTGGATGACCTGCGTGATCTCGGCCCCGACCACCACCAAGTCACCGCGCGCCTGCCCCGGTCGTGGCGGCGTGACCGCAACCAGCTCGGCGAGCACGGCGAGATCGATCAACCCGGAGTACGGGTCGTCGAACTCGTTGCTCCAATCTCGCAGACCGAGACGACCGGCGACCCGCACCTTCGTCGCGTCGTCCGGGTCGATGCGTGCGCTGACCTCCACTTCCACCCGGCCGACATGGTGGTCCTCGTCGTCCTCGAAGACGGTCGTGTACCCCGTGATGCCCGCTGCGACGCGGACGACATCGCGGGGGAAATCGAGCACCGATTCAGCTGAAATCGGGCCACTACCTGCCGTTTCCGGGAAGAGGAGCGAAGTCGTACGAATCTCCATCTCGACCCTCCTGTCTGAGGTCTGGAGCGGACACCCATGCTGTCAATACTCTCCCCCTCCCGTCGACCGATTTACGCGGTACGAGTCCGCGAGCCGAGCTGGGTGAGATGCGGGCCGCAGAACTGCGCGCCCTTCTGAGGGGCGTTGTTGCACGGCTTTCCCTTGTTGGTCGTCGCCCCGCACTTGCCCGATTTCGGTTCATTGCGTGCGTCGCCGACCGCGTCGACGTCGGCCTCAGTGTCGTTTCGAGAGAGCAGAGCCGTGGCCGGGTATCGACACGCACCGTGGTGGTAGGTGGTCTTCTTGTCGACCTTGACGGGAGCGATCGGATCCCCGACGGCGAACCGTTTCCCACAGGTCGCGCACGTGCCGGCGTAGCGGGCTGCGATGGTCGGCTCTTCACCGACGGAAGCGAAGTCATCATCGCCGCCACCTGCTCGGTCCCAGTTCATCTTGGCCATCGCCTCAGCCTCGCGCATGCCCGGCAGACGCATCTGCACGCGCACCGAGTCGTGCATCGCAACTGGCGACGGATTCACCCGATCAGCGCATCGGCATCGCGGAGAACCCCACGACCCCGTCTCCACGAGACTCACTCAGGCATTCCCCATCACCTCGCGTGCTGGATCGCGATCGCGACCGAGCAGCACCTCGAGGACAGGTGCTCAAGCACCGGGTTCCAGGTCACGCACGGTTCGAGTCGAGGCCGTGTCGGCGACGCTTGAAGACTGGTCAGTAGCGCTGCGGATCGGCACATCGGGGACCGTCCCGGACCGGAACTTCGCGGTGCTCGCGTGTAGCGCAATCTGACGCTACACAAGCTGAGGTGGCGTCTCACCTGCTCTCCACGGCATCGGCGTCTCGCCGAATAGGTCGACGAGACGGAGATTGAGGTCGGACACGAGGATGTCGCGTAGACCGGTCATGCCTTCGACAAGCTCCCTACCCCGAAGCCGGGCAGCTTCCGGCTCGGCGAGAGTGATCGCCGCTCGAGGTTCGGCTGGAAGTCGGCGGGCGGCTCAGCGCCTTGGAAGTCGAATCGGACCACGACCGAGCGCTCGACGAGCGTCTGCGCGAAGTGGAAGGTGGACTCCGGGTCGCCGTGGTCGCGCGTCCGCCACCGGGCTCGTCCTGGTCGACGCTGTGCACGACGGTGAGAAGCAGGCGATGCTTGTCGATGTCGTCGAGCTCACCGATGATCGGGAGGTCGCGCGCTGACGCGCGCCGGCCGAGCGCTGGCCGGTTCTGCGCTGTACATCCAGTTGCTCGGTGTGTGGCGTTCTGATCGGCTCAGCGGGCGTTCCTGGATGGGCGAACGGCCTGGTGTCGTCGCAATGTGCCTGCGCGATCCTCGACGATCGGCGTGTCGCTGGATCAGTGGTGGGCGAGCCTCGGGGTCCCAGGCGTTTGCGGCGATCCGCCGTGGTGCACACTGCATAGGTGGCTGAGGTTCGGGGAGGTGGTGCGGGGTGTCGTTGACGGAGCGGGTCGACGCCTTCCAACGTCGCCACCCTGTCGCGGGGTTCCCGATCGGGGTGATCTACAAATTCGGCGAAGACCAAGGGCCGTATCTCGCGGCCCTCATCACCTACTACGGCTTTCTGTCGCTGTTCCCGCTCCTGCTGCTCCTCACGTCGGTCCTCGGGTTCGTGCTCGACGGCCGCCCCGAGCTGCAACAGCAGATCCTCGAGTCCACGCTCAGCCAGTTCCCGGTGATCGGTGACGAGCTCGCAGACCCGCAGGGGCTCCAGGGCAGCATCGGCGCGATCATCGTCGGCGGTCTCGTTGCGTTGTACGGCGCGCTCGGCGTCGCCCAGGCGATCCAGAACACGATGTACGTCACCTGGTCGGTGCCCCGCAATCGCCGACCGAACCCCATCCGGGCCCGCTTGCGAAGTCTGCGCCTCATCTCCGTGGCCGGGATCGCCGTCGTGGCCACGACGATCCTGTCGGGCGCGGGATCGAACGCCAGGGCTTTCGGTGCCGATGTCGGGGGCTGGAACACGGTCGCCGCGATCATTCTGTCGATCCTCGTCAACGGTGCGGTGTTCGTCGTGACGTTCAGGATCTTCCGCCCCGACAAGGTGCGCGGGCGGGACGTCATCCCCGGAGCGATCGTCGCCGCCGTCATCTGGCAGCTCCTCCAGTTCTTCGGTGCCGTCTTCGTCGGGAACGTCGTCAAGAACTCGGGCGCCACCTACGGCGTGTTCGCGCTCGTGCTCGGCTTGTTGGCATGGGTCTTCCTCGCCGCCGTCGGCGTCGTGATCGGATCGGAGATCAACGTGGTGCGCACCAAACGGCTGTACCCCCGAGCGCTGCTGACACCGTTCACGGACAACGTCGACCTCACCGACGCCGACCGACGCGCCTACCTCGACGCGGTCAACTCCCAGCAGTTCAAGGGCTTCCAATCGGTGACGGTGCACTACGAAGATGACGGCCAACAAGCATCGGCCCGCCGCGCCCTCGCCAAGTCGCCCGAACCACCCGGCGACCCGGACGAAGGCCGTTGAGCGCCGACGCCAACCCTGACCGATCCACACGAGCGGCGTCCACAGACTCACAGCTCGATATCCGGCGGCGATGCGGGTCTCGCTCTGCCGTCAGGAGACCGTTCAGCCCGGCGAGATGAGCGGACGCCGTCGCGCCAGTCGGTCACGATGACGAGTGTGGTGACCCGCCGGCGGGACCCGCTGACCGTTCAGAGCAACGACCGGCCCCCACCGACCCGCTGACGTCGGCACGTCGTGGTCGCCCACGTGACCCATGACCTGCGACGCCGAACCCCTGTGCAGGCTTCTCCGAACGCTGGATCCGCGCACGGTGCCGGCGGCACTCGCGCCCGGCCTCGAACGCCGCTCGATGTCCGCCCGTCGATGTCAGCCCGTCGATGTCAAACCGTCGATGTCAAACCGTCGATGTCAGGCGCAGTCGGTCGCAACGGCGAGCGCTGCGCAGATCTGACGCATCTTGACCCCGCTCAGCGAACCGAGACGTTCGACGAGCACGCCGATCGACACCGACTCCACCGAATCGAGATTGACAGCACTCCGATGGCCGATTGGATCGTCGCCCGGTTCAAGCACGACCTCGCTCGGCAAGCCCCGGATCGTCGTCGTGCACGGAGCCACCAGGGCGCGACGCACACGCGGAATCGCCGCGTCCCGCGACAGAACCACGACCGGCCGGCGTCCGATCTCGGGTGGTTCGCACCACCAGACCTCGCCCCGCCGCGGCACGTCGCTCATGTCGCTGCGGCAGCATGGCGGAACGAGTCGAGATCTCCCCACTCGTCGGCCTCGTCGAGAGGATGGGCGGCGTAGGCAGCCGCATAGACCTCGTCGATCTCTGCAGACCGGTAGCGAGCAAGGAGTGCGGTCAACGCATCGTCGATCAGTTGCGCATCCGACGAGCCGGCGTGGGTTCGACGGGCATCGGCAAGCAACTCACTGTCGACCGTCGTGCTGATTCGGACTCGAGCCATGCCATCATCGTGCCACGAGTATGCCACTCGAAGCAACTGGTCGAGGGCCCCGAACCTGCCCCCGGCGAACGTGTCGCCGATTATCCGGTCGCCTCCGTGATGCGCGCAGATCGGCACGTCGGAGCGTCCTGTCGCAATCCTCACGCACTCGCAGGCGAAAGGAGCTCCACGATGGCGGTAGCGAGGATGACTGCCCTGAAGAGTCGACCGAGTGCGATCCGGGCGCCACCGAGCAAGCAGCGGCCACGCACGATCGGTACGTTGCGCCCCGACGTGCGAAACCGTCGCGAGGTACGTTGAGGTACGTTCGCGCGGTGGACGAAGCCGAACTCGTCGGGAATTCCAAGGCCGCCCCAGCTGTGCTGCCAGCGCTCGGGAGGCCGTCATCGAGCGTCCGCTGTTTCGAGGTCCTACCCGGGCTGGACCTCCGGGGTGAGCGAAGGACGTCATGATCGACGACGCCATCAGCGCAGTGATCGCCGAGCTCTGGCCCGAGTTCCCCGACCTGCTCGGCGACGAGTGGGAAGCGTTTCAGCGCGCGCTGCTGCCCCTGCTCCGACAACTGGACGCCGACACCGGCGCCGACGCCGACACCGGGCCCACCGTCGACCGGATCCTCGCCCAGTTCGCCGAACACCCCGAGGTCTATCAGCGCCTCGTCTCGGCCATCGCGGCCACGTCCGAGACGCCGACGAGATCGGGGACCAGGGTGCTGAGCCCGCTGTTCGAGCAGCGGGAGCGGCAGGTTGTCGTCCCCGTCTTCTTCGGGACTTGCCGGGACGACACTGGTCGCGCCGATCCGGCCGAAAGGTTCGGGACCGGCCGGGGTCCGGGTTCGTTCGGAATCGGCTGGGTGAGCATCCCCGACGATCACCGCATGGGCGAGATCGAGAAGCCGCCGTGGTGGCGGGTCATCTTCGGCAAGCCCCGCCCGGGAAAGCACGTCGTCATCGATGACCTGTCCGTGCTCGACCGCGACGCCTTCGTCGCCGCGGCGGGGCGGGCTGCCGCTGATGCTGCGGTCCCCGAGGGTTTGACGTTCGTCCACGGGTACAACGTGCCGTTTGCCGCCGGGCTCGAGCGGGCGGCCCAGATCGCCTACGACCTCGGGTTCCAGGGCGTGCCGCTCTTCTACAGCTGGCCGTCCAACGGCACCGCCGGGGGCTACACGAAGGACGAGAACCAGGTCCGGTGGTCCGAGGCCAACTACCGCGACTTCGTCGGGCTCTGCCGCACCCGCCTCGCGCTCCGCCGCCTCCACATCGTGGCCCACAGCATGGGCGGCCGGCTCGTGGCCGAGACGCTGGCCGACGTGACCGCGACCGGCGACGGCGACGACGCCCCGGTCCACACTGTCGTCTTCGCCGCCCCCGACATCGACGCCGACACCTTCCGGCAGCTCGCGGCCGAGTTCGGGGGCTGCTCCGGCACCTGCGCCCTGTACGCGTCCTCCGACGACTGGGCCCTCAAGGCCTCGGCGGCGATCCACGGGCGCTATCGGCGGGCGGGGGACTCCGACGGCGGCATCCTCATCGCCCGCGGCGTTCAGTCGATCGACGCCCACGCCGTCGACACCGGGCTGCTGGGCCACAGCTACATCGGTGACAACCGATCTATCCTCTCCGACGTCTTCTACCTGCTGCAGGGGCTGAAGCCGAGCCAGAGGGCGTCACTGCACGAGTACGACACCGAACGCGGGCGCTACTGGGCCTGCGCGCCCTGACCGGTCGTGGCGCAGTCACGCCTCCAGCGCGTTCTGGCCGCCATCTGGCCGCCCTACCGTCGCCGGCTGCGACGGCGAGGATTGGCCGAACGGGCCGCCGAGCGGGACGCGCAGCTCGAGCTCCTCCTCGCCACCGCCAGGCTGCGCCGACTCGGCACCGACCTCGCCGAAGCCGTCGGCCGGACACTCACGATGGACGAGATCGGCGGGCTCGAGGGCTCGGTCATGGCCGTGGCCACGGCCGAGCCGGATCGACGGGTTGAGATCGGGGTGGCCGGTCTCGGCCGGTGGGGTCTGCTGCTCGTGCGCTACACCGAGGCCGCCATCGACCTCTTGCCCGGCGCATTGGGCGAGGAGGCGGCCATCCCCTACCGCGCCGTCGGCTCGGTGTACCGCACCGTCGTCGACAGCTGGTACCGGGGCCACCTCGTGACCGAACGGGCCGACGAGGTCGAGGCCAGGGCCCGCATGATGCTCGAGTTCCTCGACGAGAACGTGGCGGTCGCGCGGCTGGCAGCCGGGGCCGTCGTGGCGCTTCCCCCCGGCCATCCGCGGCGCGACCTCGACCGGGTCGTGGACGGGCTGCACCGCTTGATCGTCGAGAGCCTCGACATGGCGGCCGCCGCTCCTGGCGACGCCGAGGCGACCCGAAGGGCGATGAGCGAGGTCGTGACCGGGATCTCCGGGCTCGTCGACCACTCGCTGGTTCCGGAGGCGCGGGCCGAGCAGCTGATCACCGTCGGGGAGGCCATCGCGGCCAGTCCCGAGCTCGGAGAGATCTCCCGCTTCCACCGGGCCGCCGCCAACCACCTCGTCCTCCGGGCCCGGGCCGCGGATCGGGCAGGCGACAAGCTGACGGCCGAGCGGCTCAACCGGCGGGCCGCGGTCCATCTGACGAGCATGGTCGAGGAGGCACAAGACGAGGTCGCCGCCGCTGCCGTCAGAGGCCTGCTCGAGGCGGTGGGTGGGACCGACCGTGACGCTGAGGGGGCGCCGGAGCCGACGGCTCCGCCCAAGGTGTCGATGATGCCGGAGCGGCTGGCGGGTACCCGGGTCGGGCACGAGGGCCTGGTCCTGTTCGCCAAGGATCGGGCCCGCCGGCTGTTGGCCGAGGGCGACCCAAATGCCGCCGTGGACGCCCTCGACGAGGTCCTGGAATCGCTCGAGGACCGGTACGTGGGAGCGGTTCGGGACGAGGACGTCGCCTGGGCCGGCGAGAGCTATGCGGACGCGTTGAGCCTGGCCGCTGCCGCGAAGTTCGAGACCGGCGACGTGGACGGGGCGTTCGCGATCATCGACCTGGCGAAGAGCTTGCGCTTCCGCTACCAGGCGGAGCTGCGGTCGAGCCCGCTCGGGGACTTCCTCCGCGACCTCGAGACCGACATTCACGCCGTCTCGCGCGGCCTCGCCCCACCTCACGGTTGGGGGCTCGAGGAGACCGACCCGGCCGGACAGCTCTCCAGCCTGCTGGAGACATATCGGCAGACCCGGGAGAAGGTCGGTCACGGTGGGCTGGCTCGCCCGAGCCTCGCGGAGCTGGCGGCGGTCCTCGACGAGAACGAGGCCGCCGTCGTTCTGGGGGAGTTCGGCGGCGGGCTGGCGGTGGCGGTCGTCTTGCCGGGCCGAGACGAGCCGGCCCATGTCGAGCGGATCGGCCCGGACCAGCTGGCCGAATTCGTCGCCACCCTGCTCTCGACGAACGGTGGGTGGGTCGCTGCCATCGGCACTCGGCTACGCCTCGGCGTCGACCCCGGCAAAGCGTTGGTCCGCTGCCTCGACGTCGCCGACCGGTTGGTGGCGCGGCCGGTGGCAGCGAGCCTGCGAGAACAAGCCGTGCGTCGGCTGACGATCGTCCCCCACGGTGTCTGGCAGCTGGTGCCGTTCTGGGCCCTGCCGGCGTTCAACGCCTATCAGGTGATGGTGGCACCGTCGGCGGCACAGGTCCTCAGCGCCCGGGTCGGCCGCCGGACGATCAGCGATCGGGCGCTCGTGGTCGGCGACCCCACGAAGGATCTGCCCTTGGCTGGTCCCGAGGCCCGACGGGTCGCCGACCTGCTCTCCGGCGGCGGCTCGGAGGTCGTTGAACTGGAAGGGTCACTGGCGACCCAGGAGGCGGTTCGGGCAGCGGCGGCAGGGGTCGGCGTCCTCCACTTCGCCGGCCACGGGCGGTCCGACTTTTCCACCCCTGTCAACTCGGCGCTCGAAACCCATCCGCGACCGCGGGGACACGGGCAACCGACCGATGAGCTGTTGACCGAGTTGGCCGCCGACGCCGAATGGCGTGAGGTCCACCGACTGGCCGGGAGCACCTGGGTGGCCATGGAGACCGTGCGGCAGGCCGACATCCCCGGACAGGGTCGACTGGAGCGGCGCTACTGGCCCAGTCAGGAGTTGGTGGAGCTCCGGCTCGACCATGGGCCCACCGGTACCCTCTTCGGCCAGTACGCCCTGACCGAGGAGGGCGGCATCGGCCGGCCCCTGCGGTGCGCCGAGCTGTGGAGCGCCGGTGACCTCCTCGTCGACGGCGCGCTCTCCGGCTGCGGGCTCGTGGTGCTGTCGTCGTGCGAGGTCGGCCTGACGGCGGCGGCCTCGACGGTCGACGAGTACTCGGGACTTCCGGCAGCGCTGACCCTTGCCGGCGTCGGGGCGGTCGTCAGCCCCATGTGGGAGATCCGGGACGACGTCGCCCTCGTCTTCAGCGATCTGTTCTATCGGATGCTCGTCTCCTCCGGGGCCGAGCCGTCCGTCCTCGACGTCGTCGATGACACCCGTCACCGGCTTCGCCGCATGGGACGCCAGGAGGCGATCGACATCCTCGAGTCGATCCGAGCCGCAGCCGAGTCGCCCCGGCAGCTCATCGAGATCGACACCGCTGCGGCCCGGCTGGCCGCAGGGCCCGATCACCCCTTCGCTCACCCCCTCCACTGGGCCGCCTTCCACCTGACCGGGGCTGAGCGGCTGGCTGCACCGTTCCACCCACCCGGCGACGCCGAGCACGTGCCCGCCGAGGCCCGGGTCTTCGAACTACCGGAGGTCGACGCCGAGCCGGCCGTCCTCCCGCAGCGTTCCTCGATCGAGCAGCTCGCCGATCACGCCGAAACCGTCCTCGCCGCGGTCCGCAAGCAGGTGGACGGCGAACCGGCGGCCGCGATCACCGATCTCGCTGCCGACTGGCTGACCGAGCGGGCCGCGGCCCGAGCCGCCGCCGGCCGAACCGACGACGCAGCCGCCGACTTCGAGCGGGTGATCGAGCTGGATCCTGACCGGACTGCCGGGTGGCTCGGTTTGGCCGGCGTCCGGCTCGCCCAGCAGCGCCCGGAAGATGCGCTCGGGTGCTACGACGAGGTGCTCGAGCGGGACCATGACAACCTCCGGGCACGACTACTGGGCGCCTCCCTCCGGGCCGTCCTCGGCGACGTGGAGGCCGCGCTGGCAGACCTCGATCGCTTCGCCGATCACCCCGACCCGACGGTCCGGTTCGTGGCTCAGCAGAGTCGGGCGTCCATCCTCGCGATGGCCGAGGCTCACGAGGACGTCCTCGCCGTTGCCGCGGAGGCGCTGGATCTGCAGCCCGAGCACGCCGAGCTGTGGGCCCTCCGCTCCCGGGCGGCCTTCGAGCTCCGGCGGTTCGAGGAGGCGGTCGGCGACGCCACCCGCGCGCTGGTGCTCGATCCGCTCAACGACGGTTACCGGGTCGATCGAGGCCTGGCCCTGCTCGAGCTCGGCGACGTGGAGGCGGCGGTGGCCGATTACACGGCGGCTCTCGAGACCAACCCCGACAACGTCGCCGCGGTGTTCAATCGGGCCTGCGCCCGGTCGCGGGGTGAGCAGCCCGACGGTGTTGTCGCCGACCTGGAGCGGGCGTTCGAGCTCGATCCGGATCTCCGGGTCTACGCCGCCACCGAGACCGATCTGACCTGGGCCCGGGCCGAGTTGGCCGACGTCGTTCGGCTGCTCGGGCTCGGCGACCACGGGTCCGGCAACGACGAGCAGTCGTAGAGGGATCCGGCGGCGGTGACGGACCGAGGGCCATGCGAGGACGAAACACCTCCGGGGCTCGACCGCCGCCGGGTAGGCGGGCCAGGGCGATCGCGACCGAGTGGCAGCTTCGTGACGCACCGATCGTTCCGCAGTTGTTCGATGCGCATCGTCGTCGCAAGATCGGCGTGCCCGCAGCGACCTGCGCGCAGGAAATCGGCACGCCCGCATCGGGCGCCGCGGGGCAGACAAGTGCTGCGAAATGACGCTGAGGGATCCCGGTGGTCGACGACGAACTGCTCTGGCGCTATCCGATCTTGCGGACGACGGCCATCGCCGTGTCTTGGAAGCATCTCGGAGAGGTTCCACATCGTCTGCAACATCTGCCACTGCTGCAGCGCGTTGTGGAGGTCGACACCGCGAGCTGCGCGTCATGTCCAACCGCAGAGGGCCGGTGGTCGACATCGTCCAGAGGCCGCCACCTCGACTGCCGTCGCCGTTGCGACGTCGGGCGGGATCGGCATCGCCGGTTGCTGAGCGCGGATCGCTGCAAGCAGATCGGATGGATTCGTGTCGACCCGGATGCGACGTGTCGATCGGGCTGTGACCCGGAACGCCTCCACAGAGCGCAGGGCGTCAGCCGGAGACACGACCGCCGCAACCGCGGCTGCGCCGAGCGCGCTGGACGCGAGCCGACGGGCACCGGTCCGCGACTCGCACGAGTCGGAATGCCCCGTCATGCCGCCATCGACGTCGATGAGGAAGGTGAACGCCGTGGACTCCACCCATATCGTCCGACGCTCGGCCCCACTGCACCAGAGCCCATCGGTACGTCCAAGCGCCACCCCGTCCTCGGACGCACGTCCGTCGAACCTGGCAGTCGAGCGCCTCAGCGAGTCCGCAGCACGGCGCTCACCCGGGATGCCACCGTGCAAGCGGGTCCGTGACCGCTGGTCACAGCAGCCAAGTGAGCCGGCTTCGATCGAGCGCACCACGCAGTCGCGGTCGCACTCGGAGATCAGGTCGGGTCGGGGTTCATCTCCCAGTGCTCGGGGGAGCGCCACAGCGCCGACGTGATGAGATCTTCGATCGCCGGCATCTCCTTGGGGAGCCGGTCGTACAGCCGCATGAACAGCTCCTCGTGTTGGAGTAGCTCATCGTGCCAGTCCTCGCGATCGACCGACATGAGATCGCGGAATTGCGGCTCACCGAAGTCCTCGAGACCCTTCCAGTTGAGGTCCTGGTATCGCGGCATCCAACCGAGCGGACCCTCGACCGCAACGGCCCGGCCCCTGGCGCGCTCGACGATCCATTGCAGCACGCGCATGTTCTCACCGAAGCCGGGCCAGGAGAACCCCCCATCGGCATCGCGGCGGAACCAGTTGACACCGAAGATGCGCGGCGGGTTCTGGATGTTGCGTCCGAACGACAACCAGTGATTGAAGTAGTCGCCCATGTGATAGCCGGCGAACGGGCGCATCGCGAACGGATCGCGCCGCACGACGCCCTGCTGCCCGAAGGCTGCAGCCGTGGTTTCTGAGCCCATCGTCGCTGCCAGGTACACGCCGTACGCCCAGTTGAACGCCTGCACCACGAGCGGCATCGTGCCCGAGCGGCGGCCACCGAAGACGAACGCGGAGATCGGCACCCCCTTCGGATCGTCCCAGTCGGGGTCGATCACGGGGTTCTGCGACGCAGGTGTGGTGAAGCGGGCGTTGGGATGGGCCGCCGGGGTGTCGCTGGCAGGCGTCCAGTCGTTGCCTCGCCAGTCGATCGCGCGCTCCGGGGGATCACCGTCCATTCCCTCCCACCACACGTCGCCCTGGTCGGTGAGGGCCACGTTCGTGAAGATCGTGTTGGCGCTGACAGTCTGCATGGCCGATGGATTGGTCGCCATCGACGTTCCGGGCGCGACGCCGAAATAGCCGGCCTCGGGATTGATGGCGTACAGCTTGCCGTCGGGTCCGGGCTTGATCCAGGCGATGTCGTCGCCCACCGTCGTGACCTTCCATCCCTCGTCGGCGAATGCCGGCGGTGGCTCGATCATCGCGAAGTTCGTCTTCCCGCATGCGCTGGGGAACGCAGCCGCAACGTAGGTCGTGTCGCCGGACGGCTCGTGGACACCCATGATGAGCATGTGCTCGGCGAGCCATCCCTCGTCGCGGGCCATCACCGAGGCGATGCGCAACGCCAGGCACTTCTTCCCGAGCAGTGCGTTGCCGCCGTAGCCGGAGCCGTAGGACCAGATCTCGCGGGACTCGGGGAAGTGCACGATGTACTTGTCGTCCGGATTGCACGGCCACTCGACGTCGGCCTCGACGGCGCCGTCGACCGTGGCGAGCGGCGCGCCGACGGTGTGCATGCACGGGATGAAATCACCGTCGGCACCGAGCACGTCGTACACGGCGGCGCCCATGCGCGTCATGATCTTCATGTTCACGACGACGTACGGGGAGTCGGTGATCTCGACCCCGAGCTGGGCGATCGGCGACCCGATCGGACCCATGCTGAACGGGATCACGTACATCGTCCTCCCGCGCATCGAACCTCGGAACCGGTCGTCGAGGATCGACCGCATCGCCGCCGGATCCATCCAGTTGTTGGTCGGACCGGCGTCGGTGCGCGAACGACTGCAGATGTAGGTGCGGTCCTCGACTCGGGCGACATCGGATGGATCGGTTCGGGCGAGGTAGCTGTTTGGCCTGAGTTCGGGGTTCAGACGGGTGAAGGTCCCGGCATCGACCAGTTGCTGACACAACCGGTCGTACTCCTCGTCGGATCCGTCGCACCAGTGGACATCGGCGGGCTGGCACAGCGCTGCCATCTCGTCGACCCACGTGCGGAGACCTGCGTGCTGGACGTCATCGGCGTTCACGTCGCCCAGTCTGCCCGCAAGCTCGCACTCAGGGAAGGGACGTTGTGCCCGAAGCAGACCCGACTGGCGTCATGGTCGACCCGCTCGGGAGTCGAACGTGACGACCGTCACACGACGGTCGGCATCCAGATCGCCACTGCGTTTCGTAGAAACGTTCAACCAACAACACGGAGGACCCCCCACCATGCGTACCCGCACCGCCAAGTTCGCCGCAGTCGCCGGCGCACTCGCTCTCACCCTCGCCGCCTGCGGCGATGATGGCAACGACGAGGCCGATGTTCCGGTCGCGCCCACCGAGGATCCGGGTGCAGAGGCTCCCGGCACGATCGTCGAGGTCGCCTCGTCGACCGACGGCTTCTCGACCCTGGTCGCCGCAGTACAGGCCGCCGGCCTCGTCGACACCCTCAACAGCGACGGTCCGTTCACCGTCTTCGCACCGACCGACGACGCCTTCGCCGCCGCACTCGAGAGCCTCGGCCTCACCGCCGACGAACTCCTCGCCGATACCGACACCCTCACCTCGATCCTCACCTACCACGTGGTCGCCGGCGAAGTGCCCAGCACCGACGTCGTCACCCTCGACGGCCAGTCCGTCGAGACCGTCAACGGTGCCACGGTCGACATCAGCGTCGACGGCGACACCGTCATGGTCAACGACGCCACCGTCACCGCCGTGGACGTCGAGGCCAGCAACGGCGTCATCCACGTCATCGACACCGTCCTGCTCCCCCCGGCCGACGAGATGGCTGAAGACGAGATGACCGAGGACTCGATGAGCGAGGACTCGATGAGCGAGGACGAGATGGCAGAGGCTCCCGGCACGATCGTCGAGGTCGCCTCGTCGACCGACGGCTTCTCGACCCTGGTCGCCGCAGTACAGGCCGCCGGCCTCGTCGACACCCTCAACAGCGACGGTCCGTTCACCGTCTTCGCACCGACCGACGACGCCTTCGCCGCCGCACTCGAGAGCCTCGGCCTCACCGCCGACGAACTCCTCGCCGATACCGACACCCTCACCTCGATCCTCACCTACCACGTGGTCGCCGGCGAAGTGCCCAGCACCGACGTCGTCACCCTCGACGGCCAGTCCGTCGAGACCGTCAACGGTGCCACGGTCGACATCAGCGTCGACGGCGACACCGTCATGGTCAACGACGCCACCGTCACCGCCGTGGACGTCGAGGCCAGCAACGGCGTCATCCACGTCATCGACACCGTCCTGCTCCCCCCGGCAGCCGGCTGATGACGGCCACGGGGGTGCCGGCCCTGCGCCGGCACCCCCAATGTCGTCGCTCTCCGACACAAACTCGTAGCGCACACCGATCCACCTCCTTGCCGATGACCACCACTCTCGCCCGACGACCAACTCGACTTCTACGTGGCCCGTGTCGCCGGTACGCTCACCATGTGCCGGCGATGCCACCAGACACGCAGCCACAGTCACTCGATGTGTTGTTCGCTGCCGGAAGTGCCGACCTTTCGGCGGTGTATGCGGCGCACGGATCCCTCGTGTTCTCGATCTGCCGTCGCTCCCTCGATCACGAAGCCGCCAAAGACGTCGCTCAAGACGTCTTCGTCAGTGCGTGGCGAGGCCGAGACCAGTTCGACCCGAGCCGCGGCGCGCTGGCTGCGTGGCTCGTCGGGATCACCAAGCGCCGCATCATCGACCACCTCCGGTCGGAGCGCCGCCACGCCGACCGCCGGGCCGACGAGACCGCTGCGACACCGACCGACGATCATCCCGGCGTCGAACGCATCGCCGATCGAATGCTGGTTGCCGACGGCCTGCGCCAACTTCCATCTTCGACACGCGAGTTCGTCGAGCTGGCCTTCATTCACGATCTCACCCACCAGGAGATCGCCGATCGCACCGGGACACCCCTCGGCACGGTCAAGAGCAATATCCGACGGGGTCTGCTCCGAATCAAGGAGCACATGGAGTCGACACATGTCTGATGACCACACGCTCGACCGCGAGCTCGACCAGATCGCAGTCACGCTGAGAGCACTCGACCCCGAGGACCTCACCCTGGTCGACCCGCCCACCGATCTCTGGGATCGCATCGCCGCCGAGATCGGCGAGACACCGGCGTCGCCGGCACCCAGGATCGACCAGCCCACGATCGCATCGCTCGACGATCATCGCCGACGCCGCCACATGGGCCGTCCATCGATGCTGCTCGCTGCTGCAGCAGCCGTGCTGGTCGTCGCCGGTGCACTCGTGATCACCGCCACGCGAGGCAACGACACCACCGTGGTCGCCACCGCCGTGCTCGGCTACGACGCCGACCAGTTCGATGAGCTCGGCGCCGCCGCATCCGCCCGCGTGCGCCTGCTGCAGGACGACGGGAGCTACCTCATCGCCTTCGACGCCGCCGAGTTGCCGACCACGGACGAGCCGGCCGACCTCGAGCTCTGGCTCATCGAGCCCGACGAGGACGGCAGTGTCGCCGATCTGGTCTCGCTGGGCATCATCGACGCGACAGACCACACCTTCGCGGTTCCGGCAGGGTACGACCCCGACCAGTTCTCGGTCGTCGACATCAGTGTCGAACCCCGCGACGGCGACGCCCAGCACTCCGGCCGATCGATCCTCCGCGGCGCCCTGTCCACCTGAGTCAGGAGACGCCGGCACCTCGGTCAGTCGAGACCGGTGACGGTGGCCTCCGAGCGGGCCAGGCACGCCTCGATCTGTCTGCGAATCGGCGCCGCGAGCTTCACGTCAGCGACGCTCGACCGTCCGTGATACACGACGCGGCTCTCGAACATCTGGCACAGCCCGACGGGCGAGGCATCGGCGGCGAATGAACCATCCGCCCGTTCGGTGAACCGTACCGCGGCGGCCAGACCGTCGAGACTGCGAAGATCGCTGTACTTGCCGCGCCCTTCAACACCCATGCCCGACACAAGATTCCCGAGACTCCAGAACACTGGCACCCCGTCGACGATCTCCATCGGTTGCACCGTGTGCGGTCCGTGCATCACGACGAGATCGACCGGAGTCTGGGCGAGCATCGCCTCGACCAACGTGCGATCGTCGGGAGTCGGCGTGGATCTCATCTCCGCGAACACGTGAAGGCTCACGATCACGATCTCGGCACCGCGGCGTCGAACGGCGTCGACGTCGGTCGAGATCGACGATGCATCGCGCACACGACGCACGCTCCACTCGTTGCGCGGCCAACTCGTGTTCGAGTTCAGTGCGTAGGCGAGGTGCGCGACCCCGATCTCGTCGACGACGAACATCTCCGGCTCGGCCTCGGCGGCGTTGCGGGCCGTGCCGACGGATCCGAGCCCCGCGTCGTCGAGCGCCTGCAACGTGGTGGCGACGCCGGCTTCGCCGAGGTCGTACGAATGGTTCGACGCGGTGCTGCACCGATCGAAGCCGACCCGTGCCAGATCGTCGGCGACCTCGTACGGAGCCGCGATCAACGTACGCCCGGCCGGGGTGCGCCCCCGAAACCCACCGCGTCGACCGGCCCGCCGATCGGAGTCTCCATGTGACAGATCGCGAGATCCGCCGCACCGATCATCGGGGCGATCGGTCGGAGCAGCGGCTCGTGATCGAACCGCACGCCCGGTCGCGCGAACCCTGCCGCCGCGGCGTTCACGCTGTTCTCCGGCAGCCAGTCTCCGACCGCCACCACCGACAACGACCGCGGGTGCCGATCGAGTCGATCTGGGTGTCGATCGACTCGGGCGACGAACCCACCTGCCGCCGATGCGACGATCGCCGCCGACAACCACCCGACCGCCATCACGAGCGTTGCGCGAGTGGTGAGCCGGACGCGTCGTCGCACGGACGCCGAGACTACGTGGCTGTCGCCGAAACGCTCACCCGGCATGCTCCGACTCGTCGCTGATCGGTCGATCCGTCGATGATCTGTTGATCGGACCCTTCACGGAGGCGACATGACCGACACCGCTCCGCCTGCGAGCCGAATCGCCCGATCCGGATCACGTGGCACTCGTCCGGCTGGCGACGTACTCGATGGGCACCGACGACCACGGTGTCGAAGCGATCAGCTACGGATTCGAACCGTGTTGACGGTTCGGGCGAGAAAGGACGTCCCCACATGAGCGCGAGTGACGAGGGGGCCAGAGTCGGTCTCGCACACGTCATCGGACTCGGATCCGCCTGCGGCGTCCATGTCCTCGAGAGGTCAGGGATCGCAGCCTGATGGGACGTCGCACGATCAACGATCTCGTCGCCGAGGCCAAGTCGCGGATCGAGGAGCTGACCGTCGAACAGCTCCGAGCCGAGATCGAGGCGGGCGACGTCACCGTCGTCGACATCCGCGACGTGCGCGAGCGGTGGGAACGTGGAGCGATCCCCGGCGCCTCGTCGATGCCACGCGGCATGCTCGAGTTCTGGTTCGACCCGGAGTCCCCGTACTACCGCGACGGGCTCGACTTCGATCGTCGGTACGTCCTCCATTGCGCCGGCGGGGCACGGTCGGCGCTCGCCGCCGACGTCCTGCAAGATCTGGGCTACACCAACGTGGCCCACCTCACGGTCGGGTTCAACGGCTGGAAGGACGCGGGCGGCGACGTCGAGGCCGTGTCCCCGAACCCCAAGTACTTCCGTCAGGTCCGAGCGTGACACCAGCTGCGCCGATCACTGACCTCGCCGGTCTCGTGGCGGTCGTGACCGGCGGCGGCACCGGCATGGGCCGCGAGCTCGTGTGCCAGCTCGCGGCGAACGGGTGCCACGTCGCGACCTGCGACATCTCCGCCGAGAACATGGACGATTCGGTCCACCTCGCCCGAGCCGATGCGCCGGCCGGTACCCACCTCACGACGTTTCGCGCAGACGTCGCCGTTGCTGCCGACATGGACGCCTTCGCCGAACACGTGGAGGCCGAGTTCGGCGAGTCGATCAACCTGCTGTTCAACAACGCCGGCATCGGTGGCGGCGGCAGTCTCGTGGCCGGCGATCGTGCCGAGTGGGATCGCGTCTTCGAGGTGTGCTGGGGCGGTGTCCTCAACGGTGTCCGCTCGTTCCTGCCGATGCTGCTCGCGGCCGAGCGGGGCCACGTGGTCAACACGAGCAGCATCAACGGGTTGTGGGCCTGCCTCGGCCCGACCGGCGCCCATACCGCCTACAGCGCTGCGAAATTCGCCGTCCGGGGCCTCACCGAAGCACTCATCGTCGACTTTCGTGTGAACGCACCGCACCTGACGGCCGCGGTCGTCATGCCCGGTCACATCGGTACGTTCATCGCCCGCAACTCGATGGTCGAGTTCGGTCGCGACCCGAAAGAGCTCGGGACGGAACAGATCGCCGAGATCCGCGCCATGCTGCGACGACGCGGGATCGACGCCTCGGCGGCGTCCGACGAGGATGTCCGCAACCTCATGACGATGCGGGTCGAATCGTTCGAGAACGACGCACCGACGTCCGCAGCCGATGCTGCGACGATCATCCTCGACGGGGTGAGGTCGGGCGAATGGCGCATCCTCGTCGGACACGACGCCCACGACATCGACGAACTCCTCCGAGCGAAACCGGCGGAGGCCTACAGCGAGGCGTTCATGGACGAGCTGTCGGCGATGGGCCACTTCGGCGGTCTGATCCAGCGCTGAGATCCGACACGAACGACGTGATCGCCGCGACCACCAAGTCGCGAGCGTCCAGGTGCGGCGAGTGGCCGGCACCATCGATCTCGAGCCGATCGACCCGGCCGCTGACACCGCGCTCGATGGCGTCGAGTTGGGCGAGGGTTCCGTAGTCGTCGTCGGTGCCCTGGATCAGCAACACAGGGGCGTCGATGGACGGGAGTCGGTCCTCGATGTTCCAGCAACGGAACCGAGGGTCGAGCCAGACATCGTTCCATCCGCGGAACATCGCTGTCGGATCTCGGTGGTACTTGGCGAAGCGCTCGACGAGGTTCGACGTCGCGAACACGTCGCGGACCGCCTCGATCCCGGCGATCGTCTCGTCCTCGACGAAGACGTGGGGTGCGAGCCCGACGATGCCTGTCACCGGTCGGCCGGCGCCGGCGTAGAGCAGCGCGATCGAGGCGCCATCGCTGTGCCCGACCAGCACGGGTCGTGTCACATCGAGTGCGGCGAGCAGTCCGGTGAGCACCACATCGGCTTCGTGGTGCATGTACGTCACCGGTAGCGGCAATGCCGCCGGGGCGCTCGCTCCGTATCCGTGACGAGCGTAGACGAGCACTCCGACCCCACCGAGAGCGTCGGCCACCGCTCCCGGAACACCCCTCCAGAGGTCGATCGAGCCGAGCCCTTCGTGCAGGAAGACGAGCACCGGACCACCATCCCCTGGGCGGAACTCGTACTCGATCGCACCCCGATCGACGTCCACGAACGATCGCTCGACCACGCCGGCATGTTGCCACGACCCGACCACGACGGCCAGATCCGGGGTCTCGCAGGTCGCCACAGCGGGTTCTCGTCGGCGAGGTCGGCGCCGCCACCGATCGATCGCGTGCCATCATGGCGCCGATGCCGGACCTCATCGAGCGCTACAAGGCCGGCGATCCGGAGGCCGTTCGAGAGGTGTATCGAAGCTACGCCGGAGCGGTACACACGGTGGCGCGCTCGATCGTGCGAGATCGGGAGCTCGCCGCCGAGGTCGTGCAGCAGACCTTCGTGAAGGCATGGAGGGCGGCGAGGCGCTTCGAGGGGAGCCATGAGATCGCGCCGTGGCTGTATTCGATCGCTCGCCACACCGCGATCGACGCCGTCCGTTCCGAGACCAAGCCGACGCGGGGCGGACACGAACCCGAGGTCGAGATAGGGGTCGACGGCGAGACGTTCGAGCGAACGTGGGAACGCTTCGAGATCCGTCGTGCGGTGGACGCGCTGCCGGACGCCGAACGCGAGGTGGTGCGGCGATCACATCTGATGGGCTACACCCACGAACAGATCGCCGCGGATCTCGGGATCCCGCTGGGAACCGTGAAATCGCGATCCGGTCGCGCCCACAAACGCCTCGCCGTGGCGCTCGCACATCTCGCCGCGAACCGGGGGACGGGCTACGACGTACAGGAGGGCGAGGAACCACGATGACCGACCACCTGGACTCGCTCGAGGAGCCGAACGCGCACGAGCTGGCGATGCTCGCCCGATTCCTCGCGCCCGCCGATCTGTGGGACGATCCGCCGGCCGGTCTCGAGGGCACCGTCGTGGCGGCGATCGCTGCCGAGTCGGCGATCGCCGCGACCGCGGCGCCACCTCGCTCGATCATGGAACATCGATTGCAGGGCGCCGGTGGCCGTCGAACCATGCCGTGGTGGTTGGCCGCTGCCGCGATCAGTGCGATCGTCGTCGCCGGCATCGCGTTCGCGAATCGGGGAGGTGGGAGTACTGACGGAACGGTCTTCGCGTTGTCGGGGACCGATGCCGCCCCTGGAGCCTCGGCGGGGGTCCGGTTGTCCTCGACGCCTGCCGGGCTGAAGATCCTGCTCGACGCCGACGGCTTGCCGGGTGCGCCCGACGGCTTCTACTACGAGGCCTGGGTCAGCGACGGCACGACACGGGTCAGCGCCGGTACCTTCCATCTGCGCGGCGGCAACAACGAGATCGAGTTGTGGGCCGGTGTCGTCGAGCCGGCGTTCGACACCCTGACCGTGACGCTCGAACCGATCGACGGCGATGCCGATTCCTCGGGCGACGTGAGGCTGCGCGGCCGGTACGACCTCGTCGACGGCTGACCGCACAGCTCCTCCATTTCCGGGAGTCCGTGCAGAACCGTATGATCTCACGGGACTGACAGGTGAAGCCATGGCCGCGCAACGAACCGAGTTGGAGAGCGAGATACGCGACCTCGTCGCACGTGTGCTCGAGGGCGTCCTCGATGGCACGGCCGGCGACGAGCCCACACCGAGCCTGGGCCCGGATGACGGCTCCGGAGAACACGGCGAGTGCCTGGCGATCGGCGCTGATCACGGCGGTTTCGAGCTCAAGCAGGAACTGATGGCCAGACTCGTCGAGGCCGGCTGGGCCGTGGTCGACTGTGGCACGGGAAGCAACGAGGCGTGCGACTACCCTGATTTCGCCCACGCGGTCGCCCGGCGGGTCGCGACGGGCAAGTGCACGGCGGGCATCATGATCGACGGTGCCGGTATCGGTTCTGCCATCGTCGCCAACAAGATCCCGCACGTACGCGCGGCGGCCTGTTACGACCTGTCGACGGCGAGGAACAGTCGCGAACACAACCGCGCCAACGTGCTCACGCTCGGAGCCGGCCTCACCGGTCCCGCGCTCGCCTGGCAGATCGTTCAGGAGTGGTTGGCCACGCCGTGGGGCGGCGACCGCCACCTCCGTCGCGTGGCCCTCATCAACGAGATCGAAGAGCTGTACGTCAGGACCGATGCATGATCGACCAGCCGCTCGACCGCGAACTCCTCATCGAGCTCATCACCAAAGAAGTTCTCAACACGATCTCGGGCCAACTCGACCGCTGCGACACGCCCGAGGGCGTGCGTCATGTCGTGGTGAACGGAGCCGATCGGGTCGCGTTCCACGGCGACGCCTCTCAGGTGCCCGTCGACCTGGCGAAGTACATCGATCACACAGCGCTCAAACCCGATACCACCGCCGACGACATCGACAAGCTGTGTCGGGAAGCCGACCAGTACAAGTTCGCTTCCGTCTGCGTGAACCCCACCTGGGTGAAGCGGGCCGCCACGAATCTTCGGGGTGCCAACGTGAAGGTCTGCTCGGTGATCGGGTTCCCGTTCGGCGCGACGACCGCCGAGATCAAAGCCCTGGAGACGCGCCGGGCGATACGCGACGGCGCCCGTGAGGTCGACATGGTCATCAACATCGGGGCGCTCAAGTCCGGCAATCACGCAACGGTGCTCACCGATATCGAGAAGGTGGTTGACTCAGCGCACGAAGCCGGTGCCATCGTGAAGGTGATCCTCGAGACCTCACTCCTCACCGACGAGGAGAAGGTGATCGCATCGTCGCTCGCCAAGCAGGCGAAGGCGGACTTCGTGAAGACCTCCACCGGTTTCACCGGCGGTGGCGCAACCGTGTACGACGTAGCACTGATGCGAGAGACCGTCGGGCCCGACATGGGCGTGAAGGCGTCGGGTGGAGTTCGCACGAAGTCCGATGTCGAGAACATGATCGCGGCCGGCGCCAGCCGGATCGGCGCGTCGGCCGGCGTTCAGATCGTCAGTGGAGATCAAGTGGACAATCAGGGGGACCGTGGTGGCGACAAGTATTGAGATCCGATCGTTCGCGTTCCTCGACAGCCTGCAGCCTCAGTATGCCGCCTTCCTGGGCACGGTGGCGCAAGGGTTCCTGCCACTCGCAGGGGATGCGTCGCTGTACGTCGAGGTGTCACCCGGGATCGAGATCAACCGACTGACCGACGTGGCTCTGAAGGCCACCGACGTGAAACCCGGCATGCAGATCATCGAGCGCTACTTCGGCCTGCTCGAAGTCCATTCGCCTGACCAGGCCGAGACCCGGGCGGCGGGTGCCGCGATCCTCGACGCCGTGGGCCTCACCGAGTCCGAACGCCTGAAGCCCAAGATCCTGTCGAGCCAGATCATCCGCCGCATCGACGATCACCACGCCCAGCTCATCAACCGGATGCGGCACGGCCACATGATCGTTCCCGGCGAGACGCTGTACGTCCTCGAGTGCGAGCCGGCCGGGTACGCGGCGCTCGCGGCGAACGAGGCCGAGAAGGCCGCAGACATCAACGTGCTCGAAGTCCGAGCAGCGGGGGCAATGGGCCGGGTCTTCCTCGGTGGCGAGGAACGAGACATCGATGTCGGGTGGCGAGCCGCCGTGGCGTCGCTCGAAGCACTGGACGGCCGCGAGTGAGGAGCGACCGATCCGATCGAGTCCTCGGGCCGCGTCGGGTCGAACACACAATCAGACAAAGCAGATGAAGGGAGCCAGAAATGGCTGATGCACTCGGCATGATCGAATGCAGGAGTTTCGCAGCGATGGTCGAAGCCGCCGATGCGATGGTGAAGGCAGCGAAGGTCGACCTGGTGTCGTACCAATCGACCGGCGGCGGCTACGTCACCGCCGTCGTTCGTGGGGACGTCGCCGCGGTCAAAGCGGCCGTGGACTCGGGCGTCCGGGGTGCCGAGAAGGTCGGCGAGGTCATCTCGAGCCACGTCATCGCGCGCCCGCACGTCAACATCGACGTCGTTCTCCCACTCGGTCGTTCCGACGAAGCCGCCGCCGAGTCGAGCTGAGCCCGTGCGAGCCCTCATCGGTCGCGCTCTGCTCGGGGAGGTGAGCAATCCATGCTGCTCGGCCGAGTGACCGGCACCGTCGTGGCGAGTCAGAAGGAGCCGCTCATGAACGGGCTCACGATGCTCGTGGTGCGCCAGCTCGACATCGACAACACCGAGACCGGCGGCTATGTGGTGGCCGTCGACTCCGTCGGTGCCGGCGTGGGCGAGGTCGTCATGTACGCGTCGGGTAGTTCGGCCCGCCAGACCGCCGTGACCCAGAATCGACCCTGCGACGCCGTCGTCATGGCGATCGTCGACACCTGGGAGATCGACGGCGAGACGATCTACGAGAAGTGAGCAACCCGTGTTGAACGACACCGAGATCCAGGCGATCATCGACCGAGTGCGCAGCCGGGTATCGGCCGTACAGGGGTCGGGGAACGCCGGGCGGGCTCTGCACGCCGCTGACGAACTCCGAGCCGATTCAGGGCTTCTCGGCGACGGCATCCACCCCTCGATCGACACGGCTGTCGGAGCCTCACGCACGGCGTTCGAGGCGTACCGCCACCTCGGGCTCGAATCCCGTCGGGTGATCGTTGATGCGATGCGCGCCGCAATGTTGCGTGAGGGAGAGCGCCTGGCCTACCTGGCTCACGCCGAGACCGGCCTGGGACGCGCCGAGGACAAGGTCCAGAAGAACCGGATCGTCACGGTCAAGACGCCGGGTCCGGAGGATCTCGAGCCGCAGGCCGTCACCGGCGACGGCGGCATGATGGTCACCGAGTACGCCCCGTACGGTGTGATCGGTTCGATCACACCCACGACCAATCCGACGTCGACGATCATCAACAACAGCATCGCGATGATCGCGGCCGGCAACGCCGTGACGTTCAACGTGCACCCCGGCGCCCGACTGGTTTCGGTGGAGAACATCAAACTGCTCAACCGGGCCATCGTCGGGGCCGGCGGCCCACCGAACCTGATCACCGCAACCCCCGAGCCGACACTCGACTCGGCGCGAGATCTGATGGCACATCCCGACATCCGAGTCTTGTTGGTCACCGGCGGACCGGCCGTGGTGACCGAAGCGCTGCGCACTCCCAAGAAGGCGATCACCGCCGGTCCGGGCAATCCACCCGCCGTGGTCGACCAGACCGCCGACATCGACCAGGCAGCCCACGACATCGTCCGTGGTGCCTCGTTCGACAACAACATCGTGTGCGTCGACGAGAAGACCACGATCGTGGTCGAGTCCGTCGCCGATGCGTTGGTGCGAGCGATGACGAACGCAGGGGCCTACCGGCTGAAGGAACACGAGCTACGACGACTCGAACGGGTGATCTTCAACGAGATGGGCGCGCCGAACAGGCCCGGGGCGATCAACCCCGCCTGGATCGGCAAGAACGCCACCGACCTGCTGCGCGAGATCGGCGTCGCCTCCGACGGTGACGTCCGACTGCTGGTCGCCGAGGTTCGCCCGGAACACACCCTGGTATGGACAGAGCAGATGATGCCGGTCATGCCGGTCGTGAGGGTCAGAGACGTCGAAGCCGCCATCGACCTGGCGGTGCGCTCGGAGCACGGTTTCCGGCACACCGCGTCGATCCATTCGACGAACGTCGACACCATCACGACCATGGCGCGGGCCATGAACTGCTCGATCCTGGTCGCGAACGGCCCCAACTTCGCCGGGCTCGGCGACGGCGGCGAAGGCTTCACCTCGTTTTCGATCGCGAGCCCGACGGGCGAGGGTCTGACCAGGCCTCGAACGTTCTCGCGCGTGCGCCGCGTGACCGTCGTCGGAGCGCTGCGCATTGTCTGACCCAGCCCACCACCTCGACCCCGCGATCGGCCTGCTCGAGTTCGAGTCGATCGTCGCCGGCATCGTTGCCGGCGACGCGATGGTCAAGGCGTCGCCCGTTTCGTCGTTGTTCGCCGGCACCGTGCACCCGGGCCGTTACCTGGTCCTGGTCGGGGGCGACACGGCCGCCGTCGAGATCGCACTGGAGCACGGGGGCACCGACACCCTCGTCGACTGGCTGTTCCTCGCCGACGTGCACCCGGCCGTCGTCGCTGCGATCATCTCGGGGGACGTGGCTGCCGGCGTCGACGGCGATGCCGTCGGCATCATCGAGACGGCGACCGCGGCAACGGCCATCGTCGCCGCCGACGCCGGCGTCAAGACAGCTGGGGTCACCCTCCTCGCACTCCGTCTGGCCGACGGACTCGGGGGCAAGGCCTACTGCCTGTTCGGTGGCACCGTCGCCGACGTCGAGGCCGCCGTCGACGGTGCCGTGCTACGCACCGAGCATCGCGAGCGACTGATCGCCAGCACGGTCATTCCGCAGCTGCACGGCGACATGCGCGACAACCTCGCGGCAGAGTTGCGGTTCAACCATCGCCTCCGACAAAGCGGCGGAGGCGACTGATGCACCTCGGGCGCGTCGTGGGCACGGTCGTGGCGAGCACACGCAGCGAGGGCCTCGACGGAGTGAGGTTCCTCATCGTCCAGCCGCTCGACAAGCATCAACGTCGCCGCGGCAAACCAGTCGTCGCCGCCGACGCCCTCGCAATGGCGGGCACCGGTGAGCTGGTGTACTACGTGGCGTCTCGGGAGGCGGCCGAGGCGCTGCCGGAGCGGTTCGTCCCCGTCGACCACGCCATCGTCGGTCTGGTCGATCAAGTCGATCTCGCCGAGGACGTCCGATGAAGATCGCCCGCGTCGCCGGCACGGTGGTCTCCTCGATCAGCCACCCCTTCTTCGACGGGCGACGACTGCTGTTGTGCGATCTCTCGGATCCCGATGGGTCCCGTGACGGGTACCTCATCGCGGTCGACGTCGTGAACGCGGGCGTCGGCGAACAGGTGCTGATCTGCGACGAAGGAACATCCGCGCGGCAGATCTTCGGCATCTCGACCGGCCCGATCCGATCGGTGATCGTGGGCATCATCGACGAGATCACCTGAAACCCGGGTCGCGACCGATTCGGACGGTGGCACCTCGCTTGACCAAACTGTGATGTAACCGCTTTCACGGCCGCGGGGACACCAACGAGGACCGACGTGACCGACGAACTCCATACAGCACATCGACGAGACCGAGCGACGATCGAAGACGTCGCTGCGGCCGCGGGCGTGTCGGTCGCCACCGTCAGTCGGGCCCTGCGCGGGTTGCCGAACGTGGCCGACTCGACCCGGCAGCGGGTCCAGCAGTTCGCCGACCAACTCGCCTATCGGGCCGATCCCGCCGCATCGCGGCTCGCCACGGGGCGTTCACACTCGATCGCCGTCGCCGTTCCGCTGCTCAACGGCTGGTACTTCTCTCAGGTCGTGGCCGGAGTCGAAGCAGTCTGCGCCGAGGCCGGCTACGACACGATCGTCATCGGTCTCGGCGCCCAGGGGAGCGACCGAGCCGTGTTCGACGATTCCGACTCGCTGCACCGACGCGTCGACGGGTTGATCATGGTCGACATCAAGTTGACCCAGGACGAGATCTCCACCCTCCGGGCCCACGACGTGGCCGTCGTCTCCGTCGGGCCCGCACGGGCCGGCGTCCCGTCGGTCGGCATCGACGATGTCGCGGTCGGCCGGATCGCCGCCGAGCACCTGATCGGCCTCGGCCATCGTCGGATCGCGCTCGTTCGTGGACAGATCGACGATCCCTACGAGTTCGTGGTCCCGCACCTCCGCCAACAGGGCTTCGAGGAGGCATGCCGGGCCGCCGGCATCGAACCCGACGAACGCTTGTACACCGCGGGCAACTTCACGATCCAGGGTGGCCGTGACGCCGTCGCGGCGTTGTTCGATCTCGACGACCCGCCGACGGCGATCTTCGCGCTCGCCGACGAGATGGCGTTCGGTGTGCTACAAGCCGCTGCCGAGCGCGATATCGACGTGCCCCACGATCTGTCGGTGGTCGGTGTCGACGATCACGATGTCGCCGCCGTCGTCGGGCTCACGACGGTGCACCAGGACGTCGAACAGCACGGTGCGCGAGCTGCGAGGATGTTGATCGACCGGCTGTCGGGCGTGCAGACACCGACCGAGCGCGAGAACGCTCCGATCCATCTCGTCGATCGATCGACGACGGCACCACCGCGTGTCGCCCACTCGGTACGGTGACGCCATGATCTCGCTCGTCAACGCAGGACCCCGAACGCTCGGATCGCTCGGCGAAATCGGACCCATCGCATACGGCCAGTGGCGATACACCTCCGATGATCCGACCTCGGCACAACAGCTCCTCGAGACCGCGCTCGACGCCGGGATGAACCTGATCGATACCGCGGACGTGTACGGACTCGACTGGGGAGGAACGGGGTTCGGCGAGGTCGAGACCAACCTCGGACGTGTCCTCACCCGGGCGCCGGGTCTGCGCGACCGCATCGTGTTGGCGACCAAGGGAGGCATCCGCCCGCCGGTGCCGTACGACTCGTCGCCCGAGTGGCTTCGTAAGGCTTGCGACGATTCGTTGCGGCGGCTCGGTGTCGACACGATCGATCTGTATCAGATCCACCGGCCGGATCTCTACAGCCATCCGGGCGCGGTCGCCGAGACGCTCGCCGCGCTTCGCGACGCGGGCAAGATTCGCGACGTCGGCGTCTCCAACCACACCCCTGACCAGGTGCGGGCGCTGCAAGCGCACCTGCCGTTCCCGATCGCCTCGAACCAGCCCGAATTCTCTGCGGTGACGCTCGCACCGATCCGCGACGGCACGTTCGATCAGTGCATGGCCGACGACGTCGTGCCGTTGGCGTGGAGCCCTCTCGGTGGCGGCCGCCTCGCGACCGGCGAAGGTCTGCGCCCCGAGCTCCTCGATGTGCTCGACACCATCGCCGAACGCGAATCCTCCGACCGTTCGCAGGTGGCGCTGGCGTTCGTGCTCGCTCACCCCGCAGCACCGGTACCGATCATCGGCACCCAGAACACCGATCGCATTCGTGACGCAGCGACCGCGGTCGACATCCATCTCGATCGCAGCGACGTCTACGCGATCCTGCAGGCTTCCGAGGGGCAACCGCTGCCCTGACGGACCCGGTGCGTCAGCTCCAGATGGCTTGACGGGTGTCGGTGTCGAAGAAGTGGAGGTTCTCGGTGGCGACCGAGATCTGGGCGGTCTGGCCGGGACGCACCTTGGAACGCGGGTTGAACCGACCCACGGCGTTGGCGGCCGTGTCACCGGTCGCTTCATCGGCTGCGTCCGGGTCACCGGAATCGACCGTGGTCGCATCCAGCTTGAAGTGGACCATGATCTCGGACCCCAACGCCTCGAGCAGCGTGACCGGCGCCGTCAACTGGGGATGCCCAGCCGTGTCGAGTTCGGCGTCCTCGAAGTCCTCCGGACGGATCCCCAGAACGATCTGCTTGCCAGAATAGTTCCGCAACGCCGGGCGCGCCGCCATCGACGCCGCCGACAACGGCAACGTCTGCGACCCGATCGTCAGCGAGCCAGCATCACCGTCCACGGTGATCGTCGACTCGTACAAGTTCATCGACGGCGAACCGATGAATGCCGCCACGAACACATTGTCGGGCCGGTCGTACAGATTCTGCGGTGTGTCGACCTGCTGCAGATAGCCGTCCTTCAACACAGCGACCCGGTCACCCATCGTCATCGCCTCGACCTGATCATGGGTCACGTACAGCGTCGTCACCCCCAACTCACGCTGCAACGCTGCAATCTCCGCGCGCATCTGCACCCGCAACTTCGCGTCCAGGTTCGACAACGGCTCATCCATCAAGAACGCCGCTGGCTGCCGCACGATCGCACGACCCATCGCCACACGCTGACGCTGACCACCCGACAACTGTCCCGGCTTGCGATCCAGATTCACCGTCAACTCGAGCACCTCAGCGGCCTTGCGGACCCGCTGATCGATCTCGTCCTTGGGCACCTTCGCCAGCTTCAACGCAAACCCGATGTTGTCGTACACCGACATGTGGGGGTACAGCGCGTAGTTCTGGAACACCATCGCGATGTCGCGATCCTTCGGCTCCACATCGTTGACGACGCGATCTCCGATCTTCATCTCGCCACCGGTGATCGTCTCCAACCCTGCGACCATCCGCAACGCGGTCGACTTCCCACACCCCGACGGGCCCACCAGCACCAAGAACTCACTGTCCTCGATCTGCAAGTTCAGATCGTGAATGGCGTGATACCCGTTGTCGTAGACCTTGTTGACGTTGTCGAGCGTGACATTCGCCATGAGTGTTCATACCCCCCGGTTGGACGCTGGATGTAAGCGGTTGCGGGCATGCTAGAGCAGCCGGTGGGCGTCGCGCCAGCCTTGATCGCAGCCACGTCGGCGGCGCCGGGTCACCTGCCGACGCCGTTGCGCACGCGGAGGACGACCGGCGGGGCGGCGGTAACGTCGAGGCTCGTGAATCAGGTCAAGTCCCGCCTCCAAGCGCTCGGTCTGCTCGATCGTTCCTTCGCAGCCGCAACCGACGATGAGCTGGCCGCCGCTCGCGACGCCTTGGGCGACGAACACCGTGAAGCGCTCGACGAGCTCGTGGGCGCCGACGCCGACGCCGATGCGATCCGGGCAGCCATCGCCAAGGGTCGGCTCGACGGCACGATGGAGAGCGCCGCGCTGGTGCTGACCGACGCCTGCCTGGCCGACTGCATCGAGCAACTCGGTGAACACTCCGATCATCCCTCGTCCGACGAGCTGCGCGAGGTGTTGCCGGGGATCGTCGAGCGTCACGGCCTGGGCATCACCCGGCTCATGCTCGCCTCGACGATCGCCGGCGAGGCGCCGGCGGCCGCGATCATCCGCGATCTCCTCAAGCACGACGAGCTCGTCCGTCTCCCGCCCGCCGAACCGCGCCCGATCAGCCCGATCGTCCAGGCACCCAGGGTCGATGCCGCCGAGCGAGCGGCCATCAAGGCCAAGCGCAAAGAGATGCGCAAGAAGAAGCAGGACGACGCCCGGCTCCGCCGAGAACAGGCCGCCAGAGCGCGCCATCGAAGCTGACGATGACCGCGCTCGGCGACGCGATCGCTGGGTTGCGTCACGATCTCGAATCGGTCGCCGATCGCGATCGCGCCGTTCAGACGGCGCACTACATGCGGGATCACTTCCCGTTCCTCGGTATCCCCATGGCTGATGTGCGACGGATCTCAGCACCGGTGATCGCCGCGGGTCAGCCCGCCCCGTCGTCGATGCTGCTCGACGTCGCAGAGTCGTTGTGGGCCGAGCCCGAGCGCGAGTTCCAATACGTGGGCGTCGATCTCCTCCGGCGGTGGACGGGCCACCTCGAGGCAGGCGATATCGGCCGCATCGAGTCGCTCGTCCGAACCAAGTCCTGGTGGGACACGGTCGATGCGCTCGCCGCTCATGTCGTCGGTGGTCTCGTCGCCACCCATCACGACCTCGTGGGCACGATGGATCGCTGGATCAGCGACGACGATCGTTGGATCGCCCGCACGGCGATCCTTCATCAGTTGCAGTACCGCGACGACACCGATGCGGAGCGGTTGTTCGCGTACGTCGACGAGCGTTGTGCCGACACCGACTTCTTCATACGCAAGGCATGTGGGTGGGCGCTGCGGCAGTACGCACGGTGTGAACCAGATGCCGTGCTCGCCTACGTCAGCGATCGAGGAGAGCGCCTCAGCGGCGTGACGCGCCGCGAGGCGCTCAAGCACCTGTGAAGCGATCGCGGCCGACGGCCGCGAACTGTCCTCAACGGCGGGCGCGAACGCGGAGTTCGTGATCGAGCAGCCAGGCCTTGGTGTCGAGACCCCCGGCGAAACCGGTGAGGTGCCCGTTGCTGCCGACCACGCGATGACACGGCACCACGATCGGAATCGGGTTCCTGCCGTTGGCGGCACCGACCGCGCGCGATTTGTTCTTGTCGCCGAGTATCACCGCCTGCTCGCCGTAACTGATGGTCTCGCCGAACGGAATTCGGACCAGCGCATCCCAGGCTCGATGCTGGAAGACGGTTCCCTCCGGCTCGAGCGGGAGATCGAACTCGGTCCGGGTACCGGCGAAGTACTCGTCGAGTTGCCCGACGGCGCTCGAGAGCACTGGGTGCTCGTTGGGTTCGACATCGACGAACTCCGCCGGGTCGCCCAGACGAGCGTCGACGGGGTTGTGAGCGTCGGGTCGGCGATCGTCGCTGTCGGTGTCCCATCGGATGGCGACGATCGCGCGCTCGTTGGCGACGATGGTGAGCATGCCGATCGGCGAGAAGGTGCGAGTTCGGGACAAGGTCATGTCGGTCTCCAGACGTGATGCCAGAGGCGACGCAGCGCATAAGAGCGCCACGGTCGCCACCGGTCGGTGTGGTGGGATTCGAGATCGAGTGCGGCCAAAGCCCGCTTGGCGACGAGATCGCCGTCGAGGAACACATCGGGGTCGCCGTAGCCGCGCATCTCGATGTGCTGGATCGTCCACGGCCCGACTCCCTTCAGTTGGGCCAGCTGTCGAACGAGCACCGATCGATCGGCTGCGATGCCGAGATCGATCTCGCCGCTCGCGGCGGCAGCAGCGACGCGACGAACTGTCTCGCCCCGTCGAGCGGGCAGCGGCAGGAGCGCCGGATCGGCGCCGGCCAACTGGACCGCACTCGGGAAGACGCGATCGAGCCAGGCGTCCTCGATCTGCAGTGGCATCCCGTGCGCGGCGACGATGCGACCGGTCACGGTCCGTGCTCCGGCGACGGAGACCTGCTGACCGACGATCGTCCGGATCGCCGTCTCGTAGGGGTCGATGCTCCCCGGAGATCGCATCCCGGGTGTGGCGTCCACGAGTGGCGCCAGGACGGGATCGTTGTGCAAATCGTCGTCGATCGCCTCGGGGTCGGCGTCCAGATCGAGCCATCGACGAACACGTTCGACGGCTGGTGCCAGATCTCGCCAGTCGACGAGTCGGAAGATCGCATCGACGTGATCGACGGCCGGCGTCAGCGCGACGACCCCATGACCGAAGGGCAACGAGAGCGACCTGCGCAGCGTCTCTCCGTCCCAGTGCTCGATTCCCGGGACGGCATGGGCACCGACGAACGCGACGAGCTCATCGCCGGCGAACGGCTGCCTCGTGGCGAGGCGAACCGCGACCGAACCGACTCCGGGATCGGCCGCTCGACGACCCGTCGGCGATCGAAGATCGCTCGGGGTCGATGCGAAGACATCGCGGATGGTGTCGTTGAACTGGCGGATGCTGCCGAATCCGGCGGCGAAGGCGATATCGGTCATCGAGAGGCTCGTCGTCTCGATCAGGATGCGCGCCGTCTGGGCCCGCTGGGCCCTCGCGAGCGCGAGCGGCCCGGCACCCAGCTCGTCGGTGACGAGGCGGTTCAGATGCCGGACGCTGTACCCGAGTCGGCGCGACAAACCGGCGACACCGTCGCGATCGACGACGCCGTCCGCGATCAAGCGCATCGCGCGCGCGACCAGATCACCGCGCAGATCCCACTCCGGGGACCCGGGCGCTGCATCGGGACGGCACCGCTTGCACGCTCGGAACCCGCGCTGTTGCGCCGCAGCCGCCGAGCGATGGAACTCGACGTTGGCCCGCTTGGGCGTGATCGCCGGGCAACTCGGTCGGCAATAGATTCCTGTCGTTCGGACGGCCACGTAGAACCAACCATCGAAGCGAGGGTCGCGACTCTGTGCCGCTCGATAGCAGCGGTCCGGATCGAGGAGCGGCGAGTCGGTCATGGTCACGTCCACCATCTTGGCGGACGGAACGGGACGCGACGAGCGGAAATCGGACACGGCGATCGTTGTCCGATTTCCGCTGGCCGGAACGCCAGTTGCCCCGCGTGCTAGTGATGCATCGATGTCGACCGCACGCTCGGTGATCAGTTCATGTCCGGCTCGAGCTGCGCTCGCCGGGAATCCGTCCGATGGCTACGGCGGCGCCGTCGTAGCGATTCCGATCAACGATCTCCGAGCGACCGCCTCAGCGACCGAATCCGCTTCGTTCGCCGTCGACGAGCACGATCCATCTCTCGCACGATTGCTGGACGCCACCGCGACCGACTTCGCTGCTCACGTCGGTTCGTTGCCGAAGGTGCGGCTCGCGGCCTCGACGACGATTCCGCGATCGGTCGGACTGGCTGGTTCGAGCGCGCTCGTCATCGCCGCACTCCGGGCGCTCGCAGGTTGGGCCGGCCACCGTTGGGGGGCGCTCGAACTGGCCGAACTCGCGCTCTCGATCGAACGCGACCGCCTGGGGATCGCCGCCGGGTTGCAGGATCGATTGGTGCAGTCGGTGGGACGACCTGTGGCGATGACCTTCGACCCGGTCGGCCACCGAACGGTCGAGTCGGTGATCGAACTTCCCTTCTTCGTGGCGTGGTCCACATCGGGGGCCGAGCCGAGCGGGGTGCTCCATCGCTCGCTCCGCCGTCGATTCGACGGCGGCGACCCACTCGTCGTCGCGACGATGAAGGAACTGGCGACTCAGGCCGATCGGGCCCGACGCGGCCTCCTGGCCGGCAACATCGAGCTGATCGGCGACGCCATGAACCGATCGTTCGATCTCCGCGTCACGATGGTCGATGTCGGCGATCACCAGCGTCGTCTGGTCGCGACCGGTCGCGAACTGGGTGCTTGGGTCAACTCGGCGGGTTCGGGCGGTTCGGTGGTCGGACTGGTGGCCGACCCGGACGCACTGGTGTCCGTCCGAGCGGCCTACCGCGGCGTGGGCGCCGAATTCCTAGATATCGCCTGAGTGGTGCGGACACCCGCCGATGAGCGCCGTCCCGGACACGGCACGATCGAATCTTCACGGCATGTACGTCTCGACCCAGGTACGCAACTCGTCGGTTCTCAGCCCTTGCGCGCGTTCAGGAGTTGGCTCACCGCCTTGCCGTCGGCTTGGCCGTTGCTGGCCTTCATGATGTGGCCGACCAGGGCACCCATCGCCTTGCCCTCACCGGCACGGAACTTGGCCCAGGCGTCGGGCTGGGCGGCGATCGCTTCGTCGACGAGTGACTCGAGTTCGCCCGTACCCATCGCTTCGAACCCCTGCTCGGCGGCGATCTCGGCAGGGTCACCGCCACCGCGCTCGATCAGCAGACCGAGCACGGTCTTCGCCTGGGTGGCCGTGAGCGTCCCACTGGTCTCCATCGTCGTCAGTTCCGCCACGTCGGCCGCCGGGACGGTCGGCTCGGCGCCGAGTTCGGCGAATGCTTCTTTGACGTGGACAACCGCACGTCCGACGTCGCCACCGGCGTCGCGCACGGCGAGCACGTAGTCGTCCTGTCCACGCCCCACGATCGAGGTCACGGCGTCGCTGTCGTGTCCGAGACCTGCGATCTCGGCCAGTCGAGCACGTCGCGCAGCCGGCAACATCGGGAGCGATGCCCGCACCTGGTCGATCCACACCGGGTCGGGCACGACCGGTACGAGATCGGGTTCGAGGAAGTACCGGTAGTCGTCGGCGTCCTCCTTGTCGCGAAGGGTGTGAGTCCGGCCGTCCGCTTCGTCCCAATGACGAGTCTGCTGGCGCACCCGCTCGCCCTGCTCGATCATCGCGATCTGGCGCCGTGCCTCGTAGTCGATCGCGCGTCCGACGGAACGGACGGAGTTGACATTCTTGATCTCACAACGCGTCCCGAGGTCGGCGCCCGGACGTCGCACACTCACATTCGCGTCGACCCGCATCGAGCCCTCCTCCATCTTGGCGTCGGACGCACCGATCGCGAGGAGGATCGCACGCATCTCGCTGACGTAGTCGCGCGCCTGCTCGGGTGATCTGATGTCGGGTCGGCTGACGATCTCGACCAGGGGCACACCCGCACGATTGAGATCGATCAGCGAGTGCTCGGCCCCGTGGACCCGGCCTTCACCACCGCCGACGTGTGTCGACTTCCCCGCGTCCTCCTCCATGTGAGCACGTTCGATCCCGACCCGGCTGCCGTCGGGGAGATCGAGCCAGCCGTCGACGTTGAGCGGATCCTCGTACTGACTGATCTGGTAGGCCTTCGGCATGTCCGGATAGAAGTAGTTCTTGCGTGCGAACGTGCAGGGCTGAACGGTGCAGTTGAGTGCCAACCCGATCCGCATCGCGAGCTCGACGGCATGGCGGTTCAGCACCGGCAGGGCTCCGGGCAGGCCGAGCGTGACCGGATCGATGTTGGTGTTCGGTTCGTCGCCGAATCGGTTCGGTGACCCGGAGAAGAGCTTGGTCGCGGTCGCCAACTCGGCATGGACCTCGAGCCCGACGACCATCTCGTAACCGTTCACCTCCCAAGTTGTCACCGGGTTCGACGCTGTGCTCATGACAGGCCTCCCGCCACCCGCTCCAGCTCGGCGGCGACCTGCAACATGACCGGTTCGCCGAGCGCCGGTGCGAGCACCTGGACACCGACCGGGAGACCGTCGACGCCGGTACCGAACGGGACGCTCGCACCCGGATGACCGGTGAGATTCGCCGGGATCGTGTAGGTGTCGCAGAGATACATGGCGAACGGATCGGCGGTCTTGTCACCGAACGGGAACGCCACACTCGGCGACGTCGGCGTGAGCAGCACGTCGGCGTGCTCGTAGGCACGGTCGAAATCGTCGGCCATGAGCCGTCGGATCTTGAGCGCCTTGCCGTAGTACGCGTCGTAGTAGCCCGCCGACAGCGCGTAGGTGCCGAGCATGATGCGGCGCTTCACCTCTTCACCGAATCCCGCGGTACGTGTGGCCATCATCATCGACTCGGTGTCGTCACCGTCGACACGGAGTCCGTAGCGGACACCGTCGTACCGTGCGAGATTCGACGATGCCTCGGCCGGGGCGATGAGGTAGTACGCGGTCAGCCCGTACGTGAACGCCGGCACCTGGACATCGACGATCGTCGCACCCGCCGCGGCCAGCGCCTCGAACGCCTGCTCGGTGCGCCCGGCGACGTCCGGATCGGCGCCCTCGGGAAGATCGGTGATGCGACCGATCCTCACGCCCTCGACCCCCCGATCGAGCACGGCCGAGTAGTCGGGTACCGCTTCCGGGATCGAGGTCGAATCCAACGGATCGTGGCCACCTACGACCTGGAGTGCGAGCGCCGCGTCGGCGACCGTCTGGGTGAACGGGCCGATCTGGTCGAGACTGCTGGCGAACGCGATCAGGCCGTGCCGGCTGACACGCCCATACGTGGGCTTGACCCCGACGACCCCGCACAGCGCGGCCGGTTGGCGGATCGAGCCACCGGTGTCGGATCCGAACGAGAGGGCAGCGAATCCGGCCGCGACCGCCGCCGCAGAACCCCCCGACGATCCGCCCGGTACCCGATTCGTGTCGAGTGGGTTGCGGGTCGGACCGAACGCGGAGTTCTCGGTGGAGGATCCCATCGCGAACTCGTCGAGATTCGTCTTGCCGATCACGATTGCACCGGCATCGTGGAGCATCGACACGACCGTTGCGTCGTAGGGCGGCATCCAGCCCTCGAGGATCCGGGACGAACACGTCGTGGGGATCCCGCGCGTGCACATGTTGTCCTTGAGCGCAACGGGCACCCCGGCGAGCGGACCGGGATCCTCACCCGACGCCACCATCGCGTCGATCGCCGCTGCGCGCTCTCGCGCCCGATCGGCGAGGACCAGATTGAAGGCGTGGATCTCGGTGTCGTCGGCATCGATCGCGGCGAGATGCTGTTCGACGACCTCGGCCGCCCGCCGATCACCCGCCCGGACATCCGTCGCGATCTGGGACGCGGTGCGGAGCCCCGCCGGTCCGGCGCGCTCGCTCATCCTTCGCTCCCGAGGATCGGGGGCACGCGGAATCGCCCGTCCTCGGTCTGCGGTGCCGCGGCGAGCACCTCGTCGCGGTCGAGTGTCGGCCGTTCCACGTCGTCGCGCATCACGTTCACCAAGTGGTAGGGCTGGTTGAGTGGACGCACGTCCGACAGATCGAGTGCGTCGATGTCGGCGAAGTGATCGAGCATGTCGCCGAGTTGCTCGGTCGCCCGTGCGAGCTCGTCGGACGACAATTCGAGACGGGCGAGCCTGGCGACCTTGGCGACGACGTCGTTGGTGAGGCGGTCGGACACGAGGAGCGAGGCTAATGCCCGGTGTCCGACCTGCCCACCTGGGTTCCTGCAGCCGGAGCGAGGAGTGCACGGGCGAGCAGCTCGGTCATCTGGGCGACGTATCGCTCGTCGGACCAGCCGAGCTCGCTGGTGAGCTCGCGCCAGGGTGCCGGCAGGGTGCCGGCAGGGTGCCGGCAGGGTGACGGCAGGGTGACGGCAGGGAACAGATCCGTTGCGGTTTCGATCGACCAGCCGGCTGCGAGCAATCCGGCCGCGTCCGGGAGCGGCCCTCGTGCACGTGGACCAGCGATCGTGCCGGATCGAGCGTTTGGTCCATGTGCTGCACGAGCGCCACGAGCAACCCGGCCCGATCGCCGAAATGCAGGTACACCGCCCGTGGCGGACCGGCGACACCCCGGCACGGGCGGCCACATCGGCGAGCTTCGGGCGGCTCCCTGCTCGGTGACGGCGAGGTGTGCTGCTTCGAGAAGTCGGCGACGGGTCTCCGAGCCACCGTACGCGGCCGTGGTCTGGTGTCGGTGGTCTGGTGTCGGTGGTCTGGTGTCGGTGGTCTGGTGTCGGTGGTCTGGTGTCGGTGGTCTGGCGTCGGTGGTCTGGCGTCGGTGGTCTGGCGTCGGTGGTCTGGTCGTCGGTGGTCTGGCGTCGGTGGTCTGGCGTCGGTGGTCTGGCGTCGGTGGTCTGGTGTCGGTGGTCTGGTGTCGGTGGAGTGGTTGTCGGCCATGGTCGGTGAACACCCACTGTCGCCGGAACACCGCGCTCCTTCTCGCCGCCGAGCGGCTGGACGGTTTCGAGACGATCTTCCTCCCGAGTCGGCATTCGCTCCTCCGCCTGCGGGGGAGTCGGCCCGACACGACGTTGACCGAACGACACCTCGAACGGATCAGACGCTCCTCCGCCTGCGGGGGAGTCGGCCCGACACGACGTTGACCGAACGACACCTCGAACGGATCCGACGACCTGTGCCGTTCGTGTGGAGTGACCGAGATCCGTTCGGTGCGCCGTCGATCGGAGAGCGAGCAGCGAGCCTGATGCACGCCGCCGAGCTCCGGGTGGTGCCCGGCGGCCGTGCCCCGCGGCTCGGCCGGCCCCAAGTCGTCGCCGACGCCGTCCGGCCGTTCCTCGCGCGGCATGCAAGCGAATCATCGACATCGCACCGGTGAACCGACCACTCATGCGTCGGCCAGGACACCCCCGCGATCCGGCTCCGGACCCACGTAGCGGGCGGCTGGGCGGATCAACTTGCCCGACGCCGCCTGCTCGAGCGCGTGGGCGACCCAGCCCACCGTCCGGCTCACGGCGAACGTCGGCGTGAACATCGAGCGCGGAAGACCGACGGTCTCCATGATCACCCCTGCGTAGAACTCGACATTGCTCGGGAGCGGTCGACCCGGCTTGAGTCGTGCGAGCGTGGTCAGGATCTCGACCTCGGTCGCAAGCGCCCGCTCGACCAGTGGTCCGCCCAGTCGTTCGGCGACCTCCCGGAGCAGTGTCGAGCGAGGATCGGGTGCTCGATACACCGCGTGGCCGAATCCCATGATGCGGCGTCCGGCCGACACCTCTGTGCTCACCCAGGCGGCGGCCCGATCGGGTGTCCCGATCGCGTCGAGTGCGTCGAGTGCACGACTCGGAGCGCCCCCGTGGAGCGGCCCTGCGAGCGCACCGAGTGCCGCACAGACGACGTCGGCGAGATCGGCGCCGGTCGATGCCACCACGCGCCCGGCGAACGTCGACGCGTTGAAGCCGTGGTCGATCGTGAGCGTCAGGTACTGCTCGAGCGCTCGGGCGTGCTCGTCGGTGGGATGCCGGCCCGTGACCTCGTGCAGGTACGCCGCCGCGTGGCCGAGCGACGGATCGGCCGGGACCACGTCGAGGTGGTTGGCGCGGCGATGCAGCCGAGCGAGCACTGCGGGCACCGACGCTGCCACTCGTCGCGCCTGGACACGACGTTCGCTCGGCGTCAGATCGAGCAACGGCCTCAGTCCGAGCACACCCGAGGACGCGGACAGGACGGTGCGGAGGAGCGCGAGGGGCGCGGACCCGAGACGCGCCGACGCATCGACCAACTCCTGCATCTCGGCCGGCACCTGCCGATCGAACACCACCTCGGATCGGAACTTCGCCCGCTCGTCGGCGGTCGGCAACCGACACGCCTCGAGGAGAAACCACACGTCCTCGAAACCCGCGGTCCGTGCGAGTTCGACCGCGTCGTATTCGCGATAGTGGTAGTAGCCCTCGTCACCGTGCACGGTGCCGATCTCGGTGTCGGCCACGGCAACACCGTTCAAACCGGCGGGTACATCGATCAAGTCCTGCATCACTCGAGTGTCGGTCGGCCGCCACTCCAAATCAACATTGATCACGTCAACGTTGACGAGTCCACCAGTGGTGACCAGGATGGCGCCATGAGCACGTACGTCCGCGCGACCGAGGCGGCTCGGCTGCTCGGTGTGACGAAGCCCACGTTGTATGCCTACGTGAGCCGGGGTCTCGTCGAACGCCGCACCGCCGTCGACGGGCGCACCTCGCTCTACGAGCGGGCATCGCTCGAACGACTCGCCACCCGATCGCGTCAACCGCATCCGGCCCGGCGACCGACGATCGACGTGCAGATCGGCTCGGCGATCACCGAACTCCACGACGAGGGTGTCACCTACCGCGGACACGATGTCGCCACGCTGTCGACCTCGTACCGCTTCGAGCAGATCGCCGAGTTGCTCTGGTCGAATCGGCTCTCCCCCGAGCGCACGCACTGGTCGGTCGATCGGGAGGCACTCGACCGCTGCCGCGCCGTCGCCGCCGCCGCCGGTGCTCCCGACCCACTCGCGACCCTGACGCTGGCCGCCACCACCCTCGGGATCGATCGGCCACTCGACTCCGCCTCGGTGGCGGCCCGGCGCCTGCTGACGATCGCGCCGAGCCTCGCCGGTGGTCCGCTGCGCGGCGACATCGCCGACCGGCTCGCCGCGGCGTGGTGTCGGCGGTCGCGGGCGGGCGAGCGGGAGGCGGTGTCCGGGGCGATCTCGCGAGCGCTGGTCCTCCTCGCCGATCACGAATTGGCGACGAGCACCCTGGCAGTCCGAGTCGCGTGCTCGGTCCGCGCCACCCCCTACGCGGCGATCGCTGCCGGGCTCGACGTCGTGGGCGGCTCCCTCCACGGCGCGGCGAGCCGCACCGCTCGAGCCCTGCTCGGCGAAGCGGCGCACGAGGGTGCCGATCGTGCGATCGGGCGCCGGCTCGCGGTCGGCGAACGGATCCCGGGTTTCGGTCACACCGTCTACCGCAGCGGAGATCCACGCTTCGGACCGTTGCTGGACGCAGTGCGTCGCATCCCCGACGCTCAGGACCGGATGGCCGTCGTCGACGCCGTGCTGACCGAGGCCGGACAACGGCTCGGCCACCTCCCGAACGTCGATCTCGCTCTCGGTGCGTTGCTGTTCGTCGCCGATCTCCCCGCTGAAGCACCCATCTTCGCGATCGCGCGGATCGCCGGGTGGGCCGCCCACTACGACGAGGAGCTGGGCGAGCGACCCGTTCGCTTCCGCGGGCTCGCGACCCGACGTTGAGACGGTGGGGTCGATGCGCCGATGCAGCGAGCGTGGACTCCGACCGTTCAGAGCGACCGGTCGGTGATCGTGGTCTCGTCGATCGCCTGATCGGGCGTCGCGACCGGTTCGGGCCACGTCCGGCCACGAGTGGCGATCAGGTAGATCGCTCCACCTGCGATCGCGGCCAGCGCCACCCACTGGTTCCAGCGCAGACCGGCGACGTCGCGCGAGGGATCGATGCGAAGTCCCTCGACCCAGAATCGCCCGACGCCGTATCCGATCACGTAGACCGCCATCAGGCGCCCGGGGCCGAGCTTGAAGACCCGGTCGACCCAGAGCAGTACCCCGACGAGCGCGATATTCCACAGCGACTCGTAGAGGAACGTCGGGTGGAACGTGGTACCCGATTCGAAACCGGCGGGAAGATGGTCGTCGTCGATCTCGAGCGCCCAGGGAAGATCGGTCGCCCGGCCGAACAGTTCCTGGTTGAACCAGTTGCCCCACCGACCGACCGCCTGCGCGAGCGGGATCGCCGGGGCAGCGCATGTGAGGAGCGCGGCCGGCGCGATGCCACGTCGCCGACCGGCCCAGACACCGGCCAGGCTGCCGAGCAGCAGACCGCCGGGGATACCGAGACCGCCTTCCCAGATCTTGGGGATCGCACCCAGGTCGTCGGCGAAGCGATCCCAGTCCGTGGCGACGTGATAGAGCCGGGCACCGATGATGCCGGCGCCGACGCCCCACATGGCCACCGCGCTCGCGTCGTCGGCGTCGCCCAGCCCCTTCTGTTCGAGGCGCCTTCCGAGCAGCCAGACCGCAGCGATCACTCCGAGTGCGATCAGGAGGCCGTAGGCACGCAGATCGAGTGGGCCGATCGAGAGACCGTTCGACGGCGGACTTGGGATCGAGCCGAGGAGCGAGACCGTCGGTCCGAGCGCGATCATGGCGCAGCGATCCCTTCGACGAATGCGACGGATCCGGTGCGCACGAGCTCTCGATCGTGATCGAGGGTTGCGACGTGATAGCTGCGCTCGAGCCAGATGTGTTCGACGGGGCCTCCGTGGGTGGCGGCGAGGTGCTCGCTGTCCGACGGCAGCACGACGTGGTCCTGCCGGGAGGTGAACAACCGCAGCGGCATCGCGAGCTCGCCGAACCGATCGGAGATCGTCGCCACGCCATCGAACATCAGCGAGCGAAGCGGCCGCAGCGGAGTCCCGTCGTAGGCGATGTCGAACGAATCAGGGTCGGCGATGTCGGATCCTTCGCCCGGAACGACGGTGAACCCGTCGTCGAGGAGGTCGTCGATCATGGCCATCGTGTCAGCGTCGCGGAGCCGGGTCACCGGGTTGATGCACACCACCCCGGCCGTCTCGGGGCGTTCGAGCGCCGACCACAACGCCAAGGTCGCGCCCATGCTCTGGCCGACGAGTACCACCCGATCGGTCCGATCCGCCAAGGCTTCGTGTCCGGCCGCCACCGCAGCCGTCCAGTCACGCCATCCGGTCGTCAGCATGTCGTCGATCGAGGTGCCGTGGCCGGGCAGTCGAGGGAGCTCGACATCGAACGAGGCGGCGATCATCGCGTCGGCAACCCCGCGCATCGACGAGGGATTCCCGGTGAAACCGTGGAGGACGAGCACTCCAGTTCCCGAACCGGCGACGTGCGACAACGGTTCGCATCCCGGCATCACGTTCGGCTCGGTCTGGGCGCTCACAGCCGACGTTCTACCAGCGGAACGGTGGCGGTACGCGACGGCGATCGCGGATCCGTGACGGGCCGAGTTCGGCGCTGCCTTGACCCGCCGGTCAAGCAGCGGCTCAACTAGGGCGATGGCGATGACCGACGATGCGACCGGGAAATCGCCGACCTCGGTCGCCCCTGGCGAGCGTCAGCTCACCGAGCAAGGCCGCGAACGCAAGCAACAGCTCGTCGACGCGGCGATGGTGCTGTTCGCCGAGCGGGGCTATGCCGCGACCCGCATCCGCGACATCTGCGATCGGGCGGGAGTCGCGAAGGGACTGTTCTACTGGTACTTCCCCACCAAGCTCGATCTGTTCACCGAGCTCGTTCGCTCGATGCGTCACGGCCTGCGGCGGGCCCAGGCCGACGCGATGGACCCCGATGCTTCGGCCCTCACCCGGATCCGACAGGGCACCGAGGCCAGCGTTCGTTACATGGCCGAGCACGCGACCTACTTCGCCCTCGTCGACGTCGAGCGTGCCGATCCGGCGATCGCCGATGCGCTCCGATCGGGCAGCCAGGTCTATCTCGACGATGTCACCGCGCTGGTCGGGGAAGCCCGCGCCGACGGGCTCATCGCCGATACCGATCCGCGAATTCTCGCCCTCGGCGTGCTCGGTGCCGTGTCGTCGTTCAGTGATGCCTGGCGGAGCGGTCACATCGATCTCTCGACCGACGAGCTCGCGCGCTTCGTCGCCGATTGGGTCACCGGTGCGCTCCGAAACGTTACATTCGGGGTCTGACCCCGAATGTAACGGTCAGTGGTGGCCGAGCTCGTCGCCGAGCTCGGGGTACCGGGCGGCCAACACCGCCACGAAGGCGTCGACGACATCGGGGTCGAACTGCCCTCCGCGGCCCGATACGACGAAGCGCGCCGCTTCCTCCTTCGGCCACGCCCGCTTGTACGGCCGCTTGCTGCAGAGCGCGTCGTAGACGTCGGCGATGCTCACGATGCGGCCCGTCAACGCGATCGATGTGTGATTGATCCCGAGGGGGTAACCGCTGCCGTCCCACCACTCGTGATGGGATTGTGCGATCTCGGCCGCCATCTGGAACATCGGCGCCGAGTTGCCCGACAGGATCCGATGCCCCATGCTCGTGTGCGACTTCATCATCTCGTACTCCTCGACCGTCAGCGGGCCGGTCTTGCGGAGGACCGAGTCGGGTACCGCGACCTTCCCGATGTCGTGGAGTCGCGCGGCGAGGCGCAGTTGCTCGCACCACTCGGGTGATTTGCCGAGCGCGTGCGCGATCTCGGCAGCCATGTCGCCGACTCGGTTCGTGTGCTCACCCGTCTCGGAATCGCGGAACTCGGTGAGGACCGCCAGCTGCTCGAACGCTTCGAGATGATACGACGCCGCGGTCGTGGGATCGTTCGACTCCTCGTCGCCGTCACCGACCATCGTCTCGAGCTCCTGAGTGCGGAGCCGGAAGATCTCCGCCTGCTGCCGCGCGGTCGCGGTCTCGTGCGCGACCTGCAGGGTGCGCAGACGCAGATCCGCGGCGTGGGTGAACATCTGCCGATACTGGGAATCGTGGGTCTCCCGACGATCGAGCGCCTCCTCGAAGCGGCCGCTCCGCTTGAACGCCGTGGCGAGCAGATCGTTGATCTCGAGCTCGTACTCCTTCGATTCGGTCCGTTCGGACATGTCGAGTGCGGCCTGCAGCACCGCGATCGCATCGTCCAGCGCTCCCCGGCGCAGTGCGACGCGACCCTCGGCGACCATCACGCCGAGTTGAGCCGAGTACGACGGTTCGGCGCCGTCCTCGGAGAGTTGCGCGAGCACTCGACGCGCCTCGGCGAAGCATTCGGCCGCCTTCTGATGATCGGCGAGACCCATGTAGGCCTCCGCCAGATCGGCGAGCAGGTTGGTGACGATCGAAGGACTGTGCTCCCGAGCGATCTCGACCGCACGTCGGCCCATCGAGACCGCCGGCAGGTACTCCGACCGTGAGGACCGGATGCGAGCGATGTTGCCGAGGATGAGCGCGATCATCTCCGGTCGTCCGAACGGCTCGGCTGCCGCGAGCGCCTGCTCGTAGGTGATGATCGCCCGGTCGTTGTCACCCATCGAGTGGTACACGGCGGCGATCGTGTTCAAGATGTTGCCGCCGTCGACCTCGTGTCCGGTCGCCTGGTAGATGTCGAGTGCCCGCAGGCAATTCTCGAGCGCCTCGGAGAAGTTCGACGCCTGGTAGTGCACGATGCCCAGCAGGTGCACGGCCCACGCCTCGACCAGTTGCGCGCCGCACTGCCCGGCCACCTCGCTGGCTTCCATGGCCAATCCGAACGCGTCTTCGGGGTCGCCGCTGAAGTGGGCGAGGCTCGCCAGCCGGTACAGCGACTCGGCCTCGCCGATCTTGTCGCCGTCGGCACGCGCGACCACGCGGGCCTGCAGCGCATGTTGGCGAGCTTTTACTGGATCCAGTTCCTGCTCGTCGGCGGCTCGCTGCAGCAACTCCTTGACGGCAGGGGACGCGCTCGGCTCAGTGGCCGCGACGGCATTCGGTTCCACGGTTGTTGATCGGCACCGAACCGCTGCGACTTGAAGACCTCTTGACGCCGTGGTCCGAACCGCGAGCGGCGTGCGGCCGGCCCCTCGAGCGGTGAGAACACCGTCGCGGTTCCGTATCCTCGCTCAGATGGATCCGCCGATCGCGGGACGGAGTCGTCAGATCGAGCGATCGGCGCTCACGGCACTGGTCCCGGTCGTCGCGCTCATCCCCTTCTGGCTGCTCGCGATGGCGGTCGTCTGGCTGCCACTGTGGCTCTTCGCCGATGTTCCGTACTGGGTGGTTCCCGCCGGCTGGTTGCTGATCGGCACCCTCTTGCTGGTACCGGCGATCCAGGTGGCGGTGATCAGCCCGTTCCTCGGCGCCCGTCGACCGACCGGTGACGAGCTGGCGATCATCACACCGATCTGGCGTGACCTGGCGTTCGCCGCCAACCTGCCGCAGTACCGCTACACGATCCGGGTCGTCGACGCCGACGAACTCAACGCCTACGCGTGCGGCGGCCACCTGCTCGTCGTCACCTCGTTCGCGCTCGACGAGCTGACCCAGCGCGAGCTCTCGGGTGTCCTCGCCCACGAGTTGAGCCACCATCTCGGGTTGCACACGGCGGCGCTCACGCTGGGACACTGGCTCTCGCTCCCGGTTGTGCTCCTGGCGCGGTTCGGCTTCTATCTGCAGAACGTCGCGCGCGCCGCGACGGAGTCGTTCGCGTCACATTCGGCGGCCCTGACGGCGGTCGGGCGGATGCTCGCCGCCGGACTCACCGTGATCTCGTGGGTGTTCCTCGCGGCGCTGTACGCATCGGACGCACTGGCGAACGTGGTCGGACACAGCTCGGAGTTCGAAGCCGATCGACGGGCGGTCCGCATGGGGTACGGGCGGGCCCTGGCCGACGCGCTCCGGGTGGTCATTCGGCTGGGTGGGGGCAATCGGGCGATCGGTTGGCGGGCCCGGCTCACGACGTCGCACCCGCCCGCACGCACGCGAGTCGCGCGCATCGAGGCGATGCTGCGCCATCCCAGCAGCTGAGCACGATCAGAGCGCAATCAGTAGGCAGCGATGTCGGCGACGATCGCATCGAGCTGATCGACGAGATCGCCGGGGGCGATGCCGATGTCGAGTCCACGCCGGCCGCCACTCACGTAGATCGTGTCGAAGGCGGTCGCCGACTCGTCGATCACGGTGCGCAGCCGGCGCTTCTGACCGAACGGGCTGATGCCGCCGCGCACGTACCCCGTGACTCGCTCGGCGACGACCGGGTCACACATGTGGACGCGCTTGGCTCCGAGCACACGCGCTGCCGCCTTCAACGCGACCATTCCGCTCACCGGCACGATCGTGACCGCCTCCGTTCCGTCAGCGGTGACCAGCAGCGTCTTGAAGACCTGTTCGGGTTCCAACCCCAGCTTCGCCGCTGCCTCGAGTCCGAAGTCGTGGAGGTCGACACCGCGCTCGTACTCGTGCAGCGTGTAGGAGATCCCGGCCGCCTCCAGCGCCATGATCGCCGGTGTCACATCTCGGAGTATCGCGCTCGCGTCCTGCCTCTCCGCGCAGCTCCTAAGGTCGTGAGGTGCGCATCACCGCCGATCCATCGACCGCCCCGCACGAGTACCCGTTCTCGCACCGGCTCCGTGTGCGATTCGCGGAGACCGACGCGATGGGCATCGTGCACCACAGCCGATACCTGCCGATGATGGAGGAGGCGCGTGTGGCGTTCCTCCGACACATCGGCCACCCGTACCAGCAGATCCGCGAGTCGGGTGTGGAGATGAACGTGCTCGAGGCGTGGGTCCAGTACCGGATGCCGCTCGTCTTCGACGATGTCGTCGATGTCCACGTGAACCTCGCGTCGGTCGAGCGGGCGTCGTTCCAGATGGGCTATCTGCTCACGGTCGACGGCGCCGTCCGGGCGACCGGGGTCACCGCGCACGGGTGCGTGACGCCGGCCGGGCGCCCCACACGGCTACCGTCCTGGCTCCGGGACCTGGGCTGAACGCCCGCTCGTTGCAGTGGGCGGCGAACCGACGTCGCGGCACCCTCCCTGGACCACGGCCGAGACCGGCCGTCTCGTCACCCCGGACGGGTGACGACGACGCAATCGGCATGCTCCGTGAGCGCCAACCCGTACGGTGCGATCTCGGCGCGGACGTCGTCGACCCCGTAGCAGCGCCACGTCGATCGGACGGAGTACTCGGCGACGATGTCTCCGCCTCGGCGCACGATGTAGGTCATCGTCCACGACATCGTCCGGTCGTCGATCGGTTCGCCCTCCTGCCAGCCTTCGTAGACCAGTTCGCCGACCGGCAGCTCGCGGTAGCGCGTCGGCGGCACCGTGATCGAACGAGCCGGTGGCAGCACCTCGAGCACGGCCGGAGCGCCGACCGGCAGATGCTCCGCCACGTACCGCCACAAGCGATCGCGCTCGACATCGCCGAGATGACCGAGGGCAGCAGAGGCCACCAGCGCGCACGCTCGGTCCGGGAGCTCGGCCGACGCCAGCGGCCGCGGATCGACGGTGGTGACGGAACGCAACGTCGGATCGATCGACAACCTGGTGTGCAGGGCGGTCCGCATCGCCTTGGACGGCTCGATCGCGAAGATCGAAGCATCGGGCGCGGCCGTGCGGAGATGTGACAAGCCGACCCCGGTTCCGGCACCGATGTCGACGATCGGCCCGACCGTCGGATCGATCCCGGCGAACAGATCGACGAGCTGGGATCCGAACGTCTCCCAGTGCGCGGTGGCGAGCAGGTCGTAGAACTCGGCGGTCGCCTCACCGTAGGGATCCTCGACCGCAGCCACATCGACCGCCGCCACATCGACCGCAGCCACATCGACCGCAGCCACATCGACCGCAGCCACATCGACCGCAGCCACATCGACCGCCGTCATGGCGCGTACCTCGCGGACGGGCGACCGGGGACACGCGCGTCGGTCGGGTCGACTGGCGTTTCGCCATCGTGGCGCGGTTGCTCCATGCTCCCCTATCGGCAAACCCGCGCTTTCCTGGAGTCGGTTACCCGTCAGTAAGGTCGCGACGTGCGCTCGCCCAAGGACTTCTTCCAGCCACTCGCCGTCGGTGCGCCCGCACCCCGCCGCGAGATCCCCTTCCGCCCGAGCCGGATGATCCACTTCTTCCCGTCCTCGAACGAGAAGATGCGCGGCAAGGTGCCCGACATGGTCGGCAAGGTCGACGTGCTGCTCGCGAACCTCGAGGACGGCGTGCCGGCCGGCGACAAGGAAGCGGCACGCGCCGGCCTCGTCGAGGTGGCGCACCACGTCGACTTCGGCGACACCCAGTTCTGGACGCGGGTCAACAGCCTCGACTCGCCGTGGGCACTCGATGATCTGACCACCGCGGTGCTCGAAGCGGGGCAGGCGCTCGACGTCGTCATGATCCCCAAGGTGGAGGGTCCAGAGGACATCCACTACGTCGATCGCCTCCTCGCCCAACTGGAAGCGAAGGCGAACCTCGCCGAGCCCCTGATGGTGCATGCGATCCTCGAGACGGCGCGCGGCGTCGCCAACGTCGAAGAGATCTGCCTCGCATCGCCTCGCATGCAGGGGTTGTCGCTCGGCCCGGCCGACCTCGCAGCCAACCGCCGGATGAAGACCACCCGCGTCGGCGGCGGCCACCCCGACTACGTCGTCCGCGAGGACCCGGACCCCGACGATCGAGAGGCCCCGCGAGCGACCCATCAGCAGGATCTCTGGCACTACACCATCGCGCGCATGGTCGACGCGTGCGTCACGGCCGGGATCCTCCCGTACTACGGCCCGTTCGGCGACATCGCCGACGGCATCGCCTGCGAGGACCAGTTCCGCAACGCCTACCTGCTCGGTTGTGTCGGCGCGTGGTCGCTCCACCCGAGCCAGATCGACATCGCCAAACGGGTGTTCTCGCCGCGCCCCGAGGACGTCGACCACGCCCGACGGGTGATCGAGGCGATGGGCGACGGAACGGGGGCGATCATGCTCGACGGCAAGATGGAGGACGACGCGTCGTGCAAGCAGTGCCAGGTGGTCGTCGCCCTCGCCCGCGAGCTCGCCGACCGCGACCCCGAGCTCGCTACCGCCTATGGCTTCTGAGGAGGATGCGTGATGGGTGATCTGCGCCCGCGCCGATCGGCGCTCTACATGCCGGCCGCGAACGAGCGTGCGCTGGAGAAGGCGAAGACGATCCCGGCCGACGCGCTGATCCTCGATCTCGAGGACGCGGTCGCTCCCGGCGCGAAGGACGCAGCCCGCGCCAACGCGGTCGCAGCGGCGGGTTCCGGGGAGTACGGCGACCGCGAGATCACGATTCGGTGCAACGGCCTCGACACGCCGTGGGGCGCGACCGACATCGCAGCTGCGGCCACATCGGGAGCAGCGGCCGTGGTGATCCCGAAGGTCGGTTCCCACGCCTACCTCGACGAGGTCGACACCCAGCTGGTCGCCGCAGGTGCACCGGCGGCGATGACGATCTGGGCGATGATCGAGACCCCGACTGCGATCATGGACATCCGTTCGATCGCGCACCACGACCGGGTCAACGTGCTCGTCATGGGCAACAACGACCTCGCCAAGGAGCTCCGCACCGGCGTGTTGCCCGAGCGCACCCCGCTGATCCCCCACCTCGCCATGGCGCTGCTCGGTGCCCGGGAGGCCGGCAAGGTCATCCTCGACGGGGTCTACAACGACGTGCGCGACCCCGATGGCTTCCTCACCGAAGCCCGACAGGGGAAGGCGATGGGCTTCGACGGAAAGACCCTCGTCCACCCCGACCAGGTGGTGCCGGCGAACGAGGTCTGGGCACCGAGCCAGGACGAGATCGACTTCTCGCGCCAAGTCATCGCGGCCTTCGAGGAGGCCGCTGCCGACGGGCGCGGCGTGGTCACGGTCGACGGCCGCATGATCGAGCACCTCCACGTCGAGAACGCCCGGCGCATCCTTGCGGTCGCCGCCGCCATCGCGGCCCTCGGCTGAGCCGCTCGACGACCGATACCCACGTCGTGCGACGGCCGACTCCCAACGCGGACGTGTCGAATGTCCCTGGTCGGGCGGCCATCGGGTGCGTAGCGTCGACATCGTCAGGCAGTGCCGTCTGCCACTCGAAGGAGGGCGTCATGACGTACCCGGCGACCATCGCGGTCCGAACACCGGAGACGATCGCTCGCTGGCGTGCCGTCGTGCAGTGGGTCCTCGCCATCCCACATCTGATCATCGCCGGCGCGCTCGAATACGTCGCCGGCGCCGTTGCCGTCGTGTCGTGGTTCGTGATCGTGTTCACCGGTCGGCTCCCGGCCGGGCTGGCGAACTTCCAGGTGATGATCGTGAGGTACTCGACGCGAGCACAGCTGTACGCCGGCTTCCTGTACGAGCAGTATCCGCCGTTCGACTTCACGATGGCGACCGTCGAGCCGGGCGGCAGCCCGGTCGAGCTCACCGTTCGCCCCGAGCTCGAACAACGCAACCGCCTCACCGTCGGCCTCAGGATCGTCTGGATCATCCCGGCCGTGCTCTTCGCGTTCGTCATCTCGATCGTCGGAGCCATCTGCTGGTTCCTCGCCTTCTTCGCCGTGCTCGTCACGGGACGCTGGCCGAACGGGCTGCGATCGTGGGTGATGAAGATGACGCGCGTGTCGCTGCGGTTGAACGTCTATGCACTGCTCCTCACCGACGAGTACCCACCGTTCAACGGCAACTGACGACGAGACGGTGTCAGCGACGCGGCGGCACGGCGACCCGGTCCAGATCTGTTGCGAGCACGATGTCGCCGTCGAACTCGAGAGCGGCCTCGTCTGCGAACGCCTGGACGTCGGGATACCGCGCGGAGAAGTGGCTGAGCACGACACGGCGCACACCTGCCTCGGACGCGAGCCGTCCGGCGTGCCGGGCGGTCAGGTGGCCGTAACGTTCGGCGTGCTGCTCCTCGTCCGACAAGAAGGTCGCCTCGCACACCAGGAGATCGGCGCCCGACGCCAACTCGACCGCTGCGTCGCACCAGGCGGTGTCCATCACGAAGGCGAACGACTGACCGGTGCGGTGCTCGCTCACCTCGTCGAGCGTGACGGTCCGGCCGCCGACGTCGATGTGGCCTTCGTGCTGGAGCCGTCCGATGTCAGCGCCGGCGACACCGAGTTGTGCCAGGCGGTCCGGCAGCATCCGGCGGCCATCGGGTTCGTCGAGCCGGTACCCGATCGCATCGATGCGATGGCGCAGATGCGCCGCACGCAACCTGAACGTGTCGTCGGCGTGGACCGGCCCGTCGTTCGTCACCGGGTGCGGATCGACGTCGACGCGCTCCTGACCGGCGGATGCGGCGCGGAGGCGCTGGAAGTACTCCTCGCCGCTCGCCGGGTAGTGGATCGGGACGGGGAGGTGCCCCTGGTCGAGCGCCAGCCGCATGATCATGCCCGGGAGACCGAGACAGTGATCGCCGTGGAAGTGGGTGATGCAGATCCGGGTCGTCGTCGCCGCCGAGACGCCGGCGAGCGTGAACTGACGCTGTGTTCCCTCGCCGGGATCGAAGAGAATGCCGTTGCCGTCCCAACGGAGCAGGTACCCGTTGTGGTTGCGGTGTCGCGTCGGCGCCTGGCTGGCGGTTCCCAGCACGATCAGCTCACGGTCGGACACCGCCCTTGTCTATCCGCCGGGGCGACGTGTCCGGAGCATCAGAGACGCCGCACCTCGGGGTCCCGGCCCGTGTTGCCGTAGCCGATTCCCGTCATTCGGCGAAGGTGGGCGAGATCGAGGTCGACCAGTCGGGGTGGCTGCCATCGTGCCGCCGTCTGCCGTCACGGTCGTGCCCGTCACGAAGCGGGCCTCGTCCGAGGCGAGCCACGTCGCGACGTCGGCGATCATCTCCGGCTCGCCGCGCTCGGGCCGGGTTTGCAGCTGCTCGCGCCGGCCATCGCTGACCTCGGGCCGGCCGCGGTGCATCAGCTCGGTGTGGACCGCTCCCGGGCAGACGGCGTCGACCCGGATGCGGTGTTCCGCGAGCTCGACCGCTGTGCTCTGGGTCAGGTCGATCACCGCTGCCTCGGTCGCCGAGTACGCCCGCGGTCCCCACCGCCCCACTGACCGGCGATGCTCGCGGTGTGACGATCGCACCGCCGTCACCCTGCGCGATCAGCTGCCTCCCCGCATGCTCGGTGCCCAGAAGCACTGAGCGGACGTCGACGGCGAACGTCGTGTCGCACGCCGGGACGGTCTGCTCGACGATCGGCCCGAAAGCGCCACCGATCCCGGCGAGCATCGTTCAGGTCGCCGATCACCACCGACCCGCCCGAGTCCAAGACCTTGCTGGCGATCGCCAGACCGATGCCACCGCCTCCACCGGCCACGATCGCCACCCGGCCGTCCCACGCTGCCATGGACCGCAGCGTAGGGACGGGCGTAGCGTGAGGTCGTGCCAGACGATCGACCCGGAGCCGCCTTCGACGAGACGGTCGACGATCCTCCATCGACAGCCACGTTCTCCGACGAGGAGCTCACCCGCCTTGCACTGGCGACCGACCCGTTCGATCCGTTCGCGTCCGACGTGATCCGATTCGATGACGGCGGTAGCGACCTCGCAGTCGCGCTCCTGCCCGACTGGTACATGCCCGCACCGAGCCTGCGCCGGGATCGCCGACGGGTCATCGTCCTCGCGAGTGTCGCGATCTCGTTGTTCGTGATCAACGTCGGCGGTCTGTGCGTCACATACGGGTTCCCCGATCCGGTCTGGAAGTGAGCTCTTCCGCCCTGGCGAACGCCCGGGATGAGCGTGGACATCGCATCCGGCTACGTTCGTCGGCGGGGAATCTCGACACGACCAGGAGGTCGCACATGTCCGACATGACCGGACCCGATGAGTTGCTCGCAGAGGTGCTCGGCCGATACGCAGATGCGCCGAACCCACGCCTGAAGCACGTCATGGAGGCAGCGATCAGGCACCTCCACGCGTTCGCACGCGAGATCGATCTGCAACGCGACGAGTGGATGGCCGGGATCCAGTTCCTCACCGCCACTGGGCAGATGTGCAGCGACACCCGCCAGGAGTTCATCCTCATGTCGGACACGCTCGGCGTGTCGACCCTGGTCGAGATGCTCTCGTACGCTGCGACCGCTGGCACGACCGAGAACACCGTGCTCGGGCCGTTCTACGTCCCCGGGTCGCCCGAACGCAGCTTCGGCGAGACGATGTTGGAGGATGCCGACGACGGTGACCGCGTCGTCATTCGCGGCAGGGTGACCAACATCGACGGCGACCCGCTCGAAGGTGTCGTGTTCGACTGCTGGCAGAACGCGACCGCCGGCTTCTACGCCGTGCAGCAGATGGACGATCAGTCACCGACGAACCTGCGCGGCGTCTATCGCAGCGACGCCGACGGCCGCTACGAGATCCGCACGGTTCGACCGGTCCCCTACCCGATCCCGTACGACGGCCCCGTCGGCAATCTGCTCAAGGCCAACGCGCGCGGGTGGATGCGCCCGGGGCACACCCACATGTGGGTGAAGGCCGACGGCTACAAGGAACTGATCACCCACCTCTTCGACGCCGAGAGCGAGTATCTCCACGACGACGCAGTGTTCGGGGTGCGCGAGAGCCTGATCACGAAGTTCGCGCCCGACGCCAACGGTGAGCTGGCCACGACGTACGACTTCGTACTCGACCGCGTCTGATCCGACTGGCGAGGATCGTCCGCGTCGGGAACCGGACGGCCATGTCCGGCGTCTGACCGGTTGTGGGTCCACCGGGCCCGGTCAAGGAGCAACCGATGAACCGCTCGAGCCTCCTCGGAGTCGTCGCCACGGTCGTGTTCGGGTCGATGATCGTCGGCTGCGGCGACCCCGGGCCGACCTCCACGGACTCGACCGAACCGTCGAGCGTCGCCCCAGGCAGCGATCCCGATGTGCCCCAGGCCACCGACCCGACATCGGCGACCACCGACGGCCAGGCCGGATTCGGCGACCCCGTCTGGTTCGACGGTGAGTTGCCGGTCACCGTCGAGCGGCCCCTGACCGGTACGGTCCACCAGGACGACAACGGTTGCTGGGTCGTCGAGATGGGAGGCGAGCGGGTCACGTTGGCGCTGCCACCCGGTTTCGGTACGCCATCGGAGGACACGACCCGCGTCGTCGGCCCGGACGGGTTCGCGATCGCCGATGGGACTGCGATCGACGGCACGGGTGAGATCGTCTGGATTCCCGACACTGGTGAACTCGCGGACGGTCGCTGGGGCAACATCGTGAGGTTCTGCTCGCCGTCGGCGAGCGCGGTGGCCACGTTCACCTCGGTCACGCCTGCGTACGACCCGACGCGCGTCGACATGTCGACCTTGGTCGAATCCCTACGTTCGGCAGACTTCACCGAGGCGTGGCCGTGCGGGTACGGGTTCGCCGTGTCGACGGACGATCAGAGGATCGGACTCCTGCTGTACGCGACCGAGGCGCCCTCGGCTACAGCGACCGTGACGCTCCCCGACCCGGCGTGGAACGCGACGGTGATCGTCGGCAAGGACCTCTTCATCCAGCACTGCGATGACGTCGTCGAGGTGTTCGAGCCGCCCTCGATCGTCGCCGCCGAGTGGCCGCTGACCGCTGGAAGCTTCGAACTCACCGTGCCGGTGGACGTCGCCGGATGCGGCAGTAACGCCGTCGAGAGCCAACTGGTCGGCGCCGTCGTCGACACGCCCGACGGCGACGTCTCGCTCCCGTCGATCAGCCTCGGCAACGAGGCGTGGGGCTGCTTCGCCGGCTGACGATCGCGGCGTCACGTTCGGGCGTCTGCGCCCAGTCGCAACAGGGGACCGGCCGACGCCGACGTGATGATGGCCATCATGACGATCGCCGTGTACGACGCATCGCTCAGCACACCGATCGTGAGCCCCACTGTCGCGACCACCACCTCGAGGGCACCCCGAGCGTTGAGCGCGGCACTTGCGCCGAAGGCATCGGGCCAGGCGACTCCACCCAACCGTGCTCCGGTATAGGCACCGGAGAGCTTGCCGAGGGTTGCGACCGCCGTTACGAGCACCGCACCGAACAGGACCTCGCGATCGTCCAGTGCGGTGAGATCGACGCGGACACCGGCCACCGCGAAGAACAGTGGAGCGAACACCGCCGCCGTGATGATCTCGATGTGCCGCATCACGGGCTCGCGAGCGAGGCGACTGCGACCGATCGCGATTCCGGCGAGAAATGCCCCGATCACCACTTCGAGACCGAGCGCGTGGGTCGCAGCCCCGACCGCGACCGTGAACACCACGATGATGCTGGCCGAGGCCGCCGGCCCACCCTCGCGTGCGACGACGGCTCCCAGTAGACGATCGAGGACACGATTGCCGAGGGCGAGAACGAGCACCGAGACGACGATCATGCCGGTGACGGCCACGCCGAGGCCGCCAATCGACACCGACCCCGTCTCTGCGACGCCGGCGAGCACACCCAACATGAGCCAACCGATCACGTCGTTCGTCATGGCCACCGTGAGGACGAGTTGACCCATCGGACGCGTGAGCAGTCCGAGGTCACTCAGGATCCGGGCCGCGACCGGCAGCGACGAGATGGCGAGGGCGATGCCGATGAAGAAGGCGAACACCCATCTGCGACCGTCGTCCCCCACGAAACTGTCAGGCAGAACGAGCCCGAGTCCGATGCCGGCGCCGAGCGGCGCGACCAGACTGCCGACGGCCGTCGACATCGTGGCGCGACCCTGGCGGCGGATCGACGACAGATCGGTCTCGGCACCGGTGGTCATCAGGAGCAGCACGATCCCGAACCACGCCAGCCCGAGCAGGAGACCTGCTTGTCGATCGTCATCAGGGAACAACCAGGCCCAACCGTCGGGCCACACGAGTCCGAGCAACGACGGACCGAGCGCGACACCCGCGAGGAGTTCGCCGATCACCCGGGGCTGACCGGCGAGCCGCACGAGGTACCCGCCGGCGCGGGCGCCGACGAGCAGCACCAGGAACTGGCACCAGAACACCAGGAGCTCGTGATCCCCGAGCGGAGGGAGCGGAACGCCCGAGGCACCGACGACCATGCGGCAGATTAGCGACGTGCCGGGCGCGCGGCGCGACGAGGACGGACATCGCCGTCGACGCCGTTCTCGCGTCCGATCGGGCCGTTCGTCACGGGCCGACCGCGACGTTCCGCCCGAAGGTGTAGGCAGGGGCCCGGGCGGTGGGCCCGAGCCCACATCGTCAGTACGGAGGGCGACCAATGATCAAGAAGCTTCTGACCTTGTTCGCCGTGATGAGCACCGCGCTGGTCGGAGCATCGGGACCGGTCGAGGCACACCGCGGGCATCATGCCCTGACGGGCGACATGAGTCTGGTCCTGAACGCCGGACTCGGCATCGAGGACAACCCGACCGCCGACGTGTCGTGGGTCGGCACGTGGGATCTCGGCACGGACGGCAGCTACGACATCGCATTCTTCTCGATCGTCCCGCCGACCGACATCGGCGACACCGGGTGGGCGTACTGGATCGAGGACGTCGCCCTGTACGACACTGGCTCGATCGAGGTGGACGACTCCGGCACCGTGCGGGAGTTCGACCGTGACGCCTACGTGATGTACGGCCACGACCGCGGCATCGGCAACTTCGAGAGCAACTTCAACGTTGCTGTCGGCTCCGTCACCGGCGTCCACCCTCGGGCCGACGACTACCGTCGGTTCCATCGCAACGACATCGGCAACCTGCTGACCTTCACCGGAGGCTTCGCAGGCCCGACCGAGTTCGTCGGCACCTTCACCGTCTACGGCGTTCGCTGACACCGAAACCGGTACCCCACCGAGCGGGTCAGGCAACGGCGTGCCCTGCCCGCCGATCTCGTGGCTGAGCAGGTCGGTTACCATCCCACGAGTGCGGCGGGCAAGCGTCGCGCACGGGCGAGGTCGGTGTTGGGAAGGTGCACGAACGTGGGGCCGGAGGACGACATGTCGGGTCGGCGACCCGACAGCGGTGGCGAGCAGATCGCCGACGGCGCGCATGTCGGGTCCGAGCCCACTGTGTTCGACCTCTCCGACCAGTACATCGTCGAGCGATCGAAACTCGATCCGATCCTGGCGACGTTCTGGGGCGTACCAGGTCACGACCACACCCTCAACGACTTCTCACCCGAGGGGTGGGCCGAGCGACTCGAGCTCGAACACTCCACCCTGCGGCGACTCGATTCGATCGGGGCACGTGACGTCAACGATCGAATCGCAATCGACGTGCTGCGCGAGCGGGCGACCGTCGAGGCCGACATGATCGAAACGGGTGAGTACCAGATCGTCCTCGCCGTCCTCAACGGCCATCACAGCCTCGTCCGCGACATCTTCGACTTCATGCCGCGTGACGACGACGCTGCCTGGAACCGGATCCGCGACCGGCTGTTGTCGATCCCAAATGCGCTCGACGGGCTTCGGCGCACGTACCTCGACGCGGCCCGGTGCGACCGCAGGGCCGCACGAAGGCAAGCGCTTGCGTGCGCCGACCAGTGCCAGGCGTGGGCGGCCGACGACGGCTGCTTCGCCGACCTCGCCACCGAGCGCCGGACCGCCGGCACCGCGGTCGACATCACGGCCGGCATCACGGCGGCTCGTCAGGCGTTTCACGAGTTCGGGGCCTGGTTGCGCGACGTCTACGCGCCGATCGCAACCGAACGGGATGCCATCGGTTCCGATCGGTATCGCTTGCTCGCCCGGCTGCACAACGGCGCCGATCTCGATCTCCGCGACACCTACGAGTGGGGATGGCACGAACTCCAGTCGATCCTCGCCCGGATGGACGAGATCGCCGGCTCGCTGCACCCGCGAGCCGGCGGCCGGCACGATGCGATCGATCGCATCAAGCGCGATCCGCGGTACGTGGCCGACGGTCCGGGCTCGTTCATCGAGTGGAGCCAGGCGACGATAGATCGAACACTCGAGGAGTTGTCCGGAGAGGTCTTCGACATCCCCGACCCGCTCTGGACGTGCCGAGCCATGCCGATCCCGTCAGGCGTCTCGGGCTCGGCGTACTACACCCCGCCCAGCGAGGACTTCTCACGACCCGGCATGGTCTGGCAACCGGTGGCCGGGCGCACCACCTTCCCACTGTGGGAAGCGCTCTCGACGCTCTACCACGAGAGCGTTCCCGGACATCACCTCCAGCTCGGGCACATGATGTACCTCTCCGACTCGCTGACCCGTTTCCAGCGGCTCGCGGTGTTCATCTCGGCCCACGGTGAAGGTTGGGCGCTCTACGCCGAACGGTTGATGCACGAACTCGGGTATCTCGCCGATCCGGTCTACGAGCTCGGTTGGCTCGCCGGGCAGGCCTTGCGAGCCGCACGGGTCGTGGTCGACATCGGGCTGCATTGCGGCCTCGCCCTGCCGGCGGGCCAACCGTTCCACCCCGGCGAGCTCTGGAACACGGGCCTCGCGTGCGATTTCCTCGTGGACTGCACCGGGCTCGAGCGCGACGCCATGCAGTCGGAGGTCGACCGATATCTCGGAATGCCTGCCCAGGCGATCTCGTACAAGGTCGGCGAGCGGGTGTGGGTCGAGGGGCGCGAACGGGCCCGCCGGCGCCTCGGTGCCGATTTCGATCTGAAGCGCTTCCACGCGGCCGCGCTCGACCTCGGCGCGATGAGCCTCGACCAGCTCAGTGTCGAGCTCGACCGGATCGTGACCTGACGACGTCGCGACGAGGCCCACCGCCGGTGAGGCGAGGAAGCAGGAAACCGAGACGGAGGAAGCCCAGACCGACCACGAAGAACAGACCCGCTCGCCACAGGGTGTCGACCTCGCGCAGATCGACGGTCAGCAATTTGCCAACCGTCAACGCGAGCACGCACAGACCCAGGGCACCGAGCTCGGGCACCTTCCGCACCGCCCCGCCGACCAGCACCGTCGTGCCGACGACGGCCCAGGAGATCGACACCGCCGCCTGACCCTGCGGTAGGTGCACGAGCACCGAACCGAGCCACACGAGCAGCAGACCCAGCACTGCGACCGCAACGACACGCTGCAGTTCCCGCTGCCGCGTCTGCCAACCCGCGAGCCCGACCGCCGACACGATGACCAGGTGTGCGATGTCGTCGCCCCACGGTGCGTCGACGTCCCAGGCGTCGATCATGTCGACGAGCACGAAGACCGTCGCGAGGATCGTGAGGATCGCCCCGTTGACGAGCACACGGATGTTGCCCCCGAGCGAGCGGGCGAGCACGATCAACCCGGCGCCCTGTACAGCGATGGCGACGAACGCGGCCGTCGCGGTCAGCAGGACGGACACACCGATCGTCAGCGCGATGCTCGCGCTCACCGCGAGTGACACGACGTGGGGGTGCCGGATCGTCCGGCGGAGCGCGAAGGCGACGATCGCGGCGCCGAGGGCGACGGCGATCGCCGTGGCGCCCAGCGCGGTGTCGCCATCGAGATCGGCACCGATCGCGACGACGCCGAACACCCACGGCGCGACCGCGATGACGAGCTGCACCTCGAGTTGCTGCCACACCGACGACAGATCTCCGATGCTGGGCACCCGCACCATCGAAGCGGCGATCAACATTGCGACCACGAACACGACCGCGACCTCGGCGCGCCCGTCGGCCTCCTCGCTGATGCGCAGCACCAGCACCAACCCACTTGCGTGAGCGGTGAATCGCAGCGCGAACCAGCGTTGCTCGAGCGCGAGCGCGACGCCGGCGACGACCAACGCCGCGAACCACACCGACGAGGCGACCGCGGGCGGCTCGTCGCGACCGATGACCAACCACCCCACCGAACCGCCGACCACGACAACCGATCCGACCCACTGCGACGGAACGACGCGAGCGAGCACGAGTCCGGCGACACCGATTCCAGCGGTCGCGACGAACGCGACCTCGTCCGCGACCTGGTCGAGGAACAGGTTGGACGCAACGGTCGTGAACGCCGCCGCAACTCCCGCTGCGCACAACGCGTGGGTCCAGCCCGGCCGTGACCGGCGGAGGTAGAGCCCGGTCGCGACCAACCCGATCGACACGAGTGCGGCGCCGGCGAGTTGGGCTTCCGGGCCGATCCACCCGCGGCTGATGGCGGTGCTGACGGCGAACCCGACCGCCAGGACCACGAGCACCACCCCGCCCCACTTGAGCACGTCCTCGCTGTCGACGTCGACGAGCGGTCGGCGGGCGACGGCGCGATCCGGACGACCGGTGGGCGGTGACGGCGGCGGCCAGACCGGTCGGACGACCGGCGCCGGGAGCGGGGCCCCGTCCCGGGACGACGCCTCGGCCGGGGGCGGCGTGCTGCTCAGGCGACGCAGCTCCATCTCGAGTCGGGCGACCTGACGCTCGAGTTCCTCGATCCGAGTCGAGAGATCGTCCGCCATGACCTCATCCTGACACCGCCGTGGGGGGCGGCACTGCGTCCGTTCGGCCCTGATGGGCGGAGCGCGCTCGGCGGGATCAGCCTGGCCAGTGGTCGTCGGCGACGAAGGCGGTCACGCGATCGACGAGCTCGCTGCGGTCGTAGATGCCGTACAGCGCCATCTTCATCCGCACCGGATCGCCGAAGAAGAAGTTCTCGTAGTGCGCCTGACGGCCGCCGAACCCACTGATCGTCATGTCCCACGCCAACCGCATCAGACGCACGCGTTCCTCGGAGGAACCGCCGGCCGACGCGAGGTACTTCTGGATCTTGTCGCTCATCGGGCCGTCGCGATCCTTCGCGGTCGGGATCATGATGAGGCCGCTCGAGGTGACGAGCCGAAGGATCTCGACGAGTCGTTGGTACGCGTGGGGGTAGTAGTTGCGAGCGGCATCGAGCGGTCCGCGCAACGGCGTCATGACACCGAACTCGTTGATCGTGGCTCCGGCCTCCGACGCCACCTTGAGCGCCCTCATGATCTCGAGCACGATGATCGTTTCGGCGATCATCTCCTGCACGTGCGGTTTGCTGCCGGTGCCGATCATGTCGACCGCGGCCTGCATCGTGCCGAGGATCGCCTCGGTCTTCGCGATCTTCAGGTTGGCCACCTGGTGTGCCATGTGCAGCACGGCGCCGGTGTTGCCGTACGCGCCGTTGGCGAGCTCCACGTCGTTCATGAGGAACACCCGCTCCCAGGGCACGAGCACGTCGTCGAAGTAGACCATTGCGTCCATCTCGTCGAAACGAGAGCCGAGCGGATGATCTCGATGCGGTTTGCAGAGATCGAGCGGTTCGCGGCACTGGAAGATGAGGCCCGGCGTGTCGTTGGGCACGGCGAATGCCATCGCGTACGGCATCATGTCGTCGCCGCGCTGCAGGACGGTCGACGGGAAGATCAGGATCTCGTCGGAGATCGGCAGCGTGGCCAGCATGCGAGCACCGCGTACGACGATCCCGTCGGCCGTCTCGCGGACGACGCCCAACGCGGTGAAGGGATCGTCGAGCTCGGAATCGCGCTTGGAACGATCGACCTGGGGGTTCGTGAGCGCGTGGGTGAGCGCCAGATCGTTCTCGCGCACGAGTTCGAAGTAGTTCGCCATGTTGCGCCCGAAGCGCGGATCGCACTGTGCGAAGTAGTCGGCGGCCATCCCCGCCGCCATCACGTTGACGTTGAGGTAGTCGGGCGCGCGGCCCATGAATCCGAGATGGGCGTTGGCCCACGTCTGGTGCATCACCGAGCGTCGTTCGAGATCCTCCCTGGTCTCGGGCACGATGAAGCTCATACCGACGCGGTCGCCGGTGGTGGGACTCTCGAAGGTCATCGTGTCGACGAGGTCGGGTCGATGCTGCAGGTCGTACAGCGCCGCCAGGGACTTGGCAGCGTTGGCCGTGGCGGGGTGGCTCGTCGGATCCTCGACACGAGTGCCGTCGACCCACAGGTTGGGCGGGTTCTTCTGCAGGCGGGTCAGGACGTCGTGGGCGCTCCGGGCGGGCATCGACACATGTAATCAAAGGTTGTACTATCCCGTCAATGGAGACGACCGCATCAGAGCGCATCGAGCCCATCGAGCCCATCGCGCACATCGAGCGCGAGGCGGCTCTGGCGTTCGTCGACCGCGCCGTCGAGGAGACGTCGGTCAGGCTCCGTGACATCGACCGGACCGCGATGGAGCTGGTGCTCCTGCTCCACCGCGTCACCAATGTCGTCGTCTACGACCTCGAGTCGACCGTGCACCGGCCGGCGGGGTGGAGCTGGTCGGCGTTCCGAGCGGTGTTCACGCTCTGGATCAGCGGGCCCCTCGAACCGAGTCGGTTGGCCGAGCTGAGCGGGATGAGCCGCCAGGCGGTGTCGTCGCTCGCCAAGACCCTCGAGGCGGACGGCTTGATCGAGCGCCGCACCGCAGATCGCGACGCACGCTCGATCGTGCTGTCACTGACGCCCCGCGGCGACGATCGCATCGCGGAAGTGTTCCGCGACCACAATGAACGAGAGACCGAGTGGGCCGCGACCCTCGATCCGGACGAACGAAACACCCTCACGGGCCTGCTCGGCAAACTCGCCGCAGCCGGTCGGCAATCCTGGGTGAGCCACCGCTTCTGACGTCACATCCGGGGTCAGACCCCGATTGCGACGTTGACACGAGAGGAGACATCCATGAGCACACCTCCACCCGACATCGTGCGGTCGGCATACGTCGACCTGGTCGTGACCGACCTCGCTCGGGCGCGGGCGTGGTGGGTCGATCTGATCGGGTTCCACGTGCAGGCCGAGGAGCCGGGGGCGCTGTACCTGCGCGGCTACGAGGAGTTCGTCCACCACTCGGTCGTGCTCCGTTCGGGCCCGGCGCCGGCGTGCGCTCGCATGGGCTTCCGAGTGCGTTCGGCCGACGACCTCGACCGGGCCGAGAAGTTCTTCGCCGACCGGGGTTGCGCCGTGCAGCGAGTACCGGCCGGCACCACGCGAGGTCTCGGCGAGGCGGTCAGAGCCGTCGATCCGCTCGGATTCACGATCGAGCTGGTGCACGAGATGGAACGGGTCGAGCCCCTGCTCCAGCGGTACGACCTGCGTCGCGGCGCGAGCATCAACCGACTCGATCACATCAACATCGCGACCCCCGACGTGCCCGCCGCTCACGACCACTACCGTGCGCTCGGGTTCGGCTTGTCGGAGACGATCGAGGACCTGTCCGACGGCACCCTGTACGCGGCGTGGATGTTCCGCAAGCAGACGGTGCACGACATCGCCTTCACCCTCGGATCCGGACCGATGCTCCATCACGTGGCGTTCGCAGTGCCCGAGTCGCGCGACATCCTCGGACTGTGCGACGTGATCGGGGCGCGCAACGAGGCGCACTGGATCGAGCGCGGTCCCGGTCGCCATGGCGTGTCGAACGCCTTCTACCTGTACCTACGCGACCCCGATGGGCACCGCATCGAGATCTACACGACCGACTACTTCACCGGTGACCCCGACCACGAGCCGATCCGCTGGGACGTCCACGACGAACGTCGCCGCGACTTCTGGGCCAACCCGATCGTCCCCACGTGGTACGAGGGATCGGTCGGCATGCTCGATCTCGACGGCGCCCCGATCGTCGTGCGGGACCAGGATCCGACCGAGCGAACCGTGACCGTCGGTGCCGATGGCCTCGGCACCATCGTTCACGACGGCTGAGGACTGACGTCGAACATCTCAGCGGACGCGTCGGAACAGGTAGGCGAACGCCGATCGCGTGTAGGCGATGCCCCGGCCGGTTCGTTCGATCAGTTCCGTCGTCACCTCGACCGGGCGTTTCGGGACGAGATGCGAATCCAGATCGCTCGTGCTGACCGAGTAGCTGCCGGACCGGGAGCGCACGACGCCGTGCAGTTCGTATCGGTCGTCGATCGATGCGAGTGCGACATCGCCATGGCTCGGGTTCGCCAACAGGAACCCACCGACCGCGAGGTACCGCGTGCAGTACATCGAGATCGGACCGGCGTACAGCGAGATGACGAGATCGAACGATCCGGCCTCGAACGGGAGATCATCGGTGTAGTCGGCACGAACGAACGAGATGCGGGGTTCACTCGGCGCGCCGTCGTGAGCTGCAACGATGGCGCGCACCCCGACGATGTCGGCGAAGAATCGTTCGGCCCGACGGTCGACGTCGACGTACGTGACGTCGCGCCACACGAACGACGGTGCCAGATCGACGTAGCAGCCCGGGTACAACACGCTGGCGACCTCGAGCGCCTCTCCGACGGCCACGAACAGTCGGTGGCGATCCCCTGGGTGCTGGTCCTGCTTGGCCCAGACCTCTGCCGTCGACATCGCCACGACAACACCTTAGGGACCATGGCCTGCACGGTGGTCCGCGAGACAGCTCCATCATCGTCTGCGAAGCTGTCGGCATGGCGACCGACGCAACAGACGCACCGCATTTCGGATCGACGCGCGACGGCGAGCATCCGGACCGCGCCGACGAATGGGAGGAGATGCGGGCCACGTACCTCCGACCCGCGGGCGAACGCCCAGCTTCGTCGGCGACGGGGGTACATCACCAGGCCCTGATCTCCTCCGACGTCGAACGGACGATCGACTTCTATCAAGGGCTGCTCGAGTTCCCGCTCACCGAGCTGTTCCAGAACCGCGACTACGAGGGCTCGACCCACTTCTTCTTCGACATCGGCAACGGCAACGCGCTGGCGTTCTTCGATTTCCCCGGGCTGGGTCTCGAGGGGTACCGGGAGGTGCTGGGCGGGCACCACCACCTCGCGATCTCGATGCCCGAGGACAACTGGCGTCGCATCAAGAACAAGCTCGATGACGCCGGCGTCGGGTACTGGGAGCACGAGACATCCCTCTACTTCACCGGCCCGGACGGCGAGCGCCTCGAGCTCCTGGGCGAACCGCTCGGTCAGATGTACGGCAACAAGGTGCTCTGAACTGCCGGGTTCGACGGTGCTCGGCGCGCCCGGGCCGGTGCGACCCGCTGCATCGTGTCGCACCGGCGTCCGATCGGTCAGCCGATGGCGAACGGGGTGACGACCGGGTACGACGGCAGCCCGATGTCCGCCGGCGTGGCGGCCTGGAGCAGGTACCCGTACTTGGTACCCGTCGATCCACCGCACACCGGGTTGTCGATCGCCGCAGCCGTCATCGAGGCGAGCGGTGTCGATCCGTCCGGCGACACGGTCGACGGCACCATGAGCGTGCTCAGCGATCCCGAATAGACCGCCGTCTTGCCGTAGATCGGCGAGGCGGACGAGCTGCCCGAGTTCAGCAACGCGGTGCCGGTGCAACCGGCGCCGTCGTAGTAGATCTGGCCGGGGTCCAGCGTGCCGTCCCACCTGAGCGCGACCACGTGTCCGGTCGAAGTCATGATGGTCACGGTCTCGGAGCGATTGTCGTCCAGGAAGATCACCGTTCCGAGCTCGACGCCGTTGCCGTCACTCAACGCCACGCCACTGCCGGCAGGACCGGTCGCACCCGTCGCACCAGCAGGGCCAGCCGGTCCGGCAGGACCCGTCGCACCAGCAGCACCAGCAGGGCCAGCCGGACCCGTCGCACCAGCGGGGCCGGTGGCACCATCAGCACCGGCGGGACCGACCGGGCCGGCAGGACCAGCGACACCGGCAGCACCGGCAGGACCCGCCGCACCATCAGCACCATCAGCACCATCAGCACCAGTCGCACCAGTCGCACCAGCGGGGCCGGTGGCACCGACCGGGCCGGCAGGACCAGCGTCACCGGCGGCACCATCGGCACCGGCGGGACCCGTCGCGCCATCAGCGCCATCAGCACCATCGGCACCATCGGCACCATCAGCACCGGCGGGACCGACCGGGCCAGCAGGACCAGCGATGCCGGCAGCACCGTCCACACCGGCGGGACCGGCGGGACCGCGTGCGCCCGTGGCTCCCTTCGGGCCGGCCGGGCCACGGGCGCCGGAGCCGGGCGAGTACAGGCCCAGCACATCGACGATCACGTGGCTCGAGCCGGACCGGTTGTACACCTCGAACGAACCGCTGCCCGACACCATCACATCGACACCGTTGGAGGAGACCGAGATCGAGGAGCTGGCGTTCAGGTGGGCAGCCGTCGGACGGTCGGCACCGGACGGGAACACCGTGAAGTAGGTGTTCCGCGTCGCGCCGACCGACACGAGGTTGATCGAGAGACCGGTGATGCCGGTGGGGATCACGCAGTCGCCGCTCCGGCCGACCGCCTGCACCGTCCGAGTCTGACCGGCGCCGATCGCACCGCCGACATCACGGGTGTCGAGCAACCGGCAGGGAGTCATCGGCGTGAAGACCGACGGTTGCGCTCCGCCCGCACCCGCACTCACCATGCCGACGCCGCCGGCTCCAAGACAGACGGCGACAGCTGCACCGACAGCAGTCCATCGAGTACGCAACAACGACGACATGGAAAAGGCCTTTCGCACGGGGGACCAAGGTCCATCGACCCCCGCACGAGCCAACTTGAGGAACCGGACCCGAGATCCGTGCCCCGGCTCAGTCACCGAGAGCGACGCGCTCGGCCCAGAACCATGCCCCGGCGGCAGCAGCCGAGGAGATCGCGAAGCCGATCGCCAACGGCGTGATCGTGCCGTCGAATCGCCGGTTGATCAACTCGCCGATCACGGCGCCCACGGCACCTGGCACCATCCCGAGGATCGCCGTGCCGGTGCCGGCGACATGGCCGAGCGGGCGCATCGCCGCAGCGTTGAGATTGGGGATCAGCATCTGCTGGAAGAACAGCACCGCGGCGAGCACCACCACGAACGGCCAGAAGGCCGGCTGCCCGTCGGTCGACACCGCGAGGACGGCGAGCAGACCGACGAGTGACAGGTTGGCAACGAAGCTGCCACGGAGGATCCGGCGGAGACCCAACCGTTCCACGATCCGCCCGTTCACGTACATGGCGCTGCCCATCACGACGGCGATGCTGCCGAAGAAGAGCGGGAACCAGGTTCCGAGCCCGAACACCTGGTCGAGGATGATCTCGGAACTGGCGAGGTACGACATGAACACGCCGAACAACGCCGTCAGCGAGATCAGGTAGCCGATCGTCCCAGGGGTACGCACGACGATCCGGCAGCTCTGCCAGACGTTGCGACCCGAGAGCAGTCGGTGATCGGCGGGCGCCAGCGTCTCGGGTAGGCGCACGACCGCGGCCGCGACGACCACGGCGAGTGCGGCGCACATCCAGAACACGAGCTGCCACGGCCCGACCGCGAGCACGCCCGTGGCGAGCGCAGGTGCAAACGTCGGCACGAGGATGAACACCGCCATCACGAACGACATGACTCGCGCCATCTGCTCCCCGCTGTACGCGTCGCGCACCATGGCCATCGCCGCCACACGCGGGCCGGCCGAACCGAGCCCCCAGACGAAGCGGGCGCCGATCATCACGGCCAGCGAGGGCGCCATCAGCGAGCCGACGGCACCTGCGACATAGAGGACCAGTCCGCCCCACATGACGGGTCGGCGACCGAAGCGGTCCGACAGGAGACCGGCGGGCAGCAGGCCGAGCGACGAACCCATCAAGTACACGGTGATCAGCGCGGTGACGGACGTCGCGTCCGGATCGAGATCGAGCGCCGAGCGGATGTCACCGAACGCCGGCAGGATCGCGTCGACGCCGAGCGCGGTGACCGCCATGCACATGGCCAGAACGGCGATGAACCCGCGCGATCCGGGGACGAGCGCGGGCCGCGGCCCGGCTGCTGGTCGATCGGTCAGCACGGTCACCTGCGCAACGCTAGAGCGGTCCGTCCTCGATCCGCTGCGCGACGTTCGCCAGGGGCGTTCGGCGCTCAGGCGCCGCACGTCTCGAGGACGACTCGGACGCATGCGGCGGTGGCCAGACGCGTGTCACCTTGGCGCCATGCGATGCGAAACTCGTCCCACATGCCCACGGGGTCGAGCGGCTTGATCGCCACATCGTCGCGAGCCGCTTCACGCTCGGCCTGCCAGGTGTTGAGCCATCCGATCCCGCTGCCGATCGACACCATGTCGAAGACCCGCTCGATCTGGGTCGCACCATGGGTGACCCAGCGAGGGTGCACCCCCTGTGCATGCACGTACGAGGCGATCTTGTCGTGGGCGTGGGGCGCGTCAAGGCGATCGACGACGAGCACGGGCTCGTCCTCGAGATCGCCGATCGCGACCTGGCCGACGCCTGCGAGTCGGTGCGACAGCGGAACCGCGACGTGATCGACCGGCACGCGCGCGAGCGGCACCGACGCCACCCGGTCCGCGTCGCTCACCGAACCGCGCACGACTCCGAGCGCGAGTCGACCCCTTCCGATCGCGTCGACGATGTTCACAGAGGTCATCGATGCCGGGTGGACGAGAATGTCGGGATGCTCGCTGCGAAAACGCCGCAGAGCCCTCATCGCCCCTCCCTCACTGCCGTGGCAGAACCCGAAACCGAGGTCGAGCGCGCCCGCGTTCAACCCCCCGGCCACCTGCTCGAATCGGTCGAGTGCCGCGAGGACGGCCCGTGCCTCGCCGAGCAGGCGCTCACCGGCATCGGTGAGCTCGACGCTGCGACTGGTTCGTTCGAACAGGGTCAGCTCGAGCTCCGCCTCGAGCTCGCGAATGCGCTGCGACAGCGGGGGCGTCGACATGTGCAGCCTCGCCGCGGCCCTGCCGAAATGACGCTCCTCGGCCACCGCCACGAAGTATCGGAGCCGCCGCAAGTCGACGTTCGTCATGCCGGAACGCTAGCCACCCCGAAACCGTAGTGTGACCAGCACCGTTATCGAGAGCGACATGATCCATGTACCAATGGGACGTGGACAGATCGGCCCGCGGACACCATGCTGGTCCCTCATGAAGATGATGTGGTTCCACCTGATGCCGTATCCGGACCTCCCGGACGATTTCAACCAGAAGCATCGCAGCGTGTGGGTCGACATCGATCCGAAGCTGTTCGATCGCGACACGTTCGCGGAGACCTACGACACCTACATCGACCAGCTCGTCCACGCCGAGGAGTGCGGTTTCGACGCGATCTGCGTCAACGAGCACCACTCGAACGGCTACGGCCTGATGGCGTCACCGAACCTCATCGCGGCGGCGCTCGCGAACCGGACCTCCAAGGCGGCCATCACGGTGCTCGGGAACTCGGTCGCGCTGTACAACCCGCCCATCCGCATCGCCGAGGAGTTCGCGATGCTCGACATGTTCAGCCGAGGTCGTCTCATCGCCGGATTCCCGGTCGGCACGGCGATGGACACCTGCTACGCCTACGGCACCAATCCGAGCCACCTCCGACCGAAGTACTTCGAAGGCATCGATCTCATCATGAAGGCGTGGACCAGTGACGAGCCGTTCGCCTACAACGGCAAGTTCAACCAACACCGCTACGTCAATCCGCTCCCCAAGCCGTATCAGCAGCCGCATCCCCCGGTCTGGATCCCCGGCGGAGGATCGATCGAGACCTGGGACTTCTGCGCCGAGAACGACTTCGTCTACGGCGCGCTCACCTACTACGGCTACAAGATGGTCCGCGAGACCGTCAGCGGCTACTGGGATCGCGTCGAAGCCCACGGCAAGGAGATCAACCCGAACCGGTTGGCCGTCACCCAGTTCATCGGGGTCGCCGACACCGATGCCGAGGCGAGGCGCCTGTACCGGGAACCGGCGGAGTACTTCTTCAACCGCTCACTCCACGTCTATCCGGGTTTCACCGATCCACCCGGGTACGTCACCGAAGCGTCGGTGCGGGCACGGTACAAGTCCCAGGTCCGCGCCACCGTCCGCAAGAAGCAGGCCCTCCACGATCTCACCTTCGACGAGATGGTCGAGAACGGCTACGTCGTCATCGGCGGCCCCGACACGGTGCGCGAGCAGCTCGAGGAAGCCGCCACCGATCTCCACATCGGCAACCTCGCAGCAATGCTCCAGTTCGGCAACATGAGCGACGAGCTCACTCGTTACAACACCCAGATGTTCGGTGAGAAGGTCGCGCCGCAGCTGCGCACGATGTTCGCCGACCACCCACACGATTGGTGGCCCGCGAATGCCTGATCAGATCGTGTATCTCCCCGGCGTCGCCGGTCACATCGAGGTCTCGCCGGCGCTCCGGCAGCTGGAGGCCGACGGCCACGACATCGTCGTCCCGGACCTCCCCGGCTTCAACGGCAACACCGGCTTCACACCGCCGGAGGACTATCTCGACTGGCTCGCCGTCGTCTGGGATGCGGTCGATGCGGCCGGAGTGACATCGGCAGTGGTCGTCGGTGCCTCGGTCGGTGGCATGCTCGCCGCCGAGCTCGCCGCGATGCGACCCGAACTCGTCACGAAGCTGGTGTTGCTCGCTCCCTTCGGCATCGCCGATGTCGACCACCTCGGCTTCGACCTCTACGCCGTGCGTGGACCGGACCGGATGGCCCACCTGTTCGCCAAGGGCGTGCCCGACGCGTTCCAACACCGCTTCGCCGACAAGGGCGAGGAGGAGGCGCCCGTGGCGACCTACCTCGCCGAGATCGCGGCTGCGAGCCTCCTGTGGCCGCTCGGCGAGCGCAAGCTCCGCAACCGCCTGCATCGCATCACCTGCCCGATGCTGTCGGTCTGGGGCGGGCAGGACGAGTTGCTCCCGCCCGTCCTCGCCGACGCCTGGAACGCGGCGCCCAATGCGTCGTCGCAGGTGATCGACGGTGCCGGACACCTCATGGAGTGGGACGCACCCGATGAGGTCGCGGCCGCCGTGCGCTCGTTCCTGAGCTGACACGCCGATCGGGCGAGCCGCAGCGGAATTCGCGTCGTTTCACCCAGTTTTCGGGTTCCACCTCTTTCCACGAGGGCGGAGTTCAACCTACAGTGCGCCTACCGACAAGGCGGGGCGAGATCTCCCGTTCGTGGCGGATCGATTCATCTACGAACCCGAGGTCCCGATGTTCCGTTCTTCCCGTGTCCTGCTCGCTGCCGCCTTGTCGGTCAGCTCAGCTCTGAGCCTCGCTGCCGGTCCGGTGACGGCAGCCCCACCGGTCGCCGCTGGTGCGTCGGACCGGGTCACGGTCGACCCCGCGATCGCGGCAGACCCGGCGACGACCAAGCGGTTCGTCGTGGTGTTCGAGGATCAGGCGAACCTGACCGATGCATCACGAGTCGACGACTTCAGGGCGCGGGGGAAAGAGGTCGTCGACAAGCTGCAGGCGACGGCTGCCGCCACCCAGCGTGACGCCCTTGCGCTCGTCGAGCGCCGGGGCGGCCGGGCGACCTCGTACTGGGTGCGCAACACGATGGTCGTCGAGGGCAGCCAGCAGCTCGCCGACGCGCTCGCATCCCTTCCGGGCGTGTCCGAAGTGCGACACGAACGGATCTACCCGTTGATCGAACCGGTCAAGCCCAACGACATCGCGGTGGCCGCAGCCGACCCGGAGTGGAACATCGCCAAGATCGGCGCCGACGCCGCATGGGCGAACGGTGTGCTCGGGGGTGGCGTGGTCATCGGCAGCGTCGACTCGGGAGTCGACCTCGAGCATCCGGCGCTCGTCAACCAGTACCGCGGCAACCTCGGCAACGGCACGGTGGTGAACGACTACAACTGGTTCGATCCGACCGGTGCGTGCGGTGACACGCCCTGCGACAACGTCGGCCACGGCACGCACACGATGGGAACCATCGTCGGTGGTGACGGGCCCGGTCCGTTCGCACCCGACATCGGGGTGGCACCCGGAGCCCGCTGGATCGCCGCCAAGGGCTGCGAGGATTTCGGCTGCAGTGAGTCGTCGCTCCTCGCAGCGGGTCAGTTCATGCTCGCCCCGACCGATCTGGCCGGCGAGAACGCCGACCCGTCCAGGCGTCCCGACATCGTGTCGAACTCGTGGGGAGGCGGACCGGGCGACCCCTTCTACCAGGACATCGTCACGGCCTGGCGGGCCGCCGGGATCATCCCGGTCTTCTCGTCGGGCAACCCCGGTCCGCAGTGCGGCGTCGGTGGGAGTCCCGGCGACTACGTCGACGCGATCAGCGTCGGAGCCACCGACATCGACGACGTGATCGCGGACTTCTCCGGCCGCGGCCCGTCGGTGTACGGCAAGGTCAACCCGAACGTCTCGGCGCCCGGCGTCGACGTGGTGTCGAGCGTCCCCGGTGGCGGATACGAGTCGTACTCCGGGACGTCGATGGCCGCGCCCCACGTCGCCGGAACACTCGCGCTCATGCTGTCGGCCGCCCCCGAGCTGATCGGCGACCCCGCGGGCGCGCAGGCGGCGCTGGAAGCGACCGCGATCGACATCGTCGACACATCGTGCGGCGGCGACGCCGACGGCGACCCCAACAACGTGTACGGCGAGGGCCGGATCGACGCGCTCGCGGCGGTCGATCTGGTGGCCTCCGGCGGCATCCTGGAGGGCACGATCACCGCCGGCGGTGGTTCACCCCTCGCCGGCGTTCGCGTCGTCGCCGCCAACGAGCTGCGCGAGTTCTCGGCCTTCACCGATTCCGACGGCGACTACCGCCTGCTGCTCGCGGCCGGCCTCTACACCGTGAGCGCGACCACGTTCGGCTACGAGACGGTCGTCGTCTCGGGTGTCGAGATCGTGACCGACGCGACGACCAGACAAGACCTGACGCTGACCAAGCTCCCGACGTACACGGTTCGCGGCCAGGTCGTGAGCGCAGAGAACGGTCAGCCCGTCGCGAGGGCGACGGTCAGCGCACTCGGTACACCGGTCGCGCCCGTCACGACGAACAACTCGGGGTTCTACCGCCTCACCCTGCCATTGGGCGACTACACGCTCGAAGCGCGCGCCGGAGGATGCACGTCACCCGGAACGGCCGACATCCAACTCCCCGGCGCAGGGTGGACGCCGATCCTGACCACCCGCAAGATCGACGACTTCGGTCACGGATGCAGGCCGATCGGCACCGCATGGGCGCCGAGCTGGGCGCAGACCGATCTGTTCGGCGACGACTCCTTCGGCCGCCTCCGTCTGCCGTTCGACTTCCCGTTCTACGACGAGTCATACCGCTCGGTGTACATCTCGACGAACGGTTTCCTGTCGTTCGAGCGGCCGGATTTCTCGTTCATCGGACCCGGGCCGATCCCGTCGGCCGACGGCTTGGGCGCGACGATCTATCCGCTGTGGAGCGATCTCGTGATCGACGACGACAGCCTGGTCGGCTATCGCTCGGGCGGCAACAAGCCGAACCGTTGGTTCACGATCTCGGTCGAGGGAGCCAAGGAGTTCAGCGGTTCCGGTCGCGCCGACTTCCAGGTGAAGCTCTGGGAGAAGGGCACGATCGACGTCAACTACCGGAACAACGTCGGCCGGCCGGGCGACGGCTCCGCAGCCACGATCGGCCTCGAAGCACCCGGCGCCACCGACGCCTTCCTCTTCTCGTTCCGTGAGCCGGTCGTCGGCGCCAATCGCGCCTACCGCTATGAGGTGGTGCCGACCGGTGTCGTGAGCGGCGTGGTGACGAACGCCAACGACGGACTCCCCGTCGAGGGCGCAACCATCACGGCCCAGCCCGGTGGCCGCACGGGGACCACGGATGCCGATGGCCGCTACTCGATCAGACTGGTGCCCGGCCGCTACGAGCTCACCGCCACAGCGAACAACTACGAAGGTGACGCGAAACCCGTACGGATCATCGCACGGCGCACGCCCACGGTCGACTTCGTGCTCGCGGCGCCGTCGATCAAGGTGGCACCGACCTCGTTGGCGGCCGAGGTCGAGCTCGACACGACCACCGAACAGACCGTCACGGTGACCAACGACGGCTCGGCGCCACTGACGTTCGAGATGCGAGAGCGCGACCGGACGCAGCCCCCGACCCCACTCGAACCGCCCATCGGCCCCGACGGCGGGCCCGTCATCCGACCCAACACGTGGGAACGCTTCACGCCTCAGGAGGGCTCGCGCATCCCCCTCGCGAGTGGCGTCACGTTCGACGGACCGCTCGAAGTCGTCATCGACGACCCCGACGACGACGCCGTGGCACCACCGGAGGTGACGCAGATCCAGGCCGGCTCGGACGGCACCGAGGCATCGATCCAGATCGACCTCGCAGCGCCGCCGACGCAGCTCGGCGGATACGTGTTCATCGACGCCGATCAGGACATCACGACCGGCGTGCCGCCCGAAGCGGTCAGCGGACTCCCGACCCAGCAACTCGGGATCGATTACTTCGTCGATCTCTTCAATGCGCTCGGCGGTACCGTCTTCCTCGTCGACACCCGCACCTTCGAGGTCGTGGCCGAACTGCCGGCGGTCGTCGACGGCACCTCGGTGCGCTTCGACGTCCCGCTCACGCTCATGGACGGCGTCGCCGGCTCGATCGACATCGGCGGCGTGATCGGTGACGACTTCCAGCCGACCGACTGGTTCCCCGACGAGGGAGCCGGAACGATCGAACCATTCCGCGACGCACCCTGGATGTCGACCGACCCGACGACCGGCACCATCGCGCCGGGCGAGAGCACCGACGTGACCGTGACCTTCGGCGGGGTCGACCCGGGCGAGTACTCCGGTGACCTCGTGGTGGTCTCCAACGATCCGCGGCAGTCCCAGGTCAGCGTCGACGCATCGTTGGTCGTCACCCTCCCGGCCGGATTCGGTTCGGTCAGCGGGATCGTCACCAACGCAAGGGCCGGGTTCCCGATCCCGGCGACGATCGAGGTGTCGGCCGAGCGCGACGGCGCTCCGTACCCGATCATCCGGCAGGCCGACGACAGTGGGACCTTCCGGCTGTTCGGACCCACCGGGACGTGGCCGCTCACGGTGTCGTCCGATGGCTACGAGACCCTCACCGGGGAGGTGACGATCCCGTCAGGCGACCCCGGCACACTCGATGTCGAACTGGCGCCGCTCTGGCCGCAGGCGACCCTCGACGGAGGGCCGATCGAGATCGAGATCGCGGGCGACGACACGGCGTCGTCGACGCTGTCGCTCGGCAACGTCGAGGGGCGCGCCGACTTGACCTTCTCGGTCCACGAACTGGCGGCGGTGGCCGCTCCTCCGACACCGGAGATCGCCGCGCCCACCGCCCGAGCGACGAGCTCACGATCGTCGGCCGACGCCGCGGTGACGGCGACGGTCGACGTCGATGCGGTGCTGAACGCATCCCGGGTGCTCGTACTGCAGGACGTCGCACCGTGGGGCTTCGACTCGATCGAGCAGGTCCTCGACATGGCCGGCATCACGTACGACGTCGCCGGCTCGGCCGATCTCCCGGTACTCGATCTGTCGGCGTACGAAGTCGTCTTCGTCGCCAACGACCAGTCGACGGAGTTCTACGGCGTGCTCACCGACCAGCTCGATCAGCTGACCGCCTACGTCGAGGGAGGCGGCTACCTCTGGCTGGGCGTCGCAGCCTGGGGTTCGAGTGGCGGCGATGCAGACGGACTGCCGCTGCCGGGGGGCGGCAACGTCAGCGGCCCCGTCCTGGCGGAGAGCAATGTCGTGGCAGCGGCGAATCATCCGATCGTTGCCGGACTGCCAAGCCCCTTCTTCGGGAACTTCGCGAGCCATGCGACGGTCGCCGGATTCCCGGACGGAACGATCATCGCGACCACTCCGGAGGGTGATCCGACGCTCGCCGAGTACCAACTGGGCAACGGCAGGGTGCTGCTCGTCGCTCAGACGGTCGAATGGGCGTGGGAGATGGGTGAGGACGGGGCCACGATCCTCGCCAACGGCGTGCCCTACGCGATCGACTTCGAGCCGTTCAGCGACGTCCCGTGGATCGAGGAATCGCCGACGGAGGGGACCGTAGCGGCCGGCGCGACCGAGGATGTCACCGTGACGCTCTCGGCCGCCGACCTCGATCCGGGGGTGTACGAGGCGACGATCGTCGTGCTGACCGATGATCCGCTCACGCCTCGCCTGTCGGCGGCCGTCACCATGACCGTCACCGAACCCGCCCCACCTCCGGGCCCGCTGTCGGATGGGACGACGTCCACACCGACACCGACACCGAACCCGACACCGACAACGACAACGGCAACGACAACGGCAACGGCAACGGACACGACAACGACGGTGCCGGCCACGACGACGCCGATCTCGCCCGATGCACCGGCGAGCGAACCGGCCACGCTCTCGACGATCGCCGCGGGACTCCGCCAGCCGGCGCACGATGGCGCCATCGTGACCTCGGTGCTCAGTCGCAGACCGTCGACCGTGGGGAATCGCCTCATGCGTTGATCGTCGACGGGGCGAGCACGCCGCGACCTGGCTACATCGGCTCCGACGTGCGGCCTCCGTCGCGATCATCGTCGAGCACCTCGATCTCGACCTCGTCGGTGATGGCGACGTCGTTGTCGGGGACAGGAGGCCGATCCTCACGATCCTCGATGTGGCGGCGGGCAGCGCGCGAGCACTGCGAGATGCTGTGCCACACGCGATCGGTGCCGAGGGCGGCCATGAACCCCGATCGGTCGAGCACCGCCTCGACACGGTGCAGCACCCGCGCGAGGTAGAGCTCGACACCGCGCTTGCGCAACTCGAGCAGCAGGTGTTCGAGCACGTCGGCGCTGGTGGTGTCGAGCTGCGTCGTCGCCTCGAGATCGAGCACGAGCGCTCGGGTCCCGGACCACTCCTTCGTCGCCCGGAGGAGTCGCTCCTCGATCGCTGTCGCGTTCGCCCAGAACAGCGGGGCATCGAGCCGGACGACGACCACGCCGGGCACCGGCCGTCGGTCAGGGTGACCACGCACCCGCCCCCACGCGGCCTTCTCGTCGCTGATCTTGCCGAGCACCTCGATGCGAGGAGAGCTCGACCGATAGATCACCGCGAGCAGCGACACCACGATCGAGATACCGAGACCGGGGAGCGGACCGAAGAGCACGACGGCGGCGGCGCCGACCACGGCCGCCACGAAGTCGGCGCGCCGAACCCGGCGGTAGCGTCGGACCGCTCCGACATCCATCAGGCTCCAGACGGCGGCCACGACGATCGCCGAGAGCACGGCCTGCGGCAGATCCTCGAAGAACCAGGTGAAGGCGAGCAGCACGACGACGACGAGCCCGGCGGCGCCCAGTCCGGTGACCTGGCTCCGACTCCCGGCTTGGGACGCCGCGGCCGTCTTCGACAGGCTGCCGGCGACGGCGAGCCCACCCGACAGACCGGCCGCCACGTTGGCGGCGCCCATGCCGACGAGCTCACGCTCGGTCTCCACCCGGTAATCGCCGCGCGTCGCGAACAGGCGGCTGGCGGCCAGGCCCTCGGCCAGGGCGACGAGCGCCAACGACATGCCCCCGACGACGACGGCGCCGAGATCGGCGCGTGAAACCAGCGGCAACCCGATCGGGGGGAGTCCGCCTGGCACCTCGCCGATCGTCGAGATCCCGTCGGCCGACAGGTCGAGGATGCGCGAGGCGACCACCGCGGCAACGAGCACCACGAGACCCCACGGAACGCGTGGCACGAACCGCCGACCGGCGCCCAGGAGCACGAGCGCGCTTGCGCCGACGACCGCTGTCGCCAGATGCGTCTCGTCGAGTCGTTGGACGGTCCCGACGAGCACGCCGATCAGATCGCCTGACGGCTTCGGGATCCCGAGCAGTGTCGGAGTCTCGCCGATGATGATGGTCAGCGTCAGGCCGAAGACGAAGCCGGTCACGATCGGTTTCGAGAGGAACTCCGCCAGCCATGCGACCCGCAGCAGGCCGGCGCCGACGAGCACGACCCCGGCGACGATCGCAAGTGCCGACGTCACCGCGATGCTGTCGGCGGGATTGTCGCTTGTGATGTCGGCCACGAGCGACGCCGACACGATGGCCACCGTGGAAGCAGGGCCGACGATCAACTGCGGCGACGATCCGAGGACCGCGTACGCGAGCAGGGCGAGCGGGACCGAGTACAGCCCGACCTGCACCGGTACGCCTGCGATGCGCGCATAGCCGAGCGACTGCGGCACCAGCAGCGCGGCCACGATCGCCCCTGCGACGAGATCGCCACGCACGCGACCGCGCGAGTACTCGGGAAGCCAGCGCAGCATCGGAACGAACGCGACCACCGCCGTCCACCGCCGCCTTGTTCGTGTCGTCGAGTCGCCCAAATCGTCAGGACCTCCGTCGAGGACACTAGGTCCGACGGGTCCGCCTGCTGGTCTCCCGGTCCCGCGTCGGCGACTCCCGGCTGGCACGATGTCGATCATGGCCGACATCAAGGCAGTGCTGTTCGACATCGGCGAGGTCGTCTCGTGCGAGCAGTGGCATCTCTTCGACGCGATCGAGGCTCGGACGGGCTCCACGATCGTCGGGCGCGGGCCGCTCGCTCCCGATGGTGACCCGGTGTGGCAGCGCTACCTCGACGGCGAGCTCTCGTTCACCGGTTACTGGTCGGAGTTCGCCCAGGCGAACGGCTACGACGACTGGCGACTCTTGTTTCGCGAGTGCGTGGTCCACATGGACGGTGACGAATTCGTCCATCCCGCTGCCGCTGCGCTCATCAGCGACGCGCGTGCGGCCGGACTCCGTATCGGCGCCCTCACCAACGACGGAGTCGGGATCAGCGGGCAGAGCTTCTTCGAGAGCGTGCCGATCATCGCGGGGTTCGACGCCTTCTGCGACGCCCAGCGGTTCGGCGGAAAGCCGGCACCCGCCGCCTACCTCAACGCTGCGTCCGAGCTCGGTGTCCACCCCGGCGAGGTGATCTTCCTCGACGACATGACGTACTGCGTCGACGGCGCACGGGCGGTCGGCATGCAGGCCGTCCTGGTCGATCCGATGGAGCGGCACGTCGCGTTCGACGAAGCTCGGGGCCTTGCCGGCATCGGCTCGCCGGACCCGGCCCGCGAGGCGGTCGTCAGCGCGGAGGCGGCCTACCTGTCGCAGGACCTCGATCGCATCATGGCCCTGTTCGACCCCGACATCTCGATCCACTGGAATGGCGAGCGAGTGGCCCTCGGACTCGACGAGGCACGACGATTCCACATCGACCACCTCGGTTTCGGTGCGGGGGAACGGGTCGGCTTCGACCTCCGCAAGCGTCTCCGGGCATCCAGCGGGGACACCGTCGCGGTGGAGTACGAATCGTCGTACACCCGGAGCGACGGATCGACCGTTCGCTCACGGGCGAGCGAGTTGTGGACGATGCGCCGCGGGCTGCTCGTCGAATGGCACTGCTACCAGCAACGTCTGGGAGAGTGACCGCATGGGCGCCGACACATTCACGATCGCGGCCGTTCAGGCCGCTCCGATCTTGCTCGACAGCGGCGCTTCGACCGAGAAGGCGTGTTCGCTCATCTTGGACGCGGGTCGTGCCGGCGTCGACCTGGCGGCCTTCGGCGAGACCTGGCTGCCGGGCTATCCGCGTTGGGTCAACGCCCCGCTCGACGTGCAACTCAAGCGTCGGCTCGGCGGTAGGTACCTCGATGCCGCGATCGAGGTACCCGGGCCAGAGTGCGATTCCCTGTGCGCGGCAGCGCGAGGGGCCGGCGTCGACGTCGTGATCGGCGTGGCAGAGCGCGACGCGCTGACCCGCGGAACGGTCTACTGCACCCTGCTCTTCATCTCGGCGGACGGTCAGCTGCTCGGTCGGCACCGCAAGCTGAAGCCGACCTATGGCGAGCGCTTCGCCTGGGGAGAAGGCGACGGTTCGGGTCTGGTCGCCCACCAGCGTCCGTACGCCCGCATCAGTGGACTCAACTGCTGGGAGCACAACATGGTCCTGCCCGGCTACGCCCTGATCGCCGATGGCACCCAATGCCACGTCGCCGCCTTCCCGGGCTACGAGAACACCCGCCAGAAGTTGCTCAGCCGGGCCTTCGCCTCACAATCTGCTGCGTATGTGGTGCTGGCGGGCGGGATCATCGACCCTGCCGACGTCGGCGACGAACAGTTGCGGGAGGCGATCTCGATGCTGCCGCCGATGACCGGCGACAGTTACATCATCGACCCGACCGGCGAGGTGATCGCCGGGCCGGCCGACGGCGAGACGATGCTGATCGCCGAGGCCTCCCACGAGAAGATTCGCGAATCCAAGGCGCTCGGCGACACGGCAGGCCACTACTCGCGACCCGACGTGCTCCAGCTCCACGTCAATCGGTCTCCGGCGAGGCGACTGGTCGAGCACGACGGACCCTTCCCATCCTCGCCCTTCCTCGACAGGATGGGCGACGAGGTGGCCGGAACATGAACAGGTTCATCGATCTCGTCGGCTGCCGGTACCCACTGCAGCTCGCCGCCATGTCAGGGATCGCCACGGCGCCGCTCGCTGCCGCCGTGTCGAACGCTGGCGGGCTCGGCATGCTCGGCATCGGACG
>CAWGTY010000008.1:0-547174 GCA_963825605.1 uncultured Acidimicrobiaceae bacterium | reverse complement strand
TGGGTGCCCGCTTCCGGCGCTCTGGTTGTGGCAGCGGGGGCGGCGATCCTTGTCGTCGCAGGCCTCGTGGTCGCTTGCGTCGAAGCGGCTGCTGTTCTGAGCCGGTCGGCCAACGCCGACGCTCTCGCTCCGTTCTCGTCGGTCATGGTGATCGACAGAAGCGGACGAAGCTTGACGTGATGGATGGGGTCAACGAAGCGCGGATCCAGCTTGGTGCTCGTTGGCGCGGGCTGTTCATCGAGCGAGATCATCCTATCACGAATCGTTGAGACTACGACGATCGTGATGTTCACATCTCGTGACGAGGACTATGTGCCTGCTCCGCCAACCGACGCGAGCAACGACCGTGGCGCCGAGAACGGAGACGGAACGTGAGTTGGATGGAATCTGTGGAAGTGATGCGATCCGAGACCTGCTTGTTGGACTTTCTGATCACTTGATCGAGTTTGGTCCCGGTGACTGTTCGTGTGGACGGCGAGCGGAGCCAACTGCTGGTCTTTCGGTCTTGTCGATACCTTTGTCGACGATGTCGTGAACGACGGAGCAACGAGATCGTTGATGGTCCGTGCCATGATGATTGAGAATCGTGGCAGTTGATGATCGTTGATGACGGCAAGATCGAGACCGAGGGTGCTCGAAGCGGCGTATGTGGCGGCGGGGGTCGGTACGTTCTGGACCATGCTCCGGCTGTCTGCTGAATGTCTTCGGAGGCCTGCGGCCATCAGACCGCTGGGGACGGCTAGTTCTATGAGACCTGGACTTTGAATCTTCTTGAAAGGAAAAAATCCTGGCTCGAGGAACGGGTGAAGTCGTTCTGTCGACAAGATCGACCGGACTGATGCCTGAGTGAAATACTGTGATGTGCTAATTTATCCGAGAAGGACGTGGTACCTTCTCTTGTGCACGGAAGGGTGATGATGAACTGGCGAACATAGTCATGAGCAAGCGAATGGCACGAGCGAATGTGCGGGCGGCTCTAATGCGACCTGGGACCAGGTCCAGCGGGCTCAGCAGGTCTGCGGTCAGGTCACTGGGGCCGATCGGCGTGGCCGCACGACGGCCCGCCAAGACGATCGTGGAGTGTCTGCTGGGACGATGGATACACATCTCAGGGGTGGTTGCAGCCCACATGGTCGGTTCTTGTCGATCCACAACCTGGACGAACCGGTTGAACCGTGGTGGGTTCGATGACCTGCCGAGGTGGTCGTACTTCAGATCTGGATCGGCGTGCAGGACGAGATCCGAGCTCCTGCCCCGTCACGACGACGCAGAAGCACGAGCTCCTGACTGTAGAACTGGTGCGACTTAGTGGCGATTATTGCTCAAGTGCTGCCGATCGTGCCGTCTACTGAGGCTGTAGGTGTGTCTACTCATGTTCCGGTTGGAAGGCATGAATATCCGCGTGGTGGCTCAGCGCCGTCCGAGCCGAGCCGGCGCTCGGTCGGGCGCTCCAGAACGCGTGAGCGATCGAGGCGCTCTCCGAACCGATCTTCAGTGTCGGATCTCCATCGGGCTCGGGGCGGTAGCGGCTCGCGAAGACGAGCACTGCACTGGGGCTGTTTCCGGCTGGTGGTGAAGGGTTTCTACGTGGGTTGGGGATCTTCGCCGCCCAGACTTGTGCGACGACCTCGGGATCGAACAGCAACTCGCACGGGATGCCGTTGCCGTCGACGTCCATCCGGGCGGGTTGACCTTCGAGAAACCAGTAGGCGAGAACGAAGGTGTAGGCGTCAATCGGCTTTCCGATAGCGACATAGGAAGGATCGGTCATCCACCCCTCGAGCCATGGATCGGCGAGGAACTCGCGACACAGCAGCCCCGGTGCCGTGACGAAGGGCATTTCCGGGTAGTCAGAGCCGCCCCAGGCCGCGGTGGTGCCGAAGTCGTCGAGGATGATCAGGCCAAGATGACCGACGTCTGCTGGCGGCTCGGTTCGAATCGTGCACATGAACACGTCACCGCGCTGAACGGTCGTGTCAAGCGGCACGGGCTCAGAGACGAACGGGGTCTCGAAGGGCGGCTGCTCATCTGTGGGGCGGGTGTAGCAGGTCTCGATTGCATATTCGGTGAAGTTCCCTTCCGAACCCCTTGTCTCGTACGGCTGCACGATCTGCTGCAGGGTTGCCGCTTCTAGCGGATCAGTGGCAGGCGTTGCTGTCATCGGTGCGGTTGACAGTGGTGCGGTTGCTTCGGCCGAGGTCTCTGGTGTCGGCGACGATGCCGGCGGCGACTCGACTGGAGCGACAGGAGTGCTACTCGTCGACGTCGTTGTCGGCGCCGTGGTGTCATCAGAAGTGCAGGCGGTCAGACACAACAGCACCGCTGCGCCCACTGCAAGTTCGCGCCATTTCATCGTTCACGTCTCCACCGTCAGCCTCTCGCTCGTTCCGAGACGGGAGAAGGGGAGAACGGCCCGTTGCGCGCCCGCGAACCGTCATTGGCCTCTTGCCGTTGAGTGGCCTTTAGCGGATGGTGAGGGTGGAGGTGAGTTGTGATGCAGAGCCAGCGGGTACCGGTGGTGGCGGTGGCGCTGTTGCTGGCCGCCAGTTGTGGTGATGGGGGCGACTCGCGGCCGGTCGCCGACCCGACGACGCCGTCCTCGACGTCCACGACGAGCGAACCGGTCGTGCCCGATACGACTTCAGCGCCGCCGGTCGTCACCACGCTCGAACCGCCTCCTTCGGACGATGTGACGGTGCTGCGCCCTGACGGCCTGGGCCCGGTTGACTTCGGCACCCCAGCCGAGGAAGCGATCGCTGAGCTGACGGACGTTCTTGATGCCCCTGATCGTGTTGAGCCGATCGGACCCCGGTGGCGAGTGCGTCGAAGGGGCGGGCTGGCTCGAGTGCGTTCGAGCACTACGCATCATCGACGGCGGGCAGCTGGCCGTCTGGGACAACTACGGCCTCGAGGTCGCACTGGTCGACACGCACGCGATGTCTGGCCTCAAGAGCAGACGCCGCTGCAGTTCGGGGACTGGCACGCCACCGTCGCGCCGGGCGATGCTCGGCTCGTCACCGACGGGGGCATATCTCCCGGTATGCCCGTTGGTGAACTCCGAACGGCGGCGCCGGGGGTCGAGTTCACCTACAACGAAGGGCTGCTCGACAGCTACTCCGTCACCTTCGGAGCGAGCGGTGGGTATTGGGGTCGACTGGATTGGGATCCCGCCACGACCGATATCGAGTGGCACGACGTCGCTGCAATACAGGCTGCGCTGAACAGACAGGGTGAAGATCTCGTTGTTGATGGGGTGTGGGGGCCGACGAGCAAGGCGGCGTGGTTGGCGTTCCTGAGCGATCACGGGATCCACCGGCCCGCCCTTGGAGCAGACTGGCCGCTGTGGCTCACGCCGGACATCGGCCGGGCACTTGGCCTGCCACCAGACGACGTCTCGGTCGCCAGCCTGGAACCTCGACCCGCAACCCAGACCGATCCGGCGGCGTTGCCCGTCCTCCGTGCAGACGGGCTCGGGCGGTACGACTTTGGCGAACCCGCCAACGAACTCGTCGATGAGCTGACAACCATGTTCGGTTCCCCGTCGGAGGACATCTCCTACACACCAGACGGGCCCGGACCCTTCGACTACTTGCCGTTGGGCTATTGGGCCGCCCACGAGTTGCGCATGGCCGTCTGGGAGGAGCCCGACTTGCGCCTCGTGTTGAGCGACGTGCCGTGGCTTGGCGACAGGTTCGGCGACGCCACACCGGGAACGCTCAGTCTGGTGTCGTGGGATACGTCCAGTCCTCGGTTCGTCGTCGACGATCATCTCGCCGTCGGGTCGGCGCTGGCCGATCTCCGTGCTCACGTCCCCGAGGTTGTGTTCGGTACCTTCGACGTTTGCGAGACGGAGTACGACCCGGCTGGGTACGTCGCGATGCCGTATGGCGGCGACAATCCGCCGCTCGGGCGCGGCCTGCGAGGAACCACGGACTGGGACTGGGTCAGCGATCTCCAGACCGCACTGAATACACCGCGGCGCCGCCCTCGCCGTCGACGGTGAGTACGGCCCCAGTACCAAGGCCGCCGTCGCAGACCTCCAGCGAGAACTCGGCGTCGACCACGCCGACGGCAACATTGATCCCAACGTTGCGGACACGCTCGGCTTGCACGCACCAGACGACGCTCACATCACCGGGCTCGAAGCCGGTTACCCCGGCAGCTGCTGACTCACCCATCACCGCCCCAGTCGGTCGGGTCGCGAGGCTGATTCGGTAGCTCGTAATCACGCCGTCTGACGGCAGTCGACCCCGCCCGGGGACCGGCACCTACACGATCGCTCACCTGCACGAGAACGTGCGAACACCTCGGGCTGATGTCGAGGTTGTCGTGCTGGTCAGTCGATGTGGCGGATCTCGGGCCAGAGTTGATCCCACGATCGCTTGGGGCCGTCACACCGCCAGAGTGGTGCGCCCTGTTCTTCGTTGTCGATGTCATCGGGCATCACGATCGGGTCGAGCGCGAGGCAGCCCGCGAGGAACTCTCCAGGGTTCCGATATCCGACGACGAGGACCGGGCCGGTCGATCCCTCCGGTTGTCGGACGTCGGCGTATGAATTGTGTCCAGAGTACGCCGGTGGCAAGTTCCGGGCGGGTCCGAACCTGTCGATCGCTCCGGCTTCGCCGTAGTTCGCGGTCAAGATGATGGCCGAAATCTCACCGCGGTCGATCCGCGCGTACTCGACAGCGATCTGATCGACGAATGCCGGCCATCCGATCATTTCGAGCGGTTCGGGGTTCACGGACGTGCCCGGGAAATCCCCAACTGCCCACACCGGAACCAACGGTAGGACGAGCGCAGCCGTCACCATGCCGTTGAAGGCAATCACGCCAGCGACGAGTCCTCGGTGCCGACGCGACCAGTCGACGAGTTGGATCGCAGCGACAGCCGTCAACGCCGGAAGGGCACCTGCGGCGTAGTACGGCTTTCCCGCCGTGACGATCACGAGAACGATCAGGATCACGAATCCAACCGAAATGAATCGAGTGTCGCGAAGCGCTCGACCACGCAGCTGTCCCCACCAACCGACGGCAACACCAGCCGCCACTGGCGGACCAATGAACAGCACTTGAAACGGGACCGCCATGATGCGGTTCTCAGCTGCTTCGTCGGCGATCCCGGCGCTGAGTTCCAGAACCGGCCATCCATTCCTCGCTTGCCACCACAGGTTCGGCGCCCAGAGAATCACGGCGACAAGTGCGCCAACGACGACCCACCGGCTCGCGAGCACCGTGCGCTGCGGGAGCAGGACCAGCGCAGCGCCGAACGATGCAACGGCGTACAGCACCGTGAACTTGTTGAGCAAACCGACCCCGACGATCACACCCAACAGCACGAACCATCGCGGGTCTGCGGTTCTGATCACCCGACACAGCAGCCAGATCGACACAGTCCACACGAGAACATCAACCGTCGGCGTCGTGAGCATGTGGCCGAACGCGAGCACCGTCGACGTCGTTGCAGTCGCTGCAGCGGTGAGCACCACGGCCGACCGATCACCGCCCAGCTCTGCGCATACCGCTGCACCGGCGACGACGATCAACGCGGCAACGACCGCCGTCAAGGCCCGCAAACCGAACAACGTGTCTCCAAACAAGAACTGCGACAGCCAACCCAGCATGGGCGTGACCGGCGGATGGTCGACGAATCCCCACGCCGGATGCTCAGCATTGGTCATGAAGTACAACTCGTCGCGGTGAAAGCCGTACCTCGGAGCGAGCACCAAGAGCACCGATGCGACGACCGCGCCGCAGACGAAGACGGGCCAGCCGAGCCGCGCTGGCGGCGACAACAAGTCGTCGGACCCCGTCACGAACAACAACCTACGATGCGACGACCTGCCAATCGTCAAACGCTCAGGCGACAACGCTCACGACTGACCATGACGGGCTCCACCACCCGAAATCCGCTCGATATCGACCCGACCACGTCCAGCCCTCGATCCGAGCAGTACGGCACGTACGATCGGTGCATCCGCTCCTGAACGTTCAAGTCGTCGGAGCTTCAAACTTCAGCGATCGGCCGGGCTCGGGCGAGTCGGATGAGCGGGATCGTCCGATCCGTTCGGGACTCCGCGCTGGCAAGGGACTTGATGGCCTGGAGCATGGCTGGCCAGAGCTGGTCGCGGTCCCCGTCGATGAGCTCCGCAGCAACCACCTCGACTCGGTCGTCGTCCACCTCCACAGTCGCTCGCGGCTCGTGACGGAGGTTCGCAAGCCAATGGGGGTTCCAGGGTGATCCCCCAAATGCGGCGACAACGAGAAAGCCGTCGCCGTCCCGGACGTAGACAAGCGGCGTCGTGCGTGCTTTGCCGGACCGCCGGCCGGTGGTCGTGAGCAACAGCGTTGGCGCATCGGCGATCCGACCACCGAGTGACTTGCCCATCAGTCGGAGCGCCATCGCGTCCAACCGCGTGAGGCTCCACTGCAGGCGGTTCACGGTTCGTCGGGCAAGCTTCGATTTTTCGCGCCCTCCGGTGCAACCAGTCACCCATTTGAAGAGCATCACACACGGCTGTTCGAACACGGAGAACTTGACCGACTCGAACTTCCATTCTCAGATCAGAATCAGGGTCCGCACGCTCAAGAACTTGCAGCAACAGATCGACTCGCAGGTGTTCGTGATCGGCACGTCGGCGAGCGGGCGTGCGCTCCAGAACGCGCGTCCGGGTTCGCCCGGCGTGAGGTCATGGTCAAAGCACCTTGAGCATGTGCACGTCTGCGGGCTCCAGTTGGAGCAACTCGGTCAATGGCTCAGCCATCGGCTGAAAGCCTCGGCCGAGGTAGAACCGCACGGTGTTCTCCGATGGCGTTGCCGAGACAACGACCTCGGAGTCGCCGGCTGTTCGGGCGATTTGTTCAACCTCCTCCGACAGACGGCTGCCGATGCCGGTCGCTCGAACGGCGCGCTGACGTGAAGGTACGCCAGCTGCGACATCCCAGGTCGAAGACGTGGCACGACGACCGCGACGCCAACCAGGCTGCCGCTCGCCGAACGCACCGACCGCGGCTCCACCCGCATCGAAGTAGTGCTCAACAGTTCGAACCTGGGCCTCGACGGAGTGTGCGCCGTTGCCGTGCGGATCCCACGCCGGCGCGTCCGATCTGACGGGCCACGCGAGGAGTTGCGTCCCACGTTGGTCGTAGAGCACATCGATGCGTTCCTTGCGGTCGATCTCAGCGATGCGCGACATCTCGGACCGGCCTAACGCTCGGAACTCGATCGCGCATTCCATGCCCAGACGTTCGCACACAGACCATCCGCCGGAGGCGAACGTTGTGTCCCAGGGTGGGGGCACGCATATCAACCGTGACCCAGCGTCGCCACTGCCGAGCAGATCGGCACGTATGCGAGCGGTCACCCGCTCTAGATCGTCCGATCGGTGAACACCGCCGTCGAGGCGATCCTCGGTGCCGGATTTGCTCGGAAGCCGGTGAGCGGTGTTGTGCGGACCCTGGCGCTGGCTCCGCTCACCAAGAGAACTGCATGGAGTGACCCGCGTGGCTCGCGAGGTGCACACGATGAAGAAACTCAGCCTGATCGCTGCTACCTCCGTCGTGGGTGCGGCAACGGTGGCCTACGAGCGCTGGCTGACCTGGCTGCGTACTTCGCTGGGAACGGACCCATAGGTGGAACCTCATCGGGATGCAGCCAGCTGATGGGGTGCGTCCGACGCTGGGTCGGGAGTGGTGACGTCGCAGAATCCCTTCACGATGAGCCAGAGGGCCATGGCCATCTCTTGGACGGCGAGGGGTACGACCAGCAGGTTCAGTGTCGATGCGTTCGAGTTGAGTGACTCGAACATCACCAGGAGACCAGAGGCGAACATGAGCGGAACACCGACCAGGCCCCACAACGACAGCCATCGGGGGATGAGCCCGTTTCGGAGAAACGCCCAGTTCAGCACGAGTGCCGAAATGCTGAAGATCATCTGGGCACCCAGATAGCCCGTCCAGTCACTGGATGCCTTGAGCGACTCTGCCAGCACCGCGGCACTTGCCATATCGGCGCCATCGGCCGCTGCGAAGTCCCAGCTCAGTGGCACCAGCAGCAGCCCGGCGACCAGCCCGACAGAAAGCACGACCACCTCGAGCGTTCTGGCCAGCACATAGCTCAGTGCCAGTGTTTCACTGTGCTTCCTGAGGATCGGAGCGAGCAGAACGGCCGTACCAACCATCGCGGCGAGCATCACGAAGATGAGCATTTCGCCGACGACCAGCGAGCCTTGATCGGAATGCACTGCTGAGAGCAGATTGTCATCTCCGAGGGTTGACGACATCACCACAACGCTCATCACGCCTGCGACCGTCGCCAAGACGAACAACCAGCCGATTCGTTGCGCCGGTCCTTTGAAGTACTTCACGTCACACCTCCACGTCCGATCGTGTCTCTCAGTGTCGTCGCAACGACGCCTGGTCCGGTAGGGGCGAAGGTCAGGCAGCTGTACCCCTCGGGCACGCTCGACTGGCGACGGCCAGGTGCTCGATATCGGCCCTGTTCCACTGGCCGCTGATGCGTCCAAGAACGGCACGTCCGCGCTAGGTCGGGTGCGCCAGAATGTGCGGACCCTCGACTGGGCTTGCGTCACGTCGGTGGGCGCTCTCGGCGAGAGCGTGAGTCCCGCACGCTCCATTCGACGTTGATCTGAGCGCACCTGGTGGACAAAGGAGGTGTCCGTGGCCAATGAATCGGCCGCTACGTGAGCATGGCCGTTCGCATCGCCGGAACCGCCACATCGGTGAGGATGCTGACGACCTCGGCGACTGTGCTTCTGTTGTCGTCACCGAGTCGAAGAATCCACCATCGGTACTCACCGCCCGGGAGCAGTTTGCCGATTCGCTGGTGCCACTCGAACGACCCGTAGCCAGTGTTCGGAGACGGCTTCGTGGGAAAGTGGGGACGTTCGGTCCGCACTGTTGACCAGACCTCCTTCGGCACGACCTTGACATTGATCGTGAACTTCACAGCCCTCGCGTCGCTGAACTGCGACTTCTGGAATCCGAGAATGGCGAAATGCGAGTCGCTTGGCAGCGTGTACGACTGACCACTCCCGCGCAACCCGGTAGCCCGGAAGGTGGGACCAAACGTTGACTTCAGAACCTCGGCGAACAACTCCTGAGCACTCGCTGGCAACCAGGAAGCCTGCCGCCTCTGGCGTCAAACGGCAAGAGGCACCGCAGCGCATGCCGTGCCCGATCAGAACGTTCGGTGATCAGCAGCCTTGGATCCACTCGTATCGGCACTTCCGATCGGTCACAGCGCAGTTCGCACCCCACTCATAATCGCGGCCAAGAACGCTCGGGTCCGCGCCGCACCGACGATATGCGGGAGTCGAGCGCTCGGTATCGCTCGCGCACAATCGCGAGCGGTCAGTCGTGATCGGGATGGGGCACTTCGATGACCTCGAGCCCATCGATTCCGGTGAAGTCGCTCGGGTTGCAGGTGTACACCGGAAGCTCGGCCGCGACCGCAGTCGCAGCGATCATCGCATCGTAGGCCCGCGCTGTTGCCTTGCGGCCGCTGCGCCTCAACGACGCCGCCACACCGCCGAACGCTCTCGCGGCAGCAGTGTCGAAAGGAAGAGGATCGAAGTCTGCTTCGGCGGCCTGGAGATGGGCTTGTCGTGCGACACGGTCTTCGTCGGTCGTAGCCACCAGTGGGCCGACAGACAGCTCCGCCAGGGTGACTGCGGTGATGAATGCCGAATCGGGCAGAGCATCGATTGCCGTGATCCGTCCGAGAAGGATCAGCGTGCTCGTGTCGAGAACGCCGGGCTTGTTCACAATGATGGGTCGATCACGGAATCGAGATCGCCGCGAAGCCTGGCAGGGTCAACCAGAGGAAGGTGGGCGCGCCGATCGCACCAACTCTGCGATCGGCACCGCGCTCGAGCGCAGGGGACGGAGTTCGGCGACCTGCTTGCCGCGACGCGTCACCGTCACACGTTCGCCACGGGCGACGCGATCAACGACCTCACCGCCGTGGGTGCGCAACTCGCGAATTGACACATCAGCCATGACCGTCAATGTATCACCGGTGATACATCGACGTCAGTCGAGCCGCCCGGAAATGTCGGTGCGGTTGACGGTCAACGGCACTCGGGAACCGGCGAAGCCGTGTGCCCTCGAAGCCGCCGCAGCCGCTGAATAATCACGTCCTCAGGGGTCCATCCGGAACCTCAGCCTTGGCAAGCACGCTGCAGACAAGGTGTCACATATCGCGCGCTCCCGAACCCCGCTAATGAGCGTCCTCCCCTCCCGAACTCTGAGCCAGCCTTACTTCGCTCAGCCAGACCCGCCGGGGCGGTCAGGCGCCGCAGTCGTGGCCGACGAAGCCAGTTGCGGATCGGGCGCTCCAGCGACAGCTGCTGCTTCTCGTTGGGCGTGCGCTGCGGCTCGCTCGGAGCAGCTCGGAGCACATCGCGTCTTGGTCACTCCGTCCTTGTCGACGTACGACTTTCCCTCCCCGGGACCGATCACTTCACCGCACCCGACGCACAGCACGGGTTGATCGCCGGCTGATGCGTCGAACAACGACGGCTGCGTCTCCACCGGGGCGGACGCCGGTCGCTGTGGCGTGGTCGTCGACGGGCTCGACGACTTCTGCGCCTTCGGCAACTGCGCCTTCGCTGCTTCAAGAGTCGCGATGTCCACGGCTGAGTGAGGTCCAGCCGGCACGGGCGCCGACGTGAGCGGGCACGTCGGGCGCGCCACGTCGGCGCCGTCACTCCCGATCAGTCTCTTCAACTCGGGCTCCTCCCAGTGCCGCACCGCCGTCAGGTGGATCGGTGGCAGGGTGCCGTGGAGCAGGACCGCTTGGCCCGGAATCATCTGCCGGAGTGTGTGGGCGGGGGCGAACTCCTCACGCTGAGTGGACTCCGAGACGCTTCGCCGACCTCCCTGGCGGTTGCCCCACATCGACGGCAGGTCCTGGCTCCACCCTCGGCGCGTCACTTCCTCGTGGCCGAGCATTGTCGTCAGGTACTTGGCCGTCGTGAGGTCGTCGATGCCAGCGAAGAAGCACTTCGTGCGATGCCCCGACAGCACAGCATCCGCGAGCGAGTCGTACCGGTGGTTGATCTGCGCGAGGTTCTGCCAGCAGGTCACGAAGAACGCGCCGAGCGCGGCGATCGTCGACACCTCCGTCGGTAGCCAACCGAGCTGGAGGTGCGCTGCCTCGTCGATGACGATCAGCAGCGGCTTGTCGAGATGACGCTTGGCGATATCCCAGGCGTGGATCGTGTCCTTGAGATCAGCGAGTACGCCGCCGAGCACCGGCGACAGACGTTCGAACTCGGTCGACGGTGCGGACAGGTAGAGGGTGTTGGCGTGGGCGGCATCGCCGTCCATCAGCCATTCGAGATCGATGAAGCGCGGCCGGTGGCTGAGCAATTCACCACCGGAATAGAAGGGGTTCGGGTTGTCCGACGCCGAGTGTGCCACGGCCGGCTCGAGCCATGGCTTCAACGCAAGCACCGCGGTCGAGTACACGCTGGACCGGATCTTCTCGTCCTCGCGCCCGATGCCGGTGAACGTCGTCGCCGCGTGCCGTCCGAGTAGTTGGATCTCGATGTTGTCGCGGTTGTCGAGTGCCCGGTTGATGATCTCGTTGATCGTCGGCTCGGTAGCGACAGCGAGCGTGCGAACCCACGCGGCGAGCTGCTCCATCCCGATCGGGCGCATCGGCTTGCCGTCATCGTTGGTGAGAAGGCGGGACAGACCAGCGACGCACATGAACGCTCCGATCAAGCCTTCACCGTGCTCGGCCCAGTACTCGGCGTTCGTGACCCCGCCCTTGGGGATCGCTTGCGCCAGTGCGCGACCGGTGCGAAGCGCGCCGGAGGACGTAACCGTCGCTTCGAGCGGCGACCAGCGTGCGGTCGGCAAGCCGGTCACCCCACCCGGATCGAACACCGCCACGTCGCCTTTCGCCGCACGCGCAGCAACCGTGATGTCGTAGAGATCTCGTTTCACCGACACGGCGACGACCGGACCATCCCACGTGGCGATCGCCGACGTTGCGAGAGCCGTCTTTCCCGAACCCGTCGGGCCGATCAGTGCAACCGAGCCGCGACTCCCCTGCCGCCTCGCAGCGCGCCCGATGAGTGGATGGCGCTGACGGTCCTCGGTCGCGAGTAGCGGGCCGCCGCCGGCCATCCGCCCGAGCAGCATCCGGCCCGTGGGCGGCACGACCGTCGGCACGACGAGCGGCGCGACCTCCTTCGCGGTCGCCTCGCGTGCGTCGGTGCGCTGCCCGAAGCGCACCCTGCTCGGATCACGATCGAGCCGTCTCCACAGCCACCAACCCGCGGCGGCGAGCGACGACACACCAACAGCGGCGACCGCGGTGCACAACCAGTACACGACGCTCGAGGGCAGACCAGTTGCGTGGTCACCCCACGCTTCGGCCGGGCCGACGCCCTTGGCGAGTTCGACGGCGACCTGCAGCCACTCACCGAGGCTTCCCCGTACGTGGCCACGGCTCACCACAACGCTCAAGCGTGCGCCGAGCCACGTGACGAACCCGACCCCGATCACGGCGGCGCCGACGCCGACGACGCCGAGCTCGAACCCGTCTCCGGGAGGCTGACGGCGCTGCTCGGCCACCGGGCTCAGTCCAAGTAGCGGGTGTCGCTGAGCGTCGCCGCGACCGCGTCGACGATGTCGGGTTCAGCCAGTTGGCTCAGCCGAACCTCATCGACGACCGATTGGGCGGCGCTTGCTGCGTGGACCGGATGGTCATACGGCCCGATGACGACGAGCGCTCGGAGGCTGCAGCGCTCGATCCATCCCCACCAACGAGCGCACTCGACCTCGCCGTGGTTGTTCGTCCATCCGACGCCGAACTCGACGACGTCGCCGATCGCCGTGGTGACGGGCAGCTCCCAGCCGCGCTCGCCAGGCATCCATTCGAGCACTCCCCAACCGTCAGTGGCCTGTTCGTCGTTCCAGACCGTTGCCGCCCAGCGCCAACGGTGATCCGAGGCGGGCGGAGGCGCGGGTAGGTCCGGCGATTCGATGAGGCAGCCGCCTGCGTGACGGAACACGAACTCGCTGGCGTCCATCACTGGTCGCCGGAACTGGCTGAGGCGAGGTCGACGGTGTCGCCGTCGACCTCGCTCGGGCGATCGAGGAACGACACGTTCGACGCCTTGGCGTACCAGCGCTCGGCGCGCTCGCCGGAGCGGTTGATCCAGTGCTCGTGATACAGCGATCCGACCACGGCGACATGCCGGCCGGCACGAAGGTGTTGGGCGCAGCGACCGGCGAGATGTCCCCAGGTCTGCACGGTGAGATAGAGGCGGGGGCGGCCATCGACGACGAGGCGGAACTCGCAGACGACGCCGCGGGTGGTTTCGCGGCGGACCGGGTCGCTGTCGAGCCGGCCGGTGAGGGTGAGGACGTTCATGGGCTCTCCGTACACAGTGGGATTGCGCTGTACGGAGGGCTCTCACGGTGAGTCCTCGAACCGTTGCTATTGATGCTACCGACGGGGTGTGTCATCGATTCTCCCTTCACAACTCGATGTCGTTCGAGATCGCCTTCGCTCCTGGTGCCTCGATCGCGAGGTCCGGGTCGGTCAGCACCTGCGAGAGGAGCTGCTCCACCCAGCCGACATCGCTCTGCGCCCAGTCGCTGAGATCGCATCCGTTCGGTGGGGTGACGACGGTCGGCGCATGACCCTGCTGCTCGAGGAGTGGCGCGAGAGCGTCGGCGACGCGGCGACCGGCGGCGTCGGGGTCGCACACGAGCACAAGCTCGGCGTCGAGGTTGGTCGCGTGGTTGGCGAGCCGGGCAGCGACTGCTTCGTCGGGTGTGTGGGCGCCGAGCAAACCGACGGCGTGGAAGCCTGCTTGGGCTGCGATCAGTGCATCGGGCATGCCCTCGCACACGAGCAGCGCCCCCTCACGTACGAGGTTGGATGACACTGCGAAGCCGAGGCGTGGATGCGGAGCGAGTGCGGCGGCCGGGTTGTCGTACTTGCGGCCGGCGGATTCCACGTCGAGGTAACGCGCCTGCACGTAGGTGAGGTTCCCGGCCGGCCCGTACACGGGAAACGTCGCAGCGAGTCCGTTGCCGTAGGGCAGGCCGCGGCCTCGGCGCATCATCTCCCGACCCGGGTCGGCACCGATCAGATTGGCCGTGATCGTGTCGTCGCCGATTCCACGTGCGTGGAGCCAATCGCGGACGACCCGACCGGTCGACGTGTTGAGCACGCGGGCGCAGGCGTGCACGTAGCGAGCTACCAGCGGGTCCATCGCCTTCGCTGCCGCAGGTGCGGGTGACGGCTTGGGCCTGACTGCTGGGAGCGGCCGATCGGGGAACATGCCCGCACGATTGGCAAGCCAGTCGACCGCCTCGGCGCGATCGCGGCCGGTGACGGCGACGACCAGGTCGACGGCGTCACCTCGGTGATCACCCGACCAGCAGCGCCAGCGTTCGTGACCGCGCCGGTCTCGGAACATCGTGACCGAGGCGCGGTGATCGTCGTGATACGGCATCGGGCAGTGCCACTTGCGGCCTGGCCCCACGCGTCCCGCAGGCTGTGCGAGTTCGTCGAGCAGCGCACACGAGGTCGGTGCGGTCGAGCACCTCGTTGATCGGCCAGTGATGTCGCTCAACGTGCCGCGTCGCCATCGTGGACCATCGCCTGATCGGTGTTGAACAGCGCGTGCTCGCCGCCGGCGAGGATCGTCTGAACCACGGCGGACCGGGCACCGACTCGCCAGATCGCTCGCCCCGGCAACAGCTGTGCAAGCCACCCTCGTTCGCGTTCGGTGAGGTCGAACAGCTCCGTAGCTGCGGCGATCTGCTCGGGTGGCTGTCGCAGCAGTACTCGTGTCTGGATGTCGGAGAGCAGCCCGGCGGCGATCTTCGCCGACGAGGTGCCATCGTCGGATTGGGCGGTGAGATCAGACGGCCGATGGCAGATCAAGACAGTGGCGACGCCGTGCGCACGCGACAGCTTCAGCGACGACTGGAAGTAGCTCGCGCCGTGGCGCACCGCGGCCCACGCTTCGTCGATGACCTGTACCGAGCGCCGGTTGGGCCGGCCGCGCAGCGCACCCGAGAGCCAGTGCGTCGCGGCGGCGATCACGAGCGGCAGTGCGTCGGTGTTGCCGTAGACGGCTGAGAGGTCGATCACGACCCCGGGGCCGTGATCCCAGTCGACGTCGACCGTCGTCTCCCCGTCGAACATGCCCCGCAGCGTCCGGGCGCAAAGCTTGTCGAGCGCGAACGCCACCGGTGCCGTGGCCCGGGCGAGTTCGTGCGGCGAGTGACGCGACAGGCGCACGAGCTCGTCGGGTGGATCGCTGACCTCGGCGCACAGGTCGCGCGAACGTGAAGCCGAGCAGGGTGCGGCTCCGTCGTTCGATGGCCCACCCGAGCACCGCGTCCTCGATCGGTGACAGCTCGCGGCCGAGCACGCCGGCGATCAGCTGCGCGGCGAGTCCCTGGCGAGCGATGATCGAACCGTCCGTGTCGCCCCCGCCGGAGTCCATCGGATTGATCCGGTCGCGACCGCCCGGGTATGGCTTGACGACGGTGAGACCGAGATCGGCGGCGACGGCGCCGTACTCACCCTTCGGGTCGACGATCGCCAGATAGCGATCGAGCCCGTACACCGCCTTCAGGCGGCGAACGAGCGCCTTCACCGTGGCCGACTTGCCGAAGCCGACCGACCCCATCACGATCATGTTCGGGTTCGTCAGATGTCGTTGCGAGTAGAACTCGAACGGGTCGAAGTAGAACCCCGACATCCCGCCCGTCACGTTGGCGCCCATCAGCACGCCCCGCTCACCGAACCCCGTGTCGGCGTGGAACGGGTACACCGAGCAGAGGTGCGCCATCGTCGTGCGCTGCCACTCGATCGGCACGCCCGGCCGGATGCCCCAGCTCGGCCGTGGCTCAGGTAGGCCGCTCGCGTTCGGGTCGACCAGGGTCGGTCCGACTGTGCGCCCGCCTGGCGGCCTCCGATGGTGTCAGGCGCTCGTCGCCGCGGCGCCGTGTGAGCGCTGCAGTCATTGCCATCCTCCCTGTCGGACGGAGCGGCCGAGTGGTAGCGACGCGACCCAGCCTTCGGCCTGGCGAGCGACGAGGGGGCGGAGATCGACGAGCGACTGGGCGGCCGCCTGCTCCACCCGGGTGCAGGCTTCCTCGAGTTGTTCGAGGTCGGGCGCGGTGACGGTGACGAGACCGACGTGGCGGAACATCGGGATGTCCCTCGGCGAGCTCGCGCTCGCGGGTCTCCACGTCGGCGTGCCGGCGGCGCTCCCTGGCAGTGAGGCGGAACCCGTGCTGTTCCTTCTGCTGCTGGTCGGCTTCGATCGAGGTCAGCTGTCGGTTCGCGTCTTGCGCCGCGGCCGCGAGCGGCACGGGCTCGAGCACCACGGTGACCGTGCGGGTGGCGTTGTCGACGGTCAGCAGCGGGTTCATCCAGTCGGCGGCCACCGGCAGCATCGGCCACGAGGCGAAGCGGAACGATCGATGCCACGAGTCGTCGATGCGCGTCTCGAACCAGTTCGGCTCGACGGCCATCGGCCCCCATTCGGCCGCACCCTTGCCCGCCGCCGCGGCGAGCGAGTGACGCACTGCTCCCGACGCGCCGGCACGGGTGGGGTCGGACCGCAAGCGGATCGCGGTCGACAGCTCTGCCGGTGTGAGCGGCGGTTCGGTGGCGAACCCTGCCACCTCGGATCGACTGACCAGCTGGCGGCTCTCCTCGACGAGGGCATCCACGGCGGAGGCGAACGACGATGCGCCCTTCCGAGCCCTGATGCGCCGCAGGTCGACCGTCACCGTCAGCAGCACCTCGTGGGCGATCGTGAACGGGGCGACCGCTGCGAGCAACGTCTCGTAGTCAGCGTTGGCCGCTTCGTGGTCGCGTCCGCGCCCAACACCGTCGAGGAAGTGGCGGTGCCCTTCGACTCCGATCGGGTGTGACCACTCCTGCCAGGTGACCCGTGAGATCGGGCATCGTGCACGAGCGATCGGAGCCAGCACTGCGCCCCATGAAGCGACCAGCGCGTCCTGCTCGATCGGCGAGGCGACCGGGAAACCCTCGCTGCGTACCGGGATCACCAGTGACACCGTGCCCGCCGGGCGGTCGTGCACGACCCCGACGACTCGCTCACTGGGGTGCCACGCAACGGTGATGTCATGGAGTTCGAGCCCGCGGAGCGGCACGGGGAGATCGTCGTCGAAGCCCGGCCCTGCTGCCAGCAGCGAACGACGGTGCCAGGCCGACCGCTTCCGCAGCCGCGCTACCACGAGCCGAGCGCCTGGAGCGGCGACCTCGTACAGCGGTGCCCGCTTCCAACGTCCGAGCGCCACGATCACACCGCCGATCGGGCCGAGCATCCCCACGAGCGGGAGGCCGATCATCAGCATCAAGGTGAGCCAGAGCACGCCGACGACGATCGGCAGCGCCTGGCGGATGGACATCCCGAGCAGCACGCCGACTCGCGCCCCGTCGCTGAATCGGTACCGAGCTGCGGTCGTCATCTGACTTCCTCCGTTGATCGATCATTCGGCGGTGCTACTGCTGCGGTCGTGCGGCCGCTCGACCGCTCAGGTGGTGGAGTCGGCGGTGGGATCGGTGGCCGGCGAGTGGCGGCGTCACCAGACATCGGCGACATCGACGAGCCCGTCGGCGCGTTGCCCGTCGACGCTCCTCCGCCTGCCGCCGCGGATTGGGACATCGAGGGAAGCGCACGCGTCGCCGCAGAAGCAGCGGATGACGCCCCAAGCGACTTCACCATGAGACCCGCCTGGACGGCCGTCATCCCAGTGCGACCCCAGCCCCCGACGACGCCGGAGGCAACCGTCGCCTGCTCGACGGAAGGTAGGAGCCGGTAGACGACCCACGGCGAAAGGCCAGCGATGGCGAAACACGAGAACCCTGTGACGAGCGTTCCGAGCGCAGCTGCGCCGTCGGTAGACGCTCCGTCCACACCGGGGGCGCCGGCGTTGGCGAGCAGCTTCGAACCGACGACGAGGGTGATGGTGATGGCGGGCTTGGCCAGCACGAGGGCGACGGTGACGTGGACGAGCCGGCGTCCCGAACCACGCATCACCGGGGAGACCGACGATGCCCACACGATCGGCGAGAACGCAGCGACGAGGTACAGGAGGGCCGACCGCATGAACAGCACGACCGTGGTCATGAGCAGCCCGATCATCCCGAACAGCAGGGCGAGCGGGCCGAGAAAGCTGCCCGCCAGTGCACCGGCGCCCGACATCACTCCGGCCACCGAGTCGAGCACCTGTTGTGTATCGCCGCGGCCCATCTGCCATGCGGCGTCCGAGATGGCGTCGGCGCCCCGGACGAGCACATCCATCACCACCACGGTGACCGCAGTCGCAGCGATGGCCTTCGGCCCTTCCTTCAGCGCGTCGACGATGAGCTCCGGTCGACCACCGAACCCCGCTTGCACGGCCGACGCAAGCATCATCGCCACGGTGATCGACAGCGAGATCGCAGCCAGCGGTTGGACGAGCCCGCTGGCGAACCAGTCCTCGGTCAGGCGAGGAGTGCTCGCCGAATCGAGCACGCTCCACACCCACTCCATCAACATCAGAACGCCCGAAGCGAACCACGTGTAGATCCCCTGGATCACCTTGTCCCATGCCCAGCCGACAGTTCCGCTGATCGCATCGCCGAACAGGTCCAGCGGGTTGGGGAAGGGCCACATCACGCCACCGCCACCACGACGGGCGTCCAGCCGAGGACAGCGGCAACATCATCGGCAGGCGAGAGCGGCGACTCCGCACCAATCATCGGAGTGGGCCCTGGGACCGACTCCCAACCATCGACCAGCCACCGACCATCGACCAGCAAGAGATCGAGCGAGACCGTTCGCCACATCACCCTGGCCGTCGCTGCACCCGGCAGCGCCACCACGAGTACCGACCAGACCTCGACTCGCGGCCGCGCTGTTCGTCGACGCTGCAATGCGAACGCGCAGCGGTTGCTCCGTCACCTGCAGATCGGCCGGGTCCACCTCCCGCTCGCTGAACTCCAGCAACAGCGCAGTCATCTGCTTCGAGGTGGCATCGGCGAGGACCGGACCGAATGACGGCGTCGCGAACGACTCGATCAGTTCACGGCGTGAGATGAAGCCCGAGCGGGCGACCTCGCCCGTCATCGCTACGGCGGCGATAGCAGCCGCTTCAGGCGACGGGACATCAAGCAGTCTTGTCGGGGACGTTCCGGGCACTTCGGGCTCGGCCGGCCGGTGGACGTCGGCAGATTCCGACGCAGTGTCGCCGCGCGCGGTGGCAACAACGAACCCGACGGCAAGGAGAGCAGCCAGCACTCCAATGGCGATCAGCGGCCGGCGCATCGGTCACCCGCCCGTCGCCGTGAACAGCGTGGTGGCGATGGTCCAAGCCAGGCCCGACAGGATGGCGGCGCCCATGCCGCCGAGCAGCCACTTGCGGCCCGCGGACGACGCCGAGTAGTTCGAGCCGAAGTGCCCGATGCCGGTGGTGATGGCGCCGATCAGCAAGCCGGCGAGGGCCGACGCGAGCCCGGCCCACTTCAGCCAGCCCAGCACGGTGGTGACGAGCTCGGCGCCCGGTGCGCTGCCGTCTGCGGGCGGGTTCGGTACCACGGCGAGCACATTCGAAGCTGGCGCGAGTACGGCCGCAGCGATCGCGACCGCGGTGAACGTCCGACACCTCAGCCCGCGGCGGGTGTGGCTGGGTGGATGCGATGTTGACATTGAGTTCTCCCCTTCCGCACCCCGAGGGCGGGGCGCACAGGAGAACGGGAAGCGAGAGCCCGATCCGTGGAAGTCGGTCCGGAACTCGTCCCTCGAATGAGGGCATCACGTCCCGTACGAAGAGATGAAAGCCGGGCTTGCCTCTTTCGCCTCGATGCTGATCGGGCTCACGATGTTCCCTGCGCTGTTGACGAATGGGGATCCGCCGCCACTGACCGTCTGCGGCATCGCAGCGGGACCGATAGAGGTGATTCTCGCGACGATCCGAACGCTCGAATCAGGCGGCGACTACACCGCTGAAGCCCACGGTGCCACTGCTTCAGGCGCCTACCAGTTCGTCGATGGGACGTGGAACGGGTACGGCGGCTACGGCCACGCCGCGGATGCTCCCCCAGAAATCCAGGACGCCAAGGCCATCGAGTTGGTCACGACAATCCTCGACCGTCACGACGGCGACGTCAGCGCCGTCCCAGTCGTCTGGTACCTCGGCCATCTCCCCGCCTCCGACTCAGCCGAGTGGGACACCGTTCCGATACCAGGCGCCGGCAACGTCCTGACACCGAGGGAGTACCAAGACCGGTGGCTCAGGAAGTACGAGGAGTTGCTCGCCGTGGCACCGGCCACAGTTGCAGCGCAACCGGCGACGGCTCCCGCTCCAGGAAGCTGCTTCGGCGGCTCCGTCGAACCGATCGCCGACGGATGGTCACTGCCGGGCCCACGCCACCTGATCGACGCCAACCCCGAGGTTCTCACCTACCCGCACCACGACTACCCGGCGTGGGATTGGATGATCCCCATCAACACCCCGATCTACGCCGTCAGAGCGGGACGGGTCGCGACCATCCGGGCGTGGCCCCACAACTGGTGGGCGGAAGGATGCGGCGTCAACAGCACCGGCTGCGAGCCCTGCGGAGTGGGCCTCACCATCGTCGACGCCGAAGGCACAAGATGGGCCTATTGCCACGGCACCAACCTCACTGTTCGGCTCGGCGACGAAGTAGCGGCCGGTCAGCAGATCATGTGGTCCGGCAACACCGGCCGCTCAGGCGGTCCACACCTCCACCTCGAGATTCGCACTGTGGATGGCGAGCGCCGCTGCCCACAGCACCTTCTCTCCGCGCTCCGCGACGGTATGCCCGCTCCATCGCCGTCATCGTTAGAGCTCAGCGGTTGTTCCTTCTGAGCCGGGCTGCTGGCAAGCCATCCAACAAGGCTCTTAGCGGAATCTCAAGGAGAACGACCTTCGGAATCTGGGCGGACCATGGGCGAGCGCTGTCTACGGATCGCAGGATGCCGTAGCGCGGCACGGGCAACTCTTGCTAATCGGGCCGGTCAAGATGAGCGACTGCGCTCGTCCCAGCGGCGCTGCATTGCGCCACCATGTGCTCCACCCCGAAGCCCGGACCCCACGATCGTAAGTCGAACCGGCGGTTCAGAAGACGGCCAACTTTGTATTCGGGCTCCCACTGGCTCAACGTTCGCTTCGCCTGGAGCCGAGGTCGAAGTCGAGTATCCACTTCGGACCGTCTCCGTCGTTGGGCTATCGTCTCCATAGCAGCCCCGACAAGACGGAGTGACCATGAGAATCGCAGTTGTACGGCACGGAGAAGCGGAGGACGACCTGCTAGACGCCTACGGCGGAGCAGCGAATTTCCGCCTCACTGATCGAGGTCGAGAACAAGCGAAGGAGTCCGCTGAGAAGTTGGCAGATCTGGCCGTCGAAAAGACTACAGCAGCCGATTGAGCCGCGAGCCGAGGAGACAGCGCGCATCGTTCGTGCCGAACTCAATCTCGAAGCGGACGTTGAAGTGGTCCGAGGTCTTCGTGAGAGGAACTCGTACGGGGTCATGAGCGGGGTAACGAAGGCGGCCGCAGCTGAACTATTTGACTATGTACTTGACGACCTGACAACAAAGCCGGGCTACTCCAACGAGCCGCTACTTGGTGCCGAGGATTTCGATGAGTTCGTACTGCGCGTGCGTTCCACTTTCGACACTGTGGTGCGTGATGCCCAAGAGCGAGGCTTCCAGTCCATCGTTCTGGCGACACATGGAAAGTTCACTCAGGCGCTTTTCGAGCATGTACTTCACCTCAAGAAGGATGTCTACGCCGAACTTGGCGACGTCAACATTGTTGATTACTCCCCCGCCACAGCCGAGTTCCGCCACGCATAGTCGAATCTGAAGTCACCAAAAGAGAGGAAGAAGGAATGTCTGAAGCAAGTGACGTCCTCGAATCCCTCGATCGTCAAGGCTTCTGCCTCATCCACTCATGGGCTGCGCCCGAACTGTGTGAGCGTCTCGCGTCCGAGGCGGATCGCGTTCCTGAATGGCTTGACCTGTACTCGGCTCCCTCAAAGGGCCCGTACCCTTACGGCGACGAGCACAGACTGGATGGACGACCCGACGGCCGAGTTTCTCGAACATTGGCAACAACTGTTGCCCGCATCTTTCGATACCTTCTTCGAAGGACTCGTCGATGAGGTCTTCTCTAGCCTGGGGGTGTTACTCCAGGACGGGAGCCTTGTCTGGTCGACCGAAGACACTCCGATGGACCATGTGATATATGGGACACCACACATCGACCGGAGGCACCAGGTCAAGGCGTTCATCTACCTGACTGACGTCGGAATGTCGATGGACCGTTGAAGGTCGTTCCGATAGGGCGAAACGAACGCGACGCAAGGTTCGCCGACGCCTGGCGGCCTGTTGTCCGCGGCCCGCTTGGCACCGAACGCCTCCGATCGCGATGTGGCCGAGGCCGCCTTGGACGTCGCCGATCACAGTGATGACTACGTGTCCGTGCCATGCATGTTCGAAGATGACCCGACCTTGAGTGAGACCGAGTTTCTCACCGGTCCGAAGGGCACGCTCATCATCTTCGACACGAGCGTCATCCACTACGGTGGTCGAGTCACCGGAAGCGGCTTTCGTAGGACGGCGCGACGACACGCAGTACTCCCGCTTTAGCCGACCTACTCATGCGGTGGTTATTACACCCGAATGACCGTCCCGTTGCGACCATCCACGCGCACGATCATTCCAGATTTGAGCGAAATTCGTTGCTTCGGTAACTCCCGCAACTACTGGGATCGCGAGCTCTCGGGCGATGATCGAGATGTGTGAAGTCGGCCCGGACTCTTCGGTGACTATGGCCGCAAAGTGCGGCAGTAGAGGAATGAGGTCAGAGTCCATCTGGCTCACGACGAGGATCGACTCGGACGAGTCGGGAAGACTGGGTGTCCCGTCGGCGCGCGACCTTCGAAGAAGACTGTCCCGGTAGCGATCCCATCTGATGCCGGGAAGCCCTGTAGCTCGACCCAGGAATGATCTGTAGAGCGCATTTCAGAACAAACAGTACTGCCCGGTCCGACGTAGATGTTCTCCGTGTCGGCAATAAGGGTGATACCTTTCCTTCTGCTCTCAATGGCAGCGTCCGGATACTCGCCGCTCTTGCACCAAGCGAGGAGTTCCGGTGGAAGCAGCGATCTCACTGCCCATTCGGGACAGTCGAGGTGGACAGCAATGAGGCCTAGGAGGCGGTCCAGCTTGCGGAAGTTGATGATCTGACACCAGCGCCGAAACTCCTTCACCGAGGTCGAATCAGCCGACGCGGTCGAGAGCCGTTGGGTTCTCTGATCGATGCGCGTCCACTCGATGGGCAACAGGGGAGACCACATCGGTTCTGCACTTCGACCTCGAACTAGCTGCGCCAGGCGAAAGGCCGCTGTGGGCGTCGACGGAAGGTTGCGAGATCCGTATCCATGGTAGTACGCCGGCCAATGCCGACGATAGTGCTGATCGAGCTTTGGAGAGCCGAAACTGGACGCGCGCCATCATTGCGAGCGCTCCGCTATCGGCACGAGCCAGCCCCTCAGTCTCGTAAGCATCGAGGCCTTCAACGATGCTGTGCATCCCCCGATACTCGATGGTGAATGGACCAGGAGTCTGATCACGGCACCGGTGGTCAAGTAGAGCAGTCAAGTGACTCGTGCTGTAGCCAGCAGCATCAAGGCCAGCTGAGAACTCGTTTCCGTCATGGCACTCACGCAACGATCGAGAGCTTCTGGCACCCGCGCTGAATCGGTAGAGGTGGAGGTGCGCTTCGAGGTGTCGCTCGTAGATATCCACGAGTTGCGCCAACTCAGCGTCTGCCCCACGCGGACTGTCTTCAAGCCAACCAGGAAGGCAGCGAGCGACCTCGGCAGAACGCCTCCGGATCTCGCGGAGGAGCTCGGAGAACATAACTGGATCGACATCGATGTACTCGATGAGGGCGAGCGCGGGCAGCTCGACACTCGGTCGACAAAAGGTAGTACCTCTATTCAAGCCTGTGCCGAGGAGAGCACCAACCTGCTGTAGGGGGGGTAAGAATCGCTGATCCGCCTCCACGGATCGTCATCCGAGGAAGCGACCGTGGCGTAGACATAGAGCCATGAGAAGTGGACATCCTCGTCGTTGTTCGCTGAGGCCAAGCAATAACCGTCCAAGTCTTGGCGACCTCATCGACCGCAGCCGCAGTGAGCGGGCTGGGCAGCCCGTAGAGCGTCATCCGGCCAGGCAGGTTCGACACCGCCGATGACGTAACGTAGGTTCCCGACCGCTGATCTACGCACGCACACCGTACTCGTCCCTCGATGCCTACGGTCGAATACATCGACTATCGCTCGTCAGTGAAAGGCGCCAACAAACCATGCTTGAACAGATCGAACCTAGTAGCGACTACGAGATCGTACCGCTGAGCCTGGATGGCGCCGCCTTGGACATCGCTATGCGCGTAACGAGCCCGGAGGGGGCGGAGAAAGTCTCCGGACTCACGGATATCGATCTTGGCGACTTCCTCGGCTCGGTGCAGATCTTTGCTTCGAAGATCGCGCCAGTCACTGGCAGCCGTTGGCCCAGAGACGTTCGAAGTTGAGTTCGGGATTGAGCTGACCGCAAAGTCGGGCAAGCTGACCGCGCTAGTTGTCGAGGGCGGCGGAACGGCCAGTTTAAAGGTTCGACTCGGCTGGAAGCGGCAGGATAGCGATGAGGCCGATGACGACTGATCGAGTCGTTCGCTTGACGCCGCCCGGCTCGAGGATCGGATCAGGATTCTTCGTGCATGCAGGAGCGGTACTCACGCTGGACACGTCGTCGCGCGGTCGGATCCGTCGGAACTTGAGCTGGAGTGGAATCAACGCAAGCTCGACGTGACTGAGATCGCCTACCCTGCCGACGGCGATGACTCCGTGGTCCGGATCGTGCCAGTCCTGGATGCTCCTGTGCTGGCAATGACCAACGATCTGCCCGAACCTTCGGCGTCGCTGAGGGTTGAGGGTTTCTCGATCGGCGAACACCCCGATGAGGTCTCCTCGCTCACAGCTTCAGTCTGCTATCTGGAAGCACTGATGAATGTTGGGGTTCACCAACGGCTGAAGTTGCGCTCCGGCCAGATCCGACCCGGGATGAGCGGTGCCCCAGTGATCAACGAATCCAGCGGCCACATCTGCGGGCTCGTCGAGGGGACACGCGATCGACGTACCGACCTCGGCGGATTCGCTCATCCCGTGCTCGGCGATCCATGAGAACTTCGCCGACGACTTTCGAACGAACCAGCGCGTGGTGCCTCGCACGTGCAGCCGCCACCCTCTCGTTGCCTCAAAGTGGTAAGGCAGTTCTGCCGGATCTCGCTGACTCCCGGCATCTCCGATGAGACCGTGAGAGCACGCCTGTCCGAGTTGTACGACATCGAGACCTCAGATCGGCTGATGCTGCTCCGGGCGGAGGCGATCGAGGTCGTGGTTGCCGGCGACTTTGATCGACAGTTAGAGGTCGGCCAGAAGCTCGTCGACTACGGCAACGAGTTCACTGAATTCAGTCCTGTGGGTCTCTACTTCGCGGCTGAAGGTTCGAGAATCCAAGCTGACTTCGAGGCCGACCCGACGAGACAGAGAGCGCAGAGGGAACACGCTCGAGCGCTATACGAACAGGCTCTGGACAAGGACTCGTCGTCGATTCGCTCGTTTCGCGGCCTGGCTCGAACACTGGAAGTACTCGGCCAATCGGCCGAAGCTGCCCAGCTCTTTGAGAAGGTTTACCGCCGGGCCATGGCCGATTACCTGGACATCAGAAATGTGGACCCGGCGGGAAGCCCTCGAACACAGACATGAGATCCTCCGAATCAGCCGACACGTCCTCGGTGCAGCGCCTCGCCGTCATCGGAAACCTACCGCGTCGTCGAGCGAACGCGTGCCGGAGGCCTCGATGCTCGAGGCCAGGTACCTGGAGAGCATCAGTCTGCACTCGGAGAACCTTCCCTCTTTCGACTCCGCGCCCGACTGGCAGAACATCGAGTGGTTCATGGGGAGCGTCATTCTCGCGAATGCGGGCGTCGCCCTGAATCAGGACTCCAACGAGGTTGAGCTCCTACTCTGCTCGGGTCTTCGCAGACGACTCGACATGATGAATACGACTGCCGGTCCGAGTTCGACAGAACTAGCCAACCTCCGCTGGTGGACCGACGTCGCCATGCGCGTCCCAGCGCCGGCGCGCGAGTTCGCCGTGGCCGTGAACGAACTGGACCGCTGCCTTGCGACCGGAGCGTTTCCGTACCTCGCAATAGGCGCCGTCCTTCGCGTGGCTGATCCGCTCGCCTCGTGATTCCCGCTTGATCTCAACCGTAGATCCAACCAGCGTCACCCTTGGCGAGCGCGAACAGTCCGTGAACGGGCCAATGCTACGTCGCGTTCAACACGGCCTGCTCGGCCGTACCTCTCCCATCTGAGGACAGAAGCAGCGCTTCAGCGAATCGAACGGTCGTGACCTCCGGCTCGGCGTCGAGCGCGGCATCCGATCGAAGGCTGAGAGCGCCGCTCAGCTCCGCGAGCGCTTGGCGGACTCCGTCCGGGTTGCCGGCGGCGGACTCAATTCTCATCCGCTCGCGATAGAGCGGCTCGTTCAACGGCAGCGCGCTGAGTCCGAGCATGACGCCCCTGCGCGCTGACGGCACGTCGCCAAGGTTCAGCGCGATGGCCGAACACAGCAGGGCAGCCGACTCAACCGTCTCACAGGCGGCAGCGTGATCCTGCGTCTCGTATGCCCAGTCGTAGTCCGACGAGTCGAAGGGCACACCGTGCACCTGCTCGAGTCCGCGAATCAAGAGTGTCAGAGCCTCCGACCCCGCCACCTCTGCGGCGCGGCGGTGCAGCTCCCGCAGTTGCGATAGGTCGGTCACCACGTCGGTTGCAAGAACGACCGACGGAGAGTTCGGCAGGCGGGCAGGAACAAGGTCGGGGCCCAGGACCGACCTGATCTTGCTGATCTTGTTCCAAAGAGTCTTGGGCTCGACCAGACGACCGTTCCAGACGGCGTTGATGATCTGATCGTCGCTGCGCTTCCCCCCGTGGCACGCCAGGTACGTCACGATGCTTGTCTCGATTCGGCCGAGCTGCGGGTAACCAACTACCTCGGGAACGCCGAGAACGCGAACCAGGACTGCTGGATGCGGAAGGTCCCACTCCTCGTCTTCGCCAAGACCTTCGTCCGGCTCGACCTCCGGAATCCCTTCAGCACGAGCGACATCAATCGATTGGTCAGCGTCCGGGTCACGACTTTCCACGAAGGGTTCGCTGGCTTCATCGAGGAGGTCGCTAATCGATTCCATCGTCGTGAGCGGAAGCAAACTGGGCTCGAAGCGGATGCCCAGCGGCTGAAGCCACCCGACGCCGTCGATGCCGATCGTCACATGCGATGAAGCGCTGTCGGTTGACCCGGCGATCAGGACGCATGCGCCCAGTCCCGGGCGGGCGACCCGTGCAAAGTGGTCTCTGTCGGTTTCCGTCGGACGAACGACCACCACGGTCGACTCGCGGCCGGCAGCATCACCTCCAAGTCGGAAGTCGAAGGCCGTCGTCATACCGTTCTCTTGGAGGAAGCGATCGCCGGCGCCAACGGCAACCTCCAGCCGTTCGAGTGCCACCGCTTCGTCGCAACGTTGGATTCGATCGAAGTGGACGGCCCCATCAAGCGGTACTCCGGCGCACAGCAGATAGGCGTCGCTGAGCAACTCACTCGCCGCCAACTCGACGATGATCGATCGTACGAAGGAGTCCGCGATCTCCTCGTCGGCGTCGACCGCGAGGCTGCCAACCGCTTCGAGATTGATGAGCAGTTGATTGCCATCACGGGTTCCGATCGTGACGAGGGCCGGGAGAACCGCCGTCTGATCGGCCTCCGGCAGCGGGAGATCCGGGTCATACAGCAGACGCCAGCTCCATCCGCCGTCGGTTGCTTCCCACGGCCTTGGCGCTCGGGGATTGGCCGCCGTCCAGAGGATCTCGATGCCGTGTGTCTGGGACAGTTCGACGGCGAATGGCATTCCGGCGACATCACCCGGACACATCGCCGCGAACAGTTCGCCGAGTTCGTGGTTTGCCCAACGCAGGAGGCTCACGTCGGCAGCCCTGGTGATCGCACTGAGCAGCGTGGGATCGTCTGGCGTCGAGGCACGGTATGCCCGTGCGCCACGCGCTGCACGGAGCGCGAGGCGGCGGCGGTAGATCAGCAGCAGGCCGGATGCCAATGCCGTGGCTCCGCTGATCCCGGCTACCCAGGGAGCGACCGGTCGCGAGCCGTGCACGCCGTCTGAGTTCGCTAGATCACTCCCTGAGTCCTGGACCGCTGATGTCGAGGAGAGCGGAACCGAGAGTGACACCGAGGTGGTCGTGGGCGCTGGCGAAGGCGCTGGCGAAGGCTTCTCCGGTTTCTCGTCCCTCGTCGTCGTCGGTAGCGGAGGGATTGCGTCCTGGACCTCGCCGACGTCAACCGTGCGAGCGCCGGTGTCGACGGCGGGCACCTCCGGTGTCGGTGGGATACCAACGGCGGGGAACTCGAACACTTCGCCGGGGTAGATCAAGTTCGGGTCCTCGATGACATCGGGGTTCAAGGCGATCACTGCGTTTACTTGGTCAAGCGTCTCGCGTGGTGTGACGTCGGAATCCACGATCGAGAGACGATCCTCGGAGAGGTCCCACAGGGTGTCGCCCGGCTTGATGACGATGTGGGTCGGTGTGAGGTAGGTGATCGCATCACTGCCGCCATCGGTCGGCTCGACCGGACCAGCCTCGAGCGGTGGCCGGCGATCGTCGGGAACGGTTGCGTCGATGGGGAGCACGAGAACCTGCCCGGCTCGGACATCACGCGCGGAACGCAGCCACGAGTTGAGCTCGAGAATCTCGTTCGATCGGTCACCTTCACCGAGCGCGATCTCGGCGATCCGCCAAAGGGAGTCCTGCTTGTCAACCCTCCACCTCGGTGCGCCAGAGGCACTCTCGGTTGGTCGTGACGGTGAGACGAACGCAATCGGAGCCGACGCCGACCCTGATGAGAAAGCTCCACCAGTCGGTGCTGACGGCAAGGCCACAGCCGGGGCCGGGATCGACAAGACGGTGATACCGATCGACATCACGAGCGCCACCAGCCGTCCCACGCCGTTCCCCACCGGTGCGGCAACCAATGGGGCAGGCCGGGCCCTGCGGCCTCCGCTCATCCGCGGGACGTTGACCGCGAGTTCCCAAGCAAGTGCCCACACGACCTGCAACCAGATCAGCCAGACGACGATCGCCAAGGCCTTCACCACGGTGTCTGCGGGGATGTCGCCTTGAACAATCGCGATACGCACGCGCGACCAGTCGGGCATCGCTCGTGGAAGCGGCCAGCCGGCTACGCGAACAAGGACGGCGGGAATGCCGATCGTGATCGCGATCAGCAACAGCAGCGCGGCCGCGCTCTGCAGTCGTTGGCCGGTCCGACGTTCCATGCTCAGCCGCCCTCCTGGCCGCTCACGCCACTCACGGCTACCGCCGACGCCGTTGCCTCGACGCTGCCGGGGAAACCCGATGACGGGAACGCGTAGTCGATAGGGGCAGTCACGCTCACAGTCACGGCGCTTCCTTCGACGCTGACGACGCCGGAGTAGCCGGATGCGGTGATGATCGCCTGCGCCCGGTCCGCTGCAGCATCGGCGTCGAGCACTCCTCCGCGGCGCAAGGCCTGTTGATCGCCCTGCGCTCCCGCCCGCGCTGCCGACGCGGCAACACCCTGCACGTCACGCCGCGCAGCCCACTGCTGCGACGCAGAGATCAGCGACCACGATCCGATCATCAGGAACGTGACCAGGATGGTCGCCATCGGCATGACCGATCCCCGGTCGCGCTCCACGTCCGACGTCACTGGACTGCCCGCGGGCATCATGCGCCACCTCGCACCACGTCGACCTGCTCCACGCCGCGACCTGACACCGTCTTGCTTCCGGGGAACCCTGCGAGCACCACATCGGCCAGCTGCACGGTGCAAGTGACATCGACAACCACGACGCTCCCCGGGCTGAGGTTCCCGCCGACCGACACCGACAGGTCGGCACATGCCACACCCCGCTCCGAGAGCGCCGATGCGACGACGGCGGACGCAGCGGCCGCTGCGCTACCGACGTCGTACTCGGCCGCCGCTGCCCGAGCGCCTGCGCGGGCAGCTGAGTCGACATCGCTGCCCGACCCGACGATCCGAAGTCCCCCGATGATGAAGAACCCGACCATCATGAGCGCGACGACGGCGATCGCGGCCTCGACGCCGGCGGAACCCCTGTCGCTGTCGACGGTCACGGTCCAGCTCCTTGCGGCTCGAACTGCTCCACCCTCGCCGAGCCCGACGCTCGAACGGAAATGGTCCCGAAGAACGGCAGGAGCGAGACGACTTCACCCTGCACCTCGACGGTGATCGCATCGCCAGTCGCGGATGCAGTCACCGAGTGGGAGTCGAGGAGCGAACCAGCGGATTCCTCCACCAACGCGTCCGTCAGTGCGACGCCTTCGTCGGGGCTGGCGTTCTGACGCGCCGCTGCGGACGCCCCGTCCTGGGCAGCGCCCGACATGACGGTGCGGGCGTAGTAGGCGAGCGCGAACTGGACGACGAGCAACGTGGCGAGGAGCACCACCGGGACCATCAGCACCGTCGCGGTCACCTCGCCACGGTCGTTCTCGACCGCTACGGCTCGGGGATGTTGTCGGCGTTGCTGGCGATCTTCGCGGCGATCACGGCGCCGGCGGCGATCGCCGCGATGACCAGGATGACGATGAGCGCCGTGGTCGCCGTGACCTCGCCGCGATCGCGTTCGTCGTCGATCCGACGGTTGAGCGCTTCTCCGGCCGCCCACCAGGCGGTCAGCAGGGTCACTTGTAGCTGCAGCATTGCTGCTCCTTTCGGGTTTCCGGGGTAGGAGAACGATGTTCATGGCGATCAAGACGCCGAGAGAGCGGCGAGCGCTGGGTAGCCGACGAGGATCAGAAAGCCGGTGAACATGAGCGCGACCGGCAGGACCATGGTTTCGGAGCGCGCCTGTGCCTCGGTCTCCAGTTCTGCGAGATCGCGGAGCCGGATGCCTGTTGCTTTGGCGGACAGCGAATCGCGAACCTGAGCCCCATCGCCGGCGAGCGTCATCGATGCATGCAATTCCTCCAACTCGCCGATGCCGAGGCGACCGCCGAGTTCGCCGAGCAGTTGCCACGGTGGCTCGCGGCGAGCCTGAGCCGCTGATAGCGCTGACCTGAGGTGGCGGAACGCTGGACCATCACCGATCGCCGCCGCGTCGAACATGGCCGTCTCGACGCCGGCACCTCCCGCCATCAAGATCGTGACCAGTTCGAGATATGCCGCGAGGGAGTGGCGGAACGAGCGTCGCGCCTTCTCCGCGTCAGACCGAAGATCGAGCCGCGCATACAACCAGCCTGCGATTGCTCCAACAAGGATGCCCACCAGGAGCCCGCCCGGAGGCACCACGCTCACCGCTCCCCCGGCAGACAACAGCAGCAGGCCGGCGCACGGAGCAGCACCGAGCATTGCCCATACCAGTCGGTCCTGCACATAGCGATCAAGAGTCCGCTCGCAGGCTGCGAGATCCCGGTCGCGCGAGTCGGACCCACGCCCGGCGAGACGCTCGACTGCCGCGTCGCGTCGAGTGGTCGGTGGCTGAGCGAAGCGCGGCCGGTGAAGCTCGGCAACGATCGCCGTGAGCGGCACCGTCTGCCCCACCGCTCCGCGAGCGATCAGCACCAGGCCAGCGCCGGCGAGCGCTCCGGCCAGTGTCATCGCCAGCAACATCACGACGCACCTCGCCGCTCGATGCCCACCAGCAGCCGAGGCGCAGTGGCCGGACGCCCGAGCAGCACGAGACCCCACAGCGCACCTGCGAACAGAGCGCCGATCGCAATCATCACCACCTGCCCGGTTGCCGAGTCGTACGGCTCCATGAACGTCGGCGAGAACAGCATCAACGTGACCGCGAGGCCGAACGTGATCGCAACGAGCGCCTTCGACGACGCGTAGGTGCGCGCCCGACCGGTCTCCACGCGCAGACGCATAGCAGCCTGCTCTCGTGCAGCGCCTGCGATCTGTGTGAGCAGCTCCGCGAGTCGTTGCGCCTGCCGCTCCGCCGCAATGACCAACGACGCGACAACGAGATCCGCGACGGGATCATCCATGTCAACAGCGAAACGCCGCAGCGCAACCGTAAGTGTCTCCCGCTCGGCCCGGACAGCGAGTGCGTGGACCTCGTTACGGATCGGCGCCGGAGCGACACGGGCCGTCACGGCAATCGCCTCCTGCAGCCCGGCGTGAGAAGCGATGGTGTCGCGCAACATCTCGGCCCACGACGCCACAGCCTCACTGCGTCGAGTCAGGCGATCCCGCGTTGACTGCACTCCCGCCAGCATTGGCGCGACCCAGGCTGAGGCACCGGCCAGCACACCCGCCGCCGGCCAACCAGTGACCGCGAAGACGAGTGCGAACGCGCCTACCACGAGAGCCGCTCGCCACCACATGCCATCGGTGTTGATCGACCGGCGAGGCCTCTCGTCGACCGCCACACCGCGCCAACCAGCAATCGCCAGCCAGACCCCTGCACCGGCAATCAGTCCTACGATGGCGCCGGCAAGCGTCCTCATCGGAAGCCCTCCCCGAGCCGCGCATCATCGAAGCCGGCGCGAGAGAGGAGGCGCACATGACGAGCGTCCAGGCGTCGAAGTGTCACTGGGCCGCCGCTGTCTGAGTGCGTCACAATCGTGTTCGTCGTGCACCGCTGGCCGTCGAAGCCGGAAATCTCGATGACCTCGGTCAGCACCCGTCGGCCGTCCGAGCCGCGATCGAGATGCACGACGAAGTCGACCGCCTGATGTAGCTGGCTGTGAGCGACTTCGGGTGGGAGCCGGTCCTCGCCGGTACCGAGATAGAGCGCAAGCTTGTCGAGTGCACCGACCGCCGACGCAGAGTGGACCGTGGTGAGCGACGACTGCCCGTGCGTCATCGCCTTCAACATCGGAACCGCGGCATCGGAGTCACGGACCTCGCCACACACGAGCCAGTCAGGGCGATAGCGCAATGCATGCTTCACCTGCTGCCCCTGCGTAATTGCCCCCTCTCCCTCGTTGTTGGCCAGCCGGGCTTCCCACGACTCGACGTTCGAGTGGAGTACAGGGTCGAACAGGTCGAGTTCGGCCGTGTCCTCGATCACCACGACGCGTGCGTGCGGCGACAACTCGCCCAGGCAGGCTCGCACGAGCGTGGTCTTGCCGGAGCCGGTCGGTCCGGAGAACACGATGCGGATCTCGGAGGAGCGCATGCATGCGCGCAGCAGTTCGGCTACCACCGGGGTCAGCATCTCGAGACCGACAAGGTCGGCCAGCATCACCTTGCCGAGCGTGTTCCGCCGAAGGGCAAACGTGACGTGCTTCGAGACGTCCCGGGTTGCAGCGAGCCGCAGTCCGTCGCCGAGGCGCATCACCAGCATCGGCGCCTGCGCGTTGAACTGTCGCTCCGTCCGGCCTGCGGTGCGCGCCAGGTGCGACAGCCACGCCGCCATCTCCGAGCTCGGACGCCCAGAGGCGCTCGTCGACCTGCTCGATCGTGCCGTCCGATCGGTAGACGAAGACAAGGTCGAACCTCGTGGCGACGATCTCCTCCACCGACTGGTCAGCGAGAAGCAGCTCGATCGGACCGAGCCCCACCGACAACGCCATCACACGCTCGACGAGTTGCCGCTCCGTCTGCTCGTCGAGCATCCCACGGCCCGACGACAGTCGATCGCCGTCGATTCGCTGGAGCTGCTCACGCATGACCGAGTCGGCCAAGGCCTCCTGGCCGGCTCGCGTCAGCCGCGGCTTGCCGACCTGCACGCGGGTGGTCGCCTCGGCAACCAGTGCCTCCTGGACCGCTCGCGTCAGTTCTGCGACGAGAACCGGGTCGGCGCGGGTCATCGCCTACCTCCTTCAACAGGGGACACTGCCGCCATTGGCGAATGGGCGAGCTGCGCCACGGCGGCCGCCACCTCGAGCGCCTGCCGCCAGAGCCACGACCTGCGTGCACGCCGACCACCAAGGAGCAAGCCCACCTCGTCGATCAGCTCCGAACGAGGATCGACGATCCATGCCGCATTCGCACTTGCGAAGTCCTGGACATCACTAGCGCCAAACGGGCAGCGACCCGAGACGAGCACTCCCACGCGCACCCCACCTCGGCGGAAGCTGTCGACACGGGCAGGGAGCTGAACCAGATCTTCCGACCGAGGACCAACGACGAGCACCGCCAGGCTCGACGCCTCTGCGAACGCGACGCAGGGGTTCGACTCGTCGCTGCGTCCGATGTCGACGATCCAGGCGCCGTCGTCGACGCGCAGTCGTTGCGCGACCTCTGCGGCGCTGTCGGCCCACACCGACCGTGACTGCTCACCGGACTCAGGCCCAGGCATGACTGAGAGATGCTCGTCGATCACCCGGCTCGATCCCTCGAACGCGATCGACGACGAGCCATTGCGACGCATCCCCGTGACGAACTTCACCACGCCGGGATCGACACCAAGCCCGTAGCGGGCGCCGATCACTCCGCCCGCCGGGTCGGCCTCGAGGACCACCCGATGCTGTTCGAACTCGGATGGCCACGCCGCACCGATCAGCAAGGCCCACGAGGTGGCGCCGGGTGCACCGCGAATCGAGCCGACCGTGACGATCATCCGGCACCAACCAGGCTCAGCCGTAGCAAGCCGTCGGCCGCGGCTTGAGCAACTGCACCCTGCGTCGTCTCGGGAATCAGGATCGACACCCAGAGCTTGCTCGACGAGGAATTGTTGGATGCGCGCTCGACCGACCAGACCGTTCCCGACGCGAGGAGTCGTGCGGACGGTTGGGCTGCGTCCGAACCGGGCGCCACGCCCGTTGTCCGTTCGACACCCAACGCGTGGACGCGGTCGCCGGAGCGAAGATCCGACGTCGGTGCAGCACCCGCATCCAGCGAAGCTCCGACGACCACCATGCCGGTCGGGATCGTCTGACCTTGGTCGGCGAACAGGTCGGTGTTCAACAAGGTCCCGGCTGGGATCGGCCCACGCGCGGCGCGACCCAGGATCAGATCCTGCTGACTCGACTGGATTGCTCGCAGCTCGCCGGTGGCGCCCATCTCGACCACCCGGAGGTCTCCGACATCGATCATTTCACCAGGCTCGATGTCACGAGCAGCGACGACGACCGAGATCCGCTCGGACGTCGCCGAGAAGACCCACGCGCCCATCAGCGCAGCCAGGGCGACCAGCAGCGAGCCAAGCAGAACCCAAGTGGGACGGCGCTTGGTCGGCCGAGCCAGCGAGACAACCGACGGCGCCTCCGCCGGTGCAACATCCGGCGACCGGTCCGTTGGACGGAGCATCGTACGAGCCATCAGCAGCCCCCTTGTTCGTCGCGCGATCCCGTGCAGGACACGAGACCCTTCACCTCGGCGACCGCGAGTGGGGCGGTCGATGAAGTCGAATATGGCTCCAGCACCCCGCCCGCACCCGTCGAGGAGGTCCACGAGATCGCCCAGTCGATCGTCATCGTGGTGAGGAAGTGATAGCCGTCGTAGGTCGAGGTCGACGACGCGTTGGTGTAGGTGTACGAGCACGCGCCTGGTACCTCTGGTACATACGAGGCGACCGGCCCGAACCCATCACACGTAACGGCGCCCATTCCGCCTGGGTCACCCGGATCGAACGTCAACCTCACAGGTTGGGCCGTCACGGTCGCCCAGATCGGTCCAATCGACGCGGTGACCGACACATTTCGCCACGAGTTGGCGCCCGCACGGAAGTCGAGTGGCACGGTGACGTACGCCCAGTTGTTCACCGGGTCGAGCATCTCGAATGTTGGAGTGGGCTTCGGGAGATTGCGTTCCCGCAGGCGGTCAAGCAACAGCGGCAAGAGATCGCCAGGACCGAGGTCGGGTACCTCCAGCCAATCGACGCCATCGGCGCATGTTCGGCGGTACAACAGGTATGTGATGCCATCCGCTTCACGAGGCCACGTCACGGATCCGTTGGAACCGGCGCTCAAGGTGCCGTCGACACGATCCCAATCGCAGCTCCCGCTACCTCCTCCGCCTGACGTGACGTACACGTAGGCCGTCAGGACGTCACCGACCGAACCACCGCTTCCCCCACCTCCGCCGCTGCCGGGCCCGCTTGTGCCGGCGCAGAGCCGAGGACGACCAGGGATGCCGTCGACACGGCCCAGATCGTCATCGTCAGTCGGCGGGACATACGTCCGTGTCCTCTGTCTCACCTACCAACGGCGCCTCGTGGGCACGCCAGATGCCATCGGCGCCAAGCCGCATGTCCCATGCCTCGCGTCCCGATGTGTACGTGCCATCGATGATCACGTCCGAACCATCCGGTGCCACTCCCGGGTTGACGAGCTTGGAGCCGTCTGCGTAACACACGGTCACCGTCGCCTGATCGAGCGCAGCAGTCAGCGCGATGGACTCGATCACGTACCGGAACTGATCACGATCGATGACGGTGTACCCCGCCGCGTTCCACTCGGTGATGCGTCCGACGTTGACCGACAGCAACGGATCCTCCCGAGTCGCCGACAGAGTCGCAGGATCGCAACTCGGCATCGCGACGAGACACGCCGAGAAGTCCGTGATCGCTCGATCAAGCGCGGCACGAACATCAGACTCGACTGCCACAGCTGGGTCGGCTGTTGTTGGTGGTGCCGTCGGAGCCGCGGTCGATGCCGTAGTCGACGTCGACGAGGTTGACGAAGTCGACGAACTGGACGCTGAGGTCGTGGATGTTGTCTCGACGGTCAACGATGTGGTCGTGGGTGCCTCTGTAGTCGGGCTGGCACCCTCGTCCGAACTGCACGCCGCAAGGAGCAGCGCACAAGCGACGAGGGCGCCGACGCGACGGCCGGCGCCTAGATCAAGGCTGCCTTCCACGGAACTGCCTCGTAACGCATCGAACCCCCAGCGATGAGAACGGTCGCCGCCAACGCTAGATCTCGAACCCGTGCGCCGCAATGGGTAGAACTCCCCACGTCTCATCGGACAGCCTTCCGATCGTTCCAAGCGCTGCGACCAGCACAGCACGAACATCCGGAAGGGCGAGCACTCGTCGACGGGCCCTTCGATCCAATACCCGGCGAGGCACCCTCCACCATACGCGCCATGTCAACACCAGCCATGCCGAAGTACGGGATGCGTCGCTCCAAATGGTGGAACTCGACGCGATCAAGATGCGCAACCGACGCGGCCGCGAGCAACTCGATGACCGCTGAAGGGTCTCGAAATCTCAGCTGGTCAGGCGCTCGACCTTGGCTCGGCCCACCGGCTGGGAGTCGCGGTACATGCCGTCGAGGGCGTCGTCGAGGGCTTCGTCCAGCTTGGGGAACAGGTGGCCGTAGTTGTCGAGGGTCACCGTGATGGTGCTGTGGCCCATCCGCTCCATGATCGCCCTGGGGTGAGCGCCCTGTGCGATGAGCATCGCCGCGTAGGTGTGGCGCAGGTCGTGGAACCTCGTCGCCGCCGGTACTGCGGCCCGCTCGACCGCCGGCCGGAAGTGTCGTTTGAACCAGTTCGAGTAGCGGAACGGCCCACCCTCCGGGCTCTGCCAAACGAAGTCATCCGGAGTGCGGCCAGCAACGTGTTCCGCCAGTTCATCGATCAACGATCGGGGGATCGGAACAGAACGACGTTCGTACGTCTTGGTCGGAACGATTTGCAGTTGGCCGTAGGCCTCAGACGCTGACTGGACCACCTGAACGCGACGGGGAAGCAGTTCGATGTCCTTGACTCGAAGCCCGACGAGTTCCCCTGCCCGGAGTCCAGTGAATGCACCGAATCTGACGAACAGCCCGTACTCGGGATAACCGGTCGCCCGACGCTCCTCACGTCGGTAGCGGCGCGGGGGTTGGGCGACTTCGTTGGCAAGATCCATCACCTGGTCGGGTTCCAAGAACACCATCTCGGCCCGACGTGTTCTGCCGACCACGACGTCGGTCACCGGGTTGACCTTCAGAGCGCCCGACTTCACGGCGAGTCGAAAGATCATGCGCATCACGTCCCGAATGTTGCGGACCGTCTTCGCGGCGACACCTTCCTCACGCAGTTCAGCAACGAACGCGAGCACCACCGGGTAGTCGATCGCAGCGATCGGCAACTCGCCGAAACGCGGCCGAAGGTGCTTGTGCACGATCGACTCGTAGCTCTCGCGAGTCTTGGGCTTGCGGTCAACAATCGTCTCGAGCCATTTGTCGGCCCACTCGCCGAACAACTCCCGCCCCCGCTGCGGATCGATCCACTCACCTCGCACGAGGTCGGTCTCAACCGTCGAGGCGAAGCGCTGCGCATCCACCTTGCGCTCGAACGACCGCTTCCGCTGACGACGGGCGTCGTCCCTGTACCGGACGTCCCACCGGACGCCGCTCTTCGTCTGTCGCTTCTGAATGTCGGCCATGAACTGAAGTCTGCTCCCGTTGTCAACCACCGCGCCGGGGCTGTGCGGGACGCCGCGCGCTCGCGATGTCGAAGGGTCTTGCCGGCTCCACCCGGCTCAACCTGATCCACGACTCGACCTCAGCCCGGTCGAAACGCACGTGACGGCCGATCTTCATGAACGGGATCCGACGCTCCTCGACGAGCCGCCGCACGAACCGCTCGCTGACGCCGAGCACGCCCGCAAGCCCGTCAATGTCCAGTAGTCCCTCAGACGCCGCGACGCTCATGAAGCAGTACGGGAACAAAGACGACCGGAGGCGGGAATCGCGTTGCAGCGGCCCACCGACGGACACCCGATCGAGCTCTCCGCTGGATCACGCTGAGTGGCCAAGAGGGCCCCGTGGAAAGAGAGTCGAATCGATGGCTCACAGCCTCGTGGTACATATCTGGTACATGCCGCCGTGCAGACGATCGACTCCGGGAACGAAGAAGGCCCGGAAACTCAATGTTTCCGGGCCTTCTAGTTGGTGGCGGGGGCAGGATTTGAACCTGCGACCTTCGGGTTATGAGCCCGACGAGCTACCGGACTGCTCCACCCCGCGTCGGAGTAGGTAACTCATGATACGCCTCGCCTCATTGGTTGACAACCGGTCGAACCACTGCGGTCATGACCCGGCGAACGCTCCGAGTGGGCCGATCGTCTGCCGGATCAGCGGCACGCCAGGTCGGTACGCGAGGTGGTGGTACGACGGCGCGTCGAGGATCACCGCGTGGCCGGGCGAACCGGGGACGAGACGACCGACATCCTCTCGGCGCAAGGCGGTGGCACCGCCCACGGTCGCCGCCCTGACCGCCTCCTCGATCGTCATGCCCATGTCGCGCACGGCGAGCGCGATGCAGAACGACATCGACGTGGTGTAGCTCGAACCCGGGTTGCAGTTCGTCGCCAGCGCCACGGTCGCTCCGGCATCGATCACGTGGCGCGCATCGGGGTACGGCTGACGGGTCGAGAAGTCGGTGGCGGGCAGGAACGTCGCCACCGTCTCGCTCGACGCCAGCGCATCGACATCGTCATCGGACAAATACGTACAGTGGTCGACCGAGGCGCACCCCAGCTCGACGGCGAGTTGCACGCCCGCGCCCTCACCCAGCTGGTTGCCGTGCAATCGCAGCCCGAGTCCCGCGGCGCTGCCTGCCTCCAGCACGGCACGGCATTGATCGGCATCGAAGGCACCCGTCTCGCAGAACGCATCGACCCATCGGGCATGTGGAGCGGCCGCCTGCAACATCTCGCCGCAGACGAGCTCCACATACTCGTCGCTGCGCCCGTCGAACTCCGCCGGGACGAGATGCGCGCCGAGGAAGGTCGTCTCCGACGTGTACGCACTCGCGACCTCGAGCAGTCGCCTCTCGTCGTCGACCGTGAGGCCGTAGCCCGACTTGATCTCGATGGTCGTCACACCGGCCAGGTGGGCCTCGCCGAGCCGTCTGCGGGTGAGGGCGTGCAGCTCGTCGAGTGTCGCGGCGCGGGTGGCCGTCGTCGTCACGATGATGCCGCCGCCGTCGTACGGGCGGCCGGCCATCCGCGCCGTGAACTCCTCCGCCCGATCGCCCGCGAACACCAAGTGGGTGTGCGAATCGACGAAACCCGGGATCACGCACGCGCCGGCGGCGTCGATCCGGTCATCGGCACTCGCACCCGGCGCGCCGATCTGGGCGATCACGTCGCCGTCGATCACCAGTGAGCATCGCTCGACCACTCCGAGCGGACCATCGCCGAGGTCGGGATCGTTGGTCACCAGCATCCCGATGTCGTCGATCACGCACGACCGGCCGGTTGTCATCGATCCATCAGCTCCCGGATCGACGCATCGAGCTCGGCGGCGACGTCGATCGAGACATGACGACCGTCGACGACCACCTCGTTCCCGTCGACGACGACGTCGACCACGTCCGCCGAGTTCGCAGCGAAGAGTACCGACGCAACATCCCCGACACCGCCGGCGGTCCGGACTGAGTCGAGCGCCACGGTGACGAGATCAGCGTGGGCGCCGACCCGGATCTCACCGGCGTCGCCCCAGCCGAGCGACCGATGACCAGCGACGGTCACGGCGGCGAGCAGCTCGCCGACACCATGGACGCCACGCCGTCCCGACGTCAGTCGGCCGTGCATCTCGAGGCCGCGCACCTCCTCGAACATGTCGACGACGGCATGGGAGTCGGAGCCGAGTGCCAGCGGCACGCCGGCGCGTTCGAACTCGCTGGTCGGTCCGATCCCGTCGGCGAGATCGCGCTCGGTCGTGGGACAGGCGCACACCGCCGCGCTCGACGCGGCCAACGCAGCGATGTCGACATCGTCGACATTGGTCGCGTGCACGACCGTGCAACGAGGACCCAACAGTCCCGCGTCCGCCAACACCCCGATCGGCGTGGTGTGGTGCAGATCCAGACACTGTTCGTTCTCGGCGGTCTGCTCGCTGGCGTGCACATGCACCGTCATCCCCTGCTCGCCCGTCCACTCGGCGACGCTACGGATCGACGGTGGATCCACGGCGCGAACCGAGTGCACCGCCGCGCCGATTCGGGCGGCCGGCGTGACGGCATCGGCGAGCGCTCCGGCCCGTTCGATCCATCGGTCGACATCGTGATCGGAGAACCGCCGCTGACGATCGTCGACCTCGAGGTACCCGTGATGGCCGATCCCGCCACGGACGTAGATCGTGTCGAGCAGCGTGATCCGGATACCGGCCTCCGCCGCTGCTGCCAACAGCGCGCGACCCATCGCGTTCGGGTCCTCGTAGGGCTGTCCCGATCGTTGGTGGTGCAGGTAGTGGAACTCTCCGACGGCGGTGACGCCGGCCATCGCCATCTCGGCGAACGTCGCTCGGGCCAACCGGTGGTAGCGGTCGGGGTCGAGCCGCTCGGCCGCCTGGTACATCTGCTCCCGCCAGGTCCAGAACGAGCCCCCGCACGCCTGAGCGCGGCCTCGGAGCGCACGGTGGAAGGCGTGGCTGTGCGCGTTCGCGAAGCCCGGCATCGTCACGCCGACGTGACGCCGTGCTCCCGATGGCGGATCCATGTCGAGCTCGATCGACTCGATGCGGCCGTCTACGACGCCTATCAGCACGCGGTCTCGGATCTCGCCCTCGACGACAGCGCTGCGACACCAATGATGGATCACGAGCCCACCCGCTCCACGAACGAAGTGATCCGCGCCACGAACGCCTCGCGATGGTGCGCGTCGAACTGCTCCCACGTGGCCAACGTGGTCGGGTCGTTCACCCGATCCACGATGAGCACACCGTCGAGGTGATCGCACTCGTGCTGCCAGGTCCCCGCAGTCAACCCACGCACCACCTCGCCGCGGGCGACACCGTGTCGGTCGTGGTAACGCACGCGTACGTTGACGTGGCGGTCGACGTCGCCACGCAGAGGCACCGACAGACAGCCCTCGTTGATCACCACCGTCTCGTCGTCGAGCGGTTCGATGACCGGGTTGATCGCCACTGTCAACGGGATCGGCGGCTTGTACGGGTAGCGGGGGTTGTGCGTCACCTCCATGACCACGACGCGCCGCAACACGCCGATCTGGTTCGCGGCCAGCCCGGCACCGCCGGCATCGCGCATCGTGTCGATCAGATCATCGATCAGACATTGGACACCGTCAGTGGGGATCTCGTCGACGGGCACCGGGTCGGCGATCGAGCGCAGCACCGGATGCCCGATCGACAGGATCGGCCGCACGCTCACGGTCCGGACCCCTCACGCATCGGGATCCGGACCCCTCGCTCCTCGGCCACCTCGACGGCTCGCTCGTAGCCGGCGTCGAGGTGGCGCATCACGCCGGTGCCCGGATCATTGGTGAGGACCCGTTCGAGCTTCTCGGCTGCGAGGTCGGTGCCATCGGCGAGGCTGACCTGACCGGCGTGGATCGATCGGCCGATGCCGACGCCACCACCGTGGTGGATGCTCACCCAGGTCGCGCCCGAGCATGCGTTGACCAGACCGTTGAGCAGTGGCCAGTCGGCGATCGCGTCGGATCCGTCGAGCATGTCCTCGGTCTCGCGGTACGGCGACGCCACCGAACCGGAGTCGAGATGGTCGCGCCCGATCACGATCGGGGCCGAGAGCTCGCCCGATCGCACCATCTCGTTGAACCGCAACCCGAGCCGATGCCGCTCGCCGTAGCCGAGCCAGCAGATGCGCGCCGGCAGACCCTGGAACGCGACCCGCTCGCCGGCGAGCCGGATCCAGCGCGCCAACGCGTCGTCCTCGGGGAACTCGTCGAGCACCGCACGGTCGGTCGCCGCGATGTCGGCCGGATCACCGGACAACGCCACCCACCGGAACGGCCCCTTCCCCTCGCAGAACAACGGGCGGATGTAGGCGGGCAGGAAGCCGGGGTAGTCGAACGCCCGGTCGAAACCGCCCAGAGCGGCCTCGGCGCGGAGGCTGTTGCCGTAGTCGAACACCTCTGCACCGGCGTCCATGAACCCGACCATCGCCTCGCAGTGTGTGGCCATCGCCGCCCGCGCCCGACGCGTGAACTCCTCGGGCTGGTTGCCGCGCAGTTCGGCGGCGGCCTCCAGGCTGAGGTCGTTCGGCACGTACGACAGGGGATCGTGGGCGCTGGTCTGATCGGTGACGATGTCGGCCCCGACGCCGTCCGCGAGCAGACGTGGCAGCACGTCGGCGGCGTTGCCGAGCAGGCCGACGGAGAGCGGCGTCCGGCCAGCCTTGGCGTCGGTGACACGCCGGACCGCCGTGGCGTAGTCGGGCGCGATCTCGTCGAGGTACCGGTGCTCGACGCGTCGCTGGAGCATGTGCGGGTCGACGTCGACGATCAGCACGACCCCGTCGTTCATCGTGACCGCGAGCGGTTGCGCACCTCCCATGCCGCCCGCGCCGGCCGTGACGGTCAGCGTGCCGGCGAGGCTGCCACCGAACCGCTTCCGGGCGATCTCGGCGAAGCACTCGTACGTTCCCTGGAGGATCCCCTGCGTGCCGATGTAGATCCACGAGCCCGCCGTCATCTGCCCGTACATCGTCAGCCCGAGGTGCTCCAGCCGGCGGAACTCCTCCCAGGTCGCCCAGTCCGGAACGAGGTTCGAGTTGGCGATCAGGACTCGCGGTGCCCACTCGTGCGTGCGGAGCACGCCCACCGGCTTGCCGGACTGCACGAGCATCGTCTCGTCGGCCCGCAGCGTTGTCAGCGTGGCGAGCATCGCCCGGTACGAGTCCCACGACCGGGCCGCCCGCCCGGTGCCCCCGTAGACGACGAGCTCGTCGGGGTTCTCGGCGACCTCCGGGTCGAGGTTGTTCTGCAACATGCGGAAGGCCGCCTCCTGCGGCCAGCCGAGGCACTGCAACGTCGATCCCCGCGGCGCGCGCACGGGAATCGGACCGCTCGTCGACTGCGTCATCTCGATCTCCGATCTGTTCACGGCGGCGTCGACCGCCGGATCGTGCCGCTTGCAGTCTGACCACGCGTTCTCTAGGTTGTCAACAGACGGCACACGAGTTCCACCCCATGACAACGACGCGCCAAGCCAACGACCGCCGAACCGCACACGAGCCGGCCGTGCCGCGCTCGACCGGACGGGTGCTCGATCTGCTCGAGACGGTCGTCGCGGACGGTGGCTGCAACCTCACGACTGCTGCCGACGCCACCGGCCTGACACCAACCACGGCGCTTCGCCACCTGCGGGCGCTGGAGGCCCGCGGCTACGTCGCCCGCGACCGAAACGGTCGCTACGCACCTGGTTCGCGCCTGCAGCGGATCGCCGCGATCATCAGCCACGAGGGCTCCCTCGGCCGCCTCACCGCAGCGGCCCAGCCCCACCTCGCGGCACTGGCCGCGACGACCGGCGAGTCGACGTACCTGGCGATCGCCGACGGCGACATCGCGACCTACGTCGCCGCCGTCGAGAGCACTCGTGCGATTCGCCACGTCGGGTGGGTCGGGCAGAGCGTTCCCCTCGACGGCACGGCGATCGGCGCTGCGTTGACGGCCACGGTCGAACCCGTCACCCGGACCGGCGCCGTCGAACCCGACATCACCGCGGTGGCGCGACGCGTTCCCGGAACGATGCCCATCCGAGCGGCGGTCTCGATCATCGGTCCGACCCATCGCATGGACCGCGGCCGACGCGCCGAGATCGAGGCTTCGCTCGTCGCCGCGACGGATGCCCTCGCCGCCGATCTCGGCCACGAGGCCGACAGCAACGCAGCGACATCGGTGGCGCCGTGAGCATCGTGCGGCTCGACGGACCAGGCGTCGGGATCGACGACGTCGTCGCGGTCGCCCGGCTCGGAGCGAGCGTCGAGCTCACCTCCGCGGCGATCGAACGGATGCAGGCATCGCGAGACGTGGTCGACGCGGCGCTCGAGGGCGAGCCCGTCTACGGCATCACGACCGGTTTCGGGGCACTCGCGACGGTGGCGATCCCGCCGGATCGCCGGGCTGCGCTCCAGGCGTCGCTCGTCAGGTCGCACGCCGCCGGCATGGGGCCACCCGTCGAGCGCGAGGTCGTCAGGGCGATGATGTTCCTGCGCGCCCGGACGTTGGCGCTCGGCGCCAGCGGCGCGCGCCCACTGATCGCGCAGGGTCTCGTCGATCTCGTCAACGCCGGCATCGTGCCGATCGTCCCCGAGCACGGCTCGCTCGGGGCCAGCGGCGACCTCGCTCCCCTCGCCGCCGCGGCCCTGGCGTTGATCGGCGAGGGCGAGGTCGCGACGGTCGAGGGCCGGGTGGCAGCACAGGAGGCGCTGGCCGCCGCCGGCATCGAGCCCATCGTGCTCGCCGAGAAGGAGGGCCTTGCGCTCACCAACGGCACCGACGCGATCCTCGGGATGCTGTGCCTCGCCGTCCACGACACCGCCCGTCTGCTGGCGCAGGCCGACATGATCGCGGCGATGACGATCGAGGGGCTGCTCGCCACCGACCGACCATTCGCCGACGATCTGCAACGGCTTCGTCCCCACCCCGGCCAGGCGGTCAGCGCCACGAATCTACGCTCCATGCTCGCCGGCTCACCGATCGTCGCCAGCCACACGACCGACGACCCCCGCGTGCAGGATGCCTACTCGATCCGATGCACGCCCCAGGTCCACGGCGCGGCCCGCGACACGCTCGACCACGTGCGGCTCGTCGCCGAGCGCGAGCTCGCGGCGGCCATCGACAATCCGATGGTGCTCGCAGGAGGTCGGGTCGAGTCGTGTGGCAATTTCCACGGCGCACCGCTCGGCTTCGCCGCCGACTTCCTCGCGATCGCACTCGCCGAGATCGGTGCGATCGCGGAACGTCGGATGGATCGCCTGCTCGACCGCACCCGATCACACGGGCTCCCGCCGTTCCTGGCCGACGAGGTCGGAGTCGACAGCGGGATGATGATCGCGCACTACACCGCCGCCGCGATGTGCGCGGAGAATCGGCGCCTCGCTGCGCCGGCGAGTGTCGACTCGCTGCCGACGTCGGGCATGCAGGAGGACCATGTCTCGATGGCGTGGGGTGCCGCCCGAAAGTTGCGGCGTGTGGTCGCCAACGTGCGACGGATCTTGGCCGTCGAGTACACGATCGCCGGCCGTGCGATCGATCTGCGCGCACCGCTGGAACCGGCTCGTGCCACCGGCCTGATGCTGCGACTGTTGCGCGAGCACGTCGACGGGGTCGGCCCCGATCGCCACCTCGCCCCGGAACTGGCGATCGCGGACGATCTGCTGCTCGACGACCGACCCGGTCGGCTGCTCGCCGAACACGGCATCGCCATCGCCTGACGAGCGCCACTCCAGATGGGCCCGCCGACGCCCGGGCGCATGTCACACGGGCGAGATCGTGTAGCCAGGGAAATCATTTCCTAGGCTATGCATTGTGAGGCAAACGCTCGACGACCGCGACCGTTCGACGGACAGCGTCGACCTGGGGGGCTCCGCCCAGGATGTCGATCGGCTGCGCCTCGTCCTCTTGCGCCTCGCCCGACGGATCCGCACCGAGTCGAGCGGCAGCATCACTCCTTCCCAACTCGCCGTACTCGCGACCGTCGTCCGCCACGGGCAGGTGACCGTCGGCCAGATCGCCGAGTTCGAGCACGTCCAACCGCCGTCGGCCAGCAAGATCGTGGCGGCGTTGGAGCGGATCGGCCTCGTCGATCGAACCGTCGACCCGCACGATCGCCGCTGCGCGCCGATCAGCGCCACGTCGGCAGGCATCGCTCACCTCGAGGGGGTTCGAGCTGCGGGGCGCACCTGGCTCGCCGATCGCCTCGGCGAGCTCACCGCCGACGAGATCCGCTCGGTCGAGGCAGCACTCCCCGCCCTCGAGCGGCTCCTCGGCGGCGGCGAGTGAACGCCGCCGTCGCTGCGGTCGGTCGTCGAACCTTCGCATCGCTGCGCTTCCGCAACTACCGGCTCTACTTCGTCAGCCAGATCATCTCGTTCAGCGGAACCTGGATGCAGTCGATCGCGTTGGCGTGGCTGGTCCTCCAGCTCACCGGCAGCGGGACGGCGCTCGGCACCGTGATGGCGATGCAGTTCCTCCCCACCCTCGTGCTCGCGCCGATCGGTGGGATGCTCGCCGACCGGTTCGACAAGCGACGCCTGATCATCGGGACCCAGAGCATGGCCGGTCTGCTCGCGCTGGCGATGGGCATCATCACGCTCACCGGCGTCGTCGAGTTGTGGATGGTCTACACGCTCGCCGCCGGGTTCGGCGCGGTCACGGCGCTCGACAACCCGAGCCGGCAGACCTTCGTCATGGAGATGGTGGGGGCCGACGACATCAGCAACGCCGTCACGCTGAACAGTGTCGTCGTCAACGCGGCTCGCGTGATCGGGCCTGCGATCGGCGGTGTCATCATCGCGACCGTGGGCATCGGCGAGTGCTTCGTCGCCAATGCCGTCAGCTATCTCGCTGTCGTCACCGCGATGCTCCTCATCCGATCCGACCAGCTCCACCCGTCGGCGCGCAGCGCGCGAGCACCCCGCCAGCTCAGGGAGGGCTTCCGCTACGCATGGAGCGAACCGACCCTACGCACCACCCTCGTCATGCTGGCCATCATCGGCACCCTCACCTTCGAGTTCTCGACCACCCTCCCCATGCTCTCGGAGTTCACCTTCGGGGCCGGGTCGACCGGTCTCGCGATCATGACCTCGCTGATGGGCGCCGGCGCGGTGATGGGCGGTCTGGCCGTCGCATCGGCCGGCCCGCCCACACCCGCCCGGTTGGTCGCCGTCGCCGGAGCGTTCGGGCTGGCGACCGCCGCCATCGCCCTCATGCCGACCATTCATCTCGTCTACGTGGCGATGCCGTTCGTCGGAGCGGCGAGCGTGGCGACGATCTCACTCTCGAACGCGACCCTGCAACTCAACTCCGACGCCAGGCTGCGGGGGCGCGTCATGTCGTTGTTCTCGATGGCGTTGATCGGGTCGACACCGATCGGAGGTCCACTGGTTGGATGGCTCGGCGATCACGTGAGCCCGCGATTCGCACTGCTCGTCGGTGCGGTCGGGGCACTCGCGGCCGCAGCCTATGGCTGGAGCAACCTCGAGCCTTGCGCCACCGCGGCGACGAGCAGCGAGCAACTCGAGGTCGTTCACTGACAGCACCTGCCGCGGGTTCCGCGCGAACCCCAGGGCCAGCGCGATCCGCCGAGCCGGACGACCGACATCGCTGATCACCGCCGCCGCATCGAGCTGCACTCCGGTGTGGCACACTCGCGGCATCGACACGAGTGGGGGCTCGCGATTTCACGATCTGAGGATTCGTGCGTTCGGCACCGACGACGCACCGCGGGTCGGCACCCTGTCCCGACCCGCCCGGATCGTCGCCCGGCCGGTCATGCGGTTGTTGTACCGCGCCCAGGTCGAAGGCATCGAGCACGTACCCGTCGACGGGCCGGCGATCATCAGCCCGAACCACCGGTCGTTCTTCGACTCACCGTTGGTCATGACGATGACGCCCCGCCCCGTGATCTTCCTCGGCAAGGCCGAGTACATGGACAGCCGCTCCACCAAGTTCCTCTTCCCCGCCCTGGGCATGGTGCCCATCAAGCGTGACGTCAAGAAGGCCTCGATGGCCGCGCTCCAGACAGCCGCCGAGTTGCTCGCCGACGGACAGCTCGTCGGCATCTATCCCGAAGGCACACGGTCGCGAGACGGTCGCCTGCACCGCGGCCACTCGGGTGTCGCCCATCTCGCGGTGATGACGGGCGCACCGATCATCCCGGTCGGCATCACCGGCACCGAGCGGGTCCAACCGATCGGTCGTGCGGTGCCACGCCCCTTTCGCGGCCGAGTCCGGATCCGGTTCGGCGAACCGATCGATCCGAGGACCTACCGGTTCGGCGGGAGCCGCAAGCGTCGCCAGCAGATGCTCGACGACGTCATGGCGTCGATCGCCTCGATGACCGACCAGCGCCGCTCACCCGAGTTCGCCTCCGACGATCCCCCGCTGATCCGGGGCGGCAGCGAGAGCGTCTACCTCGTCACGAGCCACCGCGCGACCGGACTGTCGTGGCGACAGGCGGCCGAACGCGCCGTCGACGACGCGTGCAACCACTACGACGACGCCCGCGTCGGCGAGATCGACCGGCTGCGATGCCGCTTGCTCGCGACCGGACAGATCGAATTCGACACCGAACTGAAGTTGTCGACCAAGTTCCGAGCGACCCGCCGATGACAACACCCGAGGAGGCCCCATGAACGCCGGCAGCGTCTACCACGTCGTCGAACTGATCGGATCGAGCAACGATTCGTGGGAGGAGGCGGCCCGCAACGCAGTGCGCGAAGCGGCCAGCACCTACCAGGATCTTCGAGTCGCCGAGGTCATCGAGATGGACGTCCTCATCGAAGACGGCGACATCATCGCGTTCCGCACCAAGCTCCGGCTCAGCTACAAGCGCTCGGACTGACGGCGAGGTCTCGGCTAGGACGGTCGTCTGCCGTAGAGTCCGCGCCCCCGCATCCGGAGCACCACGACGTCGTCCTGGTTCACCATCACGCTCCGGAACAGCACCGTGCCCCGGTTCGGCTTGGTCGCCGAAGGGGCGAGTTCTTCCACCGTGTATCTGGCGGTGAGGCGATCACCCGGTCGGACCGGCGCCAACCACCTCAGCTCGTCCATCCCTGGCGAACCCTGGCTGCTGGAGTCGTGGATCATGCCGTCGTAGAGCAGACGCATGTAGAGCGCACAGGTGTGCCAGCCGCTGGCGATCAGCCCGCCGTACGGCGACGCGACCGCGGCGACCGGATCGACGTGGAACGGTTGCGGGTCGAACCTGCGGGCGAAGTCGATGATGTCGCTCTCGGTCACCTCGACGCTCCCGAGTTCGATCGTTCGACCCGTTTCGAAGTCCTCGAAGTAGACGGTCACGACGAGACTGGATAGCACGCGATCGGCACATCCGACGGATCCACGTGACGTTGAGACGTCCAGTCGGACGACCTCGCACTACCGTGCCCCGGCGTGAGCGGACTGCCGGGGATCTTCTTCGACATCCTCGGGCCGGTCGTCGTCCTGGTCGCGATCGGATACGGCGTCGGCCGATGGCTCCGCCTCGAGCCGGCGCCGTTCGCGAAGCTCGCCTACTGGGTGATCGGGCCGGCGTTCATCTTCGACTCGCTCGCCAACGCCGGGCTCGCGAGCGACGCACTCATCCGGGTGGCCGGGGCCTCCGCGCTTGCGTTCGCAGCGTCGGCGGTGTTCGCCGTCGCCGTCTCGGCGCGCCTGCCGCCCGAACGCCGCGTCGCGATCGTCACGACCGGTTCGTGGGGCAACGTCGGCAACTTCGGCTTGGCGATCGTCACGTTCACGTTCGACGAGGCGGCGCTCCCGTTCGCAGCGATCTGTCTCGTCGTGGTCAACACGCTGGGTCTGGTGTTCGGTGTCGCCTCGGCCCATGGCGGCTGGAAGGGCGCCCGCCAGGCCGCGACCCGACCGATGACGCTGGTGATCGTGCCGGCACTGATCGTCAACGGCACCGACGCCGTTCTCCCACCGATCGTCGACCGGCCCGTCGCGCTGCTCGCAGGTGCGATCATCCCCGTGATGCTGATCACGCTCGGCATCCAGCTCCAGCAGATGGGTCGGCCACGGCTCGACCTCGATGTCGGCCGGTCACTCGTCGCCAAGCTGGTCGTGCAACCGCTCGCAGCGATTCCGATCGCGGCCGCGCTCTCGCTCTCGGATCAGGCGGCAGGCGCCGTCGTGCTCCAGGCCGCGATGCCGGCCGCGGTGTTCACCACGGTGCTGGCCATCGAGCAGAACACCCGGCCCGACGAGACGGCCACGATCGTGATGGCCGGCACGGTCGCCGCGATGGTCACCCTGCCGTTCTTCATCTCCTACGTGATGTAGCCGTCGGACCGCCGCCACGGGTGGCACCCACGAACATCAGAAGCGTGGCACGACCTCGGCGCCGCGCTCTTCGGGCTCGTCGTCGACCAGCTCGGCCGGGAAGCCCGGCGCAGTGACCGACAACCCCGTCGCCTCCTCGAGTCGACGGATGATGTTGTCGCTCCACTCACGCTCGCCGTAGCGAATCGCCCCGTCGCGGAAGATGTCGATGAGCATCGGGTTCAGCTCCAGCGGCACCTGGTGCCGATCTGCGATCGACTGGAACAGGCCGATGTCCTTGAGCACGAGATCCATGGTGAAGCTGATGTCGCGTGAGCCATTCAGGATCACCTGGCTCTCGGTCTCGTGGACGAACGAGTTCCCGCTCGAGATCCGGATCGCCTCGAACGTCGTCGCCAGATCGAGTCCGGCCGCGGCCATCGTGGTCAGCGCTTCGGTGACGGCCACCAGATTGGCAGTGGCGAGGTAGTTCGTCATGACCTTCAACACCGATGCCGAGCCGATCGGCCCGGTGTGCAACACGCGCCGACCGAGCACGGTGAGGAGCGGCAGCACACGCTCGAACGTGTCGCGATCGCAGCCCGCGAAGATCGAGATGTTGCCGGTGTCGGCGCGGTGACATCCACCCGACACGGGGCAGTCGACCGCTGTGCTCTGCTGCTCCGCGACGCGAGCCGCCAGTCGGCGGATCTCCGTCTCGTCGGTGGTCGACATCTCCATCCAGATCGACCCGGGTCGCAACCCGGCGAGCACTCCGTCGGCGGCCTCCATGACCGCAGCGGAGGCAGCCGGCGAAGGCAGGCACGTGACGACGACGTCGACCTGCTCCGCGAGCGCACGTCCCGATTCGGCCCATCCGGCTCCACCGTCGACGAATCGCCGACCGGCATCACGATCGAGGTCGCGCACGACGAGATCGACCCCGTTTCGCAGCAACGAGCCGGCGAGCTTGCCGCCGACGTTGCCGAGCCCGATGAATCCGACGCGGGAAGCGACGGTCACGGGACGAGCCGGCCCGACCCGGCAGCGACGACGCTCGGCTCCCAGGCGACGCGACCGAACACCTCTCGCACCTCGCCGGTGAACGACTCGAGGGGATGGATCGGGAAGTCGGGATCGAAGGAGTTCTGATCCCACCTGGCGCAGAACTCCTCGCACAACCCAGCCCACTCGTGGTCACGGAACCGGTTGCGGCCGTGGCGATCGCCCCCGAGGTGGTGGGCGTAGTAGTAGCTCTGGAACACCCCGTGGTGCAGCACCACCCAGTGGACTTCGGCGGGTACGTACGGCTGGACGATCGCCGCCGCGAACTCGCTGTGGTTGAACGGAGCGAGCTCGTCACCGATGTCGTGCACCAGGGCAGCGACGACCCAGTCGACGTCGGCGCCGTCGAGCCGAGCCCGGGTCGCGGCCTGCAGCGAGTGCTCGAGGCGCGTGATCCGGTAGCCGCCGAGTGAACCGGTGAGTCGGTCGAGGGTCTCGATCACCCGGGAGGCGAGCCCGGCGGCGTGCACCCGCTCGTAGCGGTCGAGGAGCTCGTACTCGTCCGCGGTACCTTCGGCCATCGCCGTGAACGAGACCTCCCCGGTGGGGACGTCACCGTCGAACGCGTGACGGGTGATCGCCGGCTCGGTCATGCCCGAAGCGTGGCACGTCGACGGCGCACCGCGAGGCGATACATCGTGTCGGGTCCGTCGTGCTCGATGTAGCACCCTTGCAGATGTCGGTGGCCTCGTGATGCGTCGAACGAGGTCCGGCCATGGAGCGCTCGGTGGTTGTCCATGAACATGATGTCGCCCGGCTGGAGGCGGAACGTGACCTGGTGAGCCGGGTCGTTCAACCACTGCGTCAGCCAGCGGCGTCCGGCGTAGTACGCGTCGAGATCGACACCCGGACGCACGACCGGCTCGTCGATCTTGGTGTTGAGGCGGATCTGACGGTAGCGGCCGAACCGGTCGTACTCCAGCACGTGACCGCGGTTGACGACCGTGTCGGTGCCCATGTCGTAGCGCCAGACGACTTCGGTCTCGACCAATGCCGCGTGCCAGTCGGGGTGCGAGGCACGCAGCGCCTCCGACGCCGCGAGACCGTCGACCAGCGTCGAATCGCCCCCAGGCGCCTCGTTGTGGATGCAGTGCAGCATCTGGATGCCCGGAGCCGGTCGCCGGTACGGCTCGTCGGTGTGGGCGAGCAGTTCGATGCTCGTGTAGGCGAGATCGGTCGGCGCCGGTTCGGCCCGGACGTCGAACACCCAACCGAAGTTCTGCCCGACGAGGTACCCGAGCCGATCGGCAACCCGCCGCACGGTGCCCTCGACCGCAGGCGTGTTGCGGAGCACGACGTACCCGTGGCGGAAGAACGCGTCGAGGAACTCGATCACCGCGTCCGTCCGCTCCTCGGCGACGCTCCACCCGATGTCGCTCCAGTCGACGTACGGGAAGCGGTCGAGCGGTGCCGTCCAGGGTTCGGGAGTCGGCGGTTCCTCGTCGTCGGCGAGCCAGCCGATCGCTCGCTCGATTGCCTCGACCGGGATCCGCGCAAGGTGATCGTCGGAGAACCCGACGACAACATCGTCCCCGACCACGGAGCACGATGTCACGGAGAGATCGGTGGCGACGTCGCGCGGGGTGAACAGGCGCTGACGGTTGGTCGGGTCGATCTGACCCGGCTCGGTCGATCGTTCGCGCAGCCAGTTGGGGTGCAGATCGATCGCACCGCCGGCCGATCCGAACCGGATCCCCCGCCCGGACACCGTGGCCGACGCGGTGGTGGGACCCGCCGGCCGTTCCTGCAACAAAGACATAGCATCACCCTGACGCAGGCACATCCCGAACAACAGTCCACGTCTCGTTTGACTTGGCATACTCTGTGGTCATGGTGAAGCAACGACAGGCCGTGGACACGTGCGCCGCCTGATCGAGCGTGTCGACCGTCTGCAACGTCTCGCCGTGTTCGAGGCCGCCGGCCGTCTCGGAGGATTCACCTCGGCTGCTCGCGAGCTGGGAATGACCCAGCCTGCCGTGACGCGCCAGATCCGTTCACTGGAACACAGCCTCGACGTCGAGCTGTTCACCCGGACGGCCAATCGCAGCGAGCTCACCGACGTCGGCCGGCGCCTGCACGGGCATCTGACGGCGGCGTTCGACGTGATCGAGGCCGGATTGGAGGAGTTGTCCGAGCACGCCGGGACGTTCGTTCTGGCTGCGCACCCGGGCATCGCACAGCAGTGGCTCGTTCCGCGCCTCGACGGGTTGCACGGAGCGCTCGGCGATCTCGATGTCAGGCTCTGGTTGTTCGATCGGGACGACGAGGTCGACACCGGGGGGTTCGATGCCGCGATCCGCGTTGGCACCGGCCACTTCCCCGGACAATCGAGCCATCTCCTCTTCGGGGAAGCGGTGGTCCCGGTGGCGTCGCCGGCGTTCGCCGGGGAGCACGGCCTCGACGCCTCGAGTTCCGCTGACGACGTCTACCAGGCACCGTTCGTCCACATGGACGACGGCGACCGACCGTGGATGACCTGGGCCGATTGGCTGGCCGACTTCGGCATCGCCCTCCGACGGCAACCCGGGCGCGTCCTGTTCCACAACTATCCGATGGTGCTGCAGCAGGCCCTCGCCGGTCGCGGCATCGCGCTCGGTTGGCGGCACCTCATCGACGACCTGGTCGACGGCGACGCGCTCGTGGTCGTCGGTCCGGAGGTGACGTCGGCTCGCGGGTACTACGTCACCTGGCCGAGCGGTCCACCGACCGAGGCCGTCCGGTCGCTCACCGAATGGCTCGACGCACAGGTCGCGATCAGGCCGTGACCGACACGCCGGCTCGATCGGCGTTGCGCTCGATCTCCTCGGCCATCTCTGCCCACCTCGTCCGCGGGAGGTCGTGACCCATGTCGTTGAACATGAGCAGTCGCGACCCGGGAATCGCCTTGGCGGTAGCGATCCCGCCGCTCGGGCGGACCAAGCGGTCGGCCAGGCCGTGCACGACGAGCGTCGGCACCTGGAGCCGCTGCAGGCCGGCCGTGCGATCGTTGCTCGCCATGATCGCCGCAGTCTGGCGAGCCGTACCGGCCGGACGGAAGCTGCGATCGACCGACGCCTGTGCCATACGACGGAACTCGTCCGGGTCGAAGGTCGGTCCGCAGACCTCACGAAACGTCTCGACGCCGATCTCGACCGCGGTGTCGCGCGACGGCACGGGACGGCGTGCAGTCTTGCGGATCAAGCGTGCCGTCGGCTGGCCGACGCGACGGTTCCCCGTCGTCGACATGATCGAGGTCAGACTCCGTACTCGTGCCGGATGCTCAATCGCCAACGCCTGGGCGATCATCCCGCCCATGGACACACCGACCACGTGGGCACTGTCGACGCCGAGCGCATCGAGCAGGCCGGCCGAGTCGTCCGCGAAATCGCTGATCAGGTACTCGGCTTGCAGCAGACGTCGGAGGATCACGGCCTTCGCCAGTTGACCGGTCGTCGGAGGCGTGCTCGAGAACTCGGTCGACAAGCCGCTGTCACGGTTGTCGAACCGGATCACCCGAAATCCCCGATCCGCGATCAGGTCGACGAGACCCTGCGGCCAGTCGATCAACTGGCCGCCGAGTCCCATGATCAGCAGCAGCGGTTCACCCGAACCCTGCTCCTCGTATTCGATCGTGATGCCGTTCGCCTGCACTGACGCCATTGCGACAAGGCTACGGGCGCTCAGTCGGAAGGAGGTGTGGTCGCGACCGTTGACCACGACCCCGCATCGACCGGCACGGACGCCGGCACCTCGACCACGGTCGCCGGCGCGGCCTCGACGGCGGGTGGACCGGCGACCTCGGAGCCGGACTCGACCGAGACACCGAAGCCTCCGTCGGCGAACCACATGGCGTCACCGCAGGCACGCACGTCGGCGAGGTTCGGATCGGCGATGGTGCGCAGGCGCCCGCCGTCGCCGGACTCGACGATCGGGGCACAGACGGGTGGGACGTCGGTCACGGCATCGAACGCCCGATCCAGATCGTCGCGACTGGAGGCGCCGAGTGCGTAGGGCAGCAGCGGGACGTCGATCGTGTTCACGTCGTCGGGGAGGGCACGGATCGGGTCGAGGATCTGGGCGGCGATCGTGCCGATCGGCGACACGAACCACTCGCCACCGTCTTCGACCACGGTGACGGAGGGCAGGTTGAGGACGGTGCTGCCGCCACGGAACAGCAGCAGCGCCGAAGCGACGTTGACGAACTCGGTGTCGCCACACGACCTCACGGAACCGTCGCCGAGCTGTTCGGCGTCACGGCTGTAGGCCACCAGTTCGCTGAAGGGGGATCCTGTCGCAGTCGTGCAGCCTCCGCTGCGTTCCACCCGGAACGGCATCGGTGCCGTCGAATCCGGCACCGGTTCGATCAGCGGTTCGATCGTCCCATCGGGGTTCACCCAGGTCGAGTTGAACTGCCCTGCGAAGACCGCCTGCGCTTCCTCGGAGTCGTACGGCAGCGGATCACCGGTGAGCTCGTCGACGCTCGCGGGCACCGGCGCGTCGGCTTCGAGGATCCACACGCCGAGACCGTCGTTGGAGTCGATCAAGGTCGGCACGCCGGGCGTACGGGTCGGACCCTCGTAGCTCTGACTGCCCCACGAGGCCGGGATCGTGCCCTCGACCACGAACTCGTCGGGGGTCAAGGTCACACGGCCGTCGCCGTCAACGACCCGCTGCAGATGGAGATCCGTCAGCGAGATCGTCACGCCGTCGGCGCGAACAGCGGCCACGCCCTCCTCGATCGGTGGGAGCCACAGCGACGCGTACCGTCGGAACACGTCGCCTTCGCCCGGAGCCGCGAGTGCTGCGACACCGGCGAAGTCGAGATCTGCGAGCCGCTGGTAGAACGTCTCGACGGCCGCCTCCGGCGACGCCGACCCCTGAGACAGCAGACCGAGGCTGTCGGGCAGCGCCGCGCCCCGGCCGGTCCGCACCGATTCCGCGATCGTCATGCCGAGGCTGACGTACCAGCGGCCCTCGCGCCGCAGTGTCACCAACGTGAACGGTTCGGCCGCCAGATCGCGGGCGGCCGCGCCATCAGGGATCTCGGTGTCGGCGTCGCGGATCAGGCGTCCGAGCGGGAACGCAGCGGCGTCGAAGGTCGCACCGAGCCGACCGTCGGTCGAGGTGACGGCCGCGAGATCAGTGTCGATCTCATCGGTGCGCAACACGAGCTCGTCGACGGTGACGTCGACTCCGGCGACGCCGTCGAGGGCGAACGCCTCGTCGAGCAGGCCGAGCCGCCTGGCCTGGACGGTGGCTTCGTCGAAGGCGGCGCGCAGCGATGTGACCTCCTCCGGGAGCGCGACGTCGATCATCCCGAGCACGTCCTCACCCGCGAGGGCGTCTGCGAAGTCGCGAACCGCTGCCTCGGGGCTGTCGGCGCCCCCGGGCTCGGCGGCACCCTGTAGGGCGATGGTCGTGAGACCGAGACCGCCGGCGACGAGTGCGATCGTCGCACCGATGCCGGCGGCGCGGCGACGGTTCCGGCGCGGTTCGGTGGTGGTGACGCCGATGTCCGCGAGAACGGGGACGGCGGCCGGCGCCTGGTCGGCCAGCCGATGGAGTCGATCGCGCAGGAGGCGTTCGAATCCGTCGAGTTCTGTGGTGGGCGTGTTCATGTCGGTCACGCGTCCTTCGTGTCGTCGAGAGCGGTGCGGAGCTCGGCGAGGCCGCGCTGCACAAGGCTGCGTACGGTGGCCCGCCGGCAGTTGAGGATGTCGGCGATGTCCACGTCGGACAGATCGCAGAGGTAGCGGAGCACGATCGCCGTGCGTTGCCGAACCGAGAGGTCGGCGAGGGCATCGCGCAAGTGGACCAGGCCGACGTCGAGCGCCGAGTCGTCCGGGCGGTTCGGTCGTGGTGCCGACACAGTGCGGCGGTGCAGCGACCGGCACCGGTTCACGACGGCGACGCGGAGGTAGGGCACCGGGTCGTCGAGATCGGCAATGCGGCGACCCACGTGAGCGAAGACATCGTGGACGACGTCCTCGGCGGCCGGCCCGGATCCAGTGAGGACGAAGGCGACCCGGAGCAGCTCCCGGTAGGCCGAGACGTAGACCGCCTCGGAGCCCGCCCACTCGGCCGTCGCCGTGCGGGGAGCGTCGGGGACGGGTGAACGTCCCGACAGGTTCATGGTGAGTTCCATCACTCCTTCTCACGCACGAACGGCGCGAACTGTTGCACGCTACGTCGGAAATCTGTGGCGACCCTTCCGCTCGACGGCGCCGACTCGGCGACGCATACGCTCGGCGCCATGGCATCGCTCCCCGTCCTCGACATCGGCGCGTTCCTCGACGACCCCCGCGGGTCGGGTGCGGTCCGGTTCGTCGATGCGTTGCGAGCGAGCCTGCACGGGCCGGGGTTCTGCTACCTGGTCGGGCACGGTGTTGATCCGGAGCTCGAGGCCGCCGTGATGGAGGTGTCGCGTGAGTTCTTCGCTCGGCCCGAACCCGACCGTCTGGCCATCGTCAACACGAACACCCCACACTTCCGCGGGTACACGCGCCTCGGCATGGAGCACACCAACGGCGTGAGCGACTGGCGCGACCAGATCGACATCGGACCCGAGCGCGAGCCGGTCGATCCCGGCCCGGACGGACCCGCGTGGCTCCGAGTGCGGGGTCCGAACCAGTGGCCGCCGTCCGTGCCCACGATGGAACCGACCGTGACCCGGTGGATGGGAGCGATGGCGTCGGTGGGAGCGGCGGTCCTGCGCGCGATCGCGACCGGGCTCGGCCAGCCGCCGGATTTCTTCGAGCCCGTCACCGACCCGGGTCCGGAGGTTCTCGTGAAGATCATCCGGTACCCGGCCCAGGACTCGACACGCGACATCCGACAGGGTGTCGGGCTCCATCACGATTCAGGGCTGCTGTCGTTCATCATGCAGGACGACGTCGGAGGCCTCCAGGTCGACCTCGACGGCGAACTGGTCGACGCCACTCCGATCCCGGGTGCACTCGTGCTCAACATCGGCGAGATGCTGCAGATCGCGACCGACGGCTACCTCCGCGCGACCAGACACCGGGTCGTCAGCCCGGCCGCAGGACGTGAGCGCATCTCCGTCGCCTACTTCTTCAATCCACGTATGGAAGCGACCTTCGAGGTGATACCGCTTCCACCCGAACTCGCGGCCGAGGCACCAGGTGGTCAGAACAGCAGGCCCGGCGATCCGATCTTCTCCAACTACGGCGACAACTGGCTCAAGTTCCGGTTGCGGTCGCACCCGGATGTCGCTGCGATTCACCACTCCGACCTCGTCGGGCGATTCGGCTGACCCGGATCGCCGCGCCGAACGCGGGGCGGGCCCACGAGCTTGTGGGGGCGCTCGTGGGCCCGACCGCGCCGACATCGTCGCCGACGTCGAGGTTCAGCGTGAACGGAGCGCGGCGATCAGTTCGCGCTTGCTCATCGTCGACCGCCCGTCGACGTCGAGCTCCTGCGCACGCTCGTAGAGCTCGCCCTTGGTCCACGACTCGTAGGGGGTCCCCGACGACGGGCTGTCGTCGACCGCATCGATGGCACGTTCGGCTGTGCGAGCGGCGACGCGATCGATCTGCTTCGACGCCTGCTGACCCTGGACGCGGGCCTGGCCGGTGACCTCCTTGGCCCCCTTCGACGCCTGGTCGACGGTGCGGTCGACGGCCGAGCGGGTCTGACCGACGATCGTGGCGCCGGCGTCGCGAGCGGTGGTGGTCGCCGCACCGACTCCCTCGGCGACGATCGAGACCACGTTGCGAGCGGTGCCGAACGAGGTCGACAGGACATTCTTGTTGAACTCGTACATCTTGCGGGCGAGCGTGGGGGTGGGCATGAGTGTCTCCTTGGTCGTGGGCCGGCGCGCGGACGCAACCGGCGGTACGGTTCCGGCCTACCCATCGGCGGTGGTACGGAAACCCTGACGAGCCGTGACGTTCGACACCCCGGGCGCGCCGTCCGATACGGTGAGGCCCGAGATGGGACTCTTCAAGAAGCGTGCGACCGACCCGGCGGAGATGGAGCAGCTGAAGTCCGAGATCGCCGCCATGAGCGCCCGCCTCGACGAGGCCGACGCCGCCAAACACGAGCTCGGCGAGCGGATCCTCGGGCTCGGGCGTCAGCTCGGCGAGCAGCACAACGCAGCGCTTCCAGCACCGACGTCGCCCCAGGTGTCGCCAGCGGATCTCGACGTGCTGCGTGCTCGAATCCAACGCTTGTCCGACCGGATCGACGGCTCGGCGGTCGATCCGACCGGCGCCGGCGCCGACGAGCTCGGCGACGTCCGCATCCGACTCGACACGCTCGCCCAACGACTCGACGATGCTCTCGAGAACGACGCGGCCGGATCGGCGAAGTCGATCGAACCCCCGGAGATGGAATACCTCCGCGATCGGATCGAGGTCCTCGATGCCCGCATCGAGGCCGCGGTCGGCCACCACGAACGAGCCGTCGATCACGCTGCATTCGACGACCTTCGTGACCGGGTCGACGCCTTGACGACCCGATTCGACACCCCGCTCAGAACCCCGCCACCTCCGGAGCCGCCGCCCGCGCCGTCACCGGTCGCCGAGGGCGACGGTCTCCGTGACATCCACGAGCGACTCGACGCGATCGGTGCCCGGCTCGACGATGTCGACCAGCGGATCACGTCCATCTCTACCGAGCTCGCCAACCAGATCACCGAGATCAGCGGCGAGCTCGATGCCGTCGGTGCGGGTGGACCGGCCGCCGAACACGTCATCGACGAACTGCGCGACGCCCAGACCCGAATCGCGAACGAACAGGTCCGCTACCAGATCGCCTTTCGCCAAGACCTCGCCGATCTGGCCGACCGTCTCAAGCGATCCTGATCGCTGCCGCCTGGTCGCAGCGCCCGGTCAGTTTCCGAGCTGGTCGTTCAGCTCAGCGATCAGCTCGCCGACCTGGTCGAGCGTCTGTTGGTAGCTGCCGAGATCGCCGTCGCGGAGCTGCTGCTGCGCCTCGAGGTACAACCGCTCGGCCTCGGCGGCGAGCGACGCCGCATCGCGGTCGCCGGTGACCCCGCCGTTGTCGCCGGTGCCGGAGTCGTCGGCGCCCGGATCGTCTCCGCTGTCGGGAGCTCCGCCGTTGTCGGCGCCGTCGTCGTCGGCGATGCGATCACCGATCTCGGCGTCGAACCCGCTGAACAGCCGTGCGAACGCCGACTTCAGGTCGGTGTCGAGGACGGCCTGGTTGTTGTGGGAGACGATCACGAACCGGTACTCGGTGACGTCGCTCGCGATGACGTAGACCGGACGGACGTAGACCAGACCGTCGGCGACCGGGATCAGCTGGAGATCACCGAACTTCACCTGCGTGCCCGTCTCGTCGTTGGCCTGCAAGCTCAGCTCCGGGCTGATCTCCTCCTCCGACTCGGCCTGGTCGGCGACGCGGAGCGGCCCGGCCGGGAGTGGCTCCTGGTCGACGACGTAGCTGACGAGCTGCCCATACGTGTCGGGATCGCTCGATGCCGTCATGTAGGCCTGCAGCTCGGTGCGGCGATCGTCGGTGGAGAACGGTACGAACGGCCGGAGGATCACGAACTCCTCCTCTGCACTCACGCTGCTCCGGAACATCGTGTAGTACGGGGTGAAGCGCTCGGCGCTCGACTCGGTCGCGAACTCGGTCTGGACGTCGGTCGGATCGACCGCTGAGGTCACGGTGTTGGTGCCTTCGCGACGGTCGACCGACGGTGCCTGCGCCACCGACCAGGCTCCCGTTCGCTGGAAGAACGCCTCGGGTTCGACCTGGTACTTCGAGTACAGGTCGGTCTGCACACGGAAGAGGTCTTCCGGGTAGCGCAAGTGCTCGCGGAGCTCGGCGGGCAGCTCGTCACCGGGCGTGAACAGGTCGGGGAAGGCCGACCGCCACACATCGAGGATCGGGTCGGGGTCGTCGCCGTCGACGGCGTAGAACGTGACTTCACCGGTGTAGGCGTCGACCACCGCCTTGACGCTGTTACGGATGTAGTTCGCGCTGCGTGACAAGCCGGTGCTCGCGCTGAGTTGAACGTTGCCGATGCGCTGTGCGTACGGGTAGCGCGACGTCGAGGTGTAGGCGTCGATCACCCACTGCACGCCGCCGTCGACCACGACCGGGTACGGGTCGCCGTCGTAGTCGAGGAAGGGTGCCAACTTCTGGACCCGGTCCTGCACGGAACGCACCCAGAGCATCTGCGAGTCGCTGTTGATCGCGCCGGACCCGAGCACGTTGTAGTCGAGGAACGCGAGTGCGAACGCGGTGCGGCGTGCGAAGCCGTTCATCTCGACACCTGCACCCCCGGAATACGGCGCGGTCTCGCCGCACGGGCTCTCGGTGACGTTCGTGCCCGTCACCGCGTACCCACTGATAGCCGGGCTGAAGTACAGCTCGGGGCGATCGAGGTCGATCGACTGGTAGTCGGGTCGGTCGTTCTCGGTGACCCGCCCCACCGGCGCGAGCACCAGCCCGCAGCCGCGCGTACTCACCAGGTGCTCTCCCTGCCAGCTCTTGTTCGGGATGTTGCGGAGATCGAGCTCGCGCGCGGTGACCAACACCTGCTCCACCTGCCCGTCGATCTCGTATCGGTCGACGTCGAGATCCTCGATCTTCAGGCCCGCGACCTCGCCTCGGTCGAACGAGAACCGCGACAGCAGTTGGGTGGGGTTGAGCAGGCGCACATTGCGGATCGGTTCGAGGTCGCTCTCGACCTCGGCGGTGCTCAGCCGGCCGAACTCGACCGTCTGGGGCACGACATCGTCGATGCCCATGGCAGCGCGGGTGGCTTCGACGTTGCGGGCGATGTAGGGCGCCTCTCGTTCCTCCTGGTTGGGCTTCACGACCAGCGACTGCACGAGCGCCGGGTAGATCAGCCCGCCGATGATCAACACCACCAGCCACAGCCCCGACGCAACGAGCGGCAACCTCCAGCGATCGGTGCGGATCGTGGTCAGGTACAGCACGGCCGTGAGCAGTGCGATCAGGACGAGCAGCATCATCGCGGGGAGCTGGGCCTTGACGACCGTGTAGGTCGCCCCTTGCACGAAGCCACGGGTCTCGTTGGTGAGCTCGTATCGGGTCAGCCAGTAGTCGGCGGCCTTGACCGACGCGAGCACCGCCAGCAGCACCGCCACGTGCACCTTGGTCGCCGGCTGGACCGTCGGCGTCGATGAGGTGAAGAGCACACCTCCGTTCAGCAGGTGAGCGGCGATCGTCAGCAGGAGCACGATGATGATCGCGGCGAACAGCCAGTCGACCGCGAACGAGATGAACGGCAACTCGAAGACGTAGAAACCCACGTCGACCTGGAACTGCGGATCCTGCACACCGAACGACTTGCTGTTCCGGAACATCAGCCAGTCCTGCCAGTGCGAGACCGCCGGCAGCGCCAACATGAACGCGAGCACCAGTGCCGTGCCGTAGCGAACGAGTCGGAGTCGGTGTCCGAACACCTCGTGGAATCGCTCGACGTACGGGTGGACGTTGGCCGGGAACGATGTCGGTGCCGTGCGGTCGGCCACGAAGAGGTTCAGCCCCGCCAGCGCGACGAACACCAGGAAGAACAGGATGAAGAGGGTCACCTTGGCCCAGATCTGACCCCAGAAGACGTCGCCCCGGCCCAACGCGTCGTGCCAGAGGGCATCGACGTAGAAATTGGCGATCGCACGGCCGAAGACGATGATCGCGAAGATCGCGACGCCGATCGTGATGAGGACCGCGCGGCCCGAGATCCGGGACCACAGGCGAGTTCGGGGGAGGTCGGATTCGCGCCGCATCTGGCGGCCGAGGCTAACCGGATGCGGGCACGGTCATGCAGCGGCACCCGGGATGGCCCGGAGCAGACGTGTGCCCGGTCGGGTACGCCTCGCCTGCAGCGACGGTTCCGGCCAACGAATTGTCCTCGCAGTCAGGGCACGCCGGCTGCTGCGGATCGATCGTCCAGGTCATCGGACGCCCTGGTTCGACGATGGTGGCGATGCCGCCACCGTGCGCGAACCGGAACACGTCGTCGAGCTGATCGTCGATGTGCTGGGTCTTCCACTCGCGGTAGACGGCGCGGATCCGTTTGGTGATCTCGTCATTGTCGCCGTCGCCCTCCGCGATCGACCGACCGAGGCGATCCCGGAGGGGGCCGACCAGATCGCTGGCCAGCAGCGCGTGGGCGCCATCGAGCGCGCCCGCGTTCGCGAGCTTGCGGCGCAACGTCTTGGTGTCGTTGAGGCCGACCTCGGTGGCTCCGGTGGCGGCCGCTGCGACGAGATCCTCGGCGAGCCCGTCGACATAGCGGCGGAGGTGCTCGTCGAGCGGGGGGAGCAGGGCATCGACCGAGGTCACCGGCTCGTTCCGGCGGAGGGTGTCGAGCACCCCGTTCTGCTCGTCGGCCAAGACACGCTTGAGCTTGCGGGCACCGGCGAGGATCAACGGAACGAGAGCTTCGTCACGGCGAGTGAACGGCGTCGGCTCCGGAGGCGGCGCCTCGTCATCGCCGCCGGATTGGTCAGTGTCGGGTGCCTCTGCGAGAGCGTTGTCGACGGTCGGGACCTCGCTGCGCAGCCGCTCGAAGATGCCACCGACGTCGGGTCGTGGTCCGGTCGACGTGTCGGCGCCAGGATCACCCTCGCCCGCCGCTTCGCCCGCATGGTCGGCCGCGTCGTGGTCGGCCGCGTCGGTGTCGGCCTGGTCGGTGTCGGCCTGGTCGGTGTCGGCCTGGTCGGCGTCGTGAGCGGGTGAGCGGCCACGGAAGAGCGAGACGACGTTCGCGTCGCCGTCGCGCCGGCTCGACGCGTCGGCAGCGTCGCCCGCATCCTCGACGGCGACGGCCTCGTCGTCGTAGCCATCGTCGTCGTAGCCTCTCTCACCCATCGTCGTCGTAGCCATCGTCGTCGTCGCTGTCGCCCTCGGCGTCCTCATCACCGGCGGCGTCGGACCCGACCGGCACGGCCACATCGACCGCGGTGTGCGCCTCGCCGTCGCCGGTCGTGCTGTCGACATCGGTGTGGGCGTGCTCGTCATCGGTCGTGTCGCCACCGACCGGCCCTGGCGGCACGTCGGCCTCGGCTTCGTCGGAGGTGTCGGAGGTGTCGGACGAGTCGCCGGCGCCGTCGGACTCCGCCTCGTCGTTCGGTGTCGGCCGGTGCCGCGGTCGCTTCACCATCAGCGGCACCGGACCGGTCGTCGGCGACAGGTTCACCAACTCGTCGGGCCCGTCGAGTGATTGGAGCTCCGAGGTCACGTCGACGGCGACCAGACGAGCCCGCTCGAACACCTGGAGGAGGCGATCACGACCGTGGACCAGTTCCTCGATCTGGTGCCGGGCGAGCGTCGTGCGTCGTTCGAGGTCGGCGAGTACCCGCTCGCGATACGAGCGCGCCTCGTTCACCATCTCGCGACCCTGCTGCTTCGCGAGCGCCACCTCGGCTTCGGCGTCCGACGATGCGTCCTGGCGTTTGCGGGCTGCCTCGACCTCGGCTTCCTGTCGCAGCCGGTTGGCCTCGTCATTGGCCTCACGCAGGATCCGGGCCGCGTTCTCCTCGGCGCGGATCTTGATCTCCGACGCCGACTCGCGCGCCGTGTGCAACACGCGCAACGTCTCCTCCCCGAGCAGGTTGGCGACGGTCTCGTCGTCGAGCTCGACCGTCGTCGTTGCCTGGTCGCGCAGATCGTCGAGCTCCGCCTCGAGTCGCCGACCGCGCTCTTGCAGGCGACCGAGCTCGGCTGCGACGGAGGTGAGGAACGCTCGGACCTCGTCCTGGTGGTAGCCGCGACGGGTCGTGGAGAACCCCGCCTCCGCGACGGACGCGGGAGATGAAGGGTCCGGTCGCGAGAGCGAGGCAGCCATGTCGCGAGCGTAAACGCCCCGTGGAGCCGCGTGGTGGCAATCGGCGGTCGAACACCGCCCGGTGAGCAGGATCCCTCAGCCGTCGGTGGTGGAGTCGCTGTCCGGAGGCGGCGGGATCGGGTCGCCGCCGAGCTCGGCGAGCACCTGGATTGCGTCCTCGAGCGTCTCGACCGTGATGATCTCGAGGTCGTCACCGCCCGCAAGACGTGCCGCGGCGATGTCGTCGTCGCTCTGCGCTGCCGGGACGATGAAGACGTCGACCCCGGTCTGCGCGACCGCAGACGCCTTCTGGCGCAAGCCACCGATCGGACCCACGGTGCCGTCGAGCTCGATCGTGCCGGTGACCGCGATGTCGCCGCCGCCGGTCAGCTCACCCTCGGTCAACTCGTCGATGAGCGTCAGTGTGAACGCCAACCCCGCCGAGGGTCCGCCGATCGAACCGGTGTCGATGTCGAGCTCGAAGGGCAGCTCCACCCGACGCGTATCGAACGGGAAGAATCCGACGATGGTGCGGGACGAATCGTCGGGCGATGCGGTCAACTCGACATCGACCACGAGCTCGCCCACCTCGGGGCGATCGATCGTCATCGTGACGACGTCGCCCGGCATCTTGTCGGCGAGGATCTGGGTGAGGTCCTCGACGCCCTCGAGCGGCACGCCCTCGACCGCGATGATCCGGTCACCGGGATCGAGGACGTCGTCCGATGGGCTCCAGGTCGCGCACTCGGTGCCCTCCTCGTTGGCGGCGATGCAGACCATCGCCTCGATGAGGACGTCGCCGGGGACGACCACGACATCGAATCCGACACGCTGCAGCGCCACGTACTGGGCGACCTGTTCGGACGTCCGCATCGACTCGAGCGCGAACGTCCGTCGTTGCTGAGGAGTCTGGACGCCGAACTTCTCCTCTTCGGTCAGGAACTGGATCGCCGGTTCGTTGCGTCCGACCCACCATGAGAGCAGTGACTGGGTGGGCTCGGTGACCGTCACGAAGTAGATGTCGCCCGTCGGCGGATACTGTGCGGCAAGGTCGCCGAGATCGCCGAAGCGGATTCGATCGTCCACCGGTTGGGCCGAGGCCGGTGTACGTGCATACGGAGTTGCCTGGTCGACGCCGAGCCGGGTGTTCTCCTTCTCGGCGAGTACGCGAGCGGGAAGCACCGATGCGACGAGAATGGCCATCAGTGCTGCCGCGGCCAGACTCACCAGCGGCACCGACCACCAACGGTGTCGCCTCGCCGGCAGCACGAGGCCGACTCTGGCGGCCGCTTCGGACGACGTCTCGATCCGGGGTGGAGGCGGAGGGCTCGCGTCCGCCGGGGCCGGTAGTGTCGTTGATTGCGTGTCGGTCACTCTTGCGCTCTCCGTCGACGGTCTCACGATCAGAGCGGCGTTCGTCGTCGGACTCTCCATCGCCGCGCTGTTGCTGACCGGGTGGCGTAAGCCTGCCAGAGCAGAGCCGCGATCACCACGCGGTGTTCTCCGTCGCGAGACGGCCGGCATCGTCGTCGATCACTTCGACACGCCCCGGTACCGCCGGCCGGGCCCGATCCGGCGAACCCTCGCCCTCGCCGCCAGCGGTGGGATCGGCGTGCTCACCGGCATCCTGACCGCCATCGTCGTGTCGTTCGGTGTGGCCGTCGCAGTGATCTGGCTCACCAACCTGCTGCAGCGATGACCGCCATCGCTCGACGTCGAGCGGTGATCGTCGCCGGTCACCGCGGCGACGTCGCGACCGTCCGCGCTCACCTCGACGACGACGAACACCGCGTGCGCGCCGCGACACTCGGTGCGTTGGATCGCTGCGACGCCCTCGTCGACGGCGACATCATCGCCGCCCTCTCCGATCCCGCGCCCGAGGTTCGGCGTCGAGCCGCCGAGTTGGCCGGACGACGGCCCGGCATCTCGATGATCGCCCTCCTCCACGACGCCGACGACACCGTCGTCGAGGTCGCGGCGTGGGCGTGCGGCGAGCAGGAATCGGTCGATGACGACGTGCTCGATCGACTCATCGATGTGACGACCAGCTCGTCGACGCCGCTGGTGCGCGAGGCCGGAGCAGCAGCGCTCGGGGCGATCGGTGACGAGCGCGGTCTCCCTGCGATCCTGGCGGCGTGCGAGGACAAACCGGCGGTCCGGCGCCGAGCGGTGCTCGCTCTCGCCCCGTTCGAGGGTGCGGAGGTCGAGAACGCGATCGATCGAGCTCTCGCCGATCGCGACTGGCAGGTGCGTCAGGCCGCCGAGGACCTGCGACGGGCAACGGGCGAGATCGACCTGTCGTGAACGCTCGGGCGGATTCGGCCGTCAGATCGTGAATCGGTAGACGTTCGTCTCGTAGCGCTCGAACCCGAGCCGCAGGTAGAGCCGATTGGCGATCTCGCGCTTGGGTCGGCTGGTCAGACTCACGTTCTTCGCACCGCGCCGCACGGCTTCGTCGAGGGCGGCTCGGCTGAGAGCATCCCCGACGCCACGACCCCGCGCGGCGTCGTCGACGACGACGTCTTCGATCCACGCCTTCAGCCCGGTGGGGATCTGGTAGAACGCGAGCGTCAGACTCCCCACGATCCGGTCGTCGATCCGGGCGACATAGAGCACGGAGTCGGAGGACTCGACGATCGCCCGTAGGACCTCGGCGTCGGGAGGCGACGACGACGAAGACAGCTGCGGGATCAGGCGGGCGAAGGCGTCGACGAGCTCGTCGTCGACGCGGACGGCTTTGAGGATCTCGAGGCGCACCGCCTTGACGCTACCTCCAGCTGCTGACAGCGTGATCGCCATGGCGCAGCGCGGCGAGCGACGGAAACGACGCAGCACGCCGCGGTCGCCGCGTCCGCCGGCAGGTCGACGGGCCGCCGACCTGCGCCGGACGAGACTGCGACGGGTCGTCGTGGCGTTCCTGGTCATCGTCGGCCTCGCCGGCATCGTCGCGATCTCGGCACCGCCCGCGGACGGTGACGGTCATCCACCCGGACGGGCGCCGGTAGGGTGAGCGCCGACATGGAGCACGTGCGCTGGTTGGCCGACCCCGACGAGATCGCCCTCACGAACCCCGTGGTCGTCGCGGCCTTCACCGGATGGAACGACGCCGGTGATGCCGCCTCCACAGCCGTGCGTACGATCATCGAGACCAGCGGTGCCACGGCGCTCGCCGAGATCGACCCGGAGCCGTTCACCGACTTCGCGACCGTGCGTCCCCACGTCCGTCTCGACGCCGAGCGCAGACGTTCGATCGTTTGGCCGACGGTCGGCATCTGGGCGGCCTCGCTTCCTGGTACCGATGTCGTCCTCGTGCTCGGTCCGGAGCCGGCCCTGCGGTGGCGAACCTTCTGCGAGCAGATCATCGGCATCGCCCAACGCATGGGTGCGCCGACCGCGTTCACCCTGGGAGCGTTGCTCGCCGATGTGCCACACACCAGGCGCACCCAGCTCATCGCGACTGCGACCGACAGCTCGCTGATCGAACGGTTCGAACTCGAGCGCTCTCGCTACGAGGGCCCGACCGGCATCGTCGGGGTGCTGCACGATGCCCTGTCCCGCAGCGGGCTGCCGACCGCGTCGCTCTGGGCGGCCGTGCCGGGCTACGCCGCACAGCTCCCATCGCCACGCGCGACGTTCGCCCTGCTCGATCGTCTGAGTTCGATGATGGGCACGCCAGCTCCGGTGTCCGGTGTCGCCTCCCAGATCGCCGACTACGACGCCAAGGTGGCGGCGTTGATCGCCGACGACGACGACCTCGTGACCTACGTCAGCCGCCTGGAGGACATGGTCGACGAAATGCACGAGGTCGACGACGACCTCGATGTGCTCGACGAGGCGACGGTCGACGACGCCGACCCCGAACGGCTCGCGGCCGAGGTCGAGCAGTTCCTCCGCAACCGCGATACCGAGAACTGACCGAGCGGCCGTCCGGGCTCCGCACCCGGATCAGGCCCGCCAGACCGGATCGCGCGGCGGATCGAAGCGGGTCGGCGTCTCCTCACCGTTGATCGCCGCGAACGCGAGCGGGCCCCACCAACTCGCCCCGGCGGTCGCCTCCGGCAGCGATGTCGGACCGAACCACCCGACGTCCGAGGTCTCGAGCGGGTGTGGACGCAGCTCGCCCCCGGTCGCGCGGCAGTAGAAGAGCAGCATGTACATGCCGAACCGTGAGAAACCCATGCGTTGTCCGTCGATGACGGACAGGAGGCGAACGGGTTCGCACTCGACTCCCGTCTCCTCCTCGACCTCCTTCACGGCGACCTCGGCGGGCGAGTACCCGACGTCGGCCCAGCCGGTCGGATACAGCCAGATACCCGAGTCGGCACGCTGGACGAGCAAGAGCTCGCCCGCGTCGTTGCCCACCACGGCACCGATCGCGACCTTGGGCGTGACGTAGCCCGGCACGCCCTCGCCGACGTTGTCGAGCCACTCCTGCACGAAGTGGTCGGTCTCGCGTTCGACCTCGGCCATCTCCTCCAGCGCCGACGCCGCCGCCCTGATGTCGCCGGCCACGTGGAGGATCTCCTCGAAGCGCTCGCGCTCGTAGAGGTTGTCGGTGAAACCGAGACCGGTCCGAGCGATCGCGGCGAGCGCCGAACTCCAGCGCGCGAGGTCGCGAGCATCTGGGATGCCGGCAGGATCGGCCACGCGGTCGACGCTACTCGCGGCGCCACCCGGGCGATCACCCGATCGCGTGGAGGATCGCTCGTTCGATCTCGGAGCGGTGGAACGGGTCGCTGATCGGTCCACCCTCCCAACTTCGGACGTAGAACGTATCGACGACGTCCGATCCGATCGTCTGCACGGTGGCGTGACGGATGTCGAGCCCGACCTCGGCGAGCGCCTTGGTGATCCGGTGCAGCATGCCGATCTGGGACTGGCAGCGGACCTCGACCACGGTCGCATCACTCGACGCCTCGTCGACGAACACGACCTGCGGCGGTCCTGGCTCGGCCGCCTGGGTGGGGCGCCGACGCCGATAGGTGCGCGCCCGCTCAGCGAGCCGGGACTCGATCGCCAGCTGGCCGTGCAGCGCCCGTTCGAGGTCGCGACGGATGGGCCCCCAATCGATCCCGTCCTTGGGCACCTGGACGCGGAACTCCGACGCCCCCATGCTGACCCGACCGAGCTGTGGTTCGTCGGAGTGGGCCCGGGCGGCGACCACGTCGAGACCGTGGAGCGACACCACTCCGGCGATTCGGCTGAACGCTCCTGGTGCATCGCGGTAGACGACCGTCAGGCGGTCGTCGTCGACACGGATGTGCAGCTCGCCGCTCGCCATCAGCGCCACCGTGTCGGCGTCGGGGAAGAGGGTCCAGGTTGCGTCGCTCACGTCACCCCCGCCCACCACGTGGGCGACCCGGTCGACCAGCTCGTCGACCAACCCCTCCTTCCAGGCGCCCCAGGCAGACGGCCCGGTCGCCTTCGAGTCGGCCACCGTGAGGGCGTGCAGTAGTTCGAGCACCTCCTGGTCCCCGACCGCGTCGGCCACCGCCTGGATCGTCGCCGGGTCGGCGAGATCGCGCCTCACCGCGACGTCGGGGAGGAGTAGATGGTGCTCGACCATCGCAACGAGCACGTCGACGTCGCGTTCGGGCAGACCGATCCTCGGACCGAGGTCCCTGACCATCGCCATGCCGACCTCGGTGTGGTCGCCGGGGTACCCCTTGCCGATGTCGTGGAACAGCGCACCGAGCACCAGCAGATCGGGCCGACCGACACGATCCGCCAGCTCGGCCGCGTTCGCCGCCGCCTCCCACAGGTGACGATCGACGGTGAATCGGTGATAGGCGTTTCGTTGCGGGCGCGATCGGACCTGCTCCCACTCGGGCAGCATGCGACTGATCAGACCACGCTGGTCGAGGGCCTCGATCACCGGGATCGCTCGATGGCCTTCCAGCAACAGCGCGACCAGCTTGTCGACAGCGCCGGCCGGCCACCGCTCGGGCCACTGCGGCGCCAGCTCGGTGAGTCGATCGAGGCTCGACCGGCCGATCCTGGCGTGGTGGCGGGCGGCGGCGGTCGCGATCCTCAACACATAGGTCGGGTCGACGCCCGGATCGGCGTCGATCGCCAGCTCCATCTCCCCGTCGATCAACATGACCCCGGGCGCGACCTCTTTGGGGCTTCCCCCGGTCGTCTTGCCGACCCTCCCCCACGCCTCGTCGGCAACCCAGGCAACGGTTCGTGCCGCGGCGGCGATCTCGGCCATCAACTCGTCGGCGGACGCGACGCCCGCCGCATCGGCAGCGGCGTCCTGGTCTTCCAGTCGAAGCATGTCACCGGGGCGGCCCGTCGCACGATGTAGCGCGACCCGGGCGTTCAGCAGCACGTCATAGCACTCGTTGAGCGCCTCGTCGTCCTCGGCGGGCAGCGTGAGACCGGCGCATTCGGCCCACCACAGCGAATGTGCGTCACGGATGCCGCCATGACCGTCCTTGAGGTCGGGTTCGAGCATGTATGCGACGTCGCCGGCGTCGGATTGACGGGCACGGACGCGATGCTGCAGCTCCGACAGCCATCGCTTCTTGCGCTTGGTCCAGTTCCGGAGGCCCGACTCGACGACGTCCTCGCCGAGCTGCTCATCGCCAGCGATGGGACGCGCCGTCAGGAGTGCCGTCGCCGTGTCGAGGTCGGTCCGGGCGAGCGACAGGTGCTCGTCGAGCGAGCGGACAGCGTGACCGAGCTTCAGACCCGCATCCCAGATGGGGTACCAGATGGCGGACGCGATCGGTTCGATACGACTCGGTCGCGTCTGGTGCACGAGCAACACATCGATGTCGCTGTGCGGCGACAGCTCACCGCGACCGTACCCACCGACAGCGATCAACGCGAACCGCGGTGCCCGTGGGTGCTGCGCGCGTGCGTGCGCTGCGAGCGCCACGATCCAGGCGTCGGTCGCGTCGGAGAGGCGGTGACAGAAGCGCCGACCCTGTGCGGACGTATCGGCGAGCGCAGCCAGTCGCTGCTCGTACGCCGCGACGACGGCACGCTCGGTGGTCAGGGTGCTCACGTCGCTCACGGTAGAGCGCGATCGGCCCAGACGCGTACTCTCCGCGTGAGGTCTCCCGGTGAAGGTCGCTGCGTCAACGAACGCCTTCGTCTCGTCGACGGCGTAGGATCGTCATCGCCTTCCATGCACCCCAGACGAGTCCGGGCTCGTGCAGCCGAGGGTCGATGTCCGACCACGATGCCGGTCCGAGTCGGTACACATCGCCCGGGAAGTGTGCAGCGACGAACGCGTCGTCGGGAGGTGGCGCGACGCCGTGCGTACGCAACAGTTGGGTCGGCGCGCCGACCGCGCTCCGGTAGAGCGACAGCGGGTTCGTGCGCTGCTCGTCGACGTCGGTCGCCAACAGCGCTGCGAGTGCGTCGAGGAGCTGAGGTGCTTCCCGCTCGATCATCTCGTCGGCGGCGACGCGAAGCTGCTGGTTCGTCTGCCACGCCGATCCGGCCGCGCCGACCACGACCCGCCGCATCCACGTCGGGGTTGTCCGCACGGCCACGTCGAGCAGTTCCGCCGCTGCATCCGGGAGCTGCACGTCGCGCCACACGTCGTGTCTTCTATCGTGAGCAGCGTGGTCTGCCTCACCTCCCGCTCGGTCGCCGATCTTGCGCGTCGCACGATCGGGATCGTGATGGCGGCGCTGGCGGTCACTGCCTGCACGGGGAGCGACGGGGATGACCTGGCAGCGCCGACGACGGTCTCGGCCGACACCACCACGACGATCGTCGAACGACCCAACGACGGGATGCTGAAGATCGGTATCTTCCTGCCGCGGACCGGGCCCGGGGCGACGCTGGGCGAACCGATGATCGCCGCAGCGGAATCCGCGGTCGGCACGATCAACAGCGCGGGTGGCGTGCTCGGACGCCAGATCGCCGTCGAGATCGTCGACGAAGGCGCCGGAACCGGACCGGACGAGCTGCTCGCCGACGGGGTCGATGCGATCGTCGGTCCGGCGTCGTCGAACGTCGCGCTCTCGCAGTTGTCCACCGTCGTCCAACCGTCGACCGGTGTGGTCACCTGTTCGCCGATGGCGACCGCGCTCGCCCTCGACGACTACCCCGACAACGGACTCTTCTTCCGAACGGCTCCGAGCGACTCGTTGCAGATGGCTGCGATCGCTCGCGAAGCGCGCTTCACCGGCATCACCAAGGTGGCGGTGGGCTACCTCGACGACCCGTATGGCCGGGGGTTGGTCGGAGCGTTCACGGACGAGATGCAGCGACGCGATGCCCCGGTGGTCGCCGAGCAGGGTTTCGGCGGCGACGAGGACGATCTGTCTCGGGCGGTCGCGACCCTCCTCGCCGACGACCCCGGTGTCGTGGTCGTCCTCGGCGACGCGGACGACGGCAGTCGGCTCCTCGCGGCGCTCGATGCCTCCCCCGCCAGCGGCAACGTCAGCCAGTTCATCGTCAACGACGCAATCCGCGCCGCACGACCGGTCATCCAGGCGCTGTCGCCGGAATTCCGCGAGCGGCTCACGGGTGTCGCTCCGGCGGCCGACGCGGTCTCCGAGGAGGGCCCCGAAGGGTTCTTCACGGCACATGCCGTCGACTGCGTCAACCTGATCGCGCTCTCAGCGCTGTCGGCCGGTTCGGACGATCCGACGCTGATGCGAGCCAAGATGAGCGCCGTCGGGAGCGGGGGCCGGGCCTGCACCTCGTTCGCCGACTGCGCCCAGCTGCTCGACCAGGGCCTCGACATCAACTACGAGGGCGTCTCGGGCGGCGTCGAATTGTCCAACAGCGCGGGCGATCCGCTTCGTGCGCGTTTCGAGTCGTTCGGGTTCGACGCGGACGCCGCCGAGGTCGATGCGGTGGAGTTCGAGGTCTCGATCTGACGACGGGACGCAGGTCAGCGTCCGAAGGATCAGAGCAGCTCGTCGACGTAGGCGAGATAGCCGACGTAGAACGTGCCGAAGTCGCCGTAGAGCGCTGAACCCTTGTCGTAGCGCAGGGTGTACACGACGTCCTTGATCACTTCGAGGTTCACCCCGAACAGGGTGACCCCCCACTCGTAGTCGTCGAGCCCCGTGGAGCCGGTGACGAGCTGCACGATCTTGCCGGCGAAGGCTCGACCGCTCGCGCCGTGCTCCATCATCATGTCGCGCCGGTCCTCGTACGGGGTGGCGTACCAGTTGGCGTGGGCCTCGCGACGCTTGCTCATGGGATAGAAGCAGAACGCCGGCTTGCCCTCGGGTGGGAGCTGCGGGTACAGGCGGGCCTGGAGTGCGTCCTCGGGCATGCCCTTGGCGTACTCGCTGACCTCCGTGATCGACAGGTAGCTGTCGATCACTCGGAGCCCGGCATGCTGCAAGCCGGTCTGAAGACGGCGAAGGGCACGGATGTCGGGCCCGAGCGCCATGAACGCGAGATCGCCCTTGTGGCCGAGGATGGCTGCCGTCACGACCTGGCACTCGTGTTCCTCGGCCGCCTCGATGGCGGACTCCACCGCCTCGCGATCGACCCGCTTGCCGGGGGTGCAGAAGAGGTGGAGGACGCAGACGCCAGTTTCCATGCGCATGGGTGCAGGCTACTCAGCAAATCACGACGGCCCCGTGAGCCGCTCTGGTGCGTACACGTTGCAGCGGTCGTCGCGGACGAATCCGGCCAGGCAGAGGTTGGCACGTCGTGCGGCGTCGACCGCGAGCGCGGTCGGCGCGCTCACCGCGACGACCGTGCCGAAGCCGGCGGCCCACGCCTTCTGCACCATCTCGACGCTTGCGCGACCACTCACGAACAGGCCGAGCCCGGTGGCCGGCAGGTCATCCGCGAGCAGCATCGCGCCGACCACCTTGTCGACGGCGTTGTGTCGCCCGACGTCTTCGCGGACGAGCCCGATCTCACCCGCCGCGTCGAACACGGCGGCGGCGTGCACGGCGCCGGTCGCGTCGAACAGGATCTGTCGATCGGCGACCAGCGACGGCACGCGAGCCAGGAGGTCGAGCGGCATCGGGCTCGAGTCGGGCAGTGCCGACAAGCGATCGCTCAGCTCGTCGATTTGCTCGCTACCACACCAACCACAGCTCGACGACGTCGTACCCAGCCGTGGTGTCGGCGCCGGAGCGCGACCACCGGTATCGACGGTGACCACGTTGAACTCGGTCTGCACGGCGCTTCCGTTGGCGCAGTACCGGACACCGGTGACGGGCAAGCCGGCCAGCAGGCCCTCGGTGTGGCAGAAACCGACGGCGAGCTCGAAGTCGTGGCCGGGTGTGCGCATGGTGACCGAGACGACCGTGTCGTCGAGCTGGATGGTCATCGGTTCTTCGACGATCAGATCGTCGGGCCGGCGACGGGCGCCGTCGGGCGTCACTGACGTGACGAGGAATCGACGCGTGCGCGAACGGTTCACGCGACCAGGCTACGGAACACCGCGGCAGCTCGCGCCGCCGCGTCCGGATCACAATGGAGGAACAGCGACGGTTCGGTGACCTCGACTTCGAGCACCATCGGTCCGTCGTCACCCGGCAACAGGTCGATCCGGGCGTACGCCGTCGGCGGGAGCGCTCGCATGACGGCATCGCCGACCGCCCGTTCGCGTCGGGTAGCGGTCCGGGCGTAGCTCCGCTCTTCGGCGAACACCCCTCCTTCCCAGGTGACGGGACCGGCCAGGATCGGATCCTTGCCGAAGGCGTGGCTGAACCGGCCCCCGAGATAGACGAGCCCGGTCTCGCCGTGCCGGTCGACACCTGCGATGTACGGCTGGACCATCGCGGTTCGGCCGGCCGCATGCAGCGACGCGATCTGGCGCTCGGCGACCGTCCGGTCGGACCGAGCCCGGACCACACCGTTCGAACCGGCACCGATGGTCGGCTTCACGACCACGTCGCCGTCGAGATCGACGAGGTCTTCGCCGCCGAACGGTTCGCCGGGAGCAACGATCACGGTCGGAATCGTCGGAACACCGTGGAGCGCGAGTTCGTCGAGATAGCGCTTGTCGGTGTTCCACTCGACGAGCGTCACCGGGTTCCACAACGATGTCACCGACTCGACCCGACGCGCCCAGTCGACGAACTCGTCACGTCGTTCGTGATAGTCCCAGGTGGAGCGAAGCACGACGGCCCCGTACCGTCCCCAATCGACGGCCGGATCGTCCCAGACGACGATCGTGGCAGCGTCGACGAGCTCGTTCATGAGCTCCGGCAGGTCGGTGTCGAGCTCCCGGGCCGCCCCGCACGTGACCAGGGCAATCATCGCCCGAGACTACGCTCGCCCAGCATGAGTGACAGCAGCATCGGCCGGAACGTCGCGGCCGAATTCGTCGGGACCACGATCGTGATGCTCGGCGGGCCCGGCCTGATCGTGCTCGGGAGCGGCAGCATCGGACCGCTCGGTGTCGCCGTTGGGTTCGGGCTCGCAGTGGCGCTCTCGATCGGCGTGATCGGGGCGGTGGCGAACCCGATGTTCTCGCTGGCGCTCTGGTTCTCCCGAGGGATCACCACCCGCGAGGCCGTCGCCGACGTCGGCGGGCAGCTCGCGGGCGGTGTGTTCGGTGCGGCGGTGATCCTCGGACTCAACGACACCAACCGGTTGACGCGTGGCGTCAACGGGTGGGATCACAGCGGCTTCGCAGAGCTCGGCGTCGTCCTGGCGGCCGAGTTCGTGATGTCGGTCGTCATCGTCGTCGTGCTGTTGTCGTCGATCAGCCAGCAACGGTCGAGCGGTGCTGCGGCCGCGTTCACCGGTGCCGCCTCCGCTCTCGCCACGCTCATGCTGCTCGACATCTCGGGCGCCGGAACGAACCCGGCGCGGAGTCTCGGTGCCGCCGTGTTCGCCGACACCGATCCGAACGCACTCGGGCAGGTGTGGTTGTTCATCGTCGTGCCGATCGCGGCGTCGTTCGTCGGGACGTTGGTGTGGCTGGCGATCGACGACGCGACGATCGACGACACCGTGTTCGACGACAGCGTGCTCGAAGAGCTGAGCGACGCCGTGACCGGCGACGACTAGTGCGGTGATCGTGAACGATCACCGTGAACGTTCACGGTGTCGACGGCACGTTCGAGGCCGACCGACGCGGTATCGACCGCATCGTCGAACAGGTCGGCACGGGTTGACCCGTGTCGCTCGACGTCCGACACCGATCTTCGTCCGCGCCGCCGACGATCTGCTGACACTGAACGACGACGAGCTGTTCGCTCGGGCGGCCTTCGGCGGATCCACCCAGGGCATCGTCACGATGTTCGAGCATCGCGTGCCGCCCGGACTCCAGCTCCCGATCGTGTCGCCGCGCGGCGACTTTCGCGTGTTCGGAGCCGGTGCGGCCGAGGTATTCAGCGCACGCAGGAGATCGGCGGACGGGCTCGAGCCCCCGGCGGGGTGATCGAACGTGCCGCCGGCGAGTCGGCGACCAGACGGGCCGGGTCGACGATCGAGCGAATCGTCGCCTCCCGGGCATGAACGCGACCGAGCCCGGGTCGACGACCCGGGCTCGGCTGACGTCTCGGCGACGGTGCTCGACGATCAGTAGTCGTGATCGTGGCCGTGGTCGTCGGCCCCTTCCGGCTTGTCGGCGATGATGGCCTCGGTGGTGAGGAACAGGGCTGCGATCGACGCCGCGTTCTGCAGCGCAGAGCGGGTCACCTTGGCGGCGTCGATGACGCCGATCTTGACGAGATCCTCGTAGACGCCGGTGGCGGCGTTGAGGCCCTCGGCACCCGTGAGCTCGCAGACCCGGTTGATGACGACGCCACCCTCCATGCCGGCGTTCTCGGCGATCTGCTTCAGCGGGGCGGTGAGTGCCTTGGCGACGATGCGGGCACCGGTAGCCTCGTCGCCATCGAGCTTGGCTGCGGCCGCCTCGACGGCACCCAGCGATCGAACGAGCGCAACGCCACCGCCGGGCACGACACCCTCCTCGATGGCTGCCTTGGTGGTGCTGACGGCGTCCTCGATGCGGTGCTTCTTCTCCTTGAGCTCGACCTCGGTGGCTGCGCCGACCTTGAGCACGGCGACACCGCCGGTCAGCTTGGCGAGACGCTCCTGCAGCTTCTCGCGGTCGTAGTCGGAGTCGGTGTTCTCGATCTCGCTCTTGATCTGGGAGATGCGACCCTTGATGTCGGCCTCGTCACCCGCACCCTCGACGATGGTGGTCTCGTCCTTGGTGATGATGATGCGCTTGGCGGTGCCGAGCAGGTCGAGGGTCGTGTTCTCGAGCTTGAGTCCGACGTCTTCGCTGATGACCTGACCGCCGGTGAGGATCGCCATGTCCTGGAGCATCGCCTTGCGCCGCTCACCGAAGCCGGGGGCCTTGACGGCCGCCGACTTGAAGGTGCCACGGATCTTGTTGACGACGAGGGTGGCGAGGGCCTCGCCCTCGACGTCCTCGGCGATGATGACGAGGGGCTTGCCGCCCTGCATGATCTTCTCGAGTACCGGCACGAGATCGCGTACGGCGGTGATCTTCGACGACACGAGCAGGACGTAGGGGTCGTCGAGCGATACCTCCATCCGGTCGGTGTCGGTGACGAAGTAGGGCGAGATGTACCCCTTGTCGAAGCGCATGCCCTCGACGAGGTCCATGTCCATCCCGAACGTCTGGCTCTCCTCGACGGTGATCACGCCGTCCTTGCCGACCTTGTCGATCGCTTCGGAGATCAGCTGGCCGATCTCGTCGTCGGCCGCCGAGATCGCTGCGACCTGGGCGATCTGATCCTTGGAGTCGACGTCGACCGCGAGACCCTTGATGGCATCGACGGCAGCGTCGACCGCAGCCTCGATGCCACGCTTGAGGCTCATCGGGTTGGCGCCGGCGGCCACATTGCGGAGGCCCTCGCGCACCATGGCCCAGGCGAGCACCGTGGCGGTGGTTGTGCCGTCACCAGCGACGTCGTCGGTCTTCTTGGCGACTTCCTTGACGAGGGCCGCACCGATCTGCTCGTACGGGTCCTCGAGCTCGATCTCCTTCGCGATCGAGACGCCGTCGTTGGTGATCGTGGGGGCGCCCCACTTCTTCTCCAGCACGACGTTGCGGCCCTTCGGGCCGAGTGTGACTCGTACGGCGTCGGCGAGCTTGTTCATGCCCGCCTCCAGGCCGCGACGGGCCTCCTGATCGAACGCAATCTGCTTCGGCATCTGGGTTGTCCTCCGTTGGACGGTTGATGTGCTCGGAATCAGCACTCGCGCAGCGCGAGTGCTAGCACTCTACAGCGTCGACTGCTAACCCGACAATGCGCGACACTGACTTGTCTGCGCGGCCTTGTCTGCGTGGAGGGGTTCAGGAGCCGCCGGCGACGGCCGGGATGATGCTCACCGTGATGCCGTCGCCGACCTCGGTGTCGAGACCATCGAGATAGCGGACGTCGTCGTCGTCGACGAAGATGTTCACGAACTTCCGCATCGATCCGTCGTCGTCGAGCAGGCGGTCGCGGAAGCCGGGGTGGGTCGCGTCCAGGCCGGCGATCACCTCCGACAACGTTCCGGACTCGACCTCGACGGTCTTGTTGCCGCCCGACATCGGGCGCAGGGTGGTCGGGATTCGAACGGTCACAGCCATATCGGAAAAGATAACCGGACAGGTCGGCTTTCCATTCCGGACCACGATCCGGAATGTAGGTTCACGGCCATGAAGGTGGTCGCCGCTGTCGACAAGTTCCGCGGGACTGCGTCGGCTTCCGAGGTCGCCGCCGCGATCGGTCACGCGTGCTGGGAACGCGGCCACGACTGCGTCGAGGTCCCACTCGCCGACGGCGGTGAGGGGTTGCTCGAGGTGCTCGGTGGTGCCAATCGCACCACGGTCGTCACCGGCCCGCTCGGCCACCCGGTCGAAGCCAGTTGGATGCTGCGACGTGGCACGGCCGTCATCGAGATGGCTCTCGCGAGCGGGCTGGTGCTGGCCGGTGGCGCCGAAGGCAACGATCCGCTGGAGGCGACCACCTCCGGCACCGGTGAGCTGATCGACGCAGCGCTCACGGCGGGCGCGACGCGGATCATCGTCGGCCTCGGCGGATCCGCGACCACCGACGGCGGGCTCGGTGCGTTGAGCGCGATCCGCTCCCCAGCGCGGCTCAAGGGCGTCGAACTGCTCGTCGCGTGCGACGTCACGACCCGGTTCGCCGACGCAGCTCGCGTCTTCGGACCGCAGAAGGGCGCGACACCCGCCCAGGTCGAGTTCCTCACCCGCCGCCTCCAACAACTGGCGCAGCGCTACGAGCGCGAGTACGACGTCGACGTGACGGCGATCGAGGGTTCTGGTGCGGCAGGGGGGATTGCGGGGGCGTTGGCGGCGGTCGGAGGTCGGCTCGTTCCCGGATTCGAGTTGGTCGCCGACGAGGTCGATCTGTACGACCACCTCGAACGCGCCGATCTGGTCATCACCGGCGAGGGTCATCTCGACCGCCAGAGCTTCGACGGCAAGGTCGTCGGCGGCGTCGCCCAGATCGCCGCCGACCAGGAGGTCCCGATCGCGGTCATCGTCGGAATCGCCGACGACGACGTGCGGGATCGACTGCCGGTCTACGTGCTCGCCGACCGGTTCGGCGAGGAACGTTCGCTGCGGGAACCGCTGTGGTGCGTCGAGCGGATCGCCGGCGATCTACTCACCGACCACGCCGGCTGACCAGTTCGGCCACCTCGCGAGTCACCGATTGATCGGCGGGATGAATCAGCCCGTCGTCGTCGTGGTGCTCTCGCCGGCGACCGGCGGGTTGGTCACGACGGTGGCACCGCCGGAGGCGACGTCGGGCGCCAGCTCGGCGAGCGTCTTGCCCGCCTTGTCGTTGCCGAGCATCAACAGCACCCCGGCGCCGTTGAGGCTTCCGTCGCTGGTGGGCGGCGTCTCGGGCATTGCGGCGATCGTGGCGACACCACCCAGCACCCTGCCGAGCGACTCGGCGACCTGCTGTGATGCGGTGATCGACGGTTCGAAGTAGATCACCGACACGTCGACGTCGCCGACGGCCTGGCTGGCGTTGACCGGTTCGACCATCGTGAAGCCCGGACCGGTCTCGAGCGCCCGGGTCATCGAACTTGCGGAACCGCTCACGCCGTTCGCGTTGGCGACCAGCACCGAGGCGCCGGCGACGACGATCGGAGGCTCGGTCGTGGTGGTCGGCAAGGTCGCGACGGTCGAATCGGTGCCCGGGTCGCCGGCGTCGTCGTTCGAATCGGCGCCGGCAGCACCGACGCTGTCGTTGGCAGAACCACTGAAGTCGAGCGGCTGTTCGCCGCCGTCGCTGATCGAGCGCAGGATCAAGAAGCCAGCGACGACCGCGACGACCGCGAGCACGATCGCCAACGCGCCGCTGACCGGCGCCCCACCATCGCTCACTCGGGCACGACGCGGAATCGGTCCGGAACCGTCAGGTACGTCGCTCATGCGTGTGCGCCTCCCTGCGCATCGGTGCCCGTGTCGAGACGCTCCCGACGGCGACGCAATCGTTGACGTTGCAGGCGGCGCACCACGAGCGGGTCGTGTTCGATGGCCTCGGGTTGCTCGAGCAGTTCGTTCAGCTCGGCATAGTACTCGTCGGCTGAGCATTGGAACCGCGCGCGGACGAGCAGTTCCCTCGGCTCGTCGAACGTCCAGAACGTCCGCTCGAACTCCAACATGGCCTGCTGCCGTTCGCTGATCACCCGCACAGCCTGGCCCTCCGACGGGGTGCTTTACAAGCACCCCCCTACGCGGCCTCGCCGGCGGCCGTCGGCGGCGGCAGACATCGGTCTGCATCGTGGGCCCCGATCCGCCCCGTCGTGTCAGCCTCGTCGTGAGCGAAGCGACCCTTCCGCCGAAGCCCTAGCTTGTCGTGTGTGACCGACGGCTCGACCTCCGACGATCGCCCTCGACGGCCGTACCTGATCGGCGTCGCCGGTGGAAGCAACTCCGGCAAGACCACGATCGCGACCCGGCTCGCCGAACTGATGGGCGGCGAACACCTGTCGTTGATCAAGCTCGACTCGTACTACATCGAACGTTCGAAGGAACCGATGGACGTTCGCGCTGCGGCCAACTACGACCACCCGGACGCCTTCGACTGGGATCTGCTCAACGACCACCTGGCCGCCCTCACCGCCGGCGCCTCGGTCGACATCCCGATCTACGACTACGCGATCCACGACCGGTCAGACCGGTGCGAGACGGTGTACTCATCCCGAGTCGTCGTCGTGGAGGGGATCCTCGTGCTGTGGGAACCGCGCCTGCGGGAACGATTCGACCTGAAGATCTTCGTCGACACACCGGCCGACCTCCGGATCATCCGCAGGCTCCGCCGTGACGTGGCCGAGCGCGGCCGCACCCCGGAGAGCATCCTCGACCAGTACCTCGCGACCGTACGTCCCAGCCACGAGCTGTTCATCGAACCGAGCAAGCGACACGCCGACGTGATCGTGCCGGAGGGTGGCCTGAATCGTCCGGCACTCGAGGTGCTGCTCGCCCGAGTGCGCGAACTCGCCAGCGAGGCCTGACGAGGGTCCGGTCGGTCTCGTGGCGGGGGCGTGACGGGTGTCAGGCGTCGGTCGGTCTCGTGGCGGGAGCGTGACGGGTGTCAGGCGTCGGTCGACTCGGTGGCGGGAGCGTGACGGGTGTCAGGCGTCGGTCGACTCGTGGCGGGAGCGTGACGGGTGTCAGGCGTCGGTCGACTCGGTGGCGGCGTCGGTCGAGTCGGGTTCGCTGGAGTCGGTCGTCGCGTCGGTCGACTCGGGCACCGTCGCCGGTGCCACCACGCCCTGGAGCTCCTCGAGCGACTTGTCCGCGACGTCGTCGCCCATCAGCACCAGGACGGTCGCGTCGCCGAGCTCACCGGATTCGGTCGGTGCCGGGACCGTGACCTCGAGTAGTTCGATGTCGCCGCCACCGAGCGCGGCTCGGAGCGATTCGGCGACGGCGAGCGCGTCAGCGTCGTCGGCGACGTAGTGGATCTGGGAGGCCGAGAGGTTGCTCACGGCGTCGCTCGAGTTGGTGGCCGCAGCCGTCGTGAATCCGACCGCTGCCAGCCGATCCGTCAGACGCCCGGCCGCCCCGTTGATTCCGCTCGCGTTGGCGACCACGACGGTAGCGCCCTCGGTCACGTACTCGACCGGCGCAGGCGTGGTCGTGGTCACCGACGGCGTCGTCGTGGTCGTGGCCGTCGATCCGAGCGTCGTCGTGGTGGCGCCGAGGCTCGCAGCGGTCGTCGTCGTGGTCGCGTCGGCATCGTCGTCACCGCCACACGATGCGAGCAGGAGCGCTGCGACTCCGACACCCGCCAATGCGGTGGTCGCCGACCATCGTCGGCGACGACCGGCGAGCACGACGTGCGAGAACGGAGCTGGCGGTGTCGATGTCACGGACACGACGCTAGCCATTGCACCGCCGCCGCGTGGACCACCTTCGCGCTGGTCGTCGGATGCCGTCTCGCCGACGACGTCCGGACGGTCAGATCTCGGCGTCGACGACGGCGAGCAACTCGCCGATGTCGGCAGGAACCAGAGGCACCGGGGCCCGGCCCTCGACGGCCCGTCCCACCTCGTCGAAGGTGCTCACGGCGGGCATCGTCGGCAGCACGGCCATGACCTGCTCGATCACGATCGGGTCCCATTGGCTGCCGGAGTGCTCACGCAGCACCGCATGGGCCATCTTGACCGGCATCGCGGCGCGGTACTGGCGGTCGTGGGTCATCGCGTCGAACGCGTCGCAGACGGCGATGATGCGGGCCGCCAAGGGGATCTCCCGGCCGGCGAGGCCATCCGGGTAGCCACCGCCGTCGATCCGCTCGTGGTGGGATCGGACGATCGACGCAGCCGACGAGAGCGCCGGATCGGCCGCCAGCATCTCCTCGCCGTAGACGGTGTGGAGCTTGATGACCTCGTACTCGTCGGCCGTGAGGCGGCTCGGCTTCTTGAGGATCTCGTCGGGGATCCGGAGCTTGCCGACGTCGTGCAGCATCGCCGCGAGGCCGAGGTTGCGCATGTCGGCTGCCGACATCCGGAACCGTTCGCCGACACGCATCGCCATCTCGCCGGTGCGGATCGTGTGATCGCGGGTGATCTGGTCCTTCTGCTCGAGATCGGCGACGAACTGGTGAACGAGCGGGCTGAGCCCGAGCTCGAAGGCGGCGAGCGGGTCACGGGCGAGGACCGGGGCGAGGATGTCCTGGGCGGAGCGGGACATCCGCTTCGACACGCCCATGCCGAGGCAGGCGCCGAGCACACCGAGCGCGCCGGCGAGATGGAGCCACCAGAACCCGGCGCTGTAGCGCGTCTCGACCATCGGCAACAGGGCAGTGGCGCTCAGCATCGCGATCGACACCGAAGCGACGAGGTTGGAGGAACGGCGACCGAGCTCGTAGAAGCGGAGCTGCCGCACCGACAGCGAACCGAGCGCGACCAGCATGCCGATGGACACCGCGATCGTGATCGGATCGTTCGGACCGGGGGCGGCGAACGTCTCGGGGAAGAACACCACCACGGAAGCGACGACGAAAACTCCGAGGAGCGACAGCAGCGTCCAGTCCCGCCAATGCCGGGCCGCCCAGCGCCCGAACGACGACCGAGGCCGCAGCAGCGGCGCAGCGACGACGACGGCGATCGGCAGCGACAAGAAGGCGGCCAATCGGAACGCCGGCGATTCCGAATAGAGCACGCCGGGCGTCACGAGGCCGTGCACCAGCGGCATCACCGAAGCCGCCATCAGCGCCGTTCCGAGCAGGCCGATCTCGGCCATCTCACGACGGTCGGCGAGCGCGATCACGACCGTGGCCCCGATCACACAGGTGGCCGCGGCGACGGTGACGAGGCTGAACAGGAGCTGGGGTTGCTCCCATCGACCATCGCCCAACGGGCCGAACACGGACACGATGGTCAGAACGGCCATGGCGGCCACGACGACCAGCCATCCCAGTCGACCTGGTGACAGACGCAAGGAGCTCACGCGGGTGTTATCGGTCGATATCCGCTCGTTCTTGAGCAGTCTGCGCGCAGCCCGACGACGTCGCGGGGACGGAGGCATCGACGGCCGACCACGGTGTCGGTCGTCCTCGATCTGGCAGTGTGGTGGCCGATGGACGGCGACGGGGAGGCGCAGTCGGTGTCGAACATGCTGCGTGCCCGCAGCGGCCGACTCGCCGGCGTGGTCGCGATGGTGGCGATCGTGGCTCCCCTCCTGTGGGTCGCGACGACACGCGACGAGCGCTTCACCGGCGATCTCGCGATCATCGAGCTCCGTGTGCGCGACGTGCTGTCGGCGCATCCACCGATCGCCGGCGCCTACTCCCGCTATGGCTGGGCGCACCCTGGACCGTGGCAGTTCTATCTCTTCGCCCTCCCGTACCGGCTGCTCGGCGGAGATGCGCGGGCGATTCAGCTGACCACGCTGGCGTTCAACGTCGCCGTCGCGGTTGCGATCGTCAAGCTCGCTGCGCGTCGCGACCGGGCGACGGCGATCGTCACCGGTGTCGCGCTCCTGGTCCTGGTCGTGGGTCTGCGGCCGCAGTCGATGGCGTACGGGTGGAACGTGACAGTGGTGGTGCTGCCGTTCGTTCTGGTCGCGATCGGCTGTTGGCGCCTCCTCGACGGTGATCGGTGGGCGCTTCCCATCACGACCCTCGCGACGCTGTTCGTGTGCCAGGCTCACGTCGGGGCCGGCGTCGTCGTCGTTCCGCTCGCCGTCGTCGCGCTGACGATTGCCGCACTCCGGTCGTTGCGGGGCGATGCCGCCACACCAGATGCCGGCGATCGCCGGGCGTGGCGATCGACGCTCATCGTCGCAGGCATCGCCGCGATTCCGCCCGGCTACGACGTCGTCACCGATCCGCCCGGCAACATCGGGAGAATCCTGCGCTGGTCGTTGAACAACGACGAGCCGACGGTCGGGACCACCCAAGCGCTGCGAATGATCGGGCGCAGCTCGTCGCTGTCGTTCCTCCGCGATCCCCAACTGCCCGGTCGGTTCCTCCTCGAGTTGGGTGAGGTCGATCCTGGTCTGCTCCCCGGGCTGTCGATCGGGTTGCTCTTCGCAGCGCTCGTGGTGGCCCATCGACACGGATGGGCGAGCGAGCGGTCGTGGTGCTCGATCGTGATGTTGTTGTGGGCGGTCGGCCTGGTCGCGGCGTCGTCGATCACCGAGCCGCTCGGTTGGTGGCTCGTCCAGTGGCTGCAGCCACTGGGTTGGCTCACGTGGGTCGCCGTCGTGCTGGTCGCGTGGCGATTCGTCGCCGACCGGGTTCGGGGACCGCACCGTTCGGCGGTGACCGCTTGGTCGCTGGCGCTCGCCACGATCGTCGGGGCCGTTGCGATCGTCGATCACGGCCGCGACGCCATCGCCTGGCCCGACCCGGAGGCCGAGTTCACCCGACCGGTCGACGAGCTGACAGCCGCGATCCGCCGCGAACTCGAGGCGGGCAGCGACGTCACCGACGGACCGATCGCTCGCATCGACTTCGGCGGCGAATCGCTCCTCGCCGAAACGATGCTCTCGGGTGTCGTCGACCGCTTGGCAGCGCTCGATGTCGACGTGTGCGTCGACGCACGCCTCGCCTACAAGCTCGGTGAGCATCGCGTGTGCCCGGCCGGCATCACCCCGACGCTCCTGCTCCGCTCCGAGCCCAGGACCACACCGACGCCAGCGGACGGTGAGATCATCGCCGATGTCGATCCGCTGCTGCCCGCCGAGCGAGCGGAGGCGGACGCGATCGCGGCTCGGGCTGCCGATGTTCTCGTGCGCAACGGTCGCGCCGACGAGGTGACGATCCTCGACAGTCCGCTCGCCGACGTCGTCCTGCTCGATGACCCACCGGCGGAACTGGTCGCGATGAGCGCTGGGATCGAGCGGCTCGCCGCGCTGCGCAAGGTTCCCGGCGACCGCTACGTGCTCTACGTCATCCGCTGATCGACCGCTGTGACGTACGGCCGTCGGACCGCTCCGAGCCGGACCTCACGCGGGATCGTTTGGCAGGATCGTGGCATGACCGGGACCATCGATCGCGACGCCCTCCTGCGGAAGTACCGCGAGGAACGCGACAAGCGCCTCCGCGACGACGGGAACGAGCAGTACGTCGAGGTCACCGGCACGTTTGCCCGCTATCTCGAGGACCCGTACGTCGCACGTGTCGAACGCGAGCCGCTACTCGACGAGGTGACCGTCGCACTCATCGGTGGCGGCTTCGCCGGGCTCGTGACCGGAGCCAAGCTGAAGCAGGTCGGCATCGACGATGTCCGGATCATCGAGAAGGGCGGTGACTTCGGGGGAACGTGGTACTGGAACCGCTATCCCGGCGCGCAGTGTGACACCGCGGCGTTCATCTACATGCCGCTGCTCGAGGAGACCGGGCACATGCCGACCGAGAAGTACGTCCACGCCCCCGAGATCCTCGAGCACTGTCGGCGGATCGGGAAGCACTTCGGTCTCTACGACAACGCCTGCCTCTCGACTGAGGTGACCGAGCTCGAGTGGCACGAGCCGTCCCGCCGCTGGATCATCCGGACCAACCGGGGCGACGAGATGCGAGCGAGGTTCGTGGCGATCGGGACGGGGCCGCTGCAGCGTCCGAAGCTGCCGGGAATCCCGGGGATCGAGACGTACCATGGTCATAGCTTCCACACGAGTCGGTGGGACTACCAGTACACCGGCGGTGATCCCGCGGGTTCGCCGATGACGGAGTTGGCGGACAAACGGGTCGGCATCATCGGCACGGGCGCCACCTCGGTGCAATGCATCCCGCACCTCGCTCGAGCGTGTGGCCAGCTGTTCGTGTTCCAGCGCACCCCGTCGTCGATCGACGTCCGCAACAACCATCCGGTCGACCCCGAGTGGTTCGCCACGCTCGAGCCCGGCTGGCAGAAGAAGTGGTTGGAGAACTTCACGATCCTCCAGACCGGTGGGTTCGCCGACGAAGACCTCGTGATGGACGGCTGGACCGACATCAGCCGGCGCATCCGCGACCAGCTCTTCTCGAGCCCGAACCCCGAGTTCACGCCGGAAGCGTTCGAGCGCGCCTACCACGACAGCGACGACGAGAAGATGACCGAGATCCGCGCCCGCGTCGACGCGATCGTCGACGACGAGATCACCGCCGAGAAGTTGAAGCCGTGGTATCGGCAGCTGTGCAAGCGACCCTGTTTCCACGACGAGTACCTCCAGGCGTACAACCTCCCCGATGTCCACCTGGTCGACACCGACGGCAAAGGTGTGAGCCGGATCGACGAATCCGGTGTCTGGGTGGGCGACGAGCACTACGAGCTCGACTGCCTGATCTACGCATCGGGGTTCGAGGTCGGCACGGACTACGCCCGCCGTTCCGGGTTCGACGCCGTGGGTCGTGACGGCATCCGGCTGTCGGAGAAGTGGGCAGACGGCATGACGAGCCTGCACGGCATGCACGTCCACGGCTTCCCGAACGCCTTCGTCGTCGGGCCGACCCAAGCCGCGAACCTCATCTCGAACATCCCCCACAACCTCGTCGAAGCCGGCGAGACGATCGCCGCCATTCTGCGCCACGCGCTCGACGTCGGCGCCCAGGAGGTCGAGGTGACGGCCGAAGCCGAGGCGGCATGGGTCCGTCGGCTCGAACATGGCGGTCGGCGGTTCGGCAACGACCCCGACTGCACGCCGGGCTACTACAACAACGAGGGCCGCTCGGCCGGCCGGCGAGGTCTGCTCAACAGCGTCGGCTATCCGGAGGGACCGGTCGCGTTCTTCGACTACATCGACCGATGGCGCACGTCGGGTGACTTCGCAGGACTCGAGCTCAGGACGGCAACTCTCCCGGACCGCGAGTAGCGTGCCGAGAGGTGGTGGAGGACGGGTCAGGAACCACGACGAGCGGCTTACCGATGATGGAACCGGGTCGGCCGACTCCGTCCAACGCCGCCGAGCGCTGGGCCGAGATCGTCGAAGCGTCGCACGACGGAATGGCGCTGGTCGATCCCCGCTGGCGCATCGCCTTCGTCAGTGAGCCGTTCGCAGCGGCGTTCGGTTCCGACGTCACCGCGCTCACGGGCACCGACCTCGCAGTGCTGCTCCCCGGAATCACCGCACCGCGAAGTGCCATCGCCGAGACGCTCGGCAGTGGCACGACGGTGCGCCTCGAGGTCCAGCGACGATCGGTCGATGCCGAGACGCGGTTCCTTCGACTCATGCTCGTGCCGCGTCCCGACGGCACCGACGGCGGGCGCGGGGTGATCGCAGTCGTCCACGACGTCACGGATCTCCGCCGTGCCCAGCTCGACCGCCGCCGCGCCCAGCAACGCCTGACCGCGGTGGAGGAGGAGCTCCGGCGGCGGATCGAACGCGACATCCACGACGGACCCATCCAGATCCTGGCCGCGCTGACCCTCCGGGTCGCCAGCGCGCCGGCGACCCGACTCCACCCGGACGTCGCCGGACGTCTGAGCCGATCGATCAGCGACGCCAGCGCGGAGCTCCGACACCTCCTGGCGGAGTTGACTCACAGTGAGCGCGAGACCGCCGGGGAGCAGCTCGAGCGGTGGGCGGCACCGCTCCTCGCCGGCACACCGGTCGACCTCAGTGTGACCGATCGGCTGCGGACCCGCCTCGATCGATCGACGATCGAGACGCTCTTCGTGTTCGTTCACGAGGTCATCGCAGCGTGCGTCGTCGATGGGAACCCGCGCCGGATCGATGTCGAGCTCGAGGATGCGAACGACGGACACCGTCTCGCCATCGCGATCTCCTCCGACGTCGGTTCCCGCTACTCGGACGTGCTGCTCGAATCCCAGATCAGCGCGGCAGCTGCCTACGCCCGGGCGAAGGGGGGATCGCTCGAGGTCACGTGGCAGGACCCGGCAGACGGCGACGACCGACACGTCCAGGTCGCCGAATCATGGCTGCCGCGGCTGGACGCGTCCTCGGTCGAGATCGCGGTCGCCACCCCGACCCGGCGTCTCGACCGGCCGGAGTCCGACACCGAGCCGCCCACAGGTGTCAGCCCGTTGGACGACGCCGATTGGCGGGCGCTCGCCGCGGCTTCTCACGAAGGCCTGTTGGAGATCGATGCCGACCTGACCGTCACCTTCGTGAACGAGTCCTACGCGACCGCGATGCAGCGTCCCGCGGCCGACATGTTGGGGCTGCCCTTCGATCACCTCTTCGCCCCCGGCGACTATGAGCGGCTCGGTCCGTACGTGCGCAAGGTCCAGGCGGGCGAGGCGATCCGATTCGACTGGCAACGCCGCAACGCCGTCGGTCAGCAACGTTGGACGCAGGTGTCGGCGTCGCCACGTTCCGATGCATCCGGAGCGTTCGCCGGTGCCCTGCTCGCGACCCTCGACACGACCGACTTCCACCAGACGATCGACCTCGCGCAAGCGGTGTACGACCAGATCGAGCAGACCCGCAGACGCGTCAGCCACGACATCGCCCTGCGATTGCAGGACGGTCCGCTCGAGCTCCTCGAAGCGGTCAGCTCGCAGCTGCGAGCGCTGAGCGAAGCCGACGACGCCGACACGCCGGTGCGAGCGATCCATGCCGAGCTCGATCGCTCGATTGCGGCGCTACGCGACTCACTGGGCCAACTGGCCGAACCCGACGTCGCAAGTCAGGAGTGGTCACGGGCGCTCGGCGACTCGGTCGCGTCACTGATCGCATCGACACCGATCGAGTTGACGATCAGCGACGAGGTGTCCTCCCCGATTTCGCTCCAGCACGCATCGACGATCGTCCGGGTCGCACGCGAAGCGATCGCCAACGCCGTGTTGCACGGTCGCGCCGGGAGGGTCGACGTGACACTCGGCGACCACGACGACGTGTTCGAGCTCCGGATCGTCGACGACGGCATCGGCGTCACGACCGACGACCTACGTCCGCGACCTGGTCACCTCGGCATCCGCTCGATGCGTGAGCGAGTTGCGGAACATCAAGGCTCGCTGACGATCGAACCCGACGAGCATCGTGGGACGATCGTCGTGGCCGTCCTCCCCAAGTCGCCCGGCATCCTGGCGCCGTCTCGTTCGGGGTCAGACCCCGAATGAGACAGATGGCGGATGAGACAGACGGCCCGGGTCGAGGCGTGATCAGACGGCGGTGAGCGCACCGCGACGAAGTGCGTCCCACTCGCTCTCCGGCAGCACGAGCGGGGCGTGTTCGTCGTCACGAGGAGCGATCACGACCAGGTGCTGACCGCCCACGACCACGTGTCCCTGCAGGTGGTGGTCACAATCCCAGCAGACCTGCGAGAGGCAATCGGAACCGGCCACCGCAGCCAGCAATTCGAGCGCCAACTCGTGTGCCTGATCGTCGTCGAATCGTTGATGTCGCTCACGCATGATGATCGCTTTCAGTGTACGGAACCGTTCCGCAACTTTCATGGACCCCCACTGGTTCATCGGCGTCGAATCTGCCGTCCTTGAGCGGGCTCGGCCGTGCGAGGGCGGTATCGACGGTGCCGGCCGTGCCGGGACACCGTCAGCGATCGAGGGTGTAGTCGCCGGCTGCAACATCCGATCGCAGCTGCTCGAGCGCGATCTCGAGTCGTTCCAGCTTCTCCGCGTGCACGTCCGCGGCGCTGAGCACCGGGCGGCATCTCGACGCGACACGTCGGAGGTGGGCCTCGAACAGTGACCCGGCGATGCGCTCCAACGCCGGACTCCGAAGACCCAGCAGGTCCCCCCAACGCGCCGCGTTCACGAGCCGGTGGGGCCCGAAGTCCAGCCCCATCGACTGGCACCAATCGGTCCACTTGAACGATGCGGTCGTCGACTCGTGTGCACCGGCACCCACGGAATCCGCAGGGCGTCAGCTGTGATCGCACCGTGCATGGCCTCCGCGACCATCACCGACACGCTGCCCACGGCATCGACACGGCGCCGACCTCGTCGCGCGGATCGATGTAGCGCACACCCATCTGCTCGCACACCGGCGCCAGAGGTCCGACCATCCGATCGCCTCGTCGAGGTGCGGCACGTAGCCGAACGGGTACGTCGATTCGGCACGGGGAGAGAACTTGGCGAGCAAGATCGCCGGATCGGTGATGGCGCTACGTCACGGGTGCACAGCGGTCCGTTCGAGGCGGCTGGACAGGTGGTCGGAGAGCTCCCGGGCGTCGGGGCCGACGCCGTCGACGAAGCTCGACTCGGCGCGGCGGAGGAACGGGAGGCCGGACACGTACATGCCCGGCACCGGCGGGACACCACCGTCGCGGATCAGGCGGCCGCGGCATCGAGGAGGGAGTCGCCGAGCCCGGGGTAGGACGGACGGAAGCCGGTCGCCCAGACGATCGTGCCGACCGAGAACGAGGTCGAGATCGAGCGCCGGTCGACCCACCGGCGTGGGATCCGGGCGCTCCGCCGGCCCGGGCTCGGCGCCGAGGCGTGCACGGCGGCGCCGGGCCGGGGGCGGAACCGATGAACCTGATCGGTTGGGTGGCGACCAGTCCCCACCTGCCGGTGACGATTCCAGATCTCCCGACCCTGCCATCGTCCCATGCCATCGTCCCATGCCATCGTCCCATGCCATCGTCCCATGCCATCGTCCCATGCCATCGGGCCATGCTGTCGTCCCATCGGATGCGCGTCGACGAGCCGTCACCCGCTGCTCGGCGCTTCGTCCCCTGCCACTCCCGGACCCGACCGTCCGGTTCGGCTGAACGTGACGATCGGCAGGTAGAACCAGGACCAGGTGACCACCGCTGCGCTGAGCACCGTTGCGGCCAGCGCAACGGACGAACCGAACATCAACCTCGACACGAGCAGGACGGTCGCAAGCATCGCGACGCCCATGGCGATCGAACCGACGATGGCCACCCACGTCGCCCAGATCAGATGGCGCTTCGACCGACGGGGAAGTCCGGTGATCGGGGCGCGGACCCGTTGATGAACGCTCGGCGCGATGAGGAGCACCGAGGCGATACCCGAGGAGTAGAACGCCACCGCGAATGCTGCTCGTTCGAGCTCGGTCACGTCGGCGAACCGGGACTGCAGTGGGGCGGTGAGCAGGAACGCGAAGAGTACCTGCGCACCCGGGAGCGATGTCCGGATGCCCTCCATCAGAGCCCGGAACTGCTCGTCGATCGCGGTCGTCGGCTCATCACCGCCCGACGACCCGGCCAGGTCCATACCGGACATGCTGCCTCCTCTCTCGGCACCGCACCTTCGCGAGGTCGAACGTCCGTCCTCCGGCTCGATGATCGACCTGACGATGCAGCGAGGTCGCAGGTACCCACGATCCACCGCCGTCAAACGCAAGTCGAACCAGGATCGGTGGCCCTCACAGCTCGTGTGCACGTGGGGGACGATCGAGGGCGCCGAGGATCTCGACGACCTCGCCCCGTCGGTCGTCACGGCCCAGGTGTTCAGTGGCGACCCGGTGCCCGCTGCGAACTTCATCGACCCCGACATCTTCGACGAGGTGACGTGCTCGACGGGTTCGGTGACGTTGCCTTCTCCACCGGCGAGATCGGTCAGGGCTTCTACTTCTTCGACGACCCCGTCGCCGGCACGCTCAACTTCGCGGACATCGACATGGGCGACGCCGACGCTCCCGGGCTGCACCCGGGTGGGTTGAGCGTGGGTCGTCGTCGAGATTCGGTCGAGAATCAGTCGTGATTCGGGGACGTGTGGTCGGCGTGAGCGGCGACGGCAATGCGAACTCGGCCCACAGCTTCTTCCTGCCGTCCTACTCTTGGCGCATGGAGTTCTCGTCTGATGGTGTGCGCTATCGGAGGTCTCTCGAGGTCGTCTCGTTGTCGATTCCGGATGCCGAGTCGAGTGGGCCTGATCGATGAACACTCGACGGCCGATGCGTCGTTGTGTCGGCCTCCTGGTACTGGCTGGCGTAGCTGCATCCTGCACCGGAGGTGGCCAGGAGCCGGCGTCGTCGGAGGCAGTTCCGACCTCGACCGCGTCGAGTGGTGTGAACACAGCACCCGATCCGAATCCCGAGTCCGAGCCTGAGTCCGAGTCCGAGTCCGAGTCCGAGTCGGATTTCGAGTCCGAGCTGCCTCGGCTGCCCGACATCGAGCCAGAGCCGTGGGAGGCGGCGACACGATCGGAGGAGCTCGCGGTTGAACTGGGCGAGGTGGAGGAGATCACACCCCAGATGGCGGTCGACATCATCGGGCTGACGATGCCCGATCTGTCGGGTCAGACCCCGACCGATCTACCACCGGGTGACGGCCTCGGCGACTACACACCGCTCCGGCTCGCCCACTCCATGCGTGGCCGGTTCTCGGCCGCGCAGCAGGTGGTGATCGACGAGTACCTCGACGCTGGCGAGCTCGCAGCGACGATCACCCCCGACGGCGTCATGACGCTCTCCGACCAGCAAGCTCCACCCACGAGCATCTCCGGCTTTCGTCGACCCGCAACCGAGCCGTTCGATCAGTACCCGATCATCCTCGAGAGCGTGTGGCAGCGCTGGGATGCGCACCTCCCCGACCACCCGGGCGTGGCGATCGAGATGTCGATCGTTCCTCTCGGCACGAAGAACACCGGAGGCGGCCTGATGGATGCCCATGTTGAGGAGGGAGTCTGTGAGATCCGCGTGTGGCCGCTGATGTGGGCCGATGAGACGTGGTCGACGCCGGTCGCGATCGCGTTCGTCTTCGCCCACGAGATGTTCCACTGCTTCCAGGGCCGGTGGCAGGGCAGCGGACCGAACCCTCAACCGGGTTGGCTGATCGAAGGGGGCGCTGACTGGGCGGCCGCCGACCTGTACCGCGACGAGCCCACCAGTTGGATGCTCGAGCGGACATGGTTCGATCACGCCACTCCGCGCCGTCTCGAGGCGCGGAACTACGACGCCTGGCCACTGTGGGAGCACGCCCACGACATGCGCCGCGACGTGTACGGAGCCATGCGGACGATGGTTCCGACCCCGACGTTGACGACCGCGGAGCTGCTGTACGCAGGCGGGCTCGACGGCCTGCTGTTCCGAAGCGACTGGGACACGTCTTCGTTCCAGCAGCCCACCTGGAGTGAGCCGTGGTTCCTGTCCTTCCCGGAGGGCGACATCCCTGCCCGGCTCAACGATCCGCAGATCATCGACGGCGGCGGGGTCGGCGAGCGAATCATCCACGGCCAGGGCGACTGGGTGCATGCGCCGTTCTTCGTCGACATGGAAGGCGTCGACCTGGTCAGCGTCACACCGATCGGCGGGCCGCTCACGACGCGGGCGTCGATCGGCACCGTCAACGTGGCCGAAGGGGAAACGGGCTACTTCTGTTTTGCCGATCACCAGTGCGCGTGCCCGGGCGCCGAGCCGGCTGGGGTTCCGATGATCTCGACCGCCATGATGTTCTCGTTCGCCGTCAACGAGACGGCCGGCCTGGCCCACGTCAGGGCCGAGGAGTGGGACGACGACCAGTGCGACCGACCCGTGCCGGCGCCGTCCGGGCACTCCAACGGTGACCCACATCTGCGCACCTTCGACGGCCTGCCGTACGACGTGGTGACCCTCGGCGAGTTCGTGCTCGCTCGCGACCCGGACGGCGACCTCGAAGTGCAGACCCGGCACGAACCCGTCGGCGCCGGGGCCGGCACGACTGCGGTTGCGATCGGCACCGGTGGGCACCGTCTCACGTTCACGATGCCCGCTCTCGACAGTGAGGCAGCGCCCACCGTGCTCCTCGACGGCACCATGGTCGACGGTGCCGACGTCGATGTGGGCGAGGCACGCGCATCGTTGACGGGCACGATGCCGTCGATCTCGTGGCCCGACGGCACGGTCGTACAACTGCGGTGGTTCTTTGGATGGTTCGTGTCGATCGAGACGAGGGCCGATCGGGCAGGTCGGATGGTCGGCCTGCTCGGCTCGGCCGACGGCGACCTGACCAACGATCTGGAACTCGCCGACGGCACGTTCGTCGACACCTCCGATGCGGCCCGCGACGAGTCACCGTTCGTGCTGCAATGGGCCGTCGATGACGACAGCACCTTGTTCGACTACCTCCAAGGCGAGTCTCCGGCGACGTTCCGTGTGCCGCACCCGGGCGACGTCGAGCTGACGTTCGATCCTGCTGCGACTGCGGCGTGCACCGATGCGCTCGGTCCACTGGCGTTGTCGGACGAGGTCGCTGCCTGTGCCTACGACGTGTCCGTCACTGGTGTCGGCGAGTACGTGACGGTGTACAGCGACGTGGTCGACGAGAGGGCCGCGGACGACGTCGACCTCGTCGTCGTGCCCGACACTCCGCCATCGGCACCGCCGACCGACGGCGTGTCGGGCCGCACCGGCGAACCGACGATCACGCTCGGCGGCGACACGCTCGCGGGTGCCATCGAGGCACGCGCAGGCAGCGTGCTGCTCGCACGCATCGAGCTGTGTCCCGAAGGTGGTCTCATCGACATGGTCGTGCAGCGAACCGACACCGACGATGACCTCGCACGCGCCACGCTGTGCGACTCCGGAGCGGGTGGCAGCATCGGCGCCGGGCCCGAGGACGACTGGTTCAACGGCGAGGCCTACGTGTGGTTGCCCGACGACGCCACCTACGAAGTCGTCATCGACCCGGTCTTCGGCGACGCCGTCGGAGCCGTCGACATCTACACCGACCCCTCACCGACCGTCGTCACCGCAGAGGACCTCGGCACGGGCGGCGACGAGCGACACCTCGAGGGCATCGGCGACACGATCGTCTACATCACCGACACCGACATCGACTACTCCACCGAAGGTCTCCAGACGGCCTGCGCCGTCGAAGTGTGGTCGGGCCGCGGCTTCCCCGACACCCAACCGTTCAACCTGGTTCGCTGCGAGCACACCGACACCATCCACTTCACACCCGTCGACTGGATCGTGCCGATCGTGGTCTTCGCCCGCACCGACGGTCGACAGGAGATCCGCCTCACGCCGGCCTGAGCATCCCGCTCGACAGCGGACGAGCGGCCACGAGCTGTCACGGTGTCGGCGTCGCCGGCGAAGCAGACGCGATCTGCGACTGCTTCGGAGACGGAGTCCGGGTTCATCGAACCATGCTGGGCCCGCGATAGCGCTGCGTCGAAGATCACTCGACGTAGAGCGTGGCGTCGCGTTCGACGAGACCGCCCCGTCCGAGCGGTAGCACCGATGTGAGAGCTCTGAAAGCGGCTCCGAGGGCCGGGATCTTGGCGAAGACTTCCTGGGGTCCGATCACCATCGCGCCGATCGACGTCATGCTCGGAGCCGTGCCACGGGCACACGAGACAACCGGCCTCGTCGATGCTGCCGTTGGCGAGGTCGGCATGGAGGTTGTCGGCACCGTCGGGTGATCGCAAACAACTCACCGTCGGCGTTCCCCACGGCGTGTCGGCCGGCACCCTGCACCGTGCCGGCGTGAGTTCAGACACCGGGCCCACTTCAACGCCGTCCGACATTGACCGCGCCTCTCGTGGTGTTCGCGAGCCCCCGTGATCCTCGTCCTCGGGTCGTGCGCAGCCGGTCGGAGGTCACTCGGGTCGGCGCGCCGGTCGACCGCCACGGCCTCCGCCATGTCGGCTCAGTCATCGCTTGTTCATTTCGGTTGAGGACTCCGTTTGCGACGGTCGTGGAGGGAAACGCAGACAGCGGGCGAGCGGATCGCTGTCATGTGCGACCAGAAGGTGGCCGCCGAAGAGCTGCCGCTGTCGTCGCAGACGAGGTCGTAGGTGGGGGTCTGACCGGCAGCGATGTTGACACCCACTCGCCGAACAGACCGCCCAGTCCCCACCCGTCGACGACTGCCAGAACGGTTGCGCCGTCGAGTTCGTCGCCGGGTTCGTCGAAGGGTTGCGACCGGTACACGCCACCTTCTCCGACAACGACCGGTCGATGGCGACGATCGCGATCGACCATTCGACCGCGCTGATCGACTACCCCGAGCAACTGGAACCGCAAGCGCCGCTACCCGTCGCCGGCTCATCGACGCGCCGAGGGCCGTCGATCGTGTCGCGTCGCTGCGAGGAAAGCCGGAAGGCGCTTCGCGACATGCATGAACGGAGCGCGCCTGCGGGGCGAGGGGAGATCAGTCGTCGGGGATGAACAGCAGGGCCGGTGTCTCGAGCAGCGACCTGATCCGCTGCACGAACGTCGCTGCGTCCCAGCCGTCGATCATGCGGTGATCGAAACTCGACGACAGGTTGAACTGCTGACGCGGCTCGAACCGGTCGTTCGCCCAGATCGGTCGGGTCTCCATCTTGTTGACGCCCACGATCGCCACTTCCGGAGGGTTCAGGATCGGTGTCGTCACGAGTCCCCCGAGCGCACCAAGCGACGTGATCGTGATCGTCGAGCCCGACAGCTCCTCACGCCTGACGGTGCCATCGCGGGCAGCCGCGGTGACTCGGGCGATCTCAGCGGCCAGTTCCCAGATGCCAATCGCCTCGACATGGCGGACAACTGGAACCAGCAAGCCGTCGTCGGCCTGGGTCGCGATTCCGACGTGCACAGCGTTGAACGTCGTCAGCGTCTCATTGGCATGGTCGTAGTGCGCATTGATGCGCGGCTGTTCTTGACAGGCGATCGCCATCGCCCGGGCAAGGAACGGCAGGATCGTGAGCCGGGGGCCGCCGTGCTCCTTGTTCCTCTTGTTGAGTTCGCTGCGCAGCCGCTCGAGTTCGGTGGCATCGACGGCGTCGACGTAGGTGATGTGGGGAATCTCGGTCCACGCTGCCGTCAGGCGCTCGGCGATGCGCCGACGCACGCCGCGCACCGCCTCGGGCCGACCCTCGTCGGACTCAGACGACCTCGACGCCGATCCACCGCGGGCGATGACGAGATCGAGATCGGCGTGTACGACCCGACCGTCGGTGCCGGAACCTGCCACCGTGTCGAGTTCGATCCCGAGCGAACGGGCGCGGGCACGAACCGCCGGTGCGGCGGTCGCGCGGGCGCGCTCGACGGCTGGTTTCGGAGGTGGCGCCAGCGTCGATGGTCCGGCCGTCTCGGTCGGGTCGGTCGGCGTCGGCGATCTGGCCTGATCCCCCTCGATCTCAACGGTGTCGATCTCGATCAGGTCGCTGCCGACTGCCAGCACGTCACCCGGGTCACCATGAAGCGCGCTCACGACGCCCGTGACCGGTGACGAGACCTCGATCGTCGCTTTGTCGGTGAGCACCTCGGCCAACACCGACGCGGGCGTCACCTGATCGCCGACGGCGACGAGCCACGACACGAGCTCGGCCTCGGCGACGCCCTCGCCGACGTCGGGCAGCTTCATCCGGAAGACGCTCATCGAGACAGCAGCTCCCGCATTGCGCGACCGACGCGGTCGGGGCCCGGGAAGTATGACCATTCGAGCGCGTGCGGGTAGGGCGTGTCCCAGCCACACACCCGCGCGATCGGCGCCTCGAGGTGGTAGAAGCAACGCTCCTGGACGGTTGCGCTCAGTTCGGCGCCGAAGCCAGAGGTCAGCGTTGCCTCGTGGAGCACCAGGCAACGCCCGGTCTTCTCGACCGAGGCGACGATCGTCTCGACGTCGAGCGGCAGCAGCGTTCGCAGATCGATCACCTCGGCGTCGATCTCGTGCTCGCGGGCTGCGGCCTCGGCCACGTGCACGAGGGTGCCGTAGGTGAGCACAGTGAGGTCGGCGCCCTCGCGGTGGACGCGTGCCGCACCGATCTCGACCGTGTAGTACCCGTCGGGGACCATGCCGAGCCGGTGCTGCGACCACGGGACGATCGGCCGGTCGTGATGTCCGTCGAAGGGACCGTTGTACACACGCTTGGGTTCGAGGAAGATCACCGGGTCGTCGTCTTCGATCGCCGCGATCAGCAACCCCTTCGCGTCGTACGGATTCGAGACCACGACGGTCTTCAGGCCGGCGACGTGGGTGAACAGCACCTCGGGGCTCTGCGAGTGCGTCTGGCCGCCATAGATGCCACCGCCGGTCGGCATCCGGATCACGAGCGGCGCAGTGAAGTCGCCTGCGGAGCGGTGCCGCAAGCGGGCGGCCTCGGACACGATCTGGTCGTACGCCGGGTACATGTAATCGGCGAACTGGATCTCGACACACGGCCGCAACCCGTATGCCGCCATGCCGACCGCCGCTCCGACAATGCCCGACTCGTTGATGGGGGTATCGAAGCAGCGGTGGTTGCCGAACCGCTCCTGCAACCCCTGGGTGCAGCGGAACACCCCACCGAAGTAGCCGACGTCCTCGCCGAACACGACCACCTTGTCATCGCGCTCCATGGCGATGGAGTGGGCGTCGCGGATCGCCTCGATCATCGTCATCGACGGCAACTCAACCGCCTCCCCTCACGCCCGACGCCAGCTGGTGCCCGGACGAGCTCACGACGTACGCCATCAGCCGCCCGCCTGCTCGCGCTGCTCGATCAGGTGCGGCGTCAACTCGTGGAACACGTCGTCGAACATCGTCCGCGGGTTCGGGATCACGCCGCTCTTCACCGAACCGTGCGAATCTGCCTCCGCGAACGCAGTGTCCACCTCGGCATCGACCTCCCGCTGGAGGTCCTCGTGCCGATCGACGTCCCAAGCGTCGTCGGCGATCAGGTGCCGACGGAGACGATCGATCGGATCGCCGAGTGGGAACGACTCGAGCTCGTGGTCGGGTCGGTACACCGACGGATCGTCAGACGTGGAGTGCGCACCGCGCCGGAGCGTGATCCACTCCAACAGGGTCGGGCCGAGGTTGGCACGAGCACGTTCGGCCGCCCACCGCGAGGCTGCGTAGGCCGCCAGGTAATCGTTGCCGTCGACGCGCAACGCAGGGATACTGAAGCCGTACCCGCGATCGGCGAACGTCGCCGACGCACCGCGGGCGAAGTCCTCGGGAGTCGAGATCGCCCAGTGGTTGTTCACGATGTTGAGGACGACCGGCGCCTGGTAGGTGGACGCGAACACCAGCCCGGCGTGGAAATCGGACTCGGCCGACGCACCCTCGCCGATCCACGCCGAGGCGATCTCGCTTCCGCCTCGCAACGCCGACGCCATCGCCCACCCGACCGCCTGGATGTACTGCGTCGCGAGATTGCCCGAGATCGAGAAGAACCCGTGCGCCTTCGACGAGTACAGCACCGGAAGTTGGCGTCCCTTCAACGGATCCATCTCGTTGGAGAGGATCTGGTTCATCATCTCGACGATCGGATACCCCGACGAGATCAACAATCCCTGTTGGCGGTACGTCGGGAAGTGCATGTCGCCGGGCCGCAACGCCCGCTGCTGGGCGCAGGCGATCGCCTCCTCGCCAAGCGACTGCATGTAGAACGAGATCTTGCCCTGCCGATGCGCCCGGAGCATCCGCGCATCGAAGCTGCGTACGGTCATCATGTCGCGCAGCCCGGCCAGCTTCTCGGCGGCCGACAGCTCGGGCGCCCATTCCCCGACCGCCTGACCGTCGTCGTCGAGCACCCGTACGAGTTGCTTGCGCATCAACGCGACACGCTCGACCTTCTCGTCGAGCGCAGGCCGCTTCATCTCACCGGCATCGCTGACGAAGCGAACCAGATCGGCCGGACGGTGCCCGCGTGCCGGTTCGGGAATGTACAGCCGAAGCACTTCCGCCGCGTCGTCGGAGTCGTTCGCCACGACTCTCACCATGCCACGTCGCCGTCGCCCGAACCAGCCCGGAGGTACCCATGCACAGGGCGCCGGCAGGCAGTGATGCCCGGTGCGTTCGCAGATCGGAGACCTGGTGAACCCGAAGGTCGATGCCTACATCGGGCATCTTGAACACGACCGCGACTCGGGTCGCGGGGCGGCACCTCCGAGCGGGTCTCGCAACACTGAATCACTCGGTGGTTCTGCTGTACGACTGCCAGCCTGTCGACCTCGGTGCGAACGCAGCTATCTTCGCCTCGTCATGCCATCGCTCCCGCCGGCGCTCGCCCGCGTCTTCCCGCTCAATCGTCCCGCACGGGCGGCGTTGGTGATCCTCCTGGTCTATGTCTTCCTGATCGGCGTGTCCTCGCTCGAGGGCGGCATCAAGGTCATGGGCGCCGACACCCAGGAGAAGCTGTTCGCCAACGTCGATCATCCGCTCGCCGGCTTGTTCGTCGGCATCCTCGGCACGGTGCTCGTCCAATCGTCGTCGGCGAGCACGTCGGTGATCGTCGGGCTCGTTGCCTCGGGTGCGCTCGGCATCGAGGCCGCTGTGCCGATGGTGATGGGCGCCAACATCGGTACCACGGTCACCAACACGCTCGTGTCGTTGGGCCACGTCCGGCAGTCGAACGAGTTCCGTCGAGCGTTCGCAGCGGCGACGGTGCACGACTTCTTCAACGTGATGGCGGTCGCGATCCTGCTGCCACTCGAGCTCGCGACCGGCGTCCTGTCCTCGACCGCAGAGTGGATCAGCGAGAAGCTCGTCGGGTCGTCGGGTGCCGATTGGGAGAGCCCGATCAAGAAGTGGGTGAAGGAACCGGTCGGCTGGATCGAGGACGCGATCGGGAGTTTCGTCGACAACCCCAACGTGCTCGGCACGCTCATGGTGTCGACAGGCCTCGTCATCGTGCTCGGGGCACTCGTCTTCATCACGAAGAACATGAAAGCGCTCATCGCCGAGCGGGTCGAGCGGTCGATGAACGCCATCCTCGGCCGTGGTGGCGGCGCGGTTGCGATCATCGTCGGCTTGCTCATCACGGTCGCGGTCCAGAGCTCGAGCATCACGACGTCGATCCTCATCCCGATGTCGGCGGCCGGGGTGATCCAGCTCAAGAACGCCTACCCGGTCACGCTCGGAGCGAACGTCGGGACCACGATCACGGCGCTCCTCGCCGCGCTCGCCACGAGCGTGCCCGAGGCCCTCACGATCGCGCTCGTCCACACCACCTTCAACGTCGCCGGTATCCTCATCCTGTACGTGATTCCGCTGATGCGCCCGCTGCCGATCCTCGCCGCCGAGAAGCTGGCCGAGATCGCGGTCGAGCGTCGGATGATCGCCGTCGCCTATGTGGTCGGCACCTTCATCGTCATCCCGCTGATCGGTGTGGCAGTCTTCCGCTGAGGTCCCAGGAGGTCTCTCATGGTCATGTCCTTCTTCCGCAAGAGCGAGTCCGGGCTCGAGCACATCTCTCAACAGACGATCTCGATGCTCGGGGACGCTCGTCATTCGTTCGACCTCGCCTCGACGGCCGTGCTGAGCGGTACCGACCCTCGCTCGGTCGGTGCCGACATCAAGTCCACCGATGAGCGGATCAACCAAGCCGAGCAGCGACTTCGCTCCGAGCTGGTGGTCCACGTCTCCGTTCGAGGGGGCGGCGACATCGGCCTCGTCCTCGGCTACACCCTGCTGCTCAAGAAGATCGAACGGATCGGCGACCAGGCGAAGAACATCTTCGATCTCGCAGACGACGGGGTCTCGCTTGTGGGCTCACCCGACATCGACGAGTTCGTCGCTCGCCGCCAGGAGATCTCGCGCATGTATGTCGAGGCGGCCGACCTGCTCGCGTCGCAGGACGCCGAGGAAGCGAAGAAGTTCCTCGCGCGATCGATGGCCCTCAACGAGGCGTTCGGCGCCAAGGTCCGCGAGTACATGCAGTCCGACGAGCCCGGCCACTGGGCGGTCCCCCGCGCGATGCTGTACCGCTATTGGAAGCGGATCGTCGCCAACCTCGCAGGGATCGTCACGGCTGCCATCGAGCCGCTCCAGAACATCGACTACCTCGACGACGGCACGACCGACATCGACGACGACTGAACGGGTCACCCGCTCGGGCGTCGGCGTTGTCGGGGTGCGTCCGGCCATCGGCATGCGTTTGGCGAACCCTCGGCCGCCCCCGAGATCTTGGCCTGCGGGTTCAGGGGTGCTTGTCCGGGCGACAGACGCGTTCGTGTGCGGCGGTTCGCGGTGACTTTCGCCTCGATCGAGGTCGCGACGCCGAGTGATCGGGCTGGTCATGTGGCGCATTCGCTCTCGCCGATGTCTGCGATGTACGGGGCGGTCTCGCTGTAGTCGGTGTAGAAGTCGGGGTCTTCGTCGAAGGCCGGAAAGGCGTCGAGTTCGTTCAGCTCGGCTCCCAGTGCGGACGCGCCGCCGGCCCGGTCGAGCCAGTTGCGAAACGTCTCGCCCGCGATTCGTTCGCCGGCGAATCGGCGGATCACCCGTACTGCACCCTCTGCTGCGTTCTTGGCCGGCAGGCGAAGCGCCTTGTCGCCGAAGTGGATCTGTTCCTGGCCCACGTATCCCCCGAGCAGCATCTGGTAGCCGGGTGCCGAACGTCCGTCGGCGCGGCGTTCGGCTCCGAAGAACCCGATGTCGGCGGCGTGGTGTTGTCCACACGAGTTGGTGCAGCCGGAGATGTTGATTCGTACCCCGCCGACTTCGGCGAGCCCCTCCTCCTCGAGTCGATCCCCAATCGCTTTGGCAAGACCGCGGCTCTGGGTGACGGCGAGGTTGCAGGTGTCGGCGCCGGGGCAGGCGACGACGTCGCGTGCGAGCTCGGCACCGGGCTGGGCCATGCCGATCGCGTCGAGCCGTTCGTACAGCGACGGGAGCTGTTCCTCGGCGAGGTCCCGGAACACGACGTTCTGACGGTTGGTGAGGCGAATCCCGGCGGCGAGGTCGCGCTGGATCGAGGCCAGGGCGCGGAACTGTTCGGCGGTGATGTCGCCGAGGTCGGCGTGGGCGTAGGCCGACACCGAGCCGTTGGCGGCACCGCGCACGACATTGACGTGATGCCAGCGCACGTACGGCGACAGGCCGCCGATGCTGACCGGTGTGCTCGACAAGGTGGCACGGTCGACCCCTTGGCCGATGCGGGTGATGTCGCCGTCGTCGAGCGTGCCGGCGGGATCATCGCCGTGCTCGACCACTTCGGCCGGGACGCCACCCGGCCACGTCGCCGATGCGACCAGGAACTTTCGGGTGGTCAGGACGCGACGGCGGACTTCGTCGATCCCGAGCGTGTCGACCAGCCACTTCATGCGTGCCCGGAGCTTGTTGTCGCGGTTGCCGACCCCATCGAAGACGCGCAGGATCGACTCGATCGTGGGCAGGAGTTCCTCGCGGGTGGTGAACTCTTCGAGCGCCAGCGCCGGGTGCGGGTTCGCCCCGAGCCCGCCGGCGATGTAGACGCGGAAACCGCGTTCGACTTCTCCGTCACGCCCGGTTCGGCTGACTGCGATCACCCCGGTGTCGTTGAACATCGCTTGGCCGCAGTCGGTGGCGCAGCCCGAGAAGTTGATCTTGAACTTGCGGGGCAGGCGCTGGCCGAGCGGGTTGCGCACGAAGTGCTGGAAGGCGGCCTCGGCCCACTGGGTGATGTCGAGTACCTCTTGGGGGCAGGCGCCGGCGAGGTGGCAACCTTGGATGTTGCGGACCGTGTCGCCGCACGCCTCGCGGCTGGTGAGGCCGACCGAGGCGAGGTGTTCCATCACGTCGGGGATGTCGCGTAGTTCGATGAAGTGGAACTGGAGGTTCTGGCGCGTGGTGATGTGTCCCCAACATCTGCTGTACCGCTCGGAGATGTGTGCCATCATCTCGAGCTGTTCCGGGGTCATCGAACCGTAGGGCACTTTGACGCGAACCATCTGGTTGGTGCCACCCTGACGCTGACCGTAGATGCCGTTTGTGAGCCGGAACACACGGAACACGTCCTCGGGCACGTTGCCGGCCAGGTACCCGGCGAGCTGAGCGCGGAACTTCGCGATGTCGGCGACCTGGTCGTGGTCCCATTGGTCGGGTGGGAGCACGCGGATCCCATGATCGGGCAGCAGGTCGAGTCCTGCGCGTTCGTCGAGCACGGTCATGGCTTCGCTCCTTCTGCAGCAAGGGTGGCGATGGCGGCGAGTTCGGGACGATCGCGCAGCACATCTCGACCGGCGACCATGCCGATCACGATCGTCGACGGGTTGCGCACACGCTCATCGCCGAGCGCGGCGAGCGAGGTACGTACGACTTGCTCGTCCTCACACGTCGCCGATGTGATGATCGCGACCGGTGTGGTGCTCGCCATGCCGCCGGCGATCAGTCGCTCGGAGATCGAACGGGCACGAGACGCCCCCATCAGGACGACCAGCGTGGTTCCGGCGTTCGCCAGCGCGTTCCAGTCGAGGCGCCGGTCGTTGTGCGGATCCTGATGCGCGGTCACGATCGTGACGCCGCTCGCCACGCCACGCATCGTGACGGGGATCCCGGCCGCCGCTGGAGCCGCGATGCTCGAGCTGACGCCGGGGACGACCTCGACGTCGAGGCCGACGGCGCGCAGCTCGTCGGCCTCCTCGCCGCCGCGACCGAATACGAACGGGTCACCGCCCTTGAGCCGCACGACCGTGTCGAAGCGGCGGCCCCGATCGACGAGGATGGCGTTGATCTCGCCTTGACTGTTGCGGCGCGAACCGGGCGACTTGCCGACGTCGACGATCTCTGCCCATGGCGCCGCAGAGGCGAGGATCCGCCGGTCGACAAGTCGGTCGTGCACGATCACATCGGCGCAGGCGAGCAGGGAGGCGGCCCGCAAGGTGAGGAGGTCCGGATCACCGGGACCAGCTCCGACCAGGTGGACAGTCATGACGAGACACCTTTCAGTCCAAGCGCGTCGCGAACGCAACTCCGGGCGACATCGACGTGACCGGCAGCGACGAGGTCGACCAGGTCGTCGTCGATCACGTCGTCCCAACCGGGCAGCTCGGACGTCCCGAGCCGCTCACGCGCTTCGTCGCGTACCCCGCTGAGCAGGTCGAGCAAACTCGCATGCACGTCGGTGAAGGTCGCTTCCAGCCGGCGACGGGCCCATCTGGCCATCGCCGGGCTGCGACCGTTGGTCGACACCGTGATCTGCAGATCACCTCTCGTCACGACCGCCGGCAGAATGAACGAGCAGTTCGCAGGATCGTCGGCCGAGTTCACGAACACGTTGGCGGCATCCCCGTCGCGGGCAACCTGTGAGTTCACCGCCGGGTCATCGGTGGCCGCAATCGCGAGCCGATACGAGGCCGCCTCGCCGCGGCGGTAATCGCGTCGGTGCCATCGGATGTCGGGGTCCTGCGCGATCTCCGCGACGGCGGTCGGCGCAACGACCGTGACGGCGGCGCCGGCCCGGAGGAGACCCTCGGCCTTGCGTGCCGCGATGTGGCCGCCGCCGACCACGAGGGCTCGCCGGCCTCGTAGGTCGAGGTTGACGGGGTACGGCGAATTGAAGGCGGGCCGGCTCACAGGTGCAAACCGCATTCGGTCTTGTCGCTCCCGGCCCACCGGCCGGCGCGACCTGAGGTCGAGGTTTCGGTGCACGGCCAGCACCCGATCGAGGCGTACCCGTCGAGGTGCAGGGTGTTGAGCAGCACGTCGTGCTCGGTGATGTACGCCCCGTACTGGTCGTCGGTCATCATCGCCAGTGGATTGACCTTGACGAGACCGCGTCGGTCGATCGACACGATGGGGGCGTCGGCGCGGCTCGGATGGTCCGCACGGCGGAGACCGCTCAGCCACGCGTCGGTGTGGTCCGCGAGGTATCGGTCGAGCGGATCGACCTTGCGTGCCGCGCAGCACGCGGCGGTTCCAACGGCCCACAGGTCGGGCGCGTCCGGCTCGGGCCGGAGCACCGTCAAGTTGAGCCTGTAACGCTCCATCGCCCTGCGGACCGTGTACAGCGTCTCTGCGAAATGGAACCCGGTGTCGAGGAAGATCACCTCGACGTCGGGATCGACGGCGGTGGCGACGTGGATCAGCGTGGTGTCGGCGAACGATGCGGTCAGCACCAGTCGGCTGCCGAAGCGCTCGCTTGCCCAGCGAACGATGTCGGCAGGCGTCGCATCGGCCAGATCGCGGTTGGCTTCTGCAACGGCGTCGGGGGTGAGCGCAGCCCGCCGGCGGAGATCGACAGGATGGGGAGAGGTGAGGGAGTCGGTCATGGGGGAGGTAAAATCCGATCGATGTAGTCGGGATTCCGAGCGAAGCTACTCCGATCTCCTCATCAAATCAACATAACTCCGATCATATTTGTCAGGTTTACCCTTGCGACGTTCAATCGACGACTATCCGGCCTCCCCCACGGACGTTCCCGGCGGGCTCGAGAACGACCTCGCACCGGTGTCATGGGCCGTCGCGATCAGCGACGACTACGACGATTCCGAGCCGAGAGTCGTCCTCACCGTCGAGGAGGTCGGCTCGGCCGGGATGGGCCTCGCGATCCACCTGTCCCCGGCAGTGGCACGTCGATTCATGACAGCCCTGCGCGATGCACTCCGCGAGATCGGTGAAACAACCTGCGCCTGAAGACCCGCCTGCGCAGCTCCGCATCGTTTCGTCGGATGGCGAGCACATGCCGACGCCCGGCCTTTCGATCGGTGCTCGATCCGGGCGATCATGTCGTCGATGTCGGCGTTCGACGCTTCGGTTCGGGCCGGGCTGCCTGTGCGCCGACCAATGGATCCTTGCCGCGGACGACGTCGTCTCGTTCGAGGTGATCGAGGCTCTGCCGTCGACGAAAGACGGCGGCGCACATCAGCAACGAAGGACCCGTCCGTGATGCCCGGGTGATGGGCTTGGGCCGAACTCGGCCACTCGGGGGCGGGCATTGAGCTCGACGGTGCGTGCCGACGTCTGCGGCGCCGGTGATGGGTAGGTCGGCGGTCATCCGAGGGCTTGAGTCAGTTGGCGAGGTCGTTGGCGATGCAGTTGGCGATGTCGCCGGCAATGGTTGACGGGATGGCTCGTCGAGCGGGCAGGGTCCGCCTGGATGGCCTCTGAGCTGACATGGGATCCGTTCGAGCCGGGTGCGGGAATCGAACCCGCGACCACATGATTACAAGAGCCGCCTGAGGGGTCCGTCTGGTGTTAGCCCGTGTTGCCGCGTGCGCTCTGATCAGGTGTTTCGCGCCGCGACCGTCCGTGTGGTGTTGGCTCGTATTGCCTCGTTGTGGGCAGTTCGTGGGCAATCCGTGGGCACGAAGTCGTTCACGTTGCCATCTTGCACCAACGGTTGCATAGACGATACGCTATAGTCATGGATGTCTTGGCAGACCGGCTCGCGGGTTCGTTGTTGCGGTCGGCGCGCGGCCGGCTCGATCTCTCCCAGACCGCGTTTGCCGATCTGATCGGCATCGCCCAGCCGACGCTGTCGGCGTACGAATCGGGTCGTCGCCAGCCGACACTCCCGACGCTCGTCGACATGCTCGCTCGCGCCGGGTTCGATCTTCGGCTCGAACTCGCCGAACAGGATCGCCATGACGCGATCCTCGCCGAGTGGGAACGCTCGCTCGACGATGTCACCCGCGACCGACTCCGGTCTCGGGGCTACCGCCTCGTGACCGATGTCGCCTGAGCTCGACGACGACCACGCCGAAGCGATCTGCCGTGTCCTCGTCGATCACGGCGTCGAGTTCGTCGTCATCGGTGGGATGGCCGCGCGACTGCAATGGACCGGCCACGCCACGGTCGATATCGACATCTGTCCGGCAACCGCGGCAGACAACCTCGAACGGCTCGCTGCGGCGTTGCGTGCATTGGGTGCGCGCTTGCGCGTCGAGAACGAACCGGCCGGTGTGCCCTTCGACCCGCACCCCGACACGTTGCGCCAGATGTCGACGCTGACGTTGATCACCGAACCGGGACCGCTTGATGTCTGTTTCGAACCGGCGGGTTTCCCAACCGGCTACGACGCTCTGAGCCGGCACGCCGTCGTGATCGTGATCGGAGCGACCGATGTCCACGTGGCGAGCCTCGACGACGTGATCCGGTCGAAGCGCACCGCCGGGCGCCCCAAGGACATCGTGGCCCTCCCGGATCTCGAAGCTCACGCCCGGGCCCTCGGCAAAGACCGCGACCTGGATTCGTGATGGCGGTCGAGTTCGTGATCGCCCGCAACCCCGATGAGGCGTCTTCGCTGCCGTTCCTCATCCGATTGCCGCTCGGCCGCGCCGCGATCGCGCTGAAGGTTCGCGAGACCTGGCCGCGCACCAGCAAGGTGTACTGCCACCGTGCCGATGACTGGCCCGACGACCTCGAGGTGATCGAACGCATCCCGGTCCGGTCATGCGTGCGTCGCGGCGCCGCGATCGACCTCGTCCTCGACCGCGCGCGCGAGCATCGTTCCCAGTTCGTGTTCACCCGCGCCCGCGGCCGCGAGGTGATCTTCTGGCAGAGCGCCCGCACCACCAAGCAAGCTCGACCCGCAGTGTCGGTGCCGACCGCCCGCGCCGCGGGACGCGTGCTCGAGATCGTCGTCGACTCCCACGAGCGCTACGCGTGGAAGTTCGAACAGCAGCAAACGACTACGAGTCGCCGAGCGCTGCCGGCAGGCGACTACGCGGTCGCCGTCGACAACGAGATCATCGCTGCGGTCGAACGCAAGAGCCTCCCCGATCTCGTCTCGACGCTCACCTCGGGCAAGCTGCGATACCTCCTTGCGGATCTCGCGGCGCTCCCCCGGGCAGCGGTCGTGGTCGAGGATCGCTGGTCGTCGGTGTTCAAGCTCGACCGAGTCCGACCCGCAGTCGTGGCCGAGGGCCTCGCCGAAGCCCAGATCCGGTTCCCAAGTGTGCCGATCGTCTTCTGCGAAACCCGCAAGCTCGCCCAGGAGTGGACCTACCGCTACCTCGGCGCCGCCATCGCTCACCACCACGATTCCGAGCACGGCGACGAACGCACCGCCGCACTCCCCACTGCCGGAATCGTTCCACCCGCCGAGGCGACCACCGCCGAGATCCGCGCCTGGGCACTCGCCAACGGCCACGACGTGTCCGACCGGGGCCGACTCCGCCCCGAGATCCGCAATGCCTTTCACGTCGCGACTGGTAGATGAAGCCCGCCCAACTCTGATCGACGCGATCTCCCGTCGACACACGGATGATTCGGCCAGACCGATGCCGTGAAGCGCTCGACCGCGATTCGACACCTCGTCGAGATGGCAGAGGTCGCGAACGACCGGCTGCGGTTGCGCCCGACCGAGATCGGCTGGCCACTCGACGAGATGTGGGCCACCGGAGCGTTGCTCGAACCGGCCGACGAGATCGACCACGGCACCGTCGTCTTGATGATCGACCTCCCGCCCGACGAACTCCCCTGGCTCGCAGTCCACCCCACCGCCGAGTGGATCGGCGAGCAGCTCCGGCTCGGCAAGCGACCGATCTCGTGGATCTACCGCCCGATGACTTGGCCGGCTTGGAACGTCCGAGACCGGCAGGTCACGCGATTCTGGTCCGCCGAAAGCGGGCTCGACCACGCTGTCATCGATGGGCTTCGATCGTGAGCCGCAGCCGACCTGGTCGAGCCCGACCGCGGCGAGGTGGACGAACAGCTCGCCGTCGAGCTCGAGGCTTCAAAGGCTCACCTGCAATCGATCCTCGCGCGCTACTGGGACCAAGACTGGCGACGCGACAACCGCCACCACACCAGCCCCGAAGACCAGCTCTGGCGAGCCGCCACCGCTGTCAATGACCTCGACACCGCGACCATCGGGCACGGCGCCTGAAGAGGCCCCTGGCGCTCCACGGAACTGAGGCCCTCGCCATCCCCGACGCTGGGATTTCCGAGCACCGCACTGGGCGAACTCGGCCACTCGGGGGCGGGCATTGAGCTCGACGGTGCGTGCCGACGTCTGCGGCGCCGGTGATGGGTCGGTCGGCGGTCATCCGAGGGCTTGAGTCAGTTGGCGAGGTCGTTGGCGATGCAGTTGGCGATGTCGCCGGCAATGGTTGACGGGATGCCTCGTCGAGCGGGCAGGGTCCGCCTGGATGGCCTCTGAGCTGACATGGGATCCGTTCGAGCCGGGTGCGGGAATCGAACCCGCGACCACATGATTACAAGTCAAGTGCTCTGCCAACTGAGCTAACCCGGCGCTGCGCCAGGCTACCCCTGCAACGTCGGCCGATGACCTGAGTGGCACGCCACCGCCGGGGCGCCGATCACGACGATCGGGAGTCGCGGCTTCGTCGTGCCGTCAGGCGCCCGGCGATTCCTCCCAGCACGAACGCGACGACGAGCGCGATGATCAACGGTGCCGTCCGTTCACCGACCACGTAACCGAGCGTGACGTCCTGACGATTGTCGAGAGCCAGCGCCGCAGCTGCAACCACGATCACCGCAAGCGACGTCAGACGGACCGTCTGTCGACGCCGGATCGCTGCTTCTTGTTCTGGCGTCACCTGCTCGGCCATGGCCACCTCCTGAGCACGATTCTTACCCCGTGCGCGGTCCGTCGATCACATGCGAATGGTGATCGACGTCAGAATTCTCGCCACGATGCCAGTTCACCCGTCACGATGATCCGGTACTTCAGGCTCGTCGGCGCCCAGATGTCGGGATAGGCCGACTTCGTGCGGTCGTATCCGACCGTGCACGCAACCATCGAGAACGTCGTTCCGGGATGGGCGCGGACGGCATCCAAGATGTTGCTCGATGCCGCATTCGTCAGGTCCCGCCTCACGACGCGATACGTGTACTCCCGGCGGTCGCCCGTCGTGACCGTGAACGTGTCACCGGTCTGGATCGCGTTGAGGTAGCGATACGGGCCGCCAGCCGACGTCCGATGCGCGAACGCCACGACGTGGGCGTCCTGCCCCATGAAGCCGGTGCCCGACCAGTGCCAGCTGTGACCCGCGTCGACGATTCGGTCGGGTTCGCCCTCGATCACCGACGACCTCAAGCCGATTCGAGGAACCGAGAGCGTCCACGTCGGTGGTGCCGCAGGCGGTGCGGGGTTCTTGTACCGGGGCAGCTGTGGCGCCTTCGGGGTGCCCGTGAAGTAGCCGGCCAGGTCGACGACCGCATGGGCGCCATGTGAGGAGTAGATCTGGAGACCGTGCGTCGACGTGATCGGCGTGATCACGTGGTTGGGCACGTACGCCCCGGGCGACGACCAGTTGACGTTCGCCGTCTCCGGCACCGGCTGCCTCGCCGCCGACACCCGGAAATGTCCGCGGTCGCGCGACTCCACGCCGGTCACGTTGCAGACGACCGCAGCACCCCGGGCCGCTTCGCCCGGTACACGCGCCTCGACGACCCATCCCGGCCACAGTCGGCCGATCTGACCGGGCTCGCGCGTGTCGAGCATGCGAGTCGGAGTCAACGGAACGAACAGACCGTTCGTCGATCGCGGGCTCGACTCGCTCGTGAAGTAGCCCGAGACGTCGACGACGAGCTGAGCGGCGAACAGCGAGTAGATCTTGAACCGCAACCGACCGTTCACGTTCGTGAGCGGGACGATCACCGCCGAACCTCGCGTCGATCCGACGCCGCGAACGTTCAGGCTCGTGGTCGTGGGTTTCGAACGCACGGCCATCGGCACGGCCGTGAACCAGCCCGAGCCCGTCGTGCCGGTGGCAGTGAGGTTGACGACCACCGACGAGGCGTGGGCCGGCACACCGAGATCGGTGACGTCCACCATCGAGAACCCACCCGACGCCGTGTGCAGGGGGCGCGTGTCGAGTGCACGGCGCGCCGTCGACAGCCCCACGAAGCGGCCCTCTCGGACCGCGCCGGCCACCGGTTCGTAGAACCCGACGACGTCCACGACGACGTCGCAGGGCACCCGCGACTTCACATCGATCGCCCCGCCGTCACCCAGCTTGACGGTGACCAGGTTGGCGTTGATCTCGTTCGGGTCGCGCAAGTTGAGATTCGCGGCGACCGGAATCGACGACCCACTCGGCGCCGCGACGACCCAGTTCGGCTCGGCACGATTCACGCCCGCGAGCGTGAGCACGAGGGCCGACGCCGTGGGCGAAACGCCGTGGTCTCCGGCGATCGGGACGCGGATCCGATCAGGCGCGATCCGAGTGAACCGGTACCCCTTCGGCGTACGCGTGTCGACCACGCGCACGGCATTGGGCAGGGCCACGAACTTGCTGGCACCGACGGGAAGTGCGGCGTTCGCAACCGCAGGGGGGAGCGCCGTCGCGAGAACGCCTGCACCGGCGATCGCCCCGACACCCTGGACGAAGCGCCGTCGACCGATCAACGAAGCTTGATCGGTGGCGAGAACGCCGTCCGAGACGGGAGTGGTGGGATCGATCATCGAGGTGGCGGGCCGTACGACTGAACCGACGATTGTACCTAGCCACCGGATCGGTGTCTCGCCACCTCATACGTGGTCAACGCCGCCGCGGCCGAGACGTTGAGCGAGCTCAGACGACCGAGCATCGGGATGCTCACGATCATGTCGCACCGCTCACGAACGAGCCGCGACAGACCCGCTCCTTCAGCACCGAGCACCACGCACACCGCATCCGCAGCGAGATCGTCGATCTCGAACAGGGTCCGGTCGGCGGCGTCGTCGAGTCCGATCACCCAGATACCCGCATCGCGCATGCGTTGGAGTGCGCTCGGCAGGCCGGACACGACTGCGATCGGCACGTGCTCGATCGCGCCGGCCGACGCCTTCGCGACCGTTGGCGTGACGTGGACCGCCCGATGCCGTGGCACGACGACGACATCGACCCCTGCACCGTCGCAGCTCCGCACGATCGCGCCGAGGTTGCCCGGATCCGTGACACCGTCGACCGCGACCAGGAAGGGCGGCCGGCCGCCGCGCCGCTTCAGGAATCGACCAAGATCGGCTTCGGGCAGCGTCGCCGCCTTGGCGAGGACGCCCTGGGGTGCCTCGCTCCGCGCTTCAGCGTCGAGCCGCTTGCGGGCGACATAGGCGATCGGGACTCGGTTGGCGGCAGCGATCGCGACGATGTCCTCGACCGCGTCACTCCCCTCAAGATCGCCGGAGATCCAGATCTCGTGCACCTTGCGGCGCTGCGCGAGCAGCAGCTCGCGTACCGCCTGGCGCCCCTCGACCTGCTCACCGCCGAGACCCTTGTCGGAGCGCTTGGGTTTGGTGTCACCGGGAACGCGCACCTGCCCGGTGCGGCCCGCGCCGCGACTCGCGCGGCGGGCCGGACCGCCGCCCGGCGGCCGCACGGCCGCCCCGACCCTGCCCCGGACCACGACGACCGCCGGACGGACGCGCGCTCACGCGGACCCCTGCCCGACGATCACTGCGACCGCCCATGCCGCGATGCCCTCCTGCCGTCCGAGCGCGCCGAGCCCCTCAGCCCTCCGGCCCGACACCGTGACGGGCGCACCCGCAGCGGTCGTGAGGTTGTGTTCCATCTCGTCCTTCCTCGGAGACAACTTCGGCCGCTCGCAGACGACCTTCACGTCGATGTTGCCGATCGACCAACCCGCCGCCCGCACCAGCACGGCGGTTTCCGACAGGATGTCCAGCGAATCGGCGCCCGCCCACCTCGGATCGTCGTCGGGGAAGCGGGCGCCGAGATCGCCGAGTCCGGCAGCACCGAGCAGGGCGTCGGCCGCGGCGTGCGCAGGGACGTCGGCGTCGCTGTGTCCGACCAGTCCCCGCTCGCCGTCGAACCGGCACCCGCCGAGCACGAGGACACGACCGGGATCGTCGCTGTGGCGATGGACGTCGAAGCCCTGGCCGACTCGGATCAGGTCGGTCATCGCACTCCGCCCGACTCGAGCTCGTCGACTCGCCGACGTGCCCATGCGAGGTCGTCGGGATGGGTGATCTTGCGGTTGTCCTGCTCGCCTTCGACCACCACCACCCGCCCACCGGCAGCTTCCACCAGCGCCGCGTCGTCGGTGCCGTCACGACCCGCACGATGCGCCGACCGCAAGACGCCCCCGCGGAAGGCTTGCGGGGTCTGGACCGCTACGAGCGACGCCCGATCGGGCGTCGACACGACGACGGCATCGCCGTCGGTCGCGTCGACGATCTTGATCGTGTCGGTCACGGCGACACCCGGGATCGCCCCGTCGGCACCGGCCGTGACCGCGTCGATGACCCTGCGGTACAGCGCCCCGCTCGCAAGCGGACGAGCGGCATCGTGGACACAGATGACATCTGCATCGAGCGGCACGGCATCGAGTCCGGACCTGACACTCGCGCTGCGCGTGTCGCCGCCCGCCACACCGCCCTCGACGGCGACGTGCTCGGGGGAGACGACGACCACGACGCCGTCCGACACGGACGCTGCGATCCGGCACGACCGGTCGATCACCCGCTCGTCGCCCAACTGCTCGTACTGCTTGAGGCGGCCGAACCGCCGGCCGGTGCCCCCGGCCACCACGACAGTCCAGACCTTGGGGCGAGCCACGTCGTTCGAGGGTAGTACCGTCGTGCGCAATGACCGACCACATCGACCGCCTCGCCCGTACGTCGTTCTTCGCCGATGCGACGCCGGCGATGCTGGCTCGGGTCGCGGCAGCCGGTCACGAACGGCCACTGGTGCGTGGCGACGTCCTGTTCGACGAAGGCGACCCGCCCGACGCGCTCTACCTCGTGGTGAGTGGGCGCATCGCGATCGCGATGTCGAGCCCGGTCGACCGCCGTGAGAGCGTCGTCGCCCTGATGGAGCCGGGCGACCTGTTCGGCGAGCTCGGGTTGCTCGACGACGGCCCCCGTTCCGCGCTCGCCCGGGCCCTCGAACCCTCGGCCGTGCTCGAAGTGCCGTTCGGCCCCGTCAGAGAGCTCTTCGACGAGGACCCTCGCCTGCTCTGGAACGTGACGCGGCTGCTGGCCACCCGGCTGCGGGTGATGGACGAGGTCCTCGCCGATTCGGTCTTCCTCGACGTGACCGGCCGGACGGCGAAACGACTCCTCGAGCTCGCCAACGGGGCCGACGAGTTCCAGCTCCCGGTGACGCAGGAGGAGCTCGCCGGCATGGTCGGAGCGTCGCGCGAGCGCGTCAACAAGGCGATCGCCAGCTTCATCCGATTGGGTTGGCTCGAACAGCACGAGCGCAGCTACCACATCGTCCAGCGCGAACGGCTCGAACTGCGGGCCCGCTGAGGCGGACCCGATCCGCTCGACCGGCACGACGGCGACGGTGGAATCCGAGCCGACGTCACGTGCCGGTTGCGCGTAGCCAGCCACGACGGTGGACAATGTCGGCCGATGTTCCTCGCACTCAACGAGATGCGCCGAGCGAAGGTGCGGTTCGGCCTGCTGATCTCGGCGATCGGCATGCTGGTCTTCCTGATCCTGTTCCAGCAGTCGCTGCAGAACGGCCTGCTCACGTCCTTCGTCGGCGCGATCAGGAATCAGTCGGCCCCGGTCCTCGTGTACTCGGTCGACGGGCAGCGAGTGATCCAGGGCAGCATCATCACCCCCGAGCTCGAGCAGCTGGTGGCCGGTGCCGACGGCTTGGGCAGCGTCGGCCGGATCGGGCAGGCGACGTTCACGGTGACCGCAGCGACCGACGAGCGCTTCGACACGACGATCATCGGCTACGAGACAGCGCAACTCGGCGCACCCGACGCGCTCGTTGCCGGCGGCTTCCCTGCCGCCCCTGGCGAGGCGATCGGGAGCGAGACCGACGCCGGCCAGGGCTTCGACCTCGGCGACACCGTCACCGTGGAGCCGGGTGGCCGTGAGCTGACCATCGTCGGCCTGGCCCGCGACGTCCAACTCAACGCCGGCCCGACGCTGTTCGTGGACTACGACGACTACGTCGACTCGGTTCGATCCGTGAACCCGGACGCGGGCGACCCGTTGCCCAATGTCATCGCGGTCGCACCCGCGGCGGGAACCAGCTCGGAGGAACTCGTCAGCAACATCAACGCGCGCTCCGACGACCTCGACGCGCTCACCCGCGCGGACGCCGCCGACCAGACGCCAGGGGTGTCACAGGTCCGGCAGTCCTTCGCGATCATCTTCTTGCTGTACGGCCTCGTGATCCCGTGCGTCACCGGCCTGTTCTTCCTGATCATCACGTTCCAGAAGTCGGGCGCACTCACACTGCTGCGAGCGATCGGCGCACCGGCCGGTCGCCTGGTGTCGTCGCTGCTCATCCAGGCGGTCATCATCGTGGGTGCCGGTTTCGCGATCGGCCTCGCGATCTACGCACCGATCTCCCAGCAGCGACTCGGTGGGATCCCGTTGCGGTTCGAGTCCCGAGCGGTCGTCGTCTGGGCGATCCTCCTGGTGGTGCTCGGCATCGGCAGCTCGCTCGTCGCGGCGCGTCGCGTGCTCGCGATCGATCCGATCGAGGCCACGACCGGCGGAGGCAATCGATGAGGCTCGCGCTCAGGGAACTCATCCGACGTCCGGGTCGGTTCATCACGGCGACGGTGATCCTCACCCTGATCGCGACCCTGCTGATGTTCCTCGGCGGCCTCCTCGACGGACTCGTCCGGACATCCACCGGAGCGATCCGGGCCCAGCAGGCCGATGCGATCGTCTACTCCGAGACGTCACAGGCCTCCTTCCTCCGGAGTCGGATCGAGTCGGCGGAACGGGTCGCGATCGAGGCAGTCGACGGCGTCTCCGAGACGGGCGGTCTCGGTGTCGTACTGCTCGGCGCGCGCGTGCCCGGCAACGGCCCGCGCGACCTCGCGAACGTCGCGGTCTGGGGCTACGAGCTCCCACCGGCGGGGGTCCCCGAGCCGCCCGAAGCCGGTGAGGCGTGGGCCGACGAGATCCTCCGATCCGATGGGGTCGAGCTCGGCCAGCAACTGCTCGTCGGACCGGCGCGCACTCCCATCACCGTCGTCGGGTGGGTCGACAACACGGCGTTCAACGGTCAGGGAGGACTCTGGACTGCGGCCGACACCTGGCGGGCGGTGCTCGCTCAGAACCGACCGGACGCGAAGCTCGCCGAAGGGGTGTTCCAAGCGATCGTGGTCCGCGGCGACACCGAGACGTCAGGCCGTGAGCTGGTCGACTCGATCAACGCGACGCCAGGAGGCGCGGTCGAGGCCCTCAGTGTCCCCGACGCGATCGACGCGATCCCCGGCGTGACCGAGCAGCGCACGACGTTCAACCAGATCCTCGGGGTCACGGTGGTGATCGCGCTCGTGGTCGTCGCTCTGTTCTTCGCGCTGCTGACGGTCGAGCGAACCGCTCTGTACGGCGTGCTCAAGGCGATCGGCGCCCGTTCGCGCACGATCTTCGCCGGCTTGGTCGCTCAGGCGGTCGCCGTCACGTTCGTTGCGGCCTCGATCGCCGCACTCGGGAGCATCGTGCTCGATCTGCTCATCCCGCCCGGCTCGATCCCGCTCTACATCTCGCCCGGCCGGATCGCATCCAGCATGGTCCTGCTGTTGTTTGCAGCCGTGATCGGCTGCGCGTTCTCACTCCGCCGGGTCCTGCGCGTCGACCCGGCCTCAGCCCTCGGGAGTTCGACATGACCGCTCGCAGCCGCAATTGTTCTCCGGCGCTGCTCACGACTCGAAGCACGAACTCATGACCGAGAACGCGCTCCAGATGACCGACGTTCGGAAGGTGTACGAGATGGCCGACTCCGAGGTCGTCGCCCTCGACCACGCCACCTTGACGGTCGCCTCCGACGAGATCGTCGCGCTCGTCGGCCCGTCGGGTTCGGGCAAGACGACCTTGTGCTCGATCGCCGGGGGCATCCTGTCGGCCACGGAGGGATCCATCGTGGTCGGCGGCGAGGAGATCACCGGTTACGCCGACAAGCAGCTGACCACGTTCCGCCAGAACCAGGTCGGATTCGTGTTCCAATCGGTGAACCTCGTGGCGTTCCTCACCGCCCGGGAGAATCTGCTCGTCGTCGATGAGCTCGGCCGACGCGAAGGCAGAGCGGCACGCGAGCGCGCCGACCGTCTGCTCGACGAGCTCGGGTTGGCGGATCGGTCGAAGAACCTGCCGTCCCAGCTGTCGGGTGGCCAGAAGCAGCGGGTCGCGATCGGCCGGGCTTTGATGAACCAGCCTCGGCTCGTCCTGTTCGACGAGCCGACGTCGGCGCTCGACACCGAACTCGGCGGGCAGGTCATGGAACTGATCCGCTCCGAGATGAAGTCACGCGGCACGGCTGCGATCGTGGTCACCCATGACGAACGGATCACGGCGTACTGCGATCGGACCGTCCACATCGTCGACGGAGTGCTCGCCGCCTGAGCGATTCCGTCGACGTGCCGCTGCATCTGCAGCACAGCCACCGCATCGCGTGGGGTGAGAGGATGCCGTCCTGCGGCCGAACGTCGCGCTCATCACCCTCGACCAATTCCGGGCCGACTGCCCCTCGGCGGCCGGCCGCTGGTCGACGTGCACAGCGCATCGGGAGGTGGCCCGACACGACGATCATCGTGACCTCCGATCACCGGAGATGCTCGGGGACCACGGTCTCGAGGAGAAGCTCGCCTACTGGGAACAGGCCATGCGATCCCGTGCATCGTGCGCGACCCACGTCACCCTCCGGGGCACAGCCGCGTCGTCGAGCGCATGTCCGAGAACGTCGCTGTGATGCCCACGATCTGCGAGGCGATCGGGGCACCCGTGCCGCTTCGGCGCTCGTGTGTGGCCGCGAACGACACTGGCCGCGACGATGAGCGTGATCACGCACGGGCTCGTTCTGGTGGCGGTTCGCCGCGCCCCGTCGGCGACGTCGTCGCCGTGCGTGCATCGAGCGTGCTGATCGCCTCGGTCATCGGATGGCGGCTGCTCCACGAGCAACGTGGTCGCATCCGAACGGCTGCGGGGCTCATCGTGAGCGGTCTGGTGCTGCTCGTCGCCGCACGCTGACGTGTCCGACGACACATCGATGTGCCTCAGGTCATGACGCCGGCGACCCGATACTTCCTCGCGATGCCCACCGATGACCGATCCAGAGCGCTGGCCAGATGGCTGAGCGGACGCGCCTGGTCGCGGGCGGGCGCGGTCGCACGGGTTCTGGCGATGGCTCCCACTCGACGGGCGCTCGCGCTCACCACACGCATCGCGCTGTTGCTCTCCGGCACGCTGCTCGTCGGCTGCGCCGTCGCAGTGATGCTGTGGGACGACCTCGGCCCGGGGCCGCTCGACGTGCTCATCGTCGCGATCCGCAACCACACCGGTCTGCCGTTCGCGCCGGCCATGTGGCTCACGATCGGACTGATGGTCGCTGTCGCAACGGGATTGGGGCGTCGCCCCGGCACCGGCACCGTGGTGGCTCCGATCCTCATCGGCCCGATCGCCCAGACCGTCCTCGATCTGCTCGCCGATGTCAGCCCGCCGAACTCGATGTTCGCCCGTACCGCCATCCACCTCGTCGCCATCGGAGCGGCCGGGATCGGCGCTGGTTCGCTCATCGTGTCGGGGCTCGGCGCGGGCAGCGGCGAGCTGCTCGCCGCCGCGGCTTCGGATCGCAGCGGCCACTCCGAACCGAGGGTCCGCCTGGCGTTCGAAGCGGCGTTCGTGGTGTTCGGCGTGCTCCTGGGTGGTCCGTTCGGGTTCGGCACGATGCTCGTCGTGGTGTTCATCGGTCCGGCGGTGGCGATCGGATTCCGCATCGTCGACACCCTCGCCGGCCGGGTGCGAGCCCGCGTCGTCGACACGGTCGATTGGGCCGTCGCGCTGGCCGGCTGATCCCGCGTCCGGTCCCCGTGTATCGGGCGCTCAGCCGCGGCCTACTCTGCGACCATGGGGCAACCAGCACACGAACACGGGCCGATCGATGTCGCACTGCTCGATGAGACGATCCCGGCCAATCTGGCACGGACGATCGCCGCGCACGGCTCCCGCGATGCGCTCGTCGCCCGCCACCAGGACATCCGCTGGACGTACGACGAGTTCGGCGAACGGGTCGCCCGGCTCGCGAAGAACCTGATCGACGGCGGGCTCGAGGTCGGTGACCGGGTCGGGCTCTGGGCGCCCAACTACGCCGAGTGGACGCTCGTACAGTTCGCCACCGCCGAGATCGGCGTGATCCTCGTCAACGTGAACCCGGCCTACCGGACCCACGAGCTCGCCTACGCGCTCAACCAATCGGGCTGTCGTTGGGTGATCGCCGCACCCGAGTTCAAGACGTCGAACTACGTCGAGATGGTCGCCGCCATCGCCGGCGAGGTCGTCTCCCTCGAACGAATCGTCTTCTTCTGGAGCGACGAGTGGAACTCGCTCGTCGACGGCGAACCCACGACCACCGATGCGCAGCTCGCCGCACGCCGCGACGCTCTGCGTCCCGATGAGGCGATCAACATCCAGTACACGTCGGGCACCACCGGCTTCCCGAAGGGCGCCACGCTCACCCACAAGAACATCCTCAACAACGGCTACTTCACGACCGAGCTGCAGGGAATCACCCACGAGGACCGACTGTGCATCCCGGTGCCCTTCTACCACTGCTTCGGGATGGTGATGGGCAATCTGGGGTGTACCAGCCATGGCGCCACGATGGTGATCCCGGGTGACGCGTTCGATCCCACTGCCGTGCTCGACGCCGTCGAGGAGGAGCGGTGCACATCGCTCTACGGGGTGCCGACGATGTTCATCGCCGAGCTCGGCCACCCAGAGTTCGATTCGTACGACCTGTCGTCGCTTCGCACCGGCGTGATGGCCGGGTCGCCCTGCCCGGTCGAGGTGATGAAACAGTGCGTCGACCGAATGAACATGGTCGACGTGACGATCTGCTACGGCATGACCGAGACATCGCCGGTGTCGACGCAGACGTTGCCGGACGACTCGCTCCACCATCGCACGGCGACCGTCGGAAGGGCCCACCCGCATGTCGAGATCCGGGTCGCCGATCCCGACACCGGCGCGACGGTCGAGCGCGGCGAGACCGGCGAGTTCTGTACCCGCGGGTACTCGGTCATGACCGGCTACTGGAACGACCCCGAGAAGACCGCCGCCGCGATCGACGCCGACGGGTGGATGCACACCGGCGATCTCGCGGTGATGGCCGACGACGGCTACTGCAACATCGTGGGTCGCATCAAGGACATGGTGATCCGTGGCGGCGAGAACATCTATCCCCGCGAGATCGAGGAGTTCCTCTACACCCACTCCGACATCGAGGACGTCCAGGTGATCGGCGTGCCCGACCTCAAGTACGGCGAAGAGCTCATGGCGTGGGTCAAGCTGCGCCCCGGCGCCGGTGTCGTGTCGGCCGACGACGTGCGCGAGTTCTGCCGCGGCAAGATCGCCCACTACAAGGTGCCGCGCTACGTCAAGGTCGTCGACGACTTCCCGATGACGGTGACCGGCAAGGTCCGCAAGGTCGAGATGCGCGAGACCTCGATCGCCGAACTCGGCCTCGCCGACGCCGCTGGGACCGAGATGGCATGATTCGACAGGGTGCCCCGAGGTGGACGTGACCGAAGGACTCGCCGACCAGATCACGGCCCGGTACGCCGATGGTGGGGCTCCGCTGATGAACGAGATGGGGCTCCGGATCACCGAAGCCGGGCGCGGTCGAGTGCGCTTCGTCCTGCCGGTCACACGCCGACTCACCCACTCGGGTGGGGTGCTCTGTGGGCAGGCGATCCTGGCCTGCATGGACACTGCGATGGTGTTCGTGATGATGTCGCTGAACGACGATGCCGACGCACGCTTCACGACCGTGCAACTGCAGACCTCCTTCAAGCGGGGTGTCCCGGCGGATGTCGGTGAAGTCGAGTTCGAGGCCCACGCCAGCAAGACGGGGCGCACCCTCGTGTTCGGCGAGATCGATCTCTACCTGCCGTCGGGCGAGCGGGCGGCGCACGCCACCACGACGTACATGTGGCTGTAGAACATGTGGCTGTAAAACCCACGCGTCTGCGGCTCTACATTGGTGTCATGGCGACACCGGCCGGCCTACCCCGCCACGGGGCCTTCCCCAGAATCGGGAAGGGCGAGATCGACTACGAGAGCCAGCTGGTGGAGTTCGGGCGGGGGATTCGGAGCCTGCGACACACGTTTCTCGGGGTGGTGCTCGTCACGGGCTTGCTCGCGATCGCGCTCGCGATCAGCGGACGGTCGCCGACGGCCACCGGACTCTTCCTCATGGTCATCGTCCCGCTCGGTCTCGTCCTGACGATCGTCGAGATCGTGGGGCTCCTACGGCGTCGGGGTCGTTCCGGCTGACAGGTGAGGTCGCCGTCAGACGCCGGTGCCCTCGGCGGAACCCGTCTTGAACGAGCCGTCGTAGTTCGAGATCACGCAGAACACCTCTCGGTCGTCGACCTCGTCCCAGCTGCCGTCGCTCGGCGTGATCGCCCCGATCCCGTAGATCGACTCCTCGTACGACGTCCCGACGAAGCCGGCGAAGCGGCTGAGACAGTCGTTGTCGGCCTCGTCCTGAACCGCAGCGCGACCCGGGTAGGTCGCACTGTCGGGATACGCGAGGTTGAACGCGGCGAACACCTCGTACCGGTGGGGCTGATCGCAGGGCACGGCGTCGACCGACTCGACGCTGTCGCCCGACGTCTCGCCGAAGCAGTCGCCGAGTCGGATCCGGAACGCGCCCAGCTCACCGCCCTCGACGACCGCGCCGCTCTCGTCGCGCGTCGTGTCGTCCTGGCCTGCCAGCCCGGCGTAGCCGGCACCCACCAGTCCCAATCCGGCAAGGCCGCCACCTACCACTCGTCCGATCTGCATGGCAATGGGATCGGACGGAGCTCGGGACTTCCCGATTCAAGATCGTCTCAACACGACCGCCGGGTGCGGCGGTGTCGAGTCAACCGAGCAGGTCGACGACCACACGCTCCCAGAGCTGGGTCGTGAGCCGCAGCGACTCGACGTCGATCCGTTCGTTGTGACCGTGGAACCGCAGCGCGAACTCGCTCGGATCGACCGTGGGACTCAGCAGGCCGGCGCCGTAGCTCACGGCGCCGAGCTCACGGAAGATCCTTGCGTCGGTGAATCCGACCACGAACTGAGGATTGAGGCGCGCATCGGGGAACGGCACCGCGACCGCGCGCTGGAGGGCATCCCACAGCGGTGTGTCGATCCGGCTGGTCGAGGCCGGATCGTCCATCACGACCTCGACCTCGACCCGGTCGAACAACTCGTCGCCGAGGGCGGCCCGGAGATGCCCCGTGACCTCGTCGGTGTGGTCGCCCGGCATCGTCCGGATGTCGATGTCGAGCTCGACCACGTCGGGAATCACGTTGGTCTTCGGACGACCCTTCGTGGCGATCACGTTCGGCGCGAAGGTCGTGTGTGTGCACGCATGAAAATGGCCCTTGGCACCCGGGTGTGGGAGATCGGCCAGCAGGTCGTCGATCGTCGCTTCGTCGAGCATCGCCGCCTTCATGTCGTCCGGCAGACCGAGCGCATCGACCTGGCCGCGCCACAACTCGTGAAAGCGCGGTGTCGGGCGATAGTCGGCGAGCCGCGACACGACCTTTGCTGCGGTGATCAACGCGTTGTCGGCGCCGAACGGCATCGAACCGTGGCCGGGTGTGCCGCGCACCCGGAGTCGGCGCCACGCGACTCCCTTCTCGGCGACGTTCACACTGATCACACGATGCTCGTCTCCACCCATGTGGAGCCCACCGTTCTCGGTCAAGAGGTAGTCGCATCGGATCGCGTCGGGATGCTCGTCCGCGACCCAGCGAGCGCCGTACTTGCTGCCGGCCTCCTCATCGGCGACGGCGAAGTAGAGCAGATCCCCCCTGGGCCGGAACCCGCGATCGACGAGCGAGCGGAACACGACCGCCATCGATGCCGTGAGATCGAGCATGTCGATCGCGCCGCGGCCCCACACCTCGTCGTTGCCATCGGCGTCGCGGATCAGCTCGCCACCGAACGGGTCTTCTCGCCACCCGTCGGGGTTCACCGGCACCACATCGGTGTGACCCATCAGACACAGTGAGAGTGCGGTCGGGTCGCTGCCCGGGAGACGGGCGACGAACGATGCTCGGCCCGGCGTGGGCTCCCAACGGTCGACATCGACCCCAGTGCGTTCGACGTAGTTCTGCAGGACGTCGGCGTTGCGCGTCTCGAAACCCGATTCGACAGTGCCGTCGTTCACACACGCGTTGCGGATCAGGGTCTGGAGCAGTTCGACGGTGTCGCCGGTCAGATCGGTCGCCATCGAGGCAGTCTCGCGCCGATGACCCGCGCCTCTTGTCCTCCGGTCGGCGGCTGCGGCGATCTCCGGATTCCCGAAACGGAAGCCCACGATGACGAGGAGATGGCGGTGACGAATGCGGTGAGAGTGCGCGGTCCGGTCGACGACGGGTTCGCTGCCGTCACCGACGCGTTCGCACGCCGTCACCGATGCGTTCGCACGGAACTTCGAGCTGCACGGCGAGCTCGGCGCCTCGTTCAGTCTCCATGTCGACGCGCCGAACGGGTCGACGTCGGGGCCGGCATCGCCGACCGCCGGCGACAACCGCTTCGACACCCGCGCCGTCCACGCCACCGAGATGCCGGGTGCCAACGGCATCCCGAACGTGCGCTCACTCGCTCGGACGTAGGCGGCGACGATCGGCGACGTCGACGGCGTGCGGTTGATCGGTGACGACGCCATGAACCCCGCACGAACCGGGCGCATCAACGGTCCCGACCTGACGCTCGTCCTGCCGACGCGGTTCGGCGCCGGCTTCCGGCTCCACAACGAAGCTGCGCCGATGATCAGGGCAGCTCGTTCGGCCGTCCCGGTGTTGTTGGCTCGCTCGGATTCGCCAACCCCGAGCTCGGCATCGCCGACGACCATGTGATGAACCAGATCGGCAGCGGCATCGCCGGCGACCCGCGCACGATCGCGCTCAACGACGCCGTGCGCTCCGCGTCCGACCACACGAATTTGCGGGGTCGCCGGGAACCGAACGAGCCCTCGGTGACTCGGTAGAGGTATCCATGAGCCCCCTCGACCTCGATCCGAGTGCTGCAGCGAGCATGATCTCCGTCGGTGACGACGTGACCTTCGAGGTGCTGTACGGCGCCAAGTACGCATCGATGGTGCGCATGGCGTTCGCACTCGTCGACACCCAGCAGCAGGCCGAGGAGGTCGTCCAAGACGCGTTCGCCGCGGTGTACGAGCGCTACGACCGACTCCACCATCCTGAGGCGTACCTGCGGACAACTGTGCTCAACGGCTGCCGGCGCGTGTTGCGTCGTCGGATGATCCTTCGGAGACACCCGATCCCGCCCGGTGTCGATGGGGAGCTCGGTGCGAGTCACGTCGTCGACGCCATCCGTCGCTTGCCGCACAGACAGCGGTCGATGATCGTGCTCCGCTACGACCTCCAGCTCACCGATGCTGAGATCGCCGAGAGCCTCGGCGTGCCGCTCGGCACCGTGAAATCCACCCTCCATCGCGCCCCTCGAGGTGCTGCGCCAGGAGCTCGCCGATGACTGAACCAACCGATCTCGAACACCACCTCGCGACGTCGCTACGTGCACACGGCGAGCGGGTCCGACACCCGGCCGGCAACCTCGACGATGTGTTCGACCGGGTCGACGGTCGTTGTCGACGACGGCGCCGGATCGCGGGAATCGGGTCGGTGGCAGCCGTCGGCCTCGGAGTGATCGGTGTCACCACCATCGGAAGCCGCAACGACCCAGCCGACCTCGGTGCCGGAGCCGGACCCGAGGCCACCGCTCCCACGACGACGGCGCTGACGATGGCGACGACGACGATCGTTGCCGATGGGTCGTGGATCTGGGCGTGCTCGGTCCCCGTCAGCGTGCCGAACGGGGACCCCGGTCTGCAGTACTTCGCCGACTGCTTCCAGGTCGTCGCACCGGCGTCGGTGAACGACGACACCCGCATGCCGACGACGACCGCCGTATTCCAGACCTATGCGGTCCGGGCCGGTGATTCGATCTCCGGCATCGCCGCGATGTTCAGGATCGAGATCGACGTGCTCGCCGCGCACAACGGCTGGGACGACGGTGTCGAGCACCTCATCTTGCCAGGTGACATCGTCGTGATCCCCGACACGGGCATCGTCGATGTGACGATCGTGTCCGACACCCCGACGCCCACCACCGTACCCTTCGACAGCTATGTCGTTCAGGCCGGCGACACCGTCGACGGACTGCGGGCACGTTGGGAGTTGCCCGCGGACTGCTGGCGAATCTCAATCAGTGGGTCGGGGACGAGGGCGACGTCGCCCTCACCGAGGGCGAGATCATCAACGTCCCCGCCTACGTCCCCGTGCACCCTGGCCTGGTCGCGAGCACGACAACCACCACCACGACCACCCCACCGACCACCCCACCGACCACCACCACGACCACCACCACGACCACCACCACGACCACCACCACGACCACCCCGCCGACCACCCCGCCGACCACCGCGCCGTGACGAGTCGTTTGCGTCGCCGACCGTTGCGCCGCCGGAGGATCGGGTGCTAGCCCATCGGGATGGAGATCTCCGATGCCCTCGACTTCATCCGTGAACGGCACCACGGTGTCCTCGGCACTCAGAAGCGTGATGGGCGCGCCCAACTCTCCAACATCACCTACTTCCTCGGCGACGACGGTGTCATCCGCATCTCGGTCACCGAGACGCGTGCCAAGACGAGGAACCTCCGGCGCGACCCGCGAGCGAGCCTGCACGTCGCCCAGAGCGACTTCTGGGCGTATTGCGTGATCGAAGCCGACGTCGAACTGTTGCCCGCCGCGTCCGACCCTTACGACCCGACCGCCGACGCACTGGTCGACTACTTCCGTTCGGTGATGTGCGAGCACGAGAACTGGGAGGACTACCGACGGGCGATGGTCGACGAGGGGCGCCTGCTCCTGCTGCTCACCCCCACCCGTGCGTACGGCATGCTGTCGCGATGAAGATCCACACCCAACCCGATCAGATGGGCGGTGTGTGGGCGAACGCGGCGGCCGTCCGGCACTCACCGCACGAGTTCACCATCGACTTCCTGCGCTGCGACTTCGACGACGACGGGCGCGCCAAGGCGGGGATCCTCGTACAGCGCGTCAACATGTCGCCGCTGTTCGTCACCCAGCTCATCACCGCGTTGCAGGACAATTGGTCGAAGTACGCCGACAAGGCGATGCCGAAGGACCTCGGCGACCTCGTGATCGAGTCGCCGTGGCTCGGCCACGACGACGACGCCACCGACGCCGGCGAACCCTCGGACGGCCCTTCCGACGCGGACCCCGGGGCCGGCGGGCAGGATTGACGTGGCACGACCGACATGAAGCCACAGCCGATGATCACCTGCACCTCGGTGTCCGCGTCGAGTGTTTGGTACCAGCGGGTGCTCGGGTTCGAGAGCGCCCACGGCGGCGACGAATACGAGATGCTGGTGTCGGACGGTGTCATGGTGCTCCAGCTCCACGAGGCCGACGCCGAGGAGCACCCCCATCTTCTCCGTGAGGGTCAGCCGCTCGGCGGTAACGGGGTGGCGCTGTGGTTCGCCACGACGACGTTCGACGCCGATGTCGTGCGCATCAGGGGCGCCGACGCAGAGGTGCTCGCCGACGTCCACGTCAATCCGCTCGCCCAGCATCGCGAGATCTGGCTGGGCGATCCCGACGGCTACGTCGTCGTCGTGAGCAGCCCGTACGGCGACGTGGACTGACGCATGCGCCTCGCGACCGGTGTGGTCGTGGCCGCCACGATCCTCGGTGCGTGTACCGGCGAGGCGAACTCGGCACCGCGAGCCTCTCCCGACGCGACAGCACATGGTTCGACCGAGGTCGTTCCGGCTGCGAACGATCCGACCGATCGCTTCGGCACGGCCACGATCGAACCATCGGTCGGCGCTCCAGGAGACACCTTGACGGTGACGCCGGCGGACGACGGCGTCAGAATCTGCTCGCCTGGGACGGTGTTCGACACCCCGGCACGAGGTTCCGCCTTCCTCGGGCGGCTCACCTCGTTCGGGAGCTTCACACCGTACGCCCCGAACTCGGGAGCGACCACGACGGTGCCGTTGTGCGGCTACGTCCCGCCCCCGTACTCGTTCGTCGTACCCGACATCCTCGCCGGGCAGTACGTCCTGTGCCTCTCGGATCAACGCGAGGAGGAGGGTTGCGCCACGTTCGTGGTGATCCCCACGTGACGAGTTGTGCCTGGCACAACTCGTCACGTCGTCAGGCGCGGGCCGGCAGGAACCGGCTGGCGAAGACCGCCCCGGCAGCGGCAACGCCGGCAGCGACCAGGCAACCGACGCCGAGACCCGAGAGGAACGCCTCGTTGACCTCGGCCAGGTAGGCCGGAGCGCTCGCGCCGAGTTCGCCGGCCACCAACCGGGCTGCACCGACCGACTCCTCGGTCATCTCCCGCGCCTCTGGAGGAAGTTGCGCGACGACGCTGCCGGCGCCCGCATCACGGAGAGCTGCGATGTAGACCGAGCTGAAGACGCTGCCGATGATCGCCACGCCGAGGGTGCCGCCGAGCTCGCGTGTCGTGTCGTTCACCGCCGACCCGATGCCCGCCTTGTCGGCCGACAGCGATCCCATGATCGACTCCGTCGCCGGCGCGGTGGTGGCCCCGAGGCCGGCGCCGAGGAAGATCATTTGGCCGACGATCTCCAGGTAGGAGGTGTCGAAGTCGACGCGGAAAGCGATCCACACGAACGCAGCCGAGAGGAGCCCGAGTCCCGTCCTCACGACGTTGGTGGTGCCGACCCGCTCGACGAGCCGGGGAGAGAGCACCGACGCGATCGCGATCGAGAACGCCACCGGCAAGGTGCGCAACCCTGCTTCGAGCGGCCCATACCCACGCACCAGCTGGAAGTACTGGGTGATCAGGAAGATGAAGCCGAACAGGGCGAAGAACGCTGATGTGATCGCGACGCTGGCCGCCGAGAAGCGGAGGTTGCGGAAGATCGTCACCGGCAGCATCGGATGCTCCACCCGGAGCTCCCACCGGACGAAGGCGATCAGCAACAGCGCAGCGAGCGTGAATCCGATGGCGGTGTTGCCGGACGCCCAACCCCATTCGGGCGCCTCGATGATCGTCAGGACGAGGGCCGTGATGGCCGCGATCGAGAGGCCGACGCCGACACGATCGAGCGCCGGAGCATCGTGTTCGCGCGACTCGGGGATCAAGCGCCAGGCCGCGAACGCCACGAGGATCGTGATCGGCACGTTGATGAAGAACACCGAGCCCCACCAGAAGTGCTCGAGCAGCCAACCACCGGTGATCGGTCCGGCGGCGACGGCCATGCCGCTGACGGCGCTCCACACACCGATCGCCTTCGCCCGTTCCGCCGGATCACGGAACACGTTCGTCAAGATGGCCAGCGTCGCCGGGAAGATCATCGCAGCACCGATGCCCATGAGGGCGCGGCCGAGAATCAACGTCGCGGAGCTGTCGACCGACCCTGCGTAGGCCGAGGTGGCACCGAACACGACCAGGCCGGCGATCAGCATCCGCCGGCGTCCGTACTTGTCGCCGATCCCACCGGCGGCGAGGAGGAGTCCGGTGAACACCAGGAGGTAGGCGTCCACGATCCACTGCAGCTGACGGGTGGACGCTCCGAGTTCGATCGCCAACGACGGCAGTGCGACGTTGACGATCGTGCCGTCGAGGACCGTGACGAACACTGCGAAGCAGACGACGCCGAGCACGGACCAACGGCGGGGATGGCCGTGCTCGGCGTCTGGTGTCGGGGTTGGATTCGTGGCGGTGTCGACCGTCGGCATGGGGAACTTCCTCACTGATCTTCCGAACGTCACATTCGGGGTCTGACCCCGAATGTGACGTTCGGTCCGGGAGATATTGACATTGGCAAGTTGACAACGTACAGATCCACCTAGACATTGTCAAGATGTAGATATGATGAACGCCGTGACGTCCGCCACCGACAAGTACCACCACGGAGATCTCCCCAACGCCCTGCGACACGCAGCGATCGACGTGATCGACGAACGTGGGCTCGGAGCGTTCAGCCTGCGTGAGGTCGCACGTCGCGCCGGCGTCTCACACACTGCACCCGCCCACCACTTCGGCGACGTCCGCGGTCTGCTTACCTCGGTCGCGACCCAGGGTTTCGAGGCCCTCCACCACGCGACCAGTACCGCGGCGGACGGGGTCGACGACCCCGTCGAGCGACTCACCGCCATCGGGGAGGCGTACGTGCGGCTCGCCCGGTCCCACCACGCCCACTGTGAGGTCATGTTCCGCACCGATGTGGTCGACCCGGACGACGTCGACCTCCAGACCGCCGGGATGCTGGCCTACAGCGTGCTCGAGGAAACGGTTCGATCACTGATCGAGCACGAGCACCTCGACGTCGATCTCGACGAGGCGACCTGGTTGTGCTGGTCGGCGATGCAGGGGCTGGTCGCACTGGAGCCGAAGCTCGCCATCATCGCCCGCAACCGGGGCCAGGCCGCCCCGTCGAGCCGCGACCTGGTGAGCGGATTCACGTCCCTCATCGTGGCGGGACTTCGCTCACGTCAGCGGTGAACAGGTCGCACGCTCTCGAACGCAGAAGCGCAGAGGTTGACGATTTAACGATATATCGTTATCCTTTTCGATATGCCCGATCGAGCGGGTGAAGGAACGACCGGGTACGGAACGACCGGGTACGGAAGGACACCTGAATGCCACACCACTCAGACCACATGGGCCACCACCACGAACAGCGCCACGGACATCACGGTCGCCATCAGCATCGACGGGGGCCGCACGGGCACGGCCGGAGCCGGGCCAGGCGCGGCGCCATCGGTGCCGCCGTCCTCGGTCTGCTGGCCGAACGACCGATGCACGGCTACGAGCTCATCTCCGCCCTCGAAGAACGCAGCGGCGGTCGCTGGAAGCCGAGCCCCGGCTCGATCTACCCGGCGCTCCGCCGACTGGAGCATCGCGGCTTCGTCACCTCGAGCGACGACGACGGAAAGCGACGCTTCGAACTCACCGACACCGGTCGCGAACGCGTCGCCGAGCAGCACGATGCCGGGGTCGACGCACCTTGGGACGACCACGGCCTCGGCCGCCACGGTGAGCTCCGACGAGCGGTCGCAGAGCTCACCGGCCCGGCGCGCCAGATCGGCCGATTCGGATCGTCCGATCAGATCGCCACCGCCGTCGAGTCGATCAAGGACACCACCGCCAAGCTCTACCGCATCCTCGCCGACGGTCCCGACGACGCCGCCCGCGACGACCACGAACGCTGACCCCTTCCACGATCCAGCGCGAGCGGCAAGACTTCGACCATGGCCGAGGTCAAGAGGTTCACGATCGGCGAGATCGCCGCTCGTGCGGGCGTGGCGACGTCGGCACTGCGGTTCTACGAGGATCACGGCCTCATACGGTCCGAACGCAACGCTGCGGGTCATCGTCGGTATCACGCTGATGTGCTCCGACGGGTCAGCTTCATCCGAACGGCGCAGCGGGTCGGTCTGACGCTCGCCGAGATCGGCGCGGCGCTCGCCGGGCTCCCTGATCAGCGGACGCCGACCGCGCAGGACTGGGAGCGCCTGGCCTCGTCGTGGCGACCACGTCTCGACGACCAGATCGCCGTGCTCACCCGACTGCGCGATCAGCTCGACGGGTGCATCGGCTGCGGCTGCCTCTCGCTCGCGACCTGCGGGCTCTGGAACCCCGGGGACGTGGCCGCCGGTCTCGGCGCCGGCCCGCGGTACCTCCTCAGCGACGATCGGCCCGTCACGCCCACTCCCCTCGACTGACCGGTGCGAACCATCGACCGGAGTCGCTTCCCGAGCAGGGTGGCTTCCCGAGCAGGGTGTTTTCTCTCCGGTGTGTACGTGGGCGATCGGCGACGGTACACGAATCGACGGAAACCGGCCCTGAGCTGGGGCTGTGAGCTGCTCGAACGACGAGCCGGGTCGATCGATGAGCGGGTCCCGCGGTCCGGACATAGTCCTGTGAGACATCCTGTGAGTGCGATCGTGCAAGGTGCTCGCATGCCTCACCTCGGTTCCACCTCGATCGCCCTCGGTTCCACCCCCCTCGACACGGGTTCGCTCGACACGGGTTCGCTCGACACGGGTTCGCGGCTCAACCTCGAGTGGTCGCGTCTGCGCAACCGCCCCGACGCGCTGAGTCGAGCCACGTCCTGGCAACTCCTTGATGACCCGGTGCGCGACCTCGATCAGATCCTGACCGCGATCGGCTTTCGCCAACCACCATCGACAGCGGCCGAGGCGCGCCTGCGCGAGCTCGTCGTGATCGCCGCCTGCGACGATCTCGCCGGACGGATCGTCGTGCAACGCCTGGTGCCCGGCCTCCTGGCAGTGGTCTCGAAAAGACGACGAGCGGGCGGAGGTGCCGACGTGTTCGACGAACTGCTCGGCGCCGCCTGGGTGACGATCCGGACGTTCAATCCCGCCCGTCGACCGGGGTGCCTCGCGGCGGCGTTGATCTCCGACGCCGACTACCGGGCGTTCCGCTCCCAACGGCGACGTCGTCGCCTCGACGTCGTCACACTCGACGAGCACGTCGCCCCGGTGGACACACACGACCAACATCCGTGCGACGAGCTGTCAGCGCTCTTCCGCGACGCGATCGCGGCCGGTGTGCCGGAGGCCGACATCGACCTCCTGCGGCGCCTGGTCGACGCGCCGACGGCGAAGGAGCTCGCTCGGCAGCTGCTCGTCACGCCGCGGACGATCCGCAACCGACGCGACCGGATCACCGATCGCCTCCGCGCGGTTGCGGTCGCTGCGTGAACGACGGCTTGCGCTTCGCGAGGAACGAGTTGATGCCCTCCTGGCCGTCGGGGGTCACGACGCCGGCGGCCATCACCTCGATCGCGTAGGCGTAGGCCTTGGGTTGATCCAGATCGACCTGTGCGTAGAACGCCCGCTTGCCGATCGCCTTCGACAGGGCGCTGCCTCGAATCGAGCGTGCCATCAGTTCCTCGACGGCGCAGTCGAGCTCGTCGTCGGGTACCGCGCGGTTGATCAGCCCCCAATCCGCGGCGGTCCGGGCCGACACCACGTCGCCGGTGATGGCCATCTCGAGCGCACGCTTCCGGCCGATCTGACGAGCGACCGCAACGAGTGGGGTGTGACAGAACAGTCCGCCCTTTCCGCCGGGCAACGCGAAGCCGGCCGACTCGGCGGCGATCGCGAGATCACACGAGGCGACCAGCTGGCACCCCGCCGCCGTCGCGAGCGCGTGTACCTTCGCGATCACGATCTGCGGGATCTGCTGGACCGTGTCCATCATGTCGGTGCACACCTGGAGGAGGTGCTGGGCGTCGGGCAGTTCGGCCCCAGCCATGTCGCCGAAGTTGTGGCCCGCCGAGAAGACGGGGCCGTTGGCGGCAAGGACGACGCCGAGCGCATCGGTCGTCGCGAGCTCGCGCAACACGTCGGTGAGCTCGAGCATCACGTCGAGCGCGAGCGCGTTGCGCTTCGCGGGATTGTCGAGGGTGACCTTGGCGATCGGCCCGTCGACGCGAACATCCACATACAGCTGACCCATGGCCCCAGCGTAGATCGATGCGCGGCGTCCGCCACGAGACGGCCCGTCGGGAGAGCACACGCGTCGAGGCCCCGACCGGAGTCGGGGCCTCGAATCAGGATTCGCTCCGCCGGGACGACCTCGGCTCGGTCACCGTCCCCAGCCGAACCCGCGATACGGGACCACGACCTCGACGGTCTCGAACGTGATCTGCCCAGCGTCGGACAGCTCGACCGTGATGGTGTAGGTGCGACCATCGCTGGAGAACCGCTCCGCCCGCAGCAGGACCAGGCGGTCGGTCACGATCCGGATGTCGCCGGGTCGGTCGGTGCGCCCGAGTCCGCTGTCGGCCTCGGACGACACGACCTCGACGATCGCGGAATCGACGAGACGACGACCGTCGAGGGCGAACACCGCGACCGGCCACAGCCGGTGGTTGGGCACCAGCAGCACCCTCGGGAACGCGACGACGTTCGCATCCACGCCGCTCAACGACAGGCCCAGCAGGGCCGCGTCGTGGTCGGACGACCTGAACGGCGTCGTCGGGTCGAACAGGGTGTCCTGGTAGTCCGACTTGAACGAGGTGTCGTAGTCGAAGATGTCGGGCTCGTCCGCGTTGATGTGCCACTCGGTGGCACCGGTCACCTGGGCGGTCATGGACGGGCTCGACATCAGGTAGTCGAGGTAGCCGAACTGACCGTCGAAGAGGTAGCTGTATGCGAACTCGCCCTGGAACTGCGCGATCAGGTCGGTGTATCCGGCCGCCTGGAGAGCGGAGATCGGGTCCTCCTGGTCGTAGGAGTTGAGGTCGCCGAGGATCAACCAGTCGTCGTCGGTGACTCCCGTCGGGTCGGAGTCGATCCAGGCGGCGAGCCGCTGGGCGGCGAGTGTGCGCGTCACGTTGCAGCTGCCGGCCAGCGGGTGATCGTCGCCCGCGCCACACCCCGAACCCTTGGACTTGAGGTGATTGGCAGCGACCGAGAACACCTCACCGCTCGCGTTCTCGATGAAGGTCTGGGCGACGGCCGCGCGGTTCTTGTCCTGCCCGGTGTTGTTCGGATCGAGGAAGTCGGGTGTGTCCAAGATGGCAGCGGCGCCGAGCGGGGTCACGCTCGCCGTCTTGTAGATCAGCCCGACCTTGATCGCGTCGGTGCCGACGACTCCGTCGGTGCCGGCGACCACGTAGTCGTAGGTGCCGGCGCCCAGCCGTTCGTTCAGACCCGCCACGATGTCTGCCAACGGCTCGACACCCAGGGAGTTCTCGACCTCGTTGAGGGCGATCACGTCGGCGTCGAGCCCGACGAGGGTGTTGAGCAGTTTGACCCGCTGGCGGCCGAACTCCTCGGGCTGGTTCTGGTTGGCGCCGCGACACCCCAGATCGAGAGTGGGGCCGCAGCCGGAGTTGGATCCGTCGTCGAGGGTCAGGAAGTAGTTGAGGGCGTTCAGCGACGCAACCTTGAGGTCGCCGCCGACGTCGTCGGGCGACGCCGGCGCGACCGTCTGGTCGTAGGTGGTGTACCCGCCATCCTCGTACGGCAGCACCCGATAGAGGCCGAAGTCGAAGAAGACCGGGCCGGTCAGGCCGCTCACGGTGTCGCCGCCGCGGAACGCATTGTCCAGCGAGAACAACCGACGGTTGATCGGATGAATCGGATCGTTCCGATTCTGCGCCGAGTTGCCGTCGTCGACGGTGATGCGGCTTCGCAGATTGAGATCGGCGAGCGCCTGGGCCTCGGCCGAGTCCTCGTCGTAGAGCGCCGTCGGTGTCATCTGGCGATCCGTGCCGTCGGTGGGCAGCGCCACGACGATCTCACCGAAGCGGTCGTAGTTGAAGTACTCGGAGATCACCAGGCTCTGCGGGAACGTCGCCGCCATGCCCTCGAACGCCTCGAGGTCGGTCAAGTCCACGACAGGGAAGTTCACGGTCGCCGGGGTCGGGAGTGCTGCGCCCGACGCGAGCACGCCGACGACGGCGTTGGTGAGCTGGGTGTTGCCGAAGCGTTCCTGCACCGTGCCTTCGACCGTCACGACGTCACCGAGGGCGACGCTGTCGGCGTCGGCGTTGAAGACGAAGACTCCTTCCGACGTGGTCACATCGGAGTCGGCGTCGGCATCCTCCTCCTGCACGAAGAAGCCGCGCAGTGCCGGGGACCCGCCTTCGTGATCGCCGACGACCACACCTTCGATGATCACCCGCTGGTCGACCAGCGGCGAGACGTCGGTCGAGCCCTGGATCTCGTGGATCTTCACCTCGGAGGGGGGCAGGGGACAGAACTCGTCGGGGGATGCGACGTTGAGCTCGCCGAACGAGTTGCAGGAGGGCCCGGCCCATGCGCCGGCGTCGTCTCGTTGGAGCGACTGGTCAGCCAGGGTGTCCCCGTCCTCGGCGACGCCGATGTCGGTCGACGTCTCGCCATCGGCGGATCCGCCGCTCGCCGTCACCGTGCCCTCGTAGCTCAGGAACTCGATCAGGTCACCGGCGGCGTCGGCGAGCGCGAAACCGTCGGACCCGCCGTTCTGGATGCCGTTGACGGGGTAGTCGACGACGACGACTCCGACGCCGCCACCCAGGTCGGGGATCGTGCCCGACAGGGTCTGCGTGTCGTATGCGTTGTTCGTGGCGGCGTTGCCGTTGTAGAGGGTGACCGTCCAACCGGTCAGGTCGGTGCCTGCCGGTCCGACGACTTCGATCGCCTCGTTGGCGTCCGTGCTCACGTTGTCGTAGTGGAGTTCGTTGAACCGAACGGGCGGCAGCTGGGGGCCACCACCACCGTCACACGTGACGGTGGGGTCGGGATCAATTCCGCCGAGGGCACCGAACGTGCTCGCGACCGGACCCGTCCAGGTGAGCGCTCCGTAGCACGACCCGGTGCCGGTCAGCTGCAGTGACAGGCCGACCGGCTCGTTGCCGGCCTCGCTCACTCCGATGTCGGTCGACGTACGAGTGGCGGCCGGACCGTCGACAGCGGTGAACGCACCCTCGTAGCTCAGGAACTGTCTGAGGGATCCGCCGGCGTCGACCAACGCCAAGCCGTCGGGCGAACCGTTCTGGATTGCGGCTCGCGGGAACGAGAGCACGCCTGCCCCGGCGTCGAGATCGGGAAGCGTGCCCGACAGTTCGATCGTGCCGTACACGTTGAGCTGGCTCGAGGACCCGTTGTAGAGCACGATCGACCAACCGGTCAGATCGGTTCCGGCCGGGCCGAACACCTCGACCTCCTCGCCCGCGTCGGCACCGGTGTTGTCGTAGTGGAGCTCGCTGATGAACACCGTGTCGTTCGGGTCGGAGACCGCCAGCGCCGGCTGGACCGGAACGAGGGCGATGGCTGGGACGAGAAGGGCGCCTGTCAGTGCGGCGCGTCGAATGGGGCTCACGGTGCAATCTCCTTGGTCGGGACGATCTCGGACCGTACCGCACTTCACCACAGCGTTTTTCCACGTCGCGGTGAACGGGATGTGAAGTTCTCGCAGGATCGCGCTCGAGATCCGGCACGTCCGCAGTCCCGGTCGAGCGCCCGTTGTCACACTGAGTTCGTCTCACGGTCGAGCGTCCGGGGCGGTCCGGCTCTACGGTTCCCCACATGACGAGTGCGGCGACCGAGGAGCGGAGGCGGTTCGCCGATCTGCTCGCGGAGATCGGTCCCGATGCTCCCACATTGTGCGAGGGCTGGACCACACGCGATCTCGCAGCCCACGTGATCGTGAGGGAGCGCCGGCCCGATGCAGCGCTCGGTCTCGTGATCTCGAGGCTGTCCGGGCGGACGAAGCGCGTCCAGAGCGACGTCGCCGGTCGTGACTGGCCCGAACTGATCGACGCGGTGCGGTCCGGGCCGCCACGGTGGTCGCCGACGCGGATCGGCCGAGTCGACCGACTCGTCAACACGACCGAGTTCTTCGTCCACCACGAGGACGTACGACGCGCGCAGCCCGAGTGGACGATCCGAGAACTCGACGACGACCTGCTCGACGATCTCGACACAGCGCTGCGACGGTCGGCGAAGATGTTCGCCCGCAACGCCCCAGCCGGTCTGGTCCTCGAACCCGACGCCGGCCGAGCCAGAATCGTCGCCAACGAGAGCGAACCGCCGGTCACGGTGCGGGGCCCGATCGGCGAGCTCGTGATGTGGATGTTCGGCCGCCAGAGCCACGCTCGCGTCGTCTACGACGGGCCGAGCGACGCGGTGGAGTCACTTCGAGCCACGAGTTTCGGGATCTGATGACACGCGAGCTGAACGAACGCGTGATCGCCGTGGTCGGCGCCTCCGGCGGTCTCGGTCGCGCCCTGAGCGACGCGTTGCACGCCCGGGGCGCGACCGTCGTGCCCGCCGGCCGCAACGCCGAGATCGAGATCGACATCCGCGACGCCGGGGCCGGCGACACCCTCGTCAGCGAGATCGTGGCTCGTCACGGTCGCCTCGACGGGGTCATCGTCGCCTCGGGCGTCGTGGCGTTCGGTGATCTGGCGGCGACCGATGACGTGATCGTCGAAGAGCTCATGCTGACCAACGCGCTCGGCCCGCTCTGGATGGCGCGGCGTGCGCTGCCCGCGCTGGCCGAACAGCACGGCTTCTTCGCGGCGATCACGGGTGTCGTCGCCGAGCGTCCTCAGGCCGGCATGGCGCCCTACTCGGCGTCGAAGGCGGCGCTGGCGGCCGGCCTCGCCGCGATCCGCCGCGAGTTCCGTCGCCAAAGCGTCTCGGTGATCGACGTCCGACCACCCCACACCGAAACCGGACTCGCGACACGGCCGATCGCCGGCCGGGCGCCACGCATGCCCGAGGGGCTCGATCCGGCCGTCGTCGCCGCCGCGATCGTCGAGGCGATCGAGGCCGAGCGCGACGAGATGCCGGCCGATTCGTTCGGCTGATCGAGCCGTCGACCGTGGCGGCCGATGTTTCCCTGCCGCCCGATCGGGTATGAATAGCGTTTGTGATCGTGCGCGCCCCGGATCCATTCCACCCGCCATGCTCAGCGAAGTCGACCCACGTCGTCAGGCCGAGCGCCCGATGACGCGGCTGCCGACCTCCCGCCCGTCGCGGGTCGTGATCGAACCGGTTGCGCCCCTCGTCGACGGGGGACGGTTCGCCGCCAAGTCGAGCTTGGGCGAATCGGTGACGGTGATCGCCGACGTGTTCGGTGACGGGCACGACGCCGTCAACGCCGCGCTGCGGTGGCGATCGGCCCCGTCGAACGCACGCGCCGGTCGTTGGTCGGAGATCCCGATGGTGTTCGACGTGAACGATCGGTGGTCGGCCACGTTCACGCCCACCCGGCTCGGCCGCCACCAGTTCGAGATCGTGGCCTGGTCGGATCATCCCGAGACCTGGCGCCACGGCACCGAACGCAAGGTCGATGCCGACGTCGACGTGACGGTCGAACTGCAGGGTGGTGCGGCGATCGTGGAAGCGCTGCTCGATCGAGCCCGGAGCACCCCAGCGGCGACCCGGGACGTTGCGGAGCTGGAGGAGTTCCTCGCCGAGTTGCGAGAGGGTGACGCCTCGTCGATCGGCGACGATCGGTGGGGAGACATCTTCTGGCGCCACGTCGAGCGTGAACCGATCGCCACCAGCGAGACGATGGCGATCGACGTCGATCCGGCGCGTGGCCGTTGCAGCGCCTGGTACGAGTTCTTCCCTCGTTCGAGCGCGCTCCCCGAAACCGGTCACCGCACCCTGCGCGACGCGATCGATCGACTCGACCACGTCGCAGCCATGGGCTTCGACGTGTTGTACCTCCCGCCGATCCATCCGATCGGCGTCGTCAACCGCAAAGGCGCGAACAACGTCACCGAAGCCTCACCAGACGATGTCGGCAGCCCGTGGGGCATCGCCGACCACTACGCCGTCCACCCGGATCTCGGAACCCTCGACGACGTTCACGCGCTGGTCGCGGCGAGTCGTGACCGCGGCCTCGAGTTGGCCCTCGACATCGCGTTCCAGTGCACGCCCGATCATCCGTGGGTGACCGATCATCCGGAGTGGTTCGCGCACCGTGCCGACGGCACCATCCAGTACGCGGAGAACCCGCCCAAGAAATACCAGGACATCTACCCGATCGACTTCGAGTCGTCCGACTGGCAGGCGCTCTGGCGGGGCCTCGCCGACGTGTTCCGGTACTGGATCGATCAGGGGATCACCATCTTCCGCGTCGACAACCCGCACACCAAGGCGTTCCCGTTCTGGGAGTGGTGCATCGGCTCGATCCGAGCTGACCATCCCGAGACGATCTTCCTCGCCGAGGCATTCACCCGCCCGCGCGTCATGGAGCGGTTGGCGAAGCTCGGGTTCAACCAGTCGTACACGTACTTCGCCTGGCGGCAGTCGTCGTGGGAGTTGCGCGAGTACTTCACCGATCTGGCGACGCGGACCGTCGACTACTTCCGGCCGAACGCCTGGCCGAACACTCCAGACATCCTGACCGAACAACTCCAACACGGTGGGCGTCAGCAGTTCGTGATCCGCGCCGTGCTCGCCTCGACGCTGTCTGCCAACTGGGGCATCTACGGCCCGGCGTTCGAGCTGCTCGAACACCGCGCCGTGCGGCCGGGCTCCGAGGAGTACCTCGACTCCGAGAAGTACCAGCTGCGCGAGTGGGATCTCGATCGGCCCGACTCGATCGCTCCACTCATCACGCGTCTCAATCAGATCCGCCGAGCTCAACCGGCGCTGCAACACCTGCGCACGTTGCGGTTCCACGACGTCGACGCACCCGGGCTGCTCTGCTACTCGAAGACCGATCCGAACGGTGTCGGTGAACCGATCCTGGTCATCGTCAACCTCGACGGCCACACCGCGCAGTCGGGCAACGTCCACATCGATCCGGCCACGTTCGGTCTCGGTCTCGGAGACGACGACGAGTTCGACGTCCACGACCTGCTCGGCGGCGGGTCGTACCGGTGGCGCGGCTGGCACAACTACGTCGACCTGGTGCCGGGCCGCGGTGGCGCCGCCCACGTCCTCGCCGTGCGGCGAACCGATGCTCCCGCCCAACCCGACGCCACCGACTGGGACGGCCAGCCGACATGACCGAGGCGACGGCGACCAGTCACGAACCCAGGGACTGGTTCAAGGACGCGGTGATCTACGAGTTGCACGTGCGTGCCTTCGCCGACTCCGACGGTGACGGCACGGGCGACTTCGACGGGCTGACCTCGAAGCTCGACTACCTGGTCGACCTCGGCATCACGGCGCTCTGGCTGCTGCCGTTCTACCCTTCACCGCTGCGCGACGACGGCTACGACATCGCCGACTACCGCATCGTGAACCGCGACTACGGCACGATGCGATCCTTCAAACGATTCCTGCGGGCCGCTCACGATCGCGGATTGAAGGTGATCACCGAGTTGGTGATCAACCACACCAGCGATCAACACGCCTGGTTCCAGCGCGCGCGCCGCGCGCCTCGCGGCTCGACCGACCGCGACTTCTACGTGTGGAGCGACGATCCGACGCAGTGGAACGACGCGCGCATCATCTTCCAGGACTTCGAGGGGTCGAACTGGACGTGGGACCCGGTCGCCGAGCAGTACTACTGGCACCGCTTCTACTCCCACCAACCCGACCTGAACTTCGACAACCCGGCCGTCGAGCAAGCAGTGATGGAGCTGCTCGACTACTGGCTCGAGCTCGGCGTCGACGGGCTGCGGCTCGACGCGATCCCCTACCTGTACGAGCGGGACGGCACGAACTGCGAGAACCTGCCCGAGACCCATGCCTTCCTGAAGCGGATGCGGGCCCACATGGACCGCAACTACGGCGACCGGATGTTCCTCGCCGAGGCCAACCAGTGGCCCGAGGATGCGGTGGCGTACTTCGGCGACGGCGACGAATGCCACATGAACTTCCACTTCCCGCTGATGCCGCGGATGTTCATGGCCGTCCAGATGGAGAATCGCGTCCCGATCACCGACATATTGGAACAGACCCCGGATCCGCCCGACGGATGCCAGTGGGCGACGTTCCTGCGGAACCACGACGAGCTCACCCTCGAGATGGTCACAGACGAGGAACGCCAACTGATGCTGCGGGCCTACGCACGCGACACGGAGATGCGGATCAACCTCGGGATCCGTCGGCGGCTCGCGCCCCTGCTCGGCAACGACCGCCGCAAGATCGAGCTGCTGAACGCGTTGCTGTTCTCGCTCCCCGGTACGCCGGTGTTGTACTACGGCGACGAGATCGGGATGGGCGACAACGTGTACCTCGGCGATCGCGACGGCGTGCGCACGCCGATGCAATGGTCCGCCGACCGCAACGCCGGCTTCTCCGACTCCAACCCGCACCGGTTGTACCTGCCGTTGATCACCGAGCAGGGGTACCACTACGAGAGCGTCAACGTCGAGACGCAACACGACGATCCGGCGTCCTTGCTGTCCTGGATGCGTCAGCTCGTCGCCCTGCGCAAGCGGCGCCCGGTGCTCGGCCGTGGCCAGCTCGACTTCCTGGAGCCCGACAACCCGCACGTGTTGGCGTTCGTCCGGTCGATGGAGGGCGAGGCGCCGTTCCTGTGCGTCGCCAACCTGTCGCGGCTCGCACAGCACGTCGAGCTCGATCTCCGGGACTTCGGTCAGTTCACGCCGGTCGAGGCGTTCGGTCAAACCCGTTTCGCGCCGCTCACGGACAAGCCGTATCACCTGACGCTTGCGCCGTACGGCTTCTTCTGGTTCTCGCTGGAGGCACCGGCGGACCCCGCCGCCGCGGCGACCGAGCCCCCGTCGCTGCCCGGCTCGTGGACCGAGGTGTTGAGGCGCCGTGCTGCGCTCGGCCGGTCGATCGGGCGGTGGCTCCCGAACCGACGCTGGTACGCCGGCAAGGAGCTCGCGGTCAGAGAGACCACGATCGAGGACGTGCTCCCGCTCCGCCACCCCGACGTCGACGCCGTCCTGCTGATCGTGCGTGTCGCGTTCACCGAGGGTGACGATCACCGGTACGCGATCCCGGTCATGCGCGCGTCAGGGCGTCTCGCGGCCGCCGCGGCGACCGACACGCCCGGAGCGGTGATCGCCCATCTCGACGACGGCGACCTGCTCATCGACGCGATGGTCAGCCCCGAGGGTGCGAGGGCGGTGGTCGAAGCCGCACTGAGCAGACGTACCATCAAGGGACGCCAGCGTTCGGCGCGTGGCATGCCGCGGCGGTCGGGTCTCGCACGTATCGTCACGTCGTCGCGCGACGTGCAACCGCTGGGCGTCGAGCAGTCGAATTCGTCGGTGCTCGTCGCACACGAGCTGATCGCGAAGCTCGTCCGCCGACTCGAACCGGGTAGCAACCCCGATGTCGATCTCCCAGCTCACCTGACCAAGCAGGGCTTCGGCCACGTACCCGGGTTGGTAGCGACGCTCGAGGTCGACATCGTCGGCGAGGACACGCCAGGCGACGTGGTCATCGTCCACGACGCGATTCCCAACGAGGGCGACCTGTGGACCTGGATGCTCGACGAGTTGGCGGTCGGTATCGAGCACCACGGCGCGTTCGGAAGTGGGAACGACCAGACGCTCTGGCTGGCCGACCTGCTCGGGCGGCGCACGGCCGAGCTCCACGCGGCCCTCGCGACGGCAGGCGATGACGACGACATGTCGCCCCAGCCCTTCACCCTGCTGTGGCAACGGTCCCTGCTTCAGACGTTGCGCAACAGTGTCCGAGCCACCCAGCGTGCGCTGCGCCGGGCCAAGATCGACACTTCGACCGCCAACACCCTCCTGCAACCCGTCGACGACGTGCTCGCCCGCTTCGAACCGCTGCGCACGGACAAACTCGATGCTCGTCGGATCCGCGTCCACGGCGATCTCCACCTCGGTCAGATCCTGCGCTCGGGCAACGACATCACGTTCATCGACTTCGAGGGCGAGCCCGGTCGTCCGATCGGTGAGCGCCGCCTCATGAGGTCACCGCTGACCGACGTCGCCGGGCTCCTTCGATCGATCGACTACGCCGGCCGGAGCGCGCTCGACACGGCGATCGCACGCGGACTCGTACCCGAGGGCGATCGCAACGAGGTCGATCTCCGTCGCGGGCGCTGGACGGCGCTGGTCTGCGACACGATCACCGACGCCTACCTCGGCGCCGCGCAGGAGAGCGCGCTGATCCCGTCCGAACGGACCGATGCCGATCTCCTGCTCGGTGTGTACCTGCTCCAGAAGGGCCTCTACGAGATCCGGTACGAGCTCGCCAACCGGCCGGGATGGGTCCACTGGCCGCTCTCGGCGGTTGCGGGGATGATCCGAACATGAACGCAGTGCACATCCATCATCGACCGACCACGCTCGACGTCGTTAACGACGTCACCATCGACGTCGGCAACGACGTCACCATCGACGTCGAGCACGACGTCACCATCGACGTCGAGCACGACGTCACCATCGACGTCGAGCACGACGTCACGGTCGACCACAGGAAGACGACGCCACGATGACGAACGCCGCCGACACGACCATCCCCGATCTCGACCTCCATCTGCTGGCCGAGGGCACCCACCGCCGGTTGCACGAACAGCTCGGTGCCCAACCCGGCGACGGTGGATGCCGGTTCGCCGTCTGGGCGCCGTCGGCCCGGGCCGTGCACCTGGTCGGTGACTTCGACGGGTGGGCCGCGGAGCACGAACTGCATCCACAGGGGTCGTCGGGGGTCTGGTGCGGATGGATCGATGGTGCCGGCGTCGGCACGACCTACCACTACCGGATCACGACCCAGACCGGTGAGCGACTGGAGAAGTCCGATCCGATCGGCGCCGCCCACCACGAAGCACCCTCGGTCGACTCGCTCGTCGCGGATCTCGGACACGAATGGGGAGACAGGGAGTGGATGGCGACCCGGGGCCGGCGCCACGCGCTCGATGCGCCGATGTCGATCTACGAAGTCCACCTCGGGTCGTGGGGGCGCACGCTCAAGGAGGGCCAGCGGTTCCCCAACTACCGCGACCTGACCGAGCCGCTGGCGGAGCACTGCAACGCCCACGGGTTCACCCACGTGGAGTTCCTGCCGATCATGGAGCACCCCTTCTACGGCTCGTGGGGCTACCAGACCACCGGCTACTTCGCCCCGACGTGGCGATTCGGTTCACCGACCGACCTGATGGCGATGATCGACGGTCTCCATCAGCACGAGGTCGGCGTGATCCTGGACTGGGTGCCCTCGCACTTCCCGACCGACGCCCACGGCCTCGCCGAATTCGACGGAACCCACCTCTACGAGCACGCCGATCCGCGCCAAGGGTTCCATCCCGATTGGAACTCGGCGATCTTCAACTACGGCCGGAATGAGGTCCGCTCGTTCCTGATCTCGAGCGCGGTCTGCTGGCTGGATCGGTTCCATGCCGATGGCCTGCGCGTCGACGCGGTTGCGTCGATGCTGTACCTGGACTATTCCCGCAAGGAAGGCGAGTGGATCCCGAACCAATACGGCGGGAGGGAGAACCTCGACGCGATCGGTTTCATGCGCCAGTTGAACGAGGCGGTCTACGGCGAGTTCCCCGACATCGTCACCCACGCCGAGGAATCGACGGCGTGGCCCGGCGTGAGCCGGCCGAACTACCTCGGCGGGCTCGGGTTCGGCGGCAAGTGGGACATGGGGTGGATGCACGACACCTTGCAGTACATGGAGCGCGACCCGATCCACCGTTCGTGGCACCACGGCGAGATCACGTTCCGATCGGTGTACATGGGCAGCGAGCACTATGTCCTACCGCTCAGCCACGACGAGGTCGTGCACGGCAAGGGATCACTGCTGTCGAAGATGCCGGGCGACGACTGGCAACAGTTCGCGAACCTGCGGTTGCTCTACGGGATGCAGTGGTTCCAGCCCGGCAAGAAACTCCTCTTCATGGGATGTGAGCTGGCCACCCGGTCGGAGTGGAACCACGACGCGACCCTCGACTGGGGGCTGCACGACGTGCCGATGCACGACGGCGTTCGGAAGCTGATCGCCGAGCTGAACCGGCTCTATCGTGACGAACCGGCGCTGCACCGGGGCGACACCGACACCGGTCACGGTGGGCCCGGGATGCGGTGGGTCGAAGCCCACGACGCCGCGCGCAGCGTGTTCGCGTGGATGAGGGTCGATCCGAAGGGCGAGGAGCGGCCGGTGCTCGTCGTGGCCAACGCGACACCGTCGCCCCAGTACCACTATCGCCTGGGCGTGCCGTCGCTCGGGCGGTGGGAGGAGCTGCTCAACTCCGACGCCGAACAGTTCGGCGGGAGCGGTATCGGCAACCTCGGCGGTGTCGACGCCCACCCGCTCGACTCGCACGATCAGCATCAATCGATCGTGATCAACGTGCCACCGCTGGCTGTGGTCGCGTTCGCCCCGGTCGCATGATCTGCCCCGCGTTGGTGACACCACCGTGACCGAACGCTTGACCGCGCTCTCCCGATCGATCGCCGGTCTCCGCGCCATCGTGACGGGGGGCGCGAGCGGGATCGGTCGCGCGACGGCGCACTTGTTCGCGGACGAGGGTGCACTGGTCGCCGTCGCCGACCTGGGACGCGAACGGGTCGACGTGGTGGTCGAGGAGATCGGCTCACACCACGGCCCCGGCGCGGCGATCGCGGTGCCGTGCGACGTCGCCGACCTCGAACAGCTCCGCCGACTCGTGGATGCGACCGTGCAGAACTTCGGGGGCATCGACATCGTGGTCAACAACGCGGGGGTCGCGCTACCGGGTTCGATGTTCGCCGACGAGGAGTCGTTCGAGTCGAACTGGGCGACGACGCTCGACGTGAACCTGACCGCCCACGCCCGGCTGATCCGGCTCGCGCTGCCGCACCTGCAGACATCGGCATCGGCGCGCGTCGTGAACATCGCCTCGACGGAGGCGATCGTGACGAGCGCCGGGATGGCCAACTACGCCGCCACCAAGGCCGGCGTGATCGGGTTGACCAAGTCGATGGCGGTCGAGCTCGGCCGCCACGGCATCACCGTGAACTGCGTCTGCCCGGGGCCGGTTCTCACGGGAATGACGGAGCAGATCCCCGACGAGGCCAGGCAGACGTATGCGCGGCGACGAGTTCCGCTACGACGGTACGGGATGCCCGAGGAGGTCGCCCACATGACGCTCGATCTCTGCCTGCCGTCGGCGAGCTTCGTGAACGGTGCGATCATCCCGGTCGACGGTGGCATGTCGATCCGCCACACGTGAGCGCGCTCGCACGCCTGACGGATCGAGGACGTCCATGGCGGGCCGGCGAACCCGACTGTGCGGCACCGAGAGTGGCCGTCATCGGTGCGGGACCGGCCGGATTGGCGACCGCAGCGCTGCTTCGGCGGCGCGGCGTCCGGGCCGTGCTGTTCGATCGTCGCGACGGCGTCGGCGGTTCGTGGGCCGGTCGGTACGACTCGCTCCGGCTGAACACGGTCCGTTGGATGTCGGATCTGCCGGGGCTGCGGATGCCCCGCCGGTCGGGCCGGTGGGTCGGCCGCGACGATGTCGTCGCCTATCTGCAGGAGTACGCCGAGCACCACGGTCTGGAGGCCCGGCTCGGGGTCACCGTGGCCGACGTACGGTCCGTCGGCTCAGGATGGTCGACGTCGGTCGACGGAGCGATCGAGCGTTTCGAGGGCGTCGTGATTGCGAGCGGGCACTCGCAGGTGGCGGACGTGCCCGACTGGGGTGGTCGCGACCAGTTCGCCGGTCGGCTGTTGCACTCGTCGGCCTACCGCCGACCGAGCGATCACACCGGTCGCACCGTGGTCGTGGTAGGTGCCGGCAGCAGCGGCGGGGAGATCTGCGTCGACCTCGCCCGCGCCGGTGCCACCGTCATCTGGTCGGTCCGGTCTGCGCCCCGGGTGTTCCCGCGGGAGGCTGCGGGGGTGCCCACGACACCGTTCGCCCCGCTCGGCGACGCGTTGCCCGATCGGTGGCTCGACCGGTTGGCCCCGTGGATCGAGCGTCGCATCTACGGCGACCGCGATTACCTGCCCGAACCGGTCCGTCCGATGATGGAGCTCCTCGCCGGGTGCAAGGAGCCGATGACTGCGGACGGGATCGTGTCAGCGGTTCGCTCCGGTCAAGTGCGGGTCGTCGCGGCGCTCGACCGTCTCGACGCAGCCGGGGTGGCGCTCGCCGACGGCACTCGGCTCGACGCCGACGACGTGATCGCGGCGACGGGCTACCGACCAGGTCTCGAGTCGCTCGTCGGCCACCTCGACGTCCTCGACGACGCCGGTCGTCCGGCGTCGACGGTGCCACGCCCCGGATTGGGATTCGTCGGTTTCCGCATCCCGCTGACCGGCACGCTGTGGGCGATCGACGACGATGCACGGTACGTCGCCCGCACCCTGCTCGCCTGATCGAGGCCGGGAACGGTCTCACCCGACGGGGAGCATACGATCGGCGACCTCGGTGCTGGCATCGATCGCCAGCTCCACGAATCGTGCGACCGCAGGGGCGAGCGTGACGCCCGAGCGCCAAGCGATCGAGATCTGGCGACCGGCCATCGGCGGGTCGACGGGATGCAGTGCGATGCGAGGGTCCTCGGGTTCGGTGCACAGCAACGGCAGGACGGCGATGCCCATACCGGCCCGGACCATCGCGGCCACGGTGCCGTTGTCGTTGCTGCGGAAGACGTACGACGGGTTCAGCCCGGCAGCGCGCAGACCGGCCTCGTTCATGAGCTGGCAGGAGTTGGCGTGCTGGCCGATCATCGGGTGGTTGGCGAGCTCGTCGACGGTGATCGGTCCGGCTGGGAACTGATCGGGTCGGGCGACCACGACGAACGGGTCGGTGAGCAGATGTCGGGCTTCGAACGCCGGAGCGACGTCGCCGACCACGAAGCTGACGTCGAGCTCGCCGTGCCGCAGTCGCTCGTCGAGGTCGTGCTCGAGATCGCTCTCGAACACGATGATCTCGAGGTCGGGATGGTGTGCGCGCATGCGGCCGATGATGATCGGCAGGAGCGTGGCCGACACGCTCTGGAACGTCCCGACCGTCAACCGACCGACGTCACCGTCGCGGAAGCGGTCGAGCTCGTCGCCGATCGAGTCGAGCTGGCTGAGGAGTTGGCGGCTCCGCGTGAGGAGGTGCTCGCCGAGCGGGGTGAGCTCCACGTGCCGCGGACCGCCAGGGCGATCGAACACAGGATCTCCGATGATGCGTTCGAGCGCGGCGATCTGTTGGCTCACCGCCGACTGGGTGTAGCCGAGCCGCTCCGCAGCGCGGGCGAAGGTGCCCTCCTCCGCCACCGCATCGAATGCGACCAGGTGCCGGATGTCGAGATCTCGGAGGCCGCTCATGGATGATGAGCTTAGCTGATCACAATCAGCAATAAGTATCGCTAGTGATTGACCTCAGGCGCCCGTAGCGTCGGAGGTATGAAGCAGACCACCACCCTCGAATTCGTCGACGACGTCGCACGCGCGATCGATCGTCAAGGCATCACGCACGTCGCATCGGGCCTGGTCGACGGCATCGTGGAGCAGGGGCGCCTCGCAGGCGCCAGCCCGATCGCAATCGGCATCCTCGCCGATCCGGCCGAACGACGCGTCGTGCGCGAGCGGGCGTTCGTTCGGGTCGCCTCCCGGGTCATCGGCGGCGCCCGGCGCGCCGCCTGAGCACTTCGATCGGCCTGTGAGCCGGACCGATCACGACACCGATCAAGACGTTCGTGCGCCCCCAGGGATTCGAACCCTGAACCAATGGGTTAAAAGCCCACTGCTCTGCCGTTGAGCTAGAGGCGCGAGGCGCGAAACCGGCAGAAAACCTGGGAGAAAACCCAGGCCCTCCTGCGAGGCCGGCCTTGCCGGAAGCGAGCCTAGGGGTTCAACGGCTTGCGACGACACCTGATCAGGGTTCGGGGCGTGTTCGACCGTGTTCGAGGCGCTCCGAAGCAACTTCGTTCTCTTTGAAACTGCAGGCGTCAGGCGGCGAGCCGTGGTGCGAGGCCCTGGCGGTGGACGTGCATCGATATCGCGTTCACACCGATCGCATACGTTCAGCAGCTGTCGGCGGGCACCGACCGAATGCGCCCACGGAGTCAGATCGTGTCGTCGAGATGCCGGTTGATGCTCTCGACGTCGTTGCGCCGCTTGTGCAGAACTCGAAATCCGGATCGCCGGGCGGGATCCGTCGATCCGGATCAGCGAGAGGCGGTCGGTCTGGTGTCGAGTGATGCCCGACATGTCGGTCCGTCTGACTGGGTCGCCAACGGGTCGTTTGCCGCGCCATGGGCGGTACGTAACGGGGCCACAGCCAGAGGTGGGGAGGGTGACTGCACCGGCCGTCACGAGGCCGGCAGAACCCCAGGAAGACACCATGACCGCACTGCACACCCAGACCGCCGAGCGCGACGCCGTTCAGCTCCGACCCGGCGACCTTCCCATTCCGGCGAAATCCGTTCCCACCCTCCGCCGTGCAAGCGAGCTATCAGGTCGAACGAGGTTTCGCGCCAGTCCCAGAGGCGCGGGGCGCGGGACCGGCGCGAAACCTGGAAGAAGCCCAGGTGGTCGACACGAGGCCGGCCTTGCCGGACGCGAGCCTCGGGGTTCAGGAGCTCGCGACGACACCTGACCAGGGTTGATGGGGCGTTCGATCGCGTGCGAGGCGCGCTGCAGCCACTTCATTCCGTTTGAATGCGGTGCGTTCAGCCGGCGAGCGGTGGTGCGAGGCCCTGGCGATGCACCTGCATCGACATCGATCGCGTTCACGCCGATCGCATACGTGATCAGGTTCAACAACTGATGCCGCGCACCGACCGAATGCGCCCGACGCAATCACAACGTGTCATCGAGATGCCAGTTGATGCTCTCGGCGTCGTTGCGCCGCTTGTAGAGCGTCTCGAAGTCCGGATCGCCGGGTGGGATCTGGCGGACGTTCTCGGCCCGGTTGAACTTTCGTTGCCGATCCTCGTGGGTTCGGGTGCAGCCGAACAGTGACCATGCCGCCTCCGAGGCGCTCGGGCAGTCGGGAGTCGTCGTATCAGCGGTACGTGCCGCGCTTGGCCGGTGGGCCACCTCGGACCTCGGGACCCGACTCGAGCTAACGATTCGAGGTCGCCAGGAAGTCGATGGTCGCTCGTTCGGCGGCGTCGATGTGGCTCTGGATGGCTCGGTCGTAGTTGTACCGGAGCTTGGTGGGGTCGTTGAATCGGCCTGGTGGCTTGCCCGTGGGGAGCACATGGACCTGAACGTGATCTTCGAGCGTCTCGAGCTCGCGGTTGAAACGGTGGCGTCGCGCAACCTCGAAAGACACCATGGCGACGTCCCACGGGTGGCGCGGCGCTTCGAGCGCATCGTCGATGTTGCCGACGTGGAGGACATAGATCTCTTCGGCACCGAGCTCGATCGCACGCGAGACCGGGATCGAGTTGACGACGCCGCCGTCGATGTAGTGCCGCCCATCGACCTCGACCGGCGGCAGCACGCCAGGCAACGCGCACGACGCCAGGACTGCGTCGACGACCGGGCCCTCGGTGAACCAGTGTTCGGACGAGGTCTCGATGCACGCCGCGCAGGTCTGGATCGTGACGTCGGCCGCCTCGAGCTCGCCATAGGGCACCCACTGCTCGACGAGCTTGCGCAGCGGGTCGTTGGAGTGGAAATGGGTCCAGTGGTTGAAGAGGTGGCGTGCGCGTTGATACAGCGATTCGCTGAAGATCGTCGACGCCCGCATCTCCTCCCACATCGCGGTCAGGCGCGGGACCGACTCGGCGATCGGGGCCGAGGCGAGGACGGCGCCGTTCAGCGCACCGATCGAGGTACCGACGATGAGGTCGGGCTGCAGGCCACTGGCGAGGAGTGCCTTGGCCATCCCGACCTCGGATGCGCCACGTAGCCCGCCACCGCCGAGCACCCACGCGACCTGGTGGCGAGGGCTCGACATGAGCGTGACGCTATCGGCGGGCCCAGCTGGTCACCGATCAGTGGACCGCGTCGCGGCTCCGAAGTAGCGTCGTAACCAGCCGGAGGGCGGCAAGGGGACCGACAACATGGAACATCTTCCGCCACGTTGGGTTCGTCGTCTCGTTCTCGCGCCGATCGTGTTCGTCGGGGCCTTCGTCGTCACGGTGCTCTCGCCACTGATCCATCTGCTGGCTGCGATCCTCGACCTGATGTTCGATCGGAAGCGATGGCGGATGACGAGGGTCGTCGGCATCGGGTTGGCATTCTGTGTCGGCGAGGTGTTCGGCCTCTTTGCATTGTTCACGGTCTGGGTTGGCAGTGGGTTCGGTTGGTTCATGGATCGTCCGTTCTGGATGCGGGCCAACAATCGGCTCGCCGGCCAGTACATGGAGTTGGTGACCAACGCCATCCAGTTCTTCGTCGGGTTCGAGTTCAAGCTGGTGCTCGAGGAGGGCGCGAGCGGCGCTCAACTGCTGTTCGCTCGCCACGCCGGACCTGGCGATGCGCTTCGGCTCATGAAGATCGTGTTCCGCGACATGGGTCGTCGGTGCCATGCGGTGGGCGCCGCGAAGCTCCAGTGGGATCCATTCCTCGACGTGGTCGGAGAGCGTCTTGGGTTCCACTACCTCCACCAGTCGCCGAAAGACACCGCCGCCGAGCTCGACAAGATCCGCGAACTCACCGCGGGGATGGGAGACGATGAGACGCTCATCCTGTGCCCCGAGGGCGGCAACTACACGCCAAAGCGACGCGCAGCGCGGATCGAGGGTGAGCGGGCGCGCGGGCGAGAGGACCGTGCGGCGCTGGCGGAGTCGTTGAAGCGCACGTTGTTGCCGAAGCCCGGCGGGGTGTCGGCTGCGATCGAGGGTGCCCCGCATGCGACCGTGATCTTTCTCGGCCATGCCGGTCTCGACGAGATCCACGGGTTTCGTTCCCTGTGGCAGCAGATGCCATTGCAGCGGCCCGTGACCGCGCAGAGCTGGACCGTGTCGTTGGCCGACCTTCCATCGGATCGAGCTGGTCGCTCCGAGTGGCTCATCGACCAATGGCGCCGAGTCGACGACTGGATCGACGACGCCCTCACCGCCACAGACCCGCGAGCAGACGAACCCGCGACCGATGATTGATCGATACTCGGATCTGCGCGCGTGCGGGCGTGCTGGTACGTCGCCGACCTCCAGTCAGGCGCGGCCGATGGCTCGCGCTCAGCGACCGGCAACCGAAGCCGAACACCCCGGAGGGGTGTTTCCCAACACGGCCATCTGCGACTCCGCGGGTGGATTCGCCGACATCTCGATGCCGAGTACCTCGAACGCACCCGCAACGAGCAGAACTGGCAGGACTGGCTCCACGCGCACCTGCTCTTCCAGCTCCTCGACGACAGCCACCCCGACCCCGTACAGAACGGACACCCACCGACGTTCCTGGATCGGCGAATTCCGTTCCCGGCGAGTCCGACAGGGTGGGAACTGCGAGGTCAAACGGGATCTCGCGCCAACCCCGGATGAGATGACGCTCCGGGGGGCCTCGTTGCGCTGACGCACGAGACCTGTGTGGGAGGTGGCCCAGACGTGTGCTCGGATCACGGCCGAGTCGCGAGCATGCGGGTCCTGCGGTCGCGATCATCCGGTTCGACATCGGTGACGAAGGAGTCGCCGGCCTGCAGCGGGATTGAACGGCCCGCAGACTCGAGCGTGATCCCTGACGAGAGCCGCGGCGTGATCACTTACCATGCTTCGGTGCAGTCGCGTCACGTCGCCATCGCACTGGTCGTTGCGGTACTCGTCGTCTCGTGCTCGTCGTCCGACGAAGCCAACGACCCCACTGCCACCACCACTCCGGAGCTCGTCGCCCCGTCCACCACCGACGGCCCCTCGTCGGTCGCGACCACGTCTCCCACGACGACGGCTCCGCCCGATCCGCCGGCAGTGACGGGTCCACCTGCGACCACGGCGCCGCCGGAGCAGACTGCACCCGAGCCACCCGCTCCCGGTGCGCAACCACCATCGGAGGCGCCGAGCCCCACGGTCGACGAGCTCGCTGCGTTCGGCTGGACGTCGCTCGACGACGACGCGCCGTGGACGGCGCGAGCCGGTCTGCGCGTCGTCGAGTTGGGCGATCGGCTCCTGCTCCTCGGCGGGCGCACGCCGAACCAGTCAAGCATTCCCGGCGACAGCACGATCTGGGCCGACGTCTGGGCCAGTGACGACGGCGGTTCGACGTGGGTCGACCTCCTCGATGGCGAGGCCGCACCGTGGCCGGCCCGCGCCTACTTCCAGGCGGTCGTCCACGACGACCACGTCTACGTGATGGGCGGGCAGGACTTCGGACTCGAACCCAACCCGTTCTGCGCGCTGCTCGAACAGGGCGTCGAGCCGCCGCCCGGACTCGGCATCGACCCGGACGCCCCCTGCCCCGAGTTCCTGCCCACGTCCAACTTCTTCCACGACGTCTGGCGCAGCGCCGACGGCGTCGAGTGGGCGCTGGTGACCGACGACGCGCCGTGGGAGCCCCGCGCCGGCCTGTCGGCCGAGGTGGTGGGAGAACACATCTACGTGCTCGCCGGCTCCCAGAACGACGACTCCTCGATCGTGGGAGCCGGCGGGCCGGCACGCCTCTACTTCCACGACGTCTGGCGCAGCGCGGACGGTGTCGACTGGGAACTCATGACCGACGCGGCTCCGTGGAAGCCACGGGCCGGTGCGGCCACGGTGGAGCGCGACGGCCTGCTGTTCCTCTTCGGCGGTGAGGACGGGTTCACCTGTGAGCCGCTCCCCGACTGCGAGGCCCCCTACTTCAACGACGTGTGGGTCACCGCCGACGGTGCGACGTGGTCCGAGGTCACCGCGGCAGCCGGATGGAGCCCGCGGCCGGGACACGTCTGCAACCTCGTCGGGAACCAGTTCGTCTGCTTCGGCGGCTTCGGGCTGACGGAGAACCCGACCGACATGTGGGTGAGCGCGGACGGGGTCGACTGGGAGGAACTCACCGCGAACCCATGGGGCAGCGACGACCCCACCGCCATGCGCTACGACTTCGACTCGATCGTCGTCGACGACGGAGCACCGGTGGTGCTGACGTTCGGCGGCGACCGAGAGACCTTCGACTTCACCGACCCGGAGAACTACCTCCGCATCGACAACGACGTCTGGGCGTTCTCGCTCCCCACCTGACTCCGTCGGGACCTGAGGCGAACAGGCCGTCGTCGACACCGCTGCGGACCAAGCGGCCGCAGCCGGACGGTCACGCGCCAGCGGTCGCGACGGGTGGGGCCGCGGCATCGAGCACCCGCGTGAGAGACTGCGATCGATGAGCAGGGACCCGGTCGACGGTCTGGAGCGCAACGCCTGGAGCATGTTCTCGTTCATGGGCCGCGGTCACGGAGGCCGTGTGATCGACTCTCCCACGCGATTGGTGATCGAGTCGCCAGTGCAGCGGCCTCCGTACAACGGCATCTGGCGCTTCTACGACGAGAGCGACCGACCCGTGCAGCAGCAGGCCGAGGAGTTTGCTCGCTCCGATGATGGCTCGAGGCGTGAGCCCGCTGTGGGTGGTCCACCCGACGACTGATGCACGCATCAGACCAGCACTCACCGCGCTCGGCATGGTGTGCGCCGAGGAGGTGTACGGCATGTTCGCTGAGATCACCGAGATCCACGCACCCCTGCCCGTACCCGACGGCGTCGACGTCGTCGAGATGTCGGCGGGCGACTCGCGCCCCTGGATGGAGTTGGTGTCGTGGCGCTATGGGCTCAACGAGGAGTCGTCGGTGTACCTCCGAGACGCCTACCGAGACGTACTCGAACGCGGAACGCGCGGTTGGGTTGCGCTCGTCGACGGCCAGCCCGTCTCGAAGGCGGCTCAACGTCGAGAACGACGTCGCCGGCATCTACGGCGTGGCGACGACGCAGGAAGGACGCGGGCGGGGTCTCGCCACGCTGTTGTGCACGACGGCGCTGGAGGAAGCGCGTGCCGATGGCGCGACCCGGACGGTGCTCCACTCCACGCCGATGGCCCGCTCGCTCTATCACCGCATGGGATATCGCGACGTCGCCACGTTCGAGATGTGGGCTGCGCCCGACACACTGCACCTGTGATACGGCCCTGACGCCGGACGGCGGAGCCCATCGCAGTGACCGCCGGATGCGAGGGGATTCGCCGTCGAGGCGCGGGACCGGCAGAAAACCTGGAAGAAAGCCCAGATCGTCATGCAAGGCCGGCCTTGCCGGACGCGAGCCTGGGGGTTCAACGGCTTGCGGCGACACCTGGATACGCGCAGAACTCGCAAAAAACTGCCGGAACACGTTCGAGATCGCCAGCCTCCTCCGGCATCGGTTCGACGCTGCGATCGCTCCGATCGATGGCCCGCAGTCGGAGGACCTCCGCTGGATCGCACGGCGAGCGGTTCGACCGTTTTCGGGCGGTCCGCCAGCGGCTCGATCCGGACGGCCGGTTCGCCAACTCGTTCGTCGACCGCGTTCTCGGTCCCATCGACGACGCACCACGCACCCAACCCGCGACGACCGGCTGACCCCCTCCGCCGTCACCGACGCCGCCGAGGTCAAGTCACTCGACCTTCGCCGCGGCCGACGACCGGCGAATCGCACCGTCGACATCGAACGTCGGCTGCGGGCGACGCTCGCCGCACGAGCGGGACCGCCGACCCCCGAAGTGAGCGGTACGTCGAAGTCGAACGGACCCGGCCGTGTCAGCCCGTGGCGCGCGGGTTCGCAGGCGGTACGACGACGATCCCGGTTTCCAGGTCGCCGTCGAGCCACGGAGCCTCGGCGCGCCAGGACGCCGTGTAGCCCGTTCGAAGCCGCGTGCGGTGAACCCGGATGCTGCCGGTGCGATGCTCCCACGCACCGGTCGAACCGTCTCGCTGCATTCGTGCGTCCATGATGTCCGGACTCGTGACGTGTTCGTCCTCGGCGGCTCCTCGGTTCTTGAATCTGTCGACGTAGTAGGCCCAGAGATGCCGGGCACCGCCCGTCACATCTCGTTCCAGCATCAAGAGTTCTCCGTCCGGAGAGATGATCAACTCGGCGATGCTGTACGTCCCCTGTCCCTTGCCGTAGCGCTCGTCGTTGCTACCGATGCACGCCCGACAGCGCGCTGCACTCTGTGGCTCGAAGGCGCCTCGTAGCTTCAGCGAGCGTCCGCCCTTGGCCGGCTTGTACCGGGTCGTACCGAAGAAGTCCCAGTGCCCGCCGTGCTCGCTCACTTGCCGAGCGATCTTGATCCCCGCCGCATCTGCCACCTCGTGCAGGCGTCTGTCGAGATACCGCCCACTGAAGATCTGACGCAGCCGGGTCGGACGCGGCCTCCATCGCTCCCGGAACGTCGGGTCCGAGACCCACACCTCGTCGAACCTCTCCACGAAGCGGACCAACGCGTCTCGAAGCCCCTCGGTGAATCCGGTGTCGGTCAACTCGTCCGCCCGCCGCAGCATGCTGAGCGCTTCAGCGAGCGTCACGCGATCAGCCCGAACGTTCGCCTCGTCATTGATCATGGCCACCTCCCAGTCGCGCCTCGGGGGATCCGCGGCGCTAGCTCTCACCTCTCATGCTGCCAGGATCCCATCGAATGCTGCAGGGGAATCGTCGGCGGTCGTGGTCGTAGATCGCCCCGTTCTCGAGCGCTGATTTCGCTTCGAGGCTGGCACGAGGTGAAAGAGGCTCGCGGGGTGGCGGGGCGGCCCCAGAGGCTCGAGGCGCGCGGCGCGAGGCGACCGGCGCGATTCTGGGAGAAACCCCGCTCATCGACACCGGGACGCCGCAGTTCGCAAGCGTCGAGCCTGGTTCGGGGTGAGCAACGCCTGATTCGGCCTCTCGTCGTGTGCAGATCCGTGTTCGGGGCGCCGAACCCGGGTTCTCGATCGAACGGGTGAGTTCAGGCTGCGAGCGATGGAACGAGGCCGTGTCGGTGCACGTGCATCGACATCGCGTTCACACCGGCCGCATGAGGCGCGAGGCGCAGGACCGGCGCACAACCGGGGAGACCTACCCGGGTTGTCGACACGAGGCCGGCCTCGCCGGACGCAAGCGGAGAGGTTCAGGCACCGCCGACAACGCTCGACCGGAGTGTCGGGACGTTCCGCCCGAGCCGGGACGCGCCGAACCCGACGTCCCGGAGACGGAACGGCGACACGATTCGGCGGCACGCGTCTGCGTCAGGATCCGCGGCGCGCAGCGGCGTACGGCAACCAATCGCCGGCGTCGAAGTCGTAGAGCTTGCAGGCGCGCGTTGCCCGGACGTAGTCGCCGAGCGACATGCGGGAGGACCGAACGGTGTCGGGGTACGACTCGGCGATCGCGGCGGCCGCGGCCGGGAGCTGATGGAACGGGATCCGGGCGTCGACGTGATGGGGCACGTGCACGAAGATGTTGTGGAACCACAGCCGGTTGACGACAGCGGGCATCCTCACGATCGTGGTCGACTCCATCTGTCCCTGAAACTGCGACCAGTCACGGCGTGTCCACCATCGGATGTCGGGTGCGATGTGATGCACGTACACCGTCCAGCCGATCACCTGCACGAACACGAGGAACGGCACGACGAACAACTTGACGGGCATCCACGCGGCGACGATCGGTCCTCCCGTCAGTCCACCGGCCACCGCAGCGAGGATGATCACCGCCGAGAGCGCCGCGCCCAGCGCGAGCTTGTCGCGGACGATCGCGTCGTGACGCTTGCCTGCAGGGTTGATGCGCCACATCTTCTGCCACCACACGACGCGCAGGTAGTAGGCCCCGGATCCCGCCCACGACCATTCGAACCGGTGGAGCAATCGGGCCGTCCGGCCGAGATCGCGATAGCCCTCGACGGTCGACGGATGCCAGACGAAGTCGAAACCCTGCCGAGTCGTGTAGCCGTGGTGGATCCGGTTGTGACCGAGATCCCAGGCCGCTTCGACGTGGACGCTCGGAGCCATGCACAGCCGGGCGATCAGTCGATTGGCCCGGCGCGACTCGACGAGCGCTCCGTGCGAAGCATCGTGGCCGAGCACGAACAGTCCGGCAACTCCCAGCCCTGCGAGGGGCCACAGCACGAGCAGCGCCCACCATCGGTCCGTGAACGCGAGCCCGATCACCGGGGCGAGGTACAGGGCGACCGCCTGCAGCAGCGCCCGGCGTGCCGCCGCGGTCGGCCGTCGGTAGCACGTCTCCGGAATCACCGCCCGCACGTCGTTGAGTGACCGGGCGCGTTGCCGTGGCCGATCCATTGTGTGACCGCTCATCATGAGGAGCGTACGGACCGGATCCCTCCGTCATCAGAGGCTTCGGTCCCTGATCGTGGCACGCGTCACGGTGACGCGAGCCGAGTCTTCGCCATCTTCAACATCCCGACCGTGCTGCAAATCGACGAACAGGACCGGATCGTCCAGCCCAACTGGAACGCCTTCGCATCCGACACGTTCCGCGACATCACCGGGACGACTCCGGGGCCCAACTCGATGCGATCCGACGATGGGTGATCGACGGCACCCCGATCGTCACACCCCGACGAGGCCAGAGAGGCCGTCGGTGATCTCTCACCCGCCCAGCCGCAGGCGCCTGGAACACGGAGCAGGCGAAGTCGTTCTTCCGGATCGCGACCCACCTCAGAAACGCAGGCGACGACGACGGCGTAGCGCGCAACTTCGATCGGGTCGCCGAGCTCGCACCCCACGGCCGGACCGACCCGCGCGCGATGCTTCCCCCTGCGTGGCCAGGACCCGTTCGCCAGGGTCATGTCGACCTCGCCACGGAGTCCAGCGCGGCCGGACGGCCCCACCACGGCATCGCGCCGCGCCGCCACACCTGACGCCCCGCGTGCGTTCCCGCACCGAGCCGGTCGCCGCTGGCGACGGCCGCTCCTCAGCGCGAGCGGCGACACGAATCGACCGCATGATCGATCGAGCTGTATCTCGGCGCAGGGAATCCGCATCTCTGAATCAAGTTCGGTACCTGAGGTTCCGAGGAACATTGTGAAGTTTCTGCAAAGGCGGCAGAACCTCGACCTGGCGGAGGTGAGGACGTGGCGACAACGACACGGCAGACCCCACCATCGCTCGGCGCCCTCGATCCGCCTCGACAACATCGCTGCATCTCGACCGTCTACGGCGGTGGTGGCGTGTTCGGCATCGCCTACAACCTCGGCATCGCCGAAGCGTTCGTCGAGCTCGGCATCGACCTCCGAACCGCACCCTCGATCGGCACGTCGGCGGGCGCCTGGGCAGCAGCCCACCTCGCGTTGGGGCTGAGGTTCGAGGATCGCTTCGATCACTTCGCCGACGACATCCCTCGCCGACCCGACCCCCGGCCCGACCGACTCGCCCGGCTCGCCCGCGACGTGTTCGGCTCCACCACCCGGTGTCCGACGGTGCGCGTCGGGGTCGTCGCACTCCCTCGACTGCAGCGTCGCACGCTCCATGGCGCCGACCACCCGATCGCCGAGTTGGTCGCGGCGTCGTCGTCGGTCCCGGGAATGCTCGCTCCGCACCGTATCGACGGGGTCCGCTACGTCGACGGCGGAGTCCGATCGATGGCCAGCGCCGACCTCGGCGAACGTGCAGCTCGGCTGTTGGTCGTGCTACCGATGTCCGGGCCGATGTTCGGCCCGGCCGGCCGCCTGCTCGAGCGCAAGACGGTACGCGAGATCGAGAGCTGGCTGCTGAGGCACCCCGGGTCGGACGTCACGGTCGTGCGTCCGACGAGCGAGATCGCGGGGATGGTTCGACGACCCGACCAACTGCTCGATCCGGGCGTCGCCAGGGAGTGCTACCACCTCGCCCGCGTGCAGGGAGCCGTCAGCGCACTGGCGTGGGCGGCCGGAGTGGCTCCGATCGACGCCCACGATCCGTCGGACCATCCAGTGACACGCGCCGTGCGTTCACGGCGCGCCGCTCGCGCTGCGCGACTCGCCCTCCGGCGCCCGGTCGACGCCACCCGCGGCGCCATCGGCGCAGCCCTGGCCTGACATCGACACCATCCGTCGGTGCACGCCCCGGTTCGGACGGAGTTCGCCTCCAGTCGTTCCCATCAGCGCTAGCGTCGTCTCGATGGCCCTGCCCTGCGACCGAACCGACGGGAGTACGACATGGAACTCGACACCGCACTGAGGTGGGCGGCAGCGCGCCGCAACGCCGTGCTGATCACCATCCGGCGCGACGGGCGAGCCCAGTCGTCCGACGTCGCATACGTGGTCGAGGACGGCTCGTTGCTCATCTCGGTCACGGACGGTCGGGCCAAGACTCGCAACATGCGCCGCGACCCGCGTGTCGTCGTCCACGTGACGGACGCGAGTGCGTGGTCGTACGTCTCGTTCGACGGCACGGTCGAGCTGTCGCCGGTCACCGCGACGCCCGACGACGAGACCAGCGAGCGGCTCGTCGCCTACTACGAGGCCGCCACCGGCGGAGAGCACCCGAACTGGCGCGAGTACCGCCAGGCCATGATCGACGAGGGTCGCCTCCTCGTGCGTTTCACTCCGACCTCCGTCGTCGGCCAGATCACCGGATGACCTCTGCGTCGTCAGATCGTCGCAGTGACGAGGTGCGGTTCGGCTGCTCCGCCTGACGCCGCAGCGCGCTCTGCGGCGAAGCGTTCGACATCGGCGGGAGCCATGGGGGCCGCGAAGTAGTAGCCCTGCGCTTCTTCACATCCGAGGCCGCGCAGCCGGGCGAGAGCCGCGTCGTCCTCGACCCCTTCGGCGACCACCCAGAGGTCGAGGTTGCGGGCGATGTCGATCACCGATCGCACGATCGTCTCTGAGCCTCGATCGGTCGTGAGCGTCTGGACGAACCCCTTGTCGATCTTGACCTCGTGCACGGGCAGCCGCTGCAGGTAGGCGAGCGACGAGTAGCCGGTGCCGAAGTCGTCGATCGACAAACGCACGCCGAGGGCTGCGAGCTCCTCGAGCGCCCGCATCGTTCGCACGGCGTCCGACATGACGTGTGTCTCGGTGATCTCGAGCGTGACGGTCTCGGGTGGCACCGTCGAGCTCTCCAGCAAGCGGCCGACGATCGCGATCAGTTCGACATCGAGCAATGTGTGCATCGAGATGTTCACGGCGACGCCCCAGTCGTGGCCGGCAGCTCGCCAACGGGCCGCGTGCTCGAGCGCCGCAGACAGCATGAACGCCGTCAACGACCCACTCACGCCGATCCGGTCGGCCAGCGGAATGAATTCGTCGGGCATGATCTCGCCGAGGGTGGGGTGCTCCCACCGGCTCAGACACTCGAGGCCGGTCAGCCGGCCATCGACGAGGGACACCTTGGGTTGGAAGACGGGCCGCAGCTGCCCCGCCTCCACTGCGAGCCGCAACTCGTGGGCGAGCGCCAGTCGGCGCGGGGTGTTCTCGTCGCGTTCGGGATCGTAGAAGCAGACACCGCCGCCGCGGCCCGACTTGGCCGAGTACATGGCGACATCGGCCCGCTTGATCAAGGTGTCGGCATCGTCGCCGTCGTGAGGTGCGAGTGCCAACCCGATGCTGACGCCCATCGTGGCACGGATGCCGTCGATCTCGAGCGGTTCGGCGATCGACGACCGGATCTCGCGACACACCGCCTCGAGGGCCGATCGTGTCGTGCCGGGTGGTGCGAGGAGGGCGAACTCGTCGCCGCCGAGGCGGACCACGAGGGTGGCGTCGTCCGTCGACGTTCGCAACCGGCTCGCAACCTCGACGAGGACCCGGTCGCCGGCTTGATGGCCGAGGGTGTCGTTGATCTCCTTGAACCCGTCGAGATCCATCAAAGCGATGGCGATACCCGCGGATGCGGCGCTGTCGCTCTCGAACCGCTGCGACAAACGGTCGGCGAACAGGACGCGGTTGGGCAGACCGGTCAGCGGATCGTGCAATGCCTCGTGCTCGCGTTGTCGGGCCTGGTCGTGGAGCCGCACGATCAATCGGCCGTTCTGCAGAGCGACGCCGGCGTGGTTCGCGAGCGTCGCGAACATCCGGGCGTCCTGAGTGACGAAGGTGTAGATGTCGCTCAGGCGGTTCGCAACGGCGACGAAGCCGATCAGTACATCGCCCTCGACGATCGGAGCGAGCAGCGCGTCGCGTGCGTCCAGGTCGGAGAGCACGGCTCGGCGTTGCGGCGACTCGTCGTGGCGCGGGATGATCAGCGCCTCACGATCGGCGGCGAACTGATCGGTGAGGAGCTCGGCCAGCCGAGGCGGCACCGCGATCCGCTGCGTCGAGTGCCCGGTGTCGTCGACCACGTAGCGGCGACACGTTCCGGGTCCGCTGAACAACCAGAACTCGGCCCGCTCGGCTCGGAGCAGATCCTTCGCCTGGTTCAGCATCGCGTCGAGCACCTCGTCGGGTTCGCGCACACCACTGACGAGGTGGGTGAAGTCGTAGAGCAGGCTGAGGCTCTCGTATCGCTGCCGGAGCGAGCTGTGAGCGCGATAGGTCAGCACCAGGAACATCGCGACACCGGCCAGCAGCGGCACAGCGCTCGGCTGGACGGCGAGCAGGACGCAGATCACCAGCGCGAGGCTCGTGTTGACCGGCGCAGTGCCCAGACCGATCCGCAGGATCGATCCGAACGTGAGAGGTCCGCCGTGCCAGCGAACCGCGGTCGCCACCGCAGCGAAGCCGACGATCTCGGCTGCGACGATCGCGACGAGGGCGACCAACCAGCTCACGGGTCGGGTCGCATCCATCTCGGAGAGCAGCGCCTGCTGCACGCTGAGGAGGACGACGGTCTCCGCGAAGAACGCGGCGAGGTTCATCACCAGCTTGCGCAGCGGCTGGCGTTCCCGGACCGTCAAGAAGACGGTCTCACCGGCCAGCCTCCCGAGGACGAGTCCGAGCGGGGTCGCGAAGTAGAGACCGAGCACGAGCACGATCTCGCTGAACGTGAAGGTGTAGGTCTCGCTCCGGAACTCGACGTGGAACACCATGTAGGCGGCGGCGACCGACGAGGCCGCCATTGCCCACATCGGCAAGGCCCAACCGGTCACCGGGAAGGCATCGAGATCGAGACGGGCCAACCCGGCGCCGGCCACGACGGTCAGGAAGGCCGCGAAGAGGTAGGTGCGGAGCGCCGCGTCGGACCGTGGTTGTCGGGCCGTCATGGGTCGACAGGGGAGCGTCTGGGCGGATGCCGGGGGATCCAGGTCCACGAAACAGCATCGGCACGAACGCGGCACGGGGTGAGCGATTCCTCGCTCACCCCGTGCCGGGATCGAGTCTGCGCCGGCCCGTCAGGACCAGCGGCCGCCGGGGAGTGCGTTGCGGCTCACCAGCGGATCCCCGACATCATCCGGGCGATGCCGCCCCAGATGCCACCGGACGATCCGTCGGCGTTCCAGCCGGTGTCGACCTTGGTCACCGCCGGGCTGTCCGACGGTGCGGTCGATCCCTGGGCCGAGACGTCGCCGGCGACGGCGCCGATCGACATGATCGTGCCGACGAGGGCGCCGACCGCTGCGATGCGCGCTCGGGAGCGCTTGGTCGTGTTCTGCATGATTCCTTCCGCCTGTTCCGATGATGGGAGTGGTCGTTTCGGGTGATGTTCACTTCGGAACACTGTTATCCAAACGCAAATTCGGTGAAAACTCAAGTCAAGCTGTCTTCAACGTCGCGTGGCGGGACCCTCACCCAGCGTGGCATTCCGGGCTATTCGACCGCGACGCCGTCGAGTGCCGCACGGAGACCGTCGAGATCGTCCGATCCGAACACGACGCGCGAGCCGGTCGCGACGTAGACCAGGTCGAGGTTGACCCCGGCCGCCGCGATCATGTTCGTCAGCTCGGCCAGCTCGCCGGGACGATCGTGGACGTGGACGACCACGACCTCGCGCTCGCGGGTGATCGACGTGCTGTGCACCACGGCCAGAGCGTGGCGAACCGGCTCGGCGTGCGGGACGAGGACGTGCAACTCGGCGCGCTGACCCGAACCGAGCGCGGTCGCCGCTGCGATGTTGATCCCGGCGTCGCTCAGTGCGCTCGCCACCCGGGCGAGTGACCCCGGCTCGTCGTCGTCCAACTCGATCACCATGTCGGTGGCCATCGATCGTGCTCCTTCCGCTTCGCGCGTGTACGACATCGTCGCGCCTTCGGACGCCGGGACTCAATTGCGAGCTCGCACCGGGTCCAAGTGCTCTGGACACCCCGGGTCGGATGTTGTGCGATGGGGAACGGAGGGCTGCACATGACAGCGCTGTCGCCATGAGACGTGAGGTCGCCACGTTCCGGGTTGCGGTGACCAGCTTCTGCGAGCCCGACGGCACCTCGACCGGTCAGCTGCCCGCGTTCGCGAACGACATCGACACACTCAGCGACCTCTACCGGGCGATGGTGTTGACTCGTACCTTCGACGCGAAGGCGGTCGCCCTGCAGCGAACAGGTCAGCTGGGAACATTCGCGTCGTCGCTCGGTCAGGAAGCCGTCGCCGTCGGGATCGCAGCGGCGATGCAGCCGGACGACATTCTGGTCCCGTCCTTCCGCGAGCAGGGCGCGATGTTCATGCGGGGCGTCGATCCCGCCGAACTGCTGCTGTACTGGGGCGGCGACGAGCGCGGCAGCGACTTCGCCGCGAATCGTCACGACTTCCCCATCTGCGTGCCGATCGGCACGCAGGCGCCGCATGCCACCGGTGTGGCACTCGCGATCCAGCTGCGCGGCCAACCGCGGGTGTGCGTCTGTGTGATCGGCGACGGTGCGACATCGCGCGGCGACGTCTACGAGGCGATGAACTTCGCCGGCGTCCGCCGGCTCCCCGTCGTGTTCGTGGTCAACAACAATCAGTGGGCGATCTCGGTGCCGCGGTCGGCCCAGTCCGCCGCTGCGACCCTGGCCCAGAAGGCGATCGCGGCCGGATTCAGCGGCGAACAGGTCGACGGCAACGATGTCATCGCGGTCCGAGCGGTGATGGCCGAGGCGATCGACCGGGCCCGTGAGGGCGGTGGGCCGACGTTGATCGAGGCGCTCACCTATCGACTCGCCGATCACACCACTGCCGACGACGCGCGCCGTTACCGCTCCGACGCCGACGTCAGTGAGCAGTGGAAGCTCGAGCCCGTCGCCCGGCTCCGCGAGTTCCTGGTGGCGAACGGACGGTGGTCGCGAGAACAGGAGGAACATCTCCTCGCCGACTGCGTCGAACGGATCGATGCCGCAGTCGACCGCTACACGGCACGCGCGCCGATGGCCCCGACGTCGATGTTCGATCATCTCCACGCGGTCCTCCCTTCGGCCTATCGGCCGCAGCGTGCCTCGGTCGCCGACGACAGCACGACGCACCATGAGCGAGGCGCACGATGAGTGAGGGCCTGACGATGGTCGAATCGATCCGGACGGCGCTGGTCCGAGCGATGACCGACGACGACACGGTCGTCGTCATGGGCGAGGACGTCGGCGTGAACGGAGGCGTGTTCCGCGCCACCGACGAACTGTTCGATCGCTTCGGACCCGATCGTGTGATCGACACTCCGATCTCGGAATCGCTGTTCGTCGGCCTCGCCGTCGGGTTGTCGACCCAGGGGTACCGGCCGGTCGTCGAGTACCAGTTCATGGGCTTTCTGTACCCCGGCCTCGATCAGCTCGCGAACCACGCCAGCCGAATGCGCAACCGCACGCGAGGCCGGTTGACGTGCCCGTTGGTCGTGCGCGCCCCGTACGGCGGCGGCGTGCACGCACCCGAGCATCATTCGGAGAGCTTCGAGGCGATGATCGCCCACATCCCTGGGCTCCGCGTCGTCGTCCCGTCGACCCCGTCGATGGCATACGGGCTCTTGCTGGCGGCGATCCGAGACCCCGACCCGGTCGTGTTCCTGGAACCGAAGCGGTTGTACCGATCGAGTCGGAGCGAGGTCGTCGACGACGGCGACGCCCTCCCACTCGATCAGTGCTTCACCGTACGACCGGGGCGTGACCTCACCATCGTGAGCTGGGGAGCGTCAATGACCGAGTCGCTGGCGGCAGCCGACGTTCTGGCGGCCGCCGGCATCGACGCCGAGGTGATCGACGTTGCGACACTGAAGCCACTCGACACGGCCACGATCCTCGAGTCGGCGGCACGCACCGGCCGGTGCGTGATCGTGCACGAGGCCCCGCGCAGCGGGGGGTGGGGCGCCGAGATCGCGGCCGTCCTCGCGGACGAGGGAGTGACCAGTCTCCTGGCACCCGTCACGCGCGTGACCGGCTACGACACGGTGATGCCGCTGTTCCGCAACGAGCGGCACTACCTCCCGAGCGCGCAGCGAGTACTCGACGCCGCCCACCGAGTGCTGGAGTTCACATGACCGTGTTCGTGCTCCCCGACATCGGCGAAGGGCTCCAAGAGGCCGAGATCGTGATGTGGCACGTCGGTGTCGGCGACCACGTCGTCGCCGACCAGCCACTCGTGTCCGTGGAAACCGACAAGGCCGTCGTCGAGATCCCCTCACCTCGATCCGGACACGTCAGCGCGCTCCACGGCGAGCCCGGTGACGTCATCGACGTCGGGGCGGCGCTCGTCGACTTCGCCGACGTCGACACACCAGATGCGGGTGCGATCGTCGGGTCGCTTCCCCGGCACGAGCCCGATCCCAGGACGTCGACGCCGTCGGAGGTGGACCCGAACGTCGCTCGGGCGGCGCGGATCCGGGCAACCCCGGCCGTCCGCGCCGTGGCCTCGACGCTCGGCGTCGATCTGGCTTCGGTCGAGCCGACCGGACCCGGCGACACCGTCACCCGAGGCGACGTCGAAGCCGCTGCCGAGGGGGCTCACGAGGGTGGCCCGACCGTCGAGCCACTTCGAGGCGTCCGACGGGCGATGGATGCCAACATGGCCCGCGCCCATGCGGTCGTGGTCCCGGCCACGGTCACCGACGAGGCCGACATCGGTGGCTGGGAGGCCGATGCCGACGCGACGGTTCGGCTGGTTCGGGCGGTAGCGAGGGCGTGCGAGCGCGAGCCGGCGCTGAACGCCTCGTACCTGGGGCGGGACCGCGGCCGCCGTCTTCACGAGCGGGTCCACGTCGGGATCGCCGTCGACACCGACGACGGCTTGTTCGTGCCGGTGTTGCGCGACGTCGCCCATCGCTCGGCCGCCGACCTCCGCTGCGGTCTCGATGCCATGCGTGCCGACATCGCCGACCGCTCCGTGCCACCCGAGCATCTGCACGGCGCCACGATCTCGCTGTCGAACTTCGGTGTGTTCGGCGGTCGACACGCGGCCCTCGTCGTCGTGCCCCCGCAAGTGGCGATCATCGGCGCCGGCCGTGCACGCGACGCCGTGGTCGTCCGCGGCCGCGACATCGTCGTGCGGCGCGTCCTGCCGCTCTCGCTCACCTTCGATCACCGTGTCGTGATGGGTGGCGAGGCGACCCGATTCCTGAACGCCCTCACCGAGGATCTGGAGACTCCATCATGACCCCATCGGACAGCACCGACCGTGCCATGGCGGCGGACGACCCGTTCCGCTTCTCGGACCAGTTCGGCCCGGCGAAGATCGTGCACATCACCGAGCGGACGACCGCCCTGCGGGCCACGGTCATCGTCGACAGCGTCGCACTCGGTCCGGCGATCGGCGGTGTCCGGATGGCGCCGGACGTCACCACGGCGGAGTGCTTCGGCCTCGCCCGCGCCATGACGTGGAAGAACGCGGCCGCCGGTCTGCGCCACGGAGGCGGCAAGGCGGTGATCGCCGCCGATCCGCTCATGCCCGACCACGAGAAGGAGCCGCTCCTCCGAGCCTTCGCCCATGCGATCGCCGACCTCGACGACTACATCCCCGGCCCGGACATGGGAACCGACGAGACCTGCATGGCATGGGTACACGACGAGATCGGACGGAGCGTCGGACTCCCCGCCGCGCTCGGAGGGATCCCTCTCGACGAGATCGGCGCGACCGGCTACGGATTGGCCGCGTCGATCGACGTCGCCGCCGAGCACATCGGGATGTCGCTCGCCGGCGCCCGCGTCGCCGTGCAGGGCTTCGGTGCGGTCGGTCGGCACGTCGCGCGGTTCCTCACCGAGCGCGGCTGCATCCTGGTGGCGGCTGCCGACTCGGGAGGAGCGATCGTCGACCAAGGCGGGCTCGACGTCGATGCGGTGGCCGCCACCAACTCGTGCGGCACCGTGGCCTGCCATCCGGTCGGTGAGGCGATCGAGCGCGACGCGATCGTCGGGGTCGAATGCGACATCTGGATCCCCGCCGCACGGCCGAACGTGCTGCACTGCGGCAACGTCGACACCGTGCGCGCCCGCATCGTCGCCCAGGGTGCCAACATCCCGGCGACACCCGCGGCCGAAGCCCGCCTCCACGAGCGCGGGATCCTGTGCCTGCCCGACTTCATCGCCAACGCCGGAGGTGTGATCTGCGGCGCCGTCGAGTACGCCGGCGGTTCCGAGGACGATGCGCTGAGAGCCATCGACCAGCGGATCCGGGCCAACACGCGTGCGATGCTCCGCCGGGCAGACGACGACGGCTCGTTGCCTCGTGAGGCGGCGCTCGCCTCCGCTCTCCGCCGGGTCGAGACCGCGCTGGCGACGAGTCGTTTCCGTTGAGCAGGCACGCCGACCGACCGGTCGCGCTGGTCACACCGAGCGGAGGCGGCTTCCGGGATCGTCGACCAGGCGGGTGGTGACGGTCCGCAGGAGCCTCCAGCCCAGACCCGGCACCTCGTCGATCGCGGTACGAAGAGCCCGCCGGTCGAGCGCGAGCACCTCGACGGGCGTCGTGGTCACGACCGTGGCACTGTGCTCACGCTGGAGGAGGAGGCCGAGCTCGCCGACGAACGAGCCGGGCCCGAGCTGGGCGACGACACGGCCCCTGCGACGGGCGACCGCACGACCGGCGACGACGACGTAGGCCTCCTGCGAGGATTGGCCCTCCGTCACCAGCACCTGGTCGACGTCGAGCAGTTGATGATGGGTGATGGCCGCAAGATGCCGGAGCTGTCGTTTCGTACAGTCGGCGAACAGCGGTACGGCGCCGAGATGGTCGGCCCGAGCAGCTCGCGCCAACGTGCGCGCGTTCGACGGCCGGCCCTCGTCCGGGAAGGGTGGAACGATATGGGCTGACCTCGTTGTCGCCATGAGGCGATCGTACGACCCAGGGTGCCGGACAGCGAGGGCCTTGGGTCCCTCGAATCAGGCCAGGCCGAGGATTCGTCGGATGCGCTCGACGACCTCCTCGCCCGTCTCGCACCCGTCGGGTCCCGGGGAACCGAACGCCGGGACGAGCAGCTCGCGCTCGGGATGCTGCTCGTGAGCGGCGATGAGCTCGCGCGTCACCGCCGCGGCCGGCGGCATCTGGACGACGACGACGTCGGCGGAGTCGACGAGCGGGCAGGTGCCGCCGCTGAGCATCGGGCACGACCGGTACCGGTTGGGCCCGCGGCAGGTCCGGATCTCGAACCCGGCGGCTCGGGCAGCATCCTCGCCGGGCCAGCGGCCCGAGATCGCCTCGACGAGGATCCGTGGACGTCGTTCTCCGTTCGCGGGCCACGTGGGAGCAGACCCTTCGGTGCCGATCACGAGTCGGATCTCGTCGTACGCGTCCTGATCGACGATCGCCGACCCATGTCGCTGGAGGGTCGTCAGCATCGGTCGGTTGGTGAGCTGGACGACCGCCTGGAGATTGGGGACACCGCGTCGGCCGGCCTCGCGAAGGAGTACCGCCAGCAGCCACGGACCGACCCAACCGCGCCACAGCGGGTCGACGGTGATGCCGAGCTCGCCATCGCCGTCGGCGAGCATCGAATAGCCCGCCTCGGCGACGAGCGTGTCGCTCCCGGACGGCTCCTCGACCAGGGCGACCAGCAGCAGACCACCGCGATCGGAGATGGTCAGCCAGCGTTCGAGGAACGTGGGCGATGGTGCAGCTGCGGTGAAGAACCGCAGGAACAGATCATCGGGTGTCAGCCGCCGGTACAGCGCGACCAGCGCATCCCGGTCGTCGATGGTCGCCTCGCGCACCACGAGCCGGCGGTCGTCGGGCAGGTCGATCGATTCGATCGACCCGGACGTGCCGCCGGCGTCGCGCTCGTGCGACGTCACGGGTTCCACAAGGTCATCATGTGCGCGCGGTATCGCTCCGACCAGAGAACTTCGACCCCGAGGGGCGGAAGCGTTCGCGGAATCGCCCACCGACGAGCACCACAGCGCAGACCAGACCGGCTGCGAGGAACACGACCGCGGTTCCGACGACGTCGTCCATCAACTGTGGCGCTGCCACCATGGCGACCGCCAGGGTGACCATGAGGGTGCCGCCGACGAGCTGGAGCAGGCGACCGTGATGCTCCTGCAACTTGGTCACCCGCATGGTGAGCACCACCGCACCGAAGATCAGCAGCTCGTCGATCAGGAACACGAGGAGATACAACCCGAACAGTACGGCTGCACCCGCTGCGGCCACCCCACGCTCCGCGACGAGATCGGTCCACAGCAACGGAAGACCGGCCGTGCAGGGTGTCTCGAGCAGCGAGACTCCGACCGCGAGTACCACGGTACCGCCGAGCGTGGCCGGCAACGATCGCTCGGCGTCGGCCAGCCGACGCATCCGGCGCAACAAGGCTGGTTTGCGGTCGGCAGGGATCGCCACCGATGGGCCGACGGTCGTCCAGAACTCCTTCAGGTGGAGTACGCCGAACAGCCCGGCCACGACCGCCACCACGACGCGGATCCAGGCACGACGACCGACGACGCTCAACGTCGTGTAGGCCCCGAGCATGTACAAGCCGTAGAGCACGGACGTGACGAGCAGGAACAGACTCCCGACCGCGAGCACCCGCGCTCGCGAGCCGCTGTGCACCACGAGTGCCAGCAACATCGACAGCACCCACAACGAACACGGGTTCACACCGTCGACGAACGCGATCATCAACGTCGCCCCGACGAGCGAACGCGAGCCGACGTCGACCGTGCCGACGAACGGCATGTCGATCGAGAACTCCGGGCCCGTCGCCGGTTCGCGACCGGCGGCGAGTTCGTGGACGATCGACTCGATCCGATCGGCGATCGCAGCCTGATAGCCGACGAACACCTGACCACCGACGACGACCGTCGGAACTGCCCGCGGCTCCTCGCCGTACTGCGCCAGCGTGTCGCCGAAGACGATCTGGTTCGCAGTGTCGTGCCACACCTCGTGGGCCACGACGTCGAGGGTCGGGTACCGAGCGTCGAGCTCGTCGAGGAAGGCGAGCATCCGGGCACAGTGGGGGCAACCGTCGCCGTGGAACACGACGAGTTCGATCGTGGTGTCCGCCGCACCGTCGTCGTCGACCGGCATCCCGGTCTCGGCGACGCGCGCCGACGGGACGATCACGACGAGCGCGGCCACTGCGACTGCCGCCAGGGCGACGACGACCCGCCTCACACCTCGATCGTGAGCCATCGGGGCGCCGGCCGGCAGGGCCGGACGTCACGACCCGGTGCGAACCTGCCGTGGTCAACCGCCGAGGACCCGGTTCGATACGAGGAACGAGCCGAGCGTGAGGAGTCCGAGGATCAGCATCGACCACGGGAGCGCGGCGGGGCCGCTCGCGTCGAACCAGCGTCCGATGAGCCACGGGAACACCAGTCCGCCGAGCCCGGCGCCACCGACGAACCATGACGTCGCATACCCGGTCACGTGGATCCGACGCTCCAGGTAGGTGAGCATCACAGGGAACTGTGGGGCGGTCGCCAGGCCCAGCATGCCGGCTCCGAGCCAGACCGGACCGGAGCGACCGTTGCCGACGACGAGCACGATGGACGCGATCACGGTCGCGACACACGAGATCGCCAGGACGATCTTCGGCCGGACCCGTTGCCCGTTGGCGCTCGAGATCACGCGACCGACGGTGAACCCGATCCAGAACGTGGTCGTCAACCACGTGGCACCCAGCTCGGAGAAGTCGACTTCCTCGCCGTAGGTGCGGATCCAGCCGGCGAAGCCGACCTCCAGCCCGACGTAGAGGAAGAAGAACGCGGCGAGCAGGGCAAGCAGCCGCCAGGTGGTGTCGGCATGCTGCTCGGCCGTCGCCGAGCGGACGCTCGGGACGCGGACACGCAGCGACCATGCAGCGAGCACGAGGCATGCGACCGCGGCAGCACGCACCGCGAGATCGAGCCCGGCGTAGACCACGAGCGGAGCGACCAGGGCACCGACGCCGAAACAGAGGTGGAGCACGTTCATCGCTCGACCGCTCCCAGGGCCGAGCTCCCACATCAGGAGGGCATTGGCCCCGACGTCGGCCGTAGCTGCGCCGACACCGATCAGGACGAATGCGAGGAACAGCGGTGGGAGCGTCGCGAACGACGGCACGAGCCCGAGTCCGACGGCGATCGTGCCCAAAGAGACGGCGTACACGCGATGTCCGTGGAAGCGGTCGTACAGCGTGCCACCGGCAAACGAACCCACCACGTATCCGACGGCCTGGCCGACGAAGAGGACGCCGATGGCGCCGATGCCGGCGCCCGAACGCTCGCGCAACTCCGTGAGCGCCGGGCCCAGGATGCTGAGCGACAGCCCGACGACGAAGAACGTCGTCCAGTAGAGCGGGACCGGACGATGGAGTCTGGCGGTGGTGGAGGAACGGAGCTCAGTGAGCGCAGCCACAGCCGCCGCCGCAGCACCCACCGCCGCCGGTGGGTGTCGTCGCCGTGCCGACGCCGGCGGATGCGCCGGCGCGGGCGAACATCGACAGCAGCCTCACGGTGTCGGCATGGCCCGCCGGACAGTCGGCCGGCGCAGCGGATTCGCTCATCGAGCGTCGAACCTCGAACACGTCGTCGCACGTCCGGCAGCGGTACTCGTACACGGCCATCGCCGGCATCGTATCGAAGCCAGGCGCGATCTTCCCGTGCGGGTAAACCGAGCGGTGGCACGCTGCGTGTACAGGATGTGATGATGGTCGTGGACAGCGAGTTCGAGACGTTGTTCCGGACGCAGTTCCCGCGGCTGGTGTCGCTCGGAGTTGCGATGACGGGTCGGCGCGACGTGGCAAGCGATCTGGCGCAGGAGACGCTGCTGCGTGCGCATCGGCGGTGGAACGACCTGGCGGCGTTCGACGCCCCCGCCGCCTGGTGCCGGAAGGTGATGGTCAACCTGCTGATCGACCATCACCGCTCGGCGACCGCCGAACGCGCCGCTGTCGAACGCCTGAGCGCTCGCGACCACCACGTCACGCCGGCGACCGATGTCGACCGGTGGTGGGAGATCGTCGGTCCGCTCCCCGCACGGCAGCGCACGATCGTCACCCTGTACTACGCCGACGACCTGTCGATCGACGAGATCGCCGACACGCTCGGCCTGACCACCGGAGCGGTCAAGGCCTCGCTGTTCAAGGCGCGCCACTCGCTGCGCCGCAGGCTCGATGCGGAGGAGGACCACGATGGATGAGCAACTTCGACAGCTGGGCCGTTCAGCGCGCGTGGAGGCCGAGGCCGAGATCGACGTCGATCGGGCTTGGGCCTCGTTCGGCGACGCAGTGTCGTCGGGGGCGGATCGGACCGCACTCGGCAGCGACCCGCTGGTGACCGCCCGTCGCAACCCGTGGCCGTGGATGGGTCTGGCGGCGGCACTCGTCGCCACGGTCGGCGGAGTCGTGCTGCTCCGCGACCACGACGACTCGATCAGGACGACCGACGCCCCCGCCACCACCGGCCAGATCGTGGTACCCACGGCTCCTGGTCCCACCACGAGCTCCGCGCCATCACGCCCGTCGACGTCGGTGCCGACCACGACGTCGGCACCGACGACCACAGATGCGTCGCCGCCGGTCGTCGTTCCTCCCGCCGTCGGATCGTGGCGCGACTTCCCCTGGGAAGGGTCGACGATCACGCGCGAATGCCTCCAGGATTTCGATTGCACCCAGATCGAACTCGATCCCGACGGCCTGGCGGTCTCGTACGAGCCCGTCCGCCGGACCCTGACGCGTCATTCGATCCCGTCGGTCGAAGCAGTGGTGCCGATCGAGTGGGGACAGGTCTGGATCGAGTTCGCCGGGCCCGACGACGTCGTGTATCTGAACATCGACACCGGGGAGGAGTCCGAGGGCGACATCGTCGCCGTGTCGCTCGCCGACGGCGACGCCGGGCGCGAGATCGCCCGTTGGCCGGGATCGGATCGGGTCGGCGATGCCGACCTGGTCGCGACGCCCGACGGCATCGTGAACGTCGGATGCTGCGGCGAGGAGCGGCAGCGACCCGAGCCGACCGACGTCGTCGAGATCCCGTGGGTGGATCGTGCAGGGGGATCGATCACCAGTCCGATCCCGCGGCTTCAGTTGAGCTGGCAGGACGACTCTCTGCTGGTCGAACGCGACGACCGGTCGTGGACCTTCGACTCGCTCGGCGACTCCACCCTGCGGGCGATGAGCATCACGTCGACGTTCGACGGCGGCGTCATGGCACAGGTCGCCGCGATCGGTGGCACCCCGACGATGGTGCTGCGCGGCTGGCCCGACGGATCGATCGACACCCAGGTCATCGACGAGTACAGCGCCGCCATCGAGCCGACCGGCACCCTGGTGTTCGAGAACGGCGATCGGTTCGCACGGGTCGAACTGTTCACCGACGAACCCGACCGGTGGATCGGTGCCCTCGATCTCGACCTCTCGAACTGGTCGGTGTCGGCACCGGGCCTGGACGAATTCCTCGGCACCGGGGCGCCCCTGTGGGCGACCGATCCGATCGCGTTCGTCGACGCGGTCGCCGGCCCCACCGCGGTGAACGAGACGCGATCGATCCGAGTGCTGTCCGACGACGGCACCACGGTGCAGATGGAGGTCATCACCGCGAACTTCTTCGACGACTCGGTGTCCGCCGGCCGGTATCAGCTCACGCTCGAGCGCCAAGCGGACGACGCACTGCGGTTCGTCAGCGGTGAGTTCGCGAACGCCTGCCAACCCGGCCGCGGTCAACAGGACTTCGCCGCCGAACTCTGCGTCTGATCGGCCGCTCGCGCCCGACTGCCCCACGACCGTCACGGGAGCGCGAGACTTCACCATGGACGTCACCGCTGAAGGGTTCGCCGAATCGGTGGCGACGCTGGTGCAGATCCCCAGCGTCAACCCGCTCCACGGCGGTCCGGTCGCGGAGGCCGGCGGACCACTCGGCGAGCGTGCGATCGCCGAGTACCTCGCCGAGCGATTCGACAGGGCGGGCGCCTGCGAGGTGGTGCTCGACGATGTCGCCGACGGGCGACCCAACGTGTACGGGTTCTTCCCGGGCCGGACCGAACGCCTCGTGGTGCTCGACGTGCACACCGACACCGTCACCGTCGAGCACATGACCGACCCGCCGTTCGACGGCCGGATCGACGACGGTCACGTCTGGGGGCGCGGAGCTCTCGACACCAAGGCCTCGCTCGGAGTGATCACCGCACTGCTCGACGAGTGGCGAGCTGCGGGCCATCGGCCCGAACCCACGCTCCTGGTCGTCGGATCGGTCAGCGAGGAGGCCGGCGGGCTGCTCGGCGCCACCCGTTTTCGGCCGTGGGCCGACGACCGGGGCCTCGAGGTCGACCAGCTGATCGTCGCCGAGCCGACCAGGCTCGCCCCGATCCATGGACACAAGGGCGGCGCGGCACTCCGGATGACGGCACTCGGCACCGCCGCCCACAGCGCGCTGCCCCACCTCGGTGCGAACGCGATCGAAGCGATGGCGCCCGTCATCGCGTCCCTGCACGCCGAGCACGAGCGACTCCAGGCGGTTCCGCCCACCACCGAGCTCGGAACGGGCACGTTGTCGGTGACGATGATCGAGGGCGGGACCGGCGGCAACGTGATCCCGGCCGCGTGCACGATCACGGCCGGCCGCCGGATCGTCCCGGGCGAAGACGCCCAAGAGGTGTACGAGCAACTCGCCGAGCTCGCACGGGCAGCCTGCCCACTCGACCTCCACGTCGAATCGGCCCTTCCCGTCGGCCCCGACGGGCGGATCGGCTCGAACGCCTTCTACCAATCCGCGGACACCCGCCTCGTCCGTGATCTGGCGGCGTGGGCGGGGACGGCACCCACCGTCGCACCGTTCGGGACGAATGCACTCCGATACGGCGGGTTCGCACGAGAGCTCGCCGTCTTCGGTCCGGGTTCGATCGACGACGCCCACCAAGCCACCGAACGCGTCGCGGTCCGCGATCTGGTCACCTTGGCCGACGTGTACACGCGCTGGCTCTCACCGGCCTGACGCAGCGCGAACGGCCACGCACGGCTCCGACGGCTCACACACCGGGCGCGCCGCTCGCGCCGCTGAACGAGTCGTTTCCCGTACGCGAACGATCCGTCCGCATGATGAGCCCCTTGCGCATATGTATATATCTTTATATAGTTGCCGGATGGCGCTCTCGTCCGAGTCGATGCTCACCGTGCTCAGGGCAATCGGCGAGGAGACGCGCCTGCGCATCGTGGCCCTGCTGGGGCACGGCGAGCTCACGGTCTCCGACCTCACGGACATCCTCGGACAGTCGCAGCCCCGCATCTCGCGCCACCTGAAGCTGCTCGCCGACGCCGGCGTCGTCGACAAGCACCGCGAGGGAACCTGGGCCTTCTTCGATCTCTCCACGGGTGGCCCGATCGGTCAGATCGTGGCCGAAGTCCTGGCACGCACCGACGAACACGACCCTGCGATCGCCGCCGATCTCGACCGTTTGTCGGTCGTGCGAGCCCGTCGTGCGACGGCCGCCCAGGAGTACTTCGCGAGCGTGGCGCCGAGCTGGGACCAGGAGCGATCGCTCCATGCTCCCGACGAGATCGTCGAATCTGCGATCGTCGACGCCCTCGCAGATTCCGTCCACCGGTCGATCCTCGACCTGGGTACCGGTACCGGCCGAATGCTCCAACTGCTGGCGGCCGACGCCGAGCGCATCGAACGGGCGATCGGCCTCGACAACAGCCATTCGATGCTCGCCGTCGCTCGCTCCAACCTGGAGCGCAGCGAGATCCGCCACGTCGACCTTCGCCAGGGCGATGTCTACCGTCCGCCGTTCGAACGCGACTCGTTCGACCTCGTGGTCCTGCACCAGGTCCTGCACTTCCTCGACGATCCGGGCCGGGCGGTGCGCGAGGCGGCACGCCTGCTCACCCCGGGGGGCCGCCTGCTCATCGTCGACTTCGCACCTCACGCGCTCGAGTTCCTCCGGACCGATCACGCCCACCGGCGCCTCGGCTTCCGCAACGACACGGTCGCCGGATGGTTGTCGCAGTCGGGGCTCGACGTCGAACGCGAAACGACGATCACGACCCCGGAAGCCGACCACGGCCGCGACGGCCTGACCGTCTCGCTCTGGCTCGGGCGCGACCGCCGACCTGCACCCCTCACCACCACGTCCACCCCTGCCGCCACCGATGCGGAGACGAACCACCCATGAGCATCGACATCAGCTTCGAAGTCTTCCCACCCAAGACCGAGGACGGCCTGCAGCAACTCGCCGATACGGTCGAACGGCTGAGTGTGGTCGAGCCCGCCTTCGTGTCGGTCACGTACGGCGCCGGCGGGTCCGACCAGCAGCGCTCGTTCGCCGCCATCCGCGCCACGGCGGCGAGCGGGGTTCGCGTCGCCGGACACCTGACCTGCGTCGGTCAACCGGTGCAAGAGATCGACTCCGTGATCGAGCGGTACGCGGAGCTCGGCGTCGGCCACATCGTCGCGCTGCGCGGCGATCCGCCCGGCGGCATCGACGGTGTGTACCGGCCCCACCCCGACGGCTACCAACGCACCTCCGATCTGGTCGCCGCCGCGAAGGCGAGCGGTCGCTTCGACGTGGCCGTGTCGGCCTACCCCGAGCGGCATCCCCAATCGCCGACCGACGACCACGATCTCGACGTGCTCGCCGCGAAGGTCGACGCCGGCGCCGACCGGGCGATCACCCAGATGTTCTTCGACAACGATCACTACCTCGCGTACGCCGAGCGCGTACGTGCACGCGGCATCGACATCCCGATCGTGCCGGGCATCTTCCCGGTCCATTCGATCAGCGCCGTCACCCGGTTCGCCAGCCGCTGCGGTGCCTCGATGCCCCAGACCGTCATCGATCGGTTCGCCGGCCTCGACGACGACCCGGAAACGAGCCACAAGATCGCCGCAGAGCTGGCCGCCGATCAGATCTCCGAACTCGCCGGGCACGGCGTCGAACACGTCCACCTGTACACCCTCAACCGGGCCGACCTGGCCCTCGCCGTCTGCGAGCGACTCGACCTCATCCGCTGACGCTCGACCGCATCGCCCCGCACCCCGAGCACCCCCGAAACGACCATCACATGACCGACCACCCCACTCTCAGAAGCGCAGCCGCCGGGCGCATCCTCGTGCTCGACGGTGCGAGCGGCAGCGAATTCCAGACTCTGCGGCTCACCGAGGACGACCTTCGCGGCGAGCGCTTCGCCGATCACCCGAGCTCGCTCGCCGGCAACTACGACCTGCTGGGGCTGACACGCCCCGACGACGTCCGCGCCCTCCACCTGCGCTATCTCCTCGCCGGGGCCGACATCATCACCACCAACACGTTCTCGGCGACCACGATCGCCCAGCGTGAGTACGGACTCGACGACCCCGCCCTCATCGGCGAGCTGAACGCAGCGGCGGCTCGACTGGCTCGTGACGCCGCCGACGAGGCCGCGCGGCGCGACGGCCGGCACCGCTTCGTGGCCGGCGCGATCGGCCCGACGAACGTCACCTTGTCGCTGTCGCCCCGAGTCGAGGATCCCGGCTACCGGGCGATCACGTTCCGACAACTCGCCGAGGCGTACCGCCAGCAGATCGCCGGGCTGGTCGACGGAGGCGTCGACGTCCTCCTGATCGAGACGATCTTCGACACCCTGAACGCCAAGGCCGCCATCTGGGCCGCCCGCCGTCACGCGGCGACGACCGGCGCGACCACCCCGGTCATGGTCTCCGGCACGATCACCGATCGATCGGGTCGGACCCTGTCGGGTCAGACGGTCGAGGCGTTCTGGCAATCGATCAAACACGCCGATCCCGTGACGGTGGGTCTGAACTGCGCACTCGGCGGCGCCGAGATGCGGCCCTACGTGAAGGAGCTGGCGTCGCTCGCCGACACCCTGGTGTGCGCGTATCCGAACGCCGGACTCCCGAACGCGCTCGGCTGCTACGACGAGACGCCCGAACAGACCGCGGCGATCCTGCGCGATTTCGCGGAGTCCGGGTTCGTGAACGTCGTCGGCGGATGCTGCGGCACGACGCCCGCCCACATCACCGCGATCGCGCGAGCGGTCGAGGGGATCACGCCCCGACGCGTTGCCGAGGCGCGGCACGGCCTGCAACTGTCGGGTCTCGAACCGTTCACCCTCACCGAAGACATCCCCTTCGTCAACGTCGGCGAACGCACCAACGTCACCGGGTCCGCGAAGTTCCGTCGTCTGGTCACCAACGGCGAGTACGCCGAAGCGCTCGACGTCGCCCGCCAGCAGGTCGACAACGGCGCCCAGATCATCGACGTCAACATGGACGAAGGTCTGCTCGACTCGAAGCAGGCGATGACCACCTTCCTCAACCTGATCGCCGCGGAGCCCGACATCGCACGCGTGCCGGTGATGATCGACTCTTCGAAGTTCGAGGTGATCGAGGCAGGCCTCGAGTGCGTCCAGGGCAAGGCCGTCGTGAACTCGATCTCGATGAAGGAGGGTGAGGAGCAGTTCCTCGCCCAAGCCCGCGTGTGCCGCGACCACGGTGCCGCCGTGATCGTGATGGCGTTCGACGAGCAGGGACAGGCCGACACCGTCGAGCGCAAGGTGGCGATCTGCAGCCGTGCCTACGAACTGCTGACCAGCGAGCTCGACTTCCCACCCGACGACATCATCTTCGACCCCAACATCTTCGCCGTGGCCACGGGCATCGAAGCCCACGACCGGTACGGGCTCGACTTCATCGAGGCGACCGCCGAGCTGCGGCGCCGGTTCCCCCGCATCAACGTGTCGGGCGGTGTCTCGAACCTGTCGTTCGCGTTCCGCGGCAACGACCGCGTGCGCGAGGCGATGCATTCGGTCTTCCTCTACCACGCCATCCAGCGCGGCATGCGTCTCGGGATCGTCAACGCCGGGCAGCTCGCCGTGTACGAGACGATCGAGGCGGATCTGCGCGAGCTGTGCGAGGACGTCGTGCTCGCACGTCGTTCCGACGCCGCCGAACGCCTCCTCGAGGCCGCGACCGCGTACGTCGGCGAGGGTGCCGCCACCCGTGAGCGCGTCGGTCTGGAATGGCGCGACTGGGACGTCGACAAGCGGTTGGAGCACTCGCTCGTCAACGGCATCACCGAGTTCGTCGAACCCGACGTCGAGGAGGCGCGCCTGCGAATGGGATCGCCGGTCTCGGTGATCGAGGGGCCGCTGATGGACGGCATGAACGTCGTCGGTGACCTGTTCGGCTCCGGCCGGATGTTCCTCCCCCAGGTCGTGAAGTCGGCTCGCGTGATGAAGCAGGCCGTGGCGTACCTCACACCGTTCCTCGAGGCGGAGCGCGAAGCGACGATCGCGGCCGGCGGCACGGTCACCGACCGCAGCAAGGGCACCGTGGTGTTGGCCACGGTCAAGGGCGACGTGCACGACATCGGCAAGAACATCGTCGGCGTCGTGCTCGGTTGCTCCAACTACGACATCGTCGATCTCGGCGTGATGGTGCACGCCCAGACGATCCTCGACACCGCGCGGGAACGGGGAGCGAGCGTGATCGGGCTGTCTGGCCTGATCACGCCCTCCCTCGACGAGATGGTGAACGTCGCGAGCGAGATGGAGCGGCAGGGCTTCGACGTGCCGCTCCTCGTCGGTGGCGCGACGACCAGCCGCATCCACACCGCGCTGCGCGTGACCCCGGCGTACTCGCGCGGTCCGGTCGTCCACGTCGCCGATGCGAGCCGCGCCGCAGGCGTGATCTCCAAGCTCCTCACCCAGGAGCCCGGGGTCCGTGACTCGTACCTGGCCGAGCTCGACGTCGAGTACACCCGGGTGATCGACGCCCACGAACGGGCCGAGGTCGACCGCAATCGACTCGTCCTCGACGCAGCCCGGCGCAACTCGGGCGACTTCGTGTTCGATGCGTCGACCGTCGTGGCGCCGACCTACACGGGTGTGCGCACGTTCGATCGGATCGACGTCGGTGACCTCGTCGAGCACATCGACTGGACGCCGTTCTTCCACGCCTGGGGTCTCCGTGGCCGGTTCCCCGGCATCCTCGAGCACGACGAGTTCGGCGAGGCCGCACGACCGCTCTTCGACGACGCTCGCCGGATGCTCGACCAGATCGTGAGTGAGGAGTGGTTCGCACCGAAGGCGGTCGTCGGCTTCTGGCCGGCTCACCGCGGCGAGGGGGACGCCGTCGACGACATCGTCCTTCCTGTGCACGGTCGTCGGCTGCACGGGCTCCGCCAGCAGTTGCAGCGGCGCGACCACAAACCGAACCTCTCGATCGCCGACTTCATCGCGCCTGCGACATCGGTGGTGACCGACCACATCGGAGCGTTCGCCGTGACCGCCGGCCCCGAGGAGATCGCGATCGCCGAACGGTTCGAGGCCGCCGACGACGACTACTCGTCGATCCTGGTCAAGGCGCTTGCGGACCGATTCGCCGAAGCGATGGCCGAGATGATCCATGCGAACGTGCGCCGCGAACTGTGGGGCTACGCGCCCGACGAGTCGTACACGCCGTCGGAGTTGCTCGGCGAGCCGTATCGAGGCATCCGGCCTGCTCCCGGCTACCCGGCCCAGCCCGACCACTCGGAGAAGGCCACCATCTTCGAGCTGCTCGATGCCGAGCGACGGATCGGTGTCGGATTGACCGAGTCCTGGGCGATGACGCCCGGCTCGTCGGTGTCCGGCGTGTACTTCGCTCATCCCGATGCGTCGTACTTCGCGGTCGGCCGCATCCAGCGCGACCAGGTCGAGAGCTATGCCGCGCGGAAGGGTCTCACCGTCGAGGCGACCGAACGTCTGCTCGGCAGCATCCTCGCCTATCGACCCTGATCACCAGAGGTCTCGGGCCACATTTCCTGGCACGGGGTTATTGACAACGTCCGGTGGAATGTTACGGTCCGGTGACGGAATGGGTTGCGGGCGCACCTCAGGGAAGCAAACGGGGAAGCAAACGCATTGGACTTGCACGACGTCACGGCGGGAATCGAACTGAACGAGGCCGGGCTGCTCGCCGCCAGATCATCGAGTCGGCTGCTCCTCGTCGGCATCGTCGGGTTCGCCGTGCTGCGGCTGACGAAACACGTGATCCGCCGCATCGACGACCACCGGATCCGCGAGCAGTTGCTCTTCTTCGTGCCCAAGTTGATCGGACTGTTCGTCGTGATCGCCGGCATCGCTGCGCTCGGGATCGACGTCTCGGGCATGGCGGCCGTGATGGCGACGGTCGGGTTCACGGGTGCGGTCGTGTTCACACCGGTCGGTCAGAATTTCGTCGCCGGCGCGATGATCCGGATCGACGACGTCTACGAGGTCGGTGAGGCGATCACGGTCAACGAGCTGCACGGCAAGGTCGTCTACCGCTCACTCCTGCGCACCGAGCTCGAACTGCCCGACGGTTCGAAGGCATGGGTGCCGAACTCGGTGTTCCAGGAGAGCGAGGTGCTGAATCACAGCCGCATGGGCGGCTGGCGAATCCGCGTCCAGATCCCTCTCGACCGGGCGACCGACCGCAAGCGGGCCCAGGAGATCATGGGCGACGTGATCTCCGGGCTCACCTGGAACGCCCCCGGTAAGCAGGCGTTCGTCGCGTTCGACCACGTCGGTGGCGAAGCGATGTTCTTCAACGCCTATGCGTGGATTGCCGACCGCACCCAGGAGCCGTGGTACCGCGGGCTCCTCCTCGACACCCTCGTCGATGCCCTGGAGGCCGACGGCGTCTCGGTCGGTCAGACCACCAACCTGTCGATCGGCGCCGCACGCCTGGAACCCGGTCCACCCGAAGACCACGAGTCCGGCCCGCCGACCGACCTCGCTCGCCGCGAACGTCCTGAGCGACGACCGTTCGGCCGGATCAGGTCGCGCTGACCAACCGACGTCCGTGCGTTTCGACGGACACGCCGCACCGACCAGGGCCGCCGCGAGGTGGGCGAGCCGACCGACACCAGCACACGAAGGCGACGCGCTGACCCGACCCGAGCGCGCCGAATTCGAGCACCGTACCGGCCAACGTTGCGAGCGACGTTCGCCGCCGCCACGGCGGCACCCAGTTCCACCGACCGACCCACACTGCGGCAGCCGGTCCGAGCCCCGAGCGCGTAGTTGCGCAACTGGTACATATATTGCATGTTTCATGCATCAAGTATCCGAAGTGTGCTAATGTCGGCGATGTGATCGAGACCCTGCGCGATCAGCAGCGACGCCTCGCCCGCGAGTTGATCCTCCAGGCCGCAGCCGACGAGATCGTCGACCACGGGCTCGAACGCCTGTCGCTCCAGGCGGTAGCCGATCGGGCCGGCGTCGCCAAACGCACGCTCTACAACCACTTCGACAGCCGCGAGAACCTGCTCACCGAACTCGGCGCGTACTCCGACGAGTTGACGATCGAGCTCGGCGGCGCGCTCGTGCCCGCCGGACTCGACGACCTACCCGAGACCGTCGCTCGCGTGTGGGCCTCGTGGGCCGCCCAGGGCAACGTCTTCGAAGCCCTGCTCCAGGTCGTCCCTGCGACGAGCGACGGGCCGCCACCCGACCGACGGCGGAGACAGCGGGCGATCTTCGACGCCGTCAGGCAGATCCGTCCCGATCTCGACGACGACGCGACCGATGAGGTGGCCAGCCTCCTGCACGGGCTCGCCAGCCCGAACCTCTACCAACGACTGTTCCACGACGACGGCCTGTCGATCGACCGAGCCGGCGCGCTCGCGGGCTGGGGCATCGCCCTCGTCCGCGATGCGCTCCTCGCCGGCGACCAACCCCTCGCGAAGGAGGATCCCACATGACGACCGACGCAGCGAACCCAGTCCCTCGAACGATCGAGTGGATCGCGCCCGACCCGGGCGATTGGAGTCTCGAAGCGGCGCACGGGGCGCACCTGCCGGCCGTGACGCTGCGCGATCGTGGTGCGCGGGTGTTCGAGGAGGGGACCCGCGCCGGACTTGCTCCCTTCGGCCTACCGCTCTCGCACATCGAGCTGCGCTACGTCAACGGCTGGCCCTATGTGAGCTTCTTCCTCCACGACGTTCCCCGCAAGGCGGGGCCGCCACCGCCGGCGTGGGTCCTGAAGATCCTGACCCGTGTCCACCCGGGCTTCCGGCGTCGGACCAGGATCGCCCGCACCGCGATCGCCGAGCGGCGTGCCGAGGCGCTCGTCGACACGTGGATGGCGGAGCGCGACGGCTGGATCGAACGTCTCCTCGAGACCCAGCGCACGGTGCTCGATGAGCTCGACGACGAGACGCTCGCCGACCATCTCGAACATGTGATCGATCTCGGTGACGCCGCGATGCGCCGCCACTTCGAGCTGATCTTCGGATGCATCCCGTTGGGCCACTGGCTCGTGCGCTGCGAGGCGTGGGGACTGCCGCGAGACGCAGCGCGAACGGCCGTGATGCACGGCACGCCGATCCACGAGGCGGCCCGGCGGCGACTCGACCGCGTCGCCGCCGCCGTCGGCGACGCGGTCCCTCGGTCGCTCGAGGAGGTCAGAGCGGTGGGCGCCGATGCGGCGGAAGCGCTCGACGACTACCTGATCCACCACGGCAGTTGGGCCACCGAGGACAGTGCTCGGAGCTCGGTCCTCAGCGACCATCCCGAGGCGATCCTGAACTCCATCCGCTGTCGTCGCGACGCTGCTGCCTCGACCGACACCACCGATCCGCTGGAATCACTGAGACATCTGGTACCTGTCGACGGTCGAACCGAGTTCGATCAGCTCGCCACCGACGCCAACCGCGCCTACACGATGATGGACGACAACTCCGGAATCCTGGGGAGCTGGGCCGTCGGCGTGGTCGGCATCGCACTGCGCCACGCGGCCGCCCGGCTCGCGGATCGGGGTCGTCTGCACGCTGCCGACGAGATGTGGGCGATTCCGTTCGATGACGTCGTCGCACTGCTCCGGGGGACGTCATCGCTCACGCCCGACGAGATCACGAACCAGGCCGTCGCGTGGAACCGGCTCGCCGACCTCGACCCGCCGCGCCACCTCGGCGCCGAGCCCTCTCCACCACCGGACCCCGCGGTCTTCCCGGCTCCTGTCGCCCGTCTGGTCGCCGCCGTCGGTGCGTTCCTCGACGACAAGTTCAACGACCGCCAGGAGACGTTCGGGATCGGCACCGAGCCCGTCGAGGGGCGGGCGGTCGTGGTGACCCATGCCAGCGACGCGCTCGACCGACTCGAGCCGGGCGACATCCTGGTCACAATCGCGACGACGCCCGCCTACAACGCAGCGCTCGGCATCGCGTCCGGCGTCGTCGTCAGCCATGGTGGTCCCAGTTGTCACACGGCCGTCGTCGCTCGCGAGCTCGGGATCCCAGCCGTGGTCGGATACCGCGACGCCGTGGACAGCATTCCGGACGGGGCGTGGATCCGGCTCGATCCGGCGCACGCCAAGGTGGCGGTGGTGCAGCGCGAGTCCGCCTGACCGTCGCCCGGCTCGACGGCGCTGCTACCAGCTGGTGGCGATGTACTGCGTCTCGCAGAACTCGTAGATGCCCTCGGTACTGCCCTCTCGGCCCAGGCCCGACTGCTTCATGCCGCCGAAGGGCGCGGCCGGGTCGCTGACGGCTCCCCGGTTCAGGCCGATCATGCCGGCCTGGATCCGCTCACTCGTGCGCAGACCCTTGGCGAGGTCGCGCGTGAACACGTAGCCGGTCAATCCCATCTCCGTGTCGTTCGCTTGGCGGATCATCTCCTCGTGATCCGTGAAGGCGATGATCGGCGCCACCGGTCCGAATATCTCGGCCCGGGCGATCGGTGACTCGTGGGTGACGTCGCGCAGGACGGTCGGCTGGTAGAAGCATCCGACGCCGTCCATCGGCGAACCACCGAGCGCGACGGTGGCGCCGGCGCCGACCGCCTGCTGCACGAGTCCGTCGACGTCGTCGACGGCTCGACGGTTGATCAACGGACCGCAGGTGACGCCGTCGTCGAAGCCGCTCCCGACCTTCACCCCGCCCATCGCGGCGGCGAACTTCTCGGTGAACTCGTCGACCGCGCCCGCCTCGACGTAGAACCGGTTGGCAGCGGTACAGGTCTCGGCCGAATGACGCATCTTGGCGACCATCGCACCCTCCACCGCAGCGTCGATGTCGGCATCGTCGAACACGACGAACGGCGCGTTCCCACCGAGCTCCATGACGGTCTTGAGTACTCGGTCGGCCGCCCGTCTGAGCAACACGCGGCCGACCTCGGTCGAACCGGTGAACGACAGCATCCGGACGGCAGGGTGCTCGACCGCAGCCTCGAACCAGTCACCCGACGCGCTGGTCGGCACGACGTTGACGAGCCCCGCCGGAACGCCGGCTTCCTGCAGCAGATCGGCGACACGCAGCGCCGTCAGCGGGGTGTCCTTGGGCGGCTTGATCACGACGGCGTTGCCGGCACCCAGTGCCGGTGCGAGCTTGCGGGTGATCATCGCTGCCGGGAAGTTCCAGGGGGTCACCATCAGCACGACACCGACGGGCGGGTGATGAACGATGATCTTGTTGGCGCCCGACGGCGCGAGGCCGACCTCGCCACGGATGCGCACGGTCTCCTCGGCGTTCCAGCGGAAGAACTCCGCCGAATAGGTGATCTCGCCCTTCGCGTCGGCGAGTGGCTTGCCGTGCTCACGCACGATCAGCGACGCGAGTTCGTCGGTGTGATCGACCAGCACCTGCCAACAGTTGCGAAGGATCTCGCTGCGCTCGCGGGGCGGGGTCGCAGCCCACTTCGCCTGCGCAGCCTCGGCCGCGTCGCAAGCGGCGAGGGCATCGGCCGGCGTGCCGTCGGCGACCTCCACCACCGTCTCGTTCGTCGCCGGGTCGAGCACGGCGATGCGTCCATCGCCCGAGCCCTGCCGCCACTCCCCACCGATCAGCAGTTCCGTTCTCATGCGCGAACGGTAGCCCGAGCCGGCCGACGGCGACTCACTGCGCGGATGGCGACCGACGTCTCACCATCCGCGGCGCATCACCTACGCTGTCGGCCACACCGATGAAGGGGGCCCGTCATCCATGGCGAAGAACCAGTACCACGAGCATCTGCGACAGGTGCCGCTGTTCGCGGACTTGGACACCAGCGAGTTGGAGGCCCTCGATCGAGCCGCCACCGAGCTCGACTACCAGCCGGGCAAGGTGCTCGTGCACGAGGGTCAGCTGGCCCACGAGATGTTCGTGGTCCTCAGCGGCTCGGTCGAGGTGACGCGCAGCGGCGCACACGTGGCCGACATCGGTCCGGGTGGCATCGTCGGTGAGCTCGCGATGCTCACCCACTCCCACCGGCACGGCACCGTCACTACCACGACCGGCACGACCGTGCTCCACATCGACGGACGGGCCCTGTCGGCTCTGCTCGAGGACGCGCCCCAGATCGCCGTCAAGATGCTGCCGATCGTCGCCGCGCGCGCGATCGACAACGCCGATCACTGAGCGAGCGTCAGGCGTATGTCGCCTGCTCGACCCGACCATCGGCGTGGCGAGCGAACCGGGTGCCGTCGAGACCGTGGGTCTGATCGTCGCGATCCCAAGGCCAACCGCCGAACCGGGTGCTCTGGTAGTCGTCGAACGCCTGCTGGATCTCGGCACGGGTATTCATGACGAACGGCCCGTACTGGGCGACCGGCTCGCCCAACGGACGTCCTTGCAGCATGAGGACCTCGACCCGTTCGTCGGCCGTGAGGGAGACGTCGCGTTCGGCATCGACGACGGCACCTATGGATCCGCCGATCTGCTGCCCGTCGATCCGGAGCGTGTCACCGTCGAACACGTAGAGGGTCCGGGTCGTCCCCTCGAATGCCGCTGCGGGCAATGTCCAACTCGCACCCGGATCGAGCACGACGTGCCAGATCGACACGTCGGCGTCGGCTCGCGCCGCCCAGGACGCGGGTGGCGGAGCCGGTGGTTCGTCAGTGCCGAGCGTGCCCGCGATGAGCGTCACTTCGACCGTGCGCCCATCGGCGTCGGTGACGACGTGACGGGGGATGTCGCGATCCCAGAACATCGCGAAGTGCGGATCGACCATCTTGTCGGTGGCCGGCAGATTGATCCAGATCTGGAAGAGCTCGAGGGTGTTGGGGCCATCGCGATCGAGCAGCGGGAACATCTCGCTGTGCACGATGCCCTTCCCGGCGGTCATCCATTGCACGTCGCCACGGCCGTATCGGGCTGCGGCGCCGAGCGAGTCCGAGTGGTCGACGAGACCCTGGCGCACGTACGTGATGGTCTCGAAACCACGATGCGGATGAGCGGGGAAGCCGGGCACGGTCTGGCCGTGGTACATGCGCCAACCGTCGATGCCCTCGAAGTCCTGCCCGAGCGGACGCCCGGCGAGGGAGGCCACCGGACCTTGGTCGGCGTTGGCCGCCGGGTAACGATCGAGGTGGTGGACACAGAACAGGAACGGATCGGCCGTCGGCCACTGGAAGCCGAGCGGAACGGTCTGCAGCACGGGGGAGGCCATGACATCGAGGCTAGGGGATCGTCGAGGCCAGAGGATCGTCGAGGCCAGAGGATCGTCGAGGCCAGAGGATCGTCGAGGCCAGAGGATCGTCGAGGCCAGAGGAGCGTCGAGGCCAGAGGAGTCGTCGAGGCCAGAGGATCGTCGAGGCCAGAGGATCGTCGAGGCCAGAGGATCGTCGAGGCCAGAGGATCGTCGAGGCCAGAGGATCGTCGAGGCCAGAGGATCGTCGAGGCCAGGGGATCGTCGAGGCCAGGGGATCGTCGAGGCCAGAGGAGCGTCGGCGCTACGGGAGCGGAACGAGCTCGTCGTCTCCGGCGACCATCGGCCAGTCTTCGGATCGCCAGGCGTCGCGCGCCCAGGCGATCCGATCGGGGTCGGACGACACGAAGTTCCACGAGATCTGCCGCCGTCCGACGGAGGCACCGCCGATTGCGATCACGCGGGCGGGGCCGTCGCTCTCGACGGTCGCGACCGCTCCCTCGCCGACCACGGCGAGGTGGCGCACCGGAACTCGCTCACCACCGACCATGATCGCACCGTCGACGACGATGACTCCGCGCTCTCCGAGCTCTACCGGCAGTGTCCAGGATCCGATGCCCGAGAACACGGCGTCGACGAAGAACATCGGTGAGTACGCCGGCACCGGTGATCGGTGTTCGCCGAAGGCACCGGCCACGAGTCGTGCGTGCACGACGCCGTCGGTCCACCGTGGAACCGCGTCCGCCGGCAGATGGGTGAACGAAGGCTCGACCTGTTCGGCCTCTTCGGGCAACGCCACCCACGTCTGGAGCCCGGCGATCGACGATGCCTCGGCCCGCGCATCATCCGGCGAGCGCTCGGAATGCGAGACGGCGCGTCCGGCCGTCATCCAGTTCACACCGCCCGGTTCGATGCGCTGCACGGCTCCCGTGGAGTCGCGGTGGACGAGGGCACCGTCGAACAGGTACGTCACGGTTGCCAGTCCGATGTGGGGGTGCACCGGCACGTCGATACCGGTCCCCGGTGGGAGTGGATCGGGACCGATCAGGTCGGCGTAGATGAACGGTCCGACCGTTCGGCGTCGCCGGAACGGCAGGAGCCGATCGATCTCGTCGTCGCCGATCCGGCGGCGGCGCGGCGCGATGATCAACTCGATCGGCGAATCGGCGTCCACGGAGATGACGGTACCGACCGATCGGACCGTGCGCGCTCCGCCGGACGGGCGTCGAGCCGCCTGTGGCCCGGTCCCGGTGTCGGACGACCGCCGTCCGACCCCCTGACTATGGTCGTTTCGATGGTGAACAGCGGCGCTTCGACCGGTGCGACGATCCACATCGACGATCGAGTACGCGCACGCCGATTGACGAGGGCACTCGATGCCGAGCAGACCGCCGGCGATCTCGTCCACCAACTCATCGCCGAGGAGCGGTTGCCGACGCACACCTTCCGCCGGAAGACGTTGACCTATGCGCTCCTGTCGGACGACGGGGCACTCGACCCCGCGACCACGTTGGCCGAGGCCGGGATCACCGCGGGAGCGACGATCGGACTCGAGTGCCCCGACGCGGCACCGGTCTGGGCACGTGTCCAGCAGCTGCTCGGACGGGTCGAGAACGAGCTCGACGTCGAGGCGCGCCGCCACGGTGAACGGATCCGGACCCACGTACGCGACGCGATCGACGAGACGATCGATGAGCTCGCGGCGCCCATCACGAGGCCGATCGGGGCGGCTCGGCAGTTGGCCGACGACACCGTGCGATCTGCGACCCGCCGCGTCACCGACGATGTCACCGGACGGCTCGACGCGATCAAGGCACGGGTTCTCGACGAGATCGGCGACCGCCTGCGCGGGGCGCGATCGACGATCGACCTGCGGACTCGTGTGCGGGTCCGGCGCGATCTTCGGAAGCTGGCCGGCACCGGCGTGTTGGAGAACAATGGCGAACAGGTTCGACGCGCGCTGCGGGCGCTCGCCGCATCGGGTGTCGAACGGGCCGCGATCGTCGCCGCGATCACGATTCCGGCCACCCTCGGCGTCGCCGGCGTGATCGACGCGAGCGGCGGGGACGACGCCCCGCCGACCGCGACCGAACCCACCACACCCACCACCGATCCCGACGACACGTCCCTGGTGACCACGACGACCGCTTCCTCGACGACGACCGAGCCGATTCCCCCCGTCACGCCACCCGAGCGCGGCAGCGCGTCCGTCGCGGTCAACGCACCCGCCACGGTCGACGCCGGCAGGCCGTTCACGGTGAACTGGTCGGCCGATCCCGGGTTGGATGAGATCGAGCTCAGGCTGACGCCGCCCGATGCAGGTGTGCGCACCGTCTCCGTGGTCGACGGCATGGCCGCCATGGACGTCGTGCTCGGCGACGACAGCCCGGCGTCGGTGACGATCGAAGTCGCGGCGCAGGGCCCCGCGGGCCGGGACAGTGCCACCGCCACGGTCGCGGTGAACCGCCCGCCACATCTCGCTCCCGCCGAGGTGGTCGTGCTCACAGCAGGCGGTCCGGCCGCCGAGCTCGACCTCGGCGCCACCGACCCGGACGACAACCTCGGGACGACGGCGATCGAGATCGTGGATGGCCGTCCGATCCCGATCACCGAACCCGATCAGGACGGTCGGATCGTGATCGACCCCGCCGAGCTCGCCGGACCCGGTCGCTCGTGTGTGGAGATCGTCGCCATCGATCTGGCCGGACTCAGCGCGAACGCATGGGTCGAGATCGTGGTGCTCCCGCGGGTGAGACCGGGTGATTCGCTGTGGACGATCGCGCGGCGAACGATCGAGTCAGAGGGCGTCGTCGAGCCGACCGATGCGGAGATCGCCACCCTGGTGGCGACGCTCCGTGCGCAGCGTTGGCTGGTCGATCCGGATCTCATCTTCGTCGACGACTCGATCGTCGCGATCGAACCCCGTCCGTCACCGGCGCCGGCCGGTGTCTGCCCGCCGGGTTGATCACGCCGGGTCGGCTGCGAGCAGCCGTAGCAGCCATGGCCGGGTCGGCCGCGCGGTGTCGCCCAACGCGACCACGATCCAGGCGATCGCGACGAACATCACCACGCCCAGCACGATCGCGGACTCGTACAGCCCGGCGGTGTCGGCCAACCAGCCGACCACGACCGGGCCGATCACGACACCGAGGTCCTGCATCGCCCCGAGCGCAGATAGGAACGGTCCGGCATCCGGAGGCGCCAGGTCCCCACCGAGCGTCAGCATCGTGCCGGCGCTCATCCCGTTGCCGACTCCCATGACCACACCGGCTGCGACCGCACCGGCAGTGGTGTCGCTCAGTCCGAGCACGAACATGCCGAGACCCAGCAGACTGAACGCCGGCACGATCGCGAACAGCCGCCCAAAGCGATCCATCAACCAGCCCGAGACGGGGAAGAGCAGGAGATCCGCGCCGGTGCCGACCGCCACCAGCGCGCCGACCGCCGTCGCACTGAGGCCGAGATCGTCACCGATCAACGGGACGACGACGTTGCGACCGGCACGCACGGTCATCACGAGTGCCGTGCCCACGCCGGCGAGCATCAACAGCCCCAGATGCGACGCCAAGGCCTCACGGAGATTCGACGTCGGGACGATCGGTCGGTCGAACCGTTGCCCGGCCGGACGAGCATGCCGCGCGGCGACGAACGGCAACAGACCGATGAGGTTCATGGCGCCGCACAGCACGAAGGTGGCTGTGAACCCCACGATGTCGACACCGATCCCACCGACGATCGGACCGATGAACATCGCGACCCGGACGCCACCACCGAGCATCGACATGCCCCGGCCACGGAGCCGAACGGGTGCCGCAGCGTTGACGAGCATCTGGGCGGCGATCCGGACTCCCGCGGTACCCACGCCGCCGCCGAGCTGGAACGCAACGAGGGCGAGGACGGTGGTACTGACTCCGAGCAGGGCGGCGGCCACGGCCGACACGAGCGCTGCCCAGACGAACAACAGCTCCGGGCCGACCCGCCGCGCCACGCTCCCGGATGGGAGCCCACCCAACACGGCGCCCAGCCCGGTCGCCGCCAGCACCACGGACACGAGGGTGTAGCTCAGTCCGGCCTCACGCAGGTAGAGCGGAACGACCGGTAGCAGCATGCCCCGTCCGATCGTGATGACGATCCAGGGCAGGTAGAGCTCGGAGAAGAGGCGCCGTGCGAGCGTTCGGCCGGTCTCGCTCGCAGGAGGATCCACCGGGCCAGCGTAGAGTCGTCCCGGATGACCGAGACCAACGAGCACTTCCGTGGCACTCCTTCGTCGGCCGTGGTCCGGGGTTCGATCCTCGGCAACCGAGTCACCCGAACCGAGGACCCGGGGCTCCTCACCGGCGCCAACGCCTACGTCGCCGATCTCCCACTCGCCGGCGTGCTCGACGCGGTGTTCGTGCGATCCGACATCCCCCACGGCACGATCAACTCGATCGACGTCGACGAGGCGCGCTCGATGCCCGGCGTGGCAGCGGTGTGGACCGCCGCCGACCTCGGAGTCGCTTCGCACCACGGTTTCGCCAAGATCCACGCCGACTTCGCCCGACCTCCGCTCGCCATCGATCGAGTCCGGTTCGTCGGCGAGGCGGTGGCGGTCGTGTTCGCCGACACGCAGCAACAGGGCGTCGATGCCGCCCAGGCGGTGTTCGCCGACATCGACCCGCTCCCGGCCGTGACCGACCCCGAGGCCGCGTTCGCGGACGACGCACCGGTGCTCTTCCCCGATCGCGGCGACAATCTGGCCGTGGCCGACTCGCCGGACGCTCCGCTCGATCTCGACGCCGTCTCCGACGTGGTCGTTCGGGGGCGCTACGTCAACCAGCGCATCGCCGTCGCACCGATGGAACCCCATGGATGCGCCGCCTCGCCGGCCGACGACGGCCGCACCACCGTGTGGACGTCGAACCAGTTCCCCCACTACGTCCGAGCGGGCATCGCCAGCGCACTCGGCATCGAAGCCAACGAGATCCACCTGATCACCCCCCAGGTCGGAGGCGGTTTCGGGGGCAAGGCGGGCATGCAGCACGAATACAGCGTGGTGGTGGCCGCCGCCCGCCGACTCGGACGCCCGGTGCGGTGGATCCCCACTCGCACCGAGGACCTCCAGGCCAAGGACCACAGTCGTGGGCAGGTGCAGTACGCCGAGGTCGGCTGCCGCACCGACGGCACCTTCACGGGTCTGCGTGTGCGGCTCGTCGGCGACGGCGGCGCGTATCCGGGCATCGGGGCTGCACTCCCGGGCGGGACGCGTCGCATGTCGCACGGCACCTACGACTTCCCCGCGATCGACTTCGACGTGGCGGTCGCCGCCACCAACACCGCTCCGACGGGTGCCTACCGTGGCGCCGGACGCCCGGAGGCGACGGCGCTGCTCGAACGACTCGTCGATCAGGCATCGCACGACCTCGGCATCGACCCGATCGAGCTGCGTCTGCGCAATCTGCTCGGCGACGACGTCTTCCCCTTCACGACCCACACCGGCAACGTCTACGACAGCGGCCGGTACCGGCTGCCGCTCCACACTGCCGCCGACGCGATCGGCTACGACGACTTGCGACGCGAGCAATCCGAGCGGCGTGAACGCGGCGATACCGTGCAGATCGGCATCGGCGTCGCGTGTTACGTCGAGATCACCGGCGGCGGCGGATCGCCCGAGTACGGCAAGGTCGAGGTCCACGACGACGGCAGCGCCACGATGTACTGCGGCACGCTGTCGCACGGGCAGGGCCACCAGACGAGCTACGCGATGATCCTCAGCGCCCAGACCGGCATCCCGATCGATCGGATCACGCTCATCGATGGCGACACCGACCTCGTCCCCCAGGGTGGCGGGACCGGCGGATCACGATCACTCCAGCTCGGTGGTTCGGCGATCCATCGCGCCACCGAACTGATGGTCGAGCAGGCCCGAGCACTCGCCGCCCGGATGCTCGAGGCAGACGAGGCCGACATCGTGGTCGACACCTCGACCGGAACGATCGGTGTCGTCGGCGTTCCGGCGTCCGCGCTGACATGGGCCGAACTGGCCGACCGCGCCAGGCAGGACGATGGTGAGCCGCTCGCCGCAGAGCACGTGTTCAAGTCCGAGGGGGCGTCGTTCCCGTTCGGCGCCCACATCGCCGTCGCCGAGGTCGACACCGAGACCGGCAGGGCGCGCCTGGTGCGCCACGTCGCGGTCGACGACTGCGGCACGATCATCAACCGGCTGCTCGTCGAGGGTCAGCAGCACGGTGGCATCGCCTCGGGTGTCGGCCAGGCATTGTTCGAAGAGATCCGCTTCGACCCCGACGGGAACCCGATCACGTCGAACTTCGCCGACTACGCCGTCCCGTCAGCGGCCGAGATGCCGAGCTTCGAGGTGATGTCGACCGAGACCCCCTCACCCCTCAATCCGCTCGGCGCCAAGGGCATCGGCGAGGCGGCGACGATCGGTTCCACTCCCGCCATCCAGAACGCCGTCATCGACGCGGTGTCGCACCTCGGTGTCCGCCACATCGACATGCCGTGTACCCCCGAGCGGGTCTGGCAGGCCATCGGCGCGGCCAGGCGTGGCGACGGCGACCCGTGGCGCGAGCCGCCGGCCGTGTTCGCCGGGCTGCCCAAGGGGCTCCACGGCGACGACGATGCCGCGGCAGCAGCGGACGGGATCTGAGTCCTTCGGGACGACGGCGACCATGGCCGACACACCCAGATACCGAACCGGAATCGGCACCTCCGACGCGGATTCGATCACTCTGCTCGGCCACGACCTGGCCGGCGAACTGCTCGGGCAGATCACTTTCGGCGAGCTCGCATACTGGCTCGTCGCCAAGCGGCGCCCGACCGAGGGGCAGCGCGCGATGTTCGAGGCGGTGCTGGTCGCGCTCGCCGACCACGGCTTCACACCGACCGCGATCGCCGCCCGGGTCACCTATCTCAGCGCTCCCGACTCGATCCAGGGCGCGCTCGCTGCAGGCCTCCTGGGAGGCGGCTCGCGCTTCCTCGGAGTCACCGAGGACGCCGCCCACTTCCTCCATGCCGAGCTCGAGCGGCTGGCCGACGTGCCGACCGACGCCGATGGCTGGGACGACGTCGCGTCCGAGCTGGTCGTGGCCACCAAGGCGGCAGGGCGTTTCGTGCCGGGTCTCGGCCACCCCGTCCACAAAGCCGGCGATCCGCGGACGCCTGTCCTGTTCGACCTGGCCCGCCGTCACGACACCTTCGGACCGCACCTCCACCTGTTCGAGGCGATCGGTCGCGTCCACCCGGCGGTGCTCGGTCGAACCCTTCCACTCAACGGGGCCGGCGTGTGCGGCGCCGTGCTCGCCGACATCGAGCTCCCGATGAGCGTCATGCGCGGGTTCGCGCTGCTCGCCCGTTGCGCCGGCATCCTCGGCCACCTCGCGGAGGAGATCGAGGATCCGATCGCGTCCGACATCTACACGAACATCGACCGCAACACCGATTACCTACCACCCGACTTGCCAGCCACCCGTCCGCAAGGGCTGACCGCCCAGGACGGTTCGCCTACTTGATCGCGAGGGCGTTCGGTGGGCTGGCCACCCCGCTCGGCAGGTTCAGTGGTGCCGACGTGAACAGGAAGTCGTAACGGCCGTCCGAGGCGCAGTCGTCGGCGAGCTTGTCGAGCGCGAACAGCTCGCCGAGCGGCAGGCCGAGCATCGGGAGGAGCACCGTGTGGACGAACGCCTCGTGGAGCCGACGCGGATCGGCGCGCACCTCGTCCATCCGTCCGGATTCGAGCAGTGCGCCGGGCGGCCAGACCTCGACGGCCGGGTTGTCGCAGCCGATCGCTGCGATGTGGAGGTTCCAGAGCGTGCGCACCATCTCCTCGTTCGGGGCGAGCCCTGGAGCGCGCATCGCGTTGCGGTCGCGCAGACGTTCGCGAACGTCCTGAGGCTGTGATTCGTACCAACCGATCCACCCGAAGCGCACGAGCAGTACGTCGCCCTCGCGCACCACCGTGCCCTGGTCTGCGAGGCAGGCGAGCAGTTCGTCGGGACCGACCGGATCGGCATCGTCGAGCCGGAGCGGACGGCCCTGCGCGGCGCGCCAGCGGCCCACGTCGGCGAGCACGCCGCGTCCGACCAGCCCACGTTGTGCCCAGTGGTGCACACCGTGATCCGCGTCGTCGACGCCGCCGAAGTGACCCGTGCCCGGCTGGTCCTGGAGCATCGCATGGTTGCGGATGTGTCGGAAACCGTCCCACTGGCTCGACGACTGGGTGTTCCAGTCGTGTAGCACGTCGTCGTGGCCGGTGCTGGTCTCGTCGCCGGTGATCTCGTGGCGGAAGCGCGCACGCCCGAACATCGGCGGATCGGGAAGTGCCATCGACCAGTTCAGCGCGAACGTCGCTCCGCGCTCGACCGATCGCGCGGCAGCGGCAGCGCGCTCCGGAGTGAGCAGGTTGAGACAGCCGAGCACGTCACCCGACGGCCGCCAGACCTGCCAGGCGCACGGTAGACCCGACCGACGCGGCAGGTCGTCGTAGTCGGGTGGCGCAGACGTCATCGACCAACTTCAGCACGTCGCCGACGTGCGCGGCGAGGCCGGGCCATCGCGCGCCGGCCCCGTCGCGGGTCGGCGTTCGACCGGGATCGTGTCAGATCGTCTCGGTGACGACGTCGATCACCGTCGAATGTTGATCGAAACGCCGCAACGCCTCCGCCGCCGACTTCGTGATCGACGCAGCGCGCGGATCGTCGGGCTGCGTTCGAATCGTGAGTCGCAAGCGTCGGTGATCGCGCCGCACGTCGAAGACGACCCGCGGTGGCTGCCCGTCGACGTCGTCTGATGTGACGACGCCGGACATCAACAGGCTGCGCCGGATCGCTGCGACGTGCGCGGTGCCGGCACTCGAGGCCTGTTCACACGTCGCCAGGAGATCGGTGCCGGCGACGTGGGTGCCCGGCCCGAACGAGATGGTGTGGCGAGCCTCGCCCGACACGACCACCGGGACACGGTGGCGGGCTGCGCAGAGCGCACCACGCTCCGACGTCGTCAGATCGGGCCCCACTCTGCTCACGACCGCGACATCGACGTGGCCGGAGTCGAGCGGACAGTCGGGCATCACCTCGAGACCGCGGCACGGCGCCGACGGGTCGGCTGCGTCGCAACCCAGGACGACGTGCCCGGCCGCGCGGAGCTGCGCCTCGGTGTCGGCCCCTGCGCCGGGCACACCTTCCACCAACAACACCCTCATGTCCCGCTCCCTTCGCCGATCGGAGATCGATTCATCGTCGCCAGCGCCCGTGAGCGCCGCCAGGGCCGTTGGTCCCGCGTTCGCTCCCGACGCCCGGATCGGCAACGATGCGGTGATGGAGACTCCACTCGACGGCGTCCGGGTGCTCGACTTCACACGCGTGCTGTCCGGGCCGCACTGCACACGCATGCTCGCGGATCTCGGTGCCGACGTGATCAAGATCGAACCGCCCGCGGGCGACGTCACCCGTTTCACCGCGCCGCGGCGCAACAGCATGCCCTCCTACTACGCCCAGCAGAACACGGGCAAACGATCGGTCAGCATCGATCTCCACCGGGCCGAGGGAGCGGAGCTCGCGATGGAGCTCGTCGAGCGATCGGACGTGCTCGTAGAGAACTTCCGGCCCGGTGTGATGGACCGATTCGGGTTGGGCTACGACGCCGTCGCCGAGCGCAACCCACGCATCGTCTACGCCTCGATCACGGGTTACGGGACGACGGGACCGTGGAAGGATCGCCGGGCCTACGCACCGGTCGTCCAGGCCGAGACGGGTCTCACGAAGTCCCAGGGCGATCACGGGCGCGGCGGTGTGTACCGCACCGACCGCCACAGTCACGCGGACGTCTACACGTCGCTCGATGCGGCCGCGGGGGTGCTCGCTGCCCTCTACCAGCGCGAGCGGACCGGCCGGGGGCAGTGGATCGACGTGGCGATGGCCCAGGTGATGCTCTACGTCAACGAGCACGTCCACGACGAGCTGTGGGACGACGACGTGGATCCGAACTGGGTGCGCAGCTTCGGCAACGACGGCCAACCGGTGGTGACGGTGGGCAACGGCGACGCAGTGGCGATCGCCGGCCATCCGGCCGCCAAGGGCAACTTCGAGATGTACGTCGGGGCGATCGAACGCCCCGACCTCGCCGACGATCCCCGTTTCGCGACCGTCGCGAGCCGCCAGGAGCACCTTGCAGAACTCCAGGCGTACATCCAGGCGTACGCGGACACCGTGCCCGACGCCGAGTCGCTGGAAGCGCGCTGCTCGCACTTCCGGCTCGCGGTCGGTGCCGTCCGATCGGTCGCCGACGTGTGCAGCAGCGACTGGGCGCGCGAGCGCGATGTGATCCGCGAGGTCGACGACCGCGGCGGCGGCACCTTCCGGGTCCCGAATGCACCGTGGAAGTTCAGCGATGCACCCGATGTCGGTCTGCGGGGCATGCCGCGCTTCCGCGGCGAGGACAATGCCGAGGTGCTCGCCGAGGTGCTCGGCTTCTCGACCGATCAGATCGAGGCCTTCGTGGACGACGGCGTGTTGTCGAGCCACCTGCCGCGCCGGTGACCCGATGCCGCTGACCTTCCCGATCGCGCCGATGAAGGCGACACTGGGCACACTGCCCGGCGACGACGAGTCCTGGGCGTACGAGATCAAGTGGGACGGCTACCGGACACTCGCGTTCGTCGACGATGGTGAGGTTCGGCTCCAGTCGACCAACCGGCTCGACGTGACGGCGACGTATCCCGAGCTCGGCGACCTCGCGAGCGCGGTCCACGCATCGACGGCGGTCCTGGACGGCGAGCTGGTCGTGCTCGACGGTGACGGACAGCCACGATTCGAACTGATGCAGCGCCACCAACGAGAGGCCGCTCTCTACCTGTTCGACGTGTTGCGCATCGACGATCACGACACGATCGGGTTGCCGTACGAGGATCGGCGCCGACTGCTCGACCAGCTCGTCGACGCCGGTGCCAACTGGCTCGTCCCATCGCACCGGATCGGCGGCGGAGCCGAGCTCGCCGATGCGACTGCGGCCCAGGGCCTCGAAGGAATCGTCGCCAAACGACTGGGTTCGACCTACCAGCCCGGCAAGCGGTCACCGAACTGGCGCAAGATCAAACACCGGCGACGGGTCGACGTCGTCATCGGCGGGTACACCGCAGGCGACGGCAACCGGGCATCGACGTTCGGATCGCTGTTGGTGGGACGCTTCGACGCGAAGCGACTCGCGTTCGCCGGCGGCGTCGGAACGGGATTCGACCAGCGGCTCCTCGAATCGCTGACGGCGCGGCTTCGCGACCTCACGATCGACGAATGCCCGTTCGACCCGCCACCGCCGGCTGCGTATCGCCGTGCCGCTCGCTGGGTACAGCCCGTGCTTGCTGCGACGATCGAGATCACCGAGTTCACCAACGACGGCCTGGTTCGCCACGCCAGCTTCGTCCGACTCCAGGAGCGCTGACATGACGACACCCGACGACTTGCACGCACGCGCTGCTGAGCTCGACGCCGACGATCCACTCGCGCATTGGCGTCACGAGTTCCACATCGCCGACACCGACCTCGCGTACCTCGACGGGAACTCGCTCGGCATGCCGCCCCGGCGCACCCTCGATCGAGTCGATCGCGTGATGCGCGACGACTGGGCGACCGGGTTGATCCGCAGCTGGGACCACTGGCTCGATCTCCCCCGACGGGTCGGCGACCGGCTGGCACCGCTGATCGGCGCAGATGCCGGCGAGGTGGCCGTCCACGACTCGACGACCGTCAATCTCTACCAGTTGATCCGGGCCGTCCGCAGGCTGCGGCCGGATCGATCGGTGATCGCGATCGACCCGGGTGACTTCCCGACCGACCGGTATGTCGTCGACTCGATCGCAGCCGCGGACGGCCTCACTGTGCGCAGTGGATTCGACCTACTCGACGACGTGGCGGTCGTCGTGAGATCGATGATCGACTACCGCAGCGCCGAGATCACCGATCTTGCTGCCGAGACACGACGTGCTCACGACGCCGGGGCGCTCGTCGTGTGGGACCTCTCCCACGCCGCTGGGCTCCACCCGGTCGGGCTGCGCGCCGCTGGAGCCGAGTTCGCGGTGGGATGCACCTACAAGTTCTTGAACGGTGGTCCCGGGGCCCCAGCCTTCACCTACGTCGCGGCCGAACGGATCGGTGAGCTCGACGAGCCGTTCCACGGGTGGTTCGCCCAGCGCGATCAGTTCGCCATGGGTCCGACTTTCACGCCACGGAGCGACATCGGCCGCGTCCTCGTGGGGACGCCGGGGATTCTCGGCCTGGTGGCTGCCGACTGCGGGATCGAGGTCTCGGCCGAGGCAGGCATCGAAGCGATCCGGGCCAAGTCGATCGAGCTCGGCCGGTTCGCGCTCGAGTGCTGCGACGCCGTGGGCCTCGCGACCTCGACGCCGCGCCAGGACGAGCGGCGCGGTGGTCATCTGTGTGTGAACCATCCGGATGCGCAGACGATCACGCGCCGACTCGCCGAGGAGCGCAACGTGCTCGCCGACTTTCGCGAGCCCGACGTGATCCGCCTCGGATGCTCACCGTTGACCACTCGCTTCGCCGACGTCGCGAGGGCGACGACCTCGATCGCCGAGTGGGTGGGATGAGCCTCAGTCTCGGTACGCCCCGCAGGAACTCGCAGCGCACACTGCGATCACCAGGAGGCCGAGGGTCCGCGGCATCACGCATTCTCGCACTCACCCGCGGGTGGCGGCTCGCACAGGGTCATCGCCGACGGCGATGGGCCCCGGAGGAGCCATCGCACACCCCTCTGGCCAGGGGGTTTGCGATCGAAGCGAACATGTGTATGTGTCGTCATGAGCGATTCCGTGACCGACCCGCGTGATCACGACGCCGATGTCGTCGAGCTCCCCGGACACCTCGACGTGCTCATTCACAGTTGGTCGAGCTCGCCGAATCCTTGCTCGAACCCGGGGCGTGGGGCGTCGGCGGGATTCGGTCGCCCGTCCAGCACCTGGTGTGGAAGGCGGGTCCCTCTCCCGAACGCGCCAAGCTGATCGTCGGCGTCGCCGAGCGGCGGTCGGACTTCCCGACGAACATGGCGTCGTTCGATCGGGGTGAGCTGTCGCTCGAACAGTTGGCCGAGGCCGTCGACCTCATCGATCACTTCTGCCACATCGCCAACGTGCCGAAGCTGCGCCGGGCGATGTGATCGAGCTCGTTCGTCGGCGATCCCGACGAGCAGGCTCCCTCGGAGCCCCCGAGACACGACCGGGTCTCGTTCGGCATCGGCTGCGACGGCGGCTGGCGGCTGGGCGCCAAACTGGGCGTCGACGACGGACGCTGGATCGGGGCAGCGTTGGCCGAACGGAAGGACGCGCTGTTCTCCGAGGGCGACGAGGACGTCACGTTGCCCGAGGCGCTGATCGACTGCTTCGACCGCGCTCGGCCGCACTCGGGTGGACACATCTCAACGAGCCGGAACGACGCCGCCACCGGTCCCGCACCGTCGATGCCCGCCCCGAGGCCGCCTGACCGTCGTCTGGTTCGACCTGGGCGAGGATCGCGGGTCAGTCGACCCAGGGCCCGACACCGCTGATCCGGTCGATCGTGACGCTCACCACCACGCAGGACTCGGCATCACGGAGCGACAATGGATGCCGTTCCAGGTCGGTGTACTTGGCCGCGAGCCGGTCCATCAGGGCCGGGTTCGGCCCGTCGACGAGCGCAGCCGTCCCACGCACGACGAGATGTCGCTGGAATCCCTGGTCGTTGCGGACATCATCCTCGATCGACAACACGATCGACGGATCTCGCCGCAGGTTGCGCGCCTTCTGGCTCGATCGATCGCATCCGAACAGGATTCGATCGCCCTCGACGACGACCCACACGACGGACACCTGGGGTGTTCCGTCGGCGTTCGACGTCCAGACATGTGCGACCGCGTCCGAACCGAGCAGCGCCTGGGCGGGTGCCGAGAGGGAGTACGAAGTGGGCATTGTCATGACTGACCCCTTCCTTTGACAAATCGTACACCCGACCGCAAGCCCTGGTCAGCGACTCGGCAGCACGGACACCTCGAGCCTGATCAAATGTCGGCGGTCGCGGTTCTCGCCGTTGCGGTTGGCGCGACGGACGCCGGCGTGCACGAGCGCGAAGCTCGCGTGGTCACCAACGGATCGGATGGCGTGGGTACGGCACGGTTCGGCTGAGGAACCAATGGAACCATCGGCTCGAATGCGGTCGGATCTGCCGGCTCACCGGGTTTTGCTCGGGGGGTGGCCTCGTCGTGATCGGTGGCACCGTCGTGATCGGTGGCACCGTCTTGATCGGTGGCACCGTGGTGATCGGCGGCAGGGTCGTCGTGGTCGTCGTGGTCGTCGGCGGCACCGTCGTGGTCGTGGTCGTGGTCGTGGTCGTGGTGGTCGTGGTGGTCGTCGTCGGCACCGTCGTGGCACCGTCGTGGTCGTGGTCGTGGTGGTGGTCGTGGTCGTCGGCGGCACCGTCGTGGTCGTCGTGGTCGTCGTCGGGGCCGACGTCGTCGAAGGTGTCGTCGACGGGGCCGTCGTCGACGGGGCCGTCGTCGTCGGTGCAACGGTGGAGGTCGTCGTGGAGGTCGTCGTGGAGGTCGTGGTGGCGGGAGCGGACGTCGGCGGCGGAATCGTCGAGGGCGAGGTGGTCGAGGTGCTGGTCGAGGTGCTGGTCGAGGTGCTGGTCGAGGTGCTGGTCGTGGTGGTCGAGCTGCTGGTGGTCGTGGTGGAGGGAGCCAGCGTCGTCGGCGGAACCGTCGAGGTCGTGGTGGTCGGGCCGCCGGTGGTCGTGGTGGTCGAGCTGCTGGTGGTCGTCGGGACCGGGGGCGATCCGGGTTCGATGAGCAGGACCCAGTCGCCGTCGCCGGCGGAGTTCGAACCCGGCGTCGCGAATTGCATCAGGCCCGACGTCTCGAAGGTGCCGACATCGACGGCCGTCCGATTGCTCGGATCGAACCACCGAGCGTGGACCGCAGCGGGATCGAGTCGCGACAGGTCGACGGTCACCGAGCGCCCGGACGGCACGTAGACCAGCGCGAGTCCGTCGCTCGGCGACGTCGCTGCGGTCGCACGTCCGAATCCGGACTGCTCGCCACTGACCAGGAACGCATCCGAGCGGTCGGGCACCAGCCGGTGCCACGGAATCGTGTCGAATAGGGCACGCACGTTCGACATGTCGATCGATCCGCGACCGTTCATCGCTCGTTGCCACGACGTCGGAGCCGGGTACAACCCGCCGGTGCCGAAGTGCCAGATCGGATTGTTCCCGAAGAACTGCCCCGTCGCCCCGCTGAGCAAGCTCGCCCACGCCTGGGTCCGGATGAGGGAGTCATCGGCACCCTGTTCGTTCTCGTACACACCTTCGATGAAGAACACCGGGCGAGTCGTGTTGGCGCCGTACGCCGCGGCCGTAGCGTCGGCCGGCGGTCCGTAGGTGTACACGTTGTTGACGTCGAGCCAACTCGACTGGCCCCACACCTGATCGGCGTTGTAGTTCGTCGTCGTGTGCGCCGTCATCAGATGATCCGGGTCGGCCTCACCGATGCCCGCAGCGAGCGCCTCCATCCGCGCCCGCGCCGTGGACGTCGGATTGCGGTCGCCGCCGATCGCCCACATGATGTTCGGATCGTCGCGGTAGCGGCTCCCGAGGAACACACCGAAGTTGCGCAGATCGTCGTTCGACGCCGCGACGACCTCGTCGTACCAACCCTCGTCGGTGCCCTCGTAACCCAGATACGCCGGCACCAGGAGCAGGGTGATACCTCGCTGCGCGGCCGCATCCACCAGCCAATCGAGATGCTCGAAGTACGCCTCGTTCGGGGATCCGAACGCTCTGCCGACGAACGGGGCGTCACCGTCGGTGTTGAACGGTGGATTGCTCGAGAACTTGTTCTCGATCACCTCGGCGAACACAACGTTGAATCCCTTCGCCTGACGGTCATCGAGGTACAGCGCTGCCTCGCTCCGGTCCAACTCGACCACGATCGACCACGCCGAGTCACCGTGCAACAGATAGGGGCGACCCGTGCCGTCGACGAGATAGCGGTGGTCCGGGGAGATCGAAGCCGGGAACGCATCGATCGGTTGAACAGCCGCCTGCACCGCGGGAACCGCGAGTCGACCGGACGGGCGGGCGACGTCGGCCGCAACGATCGACCCGACGACGACAGTGAACGCCAACGCTGCGCGCTGCATCCTGATTCGGTGAAGTTCCATCGAGGCCTCCAGAATCGAGGAATCAGTGTGAACCTACCGTAGATCCAGCGGCGGCGTGGCGTTGTTATCGTGATCGCGTCGTGATCACGTCAAGTTGGCCGGTACTCGCTGTCGAGACGTGGCCGACCGTCGCCGTCGACGGTGACACGGCCGTCGGCTGCGAGCCGGACGAGATGGGCCCACACACTCCGGCCTGCAGGTTGGTGGAGCTCCTCGCGGACGCCGGCGTAGAGCAGTTCGACGATCGAGGGAATCGTCGAACGTCCGGCCCGCAGTGCGTCGAGCACGCCGCGTTCACGTTCGAGCCGGTGTTGCACGAGCGCCTCGACGAACGATCGGGCGTCGTCGCGCGGCGGGCCGTGGGTCGGCCACAAGATCGCGTCCCCGCGGCCGGCGACGCGACGAAGCGAATCGATGTACGCCGTCATGTCGCCGTCGGGCGGTGACACGACGGTCGTGCTCCATCCCATCACGTGGTCCCCGGTGAACAGCGCCGACTCCTCGGCCAACGCCCAGCACGTGTGGTTCGAGGTGTGACCCGGCGTGTGCACCGCCTGGAAGGTGGCGCCGGGCACCAGGTCGAGCACGTCGCCGTCGACGATGGCCACCGAGGGAGAGAAGTCGTAATCGGTCGACTCTTCGATCTGCGCCTGGTCGTCGGCGGTCTCGACCGGATCGGTGCCCGGCTCGGGTCGGGGATGAGGTCCGAACGCGAACATCGGTGCGCCGGACTCCTCGTGCATCCACGCGGCGAGTGGCGAGTGGTCGGCGTGGCAGTGGGTGATCAGGATCGCCCGGACGCGCTCACCGGACAACGCCGTCGCGAGCGCGTCTCGATGGGAATCGAGCCGAGGGCCCGGATCGATCACCGCGACGTCGCCGTGCCCGATGATGTAGGTGCCCGTCCCGCGGTACGTGAACTTCGACGGGTTCTCGGCGATCACACGCCGGATCAACGGACTCACCTGCTCGACGCGTCCGTACTCGACCTCATCGAGGGTTCGAAAGGCCGGTCCGGTCACGACGCCACGTCGACGAGCGGCCGCACGGACCCGACAGGTACGCCGTGACCGAGGATCGGATCGCCGACTGCGTGCGGTTCGATTGCCACGCCGACGGCACCCAGCGCTGCGGCGATCACGACACCGGCCGCCCGCGCGTTGCCGTCGCCGATCTTCACTGCGGCCGCCCGACCGTCGGGCAACGCCGCCGCGAACACGCCTTCTGCGCCGTCCTTGGCCATGAGGTCCGGTACGGCGGACATCAACCGGGTGACGTCGCGCTGATCGCCGCCGATCAGGTCGGGGTGGGCGGTCATCGACGACCAGACCGGCCCGCGGGCCATCGCCAGCGTCCGGAACGCTTCTGCCAACCCCCGCAACGACACGACGTGTGCCGGGCTCCCACAGCCGTCGACCCCGATGTGGTGGACGAGCCCGGCGAGATCGGCGACGCGGGCGGTGATCGCCAGCTGCAGCGGATGCTCGGCGGCGAGGTAGCCGGCGACATCCCAGCCGTTCGCCACACAGGTCGCGACCATCGCCGCGTGCTTGCCCGAGCAGTTCATGTGGATCGGATCGCGCCGGCCCCCGGCTGCCAGCAGCGCATCGGCCGCGCCGCGGTCGAGCGGCAGGCCGGGCGTGTTCAAGAGCGCACTCTCGTCGAGTCCGGCACCGGCGAGCGAGCGGCGCACCACGGCCAGGTGCCGATCGGTGCCGCTGTGGCTGGCGCAGGCCAGGGCGAGCGACTCACTGTCGAGGTCGACGCCGAGTCGCACCATGGTGTCGGCTTGGAGTGGTTTGGTCGAGGAACGGGCGTAGATCGCGACTCCCGGATCGCCGACCTCGAGCGCGACCGAACCGTCGGTCGCGAGCACGACCACCGCCCCGTGATGGACGCTCTCGGGGAAGCCCGATCGGACGGTGACGGCGACGGGGCGGTACGCCTGCGTCGGATCGACCTCCATCAGTCGGCACCGGACGAATCTCGACGACCCGGCAGCTTCATCGCCGTCAGCTCGCTCTCGACCACCTCGTGTCGCTCACCCCACTCGCCGGCGACGGCCTGGAACATCGCAGCAGCAGGCAACGCCAGGATGGCACCCGCTGCGCCGAGGAGGGAGAACCCGGCGAGCGCAGCGCCGAACGCGACCGCCGGGTGCAGTTCCATGGTGCGGGCGGTGATCCGCGGCGCGAAGAAGTAGTTCTCGACCTGCTGGTACACGATGATGAACCCGAGCACGATCACGGCCTTGATCGGCGAGTCGAGGAACGTGATGAGCACTGGTAGCAGCCCGGCGATGTACGTCCCGACCACCGGCAGGAACTGGCTGACGAGACCGACCCACAGGGCCAGCGGAATCGGTGCCTGGATGTCGGCCGCCTGAAACACGATCCAGTGGAAGAACGCCGACAGGAGCGCGAGCAGTGCCCGCGAATAGAGGTATCCGCCGGTCTTGGTGATCGCCAGCTCCCACGCCGCGAGGACCTGACGCTGCCGATCGGGTCGGAGTCGACTGCAGATCGCACGACGCAGGCGTGGGCCGTCCGCAACGAGGTAGTACGTGAACAGCAACACCGACAGCCCCTGGACCAGACCGTTGAGCGCCTGGAGCGACAGGTTCACCACGTTGTCCTGCTGCGCTCGTATGAACTCCTGCACCGGACCGTCGGGCCGGTTGAACTCGTCGACGACCTCCTGCGGATCGAGCTCGGCGCCGAACGTGTCGTTGATCGCGTCGACCGTGTCGACGATGTATTGCTCGGAGTTCTGCAGCAGGTCGACGATCTGGGTGCCGATGAGGCCACCGATCAGACCGACGAACATCGCCGCCGCGAGCATCACACCGAGCAGGATCGAGGCGGTCGCCCGGCCGCGACGCCAGCCTCGCCGCGACAGTCGATTGACGCCGGGTTCGACTGCGAGCGCGAGGAAGAGAGAGATCACGAGCAACAGCGCGAGCCCATCGAGACGGCCCCACAGGTGCTTGAGGAGTCCGACGACGACGAACCCGAACCAGAACACGGCGATCGCACGGATCACCCACCCCGGTATCCGTTGCCCGTTCGTCGCTGCGCCCAGGTCGGCGACGACGGCGTCGAACTCCGTCGGAGTGACCGGCGGATCGACGCGGTCGTCTGGTTCGTCGGGCACGACGTGAGCGTAGTGATGCGGCATGCCACGATGAGGGCATGCCGAGCAGGTCGACCCCGAGTTCGAGTTCCGGGTCGACGTCCGAGTCGAGTTCCGGGTCGACGTCCGGGTCGACGTCCGGGTCGACGTCCGGGGCGTTGCCCGTCCGGACCGCGATCGATCGCGCCGTCGCCGAGGTGCGCGATTGGGTCGCCGGCCGCGTCCGGGCCGGCGTGATCGGCGACCGCGACCACGCCGTCTCCCGACACGCCGAGCTGTTCGACGCACCGGGCGAGCGCTGGTTCGACGACGATGCACCGATCCGACGGATCCATGGTGACAGCGCCATGTTCGTCGGTGGCCTGCGAGCGCTGCTGCTCCAGTCGCTCCACCCGCTGGCGATGGCCGGCGTGGCCGACCACAGCGACTATCGGCACGACCCGTGGGGACGTTTGCAGCGGACCGCCGACTTCCTCGCCGCCACGACGTTCGGACCGGTGAGCGAGGCCGAGACCGCGATCGCTCGGGTTCGGGCGGTACACGAGCACGTCGTCGGGACTGCCGACGACGGACGCCCCTACCGGGCCAACGATCCACACCTGCTGCGATGGGTCCATCTGGCCGAAGTCGACAGCTTTCTGCGGGCTCACGCGCGCTACGGCGCCGAACACCTCGACGCGGCGGAACGCGACCAGTACGTGCGCCAGATGGCGGTGATCGCCCGTGCCCTCGGCGTGCCGGCGCCGCCCGAGTCGGTGCGGGCGCTGGGCGATCAACTGAAGGCGTTTCGTCCCGAGCTCCGCGGGAGTCCGCAGGCACGTGACGCGGCGCGCTACTTGCTCCTGCAACCGCCGATGCACCCCGCGGCTCGACCTGCCTACACGGTGATCGCAGCAGCGGCGGTCTCGCTGCTCCCCCGCTGGGCGCGCGCTCCGCTGAGGTTGCCGTGGTTCCCGGTGACCGAGGCGATCGCCGTGCGGCCTGCCGGCGATGCGCTCACGCGGGGTCTTCGATGGGCACTGCAGGAACCGCCTTCGCCAACGCCGGGCTGAGATCGCCGAGGCCGACCACCTCGACGCGGTCGAGACCGAGCCAGCCGGCCATCGACGCCAGTTCGGCAGCGAGCTCACGGGCCGCCTCGGCCTCACGGATCCCCGGCTCGCCCCACGCGCTCTGCACGAGCAGGGTCCGGTTCGCGCGGTCAGCCTTCAGATCGACCCGCCCCACGAGATCGTCGCCGAGCAGAAACGGGAGCACGTAGTAGCCGTATTGCCGCTTCGGCTTCGGAACGTAGATCTCGATGCGATAGCGGAATCCGAAGACTCGCTCGGCGCGATCACGGTTCCAGACGACCGGATCGAACGGGCTGAGCAGTGCGCGTGCGTCGATTCGACGGGGAATCACGGCATCGGGGTGCAGGTATCCCCGTCGCGTCCATCCCTCGACGTCCACCTCGAGCAGGCGACCATCCTCGACGAGCTCCGCCAGCAGTTTCCGGGTGTGCGACAGGCGGTGGTAGTCGGCCAGATCCGCAGCGGTGCCGACGCCGTGGTACTTCGCCGCCAGCACGAGCAGCTCCTTCTTGGCGTCGAGCTCGTCGGGCACCGGGGCGTCGAGGACCTCAGCGGGCAGCACCCGTTCGGGCAGGTCGTAGACCCGTGCGAAATCGGACTCGCGTCGGGTGGCGGCGACTGCGCCGGTGCGGAAGAGATGCTCGAGGGCGAGTTTGCCGTCGTCCCAATCCCACCAAGCCGACTTGGGTCCGACCCTGGCCTCGAGATCGCTGGCGACCAGCGGGCCGTCATGTCGCACGCGATCGAGCACCGCGGCCACGAACTCGGCCCGCTCGGCGGCGAACCGTCGAAATCCCTTCCAGCGCGGGTGCCCCTCCATCGCCCACCGGTACAGCGGATACTGCGAGGTCGGCACGTGACTGGCCTCGTGGACCCAGTACTCGAACAGCTCGCCGGCCCGAGTTGCGTCGTCGATCATGGTCCGCGGGTGCCGGCCGAGCCGGGCGAAGAGCGGCAGTTCCTGGCTGCGCACCAGCACGTTGACCGAATCGATCTGGATCAACCCGATCCGGTCGAGGACGCGGCGGAGATGGCGCCGGTCGACCCGCCCGGTCGGACGTGGATCGGCGAATCCTTGAGCGCCGAGCGCTAGCCGGCGCGCCTGGTCGGCCGACAACGACGCTCTCGCCATGGTCGGAGGTCAGTCGTCGTGAACGGTGATCGTGACCGACTCGATCACCACGTCGTCCTTCGGACGGTCACCGGCGCCGGTCGGCACGCGCTGCATCGCATCGAGCACGTCGAGGCCCTTCACGATCTTGCCGAACAGGCTGTACTGGGGCGGGAGCGCAGCACCGTTCGGCCCGGAGATCAAGAAGAACTGGCTGCCGTTGGTGTTCGGCCCCGCGTTGGCCATCGCCACCGAGCCGATCTCGTACTGACCGGGCTTCGGGAGCTCGTCGTCGAAGCGGTAGCCCGGGCCACCACGTCCGGTTCCGGTCGGGTCACCGCCCTGGCAGACGAACCCGTTGATGATGCGGTGGAAGACGATGCCGTCGAAATACCGGTGGAGCGCGAGGAAGACGAAGCTGTTGACGGTGGTGGGGGCTTTGACCGGATCGAGCGCGATCACCATCTCACCCATCGAGGTCGTCATCGTCGCGGTGTACCGCTTGTCGGCGTCGATGCCCATCTCGGGCGCAGCGGGGAACTCCTGCTGTTTGGGCGCGGATCCATCGAAGGGGGGAAACGGGGTAGCCATGCTCAGCACCCTACCGAGCCGAACCGGCGGCCGCCCGGCGTCGCCGTCGCTCGCTCAGGGGGTGACGACGACCCCACGCCAGAAGGCGACACGGCCCCGTATCTGCGCGGCCGCACCCTTGGGCTCCTGGTACTCGAACGCCGCGTTCTCGTTGCGGTCGCCGCCGGCGACGACGTCGTAGTAGTTGGCGGTGCCCTTCCACGAGCAGACCGAAGTGTGATCGCTCCGCGACAGCACCCCGTCGTTCACGGCGTCGAGCGGGAAATAGTGGTTGCCCTCGACGACGACCGTGTCGTCGGACTGGGCGAGGATGTTTCCGTTCCAGGTCGCAGTTGCCATGCCAGAACGAACCCCGGTGCCATCGGAGTTGTTCCGTCGTGGGCCCGACGGACCTAGTCTCGCCGGCCATGGGTGCCTCGATCTCGCTCCGCCGCCGACTCGACTGGGCCGACACCGACGCCGCCGGCTACTGGCACCACTCGACGTTCTGGAAGTACGCCGAGGCGGGCGAGGCGGAGCTGACGCGATCGCTCGGCCTGACCCAGCTGACGTTCGGGTTCACGCCGCGCAGGTCGGTCACAGCCGAGTTCCATCGACCGATCTACTTCGACGACGAGGTCACGATCTCGTTCGAGGTCGAGTCGGTCGGACGGACGTCGGCGACCTACTTGACCACCCTGTCGACGAATGACGAGCGGGCGGCCCAGGGCCGGATGGTGGTCGTGCTCATCGGAGACGACGGTCGCCCCCGCCCGTGGCCCGACGATGCGGTCGCGTTGTTGCGAGGCGACCGAGCAGTGCCGGTAGTGCGCGACACCCCCCGGTCATGATGGGCTGATGGCCAAGACCAGGATCGAACACGTCTGCACCGACTGTGGTGCCACCCACCCGAAATGGGCGGGCCAGTGCTCTACGTGCGGTCAGTGGAACACCTTGGTGGAGGAGTTCGCGTCGGGCGACGTACCGATGATCGCCCCGGCGATGTCCGCGGCGACCCCGATCGGCGAGGTCGACCCGCTGGTGAGCCGCCCGCGTCCGACCGGCATCGGCGAGCTCGATCGGGTACTCGGCGGCGGTGTCGTCCCGGGCTCGGTGACCCTGCTGGGCGGCGAGCCCGGCATCGGGAAGAGCACCCTGCTGCTCCAACTGCTGGCGTGCTGGCCCGGACGCGCGCTCTACGTCACCGCCGAGGAGAGCGCCCAGCAGGTCCGTCTGCGAGCCGAGCGCCTGTCGGCCGTCAGGCCCGATCTCTGGTTGCTCGCCGAGACGGCGCTCCCCCACGTGATCACAGCGATCGACGAAACGAAGCCCGACTTCGTCATCGTCGACTCGATCCAGACGGTGCACGATCCGGCGTTGGGCTCACCGCCCGGTTCGGTCGTCCAGGTGCGCGGATGTGCCCAACAGCTGGTCAACGCGGCCAAGCTGCGCGGCATCCCGGTCGTGCTCGTCGGTCATGTCACCAAGGAGGGCTCGTTGGCGGGACCCCGAGTGCTCGAACACGTCGTCGACACGGTGCTGGCGTTCGAGGGTGAACGTCATCACGCGTTGCGGCTCCTCCGAGCGACCAAGCACCGGTTCGGCCCGACGAACGAGCTCGGTCTGTTCGAGATGGCTGGTCACGGCCTGATCGGTGTCCCCGATCCGAGTCAGCTGTTCCTGGGCGATCGCCGCACGGGCGTTCCCGGCTCGGCGATCGCTCCGACGATGGAAGGCCAGCGGCCACTGGTCGTCGAGGTCCAGGCGCTCACCACACCGGCACCGCCCAACGTTCCGGCACGCCGCACCACCCAGGGAGTCGACGGGAACCGGCTCGCGCTCCTGCTCGCGGTGCTCCAGCAACGGGCCCGGATCGCGGTCCAGCAACAGGACGTCTATGCGTCCACCGTGGGTGGGGTTCGGCTCGTCGAGCCGGGCCTCGACCTGGCACTCTGCCTGGCGGTCGTCAGCGCGATCACCGATCGGCCGCTCGCCGCCGACCTCGTCGCGTTCGGCGAGGTCGGGCTCGGTGGCGAGGTTCGCCAAGTCGCCCACGGGCCGCGGCGCCTGAGCGAAGCGGCGCGTCTCGGATTCAGGCGGGTGATCGCCCCACGGACGTCGCCAGTACCCGACGACGAACGCCTGCGACTGCTCCGCGTAGCCACCCTGCCCGAAGCTCTGGCCGCTGCCGGACTGACCTGATCTCGGTCGGCGCCGGGGCCGGCTCCGGCCGGGAGGTGCCGCCGACGTGGGAGGTGCCGTCTACGTGGATGATGCGCCCGGTGTCCGGGAACGGGTCGAGCCCGGCGAATGGCTGAACTGCGCGTGATGACTGGAACGTGCAGAACGTGCTGGTGGTCGGCCACGAGTCCGGCCCGGCGCCCGACGCCGATCTCGCAGCCAAGATCGAGTCGTCGGCGACCCTCATCGACGACGCACGACCACATGTGCTCGCGCTGCAGGAGGTCGGCGACGAGCCGGTGCTCGCCGAGCTCCAAGGGGCGCCGGCATGGTCGATGCCACATCGGGCGTCGGGCGTGCCGGACGAGCGGGGAATCCGAGTGGCGTTCCTGTCGAAGCGGGTGGTCCGTGACCCCGTCGACGTCACGGACCACCCCGGCGGTCTGCTCCCGGTGCAGGTCGGCGACGACCTGGCAGGTGCGATCGGACCGGAGACGACGAACCGGATGGGTCGCGGTGAGCTCCAGATCGGCGTCCGTGTGAACCACCGAATCGTTCGGCTCGTGACCTGCCATCTGAAATCGAAATTGCTGAGCCATCCCGGCGGGCGGTTCTTTCCCGCCACGAGGACGAACTCGCACGGTTCGGTGCGTACGCGCTGTTCCGCCGTGCGGCGGAAGCCAACACGGGAGGGTCAGGGTCACACGCGAGCTGGCCGGTCGCGGCGGGAGTGAGCCGTTCGTGCTCCTCGGCGACATGCACGAGGTCGTGGAGGCTGCGACGACCCAGATCCTCAACGGTCTCACCGGTTCCGAGATCGGCACCCGGGGTTTCGACGCCGCCGATCGAGGCGACGGACAGCGAATGTGGAACCTCGCGCCCCTGATCGCCCCCGAGCAACGAGCGAGTCGCGTCTACCGGGGCAGGGGTGAGCTGATCGACCACGTGTTCGCGAGTCGTTTCCTCGTCGCCGGCGACCGTCCGCCGGAGATCCGGATGCTGCAGGCGAACGGAGGTCCGCTGCCCTCGATCGACGACGATCCTCGCGAGGGCACCGGCGATCCGGGCTCCGATCACGCCGCTATCGTCACCTCGTTCCACTTCTGATCATCGCTCGGCGCCGGCAGCGGGCGCACGGCATCGGGTGCGCTCCCGCGCCGGTCACCTAGAATCGCTCCATGCCGAGCCGGTACAGCGGTGCCAACGAGACGATGCGCGACGCGCTGGCGAAGGTGTCACCCGGAACCCCGCTGCGCGACGGCATCGATCGTGTCGTTCGCTCCAAGGCAGGCGCGCTCCTCGTGCTCAGCGACGATCCGGAGGTGCTGTCGATCTGCTCGGGCGGATTCCTCGTCGACGCCCCGTTCAGCCCCCAACGGCTGTCGGAACTGGCGAAGATGGACGGAGCGATCATCATCTCCAACGACGGCGGCCGGATCGCCCGGGCGAACGTGCACCTCGTGCCCGACCCGACCGTGCCGACGAGCGAGACCGGCACCCGGCATCGCACCGCCGAGCGCGTGGCGCGATCCCTCGACGTAGCGGTCGTCTCGGCATCCGAGGAGATGGGTGTCATCAACGTCTATGCGGGGGGTGGCAAGCGCCAGCTGCAAGAGGTCGGGCGCCTGCTCGACCGTGCCAACCAGGCGCTGCAGACCCTGGAGCGGTACAAGCATCGTCTCGACGATGCGATCAGCAATCTGACGGCCCTCGAGATCGAAGACGTCGTCACGGTCCGAGACGTCGTCGCCGTGGTGCAGCGCGGCGAGATGGTGCACCGCATCGCCGACGAGATCGAGACGATGATCATCGAGCTCGGCGTCGATGCACGCCTGCTGCGGCTCCAGCTCGACGAGCTCTACAGCGAGATCGATGACGAACTCGATCTGGTCGTGGCCGACTACCTGCCTCAGCACCGCAACGTCGACGACACCTTGGCCGAGATGTCACGGCTGCGCGACGACGACGTGCTCGATGCCCGGATGGCGCTCAGCACGCTGCACCTCGGCGACATCGAACTCGAGCACGAGATCGCCCCGAAGGGCCTTCGACTCCTGAGTCGGGTCAACTCCCTCCCGAATGAGCTCGCCGCGCGCATCGCGAACGACTTCGGCGGTTTGGTCCGATTGCAGCGAGCGACCATCGACGACCTGATGGCGGTCGACGGCGTCGACGAGTCGATCGCCATGACCGTCAAGGAGACCCTCGAGCGGGTCACGGAGAACACGATCCTCGATCAGTACAGCTGATCGCCACCTCACGAACGCACCCCGGGAGTCAGCCATGCCGTTCCGCCACGTCGTCATGTTCAAGTGGGCCGAGGACGTCGACGACGAACACGTGCAACGGGTGCGCGACGGGCTGAACGCGCTCCCGCTCGAGATCGAGCAGATCCGCAACTACGTGCACGGCAACGATGTCGGCGTGTCCGAGGGCAACTTCGACTACGTGCTCGTCGCCGACTTCGACAACGTCAACGACTACCGCACGTACCGCGACCATCCTCAGCACGTGCTGTTCATCGAGGAGAGCATCAAGGGCCACGTGGCCGAGCGGGCGTCGGTGCAGTACCAGACCGGTCCGCGCTGAAACGCTGCTTCGGCCTCCGCGACGATCGGCTCGGACACCGGCGCTGTCGGCAGTTCACCGCGACGGATGGAGGAGCTCTCGACGGAGCTCGACGAGCTTCGGAGACGGCTCACCGTCGCTCCACGGATCGGCCGTGATGACACGCTCGTAGCTCTCCCACTCCTGGCGAACGCCGGCGTGGTCGCCCACTCGGGCGTGGGCCCGCATCCGCAGGCCGATCAACTCCTCGTGACCGGGCAACACCTGCAGACCACGAGCGGTCGCCCTGAACACTCCGTCGATGTCGCCGATCGAGAGGCAGTGTGCGGCCAGTTCGGTCGCCGCAGAGGTCGCGAGCAACACCAGGTTCGAGGTGATGCCTTCGGCATCGGGCCAGAGGTACGACGTCGCCTCGAACGGCACGCCGATGATCCGGTCGACCGCGGGCGACAGCGTCGCGATCGCCTGTGCCGGCGGCTGGACCCGCGCTGCGACGAGGGCGTGTTCGAGCAGATCGGCGTCGGAGCGCACGAGCTCGTGGAGCGGGAGCGACGCCGTCATGGTGCGGCCGACCCATTCCTCGGATTCGGGGGGTTCGACGAGTCTGGCCAGCGATCGCCGGGCCTCCGAGACCACGTTGGCGAAGGTCGCATCGCGGACATCGAGCTCCCAGAGCGCCGTACGGGCGGCGCCTCGGGTCGAACGTTCGCGATGGGTCACCAACCAGGCCACGAGTTCGAGGGTCTTGGATCGTTCGAACGACACGGACGAACCGGATCGGTCGACGACGTCGACCGGGCCGAGCAAGCGGACCATCAGGCTCCATGGCAGCTCGGCCGTGGCGGGGTGACGTGCGACGTCGAGCACCGGTAGATCGGTCCCATCGACACTGGCACCGACACCGACACTGGCACCGACACTGGCACCGACATCGACGCCGGCGTCGGACCCGACCCCGGTGTCGTCCCCGGTGTCGTCCCGGGCGGGCACCAAGGTCAGATCGTCGTCGAGGCCGCCGTCGCGGGCCTGGCTCGTCACGGCCTCGGCCGCTACGGCCGGCCGCGGCTCGGCGACATCGACCAGTTCGGCGATGGCGTCGATGTCCGAGGGTGAGATCCCGACCGGGACGAGACGGATACCGGCGGGCTGGAGCACCCATGCATCGCCGTCGGGTGCCAGTCGGCTGGACGGCCCATGGATCGGCGATGCGGACACGACGGCGAGTCCGGTTCGAGACCGTGGCGGCACGATCGTGCCCACCGCCGAGCCGGCGAGGACCACGGCCGGCTCCCACGTCTCCCCGCGGGTCATCTGGGCGCGGAGCTCGAAGGTGGAACGAGGCTGCCGTGCGGTCGACCCGATGGCCTCGGCCGCGGCCTCGAACGCGCGCTGGGCGTCGCCGGCGGGAACATGGAGCCGATGCCCGAGGAACGCTCGATCGGGTACACCGACCCCGACCAGCGTCGTGACCTCTGCCAACACCGATCCTGCGAGCGTGGCGGCCAGAGCGGCGACCACGGCGTCGGCCTGCTCGCCCGGCCCCCCGATCTCGACCGCTTCCAGCGCCTCCAGGTCCACGAAGACGTCGCGACCCGCGACGTCGCGACCGAGCTGCACCAGCGTCGGCGACGGCGATCCGACTCGGCGGGCGTCGCCGGCGAGCAGCTCGAGTGGGATCGTCGCCGGCAGCGACCATCGCTCGGCCTCGCCGTGCCACGGTGCCGGCAGCACGGCAGCGCCCGACGCGATCAGCTCGACGTCGCCGTCGGCGGCAACGAGTACGGCGACGACTCGCTCGCCGTGTTCGATGAGCGCCATCGTCGCCGATCGGATCGCCAGGTCGACGCGTGCAAACCGGTCACCCGCATCGATCGCCCGCAGGGCCCGCTCGACCGCGGCGGTGCGCCCGGCGGGGTCGGGGAGCCGGGCACGGGTCCGTGCTCGCCGAAGTCGGGAACGACGACGAACGGCGAGCAACGTGAGGACCCCACCGGACAACATCGCCGCGCTCCCGAGCGCCAGCAATCGGGCACTGCTCGTCTCGGAGTTGCGACCACCGATGTCGCCGGTCGGAGCTTCGGGCGGTCGAGGAGCGGCGAACTCGGACGGTGTGACGATGTCGGACGCTGCCGGATCACTCGTGGCGTTGCGGCCGGCGCTGCCGACGCCGCCGACGCCGCTCGGAAGCCACACGTTCTCCGGCAGCGCCGGGCCCGATGAGGCATCGTCGACGGTCGGGGCTTCCCAGGCGGCCGGCGCCGCCGACGCTGGCGAGACGCCAACCTCACCAGACGCGTGGGGTGTCCGTTCGGGCTCCGAAGAAGGCTCGGTCAGCGGTTGAGGATCGGCCGGGACCATCTCCGGCGTCTCCGCCGACGCAGCCCCGTCGGGGCTCGGGAGTCGGAGCTCCCAGCCGGGCTGGATCAGCTCCGGTTGTCGCAACTCGCGCCCATCGGGGAACGCGCGACCCCTGTTGGCGTCGAAGATCTCCGGCCAGCGTCGGGCATCACCCAACTCGTCGTCGGCGATCGACCACAGCGACTCACCGGGCTCGACGACATGGAGAGGTTCGTCGCCGGTCACCGACGCTGTGGCGGCATCAGTGGGCAGACGCAGCACCCACCCGACGTCGATGTACGCCGCATTCGTGAACCGCTGGCCATCCGACATCGATCGGCCGATGTTGAGCTCGATCAACCGTTCCGCGTACTCCCTGATCGCAGCGGCATCCGGCCCCGCGACCCGCTCGGCGATGCCGTACATCGAATCACCCGGCCGCACGACGTACTCACCCGGCGACACCACCGGAGCCGTCGGCGTCGGTCGCGCTGCGGGCGCCGTCGCATCGGCGCCCGCCGGCGCCCCCGCACCCCTCGATGCGACGGATTCGCCCGGTCGGTGACCGACCTCGGACGGACCCGGCCAGATGTTGTCGGGTCGGCCGCCGGCGGTCCCGTACTCGAGTGCATCGACCACGGACGAGACGGACGCGCCGGTTCGCGACATCGTGTCGGTGCCGTCGCGGGCGACTGCCCGCGACGGCGAGGCGAGTACCGGCACGACGACCAGAAGCCCACTCGCGATCACCCGAGCCACAGGCTGCGACAGACCGAGCCCCCGGACCTGCGGCATCGCCAAACCGTCGTGGCGCAACATGTGCACGACCTCGGCGACCACCGTGCCGAACAGGACGACCACCGCCGTCCATGCGACCACGAGCGCCAACCGAATCACGACGTCGGCGATGGTGTCGTCGGTCAGTTGGTCGGTGAGGGCAGCACGGATGCGGTCGAACTCCCACTGGGCGGGCGGCGGCACGCCGTGCAGCGGAGCCGCACCGCCGAAGCGGGATCTGGCGGCGGCCATCAACACCCACGGCACCGCGACCGCGAACGTGCCGAGGAGCAGGACGGATCGGCCCAACGCAACCACCTTCGAGCCTGCGTGTCGCTTCATGCCGTCTGAGCCTCCGTCGGCCACCTCGTGGCGAACCCGTCCCCCACAGTGGGGGTCGTGGGAACGACGAATGGGAAATCGCCGTCGAACGGCACCCGATCCACCGGTGTCGGCACGATCACGGCCCCGGCTCCGCCTGTGCCGATCCGACACCGGTCACGTCACCGGCCGGATCGTTGATCTCGACCTCGACCTCGACACGGTCGCCGTCGATCGTGACGCGCTCCACCGAACCGTCGACCCCGTACTCCTCGAAGAGACGGACGGCGACACGAACGGCCTGCTCGTTGGCGGCCTCCCGATCGATGAGGATCGTCGCCGAACCGCTACCACGCAAGGCGCCGACCGACACCTGTTGGGCGCCCGAGCGCGCCGCCTGGAACGCGATCGACTGCGCCGCTGAGCGATTCGAGACCCGACGGTTGACATCGCGCGACAGCCAGATCACTCCACCCGCCGTGAACGCGAACAGAAGCACCAGCGCTGTCACCATCGCCGTCCCGCGCTCGCCGCGAACACGAGCGGACCCTCGGTCGCGATCGTGACCACCTGAGTCGGTGATCACGGGCCGCGCCTCGACCGGAAGAAGTCGACACTGGCGACCGCGGTGACCGACTCGGGACGCGAACCGGACTGCACCACCTCGATGCCGCGATCGGACACGTTGCATCGCAGATCGACCTCGACGAGACCGAAGCTGATCCCGGCATCGGGCGACGGCGCGCTGGGATAGCGAACGACGAGCTCCATGCCGTCGCATGCGTCGCCGTCGACGAGCATCGCACGGGCGACGACGTTGGCTGCCGCCGTTGCGTCGACCGCGTTGCGTTCGAGCGCTGCGGCCTGGGCGGCGGCCTCGGCGGCGGACCGCACCTGTGCTCTCGCATCGACCCCACGGCCGAGCGCGACGGCGAGGATCGCGAGGCCGATCACCGCCGGCGCGACGAGCACGAGTCCGAGCGCGTCGGCTGCGCCGCGGTCGCGAGGCCGCCTACCGCTCACGGTCGGAACCCTTCGATCGGGAGCGCCTCGGTGACCTCGATGCGTGTCGAGGTGCCGCGGATGATGCCAGGAGCCAACGCCCGCACTGTGACGACGACGATCTGGCCCTGTGGCGTGATGACGACCTCCGGATCGCGGATCGCCGACTCGTTCCGCAACGCTGCCTCGCTCGACGCTTCGACCGTGGACATCGGCTCGCCGCCCCGCGCCACGAGCGCCGCTGCGTCCCGACCGACGGCTCGGGCTTCACTGCGGGCGTGTGTCCACATCGCCGCCTGGAACGCGGCGAACGCGATGACCACGAACACCGGTGTCAACAGCACCGTGGTGAGCGAGGTCGACCCGCGGTCGATCGATGTCATCGGCGGGATCAGGGAGCCGCCGGAGGCGTGATCGGGTCGTCGGCGGTGTCGCGGATCTGGCCCCACAGGATCGCCGCGATGACCGCAACGCTCACGCCGGCCGCGACGAACCACAGGACCTGCTCCAGCGACACCGCACCACGGTCGCGAACCGAGGCGGGTTCGGTACCGGCCGGATCGACCGTCTCGTCACGACCGGCGAACCGCAGGAGTACACCGTAGAGCTGGTGCCTCGCCGCAGTCGTCGTTGCCGTCAGTTGGTGCATGGATGTGCTCCTTCCATCTCGTTGGTCACGAGAAGCTCAGTGCGGGGTACATGACGAGGCCCATGAAGATGAGTGCCATCCCGACGATCGGTGTCGTCAACCGGCTCGTCCGGAGCCGGGCCTCGGACTCCTGCTCGGTCGACAACGCGGCCCGCAGCGTCGCACACTTGGCCGCGAGGGTCCGTGCGACCGGTGCGCCTTCTGCTGCGCTCAAGGCGGCCGTCGCGGCGATCTGTTCGAGCTCGTCGAGACCGAGCTCACGACCCGTCCGTTGCAGGGCATCGGTGAGACTCGATCCGCGAGCGCCCGACTCGCGCATGCGGCGCCGCAGTTCGGCGAAGAGGCGCCCGTCACCGGCACGAGCGGCCTGCTCCAGAGCACCCTCGTAGCCGGTGTTGCCCGCCAGCAGCATCGTCACGACGTCGAGGTAGGCCGAGACCTGATAGCGGAGATCGGAACGGATCGCGGCCGCCCGTTCGACCGTCACCGTGTGCACGAGCAACGGTCCGAGCGCCGCACCGCCGAGCGCGGCCGCGAGCGGGACGAACCAGCCGAGACCAACGATTCCTGCGGCTTGGAGCAGAGTCAGCAGCAGTGGTGGGGCGACCAGGCCGGCGAGGGCCGACGCGACGAGGCCGACCGCATGTTGCTCGATGGAGCGGCCGGCGAGGTGGAGTTCGGCCTCGCTCGGCAACAGTCGGGGGCGGCCCTGCATCAGTTCGACCACCGACCGGACGAACCGTGCCGGCGGCGTGAGGGCGCCGCGACCGCCGACGGTCGCACCCCCGACCGTCCTGACGGATCCGGCCCGCTGCAGGTGCTGCACCGTGCGTCGCAGCGACGGGGCGGGTTGGCGCCAGCCGCTCGCGGCGATGAGGATGCCGACCGTTGCGGCAGCCGACAGCACGACGACGACCCCGATCTGGCTCATGACGCCACGCTCCGCTCGACCCCGCCCGGCGCAGCGGTCAGGAAGCGGCCCGGGCGCGGGAACGCCGCCAGCTTCTGCACCCGAACGATCAGTGCGGCGTAGCCGGCCAGTGAGGCGCCGAGGAACAGCTGCCCGCCCGGTTGGTCGTACGCATCGAGGTACTCGCTCCGCCCGAAGACGAGCAGACCCAGAACGAGTGCGCCCATGATCACGGTGAGCGCCTGCACCTCCCGACGGGTCGGCGCCCGTTCCGCCTCAACGAGTCGACGGCGATCGACCTGCTGCCGCGTCTGCTCGGCGAGCGCGGTCAGGACGGGAACGGTTCGCGCGCCGCGCCGGATCGCGATCGACAGGCCGGCGGCGACCAGATCGCCGAGTGGGTCGTCGAGGTCGTCCGCGAAACGTCGGAACACGATCTCGGGTTCCTGTCGGCCGAGACCAGCGGCGAGCCTGCGGACCTGAGGGCGGATCACGGGTGGACACGACGAGACGGTCGCAGTGATCGCACCGACCGGCTGCTCTCCCGCGGTCAACACGTCACGGACACTCTCGATCCAGCTGGCGAGCGCGTCGAGTCGCGCGATCTCGACATCGGTCGAGCGCTGGCGCCGCTGCCACCCCCCGATGGCCCAGAACGCGCCGCCACCGACCACGAGACCCGGAAGCAGCCACGAGGACACCAGCACGACGAGCAGACCGATGGCCGTCGCCCCGACGAACCGGCTCCCGATCCGGCGGAGCGTGGCGGTCGAGATCTCGACGGTCGGCGTCGTCGTGGCCGGAGCGGTTGCGACGACGATGCCGAGCACGAACAGCAGTGAGAGCAGGACGAGGACCGCAAGCATCACCAGGCTCCCGTCGGGGCGAACAACTGCGGGTCGTACCCGGCGAGGCGGAGCCTGGTCAGATGACGTGCCGACAGCGGAGCCTGCTGCTCCAACTGGCCGTCGTGGCCGATTCCCCACACCTCGGTCGTCGCCAAACCGCCGCGCTCGCCGAGCCCACCGATCTCGATGATCGAGGTCACCTGTCGGATCGGTGCGCCGTCGAGCTCCTCGTTGCGAACGAGATCGATGTGGATCACGAAGTCGACGGTCTGGGCGATCAGGCTCCACACCGCGAACTCCGGCAAGCTCGTGTTCGACTTCGACACGTAGTACGCCAGCCGCTGGATCACGACGTCGGAGGTGTGGGCGTGGATCGTCGCGAGCGAGCCTCGCTTGCACATCGAGGCGACGTCGAGCATGTCGAGCGCTTCGTCCTCGACCAGCTCGCCGACCACGACACGGTCCGGGTTGAGCCGGCGAGTGAGCTCGACGAGTTGGCGGGTCGTGATCTCGCCCTCTCCTTCGGCGTTCGAGTGGCGGGTGAAGAGCGCCGGCGCGTCGGGGTGCCTCGGATCGTCCTCGAGTCGCAGCTCCAGAAGGTTCTTCTCGACAGTGATGATCCGCTCCCGCGGCGACACCTCGCCGAGCAGTTCGGTCAGCAACGTCGTCTTGCCGGCGCCGGGGGGACCACTCACGAGCACCGTGAACCCGCACCGGATCATCGCCTGGAGGCGCGGCACCAGACGCGATGGAAACAGGCCCCGTGCGGCGAGACCTTCCAGACCCTCGTGACGCAGGACGAACCGGCGGATCGCGATGCGCGGGTGGGTGGAGATGCCGTGCTCGCTGCGTCCGCCGAGCACCATCACGACGCGCGAGCCGTCGTCGGACTGGAACGTCAGCATCGGCGACTGCGTGTCGAGACGTCCCTCCCCAGTGCCGTTCATCCTGCGGGCGAGTCGCTTCTGGTAGGCGGTGAGATCGGCGGACGACGGCCAGAGGGCTCCGACGTCGACCTTGCGGCCATCGTTGTAGGTCACCCAGGTCGAGAGGTGTGAGTTGACGTCGATCTCCTCGACGTTCGGGTCGGTCATGAACGGTTCGAGGGGACCGGTTCCGGTCAGCTCGGCGACGACACGCGCCCGGATCTGGCGGTCGGCCGCCTCTGACAGCGGTGGCTCACCGCGGTGCATGCGGTCCTGGTTGACGGTAGCGATCTCGTCGCTGAGCCACGCTCCCACGAGCAACTGTTGTCGGCGGGTGTCTCCGGCGAGCGCAACGTCGGCCGCCGTGCGTCCGTCCTGGTGATCGGTCTCGTCGAGCTCGATCGCCTCTACGAGCCGGGTCGCGACACGATCGGTGACGAACCGGACCAAAGAAGCCCGGTCGTCGACGGGAGACCGCCCGAGCAGCGTCATCGCGCATCCTTCGAGGAACCATCGACGGCCTGGAACCGGGACCGTACGACGGTGGCTGCGAGGTGACCCGCCGCTCGAAGGAGCGGAAGGCGCGCCAGCCGGCGAGCCGAGACGCCTGTTCGACCGGCGAACACTGCGGCCGCAAGATCATCGATCGGCAGGCCCACGATCGGGGCGTTCGCGACCGACTCGGCGAGAAACGACTCGATCTCACCGAGGTCGAAGGGGGTGGCGCCGGCGACCGCCACGACGAGCGCCGTCGGGATCGCCGAGAAAGCGTCGAGTTGATCGGCGAGCCGCTGCAACCGGACCGCGGCAGCGCGAGCCGACTGGGGTGCCTGGCGGTGCACGACGATGGTGGTCGCTGCAGCCGCGACGAAGGGATGCGAGGCCGGCGACAGTTGGACGCGACCGGTGTCGGCGATCACGACGGGCGACCTGAGCGCGGCGAGGGTGGACACGACCGAGCGCGCCGATTCGCCGATCGCCTGGGACGCTTCACCGGCGCGGGTGGGAGCCGGGATCAAGCGGATCCCGCTGGCGGACAATCTCGTGTGTCGCTCGATCTCCGGCCAGGCACCATCGAGCACCCGCGTGACGACCGTCGACAACGATGGCGACACCGGCATGTCGAACCACGCCGCCAGATCACCGCCGGTCGGGTCGGCCTCGATCACGATCGCGTCGTCGCTGATCGGCCACGCGGACGCCAGTGCGATCGACGTCGTGGTCGTGAGATCACCTGCGACGGCAACGATCGCCATCAGCCGGACTCCCCCTCAGTCACGGGGTCGGTCACGGGTCGGTCACGTCGTCGGTCACGGGGTCAGTCACGTTGTCGTTCACGGTGTCGGTCGCGGGGTCGGTGGCTCCACCCGAAGTCGGATCGAGGAGGATCACCCCGACGTCGTCGGCCGCGACGAGCGTCGACGCCGCATCGTCGGGCACTTCGACGGAGAGTGCGAAGACGCCGGTGACGCTGTCGGAGGAATCACCGCGGGCGACGACGCGACCCTCGGTGGAGAACGCGTCGTCGCCATCGGATCGAACCACCAGTCGGACGCGAGACCGTTCGCGCAAGTCGGCGGGAACATCGGTCGGGCGGACCTCGATCGCGACGACCGAGAAACCGGGGCTCACGAGCGGGTTGCCCTGGACGAGTTGGGGGGCGATGAGCGTCCCGGAGGCGATGTACGTCCGTGCGTATTGGTTGACCACCAGGCCGATCTCGTCGGCCTCGACGACCGGAACGCTGGCGTCGAGGTCGACGTCGACGATCCGGAGGTCGTCGTTGGTCACGAGCTCACCGGCGCGGATGTTGTCGACGACTTGGAGCACCTCGGTCGTGTCGTTGACCGACGAGTACACCAACACGTTGCCACCGACCGCCAGGGCCGCGAGAGCTGCACCGCCTGCGATCCGGGCACGTCTCCGTGACGCCGGCCGGAAGCCGCGCGGCTCGGCAGGCGCATCGGCCGGGAGGGCCGATCGCACGGTGCGTCGTTCGTCTATCGCCATGGCAGCGGTGTACCTCCGGTGTGCCCGGCGAGGACGAGCGCCACCACGGCGCCGAGCACCAAACCGGGGCCGAGTGGGAGAGCCTTGCGTGCCGTGATCACGCCCGCGCAGGCGGTGAGGCCGGACGCGAGCAGCAGCGCCACGACCCCGAGGCGCGGATCGACGAGCCCGAGCGCGAGTCCGAGTGCACCGGCGAGCTTGACGTCGCCGAACCCGAGGGCATCGGGTGCGACGAGGTGCACGGCGAACAGCGGCAGGGCGTAGACCAGCGACCCACCGACGATCGACGTCGTCGCTGCGGCCGCGTGACCACCCACGATCTGGTGCAGGAGGACCAGGACGGAGGGAACGGCCGAGACGACGACGAGCAGATCCGGAATTCGGCCCGCTCGGGCATCGACGGCGGCGGCGACGACCGCAGGCGCCACGGCGATGACGAGGACACCGGGCGTCGAAGTCCAGACGAGGGTGATGGCGACCGCGACCACGAACGCGACACCCCCAACGGACGCGATGGTCCAGGTCGTTGGGGTTTTCGTCGTTTGTCGTGTGGTCAACGCAAGCATGGGCTCCCCGCGGGCCGATCCTGATCGATTCGTCATGGTAGACGCGGTGCGGTCCTGGGGCTTCGGCGATCGGAGGCTCCCCACGTCCTCACTGTGGGCCACCGATCGCCGAAACAGGAATCGGCGTACCGATCTCGGACGCTGCGCTTGCCCCCGCGAGCGCTGAACGATCCGCGAACTCGGGAGCACCGAGGTGCGCATCACGCTGCGATCAGGCAGGCTGATGGGCATGAGTGACAAGCCGACCGACCTCCCCACCGCGGACGAGCTCAAGCTGAAGCTCACCCCGATGCAGTTCCACGTCACCCAGGAGGCCGGTACCGAACGGCCGTTCACCGGCGAGTACTGGGACACCACCGAACCCGGCACGTACCACTGTGTCGTCTGCGGCGTGGAGCTCTTCGACTCCGAGACCAAGTTCGACGCTCACTGCGGCTGGCCGAGCTTCTACCAGAGCCTCGACTCCGACAAGATCGAGTACATCGAGGATCGCACCCTCGGGATGACGCGAACCGAGGTGCGCTGCGCCAACTGCCACGCCCACCTCGGCCACGTCTTCCCCGATGGCCCTCCCCCGACGGGTCGGCGGTACTGCATCAACTCGGCCAGCCTGAACTTGGAGAAGCGCCCCGTCGCCACGTGACGGTCGCTCACCGCCGTTGCCTCACCGCGACCCGCGGGCGCCGCACGAGACGACGCCCGTCTCGCCGTCCCGGCGACCGACACACGAGAATCGCCACATGAGCCGAGTCGCTGACTGGGGAACAGCAGAACGAGCACTGACGAGCGACGTCAGCGTGCTCATCGGCGCCGACAACGGGAGGTATCCGTCGGGCAACTCGCTCGTGATCCGCGGCGATGGCGAGTCGGTGATCATCGATCCGTCGGTGAGCGTCGTCGAGCGCGGGGGTGCACCGGTCCCGATCGACGCCGTCATCGTCTCGCACAGCCACGAGGACCACCTCGCCGGGAACGGCTTCTACAACGACGCCCGACTCCACATCCACTGCGAGGATCTTCCCGGCGCCCGCAGCCTCGACGGGCTGATGGAGGTCTACGGACTCACCGGGGAGACCCGTGAGGCGTTCGCCGAGCAGATCGTGGAGGAGTTCCACTACACCCCGCGACCCGACGCCGATGGCTTCACCGACGGTCACGTCTGGGATCTCGGTCGGATTCGGGTCGAGGCGGTCCACCTGCCCGGCCACACCCGCGGGCACAGCGGGTTCCGCATCAGCGGTGGCGTGTTCTTCCTGTCCGACATCGACCTCACCGGGTTCGGCCCCTACTACGGGGACGTGTGGAGCGACCTCGAGGACTTCGAACGATCGCTCGAGCTGGTGCGCGAGGAGCACGCCGACTACTACGTCACGTACCATCACAAGGGCGTCATCGAGGGCCGCGACGCCTTCGTCGAGTTGCTCGACGCCTTCCGGGCGGTGATTCCGCGCCGCCACGAGGCGATGCTCGAGTACTTGACCGAACCGCGAACTATCCACGACATGGTCGCGCACCGATTCATCTACCGGCCCCACGTCGAGCACGTGTTCGCCGACAACGTCGAGCACCGCTGTGCGGTCATGCACGTCGAGCGAATGCTCAAGCGCGGCGAAGCGGTCGAGGTCGAACCCGGCAGGTTCCGCGCCGCCTGACAGCGGCTCGGCGGAGCAATTGTCGAGAACGCGCCGAACTCAGTTCGACCCGTTGTACTCCTCGATCATGCGCCAGGCGTCCTGGCTGAGATGGTGCGCGAGATCGTGCAGTGCCCGGGCCGTCGCCAGCTCCTCCCCGACCTGGGGAACGGTCGGATCGGCGGGATTCCGCCGCGAGCGGCCGACACCCGCGAGTCCGCGATCACCGGCGTCGAGGTGAGCCACCACTTCGCAGTGATCCTCGTCCTCGGAGATCTCGAGCCGCACGTCCCAATGGCGTCTCATGGTTGTCATGGCACCAGTGTGGACCCGCACGACCGATCTGGCCAGAGCACAACGTCCCCGGTCCGACGTTCGGCCGATGGTCGACATGCGACCCACACCGACGTCACTTCGTGCAGTGACGCGGCGCGAGGCGGTGGGTGACGCAATGGCTGACGCAGCGGCTGACGCAGTGGCTGACGCGGTGGGCTGACGCGGAGTGCCAGCGGCGCCTTCACCACGTCACCGCGATCACCACGTCACCGCGATCACCACGTCACCGCGATCACCACGTCACCGCGATCACCGCGATCACCGCGATCACCACGTCACCCTGCGATGTCGGCGATCGCCTCCTGGTAGGCGGCGATGCGGGCCAGATGGCCGTCGACATCGGTGTCGCCGGCATTGTGGGTCGCGACGGCGATGTGCGTGGCGCCGAGGTCGCGCCACTTCCCAGCGTGCGACCGCCACCGCTCCGGCGTGCCGCCACCCCACTGCGCCTGCGCGAGGATCTCGAAGTCGTCCCACGACACACCGGCCGCCTCCCGGATCCGGCGGATCTCGGCGATCCGGGCCTCCGACTTGTCGTTCGGCCCGCCCAGCGGGATCCAGCCGTCGCCGAACCGGGCACATCGCTCGATCAACGCCGGGGCCGACCCCCCGAACAGCACGGGAATCGGTCGATTCGGGCGCGGCAGGATGCTGGCGTGCTCGAACCGGTGGTACTCACCGTCGTAGCTGAACACGTCCTCGGTCCACAGTCGGCGCATCAGGTCGACCTGTTCCTCCTGACGCTTGCCGCGGTTGCCGAACTCCTCGTTCAGAGCGTCGTACTCGACGGTGTTCCAGCCCACACCCACGCCGAGCTTCAAACGATCGTTCGACAGCAGGGCCACCTCTGCCGCCTGCTTCGCAGCGAGCACGGTCTGACGCTGGGGCAGGATCAGGATCGCCGTGACGAGATCGACCGAAACGGTGCACGCCGCGAGGAACCCGAACAGCACCATCGGTTCGTGGAACGCGGTGTTCGAGTCGTATGGGCCCTCGAAACCTCCCGGTCGGTTGCGGTCGACGCCGACGACGTGGTCGTAGACGAGCAGATGGGTGACGCCGAGCTCCTCGGCACCCTGGGCGTAGGCCTTGATGGCACCGGGATCGGTGCCGATCTCGTGATGGGGGATGACGGCGCCGATCTCCATCTCGTCATGGCTACCAGTTCATCGAGGTTGCGCTGCGAGACGGAGTCACCACGAACCCGAGCTGCCTCCCCCGCCGCCACCACCGACGCCACCACCACCGAAACCTCCGCCACCACCGCCGAAGCGCCCGCCACCGCTGCCCGACGACGAAGGAGCCGTGCGGGTGTCGCGCATCGACGAACCATGCCGGTGGAGGATGATCGGCCCCGCTGCGACGGCAGCGGCTGCCGGCACGTTGGCGCCCTCGAGTGCCTTCGACCAGGCGTCGGCCTCACCCAGCGCAACGGCCCACGCGCTGTACTCGCGCACGAGGCCCTTCGACCACGCCCACTCGACATGTCGGCCCTCGCTGGCGTGCAGGAAGCGCCGGAACGACTCCGTGCGCAGCGCGAGCGCCGAACCCTGCGCACTCCTCGCGGGCAGCATCGCTCGATACATGAAGTACGCCACGACCGCCGGGAAGATCAGGGCGAGCGCCGCGGCCATCGGCCACGATCGGAAGTAGCCCACCGCCGCCGTTGCGGCGGACCCGAACCAGAAGACGACGAAGAAGCCGACGATGACCAACCCGAACGGCGAACCGCTCGCCTTCGGGTTGACACCTGCACCTGGCGGAAGATGGCGCCACCAACCGCTGTCGGCGATGCGTCGCTTCTGGCTGCGAGCGATGCGTCGCCAGGCCGTTGCGAACGCCTGGTCGTACTTGCCCGTCACGTACGGGTCGCTGATGTCGAGGATGCCGGAGAGCAGGGCGGCATCCGCCTCGTCGAGCTCGTCGCGCCGGGGCCCGGTGCGGATCGCCAGCTCGGACCCCTCCTCGTCGAGCTCGATTGCCTCGCGACCCACCAGGCCCGACAACCACGCTTCGACCGTGTCGTCGTTCAACCGTTCGGAGAGCAGCACGGATCCTTCCCAGGGAGCGAGTCCCGTGGGCGGCACGAACTCGATCGTCGCCAGCTCGCCGAGCTCGTCGTCGGGCACCAGATGGACGGGGGGTGGGGAACCGGGATCACCGGTGCCGGGGGGCGGGAGCGATCCGTAGGCCGCATCGGCGGCACCACCCGCGAACACTTCGTTGCGGCCCTTTCGACGCGCCCATCGATACACCGGCACAGCACCGAGAACGCCGAGCCCCGCTGCTCCGAGCGCGAGGAGCGCGCCGTTCGGGCCGGAGCGGCGTTCTGGGATCGGCGGCGACACGATCTCGGCCGGGTCGGTGAACGCCACGATGTCTCCGCCGACGGTCAGTCCGTCGTCCTCGGCGAGGGGTTCGAGCACGACTCGGTAGACGGGCGGATCCGATCGATCGTGAGCGAGGGTGCAACCACCTTCCGTCCCGAGCGGACCGACGTCGCAGCGGAGGTTCCGCAACTCGAGTCCGGTGACGACGACCTCGAACCGGCCCGTCTCGGAATCGCCCGGATAGACGCCGCCCGGCGGGAAGACGAGATCGACCCGCAGGCCCAGCTCGCCGAATCGGGCATCCGGGAGGAGGTACTCGACCATGTAGCGATGCTGGCCCGAGAAGGTGCGGTCGGGGTCGCCGACGCGGATGCGCGTGTATTCACCGAAGTCCTCGACGTTGAGATCATCCGCCGCGTCAGGTGAGCTCGCCGTCACGTCGGTGGGCGAGCCGAAGTCGTTGGGTACCAGGCGCTCGTAGCCACGTCGATCCTCCGTGCCGAAGTCGATGTCGACGTACTCGGTGACCCGCAGCCCGTCGCCGTCGGGTCGGATCAGAACCGTCTTGGCGTCGAACCGCTCGGGGTGCGCGCCACCACCGATCACGCCCGTCCCTGCGAGCAGGGTGGTGAGTCCGACAGACACACCCACGACCAGATGGCGACCGTTGGAGAACTTGCCGAGCACGTTCGCCATTCTGTCGGGATCAACGGTCGACAGGTGACCAACCTCTCGGAGCGAGCTCGAACCCGCCGAACTCGAAGCCCGGAGCGACGACACATGACACGAGCGTCCAGTCGCCATCGCTCTCCGCCGCCTGCCAGGCGTGCGCCGGAACGACGAGCTGTGTCAGCTCGCCCCCGTCGAGGTCGAGCCCGAGGCGGTGCCGGTCGATCCGTTGGTCGGCGTGGGCGATCGACAACCGCAATGGAGCGCCGGCGTGGAACAGCCAGATCTCGTCGGCGTCCACACGATGCCAGTGAGAACGCTCCCCGCGCCGCAGCAGGAACTGGATCGCCGTCGCCACCGATCGTCCATCGGCACCGAGTGGACCGCGCCACGTTTCGACATAGTGGCCACCCTCGGGGTGGGGCTGCAGGCCGAGCAGCTCGATGACCCGGTCGCTGTCCACGACCCCATGGTCGCAGCCGACCATCCCTTCGTCACGAACCCGACGTGGTGTCGGGGGTGGGGTTGACCCCACCCCCGACACTCCCGTTCGCTCCATCGAACGCGACGTCCCGGCTCGTCACGATGGAGCCATGTCCATCGCCACGAACACCCCGCTTCCGACGCTCATCTTCGCGATGCTCGCGACCCTCGCGGTCTCGGGCTGCGCGGTCGGCCTCGACCTCGACGACGACACGACTCGACGCATCGAGAACGACGTCGTGCCGGTCGGACAACTCACACGAGTCGACGTCACGACCGACAACGGTCAGATCGAGGTGACCAGCGGCGCGGTCGACGAGATCGAGATCCGCTCCGTCATGCAGGAGGTCGACGAAGGCGATGCCGAGTACTCGATCGAGACCGACGGTGATCGGCTGGTGCTGATCGGTGAGTGCGACAGCGTGTGGTGGCAGCGGTGCAGCGTCGGATTTCGCGTGACGGTCCCTGGCGATTTCGACGTCGACGTCGCCACGGACAACGGTCGCGTCTCGGTCGTCGGGATCGCAGGTGATGTCGACATCGAAACCGACAACGGCGCGATCGAAGCCGACCGGCTCGATGCCGAACAGGTCAACGCCCGCACCGACAACGGTCGAATCCGCGTGGTGTTCGACAGTGCGCCGATGATCGTGGACGCCCGGACCGACAATGGAGCCATCGCCATCCGGGTACCCGGAGGCGACGACGGCTACGACGTCGATGCCGGGAGCGACAGCGGGAGCGTCGACGTCGATGTTCGTACCGACCCGGCCGCGGAGCGCCACCTCACCGCTCGCTCCGACAACGGCGCCATCGACGTCGGGTACCTGTCGGTGGACAACTGAATCGAATCGGAGGTGCGCACGGAACAGCGACCGTGTCCCGTCATCCGGCGACGGTGCGCTGCGAGAGCGCGTCGAAGTGACGACTCGCCCGGATCGACACGTCGGGGACACGGGACGCGGCGACCTCGGCGAGGATCCCGTCGGCGCGTCGCCGGGCCGAACGACCGCCCGATTCGACCAGCACGTCGGCCAGCCACAGCTGGGCGTGCGTCCACCACAATCGAGCGCCGTTGGCGTGGGAGAGCGCGACTGCTCGTTCGAGACGCGATCGAGCGCCGTCGACGTCTCCGCATGCGAGTCGAGCCACACCCGCGAAGAAGGGCGCGAATCCGAACACTCCGGTGCCGAAACCCACGGTCACCGTGAGATCACCGAGCGCATCGAGCGGGGGTAGGCACCACCTGCCCAGATCGTCATCGCGCCGGCAGCCCGCGACGAGCGCTCCGAGCGCGACGACGGCAGGGAAGGAATCGTTGCGTGCGATCGTGTCGAGCGCGCCGATGAGCCTGGCATGGTCCGAATCGTCGCCCGCCAGCGCAGCGACGACGAGCCACGGTCCACCGTCGGACGCGACAGCGAGGTCCCGAACCATCGAGAGATGTTGACCGAGCGTGTCCGACTCCAGCGCAAGCATGAGCATCTGGGTCCGCACCGCCGGTACCGCGGCATGGGTGCGCAGGCGTTCGCCGACCGCACGGGCGTCCTCGATGAGGGCCGGCACGCGGTCGAGTTCGGCGCGAGCGAGCGCATTGGTGACCGCACAGAGCGCTACGCGGACCGTGCCGAACGGCAGGAGCGCTCGCGACGATGTCGCCTGCAACCGCTCCAACGCGGCATCCACGGCATCGAGGTCACCGAGCATGTACGACACGCGCAGGACTGCCTGGATTGCGACCGTCGCGATCGCCGGATCATTCGTCGTCGCAGCAACCCGGACGGCGCGGTCCGCCCACTGGCGCAGCAGCTCGATCTCGACGCCATCGACCGCCCCGATGATCGCTCTGGTCGACCACCAGACCGCCTCACTCCTCGCGGTCCGTTGCTCGACGTGGGCTTGTTCTGCCGCACGCAGGATCCGCTGGGCGACGGGACCCCCGTCCGTGAAGCTGACGATCGCTGCGGCTGCACACAGCAGCTCGATCCGCTCTGGCGCCGAGGTCGGCAGCATGTCGAGTGGTTCGCCGAGCTCGACCAGCGCGGCGATCCGGTCTCGTGGCACCCCTTGCCCGAACCGGACGAGCGCAGCATGAGCGAGGACCCTGCCGAGTCCGAGCGACCGGGCGATCGACTGCGCCTCGTCGATCGCCGCGTCCGGGTCGTCGGACCCCAACTGCGCGACTGCCTGGGCCTTGACGAGCAGGGCTCGTGCCGTCGACGCTCCGTCACCGGCATCGCGAGCGCACGCCACGACCCCGTCGGCGATCTCCAGTCCCTGCTCCGGCACACCTGCCGTGACGAAGGAGAGCGCAGCACGGATCTGCCGGTCGAAGTCCGAGGTGAGCGTGGGTGTGAGTGTGACCGACCCGCCCCTCAGCGAAGGGTCGTGGCGGAGGATCCTCGACTCGAGGTCGTTGAGTTCCTCGCCCGGCTGGAGGCCGAACTCGTCGCGTAGCCGAGCCCTGGTGCGGGTGATCGTCGCGAGCGCATCGGTCTGGCGTCCGGCCTGGTACAGCGCCACTGCGAGCATCGCCGCGCGACGTTCGCGATCCGGGCTGCGTCCGTGTTCTGCGGTGAGTTCCGGAATGAGCCCGGTGGCATGGTGCGACCGGGTGAGCAACTCGAACCGGAGATCGATCGCCTGTTCGTACAGCTCGTCGAGACGCACCGCTTCGTAGTCGACCCACGGCAGACGCTCCAGGCCGTCGAATGCAGGGCCCCGCCAGAGTCCGACGGCCTCGCCGATGCCGGCGATCCGTTCCGAGAGTTCGATCGAATCGTCATGGGCTCGACGCAGTAGGTGTTCGAAGCGATCGGCGTCGACGTGCGCCACCGGGGAGAGCGCATATCCACCGTCCACACGGACCACGGTGTTGGGCCCGAGAACGTGGCGGATCCGCGTGAGTGCCACGCGCAGGGCCCCGTCCGTGCCAGTGTCGTCGGGCCAGACCTCGAGGAGTCGTCGCTGGGGGACCGGGGTGTGACGTGCCATCGCCAACCGGAGGGCGAGCGCGAGCTGTCGTCCACCCAGCGGGGCCGTCACACCGTCGACGACGAGGTGTGGTCGGCCGAGCACCTCCGCCTCGATGCGCGCCATGAATCCCTCAAACTAGCTCACGGTCCCGGCGCACGGTTGCGGCTCACGGTTGCGGCTCACGGTTGCGGCTCACGGTTGCGGCTCACGGTCACGGCGCACGGTCACGGCGCACGGTCGCCGACGGCCCCGATCAGAAGTCGCCACTCACCCTGCGTGCGCGTCGTGTAACAGCGATGTAACAGCGATCTCGTATCAGTGGCGGACACTTGTCATCGCTCTGAAGGAGACGACCGTGAAACGACTGCTCGTCGGCATGTTGGCGACCACACTGGCACTGGCCCCAACGATCGCGTCGGCTGCACCCGGCGACCCTGATCCCGGTTTCGGATCGGGTGGCGTGGTCACCAACGGTCTCCTCGATCGCTTCGGCTCGGTCACGGTCGACCCGCAAGGACGGACCGTCGTCGTCGGAGTGAAGCTCGACACCGCCGACGCCGGCCATGTCGCCATCGCCCGCTACCTCGCCGACGGGACCCCGGACACGAGCTTCTCGAGCGACGGTCGCGCCGACCTGTCGATCACGGCGGCGACGTTCCAGGCGTTCGACGTCAGGGTGCTCGCCGATGGATCGATCGTGTCGTTCGGCTATCGGACGTCTGACCCCGCGGACCCCTTCAGCAACGGGGTCTGGGGTGCGAAGGTCACCGAGACGGGCTCACCGGCGAGCGGGTACGGAACGAACGGCGTCACCACCGAAGAGTACGGCTACACCGTCGGCCAGATTCGCGGCAGCATCGGAGCTGACGGTGCCGCGATCGCCTATCAGCGGGATCTCGGCAGTTCCTACCTGATCCGCCTGTCGCCCACCGGGGTGTATTCGAACCCGACGACGGTGTTCGACGACGGCGTCCTTCCGAGTGGCTGCGTCGTCTCCGGCGCCGTCGGCCCGCAGAACGGACTCGGCGCCGCCTACACGTCGGCCTCGGAGCTCGTGCACGCGATCGAGGTCTACGTCGGCGACGCCGGCGGTTGCCCGCTCGACAGCGAGCCGGCGGTCCTGGTGGTCAAGCAGACCGTCTCCGGAACCGAGATCTGGACTCGTGCGATCTACCCGGGCGAGGTCCGGCCGGAATCCGGCGACGCCGTTGCCCTCCTCGACGGTGACATCGTCGTGGCCACCACATCGGTCAGCGGGACGACCCAGTTCGTCCACCGGTTCAGTTCTGCGGGCGTGCCCGTCGCCGGTTGGGGGACGAACGGACGCGCCACGCTCGCTGCCGGCTTCGGTCAGATCGGCGGCATGGCCGCTCTACCCGGCGGGAAGCTGGCGCTCATCAGCGGCGTGGACGGCTCGGCCGCAGCACTCCGCATCGAACGGTTGTCGTCGAACGGATCGACTGATGCGTCCTTCCCGAGGCAGACGATCCAGGTCGGCGGCACGCTGCTCAGCGCAGATGTCGCCGGCGCGCCGGACGGCGACGTCGTCGTGACGACGCAACGCGAGGGACAGGGCACCGTGCGTCATTTGATCGGCAGTGATGCCGGCACGACCGACCCTGAGATCGCTCCGCTCGAGCCCGGTCGATTGTTGGAGACCCGCAAGGGCGCCGACTACACGACCATCGACGGTCTCTTCCAAGGTGCCGGACAACGCCCCGCCGACTCCATCACCAAAGTCAAGATCGCCGGACGCGGCAACGTCCCCGCCGACGCCACCGCCGCCATGCTCAACCTCGTCGCCGTCCGACCCACCGGACCCGGCTTCCTCACGATCTTCCCCTGCACACCCACACGACCCAACGCCGCCACCCTCAACTACGGACCCGGCACCGTCGTCGCCAACGCAGTGTTCGCCAAACTCTCCACCAACGGCGAGATCTGCATCTACACCAAAGCAGCCAGCGACCTCGTCATCGACGTCAACGGCTACGTCCCCGCCTCCAGCGAGATCGGCAACGTCGACCCCGGTCGATTGTTGGAGACCCGCAAGGGCGCCGACTACACGACCATCGACGGTCTCTTCCAAGGTGCCGGACAACGCCCCGCCGACTCCATCACCAAAGTCAAGATCGCCGGACGCGGCAACGTCCCCGCCGACGCCACCGCCGCCATGCTCAACCTCGTCGCCGTCCGACCCACCGGACCCGGCTTCCTCACGATCTTCCCCTGCACACCCACACGACCCAACGCCGCCACCCTCAACTACGGACCCGGCACCGTCGTCGCCAACGCAGTGTTCGCCAAACTCTCCACCAACGGCGAGATCTGCATCTACACCAAAGCAGCCAGCGACCTCGTCATCGACGTCAACGGCTACGTCCCCGCCTCCAGCGAGATCGGCAACGTCGACCCCGGTCGATTGTTGGAGACCCGCAAGGGCGCCGACTACACGACCATCGACGGTCTCTTCCAAGGTGCCGGACAACGCCCCGCCGACTCCATCACCAAAGTCAAGATCGCCGGACGCGGCAACGTCCCCGCCGACGCCACCGCCGCCATGCTCAACCTCGTCGCCGTCCGACCCACCGGACCCGGCTTCCTCACGATCTTCCCCTGCACACCCACACGACCCAACGCCGCCACCCTCAACTACGGACCCGGCACCGTCGTCGCCAACGCAGTGTTCGCCAAACTCTCCACCAACGGCGAGATCTGCATCTACACCAAAGCAGCCAGCGACCTCGTCATCGACGTCAACGGCTACGTCCCCGGCTGATCCCGGCACCTGGGGTACCGTCGAGGCCATTGCGGCGGAGCGTCGGCGGTACCCCAAGGATCAGCGATCACCGACCGGTTTCGAGCGAGGTCTCGGCGTCGATCCAGGCGAGGTAGCCGGACGAACCTCCGACGATCGGTACGACCGTGATCGCCGGCAAGTCGTAGGAGTGCACGTCGGTCACCGCCTCGGCGACCCCGGCTGCGCGGGCGCGGATCGTCTTGACGAGCAGGAGGATCTCGTCGTCGTGCTCGACGCATCCCTGCCACCGATACGTGCTGCGGATCGGTAGCCGTTGAACACACGCCGCCAACCGTCGCTCGACGAGCAACGCGGCGATCCGGTCCGCCTCGTCGACGCTTCCGCACGTGATCTGCATCTCGACGTGATCGGTCGACATCGCATCGGGGGTCATCGCATCGGGGGTCACCGCTCCGGACCGATCAGCTCGTCCGTCGGGCGACGACGAGTGTGTCGAGCGCCGTCCTGGGGCCGTCGTCGGTCTCGACCCGTCGTTCGGCGACCTCGGCCCGCTCGACCGTGAAACCCTCGCCCAGGGCGGCGACCACCTGGCCGGGCGTCGTGAGCACGTCGACCGACTGGGGACCACCGTGTCCGTGCTCGAGGTTGTCGCGGTCGTGGTTCACCATCAGGAACATGCCGCCCGGCGCGACCGCCGTCGCGGCCCGGCGCAGGATCGGTGTGAGTCGGTCGTCCGGGAGCTGGAGGTAGGCGATCACGACCAGGTCGTAGGCGCCTGGCGTCGGCTCGTAGGACGACAGATCGACGGTCTCGGCCGTGATCGCCACCCCGCGCCGCTCGGCGATCCGGCGGGCCTTGTCGATCGCGACTTCGGAGAAGTCGACGGCGGTCGCGTCCCACCCCTGCTCGGCCAGCCAGATCGCATTGCGGCCCTCGCCTGCCGCGAGATCGATCGCTCGACCCGGCCTCAGGCCGCGGCAGATCGACTCGACGAACTGATTCGGTCCGGCCGACCAGACGAGCTCGGCGTCCCGGTACCGGTCGTTCCACATGTCGACGCTCACGACGGGAGCGTACGTCGTCGAGCTGACGCCAGGCAGGACCGGTCGGCCCGAAGTCACCGGTCCTGGTGGTGAATCGTTCGGGCGACAGCACCCGAGACGCGCACCGGGCCCGGCGGTGAGGCCGGGCCCGGTCGCGTGCCGGAACGGCTCGGGTCAGTTCAGTTCGTTGACCCGATCGATGCTCGGAGGCGCCACCGGACTGAAGGTGCCGAGGTAGTTCGTCAACGCCTGCAGGTCGTTGCCACCGTCGAGCCGGGGCGAGGTGACCGTGCCCAGCGTCGTGAAGTTGTCCCCGCCGTCCGCGAGGAAGTTGTTCACGGTGACCTGGTAGATCGCCGCCGCGTTCAACGGCGTCCCGTTCAACTGGACGTTGCTGATGGTGACCGACGTGCAGTCGCCGGCGGTGATCGTCTTGGCCAAGTCGTAGGTGAATCCCACCGACACACCGAGGTGCAGGAACGGACGGCTCGAACCGGCCGGCTGACACTGCTCCTCGAGCACCGCGATGATCTCTGCCCCGGTCATGTCGTAGGTGATCAGGGTGTTGCCGAAGGGCTGGAAGGTGAACGCTTCACCGAACGTGACGACGCCGTCGCCTTCCGGCGGAGTCTGGGACTGGGCGTAGGTCAGATCGGAACGCACACCGCCGGGGTTCATGAGGGCGATGTCCGCACCGTTCGACGACGTCGCCCAGAGCTGGGCGTCGGCGACCAGGTTGCCGGCCGGCGACTCGACGCCGCGGTCGGACCCCGTCGGGACACCGCCGCGGTTGATGTCGGCTGTGATCGTGCCGATCGGCGTGCTGCCGGCCGCATCGACGAGCGGGCGCCACTTGTCGAGGATCTTCGTGATGTCCGGATCGGGCGTCAGCGACGCCTGGTCGACGACGTGGTTCACGGCCGTACTGCGGTTGCGCTTGACCTCACCGGTCCAGCGGTCGAGCACGAGGTTGACCTCGGAGACGACCCGACCGAACGAGTACGCGCTCGTCACGATGCGGTCTCGGCCGCGGGGGTCCTTCAGTCGGCAGTTGTACGGCAGGTGCGTGTGGCCGGTGATGATCGCATCGATCTCCGGGTGGAGTGCGTCGTTGATCGCCACGATCGGTCCGGAGATGCCGACACAGGCATCGACGTCACCCGGTGGCGGGGTCTGCGAGCCGCCCTCGTGCAAGAGCACGACGATCGCCTGCACACCTTTGCGGCGGAGCTTCGGCACGAGCTTGTTGGCGGTCTCGGCTTCGTCGAGGAAGTCGTACCCCTGGATGCCCTGCGCCGCCACGAGCGTGTCGGTGGCCTCCAGAGTCATGCCGATGAACGCCACCTTCACGCCCTTGACCCACTTGATCTCGTACGGAGGCAGCGGCGTCTTGCCGGTCTTCTCATCGACGACGTTGGCCGCGAGCCACTGGAAGTCAGCGCCCGGGTACGGCTCCTCGGGGAAATAGCAGCCGTCGACCGGATGGCAGCCACCGTTCTGCATGCGAAGCAGCTCGGTCACGCCCTCGTCGAACTCATGGTTGCCGACACCGGAGACGTCGAGCTGCATCTCGTTCAGGGTCTCGACCGAGGGCTCGTCGTGGAACAGACCGGAGAACGCCGGCGAGCCGCCGATCAGGTCACCTGCTGCCACCGTGAGGCTGTACCTGTTGCCCTCGCGCAACTCGTTCAGCTTGGCGGACAGGTACTCGCCACCGCCCGCCGCCACACCGGCGACCTGGCCCGGCGTGTTGGGCTCGAGGTGACCGTGGTAGTCGTTGAAGGCGAGGAGCTGGAGATCGACGAAGCGGTTGCGCTTGTATCGTTGCCACCACCAGTTGTTCCCGTGGTGTCCGCCGCGGCCGTACCCGTCGTCGTCACCGTCGTCGTGACCGCGATCGCTGTCATGGTCGCCACCGCCGTTGGCGACGACCGCGCCGGGCGCTGTCGCCACCGCGGTGATCGAGACTGCTGCGATGGCGAGCCCGACCAGGCGGCGCCGCGAACGGCTCCCTGATCGGGGTTGCGCATCGGACCGTGTGGACATGGTCATTGGGTACCCTCCGATGTGTGGACGCCCTGCGATGCAGGATGGAACGGCGGCAGGTCTAGCACCCGTCCTCGCTCGGCTCAATGGGCCGGACGGCCCATTCGGCACTCGTCCACCAACTCTTTACGTTGCTGACATCCGCAGGACGCTGGTGTCGACGGAGAGCGCGCACGCCGTCACAGCGTTATCGCCACCGGTGCCCGAACACCGACGGCGAGGGTGTGCCGATCTACGCTCGGTCCATGTCGAGCTCTCGCAATCCCCGAGTGGCGGCGCCGTCACCCCTGCTGCGTCTGATGGAATCGCGAGCTGTGTTCGAGCTCGGCGCGATCACGGCCGCCTCACCGATGCTGCGCATGATCGGGCGCGGTGACAACCATCCCGTCCTGGTCCTCCCCGGCTTCCTGGCCGGCGATCCGTCGACGGCACCGTTGCGCTCGGTGCTGCAGAGCCAGGGCTACTGGGTGCACGGCTGGCGGCTCGGTCGCAATCTGGGGCCGACCGCCCACGTGGTCGACGGCTTGGTCGAGCGACTGGAGATGCTGCACGAGCGCCACGACCAGCCGGTGACACTGATCGGTTGGAGTCTGGGTGGCATCTACGCCCGTCGCCTCGCCCGCCGGTACCCGGACGCGATCCGGCAGGTGATCACCCTGGGCAGCCCGTTCCGCATCAATCCGAACGACCGGTCGGCGGTGTCGGGTCTCTACGACCGGCTCAAGCCGACCCACAGCATCGACACCGAGGAGCTACTTCCCGGGCTCGACGGCGGCCCGTTGGAGGTGCCGACGACCGCGATCTACACGCGGACCGATGGTGTCGTGCGGTGGTGGCAGTGCATCGAGTCGATCGGTCCCGAGCGCGAGAACATCGAGGTCCTGGGGAGCCACAGCGGTCTCGGCTTCAACCCGGCCGTCATCTACGCGATCAGCGATCGGTTGCGACGACCGATCGGTGACTGGCGACCGTTCCGCGCCCCACTCGGGATCCGCCATCTCTTCCCGGAGCCGGCCGACTGGCGATCCGACGTCGGAGCTGCCGCCGTCTGACTCGCCCCGAACATGCCCACCGACCTCTGGGGCGTGAGCCCGGACGGCGGTTACCGTCGCGGTATGTCACGCCCACCCGCCACGCAGTACTCGATCCACCTCCGTATCTCGCTGAGCAATGTCCCGGGCGTGCTCGGTCGCCTCGCCACGGCGATCGGCGAAGCTGGCGGCAACATCTTCGCGGTCGACGCCTTCGTCGCGAAGGGCGAGCAGGTCGATCGCGACATCGTCGTCAACTGCACGAGCGTCGAGCACCAGGCCGTGGTCGTCGAGGCGGTGCGCAACACCACGGGCGTCACCCTGCACGACTGGTGGGACCGAACGTTCCGGATGCACGAAGGCGGCAAGATCGAGGTGCTCCCGCTCTGCCCGGTCGGCGACCAGGAAGATCTCTCGATGGCCTACACCCCCGGCGTGGCGCGCGTCTGCACTGCGATCGCCGACGACGAGTCGATGGCCGACGAGTACACGATCCGCAAGAACACGGTCGCGATCGTGTCCGACGGATCCGCTGTTCTCGGACTCGGCAACATCGGACCGAAGGGTGCGATGCCGGTCATGGAGGGCAAGGCGCTGCTCTTCAAGGAGTTCGGCGGCGTCGACGCCTTTCCGATCTGCCTCGACGTGTCATCGCCCGAGGAGATCATCGAGACCGTCGTCCGGCTCGCGCCCACCTTCGGCGGGATCAATCTCGAAGACATCGCCGCGCCGGGTGCGTTCCAGGTGGAGGAGGCGCTCAAGGCGTTGCTCGACATCCCCGTCTTCCACGACGACCAGCACGGTACGGCGGTCGTCACGCTGGCGGCGCTCCAGAACGCGCTGCGCGTCACGGGCAAGCGGATGGGTGAATTGTCGATCGTGATCTCGGGCGTGGGCGCGGCCGGCGTCGCCATCGGCAAGATCCTCCTCGGTGCCGGTGCGACCGACATCGTCGGCGTCGACTCGCGTGGTGCCGTGTACGACGGTCGCGACGGGCTCAACACGTGGAAGCAGTGGTTCGCGGAGAACACCAACCCCGAGCGCAAGACGGGTTCGCTGTCCGACGTCATGCACGGCGCCGACGTCTTCATCGGTGTCAGCGCTCCCGACATCCTCACCGTCGACGACGTCACATCGATGGCCGACGACCCGATCGTCTTCGCGATGGCCAACCCCGACCCCGAGATCCGGCCCGAGCTCGCCGAGGGCCGCGTGCGGGTGTTGGGGACCGGACGGAGCGACTACCCGAATCAGATCAACAACGTGCTCGCGTTTCCCGGCATCTTCCGGGGTGCGCTCGACGCACGTGCGACCGACATCACCGAGAACATGAAGCTCGCCGCAGCCAAGGCGATCGCCGAATCGGTGACCGATGCGGAGCTGAGCGAGACGTTCATCATGCCGCCCGTATTCGACAAATCGGTCTCGCAACGTGTCGCCGCCGCCGTCGCCGACGCCGCCCGAGTCGATGGGGTCACCCGCTGACGTCACATTCGGGGTCTGACCCCGATTGTGACGACCCTGATTGTGACGTCGATGACACCCGTACGGCCACGGAGTGTGCTGAAGTGGGGGCGAACATCACCTTCCGGGAGCGGCCCGGGTGTCGAGTGGCGGGTGGATCGAGACATGTGGGAGGCACCGACCAGCAGAGGCAGGGCAACGCCTCAGTGTGACGCGCCCGGTCGGCCGATCGGTCGGACCACTCCGTCGCGGTGGCGTCTGCCACCACCATCATCCGAGGAGGTCGCCGCGCCACCGCCCAACGGATGGCCGCCTCCCTCGATCGATGTGTGGGGACCGATCGATGTGTGGGGGCCGCCTTCGCCGATCGCGATCGTCTCGTTCGATCGCGCGCCCGGGCCGCACACCGCCATCGATGTCGCGGCACCGGCGACGGCGAGGTCCTGGGATCCGCCCCACCCTGCGCTGGAGCCGGTCGCCACATGGGCGCAATGGCCCGCCTTCGCCGAGCGACGGGTGTCGCCCGACGAGCCACCGCTCGGGGGACGCGGGTCGCCGTCGCCATCACCCGAATCCCCCGGTGTCGTGGTGCCGCTCGTCCGAACGAAGGAGCCGACCCGCGACGTTCCCGCCGCAATCGAGGCACCGCTCGCCGGTGCCGAGCCCCCACGTCACCGCCACCCGTTCTGGGGCTGGGCCGCGGCCGGGATCGTCGGCCTGATGGTGGGGGTCGCGATCTCGCCTCGACGGAGCGATTCACCCCAGATCCTCACTGCGGACGAACCGGGTCTGAGCGTTCCGGTCGCCGACTCGGCCGTCGTTCCCGACATCGGCCTGCCCCAGACCGACGATGTGGAAACGGCCCCCGGCTCGGGGTCGGACGCAACGATGCCCGTCCTCGCGCCTCCGACCACGGAGATCGTCGCCCAACTTCCTCCCCGGCCCCCCGCCGGCGGAGCGGCCCGTGCCGTCACCCTGTCCATCCAGTTCGAGGGTGCCGGCAACGACGAGTGGGTCCGGTTGACGAACGATGGTGACGAACCGGTCGATCTCACCAGGTGGACCGTTGGCGACGACGGTCGGATGCACCTCTACCTCTTCGGGCCGTTCGAGTTGCCGGCGGGGGCCACCGTCACGCTCTCGAGCGGCTGCGGGGACGACACGGCGACCGAACGCTTCTGGTGTTCCGACGACGAGGTCTGGAACGACTCCGGCGACGTCGCGACGGTGATCGACGCCGACGGACTCCTCGTGGCCAGTTCCGAGAGCGCCAACGACTGACCGCCGTCTGCGTGCGACGACCACCTGGCCGCCGCATGATCGCCGTCCGAACAAATGAGAGTTCGACTCGCAATTGTCTGACGATTTCGATATGGTCGCGGCCATGGTGCGTGGGGCCGCCGCAGAACCCGAGCTGATCGACGGCCGCCGCGCGCGGCGCGAGCGGAATCGAGCATCGGTCATCGACGCCGTGTTCGAGATCCTCCAGGAGGGCCGCGTGCCGCCGCCGATCGACGAGGTCGCAACGCGAGCGGGGGTCTCGGCCTCGACGATCTTCCGCTACTTCGACGGGCTCGAAGACATGCAACACCAGGCGTTCCTGCGCTTCCGCGAACGGTTCGGTCACCTGTTGCAGATCTCCTCGATCGCAGACAGCCCGCTCGCGGATCGCGTCATCGCCTTCGTCGATGCGCGCAGTGAGCTGTACGAGTCGGCCGGAGCGATCATGGCGCTCGGGCGCCTGCGAGCCCTCGACCATGCGCCCTTGGCGGCCGCCGCCGACGAGCAGCGGTCCGCCCTCGCCGCGCAGGTGCGGATCTGCTTCGCACCGGAGGTCGACGCCATGACGCCCGCTCGCCGCGCCGACCTCGTCGCCCTCATCGACACGCTCGCGTCACCCGACTCGTGGGACGTGATGCGACGCACGCACGAACGCACCCCACGACAGATCCGGCGGACGTGGATCCATGCGATCGACGAATTGCTGGCTGGTACGGAGGCACCTTCATGACCCGGCCGTCACGATTCGATGGCACCATCGGCCGGACCGTCGCCGACTCCACTGCCTGGTTCGACGAGCCGCCGCACCCAGGCTCCGAAGCGCCCAATGTCGTGGTCGTGCTTCTCGACGACACCGGTTTCGCCCAGTTCGGGTGCTACGGCTCCGACATCGACACGCCGAACGTCGATGCGCTCGCAGCGGGCGGCCTCCAGTTCACCAACTTCCACGTGACGCCGCTGTGCTCGCCGACGCGTGCCTCGTTGCTCACCGGGCGCTCGCAACACGCGGTCGGGATGCGGGCGGTCTCGAACTTCCGCACCGGCTTCCCGAACCAGCTCGGCCACATCAGCAACCACGCGGCGACGGTCGCCGAGGTGCTGCGCGACGTGGGGTACGCCACCTTCTGCGTCGGTAAGTGGCACCTCGCGCCGATGGAGCAGTGCTCGGCTGCGGGACCGTTCGACCAGTGGCCGTTGGCGCGTGGCTTCGATCGCTTCTACGGCTTCCTCGAAGGTGAGACGGATCAGTTCCATCCCGAGCTGGTGTGCGACAACCACCCGATCGATCCGCCGGGCAGACCCGAGGACGGCTACCACGTGTCGGAGGACCTGATCGACCAGCTCCTGACGATGGTCTCGGACAGCACGGGCGTACGGCCCGACCGTCCGTTCTTCGCCTACGTCCCGTTCGGTGCGACGCACGCCCCGCACCAGGCGCCCGCCGACTATCTCGAGAAGTACCGGGGCAAGTTCGACGAGGGATGGGACGTGGTGAGGGCCCGCTGGTTCGAACGTCAGCTCGCGCTCGGAGTGATTCCCGCAGGTACGCAGCTCGCACCACGCAACCCGGGAGTCGACGCCTGGGACGACCTTCCTGCGAACCAGCGCCGGCTGGCCTGCCGTCTGCAGGAGGCGTTCGCTGCCTTCCTCGACCACACCGACCACCAGATCGGTCGGCTCGTCGACGGGCTCGGCGATCTGGGACAGCTCGACAACACGGTGGTGATGGTGCTGGCCGACAACGGCGCGTCGCAGGAGGGCGGCCCGTTCGGTGTCATGCACGAGATGAAGTTCTTCAACGGCATCTTCGAGACACCCGACGACGCGATCGCGAGGATCGACGACATCGGCGGGCCGCACAGTCACACCAACTACCCGTGGGGCTGGGCACAGTGCGGCAACACCCCGTTCAAGTGGTACAAGCAGAACACGCATGAAGGTGGGGTTCACGTACCGTTGATCGTGCGAGCGCCCGGGTACATCACAGCCGACCAGACCGGGACGATGCGCCGTCAGTTCGTGAACGTGGCCGACATCGTCCCGACGATCTATGACCTGATCGGCATCACGCCGCCCGACACGTACCACGGCGTCGAGCAGCTCCCGGTCACCGGGAAGTCGTTCGCGTCGGTTCTCGCCGATCACTCGGCACCGGCGACCAACACGTTGCAGTACTTCGAGATGGCCGGCAGCCGGGCCATCGTGGTCGGCGACGGCGAGGCGTGGTGGAAGGCGGTGTGCAAGCACACCCAGGGCGCCGATTACGACACCGAGCGGTGGGAGCTGTACCGGCTCTCCGACGACTGGTCTGAGTGCCGTGATCTCGCCGACGAGGAGCCGGAGCAGCTCGCCGCGCTGATCGATCTCTGGTGGCAGGAGGCCGAGCGGCACGGCGTACTGCCGATCGACGACCGGATGTTCGAGCTGTTCGGCGCACGCTTCCGCGCCAACTCACCACATCCAGCGGCGCGCCGCTACGTCTACCGGCCACCGATGTCGCCGATGCCCGCCCAGGCAGGCGCGGCGATCGGCGGACGCTCCTTCGATCTGACCGCCACCGTGACCCGCGAATCCGGACAGGACGGCGTGATCTTCGCGACCGGCACGCAGAACTCGGGGATCTCCGTCTTCATCCAGGACGATCGGTTGGTCATCGACTACAACGCGTTCGACGACCACACCGTGCTCGAATCCGATGTGGCGGTGCCTGCCGGCCACTCGACGCTGGTGGCGCGACTGCGCCGTAGCGACGGCACAACCGGTTCGATGTCGCTCGACGTCAACGGCCAACCGGCCGGATCGGCCGAACTCCCGTTGTTCATGCGGATGATGTCGTCGGTGGGCCCGAGCATCGCGTACGACCACGGTTCCCCGGTGTCCGATCGGTACGACCCGCCGTACGCGTTCGCAGGGAAGCTGCACGAGGTCGTCATCCAACTCTTGTCGAAGCAGGACGCCGAGGCCCACGACGCCGAGGCCCGCTCCGAGATGAGCCGCCAGTGAAGCGAACGCCGACGTGCTGACGGTCACCCTGCTCGGTACCGGATCCCCGATCCCCGATCCGCATCGGGCCGGGCCGTCGACCCTCGTGTCCGGCGCAGGTGACCACTTCCTCGTCGATGTCGGTCGCGGCGCGCTGATGCGGCTTGCGGCGACCGGCGTGTCGGTCAACGAGTTGACCGCGGTGCTCGTGACCCACCTCCACAGCGATCACCTCACCGACCTCAACGACGTCATCACCACCCACTGGATCACGACGTTCGAGCCCACCCCGCTGCGAGTCATCGGCCCACCGGGGGTCGCCCGGGTGGTCAACCACCTGATCGAGTCGTTGTCCCCCGACATCTCCTATCGGATCGCTCACCACGACGACCTGCTGCAGGCACCCATGGTCGAAGTCGTGGAGGTCACCGCCGGCGAGAGCATGCTGCCGGCCGAGCACGGCACCGTTCGCATCGCGGTCGCCCCGACCGATCACCAACCGGTGGAACCGAGCATCGGCTTCCGGCTCGAGCACGACGGGTCGTCGGTCGCGCTCGCCGGCGACACCGTGCCCTGCGTGACGCTCGACGAGTTGTGTCTCGGCGCCGATGCGCTGGTGCACACCGTGATCCGCAAGGACATCATCGCCAACATCCCGATCCAACGCCTCCGGGACACCCTCGACTACCACTCGTCGCCGGAGCAAGCGGCTCAGACGGCGGCACGAGCGGGCGTCGGCGCACTGTTGCTGACCCACTATGTCCCGGGGTTCGCCCCATCCGACGACTCCACGCGATCGGCATGGCGCGAGCTGGCCGCCGCTCATTTCGACGGCGACGTGCACGTCGGCGACGACCTCCATCGCATCGAGATCCCGTGATCCACCCGGCCCCGACCGACATCCGCTGAACAGGAGCGCCCATGCAGACCGTCCGCACGCCCGACGAACGTTTCGCCGAGCTCGTCGACTACCCGTTCGCGCCCCACTATGCCGACATCCCCGACGGCGACGGTGGTGCGCTGCGCGTCCACTACGTCGACGAGGGGCCGACCGCCGCCGCGCCGGTGCTGCTGATGCACGGGGAGCCCTCGTGGAGCTACCTGTACCGGCACATGGTCCCGATCCTCGCCGCCGGCGGCCACCGGGTGATCGCCCCCGATCTGGTCGGGTTCGGACGCAGCGACAAACCCACCGAGATGACCGACTACACCTACGCCCGCCACGTCGAGTGGATGCGATCGTTGTTGTTCGATCACCTCGACGTGCGCGACATCACGTTCTTCGGACAGGACTGGGGTGGGCTCGTCGGCCTGCGACTCGTCGCGCTCGACCCCGACCGCTACGCCCGCATCGCCATCGGCAACACCGGCCTCCCGACCGGCCACGGACCAGCGAGCGAGGCGTTCCTCCAGTGGCAGAAGTTCAGCCAAGAGTCTCCGGTGTTCCCGATCGGTCAACTCATCGACCGGGCCACCACCACCGAGCTGCCCGACGAGGTGATCGCCGCGTACGACGCCCCCTTCCCCGACGACTCGTACAAGGCCGGGGCCCGCATCTTCCCCTCGCTTGTGCCCACCAGCGCGAACGATCCGGCGACGGCCGACAACGAGGCGGCCTGGAAGGTCCTCGAGCGATTCGAGCGGCCCTTCCTGCTCTGCTTCAGCGACGGCGATCCGGTGACCAGGGGTGGCGACCGACCGTTCCGGGCCAAGGTGCCCGGCGCCCGGCACGACCGCCACGTGACGATCGAGGGCGGTGGTCACTTCCTCCAAGAGGACCGTGGACCCGAGCTCGCCCGACTGCTGATCGACTTCATCGCAGGATGACCGGGCCGTGGACCGGAACCACATGAACGGGTGGGGCGACCTCGGTCGGCGCGCCGCGTTCCAGTCCCACAGGTTGATCGGATGGATCTACTGGGATCCGACCGCGATCGCCAACTACGCCGCGCTCGGAGTGCCGAACGGCTTGGGTTACTACATCGCCACGCGAGCCGGCCGACTCGGCGAGGCCGGCAACGACGTGGTGACCGCCGCGTTCTACTCGATCCACCCAGACTTCGTCGCGCTCGCGCTCGACGCATGCCGCACCACCACCACGTTCGAGGACGCGGCCCGGGCCCGCGACGCTGCGGTCGTGACCGGGCTGCACGAGTACGCACCGGAGATCTGCGACGGTCTGGCCGAGCTTGCCGAACCGTTGTGGGCGGCTGCCGATCGCCTCTCGGTTGCGGGGCACCCGATGTTCGCAGCCCACCTCAGGCGCCGGCGCGAGGACGATCCGATGCTCTCGGCGTGGCTCGCCGTCAACTGCATCCGCGAGTGGCGAGGCGACACGCACTGGGCGATCCAGATCGCCGAGGGAATCGGCGCCGTCGAGGCCGGCATCCTCGACGGAGCGTGGCGCGCCTACGACGACGACTGGCTGGCGCGCAGCCGGGGCGCCGACGACGACTCGCTGCGAGACGCGTACGAGTCGCTGGCCGGGCGCGGGTTCGTCACCGACGGCGCGGTCAACGAACGTGGTATCGCATATCGACAGCAGCTCGAGGACCGCCTCGACGATCTCGCTGTCACGGCGTGGCAGGCACTCGGGTTGGAGCTCACGTTGCGTTTCATCGAACTGGTCGGTCCAGTCGGCGATCGCTTCGTCGAACGGATCGATCGGACGGCCGGCCCGAACTGGATGCCCGCAGGGCGGAACCGGCCGGCGACATGACGACGGTCGAACGAACCGCCCTGATCGAAGCGGCGCCGCAGGCAATCTGGAAGGTCCTGGCCGACTTCGCGTCGATCAGCGCGTGGGCGCCGAACGTCGACCATTCGTGCCTGCTCACCGAGCAGGAGGAGGGAGTCGGCACGACACGTCGCATCCAGGTCGGCCGAACCACACTGACCGAGACGGTGCGTTCGTGGGAGACGGGCTCGTCGCTCTCGTACACGATCTGCGGTCTGCCCCCGATCATCGGGTCGGTCGTCAACACCTGGCGACTCGAACCGCACGGCGACGGCACACACGCGACGCTGACGACCGACATCGACGCGGGCGTTCGGCCTCCGCGGCAACTGCTCGCCCGAGTCGTCGGCCGCAAGCTCGCGGCCGCGTCCGACGAGATGCTCGGCGGACTGACGGAACACTTCGACGAACGGGAGCGCACGTGACGAGCGACCACACCACTCGGCCCGACGTCATCGTGATCATGACCGACGAGGAGCGCGCCGCGCCTCCCTATGAAACCGACGCTCTCGGTCGCTGGCGCCGCGACACCCTGACCGGCGCCGCCTGGTTCGACGAGCATGCCGTGAACTTCGGACGTCACTACACCGGTTCGCTGGCGTGCGTGCCCAGTCGCCCGACTCTCTTCACCGGGCAGTACCCGGATCTGCACGGCGTCACCCAGACCGACGGGCTCGGCAAGATGTCCGACGATTCCCGGATGCGTTGGCTGCCGGAGTGCCAGGTGCCGACGCTCGGGAACTGGTTCCGCGCGGCCGGCTACGACACCCATTACGACGGCAAGTGGCACATCTCGCACGCCGACCTCCACGACGGGTCCGGACAGCGGCTTCGCACCAACGACAGCGACGGAGTCGTCGATGACGTCGCTGTCGAGCGCTACCTCGACGCGGACCCGCTCGGCCCCTACGGCTTCTCTGGCTGGGTCGGGCCCGAGCCGCACGGCGGCGCACTCGCCGACGCCGGTGTTCGCCGCGATCCGCTGATCGCAGCGAGGATCGTCGCCTGGCTGGAGGACCGCTACCAACGGCGACGTGCGGGCGACGCCGACGCACTGCGACCGTTCCTGCTCGTCGCGAGCTTCGTCAACCCTCACGACATCGTGCTGTTCCCGCTGTGGGCGCGACGCGGCAGCCCCCTCACGACTCCGTCCCCGCTCGATCCGCCGCCGATACCGGCGCCGCCGACCGCCGACGAAGACCTCGCGGCGAAGCCCGCTGCCCAGATCGCATATCGCGCTGCGTACCCGTCGGGCTACGGACCGGCCGCTGCGGTCGCGCGCCTCTACGACAAGAAGGCGCAGGACTACCGTGACCTCTACTACCGCCTCCACGCCGAGGTCGACGGCCCGATCGATCGGGTGCGTCGCACGGTCACCGACGCCGGATCGGAACATGCCGTGATCGTGCGAACATCCGACCACGGGGACCTCGTCGGCGCCCATGGCGGGCTGCACCAGAAGTGGTTCACGCTCTACGACGAGGCCACACGCGTTCCGTTCTCGATCGCGCGCATCGGTCCCGACGCCACCACCGGCTCGATCGTCGGCCACGCTCCGACGTCGCACATCGACATCGTCCCCACACTGCTCGCGGCAGCGGGCATCGACGAGGCGACCACCGCCGCGGTGCTCAGGGAGTCGTTCTCGGAGGTGCATCCGCTCCCGGGACGAAACCTCATGCCTGTCGTCGACGGCGTTGCGCCACCCGATGCCGGTCGAGCCGTCTACCTGATGACGCGGGACAACATGCTCGAGGGAGACACCGGCGCGTCGGGTGTCGCCCGTCGGCTCGGTCGCACCGACCCGCCGCCCGCGCCGCTGCGGATCCGCGTGCCTGCCCACGTCGGATCCAACTTCGAGGGCGTGGTCGTCCGCGTCGCCGACGACGAGGCGAGCGGTGGATCCGGACACCTCTGGAAGCTGGTCCGAACGTTCGACGATCCTGCGACCTGGACCGAACCGGGCATCCGCCACCTGGCGGCGAACGGGTCGGGCGGCGACGAGTACCGGACCCAGCCCGTACCCGACCAGTGGGAGCTGTACGACCTCGACGCCGATCCGATCGAGGCGGTCAACCGCTGGCACGACGAGTCGGCGTCGGCGGTGTTCGCACACCTCCGCCACGTCGTGAAGATCGAGCGCGCCCGCGCGGTGCCCGAACGCAACCACCCGTGGCCGTACGCGTCGCGCCGTCCGCGACGTGGAGTCGCGATGGAGCAGCCGCCACCTCCGGCACGACTGCTGCGCCGGGCGATCCAGAAGCTCGGCATGCACCCGGCGGACCCGTTGAGCACCCTTGTCGATCTCGCCGGTCGCCGTGCGCTCGTCGTCGCCACCAACACCGCGGTCATGGGCATCGGCAAACCGACGGGCGTCTTCGCGAGCGAGATGACCGTGCCCTACTACGCATTCGCCGATGCCGGCATGGAGGTCGACGTCGCCAGCCCGCTCGGCGGCGTGATTCCCGTCGATCCGCTGTCGCTGAAGCCGGTGGTCCGCTGCGCCGATGACGACCGCTTCCTCGCCGATGACCGGTTCAGGGGCCAGGTCACCGACTCGCTCGCGATCGGTGATCTCGACATGACCCGCTACGACCTCGTCTTTCTCGCCGGTGGATGGGGCGCAGCGTTCGACTTCGGCTTCTCCGAGGATCTCGGCCGGAAGATGACCGAGGCAAACGCCTTGGGCAAGGTGATCGGCGGGGTGTGTCACGGCCCGCTCGGACTTCGCAACGCCACGGCTCCGAACGGCCAGCCGCTGGTCGCGGGTCGCCGGATCTCGGCCGTCACCGACAAGCAGGTGCGCGAGCTCGGGATCGAGTCGACCCCGCTCCATCCGGAGGCCGAGATGCGAGCCCTGGGTGCGCTGTTCGAGAGCCGCACCAGGTTCCGTGATCCGCTCGCCAACCATTGGGTGGTCGACGGCAACCTCGTCACGGGCCAGAACCAGAACGCCGGCCCGATGGTGGCGCGGGAGATGATGCAGATCGTCAGCGCGACCGACCATTTCGCCGCCGAGCAAGGAGCAACGACATGAACGTCACCCGCTCGCCCCGGTACGGACCGGTCGACCGCCACTACGGCATGCGACTCGCCCCCAACACCCCGGAGACGACGGCCCGATCTGGATGGACTGATGAAGTACCGGGCCGTCACCGACACGTACACGTCGATCGTGCGACCGAGCACCGACCGGATCGCCGACTCGATCGGCTGATCGACTCGCCGGCCTACGCCTCGGACGATGCGCGGCGCCCGCTTCCCCGTCAGCTACGAGGAGTGCCGAACGCGCTGTCGGATGGCTGCTGCCGATGCGGGTTGTGACGTCGTGGCGCATCCGATCTCCGCACGGGGCCCGCACGATCTCGCACTGACCATCGACGTCACCCAGCCAGGCGCCGACTCGCCCGAACGCGCCCTCGTCGTCCTGGCCGGTGTGCACGGCGTGGAGGGCTTCGCTGCGTCACCGATCATGTGCGAGTCGCTTGCGCGATGGTCGAGCCTCCCCCTGCTGGACGACGTCGTCGTCCTCTTCGTCCACGCCGTCAATCCGTGGGGCATGGCGTGGTGGCGCCGCCAGAACGAGTCGAACGTCGACCTCAACCGCAACTGGGCGCGCGACGAACACCTGCCGGCGCCCAACCCGGCCTACGCGCTGATGCACCCGCTGCTCTGCCCGGATGGCGGTGTTCCGCCGTCCGATGAATCGCTGCTCGTGCGCACTCGCGAGCTGGTGCGCGAACACGGCTACGCCTGGGTGAAGGCAGCGGTGACGCAGGGACAGCATTCGCACCCCGACGGGCTGTACTTCGCCGGCGACCGAACCGAGGAGTCGAACTCGATCATCGGCGACGTGATCGGCGATCGCCTGTCGGGCGCCTCCGAGATCCTCGCCGTCGATCTCCACACCGGCCACGGCGAATCGGCGCCGCCACACTCCTGGCTCAACCCCCGCTCGGATCGGACGACGACAGATGGACCCGAGACCGATTCCCGGGGGAACGGGTCGAGAACACGACGCGGCCGGACGCCAGCGCACCAAGGAATCGCGGCCAGATCGCGACCGGACTCGCCCGACGGGTGCCCGGAGCGACGTGGCGAGCGGTCACGCTCGAGCTTGGCACGTGCGACGACACCACGATGATCCTCGCAGAACGCGCCGAGCACTGGGTTCGGCGTCGTGGCGACGCCGACGATCCCGTCCACGCGTCGATCCTGCGTCATCACCTCCGGTGCTCGACGCCCGACGACCCGGCGTGGGAGACCTCGGCGCTGCAGCACGGAGCGCGGGTCCTCGATGCGGCGCTCGCCGCCGTCGTCGGTTGACGGCCCGCCGGGCCGTCGCCGTGTTCAGACCGGGAGACCGCCGCCGGCGACCACGGCGCGACTCATGGGCCGAACGAGCTCACGAAGACGCCGGCAGCCGTCATCGCCGATCGCCTCGTAGGCGGGCAACGCGAGCTCGTCCGTGCGATCCTCGACCCATCCGCGCCGCTCGGCACCGAGCGGGGTGAGGGTACCGTCGGGCTCGAGCCAACCCCGATCGATCAACCGATCACTCGCCGCCGTCCAGGCTGCGTCGCTCCAGTTCCGGGTGGACTTCAGCACCGCGGCGCCGATGTCGCCGCTGCCGCCGTGTGTGATCAGCGCCTCCACGGCCGACACGTCGGCGGCGACCAGGGCGGCGATGTGACCGTCGCCGCGGAACTCGCGCAGCAGCGTCTGCGCGTGCCACAACACCAGGTGCGGATCCTCGGGCCAGTCGAGGTGGGCATGGCCGGCGAACAGCGGTCGACCTTCGAGGTGATCGCAGGCAGCGAGCGCGGCCGCACGGGCGAGCTCGGCGGCCTCGACGATCGCGGTACCGCCGATGTGATCACCGAGGAGACGGCGTAGTCCGAGATCGGCCGCCGTCACGCGTGCGTCCAGCAACGCCGACGGCGTCGTCGCCACCCACACACCATCCATGGCAGCCCGAACCGTGCCGGGTTCGAAATTGTAGAACGTTGCGATCACGAGCTCCGCCGATGCCGGGCCGAGCGCCGCCGACCGCGAGGCGAAGTAGCACGATCGTGTGTCGGCGACACCCACACGCTCGTACTGGGCAGGTCCTTCGGGCACGAAGTAGATCATCGAGTGCACCGGCTCGACGGTGCGCCATGTCTTGCGGGCCTCGATCTGATCCATGAGCCCGACAACGTATCGGCACCGGACCACCGACCCCCGCCGGCGAGCGATCAGGCGTCGTCAGAGCGTGATCGCATGCCCTGAGCGCCCGCTGGGAGGGGTTGACGGAAGATGCCGTCGGGGACCTCGGCGCCGGATCGGACGAGGGCGAGGTGCCACGATGGCGATGAGCCCAGCGCCCACCGCAGGCTCGTCACCGCCGCCTGGCCGATCTGCCGCCCACCTCGCGGCGGCTCGAGCCCCAGGATGCCGGCGATTCGGTCGGGCAAGGTGGCGGCCGCCGCGTTGAAGAGCAACTGGTAGCCCATCTTCACAGGGACCGACAGCGGCGGATCGCGGAGGAACTCGATGGCGTGGGCCTGTTCGTCGGATCGGGCGAGGTCGGGGTGTTCGCCGATCCACCGGGCGAGATCGTCCGCTGTGAGCGGGAGCGGGTCGGCATCCAGGAGGGCGCCGATGCGCGTCTGCTCCTCGACGAACCGATCGGCGTCGGCAGAGGACAACCGCTGTGGTCCGTACTCCTGATAGGCCACGAGGAACGAATCGGTCAGGACGTTGTGGACCCACGCGGCCATGCCGGGGTGCCCGGCGGAGTAGGGCCGATCGCGCCCGGAGCGACCGCGCACCGTCTGATGGGCGCCTCGCACCGTCGCTACCGCCGACTCGACCTCGGGCATCGCGCCGTAGGTGGTCTCGGTCACGTACAACGACGTGCGAGTGAGACGGCCGAGCGGATCGTCTCGGTAGCGCGAGTGCTGCTCGACGCCGGCGACGACCTCGGGGTGGGCGGTCTGCACCAGCAGTGCTCTGATGCCGCCCACGAACGCGGTCGCGTCACCGATCACTCGCCACGACACCGAGTCAGGGCCGAGCAGGCCCGGGTCGGGTGCGTGGTCGAGGGTGTGTTCGAGTGGCCGGGGGCCGTGCGAGAACAACCCGGTGGTCGCTGCGACGACACGGTCTTTCACGTCGCCGACCACCGAGCCGGCCGCGCTTGCGAACCCGTCGACGAGGCCCATCTCACTGCGCTCCCGCCGTCGATCGCCGTGTGGTTGCGCGCGCCGCGGCGGTGAGCTCCTCGAGGGTCCGGCCCGGGCTGCCGACGAGGGTCGGTATGCCGCTCGCACGAAGCCGGGTGGACGCCTCGAGCGCATCGGCGTGCGTCGACGGGTTCGTTGACGTGATCACCGCGAAGTCGACCTCGTGCGCCTGGCAGAATTCGACCAACTCGGCCACAGGGATGTCTGCCCCGAGGTGGTGGACGTGCCACTGGTCGTCTCGGAGCGCCACCGCCGCCATCGTCGTCGGCAAGGAGTGACGATCTCCGGAGATCGCCGCCACCACCGCCGTGCCGCGCCGTCGCCCGCGTGGGTTCGGTGTGATCTCGCCGAGGATCCGCTCGACGATCGCCGACGACCGGTGCTCGACCCAGATCGACAGATCACCGTCGTGCCACGCCTGTCCGATACGAGCGAGCGACGGCACCAGGACGCGCTGCACCAGTTCGACGACCGGGGTGCCTTCATCGATGAGGCGTCCGGCGAGCTGGCGGGCCGCCGCTTCGTCACCGTCGATGAGGAACCCATGCATGCGGCCGCCGCTTCGTTCGAGCCGCAGAGCGCTCGGTCGGGTCGGCGATGCGGGCTCGGACCGATCCTGCTCGACCGCTCGGAGATCCGAGCGATCGACGACGTACCTCCCTCCGATGCGCCGTGCCGGAAGGCGGCCGGAACGCACCCATCGGTAGGCGGTCTGGTAGTGGACGCCGAGCTCGACCGCGGCGGTCTGGAGGTCGATTCGGTCCGCGGTCGGGCTGGTCACAACACCACTGTAGCCGATTCCGAATTATTTTTGACTAAATCATGATAAATCGTACTGAACGTCGATAAGTTCGGATGCACCGCCCGTCGGGTAGTCATCCAAAGCCCTCTCCCAACCAAGGAGCATCGACATGGAGCTCACACTGAGCGAAGGTCAGTACAACCTGGTCTACAACGCGTTCTCGTTCGTGATCGCCAGCATGGGTGCAGCGTTCGTGTTCTTCCTGCTCGTCAGGAACCGAGTTGCACCGCGTCATCGGATGGCGATCACGCTGTCCACCCTCGTGGTCGGCATCGCGCTCTACCACTACGTCCGCATCTTCAGCTCGTGGTCCGACGCCTTCAGCTTCACCGGAAGCGAATACGTCCAGGACGGCGCGCCGTTCAACGAGGGCTACCGCTACGTCGACTGGCTGCTCACGGTCCCACTGCTGCTGGCCGAGCTCGTCGTCGTCCTCAAGCTCGCCAAGGACACGACACGCAGCCTGCTGATCCGACTCACGATCGCCGCCGTTGCGATGATCGCCCTCGGTTGGCCCGGTGAGATCGCCGACGTCGATGCGACCGGCACCCGCGTGTTCTGGGGTGTGATGGGCACGATCCCGTTCCTGTACATCCTCTATGTGCTCTTCGTAGAGCTCGGCAAGTCGCTCGGCCGCCAGAGCGGCACCGTGCGCAAGACGGTCGACGGTTTGCGCTACGTGATCCTCGCGACGTGGGGCGTGTACCCGCTCGCCTACATCGCGCCGATGGTCATCGACAACCCGGCCACGGCGGAGGTCACACGTCAGGTCGGCTACTCCATCGCCGACGTGCTGGCCAAGCCGTTGTTCGGACTCCTGGTGCTGTCGATCGCGTTGCTCAAGTCCCGTGAGGACGGCTACGGCGAGAGCGGCGGTCTCGACGTCGACGCTCTGACGGTCGACGCCGACACCAGGGCCCCGGCGGGCATCTGAGCCACGCCGAACCGTTCACACCACCACCACGATCCCACCACCGACCCCACCACCGACCCCTACCACCGACCCCCACCACCCGGCCCCCACCCGACCCCACCACCGACCCCACTCCCCACATCTGACGTCCCGGCACACGCCTCCTGGTGCCGGGACGTCACCTTCTCGTCCAACACCACTCTGCAAGGTCCCCATGAGCGTCTCCACCCCCAACACCACCCCCAACACCACCCCCCACGCCACCGCCCACACCACCCCTCACACCACCCCCAACACCACCGCCACCGTCCGACGTGACGCCGCTGTGAGCCGCAAGGCGTCCCCGCTCGATCGTCCACCCGCCCAGTACGCCACGCGACCGTTCTTCGAACAGACCGTTGCGCTGTTGCGATGCGTCCGTGACCACGACTACGGAACACTGTCCGAGTTGTGTGACGACGACTACGGGATCGTCGATGTCGACGCATCCGGTCAACCTCGAGCCATCCGGACGCGAACCGAGTGGGAAGAGTGGTTCCACGAGTTGTTCGCGACCCTCGACATGATGGGCGCCGAGACCGACTCGGAGATCCTCGACTACCACGCGACCGCAACCGAAGAGCTCGGGTACTCCGTACTCGACTTCCGACAGTTCCTGACCGTCGGGTCGACCGCGGCGACGTTCGACTGCATCGCCACGATCGTCTGGAAGCGCACGCCCAAGGGTTGGCGCGAAGCCAGATGGCACGCCTCGGTCATCGACGCCGACGTTCCTCCCGAACTCGTCGACGCGACCTGACCGTCCCACCGCACCGCCCCCCTTCGAAAGCGATCCGCCATGGCTCCCATCGTCTCGTTCCCACCTGTCCTCCACCGTGATGCGCCCCGACCACTCGAGGTGACACAGATCGAACGCCTCGCCGAGCGTGCCGCCGCCGGCGACGTCCTCGCCGTGTTGCGCCAATCGAATCAGCTCGCCGCGGTCGCTGCTCGGACCAACCAACCCGACGATGGCCGGAGACTGGTTCGTGCGGCGCAGGATCTGTGCCGCGATCGCGGCGTGGCGGCGCTCGCCGGGGTGGAGATCCTCGCAGCGATTCCCGGACCGGCAGCCGACGCCGCACTCGTCGATCTGCTCGCCGACCCCGATCCGCTGGTGCGGCGGCATGCGAACTGGCGACTGATCCGTCGTCCATACCAGCCACGCGCCGTGCCGTCACTCCTCTTCGAGCTCGAATCCGGTGGTCTCGACACGTTGCACGCGCATCGGACACTGCGGCGTTGGTCCGACGAACACCCGACCGCCGTCGTCCGGGCAGTCGCCACGGCGCTCGGTGTCGCAGAAACGGCGGCGGCACGTGCTCGCCTGATCGACCTGCTCGGCGTCGTGCCCGACCGCGGGACGGATGACCTGCTCGTGGACCTGGCCGTCGACGCCGACGAATCGGAGGCAGCACGAATCGCAGCCATCGGCGCGCTCGCCGAACGCAGGAACCCGCTGATCGGCGAAGCACTCGGCTACCTCGCCCACGGCGACGATCTGATCGGCGCACACGCCGCGCTGGCGTTGCAGGCAGCGGAGCCGACGTCGATGTACCGGACCGAGCATCGGACCGGTGGTGGCCTGCGCATCGCCCAACTCGTGCTCGCCGGGGGGCTCGACGGGCAGCTGAGCCTGGGTGGACGTGGCGAGACCGGCGGGGTCGCCAGTCTCCTGGTCTCGCTCGGCGGCGCACTCGGACGCCGTGACGACGTCGACCACGTCGTCACGATCGGCCGGGGATCCGTGTCCGATGCGCTCACCACACCATTGGTGCGTGACGACGAGCCGTGGTCGTTCGGCATGATCGCGATCGGTGATCCTGCCCGACCCGCCACGTCGCCTGCCGATACGTGGGAGCACCTCCCCACGATCGAGCGGGGTCTGCGGCGTGTGCTCCGCCTCACCGGCCCGATCGACATGTTGCACCTCCGCATGGCCGACGCCGGCACCCTGGCTGGCGCTGGCGTCGCCGCGGCAGCAGGCCTACCGATCTGTTTCAGCCTGGCGCCCGATCCTCACAACGTCATCCAGTCGCTCCATTCTCGGGGTGAGCTCGACGCAGCGGAGTTCGCACGCCTCGAATCCGACCAGCACGTGTGGTTCCGGGCCCGTCTGGTGGAGCAGCTCGGCCGCGACGCCGACCGGATCGCGCTCTTCCCGCGCGCTCGTCCATGGGAGTACTTCGACGATCTCGGTCTCGGCGACGACGATGCGTTCCGCGTCGCCACAGTGGCCGAAGGGATCGACCTCGCCGCGATCCGTCGAGCCGAGCTCGAGCGTCACCAGGCTCGAGGGATACCGCCTGTGTTGCGTGAGCTCGCCGACCGGCTACCCGTCGAGCGCCGTGGGCTGCCGCTGCTGGTGAGCGTCGGTCGGCTCCATCCCGTCAAGGGAATGGAGCGCGTCGCAGCTGCGTGGGCATCGGACCCGTCGCTGCGTGCTCGCTGCAACCTCGTCATCATCGGCGGCGATCTCGACCAGCCGTCACCCTCCGAGCGCAGCGTGATCTCTGCGATCGATGACGCCGTGGACGGCGCCGTCGACGACGACGCGGCGCGCGTTGGGCTCATCCTGCTCGGCGGACGCCCCCACGCCGACATCGCACGGCTCCTCGTCAGCGCCGCACGTGGGCACCGCGGCGCCTGGTCCCCCGGCGGTGTCTACGTCGATGGCGCGCTGAAAGAGGAGTTCGGTCTCGCCGTGCTCGAAGCGATGGCGGCGGGGCTCGTCGTTGTGGCGCCGAGTACGGGCGGACCGTCGACCTACGTCGAGCCCGGCCAGACCGGCGAGCTCGTCGACCCTGGGGCGGATCTCGCCGACGCGATCACGCGGGCGTTCGCGCTCGTCGAGCGCGAGGGCCGTGTCGAGCAGGCTCGCAACATGGTCGCTACCCGGTACTCGGTCGAGACGATGGCCGAGCAACTCGTCGATCTCTACCAACCGGTCGCGGCATGAAGCTGTTGTTCGTCAGCCCTGACTACGCGTCGCACTACGGGCCGATCGCCGTTCTGGCAAGGGCTGCACGCTACGCCGGCCATCAGATCGTGGTCGCGACCGGTTCGACGCTCCGGCCTCGTGTCGAGGCCGACGGATTCGAGTGGCGGCTTCAACAACTCGGCGCAAGCTCCAACACGGGCGTCGTCGAGCGCGACGCGGCGATCGACCGCTTCCTCTCAGCCACAGCTCGCGGTCCGGTCGCAACGCTCAGCCTCCAAGCGTGCGACCGGGCCGAAGATCTGCTCTGGCGTCCCGATGCGGTGGCACGGGAGATCGCATCCCTCTGCGACGACGTCGAGCCGGACCACGTCGTCGTCGATCACGTGTCGTTCGGATCGACGCTCGCGATGTACGCCACCGGCCGCTCGTTCGTGTCGCTGGTGCCGGGTCATCCGTCGCAGCTTCCGGTCCACGACGAGCGCTACGGGGTTCCTCCGCACTGGCCCGATGCGCTGCACCCCGACCCGGCCGAATCAGACGAACTCGACCAACTCGTCGACCGGGTGACGGAGCGCTTCACCGACCGCTGGAATGCCGTGCTGGCCGACGTCGCACCACATCGGCCGGCCGTCGACGATGCGTTCCGCGTGCACGGTGATCGCGTGCTCTACAACGCGGTCGCCGAGTTGCAGGATCCAGCCCGCAGCCCCTGGCTCCCCGCAGACCATCGTTTCGTCGGTCCCCTCACGCGCGACGAGACGCTGCCCCGCGAGCTCGCATCCTGGGCCACCGACGACGGTCGCCCGCGCGTCTATGTCGCGCTCGGCACGTTCTTGTCGCATCGCCGCGACGTTCTCGCCAGGATCGCAGAGGCGCTCCGGATCGCCGGCGTGCGAGCTGCGATCGCGACGGGCCCCACGCCGGTCGACGCGCTCGGAATGCTGCCAGCGAACTGGATCGTGGCACCGACGCTCCCGCAGGTTGCGCTACTGGCGCACGCCGATCTGTCCATCCATCACGGCGGCAACAACAGCTTCCAGGAGTCGCTGGCGGCTGGTACGCGCCAGCTGGTGATGCCGTTCTCGACCGATCAGTTCGCGAGCGCTCACGACCTCGAGCGAACGGGCACGGGTGCGGTCGCCGCACCCAACACCGCTACCGTGGGGGAGCTCGTCGCCCTGATCGAGAACGCTCTGACATCTCCGACTCCGACGCCCACCTCCAGGCCGGATCCGTCCACGCTCGTCGCCGCCCTCACCACCGTGACAATCGGGGTCTGACCCCGAATGTGACGTCAGGGGGACCAGGCGAAGACGTCGGTGACGTCGGCGAGCTGGCAACGATCCTTCACGGTGGGCTCGTTCTTCGGGTTCATGTCGTGACCGGGGTCCTCCAGGCGAACGGTGATGTCGTGCCAGTTCCGGAAACCGGTCGGGACGGTGAGCGCCTGCGGCACGGGTACCGCTTCGGGCCGGACGATGTCGTTGCTCGGTACGAGCACGCTCCACCCCCACCCGTTGTCATCCCATCCGCAGAGCACGTCGCTGATCTCGGGATCCCGGACGAGCCGGTACCCGGCGTGGGTCGGTGCCGGGCCCGACAGAGCGATCGCACGCTGATCGGCACCCTCGCAGTCGAGCATCCAGAACGTCAGGTTGTGGAGCTGCCATGGATGCACGGCATCGGGCAATCGGATCGCAGTCCAGTCGCCTGAACACGCGAGCCGAACGGTGTGTTCGACGGCGCGCTTCGGCGAGAAGAGGGTCGCGTAGTCGTCGATATGGGCGCTGACCGCGGCGCTCGCGGCGCGTACCAAGACAGTCCGCTCGACCGGTGGATGAACGATCGGTGCCGACGGTCGCCGCTTGCCGAAAAGACCCATACCCACTCATCGGTCGGCCGATCGCACGACCTGAGCGGTCGGACCCACGAGTCGCCGCCGATCAGATCGCGAGTGGATCGAGACCGAACGCGATCCGCCCGCAGAATCGCTCCTGCTGAGCCGCCGGGAGTGGATGGCAGAGCGATGCGTGGACGTCGCGGACGAGCCGCTCGATCGTCGCCGATCGGGCGAACGCCGCGCCACCACCGACCTCGAGCGCGAGTCGGACGGCGTCGGTGCAGGCTTCCGCGGCGTTCGTCTTGCGCGTGAGCGACGACGCGGCGTGTTGCAGGGTGTCGTCGAAACGGAGATCGTCGCTCGCGTCGATCATCGCCCTCACCGCATCGCGCGCTGCGGTGAGCCGGTTGTGCATCCGACCGACGAGCGGAGCGAGGTCGGGGCGATCGGCCTTCGTGTGGGCCATCAGCACGGCGCGTTCGGTCGCGAGCTCGGCCACACCCACATAGGTCGCCATGATCAACGGGAGCGCTGCTCCGAGCACGATGCTCCAGACCGGATGCCAGTTCCCGGCGGGTCGAGCGAGCGCCACTGCGCCGTCGGGCACGTATACGTCGTCGAGCACCACCGTGTGGGAACCGGTGCCGCGCATGCCCATCGTGTCCCAGGTCTCGTCGATCGAGAGTCCGTCGGCCGCGAAGGGAATCGAGATGTGCAGCACCTGCGGTCCGTCGGGTGCGTCGTTCCATCTCACGCTCGTCACGAGCACATCGCCCGCCGGGCAGCCGCTCGCCGGCATCTTGCGAGCCGACACGCGGTAGCCGCCGTCGACCTTGGTCGCGGTGCCGCTCGACTCGAGCCAATCGGACGCTCCGGTCGAGATGAGGACGACCTGGTCGGTGGCGAGCCGGTTCAACACCGGCGCGGGGAGGCCGTGGTGGTGGCGCCACACCTGAGCGGCGACGAGATGGGAATGCATGGCGAAGGTGAGCGATGTCGCCGGACAGCCGTGAGCGAGTTCGGCGAGGACCGCGCAGGCCGTCGCGTGCGATGCACCTCCACCACCGAGGTCGGAGGGCACGAGCACGACATGAAGCCGCGCTGTCGAAGCAGCTCGATGCCGTCGGCGACGAAGGTGCCATCGACGTCGTGGGTGACCGCACGCTCCGACAGTTGCGGAACGAGTTGGCGTGCCGCCGCGATCCAACGGTCGTCGATGTCGACGCCGGTCCAGTGCCGCATCGTCGGGAGGGCCCCGGTCGTGGCGGCGGGTGCAGGTGGGTGGTCGGTGAGGGTCATGGCGTGCTCCGTGAGGTTGAGGAATCGTCGTCCACTCAACGCGTTGCGATCGCGCTCGCCCAGTGCAGGTTCTGGACCGATCCGGTACAAAATGGACCGGCGGGCGAGCTGCGAACGTCGTACGCTCGCGATGTGGACGCCGCGAGGGGATACGGCCAGTACTGCCCGATCACGAGGGCCGTCGAGGTGCTGGGCGAGCGGTGGTCGGTGATGATCGTGCGAGATCTGCTCTGCGGCGCCACGCGGTTCAACGACATCGCACGCGGCAACCCCGCGGCTCTCGCGGTCGCTGCTGTCGAAGCGACTCCGCCAGCTCGAACAAGCGTCCATCATCGACCACGTCGGCGACGAGTACGTGCTCACGCCGGCCGGTGAGGACCTGCGCACCGTCGTCTTCGGGCTGGGCGAATGGGGTGCGAAGTGGCAGTTCGACGACCAGCGCGAGAGCGAGCTCGATCCGGAGCTGCTCATGTGGTGGGTGCACACACGCATCGACTTCTCGGTGCTTCCCGATCGACGACTCGTGCTCGAGTTCAAGTTCCGCGATCAGCGCGAGTGGTTCTGGATCATGCGCGACTCCCAGGGCCCGTCGATCTGCCGCCACGACCCGGGCTTCGGGATCGACGCGGCGATCGAGTCGAACCTCTCGACCATGTACCGGGTGTGGCTCGGCGACCTGCAGTTGACCGAAGCGATCCGGGACGAGCTCGTGGTCTTCAGCGGGACACCAGCGATCGTCCGACGACTTCCCACGGCCTTGCAGCTGAGCCCGATCGCCGGCGTCGTGGCAGCGACGAGCCGCGTCTGATCAGGTCGCCTGACCCGCGAACTGGGCTCGGTACAGCTCGGCGTACGGGCCGCCGCGTGCGATCAGTTCGTCGTGATGGCCCTGCTCGACGATGCGGCCGCCGTCCATCACCAAGATGACGTCGGCCCCGCGGATGGTCGAGAGGCGGTGGGCGATCACGAAGCTGGTGCGCTGCGAGCGCAGGGCGTTCATCGCTTCCTGGATGAGCACCTCGGTCCGAGTGTCCACCGAGCTGGTTGCCTCGTCGAGAATCAGGATCGACGGATCGGAGAGAAAGGCGCGAGCGATCGTCAGCAGCTGCTTCTCGCCGGCGCTCACGTTGTCGCCCTCGTCGTTGATGACGGTGTCGTATCCGTCGGGGAGTGAGTGCACGAAGCGGTCGACGAAGGTGGTGCGGGCGGCCGCGAGGATCTCGTCGTCGGTGGCCGAGGGATTGCCGTACCGCAGGTTGTCGCGGATCGTGCCGCCGAACAGCCACGTGTCCTGGAGGACCATGCCGACCTTCGAGCGCAACTCGCGGCGCGGGAAGCTCGCGATGTCGCGACCATCGAGGCTGATCGTGCCGGCATCGAGGTCGTAGAACCGCATCAGCAGGTTGACGATCGTGGTCTTGCCCGCCCCCGTCGGACCGACGATCGCGATCGTCTGACCGGGTTCGGCGACGAGGTGCAGACCGGAGATCAACGTCGTCTCGGGGTCGTACGAGAAGTGCACGTCGTCGAAGACGATTCTGCCGCGTACCGGCGCCGGATCGACGGTGTCGACCTGCTCGGGAGACTGCTCCTCGGCGTCGAGCAACTCGAGCACACGTTCGAGCGAGGCGATGCCCGACTGGAACGTGGCCGTCATCGAGGCGAGATGGGTCAGCGGCTGGGAGAACTGGCGGGCGTATTGGATGAGTGCCTGCATCTCACCGACGGTCATCGAACCGCTGGAGATCCGCAGCCCGCCGACCACCGCGATGAGGACGAACTGCAGATTCCCCATGAAGACCATCATCGGTTGGATCAGACTGGCCGTGAACTGGGCCGTGTAGCTGGCCTCGTACAACTCGTCGTTGTCGCGACGGAAGCGAGCCTCCACGTCGCGCTGGCGGCCGAAGCTCTTCACGATCGTGTGACCGGTGAACACTTCCTCCGCCTGGGCGTTGAGACTGCCGGTGTGACGCCACTGCGCCATGAACTTCGGACGGGCAGCGCCGCCGATCACCTTCATCAACCACACCGACGTGGGCACGGTCACCAGGGCGACCGCGGCGAGCAGCGGCGAGATGACGAACATCATGACGATCACGCCGATCAGCGTCAGCAGCGACGTCAGGATCTGGCTGGTGGTCTGCTGGAGGCTCTGGGCGAGGTTGTCGATGTCGTTGGTGACGCGGCTGAGCAGATCGCCGCGGGCGTTCCGGTCGATGTACGCGAGTGGGAGTCGGTTGATCTTGTGTTCGACCTGCTCACGGAGGCCGAACATCGATCGCTGGAGGACGCCGGCGAGGATGTAGCCCTGGGAGTAGGCGAGCACCCACGACCCGACGTAGATGCCGCCGACCACGAACAACTTGCGGTGCAGGGCGCCGAAGTCGATGCCGTCGCCGGTCACGCCACTCACGATGATGTCGGTGGCCTGCCCGAGCAACCGCGGGCCGAGGACCACGAGCGTCACGCTGGCAACGGTCAGCACGGCGACGAACGCAAGCAGCGGTGTCTCGCTCCCGAGGATGGTGCCGAGGCGCCGCACGACGACGCCGAAGTTCTCACTGCGCTCGGTGGGCATACCCGCGCCACCGCCGGGCCCGAAGCTGCCCCGGCGCGCGTCGCGGCCGGTGGTGGTGAGCACGTGTTGGTCGTCGCGCTCGTCGCCGGTGGAGGCGGGGTGCTCTCCGTTTCCGTTGCTGCTCATGCGATCGCTCCCTCCCCGAGTTGGGAGTCGACGATCTCTGCGTAGGTCGGGCACGAATCGACGAGTTGATCGTGGGTGCCCCGCCCGACGATGCGACCGTCCTCGAGCACGAGGATCTGATCGGCGTCGCGAATCGTCGAGACGCGTTGGGCGACGACGACGACGGCTGCTTCACGGGTGTGGGGTCCGAGCGCCGCACGGAGTCGGGCATCGGTGGCCAGATCGAGGGCGGAGAACGAGTCGTCGAAGACGTAGATCTCGGGCCGGGCGACGAGGGCGCGAGCGATCGACAGCCGTTGGCGCTGGCCACCCGACACATTGGTGCCGCCCTGCGCGATCGTGTTCTGCAGACCGTCCGGCATCGCCTGGACGAAACCGGCAGCTTGCGCGATCTCGAGTGCTTCCCACAGTTCAGCCTCGCTCGCGTCGGGCCGACCGAACCGGAGGTTGGACGCGACCGTTCCGGAGAACAGGAATGCCTTCTGCGGCACGTAGCCGACCTTGCCCCACAACAGATCGGGGTCGAGCTCGCGCACGTCGACGCCGTCGACGAGCACAGCGCCCTCGGTGGCGTCGAAGAGGCGAGCGACGAGGTTGACAAGCGTCGACTTGCCGGCGCCGGTCGAACCGATGATCGCGGTCGTCTCGCCGGCGGCGACCCGGAACGAGATGTCGCAGAGCACCGGCTGTTCGGCACCTGCGTACCGGAACGCCACGTCGCGGAACTCGAGCGTGCCGTGTTCGGCGACCTCGGTGACGGGTTGCTCGGGCGGGCGAACCGACGACTCAGTGTCGAGGACCTCGACGATGCGGTCGGCCGCGACGGCGGCGCGCGGCACCATCGACGCCATGAAGGTGGCCATCACGACCGCGATCAGGATCTGGATCAGGTAGCTGACGTAGGCCACGAGCGAACCGACCTGCATCTGGCCGTTGCTGATCCGGTCGGCGCCGATCCAGAGCACGGCGAGGCTGGAGATGTTGACGATGAATCCGACCGTCGGAAACGTCGCAGCCATCAGGCGGCCGGTCCGCAGCGACGTCTCGGTGAGCTCGTCGTTGGCCCTCGCGAACCGCGCTTGTTCCTCCGGCTCGCGAACGAAGGCGCGGACGACCCTGATGCCGGTGACCTGCTCGCGCAGCACCCCGTTGACACGATCGATGCGCTCCTGCATCAGCTGGAACGCCGGCACCATCATCGACACGATCCACCCGAGCAGCAGGACCGCGCCCGGCATCGCGAACAGCAGGATGATCGACAGGCCAACGTCTTCGCGGATCGCGAGGATGATGCCGATCACCATGGTGAGCGGGGCTGCGATCATCATCGTCGCGGCGATGACGACGAGCATCTGGACCTGTTGGACGTCATTGGTGATGCGCGTGATCAGCGACGACGCCCCGAACTCGCCGACCTCTCGGGCCGAATAGTCGGTCACCTGGTGGAAGAGGTCGCGCCGAACGTCGCGCCCGAACCCCATCGCGGCTTGTGCGCCGAACCAGACGGCCGCTGCGGCGAACACGATCTGTACGAGGCTGAAACCGATCATCACGCCGCCGGTCCGCCAGATGAAGCCGTTGTCGCCGACGAGCACGCCGTCGTTGATGAGGTCGGCGTTGAGGGCCGGCAACGCAAGCGTTGCGGTGGTCTGGATCGCCTGCAGCACGACCACGATCAGCAGGAGCCGCTTGTACGGCCCGAGATGGCTGCGGAGGAGTCGTCGCAGGCTCATCGCCGTCCGCCGTCACCGTGCTCGATGCCGTGCTCGATGCCGTGCTCGATGCCGTGCTCGATGCCGTGCAGGAACAAGTCGACGATCTCGGCCGCGGTTCGTGGCTCGGTCGCGAGGATGGGATGGGTGAGCGCCAGGGTGAGCGCCCGAAGCAGCCGCGCGGCCTCGATCGGGTCGAGGCGAAGTCGGTCGCGATCGGTTCCGACGAGCGCGATCAGCGCCGGGCTGTCGGGGAGCGGGCGACGTTCGTGAGGGTGGTGGCGGGGGCCGAGGCGCGAGACGAGCTTCCAGATGTCGACGATGCGGCGCTGGATCAGGTCGGTCGCGGCGGTGAGCCGCTCGTCGAACGGTGCGTCGGTGTCGATCTGGGCGATCGCCTGTTCGAACGGCGCCGGGTCGATCGCCGACTCGACGGCGGCGGCGATCAGCTCGTCCTTGTCGTCGAAGACGTTGAAGACAGTTCCCTCCGACACACCGGCTGCGGCGGCGATCTGCCGGCTGGTGACCGCGTCGCCGTGTTCGACGAGCAGCGGGATGACGGCGGCGACGATCGTGGCTCGCCGCTCCGTCGGCGGCAGCGGCGCGGCCCGACGGGTAGCCAAGGCGGATGGACCGGTGGTCACGGAGCAACACGGTACCTGACTGAGTGAGCACTCACTCAGTCGTCATGTTCGTGCACGACCGAGCGCGCCCCTCGCGAGCCCGGTACGTTCGCCGAATGGCCCGCACCATGATGACCGCGACGATGACGACCGGGAGGATGCAGCGATACGTGATGGGTGTGGTCGCGTTGTTGCTCGCCCTGCTGGCGACCAGTGCCGCTCCGGCGACCGCGACCGGGAGCGTTCGGTTCCCGACGCAGATCGACCTTCCCGACGGCTTCTTCCCCGAGGGCATCGCGATCAGCGGTCGCAACGCGTACGTCGGATCGCTCATCGATGGCTCGATCCAGCGCCAGAACCTCGTCACCGGGACGACGAGCGAGTTCGCGTCGTCGCCGGGCAGCGGCAAGATCGCGGTGGGCATGGACGTCGACCGTCACGGCCGCCTGTGGGTGGCCGGCGGTGGACCAGGCCTCGATCCGTCCGTCGATCCGGGCTTTCGGGTCTACGACACCGCGACCGGTGACCTGTTGCTCGATCAGGCCCTGACGGCCGGGTTCGTCAACGATGTGATCGTCACGCGAGATGCCGCCTGGTTCACCGACTCGTTCACCGCCAACCTGATCCGGGTGCCGCTCGGGAAGCGTGGATCGATCGGAGCCCCCGAGACTGTGGCGCTCGGCGGCGACTGGGTCCAGGCGCCGGGGTTCAACGCCAACGGCATCGTGGCCACCCGAGGCGGACGACAGCTGATCGTCGCCCAGTCCACGTCGCCCGACGGACCTGGGGCCGCCCTCTACCGACTGCGAGCCGACGACCGCGCGACCGAGCTCGACGCACGCCGGATCGCCCTCGACGACACACTGGCGGGCGCCGATGGTCTCGTCCTGGTCGGTCGCACCCTGTACAGCGTCGCCGGCCCATCCGGTGTGGTGAAGGTGAAGTTGTCACCCTCGCTCACCCGGGGCCGGATCGTCGACACGCTCGCCGTCCCCGACTCGATCACTCCGACGACCGCGGCGGTGTTCGGCCCGAGGCTCTACGTGGTCGACGCCAAGTTTCCTCTGTTCGGCGACCCGACGGTTCCGTTCCAGACCACCGCCATCCGTCGCTGACGATCACTGGCCGCCGCTGGCCGTGCTTCGCCGAGGCGCGGCCGAACCCGATCGCCAAGCGCCTCGCCGGCAGCGGGTCGCGGAAGCCGGTGTCGACGCCGATCGACCGAACGTCGATGTCGCTGCCCCCCGGCAGCCGCCACCTCGTCGGGGAGCTGAAGGCTGGTGGAGAACGGGAAGCGGTCGGCCTCGCCGGGAGGCCGGGCGGCCGAGTCGAGATCCAGGGTCGGATCATCGGCGTCGGTCTCGACCCCGTCTCTCGGCGCGAATCGTGCACGCAGCCACCGTTACATTCGGGGTCTGACCCCGAATGTAACGGTCGGCGAGCCGCGCGGCGGATGAGGTGCGCCGCGCGGCTCCTGTACCGGCGCCGGGTGGTTTCCCCCGCAGGCCAACCCGGGTCTCGACCGGATAGCAGTCAGCCGAGTCGTCGGTACATGAACTGGTTGGGCATCGGCCGTGTCACCGACCGCTGCCCGGTCGTCGAGCATTGGTGGACCGTTCGGAGTCGCTCCACAGCGATGCCTCGACCACGCGCACGGTCGAGTTGCTGCACTCCCGTGAACACCATCGCGCCACCACCCCATCAGGTCAACCACAACTCGCTTGGCATGGCTGCCGCCGGGCCGTTGGCGGTGACGGTCAGCCGGTGCCGACGGTCTGGATCTCGACGACGTCGTACGGCACGACCGTCGTCACGACGATGTCAGCGTCGCGGCCGGTCCGACCGTCGGACAGTTCCCAGGTGACGGACCACGTCGACGTGATCGTGATCTCACCGTCCTCGACCGCTGATGGGTACGTGTAGCCGCACGGTCCCTCGTCGATCGACTCGAGCTCGGAGTCGGGGATCGGCGTTCCGATCTCTGCGCAGATCACCGGCGCGGCACCGTTGCCCGGGTCGAAGGAGGTCTCGATCAGCGTTGCCGTGGTGCGCGCCCAGACCCGTCCGAGGACCGCCTCGACAGAGATCGGGCCGGCGGGCTCGACGGCCAGCCACATGCCGAGATTGACGACGCCCTGGTTGGTGGGGCTCAGGTCCGGGACGGGGAACGTGATCGGTTCGGTCGCCTGGCGTCGCGTGCCCGGCAACAGGATCGCCGGATCAGGGTCGGACGCCGTCCACCAATCCGTGTCGCCGGTCGTCCATCCCCCCGGGGCGTTGGCGCCGTCACAATCGGCGATCACCTCGTACTCGTAGTTCCCGGACTCTTCGTCGAAGCGATGGAGCACGCCATCCTCGGAGTAGAAGGTGACCTGCACGACGAAGGAACCGCCGACGACGACGTTGATGACGATCGCGATCACGTCGTAGACGGTGTTGAGCGTGTCCGCGTCGTCGGCGGTCGCAGGCACCGGATCCCAGTCGCAGGGGATCACCGGCACAGCGGTCGTCCCGGGCGTGCCCGGCACGATCGTGTCGGGCGTCTCCACCTCGGCCGTGATGACGGGCGGCGTCTCCGGCACCGTCGGCGGCGGCTCGTTGTTGTCCGTCGCCGTCGCCTGCGTGGATCACACCGCAGCGGACCAGGACAGCCAACGATTGCGACTCCGCAGCGCCTATGCGGCAACCGATCGCACTCGGTCACCTCCCTCGAATCGGGCAACCTGGCACACCCGACTCCTCCAGCCATCGTCCGTCGACGAGAACGAACGTCTCTCGCTCCAGAACCGCGCTGATGCTGTCGTCGCGCACGAGGTCACTTCCATCCTGTTTCCGCCGATCTCGACGGAGATGTTCGAGTCGAGTCTGACAATACTCGACCGTGCGACCCGATCGTCGGCGTCGACCGCGATCGACGTCTGCGTAGACCTGATTCGTGCGAGGAAACTCCGGGTTTGTGACGTGAGCGAACGTTCTCGACCCGTCAGATCAGCGACCGACCTCCACGAGGCGGTTGAGTGCCTGGCCCGGTCCGTCAGTGCGCAGCTGCCTCCACGCCGCCAGTCGTCGGTCGGATCGAGCAAGACGTTGTTCCATGCCTGCCACGAGGCCTCGACGGCGTCGATGACGGCTTGTTCTTCGGCGGTCGGTGGCCGGATCGTGGTGTCTGTCGACGGCTCGTTGGAGTCCGGTGCGGCGGTCGAGACCGATGACGTCGTCGTCTCCGTCGTGGTGGGCGTCGTGTTGGGCGCCGTGTCCGTCGACTCGGTCACCGTCGACGCGGTGGTCGCTCGCGTCGGGGGGCTCGTCACGGCGGCGCTCGTCGATGGTGAGGCATCGTCAGCGCTGGTACACCCGGCGAAGGTGAGCAGGAGCGGAACCACGACCAGGGCGCGCCTCATCGCCCAACGCTCTCACGAACCAACCGGTTCCGTGACGCGGACCGCCATGCCATCGCCGGTCACATTACGCGCGGCTGGTGCCGAGCGCATCGGGGAGAACTCCCCACGTGTGCCATGCCGGGCGGCCCGGTCAGGTGACGCGGATCCACGACGGTGACGAGGTTCCGATCTCGTAGCGACCGTCGACGCGTTTGGCGATGACGCCCGGCCCTTCGTCGTGCAGGGCGAACGCTTCATCGATCGTCGCGAGCGGGCTGGTCCGCCAACCCGGCCCGTCGAGGCGGAGGTCGTCGAGTTGACGACGGCGCAGCTCCCATGGCAGCGACGAGATCGGCCGACCGTCGACCCACACCACGTCGAAGGCCATGAACACGACCGGCGCGGTCCTCGCCGCGTTGCGAGCCCCACTGTCGCTCGCGATCCGCAGCCGGCGGGCCAGACCGCCTCGGTCGTGTCGAACGTCTCCCGTGGGCAGGTCGATCGGCACGATCACGCCATCGAGGATCAGCTCGCGGTGGCCGAGCGCCCGCCCGATCCTGCGAACCTCCGGAAACCGGAGCGAGATGTTCTCACCCGATTCATCGGTGATGACGACGCGGCCGGTGTCGTCGGTGACGAGAGCGCGGACACCGTGCCAGCATGGCTCATAGGCCCAACCATCGTCGTCGGGAAGCTGGCCATCGATGGCGGTCATGGGTGTGACACCGATGGGTACGCTGAGGCGACCCGCGTCGTCGGGCGGGTCCATCCGATGGATCAGCCAGTCGCCGCTGCCGCGCATCGAGAACAGGGCGTACTTGCCCGACACCCGTTTCCCGTCGAGGGTGACGACGACCTTGCCGTCCTCCCACTTGTGGGTCTCGTAGGTGCCGGTGTCCCACGTGGTCATCCTGCCGGCGCCGAAGCCGGGGTCGGAGTCGTCGCCCGCGTCGTCGAGGAAGTCCAGCGAATGGTCATCGGTGGCGACTGCCAGCCGGTTCTCGCTCGGACTCCACGGGACGCCCCTGGGTAGCGCCCATGAACGCAGCACGCCGTCGCGCTCGAGGCGGAGATCCCAGTGCAGCCGGGTCGCATCATGCTGTTGGATCACGAAGCGGCGATGCACGGCCATCGGGCCAGTCTGCACCCGGCCGGAGGTCGCGCCTGACGCGACCTCCGGCCGGAACGAGGCTCAGCCAGCAGGTGGGCACCAGAGCCCGACGACGCTGCCGTCGGGGTCGGCGATGTAGGCGAACGAGAGTCCGTTCTCCATCGACGCCGCCGGCATCACGACCGAGCCGCCGGCGGCCGCGACCGCATCGCACGCTGCGGCGACGTCGGGGACCTGGATGTTGAACAGGGCATGGTTCGGTCGTTCACCGCCGGTGTGGGCGATGCCGCCGCCATGCGGAGCCTCGTCACCGAGGCTCACCATCGAATAGTCGGGCAGCGAGTGGTCGAACGACCAGCCGAAAACGGAGCCGTAGAACTGCTCGGCGCGGGCCGGATCAGCGGTGTGGATCTCGAACCACGTGACCGCAGCCGGTCGCTCGGTCGAAGGAAGGTTGGTGCTGGTGGATGTGGTGCTGGTGGATGTGCTCATGGCGATCACCTTCGACGGGTCGAGCGACAACCCCCTGTCGGTGTTTCCGCCATCGCTCAGAGATCGTCGAGGATGGTCTTGCCGGGCACACCCGGGAAGTCGGCGTAGATGTCGAGGCCGCGATCGGGTGCTTGCTCGTCGTGGATCACGGCGCCCCGGATGCGGTCGAGCCGGAACGCACGCGGAGCCTGCCGGAGGCGACACCACGCCCAGAGGTACCAGTTCGGTGCGTCCCCGACGACGGCGAGCGGCTCCACCGTGCGGTCGGTCATCGCTCCGTTTCGGTCCACGTAGTCGAGAGTGACGACACGACCTTCGAGGATCGCATACTCGACCGCAACCGGTGGGCGGGGGCGAACGAATCGCCGGTCGAAGAGGTGGATCCGCTCGGCGAGCGCTCGGGCACCCTCCGCATCGACGTCTCGGAGCACGGCCAGGATCTTGCGCAGTGCCGACCGCCCGGACGTGTTGAACGGCGTTGCGCCGTCGGTCGACAGCGCGGTAGCGATCGCGGCCACCTCGCCGGGGGTGAGGTTGAGAGGCGGCAGGGTGTGCTTGGTGTCGAGGGCGTAACCGCCTCGCCTGCCGGGCGTGGCATAGATCGGGACACCGGCCTGCTGGAGCGCCGACAGGTCGCGCTCGATCGTGCGAGTAGAGACCTCGAACCGATCGGCGAGCGCGGATGCCGAGATCCAGTCAGGGGAACGGCCGCGCAACTCCTCCACGATCGCGTAGAGCCGGTCGGTGCGGTTCACCGACACGACAGTACCGAGGACCACATGGGTCGCGAGGTGGCCGACGCACCGTCATCGCGTCGGACGCGTCATCGCGATCGAGCGACGGCGACGACGGCTGCGATCAGTGCCGAATCGGGTTCGTCGAAGCGGCCGAAGAGCGAGTCGCCCATGCCGACGGCGATGGCGCCGGCGGCGAAGAAGTCGGCCATGGTGTCGACCTCGACGCCGCCGGTCGCCATGAACGGGCGTTGGCCGTAGGCGGGAGCGACCTGGGCCAGCCAGGCGGCGCCCGGGGGATCGGCGGGGAAGAACTTCAGCACGTCGGCGCCCGAGCGGATCGCCAACTGGATCTCGGCGGGCGTCTGTACGCCTGGCAGCGTGAGCATCCCCAGCTCTGCGCTCCGCTGTGCGGTCGGAGCGTCGATGCCGGGAAGGACGCAGAACGTCGCACCGGCGGCCGCCGCCGACTCGGCCTTCTCGACCGACCACGTGGTGCCGACACCGACCGATGCGTCATCGCCGAACCGTTCGACGAGCATCGCGACGTCGTCAGTGGCGCGGTCGTAGTCGTGGGTGATCTCGAGCGATCTGACACCTGCCTCGACCAACCGGTCGGCGAGCGGCACGAGATGCTCGACGGGGATCTGCCGCAGCACCGCCATGATCCGGTCGTCACTGAGGTACTGGAGTGCTCGGGCCCGTCGTTCGCTCACGACCGACGATTCTGACATGCCGACGCTGGTGCCCATCCGGTCGCCTCGATCCGGCCCGAATCCGGTCTCGAGGTCCGTTCCGTTGCGCCGCCGCATCTGAGGGAGGATCATGGTCCGATGACCGATGGATGGGAACTCGCAGCGCGGGCTCGTCGCGACTACGCCGATCTCGTGGAACCTCAGGCCGACCGATCCGAGGAGCGCACGTTGTGCGGCGAGTGGACCGTCCATCACGTGACGGCGCACCTGGCATCGTTCGTCGACGTCGGCCTCCCGGGCTTCTTCCTCAACATGGCCAAACATCGGTTCGACTACGACCGCGCCGCGGACACGCTGGCGCGACGTGAGGCTGGGCGACCGATGTCGACCCTCATCGCCTCGTTGCGGGAGAAGGCAGGGAAGAAGTCGGCCATCCCGATCTTTCCCGGAGAGATGACGGCGACCGACGTCGTCATCCACACCCAGGACGTCCGCCGCGGTCTCGGGCTCGACGGTGCGCCCGACCCCGAGTTGGTCGAGACCGCGCTCGTGTTCCTCACCACCGACAAGAAGGCCGAGTCCGTGGTGGGGAAAGGCAAGTACGTGGGGATCCACTTCGAGTCGACGGACTCCGACTGGTCCCACGGCGATGGCCAGCTCGTGTCCGGTCCGTCCGAGTCGTTGATGATGGCGATGGCGGGCCGCCCGGTGTGGGACGAGCTCTCCGGCGACGGTGTGGACACCTTGCGACAGCGCTTCAGTTGAGCCACCGGCCGGTTCGCGATCGACAGGCCCCTACGTCATGAGCCACGGCATGTCCGACACGACCGCCCGGCGTGAGCCGAGGATCGCCGACGACGTCGGGGCGGTCCTCATCGACCTGTATCGACGGCGCGGGAAGCACCACTACGACGAGGTCGTCTCGCAGACCGATCACGCCCGTCAGTGCGGTGCGCTCGCACGGGCAGCGAAGGCCGACGCGTCGACGATCGTCGCGGCGTTCCTGCACGACGTCGGTCATCTCCTCGCCGATGTGCACGATCGAGACCGTGATCTGCGCCACGAGGTCGTCGGCGCACGCTTCCTGGCGAACTGGTTCGGCCCCGAGGTGACCGAACCGATCCGTCTGCACGTGTCCGCGAAGCGGTACCTGTGCGCGACCTCTCCCGACTACCTCGCGGCCCTGTCGCCCGCCTCGATCGCGAGTCTCGCGCTCCAGGGCGGGCCGATGTCGGAGCACGAGGTCGCAGCATTCGACGCCGAGCCCGGCGCGGACGCTGCCGTGGCGCTCCGGCGGTGGGACGACCTCGCCAAGCAGCACGGCGCACCCACCCCCACGCTCGACTGGTTCCGCAGCGTTCTGATCGACCAGATCGGATGAGCACCCTCTCGAGTCCCTGGGTCAGCCCAGGACGCGCCAACTCAAGTGCCGGTCCGCCGGGGCCGATGGACCTACAGTTCGTGGACTGGGAGGTGGTGGATGGCGGAGCTTCGCCCGTCGCTGGAGGAGTGCGAACGGCTCGTCCCACCGTTGAACGAGGGCGAGCTGCGCGTCGCGGCGAAGTTGAGCGAGCTCGACGACTCCTGGACCATCTACGTCCAGCCGCGCCTCGCTCAGGATGTCCCGGACTTCGTTGCCGTCCACGATCAGCATGGCGTGTGCGCCATCGAGGTGAAGCACTGGTCGCGCGGCGCGTACCGCCAGACCGGGGAGGGGGCGATCGAACACATCGATGCGAACGGCGTGCCGCGTCCGATCTCCGAGCAGCCGCGCTACCAGGCGTATCGTTACCGATCGACGATCTTCGATCAGTTCTTCGCCTTCGCCGAGGACGGTGACGGGCCGTCGCAAGCGGTGCGCGCGGTCGTGATCCTGCCCGATTGGTCGAACGAGCACGCCGCGCGCCTCCTGGAGAGGCGCCAGGTCACCGACTCCGAGCTCACCGTCCGGGTGTGGGGAGGTGACGGACTCGAGCAGTCGGTCGAAGCGATCGTTTGTGGACCTGGCTGTCCGACGCCTCGCGCCGAATCGATCGCGCGGCTTCGCCGACAGCTCGTCGAATCTCTCATGGTCAGCGAGAACCGCCAGCCGGTGAGGCTGAGCGCCGATGCGCGCAACATCGCGAGCAACCCCAGCAACGCCCGGCGGCGGCGCGTGCGCGGGCCGGCCGGCTGCGGCAAGTCGTTCGGCCTGGCAGCTCGAGCAGCGCGCCTCGCAGGCGAGGGCCAACGCGTCCTGGTGTTGACGTTCAACACCACCTTGGCGAACTATCTGCGTTCGCTCGTGACCGCCCGGTGCCACGACCACGGGGCGAACCCGACGCGCGTGACCTGCACCAACTTCCACGGGTTCTGTCAACGTCTCGTCGAGGATGCCGAACGAGCAGGATTCGTGACCTGCGATCCGCCCGACACGACGTGGTACGACGCAGTCGTCGTCCGTGCGCGCGCCGCGTGTGAAGCCGGATTCGCGCTTCGCTACGACGCCGTCTTGATCGACGAGGGACAGGACTTCACGCTCGAATGGTGGAATCTCCTGCGTCATCACATGGTCGGCGACGACGGCGAGATGTTGCTCGTCGCCGATCCGACACAGGACGTGTACGACGTGCGGGCCTGGACCGACGAGGAACGCATGATCGGTGCCGGCTTCTCCGGTCCGTGGACGGAGCTCAAGGGCTCCTACCGGATGCCCAGTGACATCGTGCCGCTCGCCAATCGATTCGCGGAGCGGTATCTCGACGGCGAGCGCCTTACCGCCGGCGTTCCGATCGATCACGTGGACATCTCCGGCGCAGCCGTCGCGACGAAACGACACTGGCAGAACATCGCGTCGTCGAAGGAGTTGGGCCGCGCGGTCGGCCATGAGGTCGTCCGGCTGCTGACGAGCAACCCCGATCTCTGCCCGAACGACGTCGTGTTCTTGTGCGAGCACCACCGTGACGGCCTCGATGCGGTGGCCGTGATCGAGCAGGCCGGCCTTCCGCTGCACCACATCTTCGCCGTCAAGGGTGCCGAGAAGGCTCGACGCAAGCGGAGGTTCTGGCCCGACGCGCCCGGAGTGAAGGGCTGCACCGTCCACAGCTTCAAGGGGTGGGAGACACCCGCTCTCGTCATGGGGATCGGCATCGACATCGGGTCGCGACGGCTGGCATACGTGGCAATGACGCGCGTGCGGGTCGGCGGCGCCGACCGACCGTCGTACCTGTCGGTGTTGAACGCCGATCTCACCATCGCCGGGTTCCAGTCGGCGTTCGAGCGATGGGCCCCACCGACAATTCCGATCTGGGCGCCGCCACGAGCAGACGCACGCATCGGCTGACTCGGGCGCGTCGGCGGTGACGACGATGCCCGAGCCCAGCAGTCGAGGCGATCCTGCACCACGGCGAGCGGGTCTCGTCGGCCAACGAGTGGACACGTTCATCGCTGCAACCGCAGCTTCGCGCAGAAGGTGAGGTATCGACCGGGTCAGCCGACGGTTCCGATGCCGAGCAGCCGTCGGAGTCGACCCGGGTTGCGCACGCCGGCCGCCTCGTCGAACTCGAGCCTCGCTCGGTTCACAGCCTGCGCGATGACCACGACATCGTCGTGGCTGAGCACTTCCGGGAGGGCATCGAGGACCTCGCGCAGCTGGTCGCCGGCGACACTTCGCACACCGCCCGGGAACTCGATCGGGTGGCCGGGGTGCCCGCTCGCCCACGTGACGACGATCGACAGCGGCTCCACGGAGCGGTCCGAGTGCTGCCCGATCAAGGACTTCACCCGGATCACGCCGGTGTGCGCCCGTTCGGCGTACTGGGTAGCCACTCCCGTCCGGAACAGGTCGTCCCAGTCGGCGGCCGACGACTGGGACTCGATCACGACGACACCGCCAGGACCGACCGCGACGTGATCGATCTCGCCGCCTCCGAACTGGATGTTGCTGATCGTGCGCCATCCTGCACGCTTCAGCCTTCGGAGCTCCGACTCGGTGCTGGGCTCACTGTCGAGACTGCGGACGAGACGGGCGCCGAGGTCGTCGATCAGCTGCCACGGCGACAGGGTCAGAGCGCCGAATGCGCCGACGCCGACGCCGATCGCGAAGACTGCGCCGTCGCGCCCGAGGAAGATCGAGAAGAACCATGCCACCAGCGCGACGATCGCAAACCAGACCAGCGTGGCGACGAACGTCGTCGAGCCGTGCCGTCGGGAGACGTCGCGACGACGCCGGGGGGCTCGCGTGCGTGGGAGCTGTCCGGCGCGTTGTTCCATCGTCTCACCCATCGACCAGTTGACATCGTGCCCGCAGTCTCGAACACGAAGTGTTTCACACTCGTCACACGCGATCGGGCACAATGCCGCTTGCGACACGACAACCGTGAGGGAACGTACGATCGCCGTGATGGACGGATCGGCCGATGATGTGGATGTGTCGGAATTGTCCGAGTTGCTGCGACGCCGGGAGGTGTCACCGGTCGAGCTCGCGAAGCGGTCGCTGGACCGGATCGCTGAGCAGGACGAGTACCGGCACGCGTTCGCGACGGTCACCCGTCAACGCGCGCTGGCGGAGGCGAGCGCGGCCGAGCGGGAGCTGTCCAAGGGCTCACACCGAGGACCACTGCACGGCATCCCGTACGCGGCGAAGGACCTGTTCGACGTCGCAGGTGAGGCCACCGGTGCAGGCACGCATCTGCTCGCCGGCAACGTCGCTGCAAGCGACGCGGCGGTCGTCCGCCGGCTGCACGACGCCGGCATGGTGCTGGTCGGCAAGACGCACACCGTGCAGTTGGCGTACGGCGGCGTCGGGATCAACCACGATACGGGGACGCCGCTCAACCCCTGGCGCTCCGAGGAGCCTTACGTGCCGGGCGGTTCGTCGAGTGGCTCGGCGGTGGCGGTGGCGGCCGGGCTCGTGCCGGTCGCGCTCGGGACCGACACGAGTGGGTCGGTGCGCGTGCCGGCCGCGTTGTGCGGAGTGACGGGCCTGAAGACGACGGTCGGCCGGGTGAGCCGGGCAGGTGTCTACCCGTTGAGCCCGATGCTCGATTCGGTCGGCCCGCTGGCGCGGTCGGTCGCCGATTGCGCGCTCGTGTACGAGGCGGTCCAGGGTGCCGATGCCGGCGACCCGACGACGGTCGGGCAGACCGACCACGACGTGTGCTCCACCCTCGGTGACGGGGTCGCCGGGATGCAGCTGGCGTTCATCGAGACGATGTTCTTCGACGGGGTCGACCCGGAGGTCGCCGCCGCTGTCCGATCGGCCGGCGACGTGCTGGCCGACCTGGGCGCCGACGTGATGTCGATCGAGGCACCGGAGATCGACGAGGTGATGGGTACCCCGGACGCACCGTTCCGTGCGTGGACCGTGGCGGCCGAGGCCTGCTTCCTCAATCGACGGTTGCTCGAGGAATCATTCGACGAGCTCGACCCGGTGGTCGCACATCGCATGCGGCGAGGGTTCCAGTTGAGCGCGGTCGACCTCCTCGAAACCTCCGACGCATGGCGTCACCTGCGGACCTCGTTCGCTGCGCGCACCGCCGGGATCGACGCGTTCCTGATGCCGGCGACGATGTTGCCGTCGCGTCCGGTCGCAGAGGTCGATGCCTCGCTCGAGACGTATGCCCGGTTCAACGCCGACTACCTCCGCAACACGTCGATCGGGAACCGGCTGGAGTGGTGCGGCCTGTCGGTGCCGTGTGGTTTCACGCATGACGGACTGCCGGTCGGCCTGATGATCCAGACGCCGGCGTGGCACGAGCACGTCGCGCTCCGGGTCGGTGAAGCGTTCCAACGGGCGACCGACTGGCACCGGCACCGGCCGAACAATCCGCGCTGACCTTCAGGACTGATCGACGGCGAGCCGGCAACCCGCTGTCGCGGACGGGTCTGGCACTCGTGATCCCGGGCGACGTATCTAGTGCCGAGTCAGGAAACGTTTGCCCGGCCTACGGAATGACACCAATCCGGCGCACTGGGGCAGTCGGTCGAAGGAGATCACCTCGTCTGCGGATAGCCGGTCCGCCTGCGGCGACGTGATGTCTTGAGACGCTCGGCTCCGGGCTCCGGCGTCAGGTTGTCATCGAGCAGATGCCCGTTCTCGGTGCAGCTGAAGGAACGGGCGGACGACCGCTAACACGTCATCGACCCACCGGAATGACTCGACGTGATCGGCGTTCGGGATCAGGTGTGTCTCCACACCGAGCCGTGCAGCGAGTTCGAGACTCTCGGGCGTGAACGGGTCGTCGTTCGAGCCCTGATACCACAGGCTCGGCGCCTGGATGTCGTCAGCGACCGGCGTCCACTCCGCAATGCCCGCCACCGCCGCCGAGAGCGCAGCGGAGTCGTTGCGCGCCAAGCTGTCGACGATCGATTCCTCAGGCGACCCGAGCGACCGGAGGAATGCCTCCATCTGGTCATCGCTCCGGATCGACTCCGCCCAGCCGAGGATTCGTTCCCGTCGCCCCTCCAGAGCAGGTAGCGGGGCACCGCCCCCGCAGACGAGAGCAGCGACGCGCGTCGGCTCCATCACCGCCAACGTCGCCGCGTGTCGCGATCCCATCGAGAACCCCCACACCAGAGCCTGATCGACCTGTTCGGCATCGAGCACCGCGACGAGATCGGAGGAGATCGGTGCCTCGCGATAGTCCGCCGGGTCGTGTGGTTTGTCGCTCTCGCCGTGACCGATCCAATCGACCGAGATCACGCGATAGTCGGACGCGAGCTTCTCGCCATAGCCCGCTTCCCACCAATCGTCGGCCCACCGCGACCAACCATGTAGCAGCAGGAGCGGTGGACCCTCGCCGTCGACCCGGTAGCTGATGTCGAAACCACGAGATCGGATCGCAGCACGCATCCGGCACGGTAACACGGGCCCCGTCGACGATGACCGGACTCCCACCGAGGTCGACGCTTGCGAACCCGTCCCGAGAGGAACCTCAAATGACATTTGTGAAGCCTGGCGTGCGGCGCTCACCTCTACCTGACAGCCGCCAGGCCTCTTGGTCACCGTAAGCGAGCATCCCCCATCCGGCGGTAGGTGGCACGCTGCCGGGGTATCAGTCAATCGAAGTGCATTGCGGTCCCAGTTGGCACTGCGCCCCTTCGGCAAGGGTGCGCGAGATCGCGGCATCGAACAATACGTAGAATCGATTCATGGACGCGTTGCTGATCGCTTTGGCAATCGTCGCAGGCATCGGTGCATGGCCGAAATCGATTGGCGCCTTCATCGGAGCGATGGCTGGCGCAGCAGTCACAGCGTGGGGATATCTCACGACTGAGCCCTTCTGCGCCCACACGGGGAGTATGCGAGTGCTGTGCCCCGGTCGTTCATTGCTTGAACTGAGCAAGGTGGTCGCCGTCGGGTCAATGATCGGCACAGGCTTTGGCTGGGTGGTCGGCTACGGCATCGTGCGACTTCGGCGGCTCAACAGAGCGCCAAAGCAAAGTGGCGACGTCCGGTAGCGACGTCAAGTTCGCGCGACCCGTGACGAGTCGCAAGGGAACGCTCGACTTCATTGATGCGGTCACCATGCTCCGAGCCGGCGGTCTGGGACAGGGCTACAGGCCGGTGGAGCCAAGCATTATGGGCGCATCGGCGCTCGCGTACGTGCCGATCTCGCGCAGCGCGCTCGCTCCTCCGCGACGAGCGTTTCCGAGCGGGCCACGTGGCACGTTGGCTGACCGTGCCAAGCTTGGATGGTGAAGATCGATGTCGGCGATGAGTTGCTCGCGCTCTCAGGAGGCGATCCGTTCGCCGACGTGAGAGCGCGCAGCGAGTCCCATCAGCGCGAGCACGGTTGCGGGCTGCACAACGCTGGCGGACCGCAGATGCAGCTCGTTGCATCCCTGGGGCGCCTCATCGCTCCAGCGTCGATCCTTGACCTCGGATGCGGGCTCGGCTACTCGACACTGTGGCTGGCCTCGATCGTTGAGCCCGGTGGCCGTGTCATCGGGATCGACGACGATCCCGACCACGTCGGTGAAGCCACTAACATCGCCGATCAACTCGGCTACGCGGATCGCGTGGAGTATCGGTGCGGTCGGGTCGCCGACGTGCTCGGCGACATCAACGAGGCCGTGGACATGATCCACGACGATGCGTGGTTCGCAGCGAGACCGGCGCATCTCGACGCCATGGTGGGCCTGGTCCGGCCCGGGGGACTGCTGACGATGGTCAACTGGTTCTTGCTCGTCGACGCGATCACCGGCTCGCCTCGCAACGATTGGGAGAGCTTCGCAGGTGAGGGCTGGGCCGCAGCCCTGACCCAGTACGCGCACGAGTTGGCCGCCCGTTCCGATCTCGACATCACCTGGCTCCAGAATCCCCCGATCGCATTCGCGATCCGGCGGTAGCGGCCCCGCGAATCTCCAGCGGTTCACCGCTCGCAGTCGTGCCGTTCGGAGCGGTGAAGTGGACGTCGGCGGCGTGCAGATATGCGCACTTGGTAGAGCGCGGCGGTGACCGCTTGTGGGAGGCCGCCTCGATGTGCGGTGGTTTCGTTCAGCACGATCCAGCGGGGAGGATCACGAACGCGAGAGCAGCCGACTGAAGCATCAGGACGGCGATCGCCAACGCACTCGAGAGGCCAAACGTGCGCCTGAGAATCACGGCGACCACAGCGGTGAGTGCAACGGCGATGAGAGCGATGCTCCAGCCGCCGACGTTGTTGGGTGATTCGTGGAACTCGTCGCAGACATCGCCGGCCGCGTTGAAGAGCCGAGCGACGGCGGCAACCGCGGTGAGCGAGAGCATGCTTGCGGCAGCCAGGAAGATCAGCGAGGCACCTGCACCGAACGGTTTCTGCTCGGCGTGCTCCATGGCCCTGTTTCTACTCTTCGTCGACGGCAACGGGGGCGCACCACCCAGACCGCACGATCCGCCACGCGCATTCTCGAGCACCTCGGACTGCGCGGCACGTGCCGATCACGAGCGGGACCGTCGCGCTCGATGGTCGCGCGTTCAGGAGCGGGTCCGGCGGAGATGAAGTGTTGTGGCTGTCCTCATCACCGTTGACCGCAATGTTCATGCCTCCGAGGGGGCCGCGACGCCGGGGGCACTAGATCGACAAACTGTTTAGTCGCGTGTATCGTTCCATGAGTACATCGGCAAACTGCATAGCGAAGGCGGATGTTGACCTGAGGAGGTGATTCAGGTGGGAGGACACAGCGACAAGCGCAGCCAGTGGCTCAAGGGCATCCTCGACTTGTGCGTGCTGGGGATCCTCGTCGACGGTGAGGCGTATGGCTATGAGATCGCCGGGCGGCTCGCCGACGACGGTATCGGCGAGATCAAGGGCGGCACCCTCTACCCGGCGCTCTCCAAACTCGAAGAAGACGGCCACGTCGTCGCCGCCTGGCGTGCAGGTGACGGTGGCCCGAACCGCAAGTACTACAGCATCACCCAGACCGGTACTGCCTACCTGGCTCTCGAATCGGCGGGTTGGCAGACCCTCGCCGACGCAGCCGCCGAACTGATGGGTTTGAGAGAACGAGTCGAAAGGCACTGACATGACTGACGCCACGTGGCATTATCTGGCCCAACTCGTCGTCGCACTCCGCCAGTACGGGGTACGCGGCGCCCGTATCGGCGACCACGTCGCCGAGATCGCCCAGCACCTCGACGACAGCGACACTGACCCGGTCGCGGAGTTCGGAACGCCCGGCGAACTCGCGGCGCAGCTCGCCGAGGACGAGCGGCGCATCCCGGGGTGGATGCGTTCGTTCCTGATGCGGCTCGCAACGATGACGCTGGCCATGGTCGGTGTCGCAATCGCGATGTCCGCACTCACAGGCGATGCAGGCCGCGCGTCGGTCACGCTCGGCGGCATCATGGGCGCGGCTGGGCTGGGGCTGCTGATCGTCACGCTGTCGCGGCTCTTCGTCGACGGACTGGACGGACGCTCGGCCTGGTCCGTGGTGCGCTGGCCAGTCGTCGTCGTCTGGCTCGGCGGTTCGGTGCTGATCACGGTCGCCGGTGCCGCCGACCACGTCATCGCCGAATGGTCGCGGCCAACCGCACTGATCGTGGCCATGGTGCTGCTCGGGGTCGGCATCGGATTCGCCGCTCTCGCCGATTCCCCGATCCGGTTCCCGCCCCACGCCAAACACCTCGACCGTCTCCGTCGCGGCCTACTCGCCGGACACGCACCGACGGCCCCCGCCGGCCACTGATTCTCCAGGACCGTGCCGTCAGCCGCTCGAAATGCGAGTTGTGACGGACAGCTCAAGCCCTACTGGACGAACCTGCGACAACCGCCGAACCCGAGCTCGCACAAGAGTCCGTCCGACCACGCGCGTTCTCGAGCGCCTCCCCGAGCACCGACGTGCCGATCAGGAGCGGCATCAGAGGCGCGCGACGAGCGTGAATATCGAGCGGCCCTCAGTGCCGATCAGTGAACTCCAGCACCGTGGTTGCGAATGCCGACGGAGCGAACACGTGCCCGAGATGACCTTGACCGGTGAGCGTGGTGATCTCGGCGTTCGACGCGATCCGCGAGGTCTGGTCGTCGGTTGGGTAGACCTCAGCGCTTGAGCGTTCGCCTCGCAGGATCAGGGTCGGCACATCGGTGACCGGTAGGTCGGACCAGTCGCAAGCGCGAATCGCCTCGATCTCTCGACCAACGACACGGGCTCCCTCGCGCAGGCTCTTCTTGATCGGCGGGACCCTCATGGCGATCGCCAATTCGTCGTCGGTGATTCCTGCGAGTCGATTTGCCATGTCGCGAATTGCGTCGTCGAGTCGGCCGTCGTCGACTGCGAGTTGGATATCGGCGATCTGCGGCGGGTCGATGGCCTCGCCGTTGATGGGAGGCTCGTAGACCACGAGCGAGCGCATCGGAACTCCGCTCAGTCTGGCTTGCAGCGCAATGACGGCCCCGTAGGAGTGGGCCACGACGTGGGGAACACCGCCGGTTGCTGTGATGACGGCGCGCAGATCGTCAACCTCGCGATCGAGCGCGTACTCCGCGCTGTCGCCACTGCCGCCTCGGCCACGTCGGTCATAGACCCACACGCTGTAGTCCTCGGCCAGTCGCAACTCGACGAGCGAGAACGCTCCGATGCCGTCGAGCGATCCATGAACGAGCACCAACGGGTCCCCCTCGCCCGTCTGGCGGACCGACAACTCGGTGCCATCGGCCGACGTCGTCGTCCGATTCCACCCTTGCCACCGAGCGCGAGCGAGCGCACCAACTGCCGCTTGTCGGGTGCCTGACGAAACAGCTGCACCATGAAACCAGGAACTCCCATACGTCGAGTGTCCCACCTCGATGACCGCCGAGCCAGGAGAGTGGCCGGCACCGACCGAGACGGCGGCGGCTCGCTGACACTCGCGGACGACACCTACTCGACGAGGAACACGCTCGGAGAATACGCACAACCGAAGCTCCGACTCCCGCAACTGAACCCGCACACGCGATTGCCCGACCGGAGGTCTACGACGAGCGGTGTCGCCTCCGCACATTCTCGAGGACCCTGCCGAGCGCCGAGGTGCCGATCAGGAGCAGGTGAGGTCGCCGTCGGACCACGTGATTACGAGCTGCTGGAACGACGTCTCGGCCCGACCGACTTCGCCGGCGATGCAGCGCGTTGGCGTGCGTCTTGCCCCGGGTTTATCGCTCGGGCGCGATGCGTGCTCAGCGTCAGCGCTCTCGCGGAGCAGTGAGATCTGGTGACGGTGTGACGGGTGCGGAAGGGGTTCGCAAGAGTCGCATCTGGGTGATAGCGAACGTTCCGACGATGACCGCGATGATTCCGATGATGGCGGCACCGCTGCTCGAGTACCAGCCGCCGATGATCGTCGCGATCGACGCGGCAACCCAGCCGCCGTCGGCCAAGCTGACTGCCGGCACCCATCGGCGCAGACTCTGCACGTTGGAGCGCGAGAGCGCGATGACGGCGAGGGCGAACGCGACGAGGCCGGCACCGATGATGCGGACCCAGCCCGAATGGCCGGTGTCGAGCCAGTTGTCGACACGCTCGCCAGCGACCAGTGCGGTCAGACCTGCGAGTCCTGATGTGGTGGCGTTGGCGGTGAGGACGAAGCGGAGTTTCGTGATCGGATCGGTGTTGGCGGAGAACTCTATGAGTCGATCGTGACGACCAACTCGCCCACAATCCATGACGTGCTGGGTCATGCTTCTGATGCTGAGCGCCTTCTACGCTCGGCATCATGTCCCGACCGACGGATCTCCATGCAGGAACCCTGTTACGGCACTGGCGGTCGGCGCGCCGTTTGAGTCAGCTCGACGTTTCGAGCCGGACGGGCGTGTCGACGCGGCATCTGTCGTGTGTCGAGACCGGCCGGGCCAAGCCGAGTCGCGAGCTGCTGCTGTATCTGGCGGACGAGTTCGAGATGCCCAAACGCGCCGTCAACGACATGTTGCTCGCTGCCGGGTTCGCGCCGGTGTTTAGCGAGTACTCGCTCGACGACGACGCGTTGGCTGCAGCTCGTGACGTGATCCGACTGGTGCTCGACGGCAACGATCCGAATCCGACGACAGTGATCGACACACGCTGGAACGTTGTGGACGCCAACACTGCCGCGTTCTGGTTCACCGCGAGCGTCGACCCCGCACTGCTCACGTCAGGTTTGAACGTGGCCCGCTTGAGTCTGCACCCCGACGGGCTCGCGCCGCGGGTGACGAACTTCGACGAGTACGCCGGCCAATTGCTGCGTCACATGCGCCACGTTCTGGTGCTCACCCAGGACGACGAACTTCGGGCGTTGATCGACGAGTGCGAGACCTACGCCCCGACGGCTGCTCGCACCATGCCAACAGCGCCCGACGTTGTGCTGCCGCTGCGGATCGTGATCGATGGTGTCGAGTTGTCGTTCCTGTCGACGGTGACCACCTTCGGCACCGCTCAGGACGTGACATTGTCGGAGCTGTCGATCGAGACGCTCTACCCGGCCGATCAAACCACCCGGGAGATGTTGGCGGCGCGGCCATGGATCGATCGCGCGTCCGATCTGTCCGCAGTTGTTTGACCCAACGCGTCATCGCTTTGCGTCATGAGTTGCTCGACCATGGCTCACATGAGCAACACGATTGACACCACCAGCACCACCGACCCCCAGACCATGATCGACGGCTACTTCGAGTGCTGGAACGCGACCAGCGCCACCGCTCGCGGCGACGCGATCCGTCGGACCTGGGCACCGGAAGCGCAGTCCAGCGACCCGATCGCCGAGGTCACTGGCCACGAGCAGCTGGCGGCGATGTTCGCCGGGTTCCACGCCACCTACCCGGGAAGCTCGTTCCGTCAGAAGGGCGGCGCAGACGCCCATCACAACCTGGTGCGGTGGGGCTGGGAGATGATCGGCGCCGACGGCGTCGTCGCACTCGACGGTATCGATGTTGCGGTCATCGACGACGGCCGGATTGTGCACCTCGCCGGGTTCTTCGGCTACGACCAGCCAGCCGCGCCATGAACTCGACGAAGGACGGCGACGCTGGAATGAAGATCGGAGTGATGATCTTCGCGACCGACCAAACGATGCCGATGCAGCATCTCGCACCCGAAGTCGAAGCACGCGGGTTCGACTCGCTCTGGGTCACCGAGAAGACTCATGTCCCGGTGTCACGTGCGACGCCGTGGCCCGGTGGTGAGCTTCCCGAGTGGTACCGACGCACCTGCGACCCGTTCGTCGCGCTCGCGGCAGCTGCCGCAACGACGACCCGGCTGCGAATCGGGACCGGCGTGGCCCTGCTGGCCTTGCGTGACCCGGTCATCGCAGCCAAGACGATCGCCACACTCGACTGGCAGTCCGCAGGCCGGCTCGAGATTGGTGTCGGCTACGGATGGAACCGCGAGGAATGCGCAACCCACGGCGTCGATCTCGACACCGTGCGCCCCCGACTGATCGACCACCTTGTCCTCATGCGCGAGCTCTGGACCGGCGACGAGGGCACCTACAGCGGCGACTATTGCGCGGTCGAGCCGTCGTGGTCCTGGCCCAAGCCCGTCCAGCAGCCCGCCCCTCCGCTCCACGTCGGGGCTCGCGCCACCAGCGAGGTGTTCGATGACATCGCCACGTGGGCCGACGGTTGGCTCCCGATCGAGGGCTACGGCGACGTCATCGACCATCTGCCTCGACTCCGCAACGCCTTCGAACGACACGACCGAGACCCAGAGACCGCGGTCGTGTCCGTGTACTCATCTCAGGGCGACGCGGCACTCGTGGCCGGCTACCACGATGCTGGCGTCGATCGAGTCGTCGTTTGGCTTCCACCCGCCGACGAGGTCACCGTGCTCGCCGCTCTCGATACCCACGCCCACCAACTCGTCGAGTACCTCTCATGAGTACGTTCACCGAACGAATCACGATCGACGCTCCACGCCGGGACGTGTGGGCAGCCCTCGTCGACATCGGCAACATCGCCGCCTGGAACCCAGGCCTCATCGGATCGCACCGAACCAATGACATCGACGGCGTCGGAGGTGCTCGTCACTGCGACATCTCCGCCAAGCACTCGCTCACCGAACACGTCGTCGAATCCGAACCAGAAACCGCTATCACCTTCCGGATCACCGACTCGACCCTTCCCTTCAAGACCGCCGACATCGCGTTCACCCTCACCGACAGCCGACAGCTGCCCGCTACCGAGGTGACCGTCAGCCCGACCTACACCCTCAAGTACGGACCGATCGGACACATCCTCGACGCCGTTGCCGTCCGACGCAGCTACCGAGCCGGGATGCGCGAACTCCTCGAGGGACTCAAGCGCCATCTCGAACAACACTGCTGAACCGTCGAGCCGCTTCTCGCTTCGAGCCGGCCCGCGCCACGTAGGCGCAGTACGAGACACCAACATTGCCGATCAAGTAGTCGCTGACGCACCCGCCGACGTCGACTGGGCTCCGAGCGGCTGCTCGAGGCCGCGCGCACACTTCAGGCACACAGAATCACTGCTCACCAGCGGCGACCGAAAGTCGGCTTCGGCCCTACAGCGGTGCGCGATATTCGCGGCGCCACGACGGCTTCAAACCAGTCCTCGATCCGGCACGGCGAGCGGTACATCGCCGAGCACGGAGCGTGATCGCGTTATCGAGTGGGCCTGGCGGCCGTAGCGCTCCGCTGACGTGCCGTTCCGGCTCGGTGATGGAGTGCAGCTGACGCAGGCGATATGCGTGCCTTTCCATCGACACCCCGCGAGAGTTGTTCTCTCACTGCGCACAGAACCGAAGCAGTCGACCTGCGGGCGAATCAACGCCGGGTCGCCGTGATTCACGTATCGGCCCGGACGAGGAACTTGAGACGCGTGGTCTCGACGAAGCCGAGCTTCCGCGCGACTGCGAGCGATGCGGTGTTTTCCGAACTGGTGCCCCACACGGGAGTCAGGCCGTCGTTCTGGACGGCCTGACACGCCCTGGAGGCGCAGGCCGTCGCCACGCCCTGGCGACGGCGTGCACCCGCCACATGTATGCCGACATCTGCGAAGACCAAGCCTGCGGCCAGCGATCCTCCCTGACCGACGATCACACCGTCGTCGATGGCGGCGAAGAAGTGACCGTGTTCAGCCGACGCGGCGACGAGGCGTCGGTCTGGGAGCAGATCGTCATCTTCTGTCGGAAGCTCGAGCGCCTCGGTCGGTGTGAGTTGACGGACGAGCGGGTGTTCGTGGACGGTGGCTGGATCGGTGAGTTCGTGAATGACATCGATCACGGAAGGAGCCAGGCCCCAACGGTGCGCGAACTCCTCCTCGATCTCGACAGCGAGGTCGTCGGAGGTCTCAACGCAGGTCCATCCGTCGGTCGCGGCGAGGAGACGCAGCAGGGCTCCGCCCTCACCGAAACCCTGCGGTTCGCCCGGAATCAGCGCCGACTCGATCAGCACAGCCGACGGAGCAGCAGGTTCGCCGTCGATACAGAGACGACCAGCACCCGAACGCAGCGCTGCAACGACAATGACCGTCTCGGGCCGCTCACCGATCCATCCAATCAGTTGGCGACGCTCATCACCTGAGAGGCTGTCGCGAATGTTCACCCAGCGCGTGTTGCGGGTGGTGGTTGGGTGAGTCGGCGCAGCAGCATGCGGCTGTGGGCTGCCCATATGAACCCTTCGGTGATGATGGGGTCGCGTTCATAGTCGATTTGGAGGCGCCGGTGGTTCATCAGCCAGGACCAGGTTCGTTCGACGACCCAGCGGCGTGGCAGGACGTGGAACCCGGCGGGGTGGATCTTGTTGACGACCTCGACAGCGACCCGCCGCGACCGCAGGTACGCGGCGAACGCGTTCTTGAACCCGGCGTCGACCCAGACCCGCCCGAGCCGATCGGTCTTGGGGCGGGCGAGGTCGAACACCGCGATCCCGCCGGCGTTGTCGGACACGCCGGCAGCCACGACTCGGACACCGACGAGCAGGCCGATGGTGTCGACCAGGCCGAACAGCTTGCGTCCGGAGATCTTCTTGTTGCCGTCGTATCCCCTGGTCAGCTCGCTGTGCCGGGGATGGGTCGTGGTCACCGTCGGTGCGCCGCGCACGGTGCGGGCGTCGATGATCCCCGCAGAAGGTTCAGCGTCGCGGCCCTCGGCGAGGCGGACCATGTTGCGGAGCCGGTCGCAGACCTTCTCCCAGGTGCCGTTGCGTGACCAGTCGAGGTGGTAGCTGTGCACCGTCGACCAGGGCGGGTACCGCTCGGGCAGGTGCCGCCACTGGCACCCGGTCGCGGCGACGTAGAAGATCGCATCGGCGACCTGCCGGCGGGTGTGCTTGCGGGGTCTGCCCATCTTCGACACCGTCGGTGGGTCGAGCAGGTCGGCGATCAGTTCCCACTCTTCATCGGTCAAATCGCCGCCGGTGGTTCGCCACGTCGGCGATGTTGATGGGGGCGGAAGGTCCATCAATCGAGACTATGACACCCCACCACTCGAAGCACGGCAATCTACACATCTATCAGCACAAACTATCCGGACAGCCTCTGAGAAGTTCGTGATCGCAGTTCTCATCCCGTCATCCTCGCATCAGCGCCGAAAGGCGTGCTCCCTTCGCTGCGTTGGTGCGCCCATGCTCACATCGCACGATCACCCTCCGACCCGTCCGCTATCCGGCAGCGGTGGGCCTCGGCCGACGCTACGGCTGACTGCGCGATCTGATCGGCCGTCACCGATCGGACGTGCCGCTATGAGCGCACTTTCGGGCGGCTGAGCGGTGCGGATATGGGCGGGCCGAGGGTCACTCGGCGTTGACTGCTTGGCCGTAGCGTTGCCTGGCTGCTTCGCCTGAGGTGCCGACCATCGCTCCGATCGCGGCCCATGAGTGTCCGTCGTGTCGCGCGCGAATCACGGCATCGCCGAGGCTTCGCTCTGCTTCGGCGCGGGCGAGGAATGCATCTCGGACTGCTCGCAGTGCGGTGGCGTCGCGAAGATCCTCGGGCTCGGCCTGTTCGAAGCGGGCGGCGAGTTCGTCGGCGTGGTCGATGATTTCTTGGGCTGTGCGAGGCATTGGAATCACCTGAGGTACTTCGGTCGGGCCGGCATGGCGTGAACGATGATCGGGCCGTCGGCGCTGTCGATCACGCCGATCTCGAGGAGGTTGCCGGCGGTGTCGGCGCCGACAAACATGACGAAACCGTCATCGAGGTCGTCGACAAACATCGGATGGTTGAAAGCGTGGAGCATGTCGTTGTCGCGGATGCCGTGCTTGCGGGCGCTGGTGGCGATCAGCGGCGCATCCACGGCTACAAGTTAGCTTGCCGACAGTCGTATCGCAAGTTGCCTTGCGATGGTTCTTGAGCACGAGCATTATCGATCGGATTCACTGCCAGGAACGCTCGGCTGTCGTGCCGAACCTGAGCGGTGCTGGTGCTGACGTGAAGTCGTCGATATGGGCGCTCGGAACTCGCTGGCGTGGGGGAGAACCGACCTCGGCTGCTCAACCTCGGTGTGCGAGCCTGCGGGTTTGAGCTTTGGCGAGTCACTCAGTGCGTGCCGCTGCGTCAACCGTGTCAGCGTAGTGGATCGGCGCGTCCATCGATAGCGAGCCTTGGACCGTCGGCGCGCTGGTCCCGAACCGGCACGAATCGCTGGTGCGACTCCACGCACCCGACCCGACTCCTGACAGCTGGTGGGAGTTGTACCGCGACCTCTTCGGCCTCGTCGCCTCCCTCGGTGCGAGACTACACGACGACTCCGAAACGGGCATGGCTCGTCAGCCGGGTCTGCCCTGGTCCGGCAAGTTGTAGGGATGTGTAGGGATGCGAGATCGGGCAGCGCACAATTCGGAGCGATGTCGACCCTTGCCAGCGGCAACCCAACAATTCACTTGACCGGATGGACCAACTCCACGATGGATGGTGTTCGGGCGAGATTCGGAGGAGTGATGCGACGTACGACGAGAAGAGTGATCGCTGCAGCCGCTGTTCTTTGTGCCGCCCTCACCGCAGCGTCTGCCACTGCCAGTGTGGGCGCATCGAACGATCCGGTCGGCGAGAGGTTCGTTCGTGAGGACTTCTTGACCGCGACGGAGCTGCAGGCCCCTCCCGAGATTCGAGCAGCGATGCAGGAACGACGCGCGCTCGGTTTCCAATCGGACCGACAGCACGTTGAGAACCTGATTACTTCTCAAATCGCCGTGTCGAGTCAGGATTCGTTTTGACTGATTCCGAGCAGGCTTCGTTCGACGCCTGGCAAAGTGGAGCCGCCGCGGTTCGGTCGGCAATCGTGCCGATCGCCGAGTCGCTGCCCGGGTTCGCTGGGTTGCACTGGAATCACAGCGAAGCCGGCGAGCTCGTGGTGAGTATCGCCGACCCTTCCGCGATGCCGGAGGTCGCGGAACTCTTGGAGCAGACTGGCGTCGACCCGAGTCGCTACTCGGTCCGGGTGGTGGACCATTCATTTGAAGTGCTCGCCGATGGTGCGGTGCGCGCTTGGGACACCGTCTATGCCGGAAGCTACGTTCCCGTCTCGATTGCGGCCGACGTCGTGACGAACTCGATCCGCGTCGACTACGTGTCGGGCGACGAGAACAACGCCCTAGATCTTGCACACGAACTCGAGCAAGCCTTGGGATTGCCGGTGACGCTCGCACCCTCGGTCGTCGACGAACCGGCGGCGTGCACGAGTCGTTCGAACTGCGCGAGCCCGATGAGACCAGGCATCCTGATTCGCATGGGCCCGGGTGGGTTGCGTTGCACGATGGGCTTCCACGTTGAGGCTGGGACCGACGAGCGATTCCTGACCTCGGGCCACTGCAACAGCTCAACGTACTTCTACCACGACGGCCTCAACCTCAATCATTGCGGGGGAGGCGGAAGCACCGACTGTATCGGAGCTCGGATCGCCACCCTCTTTGCGACGAATGGGTATGACGTTCAGGTCGTACAGATCGATGATGCTCAGGACTCGAGCACCGTGTATGGGTGGGCGACCACAGTCGACAACTGGGACTGGCCGATCACTGGCGACCCGGTGTCGGCTTCTCTCGGAATCTCCAACGTTGTCGACCCAGGTACAGTGAGTGACAACTTCCTTACGTACACAACTGGCGGCGTGACGGGCCTTCGCGGCGGGGCGACGACCGGCATCGCCATCTCGGGTGGCGACAGCGGTTCTCCGATCATGTTGAACATCTCAGGGCTGAGGAATCGTGCCATTGGAATCGTCTCGACGACGACAGGGAGGTTCACACGGGTAGGTGACACCCTCAACCTCTGGGGTTACCAGATCCGAAACTGACGATGGAAGCGAATAGGGCGAGGTGCACGCGACCGATCGGCTATCTGCTGGTCGCCGTAGCGTGCTCTGGTTGCGGGGGCAACGGGACGGCTCGCCCGGAGGCGGAAGTACGGTTCGTCGGGGAACTCGAGTCTTTCAATAGTCCCGGCGAGGGAGAGTCCGTCGACGTCATCGTCGCAGGATCGAACGGTGAGGAGATCTCGATCACGTTCCCACCGTTGCCAGCGAATCCGTCGCCGCAAACCCTGACCACGTCTCGGGCGCGCGTCACGGTCGATCTGGACGACTTGCGCTGCAACGAGGGTTCAAGCGACCCGGTGGAGACAGCGGACCCCGGAGCGCGGATTGAGGTCGTTGTGGACGTCGACTCCGAGCCCACTGCCGAGGAAGTACCGCACATGATGGCGCGTAGCGTGGTCGTTGACTGCTAATCGGTTAGGGGCGCTTCGGTGCTACTTCATAGCCGCCAAGACCGAACTCGACCGCGGCACCCCGCCGTCGAACTCCCAGCGGCGGCTTATACCATCGGCACCGTGTTGCTCGCCCCGCTCTTGCGGACCCAACCACGCGGCTGGACGATCGAACTCCGCGGTGCCGCGCCGATCCTCTACCTCGGCATCATGACGATGGGCATCGGGAACCTCTGCAGCACCAAGGCATGTAACACCTCGAACCCGGCCCCGCCGCGGCCCTGCTCCTCAGCGAACCGCTGATCGCAACGCTGCTCGGCGTCGCAATCCTCCACGAAGATTCGCCCGCCCGCGGAGCCATCGGGATCGCACTCGTCCTCATCGATCTCGTCCTCCAAGCAGCAACAACCCGGCTCAGTCGAGCCATCGCCACCACCCCACGCTGAACCCGGATGCCCCGGATCAACGGCACGCACCCGATCAGAACATCGACCGTCGCTCTCGGTCCAGGCCGCTCTGGAACCGGCACGACGAGCGGTACGGCTGGTCTCCGAGGCGAACGCTGTGGGTGATCGCGTTCTGAGCGGCGCCGGTGACATGTAGCGCTCCACTCACGTGCCGATCTCGAGCGGTGCATCGTCGTCGCTCGGTTCGACGTTGTTCTGAGCTGGTCAGCGAGCTGTGGTGTGAGCGGTTCGGGGTGCGGTGTTGATGGCGGCGACGACGTGCAGGGCGATGGCTTTGAGTGGATCTGTGCTGCGAAGGGTTCGGCTCAGGACGAAGCCGCCCTCGACGGTCGCGACGAACACTGTGGCGAGGTCGTCAGCTGCGTCGGGATCGATGCCTGCGTTGGTTAGGTAGTTCTTGGCGGATGCGATCCAGGAGTTGAATGCTCGCTCGGCTGCTCGCCGGAGTGGTTCGCTGGTGTTGGCGACCTCGCGAGCGATCGTGCCGATGGGGCACGGGTCGATGAAGTCGGATTCTTCGAGCACATCGGCGGCGCTGGCGAAGAAGCTCTGGAATGCGCTCACTGGGTCGGGATGTTCGGCTGTGATTGATTCGAAGAGTTCTCGGTACACGGCTCCGGTGGTGTCGATGACGGCGACGCCGAGGGCTTCTTTGCCGCCGGGGAAGAAGTGGTAGATCGATCCGGTCGTTGCGTGGGCGGCCTCGGAAATCTGGCTGAGGGAGGTGCCGTTGTATCCGTGGTGGCGGAACAGTTCGTTGGTGGCGACGATGATTCTGTCCCGCGTCGTCGTCATGGCCGGAAGTGTAGAGCGGGAGTTCCCGCCCGGTAGAGCGAATGTTCTAGAGTGATCGTTCTACGACGATCACTCGGAAGGTGGCCACCGTGTACAAAGCGACGATTCGAGCCTTGCTCCGTCACAGCGTGAAGCGACTGAATGCTGGTGACTTCTCGTTGATGCTGAAGATGGCGAGTCCGGACTTCGAGCTTGCCTTCCCCGGCGTCCATTCGTGGTCGACGATGTTTCGTCCCCAAGTTCTTGGTCGGGAGCGACACGTCACTCATCTCGGGATCGATGAGGCGGTTGCGTTCGCTGAGCGCTTCGTTGCCGAAGGCATCCAGTTCGAGATCGAGGACATCCTCGTCAACGGACCACCGTGGAACACGCGGATCGCAGTGCGGGTGCGCGACTTCATCCCGTCCAGTACAGGCGGGGAAGATGTCTACGCGAACCGTGCGATCCTGTTCCAAGAGATTCGGTGGGGACGACTTGTCCGCTGGGAGACCTACGAAGACACGCAGCGCGTGGCCGAATGGGACGCTCGCCAAGCCGACGCCGATCGATAGCCGCCACCGCGATGATTGCTCGGAGCGGGCGAGGAACCGGCCCGATAACCGCACGACCTGCGCCGCAACCGTGCGCGTTCTCGCGCACCTGGCCGATCGCGTACGTGCCGATACAGCGCACAGCGGCGCGTCTGGCGGGCCGCACATTCTGTGCGGGTCGAGCTCACGGTTCATCGGGAACCGAAGCGATCGGCGCAGCGTCTAACTTGCGCCTACGCGGTGAACCTTGGAGGTGGACGTGAAGCGATTAGCGCTCCAGTTGGCAGGCGGTCTGCTCGCGCTCTCGATGACCGGCTGTGGATCGTCCGACGACGACGCCGCGCCGATCACGTTCGATGACTGGGCGGGATCGTTCACGTACGACTACGACCCCGCGCCATCATTGGCCTACCTGTCGGCTCGTTCGACGGTCGCAACACGGGCAATCCTCGTCGACATCGAAGACGGCGCGGTCTTCGGCTCCTCGCCCGACGACGACGCCGCGAGCCACTCCGTCAACCTCGTCTTCGAGTCCGAAGACGAGGACCGCTACTACGTCGAGCTACCACGACCCGCCTACATCGCGATCGACGACCTGCGATTGGTGATGCCTTTCGGATCGGCGAGTGTGATCTATCTCCAGCCGAATCAAGACCCCCGTGCTGAGAACTACTTCAACGTGCGCGAGGGCCCGACCTGGTTCTTCACGACACCGCAGGGATGGATCCTCGACCACCCCGATCAAGGCATCGTCACACCACTGGAAGGTTCCGGCAGCCTCGGCTTCGACCCTCCGCGGGGCGCAGATACGAACGTCGAGGTCTGGCTTGTCGATCCGAAGGAGGCCGCTGCGTGACGACAGAGACGAACACGTCTCTCAGCCACGCATATCGCCTCTCGGTGGGATCGAAGCCAGACCCCACGCGGTAACCGGCAAACTGCGCACGACAGGGCGCCCCATAACGTTCGGCCCGGTGGCGGCCACCGGCATCCCCTACGTGCCGTTCGGGGACACCCGAACGCTGCCTGACGCGGCACTAGCATCCGCAGCCGTGCCGGACGACGTGACCTTCTTCGACGACATAGAGGCGTACTGTGGCCGGTCGAGCTATGTCGCCGGAGACACCGTCGAACTCCACGTCTCGACGCGTGCCGACGCGTACGGCGTCGTCGTCGAGCGGTGGGGTGCCAGCCGAGAGGAGGTCTGGCGCTCGAACCAGGCTTTCACCGGCGCCCACCACCCGGTTCCGGACAGCGCCGACGCCACCGGATGCCGGTGGCCGGTCGGGCTCCGGATCGAGGTGCCGTCCGACTGGCGGAGTGGTTTCTACCTCGTCACGTTGACCGCCGAGGGTGCGCCGGCAGGCCGAGATGTCGCACACGCCGGTTTCGTGGTGCGTGCCGCGTCCCCGACGGGCGCCCCGCTGCTCGTGCTGGCGACCAACACGTGGAACGCATACAACAACTGGGGCGGCTGCTCGCTGTACACGGGCGGGACGCAGGTCTCGTTCCGGCGCCCGTTCTCCCGGGGGATGCTCTGTCGGCCGGATTCCGAGCGTGACGACCGCAAATCCAGACCGGTTCGGTGGGACGAACCGCCCGACGCCGATGGCGTGATCTACCAGCACTACCGCAACGCTCTGGGCTACCCGGCGGCGATCGGCTCGTCAGGATGGTTCACATTCGAGCGACGGTTCGTCGAGTGGGCGGAGGGTGAGGGCCGGACCTTCGACTTCGCGGTGTCGTCCGACCTCGACGCCGATCCGACCGCGCTCCACGGATACGAGCTCATGGTGTCGGTGGGTCACGACGAGTACTGGTCGGCGCCGCAGCGGGCCGCGCTCGAAGAGCACCTCCGCGGTGGTGGGCGCCTGGCGAGCTTCTCCGGAAACACGATGTTCTGGCAGGTTCGGATCGAGGACGACGGCGCCAGAATGATCGGCCACAAGTACTCGGCCCACCGGACCGATCCGGTGTTGATCGACGGCGATCCCACCACGATGACCGGCATGTGGGCCGATCCGATCGTCGGGCGTCCGGAGGCAGCGGTGCTCGGTGCGGGTTCGGCGTGGGGGCTGTATCACCGGTTCGGTCGAGCGACGGCTCGCGGCGTGGGCGGATTCATCGTCTACCGCGACGACCACTGGATGTTCGAGGGCACCGGGCTGCGGTACGGCGACGTGCTCGGCGCTCGCGACGGAGTGGTCGGATACGAGACGGTCGGATGCCGGATCCAGTTCGACGAGTACCAGCTGCCGATCCGGGCCGGCGACGACGGGACCCCGGAGGACCTGGAGATCGTGGCGCTGTGCCCGTCGTCGAATCTGAGAAATGGCGAGTATCCGGCGTCGATCTCCGCACTGGCCGATCAGGGCGATCTCGACTTCGTCGCCGAGCGGTTGTCGGGGCGCGTCGATGCCGATTCGATCGCCCGGTTCCGACACGGCAACGCCGTGATGGTGGTGGCCCGGCCGTTCGGGGCAGACGCTGGCGAGGTCGTCACGATCGGCACGACCGACTGGGTGTTCGGTCTGGCGAACGACGCTGCAGTCGCGAGGGTCACCACGAACGTGCTCGACCGTCTGACGACCGACGGCCAGACCCGGAATCGGTGACGGACCCCGTCGGCGTAGTGCGGGAGGCACGCAGGTGAGCCACCGCACGGACGGGTCTGTGGCACCCCGGTCGACGACCGGCCCACCCGGTCGTGAGCTGTTCTACGCTCCGGAGTGATGGATCACGGGCCCTACGACCACGACCACGACCACGACCACGACCACGACCACGACCACGACCACGACCACGACCACGACCACGACCACGACCACGATCACAGCGAACTCGATCCGATGGACGTACGCGTGCGGGCACTGGAGACCCTGCTCACCGAGAAGGGGTACATCGACCCGGCCGCCCTCGACGAGTTGATCGACATGTACCAGACCCGGATCGGTCCGCGGAACGGCGCACGGGTCGTGGCGCGGGCGTGGGTCGACCCCGAGTTCCGCGACTGGATGCGTCGCGATGCCACCGCCGCGATCGCATCGCTCGGCTACGCCGGCCGCCAGGGTGAGCACCTGGTCGCCGTCGAGCAGACCGACGACACCCACAACATGGTCGTGTGCACGTTGTGCAGCTGCTACCCGTGGCCGGTGCTCGGCCTCCCACCGACGTGGTACAAGAGCGCACCGTACCGATCGCGCGCGGTGCGCGATCCACGGGGTGTGCTCGCCGAGTTCGGTGTGACACTGCCCGTCGACGTCGACGTCCGGGTGTGGGATTCGACCGCCGAGATCCGCTACCTCGTGATCCCTCGACGACCGGCGGGAACCGACGGCTGGACCGAGGAACAGCTCGCCGAGCTCGTGACACGCGATTCGATGATCGGCGTCGGACATCCCGTCGACCCGAGCACGCTCGACCGGGCACCGTCGTCGTGACGTACGTCAGCCACGCTGATCTCGGTGGGACCACGGGTCACGGACGCATCGAGCACGAACCCGAGGGGATCGTGTTCCACCACGACTGGGAGGCGAAGGCACTCGCGCTCACGGTCGCAGCCGGCGCGTCCGGGAAGTGGAACATCGACATCAGCCGGCGCTACCGCGAGACCCTGCCCGACTATGCCGATCTCACCTACTACGAGATCTGGACCGCCGGCCTGGAACGGCTGCTCGTCGACCGCGGGCTCGTGACCGAGGACGAGATCGCGACCGGACACGCCACAGTCGAGCCGGTCGAGGTCGCCGGCGTGCTCACCGCTGAACGCGTCGCCGCGGCGATGGCCCGAGGCAGACCGGTCGAGCGCGAGCCATCGAGCCCGGCTCGGTTTGCCGTGGCCGATCGGGTGCGCACCCGTGCCGGTCGGGTCGACCACCACACCCGTCTACCCGGCTACGTCATGGATCGCGTCGGCACGATCGAACGCGTCCACGGCGCCCACGTGTTCCCCGACACGAACGCCCACGACCTCGGTGAGCAACCGGAGTGGCTGTACACGGTGGTCTTCGATGCGACCGATCTGTGGGGCGACGCCACGCCGGGTGATCATGTGTCGGTCGACGCATGGGAGTCGTATCTGGAGCCGACGACGTGACGGAGCCGCTGCCGGGTCAACCGGTGGAAGACGGCGAGCCGGTGTTTCGAGAGCCCTGGGAGGCGCACTCGTTCGCGTTGGCGGTCCGTCTGCACGAGCAGGGTCTGTTCACATGGCCACACTGGGCCAACACCCTGGCGGACGAGATCACCCGCGCTCAGGCGAACGGCGACCCCGACACAGGTGCGACCTACTACCACCACTGGCTCGCCGCCCTCGAACGCCTGATCGCCGAAACCGGTGCCGCATCGGCGGAGGATCAGGAGCGCACGCGAGCAGCCTGGCGCCACGCCGCCGACCGCACCCCACACGGCCAACCCATCGAGCTACAGGCCGACGACTTCGAGGCGTGATCCCGCGGACGACGGATCTACCATGCGGTGGTGACCGCGCTGGTGCTCGAACCGGTCGAGCGGGCGCAGCGACAACTGGTGCTGCGGTACCGAGTCGACGACCTCCGCTTCTCGACCGCGTACTGGTACGACACGGTCGACTTCCACGATCTGGCCGACCGGTACGGCGAAACGTTCCTGCGGTGGGTCGAGTTCCATCTGCTCGCGTTCGAAGCGAACAAGGCGGCCAGCCTCGCACCCGACGAGATCGACGTCGGACCGTACGCCGATCTCGTCACCGACGAGTTCTGGGGATTGTGGGAAACCATCTTCCACCACGTGTGGGCGGTCTGGCGCTACGAGAACGATCTGCCCGACTTCCGGTTGCGTCGGCCGGCATCGGATTCATCCTCCACGTCCGGCATCCCGGCGCCGGCAACCGTCGTGCCCGGCGAGGTCGAAACGCTGATGTTGTGCGGCGGAGGTAAGGACAGCCTCGCGAGCATGACCCTGCTCGGCGGCCCGCCAGACGGTGAAGGCATCGACTTCGACGCATTCGTCTACAGCCACTCCACCTACGGGCGGGGATCGCACCAGCACGACCTGATCGACGGATTGCTCGCCCACACCGGTCAACATTCCCTCCACCGGGGTTGGGTGCTCGACGACGCGATCGACTCCCCCGCCCCCCGAGCCCACCCCGAGCTGGGCATCGATCGGATGATCGCCGCCGAGACCGTCAGCTCGTACTGGACCGCACTCCCGGTCGCGCTCCAGCACGGGTACACCAGCGTTGCGCTCGGCATCTCGGCCAGCACCGACGAACACAACCTCCACTGGGACCGCACCGGTGAGGACGTCAACTACCTGTGGGGCATGAGCGGCGCTGCCGAACGGCTGCTCCACGACTATCTCCGCCGACACGTCGTGACGAACGTGTCGATGTTCCACATCCTCCGACCGATCCACGACATCGGCGTGTTCACCCTGCTCCACCGCAACCTCGCCGCGGTCCCCGCCACCCACTCGTGCGCCCAACTCAAGCCGTGGTGCTGCCGGTGCGCGAAGTGCATCTACGTGTGGATGAACTACGTGGCGTGGCTCCCCGAGCAGGTGGTGGCCGACACCTTCCGCCGCTCCGCCGGCGCCGGCTCGGGCTCCGACGACCGGTGGGGCGGCGTCAACCTGTTCGAGCTGACGGAGAACCGGACGCTACTGCGCAAGATGCTCGGCCTCGAGAGCTACAAGCCGACCGACTGCGTCGGCACGGTCAGCGAGGCACGCCTCGCGTTCCTGATGTGCCGGCGCAAGGGAGTGAGCGGATCGATCGCAGACGACATCGATCTGACACCGTTCGAGGACGAGGAGGCGGCCGCCTTCGATCGCTACGCCCGACCGGCCGCAGTCGGCACGACGTTCCCGGCGGTGATCGCTGCGGTCGTCGAGCCGCAACTGGCGAACATCGAGGCGGACGCGCGCCGCATCGCGAGCGAGCTCGCGCACACGTCGCGCTGAACAACGTCGCGGGTGCGTTGTCCGCCGTGGACGACCCTGGGGCCCGCGCCGGCGTCACGCGAACGCAGCCAGGGCCTTGCAGTGCGGAAGCGAGCAACCGACCCGCGCCCCACGGCGTTCGGTCGTCGAACACCCCTCCGACATCGCAGCCAGCGGCGGGTCGGCAGCGCCGAGCGCGATCTGCACCACTGCCACCTCGTCGGCCGACACCGACGTCGATCCGTCACGGTGCGGCAACTCGCAGGCGTGGTCGACTGCGACCGTCGTCGCAGGCTTGGTCGATCGTCCATCGGTCGTGACATGCTCGGCAGCGTTCGCATCCCAACACCGGAGGCACCCATGACGACCGACCAGATCCTCGACCGCCGTTCGTTCTACATCGGCGGCGCCTGGGTCCCGCCGAACGAGCCGAACGACTTCGATGTCATCGATCCGTCGACCGAGGAGGTCTGCGCTGTCATCACTCTGGGAAGCCGAGCCGACACCGACGCTGCGGTCGCCGCGGCCCGCGCGGCGTTCCCGCAGTGGAGTCAGACCGACGTCGCCGAGCGCATCGCTCTGTTGGAGAAGCTGATGGATGTCTACATCGCTCGCAACGACGAGATGGGACACGCGATCTCGCTCGAGATGGGTGCGCCGATCTCGATGGCGTTGACTGCGCAGTCGGGATCGGGGCCGTGGCACATGGGCGCCTTCATCAAGGCGTTGAAGGAGTTCGAGTTCGAACGCCCGCTCGGCGACCATGCCCCCGGCGACCGGATCCTGTACGAGCCCGTCGGAGTGTGCGCGCTGATCACCCCGTGGAACTGGCCGATGAACCAAGTGGCACTGAAGGTGGTGCCTGCGTTGGGTGTGGGCTGCACGATGGTGCTCAAGCCCTCGGAGGTGGCGCCGCTGTCGTCGGCGTTGTTCGCCGACATGGTCCACGAGGCGGGGTTCCCGCCCGGAGTGTTCAACCTCGTCAACGGTGACGGACCCGGTGTCGGTACGCAGCTGTCGGGGCACCCCGACGTCGACATGGTGTCGTTCACGGGTTCGACGCGGGCGGGTGTCGCGATCACGAAGAACGCAGCCGACACGGTCAAGCGGGTGGCGCTCGAACTGGGTGGCAAGGGAGCCAACATCATCTTCGAGGACGCCGACCAGAAGGCGGTCGCTCGCGGCGTGCGCGGGTGCTTCAACAACAGCGGTCAGTCGTGCAACGCCCCGACCCGGATGCTGGTGCACCGCTCACGATACGACGACGCCATCGCGACGGCGGCCGAGATCGCGGAGCAGACGGCGGTCGACGTCGCGGCCCACGAGGGCCGTCACATCGGGCCGGTGGTCTCCGACGTCCAGTGGAACAAGATCCAGGGGTTGATCGCCGCCGGCGAACAGGAAGGTGCTCGCCTCATCGCCGGTGGCACGGGACGGCCGGAGGGATTGGACGCCGGCTACTTCGTGCGCCCCACGGTGTTCGCCGACGTGACCCCGGACATGACGATCGCCAAGGAGGAGATCTTCGGTCCGGTCCTGTCGATCATGCCGTTCGACACCGAGGACGAAGCGATCGAGATCGCCAACGACACCGCCTACGGTCTCACCAACTATGTGCAGACCACCGATGTCGAGCGGGCTCGGCGTGTCGCCCGCAGGTTGCGGTCGGGGATGGTCGAGATGAACGGCCAGCCGCGCGGCGAGGGGTCGCCGTTCGGCGGGTACGGCCAGTCGGGCAACGGCCGCGAGGGCGGCGTCTGGGGCATCGAGGAGTTCTGCGAGGTGAAGGCCGTCAGCGGCTGGAACCCGCCCGGTTGACATCGACGCCGTCGAGGGCGTCCGCGTGTCGTCGGGCCGGTCGCACCCGCCCCGACTCCTCCCCGGCGAATTGCGCGTGCCGCGACGCAGCGCCATCGCGGCATGCTGTGCCGATGCGGACCGACATCCCTCCTCGCCGAACGGTGTCGTCGCGGCTCACGCTCGACGTCGGGGCGCGGGCCGACCTGGTGCTCGGCATCGCGGTGGCCGACTGCTTCGAGCCGGTGAGTGAGACGATGGCCATCGAGCTCGACGGCAGAGCGGTCGAGCCGACGGTGATCAGCGCTGAGCACGGCGGGCGACTGCACCAGTTTCGTGGCGTCGCACCCGGCCGACTGACCGTCCGCTACGACGCCACCGTGGCCGGCGAGGCGCCGGCGGCGACGGTGAGCGACGAGGAGTGGTACCAGTACATCCGGCCGAGCCGGTACTGCGAGAGCGATCGCATCGGGCCGATGGCGCGCGACGAGTTCTCGGGTCTCGAGGGTCGCGACCTCCTCGCCGGCGTGTCGAGTTGGGTCGGTGAGCACATCGCCTACGTGCCGGGTTCGTCGCGACCGATCGACGGAGCGGTGAGCACGGTGCTCGCCCGATCGGGCGTGTGTCGCGACTTCGCGCACCTGACCGTCGCGCTGCTGCGGGCGAACGGTGTGCCGGCACGTGTGGTGGCGGTGTACGCGCCAGGACTGGATCCGATGGACTTCCACGCCGTCGTGGAGGCGCGCATCGAGGGCGCGTGGTTCGTCGTCGACCCGACCTGCCTGGCACCGAGGGCGTCGATGGTGCGGATCGCGACCGGTGCCGACGCGGCCGACACGGCGTTTCTGACCACGGTCGCCGGGTCGGTCGAGCTGGTCGACATGGAGATCACCGCCGTCGCCGAACCGACGCTGCCCGACGACGACGTCGCCGCACTCGTCCAGCTCCGCTGACGTCTCGCCTCCAGGGTCGACGCCCAGGGACCGTCGGGTCGGAACGGCGCCAGCTCCGGTTCGGTGGCGAGCTCGGCCAGGTCGACGACGGTGGGAACTACGCGGCGCCGACGAACGCGACGCATGTCGGTCTGGGGATCCGGACGCGACCAGCGGGCGCGCCGAGGTCGGACCCGCCCCCCGAGACCGGCAGCACCACCACCTCATCGCCGTGCTGATTGGCCACCAGCAGGTGGTTGCCGCCCGGCCCGAGGACGAGGCCGCGTGGCCAGCCCCCTCCAGATGGGCGAACCACTCGACGCGTCAGGTGATGCCGATCGAACGCGAACACCGCCACGCTGTCGTGCCCGCGGTTCGAGACGTAGATGTGGCGACCGTCGGAGCTGACCCGGATGTCGGCCGCAATGCTCTCGGGTGCGCCCGGCGGGAGGGTCGGCAGGGTCGAGAGGGAGCGCAGCGTCGCGGCGTCGGTGTCCCATTCGTAGAGCGTCATGCTGTTCTCGAGTTCGTTGACGACGAAGAGGTGTTCGCCGTCGGGGTGGAAGGCCAGGTGCCGCGGGCCGGCTCCGGCACACGTCGCAACGTCCCTGTGGAGCCGCAGCGCGCCCGTCTGCGGATCGAACGCAGAGATGAACAGGCGATCGGCCCCGAGATCGGCGGCGATCAGGAACCGACCGTCGGGCGTGAACGTCGTGGCATGCGCGTGGGGGCCGTCTTGCCGATCGGGATGCGGGCCGCGGCCCTCGTGCTGCACCGACGATGCGATCTCACCGAGGCCACCGTCGGGCCCGATCGGCAGCACGACGACATTCCCGGTTCCGTAGTTCGAGACCACCAACCAGCGCCCGTCGGCATCGACACACAGGTGGCAGGGTTGATCACCCCCGCTGGGCCGATGATTCACGACGACGAGTTCGAGCTCGTGGGGCCGCGTGACGATCCGGAAGGCGTGCACGGATCCGGGCCGACCGTCGCCGGCGAGACCGGTCTCGCCGACAGCGTAGAGATGGCCACCTCCGGGAGACACGGCCACGAAGGACGGATTGGTGATGCCGGAGACACCCCCCACCACCCGGATGTCGCCGGTCGACTCGTCCAGGCAGCAGATGTGGACGGTGGCGTGTTCGGGAGGTCCATAGCTCCCGACGAACAGCCATCGGTCCGGGCCGGGCGTCACGGCTCGTCTCGCGCCTGGCGCACGACCTCGACGGCGGCCGCGGCGAGGTGCTCGATCTCGCCGAAGTCGCCGTTCGCGATCAAGGACCGAGGAGCGACCCAGCTCGCCCCGCATGCCGACACCATCGGCAATCGCAGGTAGGCAGCAAGGTTGTCGCTGTCGATGCCGCCGGTCGGCATGAACTCGATGTCGGGGTAGGCGGCACCGATCGCGGTCAGCGCCCGTACCCCGCCGGCCGGTTCGGCGGGGAAGAACTTCACGAGACCGAGGCCCTTTCGGAGCGCCATGTTGATCTCCGTCGGCGTCATCACACCGGGCGCAACCGGCACCTCGTGGGCGAGGCACCAGTCGACGATGTCGCCGTCGAAGCCCGGCGCGACGATGAAACGCCCACCGGCGGCTATCGCCATCTGCGCATGTTCGACCGTCATCACCGTCCCGGCGCCGACCAGCATCTCCGGGAAGGCGCTGGCCAGGGCCTCGATCGCAGCCGGGGCCGCCTCGGTGCGAAACGTGACCTCCGCGCAGGGCAGCCCTCCGGCGAGCAGCGCCCGTCCCAAACCGAGGGCCCGATCGGCGCGATCGATGGTCACGACGGGAACGAGCCCGACGTCACCGAGCTGTCCGAACACGCTGGAATCGCGGTCAGCCCGCATCATGGCTCCAACCGAGCATGTCTCGAGCCTTGCGCTCGTCGAACAAGCCGCGATTACCGCTCAGGTCGCCACGCACCGGAACCTCCGGGTACCAGATCGCGGCGAGCTCCGCCGACGGTGTCTCGACCATCGTGTCGGGTGCGACGACGTAGAACACCTCGTGGCCTTCGAATCCAGCGGTCACACCGAGCAAGCACGCGCGGGCGGCCGCGTCGCGACGCGTGTACCCCCACAGCTGCTTCGCGACGTCATCGTCGCCGATCAGTTCGATCCATCGGGCGGCGTGGGCACGGTCCTCGGTGACGCCGTGGAATCGGAGGCTGGCAATGGTGATGTGGTGGCGGCGGGCGATCGCGTCGGCCTGCTGCTCGCAGATCCACTTGGACAGGCTGTACGCGTCGTCAGGGTACGCAGGATGCAGCTCGTCGACCGGGAAGTAGTCGTAGCGCGGTCGACGGCTGAACCGTCCGCCGATCGCGTTGACGCTGGAGGCCTGGCAGACACGATCGATGCCGACCTCGACGGCCGCTCGCAGCACGTTGTAGCCGGCGACCACGTTGTTGTTGTGCACGACGTGGTCGGGATGGCGACCGGGTCCGTTGATGGCTGCGAGATGGATCAGCGCATCGCAGCCTCTGAGCGCTCGTTCGGCGTCGGCGTAGTCGGTCAGGTCGACGTGGAGGCAATCATCGGTGGCGGAAGCGGGATCGACCGGCACACGATCGATGGAGACGACGGTGTGTCCCTCCGAGACCGCGTGGTCGACGGTCGCTCGTCCGATAGTGCCCAAGGCGCCGGTCACTGCGATCTTCATCGGCCTTCTTCGTCGTCGGGTCGGGGGCCGACCCTCGGCCCTGCTGGCTTGCCACGGTTCACGTTCCGCTCTCTCCCGCGGGATGGTCGGTGACCCTACCGTCCTCGCGTTCGTCGGCGCGTGGTAGGCCTACATCCGGTGAAGGTCCGCTGATGCATCGAGTTGACGAGACCACGGGGTCCGAACGCTTCGACCTGGTGTCGATCGGGGAGACGATGGTCGGCTTCGTGTCCCTCGACGATCCGCGACGATTCACGGCGACGATGGCGGGCGCCGAGTCGAACGTGGCCGTCGGCATGGCACAACTCGGCTGCCGGACGCGTTGGGTTTCGCGGCTCGGCGATGATCCGCTCGGTCGGTTGCTCGAGAACGAGGTGGCCGGCCGGGGCGTCGACGTCGCCGTCGAACGCGATGGCGCCCGGCCGACCGGTGTGCTGACGAAGCACGTGACCGGAAGCGGAACGGTCGTGCGCTACTACCGGAGCGAGAGTGCGGCGCGATCGCTCTCCGTGCACGACCTCGACCGGGCGGGCCCAACCGATCGGATCCACGTCACCGGGATCACCCCCGCCCTGTCGGCGAGCGCCGCGGGGCTCGCCGAGGCGATCGTCGCGGGGGCGAGCGGCCTCGATGCCAGAGTGTCGTTCGACGTGAACTACCGCCCGGCCCTGTGGCCCGACGCCGCGACCGCAGCACGGGTACTGCTCTCACTCGCCCGTCGGGCAGACGTGGTGTTCGTCGGCGACGACGAGGCGGAAGCGCTTTTCGGGACGTCGTCATCGGCGGCGATCAGCGACCTGATCCTCCGTGGCGACGATCAGGAGCTCGTGCTCAAGCGGGGCGCCCAGGGGGCGACCGTCATCGGCGGCGGCGGTGAGGTGACCGAGCCGGCGCTCCGGGCGCAGTTGGTCGACGCGACCGGCGCCGGGGACGCGTTCGCCGCCGGCTATCTCGCTGCGAGCTCGTTCGGCTGGCCGCGACGCGATCGGCTGCGTCTCGGTCACGTGATGGGGGCCCGGGTGGTCGGAGTGCTCGACGACGTCCCGCCACCGTTCACGCAGGCCGAGATCGAGGAGTTGTCTCAGGAGCGGCTCCCCGCGCCGCGAGCGGAGATGCCCGCACCGGGTGACCCGTCGAGCTGAACGCGTCGAGGTGCCGGTCACGTCGAGTGACGTTCGAGGAACTCCATCAGCTCGGGTTCGGTCGGGCTGTTCACGACGCCTGGTACCCGTTCGCACACCATGGCCGCCAACGCGCTCGCGGTGCGGACGAGGGCAGCGTCCGGGTCTCCCCGCAGCATCCCGTAGATGATCCCGGCTCGGAAGCTGTCGCCCGCTCCGGTGGTGTCGCGCACGTCGACCGAGAATGGCTCGTGCTCACAGTGCAACTCGCCGGGTCGCGCCGAGATCAGTGGGCGCCCCCCTCGCGTCATCATCACGAAACCCGAGCACTGGTCGACATAGCCGGTGACGACCTCGTGAGGGTCGGTCGCGGCGAGGGAATGGCCGACGAAGTCCTCCGAGATGACCAGCGCAGCGGCGTGTCGGGCGATGTCGGTGTCGGGAGCGACGTCAACGGTCACGTACGGGACGCCGGCTTCCACGCACCAGTCGGCGACCTGTTGGGACGCATCACCGAAGAACGGGTCGAGGCAGACGATGCGACTCGATCGCACATCGTCCCGCGAGGGTTCGTTCCACGCTCGGTCGGCCGACAGTTGGCGATAGGTGCCGAAGACGGTCCTCGCTCCCGCGCCCGCGACGACGACCTCGGTCACGGCGGAGGCGTCGCGTTCCAGGTCGATCGCGCCGCAATCGACGCCGGCCGCCGACAGCAGGTCGCGCGTACGTGCCGAGGATGCGTCGTCGGCAAGACGGTTGCCGACCAGCTTGGTGGCGATGCCGAGCCGCGCCAGCACGTACGCCCCGCTCGCCGCCTCACCACCGAGCGATGGATGAGCGCCGGCGATCTCGCTGTACCCACCTGCGTCCGGGAACTCGTCGACCAACTCGATCAGCGTGCTGGGTGCGATCACCCCGTAGGCGTAGACGTCGTGCATGTCGGTTCCCTTCCGGAGGCATCGTGCGTGAGGTCGGCGAGGCGGCCGCTCGGTCGACATTCGATCATGTTCCCAGCTCGGTGAAGCCGCCCCGGCGACGTCGCCGTCGGCGGACTGCACGGCAGGCCTCGCGATGCTCGGCGAGTTCGACGACCTCACTCCTCGGCTCGATCGGGGGCCGGCGAGGCACGATCGTGGCCGCCACGCGCGGCAGACGCGACGAAGCGCCGTCGGTGGCGGGAACCGAGGGCGCTTCGTTCAGTAAGTCGCTGTTCGAGTTGCCGGCGGGCGACTCGTCCAGTTCATCGTGCAGTGCCGGATCCGACTTGAGCCGCTTTGCCGACTCCTGACGACACTTCACGCGATCATCGCTGAACTTGACGCATTCGCAACAAGAGGGGGTCCCCGCTGCCGGAAGTCGTCGACGCTGTCGATCTCGATCGATGTGATCCCGCGGCGCACGTCGGCCCCGCAGGGCCGCGCCTCGTCGAACAGTGCTGTGCCTGCGGCGTGATGACCAATGTCGGGAGTCCGACCGACACCGGGCAGCATCCCGGTGACGTCGACCGCGAGCAGCGGATCGAGCAGCCGACCGACTGCGGGTGCGAGACGCCCCGGGGCGTCCACATGTCGCCGCGGACGCGGTCGGGGAAGTCGGCCGTTCGCTTTCGAGCACGGTGACGTCCACGCCCGAGCCCGCCTTCACCGCCGCGAGCGCGGGGCCGGCGATCCAACCGCCGACGATCACCACATCTGTCCGTTCGATGTCATCACCGCCTCCACTCTCGGTTCGGTTCCTCTACTTCGTCTCCGGCCGGCGGAGCGGATCACCGGTCACCCACTTGATCGTGGCGCCTCCGGCCGTCGTGGGCGGCGGTCGGTTCCGAATCACGTCGCGAGGCAGCGAACGAGACGAGATCACCACGTCCGTGCCGATGATCGGTTCCGCGGCCAGTCGGACTGCTGCTTCCTTCGTCGTGCTCCCAGCCGAGCACGACGCAAAACGCCCCTTCACCGGGGGTCACGACTGCGCTATGCAGGGTGACGTGAGCGCGCCGGACGAGCTGCTCGAACGACACGATGCCCTGACCCAGCTCCACGGCGCGCTCGCCAGGGTGAGGGACGGGCGAGGCGAGGTGGCGCTCGTCACGGGCGAGGCCGGCGCCGGCAAGACCTCGGTCATCCACGAGTTCGTCCGCCGGACAGCAGGTCACCCGGCGATCCTTCGCGGCGGCTGCGACCCGTTGTCGGCGCCACGGCCGCTCGGACCCTTGATCGACGCCGCCGCCGCGATCGACCGTGAACTCGCCATGCACCTCGCCGGCGGCATCACCCGCGCCGAGGCGTTCGCCACAGCGATCGATCTCCTCGACGGGTCGCGTCACGGAAGAAGCCCCACCGTGTTCGTCATCGAGGACGTGCACTGGGCCGACGAGGCGACCTTGGACCTCCTGACCTTCCTCGGTCGCCGCATCGCGTCACTCCCGGCGTTGCTGCTGCTCAGCCTTCGCGACGACGAGGTCGACGCCAACCACCCACTCCGGCCCGCCCTCGGCGAGCTGGCAACGGCCATCCGCTGCCGCATACACCTCGCTCCACTGTCGCGCGATGCCGTCGCAGAACTGGCGTCGGACACCACGTTCGACCCCGACGAGCTCCATCGAACGACCGGCGGCAACGCGTTCTACGTCACCGAAGTGCTCGGTGCCGGGGGCGACGTGCTGCCCGATTCGATCCGTGACGCCGTGCTGGCACGGGCAGCCCGACTCCCCGACGCCGCGCGCGCAGTCCTCGACGTCGCAGCGATCGTGCCCGGCCGCGTCGAGCGGTGGCTGCTCGACGTCGTCAGCAGAGACGCCGACACCGCAGTGGGACTCGATGCCTGCATCGAACGGGGCTTGCTCAACGTCGACCGCACCGGCACGATCGGATTCCGTCACGACCTCGCCCGGCTCGCGATCGACGCAGCGCTTCCCGGTTCACGTCGGAGCGAGTACCACGCCAGGGCGCTCGCTGCGCTTCGCGACCCCCCGAGCGGTCCGTCGGACGATGCGCTGCTCGCCCACCACGCCGCACACGCCGACGACGCGGCGGCGGTCCTCGTCCACGCGCCTCGCGCCGCCGCCAAGGCCTCCGAGATCGGAGCCCATCGTGAAGCGGTCCGTCATCTCGACGCAGCACTCCGATACGGACACCTCGTCGACGACGCGACACGAGCCGAGCTCAGTGTGCGATACGGCAACGAGCTCACGATGATCGCTCGTGTCGACGACGCCCTCGCCGCCTTCCTCGGAGCCGCCCGACTGTTCCTCCAGATCGGCGAGATGGAGGGCGCGGCCGACGCTCTCGCCCGGACAGGACGCCCGCTCACATCCATCGGCCGTCAGCCCGAGGCCGAGCAACACGTCGCCGAGGCTGCGCGACTGCTCGAGGGGCGCCCACCGAGCAGCGCCGCCGCACTCGTTTCGACCAACATCGCCGCCAACCACATGCTCGCCCGACGATTCGAGGAGTGCGAGGCGGAGGCCCATCGGGCGATCGCGATGGCGGAGGAGGTCGGTGACGACGACGTGCTCGCCGAGGCGTGCATCCAGACCGGCATCGCGCTCGCGATGAGCGACGACGACGCCGGGCTCGACCGCCTCCACCGGGGCATCGAGGTCGCCCGGCGCGCCGGCAACGATCACATGGTCGCTCTCGGGTACTCCCAGATCGGGTCGGGGTACGGCGAGGTCCGTCGCTACGACGTCGCCGTGCCGGCCCTCATCGACGGCATCGAGTTCGCCGAGGCGCGCGAGATCGTCGGCTCGTTCAACTACATGGTTGCGTGGCTGGCACGTTGCGACCTCGAGCGCGGCGACTGGGATCGCGCCGCCGATCGGGCCGGCACCTTGTTGCGCAGCCCGCGCTTCCAGGGCGTCAGCAGGTTCGTGGCCCTGGTCACGCTCGCATGGGTGCGGGGTCGCCGCGGCGACCCGGGTGTCCGACCGCTGCTCGACGAGGCGCTCGATCTCGCCCGTACCACCCGCCACGTCCAGCGGATGTGGCCCGTCGCTGCCTGTCGAGCCGAGATGGCCTGGCTCGCGGGCAGGATCGACGACGAGCTCGACCTCGTCGACGAGGCCGCTGTGCTCGCCGACGCCGTCGACTGGCCACCCGCCGTCGAGGAGCTCGCCCACTGGCGGAACCTCGCCAGCGGAACGGAGCCGACGGACCCGGGCCACGCGCGAACCCCGTTCGGGCTCAGCGCCGCCGGTCGGCACGACCTCGCCGCGGGACGCTGGGCAGCGATCGGCTGCCCCTACGAGGAAGCGATGTCGCGATTCGCGATCGGTACGCCCAGCGAGCTGCGCGCTGCGTTCGACGAGTTCGATCGACTCGGTGCCGCACCGATGCGGGCCCGCGCCGCAGCCGAGCTCCGGGCCGCCGGCGCAACGGTGCCTCGGGGACCGACGGCGGCCACGCTCGCGAATCCCCACACGCTGACCGATCGCGAGGTCGACGTGCTCGCGCTCGTCGCCACCGGTCGGACGAATCGCGAGATCGGCGAGGCGCTGGGCATCAGCGTCAAGACGGCCGGTCACCACGTCTCCCACATCCTCACCAAGCTCGACGTGCGGACCCGCGCCGAAGCGGCGGTCGAGGCCGAGCGGCTGGGCCTGACCTCACCCTGACCGCGCACGATCGGGCCGCACTCCCGGCATAGGGAACCTCCCGTCCCGGCATGGGTCATGCGCCCGATGCCGTCGCCGGCGCGACTGGCGCACCGTGGCGAGGACCGCCGCATCCGGCGGCGGCCGACACGAACAGGAGCACACCATGCCGAAGTACGTCATCGAACGAGAGCTCGCCGGAGCCGGCCAACTCACCGCCGACGAGCTCTGCGCCGTGTCCCGGAAGTCCAACGACGTCCTGGCCGCAATGGCGCCACGCGCGCAATGGCTGCAGAGCTACGTCACCGACGACAAGCTGTTCTGCGTCTACGTCGCCGACGACCCCGAGGCGATCCGTGAACACGCCACCAACGGCGGGTTCCCCGTCACGGCCATCCACCGTGTCAGCGCCGTCATCGACCCGACGACCGGGGAAGCGGCGTGATGCGCAGCAGGCGTCTGATCACAGCAATCACCGTCCCGTTGGCTCTGACCCTCGCTGCCGTCGCTCCCCCGGTGAGCGCCACCGACGGCCACGCCAACCACGACCGCCAGCACGACGACCGCCAGCACGACGACCGCCAGCACGACCGCCACGACCGTCACGACCGTCACGACCGTCACGGTCGCCGGGCTGCGCGCATCGTGCGACGTGCCACGATCGACTTTCGCGACGTCGCCGACGCCGAGGCGGCCGGCTACGGCCAGTTCCTCACCTGCGTCCGCGAACCGGGCGTCGGCGCGATGGGCACCCACTGGGTCAACGGTGATCTCGTGGGCGACACGGTCCTCGACCCCACCACGCCCGAGGCGATCATGTACGAGACGAAGCGCAACGGACAGCTTCGGATCGTGGGGGTCGAGTACATCGTCTTCCAGGAGCCGTGGGATGCCGAGCACGCCGATCCACCCGAACTGTTCGGTCGCGAGTTCCACCTCACCGGTGCGCCGAACCGCTACGACCTGCCGCCGTTCTACGCCCTCCACGTGTGGGCCTGGAAACGGAACCCGGCCGGCGCGTTCGCGAACTGGAACCAGCGGGTGACCTGCGACCACGCGGTGGGCGACCCGATCTGACACCACGCCCGTCGACAACGGTCCGACCACTGGGGGCGACATCGGTGAGCCGGCTGCGACCGACAATTCGTCAGCGATGTTGCGGAGCCTTCGGCGGTCGCGCCGGTGACCCGGAAGTCAGCCACGATCGTCTCGCCGAGCCGTTCGCGCGACGGAACCCGGCCGGCGCGTTCGCGAACTGGAACCAGCGGGTGACCTGCGACCACGCGGTGGGCGACCCGATCTGACACCACGCCCGTCGACAACGGTCCGACCGCTGGGGGCGCCATCGGTGAGCCGGCTGCGATCGACAATTCGTCAGGGATGTTGCGGAGCCTTCGGCGGTCGCGCGGTGATCCGGAGGTCAGCCACGATCGTCTCGCCGAGCCGTCCGCGCGGGAGCGGGATCACCACGAGGCCGGCGACGACCATCGCGATCGGGACGGCATCGACCGGGACGATGGGGTCGGACCAGACGTGCGGGAGCGCCGTCATCGCGGCCAGCACCGCTCCGAACGACGTGATTCCCCGCAACCGAGGTGCGGGCCAACCGCTGCGTCGGGCCGCGGGACGTCACACGGCCACAGCGAGCATCTTCTTGGGCCGGTTCGAGCGGAGGGGTGACGAGCGGCTCAGTCCGAAGCGCGGCGGGCCACGATCGCCGGTGCGGTCGATGACGGCGTCGAGCGGGTCGAGCGCGACATGTGCCGCCCGGTCGAAACGCGCGTCGATCCGATGTCCGGATGGTGTCGCAGCTTCTCGCCGAGCGCTCGCTCGACGGCGACGGCGACGGCGACGGGTCTGCGGGAGATGCCGTGAGCGATCATCGACCCGACGAGGCGGGCACCGGTCGGGACGTACTTGCAGACTCGGGGTTGCCATGTTTGCGGGCGCGGGCGACCTCGGCGCGTCGGAGTGGTCATCCGCGAGCACGCGGCGCAGTGCCTCGGAGCACAGCTCGGGGAACGGTCATCGGCTCCCAGAGCGACGTGCCACGAGGCCTTCACATTCTGCGATGCGGGGCGTACGTTGGACGCGTGCTGCGGACACGCTTCACGGAGATGTTCGATCTCCAGTATCCGGTGATGTCGGCTCCGATGGCGATGCACAGCGGCGGCACGCTCGCCGGAGCGGTCTCGGCCGCTGGCGGGCTCGGCGCGTTCGGCGGGATCCACCCGGCACGAGGGGCCGACTGGATGCACGCCGAGTTCGACAGGATTCGTTCGGTCACCGACCGGCCCTGCGGTGTCGGTTTCATCACCGCATTCATCGGACCGATGCAGCACCTGTTCGACGCGGCGTTGTCCGAGCATCCGGCCGTCGTCGCGTTCTCGTTCGGCGACCCGAGGCCGTGGATCGGCCGGGCCAAGGAGATGGGAGCGGCCACGGTCTGCCAGGTGCAGAACTTCGTCGATGCCGATGCCGCCGTGCAAGCGGGCACCGACGTGCTGGTCGCCCAGGGGACGGAGGCGGGCGGCCACACCGGCACGATGAGCCTGCTGCCGTTGCTGACCGCGTTGGTCGACCGGTATCCGCAGACCCCGGTACTCGCGGCCGGTGGTATCGGTGGCGGGCGGTCGCTCGCAGGCGCGCTGGCCGCCGGGGCGGACGGGGCGTGGGTCGGCACAGCTCTCTTGGCGACCCCCGAGGCGGTCGAGGTGCACGACATCCACAAGGACCTGATCGTCGCGAGCGATGGTACGGACACGACGTTCACCCGCTCCTACGACATCGTGTCCGGCCTGCCCTGGCCGGAGGGCATCGGGGAACGGGTCCGGCGCAACCGGTTCACCGACGAGTGGGACGGTCGCGAGGAGGAGCTGCGATCCCGGCGTGAGGAATTGGCGAGCTCATCCGACGAGAACCCGTTCGCGATGCCACCCGACCCTGACACCGATTCGGTGTTGTACGGCGAATCGGCGGCGTTCGTCGGCGCGATCCGCCCGGCTGCCGACGTGCTGCGAGCGATCTGCCAGGACGCCGAGACGCTGTTGCGCTCCCGGCCGACAGCCCTCCTCGGCGACGACGTCGACGGCTGAACCGATCGTGGACCGGCTGGGCGACGCAGACCGCCGCGACCGGACGTTGTATCGAGCTTCGGCATCGGCGGAACTGCCCGGGTTCGAACCGACGGGCTGAGCCGACGTCGCCTGTCGTGCGCGGCTCAACCACCGGTGATGTTCACGTCCACGGTCGCGGAGACATCGAACGCGTGTGGCAGATCAGTGCTCGCAGGACGACACGGCGAAGTCGCCCGCCACTGCGTGCAGGATGTCCGACGCCTCGCGCCGTCACGATGTGGGGTCGTGCCAAGCACCGGGATGACGCGGATGGCGCCTCCGATCCGGGCCGTGGCGCCGCGAGTAGTGTCATGAGACAGGCCGATCACCTCGGTTCGACACCGGCAGCGCAAGGTCGACAGCATGGAAGGCAGTCGTGCGATTCCCGGCGATGACTCGCCCAACGGACAGGCCTGGGCCGCGGCCCATCGCGCCCTGGCGGCGCGACCGATGGAGACGCTCGATGCGGCCGGACTCGAAACCCTGGCGGTCGCCTCGTATCTGATGGGCGACGACGACCGTTGTGCCGCAGCGTGGGAGGCGGCACACGGCCGGCACGCCCAGGCAGGCAACGGGTCCGATGCCGCGCGATGCTCGTTCTGGCTTGCCTTCTGCTACATGCTGCGTGGCCACTCGGCCCAGGCCGGCGGATGGCTCGGACGAGCTGCGGCGATGCTCGACGACGAGCTGTGTAGCGCCTCCGGATTCGTGTTGATCCCCGAGCTGCTTCGGGCGATCGATGCGGGCGAACCGGCCCGAGCTCGTGCGCTTGCGGGTCGCGCGAGCGACATTGCAGCCGAGGTCGGTGATGCCGACCTGGCAGCCCTCGCCCGCCTCGGCGACGGACAGGCATGCATCGCTCTGGGCGACGTCGCAACGGCGACGGCGCGGTTCGACGACGCGATGTTGATGGTTGCCACAGGTGAGGTCGGGCCGATCAGCACGGGTGTCGTCTACTGCGCCGTCATCCTCGAGTGCATGCACCTCTTCGACCTGCGCCGCGCAACGGAGTGGACCGACGCCCTCGCCGCCTGGTGTGAGGATCAACCGGAGATGGTTCCGTATCGCGGCCAATGCCTCGTCCACAGATCGCAACTGCAACAGGCGGGCGGCGACTGGAGGGACGCAGCCGAGACGGTCGAGTCTGCGTGCCGGCGCCTCGCCGAACCTCCGCACCCCGCGCTGGGTCTGGCTCACTACCAGACGGCTGAACTGCGCCGTCTGGTGGGCGCGTTCGACGAGGCTGCCGAGGCGTACCGGCGAGCCAGCGCCGCCGGCCACGCACCCATGCCGGGGCTGGCACTGCTCGATCTGAGACTGGGCGAACTCGACGCCGCGGCCGCTGGGATTCGTCGGGCTCTGCAGGAGACCACACAGCCGATGCGTCGGCCGGCGTTGCTCGCCGCGGCCGTCGAGATCTTCCGTGAGGCGAACGACCTGGCCGAGGCCCGGTCCGCGGCTGACGAACTGGCCGAGATCGCGTCGATGAACCCGACCGACGTGCTCGACGCCATGGCCCTCCAGGCGTTGGGCAGTGTCACCCTGGCCGAGGGCGACCCGGCGTCAGCCCTCTCCCAGCTGCGCGAGGCCCACGCAGCCTGGGGACGAGCGCGCATGCCCTACGAAGCAGCGCGCGCATCGGTGTTGCTCGGGCTCGGATGCCTCGCGTTCGGGGATCGCTCGTCCGCGGCACTGGAGTTCGAGAACGCTCGTGTCGTGTTCGACTCGCTCGGAGCTGCACCTGATCTCGAGCGGCTGAGGGTGCTGACGCATCGATCCGCGACCGTTCCCGAACGCGCGCCGCCCCGCGGAACCGCCGAGTTGTCGAGTCGAGAACTGGAGGTCCTCGCCCATGTGGCGACGGGCGAGACCAACCGGGAGATCGCGGCCGAACTCTCGATCAGCCAGCACACGGTGGGACGGCATCTCGAGAACATCTTCTCCAAGCTGGGCGTGTCGGGCCGGGCGGCGGCCACGGCCTACGCCTACGAGCACGAACTGCTCTGAGACGCTCCCGGCGCCGATGGGGCATCTGACCCATCGCATCGACGGCGGAATGGGGAACGTGGGCGATGCGGCGGTCGCGTCGTGATCCGTACGTTGGAGATGTCGGGGACGTCGCCGACATTCGACGAAGAGGAGTGATCGAGATGACCGACACCAGCTACCGCGAATTCACCGGCCGGGCGGCCGAGAACTACGAGCGGTTCTTCGTCCCTGCGATCGGCATCCCGGTGGCAGGCGAGCTGCTCCGGGCAGCCGACCTGCAACCGGGCGAGCGGGTGCTCGATGTCGGCTGCGGCACCGGGCTCATCGCCCGCCGGGCGGCGACGGCCGTCGGTGGAACGGGAACCGTCTGCGGCATCGACGTGTCACCGGACATGATCGAGATGGCGAGGACAATTCGAGTGAGTGGCGCCCCGACCGACTGGCATGTCGGCGACGCCGCGGCCTTGCCGTTCCCGGATGGGAGCTTCGACGTGGTGTTGTGTCAGATGACCCTGATGTTCGTCGGAGACCGCCAGGCGGCGGTCAACGAGATTCACCGAGTCCTGGCCCCGGGGGGACGGGTCGCCATCAACACGCCCGGGCCGATCCAGCCGACGTTCGAGTCGATGGAGCGGGCGATCGTCGCACACATCAGTCCTGACCTCGCCGGCTTCATCCGAATGGTCTTCTCGATGCACGACCCTGCCGAACACGGGTCGCTGTTGAAGGAGGCCGGATTCACCGACGTCAGCGCTCGGAGCTATTCCGCCGAGTTCGACCTGCCGTCGCCGACCGAGTTCCTGTGGCAGTACATCAACCTCACGCCGATGGCTCCATTCGTCGCCGACGCCCCGGAGTCGGCGCGCGACGCGATGGACGCGCAGGTCACTGCGAGCTGGCAGCCCTTCGTCCGCAACGGGCGAACACCGGTCGACCAGCCGATGGTTCTCGTCATGGCATCTCGGTCGTGACACCTCGCCTGGTTCGGCCAAAGGGTCTTCGGCCGTCGAGCGTCGGACGGACGGCGACGATCTGTCGCGAGCGTGCGAGGCCGAGGTCGTCGTCGTTGCGGGCGCGGAACCGGTCGATGGCGACGATGCGCTCTGCCCCGTTGCGACGGGGCGACGGCGAGGTGCATCGGGTACAGGAACGGGGTCGGCGTACCGACGGTGGCGGTGTGCATGTCGGGGATGCCGAGCGGACTCATCTCGCTGCGGTACTTCTGTGTGGCGGTGTCGGAGGTGACCTCGGGCCCACTTGCCGACGACGGTCTCGAGCGCCTTGCCCGGTTCGGTCGGCGTGAGGAGCTGATCGAGCTTCGGGCCGTCGAGTTGGACCGGCGTCCGCTTCGGCTCACCGTCGAGCCGGGTGACGAACGTGCCGCCGACGAGGTCGTACACGGCCCAGGCCGGAACGGTGGCGGACTTGCGCTGGAACGGTCCGTACTTGGGGAGCGTGAGGTGAACGAGGGCGACGGGGATCCAGGCACTCCCCTGCCAGACGACGTCTTCCTTGCCGATGCCGAGCCGCCCGCCAGGCTGCTTGGCCACGATCTGCTCGGCCACGATCTGCTCGGCCACGGCGGTGTCGAGGACCCGTGGGAACGCGCCTCTTCGACCAACGGCCGGTTCTGCAGGTCGAGCACGGATGAGTTGCCGAAGTGGCGGGCGATCTCGTCCTGCCCCGGGATGATCACGCCGCGCTCGTCGGCGAGCGTGGTCGCACCCGCCCGTGCCCCGTTGAGCGAGACGACGAATGCGAGCCCGAGGTCGCGCCGAACCTCGTTGAACTCGGCGAGGACGTTCTTCTCGATCGGGTTCGCCCAGGCCTTGCACTCGATCGCAACGGAGAGCGTGAGCAGATCGTCGGTCTTCTCGGCGAGCACATCGACCTCGTGACTGGCCCCGCTTCGCCCCTCGCGGACGAGGTTGGTCCGCACGCGATACCCGTGCGCGGCGAACACGGCGGCGATCTTCCGCTCGAGCTCCGTCCCCTTCTCCAGGTCGCTGCGAGCCGACTGCATCGAAGTCGAGGTTGGCCGTGCGACCGGTTCGGCCGTCACGTCACGCTGAGCTGCCCGTCGACCGGCCGGCACGTCGTGCACGTCACCTTCTTGACCGACGCGTCGCACCACGCCTCGGTCCTCTGCTCGATCCGTACCCCACAGGCAACGAAGTTGCCCGAGTTCCCCAACGCGATGAGGTTCAGTGCTCGCCTCCGATTGCTCCGCCAGAGCGCAGATCCGACTTCGCCTCGGCGCGGCAGTCGAGGACCTCGTCGAATGACGGATCGACCGGTCGGCATCGATCAGTCGCTGCAGGAGCACTCGGGTTCGGGGGTCGCATCGAAGCCTGCAACGATGCCGGCGTTTGAGACCGTCACCGTCGCGTGGGCGAGTTGGCATGGCGGACCCGCCAGCCGGACGCCGAAGGCTGCGAAACGCCGTCAGAACGGGACAGCGTGCTCGAGCAAGGGGTGGGTCGCCGGAGCGCGGCCGGAGAGGATCCGGCAGAACTCGAGCGCGTCGAGCTCGATCGTCGGGCCGCCCGACCCCGCCGCGATGGTGCCACCCGCATCGCCGTTCAGCGTCACCGCCACCGGCTGGCCGTGCCGTGCGCACCATTCGACCGCAACGTCACCGACGATCGCCCGATCGACGTCATCCACCGCCAACGACACGCCCAGCGCGTCCGCGAGATCGACGCGATGCAGCCAGGCGTCCCGAGTGAGGATCGTCGCGAGGAAGTACTCGAACGTCCACCGCTCGGAGATCGTCCCCATCTCCACGTCGACACCCGCCCGGCGCCGCACGAAGGACGGCATCCTGCGCCGTCCGGCGACCGCCTTCGTCACGAGTGCCTGCATCTCTCGCACGACGTCGTCGACCGACAACCCGGCCGCACGCTCCACCTGGACCGCCGTCAGCGCATCCACCTCCTGCTCACCGGTGCGCTTCATTCGGCGCTTCACCGCAAGCTGCTGCGACGCGGTCTCTCGCAGGCTTGCCGCGCCGCGCATCGCTCCCACCACGTGGCCGGCGAGGTCGCGCACCGACCACCCCGTACAGGGCGTCGGCGTGTCCCACCGGTCAGCCGGCACAGCGGCGAACCCGTCGGCGAGACGCTGGTAGCTCGCCCGCGCGAGCACCATCCACTGGTCGAAGTCGGCCACCGGTCGGAAATCGCCCGACACCGGCAACCCGACCGGGAGGTCGATCGGCGTCGCGATGGTCGTCGTGAGAGTGGTCGTCGATGCGTCGGTCATGTCGTGCCATCCGATGTGGGGTCTGGTCGTGATGGGAAGTGCGCGAGGAACATCTCGACGACGTCGTCGACGAGGCGATACCAACGATCGCCGCCGGGGTCGTTGCTGATCTGCTGCGACGTGAGCCCGGTCATGATCGCCGTCCACACGTCGAATGCCCGCTCGTCGACGATGCCGACCGTCGCCAGCGCCGACCGCGCCCGGTCGAGGTAAGCGATCGCCAGCGCATAGCTCTCGAGGCTCGGCTCCCAGTCGGGCACCGTCCGCTGGAACAGCAGCTGGTACCGAACCGGGTCGTCGGTGCAGAACCGCACGAAGCGACGGTTCCCTTCCACGAAGGCCACCAGCCGATCGGGGGCATCGGCAGCATCGGCCGCCCAGATCGCCGACACGTCGAGCAACTCGCGGTACCCCTGCCCGAACATGGCGTCGTAGAGCGCTCCCTTCGAGTCGAAGTACGAGTAGAGCGACGATGCCTTCAAACCCACCTGCTTGCCCAGTTCCCTCAGCGACACGGCCAGAAGCCCGTCGCGTCGGGCCAACTCCCACGCTGCCGCGAGGATCTCGGCGCGCGTCGCGGCATGACGCCGATTCCGTGGCGTCATCGAGCTCACCGGCTCCGTTGCTGTCGCGGCGGACGTCCGCGTGGGGTTCCCGAACACTGTTCGGATTATCGAACACTGTTCGGGTCTTGTCAACCCGCCGAGCCGAGGCAACACCGGCACCGCCCGAACGAGGGGCGCCCCGGGTCAGCCGTGCACCGTCCCACGATCGATCGGCAGCGGTACCGTGCCGACCGTGGGCATCTACCGCGAGCGCATCCTGCCGCACCTCGTCGATCGGGCGTGCGGCACGGCAGAGCTGCAGATGTGGCGTGAGCAGGTCGCCGCCGGTCTCTTCGGCACGGTCGTAGAGATCGGGTTCGGTTCCGGTTTGAACGTCGCTGCCTACCCCGACGACGTCGAGCTCGTGTACGCCGTGGAGCCCGTCGACGTCGCCCGCCGATTGGCCGAGCCGCGCATCGCCGCCGGCAGGGTGGCGGTCCGACACGTCGGCCTCGACGGCCAGGAGATCCCACTCGCCGACGACTCCTGCGACGGCGCGCTCAGCACCTTCACGTTGTGCACGATCCCCGACGTCCGTGCCGCGCTCGCCGAGCTCCGCCGCGTGGTGCGGCCGGGCGGTCGCTTCCACTTCCTCGAACATGGACGCTCTCCCGACGCCGCCACCGCGAAATGGCAACGCCGCATCGAGCCGTTGCAGCAGCGACTCGCGGACGGCTGCCACCTGACCCGCCAGCCCGCGGAGCTGGTGCGCGAGGCAGGGTTCGAGCTGGAGCACGTGTCGTCGCGCTACGCCCGCGGACCGAAACCGTGGTCGTGGTTCACGGAGGGTGTCGCCCGTAATCCCTGACGCTCGCGGCGTGCAGCTCCCACCCAGCGACGGAGGGGCCGCACGGGCCGGCGCGATCGAATCGAGGGCGCTCGGACCCGCCGAGCGGGGCACGACGCCATGTCCGATTCCGAGTGTCGAACCTCTGTTCGTTGGTCTGAAGCTCCTATTGGTGTCAAGTGGTTTCGAGGAGCCAGTCGCGGATTCGTTCGAGCCGCTTGGTGTCGCGGGTGGGGCCACGTTCGAGTCGGGGCAGGTGGGTCGCGGTGCTCGAGAGGTGTTCGGCGACGAAGGTGAGGCTGAGTCCGCGTTCGGTGCGGAGCTGGCGGATCTGGTCGCCGGTGACGAGCTCGGCTGGTGGATTGGTGAGTATTTCGTAGACCTCTCGGGCGACGTAGCGCTTCAAGCAGCGCATGATCTCGGACTTGGACAGGCCCTCGGTGGTGCGCCGCTCGACGTGGGCACGTGTGCGCGGGTCGCGTCGCATCCGGTTCAACACCATCGTGAACAAGGCGTTGTTCACGCGGCGATCGCCGCCGCGGTTGAGGCGATGCCGGTTCGTTTTGCCGGACGAGGCGGGCATCGGACAAACCCCGCAGAGCTACGCGAACGCCGCTTCGGATCGGAGCCGGTCTGGGTTGTCGCCGGCGGCGGCGAGGAGTTGTGCGGCGCTGTGCGGGCCGACACAGGACTGGCCGATCAGTGCCGGGCAGTGGTCGACGAGGTCAGTCACACCCAGGGTCAGACCCAACCACGAGACCACCACCCAGATCCTGCCCCCGGCAGCTCGCTCCCGAGGGATAACGGGATAACACATGATGGCTGTCACACCCCTCGTTCATCCTGGGGGCATGGATCTCGCAGTCGTCGTCGAGCATGTGCAGCACATCACTGCCGTGCGCGCCGATGGCGCCGCGGACCGCGAGCAGCTCGAGGCGGCGCTGCGAGGTGTCGGTCGATTGGAGGCCTGGTTGGCCAGCAGCAAGGCGGCGTTGACGTCGAAGCTGTCGTCGCAGGTGTCGTTCCCCGAGCAGACGATCGCCGACTGCACCAGAGGCTCCACCCGCGACGCGATCATCGACAAAGCCCGCGCCGACACGCTCGACGCCTCCCCGTCGCTGGCCGCTGCGCTGGATACCGCGGCGGTCACCGCCGGCCACGTCGACGCAGTGACCAGGGCGGCCACGTCGCTCGACGACGAGCAGCGCAAGGAACTGTTCGACCGGCTCGACGGCGGGCTGCTCGACGTGGCCGCCGTTGCCTCGATCGAGCAGTGGCGGCGACGGCTCGCGATGGAGGTCAAGCACATCCAACGTGACGACGGCATCGACCGGCTCGAGCGCCAGAAGCGGGCGACGAGTCTGCGTACCTGGAGCGACGGGGAAGGCATGTGGTGCCTGTCGGGGCGGTTCGATCCGGTCACCGCCGTCAAGCTGGCCGCCCGGCTCGACTCGGCCGTCAACACGCTGTTCGCCGAGCAGACGCCGAACACATGCCCCGCCGACCCGATCGAGAAGCAACGCCACCTGGCCGCGCTCGCGCTCACCACCCTGGTCGACGGCCACGGTGCTGGCGGCAGCGCGGGGCGGCCGGAGTATGTGGTGGTGATCGACAGCTCACAACCCGATGGCGCTGGTGGGCCGGAGGTCGACTGGGGAATTCCCGTCGAAGTGCCCCACCGGGTGCTGGCCGAGCTGATTGGCGACGGTGTCGTGCACGCCGTCGCCGTGCGCAACGGCGTCGTGCTCCACGCCCCCGGCCAGCTCGACCTCGGACGCACCACCCGCCTCGCCAACAGAGCCCAGCGGCGAGCGCTGCGAGCGCTCTACGCCGCCTGCGCCATCCCCGGCTGCTCCGTTCGCTATCACCGCTGCAAACTGCACCACATCGTCTGGTGGCGCGACGGCGGCCACACCGATCTCGACAACCTGCTTCCGCTGTGCTCCCACCATCACAGCAAGATTCACGACGCCGGATGGGACATCTCGCTCGCAGCGAACCGCGAGCTCACCATCCGATTCCCCGACGGCACCGTCCACAACACTGGCCCACCCAGCAGGCGAGCGGCATGAGGAGCCGCCCGATGATGGATCCACGGAAGCACGACAGCACGATCGGGAGTCATCAGCCGCGGCCCACGCGCCCCGCCTCGACCAACGGGCACCGTTCAGCGCGACCGTTCGATACGTCCCTCCCTCGGAGGGGCGAAGACCGACATGCGCATCGAGTTGGTCGAAACGACGGCTTCCCCTGTCCGCACCACCGATCACGTCGTCACCGCACCCGACAGGGCGCGTTGCCGGCTCGCCTCGCCCGATCCCCAGCCGGACGGTCTCGGCCACCAACTGCTACCGACCTGTGGATTCACCCGAGCACCTGCTGACTGCGTTCGCTGCTCCGCCAACTCGCGGATGATCGACGCCACAACGATCGGTGGAGTGAGCGGGATCCAGCGCATCCTCCTCGGTCACCGACCGCTCACCGCCGACTCGTCGCCGCCGAGGCACCAAACACCAGCCGAACACCCGACAAGGACCGGCGCACCCCACCGGCGATCTTCGGGTTACCCGGATGGTGTCGCCGACCGACCGGCGCGACGATCGAATCGTCACACAGCACCACGCGACCGAGCAGGTTCGGTCGCCACCACAGAACGCCGAGAGGATCACCATGTCACGCCGAGATCGCACGCTCTACCGAGATACGAACGACCAGAAGATCGGCGGCGTCTGCTCCGGCCTCGGCCACTACTTCGACCTCGATCCGCTCCTGGTTCGCATCGCCTTCGTCGCCGCCTTGTTCGTCGGAGGTGGATCGCTGCTCGCCTACCTCCTGCTGTGGTGGCTGGTCGACCCGGCCCCCGAGGGCTACTGGATCGAGCCGTCAGCCGACGCCTCCCCCGCGCCGCCCGGATCCGGTGACGCTCGCACCGACGAGCAAGCCGCCTGACGAGGTCGCTCGCCCACGGACCCGAGCAGCGTCCACGGCCGCACGGCGCACGGACCACCCACCGACCAGCCACCGACCAGCCACGGTGGCCGGTCGAGGTTCGGGCTTGGTCGACCATGGTTGCCGACGAACGACAGCATGATGCTGCGATGAGACCGACCACGGTCGCCCGTCGCCGGATTCGACGGCGATGACGACGCAGCCGATTCGCAATCAGGCACATCCCCCACCCTTCGGTGGTCGCACGATGCCGAGCGCGACGACGACACCGTCCACACCGACGAACCCGACGAACCCGACGCCGCTCCGACGAACCCGACGAACCCGACGCCGCTCCGACGGCGCCGACCACCGAAGCGCATCTTCGGCGACTGGATCATCTCCGACGCCGAGCTCAACGCCTACTTCGACGTCGTGGCCGGGAACGCCGCCGTCCAGGCGATCGACCCGACGACGAGATGCGGATCTCGTTCACCACCTTCGACCTGGTCGACGACTTCGACCTGGTCATGACCGTCGCCGACGTCCAGTACGAAGGCACCTGCGCCGGCGCCATCTCCGAAACCCACACAGAGTCGGGCGGTGTCCTCACGGCCACGAGTGACCACCGCGGGCGAAACGACTCCGTCACTCAGGACGGCCACCAGATCCTCGGCGCCGGTGACCTCTTCGTCGAGATCGTGCCGGCGCGCCGCATGGACTCGCTGCCGTGCTCATCCAGCGCGCCGACCCTCGTGCTGGGAGCAGGACCGGTCGACGGCGCCCGAACACGCGGTGACACTCGCCCCGGGCCGGGCTCGAGCCACGTCGAGGATCCACCGATCGATCACACCGTCGCCAGCGACTCCAGGCGTTGGTAGGAGCATTCCATGCCGTCGATCATGCCGGTCGCCAGCACGGCGTCGCGTGCTTCGCTGGTGGCGTAGGTCACCACCAGCGTGAGCAGGGTGCCGCTCTCCACAGCGGTCAGCGTCATCTCGTTGAGCGTCGACGAGTGGTCCATCCCGATCATCCGCTCGGTCGTCACCGCCCGGTGCGGCGGCACCGACTCGAGCAGGTCGCCCTCGAATCCGAACCGATTCGATCCGTCATCGGCCGCCCACTCGTAGCGGTACGAGTCTCCCACCTCGATCGCCACCTCGCACACGGGTAGCGTCCACCCATCTGGCCCGAGCATCCACTGCCGCATCAAGCCGGCGTCGTGGTGAGCTCGCCACACCTGCTCGACCGAGCCGCGGACGATTCTGCTGATGCGCACCTGCGTGTCGTTCAACACCCTCGACTCGGTGCCGTGGCCGGCTGCGAGCGAAGCCAGGTCGACGAGCACCTCGTCCATCTGGCCCATGGCCGCCCTCGAACCCTCGACCATGCCCATCTCGACGAGTTGTTCCATCGACGCCAGGTCGGGGAACGTCGTGACGGACGTGAACCGTGAACCGTTCCCGGTCGACTCGAACTGCATCCGCATCGTCATCGACGGCAGGTCGTGGTTGGGCTCACCGTCGTCTCCGGCGAAGCCGTCGACCACCTCGAAGCTGCGGCCGGGATCGATCGCCGTCACGATCCAGTATCCGGCCGACGTCCCCCCGTCGGGTCCCGTCATGACGTAGTCGGTGCGGCCACCTTCGATCATGTCGTGGCGGGTGAACGTCGCCGGCCACTCCGGCGGGCCCCAGAACCGCTCGAGCTGACGAGGATCGACCCACGCGTCCCACAACCGCTCGACGGTGACGGGGTACTCGCCGGTCAGGGTCATGGTGAGAGCTTCCGGATCTGAGGTGATGGATGTGATGGGCATGGTGACTCCTTCGGGCCAGGTTTCTCGGGTCAGGTTTCTCGGGTCAGGTTTCTCGGGTCAGGTTTCTGGGACAGCGTCGGCGAGCACGCCGTCGAGCTGGTCGAACCTCGCCCGCCACAACTCCTCGAGCGAAGCGAGCAGGGTGCGAGCTCGGGCGATCTGGTTCGGGTTGGCGCGCACGAGGCGTTCCCTTCCGTGGGGATGCTTGGTCACGAGTCCTGCCCCCTCCAGCACGGCGACGTGCTTCTGTACCGCAGCGAAGCTCATGGCGTAGTCGGCGGCCAGGCCGCTGACCGACACCTCGCCGGCGAGTGTGCGTCGCACGATGTCGCGGCGCGTGGCATCGGCGAGCGCTCGGAAGAGGCGGTCGACCTCTGCGTCCGACAACTCAGATCGTACAACCATTTGGTTGTACGTTACCGGGCGGTGCGATCCAGGTCAACTGCGATGCCAGCAGCGCCCACGTTCGATCGTCCGCGACCACTCCGGTCGTCAACGGTCATGTCGACGTCGGCACCAGGGGCGCCGGGTCGCAGGACGACGAGGAGCCGTGCGGGGGTCTGCTCGACCGGGTCGAAGTGCTGACGCGGCCGATCCCGCTCCGTGACCGGGGCTGCCGGGTCGGAGCGGGATCGGGATGGAGTTCAGGTGAGCTCGACGCTGTAGAACGCAAGTGCGGCCGGGCACTCGCCGACTGCCGGGGCCTCGACGGTCATGACCGCTCCCACCCCGACGACGGCTCGGTCGCCGTCATCGGCGATCTGATAGCCGCCGGGGAAGAGCGTCATGGTGATCTCCGCCTGACGTGGAACCCCCGCGCAGCTGGGGAGCGCGGTCGTCGAGTGGGCGACCATGTGGAGCGCGCCGCCGGTCCGCGACAGCCCTCCCTCGACGTATCCCGGGATGACGAGCCAGAGCCAGCCCTGCGGGGTCCGGCTGATCCTGAGCTCGTCGATCGCCGGCACCTTGCCACAGGATGAGACACCCGTGCAGTGGACCTGTGCGAGGGCGACGTCATGATCGCCGAGCATGTCGACATCGACGAGCGATGCGTCGAACTTCATCGGGAAGAGCTCGGCGAGGGCGTCGCGTTCGGCGATCGCCGCGGCGAGGCGACGGTCGGCGGTCTGCAAGGCGGCGTCCAGCACGTCGGCGCTGCGTTCCAGATCGGCGACTGTGGCCTCGAGCTCGGCAACGGTGGCCGTCAACGCAGCAGCCGCGGCCGACGTCTCGGCTCGCTGGGCGGTCAGCGTCTCGATCCGGGCCTCGAGTTCGGCGACCTGATCGGTGAGCTCGCCGTTGCCCACCTGAGCAGCCTGTAGCTGCTGCCGCACAGTCACCAGTTCGGTGTCGAGCTTCGCAGCAGTGTCGAGTGCTTCGTCTCGTTCACGCGTCAACGATGCGACACGGTCCTGGAGCTGACGCTCGGTCGAGCCGTCGTCGGTCGAGGTGACCGCGGCTGCGACTCCGACCGCACCGAGCACGGCGGCGACGACCAGGATCGCGACGAGCACCTTCGCGCTCGTCGGCCACGACCTTGGTCCGTCGCCCTCGGCAGTCGCACGGGGCTGTACGGATGGCGGAGCGGTGCTCGATGTCGGGTGCCGCCGGTGTCGGGTGGCTGCCGACCTGCTCGTGCGATGGAGCACACTGGTCATGTTCATGAGTTCACCTCTGACGGAGGGACCCGACCTCCTCGGGTCCTGCATCGATTTCGACGCCTACCTGTCGACACCGGTTCCCGGCGAATGTGACAGCTCGCGCGCGATGTGCCGAGGCGTCGAAGGCACACGCCGATCGTGGACAAGCTGCGCCGACGATCGTCTACCCTCGCCGTCGGACGATCGGAGGGGGTGACGCGATGAGGATCTGCGCAGTCGCACTCGTCGTCCTGGGAATCGCCGCATGCGCCGGCGACGACGACAGCACGACTCCGGACCAGGCGACAGCCGACGAGCCAACCGCATCGATCGGCGTCGACGACGCTGCACGTGACGATTCGGGAAGCGACAGCCGCAGCGGCGCCATCGTTGAGGCACAGCCCGCCGGGCAGGCGCTCGTCGCCGTCGAAGGCCAGGAGTACACGATGCAGGAACCAGGCGCCCTCGACTGCACGATCTCCGACGAAGCGATCACGTTCTCGTTCCGCATCGGCGACAACGAGATCACGCTCGGCGCCGGCGCCAATCGGTATGACGAAGGATGGGTCGGCAACATCTCGCTCCGGGTGGCGAACCCGATCGAGGAGGCCGGACCGATCAACTACTTCCCCGACCTCGCCGCCCACGGCGACCTGCTGACGATCGACGGGAACAGCGCCTCTTACTCGGGTCCGATGCAGAAGCAACCGCCCAACGACGGCAGCAACCCGCCGCCGGTCGAGGTCGGCGCCGGAATCATCAGCGTCACCTGCCCGTAGCGCACGCTCGACGTTCGGTCGTCCAGCACCCTGTTCGGGATCGGTGCCGCCGTCGAATGTGTGCGGGAGATGTGCACGGCGCGCACCGATCCCAGCGGCGGCGGGCCGTGTCGATGCGATCTCACCGAGTCGGCGTCTCGGTCGACGGCAGCTCACAGCAGACGACAGGATGACTGCCTCGATCGCGAACGGCGGGCCACACGGCAGCGCACGTGGGTGGACGGTGAGGGCGTGTGACGTCTCGACGGTGAGAAACGCACGCGGCATCTGCTCCGGCGACCCCAACGGGCCGCACGACCGTCTGCGAGCCGCACGACGGTCTGCGAGCCCTGCGGCCGCCGGACGCGACAGTCCGCCACACCGGCCCACGTCCAGCCGGGCACCGTTTCGGCGGATCGTCGACGAAGCTCGACAACGTTCGCGGGAGGGTCGGGCGCTCGAGCGTCGCGCCAGAGCCCGAGTTCCGCCGAAGGAGTCGAGCGATGGAAGTCTCCGCTCGTCAGTCCGCGAGCCGGTCCAGGTTCTGCAGGGTGGTGGGCACCAACTCCGCGACCGTCGGGTGGATGTGGACGGCACGCGAGATGGTCGTGTACGGCGCCTTCGCATACATCACATCGACCAGCGTGTGGATCACCTCGTCGCCGTGAACGCCGAAGATCGCGCCGCCCAAGATCTCATCGGTGTCGGCATCGACCAGGAACTTCATGAACCCGTCGGTCTCGCCCATCTCCACCGCCCGACTGACCTGCTTCATCGGCCGCTTGCCGACCAGCACCTTGCGGCCACTGTCGCGCGCCTGCTGCTCGTTCATTCCGATCCGCCCCAGCGGCGGATCGGTGTACAAGGCGTAGCAGGTGATCCGATCCGACAGCCGTCGCGGATCGTCGTCGAACAGGTTGGCGGCCACGATCTCGTGATCGTTGTACGAGGTGTGCGTGAACGCGCCCTCACCGTTGCAGTCGCCGACCGCCCAGATGCCGTCCACATTGGTCCGGAGCTGATCGTCGACGGTGATGTAACCATGCCGATCGGTCGCCACACCCGCCGAGTCGAGTCCCAGATCGTCCGTGTTCGGCGTCCGCCCGACCGCGAGCAAGAGGTGCGACCCGACGACCTCGGGGGGTCCCTCGCTGCACTCCACCCGCACAGCGACACCGTCGGAGTGACGAGCGAACCCGATGCACTCGGCGTCGACACGCACGCCGACGCCCTCACCCTCGAGCACTTCTCGCACCGACTCCGACACATCCGGATCGTCGCGCGAGATCAGGCGCGGACCCATCTCGATCACCGTCACCCGAGCACCGAGCCGACGAAAGATCTGAGCGAACTCGAGCCCGATGTAGCTGCCGCCGATGATCACCAGGTGTTCGGGCACCTCGTCGAGGTCGAGGATCGTCGAGCTGGTCAGGAAGTCGATCTCGTCGAGGCCATCGAGGTCGGGCACACGCGGCCGGGCGCCGACGTTGATGAAGACGCGCTGGGTCTTCAGCACACGCCCGTCGACCACCACCTGATGTGGACCGTCGAGGGTGGCGTGGCCGCGGATCAGTTCGACCGAATCCATACCGTCGATCCACTTCCGCACACCCTCGTTCGACCGGTTGGCGATCGCCCGAAGGCGCGCGTGGACGCGTTTCATGTCGACGACCGGTTCGCCGCCGATGTCGAAACCGAACTCGTCCCCGCGCCGCGCCATGTGCACCGCACGAGCGCTCGCCACCATCGCCTTGGTCGGCGTGCAACCAGTGTTGACGCACGTACCGCCGAGCAGCTGGCGTTCGACGATCGCAACCCGCCAACCGGCAGCACTCATCTTTCCGGCCAAGGGCGGTCCGGCCTGGCCTGTCCCGATGATCACTGCGTCGAACCCGTCAGACATGTTTGCTCCTGCTTCGTGGTCGTCCGGCGACCCCGGGCCGACGGGGCGAAGGTACCCGACTGGCGGAGTGGTCAACCAGCGGACGCAAGCGCCAAGCAGGGCGCAGCTGGGATACCCGGCGCCGTGAGCCCACCATGCCGATGCCGACCAGCGAGACGAACGAACGAGAACGAGGACGAGAACGAGGACGAGGACGAACGAGAACGTTGCGACCGCCATGCCGGCAAGGGGCGCGCGCGACGAGCCATGATCTCGCTGTGGACGCACAGGTGGCCGATCGCCTTCGAGATCGGTGCCTCTCGGTGCTCGATGCGAACTGGCTCGGTCGCGCCACCAAGCCGGCGCCTCAGCTCTATCCGCATCAATGGAGCTGGGACTCCGCCTTCATCGCGATCGGCAACCGGCATCATCGGTGGGACCGGGCCGCGCTCGAGTTGACGACGCTGTTCGAGGCCCAGTGGTCGAGTGGGATGCTGCCGCACATCGTGTTCGAGAACGAACGTGGCGACTACTTTCCGTCGGCATCGTTCTGGGACACGCGCGTCGTGGTCTCGCCAGATCTGCCGCGGCCGACGTCGGGCATCTGTCAGCCGCCCGTGCACGCCACGGCGGTCCGTCTCGTGGTCGAGGCCGCCACATCGGACCACAGCGGGCTGGGCCTCGCTCGCGACCTCGTGCCGAAGCTCAGCGCTTGGCACGACTATCTCCACTCGACTCGCGCCGTCGACGGGTCGCTGGTCGAGGTCTGGCACCCATGGGAGACCGGGATGGACAACAGCCCGGCGTGGGATGAGCCGCTCTCACGGATGCAGTTCTCGTCCGACGAGGTGCCGCGCTACCGGCGCGTCGACACGACCCATGCTGACACGGCCGTCCGGCCGAGCGACACCGACTACGACCGCTACGCATTCCTCGTCGCCCGCTTGCGGCAGGAGGCGTACGAGCCGGCCGACCCGCGTTCGCTGCCGTTCCGAGTGCGCGACGTGTTGTTCAACAGCGTGCTGGCGCGGGCCGAGCTCGATCTCGGCGCGCTGGTCGATCGCCTCGGTGGCGACGGAGACGGGCGCCGCAGACTCGGACGCGACGTCGCAGCCGCGATCGACCGCAACCTGTGGAGCGACGACGCGCAGTGGTACCTCAGTCAGGACGCATCGACCCGTCGACTGCTGCCGAGCCGAACGGCCGGCGGAATGATGCCGTTGCTGTGCGGCATCGAGAGCCGGGAACGACGAGAACGACTTCTCCGGACATTCGAGGACGTGTTCGCCTCATCGGTCTCCGACGATGCCACCGCACTCCGCACGAGCGGGCGGGACGAGGTGGGATTCGACCCGAACCGCTATTGGCGAGGACCCGCCTGGGTGAACACGACGTGGATGGCCGCCGACGGGCTGCGCCGCAGCGGTGAGGTCGCACCAGCCGACCGACTGCTCCGGGGGCTGGTGCACCTCGCCGGCGAGATCGGGATCTTCGAGTACTTCGACCCGGACGATGCGGTCGGGCTCGGCTCCGACGACTTCTCGTGGACCGCCGCCCTCACCCTCGACATCCTCGAGACACGACCCGACCTGTGGTCGACCTGACGTCCGGTCGATCTGCCGACACCGCACCACCGCCAGCCACGTCGTCGCCAGCCACGTCGTCGCCAGCCACGATTGGGCACGGTCCGAACGCGGACCGACATGGCCGGCCTCTCCACCTACCTCAACGTCGTGCACGTCGCTCTTCCGATCCTCGATGGGCACCGACAGGCAGCTCCCGACGGGCACCTCCCGATGGACACCTCTCGATAGGCACCTCTCGATGGGCACCTCTCGATGGGCACCTCTCGATGGGCACCGACATGATCGGCACCGACATGATCGAGCCGATCGGGCACCAGCTCGGGTCGAAGGCCACGACGTCAGCATCACGCCGAACCCCGACAGCAGGTCGGAGGCCGAACGAGGTGTTCACCAAGCCGAGCGCCGCAGGGTCCGACCTCACTGCGATGCAGGACATGTTCCCGGACGATGACTTCGGCAGCCGCTGCGACCGGTTCGGAATCGGTTGGATGATCACGTCGCCGGTTCGACAGGCTGTGCGCCCGGCAGTGCGGCGGTCATCGGCGGATGGCTCAGTCGTCGGCGCCGAACTGATCGACGGACGTGAACGACAACTCGACGGTCTCCATCAGCGCACCGGAGTCGAGAGCATCGAGCGGGGAGTACTGGAGGCTGACCAGATGGCAGCCGGTGAATCGCCACGACGTGACCGTGCGGCTCGTCTCGTCGAGCAGCATGACGGTCACCTCCCGAACCCTGAGGCGTTCGGCATCGCGCTCGGCCCGCCACCACTCGTACAGCTCCGACGCTCCCGTGTGGCCACGTCGCAGAACGAGATTGCGGGGCGCCCCGCGGTCGGGTTCGTCGCGATCATCCGGCACCACACGGTCCTTCAGCCGGAAGGGGGGCAGGATCACCTCGCTGAAGGCGAGCTCACGCTCCTCGCCTCGCCCGCCACGCGGCCCGAGGAGACCGACGCGCACACGGAAGTTGCGGGCGCCGTGCGGCGTGTCACGTGTCGACGGCATCTCGGGCTCCGACGCAACGGCCCGGTGTCACTCGAGCTCGAGCCGCTCGCAGCTGAGTACGAGTTCCTCGATCGCGATGTCGGTGCCGGACGCGACCAGCGGCCCGCTGACGTGCTTGACCGGACGAGCCCGGACGAGCTGCCAGGTCATGACCACGTCGCTGCGGTCTTCGTTCAGCAACTGGATCATGACCGATCGAGCCGCGTTCGGGTCGCCGTTGCGAACCTCGATGAACCATTGCCACAGGCTGAGCGAGCCGATGAGGCCGCGCCGCAGTGTGACGTCGCTGACGCGAGTCAACCCTGTCAACTTCATCGGTTCGTTGACCCTCGAGTTGCCAGTGCGGTACTCGATCACGTCGACGTGTGTGTCGAGCCCGCTCACCTCGGCGAAACCTGCGTCGGGTCCGTCGCTTCCGGTGCCGACATCGACGAGGAAGTTGAATTGTGTGTACGGATGATCTCTGACGACCGCCATCGACGGCTCCTTGCGCTCCTGCAGGGGTGGATGGCCGCAACGTACCAGCCCTCGTCAACCCGCTTCCCCACATTTGCCGGTCCGCTCGCGACCACCCACCCGGCCACCGCCACCCGACGCAATTGAAGGGGAGCGCGTCGATCTGGCGACAATCGGGGGATGGAGAACGATCCCATGCCGATCGCGGTGCTCGGCGCCGGTTCCTGGGGGACGGCGTTGGCGGGTCACCTCGCCGGATGCGGGCACCCGACCGTGCTGTGGGCACGCGAAGCCGAGGTCGTGGCCGGCATCACGGCCGACCACGTGAATCCGCTGTTCCTGACCGGCGTCGCGCTGCCCCGATCACTCGTCGCGTCCGGCGACATGGTCGCAGCCATGTCCGATGCACGTGTCGTGGTCACGGCGATACCAGTCCAACACCTTCGCGCCACGCTGAGCGGAGTCGACGGCCTCGATCGCCTCGATGTCGTCGTGACGGTCAGCAAGGGAATCGAGGCCGACACTCTCAGCACTCCGCACGAGATCCTCGCGGATCTCGGGGTTCCGGCGGATCGGATCGTTGCGCTGTCGGGGCCGTCGTTCGCGAGAGAGGTCGCCGCCCACTTGCCGACGGCGGTCGTCGCGGCCGGGATCGACCCCGACCGCACCCAGCTCGTGCAGCGGTTGTTCGCCAGCGATCGGTTCCGGGTGTACACGTCGGATGACATCGTCGGGGTCGAGATCGGTGGCGCTCTGAAGAACGTGATCGCCCTCGCCGCCGGCGTCGCGGACGGCCTAGAGATCGGCGACAACGCGCGGGCCGCGATCATCACCCGCGGCCTGGCCGAGATCACCCGACTCGGCGTGGCGCTGGGTGGGCACCCGGCGACCTTCGCCGGGCTGTCGGGTGTCGGTGATCTCGTGCTGACGTGCGCCGGCGGCCTGTCGCGCAACCGATCCGTCGGCCTCGCCCTCGGCCGTGGCCGACGGTTGGCCGACATCCGCGCCGAGATGAACGAGGTCGCGGAGGGTGTGCCGACCTGTCGTTCGGCTCGCGAGCTGGCAGCCCGTACGGGTGTCGAGATGCCGATCACCGAGCAGATGTTCCGCATCCTGAACGACGAGGTCGAACCCCGAGCGGCGATGCGCGACCTGCTCGGCCGGAGCCTCCGCGACGAGCGCGAGCCGCACGACGCCAACCGCTGACGGCCGCGCTCGCCGGGGGCTCACCGGCGAGTCGACCGTGACGGATCGGTGCCGAGCGATCTGGGGCTTGGACGGGCACGGCCCGGCGCGGCCCGCCCGGAGAGCGCCCGTCGACGGAGTTTCACGGCGTTCACGTGGACGATCGACGGCCCCGACCGTCGCATCGCGATCACAGCCGACGAGTGCGGCCGGCAGCCGGATCCGAACTCCGACGGCTCCAGCGCCGCCGCGGCACGGCCACCCAACCACCCCGGCGACCACGGCATCGTGTTGACGGCCGAAACGGTCGGCACCTGGTCCCGATCCCTCGGCGGTGTGACGGAGACCTTCGAGCTCGGCAGCATGTCGGTCGAGGGACCAGATCGCGTATCGCGTCGTCGGGATCCAGACCGTGGGCGTCGGCAATCGCTGATACCACGGGCTTTCGACCGATCATTCCGGCGGCCGTGGCGACAGGATCTCGATCTCGTGCCAGGCCGGCGCGAGGTCGCCGTCCAGAGCGGTCGTGACGACCCGCACCAGATCGACATCGACGAGCGGTTGGGCTGGGATGAACGTCAGCACGTCGTTCTCCGACGTCACACCGTCGAACACCTTCACCCGCTCCGGAGCACCACCGATCTGTCGGATCCACAGCTCGTGCACGCTGCGACCAGGAGGATCCTGTGCCACCCGCATCGTCACCTGGTCGACGAGGCCCGGTGCGACCAACGCCAGTTCGATCCATTGTGGCGCGACATCCAGCGCGTTCCAGATGTCGTCGCGGCCGTCGTTCACGTTGATGGCCGGCGTCGGGTCGTAGCTGCTGCTCGCCGTCGCCGTCGCCGCCAGCGCAAGGTTGTATCGGATGAACTCGAACTCGCCGTACTCGCACGGATCCGGTCGGTGGATCGGCGCGACCACTTCTGCGACCTCGCCCGCACCATCGACGGCCCACCAGAGGTCCGTCGAGTCGTCACCGCGCCATGCCCACAGAATGAACCCGTCGAAGCCGACCCGGCACGCCTCGACCTCGAGCCCCATCACTGCGGCGGCGCCGCGCGCCGGGTCCGCATACCAGTGCCGGAACGCACCGTGCTCGCCCAGGATCAGCGGCTTGTCCAGAACACCGTCGATCCCGAAGTTCTCCCAGATGTCGGCGTCATCGACGCCGTTGCCGGCATAGTGATGGAGGTCGACGAAGTCAGCCTCGGAGCTGCGCAAGAAGTGAGCCGTGCGCACGAGTCGAGTCTCGTCGGGACCGTTCACCGGATTCGGTGAGTTCGGGGTGAAGAACCCAACGGTCACCAGCGCCGTCGGATCGATGTTGCGGATCGTGTCCCGAAGGAGATCCGACCAGTGGACGAGGCCCTCGTCGATCATGGAATTCTTGTCGGCCTGACTCGTCATGTCGTAGGTCTCGCCGTTCGCCGTCGTCACCGTTCCCGACGTCAGCGAAAGCGGAGGCGCCAGCATGTCGAAGTGATGTTCCTGTCGGAGCTCGTACCCCAACACGACGTCGGTCGGTGCGCCGCGTTCGACCAGACCCGCAACCACCTTCGTCCAGTAGTCCACGTACACCGGTACCGCGGCAGGGTTGAGGAACTCGTTGTTCGACGAATCGAACTGCGCATCCGCGAGACGCGCCGTCTCGTTCACCCACCACCCCTCGTCGGGCAACGTGTTCGAGGCGACCATCACCACGAGATCGTTGGCCTTGGCCCGTTCGAGCAGATCGACGAGATCGTCGACGAACGCCGGGTCGAGTTCGCGCGACGACGCCGACCGAGCGATGCAGCCGTGGGCAGGGTCGCAGGTGTCGATCATCACCCTGACCGTGTTGAAGCCCATCGCCGCCATCGCCGCGAAGTCCGCTTCGACGACCTCCGGTTGGTACCTGGACGTGGCGAGCACGCTGTCGACCAACCCGGCGAACGACTTGGCGGGGAGGAACCGGTTGTAGTTCATGCCACGGGGAACGAACCGCTCTCCGGTCGCGGTGTCGAAGAACGCACCCACCCCGTCCACCGTTCGGACCGCGATCCGGTGGATCGGCGCCTCCGGCGTGGATTCGGCGCTGGGAGTGGACGACGTCGGAACCTCCACCGACAACGTGCTCGATGTCGAAACGGTGCTCACCGACGACGGCATCACCGACGTATCCGACCGATCGGTGCCGACCGGTGGTGTCGACGAGCCCGAGTCGGGCTCCTCACTCGAACAGCCGACCGCGACGAGAGCTACTCCCACCACCAGTGACAGCGACCAGGCGCGGACTGAGGGCACCGCCGCACGGTACACCGGGTCGGACCATCGCCGGATGGGACATCATCGGCGGCCGCGGCGGCGGAGTGGTCGGCTCTTTCCCGCATCGACCCAGTCGGGCATGCTGGTGACGGGCTCGGTCGGATACCACGCCCGACGCCTGGGGACCGGGGAGGTACCGACATGCCAGACATCGCCGCGATGGCCGACGCCGAGCGCGCCGAACTGTTCGAGGAGCTGCAGCAACTCACGACCGAAGAATGGTCGGCAATGACCATCTGCGAACCGTGGACGGTGCGTCACCTGGTGGCACATCTCACCGCGCTCGGCAACCAGACTGCACTGAACTTCTTCAAGGGTCTGATCACCAACGGATTCAGCTTCGACAAGTTCGTCGACCGTGACCTCCAGACCTACCTCTCGCTGCCGGACGAGGAGCTGCTCGCGGCCTACGGCAAGACGGTCGAGCACCCACGCACTCCGCCTGGTCCGAGATACGTCTCGCTCGGTGAGCTGATGACGCACGGTGAGGACATCCGCCGCGCCCTCGGCCGGACGGGCGTTCACCCCGCCGAGCGCGTCGAGGCGCTCGCCCCGCTCTACGCCAAGACCGGCAAACCCGTCGGCGGAAAACGTCGCGCCGAGGGACTGACGCTGCGCGCCACGGATGCCAACTGGACCCACGGAGGCGGGCCCGAGGTTGCCGGCCCCGGGGTCGAGCTCATCCGCGCGATGACGGGCCGAGGCGATGGCCTCGACCAGTGCAGCGGCGACGGTGTGGAGACCCTGCGCAGCCGCTGCGGATGATCGATCTCGCGTCTACAACTCGACGATGTCGCGCAGCGCACCGTCGACGGCATCGCGAAAATCGCCGGGAGCATCGATGGCGACGGGATCGACGAACAAGCCGATGTTGAAGCCACCGTCGTACGAGATCGCGGTCGCGTTGCAGGCCGTACCTGCGACCGGTCCCATCGAGAACAGCTCCAGCACCCGTGCGCCGGACACGTAGAGCGGGAACGGCGCGCCCCGTAGGTTCGACGTCGCGAAATCGATGCGCGATGCCCGAGCTCGGGCCGCGCGTGTCACCACCGAGGTCGGGAGCAGGTTCGCCACGCCCGACAGCGCCCCGAGGCCGCCACCGTGCGACATGCCCTCCCGCTTCTGCGCGACGCGGGCACTGATGTCGAGTACCCGATCGATCAGCGGCATCGGCGCACCCGGCACTTGGACGGGTACCGGCGTGAACGAGTTCCCGCCGATCGCTTTGTCCTTCCGGGTGCTCAGCACGAAGCTGGTATTGAACGCATCGACATCGACATTGCGATCAGCGTGGTAGCGGACGGCACCCTCGACCATCCCGGCGAGGAACAGGTCGTTGATCGTCACGTCGACGCGCTTGGACGCCAACTTGAGATCCTCGAGGGAGGATCGCACCACCTCCAGGTGGCGATGCCGCGATCGGGTCGCCCACAGCGGCGAACCGCCCGGGACCCCATCGTCGCTCGATCCGAGGACAGCGCCCAGGGTGGACCGGGCTGCGCCGACCGCATCCCCGACCGTCGTCGCAGCCCGGGCCGGATCCGAGGTCCAGGCCGCGACCTCCTCGACGACACGTCGGGCGACACCGAGTTGCCGGCGCGCAACGTACGACATCGAACCGATCGTCGATTCCAGCAAGGTTCCGCCGAGATCGCCGCCGATCTGACGCGGCTCGTGGGCGGCGACGGCGTGTTCGATCACGGCGTCGAGATCGACGTCGGGCGGTGGAGGGTCGTCCGGCGCCAGCTGCTGGTACATCTCGGCCATCCGCATCTGACCGATACCGTCGGCCACGACGTGGTGGAGGATCGACCACAGTGCAGCCTTGCCACCGCGCAACCCGTCGATCACCACGAATCGCCAGAGCGGGCGGGTGCGATCGAAGGGTTCGAGGTACAGCTGAGCCGCGAGATCGAACAGTTGGCGCTCGGTGCCCGGCTTGGGCACGCGCAGGAATCGCACGTGGTAGTCGAGATCGAACTCGGGATCGGGCGCCCAGACGGGAGTCGCCAGCCGCCCGATGCCCGGCACGACACGTTCGAAGAGTCGCGGCATCCCGGCCACGGCAGCCCTCATCGTCTGGATGAAGTGCTCCGCGTCGACCGGCCGATCGAAGATCGTGATCGCGGCTCCACTCGGATTGAGCCACGGATCCTTCTCGACGTTCCACATCAACGCCTCGGCGTCGGACATCCGTTGCTCGAACCGCTGTTCCCGTTCGCGTGTCGCCATCTGACCCTCGTTCCGACTGTTGGACCTGGGGTGATCATCTCGCGCCGAGCGCCGTCCCGCAATTGCGGGGTCGCCGGCGTAGGACGCCTTTCGTCACGGCGGTCGGTCGGGTGCCCTCTGGAGGTGGTCCCGAATCTCCGGCCACGACCGGCGCGCCGCGGTGCCGATGACCGAGCCCTGAGCCGGGCGGTGCGAACTCGACGTGCCGAGAGCCGGCGACGACGAGGTCGACGCACATTCCCTGCTTCCATGCCCTGCCGCGACTCGTCTGCGTCGAGTCCGCGTGTTCCGGGAGAGGCGGGCCTCGGCGCGCGTCGAGCCAGCGGCGAGGTTCAGCACGGAAGTTCCCGGTGGGGAACGTGGAACGGCCAGGTTCGCGAACCGCACTCGACGTGTGAGCCGCGATCACGCCGTCGGCGACCGATTCTGAGGACGAGCGGGAGCCGCTGAGGGAAGGCACCACGACCCACCGTCCAGCCGAACGGCCCTGGAACACGCCACCGCGCGGCGCGACGATGCGGATGTAGGAGGATGCCATGCGCATCACGCGAGTCGGACTGGTCCTCGGGCTGATTATCGCAGCGTCGGCGTGCGGCGGGGACGACGACGCATCCACCACCACGGCTCCGGTGACCACGCCGCCGTTGGCCGAGCCCGCATCGACCGTGGCCACCACGTCGCCGACGACGACTGCTGCGCCGACGACCACGACTGCGACGACCAACTCGCCGACGACCACCGATGCGCCCGCCACGACCATGCCACCGACGACCGTTGCTCCGGCGACCACCAGTCTGCCGCCGACCAAGAAGGTCGACGCGAAGGTGTACCTGCTGCGCGGTGAACGGCTCGCGATCACCCATCGGGACGTGATCGGTCCGGCCGTGCTGCGGGCCGCGCTCAGTGAGCTGATCGCCGGACCGACTGCGTCAGAGCGTGGCGACGGTCTGCACACCGAGATCCCGACCGGCACCCAGCTCCTCGACGTCAACCTCGACGACGGCCTCGCAACCGTCGACCTCAGCCGGGAGTTCGAGGCCGGAGGAGGCACGCTCTCGATGACGGCTCGCGTTGCCGAGATCGTCTTCACCGCTACGCAGTTCGACAACGTCGACCGAGTGCGGTTCTGGCTCGAGGGCGAACCGATCGATTCACTCGGCGGAGAAGGTCTCATGATGACCGACCCGTGGAGCAGGTCGCAGGTCGATCGTGCCGTCAGTGGCAGCGTGCTGATCGACACCCCGGCCTACGGCGCAACGGTCGGCAACCCGATCACGGTGACCGGCGAGGGTGACGTGTTCGAGGCCCAGTTCCCGATCGAGATCTGGCGGGGCGGCGAATTGGTCGGTGGTGCTGCGCCGGTCACCGCCGGTGCCTGGGGCGAGTGGGCCGAGTTCGAGGTCGTGCTGACGCTCGACACGGGGGCGGGCCCGATCGAGCTGATCGCCTACGACCCGGGCGGGTGCGGCGACGCGCCGGAGTGCCCCGAGATCATCCGCACGATCGTGCCCCTCATGTTCGCCGGCTGATCGATCTCACCGTCGACCTCGCTGCTTGGCCGTCGCGGTGACCACCGTCATGGTCATCGTTCTCATCACCGTCATCACCGTCCTCACCGTCCTCACCGTCATCATCGTCATCGCCGCGGTCATCATCGCCGGCCGTCATCGCGGTCATCATCGCGGTCGTCACGGTCATCAGCGTCATCGTCACGGTCATCAGCGTCATCGTCACGGTCATCACCCTCGTCGCCGCAACCCCAGGGTCATCGCCCACCCGACCGCCCACCCGACCGCTCACCCGACCGCCCACCCGACCGCCCACCCGACCGCCCACCCGACCGCCGACCCAACCACCGGAAAGGAACCTGCACGTGAATCAGGTGGACGGAATCAGCCCTCCGCCAGCTCGGGATGCGGGGTGGATTCGGTGGCATGCGCCGACGAGTTGACGACTGCGCTCGGTCGGTATTCGATGGTGATGCCATCACTGGCGCACCGTCGACAGAAAGGAGCACCGCCATGCTGATGCGATTCGACCCGTTCCGTGACATCGACCGGGTGACCGAACAGATGACCCGGCCGACACGCTCGGTCCTGGCCATGGACGCCGTTCGTGACGAACACGAGGTGACGATCTATATGGATGTGCCGGGTGTCGTTACCGACGACATCGACGTATCGATCGAGAAGAACGAGCTCACCGTCACGATCGAGCGGCGCTGGCACGACGAGGGCAAGCAGGTGTTGTCGAGCGAGCGGCCGCAAGGGTCGTTCTCGCGACGGATCATGCTCAGCGATGCGCTCGACCTCGACGGGCTCAGAGCGAAGACCGCTGACGGCGTGCTGGTCATCGCGATTCCGGTCGCGGAGCGCTCGAAGCCGCGCCGGATCGACATCAGCGCCGAGTCCCGCGATCAAGCGATCGACACCGCGGCCACCGAGAGCTGAGCGTTCCGCCGGACCGAGCAAGGGCCGTCGCAGCGTCGTCGCAGCGTCGTCGCGGCAGCGTTGCGGCGGCCCCGAATCGAACCAGGCGATGCACACGATCGGTCGGGCGATCCCGCGCAACGGCTGACACAATGCCCCGGTGCCTGCCCACCGACTGATCCCGATGACCGTGCTCGTCGTCTTCGCCGCGTGTTCCGGCAGCGAGTCGGTCGAGACGAACGGCGCAACCGTGACGACCGACGCCACGGTCGATGCCACGGTCGATGTGACCATCGAGATCGACCGGACCGTTCCCGGAACCACCGGACACGAGACCACCACCGCCCCCGAGACCACCGCCCCCGAGACCACCGCCCCCAGCACGACGCAGACCCTCATCACCGAGCCGGCCCCAGCCGAGCCGGCCGCAGTCGAGTGGTCTCCGGTCGGGCAGGGACGCTACGACGTCGGGGTCGCGACCATCGTCGTCGCCGACCCCGCAGGTGTCCGTCCGCTGACGGTCGAGGTCTGGTTTCCGCTCGACGACGACGTCGCGGTCGGCGACCTCGACCCACAGCGGTACACCCTGCTCCCCGGGGTGTTCTACGAGTCCCCGACGGCGCACGCGGCAGGAGCCGACCAGCTCGCCGGCGACGGTTCGTTCCCACTCGTGGCGTACTCCCACGGCAGCGGCGGTCTGCGCTACATCCACTCGTCCTACACCGAGGCGTTGGCGAGCCATGGTTACGTCGTCGTGGCGCCGGACCACACGGGCAACACGGTGATCGACCGACTCTCCGGTTCGGATGCGCCGCCAGCCGAGATCTCACTCGCTCGACCAACCGACATCGGTCGTGTCATCGATGCGTTCGTCGACCCGACCCACCCGACGGCCGGCCCCTATGCGAGCGGCATCGACCCCGATCGGGTCGCCGTGACCGGCCATTCGTTCGGCGGCTTCACAGCGATCGCCACCATCACGGGCTACAGCAACGAGCTCGGCGAGTTCGCTCCCGACGCGCGTGTCGACGCAATCGTCCCGCTGGCGCCGGCCGTCTCGACGCAATCACTTCCCGACGACCTGCTCGCCACGATCGACGTGCCGATGATGATCCTGGTCGGAACCGACGACGCGACCACGCCGGTTGACCCGAACGTCACACGTCTGTGGGCGGCGACCGAAGACGCACCCGACGCCGTCCCCGCCTACCGGATCGAGCTGGTCGCCGCCGAGCACCAGACCTTCACCGACATCTGTGCATACCAACAGACGGTACCGAGCTTGACCGACGTTCCAGAGATCGTCACCGAGACGATCGACGCCTACGCCGTCGAAGGCTGTTCGGAGGACGACATGCCCGCCGAGCGGGCGACGGAGATCACCAATGCCTACGTCATCGGTTTCCTCGAGCAGGTTCTCCGCGCCGGCCCGTCGGTCGGACCGGACTCGATCGTTCCGCCCGTGGACGTGATCCTCGAGGCCCGCTGACCAACTCGACCGGATCGATCGCCACACTGGTTCGGATGCGCGCGCCGTCGTCCGAGCTCTCGCCCGTCCAGTCCGGGCTGCGGTTCCTGATCGAGGTCGCCGCGCTCGTGAGCTGGGGCATCGTCGGATGGCACCTCGCCGGCGCGCCGCTCGGTTGGCTCTGTTCGATCGCGCTGCCGGTCGCGGGAGCCGCGATGTGGGCCACGCTGCGGGTACCCGGCGACGCGAGCGCCGATGGCGGCGCCCCGATCGCCGTACCTGGCCCGGTGCGGCTGCTTCTCGAAGTCGGACTTCTGCTCGGCGCCGCCATCGCCGTCGGCGCCGTCGGGCAGCCATCGGCCGGAATCGCACTCGCAACCGCATTCGCCGTGCATTCCGCGGCGACAACTTCCCGGATCCGGTGGCTGATCGCTCGTCGATGAAGGATGCCGCGCCGCCCGGTGCGTGCGATCATCGGGAGGTGCAAGACGAGGTACTCCGACGTTGCCAGGCCGTACTCCCCGGATGGCGCGACCTCACGATCGCCGACGTGGAGTTCGATCCGCCCAAGGGCTTCTCGTCGTTCACGATGGGCGTCCGTCCCCGAGTCGACGTCGATCCACCGGCCGTGCTCTACCGGCACCTCGTCGGCAAGGAGAACGCGATCCTCGACCCGGTCGCCGAACGCGACGTGTTCCTCCTGCTCGGCGAGCACGGGATCGCAGCACACTGCTTCCTCGCCGACGAGACCTGCCGCATCGAGGCGTTCCATCGAGGCCGGACGCTGACGGCGGCCGATGTGACCGATCGGGGGATCCTGCGAGGCATCGCCGGCGAGCTGTACCGCTTCCACCAACTCGAGCCTGCGGGTCTTCCGGATTCGACCTTCTTCGCGATCCTCCACCGGAAGTGGGGCGCGATGGCCGAGCGCGTGCTCACTCAGCACCGGAACGACTTCCCACCCGACGAACGACCGCTGTGCGATGACCTGCGCAGCCTCTACAGCGACGAGACGATCGCGAAAGTGCTGCGCTGCCTCCCTGACCGCGATCCGGTGTTCTGCCACAACGACACCTATCACGGCAACGTGATGGTGCTCGACGACGGCTCCATCAAGCTGCTCGACTTCGAGTTCTCCTGCCGCAACCACGTTGCGTTCGACTTCGCGAACCTGTTCGCCGAGACCGTCATGGTGCACGGTCTGAAGGATCCGCCCCACTTCTGCATCACCGAGCCGACGTTCACCGACGCCGACATCACCGCACTGATCGGCGCTTACCTCGATCACGCCGAGATCGACGAGCCTGCCGAACGCGACCGGCAGATCGCCACCCTGCTCGCCGAGACCCGCCTGGCGATCATGCTGTCGGACTACATGTACGCGATGGCGGCACTCCCGCTCGCGCTCGAACCGATCCAGAGGATCCGCTTCCTGCCCTACGCGCATCAGCGCTATCGGAAGTTCGTCCGCACCTGGCACGCTGAGTTCGGCACCGCCTGACGCGGGCGAGCCTGCCCCACCCGAGGATGGGATGGGGCCGGCAGTGGCTCGTGTCGATCAGGGCTCGCCGTCGCCCGCCTGGAGCAGGCCGAGGGCACCGCGACCCGGGAAGTTGAAGGCGTGGGTGACGATGGGGTACAGCCCGTCCTCGGCCGTGCGCAGCTCGATCACGGCGCCCTGGGCCGGAGCGAGGTCCACCGCCTGTGATCCCCAGTTGCCGTCGTTGCCCTCGACGAGGTGGACGCCCTCCCTGGTCACCGAGTGGAAGATCGTGCCGACGATGTGGAACGACGAGTCGATCGACGGGCCGACGTCGAGCACGTAGAGCCGGACGTCCTCACCGGTCGGGACCTCGATCGGGTGGTCCTTGTACTGGAAGGCGATGCCGTTGAACATCACGAAGTCCGGTGCCGGCGCAGCGACGTTGGCCTTGGCGAACGACGAGACCTCACCTTGAGGGCCCAGGTACCACTCGTTCTGCACGAGGAAGAACTCGTGGTCGAGCGGCGGCAGCCCACCGTCCGGTTCCACGATCACCATGCCGAACATCCCGTTGGCGATGTGGTGCAGCACCGGATCGGTTCCGCAGTGATACATCCAGACGCCGGCATAGTCGGTCGTGAACTCGTAGACCAGGTCCTCGCCCGGTGCGATCGACCTCATCTCGTCGTTCCACGCGACCTGAGAGGCATGGAAGTCGACGGAGTGGAACGCCGACGCTTCGGCCGGGTTGACGAGGTGGACGCGCACGGTGTCGCCGACCCACGTCCGGAGCACAGGCCCCGGAACCGTGCCGTTGAACGTCCACACCAGTTGCTCGTAGCCCTCGGCGACGGTCATCAGCTTCTCCTCGACGACCATCTCGACCTCGATCAGATCACCGCCGTCCGGCGCACCGCCCGGAACCAAGGTGACGCCCTCACCCTGGCCGCGGGCGGGAGCTCTCGGGTCGCGGAGCTCGTACGGCGGCGCGTCAGGGTTGGCCTCGACGACGTCGAGCGCGGCTGCTGCGGGTGCGTGGTCGACCGCCGCCGCTTCGGCCGATGCCGACGACGGTGTGAGCACGACCCCGGTCATACCGGCGTCGGCGTGCCCGGGAATCGAGCAGAGGAACTCCACCCCGTCCTCGGGGACTTCGAATTCGAACTCCACGGTCTCCCCGGGTTCCGCCACGATCGGCGCGGCGTCGCCGAACACGATGTCGTGGGCGACGCTGCCCGTGTTGACGAGCGAACCGTTGTACCTACCCGGTTCGGCGGTCAGCGACATCGGGGAGAACGCGAATTCCGATGCGACGAACTCGACCGTGGCGCCTGGTTGCAGCACGGCGCCCACGGTCGCCGAAGCCGGATCGGCGGCAAGCGCTCCTCCGATCGGCGGACCGGGAGCTCCGTCGTCGGCGCACCCCACCACACCCAGCGTGAAGCAGGCGACGATCGTCACCCGCACCAACCGTGCCGTCTTCATGATCCGACCTCCGATGTTCCGGCGCCAGCGCTGGATCGCGTCGGCCACCTCACCTCTGTTTCAACCTCACCTCCATTTCACTAGTCCATGACTTGTGAACTACAGAGTAGGAAGTCCCGAGCTGTGGTCGGTGGATGTTGCGGGCCCTGGAGCCAGGCCCTCGGCGCGCCATCCCAGCGAAACGGGTGGAGCGGGCTGCGCGGCGTCTAACAGGATGCAGAAGATCGACCGGTCCGACCGATCACCCATCGATCTACCAGGGGCTTCGCAGCGGAGAACCGGCTCATATCAGCGTTCTTGAACACCCTGTCGAAGGTTCGCGTCGAGAGCCGTGTCGGCCACATCGTCGACGGCGGTGGCGTCCAGCTCACGGAGCAGCTCGTCGCGAGCCCGTTGCCAGGCCGTGTGAAGTGCACATGGGCCGTGTTCGTTGCAGGGACGTTCGGCGAGCACGCAACGCCCCGCGTCGGTCGGGCCTTCGACCGCCTCGATCACGGCGAGGACCGACAGCTCGGTGAGATCGACACCGAGCGAGTACCCACCCGTCGGCCCGGGATCGGAGCGCACCCACCCGGCGCGGACGAGCGGGTTGACGACCTGGGCCACGAAACCGGGGGTACTACAGACCATCTCGGCGAGATCCGGACCTTTGACCCGCCGATCGGATCGACCGAGGGCTCGCAACGCACGCACCGCCAGATCGCTCTTGCGGGTGACCTCCAGTCGCACGCTGTCAGACTAATCGATGGCGATCACCGGAGCTCAGGCCGGCGCCAGCGCCAGGTGATGCACGATCGCGGCGACCGTCGGGCGCGGCCATTCGAGGTGGGCGAAGTGACCGCAGTCGGGCAGCGTCTCGATCGTCGCATCGGGGTAGGCCGCCCGGATCAGGTCGACGTCGCCGCTCGGGATGAGCGGATCGACGGCTCCGAGCACGATGTGCACCGGAACGTCGGTGAAGGGTTCAGATTCCCACATGGGAAGGTGCTCGGCCAGCTCGAGGAAATCGATGCCGTCGGTCGTGCGCGATGCCAGGATCGCACGACTCAGCACCCGGTTGTCGAGCGCACCTGGGTCGTGGACGAATCCTCGGAGGCCCTGGCGCACCACGGCGACCTCGGCGACCCGGAGTCGGCGCGGCAACCGCGGCCGTCCGAGTGCCGTCACGCGTGCGAGCAGTCGCATGAACAGCAGCGCCCGACCGGCCCGATCGAACGAGTCGCCCTCGCGAATCCGGTTCACGACACCCGGCAGCGGCGCGTTCAGCAGCACGGCACCCGACACCAGTTCGGGGCGTGACCGCAGGATCAGCCCCGTCATGAGACCGCCCATCGAGTGGCCGACGATTCGCCACGGCGGCGGTGTGACCTCGGTCAACCACTCGACGAGCTTGGCCGACGTGCCGACACGGGTCGGTTCGAGGTCGCGCAGCAGATCGGGCGACATCGTCGGAGCGACGACGGGACCGTACTCGGCGAGCGCCGAGAAGATCGGCGAGAAGATCGAACCGTCGTTGCCGACGCCATGCAGGAGCACGAGCGGCGACGAGGATCCGGGTACGGGCATCGTGGCGGCGTCGGACGACCAGTACACGGGCTCGCGGTTCAGCGGGTGCACGTCGCGAACCACGTCGCGCCACCACACCGGGCTGAGTACCGCTCCGTATGAGTCGTCTGCCTGTTCGTGATCGGTCATGACCACCTCGCCCTTTCGCGCACCAGGTTACCGACGGGTAGCCGAGGCGGGGAGGGCCAAACGTCCGCGATTTCCGGTGGCGAGAGAGACGCTCCGAGGTCAGGTGAAGGGGTTGCGGTACGAGTGGGTGCCGTCGAAGCGGGACAGGAGATACGGACCGGCTTCGAGTGGTGGCCGACTGCTGGTGCCCACGTCGTCCCGGCACGTTGGCAAGGTCTCGATCGTCAGGTGGAAGGGCGGTGTGACGAAGAGTGCGGACGAATACCGATCGACACCGATCGGGTTCACGACACGATGAGGGTTCGACACCCATCGGTCGTTCGTCCAGATCGCCATCAGGTCGCCGAGGTTGACGACCAGGTAGCCGTCGGGGACGACGACGTCGACCCAGGTTCCGGAACGTCGTCGTACCTGCAAACCGCCGACCCCGTCGTCGGCGAGCACCGTGAGCGTGCCGTAGTCGGTGTGGGCGCCGCACCCGAGCTGTCCCGCCGCAGGCGTCACGCGGTTCTGCGGCGGGTAGTGGATCAGGCGGAGATGGAACATCGTCTCGCCAGGCTGCCGTTCGAAGAAATCGGGCTCCAGTTCGAGTGCCATCGCGAGACCGCGCTGCATCCGGAGCGCAGTCTCGATGACCGCTCCTCGATACGCGTCCCATGCGGCACGGAACCCGGGAACGTCGGGGAGCTGGTTGGGGCCGTGCAGCGGTGTGCCGGCGAGCACCTCCGGGTGCTCGGGCGGGTGCTCGATGCCGGTGTCGAGCGTCTCCTTGAGATCGCCGACCGTCGCCGTCCCGATCGCATCCTCGTCACCAGCGAGCGCACCGTCGAGGGCCTCGGTGCCGAAACCGACGTAGCCGCGATGACACGGGCTGTTCGCGATCGCGATCGCTTCCTTCTCGGCGACCGGGAGTCCGAAGAACGTACGCATGGCCTCGAAGTAGGCAGCCTTCACCGACGGCGCCACGCCATGCCCGGTGATCAGCAGGAATCCGACGTCGCGGAGCGCCACGTCGATGTCGCGCGAGATTCGCTCGGCCCCGGCCGTCGGGAGCGGCGCTCCGGTCGCGAACGGCGACAGATCGATCGTCGGGATCCTGCTCATCTGGATCGACATTACGACGGCGGGACGAGGCCCGGCCGGCGGTTCGTTCATCGGCTGCTGGCCAGAGGTTCATCATCGGCCGCTTGAGGCCGACCGCCCATGGTGCAATGCTGGGTTGGTCCCGCCAGACCATCGTTCAGGAGTGTCGTCCCATGCGTTCTCGCCGTGTTCGAACCGCCCTCGTCGCCCTCGCACTGACGACGCCCGCGCTCGCCGCCGCCGGTTCGGCCAACCCGGTCGAAGCCCACGGCGGACATTGGCGCGAGCCCGTGTCCGTCCGCTTCGCCACCTTCAACGCCTCGCTCAACCGGAGCAATGCGGGCGATCTCGCGGCCGAGCTCGCCACGCCCGGGAGCGCCCAACCGGACACGATCGCGGAGATCATCCAGCGCACCCGGCCCGACGTCCTGCTCATCAACGAGTTCGACTACGACCCGCACGCGCTCGCCGAGTTCGAGCGGAACTACCTCGGTGTCCCACACGGCGACGCCCAACCGATCGACTATCCGTACTCGTTCATCGCGCCGTCGAACACCGGCGAGCCGTCTGGTCTCGACTTCGACAACAACGGCTCCGTCGGCGGGCCCAACGACGCCTACGGCTTCGGCTTCTTCCCCGGACAGTTCGGCATGGCGGTGCTATCGAAGTACCCGATCAAACACCACCAGATCCGAACGTTCCAGAACTTCCTCTGGAAAGACATGCCGGGCGCGCTCCTGCCCGACGATCCGGCGACCCCGGAACCCGCCGATTGGTATTCGCCCGAGGAGCTCGACGCGTTCCGCCTCTCCTCGAAGAGCCACTGGGACATCCCGATCAAGATCGGTCGCCGCACGGTGCACTTCCTCGTCAGCCACCCGACACCACCGGTGTTCGACGACCCGCCCTTCTTCCCGGAGGGCGTCGACTTCAACGGTCGCCGAAACTTCGACGAGATCCGGTTCTGGGCCGACTACGTCGGATCGAGCCACAAGGCGAGTCGCTACATCTACGACGACGACGGCCGACGCGGAGGGCTCCATCGGGGCTCGGCGTTCGTGATCGCAGGTGACCAGAACTCCGATCCGCTCGACGGCGACAGCATTCCCGGTGCGATCCAACAGCTGCTCGAGCATCGCCGGATCAACACCAAGGTCACACCATCCAGCCTCGGCGGCCCCGAGCAGTCGGCGCTGCAGGGTGGTGCCAACGTCACGCATCACAGCGACCCGGCGTTCGACACCGCCGACTTCGCCGACACCGCCCCGGGCAATCTGCGGGCCGACTACGTGCTGCCCAGCAGGAACCTGCGGATCACCGACGCCGGTGTGTTCTGGCCAGAGAGCGCCGACCCGCTGTTCCCGCTGGTCGGCGTCTACAACGACCCGGTGCCGTTCGGATTCCCCAGCTCCGACCACCGGCTCGTCTGGGTCGACATCAAGAATCGGTCGTTCAGGTAGCCGGCGACCCGCCCCGAAGGCATCTCCGGCGAGCACGGTTCATCTGACGGAAACGGCGGCCTGCGAGACTGGGTTCATGCGAGTCGACGCCAACTTCTACGGCACTGTGCCGATGCCCGACGCCGGATACGGCGGCCCCCGACCGATCGACCGGCGGTACGGCAACGACGACTTCCTCGCCTGCTATGGCCATCTCACCCACTGGGCCACGACGATGGACCGGCTCGGCTACGACACCATGTGGCTCACCGAGCATCACTTCCAGTACGAGGGCTACGAGGTCACGCCCAACCTCATCCTGTTCGGGTTGCACCTGGCGAAGGAGACCGAGCGACTCCGCCTCGGCCAGATGTTCAACGTCGTGCCGCAGTGGCATCCGCTCCGTCTGGCGGAGGACGCCGCGATGATGCAGATCCTCACCGGCGACCGGATGCAGTTCGGCGTCGGGCGCGGCACAGTGCCACGCGAAGCACAGTCGCTGGGCGGCGTGGTCGCATCGGGCGACAACGAGATGTCGGCCGAGCTCGACCGGGTCAACCGCGAGATCTTCGAGGAGTCGATGGAGATCATCAAGGCTGCGTGGTGGAACGAGCGGTTCTCGTTCAGCGGGAAGCACTTCACCCTGCCCCCGGCCGGTATACCCGACCGAGGTTCCACGGTGAAGGATCTGACCTTGGTCCCGAAACCGATCGCACCGATCGACGTCTGGCAGGCCGTCACCTCACCGCCGACCCTCGACTACGCGGCACGGGTGCGCCACCACGCGGTGATCCCGGCCCGCGGCATCGCCGGCACCCGCACATGGTGGGACGACTTCGGTGCCAAGGCGGCCGCGGGGGGTTGGGACATCGGCCGAAGCGATGCCCGCTGCCTGGCCATTCCGATGCACGTGGGCCGCACGACCCAGGACGCCAAGGACGGCGCCCGCGATGCCCATGACGAGTGGATCCGCTTCCTCGCCCCCTACGGCCGGTTCCGTGCGTACACGATGCCCGACGGCGGCCCGGTACCGTTCGACCACAAGCCGTCGCTCGAGGATTCGATCGCCCAGGACCAGATGATCATCGGCTCGCCGGAAGAGTGCGCCGATCTGATCGGCCGCTATCGCGACGAGGTCGGCGTCGAGCATTTCGTCATGTTCTTCGACATGCCCGGCCTGACCCAGGAACAGATGGACGACCAGCTCGAGCTCACCGCCACCGAAGTCCTCCCCAAGCTCGGCGTTCACCTCCCCACCTGATCCTCCCGACCCGCCGTGCTGTCTGCGTGGAACCGGGAATTCCCGGTTCCACGCAGACAGGTCGGGGCGGGCGTGGCAGCATGCGGGGGTGGGCATCACCTCGTACCGACTGGATCGTGACGGCGCCGACCGGTTGCTCGTCCTCCTGCACGGCTGGAGCGCCGAACAGCACCATCTCGCCGCCTATGTGCCGCTGGTCGATCCCGACGAGCGCTTCACCGCGATCTGCCCGCGCGCCCTCCACGATCTTCCGGAGGGCGACGGTGCGTCCTGGTACGACCGCAGTGACACCGGTCCTGTCCCGGCGTCGTTCCACGATGCCCTGACGACGCTCGATGTGTTCGTGACGGCCGAGATGGACGCGTCGGGTATCGGACCCGAACGGACCGTGATCGGCGGGTTCTCGCAGGGCGGCTTCCTCGCACTCGCGCTGGCGATCCGCCCGGAGGCAGCCCCCTTCGCCGGTGTGTGGGCGATGTGTTGTGCGCTCCCCGAGGTCGAGGGGTTCGCCCTCGACCTCACCACCGGTGCCGGTCGTGGGCGACCGGCACTGATCCAGGTGGGCGAGCTCGACCAGATCATCACCCCCGATCGTGGACGAGCGGCTGCGCAGGCGCTTCGCCAGGGCGGCTGGAACGTCACCGACGTGGGCTACCCGATGGCACACAGTCAGCGGATCGAAATGATGATCGACGCCCGGGACTGGCTCGCCGCGATCTGAGCGACGCGAAACGACGATCGACGCCCGGGACTGGCTCGCCGCGATCTGAGCGACGCGAAACGACGATCGACGCCCGGGACTGGCTCGCCGCGATCTGAGCGACGCGAAACGACGATCGACGCCCGGGACTGGCTCGCCGCGATCTGAGCGACGCGAAACGACGATCGACGCCCGGGACTGGCTCGCCGCGATCTGAGCGACGCGAAACGACGATCGACGCCCGGGACTGGCTCGCCGCGATCTGAGCGACGCGAAACGACGATCGACGCCCGGGACTGGCTCGCCGCGATCTGAGCGACGCGAAACGACGATCGACGCCCGGGACTGGCTCGCCGCGATCTGAGCGACGCGAAACGACGATCGACGCCCGGGACTGGCTCGCCGCGATCTGAGCGAATCGAAACACCCTGGTTCGCCGAAACGTGGGCGCTCTCCCCAGCCGGACAGGATCGCACGATGACAGCGAAACGGGCGTGAAGGGGATGGACGACCGAGTTTCCCTCCGCCACCGCCTCGATCCCTGAACCGCCCGTCGCTGCCGAAGGGTGTGCGCGGCCTGCTCGCGCTCGCCGGATTCCGGGGATTGATGGTCGCGAGCGCGGCCTCGACCGTCGCACCGACCGGACAGCACCCGCGAGTCGCCGCGAGGCCGCCCGTGAGGGCGTCCGGATCGCGTTGGGCACGCGAACCCTCCGGTCGCTGCTGGCGATCACCGCCGTCATGGGTCTGGCCCTTCGCCATATCGACCCTGCTGCCCCCCGAGTTCGCCCGCGACGTCCTGGACCGGGAGTCGCTCGCAGCGCGTACGGTCGACGTGTTCACGAGCGTGGGAGTGATGATCACCTTGTCGACACACCTCGATGTGCTCGTGACGCGGTGGACCCCGACCTGCCCAGGCCTCATGTCGACGGTGTTCTCGGCTGGACCGTCGGAGCACCACGACGCCACGATTCTGTGGCAGCCGAACCGTCCGATGACGTCGCTTCGGCTTCCACGAACACGCCGGTGGGGCTTCGTGGCAGCCGAAGCGTCCGATGACGTCGCTTCGGCTTCCACAAACTGCGGGTCTGGCGGCGTTGGGTTCGCCGGACCGGATCACGAGCGCGCCGGGTTCGCCACACGATGCCGGGCACGGCGCTCGTCGGGGCCCGTAGTCCCGCGTCAGGGTGTGAGGACGACCTTGCCCGTCGTCTGGCGGCCCTCGAGGGCGCGGTGGGCCTCGGCGGCCTCGGCGAGCGGGAAGCGCGCGCCGATTCGTACGTCGAGCGAACCCGCTCCGATCCAGCTGTAGAGGTCGTCCGCTCGGCGTTGGATCTCGCCCTGGCTGGTGACGTGATGGAACAGGGTCGGCCGGGTGAGGAAGAGCGAGCCGTTCGCCGAGAGCTCGAGGGGCGAGATCGGATCGACCGGACCGGATGCGTTTCCGAACGTGACCATCGTGCCGCGCATCCGGATCAACGCCAGGCTCTGCTGGAACACCGACTTGCCGACACCGTCATACACGACGTCCAGCGGGCGCTCGGCACCGGTGATCTCTCGCACCGCCTCGACGAAGTCGACATCGCGATACAGGATCGTGTGGTCGGCGCCTGCCCCGGCGGCGAGCTCGGCCTTCTCCGGCGTTCCGACGGTGGTGAACACCTCGGCGCCTCGCAGCTTGGCGATCTGGATCAGGAGGAGGCCCACACCTCCTGCACCGGCATGGATCAGGCAGCGCTGTCCATCGGCGAGCGGGAAGGTGTCGGTCGCGAGGAAGTGGGCGGTCATCCCCTGGAGCGGAAGGGCGGCGGCGACATCGGTGTCGATGCCGTCGGGCACCCTCATCAGCATCGAGGCCGGAACGGCGACCCGCTCGGCATACGAGCCGGGGCAGGTGGCCCACGCCACACGATCGCCGACATCGAGCGACGACACCGCGTCGCCCACTTCGACGACGGTTCCGGCACCCTCGAGACCGAGGACGTACGGCAGCTGGACCGCATACAGGCCAGACCGCTGGTAGGTGTCGATGAAGTTGAGTCCGGCGGCGCCGACCTCCACGACGACCTGCCCCTCATTCACCACCGGGTCGGGCAGCTCCCGCCACTCCATGACCTCCGGTCCACCGTGTTCCTGAATCTGGATACCCCACATGGATGCGACGCTAATCGTGATCCGGTTCGGCCGTTGCGCCGTGGCCGACGAACGCCCGACCGCGTGGCGACAGCTCGTATCCGGGGCTGTGGCTGATCGTGAGGCCCAGGCTCTTCAGCTTCCGGACGTTCGCCTTGAACGGCGCGGTGTCCCAGTCGAGCATCTGCGCCAGATCGGGGGCCCGCACATGGGGTCGCTCCCCGATCAGGGTCAAGAACCGGTGGGTCCACGGCCCCGCCGCGCTGGTCGTGTCGAAGCGGGCCAGCCTGGCGGCGATGTCGGCGACATCGGCGGCGGACAGGTCGTCCTGGTCACGGAGCTCGACCCGTGGATCCGCCCCACCGTGCCGAACCCGCACGCGGTAGACGACGGCGTTCGGCTTGGGAACGAGATCGGCCACGACCGACTCGACACCGTCGTAGCCGGCGCGGCGAGCATCATCGGCGGTGATCTCGTCGACGTCGATCGGCTCGACCAGCACGATGTCGAGCAGCCCGACAGAGGTCCGCAAGGATCCGCCGGTCTTCACGGTCGGACGCCGCTGCCTCCGGAAGACGGTGTCGATCTCACCCGTGACGATCCGGTCGAGCACTCGCTGGGTGATCAGCACGCGAATCGACCTGGATGTGCGTTCAACCGCCGCTGCCGTACGGCCGGGTGATGATCTCGAGGAGGTGACCGGCCGGGCTGGTGAAGTACACGCCACGCCCGCCGTCGTGGTGGTTGATCTCGCCTGGCTGGGAGCGACCGGGATCGGCCCAGTGGTCGACATCGTCGTCGACGATGCGGTGGAAGATCTCCGTGAACTCGTCCTCGCCGACCAGGAAGGCGTAGTGCTGGTGGTCGTAGTCGTCGCCAACCATGAAGTCGAAGGTGAGCCCGTGGGCGAACTCGACGACGAGGAAGTGTCCGAACGTCCGCACTGGTGGGAGGTCGAACATCTTGACGAAGAAGGTCGACTCGGCTTCCGGATCCTGTGCGTGCACGATCGTGTGGTTGAGCTCGACCGTCATGTCGCGACAGTACCGAGTCGTGGCGGTCGTTGGGAACCGGTGTGCGTCGAGGCGGACCACTGGAGGTCGGCGAGGACACCGTGGGCGAGCAGCGACGAGCTGAACGCGACCGCCGACGACGTCATGACCCTGTGGCAGCCGAAGCGACCGATTCGGTCGCTGTGGGTGCCACAAACGAGCGATCGCGACACTGCGGCAGCCGAAGCGCCGAATCAGGTCGGTTCGGCTGCCGCAGAACACCGAACTGGCAGCGGGCTCCCTGCGATCCGGCACACCATCGGGAATCACAGCGCCCGGGTGTACACCAGGCGACTCGCGCGGCTGCCGCTCGGGGCCACCCAGACATCGTCGTGATCGAACATCAGCCGGAGCCGGAGCCTCCGACCCGGCGCGATCGTGTGGTCGACCGATCCGATGACGATGTCGCGGTAGGCCCACGTCGAAACCGTCAGCCACCGACACGATGCGGGCGGCCAGCGCGATCTCGTCGCCGGCGATGCCGGACGGGTACCCGCGACCGTTCGACCGTTCGTGATGCTCGCCGACGGCGTCGACCCACTCGCCCGACCATCTGCGCACGGGTTCACAGAGCTCGGCACGAACAGCCCGGGTGCCGTTTGATCACGCCGAACTCCTCGTCGGTCAGCCGACCGGGCTTGTTGAGGATCTCGCCCGGCACGAACAGCTTGCCGACGTCGTGAGCCAGTCCTGCCCACTGCAGGCGTTCGAGATCGTGCTCGTCGAGATCGAGTTCCTCGCCGATCATCCGGCTGTACGCGCGGACACGTTCTGCATGACCTCGGGTGATGCGATCGTGGGCGCTGAGGTCGGCGACCAGCTCGACGAGCGTCTCGGCAGCCGGTGCGGGATCGTTCGGTAGACCGGTCGCGCGGAGCTCGGCCACGCGCGCTTCGAGTTGGTGCACGGTCTGGGTCCGCAACGCCGCCTTGAACCGCGAGTCGACACGATCCGGGAACACGAGTGAGAGTTGGAGCAGTGCCGCCAGGGGCAGGAGCCGTCGTGCCACCTCGGCGACGAACAGCACGAGGGTGGCGAAGAGGCTCAGCCCGATCCACCACACCAGCGTGAGGACCAGGCCTGGCGGCCGCGCGATCACCCTCGAGAGGAGGTGCGTGGCGAACGCCGAGAGCGCGATCGGCGCTACGAAGACGACCGCTTTGACCGCGAACGCTGCCCGCGGCCGGCCCGCCCAGCGCTGTTCGTCGCGCGTCCGCTCCGGGCTCGGCACATCCACCTCATGCAGTCATCGGCACGGTGGGCGGCATGGAGAGCATCCACCCGACCGCTATCGACCACAGAGCCGCCGGGCGCGTCGGACGGCAGGCTTGGGGTGCGTCAGTTGCCGTAGCTCACGCCGAGCCCGGCTCGGGCATCGGTCGTGACGCCGTACGGTGGGATCGGATAGCGCAGTCCGTTCTGCGAGAGCGCATCGAGCCCGTCGACCACCTTCGGCAGGAAGCGCGGCGGGATCGCCATCAGCAGTTCGTCCTCCATCACCCCGCCGTAGCGGCGCTCCGCGAAACACGGGATCGACAGGCTCGGTTCGCCGGTGGCGAGCGCCCGACCCCAGGAGTCGGCGCAGGAGGACTCGCCGACGCATCCCCACTCGAGCTTGCGATACCCGGCCCACTGCAGGCCGTTGATGAACAGGATCATCTGCGCCGGGGTGGCGTAGATCAGACAGATCTCGGGCGGATCGAGTCGACCGGCGGCGAGTGGGGACACGGCGAGCGCTTCGTGCTCACCGAAGGCAGGGAGGTCCATCGCCGCCTGGTGGGCGGCGGCGTCGTCGGGAGTTGCGTACCAGACTCCGGCGTACCGCTCGCCGGCCAGCCACTCGTCGTCGCGCGGGTGCAGCCCGACCACCGCTGCGCACTGGTCGCCGACCAGATCGCCCTTGGTGATGCCGACCGTCCATCCGTTGCGCGACGCCTGTCCGACGATCTGGTCGGTGGTGTGGATCGATCGCGGCCGTCGGATCTTCGGCACCGCCTCCATCTCGGCCACGGTCGCGAAGCGCTTCATTCCGATCGGTGTTGTCCGCAATCGCAGCAACCGGTTGAGATCGTCGACGATCCGGCGCAGGTCGAGGTGCCCCTCGACATCGACTCGTGCGTCCGTGTCACCCATCCGGCGAGCGTAGGTCGCAGTCCACCTTCACAGGCGGTCGGCGGGGTAGCCCGCATACGACGCCTTGAACACACCGGAGTGCAACAGGACGGTCGCCACCGGTGCACCACTGGACGCGGATCGCACGACGGTCTCCACCCAATGGGACTCGACCTTGCGGCTCTGTCCGACGGCCAGCACCTCGCGTTCGAGCAGGTACGGCTCGTCGACGAACAGCGGCGTGCCGAGCGCACGAACCTCGAGGTCGATGAACAACCCGACCGCCGGGCCACGCACCGGCAATCCGACGCCGATCTGGGCCGTGAGCACGCTGAACATCTCGAACGGGATGATCGGGCGTCCCCACGGGGTGTCGTCCGACGCATACCACGGACTCGCTTCGGTGATGCCGTCGAGCTTCTGGCGCAGCGAGAACGGGTAGAGGTTCCCGTTCGGTGTCGCCATGTCGATCGCGACCGGCCCGGCTCCGCTGGCGCGGTCGCCGATGGCCACGCGATCGACGACGAACAACTCGCCGTGCTCTCGTTCGCGCGATGCCGCGAGCCGCTCTCGCAGCTCGGTCGGTGACGTCGGATCGATGGTCATGGTTCCGGTCAGGACAGGTGTCCCGTCGCCCTTGACCGCCTCGATTCGTGCGACCCCTGGCGCAGCCCGGGTCGCTGCTGCGGTCACCGACTCGCCCTCGACGACCATCGTCTGGAAATGCGCGCTGATGCACCCGGTCTCGAACCACCGCTGTCCCCACATCGACCAGCCGAGTGGATCGAACTGGCTGAAGTGGGTGGGCCCTTCGATCGGCGCGCCGGGGAGCCCGAGCCCGTCGGCCACGGTCTCGTCGTGCACGCTCGCGTGCCCGTCGTACTCCTGATCGCCGAGCATCTGACGCGGTTGCCGAGCCGGACCGGTCATCGTGTCGCCGTCGAACGCGAGTGGTGTGTCGAAAACCATTGCCCCAGCTTGCGCCACCGCGTACCCACCGCACGACACGTAGCGTCGGACCATGACCTGGGAGCTGCTCGTAGACGGCATCGACTTCGCCGAGGGGCCACGCTGGCACGACGGCGCGCTCTGGTACTCGGACTTCTACCAACGATCCGTCTCCTCGGTCCGTGCCGACGGGTCGAGGACGATCGAGTACTCCGGGCTCGACGACCGGCCGTCGGGGCTCGGCTGGCTCCCCGACGACACCTTGCTCGTCGTGTTCATGACGCAGCGCAAGGTGATGCGCGACGCCGGGCACGGCATTCTCGTCGAGCACGCCGACCTCTCCGGTGTCGCGACGTGGCACTGCAACGACATGGTGGTCGATGCCGGAGGCAACGCATACGTCGGCAACTTCGGGTTCGATCTGGAGGCACGATCCTCGTTCGCGACGGCTGACCTCGCACTCGTCCGTTCCGACGGCACGGTCGAGGTCGCTGCGCCGGCCATGGCCTTCCCCAACGGTTCGGTCATCACTCCCGACGGATCGACGCTCATCGTCGGGCAATCCTTCGGAGGCGACTACGTCGCGTTCGAGATCGGCGACGACGGCACCCTGAGCGATCGCCGCCAGTGGGCCGAGATCTCGGGCACCGCGCCCGACGGCTGCACGCTCGATGCAGCGGGCGCGATCTGGTTCAGTGACGCACTCGGTTCGCAGGTCGTGCGGGTCGAGGAGGGCGGCACGGTGACCCATCGGGTCGACACACCGGAACCGACGTTCGCGTGCATGCTGGGCGGTGACGACGGTCGGACGCTGCACGCTCTCTGCGCGCCCGGGAGCCACCCGGACGAGGTGGCCGGTCGCGGTGCCGGCGCCATCTACACGATGACAGTCGAGCACCCACACGCGGGCCTTCCATAGCGCCGTCGGCTGCGCCCGGCGGTGTCAGCCACGGCGTACGGTGGCCCATGCAGCAAGATGTGACCGCTGCCGTCCTGTCTGCGCCGGGGCGGCTCGACATCCAGACGTTTCCGCACCCGGACGAGCTCGAACCGGGTGCGGTGCTGCTCCGGATGCTGGCCTCGGGGATCTGCGGGACCGACAAGCACACCTTTCGAGGCGAGACGCAGCAGTACGCAGGCACGGAGCACGCCTCCTCGACGCCGTTCCCCATCATCCAGGGTCACGAGAACGTCGGGATCGTCGCGGCGATCGGAGAGGGTGGCGCGACCGCGTTCGACGGCACGCCGATGGCTGTTGGCGATCGCGTCGTTCCCGCTCCCAACCGGGCGTGTGGCGCGTGCGAGTTCTGCCGCGATGACTTCCCGTACTACTTCTGCCGGCGGCTCGAGAACTATGGCAACTCGCTGACGTGCCGCGAGCCGCCCCACCTGTTCGGCGGCTGGGCCGACGAGCTGTACCTGCGCCCGGGGACGCCGATGTTCCGGGTGCCCGACGGCCTCCCCACCCGGGTCGCCGTACTCACGGAGTTGTTCGCCGTCACCCACAGCCTCGAACTGGTCGGCGGCATGCCCCGACCAGGAGGCTTCCGGCCGGGCGACAGCGTGGCGGTCGTCGGGGCTGGTCCGGTCGGGATCGTGCATACTGCCAAGGCCCGGATCATGGGAGCGAGCCAGGTCATCGCCATCGATCCGTTCGCGGCCCGCCTCGAGCTCAATCTCGCGCTCGGTGCAACCGACACGATCGAGGGTTCGGCGGCCGACGCCGGCGTTGCGGCGCAGATCCACGACCTGACGGCCGGTCGGGGTGTGGACGTGGTCGTCGATGCGACCGGCCACCCGTCGAGCTTCGTTCCCTCGCTCGATCTGCTGCGTGACGGGGGCACGCTGATCGAAGTCGGAGCGTTCGTCGATCTCGGGACGGTGCCGGTGAATCCGGCATCGATCCTCGGTCGCAACCTGACGGTCATCGGCGTCGCCGGCGAGGACGCTCGGATCTACGAGCGGACGCTCCGGATGCTCGCCGACCACCAGGGTGCGGTTCCGTTCGAGCGAGCGGTGACTCACACCTTCTCGATCGCGGACGCCGCTGAGGCGATGCGCACTGCGCTCGGCGGTGATCGAGCGATGAAGGTCGTCATCGCTCCGGACCCCGATGCGATCTGAGTCGGTGGCGATACCAGCGCGAGCGACCTCAGCACCGCGGGAGCGTCAAGCGGAACGTCGCACCGCGACCACGCCCGAGTGACCGGGCCACCACGTCGCCGCCGTGAGCGCGGGCGATGCTTCGAGCGATCGTCAGACCGATGCCCCGCCCCGACGGTCGCGTGTGTCGGCCCGGCGGCGCTTCGTCGCTACCGCGAGCGAAGCGTTCGAAGATGCGTTCGATGTCGTCGGGTGCAACACCGGTGCCCGTGTCGACGACGTCGATCCAGACCGAGCCGTCATCCCCTCCGGGTTCCACTCTGACCGTACCGCCGGCGGGCGTGTGGCCGAGCGCGTTGCCCAAGAGGTTGGTGAGGACCTGAACGATGCGATCCGCGTCGCCGAGCACGGTCGACGGCCGATTCGACTCGCCGACCGACAGCGTCACACCCATGTGGTCGAACTGCGGGCGCAACCGTTGCGCTGCGGCGGACGCGACCTCGGCGAGGTCGAGCTCGACCTCGGCGATCTCCAACGTGCCCTCGTCGGCGCGCGACAGCAGGACGAGATCGTCGACCAATCGCTGCATCCGCGCCGCCTCGTCCGCGACCGACACGAACAGCTCGTCGGTCGGAGCGACCACCCCGTCGAGGACCGCCTCCATGCGTCCACGAATCAACGCGATCGGGGTCCGGAGCTCATGGGTCACCTCACCGAGCAGGTGGGATCGGCGCATTTCGACCGTGGCGAGATGGTCGCCAAGACGGTTCACGTCGGCCGCAAGCGACGCCAGTTCGGCCTCGGCCGGAATCGGTACCTCGACGGTGTAGTCACCCGCCGCCATGCTCCGGGTCGCGGCGCGAACCTGATCGAGCGGTCGCAACAGCCGACTCCCGACGATCCACGCGACCATCGCGGCGACGGCGAGTGCCGTCCCGGCGCCGGCGAGCAGCGCCGGCAGCAGCGACTCGTCGAGGACGGTCCGCAGCTGAGCATCCGTGAGCGGGTCGGTGCGGCCCCTGCCGTGACCGAACCCGTATCCGCCGAGGCGGTTTTCGTAGACCGTGCGGGTGACGAAGGTGCCGACCAACATCATCGCTCCCGCACCGACGGCGACGACGGCCACGTACGAGATGAACAACCGCGTTCGCAGTCGAGGCGGGAACACACTCACGGCGCCGCCACCAGCTTGTACCCGACGCCACGGACGGTGCCGACGAACCGCGGCGCGTCCGCCGCCTCGGCCAACGCCTTGCGGAGGTTCCGGACGTGGACGTCGACCAGGCGGTCGTCGCCGTAGAAATCCCACCCCCACACCCGCTCGATGAGCTGACGACGCGTGAACACCCGACCCGGCGCGCTCGCGAGCGCGGCGAGCAACTCGAACTCGAGGTTGGTCAGCTCGACCGGAACACCGTCGACGGCAACCTCCCGGCGACCGATGTCGATCGCCAGTCCCTCGAATCGCATCACCTCGATGTCCGCCTCGGTGCCCCGCCGACGACGGAGCACCGCCCGAACACGGGCGACGAGCTCGCGCGGAGAGAAGGGTTTCGTGACGTAGTCGTCGGCTCCGAGCTCGAGCCCGATCAGCTTGTCGGACTCCTCGCTGCGCGCCGTGAGCACGATCACGTACACCGCCGAATCTCGCCGCATCTCCCGCAGGACGTCGTACCCGCTGATACCCGGCAGTCGCAGATCGAGCACGACGAGTTCGGGTGGTCGATGACGAACCATCTCGAGCGCCGTCTCGCCATCTGCGGCTTCGTCGACATCGAAGCCCTCGGCGCGCAGGTACGTGCCGACGAGCTCGCGGATTCCGGACTCGTCGTCGACGACCAGGATGCGCTCACCGGCCACGCTGCCATCGTCTCGATGCAGCCGAGTCGCCGCCAGGGTCGTCTGTCATGAACATCGAGGCGCACTCGGCGGGCGCGCCCCGGACGGTGCATCGGACGCCTGGGTGCGGCAGATCCGCCACCGCGTCGTCGACTCGATGGCGGATCGGTCCCCGTGCTTCGGGTTGGTGCTTGGGGTTCGTGCTTCGGGGTCCGTGCGATCACCGATCGTGACCGACGGGGACACCCTGGCGGGTTCCGCCGGCGTGCTGATCGTCGACGCGCGCGCGATCGCGTTCACGGAGTTGATCACCGGCGCAGTCCGCGTCGCACGTGCCGTCGCGGAGCTGGTCGCGATCACGAATCTGCTCGGTGGTGCCCTCCAACAGGCGATCGCGAACGGCATCGCTCGTGTTCTCGTCGGTCCGTGCCTGATCGCGCTCACGCAGCTGAAGCTGCTCGCGCTCCTGGCGCCGGACGATGGTCCGATCCTGGTCGTGGTCCTGGACTCGCGCACGCTCCTGCTCGACGCAGGTGGGTGTCGGCTCGGGAGTCGGGTCGGTGGTGTCGCTCTGGGCGGCAGCCAGCCCGACCGGAATCGCGAGCGCTCCGATGGCGGTCGCTGTCAACAGCATCCTCTTCATGACCACTCCTTTCCGTCTCCTCGACCTCCCGGCGGCCGCCTCGACATGGCGTGGGGGCCGGTCCGGGGTTCTCTGCAACCTCCACGAAGCCAGACCGATGTCGAGGAACACGTGGGTCAGCCGTGAAGATCCGATGAAGGCAGTACCTGGGACACTCGATACCGTCGCCGACGTCGTGCGCATCGCGAGCTGGAACGTCAACTCGACTCGATCGCGGCACCGCCGCGTCCTCTCCTGGCTGCGCTCGAACGAACCGGACGTCGCGCTGCTGCAAGAGACAAGGTGACGCGACGACGCCTTCGCGGCGTTCACCGACGAGTGCGCGTTGCTGGGCTACGAGGTCGCGCACCACGGCCGTGACCATCGCAACGGCGTCGCGATCCTCAGTCGGGTCGGCCTCGACGACGTGCGTGGAGGGTTCCCCGGAATCAACCGTCCGCCATTCGACGAGGGCGAGGGTCATCTCGGCGTCGTGCGGCGGCATCGACGTGCACTCCGCCCATGCCCCCAACGGACGCGAGCTCGATCACCCTCACTACTCGTACAAGCTCGTCTCGCGTTCGCAGTCGGTCTGCTGACGCTGCTCACCAGCGACGGATCGATCGCACTCAACCGCGCTGCCATGACCTCGCCGACGCTCCACGACCTGCTCCTCCGATGGGGGCGGCATCAGGTCGGGCCGATCGTCGAGGAGTACTTGGGCGTCCTCGACGATCGAGGGATCATCCGCAGTCCCGATCTCGGCGAGGCCTTCGAACTGCTCTACGGCCTCCTGATCCGGGACACACAGATTCGCGTCCTGCTCGGCGAGCCGCCACCATCGCGCTCGGCGATCCTCGATCGCGCGAACGACGCCGTCGACCGCTTCCTGTCGCTGGGGCGGTCGGATGAGGGGGCCGACGACGGCCGGCGGGTGCTGAAGAACGCCGATTCGAGCCAGTTCGCCGCTGCGAAGCCCCTGGTAGATCGATTGCCGATCGGTCGAGCCGGTCGATGCTCTGCATCCTGCTAACGGCGCGCTGCGCGGCGCGGTCCACGTCCGGCGAGCGCTTGCAGGACGAGGAGCAGCAGCACGGCGCCGATCGCGGCGACGCCGATCGAGCGCAACGAGAAGTCGTCCACCCCTTCGGCGTCGATCAGCGACATCAGGCCGCCGCCGATGATCGCACCGAGCACGCCGATGATCATCGTGTAGATGCACCCCGTGCGGTCGTCCTTGACGATCCAGCGTGCGAGGCCGCCTGCCAGCAGGCCCACGACGATCCAGCCGAGGAGGTTCATGCGCTCACGGTACCGACGTCTCGCCGTCACGTCGATGGAACTCGACCGCGAACCGCACCGGACCGATCATCTCGACGTGGTGGGGTTCGCTCGGCGGGATCACCTGGTGCTCGCCGCTGCCGACGGTGCGCCCGACATCGGGCCGGGACTCGAAGACGAATCGCAGCGAACCGGACCGCACCGTCAACCGGCCCCACACGCCCTCGGCGATGCGATGCGCCGCGAGCAGTCCGGCCGGTACCGTCGTCTCGTCGAACTCGGGTGTCGTGCGCACCAGTCGGAGCCGATCGGGCCACGACGTGTCGGTTTCGCTCACAGATACCCCTGCACGAGGGTGCGCATCACGTGCTCCGGCTGAGCACCCACGATCGTGTTGACGACGTCGCCGTCTCGAAGGAAGAGCAGCATCGGGATGCTGCGAGCGTCGTAGCGCCGGGCGGTCGCCGGGGCCTCGTCGACATTCACCTTGACGACCTTGATCGACCCGGCGAACTCGTGTGCCAGGTTCGCGAGGGCCGGGGCGACCATCCGGCACGGCCCGCACCATGGTGCCCAGAGATCGACGAGCACCAGCTGGGACGTCGCGGTCGCCGCCTCGAAGTCATCGTCACCGGCGTCGACGAGCCACGGCAGGTCGGTACGGCATTTCGGGCAGCGCGGATGTCCGTTCGCGGCCACCGGGACACGATTCTTCGCCCCACACGACCGGCACTCGACGACAGCAGCTCCCACGATCACCACGCTACCCACCCCGTTACATTCGGGGTCAGACCCCGAATGTAACGAGGAGGGAAGCATGTCCGATCTGCACTGGTGGTCTGCACAGCAACTCGCTGTGGCGATCCGCAACCGCGACGTGTCGGCCCGTGAGGCACTGGAGCACCTGGTGGCACGGATCGAAGCACTCGACGACCCGGTCAACAGCGTCGTTCACTGGGACCTCGACCGAGCCCGAGCGGCGGCGGCCGACGCCGATGACGCCGCCGCCCGCGGCGATGACCTGCCACCGCTCCACGGTGTGCCGATGACGATCAAGGATTCCCTCCAGACCGAGGGATGCGTCACCACATCGGGTTCGCCCGACCTCGCCGATCACATCCCGACCCACGACGCCTGGCCGGTTGCACGAGTCCGCGCTGCCGGAGCGATTCCGTTCGCCAAGACCAACCTGCCGATCTTCGCCGGCGACATCCAGAGCTACAACGACGTCTACGGCACGACGAACAATCCCCACGACCTCGACCGGACCCCGGGTGGGTCGTCGGGCGGATCGGCCGCTGCGCTCGCGATGGGCTTCACTCCGATCGAGCTGGGCTCCGACATCGGCGGCTCGATCCGCGTGCCCGCTCACTACTCGGGCGTGATGGGCCACAAGCCCTCTCACGGCATCGTGCCGGCCCACGGACAGATCCCCGGGATGCCCGGCACGCTCAGCCAGGCCGATCTCGCCGTGTGTGGCCCGATGGCCCGCACGGTCGACGACCTCGAGATCTGCCTCGAGGCGTTGGTCGGACCCGATCGCTGGAACGAACCAGCGTGGCGGCTGGAGCTCCCTACGCCACCAACTCGGGAGATCGGCGAGCTGCGGATCGCGGCCTGGATCGACGACGAGTACTGCCCGGTCGACGCTTCGACCCGGAGGGTGCTCGGCGACCTGATCGCCACCATCGAGTCGGCCGGCGGCAACGTCGACACAGAGGCCCGACCCGGATTCACACTCGAGCGGGCCGACACGGTGTTCAAGAACCTGCTGTTCGCGGCGTTGTCGGGCGGGGTTCCGCGCAGCACGATCGAGGAGATGGCCGACGCCGACCCGGTCACTCCGTTCGGCCAGATGGCACGGGCCACCGCCGTCCGGCATCGAGGGTGGCTCGCCGACAACGAACGGCGACTCCAACTCCGCGAACGGTGGCGCGAGTTCTTCGAGGTCCACGATGTCGTGCTGATGCCGGTGCAACCGCGTAGCGCGATCCCCCACGACCACTCCGAACCGCAATGGGCCCGCCGAATCGAGATCGACGGGGTCGATCGGCCGTACCTCGATCTGTTCGGGTGGACGGGTCCGGCGGGTGCCGCGTTCCTACCGGCCACCGTGGTACCGGCCGGGCTCGGCGACGACGGTCTCCCGATCGGCGTCCAGATCGTCGGCCCATACCTCCACGACCGTTCGACCTTGCAGATGGCGCGGCTGGTGGCCGAGCTGTGCGGAGGCTGCCCTCGCCCGGTACTGGCCGATCGAGCGGTCTCGCCGTAGCGCCCGGCTACGCCGATCGATCGGCGCCGTACGAGGCGAGTACCGCCCGACTCCGTGCCACCTCGTCGGGGTCGGCACCCATGACCACCGCAGTGAAGTCGGTCGCGCCGGAGCGTTCGATCCGGGCGAGACCCTCCTCGATCTGAGCTTCACTGCCGATCAGCGAGATCGACTCGATGCCCTGAACCCCCTCGATGTCGAGCATCGCGCGGTACGACGGCAGCGCTGCGTAGTCCTTCAACATCGAGCCGACGACCTGCTTCGCGGCGACGACGTCGGCAGTCACCCAGACCGGCAGACTGCACACGATCCGCGGCGCTCGCCGGTCGGCACGGTCGGCCGCCGCTTCGATGATCGGTCGGATCTGGTGCTCGATCGTTCGTGGTCCGACGCACCACAAGATGGTGCCGTCGGTGCGCGCTCCGGCGAGTCGGAGCATCTGTTCACCCAGGGCAGCGAGCATCACGCTCGGCGCCTGCTCGGTCGGTCGGCCACCGCTCCCCGTGTAGCTCCACACCTCGCCCCGGTGAGCGGCTTTGCCGTCGTCGAGCAGCGGTTGGAGGACGTCGAGATAGTCGCGCATGTGTCGGATCGGTCGGTCCCAGGACATTCGCAGCATGCCCTCGACGACCGGCCGATGGGAGAGCCCGATGCCGAGGGTGAATCGTCCACCGCACGCTGCCTGAGCCGTCAGTGCCTGGGCAGCGAGCGCGTGCGGATGTCGCTCCCAGGTCGGGACGACCGCTGTGCCGAGCTCGATCGTCGACGTGCCGCCGCCGGCGAGCGCGAGCGTGGACGTGGCGTCGACGAGGCCGGTCTGCGCGAGCCAGTAACTCGCGAAGCCGTCCACCTCGGACGCCTCGACCTCGGCGATCAGCGACGCGAGGTCGGGGCGAACGAGCTTGTCAGATCCGTTGATGCCGATCCGCATGAGGATCAGCGTACGGGTTCGGCGACGCCGGGGAATCACCCAGCCTCGGCCTGTCTCTGAATGTCAGGAGGCGCTCACGGTCGATCGGCGTCCGCAGAAGGCGACGATTTGGTCGATCACGGATGCCGTGGCTGGGCGCTGAACGGCGGCGTCGAACGGTACATCGTGACCGCGACCGTCGGCGGCGAACGCACCCTGAACGCAGTCGAGCCCGGACGCGACCACGTCCTCGTCCAAGATCGGAGCCGCTTCGGTGGCCGTTGCGAGATCTCAGGTGTGGACCACCTCGGTGACGTACACCTTGACCGCTGCGAGACCGGGCATGTCTCGGAAGGGCGGATGCACGATCGTCGTGAGCACCGTTTCGTCGCGCCACACGTCGTTGGCAGGCTCGGCGGCACCTCGCCACGCGTCGAGCCAGTCGGCGTCAGGGACGCCGTCGACGATCACCGGCACGCTCATGCCGGGCTCGACGCGTCCGACCGCGGCGATCCGGCGAGCGACGCCGACCATGTGGCCGAGGAGGTCGCGGACGGTCCACTCCGGACAGTGCGTCGGTGTGTCGAGCTGGTCGGCGCGAACGGCCGCCACCAGGGCATCGAGCTCGCCATCGCCGACTCGAGGTGGGATCGGGGATCATGAGTGTGGTGCATGTCGACCACGATCGCATCTGAAATGGCCACCTCCTGGCCATCTTGTTTGGCAATCTGAACGCCGTGACGGCGCACCGGCTCATCAGCACACCACCTCTTCCTGCAGCAATGGGGAACCGTGACCGCCGACGAGGTCGCGTCCGAGCTCGAGGTCTCCACCCGCACGGCTCGATGCGACCTCGAAGCCCTCGCAGCAGCCGGGGTACCCGTGTGCTCGCGAGCTGGGCGCGGTGGGGACGCCGCGATCGGCGCCCCCACGGAGCGGGATCCTGACCGATGACCCGCCTGTTCGTCGCCGCGTTGCCCACTCCGGCGGTCCGCGTCGCGCTGCGCGAGATCCCACGTCCGGACGAGCCCGGCGTCCGATGGGTGCCGGAGGCGAACTGGCACGTCACCCTCCGGTTCCTCGGTGACGCCGACGCCGACGCCGTCGCTCAGCTACTCACCGGCGTCCGTCTGCCAGCGACCACCATGCGGTTCGGGCCGCGGGTCGAACGCCTCGGCGGCAATCAGATCGTCGTGCCCGTCGCCGGTGTGGACGATCTTGCGCACACTGTGCGGACCGCGACGGTGGCGATCGGTGAGCACGATCGCCTCCGGTTCCGCGGCCATCTGACGATCGCCCGCACGAAGCGGGGAGCTCGGTCATCGGCCATAGGGACGCAGTTGTCGGCACGATGTGAGGTCCACACGATCGCGTTGATTCGCAGCGAACTGCATCACGACGGTGCGAGGTACGCGACCGTCGAGGAGTTCGCGGTCGAGGAGTCCGCGGTCGAGGAGTTCGAGACAGAGTGAGACGGACGCGCGTCAGCGGTTGACGAACTCGATCACGGCAGCGTTGAAGACATCGTTCCGGTCGCCGGCGACCATGTGGCCGGCGCCGGCCACGTCGACGATCTCGGCATGAGGAACGAGTTCGCGCAGCTCAGCGACGCTCTGGTCGCTCACGATGTCGCTCATCCGACCCCGCACGAGCATCGTCGGAATCGTGATGCGGCGCGCTGCAGCGCACATTCGATCGTGGTGGACCAGACCACCCTGCCCGTCGACGCCCTCGTTGTTGCCGAGCCACCGCGGGTCCCAGTGCCAGTACCACCGACCGTCGCCGCGTTGACGGAGATTCTTCTTCAGGCCGGAGAGGTCCTTCGGCCGCGGCCGATGCGGGATGTACGCGGCGATCGAATCGCCGGCCTCCTCCAGCGTGTCGAACCCGCGCATACCCGCCCGCATGAAACCCTGGATCTTGATCCGACCCTCGGTCTCGACGCGTGGTGCTACATCGACCAGCACGAGCGACGTCGCGACCGGTCCGTCGGATTCACCGACCGCGACGAGCGACGACAGTCCGCCGAGCGATGCGCCCACGAGCGCGGGCGGTCGACCCAGCGACGAGGCGATCGTGTGCACGTCCGCGCTGAACCGGGTCATGTCGTAGACCCCGTCGGGCGACCAGTCGCTGTGCCCGTGCCCGCGCAGGTCGATCGAGACGGCGAAACGACCCGCTTCGGCGAACGCCCGCGCCGCGGATCCCCATGCGTGACGAGTCTGCCCGCCACCGTGCAGCATCAGCACGGGCGGGTCCGATTCGGCGCCGTACAGGTCGGCGGCGAGTTGCAGACCGGCGCCGGGCAGCTTCACGGTGCGTGGCTCGGCCGGCATCCGCTCATGTTGCACAACCGGCGGTGCGGCGGCCGAGTCGGCCGCTACGCGTCCGATGGAGATGGATCGGCACGTCGATGCACACTGACCGCATATCCACTCGCCGGCGACCAGGTGCACGCGTCCCACGTCGCGTGCCGGGCAAGCGATGCGAGCCCGGCCGCCGCGCACTCGCGCTCGTAGTCGTCCAGCCCGTACCGCTGGCCGAGTTGGAAGCCGGCGATCAGCACACCGCCGGGACGAAGGTGACGGGCCATGTTGGCGACGGTCGCAGCTTCGCTGCCGGGAGCCACGAAGATCATCACGTTGCCCGCCATCACGACGACGTCGAACTCGCGCTGCAGGTCGATCGACGTCAGATCGGCTTTGATCCACGTCAGGTCGGGCGCCTTGGCCCGGGCCTGCCGGATCATGAGCGGATCGAGATCAACCCCGACCACCTCGATGCCTCGGCTCGCCAACTCGATCGCGACACGGCCAGTACCACATCCGGCATCGAGCACGGACGTCGGCGCGTACCCGGCGACGAAGTCGGCTTCGCCGTGGATCGAGTGTCCGGCCGCTGCGAGTCGTTCCCAGCGAGCGTCGTAGACGACGCCGCGTTGGACGTCGCCGTGATCCGCCCAGCGCGACTTCGGCTCGTTCACCGGGAGATCACGTTCACCGGTACTCCGGGATCACCTCGGCGACCTGTTCGGGCGTCGTGGGTGGAGCAAACCGCCGCACGACCGCGCCCGACTTGTCGACGAGGAACTTCTCGAAGTTCCACGTGATGTCGGGACGGTCACCGTCGCCGGGTTGGGCGTGCTTCAGCAGCCGGTACAGATCGGCAGCGCCATCGCCGTTCACGTCGATCTTGGCGAACATCGGAAAGTCGACGTCGTACTTCGACGTGACGAACTCGAGGATCTCGTCCTCGGTACCCGGTTCCTGACCACCGAACTGGTTGCACGGGAAGCCGAGCACCTGAACATCGTCGAACTCGTGGTGGAGTGCACGCAGACCTGCGTACTGCGGAGTGAGACCTCAAGCGCTCGCCACGTTGACGATGAGGAGCACCTGATCGCGGAACTGGTCGAAGCCGACCTGCTCGCCGGTGATGCTCGTCATCTCGAGGTCGTAGATCGATGACATCCGGTCGAGGGTAGCGTGACACCCGGGCGACAGCGCTCGCACCGGATCGTTCGCGTTCGAGCGAGCGCGACAAGATCTCACCGTGACGAAGCCCAAGGTGCGGCGAATCGTCGGGGTCACCGGATGCCCGGGATCCGGAAAGTCCACGTCGGCCGCCAGGTGGGCGGCCGAACATCCCGACACCCACGTCGTGGTCCCGATGGACGGCTTCCACCTCGCACAGCGCGAGTTGCGACGGCTCGGGCGCTCGATGCGCAAGGGAGCTCCGGACACCTTCGACGTCGACGGCTACGTCGACCTGCTCGCCCGCATCAGATCGAGAACCGACCGTACGGTGTACGCGCCGCGCTTCGATAGGTACTCAGAGGAGCCGATCGCCGGCTCGATCGCGATCGAGCCGACCCACTCGACGATCATCACCGAAGGGAACTACCTGCTCCGCGATGTCGACGGATGGGAGCGGGTGCGACCCCTGATCGACGCGGTCTGGTACGTCGAGTGCGACGAGCGGTCGCGGATCGACCGGTTGATCGCCCGCCACATCGAGCACGGACGCACAGCAGGGGAGGCAGCTCGCTGGGTGCACGACGTCGACGAGCCCAACGCCGCCTCGATCCGAGCCGATCGTGAACACGCCGACGTCGTCGTCCGGAGCGACGACGATGGTGTGCTTCCCCCGGACGTTACATTCGGGGTCCGACCCCGAATGTAACGTCGGGTTGGTGGATTTGCGGGAGTTGCAGGACGTCATCGAACGGACCTACGGCGAGCGTGATCGAGGTCGCGGGGTGGCACCGACCGTCGCATGGCTGGCGGAGGAACTGGGTGAGCTGGCCCAGGCGGTCCGCAAGGGGACACCGGACCAGATCGAGCACGAGTTCAGCGACGTGCTGGCCTGGGTCGCCACGCTCGCGAACCAGGTCGGGGTGGATCTGACCACGACCGTCGATCGCTATCGTCACGGTTGTCCGAAGTGCGCCGCGATCCCGTGTTCCTGCTGACCGGATCCGGACGATGACGGATCCGTGTCGTCCGAGAACACGACGCTGACATCGACAGCTGTTGCGCCCGGCGCACGGGTGGCATGATCGTTCCCATGTTCGTCGTCATCGGCATCGTCGGGGCGGTGTCGCTCCTTTCGTTGCCGCTCGTCGACGACCTGTTCGACGGCCGGGTCCCCGATCTCGACGTCATGTCGGGTCCCGTCATCGGTGCGTTCCTGGCAGCGCTCGCTCTGGCAGCGTTCGGTCTGGCAGTGTTCGGTCTGGCAGTGTTCGGTCTGGCAGTGGTCAGTGTGTTCGGGGGGTGCATCGACACCGGCGTCGACGCCGCGACCCGAGGAGACGAGTGATGGTCGACGAGCGTTCGTTCCGGTTCGGCTACATCTACGGCCGGCGCGGTGGTCGGCCGTGGAAGCCGGGCCCACGCACGCGCCCGAAGATGCCGTCGGCGCCCTGGCGGGCCGCAGCGGTGAGCTGCGCCGCGATCGGGGCCCTCGTGGCATGGCTGCTGTTCCGAGACACGAACGTCGTACTGCTGCGCGTCGCGGTCGGCGCAGGAGTCGGCTTCGTCGTCGGGATGTACCTCGTGGAGACGGTGTGGGAGCGCAGGTTCCGACGCCGCCCACCGCTCCCCGGTCCGGCGCCGTCTCCCGATCGCTGACGGCCACGATGGACGACTTCGCCGAGGGGTGCGTGGGCGACCAGGAGTTCACCCTCGTCGTCGGGTACCACCACGTCCGTCGGGTCGCGCGGGACTGGGAGCGCTACACCTCGGCGACCCCGTTCCGGGTGCCGATCCCGGAGGAGTCCCGCCTCCGGCCGGTCCGTCAATACCCGATCGAGACCGATCCGCCCGAACACCGCAGCTTCCGACGCCTCATCGAACACCGCTTCAGCCGAAGCGCCGCCGAACGATTGCGGCCGAAGCTGTGCGACGAGGTCGACCGGTTGTCGGAGGTTGCGATCCGGCGCGGGCGATTGGCGGTCATCGAGGAACTCGCGCTCCCGGTCGTGACCACCTCCGTCGCCGAGACGCTGGGGCGAGCGGGAGACGCCGAGCGGCTGGCATCGTGGGGCCTGCACGTCTTCCGCGATCCCGTTTCGGGCGAACGTCGTCGCAACACCGATCTCGACGCGTACCTGGCCGACTGCGTCGACGCCGCTCGCGACAGGCCCGGCGCTGATCTCTTCGGGGATCTCGCTCGCGCGGAGCTCGACGGTCGGCCGCTCACGCGCGACGAGATGCTCGGATACGGTTACCTCGTACTCGCAGGTGGCCGCGACACCGTCATCGTCGCGATCGTCGGCGCCCTCTGGCACCTCGCCACGCATCCGGAGGCGCGGCGTCACCTGGCCGACCATCCCGCAGTGATCCCGGTGGCCGTGGAGGAGTACCTGCGCTACTTCTCGCCGTTGGCGTTCATCGGCCGAACGGTCGCGGTCGACCACGAGGTCGGCGGGCGAGGCTTCGATTCCGGTGATCTCGTCGGACTCGGCTTCGCCGCCGCCAACCACGATCCTCGGGCCTTCGACGAACCAGAACGGGTCCGACTCGATCGCTCACCCAACCGGCACGTGGCGTTCGGCCACGGCCCCCACACGTGCATCGGAGCGCCGCTGGCGCGCATGGAACTGCAGGTCGTGGTCGAGTGGGCCGTGACGCTCGACCTACTCGATGTCGAGGCCGGTGCGCGCTGGACTCCGCCTTCGCACGACCGCGTCAGCACGACCTCGTGGATACCCGACGACCTCTCGCTCCGGATCGGACGAGCGTGATCGAGCGCGAGCGCCGTTTCCTCGTCGACCGGTTGCCCGATCCGCTGCCGGCACCGAGCGTGATCGTCCAGGGGTATCTGGCCGTACGACCCGTCACGGTGCGGGTCCGCCGGCGCGACGGGAGACACACCCTCACGGTCAAGGCAGGATCGGGGCGCGAGCGAATCGAGGTCGAGCGCGACCTCACGCCCGCAGAGTTCGACGAGCTCTGGGTGTTCGCCGACGAACTCCGCATCGAGAAGCGTCGCCACGTGGTCCGGTTGCCCGACGGGCTGAACGCCGAACTCGACCAGTTCGACGGTGAGCTCGCCGGCAAGCGCATCGTCGAGGTCGAGTTCGACTCCGATGACGCCGCCGACGTATTCGTCCCGCCGTCGTGGTTCGGACGCGAGATCACCGACGACGGCCGCTACACCAACGCGGCACTCGCACAGGCCGGTTGGCCGGCCGATTGAACCCCCCGGTTGGTGGCGCAGCCGGGGTCAGGTCACGACGCGGACGGTGTCGCCGATGTCGAGCCAACTCCAGATCAGCTCGGCGTGCTCCGGCAGGACTCTGATACAGCCCGACGAATCACCGTAGAGCTCGAGGGTGCCGACGCTGTCGAGCGGCTGGACGTAGTCACCGTTCGCCTTCTGCGGGATGCTGTGGAACGCGATACGGGCACCCTGGTACTTGCCGTAGGTGAACGCCACGAAGTGGGTCATCGTGGAGTACTCGCCCGACAACGTCGACGAGGCGTCCAAGTCCTTGGCGTAGACCTGGTAGGTACCCGGATCGGGCTGCGTGATCGCCGACGTGATCGGCATGACGTCGGTGATCTCACCGGCGTCGCACAACCATGAGCGCTGGTTGAACCGGTCGACGACGGCCGACCGACCGGTTGCCGGGCAGGTGTCGGGGTCGGGTGGGAGGACGGCCGGTCCCACCCACGAGCCCAGCAACGTGGCCGTCTGCGGCCCGACCACCCCGTCGACGATCACCTGGTTCGCTCGTTGGAACGTCCGCACCGCGCCGTCTGTGGCGTCGTCGAACACCTCATCGGGTGCCACCCCGCTGAGGGCGCCGGCCGCGATCAGCTGCGATTCGAGGCACTCGACCTCGGGGTGGGTGTCGCCCAGTTCGAGACGGACCGACAGCGCGCACTCGGGATCGACGACGGTGACCGGTTCGAGACCCTGTTCGGCGCGCACGTCGTCGGCGAGCCCACCCGACGACAACTCGTCGTCGACCAGCTCATCGGCCTGGGCGACCGCAACGGGTTCTGCGGCGCCGGCGGTCTCGGCGGCGGCCCCACCGGCCGTCACGTGGGCCACGCCGGCAAGCCCGGCCACACCGGCGAGGGCAGCTGCGAGGACGGCGTACGACCGGGTCATGACGTCGTGGAGGCTACTGCGCTGCGGCATCGTGCGGCACCCGGAGCCGGGCCCGCACCTCAGTCGAGGAAGAGCTCGGCGATCTGGATCGTGTTCAGCGCCGCACCCTTGCGGAGGTTGTCGTTGCTGACGAACAGGGCGAGACCGCGGGAGTCGGGGACGCCCGGGTCCTGGCGGATCCGACCCACGTAGGCCGGATCCCGGCCGGCCGCCTGAAGTGGCGTCGGCACGTCGCTGACCACGACCCCGGGGGCGCCGGTCAGGACCTGGTACGCCCGCTCGACCGAGATCGGGCGATCGAACTCGGCGTTGATCGACAGGGAGTGTCCGGTGAAGACCGGGACTCGCACGCACGTGCCAGACACCAGCAGGTTCGGGATGTCGAGGATCTTGCGGCTCTCGTTGCGGAGCTTCTTCTCCTCGTCGGTCTCGAACTCGCCGTCGTCGACGATCGCCCCGGCCAGCGGCAACACGTTGAACGCGATCGGCGCTGCGAACTTCTCGGGCGTGGGGAACTCGACCGCTGCACCGTCGTGGGTGAGCTCGGCGGCGCGATCGACGACCTGGCGGGCCTGCTTGTCGAGCTCGTCGACGCCGGCCAGACCACCACCCGAGACCGCCTGGTAGGTCGAGGCGATGAACCGGACGAGACCCGCCTCGTCGTGGAGCGGCTTGAGTACCGGCATGGCCGCCATCGTGGTGCAGTTCGGGTTGGCGATGATGCCCTTCGGCGTCTGCCGGATCAGGTGACCGTTGACCTCGCTCACGATGAGGGGGACGTCAGGGTCCATCCGGAAGGCCGAGGAGTTGTCGATCACCACCGCACCAGCGGCTGCGAACTTGGGAGCGTGCGCGCGTGAGCCGGTGGCACCGGCCGAGAACAGTGCGATGTCGAGACCGGTCGGGTCAGCCGTCGCGGTGTCCTCGACGACGATCTGCCCACCCTTCCAAGGCAGCGTCGTGCCCGCCGAGCGGGACGATGCGAAGTACCGGATCTCCTCGACCGGGAAGTTGCGTTCCTCGAGCAAGCGGCGCATGACGCCGCCGACCTGACCCGTTGCTCCGACCACTCCGACGCGCATGGGATCTCAGGCTAACGGTGCACGATTCCCCACGCGCGGCAGGAATCGCGACCCGTGACGCATCAGACGACCCGCTCGGCGAAGGTCGTGCCACGGCGGCGACGGCGGGTGGCCGCGACCAGTGCCAGACCCGTCGCCACGATCACCGATGCGATCCACAGTGGGGCGGCCGGATCGGATCCCGTTCTGGCCGTGGTAGCGGAGCGTGGAGCGGCGAAGCCGAAATCGACCGTGACGATGGTCGCCCCGGCAGGGAGCGTCACGGTCGATCGGCCGTCGCGGACTGCGTCGGGGTCACCGGTCTGTGTGAATCCGGCCGGCACGGTCGTCAGGTCGACGGTCACCGTGTACGAGCCGGGCACGAGATCGTCGAACGAGTAGCTGCCGGTCGAGTCGGTGGTCGTCGTCGCAACGAGGTCGCCGTCGGCATCGGTCAGCGTCACGCGGACACCGGGGATCCCGGCCTCGCCGACGTCCTGGACGCCGTCGCGGTCGGTGTCGTTCCAGATGCGATCTCCGACCGACGCTCCGGCCGTCGCACCGTGCTCGACGCTCGCCGACCCGCCGGGAGGCACCACCACCGAGACCGAGATCGGCGTGGTGGCGACATCGCCGTCGGGCAACGTGGACACGTCGATCGTCACGTCGTAGTCGCCGGACGGCAGGTTCGGGAGCTCCCAGCTACCGTCGTTCGCGGTCGTGACGATCAACGTCACCGGGCCGTTCGGTCCGTTCCAGACGACGCTCACTTCGACGCCCGGGATACCTGGTTCGCCCGGGTCCTGCACGCCGTCACCGTCGCGGTCGTCGAAGACGACGCCGACGAGCGACGCGTTGCCGACGATGCCGTAGTCGACATCGCGTTCGACATCGCCAGGATCCAGATCGATCGTCGTGGTGGTCGGGCTGTCGCCGTCGAGGTCGGAGTCCGGCACCAGTCCGGCACCGAGGTCGTCGGGGTCATACGACACCGTCGTGGTCACTCCGGGAAGGCCATCGACGACGTAGCCGCCGTCGGCATCGGTCACGGTCGTGACGACGATGTCGTCGTCGGTGCCGAGCACGCCGTCGGAGCCCGGCGACGTCACGGTGACCGTGACACCCGGGAGCCCTGGCTCACCGGGATCCTGCGTACCGTCGCCGTCGACGTCGAGCCAGACGAGATCGCCCACGCTTGCGTCTCCGACGTAGCCGAAGTCCTGATCGAGATCGGTCTCGCCCGGATCCAACAGGACCGTCGAGGTGTCCGCGACCCCGCCGTCGGGATCGGCTGAGGCCGACAGGCCGGCGGGCACACCGTTCAGATCGACCCGGAACTCGCCGGCGGGAAGGTGTTCGAAGAGGTAGTTGCCGTCGGCATCGGTCTCGACGTCGACGAACACGACGTCGTCGGCCGTTCCGAGGTCGCCGTCGAGGCCACCCCAGGTCAGGGTCACCGCCACGCCGGGGACACCCGGTTCGCCGGTGTCCTGGATGCCGTCGCCGTCGAGATCGAGCCAGACCGTGTCGCCGATCGAGCCGGTGCCTGCGTACCCGAAGTCGGCCGTGAGGTGGACGACGCCGATGGAGGCGCCGACACCCAGGTCGGCGACGATGCTGGAACCGTCGGCGCCGGCCGCGCCGTCGTCCTCGTCGAACGTCGCCGTGTCGAGGCCCGCCGGCAGCCCGTCGGTCACGTCGACCCGGTACGAGCCATCGGGCAAGTCGGCGAACATGTAGTCGCCGTCGGCCCCGGTGGTGGTGGCGAACGTCAGATCGTCGCCACCGCCCGCGACCCCGTCGACACCGAACCAGGTGAGCGTGACCTCGACACCGGGGAGGCCGGTCTCGCCGGCGTCGAGCACGCCGTCGGCGTCCTGGTCCCACCAGACGAGATCGCCGATGGCGTTGTCACCCCGGTACCCGAAGTCCTGGTCGAGATCGGACGAGCCGCCCGTCAGCGTCACCGTCGAGGTGGAGTCGCCGCCACCGTCGGGGTCACCGGTGTTGGTCGCCGTGTCGGCGATTCCGCCGACGACCACGACCGTGAAGTCGCCGTCGGGCAACCCGTCGAGGAGGTAGGTCCCGGACGCGTCGGTGACCGTGGTGAAGGTGACCGGCCCGTCGGGCCCGTCCCAGGTGACGGTGACCGTCTGGCCGGGGATGCCGGGCTCGCCGACGTCGAGCGCGCCGTCGCCGTCGCGGTCGAACCAGACGGTGTCGCCGATCGATCCCGCGCCGCGATAACCGAAGTCCTGATCGAGGTCGACCTCGCCGTCGCCGAGCACCACCTGCGCGATGTTGTCGAGCCCGCCGTCGGCGTCGAACGTCGGCTGCATGCCGGTCGGCAGATCGGTGTCGTCGACGGTGACCACGAACGTTCCCGCAGGGAGGCCGTCGAACAGATAGGCACCGTCGGCGTCGGTGACCGCCGTGAAGGTCTCGTCGTCCCCGCCTCCGGGCACGCCGTTCTCACCGAACCACTCGAGTGTCACGTCGATGCCCGACAGGCCGGGTTCGTCCGGATCCTGGGTGCCGTCGCCGTCGCGGTCGAACCACACCAGATCGCCGATGGTGCCGCCCCCGCGGTACCCGAAGTCGACGTCGTCGACGTTCTCCGAGACGCCGAGGGTCACGGGGGTCACCCCGTCCGGTGTCACGGTCGTGCCGTCGCGGTCGTAGGTGGCCGACAAGCCGGACGAGAAGTCGACGTCGGCCTCGTCGACGGCGACGGAGTACTGGCCGGCCGGGAGGCCGACGAAGAGGTAGTTGCCGTTGGCGTCGGTCGCGGTCGACACGACGATGTCGTCTCCACCGCCTGCGACGCCGTTCGGTCCGTACCAGGTGAGATCGACGGTGATGTTCTCGATACCCGGTTCGCCGGCATCTTGGACGCCGTCGCTGTTGCGGTCCAGCCACAGCCGGTCGCCGAGCGAGGAGTTGCCCGCGTACCCGAAGTCCTGGTCGAGGTCCGAGGTCGCGAGGGTCACGTCGGAGGTTCCGAGCGGGCCGCCGTCGGCATCGAAGGTCGCCGTCATCCCGGTGGGGATTCCCGACACGATGGCCACGGTCCAGTCGCCGTCGGGAATATCGGCGAAGAGATAGTCGCCGTCGCCGGAGGTGAACGTCGTGAACGACAAGCCGTTCGGGCCGGTGGCCGTGACCGTCACGTTGTTGAGGCCGGGCTCACCCGGGTCCTGCACGCCGTCGCTGTCGAGATCCCACCAGACGCGGTCGCCCAGCACGCTCGTGGCGGCGTAGCCGAAGTCCTGGTCGAGGTCGTCGCCACCATTGGTGAGCACGAGGTCGGCGGTGTTGGCGGTGCCGCCGTCGGGGTCGTCGCTGTTGGTGACGTTCGCCGGCAGACCGCCGGTCACGGTGACGTTGTAGGGGCCGGGCGGCAGGAACTCGAAGAGGTAGTTGCCGCCGGCGCCGGTCGTGGTCGTGAACGTCGAGTCGTCGGTGTTCCCGGCGATCCCGTCGGGGCCGGCGTGATCGAGCACCACGGTCACCCCGGACAGGCCGGGTTCGCCGGCGTCCTGATCGCCGTCGCCGTTGCGGTCGAGGTAGATCGTGTCACCGATCGAGCCGGTGCCGCGGTAGCCGAAGTCCTGGTCGAGGTCGTTCTCGGCGGGGGTCAGGGAGAGGAGCGACGCGCCGTCGACAGCGCCCTGGGGATCCGACACGATCGTGTACCCGGTGGGGAGCGACCCGGACTGCACCTGCACGGTGAAGACGCCGGCCGGGAGCAGGTCGAACAGGTAGTTGCCATTCGCGTCGGTGGTCGCCGTCGGGTACACGACGTCGTCGCCACCACCGGGGGCGTTGTCGAGGCCCAGCCACGTGACCACGACGTCCACGTCCGGGATTCCGGCCTCGCCGGTGTCCTGGGTTCCGTCGCCGTCCTGGTCGAACCAGATCGTGTCGCCGATCGAGCCGTCGCCGGTGTAGCCGAAGTCGACGTCGCGTCGATCCTCGTCCTGGCCGAGCGTGCCTTGCCAGATGCCGTTGGGCGTCGCGGTGCCGCCGTCCCGGTCATAGCTCGGTACGAGTCCGGCGACGAACTGCGGGTCGGTCTCGACCACGTCGACCCGATAGTTGCCGCCGGGCAGTCGATCGACCACGTACATGCCGTTGACGTCGGTCGACACGGTGGCAACCTCGTCGTCCCCGCCGCCCAGGACCCCGTTCGCGCCGAGGTAGGTCACGATCACGTCGACGTTCCGAATCGGTGGCTCGCCCGCGTCGACGACGCCATCGCCGTCGACGTCGAACCAGACGAGATCGCCGATCGATGCGAGGTCGAGCTCGATCGTCACGGTGTCGGCCGTGACGTCGCGTCCCGGGCCGCCGTACTCGCGGAAGGTTCGGCCCGGGGTCGTACGAGTTGCCGCGTCGGCGCCGAAGTACGACGGGACGTCAGCGGTGTTCGTGAGCTCCGGACCGGCCACCTCCTCGTCGGAGTCGAAGCCCGGAGGCACCGTGAGCTGGTACGTGATCGTGAGCGAAGCACCTGGGGCGAGCGGACCGACGACGGTCCACTCGAGGCCGCCGTCGGACGGGTCGGCGTCGCTGTTGACGATGCCGGCCACGGGCGTGAACGCGTAGCCGGTGAGGCGCGGGTCGGGCGTGTCGGAGATGGTGATGTCGTGGGCCGCGCCGGTGCCCGCGCCGTTTGCGTTCGTCACCACGACCGTGAAGGTCAACACATCGCCGGGCTTGGCTCGACGGGTGTCGGTGTCGCCGACTTGTCCGTTGACGTCCTTGTCGATCGTGAGCGACGGCTCGAGCACGTCGACGTCGTCGGTCGCCGTGTTGGATGGCTGATCGAAACCCGCCGGGTCGGGTGGGGTCGTCGGTGTCGTGGTGATCACGTCGCTCGTGTTGAGGTACGCGGTGGCACCGTTCGTCAACGTCGCACCGGCGGCGGAGGCCGCGACATCGTCGACGTAGGCGACGTACGTGATCGTGACCACACGACTCCCGGTCGCAGCGGTCGACAGATCGCCGATGAAGAACGCGACGACGTCGCCGTCGGTGGTGACCGACGCGCTGTTGACGTCGGGGCTGCAGGCCCCACCGCCCTGGTCGCAGGTGACCGACGTCAGCGATTCGTACGCGATGCCGGCCGGCAGATCGTCGCTGATGGTGACGTCGTAGGCGATCACGCTGGCAGGGACGGTCACGTCGAGGGTGTACGACACCGTCTCACCGACCGTGGCATCGTCGGGAGTGCCGGTCTTGACGATCGAGAGGGTCGGCGCGAAGACCGAGTTGCTCGCATCGTCGGTGTAGCCCGATTGCGGCGACGTGGCGTCGCGTTCGTCGGGGCTGGTTCCGGGGAGCGACGTCGTGAAGACGTCCGCCGTGTTCTCGAGCTCACCGGAGGCGAGCAGCGGATCGGTCGTCTGCACCTGGAACTCGCGCGACACCGCAGCGCCGGCGCCGGGAGCGACCAGCGCGATGTTCCATGTGATCGTTCGTGCGGTGGCATCCCAGAGACCGCCGTCGGGAGCGATCGTGTCGCCGTCCTCGGCCGGGTCGCCGGGTGCCTCGAGCACGATGAGATCGGTCGGGACCGGACCGTCGATGATCACCACGTCGTTGGCAGCCGAGACATTCGAGCCGAGGTTCGCGACGTCGAGCGTGTACGTCAGCGTCTGACCGGCGACGACGATCCCGTCGCCATCGTCGTTCGACTTCGAGATCGAGATGTTCGGCTCCACCACCGTCGTACTGATCGAGTCGTTGAGGTTCGTGAGCGAACCGCCCGCATTGCGATATCCGAACGTCGCGGTGTTCGGGATGCTGGACCCGCCGCGCACGTTGGCGGCGACATCGGTCACGACGGCGTCGAAGGTGGCGATGATCTGCTGTGGCGTGTCGGCGAGCACCTCGTACGGAACTGCGACCGGAAACGTGATCGTGACCGTGTTGGATGCGGTCGACGTCGTGAACTGCCCGGCGCCAGTGGGCAACGGCGATCCGTCGAGGGTCACGACGAGGCTCGTCTCATCGAGATCGAGGCGCGTCGAGTTCAGCGCGTCGACGATGGTGGCCGGACCGTAGTAGGCCGTGCCACCGGGCAGATCGACGGTCACCGTGTAGCGGATCGTCTCGCCGATGGTCGCCTGGCTCGACCCGTTGCCGGCCTGGGTGAGCAGGGTGGTACGGCTCTTGTCGATCGTGGGGGTCCCGGTGCGAATCCGCGACGTGTCGATCGCAGGGCCGGTGTTGGACGTGAGACCGGGGTCGATGTTGGACGACGGGACGTACTCGAACGTGGGGTTGCCCGGGTCGTTGGTCGGGCCCTCGTAGGTGCGAACGCCCGCCGTGTTGTCGAAGATCGTCTGCGCCGCCGTGCCCAGCGGCACGGTCAAGTCGTAGGTGAGGGCCAGCGAGCCGCCCGCCGGCACCGTCAGACCGAGCCCGGCCGGCCAGGAGATCCAGGTGTTCGTGCCGTCGCACGAGCCGCCGACCGGCGTGATCGCCGAGATCTGACCGCAACCGATGCCCGGTGGCAGGGTGTCGCGGACGTCGACCGACAGGGCGTCGACGCTGCCGCTGTTGTCGACGCGCACCTGGTACTTCACCACCTCGCCGTTCTGCACCGTCACGTTGTCGGCGGGAGCGCCCGGGACCGGCGAGCCGTCGACCTGGATCACACCCTTGTTCAGGGTGAGCTGCGGCTCGGCCCAGGTCGCGTCGGCGAGATCGCGGCGCTGGAACACGCTGCCGTCGGTGTTGATGTAGCGGAACTTCATGAGGTTCGACAAGATGTCGCCGTCGGCCGCCGCGTTCGGGTCGGTGACGATCGACTGAATGACCGCCTCGAACCGCAGCCCGCCGACGTCGACGGCGGTGCCGAGGTCCCACTCGAGCAGGGGGTCGCTGTCGGTGAACGTCGAAGCGGCAGCGATGCCGTCGTCGGTGGCGCCGACCTGCCAGCTGTCGTAGGCGAATCCGGCGGGGAGATAGTCCTGCACGAGCGGCTCGAGGGTGTCGAGCTGACCGGGGAAATCGACCGACAGCCGCCAGCACACCCGGTCGCCCGGGCGGTAGTCGCCCGCGAGGTCGTCGTCGAACGACACTCCGGACCCGTCGCCACAGGTCAGCGTGCCAGACGGCAACGACACCTCCTTGGTGATGCCGAGACCGCCGGCGCTCTGACCGGCGCTCGACTCGTCGACGATGGGCAGCACGGTCGTGGAGCCGTCGTTGTCGGTGACGACCGTGGCGTCCGTCGCCAGATCGACCATGTTCGTCCACGAGTCGTTCGCCGAGACCGGTCCACCTGTGTCGCGGTAGTCGGTGCGCGTCGTCGTGCCGAAGGTGACGGTCGTGCCACCCGGGGTGGAGGGGACGGTGAACCCGGGCAGCGTCCATTCGACGACGAGGGTGCCGTTGGCGCCGGCGGTCGGGAACCCGGCATCGGGGGCCGGGGTCGACGAGACGAAGTCGAGTCCGTCGGGGATCGTGTCGGTCACCGTGATCGGACCGGTGGCGACGGCGTATTCGCTGTTCTCGACGAGCAGGGTCCACGTCGTCGACGAGCCCTGCACGAAGCTACCGGTGCTCGCCGACTTGTGGATGGACACGTCTTCCGCTGAGACGACGAAGGTGTCGGAGTCGGTCGAGGTGGTCGGGCGGGCGTTGTACGTGCCGGTGGCGGTGGCGTAATTCTCGAGCTGCTGTTCGTCCGAGGTGAGCGCACCGGTGTTGTTGTCGAGGTTGGCGGTGGGGTCGGTCAGGGCGAGCTGCACGTTCTCACGGAGCGGGACTGCGGCGACATAGTCGAACTCGAACGAGCCACCGGCGGCGAGGTCGGCGCTCGCGATGGCCGCGGCGAGCGAGGCAGAGTTCCACGCGACCCGGGTGTACACATCGGTCGGGAGCGGGCCGCCTCCGTCGGGATCCGTGGTGACGGTGGTGACGCTCGAGGGCACCGGACAGGGATTCGACAACGCCGGGGCGTTCCCCGGGTTGATGACACCCGAACCCGGATACTCCTGACCGGTCGCGGCAGCGTCGGTGGTGTTGTCGACCGTGCCACATCCGAGGAACTCGAGCCCGGCCGGCAGGAGATCGACGACCGAGAAGCCGGTCGTCGGGTTGACGAGGTTGTTGTCGACGCGAACGGTGTAGACGGTTTGGTGGTCGTGCACGCCTCGGAGCAGTTCGGACTCGGTGTTCGGTTCGCTCTTGGTGATCTCGAAGGGGAGCAGCAGGGTGCTCGTGGCGGCGGTGTCGAAGCCGGTGAACGAGGCGCCGATCGGTGCCCCCGTCGCATCGAAGCGCGGAACGAACCGTGGATCGCTGTTCACGTACGCGCCCGGCGACGTGGCGATCACGTCGTCGACGTCATAGAGGGTCTGGGAGACGGCGACGCGATACGTGAACTCGACGGTCGTCCCGTCGAGGAGATCGGAGACGTTGGACCACGAGAGCGCGGTCGTCCCGTCGCCGCGGACGATGATCGTCGGCGCCGGGTCCGACGAGCCCGAGACGTACGACACACCGACCGGGAGGACGTCCTGGAACGAGAGGTTGAATCCGTCGCTGCCGGCCGAGTTCGATGCGGTCAGGGTGATCGGGATCTCGGCTCCGTAGAGCACGCCGCCCGGCGAACTCGCCGACAGGCCGATGTTCGGGGTCCCGGCGGCATGTGCAGGACCGATGGGCGTCGCGGGGGCGATGGCCCCGACGAGCGTGAGCGCGCACGCGATGACGATGCGGATCAGGTGGTGGCGTGGTGGTCTGTGAAGCACGTGGTCTCTCCGAACGGTGGCGGCCGGCGTGGAGCAAGACACTGAAAGTAGTCAGTCGTTCACACCGTCTTGACGCATATCGGCACGAATGCACGCCGACTCAAGCGGAATTCTGGCGGGTGTTGCTATCCCTCGATCTCGAGTAGAGGTCGAGGTGACGCGGGCAGGGGCTCGGCTCCCTCAGCAGATCCGCGGGAGCTGCTCGCCGAGCGGGCGATCCAGGACGCGACTCGCGCCGAACGGCGTTCGCGCCACGACCACGCCGATGTGGCGGTCGACCGCAGCACCGATCACGGCGGCACGCCGCCCAGCTTCGTGAGCGCGCATCACCGCGACGACCTCGTCGACATGCTCGGTGGGAACGAACGCGACGAGCTTGCCCTCGTTGGCCACATGGATCGGGTCGAGACCGAGGAACCCGCAGGCCGATCGCACGGCGTCACCGACCGGCACCCGTCGCTCTTCGAACTCGACACCGACTCCGGCGGTCTCGGCCAGCTCGTACAGCGACGCCCCCAGACCGCCACGCGTGCAATCGCGCAGGACGCGAATCTGCGAACACGCGCCGAGCATCGACGCGACCAACCCGTTCAGGGGCGCGGCGTCGGAGCGGATCTCGGTGCCGAACTCCAGCCCCTCGCGCACGCTCAACACGGCGATGCCGTGATCGCCGATCTCGCCACTCACCACGATCGTGTCGCCCGGCCGGATGTTCCCGGGCCGCAGATCGACACCTGCGGGCACCAGACCGATTCCGGCCGTGTTCACGTACAACCCGTCGCCGTGACCGCGGTCGACGACTTTGGTGTCACCGGTCACGAGTTGGACGCGGGCCCTGGATGCGGCTCGGCCCATGGCCGTGGCCACGCGCCCGAGGACATCGAGCTCCAACCCCTCCTCGAGCACGAAGCCGGTCGAGAGAGCGAGCGGGGTCGCCCCGCTCATCGCGAGATCGTTCACCGTGCCGAACACGGCGAGCTCACCGATGTTGCCACCGGGGAAGAACAACGGCTGAACGACGAAGCTGTCCGTGGTGAACGCCAGCCGGCTGCCGGTGCCGTGGCCGACATCGAGTTCGAGCACCGCCGAATCGGTCGGCGTAGCCGCTGCCGCCGCCGCGCCGAACGCGGGCAGGAAGAGGTGCTCGACCAACTCGGCCTGGAGACGTCCACCGCCGCCGTGGCCGAGCACGACCCGCCCGTACTGACGGAGTGGGAGCGGGCACGACCACCCCTCGATCGACGCTCCGCTCGCGACGTCACGTTCGGCCATCGACGTCTCGCATCGCTCGTGCCGAATCGAGGCGGCGGTACTGGAAGTAGGCCGCGCAGGCGCCCTCGCTCGACACCATGGTGGCGCCCATCGGGGTGCGCGGCGTGCACGTCGTGCCGAAGCACTCACACTCGTCGGGCTTGATGACACCCTGGAGCACGTCGCCGGCCCGGCACGCCACGGGTTCCTCCACCGACAGTTCACCGACGTCGAAACGCGCCTCTGCGTCGTACGCGGCGAACGGTGGCGCGAGCCGCCAACCGCTCTGGGGGATCAGCCCGATCCCGCGCCATTGTCGGTCGCACACCTCGAACACGTCGGCGAGCATCGCCCGGGCCTCCGGATTGCCCTCCGGCCGGACTGCTCGCGAGTACGCGTTCTCCACCTCGCCACGACCCGACTCGAGCTGGAGGACGGCTCGCCGGATCCCGTCGAGCACGTCGAGCGGCTCGAAGCCGGTGACGACGATCGGTACCGAGTAGCGCTCGGCCAGTGGCTCGTACTCAGACGTTCCCATCACGGTGCACACGTGCCCGGCCGCCAGGAACGCGTCGACCCGGGAGTTCGCGGACGTCATCAACGCCTCGATCGCCGGCGGGACGAGCACGTGGCTGACCAACATCGAGAAGTTCTCCAATCGACGCCTCCGAGCCTGGAAGACCGCCATCGCGTTCGCAGGTGCGGTCGTCTCGAAACCGACCCCGAAGAACACCACCTCACGGGTCGGCTCGTGCTCGGCGATCGCAACCGCATCGAGCGGCGAGTACACGACCCGAACGTCACCGCCGCGCGCCCTGACGGCGAACAGGTCGAGCTCGCTCCCCGGAACGCGCAACATGTCACCGAACGAGCAGAAGGTCACCTCCGGCCGGAGTGCGATCGCGAGTGCCCGGTCGAGCATCTCCAACGGGGTCACGCAGACCGGACAGCCAGGGCCGTGGATCAGCTCGATCCGATCTGGGAGCAGTTGATCGATTCCGTGTCGGATGATGGAGTGGGTCTGCCCACCGCACACCTCCATGATCGACCACGGTCGTGTCGTCGCCGAGCGGATCTCGGCGAACAATCGAGCGGCCAGCTCCGGGTCGTGGAACTCGTCGAGGTACTTCACGACACCTCCTCCGCACCAGGCGCGCCCATCTCGCGCCACAGCCGGAGCGAGTCCAACGCCGACGCCTCGTCGACCTGCGCGATCGCGAATCCGGCGTGGACGATCGCGTAGTCGCCGACCGCACCGTCGGGTAGATAGATCAGACAGACGTCCTTCGTGACCCCACCGAAGTCGATCGTCGCCATGGGGGTCCCGCGGTCGTCGCGGATCGCTGTGATCCGACCCGGCACCCCGAGGCACATGGTCAGCCCCTCCTCGATCCGGCGGCGCACCCGGCGATCACGGCCTGCCCGAGCGACAACCCACCGTCGTTGGGCGGCACGACGCGATGAAGGAGCACGTCGACGTCGAGGGGTAGGAGCCGATCGACGGTCAGCTCCGTGAGCAGCGCGTTCTGGAACACACCACCGGTGAGACCGACGCGCCGCGCGATGTCGGCGGGCCAGACGAAGTCGCTGACCACCCGCTCGATGGCGTCGGCCACTGCGACGTGGAACGCGTGTGCGAGGTCGGCCGACGACACACCCTGCCGGACGCCGTCGACGAGGTCGGCGAGGACCGGCCCGGGAGCGAGCACGCCGTTGCGCCATCCGAACGTGAGCACGGCTGCTCCCGGCCGACCCGTCTCGGCCAGCGCCTCCAACTCGATCGCCGCCTGGGCCTCGAAGTCGACGCGGTGGCGCACGCCGAGCAACGACGCGGCCGCATCGAACAACCGGCCCACGCTCGTCGTCGACACACAGCCGATCTCGCGTTCGACCTGCCGGACCACGACGTCGAGCTCGACCGAGTCGCAGGCTGCCGCCGAAGGATCGTCGGGATCGAGCGCGATGCCGAGCGCGGTCAGGTACGCGATCGCGATCCGACACGGCGATCGGACCCCGGCGTCGCCGCCCGGCAGCGGGAGCTCGTCGAGATGGGCGATCCGCCGGAAGCCCGAATAGTCGGCGAGCAGGAACTCACCACCCCAGATCTGCACCTCACCATCGGCGACCCCGTACCCGGTTCCGTCGAAGGCCACGCCGAGGATCGGTTCGGCCCCGTCGAGTCCGTGTTCGGCCATCAACGCGGCGACGTGGGCGTGGTGATGCTGGACATCGATCGCTCGATGGGCGTACCGATCCAACGCCCACTGCCGCGTGGAGTATCCGGGATGACGGTCGACCCCGATGCGCTCCGGGTCGACGTCGTACATCCGGGTGAAACCGTCGAAGGTCGCAGCGAAGGCCTCGAGTGTCTCGATGTGGCCCATGTCGCCGACGTGCTGGCCGACCCAGGCGTGCCGGCCGGCGGCGACACAGCACGTGTTCTTCAGCTCACCACCCACCCCGGCGGCGGGAGCGACCTCGACGGTCAGCGGGATCGGGAGCGGTGCATATCCACGCGATCGGCGGATCGGGAGCACGCCACCAGCGACGACCCGAACCACCGAATCGTCGCAGGGCAGCACGATCGGTCGGTCGTGGACGCAGAACGAATCCGCCAGTCCGGAGAGCCGTGTGCGTGCATCGGCATCTTCGAAGCAGATCGGTTCGTCGGAGCGGTTGCCCGAGGTGAGGACGAGCGCGCGCGGTGGTTCGACACAACTTCTCGGCACCCGCTCGAACAGCAGATGGTGAAGCGGCGTGTACGGCAGCATCACTCCCACCCATGGGTTCCCTGGTGCCACCGAGTCTGCGATGATCGCATCGTCACGTCGACGGAGGAGCACGATCGGACGGGCCGGTTCGGTGAGGGTCTCCACCTCGGCAGGAGTCGGCTCGGCGAGTGGTGCCACACCGTCGAGGCCGGAGACCATCACGGCGAAGGGCTTGTGACCGCGCCCTTTTCGTCGGCGCAGTCGCCGGACGGCGTCGTCGTTCGTCGCGTCGCACGCGAGGTGGTAGCCGCCGAGGCCCTTGATCGCGACGATCCGGCCCTCGGCCAGCTCGCGTTGCACCGCCTCGAGCACGAGATCGTTCCCCAGCACCGTCGTCGTCGCTGACTCGAACGACAGCTGCGGTCCACACGTCGGACACGCGATCGGCTGGGCGTGGAAGCGCCGATCGTCCGGATCGGTGTACTCGGCGGTGCACGCCTCGCACATGTCGAACCCTGCCATCGTCGTGGCCGGCCGGTCGTAGGGCAGATCCCGGATGATGGTGAAACGTGGCCCGCAGTTGGTGCAGTTCGTGAACGGATACCGGTAGCGGCGATCCGCCGCATCGTGCACGTCGACCAAGCACGCGTCGCAGGTCGCCACGTCGGGCGGAACCAGAGTCCGAGGGCCCTCGCCGCTCGCCGACGCGATGATCCGGAATCCGTGCTCGGCGCACGCCTCCATGTCGTCCACGACGAGGGACTCGATCCGCGCCAGGGGCGGCGGCTCGGCGAGAAGCCGCCGCAGGAAGCAATCGAGATCGGTCGACTCACCCTCCAGCTCGGCGACGACGCCGGCGGCGTCGTTGCCCACGAAACCGGCGAGCGCCAGTTCGGACGCGAGTCGGTGGACGAAGGGGCGGAAGCCGACCCCCTGCACGACGCCGGTGGCGCGGACACGTCGACGATCACGAGTCACGCATCCATCGTGAGCGCGCCGCAGCGCGATGTCACGGGCCGGAGGTCCTCAAGCCGTCGGGCCTCGAGCCGACCCTCGAGCCGTGGGCGCGGTACGAACAGCGGTCAGGTGACGGTGGCGACCAACCACCAATGGCGGGGGTTGACCCCCTCGAACGTACGCATCGTCGCGCCGTACGCCTGGAGCTTGCTCCTGGGGTTCGTCCAGATCTCGATGTCGGTCAACAACGGCGACAAGGGACCGGTCACCTGGTCAGGATGCAGCCGTGAGGCCTGCCACGCGAGCCGCGTGACGGGGCGTTGTCGCGACAACCAGTCGCCGATCCGGGGGACGCGGTACAGGCTGCGCACGACGGCACCGGCGGGGATCACGATCGAGTCGCTCGCCGACGGTCCGCGGAAGTTGAGCACGACCTTGCCGCCCGGGCGGACCACACGAACCGCTTCCGACGCGAGCTCGAGCGCGTCGTCCTCGTCGCAGTGCTGCAGTGTGATGTAGCTGAACGCGACGTCGGCGGAGTTCGGCGCGAGGTCGAGGGTGCGTCCGTCGGCGACCTCCAGGGTGCGCAGGCGTTCGACCTTGCCGAACCGACCGACCGTCTCGTAGCACCGTTCGAGGAAGCCCTGGTCGAGATCGCAGGCGATGACCGCACCGAACTCGCGCGTGAACGCGCAGGTCATCCGCCCGATGCCCGCACCGATCTCGACGAGGGTGCGTTCCTGGTTCTTCGGTTCGCGAATCTCGAAGGTCTCGAGAAACGCCGGCACCTCGTCGTCACCGGTGGCCACGAACTCGGCCAGCGTCAGCTCCTCTCCGGTGGCGTTGTTGAACACCCAACCGGTCTCGCGGACGACATCGTCGCCGCTCGCCATCCGTTCGGAGACGCGGCCTGCCACCTTCCACGGGATCAGCTGACTCCGACGGCGCATCGACGGAATTGTGCCAGACCCACGGCCGGTTCGCTCGGTGTGCCCGGAGCCGCCGTCGTGGCTCACGCGATCGTCACTTGCGCTCCGGCAGCGGACCGCCGTAATCCTGGCCGGAATCGAGACCGAACGCGGTGTGGAGCGCCCGCGCCGAGCGCTCCATGTCGCCGGCCTGGATGATGATCGAGATCCGGATCGTGGATGTCGAGATCATCTCGATGTTGACGCCCTCGTCGGCGAGCACGCGGAACATCTTGGCCGCGATGCCGGGCGACGATTTCATGCCAGCGCCCACGAGTGAGATCTTGGCGATGTCGTCGTCGTGGGTGACGGCCTTGGCCCCGATCTCGTCGGCGACCCGCTGCACGATCGACTCCGACTGGGCCATGTCGGCCATCGGCATCGTGAAGCTGACGTCGGTGGTCCCGTCGGTGGACGTGTTCTGGACGATCATGTCGACGTTGACGTTGGCATCGGCCAACGGCTCGAACAGGGCAGCCGAGATGCCCGGCCGGTCGGGCACGCCGAGCACGGTCACCTTGGCCTCGGTCATGTCGGTCACGACTCCGGAGATGATCGGGTCTTCCACGGATGGCTCCTCGTTGGTCACCCACGTGCCTTGCTCCCAGGTGAAGGCCGAACGCACGTGGAGGGGGACGTCATGGTTGCGGGCGAACTCCACCGACCGCAGGGCCAGCACCTTCGAACCGGCACCGGCCATCTCGAGCATCTCGTCGAAGTGGATCCTCGCGAGCTTGCGGGCCTGGGGCACGATGCGCGGGTCGGCGGTGAAGACGCCGGTCACGTCGGTGTAGATCTCGCAGGCGTCGGCATCCATCGCCTGCGCGAGCGCCGAGGCGGTCAGGTCGGATGCGCCGCGCCCCATCGTGGTGATCTCCTTGGCCGTGCTCACGCCCTGGAAACCGGCGATGACGCAGACCTTGCCCTCCGCCAGCGACTGGCGGACGCGATCGCCCTTGACCTCGACGATCTTCGCCTTCCGATGGGTGGTGTCGGTGATGATGCCGACCTGGCTGCCGGTGTAGCTGATGGCATCGATGCCTCGGTCCTGGAGTGCCATCGTCACCAGGGCTGCGGTTTGGCGCTCGCCGGTGGTGAGCAGCATGTCCATCTCGCGACCGGACTGGTTCGCGGCGACGGAATCGGCGAGGGCGATCAGGTGGTCGGTCGCCTTGCCCATCGCCGACACCACCACGATCACGTCGTTGCCGCGCCGCTTCGTGATGGCCACGTTGTCCGCGACCGCGCGAATGCGATCGGGATCGGCCACGGAGGTGCCGCCGTACTTCTGGACGATCAATGCCACGGGGGTAGGAGCTTATGAGGCACGACGGTGCACACGACGCCCGGTTGCGAAGAGGAATGCCTGTTCCCCCGGTGCGCGCACCGTGGAGCAGGCGTATCGCAGTGTGCGGTTCGCGGTCACGACGGCGGCGACAAACCGAGCCGAGCCTGGAGATCGTCGAGCAGGACGTCGATGGCGGGCCACTCGAAGTCGGCGTGCCGACCGATCAGGTCGACGATGCCGTGGATCCAGGTGTGGACCTGGACCGCCACGAAGCGCGGATCACGATCGTCGTCGCGCTCGCGAAGGATCGCGGCGACCTTGTCGACCAGCATCTCGAACGCCGAGACCCCGATCGGACGTCCTTCGAACTCGACGTCGATCTTGTTGGAGAACAGCACGTGGTACTTCCCGGGTTGCTCGATGGCGAAGCGGACGTACGCATCGCCCGACCGGCGGAGCCGTTCGTACGGATCGCTGACACCGTCGTCGGCGTCGAGGAAGGCCCGCTCGAACTCCGCCCAACAGTGTTCGACGGCGGCGCGAAGGAGGTCGAGGTGATCGTCGAAGTGCCGGTACACGGCGGTCGGGCTGACCCCTGCCCGGGCGGCGATCGATCTCAGTGAGATCGTCTCGATGTCGCCCTTCTCGGCCATCAGCTCGGTGGCCGCGTCGAGCAGTTCGACGCGGAGGTGATCGCCCTGGCCGCGCGGGTTGCGCTCGCGCGGTGCCGACGTCGGATCGGTGCCCGCGTCACGAGCCGCCCTGTCCGTGCTGTCGGACCCGGTGGCGGGCCTGGTGGCGGGCCTGGTGTCGGGCCTGGTGTCGACGATGCGACTCATGTCACCGAGGTTATCACTTGACAAGTGTACATGTACAGTCGTTAACTATCCATCGTCCAGTTGACAGGTGTCAACTCGACGACGACACCGCCCACCGCACCCACGATCGGAAGCACCATGTTCACCACCCTCGGTCAGTTCACCGTCCGCCGCCGGCGTCTCATTCTCGCCGTCACGACCGTCGCCCTCGTCGCTGCCGCCGTCATCGGGGGAGGCGTCTTCGGTCGCCTCTCGTCCGGTGGCTTCGACGACCCGTCGAGCGAATCGACGCGCGCCGCCGCACAACTCGACGAACGCTTCGGTACCGGCTCACCCGATCTGGTCATGGTGGTGAGCGCCGCCGACAGCGGGACCACCGTCGACGATCCTCGGGTCGCCGCAGCCGGCGCGGAGCTCACCGCTGCGGTCGCCACCGTCGAGGGCACCGACGACGTCGCCTCCTACTGGTCGTTGGGATCACCGCCACCGCTCCGCAGCGATGACGCCTCGCGGGCCCTCCTCCTGCTCCGCGTGCCCGGCGACGAGGACGACCCGGACCGGATCGAGACCGTCCAGACGATCATCGAGACCTTCGACACCGAGCTCGCCGGAAACGACCGCAGCCCGATCACGGTGGCCGTTGGTGGTCCGGAGCGGGTGTTCGAGCAGATCGGCGGCACGATCGAAGGCGACCTCGCGCGCGCCGAATCGATCGCGATCCCGTTGACGCTCGCACTGCTGGTCGTCGTGTTCGCCGGCATCGTCGCTGCACTGCTGCCGCTGATCGTCGGCGTGGTCGCCGTCTTCGGCGCCTTCATGACGCTGTTCCTGATCACCCTGGTCACCGACGTTTCGATCTTCTCGATCAACCTCGTCACGGCGCTCGGGCTCGGGCTGGCGATCGACTACAGCCTGTTCGTCGTGAGCCGGTTCCGGGAGGAACTGCAGCATGGGCGCCCCGTCGAGGATGCCGTGGTCCGCACCGTCGAAACCGCGGGCCGCACCGTCGCGTTCAGCGCCGTGACCGTCGCGATCTCGTTGTCGGCACTCCTCATCTTCCCGCTGTACTTCCTCCGGTCCTTCGCCTACGCGGGCATCGGCGTGATCCTCGTCGCGATGTACACCTCGGTGATCGCGCTCCCAGCACTGCTCGCAGTACTCGGCACCAGGGTGAACAAGTGGAAGGTGCTGCCCACCCGCACGCCCAGGGCCGACGGCGGTCTCTGGCATCGAGTTGCCGTCGGGGTCATGCGTCGCCCGGTCGTCGTCGCGGCAACCGGCATCATCGTGTTGCTCGCCGTCGGGGTGCCCTTCCTGCGGGTCGAGTTCGGCGTTCCCGACGACCGTGTCCTCCCGGCCGACGATCCGGCGCGCCAGATCTCCGACGTCCTGCGCGACGAGTTCTCCTCGGCGGAGTCGGAGGCGTTCCCGATCGTCGTCTCCGGCGGTGCCACCGACTCGGCGATCGCCGCCTACGCCTCCCAGCTCTCGCTGGTCGAGGGCATCGCCCGCGTCGATGCCTCGACCGGACGCTACGTCGCCGGTTCGGCGGTGCAGGCACCGACCCCCGACCTCGCCGGATACCTGGGCGGGAGCGACGACGCCTACCTGAACGTGGTCCCCTCGGTCGAACCGATCTCACCCGAGGCCGAGGCGGCGATCGCCGAGATCCGCTCACTCGACACCCCGTTCGACGAGGTGCTCGTGGGCGGTCAGTCGGCCGCGCTCGTCGACTCCAAGGCCGCCATCTTCCGGCTCGTACCGGTCGCCGCTCTGATGATCGCAGCCGCGACCTTCGTGCTGCTGTTCCTCATGTTCGGGAGCGTGCTCGTTCCGCTCAAGGCGATCGTGCTCAACACGCTGAGCCTGACGGCGACCTTCGGCGCGATGGTGTGGATCTTCCAGGACGGCAACGGCGCCGGGTTGCTCGGGTTCACGGCCACCGGCCTCACCGACACCACGACGCCGATCCTCATGTTCTGCATCGCCTTCGGCCTCTCGATGGACTACGAGGTGTTCCTCCTGTCACGGATGAAGGAGGAGCACGACCGCACCGGCGACAACGATCTCGCGGTGGCCGTCGGGCTGGAAAAGACCGGAAAGCTCGTGACGGCCGCGGCCCTCCTGCTGTCGATCACGTTCTTCGCCTTCGCCACATCGGACGTGACGTTCATCAAGCTGTTCGGGTTCGGACTCGGGATCGCCGTCCTCGTCGACGCCTTCATCGTGCGAGCCACCCTCGTCCCGGCGCTCATGAAGCTGGCCGGAGAGTGGAACTGGTGGGCACCGGCCCCGCTGCGACGCTTCCACGACCGCTTCGGCATCTCGGAGTCGGCGCGACCTGCCACGCAGACCACGGTCCGCGAATCGGACCTCGAATCGGTCTGAGGTCGCCGAGCGCCTCGGAGCGAGTCGGCTCGACGTGGTCAGGCGGTCGTGAGCGAGACCACCTCGAACTCGAGCAGGCTCGCTCCCGTCGCGACCGGGTGCTGCGGCTTGGCCTCACCCTTGCCGTCGTCGGCGTGGGTCTCTCGATGTTGGTGCTGGAACGCCTGACCGGAACGCCAGGCCTGGAAGGCGTCCTCGGACTCCCAGCGGGTGACCACGAAGTACCGGTCGTCACCGGCGACCGGACGCAAGAGCATGAACTCCTCGAAACCGGGCTGCTGATCGACGGCGCCGGCTCGGGCGGCGAAGCGGGCTTCGAGCTCGGCGCCCTTGCCGGACGGGACCTCGATGGCGTTGATCTTCACGACGGACATGACTGCATCCTGGTCGCCGAGCGCAACCGACACAACGTCGAGCTGCCGGCGCGTACCCGGCCTCCCGACGAGATGACGTACCTGGATGCGACTAGCGTGCGGTCATGAAGGTCGCGGTGATCACGGGGGCCGGAACGGGGGTCGGACGTGCATCCGCGATCGCACTCGCGGACGACGGGTTCACGATCGTCCTGGCTGGACGCCACCGCGATCGACTCGAGGAGGTCGCCGACGAAGTTCCGGCGGAGACGTTCATCGTGCAGACCGACATCACCGACCCGGACGAGGTCGAGACCTTGTTCGCGCTGACCGAGCAGCGCTTCGGTCGGATCGACCTGCTCTTCAACAACGCCGGTACGGGCGCACCACCCGTACCGCTCGATGAGCTCGACGTCGAGCAGTGGCGCCGAGTCGTCGACACGAACCTGACCGGTGCCTTCCTGTGCGCTCGTGCGGCGATGGGGATCATGAAGCGGCAATCGCCACCGGGTGGCCGGATCATCAACAACGGCTCGATCTCGGCGCACTCACCACGGCCGAACACGGCGCCCTACACCGCGACCAAACACGGGCTCACCGGGCTGACGAAATCGATCGCGCTCGACGGCCGCCCTTACGGCATCACCTGCGGCCAGATCGACATCGGCAACGCGGCGACCGAGATGACCGAGCGCATGACGCGCGGTGTGCTCCAGCCCGACGGCACCATGCGACCGGAGCCCCGGATGGCCGTCGCGGACGTCGCCCGGGCGGTCGCCTACATGGCGTCGTTGCCCCCCGATGCGAACGTCCTCTCGATGACGGTGATGGCAGCAGCCATGCCCTTCGTCGGTCGAGGCTGATCGGATCACGCTCGATTCCGAATCAGACGTTCCACGGCATCGACATCTTGGAGTGTTCCTGCCAGAATGGACCGATGACGGTCCTCGACGCTCCCGCCGACCAACTCGCGCCACACCTCGTCACCGAGCTCCCCGGACCACGCGCGCGCGCCGTCATCGAGCAGGACGAGCGCGTCAGCAGCCCATCGCTCACACGCGTCTATCCGCTCGTCGTGCAGCGGGCCGGCGGATGTGTGATCGAAGACGTCGACGGCAACCGCTTCCTCGACTTCAACGCAGGTATCGCCGTCAACGCGACGGGCCACTCGCACCCGGTCGTCACGGCGGCGATCCACGCCCAGGTCGATGCGTGCCTGCACTACTGCTCGAGCGATTTCTACCACCCGTCCCATGCCGAACTGTGCGAACGGCTGGCCGCTTCGGTGCCCGACGGCATGGGCCCATCGAGGGTGTTCCTCGCCAACTCCGGCACAGAAGCGGTCGAAGGTGCACTCAAGCTCGTGCGGCACCACACCGGTCGCCCCAACGTGATCGCGTTCTACGGCGCCTTTCACGGACGGTCGCTGGGCAGCTTGTCCCTCACGTCGTCGAAGGCGAAATACCGCAGCGGCTTCGGCATCGTCACACCGGGCAGCTACCACGCGCCCTTCGCGTTCGACGGCGAGGTCACGGGCGCCGAGTACATCGAGCAGGTGCTGTTCCGTCGCATGACCGAGCCCGGCGACGTCGCCGCGGTCTTCGTGGAGCCGATCCAGGGTGAGGGCGGCTACATCGTGCCACCGCCCGGATGGCTCGCCGAGCTCCGAGCGCTCTGCGATCGTCACGGGATCCTCCTCGTGCTGGACGAGGTCCAGTCCGGCATCGGACGCACCGGCACGATGTGGGCGTGCGAGCACGATCGCGTCGTGCCCGACGTGATCACCGCCGGCAAGGGTCTCGCGAGCGGGATGCCGCTGTCGGCGATCATCGCCACCGACGACGTCATGCAGTGGGCACCGGGCAAGCACGGCTCGACGTTCGGTGGCAATCCGGTGGCGTGTGCGGCGGCGTTGGCGACGCTCGACCTCGTCGAACGTGGTCTCGCGACCAACGCAGCCGAACGGGGCGACCAACTGCTGGCAGGCCTCCGCTCGCTCAGCGCGCAGCAACCCGTGATCACCGACGTGCGCGGACGCGGGCTGATGGTCGGGTTCGACCTCACCGACCACGATGCAGCAGTCGCGGTCGAGCAGGCGTGCTTCGAGCGAGGTCTCCTGGTGCTCACGTGCGGGCAGCGAGGCATCCGCCTCGCTCCTCCACTCGTGGTCACCCGCGACCAGTGCGACGTTGCACTCGCGATCCTCGCCGAGTCGTGTGCCGCGGTGACGTCGTGAGCGGGCTGCCGACCACCGGGTACCTCGCCCGGCGCGCTGCCGACCTGTTGGGTGCCTGCGGGGCGTCGCCCACCGACGGCGACCAGCAGTCCCGGACTCCCATCACCGGCGGCTCGTTCGGATCTGCGGGCCCGGCCGGTGACGTCGACGCGGCCGTCGATCGCGCCCACGATGCGTTCGGGACTTGGCGCGAGACGCCGGCGCCCGTTCGAGGCGAGGTCGTGCGGCGCCTCGGAGAACTGTTGCGCGAACACAAGTCCGAGCTCGGCGAGCTCGTCTCGATCGAGGCCGGCAAGATCCGCTCCGAGGGTCTCGGCGAGGTCCAGGAGATGATCGACATCTGCGATTTCGCGGTCGGATTGTCGCGCCAGCTCTACGGGCTGACGATCGCATCGGAGCGTCCCGGCCACCGCTTGATGGAGTCGTGGCATCCGATGGGACCGGTCGGCGTGATCAGCGCGTTCAACTTCCCGGTGGCGGTCTGGTCGTGGAACACGACGCTCGCGCTCGTCGCCGGTGATCCGGTCATCTGGAAGCCCAGCGACAAGACGCCGCTCACCGCTCTGGCGTGCGCCGGTCTGCTCGAACGAGCCGCACGTTCGGCGGGTGCTCCCGACCATCTCTGCCAGGTGCTGCTCGGTGGGGCCGACATCGGAGCTGCGCTCGTCGCACACGAGGGTGTCCCCATCGTGTCGGCCACCGGTTCGACCGCGATGGGTCGAGCGGTCGGCCCGGTCGTGGCCGCACGGTTCGGTCGAGCGATCCTCGAGCTCGGGGGGAACAACGCTGCGATCATCGCACCGTCGGCCGATCTCGATCTCGCGCTCCGCGGCATCGTGTTCTCCGCCGCCGGCACCGCCGGCCAGCGCTGCACCTCCCTGCGTCGGCTCATCGTCCACCGTTCCGTGTTCGACGAGCTGGTCGACCGGATCGGCCGCGCCTACGACTCGCTGGCCATCGGCAATCCGCTCGACGACGGAGTGCTCGTGGGTCCGCTGATCGACGGGGCCTCGCACCACCGCATGCAGGAGTCACTCACGACAGCCGACGCTGATGGGGGCACGATCATCACCGGTGGCGATCGGGTGCTCGTCGACGACGCCGCTGACGCGTACTACGTCCGCCCTGCCATCGTCGCGATGCCCGGTCAGACCGGCATCGTCCGGGCCGAGACCTTCGCCCCGATCCTCTACGCGATGGCGTACGACGATCTCGACGAAGCGATCGCAGCGCACAACGAGGTGCCACAGGGTCTCGCGTCCTCGATCTTCACGACCGATCTCCGCGAGGCCGAGCGCTTCGTGTCGGCGTCCGGCAGCGACTGCGGGATCGCGAACGTCAACATCGGCCCGTCGGGAGCCGAGATCGGTGGCGCGTTCGGAGGCGAGAAGGAGACCGGCGGCGGCCGGGAGTCCGGCAGCGACGCGTGGAAGGGCTACATGCGCCGCCAGACCAACACCGTCAACTACTCGACCGAGCTCCCCCTCGCCCAAGGCGTTCAGTTCGACATCGACTGACCGTCACATTCGGGGTCTGACCCCGAATGTGACGGTCGGTGCTGATCGGTCAGTCGCCGACAACGAGGTGCCGGACGTCACCGAGCCAGTCGGGGCGGACGAGATCGCCGAACGTCGTCCAACCGGCGCCGATGGCATGGATCGCGCCGTCGGCACCGCGGGTGATCGCGGTCGGAGCCGGGCCGGGGAGCTCGACGGAATTCCCGACCCGTCCGACGGCCTCGATGCGCCGGAGCTCGTTCGTACCGTCGTCCCAGGCGACCCACACGCCATCGTCGTCGGCGATCGCGACCGGTGCGTCGGCCTGCGGGAAGCTGGCGCGTACCACCCAGTCCATCGACGGCGATCGGGACGGATCGGTGATCGACGGGATCTCGAACGATCCGACGTTCCCGTTGGCGCTCGCCACGTAGAGCCGATCGCCGCCGACGACCAACGTGCCGTTCAGGCGCTCCAACTCGAGGGCGGGGTCGACATCGAGGCACCACACACCGTCCGCGAAGTCGAGGGTGTGCACGAACGCGTATGGCTCGCCGTCGGGGGTTCCGTCGATGGTCCCGCGGTACAGCGTGAAGAGCAGCCCGGCCTCGTGGGCGACCACTTGTGATCGAGTCGTCCCTGCCATGCGCTCGTCGACCTGTTCGACCTTGTTCCGGAGGTTCAGGGGCAGCGACACCTCCCCCGTCGCGGTCGAGAGCACCCGCACCCGGTAGAAGCGCGGCGCATCTGCCGGGAGGTACTCGAGCAAGAACACCTGGGACGGCACGCCGTCGGCGCCGACCGTGCGACTGAACGCCTCGGGAACGAAGTTGCCCTCCAACGTCCGCTCGTAGACCACGCCGTCGTCGAGCGATGCGATCACGATCTCGCTCGTCGCGCGAGCACCGGCGATCGCGTCGGGTGTCGGCTCGTCGGCGACGCTCACGAGACCTATCAGTGCACCGTCGAGCGACGTCGCCGTTGTCTCGAGCGACGAGCCGGTGATGGTGAGATCGCCCAGTGCTTCCCCCTCCGGCACGGAGAGCCAGTTGACGATGGTGGATCCCCAGCCCCGAACGATGTGGGGGTGGAGCGTGAGCACGGTGGTGGAACCATCCGGCGCCAGGCGAGCCAGGAACTTGCTCCACGCGTTCGAGAGGTCGGAGTCGTCGACGGGCGAGAAGACGCCACGGTCGTCGATGACCGCGACCCCCGGGCCGTCGCCCGACGACGGCGTCTTGCGAGCGATGTCGGTCGCGAACGCCGGAGCGACCCCGGGAATCGGTTGGAGCCCGCCCGAGCTCGACGTTGCCTCGACACCCTGCGCGGGCGGGTTCGTCCGTGCGTCGGCCGGCCCGGTGCACGCGGCAACGACCAGCGAGGCGACGAGCCAGTACCGCGAGCGGCATCGTGGGCGATCGTTTCGATTCATGCCCGTCCGACACCGCCCGGAGCGATCAGGTTCCGATCGTCGCCGCATAAGTGAGCGCTGCTTCGAGCGTGTCGAAGCCCTCGAGGCGACGGATCGAGTCGCCGTCCTGCCAGAGCAACGTGTTGCCGGCGACCCGCTCGATCAACAGCTCGCCGCCTCGCCGCAGCCTCAGCTCGTGGGGAACACCGCCGATCCACAAGCCGCGACGGCCGTCGACCGTCACCGCGACCACGTCGCTGCTCGACCCCACGGTCTTCTCGATCACGGTCTCGTCGAGCAGACCGTCGATCGTCGAGACGAGCACGGTCGCGCCGTCGACGATCACGATCTCGCTGTCGCCGGGACCGTCGGCGTCGATCGAGATCACGGGAGGAGTCGCGGGGACGGAGAGGTCGGGACGGCGCTCGACGGTGACGCCGTCGAACCCGAACCAGCCGGCCACGGTCCGACGCGACGACGGCACCGCTGCGGCGAGCGCTGCGAGCACGACGAGGATCGCCACGGCAACGCGGAGTGGGCGAGAACGATCCGGGCGGCTCGCCGGCACCGCGGTGGTGCCGTCGAGCCGGGCGAACACGCGGTCGACCATGTGGGTGTCGTCCAGCTCGAGCACCTCGCCGAGCGCGGTCAGTCGCCGGTCGAGATCGATCACGACGCCACCCCGCCGAACTCGTCTCGCAGACGGACGATGGCACGCGACGTGCGCGACTTGACCGTCCCGGGCGGGAGCGAGAGGGCCGCCGCGGTCTCAGCCTCGCTGAGTCCGGCGACGAACCGGCACCCGAGCACGGCACGGTCGTCGGGGCGCAGCCGGGTCAGGGCGGCAGCGAGCCGCTCATGTTCGACGCGCTCGATCGCGCTCAGTTCGGCACCCGTGTCGGCACGGATCTCCAGCCCGGCGTGACGTTCGTCGCGTCGCATCCTGCGTACTCGGCCGCGGACGTGGTTCTTCGCCTCGTTCGCGACCACCCTCAGCATCCAGGACCGGACCGACCCGTCGCCGCGATGTGTCGGCAAACCCCGGTGGATCTTCACGAATGCTTCCTGCACGATGTCGTTCGCCTCCTCGGTCGACCCACAGATCACCGCCGCCACTTGGAGCGCAGCTCGCTGGTGACGCCGGATCAGCTCGCCGAACGCCGACTGGTCACCGGCGAGAGCGCGCTCGACGAGGTCGATGTCGTCGAGCTGGGTGAGATCCGGAGATGGCATCGCTGGTGACAGCCTGTCGCACGTTCCGACACCGCCGAGGCATGCGTGGTTCCCGGCGACCACGACGCCGCTGCCACGACGCCCGGCACCGTTCTCGGTGAAGCCGGTCGCGACGTCGCAGCGGCCCTGGCGCAGCCTCGGACTAACGTCACGGCGTGAGCCTTCCGGTCACTCCACCGATCAAGCCGATGCTGGCCAAGTTGGCGCGCTCGATACCGACCGAGACCGGTCTGCTGTACGAGCCGAAGTGGGACGGCTTTCGCTGCATCGTGTTCCGCGACGGGGACGGTCTCGAGCTCACCAGCCGCAACCAGAAGCCGTTCAACCGGTACTTCCCCGAATTGCTGACACCGCTCGTCGACGCCCTGCCCGGTAGATGCGTCGTCGACGGCGAGATCGTCGTCGCCCAGGCCGAGGGTCGCGGCCTCGACTTCGACGCCCTCCAGCAGCGCATCCATCCCGCCGAGTCCCGAGTGCGCATGCTCGCCGCGGACACGCCCTCGTCGTTCGTGGCGTTCGATCTCCTCGCGCTCGACGACACCGACCTCATGGACACACCGTTCGGGGAGCGCCGGGCACTCCTCGAACGCCGCCTGTCGCCCAACGATCACGTCCACCTCACCCCGGCGACGACCGACCCGGCGATCGCCGAGCGCTGGTTCACACGCTTCGAGGGCGCCGGACTCGACGGCGTGATGGCCAAGCCGCTCGACGGGGTGTACACACCCGACAAGCGCACTCTGGTCAAGGTGAAGCACGAGCGCACGGCGGAGTGCGCGGTCGCCGGCTTCCGGGTCCACAAGGACGGTGAGGGCGTGGGCTCGCTCCTGCTCGGGCTCTACGACGAATCGGGGCGGCTCCACCACGTCGGCGTGTGTGCGTCGTTCAACGCGAAGTTCCGGCGCGAGCTCATCGACGACCTCGGGCCACTCACGGCCGACGCGATCGGCGACCATCCGTGGCGCGAGTGGGCGGAGGCACAGGCACATTCCGATCAACGGATGCCGGGCGGATTCTCGCGTTGGAACGTGAACAAGGACCTCTCGTTCGTTCCCCTACGTGTCGAACGTGTCGTCGAGGTGACGTTCGGTCAGCTCGAGGGCGGCCGATTCCGGCACGGCGTGAAGTTCCAGCGCTGGCGTCCCGATCGCACGCCCGAATCATGCCGCTACGAGCAGCTCGACGTGGCGACACCCGTCCGATTCGACGATCTGCTCGCCGAGTCGGGTTGACCGGCGGCGATCCGGGCTCAGCCCTCGGGCGGTGCCGTCGTCGGCGCGACCGTCGTGGACGTGGCGAACGGGGCGGTCGTCGTGGTCTGATCGAGGAGCTCGACTTCGACGGGTACCTGACTGCCGCTGGAGGGGATCGTCACGGCGTTGCCGTCGGGGTCGAGGAGCAGGAAGGTCCGCTCGGCACCCTCGAGCACCCCCTGGCTCGTGCTCGCGAAGACCTGCAGCGTCCATGTTCCTGGGATGTTCAGCGGCAGACCGTCGTCGGTCTGCAGGATCGCGGTGCCGGACGTCGTGAGCGGGATCGGCTGCTCGATGATGAACGCGTCGGGGTTGCCGAGCGGCGGGACGAAGCGCAGCGCCAGGTTCGTGATGCCCTCGGCCGGTGCGTCGACCTCGACCCGAAGGCCCGTCGGGCCGGCCCGACCCGGACCGATGAACACCCGCGCCTGCAGGCCCGATGTCGCGTCGTTGAACGGGATCTCGGGAAGGTAGCGCTCGTCCGCGAACGGGTCGATCGTGGGTGGAGTGAGGGCGAGCAACCAGCCGCTGAACGCGAGCACGACGACACCGAGCGCGGCCTCGGCGTGGAAGGCACGCCGGAACCGATCGGCCATCTGTGCCGTGAGCTCGTGGGCACGATCGAGCCGCAGGCTCACCTGCTGGCGGGCGGCGAGGGCAACGGCGAGCATCGCGGCGACGGCGACCACCTTGAGCAGCAGCACCCGGCCGTGGTTGCTGGTGAACAGGTCGCCGCCGTCGAGCCGGATCACCTGGATCACGCCCGTGATCGCAGTGACGAGCATCGCCGGGACCGACACCCGACTGAACGCACGCGTCGCCTGCACGAGGTCGTCCTCACCCGGACCGGCCAGCACGACGCGCGCCACCAGCGCCGCACCGCCGAACCACACCGCTGCGGCCAGCACGTGGACGACGTTGACGAAGAAGCCGAGGAGCGCGGCGGTCCCCGCCACGCGGCTCATCGCGACTGCGATCAGGGCGAAGCCGGGCAGCGCCCATGCCCACATGGCGCTGGTCGGGTCGATGATCCGTTCGGGTCGCATCGCGACCCAGCCGCTGGCGGTGATGAACACGATGCGGAGGAGCGCGCCGCGACCCGACCATCCGGCGTCGGCCAGATCGAGCCACGCGCCAGGGCTCATCGCGGCGCCGAAACTGGAGTTGCCGAAGTCGGCCGCGAAGGCCACCAGGTAGAGCAGGGTGCCGACCAGCGAGACGGCCCACGCGAACCGGAGGAAGCGGACGGTCACCACGTACTCAGGGCCCTCCGGCCAGCCCACGCTGATCAGGGCGAGACCACCGAACACGACGAGGATGCCCAACGTCGACAGCAGTCGACCCAGCCAGAGGGCACCACCGGTGCTGCCCGGATTCTCGGCGGTGTCGGTCGCGCGTGGGGTGCCGGTGGTGGCGGGGACCTCGATGAACTCCGAGGTGGTGGTCGTCACGCCGTCGGCCGGCGTGGCCGGCGGATCGTTGGTGACCCCGAACGTCGAGGATCCCTGCGTGATGGCCTCGCCGAGGCCGTCCTTGAGTGACCACACCACCACGCACGAACCGCGCGGCAGCGGCGTGTTGACCGCAAAGGTGACGACCAGTCCCTCCGTGTCGATCTCGGGTAGGCCGGTGTTCTGGGGTTGGTTGTTGCAGGTGACACCGAGCGTGACTTCGTGGTCGTCGTCCAGCTCCTGGTTGAACGCCAGGACGATCGCCTCCGGCGACGACTCGAGCGATGCGCCGTCGGCGGGCTCGATCGACTGGAGCGAGTTCGCGTCCTGAGCGGAAGCTGTCGTCGGTTGCAGAGCGAGCGCGACGAACGACACGAACGTCGTCAACGTCGCGAGCAGCAGGCGGTTGCGTGCGCGTGAGGGAACAGAGGTTCGAACGCTCACAGCGACCACGGTAGCCAGCCCGCGCGCTCGCGGACTGCCACCACATCGCACATCCCCCACGACGTGGCCGGGGACACGACTGCCGCACCGCTGCGTCGCGGCGGCCGAGCCCCGCCGCGACGGCTTCGCTCGTCGGTGGTCCGGAGCCCCGACACGGCCCCGATGGACGCGCACACCCACTGAGTAGAGTCGGCGGGGATGGCAACCCAGTCGCTCTATCGCCGCTACCGGCCACGCCGCTTCAGCGAACTGAAGGGCCAGGACCACGTGGTGCGGGCGCTCCGCGACGCCGTGGCCTCCGGGCGCGAGGGCCAGGCCTATCTCTTCTCCGGGCCGCGCGGGACCGGCAAGACCACATCAGCTCGCATCCTCGCGAAGGTGCTCAACTGCGAGCACGTCACCGACGGCGAACCCTGCTGCGAGTGCGAGTCGTGTCTGGCGGTGGAGCGGGGGACGAGCTACGACGTCCACGAACTCGACGCCGCCTCCAACAACGGTGTCGATGCGATCCGCGATCTGGTCGAGAAGGCATCGCTCGGCTCTCCTGGGCGGCACAAGGTGTACATCCTCGACGAGGTGCACATGCTCTCCAGAGCCGCCGAAGCAGCGCTGCTCAAGACCCTCGAGGAACCGCCACCCCACGTCGTGTTCGTGCTCGCCACCACCGATCCGCAGAAGATGAGCGACACGATCCGCTCCCGTACCCAGCACCTCCAGTTCCACCTGCTGCCGAGCGACACCCTCGCCGAGCACGTGCGGTGGGTCGCCGACGACGCCGGATACGAGCTCTCGCAAGCAGCGCTCGACGCCGCGCTCGCCCAGGGCGGCGGATCGGCTCGCGACACCCTGTCGGCGCTGGAGCTGCTCGCCTCGACCGGGGGCGAGATCGGCGAGGTCCTCGATCTCGACGAGTTCCTCTCGGCCCTGACCGACCGAGATGCGGGCCGCGTGCTCACCGCGATGGGTCACGCAGTGGCGATGGGACGCGACCCGCGCACGGTGACCGAGGACATCCTGCGTCACCTCCGGAACGCCTTCTTGTCGCTCATGGCGCCCGAGTTGGTGGTCCTGCCACCGGATCGTGTCGACGCGATCGCCGTGCAGGCGCAGCAACTGGGAGCCGCTGGGCTGGTTCGGGCGATCGAACGCCTGGGGTCGGCGCTCGTCGACATGCGCCATGCCCCCGACCCCCGAATCCTCGTCGAGGTCGCGCTCGTGCAGTTGACCCACGAGGAGGCGAGCAGCGACACCGATGCCTTGATGACCCGGATCGAGCGACTCGAACAGACGGTCAGACAACTGCGCGACTCCGGTGCGACCGCGGCAGCGCCCAAGGACCCGACCACCGGTCGAGCCGTGCTCGGAGGAGCGTCACGGCGTCCGACGTCGGTCCCGGCGGCGGGGTCTCCGCCGACCGCACGACCCATGACCGCGTCCGACGTACCCGACGCGACGACCACCGGAACGACCCCGACGGGCAGGACCGAAGTCGCCACGACCGAGGCCGACGACGGCGCCGCGGCCGTCGCCACACCGCCTGCCCGCAACGACACAACCGAGATCGCACCGTCATCTGGCACCGCCCCGGCTCCCGCGGTTCCCGGCACGTCGGGTGCGTCGGCGTCGGTCGCCGACGCGTGGGAGCGGACGGTCAAGTCGCAGGTCAAGCCGCTGGTTCGTGCCCTGTACTCGGCCGGTTCGTTCGTCGGCGGCGGGGGTGACACGTGGCAGTTCAGCGTGCCGAACGACGCCCACGCCTCCAAGTGCGCCGACCATCGCGTCGAGGTCGAGGCCGCGCTGTCGTCCGCGATCGGCGCGCCGGTGACGATCGAGTTCGTCGTCGATGGCAAGCTGATCGACCCATCGGCGGGTCGCCCCTCGGCGAATCGATCCGAGCCGCGGCCCCGACCCGATGCGCCGTCGACGCCCGCACCGACAGCGGCACCGACCGAATCGGCCGTTCAGCGAGCGGCACGCGCCGCGGCGGCCACCCCGGACGAACCTGCGGAGCCGCTCCCCGCTCAGCACGTGCCCGACGACGAGGAGGTCGATATCGGCGAGCTCACCGACGCTCCGCCGGAGGCCGTCAAGACGCCGATCGACCGGCTCGCCGAGGCGTTCCCGGGCTCCGAGCTGATGAGCGGCGACTGACGCGGACCCGAGACGATCATGGTCAGCGCCTACACCCCTCCCGTCCAGTCACTCATCGACGAGCTCGGCCGGCTCCCTGGCATCGGTCCGAAGTCCGCGCAGCGGATCGCGTTCCATCTCCTGAAGGTGCCGACCGACGACGCAAACCGGCTCGCGCACGCGATCCGTGAGGCCAAGGCGAAGGTTCGGTTCTGTGAGCGCTGCTTCAACGTCGCCGAGTCGGAGCTGTGCGGCTATTGCGCCGACGACCGCCGCGACTCATCCGTCATCTGCGTCGTCGAGGAGTCGCGAGACATCGTCGCGGTCGAGAAGACGGGTGAGTTCCGAGGCCGCTATCACGTGCTGCTCGGCGCGATGAGTCCCCTGGAGGGCATCGGGCCGGAGCAACTCAAGATCCGCGAGCTCCTCACCCGGATCGGGCCCGAGGGCGTCGAAGAGGTGATCGTCTGCACCAACCCGAACACCGAGGGCGAGGTGACTGCGATGTACCTCGCCCGGATGCTCAAGCCGCTCGGCTTGAAGGTCACCCGGTTGGCTTCCGGTCTGCCCGTCGGTGGCGACCTGGAGTACGCCGACGAGCTCACCCTCGGACGAGCCCTCGAAGGTCGCCGCCCGATCGATTGATCGTCACATTCGGGGTCTGACCCCGAATGTGACGATCAGGTCGCCGTGGGCGCGAACGAGGCGTCACACTCGCCGAGTCGGTAGCGGGCGGACGGGCCGACTCAGTTCGTATGACGCCTCGTTCATACAGCGTGTGTACTCATGACGAGCCGCTCGCTGTATGTGTCAGTTACGTTACGAAATTGACGGAACGATGTCAACGCCTGTCATGTGAAATCCCAGTCAAACCGCTCGGCACCCGGAGGAGCCGTTCGACCACATGATCAGAGCGAGCGCACGATCATCGCGTCGCCCTGGCCTCCGCCGCCGCACAGCGCCGCCGCGCCGACGCCGCCGCCGCGACGTCGGAGCTCGTGCAACAGCGTCAGCGCCAGGCGGTTACCGCTCATACCGATCGGGTGCCCGAGCGCTATCGCGCCACCATTGACGTTGACGATGTCGAGCGAGACGCCGAGTTGCCGGGCCGAGGCGATCCCGACCGCGGCGAACGCCTCGTTGAGCTCGAACAGTTCGATGTCGCCGACCGTCAGATCGGTCTTCGCGAGCGCAGCCTCGATCGCGTTGGCCGGCTGCAGGTTGAGCGACGGATTGTCGGGCCCGGCGACCATGCCGTAGCTCACGACCTCGCCGAGGGGCGCGACCCCACAGGTCTCGGCCGCCGCTTTCGACATCATGACGACAGCCGAACCGCCGTCGCTGATCTGGCTCGCGTTGCCGGCTGTGATCGTGCCGTCGGGATCGAACGCCGGTCGAAGCTTTCCGAGACTCTCCGCGGTCGTGCCGGGCCGCACCCCCTCGTCGTGCTCGACGAGGATCGGATCACCCTTGCGCTGGGTGATCGAGACCGGAACGATCTCGTCGGCGAGGACGCCGTCCTTGGTCGCCGTCGCGGCGCGCTCGTGCGATGCCGCCGAGACCTCGTCCATCTCCTCACGGCTGATCGAGTCGCCGGTGTAACGATCGGTGCCCAGCCCCATGAGGCAGGCGTCGAAGGCGCACCACAGGCCGTCGCGGATGATCGTGTCCTCGAGCTCGGTGTTGCCGTACCTGAACCCGCCGCGGGCGCCCTGTGCGAGATACGGCGCGTTCGTCATCGACTCCATCCCGCCGGCGACCACGATGTCCGCGTCACCGGCTCGGATCATCTGGTCGGCGAGGTAGATCGCGTTGAGCCCCGACAGGCAGACCTTGTTGACGTTCACGGCCGGCACGCTCATCGGGATCCCCGCCTTGACCGCGGCCTGCCGCGAGGGCACCTGGCCCTGTCCGGCCATGAGGACCTGGCCCACGATGACGTGGTCGACCTCCTCGGGTGCGACCCCGGCGCGCCGGAGCGCTTCAGCGATCGCGAGCCCGCCGAGATCGGCGGCGGTGAGTGCGGAGAGGGCGCCCGACATCTTCCCGATGGGAGTGCGAGCGCCGGCGACGATGACGGATCCAGCCATGCCCAACGTTACCGCGCGGTAGCCGGCCGCCTCCAAGGGGGACGTGCGCTCGCGCACCCACCCGCCGCTGTGCCAGTGTTGGCGAGTGTCCGATTCTCTCGAGGTCATCGGCGCGGTACAGAGCTTCGAGGGTCGTCGCGTGCTCGACGGCGTCGACCTCGAGGTGCCGCCCGGCACCGTGGTCGGGCTCCTCGGCCCCAACGGGGCGGGCAAGACGACGCTGATGAGGATCATCTTCGGCGTGCTCGACGCCGAAGCCGGCGAGGTTCGTTGGCGCGGGCGAGCGGCCACCTCGGACGACCGACGCCGATGGGGTTACATGCCCCAGGAGCGCGGGTTGTACCGGGAGATGCGCACCGTCGACCACCTGGTCTGGCTGGCGCGGCTGTACGGCCTGGAGCGGGCCGACGCCCGCAGCCGCGCCCTCGAACTGCTCGACCGGCTCGGCCTGGCCGATCGGCGGCACGACCCGATCCGCGACCTCTCGGGGGGGATGGCGCAGCGCGTCCAGCTCGCAGCCGCGATGGTGCACGGCCCGGAACTCCTCGTGCTCGACGAGCCGTTCGCCGGTCTCGACCCCGCCGCCATCGAGTTCCTCAGCGACGTCATCCGCGACCACGTCGATCGTGGAGCGCACCTCGTGTTCTCCAGCCACCAGCTCGATCTGGTCGAGGATCTCTGCGAATCGATCGTGATGATCCATGACGGGCGGGTCGTGATGTCGGGTCTCGTTCGCGACCTCCGCCGTGCGAGCAGCGAACGGTCGCTTCGCGTCGACGTCGAGGTGCCGGATGCCTGGATGGCGGGGCTGCCGGTCGGGCCCGTTCGCCGGGAACCCGCCGGGAGCCGGATCCCGCTGAGCGCGACGGCCGACGCCGGCGCGGTGCTCGATGCGATCCGAGCGAACGCCACGGTGGCCGACTTCGGCGTCGAGGCCCCCAGCTTGTCCGACATGTTCCTTGCAGCGACCGGGGCGCCGAGTCGCCCATCGGAGACCGGGTGAGCGCGCGAACCACCCGCTTGGTGATCGAGCGCGAGGTGCGCGAAGCGGCACGTCGCAAGGGCATCTGGGCGCTCGTGGCGCTGATCTTCTTCGGGGCCACGGCGATGGTGGTCTTGCCGTCTCTCATCCCGGATGGCGGCAACGGGTCGGTGATGATCGTCGGCGCCGACGGGGTCGGCCTCGACGCTGCGCTCGCCGAGATCACCGATCCCGACATCGAGGTCACCCGTGGCGCCGATCGCGCCGAGGCGACGACCGCGGTACGAGAGAACGAGGTCGACCTCGCCGTCGTGCTCGAACGACCGCCGGTCCTGCTCGTCGAGGACGAATCCTCGAACCTCGTGACGATCGTCCGCGGCGTGGTGGCCAACCGTGTCGCGGCGACCAGTCTGGAGGAGCTCGGCATCGATCCGGGGCAGGTGGTCGATGCGTTCGGATCGGCGACACCGGTCATCGAGCCGGTCGACACCGAGCGCAGCGGCCGTCAGGCCGCGGCCTTCGGCCTGACCCTGGTGCTCTACCTCCTCACGGTCGTCTTGACCAGCCAGGTGGCGAGCGGCGTGGCGATCGAGAAGTCCAATCGGGTCAGCGAGGTGCTGCTGGCGATCGTGCCGCCACGATCGATGTTGTTCGGCAAGGTGATCGGTGTCGGCTGCATCGGGCTCGTGACCCTGTTGGCCGGGGCGATTCCCGTCGTCGTACGCTTCGCCGTCGGTGACGATCTGCCCGAAGCGCTCGGCCGCACCCTCGCGGTCTCGAGCGTCTGGTTCGTGGGTGGGCTCGCGCTGTACCTCACCCTCGCCGGCTCACTCGGGGCTCTGGTGTCGCGCCAGGAGGAGGCGGGCGCGGTCATCACGCCGCTCACGATGATCCTCGTCGTCGGCTACATCATCTCGATCTCCGCTGCGGAGACCACGCTCGCCGCGGTCCTCGCCTACGTGCCCTTGCTCTCGCCGATGATCGTGCCGTACCGCATCGCGATCGGTGCCGGGTCGCCCGTCGAGTACGTCGTGTCGCTGACGCTGCTGGTCGCTTCGGTGGTGTTGGTCGGCCGGCTGGGAGCGGTGGTGTTCCGTCGTGCGATCGTGCGTACCGGACGACGCTTGCGGTTGCGCGAGGTCCTCGCAGGCCCATCCGACTGACGAACCGCACGGGACCGACGGCTCGGAGCGTGCGGCTCTGGTTCGTTTCGTCGCGCGAGTTACTCATCAGTAACATCGGGCCATGGAGCAGATCCTCGCAGCGATCCAGGCCGGTGCGTCAGGCGACGAGCTGGCAGCCATCCCCATCCCCGAGTCGTACCGTGCCGCATTCGTGCGCCGCGACGAGGTCGACATGTTCGAGGGCGTCGAGTCCAACGCGAAGGACCCGACGAAGTCGATCCACGTCGACGACGTCCCCACCCCCCAGCTCGCACATGACGAGGTCTACATCGCCGTCATGGCGAGCTCGATCAACTTCAACACCGTGTGGACGTCGATCTTCGAGCCACTCCCGACGTTCGGCTTCCTCGACCGACTGGCGCGCGAGTCCGAGTCGGCGAAGCGCCACAGCCAGCCCTTCCACGTGATCGGATCCGATGCGTCCGGCGTCGTGCTGCAGATCGGCAGCGCGGTCCGCAACTGGAAGCCCGGCGACCGCGTGACGGTGCACTGCAATCACGTCGACGACCAGGACCCCACCGCCCATGACGACTCGATGCTCGCGCTCAATCAGCGCATCTGGGGCTTCGAGACCAACTACGGCGGGCTCGCCGACCTCTCGATCGTCAAGGCCAACCAGCTGATGCCCAAGCCGACGCACCTGTCCTGGGAGGAGGCGGCCGTCAACGCGCTCTGCAACTCGACGTCGTACCGGATGCTGGTCGGCCGGAACGGTGCAAGCATGAAGCAGGGCGACACGGTGCTCGTCTGGGGTGCCACCGGGGGCATCGGCGGCTACGCCATCCAGTACGTGCTGAACGGTGGCGGCACGCCGATCGGCGTGGTGTCGTCGCCCGAACGTGCCGAGCTCCTCAACCGGATGGGCTGTGAGGCCGTGATCGACCGGCGCGCCGAGGGTTACCAATTCTGGTCCGACGAGCACACCCAGGACGAAGGCGAGTGGCGCCGGTTCGGCAAGAAGATCCGCGAGCTCGTCGGTGAGGACCCCGACATCGTCTTCGAGCACCCTGGTCGCTCGACGATGGGCGCGTCGATCTTCGCGGTGAAGCGCGGCGGCACGGTGGTCACGTGCGCCGCGACGTCGGGGTACATGATCGAGTTCGACAACCGTCACTTCTGGATGAAGCTCAAGCGGCTCCTCTCGTCGCACTTCGCCAACTATCACGAGGCGTCGGCCGCCAACAAGCTGATCGACCAGGGCAGGATCCACCCGATCATGAGCGACGTCTACACCCTCGACCGGGTCGGCGAGGCGGCGCTCACCGTGCACCGGAACCAGGCCGAGGGCAAGCTCGGCGTGCTCTGCCTCGCGCCGGAAGAAGGCCTTGGTATCGACGATCCGGCCAAGCGCGAGCGCATCGGTGCCGCCAACATCACGAGGTTCCGCACCCGCATCTGACGCACTCGTCGACGACGGAGCGCACTGAAAGTCCCTGAAAGCCGGCCGACCTCTTTCGGCGATGCCGGATTTGCGGCAAGCTCTCCGTGGGCGGAACCACGGCCGGCGGCGGTTGTGGACCGAACGTCACGCCCCGGGGGAACGTCATGAGCACTCGTCGTTGGATCTCAGCCGGCGCCACAGCCGGCATCGTCGTTGCGTCCGTCACACCATCGGTCGGCCGCGCCGACCACACGCCCGAACCGACGACCGTGGCGATGGCCGGCAGCCTCCAACAGGAGCTCGGGTGTCCGGGCGACTGGCAACCCGAGTGTGCTGCGACGGAGCTGTCGTTCGACGCCGTGGACGACGTCTGGCGGGCGACCTTTGCGGTTCCGGCCGGCAACTGGGAGTACAAGGCCGCCCTGAACGACTCCTGGGACGAGGCCTACCCGGCGGCGAACCTTCCCCTCGCCGTCGCCGCCGAGTCCGACGTGACCTTCTTCTACGATCACGAGACGCACTGGGCGACCGACGACGTCAACTCGACGATCGCCACTGCCGCAGGCGACTTCCAGTCCGAGCTCGGATGCCCCGGCGACTGGCAGCCCGACTGTCTCCGGTCATGGATGCAGGACATCGACGGTGATGACGTGTACGAGTTCTCCACCGACCTGATTCCCGGCGGTGACCACGAGTTCAAGGTCGCGCTCGGCGAGGCCTGGGACACGTCCTATCCGGCTGGAAACGTGCCGTTCACGTCGGCGGATGGCGACACGGTTGCGTTCTCGTTCGACCTGTCGACCAACGACGTCGCGGTGACGGTCACACCGGCCGCGCCCCCCGTGACGGCGGCCGCGGTCGCGGGTGACTTCCAGAGCGAGCTCGGCTGCCCGGGCGACTGGCAGCCGGAGTGCTCGGTCACCGAGCTGACCAACGTGATCGGTGATGTGTTCCGCGCGACGTACACCATCCCGGCCGGCGACTGGAACTACAAGGTCGCGCTGAACGACACCTGGGACGTCGCCTACCCCGCTGCCGACGTCTCCCTCGCGCTTGCCGCCGAGACCGCGGTCACCTTCTACTTCGACGCTGCGTCGACCTGGGTCGCCGATTCGGTCAACGACCGGATCGTCACGGCGCCGGGCGACTACCAGGCGGCGGTCGGTTGCCCCGCCGACTGGCAACCCGACTGCCTGCTCTCGTGGATGCAGGATCCCGACGGCGACGAAACCTACACACTCACGACCGATGCGATCCCGGCCGGCGCCTACGAGGCGAAGGCGGCGATCGGCGAGGCGTGGGACGAGAGCTACCCCGCCGACAACCTCGCGTTCACCGTCACGGACCGACCCGTCACGTTCACGTTCGTCTCGAGCACCAACGAGTTCACGATCGACACCGGTGGCAGCGGCGGAACGGCCGAGCCCGGCGATGAGCTCCTGGTGCGTGCACCCGTTCGCGAGGCGGCAGCCGACGACGTCTTCTACTTCGTCATGCCGGATCGCTTCGACAACGGTGATCCCACCAACGACAGCGCGGGCGACACGTCGGGTGACCCGCTGGTCAACGGTTTCGACCCCACCCACAAGGGCTTCTACCACGGCGGCGATCTCGCCGGCCTGACAGCCCGGCTGCCCTACCTCGACGATCTCGGCGTCAGCGCGGTGTGGCTGACCCCACAGTTCACCAACCGGTGGGTGGGAGGCGCACCCGGCGGCCTCAGCGCCGGCTACCACGGCTACTGGCAGATCGACTACTCCGCGATCGATCCGCACTTCGGCACCAACGCCGAGATGACGGCCTTCGTCGACGCCGCCCACACGCTCGGCATCGATGTGTACTTCGACATCGTGGCCAACCACACCGGTGACGTGATCACCTACGAGGAGGTGCCCAGGCCGGCCGACCCGCCCTACATCTCGAAGTCGGATTCGCCCTACCTCGACGCGACCGGTGCTCCCTTCGACGATTCGGCCTACGCAGGTACGGGCACGTTCCCGGCGATCGACCCGGCGGTCAGCTTCCCCTACACGCCGTCCTTCGACGACGCAGCCGACGCCACGGTGAAGTCGCCCTCGTTCCTCAACGATCCTGCGAACTACCACAACCGTGGCAACAGCACCTTCAGCGGCGAGAACAGTCTGTACGGCGACTTCTTCGGCCTCGACGACCTGTGGACCGAGAAGCCCGGGGTGCAGGACGGGTTGATCCAGATCTTCAAGGACATGGTCACCGATTTCGACGTCGACGGCTTCCGGATCGACACCGTGAAGCACGTCAACGACGAGTTCTGGCAAGCCTTCGGCCCCGAGCTGCGATCGCATGCGTCCTCGCTGGGCAAGGACGACTTCTTCATGTTCGGCGAGGTCTTCGACTTCGACGTCCAATTCCTCAGCCGGTTCTCGACCGAGCTGCCCCTCGACGCCACGCTCGACTTCGCGTTCCAGGGCACCGCCCGCAACTTCGCCTCCCAGAGCGGGCCGACGAACAACGTCGCCGGGCTGTACGCCGCGGACGACTACTACACCGACGCCGACAGCAACGCCTACGCACTTCCGCTCTTCCTCGGCAACCACGACATCGGACGCGTCGGGCTGTTCCTCGGACAGGACAACGGCGGCGCCGACGACGCCGAGCTGGTCGCCCGCGACGAGCTCGCCCACGCGCTGATGTACTTCGGGCGCGGGATACCGGTCGTGTACTACGGCGACGAACAGGGCTTCGTCGGCGACGGCGGCGACCAGGATGCCCGCCAGGACATGATGCCCAGCGCCGTCGGCACGTACAACGACGACGACAACATCGGTACCACTGCGACGCCCGCCGACGACAACTTCGACGGCACGCATCCGCTGTATCGGACGTTGGCGGACTTCGGTGCCCTCCTGAACGCGCATCCGACCCTCACCAGGGGCGCGCAGCTCCAGCGGTACAGCGAACCCAACGCCGGCATCCTCGCCTTCAGCCGGATCGAGCGCAGCGAACGCGTCGAGTACGTCGTGGCACTGAACAACAGCGAGGCCGCCGACTCGGCGTCGTTCGTCACCGACTCGCCATCGACCTCGTTCACCGAGCTCTGGCCCGGCACCGGTCCGGCGATCGCGAGCGACGCCGCCGGCAACGTCACGGTCGACGTGCCGGGCCTGGGTATCCGGCTGTACCGGGCCGATCGCCCGACCGCGACTCCGTCGGTCGCACCCGTCGTGACGATGACCGCACCGGCGGCGGGCGCCGACGTGCTCGGTCGGGTCGAGGTCGCCGTATCGCTGTCCGACGACGCCTCCACCGAGGTCACCTTCGCCGTCTCCACCGACGACGGTGCCACGTTCACCCCGATCGGCACCGACGACAACGCTCCCTACCGCGTCTTCTACGACGTGTCGGATCTGGCGCCCGGAACCCCGCTCGTGTTCAAGGCGATCGCCGACAACGGATCCGGGGCGATCTCGTCCGACAAGATCGCCACTGCCGTGGGCGAGGAGACCACGCCGACCTTCGGCGGCTTCGACTACGCGATCGTCCACTATCAGCGACCCGCCGGCGACTACGGCGACCATGTCGACGCGACCAGCTTCGAGGACTACTGGGGTCTGCACCTGTGGGGCGACGCGATCGATCCGGCCGAGGCGACCGAATGGACGTCTCCAGGTGCGTTCGAGGGCGAGGACGAGTTCGGTCGGTTCGCGTGGATCCGCCGCGGCGGATCCGACAGCCAGGTGAACTTCATCATCCACCGGGGCGATGCCAAGGACACGCCGAACGACCGGTTCTTCGATGCCGACGCCCACCCGGAGATCTGGATCAACCAGGACGACGAGACGATCTACACGAGCCAGGCCGACGCCCAGGGCTACGCCACGATCCGGTATCACCGCGACGATGGCGACTACGGCACACCGAGCCCCGATTTCACCACCTTCTGGGGTCTGCATCTGTGGGGAGATGCGATCGATCCGGCCGAGGGCACCGATTGGACGTCGCCGAAGCCGCCCGACGGCGTCGACGACTACGGCGCCTACTGGACGGTCGACATCACCGACTCGTCACAGCCGTTGAATTTCATCATCCACCGTGGCGACGCCAAGGATCCGGGCCCCGACGAGAGCTTCGTCCCGGCTGCCACGCCGACCGTCTGGAAGCAGTCGGGCGACGCCGAGATCTACCCGTCGCGGGGCGCGGCCGAGGACGTCGCCACGATCCACTATCACCGCGACGACGCCGACTACGGCGACAACTCGAGCCCGGACTTCAACGACTTCTGGGGTCTCCACGTCTGGGATGGCTCGGTCAGCCCGACCCAATGGCCCGAACCCGTACGCTGGACCGAGCAGGACGTGTTCGGACCGGTCTTCGAGGTACCGGTGGTCGACGGGGCACCGCAACTCGCCTACATCGTCCACCGGGGCGACCAGAAGGATCCCGGACCCGACCAGTTCCTGTCGTTCGACCCGTGGGGCTACGAGGTGTGGCAGCTCTCCGGCGAGAACCCCTCCGACCCGGCCACTCCGCACTACGTGCTCCCGATCGTCGGGACCGGTGCGGCGCCCGGCGACATCGACGAGCAGCGTGCACACTGGGTCGACGAGGACACCATCGTCTGGGCGGTCGCCGACGACCCCAGCGTCGACTACTCCCTCTGTCACTCCCCGGTCGGCGGTCTGACGCTCACGGCAGCGGGGATCGATGGTGGCACGTGCATCGTCCTGACACCCGGTGCACCGTTCGCGGCCGATGACGGCTTCCTGCATCTCGACGGCCTGCCGACGCTCACCGTTCCGGCCGGCTCGCTCGTCGAGGTGCCGACGATCCTGACGGGCCAGATTGCCGTCCAGGCCGTCGACGCCGGCGTGCGCGTCGACGCCACCGGATTGCAGATCCCGGGCGTGCTCGACGACCTCTACGCCACCGACACCGAGCTCGGCGTCGTCTGGGACGCAGGCGTCCCCACCATCAAGCTGTGGGCGCCGACGGCGAAGACGGTGACCCTCCATCTGTTCGACGACGCCGATCCGGCCACCACATCGTCGACCTCGTCGATGACCTTCGATCCGGCGACCGGCATCTGGTCGACCACTGGGAACGCATCGTGGGACGGGAACTACTACTTGTTCGAGGTCGAGGTCTTCGTTCCCGCGACCGGAGCCGTCGAGACGAACGTCGTCACCGACCCGTACTCGGTCTCGCTGTCGATGAACTCGACGCGCAGCCAGATCGTCGACCTCGACGAACCGACGCTGGAACCGCCCGGCTGGGACGGACTCGCCAAACCCGATCTGGCTCGGCCCGAGGACGTCTCGATCTACGAGCTCCACGTCCGCGACTTCTCGATCTTCGACGAGACCGTCGAGCCGACCGAGCGCGGCACCTTCGCGGCCTTCACCGACGGCGACTCCAACGGCATGCAGCACCTCGCAGCGCTGGCCGACGCCGGTCTCAGCCACGTTCACCTGCTCCCGACGTTCGACATCGCGACGATCAACGAGAACCCGGCGGAACGGGTCGAGCCTGACCCGACAGAGCTGGCGACGTACCCGGCCGACTCCGAGCAGCAGCAGGCGGCGGTCACCGCGACCGCCGACCTCGACGGCTTCAACTGGGGATACGACCCCTACCACTACACGACACCGGAGGGCTCGTACTCCACCGACCCGAACGGGACGCAGCGCATCGTCGAGTTCCGCCAGATGGTGCAGTCGCTCAACGAGACGGGGCTGCGCGTGGTGATGGACGTCGTCTACAACCACACCAACTCGTCCGGGCAGGCGCCCACCTCGGTGCTCGACCGGATCGTGCCCGGCTACTACCACCGCCTCGACGAGAGCGGCACGGTCGCCACCTCGACGTGCTGCGCCAACACGGCGACCGAGCACGAGATGATGGGCAAGCTCATGATCGACTCGGTCGTCACGTGGGCCAAGCAGTACAAGGTCGACGGTTTCCGATTCGATCTGATGGGCCACCACAGCAAGCAGAACCTGCTCGATCTGCGGGCGGCGCTCGACGACTTGACCGTCGCGGACGACGGGGTCGACGGCTCGTCGATCTACCTGTACGGGGAGGGCTGGAACTTCGGCGAGGTCGCCGATGACGCCCGCTTCGAACAGGCGACACAACTCAACATGGCCGGCACCGGCACCGGCACCTTCTCCGACCGATTGCGCGACGCGGTGCGCGGCGGCGGCCCGTTCGACGACGGGCAGTCGTTGCTCGACAACCAGGGCTACGTCAACGGACTCTGGTACGACAGCAACGGGGGACTGTCGGAGTCGACGGCACTGAACGAGCTGCTGTTGTCGGCCGACCAGATCCGGGTCGGACTCGCAGGCAACCTGGCCTCCTACGAGTTCGTGGACCGTACCGGCGCCACGGTCACGGGTGCCGAGGTGGACTACAACGGGTCCCCCGCCGGCTACACCGCCGACCCCCAGGAGAACATCGTCTACATCGCCGCGCACGACAATCAGACCCTGTTCGACATCGGCCAGTACCACCACCCGGTCGACACGACGATGGCCGAACGGGTTCGTGCGCAGAACGTCGGCAACGCGATCGTCGCCCTGTCGCAGGGCGTGCCGTTCTTACACGCAGGCCAAGACATGTTGAGGTCCAAGTCGCTCGACCGCGACTCGTTCAACTCCGGTGACTGGTTCAACCGGTTGGACTTCACGTACCGGTCGAACAACTTCGGTGTCGGCCTGCCTGTGGCCGAGAAGAACGAGTCGAACTGGCCCATCCAGGCCCCGATCCTCGCGAACGCCGATCTGGTCCCGGACGCGTCCGATATCGAACTCAACGTCGCGGTCACTCGCGAGTGGCTGCAGATTCGGCAGAGCTCGCCGCTGTTCCGGCTCGAGACGGCGGACGAGATCCAACGACGGCTCTCGTTCGGGAACACCGGAGCCGACCAGACACCGGGGCTCATCGTGATGTCGATCCGCGACGACGTCGACGGCCTCACCGATCTCGATGCCGGCGCGGAGGGCGTGATCGTCGTCTTCAACCCCACCGACGAATCGGTGGAGCATGTCGATGACTCGATGACCGGTGCGCCGGTCGTGCTGCACCCGGTGCTCGCCGAGTCGGTCGACGCTACGGTGAGATCGGCGTCGTTCGACCCGGCGACGGGTGCCTTCTCGGTACCCGCCCGCACCGCAGCAGTCTTCGTCGACGCCGGACCGGACGCGACGCCACCCGTGGCAACCGCAGAGCTGACGCCGATCGCAGTCGGCCACAAGATCGGTTGGTTCCGTGTCGGTGCGACCTGCACCGACGATCGGGGTGACGTGACCACGGACGCATCGCTGAACGGTTTCGCCGTCGACGATCATGACCTGGTGCTGCTGATCACCGCACGGAACCGGAACGACCACGTCGAGACGCCGTGGTTCCACATCTTCACCGCTCCGGAGTTCGAGCTGACCGTCACGTGCACCGATGGGGCCGGCAACGTCTCGACGGCCTCGGCGTTCGCCGAGTTCCGGCGCGGCAGGTGGCACGACCGCCGGTAGGTGGTGACATCCACCGCGAACAACTCACCCGACGACCCACGACACGGTCGACGGGCAGGCAGAATGGTTGCATGATCCTCACCGAGATCGATCACATCGCCATCGCCGTGCGCGACCTCGACGCGGCGATCGACTACTACGCCAAGGCCTTCGGTGCCGAGGTCCACCATCGAGAGATCGTCGAGAGCGACGGCGTCGAGGAGGCCCTCGTCAAGGTGGCCGACAGCTACATCCAGCTGACCGCGGCGACCCGACCCGACTCTCCGATCGCGAAGTCGATCGAGAAGCGCGGCGAGGGCCTGCATCACGTCGGCTATCGGGTCGACGACTGCGCGGCCGCGCTCGAAGCGATGATCGCAGCCGGGGCGACACCGATCGATCAGGCGCCCCGCCCCGGCAGTCGCGGTACCACCGTGGCGTTCGTGCACCCGAAGGGCAGCTTCGGCACCTTGATCGAGCTCGTACAGGAGTGACGCAGCTCGACGCCGACGGCACCAGCACGGGGCTCCTGCCGGCGGCCGTGCTGTGGGACATGGACGGCACGCTGGTCGACACCGAGCCGTACTGGTTCGCGGCCGAGCGCGATCTCGTCGAAGAGTTCGGCCATCAGTGGCCGGATCACCACGCCGAGGCGGTCGTCGGCTTCGACCTGCTCGATTCGGCCGAGTACATCCGCGAACACGGTCAGGTCCCCCTGCCGCCCGAGGAGATCGTCGACCGGCTGCTCGACGGCGTCATCGCCCGGCTCCACCGACGCATCCCCTGGCGACCGGGCGCTCGAGAACTGCTCGCTGATCTGCACGATGCCGGCGTGCCGTGCGCGCTCGTGACGATGTCGTGGCGCCGTTTCGTCGATCCCGTGCTCGCAGCTCTTCCCGACGGCTCGTTCGTGGCGTCCGTCACCGGCGACGAGGTCCCGTACGGGCAGGGCAAACCGGGGCCGACGCCATACCTGCTCGGTGCCGACGCGTGCGGTGTGGCGCCGGAGGACTGCCTCGCGATCGAGGACTCACCGACCGGCGTTCGGTCGGCCCTGGCGGCCGGATGCCGAGTGCTGGGCGTGCCCAACGTGGCCGATCTCCAGCGAACGCAAGGGGTCACCCTCGTCGACTCGCTCGCACCGCTCCGGCTCGCCGACCTGGCCGAACTGTTCCACCCCGACCACCCAGATCTGCGGCCCGTCGCACGTCGGGGCTCGCCGATCGCGTCCTGGCTCGACCAGCTCGGACGCGCCGAATCGACGGGCGGTCGGCGGGTGGCAACGATCGCGGTGCTCGCCCTGACGGCCCTCGTCGTCACCGGCTTCGCGTTCACCCGTGGTGACCGGAACGAACCGCCTCCGCTGCCACCCGGCGCCGTTCCGATCGACGTGTGGGCGCCGTACTGGACGCTCGGCGACACCCTGCCGGAGACGGAGCTCCGCTTCGATCGCATTCGGGAGGTGTCGCCGTTCTGGTTCGGCAGTCGCAGCGTCGATGAGATCGTGATCGACGAGAACTCGTCCGACGAGCAGACGTCGACCTTCCTCGATCGGATCGGCGACGCCAACGCTCGTCTCGTCCCGTCGATCCGCGACCAGATGCCGGCCGGAGAGATGGCGGCGATCCTGGCCGACCCCACCACCCGTTCACAGCATGTCGATGCGATCCTCGACTTCGCGGACGAGTACGACGTCGACGGGATCGATCTCGACTACGAGCAGTTTGCGTTCGCGGACGACGCATCGACCTGGGCGACCACCCGTCCGGCGTGGGTGGCGTTCGTCGAGGAGCTGGCCGACGAGCTGCACGCCACCGATCGCACGCTGACCATCAGCATTCCGCCCGTCTGGGACGTCACGATCGTCGACGGCGAGGTCACCGCGAGCGCCGGCTACTGGGTGTACGACCACGGCGCGATCGCTGCGCACGCCGACGCGATCCGTCTGATGGCGTACGACTACTCGGTCGCCGAACCGGGTCCGATCTCACCGTTGCCGTGGGTGCAGAACGCGGTCGACGGCACCTCGGCGGTGGTCCCCGAGGAGTACCACGACAAGCTCGTCCTCGGCGTTCCGTCATACGGGTCGAACTGGGTCGTGTCCACGGTAGGTGAGTGCCCGGCGTCCGCCGAGGGCCGCACCAACGTCACCGCCCGATCCGTGAACGATCTCGCGACGCGTCGCGCCGGCGTGCCGGCTTTCGACCCGATCGTCGGCGAGTGGTCGTTTCCGTACGCCCTGAACGTCGACGACGGCGTGACGAGTTGCGTCCAGTACCGCAAGGTCCACTGGGTCGACTCCGAGGGGATCGCCAGCCGTGTGGAGATCGCCCGGCGGGCTGGTTGGGGCGGGGTGGCACTCTGGGCGCTCGGCTACGAAGACGACGCCGTGTGGCAATCCCTCGTGACGGCCAGCCAGACCCCGCTGGCACCCTGATCGGGACCGCGCGGAACCAGCGTCGAGCGGTCGGAGTCGGCGGCTGATACCGCGGTCTGGGTCACCGGATCCGGGCCGCGGGACGGATCGCCATCGTCGCCGCCGAGATCCAGACGCTCGCTCGCATCGCGAGCGTGTGCGACGTCTACGACGCCAGGATCCACACCCGTCAGTACCGCGAGGTCTCACAGGCGAGCTCGTGGTGGGCATCATGGCGGAACACGCGGGTTCGCAATGGGGATGCCGACATCGTGGCCAACTTCCTCGCCGTGCTCGACGACGGTCGCGTGCCGCCGGCGCCGACCGTGCTGGCCGACGGCGGGACGCGGATCGGGCGTGGCTGCTCGACCGGGCTCCCGGAACGATCCGGGTCGCCTCACACGCGTGAGCCAGAAGCGTGACCAGGTGGATGCCCGATTCGAACGTCGGGATCGGCCAGGTCATCGTCCGGCGATCGAGAACGATTTGCGAAACGACCCGGCACCGCGAGCGGTGGCTGCCAGACTGGCGTGATGCGAGCTCGCCGTCGTTCGGTCGCCCTGGTCGCCCTGGTCGCCGTGGGAGCTATGGCCGTCACAGCGTGCGGATCGACGTCGACCGACGCTCCCGCCGCCGACGCCCCGGCCACGCCTTCGACATCGGACGCCTCGACGTCTCGGACCGAGTCGACCGAGGCGCCGGTCGAGCAACCCGCACCGGAGCCGGCGCCCGTTCCGTCCGACGATGCAGTCGTCGACACGGCTGTCGGTGCCGCAGTCGAGCCGGCGGACGACCCAGCCACGGACGACCCAGCCACGGACGACCCAGCCACGGACGACCCAGCCACGGACGACCCAGCCACGGACGACCTCAGCCATGGACGACTCAGCCACGGGACCAGCCGCGGAACCACCACCGGAATCGGCTCCCGAGCCGAGTGTCCTCTGGCCGGACGAGGCGTGTTCCCGCGACAACTCGCCGACGGCCGCCGCGTCCGCGGATGGCCCGCCGCCGGCACTGGACTTGCGCCCCGAGTCGACCGGCAATCCGCTCCCCGATCTCGCGGTTCGCCGGATCAACTGCGGACCGGGCTGGGTGAACCTCAAGAACGAGGTGCCGGCCGATCGACCGCTGCTCGTCTGGTTCTGGGCGCCGCATTGACCAACCTGCCGTCGGGAAGCCCCCGACGTCGAGCAGTTCGCTCGAGAGCACACCGACGAGGTGCGGGTGATCGGCCTCGGCGCGCAGGACGACGGGCCGTATGCCGTCGACTTCGTCGAATCGCGCACGACGTACTCGTTCCCGATGTACTGGGACGAGACGTTCGACTCGTGGCTGGCCTTCGGCGTGTCGAGCCAGCCGGCAGCGGTCCTGCTGTCACCCGACGGCGAGGTGCTCGGATCGTGGCGGGGCATGTTCCCGGTCGACGAGGTGCTCGATCTCGCCGCCAACGCCTGATCGCGCTGGCTTCCATGACGAGGCTGCGCGTGCGCGACTTCGTCCCGGTCGCCGGCTGGTGAGAATCGACGACCGGGACGCTGGTCCGGCGGGAGGTGCTGGCGGGTGTGATGGCGGTCGTGGTGTGACGGGTGGTGGTGTGACCTGGCGGGTGGTGGTGTGACGTGGCGTGGCGGGTGGTGGTGCGACGTGGCGTGGCGGGTGGTGTGATGTGGCGGTGGTCGTGCGACGTGGCGGTGGTGGTGCGACGTGGCGGGTGGTGTGATGTGGCGGTGGTGGTGCGACGTGGCGGTGGTGTGATGTGGCGGGTGGTGTGATGTGGCGGTGGTCGTGCGACGTGGCGGTGGTGTGATGTGGCGGGTGGTGTGATGTGGCGGTGGTGGTGTGACGTGGCCTGCGGTGGTGTGATGTGGCGGGTGGTGTGATGTGGCGGGTGGTGTGACCTGGCGGGTGGTGGTGTGACCTGGCGGGTGGTGGTGTGACCTGGCGGGTGGTGGTGTGACGTGGTGTGATGTGGCGGGTGGTGTGATGTGGCGGGTGGTGTGATGTGGCGGGTGGTGGCGCGACGTGGCGGTGGTGGCGGGGTCAAGCGGCGGCGTCGTCGAACACGAGCTCGACGACCCGACGACGATGACACGATGGCGGGGTGTGGACGACGAGGCGCCGCCGAGGGTGCTCGGTCACGCGATGCCCGACATCGCCGAGTCGCAGCGGCCGAACCGGCTGATCGGCCGGTGCCTCCATCGAAGGGGCTTCGGCCCCGTCGAGACCCATCGCTCGCCGAAGGGCGGGGTCGTCGAGGAGGTTCCGGATCCGGAGATCCGCTCTGGCGGGCAGCACATCGGCCGGTGCGGCCTTGCGTCGGAAGAACTTCAGCATGGGGAATCGCTCCCGGGGGTCGGGATGCCGGCGGCATCGAGGTCGTGGTGCTTGCTGGCGGTCGTGAGGAAGCCGGCGGCGACGAGGGTGCGCTCGACGGCGTCGTGGTCGGTGCCGAGGGCGGGGATCATGTCGACGCGGGTCTGGGCGAAGTAGGCCTCGGTCGCGATCTGCAACTGACGCCGGTCGGCGTCACATCCGGTGCCGGACGCCTGAGTGCTCATCCCCGACACGGCGAGCGTGGCGGCGGCGGCGAGCAACCCGACGATCGCGACGACCACGAGCAGTTCCGGGAGCGTGAATCCGCCGTCGGCCGGCTCGTCGTCGGCCTCTGTGCTCGACGCTCGAGCAGCGATCGCCGTGATCGGCGATCGCGCTGCGTCGGTGCGCTGTGGTCGCATCGTTGGTGTCCTTCCGCCTGTGCTCCGAGAGCACGCATGTTTCCTTGGTTCCGAGTGTGCACCATTCGGCGGGCCTGGTGGTTCAAGAGGCGCCGAAGGTTTGACGGCTGCCTCAACCGGCGGTGCGACCCTCGTCACCGTGAGTCGCCGGGCTTGACGAGATCCACAAGAACGGCCGAGGAAACGGCCGGCGTACGCGTGGGCGTCACGGGAATGCGTCGACGTCCCGGCAGGGTTTCGGCCGCCATGAGGAGACGGATCGTGTCGGTCGGGCTCGCGGCCTGGCTGTTGGTCGCCGCCTGCGGGGGCGCCACGTCCGATCGGCCTGCGGGAATCGAGCTGCCGGACCCGCAGCCCGGACCGGTTCCGCGACTCCCGGTCGACGAGGCCGCCGCGGCCTCGAGCCCGCTCCCCGAGGTCGCCGTCCGCCAGATCAACGGCGAGGGCGGTTGGGTCCAGCTGAAGAACGAACTGCCCGCCGCAAAGCCGTTGCTGGTGTGGTTCTGGGCGCCGCATTGACCAGTGTGCCGTCGGGAGGCCCCCGACGTCGAGCAGTTCGCTCGAGAGCACACCGACGAGATCCGGGTGATCGGCCTCGGCACCCAGGATGACTCCGATCTGGCCGTCGACTTCGTCGAGCGCGGCGGCACCGTCAGCTTCCCGATGTACTGGGACGAGACGTTCATCTCCTGGCAGGTGTTCGGCATCCGTAGTCAACCAGCGGCGGCGTTGTTGAGCCCGGATGGTGAGGTGATCGGCGGCTGGCTCGGTCGGTTCCCCGAGGGCGAGGTACTGCGGCTCGCCGCTGAGTCGTCGACGGAGTGAGCTCGGGTCGGGCGCCGCTCGCCCGGGCAGGCTGTGTCGGTCGGCGCCGCCCATTCGAATTCTGTGGCAGCCGAAGCGACGTCATCGGTCCGTTCGGCTTCCGCAGAGTCCACATCGATGGTTTGCGGCACACGAAGCGACGAGTTCGGTCGCTTCGGCTGCCACAGAGTCGTGACGGTGTTGGCCGAGCGTCGACGACCGGCGGCTCAGGAAGCCTGATCGATGTGGAGGTCGGGGTCGGTACTGCTGACCAGCAAGCGCACGACATCGTCGCCGTCGCGCTCGAACGCGATCGCGATGAATCCATCGGTATCGGTCGGCAGGACGGCGAACACCTCCGACCCTGGATCGGCCTGAGGACGCATCCGCGCCCACTCGACGAACGCGGTGTAGCCGGAGGGGTCGAGCTCGGCGAACACGGCGACCTCGATCCGATAGATCTCGAAGCCCTCGGCGTCGAGCAGCCGCGTCGACGCCGCGAGGACGTCACGCGGCACCACGTCGAACAGGCTCTCGAACGGCGCCGCCGTCGGGGGTGACGTCGGGGGTGACGTCGGGGGTGACGTCGGGGGTGTCGTCGCCCCCCGTGGCTCGGTGGTGACCGACGGCTCCGTCAACGATGAGGGCTCGCCGCCGGGGTCGGTTCCACCGCCTCCGTTGATGTCGTCGACGACACCCTGAGCGTCGTCGAGCGCCCCGAGGACGCCGCCGGCGCTCGGGCTCGCCGGGTCGTCGAGGGTGTCGAGCCCGTCGATGACGGCGGACGGCTCGTCCAATGGCCCGAGCGACGCGGCCGGATCTCCGTCCGAGCCGCCGTCGCTCGCTGCCTCGCGTTCAGCGGCTTGTCGATCCTGGTCGTTCTGATAGGCGCGGTAGGCGAGGAAGCCGGCGGTGGTCACTCCGCCGACCACGATGACACCGACCGTCCACACGAGCAGCGCATCGCGCCGACGCCTGCGATCCGCCTCCTGACGAAGTTGCCGAGTGGCCTCGCGGCTCTCCGGCGTACTCCTCGGCAGCTCACCGTACGACGGGTTCGTGTTGACGTGCCGCTGCGAATCGACCAACGCTTTGGCGTCGAACGGCACGGGTTCGGTCGTCGGCGCCTGGACGGGCGGCGGAGGAGGCAAGAACGGCACCTCGGCGCCGCCGTCAGGAGTCTGCATCGGGGGCGCGTCGGGAAGCCGCGGGACGTCTCCTGGCTCGTCGGATGGTGTCGTCATCTCGTCCACGATGGTGCCAGATGTTGGCGCTTCAGTCGCGTCGCGGGCGTCGGCGCGACGGCGGACGCGAGAATCTCGAGCTGGCAGTGTTGGATCGGGCCACCGGACACCGTGCGTCGCTCGTCACGGAGTCGTTGCGACGGGCGCTTCCCCGACGCCGAAGGACGGGTTGCCGGGCCCATTCCAGCGTGGCTGCTCGCCGAGGCGGTCGATGATCTGATCGGTGGTGAGGTCGTCGGACTCGGCGCGACGGCGCTCGATCTCGACGCGCTCGGTCTGCTGATTCTCGCGGAAGTACGAGTAACCCGCCCACGCGGCGGCGCTCACCGATCCGATCGCGGCGAACGCCCAGAACGTGGTCACGATACGGTCGCGACGACGACGGGACCGCTGCGATCGGCGGGCTCGATGACGCCCACCCTCGAGGCCGATGACGGCCGGCGACGCCAGCGGGTTGAGCGGCTGTTTGGTCTGCTTCGTCTTCATCTCGTGTCGTCGACCTTCCGCAGTCGGGGCAGACACCAACCCCTTATCGGCGGATCGCTGCGCCGACTTGAGGAATTGTTCCGGGCGATGTCGGGCGGCGTCTCACACGAGGCAGGGCGAGCCGGCGACCTGGACGAGGCGACCCGTGGCGTCGACATCGTGGTACGTCGACGGCGACCTCAGGAAACCTGCGGCGACGAGGGTGTTCTCGACGCCGTCGGGGGTCGCATCGGCCGCTGGAATCACATCGACGTTGCGTCGCACGAGGTACGCCTGCGTCGCGTCGTAGAGCGCTCGACGATCGGCTTCGCATCCGACGGCTTCGGCTTTCGCCGACACCCCGTCGACTGCGAACACGACGATCGTGGCCAGGAGACCCAGTACCACGATGACGAGCAGCAACTCGATCAATGTAAACCCGTGGTCATCGGGCTGCTGCTCTGTCATCGTGGTCCGCCTTGGGGTAGTCCTTGTCGTTTTCCGCCTGAAACGTCAAGAACATGCAAATGAATCTACCAATAACGCCAGCGTAATGCAAACCTTTTCTGGATTTCCTCGGCAAATTCAAGTTTTCGACAAGTACAGCCGATCCACCTGACGCATCCGCCCCTCCGGCAGACGGGTACCAAGTAACGTGATCGAACCGAACCAACGCCAGTCGAACGAGCCCGAAACGGAGGTGGCCGACGTGGGACGACTCGTCCAAGCGCTCCGCCGTCGACTTCCGATGGTGCACTACGTGGTCGATTGCCTCGTGTGGTTCGTGGCCCTGCCGCTGACCACGTTCAGCCGTTACGACTTCTCCCTCGCCGAGCTCGAGTTCGACGCGACGGCGCGTTCGTGGGTCGTCGCCGTCATCGGCCAGGGTGTCTTCGGAGTCGGCACCGGCCTGTACACCCGGCGCTGGCGGTACGGCAGCTTCGACGAGGTCGCAGCACTCGCGGCCACCGTGCTGCTGACCGGCGTGGTGATGTCGGTGGTGCACGTCGGCTGGTTCATGGACGGTGCACCACGTTCCGTTCCTGCGCTCACCGCGGCGGTCGCGATCGCCGGCACCGTGGCGGTCCGGTCGGTGTGGCGGTTGTATCAGCAGAAGCAGACGAAGCGTGAACTGATGGGAGCTGCACCCCTGCTGATCGTGGGTGCCGGCGAGGGCGGCGAGCAGATCGTCAAGGCACTGCTCTCCGATCCCACGAGTCGCTATCAGCCCGTCGCACTCCTCGACGACGATCCGCACCGGCGTCGCTACTCGATCTCCGGCGTCAAGGTCCAGGGACCGATCAGCCAGATGCGCGAAGTAGCCGCCAGATACGGCGCCGAAGACGTCCTCCTGGCGATCCCGAGCGCGGCCAGCGGGCTCGTCCGCGACGTCGACTCGATCGCTGGGAACGCCGGTCTGAGGCTGCTGGTGCTGCCGTCGGTGCACGAGATGTTCGGCGAGATCGGGGTCAGCGACATCCGCCCGGTCTCGGAGGCCGATCTGCTCGGGCGCCGACCCGCCGACATCGACGCCGATGCGGTCGCCGGGTACATCACCGGTCGCCGAGTGCTGGTCACGGGCGCCGGCGGGTCGATCGGGAGCGAGCTCTGCCGTCAGCTCGCACGGTTCGGACCCAAGACGCTGCTCAAGCTCGACCGCGACGAGAGCGGGTTGCACGCGGTCCAACTCTCGATCCACGGTCGGGCCCTGCTCGACGGTAACGACCTCCTCCTCGGCGACATCCGAGATCGCGATCGGTTGATCGAGCTGTTCGAGCAACATCGGCCCGAGGTCGTGTTCCATGCCGCCGCGCTGAAGCACCTCCCGCTCCTCGAGGCGGCGCCCCTCGAGGGGTGGAAGACGAACGTCGTGGGCACCCAGAACGTCCTCGACGCGGCCGAACACGTCGGGGTGACGCACTTCGTGAACGTGAGCACCGACAAGGCGGCCAACCCGACGAGCGTGCTCGGGTACACCAAGCGGCTCACCGAGCGCCTCACGGCGCACAAGGGCAGGACGGCGGCGGGCACGTACGTGTCGGTTCGTTTCGGGAACGTGCTCGGGTCGCGCGGCTCGGTCCTGCCGGCGTTTCGTGAGCAAGCGGCGAGAGGCGGGCCGATCACCGTGACCCATCCCGACATCACCCGCTACTTCATGCTCGTCGAGGAGGCAGCGCTGCTCGTGATCAACGCCGGTGCGATCGGACGTGACGGCGAGGTTCTCGTGCTCGACATGGGCGAGCCGGTCAAGATCGCCGACGTCGCGCGACGTTTCGCCGACCAGCACACACCGCCGCTCGAGATCGTGTTCACCGGCCTACGTCCCGGTGAGAAGCTCCACGAGGACCTGATCGCCGATGGCGAGACGGGCGACCGCCCCTTCCACCCGATGATCACGCACGTGCCGACGTCCGGGATCGAACCGAACGAAGTCCGCAATCGGGTGTTCGACACCGTCGACAGCCTGGTCGACTTCATCCGTGCCCCAACGCTCACCACCGACCCCAGGATCACTGCGTGAGGTTCCTGGTCACCGGTGCAGCGGGTTTCATCGGGTCGCACGTCGCAGAGCACCTCAGCCGGCACGGCCAGGTCGTGGGAATCGACGATCTCTCGACGGGCGACGAGGCCAACCTTCACAGCATCGACTGCGAGTTGCACCGTGCGTCGATCCTCGATCGCGAAGGGCTGGCATCGGCGATCGCAGGCGCGGATGCGGTGGTGCACCTCGCGGCTCGCCCGTCGGTTCCTCGATCGATCCAAGATCCGGAAGCGAGCCACGACGCCAACGCGACCGGCACGCTGCGCGTCCTCGAAGCCGCACGAGCGCAGCCACGGCCACCACAGGTGATCGTCGCATCGTCGTCATCGGTGTACGGCGCGAACCCCGAACTCCCGAAGCACGAGTCGATGACACCGATGCCGATGAGCCCGTATGCCGTCAGCAAGCTCGCGACCGAACAGTACGCGCTGGCGTGGCAGCACTCCTACGGACTCGACACACTGGCGTTCAGGTTCTTCAACGTGTTCGGGCCCCGTCAAGCCCCCGGGCACGCGTACGCGGCGGTCGTGCCCGCATTCGTCCACGCCACCCTCGACGGCGTACCCCTGATCGTGCACGGCGATGGCAAGCAATCCCGCGACTTCACCTACGTCGGGACCGTCTCGGAGGTGATCGTCGACGCGATCGTCCGACGGGTCACCCATCCGCAGCCGATCAACCTCGCGTTCGGCAGCCGGACCAACCTGATCGACCTGATCGCGATGATCTCCGAGCTCACGGATCGCACGCCGAGAATCGAACACATCGAACCGCGCCCGGGCGACGTCCGACACAGCCAGGCCAGCAACGAGACCCTCCGCGCAGTGTTTCCGCGGATCCGGCCGGTCGAGCTCGAGACCGGTTTGCGAGCGACGATCGACTGGATGCGGTCCCGTGGCTGAGGACCCCGCCCAGCGCATCCACCTCTCGGCCCCCGACGTCGGTCCGGCCGAGCGGGCGGCTCTCCTCGATGCCTTCGACAGTGGCTGGATCGCCCCCGTCGGACCTGCCCTCACCGCGTTCGAAGGGGCCCTCACGGCCCGGGTCGGCTGGCCTGCCGTGGCGCTCTCGAGCGGAACGGCCGCGCTCCACCTCGCACTCCTCGCCGTCGGCGTCGAAGCCGGCGACGACGTGGCCGTGTCGTCGTTCACGTTCGCCGCCACCGCCAACGCGGTCACCTACTGCGGTGCCCGGCCGGTGTTCGTCGACAGCGAATCGTCGTCGTGGAACATGAGCCCCGACCTGCTCGAAGCGGCGCTCGACGACGCCGCTGCGCGAGGGCGGCTTCCGAAGGCGGTCGTCGTCGTCGATCTGTACGGACAGTGCGCCGACTACGAGCGGATCGTGCCGATCTGCCGGCGGCACGGGGTCGCGATCGTCGAGGACGCCGCCGAGGCGCTCGGGGCGACCCATCGGGGCGACGAAGCCGGCACCCTCGGCGACATCTCGGTGCTCTCGTTCAACGGCAACAAGATCACCACGACGAGCGGGGGCGGTGCACTGCTCTCGCCCGACGACGAGGTCGTCGCCCGCGCCCGATACCTGGCGACACAGGCCCGTCAACCAGCAGTTCACTACGAGCACACGGAGGTGGGGTTCAACTACCGGCTCAGCAATCTGCTCGCCGCGATCGGCTGTGCCCAGCTCGAACGTCTCGATGCGATGTCGGAACGGCGGCATCACGTCAATCGGCGCTATCGGTCGGCATTCGCCGACCTGCCGCTGACCTTCATGCCGGTACCCGAGTGGAGCGGCTGGAACGGGTGGCTGACGTGCGTGGTCTTCGAACACTCGTCACACCGCGACGCCGTCATGTCGGCGCTCGGCGCGACGAACATCGAGTCGCGCCCGCTCTGGAAGCCGATGCACCTCCAGCCTGCCTTCGCCTGCGCGCCCTCGTTCGTCGACGGCACCAGCGAGATGCTGTTCGCGCGGGGGCTCTGCCTCCCGAGCGGCAGCGTGCTGACCGATCACGACCTCGACCGGGTCATCGAGGTGGTCCTCCGAACACTGGCCTGATCAGCGCTCACCCATGAATTCGCGCATCGTGACGTGGCCGTCGGCGGCGACGCCCTCCCGTCGCAACGCGATCCGGATCGTCATGGCCAGGATCTTCAGATCCAGCCGCCAACCGGCGTGGTCGACGTACCAGACGTCGTGCGCGAGCCGTTCCGGCCATGCGGTGGAGTTGCGCCCGTTGACCTGGGCCCAGCCGGTGATGCCCGGCTTGGCCTCGAGTCGGCGTCGCTGTTCGTCGCTGTACCTCGGCACGTAGGCAGTGGGCAGCGGTCGAGGGCCGACCAGGCTCATCCGTCCGGTGACGACCGACCAGAGCTGGGGCAGCTCGTCGAGGCTCGTCGCTCGGAGACGGGCACCGAACGAGGTGAGACGATCCGCATCGGGGCGCAGTTCGCCGTCGGCTCCCCGCTCGTCGGTCATCGTCCGGAACTTCGGGACGACGATCGTCGAGGCGTGTCTGCCTGCTCGCTCCTGTCGAAACACGATCGGTTGCCCGAGCTTGATGCGGACGGCGAGCGCGACGGCGCCTGCGACCGGCGCCAACACGACGATCGCCGGCACGGCGATCGTCAGGTCGAGCAATCGCTTGCCCGCGCCCGAACTGATCCATCGCGTCGCCATGACGCTCACAGTAGGTTGCAGACGTGTTGCACATACCGGACCCGGGACCACTGGTGATCGTCGGTGCCGGCGGTTTCGGCCGCGAATGCCTCGACATCGTCGTCGAGTTGAACCGAGTCGGTGCCCAGATCGAGTTCGTCGGCTTCGCCGACGATGCGGGCGGCGACGAGGCGTTGCTCGCCCGTCGCGACGTCGTCTGCGTCGGCGGATCGTCGGACGCGCCGGCGCACGCTGACCGCTACGTCATCGCGATCGGTCGCGGCGACGTGCGGCGACGCATCGCCGACGAACTCGATGCGGCGGGAATGCGCGCCCCGGTGCTGGTCCATCCGCAGGCGACGCTCGGTTCGGATTGCCGACTGGGCGATGGGGTGATCCTCAATGCGGGCGCGCGAGCGACCACGAACATCTCGCTCGGTCGCCACGTCCAACTCCACGCCAACGCCACCGTGGGTCACGACGCGGCACTCGGCGACTTCGTGTCGGTCTACCCGGGCGCCACGGTCAGTGGCTCGGTGACCCTCGAATCGGGGGTCACCGTCGGGACGGGCGCGAACGTCCTCCCCAACGTCCGAATCGGCGCCGATTCCGTCGTCGGCGCAGGCGCAGTCGTCGTACGTGACGTGGCTGCCGGTTCGATCGTCGCCGGTGTCCCGGCCCGACCGCTGCGGCGCTCCGGATAGTGTCAACGTTTCCTCAAGATCAGGGGTTCGCGTGCCGAAGGATCTGACGTGACAGCAGTCGAACGGATCCGAGACCGCTCTGCGAAGATCGTGGTCGTCGGGCAGGGTTACGTGGGCCTGCCTGTCGCGATGCGGGCGTCGACGGTCGGCTTCGAGGTCGTCGGTCTCGATGCTTCCGCCGACCGCGTCAAGGCGCTGCAGGCCGGACACAGCTACGTGGGTGACGTATCGGACGATGAGCTGATCGAGGCACTCGCGCGCGGCTATTCGGCGACGACCGAAGCGCGGGACTGCGCCGGATTCGACGTCGCAGTCGTCAGCGTCCCGACCCCGCTCAAGGATGGTCTGCCCGATCTCGCGTACATCGAACAGGCCGCCCGATCGCTCGGTCGGTACCTTCGCCCCGAGTCGTGCGTGGTTCTCGAGAGCACGACCTATCCCGGCACGACCACCGAGTTCTTCGCGCCGATCCTCGAAGAGGTGTCGGGTCTCCAGCGCGGCGACTACTTCCTCGGCTACTCGCCGGAGCGAATCGATCCGGGTAACACCCGGTACGGGCTGGTGAACACACCCAAGGTGGTCAGCGGCGTCGACGATGCCTCGCTCGAAGTGGTCGATGCCTTCTTCAGCGCCCTCGTCGACCACACGGTGCCGGTCGGTTCGTGCGAGGAAGCAGAGTTGGTCAAGCTGCTCGAGAACACGTTCCGCCACGTGAACATCGCGCTCGTCAACGAGCTGGCGATGTTCGCCAGAGATCTCGGTGTCGACATCTGGCGGTCGATCGACGCGGCGTCGACCAAGCCGTTCGGGTACATGCGCTTCACGCCAGGGCCCGGCGTCGGTGGACACTGCCTACCGATCGACCCCAGCTACCTCGCCTGGCGAGTGAAGCAGCACCTCGGACACACGTTCCGTTTCGTCGAGCTCGCGAACGACGTGAACGAGCACATGCCCGACTACGTCCACGACCGTGTGACGGCGATGCTCAATCGGGAGCGTAAGTCGGTCAACGGCAGCAAGGTGCTGTTGCTCGGCCTGGCGTACAAGAAGGGGACGAGTGACTGGCGCGAGAGCCCGTCGGTGCACGTCGCCAATCGGTTGGCGACGAGCGGTGCGGAGATCGCCTTCTGCGACCCGTACATCCCCGATGTCAACACCCTCGACCTCGCCTTCCCGCTGGTGCCGTTCACACCCACCGAGCTCGCCGAAGCCGACCTGGTCGTGGTGCTGGTCGACCATTCCGAGTTCGATGCCGCCGTCATCGCCGAACATGCCCCGCTGGTGTTCGACACGAAGAACGCGATGCGAGGTCTCGAGTTCAACGGCGAGATCCTCTGAATGGCGGGTGAACGACCCAGGGTCCTGTACCTCCTGACCTCCGATCTCAGCACGATCTTCGTCCGTGGCCAGCTGGCCGCGCTGGATGCCAGTGGATTCGAGGTGCACCTCGCCACCAACTTCCGCGGCGGCCGAGCGCAGCCCTTGGACGAGACGACCACGACCTGGCACCTCCCGTACGTTCGCGACCCGGCCCCGCTGCGCGATGTCCGAGATCTGATCGGCACGATCAGGCTCATGCGTCGCGTTCGACCCGACATCGTGCACAGCGGAACCCCCAAGGCGGGTCTGCTCGGCATGCTGGCAGCCCGACTCGCTCGTGTACCGGTGCGCTGCTACGCGTTGCACGGATTGAGGTACGAGACGGCGAGCGGTCGCGGTCGGAGGATGCTGGTCGCCCTCGAACGCATCGCGTGCGCGTGCGCAACCGTGGTGGTGGCCGACAGTCACAGCCTGCGGGCGGTGGCGGTGGGTGACCGACTGGCACCCGGTGGGAAGATCGTCGTGGTCGGCCGGGGCTCGAGCAACGGTGTGGACGTCGAGCACTTCGCGCCTGGCCGCGTCGTCGGCGAGGCTCGAACGGAACTCGGCGTCGGCCGCTTCGAGCACCTCATCGGTTTCGTCGGTCGCATCACCCACGACAAGGGCATCGACGATCTGGTGACCGTGTTCGCGTCACGGTTCGCCGATCGCCCGGAGGTCGGGCTCCTGCTGGTCGGTTCGATGGAGGCGAGCGATCCCCTCACCGATGGCACCGCCCGTCGCATCCAGCAGCATCCGAGCATCGTGCACGTGCCCTGGCTCGACGATCCGGCAGTCGCCTACGCAGCGATGGACGTATTGGCCTTTCCGTCGTACCGCGAGGGACTTCCGAACGTCCCACTCGAAGCCCAGTCGATGGGGGTCCCGGTCGTCGGTTACGGAGCCACGGGTACGGTCGACGCCGTCTCCGATCCGACTGCGCTCGTGCCGGTCGGTGACACGGATGCACTCGGCGATGCGCTCGTCGACGTCCTGGGTCAGCATGATCGCCGGCGGGAGCTCGGCGACGCGGCCTCGCGCTGGGTTCGATCGAACTTCGACCGTCGCGCGGTCTGGCGCCAGAAAGCGGAGTTCCTCACGGCCCTACTCGGCCGGGGATCTGCTCACCACCATCGATGAGCGCCACGAGAGCCGCCTCGGTTCGGGAAACCAGCTCGTCGATCGAGTAGTTGTCGACCACGAACGCGCGGCGGTCCGCCCCGTCGCCGCCGCGCCCAGCTGTACTCGCCAGCCGCACCATCGCGACGGCGAGCAAGTCCGGTCGCGACGGCGGGACGACCTCGCCGCGCCCCTCGACCAACATCCGCGAGTCGCCGACATCGGTCGCCACCACCGGAAGCCCACATGAGAGGGCCTCCCCGATCACGTTCGGGAACCCTTCGGCGAGACGGGATGGCATCACCAACACGTCGAAGGCATTGAGCACGTCCTGCGGACGTTCCTGCGCAGGCAGGATCGTCAGCCTCACGCCGGAGGCCGCGGCCGCACGCATCAGTCGGGTCCGCTCCTCATCGGGGTGATCACCCGCGATGACGAAACGCAGTGGCAGTGGTGTCGACCGGACTGCGGTGCCCGCCGCTGCCACGAAGTCGTCGTGGCCCTTCACCGGGTCGAAACGGGCGAGCATGCCGACGACGACCTCACCTGGCCCGACGCCGATCACGCCCCTCATCGACGCGCGAGCTTCCGGCCGCTGGCGGAAGACGTCGGTGTCGATGCCGTTCGGGATCACGATCGTGCGAGCCGCCGGGTACCCGAGCGCCGCGTAGTTCCGCGCTCCGGCCTCGGAGTTCGCCACGATCAGATCGGCTCGCCTGCTCGCCCGACGCGCAGCGGCGAACGCGATCCTGGCGCGCAGTCCGTAGAGATTCGGGTCGGTTCCGGAGTCGCGAACGCCCCACACGATCAACCGGCGCCCCATCAGCGGTCGGAGCCACGTCACCCATGTGTTGGTCGACGTCAGGTACGGGTGGACGATCTCCGGATCGATGGCCCGGATCGCCCTGGCAAGCCGCAGCCGGGCGCCAACGCCGCCAAGCGCCGTTCGCGCCTCGAAGGCAGCGACGGAGATGCCCGCTGCCTCCAGCAGCGGGCGTTGAGGACCGTCTCGTACCGCTGCGACGTGGATTTCGTGACCACGTGCCTTCAACCCCGTTGCCAGTTGGCAAAGCTGGCGTTCTGCACCCCCACGGCCGAGTCCAGACGCGATGAACGCGACGATCACGGACGCGCTCCTGGTTCCGACGCCCCTGCGCGGCGAAGGCCACGCTTCATCCCGGACAGGACTTGCTCCGCTCTGTCCTGCTCGCAGAACGCCACGGGCGCTACGGTACTCAAGGAGGGACGGATGGCGCGGAAGCGCCAGCGTCACCTCACCGCCCCATCATGAACGCACCCCGATGCCCCTTGTGTGAGGCAGCGAACTCCTGCTCGGGACCGGTCCTCGACGTCACTCACGTCATCGAGAAGCTCGGACTCGGAGGCGACCTCGACGTGCTGCTGAACTCGGACACCCCGATTCCCAATCCGCCGCTGACTCGACTGATCACCTGCGAATGCGGTTTCGAGTTCTTCTGGCCCAACATCACTGCGACGGGGGACTTCTACGCGCGTCTCGAGCGGCTGGGCGGTTACTACACCGAAACCAGGTGGGACCACCAGGTTGCTCTCGGCGAACTCGCAGGAGCCGCTCGCGTCACCGACTTCGGCAGCGGATCGGGAACGTTCCTCAGGACCGCATCCGAGTTGGGACTCGATGTCGCCGGCGTGGACTTAAATCCCACGCGACCAATCGATCTGCCCGCTCAGGTGACCGTGGTGCACGGAGCGATGCAGGACCTGCCCGCGATCGCGGAGGCTCTACCGAAGGCTGACGTCGTCACGGCGTTCCAGGTACTCGAACACGTCGCCGATCCGATCGGAATGCTTCAAGGCCTGGCAGCCCTCGCCGTTGATCGCGGCCTGATCATCGTCTCCGTGCCCAACCGCGATCGGTTCGAGGTGGACGGCACTCAGCCGCTCGATTGCCCGCCGCACCACCAGACGAGGTGGCGGAAGCGGGACCTTGAAGGCGCCGCGCTACGCGCGCGACTCGTGCCCATTCGAGTGGTGACTCAGTACGAGCTGAACCCCGTCAGATTGATCGTCCGGCTTCTGAGGCGTGCCGCCGTACGCCACCCAGCCGAGTGGCCACTGCCCTCTGCCGCACGGCCATGGCCGCCATCCCACCTCATCAAGGGTCAGAACCTGGTTGCCGTCATGCGGAGGAGCTGATGACACCGAGACGCCCGCCTACTGGGCGAGATACGTCGCAACAAGCGTCGCCGCATACACGATCGCGGTGGCCGCGGCCACTCCAGTGGCGCCGAACCAACTTCCCAACACGGCATCGCCGGCGATGTTGATCACCACACCGGCGACGCTGATTGCGAGCACGACACTCACGCGACCGCTCGCGATGAGCGCCCGCACGCACATCGTTCCGGCCACATAGAACGGGACGGTTGCCGCGTACACGGACATGTTGGTTGCGATTGCAGAAGTGCCTTCGGCATCGATTGCGCCGTGGGAGTACAACGCCAACGAGATCGGATACGCAAGCACGGCGAGCACGAGGCCGAAGGCGACGGCGACGCTCCCTGCGAACCGTGCCTGCTCCCTGGCCGTCGACGCAAGCTGACCACGGCCCCCGGCCACGAAGATCTCGGCGAAGCGAGGGTACTGGGGCGTGACCAACGCAACGACCAAGAGGGCAGCGACAGCGAGTGGAATCCGACCCGCAGTCGCAAGAACCGCTCCATCGCCCGTGTCGAGGCCCGAGGCGAAGGCGAGATCGACCAGTGGATTGAGGGAGAACACGATGCTGGATGTCAGGGCGATTGCACCTCGTGGCATGACGGCTGCGACGGATCGCCACCCATCGGCGGTCGGGCGCACCCAGATCGATGTCCGGTGCTTGACCATCACCAGCAGCACCGAAGCCTCAACGAGCAGCCCGATGCCGAACGCCAGCGCCAGCGCCTGCGGCTTCGGGCGAACCAACGCGAGCCCCACAACGAGACTGGCGCCGATCAACGGCGTCAGCACTGCGGGAAGGAACCGCCGGTAGCTCGTGAGTATCGACGAGCAGGTTCCACGCAACACGATGCCGACTGCGCCCATGACTGAGAGCCATCGGAGCACATCGGTGGCAACGTTCTGGCCAATGCGCGACCCAGGCTGTAGCAGCACACCGAGCCACGGTGCGAGGGCCCACAGAGCCAATGAAAGGAACAATCCGACGGCGACCGACCCCGCGAGCACAGCGACCATGAACTCGACCTCTCGTCGCGAGCCCCCAGAACGCAACCTCGCCAGTTCCGGCACGACGGATGACTCTGCCGCGGACACGAGCGCGCTCCCTGCGAGGACGAACGCGCTGACGGCGGCTACGTATCCGTCCATCTCCACCGACAAGCCGAGTTCACCTACGACCACCGCATCGCGAAGCAGCAGCGCCGCGCTGGCCACCAGTGAGATAACGAGAAGCTTCGGGGACGCCTCATCGAGCCGCTTTCTCAACTGCCCCACGGGTCGACGAAGCGTCATGCGTCCCATCGCCCGCCGCGTACGGTGCGGGTGGGCCGCAACACCAGGCACACCTCGCACGACCCCCGGCGCCCGCTCACGGTCGCTCTGCTTGCGCGTGTCCCGACGATCATCTCGTCCAACACGACCACTGGGCAACGCGCAACGTCTGGATCACGCCGTGGCAGCCGGGTCGAGTTCCTGTGCCTGACACTCACCACGAGCACCGCGGGTGATCGACCGATTCAACAACCACCACGACCTCAACGTAGTCAAGTCGACCATCAGCGCCAATGAATCGATCAAACGTAGAATCTGTCGATGGCGGGTGTCGCGGAGTCGTGCGTGATCCGACGCTTCGCGCCGTTCTCCCTGGTCGTCGCTTGCCCGGTCTGTGCCGCAACGATATGGATGTCTGGGGCGAGCAATGCGGGGGTGGGTGGTTGCGGGTCTCGACTACGGAGTGCGTCTTGAACAAACCGCTATCAGCCTTCCGAACGGTCGAGTTCAGTCGATCCCTCTCGAGAACGATGCGCTCGACACTGAACGCAGAGGCGGAAATCCCGGTGTTGCCGTCGGTGTCGCCGTGGAGTCGGGCGGGGTGATGTGGTTCGACGCGAAACGTACGGCCAACCCGAACGACATGTACTGGCGGAGGTGAGGGATTGGCACCGTTCCCTGGGGACTTCGCTGCCCGCTTCTATCGTGAGAGCATGTCGGTTCAGGTCCCAAAGACCGGTGCGGCGCTAGGCCGGCCAGATGGGTCACGCTGATTACGTGGGAGGTCCAGTGTCTGCTTGCGCGACGTCGAACCGATGAACGACGGGGCCGGATCTCGCTCATTCGTCGCGGAAGTGCGCCTAGCTGGAGCACGTTCCCCATTCGTGGCGAGGACCACCAATCGCCGACCTCGCACACGGCTACCCTCCGAGTTTCGGTCATGACTCAGTGCGAACATCAACCGCCGGCGATGAAGTTGCGCGTCACGCACGTGATCACGGCCATCAATGCCGGGGGGGCCGAGTTGGCGCTGGTTCGTCTCGTCGAGGCGACCGCGCATTGCTGCGAGCACCACATCATCGTGATCAGCGAGTGGGATCCCCTACGTGAGCGGTTCGAGGCCACCGGCGCAGCGGTCACGACGATCGGCCTCGGGCGGCGCAACCCGAATCCGGTCAAGGTTGCCCGGATCGCCACAGCGATCCGTCGGAGTCGGCCCGACGTCGTCCAGACCTGGTTGCCGGCGGGCGACCTGCTCGGCGGCGTGCTGGCACGGCTCGTGACCCGCTCGCCCGTGGTGTGGAACCTGCGCAACTCCGAGCTGGACCCGGCTCGATCCCGTCGCCTGACCCGCGCCATCACGCGCACCAACGGCGTGCTCTCGCGTCTGGTTCCCTCGCGCATCGTCGCCGTGGGCGAGCGCGCTGCCGACGTCCACGCCGCGCTTCGCTTCGACCGATCACGAATGCACGTCATCCGGAACGGATTCGTCGTGCCTCCGCTCGGCGGGCGCGACGCCGCACGATCCCAGCTCGGCATCCCCACCCACGGGCCGATGGCCTCGCGGCTCGGCCGGTTCCATTCCGACAAGGACCACCAGTCGTTGCTCGATGCGTGGTCCCGGGTGACGACCCGGATACCGGCTGCCCGCCTGCTCCTCGCCGGTGAGGACATGAACGCGCACAACGAGGCGTTGACGGCGATGATCCGCCGGTACGGGGTCGAGGGATCGGTCACCTTGCTGGGCCGACTCGACGACCCGGGACCCGTGTATCGGGCGAGCGACATCGGCATCTCGAACTCGCTCGCCGAAGGGTTCCCGAACGTTGTCGGCGAAGCGATGGCGCACGCGACACCGGTCGTCGTCACCGACGTCGGCGACAGTGCAATGCTCGTCGGCGATTCGGGCCGGGTCGTGCCGGCGGCCGACGCGCCGGCGCTGGCGGACGCGATCACCGAGCTGCTGCAACTCACACCCGATGCTCGTGCCGAGCTCGGTCGTCGCGGCCGCGAACGCATCAGCGAGCGGTTCTCGATGCCGGCCATGGCCGACCGCTACGTCGCACTCTGGACCGAGGTGGCAGATGTGCGGCATTAGCGGTCTGATGCTGCTCGACGGTGCGCAGATCACCGGCGTTCCGCTCGCCATCGCCCGGTCGATGGCCGACACCCTCGTGCACAGAGGACCGGACAGCTCGGGTTCCTGGCAGAACGAGACCGGCGACGTCGCCTTCGGCCACACCCGGCTCGCGATCGTCGACCTGAGCGAAGCCGGGCACCAACCGATGACGTCCGCGAACGGCCGGTGGACGATCACGTACAACGGCGAGCTGTACAACCGCGGCGGGCTCCGTGACCAGCTGGGTCTGGGGTCGCCGCACCTCCGTGGGCACTCCGACACCGAGGTTCTCGTCGAGGCGATCGCCGCCGTCGGACCCGAGCGCACCGTCGAGCTGGCAAACGGCATGTTCGCATTCGCTGCCCACGACCGACACCGCGACGAGGTGTGGATCGCGCGAGATCGGTTCGGCGAGAAGCCGCTCTACCACACGATCCAGAACAAGGTGTTCGCCTTCGCCAGCGAGCTGAGGGCACTGCGTGCTCTGCCGTCGTTCGACGCCACCATCGACCGGTCGTCTCTCGCCGAACTCCTCGAGCGTTCCATCATCCGCGCACCGCACTCGATCTACCTCGGGGTCTCCAAGCTCGAGGCGGGCAGCATCGCCAGGATCGGTCGCGACGGGACGATCCGGTACAGCCGCTATTACGACCCGACCGCGATCGCGCTCGAATGCGGACCATCGATGCGGACCGATGACCAGGCGATCGAGGAGCTCGAAGCGCTGCTGACGACCATCGTGCGCGAGCGGACGATCGCCGACGTCCCTCTCGGTGCCTTCCTCTCGGGCGGCGTCGACTCCACGATGGTGGTCGCCATGATGCAGCGGTCGGCCTCCACACCGACGAAGACGTACACGATGGGGTTCGAACAGGCGGAACTCGACGAGGCACCGGCAGCACGGCACATCGCCGATGTGCTCGGAACCGAGCATCACGAGTGGATCGTCACCGGTGCCGACGCGCTCGCGGTCGTGCCCGATCTCGGCCGCGCCTACGACGAACCGTTCGCCGATTCGTCGCAGATCCCGACGATGCTGGTCAGCCGTTTCGCACGGTCGCAGGTCACCGTGGCGCTCAGTGGTGACGGCGGGGACGAGCTGTTCGGTGGGTACGAGCGATACGCACTGCTGGATCGGATCATGAAGCTCCAACGCGTCCCGCGACCTGCACGTCGGTGGGGTGCGTCGCTGCTAGGGGCACTCGACGAGGCCCGGCTCGATCGGATCGGAGCGAGTGCGATCGGCCGTGCGTTGCCGCAGCCGTTGCGGCAACGCACGGGTCGTCGGACGCAGACGCTCGTCGAAATGCTGGGCGCCGAGGATCCGGTCGAGGTGTACGAGCTCCTGATGCGTGTGCACGGCGAGGGCTCGTCGTACGTGCTGAACGGGCACCGTCGGCCGGCGCCGATCCGACACCACTCGGGGCTGGTCGACCTCGATCCGATCGGCCTCGGAATGGCGATCGACACGCAGGACTATCTCCCCAACGACATCCTGACCAAGGTCGATCGGGCGTCCATGGCGGCAAGCCTCGAGGTCCGGGCACCACTGCTCGATCACCGACTCCACGCGTTCGCTTGGTCACTGCGACCGGATCAACGGATCCGCGACGGATCCGGCAAGTGGCTGGTGCGCGAAGCGGTTCGGCGTCATGTTCCCGGTATCGCGGATCTGCCCAAGCGTGGGTTCGCGGTGCCGCTCGGCGACTGGCTGCGGGGTCCCTTGCGAGACTGGTCCGGTGATCTGATCGGCGCCGGTCGCGCCGACTCCGATCGGCTCTTCGACGGCGACGCCGTCCAGGGACTCTGGGATCGTCACCAGGCCGGGCCGCCGGACCTGAGTGCCGAGCTCTGGCCGATCCTGATGTTCCAGGCGTGGCGCGCCGCCGACGTCGACAGCTGACGCGTCTCGGGCTCGATGCACTGGTGGCGATCGCAATCGGCTCTCGGGATGACTCGGTGCCGTCGGAAGTGGTGCGATGCAGTGATCAGTTCCTCATGGCCTCGAGTCGGCCCCGGGCCTCCTCACAGATCGGAAGCTCGAGCGCGCACGCGTCGGCCACTGCCGCCTCCGTCGCCTCGACGTCGTCGGTCGCCAATGCGTAGACCACCAGCAGGCGCCGAGCAGACGGGTTCCACTCCTGGATCTCGATCGCGCGATCGATCGAGGCCTTCATCGCGTCGAGATCGCCCGCCAGGTACTGCCGGATCGCCACCTCGTTGTGTGCCATCGGGCTCTCGGGCGCCCAGTCGAGCGACCGCTGCGACCAGCGCACGGCGTCGTCGAATCGGTCCGGTGCGAACGCCACACCGGCGAGCTCCATCTGGTTGGCGACGAAGCCGGCAACCGCTGCGTCGCGAGGGAACCAGGCCGCTGTCGATTCGAGTGCCTCCAGATCACCGCGTTCCGACGCCGCACCGATCCGGTAATCGGCGACCAGGACGTACGTTGCGAGGAGCGCACCGACGGCGAACGCGGCGGAGGTGAGCCAACGCGGCGACGCCGAGTCCGGATGGGCCCGCGTCGCCGTCGCCGCGCCGAGCGCGAGGAGCACGAGCGGCCACGTCTGAACGGTCGCCGGTTGGAGGCCGTAGGTCGCGGCAGCGCCTACGGCGAGCGCGGCCATCGGAACGTCGACGGTCTGCCGCAGATTCGAGACGACGAACGCCCCGAACAGGGCGACGCCGATCACACCCGTCGTGGTCAGCAGCATCACTGCCAGGTTGTGGGGGTACGTCCACGGCTGGAGCTCGTCGACCCAGGCGGAGTCGCGGACGAACTCGAAGGTGTAGTGCGGCCACGTCGCGTACCCGTAATGGCCCGGTCCCCAACCGAGGAGAGGGCGATCGAGGAACGCCGAGAGGCCGTAGCGCCAGATCTCCAGGCGCTGACCCGGACCCTCTCCGGTCGACAGGCGCGCCGCGGTGCTGGTCTGGGTGAAGGCACCGGTGAACGCCGACGCAACCGTCACAGCGACTGCTGCGAGCACGCCGTGCGCAGCCGTTCGCCGCGTGCGCACGACGGAGAGCACCACGATCGCCGTCACGACGACGACCAGGGTGGCGACGCGGGATCCGGACATCCCGGTCGCGAAGGCGAGCCCGAACGTCAGAGCGAACCACCTGCGACCGTCGCCGTCGGACGCGCGCACGAGGCTCCAGGCCGAGAGACCCGCGCCGAGCGTTCCGAAGTAGACGGGATTGTCCATCAGGCCGCTGGCACGACCAGAGAACGTGGCGAGTGCGCCCGTCTGGATGTCGAACACGACCTGCAGCACGCCGATGACGGCGTTGACGCTGAAACCGGCGACCAACACCCACGGCAGCAGCCGGCGTGCGCCGGGCGACAGCGTTCCCCCGATCGCCCACCAGCCGATGCCGAGGGCCAAGAAGAGCCACGATGGCGTGCCGGTGACGTCACCCTTGAAGGCGAAGAGCACATTCGGTGCCATCGCGGTCGAGAGCAGCGCAGCCACCAGGAATGCCGTCGACCAACGAGCAGCCTGGTTCACTCGCGTGGCCCGGATCAGGGCGGCGAGGCCGGGGAGTCCGATCAGTGCGAACAGGGCGATCCGCAGCGCCGTGGGGTACGTCGTGAACGACGCCCGGGCGATCGTCGACAGCCCGGCCGCGGCGAGCAGCAGCTGCTCCGGAACCGTCAACCGGGCCAGAGCCGATCGCGACGAGGCGATCAGGCCCGGTCCGGAGTCGATCTCGTCGGTGGGAGTGGTCGTGACCTCGTCGGCGGTCATCACCGTCGGATCGTTCGTTGCGACGACATCGTGTCCAGTCTTCACGATCACCCCTCCGAAAACGCGGAAGGACCCCGCCCGACGAGTCGGGCGGGGTCCTTCACCAGCTGTGCTGTGGGGGTCAGCTGCAGATGGTCTGGCCACCGGACGGCGCAACCGCACCGCCGGAGCCCAACGTGAAGTACGTCGGCGCATCACGCAGGAAGTCGTTCGGCGCCGTGGTCAGGTCCGCGATCGCGGTCGGGTAGCCGGTGTTCTGGGCCCGGTAGGCCTCGATCGCCGTCTCGAGCGTCCGCTTGTCGGTCTTGCAGGCGTTCGCCTCACCACGATCGGTGATACCGCCGACAGCGAAGACCACCACGGTGGCCAAGATGCCGAGAATCACGATCACGATCAGGAGTTCGATGAGGGTGAAGCCCTCGTCACTCTTCTTCATGGTTGTTCCCTTTTCCTTCCGCCCAGGATCGGGCTTGCTATCTCACTGGATTGGTACCGCACCGTGAGACAGGCTCCCGGTTGCGCACAGTGTTCATCGGCGTTATCGAGTGCCTACTTTAGGGCAGAACGCACGTTTTTCCCAGGGAAAATCCAAATTCAAGAAAAGCCCCTGACTGGTCGATGACATCCCGTGGCAACGCGTTGTGCACGGTTGTGCGCGTACAGTGAGCAGGGGTGATCATGGTCGGACGCAAGAAAATGAACCGCACGCTGGGAGAACATGGCATTTTCGGCGACGAGGAGGCAGCGCTGCTCCGTTCCGAGCTGGACGAACTTCGACTCGCCATGGCTGATCTGGCCGATCGAGTTCACGCTCAGTTCACAACGATCTCCGCTCACGCCGAGATCGCCCGCGAGCAGGCCGAGTTCGCCCGCGCCGAGGCGCGTGCCGATCTCGAACGAACACGTGAGGCGATGATCGGGCTGATCGAGACCGTCCGCATCGAAGTCGCCGGCGTCACCGGCCACCACGTGCCCGGTTCGGCGCCCGGTCCGTCGATCGAGGTCCAGACCGAGCGCCTCGAACGGGTCGAGTTGCAGATGTCGACGCTGGCCGACACCGTCGAGCGGTGCTTCTCGCGCCAGCGCGATCTCGCCGCGACGATGGAGGCGTTCCTCGACACGATGCTCGCCGAGCAACGCAACGAACCGGTCGCCGGACTGTCGCTCATCTGACGACGGACGCTCGCGTGTCCTCGTGAGATCGACGCCCTCTCCGGGCGGACTCGTTCAGCGGACCAGCTCGACGCGGATTCCGCCGGCGTCCCACTCCGGGTCCATCGGCAGACGGCTGATCGCTCGACCACTCGCGCGCCGAGCCGTCCAGAGCATCGCTGCGGCGTCGTACATGTGGATCTGCCCGGCTCCATGCGGTGGCACGCGGCTCACCACGTCGTCCACACCCGGCAGCTTGGCTCGGATCAGTTCCAACCGTTCGGCCTGCCCGTCCTCGTGATAGGGGGATGTCTCGAGGGGTCGGTCGCCGTTCATGTGCTGGAACGACAGCGCCGAGTTGCCGCTGTAGAACGAGCGGCTGTGGAACGGCTGGATCTCGGTCGCCGCCTCCTTCATCCAACGGAAGTGGCGGAAGTCGTTCTTGGTGAGCCACGGCTCGATGGCCAGTGCTTCCTTGCGGCTCCTCGCGAACAACGCGGCACGTGACGGCACCGGTCGGACGTTCACGAGGCGTGGCCACCCGATCATCTCCCGCGCCTCCTGATCGCACCGCCGGAACGGCTGGCCCGGGTACTCGGGGTAGCCGAACGGGATGTTGACCGCGCCGAAGTCGAACCTCGGCCGATAGTCGAGGACCTCCTGCAGCGTCCGCAGGACGAACGCCTCCTCGGCGACCGTCGTGACACCCGCCAACCGCGCCGGCAGCACGAGCCAGCCACCGGGGCAGGGAGTGACCCCGCCGATGGCCTTGAACGGATTGCTACCTGGGCCGGCCATGGTCGCCGGTCAGCCCGCCTTGGCGGGTTCGGCCGGTTCGCCGGCGCCACCCGCCGGCGAACCGGCGCCGTTGCCGTTGCCGTTGGACTGATCGCCGGACTCGGCGGTCGCCTCCTGGCCGGCGCGCACGCCGGAACCGGACGTCGCCGACTGACCGGACGCGGTCGTGGCGGCCGCCTGCGCCTGGGCACGGAGCGTGGAGACCTGGGCCTGGATCTCGCTCGGGTACGCCGAGATCGACTGGGCCATCTCCATCGTGACCAACCCAGAGCTGACCAACCGGGCGAGGTCCATCTCGATGGTCTGCATGCCTTCGGAACCACCGGTGCCCACGACGTTGCGGAGCTGACGGCTCTTGCCCTCACGCACCAGGTTACGAACGGCCTCGGTGCCCATCAGCACCTCGTACGCGGCGACGCGACCGCCGCTGATCGCCGGCAGCAGACGCTGGGAGATGACGCCCTGCAGGGCGCCCGCCAGCATCGTCTGGATCTGGTCGCGCTTGTCGCTCGGGAACACGTCGATCATGCGGTCGAGCGCCTGGGAGGCGTCGTTGGTGTGGAGCGTGGCGAACACGAGGTGGCCGGTCTCGGCGAGGCTCAGTGCGATCTGGATCGACTCGAGGTCGCGCATCTCGCCGAGCAGTACGACATCGGGGTCCTCACGCAGCGCACTGCGCAGACCCTGCTCGAACGACACGGCATCGGTGCCGACCTCACGCTGGTTGACCATCGCCACCTTGTGGTGGTGGAGGTACTCGACCGGGTCCTCGATCGTGAGGATGTGGACCGGCTTGGTCTCGTTGATCCGGTCGATCATCGCCGCCAACGTCGTCGACTTGCCGGAACCGGTCGGGCCCACGGCGAGCACGAGACCGTACGGCCGATTGAGCAGCGTCGTGATGGCGCGCGGTGCGCCGAGCTCCTCGAGCGAGCGCACCCTGAACGGGATGACGCGCAGCGCCAGCGCGAGCGAGTTGCGCTGGTGATAGGCGTTGGCGCGGAAGCGGCCGAGGCCCGAGATGCCGAACGAGAAGTCGACCTGATAGCGGTCGTGGAGCTCTTGGGCCTGCTTGTCGTCGAGCAGCGACGTCACCATCCGCTCGGTGTCGTCGTTGTCGAGCACCTTGACGTTCTCGAAGCTGACGAGGGTGCCGTCGCGCCGCGCCGTGGGGGCGCGACCGACGGTCAGGTGGAGGTCGGAGGCACCCGAATTGACGGTGGCCTGCAACAGGGTCACGAGTACCGGATCTGGATCGAACATCAGATTTCCCTTCCGCGAGTACCCCGCGGGCCTAGCGTGCTGACGAGATGGACACGACACTGGTTCTGATCGCCTGCATCGTGATGGGGTTGTTGGTGGGCTCGTTCCTGACCGTGGTGGTCGATCGCGTACCCCGTGGCGGATCGGTGGTTCGACCGCCGAGCGCATGCGGCTCGTGCGGCAACCGGTTGACGGGACCAGATCTGGTACCCATCGCGAGCTGGTTGGTGTTGCGCGGCAGGTGCCGTCACTGCGGCACGAAGATCGGGGTCGAGCCACTGATCGTCGAGATCGCCAACGCGACGGTGTTCGTGCTGTTCGGGCTGAAGTTCGGCGCCGACCTCGCGCTCGTGGCGTTCTGCATCATGGGGGCCGCGTTGGTCGCGCTCGTCTGGATCGACCTGCACGAGTTCCGGCTGCCGCGCGAGATCACCTACACGGCGATGGCGCTCAGCGCACCGGTGCTCGCGGTCGCGGCGGTGATCGACGACGAGCCGGAACGGATCTGGCAGGCGGGCTTCGGCGCGGGCATCGCGCTGGTGCTGATGGGCCTCGTCTACCTCGCCAGTCGCGGCGGCATGGGCGATGGCGACGTTCGACTCGCGCCGCTGCTCGGGATGCACCTCGGCTATCTGAACCCCGGCATCGTGCCGATCGGGCTGTTCCTCGGATTCCTGCTGGGCGCCGTCGTCGGCGTGGCCGCGATGGCGATCGGCTCGGCGGGCCGCAAGACGGCGCTGCCGTTCGGCCCCTTCCTGGCCGCCGGTACGGTGCTGGCCGTCTTCGTCGGCCAAGGTTTCGTCGATCTGGTCTGGCATGTCTGATCCCGTCAGGTGTTCGATTCCTGGACGCCGCCCAGCACGCCGTACATCGCCGAGACGAGCGCGATGGCGACGAATCCGACGACGACGCCGACGAAGATGATCATGATCGGCTCGAACAGCGTGGTGAACGCCTTGATGCGGTACTCCAGCTCACGGTTGAAGTACTCCGCCGCGACCTCGAGCTGCTGGTCGAGCGTTCCGGTCTCCTCACCCACCTTGAACATCTGACGAGCGGCACCGGGGAACAGCTCGGTCTCGATCAGCGGTTGGGTGAATCCCGAACCCTCGAGCATCTGCTGGCGGGCGATGTCGAGCTGCTCGCGGTAGACGATGTTGGAGACCGCCTCGGTCGTCGTCTCCATCGCCGACGGCACGGCGACGCCGGCCTGCAGCATGGTGTGGAGCACGGAGCAGAACCGCTCGAGGATCGCGAACTCGATGATGCCACCGATGATCGGGATCTTGAGCGACAATCGTTGCCACAGCTCCTTGCCCGTCGGATGCATGGTCAAGAACGCGATCGTGGCCGCGAACAGCAAGAAGCCGATGACGGTGACGTACCAGAGGTCGCCGAAGAACCGAGCGACGAACAGCATCATGCGCGTCGGCAACGGGAGCTCCGCGTCGAGCTCCTCGAACAGCGGCTTGAACTGGGGCAGCACGTATCCGGCCAGGATCATGACCGTGAATCCGGCGAGCACCATGACGACGAGCGGATAGGCGAGCGCCCCGACCACCTTCGATCGGGTCTCCATCTCACGGTTGATGTAGCTCGCGAGCGAGTCGAGCGACTCGTCGAGTCGACCGGTCAACTCGGCCGCCTGCAAGATGCCGATGTAGTAGTTGGGGAACACCTGCGGGTGCTGGGCCGCCGCGGCCGAGAGCAGACCACCGTTGCGAAGGTCGTCGACCATCTCACCGATCGCACGTCGGAGTGCGACGTCGGTCGACTCGTCGCCGATCGTCGTCAACGCCTCGGTGATCGGGATACCCGCCTTGACGAACACCGACAACTGCCGGGTGAAGTTCATCAGGTTCTTCTTCTTGACCTTCTCCTTGGTCAGCTCGAAGTCGAACAGTCCGCGCGCCTCTTCGATCTTGATCGGGAACAGGTTCTGTTCGACCAGGATCGAGCGCGCCGTGCCGATCGTGTCGGCCTTGGTGGTGCCCTCGATCTCGGCGCCCGTGGCATCGATGGCGGAATAGGCGAACTTGGGCATCAGATGCTCCGTTGGGGGTGCGAAGGAAGGTTCATCGGCGTGAGTGGGGGATCGATCGGATCATCGGATCGAATCAGGAGGCGAACAGGGTCTTGACGACCTCGGGGATGGTCGTGACGTCGTCTTCGACGAGCTGCATGGCTTCGCGGAGCATGGTGCGCATACCCTGCGCGACCGCCAGCCGGCGCAACTCCTCGGTCGTCGCCCAACCGACGATCAGACGGCGCAGCTCAGGGGTGATCTTCAACAACTCGTAGACGCCGATGCGGCCGTGGTACCCGGTGTTGGAGCAGTAGGAGCAGCCCTTACCACGGAAGAAGTGGACCTTGTCGGAACCGCCGGAGTGCTGGCGGAACACGGCGATCTCGTCGGCTGTCGGCTCGTACTCCTCTTTGCAGTTGTCACAGATGCGACGCACGAGACGCTGTGAGACCACGGCCACGACGGCCGATGCCACGAGGAACGCCTCGATGCCCATGTCGAGCAGACGGTGCACGGCCGCGACCGAGTCGTTGCCGTGCAGGGACGACAGCACGAAGTGACCGGTCAGCGCCGACTGCACGGCGATCCGGGCGGTGTCGGCGTCACGAACCTCACCGACGAGGATGACGTCGGGGTCCTGACGCAAGAGGGCCTTGAGGCCGGTGGCGAACGTGAGACCGGCCCGTTCGTTGGTGCCGACCTGGTTGATGCCGGGGAACACGTACTCGACCGGGTCCTCGATCGTGGTGACGTTCTTCCCGGTCGAGTTGATCTCGAGCAGGGTGGCATAGAGCGTGGTCGTCTTGCCGGCGCCGGTCGGACCGGCACAGATCACCATGCCGTACGGCGCGTGGACGATCTTGGAGTAGGTGTTGTAGGTCTCGCGCGGCATGCCCAGCTCGTGGAGACCGACCATCGACTTGCTCTTGTCGAGCAGACGCATGACGACCTTCTCGCCGAACACCGTCGCCACCGACGACACGCGGACGTCGAGTGGGCGACCGTCGACCGTCGTGGAGAACTGGCCGTCCTGCGGCGCCCGCTTCTCGACGATGTTCATCGAGGACATGATCTTGAGTCGGCTGACGAGCGGGTTGTGGGCGCTCATCGGGAGCCGCACGGCCTCGACGAGCTGGCCGTCGATGCGGTACCGGACCCGGACGTCCTTGTCGAGGGGCTCGATGTGGATGTCGGACGCGCGGTCGCGCAGGGCCTGGCCGACGATCCGCGAGACGAGCTGGACGACCGGCGCCTGATCATCGAGGCTGACCTCGTTGAGCGCCTCTTCGCCGGCGTGCATGGCGGCGTCGGCCTCCTGGAAGGTGGCGACGAGACGGCCGATGTCGGCGTCGGAGCGCCACATCTGCTCCATGTACGACGTGATCGTCTTCGGATCGGTCGCCATCCACTCGAACTGCTTGCCGGCGGCGCTCTCGGCCTCGTCGCGCTTCTTCTTCGAGCAGTTGGCGCCCCAGACCACGATCTTGCCGCCGTGCTCGGCGACGGGGATGAAGTAGAACTTGCGGGCGACCCGCTCCTCGACCTGTTCGGCGATCTCCTTGTTGACCTCGGTCGATTTCGGGTCGGCGACCGGCAGACCGCATGCCTGACCGAGTGCCTGGGCGTACTCGGCACGACCGATGCCGTACTTGGTCAGCAGCATCTCGCCGAACGGCCACAGCTCGCCCTTGCCCTCGGTCAGGGCGTCGGCCAGCTGTTCGGCGGGCAGATGACCCGCCTCGACAAGCGCCTGGCCCAGGGCCACGCACTCCTCGACGCTGTCGCCGGCCTTGTCCTCGACCGCGACGCCACCGCCGCTCGCCGCGCCCTCTTGGGGCCTCTTGTCGTCTTTCGACTTGCGCAGTGCCATCGGTCAGTTCCTGTCAGGTGTGGTCGTCGCCCTGCCGCTGTTCTTCGGCTGCGAGGATCGCTGAAGCGTCGAAGCCCGAGGTGTCATCGGCAGCTCCGTCGCCGTTCTTCACTATTTCCTGAGATCCGGCAGACGATTCGTTGCCGACCCCTGGTGCGACGGGCGGGGCGAACCCAGCGTCACGTTGGACGAACACGTTGGGGAGCTCGAGCAAGGCCCGCTCGATCTCCTCCAGACGATCGAGCTGGACCGACGTCGACACGTCCATCGTCGCGTCCTGCAGCTGGGTCTCCACCTCGGTCAACCGGACGATCAGACCATCGGTGCGCTCGTTGACGCCCTTCTCGAGTCGCTCCATCTCGATCCGGACCAGCATCGCCTCACCGGCGGCGGTCGACATCTTCTCCTTGAGCTCTTCGAGCGCGTCCTGGTCGATGCCCTGAACCGACTCCTCGACCCCGTCGATGCGTCGGCCGATCTCGACGAACCGGTCGTCGAGGCCGGCGACGCGGTCGTTCAGCACCGTCATCGTGTCGTCGAGGCCGGCGCTCACGCGGCCGACATGGGCGTCGATCTCGGCGATCTTCTGCCCGGCGTCCTCTTTCATCCGGCTCTCGGCCGCCAGCAACCGGTTGTTGAACCGATCCTCTGCGTCGTTGAGCTTCGAGGTCACCGACTGGCCGACCTCGTTCTGGAATCGACGGACCGCCGAGTCGTTGTCCTCGACCAGCTTCTTCAAGCCGTCGATCTGAGTGGCGACATCGCTCTTCAGGGTCTCCGACAGTTCGTCCTGGCGCTGCTCGATGCTCTGGGAGACGTCGTTGAAGTAGGTGACCATCCGGGCGGCCTGCTCGTCGAACTTGCGCAGGTTGGTGTCGAGCGACTCGACCCGGCGGACGATCGCTTCCTGCTCGTCACGGACATCGGTCAGCATCGGCCTGACCGCCTCGTGGACGAGCCCCTCCATCCCGGCTGCGGTGTCGTCGAGACGGCGGGTCTGGCGGGCCTCGGACTCCTCGAGCCGGCGTTCGATCGTTTCGCGGACCTTGTCGGTGTGGTTCTCGTTCCGGACCTGGAGCTGCTCGAGGGCCTGGGCAAGGGTGCTGACCTTGTCGGTGAAGTCGGCACGCATCTCGGCTCGCTCGCGCTGCCCCTCCTCGCGGAGTCGATCGACCTCGGCGACGACTGCGGACGCGTGCCGTTCGAGCTCGGCCTGCACGGCGGCGACCAAGCTCTGTCGGAACTCGTCGATCTCCGAAGTCATGTGTCTACGATCCTCCCGCTGGACCGCCACGGGGGTCGTGGCGGCGAACCCCTTCGGCTTCGAATGGTCGCGCTCTGCGCTCCTTCTGACTCCACTCGAAACCACTATGTCGTTGTCGGGCTCGGCGCTCGGCGTTGCCCAGTAGGGTCACGAGGCACCTATCGGCTGATGCTCCGGGAAGCTTGAGGAACTGCAGACGTTTCCGCTCCGCCTGCGGCTCCCGCCGAAATCTGGTCTCGCGACCGTGCTCGCACTCTTGTCGGATGAGTGTTCGCTTTTTCTCAAGATAGTCGACCCGCGCCCCGATACAGGTTCGACACGCTCGTTCCACTACGGGAATTCCCAGCTGAAGGCGCATCCGGGCCGAACACTCCGGGTGCTCCGTCGAGGGTAGCGGGCACGCCAGCAAGCCGGAGGAAACCGCACCAATGCGACGCCTATCACTGTCGACGAAGCTGTTCGCAGCCGCACTGCCCTTGGTGGTGGCGGTCGGCGCGCTGCTCGCACTGACCGTGCGCAGCGACCTGACGGACGTCCAGCGCGCCGAGGCAGGCGTCGAGTTGGGTGCTGTCTGGAACCCACTGATCACCTCGCTCGGCGCCATCGAGACCGAGGTGGACGGGTCGGGGATCCTCGATCCCGCAGCGACCGTCCCCGCCGGTGTCAACGCCGAGAATCGCCGGAACACTGACCAGGCGATCAACGAACTGCGGACCGCGATCGAGTCGCTCGGCGCCTCGGACGCCGCTGGGGCCCACATCACCGACAGCCGTTCCGCGCTCTCCGCCGCCCGCCGCAACCTCGACATGGCGATCGTCGCCCCGGAGATGCAGGTCGAGGTCGACCCCATCGATGCCTACGAGATCGCCAGCCGCCAGATCGTCGCCGTCGGTCAGCTGCTCCCCTCCGAAGCCGGCGATGCGGCCCTCGGCCGCGAACTGTTCGCCGTCGTCAAGCTGGCAGAGGCCAAGATCGCTGCCAACAACGTGATCGCCAACACCCAGCGGTGGCCGAACGCCGATGGCGACCGGACACCGCTCGAACAGGCGCGCTCGTCGATCGCCGAGCTGCAAGCCGTGCTCGGCGAGTTCGAGGCGATCGCCCCCGACGATTGGGCCACCCAGTACCGCCAGTCCGGGTTCACGACGGCCGTCGCCGGCTACCGCGCCGAGCTCGACCGGGTCGGCCGCGCCGCGGCGATCGGTCAGATCGAGACCTTCGACACGTCGGGGTTCGTGACGCTCGTCGATCAGGGTGTCCAGTTCCAGACCGCGATCAGCCAGTCGATCGTCGATCGGGCCACGACCGATGTCGACCAGACCCGCCGCGCCGTCCTGCTGCGGATCGGGGTCATCCTCGGAGCGGTCCTGATCGCTGCACTCATCGCCTGGGCGATCACCCGATCGATCACGCGGCGCATCAAGGCCGTCGCCGTCGGCGCCAACCAGGTCGCCAGCGAGCAGCTGCCCGCCCTCGTGGAAGCACTCCGGGACCCCCGCGGCAAAGCGGTGCTCCCCGACATCGAGCCGGTTCAGGTCAAGGGCGGCGACGAGCTGAGCGAGCTCGCCGAGGCGTTCAACTCGATGCAGGGAACCCTCGTCGACGTCGCCCACGAGCAGGTCGACGTCCTGCGCCGTGGTGTGTCCGACATCTTCGTCACGATGGCCCGACGCAACCGATCGCTGATCGACCGTCAGCTCGCCATGCTCGACGAATTCGAAGCCGAGGTCGACGACCCCGACGTGCTCTCGAACTACTACCAGCTCGACCATCTCGCCACCCGCATGCGCCGCAACAGCGAATCGCTGCTCGTGCTCGCCAACGCCGAGCCAAAGCGGCGTCGCGTGAAGGCCACCGAGATCGACGACGTCGTCCGGGCCTCCATCGGTGAGGTCGAGGACTACCGACGGATCGAGATCGAGGCGCTCGAGTCTCTCCAGGTCCGCGGCAACGTCGTCGCCGACATCTCCCACCTCCTCGCCGAGCTGCTCGACAATGCCACCTCGTTCAGCCCGCCCGACAGCCCGGTCCGGGTCGGAGGGCGCCGCACCGGCGATTCCTACATGCTCCGCATCGTCGACGACGGGGTGGGCATCCCGACGGAGCGCTTGCGGCAGCTCAACGAGCTCCTCCGCGAACCGCCGATCGTCGGCCTGTCGGCGTCGTCGACCCTCGGCATGTCGGTCGTGTCGCTCCTCGCGAACAAGCACCGGATCCAGGTCACCCTCTCGGCAGGGAATCCGGGTCTGACGGTCGATGTCGTCCTGCCGTCAGCGTTGTTCGGCCCGATCGACGAACCGTTCGGCGTCGCGATGCCCGCCGCCGCCACGGCGCCGACGACGACCCCCGACGACCCCGGCGAACAGCTGGTCGACTGGAACGACGCCGACACCGAGTCGAACTTCGGGATCAACGGGTCGTCGCCCGAAAGCTTCGAGCAGGCCGAACCGATCACCGAGTACGCCGGATCGACGCCCGAGGCGCCGCCAGCTTCCGCACAGGCGACAGCTCCACCGGCTGCGGCAGCACCGGTCGCGCCGCCGGCACCGCCTGCTCCGTCGGCACCCGTCTTCGTCGACGACGACGACGAGCAGCGCGTCGTGCCGTCCGACTGGACCAAGATGTCGCTCGACCTGTCGGCGTTCAAGAGCGGTCAGCAGAGTGCCGCTCCGGCCATCGCTCGCGTCGACGATGGCCCCGCCGTCGACAGCGCCGCGCCGACCGAGTCCGCACATGTCATCGCTCGCGTCGACGATGGCCCCGCCGTCGACAACGCCGCGCCGACCGAGTCCACACATGTCATCGACGCCGAGCCGATCGAATCGCCACTCGCGGTTCAGGACCTCGCGGCCCGACTCGACGACGACCCACCGGTCGAGCCGACCGCCGCCGATCCAGCTGCAGTCGCGCCGATCGCTTCGGTCGAGCCGATCGCTCGTATGACCGCCGGCGCGGACGAACCGATGCCGCTGCTCGACCACCTGCCACCGCCGGGGCCGGCCGTGGCACGAACCCACGGAGAATTCGACATCCCGCCGGCTCCCCCGATGAGCACCGACGGACTCAACCGACGACCCGTCACACCCGATACGGCACGTCCGGCACCGGACCCTCGTCCCTCGGGCCCGCCGAGTGGGCCGAGCTTGCCGACCCGTAGCCCGGGTCGCGGCCCCAGCACCGGAGCCGACGAGCCAGATCGACTGGCGGGAACCACCGCCGAACACGATGAACCGAGCGCACTGAGCGCGGCGTTGGCCGCGTTCGATGCCCCCTACGGCAACGCCGCCCCCGATCACGCCGGCGGCAGCCAGCTCCCGACCCGCACGCGGGTCGGCGATCCGGTGGACCCCGTCGAGGACCCGGCGCCGATCACCCAATCCCGGCTCGATCCCGAGGCGCTCCGCGAGCGGTTGCGGTCGTTCCAGAGCGAGTACAACACCGGGCTCGACACCGACACCAGCCAGCGCCAGACGTACGACCATCAGAACACGGATCTCGGAGGGGATCGCCGATGAACGCAGCAGACAACCTCAACTGGCTCGTCGGCCGGTTCGTCCAGCAAGTCGCCGCCGTCCGCCAGGCGGTGGTGGTGTCGTCGGACGGGCTCCCCCTCGCCGTCTCCGACGGCGTCGACCGCGAAGCCGGTGAGCGCCTGTCCGCCGTCGCCTCCGGAATGATCGGCCTCGCCTACGGCTCGGCCGGTCGCTTCGGCGCCGGTGCCGTGTCGAACGTCATCGTCGAGATGGAGAACGGCTGGATGTTCGTCACGGGCATCCGCGACGGCTCGCTCATGTGCGTCGTCACGACCAAGAACGCCGACATCGGCACCATCGGGTACGAGATCGCCGTCTTCGCCGATCGTGCGGGCGACGTGCTCACCCCGGAAGTCCGTGAAGAGCTCAAGTCGATGATGATGTCGAGGGGGTGACGATGATCGAGGAAGCCGATGTGGGCGTCGACGAGTTCGATGTCGACATGGGGGACGAAACCGGACGCTTGATCCGGCCGTACGCCATCACCGGCGGGCGGACCGGCGCCGAGACCGACATCGGTCTCGAGGCGCAGATCCAGGCGAGCAGTCGCGGTTCGCACCACTTGGGCGCCTACCGGTGGGAAGCCGCCAAGGTCGTCGAGCTCGTGCAGGCGCCGATGGCGCTGATCGAGATCGCCGCCCGACTCGAGATCCCGATCGGAGTGGCGCGTGTGCTCGTCGCCGACCTGGTCGATGACGGTGCCGTGGTCCTCCACGTCCCGGAGAAAACACAGAACTACTCCAGCCTGTTGGAAAGGGTGCTCGACGGTGTCCGCAACCTCTGATCCACGCCCCGCCGGGAAGATCCCGGTCAAGATCGTCGTCGCCGGTGGTTTCGGCGTCGGAAAGTCGACCTTCGTGAACACGATCTCCGAGATCGAACCACTGCGATCCGAAGCCATGATGACCACCGCGTCGGCCACGGTCGACGATCTCAGCCAGGTCTCGACCAAGCAGACCACGACCGTCGCCATGGACTTCGGACGGGTCTCGCTCACACCCGAGATCGTCCTGTACCTGTTCGGCACACCCGGTCAGGAACGATTCCACTTCATGTGGAACGAGCTCTCCCGCGGCGCGATCGGTGCGGTCATCCTCGCCGACACACGGCGGCTCGGTGACTGCTTCGCCGCGATCGACTACTTCGAAGCTCGACGGATGCCGTTCGTCGTCGCGGTCAACCCGTTCGACGGTCAGAAGACCCATCCGATCGACACCATCCGCGACGCGGTCCAGGTCGATCAGGCCGTGCCGATGCTGTTCTGCGATGCGCGCGAACGCAACGACGTCAAGAACAGCCTCATCTCGGTCGTCGAGCTCGCTCTCCGCCGCGAGCGCGAGAAGGCCCAGGCCGCCCAGGCACAGACCGTCTGACACCGCGGCATCGCTCGCCGACAGATCGGGACCACAACCGACGGGATCCGGCTCCGGGGCATCCGCCTCGGAGCCGGGACTCGGTGTCATCCACCCAGGTGCGTCTCGAGGAGTTCGAGGAGCCGAGGCACAGCGATCGTCGACTCTCCGTCGTGGGCGAGTTGCGGGGTGAGCTCGAGCGGATCACCCGCCGTCCAGGCAACCGATCCGGTCTCGAGCGATGTGAGCTCCGCAGCCACTGGTCGGAGATCGATCCGCGGCAACGTCGGTCGCGTGCGGTACTGGACCCATGTCTCGTAGCGGTCGACGAATCGGTAGCGACGTCCGTGCACGACCAGCACCCGGAACCGCTCGGTCGCGTTGTGGATCGCCATCGGATGGAGCCCTTCGAACACGTCGTGGCCGAATCGATGGCCACGGCGCACCGGTTCCTCGGCCGCGATCGTGACGACCGCGAGATCGAGATCGGCCCGCTCGGTGATGGTGGCCGAGCCGTCGGCGATCGCCTGCTCGCTGGCCGAGAGCTGATCGTCCTCGTCGGCCCACAGGTCCCGGTGACGGTCGACGTCGAGCACGATGCCCAGCAGTCGCGGGAGCAGTTCCGTGTACAGCCGATCGGTGTGCTCGCCGTCGTCGCATCCTGCGTCGGCAGACGCGAGCCGCGAGAGGACCATCGAGGCTCTCGCCGCACGTCGGTCGCGATACGTGCCGAAGTCGCCCGCCGCGGCGACGTCGACCAGGAGTGCACGATGGACGAGCGATCGCTCGGGTTCGATCAGAGCGTGGATGCCCACGATGCCGTCCTGATCGAAGTGGTTGTTCGTGACGACCGCGGCGGGAAGGTGGGGAATCGGCGCATCGAGGTAGGCGAACGCCATCTGCGCCGAGAGGTCACGGGCGAGACCCGGTGGTGCCTCGAACCCGGGCCAGTGGGTGAGGGTCAGCACGGTCGCCTCGTTCGGCGAGCCGTCGACGACGATGTTCGGCCGTTGCCGGCTCGCTTCGTAGCCGAGGTAGCGCACGGCCGACGTCGTCATGACCGTGACGGTACGACTTCAACCGCACTCGAGGTCAAGGGCGGCCCCTCACGCGTCGGCAGTGATCTCCTCGGGAGGCCGTCGGTCACGGAACTGCGCGAGCAGCAAGAGGTCGTACACGGCCTTGACGACCCCACCGATCACCAGCGGCCAGCCGAACGACGTGGCGTGCAGCAACCAGCCGGCCGCGAACGGCGGCAGCGCACCGGCGAGGCTGCGCGGCACGTTGGTCACGCTCGCCGCAGCTGGACGTTCCTCCGCCGTGACGACCGCCATCACGTAGGACGTCCGGGCGGGAACGTCCATCTGCGACAGCGCCGAGCGCGCCAGGAGGCAGGCGATCGCCAGACCGGCGCTCGGCATGAACGCCGCGAGTACCAGCAATCCATTGGCCGGCAGGTGGGTGAAGACCATCGTGCGCACGAGACCGATCCGACGCGCGATCCGGACCGCGACGAGCGCGGAGAACGCCGACAGGACCCCCGACCAGAAGAACACCGCACCGCTCACCGCGACCGATAGATCGAAGCGGACGTCGAGCCAGAGCACGAGCATGGCGGTGATCACGAACCCGCCCCCGAACGCGTCGAGGCTGAACAGGGCGGCCAACCGGACGACGATGTGGCGCGAGTGCGTCAGCGGCCGACGCCGCGCCGCGCCGATCACATCGACCGCCGGCGAGACCGAGCGGTACCGCACGAGCACCACGCCGGCGAGCACTGCGTAGACGACGAACACCATCCGGAACGATGATGCCGTCGTCCATCCCCAGCGCTGACCGAGCCACTCCGGCACGCCGGCGGCCAGCGACCCGCACGCGGCGAGGAGTGATCCGACCAGTGCGTACCTCGCGAAGAGCGCAGTGCGGTCCTCGTCGGCGGCGGTGCCCGGGAGCAGCGCCTGCTCCGTCGGCAGGAACACACTCACGTCGCCGCCGCTCGGGTTGAGCGTGCCGATGAGGGCCACCAACACCAGTGGCCAGAAGCTCGTGAACGTTGCGAAGCCGATGCCGGTCGCGATCATCACGACCGACACCACTTGGAGGAGGCGGCGACGCGGCATCGCGTTCGCCCTCAGACCGACGAGGAGGGTGAGGGCTGCCGATCCGAGCAGGGTCGCAGAGACGATCACCCCGATCTGCGCGGTCGACAGCCCGATGGCGATCAGGTACGCCGAGAGCACCACGCTGACGAGGCCGTCGCCGAAAGCCCGGATGCCCCGGGTTTGCAGCAACACCGCGGCGTCGTGTGTCGCGCCGACGGGCAGCATCCTCATCGCAGCGTCAGATCGGTTCGTGGGGATAGTGGGTCAGGCAGGCGAAGCACCACCGCTCGACCTCGTCGAGCACCCGTTCGGCGGGCTCCTGATCCCAGGCGCCCGCCGTCACGTACTTGCGGTGCACCGGCCGGACCGAGTCGACCTCCGCACCGCACGACTCACACGTCATGGTGGCGACCTTATGGCGACCTCGTGTGGTCGCCGGCGATCCCCATGGGGTCGCCGCCGTCCCCGACGCTCACAGCGACGTAGCCTGCGTTCGATGCGGCGATCGATCTTCTTGGTGCTGGCGTTCGCCGCCTGCTCCGGGTCTTCGGCGACCGATGTTCCGACGTCCGCGTCCGCCCCGGCTGCACCTGCGAGCTCGACGGAGGCGACGACCAGCACCGCCGCCGCCGCCATTGAGGGTCGGCTCCCCGAAGGATTCGACCGCATCCAGGCGCGGGTGACCGAGCCGGACGGCACCGTGTGCGAGGTGTGCCTGTGGCTGGCGAACGACGGTGCGCAGCGAGCCCGCGGCCTGATGTTCGCGACCGATCTCGGTCCGGCCGACGGGATGGCGTTCCGATACCCCCAGCCGCGCACGGGCAACTTCTGGATGAAGAACACGTTGCTCCCCCTGTCGATCGCCTTCTACGACGCAGCCGGCACCTATCTCGATGCGTTCGACATGGAGCCGTGCGAGACCGATCCGTGCCCGCGATATCGAACGCCCCACGAGTTCCTCGTCGCCGTCGAGGTGCTCCAGGGAGGCCTGACCGACCTCGGCATGGTCCCGGGCAGCACCCTCGAACTGCTCGACCTCCCCTGCACCTGACGTGACGTGACATTCGGGGTCTGACCCCGAATGTCACGGTTCGTCGGCGGAGGTCGTCGTGGCGGAGAGCCAGGCCTCGTAGAGGCGGGCGTAGGTCTTGCCGGCGGCGACGAGCTCGGTGTGGTGGCCGTCCTCGACGAGGCGACCGTCGTCGAGCACCAGGACGCGGTCGGCGCGCGCCGCCGTCGACAGCCGATGGGCGATCGCGATCGTCGTGCGACCGCGCGACAGGTGAGCGAGCGCCCGCGAGGTCCGGACCTCCGTGAGCGCGTCGACCGAGGACGTGGCCTCGTCCAGCACCAAGACGTCCGGATCGGCGACACCGGCGCGCAACAGCGCGACCAACTGGCGTTCACCGGCCGAGAGCGATTCGCCGCGCTCACCGACCCGAGTGTCGAGTCCGTCGGGCAGCGACTCGATCCAGTCGTCGATGTCGAGCACCTCGACCAGTCGCTCGATCTCGGCTCTCGTCGTCGCCGGTCGGGCGAAGCGGGCGTTGGCGGCGATCGTGTCGTCGAACAGGAACGGCTCCTGAGCGACCACGACGAGCCGGTGGCGGAGCTCGTCGTTGTCGACGAGCGGCAGGGCGACACCGCCGAGTCGGATCTGGCCGGCGACCGGATCGGCGAGGCGGGCGATCAACCGGCCGAGTGTCGTCTTGCCGGAACCCGTGGCGCCCACGACGGCGACCTGTTGGCCGGCCGGGATGTGGGCCGAGACGTGTTCGAGAACGATGTCGTCGTTGAACCCACGGTCGGCCCGCGAACGGTACGAGAAGGTCACGTCGTCGACGTCGATGGCGAATCGACCGATCGGCAGCGCCTGTGGGTGTTCGGGCGGAGGTGGACCGATCGGGATGTCGAGGACGGCGAGCACCCGCCGCAACCCTGCCACGGCGGTCTGGGTCTGATCGAGCACCTCCGTGAACTCGGCGATCGGTTCGAGGAACCGATAGGTGAGGAACACGAACCCGATCAGGGCCCCCGCGGTCAGTCCGCCCCCCGGCCCGATCGTCACACCGACGGCGACGATCGTCGCGATCGTGACCACCGAGAACACCTCCCCGAGCGGGAACAGGAACGCACCGATCACGTTGCCGCGGATCTGTGCGTCGGATCGAGCCTTCACAGCGGCGCGGGTCCGGCGGGCGAACAGCGGCCCGGCACCATAGGCACGGATCGTCTCGGCGCCGCTCACCAGCTCCGCGATGGTGCCCAGCATCTCGCCGTTGCGTTCGCGCGCCCGGTCGTAGGCGCGGACGAGGTGGTGTTGGACGACTCGGAGCAGCACGAACAACGGGATCGCGATGCCGATCGCGATCAACGCCAGCAACCAGTTGTAGGCGAGCATCACCGCCGCCACGATGATCATCAAGGTGCCGTCGATCAGCCACGCCAGACCACCCCACCGGAAGAACTCGGCGAGCGTCTCGATGTCGCTCGTCACCCTCGCGACGAGCGCGCCGCGGCGCTCGTCGTTGTGGTCGGCGAGGCTGAGTCGGTGGATGTGCTCGATCAGGCGCGTCCGGAGGTCGTTGAGCGCCTGTTCGCTGCGAGTGCCGAGCCGGACGACGGCCGTCCGCTGCGACACGGCGGCGATGACCAGCGCGACGACGCCGATCGCCGCGCACCACACGACGAACGACAGGTCGACGTCGTCGACGCCGACGATGCCACGGTCGATCGCCTGCTGGATGACGATCGGCACGACCACCCGGCCACCGGCCCCGATCGCTGCGAGCAGCCAGGTGAGCCCGAGACCCTGGCGGAGCACGGGCGCCTCTTCGAGCCCGCGTCCGATCGCGGTCGTGGCCGAAAAGCGCCCCATCGGCTCGGTCACGCCACGCTCCGATCGGTCTCGAACGCCTCGACGAGCCGCCGGTACTCCGGTACCTCTCGCATGAGGCGCTCGTGGGGACCGTGCGCCTCGATCGCCCCGTCGGCGACGAACAGGACGTCGTCGGCCAGCGCGATCGTCGAGGGCCGCGAACGCGACCATGACGACGGTCGTGTCGACCATCGCCGTGCGAAGATTGTCGAGCACCGCCAGCTCGGTCGCGGGGTCGAGCGCCGACGTGGTGTCGTCGAGCAACAGCAGGCTGGGGTGACGGGCCAGTGCGCGGGCCAAGCCGACACGCTGACGTTGACCGCCGCTCAATGTCACCCCGCGCTCACCCACCACGGTGTCGAGGCCGTCCGGCAGGTCGCGGACGAAGTCGTCGGCGCTCGCCAGCCGGAGCGCTTCCCACACCTCGTCGTCGGTGATGGTTTCGTCGAGTCCCACCACGACGTTGTCACGCACCGTCCCGCTGAAGAGGAACGGTTCCTGGAACACCACCGATCGCGCGCCGGGCGCGAGCGCGACCGACCCGACGGTCGGTTCGAGCAGGCCACCGATCAGCTCGACCAAGCGTGGTCTTGCCTGCGCCGGTCGGACCGACGAACGCCGTCACTGAACCGGCGGGGATCGAGACGTCGGCTGGCTGGATCGTCGCCCGCTCCTCGCCCGGGAACGTGAACCCGGCGCGGTCGAGCACCACCGCCGCACCGGGTGGTGCGAGCGCGATCGACGTCCACGGATCGTGGTCGAGTGGTTCGTCCACCGTACGTCTGATCCTGACGTATCCGGCATACGAGTGCGGCAGTTCCGACAACGCATAGCCGATCAGGCGGAGCGGGAACACGAGCAGCGTGAACATGAAGATGAAGCCCGACAGCTCGCCGATGGTGACGTCGCCGGAACGTACGCGTGCGGCGCCGAGCACGACGATGCCGATGTTGGTCAGCGAGGGGATCACCTCGAGCATCGCCTCGAACGTGCCGCGCAGGTACACGGCCCGTACGCGGGCGTCCCGGATGTGACCGGCCATCTCCGACAGCCGTTGGGTCTCGCGGTGCTCGGCACCGTAGGCCTTCACGAGCTGGACCGCCTCGAAGCTCTCGTGCACCGCACCGGTGAACGCACCGAGCGCCTGCTGGGCGTCGTCGTAGTGTCGGTCGACACGGTGCTGGTATCGCACGTTGACGATCATGAGGATCGGGAACACCGCGACCGCGACCGCACCCATCACCAGGTCGGTCGCGAGCAACCAGGCCGCTGCCACCACGACCATCAACACGGTGCTGGTGGCGAACGGGATCGGCGCCATCACGCCGACCGCGGTGTCGACGTCGACACCGGCTCGGGCGACGAGCTGGCCATCGCTCTGACGCTGGTGCCAACTCGCCGGTTGTTCGACGTACCGGTCGGTGGCCTCGGTCGAGAGCGACTCGGCGATCCGCCACTGAGCCATGCCGGCGAACGAGCGCCGGACGACGACCCCCGTGGCGCGAAGCACACCGACCCCGATGATCAACGCACCTCCGGTGACCACGGTCGAGACCGAGACCTGCTCGCCCGTCGCCTCGTCGAAGCGCGGCACGATGACGTTGTCGATGACCCACTGCAACACGATGCTCGACGCCACGGTGCACAGTGCGAACACGGACGCACCACCGACCGCAGCGAAGAACAGCCGAGGATGCAGCCGTACGATCGAACGCACGAACCCGAGGTACCGACGCCCGCGGGCGAATCGGGGTTCCGGTGCGGCCGAGCTCACGGACCGTTTCTACCGGAACCGGCGGCGCCAGCAGCCACCAGTTGCAGTGTGTCCGGCGACACCATCGGACACCGCCGCCATCGCAGCATGGGTGGTGACACCCCTGGTTCATGCTGGGAGCATGTGCATCGGGCCGCCGCTACACTCCACGTGTCCTAGCGACAGTCATATTCACCCTGCTCCACCACGTCGGTGGGGCCTCAGATCGGCCCCGAGTGGCACCGGTCGCAGTCCGAAGGGAGTGCAACACGCATGATGCGTGCCTACGAGTTGATGGTCATCGTCGACGGTGACGTCGACGATCCCAAGGCCCAGTCGTACACCAAGGTGGTCGTCGACGAGATCACCAAGGCCGGGGGTTCGATCCACGGCAAGCCCGATTGGTGGGGCAAGCGAGCCTTCGCGTACCCGATCAACAAGAAGGAAGCCGGCTACTACCTCGTGGTGGAGTGCCTCGCCGAAGGCGGCGCACTCGACGAGCTCGAGCGCCAGCTCCGCCTCGCGGACGAGGTCGTCCGCCACAAGCTCATCCGACTGCCCGAGCACGAGGCCGAGCGCCGCGGCATGGCGGTCACTGCCTGATCCCTGATCAGGCACACCACGAAGGGAGCCACACATGGCTACGAACTCCATCACCCTGATCGGGAACCTCACGCGCGACCCTGAACTCAGGTACACGACCGGTGGTCGCGGCGTCGCCAGCTTCGGGTTGGCAGTCAACCGGCGCTACATGCAGAACAACGAGTGGCAGGAACAGACCTCGTTCTTCAACGTGGTGTGCTGGGGCGATCTCGGCGAGAACGTCGCGGCCACCCTCACCAAGGGGTCGCGAACGATCGTCACCGGTCGCCTCGAGCAGCGCAGCTGGGAGACCCAGGACGGTGAGAAGCGCTCGGTCGTCGAAGTCGTCGCCGACGAGGTCGGCCCGAGTCTCCGCTGGGCCACGGCCCAGGTCGAGCGCACCGAGCGCACCGGTGGCGACGGCGGCTTCTCCGGTGGAGGCGCTGGCGGCGGCGGCGGTGCCGCAGCGAACCGTGCCCCCGATCCCGTGTACGGCGACGAAGAGCCGTTCTGATCTGTTGACACCCGAGCCCGTTCTCGACGGGCGTCGGACTCGAACTCGTTCTGGAAGGACCTGAAACCTCATGGCCAAGAAAGCCCAACGGGGCCGCGGGAAGCCCGAGAATCCCCGCAAGTACAAGAAGAAGACCAGCCCGCTCGTGATCGAGAAGGTCGAGTACGTCGATTACAAGGACGTCGACCTGCTCAGCCGGTTCATGAGCGATCGCGCCAAGATCCGCAACATGCGGGTCAGCGGCAACGACCGCCAGCAACAGCTCGAGGTCGCCAAAGCGATCAAGATCGCCCGCGAGATGGCACTGCTGCCGTATGCCCGCCGAGTCGCCTCCTCGGCCCGTCAGGGCCGGGGACGCGACGGCGATCGCGATCGTCGCCCGCCGCGTGACGAGGGCAACGAGAGCCAGGTCGAGACCACGGAGGTCGCGAGCGACGACGAGCCCGATGTGGCCGACGTCGTCACGGCCACGAGCGGCGACGGTGAGGGCTGATCATGCAGGTGATCCTCCGCACCGATGTCGACGGGCTCGGCAAGCGAGGCGACATCGTCGATGTCGCCGACGGCCACGCCCGCAACTTCCTCCTGCCCAAGGGCAAGGCGCTCAAAGCGACCGACGGCGCAGTCAGCCAGGCCGCGAAGATGCGCCGGTCCCGCGACTTGAAGGACCAGAGCGACCGTGAGGCCGCCACCACCGTGGCGTCGACGCTCGTCCCCAAGGTGATCACGGTGTCGGCGAAGGCCGGCGCCGAGGGCAAGTTGTTCGGTTCGGTCACGGCGGCCGACGTGGTCGCCGCCGTCACCGAGCAGACCGGGATCGTGCTCGACCGCAAGGTCGTCCACGTCGACGAGCAGATCAAGACGGTCGGCCAGCACACCGTCACTGCGGCGCTGCATCACGACGTCTCGTTCCCGATCACGATCGACGTGGTCGCCGAAGCCTGATCCGTCGACCCTCACGCAGACGCGGCCCCGCTCCCTCCCGAGGGGAGTCGGGGTCGTGTCGCGTCCCGGTCCGCGCGGTTTCACGGACTCGGCGTCGGTCACCCCGATGACCGGGCGCTCGCCGGCTCACTCAGCTCTTTCCCGAACGTGCGGCGTAGGCGTGGCGCGGTCGGTCGAGCCAGGTCTCCGCACGGCTGGACGTGCAACTCGGTGGTCGCCCGCCCATACCGCCGGCCGACCTTGACGGCGTCGATGCCGGTGACGGTGCTCGCCGGAGCGACAGAGGCGATCCGTGTCGTCACGACCGACATCGGCGTCGCTACGTGCGGGAACAGCAGTCACGCGGGGCCGCACGCCTGCAAGCCCGATCTCCCCGGCGCCCGACGAGTCGTATCCCGTGATCACGTGCAGGAAGTCGTTCACTCGGAAGTCGCTGGGCACCGCGTATGCATCGCGTCGGGCTTCCCATCGAGCTGGCCGGTCTCGCGGCGCTGTTGATGGAACACGCGATGGTCGGTGGCGATCTGGGCGGCGAGCCCGTTGTCGACGATCCAACGTCGGTACCCGCGGCCGAGCGTCGCAGCGGGCAGGTCCGCGATCTCCTCCAGGTCGAACGGTCGCTGAGGCCAACCGCGTCGATCCAGGCGAGATCGACGAGGTCGGCCCGCACCTGCGCGACGTAGGTCGCACCGGCCTCCGGCCGGGACGTGTCGCCGCCACTGGTTGAACAGGAGGTTGAAAACAGGAGGTGCACCGGCGTCGCGGACAGGTCTTTCACGATCGTGAGGAAACACCGTCCGAACTCCTCGTCGGACAGGCGAATCCCCGACTTCCTCGATCGGTTGCGGGGGCGCCGAGCATCCCGACACCGTAGGTGCCCCCGAGGGAGCGCCACCTCGATGGCTGTCACACCCCCGGGTCACTGTTGTCCACATGGGTGTCCACAGGAGTGCCGCGAGTTCTCCCCTGGTTTTCTCGACTTGTCCGCACGATTCCTCGGTTGTCCCCTTCCTCCCCACAAGGGTTCCGCGGCAGGGTTGAGACCCCATGGCTGGCGACGAGCATTTCCCGATCGAGACCGGCGGCAACGACAGACCACGACGCGACGATCGGGCCCAGAACGGGCGCCAGTCCTCGACTCGCGGTCGCGTGCCGCCCCACAACATCGACGCCGAGGAGTCGGTCCTCGGTGCAATGCTGCTCTCGCGCGATGCGATCGGCGTGGTCAGCGAGATGGGCCTCAATCCACAGGACTTCTACCGGCCCGCGAACCGCCACATCTTCGATGCCATCCGTGCGCTGTACGCCACCGCGTCGCCTGCCGACACGGTGACCGTGGCCGACGAGCTCCGTCGGGCCGGATTGCTCGACGAGGTCGGAGGGCCCGGTGCACTCCACGAACTGCAGAACGCCACCCCGGCGATCTCGTCGGCCGGTCACTACGCCAAGATCGTCCAGGACACCGCCCTCCTGCGCCAGCTGATCTTCGCCGCGGGCGACATCGCCGAGATTGCGTACGGCGAGCCCGACGATGTCACCAAGGCCCTCGACGAGGCCGAGACCAAGGTGTTCAACGTCGCCGAGCAGCGCGTCACCGACTCGACCCGCACGATCGAGGAGCTGCTCCCCGAGGTCATGGACCACCTCCAGGAGACCTACGACCGGGGCGACACGATCACAGGCGTCGCGACCGGCTACAGCGATCTCGACGAGTTGCTCTCCGGTCTGCAAGCCAGCGCCCTGTACATCGTCGGTGCACGGCCCGCGATGGGAAAGTGCGTCGCCTGGGACACGCCCATCGTCGATCCGGCGACGGGCGATGTGGTGACCGCGCTCGAGCTGATGGAGCAGGCCGAGCGGCGCGGCACGATGGACGCCGTCGCGCTGGGTCTCGACGGCCGCCAGACCACCACTGCCATGTCGCATTGCCTCGCCGACGGCATCAAGCCGGTGTACCGGGTCGACACGCGTTCGGGACGATCCGTGACCATCACCGCGACCCATCCGCTGCTGACCGCGAGGGGGTGGCAACCGCTCGAATCGATCGAGGTCGGAGAACCGATCGCCGTCCCGACGTCGATTCGCGTCTCGGGCAACGAGGTCGCCGACGCGGCCGGACTCGAGCGCCTGGTCGCCCGAGCGACGGCGTCGAGAAGTTCAGCCGCGATCCCCGCCGCCGTGTTCCGCCTCGACCGCCCGTCGTTGGCTGGCTTCCTCCGTGGCTACCTCGGCGCAGTCGCCGTGGCGAGGGTCGGCTGCTCCGGAATCCCGTACATCCGATGCCTGCCGGGCTCCGACCGAGCCGCCGCGCAGCTGACCCACCTCCTGCTCCGGTTCGGCGTGCGGGTCGCTCGGGCGGGTCGAGACCACGACATCCTCGATGTGCACCACCCGACGTCGCTCCTCACCATCTGCGACGAGATCGGGATCGATGGTCAGGGACCGGCCGTGGAGGCGGTTCGCGAGGTCGCATCCGAGTTGGCCGACCTCCACGACGACACGATTCCGATGCAGGTCTGGGACGACATCCTCAAGGCCAAGGCCGACGCCGATCTCACCTGGCCGGAGATCAACCTCCGATGCCGCGTCGCGTTCGACCATGTGTGGCGGCCGTTCCGCGACCCCGTCGACCGGTCGACGGTCACCCGGCTCGCCGAAGCGCTCGATGACGACCAACTGCGCTGGTGGGCGTCGCCGGACGTCATGTGGGACGACGTCGTCGGGATCAGCGGTGCGGGTTGGACCCAGGTCATCGATTTCACGGTTCCGGAGCTCCACAACTTCGTGGCAGCCGACCTGTACCTCCACAACACCGCGTTCGGTCTGGGGATCGCCTCCCATGTCGCCATGCACTCGACCAAACCGGTCGTCGTGTTCTCCCTCGAGATGGGTCACCAGGAGCTGACCCAGCGCATCCTGTCGAGCGAGGCGCGCGTCGACTCGACGAAGATCCGCACCGGCAAGCTCGCCGAGGCCGACTGGGCCAAGATCGGCAAGGCGATCGGACGGCTCGAGGTTCCCCTGTTCCTCGACGACAACCCTCGTGTGACGGTCATGGAGATCCGCGCCAAGGCCCGCCGGATCAAGGCCCGCTACGGCGGCATCGCCCTGATCGTGATCGACTACCTCCAACTGATGGGCGGCAGTGGCAACTCCGAGAATCGCCAACTCGAGGTGTCGGAGATCAGCCGAAACCTGAAGATCCTGGCACGCGAGCTCGAGGTGCCGATCATCGCGCTCAGCCAGCTCAGTCGAAACCTCGAAGCGCGCTCCGACAAGCGCCCGATGCTCTCCGACCTGCGCGAGTCGGGCTCGCTCGAACAGGACGCCGACGTCGTCATGTTCCTGTACCGCGACGAGGTGTACCACCCCGACTCACCCGACAAGGGCTCGGCCGAGGTGATCGTGGCGAAGCACCGCTCCGGACCGATCGGGACGAAGCGCCTGGTGTTCCTCGGGCAGTACACCCGCTTCGACAACGCTGCGCGCAGCGTCTGATCCGGGCACTCCTCGACGTGTCCGGATCGGCTTCTCGTCCGGACACCGTGCGGGATCGTTCATCGTCGGGCTCGACACACGTTCGAGCTCGGCGTCAGTCGGCGGACCCGTGGCCAGTCGAGTCGGGCGCGGCGGCCTCCTGGACCAACGTCGCGACGAGACCGGCCAATCGGAAGAGCCGATCCGCTCGTTCGGATCGCCCGTCGATCTTGTTGCGGAGCTCGACACCGATGACCAGCGAGAAGATCGCGTCGGCGAGATCGACAACGGGAAGGGTCGGACCGAAGGCGAGCGAGGCGACCGCCTCACGGATGCGCGCCTCGACGAACTCGAGCCAGGGAGCGATGGCATCCTCGATGCCGGCGCGCAGTTCCGGGCGAGCGGTGATGCCGCCGATCAACTCGGTCAGCAGCGTGAGGTGGCCGCTCGCGCGGTCGTCGGCATGGAGCGACTCGAGCGTGCCCACGAGCTCCGGCAGATCGCCGACGTCGACCAACCGGTCCCGGTAGTGGGCAAGGCGACGCTGGCTGCTCTCGTCCAGGGCTCTGAGCAGCAGCGGCTCGATCCCGGAGAAGTGGTAGTAGATCGCCGCCTGATTGCAGCCTGCCCGAGTCGAGATCGATCGGGCCGTGGTGCCGCCGAAACCCTCCTCGACGAGGCTTGCCCGCGCAGCTTCGACGAGCGCGGCACGCGTGCGCTCGGGATCGGCGCCGCGGCCGCGCTTGCGCGGCACTTCCACCCCGGGTGGGCTCACAGCGGCGCCATCCGAGAACTTGTTTCAAACATACGTTGACATTAGCGGGACCGATCCGGCTCGGGTCGTGCAAAACGTTCGAGTGAACAAACGTTGCAAGGTTGAGGGACATGGCCGACACCAGCCGACCACCGCTCCGAGACCACCTCAGCAGCCGGCGTGGGCGCAGCGGCCGGTCGGGCGATCCCGCGTCTCGATGTCCCGCCGGTGCGCGAGATCGACCCGACGATCATGGCCGACCTGCGTCCGCTCGTGACGTGGCAGATCGTCCGACCGTCCCTCGCCCTGGCGGCCTTCGTCCGGATGACCGTGCACGGATGGTGGGTGCTGACACCGGTCGTCGTCCGGATGACCGTGCACGGATGGTGGGTGCTGACACCGCTCGTCGTCGGTGCGGTCAACGGATCCACTCTGTCCGCCGTGCACCACCTGATACACGGCGGACTCGGCCTCAGCCCGCGCTGGCGGCATCTCTGGCTCACGGTCCTCGAACGCCTCGTGGTCGAGAGTGGTCACGCACCGCTCGTGACCCAAGCCCGTCACCACCGCGACGGCAGCGACACTCCCGATCCCGAGGGCTACATCGAGTACCTGTCCTGGCGGCATCTGTGGCTCACGGTCCTCGGACGCCTCGTGGTCGAGGGTGGTCACGCACCGCTCGTGACCCAAGCCCGTCACCACCGCGACGGCAGCGACACTCCCGATCCCGAGGGCTACATCGAGTACCTGTCCTGGCGGCATCTGTGGCTCACGGTCCTCGAACGCCTCGTGGTCGAGAGTGGTCACGCACCGCTCGCGACCCAAGCCCGTCACCACCGCGACGGCAGCGACACTCCCGATCCCGAGGGCTACATCGAGTACCTGTCCTGGCGGCATCTGTGGCTCACGGTCCTCGAACGCCTCGTGGTCGAGAGTGGGCACGCACCGCTCGTGACCCAAGCCCGTCACCACCGCGACGGCAGCGACACTCCCGATCCCGAGGGCTACATCGAGTACCTGTCCTGGCGGCATCTGTGGCTCACGGTCCTCGAACGCCTCGTGGTCGAGAGTGGGCACGCACCGCTCGCGACCCAAGCCCGTCACCACCGCGACGGCAGCGACACTCCCGATCCCGAGGGCTACATCGAGTACCTGTCCTGGCGTCGGATGCCGGCCGGGGCGGTGAAGCATCGCTACCGACTCATGATCTGGGCCTGGTGGAACAGCGATCTGGCGCGGTCGCATCGGTGTGGAGCTGGCGGTGCACGCGGCACTCCACCTCGGCAGCCTGGCCCTCGTGCCCGTCGACGCCACGCCGTGGATCTACCTCTCCCTCGTTCACCTCGCCTCGTTCGCAGTGCTGCAAGGAAAGGGCCCGCAGGCGAACGGGACACTCGATGGCGTCGCCGTTGCTCATCACACTCGGCTTGCCCGCCCTGCTGTTCTTCTGGCATCACCAACACCGCGAACACCACGCCCATCCGAAGGTGCCGCTGTCGCGACTCCCCCGCCTCCGTCCCCACGTCGAGGCGGCACTCGCCGACCACGACGTCGGGCACCTGCATCTCCCGGTCACACCGCCACGGCCCAGGGCGACCTGCAGGCGATCGTCGAGGTCGGTTCGCCCAAAACCGGACGACCGAACGCAACACCCCTCGGGCAGACTGGCGTCCATGACTGTCGATCTCGCCGTGGACGCTCGCGGCCTCGTGAAACGTTTCGGCGACAAGGTGGCACTCGACGGCGTCGACCTGGCCGTGCCTCGCGGCGCCATCTACGGCCTGCTCGGCCCGAACGGTGCCGGCAAGACGACCGCCGTCCGGGTGCTCACCACCCTCTTGCGCGCCGATGCCGGTCACGCGTACGTCGACGGGATCGAGGTCGCTGCCAACCCTCACCTCGTCCGCACCCGCATCGGCCTGACCGGGCAGTACGCCGCGGTCGAGGAGCGTCTCACCGGTCGCGAGAACATGGAGTTCGTCGCGCGCCTCTTCCACCTGCCTCGCGCCGAGGTCAAGGCCCGATCGGGCAACCTCCTCGAACGGTTCGACCTCGTGGACGCCGCCGACCGGGTGGTCAAAGGGTACTCGGGCGGCATGCGACGTCGGCTCGACATCGCGATGAGCCTGATCGCCCGACCATCGGTGCTGTTCCTCGACGAGCCGACCACGGGTCTCGACCCTCGGAGCCGTCTGGCGATGTGGGATCTCATCGACGAGCTCGAGCACGACGGCACGACCGTGTTGCTCACCACTCAGTACCTCGACGAGGCCGACCGGCTCGCCGAGCGAATCATCGTGATCGATCACGGCCGAGTGATCGCGAACGGCACCGCCGACGAGCTGAAGGACCGCATCGGTGGCGACCGCCTGCGCGTCTCGATCGCCCGGACCGAGAATCGTGACGCAGCGCTCACGACGCTGCGGCCACTGTGTACCGGTGACATCGACGTGTCGCACGATGGGCGTTCGTTCTCGGCGCCGATCCGCTCCGGCGACCGAGTCGTCCCCCGTGTGATCCGCGCGCTGGACGATGCCGGGATCGACGTGCTCGATGTGGAGGTGCGCCGACCGACCCTCGACGACGTGTTCCTCACGCTCACCGGCCGATCGACCAACATCGAGGAGGAGGTGACGGTCTGATGGACATGGTGACGATGACGCTGAAGGATTCGTGGGTCGAAGCCGAGCGGCACCTGCGGATCATCCCCCGCAACGTCGAGTTGCTGATCTTCGCCACGATCCAGCCGATCATGTTCGTCGTGCTGTTCGTCTACGTGTTCGGTGGCGCGATCCAGGTCCCCGGGTTCTCCAACTACGACCAGTTCCTCATCCCCGGCATCTTCAGCCAGTCGCTCGTGTTCGGGTCGGCCTTCACGGGCATCGGGCTCGCCGAGGACCTCAGCAAGGGGCTCGTCGATCGCCTCCGGTCGCTGCCCATGTCGCGAGCTGCAGTCATCATCGGTCGCACGGTGAGCGACCTCGTGCGCAACATCATCACGTTCCTCGTCATGCTCGCCGTGGCGTTCTGGCCGATCGGGTTCCGATTCGAGGGGTCGCTGTTCGAGGCGCTCCTGGCCACGTTGCTGCTGTTGTTGTTCAGTTTCGCGCTCAGCTGGGTGCAGGCCTTGATGGGGTTGTCGGTGGGGTCGGTCGAGGCCGCCAACTCGGCGGGCTTCATCTGGATGTTCCCGATGACGTTCGTGTCGTCGGCTTTCGTCGACCCGGCGTCGATGCCGGGGTGGCTGCAGCCGATCGCCGACGCAAATCCGTTCACCGTCGTCACCAACGCTGCGCGTGCGCTGTACAACGGCAATCCGGTGGGCAACGACGCGTGGTGGTCGATCCTCTGGTCGCTCGGCATCATCGGCGTCTTCGCCGGTCTGTCGATCCGAAAGTTCAACCGCTCGACCGTCGCATGATCCACTCGGCACGAGGCGCGTCGGGAATGTCGACCGGAACAGTCGAGTTGGATCGTCCATGACCCCCACCGCGCCACCGCCGTCAGATCCGTCCTACGACATCGAGTTCTTCTGGGACCCGATCTGCCCGTTCGCCTGGATCACCTCGCGCTGGGTGGCGAAGGTCGCGGCACAACGCGATTTCACGGTCGACTGGCGCTTCATCTCGTTGCGCCTGATCAACAAGCACAAGGACTACGCCACCGAATTCCCGCCCGAGTACGAAGCGGGGCACACCGCCGGCCTCCGCATGCTCCGTGTTGCGGCGGCGGTGCGTCACGAGCTCGGACGCGACTCGCTGGGCCCGCTCGTCGCCGCCTACGGACACAGCTACTGGGATCAGCCTCAGAGCTCTGGGTTCCGAACCCGCCTCAGCACCACCGACCACGTGACCGAGGTGCTCGACGCCGCCGGCCTGCCACTCCGTTTCGTCGACGCGCTCGATGACACCTCCTGGGACTCCCTCCTCGACGCCGAGTCCGAGTCGGCGCTCTCGCGCACCGGTCGCGACGTCGGCACGCCGATCATCACGTACCAGCCACCCGACGGTCTGTCGTTCTTCGGCCCGGTGATCTCGCGGGTCCCGACCGACCAGGAAGCTGGCGAGCTGTGGGATGCTGTGACGAAGCTCGCGTCGTTTCCCGGCTTCGCCGAGATGAAGCGCAGCATGCGCGAACGGCCCCAACTGAACATCCTGGGCGGTGTCAGTGACGCACCGGTGCAGGAGGACTGGATCGGTGGCCACCGTGTCGGCCACCTCGCCGGCGAACGCACCGCGAGCTGATCACGGATCCAGGGACGCGATCGCCAGCTCGCGGAGGCGAACCTTCCGGATCTTGGTGCCGTTGGCGCTCGGCGTCGTCGGGAACTCGTCGATCGTGATCACCCGCGCCGGCACCTTGTAGCGCGCCAGGCGCGCTCGACACCGTTCGATCGCTGCGGCCTCGTCGATGCTCGATCCGGGGGCGACCGTCACGAAGGCGACCGGACGGGAACCACCCGGGCGGTCGACCGCGACGACCTGGGCGCCGACGACGCCCGCGATCTCGCGCAGCACCGCCTCGATCTCGGTCGGGCTGACCAGGAACCCACCGAGGCGAAGCACGTCGCCCATCCGGGAGAGGAACTCGAACGATCGATCGCCGTCGGCGACGGCGAGATCGCCGGTTCGAAACCACCCGTCGTCGAAGTGACGCGAGGTGAGCTCGTCGTCGAGTCGGTCGCCGCCCTCAGCGAGATAGCCCGCACAGAGGCTCGGACCGCGGACCTGGAGCTCGCCGTCGACGATGCGCCGCTCCGCTCGCGACGAGACGAGGCGGCCGCCGGCGAGGGCACGCTGGCGTGCATCACCCGCTGGATCCCGCAGGCTGAACAACGCCTGGACCTCGCTCATGCCGTACAGACCCGTCAGTGTGGCGCCAGATCGCTCGGCACGTTCGACGATGCCATCCAGACTCGTGTTGAAGCGTGCGTACCCCGCCAATCGGATCGACGACAGATCGGCGCCATGTTCCAGCAGGCGATGGAACATGTCGTCGCTGCCGTTCACGCACGTCACCCGCTCACGCTCGATCAGCTCGGCCGTCGCCGAGACATCGAAGTTCGTGACCACGACGCGGGAACCACCGGCGACACCTGCCATCAGTGACGACAACCCGAACGTGCCGCACAGCGGCATGACGACCATGACGATGTCGTTCACGTCGTACTCGAAGCCAGCAGCGACGTCCCGAGCATGTTCGACGATCGACCGCTGGGGGTGGAGCACCATCTTCGGTTGGCTGGTGGTGCCGGACGTCGTGAACACCACGAACGGATCATCGGCTCGCCCGGTGGCCCCGATCGGCGCCTCGGTGAACATGTCGCCGAGCACGTCAGGGCCCACCACCGAAACGGCGCCCGAGCGTGCCACCAGGTCACGGACCTCGGCTGCGCTGTACCGCGTGTTCACCGAGACGGCGACCGCGCCGGATGCGGCCGCGCCCAGGAGGACGCGGACGTAGTCGAGATGGTTCGGCATCCGGACCCCGAATCGTTCGCCCCGACTCGCGACGTTCGACGTGAGCCAGGTGGCGACCGAAAGGGCCTCGTCGGCCAACTCGGCTGCGGCGAACTCCCGTCCGTCGTCGAAGACGAGCGTCGACGTCGAGTCGGCGAACAGATCGAGCAGGGAAACGTTCACGGACGCCAGTGTCGCACGGCGTACTTCCCGGCATGATGGCGACCATGTTCCTGGGAGACGATCTGCTCCAGTGGCTGCTCCTGGCCCTCGGTGGTGCGCTGTTCGCCGGCAACGTCCTGGCGATCGTCCGCCCGCCCGGGCAGCAGCGAGAGGAAGGCAACCTCGAGCGGGCGCCGATCGGGCGCAGCCTGCTGTACGCCGGTCTCGGGCTCGTCGCCGCCGTCTGGGCGCTCGCCACCCTGATCGTCGGTTGACGCAACGGGTTCGCACCGAGGCGGCGACCCGGTCGGGTCGGGACGACCGTCACGACCATGGACGACACACCCCTTCGCTCCCGTCGAATCCGGGCGTGCGCTCGCGAGAGAGGCTCGCCCCGCCTCGACGCCGGCTGCTGGACCTTCTCGCCCGTACACTCCCCACCCATGTCCGGACGGCCACTCTCGCTCCGGTTCGTCTCGTCTGCGACGCGCACCCGACAGCTGCCCGACTCCGCCGCCGAAGTCGCCTTCGTCGGACGCTCGAACGTCGGCAAGTCCTCGCTCATCAACGCGCTCGCGAACCAGAAGCAACTGGCGAGGGTGTCGAACACGCCAGGCCGGACCCAGCTCATCAACCTCTTCGAACACGCCGGTGGCGGCACGGTCGTCGATCTCCCGGGCTACGGCTACGCCAAGGTGCCCGGTCACATCCGCAAGGACTGGGGATCGATGATCGAGGGGTACCTGCTCGAACGCGAGACCCTCGACATGGTGTTCGTGCTCGTCGACGGCGCGATCGGACCGACCCCGCTCGACCTGCAGATGCTCGAGTGGTTGCGAGAGCACGACATCCCACACACGGTGGTGGCCACCAAGATGGACAAGGTCAAGTCGGCGAAGAAGCGCACGCGAAAGCGCGACCTCGCGGACGGATGCCGGCTCGACGTCGGTGACATCGTGTGGGTGAGTTCGGCAAAGGCGGTCAACATCGATCAGCTCCGTAACCTGGTCGTCAGTCATCTCACCGGATGATGGGTCGATCCACCAGCGCAGCCTGACGGCGCCCGGGCAAGGCTGTGCTCGCCCATTCGTCCGGCGCGATCACGGGCGGCCATCATCGAGATCGTGATCGAGCACTTCGATGCCGCCTGGAACGAGCTGACCGCCGACGGATCTGGGTTCGCGATGACCGAGATTGAAGTACGCGGACATCCGATGCGCGTGTTCGGGAGCGCGCCCCCGACGATGAGATCGGTGTGGGAGATCGCCCAGGCGCACGGTGACGCGTCCTACATCGTGTTCGAGGACGAGCGGTTCACGTACGCCGAGGTCGCCGCCCAAGTTCGTTCGCTCGCCGATCTGCTCCGTGGCGAACACGGTGTCGGGTCCGGTGATCGGGTGGCGATCGCGATGCGCAACTACCCCGAGTGGGTCGTGTCGTACTGGGCGGTCGTGTCGATCGGCGCGGCCGTGGTCGGGATGAACGCCTGGTGGACGACACAGGAGATGGCCTATGGGCTGAGCGATTCACGACCGAAGGTCCTGATCGCGGACGACGAGCGCGTCGAGCGGGTGCTGCCCGTCCTCGATGAGCTGCGAGCCAACGCGCCGCTCCACGTCATCTCGGTTCGCAGCGACCGTGAGCTCCCGGCCGACGCGGCCCGATGGGACGCCGTCGTCGATCCGGCGAACGCACCCGCGGCGCTCCCGGAGGCCGACATCGACCCGGACGACGACGCGACCATCTTCTACACCTCGGGAACGACGGGCGCACCGAAAGGAGCCCAACTCACCCATCGCGGATCGGTGCACAACGTGATGAACATCGTGTTCATGGCCATCGTGAGCAACCTCGCCGAGGCCAAGGCCGTGGCAGCCGGCGACCTGCCCGCCCCCGAGGCACCCAACGAGACGGCGGCGAGCGTCAAACCCGTCTTCATGGCACCAACACCGCTGTTCCACGTCACCGCCAACAACTGTTTGCTCCAACCATGCACCCTGGCGGGCGGCACGATCGTGTTCATGTACAAGTGGGACGCCGGACGCGCGCTCGAACTGATCGAGCGTGAACGGGTCACGAACTTCTCGGGCGTCCCCACGATGAGTCGCGAGATGCTGATGCACCCCGACTGGCAGACGCGCGACACGTCGTCGTTGAAGGGCATGGGAGGCGGCGGCGCCGCGATCCAGCCCGACCTCGTCGAGAAGATCGACAAGTCGCTACCCGGCGGCGCCCCATCGACCGGCTACGGCCTGACGGAGACCTGCGGCATCGTCACCGCCAATTCCTCGAAGCTCTACACCACCAAACCAGCGTCGTGTGGCCGGGTCGTGCCGACGCTCGACGCCCGGCTCGAGGACGACACCGGGAACGTGCTCGAACCCGGGCCGGACACGGTCGGCGAGCTGTGCGTGCGTGGCTCGATCGTCATCAAGGGCTACCTCAACCGGCCGGACGCGACGGCCGAGGCGATTCGCAGCGGCTGGTTCCACACGGGCGACATCGCCCGGATCGATGCGGACGGCTTCGTCTTCATCGTCGATCGCGCGAAGGACACGGTGAATCGGGGCGGCGAGAACGTGTACTGCTCGGAGGTCGAGTCCGCGATCTACGAGCATCCAGATGTCGCCGAGGCCGCCGTGTTCGGGATCCCCGACGACCGTCTCGGCGAGGACGTCGCGGCAGCGATCGTCCTCCGCCCCGGCGCATCGCTCTCCCACGACGAACTGGCCGACTTCCTCGCACCACGGATCGCGAAGTTCAAGATCCCGGCGACGGTCTGGTTTCGCCACGACCAGTTGCCCCGCAACGCCAACGGCAAGTTCATGAAGCGCGAGCTGCGCGACGAACTCGCCGGTTCCTGAGCACTCCGGGCGGGAGCGACCTTCACAGATCGATCGGTGACCGAGTCGCGCGTCGCAACGATCGCAGACTCAGGCGCCACAGGATGCGTTCCCACCGGGTGCGGTCCTCGAGGATCGCGTCGTCGATGGCGGCTGACGTCAGCACGGCGTCGTCCACCAGCCGCCACGCGTCGTCGACGCCGCCGAAGGTCATCGCCGTCGACATCGCAGCGAGGCGGCGCGTCTCGTGCGGCGATCCGGGAGCGATCGGCATCGCGGCGTCGGCGATACGTTCGTCGGTCCACGCCGGGCCGATCGACAAACCGGCGTCGACGAGCGAATCGGTCGCGTTTGCCCACGCGCCACGAATGCGAACCGCCGCATGCGCGGCTCGGAGCCGACGACGCCGGCGCCGCCCCTTGATGGCCACGATCGCCAGCGCCACCGACACGAACGGCAGCAAGGCGACCCCCGACACCACGGTCCCGCGCACCACCCACGTCCGCAGCGAGCCCCAGCCGCTGCCACTCGTGTCGATCACGGTCTCGGGATCATCTGCGTCATCGGCATCGTCGGCCGGAGGCACGATCGGTGGCTGGGCGGCGGCCGGGCTCTGCGCCTCGGGGGGTGGTGGCGGCTCGTCGTTCTCGTCCGCCTCCGAGCTGGGCACCGGATCGAAGGCCAGCCACCCGACGCCATCGAGACGCACCTCCGGCCACACGGCCGCCTGACCCGATCGGATCGTCAGCGGGCTGCTCCTGGCCTCGTCGGGTGGCACGACGAATCCGGTCGCGATCCGTGCGTCGAAACCGAGCGATCGAACCAACAGCACGAAGGCCGTCACGAACTGTTCCCGGGTGCCTCGTTCGGTGACCGTCACGAATCGCTCGATGAGGGCGAGCTGCTGACCTCCGCCCGGAGCGGAGGAGTCGAGCCGCCACTCGCGCATGCTCGTCTCCAGAGCACGCAACTGTTCGACGACGGTTCCCTCGCCCGCGATCGACCGGGCCCTCTCGGAGAAGGTCCCGGCGATCTCGTCGACCTGTCTCGTCGCCACCGAAGTGGCGGCCGTCACCGATGGAGCGATCTCCGATTCGGCCCGCACGACGGTACCAGGGGACGGGCGATCGATCAGGCGGACCGCAACTCGGCCCACATCTGTCTCGACGTCGCGGTCGACCGACAGAGGTCGCCCCGGGAACGGTAGGACGTCGATGTCGTCGGTCAGGATCGTCAGCGAGTAGCGGATCGGCGGGGGTACGTCCGGTGACGGTGCCGACGGGAGGCCCAGCCGCTGACCGATCCGGCGCAGCGTGAGGCGCGGTACCCAGCGCTGCCCGTCGTAGGTGTCGAGCGCCGCCATGCGCCATCGGGCCGGCAGTGACGGCCCGACCAGCGTCGACCGATCGACCACCTCGAACAGTTCGAGCTCCGGGTCGGCGCGCCGCAGCGCGACGGTGGCCTCGATCGGATCGAGGAGGGTGGCGATCAGCTCGGCGTCCTCGGTGCGCCGAGGATCGGCGCGGTCCGCCCACGCCACTGCACCGGACGTCACGATCGCCGCGAGCGCGATCGCGCCAGCACTCACGACGACCGTTCGCTCGGTCAGGAACCAGCGCGGGGCGGGGCGGTCGGCACCGTGTCGAACGACGGCGAACATGGCGGCGATCACACCGAGGGCAGCGATGAGCAGCCACGATGGGCGGGCGGGCGCGCCGAGCAGCAGCGTGATCGCCAACACGATCCCCAACGGAATCGTCGGCGCCAGACGCCACCGCGGGTTCAGCGCCAGATCAGCGGCCGCAGCCGTGCCGACGGCGAGCACCAGCGCGATCGCGCCGACGACGGTCGCCTCGACCGGGCTCGGCCATTCCGTGGTGATCAGTCGACGCGGACCCGACCAGATTCCGGTGGTCGCATCACTGAACGAACCACCGCTCGCGGCGACCGACGCGGCCGCCGCGACGACCACCGCGGCTCCGGTCGCGACATGTCGGACGAGACGAGACCGAGTGGCGAACACCAACGACGTCACACCGACGAGAAGCGGTGGCACGACGAGCGCGGGGACGAACTGGTCGAAGACTCCACCTGCGACCACGGCGAGCACCAACCCGCTTGCGATCACGAGGAGCACCCGCCAACGTGTCAGTGCCATGGCCGCCACCTTTGTGCGAACTCGGCCGCGTTCTCGGCCGCCATCGCGATCCCTCGCGTGGCGACTGCCTCCCGACCGATCCGGATCACCGACAGCTTGTCGGTCGGTGCGAGCGTGCTCGAAGGTCCGGCCGGGCCCGTGACGAACACGATCAACGTGTGATCGAGGCCGCGGTGGAAGATCTCGGCCAGATGCATCGAGCGTTCCGGTTCGGCCTGGCCGACTGGTGTGAGCAGGTCGAGGATGTGCGTCTCCCGATCGATCGGCCTGAACGCGCCCGGAAACGCCCGCGCGGTCGTTCGCAGCATCACGTCGACGCCGCTGTGCAGGGCATGGACCGCGACCGACGCGGCGACATCGACCATCTCCTCGAAGTCTTGCGGGGAGGCGACGCCGACTGCCGCGTCGAGCACGACCGTGAACTCGGGCCGTCTGAGTTCGACGTGCTCTCTCAGCATGAGGGTGCCCATGCGCGCCGACGTCGGCCAATGGATGAGGCGCGGATCGTCGCCATCGACGTACTCGCGCAACGACACGAATCCGCTGAGCGGGTCCGACGCCGCTCGGCGCACCACCGATTCGTCCTCGATGGTGTGTACCGAACCGTGCGGGCCCTGCAGACGATGGAGGCGCGGATGAACCATGATGGATCCGGATTCCGATCCCACCCGTCGCCCGACGGCGAGCCCGAAGGGGTCGATGCGCTCGATCGTCCACGGTCCGACCGGGAACACACCGCGCCGACGCGTGGGGATGGTGCCATGCACCTCAGCTCGATCGAGTCCGTCGATCGCGGGCAACGCGACACTGATCTCCTCATCGTCACAGCGATCGACCAGGACGGCGGGCGGGGTTCGGCGACGCCCAGGGTTGCTCGCCCGGTACACGGTGCGGACCGGGTCGCCTCGCGCCACACGCGGTGCCGCCACGAACCGGACCAGCTCGGCGCCGTGGCGCGTCCGCGCGCTCCAGATCGCGACGGTCACGGCGACCGCGACTGCGACCGCCAGCACCAGCAGCTCCTCGTACCGCCACCACACGCCACAGGCGGCGAGCAGGACCGCCGCCACGGCCGCACCGAGCCCCGATCGTGTGAGCACGTGTCAGCCCTCGCGCGTGCGGGGCACGGGCACCTCGTCGAGCAAGGTGGCCATGATGTCGTCGGTAGTCGCACCTCGGAGCTCGGCTTCGGGGGTGAGAGCGATGCGGTGGGTGCACACGACGGCGGCGACGTCCTGGACGTCGTCGGGCGTGACGTAGTCGCGTTCGGCCGTCGCCGCCCACGCCTGCGCAGCCCGGAGCAGTGAGATGGTGCCACGTGTGGAAACGCCCAGCCGGAGATCGTCGTGGTCGCGGGTCGCCCCGGCGATGCGGACGATGTAGTCGTGGATCCCCGCGGCCACCTCGACCTTGTCGACGGTGTCGATCACGTGTTCGAGTTCATCGGCGTCGGTGACAGGGCTGACCACTTCGTCGCGTCGGTGACGATGGTGCTCCTCCAACAGTCGGACCTCGGTGTTGTGGTCGGTGTACCCCAGGGTGATCCGCATCGTGAATCGATCGAGCTGGACATCGGGGAGCGGGAACGTCCCCTGGAAGTCCTTCGGGTTCTGGGTGGCGATGACGAAGAACGGGCGCGGCACTGCCCGGGACTTGCCGTCAGCGGTCACCTGGCGCTCCTCCATCACCTCGAGCAGCGCCGATTGGGTCTTCGGGCTTCCACGGTTGATCTCGTCGCCGATCAGCACGTTCGCGAACACCGGGCCTTCCCGGAAGCTGAACGTACCGCTCGACTGGTCGTACACCATGACGCCGGTGATGTCGCTGGGGAGCAGATCGGGCGTGAACTGCACCCGCTTCCACGACCCGGAGATCGACCCGGCCAGCGCCCTGGCCATGGTGGTCTTGCCCGTCCCCGGCACGTCGTCGAGGAGGAGGTGCCCCTCGGTCAACAGGCAGCAGACCGCCATGCGGATCTGATGGTGTTTGCCGCGCACCACGCCGTCGATGTTCTTGATCAGGGCATGTACGACCGAAGTGATGTCGCCGACCACGGAACGAGTGTACGACCCCGACAGGTCGCGACCGGGCACGCTCCGGACAACCGTTGGCGGCGGCGACGCAACCGACGCGTTCCGATCGATCGCGATGGACAGAGTCGGGCTCGGCAACCAGGCACCGTGGCGTCGGGTCGACCACCGTTCATTCGATCGACCGCCGCGGCCATGCCGTTAGGCACTACCGGATCAATGAACGGAGGGCGAGGCTGAGGGCGTCGGGATCCTCGTGAGCTGATCCCAAGGATTCGCTCGAAGCGCCACTTCGAGCGCCAACAGAACGGCGGATGTGCGATCCCCGGACCGAGGAGCGCTCGCTGCCGTGCGCGAAGGCCGACGGATACCGAGAAGTTGATCTCGAGGCCGTCGCGCGCCAGCACCTCTGAAGGAGGAGCAATGGGACGCACCACACGCACCCTCATCTCGCTCGTGTCGGCGGTGTCGCTCGTCGCGGCATCACCCGCCCTGAGCGCCGACGACGGGTCGGGAGGAGCCGGCGGCGCGAGCAGCACGGGCGACGTCTTCGCCGATCTCGTGATCGCCTGGCGGGATGTCGACGGCGTCCCGCTCCTCACCTCGTTCCCGGTCCTCGGGGAGAGTGGGGTGATGGAGGAGTACTGCATCCAGCCGGTGTCGTATGCACCGCTGCCGGGACTCACGGCCGACTACACCGAGATCAACGGGGTCGACGGTCGAACCGTCCACCGCATCCCGCTGATGGGTGAGACACTTGCCGCCGGTGAAGCGGCCGTCGAAGGCGAGCTCGAAGTCTGCGACCCACAGCCCGAGTACGCCATGTACGTGGCGGAGGCCGAGCTCGAGCGTCTGAACCTGGCGCGCCAGCCGGACGAGGTCCGGGACCGCAAGCTCAGCGAGGTCGAGCAGCGACTGCTGGCGGCCGGAGACATCACCCTCGACGGTGCCGGCCGGATCACCACCGATGGGGTGGCGATCGATGCCGCTCCCGAGCAGGCGGCGCTGTACGACTCGCTGATGACGACTGGCACGATCCCAGGTCTGGGCGTGACGCCGGCGCAGGTCGAGGGGTGGGACGCCTGGATGCTGGCAGCGGCCGCCGCGGGTACCGCGGCGAGCAAGACGGTATCGCTGAACGCGGACTCGATCCAGTACTACAACCGGATCGTCGAGATCTCTGCCGGCTACGTCGCCAGTCCCGACTGGACCGTCGATTTCCTCCAGACCGACCCCCCGAACGGCGAGTTGTTCGTCGAATACCGCAACTTCAGCTACACCCGAGCCGACGTCTACCAGGGGTGCGCCACATGGCTCGATGTGCCCGAACTGACGTGGATGGTCAGTCCGATCGCCGATGTCGTCGACTTCGGCGAACTGCCCCCGGTAACTCTGGGAGGTACGGTGACGAACGTCGCCGGCTTCACACAGTTGTCCGATGACGTCCGAGCGACGATCTCGTATCTCCACGAGAACGAGGTGATCCCAGGCTTCTTCATGGACCCCGTCGGACAGAACTCGTGCGACGCTCAACTCTCTGCTCTCACGAGTCCAGCGGTGAGCTGGGGTGGCATTCCCACCGACATGATCCAGACGGAAACGATTTCGGTCGATGCCTCGGTGTTCATGCCGTGGGCCGGTGCGACCGTCGACCCCGCCCGGATCCGGATGACGATCGAAGCGACCGATCCCGGGGAGCAGTTCACCTTCGGCACTCAGATGAGCGCCGTGGCGACCAACGGCGTCGGAGCGGGAGACCCGGTCACCTTCACCCTGGACGGAGATCGGTTGGTCGGACTCTGGGCTCCTGCGGGCGGATTCGCTCTCGAACCCGGATTCAACGAGACGACGACCTTCGACATGGCGGTCGCGGCGGGAGCACCGACCGGAACCTACGAGCTCACGCTCGAGGTCATCGACGCGGGTGACGCCGTGCTCGCGACCGACACGGCTGTGACCTTCGTCGCCGACGCTGCCTTGACCGTTCTGTGGACGGCCGCCAGCGACTTCATGTCGCAGGGTTCGTTCACGCCGTTGACGGCACGCATCTTCAACCCCGATCTCGGACAACTTCCGCTGGACGATGCGGAGCTGCGGATCACCGTCGACGCACCCGAAGCCCTCATCGACGCCAACCAGATCGCCGCGTGGTCCGAGGCAGTGCCCGTGACGTTCACCCTCGACGCCGTCACCGGCGACGTGACCGGAGCATGGCCGCTGACCAACCCCCTCCCCGTGCCACACGACGAGCTGATCACGTGGTACCTCAACATCGCCGAGGGTGCCCCCATCGGTCTGTACGTCATCACGATCGACGTCGTCGACCAGACGGGTGTGCTCGGTACCGACGTCGTCGAGATCACGGTTGCTCCCGCGGCCACGCACGGCGGTGGAGGCGGCCACGATGGCGGGGGCGACGATGGCACGTTGCCGCCCGTCACCTCGATCACTGATGGCCCGGAGATCGTGACCAACGAGACGTCGGCCACGTTGACGTTCGTCGCAGACCAGGCCGACGTGGACTTCACCTGCTCGCTGGACGGCGGATCGGCGCTCGCATGCAGCAGCCCGGTCACGTACGAAGGTCTGGCTGATGGAAGTCACACCTTCGCGGTGAGCGCGGCCGGCACGACCGGCAAGAGCGGCCCGACCGCAATCCGGACCTGGGCGGTGGACACCGTCGATCCGGAGGTCGAGATCGTGACCGCACCGCCGCTGTCGACCACCGAGACCGACGCGTCGTTCACGTTCACGTCGAACGGTGCGGCCACCGTGATCTGTTCGCTGGACGGCGCGGTGCTCGAGCGGTGCACCAGTCCCATTGCCTACGTCGATCTCGACGTCGGTGTGCACACCTTCACCGTCGCTGCGATCGACTCGGCGGGCAATCATGCCTCGTCGACCCACCGTTGGACGATCGACGAAGGCGTGGTGCCGATGGCCGTGTCGATGACGCCGATGCGGTTGGCCGACACCCGCAGTCCCTGGACGGCCTCCGACGGCGAGTTCGTCGCAACCGGCGCACTCACCGGCGGCACGATCGTCGAGATCCCCGTTGCCGGCCGCTTCGGCATCCCCGACGACGCGACCGCCGCAGTCGTCAACGTCGTGGCCGTACGACCCGAAGCCGACGGATACGCCACCGCATTCCCATGCGGCCCCCAGCCGGTCACCGCCAGCCTCAACTACCGGGCCGGATCGGTCACCGCGAACGAGCTGATCGCCGGACTCTCCCCCACCGGCACGATCTGCGTGTTCACACTCGCGACCACCGACCTCGTCGTCGACATCTCGGGGTACGTCCCCGCAGATGCCGACTTCGAGACGATGACGCCGATGCGGTTGGCCGACACCCGCAGTCCCTGGACGGCCTCCGACGGCGAGTTCGTCGCAACCGGCGCACTCACCGGCGGCACGATCGTCGAGATCCCCGTTGCCGGCCGCTTCGGCATCCCCGACGACGCGACCGCCGCAGTCGTCAACGTCGTGGCCGTACGACCCGAAGCCGACGGATACGCCACCGCATTCCCATGCGGCCCCCAGCCGGTCACCGCCAGCCTCAACTACCGGGCCGGATCGGTCACCGCGAACGAGCTGATCGCCGGACTCTCCCCCACCGGCACGATCTGCGTGTTCACACTCGCGACCACCGACCTCGTCGTCGACATCTCGGGGTACGTCCCCGCAGATGCCGACTTCGTGTCGATGACGCCGATGCGGTTGGCCGACACCCGCAGTCCCTGGACGGCCTCCGACGGCGAGTTCGTCGCAACCGGCGCACTCACCGGCGGCACGATCGTCGAGATCCCCGTTGCCGGCCGCTTCGGCATCCCCGACGACGCGACCGCCGCAGTCGTCAACGTCGTGGCCGTACGACCCGAAGCCGACGGATACGCCACCGCATTCCCATGCGGCCCCCAGCCGGTCACCGCCAGCCTCAACTACCGGGCCGGATCGGTCACCGCGAACGAGCTGATCGCCGGACTCTCCCCCACCGGCACGATCTGCGTGTTCACACTCGCGACCACCGACCTCGTCGTCGACATCACCGGCTTCATGTGATCCGGATCGAGCTGGTGCCGGTGCGGCTGCCGCCGCGCCGGTGCCGACTCGATCGGATGTCTCGACGGCGGTGACCGTAGGATCGTGCCGTTCGCGACTGCACGAAGGATCACTCCCAGCGGATGGCAAGGTGGTCGAGTGCGTCGTCGAGCACCTCGGCGAGCAGCCGGTCACGAATGCCGGGGTGATCGATCGGCGACGGGTCGGGGAACGACGGAGGTGCTGCGCCGGTCGGCGACTGCAGCAACATCGAGATCGTGTCGCCGACAGGGTCGATCCGCGCCGGATGGAGCTCGATCACGTCCGCGTCGACCCCATCGCCGTCCTCCGGTTCGTCGCGGAGTCCATCGCCGCGGAGTCGATCGTCGCGGAGTCGATCGTCGCCCCGATCGATCGTCGGGAGCGACGTGACGGTCGCCTCCTCCCGATCGCGCACCTGGCGCCGACTTGCCCGCCATCGATCGATCAGTGTCGGGTCGATCGCGACCTCGTCGCTCAGGGCGAACAATGCCGCGACCGCGTGCTTGCAGGCGTCGAGACCCGTTCCGGTGTCGTCGGGGCAGGTGCACTGCACCCACAGCTCTCGCTTGGTCGGCACGCCCGATCCGCCCGACGCCTCCAGCGTCACGACGTAGGGCTCGGAGCGACTGCCCTGGATCTCTGCGGTCACGGCTCCGTGACCGACGACGATGTCGATCACGGCGTCGTCGGCCCAGTAGCGCTTGCCGCGCGACAGGCGACCCTGATCGCTGAGCTCGGCGGCGAGGACCTTGATCATCGTTCCGTACAGCCGGCCCGGCGGATGCGGACCGTAGGGCTTGCGAGGTCGGCTCATTCGAGGGCCACCAACCTGGCCAGTTCGTCGGTCGACAGCTCCGACAGCCACGCCTCGCCCGTACCGATCACCGCGTCGGCGATGGCGCGCTTCTCGTCGATCACCTCGCCGATCCGTTCCTCGACGGTGCCCTGGCACACGAGCTTGTGGACGTTGACCGTCCGGCGCTGCCCCATGCGCCACGCCCGGTCGGTCGCTTGGTCCTCGACAGCGGGGTTCCACCACCGGTCGTAGTGGATCACCTGACTCGCCGCCGTGAGGTTGAGTCCGGTACCGCCGGCCTTGAGCGACACGAGCAGCAGCGGGGCGCCCTCGCCCGCCTGGAACTCGGCGACCATTCGATCACGACGAGCCTTGGTGACACCGCCGTGCAGGAACGGTGCCTCCATCGAGAACCGCTGACGCAGGTGGAGCTGGAGCAGGTCGCCCATCTCACGGAACTGGGTGAAGACCAGGGCTCGCTCGTCGACGTCGAGCAGTTCCGCGATCAGCTCGTCGAAGCGGTTGAGCTTGCCCGAGCGGCCGTGCAAGCGCGAGCCGTCCTTCAGAGCGTGGGCGGGATGGTTGCAGATCTGCTTGAGGCGCGTGAGCGCGGCGAGCACCCGCCCGCGGCGTTGCATCCCCTCGAGATCCTTGGCGTCGACGAGGAGTTGGTCGACCACCTTCTGGTAGAGCGCTGCCTGTTCCTTGGTGAGCTGCGCGAACGCGATCTGTTCGATCTTGTCGGGGAGATCGGGGAGCAGCCGCCGGTCGGCCTTGGTGCGACGCAGCACGAACGGTTGGGTCAGCTGGCGCAAGCGCGCGGCGACCTCCGGATCGTTGCGGCGTTCGATCGCAGTCGCGTACTCCTCCCGAAACCGTTGCTGGCTGCCGAGCAGGCCCGGGTTGCACGCGTCGAGGATCGACCACAGCTCGGACAACCGGTTCTCGACCGGCGTCCCGGTGAGGGCGAGCTTCTGATCGGCGCGCAGCTTGCGGACCGCCTTGGCGGCCTTCGTCGCCGGGTTCTTGACCATCTGGGCCTCGTCGAGCACGACCGTCGTCCAGTCGATGTCGGCGAGCGCAGCAAGATCGCGCGGCAGCAGACCGTACGTGGTGATGACGATGTCGGCGTCGGCGAGCCCGAACAACGCTGGTTCACCCTGCTGCCGGGTCGATCCGTGATGCACCAGTACCGCCTGGCCGGGGGTGAAACGGTGGGACTCGGCCTCCCAGTTGTGCACGACGCTGAGGGGGCAGATGACCAGGTGCGGACCGGGTCGCTCGACGAGGTGGGCGAGCGCCGTCGCCGTCTTCCCGAGGCCCATGTCGTCCGCGAGGCAGCCACCCAGACCGGTGCGGGCGAGGAACTGCATCCAGGCGAGCCCGCGCCGTTGGTAGTGACGCAACTCACCGTGGAACTCCGCCGATTCCTTGGCCTCCTCCAGACGTTCGTCGGGGAGACCCTGGAGCAGGGATCGGATCCACGACTCGTCCGCGTCGGGTACGTCGTTCGGCCCGTGCGCAACGAGTTCGATCGGCGTCTCCCGGTCGGGCGAATGCCCCGCCGACATCCGGAGCAGATCGACTGCGCCGATCCGGGAGCGTGACTCGATCTGCTCCGACAGGACTTCACGCGCGCGTCGCAGACCATCCGGATCGATCCGGACCCAACGGTGCCCTGCTCGCATGAGCGTCGTTCCCGCCGCCTCCGCGCGAGCGAGATCGGCGTCGGAGATCGGTGTGTCGTCGATGATCGCCTGCCACTCGACCAGCGCCTCCTTGCCGAATCGACCCTTGCGGTCGTCCTGGGGCGATTCGCCGGCGGTGCCTCGTATCGACACCCTGGCCTTCACGAGATGCTCCGGCCCGAGCAACTCGATCCCCTGCCGATGGAGGACGTCGGGTGCGATGTCGATGAAGTCGTCGGCCTGCTCCAGGTCGAGCTCCAGGCCGGTCGGCTCGTGCACGACGGCCAGGTCACCCAGCCCGGGAACGTGAGGGGCGATCTCGGCCGCCAGGGCCAGGACCTCGTCTCGCAACTGCTGCAACTGCCGTTCGCCGCCGGCGAGATCGATGGCGCGCTCCGAGCCGGACCAGACATCGTCGGCGGTGCACCAGCGGCCGGGATCGGCGTCGTCGACCAGCTCGAGCTCGACGATCCACGGGTCGCCCGGATCGTCGGGGATCGTGAGCCGCACGCGACCCCGGACCACGGGTTCTCCGGCGAGTCGGGTACGCAGGCGACCGAGCGTTCGCTCGAGGTCGTCGACCGCGGCGTGGAACTCGTCGGTGCCCGACCGGATCACCGGGTCGTGCTTGGCGAGCGCGGCGAACACGGCGCGCGTGGCCTGCACCTCGGTCGAGCGCCGGCGACCGAGCTCGGGTTTCCAGCCTCCGTGGTGGAGCACCGCCCGGGCGAGCCCGTCGACCAGTACAGCCAGGACGTCATCGGTCGTGGCGGAAGAGCCGTTGCGGCAGATCGGCGGTGCGCTCGCCGCTGCGTGCGCCAGTACGTCGCGATGCGAGGCGTCGAGCACGGGACGCCAGCGGGCAACGGTGAATGGGCCCTCGTCGACGACCTCGGGAACGAGCCGGCGCGCACCCAGCAGCCGCACTGCGAACCCCGTCAGCTGTGCGAACCACGCGAGCGACGGCGACAGCTCGTCACCGGTCGGTGTCTCGCTGAGCCAGACCGCGGCACCGAACGGATCGAGGCGGACGGCGGGCACGGAGCGCTGTCCGCCTGCGGGCAGTTCGATCTGAATTCGACCGAGCTCTCCGTACGAGATCGGGGAGTCGTGCCAGCCGGCGTCGCGATCGGCGCTCCATCGGCTTCGACCGAAGCCGCCGTACAACCATGCGGCGGAGGCGGGGGACTCGCCGTTCCAGCCCCACACGTGCAGCGCCCCAGACCGCCACGTGCCCTGAGCGACGAAGGGCGCACGTTCACGGGACATACACGTCGAGCGTACCGACGGGGTGTTGCGCGCCGTGCCCGCGGCACGATCGCGCGTCGACGGCCGCCGACACGGCGCGTCAGTTGGCGACGACGAGGGTCCAGTACCGGGCGCCCCCACCATCGACAGCGGCGACACCGACGTACCGGTATTCACCGAGCATGTTGACGCGGTGACCGGGGCTGTTCATCCAGCCGTCGAACATCGACGCGGCGGTCTCGTATCCGGCGCCGATGTTCTCGGCCCAACCACCCCACTCGAATCCGGCGCGCTCCAGGCGTCGGCCGGCATCGGAGCCATCGCTCCCGGTGTGCGACATCTGCCGGTGAGACGCCATGTCGGCGGAGTGGGCGCTCGCCGCCGCCGCAACCTGGTCGTGCCATGTCACGGCTGCGAGTCCACGTCCGGATCGCTCGCGGTTGAGCAGCTCGACGAGCTCACGTCCGAGGACCTGATCGGCGGGACCCGGGGGAGGCGTCGGCGGATCGAGTCGCGCCGCGCCGATCCGGGCGGTCGCGGCGCCGTCGATGCGGTCGGCGGGCCCGGCTACGGCCACGGCTCCGAGGGCGAGCGAGAACGTCGCCACCACCACGCCCACGACTCTCGAGCCCCGTAACACGTTCGCAATGGTACCGCGGTGGGTGACCGCGCGGCATCGCCGAGCGGTCAATTTGCACGACCTTGACATCGCTGCGAACGGCCCCCGACGTCGATGAGGGGGACGTCGCCGCCCATCTCCTAGAGTCGCCGCCGTGGACCCCGAAGCCGTCGCCCGCTCGCTCTACGCCCGAGATCGATCGGCCACCGCGTTCGGGATCGAGCTGATCGAGGCGGGTCCGGCGGGTGCCACCGTCACGATGACCGTGCGGCCCGAGATGTGTAACGGTTTCGACATCATCCACGGTGGGATGACCTTCGTGTTGGCCGACAGTGCGATGGCGTTCGCCAGCAACTCGGAGAACGAGGTCGCCCTCGCCACCTCCGCCGAGATCGACTGGCTCGCGCCCGTCGAGATCGGACAACAGCTGACCGCCACCGCCGAGCGGCGCTGGACCAGCGGGCGCTCGACGCTGTGGGACGTCACGGTCAGCCGTGACGCGGGCGACGGAGGCACCGAGGTCGTGGCCATGTTCCGCGGCCGCACCCGCAGGATCGGCCGACCGGTCGTGAGCCGGTAGTCGTCGGCCAGGAGCGTTGCAGGCCGATACGCCGCCAATACGCTCAGCCAGCGGGTCGCCCCTCGTGTTGACACACGGGTCAGTTGATCGTCGCCGTTCGCGTGTCCAACCGTGCGAACAAGGACTCGTCGTGCTCGTTCCCCGGATTGGGTGTCGTGAGCAGCCTGTCACCGAGGAACACGCTCGACGCCCCGGCGTGGAGACAGAGCGCCTGGAGCTCGTCGGTCATCTGTGCCCGACCAGCGGAGAGCCGCACGACGGACGCCGGCATGATCAGCCGCGCGGCGGCGATCGTCCGTACGAGTTCGAGCGGATCGAGCACATCGGCGTCGAAGAGTGGTGTGCCCGGAACACGGACGAGCAGGTTGATCGGCACACTCTCCGGGTGCGGGTCGAGCGAGCCGAGCTGAGCCAGCAAGCCAGCTCGATCGCGACGCGACTCCCCCATTCCGACGATTCCACCGCAGCACAACTTCACCGATGTTGCTCGAACGTTCGCCAGCGTGTCGAGACGGTCCTGATACTGGCGAGTCGTGATGATCTCACGATAGAACTCGGGCGACGTATCCAGGTTGTGGTTGTAGAAGTCGAGTCCGGCGTCTGCGAGCGTTGTCGCCTGATCGCCGGTCAGCATCCCCAGCGTGACACAGGTCTCCAAGCCGAGCGCCTTGACGGCCGTCACCGCTTTCGCAACCTCCTCGACCTGCCGGTCGTTCGGTGCCCGCCACGCCGCGCCCATGCAGAACCTCGTTGCCGTGGCGGCCTTGGCGCGACTGGCGGCCGCGACGATCTCGTCGACGGGCATCAGCTGCGCCGGCTGCAGACCGGTGTTCCACTTCGCCGACTGAGGACAGTAAGCGCAGTCCTCCGGGCACGCCCCAGTCTTCACCGACAACAGGATCGCTGCCTCGACGACGTGCGGGTCGAAGCGTTCGCGATGGACCCTGTGCGCATCAGCGAGCAGGTCGTGGAATGGGCGGGCGAGGATCTGTTCGACGTCGTCGACAGTCCAGTCGTGGTGGGAATCGACCATCGCCACAGCCTCGTCGCTGTGCGCCCGACTCACCAAACTCCCACGACAGCGCTCTATGCGAACTCGGAGCCGAGGTAGGCGGCGATCACGTCGGGGTTCGCCTGGACCTCGTCGGGGGTGCCGAGCGCGATTCGTTGACCGAAGTCGAGCACCATGACCCGGTCGGCGATATCCATCACGAGACCCATGTCGTGCTCGACCATGATGATCGAGATGTTGAGCTCGCGCTTGATGTCGAGGATGAACCGAGCCATGTCTTCGGTCTCCTCGAGGTTCATGCCGGCGACCGGCTCATCGAGCAGGAGCAGTTTTGGCTCCATCGCCAGCGCGCGCCCGAGCTCGACCCGCTTCTGGAACCCGTAGGGCAGCAGGGCGACCGGGTGCTTGCGCCAGGCCTGGATCTCGAGCAGGTCGATGATGTCTTCGACGCGACGCCGGTTCTCCATCTCTTCCCGCTTGGCCGGACCGAGCCAGAACGCGCCCGCCAGCCACGACTTCTTCATCCGGATGTGACGGCCGGTCAGCAGGTTGTCGATCACGTTCATTTGCGGGAAGAGCTCGATGTTCTGGAAGGTTCGGGCGATACCGAGGCGGGCGATGTCGTCGGGCCGCTTCCCCATGATCGACTCGCCCTCGAACACGATGTCGCCCTCCTGGGGGCGATACACCTGCGAGATGGTGTTGAAGATCGAGGTCTTGCCGGCGCCGTTCGGGCCGATGATCGCGAAGAGTTCGCTCGGCTCGACGTCGAACGAGACCTCGTTGATGGCCGTCACACCGCCGAATCGCAGTGTGATCCCCTTCACGTCGATCAACTTCTCGGTCATGTCGTTCTCCCGTCGATCATGATGCCCAGCGCTTGCGGCGCTTGTAGTGCTTGACGTCCTTGAACGACTTCTTCTCGCCCTCGTCGCCGTGGAGGCCGAGGTAGAACTCCTTGACGTCGTCGTCGGCGAGCAGCTTCTTGCCGTCGCCGTCCATCACGACCTTGCCGGTCTCCATGATGTAGCCGTAGCTGGCGATCGACAGCGCCATCATGGCGTTCTGCTCGATGAGCAGCACGCTGGTGCCCTGCTGGTTGATCTCGACGATCACGTTGCGGACCTGCTCGACCAGTTTCGGTGCGAGCCCGAGCGACGGTTCGTCGAGGATGAGCAGCTTCGGTTCGGCCATCAGGGCTCGACCGATCGCCAGCATCTGTTGCTCTCCGCCCGACAGCAGACCGGCGGTCTGGCCGCGGCGTTCCTGTAGACGCGGGAACAGTGTCATCACCCGGTCGTAATTCTGCTTCTCGTTGGCGCGGTTGGTGAACGCGCCCGTGGCAAGGTTCTCGTCGACGGACATTTCGGCGAAGATCCGTCGCCCTTCCATCACCTGGGAGATGCCACCGCGGACGATCGACGCCGGCTCGCCATTGGTGATGTCCTTGCCGTTCCAGCGCACGGTGCCCTTGGTGGTCTTGCCCTCGTGGACGTCGAGGAGCCCCGTGATGGCTCGGGCGGTCGTGGTCTTGCCGGCGCCGTTGGACCCGAGGAGCGCGACGATGTGTCCGTCGGGGACCTCGATCGACAGCCCGCGCAGCACGAGGATCACCTCGTTGTAGACGACCTCCAGGTTGGCGATTTCGAGCATGGAATCCTCCGGGAAGCGGGGGTGACGGTCGTGGGGCCAGGTGTCGCCACCCGGCCCCACGGCCGCTCAAACGGTGATCAGGAGCTGGGCTCGATGCACGGGCCGCCGAATTCGTAATCGGCAACCAGGGAACCGACGAAGTCCTGCTCGATTGGGATCAGCCCGGTCGAACCCGGGTTGTCGGCGGTCGACTCCGACAGCGGGATCAGGTTGAACTGGCTCGAGTCGACGTCATAGATCCAGCTCGAGCGCACGACGGCCTCGTCGTAGTCCTGCGGCCACGACTGATTGCCGGCGAGCCCCTGGAAGTCGACCTCGAAGTCCGGTGACTGGCTGATCGCCACGATGTTCGCCCGTGTGATATCCCCCGAGTCGATGGCTCGTTCGATCAACGTCTGGGCCATGATGCCCTCGATCCAGCCGATGACATACGCGTCGCTGATGTTCAGGTCGGACCGACGAGCGATCATCTCGGCCACCAGCGTCTCCATTCCGGGAATGCCCGGGGTCGCCCATGAAGCGGAGTAGCCGGACTGGAAGTAGAACTCCGAGAACTGCTCGGCGAAGTCCGACGGCATGTGCACCAGGTAGTTGAACGACGGCTGGTTGCCGGACCACAAACCGGTGAATCCCTGGCTGACGGCGTTGCCGAAGATATCGAGCAACTCGCCCGGAGTCAGCGTCGTCCAAACCATCGTGGCACCCGAGTTCACGAGCTCGGAGATCACGGCGGTGCGGTCGTCGCCGGCAACGGCACCGGTGCCGTCGTAGACGATCGGGATGCCGAGTTCCTCAGCAGCGATCTTGGCGCCGGCGGAGCCGTCCTCGCCGTACTCGCCCGGGCGGCCGATGATCGCCAGCGATGCCTCGCCACCGTCGGCCTCAACCCTGCCCTTCAACCACTCGACGCCATTCATCGACTCGGCGCAGTACGTCGTCTGCTTCTCGAGAATTGTGGCACCGAACTCGGGGTCCGGCCACAGCGACGCCCAACTGAGCGGGATGACCACCATGTTGTCGTCGGCTGCGTCGGGCGCGATCGCGGCGGTGATCGGCGAGCCGGTGTTCTCGGTGATCATGAGCACACCCTCTTCGGATTCCTGCGCGAGCTGCTGGTAGTTCTGAATACCGACGTCGGTCGCGTAGCCACTGTCGAGCACGACCGGCTCGATCGTCCAGCCCTGGTAACCGCCGGCGTCGTTGAATGCCTCCCAGTAGACCTTCTGGCTTTCGACGATGTCGGCGACGAGCGACGCGAACGGACCGGAGAGGTCGGCGTTCAGACCGACGCGAATGACCTTGTTCTCGGCGTCGACGCCGTAGTCGGTGACGACCTCGCCGCCACCTTCCCCGGTCGGCTCCTCGGTCGGCTCCTCGGTCATGTCCTCGGTCGGCTCCTCGGTCGGCTCGTCGGTCATGTCCTCGGTGGGCTCGTCGGCCGTCTCTTCGGCGGGCGGTTCAGCTGCGGGCTCTGCCGCATCGTCATCGTCGCCGCCACATGCCGCCGCGACGAGCGCGAGCACCACGAGCGGGGCGACTGCCTTGGACCTTCTTCTCATGTTTTCCCCCTGTTTGGGTGTACGGCGAGCACCCATCGGTGCCCACTCAGTGTCGTCGCCCACCGTAGGTGACCGACACGATCGGAACTGGTCACGGAGCGTCAGTAGCTGAACGGCCACCGCTTCCAGTAGTTGCGGATCTTGATCCAGATCCCGAAGAGCCCGAGTGGCTCGAAGATCAGGAAGACGACAATCAGGACGCCGTAGATGACGAAGTTCCAGAAGAACACGCTCATCGGCCAGCCCGGTGAGCCGGTCACGAGCGAGATCGGGCCGAAGTCGGCGGAGCCTTCGGTGATGAGGAAGTTGGCGATCCAGCCGAGCGGCGCACCGGCATCGGTCTGCTCGCCAAGCCATTCGGTGAAGGTCTTCACCACCTCCGGGATCAGCTCGACGAACACCGTGCCGAGCAACGTGCCGGTGATCGTGCCGACGCCGCCAATCAGCAGGATGGCGATGAAGTCGACCGACAGGAACAGTGACCACTGCACCGGGGCCACACGCCCGTTGTACGAGGCGAACAGCGCGCCGCCGATCCCGGCATAGAACGAGCTGATCGCGAACCCGATCAACTTGTACTTGAACTCGGGCACCCCCATCACCTCGGCGGCGATGTCGCGGTCGCGGATGGCCTGCAGGGCCCGGCCGGTGCGGCTCCGGATGATGTTCTTCGACAGGATCGTGAAGACGACGACGAGGGCGAGCAGGAAGAAGAACTGCTTTTGTTCCTCGGAGAGGTGGATCAGGCCGAACCACTTCCCGTCTTCGGTCATCTCGACAATCGGCGTGTCCTCCTTCCACAGCCTGATGTCGAGCGACGGCCAGCGCCGGCCTGACTCGAAGTCGCCGGCGAACTCGGGCAACATACGTCCGAGGTGGAGCCCGATGAACACCAGGCCGACCGTCACGATCGCCAGGTAGAGCCCGCGCACCTTCACGGCGGCTGGTGACACCAGGATGCCGACGAGCGTGGCTCCGATTCCGGCCGCCGGCAGCCAGATCCAGATCGGCAGACCGAGCCCGCACTGGCCGGCCGTATCGAGGAGGCCGAGTTCGTCGTGGAACGGGACGCACGCCTTGACGCCGTCACCAGTGCCGCCGAGCGCCACCGCCGTGTAGGCGCCGACGCCCATGAAGAACGCGTGACCGATCGACACCTGACCGGTCACCCCGACGAGGATGTTGAAACCGAGCGCAGCGATCGCGAGCGGCAGCAGGTTGGTGACAGGGTTGATCCAGGTCGGGCCCAACAGGAACTCCGGGAAGCCCGAGAAGTAGGGACCACCCAGACCCATGAAGACCAGGGCCAGCAGGAACGCGACCATCGCGCCCTTCTGGAACGCGGTGGGCAGCAGCGCTGCGTCTTGCTCGTAGGAGGTGCGAAGGAGTGGACGACCGAACATCGATCAACACCCCCTTCCGGCAGGTCGGGTGGCGGCGCGCCGGTCGGTCGTGGACGAACGGAGCATGCGTCAGACCCTCCGCACTTCTGGAGTCCCGAACAGGCCGTACGGTCTGACGAGCAGGACGATCAGCATCACGACGTAGGGCACGATCGTCGAGTAGCCGGAGCCCAACGTGTTGTTGTACTGCGACAGGTATTCCCCGGCGAAGACCTCGGCGCTGGCGATCATCAGGCCACCGGCGACCGCGCCGGATGCCGAGTCGAGACCGCCGAGCACGATCACCGGGAGCACGCGCAGCGCCAGGATCGGGTGGATCTCCTGGCTGACCTGACCACCGGGCGGGAACGGGGCCATGCCGTAGACGATCGCGCCGAGCGCGGCGAGCGCCGCACCCATGCCCCACGCGATCGCGAACACGCGACCGACGTTGATGCCCTGCGCCATCGCTGCCTCCTGGTCGAAGGCCACCGCCCGCATCGCCACGCCGAGTCGTGATCGGTAGAACACGATCACGACCGTGCCGGCGATGGCGGCGAAGATCATGGCTGCGACGTACGACTTGGGGATCAGCGCCTCGCCCCACGTCCACGCCTCGGCGCCCCACGGGACGTTCAGGCTGCGGGCTTCGAGCGCGGTCGCGTCGAGATTGAAGGGACGGATCGCGACCTCGATGCCGAGGGTGATGACCGCCATGGCGAAGAGCGGCTGGCCGACCATCGGTCGGATCGCGACTCGCTCGATGACCAATCCGAAGACCCCGGCGATGGCCAGCACGACGACGAGGTTGACGATCCACAGGAAGATGCTCGGCGTCGTGCCGGCGTCGGGTGCGAGTGGGTTGTCGAACGGCAGGAACGGGAGCCCACCGTCGGCGACGAGGATGGTCATGAACATGGCGCCAGCCATCGAGATCGCGCCGGCCGCGAAGTTGAGCACCTGGGTGGCCTTGAAGATGATGACGAAGCCGAGCGCGATGATCACGTAGACCGAGCCGAGCGCGAGCGACTTGACGAGCGTCTGGATGAAGGTGGACGCAGTCGAGGCGAGGATCACAGTGGTCATCGGTACATCGATTCCACGAGATCGCCGAACATCTCCATCATGGCCGACCGCTTCAGCTTCTGGGTGGCCGTCAACTCACCATCTTCGTGGTCGAGCTCCTTGGGGAGCAGTGCGAACTTGCGGATGTTCTCGACGCGGGCGAACTTCGCGTTCGTCTGCTGGACGACCTGGTCGATCAACTCGATCACCTCGGGTTTCTCGGAGAGGTCGCGATACGTCGTGTACGGGAGGTTGCGCCGCAGCGCCCAGTCACCGACCGTGTCGAGTTCGATGCCCACGAGCGCCGTGAGGTACTTGCGGCCCTCGCCGATCACCATCGCCTCCTTCACGTAGGGCGAGGTCTTCAGGCTGTTCTCGATCTCGGAGGGCGAGATGTTCTTGCCGCCACTCGTGATGATGATGTGCTTGATCCGGTCGACGATGCGGACATGGGTGCCGTCGACCCACTCGCCGACGTCGCCGGTCATCAACCAACCGTCGTCGGTGAACGTCTCGGCCGTCTTGTCGGGCTTGTTCCAGTACCCCTTGAACACCCCGTCGTGCTTGACCTGGATCTCACCGGTGTCTTCGGCGATGCGGAACTCGATGCCGGGGTACGGCTCGCCGACCGTGCCGAGCTTCATCCGCCCGACGAAGTTGGCGGTCGCCACCGCGGCGTTCTCCGTCATCCCGTAGAGCTCGAACACTGGCACACCGAGCCCGATGAAGAACTCGAGCACCTCGGGCGCGATCGGGGCGGCGCCCGAGCTGGCGTATCGCACCCTGCGCATGCCGATCCGCTCGCGCATCGCCCGGAACACGATCAGCCATCCGATGGCGGCGAGCACCCGCGACTGCAGCGTGTGGTTGCCGTCGTTGGCGACCTTGATCTTGCCGATGCGGTTCGCCAGCTTCAGCCCGAAGCCGAGCACCTTCTTCTTGAACCAGCTGGCGTCGTTGGCCTTGATCAGGGCGGTGGCGTGCAGCTTCTCCCAGATGCGCGGCACGGCGAAGAAGATCGTCGGTTGCACCTCGCGCAGATTCTCGTTGACGGTCTCGATCGACTCGGCGAAGTTGAGGACCGGCCCGGCACCCACCATCGTCCAGGTGGAGAAGATCCGCTCGGCGACGTGGCACAGCGGGAGATAGGTGACGATCTGGTCCTTCGGGTTCGGCGGACCGCCAGGGACCCGATCGGCGGAATTGACGATCTTCTCGATGCAGAACAACGTGTTCTTGTTGGTGAGCATCGCGCCCTTCGGCGGGCCGGTCGTGCCCGACGTGTAGACGAGTGTCATCACATCGTCTTCGGTGGCGGCTGCCATGCGCTCGGCGACCGCGTTCGGATGCTGGGCTCGGTGCTCGCGGCCGAGATCGAGGAAGTTGTCCCAGAAGATCAGACGGTCGTCGTCCTTGCCCACCATGCCGCGTGGTTCGACGAAGATGATCCTGCGAACGTCGGGCACCTGGTCGCGGCCGACCTCGTCGATCTTGTCGAACTGCTCCTCGTCCTCGGCGAAGTGGATGCACGCCCCGCAGTCCTGGAGGAGGTACCGCACCTCGGCGGACGGGTTGGTCGGGTAGAAGCCGACCGTGATCCCGCGCACGGCAACGGTGGCGAGGTCCATCACGATCCACTCGGGTCGGTCCTCGGCGTGGATCGAGACGCGGTCCCCGGGCTCGACGCCGAGTGCGAGCAGACCGTGGGCCGCCAGTTCGACGAGCTCCCAGGTTCGGGCCCAGTCGTACTCCTTCCAGATCCCGAAGTCCTTCTCGCGCATGGCGATCTGCTTCGGTGCCCGCGCCGCCCAGTCGCGTGCGAGCGATGCAACGGTGGTGGCGCCGGTAGCGCCAGCGGGCACCGGCGTGGTCTGCTCGGTCAGCGTCATGTCATCCCCTCACGTTGGCCAAGGTGTCGTCCCCGGGACGGCACGCCAGCCCTGCGACGGGCGACACGCCGATGGGTCGGCAACATAGCAGGGGCTGGCCGCCCGGCTACAACCTGACTTTCGCGTCTCAGGGGCTCTGTGGAAGCCTGGCGGCGTGAGCGACTACACCCCACCACTGCGTGACATCCGCTTCGTCATGGATCACGTGGCCGACCTCGACGCCATCGTCGCGACCGAACGCTTCGGTCATGTCGACACCGAGACGATCCACGAGGTGCTGGCCGAGGTCGGACGCTTCATGGCCGAGGTGGTCGCACCCACGAATCGCGACGGTGACACGATCGGTTCGCAGTGGCAGGCCGACGGCAGTGTCGTCACGCCCGACAGCTTCAAACCGGCGTACGCGAAGTGGGTGGAGTCAGGGTTCGGCGCGATGCCCTTCGACCCCGACTACGGCGGTGCCGGCTTCCCGTGGATCTCCGCGATCGCGGTGCAGGAGATGCTCACGAGCGCCAACATGGCGCTGTCCCTGTGCCCCTTGCTCACCCAGGGGGCGATCGACGCGATCCACGCTCACGGCTCCGACGAGCAGAAGACGACCTACCTGCCCAAGATGCTCACCGGGGAGTGGACGGGCACGATGAACCTGACCGAGCCCCAGGCCGGCTCCGACGTCGGGGCGGTCGCGACCCGCGCCGAACCGGCCCCCGAGCACGGCGCCGACGCCTGGGAGGTCACCGGGCAGAAGATCTTCATCACATGGGGCGAGCACGACTTCACCGACAACGTGATCCATCTCGTCCTGGCGCGCACGCCGGGCTCGCCGCCCGGCACCAAGGGCATCTCGATGTTCCTCGTGCCGAAGTTCCTCGTGAATCCCGACGGTTCGCTCGGTGCGCGCAACGGCGCCGAGTGCGTGTCGATCGAACACAAGCTCGGGATCCACGGGTCGCCGACGTGCGTCATGTCGTACGACCGCGCGATCGGGTGGCTGGTCGGGGGCGAGCACGAGGGGATGCGGAACATGTTCACGATGATGAACAACGCCCGCCTCTCGGTCGGTCTCGAGGGGTTGTGCATCAGCGAGCGCGCCTACCAGCAAGCCCTCGCCTACGCGCTCGAGCGTCGACAGGGGCGTGCGGTCGGAGCGGAGGCCGGCACATCGAGCCCGATCATCGACCATCCGGACGTGAGGCGCATGCTGATGACACAGCGAGCGTGGATCGACGCGATGCGATGCCTCGTCTACACCAACGCGGCGACCCTCGATCGAGCCGATGCCGCTCGCGCCGCAGGCGACACCGACGGCGCGCGGTCCTGGCAGGAGCTCGCGGACCTCCTCATCCCGCTCACGAAGGGCCTCTGTACCGATGTCGGCAACGAGATGACCTCGCTCGCCGTGCAGATCCACGGCGGGATGGGATACGTCGAAGAGACCGGCGTCGCCCAGCACTACCGAGACGCACGGATCGCCGCGATCTACGAAGGCACCAACGGAATCCAGGCCGCCGACCTGGTCGGGCGCAAGCTGGCACTGCGCGGCGGCGCGGTGATCACCGACCTCCTCGACGAGTTCGAGGGTCGCGCCAAGCAGGTCGCCGACCTCGAGGCCATGGGGACGTTCGGTGAGCGGTTGAGCGAGGCGGTCGCCACCGCACGAGCCGCCACCAACCATCTCGTCGAGACCGGACGGTCCGACCAGCGTTCGTTGCTGGGTGCGTCGGTGCCCTACCTCCGGCTCCTCGCCACCACCGTGTGCGGCGGTCTGCTCGCTCGCGCGGCGATCGCCACGACCGATCCCGCGGCCGGCGACGACGCCTTCCTCGCCGCCAAACGGACGAGCGCCCGCTTCTTCGCCGAACAGATCCTGCCGACCGTCACCGGCCTGCTACCGGCGGTCACCGCACCCGCCGACGACCTCTACGCCCTCACCCCCGAGCAACTGGCCTGACCGTCACATTCGGGGTCTGACCCCGAATGTGACGGTGGGGAGTCCTCCCCATGGCGGTGAGACAGCGGCGTTCGTACGTTCGACCTCATGCCGACGGCGGACGACTATTCCGACGCTGCACGCCGATTCCGTACGAGGGCGGAGCATCTCGCTCGCGAAGCCGGCGCGCGGCTCGCATGGACTCCGCTGGGCGTGATCGGCGACGGCCCCGCCCGAGCTGCGGTCGACGAGTCGCTCGCCCGCGCGCGGCGGGCTGACCGACGCCGCCGATCATCTCGTGGAGCTCGCCGCCGAGTGCGATCGCCGCGCCGACGTGTGCGCCGCGTACCGCGATGCCGTGCTGCGCTACCGGCGACTCCCGTTCCTCGACCGTGCGTTCGTCGGCGCACCGCCGCGCCCGGCACCGTGGGCGGAAGCATGACCGCGTTCTGGATCGACACCGAGGCGGCGACGACGATGGCGCAGGCGTGGGCCGGGCGTGGCGACGACCTCGCCGCCAGCCAGCTGGCGATCGAGGTCGAGCTCGAACGACTCCACCTCGGAACCGTCCAGTCGACGGTCGTGCAACGCCTTGCGACCGCGAGCACCGAGCTCTGGGTGTCGGCCGCGTTCGTTCAGCTGCTCATCGGGCAGGCGTCGTCCGCCGACGCCGGCGTGGCGACCGTGCCACTCGGCGCCGATGCGCTCGATCGGTTGCGAGTGGCGGCCGGGCATCGGGTGCGGGTGAGCGTCACCGATGCGTGCCTGGCTCCCTGGGCGACGCTCAGCTACTCGTCGACGTTCGGCGAACTGGGAGGCACCTTCGGCTCCGAGGTGCGCTCGCCGTTCTTCGCGACCGGGACAACTGCGGACGCCCGAGGACGGAGCGTCGTCGCGCGCGCCCTCGCCGACAGTGCCAGCACGTCTCAGATCCGCGCCGACGAGTTCGAGCTCGTCGAGTTCGCGAACGGGACGTTCCTGCTGGTGCTGCCCGGCGTCACCGACCTGTCCGCGCCCGACTTCGGCCTCAGCGACCGCAACCGCACGGCACGCGACCTCGACCAGTTCGCGTATCGGTCGTCGCGATCGACCGGCGTCGACGACAACCGGTATGCCGTACTCGTCCACGAAGCGCTCGTCACCGCTGGTGTTCCTCCCGGGGCGGATCTGATGATCGTCGGCCACAGCTTCGGTGCCGACACCGCCCTCGATCTCGCGGCCGACGCGACCTTCAACGGACCGGACGGCTATCACGTGACCCACGTGGTTGCGGCGGGCTACTACTCGAACCCGCAGCTCCCGCACATCGATCCGCGGACCAGCGTCCTCGTGCTCCAGAACCATCGCGACGCAGCCGTGATCGTCGAAGCTGCCGGACACGGTCACGTGACCGGCACGATCGACTCGGCTGCCTCGGTCTGGGATCGTGCCCGGAGCTTCGACGTGGTCGGCATCGCCGCCGGCGCCGCGGCCACGTCGTACCACGGTGCAGGCGCACTCGTCGACGGCGTCCGGTACACGATCGACCACGCCGACGACGTCGCCGACATCGGGGTCGGCCTGGCAACCCTCGACTCCTTCCGCGTCGGCGAGGGCGTCGGCGATCTCGTCACCCTCGAACCCGGCGTGAGCGGCACGCGCCCCGGGCAACTGGTCGACGTCTTCGAAGGCGGCGCGAGCGGCGCCGGTCATCATCCCGACAACTACATCGACCACGTCTTCGACGTCGAAGACGCCCTGGTGTCGGAGTTCTTCGCCTCGATCGACGCCGCCGGCTACACGGTGGCGGGGACGTCGTGGGCGATCGACATCTCGGTACCGTGACATCCTGGTCCGTTGCCGTCGTCGGGAGCGCTCCTCCCGACTTCGCGTATCAGAAAACATGAGTCGATATGTATCAACTTCACATGGCCGGCCCTAGACTCACAGCATGGCGCTCGATCCGAAGCAATGGACCGTCAAGACGCAGGAGGCCTTCGCCGCCGCGATCGATCAGGCGAAGGCGAGATCCAACCCCGAGCTGACCCCCGACCACCTCCTGGTGGCGGTCACCGGCCAGGAGGGCACGGTGGTGGCACCGGTGCTGGCCAAGCTCGGCCAGTCACCCGGCATGGTACGCGACCGCGCCCTGGCGGCTGTCGACAAGCTGCCCCAGGCGCACGGGGGCGACGAGCCTCGAATGAGCCGCGAGCTCACCAACGTCACCGAGCGCGCCCAGCAGTATCGCAACGACCTCAAGGACGACTTCCTGTCGGTCGAGCACCTGTTGCTCGCCATGAACGACCGGCTCGGGGTGGGCAGCGAGGAGCTGCTCACCGTGCTCCGCGACGTGCGCGGCAGCCACCGCGTCACCGACCAGAATCCCGAGGAGAAGTTCGCCGCCCTGGAGAAGTACGGCCAGGATCTCACCGCGCGTTCGGCCGAGGGCAAGATCGATCCGGTCATCGGTCGCGACGACGAGATCCGCCGCGTGATCCAGGTGCTGTCGCGCCGGACCAAGAACAATCCGGTGTTGATCGGCGAACCCGGCGTCGGCAAGACCGCCATCGTCGAAGGGCTCGCGACCCGGATCTCCGACGGAGACGTCCCGGAGGGGCTGAAGGGCAAACGGCTGATCGCCCTCGACATCAGCTCGATGCTCGCCGGCGCCAAGTACCGCGGCGAGTTCGAGGAGCGGCTCAAGGCCGTGTTGAAGGAGATCACCGACGCTGCCGGTGACGTCATCACCTTCGTCGACGAGCTCCATACGATCGTCGGCGCCGGAGGCGCAGAGGGCGCCATGGACGCCGGCAACATGATCAAGCCGATGCTCGCGCGCGGCGAGCTCCGCATGATCGGCGCGACCACGCTCGACGAGTACCGCAAGCACGTGGAGAAGGACCCTGCTCTCGAGCGCCGGTTCCAGCAGGTGTACGTCGGCGAGCCCTCGGTCGAGGACACCGTCGGCATCCTGCGCGGACTCAAGGAGCGCTACGAGGTGCACCACGGTGTGCGCATCCAGGATTCCGCCCTCGTCAGCGCAGCCGTGCTGTCCAACCGGTATCTCACCAATCGGTTCCTCCCCGACAAGGCGATCGACCTGGTCGACGAGGCAGCGTCGAAACTGCGCATCGAGATCGACTCCATGCCCACCGAGATCGACGTGGTCGAGCGCCGCATCCTCCAGCTCGAGATCGAGCAGGTCGCGCTCGAGAAGGAGAGCGATGACGTCTCGCGTGAACGGCTCGGTGCGCTCCACGACGAGCTCGCCGAGCTCAACGTCCAGTCGAGCGCGATGAAGCAGCATTGGGAGGCGGAGAAGCAGGCCATCGACGCGATCCGGAACCTCAAGGAGGAGCTGGAGCACCTTCGCTCCCAACTCGAGCGCGAGACCGATCTCAACGTGGCAGCCGAGATCCGCTACGGCCGGATCCCCGAGCTCGAGCGGCGCGTCGAGGAGGCGACCCAGCACCTCGATCGGCTCCAGAGCGAGAACCGCATGCTCAAGGAAGAAGTCGACGCGGAGGACATCGCCGAGGTCGTGTCGAAATGGACCGGTGTCCCCATGACCCGGCTGATGGAGTCGGAGATGGCCAAGTTGATCCACCTCGAGGACTCGCTCCACGAGCGCGTCATCGGCCAGGACGACGCCGTCACCGCCGTCGCCAACGCGATCCGTCGTAGCCGCGCCGGACTGTCGGACCCGAACCGTCCGATCGGCTCGTTCATGTTCCTGGGGCCGACCGGCGTCGGCAAGACCGAACTCGCCCGGGCACTGGCCGAGTTCCTGTTCGACGACGAGCGGGCGATGGTGCGCATCGACATGGGCGAGTACATGGAGAAGCACTCGGTCAGCCGACTCGTCGGTGCACCCCCGGGGTACGTCGGCTACGACGAAGGCGGTCAACTCACCGAAGCGGTCCGCCGTCGCCCGTACTCGGTCGTCTTGCTCGACGAGATCGAGAAGGCCCATCCCGACGTCTTCAACATCCTGCTCCAGGTCCTCGACGACGGACGCCTCACCGATGGGCAGGGCCGGACGGTCGATTTCAACAACACCGTGCTGATCATGACGTCCAACCTGGTGGGGCAGCCGGCCGACTACTTCAAACCGGAGTTCATCAACCGGATCGACGACATCATCCGGTTCCGTGCCCTCACCGAGGACGATCTGCGGCACATCGTCGACATCCAGCTCGAACGTCTGCGCGCTCGGCTCGCCGAGCGCCGGATCGAGCTCGATGTGACCGACGCCGCGATGCGGCTGCTCGCCCAGGAAGGCTTCGACCCCGCGTTCGGCGCGCGGCCCCTGAAGCGCGTCATCCAGCGCGAGATCGGCGACCGTGCGGCCGTGCTGATCCTCGAAGGGCGGGCGCCCGAGGGCTCGACGTTGCGGGTCGACGCAGACGAGCCGTCGTCCACCGGCGACATCGACTCGCCCGGTGGCACTGGTTCATTGCGGGTGTTCGTCACCGATTTTGCACAAAGTTGACCGTCGATTGGGCGCTCGCTCACACAGCCTTCGACATGATCACCATGTTTCCTTCCGCTCGCCGTCTCCAGGGCTCCCGCCTCCTGGAGGCGGCGATTGGTTTTTCCAGTCCTCCTGCAGCGACACCCCAGCAGCGACACTGTGGACGGGACGACCTCAGCCGGTGGCCGGCGACGGAGACATCACTGTCGTGTGCTGGCCGAGCTGGGTCCGTGACTCGACCTCCACCGATGGGTGATCCCCCCGCACCAGCTGCAGCTTGACGCGCAGCGGTCGATTGCCGACGACCTCGAGCGTCGCGCCGTCGACATGAGCGAGCCGCCGTGCCAGCGGCAGGCCGCGACCGTGCCGTGCCGCCGGGTCGACCGGACCGTCGAACATCGTCTTCAGGCGCGCCTGGGTGACACCCGGCCCCTGATCGATGACGATCACGGCCGGGCCGTCGATCAGCAGGGTCACGGCCCCAGCGCCGTGGCGCAGTGCGTTGTCGATCACGATGTCGATCACCTGTCCGACCAGACCCTTGGTTCCGTACACCGGCGGCGGCGGGTTGGCGATGATCACCGAGACATGACGGCGGACCGAGCTGAACCGGGGTTGCCACTCCTTGACGTGCTCGTTCACGAAGGCCACCAGATCGAACACCGTCCGCTCCGTCGTGGAACGATTGCGTGCGGCCGCGAGCAGCTCGTCGATCGTGGCGTTGAGCTGATCGGTCTGACGCAGCCCTGCCGACGCCTCCTCGACGATGGCGGGGTCGCCGGTCATCGACAAGATCTCCAACCTCATCGCGATCCCGGCGATCCCGGTTCGGAGCTGATGGGTCGCGTCCGCGGTGAAGTGCCGTTCGTTGGCGAGCATCGTGTCGACCTTCTGCGAACTGGAGTCGAGCGCCGCGCCGATTCGGTCGATCTCGGGGATGTGCGTCCGGGCGTAGGGCTGCAAGCTGAAGTCGCCGTCACCGATCCGGCCGGCGCGTCGAGCCAACCGCTCGAGGGGGCGGGCGAGCTGGTGCGCCTGGACGGCCGCCAGCCCTGCGGCCGCGGCGAGCGCGCCGGCGGCGAGCACCAGCAGGATCGTCAGCTGGTCCCGGAAGTTCTGGTCGAGCGGTAGGACGCTCGTCATCACGGTGACCTTGGAGCCATCCGGGAGCATGCGCGTGACCTCACGAGTCGACCCGGTGGCGTCGAGGCTCACGCGAAAGACCATCTCCCCGGTGGGGCCGATGATCTGGAGCCCGTCGTCGGGCCCGAGCGCGTCCCGCAATGTCACCAGATCGGGCTGCTCCCCCGCCGCGACGTCACGCGAATAGGTGGCGGCGATCGACGCGGCCTGCTGCTCGAGCCGGGTGTCGAGCTGCCGCGCGGCCGACTCGTAGACCGTGAGACCGACCGGAACCGCGAGCGCACCCAGCACGACCAGCACGACCGCGATCGTGGAGATGACCAGCCGGCGCCGCACGCCTCAGCCTCTATCCCTCGAAGCGGAACCCCACACCCCGCACGGTGACGATCAGTGTGGGCGGATCGGAGTCGTCGCCGATCTTGCGACGCAACGTGGAGATGTGGGTGTCGAGGGTCCGGGTCGAGCCCCAGTAGTTCTCGTCCCACACGGTCGACATGATCTGTTCGCGCGTGAAGGTGGCATCGGGCTTGCTCATGAGGAGCGCCAACAGATCGAACTCCTTCGAGGTCAGCTCCAGCTCCTCGCCGTCGAGATAGGCGCGCCGCGACTCGGTGTTGACGCGCAGTGGACCACCGAGCAACTCGCGCGGCATCTGGTGCGCGACCTGGGCGATGCGAAGTCGCGCCTTGATCCGCGCCACCAGCTCCGCGAGCCTGAACGGTTTCGGCACATAGTCGTCGGCGCCGGCGCCGAGACCGACGATGACGTCCATCTCCTCGGCCCGAGCCGTCAGCATGATGATCGGCAGCTCGGGGCGCTCCTCGCGCACCTTGCGGCAGACATCGAGACCATCGATGTCGGGGAGGGTCAGATCGAGCAGGAGGAGGTCGGGCCGACGGCTCGTGACGGCCTCGAGTCCTTCCGTCCCGGTCGACGCGTGGACGACCTCGAACCCCTCGGTCCCGAGCACGCGCAGCAGCGGTTCACTGATCCGCTCGTCGTCCTCCACCAGCAGGATGGTCGTCACGAAATCAGATCGTACGCCACCGAGGGTGCCCAGACACGCGCTCGGGCAATGTGCAGTTCGTCAAGAACGTCTCAAGCACGTCGACGCAGCGCCGCCGCGTGGGCCGGGAAGCCCTCGTGATCGGCGAGCGCGACGATCGACGGCGCCATGCGTGCGAGCGCCTGTTCGTCGGCGCGGGCCACTGCGGTGCGCTTCAGGAAGGTCGCCGCCGTGACCCCGGAGCTGACGTGCGCGAAGCCACTGGTGGGGAGCGACGCAGGGCAGCCGATGACGAAGTTGGCGGCACTGAACGGCGTGTGCTGCCCGACGAGGATCTCGCCCGCGTGCACCAGACCGCCGACCACCCGGTCGACGTGCCCATGGGCGACGGCGACCTGGAGGTGCTCCGCGCCGTACCGGTTGGCCACGTCGACGGACTGATCGAGATCACGCGTGAGGATGCATCCCCCGTTCGGACCGAGCGAGGCACGGGCCGCGTCGGCGCGCACCGCCGGTAGGTCGGCGACCTGCCGATCGAGCTCGTCGTCGACCGCCTCCGCGACGGCCATGCTGGTTGTGATCAGGACGACGGAGCTGTCGATGCCGTGCTCCGCCTCGATCAGCAGATCGGCGGCGAGGCGGTACGGATCCGCCGTGTCGTCAGCGATCACCAACGCCTCGGTCGGACCGAGGAGCATCATCGTCGAGACGCCGTGGCGTTGCATCTCGACCTGGGCGAGCGTGACCGCAGGCGAGCCGGGGCCGACGACCTTGCGGACCGCCGGGATCGTCGCGGTGCCGAAGCCGAGCGCCGCGATGCCGGCCGGACCGTTCACCCGGAAGACCCGGCGCAACCCGAGCTTGCGACAGACGACGAGCACGGCGGGATCGACCTCACCGGTTCCGCCCGGCACCGGCGGCACGACGAGCGACAGCTCGGGGACTCCGGCGACGATCGCCGGAACGGCGAGCTGGTATGCGACGCTCGGGTAACTCGCCTTGCCCGAGGGCGTGAAGAGTCCGGCCGATGCGATCGGGGTGATCTTCTCGCCGACAGTGAGGCCGGGCTCCGACTCGAACGACCAGTCGTCGAACCGCTCGAGTTGGCGTTCGTTGAACGCCCGGAGATGGGCGATCGCATCGTCGATCGCAGCGTCGACGTCGTCGGAGACGCGGGCCGAATCGAGCTCGTCGTCGGAGACGCGGAGTCGTTCGGGGGTGAGCGTGATCCCGTCGAATCTGGCCAACGCGTCGCAGACAGCATCGTCACCACGGGCGCGAACGTCGTCGAGCAGGGCCGAGATCGATGCACGGAGCTCGGGATCGAAGATGTCCTCGAGGCCGCGAGCCAGCAGTGTCCGCCGCGCGGCGTCGTCCATGTCGTCCCATCGCTGCACACGCAACACCTTCACCGGAGCAAACGTATCCGCGTGTCGGCCCAGCCGGTCCGTCCACCGCTCCGGGGTTTCACGCCTCAACGGATCGGGCAACATGTCGCTGTGACCGACGAGATCTCCACGCGCCCTCCTGACGCCACCACACCGATCGGTGAGCACGGGGTGATCGGCGACATGGAGACCCTGGCGCTGATCGGCCACAACGCCACCATCGAGTGGTTGTGCTGGCCACGCTTCGATTCGCCGTCGGTCTTCGGGTCGCTGCTCGACCCCGAGGGCGGTCAGTGGCAGATCGCACCGACCGAGGACGAGCACCGCGAGCGTCGCCTCTACCTCCCGGGCACCAACATCTTGATCAGCCGTTTCCACCTGTCGGACGGCGTCGTCGAGATCGAGGACTGCATGCTGGTCGACGGACCGGCACGAATGGTGTTGCGGTGTGTGTCGGGCGTCCGTGGCACCGTGACCATGAGGTCGGAATGCCGACCGCGACCCGACTACGGCCGGGCCGATCCCGGCATCGAACGTCGGGTCGGCTCGGACGGTTCACCTCGCCATCGGATCGACCTCCCCGGCGGCGCCGTGGTGTTGAGCACCGACGCGGCGTCGACACGCTCGAAGCTCGTCGACTCGCTCGACGGAGCGGGTTGCATCACCCACGAGTTCGAGATCTCCGAGGGCGAGCGGGTGATGTTCGCACTCGCGCCCGACGACGTCGACCTCGAACAACTCGACGGTCTCGACCACGCCTTCGAGGCGACGATCGCCTTCTGGCACGCCTGGTCGGATCGGTCCACCTACCGGGGGCGCTGGCGAACGGTGGTCGAACGTTCCGCCCTCACGCTCAAGTTGCTCACCCACCGTCCGTCAGGCGGGCTGATCGCCGCGGCGACGACGAGCCTCCCGGAGACCCTCGGCGGCGAACGCAACTGGGACTACCGCTACGTGTGGATCCGTGACGCCGCGTTCGCCCTGTACGCGTTCATGGAGCTCGGCTACACCGACGAGGCGGCGGCGTTCACCCGCTGGCTGCAGGCCCGGGTTCAGCGCTGCCGCCGCGACGGCAGGGCGCCACTGCGTCCGCTCTACGACATCGACGGCAACGCCGACCTCGACGAGACCGAGATCGACCACTGGTCCGGCTACGCAGACAGCCGACCCGTCCGCGTCGGCAACGCGGCCGCCGATCAGCTTCAGCTCGACATCTACGGCGAGCTGATCGACTCGCTGTACCTCGCCGACAAACGTGGCGGCGGGCTGTCGCTCGACGCGTGGAACGATGTCCGCTTCCTCGCCGACTGGGTCTGCGATCACTGGGACCAACCCGACGACGGCTTCTGGGAGGTACGCAACGGACCCCACGAATTCACGGCGTCGAGGTTGATGTGCTGGGTGGCCCTCGAACGCGCCATTCGCATGGCGCGATTCCGTGGACGCCCTGCCGATCTCGATCGATGGCAACGAGGCCGCGACGAGATTCATGCCTGCATCATGGAACGAGGGTGGTCGACGGGACTCGAGGCCTTCACCCAGACCCTCGACGGTGATCGGATGGATGCGTCCCTGCTGCTGATGCCGCTCGTGAAGTTCATCTCCTCCGACGATCCGAAGTGGACGTCGACACTCGCAGCGATCGGGCGGACGCTCAGCCACGACGCGCTCGTCGAGCGGTACGAGGACGGCACCGACGGCATGGAGGGCGACGAAGGGACGTTCACGATCTGCACGTTCTGGTACGTCGAGGCGCTCGCCCGGGCGGGCCAGGTCGACCGAGCGCGGCTGCTGTTCGACAAGGTGCTCTCCTACGCGAGTCCGCTCGGAATCTTCAGCGAGACGATCAGCGACTCGGGTGAGCAGCTCGGGAACTTCCCCCAGGCCTTCACGCATCTGGCCCTGATCAGCGCCGCTGTCGCGATCGACGAGGCGGAAGCACGGTCATGAGCAGCGAACAACCGCAGGGATCCGACCGCTCGGCCGACGCGCTCGTCATGCTCGGCATCACCGGCGATCTCGGCGAGCAGAAGCTGTTCCCGGCGATCGTGGAGCTCGCGCTGGCGGGCGAGCTCGGGCTGCCGATCGTCGGAGTCGGACGTTCCGAACGCAGCGACGACGATCTGCGCGAACTCGTCCGGTCTGCCGCGACCGACGCGCTCGGTGCCGGTGACGACGCCGATGGCCTCGTCGACGGCATCGACATCCGCTACGTCAGCGGCGACGCCGGCGAGGTGGCCACGTTCGACACGGTCGCCGAGCGGTTGGAGGGCTGCCGCGCCCCGGTCGTGTACGCCGCCCTGCCACCGCACACGTTCGCCGACGTCGCCAACGGGTTGGCGGGCAGCGCCCTACCGTCGACGACCCGTCTCGTGCTCGAGAAGCCGTTCGGTGACGACGCCGACGACGCCCGCCGTCTCCACCGCGCGATCATCGGTGAGATCGACGCGGACCGCCTGTTCGTCGTCGATCACTTCCTCGCCAAGTCGGCGGTCGAGAACCTGCTCACCTTCCGCTGCGCCAACCCGATGATCGATGCGCTCATGCGCTCCGACCACGTCGTCCGGATCGAGATCACGATGGCCGAGGAGTTCGGCGTCGATGGCCGCGAGTCGTTCTACGACGGCGTCGGCGCGGTCGCCGACGTGATGCAGAACCACCTGCTCCAGTTGGTGGCGGTGCTCACGATGGAGTCGCCGACCGAGGATTCGACGGCGGCGTACGACCAAGCACGCGCCGACCTGCTCGGTGCGATCCGGCCGATCGAACCCGGTGACGCCGTGCTGGGTCAGTTCGACGACTACACCGACCATGACGACATCGACGACGACTCCACCACGGAGACGTACGCCGCAGTCCGACTCGACATCGACACCGATCGCTGGCGCGGTGTCCCGGTGATCGTCCGGACCGGCAAGCGTCTGTCGTCGACCGCGACCGAGGCGATCGTCGTGTTCGAGCGCGGTGCCACACCGAACCGGCTGCGATTCTCGTTCAAGCCGGACGCTGCGATCACCATCGATCTCGGTGTCCTCGACCCGATCGAACACTCGGTCCGCCCCACCAGACTCGCCGCGTGCGCACCGAGCGACCACGGCCGACTGGGCGACTACGCCACCATGCTCGCCGGAGCGCTGCGCGGCGACCAGCGCCACTTCGCCGGGATCGACGGCATCGTCGCCGCGTGGCGAGTGGTCGATCCACTTCGGCGGGCGGGTCTCGTACCCGATCGGTACCCATCCGGATCGATGGGGCCCGAACGCGCCGACGAACTGCTCGACGGTCCTTGGTCGCCGTTGGGCGTCACGCTCACCGGCGGCGGGTAGCGCACATCGCGCCGCCCGGACATTTCGTTCAGCACGTCGCCAGAAGCAGGGCACCCGGACCAGCCGAAGTACAGTCTTGCCACGTTCCAGTCCGCGAACCCCGGGGAGCGTGTCCATGCCCGTCACCGTCGTCGTCGGCGCCCAATGGGGTGACGAAGGCAAGGCCAAGATCATCGACCTGCTGTCGAAGGAGCACACCTACGTCGTGCGCTACCAGGGCGGCCACAACGCCGGGCACACCGTCGTGGTCGATGATCAGAAGTACGCCCTGCAGCTGATCCCGAGCGGCGTGCTCTACGACCACGTCGTCCCGGTGATCGCGAACGGCGTGGTCGTCGACCTGCCGACGCTGTTCAACGAGATCGACACGTTGGAGTCCCGAGGCATCGCCTGCGGCGGCCTCCGGGTGTCGAGCCTCGCGCACCTGATCTTCCCGTGGCACCAAGCCCACGATGCGATCGCGGAGGCGATGCGCGGCGACGACAAGATCGGCACCACCTTGAAGGGGATCGGACCCGCGTACGCCGACAAGGCTCGCCGTGTCGGGGTCCGGGTCGGCGAGGTCGTCGATCTCGACCAGTTCGGTGCGACCGTCAGGGCGCGCGCCATCGCGGAGAACGCGCTGATCGAGCAGGCCGGAGCCGAGCCCCTCGACGTCGACGAGATCGTCGGGCGCTTCGTCGAGTTCGGGCGGCGCCTCCAGCCCTACGTCACCGACACCGTCACCCTCTTGCACGATGTGCTCCATCGCGGCGAGCAAGTGCTCCTGGAAGGCGCCCAGGCCACCTTCCTCGATCTCGATCACGGCACCTACCCGTACGTCACGTCGTCGAACCCGACGGCGGGCGGTGCGTGCGCCGGATCGGGGCTCGGGCCCCGCGACATCACCCGCATCGTTGGGATCACCAAGGCGTACACCACGCGCGTCGGCGCCGGGCCGTTCCCGACCGAGCTCCGCGACGCGGCCGGTGACACCCTCATCGAGGTCGGACGCGAGTTCGGCACCGTGACGGGTCGACGACGGCGCGCCGGTTGGCTCGATTGCGTCATGCTGCGCCAAGCGGTCCGGCTCAACAGCCTCACCGAGATCGCGCTCACCAAGCTCGACGTGCTCGACGGTTTCGACGAGGTCAGGGTCTGCACCGGGTACCGCCTGGACGGTGCGCCGATCGACTGGTACCCGGACCGATCCGGGGTGCTCGCCCGCGTCGAGCCCGTCTACGAGACGATGACCGGGTGGCGCACCGATCTGTCACGGGTCCGCGAACCCGACGACCTTCCCGACTCCGCTCGGTCGTTCCTGGCACTCGTCGAGCAGCAGGTCGGCGTGCCGGTCAACGTCGTCGGCGTCGGCGCCGAGCGCGACGACTACCTGCTCTGGACCGCGTGAGATGATCCCGCGCTACTCGACCCCGGAGATGACCGCCGTGTGGTCGGACGTCGCCAAGTTCGAGCGCTTCCTCGAGGTCGAGCTGCTCGCGACCGAGGCCCATGCCGCGATCGGCGTCGTGCCCGCCGCCGACGCGGTCGCATGCCGCCGGCTGGCGCCCACGGCGAACGCAGGGTTCGTCCAGGCGATCCTCGAACGCGAGGCGCTCACCGATCACGACGTCGCCGCGTTCGTCGACGTCGTGCAGGGTGCTATCGCCGACGGCGGTGCAGGTGAGGCCGGCAAGTGGATCCACTTCGGTCTCACGTCGAGCGACGTCGGCGACACGGTGCTCTGCTGGCAGATGCGCGACGCGGCCGACCACCTGATCGACGAATCCGGCCGGCTGCTCCGGGTGGTGCTCGATCTCGCCCACGCACACCGCGACACCGTCATGATCGGCCGAACACACGGCGTCCACGCCGAACCGACGACCTTCGGGGCGAAGGTCGCCCTGTGGGCGCTCCAGGTCGACCGCGACCGCCGCCGACTGCGTGCGGCGCGCGAGACCGTCGCGGTGATGAAGCTGAGCGGCGCCGTCGGGACGTACTCGAACATCCCACCCTCGGTCGAGGCGTTCGTCGGTGACGCGCTCGGGTTGCGGCCGGTCGCCGCCACCCAGGTGATCGCCCGCGACCGCCACAGCGAGTTCCTCTACGCGTGCGCATCCATCGGTGCCACGTGTGAACTGATGGCGGTCGAGCTCCGCCATCTCCAGCGCACGGAGGTTCGCGAGGTCCAGGAAGGATTCAAGCGCGGCCAGAAGGGCTCATCCGCGATGCCTCACAAGCGCAACCCGATCTCAGCCGAGACGATCTCGGGGCTCGCCCGCGTGCTGCGCTCGAACCTCTTGGCCGGCCTGCAGGATGTCGCCCTCTGGCACGAGCGCGACATCTCGCACTCGTCGGTCGAGCGGATCGTCCTGCCCGACTCATCGCAACTCGCCCACTATGTGATGCGACGCCTCGGCCGCTTGCTCACCAACCTGGTCGTCTCGCCGGAGCGCATGCGCGCCAACGTCGATGCCAGCCATGGGCTCGTGTTCAGTCAACCCGTGCTGTTGGGTCTGGTCGCCGCAGGCATGTCGCGCGACGACGCCTATCGTGTCGTGCAGCAGTCGGCCATGAGGGCGTGGGACGAGGGCATCGACTTCCGCACCCTGCTCGAGGCCGACCCCTCCGTCGACGATGCGCTCCTCGACGATGCGTTCGATCTCCGTCGCTCGTTGGCCAACCTCGATCACGTCTTCGACCAACTCGATTCGATCGAGATCTGACGCCGCCGGCGAGCCCGCGACGACGATCGGTTCACGACGCCGACACCCCCTCGTTGCTGGTCCCCGATTCGATTCTGTGGAAGCCGAAGCGACCGATTTCGTCGTGGTGGCTGCCGCAGATCACCGATTGCTGTTCTGTGGAAGCCGAAGCGACGGGTGCAGTCGCTTCGGCTGCCGCAGAATCTGGGCGTGAGAATCTGGGCGTGAGAATCTGGGCGCGGTGCGGGCACGAGCGCGCCGAATCGGCCGAACGTGCGTCGGCGCCGCGTTAGCTGCCGCGACCGATGCCGGCGCGATTGAGCGTCGCTGCCGACACGCCGACCTCGCGCCAGGACGCGTACGAGATGCCCTTGCGAGCGCCATACGCCGCGGCGACGTCGACGAACTTGTTCTCGAGCTCGCTGAGATCGACGCCGGAGTCGATCGATTCGAGCTCGGAGGTCAGATCGCGCCGCTCTTGGACGAGTTGGAGCTCGTCGATCGGGCTGGCATCGAGCAGCAGGCTCTCGATCGCGTCGAGTCGCTTGTTGATCGATTCCGGGGTGCGCTTACGTCCCCGCTTGGGCTTGGAGTTCCGGAGCGCCTCCAGATAATCCCGAACGACACGACCCTCTGCCCGACCTCGTTCCATTGCAGCTTTGTGCTCTGGTGTCATTTCCTTCGGTCCACGCTTTGCCATCTCAGCAGTGTACGCGGCAATCCATTTGATGCAATAACGTAAGTCCGATGTTCGATCTCGAAGCGCACGGACCAGACACCTTCGTCGGGCAGGGTCCTCGATACCCATGGGGTGGGCTCTACGGCGGACAGATCGTCGCCCAGGCCCTGCGCGCTGCGGCCCATTCCGTCGAGGGACCGGTCTCACCCCATTCGATCCGAGCCTATTTCATCCGGGGCGGTGACCACACCGAGCCGGTTCGGTACGAGGTCGATCGCATCCGGAACGGCCGCAGCTTCGTCACCCGGCGTGTGGTCGCCCGTCAGGCGGTCGGCGCGATCCTCAACGCCGAGTGCTCGTTCCAGCGAGCCGAATCGTCCGCATCGCTGCAATCGGTGCCCTGTCCCGACGTCGCCGGGCCGGACGGCCTGGAGAACACCTCGTTCTCACCGCACTTCGATCGCCGCTTCGTGGATCCGTCCGACGTGGGTGGCGGCAGTCGCGACGGTGCCGGCCGCGTGACCGCGTGGATGCGCGTCATCGACGACGTGCCCGACACCTCGGGCGACGACGAACCCTTCCTCCACCAGTGCTGGCTCGCCTACATCTCGGACGACCTCGCGAGCGACACCGTCAGGGCAGCACATCGCACCGTGTACGACGGCGACCCCGAAGCGCACCTCCCGGGCATCAGCCTCGACCACACGATCTGGTTCCACCGTCCGATGCGCGCCGACCGGTGGCAACTCCACGACTTCAGCTGCCATCACTTCGCCGGGGCGCGTGGGCTGGCGATCGGCCACGTGTTCGACGCCGACGGGCAACATGTCGCGACGGTCGCCCAGGAGGTGCTGATGCGCCAACCCCACGACTGAGCGCGAGCACCCGGACGGCACATCCGTCACCCGGCCAGCTCGGGAGCGACCTCCTGCGCAACCAGATCGAGGTGATCGAGATCGGCGAGGTCGAGCACCTGCAGGTAGATGCGATCGGCGCCGGCCTGGGCCCACCTCCGTAGCGTCTCGGCCACCTCGGCGGGAGTTCCGGCAGCGCCGTTCTCCCGAAGTTCGGCCGGCTCGCGGCCGATCGCCGCGGCGCGGCGTTCGAACTCGGCCTCGTCGGCGCCGACACACGCCACTAGCGCGGCCGACCAGAGCATCGACGACGGATCACGACCCTCCGATTCACAGGCACCACGCACGACATCGCACTGCTCCACGAACCGTGTCAGCGGGGCGAAAGGCAGATTGAACTCCGCCGCGTACCGGGCGGCGAGGCGCGGGGTCCGGACCTTGCCTCCGCCGCCCACGATGATCGGTGGGCCCCCGGCCTGGGCCGGCTTCGGGAGCGCCGGCGAATCGGCGACCTGCCAGATGTCACCCTTGAACGAGAAGGTGTCCCCGGCTGCCGTGTTCCACAGGCCGTGGATGATGGCGGTCTGCTCCTCGAGATTGTCGAAACGGGCGCCGAGGTCGGGGAACGGGATCCCGTACGCCCGGTGCTCCTGTTCGAACCAGCCGGCGCCGAAGCCGAGCTCGACGCGCCCGCCCGACATCTGGTCGACCTGGGCGACCGAGATCGCGAGCGGCCCCGGCATCCGGAAGGTCGCGGCGGTGACGAGCGTGCCGAGCCGGATCGTCGTCGTCTCGCGGGCGATGCCGCCGAGGGTGACCCACGCATCGGTCGGGCCGGGCAGCCCACTCCCATCGCCCATCCTGAGGTAGTGGTCGCTCCGGAAGAACGCCCCGAAACCCTGCTGTTCGGCGCGTTGCGCCACGGCCAGGAGGTCGTCGTAGGAGGCTCCCTGCTGGGGTTCGGTGAAGATGCGGAGGTCGGCGAGTTGCATCCCTCGACGCTACCGACACCGCAGGAAGCATCCGGTAGCGTCCGAGCACCATGTCGGAGTTGCCCCCGCTGCCGCCCAAGCTCGAGGCCCTGCGAGCCCACGTGCTCGAGCACTCCGTCAAGCGAGGAGAGTTCACCCTCAAGTCGGGTGCCAGGTCGTCGTGGTTCCTCGACACCAAGCAGACCGCGTGCCGACCCGACGGGATCCTCCTCGTCGCCGACGCCATGCTCGACGCCATCCCCGACGACGCCACCGCGATCGGGGGGTTGACCATGGGGGCCGACCCGGTCGCGTTCGGTGTCGCCGCGGTGGCTGCGACCCGGGGTCGGATGTTGAGGAGCTTCAGCGTTCGCAAGGAGGCCAAAGGGCACGGGGTCACCGGCCGTCTGGCGGGTGCCCTGCTCCCGGGCGATCGCGTCGTGATCACCGAGGACACCACCACGCGCGGCACCTCGCTCATGGAAGCCGTCGACGTCGTCCGCGAGTTCGGTGCCGAGCCGGTGCTCGTCAGCCTCATCGTCGATCGGGGCGAGACGTGCGCACCGATGTGCGCGGCTGCGGGCGTGCGCTACGTCCCGCTGCTCACTTCACTCGATCTGGGCTTCGCCTACGGCTCCTGACAGATCGGCGTCGGGTGGGGTCTCGCCGCCAGATCGATCGGAGTCGTCAGGGCAGGAGAGGGTCGCTCACCGAGCACTCGGTGAGATGCAGCGTGGATCCGATCCGCACGACCCGTTTCGGCTCGGTCGGGCCGCGTCCGCACATCGACAGCGCCGCCTTGATGCACGATGCCTCGTCGGGGAGCACCATCGGCATCCGGCTGCGGCGCATCCCGGCCGGGCCCGCGGTGAAGCAGTTGATGTAGGTCTTGCGGAAGTCGAGCTTGTTGGCGAGCGCAGCCGGGATGAAGTCGGCGAAACCGATGCCGAGCGCGTTGCCACCGCTGATATCGGTCAGGTCCAGCAGCACGATCGAGCTCACCCGTGGCTTCTGGAGATCGTCGAGCCCGGGTACCCAGAAACGGCCGGTCACGTTCGGGTCCATCGTCGTGCCGGAGATGTCCTTGCCGCCTCGCTCCACGATCAGCACGTCGATCTCGTCGAAGGGCAGGGCCGGCACCAGCGTCCGGGCGTACTCGGTGAGCTCGTGTTCGAGCTCGGTGCCCACATCGTCGGCACCGAGGCCTTCGATCCGGACGACGTCGCCGGTCGTGGACTCGATCGACCCGATCCCCCCGAGCAGCCTGCCGGTTCCGCGCACGGCGGCGCAGGCGTCGAGCAGACGATCTCGCATCTCGATCGGTCCGCACGAGTGCACGAGAAAGGCACCCGGCTGCTTGCCGAACCCGACGACCGCCATCTTCATGCACCCCGACTCGACCGGCCCCTTGAAGCAGGTGTGCGGCTTGATGCGGTTGACGGGGAGGAACCGGTCGGCCGCAGCGGCGTTCGCATCGAGGTGGACGGGCGTCCCGGACGCCGTGTGCGCCACGACGATGGTGTCCATCGTGGCGCGGATCTCGGCGCCGATCGACGCCTCGGTGATACCGAGCTCGGTCAGCAGGTGACGCTGCCCGTCGGCGGTCGCTCCGCCGTGTGACCCCATCGCCGGAACGACGAACGGGTCGGCGCCGAGCACGCGCAGGGCGGCGACGGTCCCGCGCACGAGCTCGACGCGACCGGTGAGACCTCGAGAACCGGCGCCGACGGCGACGGTCATGCCGGGCGTCACGACGTCGGCGAAGGTCGCGAGCGTGACCGCGTGCGACACGGCTTCGACGTCGGTGACCGCCGGCGGCGTCGGCACCTCGAGCGGATACGGATGCAGTTCGGGAACGACCAGATCGTCGGCGAACGGCAACTCGACGCCGGTCAGCAGCTGGTCCCACGACATGCCTGGGAGCCTATGCGAGCGGAGTCGTGCGAGCGACAGCGCAAGCGGGCGGTCGAGGCGCTCCACCGGGATCCGCGCCGCGTGGGACCTGCGCACATGGTGGCGTTCCCGTCGCGTCGCGTACAGTCCGGCCATGGAATCGTTCTGGAGACGTGCCGGCGTTCAACTCGGAAAGCAGTGGAAGGTCGTCGCGGCGGCCGTCGTGGTGGTCACGGTGCTGCTCGGCGTGGGTCTGACACGCATCGAGTTCGCCACCGGACAGGACAGCTACCTCAACCCGGATTCGCAGATCGCGATCGACAACGTCGAGTTCCAGGACAACTTCGGCGGCGAGACCGTCATCTTGTTGTTCACGGCCCAGGACGGCAACGACATCTCCGATCTCTACGCCGGCACCAACCTCGCGGAGCTCCGGCGCCTGAACGTGGACTTGGCCGAGGTCGACAACGTGTTCTCGGTCATCACGCCGCTCACCTCGCTCACCTACAGCGACGCACTCATCGCCGGCCCCGGCCAGAGTGCGCTCATCTCCGCCGCCTCCCGTGATGCCGACGGCGCCGGTCCCCGCGGCGAGAACATCTCGTTGAGCCTCGCCCGACTCGGCCAGGTGCCCGAGGAGGAGCGCGGTCTCGATCCGTCGGTCGATGGCCCCGAACCCGATCCGATCTGGATCGACCTGCTGATCTTCGACAACACCGGCGTCGAACTCGTCGACGGCGAGCCTCGCCCGCCGGCCGACGACGAACGTGGCATCAGGCTCTCGCTCGCCAGCACCTTCCCCAACCAGCAGACGGCGGTCGGGGGTGTCGTGCTCGAGGGCAACCTCGATCTCGACTCGCAATCGGCTGCCACCGAGGACCTCCTCACCATCCTCGAGACAGCGCAGTTCGACGGCTTCGACCTGACCGTCACCGGCTCGCCCGTGTACCTGAAGGAGATCAACGACTACCTGAAGGGCGGCATGCTGACCCTTGGTCTGATCGCGCTCGCCGTCATGGCCGTCGTGCTCGCACTGATGTTCCGTGTGCGCTGGCGGCTCCTGCCCCTGCTCGCGGTGACGGTCGGTGCGCTCTGGACGTTCTCCATCCTCGGGTGGATCGGCATCGACCTCTCACTCGTGACGATCTCCGGACTGCCGATCCTGATCGGGCTCGGCATCGACTTCGCGATCCAGATCCACAACCGAGTCGAGGAGGAGGTCGTGCTCGATCGGGAGGAGCATCCGATCGCCGAGACCCTCGCCAACCTCGCCCCACCACTGATCGTCGCCGCCCTCGCCGGCGTCGTCGCGTTCCTCGCGCTGCGACTCTCGAAGGTGCCGATGATCCGCGACTTCGGTGTGCTGCTAGCAATCGGCGTCGTCGTGCTCGTCACGATCGGCATCATCGTGCCGGCCGCCACGCTGGGCGTTCGCGAATGGAAGAAGCCCACCGAGGAGCGTGGCCCGTCGCTCGTCGAACGGATCGTCGTCAAGCTCGGCGGTCTGCCGATGAAGGCTGGTCTCGGGCTCCTGATCGGGTCCGTGTTCCTGTTCGTCGGGGGCATCCTCGTCGAGGGCCGGACCAAGATCGAGTCCGATCCGATCAAGTGGATCGACCAGGGCAGCGAGGTCGTCGGCGACGTGAGGCGGCTCGAGGACGAGACTGGTTTCGCGACGACCCTCGGTGTCATCGTGAAGGCGAACAACGTGTTCGACCAGGACGTCATCGACCTCGTCCACGAGTTCACCATCGATGCCGAGGCTCGCGACGAGGTCGTCTCGTCGTCGAGCTACGTGAACACGATGGCCAAGATCATCCAGATCCCTGGCGCCACGGTGATCTCGCCGACCGAGGAGGACCTTGTCGGTGCGGCGGAGGCCGCCGCGAGCCGGACTCCCGACATCGCCCGCGCCTTGGCGATCGAGGATCAGACCGCCACCCAGATCAACCTGCGTCTCGCACCGGCCAGTCTCGAGGAGCGAGCCGTGCTCGTCGAGGATCTGAAGGCCGACCTCCAGGCACGAATCGATGCGCTCGAGATCGATGCCGACAGCATCCTCCGCACCGATCTGCCGGACGAACAGGACGCGGTGAGCGCAACACCGGCCGGTCTCGCGACCGTCGGTATCGGTCTGCTCGAGAACCTGTCGTCGAACCGAGCCGAGCTCACCTACCTGGCGTTGTGTCTGGCCGGGCTGTTCCTCGTGCTGCGGTTCCGGAGCTTCAGCCGGGCGCTGCTGGCACTCGTGCCCGTGTTCCTCGCCGTCGGTGCCTCGTCACTGATCGTCGGCCTGCTGGGGATCCAACTCAGCCCACTCACCACGGTCTCGGGACCGCTCGTGATCGCGAGCTGCACCGAGTTCTCGGTGCTGATCTTCGGCCGCTACCTGGAGGAACGACAGCGTGCCCTCCCACCTCGAGAAGCCAGCGACACGGCCGCCGCGCGAACCGGTCGAGCGTTCTTCACGTCCGCCGTCACGACGATCGGTGGCTTCGCCGTGTTGATCGTGTCACCGCTGCCGTTGCTGCGCGATTTCGGCTTGATCGTCACCCTCAACGTCTCGATCGCGCTGCTCGCGGCGCTGGTGCTGATGCCCCCGATGATGGTCTGGGTCGACAGCAAGGGGTGGCTGGGGATCGATGCCCAGATCGATCCCGGCGTATCGGTCCGGCTGGCCGCACCGTTGCCTGGCGATCAGACCGTCCTGGCCGGCGTCGGCGTGGTGGCGTTCGCCGCTGCCGGCGCGGGTGTGTACGCGTCGGCCGACACGTCGTCGGGCACGGTCGACGCCGTCTCCTACTCGGCGGTCGCGCTGCCGACGACCACGACGTCGACGACCACCACCACGACGACGACCACGACGGTGCCACCGACCACGACCCTCGCACCCGGCGAGGAACCGACCGCGTCGACCGAACCGACCGAAGAAACCCCGACGACGGAAGCCGGCCCGGCGATCGACCCGACCACCTTCCCGGACGCCCCACCCGAGGGGGCGTTCGCCCCGGCACTGTTCGGGCTGCTCACCGATGCCGGAGTCGCCGGCAACGCCGCTCACTGCACGATCGTCACTGCGTACGAGCGGGGTGGCGGGGAGGACACGCTGGTGCCCGCCCTGCTCGCCGCCGACGCCACTGCGCTCGACACGGTCCGCCAGGCCGGTGCCGACTGCGGCGTTCCAGCCGAGCAGGTGGAATCCGCCATCGCGGCTGGTCTCGGCGGCTGATCGTCGGCTCGGAGCGGGGTTCGACCGACCCGGCGGGTTGGTCGGCCCCGCTCGCACTGCGGGCCGCCGGTCACCCCCGGGGCGCGGACGGTGGCCGCGAGCGAGCTGGCAGACTCCTGCCATGAGTCAGCCCGGTTACGGCGCGCCATCCGATGCCGGCGAGCGGTGGAACGTGAACATGCCGGCGGTGATCGGCGTGGTGTTCGTGTTCCTGATCGGTGTCATCGTCTGGGTGATCGCGTCCGGCGGCGACGGTGACGGCGCTGCCGGCGATCCGGGGGCGGCCTCCACGACAACGGGGACGCCCGGAGCCGAGACAGGCGTCACCGAGGCGACCAGCGAAGCGCCCATGCCCGGAGTGTCGACCGCAACGACGACACCCGAACCCATCGCTGCGACCACGACCACCGAGCCACCACCGACGACGACCACGGAGCCACCACCGGTGACGACGGCCGCCGGCGCCGACGAGGGTGCGATCCCGGGCGATCTCGCCATCCCCGGACGACCGATGCGGAGTCCGACGTGCGATGGCGGCTACATCACGGTCCTCGCCTCCGCCGTCGGCGATCAGGCGACGGCGGACGGAATCGGCAACGTGCTCGACGACTACCCCGGGGCGAACTATCTCCGAACCGATCAGACGTGTTCGTCGCTGACGCCGGCCATCGACGGAGCACCGATCTACGTGGTCTATCTCGGCCCGTTCGCGTTCGACTCCGACGCCTGCGAGGCTCGTTCGGAGGGGCCAGAGGGTGCGTACGCACGACGTCTCAGCAACGACCTCGGACCCGACCACTCCGTCGTCTGCCCCTGACACCGTCGCGCCCGTCGACCAGGACACGCACGGCGCGCAGGACGCGCGGGACGGGGAGTGCTCCCCATGGTCAAAGCACCGAGCCTCCGGCAAGGTCGTCGGGATGACGCATCGTGCCGATGGTTCGGCACCCACGACAGCCGGACCGACGTTCCGTGCCGGCGCCGCGACCGCGACCGGTCATCGGCGGCGCTCCAACGAGGACGCCTACCTCGCAGGGCCAGAGTTCTACCTCGTCGCCGACGGGATGGGCGGCCACCGCGCCGGCGAGATCGCGAGCCGCCTCGCGGTCGAGACCTTCCTGCACCATCCTGCTGGCGCGGTCCCGAACGGCGTCGATGACATCGTCGAGCTCGTCGAACTCGCCCACCGAACGATCGTGCACCACGGCACTGATCCATCATGTTCGGGGATGGGGACGACCATCGTCGGGGCGTCCGCGGTCGAGCGTCGCGGCCGGTCCGCCGTGGCCGTGTTCCACGTCGGCGACTCGCGCTGCTACCGACTCGTCGACGGTGTGCTCGACCTCGTCACCCGCGACCACACCCACGTTCGCGAGCTCATCGATGCCGGACGACTCGATCCGGCCGAGGCTGCCCGACATCCGCTCCGCAACATCGTCACCCGGGCGCTCGGCGTCGAGTTGGACGACGGCCCCGACGTCACCGTGCTCGATCCGCCGGTGGGTCGCCTCCTCTTGTGCTCGGACGGTCTGTGGGCGGAGCTCTCGCCACGAACGATGGGCCGAGTGCTCAGTGCCATCTGCGATCCGCAGGCCGCCGCCGACCGCCTCGTGGAGCTGTCGTTGGCCGGACCGGCCCGCGACAACATCACGGCGGTCGTGATCGACGTCGATGGCGGACCCGACCGCGGGGTGCCGGGTCGATGACGTTCGCGAGACCACGATCGCGAGAAACTGGATCGGAGCGACCATGACCGACCGATCAGGCACCCCGTCAGACATCCCCCACCACCCGACCATCGAGTTCTGCGGCGAACTCCTCGAGGTCGATCATGACCCGTTCACCATCGGTCGCGACGCCGATCTCACGATCGAGCACGACAACCGGTTCCTGCACCGCCACTTCCTGAGCCTCAGTCGTCAGCGGGGAATCTGGCTGCTCGCCAACGTCGGCGGACAGCTGACCGCCACGGTGTCGGACGGCGAAGGCCGACTCGAGGCGTTCCTGGCGCCCGGTGCCGTCCTGCCGATCGTGTTCGATCGAACACTCGTCCGCTTCACCGCAGGACCGACCACCTACGAGCTGACGATCCAGCTGGCCGACCCGAGCTTCGTCGCCGGCCGGGTCGATGAACACGAGGGCGGCGACACCACCATCGGCCGCGTCACCATGACCCCCGACCAGCTCCGTCTCGTCCTCGCGCTCGCCGAGCCCGCTCTGCGTCGCACCGGGCGGGCGGGTGCCGCGATGCCGTCCTCGTCGGAGGCGGCCACCCGGCTCGGATGGACGACCACCAAGTTCAACCGGAAGCTCGACAACGTGTGCCAGAAGCTCGCCGCTCAGGGGGTGCGCGGCCTCCACGGTGAACCCGGGCGGCTCGCGTCGAATCGCCGCGCTCGGCTCGTCGAATACGCGATCGCCGTCCGTCTGATCACGCGTGACGACCTCGAGCTCCTCGACGCCGAACCGTCGAGTCCGAACGACGATGACGACTGACGTGCCGCACCCATGATCGAGATCGACGGCTACGAGCAGATCGAACGGATCGGCCAAGGCGGCCTCGGCGACGTCTATCGGGCCACCCGAACCTCGACCGGAGGAACGGTCGCGATCAAGGTCTTGCGCGACATCTCCGATCAGTCGGTGGCGTGGCACCGGACACGCCGTGAGCTCACGGCACTCGTCGCGCTCGCCGGACACGGCAACGTGATCCAACTACTGGAGATGCTCGACCTCGCCGAGGGGCCGGCACTCGTGATGGAGCACGCGTCCGGGGGTTCGGTCGCCGGTCTGCTCCGCGAACGCGATGCCCCACTCACCGTCGCCGAAGTCGTGTTGATCGGTCGACACACGGCCGCCGCACTCGTGGCCGCTCACGAGCAGGGCATCGTGCATCGCGACATCAAGCCCCAGAACCTGCTGATCGACGCGTACGGGCAGGTGAAGCTCTGCGACTTCGGTGTCGCGGCCCTCACACGCTCCGACGACTTCCGAACCCGGACCAACGCACTGTCGATGCGCTACGCCAGCCCGGAGGACCTCGACGACGAGATCGAGGTCGGATCACCCTCCGACGTCTACTCGCTCGGCGCCACCTTGCTCCATCTGGCTCGCGGCGCCCCTCCCACCCTCAAGGAACGGCTCACGCCCTGGATCCCTCCGCCGACCGACGACGGCGAGCTGACCGCTCTCGACGGGGTGATCGCCGCCTGCCTCCACCCCACTCCCGACGACCGTCCGAGCGCGGCCGAGCTGCTCGAACGCCTCGAACAGCTCGAGTGGACGATCCGGGATCGGCGGCGCTCGCTCGACCCCGTCGAGGCCGCTCCGGTCGGGCCGGTCACCCGTGGGTCAGGCGAGCAGCCACCGGCGCCGCCCCCGACCCAGCCGGACGACACCACGGTGTACCGCGCCGGCCGCCGTCCGGTGCCGTCCCCGCCGCAGACGTCGCCGCGGTCTCGCACTCCGTGGTTGCTCGCCGGACTCGTCGCACTCGCTGCGTTCGCCGGTGGCGCCGCCTTCGCGTGGTGGCCCGACGACGAGGGTGGGTCCGCCGACGATCGGCCGCTGTCGACCGACACCACCGACACCGACACCGACACCGACACCGACACCGACACCACCCACCGACACCACCGACACCGACACCACGACACCGACACCGACACCGACACCGACACCACCGACACCGCGACCGACATCTCGACGGTCCCGGCGGTTCCGACCCGGGTGGTTCGAGTGGTACCTCGGCCCGATGGCCTGATCCAGATCGACGACACGTCGATCATCTGGCCGTTCGGTGACCCCGGCGGATGCCTGGTCCAGCAACCAGACCGGGAGACGTTGCAGTCGGTCGACTGCAACGAGCCCCACGATCTCCAGCGCTACGCGGTCGCCGAGCTCGACCGAGCGACCTTCTCCGACGACACGGCCTACGACGCCCCGGCCCTGCGCGATGCCGTCTCAACCGCGTGTCGCGCCGCCTTCGAGCCGTTCGTCGGGATACCCGCCGTTGACAGCGAGTTCGACCACCCGTTCACGCTTCCGTCCGAGTCCACCTGGTCGGAGGGCGATCGCCGGTACCAGTGCCTGCTGGGCATCGCCGGGTCACGGACGACCGGTGATGCGACCGGCTCCAACCGTTGACGCCGGACGACCAGACATGGCGGCCGATCGACTCGGTCAACGGGCGACCCACCGCACCGTGGTCACGGTCGGCACCCGGAGCATGGTCGAGACCGGCACCGGAAGGTGGTCGAGCGGGGCGTCGATCCCCGGACCCCACGCTTTTCAGGTCGAAACCGGGGGATTTCGGCGGAATTCTGTGGAATCGCGCGGAATCTGTTGGAGACGAAACACCAGGTAGATGGCCTGTCGCGGTCTGACGTGCTCACGCTCGGAAGGCTGCGGAAAATTCCGGATGCGGACAAAAAGCGGACAAGTAGCGCCGAGTCGCAACGCTCAGCTTCGTCGGCGGTCCGCCTTGTCGCCAGAGCCTCTCTGTCTGGCTCGACGATACTGCGTACCAACCCGCTCGCCGATGTGCCGTATCCGCGCGGGTCGCCCGTCGGCGGATCACCGCACTTCTCGTATGGGTCGACGTGACGATCGAGCCGATCCACGAGGGCCGACCCTTGGCCGCCCACAGTCCTGGGGGAACTGCGGCGTATCGTCGGGCGTCGAACACCTATGCGACGCTCACGTCTACTGCTCGGCTGCTTGTGCGCAGCGACCCTCGGACTCGCTGCGTGCGGCGAAGGCGATGGGCAGGGAGGCAGCGACGGCGCGCTCGGGGGCGCCGCCGCGGACTGTGTCGGCGGGCTCGTTGTCGACGGTGTGTGGTACCAGCCAGATTGGAACAGCCCCACACCAGACGAAGCCGAGCTCGGCGAGGTCGTCGCAACGGTCGAGGGAACGTGGGACTGCTACATCAGCCCAGACGAGCTCGGTGACGGAGTATTCGCGACCGGCATCCCGAACGGGAGCGAAGTCCGCCTGATCGGCACGAGGACTTCTGACGAGGCACTCGCAACGGTGTCGACCGACGGGGTTGCGGTCTTCCGTTCCACGGACTCGATGTCGCTGGCCAGTGCGCTCGACGACGAGATCGTCGCGATCGGGATTAACAGCGAGTACGACGGCACGACACGCTTCGCAACGATCGACCATCCCGAAGTGATCGTCCGCCTCGTCGATGCAGCGCGCGCGGTCGAGCAAGAGTCGCCGTTGGACGGGTTGAACGAGGGCATGCGCTACTTCATCGAGTTCGTCCATCCTGACGGCTTGTCGACGTCGTTCCCGTACGGCGTCGAGCGCGCACAGCTGTCCGACCGGATCGTCGGCGATGTCTGGGCGGAAGCGATCACGACCGCGATGGTGCAATCCGGCGGAGCCCCGAACGTCGACGGGCTGATCGTGACAGCCAGCGGTGTGGAAGCACCGACACACCCCTTGGGTGCGTGTCGGCTCGATCGGACCGACGTGACCGCCGCCCCCGGTGAGATCGTCACCCTCGCAGGCGATGCAGTAGCCGACGAGATGATCGAGCCGTGGTGGTGGATCAACGCTCCTGGCGGCGCGGGCGATCTCGTGCCCGGGGCTTCGCAGATCGGACCGGGCCTGCTCGTGCCGAACGTGGACGGGGCGATGATCGTCGAGATCTACCTGCGCACCGATGCGACCGCCGACGTCCCGGTCGTGGAGGCGTGCTTCACACTCGCCACCACCGGCGCGATCGCCGACACCGACGGGCCGGTCCCCACGGACTCGCTCGACTGCACGAGCCAGTCGAGCGAGCCAACCGTCGAGGAGTACGACGACACCGCTTCCCGCTATCCCACAATCGCTGAAGCCGCTACGGAGTGGTTCACACGAACCGCCGACGAACGTGCCGACATCGCCGGACTTCAGCTCGTCACCACGCCGTACGACCCGATCGCCAACCTCGTCGACGCCGATGGCCGTTCCCAAGCCGTGATCAAGCTCGCCGGCGAAGGCGGCACGAGCTGGCGAGTTGCAGAAGCCGCCCTCTGCCCGGCACCTTGAATCCTGGGTTGCCCGAGCGAGGTGCGTTGGCGCGCGTTTCCGAGCACGACGACCAGCGCCGACGTGCCGATGTAGTGCGGTCTGTGCGCCCGAGGCGCTCGCGCGTTTCCGAGCAGGTCGAGGTGTCTGGAGCCTTGCGCCAGCTCAGGGTGTCGCAGAGTCGAACAGTGCAAGCTCGGCGGCATCGGGACGCTGGAACGCGGCATGCCACTCGTCGAGGTGCGCGCGGGTGATCGGTTCAGTGTCCCATGGCGGCGCCGAGTTCCGAGCTTCGATGCGCCGCCACAGCTCGTGGAGCGGGACGTCGAGGTAGTGCAGTTCGACACCGACCCTTAGGTCACGAGCCGCCGTGCGGAACTCGTCGCGCTCGACTCGTGCCCAGAGCCCGAAGTCGAGCACGACGCTGAGTCCCAGCCGCAGGATCTCCTGCGCCAAACGCCAGAGTTCCCGTTCGATCTTCTCGCCGACGTCTCGGTCCCAGGGGCTCGACCCTAGGGACCGCTGCCACTCGTCCTTCGTGAGCCGGACGGCTCCGCGCTCGGCTGCGAGCCCCTTGGCGAGCGTCGTCTTGCCGGCCCCGGGCAATCCACAGGTGAGAATGAGCCGGGCATCGTTCATACGGTGCCATTCCAGCAGTTCTGCCGGCTGAGTCGGCGACCGCAATGGTCGGTGCTGCCCGTCGAGCACCGCGCGATACGGAGCGGCTTCATCCGTCCGAGAGCGCACCTGACGTGCCGTTCCCGGATGGTGTGCTGGCGTGATCCAGATGAGCGATATCGAGTGGGTTGTCTCCATACGGTCTGAGGCGCACTCGGGAACCGTCTTGGCCGGCGTAGCGTCGAACTGTCATGACGTTCGTGCGACCTGTGTTGCTCACTGCCTCGCTCCTCGCGGTGTCGGCGTGCGGTAGCGCCGATGGATCGGAGGACTCGGTCAATGTCACGTCGGCATCGACGTCGGCCGCGGAAGAGGTTCTAGAACCCGACGCTGAATCCACGGCCGAGGATCCTGGCGACTCCTTGCCGCCGACCACCGAACACTCGCCGACGGGTGACGGCGACCTGCCGTTCGGTCTTCGGCGGTGCGATGTGGACTTCTCGGTGATCTCGGCCGATCCGAGCTTCTATCGAGATGAACCGGTGTACGTCGGCAACGAACAGCCGACCGACGAGGTGCGTGCGTGGGCGCAGCAGCAGCCAGGTTTCGAAGAGCTGTGGATCGACCGCGACAACAACGGCTGGATCGTGGTCGGTTTCACGTCCGATGCCGCTCAGCGTCAGGCCGAGCTCGAATCGCAGTTTCCCGGAGTCGGTGTTGCGGCCGCCGAGCTTGAGTTCGGGAGAGTGGAGCTCGATCGTCTTCGCGACGAGGTCTTCGCGACCATGACGGCGAACGGGATTCCGGTCGAAGGCGGTGCGAGTGTTCCGAGTGGTCAGGTCACGGTGTTCGTTGGGGTACTCGACGAGGCCACCCTCGAGCCGTTCGCCGAGTTCGCCGATGATCCGGTCTGTTTCGAAGGCGTCGAGCCCGAAGACGCTGTGATCGATGGGCCACAACCGACCGAGGGTGACGGCTGGCGCCTTCTGGCGATCGAACGAACCGGCGACTCCTATCGCACGGGCGTGGCCACCAATCCAGAGCAGTACACGGCGCTGTGGGATCTCAGCGGCGTGACCACCGAGCAGCCGGTGGTGGACTTCGAGAACGAGATCGTCATCTGGTTCGGGGCGGTCTACGGATCCGGCTGCGAAATCCGGATGGACGACGTGGTGTTCGACCTCGAGCGTTCGATCGTGCACGGCGACTTCGCGATTCCGGGCAACCCAGGTTCCTGCAACAGCGATGCCAACCCGGAGGCGTACGTCGTCGCGGTCGAGCGAGCGTCGCTCCCAGTCGGACGCTTCTTCGTCCAGTTGTCGGCGAGCGATCCGCCCAGCGGTGTTCCCGAGGAACGCACCGTCGTCGATGCGGACCTGTCCGAGCCCGGGTCGATCGCGACCGACGATCAAATCGGCGGCGACGCCGCTCTTGTGGAGCAGTCCGATCGCGGGTACGTGATCGGACCAGGCGGAATCGTCGAACCCGGGTTCCCGGCAGCGTTCGAGTTCGACCTGACATGCCCGGTCGACGTCGTGGGTCCGATCAACGGCGTGGTATGGCAGAACGCCGACCAAGACCGCGGGCCGACCGTCGACCCAGCATGGGCAGCGATCTCGGAGGTGGGCAACGTCGTGTTCGTGGAGGTCCTCGTCGAGACCGATCCCGCTCGAATGTCGCTGACCGCGAACGGAGTCACCGAGAGCTACCTCCCAGCAAACTCGCAGGTTGAGTCACGATGCGAATCATGAACCAGCACCGCCACCGCCCGCAGCCCTGAAGAGGCCACCAGCCGGAGCGAAGCCAACGAAGCCGATCAGTGGTCGTCGATCGGTGTCGGCAACGTCGCGCAATACCGAGCGCTCCGACGAACACAGTGGTGCCGTACGCGAGCGGGGTGTTCGGGTCCGGGCCCAGGGAAATATGCGTGCCGTCGAGCAGAGCCACCTGGGCCGCCGACACTTGGGCCTACCGCCGCCTGGCGAGCCATCCCCGGCGCCTGGCCACTGACCAGTGCCTGACCGACGCGCGACGGTGGATCGCGCACTTCGGGCACGGTGGGGCGAGCGCCCTCGTGTCGCACGGGGTGGGATGTGGAGCCTGCTGCGGCGGGTGATTGCGTTCCTCGGACGTTTCACGGTGGCGTGTCGTGTCGTTGTCTCGCAGGGCTGGGCGTGGGAACCTGATCGTGTGGGGGAGAGACCGAGCGGCACGATCGCATTCCTGTTCACCGACGTGGAGGGGTCGACGCGGCTGTGGGATGAGCACGACGACGACATGGACGGTGCTCTGGCAGCCCACGATCGGATCCTCCGTGACGCGATTGTGGCGGAGTCGGGGTACGTCTTTTCCACGCAGGGTGATGCGTTTGCGGCGGCGTTCGATTCCGCGGCGGCGGCAGCCCGTGCTGCTTTGTCGATACAGCGGGCGCTGGCGTCACATGAGTGGCCCGATGGTGCGGGCATCAAGGTTCGGATTGGTTTGCACGTCGGTGAGGCGCACGAGCGAGATGGTGACTACTTCGGTCCGACGCTGAACCGGGCGGCGCGGATCATGTCGGCGGCGCACGGGGGCCAGACGGTGTGCTCGGCGGCGTTCGCTGCACTTGCCCAGTTCGATCGGATGGTCGATCTGGGTGAGCACCGGCTCAAGGATCTGGCTGCTCCTGAGCACGTGTGGCAGGTCGGCGACGGCGACCATCCGCCGTTGCAGACCCTTGACCTCGTGCGTCACAACCTGCCTGTCGAGCGGACCCCGCTGTTCGGACGAGAAGGGGTGCTCGCCGAAATCGGCGGTCGTCTCGGCGAGTATCGGCTCGTTTCGGTGCTGGGGATGGGTGGTACGGGAAAGACGCGGGTGGCGGTCGCGGCAGCGGCGGATGTCATCGAGCGCTTCCCTGATGGGGTGTGGTTCGTCGACCTGGTTCCCGTTGGCGACGACAGCGACGTGGCCGAGGCGGTGGCCGGTGCTGCGGGCTATCGGGTGGGAGGTGCCGATCTTCTCGGGTCGCTGACGGAGGTCTTGCGCGATCGGCGGGCGTTGTTCGTGCTCGACAACTGCGAACACATCACCGACACGGTCGCGGAGATGCTCGATGTCGTGCTCGGCCAGACGGCGGCTCCTCGCTTCTTGGTCACCAGTCGCGAACCGCTCGGTCTGCTCGACGAGTACCAGCTGACGCTCGAACCGCTTGCGGTTGCGGCCGACGCCGCATCGCCGGCGGTCGCGTTGTTCATGGGGACCGCAGCCCGTGTCGGGGCACGGCTCGGGGCGGGCGACCTCGCACGGATTGCGTCGGTGTGCGACCACCTGGACGGTCATCCGTTGTCGATCGAGCTCGCCGCCGCGCAGCTCCGCCAGTTGACGGTAGATCAGCTGGCGGCTCGCCTCGAGGATCGCTTCGAGTTGCTGGCTCGTGGCCGGTCGTCGAGTCGGCAGGCCAGTTTGGTGGCGGTGCTGGAGGACACGTGGGCGATGCTCGAACCGGAGGGGCAGCGGCTGTTGGTGCAGCTCGGTGCGTTTCCTGCCGGGTTCGGGTTGGACGAGATCGAGCAGGTCGCCGCCGGGCTGGACGTCGGTGCAGTTGGGCGCACCGTCGGTGGGCTGGTCGAGCGGAACCTGGTGGTCAACGATGGCGCCGGCGGATATCGCCTCCTGGAGACGGTGAAGCTCTTCGCGCAACGTCAGCCCGGGGCCGACGGCGCCGCCGAACGACACACGCAGTGGCTCCTCGACTCGCTTCGGGCGCAGCCGGAGGACGCCTGGCATTCCTCGATGTCGCTCAGCGCGTGGATCCTTCGCCACGACGACGACTGGCGCACAGTCGAGGATCGGCTGGTCGCTCGAAGGCGGTGGGTTGAGCTCAGCGATCTCCTAAACGGATCGGGGGGCTTCTTCCACAATCGGATCCCGGGCGCCGCCGCGATGGCGCTGATCCGGCGGATCGAGGGCTACCTCGAGCAGGTCGATCCCACGGATCGCCGAACACTGATCGCACTGCACCTCGCAGCCGGCTACGCGGGACTATCCGCACGGCGACCGGACTGGATCCAGCGCGGCGGCAACCGGGCGGTCGAGTTAACCGCCGAGAGTTCACCGGTCGAACTAGCCGTTGCACTGATCCTCGGCTCGTGGATGGCCGCCCTGCGCGACGCCGATTCCGCGATCAGCAACCTCCGCGACGCATTCGACATCGCAGACAGCAGTGGCGCATCGGGCGTCGCGAACATCGCCCTGGCCTACCAAGGAGTACACCACGCGCTCGCCGGCCGGGTCGATGAGGTGCACGAACTCCTCGAACGCCTCGAGTTGCGTCTGGAGACGCTCGACCCGAACGACGACCAGCTGGCTCGCTACCTCACGCTGGTGCTCCGCCTGGCAGTCGGCGTGGTCGCCGACCCCGAGCAAGGACGCCGAGCGGCGAAGCGGTGGGGGGAGACCTACTTCGAGTCGCCCGTCGGTTTCGGCGTGCTCGACACCGCCGCCGCCGCGGGGGTCGGTGACGTCGAGGGAACACGATGGCGGATGGGCGAGGCAATCCGCCACTGGGAGGAACGCAGTGCCGATGACGGCTTCCCCGACTGGCTCCTCCCGCTCGCCGTGCTGGCACACGCCACCGGTGACGTCGAGCGATGCAGGACGCTGGTGACGGCCATCCGACGCTCACCCGTACCGACCCACAACTTCTTGCACACGATCATCTACCGCCAACTCCGCGACCGGGTCGGGCTCGCCACCGAGAACCCCCTCGACTCACACACCATCGAAGAGATCTTCGACGACACCATGACCTGGATGGACTCCCTCGACGACTCGCCCGACGCGATGGCCTCGTCGGCTGCTCCGAGGAACGCACGGGAGGCTGAGAGGTGAGCTTCGACATTCGAGACAAGACGGCACTGGTCACGGGTGCCAATCGCGGCATCGGGCGGGCGATCATCGACTCCTGCGTGCAATACGGAGCAGCCAAGGTCTACGCGGCCGTTCGCACGTTGGACTCGGCGGCACCGCTCGTGGCGGCACACGGCGACAAGGTGGTACCAATCCGAACCGATCTCGCCGAGCCTGCCACCATCACAGCAGCCGCCGAGGTGGCTGAGGACGTTCAGCTGGTAGTGAACAACGCCGGCGTCCTACGGAACGCCACTCCACTCTCGGGCGATGCCATCGAGGTGCTCGAATACGAACTGGAGACCAACGTCTTCGGCCTGATCCACATGGCGCAAGCGTTCGCGCCGGTACTGCGAGCAAACGGCGGCGGAGCCTTCGTGCAACTCAACTCCGTCGCATCAATCAAGTGCTTCACGGACTTCGCGATGTACTCCGCATCCAAGGCGGCCGCCTACTCCATCACCCAGGCATTACGCGAGCTGCTCGGCCAACACGGCACACACGTTCTCAGCATCCATCCCGGCGCGGTCGCCAGCGACATGGCCAACGCCGCAGGCCTACAGGAGATTGCCACTCCCCCTTCGCAGGTCGGCGACGGCATGATCGCCGCCCTTCAGGCAGGCGACTTCCACCTGTTCCCAGACCCCAGCGCACGACCGTACGGCAGGGCATACCAGAGCTTCGCCGCGAAGATCGTGGAAGCGTGAGTCCCCCGTCACTGCAGAGCTTCCCCGGTCCCGACAGGCAGGCCGGGACACTGCACTGATCGATCGCGCCGAGACGGAGACGAGAGGAACGAGCCCATGACACAACCCGAGCGGACATCCACCGGTGGCGAGGGGACCGTCTATTTCGAGGACATCGAGGTGGGGCGCACGTACTGGGGGAGCGAGTTGGTCGCTGACGAAGAGGAGTTGATCGCCTACGGGCAACGATTCGATCCCTGGCCGATGCACACCGACCCGAACATCGGTGACGCGTCCCCGCTCGGCGGTCTCGTGGCATCAGGTGGATACACGATCAGCCTCCACTACCTGTCGGTCCACGCAATCCTGAACGCGCCGGGCGCTGAGTGGGCTTTTCTCGGGGGTTTTGACTGGCACGTGCAGTTTCCCAAGCCGCTCCGACCCGGCGAGCACGTACGAGTCCGGTTGGTGGCCGTCGAGAAGCGGCGGAGCTCCAAGCCCGGCCGTGGCATCGTCACCGCCGAGGTGGACCTTGTCGATCGCCACGACGACCCCGTCCTTCGGATCCGCGTGGCCTTCATGATGGCGACGACACCTACATCGAGCTAACCCCGGGACGAACCCACATCCCGACCGCAACGCCCCAGGCAAGTCTCGAAACCGGGCCCGGCGCGCGGGTCGCATGGATCTCAAGAAGCGCATATCGGCTCGTCGCAGGAGTCCGCCGGCCCGCGCGGTAACGGCAGTAGTCGGGGGCGGTGATGAAGCTGTCCGGACTTCGGCGGGTAGATCGCCAAAGTCCTGGTAGTTGGGGGTGTGTTGGGGCGGTTTGTCCCTACATGTCGCCGGTTGGGGTCCGGGTTCCTCGGGACGGGTTGATGTCAGGTGAGGGTCTCGACGTTGAGGGCGTCGAGGATCGAGGTCTGTAGCTCGTTGGGGCGGGTGGTGATCGTGATCTGTTGGTCACCGGCGGTGAGGTGGTGGATGCGGATCCGGTCGAGCTCGCCGAGGGCGCGGCGGGCGGTGATGATCTGGCCGTCGAGGTTCGGGTCGGCGATGACGGCGTGGGTGAGTTGGTTGGCGATCACGGCTTCGATCACTGCTGCGTAGACGCACACTGCGATGTGGCCGCGGACGCGGGTCTCGGTCCAGTGGAACACCGGTCGCAGCCCGAGGAAGTCCTTCATGACGCGGAAGCGGTGTTCGACGTTGGCGAGGCTCTGGTAGTGAGCGACGACGTCGGCGGTGGAGGCTTGTTCGGCGGTGAGCGAGGTCGACAGGACGTAGCGGCCGGCGAGGAGTCGTTCTTCGTAGTCGACGGCGGCCCGGTCGTAGTCCCAACTGAACCGGCCGTGACCGATCGTGGTGGTGAAGCATCGCGACACCGGTGACGGGCCCAAGATGCGTTGCGCAGCAGCGCCGATGCGGGCCGCGTCGGTGAGGCGCTTGTTGCGGACCCGCTCGGCGAGCGCGATCAGCTGGGTCTCGGTGCGCTCCAGGAGTTGTTCGCGGCGTCGGTCGTCACGAACTCGACGGGCGGGTGAGTCGATCACGATGTGGCGGCGCCCGTCGTGGGTGATTTCACACGCGGTGCGGTCGCCGGTGACCGTCGTCCACTCGACGTCGGGGTGGGCGGCGGCTTCCAGCACGGCGGCGACATCGGGGTCGCGGTGCAGACGTGTGGCGATCACGTGATCGAACCCGGCAGCGCCGATGTCGGCGAGGTTGTCGTCCGAGATCAGGCCACGATCCGCGACGACCGCGATGCGGGCGACCCCGAACCGGGACTGCAAGTCGTCGAGGATCGTCGGCATCGTCGTGGCGTCTTGGGTGTTGCCGGGGAACATGCGATGCGCGATCGGGATCCCGTCACCGGTGACCAGTAGTCCGATCATCACCTGCGGACGATCACGTCGCTTGTCGCGCGAGTAGCCGTAACGCTTCGACGCGAACTTCCCGTCGGGGTCGACCTGGTCGGTCTCGAAGTAGGTCGAGGTGAGGTCGTAGCAGCACCAGCGCAGCTCGAGGTTCAACAACGACGTCAACCGGGCGAACAGATGATCCTCGGTCGACGCGGTCGTGTCGGCGATCGTGTCCAACGCCCGGTAGCACTGATCCAACGACGGAGCGATCACCCCGGCCGGCAACTCGACGTCACGATCGATCCAGTCGATGATCGAGTGCCGTTTCGACGACGGCGCCAGCAGCCGGTTGGCGATCATCACGAACACCGTGTCGGCCAACGACGCCGCCGTGCGATGCCCGCGCAACCCACCGAAGTGCTCGCGGAGGCCCAGTCGGCAGAACACCGCCCACACCGCCGCGATCGCACCGAATCCCGGCGCCGACTCGGCCGTGAGGTCACTGGAGCGCACCACACCGGCGTTGTCGGCGTGGGCCTGCAGGGCGGCGATGATCCGTTCCAGCTCGCCCGATTCGCGCAACCGCGAAGCTTCGCCGAGACGGGCGATCGTGCGATGACGGACCCGGCCGCCCTCGCGGACGGCTTCCACCAACGTCAGATACTCGTATACCCGGTTGTCACGACGCACCCGGTTCGTCTTCACATACATCCATCACCAAGATGACACTTTCCGAACCATCACGTCAACCACGTGTTGCCCCTACACAACGCGCCCGAAACCGCCCTCAACGACACAAAACCCCACGTCACAGGCTCGCGCCACCCGCCGAACACCCCTCTACCCGCCGAAGTCCGGGCTGTGCCGCAGCGAGTGTGGACTGATCCGCTTGTCGATCCCGGCAGCCTTCGTCAGGCGCCGCACGATCCGAGCGGACGCGTGACGATCGAGTCGGTGCGTGCCGTCATGGTTCGTGAAGATCGGCCCCGACGTGCGTTCGCCGATGCAGAGGTCGAGCGCGCGAGCCGTCCTTGGCGACAGCGGGATGGTCGCGGTCTTGTTGCCTTTGCGATGAATGAACAACGTCCGGTGCCCACGGTTGACGTCGAGGTTGTCGATGTCAGCTCCAAGGGCTTCGGAGATGCGGAGTCCGTTCAGCGCCAACAGGCAAGCAAGCGCGTGGTCGCGTCCGCCACAGAGGCCGGCTTGGACGAGAAACGCACCGAGCTCGTTGCGGTCAAGGCCGAGGGTGGACGACTCGTAGTCCTGCTTCGGACGACGGACATGAGCGGACGGGTCGCGTTCGATGAGTCGTTCCTGCGCGCAGTATTTGTAGAACCCGCAGATCGTCGATAGTCGTCGTCCGATCGTCGAGCGGGCCTTGCCCTCTGACTCGCACCAGCGGGCGTACAACTCGATGTGCGCACGTTCGACGGCGAACGGGTCGAGGAACGCAGCGTCGAGCCAGGTGATCCACCCGCGCAGATCGAGGCGGTAGGCCTCGAGAGTGGTGCCGGAGTACCCAGCGAGGAAGCCGGCAATGGCGTGCTTGACGCGCTGGCGGATCGGGTCGGTCTCGATCAGGACAAGTTGGCCGACGACTTCGCTGGAGTGGACGGTGGTCGCGTTCATGATGATTCTCCTTTGTTGATGGAGAATCCACGTGCGCGCACCTATCGAATGTCGTCAAACGGCTCACCGTGACAGCGCAACAGCGGTACGGCACCGGTCATCACTGCGAGTTGATATCGCTCGGGTAGCCGAGCGCATCCGTGCCGATCACGAGCGGTCTGGCTGGCGTGGGAAGACTGCTGATATGCGTGCCTTTGGAGGGCAAGCGCCGCCGCACCCCGGGTTGCCGAGGAGCCCGCGAGCGCCGATGTTCAGTCGCGGAGCAGGTCGTTGATTGACGTCTTCGCTCGGGTCTGTTCGTCCACGCGTTTCACAATGACGGCGCACGACAAAGAGGGTCCAGGGCTGCCGTCCGGCAATGGAGCGCCGGGAAGCGAACCCGGTACGACGACTGAATACGGCGGGACAGTCCCTCGTGTGATTTCACCGGTTGCTCGGTCGACGATCTTTGTGGAGGCTGTGATGAACACGCCCATCGACAGCACGGATCCCTCGCCGACAATGACTCCTTCGACGACCTCGCTGCGCGCACCGATGAAACAGTTGTCCTCGATGATGGTCGGGTTTGCCTGGAGAGGTTCCAGCACTCCACCGAGACCGACCCCGCCGGACAGGTGGCAGTTCTCGCCGACCTGTGCGCACGAGCCGACCGATGCCCAGGTGTCGACCATCGTTCCAGCTCCAACGTGGGCGCCGATGTTGACGAACGACGGCATCAGCACCGCTCCGCGTCCGACGAAGGATCCGCGTCGAACGATCGATCCGGGAACAGCGCGAAACCCGGCCGCTCGAAACTCGCTTTCGGACCAACCAGCGAACTTCGACGGGACCTTGTCCCACCACGTCGCCCCGCCAGGCCCGCCCTCGGTCAACTCCATGTCGTTGATCGCGAATGACAGCACAACGGCCTTCTTCACCCACTGGTTGACAACCCATTCGCCTGATTGCTTCTCGGCTACCCGCAGGTTGCCTGAGTCGAGTGCTCGGATCGTCAAGTCGACCTCGCGACGGATCGAAGCCGACGCCTTCGCGTCGATCGTCTCGCGCCGATCCCACGCATCTTCAATCACGCTGCGGGTTTCGTCGAGATCCATCTTCCGAATCTAGTTTCGAGCCAACCGCAACCGAGTACAGCGCCACCGATGCCTTGGGCGAGCCGCGGATTATCGAGTGCCTG
>CAWGTY010000007.1:0-479801 GCA_963825605.1 uncultured Acidimicrobiaceae bacterium | reverse complement strand
ACGTGGCGCGCTAACCAAGCTGCGCTACACCCCGTAGCGGGAGACGAGCCTATCCGGCGGGTGCCGGTTCTTCCTCCGACGAATCCGCGTCGGTCTCCTCGGCGATGGTCTCGTCGTCGTGGTCGACCGGCGGGTCGACAGGTGGGTCTGCCGGGACACCCTCGGTGTAGCTGCCACCGGCGGTGATCGCGAGCGCCGCACGCGTCAGGCGGATCGCATCGAGCGGCTTCACGAGCCAACCGTCGGCGCCCGAGCGCTGCGCCAGGAACACGTCGGCCTGCCGGTCGAGCAACATCATGATCGGCACATGGGGGAGCGTGCCCCCCGACTCGTCGAGCCGGAGCGACATCGTCGTCGCCATTCCTCCCATCGACCCGACCTGCAGATCGAGGATTGCCAGGTCGGGGACGCGACCGGCGATCACCTTCGCAACGACGCGCCCGTCACGGCAGACCGTGAAGCTCGTGTCGGGTCCGCCGAGCGCCGCGGTGACCTCGTCGACGATCCAATCGGCGTCGGTGGCGATGAGGATGTGCACGACACGACGATACCCGCACCCCGGAGACCCATCCGCATGTTGCGGGTCGGTCGTGCGACCGGGCACGGCGGCACGCGAAGCGGCGGCGTCAGGGGAACAGGTGACGGCCGAGCAGATCGAGCTCGGTCACGTCGTGGACATCGCTCGGCAAGAGCGGCACCTCGATGATCCGGTCGGCGCCGACCCGCTCGACGAGCGGCGCCAGCGCAGCGCGTTGAGCTTCGGCGATGGTGCGCATCCGCGCCAGATTCGCCCACATGGCCGCCAGATCGTCATCGCCCCGCTCGGCGGCGATGGCGGCGCGCCCTGCGGCGTCGGCGACGCTCCCGGTGCCATGGCGCGGATGGATCCGGTTGACGATCGTCGCCGTCACGGTGAACCCCTGCTCGACGAGTTGATCAGCGAACCAGGCCGCCTCGTCGATCGACTCGCGCTGGGGCGATGTCACGAGCAGGAATTTGGTGGCGTCGTCGTGCAGCAGTGCGGTGACCGCCTCGGCCCGCTGGCGGAACCCCACATCCATCCCGGCGAAGGCCTGAAAGAACGCGACGGCGTCGGCGAGCACGTCGGAACCGACGACCCGCCCGATCGCTCTCAGGATCGGCTGGGTGGCGACCGACAGCACCTTGAAACCCGTCCGGGTCGGCATCATCATCAGCTTGAAGACCTTGTGATCGAGGAAACGCGTCAGCACGCCCGGCGCCTCGAGGAAGTCGAGCGCGTTACGGCTCGGCGGCGTGTCGACCACGACCAGATCGAATCGCTCGTCGCCGTGGAGCTCGTGGAGTGCCTCGGACGCCATGTACTCCTGCGTGCCGCTCAGCGCGCCGGCGATGTTCCGGTAGAACCGGTTCTCGACGATCCGGTCCGCCTGGTCGGCGCTGGGGGCGTTGGCACGTACCACCCGCTCGAACATGGCCGGGGTGTCGAGCATCATCGCCCACACCTCGCCGTCGGCGCCGCCCAGCGGCACGCGCTGTGGTTCTCCGGTGAGACCGTCGGTCAGACCGAGTGCATCGGCGAGTCGTCGTGCCGGATCGATCGTCACGACCACGACCCTCCGGCCGCGCCGGGCCGCCTCCAGTCCGATCACTGCCGCCGTCGTCGTCTTCCCGACACCGCCCGACCCGCAGCACACGAGTACCTCGGCCCCGTCGACGACCCGAGCCAACGAATTGCCCGTGGTGCCGGATCGCAGCTCCGATCGATGGTCGGTCACGGGACCAGCTCCGTCGCGAGGGCAGCGATGTCGTCGGACGTGAGGCCGGCGACCGGCCGCTCGGAGAAGTGGATCTGTGGCAGGGGCACGGCCTCGGCGAGGCGGGCGAGCTCGGCCACCTGGAGCGCCCGCCGGGCGCGCCGGAACTCGGCCGCGGCGATCGCGTCGTCGACCTGCGCCTTCGCCCGGCCGAAATCGACGTCGGACGGCGCCGGAGGTGCGGGAGCTCGGTCGACTTGGTTCACGATCACCGGTCCGAGCTGCACGCCGACCCGTTCCTCGATCGCGTACGACGTCTCGATCAGTTCGTTCACGGGCGTCGTCTCGGGGAGCGTGACCAACAGCACCTGGCACCGGTCGGGGTCGGCGAGCATCGCCAGCACGTCCTGGGCCTGGTCGCGGACCGGTCCACCGCGGACTGCGTCCAACAGGCCTGACGCAGCCGTCAGGAACGTGATCGCGTGACCAGCCGCCGGGCCGTCGACCACGATCAGATCCCAGTCGCCCGATCTTTCGAGCTGCTTGATCCGCCCGAGTACGACGAGATCGTCGATGCCCGGGGCCGCAGTGCCGATCACGTCGATCACACCGGTCGACGCCAATCGTTTGGCGATGCGCTTGAATCCGTGGTCGTACAGGTACTCCTCGAGCGAGTCGGCGGCCGAGATGTGACGTACCTCGAGATCCGGCACGAGCTCGTCGAGCGAGGACTTGCCGTCGAGCTCGATGACGAGCACACGTTGTCCGAGGTCGGCTGCGGCTCGCGCCAGAACTGCCGTTACCGTGGTCTTCCCCACGCCCCCCTTTCCCGCCACGATCACCAGCTTCGCCGCGGTGAGGTCGGAAAGCGGGGTTACGTTCGACACTGATTCTCCGGAGGCACCTGGTGCGCAGACTACTGATCGCCCTGCTGGCCGGTATGGCGCTGCTCGGTATCGTCGCCAGCCCCGCCGTCGCGCAGGAGTCCGATGGCGATGATTCGACGGGCGATACGCCGAACGAGACACCGAGCGTCGCGCCGGTCGACGTGCTGCAGGTCAGCGGACTGTTCGACGACATCCTCGTCGCCGAGATCGGCGCCGCCATCGATCGGGCCGACGAGCAGGGCAGCCAGGCGCTCGTCCTGCAGGTCGACTCTCGGGGCGCGGTCGTCAGCGACGAAGCGATGGCGGCCTTGATGGATCGCATCGCGGCAGCGCCGGTGCCGATCGGACTGTGGGTCGGCCCGACTGGCGCACGCCTGTACGGAACGCCGGCCCAGCTGCTCGCCGTCGCCGACGTCACGGGCATGGCTCCGGGCGCGAGGGTCGGCAACGTCGGCCGGTCGGTCTCCGACTACGAGCTCGGACCCGGCCTCAACGAGCTCCGCACGAGCACGGCCGGACTCTCCGACGCACGGTCGTTGGGTGTGTTCAAGCAGCGGATCTCCGACGAAGGCATCGCGACGATCGTCAACATGCTCGACGCCCTCGACGGCTACGCGGAGGACGGTGTCGAGCTGGACACGACCACCGAGACGGTCACCGACTCGGGCGTCGTGCAGCGCGAGACGATCGCCACTGCCCGGTTCGCCAAGCTCGGATTGATCGATCAGCTGTTCCACACGGTCGCGAGTCCCCCGGTCGCCTATCTGCTCCTGCTCATCGGGCTCGCGCTCCTGGTCTTCGAATTCTTCACGGCCGGTGTCGGCATCGCCGGTGTCGTCGGCGCAGCGAGCACGATCCTCGCCTGCTACGGGTTGGCGTCGCTGCCGGCGCGGGGGTGGGCGGTCGCACTCATCGTCGTCGCGATGGCTGCCTTTGCCGTCGACGTCCAGGTCGGGATCCCTCGGTTCTGGACGGGTGTCGGGATCATGCTGACGATCGTCGGCAGCCTGTGGTTGTACGAGCCGGTCACGGGCACTTCGCTGCGGCCGTCGTGGATCTCGCTGATCGCCGGGATCGGCGGCGTGATGCTCACCTTCATCGTCGGGATGCCGTCGATGACCCGAACCCGATTCGCGACCCCGACCGTCGGCCGCGAGTGGATGATCGGTGCCGAGGGCGCTGCGATCGACGCGATCGACCCGGAGGGCACCGTGCAGGTCGGCAATGGCCAGTGGCGTGCACGAACCAACCGTGCGACTCCGATCGCGGCCGGTGAGCCCTTGCGGGTCGCCGCGATCGACGGCGTCACCCTGGAGGTCGAGCCGCTCGAAGGCGCGGCCAAGGATTACCGCGAGATGCGCACCCGTTCGACCCCCGACGACACCGACCCCGAACTGTCTGCCTCGAACCGTTCATCGGACGGTTAGCCGCAGACAGAACGGGTGGGGGAGTTCAATCGAGGGCTTCGGTCGCGGCGCCCGGGTCGCCCGAGGCGGGCAGGCGGGGACCGGCGATGCGCAGATCGTCGCGGCGGCGTGTGATACCGCGGGCGTCGAGCTCGGCGACGAGTGGGAGCGCGAACTTCCGGCTCGCCCCGGTGCGGTCGCGGAATTGGGCGACGGTGAAGCCGTCGGGTCCGGCGCCGAGCAGCTCGGCGGCGACGTGTGCTGCAGCATCGATCGCGTCGCGATGGAACAGCACCTTGTCGCGCTCGACGAGGATGCCCCTGCGGGTCAGCTCCCTGACCGCGTCGCGATCCACGTCGGCTGGGACCTCCGGCGTGAACCCACCTGCCCTGATTCCGGCCGCGAGGGGATGATCGGCGAATGGATCGATCGCGTCCGCAGCCCGCGCCCGGCCGCCCTCGACCGTGACGTCCGCGAACGACTCGACCAGTGCCCGCTCGTACTCTGCGAGTGGAGCCAGGTCGAGCCCGAGCTCACCGGCATTCGAGATCGACGACCGGAGCAGCTCCTCCGACGCGGCGAGCAGCTCGGGGGTGGTCGTCCATCGGCCGACGATCGGTGGAACCGATTCGCCGGTCAGGAGGTCGAGCTCGGCGACGTCGATCCAGCCGCGCTCCGCGATGACCCGCGCGACCGAGCGATCGGGCCGCGCTCTGGATGCTCGCGTGGTTGGGTCGATGTCGAGGACCTCGCCCCCGCCGACCGTCTCGTCGCGGCCCGACTCGCGCAGCACGTAGCGGTCCCCGGGCAGCAGGGGGAGCGCGACCGGGAGGAAGAGGCGCACGGCACCCGAGATGCCCGGCGACAAGGCCTCGCCGCCGAGCACGCGCAGTTTCACGGGGAGTTCGCGAGAACCGATGTACGCCAGGTAGGCGCCGCGCCGGGACACGTCGTGGTCGAGGCTGGCGAGCACGTCGATGGACGCGTCGAACCGTGCGGTCGGGCGCCAGCGGCCGGGTGTGATCACGGCGTCGCCACGACCGATCTCGTCGTGGCCGACCCCGTTGAGGTTGAGGGCGACGCGGTTGCCGGCGCCGATCTCGTCGAAGGTCGACCCGAGCGACTGCATCGATCGGATGCGGGCCGTGTGGCCGCCGGGTTCGATCGCCACCGCGTCGTCGTGGCGCAGCTGCCCACCGGTGAGGGTGCCGGTGACCACCGTGCCGCTGCCCTTGGCGGCGAACACCCGGTCGATCCACAGGCGCGGCCGGTTGCGGTCGGCGGCTGCCGGTGTCGCCGCGACGAGAGCGTCGAGCGCGGCGCGCAGTTCGTCGAGCCCGCCGCCTCCGATCGAGTCGACGGCGACGATCGGCGCGCCGTGAAGGAAGGTCCCGCCGACGTGGTCGGCCACCTCCAGGATCGCGATCTCCAACCACTCGTCGTCGACGAGGTCGCGCTTCGTGAGCGCGATCACACCGTTGCGGATCCCGAGCAGCTCGAGGATTCGCAGGTGCTCCTCCGATTGGGGTTTCCACCCCTCGGTCGCCGCGACGACGAACAAGCAGGCGTCGACGCCGCCCACACCGGCGAGCATGTTGCGGAGGAAGCGCACGTGTCCGGGAACGTCGATGAAGCTGACTCCGGCGCCGGACGGCAAGGTGGCGTGGGCGAAGCCCAGGTCGATCGTGAGGCCGCGCCGCTTCTCCTCCTCGAACCGGTCCGGGTCGGTGCCGGTGAGCGCCAGTACGAGCGAGGACTTCCCGTGGTCCACGTGGCCGGCCGTCGCGACGACCCTCATGTCGTCAACCCGATCGATTCACTCATCGGGCGATCGCGGCGAGTGCTGTGGTGACGATCTCGTCGTCGCCGGGGTCGACGGATCGGAGATCGAGCACCGTCCGGCCCTCGCGCGTTCGCCCGATCACCGGCGGTTCGTGGCCCCGCAGGTGCGCCAACAGGTCCCCGTCGAGAGCGATGCCTGCGGACGGCATCGTGACGCCGGGCGCCGAACCGGCGCCCGGCAGCGCCTCGGTGTCCACGACATCGCCGATGCCGGCGCCAGCCGCGATGCGCGCGGCGCGCTGTCGAAGCGAGTCGAGCGGTTGATCCACCATCCGCCAGAACGCGACATCGGTCGCGACGGTCCGACCGAGATACGAGAGGGCGACGTCCTGCAGCGCCGACAAGACCAGGCCGCCGCATCGGAGGGCTCGCGCCAGCGGATGTCTCGCACACCGTTCGACGAGATCGGCGCGTCCGGCGATGATGCCCGCCTGCGGCCCGCCGAGGAGCTTGTCGCCGCTGAACATGACGAGGTCGGCACCATCGGCGATGGCCTGAACGGCAGCGGGTTCTCCGGCGAGCCAGGCGGGTGGCGCGCCGTGCAGCCACGGCACGTTGGCATCGAGCAGACCGCTCCCGATGTCGGCGACGATCGGGACGTCGAGCGTGGCCAGCTGCCTCACGGGTGTGTCCTCCACGAAACCCTCGACGCGGTAGTTGCTCGGGTGCACCTTCAGGACCAAGGCGATATCGGCCCCCGGGCGGACGAGCGCCCGTTCGTAGTCGGCGAGCCGAGTGCGATTCGTCGTGCCCACGTCGATGAGCCGGGCTCCCGACTGCTCCATGACCTCGGGAACGCGGAACGCCCCGCCGATCTCGACCGACTCGCCACGCGAGACGGCGACGTCGCGCCCCTCGGCCAACGCCGCGAGCACGAGCAGCACCGCGGCCGCGTTGTTGTTGACGACGATGGACGCTTCGGCGCCGCACAGGCGTGCGAACAGCTGGCCGACCGCGCGCTGTCGGGATCCCCGCTCGCCGCTCGAGAGGTCGTACTCGACCGTCAGCGCCCGCGCTGGCTGGACGTGTGCGAGGGGTGCCCGTCCGAGATTGGTGTGCAGCAGGACGCCGGTGGCGTTGACCACCGGAGTGAGCAGGGTTCGCCGGAACGATTCGGCGCGATCGGCGGCGGTGCCCGGAGCGCCGTCGGCGATGGCGGCGCGAGCGATGTCGACGAGGATCGGGTGGGGCAGACGCGACGATGCGATCGATCGGGCGAGCGCATCGACCGACGGTGGTCGTTCGTTGGCTGCGCTCATCTCGAGGAGCCTACGCTCGGCGTTCGTGACCCTGCCCATCGACCCCGTCGGCATCGATCAGGTGCGCGTCGACATCGTCCAACTCGACGGGGAACTACCGCTGCCCCGCTATGCACACGTCGGCGATGCCGGTCTCGATCTCCACGCCCGCACTGATGCCACCTTGCCGGCCGGCGGTGGCCGCATGTTGATGCCCACGGGAATCTCGATCGCGATCCCGATCGGCTACTGCGGCTTGATCATGCCGCGGTCGGGTCTCGCCCTGCGCCACGGCATCAGCATCGTCAACGCACCCGGGTTGATCGACGCGGCGTATCGCGGCGAGATCAAGGCCGTGCTCGTGAACACCGATCCCGCCGAGGACTATCTCGTGCATCGCGGCGACCGAATCGCACAATTGGTGATCCAGCGCGTCGCCCAGGTCGAGTGGCACATCGTCGACGACCTCGATGGCGTCGACCGCGGCGGCGGCTTCGGCCACACGGGGCGCTGACCCGAAGGTCGGGCGGACCGTCAGGACTCCGAGATCGTGACCGACTCGATGATGATCGGTTCGAGCGGCGGCGTGCCGTCGTTCTCGGGATTGGCGACACCGTCGAGCTCCACGACGGTGGTGTCGAGCCCGTCGATCACCTGACCGAACAGGCTGTATTGCGGCGGCAACGAGGCACCGTTCGCACCGGTGATGACGAAGAACTGGCTCCCGTTGGTGTCCGGCCCGGCGTTGGCCATCGCCAGCGACCCGATGATGTACTCGCCCGGCAGCGGCAACTCGTCGTCGAACCGGTACCCGGGGCCGCCGGTGCCCGTCGCCGTCGGATCGCCGCACTGCACCACGAACCCGGGAATCGCACGGTGGCACTCGGTGCCGTCGAAGTACCTGTATCGGGCGAGGGTCACGAAGTTGTTGACGGCCAGGGGCGCGAGCTTCGGGTAGAGCTCCACCGAGATGTCGCCGAAGTTTGTGGCGATCTCGGCCGTGTAGATCTTCGTGCCGTCGACGCAGAACGGGGGATACGCGTCGAATTCGCGTTGTTGTTGTTCCGAGCCGTCGGTCGCCGGGCACTCGCTCGGATCGGCCATCGGCGGGATCGTCGGCGGGACTCGCTTGGTCACGGACACGACGTCGACCACGAAGGAGATCGCGGCACCGGGTTGGATGATCTCGCCGGCGCCCTGGTCGCCGTAGGCGAGCGCGGCCGGGATGTCGAGTTGGCGCTGCGTACCGGTTCGCACACCCGCCAGTCCGCCGGTGAATCCCTCGATGAGCTGGGTGGCGCCCAGAGTGAGGGTCAGCGGCTGACCCGAGTCGTAGCTGTTGTCGAACTCGGTGCCATCGGCCGACAGGACGCCGACGTAGTTGAGCTCGATCGTGTCGCCCATCGCGGCCGGCTCGCCCGTGCCCTCGACGAGATCGGTGATGACCAGCTCGGTCGGCATCGCCGCAGGGAGGACGACCGACGGTTTGCCGGTGTCGGGATCGGGTGCGGTCGTCCCGCCCGTCGGGGTCGTGGCCCCGCCGCCGCTCAGACTGTCGTCGCTCTCGAAGTCATCGGCGGCCTGGTCCGCCGGCCGGGTGTCGGCGATCGGCTCGCCGGCGACCTCGTCCCCGCACGCCGCCAGCGCCACGCTGCCGGCGAGCGCCAACGCGACGAGACGATGACGGGAACAGCGCATCACTGCGACACAGCCGGCGTGATCGCCATGATGTCGATGACGAACGTCAGCGCGTCGCCGGGCTCGATCGGCGGTCCGGGAGGGTTGTCGCCGTAGGCGAGAGCGGCCGGGATGTCGAGTTGGCGTTGGTCGCCGACCTGCGCCCCGAGAAGACCTTCTTCCCAGCCCTGGATCACACCACCGGAGCCGAGCTGGACCGGGAACGGTGACCCGGAGTCGTAGCTGTTGTCGAACTCGGTGCCATCGTCGGTGCGCACACCGACGTAGTGGACGAGGACAGTGTCGCCGATCCGGGCCCCTTCGCCGGTGCCCTCGACGAGGTCGGTGATCACGAGCTCGGTGGGGCTGGCGTCGGGAATCGACACGTCGGGCTTGGGCGGGGTCGGGACGCTGACCGGGGTGTCGTCGACGACCCCGGGGAGCTCGTCGGCGACATCGATCGGGTCGCCGGTGGCGACGTCGTCGTCGCCGCCGAAGGCTCCGCCCAACCACGCGATGAACACGACGACGCCGAGGGCCACGACCCCGCCGATGCTCCACCGGAGTACCGTCCGCTTGACGGTACTGACCCGATCGGCACGGGCTTCCTCCAACTGACGCTGGAGCCGGTTGGCCTTCTGTCGTTCGCGCTTCTCGGTGCCCACGAGGGAGCGAGGTTACCGGCGCGATCCCCCCGATGAGGCGCGGCCGCGGGTGGCGTGGACTCAAGGCGGATTCCCGCCGTGCCGATGACGCGGGTGCACGCGACGCACGAGCGTCGCCTCGAACACGGTGGAACCATGGCCCAGTCGAACTCGGGCACAATCGATTCGTCGACCGCGATCTCGTCCGGTCGTCGTCGCCGCGTCGGTTTCGTCGTGCTCGCCTGCTCGATCGTGACGGCTGCGACGTGGGGTGGTTGGCGCCTCGCCCACCTCGGTGCGCACCCGATCGAGCTCGTCGTGTTCCTGGTCGAGTTCGTGGGCTTCGCGTCCGGGGTCGGGGTCGCGATCGGGATGGCGACCGCACGGGAGGCCCGCTCGGTGCTCGAGCACGACCGACGCGAGTCGCACCGCTACGCGTTCGCGGTGGCCGACATCGTCGGCCGAACCCGCTCGGTCGACCTCCACCGCGACGTCCGGCTCGCGATCCGGAGAGCGACGGTACGGACACCCCGCAACGCGGCCGATGTCGCGCTCGCATCGGTGCTCGTCGACGGTCCCCGGCGGCTCGTCGCCGTCGTCGCGCTGACGATCGCCCTGCTGGTCGGCGTCGCCCCGTTCCCGGTGCCACCCGTCTGGGCGGCGACCGCCGTCGCGCTCGCGGCGACCTCGATGTCGGTGGCGCACATTGCGCTGAGTGGCGGCCGCATCCGATTCGGTGATCGCACCAGGTGGTCGAACTGCGCGCTCGGTGAGGTGCTCTCGCCGATCGATCACGACGACCTGGCGCCCCGGCGGTGGGTCGGAACCGTCGCGATCATCGTGGTGATCAATCTCGCCGTGGCGTTGCGGGGCATGAGCGACCGGTGGACCCACGGCCTGGCACCGATGGACTTCGACGACCGGATCGTCACCATGGCGGTGGCCGTCGTGCTCGTGATCGGCGCGATCTACACGCTGCGCACCGTGGCCTCACCACAGCTCGCCAATGCCCATCTGGTGTCGCGGCGCCTCGAGGAACGGACGGCCCGCCAGTCAGCCCTGGGTGGAGCGGTGTGCATCGGGCTGATCGGGTTGATCGCCGGGGTCCTCCCCGGGGGCGTCGACGCCACTGACGGGAATCCCGCTCGGGTCGAACAGGTCTCCGACGACGAGATCGAGCCCGTCCGGCCCGCTACCCCGTCGACCAGCGTTCCCGCCCGCACGGTCGTGCGGAGCGCCGGTGGATGACGCCGCGCCGGCTGCAGCGCCGACCTTCAACCACACACCCCCGAGGTTCGGGATCCTGGTGTCGCTGACCCCGAGATCGCGGATCATCGATCGGATCAGTCCGGAATGGGTCACGACCAGTGGTATCCCGGCGCCGTTGGACGTCGACGTGATCGCCACGACGGCGTCGACAGCGCGTGTCACCACCTCGGCGAACGGTTCGAACGATGATGGCCGCCGGTGGGCGGCGAGCCACCCCGGGTACGCCGCCTCGATCTCGTCGGGCGTCATCCCCTGCCACTCGCCGGCGTGGGCTTCCCGGAGTCGTGGATCGGTGACGACCGGCCCGATTCCGAGCCCGTCCGCGAGGATGCTCGCCGTCTCGCTGGCGCGGGCGAGATCGCTCGACCACGGGCCGACGAAATCGGCGTCGAGCGTCTGCAACCGGTGTGCCGTCCGTCGCGCCTGCTCGCGGCCGAGTTCGGTCAATGGTGTGTCGGCGGATCCCTGCCAGCGACGCACTGCGTTCCACTCGCTCTGGCCGTGTCGAAGCAACAACACGGGGGTCGGATCGCCGGGCATCCCGACGGAGGGTACCGCTGACAGTACGCTGGGGGTGATGGCCATCGTTCGTCTGTTCGCTGCGGCGCGTGATGCTGCGGGCACGAGTCGTGACGAGCTGCCCGGTGACACGGTCGGCGAGGTGCTCGCTGGAGCCCATCGGCGATACGGCGACATGTTTGCGGCCGTGCTCGCGAACAGCAGGATCTGGGTGAATGGAGAGCCGGCCGATTCGGGTGACCCGATCGGCGTGGCCGACGAGCTGGCGGTACTGCCGCCGGTGTCAGGAGGATGATGGTGAACGAAAGCGATCCTCGATCGCTGTCGCTCGACGAGCTGCGCGAGATGCGCAACCAGCTGCAGAACGAGGACGACGTCGTGTCGTACGTGCGCCGTGTTGCGCAAGCGCGGCTGGACCTCGTCCGAGCGGAGCTGCACCGACGTGAGCGTGGTGAATCGCCCGAGAACCTCTCGAGCGAGCTTCGCGTCGTGCTGTCGAGCCATCTGACCGGCGGTCCGCCCCGGCCCCCGCGTCCGGTCGAGAACCTCGACGACCACGAGCTCTCCGACCGCCTCGACGCGGTCTGCGCCCAGAACGGGTTCAGTCGTCTGGAGGAGCTGTTGCCGAGTGAGCTGCAGCATCTGGACGATCAGTTGACGTCCTTCGAACGTCAGGTCTCCGACGATCGTCGCGAGCGCTACGAACGGCTCGATGCGTTGAGCGCCGAGCTGGTCCGTCGGTATCGCGAGGGCGAAGCCTCGGTCGACGGGCTGCTCGGCGGCTGACGTGGCGGGCGCGACGGACGACACCGACGACGCCGATCAGCCGTCGGGCGCCCCGACCGACCTCCTCGACGTCGGCGCCTTCATCCGGAGTCAGCGCGAACGCGCCGAGATGTCCATCCGCAAGCTCGCCGAGCTCGCGGACGTGTCGAACCCGTACCTGTCCCAGATCGAGCGCGGGCTTCGTAAACCCTCCGCAGACATCCTCCAACAGGTCGCGAACGCACTCCGCATCAGCGTCGAGACGCTGTACGTGAAAGCGGGCATCCTTCCCGACAACGGTCGGTCGGTGAGCACGGTATCCGAGGCGATCGAGCACGATCCGGTGCTGGCGCCCGAGGAGAAGCGCGCCCTGCTGAACGTGTACGAGAGCTTTCTCGCCCAGCACTGAACCCGAAGCGACCGACGGTCGGGAATGTCGACCGACTCGCTAACGTTTCAGATCCTGATGCGCCGAGTTGCCGTGATTTCCCTGCACACGTCGCCGCTGCTCCAGCCCGGTTCGGGCGACAGCGGCGGCATGAACGTCTACGTGCGCGAGATCGGCTCGTCGCTCGCGCAGGCGGGTCTCCAGTGCACGACCTACACTCGGGCCGACCGTGCTGGGCTTCCGTCGGAGGTGCTCGTCGAGCCGAACCATCGGGTCGTCTTCATCGAGGCCGGTCCGCATCACCTCCCCAAAGAAGCTCTGCCCGACATCGTCGACGAGTTCACCGACCGCGTCCTGGAGCATCTGCGCGACCACGGCGGTGCCGATGCGGTCCACGCGAACTACTGGCTGAGCGGTGTCGCAGCGCACCGGATCAAGCACGAGCTCGACATCCCGTTCGTCTCGACCTTCCACACCCTCGCCCGCGTCAAGGCCGAAGGGGGCGACCCGGAGCCAGGCTGGCGCGATCGTGCCGAGGCCGAGCTGATCAATTGCGCCGATGCGATCTGTGTGAGCTGTGTCGAAGAGGAGCATCAGTTCCGGCGGCTGTACGGCGACCCGATGGGTCAGATCGAGATCGTGGCCCCAGGTGTGGAGCACGCGTTCTTCGCGCCCGGTGACCGCTCGGGTGCCCGATATGCACTCGAGCTCCCCGACGACGTCCCGATCGTCCTGTTCGTCGGGCGGATCCAACCGCTGAAGGGCCCCGATGTCGCGATCCGTGCGCTGCACGCGCTCGGTCGATCCGATGCCATCTTGCTCGTGGTCGGCGGAGCGAGCGGTTCGGCCGGCGACGGCGAGATCGAACGCGCCCACCGTCTCGTCGACGAGCTCGGTCTCCACGATCAGGTCCGGTTCGTCGCGCCGCAACCGCATCACATCCTGTCGACGTACTACCGGGCCGCGGACGTGGTGGTCGTCCCGAGCCGGAGCGAGAGCTTCGGGCTCGTCGCACTCGAGGCGGCGGCGTGCGGCATCCCGGTGGTAGCGAGTGCTGTCGGCGGCTTGCTGTCGCTGGTCGACGATGGCGAGACCGGGTTCCTCGTCCCGGAGCGCGACCCGATGCTGTTCGCGAAGGCGATCGCGCGGATCCTCGACGAGCCGTTGCTCGCGGCGTCGATGGCGAACGCCGCGGCGATGCGGGCAAGCCGCTACACGTGGGGATTCGCAGCCGCCCGCCTGCGTCGGCTGTACGCCGATCTGACCGCCCGACAGCTCGTCCTCGGCGAATAGGGTCCGGCCGATGTCGGATCTCCACGTCGATCGCCGTCTCGCCGAGCTCCGGTCGCAGATCGACGCATGGCTCGCGGAGTTCGCCACCGACAATCCGCTGGTCGCCGCGATCGACCGGGGCACCAGCGACGACACCAGCCTCGGCGAACCACGCTGGTACGTCCGCATGCGCGGTGACGAGAAGGAGTTCACGACGGTCTGGCTCACCCTGGGCCAGCGAACGCTTCGCTACGAGACGTACGTGATGCCTGCCCCACCCGAGCACGAGCGCGAGGTGATGGACCTGCTGTTGCGCCGGAACGACCAGCTCGTCGGTGCCCACTTCTCGATCGGGCAGGAGGATGCGATCTACCTGCGCGGCGAACTGCCCGACACCTGCGTGACCGCCGACGAACTCGATCGTGTCCTCGGCACCCTGTACGCGACCGTCGAGGCGAACTTCCGTCCGCTGCTGCGACTGGCCTTCGCCAGTCGTTTCGCCGACTGACAGCACCCGGCTTTCCCTTTCCCCGTCGTCGCGACCTCCAGTGGAGTGTCCGGGCGGTGTATCGGGGAAGTCGGAAGCTCCGAGCCGCCCGGACATCCCGCACTCCGGTCGCGTCACCTCGCCCGCCCTCGACCCGCCGGTCACACGGGGGCCGCGGCCGAGGAGGCGCCGCCACTAGCGTCGGCGGGATGACGTATCAGCTCGCGGTGATCGGTGGCGGCAACATGGGTGCGGCCTTGCTCCGGGGTGTGCTCGATTCCGGCGCGATCGCCGTCGAAGACGTCGTCGTGGTGGAGCCGTCGCCAGCCCGACGCGACCAGCTGTCCGTCATGTTCCCGGGTGTCGCTCTCGCCGAGGCGGTTCCGGCCTGCTCGTCGGCCGTGATCGCCGTGAAGCCCGCGGACGTACCGGACGTCGCCGCGGCCGCCGCGGCCGCCGGCGCAAGTCGCGTCCTGTCGGTGGCGGCCGGCGTCACGATCGACACCATCCGGCGTGCGGTCGGCGACGGCGTCGCCGTGCTCCGCACGATGCCGAACACCCCGGCCCTCGTCGGCGCCGGGGTGTCCGCGCTCAGCGGATCCGTCGGCGCCGACGCCACCGACCTCGAATGGGCCGAACGGATCCTCGCCGGCGTCGGCCTCGTGGTCCGGGTGGCCGAGGCGCAGCTCGACGCGGTGACGGGTCTCACCGGCTCCGGCCCGGCCTACGTCTTCCTCGTCGCCGAGGCGTTGATGGATGCCGGCGTCGTCGTCGGTCTGCCTCGCGCCACCGCCGAACAGATGGTGACGCAACTGCTCGTCGGCTCCGCCAAGCTCTTGGCCGAGCGCGGCGACCCTGCCGCCCTGCGGGCGATGGTGACGTCGCCGGGCGGCACGACCGCGGCGGGCGTCAGTGTGCTCGAGGATCGGGCGGTGCGTGCCGCACTGCTGGGTGCCGTCCGTGCGGCCACGGAGCGCAGTCGCGAACTCGGCGGGTGATGTGCCCCGTGGATCACCCCTGGCCCGACCGCCCCGGGCCGTCGTGGCCGCGTCGGCCCGAGTCCCGCGTTCCGGAGTTCGTGAACAATTTCGGTGTGACACTTTTCTCATCGTGTGTTTGTGACCTACAGTGACGGTCGGTGAGCGCACCGGCGAAAGCCGGGCAGCGCCGAAGGGCCGGTGCCATCGGGGGGTTGGCACCGGCCCTTGTCGTTCCAGGACCCGATCCCGCCCGGCGTTCGGGGCGGCTCACGTCGTCTCGTCAGCACCGGGGGTCGGCGCCGGACTGTGACCGATAGCGTCGGCGACGTGACCGCACCTCGTTTCGACACCGTGTCGTTCCTCACGGACTACGGCACGGCCGACGAGTTCGTCGGGGTCGTCAAGTCGGTGATCCGCGATCTCGCGCCCCACGTGGGCGTGATCGACCTGACCCACGAGGTCGCCCCGTTCGACGTCCGAGCCGGGTCGCTCGCACTCGCACGCTGCATCGGCTACGTCGCAGGAGGGGTGGTGCTGGCGGTGGTCGATCCTGGTGTCGCGACCGGGCGGAGGGCGGTCGCGATCGAGGTCGCCGACGGAGCCGGTGTGCTGATCGGACCCGACAACGGTCTGTTGGCGCCGGCGGTCGCGATGGCCGGTGGCGCCGAACGCGCAGTCGAGCTCACCAATCCCGAGTATCAGCTCGAGGCCGCTGGCGCGACCTTCGCGGGCCGCGACGTGTTCGCTCCGGCGGCCGCCCACATCTGCAACGGCGTCGACCTCGGCGAGCTCGGCGCCGAGGTCGACCCCGTGCTCCTCCTTCCGGGTACCGTGCCGCTCCCACGTGAGGACGGGGACGCGATGGTGACGGAAGTGCTGTGGGTGGATCGATTCGGGAACGCCCAACTGAACGTCGGCCCCGACGATCTGCCCGCAGCGTGGGGCTCGAACCTCCAACTGCGTATCGGAGCGCCCACCGATCCGACCGGAACCACCCTGCGTCGTGCCGTTCGTTCGACGAACTTCGCGAGCTTGGCCGGCGGGGCCGTCGGGCTCGTGCTCGACTCGTACGGCATGCTTGCGATCGCAATGGACCAGCGTTCGGCGTCCGATGAGCTCGGTCTCGCTCCCGGTGACCAGGTGACGATCGTGCCACTCGACGACCCCCCGGCCACCGAGACGGCCGTCGTCCTCGGCCGTCGTTGACGCCGTCGCCCCGGACGGCCGTGTCGACGGGGGGCGGTAGCCTGCGGCCATGCGTCCCGCCACCACGCTCACGCTCGGACTCCTGCTCGCCGCGATCCTCGTGGCGGGCGTGATCTCGCTGGTGCGACTCTGAACGACGACGCCGGCACCGCTCCGTGTTGTCGGCAAGCGAAGCGCGCGAACTGATGAGACCGAGCGAAGCGGTCCGTCCGCTCAACGCCCGAGCAGCATCGGTCGGTACGATGGTCGAGGTGGGGATGGGGCACAACCGATGAACCTGGCGCGGATGATCGAATCACATGACGGTGAGCGTGTCGCGCTGATCGCGCGGAACCGTGAGACCACCTACGGCGAGCTGCGCGACCAGGTCGCGCGCCTGCGAGGCGGGCTCGCCGGCGCGGGTGTCGCGAGTGGGGACCGCGTCGCGATCGTCTGCGGGAACAACCCGTACTTCGTGCTGTCGTACCTGGCGACGATCGGGCTCGGCGCGATCGCTGTGCCGCTCAACCCCGCGAGCCCGGCCCCGGAGATCGTGCGCGAGCTCGCCAACGTCGAGCCGGTGTTGGTCATCGTCGGGCCGTCCGCGATGCCCGCGTGGGAGCACGTCGACCGATCGTCGTTGCCGTCCGTGGCGACCGTGATCGTCGCCGAAGGAGAGGCGATACACGGTGATCGCACGCTCGACGAACTGCTGAGCTCCGATCCCGTTCCCGTCGTCGACGTCGACCCCGACCACATCGCTGCGCTCATGTTCACCAGCGGCACGGCCGGCCATCCACGCGCGGCGATGCTCAGTCACGGCAACCTTGCCGCCAACATCCAACAGGATCTCACCGCCCGCGATCACACCGACACCGACGACATCGTCTACGGCGTGCTACCGCTGTTCCACATCTTCGGACTCAACGTGGTGCTCGGAGTGTCGTTGACCGTCGGTGCCACGGTGCTCCTGGTGCAGCGCTTCGACCCGGCGACCGCCGTGCAGTCGATCGTGCAGCGAGGCGTCACCGTGGTGCCGGGTGCGCCGCCGATGTGGATCGCCTTCAGCCAATTCGACGAGTTGCCGCCGAGCTCGTTCCAATCGGTCCGGTTGGCGGCGTCGGGGGCCTCGCGGCTGTCGCCCGGCGTGGCGCAACGCTTCCTCGAGCGGTACGGCGTCGAGATCAAGGAGGGGTACGGACTCACCGAGGCCTCGCCGATCGTCACCACGTCTGCCGGGCTCCCCAATCGCCCGGGCTCCGTGGGTCGCATCCTGGTGGGTCAGGAGATGCGTCTGGTCGGCGACGACGGCAGCGATGTGCCGGTCGGCGATGCCGGTGAGATCTGGGTTCGCGGCGACAACGTCTTCCTCGGGTACTGGAACGAGCCCGAGATCACCGAACGCGTGCTGGTCGATGGCTGGCTCCGTACCGGCGACATCGGCATGGTCGACGACGACGGCTACCTGTACCTCGTCGATCGGGCGAAGGACCTCATCATCGTGTCGGGGTTCAACGTCTACCCGGCCGAGGTCGAGGAGGTGCTCCAGACGCATCCGGCCGTGGCCGAGGTCGGAGTGCTCGGTGTACCTCACCCTCACCACGGCGAAGCCGTCAAGGCGTACGTCGTGTTGGAGCCGGATGTCGACGTCGACGAGGACACCCTCATCGACCACTCGATGGACTTCCTGGCCCGCTACAAGTGTCCCACGAAGGTCGTGTTCGTCGACCAACTGCCACGCAACGCCGCCGGCAAGTTGATCCGCCGCGAGCTCGAGGGCACCATCCTCGGCGCCTGACGGCGTCAGGTGTGCCTGAGGCTCGGCCTCGGAACACGCTCGACGCTGGGCCCAGACGGACCACGAGCTGGCTTTGTGAAATCTTGCACATGCGTTCTAGGCTGTGCGGACGATGTCCCCCCATCGCACTCGCCGACGCATTCCCGACGCCACGGTGGCCCGTCTGCCGGTCTATCTGCAGGTGCTCGGCGAACAGGCGGCCGACGGGGTCGCCAGCATCTCGTCCGAGGGCCTCGCCGAGTTGGCCGGGGTGAACGCGGCCAAGGTTCGCAAGGATCTCTCCTATCTCGGGAGCTACGGCACACGCGGCGTCGGGTACGAGGTCGACTATCTCGTGTACCAGATCCGTCGTGAACTGGGTCTCGACCACGATTGGCCGGTCGTCATCGTCGGCGCCGGCAATCTCGGCCAGGCCCTTGCCGGTTATGGCGGATTCGGCGAACGCGGTTTCCCGGTCGCGGGCATCGTCGACATCGACCCCCAGAAGGTCGATGCCGTCGTCGGCGGTGCACCGGTTCGCCCGCTCGACGAGCTCGCTCAGATCGTGGCCGCCCACCAGATCTCGATCGGCGTCATCGCGACCCCGCCGTTGGCAGCCCAGGACGCCGCCGACCGGCTCGTGGATGCGGGGGTGACGAGCATCTTGAACTTCGCCCCGGTCGTGCTGTCGGTACCGCATGGCGTGTCGGTCCGAAAGGTCGATCTCGCGGTCGAGCTCCAGATCCTCAGCTACCACGAACAGCGCCGGGCCTCGGCGGCATCGAGTGGCCAACTTCACTCGGTCCCGGCCGAACGTGGACGGGGTGCGACAGCGTAGGCTGGCAGCGTCATGTCCATTCTCGTCATCGGCATCAACCACCGTAGCGGTCCGCTCAGTGTGCTGGAACGGCTGACACTCGCCGCCGATGAGATCCCGAAGGCCGTCGCGTCGCTCGCCCGGCGCGACAACGTGCGCGAGGCCGTGGTCGTGAGCACGTGCAACCGCACCGAGATCTACGCTGTGGCCGAACGGTTCCACGGTGCGTACGCCGACGTGCGCGACTTCCTGTGCGATCTCGGCAGCATCTCGCCCGACGATCTGCATCCCCATCTGTACTCCCAGCACGACGCCGCCGCGGTGCAGCATCTGTTCGAGGTGGCCGCTGGGCTCGACTCGGCGGTCGTCGGCGAGACCGAGATCCTCGGCCAGCTCCGAGACGCATGGGAGATCGCGCGTCGTGAAGGCGGAGCCCGCACCTCGCTCAATCTGCTGTTCCGGCACGCCATCGGCGTCGGCAAGCGGGCTCGCACCGAGACCGGCATCGCACGCGGCACCGCATCGGTGAGCCACGCTGCGGTCGAGATGGCGATCGAGCACCTCGGGAGCATCGCCGGGCGGAACGTCGCGGTGCTCGGTGCGGGGTCGATGGGTGAAGGGATCGCCGTCGCGCTGCGAAGCGCCGGCGTGGGCGATGTCGTGGTCGTCAACCGCTCACCCGAACGGGGGCATGCGTTGGCCGAGCGGATCAACGCCAGCGCACTGGGTATGGACCGACTGGTCGAAGCGCTGGGCGCCGCCGACGTGGTGCTCACCTCGACCGGATCGGGTGAGCCGATCGTCAACCGCAGCCTGCTCGAATCCGTCGATCGTGACGGACGTCCCTTGCTCTTCGTCGACATCGCCGTGCCACGCGATGTCGCATCCGACGTCGCCGAGCTCGACGGGGTCACCGTGCTCGACCTGGAGGACCTCAGCACCTGGGCCGACAAGGGGCGCAGCCAGCGCCTCGGTGAGGTCGATCGCGTCATCGACATCGTCGCCGAGGAGGTCGACCGCTTTGCGCTCGAGTCGGCGTCGCTGCAGGCGGCGCCGCTGGTTGCCGCTCTTCGCGGCCGGGCAGAAGCGTTGCGAACCGCCGAGCTCGACCGGCACGCCAAGCGACTCGCCCAGCTCGACGACACCCAGCGCGACCTCCTCGAGGCGATCACGAAGGGTCTCGTCGCGAAGTTGCTGCACGAACCCTCGGTTCGTCTGCGCGAACAGGCCGGCACCCCGCAGGGCGAACGCAACGCCGCAGCCGTGGCCGATCTGTTCGATCTCGGCTGACCCGGCGGCAGGTGTGTCCACGATCCGTATCGCCACACGGGGGAGTTCCCAGGCGGTCACCCAGGCCGAGCACGTGGCCGAACTCCTCCGCGAGTCCGGGTTCCGCGCCGAGCTGGTGTTGATCGAAACCCAAGGGGATCGCACCCAGTCGGCGAACGTGCCGTTGCACTCGATCGGTGGACAGGGTGTGTTCGTGAAGGAGGTGCAGTCGGCGGTCCTCGACGGGCGAGCCGACGTCGCCGTGCACTCTGCGAAGGATCTGCCGACCACGCCGCAGGCCGGGCTGCGGATCGGGGCGTTCACCCAACGTCGAACGCCGGCCGACGCATTGATCGGGCGGGCACTCGTCGACCTCCCTGCCGGAGCGACGATCGCCACGGGTTCGGTGCGGCGACGCGCCCAACTCCGGCGGGCTCGCCCCGATCTCGTCTTCTCCGAGCTGCGCGGCAACATCCACACCCGGCTCGAGAAGGTGCCGGAGGGTGGAGCAATCGTGATGGCCGTGGCGGCGCTGGAGGTGCTCGGGCTCACAGATCGCATCACCGAGATGCTCGATCCCGCCGAGTTCGTGCCGGCGGTCGGCCAAGGGTGCGTCGCCGTCGAGTGCCGTCGAGATGACGACCGGATGAGCGCCGCACTTGCGCACATCGACCACGGGCCAACCCGGCACGAGGTGCTCGTCGAACGGGCCTTCCTCGGTGAGCTGGGTTCCGGTTGCTCGCTCCCGGTGGGCGCCCACGTCGACGGCGGTCGGCTCTACTCGTTCCTCGCCGACGACGCGTCGTCGATGGTCGTGTCCGACACGGTCGATCTGTCGGGGGATCTCGCGAGCGACATCGAGTCGGCGCGTTCGGCGGCGCGGGCCGCGCACATCCACGTCCAGCGCAGGTGATCCGTCCGATGTCCGCTCGCCCGCTCGCCGGTTGCCGCGTCGTGACGACCCGCGACGAACCCGGTCGGCTCGACTCGCTCCTGGCTGCGGGGGGTGCCGATGTGGTCCATGTCGCCTTGATCGAGATCGGCGACCCGCTTGACGGTGGCACGGCCCTGCGTCGTGCCCTCGACGGCCTCGTCGACGACGATTGGCTCGTCGTGACCTCCCGGCACGGTGCGCGACGGGTCGTCGATGCGGCTCGACGACACGGCGGCGTCCGGCTCGCAGCGGTCGGCACCGCGACGGCGCGGGAGCTCGAAGCCGGCGCCGGCCGGCCGGTCGACGTCGTCCCCGAACGTCAGACTGCCAGTGATCTGCTGGCCGCCCTGCCCCGCCCTGCCGGCGTCGGTCGGGTGCTGCTCGCCCAGGCCGATCGGGCCGATTCGGTCCTCGCGGACGGGTTGTCTGCGAATGGCTGGCGGGTCGAACCCGTCGTCGCCTACTCGACCAGTCTCCGTACTCCGTCACCGGCCGAACGGGCCGCAGCGCTCGGCTGCGACATCGTCGCGTTCGCGAGCGGTTCGGCTGCCGTGGCGTGGTCGGATGCGATCGGGGTGGCGACACCGCCGATCGCGGTGGCGATCGGGCCGACGACGCGTGCGGTCGCTCTCCAACAAGGGCTTCAGATCACCCACGTCGCGACCGATCATTCTGTGGAGGGTCTCGCCCATGCGGTCGCCGCAGCGTGGTGTGAGCGGTCATAGAATCCGAAGCGGCGGTATTCGACGGGCTCACGCCCGTCGGACTCGAAGGAGACCATGCAACGACGGAGCCGGATCACTCGCCGGACGGCGTTCTCGGTGGCCGGAGCACTACTGGTGCTGTCGGTCGCCGATGCGTCGCGCACGGTGTCTGCTGACGCGACATTGGTCGTCGCCTCCGGCGACGTCGCAGAGGCACGCGAGTCGTCGATCTCGGCCGACGGTCGCTGGGTGGTCTTCTCCGGGGCTCGCGACGAGCGCCGATCGGTCTTCCGGACCGACCGCGAGACCGGCACGACGATCGAGTTGTCGCCGGTTCCCGGCGGCGTCAAGGCCGGCGACACCGTGCATCCTCGCGTGTCGGCCGACGGTTGCGTCGTGGTCGCCGTCTCGGAGATCCCGTTCGACCTGTTCCGCGACGATGATCGCAACGAACGTTGGGACGTCTACCGGCTCGTGGTCCCGGAGTGCGGCGGCCAGCCGAACGGTTGGGAGCTGGTCTCGGTGTCGGAGCGGACCGGCACGGCGGTTGACGGGGTGTTCATCGACTCGGCCCCCGCGCTGTCGGGGTCCGGTGCGGTCATCGCCTATGTGCACCAGGCGCCGGGCACGCCGGACGGGGTGTCCACGATCAGCGTCATCGACGTCACGGTTCCCCTGAACGAACCCGGTCGTTCACAACCGGTCGCCGGCATGCCGGTCGAGGCACCGAACCGGGCGTTCTTCTACCGAGGCGCGCGGCAACCTGCGTTGTCGCAGAACGGCCGTCACCTGGCCTTCGTGTCCGACAGCACCGCCTCCGATCCGCTGCCGGGTTGGGCCGAGGGACCGGTGTTGGGCGAGGACGCCACCTCGCAGGTCTACGTGTGGGATCGCTTCGCAGCCGATCAGCGCAGGTCGGTGCACCTCGTGTCGGGACGCAACGGTCAGCGCAGTGCCGGCGGTGGGGACGCACCGGCGATGTCGGAAGACGGCCGGATCATCGTGTTCGCCTCCCACGACCGCACCCTCGTACCTGCCGATCTTCCGCGATGTGTGGCCCAGTGCCCATCGCAGATCTACCGCTTCGACCGGGACACCGACGGCAACGGGATCTTCGACGAGGCGCCCCGCGGAGAACCGCTCTCGATCGTGTCGGCGGTCGACGCCGGGGTCGTCCGCGTCGGTGTGCCGCAGGCCGGCGACGGGTCCTCGTGGGCGCCGGCGGTCAATGCCGACGGCAGCCAGATCGCGTTCGTCACCGACGCCACCAATCTGCTGTCGAGCCGACGCGCAGGTGGCGGCGACGATCTCGACGGCGACCTGCTGGTCGCCGAGTTCCACCTCGGCCAGTTGCGTCGCGTGCTCGACGCCCCCGGCCTCACCGCGGTCCCCGGCGCGCACAGCCGACCCGCGTTGTCGAAGACCGGCGAGGTGATCGCCTTCGACACCGCCGCCACCGGTCCGTTGACCGGAGTCGAGCGCGCCACCGAGAACGGCCGCCGCGACGTGGTCACCGTGGCCGTCACGCCACAGCTCTCGCTTGCGGCCCTCGACTTCGGCACGGTGTTGATGAACTACATGAGTACCGAGCTCTACGCGACGGTCCTCAATGCAGGGCCGGCCGCGTTCGAACCGGCCGATGTGTCGGTGTCCCCGAACTTCACCGTGACCGGCGGAACCTGTGTGCGTGGCGTCATCGTCGCGGCCGGTACGTCGTGCTCGGTGAAACTCACCTTCACGCCGACGGCTCCACGTGGCTTCTCGGGCACCCTCACCGTGAGCGGCAACGGTCCCGGAGCTCCGACGGTGTCGACGACGCTCCGCGGTGCCGCCGGTGATCCAGCGCTGCTGGCGACACCCGGCGGTGTCGATCTCGAACCGGGCATCGTGGGTGGAGCCGGCGGACGGGTCGCGATCGACATCAGCAATGTCGACTTCTTCCCGACATCGGTGAATCGGATCGATGTCGGAGGAGCACATCCGGGCGACTTCATCGTGGTCACCGAGTCGTGCCGCAACCGTGCGCTCAACCCCGACGCGAGCTGCACGATCGAGGTGGAGTTCCGTCCGACCGACTCCGGGTACCGGAGCGCACTGCTGATCGTGACGACACCGATCGGTCAGTACACGTCGGCCGTCCTCGGAGGATTCGCGCGGTATGCGCCGACCTTCGAGATCGCGGTCGAATCCGCACGTCCCGGAACCGCCGTCGGCGTCGGCGGATCCGGATTCCCGGTCGACTCGCCCGTTGCGATCGGATTCGACGACGGGAGCCGGCCGTTCCTGACGGTGACCTCGAACGACGTCGGCAGTTTCCTCGCGGTCGCGACCCTGCCGGCTCGGCTGCGCGTCGGAGACCGGCGCCTCGTGGCGTCGTCCTCGGGCGGCGCCGTCGCTGCGGCGCCGATCACGATCGAAGGCCGCACAGTGAGGAACGTGCCGATGCTCCCCGGCTACGGGTTGGGGTAGAGGGCGGCGCCGACCGGCGACGAGACGACTGCACCTCGCGCAGGCCGTTCCTGCGCTGCTCGAGTCCTCGGCGGAGGTCGACGACTCAGAGGTCCGCGGGTACGAGCACCCCGCCGAGCAGGACCGCGATCTCGCAGTTGGTGCCGGTCGTCTGGCCCAGCGCGTCGCACGACACTGCGAGCACGATGTTGTCGCCGGGTTCGAACGGCAAAGGGCTGACGCGCGGTTGAAACTCGTTGGCCGTGTTCATCGACCCGAGGTCCCACTCGTAGAGGATGTCGCCGTTGCGGAGGAGCTGTGCGCTGCCGAAATCGCCGTTCGGGTTCTGCAGGACGACGTCGGTCAGCCGGAACTCCGAATCGGGTGGGACGGAGATGGATTCGCTGCGCTCCTGGGTGATGCCGACGTCGACGGCGATGCGGTAGGCGGCCGGCTCCCCTTCGTCGACGGCCTCGACGGGCGCCACGGCGGTCGCCTCGACCGCTGCGTCCGAGGGGAGCGTCGTCGCGACGGCGGTGCCGACGGGGTCGGTTGCGAGCTCGCTGATGCGATCGTCGACGGCACGGTCCGCGGCGTCACGAAGCTCGGGGCGAACGACTCCGAACCATGCCGCGACGACAGCGGCGACGGCTGCAGCGACACCGACCGCCTTGCCGAGCGTCCGCGCCGAGACGGTCGGCGGCTGGATCAGGGTGGCCCGCCCGGTCGCGGGCTCGTGGTCGGGTTCGGTGGCCTCGATCTCGAAGTCGAGCTGTCGTTCGGCCCGACGGAAGAACGCCCTGTTCGCTCGCATCCTGAGGCGGACGAGGCTGGCCGAGCCGGGGGTCACCCCGACGGCCGGTGGGTCGAAGGAGCCGTCGACGCGGTTGCTGGCGTCGATGAGGTGCAGGCGGCAGCTGGCGAGGTTGTTGCCGTGGTTCTCGACCATGAACTCGAACGTCGCCCGACGTCGAGCCCGCTGAACCGGTTGCAGGGTGGTGATCCGACGCTCGTCGAACGGTTGTACGGCGACCAGCGTCTCGGCGACGACGGCTTCGTCCGGGTCGCCCTGCGGGATGACCCGCACCGCCAGCGTCGTCGGTCCTGCGGTCGTCGAGTGGATCGCCGGCGGACGGACCACGACCTCGACCACGTCACGCGACCCTCCGAAGAGGGTGATGTTCGGACGCGTCACCGTGGTCCACGCGGCGGTCAGGCCGGCGGGGATGACGGTATAGCTCTCGGTCCGGTCGCCGACGTTCTCCACGGCGAGCGACAGGGATGTGGAGACCCCCGGCTGCACCTCGAGCTCGTCTTCGCCGAACCAGACCTGGACTGACACGGCCATGACGCTACTGCCCGACGGGCGGGCTCCCCCGGCATCCCGGATCGGGGTTCGGTCGGAGCCGGAGGATCGGCTCGGCGTAGGTGGCGGCGGGCGCCGGCCCTACCATGCGGTCATGGCAGCTCGCGGCCCCCTGGCCGACTTCCCCGCCCACCGGCCGCGGCGTCTCCGAAGGACCGCGGCGATGCGCGATCTCGTCGCCGAGACGAACGTCGCGGTGACCGATCTGATCGCGCCGCTGTTCGTCCGCGAAGGGATCGGTGAACGGGTCGAGATCACATCGTTGCCGGGGGTCTACCAGGAGACCCTGGACAGCCTCTGCGGCGACGTCGTCGATCTGGCATCGATGGGAGTACGGGCGGTCATGTTGTTCGGGGTTCCGGCCACCAAGGATGCCGTCGGCTCGGGTGCCTTCGATCCCGACGGCATCGTCCAGATCGCGCTCGGACGGTTGCGGGCGGAGGTGGGCGACGACGTCGTGATCATGGCCGATCTGTGCGTCGACGAATACACCGACCACGGTCACTGCGGCATCATCGGCGCCGACGGCACCGTCGACAACGACGCCACGATCGAGATCTACGCCCGTGCAGCGGTGGCGCAGGCGACGGCCGGTGCTCACGTCGTCGCACCGAGCGGGATGATGGACGGGCAGGTCGCATCGATTCGCACAGCGCTCGACGGTGCCGGCTTCGACGAGGTGGCGATCCTCGGCTACTCGGCGAAGTACGCGAGCGGTCTGTACGGCCCGTTCCGCGAGGCGGTCGATGTCACGATCGCGGGCGGTGGCGACCGGAAGGGGTACCAACAGGACTTCCGCAACGCGCGAGAGGCGCTCGTCGAGGTCCAGGCCGACCTCGACCAGGGCGCCGACATGGTGATGGTGAAGCCGGCGATCGCGTATCTCGACGTGATCCACGAGGTCCGCCGTCACGTCGATGTTCCACTCGCGGCCTATCACGTGAGCGGTGAGTACTCGATGATCAAGGCGGCCAGTGCGAACGGTTGGATCGACCACGACACCGTGGCGCTCGAGCACCTCACCGCGATCAGGCGCGCCGGTGCCGACCTCGTGCTCACGTATCTCACGAGATGGTTCGCAGAACGTTCCGCCGGACGGGCTGCGCGATGATCCCATTGTGCGATCCAGAGCGTTGCCTCGCCGCTGGTTGCACGGCGACCGTGTGCACCGGTGCGGGGTTGGCGTCGAACGACGAGTGCTTCGAACGCTCCGCCACCGTGATCCCCGGAGGGGTGAATTCGTCGATCCGGGCGTTCAAGTCGGTCGGTGGACGGCCCTACGTCGTCGCCCGGGCGGAGGGAGCGCATCTCTGGGACGTGGAGGGCAACGAGTACATCGATCTCGTCCAGAGCTACGGCGCGGTCATCCTCGGTCACGCCCACCCGGCGGTCACAGCGGCGGTGTCGTCGGCCGCGACCGGTGGCACGTCGTACGGCGCGCCGACACCACGCGAGATGAAGCTGGCCGAAGCGATCACCGAGCGCGTGCGTTCGTGCGAGCAGGTTCGGTTCATGAACTCGGGCACGGAGGCGACGAGCACCGCCGTTCGACTCGCCCGTGGGTACACAGCACGAGATCGGGTCGTCATCTTCCACGGCAACTTCCATGGTGCGACGGATGCGCTGCTGGCTGCCGGCGGGAGCGGTGTCGCCACTCTCGGCCTCCCCGGTACCGCGGGCGTGCCCGATGGTGCGGTCGCGGCGACCATGGTCGTGCCGTACAACGAAGTCCCGATCCTCGACGAGACGGTGGCGTGCGTCATGGTCGAGCCGATCGCGGCCAACATGGGTGTGATCGCCCCCGAGCCGGGATTCCTGGCCGGCCTGCGGGCGGAGTGCGACCGGGTCGGCGCCGTGCTGGTCTTCGACGAGGTCATCACCGGGTTCCGGGTCGGTGAGGGGGGCGCCCAGGCCAAGTACGACGTCTGGCCCGACCTCACCACCTTCGGCAAGGTGATCGGTGGTGGTCTGCCGATCGGTGCGGTGGGCGGTCGGCGCGAGATCATGGAGACCCTCTCGCCGCTCGGGCCCGTCTTCCATGCCGGAACGTTGTCGGGCAACCCGATCGCCACGGCGGCTGGGCTCGCCGCCCTCGATCTGCTGACCGGCGACGTCTACATCGAGTTGATGGCCAGGGCGCGCCACTTCGCCGCACTGATGCGCGACGCCTGCGCAGCGGCTGGATTCCCGGCGCAGTTCCCTGTCGTGAACACGCTCGTCGGCATGGTGTGCGGCGACGTCGATCGTCCGACGAACTTCGACGGCGCCAAACGGACCGACGAACAGGCGTACGCCCGGTTCTTCCACGCGATGCTCGCCGAGGGGGTGGCGATGGCGCCGGGTGCGTACGAGGCGATCTTCGTCGGGATGGCGCACACCGACGACGTGATCGATCAGATCGCCGATCGGGTCCATCGGGCTGCCGCCGTGGCCGTCGCCGGGTGAGCGCCCGACGGCAGTAGCGTCGAGGGCACCATGCGGGAGATCTTCACGATCCGGTTCTTCGCCGCGGTCGGCGGGGTGGCCGGCCTGTTCTTCGTGCTCACGACGATCTTCGCGACACGCGAGGTCATCGACCGGGTCGGAGACGATGAGGTCGCCTCCACCGAGTTGCACCGGATCGATCTCGTCGAGCAGGTGTTCTCGTCACGCAACCCGTCGTTCCGGCTCGACGCGCCGGACGGGGAGGACGGCGTGGCGGTGAACGACACCGGTCTCATCATCGACGGCACCCGCGAGTTGCGGATCGTGTCGGGCACTCCCGGTGTGAATCACTGCCCGGAGTTCGGCACGGTCGGTGGGTGCGCGGTCGTCGCCGACCTGCTCGGTGAAGCAGCCGTCTGGTTCGCGCTCGTTCCGATGGGCTCCGGCCGCACCGTCGACCTGCCGGCGATCGACACGCTCGAAGACGGGCTCGCGACGCTCGTGAACGGCTGGCAGGTACCGTTCGCTCCGGTACTCGATCGCCGATGCGGCGTCGGTGAGAACGCCGAGGAGTTCGAGTCGTACCGGGAGTTCCGCGAGATCCTCGGTGAGCAGTTCGTCGCGGTGTACGACATCGACGAGCGTCGCCTGACCGCCGTCGTGTGCCGCCAACGGGTCGACTACGCCCCCGCCCTCACCCCGACCACCGCCGTCGACTCGACGACCGCGACCTCCGTGGCGACGGCCGAATCCACCCCGACGTCGTGACGAGCCCGAGAACTTCGAATACCCGACGACGAACCTTCACGGGCGGTACGTCGCCGATCCCGCCCCGTGTGAGCGATCGAACTTCGAACCGACCCCGGCCCCCGGGCGCCGGAGCACGCAACAGAAATGCTCGCGTCACACCCCACTGTCGACGGTGTCCATGACCAGCGCATCGCCGAACTGATCGCCGTTCTCGCGGCCGCCCAGGATTCCGGAGGTGCCCTGATCCCACCACTGGTTGCCGTTGGCGGTCAACCCCGCGTCGGATCCGATTATCACCTGCACGGCACCGGCGAACTGGACCGCACCGATGTCCTCGTAGGCGACGCCGATCGCCAGTTCGTCGAACCCATCTCCATCGAAGTCACCCACCGCCAACGACCACCCGAAGAAGTCCTCCAACTCGCGGACCCCGAGTATCGCGGGGGTGTCCTGGTCCCACCACTGGTTGCCGTCGGCGGTCAACCCGGCGTCGGATCCGGAGATCACCTGGACCGCCCCTGCATCCTGGACCGCACCGATGTCCTCCTCCGGGACGCCGATCGCCAGGTCGTCGAACCCGTCCCCTTCGAAGTCACCCACCGTCAACGACAACCCGAACAGGTCGTTGGGCTCGCGGACTCCTTGGATGCCGGGTGTGTCCTGGTCCCACCACTGGTTGCCGTCGGCGGTCAACCCGGCGTCGGATCCGGAGATCACCTGAACCGCCCCTCCGCTCGTCGTCGCCTCGATGTCTTCGAACGGGACGCCGATCGCCAGGTCGTCGAACCCGTCCCCGCCGAAGTCCCCCACCGTCAACGACAACCCGAACAGGTCGCCGGACTCCCGGGCGCCTCGGATGCCGGGTGTGTCCTGGTCCCACCACTGGTTGCCGTCGGCGGTCAACCCGGCGTCGGATCCGGAGATCACCTGAACCGCCCCTGCGTTCGTCATCACCCCGATGTCCTCGTTCGGGACGCCGATCGCCAGGTCGTCGAATCCGTCGGCATCGAAGTCACCGACCGTCAACGACCGCCCGAACAGGTCGACGTACTCCCGTACGCCTTGGATGCCGGGTGTGTCCTGGTCCCACCACTGGTTGCCGTCGGCGGTCAACCCGGCGTCGGATCCGGAGATCACCTGAACTGCGCCCGCGTCCGCCGTCGCACCGATGCCCTCGTACGGGACGCCGATCGCCAGATCGTCGAACCCGTCGGCATCGAAGTCACCGACCGCCAACGACCACCCGAACAGGTCGTCGGGCTCGCGGACGCCTTGGATGCCGGGTGTGTCCTGGTCCCACCACTGGTTGCCGTCGGCGGTCAAGCCGGCGACGGACCCGGGGATCACCTGCACCGCACCCGCCCTTCCCGTCGCACCGATCCATTCGTTCGGAACACCGACCGCCAGATCGTCGAACCCGTTCCCATCGAAATCACCGCACGCCAACCGCAGCCCGAACCGATCCCACGCCTCGCGGCCGCCCTGGATACCCGGCGTGCCCTGGTCCCACCACTGGTTCCCGGCCGCGGTCAAACCGGCATCGGACCCCAAGATCGCCTGCACCGCGCCCGCGTTCACGACTGCGCCGATGTCTTCGTACGGGACGCCGACCGCCAGATCGTCGAACCCGTCCCCGTCGAAATCACACGTCGATCCATCGGGAGCGAGGGCCTCGGTCGCGCTGGACGCCGAAGACGCCACCCCCACCACTGCAGCAGCGAGGCAGATCGTCACTCCCACGACTCGAGGGAGCGTCAGCGGACGTCGATGCGACACATACGCTCAATTGTGACGCAGCCGGGCCGGCGCGGTGAGAGCCGAAGGTCACGGGCCGATTCGCTCAGGTGCGGCGCGGACCGGTGCACCGACCGATCCAGTCCGCTGAGCACGCACGACCGGGCGTTTCCCGCCGCCGTCCGGGCGCTGAAGGTGACGGCGGGTCAGGCGAGCCCGGAGATGGCAGCGGCCGCCGCCAGACCGGAGCGAAACGCGCCCTCGACCTTGGGTCCGGCGAACAGGTCGCCGGCGAGCACGATCCGGTGTTCCTCGTCGACCCAGCAGGCGTCGGGCCACGGCTCCACCGGGCCGGCGAAGCGCCACTTCTTCACCTGTGCTTCGATCACCGAGGCGTCACCGATCCACGGGGCCGCGCGCTCGAGCAGGGCTGCACGCAGGGCGTCGACGTCGTCGTCCCAGTGGTCGGCGCTCCACGGCTGCGTGGCATGGAACGTCACCGCCGGTATCGGGCTGATCCCCTTGGCGTGATTGTCGCCGATGAATCCGAACGGGTTCGCATCGTCGGCGGGGTCGAACTGAACCCCGCCGGGCTCGGGCACGTCGCTCGGCCGGTCGAGCACGGTGAGCAGCCCGATCGTGCGGTGATACCCACTCCGGACGAGCTCCTCGGGCACATCGAGCTCGGCCTGGACCAGCAGGGACCACGATTGCTGGACGGGGCAGGTCAGCACGAGCGAGTCGGCCTCCACGACCGTGCCGTCGTCGATGACCACCGACCAGCCGTCCTCACCTGGCCTGACGGTGAACACGAGCTGACCGGTCCGGCAGTCGAGCCCGGTCGCGAGGTCCTTGGCGAGCGCGTTCATGCCCGTCGTCCCGACATAGCGCGGATGACCGTCCTCGCGCCCCGCGAATCCATGGCACCACACGCGAGCGACGTCACGCGAGAGCCATTCATCGACCTGTGAACGGAACGCCTCACTTCGTACCGTGAAGAACTGGGCACCGTGATCGAGACGGGCATCGCCGATCCGGCGCGTGGCCAGTCGCCCGCCGACCGATCGCCCTTTGTCGAGCACGACGATCTCGTGATCGGCCGCCAGCTCCCGAGCGGCGACGAGTCCTGCCAGCCCGGCGCCGACGACGACGACCCGCATCAGCTGGCGACTTGGGTGTCGGTGGTGTCCGCGCGCGAGGAGCCGTGGCTGCGTTCGGCCCGTCCGAGGAAGTCGAGCAGGATCCGGTTGAACGTGGTGCCGTGCTCGATCATGAATCCGTGGGCGGCGCCGCTGATCACGACCAGCTCCGCGCCCGGGATCCGGTCGGCGATCTCCTCGGCGTCGCCACGCGGCGTCAGGATGTCCTGATTGCCGACCATGACGAGCGTGGGCGCGTCGATCTCGCTCAGCTGATCCGCGAGGTGGTCGTCGATCGACAAGATGCCGGCCACCTGACCCACGAACGCGTGCGGCGGGCGGGAGAGCGCGAGCGGCCCCATCCAACCGATCGCAGGCGCCAGCCGCCGGAACGATCGCGGGCCGATCACCCAGCGTGCCGCCTCTGCCGTCATCGCCCCCATGCCTCGGGTCTGGGCGGTCTCGGCCCACTCTGCGAGCAGCTCACGCCGCCACGAATGGTGGTGGCACGCAGTGCAGGCGAGCGTCAACGAACGAACTCGCTCGGGATGCCGCAACCCGATGATCTGGGTGATCACACCACCCATCGAGGCACCGATCACGTGGGCGCGGTCGACGCCGAGGTCGTCGAGCACAGCGATCGCGTCGTCAGCCATCTGCTCCAGGGAGTAGGCCCCGTACGGCTTGTCGCTGCGGCCGGCGCCGCGGTTGTCGAGGGCGATCGTGTGGTACCGGGATGCGAGCGCGAGGCGCTGCACGTCCCACAGATGCTTGTCGGCGCCGAGCCCCTGGATCATCAGGACCGGTGGACCTGACCTCCTTCCGGACTCTCGGTAGTGGAGGCGCACGCCGTCGCTGCTGCGTACGTAGGGCATCAGAGACCTCCGATCCCGCCGGTCGGCAGCCAATCGAGTGGGGTTCCGGTCATCGTGCCGCCGAGCTCGTCGAGGATGTCGTCGATGCGGGACTGGAGCAGATCGGCGGTCTCGAGCTCCTCGAGCGGCCCGCGACGTTTCGTCGCCAGTCGAACGGGAGGGCCGATCTCGACCCGGGCGTTGCGCCGGACGGGGACCGAGACGGTCGCAGCCGGTAGGACGCGCACCTTGGCGGCGACGGCTGAGCCGACGAGCCGATGGTCGATCCAACCGGTCGTGCGGTTGCTGGCCTCGTGTTCCGAACCGAGCACGATCAGCTCGCCGGCGCGCAGCGCGCCCTCCAACTCGGCCTCGATCGGCAGAAGACCGCCGAGGCGCTGCATCATCGGGCCGAACGGGGCGATGTCGGGACGGCCGACGAACCGGACCGGGCGATCCACCGCCCCTCCGATCGCGAGCGCCGCGAAGATGGGTGCGAGCGCGAAGCGGCGCGCATTGACGACGATCAGGGCGCCGCCCCGCTTGGGCACATGCTCGTGCCCGCCGATCGAGATCGACCAGCGCAGACGGCTGAACGACCAGATGCGATTCACGAAGCCGTTGTCGCGGCCCCAGTCGTCGACCTCGTTCGCCGTCCATGCCTGCACGTGTCGGACTGTGCCGCTCGCGGCCGAGGCCGCCTGGGTTCCGACGGCGCGTACCGGGAGGGTCACCACGTCGGCGACTCGCTGGGCGGCGCTGGCCATCAGGCGACCGCCCGATTCGATGGGGTGTGGATGACGCTCGGCCAGCCGTACAACTGCTCGATCACGTCGCTCGTCGTCGTGGTCGGGGCGAACCCGATCACGTCACGAGCGCGGTGATTGGCGGCGAGACGCCCGCGGATGAGCATCTCGAGCACGTGGTCGGGTACCGGTGCACCCGCGAGGTACGCCGCGCCCCGTGCCAGTTGCCACTGCGGACCCACGATCGGCACGGGCACACGATGGCCGCGACGGATCGCCTGGTAGGCGGTGATCGCTCCCGGCGCGACGACGTTGAGCGGCTCGTCGATGCGTGCGCGTGCAGCCGCGACGAAGGCGGAGGCGGCGTCGTGCTGATGGACGACGGCGAACGGTGGGTCGGCCAGCGCGCTGAAGGGCACCGCGGGCATGCGGAGCAGGCGTCCGAGTGGACTCGGTACGTGCGGGCCGAGCACGGTCGCCAGACGGAGGCTGCCCACCGCCACACCGATCCGGGCTCCGATGCCGTTGGCGGTCTGCTCGATCTCGAGAAGGGTCCGACCGTACTCGCTCGTCGGATCGGGGGTCACCTGCTCGTCGGGGCGCGTCACGCTGCCGCGGCGTCGTCCGTACACCTCGATCCCGCTGCGGACCACGATCGACTCGAGTGCCCGACACTCAGCGGCGGCGCCCAGGATCGAAGTGGCCGCGTCGTCGGTGAGTTGACGTGCGTTCTTGGGAGTCGCCCTCGAGAACGGCTCCCAGACACCGACGTGGACCACGACGTGGGGGTTGAATCGCGTGATCTCCTCCACCGTGCGGTCGTGCTGGCCGGCGACGATACGATGGAAGACCGCCCGCCGGAGCCGCCCTCGTGGCGGGTCGGTGCCGATACCTTCGAGCGCTCCCACCCAGGGTTCGTCCTCGAGGAGATTCGCCACTCGACAGCCCAACTCCCCACCCATGCCGCTGATGAGAACCCGTACGCCTGCCACAACCCACCACGCTAGCTCCCGAGATGTCCGGACGTACCGATCAGGGCGCGTCGCGCTGACAGCGTTGTTGCTGTTCGTGGGCTCCTCGGTGGTGTCGGCTGCCGGCCCGGTGGTCGACGATGCTGCCACGGTCGACATCGCCGCCGAGCGCATCGTGTCCGACGGCCATGGCCTGCGGTTCCCGATCGAACCGGCCCCGATGTGCGAGGTGTTCAACAACTTCGGTGGGTTCAGCAAGACCTTCGGAGGCGGTGGGCACCAGGGGGTCGACATCGGCGCCCGGATCGGCCAGGAGGTGTACGCCGTTGAGGACGGGGTCCTCTATCGACAGTTCACCGATCTCGGACGGTCGGCCGGGTTGGGGTGGGGTCTGCACGGCAACTCCGACACCAAGTACCGCTACTACCACCTCGACGGGTTCGCCGACGGTCTGGCGGTCGGCGATCGGGTCGTCGCCGGACAGCTGATCGGCTTCGTCGGTGACACCGGCAACGCCACGCCCGGCGGCTGGCATCTGCATTTCGAGGTCCGCCCCGGCCCCGCCCCCCACGCAACCCCCGTCGACCCTGTCCCCCTGCTCGACGTCCCTGTCGTCTGCAACCTCTACTGACGTCACATTCGACGTCACATTCGGGGTCAGACCCCAAGTGTGACGTCAGCCGAAGCCGCGGCTGTCCTGCTTGAGGGCGGTGTCGATCGAGAGGGCGCTGGCGACGACGAGCGTGTTGAGCGGTTCGGCCGCCCGCTGGGTGATCTGGACGACATGGTTGTCGGCGGTCGTGAACATGGTCTTGGCGCGGCCCTCCCACGTCTTGGTGACACGGGCGATCTCCTCACCGGCAGTGTTCTCGATCCGGAAGTTCCACGCCCGCCAGTTCTCGGCCTTGATCGCGCCCAGCTGTCGGCCGTCGACCTCGAGACCGAAGTTGATCTTGCCGATCACGTTCTGCTGCACGATTCGGCCGATCTCACGGTTCTGACCGTCCGTCACGATCACCGTCGACTTCATCAGCTTGCGCGGTCGGGTGATCTGGAGCACGACCGCACCCGTGATGTCGGTGATCTGGAGCTGATGGGTCATGAACTGGTCGACGCTGGCTACCAGCCTGAGCACCTTCTTCGCCGCGGACTGGCCGATCTGGTTCACGGCCGCGATCTGGTTGCCGTGCTGGTCGAAGACGCTGTACTGGTTGTTCAGCTCGATCAACTTGGCCTTCTGGTTGACGACCAGGATCGGCTCGGTGAGGATGCCGCCTCCACCCCCGGGTGCCGGTGCGGTCAGGCCGATGCCGTGCCGCCCGGCACCCGTCAGCTGCTGGTGGACCTTGCGGCTCTCGTCACCGACCGTGAGGCCCCCGTCGAGACATCCAGCGTCGACGTCGCCTGAGGGGCCGGTGCGTCGACCACGTCGGTCCCGGTGACACCGCGGTCGCTGACGTGGTCGGTCCACGCACTGCCGTCCCAGTCCCTCAGTTCATGCTTCCCGGTGGGATCGGGATACCAATTCGCCGGCTCGTCGCTCATACGGTCGACTCTACGCAACCGGGTGGACCGCCCGGCGCCGGCGCGAGAGTGTTGCGAGGCGGGTGTCCGGGTCGGGCCTCAGCCGGCTCGCATGCTGGCTGCCGCCATGATGACATCGCGCGCCCACGGATCGAGCTGGCGTCCGGTGAGCCGCTCCGTCACTTCGATCGCCTTGGTGTTCTCCTCGACGAGACCGGCCCATCGGATGTAGCCGCCCATGATGCCGACCAGCCGATCGCCGAGCTCCTCGCCGTGCACCAGCAGCTTGTTGCCGTGCTTGAGGAGATCGTCGAGCTCGGTGTAGAACGCTCGCAGCCAGAGATCTCGTTCATCGGCCTTGAAGGGGCGGTGGCGGTACGGCAGGTTGAGCTCTTCGTAGTTGTGCAGGTTGTGGGGAGCCTGGATGATCGAGATCGCATAGTTGAACCCGTTCTCGCGAATCCAGATGATCTCCTCCTGGCGTCGCACCCGACGGTGGTTGTCGCCGTAACCGCCGGGACGCTCGCAGATCGCAAGCTTGTCCTTGAGAATCCAGGTGAAATGGCGGGGGGTGATCCCTTGTGCCCACTTGCCACGCAACTTCGGAGGCATCAGCCTTCACCCCAGGTTTTCTCGTCGAACATCGAACTCATTGCGGGGTCCAACACTACCGTTCCGGGGCAACGATTCGTAAGTGCTGGCGCGAGCGTTCGACACGTCGTCCGCCGGGTAGCTCACACGCTGTGCCGCGTCCGTGCGCGATGGCGATCACCCGGTCGATGGCGGCGACGTCGGGCGGATAGCCGTCCTCGGTCAGCCACCGCCGCAGCGCTCGCCGGGCGAGGACCGGGTGAGCTGCGGCGACGGCTCGCGCATCGCACGGGTCGATCTCGGCGGCGAGCTCGTCGAGGAACACTTCGTCGTCACGGAGCAGCGAAGCGGTCCGGGCGATGATCGCCACGACGTCGCGTTCGGCGATGTCGGCAGCGAGTGGGAGCAGCTCGGCCCGAACACGATTGCGCCAGGCACCGGGCAGGTCGTTCGACCGATCTCGCACTGGTGTGAGGTCGAGCACCCGACACACCGTCTCGGTGTCGTCGCGTCGCAGGGCCAGGATCGGATGCGTCGGGCCGGGCTCCATGGCTGCAAGACCTGCGCCCCCTGCGCCCCGCAAGAGGCGTAGGAGCACGGTCTCAGCCTGGTCGTCGGCCGTGTGACCGGTCATCGCATCGGCGGGGAGAGCGGTCAAACGCGCATGGCGCGCCCGAGCTTCCAGGTTCGGGCCCGCCCCGACCGGTCGCCGGTGCAGGACGAAATCGACGCCCAGTCGATCGGCGATCGCTCGTGCCGACTCGGCCTCCAGTGCCGATTCGGGTCGCAGCGCGTGATCGACATGGTGGGCGGTGACGTCGCAGCCGTGTCGCAGGGCGAGCGCGACCAGCGCCGTCGAATCCGGGCCACCGGAGAACGCGCACGCGACGGGCGTGCCAGGGTCGGGGAAGGCGCAGTGGGGGAGGAGTGCGTCGAGCTGGCTCAGAGCTCTTGCTCGCGCTGGCGCTTGCCGCCGGGGTACCGCTGGGAGGAGACCTGCTTGAGGTAGCCGACGACCAAACCGAGGACGGCGCCGCCGGCGGTGATCAACATGACCAGTCCGATCCACCAGTGCCAGATGTAGGCCGCGAGCATGGCGTCAGCGTAGCGAGTTGGAGCGCCTTGACCCCAACCGCTGGGCTGTCACGCAGCCGGAACGAGTCGTCACCTACGACGGGTTTGCGACCGGGTCGGTACCGATCAGATCGGTGGTGGAGCGGTGCCGCCTCCGAGGTCGGTGTCGAAGCAGGTCTGGATCCGACCGAGGAGGCCCGGCGGCATTGCATCGCTGCTGCACTTGCGCCGAATCGCCTGTTTGAGCTCGGCCTGGAAGTCGAACGCCTGGAGGCAGTCCATGCACGAATCGAGGTGGTCGTGGATGTGTGTCCGCACCTCGTCCGGGAGCTCTCCGTCGAGGAAGGCGTCGAGCTCTCGAATGGTTTCGCTGCAGTCGGCCATGTCAGTCCTGGTCACTCATCGGCGTGCTTCTCGTCGAAGGTCGTGGTGAGCCCTCGCGTCTGTGCGTACTCGTACAACGCGCGCTGCATCGCTTTTCTTCCCCGGTGGAGTCGCGACATCACGGTGCCGATCGGGATATCGAGCATCTCGGCGATCTCCTTGTACGCGAACCCCTCGACGTCGGCGAGGAGCACCGGGAGTCGGAAGTTGTCCGGGAGCTCCTCGAGGGCCTGCTTCACCTCGTCGTCGGTGAAGAGGTCGAGAAACTGCTCCTCGGCCGACATGCTCGCGGCTGCGGTCTCCATCGATCCGAGACGACGGTAGAGGTACAGGTCCTCGACGTCGGCGAGATCGGTCTCCAGCGGGCGTCGCTGCTTCGCCCGGTACTTGTTGATGTAGGCGTTGGTGAGGATCCGGAAGAGCCATGCCCGCAGGTTGGTGCCCTCCTCGAACGTGTGGAAGCTCCGGAAACCCCTCAGGTAGGCCTCTTGGACGAGGTCCTCGGCGTCGGCCTGATTGCGCGTCATCCGGAGCGCAGCGGAGTAGAGCTGGGGCGCGAATTCCATGGCCTGTTCGGCGAAGTCGTTCTGGTCGGCCACGAAGGGCGAACCTAGCGCGGGGACGGGTCGCCCTCGTCACCGTCACGTCGCCGCCGGTTCGGGTTCCGGCGTGATCGACGACCGGGAGGCAAAGAGCGTGGCCGGGCCGGGCCCGTCGGACTCGCTCCAGTTCAAGGCCAGTTCCTCGGTCGAATCGAACCTGGGGTCGACCACCTCGAGATCTCCACGCCGCACGGCTCCTCACACGGTTCGCCCGTCGCCGGCCTGGGGGTCGCGGCGGCGATCGTCGCGTGTGGAGGAGCGCTGGGAGGGAGTGCTCGGGCCCCGCACCGCCCTCCTCTCCGCCGGCAGCGGGTGGCCGGCACGCAGCGTGTCCGTGTGCCGGGTGCGTATCGAGATCCCAACGAGCTCGATCGCTGCACGCTCGACGTCGCGGTCGCCGTCGAGGCGGCACGCGCCGACGGTGCCGATCGTGTCGTGGTGGTCGGCGACAGCTCCTGGGGCGCGGTCGCGTTGCGGTGGTGATGACCGAGGAGGTCGCACGCGTCGCGACGTTCGCGACGCAGTCGGCCGGTCAAGAGGTTGCAGGTGGCCTTGCCGGTCGACCACTCCTGCTGTTCCACGCCTACCGGGAGGAGTTGCTCCCGGCACAGTCGATCGAGATGGTCCGCATGGCCGCAGGTCACGGGGAGGTGGTGGTCGCTCGCCGGGCGGGGGTCACCTCCGCCGGCTTCAGCCCCGCGATCATCGTCGAGCGACTCGATCACTGGTTGCTGTCGGTGTGGGGGTCGGGCCGACACCCTGATGAGGGCCTACCGCTACTGATCGCGGGTGAGTTCGACGACCAGATCGTCGACCGACGCGACGAAACGTTCCAGCAGTTCGGCGAACTGCTCGCGCTCGGCGTCGTCGAAGGGCTCGAGCAGCCGCTCCATGCCCAGCGCGCGGCAAGCGAGAGACCCGGCTGATCGTCGTACGCCCGGCTGCGGTTGCGCTCGCCCGCACGACTCGACGGTCGTCCGGGTCGGCGCTGCGCTCTGCGAGACCGAGGCGTTCGAGCCGATCGACGGCTCGCGTTGCGGTGCTGGGATCGACCCGCATCGCATCGGCGAACTCGCTCATCCGCCAGCCGGCGGGTTCCCCGGCGATGATCTCGAGCGCGTCGAGCTGTGCCTGTTCGAGCGGAGGACCGTCGGGTCCGAGCAGGTGGGCCCGCAGCGTTGCTCCGGCTGCGCCGCGTCGCAGCTCTCGCCAGGCCAGCGCGATGCGTCGTGCCGTCTCGGCGTCCGCGCTCACGACCCTCAGGCGGTGGTCGCCGCGGCGTGGGCGCCGATGCCGCGCAGGTCGACGTCGGCGGCGAGCTGATCTCGATACCACCGGTAGGTGCTCTCGAGTCCGGCACGCAGTTCGATCGAGGGCGCCCAACCGAGGTCGCGGAGTCGGGTGACATCGAGCAGCTTGCGCGGGGTCCCGTCGGGCTTCGAGCGGTCCCACACGATCTCGGCCGACGGATTGACGATGTCGCGGATCATCTCGGCGAGCTCTCGGATCGACAGGTCGACTCCGGTTCCGACGTTGATGTGGGATTCGCCGTCGTACTGTTCCATCAGGAACAGGCACGCGGACGCGAGATCGTCGACATGGAGGAACTCGCGTCTGGCGCTGCCGGTACCCCACACCTCGACCTCGTTGGGACCTCCGTTGCTCGCCACCAGTTCGGCGTCGTGGAACTTGCGCATGAGGGCAGGCAGCACGTGGGAGCTCGTCAGGTCGAAGTTGTCGCCGGGTCCGTAGAGGTTGGTCGGCATCGCCGAGATGAAGTCGCAGCCGTACTGGCGCCGGTAGGCCTGGCACAGCTTGATGCCGGCGATCTTGGCGATCGCATACCACTCGTTGGTGCTCTCGAGGGGCCCGGTCAGCAGGGCCTCCTCGGTCATGGGCTGCTCGGCGTCGCGGGGGTAGATGCACGACGAGCCGAGGTAGAGGAGCTTGCGGACGCCGGTCTCGTAGGCGGAATGCACGACGGTGCCGTGGATCATGAGGTTGTCGTAGATGAACTCGGCCGGGCGGGTGCTGTTGGCGAGGATGCCGCCGACCGTGCCGGCGACGAGGAACACGTAGTCGGGCTCGTTCGCCTCGAACCAGTGCGAGACCGCCGACTGGTCGCGCAGGTCCACCTGCTCGCGACCGACCGTGAGGACGTTGGAGAACCCCTGCGTCTCGAGATGACGCACCAGCGCCGAGCCCACCAATCCGCGGTGCCCTGCCACGTAGATCCGGGCCGAACGATCCAACGACGTCATGTCGCAACGCTACCGAAGCCTGCAGCCGCCTGCTCGGGCTCGGAGTGCGGTCAGCGAGCGCCGGCGATGAGCTGGTCGACCGGTGCGTAGTCGTCGGTGAGGACGGTCGCGTCGTCGAGGTAGTCGTCGATGTCGTCGACGACCGCACCCTCGTCGCCACGGGTTCGGCGAGTCGCGTCCCACGCGGCCGTGTCGATCGGTTCGGTGCTCGAGACCGCTACTGCGTTTCCGACGAACCCGCCGAGCAGACTCGGACCTTGCATCACCGCCACGTACGGCATCGCGGTGCGCATCGTCGCCGCCTCGGCGCGCAGGAACGACTGGGTCGGCCCGTCGATGATGTTCGCCACGTAGATGCCGCCGGGTCGCAGGACGCGCTCGACGTCGGCCATGAACTCCTCGGTCGCCAGGTGCCATGGCACGGCGCGGCCGCCGAACGCGTCGCCGACGACGACATCGGCGGAGTCGTCCGGGAGGCTCCTGAGGCCGATTCGTCCGTCGCCGACGCGGATCGAGTCGTCGTCCACCGGCAACCCGAACTCGCGCTCGACGACGTCGACGAGGTCGGGATCGATCTCCAGCACGATCTGCTCGCTGCCCGGTCGGCTCGCGGCGAGGTAGCGGGGCACGGTCATGGCGCCACCGCCGAGGGCGACGAGATCGATCGGTCCGGGTCGACCGAGTGCGTCGATCGCGCCCACGATCTGGCGGACGTACCAGAACTCGAGGTGCGTGGGGTCGCCGAGGTCGACGTAGCTGTGCCGGAGGTCGTCGAGCACGAGCACGCGCCCGTCGGGCCGGTTGGGGTCGCTCTCGATCGAGACGCAGTAGTAGCTCGATTGGACGTCGCAGGGGTCGTCGACCAGGGCGCTGCCGACGAGGGACAACACGACGAGCGCGCCCGCCGAGAGCAGCCCTCCTGGCTCGGAGCGCCTCACCGAGACGCCGAGCGTGATCCCGGCGGCGGCGAGCAGGAGCCCCACACCGATGATCAATGTCGACACGGCGGCGTAGGCGACGAGGACGAAGCCGGCGACGAACGTGCCGGCGATCGCTCCTCCGGTGCTCCACGCCGAGAGGCGGCCCACCGTGTTGCCGGTCGCCCGGAGGTCGCGGAGCTGCAGCTTGATCACCGCCGGTGGCACGGCGCTGAGCACGGCCGCCGACGGCAGGAACCCGAACGCGGCGAGGAGCACACTTGGCGCGCCACGGCCGCTCGCGCCCGCGGTGCCGCCGAGCGCACGCACGATCGGGATCGACGAGATCGCCAGCGCTCCGCCCACGATCAGCAGCATCGGGATCAACCGACGCGGCTCGACGCGATCGGCGGCCGCACCTCCCACGCGTGCGCCGAGTGCGATCCCGGCGAGGATCGTTCCGATGATCGCCGTGTACGTCTCGAGGTTGACACCGACGTAGGGGGCGAGCACCCGACCCGCGAGGATCTCCAACACGAGTACCGCGCCGGACGTGCCGGTCACGAGGGAGACGGCGAGCCAGTCGGGGAGTGGGCGAGGAGCGCTGGGCGCAGCGGACGTGTCGATCCGACGATCATGGCCCAGGCCGGTCGACGCTGCGCGGTCAGGCCTTCGCTGGTTTCCCCGACACGTGGATGCAAACGGTTTTCTCGCCGACGAGAAGCGTGGTGCAATCCGGAGGTCGGTGGCGCCCCTCCCGAGCATCGCGACGACCCCTGGCTCGAACAGGCGCGCCGGCAGCGCCGATGTCGAGTGGGGGATCCCGGTGTCACTCCATCCCGGGCAGGGTGAGCCACCGGATGACCGGGAGTTCGGCTGGGGCGGCGACCTCGACGTCTTCGCAGCCGTCGGGCATCGGTTGGGAGTCATGCGGGGCGTCGCCGAGCCGAGCCTGTTCGCGCCACATCGCGGCCTTGAGCTCCTCCCGCACACCGAGGTAGGCCGGGTCGTCGTAGACGTTGTTCATCTCGTTCGGATCGGCGTGGAGGTCGTAGAGCTCCCATTCCGGGGGGTACGTGAACAGGCCCGTGAACGGCAACCCGAAACCGTCGTTGTAGAAGTAGATCAGCTTGTATCGGCCGGTTCGGTAGCCGTAGTGGGCCGGCGCCTTGTGGATGACGTCGTCGTTCTCCCAGTACCGGTAGTACAGACCCTCGACCGGCGGGTCCACCGGTGCTCCGATGATGTCTGCCCAGAAGCTCCGACCCTGCATCCTGGGGTGATGCTCGACCTGGGCGGCATCGAGGATCGTCTGCGCTATGTCGACATTCGTGACGATGCCGTCGAACGAGCGCCGGCTCCGCAGCGTGCCGGGGTAGCTCATGACGAACGGCATCCGAAGTGACTCCTCGTACATGAGTCGCTTGTCGAACCACCCATGGTCGCCGAGGAAGAATCCTTGATCGGAGGAGTACATCAGCATCGTGTCGTCGAAGTCGCCGCGGTCGCGCAACCAGTCGATGATGCGGCCGACGTTGTCGTCAACGGAGTGCACGCATGCGAGGTAGTCACGCATGTACCGCTGGTACTTCCACACCGCCAGCTCCTCGTACGCGAGTCCGGCCGGAGGATCGTCCTTGAGGTCCTCGGAGCCGAGATGGTCGGCGACCCGCATCGCAGCACGCCGCGCCGACGAGCTGCGGGTCGAGTAGTCGTCCCAGAACGTGGCCGGGAGCGGTACGGGATCCTCGTAGAGCGCCCGATGTTCCGGCTTCGGCTCCCAGGGCCGGTGGGGGGCCTTGTGGTACACCAGCGCGCACCACGGCTGATCGCCGCGCAGCGACTCGACCCAGTCGATGGTGAGGTCGGTGATGATGTCGGTCGCGTATCCGTTCACCGTTCGCCTGCCGGTCTCGGTGATGAACGTGGGATCCCAGTATTCGCCTTGGCCAGGAACGATGTCCCAGTAGTCGAAGTTCTGCGGGTCGGATCGCCCGCCGTGGCCCATGTGCCACTTGCCGATCATCGCGGTGCGGTAGCCGGCGTCACGCAACTGCGAGATGAACGTCGGTTGGCCGGCGTCGATCGGCGTGAACAGGGTGAAGACACCGTTGACGTGGCTGTACGTCCCGGTGAGGATCGAAGCCCGCGATGGTGAGCACAGCGAGTTCGTCGCGAAGCAGTTGTCGAAGCGCCAGCCGTGCTCGGCGATCTCGTCGATGCGTGGCGTGCGGTTGACGACCGAGCCGTAGCAGCCGATCGAATGGGCGGCATGATCGTCGGTGAGGATCATGACGATGTTCGGCCGGTTCGTTGCGTTCACGATCGATCCTCTTCGTCGGTGGGGTCGTGGGCCCGCGTCGAGGAGGCCGTCCGGAATCCCGTGTTGGCCGTCGACGATTCCGGGGTGTTCGACGAGCGGGCGCTGTTTCGATACCTGTTGCAGTACGAGTCGTGGCACAGATACGACCCTCCTCGGATGACTCGAGCCTGTCCGGTGGGCGGCCCCAACGGGTCGAGGCGGAGGGACTCGGCGTAGTAACGCTCGCTGTACCAGTCGGCACACCACTCCCACACGTTGCCCACCGTCTGCCACAGACCGAGCCCGTTCGGCTGGTACGAGAGCACCGGGGCCGTGGTCAGCCACCCGTCCTCGCCCGTGTTCTCGAACGGGAAATCGCCCTGCCAGATGTTCGCCTGCCACGTGCCGTCCGGCACCTGCTCGTCACCCCACGGAAACCGGGCACCGACGAGGCCACCGCGGGATGCGAACTCCCACTCGGCCTCGGTCGGGAGCCGCCGACGACTCCACCGGCAGTAGGCGACGGCGTCGAACCAACTGGCGTGGACGACCGGGTGCTCAGCGAGTCCGTCGATGTCGGATCGGGGACCGTCCGGATGACGCCAGTCCGCTCCACGAACCGCCAGCCACCACGACGCGTGAGCGGATCGACCCAGCACGTCGATCTCGTCGGCTGCGAGCGCGAGATGGAACACGAACGACGACCCCTCTCGCTCGGCGTCCGTCACGTATCCGGTCTCGCCCACGAACGCCGCGAACGCTTCGTTCGTGACAGCAGTGGAATCCACCGAGAAGGGCGACAGCCGCACTTCGTGGACCGGCGACTCACCGTCGGGCCGATTGCCGTCGCCCCGGCCGTCGCCCATCAGATACTGGGAGTCGGCGATGACCACCTGCTCGATCGCATGCCCCGAGCCCGACGACGGTAAGGGGTGACGAGCGGCAGCTGCTCGACGCGTCGTGAGCGCCGATCGCGGGCTGCAGCACGTTGTCACCTTGCACCCGCCTGTGTCGTGAATCGACGATCCGTTCGTCCAGGAGTAGGCCGCCCAGCGACGGCGGCACCACCCGCCACCACGATCCACCAGATGCCGTCGACGGCGATGAGTTCGTGCACCAACCCCGCCGGGCGGGCGCCGACTCCGATGTCGATGCTGGTGGTCCGGACCGTTTGCGTCACGGCGTCCCGGAACCTCGGAAAGCCGGACGCCCAGCCGATCAGAATGAGGATCACGATCGCGACGGTCATCGAACGAACGTACCGGAATCGGTCCTCGGCATCGGCCCGCCCCTCGATCGGTGTTCAGCCGGCAACGATCGTCGCGGCGAGCGCCATCCGATGATCCTGCGTCCAGGGCGGTCCGAGCGTCGTCCTCGGGCCACGGAGCACGTCGTCGGCTCGGTCACCGAGGATGGCAGCCGCCCTGTTCTCGACCTCCTTGGCGTCGAAGAACTGGATGTCCCAGCCGCGCGTGCGCGCACACTCGGCGAGCACCTGGCGGTACATGACCGAGTCGGCACGAGCTTCGTAGGGTGGGCGACGTTGGACGCTGATGTCGTCGGGGAAGTCGACCGGCCAGGCTCGCAACGACATCGACAGGATCGGATTCCTGACGGCGGCAGCCAGTTCGTCCAGCGAGGCTGATGTCGCTCGCCGTGCCGACGCGCGAACCCTCGCGACGAGCGCCGCGAGCTCAGCGTCGTCGAGCGGCTTGCCGTCGTGATGGAGTGGTGCCGTTGGCATGCCGGTTTCGATCAGCTCGATGCGCCGGCGGTCCACGACCTGGTGCTCGGTGGACGAAGTCACCGCCACGGCCCAGCCGAAATGATGAGCGATGCCGACGCGCACGCCGTCGAGTATCTCGCGTCCAGAAGCAGTGTCCTCGCCGGCCCCCAGACGGGTGGAGCCGAACGTCGTCCACGTTCGCCCCGTTCACGGCCGAACGCAACCACCCTGCCATCGGCCCGCAGTCGATCGAGCGGCCGCAGCCCATCGCTCGTTCGTACGAATCGCTCTTGACGTCGTTCGCCGCGGTCGAGTGGATCGCCCGCGACCAACTCACCCCAGGCGGCCGAGTGCGTGCGCCATGAGTTCGCGGAAGACCTGTCGCCAGCGAAGCGGGTCGACCGCGATCATGTGCAACTCTCCGAGCACTGGATCGAGCGGCTCCCGTGGCGGTCCGACGCCCTCGCACCCGACGCCTTCAGCGTCGAGTTCGGCGAACGTCCAGTCGGCACCGTGGCGAGTGGTGTCGTCCCGCATCCGATCGACTCGCTGGTCGGTGAGTTGTCGGACGCAGAGGAGATGTCCGAAACCTCCGATTCCACGAATCGATGAAGATCCGTGTCACGTGTACGGCATCGGGTACGAGGGCGTCTCGGGGCTCGACCACGTCGAGAGCAGCCGGTTTCGACGGCAGCGGTGTGCCCCTGCGCGTTACCTCTTTTTCGGCTTCTTCTTCGGTGTGGCGGGAAGCGAGCCGATCCAGTTCCAGGCCGTGTCGAACCACGGGGCGAGCTCGGCGGGTTCAGCGAGCAGCTCCGCCGGGACCGACACGTAGCCGCGCATCACGCTGCCATACTGCACCACGGGCCCGCTCTCGTACTCAGCCCGGAACTTCTCGGCCAGCTCGTCAGAGAGGCGCAGGGCCATCGAGCCATCAGGGGCGAGAAAGCTGAACATGTGCCCGTTGCGAGAGGTGTACGGGTTCTTCGCCCCCTTGATCGTGGCCTCGCTCCGGGCCGCCTCGATCGCCGCTCGGTACCGAGCAAGTGCCTCCGGAGGGCCTTGATAGTCATGTCCTCCAGGCACGTCGCCTCCTGGTCGGGTAGATGGAGCACCTCGCTCGCGGTCACCATGATGCATCGACGTCATCGACGTCGGGAGGAACCACGAGGCTACGACGTTCTCAACCGATGGGTCGACGACGCAGCAATGCGCCTTGATGTGTTCCTCCCGGGGTACTCCCCGCAGCACGAACGACCCGTGGGCCGCAGATGGCGGATCGAGTGAGCGTGTCCGACGTCCTCCGGCCTTCGGCGATGTCGTGGTTCACGCTCCCCAGGTTTCTGGGTGCCGGTGCGTCTTGCCCACTCCCGCTGACCAGCGGTTTCGCGATCGGCGTGCCCGCTGGGTGTTGTTCTCGTTCCGCTCAGTACGAGGGATGACCAGGTTCACCAATCGGGCAATCTCGTGCTTGATGCCTGCGCTGCCAGATCGTCGATCGCGGCGTTGGCCGAGCCTTCGTGGCGCCGGTGTCCACCGATCCGGGTCAGCGTGCTGGTGGTTGCGGCACCTCGGAACACCCGACTGCTGTCGTCACGACCCATCCCCCCGCAGGCGCCTCAACTGCTGACATGACGACCAATTCCCGACCGGCGCTGATGAGCGAGCCGGTCGCGCCGTCGACTTCGAGTGAGACGCCGAGATCGTCGACGACGAGCCGGACCGCGTACGACTTCAGAGCTTCTTCGGGCGTGGCAGCCTCGCCTGCTGCATCGGCATCCAGTGCACCCTCAAAGGACCATCCGTCGGCGTCGAGACAGTCGACCTGGTGATCGACGCGGGCGATGGTCCCCACCGTATCTCCCGGGTCTCCGGTCGCGGCGTCGCCGCCGCAGCCAGTGATTCCCGCCAGGAAGCCGACGATCACTGCGGCGCCACCGAGGCGAACTGCAACTCGCCTTGCGTCCTGAGGTGCCATCAAGACCCAATCGACTCCGCGGGCTCGTCGCGATCAACCAACTGCGCATCCACGTTCGTCCACGAATCCGGACCGGTCGCTCTGAGAACCGACCGCGGATGAGCAACTGACAAGACCCACCAGTCGTCGGCTTCGCCGTAGGTTGGCAGCCGCTCACCCTCGGGTTGGATCGCAACGAACTCGGCGCACTGCTTGTCCAAGCCGGCCTCGGTGATCTCCGCGATGGCGCGTTGATCAGCCTGCTCGCGTTGAACGGGCTGCGGATCTCCGAAGCGCTGAACGCCGACATCGACGACCTGTCCCGCGAGCGGGGGCATCGCACGTTGGCGATCGTGCGCACGGGCGGCAAGCACGTCACCATCCCGATCGCACCCCGCACCGGGCGGGCGCTCGATCTGTACATCGGGGAACGCACGATGGGGCCGATCTTCCTCGGCGTCGAAGGTGGACGGATGGACCGCTACTGCGCTGATCGGATGGTCAAGCGACTGGTGAAGCGCGCCGGGATCGACAAGCGCATCTCGCCACACGGCCTTCGACACTCGTTCATCACCGCAGCCCTCGACGCCGGCGTCCCGCTCCGAGACGTCCAAGAAGCAGCCAGCCACGCCGACCCTCGCACGACGATGCGCTACGACCGGGCTTGACGAAGCCTCGACCGGCACGCCACCTACATCGTGTCGACGTTCATCGCCGGAGCAACCCGTCCCGGCTGACTCGCGTGCGCCAGACGTCTCTCGACCGGCAACCCATCGTGCATGTATAATGCATGCATGCCGAATGTTCAGATCCGAGAAGTACCCGAAGAGGTGCACAACGAACTGGTCCGACGGGCCGAACTCGCCGGCCAGTCGCTGCAGCAATACCTGTCAGCGCAGCTGGCCTCGATGGTGGCAACCCCGACGATCGACGACATGATCGCCCGGATCGAGCACCGATCGAAGGGCCGGTTGTCGCGAGCCGATGCCGTCACCGCGATCGCGGACGAACGTGCTCGTCGTTGACGCCTCGGTGATCGCTCCCGCAGTCGCCGACGGCGGGCCCGATGGTGAGGCATGCCGTGCACAGATCAGGGGACAATCGCTGGCTGCACCCGATCTATTCCGAGTCGAGGCCGTCTCGGTCATCCGCCGTCAAATCGGTCACGGTGCACTGACCGCGACACAAGCGACCAACGCGATCGAGGACCTGTTGAACCTCCCCATCAGCGTCTACCCCACAGCAGCACTACTGCGGCGTGCATGGGAGCTGCGAGACAACTTCACCGTGTACGACGCGTGCTACGTCGCGCTCGCCGAAGCGCTGGGCTGCGCCCTCGCCACAGCCGACCAACGACTCGCCAACGCACCAGGGGCCCGCTGCCAGATCGACATCTTGTAAAGCCCCACACAGCAGCCCGCCGCACCAGCACGCATTACCGAGCTGGGTCGCTCGTAACGCCGGCGATGCGGCGCGGAACGGAGCGTTCTCTGTCGCGATTACGAGCGGGCACCACGTGTACGTTGGCCAAGCGCGTTTCAGGTGCGGATCGTTGATTGAGACGGCCCTGGGATGGGTGAGGGATCGGTCAACTCGTCTTGACTTCATGCGTTTGGGAGGATTCGATGGAGGACCTTGGTCGCCATGGGGGTGCGCCAACGGAACGCGAGGATTCAGCATGCACGACCTTTCAGACGACGCCATCAGCAACCCGAACCCACAACGACCGTTCGAGGAGATCGTCGCCCGCCGCTTCAGTCGTCGGGTCATGATCAGTGGCTCACTGGCCACCGCCGCCACCTTCCTTGCCAGCGGCACGGTCGGCGCGAGCCCCAGCTCGGGGCCGATGCCCCGCGCGAAGTCCAAATCCCTGATCGACTTCGAGGCAATTCCGCTGGGATTCGGCGACCGCCCATCGATCTCACCCGACTACGACTACTCGATCCTGATCCCGTGGGGCACGCCCATCCTCAGCTCCGGACCAGCGTTCTCCTGGCCGCCGACGTCCGCCGAACAGGAGGCGCAGATCGGAATCGGGCACGACGGCATGTGGTTCTTCGCCGAGTCGGGCCGCAACGATTCCGGCTGGCTCTGCATCAACCACGAGTTCGGCACCACGCCACACGTGCTCGGCAAGCCTGCGCCCGAGTCGCCCGAAGACGTTCGGATCATGCAGGCCGCTCACGGCAACAGCGTGGTCAAGATCGCCCGGGGCGCCGGGGGTCAGTGGGGGGTCGTCGACGACTCGGCCAACCGCCGGATCACGGTCAACACGCCGGTTGCGTTCTCGGGGCCTGCGGCCAACTCGCCGCTGCTCCAGAACCCAGCCGGCAACGCACCGGCGGGCACGCTGAACAACTGTGCCAATGGGTACACCCCATGGGGCACCTACCTGACCTGTGAGGAGAACTTCAACGGCTACTTCGGCAACACGGGCGGATGGACGGCGACCGCGGAGCAGGCCCGCTACGGATTGTCCGACACCGGATTCGGCTACGCCTGGCACGAGTTCGACCCTCGCTTCGATCTGGCCAGTGCCGACCACGTCAACGAGGCCAATCGATTCGGCTGGATCGTCGAATACGACCCCCGGAATCCCGACGCTCCGCCGATCAAGCGCACGGCGCTCGGGCGGGCCAAGCACGAGGGATGCGCGCTCACCATCGGGCGCGGTGGTCGTGCCGTGGCCTACATGGGTGACGATGAGCGATTCGACTACATCTACAAGTTCGTGTCGAGCAAGAACTACAAGTCGATGCTGGCCAAAGGCAAGTCGCCGCTCGACGAAGGCACGCTCTACGCGGCCCGGTTCGACGAAGACGGCACCGGTCGGTGGCTCGAGCTGAGCATGAACAACCCCGCGGTCGCGGCCGGATTCGACTCGATGGACGCGCTTCTGGTCAACGCCAGGATCGCGGCCGACCTCGCCGGCGCGACGCCGATGGACCGCCCGGAGTGGACCACGGTCGCCCCCGACGGAACCGTGTACTGCACGCTGACCAACAACAGTCGGCGGACCGTGCCCAATGCGGCCAACCCGCAGGCCCCGAACTTCAACGGTCACATCATTCGCTGGACCGACGATGACCGCCACGTCGGCACCGGCTTCAAGTGGGACATCTTCGTCTTCTCCGACGACACGGTCGGTACCGGCCACGATTTCGGTTCGCCCGATGGCGTGTGGGCGGATCCGTTCGGTCGGCTTTTCATCGAGACCGACGGCGCTCAGCCGGAAGACGCCAACGACCAGATGCTGGTCGCCGACCCGGAGCGCGACGAGATCAGGCGGCTCTTCGCGGGCGTCACCGGTTGTGAGATCACCGGCATCGCGGTCACACCGGATCAGCGGACGATGTTCATCAACGTCCAGCACCCGGGTAACGGCGATCCGGTGCTGACCCGGTTCCCCGACTACGACCCCTCTCTGCCGCCCAGGGATTGCACGGTCGTGATCACCAAGAAGGACGGTGGGATCGTCGGTTCGTAGCTGGCCGTCGCAGTTGTCAGTCACCGATCAGCCGTCGCTGACTGGACGGTAGACCGAATCGATTTGCATGCCGACACCCAGAGGTGGAACCCCACCGGCAACCAGCGGTACCGGCTCGTCTGCCGCGCCAACCCGCTAGCAACCTACGAAGACGACTCCGAACCTTTGAGTGTCTGGTGCACGCGCCGGTGGCCAGCGTCGGCGCAGCACCGTGGCCCGGCTCACGCCGAGCAGTTCGCACGCTCGCTTGGTCGACGTCGCCTCGGCGAGCGTGTGCAGGTGTTCGCCGGTCACGGCTTCGACCTGGTCTCGGTGTCCGCGCTCTCGGAGAGCTGCTCCAAGAGCGCGTGCACTTTTCCCGTGATCTCCAACGCCGTCTGCGTCCGCTCCAGCTCTTTGGCGAGGCGTTCGTTCTGGCGGCGGAGCCGATCCACCTCGACCTCGGCGGCTGAGCGGCGCTGACGCGACTTGCCGGCCAGGCCCTCGCGGGCGCCGGCTTGGGCCTGCTTGCGCCACTCGGAGATGTGCGACGTGTACAAGCCCTCGCGCCGCAAGATCGCACCACGCTCCTCAGAACCCTTCGGATGAGAGTCGTACTCGGCAACGATCTCGGCCTTGTACTCGGCGCTGAACGTTCGCCGCGTCGGGCGGGCTGCGGGGTCGATCTCGTCATCGGTCACGCCCCCAGTCTGGGCGCGACCGTTCAACGATGCAGTTGTCAAAGTCATGGTTCAGGTGTTCCTGTCTCGCCCCGTCGGGTCAGATAATCGGGAACCGCAGGTGTCTCAGCCCACCCTGACAGACAGGGGAGCGCCGTGTCGTGCCACTCCTTCGCGGGGTGTTGGTGTTCTTGGTGCGGTGGAGGGCGTTGCGCTCATCTTGTGGAACCTGGACACCACGCCATTCATCGGGCGGAAGCGGCTGCGGTGGGGCACCGTGGAAACAGAAGCAACCGATCCGCTGCCCGGCGACGGGTTGGTGCCCGAACCCAAGTGGTCCAACACCCTCGGAATCACCATCGACGCCTCCCCCGACGATGTCTGGCCCTGGATCGCCCAACTCGGGCAGGGCAGAGGCGGCTTCTACACATATCAGACGCTCGAGAACATGGTGGGCTGCAGGATCACCAACACGACGTCGATCCTCCCCGAGCATCAGCATCCGGTGGTTGGTGAAGGCATCCACCTGTACGCAGACGCACCGCCACTAAACGTCGAAATCGTGGACCCGCCGTACACCCTCGTGCTCTTCGGGTCACCCGCCGACACCGGCGGCGATACCTGGGGGAGGTCGACCTGGCAGTTCGCTATCAACCCCGGCTCCGGGAGCAGCAGCCGGCTGCTTGTTCGGGGCCGCTATGAGTTCGGTTCGGATTGGAAGAGCCGCTGGGGCATTCGGACGCTTCCCACTGGAGGCGATCACCTTCGTGATGAGCCGCAAGATGATGCTCGAGATCAAGAGGCTGGCAGAGCACGACACCTCGCAGTGATAGCCGGAGACGTGGTCTCTGCCGATCTCGTTCCCGGCACGCCAGAGTCGTGCCGCAGTGCGCCTTGCCCGGGGTTCAGGGTTGTCGAAGGGGAAATCGCTCCGCCGCAGCGACCGGCATGACATTGATGCGGTAGCCGTTGACCAAGGCTCGGACCATGGTGACAGCCAGGAAGGCAATGAAACCGACCCGATGGGACATCGCACCGAGGATCGGCAGCACGACCGGAACCCACCAGATGACGTTGTAGGCGATCAGCGTCAGCCGCTCCCTCGAAGTTGCGGCGGGTGCGTCTCGACTCTCCTTGATGCGAAGCCATGCGAACCGCATGGACGAGTGTTGCTCGACAACGAGTCAATAGACGACACCGATGAGTACCAACCAGGCGAACGCAGCGCGATCCGAGAGCACCTCGGTGACGAGCGCAACGACGACGTAGATCAAGGCGGGCAGCCCGAGTCCGAAACTCAGCCGGTTGTTCCACTGCACTGTGAGAAGGCGATCGCGCTGCGTCGGTTCCATCAGCTCAACTCTCGCCGGAGGCGGCCTGGAAGGGGGGTTCGCCCTTGACGCCATCGATTACCCTGCCCGACTGATGCCCCAGCCTCAGATCTCAGTTGCCCATTCCTCCTAGCTGCGGCCGAGTTCATCCGGTGCGCGACTGATTTGGGCGCACGGTGTTGATCGCTGGGATGTCCCACGCTTCGCTGATGCGCCCGTCGACGATCCGCCACACGACGATCGCGTCGACGTCCAGCATCGTGCCCCCGAAGCTCACCGTGTTGGTCGCGTACGCCACGACGAGCTCGTCGCCGTAGGGCGTGAGCGAATGGGGTTCGTTGTGGAAGCCGGTGTCGCTTTCCCGGTGCAGTCGCTCGAAGAAGCTGCGGAAGCCGTCGTAGCCGTGGTGGTCGCCATTGAGTTCGGCGAGCTGCGGGTTGACGAAGTGGAACACGAAGTCGTGTGCGAACAGGTCCTCGTCGGAGTTGGCGAAGCCGGTGCGGATGAGTGTTCCGGCCCGCATCACGAGGTCGAGATTCGCTTGCTGGGCCGATGGGAACGGGGGCACGGGGTTCTCGGTGTCGGACGGCATCGACGGCCTCGGTTCAAGAAGGCGTGCGGTGGGACGGGTTCTCGACGCGGTTCATCTCTTCGATGATGTCGGCTTCGGAGATGGGCTTCTGTCCGTAGGTCTTCCAGGCGTGAGCGGCGAGGCCGATGCCCCATCCCGCGATGACCCAGATCGGCCAGAAGTAGCCGGCACCGGATGCAGCCCAGATGACCACGAGCAGTGTGTTGACGGCGCAGTAGACGAGAGCGTGGTTCCTGAATTCGCGCTTGTTGGTGATGCGGTCAATGGCGGCCGCTCGGCGTTCGTCGTGGTGCTCCATCGTCCGGCCCCCTCGCGCGGGCTGAGTCAGAACCCATCATCGTGCCGGTCAGGTCCGATGGGAAGAGGACTACGTCACAACCATGCTGGCAGAGCCGATTTACAGGTGGGGCTGCTCCCGCCGTCGTCGCCAACTGACGCAGCGCGGGATACAGATCTCGGCGGGTCGAAGGTTCCGGCTTCTGGTGCCGTGTCCGGACGGGCGGGAGGACCCATTGCCGAAGTCCGGATCGTTCAAGCTCAGCCGGCCCTCACTGCATCGGAAGTCGGAGCGATCAGAATCTTCACGTCACGTCCATTGGACGCCGCCCATAGCCGGCAGCTCGATCGTTACGTCGGCGACCACCACTGACCGCTCAGGGTGGCTGTCATCGGCTGGCGCCGGCGACGAAGGTGGCGACGATGTAGGTGGCGTGTCGGTCGAGTGAGCCTCGGCCTCGGTCGTAGCGCATCGTTGTCGTCGGGTCGGCGTGCGACGCGGCTTCTTGGACATCTCTCAGTGGCACGCCGGCGTCGAGGGCGGCAGTGATGAAGCTGTGACGGAGCGAGTGCGGGCTGATCCGCTTGTCGATCCCTGCGGCCTTCGCGAGCCGGCGCACGATCCTTGCCGCGGCGTGGCGGTCGAGGCGGCGTGTGCCGTCGGCGTTGAGGAAGATCGCTCCGCTGGTGCGTTCGCCGATGTACAGGTCGAGCGATGTCGCCGTGCGCGGCGCCAAGGGGATGGTGGCGGCCTTGTGTCCCTTGCGGTGCACGAACAGCGTGCGGTGCCCGCGCTGGTAGTCGAGGTTCTCGATCTCGGCACCGAGGGCTTCGGAGATCCGCAGCCCGTTCAACGCCAGCAGGCACATCAGTGCGTGGTCCCGCCCGCCGCACAGACCGGCCTGGACCAAGAAGGCGCCGAGCTCGTTGCGATCGAGCCCGAGGGTGTGGGACTCGTAGTCGAGCTTCGGTCGACGGACGTACGCAGCGGGGTCGCGATCGATGACGGCTTCTTGGGAGCAATACCGGTAGAAACCGCAGATCGTCGACAGCCGCCGACTGATCGTCGAACGGGCAAGCCCGTGTTCTTCGGACCAGCGGGCGTACAACTCGATGTGCGCACGCTGAACGCTCAGGATGTCGACACCGTTGCCGTCGAGCCACGTCACCCACTGGCGCAGATCGAGCCGGTAGGCGTCGAGCGTCGCTCCCGAGTAGCCGGCCAGGTACCCGGCGATCGCACGATGCGCGACCTGGCGGCGGGGATCGAGTTCAACGGCGACGAGTCCGCCGGCAGGTGGGGCGTCGAACGGGCTGCTGTACGCGTTGGTGATCATGGCGATGCTCCTGTCGATGTGAAGGGACATCCAGCGGATCACCACACCACCGTCGCATCAAGGTAAGTTGACGTGGTGGATCCGGTGATCGTGCCTTCGGCCCGCAAGCACCAGATCTCCGACGACGACATGATGCACGCCTACCGACACCCCATCCGAGTGTTCGACCTCGACGACCTCACCATGCTCATCGGCGCCGACACCGCTGGCCGGATGCTCGAGATCGGCGTCGCCCAATCCGACGGCATCGACTTCATCGTCCACGCCATGCCCGCTCGAGCCAAGTTCCTGGAGACCTGATCATGCCGCGATCGATCCAAGAGATCCTCGACCACGCCGACGAACTCGCCAAGCGGTTCGAGGACTACGACCCCCAGCCCGGCGACGAGCGACCCGTCGAGGAATACCTGATCCAACGCGCCGCGATCGCCCGAGCACGCAGCGAGCGTCAGATCGTCGAAGCCGTCACCGCCGCCCGCAGCAAGGGCCTTTCCTGGCAGCGCATCGGCGAGCTACTCGGGACGTCCGGTCAGGCTGCCCAACAGCGCTACGGCGACCTCGTCGAAACCGCCTGACCCGCCGCGATTATCGAGTTGTGCCGCAGTGGCCGTAACGCTCCGCTTGACGTGCCGATCCCGGACGGGTTGCGCTCCCGCGACAAGGTGCGAGTATGCGCTGCCCAGTCAACGGCGAGAGGTCAGACGACGACTCGACTCGAGAACCTGGGCGGCGTCGGTAGCGACGGATGTGACGATCCGCGCCGCTGGCTCATGTTCTGTGACCATGCCAGCTATGGGCCCTGCGTACGCGGGAGTGGGGTCGTGACCCTCGGCATGGTCGGCGTCGGGATCGTCTGCGAGCAGGTCAGCGAGCTGCTCGGGCTGGTCCGACCACCGATCGAGCCACTCCGTGCGGATCGAGCGGGCGCCAATTCCGCTGGGCCAGTGCGACCGGCCACCTCCCTGCTGGATGTCGATCGCTGTCGTCCAGACCGAGTCGTCGGCCGAAGCGGCGAGCACCTGATCGGGCAAACGCGGCCACTCGCTCTCGGCCTCGTTCGAGGCGATGAACCGAGTACCCATCAGCGCACCCTGTGCGCCGAGCACGAGCACTGCCGCAAGCCCGCGTCCGTCGCCGACGCCACCAGCGGCAAGCACCGGGACATCGCCCGCGATGTCGACGACCTGGGGAAGAAACGGCAGGAGCGGCATCACCCCGGTGTGGCCACCGGCGTCGTTGCCCTGCGCGATGATCACGTCGACGCCGACTTCCACTGCGCGTCTGGCTGCCTCGACCGTTTGCACCTGATTCAACAGGAGCGAACCTGCTGCATGGACCCGATCGACGTACGGCGTCGGGTCGCCGAACGACAGGGTGATCGACGCAACGCCGGCCTCAATCGCGGCATCCAACGGTGACCTGTCGTGCTCGATGAGCCAGGCAATGAAGTTCGCACTGAACGGCCGGTCCGTCAGCGCCTTCACCGCTTCCACGCGCGCCGTCACCTCGGCTGCGGAGGCGCCACCCATGGCGACCGTCGCGATGCCGCCGGCATCGGCGACTGCCGCGCACAATCGTGGGTGAGCAACGCCGGCCATGCCCGCGTTCCCGACAGGATGGTCGACACCCAGCAACTCGCAGATCGCAGTCCGAAGCGCCATCCACCAAACCTAGTTGGACGCTGGTGACGGTCTGGCCGAACGCCTCGCCGGAACGTTGATTCGGCCGGCCCGCGGCGCCGCACATTCTCGAGCGCTTGGCCGATCACAGTCGTGCCGCTATGGGCGGCTCGATCGATGCGCGACCAGGGGCAATATGCGTGGTCTGGAAGGCGCGCCTGTGCTGGGTTGATCTGCAGAGAGGATGCGTGCGCAGTCGGCGGCGCCCTCTGCGTCAGTGTTGGCCGTCGATGAGGCGGCTGACGATCCACGCATGCTTGCCGACCTGACGGATCCGTTCGAAGCCGTACTGCTCGAACAGCTCGACGGTGGTGCTGAACAGGAAGCGACCGTGCGCGTTGCGGCCTTCGGTGACCTCGGGGATCGCTTCGACCAGCCCGCCGCCGCGCCGTGCGATCTGATCGAGCGCTCCCTCGAGCGCGGCGCGGGCGATGCCCTCGCCACGATGGCGCTTGTCGACGTAGAAGCACGCGATCCGCCAGTCGGGCTCGGGTGGCGGGTCCTGGTCGTACCGTCGGCGGTGCTTGATGTTCGACAGCTCGTCGGGACCGCCGTACTGGCACCAGCCCTGGGCCAGCCCGTCGCTGTCGAACACGAGCGCAGCATGGGCGTGGTCGCTGAACACCCGCTCCTGTTTGGTGTCGCGGTGGTCGATGTCGGTGCGTCCGCATTCGGGATGCCAACCGATGCACCAGCATCCGCCGAAGATCCCGCCGTTGCGTTCGACGAGCTCGGCGAACGCGTCCCAGGTGTCGGGTCCGAGCTCTCCGACGGTGTAGCCGCTCACGTCGCCACCTAGTGCAGCAGTCGTGCCAGCTCCACGGGTCGGGTGAACATCGGCCAGTGGCCACTGTCGATGTCGACCAACCGTACCTCGCCAGCCTCGGCGAGCTCGGGGACATCGCCGCCGGCGATCCAACTTCGAGCCTGGTCAGGGGAGAACTCCGGACAGACCACGGTGACGGGAACCTGTCGACGCCGCTCGTCGACGAGTCGCACCGCGCCCCGGGCGACCGCCGACGGCACGGGGACGGCGCGCGCCGCGATCACCCGTTTCGTCTCGTCATCGAGATCGGCGCTGTCGGGACCGTCGAAGGGTTCCCACCCCGGGAACGGCATCGCGCCGTCGACGTGCCCGAAGAAGTCTGCGTAGGCCTCGCCGTCGACCGCCGGGAACCCGCCGATCAAGGCTACGTGGGCGACCCGTTGTGGTCGACGATCGGCAGCGATCCACGCCAGTGTGCACGCCGCAGAGTGTCCGACGACGACCACGTCGCCGGCGGCGTCGTCGATCGCGGCGACGACGGCATCGATCTGGTCGTCGAGCGTGGCGGATCCGCAACCGTGGTCCACGCCGGGCAAACCGACCGCGAGGGCGTCGTCGCCGAGTCGAGCGAGCTCGGCGACGGTCTCGTTCCACACGTCGGAGGTCAACCACAACCCCGCGATCAGGATGATGCGCATCTCACGTACCGTAGACCCACCCGCGGACGTTTCACGCCCGCATCCCGCCGCCACGACCTCTCCAGGCCAGACCTCCCAAGCAGCTCAACCTGGCCGGTGAACCACGTCGCCCGCCCCTGACCAGCACCACGAGCGGGGCGATCGATCGTCGACCACGGACCGGTCAGTCTGCAATTCTGGAGCACCTGCACGAGCGCATCGGTGCCGATACCGGATGGCTCTGAGGATGATTCCGGGCGGGCGTTTCCGAGCGGGGTAGCGGCACGGATACGCGCGATCCTGCGGTGGTGATCTTTGGTGAGTCGTTGCACGCTGCGGGGTCAACCGAGCCGGCGTCGTGGATCAATGGAACGCTACGCGGCCGCCCCGGAACCGTTGGCGCGCTCGTCCCAGACCTGTTCGAGACGATCCTGCGGCTCAGCGCGCCTGCTCCGATCCCGGGCGACTGGTGGGAGCTGTACCGCGAGCTCTTCGGTGTTGTCGAGTCGGTCGGTGTCGAGCACACGTCGACGCCGACAGAGGCGTGGTTCGCCATCTGGGAAGGTCACGGCTTCGTCCCGTCGACGACGCGGCTCGGGTGGCGCACGCCGCCCGCGGACGATGCCGAGCGACAGCGGCGTGAGGCGCAACGCGAGCGGCAGCGCCGATACGACCGTGAACAAGCTGCAACGATCGGGTCTGCCCTCGCTGTGGTCCCACGTTTCGAGCTCCCTCATCGGGTGTACTACCTCGTGACCGGTGCGCTGCCGGCGGTGTCGGCGCTGCGCTATCCGGGCGATGACGGTTGGCGGAACCCCGACCTGTTCTGGCCGAGTGATCGGTCATGGTTCGCAGCCACCGACGTCGACTTCTGGTCGCTCTACGTCGGTGGGCCCGCACCCTTCACGAGTGAGCTGGCATCACGCTCGCCGACGCGCTGCGAGTTCGTCGACCAGAGTGACTCTCTGACGATCGAGGACTGAACGCGCCGGGCGTTGCAGGTATCGCTCGGAAGCGACCGAGAGGTGGTGCCGCGATGGCCGCGCCGGCTGCTCTCGGCGTCGGAGAAAGACGCTGGGCGTAGCTGCCGCTGCAGACCTCGCGCTCGGCAAACTGTTGTGGATGCGACGATGGAGATGTGCCGCTTGCCATCGACCTTGTGCTCATCGACTGCGTCGACCTTGATGCGATGACCGAGTTCTGGTGCGAGGCGCTGGACCTTGATCACACCTGGACCGGACCGTCGGGCGGACACCTGCTTGCTGCGCGCGACGGGTCGCCGCGTCGACTCGGCCTGATGCCTGTTGAAGACGGGAAGCTCTCCAAGAACCGAGTCCATTTCGACCTTCGCCCCGACGGCGACCAGCAGGCCGAAGTGCACCGGCTTGAAAGCCTCGGTGCCCGACGCGTCGACGTCGGGCAGGTCGACGCAACGTGGGTCGTGATGGCCGATCCCGAGGGCAACGAGTTCTGCGTGCTGCGGTCGCTTGCGGAGAAGGACAACGAGCTGTCTCGCGATACCGATTGAGCAAGGGAATCGACATGGCGGACGCGCGCGTTTCCGCGCTGGTAGCCGAGCGCATCGGTGCCGCTACGAGCGGTCTCGACCGTCCTCGGGGGGCGTGATTATCGAGTGGCCTCCGTCGGTTCGAAGGCGTGCGACTTCACTGGCGATGCGGCGCTGGCCCTGGAGACCTGACCCGCCAGTCCGGGTGGGCTGTCACATTCGGTGCCGCTGTGTCGTCGAAAGAGGTATGAACGACGACCTCGACCTGTCCCATTGCCCGACGTCCGATGTGCACGTCGTTGGAGGCGGCCTCGGTGGCCTCGCGGCTGCTGCGCTCGTTGCACGCGCTGGCCGAACCGTGATGGTGCACGAGGGTCGTGGGCGCCTCGGTGGCCGCGGTACAACGGATTGGAAACGCGGTTTCGGCTTCAACCAGGGGCCGCACGCGCTCTACCTCGCCGGGGAGGCTCATCGTGTGCTGCGCTCGCTCGGCGTTCGACCGTCGGGGCGATCGCCGAGCACGAAGGGCGCGTTGATGGTGAACGGTGACACCGTCGGACTGGCGCCGGGTGGGCCGATGAGCCTGTTGCGCAGCCCGCTGTTGGGTTGGAACGACAAGCTCGCGCTCGGGAGGGTGATGGGCCGGCTCGGTCGGCTTGAGCCCGCCGCTCTTGCGTCGGTGACCGTGAATGAATGGGTCGACGGCTTGAGCACTCGGGCACGCGTGCGCGAGATCGTGCAGACGGTGATCCGGTTGGCGACCTACGCGAACGCGCCGGACGATCTGTCGGCCGAGGTCGCACTGATACAGGTGCAGATGGCACTCGGCGATGGGGTGATCTACCTCGACGGTGGCTGGGCGCAACTGGTGGAGGCGCTCGCCGCTGTGCCCGGCATTCGATTCGTCCAGGACGATCACATCGTCGAACTTCCCGACGCTCCCACAGTGATCGTGGCGACTGGCGGTCCCCAGGTCGCCACAACGCTGACCGGGGCGCGGTACGACGTCGGCCCGTGCGCCGAGGTGTCCGTGCTCGACGTCGGCCTCGAGCGACCACCTCGCCACGACGTCATCCTCGGGATCGATCCCCCCATCTACCTGTCGAATCACGGGTTTCCCGACAAGATGACCCCGCCAGGCGGCTCGTCGTTGTCGGTCGCGGAATACCTCACGCCCGAGACGGCGCCAAACCGTGATCGGCTTCGCGCCGTTCTCCCCCACGCCGGCGTCGACCCCGAGTCGATCGTGACCGAGCGGTATCTTCACCGCATGACCGCCGTCAGTGCGATTGCGACTGCCGCCTCGGGCGGGTTGCGCGGTCGTCCCGCCTGCGATGTGCCCGACCGACCCGGCGTCTACCTCGTGGGCGACTGGGTCGGCCCGCGCGGCCACCTCCTCGACGCCGTGCTGGCGAGCGCCGAAGACGCTGCTACCGCCGCGCTCCAACATCTCGATCGACGCCCGGCCATCCGGTGATGACATGACACCCAGCGGCGCCACCAACGTCTTCGAGGCCGAGCGTGACCGATTGGAGCGTCTGGCGTACCGGATGCTCGGCACACCCGACGACGCTGACGACGTCGTACAAGAGGCGTGGCTCCGGTGGCAGCGAGCGACGTTCGAAGACATCGACAATCCGGTCGCCTGGTTGACGACCGTGACGACGCGCCTCGCGATCGACCGGCTGAAGTCGGCCCGACGGCGTCGCGAGGTGTACGTCGGTCCGTGGCTACCCGAGCCGTTGACGATCGAGTCCCTCGGTGCAGCCACCCTTCGGGCCGCGCCAGCCGCATCGTCGACCGATCCAGCGATGCTGGCCATCGGGAGCGAGTCACTCGAACTCGGGCTCCTCCGCGTGTTAGAGACCCTCGGCCCGGTGGAGCGAGCCGTGTTCCTGCTCCACGACGTCTTCGGATATCCGTTCGAGCAGATCTCACCGATCATCGACAAGTCGGTCGCCACGACGCGTCAGATCGCCAAACGTGCGAGAGATCGAGTCCGCTCAGGTCGTCCCCGCGTGGACGCCGAACCGGCGGATGTCATGGCGTGGTCCGAGGCGTTCGTGGGCGCCGCCGTCGAGGGCGATCTCGACGGGCTGATGAACATGCTGACCGACGACGTCGTGCACATCTCCGATGGCGGGGCGGAACGACACGCAGCACGCCGTCCGGTGGTGGGAGCAGACCGGGTGGCGCGACTTCTCATCAATCTGACGGCGCGCGATTTCGAAGCCAACGACGAAGTCCATTGGATTCGCGTCAACGGGCAGGCCGGCCTCTACGTCGTTCGCAACGGTGAACCCAACCTGCTCTCGGTCGTGAGCTGGCGCGCAGGCAAGGTCGCCGAACTCCTCGCCATCGTCAACCCGGCAAAGCTCGCCCGCTTCCATGAACGCTGGCGGGCAAAGGTCGGATTCGAAGCGCCCGAATGATTCGCTGCTGAACGCCGACCTCGTGATCCACAATCGGGTCCTCTGCGTTCATCCCGCCAAGCTCGACGACTCTCGCATCCGCTGACCACTCATGCTTCTCGGCAGCAGCAGTGACCCGCAGCGAATAGGTGGTCGGCGACGCGCGATCTGGGGCGCACCTGCCCGCCCTCATGTGCCGATCGCGCGCAGTGAAGCGGCCAAGTTGATGGGGCTGATGTGGAGCGCTGGCAGATGCGCGATTGCTCTTGACCTCATGTTGACTTGAGGTCGTACGGTTCTGATATGGCATCTCGTTTCGATCCTGTCGTCTGCACCCTGTCGTCGTCCCAGGCCGGTGATCGACTCATCGAATGGTCCGACCTGCAGCACGTGGCGACCTCCATCGAGCCGCGTAGCGACGGTGTCGTGATTCGGCTTCCAACAGCGTGCGCCGTCGATGCAAGAGGCCTGGCCGATCGCGAGTCGCAGTGCTGCTCGTTCCTCGACATCAAGGTCACTGATCGCGGCGAAGTGACGGAAATGACGATCACATCACCCAATCCTGATGGTGTACAGGTCGTGTATCTCCTGGCCGGGCTCACGGATCAGTGAGCGACACCGACCTCACGATTGGTCAGATCGCCGACGCGTGTCGAATCAAGGTGTCGGCAGTCCGCTACTACTCCGACGTCGGGCTGCTTCCGATCAGCCGACGCGTCGGAGGGAAGCGACGGTTCGCGCGCACGGCGATCGCACGTGTCGAGTTCATCCGTCGCTGCCAGGAGTCGGGATTCACGCTGGACGAGATCAGCGGCATTCTCGACGAGGACTCCGGTCAATGGCGTCGTGCAGTCGACGCAAAGGTGATCGAGCTGTGCGATCGGCGCCGCCGCTTGGACGAGACGATCGAGTTGCTCACCGAGATCCGTGCGTGCGGATGCGCAGCCGTTGATCAGTGCGAATGGTTCCTGCGATGTTGACTGCGCTCGGTGTGGTCGCTGCTGTCGTGATGGTTACGTCCTACGCGCTCGAACAACGCGACCGGCGATGGATTGCAGCGTTCTCCGTGGCGTGCGCGGTCACGGCCATCTACGCAGTCGCTACCGGCTCGTGGCTGTTCGGCGTCCTGGAGTTCATCTGGGCGGCGATCGCGCTCCGACGATTTCGCTCAACGGAGTCAAAGGAAATGCCTGAACGATGCGCGTTCTCGGGCGGCTGATCGCTCGCGTACGTGCCGTACCTGAGCGGTGTCGGGTCGACGCCGGCTTGATCGATATCGAGTGGGTTCGGTGTCGACGGTTCAGGTCGGCGACGACTCATCGGCGACGAGTTCGACTTCGAAGCCGTCGCTGTTCTCCATGTAGGACGCGTAGTGGTCGGGTCCCCCGGCGCGCGGGTGCTTGTCGGAGAAGAGGAGGGTCCAACCATGGCCAACGGCGGCTTCGGTGATCGTGTCGACTTCTCTGCGTGACCCACCGAAGAAGGCAAGGTGATTGAGGCCGCCGGATGTTCGTTCGTGGGGTCCGGTTCCGTCGGGTGATTCCTCGAACACGATGTAGGTGTCCTCGCGACCTTCACGACGTCGTCACGGAACTCCTGGGGATAGGGCTTGGGCGTAGTGTCATCCTCTCAGGCCTGCCGCTCAGGCCTGCCGCTCAGGCAAGCCAGCTCAGATGTCACCTCGACGCGCGGCAGTCCCGAACGGTGGGGTCGATCCAAACGCCGTACGAACCAGCCACCTCGTCCATGTGCCACGTCGCTCGCTCGTCATACGCTCTCCGGCCCCCGCGAGCATTCGGGTTCGCATCCGTTGTCACTTCGACGAACCCGATTCGACCATCGATCTCAAACCGGCCGTCCGGCACACCCTGCCGACCGTCCGCGTCCCACACCTCGACCTCAACACCGACAAAGGCCCCGACGGTCCCGAGCGCCAGCGCTTCCCACCGATCTGTCTCGCTCAAGGTGCTTCCTTCGTGAACCCACGCATAACGCCGCCCATATTCTCCCACGGCCCGGCTGTCGACCCACTCGGCTTCGGCCCAAGCCGAGCACCCGATATTCACTGTGAGTATCAGCGTCGGCGTGCCGACGGCGCGCCGAGACGGAGCGAGCGCGATCGGCAGTGCGGAGCGGGTCGGTCGCGTGCCCCGGGGCAGCGTGAGCATGTGGTTGAGGGTTGACTCGACGTCGGCTCAGATCGCTTCGGGCGGCCACCAGCCGAACAGGCGTCGATGTCTGTAGATCAGCGCGGCGACTCCCGCAGATATCACCCCGAAGACGGCGTGCAGGAGGAGGTGGAAGCGTTCAGCAATGTCACCGGGCCCAGCGCAGGCAGCGGTGTCACCGAAACTCGTCGATGAGTCCCACCAGCCGCGAGCGCAGGGGTCGACCAGATGGCTGACAATTAGGTAGCCAATACCGATGAGCAGTCCGGTGATCCCGACGCCGACCGCAAGCCAGATCGAGCGTCCTTCCCTGATGGTGGCTATCCCGGCCAGAACACCGACGACGAGCGAGAACATCGTTTGGGAAAGGTCGGCCCAACCATCGAGTCCGCCGGCGCCGCTGCCCCAGCTCGTGAGTCGCCCTCCGAACACGGCTGCGAGCAGCCCCATTGCCAGAAGCACGACGTTTGCTGCCAGAAGACCGACGACAAGAAGCCACCGCAATCTGGCCGCTGTCCCTGATCGCGCTGCGGTCGCCTTTACATCCACGGTCGCCCCCATCCGTCAAGCAATGCAATTTTCGTCGCTAATCGTCCGACACGCAATAGTCCCGATTCGGCTGCCCCAGTGCCCGATACCTGCCCTTGTGCCGGAGCGCTCCAGAAACGGCGGGTGAACGGGCAGAGACTCCTTCCACCCTCGCGACGCGCCGAGGCGGACCAAGTTGCGGGAGGCTGCCCGGCACGTGCGCCGGACGCACGCTCTACGCCAGCTGGGAGACCGCTCGGTATTGGCACGCATAATCACTGCGACATCGGCCCCGATGGTGACCGAGTTCGGCCCTTATTTGCGGTGCCATGTATCGCGCGAGCTGGTGTTGGAAGTTTGGCATTCAGGGGGTGGCCAACTGGGAGAACCCGCCGTCGGATCGCAGGAACTGGGCGGTGATCCAGCCGCCTTCGTCGGACAGAAGAAAGCGGACGAGGTCGGCGGAGTCACTCGGTTGGGAGATGCGACCGGACGGGCTCATTCCGTTCAGACGATCTCGCAGCTCGGGTGACATCCAGCCCGTATCCGTCGGACCGGGATCGATCCCGTTCACGGTGATACCGCGAGACGCCAGTTCGCCGGCCATCGACATCGTCATCCAGTGCACAGCTCCTTTGGAGGTGGCGTAAGCGATCGAGCCGACGAGAGGTGGCCCACTCAAGTAGTTCACGATGCGCCCCGGGCCGTGCTCCGTCCTGTGGCGCTGAGCGAACTCGCGACACATCAGGTACGTGCCGCGCACGTTGATCGCGAGATGGCGATCAAGTTCGGTGGCGTCGATCTCATCGAGGCCACCACCGGGGTCGTAGGTGTGAACGTTCACCAACGCCCGAATCGGCCCGACGGACGCTTCGGCGGCGTCGAAGACTTTCCTCGGCGTGTCCGGATCAGATAGGTCTGCCTCGATACCGCTCGAGCCGGTCGATTCAAGAAGCTCATCGACCTCGCCACGGTTCGCACCCCAAACCATTGTCTCGTCGTAGGCAGACCACCAGGTGGTGAACACATTCCAGCCGTCGCTCGCCAGTTTCCTGGCGACGGCGGCGCCGATTCCGGCCTGGCGACACGCTCGATGACGTTCTGAGCCGAACTCGGCACGTCGACAAGATGTCCGGTACCTATGAATGCCCCACGAACAACCCCTCCGTTACAGAATTTCTTGTGACATCGCTTCCCGACCGGCCCGGCAATGACGCCCTAGTTGCAGCTTCGCCGTGCCGCGCTACCGATATGCGGCATGCTGGAGTACATGCCCCGAACGACCGTGACGCTCCCCGCCGTCGTCGCCGCACGACTACGTCGCGAGGCCGAGCGCCGGGGCGTCACAGTCTCGAAGATCACCAGAGAGGCCATCGAGGCGTTCCTCGATGCGCCGAACGGGAAGCGTCGTTTCTACGCTGCGGCGGCTGGCGTAAGCGGACGCTCGGACATCTCCGATCGGATCGAGGAGATCCTCACCACCGAGATCCGGCCGTCGCACTGATCGCCGATGCTGCCGCCGGCACGCCGACTGGCCCAATCGGGCCGCAACATGCATCCTGAAAGTGCTGCAAGATGTAGCCTGCAGTTGCTGCAATCTGTAGGCTCACGTCGTGGTTGTCTACCGCCCCCGAGTCATCGATTCCGTGTTGGCCGGCCGTCTTGGGTCCGCCGGCGCGGTGCTGGTCGAAGGTCCGAAGGCATGCGGGAAGACGTTCACCGCCGAACAGCAGGCCGCCAGTCGCGTCTACCTCGATACTGACGATCAGGCACGCGCCGCGCTCGGCGTGGACCCGACGCTCGTGCTGTCCGGTGACCCACCACAGCTGATCGACGAGTGGCAGCTCGACGCGACGAGGGTGTGGAACCACGTCCGCGCCGAGGTTGACCGTCGCCAAGGCAGCGGGTTGTACATCCTCACTGGTTCCGCCACACCCTCCGATGACGCCCGACGTCACAGTGGTGCCGGGCGCTTCGCCCGACTGACGATGCGACCGATGAGCCTCTTCGAGTCGGGCGACTCGACCGGTGAGATGCCGTTGGGGGCGCTGCTCGACGGACACCGGCCGACTGCACAGCGGACCGAGGTCACCGTGCCCCGCTATGCCGAACTGGTCGTTCGTGGTGGTTGGCCGCTGAACCTCACGAGAACGATCGCCGCTGCGGCGCGAGCGAACATCGACTACGTCACCACGATCACCGACGTGGACTTGCCCACGATCGACCCGGCCCGGCGGCATCCCAGGCTGGCCCTGCGGGTCCTGCAGGCGCTCGCCCGCAACATCGGCATGGACTATGTCGTCACCCGCATAGCACAGGACGCGAGCACCGATGACTCTGACCTCGCACGGTCGACGGTGTACGACTACCTGGCACCCTTGGAGCGCCTGATGATGATCGACCCGCTCGAGGCATGGTCATCCCATCTGCGTTCCCGGGCCCGTCTGCGCACCTCGCCACGGGTGCAGTTCTGTGATCCATCTGTTGCTGTTGCGGCACTACGCGCTGGGCCGGACCAGCTGCTCGCCGACCTGAATTACTTCGGGTACGCGTTCGAAGCGCTCGTCGTTCGTGATCTACGAGTATTCGCCGATGCGGTGGACGGCACCGTGCAGCATTACCGGGACTCCGACGATCTGGAGATCGACGCGGTCGTCACCGCCGCCGACGGACGCTGGGTCGCGTTCGAAGTGAAGCTCGGCCAGGACGACATCGACACGGCCGCTGCCAACCTGCTCGCCTTCAGAGACAAGGTCGACTCGACCAAGGTCGGCGAACCGGCGACACTGGCCGTGATCACCGCCACCGGATACGGCTACACCCGCCCGGACGGCGTCGTCGTCCTGCCTGCTGCCGCTCTCGGGCCCTGACGACGAGTTACATCCCCATTGAGATCGACCGGCTTCGTTCGGGCGTATGCCGGGTGGTCAACCCAGGAGATCGGCGATGACGTCGGCGGCCTGGCGGTCGCTGGCTTCGAGGAAGTGGGCGTAGACGTTCAACGTCGTCGCAGCGTTGGCGTGGCCGAGCCGCCCGCTCACGGCGCGAACCGGGACGCCGGCGGCGAGCAGCTGGGTGGCGTGGAGGTGTCGGAGGTCGTGGAGGCGCACGCCGTCGAGGCCGGCCTGCTTGCGCACTCGAGTGAAGCGGCCGGTGATCGTGTCGGGGTGCAGGGGCTCGGAGCCGTCGGCCGACTCGGTGAACACGTAGCCGTCGGGATCGAGCACCACCTCGCACGCTGCCGCCCGTTCTTCGAGGCGTCGACGCTGGGCATCGAGGACCCCGACCGTCGCGTCGTCGAGTGCGATCCTGCGTGAGGCGTGTGTCTTGGTGTCCTTCACGACCGTGCCACCGGCGACGGAGGCAATCGACCGCGTGATCGACAGCGTCCGTGTGCTTCGGTCGAGGTCCGACCAACGCAGACCGCACACCTCGCCGCGGCGGGCACCGGTTGCCGTCAGCACGCGCAGCAGCGCGCCGTACTCCGGGTCGTCCTCGTCGGCAAGTTCGAGCATGCGCTTCACGTCTGTGATCGACGGAGGATTGATCTCGCGCTGACGGAGCTTCGGCGGCGACGCGGAAGCCGCCGGGTTCATCGGCACGATGCTCCACTTCACCGCCTGACCGAACGCGCCCCGGAACACGGCGTGTACGTGGCGGATCGTGGCGGGGGAGAGGCCGCGCTCCTTCGAGAGCACGGCGTAGTAGTCGTCGAGCCGCTTCGTCGTGATCCGGCCGAGGCGCAGCCGGCCGAGGTCGGGCTTGATCAACCGCTCCGTCAAGCGGCGGTACTCGCGCACTGTGGTGGGCGAGAGCGACCCCTCGACGTGGTCGATCCACGAGTCGAGGAGCTGGCCGAGCGTCTTGGCCGTCGAGGTGATCTTGCCCTCCGACACCTTGGCCACGAGCGCGGCGAGTGCTCGCTGCGCTTCGCGTTTGGTGCCGTAGTGGGTGCGACTGAGCTGCTTGCGCAGGCCGGTCTCCGGGTCGCGCGTGGAGCTGAACGATCAACTCCCAGTTGCCGGCCTGGCGCTCACGCAATGAGCCCTTCATACCGGCAATCCAAAACCGAATTCTTGGTTAGCTGCTTGGTTAGCGTTCGTTGACCACGCAAGCTGTCTCGAAAAACATCTATCTACCAGGTGTTTCTCAGAGCCCAGAAGGGGAATTGAACCCCTGACCTACGCATTACGAGTGCGTTGCTCTACCGACTGAGCTATCTGGGCGGCGGCATGGGAGCCTATCGGCCGCCGGCTCCGCTCAACACGGGGAGCGACCACAGCAGTGACTGAAGCAGCAGCGGCTCATTCGGGTTGCGCTCGAACGCTTCCATCGCCTGATGGATGTGAACGACAGCGTCGGCGGCGGCCTCGGGGCGTGGCGCCGACCCTGCGACGAGAGCGTCCCGGTAGACCCCTGCGATCACGGTGAGCCCGGCGAGCAGCTCGTCGGTCCGGTGACGTCGCAGCTCACGCCTGTGGCGCTCCTCCAGGGCCTTCTTCCCGCTCCCGCGTTCGCCGTACCGCTCGATGCGCTCATCCATCATCGCTATCTCGGCGATGTGACGATCGGCGACCGGCGCGGCGGCGGCCTCGATTCGGCCGAGCAGATCGTCGACCAGTCGCATCACCGTGGAGCCCGTGCCATCGAGACCCATCGGCACTTCGGCGAAGGCCCGTCGCCGCGCCGCAAGCTCCGGATCGGCGGCGAGCACCCTGGCCCGGTCGAGGCTGCCACCGGCCGCAGCGGCCGCCTCGACGGCCGAGTCAGGATCGACACCTTCGATCACCAGCCGATCGGCGATGTGCTGCTCGTCGATCATCCGGAAGTCGATCCGGGCGCAACGCGACGAGATCGTGATCAGATCGTGCGGGACGAAGTCGGCGAGGATCACGAACGTCGTCGACTCCGGTGGCTCCTCGATCGTCTTGAGGAGCAGTGCGGCCCCCTCCGGGCGGAGGAGATGGAATTCGTCGAGGATCAGTACCTTGCGCTCGCCCTCGGTCGGCGCGAGCGATGCCGTGCGAACGATCTCGCGCGCTTGGTCGAACGAGATCGCGGGACCGGCCCTCACGACCTCTTTGACGTCCGGGTGTTCGCCGCGAAGGGCCAGCGCGGCGTCACGAGCCGTCGGATCGTCGCCCCGGCTGAGGAGCAATGCCGCGAACGCTCGAGCCGCCTCCCGCTTGGTCGATCCCGAGGGACCGATGAACAGATAGGCGTGCACGGGCGCAGCCGCCGCCTTCATGAGGCGCTCGACCGCCGCACCTTGGCCGACGACGTCGTTCCAGATCGAGGCCATGATGGTCAGACCCCGAGCCGTTCGGCCACGACGGCGCGGATCGTGCGGGTCACCTCGTCGAGCGGTCCGGACGCATCGACCACCACCCACCGCGCTGCGTCAGCGGCGGCCATGTCGGCGAATCCGGCGACGACACGGGCGTGGAACGCATCGCCGGCCTGCTCGAACCGGTCGAGTTGGCGGCGTCGCATCCGCTCTGCCGCGACCTCGTCGGGCACCTGCAGCAGTACCACGAGATCCGGCCAGGTGTCGTCGACGGCCCACTCGTTGACCAACCTCACCTCGTCGACGGGCAGTCCTCGGCCGTACCCCTGGTACGCCAGGCTCGAGTACACCGACCGATCGCTCACCACGTGCCGGCCGGCTGCCAGTGCCGGGCGGACGATCTCGGCGAGGTGCTGGGCACGGTCCGCGGCGACGATGAGCGTCTCGGCATGATCGTTCAGGTCGGTGACGTCCGTGTCGTGGAGGATGTCGCGCAGTCGTCGTCCGATCTCGGTGCCGCCCGTCTCGCGAGTCAGGACGGCGTCGATCGCCTCGGCGAGTCGGCGCGACTGTGTGCTCTTACCACACCCTTCCGCGCCTTCGAAGGCGATGTACACCGGCGTCGACATCGGAGCAGCACCCTATCGACAGCGCTGTCACCCGGAGACTCGAGCGATATCGCTGGCCAGCGCATCCTTGATGCAGTGCGACGCTCGGTCAGGGTTCGATGTGCTGGCCGCTCAGCTCGAGCTTCGTCGCGAAGACGGCGGCCTCGGTCCGTCGCTCCATGCCCAGCTTGGTGAGGAGGTTCGAGACGTAGTTCTTGATCGTCTTCTCCGCGAGGTGCATCTCGTTCGCGATCTGACGGTTCGTCATGCCGTCCGCTATGTGATGCAGGATCCGGCGCTCCTGCGGCGTCAGGCGTGCCAGGCGCTCGTCTTCCTCCGACGGCGCACGGAGCCGCTCGAGCACGCGACCCGTGATCGCCGGATCGAGCAGCGACTCACCGGCGGCGACGCGCTTCACCGCGTCGAGCAACTCGGCGCCGCGGATCTGCTTGAGCACGTATCCGGAGGCTCCTGCCATGATCGCCTCGAAGAGCGCCTCGTCGTCGCTGTAGGACGTCAGCATCAGACAGTTGGTGCCGACGCTGCTTCGTACCTCGCGGCAGACCTCGATCCCGTTTCCGTCCGGGACGCGCACGTCGAGGATCGCAACATCGGGGCGCACCGCCGGTATTCGCGCCAACGCCTCCGCGGCCGTCGACGCCTCTCCGGTCACCGTGATCTCGCCGGTCGATTCCAGGAGCGCACGTACACCCTGACGAACGACCTCGTGGTCGTCCATCAAGAATGCGCTGATCCGGGTCATTCCGACAGTGGAGCAGGTGAACGTTGCAGAGGCAAGGGACCTTGGTCACTCCGCCGGTTCACGAGGCGCCGCGGTACCGTGGCGCCGTGACGGTTCCCAGCGATCCCGCCCTGCTCACCCACGCCGTCGAACTCGCGCCCGACGGTGTGTTGATCGTCGATCGCGACGGCTTCATCGTGTACGCGAATCGCTCCATGGAACAGCTGGCAGGAACCGACGACCTGGTGGGCCGTCGCGTCGAGGACCTCGTGCCGACCGCAGTTCGTGGCCGCCACGTCGAGCTCCGAAGGGGCTACGGCGAGCGCCCCTCGCAGCGCCCGATGGGAGCCGGGCTCGAGCTCGCGCTCGAGCGTCCCGACGGCCACCGCGTACCGGTCGAGATCTCACTCAGCCCATTCGAGCACGGCGATCAGTACGTCATCACTGCGGTCCGTGACATCACCGAACGACAGGAGAACCAATCGCGGCTGGCCGCTGCCAACGAGCAGCTGGCGCTCGTCTCCGAACGTGAGCGCATAGGCCGCGACCTGCACGACGTCGTGTTGCAGCACCTGTACGGCATGGGCTTGTCAGTGCAGGCGACGGCCTCGTTGGCCGATCCGGCGACCCAGACCAAGCTCGAGATGATCATCGACGACATCGACCGGATCATCTCCGAGGTGCGCACCATCGTGTTCACCCTCGGAACGGCAACGCACCGCGGGGCGCTGGGTCAAGAGCTCGCCGACGTCATGGCACAAGCCAGCCGCGTGCTGGGATTCACCCCATCGTTGAGGATGGAGGGCCCGGTGGAGTCGGCGCTCTCCGACGAGGTTCGCACCGAGATGGTGGCGTCGATGCGGGAGGCGCTCGGCAACGTCGCCCGTCACGCTCTGGCGTCCCAGGCCCATGTCGTCGTCTCGATCGTCGGTGACAGCGTCGAGATGGCGGTGACCGACAACGGTGTCGGGCCACCGGTCGACGAGGCTGCACTGCGTGGCGGGCACGGGCTCGCGAACCTGCAGTCGCGCGCCGCGGCGTTCGGTGGTCGTTGCAGCCTGTCGGCGCGCGATCCCGCCGAGGGCAAGGGTGCCGTGTTGCGCTGGTCGGCACCGTTCTGACCTGGGCGGTGCGCACTTCGTGCCAGCGGTCCCGATCCGCTGGGACTTTGGTCCCTAGTCGGTGGTCCGGACCAACAACAGACTGGCCGGATGACCTCAGACGACCGTTCGTTCTTGAACTGGGCCGCGGTGGCGATCGCGGTCGCGGCGCTCTTCCTCGGATTCTTCGCGCTCGGGCGCGTCGGCGCCCCGGAGCAGGCGGCAGGGGCCGGAGGCTCCGGCGAGGTCTCGATCATCGAGATGGATCTCGGGGCGCTGAAACTGTCGCCTCAGCACATCATGGCACCTCCTGGCGACGTGACCGTTCGGGTGACGAACGTCGACTCGCAGGTGCACAACATCGCGATCCTCGGAAGTCGGTCGCGCGATCTCCAGCCAGGAGAGTCGCAGGACCTCGAGCTCGGTGAGCTGGGTGTCGGGGTGTATCCGATGTTCTGTGAGATCCCGGGTCACAACGAGGCGGGCATGAACGGCAACCTCCACATCATCATGAACGCCGAGGCCGGGGCCTACACCGGGACCAACGTCGGATCCGATTCGAGCATCGATCACTACCACGGATTCGCGACCTGGCAGGAGATGCAGACCGCGATGGACGACCGTGCGCTGCGCTTCATCGAAGAGGAGAAGAGCGAGTTCGGCGGTCAGCCGCTCGACTTCGAGACGACGGCCGACGGTTACAAGGAGTTCGTGGTGACCGCCATGCTGGCCGACTGGGAGGTGGAGCCCGGCAAGATCGTGGAGGCGTACACCTACAACGGCACCGTGCCTGCCCCGTCGATCCACGTCGAGGTCGGGGACCAGGTGCGGGTCATCCTCAAGAACGAGCTCCCGACGCCCACCACCATCCACTGGCACGGAATCCGGGTACCGAACAACATGGACGGCGTGCCGCCGTACACGCAGGCTGCGGTCGAGCCCGGCGAGGAGTTCGTCTACGAGTTCGAAGCGCTCGAGCCGGCGGTCGGCATCTACCACTCTCACAACGGTGCCAGCCAGGTGCTCGACGGACTGTTCGGCACCATCACGATCGGTCAGATGCAGACGCCACAGGTGCTGCTCGACCAGGGATTCAAGGCGGAACCGGATCAGACGATCGAGATGACCCTGAACGACGCCGGCGTGATCGGTCTGAGCCTCAACGGCAAGAGCTTCCCGGCGACCGAGCCGTACAGCGGCAAGGTCGGTGACACGGTCATGGTCCACTACCAGAACGAGGGCCTGCAGGCACACCCGATGCACCTCCATCAGCCGCTCGGGTGGATCATCGCCAAGGACGGCAAGGAACTCCTCGTACCGATCCCGGGCGACACGATCAACATCGCTCCCGGTGAGCGCTACACCGTGCTCTATCAGCTGACCGACCCGGGCGTGTGGGCCTGGCACTGCCACATCCTCACCCACGCCGAGCGCGACGACGGCATGTTCGGCATGGTGACCGCCTTCATCGTCGAGGAGTAGTCCACTCCCGTTCGCCGGATCCCTGGACGGATTCGTCACAGCGAGCCCGGGTCGTGCATCGACCCGGGCTCGTGTGCGTCAGGGGTTCGAGTTCGTCAGTCGCCACCGCCGTCGCCGCCATCGCCCGCGTCGCCGCTCTCGCCAGAGTCGCCGTCGTCGGACGGCGCGGCTGGGGACGGCATGGGGTCGACGCCTGTTGTGGCGGCTGTGGTCGCCGGTGCGACGGCCACGCTGACGGTCGCCGGCGCCGGGCCCTCCGGTGGCTTGGCCGGTCCGATCGTGCTCCACAGGATCCCGACGAAGGTGGCGATCGCGGTCACGATGATCATCGTCACCAGGTCGAGGCTGATGATCTTGGTGACCACGAGCACCACGGTGAGACCGAGCCCCATGACGAGGCCCCACAGGATGCCGCGGATGGGATGGCGCCGTACCACTGGTTGCTGCGTCGTGGCCGACAGGCTGGCGGTATTCACATCGCTCATCGTCATCCCCGGCTCTTGTAGGTGTAGGCCGGGCGGGCGTTGAAGAGCAGGCCGAACAAGCCGCCGCCCAGGAGCGCCAGACCCGCGATGCCGACCGGGTCGGTCAAGCCGTCGCCGACCACGTCGACGTGCCCCTTGCCGACACACGTCGGTTGGTTCTTCGACTTCATCTCGCCCGAGACCTGGATCTTGGCCGAGAACTTGACCGGGAGGTCCTTGTCGAGGTCGACGATGCCCGAGTTACGATTCTTGAGCTCGGTGTTCGGGTCGCCACCCTTGTCGAGGCTGATGCCGCTGGTCTTGATGAACCAGGTGTGGTCCTCGGGTCCGTCGCCCTCCTCCGGTGAGAAGCCGTAGTACTGCACGATGCCGCGTGGATCCACCTTGAACGGGTTGTCGGAGGTGAAGGCCTGACCACCGTCGATGATGTCAACCGGCGGGTTGTCGTCACCGACGTCCATGACGGCGTCGAGCAGGTCCCCGTTTCCCTCGAACGAGTAGGCATAGCCCCCGCAGAGGCCGGTCAGCTGGCTGCTGGCCCCGATCGGCCCCACCGCCGTGCTCTCGCCGTACAGCGAGACGAGCCGCCCGAATTCCTCGCTCGCCTCGGTGAGATCGGACTCGCCGGGGAAACCCTCGGGGATCTCGGTGCGCAACGCGTCGAGCAGCTCCTGATCGATGTCGGGTGGTTCGTCGGTGCCGGCGAGCGCCGGCCCGCCTGAGACGAGGGCCACCGCTCCGACGACGATGGCACCCCTGCGCCACAGTGCTCGTCTGGCCATCGACGTTCCCTTCCCGCTGGCCGTCTCGATGTGTGAGACCGTAGCCCGGATCGACCCGATGATGCGAGGGAATTGGTGGCTCCGGTTCGGTGCGGGTCAGCGGCCGATCTCTTCGTAGAACGTTCTCAGCACGACGAACGCGAGCTTGCGCTCGCCTTCCTCGATCAGGAGACCCTTGCGGTCGTCGCCGTCCTGGATGCCCGGGAGGACGCGCACCGGGGCACGGAAGTCCTTCGGGATCCGGGGTGAGAGCCCGGCCACCTCGCCGACGACCGCGGTGGCGATGGGGCGGATCATCTCGATCTGACGACGGTGGATCCCGGCCTGGAACTGCTCGGTCCATATCTCGTCCTCGGTGCCGTGGCGCCCCGCCTTGGCGCCTGCACCCAGCTCGGTGAACACGATCGTTTCACCGAACGCCGAACGTCACGTGTAGTCGGCGATGGTGTGTCGATCGCCGTAGTACCAGCCGAGCAATTGACTGACCGCCACCACGTCCCCGGCGCCGCCGAGCGGGTCGTCGATGACGTGCCCGGTGGCGCCGGTGGGCGTCGTGAGCAGCGCGACGCTGTAGGGGGTCGAAGATGACGTTCCACGGCCCGTCGAGCGAGCGGCGACGCTGCTGGAGCACGTCGGTGAGCATCGTGGTCCCGAGTTCACGCGCCGAGTCCGGGGGCCCGGTCGACGCCGGGCGTTGGCCAGCGGGGGAGCGGGTTCAGCCGGGTGAGGTGGCCCCGTCGTCGCAGCCGACCGGGCCGAGGCTCGCGCCGGGCGTGGTGTTCAGGCCGACGATTTCTTCGCGGGCTGCTTCTTGGCGGGCTTGCGCTTGGCGGCCGACTTCTTCGCGGCGCGCTTCGTCGTGGTCCCGCCCTTGGCGGTGACGGTGTCGCGGCGGATCGCGAGCAGCTCGAAGGCGCGGGCCGGGGTCATCTCCTCGATCCGGTCGCCCTTGCCGATCGATGCGTTCGTCTCGCCGTCGGTGACGTACACGCCGAACCGGCCGTCCTTGGCGACGACCGGGCGCTCGCTCACGGGGTCGGTGCCGAACTCGCGGAGCGGCCCCTTGGCGGCCATGTTGCGACCGCCACGCTTGAACACCTTGGGAAGCTGGAAGATCTTCGACGCCTCGTCGAGGGTGATCGTCAACAGCTGCTCCTCGGAGTCGATCGAGCGGAAGTCCTTCTCCTTCACGACGTACGGCCCGTATCTCCCGTTGTTCGCGACGATCTCCTTGCCGTCGGCGGGATCCTGACCGAGTGAGCGCGGCAACCGGAGCAACTGCTCCGCTTCGTCGACCGTGATCCGGTCGAGAGTCATCGTCTGGAACAGGCTGGCCATCTTCGGTTTCTCGAGCCCCGGTGGCAGGTTGTCGGGCGCTCCCCATTGCACGTACGGCCCGTAGCGCCCGTTCTTCGCGAACACCGGATAGCCGTCGAGTTCGCCGATCGGTTCGTCGCTCTTGGGGAGCGAGAGCAATTCGACCGCCTTGGCGACATCGAGCTCGTCGGGTGGCAGGTCCTCGGGGACGCTGGCCGTGTCGTCGCCGCGTTTGACGTAGGGCCCGTACTTGCCGGGCTTCACGACGACGAGGGCGCCGTCGGCGTCGTGGCCGAGCGGGAAGGTGTTGATCTCGGCGGCGTCGATCTTGTCGAGGTTCTCCTCGACGATCCGCTTCAGGCCCGGCAGCTGGTGGTCGTCGCCGAAGTAGAAGCGTTGGAGCCACTCGTCCTTCTGTTGGCGCCCATTGGCGATCTCGTCGAGATCATCGTCCATCTTGGCGGTGAGCTCATAGTCGACGAGGTCGGTGAAGTGCTGCTCGAGCAGCCCCACGACGGCGAACGCGGTCCACGTCGGTACGAGCGCCTGACCCTTCTTCCACACGTAGCCGCGATCCTGGATCGTCTGGATGATCGACGCCCAGGTCGACGGACGCCCGATCTCGAGCTCCTCCAGACGTTTCACGAGCGACGCCTCGGTGAAGCGCGCTGGTGCGCTCGTCGTGTGCCCGTTCGGCGTGAGCGACTCGACCGGGACGACTTCGCCTCGGGCGAGCGGAGGCAGCAGGGCCTCCTTGGATCCGTCGCCATCGTCGTCGGCCGCAACGTAGACAGCGCGGTAGCCGGGGAAGGTGATCGTCGTCCCCGATGCGTTGAACTCGCAGTCGGTGTGCTCGTGCTCGGACACCGCGCCGAGTCGAACGCTCACGGTCACGCCGGTTGCATCAGCCATCTGCGACGCCAGCGTCCGCTGCCAGATCAGCCGATACAGCGCCAGCTCCTGGCTGTTGAGTTCGCCCTCCACCTGCTTCGGCGAGCGATACGGCGTGGTGGGGCGTACCGCCTCGTGCGCCTCCTGGGCGTTCTTCGATTTCGACGTGTACTGCTTGGGCTGTGGTGACACGAAGTTCTGGCCGTACTCGCTCGAGATCGCAGCGCGTGTCGCCTTCATCGCCTCGTCCGACAGCGTCACGCTGTCGGTTCGCATGTAGGTGATGAAGCCGCGCTCGTAGAGGCTCTGAGCGAGCCGCATCACCTGCGACGACGACAAGCGCAGCTTGCGCCCACCTTCCTGCTGCAAGGTCGATGTCATGAACGGCGGCTTCGGTGATGACCGATATGGCTTCTCCTCGACCGACCGCACCGAGAACGTGGCGCCCTCGAGACCGCCGGCGAGGGCACGCGCCCTGGCCTCGTCGACCGCGACGGCCTTGGCGCTCACCTGACCGCGGTCGTCGAAATCCTTGCCGGATGCCACCTTGTCGCCGTCGACGGCGACGAGTTTGGCCTCGAACGACGGATCGGTGGCCGTGACCAGGTCGATGTCCCAGTAGTCCGCGGGGACGAAGGCGATCCGCTCGCGTTCGCGTTCGACGATGAGGCGGATCGACGGGCTCTGCACGCGGCCGGCCGACAGGCCCCTGTTGACGCGACGCCACAGCACCGGCGAGACCTCGTAGCCATACAGCCGGTCCAGGATGCGACGGGTCTCCGCCGCGTCGACGAGGCCGTAGTCGATACCTCTCGGGTTGTCGATCGCGTGATCGATCGCCGCTTTGGTGATCTCGTGGAAGACCATCCGCTTCACCGGCACCTTCGGTTTGAGGTACTCCACGAGGTGCCACGAGATCGCTTCGCCCTCCCGGTCTTCATCGGTCGCGAGGTACAGCTCGGATGCGTCCTTGAGTGCGGCCCGGAGATCCTTCACGACCTGCTTGCCGCGGTCCGTGAGCTCGTAGGTCGGCTTGAACCCGTTGTCGACGTCGATGTTCAAGCCCTTGCTGGGCAGGTCGGCGACGTGGCCCACCGAAGCGCGGACGTCGTAGGCGTCGCCGAGGAACTTGGAGATGGTCTTGGCCTTCGCGGGTGACTCCACGACGACGAGCGGCTTCGCCATTGCTGCCTTTGGCTAGGGGATGGACGGGCGCCTTGTCAAGGCGCCACCGGGAGGGAGTGTGCCCGGGAAAGCGCCGACTCCCACTTCGGGGCGTGCCGCTCCACGCCGGCTCGCCGCCGACTGGCCGGCGGCTCAGTGACGTCGGTGGCGGTTCGCGCGCCGCTTCATCCGGCGCGCCAGGTCATCGTCGTCGACCAGTTCGATCATCACCGATAGGGGCGTGATCGGCGGGCGCTCGGGTGGTGCATCGCGCGGTGCAGGTCGAGCGGGGCGAGCCGGCAGAACGCTCGTGCGGCCGATCGTCTGCTCCAAGAGTCGCTCCCACCACGACGGCTCGCGGAGCAGTGGTTCCCCACGCTCGAGGAGGGTCGCGCGGATCCGATCGACGGCGGCCGAACCCTCCAGTCGTTCGACGAGGGTGAACGCAGCATCGACGGCACTGATGCTGCCCTCGCACGTGATCACGTTGCCCGTCACGACGAGCCGACGTCGATCGGCCTCAGAGCCGTACCGGCGCAGCAGGTCGGTGGCGAGCCAGTGGGTGGCGGCGGGCGCACCGTGGAGGAGACCGGCCGAGGCCAACACCACGGTGCCGGTCGAGCTGGCCGCGACGAATCGGGCGGAGCGTTCCATCCGATGCAGGAACTCCCGGAGCTGTGGATCGTCGGCAGCGCGTTCGCATCCGAGCCCGCCGGGGACCACCACCACGTCGGCGTGATCGAGCTCGTCGAAGCTGAGGTCGACCGGTTGGCTTCCACCCGGCCCGGCGTAGACGCGTCGGGCTGCAGCCACGCTGAGCAGCTCCGCGTCCCGGAGCAGCCCGAGCACCGAACGAAACGCCTCGCACTCGTCGTCGAGGACTCCCTCGTAGACGACGAGCGCAATTCGCATGCCGTTCATCATCTCACGGCCCGGGGTCGGCGTCACCAGGTCCGCGCTTGCCATGTGCCCCGTGGCCGGGGGCACCTCGGCATGTCGTCGCCGTCCGATACCGTCCGGTCGTGGTGCCCGATCGCGAACTCGGCTGGAACGATGCCTTGCAGGCCTCGTGGGATGCGATCGGAGCGCCCGGAGCACCAGGTCGCGTCTCGCGGATCGATCGCGGCTGGAGCAGGGTCATGCGCAATGCCGCCGACACGGATCCACTCCGGATCCGCAATCTCTTCGTGGACGTCGCGATCGGGGACTGGGTGGTGCCGTCGGACGATGCCGAACGTGTCGAGCACATCGTCGAGCGGACGTCGGCCTTCGTCCGGCGGGCGTCCTTCGACGGTGACCGGTTCGAGGCAGACCCGCTGGCGGCCAACATCGACGTCGTCTTTCTCGTGCACTCGTTCGATTCACCGCCCAACCAGCGCCGGCTGGAGCGCGAGCTCGTCCTGGCGTTCGATTCGGGCGCCGAACCGGTGGTCGTGCTGACGAAGGCCGACGTGGTCGACGACCCAGATCCGACCCGTTCCGAACTGGCCGACGTGACGCTGGGGGTTCCGGTACTCGTGGCCAGTGGGCGCACGCGCTCCGGCATCGACTCGGTCCGCGAGTATGCGAGGGGGAACCGAACCCTGGCGTTCCTCGGCGCCTCGGGGGTCGGCAAATCGACACTGGTCAACGCCCTGCTCGACGACGAGGTGATGGACACCGGTGCAGTGCGCGAAGGTGACTCGCGCGGCCGCCACACGACGATTGCGGCGCAACTGCTCCGGCTGCCGGGAGAAGGTTGGCTGATCGACACGCCGGGCGTTCGAGCGGTCAGCCTGTGGCTGTCCGGGCGTGGCATCGAGCAGGCGTTCGCGGATGTGTTCGGCCTGATGGATCACTGCCGTTTCAGGGACTGCAAGCACGACCGTGAGCCCGGCTGTGCCGTACAGGCGGCGGTCAGCGACGGCACCCTCGACCCGGCGCGCCTGGCGAGCCTCGAGCGGCTCGTCGCCGAGGAGGCGGCGCTCGAAGCCGAACAAGCACGATTCATCCGGCGCGGCGATCGCCGTGGGCACCGCAAGCCCACCTGAATCGGTCCATGGCCCTCGGATGGGGCGTACCGATCCGTCCGTCGGTATGTTCGTCGCGTTGCCCGAGCGAGAAGGAGCGGCAGATGACAGCACTCGAGTCCACCGTCGACATGTACGACCTACGGATGTCGGAGCGGGCCCGCCCGCTGTACGAATCGGTGAAGCAGTTCATCGCCGAGGTGGTCGAACCGAACACCGAGGAGTTCTTCCGCCTGGGCGAAGGCCGCGCCGAGCACTGGGGATACGGCGACGGCCAGCTCGAGCTGCTCGAGAAGTTGAAGAATCAGGCCAAGGAGCGCGGCCTGTGGAACTTCTTCCTCCCGAACGCCGAGACCGGCGAGGGCCTCTCGAACCTCGACTACGCCTACATCGCGATGGAGCTGGGCAAGAACCCGATCGCGTCGGAGTGCCTGAACTGCTCGGCGCCCGACACGGGCAACATGGAGGTGCTCGAGCGGGTCGGCACACCCGAGCAGAAGGAACAGTGGCTGCAACCGCTGCTCAACGGCGAGATCCGATCCGCGTACGTGATGACCGAACCGGATGTCGCATCCTCCGACGCCAAGCAGATCGCCTGCCGAGCCGTGAAGGACGGCAACGAGTGGATCATCTCGGGCGAGAAGTACTACGCCTCGGGCGCCGGCGACCCCCGCTGCAAGATCTTCATCGTGATGCTCCAGACCAATCCGGAGGGGCCCGTGCACGAGCGCCAGTCGCAGATTCTCGTGCCGCGCGACACGCCCGGCGTCGAGATCGTGGGCCCGATGCACGTGTTCGGAGAGGACGACGCACCCCACGGACACATGCACGTCCGATTCAACGATGTGCGCGTCCCGGCGGAGAACATGCTGCTGGGGGAGGGTCGCGGCTTCGAGATCTCGCAACTCCGGCTCGGACCGGGTCGCATCCACCACTGCATGAGGTCGGTCGGCGCTGCCGAGCGGGCACTCGGGCTGATGGCTCAGCGCGGCCTGTCGCGCGAAGCGTTCGGCAAGCGAATCTCGAACCTGGGCAGGAACGTCGAGGTGATCGCGAAGGCGCGCATCGAGATCGAGGCGATGCGCCGCATGGTGCTCACGGGCGCGAAGGCGATGGACGAGCTGGGCAACGCCGAGGCTCGGGTCTGGGTGAGCGCGGTCAAGGCGATGGTGCCGATCCGGACGTGCCAGATCGTCGACGAGGCGATCCAGATGCACGGTGCGACCGGCGTGTCGCAGTGGACGCCACTCGCTCGCATGTACGCCAGCCAACGCACCCTGCGACTGGCCGACGGCCCGGACGAAGTGCACTGGTTCGTGGTCGGACGCAAGGAACTGGCGTCGTGGGAGCAGGCCGCGGAGTCGTACGACCCGAAGACCACGTACTACGCCAACCTCGCAGCCGACAACAGCGGCGTCTTCTCCGGCCCCTGACACACGCTCCCCGCACCAGCGGGGTCGGGAATCAGCGCAAAGCCCGATGGTCACCACCTGACGCGCACGAATCTGGTCTCCGCTGCTTCGACGGTGAGGCACGTCGAACGACCCGGCGCGAGGCTGATTGCGTGGGCGAGATCGCGAGCAACGGCAAACCCGTCGAGTCGGTGTGGGACTTTCCCCGCCCGCCGCGCGTCGAGCGCGTCGATTGGCGGATCAGGGTGGTGCACGGTGGTGAGACGATCGTCGATGCGCCGGGAGCGCTACGCGTGCTGGAGACCAGCCAGGCGCCCGCCTACTACGTGGCGTTCGAGCACGTCGCCGACGTGTTCCTCCGCCCGAGTGAGCACCGTACGTTCTGTGAGTGGAAGGGTGTGGCGACCTACGCCGACGTCGTGGTCGGCGACTCGATCGCCGTGCGGGCGACGTGGTCGTATCCCGACCCCACAACAGCATTCGCCGAGTTGCTCGGCCACCGGGCGTTCTACGCACAGGCGCTCGACGAGTGCTGGGTCGACGACGAACGTGTCGAGTCGAACGACGGCGACTTCTACGGGGGATGGATCACGGCGAACGTGACCGGTCCGTTCAAGGGAGCGCCGGGCACCGCGATGTGGTGAGATCGCCTGACGGGACGTCGCCGCCGATGCTCAGGAGCCGACGAGGACCGCGCCGAACCCGAGGGGTGTGATCACATGGTGTGAGGGCGGTGCCAGATCCCGTCCTCGCCGCGGTCCCACCAGGTGGTCGCCACGACGGCGGTCGTCGGGATGGGGCCGTAGATGTGGGGGAAGCGTTCCTCGCCTCCCTCGGCTGCCGGCTCGACGCGGATCTCGGCATCGAGGAAGTCCGGCTCGATGTGGAGCAGCACGAGTTCGACGATGTCGCCGAAGACGCGGTTGGCGACGCCTTCCAGCTGTCGGGGGTAGGAGCAGTGGATGAAGCCCTCGTCGTCGAGGGACCGGCCTCGGGTGCTGACCCGGTACTCGCCGACACCACGGGCCGCGGCCCAGTCGTCGGGCATGGCGATATGGAGGATCTCGTCGGGTTCGTTCATGGTTGCCAGTCCGTGCCGCCCTCACGGCGAGCCGACCCACCTCGGCGAAGTCCACGTTCACCGCTCGGACGTTGTCGCCACCGCCGTAGGTCGTGTTCAGTCGTTCGTGTCCCCGTCGCTCGACACATGCGGTTGATCGTAGGTGTACTCGCGCTCCACCGTCGCAACCCGCAGCCGGTAGCTGCGGTACCACCGCTCCCTGCCCAGCCGTTGCGCCTCCAGGTGCTCGGTCTGCTGTTTCCACGCGCGGGCGTGCTCCTCGGAGTCCCAGTACGACACCGTGATACCGAATCCGTTCGGGTCGCGGGCGGTCTCGAGCCCTCGGTAGCCCGGCTGTCGAGCCGCCAACTCGGCCATGCGCACCGCCATCGCGTCGTATTCGTCGGGGTCGAGGTCAGAACGCTCGCTCGAGAAGATCACGGCGGTGTACGGCTCGGCGGCCGAGGTCACAGCGCACCTCGATCGAGCCGGTCGAGCACCTCGACCGCGCGTTCGCGGACGTTTTCGAGGTCCTTCAACCGGCGCGCTGCGCCGACCTGGCGTGCCATCCGAGGATTCTTGCCGAACCGATCGGCGTGGCGGGCGAGAAAGTCCCAGTACAGGGTGGTGAACGGGCACGCGTCATCGCCGACGCGCTGAGCGCGGTCGAATCGGCAGTCGCCGCAATAGTCCGACATGGTGTCGATGTAGTTGCCCCCCGCCGCGTAGGGCTTGGTGGCCATCGCGCCGCCGTCCGCGTGCAACGCCATCCCGATCACGTTCGGCACCATGACCCACTCGGCCCCGTCGACGAAGCTGGACCACATCCATTCGGTCATCGCCCACGGATCGACACCGCCGAGCAAGGCCAGGTTGCCGAGCACCATGAGGCGTTGGATGTGATGGTTGTAGCCGCGTGCGTCGATGCCGTCGAGGCAGGTTTGCAGGCACCGCATGTCGGTGGTTCCCTCGCCGACGAGGACCGGGGGCAGGGGGCGATCGGCCCCGAGATGATTGGCCGAGCGAGCCCCGGGCATCCGCAGCCAGTACACACCCCAGACGTACTCGCGCCAGCCGATGACCTGCCTGATGAACCCCTCGGCCGACGCGATCTCGACGCGCCCCGCGTCATGGGCGTCCTGCACGGCGTCGCACACCTCCCCGGGGAGGAGGAGTCCCAGGTTGAGATAGGGCGACAGCACGGAGTGGGCGAGATGCCAGGAGCGCGTCGTCATCGCGTCCTCGTGCGGTCCGAACATGGGCAGCACGTGGTCGACGAAGTGGCGCAGCCGTGACAACGCCGCACGTCGACTTGTCGCCCAAGTGCCGTCCGGTTCGGCCCCGAAACACGTGGCCGGCAGCCCATCGAGCACGTCGCGGTCGATCTCGTCGAGACGGCTTCGCTGCGGATCAGGCCAATCGGGCAGTTGGGAGGGGAGCGATTCCCGGTTCTCGCGGTCGTAGTTCCATCGCCCCGTGACCGGTTCGTCGCCGTCCATGAGGTAGCCGAGCCCGCGCCGATGCCAGCGGTAGAAGTCCTCCAGACGGAGGTTGCCCCGCTCGTTCGCCCATTCGGCGAACCGTTCGTAGTGGCAGAGGAACTGATTCGAGCGAACGAGCTCGATGTCGAGCCCTTCGACGAGCTGACGCATCGACCAACTGTTCGGCTCGGTCATCGTCACGCCGTCTGGTCCGAAGTCGGCGATGTGATCACTCAGTCCTCGTCGCAGCGATGCAGCACGACGGAGATCGACTTCGAAACCGGCCTCACCGAGTTCGGTCGCGAACCGGCGCATCGCCGTGATCACGAGATGAGCTCGCTGACGGTGCCAACGTCTCGAGTCGAGCAATGCGGCGCTTTCGATCAGCAGGATCCGGTCGCTCTCGGGTTCGGCGTCGGCGAGCGCTCCGATCGCACGGTTCAGTTGATCCCCGAGGACCCAGACGGTTCGCACGTGAACCGTGCTACACGATCGAGTCGCGCACTGTCACGGCGAGGTCGAATCTCGTCGTCGCGAGTCGGGCGCGCAGACGTTCGGCCGTGCAGACGACCTCGAGATCGCCGCCCGACTCCCGCGCGCTGGCCGCTGCGCCGAGCACGACCCCGAGCGCGGCGTCGTCGATCATGGTCAATCCATCGAGGTCGACGGTCACGATGCCCGCACGGTGCTGGCGGATCGTGCGGCGGAGTCGGTCCTGTAGAGCGGGAACCGATCCGAGGTCGGCGATGCCGTCGAGCGCCACGACGGTGCGTGAGCCGACGTCACGGATCGAGATGCGCAGGTCCATCGGCGCCGCAGGGTAGTCCGTCGATGTCGGGCGCGTCGCCGGCGGTCATGGAGGCTCTCGCGCCATGGTCACCGATGCCGACAGGCGTACGTCGCCGACGAACGGGCCGATGAGCGGAACCCGCGTCACCGACTCGTGGGTGACGGTGACGGTGACCTTCGTCGACGAGCTCGTCGTACCGACCTGGATCGGTGTCAGCGCCGTCGCCGATCGTGCGGCGGCCGCCGCGGCCGGTCCGGGGTTGGCGGCCACCGACGCAGCACGAGCCCCTTCACGGGCCGCCAGCTCGACCGCGATCTGGTCGCGGGCGACCACCACGACCTGCACGATGCCGAGCACGAGGACGGCGACCAGGGGCAGGGCGATCGCGAACTCGATCGCTGCCTGCCCCCGATCGCGAGCGGCGATCACACCTGGTCGATGACGGAGTCGATGACGCTGTCGAACAGCCGGCCGATCGCAGCGGCCCCGCCGCCGGCGGTCGCCCAACCGATCACGAGCACGCCGACGAGTGCTGCGGCGAGGAGGACGAGGGCGTACTCGGTGGTGGCCTGGCCGCGTTCGCTCCGCCAGTCGGGGCGGGAGCGCAGAAGATGGATGATGTCGAACATGAGAGGACCTCTCGCTGGTTGCTGGATGTCGGCAGCGCATCGGCTGCGATCGGTCCCGGTGGACGATTCGTGGGATGCCGGTGCGTCGGATTCAGGGGACCCCGGCGCGTAGCGCCGCGAGGCCACCGAGGAGGGCTGGGACGATGGCCAACAGCACGAACGACGGCAGGGTGCAGGCCACCAGTGGAAAAGCCAGCTGCACGGGCAGGGTTCGGGCGCGACGTTCGGCCAAGCGGCGGCGCTCCGTCCGGACCTCGGCGGCCAGCCGGTCGAGCACGGGTTCGATCGGGAGCCCGTAGCGATCGGTCGTGGCGAACGCGTCGGCGAAGGCTGCCGCTGCGGGCCCGAGCAGCTCAGGGAGCGCGCCGAGCGCGTCCGCGAGTCGCATGCCGCGGTGAAGCCGGTGGATCACCTCGTCGAGCGTCGGCCGGATCGACTCGGGTGCGTGGGTCGTCGCCGACTCGAACGCGATCGTCGGGGTGAGGCCGGCGCGCACGCCGATGATGACCAACTCGATTGTGTCGGGGAGCTCGGCGATCGCACGGCCGTCGCCACCTCGTCGCGCCCGCCCGGTCATCGTGCCGCTCGATCGATGATCCGGCGCATCCATCGCCATCCTGCGAGGTTGAGCGCTGCACCGACCAGCACGACGAACGACCCTGCCGGAGTGCCGATCACACCGCGGACCGACGCCGACGTCATGACCAAGAGGCCGAGCAGCGCGATCGGGAGGATCGTCATGACGATCGCCGAGAAGCGCGCCTGGGCGCTCTGAGTACGTCGGTCGGCAAGCTCGGCCGAGCGCGCGCGCAGCGCCGCCGCCGCTCGGTCGAGCGGCTCGGCGGCCGGCCCGCCGGACATGGCACACGCACGGATCACCGTGAGGACCAGGGCGAGATCGCCCCTGCTCGGGACGGTGGCGACAGCATCGGACAACGGCAGGCCACGTTCGGCCCGGAGAGCGATCGTGCCGACCACCACACTCGAGCTCGGCGGTGGGGTCGTCGTTCGGACGGCGCCGACCAGTGTCTCGCCGCTGCGAACGGCCCGCGCCAACTGGTCACACCACGCGGCGAGCTCGGCTGGGTCGCCCGATGTCGTCCGGCGCCGGAACCGCCACGACCGCGGCGACGTGGCGGCCCAGCGGGCGGGCGCCGGACCGGCGGTGCTCCGTCTGCTCGTCAGCCGTGGCGATCGACAACGGTCAGGTGCCGGCCGGAATCGATGGGCCACGATGAACACGCCCACGGCGGCGAGCAGCGCAGCGGTCACTTCCGGCTCCGCTCGGGTTCTGCGACGACTCCGTTCGCGTCGGCCAGCAACCGGCCGCGCGGTTCGTCGTCCGTCACCTCGATCTCGACGATCTCGACGATGCGCCGACCACCGGCGGGCAGACGCTCGAGATGGACCACCGCGTCGATCGATCGGCTGACGTGGAGCCGGATCGCGGCGAGGGGCCAGCTGGGTGCGGCCTGCATCGCGAGGGTTTCCATGCGGCGGATCCCGTCGAGTGCGCTGTTGGCGTGACACGTCGACAGTGAACCGTCGTGGCCGGTGTTGAGCGCCTGGACCACGGCGAGGACCTCTCCACCACGGAACTCGCCGACGACGAGCCGATCGGGACGCAGGCGCAGGGCGGTGCGAACGAGGTCGTGGGTGTCGATGGCGGTGACCCCGTCGACGTTGGCGACGCGGGCCTCGAGTCGGACAACGTGCCGAGCGGTCAGCACCAGCTCGGCGGTGTCCTCGATGACGACGAGGCGCTCACCGGTCGGAACGGAGGCGAGCATCGCCGCCAGCAGGGTCGTCTTGCCGGACGAGGTCGCTCCGGTGACGATCATGTTGGCGCGGACGTCGACGAGCCGAGCGAGGAGGCGGGTGACGGAGGGCGACGCGAACTCGGCCACCGGGATCTCCCTGGTTCGGTGACGGCGGATCGAGACCGTCGTGCCATCGATCGCGACCGGCGCCACCACGGCGCACAGCCGCCCGCCGTCGGGTAGGCGGGCGTCGACGATCGGGTTCGTCCGGTCGAGTCGTTTGCCGAGCGGAGCGAGGATTCGTTCCAGTACGGTGTCGATCGCACCGGTCGCGAGTTCGCCGACATGTTGGACCACACCGAGTCGCTCGATCCAGACCTGTCGGCCACCGTTCACCATCACCTCGTCGACGTCGGGGTCACGCAGGAACTCCTCGAGCACGTCGAGGCCGTCGAGGCGGGCGACCGATCGATTGATCAGATGGTCGCGTTCGACCGCGGTGGCGAGTGGTGCCAGCCGATCGACGGTCGCCGTCACGACGGATCGCACGTCGCCGCGCAGTTCGCTCGCCCGAGCGCAGACCCCCTCGACGAGCCGGTCGAGCCGGTCGAGATCGTCGAGTCGGTCGAGCGTCATCACGCCGCTTCTCTCAGCCGCCGCCGGAGTGGACCGGGGACCCGCGCCAACAGGAGGCCCGCGTCGACGGCTCGGGCGATCGCAGGATCGACGAGCAACTCGGCGACGACCGGCGCACCGAGTGACTGCTCGATGTCGCTCCTGCGCAGCGATCGGCCCGGCTCGAACACGAGCACGATCCCGGTCGGGTGCGCGTGCTGTGCCGCCGCCGCACGAAGCGACAAGTAGCACGCTCGAGTCACGAGCCAGCGGTGGTCTGCTGTCGTCAGGAGGGACGGGGCAGGCGACGACGTTCCCGCGTCGATGACCACGTTGCGGTGATCGTCGGCGAGCGCGCAGGCGAGTGCCTGCCAGCGCTCGATCGACACATGCAGTTCGGTCGGCGATCCGGGCAGGACCGAGGTGGCGACGGCGCCGCCGGCCGGGAGCAACGTCGTGGTGGCGTCGACATCGATCTCGAGGTGCTGGAGGCGTTCGGCCGGCGCCGAGGAGCGCAACCAGTCGAGCGATCCGGGACCGTCTGGCTCTGGGAGCCCGAGCACGATCGGGATGTCGCCCGCCAGATCGACGAGAAGCGTGGGTGCGGGTCGGGCGAGTGCCGCCGCCGCCGCCACCGTCGTCGTGCCGCTGCCACCTTTCGCGGCCCAGCAGATCGTGATACTCATCGGTTCCTCCGCACATCGAGGGTGTGGGGAGGGGAAGCCGGAAACGTCCATGTTACCGCTCGTCACCCGCGATTCGGCCGGGCCGGATCGCGGTACATCTTGACGAACCGGCCACGTGGGGTGCCGGTATCGGCCGGTTGGTCACCCTGGGTGTCCGTTTGGCCGCTTTCGGCACGAGATTGACAAGAAATCCGTCAAGAACGGCAGTGTCGACGCCGATACGCGCGTGCGATCCCGCAGCAATCCCGCACTTCGGGAAGGAAGAGCAGACCCATGACGATCACCACTGAAACCCAACCGATCGAGCCGATTCTCGATCTCGAAGCAGAACTCCGCCGCGGACGCGTGTGGAAGTCGCCGACGGTACCGGACCGAACGCCGAAGGCCAGGCGTGGACGCGCCTGGAAGGCGCCGGTCCGGTCGAGCGCCGCCGAGCGGCGTGCGCCGCGTGGTGCCGGGCTGGTCGGGGTGGCGACCGCTGGCCTCATCCTCATGGGCGCCGTGGCGATCTCGAACCTCGACGACGGCCCGGCACCGGACGCGCCGGTGGTGAACGCGGCCGACCTACCGCTGGGCTCGATGTACCACCTCGTCGATCAAGTGGGCGTCCGCGACCTCTGGCAGCGCGGCATCACCGGAGCCGGGGTGAACGTGGCGTTGATCGATACCGGTGTCGCTCCCGTCGATGCCCTCGCCGATCAGGTCGTCGCCACGGTCGACCTCTCGAGCGAACAGGGTGACCCGGCCGATGCGTTCGTCGACAACTTCGGACATGGCACCCATCTGGCGGGCATCATCGCGGGGCGTGATCCCGGCGCGGATCCCACCGTCGCCGCTGATCGTCCCGACTGGTTCCTCGGCGTCGCTCCCGACGCCGGCGTGGTCTCCGTCAAGGTCGCCGGACGTGACGGATCCGTGTCGCCGGGCAGTCTGCTGACCGGCATCGACTGGGTCGTCGACCATGCCGACGAACTCGACATCGGCGTCATCACGTTGGCGCTCGACACCGACACCGGTGCCTCGTACCGGGCCGACCCGGTCGCGGCAGCGCTCGAGCGGGCGTGGGACGCCGGCATCGTCGTCGTGACCGCCGCCGGTAACGGCGGTGCAGAGTCGGGCGGGCTCGGTTCGCCGGCCCACGATCCGTTCGTGATCGCGGTGGCCGGCGTCGAGGCTGCAGCCGATGGTTTCGTCGTGCCCGATTGGGCCAGCCGAGGCGATGATTCCCGTCGTCCCGACATCGCAGCACCCGGCTCGCACATCGTGAGCCTGCGCGCGCCCGGCAGCGATGCCGATGTCGAGCACCCTGAGGGCTTCGTGGACGACCAGCGCTTCTTGGGGAGTGGATCGTCGCAGTCGGCAGCCGTCGTGGGTGGTGTCGTCGCGCTGATGCGATCGGCTGATCCGTCTCTGGAACCGGACGCGATCAAGGCGGCGTTGATCCGCTCGACCGCTGTCATCCCCGGTGGGGCCGACTTCGTCGGTGCGGGACTGGTCGACGCGTCCGCCGCGCTCGATGCCACACCCTCCAGTGGCACCCAGTCGTGGGCACGTTCCACCGCCGATGTCCGCGCCGTCGGACCTGTCGTCGCTGCCTATCGGTTCGAAACGTCGGGCAATGCCTGGATGGGGAACGCCTGGATGGGCAATGCCTGGATGGGGAACGCCTGGATGGGGAACGCCTGGATGGGCAATGCCTGGATGGGGAACGCCTGGATGGGGAACGCCTGGATGGGCAATGCCTGGATGGGGAACGCCTGGATGGGGAACGCCTGGATGGGGAACGCCTGGATGGGGAACGCCTGGATGGGGAACGCCTGGATGGGGAACGCCTGGATGGGGAACGCCTGGATGGGGAACGCCTGGATGGGGAACGCCTGGATGGGGAACGCCTGGATGGGGAACGCCTGGATGGGGAACGCCTGGATGGGGAACGCCTGGATGGGGAACGCCTGGATGGGGAACGCCTGGATGGGGAACGCCTGGATGGGGAACGCCTGGATGGGGAACGCCTGGATGGGGAACGCCTGGATGGGGAACGCCTGGATGGGGAACGCCTGGATGGGCAATGCCTGGATGGGGAACGCCTGGATGGGGAACGCCTGGATGGGCAATGCCTGGATGGGGAACGCCTGGATGGGCAATGCCTGGATGGGCAATGGCTGGATGTGACCTGACCCTCGTCATGACGAGAGCGTCGAGACCTGCGAACGAGTAGGTTGGCGCGATCCGCAGAGGAGTTCGTCGTTGACGCATGCCGAGGCCGACATCTCAGCTCGAGCCAGCCTTCACGAGTCCGTCGCGAAGGCTGGTTTCCGTACGTCGATCCGTCGCCCGGACACGCAGGTGGCGCTCGTGTCGGCGGTGTTGCTCGCGGTGACGGTCACCCTCGGGTCCACCCTCGGCGGTCTGGGCGATCCGACCCGCTCCGCGGGCGTGTGGGTGTTCGTCGTCGTCGCCGTGTTGTTCGGCGTTTTCGAATACAGGGTCTTCAACGTCGAGTTCCACCGCGAAGGCATCGCCTTCTCGCTGTCGGAGGTCCCGCTCGCGTTCGCGCTCGTCTTCTTGTCCCCCGCTTCGGCCGTGGTCGCTCGTGCGCTGCTCTCCCTGCCGGCGCTCGCGTTCCTGCGCCGAAATCGCGGCGTCAAGCTCGTGTTCAACTCGTCACTGTTCATCTTCGAGATCGTCTTTGCGTTCGTATTGCACCGCGGTCTCATCGCGAGGTTCGGCGAGTCCGACTCGGTTCTGATCGTCGCCGTGGCGATCGCCGTCGCCGCGACGTCGGTGACGACGTCGATCATCATCTCCTTCGCGATCTCGCGATACGAGGGGAGCATGCGCGACCGCGTCGTCGGGGAGCTGGCTGCGTCGTGGTGGCTGTATCCGTTCAACTCTGCGGTGCCGGCGATGTCGATCGCGCTGGCACTCATCGATCCGCCGCTCGCACTCATCGCCGCGGTTCCGGTCGGCGGCATCTGGTACGTGCTCAACACGTTCGGCAAGCAGAAGCAGGCCCTGCGCGATCTCGGCACGCTGTACGGCTTCACCGGCCGGATTGGTGCCTCGCTGAACGTCGGCGAGATCGCCGGCCTCGCAGTCGACGAAGTGCTGCAACAGACGCGCGGCGCTGCGGTCGCCCTCGTCCGCTTCGGACCCGACGGGCCGGTGGTCACGTCATCGGCGCGAGTGTCGCTCCGGCTGCCCGAATCGCCTGACGACGAGCGGTGGCGAGCGCTGCTGAGCGAGCCCGCAACCGGGCCGATCCGAGCGGCCCAACTCCGTGTGCTCGGCCTCGCCGAGCACGATCCTCTGCCGCCGGCCGCGCTCATCGCGCCGGTCGTCGATCAGGTCGAGATGCTCGGCGTGCTCGTCGTGACCGAGCGCGCCATCATCGGGACCGAGTTCGACGACGACGACGCCGTCCGCCTGCAGAGCCTCGCCGATCAGCTGGCGGTCAGTCTGCGGCGTGGCGTTCTGCACGAACGGCTCGAGTACGAGGCGCGGCACGACGCGCTCACGGGTCTCCCAGCCCGCACCCTGTTCGAGCGCTACGTCGCCGAAGCCCTCGATTGCCGTGACGACGGTGTGTGGGTCGTCATGATGCTCGACCTCGACCGCTTCAAAGAGGTGAACGACACCCTGGGACATCACGCCGGCGACGATCTGTTGGTGCAGTTCAGCCGCCGGATGTCGAAGCTGCTCGGGCCGGACGATCATCTCGCACGACTCGCCGGTGACGAGTTCGCAATCCTGTGCCACCGCCGGACTCGTGAGCAGGTCGTCGAGATGGCGCAGGCGTGTCTGCGAGAGGGTGGGCGTCCCGTCGTTCTCGACGGCCTCGAGATCGTCGTCACGGTGAGCGTGGGAGTCGCCGAGATCACCGAGATCGACGGCGATGCGCTGCAGCCGATGCGTCGCGCCGACATCGCGATGTACAACGCGAAGTGGCAGCGCACCGGGGTCGAGTTGTATCGAGACGAGATCGATCGGCGAACACCCGCTCGACTGTCGATGCTGGGTGATCTACGCGCTGCGATCGAGAACGACGAGCTCGACGTGGTCTATCAACCCAAGCTCGACCTCCGGACCGGGGCGGTCGTCGGGGTCGAGGCGCTCGTCAGGTGGGAGCACGAGACGCGCGGCGTGGTCGCGCCGACCGAGTTCGTCCGCGTGGCCGAGGACACCGGGCTCATCAAGGATCTGACCGACCTCGTGCTGGCACGCGGGATCGCCACGCTCCGCCGGTTCGAGGAGTGCCACCTCGGGCTCGGGTTGGCGGTCAACTTGTCGACCCACGACCTCTTCGACGGGCGCCTGCCCCGACGGGTCGAGGAATACCTCGCGGTCAATGGCGTGTCGCCACAACTGTTGACGCTCGAGATCACCGAATCGTCGTTGCTCGTCGACGCGCCGCGGACGAGAGTGACGATCGACGAGTTGCACGCCGTCGGCCTGCGGCTGGCCGTCGACGACTTCGGCACCGGTTACTCCTCGCTCAGCTATCTGCGTCGGCTGCCGGTGCAAGAGCTGAAGATCGACCAGAGTTTCGTCAGCGGCATGCATGCCGACCCGCAGGACGAAGTGATCGTGCGGTCGACCGTCGATCTCGGTCACAACCTCGGTCTGAAGGTCGTCGCCGAGGGAGTCGAGGATCGGGCGGTGCTCGACCGGCTCCGCGACTTCGGTTGCGACGTGGCTCAGGGGTACGGGATCTCTCCGCCGATGTCGGCCGACGATCTGATCGAATGGGTCGGCGACGTCCGCAAGCGCACTGGCCCGCCGATGTCGTGGATCGCCTCTGCCGTCTGAGCAGCACCAGTGAGCAGCACCAGAACCGTCGACGGAGCGGTCCGACGGTCGGCCCGATGTCGCGCCTCGCGTCAGCCGGGGTCGTCGGTCACGTTGCGCAGTGGTTCGCCGCGGACACGCCGCCGGAAGTTGTCGAGGAACTGCTCCACGGAGCGCCGGTGTGACCGGTCGGTGGTGCCTGATGAATGGGGCGTCAGGACGACGTTCGGGAGGAGCCACAACGGGCTGTCGGCGGGCAATGGTTCGGTGGCGAAGACGTCGAGACCCGCACCACCGAGCCGCTGGGTGCGGAGTGCATCCACGAGTGCCGCTTCGTCGACGATCTCGCCGCGTCCGACGTTGATGAACCAGGAGCCCGGTCGCATGGCGGCGAATGCGGCCCCGTCGAACAGATCGCGGGTCTCGTCCGTCAGGGGGGCGGTGACCGCGATCGCGTCCCCCCACCCCAGCAGGTCGGACAGGCGGTCGGCCGGCCATGTCTCGCAGATCTCATCACCGCGAACGGTGCGTCGCAGCCCGATCGCGACCATCCCGAAGGCTGATGCGAGTCGTGCCACTTCGCTCCCGATCGCTCCGAGACCGACGATCCCCAGCCGCAGGCCGTGCAGATCGATCGATGTCTCAGGTGCCCACGTCCGGTTCGCCTGCGATCGCATGAGCCGAGGGAGGTCGCGGCCGAGCGCGAGCAGGTACAGCATCACCGTCTGGGCGATCGACGGCGCCGACGCGCCCGAGCTGTTGGTCACGATGACGCGGTTCGACCGCAGCCGACCGAACACGGGGTGGTCCGTGCCAGCCGACATCGTCTGCAGCCATTCGAGGTTGGACGCCCGGAGGCACGTTCCCATGAAGTTTGCTGCTCGGTCGGGCCACACGTCGGGTGAGAAGAACGCGACCGTGATGCGCTCCAGATCGCCGCCGGCGATGTGCTCCGTGCCGACCAGTCGGACCACCTCGACCTTCGGGTCGATGGAGACGACCTCCTCGCCGCATTCATCCCAGAAGGTGTCGGAGCAGAACAGCACCGTGGAGGTCATCGCTGCGACGATAGCGAGGCGGGCTGAGCGGGTCGTCGAACGGACGGGTACCGTTGAGACTGGAGGTGTCCGGGTACCTGGTGGGCTCCGCCGCCTTCAAAGCGGTTGGGACGGGCGATCCCCGTCCGGCGGGTTCGATTCCCGTCCACCTCCGACTGCAATCGAATCCCGGACCTCATGCCCCGTGACCTGGGGTGATGTCGGTCCGGGGTTCGATGTTCAGTCGCTCAGAACCGTGAGTCGGTCGAGCGGTCGAGCCGCGAAGTGCCTGCTCAGAAGAGGTCGTGCGGTCGCACGCCTCGGCGCGGCGCTCGGACTGCAACTCTCACGTAACTCTCAGGGACGACTCCGCGCGGGGTACGGGAGTAACAGCCGTGGGCGAGACGATGAGCGCTCCCGGTCGCACCCGTCGAGCGGCACTGAGCTGGGCTACCAGAGCAGGTACGTGCCGTACCGCTTGGGAAGCGGGTCAGCGATTTGGGATCAGAGCACGCCGCTGTCGTTGGAGGAGTGATCTGGGATCGCCCGGAGGACGTCCCAGCGTTCGATGACCTGGCCGTCGCCGTCGAGGCGGAAGACGTCGATGTCGGCGCGCAGGTCGCGCTCGGCTTCATCGACGCCGCCGAACGCGGCATGGAGCGAGTCAGGCGTAGCGCGCGGCTGGGTTCGCTCCACTTCGCCGACGAGCTCGGCATCCCCGATCTTCGTGCTTGGTCCGTGCAGCGCTTCAGGTACGTCGTGTTCTCTTCGTCGTCGCCGACGACAAGATCGACCTCTGGAGGATCCTGCACACCCGCCGAGACCAACCTTCGGCGATCGAACCGCCCAAGCCGTGACATCCGGCCGAGGCCAGGCGTCGTTCAGCGCGGCAGCGTTCGACGCGACCTCGCGTCGGCGAAATGCGGCTCAGAGGCAGATCCGCTCGGGTCCGGATCCCGGAAGGGGCGGATTCTGCCGCCGAGCCCACTGCGGACTGCGCGACCCGGGCACGGCTGCGCTCGAGTGGCAGACGGCGATTCGAGCCGTTCGCCGTCGGCTGACATGGCGCAGGAGACGGCGGGTACGAGCTCAGCCGCCGGCAGGGCGCAGGCTCGCGGGCGACAGTCCGGTCAGCCCCCTCGAACGTGCCCAGGCGGCGATCTCCGACTGGTCGACCGACGCCACGGGAGCCGGCACCGCCGCCATGGAGGCCGGCGACAGTCCGGTCAGTCCCTTCGAGCGGGCCCACGCGGCGATCTCCGACTGGTCGATCACCGTCGGACGCACCGACGCCGGCGCTCCGTGGTCGGGAGCGGCAACCGCCACTCCGGTGAAGCATGCTGCGGCCACAACTGCGGCAGCAGCCGAGATCGTGCGGCGATTGAATCGTGTGTTCATGATGTGCTCCTTCTCCGAGGCCATCTGGTGGCCGGTGCATCGAACCGGACGGGTCGATGTGGCCGACGATGCGCGACGGCGATGTCGGACCGTTGAACGAGGTGCCGACGCACGGCGTTGACCGACGCGAGTGGGTGGCGTGGAGCCCCTTTGAGCAGGGTCGACGCGCGTTAATCTCGTGGTAATCAGGGGGTGTTCGGATGCCCGTCATGGAGTTCTGTGCGCTCGGTCCGATCGCCGTCCGGCGCGACGGGGTCGACGTCGAGCTCGGCGCACCGAAGCAGCGCGCCGTGCTCGCCCTCCTGCTCGTGCACCGCAACACCGCGCTGGCGGCCGACCGGATCCTCGAACACCTGTGGGGCGACGACGCCGACGGCAAGCTGAACGCGCTGCGCGTCCATGTGTCACGTCTCCGCGACGTCCTCGACCCGGAGCGATCGCGTGGCGAGGGTTCGGTGCTCGAGACGGTCGGGAACGGCTACCGGCTCAATGTCGACGACGCTCACCTCGACACGGCACGGTTCGAGCGGCTGGTCGAATCCGGTCGAGCTCTGCTCCGCAGCGAGCCGTCCAAGGCGGCGACGATGCTGCGGGAGGCCGACGGCCTGTGGTTCGGCGAGCCGTACCAGGACGTCGGCTACGAGGAGTTCGCCCAGGCGGAGGTTCGCCGCCTGTGCGAGCTGCGGATCGATGCGACGGAGGACCGGATCGAAGCCGACATCGCCTGCGGGCTGGCGGGCGAGCTCGTCAGCGAGCTCGAGCTGCTCCGCGAGCAGCACCCGCTCCGCGAGCGTCTCGCCGCCCACCAGGCCCTCGCGCTGTACCGGTCGGGTCGGCCGGCGGAGGCGCTCCGCGCCATCGATCGGTTCCGGCGCCACGTGGGCGAGGAGCTGGGGATCGATCCGTCGCCCCGCCTGCTCCGCCTCGAGGAGCAGATCCTGCTCCACGACGACGCGATCCAACCGGAGCTCCCGTCCGCCGAGACCCTGCTCGGCAGCCGACAGCCGGTCGTCAACCCGTTCAAGGGCCTCCGCGCCTTCGGGGCCGACGACGCCGACTCGTTCTTCGGCCGCGACGCGCTGATCGCTGAGATCCTGCGGGCGATCGGCCGAGGTCAACGCCTGATCGCGCTCGTCGGCGCCAGCGGGTCCGGCAAGTCAAGCGTCGTTCGCGCCGGGCTCGTGCCCGCCTTGGCAAAGGGTGCGATCGAGGGCTCCGACCGATGGTTGATCGCGAGCATGGTGCCGGGGGCGCATCCGTTCGCCGAGCTCGAGGCCGCCCTGCTGCGGTCGACGCTCGACGCGCCGGGCAGCCTCGCCGCACAGCTCGACGACGGCCACACCGGCCTGGTGCGGGCCGCGCTGCGCGTGCTCCCCGACGGCGCTCACCTGGTCGTGGTCATCGACCAGTTCGAAGAGCTGTTCACCCTGGTCGACGACCAGGCGATGCGCGACCGCTTTCTCTCGAACCTCGTCGCCGCGGTCGACGATCCGCACGGCCGGATCACGGTCCTGGTGACGCTGCGCGCCGACTTCTACGGTCAGCCGCTGGCGCACCCCCAGTTCGGGGCTCGACTCGGAGCCGGTGTCGTGAACGTCACGACGCTGAGCTCCGAGGAGCTCGAAGCTGCCGCTCTCCGACCCGCCGAGCAGCGAGGTGTCTCGTTCGAACCGGCGCTCCTCGGCCGGTTGATCGCCGACGTCGGCAACCGGCCGGGCTCGCTCCCGCTGTTCCAGTACGCACTGACCGAGCTCTTCGATCGCCGTTCGGGGTCGACGCTGACCGCCGCGGCGTACCGCGCGATGGGCGGCGTCGAGGGAGCCGTCCAGCGACGGGCATCGGAGCTGTTCGACGAGCTCGACCCCGAGCGGCAGGCCGTCACTCGCCAGCTGTTCCTGCGCCTCACCGTGATCGGCGACGACGGCCAGCGCAGCCGGCGGCGCGTGCCGGCGCGGGAGCTCGCCTCGATCGGCGCCGACACCGTCGTCGTGCAGGACGTGCTGCGCCGGTTCGGCAGCCACCGCCTCCTGTCGTTCGACTCCGATCCGCTCACCGGCGCGCCGACCGTCGAGGTCGCACACGAGGCACTGCTCACCGCCTGGCCGCAACTCGACGGCTGGATCGCCGAGAGCCGCGGCGACCTCCGCCGCCACGCGTCGCTCACGACTGCGATGCGGGAGTGGCAGCTCGCTGACCGGCACCCCGACTACCTGCTCTCCACGGTCCGAGTCGCGGAGTTCGACGGCTGGGACGACACGTCGGGCATCACCCTCAACGGGCCAGAGCGGGAGTTCCTGGGAGCGAGCGCCGAGGTGCGAGCCGAGGAGGCACGACGCCGCGCAGGCGAGGCGCGCACCCGCCGCCGGCTGCTGGTGCTGGCCGGCACGCTCGCCGCCGGGCTCGTGGTGGCTGCCCTGTTCCTCGCCGGCGTGTTCGCCGCCGACCCCGGCCCGACGATCACCTACTTCCGGTCTCGGACCGCCGACGCCGTCAGCGACAGCATCACCGCCGGTGTGCAACGCGCCGATCGCGACCTGCGGATGCAGCTCGACGACGTCAGGTGGGTGGTCGACCCGGTGCTCGAGTTCGACGAGCTTGCGGAGACCGAGCCCGAGATGGTGATCGTCGACGCGTACGCGCTGTTCGTGCCGGAGATCTTCTTCGACCACCCCGAGGTGCGCTTCGGCGTCGTCGATCCCGACGGTCCGGTCGCCGCGCTCGACAACGTGAGCTACGTGAGCTTCGAGAATGAGGAGGGCGCGTTCCTCGCCGGCGTCGCCGCCGCATCGACGACCGAGACCGGCGTGGTCGGCTTCGTCGGCGGCGGCCAGGTCCCCCTGATCGAGCAGTTCCGTGCCGGGTTCGAGGCCGGCGTGGCCGCCGTCGACCCCGACGTCGAGGTGCTCGCCGGGTTCGTCGGCCAGTTCGGCGAGATGGAATTCGGTGATGCGATCACCGGGGCAGCCCGAGCCGCCGCCCTCTACGACCGCGGCGCCGACGTGGTGTTCCACGCCGCCGGCTTGTCGGGTCGGGGCATCTTCGTCGCCGCCGACGAGCGCTCCGACGCCCTCGGGCGCCACCTGTGGGGGATCGGCGTCGATGTCGACCAGTGGTTCGACACGCCCGAGGGGATGCGCGACCACGTCCTCACGTCGGCGATCAAGCGCCAGGACGTGGCGGCGTTTGTGCTCGCCGAGCACCTCATCGCCGGCGGGGCTGGCGGCGAGGTGACCTCGCTCGGACTCGCCGAGGGCGGCTACGACTACTCGACCACGGGCGATGCGATGACCGACGAGACGGTCGCCGCCATCGAGCGGCTCAAGGCCGACGTCGCCGCGGGGCGCATCGTCGTCCCGGTCCGCCCCGAGGGCCCCGTGCTCGTGCTCGACGACGACGGCAACGAGATCACCGAACCGCCGGACGTCGCAGGCTCGCCCGGCGTCGACTTCCAGCGGCAGCACGCACCCGTCGCCCCGGGCACATACGACCTCGTCGCGGCGGGGACGCCGGTGAACCTCACCTTCGACGACGGCTGGTACGTCCACGAGAACGTGTTGGGCTTCACGATCTTCAGCAACCCTGCACCTGCTGGGCTCGGAAGCTCGTACCTCGCCGTCATGCGCCCGACCGTGTTCACCAATCCCGTCGACCCGACCGCGTCGATCGGCGCCCAGGAGTTCTGGCCTGCGACCGGGATGTCGCTCGAGCGCTTCGAGGAGTGGCTCGACCTCCTGCCGGACGGGATGGTCGTCGGCGAGCCCGAGCGGGCCGACATCGGAGGCCGCCCGTCCGTCACGTTCGACGTCGAGATGGCGGACGACTTCGAGTGCGGTCACGACGGCTTCTGCGTAGGTTTGCTGATCAACACGGTCGCAGCCGACGGGGTCACCGGATGGACCTTCGAGCCCGGCAATCGGGAACGGATCTGGGTCGTCGCCGGCGGCGAGCACGAGCCGCTCGTCATCGTCGTCGGCACCACGCCCGATGCCCCGGACATGCGGCCCGCCGCCGACGAGGTCCTCGCCACGGTCGTGATCGGCGAGCCCGAACCGCACCCCGTCGACCCGGCCGACTGGGGCACCGACTTCTGACGCACTCGCTGGATGGCGCTGGCCTCGCCGGTGGAGCACGCGGGATCGAGCTTCGCTTGGACTCACGCCGACGGCCGCGCCGAGGCCGGCAACTCTCAGTGAAACTCTTGTCGTGGTGCGAAGGCGCGTGAACGAACAGTTGACGAGGTCGTTCGTCGCCACACCGCGGAGGCCCGTCCACCTCCGATCGAAATCGAACAGAGGACCACATGCCCCGTGACCTGCGGTGATGTCGGTCCGGGGTTCGAGGTTCGCCCGTCTTCGAACCGATCACCAGTTGAGTGGCCAGACAGCGTCATACCTGCCCAGCGCGTCGAGTCGGTCGACTTGGGTTGCCGGGCTCGTTGCGGATGAGTAGCGGTACGCTGAGCACGAAGCGCGACATGTCGCCCGTTCAGGGACGGTGCTCGTGAAGACAACAGCGCAGCGGCCGATGCCCGTGGCAGGCGCGCGAAGCGAGAGTGCGGACGACCTGGCGGTACTGGCGGTTCTCGACGTCTTCGTCGCGCTCGGATCGCCGACGAGCGGCTTGGCAACCGTCGACGCAGCACATCGGTTGGAACGGTCCGGCCCGAACGTGTTGCGCGAGTTCGGAAGGCCGTCGCTGCGGTCGAGGCTGTTCGGGCACTTCGCGCATCTGATGGCACTCCTGCTGTGGATCGGCGCGGGTGTCGCCCTGCTCGCCGGTCTGCCGGAGTTGAGCATCGCGATCGTGCTGGTGATCGTCGTCAACGGCCTGTTCAGCTTCTGGCAGGAGTTCAAGGCGGAGCGGGCGATCGACGCCCTCCGGCGGCTGCTCCCGGTCGAGGCGCGGGTGCTGCGCGACGCGATGGAGATGAGCGTCGACGCGACCGAGTTGGTCCCTGGGGATGTGCTCCTGTTGAGCGAGGGCGATCGGATCTCGGCGGACGCTCGGGTCGTCGAACACGTCGAGCTCCGAGTGGACCAGTCGTCGCTCACGGGGGAGACCACTCCGGTCCGCAAGGATGCGACACCGGTCGCGACACCGGTCGCCAACCGTGCGGAGACCCCGAATCTGGTGTTCGCCGGAACGAGCGTCGCGTCCGGCCGCGGCAAGGCCGTGGTGTTCCGCACCGGGATGGACACCGAGTTCGGTCGGATCGCGGCCTTGACGCAGGGACTGCAGGTCGCACCGAGCCCCCTGCAGGCCGAGCTCCGCTCGTTGACGAAGGTCATCACGACGGTGGCGATCGGGGTCGGGGTGCTCGTCGGTGCGGTAGCGCTCGTGTCGGGTCTGATGGAGGTCACCGACGGGCTGGTGTTCGCGCTGGGGATGATCGTGGCCTTCGTGCCCGAGGGCCTGCTGCCGACGGTGACGTTGTCGTTGGCGATGGGCACCCAACGGATGGCCAGCCGCAACGCTCTCGTCAAGCGGCTCTCGGCGGTCGAGACGCTCGGCTGCACGACGGTGATCTGCACCGACAAGACCGGCACCCTCACCCAGAACGAGATGACGGTGCGCGAAGTGGCGTGCCCCTGGATGCGCTTCGAGATCGACGGTACCGGGTACGCGCCGGTCGGCGCGGTTCGCCAGGTCGACGGAGCTCATGCCGCTGGCCTCGACCTCGAGGAATCGCCGTTGCGGGCCGTTCTCCGCGCCGCTGGTCTCGCGTCCAACGCGCGTCTGATCGAACGTGACGGCCGATGGACTGTCCTCGGGGATCCGACCGAGGGCGCGTTGCTGGTCGCCTGCAAGAAGGCCGGAGTCGACCTCGAGTACGAGTCGATGGCTCAGCCGCGCGTCCGAGAGCTGCCGTTCGACTCGTACCGAAAGCGGATGAGCACGCTGCACCGCACCGGCAACGGCCATGTGCTGTACGTGAAGGGAGCGGCCCGCGAGGTGCTCGACCTCTGCAGCCGCGCTGCCGTCGACGGGACGATCGTCGACCTCGACGAAGGTCTGCGCTCGTGGGCGACGACCACGAACGATGCCCTGAGTGGTCGCGGCCTGCGCGTGCTCGCCGTCGCCAGCAAGGAACTCGCCGATCCACCGGGGTACGAGAGCGCCACGGAGCTCGAAGGAGATCTCACCCTTCTGGGGCTGGTGGCGATGCTCGACCCACCGCGGCCCGAGGTCGCAGAAGCGGTCGCCACGTGTCATCGGGCGGGGATCCGGCCGATCATGATCACCGGTGACTATGGGCTGACCGCCGAGTCGATCGCGCGTCGCGTCGGGATGGTGCACGGAGAACGGCTCCGGATCGTGAACGGAGGCGAGCTCGACGAGCTCGACGACGCCGAGCTCGCTGACCTGCTCGAGGACGAGGTGTTGTTTGCGCGTGCCTCGCCCGAGCACAAGCTGCGGATCGTCGTGGCCCTGCAGCAGCAGGGCCACGTCGTCGCGGTGACCGGCGATGGCGTCAACGATGCACCGGCGCTGAAACGGTCCGACATCGGCGTCGCGATGGGCCGATCGGGTACCGATGTCGCCCGCGAGGCGGCCGACATGATCCTCCTTGACGACAACTTCGCGTCGATCGTGAGCGCGGTCGAGGAGGGTCGCGCCGTCTACGCCAACATCCGCCGATTCACCTCGTACATCTTCACCAGCAACACCCCCGAGGCGGTGCCGTTCATGCTGTTCGCGTTCAGCGGCGGTCGGATCCCGCTCGCACTCGACGTGATGGCGATCCTGGCGATCGACCTCGGCACCGACCTCGTCCCCGCCCTCGCTCTCGGCGCCGAGCCACCGGAGGCAGGCGTGATGGGCCGCCGTCCGCGCCAACGCGGCGACCACATCGTCGACCGGTCACTCCTGATCCGCGCCTACTTCTGGCTCGGGTCGCTCCAGGCGTTGGCCGTGATGGCCGTGTTCTTCGCCCACTACTGGGCGAACGGCTACTCCGGCCAATGGCTCGACCTACCCGATGAGGGAGCGATCTACCAGCAGGCGGTCGCGCTCGCGCTCGCCGCGGTCGTGTTCACCCAGATCGGTAACCTGTTCGCGCAGCGGACCGAACACGGCTCGATCCTGCGAGTCGGGTGGTACTCCAACCGTCTCGTGTGGGTGGGAATCGCGTCCGAGCTGGTGATCATCGTGCTCATCGTCTACGCACCGCCGCTGCAGGCAGTGATCGGCACTGCGGCATTCCCGGCGGTCAGCTGGCTGTGGTTGCTCCCGCTGACCCCGCTGCTCCTGCTCGCCGACGAGGCGCGCACCGCACTGACCCGCCAACGCGATCATTCCCGGAGGTCACCACCATGAGATACATCGTCACCGGATGTGGCCGAATCGGCTCCGGGCTCGCCCGGGCACTCGACACCGCCGGCCACCACGTCGCCGTCATCGACAGCGACCAGTCGGCGTTCGAACGACTTGGGCCCGGTTTTGGGGGGACGACCTTGCATGGCATCGGCTTCGACCGGTCGGTGCTCGAAGGTGCCGATGTCGGCGCGGTCGACGGTCTCGCCGCGGTCACCGGCAACGACGAGGTCAACGCGGTTGTGGCGCGGCTCGCGTCCCGCACGTTCCACGTACCCAAGGTCGTGGCCCGCCTGTATGACCCCCTCAAGGCCGCGGTCTACCGCCGCCTCGGCGTCCAAGTCGTGGCCCCGGTCGATTGGAGCATCCAGCGAACCTTGGACATGCTGACGTTCGCACAAGCGAGCGTGCTCGTCAGCGTCGGATCGGGTCAAGTCGATCTCGTCGAAGCCGAGGCACCGCACCTGCTCGACGGGCGAACCGTCGCAGAGGTAACCGCCCCCGGCGAGGTGCTCCCGGTCGCGATCAGCCGCGCAGGTCGGACGTTCATCCCGACCGCCGCCACCACCCTCGAGGCCGGCGATCTCCTCCACCTGGCCGTCGTTGCAGCATCGCGCGGCCGACTCGAGTCCCTGCTCGGATCGAGCTGAGGAGGCACCGATGTCGAACGTCTTGATCATCGGCGGCGGCCGGATCGGCGCCTACCTCGCCTCGCTGTTGATCGACGGCGACCACCAGATCCGGCTCGTCGAGTCCGACCCAACGCGCATCGAGCTGCTGCATCGGACCCTGCCCGCCGGATCCGTTGTCCACGGCAGCGGCACCGAGCCCGAAGCGCTCGAGGCAGCGGGAGCACGCCAAGCCGACTCGATCGTGGCGGTGACCCAGCGCGACGAGACAAACTTGGTCGTCACCAGCCTCGCAAAGTTCGAGTTCGCCGTACCGCGCACCATCGCCCGCGTCAACAACCCTGCCAACGCGTGGCTCTACACCGCCGACATGGGTGTCGACGTCGCGCTCAACCAGGCCGACATCATCGGACACCTTGTCGCCGAGGAGATGTCGCTCGGTGAGATGACCACGCTCCTCAAGCTCCGTCGAGGCCAGTACGCCCTCGTCGAGGAACAGGTCCACCCACTGTCGACAGCCGCCCACCACCCAGTTGCCGACCTCGACCTACCGACCGAGTGCCTGCTCGTCGGCGTTCTCCGCGACAGCGGCGTCCTCACACCCCACGGCGACACCGTCCTGAACCCCGGAGACGAAGTACTAGCGATCGTCCGCACCGACGCAGCGCCACACCTCGCCGCGCTGCTTGGACCCCAGTGACCCCGGGCCAGCGAGTCGGCGCCCCGAGCCTCAACGCCCAACGTGCCCGGGGCAGGGACGATCGTGGGCTGCGACCGGGCCGGACGCGACGCCCGATCTGGTCGCCTCCGGCAGACGAACAGCACGTCAGGTCCGACGACGGCTCCCTCGCCCGTCGTCATCTCCGGGTTCATGGTTCGGTAGTGGTGGTCTGGGAGCGATAGAGCTCCCACTCTTCGATCCTGCGCCCATCAGGCAGTTCGCAGTAGCCGACTTGTCCGTCGACCTCGTCGACGATGTCGACCTCGCCGCCTTGTTCGACGCAGTACTCCGAGGCCGGGTTGGCCAGTTCGGGAGCGGTCACGTCCGGAGCCTCGCCGCGCAACCGCGCCGCAGCGGCCATGACTGCTGCGTCGAACGAGGGCTGGTCGACGATGGTGTCGCTGGTGGGATTGATCTCGATCTCCGAGAGCCACATCAGCACCGAACCGTCTCGGACGAGGACGTGGCGGATGTCCCATCGGTCACTGCCGTCGGGCTGGTCGGTCTGCTGGTACCAGACCCCGAACCGGTCGTCGCCGACGGCGGACACGTCGAGCGCGGTGACCGTGAAGTCACCACCGTCGGGCAGGAACATCTCGCCCGGCACACACGACGTCATTCCGTCGCGGAGCATCTCGAAGGTGTCGGTGACCGCGTCGGGGTCATCGGCCAACAACACACCGGTCAACGCCGGGGCGAAGGCGCCAGCGATGTCGGAGTCGGTGGCGCCGACGAAGCCGGCGCCGCTTGCGACCTGCCACTCGAGCTCGGCGGCGCGCTTCTGGTCGCTCTTGGGTGCGTCGGGACACAGATCGAGGGTGGCGAGGTCGTCGCGCGTGTCGTCGGTGACGATTTCCGGTGCCGACCCGGGCGGTGATGCCCAATCCGACCCCAGGTCCTCGGCGGTGACGGCACGGTCGACGAGTTCGTCAGCCGTCGGCACGGCCGTGTCGTCGTCGCCGCCTCCGCACGCGAAGCCCCCGACCGCCAGGCTTGCTGCCGCGATCGTCCGGATCCAGGTAGTACGCACGGCGCACCTCCGTGGCACGTGGGAATCGGCTCCCACTTCGATCGTTCGCCGAGCTTTGGTCGCCCAACAGGGGCGGATGTCACATCACGCCGATGGATCCGCGGCGGTAGCCGCACGAGTGTTCTGACGGCGTCAGAGCCTGTCGACGGCGGTCCGTTCGTTGTCGCCGGTAGGTCAATCATGACGATCCGAATCACGTCAGTGTCGCGAGCGATCGGTTCCCAAGCGGCTCTTGCCTCGTCGATTCCGCTGCGCTTTGGGCGAGTTGAAGTGCGGGCGACGTCGCCCCCGCAGACCCTCTCGCCGGGTGGTCTCAGCTGCGACGTTGGACTCTTGACTGCGCCGACGGACGGACGCACCATTCAACTAGACGAGGTGAACGAAGATGCGTGGGCGTTTGGTCGGCGTGGTTGCGTTGGTCTTCTTCGTTGGAGCCTGTGGGGAGTCCGAGGGCTCGGTCGACCCGGCTAGTCGGGTCCAGCCGAGTACGGGGTCCGAGGTTGCGTCGTCCGAAGTCGTTTCCGACGACGTGGTGCGCCCGGAGTTGCGGCGCGGCGATGAAGGGCCGTGGGTTGTCGAGCTCCAGCGGGCACTGACTCGTCACGGGTTCGGCGTGGACGACGACGGTGAGTTCGGCCCGGCGACGGAGGCTGCGGTCAAGGACTTTCAGACGTCGAACGGCCTGACGTGCGACGGAGCGGTCGGACCCGAAACCTGGTCCGCTCTGATGGGCACGAGTTCCTCGCCGCCGCCACCGGGGCCAGCGACCACCCCGCCGCCGAGACCAACGGGAAGTGAGGTGCCCGCCGAGTCGACGGTCGATCCGCTCCCGGTCACGGAGAGCGCGAACTTCGGGGCACCCGCCGATCTCGGGGTCCTTCCGGGTGGCACCAAGTCCTTGGCGACCGACATCAACGACAGCGGCGTGATCGTCGGGTTCAGCTACGTCGGCACACTCGACCAACAGGCGGTGTGGTGGCCGGACCCGACGGCTGGCCCGGAGACCCTCGTCGGGTTGATCGAGCTCCGGTTCGAGGACCAGCAGTCGCTGGCCATCGAGATCAACGACGCCGGTCAGGTCCTCGTGGCAGCGACGCCGCAGGCGTTCGTCGTCGACCCTCACTCGGGCTTCTCGATCGCGATCCTGCCACCGTTCGAACAGCACGGCTTCGACGTCAACGACATGAACGGCCGCGGCCAGGTCGTCGGTGACGGGATCATCGAGTGGCCACCCTGCGAGGACTGCGAACCCAATCCCATCACCCGCGGCTTCATTTGGGATCCCAGCTCCGGCACAACGACCATCCTCGACCCGCTCGACGGTGCGACATCCTCGACCGCAACGGCGATCAACGACCGCGGACAGGTCGTGGGCTCCGCGGACGGACGACCCTTCATCTGGAACCCGTCCGATGCAACGATCCGTGAACTCGAACGCCTGCCCGGCGACGAGTGGGCCTACCCGTTCGATCTCAACGATCAGGGCCTTACCGTGGGTGTCTCGGGTAGTCGTGCCGTGCTGTGGGACACCGCCACCGGTGACACGCGGAACCTCGGCACCCTGCTGCCGGACGGCGGCCATTCCGTGGCCAACGGAGTCAACGAGGTCGGCCAGGTGGTGCTGATGGCGGGCGGAGCGAACTGGGTTCTCGACCTCTCCTCGAATCAGCTCACCGAAGCGCCCGGCACGACCCTTGGCTATGCGATCGCGATCAACGACCGTGGCCAAGCGGTCGGCATGTCATCCGAACGGGCTGCGCTCTGGAGCCGGATCGCCGACTGAGGCGTCCCGAACAGGGAGCATGGGCCGTGGGCCGGCTGGTCGACCGGCCCGTCAGCGACGAACTGCGATGCGCTGTTCATGCCTTGCGGCCATCCGTTGTGCGGCGCATGATGAGGTTGAAAGGAGCGTTGCGATGCGAGGGCCCGGCGTCCTTGCGTTGATGGCGGCGATGGTGATTGCTGCCTGCGGCGGTGGCGGAGCGTGCGCGCCGTCGTCCACCGCGCCGGTCACCTCGAGTTCGACGCCGGCGACGGAGCCGGCGGCCGGAACGACCACGACGGTCGCGCCGACGCCGAGTGACCCGTCGACGAGCTCGACGCTGGCGCCGCCCGTCGAGCAGCCCGTGACGACGCTGCCGCTCTTGCGTCCCGACGGGCTGGGGTCGGTCGACTTCGGCACGCCGGCCGACGACGCGATCTCCGAGCTGTCGAGCGTGTTCGGGCCACCGGATCGGATCGACGCGATCGCGCCGATCGGCCCGGGTGGGGACGGGTGTGTCGAGGGGGCGGGCTGGCTCGACTGCCTCCGCGATCTCCGTCTGATCGACGCGGGGCGGCTCGCCTTCTGGCACGACGAAGGCCTCGAAGTCGCCTTCGTCGACACCGGTCTGACCTGTTCGTCGGCAGACCGGACCGAGCTGCAGTTCGGCGACTGGCATGCCACGGTCGCCACCGGTGATGTCCGCCCGACAACCGCCGAAGGCGTGTTCGCCGGCATGAGCACCGGTGCGCTGAAGCTCGCAGTCCCGCGGCTCGAGTTCACCTACAACGAAGGTCTGCTCGACAGCTACTACATCCAGCTCCCCGATGGCGGCGGGTACTGGGGCCGCCTGGACTGGGACCCGATGACGGCCGACATCGAATGGGGTGACGTGCGCGCAGTGCAGGCGGCACTCAACGAGCACGGCGCCGACCTCGCCGTCGACGGGCAGTGGGGTCCCCGCACCGAGGCGGCGTGGCTTGCGTTCCTGGCCGACCACGGCATCGAGGTGTTCACCTCGCAGCCGTGGCTGACCCCAGAGATCGGAGCGGCGCTCGGCCTCCCACCCGACGACATCATCGTCGCCACCGTCGAGCCACGACCGGCGTGCACCACCGCTTCGACCGAGCCGACTACCTCAACCGAGACCACCAGCCCAACCGCGTTGACCGGCCCGCCGCTGCGCTCCGACGGGCTCGGCCGCTTCGACTTCGGCGCCCCGGCCAACGAGCTGGTCCCCGAGCTGCAGGCGGTGCTCGGCCCTCCCACGGACGACATCTCACAAACCCCGGATGGGCCTGGACCGTTCGAGTACCTGCCTGGTGGCTACTGGGCGGCGTACGAGTTGCGCGGCGTCGTCTGGGACGACCCCGGCCTGCAGCTCGTGCTGAGCGACATCCCGTGGCTTGGCGACCGGTTCGGTGAGCCGACACCGGGAACCCTCACCCTCGTGTCCTGGGCGACCGACAGCAACCAGCTCCGGCTCGACTCCGGGATCGGGGTCGGCTCCACCCTGACCGAGCTGCTTGCGCTCCACCCACAGCTGCATGTCGGCGAGTACGACTTCAGCTGCGAGCTCGACTACGACCCCGCACGGTTCCGGACTGGCACCGACGTCGGCGACGTCCCTCGAGGCTGGCTCGACGTTCGCGGCGAACTCGACTGGGACTGGGTCTTCGACGCGCAGCAGGCCCTCAACGAGCGTGGAGCGTCACTCGCCGTCGACGGCACCTACGGTCCGAACACGCGTGCCGCGGTCACCGCCTTCCAGCAGGCGCACAACCTCGACGATGGCAACGGCCTGATGGGCCCCGAAACCGCCGAAGCGCTCGGGTTGCAGGCTCCTGCCGACGCCCGCGTGGTCCGCCTCGAGGCCGGCTACCCAGGCAGTTGCTGAGCGCGCGCCAGCCGTCGCGGCGCGGCCCGATACCGGACGAAGCGCGTCGCCGACCGGTAGCTCTCAGCGAAACTCTCAAGGAGGATCTTGGGACCCGAGCAGGGCAGCTGAGCTGGGGTTCTCCGGCCATCGGGCGGAGGGCCGTCCACCTCCGCCACAGGGGCGTCCACCGCGAACTGCAGAAATCGCTCAATACAAGGGCGTCTGTGCGGAGCCGTCGGTGGGCGCTCGTGGATGTCCGTGGAGCGTCACTCTCAGAGTTGCTCTCAAACCGGTAGTCCGCTCGACTTCCATGCGTTCGACGGCGACCCGCCGAACGCTCGCAGTGTGTACTTCGCCGCCGACGAGCCATCGTTCATGGCCGGCTATGCCGCTGCCGCCCTCACGGAACTTGGGCCGCGAGGCAGCGCTGTGCAGGCGTCACGGGTCCCGTTATGGAGGGCGCGTGCTGTGCGGTCGAGCTTCCTAGGTTGCTCGAAGCAGCGTCCTTTCCTGGTCGGCCAGATCGGCTGGCCATGCGATCGTTCTGCGCGGCTATTCGTCCGAGTCGACCGGCTCCGTTACCCAGGCGACGTCAGGGGCGAGTGGACGGGCTCGGCGAGATCTATGTCTTGGTTGTAGTGGTCGGGTATATCCATCGGGCGAGTCTGCGGGTGAGCCACGGCAGGATCAGGTAGGTCATCAGTGTGATTTCGACGGCGATGACTGCGATCAACCGGAGTGGGAAGGGCCACGAGCCGAGGAGTTTGGTCGCGACTGCGCCGAAGCCGAGGACGAGGAGGTAGACGACGGTGCCGAGGAGGAGTGCCATCCGCCAGCGGACTGGTTGGGGTACGACGGTCCCGGGGGGTGGGGAGAACCACATTTCGAGGCCGGTGTGTGTGTTCCAGATTGCGTCTGCTTCGACGAGGTCGACGACCTGGGCGAGGTGGCGTTGGCGGAGGTCACTGGCTTCGAACCGCCGGAGGTCTTCGAGGGTCTCGAACCGGAAGACACTTGTGTAGGTCGCCGGGGTGGCGCGGGCGGCGGGTGGGTGGATGTCGGCGCCGACGAAGCCGGGGAGTGATTCGGCGTCTGCGAGGAGCCGGCGCAGCCATGCTTCGTAGTCCTCACGCCGTTCCGGTTTGACGTGACGTGTCACGATGGTGGTGACCGGCCCGGGTGTTTGCCCTTGGTTCGTTTGCGGGGGCACGGGGTGCGTGGGTTGGTCAGACACCGAGCGCGTCGATCACGAGCCGGGCTGCGGCGGCGCCGGAGTATTGCTGTTGTCCGGTGATGAGGTTGCCGTCGCGTACGGCGAACGGCTTGAACGTTCCGTTCACGATGAAGTTCGTGTTCGGCAGCCTGCGGGCCTCGTCTTCGATCCAGAACGGTTGGAGCTTCTGGCCGACGAAGTTGTCGGCGAACTGTTCTTCGCTGTTGGCGAAGCCGGTCCATGTCTTGCCGTCCACGATCAGGTCTCCGGCCGCGTCGCGGGCTTCGAGCAGCACGCAGGTTGCGTGGCAGACGATCGCCGTCGGCTTGCCGGCGCGGTGGAAGGCGGCGACCGTCCGCTGGACGTCGGCGTTGTTGCGGAACGTGAACATCGGGCTCTGTCCGCCGACGAGGAAGACGGCGTCGAAGTTGTCGGGGTTCACGTCTGCGAGTGGGACCGTGTTCTCGATGAGCGGTGCGTGTTGTGGGCTCTTCTTGAATCCGAGGCTGATCAGGTCATGTGCGGAATACTGCGACTCGTCTTCTGGGTCGCTGAACCCGTCGGGCACGAGCGCGCCGCCTTCGGGGCTCGCAATGGTGATCTCGTAGCCCTTCTCGACGAACTCCCAGTATGGGTGGGTGAGTTCGGCCCACCAGAAGCCGACGGGCCATCCGGTCTGGGTCGACGTCGAAGCGTTCGCTGCAACGAACAACACCTCCTTGGGCGACGTTGGGTTGAGGATGTCGATGGATGCGGTCATCGCAGTTCTCCTTCATCTGTTATGTAACGGTGCAGCAGTGTAACGTAACAGACGGGAGAGACAACCGGGGTTGAGATCATGGTTGTCCAGCGCCCTACGCTGAAAGTGGAGTCGGCGTCGGTGCCACCACTCGGTGATGTTGGCGAGAACCAAAGTGCTTGCGATGATCGCCATCATCGCGACGGCGGCGATGTTCGATCCGACCGCCACAACGATGACGGCGATCGCGGCGGCTGCGATGCTGCGTTCGATGAGCAGGGTGTGTGTCGCGCGGTAGTTGCCGGCGATGAAGCCCGCGAGGAACATGATTGGGCCGACAGCCGTGGCAGTCAGGCCGAAGGGTTCCATGGCTGAGTCGGGTGCAGAACAGCTTCTTCGACACCCGCAGCGACGATGATGGTGCCTGCGACGATCGGAAGGTGACCGAGGGTGAACAGGTCGCGTGCGAGGTTGGATCGCTGACGATGGTCGGGCTCGTCGACGAGACGTCGTTCGGCGGCGTCGTGGACACAGTCGAGGTACGACCACCACTACAGCGCGACGATCGCGAACGCTGCGACCACCGTGGCGATCAACACGGAAGACGAACCGAGTTCCGAGTCGGTGGCGCCGACGGCGATGAGTAGCTCACCGAGTGCGATGATCACGATCAGGCCGTGACGCTCCGCGAAGTGGGCTGGTTCGACCCGGAACTCACCACGACCTGCAGGGCGACGCTGACCACGTCCACGACCACGCCGCACACCACGGCCAGACCTGGGCGCGATCGCAGAGCAGCGCGCCGACGCCGACCAGCAGCGGGCTCGCACAGGCAGTCGGGACGTAGGTTCGCATTGCCTGGCGGTCTTCGCCGGTTCCGGTCAACGCTCCGGCATACAGCGCGGGACCAATCAGCCGCACCGCCACATAGGGCAGAGCGAACAATGCGCTGCGATCATCGAAGGCTTCTGGGATCCCCATCGCGCTCAGCAACATCAGGCCCCGCCGCCTGACCGCGAGGATCACCATTCGAGCTGAGCGCCGGTTCAGATCGACAGCGTTTCCGGCCCGGGTGTATTGCGATCACGCCCACCACTGCAACCAGAGAACGAGTGCCGCCCGCCCCAGCCGGCGAGTGAGTGGTCGTCATGCAACTCCCCAACGAGTTGGGTGACGGCGAAGACGAAAACAAGGTCGAAGAACAGCTCCAAGGACCCGACGCGCTTCCAGCTGATCAGAGAAGACGCCGACGGCGCGGTTGTGCCGGTTGCTGTCATCGCCGCACGACCGCCAAGCCGAACTCGCGACCCCACCCACAACTGAAAGCGAGATGGATCCACAACCGGGCATGTTCTTCGACCATCGCGATCTTCTCGCGGCCCCCGAGATCGGCGACCTCGAACCCGAGGTCACCGGCCATCTCGGTGACCACATGTCGGCCCTCATCGTCGCCGGCGATCGGCAGGAAGCTCCGCACGCCTTCGAACCGGCCGTCGCCGAGGTGCTCGGCGCCGATCGTGTTGAACGCCTTCACCAGACTGACGCCGGCAGGCAACATCGAACCGACGAACTCACCGACACTCGAGAATCCGTCGGGGAGCGGAGTTCCCACCGCGTTCGTGGCGTCCACAACCACCTGGCCGCCTGCCAACGGAAGGATTGGAGCGAGCTCGGCGAGGGCACTGAACGGAACAGCGAGAATGACGACCCTGGCCGTGTCGACCGCATCAGCGATGCTCACCACCGGGCCGATCGAAGACGCAGACTCACGCTTGGCGGCCGCCGGATCCCGAACTCCGAACCCCACCGACTGAGCTGATTCCTTCAGCCCTGAAGCAAGAGCTCGACCGACCGGTCCCGCTCCGATGATGGCTATCCGTCGTTCCACGACCGCTCCTTCCACGAGATGTTACGAACCACTACTGTACCGTAACTTCTGGGATAGGGTACTCGTGTGCCAAGCGGCTCGACCCGAGGCGGACGCCCCCGCGACCCCGATCTCGACGATGCGATCCTCGCCGCCGCACGCGAACACCTTGCGACCCGCGGCTACGACGCGATGTCAGTAGTGGCAGTCGCGGAAGACGCCGGCACCACACGACAAGCGCTCTACCGTCGCTGGCCCACCAAGGCAGACCTCGCCACGGCCGCAATCGCGAGCATGTCCACAGCGGCCGATCGAGCCGAAACAGACAACCCATACAACGACCTCGTGGCCGAACTCACCGCATTTCACGCCGGGGTGTCGCGCCCCAATGGGATCGGCATGGTCGGCGCAATGCTCCAAGACGCAACAGACGCCGAACTCCGCCAGCTCTACCGCGAACGAATCGTCACGCCACGGCGCAAGCGACTTCGGAACATCCTCGAACGAGCTCTCGACGCAGGACTCCTGGCCCCCGACGCCGACCTCGACTACGCGGTCGCAGCGTGCACCGGCACGTACTACGGGCTCGCCCTGGCCGGTAAGCGCATCACACGCCAATGGCCACAACGAACCGCCGCACTCATATGGGCCGCGGCCGGCGGCACACCCGCCTAACCTCGAGGGGTCGCGTGGTTCCGTCGACGGGCACTCAAACGACGGCGCGTCTGACAGGCCCCGATTCGGTCCATTGTGCGATGAGCGCGCCGGTCGACGCTACGCCTGTCAGACAAACTCCTACGACTCTGAGACCGCTCACAGCGGCACTCGCGATCGGACGATCGACCCGTCAGACCCACGCGATGTTCACGGACCCGAACGCGCCGTCGCACGCTCGGCTTCCGGCGCGATGCGCCGTTGAACTGCAACAGTTCGGCAGTCGCATCGTGATATCATGATGTCATGCCGAAGCAGACGACCGTGCGGTTGCCCGACGACCTTGCCGACGACGCAGAAGCCGTCGCTCGAGTCCGAGGCGACAGCGTCAACCAAGTCATCATCGACGCACTGGCCGCCGAGATCGAACGCGTCCGCTCCGACGCCGACTTCACCGCCCGCGCCAAGAAGCTGCTCGAGCGCGACCGGGAGATCCTCGACCGCCTCGCCAAGTGACCCGTCATCTCAGCCTCGCTGAGTTCTGGTATCTGGCCGAGCACGTCACAGGCATCAAGGCCGCAACGCTCATCAAGGCCAGCCGCGTCGAACTCGCCGACTCCGCGCTCCACGCACCGCAAGCCGGATTCGGCGACACCGACTTCTACCCGGATCTGTACGACAAGGCGGCGGTGCGTGTCGGATCGCGTGGAACCATCCGCTGCCCGACGGCAACAAGCGGGGCGGCGTGGGATGCCTCGTGCTGTTCATCGACCTCAACGGCGGGACATGGAACGACGAGAATCCCGACCCTGACGACGCCGTTGAAGCGATGCTCGCGGTTGGCACGGGAGGTCGACGAGGCGTGGCTTGCGGTCTGGCTGCGCAAACGGGTCACCTTCCGAAGCTGGGTCGGATGGCGCTCGGTGATCGCCGATCGAAACCGCTCGCGACGAGCGCACTTTCGGCGATATGTGTTGGAGGTCCCGGCTCGATCGACCTACCGCATGATCACGATCGGTCATCGGCCGGTGCACCGCCTTGCCTGGGACCCGGCGCCGAGCGGCGAACGCATCGGCTCAAGCGCGCGGCGGTGCAGTGTTAGATGACCTCCACGCTGACGCGATCAGCGTGAGCGGCAAGCGCCTCGATGTCGGCTCGGTACCCGGTGAGGACGGTGCCGCCTGGCTCGGCGATCGCAACGACGAGTGCATCGACGGCCGAGCCCCTGCGGGCGAGTCGGCGGAGTTCGGCCGCTCGGCGGGCACCGTTCACGCTGACGGTCGGTTCGATGATGCACGTTCTCAGAAAGCGATGGGTGTTGGCATCGCGACCGGCATCGCCGTGCAACGACTCGACGAACACCACCGTCGGCACGAGCGGCGGCCACAACTCCTGCGCCGTCAATGCCCGGATGAGCGAGACCGACGTCTTCGTGCGCGCCGCGAAACGCGAGAGTCCGCCGCTGTCGAGAACGAGCACCTTCAGCTGACTCGATCGAGCGATCGGTCACGGATCCGTCGTGCGATGGCGTCGGCCTGCGACTGCTGTCGCGTGCTCGGTTCGCCCACCTCTGCCACGAGCTCTTCGAGGTAGCGGGTCGTCTCGTCGAGCGCGTCCTGACGCTCGAGCTCGGTCCGCAGTGCGATCTGGAGGAGTTCGGACGCCGGCAGGCCGCGCTTCTTCAGCTCGTCGTGGAGGTCGTCGGGGAGGTACACCTGAAGTCGAGGCATACGCCTAACTATACGCATATCCGTTGCGGTGGACAAGCTCGACCCATGCTGCGACACGGTTGGCTGGCGAGCGTTCTCCCGCCCAGGCCCACGCCGCTACTCTCAGGGTTACTCTCCATCTGTCGAGTTGGGGCTCCTCCAACCCCACACGCTGGGCAGACGCGCCAGACTGCGGATTCCCGTCCAGTTCGTGCAGCGCCGTCGGTGGACGTTCGTGGATGTCCGTGAGGCGTTCCATTCGAACTCGTCGTCAGACAGCTACGCAGCAACTGGTTCGGTCCGCCAAAGACTCCGGATGGCACCGCGGTTCGTAACGTCGCAAGACGTTGGATGCTGGACCGAAGACCGGTCGCTCACGCGACCGCGAAGTCCACTCCGGGCAGGTCCGCGCAGCGCGGTGTGGCGCGCGTTGGATCGTGCGTGCCCCTGCCGCCGGATCGGCGCAGTGATGCCCTCCACTGTGCTCGGCCCGAAGTCGAGCCGCAGCTCTGTGGAGCAGGGCAACCTCGCGCTGACTGGCACCGCAGCCGCCAACTGTCAACGAAGGTGCCCCACAACCTCATGTGCGCAGCGGTCAGCAATCGGCACTCGCGTCCGTCGGCGGGGACTACCGGGTGCCACCGCTCGCGCGATGTCGCACGCAGGGCTCGGTTCGAACTCGCGATTCTGCGTGGCGGTATCGGGTGGCCCGACGGAGGGGGGTTCGTACCTCGAGACTGGCCGAGTTGACGATGCGGACGCGAGCCTGTCAGTGCCGGTCAGCGAGTGGGGACACGAAGCCGGATGGTTTGACTGCGATGACCGAGCAGTTCACGGCATCGAGCACTTGTTCCGCAGTGTTCCCCATGATGAGCCCAGGGAGCCCCGTGCGTGCCACGGTGCCCATCACGAGCAGGTTGATGCGGTGCGCTTGGACGAAGTGGGGAACGATTCGTCCGGGCGGTCCCTTGAGCACGTGGATCTGCCACGGGGCGGTGGCGACGTTCGATGTGGCAACGAGGACGTTCAAGGCACGTACGCGGTCGTCTCGCTCGGACTCCAGAAGTGCATCGAGTCGGTCCGGCGGTATCGCCGCGAACGACGAGCCCCGCATGGTGGCCTCGCCGTACAGCTCCCAGGCATGCAGCAGGTGCAGTTCGCCACCGTCGGCGTCGACCATGGCGGCGCCGAGCTCAAGCAGGGTGTGGTTGAGGGCGGCCTCGTCGGGTTCGGGGTCGACGGCCACGAGCACCCGCTGGATCCGTGCGCGGGTCGGTCTGATCACCCAAACGGGGCACGGGCACTTCCGGAGCAGACGCTTGATCGTTGCGTGGTCGTCGCGGTCCTCATCGCTGGTGACGACGACCAGATCGTGGCGTTCGGCGAAGACGTGACCAAGAATTGCGAGTGCGGCGTTGCCGGCTTGCACGTCGATCCTGGTCTCGACCCCGTTGGTCGCGTCGCGCCAGCGTTCGAGCCGTTCCGTCATGTCATGTCGGTCCGTGCTCTCGATCGCGGCGTCGACTTCGGCGCGGTGGAGGAGGCGGTGAAGGCGTGTCGGTTCGGGCACGGCTCCGAGCAGGGTGAGCTGGGCGCCGTTGCGCCTCGCAAGCGCTGTGACGCGGCGGATCGCTGCCGGGTTGTCCCGATCGCCGAGTGGGCTGAACAAGATGTTGGTGAAGCGGCGCATGACCCACAGCCATCGATGGGCGCCGACGAGGCGCTTGAACGTGGTCGGGGTGGGCGGGCTGCGTGCTCACGATCGACCAGCTCAACTGCAACGTAGCGCCATCGCGACAGTGCCCGATAGGGACGGAATGCTCTGTCGAATCACCACCTGCTCTTCGTACGATCAGCTCGACCCCTCGGAGGTGAGGGTGTTCCCGGCGGACTCGAATCGCCAGCCGTCCGGTTCACGGATCGGATCACCGCGTTGTCTCACCAGGTCGACCGCCCAGAGACGGTGGGCCTGTCCACGATCGAGGCGACGGAGCGACTGGCCGAGGCCGGCCCGAACGTGCTCCCCGAAGCGCCGCCGTTGCCGTGGTGGGTTCGGGTCGGCCGGCAGTTGCGCAGCTCGATCATCTACATCTTGTTGTTCGCGTTGGCGTTCGACGTCGTCGTGTGGGTGTTGGAAGGTGCGCACGATTGGCCGTTCGAGTCCATCGCGATCGCGACGATCCTGGTCTTCAACACGGTGATGGGCGTGTGGCAGGAGTACCGGGCCGAAGATGCACTCGGTCGTCTGCAAGCGATGGCCGCGCCGCGGGTGCGGGTGATCCGCGACGGCCACCTGACCGAGCTCGATGCCGCGCTGGTGGTGCCCGGCGACCGGCTTCGCGTCGAGGCCGGAGATCGGATCCCGGCCGACGGAGTGCTCGCAGGCGAACAGGCGGTCCAGCTCGACGAGTCGATCCTGACGGGTGAGTCCGTCCCGGTCGAACGGGGCGCCGGCGAGGACGTGTTCTCCGGAACCCTGGCGGTTCGCGGCCTGGGCTGGATCGACGTCACGCGGACCGGACCGGACTCGGCGATGGGCCGGATCGCGACGATGCTCGGCAGCGTCGAGGCCGACCGCACACCGCTCGAGCGACGGATGGAGCAGTTCGGGCATCGCATCGCCCGCTGGATCGCGCTGCTCGCAGTCGTGCTCACGGTTGCCGGGGTCGGCGTGGAAGGGATCGACCGGTTCGACGAAGCCCTGCTGTTCGCCGTGGCGGTTGCGGTCGCTGCGGTGCCCGAAGGCCTCCCGGCGGTGCTCACCTTGACGCTCGCGCTGGGCACCGAACGGATGAGCAAACGCCAAGCCGTCGTCCGGCGGCTGTCCGCGGTGGAGGCGCTGGGCTCGGTCACGGTGGTCGCCACGGACAAGACCGGCACGCTCACCGAGAACACGATGACGGTCGACAGGATCGACTCACCCGACGTCGACCGTGCGTTGCGGGCGATGGTGCTCGCCGCCGACGCCGAACCCGATGGCGGCACAGGCGATCCGCTCGAGATCGCCCTCTATGCCTACGCCGCGGGCAACGGAGTCGATCCGATCGGGACGCGCGCCGGGGCGGTCAGGCAGTCGGTCCGCCCGTTCGACTCGGCGTGGCGGTTCATGCGGGTCACGGTCCTCGAACATGACCGCCCGGTCGCGTACCTGAAAGGCGCCGCCGAGGTGCTGCTCGAGCGCAGCACCCTCGACGAAGCCGAGCGGGCCCAGTGGCGGGACCGCATCGAGGCCGCGGCCGCCGAGGGCTACCGCGTGCTCGGACTCGCATGGTCGCCCCTCGACGACGAGGACCATGTCGACTGGCTCGGCACCGTGTCGATGTGGGATCCACCGCGCGCCGAAGTCCCGGCTGCGATCGCCGCAGTGCACTCGGCTGGTATCCGGGTCCTGATGATCACCGGCGACCATCCCGCGACCGCTCTGGCGATCGCCCGCCAGTTGGGCATCCCGTCCGGACGTGCGATCACCGGCGACGAGCTCGACCGGCTCTCACGCGACGAACTGCTCGACGCGGTCGACGAGGTCCACGTCTTCGCCCGAGTCAGCCCTGACCACAAACTGGCACTCGTCGAGGCGCTCAAGCAACGCGGCGAGATCGTGGCGATGACCGGCGACGGAGTCAACGACGCACCGGCCCTCAAGCGATCCGACGTCGGCGTCGCCATGGGCCAGCGCGGCAGCGACGTCAGCCGCGAGGTGGCAGACCTCGTCCTGCTCGACGACAACTTCGCCACGATCGCCGCCGCCATCGAAGAGGGCCGCGGGATCTACGACAACATTCGCAAGTTCCTCCGATTCCTGTTCTCCACCAACGTCGCCCTCGTGATCCTGATCGCGGTCGGGGTCGTCGGCGCCGCGATCGGCGACCTGCGCGACGACGTCGGCGACCTGCTCGTGCCGCTCACTGCTGCGCAACTGCTGTGGATCAACGTGATCGCCGACGGACCACCCGCGCTGGCGCTCGGCCTCGACCGCAACCCTGGCGTGATGACGCGCCGCCCGCGCCCCCCATCGGCGCCACTACTCACCGGCCGCGGGCTGCGATTCATCATCATCACCGGTGCACTCAAGGCGGCGCTCGGCCTGGCGCTGTTCTTCGTGCTCCCCCGACTCGACTACTCGGGCACCGAGACCCGAACGGCAGTGTTCCTGTACGAGTCACTCGCCCAACTGGCGTTCGTCTATCCCGCCCGGCTGATCACCGCACGACCGGTCCGGAACCGGGTCCTGAACTGGATCGTCGCTGTCAGCATCGCCGTGCAACTGGCCACCGTCACCGTGCCGGGGCTTCGAACCGTGCTCGGCCTCGAGACGCTCGATGGCATGGCGTTCGGCTATGTCGCCGCCGCGCTCGCGATCAGCGTGATCGGCGCCTACGTCTCGGCACGGCTCACGGGCGAACCAACCTGACGCCGCCGCCGGTCTCGAGCGCCGAGCAGCCGCGCGAGGGGATCCGCAGCCTTCGCTGCCAGCGGGCCACCGATCGCGAGCGTCAACACATACGCAGCGGCGAGCGGGCCGATGTCGGACTCCACCCCCTCTGCAACCGCGATCCCGGCGATCACGATCGAGAATTCGCCACGGGCGATCAGCGTGAACCCCGCACGCAACCTCCCCGGCCGCGAGATACCGACACGGGCGGCACTCCACCAACCCGTGTAGACCTTCGTCGCGGCGGTCACGACAGCCAGCACGCCCGCCACCGCAAGCATCGGCGGCAAGGTGCCCGGGTCGACCTGGAGACCGAAGAACACGAAGAACAATGCAGCGAACAGATCCTTCAACGGCGTGAGCAGCTGTCGGGCGGCGTGTTCGGCCGGCCCGCTCAACGCGATCCCGACCAGGAACGCACCGACGGCGGCAGAGGCCTGCACGCGCTCGGCCAAGCCTGCGACGACGAGCGCCAGGCCGAGCAGGGTCAGGAGCAAGTGCTCGTCGGAGCGGCTGAACACGAGCCGGCTCAAGCGATTCCCGAAGAAGATCGCCCCACCCAGGGCTGCGGCGACCACGGCCATCGCAACGCCGATCTCGATGCCGATCGTCAAAGCGCTCCCGCCGATCAACAACCCCGCCATCAACGGCAGGTACAGCGCCATCATCAGATCCTCGGTCACGAGGATCGCCAGCACGACCGGCGTCTCCCGGTTGCCGAGGTTGCCGAGATCTCCGAGCAGCTGGGCGATGATTCCCGATGACGAGATGTACGTGATGCCCCCCAACAACAACGCGGCGCGGACATCCCAACCGAGCAGCAGGCCTGCCAGCAGGCCAGGCGTGAGGTTCAACACCAGGTCGACGGAACCGGCGGGCACGCCCGTGCGCAATGCTCCCATCAACTCCTCGCCCGAGTACTCGAGGCCGAGCAGGAGCAACAACAGGATCACGCCGATCTCAGCGCCGGTCTGGATGAAGTCCCGTGCCGGCACGATCGGCACCATCCCGCCGTCGCCGATCATGATGCCGGCAACCAGGTACAGCGGCACCGACGGCAATCCCCATCTGGTCGCCAGTCGGCCGAGCATGGCGACGCCGAGCAGTATGCATCCGAGTTCCAGGAACAGCCCGGCCATCCCGGAGGAGGCGGCGATCATCAAGACGACGGTGCGCTCAAGATGCGGGCGGCCTCGTCGATACCGTCGTCAGTGCCGACCACCACTGCGACGTCGTCGGCGTGCATCACATCATCCGGTCCCGGTGCCGGAATCGCGGTCTCCCCACGCAACAACGCGACGATGGACACGCCGGTCCGCGTCCGCATCTCGCTCTCGCCCAACGGGCGCCCTGCGAGCCGGCTCTTCGGCGAGATCGGCAGCCACGCGATCTCGAGGCCGACGATCTGCTGGCGCAGGTCGTCGAAGCGCTCGACGATGCTCGGCCCACCCAGCAGTGCTCCCAGCGAACGCGCCTCATCGGTGGACATCGCCACTGTCTCCGCGACCCGATCCGGATCGTCACGGTCATACACGATCAGATCGCGCCTACCAGAGTGGTGCGACACCACACCAACGCGACGATCGCTGTCGCACGCGAAATCATGCCGAACCCCCACACCCGGCAACGGCGTCTCAGCGATCTCCGTCATTGGTCCACCCCTCGATTGACGTCTTGACGGGTCCATGCTCATCCATGTTCCGCGACCATACGTGAGTCGTGGGCGCTCCGTTTGCCGGTCAGACACGGCTGCGCGCTTGCCGTGGCCGCCACCGTCAGTGAGTCTGATGGCTCGGTCCACGAGCACGCCCTGTCGAGCGCGAGTCGCGTCGTGGGCCACTACGCTGCGCGGGTCGAAGGGGAGTAGCCCTACGGGATCGGTCGTCAGTACGGCAGCTTGCTGCCCGGCCCCCCGACCGCCTCCGAGGCGGGAGCGAGACTTTCGGCTGTCACTCAGTGTCCGAGACAGTCGAAGGGATCCACCCACATGCTCATTGCCGCCCAATCCGATCGGTCCTCGTTCGTCGATCTCGACGTTCCCGTGTGGGGATGGTTGGGGCTCGGCCTCGCGATCGTCCTGATGTTGGCGATCGACCTGTACCGACATCGCGAGGCACACGCACCGACGACCCGTGAGGCGTTGACCGAGTCGATGGTGTGGGTCGCCTGCGGGTTGCTGTTCTCGGTCGTGATCGCGGTCGCGTTCGGGTCGGCGGCATTCGGCGAGTACATCAGTGGCTACCTGATCGAGAAGTCGCTGAGCGTCGACAACGTGTTCGTCTGGTCGATGCTGTTCGCCACGTTGTCGATTCCGGTCAAGTACCAGCACCGAGTGCTGTTCTGGGGCATCTTCGGCGCCCTGTTCCTTCGGGCGGTCTTCATCCTGCTCGGCACGGCGCTCATCAGCAGGTTCTGGTGGCTGCTGTTGGTGTTCGGGGTGTTCCTCATCTACACGGGGGCGAAGATCATTCGCCACCGCGCCGACGAAGGCGAAACGGAGGCGACCCGCGGGCTCGGGATGCTCCGACGGGTCATGCCGGTCTCAGAGGAACTCGACGGACAGAAGTTCTTCACCCGGATCAACGGCCGCCGGGCAGCGACCCCGTTGCTGGCGGCCCTGTTCGTCGTCGAAGTCACCGACGTGATCTTCGCCGTTGATTCGGTTCCGGCGATCCTGGCGGTCTCGAACGAGCCATTCCTCGTCTTCGCCTCGAACGCATTCGCCATCCTCGGCCTTCGAGCCATGTACTTCTTGCTCGCCAACGCCAAGGAACGCTTCCACTACCTCTCCCACGCCCTCGGAAGCATCCTCATCTTCGTCGGCGCGAAGATGGCCCTCTCGCACTGGTACCACATGAACACCTACCTCTCGCTTGCGATCATCGTGACATTGCTCGCTGCCGCCATCGTGTTCAGCGTCCGACGCGCCAACCAGGTCGACACACGAGGATTCGAGCTCGCGCAGCACGATCACACCCATTGACGTCGGCGCTTCACCAACGAACCCGAGCCACGGCGAAACCGTCCGTACATCTCGCACCCGCTCGGAGATCGCCGGTCGATGGGCCGCGGACCGCGCAGCTCTTTCCGGCGAACTGTTGTAGGTACCGGCTCGATCGACCCATCGCATCATCACGCTCGTCGGTCGGCGTATCAGCTGGAGGGTTGCGACGCAGACGGCCTGGCGCCGGCCGCAGCGTCGACGGCATGTGCCAGCGCATTCGTGTTGCCTGATCGATCGCTGGGGTCGATCGGATCACGACGTGGGTTCCACTGATCTCGTCCATCCATCTCTGTCCGTCCATCTCTGTCCGTCCATCTCTGTCCGTCCATCTCTGTCCGTCCATCTCTATGGTGAGGCGAGGTTCGTACCGTGCAGTCCGTTCGTCTGACATCGGACGTTCGGGCGGGTGCGTCCGGGTTCCGTTCACGGCGCCTCCTCGAGTCCGGAGATCTCGACGGTCGTTGTTGACACCTCCGTGTGACTCCGCGTCGACACTGTGACATCGGTGATCGCGAATCGATGATCACTGCTCGCTGGACGGCGTGCGGTGTGCGCGGGTCCGGCGGATGATGTCCCGGTCCGGCCACGAGAGCGAACGCTCGCCGAATCGAGAGCCGCTCGCACCAGGGTCTACGCATGTGGCCACCTCGTCACGCCGACCAGGTACATTCCGACGCAGGTGCCCGTTGCGACCAGCGGCGACAGCCATCACACCCCGAGGAAGGACCCTGTCATGTCGGACAACCACCGAATCGAGTGCCTGTACCTCTCCCAGGAGGACCTGCTCCGGGCGGGCTGCCTCGATCTCGATCTGGCGATGTCGGCTGCCGAGGCGGCAATGCTCTCCTTCCGCGACGGCTCGATCATGTTCCCCGACAAGATCGTCCAGATCTTCGACGAGTCGACCCAGGAGCGGATCAACTGTCTGCCGGCAACGTTGCTCCCCGAGAAGATCTGCGGGGTGAAGTGGGTGTCGGTCTTCCCGCGGAATCCGGTCCAGTACGGCGCGCAGAACCTATCGGCGGTGGTCGTGTTGTCCGAGATCGAGCGAGGCTTCCCGATCGCCTTCATGGACGGCACGTTGTGCTCGAACGTGCGGGTCGGAGCGATGGGCGGTGTCGCCGCCAAGCACTTCGCCCGGGCCGACTCCGAGAGCATCGGATTCATCGGCGGCGGCGAGCAGGCGAAGATGCACCTGATCGCAATGAAGACGGTCGTGCCGTCGCTCCGGGAGTGCAGGGTCTCCGACAAGTACGAGAGCGAGGAGCGTCTGTTCGCGGAGCAGATGGGTTCGCTGTTCCCCGACGTGACGTTCGTGCAGGCCGGGGGCGACAGCGAGGTTGCGATGCGTGGCGCCGACATCCTCGTCACCGCCACGAGCGCGCAAGCGCCGCTCCTCAAGGCCGACTGGATGAAACCCGGTGCGTTCTACAGTCACATCGGCGGCTGGGAGGACGAGTACGCGGTCGCCGCTCAGTGCGACACGATCGTCTGCGACGACTGGGAGACAGTGAAGCACCGCACCCAGACACTGAGCCGCATGTACCAGGACGGCGAGCTCACCGACGGCGACGTCAGCGCCGATCTCGTCGAGGTCGTTGCCGGCGACAAGCCGGGCCGGCAGTCGCCGGACGAACGGGTGTACTTCAACGCGGTCGGCTTGGCCTACGTCGACGTCGCGATCGCCTTCGCGATGTACCAGCGCGCCCGGGAGGCCGGTGCCGGGACGACCCTCGCCGTCCAGCAGGAGATGATCTTCGAGCACGCCGATCTCGCCGACCTGATCCGCATCTGAGGAACCCAACCGAGGTTGTTCGCTGGGCGAACGGGATCTGCGGTGGGTTTCTGGCGTACGGATCTCACCTCGTGTTCTCAGGACGACCTCTGCCGACCGGGCGAGGGCAACGGTGGAAACTTCGTCGAGAACCCGGATTCGCCTTGCGGTCGCACGAAGGAGGGTTCCCTTCGGTCACCCTCGTTGATGAGCGTTCGCGTCGCTGCGACACGCCGACGGCCGGCGTCGCCCGGGTGCGGGAACTGACCTCGGTGTCCCGAGGGTTCGGTGCTCACTCGTAGCGAAGGGCGGTTCCAGGAGGCAGTCGTACGATGCGGCGAAGGGGAACCCGGATCACGATCAGCGTCGCGATCAGCGTGACGACGAGCGAGACCGCGATCGGCCAGAGCGGGAAGCGGAACGTGAACGTGACGTCGAACCTGCGTGCGAAGACCCACAGCATGAATCTCGCGAGCCCGTACCCGACCGGGATGCCGAGCAGCCAACCGAGGAATGCGATCGTGAGCCCTTCGGCCCGGAACATCGCTCGCAGGTCGCGCCGGCGCGCCCCGATGCTGCGCAGGATGCCGATCTCACGGGTACGGTCGAGCACGTTGCTCGCCATCGCGTTCACGAGCCCGATCATCCCGATCGCCACGACCGGGAGACCCATCGCCATCACGACGGTCGCGATCAGACGGTTCTCCGCCATGTTCTGATCGCGGTCGATGTAGCGACGGCTCGACGCCACGTCGTAGCCGTTGCGCTCCAACACCTGCTGGATCCCATCAGCGGCCGCGTCGACGGTTTCGGGTGTCGGGTCGACCGTTCTCACCCAGTAGTTGCCCGTGGTCCACCCTTCGTAGTCGAGCACCGTCCGGAACGGCATGAACATGCCCTGGGCATTGTTGACGAGCTGGCCGTCGATGCCGATCACATCGAGATCGATCGGCCCGCGGCGGGTTTCGACGGTGACCCCGTCGCCGACCGCCAGTCCGGTTTGATTGGCGAGCGCCTCGCCCACCACGACGACCCGGGCTGCATCGTCGGCCTCCGCCTGCGAGAACCAACGTCCGGCGATCACGTCGTGGTCGTAGATGCTCGTTGCGGTCAGTCCCCACACGTATCGCTCGCCGTCGAGCTCGACACTGCTGTAGATCATCGGATGAGCGAATGCGACCTCGGGTACCGACTCGATCAGCTCGCCGGCGCGTTCGTCGAGCCCAGGATCGCGATTCCACAAGGTGATGTCGCCCCCTTCGAGGTCGAAGGAGTTGAGATCCTCGTTGACGGCGGTGATCAGCACCGAGCCGAACGCCAGCATCGTGCCGACCGCAAGTCCGATCGGGACGGCGGTCGCGACGGTCCGACCGGCTCGGCGGGTCGCGTTGCGCAACCCCATCTGATTCCGGCGCGACCTGACCGGCACCCGCGCCACCGCCCGGTCGAGCGGTCGCAACCCGTACCGGGCGATGACACCATGGTCCTCGATCGCATCTCGAACGGTGATCCGGGACGCCCGCCGCAGTGCCGGCCAGGACGCCGCGGCGGTGCCACCGAACCCGACGACGACGCTCAGGACCAGAGCGAGACCGCTGAAGCGCCATCCCACGGAGGTCCCGCCGAACTCGTCACTCATGAACGTCATCAACCAGTTGCTGAGTGGGATCCCGACGGCGATGCCCGCGACGGTGCCGATGCCGCCGAGGATGAGCGCCGTCCGCATGAAACCGAAGGCGACCGTGCGAGGGGTTCCTCCGATCGCCTTCATCACGCCGATCTCGCGGGTCTGCTCACGTACCATCGTGTTCATCGTCGTGAAGATGAGGATCAAGGCCGAGACGAGCGCGATCGCGGCGATCACGTAGAACACGACGATGAAGTTGCCGAAATCCTCAGAGCCCGGCCACGTGCCCGCCCGCCACACCTCCAGCACGTCCCAGTAGGCGAGGTCGTCCAGTTCGGCCGCGAGCATCGTGCGCAGATCGGTCACCATTGCATTCACAGCCGCAGGGGAGGGGTCGACGGCGACGACATCGATCGAGTTGGGCGCCGGGTAGTTCATCACGCGCTGCACATCAGTGTTCGTCAGGTAGAGGACGGGAGCGTCCTGGGCAACCTCGCTGCTGTAGCGGACGGTGCCGCCGGAGCCGCTGATCCCGAACTCTGTCCAGCGCCCGGTGAACGTGCGCACCTCGACCGCATCGCCCACCGCACCAGTGAAGCGTCCGGTCCGGGCGTTCTCGGTATCGGTGATCAGCCGGTTCGGTCGGTCAGGAAGCGCACCTGCGGTCAGTGAGACGATGTTCACGGTCTGCCGCTCGAAGTCGGCGACACCGACCAGAATTGCGCTCTGAGCGCGACCGCCGATACGGATCTCGGTGCGGGCGAGCGTGCGCGTGTCGAGTGCCGCCACGTTGTCGACGGAACGCAGCGAGACGAGTTGGGCGGGCGTCAGGTCGGCAGCATTCGGCGCCAGTCGTGCGGTGTGCATGGCGTCGGACCGGACGCTCTGCTGCATCGTGGCGTCGACGTTCCCGGGGATCGCGAACAGCCACACTCCGGCGATCGCCACCGCGATCGTGGCGATCGTCAAGACCGACCGGGCGCGCCGCCGAGTCAGTTCCCTGATCGAACGGCGCGCGTGGGCCGAGATCATCGCCGGTCAGCGCCAGTCGTCGCCGGTGAGGCACCCGTCGCGGATCGACACGACTCGCCGCGCACGCTCCGCCAGGGCGAGGTCATGGGTGACGTAGACCACCGTGGTGCCGAGTGCGTTCACGTCGCTGAGGACCGTGAACATCTCATCGGCGGTGTCGGTGTCGAGGTTGCCGGTCGGCTCGTCGGCGACGAGGATCGACGGATCGCACGCGAGCGCCCGTGCGATCGCCACCCGCTGCTGCTCACCTCCCGAGAGCTCCGCCGGGAACTTGTCCGTAAGGTCGCCCAGCCCGACCTGGGTGAGCCGGGCGGTGGCCCGATCGGCACGTTCTCCGACGGAACCGGCGCGAGCGAAGTCGAGCGGCAGCATGACGTTCTCGCATGCGGTCAGCGTGGGCAGGAGTTGGAAGAACTGGAAGACGATGCCAACGTGCTCGCCACGCCAGACGGCGAGCTGCTCCTCATCGAGTTCGTTCAAGTCGCGGCCCGTCACGGCGACCGTCCCGGCAGTCGGGCGGTCGATGCCGGTGACGATGTTCAGGACCGTCGACTTCCCGCTGCCGCTCGGACCCACCATCGCGATCAGTTCGCCCGGTGCGACGTCGAGATCGACACCTCGCAGCGCCGGGTATTCCACCCGGCCGGTGCGGTACACCTTCTCGACCCCGCGGAGCTGGATGATCGGCACGCCCGGATCGACCACGTCGCCGACATCGAGTGGACCGACCCGTTGGCCCGTCACGACGGGCGACTGAGCCTCCATGGCTCACGCATACCACCAATGCGTGTGGGGTCGCCAGAGTCCATCGTCACAGCCCGGATCACGCGTGACATGCGCGACCGTTCGGGATCTCCGAGCTTTGCGGCAGCCGAAGCGACCTCGCCGGTAGCTTTGGCTTCCACGGCGTTCCGATCCGAGCTTTGCGGCAGCCGAAGCGACCTCGCCGGTAGCTTTGGCTTCCACGGCGTTCCGATCCGAGCTTTGCGGCAGCCGAAGCGACCTGGTGGGTTGCTTCGGCTGCCAGAGAGTCCGAGGCTCGCCGAGGCGCTCGTCGTGGGGGCTCGCCTCGATTCCAGGGTGGATTCCAGGGTGATCAACGCGGTCACAGCATCCGACGCAGCTCACCACGGCAGACCGCGCCCGATCAGAAGAAGGTGCCGCAGAACGGAGCCTGGCGGCTGGCGAACAACGTGTCGGCGATCTCGAGCGATCCGGCTCGGCGAACCTCGACGTCGGCGGTCGCCGCCAGTTGCGCCCATGACGGACCACCCAGGTAGGCGGCCGACAGTGCGCCGATTCCGGCCACGAGGTCGGGTTCGGCATCGGTCGGCTCGGCTCCTCCCGCGGAGATGAGCCACGCGCCGTCGTTGTGCGAGAGCAGTGGATCGTGGACCCCGATGGTGACCGACTCGGTCGTCGCTCGATAGCTGCGGCCGGCGAGCGCCGCTCCGACATCGATCAGCCGGAGCCACTGCTCGTCCTCGACCGACTCGTGGCGGTAGGACCGGATGTCCCACGTCGCACGTCGGACGAGATCGTCGGACGGTCGCGCGCTCATGCACCAACGGGTGACCAGATCGACGTCGGCGACGTACGCCCACAGCGCCAGCTCGGTCGAATCGGTGGCGCCGAAGAGGTCGTGGATCCGACCGTTCCCGCCGATCCCGTCCGATGCCTCCTCGTTCCACTTGACGGTGTAATGGAGGTATCCGTCGTCGATGCCTCCGGCATCGGTGTGGACGGCGACGAAGGTGGCCGTCGATCGGTCGACGGCTTCTCGCAGCAGGCGCGACCACCACGAGCGCGGGCGGGTGATCACACCGGGGCGACGATGCGCGACCCGGTCGTACAGCGCCGGGACCGTTTCGATCAGCTCGTCGGGCTCGAGGATCCGGAACGACCCGTCGGTCGCGGCGCCCACGATCGGACGCGCTCGCGAGGGCAGCAGCACCGCCTCGCAGGACTCACCCGCCACGCCGAAACCGAAGCGGCCGTAGATCGTCGCCTCGCTCGCTCGCAGGCTCGCCAACACCAGACCACGCTCGGCGGCGTCCCGGATCACCGATCGCATCAAACCGGAGCCGACGCCTCGACGGCGGTGGGTCGGCAGCACGCCGACCCGCGCGATGGCTCCGGTCGCGAGACGTGCTCCGCCCGGCACTGTGGTGTCGACCAAGAAGAGCCCGGCGTGCCCGACGCACCGGTCGCCGTCCCAGGCGCTCTGCGACGGCATCTCGTCCCAGCTCGGACGGCTCCGTTCCCACTGCTCGTCGCTCACGGGCGGGCTCATCAGCGCAATGGCGGTGACGTCGGCGGCTCGCCGCAGCTCGCCGGCGCCGGTGGGCCGGATCTGGATCGTCACGAGAACGCCTTGCGGTACTCCACCTCGGGCACCTTGACATCGCAGTAGTCGTCGAAATCGGCCGAGATCCCGCTGGTCGCCCAACCGTGCCGCTCGTAGAAGGCACGCGCTCGCGGGTTGTCGTCGAGCACCCAGAGCACGGCGATGTCGAAGCCCTCCGCCCGCAGGCGATCTTCGGTGAAGGTGATCAGTTCGTCCGCGAGGCCGCTGCCCCAGTGCTCGGGATCGACGTAGAACGCCCAGATCTCGCCTCGGCCGGTGAATCCTCGAGCGCGTTCACGTTCGGGTCCGTAGGAGGAGAAGCCGACCACCCGGCCTCCATCCGGCTGGGTCGCGACGGCGATGCGGTGACCGGGAGCGAAGCGCCAGCGAGTCCAGTACCCACGGCGCGCCGAATCGAAGTCGTCGGCGTAGAGCACAGTGTCGGGGAACACGTGCGCGTACCCAGCCCGCCATGACGCCACCTGCACGTCGGTGATGCCGTCCGCGTCCTCGCGCGCCGCCATCCTGATCTCGAACCCCATCGGATCAGCTTGGCAGGTCGTCGAACGCCCTTCGCACACGATTTCAGGTGCGCGGCGCCGATGGTCCGGGGCATCCGGCACCTCGGCCGCGGCCGCTGCACGTCGTGGGGAACACGCGCCTGTCCGGGTCGGTCGCCCAGGGAGATGACTCGATCGAGTCGACCAACGCTCGGTGGCCGGAGGGGAGGGCATGCCCGGAGCATCCCGAGCTGGGTCCGCTCGACGTTCGTCGCGGCCAGTCGCTCGACCTCGCCGTCGTGGAACGAGCGGAGCATCCCGAGCTGGTCCCCGCCTTTGTGAGTCGCGCGGTTGTGAATCTCGTGACGTCAACCGATCAGATCATCGACGACATGTGGGACGCCAGCTCGGGGTCGAGATCGCAGCTGGTGGGAGATCGGCGGCGCCACGACGTCGCCGTCGCGGCCGGACATCCGATCCGGCGGCGGACGGGACGGCGCGAGGGACGACGGTCGGCCCGAACGCGGACTTCGCTCCCGGATGTGACGGTGTCTCGGCTCAGACCGTCACCGGTCGTGGCCCGCCCGTCGATCCGACGCCGGACTGGACGGCTGGTCGGGTCACGACGATGAGCGACCGAGGACCCGACGCCGACGTGGAGCCCGAGTGGAGGTGACGAATAGCGGTCCGGATGCCGGCCTCGGTCGGTGACGACTGCCGGGACCTCGACGCAGACGGGGGTGCTCAGACGGCGAGGAGGTCGCGCGCGCCCGTGTCGCTCGACGGATGCCGCAGCTTGCTCATCGCACGCGCCTCGATCTGTCGGATCCGTTCCCGGGTGAGGTTGAAGTGCTCTCCGACCTCTTCGAGGGTGCGCGGCTCGCCACGGTCGAGGCCGAATCGCAGCTTCAGGATCTCGCGCTCGCGTTCGTCGAGCGGAGCGAGCAGACGAGCGATCTCCTCGGGGAGCAGCGCGGTGGCTGCCACCTCGAACGGTGACTCGGCCGAGCGGTCCTCGACGACGTCGCCGAGTTCGGCATCGCCGTCCTCGCGCAGCGGCTCGGAGAGCGAGAGCGGTTCGGCGGCGAATCGCAGCGCCTCGGTCACCTTGTCCTCTGGCATCTCGACTTCCTTGGCCAGCTCGGAGAGCGTGGCCGGCCGGCCGTACTTCAGCTCGAGCCGCGAGCGCGCCTTCTGCAGGCGGGCGAGGGTGTCGCCGGCGTGCACGGGGAGGCGGATCGTTCGACCCGTGTTTGCGATGCCGCGGGTGATCGCCTGGCGGATCCACCACGTCGCGTAGGTCGAGAACTTGAAGCCCTTGCGCCAGTCGAACTTCTCGACGGCGTGCATCAGACCGAGGTTGCCCTCCTGGATGAGGTCGAGCAGTGGGAGCCCGGACGCCTGGTACTTCTTGGCGATCGACACCACGAGACGGAGGTTCGACTGCACGAATTGCCGCTCTGCCTCTTCGCCCTTGCGGGCGGTGCGCCGCAGTTCGCGCTTCTTGGCCGGGGTGACCTCCTTGCCGCCGACATCGAGCGCCTCGATCGCCTCTTTGCCCGCTTCGATCGCCTTCGCCAGACGTACCTCGTCGTCTTTCGTCAGCAGCGTGTACTGACCGATGTCGGTCAGATACAGGCGGACGAGGTCTTCGTCGTCACGGTCGACGCGATCTTTGGCCACGTTGGCTCCTCTGGGGTCCGTATTCGTTGGTCACGCCCGAGGGCGATCTTGGTGCCCGATCCGGGGCTGGTGAGGAGTCGTCCGGGCCACCAAGCACCAGGTCACGCCAGCCGTCAGAACCACCAATCGCCCGAAGGGTTGTGCTTACGATACCGATCCCCTCCACTGCGTCAACCAGTCGACGGCGTTTCGACCGGCGATAACTGTGTTCGGTATGGTTGCGAACGAGTGATCGCAAATACAGATTGGTCGCGAGCGCCCGAAGCGATCGCACGACGATGGCGTGACGTGAGCTGCATCTCGGCCTCGATCCGTCGCCGATAGGCTCTCAACAACCCCGGATCGTTCCGGATACAGAGGTCTCCCAAGGAGGATTCCATGTCGAACCCCGTGTTGAACGAGCGGGCCCTGCAGACCGCATCGACCACGTGGGCACCCCCCGAACCAGATGCCGGCCACTTCCCGCCGGTCACCGACGGACCCGTCAGCGCGTGGCAGCCGAAGGTGATGACCGTCAACGGCGTCATCTCGGCAACCGCCACGCTCTTCGTGCTCCTGCTGGCGAGCGCGGCGGTCGGATGGATCGCGACCGGGGCGCCAGAGCTCGTCCAGGGCCCGGGCGGCACCGTCGGCTACGACAACACGATCCCACCCCTGGCGTGGGGTGGCTTGATCGTCGGCATCGGCTTGACGTTCCTCTTGATGTTCAGGCCGCACCTGGCGAAGTTCATCGCCCCGATCTATGCGATCGCGGAAGGATTCTTCGTCGGTGCCATCTCGCGCGCCTACGAGAACATCTACGACGGTCTGGTCGTGCAGGCCGCCGGCGCCACCATCGCGGTGTTCGGCGTGATGCTCGTGCTCTACCGCACCGGCGTCATCAAGGTCACGAACCGCTTCCGCAAGATCGTCGTATCGGCGACGATCGGTGTGATGGCGTTCTACGGCGTCAGCCTGCTGATCCGCCTCTTCGCCGGCGCCGACTCCGTTCGCTTCCTCTCCAGCCCCAGCCTGCTGGGGATCGGGTTCAGCATCTTCGTCGCCGGGCTCGCAGCGTTCAACCTGGCGCTCGACTTCGACTTCATCGACCGTGGTGCCAAGCAGGGCCTCGACAAGAACTTCGAGTGGTACGCCGCGTTCGGTCTGCTCGTCACGATCATCTGGCTGTACCTCGAGCTGCTGCGGCTCCTCTCCAAGCTCCGCGAACGGTGACCAGCCGATCGGCCGGCGAAGCCGTCGCGGCGGCTGCCGCCGGTGCCGCGCTGTCGGGTCTCACCGGGTCGCTCCTCGGCGTCGCCGTTCCGGCGGCGGTCGTCGGCGCCCTCAACGGGGGGATCTCGGGCTGGAGACAGGTGTACGACTGGCGCACGCCCACCGGGTCGCTCGCCTTCGTGCTCGACTCCACGTGGGCGCTGGGCACGACCACGGCGGGCCTCGTGGCCCACGCCGTCGGTGCGGTCAGAGGCGAAGCCGGGTACGCCGACGGTGCGAGTCGCCGGCACAACCGGCATGTCTACGCGCGTGGCTTCCAGCCCCGCAAGGGCTTCGCGATCACGCTCGGCAACGTGGTGAACGGTGCCGGCGATCTGACCCGGCCCCGGCGCGTCCAGCTCGTCACCGACCACGAGGACGTGCACATCTGGCAAGCGCGCGGCTTCGGGCCCGTCTATCCGGCCCTCTACCTCGGCTGGATGGTCGGCGGCGGTATCGCCGGGGCGCTCGTCTGGGCGACGTCGCGCCGGGACGAGCCGTTCGGACGCGTGGTCGAGTCGTGCGCGTACTATCTGAACCCGTTCGAATGGTGGGCGTACAGCCGCGACGATCATTGGCCACCGCACGGGAAGCTCGACGGCCTCGGGTGGAAACGACCGGCCGTGCGCAGCTTCGCGAGCTTCCGGTGAGCGTGGTCAGTCGGACGCCGGGCCAGTCGATCGAGCACATCGGGCAACCATCGAGTGAACCGTTCGGGCTCTTCCTGCTGAGGACGGTGTCCGGCGTCGTCGACGAGGTCCGACGTGAAGTGGTTCGGCAAGATCGACGCCATCGCGTCGACGAGCTCGGGTCGGCCGGCGACGGCCGGGTCGAGGGCACCGGTCACGTGTGCCGTCGGCATCGTGGAGATCGACGGAGCGATGTCGCGCGGCAGCTCGAAGTTGGTGTCGAGTTCCGGCACCGGTCACCGGTCCGAAGAAGCCGCTCGCCTCGAACGGGGCGACCTCTACACCGACATCGGTCGAGCTGAGCCTCGCTGGTGGACCTGCCGGTCGGTACCCGAGGGCGCGCTCGACGGGCGATCAGGGTGGTGCCTCGAAGGGCAGGTCCGACGCGAGCGTGGTGCCTGCCGAACCACAGGCGGCGCTCCAGACGATCGAGAGCAGGAACCGCTCGACCGCGTCGTCGAGCTCGTGTTCGGCGACGCCGATCGCCTGGAAGAGCGGATGTAGAAGCAGCGTCTCCGTGAAGCAAGCGAGAACCTCGGTCGGACGTGTCGGCCAACGGTGGTACGGCACGTTCGCCGCGACGATCGCCCGGCAGCGCTGCGGATCGAGCATGCCCGTGTGCCTGGCCACGAGCGCGCCCCAATCATGCCCGACGATCACGGCCCGGTCTGCGCCCCACATCGTCGAGCGATGCGCACACGTCCGCGGTCGGGTGGGTGGCCGAATGGGCAGCGACCTCGGTCGCGGCGCAGGAGCGGGCGTATCAGCGCTGGTCCGGCGCGATCACGTGGTCACCGGCATCGGTCGGTGGCCGCATCTGGTGGCGCCAGGAGTGAGACCCCTCCGGAACCCGTGCAGGAGCACCACGGGCGGATCGCCGCGGTCGCCCGACTCACGGACTTCGAGCTCCACACCGGGCGACGCCGCGACCCGCCGGGCGGTCATCGTCTCGCCTCCAGTGCGGCCAGCCGGGCGCTGAGGTCGCGAAGGTCGGCCGCGACGAGCCGGATCACCCGATGCGTGGCCGGGTCGAGCACCGGATCGGTGCGATCGTCGAGGTCGTCGAGCCTGTCGAGCAGACGGTCGAGGTGTCGGCGGTAGGTGCCGGCGCGATCGTCGTCGTCGGGGATCGCCGTCCGGAAGGCATGGGTGAGCAGGTCCGGCTCGACCGGCGGGATCGCCGGCGAGCGCTGCTGCCACAGGTCGGCGTGCCAGGCGTGACGATGTCCGGCCTCGGCGAACAACTGCTGCAGCGACGGATCGTCGGTGTCGACGACCCACCGGCCGAGCGCCTCGAAGAGGTCGAGACCCGTCGCTCGCATCCGAGCGCAGATCTCCCCGAGCTCGACGATTCCCGGCGGCTCCGGCGCACGACGCGAGCTCACGATCGGGTTCCGGCGCGCCATGCGGCCTCGGCAGCGCCGAGATCGGTGGCGGGTTCGCCGTCGTCGACGTACTCCAGCAGCATCGACCGGAACGGTCCGGTCGCCTGGAGCTTGCCGAGGATCGCGCTCACACCCCACACCACTCGGTCGAGGATCACGAAGCTCGACGGCATGTTGAGTGACTCGATGACGCGTGCGTGGGGACCCTGCACGTCGAAGATCTTGGCAATCGTGTCGATCATCCATTGCCGGGTGAACGTGAACTCGTCGGTGAGGTACGGCTGGTACGGACTACTGACGTAGTCGTAGATCAGACCGGCGTCGAGACCGTGCCCGTTCGACAGGAAACCGCTGTGCTCCATCGCAGCGACCAGGCGTCCGGGGTCGCGGTGGATGATGATCGCGTCGAGACTCGGGCGCAGCAGCTCCCACTCTCCCGGCGACCACCGCTTCACCAGGCCGAAGTCGAGGAACGTCACGCTGCCGTCGTGGTGGAACTTGTAGTTCCCGGGGTGCGGATCCCCGTTGAACGCACCGTGTCGATTGACGGCGTGCTGGGCGAACCGCCAGATCACCTCGCCGGCGCGTTGCTTGGTGTCGTGGCTCGCTGTGCGCTGGAACTCGTCGAACGACAGACCGTCGACCCACTCGGTGGTCAGCAGGTTCTCGGTCGAGAGCTCGGCGACGAGCTCGGGGATTCGCACCCACGGGTGGCCCCCGAACAGATGCGAGAACTCCTGGAGGTTGCGTGCCTCGAGGCGGTAGTCGAGCTCCTCGCGCATGCGGTCGCGGAGCTCGTCGACGAGGCCCTTGGCGTCGAGGCCCTTCAGCATCATCGCCGAGAACATCGCGTACATCACCTCGGCGGCATCGAGATCGCTCTCGATCGCCTCGTGAACACCCGGGTATTGGATCTTCACAGCGACGTCGCGTCCGTCGTGTGTCACGGCACGGTGCACCTGCCCGATGCTCGCGGCAGCGACCGGGAGGTCGCTCCAGTCGAGGAAGATGCGCTCGGGTGCCTCTCCGAGCTCCGACTCCACGACCCCGGCAGCGAGCGACGGCGCCATCGGCGCGGCGTCGGCCTGAAGCGTGGCGAGGGCCGCCTGCGCCTCGTCGGGCAACGCTTCGAAGATGAAGCTCACGAGCTGACCGGCTTTCATGAGCACGCCCTTCATCTCGCCGAGTTCCTTTGCGACGTCCTCGGCGGTGCGGATCGCGAACTGGGCGTCGAGCTCGGCGCGCCGTTCGGCCGGCGATCCGACGCCACGCACCTTCGTCACGGCGAAGCGAGCGGAGTTCCGGGCCGACAGCTTCCAGACCCTGGCCGAGCGGCTGAACCGGCTGGTGAGCGGCGACGCCGAGACCGCCCGCCGCGTCTTGGAGGCAGCCGTTCCGATGCCGGCAGCGAGCGCGGCGAGACCGGCCAACGAGGCGACCTGTGACTTCTTCATCGGTGACTCGCAGACTCAGCTCGTTCGCCGCGCCACCGGGTCGGCGGCGAGCACGTCGTCCGGAATCGGTTCGCCGCTCACCTCGTCGGTCCAGTAGCTCCCGTCGTCGAGCCGTCGCAGTGCCGTCTCGACGCCCTCGAGATCGCGCTCGATCTGCGTCAGGTCGACCGCGGAGTCGGTGCCCCCGAGTCCGTCGGTGCTCAGCTCGACGTGATCGTCGACCTGATCGGGGCCTTGATCGGGGGATTCGGTCACGGTGGGGACGCTAGCAAGGTCGGTGCGAGCACGTAACGTGTCCGACATGGCGACCCGGGTGACGAGTCGGCGGCGGTGGAAGCAGCTGCCCGTGGCGCTGGCGCTGTTGGGGCCGTCGTTGATCGTCCTGGTCGCGTTCGTGCTGTACCCCCTCGGCCGCGCCATCGTGCTCGGGCAGCAACGCTGCGATGTGCAGGGGAGGAACTGTGTCTCCAACGGCTGGGACCAGTACGTCGACACCTTCCTGTCGAGCGAGTTCCAGCACGCCCTGTGGGTGACGGTGAAGTTCGCGGCCATCACGGTGCCGCTCGGTCTGGTGTTCGGTGTCGGGTTGGCGGTGTTGGCCGACAAGCACCTCCGGGGGATCGGGGTGTTCCGCGCGGTCTTCTCGTCCACGGTGGCGACGTCGGTCGCGGTGTCGAGCCTGATGTGGCTCTTCCTGCTGCAGCCCGAGGTCGGTGCACTGTCGAATCTCGGATGGCTGGCCGACCTGTTCCCCGTCGTGAAGAGTCCGGGACTCCTCCGCGACCCGGGAACCGCGCTCACATCGGTGGCGTTGTCGAGCGTCTGGGCCAGTCTCGGATTCACGTTCATCCTGGTCACCGCCGGTCTGCAGGGCATCCCACCCGAGCTCTACGAGGCGGCCGCGATCGACGGTGCGACCGGCACCCGCCGCTTCCGCCACGTGACCCTGCCCATGCTCGGACCGACCCTGCTGTTCGTGCTGATCGTGCTCACGACTCGTGCGTTCCAGACGTACGGAGAGATCGATCTCCTCACCTCTGGAGGGCCGCGTCCCTACGACTCGACCACGACGCTGACCTACCTGACCTACGGCCAGGATTCGATCATCCGTGGCAACGTCGGCCTCCAGGCGGCGACGGCGGTGCTGTTGTTCGTGGTGTTGCTCGGCCTGTCGCTGCTCCAGCTGCGCGGCATCGGAAAGCGGGTGCACTATGGCGCTCAGTGAGGCCGATGTGATGAGCATCCGCGACGACGTTCCCCGCACGCGGCCGACGAGTGGGCCCGTGTTCCAGTCGCCGCGAGGGCTTCGCCGCGTCGGTCGCTACACATTGCTGGGACTGGTCACGTTCATCGTGCTGTTCCCCGTGTACACGACGGTCGTGGCGGCCCTGAAACCCGGCGAGCGCGTGCTGCAGAACCCGCTGGTGCCCGATTCGTTCACCCTCGACATCCTGCGTGAGGCATGGACAGAAGGACGACTCGGCCGGTTCATCCTCAACTCCCTCGTCGTCGCGGTCGTCGTCACGATCTTCCAGGTCGCGACATCGATCATGTCGGGCTACGCCTTCGCCATGCTCGACTTTCCGGGTCGTGGCCTGCTCTTCGTCGTGTTCCTCGCGACCCTGCTCGTGCCGTTCGAGGCGACGCTCGTCGTCAACCGGCGCACGATCGACTCGCTCGGCTGGTTGAACTCCTACCAGGGACTCGCGGCTCCGTTCCTCGCCACCGCGTTCGGCACCTTCCTGCTCCGGCAGGTGTTCATGGGGTTCCCCGAAGATCTCCGGGACGCCGCCCGGATCGACGGTGCCGGTCACGTCCGTTTCCTCTGGAGCGTCGCACTGCCCGTGATCCGTCCCACCGTGGGAGCTTTGGCACTGTTCGGCTTCCTCTCCAGCTGGAATCAATACCTGTGGCCGAACCTCATCACGACGGAGTCCGACATGAACACAGTGCAATCGGGTCTACGCCTCCTGCGGTACTCGACCCTCGACAAACCCAACCTGCTCATGGCGGGCACGGTCATCGCCGCCGTTCCGATCTTCGCCGCGCTGCTCGTGTTCCAGCGTCAGCTCGTTCGCGGCCTCACCGCAGGGGCGGTGAAGGGATGAACCGGCGCCTCGGAGTGCTCGCTGCGCTCGCCGGCCTCGTCGTGGCCGCATGCAGCAGCGGCGGTGACTCGATCCTCGAATCCGGCAACGAGGCGGGGACGACGGCGCCGGGGTCGCCAGAAACCAGCGCGCCGGCAACCGTCGACGACGGCGGCACCGACACCACCGACACCACCGACACCACCGACCCGGTTCGACGACGCCGCCACCGACCACGGCGGCACCGACGACGACGACCACCCCGCTCGACACCTTGCGTCCGTGTCCGGTCGATGCGCTCGACGGTGCCGACGGGCCGGTCGAGCTGCTCGTCTGGCATGGTCTCACCGGGGCCACCGATGACGGGATCGAGTTCCTCGCCGAGCGGTACAACGCCGCCCAGGATCGAGTGCGGGTGCGGCTCGAACCGCAGGGCAGCTACGACTCGACGATCGACAAGTACGTTCAGTCGAGTCAAGGCAGTCGACCTGATCTCGTCATGTTTCCGGAGTACGTCGTGCAACAGACGATCGACTCCGACTCGGTGATCCCGATCGGCGCGTGCATCCGCGCCGCGGACTTCGACATCTCGATGTTCCAGCCGGCGACGCTGACGACGTACTCGGCCGCCGGTGTGCAGTGGGCGATGCCCTTCAACGTCTCGAACCCTGTGCTGTACTACAACCGGTCGATCTTCCGTGAGGCCGGTCTCGACCCCGACGACCCACCGCGGTCGCTGGAGGAGCTGCGCGAGTACTCGCTGACGATCGTCGATTCCGGGGCCGCCTCCTACGGCATCGCACTCGACAGCGGTACCGACTCGGGTGGCGGCTGGTTCATCGAGCAGTGGTTCGCCAACGCAGGCGAGCTCTACGCCGACAACGGCAACGGTCGTGACGCCCCGGCCACCGAGGTGCTCTACGACGGCCCGGTCGGCGTCGAACTGCTCACGTTCGTGCAGGACCTCGTGCGGGACGGGCTCGCGTTCTACGTCGGCGGCAACGCCAGCGGGCAGGACAACTTCTTGAAACTGGCCGACGCCGCCGAACCGGCGGCGATGACGATCGGCACGTCGGCTGCGCTCGGCACGATCATCGACGTCATCGACGGCGGTCTGATCCCTGGCATCACCGGCGACGACATCGGCATCGGGCCACTCCCCGGCCCGGCGGGAACGCCGACGGCGCTCGTGGGCGGCGCGGCTCTCTACATCGTCGCCGACCACGGTGACGAGACCGCGGCTGCCGCGTGGGACTTCATCACCTTCCTGGTGTCGCCAGAATCGCAATCCGAGTGGGCGGTGCAGACGGGTTACGTGCCGGTCCGGACCGATGCGCTCGAGGTGGAGCCTGTTGCATCGACCTACGTCGACGACCCGCGGTTCCGCGTCGCCTACGACCAGCTCGTCGGCTCACCAGACGAGCCGGCCCTCCAGGGTCCGATCCTGGGGCCGCAGCGCGAGGTGCGCGTCGTCACGGCCCGTGCGGTGGCCGAGATCCTCGACGGTGGCGACGTCCAGACCGCACTCTCGAAGGCCGCCGCCCAGGCCAACAGCCTGATCGCGGAGTACAACGCACGCAACTGAATCGCGGCATTCGGGGTCGGACCCGAATGTCACGGGCATCAGGTGACGGGGAACTCGACGACCTTGCCGCGGTTGATGCTGACCCAGTCACGTGCCTCCAGGTATGGCCGGAAGCTGTCGGCGATCGCACGGTGATGGGCGTCGGTCTTGGGCTGTTGGAGCTCGAACAGGCTCGGGAACTCGACCCACGCCGTGACGGCCTGCCAGAGCCGCATCGCTGCGTCTCCGGTCGGAGGATCGATCAGCACGGGTCCGAACAGGCAGTGATCGCCGAAGAACAGCGTCGGGACGCCGTAGCCGCCGTACTCGACGACGCGGGCGTGCTCGATGTGGATCTCGTCGTGGGTGGTCGGATCGGCGATCGCCTCGTCGACGAGTGCCGGATCGAGACCGATCTCGTCCAGGATGTGGCGGGCGACCTCCGGGTCGTGGGGGCGATTGCCGTCCTCGTGGAGAGCCCGACCGGCGCGGTCGTACCAGGCGTCGAGGTGCTCCATGCCGTGGCGCCTGAGCAGGGCTCCGATTCGCATCATCGACCAGCCGTACGACCATTCACGCTCCCATGGGTGCTTCTTGCCCGCCTGCAGGTTGATCTCCTCGAGGCTGAAGAACTTCCAGTCGATCGTCAGGTCGGTCTGGTCGCGCACCGATCGGATCCACTTCGAGGTCTGGTAGGCGAACGGGCACATCAGGTCGAAGTGGAAGTCGACCTGTGTCAGGTCGGGCGCGGTCGTCATCGTTCCAGCGTGGCAGCTCACGTCCGGCGAGCACGAGCGCGAGCACGAGCGCGGGCACGTTTCGACCGACTCGACGAGAATTCGCTTGCCTGATTCGGTCTCGGGGCGGGACACTTCAGAGCACGCCGACGACGAGGGGGTTTCGATGAGGCGATCGAGGACGAGCACGCGCGCGATCGGGATCCTCGTCACCGCGTTCACACTGACCACCACGATGGCGGTCGGATCCGCCGACGCCGTTCGACCGGCGACGAGCGGCGCCGCCGTGGGAGCGGTGCCGGCTGGTCCGTCGTGGATCGTCACGGTCGGTGATTCGGCGATCTCGGGCGAGGCCGGTCGGTGGGCCGGCAACACCAACAACGCGTCGTGGCGTCACGACACCGGGGCGGACGCCTACTTCGACAACGAGTCCAACACCGCTGAGACGACGCCTGGCTGCCACCGGTCGAAGTCGGCCGAGGCGCACATCGGCGGCGGCGTCAACTCGCTCAACCTCGCCTGCTCTGGCGCGAGGACGTACACCCAGACCGGTGGCGACTTCAAGCCCGGTCTCGACTGGTACGCCGGACCGGCGGGCACGAGCCAGGTCGTCCAGCTGAAGGACTTCGCGGCGTCGAACCGCGTCGAAGCCGTCACCGTGTTGATCGGCGCGAACAACTTCGGGTTCGCCGACATCGTTCAGCAGTGCCTCACCAACTGGTTGACCTCGCCATCCTGGTGGAAGAACTACTGCCACGACGACCGGTCGATCCGCAATCGCTTCACGTCGAGCGCCGTCGACGATCGCACCGATGAGGTCGCCGATGCGCTCCGAAACGTGGCCGACGCGATGCAGATGGCCGGCTACGAGCCGGAGGACTACACCATCATCGTGCAGACGTACTGGTCCCCCGTGCCGCGCGGCGCTGACTTCCGGTACAGCGAGCGGGGCTGGACGCGCCAGAGCGTGGGCGGGTGCGGCATCTGGAACCGCGACGCCGACTGGGCCAACGACACCGCGGTCGTCAAGATGAACCAGGCACTCACCGAGGGTGCGGTTCGCAGCGGCGTGCCCCACGTCGTGCTCGACATGTCGCAATCGCTCGACGGCCATCGGCTCTGCGAGCGTGGCGTCGGTCTGCTCGAAGAGGTCGGGCTGTCCGACTGGCAGCAGCCCGGCGCCGCAGATCTCACCGAGTGGGTGAGCCAGATCCGGACGCTCACCACGATCTTCGGGCCGTACCAGCTTCAGGAAGGCATCCACTCGAGCTACTGGGGCCAGCTCGCCATGCGCAACTGCCTCCGTCTGGCGTACAACGCCGGCGAGATCCGAGGTGGTACGTGCACCAGCACGGGCGGTGTCACCGACGACGGCGAGCCCACCATGGTCCTGAACTGACGTCGCTCGCACCCCGCACGGGCAAAGCCCGACTCGTCGGGCAGACTGTCGACGTGACGGGGGAGGGCCGGTGATCAAGATCGGGCCGCTGGTCGCGGCCGGCAGGACATCGGACGTGTACGCATACGGCCGAAGGTCGGTGATCAAGGTGCCGCGTCGCGACGTTCCCGCGCATTGGTCGGCGATGGAGGCGCGGTTCACGGCTGCTGTTCGAGAGCTCGGGGCGCCGGCGCCCGAGGTGCGCGGACTCGTGCTTGTCGATGGGCGCGATGCGATCGTCTTCGAGCGAATCGAAGGCGCATCCATGTGGGAGCGATTGCTCGTTGCCCCGAGCGACGTCTCGGCGCTGACGCGGGAGTTCGCCGACGTGCATCGCCGGATTCTCTCGAGCGGGCTCCCGACGGATCTCGAAGGACACGTCGATCGGATGTGCCGAGCTGACTGTGTCCGATCGCACCGAGGCACAGGCGCTCGCTCGCGAGTTGCCGAATGGCGCAGCCCTCCTCCACGGCGACCTCCACCCGGGCAACGTGTTGCTCTGCAGCGGCGACCCGGTCGCCATCGATTGGTTCGCGCCTAGCGCGGTCGAGCTTCGAGACGCCGGAGCGCTCGTTCGCGGCGGCGACGCTTGGCGCCGCGTGCCACGGCGACGAACGCGATGAAGGCCGCAGCCAGCACGCACCAGACGATCAGTGCCACGAAGGCGAACGTCGACAGAGGCTGGGCCCAGGCACCGCCGGAACCCACGGGTCGTTGCACGGTCTCGACGTAGAGACCGCTCGTCGTGCCGTCGAGTGGCGCTTGCCACTCGATGATCCCGTCGCCGACCTCGGTTCCCTCCGCTGACACCAGCTCGCCGGGGAGCGACACGCGATAGGTGAACGACATCGCTTCGGCAGGTGTGAGCCCGCTCGCGTCGAACTCGTCGGCGAACGGCAGTCCGCCGACCGCTTGCACGAGATCCGCGTCGGCGAAGGACTCGAACCCGTTCGCCAACTCCAATACCCCGTTGATCGCGTTCGTGGTCTGTTCGTCCTCCCCAGGAGTTCTCGCCGCCTCCATTCGGTCCAGCGGTGGGCCGACGCTGTTGAGCACGTTCGCGAGCTCCGGTGCCGACCGGAACTCGTGGACGAGGGTGATCTCGAGACCACCGTCGTCGGTCGGGTCGGGGCCATCGACGACCCACCCCTTGGCGATCGCGTCGTCGAGCCGGAGATCGTCCACCAGGTCGGGCACCCGTTCGACGAGCTCGGGATCGGCGATCGCGTCGACCGTGACGGTCCCGGTGCCGTCGGGTTCCATGTCGACCGACACGGTGACATCGAGCCGACACGCAGTGAGCACGAGGACGCAGACGAGGAGCACGGATCGGCGAATCACGGGCTCCCAGTCTCGCAGCCGACGACGGCGGCTCGGTGTCAATCAGCGCCGAGAATTCCGATCGAAACTCGGTCGAGGTGTGCGACGATGTCGTCGATGCCGATCCTGGGCGAACCGTGGCGATTCTTCGACCCGGCCTTCGGGGTGCCCGACCCCGCGTCGCCGCCCGCGGAACCGACGGCCCGCTACCAGCTCGACCGCCAGCTTGACGCCGGACGAGAGTGCTTCCGCCTGCTGGCCCCGTTCGCGTACCTCGATCGAGTCTCCGGCTACGGAGTGGTCGCACCGCACGATCTGCCGGTCGGCCGCGAGATCGTCGACGCGGCGCCCGACGCCGCCGCCGGTTCGTCCTTCAAGAGCGACCTGACGTCGGTGCCCGATCTCTTCACCTGGCTCGTCCCCAAGACAGGTGCTCATCTGCCGGCGGCACTCGTGCACGACGCGATGATCGGAGGCGCCGAATACGTCCTCGTTCGCGGCGGGAGCGGCGAGGCGACGGACGGACTCCTTCCGGCGGAGGTGTTCTGGAGGCCCGGGACCGACAGCCCGTCGCCGTTCACGGCGGTCGATGCCGACCGCATCTTCCGCGATGCCATGGCCGATTCCGGCACCGGCGTGATCCGACGCTGGCTGGTCTGGACCGCCGTGACCCTTCGGACGATGTTCGCTCGCGACGGCACCTCCGACGCAGCCTGGCGGCGATGGTGGTACGCGATCGTCGCCGGCGCCACGCTGCTCTCGATCGCATGGCTGGGCTACCAGGCCACCGCCCACATCTTCGGCTGGACCGGGTCGTGGCCGTGCACCTACGAGTTGCCGTGGATCGTCTCCGAGCTCCCGGAGCCACTCGATGATCTGAGGTGGGCCGGTGAGGGTTTCGGCGCCCGATTGGTGTCGGGGGCGTTCTGGGCAGTCGTCCTCCCGATCCCCGTCGGCGTGGTGTTGTGGGGACGGTTCCGCGCCGCCGGCGTCATCGCCGGGATCGCCTTCGCCCTGCTGTTCCACATCACGGTCGGGCTGTTCGTGCTCTCGGCGGTCTACCTGGTCGCCGAGACGATCGTGACGCCCGGACGGAGTCTCGGGCAACTCGTGCCGCGCGGGCAGAAGGTCTGGATCGGGATCGTCGGCGCTGGAGCGCTCGTCGTGGCGATCGTGGTGATCTGCACGTCGACGTGAGTGGCCGGCACGAGGCCGGCCACCGTCACGTCTCGGGCGGCGGGTCGGTCGCCTCGTCGTTGGTGGCGGTCGTGGCCAGCTCGACAGCGGCCGGCGGCACGAAGCCCTCCACCGCGTTGAAGGTGAACCGCTTCTTGCCCTCGTTCTCGGGATCGGGCTCGACGTCGACGACGATGATCTCACCGGCCGAGAAGGTCTTGTACAGGATCCGCTCGGAGAGCTCGTCCTCGATCTGACGCTGGATCGCCCGGCGCAGCGGGCGAGCGCCGAGCTGCGGGTCGTAGCCGATCGTGGCGAGCTCGACCTTGGCGGCCTGCGTGACCTCGATACCGAGCCCCTGGCCCTCGAGCTGCCCGATGAGCCGCTTGAGCATCAGGTCGACCATCTCGACGACCGCCTCGAGCGGGTGCTCGTGGAACACGATCGTCTCGTCGATGCGGTTCAGGAACTCCGGCCGGAAGTGGGTCTTCAGGGCGTCGTTGACCTTCTCCTTCATCCGCTCGTAGCTCATCGCGGAGTCGCCGGTGGTGAAGCCGACGTTGGCCTTGCGGAGATCCTGGGTGCCGAGGTTGGAGGTCATGATCAGCACGGTGTTGCGGAAGTCGACCGAGCGACCCTGGCTGTCGGTGAGACGGCCCTCCTCGAGGATCTGCAACAAGGTGTTGAAGACGTCGGGGTGAGCCTTCTCGATCTCGTCGAACAGCACGACCGAGAACGGCTTGCGCCGAACGGCCTCGGTCAGCTGACCACCTTCTTCGTACCCGACGTAGCCGGGAGGTGAACCGACGAGGCGGCTGACGGTGTGCTTCTCCATGTACTCCGACATGTCGAGCGTGATGAGCGCCGCGTCGTCGCCGAACAGGAAGTCGGCGAGCGTCTTGGCGAGCTCGGTCTTGCCCACACCGGTCGGGCCCAGGAAGATGAACGAGCCACTCGGCCGCTTCGGATCCTTGAGACCCGCGCGTGTGCGCCGGATCGACTGCGACACGGCAGCGACGGCGTTCTCCTGGCCGACGATGCGCTTGTGCAGCTCGGCCTCCATGTTGAGGAGCTTCGCCGTCTCCTCTTCGGTCAGCTTGTAGACCGGGATGCCCGTCCAGATCGAGAGGACTTCGGCGACGGCTTCCTCGTCGACCTCGTCGAACAGATCGACGCCCTCGGCTTTGACCTCGACCTCCTTGGCGGCCTTCTCCTCGAGGAGCGCCTTCTCCTGGTCGCGCAGACGACCGGCCTCTTCGAACTGCTGCTCCTCGACGGCGCGCTTCTTGGCCTCCTGGACGTCGTCGAGCTTGCGCTCGATCTCGCGCAGGTCGGGCGGGGTCTGCATGCGCTTGATGCGCAGGCGCGAGCCTGCCTCGTCGATCAGGTCGATCGCCTTGTCGGGAAGATGGCGGTCGGAGATGTAGCGGTCGGCCAGGTTGGCGGCCGCCACCAGCGCCTGGTCGGTGATCGTGACCCGGTGGTGCGACTCGTACTGGTCGCGGATGCCCTTCAGGATCTCGATCGTGTGGGCGAGCGTCGGCTCCTCGACCTTGACGGGCTGGAAGCGGCGCTCGAGTGCTGCGTCCTTCTCGACGTGCTTGCGGTACTCGTCGAGCGTCGTGGCGCCAACCGTCTGAAGTTCACCGCGGGCCAGCATCGGCTTCAAGATCGATGCGGCATCGATCGCACCCTCGGCCGCACCCGCACCGACGAGGGTGTGGATCTCGTCGATGAACAAGATGATGTCGCCGCGGGTCTTGATCTCCTTCAGCACCTTCTTGAGGCGCTCCTCGAAATCGCCGCGGTACCGTGAGCCGGCGACGAGCGCACCGAGGTCGAGAGTGTAGAGCTGCTTGTCGTGCAGGGTGTCGGGCACGTCGTTGTTCACGATCTTCTGGGCGAGGCCCTCGACGATCGCGGTCTTGCCGACGCCGGGTTCGCCGACGAGCACCGGGTTGTTCTTGGTGCGGCGAGACAAGATCTGCATGACCCGCTCGAGCTCGCGGGTCCGGCCGATGACGGGGTCGAGCTTGTGCTCGCGAGCCATCTGCGTGAGGTTGCGGCCGAACTGGTCGAGGATCTGGCTGTTCTTCTCGTCGTCGCCACCCTTGGTGGAACCACCGACGTTGGCGCCCGCCGAGCCCTGCTCCCCGCCGCGGCCGGATGATCCCGACTCGCTGCCGCCGGTCGGACCCTGGTAGCCGGACAGCAGCTGGATGACCTGCTGGCGCACGCGACTGAGATCGGCGCCGAGTTTGACCAACACCTGGGCGGCCACTCCCTCGCCCTCGCGGATCAGGCCGAGCAGGATGTGCTCGGTGCCGATGTAGTTGTGGCCGAGCTGCAGGGCTTCACGCAACGAGAGCTCGAGCACCTTCTTGGCGCGGGGTGTGAACGGGATGTGGCCGGAGGGTGACGAGCCGCCCTGGCCGATGATCTCCTCGACCTGGTTGCGGACCGCCTCGAGCGAGATGCTCAACGACTCCAGCGCTTTCGCTGCAACCCCCTCGCCCTCATGGATCAGGCCGAGCAGGATGTGCTCGGTGCCGATGTAGCTGTGGTTCAGCAGGCGTGCTTCCTCTTGAGCGAGGACCACGACCCGGCGAGCCCGGTCAGTGAAGCGTTCGAACATGTGTCGCCTTTCGTTGCGAGTGGCGAATACGTGGACTCACTCTATCGGCGCCCGAGCGGACCGCCTGATCGTGTTCGCAACACTGCAACATGTGCATCGGCGTCCGCGGCCGAGTCTTGAGGGAACGAAGACGCAACCTTGCTGGGTTCCGGCGAGCCGGTGTTTCCACCGTGAACGATCTGCGCCTAGCCTGCGACTCGTGTCCGACGCCCCAGTGACGTCTCCGCTGCTGTCCCTGCCCGGCATGGACGCGCACCGCGAGCGCATCGAGGCCGCCATGCGAGCGGCGGTGATCACCCCCGATCCTTATCTCACCGAGATCGCATCGCACCTCATCGTCGCAGGTGGCAAGCGGCTCCGCCCGGTGCTCTCGGTCGTCGCCGGGCATCTGGCCGGCGGCGCCGCGAGCGACGACGTCGTCCAAGGCGGTGTGGCCTGCGAACTCGTACACCTCGGTTCGCTCTACCACGACGACGTGATGGACGAAGCCGCGACCCGCCGCGGCGTCGAGACCGTGAACGCCCGGTGGGGCAACCTGCAAGCGATCCTCGCCGGTGACTTCCTGCTGTCGCGGGCATCCGAGATCGCCGCCTCGCTCGGCACCGAGGTCGCCGGCCTGCTCGCCCGCACGATCGGGTGGTTGTGCGAAGGCCAGATCGAGGAGCTCCGGCACACCTACGACGTCGAACGCACCGAGGCGAGCTACTTCGCGTCGATCCACGGCAAGACGGCCTCGCTGTACGGGACGGCCGCCCGGATCGGCGGCATCGTCGCCGGTCTCGACCGGGGGACGATCGACGCGCTCACGACCTACGGCAACGCGTACGGCATGGTCTTCCAGATCGTCGACGACGTCCTCGACCTGACCGCGACCGCCGAACAACTCGGCAAGCCGGCCGGCCACGACATGGAGGAGGGCGTGTACACTCTTCCCGTCCTGCGCACGCTCACGACCGGCCGCGAGAGCGCCGACCAGCTCCGGGCCCTGCTCGGCAAGCCGCTCGACCCCGCCGAGCGTGACGCCGCGCTCGCCATCGTCCGCTCGGACGAGGGCATCGAGAGCGCCATCGTCGCTGCTCGGGCACATGTCGACGCGGCCGTCGAAGCATGCGACGCGCTGGGCGACAGTGCCGCAGTGGAGGCGCTGCGCGAGGCTCCCGGCGCACTGCTCGCGACGGTGCTGAGCAGCACCATCGGCTGACTCGTGTCGATCGAGATCAGCGGTGGGACCGTTGCGCAGGTCGGCGCCGTGACGAGCGCCCCCACCTTCCGTTGGTCGCGACACCGCTGATCGTGCAAGCTGGTCCGCTGTGCATGTCGTGATCATCGGAGCCGGCGAGGTCGGCTGGTACCTCGCTCAACGGCTCGGCGCCGAGCACCACGATGTCGTCGTCGTCGAACAGAACGAGGTGATCGCCCGCGCCCTCGGCGAGGAGCTCGACGTCCAGACGATCGTCGGGAGCGGCACGCACCCCTCGATCCTGCGTGCGGCTCGCGTCGATCGCGCCGAGCTGGTCGCCGGTGTCACGCAGGACGACGAGGTCAACATGATCGCCTCGGCCCTCGCCAAGCAGCTCGGCGCAGTCCAGACCGTCGTACGGCTCCAGACCGACGAACTGCGCGGCCCCGACGGTGCCCAGCTGCGCGAGCTCGTCAACGCCGACCTGATCATCGACCCGGATGCCGACACCGCTGAGGAGATCCTCCGACTCGTCAGCGTCTCGGGAGCCGACGAGGTGTACCCGATGGCGAGCGGCAATCTGGTCGTGCTCGGAGCCGTTGTCGGCGAGCTGTCGCCGATGACGGGGCAGACCCTTGCCGACATCGCATCGGTCGATCACTGGCGCTTCCTCTTCGGCGCAGTCACGCGCGACGGCGAGACGATCATCCCGCGGGGCGATCTCGAGGTCCAGGCCGGCGATCACGTTCGGGTTCTCACCGAACAGAGCCGACAGCGAGAGGTGCTGGAGGCGCTCGACGCGGTCGGCAGGCGCGTTCGGAAGGTCCTCGTGCTCGGTGGCGGTGCCGTCGGGGCGCGCGTCGCCGAACGCCTCGTGCGGAGCGCTGACGTCACCCTCGTCGAGCGCGATCACCATCGGGCGACCGCCTTGTCGGAGCGGCTCCGCAAGGTGACCGTCGTCGAGGGCGACATCACCGACACGAACCTGCTCACGGAGGAGTCCGTGAGCACGATGGATGTCGTCATCGCCGCGACCGGCGAGGACACGGCGAACGTGCTCGCGTGTGCCTTCGCCGCTGCCGAGAGCGATGCGTTCACGGTCGTCGTGCTCCACCGGCTCGCGCTCCTGCCGCTGGTGCGCCAGTTCGGGATCGATGCCGCACTCAGCCCGCGGACGGCCTCGGCGAACGCCGTGCTGCGGCAGCTGCGAGGTGGCGCGTCGTCGGTCGCGACCTTCCTCGAGAGCGATGTCGAGGTCGACGAGTTCGTGATCCAGGCAGGAAGCCCCGGTGACGGTGCGGTCGTCCGCAACCTCCACCTCCCGCGATCGGTGCTGCTCGGCGCCGTCGTGCGCGAGGACGGATCGACGGAGATCGTCCGTGGCAACACCCAGCTCCACGCCGGGGAGAGCGTCGTGCTCTTCGCACGGCCTTCGTCGCTGAACGACGTTCGTCGAGTGTTCAGCTCGTGAAGGAGCGTCCGTGACCGAACGGATGATGGGAGGCCTCGCCAGCGACCTGAGCGAGCGATGGGGGCGGTCGTACGAGACGCTGATCGGGCACATCAGCTTCCTCACCCTTGCGGTCGCAGGTGGCGGCATCTTCGTGTCTGGCATCGTCGACGCGATGCGCGGCGGCCCCGACGTCGGGGTCCTGCTGCTCATCGGGATCCTGACCTCGGTCGCCGGCCTGATCGGTTGGCGGTTGACGACGCTCCCGCACCAGATCCGGATCCTCGACGTGTTCGTCACCGTGACGTTGGCGTGGGTCGTCCTCGCGATCGTGGGAGCGCTGCCGTACGTGGTGACCGGCTGGATTCCTGCGTTCGACGATGCCGTGTTCGAGTCGGTCTCGGGTTTCACCACGACCGGGGCGACGGTGCTCCGGCCGATCGAGGGCACCGGGCCTGGCATCTTGTTCTGGCGGTCGATCACCCAGTGGATGGGCGGCATGGGCGTGATCGTGCTGGTGGTCGCCGTCCTTCCGACCGTTGGTTCGGGCGGTATGAGCCTGTTGGAAGCGGAGGCGCCGGGGCCGACCGGCGAGCGTCTCACCCCGCGCGTCCGCCAGACCGCGCGGCGGCTCTGGGCCGTCTACATCGGCTTCACGATCGTGTTGGCGATCGCATACGTCGCGGCCGGCATGAACCTCTACGACGGGGTGGCCCACAGCTTCACGACGGTGTCGACTGGAGGCTTCTCGCCGTACAACGCCTCGCTCGGCCACTTCGACTCGGCCGCCATCGAGTGGATCTGCATCGTGGCGATGTTCATCGCCGGCTCGAGCTTCACACTGCTGTACCGACTCATCCGAGGGAATCCCGGTCCGTTGTTCCGTTCGAAGGAGTTTCATCTCTACGTCGCAGTCGTCACCTTCGTGTCGGCGCTGATCTTCGTCGTCTCCGACGCGGCCGGTTCGTTACCCGACCGAATCCGGGGCAGCGTCTTCACGACGCTCACGGTGGTGTCGACGACCGGGTACGCGACCGAGGACTTCGCAGCCTGGTCCGACGCGGCGCAGGCGCTGATCCTGCTCCTGCTGCCGATCGGTGCGATGGCGGGCTCGACCGCCGGCGGCGTCAAGTTGGTGCGCGCACTCGCGGTCGGCAGCTACGCCCACCGGGAGGCGCTGCGTCACCTGCACCCGCGGCTCGTGCGGCCGGTTCGGGTCGGCGGTGGCATCGTGCCCGATCGCACCGCCAACAAGATCGTCGGATTCCTGATCCTCGCACTCGCCGTGTTCGGGGGTGGCGCGATGGTCATCGCGCTCACCGGCCCGGACATCGTGACGTCGTTCTCAGCGGCCGGCACCGCGTTCGGCAACGTCGGCCCCGGCTTGGGCGATGTCGGGCCGACGAACGACTTCCTCGAGCTCCCACGCCTCGCACGCTGGGTGACGATGGGACAGATGCTGCTCGGGCGTCTGGAGATCTACCCTGTCATCCTCGCGCTGTCGGTCGTGACCCTTCGTCGGCGCCATCGCGATCTCCGCATCTGAATCGCCCGACGCGAGATCGTGTGCCGACCGATCTGGGTCGTCGCGCTCCGGATGCCGTCAAGAATCGGGGGCGAGGATGCTGATGGCGCGGCCCACGCGGTAGATCAGCTCGGCCGACCCGCCGCGGCCCGACCGGCGCTCGTCGTTGGCGAGACGGATGAAGGTGTCGGCGAACCCCGGGTGGGTCGCCGCGAGTCGGGTGATCCGACGCGACACTGCTGGCCGGCCGAGCAGGCGGTTCGTCAATCGGCCGACCTTGTAGTAGGCGCCGTACTGCTCGTCGAGCCGTTTCGGGTACTGCTGCAACACCGCCGCCGACCCTTCATCGAGCGCCTCGGCGACGACGTTGGCCGCGAGCAGTCCGGTCTCGAGTGCGGTGTCGACGCCGGCGCCCGACAGCGGGTTGGCGGATCCGACCGCATCGCCCACGAGGAGATAGGTCGGTCCGGCCGCCGGTCCGACCGATGTGCCGAGCGGGATGCGGCCGCTGGCTGGAGCGTCGGTGGCGTCCCCTTCGAGGTGCCACACGCTTCGTCGTTCGGCGACGAACCTGTCGTGGAGGTGGACCGGGTTGAGTACCTGGAACGACGCCGAGGTCGACATCATGAGCACGCCGACGTTGACGGTGCCGTCGCCGCCCGGGAACATCCATCCGTACCCGGTGATATGGGTGCCGGCCCGGTCGTGCAGATCCAGCACGAGATCGACCTCGGTCGCTGAGTGCAGCGCCGACCTGTACGTCGCACTCTGCGCGATCGCAAAGGGCCACGTCGGTTGACGGAAGGTTCCGAGTGCTCGTCCGAACCGGCTGTTGGCGCCGTCGGCGATCACGGTGAACTCGGCGCGCGCCTCGAACGACTCGCCGTCGGGGGCGACGACGTGGGCGCCCCTCACGAAACCGCGATCGACGATCGGCGCCAACGCCTCGTGGCCGGCGAGCACCGTCGCGCCGGCGTCGGCGGCCGCAGCGAGCAACGCTCCGTCGAAGACGTGCCGTCGGACAGTGGCCGCGTGGTCGAGATGTACGGGGTGTGCCGGCCACGCCACCGACGACGAGCGACCTTCGGCGGTCAGGCGCACGCGGTCGATGCGGTGGAACGCGACGTCCTCGCCGACGGCGAGCGTTCGTACGACTCCGAGCGCCCGCGGGCTGATGAGGGCGGCGTACCCGTGCGGTCGCGGGCTCGCGTCGCGTTCGACGACGAGCACCCGGCGGCCGGCACGTGCAAGGCGGATCGCAGCGGCGGAGCCCGCCGGCCCGCCTCCGACGATCAGGACTTCGGACGACGCCGACGGATGGGCGGTCATGTCGATCGGCCGACCGCAACGGCGACGATCACCGTCGGGTCATTCCGCAGGCGGGGAACCTGCGATCGGCATCGTGCCGATCGGCATGGTGGCGTCGAATCGATCGCTCAGATCGGCGAGCAGCCCGCCGGATTCGAGGTCGACGAAGATCTCCGACTCCTCCGAGCACCATTCCTCGAACTCGGTGGCGTACTCGCCTGCCGGGTCGGCTCCGCCGAGGGCGTAACGCTCATGACACACCACGGCCAGGATCTCGTAATCGGTGAGTGCACCGCCGGCCGATTCTCCCTGAGCAGGCATGACGCCTTGAACGCCCGTGACGTGGGGACCGCCCTCGCGGTCGGGGTTGCCGTAGATCTCGACGCCGGCGAGGTTGTACTCGGAGGTTCCGAAGTAGACGTAACGCAGCTGGTCCTCGATGTTGGGGAACGTCGCCAGGACTTCGCCGCCCGTGAACGCATAACCGGAGAGGCCACCACCGCCGCCGCCGTGGCACGACGCACAACCGCCGTAAACCTCGCCGCCGAGCCCGAGCGGGCCGGCAGCCTCGACCGGTTGTTCGGTCACGGCTCGCACGTACATGAACGCCCAGACCGGCAGAATGCTGAGCGCCACCATGGCCCAGAACGGAATCCGTCGACGCGACTTGTAGGCCGCGACCACCGGAGAGTCCGGCTTCGGTGGCGGAGAAGCGGCCGGCTCGGGCGCAGCGGCGCGCTGCACCGGGCCGGATGCGGCAGGTGCCACGGCTGCGGTGCCGGTCGTCGCCGGACTCGACGCCGCTGGTTGGGCCTCGCCGGCGTCGGAGCCCGCGTCGTCGCCACCGAGACCGAGTGCGCTGCGGCGCTCGCGGCTTCGCTTCAGCAGATGTTCGGGGATTTCCGTCACGCTCGTCCTCTCACGATCTCCGGCGAGCCACCGAACCGGGGGCGGCGTCGTCTCGAACGGTCGCAACGATAGACGCGGCGAACGCCGAAACCGAATTCCTCGGCGGCATCGAGAGCCGGTGACGAGGGCCACATCGATTGCACTTATGCACAACCTCGCACGCGGGGCAGACTTGCCTGCACACTGGATGCCACCCCGCCGTGTGCGGCGACTACAGTGCCGACATACGACTTCGTGCGGCCGTTCACGAAGCTGGCCCGGTTCCTCCGGGTACCGTTCCGGGGCCGCTGCGAGAAGGTGCCTCCGGGTGCCACCCGGAGCACATCGACAACTCCACGAGCAGTGACGGAGCAGCCGTCACATCCATCGACGCAACACCGAGACGTACTCACCGAAGACGCACACACCGAGACGCAGAAACCGAAAGGGCACGACGATCGTGATGATCGCCTTCAACATCTGGAATCCGCTCGAAGGCAAGGCGGTTCCGGGCATGAACGTGGCATTCCTGGTGTCGCTCGTCGCCGCCACGGCGCTGACGCTCGCGGCGATCCCGTACGGCAAGCGCCGGCCCAAGGGCACCCCGTTCTCGTGGGGCGAGGCGATGCTCGGCTCGGTGTATTCCTTCGGTGTCATGTTCCTCGCATTCGGCGTGGTACCCCACCAGTGGATCGACCACGCCGACAAGGAACTCGGCTGGGACCGCACCAACATCATCTACGGACCGTTCGACCTCCTGAAGCCGGAGCCGCTCGGCGGCTGGAATCCGATCACGCTCCAGTACGAGGCGATCCGCGACATCGTCGTCGTCGTGATCCACGTCTACTTCTTCGGTCTGTTGCTCTTCATATGGAGCTGGTGGCAGAAGCGTGGCGACGACGTCGTCAAGGAGCTCCCGACGAGCACGTACGGCCGCCCACTGGTGAAGAAATCCTGAACACCACCCAGTCACAGCGGGTTCCCACAACCACGAGACACACTGAACGACAAGATCCCATGCACACCCACCCGAACGACCTACGAGCAGCTGACGAAACCCCGTCGGCGCGCGAGGTGCGCGCTCACGTGCGATCGACCGAGCGCCGGCGAGTCGAGCGGCGAGCGACGGCCCGGATGGCCGGGGAACGCTGACGATGGCCAAGACCGACGCCAACCCACCGATGATGCCGTACACCGACGAGTACACACTCGTCGAGGTCGACGTCGACTACCTGACCCGTGCGGTCAAGCCCAAGCAGTTCATCCACATCGACCAGACCGAGTGCATCGCGTGCGAGGGTTGCGTCGACATCTGCCCGTGGAAGTGCATCCACATGGTGAACACCGGCGCCGTGGTCGAGGCCGACGGCACCGAGCAGCCCGGCGTCGATCCGTCCGACGCGTTCATGTTCATCATCGACGACGACATCTGCACGCGGTGCGCCCTGTGCGTCGACCGCTGCCCGACCGGGGTCATCATCCTCGGCAAGGCCGGCCAGCCCACGGCTGCCGGCGACTCCCATGCCCGCACCAACAGCCACGGCTACGGCTACGGCATGAGGCTGTGATGACGACCCTTCGCGATACTGCACCACTGAAGTTGTCCACCGACGCGAGCGAGCGATCACCAGCGCGCGAGCGTCCAGACACGGCCTGCGTGGCCGGGGAACGCTGACCATGGCAAAGATCATCGACGACACGCCGAAGCCGACCGCCAAGGAGCGGGTCCAGCAAACGGTCGACAACGTTCAGGGCGGCCAGGTCTGGTCGAGCATCTTCCGGCCCGGCTCGATCTTCCGCAAGGGCTACAGCGACAGCCCGCGCAACCGCAGCTACGTCATCATGAACTCGGTGCTGTACCACCTCCACCCGGTCAAGGTGAAACGTCATGCGGTCAAGGTCAGCTACACGCTCTGCCTCGGCGGGCTCAGCTTCTTCCTCTTCATCCTGCTCACCGTGACCGGCATCTTCTTGATGTTCTTCTACCGGCCCGAGGCGACGGCCGCCTGGGACGACATCTCGAACCTGCAGACCTCGGTGACCTTCGGTCTGCTGGTCCGGAACATGCACAGATGGGGCGCACACCTGATGGTGCTGTCGGTCTTCTTGCACATGGCCCGCGTCTTCTACCACGGTGCGTACAAGCCACCACGCGAGTTCAACTGGGTCATCGGCGTGATCCTTCTGAAACTCACCCTGCTGCTGTCGTTCACCGGCTACCTGCTCCCGTGGGACCAGTTGGCGCTGTGGGCGGTGGCCGTCGGCACCAACATGATGGGCTACACGCCGGTGTTCGGCCAGGACGTCAGATTCGTGCTGCTCGGTGGAGCCGAGATCGGGTCCGAGACGCTTCTGCGATGGTACGTGCTCCACGTGCTCTTCTTCCCGTTCATCATCGTCATCTTCATGGCGATCCACTTCTGGCGTGTCCGCAAAGATGGCGGCATCAGTGGCCCGCTGTGATCGGAAGGACGTGACCCCATGACCGAGATCCCCGAACATCTCCTCAAGCGGGCGCAACAGGCGCGCGAGAAGGCCGCCAGCGAGCCGGCCGCGAGTGAACCCGCGGCCGAGCCGGCCGGTGATTCGCGCATTCCTGCCCATCTGCTCGAGCGGAGCCGTTCCGCCAAGCAGAAGGCCGAGGGAGGCGACGCGGGTGGCGGCGGCGGCGTGGCCGTCCAGGAGAAGGTGGCCTCGGTGGTGCAGGCTGCACCCGCCGGCGGTGGCGTCCCGATCGGCGCCGGTCCGGGTGGTCACACCCAGCGGCTCCTGACGGTTGTCAAGTCCGGATCCATCCAGGACGTCAAGGCACAGCCGGTCGACAAGGTGCATACATGGCCACACCTGCTCGCGGCCGAGTTCGTCGCCGCGCTGGCGTGCACCCTGTTCACGTTCCTGTTCTCGATCTGGGTCAACGCCCCTCTGCTCCAGCACTCCAACCCGAACCAGACGCCCAACCCCTCCAAGGCGCCGTGGTACTTCCTCGGCCTCCAGGAGCTGCTGACGATGTTCCACCCGATGATCGCCGGCGTGACGATCCCCGGCGTCGGACTGATCGTGCTGATCTTCGCCCCCTACATCGACAAGAACCCGTCGAACAAGCCGGAGGATCGCAAGTTCGCGGTCTCGCTGATGACCGTGCACCTCATGTTCTGGGCGGTGCTCGTGATGATCGGCTCGTTCTTCCGTGGTCCCGGATTCAACTTCACCCTGCCGTGGCGCGACGGCTTGTTCTTCGAGCTGTGAGCCGCGCGACAGGAGAGGAGACATCACCATGAACCCAACCGCCGTCATCATCATCGCCATCGCCGCAGCCGTCGTGCTCGGTGCCGTGGCCTTCATGACCCTTGCGCGTCGAACCGACGTGCGCGGCGCCGGCGCACTCAGTGCCGAAACCGTCAAGCGTGACCGCGCAGCTCGGGCCGGCCGGGCCGTCGAGCGCGAAGCGTCGGCTGCGTCGGCCGTTGAGGCCGAAGGTGTCGCAGCCCGGGTCGGTACGGGGCTCGCTCCGGTGGAGACCGACACCGGGTTGACGCCCTGGGTGCCACCTGACCCCGATGCGCTCGGCGTCAGTCGCCGGCAGTTCTTCAACCGCGCCACGATCTCGTTGATGGGTGCCGGGATCGGCACGTTCTCGGCCGCTGCGTTCGTCGCGTTCCTGTGGCCGACCAAGACCGGTGGATTCGGTGGCAAGGTCCCCGTCGGCCGGATCGACGACATCCGGTCGGGCATCCGCACCGGGAGCGGCTTCTTCTACGCGCCCGAGGCACGCGCCTGGATCACCGAGTACCCGAGCGACGCGATCCCCAAAGCCGAGGAGGTCTACGCCACCAGCCTGCTGCCGGGCATCAACGCCGGGTTCATCGCCAGCTACCAGAAGTGCCCTCATCTCGGCTGCCGCGTCCCGCAGTGCGTCTCGAGCCAGTGGTTCGAGTGCGGTTGCCACGGTTCGCAGTACAACCGGGTGGGCGAGAAGAAGGGCGGCCCGGCCCCACGCGGCATGGATCACTTCCCGCTCGAGTTCTCCGCCGCCGGCGAGGTCACCGTCGACACCGGCACGATCGTGCAGGGCCCAGCGATCGGCACCAACACCACCGGCCAGGAGGCCGAAGGTCCGCACTGTGTCGGAGCCGCTGAGCACTGATGATCGCACTCACGTCCACCTCGATCGCCTGGTTGCTGTTCGCGATCATCCTCGGCGGTTGGGCCGTCTACGCGTTTCTCAACCTTCGCCAGGCTCGCGACGAGCTCGGCTCCGAGATCGAGCTCGCCGCGAATCGCAAGCCGTACTACGACGACGAGACCCTCGAGGGCCCGCGCCTGACACGAGTGCTCGGCATCGGGGTGATCCTGCTCGTGATCACCGTGGTCGCACTCCCGCTGTACTGGATCCTCGAGCCCTCCCGACAGGCGGGCGCGGAGGAAGCCATGGACGAGCAGTTCATCGAGTGGGGGTCGCGGCTGTTCGCTCCGACCGCGGACGGGGGCTTCAACTGCGCCGGCTGTCATGGCGGCATGAACGGTGGCGGCGGTCAGGCCGCCTACAACCTGACCGACCCGGCGACCGGTGACGTCACCGCCGTCAACTGGATAGCTCCTGCGGTGAACACCATCTTCTACCGGTTCTCGGAGGACGAGGTGCGGTTCATCCTCGTGTACGGGCGCCCGTTCTCCCCGATGTCCCCCTGGGGGGTCGAAGGTGGCGGACCGATGAACGATCAGCAGATCGACACCCTGATCGCCTACATGCACAGCATCCAGATCGACCGGGAGGACTGCGGTGTCGGAGAGGACGACGTCAAGACGTGCCCGTCCGGTCACCTGCCGAGCGACATCCAGGCCGACATCGACACCCTTGCGAGGCAGTCGGTCGACGATGGCACCTATGGGTCGTACGGCGAGGCGCTGTACAACCTCGATCTCGCCAGCGGCGCGTACAGCTGCGCGCGTTGCCACACACAGGGTTGGAGTTGGGGCGACCCCGGCGTCGCCGGGCAGGGAGCCTTCGGCTGGAATCTCACCGGTGGCGCGGTGAACGCGCACTTCCCGAACGAAGCCGAGATGATCGACTTCATCAAGAACGGGTCGGTGCTCGGCCAGAAGTACGGCCGCCAGGGTCAGGGGAGCGGTCGCATGCCGGGCTTCGGCTCGTTGCTCACCGACGAGCAGATCCAGGCCATCGTCGAATACGTGCGGAGTCTCTGATGCTCTCCACCCTGCTCGCGATCAACTGGGAGCCCGAGCTCCGCGGCATCCTGACGGTCATGATCGGCACCGCCGTCTGGATGGGTTCGATCTATCTGATCCTCGGCACCAACCTCGGCGCGCGACTCGGCTTCCTCGTGGCGCTCACCGGTCTCGCCGGCTGGATCGCGCTGATGGGCGCGGTGTGGTGGATCTACGGCATCGGTCTCAAGGGCGACGTGCCCGAGTGGAAGCAGATCCCCGGCAAGACCGTGATCCAAGAGGTCGATCTGCTCTATCAGGCGGGCGTCGTCGACGAGCCCCTCGGGGTCGACGAGTCGGTCGACCCGGTCGTGTCGGCCAATGCCGTTGCCAACCGGCTCGCCGAGCAGGGCTGGAACCGTGTCGACGAAGCGGCCCCCGAGTTCGGCCAGGCGGTGGCGTCCGCGGGCGTCTTCCTCGAGGAGGAAGGAGCGCTCGGCCCCTCCGAGTTCGGCGTGACCAACGTCTACGAGATCGATCCGCCCCACGAATCGGCGTGGCCGAAGCTGGGTCCCAACGGCGAGTTCGACCAGATCGCCTTCTTCCACAAGCCGTACTACACCCTCGTCGAGGTCGCGCCGTACATGCCGTTGCGCGACGAACCCGGCCGCGCCCCGACGGCACCCGAGATCGACACGTCGCGCCAACGTCAGTACGTGTACATGATCCGCGACCTCGGGTCGCTCCGCGAACCGGCGGCATACATCACGATCGGTTCCACCGTCATGTTCCTGGGGTTGTGCTGGTTGCTGCACCGTCGTGACCGATTCGTCGCCGAGAACCTCCAACGCAAGGCGATCGCCGCGGGGTAGCCCATGGGCCAGTACCTGCCGCTCATCGTCCTGATGGTGCTGGCCATCGCCTTCGGTGGCTTGAGTTTCGTCGCGTCCCGACTGCTCGCCCCGCGACGCCCGTCGGCCGCCAAGGAAGCACCGTACGAGTGCGGCATCGTTCCGAGTCGCGAGCCACCCGACCGGTTCCCGGTCAGCTTCTACATCGTGGCGATGCTGTTCATCATGTTCGACATCGAGATCATCTTCATCTACCCCTACGCGGTGGAGCGGGGTGCGCTCGGGGAGTTCGGCTTCTGGGCGATCGTCGTGTTCTCCGTGATCTTCTTCTTGACCTTCGTGTACGAGGTCGCCCGCGGTGGGCTGGAGTGGGGTCCCCTCCACCGCTACCGGAGTCTCGAGCAGGACGCCGGTCTGGTGTCCGCCGCTCGCGATTCGTCGTCCACCATCCGCCGGGTCGGCCTAGAGGGTCGTCTCGATCGGGTGTCCGCCGGAGGAGCGGATAGCGGAGAAGTCGCCTAGGAGGCACTGTGGGAGTTGTCGACGATGTGCTCGCTGACGGAATCGGCGGGCTGAGCCACAATGTCATCACCGGTCGCCTGGAAGATCTCGTCAACTGGGCGCGCTCTCGTTCGTCGTGGCCGGCCTCGTTCGGTCTCGCGTGCTGTGCGATCGAGATGATGGCGACGGGCGCAGCGCACTACGACATCTCCCGCTTCGGGATGGAAGTGTTCCGGGCCTCGCCGCGCCAGGCCGACATCATGATCGTCGCCGGTCGGGTCAGCCAGAAGATGGCGCCGGTGCTGCGTCAGGTGTACGACCAGATGATGGAACCCAAATGGGTCATCTCGATGGGTGTGTGCGCCAGCTCGGGCGGGATGTTCAACAACTACGCGATCGTGCAGGGTGTCGACCAGATCGTGCCGGTCGACGTCTACGCCCCGGGGTGTCCCCCGACGCCGGAGACGCTGATCCACGCGATCGAAACGCTGCACCAGAAGATCGAGGACGGCGAGCTGCTGCGTCGCCGGAGCCAGTCGGGTGCCGGCGCCAACATCCACGTGGAAGAGATCGCGGCGACGTCCGTTCCCGTCCTGCTCGGAATCAAGTGACATGAGCGACTCGACGAACGACACCACCCTCGCGGCCGGAGTCGGATCCGACGATGCTGCCCCACCGGCCGAACGGTACGGATGCGCGGCGACCACGCATCCCGGCCAGACCGTGCTGTTCCCGACCCGCGACCGCTACCTCGACGTCGTCAAGGAGCTCGCCGACGACGGATATGCGATGGTGGTCGATCTGTGCGGCGTCGACTACCTCGAGTACCTCGGCCGACCGCTGCCCGAGGGCGTCGCTCCGGAACGGTTCGAGGTCGTCGTCAACCTGCTCGACATCACCCACCGACGACGCGTCCGCCTGCGGGTGCAGGTACCCGAGTCCGACCCGACGCTCCCGTCGCTGTTCGACGTCCACCCGGGTTGTGAGGCGTACGAGCGCGAGACCTTCGACATGTTCGGCGTGACCTTCGGCGAGCATCCCGACATGACCCGCATCTTGATGCCCGAGGACTGGATCGGGCACCCGCTCCGCAAAGACTTCGACGTCGGCACGATCCCGGTCCAGTTCAAGGGAGCGCCGTCGTGAACCGGCCTCGCTCGCTTGCTCCGTTCGCTTCGTCGGGCGGCAACTCGACGCAGTCGGAGTGTCACACCTGGGCACCGGACCGGCGCAGCCGGCCACGGAGAGGACACGTCGGCGACGCACGAACCAGAGGTCGGTGCTCATGACGGCCACCGACTGGAACGCCGAGGCGGCGTCGACGGTGCACACCTCCGAGGGTGCGCAGGAGATGGTGCCGCGCTCGCAGATGGGACCACGCCAACTGATGCGTGAGGTCGGTGCCGTGCTCCGAATGAGCGAAGCGGAGGTCGCCCAGCTCGGTGAACTGCCGGAGGACCCCGACGAAGAGCAGACGATGATCATCAACATGGGGCCGCAACACCCGTCGACGCACGGCGTGTTGCGCCTCATGCTCGAGCTCCAGGGCGAGACCGTGCTGCGCTGCAAGCCGATCATCGGCTACCTGCACACGGGCATGGAGAAGACGGGCGAGCACCTCACGTTCATGCAAGGCGGCACCAACGTCACGCGCATGGACTACCTCAGCCCGATGGCGAACGAGCTGGCGTTCTCGATGGCCACCGAGCAGCTGCTCGGTATCGCCGACGACATCCCCGAGCGCGCGGTGTGGATGCGGATGCTGCTCGCCGAGCTCAACCGCATGAGCAGCCACCTGCTGTTCATGGCGACCAACGGCATGGACCTCGGCGCCGTGTCGATGATGATTTACGGCTGGCGTGAGCGCGAAGAGGTGCTGCGCTTCTTCCAGAAGGTCACCGGCCTCCGGATGAACCACAACTTCATCCGCCCCGGCGGTCTCGCGGCCGACCTTCCACCCGGCTGGCGCGACGACGTACTCCGCCTGCTCGACCTCATCCCCGAGCGGCTCGAGGAGTACGACACCTTGATGACCGGGCAGCCGATCTGGCGCGAGCGGTTGCAGGGCGTCGGCGTGATCACCCCCGACGAGGCGCTCGCGCTCGGCGCCACCGGTCCGATCCTGCGCTCGACGGGCGTCCCGTGGGACCTCCGTCGCGACATGCCGTACCTCCACTACGACGAGATGGACTTCGACGTCATCGTCGGTTCGTACGGCGACGCGTTCGACCGATATGCGATCCGCCTGAACGAGATCCGCGAGTCGATGAAGATCGTGCGCCAGATTCTCGACCGGATGCCGTCGGGCGACTACCGCATCCAGGACAAGAAGGTGACGCCTCCGCCTCGTGCACGCATCGACGAGTCGATGGAGGCGCTGATCCACCACTTCAAGATCTTCACCGAAGGCTTCAAGGTGCCCGAAGGTGAGGTGTACGTGGGGATCGAGTCACCGCGGGGCGAGATCGGCTGCTACATCGTCAGCGACGGATCGCCGACGCCGTACCGTATGCACGTGCGGGCACCGTCGTTCGCCAACATCCAGTGCCTTCCACACATGATGCGAGGCGGCCTCGTCGCCGACGCGGTCGCCGTGATCTCGAGCGTCGACCCCGTCCTCGGAGATGTCGATCGATGACGCTGCTCGGCCTCACTCGCTCGCCGGCGCTCGCTCCGTTCGTTCCGAATGGGCGCAATCCGCGGACCTCACCTCTCGACCGGGCCGATGGGGCCGGCCCTGGAGCGCACTCGTCGGAGGTGCGTTCAGATGGGTGAGACCATCCTCGCCGTCGTGATCGCGTTCTGGTTCGTCGTAGGCATGGCCGTCTACCGACTCGCGTACCGGAGGAACCGAACATGAGCCGGTTGACCGATCAGAACGTGGCGCTCGCTCGCGAGATCATCGCTCGGTATCCGAAGAAGAAGTCGGCGCTGATCCCCCTGGTGCACGTGTCGCAGCAGCAGAACGGTTACGTCACCCAGGAGGCGATGCGACACATCGCCGAGTTGATCGACGTCACACCGGCCGAGGTGTACGGCACAGCATCGTTCTACGAGATGTTCCGCTTCGAGCCGACGGGCAGGTACCTGATCAACATCTGCGGCACGATGTCGTGCGCGCTGATGGGCGCGGACGTGCTGATGCACCATGCCGAGCACGCGCTCGGTGTGAAGGCCGGCTCGACCACCCCTGACGGACTGATCACGCTGCAGCACGCCGAGTGCCAGGCAGCCTGCACGGAGGCGCCGACGCTCCAGGTCAACTACCGCCACCGCTTTCGTGTGACGGTCGAGGATTTCGACCGCCTCGTCGACGATCTGCGCGCCGGCGAACTCGATGACGAGATCCCGCCTCACGGCACCCTCGGTCGCAACCGTCAGCACATCCCGGCCGATCGGGCAGTCGGTGCCGTGCCACCAGACCAGGTCGACAGCGCGCCAGCCTGGGTCACGATCACGGAGAACGTCTCATGAACCCCGTTCGTGTAACTCGCCAAAGCGGCCCGTCGAACACCGGTGTTCGCGAATCCGCTTTGGCGCATCTGGCGAACGGTGTGAGGCACGAGGGGGTGGCCGATGAGCGCTGACGGCTCGTATCCCTGGGCCGCCGGGTACTTCGACGACGGAGATCGGCCACAGATCGTGACCACTCGGTTCCAGTACGAGGACTCGTACACGATGGAGCGGTACCTCGCGACCGGCGGGTATCAAGGGCTGCGTGCGGCGCTCGAGGCCACGCCCGACGACATCCACGACGAGGTCCGCAAGTCCACCCTGCTCGGTCGCGGCGGCGCCGGCTTCCCGGCCGGCGTCAAATGGGGCTTCACGCCGCAGGGCGTGTGGCCACGCTACCTCGTGGTGAACGGCGACGAGTCGGAGCCCGGCACCTACAAGGATCGCCTCCTCATGGAGCGCGACCCGCATCAGCTCATCGAGGGGTGCCTCATCGCGTGCTACGCCGCCGGGCTCAGCCAGTGCTTCCTGTACGTCCGCGGCGAGATGGCGCTCGCCCAGGAACGCCTCGCGGCTGCGCTCGACGAGGCATACGCCGCCGGCTACATCGGCCGCAACATCCTCGGCACCGAGTTCGGCGTCGACATCGTCCTGCACTGGGGTGCCGGTGCCTATGTGGTGGGTGAGGAGACAGCGCTCATCGAATCGCTCGAGGGCGAGCGCGGCATGCCCCGCCTGAAGCCGCCCTACTTCCCGGCTGCGATCGGTCTGTACGGCAAGCCGACGATCGTCAACAACGTGGAGACGCTGGCCAACCTGCCGTTCATCGCCGCCAACGGGTCCGCGGCGTACACCGCGATCGGTACCGAGACGTCGCCGGGCACGCGCATGATCGCCGTGTCGGGCCACGTGACGCGCCCCGGCGTGTACGAGATCGTGAACGGTTCGACGACGTTCCGCGACCTCCTCTACGGCGAGCACTTCGCGCAGGGCATTCGCCACGACCACGCCCTCAAGTGCTTCGTACCCGGTGGCGGATCGGCACCGTGGTTCCTCCCGGATCAACTCGACGTTCCGTTCGAGGGACGCGAGGCGGGCAATGCCGGCTCGATGCTCGGGTCGGGAGCAGTGATGGTGATGGACGAGACGACCGACATCCCCGCCGCCGCGCTCACCCTCGTGAAGTTCTACGCCCACGAGTCGTGCGGGAAGTGTGTGCCGTGTCGCGAGGGCGGTACCTGGCTGTACCGCATCGTCGAGCGCATCGTCGCCGGTCACGGCACCGACGCCGACCTCGACACCATCCGTGCCGTCGGCGAATCGATCTGTCCGGGCGAGATGCCGCATGCATCGAGCGAGCGGCTCGGTCTCGAAGCTCGTCCGTTCCCGTACAAGATGACGACGATCTGCTTCGTCGGTCCGTCGGCGTACGTGCCCATCCACTCTGCGATGACGCTCTTCCCCGAGGAGTTCGAGTCCCGGGTGACCAAGCGGGAGGTGCGGCGAACGATCCCGGTGGCCGCAGCGTTGCCGGTGGCAGGAGGCGGCGCATGAGCGACGAGACCGACGGCTCGGCCGAACAGCCCGAACCCGACGTCGGCGACGTCGAGACGGGTGACGTGGGCGTCGAGTCGTCGGAGGTCCAGGCCACCGACGACGTGGCCGACGTCACGGCGGACGATCAGCCGGAGCCCGATCCGAAGGCGGTTGCGATCACCCTCAACGGGCGACCGATCACCGCCCGCGCCGGCGAGTTGATCATCGCCGCAGCAGAACGACACGGCGAATACATCCCCCGCTTCTGCTACCACCCCCGGATGAGCTCCGTCGGTATGTGTCGCCAGTGCATGGTCGAGGTCGACACCGGCCGTGGTCCGATGTTGCAGCCGTCGTGCATGATCACCGTGTCGCCCGACATGATCGTCGCGACCGAGTCCGACACGGCGAAACGCGCCCAGGAGGGCATGCTCGAACTCCTCCTCGCCAACCATCCCCTCGACTGCCCGGTGTGCGACAAGGGTGGCGAGTGCCCTCTGCAGGATCAGGCGTTCAGCTACGGCCCGGGTGAGAGCCGGTACGTCGAGCAGAAGCGGCACTACGAGAAGCCGATCCCGATCAGCGACCACGTCTTCCTCGATCGTGAACGCTGCATCCTCTGCGATCGGTGCACCCGGTTCGCGGACGAGGTCGCCGGCGACAAGCTGATCCACTTCATCGACCGTGGCAACGCCACCCAGGTCAACACCTTCCCCGACGAGCCGTTCTCGTCGTATTTCTCGGGCAATACCGTGCAGATCTGCCCGGTCGGGGCGCTGACCGCGAAGCCGTACCGCTTCAAGGCGCGGCCCTGGGATCTCGAACAGGTCGAGTCGACCTGCACGACGTGCTCGGTGGGGTGTCGTATCTCGGTGCACTCGAGCCGCGATCAGGTGCTCCGCTTCCAAGGCGTCGACGTCGAGTCGGTCAACTGGGGCTGGCTCTGCGACCGCGGCCGGTTCAACTTCGAGGCGATCGAGTCCGATCACCGTCTCACGGCGCCCATGGTGCGCGGCGAGGCCGGTCTGACCGAGACCTCGTGGAGCTCGGCACTGGCCATCGCGGCTCGGCTCCTGGCCGAGGCCGAGACGGTCGGCCTGCTCGGCGGCGCACGCAGCACCAACGAAGGAGCCTTCGCCTGGGCCCGACTGGCCGACGCGCTCGGCATCGAGCACCGGGACGCGCAGCTCGGCGACGGGCTCCCAGCCGAGATCCTGACGTTGCCGCGTGCCACCATCGCGTCCACCGCCAACGCGGCGACGGTGATCCTCGTCGGTCCCGATCTCAAAGAAGAGCTGCCGGTGCTCTACCTCCGGTTGCGCGATGCGGCCGAGCACGGACGCACCCGGATCATCGAGTTCTCGTCGCAGACGACGGGGATGACGCGGTACGCCTGGAAGAGCGTCCGGCATGCACCAGGGATGGCGCCGGGCGAGATCGCGAAGACTCTTGCCGACCCGGCGGTTGCCGACCAGCTGGCGACGGGTGACGTCGTCGTGGTCGCCGGCCGTGGCAACCTTGCGGTGTCCGAGGCCACTGCGCTGGCTGCGTTGGATGCCGTGCTGTCCCACGTGCCGACCGCCACGGTGCTCCCGGCGCTGCGGCGGGGGAACGTCGTCGGCGCGCTGCAGCTCGGACTCGCCCCGGCCGATGCCGATCATGATGCTCTGGCGACCCTGCGGGCCGCCGCCAACGGCCACCTCGATGTGCTCGTGCTGCTGGGCGCCGATCCGATCAACGACTGCCCCGACGCCGATCTCGCTCGCCGAGCGCTCGCCGGTGCGCGACGGATCATCTCGATCGACACGTTCCCGTCGGAGTCCTCACAGCTCGCCGACCTCGTGCTGGCGGCCGCTGCGTTCGGCGAGCAGTCGGGCACCACCACCAACCTCGAAGGGCGCGTCGCTCGAGTCAACCAGAAGGTCACCGTACGGGGCACCGCTCGGCCCGACTGGATGATCGCCGCCGAGCTGGCGGTTCACCTGGGGCACGACATCGGGGTCTCATCGGTCGAGGAGGCGACCGCGGCGATCGCCGCGTCCGTGCCCGCCTACGGCGGTGTCACCGCAGCTGCCGTCGATGCCGATTCGGAGGGGGTGCTGGCCGTCGGCGGCTCGGGTTCGCTCGCACCCACGCTGCCGTTCGAGGCGCAGCCGAGCGGTTACGACTATCGCCTCGTCGTGAGCCGGAAGCTCTACGATCGTGCGGTCGTCACCTCCATGTCACCGTCCCTCGCCAAGCTGCCGATCGGCGCCGGCGCTCATCTCCACCCGCTCGATCTCGACCGGGTGGGTGTCGCCGACGGCGTCGAGGTCAAGCTCATCAGCACCGCCGGCTCGGTCGTGCTGCCGCTCGTGGCAGACGACTCCGTGCAGCGCGGCACGATCTGGTCTCCGTTCAACATGGCCGGAGCCGACATCACCGACATCGTCGACTCGACCAGCCCCGTCACCGACGTCCGAATCGAGCGGTTGTCGTGACCACCGGCTCGCTGTTCGCGACCGATCCGTTGCTCGACACCGACGATTGGTGGTGGCAGGTACTCGCCCTCGTCGCCGGCAAGGTGCTCGTCATCTTCGTCATCGGTCTCGTCGGCACGATGTTCATGGTCTGGTTCGAGCGCAAGATCGTCTCGGGCATGCAGAATCGAATCGGCCCGAACAAGGCGGGCCCGTTCGGGATGCTGCAGACGCTCGCCGATGGCATGAAGCTGTTCTTCAAGGAAGATCTGTTGCCGGAGAAGGCCGACAAGTGGGTGTTCCGTCTCGCTCCGTTCCTGGCGTTCGTGCCCGCGTTCCTGCTGTGGTCGGTCATCCCGCTCGGCGGCGACTTCAGCGACGGCAACGACGGCACCGTCACGATGTTCGGTCAGGTCACGCGGGTCCAGCTCGTCGATCCGCCGATGGGCATCCTGATCGTGCTCGCGCTCAGCTCGATCGGCGTCTACGGCATCATGCTCGCCGGTTGGGCGTCCGGGTCCAAGTACCCGCTGCTGGGTTCGGTCCGCGCGTCGGCTCAGATGATCTCGTACGAGGCCGCGCTCGGGCTCAGCTTGGGCGCCGTCCTCCTGATGGCCGGCACGCTCTCCACGTCGGGCATCGTGCAGGTGCAGGACGGGATTGGCAACTGGAACATCGTGGCGACCGGATTCATCCCGTTCTTCATCTTCCTCGTCGCCATGACCGCCGAACTCAACCGTCCGCCGTTCGACCTCGTCGAGGCCGAGCAGGAGCTCGTCGGAGGATTCAACACCGAGTACTCCTCGATCCGGTTCGCCCTGTTCTTCCTCGCCGAGTTCATGAACGTCATCACGATGAGCGGCGTGATGGTCACCCTGTTCCTCGGCGGACCGCAGCCGCTCCGGTTGGGCGACATCGACATCTTCGGATGGGCAGGGCCGGTGGGCGGCACGCTCTGGGTCATCCTCAAGACGCTCGCGTTCCTGTATGCCTACGTGTGGTTCCGCGCCACGCTCCCGCGGCTCCGCTACGACCAGTTGATGGATTTCGGCTGGAAGCTGTTGATCCCGGTCGCGCTCGGCTGGTTCCTGGTACTCGCTGCGCTACAGCTGACCCGGGATCAGTACGACGGTTTCGGCCCGATCATGCTCACCGTCGTGATCAGCCTGGTGGTGCTCGGTGCCGCCTATCTCCTGTTCAGCGCGGCGCTGACGGTCGCCCGACGAAATCGCGAGCGCGAAGGGGCTGCGTACTGATGCCCGGCCACACCACCACCCCCCGTTCTGTCTGCGTGGAATCGTTCAGTTCCCGGTTCTGGGCAGACCGTCCCGGGGTTCGGAGAGGGATCGACTGATGGGGTACCTCGACGGTTTCGCCGTCACCATTCGCCAGCACCGTCTGTTCGGTGGCAAGCAGGTCACGACCGAGTACTCCGGCGGTCGCTACGCAAAGAAGCACGGTCGCGGGAGCGACCCTGACGTCGCCGACGACGAGAAGATCGCGAAGCCCGAACGCCTGCACGGACGCCACGTCCTCAACCGGTACGAGGACGGAATGGAGAAGTGCATCGGTTGCGAGCTGTGCGCGGGCGTGTGCCCAGCCAAGTGCATCTACGTACGTGGTGCCGACAACGACCTGGAGCACCCGACATCGCCGGGTGAACGCTTCGGGTTCGTGTACGAGATCAACTACCTCCGCTGCATCCACTGTGACCTCTGCGTCGAGGCGTGTCCGACGGAGGCGATCACCGAGACGAAGCTGTTCGAGTTCAGCTTCACCAACCGTCAGGACGCGATCTACACCAAGAAGGAGTTGTTGGTCGACGACGAGGGCGACGCCAAGAAGCTCCCGTGGGAGGACTGGCGTGACGGTGAAGACCAGCAGACGTCGGGCTGGATGCGTGCGACGTCGGCGTCCGGGGACGCCACGTTCCGTGGGGTCGTCGGCTGGAGCGGTGAGCTCGGCTACGGCACCCGCGCCCCCGAGCCTCCTCAAGAGGACGCCGACCGATGACCCAACCGTCTCATTCGGGGTCAGACCCCGAACGTAACGTGGGTGGTGGGTGATGGAGTTGCTGGTGTTCCTGTTGGCGTCCGTGATGGTCCTCGGGGGTGCCGTCGGGGTGATCGTGCGGTCGAACCCGGTTCACGCCGCGATGTCGCTCGTGCTCACACTGTTCGGCGTCGCCGTTCAGTTCGTGGCGCTCGAGGCCCACTTCCTGGCTGCGGTGCAGATCATCGTGTACGCCGGCGCGATCGTCGTGCTGTTCCTGTTCGTCATCATGTTGCTCGGTGTCGACAAGGCCGAGGATCTCTCGATCGAACCGTTCCCGATCCAGCGCCCGCTCGCCGGCGTCGTCGGCATCGGCGTCGCCGGACTCGTCATCGCCGCCGTCGCCCGGGCCAAGGACACCATCGCCGAGGGCGCTCCGCTCGGCGCGGAGGGCGATCAGAACGTTCGAGCCATCGCGCGCAACCTGTTCAGCGATCACGTCTTCGCGTTCGAGTTCACCTCGGTCCTGCTGATCGTGGCGATCACCGGCACGGTGTTGCTCACCCGCAAGGAGAAGCGTCGGGAGGTCGAGCAGTGACCGCCGCGCTCTGGGCAGCCGTCGTGCCGACGACCACGTACTACCTGGTGTTGTCGGCGCTGCTGTTCGGGATCGGCGCTACGGGTCTGCTCGTGCGCCGCAACCCGCTCATCATGTTCATGTGCGTGGAGTTGATGCTGAACGCCGTCAACCTCACCTTCGCCGCGTTCGCCGTGCGCTTCGGCAACATCGACGGGCAGACAGCGGTCTTCTTCGTGATGGTGGTCGCGGCCGCCGAGGTCGTCGTCGGCCTCGGCATCATCATCTTGATCCTCAAGCGCCGCCCGGGCGCCACCGCCGACGACCTGGCGGAACTCAAGGGATAACCCATGCTCGACGTCATCTGGTTGATTCCTGCGTTCCCGCTCGCCGGGTTCGTGCTGATCCTGCTGTTCGGTCGCCGACTGGGGGAGCCGGCATCTGGTTACCTCGCTTCCACGATGGTGCTCGCGTCGTTCGTCGTCTCGGTCGGTGCGTACTTCGACCTGCTGTCGCTCGACGAGCACGACCGCAGTCACATCGAGACCTTGTTCTCATGGGTGCCGGTGTCGTCGTTGCAGGTCGACATGGCGTTCCTCGCGGATCCGCTCAGCATCACGATGTGCTTGTTCGTCACCGGGATCGGCTTCCTGATCCATCTGTTCGCGATCGGGTACATGCACGGGGATCCGAAGTTCTCGAAGTTCTTCCTCTATCTCAACCTCTTCGTGCTCTCGATGACGTTGCTCGTGCTCGGGGAGAATTTGCTCGTGACCTTCCTCGGCTGGGAAGGCGTCGGCACCTGCTCCTACCTGCTGATCGCGTTCTGGCATCGGCGCGAGTCGGCGGCGACGGCCGGCAAGAAGGCCTTCGTCACGAACCGGATCGGCGACTGGGGCTTCATGCTGGCGATGTTCCTGGGTTTCGAGGCCGTCGGCTCGGTCGGCTACGAGACCCTCAACGGCGCCGCAGAAGCGGGCGTGTTGGCCCAGTCGACCTCGACGGCGATCGCGCTCCTGCTCTTCGTCGGTGCCGTCGGGAAATCCGCGCAGCTCCCCCTGTATCTGTGGCTCCCCGACGCCATGGAAGGACCGACACCGGTCTCGGCGCTCATTCACGCCGCCACGATGGTGACCGCCGGTGTGTTCCTGATGACTCGCATGAACCCGATGCTCGCTGCGGCCGCGGATTGGGCGCCGCAGGTCATCGCATGGGTCGGCGCGATCACCGCCTTGTTCGCCGCCACCATCGCCGTCGCCCAGAACGACATCAAGAAGGTGCTCGCGTATTCGACGGTGTCGCAGCTCGGCTACATGTTCCTCGCAGTCGGCTCCGGCGCGTTCGTCGCGGCGATCTTCCACATGGTCACCCACGCCTTCTTCAAGGCCCTCATGTTCCTCTGCTCCGGATCCGTCATCCACGGCATGCACGAGGAGCAGGACATGCGCAAGATGGGGGCGCTCCGCGCGGTCATGCCGGTGACCGCCGCCACGTTCATCGTCGGTTGGCTGGCCATCGCCGGCGTGCCGCCGTTCGCCGGCTTCTGGTCGAAGGACGAGATCCTGTTGTTCACGTTGGCCGAACGCGGGCCGGTGCTGTATGCGATCGGCCTCGTCACCGCTGTGCTGACCGCCTTCTACATGACGCGTCAGGTCATCATGGTCTTCTTCGGTGAGGCCAAGTGGGAGAGCCACGCCAATGTCGAGGAGGCGCCGGAGGGCGACGAGGCGCTGGCGAGCACCGCGCATGGCGAGTTCAAGCCCCACGAGTCCCCGCCGATCATGCTGTTCCCGCTCGTCGTGTTGGCCGGCCTCGCCGTCGTCGGTGGCATCATCCAGCTGCCCTCGTTCGGGTTCGTCCCCTCCGACTGGCGGCACAAGCTCGAGGATTGGCTGCACCCGGTCGTCGAGGCCGGCGAAGCGGAGATCACGGGCTCGGGCGCCTACGACGCCAAGGAATTGCTGGCTGTGCTCGCGATCGTGTGCGCCCTGATCGGGATCGGTCTCGCCGTAGCGATCTACGCCAAGAAGTTGGCCAAGCCCGTCGAGCCCCGAATCCTGGCCGACGGTTGGAAGTACGACGAGTCGGTCAGCGCCTTCATGGGCGGACCGGGTCGCCGGACGTTCGAGACCGTCGCCTGGATCGACGAGACGATCGTCGACGGTGCGGTCAACGGTGTCGCGAAGAGCGTCACCGAGGGAGCCGGCGTGGTTCGGCTCGGGCAGACCGGCAACGTGCGGAACTACGCCGGCATCGTCGGGGTGGGGGTCGTGTTGCTGCTGGCCTGGTTCGTGATCGGTCGGGGGGTGCTGTAGTGCACGGCTCGCTCGACTTCCCGATCCTGTCGATGCTGGTCGTCGTCCCGGTCGTGGGCGCGGTGATGATCACCCTGCTGTCGAAGCGGCGGCCCGAGTTGATGAAGCTGGTTGCCGCGATCTCGTCGGTGACCACCGGCGCGATGAGCGTCTGGCTCGTCGTCGAGTTCGATCGCAACGACAGCGGCTTCCAGTTCGTGTCGAACCATCCGTGGATCGAACAGTGGGGGATCGGCTGGCACCTCGGTGTCGACGGCATCTCGCTGTTCCTCGTGCTGCTCACCGGTGTGCTGTTCCCGCTGTCGATCCTCGGCATCGATCCACACAACGACGACCCCGCCCGCGACAAGCCGTACTTCGCGTGGTTGTTGCTGCTCGAGGCGGGCGTGATGGGGTCGTTCATCAGCCTCGACCTGTTCCTGTTCTTCGTGTTCTTCGAGATCGTGTTGGTGCCGATGTATTTCCTCATCGGCGGGTGGGGGTACGAGCGACGCGTGTACGCCGCGACCAAGTTCTTCCTGTACACGATGATCGGTTCGGCGTTCATGTTCGTCTCGATCATGGCGACGGTTTTCATCGCCAGCCGCAACGGGGTCGGGCGCGTCACGTTCGACCTCATCGAGATCGCCGAGAACGCCGACTTCGCCGCCTCGACGGGCCGCTGGTTGTTCTTCGGCTTCGCGGTCGCGTTCGCGGTGAAGGTGCCGGTGTTCCCTCTCCACACCTGGCTACCCGATGCGCACACCCAGGCGCCCACGGCCGGCTCGGTGGTGCTCGCAGGGGTGATGCTGAAACTCGGCACGTACGGATTCCTCAGGTTCGGGCTGTACCTGTTCCCCGAGGCGGCGCACTGGAGCCGGGCGATCTGGCTCAGCCTGGCGGTGATCGGCATCGTCTACGGCGCGATCGTTGCCACGATGCAGCACGACCTCAAGCGGCTGGTCGCGTACTCGTCGGTCGCCCACCTGGGGTTCATCGTGCTCGGCACGTTCGCGTTCACGTCGCAGGCCCTCACCGGTTCGGTGATGCAGATGGTGAACCACGGCGTGTCGACCGGCGCGCTGTTCCTGATGGTCGGCTGGATCTACGAGCGTCGGCACACCCGTGAGATCTCCGAGTTGAAGGGGATCCAGACGGTCGCACCGATCTTCGCGGCCGGCTTCATGGTCGTCATGCTCTCGTCGATCGGCGTACCCGGACTCAACGGCTTCGTGGGTGAGTACCTGATCCTCATCGGCTCGTTCCTGACGGCGCGCTGGTACGTGGTCGTCGCCGCGACCGGCGTGATCCTCGCGGCGCTCTACTTGTTGTGGGCGTACCAACGTGTGTTCCACGGCGAGCCCGATGAGGCCAACCAGTCCTTCCCGGAGTTGAAGCTCAAGGAGGCGGCAGTCCTGTTGCCGTTCATCGGTGTCATCGTGTTCACGGGTGTCTACCCGAAGCCGATGCTGGAGCGGATCGAGCCGGCCGTCGAATCGTTGATCGCCCACATCGAGCAGAAGGCGGGGTTCGAGTCGCCCCGCCCGGCCGCCGTCGTCATCGAACACGACGACGCCGAGGAGGATGGCGAGTGATGGTTCAGGTCTTCGGGTGGCCGACGACGCGAGCGCTGGAGGAGGCAGCGTGATGCTGGCTCAGGACATCGTCCCGACGCCAGAGGTCGAGTGGTTTCACCTCAGCCCGATCATCGCGCTGGTCGGTGGTGCGCTCTTCCTGCTCGTGGCGGGCGCGCTGACGCCGACGTGGCCGCGCGGGCTCTATGCGTTCGTCTGCGCGACCACCGCCGGAACCGCCGGAGCGCTTGCGATGCTCATGTGGGACGACGTGACAGACGAGGGCGTCAGCACGTTGATGGGCGGCGCGCTCGCGTTCGACACCTTCGCCCAGTTCCTCACGATCACGATCTGCGCGGCGACACTACTGGTCGCACTCGTCACCGATGACGAGTTGCGGCGATCCGGCAAGGAGGGTCCGGAGGTATATGCGCTCTTCCTCGTCGCGGCCACTGGTGGCGTGGTCATGGGATCGGCCAACGACCTGATCCTCCTGTTCCTCGGGCTCGAGACCCTGTCGTTGGCGTTGTACGTGCTCGCAGCGTCCGACCGCGAGCGGTCGACGAGTCAAGAGGCCGGCATCAAGTACTTCGTACTGGGTGGGTTCGCCTCGGCGTTCTTCCTCTACGGCATCGCGCTGGTGTACGGCGGGACGCAGTCGACCAACATCGGTGAGATCATCCTCGCCTTCCAATCGTCGGTGCTGGTCGACGGGAAGGATTCCTTGGTGCTCGCCGGGATCGCCCTGCTGATCGTCGGGTTGGCGTTCAAGGTCGCTGCCGTGCCGTTCCACGTCTGGACCCCCGACGTGTACGAAGGCGCGCCGACGAACGTCACGGCGTTCATGGCGTCGGTCGGAAAGGCTGCGGCATTCGCCGCCATGCTCCGTGTGCTCGTGATCGCGCTCCCGTTCCACCGCGACGACTGGCGCCCCGCGATCTGGGTGCTGGCGGTACTGTCGCTGGTGGTCGGTTCAGCCCTCGCCGTGGTACAGAGCGACGTCAAGCGGATGCTCGCGTACTCGTCGATCAGTCACGCTGGCTTCATCCTCGTCGGGGTGGAAGCCGCTGGGCACGACGCGGGTGAGCGCCTGCTCGGCGACGGCATGCCGAGCGTGGTCACCTATCTGCTGCTGTACTCGGTGCTGACGATCGGTTCGTTCGCAGTCGTCTCGCTCGTCGCGTGGAGCAACGGGGGCGACACGTCTCTCGACGCGTTCAAGGGCCTCGCCCAGCGGCGTCCGGCGATCGCCCTCGGTCTGACGGTGTTCCTGCTCGCTCAGGCGGGTGTGCCGTTGACGTCGGGCTTCGTGGCGAAGTGGGGTGTCATCCAGGCCGCCGTGGAGCAGGAGAGCTATGCGATCGCGATCATCGCGATGATTGCCGCCGTCGTGGCCGCCTTCTTGTACCTGCGCATCATGATCAACGTGTGGCTCGAAGCCGGCGACGAGTCGACGGCACGCGAGGCGGTGCCGTTGTCGACCGGGCTGGCCGTGCTGGCGGCGGCGGTGTTCACCCTGTTCGTGGGCGTCTGGCCGGGATGGCTGCTCGACGCCGCCGACACGGTCACTCTGTACGCCCGCTGACGCCCTGTCGTCGGTCGAATCGGCGTGTCAGCCCACGACCGAGGGATCGGGGATGCGGGCCCGGATCGCCCAGTTGAACGTCTTCCAGCCCTGATCGGGAGTCGCGATCGTGGTCGCGGACCGACGCGCGTCGGCGTCGTCGATCGGTGAGGGTCGCGGCGCCTTGCAGTGGACCTCGGCCACCCGTTCGGCCATCAGGTACCACCCGATCGCCTCGTCGACGTTGGCGCCGACGGTGAGCAGCCCGTGGTTGCGCAAGATGGCCAGTTTGGCGTTCCCGAGCGCCGCCGCGATTCGCTTGCCGCCGTCGACGTCCTGGATGTCGACCTCGCCGTCGTCGAAGACGGCGTTGCTCTCGTGGAACGCGACGGCCTCTTGGCAGATCATCGAGAACGACTCGGCGCAGGCCGACCACGGCGTCCCGTACGGTGTATGGGTGTGGGCTGCGCACACCACGTCGGGGCGGGCTTCGTGAACCGGCCAGTGGATGTAGTAGGCGGTCGGATTGATCTCTCCGGAGCCAGCGACGACGTCACCGTCTGGTCCGACGAGCACGAGGTCGGCGATGTTCGCCTCCCCGAACGGCACGCCGTATCGCAACAGCCAGAAGCAGTCGGTGCGTTCGGGGTCGCGCGCCGAGATGTGACCGTCGCCCTGCTCGCCCCAGTGCAAGGCGCCGAAGAGGCGGTAGGCGAGCGCCAACCGTCGTTGACGGTGCCGGCGCAGACCTTCGACATCGGCGATCGTCGGCTCCGTGGAGTTGGCTGACAACGGTGGGTGGAGGCTCACGAGGTGCCATCGTAGGCCCGAGCGGTGACGGGTACCCTCGTGCCGATGCACCCTCGCCCCTTCCGTAGCGCTCGTGCGTCTCTCGCCGCGTTCGTGGTCGCAGCCACGTCCGTCGTCGGGCCGGGGTCCGCGTCGGCGCACACCGATTTCGATTTCTCGATCCCCTCGGACGGCGCGTCGATCGACGAGCCGGTCGGCGAGATCACTGTCGCCTACACCGAGCCGGTCACGCTCGTGGGGAACGGTTTCGAGGTACTCGATCCGCATGGCAACATCACCGAGCCGCCAGTGACGACCGACGACAACATCGTGTTCCGACTCCAGATGGATCCTCCGCTGGCCGGTGGTGCCGTCGGCGTGCGGTACGAGGTCACCTCCGAGGATGGCCACGTCGTGTCGGGAGGCTTCTCGTTCGCCGTCGCCGCCGAGCCGCCCACCGACACCACGGCCACCACGCCCGATCCCGTGACGACCGAGCCCGAGCCTTCGGCCGCTGCGCCCTCTGAGCCGGCGGATCCAGCGCAGCCGTCGACGCCACTCTCGCCGCCACCAGAGCCCACGGAGCCGCCTGTCGGGTCGGCGACCGACCAGTCGGCGGCCGCCTCGGTCGCGTCCGACGTCGACGGTACCGACGATGCCGACCAGGCGGCGGCCGACGGTGGCGGGAGCACCGCTGGCTACATCGCCCTCGCTGCGCTGGTCGCCGCCGTCGCGGCCGGGTTCCTGGTGTTCCGGTCACGGTCGTCGGGGTGATGTCGGTTCCGCCGACGACGCCGCTCGACGACTTCCTCGCCGGCGCCGGATCCTCCGCCGACACCGGCGAGACACTGGAACGGATCGGCTCGCTCGGGTCGCTGATCGGCATCACGCTCGCGTTCGGGCTCCTCGTCTTTATCACCGTCGTGCACCGAGGCGACCGAGGCGAGGTCCGTGCGCTCGTCAGGGTGGTCCGCGTCGCCGGTGCCGTCACCCTCGTCGGCGCAGCGGTCGAGGTGGCCGGGACCGCCGCGATCTTCGACGAAGCGTGGTCCGACGCCCTCACCGGCTCGAACGGCTCGGCGGCGATGATGCGTCTGTTCGCGGGAGCGCTCATCCTGCTCGGGTTGTTGGACGACACCGTCGACGTCGACGACCCGGTGGTCGACGGATCCGCTCCCGCGTCGGAACCCGAGGCACCTGAACTCGTCCGCTGGCTCCCAGGGGCGTCATCGGCGTTCGGTCTCGCAGGAGCGGTCGCCGGGGTGCTCTCGTTCGGATTCGACGGTCACACCGTGAGCAAGGGGCCGCGTGTGATCCACGCCCTCGTGAACGTGGTCCATGTCGTCGCAGGGAGCGTGTGGTTCGGAGGCGTCGTTGGATTGCTGGTCGTGGCCGTGCTCCGTCGACGAAGTGACCGCTCGACGGGCGCGCTGGTGATCACGTTCTCGTCGCTCGCCACGTTCGCCTTGATCATCGTCGTGGCCGCCGGTGTCCTGATGTCACTCATCATCACCGACGGTTTCGGCGACTTCACGGGCACCGACTGGGGTCGCACGCTGATCGTCAAGACCGGCGTGGTCGTGGCTGCCGCTGCGATCGGCGCCTATCACCACTTCGTGGTGGTGCCCGACCTCGAAGACGGTGCGGATCCGAAGCCGATGGAACGGCGAGCCCGCATCACGTTCGCCGTCGAAGCGATGCTGCTCACCGGCGTGGTCGTCGCCACGGTCTTCCTCGTCGGTGCCGCGACCACCTGACGGGCCCGGCCGCGGGGGATAACCCCACCGCGCATTCGCCGGTCGGCTCCATGTCGCCGAGCCCGACCGTGCTCGACGATGGAGGCATGAACGCACCAACCGTCAGCACTGCCCTGCCGACGGCTCCGGCGGGACCCCCCGCCGCCGGAGCCACCGTCATCGAGGCGCACGACCTCACCCGCATCTGGGGTCGCGGCGACGCCGCCCAGATCGGGGTCACGGGGATCGACCTGCGCATCGGGCGCGGCGAGCTCGTCGCCATCATCGGTCCGTCGGGGTCGGGGAAGAGCACCCTCGGTGCCCTGATCGCCGGCATCGACCAGCCGACATCCGGCTCGTTGGTGGTCAACGGCACTCGCATCGACCGCATGAAGGTCGATCGGCTCGCAGCATGGCGCGGTGGCAACGTCGGGATCGTCTTCCAGGACTTCCACCTGCTGCCCACCTTGACCGCGGTCGAGAACGTCGAGTTGGCGCTCGAGTTCACCAGCGGTCGGCCCGGTCGCCGCCGTCGCCGTCGGCACGCGGTGGCAGCGCTCGAGCGGGTCGGTCTCGCCGGTCACCTCCGCAAGCTGCCTGCGCACCTCAGCGGCGGTGAGCAGCAGCGGGTCGGCATCGCTCGTGCGATGGTGACGAACGCACCCCTGATCGTCGCCGACGAACCGACCGGAGCGCTCGATCAGGCGAACGGGCACGCGGTGTTCGAGTTGCTCGCCGGATTGGTCCGGCAGGGCACGACGGTGGTGTTCATCACCCACGATCTGACCCTGGCCGGCGCCGCCGACCGGGTTGTGTCGATGATCGACGGCCGGGTGGCCTCGATCGAGGAGCGGAGGTGCGCGCGATGAGGTCGATGCTGAGGCAGTTCCGGCGAGCCCCGGGCCGCATCCTCGCGAGCATCTTCGCCCTGTCGCTCGCGATCGGTGCGATCGGCGTGCTCGCGATCCCCGCCGTCTCTCAGGCCAGCCTGCACGAGGCGGTCGAACGCGACGGTCTGGCCGACATCATCGTCGACACGACCCCCTTGGCCGCCGATCAGCTCGCCGCGGTGAGCGAGACCGACGGGATCGCCGTCGCCGAGGGCGAAGCGATGCTCGCCGTGCGTCTGGGTGACGGATTCCTGACCCGGTTCGTCGGGCTCGACTTCGAGACCCACACGATGGATCGGGTCCACCTCTCCGCCGGTCGTCTCCCGAACGCACACGACGAGGTGGTCACCAGCCCGTCGCTGGGCGGGGTCGGTGAGTCGATCGTGGTCAACGGCGACGCGTACAAGATCGTCGGCCACGGCAGCACGCTCTGGTGGTCGGACAGCGATGTGCTCTACGGCGAGCTCGACCATGTCGCCGAACTGACGGGCGGTGCGAACCGCCTCGTCATCACGGCTGACGACGACAGCGCCGACGAGCTCCGCACGATCTCCGGTGGTGTGCGCAGCCTGCTGCAATCCGAGGGCGCCGGATTCACGACCTTTCCCGTCTACCTGCCCGACGGTTCCACCCCGATCGACCGGGACATCGAGCAGGTGAGCACCCTGATCGGACTCCTCGGCGTGGTCGCCGGCGTGGTGGCCCTCGTCCTGCTCGCCTCGACCACCAACACGCTGATCACCGAGCGCACCCGTGAGGTCGCCGTGATGCGAGCTCTCGGCGCCCGCCGCCGACCGTTGCGGCGCCGTCTCCGGCGAATCGCGATCGGGATCACGGCGATCTCGCTCGTGATCGGGTTGCCGCTCGGCATCGTCATCAGCAACGTGATCGCCCGCCTCGTGCTCGAGGAGTTCGTCGGCATCACGCCCGACGTCGCCGTCGACGTCTGGGTGTTGGTGGCCAGTGCCGCCTGTGCCCTGCTCGGTGCGCGGCTCGTCGCGGCGAGTGCGGCGCGCAGGGTCACCAAGCTCCCGCTCGCCGAGGCACTCCGCGATCGCGACGGTGCCCCGTTCGGTCAACGCGGCATGCATCGTCTGGCCGCACGTGTACCGGCCGGTGGGTTGCTGGGCCGGCTCGCGACGCGGGCGTCGCTGCACCGTCCTGCTCGCACGCTGGCCGTCGTCGCGCAGATCTCAGCGGCCGTCGGAGCGGCCTTCCTCATCCCGAGTCTGGTGGCGTCGGTCAACGAGTTCAACACGGCTACCTACGAACCGTGGCGGTGGGAGTCGCTCACGGTCACCCGCGACGCAGGCCTTCCGCTCGATGCGGCGATCACCGACGGTCGCCACGGCACCGAGACCGGTATCTGGACCGAGGGCGAGCTGGGCGACTGGCAAGTCGACGTCTACGGCATGGGCGCCGACACGACGATGTTCGTGCCCAGCCTCACGGCCGGACGATGGCTCGACGACGGTGAACGCAGTGCGGTCGTGAGCCGCGGGTTCGCCGATCGCAACGATCTCGAGGTCGGCGACCGAATCGATCTGGAGCTCGCACCCGGCCTCGCCGAGTACGAGCTGGTGGGCCTCGTCGACGATCACGGCCGTGTCGTCTACGTCGACCGCGACGTGCTGGCCGACGATCTCGGCGCACCCGGCCGGGCCAACGTGATCTGGTCGGATCGCGCGGAGCCGGGGCTACAGCTGCCGGTCGCTGCTCGTGTCTCCACTGCCGACCAGCTCGCCGCCGACGATCGCGCCGGGCGGGATGCGATCGTGATGATCTTCGGTGCGATCGGCGTGATCGTCGCCGGGGTCGCGGGACTCGCCGTGCTGTCGTCGATGACGGTGAGCCTGTTCGAACGTCGGCACGAGTTGGCGGCGATGCAGGCGATCGGTGCCCGCAGGCGCCGGCTGCGGGGCCTCCTGATCCGTGAGTTGCTACCGATCGGGGTCGTGGGCCTCGTCGGCGGTCTGGCCCTTGGGGCAGTCGGCACGCGTGGCATCATCGGATCGTTCGAGGCGAGCAACGCAGTCGACATCGGGGTGGTCGACGCGACGGGCTCGATCCCCTTCATCGTGTTCGGCACCCTTGCGGCGTTGATGGTCCTGGCGGCGGCGGTCGTTCGCAGCGCGGGCCGTCGGTCGGTGGCGGTCACCTTGCGGGGTGCGGCGTGAATCGGTTCGATCCTCCGGTCCGGGCCACTGCAGCCTGGTCGATGACCTCCACGGCGTCGGCGGGTGAGCGCGAGACTGGCGGTGTGTCGAACCTGCCGCCACCGCTGCCGCCGCCGGGTGCGACGTCGAGCGCACGTCCGAACTCTCCGTCGACGGGCGCCGCCCGCAACACCGGCGGTGGTTCGGAGTGGGACTGGGATCGCGCCAAGGAACTCGCAGAGGCGTGGTTCCGCCCACTCACCGAGAAGGAGGGCTGGCTGGCGCTCGGATACCTGTTCTTCAGCGCCGTCGCCGCTCCGTTCGTCTTCGGAGTGATGGCAGCGTTCGGAGCGGTGACGTTCGGGCTGCTGTTCGTGCTCGTCGGCTTCTTCCTGATCGTGCCCTTCTTCGCTCTCGTCGAGCAGCTCGTCAAGATCGAGCGGTACTTCGCCCGGCTGGCCGGCCACGACATCGAGCTGCGGACCACCCGGTCGCTCGACGGTGTCGGGCCTCGAGCGTTCGCGCGGGCGGCGACCGATCCGGTCCGTTGGCGATACGTCGGCTTCATCGCCCTCAACCTGGTGCTGGCGCCCGTGCTCTTCGCGTTCGGCGGGTTTCCGCTGTCGTTCGTCACCCAGGCCGTCTTCGGCGACGGGGTGGTCAACGGGCCTGGGTTCTCGTTCGGGGGCGGCGTGCAGATCGGGACGTTCGGGATCCTGGTGCTCCCGCTCGCGGCGTTCTTCGCCGGAGCGATCCCGCGGGTCGCGATCTGGATGGCGAGCCTGAAGGCACAGATCGACACGTGGTTCGTCGGCACCGACCGCCTCGCGGTCGCCGAACAGCGCGTCAGCGCGCTCTCGACCCAGCGTCAGGACATCCTCGACGCGGTCGCGAGTGAGCGGCGTCGGATCGAGCGCAACCTGCACGATGGTGTGCAGCAACAGCTCGTTGCGATCGGACTCGATCTCGGCATGGCCGCGCAGCAGATCGAGCGCGACCCGGCCCGCGCCAGGGAGTTGCTCGGGAGTGCCCGCGAGAAGGTGCAGGGCTCGATCGGCGAGCTCCGCCAGCTCGGTCGAGGTCTCCATCCGGCGATCCTCGAGGATCGAGGGATCGACGCCGCGCTCTCGGCCGTCGTGAGCGGTGCGCAGATCCCGGTCTCTGTCCACGTCGACCCCGACCTCGATCTCTCGACCGATGTCGCCGAGACGGTGTACTTCGTCGCCAACGAGGCGATTGCGAACGTGCTCAAACATGCGAAGGCCCGCGTGGCGTCGCTGCACGTCACGAAGGTGGCCGATCAGGTCCGCATCACGGTGCACGACGATGGCGTGGGTGGCGTCGATCCCTCGAAGGGGACCGGTGTCGCCGGGATTCGCGCCCGGGTCAACGCGGTCGACGGCACCCTCGTGATCAACTCGCCCGAGGGCGGCCCCACCACGTTCGTCGTGGAGATCCCGCGGCAGGATGGTCGACGCCGTGACTGAACCGACCGCCCCTCTCCGCGTCGTCGTCGCCGACGACTCGGTCCTGCTGCGCGACGGCGTCGTGCGACTGCTGACCGACTCGGGGTTCGACGTCGTCGAGTCCGTCGGTGACGCCGACGCTCTGCTCGATGCGGTGACCGAGCACGAGCCCGACCTCTGTGTCGTCGACGTTCGCATGCCGCCGACCCACACCGATGAGGGACTCCGGGCTGCGATCACGATCCGCCGACGCCATCCGGGTATCGCTGTGCTCGTGCTGTCGCAGTACGTCGAGGAACGCTACGCGGGTGAGTTGCTCGAGGGTGACGTCTCGGGTGTCGGATACCTGCTGAAGGACCGCGTCATCGACGTCGAGGACTTCCTCGTCTCGCTGCGACGGGTCGCCGCCGGCGGGAGCGCGGTCGACGCCGAGGTGATCAGTCAGATCCTCGGTCGGTCGCGTCGCACCAACGAGCTCGACCGGCTCACCCCACGCGAGCGCGAGGTGCTCACGCTGATGGCGGAAGGTCTGTCGAACGCCGGTATCGCCGAGCGGCTCGTCGTGTCGAACGGGGCCGTCGAGAAGCACATCTCCAACGTGTTCATGAAGCTCGGCCTCGACGTCGAGGACGGTAGCCACCGGCGTGTGCTCGCGGTGCTGACCTACCTCCGTGCCTAGCCCGGTCCGGGCGCTGGACGCGTCGCCTCGGACCGCGTCGCCTCAGACCGAGGCGAGGTCGCGTTCGCGCCGCTCGGTGAGGCGCTTGGCGACCCGCTCGCTCTTGACCATGCGGGCCATGAGGCGCTCGCGGGCCTGCTCGCCGACCTCGGTCAGGCCCTCGACGTGTTCGACGTCCCAGACGCGTAGGACGACGGGCACGAGGATCTGGTCGTGGTGCACGGCCAGGTCGTAGATACCGGCCTGAGCGATGCGCTTGGCGTGCTCGTTGAAGCCCGGAATGCCGAGGCCGGGCATGGCGAACGACCTGACCTGGGCTTCGATCGCCGCCATCATCCCGTCGGGGTCGACCTCGATCGCGGCGGCGGCGAGGTCGCGGTAGAAGAGCTGGTGGAGGTTCTCGTCGGACGCGACGCGCATCATGACCTCGTACCCCGCGGGGTCGCCGATCTTGCGGCCGGTGGCGCGGTGGGCGATCCGCGTCGCGAGTTCCTGGAGGGCGAGATAGACGAATCCCTCCTGCAGCGACGGCGGTTGCGGCGCGATGCCGCCCGAGACCTGCGCCATTCGGCAGCGTTCGAGATGGTGAGGGTCGATCGCTCTGGTGGCCATCAGATATCCGTAGATGGCCATCGAATGACGGCCTTCCTCAGCCGTCCACCGCCGAACCCACTCGCCCCAGGCGCCGTCGGCGCCGAACATCGATTCGACCGTCCGGAAATAGTACGGGAGGTTGTCCTCGGTCAGCAGGTTGACGAGGAGCGAGGAGCGCACGGCGTCGTCGATCTTCGCACCGGCCAGGTCGGCGTCGTCGGCGCTCCATTCCTCGCCCTGCACGGGATCGCGTCCGCGCCCGTAGGGCACGTGCTCGTGGGGGAACCACTCCTTCGAAGCGGCGAGGTGGCGCTCGAACAGTTGCTCGACCGTGGGTTCGAGCGTGGCGAGGAGGTGTGATTCGTCCAACACGAGGCCAGCGTAGCTGCCTACCGACCAGTAGGTAGCTCGCAGCCGGAGAATTCGCGTGATTTCTCGAGTGAGCTCAACGGGCGATCCGTTCCTCGACGACGGCGTATCCGGCGTCGCGTGCACCTGCGATCACGGTCTCGGCATGCTGGCGCCCGCGCACCTCCAACGTCGCTCGCACACCCGACTCGCGAACGTGCAGATCGAGGCCCTCGCGCACGTGCTGCACCTCGATCAGGTTGGCGCCCGTCGTGGCGAAGATCCCGAGCAGATCGGCGAGCCCACCGGGGCGGTCGTCGATGCGGACGAAGACCGTCAATCGGTGTCCGGCGTGGTTCTCGTGTCGTCGGATCAGCCCCGGAACGACGCCGAGATCGACGTTTCCGCCCGACAGCACCGCACAGGTGACCCCATCGTTCGCAGGCCGGATGCGTCGGCCGAGCAGGGCGGCCACTCCGACCGCTCCGGCCCCCTCGACGTAGAGCTTGGCCCGCTCCATCAGGAGCACCATCGCGTCGGCGATCGTGTCCTCGTCGACGGCGACGACATCGTCGAGCCAACGTGCGATCAGCGGACCGGTCACCTCCCCCGGCGTCTTCACCGCGATGCCGTCGGCCAGCGTGACGACCGGACCGGGCTCGGTCGGCGCACCGGTGTATGGGGCACACACCTCGGCCTGCACCCCGACGACCCGAACCGACGGTCGGACCGATTTGATCGCGATCGCGAGTCCGGCGGCGAGCCCGCCGCCACCGAGCGGCACCAGGACGCACGCGAGGTCGGGGAGGTCCTCGAGCAGCTCGAGCCCGATCGTACCCTGACCTGCGACGACCGCAGGATCGTCGAACGGGTGGCAGAACACCATCCCCGCCTCGTCGGCGCGTGTCCGGGACGCGGCGACCGCCTCGGCGACGCTCGCACCGCCCTCGTGGACGACGGCGCCGTAGCCCTCGCACGCGGCGATCTTCGAGATCGGGGCTCCACCCGGCACGAAGATCTCGCAGGCCACACCGTGACGGGCGGCTGCGATCGCCAGCGCCTGGGCATGGTTGCCAGCGCTCCCGGCCGTGACGCCCCGTCTTGCCGCATCGCCGAGTGCCTGCAACTTGTTCATCGCGCCACGCACCTTGAAGGCGCCGGTTCGCTGGAGGTTCTCGGCCTTCATCGCGATCGAGCCGCCCACCATCTCCCCGAGCGTGATCGAAGTGACGACCGGCGTATGTTTGACCACGTCGCGGCCCGCAAGTCGCGCCGACCGGATCGCCTCGAGGTCGACGATGTCCACGGACGCGAACGTACCCCGTTGCACAGCCCCACGCGCACCGGCCGGATCCCGTCGAGCGGGATCCGGCCGGCTGCACAGGGGTGGCGACCGACGTCAGCTGATGTAGCCGACGACGTCGATGACGACGTCGGTCTGCTGCTTGGTGAAGACGTTCACCGTGCCGTCGACGCCGGTCGGGACGATCACCCCGTTGGCGATGTTGTCGCCCGGCACGACCCAGTTCAACGTCGCTGCGTTCGGTCGGCTGGTCGGATCGGTGTCGCCGTTGAACACGGTGAGGAAGCCCTGGCCCACGGTGCCGACGGCCACGACGTTGATCACGGCGCCTTGCGCACCGGCGGGCAGGTCGGTGAACTCCGTGAGATCGATCCGGCGGGTCTCCTCGGCGGTGTGCACGCCCTTGTTCGTGTTGGCCGGCACCGGGAACTCCTCCCGTGAGTCGTACGCCCGCTGCGGATCGTTCAGCAGCACCGTGCCGCCTCCCTGGCGGGTCAACTGCACGAAGTTGTCGCCGTCCGCGGTGTTGTACCAGAGCCCGCCCGCGCCATCGGCGTAGAGCTCTCCGACGAGGTGTCCGTCGCCGGCGGGCGGGCCGGCGGGCAAGCCGCCGTCGGGGATGATCAACCGTACGTGCGACTTGCCGCCGATGAACTCGCCGCCGTAGCCGTCGGCCGAGACACCACCGATGCCGGCACCGGCGCCGCCGTGGCGGCCCCAGGTCGCAGCGACCGTGTTCGTGCCGGCAGGCGTGTCGCCGGCCACCGAGTGGCCTCGGCCCGAGGTCACACCCTTGACGGCGTGCGACCCGTTGTCGGCACCGGTGAGCACACCGAGGATCGCCTCTTGACCGGCGGTCCCGGGGCTCGTCGCGGTGTTGTTCGTGTTGGTGACGACGGTGGCGCCGTCGTCGGTCTCGTTGTCGGGGTTGCCGACGAGGACCGGTTCGTCGTCGACCGCCGAGGCCGTTCCGGCCTTCGCCAACGCCGCCGCGCCGGCGAGGCCGGCTCCAGCGATGAACATGCGGCGGCGGTTCACGCCAGGGCGTGGTCGGTCGTGGTCGTCGGCGTCGACGCGCGTCTCGACGTCGTGGATCTGGTCGGTCATGTTGGCGGTGCTCCTTGGGTCTGATCGTGTGTGGGCTGATCTGTCTGCCCGCTGACCGATCCCGCCGTCCGCCGTCGGAATCGTCCGTTCCGCAGTGTTCCAGACCTCGGGCGGGCAGCGGGCGCGGCCCGTGCCGATGCTTCGTCGCCGATCGCCGATCAGATCCGTCTGATCGGGCCGATTTCCCGAAAAATCCGGAGTTCCGAAAGTCACACGGTCGATGTCGGCGGGTTTGGGAACCGGTTCACGACCCCTGGTAGCCTCGCTGCCCGATGTCGCTGTTTCTGCGCGATTACCTCACCGTCGTCTGGTTCGGCCTCGCCGCGATCCTGCTCGCCGGTCTGCTGCTCGGCCTCGCCGCCGCTGTCAGGCCGTCGCGCCCCGGGCCGGAGAAGCTGATCGCCTACGAGTCGGGTGTCGACCCGGTCGGAATGGGCTGGTCCCAGAGCCAGATCCGCTACTACGTGTTCGCCCTGCTTTTCGTCATCTTCGACGTCGAGGCGGTGTTCATCTTCCCGTGGGCGACGTCGATCGAGCGCTACGGCTGGTTCGGACTGATCACGATGCTGATCTTCATCGTCCTGCTGCTCGACGGTCTCGTCTACGCCTGGAAACGAGGGCTCCTCCGATGGGTCTAGTGGACCGCGGGCGCATGCCCGCCCCGCTCACCAAGCTCTTCAACATGGGTCGCTCGTACTCGATGTGGGTGTACCAGTGGGGTCTGGCATGTTGCGCGATCGAGATGGGCGCGGCCTTCGGGTCGCCGCGCTACGACGTCATGCGACTCGGCGTGATCCCGCTCCCGGCCAGCCCGCGCCAGGCCGATCTGGTCGTCGTCTCCGGCACCGTGACCGACAAGATGGCGCCCGCCGTCAAACGGCTGTACGAGCAGATGCCCGAGCCGAAGTACGTCATCTCGATGGGGTCGTGCGCCAACTGCGGCGGCCCGTACTGGGACAGCTACTCGGTCACCAAGGGCGTCGACCAGATCATTCCCGTCGACGTCTACGTGCCGGGTTGCCCGCCCCGCCCGGAGGCCCTGCTCGAGGGCATCGTGTTGCTCCAACAGCGCATCAAGAACGAAGACATGGCCGCCAAGTGGCGCAACGAGGAGTACACGTCGTTGCAGACGACTGCCGCGGCGAGCGGGCCGACGCCGAACCCGAGCCGATCGTGGTCGGAGGTGGCCCGATTGAGTGACGCGACCGATACCACGGCCGGATCCGACACCGAGGTCCCAGCACTCCCCGGCGACGGCCTGCGCGAAGGCATCGTCGACCATCTCCGCTCCGATCTCGGCGAGCACGTGCTTGCCGTTCATCTCGTACCGCAGGACGATCTCTGGGTACGAGTTGCGCCCGAGGCGTGGGCGGTCGCCGCCGCGGCCCTCAAGGCGCAGGGTTTCCACTACTTCTGCTTCTTGTCGGCGATCGACTGGTTGCCATCTCCGTACGGCAAGGGCGAGGACGATCCCTCGGCCGAGCCAGAGGAACCGGCCGCCGATGCCGGCGAGATCAACCAGGGCGTCGCCGGTGGCGAGACCCGCTTCCAGGTGTTCGGTCGCTTGACCGACATCGAGCGGCACGTCAGCGTCACGTTGAAGGCCGACGTCCCCGACTCGATGTCGATGCCGACCTGGATCCCGAGCTTCGCCGGCGCCAACTGGCACGAGCGCGAAACCCACGAGATGTTCGGGATCGGCTTCGACGGTCACCCCGATCTGCGCAATCTCTACCTCCCCGGCGCGTTCGAGGGGTTCCCTCTGCGCAAGGACTTCCCGCTGCTGTCGCGGATGGTCAAGCCCTGGCCCGGCATCGTCGACGTCGAGCCGATGCCCGTCTCCGACGGAGAAGATGGTGACTCGGATGACTGATGTGAACCGGATCGTCGAACTCGTGCACGGAGGTCGGCCATGACGATGCTGAACGAGCGCCAGCAGCTCAGCTACATCGCGTCGCAGGCCGCCGACGCCCGTCTCAACGTCGAGCTGGAGACCGAGGGCATGACGCTCAACATCGGTCCGCAGCATCCCGCCACCCACGGCACGCTCCGGATCATCGCCCGTCTCGACGGCGAGCAGGTCGTGTGGGCCGAGCCCGTCGCCGGCTACATGCACCGCGGCTACGAGAAACTCACCGAGGTGCGCACGTTCCCCCAGGTCACCACGTTGATCAACCGGATCGACTGGCTGGGGAGCTTCGCCAACGAGGTCCCGTTCATCCTCGCCGCCGAGAAGCTGATGGAGATCGAGGCGCCGCCGCGCGCCCAGTACATCCGCACGATCCTGTTCGAGTTGTCGCGCATCGCCAACGTCGGGCTGTTCCTCGGCGACCTGGGCGTGCAGATGGGTGCGATCACGCCGGTGTTCCTCGCGTTCCGCGATCGCGAGTACGTCCTGAACCTCATCGAGGGAGCCACGGGCGGACGATTCCATCCGAACTTCGACCGCATCGGCGGTCTCAAGGACGATCTCCCGAAGGGCTGGATCGACGAGACCAAGCAGGTGATGAAGAAGCTGCGGATGTTCTGCGACGAGATCGAAGACCTGCTCTTCGGCAACGAGATCTTCCAGAGCCGGACACGCGGTGTGGGCGTGATCCCCGCCGAAGTCGCCAAGTCGTACGGGTTGTCGGGTGCCAATCTGAGAGCGTCGGGCGTCGACTGGGATCTCCGCCGCGACCAGAGCCTGCCGATGGCCTGGGACAAGGCCGACTTCCGCGTCTGGACCCACCCCGACGGCGATTCGTGGGCCCGCTGCTGGGTGCGACTCCAGGAGACGCGTGAAGCGACCAAGATCGTCGATCAGCTCCTCGACGACATTCCCGCCGGGCCGATCATGACCAAGGTGCCCCGCATCATCAAGGTGCCCGAGGGCGAGGCCTGGGTCTCGACCGAGAACCCGCTCGGCGAGATGGGTTACTACGTGGTGAGCAAGGGTGATCTCGGGCCGTTCCGGGTCAAGATCCGCTCGGCCAGCTTCAACAACATCTCGATCGCGCCGTGGGTCCTGAAGGGTGTCTACGTGCCCGACATCATCACGATCCTCGCCAGCCTCTACTTCATCCTCGGAGACATCGATCGGTGATCCGGGCTCAGTCGTTCGCTTCCTGCGGTCGCTCACTCCGTTCGACCGAGTTCCGTCCTGAGCGGCCTTCGGCCGCGCCCAGCTCTCGGCTCTCGGCCGTCGGCGCCCGATCGTTCGCGTCCGGATGCTCTCGCAGGAGCCTCCGCCCCCATGCCCCCGCCGGAGAGAATCCGCCGTCGTGATGAGTGCCCTGCTCGCCGTCGAGATCCCGTACTGGGGGCAGTCGTTGCTGCGCGTGTTGGGGGGCATCGTCGCGGTGCTGCTGCCGGCCGGCACGATCGTCTATGTCTTCCTGTTCAAGATGATGTCGTTCATGCAGAGCCGCCTGGGCCCGATGGAAGCCGGGCCCTACGGCTCGATGCAGCTGCTCGCCGAGGTCGGCAAGTGGATGCAGAAGGAAGACCTCATCCCCGAGAACGCCGATCGATTCATCTACAAGATCGCCCCGGTGATCGTGCTGGTGTCGACCTTCCTGTTGGTGGTCGTGGTGCCGTTCGGCCCCGACGCCTGGTTGACGAACTTCCAAGCGGGCGTGTTCTACGCGCTCGCGATCGGGTCGGTGTCGGTGATCGGCATCCTGATCGCGGGTTGGTCGAGCGCCAACAAGTACTCGTACCTCGGTGGCCTGCGAGCGGCCGGCCAGCTGATCGCCTACGAGCTGCCGATGGTGCTCGCCGTCGTCGGTGTCGTGATCCAGGCCGGCTCGATGAACCTGCAGCAGATCGTCGTGGCCCAGAACACCCAGGAGATCTTCGGCTGGAACGGCGTCGGTCTGCCGTTCGTGCTCACCCAGTTCGTCGGTTTCCTGATCTTCATGATCGCGGTCCAGGCCGAACTCACGCAGGCACCGTTCGACATGCCGATCGCCGAATCGGAGCTCGTGTCCGGTTACATGACCGAGTACTCCGGCTTCCGGTTCCTCATCTTCTTCATCGGGGAGTTCGCGACCGCAGGCGTGTTCGCGTTCATCGCGTCGGTGCTCTTCCTCGGTGGATGGGGCATCCCGTTCAGCTGGTTCGGCTGGACGAGCCTCGACGACGTCGACAACTGGATGAACGTCGTCGGTCCCCTGATCATGTTCACCAAGATGATCGTCCTCACCGGCATCATCATGTGGGTCCGCTTCAGCTATCCCCGCTTCCGCGAAGATCAGCTGCAGCGCTTCGCCTGGAAGGTGCTCATCCCCGTGTCGTTGGCCAACATCGCGATCACCGCCGTCTTGAAGGTTGCCGTCTGATGCCCAAGCTCCCCGGACTCGTCAAGGGCCTCGGTGTCACGATGGGCACCATGTTCCGCACCGTCAAGGACGGCGCGAACACCGTCCAGTATCCGCACGTCAAGGAGACACCGCCGATCCGCGCGCGGCGTCATCGCGTTGCACGAGGAGAACTGCACGGCCTGCATGCTGTGCTCGCGTTCGTGCCCCGACTGGTGCATCTACATCGAGGCCCACAAGCAGCTCGCGCCGCCGCGCCGCGTGGGCGGCAAGCCGCGCCAGGTCAACCACCTGGACCGATTCGACATCGACTACGCGCTGTGCATGTACTGCGGGATCTGCGTCGAGGTGTGCCCGTTCGACGCCCTCTTCTGGAGCCCGGAGTACGAGTACTCCGAGCCCCGGATCGCCGACCTGCTCCACGACAAGACCAAGCTCGGTGAGTGGATGGAGACCGTGCCGGAAGCCCCGGAGCTCGAGGCGGGGGCACAGAAGAAGTGAGCGCGCTCTCGCTGATCGCCGCGAACGTCAACGTCGCGCAGAACATCGGTTTCTACATCATCGCCGCCGGCATGCTCTTCGGCGCCCTGGCGATGGTGTCCACCGACAACGTGGTGCACGCCGCGCTCTGGCTGGTCGTGGTGCTCGGCGGGATCGCCGCCCAGTACATTCTCGCCGCCGCCGAGTTCGTCGCCGTCTCGCAGGTGCTGGTGTACATCGGTGCGGTGATGGTGCTGTTCCTGTTCGGCATCATGCTGACGCGAGCGTCCATCGGGTCCGACACCGACACCCGGAACCAGGGGTGGGGCGTCGGCATCCCGGTCGGACTGCTCCTGTTCGGTGTCCTCGCCTACGTCGTGTTCGACGCGGTCGACCAGAACAGTGGCCGGCTGCCCGCCGACCGGTTCTTCGCGGCGGTCGACGGGAACGTGATCATCGAACCCGACGCCGGCAGTGTCGCGGCCACCACGACCGGGATCTCCGACGGATACCTCGGCCCCTTCCTGGTGCCCCTGATCGCCGTCTCGTTCGTCCTGCTCGCCGCCGCTGTCGGCGCCATCGTCCTGGCTCGGAAAGACTGATGCTCGCTCAGAATCGCACCGTCACCGCCGGACTCGTCGGCATCCGTTCATCGTCGCGCGGGTGGCGACTCGGCGTCGGCGCCGACGACGTGACGCTGGGTGCCGCCTGATGTTCGCCCAGAACTTCCTCTTGTTGTCGGCTGCGCTGTTCTGCATCGGCGTGTTCGGTGTGATCTCGCGTCGCAACGCCGTCATGGTGCTGATGTCGGTCGAGCTGATACTGAACTCGGTCAACCTCAACCTGATCGCGTTCGCGCTCATGAACGACACGATCGACGGGCACATCTTCGCCCTGTTCGTGATCGCCGTCGCCGCCGCCGAGGTCGGGGTCGGCCTGGCGATGGTGCTGATGGTGTACCGCAACCGGCGCTCGATCGCGCTCGATGAGCTGTCGGAGATGAAGGGCTGATGTTGTTCGCTGCCGAGACCGAACACGCCGCCGAAGCTGCCGGGTGGTTCCTGGAGAATTCGTGGTTGATCCCGACGATCCCCGGCCTTGCGTTCTTCGGGATCATCTTCTTCGGCAAGAGGATGCCGCGCGGCGGTAGCGAGCTCGGGATCGCAAGCATGGTGGCGGCCCTCGTGATCGCCGCCGGCAGCGCGTTCCAGTGGATCGATCGCGTCGACAGCTCCCACGGTGAAGAGGTCGAGCCGGTCGTCCGCCAGTGGACGTGGTGGCAGTCCGGACTCACCGACTTCGGGATCGGCCAGCACATCGACGGTCTCGCCGTCATGGCGCTCCTCCTCGTGGCGTTCATCTCGACGCTCGTGCAGATCTACTCGACCGAGTACGTCAGCGGCGACCGGCGTTACACCCACTTCTTCGCCAGCATCACCTTGTTCTCGGCCGGCATGCTCGCGATGGTCCTCGCCCCGAACATGGTGCAGCTCATCCTGGGGTGGGAGATCATGGGTCTCTGCTCGTTCCTGCTCATCGGGCACTGGTGGGAGGAACGGGCCAACAGCGAAGCTGCACTGAAGGCGTTCTGGACGGTCCGCGTCGGTGACATGGGTCTGCTCGTCGGTACGGCGATGCTGCTCGGCATCTTCGGCACCCTCGACATCCAGGGCATCAACGAGATGGCGGCGGCCGGTGAGTTCGACGGCCAGAGCACCCTGATGTGGGCGGCGGTCGCACTGTTCATCGCCTGCATCGGCAAGTCGGGTCAGTTCCCGCTGCACACCTGGCTGCCCGACGCCATGGCCGGCCCGACGCCGGTCAGCTCGCTGCTGCACAGCTCCACGATGGTCGTCGCAGGCGTGTTCCTCGTCGCCCGCATCTACCCGGTCTTCCACGTCGGACTCGAGATCAACGCCGCCGGGCAGTCGTTCAACCTGATCGCCGTGATCGGTGGCATCACGGTGATCATCGCGGCGGCGCTGGCGTTCGTGCAGAACGACATCAAGAAGGTGCTCGCGTACTCGACCGTCTCACAGCTCGGCTACATGATGATGGGGCTGGGCGTCGGCGCCTGGACGGCAGCGGTGTTCCACATCTTCACCCACGCGTTCTTCAAGTGCTGCCTGTTCCTGGCGGCCGGTTCGATCAGCTACACCGCGAGTCATCACAGCTTCGACATGAAGAAGGACATGGGTGGCATCTGGCGCAGGATGCCGGTCACGTTCGGCACCTGGATGGTCAGCACGGCAGCCCTGTGCGGTGTGCCGTTCTTCAGCGGGTTCTTCTCGAAGGACGAGATCATCGACTCGGCCAAGCACGCCGACTACACCGTGTTCTATGTCGTGGGCATCGTCGGCGCGTTCATGACGACCGCGTACATGACGAGGGCCACGTACCTCACCTTCTTCGGCACGCCGCGAGGCGGTGCGGCGCATTTCATGGGTGTCGAGACCCACGGCCACGACGACCACCACGACGACCACCACGACGACCACCACGACGACGACGATCACGGTCACGATGATCATCACGAGGTGGCGCACGGTCGGCCGCTGCCGTTCGCCCCGTTCGACTCGCCGTGGAAGATCACCGCGCCGTTGCTCATCCTCGGCGTCTTGGCGCTCGGGTCGGGCTACCTGAACGCGCCCGCCCTCGGGATCCACTGGTTCGAACATCAGACCGAGTCGTCGATCGGCCTCCCGATCGCCCACGGGGAAGCAGAGGTCGGCGAGGAGCCGGCCGAGGAAGCGGCAGCCGTCGCCGTCGGCGAGATCGCGATGGGCGCCGGCGGGATCGGCGGCGCAGTCCGCGCCGAGGAAGGCGCCGAGGGCGAGCACACCGAGGCGGCCGGCAAGTTCGCAGTTCCGGAGCCACCGGAGTTCTCGTGGGCCAATGCCGCACCCGGACTCGTCCTCGTGTTGCTCGGCTTCCTCTCCAGCCTGTACCTGAGCATGGCGGTCTTCGGTGGCCGCAAGAACCCGCTGTCGTACTTCGTCGGACTCACCGAGCGCAACGCGCCCGCCCGGGCGGGCCACCGCTTCCTCGTGAACAAGTACTACCTCGACGATCTCTACGAGAAGGTCATCGTCCACGGCATCGCCCACCCGATCGCGAAGGCCGCGTACTGGGTCAACCAGAACGTCATCGACGGTGTCGTCAACGGGGTCGGGCAGGGCGGCAAACGCACGGGTGAGTGGGTGTACCGCAACATCGACCAGCGAGTGGTCGACGGTGCGGTGAACGCATCGGGTCTCGCCGCCTCCGAAAGCGGCCACGCACTCCAGCCCATGCAATCCGGCAAGGTCAACCAGTACGGCGCGCTGCTCTTCGGCGCCGCCGCGGTCGGCGCCATCGTCCTGATCATCCTCAACGTCTGAGGCATTCCGTTCTGATCCATTCGTCCACGTCGTCACGGAGCATTTGAAGGCAACCATGGAAGTTCTCACCAACGACAACTGGCTCCTCACGGTCGGCACGTTCCTCCCACTCGTGGGCGTGCTGCTCATGATGTTCGTGCCCGCGTCCGACGAGCGGACCCACAAGCAGATCGCGATCATCGCGTCGGGCGCGACCGTCGCGGTCGGCATCTGGACGCTCATCGCGTTCGACTACGGACAGAGCGAGAAGCTCCAGTTCTTCGCCGACGAGACCTGGATCAGCGTCATCAAGTCGAACTACACCATCGGTCTCGACGGAATCAGCCTGCCGCTCTACGTGCTGTCGATGGCGGTCACGTTCCTCGTGGCGGTCTACACGTGGGACAACATGCCCGATGCCGGGAACCCGAAGATGTTCCTGATGCTGATGCTGGTGTTGCAGGTCGGGATGGCCGGCTCGTTCATCGCCCAGGACCTGATCCTGTTCTTCGTGTTCTTCGAGTTGGTGCTGCTGCCGATGTATTTCATGATCGGTGTGTGGGGCGGTGAGGAACGCCAATACGCCTCGCTGAAGTTCTTCCTGTACACGATGTTCGGTTCGGCGCTGATGCTGGTGGCGTTCCTGGCGCTGTTCTTCCAGACCGATGCGACGAGCTTCGGCTTCGCGCACCTCTACGAAGCCGGTGCCCTGATCGACCGTGACACGCAGGTCTGGATCTTCGCTGGCATGTTCGTCGGTTTCGCGGTCAAGGTGCCGATGTTTCCGTTCCACACGTGGCTGCCCGACGCCCACACGCAGGCGCCGACCCAGGGCTCGGTGATCCTCGCCGCCATCCTGCTGAAGCTCGGCACGTACGGCTTCGTCCGAATCGCGTTGCCAATGCTGCCGCAGGGCGCCAAGGCGTGGGCGCCGGCGATCGCCATCCTCGCCGTGATCGGCATCATCTACGGTGCTCTCGGCTGTCTCGCCCAGACCGACATGAAGCGCCTGATCGTGTTCTCCTCGGTCGCGCACATGGGCTTCGTGATGCTGGGCATCTCGACGCTCACCGATCTCGGCATCAACGCGGCCCTGTTCGGCATGGTCGCCCACGGTCTCATCACCGGGATGCTCTTCTTCCTCGCGGGCTCGATCAAGCACCGCTACCACACCCTCGAGATCCGCCAGCTGTCCGGCATGCTCATCCAGATGCCGAAGCTCGGCTGGCTGCTCGGCTTCTCGGCGATGGCATCACTCGGCCTGCCGGGTCTGGCGGGCTTCTGGGGCGAGTTCCCGGCGCTGCTCGCCGCCTGGAACCCGTCCGAGGTCCTCTCCGGCCAGCTCGATCTGTATCGGGTGCTCACCGTGATCGCCGCACTCGGCACGGTGCTCGCCGCTGGCTATCTCCTCTGGCTGTACCAGCGCACCGCCTTCGGTGAGCCGAATCCGGAGTTCGTGGATCACGGCCACGGCGGCCACGGGGCGCCGGCACTGAGCGCCGCCTCGAACGAGCACGACCACGGCGACGACGGCGGCCACGGCGGCCACGGCGACCACGGTGCCGACATTCACGACGTCACGCCGATCGAATGGATCTCCTGGGCGCCGTTCCTGATCGCGATCGTGGTGTTCGGTGTCTACCCGCAGCTCATGTTCAAGGTGATGGACCCAGCCGTGACCCAACTCGTCGAGCAGATCGGTGCGGGCATCCCGTGATCGCCGCACTCCTCGCCCAGGGCGCGGACTGGATCCGTCCTGACGTCGACTGGCACGCGCTCGCCCCCGAGCTGGTGTTGGTGATCGGCATCAACGTGTTGTTGCTGGTCGATCTCTGGATCGATGAATCGAAGAAGTGGATGATGGGAGCGCTGGCCAGCTTCGTCATGCTCGGCGCGTTCATCCCGGTGATCACCCTGGCCGTCGTCGGCGACGGGGTCGCCGGCGACAGCGTTCGCTCGATGTTCTTCGACCGCTACGTGGTCGACGAGTACGCGCTGATCCTCAAGGCCCTGTTCCTGCTGATCGGTTACGTGGTCGTGCTGATGAGCCAGACCGAGCTCGAGGAGGGCGGCTACTACCAGGGCGAGTTCTACCTGATGCTGGTCGTCAGCGTGCTCGGCATGGTCATGATGGCGTCCAGCCGCGACCTGGTATCGATCTTCGTGGCGCTCGAGCTGCTGTCGATCCCCGCCTACATGATGGCGGCGTGGCGCAAGCGTGACGCCAAGTCGAACGAGGCAGGTGTCAAGTACTACCTACTCGGAGTGTTCGCCTCGGGTGTGCTGCTCTACGGCATGAGCTACCTGTACGGCACGACGGGCTCGACCAAGCTGACCGAGATCGGGGCGTCGCTCGCCTCGGCCGAAGCGGGCGAGGGCATCATCGCGATGCAGGTGATCGCCGTCGCGTTCGTCATCGTCGGGTTCGGCTTCAAGGTGTCGGCCGTACCGTTCCACACCTGGGCGCCCGACACCTACGAAGGCGCACCGCTGCCGGTGACCGCGTTCTTGTCGGTGGCGTCGAAGGCGGCGGGCTTCGTCGGACTGGTCTCCATGCTGTACCTGGCGATGTACGCGGCCGACGGCGTGTACGAGCCCTTCATCTTCGCGCTCGCGGCGCTCACGATGACGGTCGGCAACGTGCTCGCCCTGCGCCAGACCAACATCGTGCGCCTACTGGCCTACTCGTCCGTCAGCCAGGGCGGGTTCATCCTCATGCCCCTCGCCGTGCTCGCATCGGGTGACGCCGCGGAGTCGTCGCTCAAGGCGGTCGTGATCTATCTGCTCATCTACGCCTTCTCGAACCTCGGTGCCTTCGCGGTGATCCTGGCCGTCAGCCGCAAGACCCGGAGCGGCGAGATCAGCTCGTTCGGCGGATTGATGAGCTACGCCCCCGGGCTCGGCGCCCTGATGACGATCTTCCTGGCATCGCTGACCGGGATCCCACCGCTCGGTATCTGGATCGCCAAGTTCACCGCGTTCCGAGCCCTGCTCGATGCCGGGGACGGCATCGGGTACACCCTCGCAGTGATCGCTGCCGTGAACACGGTCATCTCCGCGGCGTACTACATGAAGGTGCTGCGGGAGATGTGGATGAAACCCGTTCCTGACGGCGACACGACGGCGATCGTGACTCCGCAGCCGATCATGGCGGCGCTGGGGATCTGCGCGGTCGGCACGATCGTGCTGGGTGTGGTGCCGAGCTTGGTGCTCCGCTTCGCCGATCTCCCCGACCTCACCAACGCCCTCGGCGGCTGACCCCGCCGGCAACTGTCTGCCTGCAACCGGGATATGAACGGTTCCGTGCAGACAGAACGGTGGGCCGCCGGCAACTGTCCGGCTGCAACCGGGATATGAACGGTTCCATGCAGACTGAACGGTTGGCCTTTTCGGAGTTCATGGCGGATGCGTTGTACGGGCCGGCAGGTTTCTACACGTCGGGTGGGCGGGCGGGGCGCCGGGGTGACTTCCTGACGTCGCCAGAGGTCGGTCCGCTCTTCGGCGCCGTGGTCGCCCGGTTCCTCGACCAGGAGTGGGAGCGGCTCGGGCGCCCGGATCCGTTCGTCGTGGTCGATGCGGGTGCCGGACCGGGAGCGCTCGCACGATCGGTGCTGTCGGCGATGCCGTCGTGCGCGTCGACGATGCGGTATGTCGCCGTCGACGTGTCGGACGCGCAGCGCGAGCAGCACCCTGACGGGGTCGATTCGCGCGCCGACCTCCCCGGCGAGTTGTTCGACGGCGTCATCATCGCCAACGAACTGCTCGACAACCTGCCGTTCAGGTTGGCCGTGCACGACGGAGCTTGGCGCGAGGCGTACGTCGTCGAGTTGCCCGACGGACGCCTCGTCGAGCAACTCAGCGAGCCGTTCGACCCGGTGCCGCGGATCCTCCCGACCGACGCCGGCCTCGGGGCGCGGGCGCCCCTTCAGGACGCCGCACGGGACTGGGTCATCGATGCACGATCGCACCTGCGGGCGGGGTCGCTCGTCGCGATCGACTACTGCTCGGCCACCACCTCCCGGCTGGCGCTCCGTCCGTGGCGCGAGTGGCTGCGCACCTACCGGCAGCACGAGCGTGGTGGTCACTACCTCGCCGATCCCGGTGCCCAGGACATCACCACCGAGGTCGCGATCGATCAGCTCCCCGAACCCGATGCGGTGCGGACCCAGACCCAATGGCTCCGGCTCAACGGCATCGACGAACTCGTCGATGACGGCAAGCGCTACTGGAACGCTCACGCGGCCGCTCCCGACCTCACCGCGATCAGGATGCGCAGCCGGGTGAGCGAGGCCGAAGCCCTGCTCGATCCGACCGGCCTCGGCGGGTTCACCGTACTGGAGTGGCGGGCCTGATCGCCGTCACGGAGGAGCGGTCCGGTCAGGAGCAGGAGCGACCGGTCCGATCGCCGTCCCCAGTTCGCGGTCGGTGAATCGCCAGAAGGCGGCGGCGCGAGGAGCGGCGCTCGGACCGACCGGGGTGGCGCTGGGTTCGAACACGCATCTGGTGAGGCCCGGACCGGCCGACACCGTGCCGTGGACGGTGTCGTCGGACGCCCACGACCACGAGCCACCGTCGTGCACGATCGAACCGGTTCGCTCCGACGTAGCCGACGATGTCTGCCTCCACGTCCCGCCTGCCCGGTTCGCATCGGCGTGCGCGAGCAGTGACCGCTCGACATCGTCGGCCGATGCTCCGACGTGGAGTCCGGCGACGGCGAGGTCGTGGACGAGCAGGATCGGCATGTTTCCGGTGGCGCGAGCGATCACATTGATGCCGGCACCGAAGCGGGGGTTCAGCTCGGTGGGCCAGAACCCGTCGGAGGCGACGACGCCGTCGATCGTGAACGTCCCTCGATAGTCGACGTCGTCGGTCAGGACGGCCGCCGCCAGCCGGACGATCGATCGCATGTCGGCGCGTACCGATTCCGGCGGATCCCAGAACGTGGCACAGCCCGCGTACACGAAATCGTGATCGCGTCGCAGCGTCAGCATCTCGACTGGCCTGAGGGCGACGACGCCGTCCGGGAGGACGATGCCGTGGATCGAGCACGGAATCCCGTCGACGAACGGCATGACGCGGACCCGATCACAGACCGGCCGGAACGCTGTCACGGCGTCCTCCGCTGTCGCCTCATCGACGATCCACCGCGTCTGGTGGGCTCCTCCGTGGTATCCGTCGCGGGCGTCGGCCGCCCAGACCGTGCCGTCCCCGCGATCGATCGAGTGCGCGGCGGTTGCGGCGTCGTCGAGGGGCACGATCACCGATGCCAGGCGGCGAACCCCCGCTCGATCCCAGAAGGCGTCGATGATCGTCTTGTCCTCCAGCGCCACCCATTCCGGGCGACGGTGAGCCAGGAACGGCCGACCTGCCAGCGACGGGGCTTCGTTCAAGAAGCTACCGACGGCGATCGCATCGCCATCGGGGTCGAAGGCGTCGATGGCGGCGACGATGTCGGGGGTCGGATCGCGCAGCATCGCGTTGGCCCAGCGCAGACGATCCATCATCGAGACCCCCGCAGGCGGTTCGGCCACGACCGTCGGCACATCGGGCCCGTGGCCGGTGCCAGCGCCCTGGGTGGCGACGATCATCACTTCGGCGGCTCCCGCTGTGCGCAGGTGCTCGATGTACTCGATCCATGAGCTCGGAACGCCGCCGGCGATGACGACGCGTCGGCCGAGGAACGTCGATCGAAGCGCCGGCTCCCACCACGAGTCCATGCATCAGGGTAGGCCCGACCCGATGATCGAACGCGATGGGTTCCGTCAGCGGCGGAGGATCGCGTCCAGCGCTCGCTGCGTCGCGCCGGCATACCCGCCCCGGAACTTGATGGCGTGGACGGCGAGCGGCGCGAGCTGGTGGAGCGGGATCCGATCCTGCCATCCGTCGGCGAGCGGGAACTCGTCGTCGTACTCGGCGAAGCAGTCGGCGCCGTAGCCGCCGAACAGTCGCATCATCGCCAGATCGAACTCGCGGTGGCCACCGTGTGCGGCTGGGTCGATCAGCCAGGATCGGCCGGCGCTGTCGACGAGGCGGTTGCCCGCCCACAGGTCGCCGTGCAGGCGAGCGGGTGGCTCGGCCGGGCCGCCGAACTCGGACAAGCGATCGATGACGATCGACAGGTCGTCGAGGGTGTTGTGTGCCAGCGCCTCCTGGTCGTGTGCCAGCCGGGCGAGCGGTTCGAGTCGACGCGTCGCGTAGAACTCGACCCACGTGTCGCAGGGGTCGTTGGGGAGTGCACGACTTCCGGTGGTGCGCCGGTCATCACGACCGAAGCTCGGCGAGCCGGCGCGATGCAGCCGTGCCAGCTCCCGACCGAGATCGCTGTCGCTGGTGATTCCGGATCGACCTTCGTCGATCCACTCGAGCACGAGGCGCGGGGGCGCAGTTCCGTCTCCGTCCGACACGGCCAGCACGTCGGGCACCCGCACCACCCCGGGTGCGCGAAGCCACTGCAGACCACTGGCCTCCGTCGTGAAGAAGCCGGGTGGTGGGTCCCGATGCGTCTTGGCGAAGCATCTCCGGCCGTCGGCGAACTCGATCCGGAACGACTCGGCGACGTCACCGCCGCCGAGCCGAACCATCGCGGCGACTTCGCCCGCGAGATCGTCAGCGACCGCGGACCGCAGTGCCTCGCCTCGACTCACCGGGTCGACGCTACCCGGGCGGCTCCGATGTGTCCGACGGCATCGCTCGGCGGTACCCGACCGGTCCGGATCAGGGTCGTCGGACCTGATCTACGATGGCGGGATGAGCGACGAGCAGCACGACACGATCGAAGCGCTGGCAGCGGAGAACCGCACGTTCCCGCCACCTGCCGACTTCGTCGCCGGCGCACTCGTGTCGGATGGTTCGCTCTCCCACGAGGCGACCGCCGATCACTCGGCGTTCTGGGCGCGTCAGGCCGCCGAGCTCCTTGAATGGTCGAAGCCGTGGGATTCGGTACTCGAGTGGGAACTGCCGTACTCCAAGTGGTTCATCGGTGGGCAGCTCAACGTCGCCGCCAACTGCCTCGATCGCCACGTGGCGGCCGGCCGCGGCGAGCGCGTCGCGATCCACTGGGAGGGTGAGCCCGGCGACACACGCGCCATCACCTACGCCGAGCTGCTCGACGAGGTGTCGAAGTTCGCGAATGTGCTGACGGGTCTCGGCGTCACCAAGGGTGATCGAGTGATGATCTACATGCCGATGATCCCGGAGGCAGCCGTGGCGATGCTCGCGTGCGCCCGGCTCGGTGCGCCCCACAGTGTCGTGTTCGGCGGGTTCTCGGCCCAGTCGCTCGCCGACCGCATCGACGACGCCGATGCCAAGCTCGTCATCACCGCCGACGGCGGCTATCGGCGCGGTGAGGTGTTCCCCCTCAAGCCCGCTGCCGACGATGCCGTTGCTGCGACGTCCTCGATCGAGCACGTCGTGGTGGTGAAGCGCGGAGGCAACGAGGTGACGATGGTCGACGGCCGAGACCATTGGTACCACGACCTGATGGATGGGGCCTCCGCCGACTGTCCGGCCGAACCGATGGACGCCGAGGACCTCCTGTTCCTCCTCTACACGAGCGGGACGACCGGCAAGCCGAAGGGCATCATGCACACGATGGGCGGCTATCTCACCCACGTGACCTACACCCACAGGTACGTGTTCGACCTACATCCCGACACCGACGTGTTCTGGTGCACTGCGGATGTCGGTTGGATCACCGGGCACAGCTACATCGTCTACGGACCGCTCTCGAATGGGTGCACACAGGTCATGTACGAAGGTGTCCCGAACTTCCCGGGCAACGACCGGTTCTGGGACATCGTCGAAAAGTATCGGGTCACGAAGTTCTACACGGCTCCGACGGCGATCCGGACGTTCATGAAGTGGGGCGCCTCCGAGCCGGCGAAACACGATCTGTCGTCGCTCCGACTGCTCGGAACCGTCGGTGAACCGATCAATCCCGAGGCCTGGATGTGGTATCACGAGCACATCGGGGGAGGTCGCTGCCCGATCGTGGACACCTGGTGGCAAACCGAGACCGGGGGCATCATGATCAGTCCGCTGCCCGGCGTGACCACCACCAAGCCCGGTTCGGCCACCCACCCCTTGCCAGGTGTGACCGCGGAACTCGTCGACGACGAGGCCAACACGGTCAGCCGCGGCGGCGGGTACCTCACCCTCACCCAACCTTGGCCCGGGATGTTGCGCGGCATCTGGGGCGATCCGCAGCGTTTCGAGGACACCTACTGGTCTCGATTCCCCGGCCGGTACTTCGCCGGTGACGGCGCCAAGCTCGACGACGATGGCTACCTGTGGCTGCTCGGTCGCGTCGACGACGTCATGAACGTGTCTGGTCACCGGATCTCGACGACCGAGGTCGAGTCGGCGCTCGTCTCGCACCCCGCCGTCGCCGAGGCGGCCGTGGTCGGAGCCAACGACGCGACCACTGGCCAGGCCGTCTTCGCATACGTCATCCTGCGAGGTGGCGCCGAGGCGACGGTCGCCGATCTGCGCGACCACGTCGCCAGTGAGATCGGCGCGATCGCGAAGCCGAAGGCCATCTTCATCACACCCGATCTCCCCAAGACACGATCGGGGAAGATCATGCGACGCCTGCTCCGCGACGTCGCAGAGGGCCGCAATCTCGGAGACACCACCACCCTGGCCGACGCCGGCGTGGTGGACGAGCTGCAACGGCGGGCGGCCGACGGCGGCGCGGATGGCTGAACCCAGCTGCGAGGGCTGCCGCGAGCCCGCCATCGGCCGGTGAGTCTCTGGGAACGTTCAAGCCCGGCGGTCGAGCTGCCGATGACAGTTCCGTGAACGATGGATTCGTCGGAGCGCCGCGCATGAACTGGGATCCGGTCGCCGACACGGGCGGCTCGCAGGCCTCCGGCGCTGCTCCGACGGGTGCCCGGTCGGACTTCCAGTTCGATCTCGGCGGTGCGCTCGCCCGGCTCGGCCTCGATGCCCCGACCATCGAGGGCTTGGTCGACACGCACGGGCCGACCGATCTCGCCGACGCCGACGACGACCCCCTGCCACGGCGAACCCCGCCGAGCGCCGCGGATCCACCGTCGATGCGCCAGCCCCCGACCGTTCAGCCAGCTCCCGATCCCTTGCCCGTTCGTCAGCCGCGGATCGAGCCGGCGCCCGCCCCACCTGTCGCTGCCGCACCGGTCCCGCCACCAGCTCCCGATCCGCTACCCGTCCGCCGGCCTGCGGCGGAGCACGTCGCCCGAACGGATGACCCGCTGCCCACTCGACCTGTCGTCGAGTCGGCTCCTGCCGCACCGGCACCGGTCGATCAGGAGGCCCCCGCTCAGACGGTGGCGAGCCGTCACTCGACGCAGCGTCGTTCCGTGTTCGACGAGAAGGCTGCGGCTCCCACGCTCCCGAGCGTCGGCACCGTCACTCCCGCGCCACAGCCGGCTCCGACGGCGCAGCCCGCTCCGGCGTTGCCCGCCCAGACGCCGCTGCCCGGGGGCGCCGTGCCCACGCTGCCGGCCGTCAACCCCGCGCCGACGCCGATGGTGGTCAAGTCGATCGACTCGGCTCCCTCGACGCCGGACATCACTGCGCTCCGCTCCGCCCAGCTTCGTGCGAGCCGCAACCAGCGACAAGGCAAGCTGTTCGGCCGCTCCCTGCTGGCCTTCCTGCTCATCGGCGCGCTCATCGCCGTCGCACTCGTCTTCGGCCGCGCCTACCTCTTCCCCGCCGAATGGGATCCGTCACTCACTCCGATCGTCGATGAGGTCCAGCAGTCACGCGGCAGCGACTTCGACGACACCGTGCCGCTCGTCGTCCAGGAGCCGGCTGCGTACACACAGAACATGATCGACCTGACCCTCGGCACGGGCTGGGCCGAGCGCCTCCCCGAGTGGCGGGCGCTGGGCATTGCCGGCCCGGACGTCAACGTCGACTCGGTGGCGGCGCAGGTCGCCGACTTCCGCAATGCGGTCTACGATCCTTCGACCGACACGATCTACCAGCGGGCCGACGTGGATCGGGCGGTCGCCGCCGCCGATCTCCGATTCGCGCTCGAATCGGCGTTCGCACGTCAATCGGGTGGCAGCTCGAACGTCGACGTCGTCGTCGCGACCCCTTCCGGATTCCTCGGGGTCTCTCCGTCGAGTGAGGTCATCCAACAGGCCGTCGACCGAACGGTCGCCGGCGTGGTGGACGCGGTGTCGGCCGACGTCGGCTCGTTGCCGCTTCCGATCGGCTACGAGGTCCGAGCGATCCAGTCGCTCGGCGGACCACTGCTCGCCGGCGGCCGGGTCGACCCGGCGTCGCTCCAGCTGGGTGACCAGTATCCGGACGCGATCTACTCCCTCCTCGACGACAACCCGACGAATACGGCCACCGGCCTGCTGCTCCCCGGCGATCGCGGTCTCGCGGATCCTGTGGCGCTCGGGACCGACGATTGGTCGCTGGTCTGGGGAGCCCGGTTGCCGTCCGAGACGGTCGACCTGCTCGTCGAGATCGTCATCGCCGACTCCTATCGACCGGTCGATCGGGATGGTACGACCTGCTTCATCGGCGTGTTCGAGTCGGCATCGGAGGCCGATGCGGCGTCAGTGCTCGTGGCGATGTCGAGTTGGGCGGCCGGCGCTCCAGCGGAGGCGGCGGCTCTCGCCACGGCCATCGACGCGACGAGGGTCCAACTCGAAGGTTGCGACCCGGGCGACGCGACCGTGGCACCGGACGCAGCATCGGTCGAGGCGCTCATCACTCGCCAGATCGCCCGACTGAGCGGTTGAGCGAGCCGAGGGTCATCCCGGCATCACGGGTTCAGTCGCGGAAGTTGTCGAACTGCACCGGGATCCCGAGATCGGCGTCTTTGATCAGCGCCATCGTCGCTTGCAGGTGATCGCGCTTCTTGCTCGAGACCCTGAGCGAGTCGCCCTGAGTCTGGCTCTGGACTCCCTTCGGCGCCTCGGACTTGATCAGCTTGTTGATCTCCTTCGCCTTGTCCGAGCTGATGCCGACCTTGATCGTCGCTACCTGACGGACCGTGTTCTGGGTCGCTTCCTGTACGTCGCCGTACTCGACCCCGCGCAGCGACACCCCCCGCTTGACGAGCTTCTCTTCGAGCACCGTGCGGAGTGCGTTCAGGCGATCCTCGCTCACGGTGTGCATGGTGATGACGAGATCACTCTGCTCGATCGAGGAGTTGGTGTTCTTGAAGTCGAAGCGGTTGGCGATCTCGCGTTGGGCCTGATCGACCGCGTTGCGGACTTCCTGGTGATCCACCTCGGAGACGACGTCGAAGCTGGGCATGCGAACAGGCTAACGGCTGGGGCAATCGCACTCCCGGCCGCTACGATCGCAGGTCGACTCGGCTCGGTGGAACCGAACGCCGGGTCACCAACACAACTGGGTCGGTGCCCGAGTGGCCAAAGGGAACGGGCTGTAAACCCGTCGGCATTGCCTTCGAAGGTTCGAATCCTTCCCGGCCCACTGACGATCGACGGCGCCACCCGAGTCGGGTGGCGCCGTCGTCGGTCCCGGCCCTCGGTCGTGTGGGTTGGGCGGCCAGTGGCGGCCGATGCGTCTTGCACCCGAGCCCGGCGATCGTGCCGGCGCGTCGCGGGTCGGTGATCAGAGCAGCAGTTGCATCACCGCCACGTCGAGCCAGCGGTTGAACTTCCGTCCGACTTCGCGCTCGACGCCGACCAACTGGAATCCGCACGCCGCGTGGAGTGCCCGCGATGCGGTGCCCGACGCTTCGATCCGAGCGATGATCGAATGGAACCCGGACTCGCGGGCGACACCGACCAGGTGTTCCATCAGCAGTTTGCCGACGCCGCGCCCGCCGAAATCGCGGTGAACGTACACGGAGTCCTCGACGGTGGTTCGGTAGGCGGCGCGCTCCTTGTACGGGGACAGGGAGGCGAATCCGATGACTCGCTTGGTCGCCGAGTCGACGGCCACGATCGCGGCGAAGGCTCCGGCGCGTTGCGCGAGCCAACTCTGCTGTTGCTCCAGCGAGCGCTGTACCAGGTCGAACGTCGAGGTGGTCTCGGCGACTTCGCGGTTGTAGATCTCGACGATCGCCATCGCGTCGGCGATGGTCGCCGTGCGGACGACGGCGCCGCGGCGGACTGGGGCAGAGTCGATCACGATGTCAGCGTACCGATATGGGCCCTGAGCAGCCGGTTCGCGTAGCGGCGCACACCGGAAATCGTGCGTGGAACCGCGGTGTGATCGGCACCGCTGCCGCTACACTGGCACGCCGGTCCGCGGCTCTGCCGCGCTCCGAAACGATAACGCCCTCTTAGCTCAGTCGGCAGAGCACAGCCATGGTAAGGCTGGTGTCGTGGGTTCGATTCCCACAGAGGGCTCGACCAACCGGTCGGGGTGTCGCCTCGTCCGGGGGCCAGGCCACGGCGCCGTAGCTCAGTTGGTCAGAGCATCCGGCTCATAATCGGAAGGTCATCGGTTCGATCCCGATCGGCGCTACAAGAGGGCGAGCGAAGCGAGCCCGACCAGACAGACGAGGGCGAGCGAAGCGAGCCCGACCAGACAGACGAGGGCGAGCGAAGCGAGCCCGACCAGACAGACGAGGGCGAGCGAAGCGAGCCCGACCAGACAGACGAGGGCGAGCGAAGCGAGCCCGACCAGACAGACGAGGGCGAGCGAAGCGAGCCCGAGGCACAGTCCCAATCACACCCGCAAGACAGAGGGAATCACAGCAATGAGCAAGGCGAAGTTTGAGCGTACGAAGCCGCATGTGAATATTGGCACGATGGGTCATATTGATCATGGGAAGACGACGTTGACGGCGGCGATTTCTAAGACGTTGGCGGATCGTGGGTTGGCGGAGTTTTCGGCGTTTGACACGATTGATAAGGCGCCGGAGGAGAAGGCGCGTGGGATTACGATTTCGATTGCTCATATTGAGTATGAGACGGAGCATCGTCATTATGCGCATGTGGATATGCCGGGGCATGCGGATTATATCAAGAACATGATTACGGGTGCGGCGCAGGTGGATGGCGCGATTTTGGTGGTGGCGGCGACGGATGGTCCGATGCCGCAGACGCGTGAGCATGTGTTGTTGGCGCGTCAGGTGGGGGTGCCGTCGATCGTGGTGGCGTTGAACAAGGCGGACATGGTGGATGATGCCGAGTTGTTGGAGTTGGTGGAGTTGGAGATTCGTGAGTTGTTGAACGAGTACGAGTTCGATGGTGATGAGTGTCCGATCGTGGCGGTGTCGGCGTTGAAGGCGTTGGAGGGGGACGCGGAGGCGCAGGAGAAGGTGATGGAGTTGATGGAGGCGTGTGATTCGTATATTCCGGAGCCGGTGCGTGAGTTGGATAAGCCGTTCTTGATGCCGATCGAGGATGTGTTCACGATTACGGGTCGTGGGACGGTGGTGACCGGGAAGGTGGAGCAGGGGGTGATCAACACCGGTGATGAGATTGAGATCGTCGGGTTGCGTGATACGCAGAAGACGACGTGTACGGGTGTGGAGATGTTCCGGAAGTTGTTGGATCAGGGGCAGGCGGGCGACAACATCGGTGCGTTGTTGCGGGGGACGGCGAAGGAGGATGTGGAGCGTGGTCAGGTGTTGTGTAAGCCGGGGTCGATCACGCCGCACACGAATTTCACGGGTCAGGTGTATGTGTTGACGAAGGAGGAGGGTGGTCGTCACAAGCCGTTCTTCAACAACTACCGGCCGCAGTTCTTTTTCCGGACGACGGATGTGACGGGGACGATCGAGTTGCCATCGGGGACGGAGATGGTGATGCCGGGTGACAATGTGGAGATGACGGTGGAGCTCGGCAAGCCGATCGCGATGGATGAGGGGTTGCGGTTCGCGATCCGTGAGGGTGGCCGCACCGTGGGCGCCGGCCGCGTCATCAACATCATCAAGTGAGGACTGACCGGGGCCGACGAGACGCCCGTGCCGGCTCGCCGGCTCGGGCGCACTCCGGTACCGGAGCAACGACACCGCGAGCAACGACCATGGAGCCCGACGGGTTCCGCGAGAAGATGAGGACCGGCTCCCTGCCGGCCCCAGCGAACAAAGTGAGCGAATCAGATGGCCAAGAGTGACAAGCGGGTGAAGATCACCCTCGAGTGCACCGAGTGCAAGCGACGCAACTACATCACGATGAAGTCGAAGATCAACGATCGTGAGCGTCTGGAGATGAGCAAGTACTGCAGCAACGACCGCAAGCACACGCTCCACAAGGAGACCCGCTGACGGCGATCGCTGGGAGCGCCCACGATCGAGAACCGGGAGTCGCTGGTACGCTGGCACCTCCCATCCGAGGGCAGTAGCTCAGTTGGTAGAGCATCGGTCTCCAAAACCGACGGTCGGGGGTTCGAGTCCCTCCTGCCCTGCCCAGACGATCCGAAGACGGCGAGCCGTGAGGCGCAGCCCGACCATTCAACATCGAGGACCTGAACGAACTGCCGACCTGTGCAGTGATCGAAGCTTCGGGTTCTGAAAGAGATTCCATGTCACTCGACGATCTGAACCGCGAACAGAAACGCCTGCTCAAGCGCCAAGGAGCGCTCGACGAGAAGGGTGCGCCCACGCGCGCCCCCCGTCAGCAGGCGCCGCGCGAACGGGTCGGCCCCGCCCAGTACTTGCGCGAAGTTCGCGACGAGATGCGGAAGGTGGCGTGGCCCGGGCGACCGGAGGTCGTGCGGTATGCGATCATCGTCACCGCCACGATCGTCGTCTACACGGCGTTCATCGGTGGCCTCGACTACGGCCTCCAGTACGTCGCAGATTGGTTCTACGCATGAGCGAGCAGGAGACCGAGATCGCCACCGACTCCACCACCGAAGCCGAGTCGACGGTCGACGCCGTCGAGTCGCGTCCCGATGCTGTGTTGCCCGTCGGCGACACCGATGTGACCGACGGCGAGGTGCGCAGCGAAGCCGACGTCCCCGTGGTCGACGCCGTCGACGCGAGCGCGCTTCTCCCCGTCGGCGACGCCGTCGTCACCGAACCCGACACGGACGACCACGCCGACGCCGGCGTTCCCGATGCTGATCTCGATGCATCCGGAGCCGACGTCGAGACCACCGATGACGGCGCCGACGGGCACACGGCCGAAACCGTGGCCGACGACGTGGCGTCGAAGTCCTGAGTGAGGACGAAGCAGTCGCAGAGTCAACCGGTGACGAACCTGTTGACGACGACGACGACGATCCGTGGACCCGCCCCGGCTCGTGGTACGTCGTCCATACCCAGTCGGGCTACGAGAAGAAGGTCACTGCCAACCTCAATGCCCGCATCCAGTCGATGAACATGGAGGACAAGATCTACGAGGTCGTCATCCCCATGGAAGAGGTCGTCGAGTTCAAGAACGGCAAGAAGCAGACCGTTCAACGCAAGGTGTTCCCCGGCTACCTCCTCGTTCGCTGCCAGATGGACGACGAGTCGTGGTACTGCATACGCAACACGCCCGGCGTCACCGGCTTCGTCGGCCAGAGCGACCGTGGTCAGAAGCCGACACCACTACGCCGGCGCGAAGTGCGCACCTTCTTGTCGACCAAGCCCGGCGGTACCGATGCCGAGACCGCCCGCCCGAAGCCGAAACTCGACTACGAAGAAGGCGAGAGCGTCCGAGTGAAGGAAGGTCCGTTCGCGGACTTCCTGGGCACCATCGCCGAGATCAACGCCGACCACATGAAACTGAAGGTGCTCGTCAACATCTTCGGCCGCGAGACCCTGGTGGAGATGGACTTCAGCCAGGTCAGCAAGCTCTGAACACCCGTGACGCCGAGATCGAACTGAGATAGAGAGAATCCGAAGATGGCAAAGAAGAAAGTCGCCGCGATCGTCAAGATCCAGATCGAAGCCGGCAAGGCCAGCCCGGCGCCGCCCGTCGGCACCGCGCTCGGCCCACATGGCATTGCGATCATGGACTTCGTCAAGGCATACAACGCCAGGACCGAGTCGCAGGCCGGCACCATCGTGCCGACCGAGATCACGATCTACGAGGACCGCACGTTCGACTTCATCCTGAAGACGCCCCCTGCACCGGTGCTGATCCGCAAGGCCGCCGGGCTGGAGAAGGCGGCCAGCAACCCTGGTTCCGAAACCGTCGCCACGATCAGCGAGGCGCAGGTGGAAGAGATCGCCAAGGTCAAGATGCCCGACCTGAACGCCAACGACCTCGAGGCTGCGAAGCAGCAGATCCGCGGCACCGCCCGTTCGATGGGAATCGCGGTCGGCTGACGCCGATCCGGCCGACTCGGTCCGACTCCATCCACTTCGTCTCGGGCGATCCGTTTCTCCGGGTCGCGCCAGGAAATCGCCGGCTCGCCGGCTGTACACGTTGGAGCTCCTCCAACTCGAACAATCCACATCACCCATGACTCGGCCCCGGAAGACCTCGCCGGGGGAGTCCAACAACCCGAGGGAGACAACATGTCCGGCAAGAAGTACACCGATGCGCTCAAGCAGTTCGATCGCGACCAGTTCTACTCGCCGTCGGAGGCCGTCCGACTCGCCAAGGCGACTGCCGCCGCGAAGTTCGACGAGAACCTCGACGTCGTGTTCCGTCTCGGCGTCGACCCGCGCAAAGCCGACCAGATGGTGCGCGGCACGGTTGCGCTCCCGTCGGGTACGGGCAAGGACGTGCGAGTCGCCGTGTTCGCTGCCGGCGAGGCCGCCGACGCCGCCCGTGAGGCCGGCGCGGACCTGGTCGGTGCCGACGATCTCGCGGCCGAGGTCGAGGGCGGCAAGATGGATTTCGACATCGCGATCGCCACGCCCGACATGATGCCGTTGGTCGGTCGTCTCGGTCGTGTGCTCGGCCCGCGTGGGCTGATGCCCAACCCGAAGACCGGCACCGTCACCACCGACGTCGGCAAGGCGGTCGAGGAGTTCAAGGGCGGCAAGGTCGAGTACCGCACCGACCGCTACGGCAACGTCCACGTCCAGCTCGGGAAGTCCAGCTTCGATCAGGCCCAGCTCGACGCGAACTTCCGAGCGGTGCTCGACGAGATCCAGCGTGCGAAGCCGGCTTCGGCGAAGGGTCGCTACATCAAGAAGATCACGGTGTCGGCGACCATGGGCCCCGGCGTGCGGGTCGACACCACTCGTCTGAAGCCCGAGCAGGACTGATCCCCCACCGAACCAGCGAGAGCGGGTCCGGTCCTCGCCACCTGGACGTCCGCAGCGCATGACCGCCTGCGACCGGCGCGGACGTCGCTTCCGTCGCCGCTGGGAACCCGGGCCTCGACGCCGAGCACCGCTCCGACCGCTCGCCCGGCGGTGATCACGGGGCCGGCGGACGACAGGTCCGGCGCAGACCGCAACGCTTCCCGACGCCGGTAGCATCATCGGCTGAAAGACAACCGGTTGCTCGCCGAAGACCGCTGGCTCGTCTCACGACGAAGAATGGGTTCGCCCCACCAGCCGAGGTGCACGCTCCACACGATGATCGTGATCGACGTCCGCGTCGGCCTCGCTCCTCCTGGCGCCGCACTCCCGAATCCGTTCGGTGCGAGCCTTGAGTCGAAGCGAGAGGAGGTGCACACATATGAGTGAAACCGCAACAGTCGAATCCACGCGCGAACCCCGCGCTGGACAAGGTCGCGGTCGTCAAGGAGATCGCTGTCAGGCTCGGCGAGTCACAGGCGGTGTTCGTCAGCGAGTACCGCGGCTTGTCCGTGGCCCAGATGGCCGATCTTCGCAACGCGCTGCGTCCGAGCGACGCCCGGCACGTGGTGTACAAGAACACCCTGGCCAAGTTGGCCGTCCGAGAGGCCGGTCTCGAGAGCCTCGAGGAGTTCCTGACCGGCCCGACCGCCCTGACGTTCGTCCAGGGCGACGTCGCCGGTGCCGCCAAGGCGCTGCGTGACAGCGCCAAGACGCTCCCCGCCCTCGTGGTCAAGGGCGGCGTCCTGGGCGGAGCCCCACTGTCGTCGGCCGACGTCATGGCGCTCGCCGATCTGCCGTCGCGCGAGGAGTTGCTGGCCCAGTTCGCAGGAGCGCTGCAGGCGCCGTTGGTCAAGACCGCCGGCCTGCTGCAGGCGTTGCCGCGCAACTTCGCCTACGGCCTCAGCGCCCTCATCGAGAAGCAGGCGGCCTGAGGCCGTCCACCCCATCCGATTCACCACCCCATCGAGTGCCTTCGGGCACACCCACCGTCAACAAGGAGAACGATCAACATGGCAACCAAGGAAGAGATTCTCGACGCCATCGGGAACATGACCGTCATCGAGCTCAAAGAGCTCCTCGACGCCTTCGAAGAGAAGTTCGAAGTCACCGCGGCCGCTCCGGTCGCCGTCGCCGCTGCCGGCGCGCCGGCCGCCGGCGGTGGTGACGCCGCTGCCGCCGAGGAGCAGGACGAATTCGACGTCGTCCTCACCGAGGCAGGCGGCCAGAAGATTCAGGTCATCAAGGCCGTGCGCGAGCTGACGAGCCTCGGTCTCAAAGAGGCCAAGGACCTCGTCGACGGTGCTCCCAAGCCCGTCATCGAGAAGGCCGACAAGGCTGCCGCAGAGGCCGCCAAGGCCAAGCTCGAAGAGGCCGGCGCCACCGTCGAGCTCAAGTGAGCCGCTGCGCCTGAGGCGCATGGACTCGATCGAGCCCCGGGCGATTGCCCGGGGCTCGATCGCGCCGGGGTGGGCGTGCCACGCGGCAGCCGGTCACACTGGTGGCCGTGCGGAGATCGATGCTGGTGGTTGCTCTGCTCGTCGCAGCGGTGGCATGCGGCGAGGACGGCGGTCCTTCGCTGGTCGGCGGCATCGAGGTGCCCGACGGTCTCCAGGTCGACACTGCGGTCGAGGGGCTGTCCGGACCGACCCAGATCGCATCCGACGGTGACGGCGGCTTCGTGGTGGCGGAGTTGAACGGGGGTGAGGGCGACGGCTCGGGACGCGTCCTGCGGTTCGGCGAGCTGGCGACCGGTGAGGCGGAGGTCCTCGTCGAGGGGTTGCTCACGCCGACCGGTGTGGTCGTGGACGAGGGCGGGCAGCTCTGGATCATGGAGCAGCGCCGGCTCACCGTCGGCCCCCTCGACGACCCGTCGGATCGCCGCGTGGTCCTCGACGACCTGCCGTTCAATGGTCGTTCCGAGGGCACCGTCTCCGCCGTGCCGGGCGGCGGGATCCTCTACGACACCTCCGGCGCGCGAGACGGGGATCGACTCGTCGAGGGCTCGGGGACGCTCTGGTACCTCGCCGACGCCGACGCCGACCCGGTCGCATTCGCCACCGGGTTCAAACATGCGTACGCCCATGCGCCCGCCGGCGATGGCCGCTGGTTCGTCACCGAGATCTCCGACGGCGTGCTCAACGGCGGTGCCCCGCAGGACGAACTGGTGGTGGCGTCCGCGGGCGACGACTTCGGATACCCGCGCTGCATCGGCGACAACGAACCGGTGCAGGCGTTCGACGTCACCGAGGAGGACTGCTCGGCGGCGCCGTCGTCGCACGCGCTGCTCGGTCGTCGCTCGACCCCGACGTCGGTGGCGGTGGCTCCGTGGGACGACGAACTGGTGCTCGTCGCGCTCTGGAGTGGCGGCGAGGTCGTCGGCGTGCCTGTCGAGCCGGACGTCCGTCCCCACGAGCCCGACGTCGTCGTAGACGGCATCGGGCATCCCCAGCACCTGCTCGTCGACGGCGACCGACTGCTCGTCGTCGACCACACCCTCGGTCGCATCCTCGTCGTCACCCGGGTCGCCTGACCGCGACATCTGTTCACCCACATCGGTGGGGTGTCGACCGCGTCGGCCGACCTCGGTGGGGTCCCCGCGGGCGGTCGTGGCGCCGGCCTGAGGCGAGTGCGGCCAGATCCGCGTGCTGTGGCAGCCGCAGCGACGCCATCGGTCGCTTCGGCTGCCACAGAGTTCCGCTCGCTGATTCGGGGCAGGGAGAGCGACGGATTCGGTCGCTTCGGCTGCCACAGAATCGGTCCGCCGGCGGCGGCAGAATCGGTCCGCCGGCGGCGGCTGCGACGTGCGCTGCGGCGGCCGAGGGATCCGAGTTGATGCGGCCGTCGACCGATCTTGACGAACGTGGCGTCGCCGAGTCCTTGACACGCGGCGCCGATTTCCTTACCGTGTGCTCCAATTCGACGCCAGGCCGGGAGGCCGGGTCAGTCGATGCAAATCGCACCGTCGCGACGGTTGACGATCCTGCGTTGACCAGGATAGGATCGCCTGTTGCCGTGCGTCGCCTTGTCCTCCCTCCGTTTTCCGGCGGGGTTTCTGCGCGCGTCCACGCATCCGACCGTGCCAACAACATCGAGGTGATCTGTGGTTACTCGCTCGAACGCTCGTGAGCGCTACTCGTTCGCGAACCTGGACGAACCGCTCGAACTGCCGGACCTGATCGCGATCCAACGCGAGAGCTTCCAGTGGTTCCTCGAAGAAGGGCTCGCGAACACCTTCCGCGACATCAGCCCGATCAAGGACTTCTCCGAGGCCCTCCAGCTCGAACTCGAGTTCGACCCGTTCGACGAGGACCTGCGCCCACCGCCGAAGTTCTCGGTGGAGGAGTGCAAGGAGAAGGACATGACCTACAGCGCGCCGATCTTCGTGCGCGCCCGGTTCATGAACCGCAACACCGGTGAGATCAAGGAGCAGACGGTCTTCATGGGCGATCTGCCCGCGATGACCGACAAGGGCACCTTCATCATCAACGGCACCGAGCGCGTCGTCGTGTCGCAGCTCGTCCGCAGCCCCGGCGTGATCTTCGAGCCGGGTGAGCGTTACCGCTTGCGCAACCTCACCAAGCACCAGCTCGTCAAGGGCACGATCCACCCGTACCGCGGTGAGTGGATGGAGTTCGACGTCGAGCACCGGCCCGGCAAGGACGTCACCTGTGGCACCCGTGTCGCCCGCAAGCGCCGTCTCGGCATCTTCACGCTCCTTCGCGCGTTGGGATACGACGAGGAGAACGCGCCGGGCTTCCTCGATCGGTTCGTCGCGGAGTTCGACTTCCTCGAGGGTCAGTGGGACAAGGAGCGCGACGTCGCTCCGACCCAGGACGAGGCCCTGATCGAGATCTACAAGCGGGCGCGTCCCGGCGAGCCGCCCACCGTCGAATCGGCGAAGGCCTACTTCCGCAACGCCTTCTTCGAGAACCGCCGGTACGACCTCAGCCGCGTCGGCCGCTACAAGCTCAACCGCAAGCTCGGCAGCGAGGTCGCCAAGATCGGCGAGCAGTTCGGGCTGACCGGTGCCACCAACGGTGAGGGGGAGCCACTCCTCGACCTCCCCGAAGAGGGTCAGCACGTCCTCAGCCGGTGTGAGGTCCTCGCCTCGGTGACCTACATGCTGAACCTGGTCAAGCAGGAGCCCGGCTACCGGCTCGACGACCAGGACCATTTCGCCAACCGACGCATCCGCTCGGTCGGCGAGCTGATCCAGAACCAGGTCCGCATCGGCCTGAGCCGCATGGAGCGTGTCGTGCGCGAACGCATGACCACTCAGGACGTCGAGGCGATCACCCCGCAAACGCTGATCAACATCCGTCCGGTCGTGGCGGCGATCAAGGAGTTCTTCGGAACCTCGCAGCTGTCGCAGTTCATGGACCAGGTCAACCCGCTCTCGGGCCTGACCCACCGCCGTCGCCTCTCGGCGCTCGGCCCGGGCGGTCTCTCGCGAGAGCGCGCCGGCTTCGAGGTGCGCGACGTCCACTTCAGCCACTACGGACGCATGTGCCCGATCGAGACTCCCGAAGGCCCCAACATCGGCCTGATCGGTGGCCTGTCGACGTTCGCCCGAGTGAACGAGTTCGGCTTCATCGAGTCGCCGTACCGCAAGGTCGAGAACGGCAAGGTCACCGGTGAGATCGTCTACATGGCCGCCGACGAGGAGGAGAACTACGTCGTCGCCCAGGCGAACACGCCGATCAACGTCGACGGCACCCTGAAGGGCGATCGTGTCCTCGTGCGTCGGTCGCCGCAGGCCGCCAGCCTCGACGATCTCCGCAAGATGCTCGAACAGGAGAGCTTCTTCGGCGCGACGACCGACATCGGCTATGTGCCGCCGACCGAGGTCGACTTCCTCGACGTGTCGCCCAAGCAGATCGTCTCCGTCGCCACCGCCCTCATCCCGTTCCTCGAGCACGACGACGCCAACCGTGCACTGATGGGCGCCAACATGCAGCGCCAGGCCGTCCCGTTGCTCCGGGCCGAGGCGCCCTACATCGGCACCGGCATCGAGAACCGGGCAGCCCGCGACGCCGCCGATCTCGTCCAGGCGAGCGATGACGGCGAGGTCATCGAGGTCACCGGCGCGTCGATCACGGTGCAGTACAGGAACGAGGGCAGGAAGGTCTACGGACTCTCGAAGTTCCGTCGGTCCAACCAGGACACCTGTATCAACCAGCGTCCACGCGTGGTCGAGGGCGACAAGGTGAAGAAGGGCGCCATCCTGGCCGACGGTCCGTCGACCGATTACGGTGAGCTCGCGCTCGGCAAGAACCTGCTCGTCGCGTTCATGCCGTGGGAGGGCTACAACTTCGAGGACGCGATCATCCTCTCCGAGCGGCTCGTGAAGGACGACGTGCTCACGTCGATCCACATCCACGAGCACGAGGTCGATGCCCGTGACACCAAGCTCGGCCCCGAAGAGATCAGCCGGGACATCCCCAACCTCAGCGACGACATCCTCGCCGACCTCGACGATCGCGGCATCATCCGCGTCGGCGCCGAGGTCGGGCCGGGCGATGTCCTCGTCGGCAAGGTCACGCCGAAGGGCGAGACCGAGCTCACCCCCGAAGAGCGCCTGCTGCGGGCGATCTTCGGCGAGAAGGCTCGCGAGGTGCGCGACACCAGCCTCAAGGTGCCCCACGGTGAGTCCGGCAAGGTCATCGATGTCAAGGTGTTCAACCGCGACGACGGCGACGAGCTCCCGCCGGGCGTCAACCAGCTGGTGCGGGTGTACGTGGCACAGAAGCGCAAGATCTCGGTGGGCGACAAGCTCGCCGGTCGCCACGGGAACAAGGGCGTCATCTCCAAGATCCTCCCGATCGAGGACATGCCGTACACCGCCGACGGAACCTCGGTCGACATCATCCTCAACCCCTTGGGCGTACCCTCCCGCATGAACGTCGGTCAGGTGCTCGAGGCCCACCTCGGGTATTGCGCCCGCTGGGGCTGGACCGACCCGTCCGGCAACAAGATCGGCGAAGATCCGATCCGTGGCACCGAGCGCAAGACGCGGCCCACCACCCAGCCGTCGACCTTCATCTCGACGCCCGTCTTCGACGGTGCCAACTGGGACGAAGAGGACAAGGCCGGCAAGCACCCGACGATCCAGCAGATCTTCGAGGGCCTCAACCCCGAGGGCGCCGACGGCGGGCGGATGATCGGCGTCAACGGCAAGCAGACCCTCTACAACGGTCGCACCGGTGAGAGGTACGACAACCCGATCACCACCGGGTACATGTACATCCTCAAGCTCGCCCACCTGGTCGACGACAAGATCCACGCTCGCTCGACCGGCCCGTACTCGATGATCACCCAGCAGCCGCTGGGCGGCAAGGCCCAGTTCGGTGGCCAGCGCTTCGGCGAGATGGAGGTGTGGGCGCTCGAGGCGTACGGCTCGGCCTACTGCCTCCAGGAGCTGCTCACCATCAAGTCCGACGACGTGCTCGGCCGCGTGAAGGTGTACGAGGCGATCGTCAAGGGCGACAACATCCCCGAACCCGGAGTGCCCGAGAGCTTCAAGGTGCTCATGAAGGAGATGCAGGCGCTCTGCATCAATGTCGAGGTGCTCGGCGACGACGGCCGCGAGATCGAGATGCGAGATCTCGACGACGAGGTCTTCCGCGCCGCCGAGGAGCTCGGCATCGACATCTCCCGGCCCGAACGTGGGACCGACGAAGACGACGAGCGGCGTGCGCGCGAGCGCGCGGCCCGCTGACGTGCTGATGGTTCGCTCCGCTCTCGGCCTGCCCGACAACTCACATCCGAGCACCCAGTGCTCCGCTCACTCCGGCTCGTCGCTGGCGCTTCCCTCGCCGGCTTCGGGCACGTCGTTCCACGTGTTCGACACCCCGACTGCACGACACGAGACAGGATCCCACCTCCATGCTTGACGTCAACATGTTCGACCAGCTCAAGATCGGGCTGGCCACCGCGGACCAGATCCGTCTGTGGTCTCACGGTGAGGTGAAGAAGCCGGAGACCATCAACTACCGCACCCTGCGTCCGGAGAAGGACGGCCTCTTCTGCGAGAAGATCTTCGGCCCGACCCGCGACTGGGAGTGCTACTGCGGCAAGTACAAGCGGGTGCGCTTCAAGGGCATCATCTGCGAACGCTGCGGCGTCGAGGTGACCCGGTCCAAGGTCCGTCGCGACCGAATGGGCCACATCGAGCTGTCCGCGCCCGTGGTGCACATCTGGTACCTGCGCGGTACCCGCTCGTGGCTCGCCTACCTGCTCGCCGGGATCGAGCCGAAGGAGGAGCTCAAGGCAAAGCAGCTCGAGAAGGTCATCTATTTCGCGGCCAACCTGGTCACCTGGGTCGACGAGGACAAGCGTCACGAGGATCTCGAAAGCCTCGAAGCCGAGTACCTGGAGGAACGCGACGAGATCCGCAAGGAGCTCGAACTGGCCATCGATCGCCGGTACAAGGAGCTCGAGGGTGAAGCCGAGGCCGCCGAGGCGGAGGGCACCGACACCAAGAAGATCAAGCGCGAGGCCGAGAAGGAGATCGAGGCCCTCCGCGAGCGCTACGAGATGGAGCTCGACCTGGTCGAGCGCGCCTGGGACGAGTTCAAGGGACTCCACTCCCGCAAGATCCTCGAAGACGAGATGCTGTGGCGCGAGTTGCGCGACAAGTACGGCGACTACTTCGAAGGTGGAACCGGCGCCGACGCGATCAAGCAGCTCATCGACCGGATCGACTTCGACGAGGAGGAGGTCAAGCTCCGCAACGCGATCGACCCGCAAGAGGGGCAGAAGCCACTCAGTGCGCAGCGCAAGCAGAAGGCGATCAAGCGTCTGAAGATCGTGGCGTCGTTCAACCGGCGCGACGACCACGGACGCCGGATCAACGACCCGAAGGCCATGATCCTCGACGTCGTTCCGGTCATCCCGCCCGAACTGCGCCCGATGGTGCAGCTCGACGGTGGTCGATTCGCCACGAGCGACCTGAACGACCTCTACCGCCGCGTGATCAACCGCAACAATCGCCTGAAGCGCCTGCTCGATCTCGGAGCCCCCGAGATCATCGTCAACAACGAGAAGCGCATGCTGCAGGAGGCGGTGGACGCACTGTTCGACAACGGTCGACGCGGCCGTCCGGTCACCGGACCGGGCAACCGTCCGCTCAAGTCGCTGTCCGACATGTTGAAGGGCAAGCAGGGCCGGTTCCGTCAGAACCTGCTCGGCAAGCGCGTCGACTACTCCGGCCGCTCGGTGATCGTGGCCGGACCGACCCTGAAGCTGCACCAGTGTGGTCTGCCCAAGCTGATGGCGCTCGAGCTGTTCAAGCCGTTCGTCATGAAGCGCCTCGTCGATCTCGAGCTCGCCCAGAACATCAAGACGGCCAAGCGGATGGTCGAGCGTCGTCGTCCGCAGGTGTGGGACGTCCTCGACGACGTCATCAAGGAGCACCCCGTGCTCCTGAACCGTGCGCCGACGCTGCACCGACTGGGTATCCAGGCGTTCGAGCCGGTGCTGGTCGAGGGCAAGGCGCTCCAGATCCACCCCCTCGTGTGCACGGCGTTCAACGCAGACTTCGACGGCGACCAGATGGCGATCCATGTGCCTCTGTCGGCGGAGGCGCAGGCCGAGGCCCGCGTCCTCATGCTGAGCGCCAACAACATCTTGTCGCCGGCTTCCGGCCGCCCGATCGTGACCCCGACCCAGGACATGGTGATCGGCGGGTTCTACCTGACCGAGCACGTCGAAGGCGCCAAGGGTGAGGGCCGGGTCTTCCGCCACCTCTGGGAGGCTCTCCGGGCGTACGACGAGGGGTCACTCGAGCTCCACGCGGCGATCACGATGCGCCCCGGCAACGGCGCGGAGCCGTACGAGACGACGCTCGGCCGTGCCCTGTTCCAGGAGGCGCTGCCCGCCGATTACGCCCAACGGTTCGACTACGTCCGCGACACGGTCAAGAAGCGCGAGATGGGCGTGATCGTCGAGCGGTTGTCCGACAACTACAACGCCGTCGAGGTCGCTCGCGCGCTCGACGCGATCAAGAACCTCTGCTACCGCTATGCCTCGCAGTCGGGTCTGACGGTGTCGATCGACGATGTCAAGACGCCTGCGGTCAAGCGTGAGCTGCTCGACGGGTACGAGGCTCAGGCCGACAAGGTCGAGAACCAATTCCGTCGGGGCATCATCACCGACGGCGAACGCCGCCAACAGGAGGTCCGCATCTGGACCGACGCGACCGCGGAGGTCCAGGCCGCGATGGAGGCCGAGTTCAAGGCGGCCCGCTTCAACCCGATCGACATGATGGTCGGCTCGGGGGCGCGCGGGAACATGACCCAGATGCGTCAGATCGCCGGTATGCGCGGCCTGGTGGCGAACCCCCGAGGTGACATGATCCCGCGTCCGATCAAGTCGAACTTCCGCGAGGGCCTCGAGACCCTCGAATACTTCATCGCGACGCCTGGCGCCCGCAAGGGCCTCGTCGATACCGCGCTGCGCACCGCCGACTCCGGCTACCTGACCCGACGTCTCGTCGACGTCGCCCAGGAGTTGATCGTTCGTGAGGAGGACTGCGGCACCACGCTCGGTATCTGGATCAACAACGTCCACGCCGACACCCCGAACCAACGCACCTACCTCGAGACGAAGTTGTTCGGGCGCGCCCTGCTCAACGATGTCGAGCTGAGCGACGGCACGACGTACACCCGCAACACGATCGTCGGCGAAGACGAGATGGCCGCACTGCGCGACGATGAAGCTGTCGGCCGTGTCCGGGTGCGCTCGGTGCTCACGTGCGACGCCGAACTGGGCGTGTGCGCGATGTGCTACGGCCGCTCACTCGCCACCGGCAAGCCGATCGAGCTCGGCGAGGCCGTCGGCGTGATCGCCGCTCAGTCGATCGGGGAGCCCGGTACCCAGCTCACCATGCGGACCTTCCACACCGGTGGCGTGGCCGGCAAGGACATCGCCGGCGGTCTGCCTCGCGTCGTCGAGCTCTTCGAGGCTCGCACCCCGAAAGGCTCGGCTCGACTCGCGAGGGCGAGCGGGGTGCTCCGCATCCGCGAGGACGAGGGCAAGGGCATCCCGCTCGTCGTCGTCGACGACCAGGGCGACGAGCACGAGGTCGTGCTCCCGCTCGGTGCTCGCCCGATCGTCGAGGACGGCCAAGACGTCAAGGCCGGCGACAAGCTCACCGAGGGTCCGTCCGATCCGAAGGAGCTGATGGAGATCAAGGGCATCCGCGAGACCCAGGTGTACCTGGTCGAGGAGGTCCAGAAGGTCTACCGCGACCAGGGCGTGTCGATCAGCGACAAGCACATCGAGCTCATCGTTCGCCAGATGACCCGCCGGGTCGGCGTGCAGGAGCCCGGCGATGCCGATTTCCTGCCCGGCGAGCGAGTCGACTCCAAGGTCTTCCGCGACACGAACCGCCGGATGGTCGAGGAGGGCAAGCGACCCGCCGAGGGCCGTCCCGAGATCATGGGCATCACCAAGGCATCGCTGGCCACCGATTCGTGGCTGTCGGCGGCGTCGTTCCAGGAGACGACCCGGGTACTCACCGAAGCGGCGATCGACGGCAAGTCCGACAGCCTGATCGGCCTCAAGGAGAACATCATCATCGGCAAGCTCATCCCGGCCGGCACCGGCATGATGAAGTACCGCGAGTTCGGCATCGAGGCGCCCGACTACGAGCCGATGACCTACTACTCGAGCGATACCGAGGAACAGGATCCGGCGGAGTTCCTCGCCAACCTGCATGGTTCGTACGAGGGCGAGACGGCTTCGAGCTGATCAGCTGCGCACGGCGCAGCACCACGAAGTCGAGCAACGACCCGGGGCCGTCGCCCCGGGTCGTTCTCGTTCCATGCTGGGTTCGGTCAAGGGAGGTTCAAGCCGCGGGCGCGGACTGCCGATATATGCGATGACCAGGGCCGAATCGGCTCGACTGCCATCCATGACCGACCACCAAGTTCCCGCTCCGGCCGCGCGCCGATGGCGCAACGGACCGCGCGCTCTCGTGATCGACCGCGCCCCGACGCCGTCGGACGTACAGAAGCGGTTGGAGCGCGACAGGTATCGGTTCGTGGCTGGCGTCGTCGATCCGGACGAATTCGCGAAGGAGCTGGGCGCCGAATACGGTCGCCGCCTCAGCGGCGGCGACGACTGCATCGTGGCGTCGATCTCGATCTTCGAGATCCAAGGGCTCCATGACCGGCTCGGCGCCGGACACGTCTTCGACCTGGTCACCGATGTCACGGAGGTGGTCCTCCGCCACCTGGTTCCCACCGACGTCGTCAATGTCTCCGAGGATGGCGAGATCTTGGTGATGGCGCGGGAATCGCGGATCGGACCGGCGTTCAACCGCATCGACAAGATCTGTCGAGCGATCGCCGGCCGCTCCTTCACGGTGGACGGCCAACGGGCGTGGTTGACACCGTCGGCGGGGGTCGCAACCCTCGACGACGGCAGCGACGTCGCCGACGTGATCCGGCGAGCCACCGATGCGCGCGAAGTCGCGGCTGGTCACCTCGACCTCCGCGTGCATCGGTGGGAGCCGGCGATGTCGGCCGACACGGCGCCCGCCGCCAAGGAGCAGTTCGATCGCTTCGGTTGGCCGGTGATCAAGGAGCGCCTTCGCGCCCCGTCTCAGATCTTGGGCACCTACGTGGTCGGGCTCCTGATCCCGTACCTCGTGTACTGGTTCTGCGACCAGGTCGTGGGGGTCGACATCACGTTCGTCGTCTACCTGGTGTGCGTCTCGACGCTGGTCTCGACCGGCGTGATGATCCTCGTCGAGGCGTGGCTGGCCGTGAAGCAGAAGGAACCGCCCGAGGTCGACGAGTACCCCGAAGCATCGGCGATCATCTGCGCATACCTGCCCAACGAGGCCAGCACGATCATGGACACCCTCGATTGCTTCTTGAACCAGGGGTATCCGGGCGGGCTCCAGGTGATTCTCGCCTACAACACGCCGAACCCGATGCCGGTCGAGAAAGAGCTCGATCGGCTCGCCGAGCAGCATCCGAACCTCGATGTGGTACGGGTGGAGGGCAGTACGTCCAAGGCGCAGAACGTGAACGCCGTGCTCCACATGGCGCGCGGTGCGCTCACGGGGATGTTCGACGCCGACCACATGCCGAGGCCCGGCAGTTTCGAACGCGCATGGCGTTGGCTCGCCAACGGGTACGACGTCGTGCAGGGGCACTGCCTCACGCGCAACGGCGACGAGACGTGGTTGGCGAAGATGATCGCGGTCGAGTTCGAGTCGATCTACGCGGTCGCCCACCCCGGACGTGCCAAGCTGCACCGGTTCGGAGTCTTCGGCGGCTCGAACGGGTACTGGAAGACGGGTCTGCTGCACGAGACCCGCATGCGCGGGTCGATGCTGACCGAGGACATCGATTCGTCGATGCGAACGGTCGAGCGCGGCCTCAAGATCCGGTCCGACCGCAACATCGTGTCGCGCGAGCTCGGAACGACGACGTTCAAGCAGGTGTGGAATCAGCGCCTCCGCTGGGCCCAGGGTTGGTTCCAGGTCACGATGATGCACACCCTCCGCGTGTGGCGGTCGCCGGGGCTCACCTTCCGCCAGAAGTTCGGCGCGACGTACCTGCTCGGGTGGCGCGAGGTCTATCCGTGGCTGTCGCTGCAGGTGTTCCCGCTCGTGGCGTACTGGTTGACCCGCGGCGATGCGTTGACCCTGGGTTGGCCGATCTTCTTCTGTACGACCATCTTCGTGATGCACGTGGGCCCGCTCCAGACGCTGTTCGCCTACAAGCTCGCCGACGAGGAGATCAAGCAGCACACGAACTGGTTCTGGGGTTACCTGTTCTTCTCGACGATCTTCTACACCGAGTACAAGAACACGATCGCACGCGTCGCTCACATCAAGGAGTTCGTCGGGGAGCGGGCCTGGAAGGTCACACCCCGCACGGATGCGCCGATCGAGTTCGAGGACGTCGAGTTCGAGGACGTCGAGTCCGTCGATGTCGGCGACGAGTCCGTCGATGTCGCCGGCGAGGCGATGCCGTCGCCTGCCGCGCCGAGCGACCTGCCCCAGCTGCCGCGCGAGAGCGTGGCGGCTCGAGCGGACGACTCGGCCGAGCCGGCGACACCGGCCGGCGAACCATGCGCGCTCCCTCGGTCGCCGGAACGGACGCCATCGGCGTCAGCAGACCGCTCGGCGCCGGAATCCGAGCGCCTCGCCAGGTCGCTCGCCGGCCCCGATCACATCGACGGCCTCCCGGGTCGGCCGATGCTGCCGCGCCGGGTGCGCGGCGCACAGTTGCACCGGCAGCACCGGATGAGCGAGGAACTGATCCTTCAGCGCATCCAGGATCTCGCGGGCCGGCGCACGACCGACGAGCGACGCAGCGACGAACGGCCGCCGGCGGTGCCCGAAGAACGGCGACCATCGGCCGATGCCTTGCCCCGCCGACGGCAGCCGTCGCCTTCCTCGAAGTCGCCCGGACGCTCCGGCGGAACCGGTCCGTGGCTCCGACGCGGGTCGGCGGCTGCGGCACCGGTGTTCGATCGTGAACCGCTCCCCTCAGCCTCCGATCCGGTTGACATCCCAGACCCACATGCGGCCGACGTCGACTCGGCCCGCTGACGGCCGTCCTCACACCGAAGCCCGACGAAGGTCGCCGGGCCCACGATTCAGTGCAGAGGACGGCCGCCGAACGGGAGCGCCGGGGGCGTGTCGGGTTCGGTGACGCCCAGGAGTTGGACGAGGAGCAACGGTGACGGAGCGTCCAGCGCCGTCGACGACACGAACACCGTCAACTCGCTGACTCGGCCTCCGCCGGCCCGGGTGGCACATCGCCCCACGGAGATCGGCTCGGGGCTGACACGGGCGTGTGCGATCGCCCGGTGCAGATCGTCGGGGGCGATCCCCCCGAAGTGTGCGAGCGCGGCACCACCGACGAGCGCCGAGCGCGGTTGGCACAGCATGCTCGAGGCGCTCGGGTTGGCGTCGACGATCGTGCCTGTGTCGGTGATCATCAACATGGGGACGAGGGAGCGCTCGAAGACCGCCGAGGCGCCTCGTCGCTCGGGTCCGTCGTCGGCCGTCTCGCCGCCCGTCGGTGCCAGCAATTGCGCCATCGCCACGGTTCCGTAGTCGGGGTGGTCGAGCGCAGAGAACCGGCCGTGGACCGCGATCTCGCGATCGAGCCGGTGGAGCATCCACGTCATTCCCTCGACACCACCACCGTCGGTTCCATCGAGCTCGGTCCACAACCACTCGACGTCGACATCGCAGACATCCGCGAACCGGCACCCCAAGAGCTCGACCTCCGTGCGATCGGTGAGGTCCAGCACCTGCTCGTTCCACTCGAGGATCTCGCCTCGACGGTTGACGAGGATGATCGCAGGGAGACCGGCCTGCAGCATCGAGCGCATGGCGAGGTGCCACGCCGACGAGGTCGTGCGGGATTCGATGGTTGCGCTCACGTCGACGAACGAGGCGAGCACAGCTCGGGGCCGGTGGTCGATGCCGAACACGGGGAGGAGCACGACCGAGCGCCACCGTCGCGAACCGTTGTCGTCGACGACGCCGATCGTGATCCCGGTCATGGTCTCGCCCGACTCGAGCACCGCGGCAACCGGATCGTCGTCGACCGTCAGCCGGTCGCCCTGCTGCCAGATGGCGGCGATTCCGTCGTCGTGGAGGGCTCGCCCGGCGAGCTCCTGCTCTGTCACACACAGGAGCGCCGGCGCGGTGGGGTCCCACTGCGCGGCGTGGCCGGAGGCGTCGAACAAGACGACGCCGGCGCCGATCGAGGCCAGCGTGTACTCCGCGAGCCAGGCACCTCCGATGCCGAACTCCGTCGTGGTGTGAACGGTGTCCATCAGGGGACCGAGTTGCCGATGGCGGACAGGTGACGCTCGCCGAGGAGAGCCGCCACACGGGTGGGCACGAGGGCGCCGACGCGCTCTGCGAGATAGTGGTCGTGCGAGAGGGCGCAGTCGCCGTGCTGGTCGAAGAGCATGCGGCTGAGCTGCGCGGCACGGTCGGCGTCGAGGAATCCGCCATCGAGTTCGTCCTCGATGCGGCGCACGGTCGTTCGGGCGATGTCGACCGACTCGGCCGAGCGGGCGGCCTCGTGCACGAGGGCGTTGGGCGTCACGGCAGCGATCCGACGCAGGCGTTCGACCGGCACGGGCAGCAACGCCGACGCGGTCGGGCCGTTCGCGGCGAGCGACCGCAGCGTGGGTTGGTCGACGATCGTTCGCCACGCCGCTTCCGACTCGCTGCGCCGCTGCTCCAGTGCCGTGTGAGCGCCGAGCAGGCGAGCTGCGAGCAGTCCGGGGGCCTGAACGAGGAGCTGATCGACGGTGAGACCGCCTCGCAGCGCATTGAGGACGGCGGTGGTGTCGGAGCGTCGGTGCTCGGCGGCAGTGCCGTCGCACAGCTCTCGGAGGTCGGCGACGAAACTCGCTTCGTCGGCGGCCGTGGCGATCCGACCGAACGTGCTCCAGGGGAGGAGGGCGGTGGGGCGGCGAGTCGTGGTCACGGCACCGTGATGTTCACGGGCGTGAGTCGTGCGGTCGATGCGGTGTTCGTCGACGCGGGTGATGATGATCGGCATGTCGGACTCCTCCATGAGTCGGGGTGTGGTCGCTTCCGTTGCGACCAGTCGAAATTGGTGACCGCCCGCGTGGGCGGTACGGGAACGCGTGGGTCACTGCATCACGAACTCCGTCAGGAAGACCGTGATGATGTCTTCGCCATAGAAGTTCTCGAGACCCTCGAACAGGTCGTGGCGGGCGGTGTCGCGGCCCTCCTGGGACTGCAGGTCCTCCATGTGGCGTCCGGAGAAGGTGCCGACCACCAGATCGCTGGCGGGAGCCGTCTCGAACACGAACTCCTCACCACCGCCGTGGCCGCCGCCGCCTTCGTCGGCGTGCAGCGCATGCTCGGACAGGCCGAGCGCGATCGCAATGCGGAGGTAGTGGCCGTCGGCGAGATTCACGTTGACCGGCTCGAGCTCGACGATCTTGACGATCTCGGGGTCGGGCTCCTCCACTGGCTCTTCCGCAGTCGCCGCTTCGGCGTCGCCGCCACCCGAGAGCCGCCCGCCGAGGAAGAACCCGGCGCCCGCGAGGACGAAACAGAGGACCACGATGACGATCAGGCGGCCCTTGCCGCCTTTCCCCTCGTTCGGGGTCGCCGTTTCGTTCGTGGATGACGTCGTGTCTGGCATCGTGCAAACTTCCTTGTTCGCGCCGTGAGTTGGCGGATCCCGGCCCGGCGAGTCGTCGCCGATCCCGGAGATCGTTGTGGTTGCTGTGTCCCGAGACCGTCCGGTACCTGGAGGTCCTCGCAAGCATCTGTGCCCGACTTGACGGAGTGCAGACGGATCAACCCGGTCGTCGTCGTGGTGGTCGTCGTGGTGGTCGTCGTGGTGGTCGTCGTGGTGGTCGTCGTGGTGGTCGTGGTGACGGTCGTCGTGGTGGTCTTCGAAGGGATCGAGGCCCCTTTTCTGCACCTGGGGTCGGGCCGGCGTCGCCGCCGTGACGCCCGGTGACCTGGGTGGAACGACCCGGCGGTCTGGCGCCCTCGTCACGCAGACACCGAGGTGACCGGCCGACCGCGCGCCCGCGCCGACCGACCGGCCGCAGTGGCGACGGGTGTGAGGGTGGACGGGGTGACGACGGGTCACGCGACGTGGCGGGACCTCGATCGGCGCCAGCGAGTCGATTGACGTGTGTACCGACCCGGGTGGTTGTGTTCGTGCGGCGCGGAGGTGATGTCGAGGGGCGCGGGTCGCGCCCATGCGGCGGGAGGTCGTCCCCGATCTGGTCAGGCAGTCGCCAGGACGACGATCTCGACGCGCCGATTTCGAGCGAGTGAGACCGGATCGTCGCCCGGCGCGATGGGGCGCGTGTCGGCGTAGCCGGCCGCCGAGACCCGATCCCTTGGGAAGTCACGAGCGTCCAGCAGATATCGCAGGACCGACGTCGCCCTCGAGGTCGAGAGCTCCCAGTTGGATGGGAATCGCACCGTGGAGATCGGTCTGCTGTCGGTGTGGCCCTCGATCGAGACCTGGTTCGGGAGGTCGAGCAGTGCGTCGGCGACGACGTCGAGGATGCGGACGCCATCGGGTTGGACGTCGGCCTGACCTTCCAGGAACAGGACCTGATCGGTCACGATCGTCACGACCAGCCCGCGTTCCTCTCGACGCAAGCCGATCGCATCGGTGAGGCCCGTGCCGGCAGCGCGGGCTCGGACGATCTGCTCGACCTCGGTGAGCGGGTCGCCCATGATCTCGTCCGCCTCTTCGATCACCTCGAACGTCGCGGGTGGAGCCTCCGGTACGTCGTCGACCGCCACGATCGTCACATCGGGTGGCCCGATCGCCTCGCTGGGCCGCGCCGACGCCGCGGACTCTGCCTGATCGCTGCGGATCGGTGTGGGTCCGAATCCGTCGAGCACGTTCACGGCGCCGGCAGCGAGTGGGCCTTGGCCACCGCTTCCGAGCCCGAGATCGAGCGGTGACGAGCCGACGCCGAGCTCACGTCGGAACGAGTCGGCGGCGATCTCGAGCTTCTCCTCGTCGGTGCGCCCGAGCGCGAACAGGACGAGGAAGAGCGCCATGAGCAGGGTCAGCACGTCGGCGTAGGGGATCACCCAGGCCTCGTGGTTGACGTGCTCCTCGTGCTCGTCGTCATGGTGTTGCCGCTTCTTCCAGCGCGAGTCAGACATTGGTGGCTGCCTCCAGTTGGCGAGCCTCGGTCGGGGGCAGGTAGGTGAGCAGGGTCTGCTCGATCACGCGCGGGTTCTGTCCGCCCTGGATCGCCAGCACACCTTCCATCACCATCTCGCGTCCCGCGACCTCCTCGGCCGACATCCGCTTCAGCTTGTTGGCCAGCGGCAGCATCACGCCGTTGGCGAGGAACACGCCCCAGAACGTCGCCACGAACGCGGCGGAGATGCCGGTGCCGAGCAGTTCGGGTTGGTCGAGGTGACCCAAGGTGGCGATGAGGCCCATGACGGCGCCGATGATGCCGAACGTCGGCGCGAAGATGCCGTACGCCATGCACCAGTCGGCGGCGACCTTGTGGCGTGCCTTGAGGGTGCGGATGTCGGTGCGCATGACGTCGGCGACGGCGTCGGGGTCGTTGCCGTCGATCGCCAGCTGGAGTGCCTTCTGCATGAAGGGGTCGTCCAGTTCGGCCACGTCTGCTTCGAGCGAGAGGATGCCGTCGTGTCGAGCCCGACCGGCGAACTCCACGATGCGCTCGAGTCGGGCGCTCGGCGCCGATTCCGTCTTGGGGAACATGGCGCGCATGATGGCGCCGACGACGCGGGTGGTGTCCTTCATGTCGAAGCTCGCCATGGTGGCCCCGGTCGCGCCGACGATGACGATGAAGAGCGCGGGCACGTTGGTGATCAGAACGATCGGGCTGACGCCCTTGAAGATGCCGCCGACCACGACGCCGAAGAGCGCGATGGCCAGACCGATGGGTGTCGCCTTCATGGCGACTCGTCCGGGCGTCCGGCATCGGACGGGTTCGCTGCCGACGGGCGCGCCAGCTCGCGAACCGGCTCCGGATGTGCATGTGCCCCGGGATCACCTGGGTAGGTCCACGCGACGGCACCCGACTGCATCATGCCGGCGATCGCGATGATGCGGGCCCGGAGGTCGATGATCCTGCGAACGATCTCCTCGGCCGGCTCGATGACGACGTACTCGGTGCCGTCGGTCATCCGAACGACCGTGTCGACATGGGTGTCGACACGCTCGAAGAGATCGGGGTTCAAGAACATGGTGTCGCCGTGGCGAAGTCTCGTGAGCTGGATCACTGCGGTACTCGAGTCTCTGGCTGGTGGCTGGGGTGCGCTCGTGCTGGCACTGCTTCGACAGTCCGCCGGAGTCGGAAACGCGCCAGGAGGCGGTGCTGCCGCGGAGTGCCGACCTCCGTGCGTCACCGGGTGGATTCGGGACAGTTCGCGTCGTGGACGACCGCGACGAACTCTCCCGGCGACTCTGGACGCTGCGTGAACTGATGTCACAACTGCTCTGCGCGCTCGAGGTGCAGCAGCTCGTCCTGACGAACCAGCGTCTGAGGTGGCTGCCGATGATCAGCGCCAACGTGGAGAAGGTGGTCGACGAGATTCGGCACGCCGAAGCCGAACGCATCCTCGTGTCACAACGTGTCGCCCGGAGCTATCGGTTGCGCGACGACGCCAGCCTCGCCGAACTGGCCCACGTCGCCGAGGAACCCCACGCCGAGATCTGGCGGCAGAGCCGACTCCATCTGCTCGCGATCCAGTCGGAGATCGACGCGTTCGCGCAGGAGAACCAGGAGCTGAACCGGAGGGGCATGGGATCGACCGTGTCGGTGATCCGTCACCTCCATGGTGAGAGCTCCGAGACCTACGATCCGCACGGCGCCACGGAACGGCTGGCACCGGCGACGTCCCGATTCGACCGGACGGGCTGACCGATGCCGAACATCTCGAGTCTCTACACCGCGCTGTCGGGCATGAACGCCCAACGTCAAGTGCTCGACGCGACCGCCCACAACATCGCCAACCAGACGACCGACGGCTTCCATCGTCAACGGGTGGTACTGCGGCCCGCGGGAGTCGGCGGGGCCGGCGGCGTCTTCGCGGGGCAGGACTCCCAGCTTCGCGGCGTCGAAGTGGTCGGCGTCACCCGGATCATCGACCAACTCGCCGAGCGACGCGTGACGTTGGAGTCGGCTCGCGAGGCAGGTGCCCGGTCGACGGCAGCGGATCTGGCTCGCATCGAGCTCGCGTTCCCTGAGCCGTCCGATACAGGTCTCGCTTCCCTGCTCGACGACTTCTGGGCCGGATGGTCGGACCTGTCGATGTTCCCCGCCGACACTGCGACCCGTGTCCAGACCCTCGAACGCGCCCAGACCGTCGTCGACGGGCTCCATCGGGCCGCATCCGATCTCGATCAGGTCGCGGCGACCGCGGCGGCGGCGATCTCGACGCTGGCCGACGATGTGAACGATCTGGCCGACCGAATCGCCCAACTGAACGCATCGATCGTGGGTGGCGGCACCGCCTCGAACGACCTGTCCGACCAGCGTGATCTGGTCGTTCGCCAACTGGCGGAGTTGACCGGCGCGGTCGTCCACCCGAGCGACGGTGGCATGATCAGCGTCTCGATCGGTGGTCGCGAGCTCGTCGGCGGCACGCTCACTCAGCGGGTCGAAGGATCGGGCGGCGCCCTCACCTGGAAGAGCGACGGTCTCGCCGTCGTCGCGCCACCGAGCCGTGCTGCGGCGTTGATCAAGACCGTGAACGACGTCGTCCCCCGTTACCGGTCGCTCCTCGATGGCGTCGCCGAAGCCCTGGCCACCGAAGTCAACACGGTCCACTCCGCCGGATACGACCGGAACGGCGCGACCGGGTGGAACTTCTTCGATCCGGTCGGCGTGACGGCGTCGACGATCGCGTTGTCGGCCGACGTCGTCGGCCAACCCGACCATCTCGCCGCCGGCGCACCCGTGCTGCCGGGGCCCGTCGCCCCCGGCCCGTTCGACGGCGAGCAGGCCAGGGCGATCGCCGCCATCGCCGGTCGAGTCGACGGACCCGACGCTCGCCACCGTTCGATGGTCGCCCAACTGGGAGTCGAGGTCCGCTCCGCCGAGCGACGCTCGGAGATCCAGTCCGGCGTCACCCGCGCCGCAGAGGCCAGGGCCGAGTCGGTCGGCGGCGTGAGCCTCGACGAGGAGATGATGACCCTGATGTCGTCGCAACGGGCCTACGAGGCGTCGGCCCGAGTCCTGACCACCGTCGACGAGCTGCTCGGTGTGCTCATGCGCACGGGTCTGGTCGGCCGGTGACCCAGCAAGGAGATGAGCGATGCGTGTGACCAGTTCGATGATCCTGAACTCGACGATGACCGATCTCAACCGGTCGCTCGTCAGGCTGCAACGCAGCCAGAGCGAGCTGTCTTCGGGACGTGCGATCCAGACCGTCTCCGACGACCCGGCCGGTGCATCGTCGGCGATGAGGCTGCGCGGAGAACTCCGACGTGCCGAACAGCACGATCGGGCTCGGACCGACGCTCAGAGCTGGCTGGCCACCGCTGACTCGGCGCTCGTCAACGGGCTCGATCTGATGAGCCGCGTCAAGGAACTGGTGGTGCGGGCCGGAAACGACGGGGCCAACGGCCCGACATCGCGAGCCGCCCTTGCTGCCGAGGTGGGTCAGCTCCGCGACGAGATGCTCTCGCTCGCCAATGCCGAGTACCTCGGCCGACCCGTGTTCAACGGGACCGCGATCGGGACGGCCTATGACGCTGCCGGGGTGTACCAGGGCGACGTCGGTGCCGTCGTCCGCGAGGTCGCTCCCGGGACGACGATGCAGGTGAACGTGTCCGGGCCCCAGGCGTTCGGCGACCCGGGCGCGCCCGAGGGCGACCTGTTCGCCGTGATGTCGCGCCTCCAGACCGCCATCGCCGCCGGTGACCTCACGGCATTGGCGACCGAGCACGATCATCTCGACACCGCTCGGTCGCGACTCGCCTCGGCGGCCGCCCAGATCGGGTCGCGTGGCGCCAAGCTCGAGAGTGTGCAGGCTCGCTCAGCGGTCGACGAGATCACCATGCGCGAAGCGTTGTCATCGATCGAGGACGTCGACATCGCCGAGGCGCTCATCTCTGTCAAGGCGAGGGAGACCGCATACACCGCAGCGTTGCAGGCGGCGTCGCGAGTGATCCCACCCTCGCTCCTCGACTTCATGCGCTGACGACGGGCAACCCGCCGCCGCTCGCATCACCTCGGTGTCGCCGACCTGACACCGGTCGGTCCCGCCCCTCACTGCCGAGTGTGCGGCGTGCAGGCTGGTGGGCGTTGCGCTGGTTGGGTGGCGGGCGTCCCGAGGGTGTGGCGGGTCGGGTCGGGGCGCCGTGGGCGGTCAGCCCGTCGGAGGTGTTGGGGCGGTCGCGTCGGCGCCGGCGGACGTCTGGGAATCCCGGACGGACGCCGGCTGGGGAGCCGAGCTCAGGATCGCGTTGATCCGACCGAGGACGAACCAGGCGAACAGCGCCGCGCCTCCGACCCGGAGGAGCGCGTCGTCGATCGATCCGCCGGACTCGACGGCCTCCCAGAGCGGCATGCCGCACACTGCCATCGCGAAGGCGAACGTGATCGCGAATCGATAGGGCGCGAGCGGGCTCCGACGGCCGGGTCGCCGAACGACGATGTGGAACTCGGGGGATTCGTGCACCACGGATGCGTCAGCCATCTCGGGATCCGTTCAACTCGGCCGACATCTCGATGACCGCGCCATCGGGTGCGGTCACTGAGATCGTGAGTCGGGACAGCCTGCCGATGCGGCTCCCGTCGGTCGGTACGACGTCCGAGAGCTCTGCGACGAGACGACCGATGGCGCTGGCGGCGAGGTCGTCGGCTCGTTGGACAGCGAACGTGGGTTCGTTGTGCGGGCTCAGACGATTCGATGTCGCGCGCTGGTCGGTCGTCGGCGATTCGCCGGCACCGTCGGAGTGCTCCGGCGCTCGGACCGCCGCGACCGGTGCGTGGCCGGGCCGTGGTCGCTCGGCGTGCGCCCGCTCGGAAGGGATCGGCGTCCCACCGGCGACGACCTCGTCCGCGTCCCTGACTCGGCGGGGCAGGCGATGGGTGGTGTCGAGGTCGGCCAGTTGGCGTGTGAGGTGCTCGGCGAACGAGCCGGCGGATGCGGCATCGGCGACGGCCCCGGCGGCCCAGATCGTTGCTCGATCCGAGCCCGCGCCCGACGTCGCGACATCGGCGAGTGCGGCTCGCTCGAGGAGTCGGTCGATGCCTGACGCAGCGAGCTTCTCGGGCCCGTCGATCACGCGATCGAAGAAGGCCAGTCGTGCCTCGAAGTCGTCGGAGGCGAAGCCGAGCGTGTCGGACCGGACGCCGGCCGAGCGGACCGCGACCTCGACGCCGAGATCGGCGGCGAAGAATCCGCCGACTCCGCCGCGCCTGATTCGATTGGCTTCGACGATCTCGACGTCCGGGCCGAGCTCGGCGCGCGCCTGGCCGATCGCTTCGTCGATCGTCGCCGCCCGGAACCGATGTGTCGCCGGCTCGGCGAGCAGCGATTCAGGCGAGTCGTGCAAGAGGCTCATTGTTCATCTCCGTGTTGGCGCCCACCTGTGACGGTGCGCGTACGTTGTCGACGACCTCCACACGGAGGTTGCCGTCGATCTCCTGATACGACACGACCGTCACACCGGGAACGGTCTGGTTGACGAGGCGGGCGAGCGCCGGCCGAAGTGCTCCGGCACAGACGAGCACCGCGGGGACACCCAGGTTCCCGCAAGCTGCGGCGACGCGGTGCAGTTCGCCGGCGAAGTGCTCGTGCAACGCCGGGCCCAGCTGAAGGATCGCGCCGTGCTCGGTCACCTCGTACCGCTCGGCGAGTCCGGACTCGAAGGTCGGATCGAGGGTGGCGAGTCGAAGCACTCCGTCGTGCGCGAGCCCTGTCGTGATGGCCGGGCCGAGTGCGGTTCGGGCTGCTTCCACGAGCGCGTCCGCCGCGCGCGACGTGCGGGCACGCTCGCCGATCGCCTCGAGGATGCGGACGAGGTCGCGGATCGCGATGCCGTCGTCGAGCAAGGTGGCCAACACGCGCTGGACCTCGGCGAGTCCGACGGAGTGTGTGCTGAGATCCTCGATGACGGCGGGATCGGTGGTGCCGACGCCATCGAGCAGTTCCTTGACGTCGGTGCGCGACAGCAAACGGCCGGCGTTGCGGCGCACGGTCTCGGCCAGGTGGGTCACGATGAGGGCAGATCGGTCGACGACGGTGTTGCCGGCGACTTCGGCCTCGACGCTGAACTCGCTCGGCACCCAGCGTGCCGGGAGTCCGAAGACGGGCTCGACGATGTCGTCGCCGGGGAACCTCGACAGATCGTCGCCGATCACCAGGACCCGTCCGACCGGTACCTCGCCCCGCCCGACCTCGACCCCGTGGATGCGCAACACGTAGGTCATCGACGGCAGCGACGTGTCGTCCCGGGTGCGAATCGACGGCATGACGAATCCGAGCTCGCCGGCGATCTTGCGGCGCAGCGCACCGACCCGGTCGAGCAGGTCGCCGCCGCGCGATGCGTCCACCAGTTCGATCAGGTCGACTGCGAGGTCGAGCTCGAGCGGTTCGACGCGGGCGTCGATCGCCAACTGCTGCGGCGATGGCGGGCCGATGTCCTCGACCTCGGTGTCCGGTTCCTCGACCGGCGCCTTCGCCGCCTTGCTGACGAGCTGCTGTCCCAGCGCGATCAGTCCGACACCACAGACGAGGAAGGGAAGCTTCGGCATACCCGGGACGAGCATCATGAGGGTCACGACGACTCCACCGGAGCGGATCGCGTCGCCCTGGCGTCCGAACTGGCCGAAGACGTCGGTGCCCAGATCGCTCTCGCCCGCCGACCGTGTGACGATCAGACCGGACGAGATCGACACCAGCAGCGCGGGGATCTGCGCGACGAGACCGTCGCCGACCGTCAGCATGCTGTACGTCGCGACTGCATCGCCGAGGCTCATCCCCATCTGGAGCACGCCGACGATCAGACCGCCCACGAGGTTGACGAGGGTGATCACCAGACCAGCGATCGCATCGCCCTTGACGAATTTGGACGCTCCGTCCATGGCCCCGTAGAAGTCGGCTTCATCGGCGACCTGCTTGCGGCGGTTCTTGGCCTCCTCGTCGGTCAACATGCCGGCGTTGAGATCAGCGTCGATGGCCATCTGCTTGCCCGGCATCGCGTCGAGGGTGAAGCGGGCCGACACTTCGGCGACACGACCGGAACCGTTGGAGATCACCACGAACTGCACGAGGGTGATGATCAAGAAGATCACGAACCCGACGACGATGTTGCCGCCGACCACGAAGGAACCGAAGGTGCGGATCACGCCGCCGGCGTCGCCGCGTGAGAGCACGGCGCGCGATGTCGACACGTTCAATCCGATGCGGATCAACGTCACGACGAGGAGCAGTGACGGGAACGAGGAGAACTCGAGCGCGCTGCGGACGTTGGTCGAGACCAGCAGGATCAGCACCGCCGTCGAGATGTTCGCCACCAGCAGCAGGTCGAGCACGTTCGACGGCAACGGCAGGATCATCACGGTGACGACCAGGACGATGACCGCCGGGAAGCCCATCTGTGCGTAGCGAGAAGTCTGCATGTGTGATTCCGTTCGATCCGGCGACGTTTCGGGCCTCACGGCGCCGCTCGCCCGTTCCCGGACGATCGAGACTGTCCGTCGTGCTCGCCGTTTGTCGTGCAGGCCGGCGGACGCGATACTCAGCAGACGACAGGAGGCTGCAGATGCAGGTGGAGACAAGCCGATTCGGCACGATCGAGGCGGCCGACGACGAGGTGGTGTCGTTCCCGGACGGCCTTCCTGGTTTTCGCGAACCGCACGAGATGGTGCTGCTCGGCGGGGGCCAGCTCCCAGGCGGCCTGGAAGGCCAGGGTCATCACACCCTCTTCTGGCTGCAGGATGTCGCCGACCCCGATCTGGCGTTCCTGACGATCGTTCCCTGGTCGGCGTACCCGGACTACGACATCGACATCGACCCGGACGAGGTGGACAACGCCGACCCCGAGAACCTCTGCGTGTTGTCGATCGTGACGGTCCGACGTGAGAACGGCGGAATTCGACTCACCTCCAACCTGCTCGCGCCGGTCGTCATCGACACCGCGGCTCGCATCGGCCGCCAGATCATCCTGGACTCCGGCGACTGGCCGGTCCATGCCCCGCTCGTCGAGACGGTCGGCAAAGCCGAGGACTCCTGATGTTGATCCTGACGCGTCGAGCCGGGGAGAGCATCGTGATCGGTGACGACATCGTCGTGACGATCGTCGAAGCCGGCCGCGACCACGTCCGGATCGGCATCGACGCTCCCCGCAGCGTCGATGTCCATCGTCAGGAGGTGTACCTCGCGATCTCCCAGGAGAACGAGGCCGCCCGAGCTGCGGACAGCTCGGGATTCGCCGACGCGGGGGTACCGGTCGCACCGGCGACGATCCCGCGCCGACCGAGACGCCCCGACAGCGTCTGAGCCCGACACCGCTTCCCGCTGTCGCCGGCGGTACGCGGCCAGCTGTCAGCGTCGACGACGCTTGCGGGGAATCGCGTCGAGCTCATCGGCCGGCAGTCGCACGTGTGGCGGGAGCTCGAGGAGTTGCGACGACGACAACCGCCGATCGAGACGACGGACGAACGCGAGGACCTGGGCGACCGCCTCGTACAGCACCGACGGGATCTCGTCCCCTGCATCGCAGGCACGCCAGAGCGCACGGGCGAGGGGTCGCGCTTCCACGATCGGTACCGAGGCGTCACGCCCCCGCTCGCGGATCCTGGCTGCCATCGCGTTGGCTCCGGTCGCGAGCACGATCGGTGCTCGCCCGCGAACGGGGTCGTACTTCAGCGCTACAGCGATGTGGGTGGGGTTGGTGATGATGACGTCGGCATCGGCGATCCCTGCGAGCATGCGGTTGCGCGCGAGCGCGCGCTGCATGGATCGGATACGGCCCTTGACCATGCCGTCACCCTCGCTGCTCTTGTACTCGTCCTTCACCTCCTGCTTGGTCATTCGCAGGTCGCGGGCGTGCTGGAAGCGCTGATAGCCGTAGTCGGCAAGCGAGAGCACGAGCACGGTCCAGGTGATCGTTCGGGCCAACCCCAAGATGCCGGAGCCGGCAACCGGCAGCGCCACGCCGAGCGGCAGTCGACCGTGCCCGGCGAGATCCTCGACGATGCCCATCACCCGCGGCCACGAGATCGCCAAGACGACGGTGATCTTGATCAGTTGCTTCGCCGTCTCCCAGACGGAGCGGACCGAGAGCAGTCGTTGGATGCCCTGCTTGGGGCTGATCCGCTTGGGATCGGGGACGATCGCCTTCCAGCTCAGCATGAGACCGGTCTGGCTCATCGTCACGGCCACGCTGGCCAGCGCGACAGCGCCGAGCAGGGGCGCGATCGCAATCAGGGCGTCGCGCAACGATTCGCCGAGGATCGACACCGCCAGGTCCGGTTCGGGATCGATCGCGGCACTTCGGGCTGCGTGGAAGGTGGCGCCGGCCGCCTCGGCGAGTCGTCCGATCGTCAGCGGCAGCAGGTAGAGCCCGACGAGGAGCCCTGCCCAACTGGTCAGGTCCTGCGACTTGGCCACCTGCCCCTTGCGCCGCGAATCACGGCGCTTCTTGGCGGTGGGCTTCTCGGTCTTGTCGCTCTTGCTCACGTCATCCCCCGTACGCCCGACCGGCCACCCGGATCGCCCGCCCGAGCAGCGACTCCGTGGTCTCGGGGAGCAGTGTCAGGGTCAATCCGAGCAGCATCAGGGCGACGACGGTCTTGGCGGCGAACCCGATCACCAGGATGTTGAGTTGGGGCGCAACCTTGCCGAGCAGGCCCAGCGCGACCTCGGTGCAGAACAACGCTGCGAGCACCGGGAGGCCGATCTCGACGGTGGCGACCATGAACATCGTGAGCAGCCGTCCGAACTGGTCGCCGAGCACCGCCAGGTCCACCCGGCCCGACGGCACCGCCTCCACCGATCGGAGGTAGCCACGGACCACCAGCACATGCCCGTTGATCGCGAACACGATGATGACCGCGAGCAGCTGATGAAAGCGTCCGATGGGTGCCGCCGAGCTCCCAGAGAGCGGATCGAGCACCGAACCGAGCGAGAAGCCGATCTGGAGGTCGATCAGATCGCCCGCAGCCTGGATCGCCGAGAACAGCACGTACACGGCGAACCCGAGAGCGAATCCGGCCATCGCCTGCGTCAGGAGTGCGATCACGAACGGGCCGAGCGCCGTTGCCGAGACCGTGTCGCCGAGTTGAGGAGCGACCACGAATGCGATCGCCGTGCCCAGCGCGACGCGGACGCGCACCGGGACGGACGGCGAGTTGAACGGCGGACAGAACATGATCCACGCGGTCGTCCGCACCAACGCGAGGGAGAACCCGACGAGGGTGGTGAGGGGGAGATCGACCTGCATCAGGCGGTCCCGGTCGCCGTCAGCCGCTCATCAACTGTGGTGCGCGGGCCATCAGCTCGTGGCCGAACGCGACCATCTGGTCGAGCATCCACGATCCGGAGACCGCGACGACGACGGCGGCACCGATCAGCTTGGGGACGAACGACAGGGTCTGTTCCTGCAGCTGGGTGACCGACTGGATCAGCCCGACGACGAGTCCGATCACGAGCACGACGATGAGGAAGGGTCCGGCGATCTTGGCGGCGAGGACGAGGGCGTCGGTGCCGATGTCGACGGCGTCTTGTGAGGTCATGTCGGTTCCTTGCGATGGAAGGTCGTCGAGGGCGCGGTCGTCGGGCGCGCTAGCCGTACGAGGTGAGCAGCGTGCCGATGATGAGCGTCCACCCGTCGAGGAGGATGAACAGGAGCAGCTTCAAGGGGAGCGACACGAAGGTCGGTGGGAGCATCATCATCCCGAGTGACGTCAACACGGCCGACACGACGATGTCGAGCACCATGAAGGGGACGAAGATGATGAAACCGAGGATGAACGCCGACTTCAGCTCCGAGAGCACGAACGCAGGAATGAGAGAGGTGAGCGGGACCTCGTCTCGCACGACCGGGGTCTCGGTTGCCGACGCGTCGAGGAACATCTCGAGTTCGGGCTCGCGGGTGTAGTCGAGCATGAACGCCCGCAGCGGACCAGATGCTGCATCGGCGGCCTCGGTGAACGACAGTTCGTTGTCCATCAGCGGTTGGAGGCCGACTTCGTTCATCTCCTGCAGCGTCGGGCCCATGACGAACAAGGTGAGGAACAAGCTGAGACCGACGATCACCTGCTGAGGCGGGAGCTGAGGGATGCCGAGTGCGTTGCGGGTGAGCGACATGACGATCACGATGCGCGTGAACGACGTGGTGAGGATCAGCAGGCTCGGCGCGATCGACAACACCGAGAGCAGCAGGATCACGACCACGGCGTTCGACGAGTCGCCGCTGATGTCCGGGACCTGGAGACCGATCGTGGCCGAACGGTCGTCGGGATCGACGGGGCTGATGGGTTCGGCTCGTTCGGGCAGCGCCTGGACGCCGGGAGCTGCGGGCGTCGTGTCCTGGTCGAGCAACGGGATGCCCGGGATTGCGGGGATCTCGGGGATTGCGGGGATGTCGGGAACCTCGGGGAGCGTCGGTGCATCCGGTTCGGGGCTCGGTGCCGCATCGGCGACCGCTGGTGCGGTGAGCAGGGCGAGGGCTGCGAGCCCGACGACGATCACGAACCAGCCAACGCGCCGGCCGGCGGCTCCCGAGCGGTCCTGCTCACGAGCGATGTGGACGAGGTCACGCATGTCGGGCGGTCGCCTGGCGCAGCGCCTCGACGAAGCTCGGTCGCGGCACGACGACCTTCGACCAGGTCGACGAGCGCTCGCTGGCCGCGGCGATCGGTTCGCGCACGGTGCGCATGTCGTCCCAGTCGACAGCGGGCATCTCGCTGATCACGGTCGAGCTGCCCTGCTCGTTGGCGGCCACCAGCACGACCCGTTCGCCGAATCTCACGGCGACCGCTGCCGTGCTCCGGGTCAGTCCGACCCGTCCGACGATCTCGATGGCGGGGGGAGCGCTCCGACGGCGGCCGCGGCGGCCTCGCTCCTTCGAGCCGGTCGCGACCCGCCCGACGCCGCCGGCGCGGCGTCGGGCGATGAGGTACGCGACTGCGACGATGGCGAGCACCACCACCAGTGAGAGCGTGGCGCGCATCAGCAGCGGGGCAAGACCTGTGGTGGCGGCGATCATGTCGACGCCCGACCGGAGACGATCTCGGTGATTCGGATACCGAACTCCTCGTCGATGACGACGACTTCGCCGCACGCGATGAGGCGTCCGTTGACGAGGACGTCGATCGGTGCGCTCGCAGCGCGATCGATCTCGACGACCATGCCGGGCTGCAGCGACAAGAGGTCGCGGATCGGCATCGTGGTGCGTCCGAGCTCCACGGTCACGTTCATCTCGACGTCCTGGAGCAGACTGAGTGGTCCCGTCGAAGGTGTGCGCACGGCCCCGTCGTTCGTCAGTGGGGCGGGCTGGAAGTTGGTGGCACCAGACTCGGACTGGGAGTCGCCCGCCGCAGCGGCCGCCTCCAGCACGATGCCGAATCGCGCCGTGGCCCGCCCGTCGGAGCGGATCTCGATGATGTGGCTCGGTGTGGCGTCGACCGTGCCGAACTCGCCCAACTCCAGCGGCAGCCCGGTGGTGCCCGTCAGGGCGTCGAGCGCGTGCTGGAACGCCGTGGCGATCATGTCGGTGTCGGTCGCGATGCGCTCGGCCGTGTCGGCATCGACGGCGAGCAGCAGCGCGCCTTCGACACCGCCACCGTGAACGGTGGCGCCGAACACCGTGATCTCGTCGCCGGACGGCCAGTTGTCCGACGCTGTGGCCTCGTCGCCGAGCTGGAACGCGTCGGCGATGGCTCGTCCCGCGGCAGCGACCGCATCGATGGGGAGGTTCATCGCGTCGTTGTTCATCGCGTCGTTGTTCATCGCGTCGTTGCTCATCGCGTCCTCTTCGATCACGGGGATCTCCTCGTGGGGGTCATGATCGGGCGGTGATCGCCCCGTTCGTCGGCGGCGGTTGGCCCGCTCGCCCTCGACTGTGCAGCCGATCTCGGATCTGTCAGGTAGGTCGTCTCACGACCGGCACAGACGCCGTTGCGCTCGGTTCTGACCCCGAATGAGACGGGGTCAAGTGTCGTGGGAGCGGACGACCTGGAGGCGGCTGGCGCGCCGGTGTCGTTCGATCGGAACGGATCCGGTGATCTGGAGCGCAAGATGACGGTTGACCCTGCCGATCGACACGTCGTAGATCGGGACGCCGCCGGTCTGGAGGGTGAGCGGCATCTCGACGGAATGGTTGAACAGCAGCAGATCTCCGACGCGGAGATCGATGATCTGGCTCGATGATGCAACCGCGGTTCGGAAGGTGGCTTGGGCCTCGACGCCGGCGGCCGACAGGTGTTCGCGCAGGCGTGCCTGCTCGGCAGCCACCTTCTCGGGGCTCTGGCCACCATTCCGGTTCGATGCCGAGAGCGCTTCGAGATGGGGTTGGAGACCACCGAACGGGATGCAGAGCGACATCACCTCGGTCACCGACTCGATCCTGACGTCGAACGAGATGATGATCACCATGTCGGTCGGCGCTGCGAGTTGGGCGAACTGTGGGTTCGCCTCTTGTGCGATCACGGCGGGTTGGATGGCGGCGATCGGTTCGAATGCGTACCGCAGCTCCGGCAGGGTCAGCTCCACGATGTTGCGGAGCAGCGAGAGCTCGAGGTCGGTCATCGAGCGGTTGGGTTGGTCGGCGCCGCCGACTCCGCCGAGCATCAACTCGGTGGCGACGAAGCCGATCCGGAGCGGGATCTCCAACATGGCCGATCCCGCCAGGGGCCGGAGTGACAGCAGGGTCAGCGATGTCGGGTTGGGGATCTCGCGGACGTATTCGTCGTACGGTCGTTGTTCGATGTCTCTGATGCCGACGTGGGTGGCAGCTCGCAGCGTCGATGCGAGTGTGGTGGTGAAGCCCCGTGCGAGCGTCTCTTGGACGATCTGCATGGTGCGGACGTGCTCGCGCGACAGGGTGGACGGACGACGGAAGTCGAACGGGCGGGGCTCGCCGCGTCGGCGGCGGCCCCGTCCGTCGGCGGATCGGGCCGGTGCGGGTTCCGAGCCGACGGGATCCGTCGGAGGGGTGGTCGGAGGGGTGGTCGCAGGGTTCGTCGTTGATGTCGTCATGGAGGTCGTCCTGGTCGGGGTCGGACCGATCAGCGGCGGAGGTTCACGACCTCTTGGAGGAGCTCATCGGACGTCGTGATGACGCGGGCGTTGCCCTGGAATCCGCGCTGGGCGACGATCAGCCGGGTGAACTCCTCGGCGAGATCGACGTTCGACATCTCGAGTGTGCCGGCCGAGAGCAGTCCGCGACCGCCGCCACCGGCCGTTCCGATCTGGGCGAGCCCGGAGTTCGGTGTCTCGCGCCACACGCCGGCGACTCGCTCGAGCCCACCCGGGTTGGTGAACACGGCGAGCGCGACCTGACCGATCGCCCGGGTCCGTCCGTTCGAGTAGTTGCCGACGATCGTGCCGTCCTGGGCGACGCTGAACGACTGCAGCGAACCGGCGCCACTGCCGTTCTGCTGCGTGATCGCAGCGCTCGCGAGCCCGGCGAACTGGGTGATCCTGGCGGGCTCACCCGGGGCGCCGAGAGAGAGGGTGATCGGGTCCGGCATGCCCGGGATCGAGCCACCGGCGATGTTGATGTCGAAGTCGGCGGGTGTCTGGAGCTCGCCGGCACCGTCGAAGGTCAGCACGTTGTCGGTGAGCGTGACCGGTGCAGCCGGATCCCCGGCGGTCGCCGTGACCGTCCACTCGTTCGTGTTGCTCTTGGTGAAGGTGATGTTCAGCGGAATGCCGGCGCCCTGATCGTCGTAGGCCGTGACCGACAGGGTCGAGACCGTGCCGAGCGAGTTTCCGGAGGCCAGGTTGCCGCCGAGCGCGATGTCGGTGGTCTGCGCCGGGGGCAGCAGATCGCCGACGCGGATCTGGACCGCTTCGAGGGGACCGTTGGTGTTGATCGTTCCCGCCTGATCGGAACGCCACCCCTGAACCTGCATACCGTCGGGGGTGGTGATGTTGCCGTTGGCGTCGAGCGTGAAGGCGCCGGCGCGGGTGTACGAGGTCTGACCGGCACCGGCGACCACGAAGAAGCCGTCGCCCTGGATCGCGAGGTCGGTGGTCCGGCCCGTGCGCTGGATCGACCCCTGCGAGAACGATTGGACGGTGGCGGCGAGGCGCGAACCGAGCCCGATCTGGGCAGGATTGGTCCCACCGATGTCGGCGCCGGGCGCGCTGGCACCGCTGAGCGTCTGGGTGAGCACGTCGGAGAAGACCGTCGACGAGCTCTTGAAACCCACCGTCGACACGTTGGCGATGTCGTTGCCGACGACGTCGAGCATGACTTGGTGGTTGCGCAGTCCTGAGAGTGCGCTGGACATGGAACGGATCACGGCTGGTTGCCTCCTGTGGTTGGGGTTGCGCCGGCGTCCGTGCCGTCGTCGCTGGATTGCGACCACTCGGATCCGTCCGAGTGTGGATTGTGGGGGATGGTCCGGCGCGACCGCGATCGCGCCGTGAGGTGTGACGAGGATCGAGTGGGTCGATCGATCATGTGGGCAGAGGCTCGATCGGGGTGGCGTCCGGTGGCTCGATGGGAGCTGGAAGAACGGGTGGCGCAGCTGGGGCGTGGACCGAAACGATGGCCCCGAACGGCACGGAGTACCCACCGGCGATGACGGTCAGTTCGTCGTTCTCGACGCTCGCCGTCTCGACGGTCGCGGTGACCTGGAGGCCGTCGGCGTCGACGAACGTGATGTCGCGGCCGACGATCGTGCCTGCGAGCGACAGCCGCTGAGTCGCTGCGCCCGCCTCGAACGCGGTCGCGAGCTCGTTGAGCCGATCGACCATCGTGAGCTGGGCCGACTGGGCGAGCATCTGTGATGCGTCGGCCGGCTTGGTCGGGTCCTGGTACTTCAGTTGGGCGACCAGCAGCTTGAGGAAGGCATCTCGGTCGAGCAGTGCCCCAGGGTTGTCGACGGGCCGTGCCATCGGCTGTTGGGCGGGCGTGGTCACGCCGATGGCGTCGATGGGTGCGGTGGGCATGATGGGCAGGCCTCTCGTTCGTGTGGAGATCGGGGTCGGTCAGATTCGAAGATCGATGCCGTCGACGGGGTCGGGAGCAACGGGTGCCCTGGTCGGGAGTGCCGCGATCGACGATCGTCTGATCGAGCGGTGCTCGATCGGGGAACGATGGGAAGCCTCGGGCGACGAGTCGGACCCGGATTCCCGGTCGCCACCTCCCACGTCGAGCGATCCGAGATCGATGCCATCGGCGCGCAGTTGATCACGGAGTTCGTCGAGGTGAGCGTCGAGCAGGGCGCGGGTTGCCGCCTGGTCGGATCGAAGGTGGAGCTGGAGCCCGTCGCCACGGTCGATGGCCTCGATGCGGATCGGCCCGAGATCGGAGGTTCCGAGCTGGAGCCCGAGGCGCGAGCCTCCGGACGTCAGGCGTCGCAGTTCGGCCCGGGCGAGCAGGTCGTTCGCCTGGGTGTGCGCGGTGGCGCGCCGTTGAGCGGACTCGGCTGTCGACGCGGCCGGGTCGCCGGTCTGCACCGTCGATGGCGCGGCCCGGGTCGATGGCGAGTCCGTTCCGCTCGATCCGAATCCTGATCGATGGTCTCCTCCCGACGTGGAGGTGTTCGAGGTGCCAGCGGCGCTCGCGCCCTCGGCGTCCGCGTCGACAGCGACCTCCCCGGTGCCACGTCCGGCGGTTCGAGCGTCGTCCGTCTCGCCGTCGACGTCGCCGCCCTCGAGGATGGTCGGATCGATCTCCGAGGGCGCTGCGGTCGACTCGCTCGGCGGGTGGGTGGATCGCACGGGGCGACCTTCACCGACCGCGGTCCCGTCGGCCGTGCCTGCGCTCTTGCCAGCGGTGCCGGCGGTGTCCGAGGTACCGGCGGTGCCGACCACGACGGCCGCGTCGACGGTGGGGTTCGCATCCGTCTTGGCGGTGGTCGTCGGAAGTGTCGCAGCGGGGACCGGAGGGGTCGTCGGCGGGGTGTCGATCGGCGCGCCATCGCGTGGCGCGATCTTTGCGGGTACCAGGTGGTCGGGAACGGTGTCACCGGGCACGGTGAGGTTGGGCTCGATCGCGGCAGGATCGGGCGTGGTCGGCTCGGGCGCGAGCCGTTCGGGTACGTTGCGGTCGGGCGTGGTGGCTATCGGCGTGGTGGCGGCCGTGGCGAGGGCAGTGACGATCGGCGCCACGTCCGCGGTCGGCCAGCGGTCGACCGGGCCGTTCGAGGGCTTGCCGTGCCCCGGACCACCAACGAGTGGTGTGTCCGCCGACGGCACTGGCGTCGCCGACGACGCCTGCAACGGCTGCGAACTCGTGGCCAGCCTCGCCTGCGGTGCCAGCACGACCGTTGGATCACCAGTGGGGAGCGTCGGATGTGCGTGGGTGGACTCCGGCCAGGCGTCCGTGTCGGAGGTGGTCGCGGCCACCGGCGTCGAGTCCGACGTTGCGGGTTGGATGACCGAGGTGGACGTCGCTCCGGCTCGCGCAACGGTGTCGTCGCCGCTCGACGCCGGCGGGGTCGCATCGGGCCACGCCGGATGGATCGGCTCGGCGCGGATTGCCGAAGCCGGCGCGGCGAGCGGGGACGTGACCGTCGTGGCGACCGTCGTCGCTGTGGCGATGTCGCCGGACGGTGCTGGCGCGTTGTCGCCGTTCGTAGAACTCGCCGAGATGCGTGCGAGCGCGGCGAGCAACGAGTCCGCGATCACCTCGAGCGGAACCGGGCCGTCCGGTCGGTCGCCGCGGCGCAGCGGCTCGGCGATGTCGGCGGTCGGATGCGCATCGTTCGGTCGTTCCGTGGAGGGGACCGGATCGGATGCGGCGTCGGCGCTCGTCCCGGCCGGTCGGTCGGTGGCCGAACGGTGCACGCTGTGCTCCGGTTGCGAGCCCGACGTGTCGGCTGCGTCGCTCTCGCGCTTGGCTCGCCACCCGTCCTGATCGTCGAGACGGGGCTTCGGAGCCTCGTTCCGTTCGTTCACGTGTGGCCGGTACACCTCCTCGAAGGAGCCCGAGCCGGAACCCGACCTCGGTGCCGATTGGGTCGACGCCACCGGCGTCGACGGCATTGGTGGCGCGGCCGATCGGGGTGCGCCTGCTGCGGGCAGGAGGGTGGGCGTGGTCACATGTGCTCCAGTCGGTCGTGGACGCGTTGGACGTAGGTTGCAGCACGTGGCGGTGCCACGTTGCCGTTGCGGGAGACCGCACCGGCGCCCGAGTGATAGGCGGCGAGGGCGAGGTCCCAGGAGCCGAACCGGCGTTGGTGGTCGGCCAGGAGACGAGCGGCGCCGTCGATCGCGTCGATCGGATCGTGCGGATCGACACCGAGTTCTCGTGCGGTCATCGGCATGATCTGCATCACACCCATCGCCCCGTCGGGGCTCACCGCGTCGGTCTGGTAGCGCGACTCGACCCATCCGACGGCGGCGAGCAGGCGGGCCGGAACGCCGTGCCGGGCGGCGGCCGACTCGAATTCGGCCGCGAACGGGGTGCCAGACGGCACCGCGGTTGCGATCGTGCTCGAGTGCGCCGGCGGCGTGATGGCCGCCGTGGGATCGACGAGGGCGACCTCGTCGTCGGCTGGGCCGGCCAGGTTGCTGCCGATGCCGGTCGATCCGGGTGCGTGTGCGGCGGACCGCTCGGGCAGCACCGGCAGCATGCCGGCAGCGGCGAGTTGATCGACCATGGCGTCGAGCGGATGGGCGGCGGTCGTGGCGAGCGGGGTGGCGACCGATGTCGAGGTCGATCCGGCGAGCACTGCCGCCGGATCGGCGGCCGTGCGCTCGAACACGCTGCGGAAGTCGGGCGCCGACGCCACCGGAGTGGTGCCGAGCCCGGTCGAACCGCCGGTGGACGTCGGCGGCGTGGGCTGGTCGATGATCGTTGCGGGTACCGACCGCCCGAACCGAGCGTCGATCTGTGCCATCCGCTGCATCACCGAGGAGAGTGATCCGGTGGTCATCGACCGACCCCGATCGCGAGACCTTGCCAGCGCATGACGACGAGATCGTCGAGGTCGTTGGCGTCGCGACGTCGCTCGTCGCCCTCGGCTTCGTCGGCGAGTCGTTCGACGAGGCGTTCGATCCCGTCGAGGCGCCGGGCGGTCTGCCGCCAGTGATCTGCTGCGTGGTCGAGCTCGACACGTGCGACCCCGGTCGCCTCGACGGCAGCATCCGCCTCGCGGACTCCGGCGGAGAGCATGGCCCGCCGGCCGACGAACAGCCGGCCGTCGACCGCGCTGGGTTCGCCGGCGTCCCGAATCGCCTGCCATGCGGCGGCTTCGGCGTGCTGCCGGTCGGTGAGCGAGGCATGGCGCAGCGAGACCTCGCCCCGTGCGAGTTGTTCTCGCAGCGCGCGGACCCGTACGACGGCATCGAGTCGGCGGCCGCTCATGCGACGCCTCGCAGGAGTGCGGCCAGTCGGGCGAACGCGTCCGGGGCAACGGTGCGGTCCTGCACCTGCTGACGCAGGAAGGCGTCGATCGCCGGCTTGAGCGCGACGGCGCGATCGACGGTCGGGTTGGTGCCGGCCACGTACGCGCCGATCTCGATCAGGTCGCGAGCGTCGGCGTAGGCGGCCAGCAACTGCCGCAGCTCACGAGCGAGCGCCTGCTCGTCGTCCGTGGTCACGGAGGAGGCGACGCGACTGACGGATGCGAGGGGGTCGATCGCCGGGTACGTGCCGGCGTGCGCCAGCTTCCGTGACAGCACGATGTGGCCGTCGAGGATCGAGCGGGCTGCATCGGCGATCGGCTCGTTGTGATCGTCGCCGTCGACCAACACGGTGTAGATCCCGGTGATCGAACCCCGCTCGGCGGTGCCGGCCCGTTCGAGGAGTTTGGGGAGCAGGCTGAACACGCTCGGCGGGTACCCGCGTGAGGTGGGGGGTTCGCCAGCCGACAATCCGATCTCGCGCTGGGCCATGCAGTACCTGGTGAGGGAGTCCATCATCAGCACCACGTCGGCACCGTCGTCGCGGAACGACTCGGCGATGCGCGTGGCCGCGGCGGCGGCCCGGAGACGCACGAGGGCGGGGGTGTCGGACGTCGCGACGACCACGACCGATCGTTGGAGGCCTTCGTCGCCGAGCTCGGCCTCGATGAACTCCCGGACCTCGCGGCCACGTTCGCCGATCAGCGCCACGACGTTGACGTCGGCTGTCGACCCGCGGGCGACCATGCCCATCAGGGTGGACTTGCCGACACCGGAGCCGGCGAACACGCCGACGCGCTGACCCTTCCCCATGGCGGCGAGCGTGTCCCAGGTCCGGACCCCGAGCGAGAGTGGTTCGTCGACACGAGCACGACGGAGCGGGTGCGGCGGCAGTCCGTCGAGGGTCGCGGTCGGGCAACCGTCGAGCGGTGGGCCATCGTCGAGCGGGTTGCCGAGCGCATCCACGACACGACCGAGCAGTCGCGGGCCGACGGGGACGGTCGGCGCACCCCCGGTGCCGATCACCCGCGTCCCGACGCGGATCCCGCGGAGCTCCCCGTACGGCATGCATGTCACGCGTCCGTTCCCGCAGCCCACCACCTCGCCGGTCAACCCACTCCCGTCGAGGATCCGGACGGCGGCGCCGAGCGGGAGATCGAGCCCGGCGACATCGAAGCTGAGCCCCACGATGCGGTCGACCGTGCCGGTCACGGCTGGTCCGATCGCGGCGCGTGCGAGTCCGAATCGCGCTGCCAGGCCGGAGTTGTCGACCGACTGGTCGGGTGCGGACGTGCCGTGGAGGGTGGAGGTCGGATCGAGATCTGTGAGGGTCATGGGCTGGTGCTTCGTCGTGCGGCGAGCCGATCCCTGGCAACCGTCAGCCCGATCCGTGGGCTCGCCGACGACTGTCCGGAGTTCGGCGCTGACGCCAGCAGGCTCGACGATGTCGCCGGGACGTGCCGCCGCGGAGTCGGGCGAAGCGGCCGAGGGCACCATGCCGAGGGCATCGGGGACCGGATCGTGATCGTCTGTCCGCTGAGACGTCTCGATCGGCGGCTGCCGCGAGACCCGGGAGGGTCGAGTTTCGGCCGAGGTTGGCTCGACCGGTCAGTCGACGAACTCTTCGCCGCCACGCGTGATCACGATCTGGCCGCTCTCCTCGAGCGCTCGGATCGAGCGGACGACCGCGCCCTGCGCCTCTTCGACCGTCTTCATGCGGACCGGGCCGAGCATCGAGATCTCCTCGTCGAGGTTCTGTGCCGCTCGCTCGGACATGTTCTGCCCGATCTTCTCCTTCACCTCGGGACGAACGCCCTTCAGCGCCGTCGCCAGCTCCTTGGTGTCGACCTGGCGGAGGATGAGCTGGACCGCCTTGTCGTCGAGCGAGACGATGTCCTCGAACACGAACATCCGCGACCGGACGTGCTCGGCGAGCTCACCTTCGCGCTCTTCGAGGCCCTCGAAGATCGACCGTTCGGTTGCCCGGTCGGACCGGTTCAGGATGTCGATGAGTGTCTGCACGCCGTCGGCGCGCTCGGCCTTGGATCGCACACTGGTCGCGCCGAAACGCCGTTCCAGCACCGACTCCATCTGGGCGATGACCTCGGGCGATGTCGGCTCCAGCTTGGCGATCCGGATCGAGACGTCGCGCTGCATCTCCTGGTCGAGTCCGCCCAGGACGACCGACGACTGCTCCGGCGGCATGTGGGCGAGCACGAGCGCGACGGTCTGGGGATGCTCGCCGGACAAGAAGTTGAGCACCTGGCGTGGATCGGTCTTGCGCAGGAACTCGAACGGCGCCGACGCCATCGAGACGCGGAAGTTGTCGAGGATCTCGGCGGCCCGTTCCTCACCGAGCGATGCCTCGAGGAGCTCCCTGGCTCGTTCGACACCGCCGGTCGCCAACTTGTCGTTCGCCTTGAGCATGGTGGCGAACTCGAGCAGAGACGCGTCGGCGTCCTCGCGTCGGACGGACTGGGCCTGGACGATCTCGGCGGTCACCCGGGTGACCTCGCGGTCGCCGAGCATCTTCATGATCTTGGCCGAACGGTCGCGCCCGAGCTTCAGGAGGATGATCGCGGCCTTCTGGGCACCGTTCAGGTGGTCGAGCGGTGGCACCTCGAACGCCAGGGCATCGTCCGGTTCGTCGCCGGCGTCCTGCGTCGGGAGCATTGCGGTGGCCGTCACTTGGTCGCCGCTTCCTCGCTCAGCCAACTCTGGAGGATCTGGGCCACTTCCTCGGGACGGCGGTCGGCGAGCGCGCTCAGCTCATCCAACGCATCCTGGGAGGCCTTCGCGACCGGATTGATCGCCGGTCGATCCGTGACGGGGGCTTCGATGCTCGGCTCATCGACACGCGCGGCGCGGATCGCTCCGATGTCGATCGGCGTGGCGACCTCGCGGCGGGCACGCCGTGTGCTCCGGTAGGCGAGCAGCATGGCGATCAGGACGACGCCGGCGATGACGCCGGTTCGGATCAGCGACGAGCGCTCGGCGGCGGCCGCCGCCGCAGCCTCCTCCTCGGCCGCTGCGATCGCTCCGTCGGCGGCGCTCGTGTCGAATGGCAGCCTCGTGACCGCGACCTGATCGCCGCGGGCCAGATCGACGCCCGCTGCGGTGCCGATCATCGCCTCGATCGCAGCGCGCTGTTCCTCCGAGACGACCGCTTCGTCGACGAGCACGGCGACGTTCAACCGGGTGACCTCACCCGGCGCGACGGTGGTGGACTCGACGGTGCGGTTGACCGCGTACGTGCGTTCGGCGTCGTCCTTGGAATAGCTGCTCTCCGAACCCGCTGGATCGGACTCTGCAACCGGCGCCCCGTCCGGGCCGAGCACTCCGGTCGTGCCCGCCTGATCGGCGCCGCTGTACGTCTCGGTCGTCGTGCGTTCGGCGATGACCACGCCCGATTCGGCGTCGCTGGAGTCGAACGATTCCGTGGTCGATTGGCGTTCGGTGAGGTCGAGGTCGGCCTGGACCGTCACCGCGACGCTGTCGAGACCTGCAACCCGACCGACGAGGGTGCGCAGCGCGCTCGCCATCTCGTTCTCGAACGAGGTCGTGACGTCGGATCGCTGATCGCCGCCTGCCAGGCCGCCGGCGGTGTCGCCGCCCGCCCACAACACGGCGCCCGTTGCATCGGCGACGGTGACGTTCTCGGGCGTCATGCCCTTCACCGACGACGACACCAGGTGCACCATCGCATTGACCTGGTCGGACGACACGGAGTTCATCCCACCGGTTCGGACGAGCACCGACGCGGTCGGTTCGACCGGTTCGTCGACGAACACGGACTCCTCCGGCAGGGCGAGGTGGACCGTGGCCGCATCGATGCCGTCGATCGAGCGCAGGGTGCGAGAGAGCTCTCCCTCGAGGGCGCGCTGGTAGTCGATCCGCTGGCGGAACTCCGACGTCGTGATGCCCTGACGGTCGAGGAGGGCATAGCCCTCGCTGGAGCTCGGCAGGCCCTCGCCGGACAGACCGACGCGCAGGTCGTACACCTCGTCGCGCGGTACCAGCACCGTCCGGCCACCGTCGGCCAGCTCGTACTCGACGCCGCGGCTGATCAGCTCGTCGGTGACGGCGGCCGCGTCACGTGGTTCCAGATCGGTGTACATGGCCGCCATCGCGGTGCCCGGGCCCGAGCGTGTGAGCACGAGCGAGCCGGCGACCAGGGTGAGGACCGCGGCGCCCAGCGCGATCTTCTGAATCGGGGACAGACGGGTGAGCGTGGAGAGCATCGGATTCCCACCGGCCGGGCCGGTCGTTTGGAGAGACAGGGAGTCGGACATCGATCAGACCTGCATTCGCATGATGTCGTTGAAGGCCTCGATCGCACGGTTGCGCACCTCGACGGTCAGCTGGGTCATGAGCTGGGCCTCGGTGGCGGCGATCGTGTAGTCGTGCACGGCGTTGAGGTCGCCGGTGGAGGCCTGGACTGCGAGGCGGTCGGCTTCCTGGTGGCTGGCCGAGAGCTGATCGAGCGCCTTGCCGATCGATTCGCCGAACGACGTCCCGCCGGCCTCGGCGGGAGCGGCTGCCGTCGGCCTCGGTGCGCCGAGTCCGGACAACCCGCCGATGTTCGACATGCCGGCGGAGGAGATGGGTCCGATGCTCATGTTCACTGACCGATCGACAGCGCAGCCTCGTAGGCCTCGCGGGCTCGTTCGAATGCGTTGATGTTCGCCTGGTACCCACGCTGCGCGAGTTGGAGGAACACCATCTGATCCGAGAGATCGATGTCGGGTCGGCGCACCATGCCGTTGACGTCGGCGAGCGGATGGTTCGGCTCGTACATGATGCGGCCGTTCGGGTCGCCGAAGGCCGCGCCGGTCACCTCGACGCCCGCGCCGGCGCCGCTCTCGTCCTCGACCGGTGACACCAGGACGAATCGTTCCCGGAATGCCGCCTGGTCGGTGGACGTGACGTTGTCGATGTTGGCGACGTTGTCCGCCAGTGCGTCGATCCAGAGCTTGTAGGTGCCCATGCCGGACTGGGCGACGCCGAGGGTGGAGAAGACCTGTGACATGTGATGCGGGTTCCTGTCGTCGCGGGGTGGGTCGTCGTCGGGTGGGTCGTGCTGGCGGGTTCGTGCTGCTGGTTTCGTGCTGCTGGTTTCGTGCTGCTGGTTTCGTGCCGGTGGTTGGTGATGGTGTGCGGTGGGTTCGTGCTGCTGGATCAGCGGCCCGAGATGGCGGTACGGAGGAGCCGGTACTTGGCGTTGAGACCTTCGATCGCGAGCTGTTGGCGGAGCTTGGTCTCCGACGCCGTCATCAGTTCGACGTCGATGTTCACGTTGTTGCCGTTCAAGCGGGTCGGCGCCAAGGACCGGTCGACGCTGATGGCAGCGTCGGCAGGCCGGCCGTCGGAGATCGCCGCCCTCAGACTCTCCTCGAAGGAGACCTCTCGGGCGTGGTAGTCGGGTGTCTCGAGGTTCGCCAGGTTGGCCACCGTGGCCTGCTGGCGGCGGTCGAGCCCGTCGAGCGCACGATGCAGTGCGCTCGTGGTGGTGTCGGAGATCGGGATGATCACGTCGATGACTGTGCGGAGTCGGCGCCGTGCGCAAGGAGGTTCGAGTCCAGAGGTGATCGCGTTGCGATCGACGTGGTTGGTCGAATCAACCGAGGACCGCGCGGAGGCGCTCCAGCGCGGTGCAGATCTGGGCATCGATGCGGCACGCCCCGACGTCGACGATGCAGCCGCCGCGCTCGACGGTCGCGTCGGCCACGACTTCCGCCGATGCGGTCCATCGGAGCGGATCGGCACTGACGGTATCCTGGACGACCTGCACATCGTCGGGGTGGACACGCAACGTCGGCTCGCCTCGATCCGGCAGGAGACCGGCAGCCCGCCCGAGGGCGTCGAGGACCGGTTGGTCGATCGCGGCGAGTTCACGTCCGATGATCTCGGTCGTCAGCGCCATGGCCAGATCGACGGCCTCCTGCTCCAGCTCGGCGATGCCGACGCGGTCGCGACGCTCCAGATCCTTCGCTGCGGCCTCGATCACGGCGCTCGCTCGAGCGAAGCGTTCCGACGCGTGGTGGTGCTCGGCGACGGCTGCGTCGATGCGCTCGGCTGCGGCATCCAGGCCGGCCTGATAGCCATCGCGGTAGCCCTCGTCTCGCAGCCGAGCCCGGTGCTCGGCGATCTCGTCGTGCCGATCGCGCACGGCGGCCAGTGGCGGGAGCACGGGAACCTGGAACGGTGTCGCCGGGCTCACATAGCGGGTCGTGCTCACGATCGGGTGTTCTCCTCGGAATCGTCGTCTGGGTCGTGTGCGCTGCTGATCCAGCGCGTCAGGACGTCGGCGAGGCGGTCCGGGTCGTGTTCGAGCAGCCGCTCGATGAGATCCCAGGCGGCATCGATGTCGCCATCCCGCACGGGACCGTCCGCCGAGCTGCGTCGATGTCGAGGAGCAGGCGGGAGGGCGAGCGGTGCCTTGGGTTCCACGGCGAACGGGACGCGTCGGCGGCGCTGGCGTCGACGCAGGGTCGGGCTGAACGACGGCAGCGTGAGCGCCGTGATGGTGGTCGTGCCGCAGAGCACGAGGATGCCTGCCACGAGCACCACTCCTGCGACATCGACCGCCAACACGGGTCACCTCACGCCAGCTCGTCGAAGACGATCGACGAACCACCGGAGCGGGTCCGGTGGTGGCGTCGCGGTGGTTCGAGCGGTTGGGTGCGGTCGGCGAGCTCCCGGGCGAGCGCGAGCACCGCCGCCGAGCGCTCTGACAGATCCAGCGCCCGGGCTGCGAGCGCAGGTGGCAGCGGCGGGACGATCTCGGGTGGCTCGAACGCAGGGGCTCCGGCGAGATCACCCTCGGCCGCGAGCGAACGCGCCTGTGCCTCGATCACCCGCTCGAGCTCGTCGAGCAGATCCGCCCAGATCGCGGTCCGATCCGCTTGGTCGTTCATGCCGTGACCGACCAGCTCTGTGGCTCGGTCTCCGAATCGACTGCCTCGCGCCGCGCACTCGGCAGGACCGTGGGTCCCGTCGCCGACTGGGCTGCCGTGCGGAAGGCTGTGCCGATCTCGCCGATCAAGACCTGGGCCTCGGCGACGAGGCCGTCGGCCTTGTGGATGTTGGCCGTCTGCAAGAGGCGCAACAGGTAGTCGTAGACGGCGAGTAGCGATCGGGCATGCTCCCACGCCTCGAGGTCGAGCATCGCCGCCATCTCACCGAGCAGATCCTGGGCGTGAGCGAGCGCTTCGTTGGTCGCGAAGTGGTCGATGCGGGCGATTGCCTCTCGCGCTTGCAGGAGATCTCGGTCGAGTCGGTCGAAGCAGAGGATGACGACTCGAGCGTTCGACGCCGTCTCGAGACGATCGGACGCGAACTGCTCGCGCCCGGCGTTCATCGAGTTGGCGTTTGGATGGTGCATCGATCGTTCTCCTGAATTCAGTTGGGCTCGACAGTGTCGAGTACCGGCGATCCCGCCATGGGGTGATCGACTGCTCGATCATGGGGCGGAGCCGTCAGCTCGGACCCCAGTTGTTGCTGAGCGACGAGAGTTGGCCCGACAACCACGACCCCTGGTTCTGGAGACCGCTGAGGAGGGTCTGGAGGTTGGCCCACTGACGTCGCATGTTCGTCTCGCGGATGATCAGCCGGTCCTCGAGCCGGGCGATCTGATCGTCGAAGTCGTCGATCCGACCCTCGGCGAAGGCCTTGGCCGATGTGATCAACCCCGTCTCGGCGCGCGTCAGCGAGGTGGTGACCTCGACGACGCGGGCGGCGATGCCGGGGAGGTAGTCGACGGTGCCGATCGCCCCCGTCACGCCGGCGGCGACGTCGACGCCGAGTCCGGCGGCCGGGCTGCCGGCGCTCGAAGCGAGCTGCAACCGGCGTCCGGTTCCCGTGGCCGCCACGCCGTCGATGGTTCCCTGTACATCGGTGCCGGCCAGGCTGTCCCACGTCCCGGCGCCGAGGACGTCGGTGTTCAGGTCGAAGTTGCCGGCCAGACCCCATGCACCGGCGCGAACCCGAACGCCCGTGCCATCGACCTCGGCCACGGCGCTGAGCCCTGCTTCGGCCAGGGCCGTGTTGAGATCGCTCACGATCTGCGCAGCGGTCTGTCCCGGCTGGACGTCGAGCGTGGCCGTGACGGTGCCGACTCGTACCCCGACGCGCTGCGCCGTCGATGCGCCACCGTCGAAGAGCAGGGCCGATGTCGCTCGGGTCGCTGCGGTGGTGACCTCGACGGCGTACGACCCGCGGATGGTCGAGCCGTTGGCGACGGCGAACACGGCGTTGCCGGTCTCCGTGCCCCCACGGCTGAACAAGCGGGCGACGCCCGACGGATCGTCGGCGACAGCAGCGAGGAATCGTTCCCGGTCGAAGGTGATCGTGCCGTTGCGGTCTCGCTCGATCCCGACCGAGGACGGCAGCGACGTCGACAGCCCGGTGACCTGTCCGGCGACGGCGTCGCGGATCTGATCGGCCAGACGGCGGATCGTTGCGTTGCCAGCTAGCGGACCCGACGTGCCGGCCTTGGGGTCGGCGCGGGTCTGCACCTTGATGTCGGCGAGCAGCTCGTTCACGGTGACGATCATCTTCTCGACGTCGTCCGCGAGCGCAGCGTCGTCGCGGCCGACCGACACCGTGACCGGTGCGGTCGTGACCTGCTTGGCGGTCAGGGTCACACCGGGGACGACGTCGATGAACGTGTTGCCCGACGCCTGCACCTGATAGGCGCCCGGTCCGGAGCCGATCGTGATCTGGGCGTTGCGTGCTGCCGATGATTCGACCATCCCCCCGAGTCCGGAGAAGACCGATCCGTCGATCGAGATCGCGCCATCGTCCCCGGTCGCGCCGGCGCTGAGTTGGAGCCGCCAGGCGCCGGTGCCGACCCGAACGGCCGCCGCGCTGACTCCTGCGTTCGCGCGTGTGATCGCGGCCGCGACATCGGTCAAGCTGCGGTCGCCGGTCGAGACGACCTCGACATCGGCCTCACCGACACGCAATCCGCCCGAGAAGGTGATGTCGAGTGTGCCGGAGCCGGTGTCGAGAGCGAGGGCCGCGCCGGGCTCGGCCGATGAGATGGTGGTGGTCGTGCCGCCGATGTCGATGACACCGTCGACTCCGATGCGTGTGGACGCGTCGACGCCGAGTGCGAGCGTACCGAGGGCGTTCCCGCCGGTGATCTGGAGGGTGGCGGCCGAGCCTTCTCGGGCCGTCGAGATCTCGATCGAGCCGTCACCGTCGAGAGAAGCGACGACGCCGCCCCCGCTTGCGTCGAGTGCCGCCTGCACGGCGCTGACGAGTGCGGCAGGGTCGTACGTGCCGCTGGCGATCGTGACGGTGCGGGCCGTGCCGTTGACGGTGAGATCCAAGCTGGAGTTCGTCGCATCGATGACAGTCGATGTCTGGAGGGCCGCCGTGCCGCTCGACGAGGCGGCTGCCGACGCCTGTGTGACCGCCACGGTGAGGCTTCCCGCCGCGAGTCCGGCGCCGGCCCGAACGGTACCGATGCCGATCGTTCTGGTGCCCGAAGCCACCGCGAGGAGCGAGTCGGCGGTGACGGTGACGCCTCCGCTCGCGACGGTGCCCACCGACCTGAGACCGTGTGCCTGCGCGAGCTGGTCGACGGTGAAGGCCAGTGAGCTCGCGCTCGCAGAGCCGGTGACCTTGGCGGCGATGGCGGACTCGTCGGTGACGGATGCGGAGTACCGATCGAACGATGTGAACAAGCTGAGGCGATCGGCTGCGAGCCGGAACGCGTCGATCTTGCTGCGGATGCGTCCGATCGCGTCGGACGCAGCCTTCGCGTCGTCCTTCCGTGCCTGAAGCGCGACCAGCGGTCGCGCTTCGATCTGCATGAGTTGGCTGACGATCTGGTCTGCGTCGATGCCGCCGATGTCCATCGCGTGCTCCAGTTCGCTCGGTGGGGTCGGAGAACGCACTCGGGGGTCCGGTCGTCGACCGGACCCCCGATGTGCTGTGGGGTGGGGGGACCCGAATCAGATCACCGCAGGAGTGCGAGCACCGACTGGGGAACCTGGTTGGCCTGGGCCAGCATCGAGGTGCTCGCCTGGGACAGGATCTGGCCCTTGGTGAAGTTGGTCATCTCGGCCGCCATGTCCGTGTCACGGATCCGGCTCTCCGAGGCGACCAGGTTCTCGGTCGTCACCTGCAGGTTGTTGATGATGGACTCGAAGCGGTTCTGCTTCGCACCCAGCGTGCCGCGAGTGGCCGACACGGTCGCGATCGCGGCGTCGACCGCCGTGATCGCAGCTCCGGCGCCCGTCGACACGTTCAGCGCATTGACGGCCAGTGCCGTGGCGTCGGTGTCGGCGACCGTGATGTTCAACGTCTCGCCGGCGTTGGCGCCGATCTGGAAGTCGCCGTTGTAGGTGCCGTCCAAGAGGGCCTTCTGGCCGAACTTGGTGTTGTCCGAGATCCGGGTGATCTCCGAAGCCAGCTCGTCGATCTCGGCCTGAGCAGCGGCGACCGCGGTCGCATCGCTCGAACCGGTGTTCGCGGACTGGACTGCCAGGTCACGCATGCGGTTGAGCATGGTGTGAACCTCGTTCAGAGCGCCTTCAGCGGTCTGCACGACCGAGATGCCGTCCTGAGCGTTGCGGGTTGCCTGACGGAGTCCGCTCACCTGGGCACGCAGGCCCTGGCTGATGACGAGGCCGGAGGCGTCGTCGGCGGCCCGGTTGATGCGGAAGCCCGAAGAGAGCTTCTCGAGCGACTTGCCGAGCATGATGTTGTTGCTCGACAGGTTGCGGTAGGCGTTGATCGCCATGCTGTTCTGGTTGATTCGCATTGCCTTACCTCCATGTAAGGGTCGTGTGTGCTGTTGAGGTCCAATCCGTTGGACCTACCCCGAGGGGCGAGGACAACAGTGCGGACCCCGTGCGGTCGTGCAACCAGGTGGCCAAGAATTTCTCGATGGTCGTGCCGGAGGCGCGACGAACCCGGGCGCGACGCCCCGGGACGACGGTCGCGAGGGTGATCGAGACCGCAGACCGGGAGGGGGATGGAGACGTCGCCGGGAGGGCGATGGCGACGGTGGTCGGGTTGGCGATCGGGTTGGTGATCGGACGCGGCCGGAGGGTCGCTCGTTGCGCTGGTCGAGTTCGAATTCTTCGTGGTCGACGCGTACGCCGGCGTCGATTCGGGTCCCGTGTCGCCATTACGTCGGTATCGCTTGGCTATTGCCAAACTTCTGAAAATTTGTCTCTTCAGCTCGCCACAGAACGCCCCGATAGCCCTGGCAACCGGCCACCCGTGGACCACGACCACAACCGGTGAATCAAAGGACGGACTCAGATGGCTCTCACCCACGACGAACAGGTTGACTCGTTTCGCGACGGCAACGCCGTCCTGTTCGAGCGCCGCAACGAACTGCGCGCCGAACTGGACGTGGCTGCCGTCGAGATGGGTGAGCAGCATCGACGGGTCCGCATCCTGCGCCGCCGGCTCGACGACGTGACCGCCCAGATCGTCGACTACAACATGGGCCTCGTCCGCTCCTACACCCGCCGATTCGGCGGAGCCGCTTCGGCAGAGGATCGGGCGGAGTTCGAGTCGGCGGGCCTCTTGGGTCTGATGCGGGCGATCGACAGCTACGACCCCGGCAGCGGCGTCTTCGGGCAGTGGGCCTTCAAGCCGATCCAGCGTGAAGTACTCCGCTCGGTTCGCGACCTCGACCACCCGAACCTCAACCTCGGCGACTTCGAGAAGCGGCCGGCAATCCTCCGGGCGTACCGTCAGCTGCAGGGCATCGACGAGGCCTACCAGCCCTCCGATGAAGAGGTCGCGGCCGCGGCCGGTGTCACCGTCGCCCAGGTCCGTCGCGTTCTGGCGCCGCCCCGGCTGACGTCGATCCACCAGCCGACCGGCGATGACGACTCGGGAGAGGTGGCCGACACGATCCCCGCCGACGGTCCCGGCACCGAGTCGACCGTGATCTCCAAGCTCGCACTGGTCGCGCTCGAGGAGTTCGGACTCAAGGCGCTGGATCCCCGCGAGCTCTATGTCATCGTTCGGCGGTTCGGTCTCGACGGCGAGCCGGTCGAGAAGCTGGCCGACATCGGCGAGTCGTTGGCGCTGTCGCGAGAAGCGGTGCGCCAGATCGAGGCCAAGGCACTCGCCAAGCTCCAGCACCCGATCGTGTTGCGCCGCCTCAACCGGATCGCCGAGCAGCAGCCGGGCGTCGTCGCCCACTGAGGCCGCGCGGCGGTCCACCCGCTTGACGGCGGGCCCGAACTCCGCACGATCGTTCTCATGCAACTGCCCAGCGGCGTCGGCGACGTGATCGCCCGGATCGGCCGAATCGAGTCGGCACTCCCGTCGGTCCGTTCGCAGACCCCCGTTCGCACGCTGTCGACGAACGAGTTCGACCCGTTCGGCGCCGCCTACGAACAAGCCGTGGCGGCCAGCCGGGGCACACCGGCGACGTCGGTCGCCGACACGGCTCCCACGTCCCGCGCGGTCGCCACGCGTTTGCCCGAGCGGTTCTCCGTCGACTCGGTGGGGTCGCGGCCGATGAGCTCGTCGTACTCGCCGACGCCTCCGGTGCATGCCGCCCCGGGTACCCGTCGGATCGGCGGGTACGGCTCGATGCCGGTGCCGCCGGAGTTGTCGGCGATCGGGAACGGTCAGATCGGTGCCGATCGTCTCCAGCCGCTGGCACAGTCGGGCCACCGCCTCTACGCACCGGCCGCGGCCGCATGGGACGGTCTCGTGGCTGCTGCAGCGAGCGAGGGCCTCGAGCTCCGCATCACGGACTCGTATCGCACCTACGACCAGCAGGTCGACCTGGCGGCTCGTAAGGGCCTGTACAGCCAAGGAGGCCTGGCAGCGAAGCCGGGAACCTCCAACCACGGTTGGGGGCTTGCGGTCGATGCCGACGTCCGTGACCCGAGCATGCTCGAGTGGCTGCGGGTCAACGGCCCACGCTTCGGCTTCGTCGAGGCGGTGCCACGCGAGCCGTGGCACTGGGAGTATCGCCCTCATCAAGTCTGAGGACACGGCCGACCTCGCTCGCTGCCCCTGCCCAGGGCTGCCCCCGTCGGCTCGCACCCACCCCGCTCCGGGCTCGGTCCGGCCGAGATCGATCGTCCGTCATCGCCGTCGCGACGCGGTGCCGGCCGCCGCCGAATCGGAGGTTCAGATCGACCGGTGATGCTTCCGGCAGCGGTGCAGTGCAGTGCCGAGTGATTCGTCGCGTTGCGAGTACACCTCGCCGATGACGTCGAGCGGGTCGATACCGAGGCGGTCTCCGAGGTGCCACGAGGTGGCGGCGCACATCGCCGCGGCACCGTCGAGCAACTCCTGATCCGAGAATGCGTTCCGGGCCCGCACGAGCGTGCTCGCGAGCTCGATCTCGCACGGTTCCTGCAAGAGTTCGGCCAGCATGCAGGTCACCCCGATCGCTCCGATCGGCGCGACTTCGTGGGTCTCTGCCGTCGCGTAGATCTCGACGACCACACGATCGCGATCGGCCGGCACTCGGCAGAGCTCGCCCAACACTCGGAGCTGCGCCAACACGCCGGCTGCGGTGTCGAGGAGCAGCTCATCGACGTCGGTGCGGTCGGGCCGTGGCAGTGAGCGGCTGCAACGCGAGCGCTCGTGAGGAGCGGCGCCGAGCAGTTGACGGGCGAGATCGACGACGTCGGGCGAGTGGGTGCGGTGATGAGTGGCGAAGCGGCTGGTCACCCGTGAGAGAGTCCCGGCGTCCCGTTCGAGGGACAGCAACTTTACGGATTCTTGATTCAAGCTGGGAAATCGTTGACCGATGGTCACCGCTCGGACCCGGCCGATCCCACGGCGTGACCGCACCAGGGCCCGGTGGTACCAGGGCCCGGCGGTGTGAGGCGTGTCGAGGTCGACGTTCTGCGGTCAGGTCGTCGTCGGACCCGGTGCAGGCATGATCGGTCGATGTCGGGTCAGGCGCAGCGGCAACCTGAGCCCGGATGCATATCGATGGGCCTCCTCCAGCCCACCGAAGGTCCGTGCCCAGGCGACGATCTCCGGGATGCGCCTGACCCGCCATTCGGTGCTGCCGGGCATCAACCACGACAGTGGACGTCCGTGCCCGGGATCGAGGGAGATCGTGAGGCCGGACCCCGAGACGATGTACGTGTTGCCGTCGAGCCTGACGTCGTCGACGGCCGCGATCACGACTCGATCGGGGCCGGTGCCGGTCGCGACGACCAGCCCGATGTCGGGCTGGAAGCGGACCTCGGTGTGTTGGTCGGCAGCGACGATCTCGGATTCGCCACAAGCGGGCCAGGCGCGTGCGAGTCCGACACGCTCGGTGTCGGGCGTGCGGTCGACGATTCCGAACCCATGGGCGTCGCGTTCGCGGATCGTCTCGGCAAGTCGTGTCAGTTGCTCCATGACGACCGGTTGGGCATCGGGCGGCAGCACGACGTCCTCGTCGTCGGTGAGGTGCCGGTTGAGCACCGCCTCGAGTCTGGTCCCCAGGTCCAGCTCCCGGGCCAGCGCGAGAAGGCGGCCGATGCTCAACGCCGAGTCGAGGGTCCAGACCCGTTCCCACGTCGAGCGCCACTCGGCGAAACCTTGCGTCACATCGCCGGTCGCGAACGCCACGACGTCGTCGGTCAGCACCCAGTCGACCGGGTCGACTCCGACGCGCACGACATACGGAGCGAGGGGGTGCGGCGCGGTGGACGGTGGCTCGGCGTGGCGGACGATGGCCAAGATGTCGGCCGACGGCACGATCAACCGGGGGCCCGATCCGCTGGCCGGATCGTCCGACGCGTTCGTGAGCGACTTGGCGTCGCGGCCTCGAGCCTTGCGGTCCATGTTCATCAGATCGTCCGATTCGCGAGTGTGGCTGCCCGGTGGGCTCGTTGTGCTCTCGGTGACCGGGTGGCCGAGTCAGGGATCGTCACCTAGTGGCGCGGACCGGTCGGTTCGGGACGATTCTCACATAATACAACGACGCGACCACGGATTCATGACGAACTGGCCGTTATCGCCACGCTCAGTGGCCACCATTCGACCACTTCCGCATCACCCTCGACCGTCGACCGACACCATCTGCGATCCCAGCACCGACTCCACCCGGTATCACACCGACGATGCGGCGCCGATAACACCAGCGACCCAACAAGGCCAGGCCACCGATGACCAACCACGTCTTCCTCGCCCGTCAGCCGATCTTCGACCGCGACCGACGGACGTTCGGCTACGAGCTCCTGTATCGCAACGGCATGACCGACCAGGTCATGTTCGACGATCCCGACGACGCCACCCGCTGCGTCATCGAGCGCGCCCTGCTCGACTGGGGCATGGAGCGAATCATCGGTGACCGGTTCGGCTTCATCAATGCCAGTCCCGAGCTGATCGTCGCGGGGCTCCATCGCGCGCTCCCACCGGAGGGCATCATCATCGAACTGCGCGAGGACGAACCGCTCGACGGTCGCACCATGGAAGCGTTGGTGGTCGCACGCCGCGACGGATACCACTTCGCTCTCGACAACATCGTCTCCCACCGACAGCTCGCGACCTCGTCCGCGCTCGGACTCGTGAGCATGGTCAAGGTCGAGTGCTCGACCCTCGAGGACGACGAGATCCAGCGCATCGTCGCTGAGGTGCGCGCCCGCCAGCCGCGAGCGCTGCTCGTCGCCGAGAAGATCGAGTCGATGCCTGCGTTCGCCACGGCGCTCGAGGCCGGCTTCGACCTGTTCCAGGGGTACTTCTTCGCCCGACCCGAGGTGATGAGCCGGGCTGCTCGCCCGTCGAGCGTGACATCGACGTTGTCGTTGCTCGCCGAGATGCAGCGCAACGACATCTCGATCGACCGCGTCGAGCAATTGGTCGGTACCGATCCGACCTTGGCATTCCGGGTCCTGGCGATCGTGAACTCGAGCGCCTTCGGGCTCGATCGTCGGGTGGAGTCGCTCCGGCATGCGATCGTGCTGCTCGGCGTGACGCAGGTTCGCCACCTCGCGACATTGCTCGCCCTCTCGGCGTCGACCGACGCGAGCGCTGAACTGATCGCCCTCGGCGCAGCACGTGCGCGCCTCGCGAGTGCGCTGGCGCCGGCGCCGGAGCTGCGGAGCAGCGCGTTCACCGTCGGGTTGCTCTCCGTCACCGACTCGCTGTACAGCACGCCGATGGACGAGCTCTTGGAGGAGCTCCCGGTCTCGATCGCGATCGAGGACGCGTTGCTGCGTGGCACCGGCGAACTGGGTCGCGTCATGAACTTGATCAGGGCCTGCGAGGACGCCGATGTGCAGACCATCCTCCAGCTCGCGCCCGGCCGGCTCGACGAGGTGCAGTCGGCGTACGGCGAGGCCGTGAGTTGGGCGGACACGATCCGGCTCCAGTTGGCAGATCGGCCCTCGACGACTCGGCTGCCCGGTTCGAGCGGGTCCGAGTACGCCAAGGTGTGACCCGCGTGCCGGCCCCGATGGAGTCGCCGCCTTCGGGTCGTCGCCGTCGATCGGAAGCCGACGATCACGCTCGCCGGGAGCGTGGCGTCCTCGCCGGGAGCGTGGCGTCGTGGTCGTCGTCCCCCTGGGCGAGTCCGCCGAGCGCGCCGGGGCGATCGGCCGAACGAGCGACCGTCAGGCCGTGGTGTCGCCGTGGCGTCCGCTGATCAGTCGGCGACGCTTCGACGGCGACATCCCACCGAAGTAGCCGCCGGCGATGTCGCGGCTGGCAGCGTGGTCGAGGCAGTCCTGGCGGACCGGGCAGCGCTCGCACATCGCAGCGGCCTCGCGGGAGAGCGTTCGACCCGCCTCGACGAAGAACATCTCGAGCTGGTCCAGTTCGAGATCGCCGCACGCAGCCTGTTCCAGCCAGGTGTACTCGGGGGAGCTCTCGATCAGTGCGGCGAGCTCGTTGGTGTTCGACATCGGTGTTCTCCTGGGTGCGAGTGGGAGCAGTGGGGTGGACCGTCCGGGGTGAGGCCGGTCTGTCAAGTTCAAGTTGTCGACAAGCATGCAAAATTCAGCTCAAGTGCTGTGATCGTTGCCCGATATCGCTGTCATGCGACGTCTCGCGCCCACCACGCTCACCGGACTCCTCCTCGTTTCCGCCGTGGTCCCGGTTCTCTTCGCCGGCGGTGTCGCCGCCGCGACGGTCGTCGACGCGCCGGGCGACCCGGTCGCTGACGACGCACCCGAGGTCGACGCTGCGCCCTACGTCCCGGAGAGCGCGGCGCCGTCGGGCACCGTGAGCTACGACATCTGGAACGAGCGATGGGGCCAGTCGCTCGGCGATGTCGCACTCGGGACGGAACCCGACCAGACCTCCGAGCTCACCGGTGACTTCGAAGCTCCGTCGAACGTCGGCGACCAGTACGCCGTGCGGATGCGAACACTGCTCACCCCGCACGAGTCCGGTGCGTACCGGTTCGCGATCGCCGGCGACGACGACGCCCGTCTCTTCCTCAACCCCCGCGGCGACGATCCGCTCGGCGCCGAGCGCGTCGCGTACGTCGCAGGCTGGACCACGCCCCACCAGTGGGATCGCTTCGCGAGCCAGCAGACGACCTTCATCTGGCTCGACGCCGGCCAGCAGTACTACGTCGAAGTGATCGGGAAGGAAGGTTCCGGCGGCGACCACTTCTCGGTCGCCTGGGAGCGGCGTGACGGCTTCCAGCGTCGCCTCGTGCCGGCGGCGGTGCTCGATGCCACATCGCTCGGCGGTGGCGGCTGGCGCACCGACACCCCCGCCGGGCTCGACGGCACGCCTGCTCCGATGAGCGATCCGCAGTGGAATTGGAGTCGCAGCACCGACCGGCTGTCGGTCGAGTGGAGCGCTGTCGACGGTGCCGATTGGTACGACGTGCGCCTGGAAGGTGCGGGCCAGGTGCTCGAGGCCGTGGTCACCGACACTGCGGTCGAGTTCGTGAACCTGGTGCCCGGCAGCCGGTACCTGCTCGAGGTGTGGCCCGCCACCGCCGCAGCTCGTCAACCTGCCGCAACGGTCGTCCTGATGACCGAGGAGGGCGACTACCCGACTCCGGTGGCTCCTGTTCCGGGCCCTCGGCCTGCCGTGAGCTACGACCGTTGGGACACCGGGTGGTGGACCTTGACGTCCGTGCCCACGGGTCTGGATCCGATCTCGACCGAGACACTGTCGTTCGGCTTGGAGACCCCCCCGATGCTCGGCGACAACCACGCAGCACGCCTGCGCGCCGTGCTCCGACCCCAGGTCACCGGCGACTACACGTTCCACCTCGCCGCCGACGACGACGCCCGACTGCTGTTCAACCCCGACGGTGTGGCCGTCGACGGAGCCGAGGTGATCGCCTCGGTCGCCGGCTGGACGAAGCAGTACCAGTGGGATCGCTACCGCAGCCAGACCAGCGAGACGTACCGCTTGCACGCCGGCCGCGCCTACTACATCGAAGCGATCAGCGTGCACGCGTTCGACCTCGATCACCTGGCCGTCGCATGGAGCCGCCCCGGCGCTCCGATCGAGGTCGTGCCTGCCGCGGTGCTCTCGCCGACCTTCGTCGGTGAGGGCGGTTGGCGGCCCGATTCCTCGACGGCGACCCGGCGACCCGGGGCCGTCCGTGATCTCGACACCAGCGTTTCGGACACGGCGGTGAAGATCGGTTGGCGTGAGCCTGCGGTCTCCGATGTCGCCGACGCAGCCACCGTGTACGAGGTCGCCGTCATCGGCGGCGGCATCGAGGAGCACGCGTGGGTCGAGGATCTGCGCTTCTTCGCCGACGCGCTGACGCCCGACAGCGAACTCAGCATCATGGTGACCGCCTGGAACTCGGGCGGCGCAGGAGCCGCGACCGTCATCACTGGTCGCACCGAGCCCGATCCGGCCACCACCACCACCACGACCACCACCACGACCACCACCACGACCACGACCACCACCACGACCGTCGCGCCGACGGCGTCGGCGCTCCTGCGGGTGACGTTCATGTGCCGGGCGGCCAGCGGCGGTGACATCGAGAACGACGACTACCTCGGCGTCGACACCGAGTACCCCGCGGGGAGCTACGTCTGGCGTGTCCGCTCGGAGAACGAGGTCGGCCCCGTGGCGTACGAGATCCGCGTGGGCGGTGGAGCGCCGTTCCGCACCGGCATCCTCCGGGCCGGCGAGACGCAGTTCTTCTCGACCGCCGAGCCGTACGCCGGCGCCACCGTGTACTGGGAGGGCGGCAAGAAGGGCACTGCGTCGGCGAACGAGTCGCACTGTGCGATGCCGCCGGTCCCGACCACCACGACGACCACACCGACGACGACCACCACCACGACCACCACGACCACGCCGACCACGACCACACCGACCACGACGACGACGATCGCCGTGGCCACCCTGCCCCCGCCCGTCATCCGGAAGTTCACCCAGGGGTACGGGATCCTGGCGATCGCCGACGACTCGTGCGGCAAGGGCATCGAGGTCAAGGGCGACGACGTCACCATCCTGGGTGGTCTGCGATCGAACGGCGAGATGAAGGTCAAGGGCAAGCAGATCGAGATCGTCGGCCCGATCTCGCACGGCGACGCGGCCGACGTCGACGACGACGTCCGATCCGAGGGCGTGCGATACGACGCCGACCCGACGGTCAGCCGGCTCGACTGGTCGGTCCGCGACTTCGCTCCTGGTGGCGAGTTCTCGACCACCGCCGGATACCGGGCCTACGACGACGATCTCGACGTGACGAGGGCGCTGTCGCCGGGCATCCACTTCGTCGACGGCGACGTCGAGATCGATCTCGACGATGCCGATCTGACGGGCGTCACCATCGTGGCGACGGGCGAGGTCAAGATCAAAGGCGACGGCCTCCGGTTCGGCCCGGCCTCCAACGATCTGCCGACTGTCCTGGCCGGTCTCGACGACTGCAAGAAGAAGGCGATCGAGGTCAAGGGCGACGACCTGGAGTGGTCCGGCGTGTTCGCTGCGCCGGGCGCCAAGGTCGAGGTGAAGGGCGACGACCTCGTCGGCGGGGCGATCCTCGCTGCCACGGTGAAGCTCGACGGCAAGCGGATCCAGCTGGGCTGACCCCGGTCCGGCAGGTTGCCGACCCGTCCTCACGCCCATAACATTGCAGGGTCCTGCGCAGAGGGAAGGTCCCTCGTTCGTGCTGAGCGTGCAGCGACTCGACACCATCGAAGAAGGTTGCCTCGTGCCCACCATCCAGCAGCTCGTCCGGCAGGGCCGGAGCTCGAAGTTCACCAAGAGCAAGACCCCGGCGCTCAAGGGATCGCCCCAGCGTCGCGGTGTGTGCACCCGTGTGTACACCACGACGCCCAAGAAGCCGAACTCGGCGCTCCGTAAGGTCGCCCGCGTCCGTCTGTCGAGCGGCATCGAGGTCACGGCGTACATCCCCGGCGAGGGTCACAACCTCCAGGAGCACTCGATCGTGCTCGTCCGCGGCGGTCGTGTCCGCGACCTGCCAGGCGTGCGCTACAAGATCATCCGCGGAGCTCTCGACGCAGCCGGCGTCAAGGGACGCAAGCAGGCTCGCAGCCGCTACGGCGCGAAAGTCGAGAAGTGAGTCATGCCTCGTAAGGGTCCCGCTCCCCGCCGCGAACTCGTCGCGGATCCGATCTACCGCTCGGTGGTCGTCACCCAGCTGATCAACAAGGTCATGCTGCACGGCAAGCGCAGCATCGCCGAGAAGATCGTCTACGACGCGATGAGCATCATCGCCGCCAAGACCAACGACGAGCCGCTCGACACCGTCAAGCGTGCGGTCGACAACGTGAAGCCGCCGCTCGAGGTCCGCAGCCGCCGGGTGGGTGGCGCGACGTATCAGGTGCCGGTCGAGGTCCGTCCTCGCCGCGCCTCGACGCTGGCGATCCGTTGGTTGGTCGACTACAGCCGCGCACGGCGCGAGAAGTCGATGGCCGAATGCCTGGCCAACGAGCTCATGGATGCCGCCAACGGGCTCGGCGCGGCGATGAAGAAGCGCGACGACATGCAGAAGATGGCGGAGTCGAACAAGGCGTTCGCTCACTACCGCTGGTGACGCCGCACGGCACGGCAGCGAGGTTCACGAACTCAGAGCGACCCGCCCGGTCGGGCGGGTCGTCTCGCGTTCGGGGAGTGCCGGCCGGCGGGTGGTGAGCGGCCACGTCACGAAGGGGAAACCGGCTGAATCCCAGAGGGCTGCGCCGAGGCCGCCCCACGGGTAGAGCGCTCCCGAGAGCAAGGCGTGGTGGACGGTCGTGATCACACGCCGCTCGATGCCGACGCTCTCATCGAGCACCTGCACGGCCGGTCAGAGGCGGATCGTGGTGCACGACGCGGCGGTCGCAGATGGCGCCTGGAGCTCGGCATCGGCCGGCTGCGTGCTGGGCGGAGTCGGCCGACGGTCGATGTACCTTGGCTCACGAGGCTGTGGCGAGCTGTGAGCGCGCGGAGTGATGAGTACCGACGAAGCGGGCTCGACCGATCGGCGCGTTTGCCGGCCCGTCCGCGCCACGCCTACCGCGGCTGCGGTGGGTAGGACGCATCTTCGGTGGCGATCACCGCTCACCGAGCGGCGTTCCACCAGCCGCGCTCGTTCGTCGTTGGAGGGTGTCGAGGTCGTGTACGAGGAGGCTCGCCGGCCGATGGACCAGCTGCGCGAGCTCGTTCGGGGCCGATCGATCACCCTGAGCTCGTCGACGATGGCGCGGCGAGCAGGTTCGCCGAGCGCGGCACGTTCGTGCTCGGCGGTGGAGGTCGGCGGGCATGGATGGACTCGCTCACACGACGTGCTTCGATGAATGTTGTCGGATCAATCGATCGTGGGGTGGCCGGAGCGACGTCGGTCGGCCACCTGAACGTCACCGACCATTCGCGGACACAGCTTGAGCGCCGTTCACGACCGCACTAGGTTCGTCGCCGGGGCAATGAGAGGGGTGTGTGGATGAACGTCCAATCGATCATCGGATCGAAGGGGACCGAGGTCGCGACGATCGCGCAGACGGCAACGTTGCACGACGCGATCCGGGTGCTGGGGGAGCGCCGGATCGGCGCACTCGTCGTCTCCGGTGACGGTCGGGCGATCGAAGGCATCGTCTCCGAACGCGACATCGTGAGGGCGGCGGCCCGTGGTGCAGCGGCGCTCGACGGGCGGGTCGGATCGATCATGTCGACCGATGTCGTCACGTGTTCGGTCGGCGACGGCGTCGACCGCCTCATGTCGCTCATGACCGAGCGCCGGATCCGCCATCTGCCCGTCGTCGATGCTGCCGGACACCTCGCAGGGATCGTGTCGATCGGCGACGTCGTCAAGGCGAGGCTGACCCAACTCGAGCAGGAGAACCAGGCCCTCAGCCAGTACATCTCCGGCCACTGACGCGACACCCCTCCTCCCGATGCGAGCGGTCGTGCGCCGTGGGCGGCGACGACTGCGCGGAACAGGCCCCGGAGCGACGGCGGGAAACCCGCTTCGTACAGGGTTGATGTTCCGGGTGCGCCGATACACTCGACAACCGTGTTCGTGGCCGGTTCGGCCTGTCCCGACCAGCCCCGTGTTCCTTGAGAGTTCGACCCGAAAGACGGAAGTGATCTGACGATGGCCAAGCGTGAGTTTCCCCTCGAGCGCACCCGCAACATCGGCATCATGGCCCACATCGATGCCGGCAAGACCACGACGACCGAGCGCATCCTCTACTACACCGGGAAGAGCTACAAGATCGGCGAGGTCCACGACGGCGCTGCCACCATGGACCACATGGCGCAGGAGCAGGAGCGCGGCATCACGATCACGTCAGCCGCGACGACCTGTGTCTGGAACAACCATCGCATCAACATCATCGACACCCCCGGCCACGTCGATTTCACCATCGAAGTCGAGCGCTCGCTGCGCGTGCTCGACGGCGCGGTCACCGTGTTCGACTCGGTCGCCGGCGTCGAGCCCCAGACCGAGACCGTGTGGCGTCAGGCCAACAAGTACAACGTGCCCCGGTTCTGCTTCGTCAACAAGATGGACCGCATCGGTGCCAACTTCTACCGCACCGTCGAGATGGTGGAGAACCGCCTCGAGGCCAACCCGCTCGTGCTGCAGCTCCCGATCGGCGCCGGTGGACCCGAATCGAACGAGCCGTTCATCGGTCTCGTCGACCTCGTGAAGATGAAGGCGCTGGTGTGGCGCGACGAGGAGCTCGGCGCCAAGTGGGACGAGCTCGACATCCCCGAGCACATGCTCGATCAGGCCAACGAGTACCGCGAACACCTCATGGAGACGATCGCGACCGAGAGCGAGGAGCTGATGGAGCTCTACCTCGGGGGCGAGGACGTGCCGATCGACATGATCAAGAAGGCGATCCGCCAGGGCACGCTGAACAACGACTTCGTGCCGATTCTCTGCGGCTCGGCGTTCAAGAACAAGGGTGTCCAGCCGATGCTCGACGCCGTCATCGACTACCTGCCGTCGCCGATCGACGTCGAGCCGGCCCATGGCACGAACATGCGTGGCGACGAGGACCTCACTCGCGGTCCGAACGACGAGCCCTTCGCGGCGTTGGCGTTCAAGATCGTCGCCGACCCGTTCGGCAAGCTCACCTACTTCCGCGTCTACTCCGGCGAGGTCAACAAGGGTGACGAGGTCTACAACTCGACCAAGGAGAAGCGCGAGCGGCTCGGTCGCATCCTGTTGATGCACGCCAACCAGCGCGAGGACCTCGATGTCGCGATGGCCGGTGACATCGTCGCCGGTCTCGGCTTCAAGGAGGTCACCACCGGTGACACCCTCTGCGACCGCGATGCGCTCGTGATCCTGGAGCGGATGGAGTTCCCCGAGCCCGTCATCCACGTGGCCATCGAGCCGAAGACGAAGTCCGACCAAGACAAGCTCGGCAAGGCGCTCAAGTCGCTCTCCGACGAGGATCCGACGTTCCGCATCCGCACCGACGACGAGACCGGTCAGACCGTGATCTCCGGCATGGGCGAGCTCCACCTCGAGGTGCTCGTCGACCGCATGATGCGCGAGTTCAACGTCGAGGCCACCGTCGGCAAGCCACAGGTCGCCTACCGCGAGACGGTCACCAAGACCGTCGACTCCTACGAGTACCGCCACATCAAGCAGTCAGGTGGTTCAGGTCAGTTCGCCGTCGTGAAGCTCAAGATCGAGCCGAACCCCGGCAAGGGCTACGAGTTCGAGGACAAGATCACGGGCGGCAAGGTGCCCCGCGAGTACATCCAGCCCACCAACCAGGGCATCCAGGCCGGGCTCGAATCGGGCGTGCTCGCCGGGTACGGCATGGTCGACGTCAAGGTCAGCCTCGTCGACGGCCAGTACCACGACGTCGACTCGTCGGAGATGGCGTTCAAGATCGCCGGTCAGATGGGCTTCAAGGAGGCTGCCGCCAAAGCCGGTCCCGTGCTGCTCGAGCCGATCATGTCGGTCGAGGTCGTCACCCCCGAGGACTACATGGGCGACGTCATCGGCGACCTGAACAGCCGTCGCGGTCGTGTCGAGGGCATGGAAGCCAACGGGAACGTCCAGCAGATCAAGGCGCAGGTGCCGCTCTCGGAGATGTTCGGGTACAGTACCGACCTTCGCTCGCGCACCCAGGGCCGCGCCACCTACACGATGCAGTTCGCGCAGTACCAACAGGTGCCCGAGTCGATCGCTTCCGACATCGTGAAGCGAGTCCGCGGCGAGTGATCGCCACGGTCACCCGGAATTCCGAGTTCCTTGACAACCCACCAGATCCCAGACGACGTCAGTCGTAGAAAGCAAGCATTGAGGAAAGACAATGAGCAAGGCGAAGTTTGAGCGTACGAAGCCGCATGTGAATATTGGCACGATGGGTCATATTGATCATGGGAAGACGACGTTGACGGCGGCGATTTCTAAGACGTTGGCGGATCGTGGGTTGGCGGAGTTTTCGGCGTTTGACACGATTGATAAGGCGCCGGAGGAGAAGGCGCGTGGGATTACGATTTCGATTGCTCATATTGAGTATGAGACGGAGCATCGTCATTATGCGCATGTGGATATGCCGGGGCATGCGGATTATATCAAGAACATGATTACGGGTGCGGCGCAGGTGGATGGCGCGATTTTGGTGGTGGCGGCGACGGATGGTCCGATGCCGCAGACGCGTGAGCATGTGTTGTTGGCGCGTCAGGTGGGGGTGCCGTCGATCGTGGTGGCGTTGAACAAGGCGGACATGGTGGATGATGCCGAGTTGTTGGAGTTGGTGGAGTTGGAGATTCGTGAGTTGTTGAACGAGTACGAGTTCGATGGTGATGAGTGTCCGATCGTGGCGGTGTCGGCGTTGAAGGCGTTGGAGGGGGACGCGGAGGCGCAGGAGAAGGTGATGGAGTTGATGGAGGCGTGTGATTCGTATATTCCGGAGCCGGTGCGTGAGTTGGATAAGCCGTTCTTGATGCCGATCGAGGATGTGTTCACGATTACGGGTCGTGGGACGGTGGTGACCGGGAAGGTGGAGCAGGGGGTGATCAACACCGGTGATGAGATTGAGATCGTCGGGTTGCGTGATACGCAGAAGACGACGTGTACGGGTGTGGAGATGTTCCGGAAGTTGTTGGATCAGGGGCAGGCGGGCGACAACATCGGTGCGTTGTTGCGGGGGACGGCGAAGGAGGATGTGGAGCGTGGTCAGGTGTTGTGTAAGCCGGGGTCGATCACGCCGCACACGAATTTCACGGGTCAGGTGTATGTGTTGACGAAGGAGGAGGGTGGTCGTCACAAGCCGTTCTTCAACAACTACCGGCCGCAGTTCTTTTTCCGGACGACGGATGTGACGGGGACGATCGAGTTGCCGTCGGGGACGGAGATGGTGATGCCGGGTGACAATGTGGAGATGACGGTGGAGCTCGGCAAGCCGATCGCGATGGATGAGGGGTTGCGGTTCGCGATCCGTGAGGGTGGCCGCACCGTGGGCGCCGGCCGCGTCATCAACATCATCAAGTGAACATTCGAATCAAACTGAATCGAGAGCAGTGACATGGCCCAGAACATTCGAATCCGCTTGAAGGCGTTCGACCACGAGATCATCGACCAGTCGACGAAGAAGATCGTCGAGACGGTCAACCGGACCGATGCCACCATCCGTGGCCCGATCCCGTTGCCGACCGACAAGCACCGCTACACCGTGATCCGCGGCCCCCACGTCGACAAGGATTCGCGGGAGCACTTCGAGATGCGCGTCCACAAGCGGTTGATCGACATCGTCAATCCCAACGCCAAGACGATCGACTCGCTGCAGCGCATCGAGCTGCCGGCCGGTGTCGACATCGAGATCAAGATCCAGCAGAGCTGAGGCCGTCGCCGGGTGAACACTCGGCAGGCAGGAACGATCCGGACGAGCCGGCGGCGACAGCCGCCGGCTCGCTCGTTTGCAGGGCACGCCACGCGCCGCCATCGCCAGCGCGCGACGGGTGGGCACGGCCCGAAGGACGTGCCGGTCGTGAGGTCGCCGGAGCTACTTGATCTTCGCGTCGCGCCGGTAGCCGGCGATCGTCGAGGCCACGATGATGCTGATCGCGGCAAGCATCGTCATGGTCGCGATGACGTGTACCTGAGGGGGGATCTCGATCCGTGACGAGTCGAACACTTCGCGCGGATAGGTCGAGACGTTGCCCGCGACGAACGACGTGATGATGTAGTCGTCGATCGACAGCGCCAGCGACAGCATGAACGCCGCCGCAATGCCGGGTACGATCATCGGGAAGGTGACCTTGGCGAAGGTACGCAATGGCGGCGACCCGAGATCGGCCGCAGCGTCCTCCAGCGACCAGTCGAGCCCACGAAGCCGGGCCTTGACCGTCAGTGCCACGAACGACACACAGAACAGGGTGTGGGCGATCACGATGGTCCAGAATCCCCGCCCTACCTCCTGGTTGAAGAACAACGTGAACAGCGACGCTCCCATCACGATCTCGGGCGTGGTCAGCGGCAGGATCAGCAGCATGTTGATCGCTGCGCCGCCCTGGATCCGGTACCGGGCGACCGCGAGCGACATCAGGCCACCGATCACCGTGGCGATCGTGCACGCGATGAGGGCGACCTTGATGCTCTGTCCGAACGCGCTGAGGTAGTCGCTGCTCTCGAAGGCGTTCGCCCAGTTGTCCCACGTGAAGCCCTGCCACGCGGTGTTGAAGCGTCCGGCCGGTTCGTTGAAGGTGAACACCGCGATCGTGACGAGTGGAACGGCGAGATACGCGAAGCCGAAGATCGTGACGATGTACAGGATGGTGGTGCCGAGCGGCCGTTTCGTCATGTCGACTCCTACGCGAGATCTTCGGTGCCGAGGAACCGGGCGTACACGAACACGATCGCCGTGATGATCGCCATGAGAACGAAGCTGATCGCGGCCGCAGCGGGATAGTCGTTCTGGTTCAGGAACTGGGTCCGCACAGCGTTGCCGATCACCCGCCGTGACTCAGGGTCGCCGAGGAACTCGGCGTTGATGAAGTCGCCCGTCGCCGGGATGAACGTGAGGAGCGTCCCGGCGAAGACGCCAGGGAGTGAGAGCGGCAGGATGATCTTGGTGAACGTGCGCCTGAACGGGGAGTAGAGGTCGGCCGACGCATCCATGAGTCGCGGATCGATCTTCTCGAGGCTCACGTAGATCGGCAGCAGCATGAACGGCAAGAAGTTGTAGGTGAGTCCGCCGATGACCGCGATGCGCGTGTTGAGGATCGCCCCGTTCTGCATGATGCCGAGCGAGTCGAGCACACCGTCGAGACTGATCGCCTCGAGGAGACCGACGACGGGGCCGCTGTCCGCGAGCAACGACTGCCAGGCGATCGTGCGCAACAGGAAACTCGTGAAGAACGGGATCATCACCAGGCCGAGCAGGATGTTCTTGACGCCGCCTGCTTTGAAGGCGATGAAGTACGCGATCGGGTAGGCGATGAGCGCGCACAGCACGGTTGCCACCCCGGCGAAGGCGAATGCCCTGACGAGGTGCCCGCCGAAGCGGGTGAAGGCCTGTTCGAAGTTGTCCCACGCCCAGGTGAAATCGTACTCCGGGCGGAGGCGGTCAGGTTTCTCCGACAACGAGATCTTGAAGAGTGTGATGAGCGGCACGACGAAGAACACGAAGAGGAACACGATGCCCGGTAGCAGGAGCACGTAGGGCACGCGTTTACCGGCACGGAGGCTGCGATCGGTAGTGGCGTCGGTGGTCGCCATCGTCAGCCGCCGATCAGCTTCAGGAACTCGGCGGTCAGGTTGGCGTCGACCTCGTCCGGCAGCGACGCAAAGACGCTGAGTCGGGCCGAGTCGTCCTCGCTCGGGAAGAGGATCGGGCTCTCGGCAAGCGCCGCCGCGTCGTCACCGATTCTGATCAGCTCGTCGCGCACGCCCTTGACGGGGCTGACGTACTGCACCCAGTACGTGATCTGCGCCGCCTGCACCGGGTCGTACACGAAGTTCATCCAGTCCGCGGCGGCCGCGCCGTTCGCGGCACCCTTCGGAATCACCATGGTGTCGTACCAGCTCATGCCGCCCTCCTCGGGGATGACGAACTGGATGTCGGGACGGGTGTACTGGAGCTGGACGATGTCCCCCGACCATGCCACGCAGGCGACGAAGTCGCCGTTCTCGAGACTGCGGAGGTACTCGTTGCCGGTGAAGGCACGGAACTGGCCAGCTGCGTTCGCCTGTGCGATCTTCTCGATCGCGGCCAGCGCGGCGTCCTCGTCGAGCGCGCTCGGGTCGGCGCCCATGCCGAGCATCGTCAGCCCGACGGAGTCGCGCATCTCGGTGAGCATCGCCACCCGACCCCTGAACTCGGGGTCGAACAGGTCGTTGAAGCTGCGGAGCTCACGGCCGGTGAGCTCAGGGTTGTAGGCGATCCCGGTGATGCCCGCCTGCCACGGCAGACTGTGGGTCGCCCCGAAATCCCACGCTTGGCCCAGGAAGCGGGACTCGAGGTTGACCCGGTTCGGGATGAGGTCGAGCGGCAGCGGCTCGACCCAGCCGAGACCCTTCATGCGGGCCGCCATCCAGTTCGTCGGGCACATGATGTCCCAGTTGGTGACGTTGCCCGTGCCGAGGTACGGCTCGACCTCCCGTGCGTAGAACTCGTTGTTGTCGTTGAGATCCTCGCTGTACTGGACCGAGACGCCGCTCGCTTCTTCGAACCGGTCGACCGTTCCCGGGACACCGTCTTCGGTCGGGTCGACGTACGCCTGCCAGTTCAGGATCCGGACGTCCGTCTCGCCAGCGCCGAGCGAGCCGTTCCCGCCGAGCGTGCCGCCGCTGCCCGGGCCCTGGGCGTTCTCACCGCCTCCGTCGCCGGTGACTCGCAGCACGCCGGCCACCACAGCCGCCGCGCCGACGAGGCTGCCGCCGACGATCAGGGCGCGGCGCCCGAATCGGCTCGGGGTGATGAGGTCATCGACGGCGTCTGCCCCGTCGGCCTGGCCGTCGAGCGCAGCCTGAACCTCGTCGACGTCGGTGGTGGTCGCACCGATGATCGTCGAACGCCCCTGCAGTACGAAGGGTGCGTCGGCCGCCCAGGTCAACGTGATCGGGCCGCCCTGGTGGAGCGGCGGTAGGTCGTCGTCGTCGTCGACCGTCGCCATCAGTTCGGTGCCGTCGGGCAAGTGGATGATCAGACGGATCGAGGAACCCTCGAAGATCACGTCGCTGATCGTGCCGGCGACACTGCGGCCATCCACGGCGTCGGTGACGGCGTTGAGCCGCTCCGGACGGATCATGACAGTCACCGGGTCGCCCGCCACGGCACCGCCGGTCGACGGCACCGTGACACTCGCGCCGGCATCGATGTTGACGCTCGACGAGTCGGCCACCGAACCGGGGAGGAGGTTGGCCGAACCGATGAAGCCGGCGACGAACACACTCGAGGGTCTGCCGTAGATCTCCTCGGGGGAACCGATCTGCTCGACACGGCCGCGGCTCATCACGGCGATCCGGTCGCTCATCGTGAGCGCCTCGTGCTGGTCGTGGGTGACGAAGATGAACGTGATCCCCACCTCGCGCTGGATCCGCTTCAGCTCGAGTTGCATCGCCTCGCGCAGCTTGAGGTCGAGCGCAGCGAGCGGCTCGTCGAGCAGGAGCGCGCTCGGCATGTTGACCAGGGCCCTGGCCAGGGCGACGCGCTGCTGCTGGCCACCGGAGAGCTGATTGGGTCGACGGCGGGCGAATTCTCGCAGCTTGACGATGTCGAGCATCTCCATCGAGCGCTCGAGCGCCTCGCTCTCGGACACCCTCTTTCCGCGCAGACCGAACGCCACGTTGTCGATGACCGACATGTGCGGGAACAAGGCGTACTGCTGGAAGACCGTATTCACGTTTCGTTCGTGCGGCGGGACACTCGACACGTCGACGCCTTCCAGCATCACGCGTCCGGCGGTCGGCTGCTCGAAACCCGCGATCATCTTGAGCAGGGTTGTCTTGCCGCAGCCCGATGGTCCGAGCAGCGAGAAGAACTCGCCCCGAGCGATGGAGAAATCCGCCTGCTCGACGGCGACGAAGTCGCCGAACTGCTTGCGGACGTTCTCCAGCACGATCACGTCGTCGGTCGAACCACCCAAGTCCATGCAAAGAGCCCCTTCCCGCCGGCCATCCGGGCCGTCGGCGAGCGCAACAATGACACTGCTGCGGGCTGATGGCAAGTGACGACGAACGTCACTCGCGCAGCGCCGACCGGGCGTGACCCGGTGCCACGGACTGAACGACAACTGAGAATGCGACGTGCCACGAGGAGATGTCGCCGTCGACTCTTGATAGACCAGTGTCATGACCACCGCGACCGAACAACCCGACAGGGGCGGGCCGCCGGCGTGGAGCCCGCCCACGATGGTCGAGCTCACCTCGCACGAGCCCGCGCAGCCGGGGATCCCGGCGCCACCATCCGCCGCGCCGCCTCCGCCGCCGGCATCACCACGTTCGCCGCGCCGTTGGGGTCGACGTGTGGCGATGGGTCTCGCGCTCGCCGTGGCGATGGTCGGCGCAGGAGTCGTCGGAGCCATGATCAACGAGAGCTTCGAGCCGGATCAGCGCCCGCCGGAACGGGCGTCGAGCGTTGCGCTCGATGTGGGAGCGGCACGCGAGGATGCGCTCCCCCCGATCGATGTCGCGTCGGTCGCCGAGTTCGTGGCCCCGTCGGTCGTGACGATCAGCGCCGACCTCGAGGGTCCGTTCGGCGAGAGCGGCTCGATCGGGACCGGCGTGATCACGACCGCCGACGGCGAGATCGTCACCAACGCCCACGTGGTCGAAGGCGCTACCGAGATCCGCGTCCGCCTCGCGGGCGAAAGCGAGCCGCGCGCCGCCACGTTGCTCGCCGCCGACCCGGGCAACGATCTCGCGCTGTTGCGGCTCAGCGGCGACGGGTACGTGCCCGCAACCTTCGCCGACCCCGGTTCGGTGCGGATCGGTGACGAGGTGGTCGCGATCGGCTTCGCGCTCGATCTCGACGGTGACCCGTCGGTCACGCTCGGCATCGTCTCGGCGCTCCAGCGCACGATCCAGACTCCTGGAGGTGCGCTCAACGGTCTGATCCAGACCGACGCCGCGATCTCCTCGGGCAACTCGGGCGGTCCGCTCGTCAACGCCATTGGTCAGGTCGTCGGGATCAACACGGCGGTCGCCCGCAGCGATGCGACCACCGCCGCGAGCAACATCGGTTTCGCGATCTCGGCGAAGGAGGCGCTGCCGGTCATCGAATCGTTGCGTGAGCAGGCCGACGGAGTGGTTCGCGAGGAGGGCTTCCTCGGCGTCGGGCTCGACGACCGTCGCGACGGCGGACAAGGCGCGTTGATCAGGGAAGTCACGGACGGGACGCCCGCCGCTGCCGCCGGGATCCTGGCCGGCGACATCGTCATCGCCGTCGACGACGCGGCGGTCGACGGCAGCGCCGGGCTGGTCGCCGCCATCCGCGACCGGGAGCCGGGCGACGAGGTGTCGGTGGAGGTTCTGCGTGACGGCGAACGCCTCAGCTTCGTGGTCGTGCTGACCCGGCGCACCGAGAGCTGAGCCAGGCGCTCGCGCATCCCGACCGTGGTCGGGTGAACGCGGAGTCGCCACGCGGAATCTCCACGCGGAATCTCCACGCGGAATCTCCACGCGGAATCTCCACGCGGAATCGCTACGCGGAATCGCGATCGAGCCCGGTCGCTCGGTTGTGGGGGTGAGATCCCCCCGATAGCATTTCCTAGCCGTGCCCGGAGGACAATCGGGCCCAGTTTCCATTCGCAATCGATGTCCGTGTGAGCCTGAACCGGCCCGTCCGGCAGGGACCTCACGGCGACAACTTGACCGAGTGCTCCGCTCGCCTGCGAAGGCGGCGGAGCATTTGCGTGAGTCCCGCACTTTTCGTGGCGGTACTCGGAGCGCATCGGTCGAACCCAGTGATCCGAACCAAGTGGATAGCCCGAGAGGGCTCGATCAACGAAGGATGCCGTCATGGCACAAACAGTGATTCTCGGCGAGAAGGTCGGGATGACGCAGAAGTGGGTCGACGACAAAGTCGTGCCGGTCACGGTGCTCCGTGTCGAACCCATGCGCGTCGTCCAGATCAAGACCAACGAGCGCGACGGGTACACGGCCCTGCAGGTCACCTACGGACACCGCGACGCCAAGAAGCTGAACAAGCCGACGGCCGGGCACTACGGCAAGGCGGGTGTCCAACCGGGCAAGCGTCTGGTCGAGCTGCGTCTCGATTCGGTCGATGGCTTCGAGATCGGCCAGGAGATCACGGTCGAGTCGCTCGCCGCCGGCACCCGGGTCGACGTCACGGGAACCAGCCGGGGCAAGGGCTTCGCCGGCGTGATGAAGCGTCACAACTTCAAGGGGCAGGGCGCCAGCCACGGCAACCACAAGAACCACCGCACGCCCGGATCGGTCGGCGCCTGTTCGTTCCCGGGCCGTGTGTTCCGTGGGCAACGGATGGCCGGCCACATGGGTCACGAGCAGGTGACGACGCTCAACCTCGAGGTCGTCGACGCAGACGTCGAGCGCAACCTGTTGTTGATCAAGGGTTCGGTCCCCGGTCCAAACGGTGGCGTCGTGTCCGTCCGCAACGCCGTGAAGGCCGCCACCACGACCGGCAAGGGAGCCTGAGCACCATGGCGCAGATCACCAAGAAGAACGTCGCCGGCAAGGACACCGGCAAGGTGGACCTCGACGACGCCACCTTCGGCATCCAGCCGAACGTGCCCGTCATGCACCAGGTCGTCACCGCCCAGCTCGCGGCGCGCCGCGCCGGTACCCAGAGCACCAAGACACGCAGCGAAGTTCGCGGCGGCGGCGCCAAGCCGTACCGACAAAAGGGCACCGGCAACGCCCGCCAGGGGTCGATCCGCTCACCGCAGTTCGTCGGTGGTGGCGTCGCCCTCGGGCCCAAGCCGCGCAAGTACGGTCAGAAGACCCCGAAGAAGATGATCAATCTGGCGCTGCGATCGGCGCTGTCGGATCGTGCCAACGAGGGCAAGGTCGTCGTCATCGACGAGTGGGGCTGGACGAGCCCGAGTACCAAGGTCGCCAAAGCTGCACTCGCCGACCTCGGTATCGAGGGCCGTGCGCTGGTGGTCGTCGGTCGCGACGACGCGGCGGTCGCGCTCAGCTTCCGCAACCTCCCCGATGTCCAGTTGATCGCACCCGGCGAGCTGAACGCCTACGACGTCCTGTGCAACGACTACGTCGTGTTCACCGAGGCCCTGTTGCCGAGTCACGATGGAGCCCGCAGCGTCATCGCCTCGGTCAGCTCAGCTGTCGCGGATGCCGCCGGGACGGTCGCCGACGCAGCTGGCTCGGCCGCCTCGGCCGCCACCAGCGCCGCCAAGACCGCCGCTGCGTCCGTTGCGTCGTCGGTCTCCGACGCCGCCGGGAGCGTCGCCGACGCGGCGGCCGGCGTGGCCGAGAGGATCGCACCCGAGTTCGCGCCCGCCGAGTACGACGGCGCCGTCCTCCCCGACGCCGACGGCAACGGCCCCGACACCCACCTCGTCAAGGGCAACGCCGACTCGATGCTGTACCACACCCCGGGCAGCTCGTTCTACGGCCGCACCGAGGCCGAGGTGTGGTTCGACACCGAGGAACACGCCGAGGCCGCCGGTTTCTCGAAGCCCGCCTCGCAGCAGAAGGACAGTGAGTCATGAAGGATCCACGCGACATCATCCTGGCTCCGGTGGTCTCCGAGAAGAGCTACGACCTCATGGAAGCCGGCGTCTACACGTTCAAGGTGCACCCGAGCGCCAGCAAGCCGGAGATCCGCGACGCAGTCCAGGCGATCTGGGGAGTCGAGGTCCTCAAGGTCAACACCCTCAATCGCAAGGGCAAGGCGACGCGCGTGCGAGGCACCAACCGACGCGGCTCCAAGTCCGATTCGAAGCGAGCCATCGTCACGCTGGCAGCGGGTGAGATCCCGCTGTTCGAGAACTAAGGGAAGGTCAGGAGTCCATCATGGCGATTCGTTCCCGCAAACCCACCAGCCCAGCCCGTCGATTCCAGACGTCGTCCGACTTCTCCGAGGTCACCCGGTCGACGCCCGAGAAGTCGCTGCTGGCCAAGAAGTCGAAGACCGGCGGCCGCAACGCCCACGGTCGCAAGACGTCGCGCCACCGTGGTGGCGGCCACAAGCAGCGTTACCGCGTCATCGACTTCAAACGCGTCAAAGATGGCGTGCCCGCGAAGGTCGCCGGCATCGAGTACGACCCGAACCGCACCTGTCGCATCGCCTTGCTCCACTACGCCGACGGCGAGAAGGCCTACATCCTGGCGCCCAAGGGCCTCAACGTTGGCGATCAGGTCGAGAGTGGTCACGGTGCCGACATCAGGCCGGGCAACGCCCTGCCGCTGCGCTACATCCCCGTCGGGACCACGATCCACAACGTCGAGCTCCGCCCCGGACAGGGTGGCAAGGTCGGCCGCTCCGCGGGGATCGCCGTGCAACTCGTTGCCAAGGAGGGCGATTTCGCCACGCTGCGCATGCCGTCCACCGAGATGCGTCGGGTGGCCATCGATTGCCGCGCCACCGTCGGTGAGGTCGGCAACTCCGAGCACGAGCTCGTCAAGATCGGCAAGGCCGGTCGCAACCGCTGGAAGGGTGTCAAGCCCCAGACCCGCGGCGTCGCGATGAACCCGGTCGACCACCCGCTCGGTGGCGGTGAGGGTCGCACGTCGGGCGGCCGTCCCGCAGTGTCGCCGTGGGGGAAGCCCGAAGGTCGCACCCGTTCGAAGAAGAAGCCCAGTCAGAAGCTCATCGTCCGTCGTCGCCGCTCCGGCCGGGGCCGCAGGTAAGGGCAAGGGAGAACCATCATGTCCCGCAGTCTCAAGAAGGGCCCGTTCGTCGACGAGCATCTGCTCAAGAAGGTCGACGAGCAGAACGAGGCCGGCGAGCGCAAGGTCATCAAGACCTGGTCGCGTCGCTCCACCATCATCCCCGACATGGTCGGGCACACGATCGCCGTGCACGACGGCCGCAAGCACGTCCCGGTGTACGTCACCGAGTCGATGGTCGGCCACAAGCTCGGCGAGTTCAGCCCGACCCGAACCTTCAGGTTCCACGCCGGGCAGGAGAAGGGGGCTCGTCGCTGATGCGTGGTCCGAAGCTCAACGAAGGCGCCACCACCGCCACGATGACCAGTGGTGAGCGACACGGCACCAAGGCGACCGCCAAGTACGTGAGGTCGTCGGCATACAAGGCCCGCGTGGTGCTCGATCTGATCCGAGGTCTCCCGGCGCACCGTGCCGATGAGGTGCTCCAGTTCACCGAACGTGGGATCGCACGCGACATCCGCAAGGTGCTCGCGAGTGCCGTCGCAAACGCGACCGATCCCGACAACGGCGCCTACATCGCCGACGCCGACGAGCTGTTCGTGCTCGCCTGCTTCGCCGACGAGGGCCCGACGCTGCGTCGGTTCCGACCGCGTGCCCGCGGCCGCGCGACCCGCATCCGCAAGCGCACGTGCCACATCACGGTCGTCGTCGCCCGGATGAGCGACGAGCGTCTCGAGATCATGCAGGCCCGCGCCGAGGGCGCCGGCACGAGCGCCGCGGCGAGCCGCCGTGCCCGTGTCGAGCGCAGCCGCAAGCGCGCTCAGCAGGCGAAGGAAGGCGTCGATGCGATCGATGCCGACGAGGCAGTCGAGGACGCCGCTGACGACATCGTCGAAGAATCCGCCGAGGACCTCGTCGCCACCGGCGACACCGAGGTGCAGGGCTTCGCCAGCGTCGAGGGCGCCGTCGACGAGTCCGCAGCCGACGCGCGAAGCGCCGGGGACGAGTCGGACGAAGCCGGCCGCCCCAGCGAAGCGGGGGCTAGCGGCGACCATCAGGCCGGCGAGTGGGCCGGCTCGGTCGTCCCCGACGCCGAGGGCAACGGCCCCGACACCCACCCGATCAAGGGCAACGCCGATTCGATGCTCTACCACACGCCCGACAGCCGCTACTACAAGGTCACCAAGGCCGAGGTCTGGTTCGACACCGAGGAGTCCGCCGAGGCGGCGGGCTTCAGCAAGCCGGGCACCCAGAAGGACGAGGACTGACGATGCGACAGATGAACACGCAGATCCAGCTGCCCGCTGGTGCAGAGGGAATCCGCAGCGACGAGACACACATGTCGCGAGGCGGAATCTCAGCCGATGACGAGGGAGCCATCTGATGGGTCAGAAGATCAACCCGTACGGCTTCCGCCTCGGCGTGAGCACCGACTGGAAGAGCCGCTGGTTCTCGGAGCGTGAGTACAAGCAGTACCTCACCGAGGACTGGCAGATCCGCCAGGCGATCATGCAGCGCCTCGAGTCGGCGGCGATCAGCCGCATCGAGATCGAGCGCACGCGCGACAAGTTGCGCGTCGACGTCCACACCGCCCGTCCGGGCATCGTGATCGGTCGTCGTGGCGCCCAGGCCGACGAGCTGAGGGCGCTGATCACCAAGATCACCGGCAACCCGAAGATCCAGCTCAACATCGTCGAGATCAAGACCCCCGAGCTCGACGCAGCTCTGATCGCCCAGGGAGTCGCCGACCAGCTCGCCAACCGCATCGCCTTCCGCCGTGCGATGAAGCGTGCCGTCCAGAACGCCCAGCGCGCCGGTGCCCTCGGCATCCGCGTCCAGTGCTCGGGTCGCCTCGGCGGCGCGGAGATGAGCCGCACCGAGTGGTACCGCGAGGGGCGCGTTCCGTTGCACACCCTGCGTGCCGACATCGACTACGGCTTCCGCGAGGCGAAGACCTCCAACGGCCGTGTCGGGGTGAAGGTGTGGCTCTACAAGGGTGACATCCTCCCGTACAAGGCAGCCAACGAGGACAAGATCGCCCGAGAGGCGGCGATGGCCGTCGGCGAGACCTCCGGTCAGACGGCCGACGACGGCCCCCGCAAGGTCGTGTCGTCGGCCGCCCGACGTCGTGACCAGGCGCCCGAGCCCGAGACGCAGCCGCTGATCAAGGATGCCGACCCCGAGCTCGAGAAGCTGCTCGACGAGGAAGAGACCATCGCCCGCCAGACCCGTGAGGGTCACGAGACGCCGCATTTCCGCGACGCCGACTGACCGGTCGAGCAGGAACGGAGAGGAGCAACATCATGTTGATGCCCCGCAAGGTCGCACACCGCAAACACCATCGTGGCCGCACGCGCGGTCTCACCAAAGGTGGCAGCGAGCTCAGCTTCGGCGAGTACGGCATCCAAGCCCTCGAGCCGGGCTGGATCACCGCCCGCCAGATCGAGGCGGCTCGTATCGCCATGACCCGATCGATCCGCCGCGGCGGCAAGGTGTGGATCAACATCTTCCCCGACAAGCCGGTCACCAAGAAGCCGGCGGAGACCCGTATGGGCTCGGGCAAGGGCAACCCCGAGCTGTGGGTGGCCGTGGTGCGGCCCGGCCGCATCATGTTCGAGTTGTCGTACCCCGACGAGGAACAGGCGAAGCTCGCCATGAACAAGGCGATCCAGAAGTTGCCGATCAAGGCTCGCGTCATCACCCGCGAAGAACAGATCTGACGGAGACGACCTGAGATGGCACGCAAGCACAACCTGGCCGAGATGGACCTGAACGAGCTCGTCGACGAGCTCCGCGAGACGAAGCACGAGGCGTTGAACCTCCGCTTCCGGAACGCCACAGGCCAGCTCGAGAACACCGCCGAGATCACCAAGGTGCGTCGTCAGATCGCACGCATCAACACCCTCATTCGCCAACGCGAGATCGCGGCGGCCGAGGCAGAGAGCTGAGAACCATGAGCGAAGCAAACCCGACCGCAACCGCTGACGACCCGACCGACGAGAACGTCGAGAACGTCGAGCGCCACGCGCGAAAGACGCGCGAGGGCGTCGTCACGTCGGTGTCGATGGACAAGACGATCGTCGTCACCGTCACCGACCGTGTGCGCCACGCCAAGTACAACAAGTTCATCCTGCGCACCAAGAAGCTGTACACCCACGACGAGTCCAACGACGCCGGCGTGGGCGACAAGGTGCGCGTGATGGAAACCCGTCCCCTGAGCAAGAACAAGCGCTGGCGCTTGGTCGAGATCATCGAACGGGCGAGGTGAACCCATGATCCAGCAGGAATCCCGTTTGCGAGTCGCCGACAACAGTGGTGCCCGCGAGGTGCTCTGCATCAAGGTGCTCGGCGGCACGCGTCGCCGGTACGCCTCGATCGGCGACATCTTCGTCGCCTCGGTCAAGGACGCCATCCCCGGCGCCGCCGTCAAGAAGGGCGACGTCGTCAAGTGCGTCGTCGTGCGCGTCAAGAAGGAGAAGCGTCGTCCCGATGGCAGCTACATCCGCTTCGACGAGAACGCGGCCGTCCTCATCAAGGACGACCTCACGCCGCGCGGCACCCGCATCTTCGGGCCGGTCGGCCGAGAACTGCGCGACCGCCGGTTCATGCGCATCGTCTCGCTCGCACCGGAAGTGATCTGAGGAAACGACATGAAACTCCGAAAAGGCGACCCCGTGCGCGTCATCACGGGCAAGGACAAGGGCAAAGAAGGCGTCGTCGAGCGCATCATGCCCAAGCAGAACAAGGTGATCGTCACGGGTGTGAACACCGCGTCGAAGCATCAGAGGGCGGCTCGGGCGAACGAGCAAGCCGGGATCATCGACCGCGACATGCCGATCGACGCATCCAACGTCATGTACGTGCACAAGGGCAAGACCGTCCGACTCGGGTACTCCGAGAACTCCAAGGGCGCCAAGGTCCGGATCGCACGCCCGAGTGGGGACGAGATCTGATCATGACCACTACCGCAACCCAGCCGCGACTCAAGTCGCGCTACAACAACACGATCAAGGCGCAACTCGCCAGGGATCTCGGCATCGAGAACGAGATGCAGATCCCGAAGCTCGAGAAGATCGTCATCAACATGGGCGTCGGGCGCGCCACCCAGACGCCCTCACTGCTCGAGAAGGCAGTCGATGAGCTGACGGTGATCGCCGGTCAGAAGCCCGTCGTCACCAAGGCCCAGAACTCGATCGCCGGTTTCAAACTCCGCGAGGGCCAGGCGATCGGCACCAAGGTCACCCTCCGGGGCGACCGCATGTGGGAGTTCTTCGACCGCCTCCTGTCGGTGGCGATCCCCCGAATCCGTGACTTCCGCGGTCTACCCGCTCACTCGTGGGACGGTCGCGGCAACTACACCTTCGGGCTCAACGACCAGACCGTGTTTCCCGAGATCAACGTCGACAAGGTCGAGGCACAGCGCGGCATGGACATCACGATCGTGACCACCGCGAACACCAACGACGCCGGTCAGGCGTTGCTCGAGGCGTTCGGGTTCCCGTTCAAGAAGGGCGTCGACGCCGAGACCGCCCCCCGCAAGAACAGGCGCCGCGGTCCGTACCGCGGCGGCAAGAAGTGACCGAGCAGGCAAGAGAGAGATAGAGATGGCCAAGAAAGCACTCGTCAACAAAGCTGCCGGCAAGCCCAAGTTCAAGGTTCGCGGCTACACGCGCTGCCGCCGCTGCGGCCGTGCCCGTTCCGTGTTCCGCAAGTTCGGCCTCTGCCGCATCTGCCTGCGCGAGCTGGCACACGCCGGCGAGATCCCCGGTCTGACGAAGTCGAGCTGGTGAGGGAGGAACCAACATGCTGACAGATCCCATCGCCGACATGCTGACCCGGATTCGCAACGCGAACACGGCGATGCACGACGAGGTGCGCATGCCCTCGTCGAAGCAGAAGGTGGCGCTCGCGAAAGTCCTCGAATCCGAGGGCTACATCGGCGGGTTCGAGGTGGCACCGTCCACCAAGGGCCCGGGCGACACCCTCACCATCAAGATGAAGTACTCCGATGATCGTGATCGCACGATCTCCGGTCTGCGTCGCATCTCCACCCCAGGTCTGCGGGTCTACCGCAAGGCCGACGCCGTGCCGCGCGTGCTCGGTGGCCTGGGAGTGGCCGTCCTGTCCACCAGCCATGGGCTGATGACCGACCGCGAGGCGCGCCAGCGCAACGTGGGCGGCGAAGTCCTCTGCTACGTCTGGTGAGGCCAGACCCGAACAGGAGAGAGCAACGTCATGTCTCGAATCGGTAATGCTCCCGTCGCCGTCCCGTCTGGTGTCGAGGTGACCGTCGCCGGCGGCACCGTGACCGTCACGGGCCCGAAGGGCACCCTCAGCCGGGTGATCCCCGGCGACATCGCTATCACCCAGGACGACGGCGAACTGCGGTTCACGCGTCCCAACGACGAGCGCGAGAACAAGGCCCTGCACGGCCTCGTGCGCAGCCTGGTCAACAACATGGTCATCGGCGTGACCGACGGCTACAAGAAGGAACTGGAGATCGTCGGCGTCGGGTACCGCGCCGAGGCGCAGGGCCCGAACGCGCTGCGACTGAACCTCGGCTTCAGCCATCCGGTCCAGGTCGCCGCGCCGGAGGGGATCACCTTCGAGGTGCCCCAGCCGACGCAGGTGGTCGTCGCCGGCATCGACAAAGAGGTCGTCGGCCAGGTGGCCGCCAACATTCGAAGCATCCGCAAACCCGAGCCGTACAAGGGCAAGGGCGTCCGGTACGCCGGCGAGCGAATTCTGCGCAAGGCCGGCAAGGCCGGGAAGAAGTAGGGGTCAGTCGTCATGAGTGATATCGCCAAGGCCCGCCGACAGGGTCGGATCCGGCGCCACCGCCGGGTCCGCAAGAAGGTGCACGGCACCGCCGCTCGGCCGCGCATGGCCGTCTACCGGTCGAACAAGCACATCTCGGTCCAGGTGATCGACGACGACGCCGGCGTCACGCTGGCCGCCGCGTCGAGCATCGAGGCCGACCAGCGCGCTGCCGGCAACGGTGGCACGGTCGCCGCTGCAGCACGCGTGGGCGAACTGATCGCCGAGCGAGCCAAGGCGGCGGGCGTCACCACCGTGGTGTTCGACCGCGGTGGATTCGCCTATCACGGTCGCATCGCCGCGATCGCCGAAGCTGCCCGAGCAGCAGGCTTGGAGTTCTGATGGCGTTCGAGTCGAGCGGCGATCGCCGAAGCCGCAGTGTCAACCACGACAAACCAGGTCTGGAGTTCTGATGTCGTACAACCGCGACAACCGCAATGACAACAACGAGGGCGATGGTGGGCTGCGCGAGTCGCGGGTCATCACGATCAACCGTGTGGCCAAGGTCGTCAAGGGCGGCCGCCGATTCAGCTTCACCGCGCTCGTCGTCATCGGCGACGGCAACGGCAAGGTCGGCCTCGGATACGGCAAGGCCAAGGAGGTCCCGCTCGCCATCCAGAAGGGCACCGAAGAAGCCAAACGGAACCTGTTCGAGGTCCCGCTGGCCGGCTCGACGATCATCCATCCGGTGATCGGCGAGACCGGTGGTGGTCGGGTCCTCATGAAGCCGGCCGCACCCGGTACCGGTGTCATCGCCGGCGGCGCGGCCCGCATCATCCTCGAAGAAGCCGGCGTGCACGACATCTTGTGCAAGTCGCTCGGTTCGGCGAATCACATCAACGTCGCCCGCGCCACCATCGCCGGCCTGAAGTCGCTGCAGCGTCCCGACGAGGTCGCCAAGCGCCGTGGCATCCCCGCCGAGGACTTCGTGCCCAAGGGATTGCTCAACGCCTACAACGAACGCCAGAAGCAGATGGCCGCCGGCGCATCCGCCAACCAGCAGTGAGTGAGCCACCAATGAGCGACAAGACGATCACGGTCACCCAGGTGAGGTCGGGTATCGGCGCCAAGCCGAAGACCCGCGGCACGCTGCGCGCCCTCGGTCTCGGACGAATCGGCAAGACCAACACGCTGCCGGACCGCCCCGAGATCCGCGGCATGATCCAACGCGTCCCGCACCTCATCGAGATCACGGAAGGAACCGACTGACATGCGCGTCGACGATCTCTCACCCGCACCCGGCAGTCGCAAGAACGCGAAGCGTGTCGGACGCGGGACCGGGGGCAAGGGCGGCAAGACCGCCGGCCGCGGAACCAAGGGCCAGCGATCCCGTGGACGCGGCAAGGTCGCCCGTGGCTTCGAGGGTGGCCAGATGCCCCTCAAGCAGCGCGTGCCCAAGTTGAAGGGTTTCACGAACCCGTTCCGCGTCGAGTACACGGCGGTCAACCTCGACACCCTCGCCGAGCTCCACACCGAGCACGGCGAGTCGACGATCACGCCCGAGGTGCTGCACGCCCACGGGATCGTCCGCAAGGACGCTTTCGTGAAGATCCTCGCCCGCGGCGACATCTCGATCAAGCTCGACGTCCACGCCCACGGTGTGTCCAAGGCCGCCGAGTCCGCGATCACGAGCGCGGGAGGCACGGTCACCTTGATCCAGCTGCCCTTCAAGGCCGAGGGCAAGGCCGGCCGCCCACCTGCCAAGGGCAACCAGTTCACGAACCGGTAGTCGGGCTCAGGCGATCCGCTCCGTTCGCCCCGAGTGGCACGGGAGCGGCTTCGCCGTACCGAGCCGTGATCGACCTCACGGCAAGCTGATCGATCTGAGGTGGAGGGGATCGCGGGAACGCCCTCTCCACGCCACCCCCACTGCCTTCGGGCGGCGCCGGACATCCGGTAGCCTGCCCCGGGTCCACGAATCTGCGAGGAATCTCTGACAGTGCTCTCGAACGTCAAGAACATCTTCAAGGTCACGGATCTTCGCAACAAGATCCTCTTCACCTTCATGATCGTGGCCGTCTATCGCATCGGCGCCGCGATCCGGGTTCCGGGGGTCGATCCGCTCGCGATCGACCAGCTGCGCGAAGGCGCCCAGGACGGAGCGCTCGGCCTGTTCAACCTGTTCTCGGGCGGCGCGTTCGAATCGTTCTCGATCTTCGCGCTCGGGATCATGCCGTACATCACGGCCAGCATCATCATGCAGGTCTTGGGCGTGGTCATCCCCAAGCTCGAAGAACTGCAACAAGAGGGTGCCGTCGGCCAGCGCAAGATCACCCAGTACACCCGTTACGTCACGATCGCCCTCGCCACCCTGCAGGCCACCGTTCTGGTCTTCCTGTTCGGCACGGGCGGTGGCGCCGCGTTCTTCTCGGCGGTGCAGGCGCCGTCGGTTCCCCTGTTGCCCGACGGCATCTGGCCACGCGGCTACCTGATCATCCCCACTCTCGTCGCCGGCACCGCCGTCCTGATGTGGATGGGTGAGCTGATCTCCCAGCGCGGCATCGGCAACGGTATGTCGATGATCATCTTCGCATCGGTGGTCGCGTCCCTGCCCGGTGGCTTCTACTCGATCCTCCAGGTCAACAAGATCTTCTGGTTCGTCGTGATGGTGGTCGTCACCTTGGGGATCATCGTGGCGGTGGTGTTCGTCGAACTCGGCCAGCGCCGGATCCCGGTGCAGTTCGCCAAACGCGTCGTCGGCCGCCGCATGATGGGCGGCCAGAACACCTACATCCCGCTGAAGGTCAACCAGTCCGGCGTCATCCCGATCATCTTCGCGAGCTCGATCCTGCTCCTTCCTGCGATCCTGGTGAGCTTCCTCGGCGGTTCCAGCACCGGATGGCGCGCCGACATCCAGCGCTACGTCGACCAGTACATCCTCAACAGCCAGAACATCGTGTACGTCACGATCTTCGCCCTGCTCATCATCGCCTTCGCCTACTTCTACAACTCGATCGCGTTCGATCCGGTCCGCCAAGCCGATCAGATCCGTCGTCAGGGCGGCTTCATTCCCGGCGTCCGGCCAGGGCCTCAGACCGAGGCGTACCTGGGCAAGGCCGTCAACCGGATCACGCTGCCGGGCGCCGTCTTCATCGCCTTGATCGCGATCCTGCCGTACCTCATCCTCTGGGCCGCCGACGTGAACTCGTTCGCGTTCGCCGGCACCAGCGTGCTGATCTCGGTGGGTGTCGCGCTCGAGCTGATGCGCCAGATCGACAGTCAGTTGATGCTGCGCAACTACGAAGGCTTCCTCAAGTGACCGCTCCACCGTCGCCGCTGCGCCGCCGCTCACACCGATCCAGCGTCGGCTGCACGTGGTCGCCGGCGCTGCACCCGGTGGGGTGTCGGCCACGTCGATCCGCCGGGTGCCGGCCGCACCTCGGCTCAGCTCTTGCTCCCTCCTCGCGGGCATCGAGCACAGAGATCGGCCCACCCAGCTGAGCAGGGACGGATGATCCCGGGTGCTCGCCTCATCATTCTCGGCCGCCAGGGCGCCGGCAAGGGAACGCAATGCGTTCGTTTGTCGCGCCATTACGTCGTCCCGCACATCTCGACCGGCGACATGCTCCGCGCCGCCGCACGTGAGGGCACGGAGCTGGGCAAGGCGGCCAAGCAGGTGATGGACGCCGGCGGTCTGGTGGGCGACGAGATCATGATCGGGCTCGTCGACGAGCGGCTCCAGAAGCCCGACGCCAGCACGCGGGGCTACATCCTCGACGGGTTCCCGCGTACGGTCGCCCAGGCCGAGGCGCTCGATGGCATCACCGCACCGAAGCCGATCCATGTCGTGATCGATCTCGACGTGCCGCGTGAGATCGTGCTCGAGCGCTTGTCGTCGCGCCGGGTCTGTCGCGACTGCGGTACCAATTACACGGCGTCGGGCCAGGAGCGTTCGCCCTGGATCTGTGACGTCTGCGGCGGCGACGTGCAGCAGCGGGCCGACGACACACCCGATTCGGTCAATCGGCGACTCGACTTGTACGAATCCCAGACATCGCCGCTGATCGACTACTACAGCAGCCGCGGCGCACTCGCGGTCGTGAACGGCGTCGGCCACCCGGATCACGTGTTCAAGCGCCTCACCGACGCTGTCGAGTCCCGCCGGTAGGGCATCCGTCCACCGTTTCGGCCGCGCCGCCGGATCGGCTCACCGCCGGTAGCACGCGAGCGCCGAAAAGTGGGGGATCCGGCCATTGGTGATCGCCTCGGGTCCCGATAGCATCGACAGTCGGTCTGGGCGCCAGACCGTCACCGCAAGTCCGCTGAGCTGGGTAAACGTCCGGCTCCCAACGAGGAGAGTACCCCTGGCCAAATCTGAAGACGCCATCGTGCTGGAAGGCACGATCGTCGAGTCGCTCCCGAATGCCATGTTCCGCGTCGAACTGGAGAACGGCCACAAGGTGCTGGCCCACATCTCCGGCAAGATGCGGATGCACTACATCCGCATTCTCCCCGGCGACAAGGTCCAGGTCGAACTCACCCCCTACGACCTCACCCGAGGCCGTATCACGTATCGATACAAGTGAGCCGAGTCATGGAATTGAAGTCGTGAAGGTCCGACCGAGCGTCAAGAAGATGTGCGAGAAGTGCCGCGTGATCCGCCGGCACGGTCGCGTCCAAGTCATCTGTGAAAACCCGCGCCACAAGCAGCGCCAGGGCTGAAGAGTCTGAGAAGGAAGTAACGAACCCATGGCACGAATCGCCGGCGTCGACATCCCCCGCGAGAAGCGGTTGGAGATCTCGCTCACATACATCTTCGGAATCGGTCAGACCACAGCGCAGAAGCTCTGCGACGACCTCGGTCTCGACCGCAACACGAAGGTCTCCAACCTGACCGAGGACGAGGTCAACCAGATCCGTTCCTACGTCGACCAGAACCTCACCATCGAAGGTGACCTCCGACGCGACGTCCAGAACGACATCAAGCGCAAGATCGAGATCGGGTGCCTCCAGGGCGTCCGTCACCGCAAGGGCCTGCCGGTCCGCGGTCAGCGCACCCACACCAATGCCCGGACCCGCAAGGGGCCCAAGCGCACGGTGGCCAACAAGAAGAAGGCTGTGAGGAAGTAAGCCATGGCAAAGGCCAAGCCGGGCGGTCGCCGCCCACGCAAGCGCGATCGCAAGAACGTCTCGACGGGCGTCGTGCACATCAAGAGCTCGTTCAACAACACGATCGTCACCATCACCGACACGCAGGGCAATGTCATCTCGTGGGCATCGTCGGGTGCGGTCGGCTTCAAGGGCAGCCGCAAGAGCACGCCCTACGCCGCCCAGCAGGCCGCCGAGCGCGCCGCCAACGCTGCGATGGAACACGGTTTGCGTCGGGTCGAGGTGCAGGTCAAGGGCCCGGGTTCCGGTCGCGACACTGCGGTCCGGTCCATCCAGAACACCGGCATCGAAGTGACGTCCATCAAGGACGTCACCCCGGTCCCCCACAACGGTTGCCGCCAGCCCAAGCGTCGGCGCGGCTGAGGAAGGTTCGAGAACATGGCTCGATACACCGGCCCGAAGGTGCGACTGTCGCGCCGTCTGTCCACCAACATCTTCGAGAACGAGAAGGGCCGCAAGGCGCTCGATCGTCGTCCGTTCCCGCCGGGCGCGCACGGCCGCACTCGTCGTCGCAACGCCGGCAGCGAGTACCTCGCTCAGCTGCAGGAGAAGCAGAAGGCGAAGTACATCTACGGTGTGCTCGAGAAACAGTTCAAGAAGACGTACAACGAGGCCAACCGTCTCAGCGGCCCGACGGGTGAGAACCTGCTCATCCTGCTCGAGACCCGTCTCGACAACGTCGCGTACCGCGCCGGGTGGGCGTCGACCCGTCCCCAGGCGCGCCAGTTCGTGAACCACGGCCTGGTCAAGGTCAACGGCAAGCGCGTCGACATCCCGTCGTACCGAGTTCGCAAGGGCGACGTCGTGTCGCTCTCGGAGAAGGCCGCCAACATGATCGTCATCCAGCACAACCGCGACGTCCTCGACCGGTCGGTCGTCGGATGGCTCGAGGTCGGCGACGGCGGCAAGCAGGTCACCGTGCGCGATCTCCCGCAGCGTGAGCACATCGACGTGCCGGTGCGAGAGTCCCTGATCGTCGAGCTCTACTCCAAGTAAGCCGCTCTGGCCGCGGCGTGAGCCGCCGCATCGTCAACAAGGGCGTCCGTCGGTTCGTCCACGTCACCGCCCACACACCCGGAATCGAACACTCCAGAAAGGACCCGGCAGCACATGCTCGTCATGCAGCGCCCTTCCGTCGAAGCTCTCGGCGAGGAGGCCAACAACCAGCAGCGCTTCGCGATCGGTCCGCTCGAGCCCGGCTTCGGCCACACGCTCGGCAACTCGTTGCGTCGGACGCTCCTGTCGTCGATTCCCGGCGCCGCGGTCACGACGGTCCGCTTCGACGAGGCGCTCCACGAGTTCGACACGATCTCGGGCGTCGCCGAAGACGTGACCGACATCATCTTGAACATCAAAGACGTCGTCCTCACCTGCGAGGCCGAGGAAGCCGTGAACCTGCGCCTCGACGTGCGCGGACCGGCCGCCGTCACCGCCGGTGACATCGAGTGCCCGGCCGATGTCGAGATCCTGAACAAGGATCTCCCGATCGCCACCCTCAACGGCAAGGCGCGTCTCGCGATCGACCTCACGGTCGAGCAGGGTCGCGGCTACGCCTCGAGTCAGCGCGAGATCGAGTCGCGCACGATCGGTGTGATCCCGATCGACGCGATCTTCAGCCCGGTCCGCCGCGTCAGCTTCGAGGTCGAGCCGACTCGCGTCGAGCAGTCGACCAACTACGACAACCTCGTGATCGAGATCGAGACCGACGGCTCGATCAGCCCGGCCGAGGCCCTCGCCTCGGCCGGAGCGACCCTGCGTTCGCTGGCCGACCTCGTCGCCGCGATGAGCGAGGAGCCGAAGGGTCTCGAGCTCGGCGAGATGATCGACACCACGACCAGCTCGCCCGATCTCGACCTCCCGATCGAGGATCTCGATCTGTCCGAGCGCCCACGCAACTGTCTGAAGCGGGCCCAGGTCAACACCGTGGGCGAGCTGCTCACCAAGACCGAAGACGATCTACTGAACATCACCAACTTCGGCCAGAAGAGCCTGGACGAGGTCAAGGAGAAGCTGGACGAGCGCGGCCTGTCGCTGCGCGCCTGATCGGCCAGTACACGAGAGCACCCGAAAGACACTGACATGCCTGCAACCCCACGCCGCTCCCGCAACTTCGGTGGCAGCGCCTCGCACCAGCGCCTGATGATGGCGAACCTGGCCGCATCGCTATTCGCCGCCGAGGCGATCACCACGACCGAGGCCAAGGCGAAAGCGCTTCGCCCGATCGCCGAGAAGCTGATCACCAAAGCCAAGAAGGCCCAGGACGGTCCGATGCGCGTCCATCGCATCCGCCAGATCCAGGGCTACCTCGGTGATCGAGAGATGACCCACAAGCTGGTCAACGATGTCGCCCCCCGCTACAACGAACGCAACGGTGGCTACACCCGCATCCTCAAGCTCGGTGGCCGCGGCGGCGACAACGCCAAGATGGCCCGCATCGAGCTCGTCTGAGGCCAGCTCACCCGATCGCTGCGTCCCGTCTCGCAGCTCGTTGCCGAAGGGCAACCCGGGCTCAGCGCGCCTTGCGTTCGGCCGATCCGTTCCTCGGACGCAACTGGATCCTCCTCGGCTGAGCGTCCAACGTCACGCGACGGCGTGCACATAGCCTGGGCGCATGACAGGGGCGGCTGAACACCACGCACCGGAGCCCGGCGCTCGGCGGCGGGTTCGGTTGGTGGTGGCCTACCACGGAGGTCCGTTCCGAGGGTTCGCGCCGAACCACGGGGTGCGGACCGTGATGGGGGACCTCGTCGCCGCGATCTCGAGGATCGTGCGGTCGGAGGTCGAAATGACGGGCGCTGGGCGCACTGACGCCGGGGTGCATGCATGGGGGCAGGTGGTCTCGGGAGACGTTCCGGCCGACACCGACCTCGATGATCTGGCCCGCCGGATCAACCAGCTGTGTGCACCGGGGATCGCCGTCCGCCATGCCGCGTGGGCCGAACCTGGCTTCGACGCCCGGTTCTCCGCGACATGGAGGCGTTACCGCTACCACGTCTGGAACGATCGCGCACCCAACCCGCTGCTCGCCGACCTTGCGTGGCACGTGCCGCGCCCACTCGATCTCGAGGCCATGCGACGTGCGACGCCCGACCTGCTCGGCGAGCACGACTTCACGTCGTTCTGCCGCAAGCCCAAGGTCGACGACGAGCACCCGGTGCCCAGCATGGTCCGCATCCTCCACGAGGTGTCGTGGGAACGGATCGATGATTCGCCGATGCTGCGGTTCGAGATCCGAGGGAGCGCGTTCTGCCACCAGATGGTGCGCTCGATCGTCGGTACCCTGGTCGACGTCGGCCTCGGCCGGCTCGCAGCCGACACGATCTCGGCCATCCTCGCGCTTCGGGATCGTGCCGCGGCCGGCGCGGTCGCACCGCCCGACGGGTTGGTCCTGTGGGCGGTCGGCTACGACGGTGAACGCTGGGACGTGCGAGGCTCGGCGCCGTGATCGAACGCCAGGAGGACGTCACCGACGCCGTCATCGCCGAGATGGCGCGAACCGACGATGCGCGACTCCGCGTCATCCTCGAATCCCTCGTTCGTCATCTCCACGCGTTCGTGCGCGAGACCGGGCTCACCGAGCAGGAGTACCGAGCGGGGCTCCAGCTCGTGAACGAGATCGGTCAGGCATCGGACGACTCGCACAACGAGGCGGTGGTGGTCGGTGGCGCGCTCGGACTCTCGGCCCTCGTCTGCCTGCTCGCCAACGACTTCGGCGACGGCACGGACCACAACCAGCTCGGACCGTTCTGGCGTCTCGGCGCCCCCCGGATCGACAACGGGAGCAGCATCGTCCGGTCCGACACGCCCGGCCCGCCCATGCTGGTCGATCTCACCATCGTCGACCTCGACGGCGAACCGGTGCCCGATGTCCGGGTCGAGGTGTGGCAGGCGTCGCCCATCGGCCGTTACGAGAACGAGGATCCGACGCAGGCCGAGATGAACCTGCGCGGATCGCTGATCACCGACTGCGACGGACGCGTGTGGTTCCGCTCGGTGCTTCCGGCGGGGTATCCGGTACCGACTCACGCAGTGGTGGGCAAGCTCGTTGCCGCCCAGCACCGCCATCCGTACCGGCCCGCCCACCTCCACGTCATCGCCCACCGGACGGGATACCGGACCCTCGTCACCCAGCTGTACGTCGACGGCGACCCTCATCTCGACACCGACGTCGTGTTCGCGGTGACACGTCGACTCGTCGGCGGGTTCGTCCGCCACGACGAGCCCCACCCCGAGCATCCCGACCTCGACGTCCCGTGGTACTCCCTCACCAAGACGCTCCGAGTGCAACCCGGCGAGGCGGACCTCCCGGCACCACCGATCCGCTGATCGAACCGAACCGAGCCGATCGACGACCGCACCGGACCGCCGGAATCGGTCGCCGGCCACGTTGCCGCGAGTCGGACTCCGCCCGTAGGATTACCCGGTTCATTTGCAGCCTGTTGCTCCCGGCTGCCGACCGACGACCCGACGACACCCGACGCCATCGTCGCAGCCGAAGCGAGAGTTCACACGATGAAGACCTTCACCCCGAAAGCCAACGAGATCGAGCGTGCCTGGCACGTAGTCGATGCCGAAGGCATCATCCTGGGCCGTCTGGCCACGGAGGTCGCCCGCGTCCTGCGCGGCAAGCACAAGCCGACCTTCGCACCCCATCTCGACACCGGCGACCACGTCATCATCGTCAACGCCGACAAGGTCGTCCTGTCGAGTGGCAAGGCCGACGACAAGCGCGTCTACCGTCACTCGGGCTACCCCGGGGGCATCAAGTCCGAGTCGTACGCCGAACTGCTCGGCCGCAAGCCGGCCGACGCGGTGCGTCGGACGGTCAAGGGCATGCTGCCCAAAGGGCCGCTCGGTCGTCAGCAGATGACCAAGCTCAAGGTGTACGCCGGCCCGGATCATCCCCACGGCGCCCAGTCGCCCCAGCCGCTCGAGATCAAGCGCTGAGCGTCGCTCGGCAGACAAGGGAACCAGAGTCATGACTGCTCCGCTCACCCAGACCACCGGCCGTCGCAAGCGCTCGGTCGCCCGCGCTCGTCTGCGCCCCGGCACCGGACAGGTCACGATCAACGGCCGCGCGTTCGAGGTCTACTTCCCGACCGATGCCCAGCGCATGGTCGTGTCCGAGCCGTTGCGCGTCGCCGAGGCCGAGGAGACCTACGACGTCGACGCCTCGATCCATGGTGGCGGCGTGACCGGCCAGGCCGGCGCGCTGCGGATGGCGATCGCGCGAGCGCTTGCCGACCTCGATCCCGAGGTGCGTCCGGCGCTCAAGAAGGCCGGTCTCCTGACCCGCGACCCGCGGAAGAAGGAGAGCAAGAAGTACGGCCTCAAGAAGGCTCGCAAAGCCCCACAGTTCACCAAGCGCTGAACCGACGCCGGGAAGACGAGACGCTCGTGCGCTTCGGCACCGATGGTGTCCGTGGCCGGGCGAACACCGAACTCACCGCCGGCTTCGCACTCGATCTCGGACGTGCCGCGGCTCGTGTGCTCGGGGCCCCGCTGGCCGTCGTCGGCGGCGACAGCCGTGTCTCGACCTCGATGCTGGAGGCCGCATTCGTGGCCGGTCTCGCCTCCGAGGGGGTCGAGGTGCACCGCCTCGGTGTGACGCCGACTCCGGCGGTTGCGTTCGAGGCCGCCCGGCTCGGTGCGATGGGCGCCGTGATCTCGGCGTCACACAATCCGTACCACGACAACGGGATCAAGCTGTTCGCCCCGGGAGGCACGAAGCTGCCCGACGAGGTGGAATCTCGGATCGAGGGCGCGCTCGCAGCGCTCGACGGGACCGCCGCCGATCCGGCGCCGATCCACGGTCGAGGTCACGCCGGCGACGAGTACGTCGTGCATCTCCTCTCGGTGCTCGGCGGACGTGAACTGACCGGGCTCCGCGTCGTCGTCGACGCCGCCAACGGAGCGGCATCGCATCTGGCGGCCGACGTGTTCGGCCGCACGGGTGCCCAGGTGGTGGTCATCAACGATCGGCCGAGCGGCACGAACATCAACGCCGGATGTGGCGCCACCGACCCATCCGGTCTGCGTGCCGTCGTGACCGCAGAACGTGCCCACGTCGGGATCGCACTCGACGGCGACGCCGATCGGCTGATCGCCGTCGATGAGCGTGGCGACATCGTCGACGGCGACCACATCATCGCGATCTGTGCCGCCGACCTCCGAGACCGCGGCATGTTGCACGCCGACACGGTGGTGGTGACGGTGATGACCAACCTGGGTTTCCGGATCGCCATGGAGGCAGCCGGGATCCACGTCGTCGAGACGACGGTCGGCGACCGTTACGTGCTCGAAGCGCTGGCCGCCGGCGGCTACTCGTTGGGCGGGGAGCAGTCCGGGCACGTGATCTTCACCGAACACGCGACGACCGGGGACGGCATGCTGACCGGGCTCGTGTTGCTCGACATCGTGCAGCGAACCGGACGGCAGCTGTCGGAGCTCGCGACCGCTGCCATGACCCAATTGCCGCAGGTCCTGGTGAACATCCCCGTCGCCGAGCCCCGTCCGCACATCGCCGAGGAGCTCGCGACCGAGATCGCGAGCGCCGCCGAGCCGCTCGGCACGTCCGGGCGGATCCTCGTTCGTCCGAGCGGAACCGAGCCGCTCGTGCGCGTGATGGTCGAAGCCCCGACACGCGAGCTCGCCCGGACGACCGCCGAGGGTCTGGCCGACGTGATCCGCTCGATGTGTGCCGCGCCCACGTCGGAGCCGGGTCCGAATCCGACCGGCAACTCGACTCCTGAACCGATGTGACGGTTCGATGTCGGTAGCCTGATCGGCCATGTGCGGCATCGTCGGAGTGCTCGGTCGTCGACCCACCCGATCGGTGCCGTCCGACCGGGAGATCCTCGCGCTGCTCGACCGCGCCGTCGCAGCCGTCGGCGATCCACCAGCGGTCACGGCCGCCCTCCGACAAGCAGATCGGCTGCTCCGGGGCGCCCCCGGCGTCACCGCCCTGGCCGATCGCCACGAGATCGTGGCCGCGATCACCGCTCGACTCGATCAACTCGATGCATGGATCGACGAGTTGGACGCCGATTTGGAAGCTGCTCGCCTCGATGCCGACGAGCTCGAACGACTCAATGGCGAGGCGATCGCCGTTCGCGATGTTCTGTGGGCCGTACGTCACGATCGATTGCGCACGGCCCGCGAGGTCGCCGCGCTCGCCGGCCGGGATGCAGGAGTGGGAGCGATCGGTGGCTATCTCGCGGTGCAGCAGGCGCTGTCGGCGATCGATCGGTTGGAGGTGCGCGGGCGCGACTCGGCCGGCATCCACCTCTTCGTGCGCGATCACGCGCTCGATCTGTCCGACGGTGCCGTTCGTGCAGCCATCGCCGATCGGAACTGCGATCCGACCTTTCCCTCGGGAGCCGTGCGCGCCGTCGACGGAGTGTTGTCGTTCGTGTACAAGGCGGCTGCCGAGATCGGCGAGCTCGGCGACAACACCCGCGCCCTGCGCGCCGCCGTCGCGTCCGACGATCTGCTCCGTCGCGCGCTCGCGGCTCCGGATGCTCGGTTGGCCGTGCTCGGGCATACTCGCTGGGCGAGCGTCGGCATCATCTCCGAACCCAACACGCATCCGCTCAACAGCGAGGAGCTCGAGCAATCGCCGTCGCTCGGGTCGAACCCGTACCTGATCGCCGCGCTGAACGGCGACGTCGACAATCATGCCGATCTGCGGATCGCCCACGAGCTGCGGATCCACCAGCACATCACGACCGACGCCAAGGTGATCCCGGCGCTCGTTTCCCGGCATGCCGCCGCGGGTGTCGACCTCGTCGAGTCGTTCCGGCGCACCGTGACGACGTTCGAGGGATCGGTGGCGATCGGTGCGATGGGTGCCACGGACGCCGACACGATGTTGTTGGCGTTGAAGGGCAGTGGTCAGGGGTTGTACGTCGGTTTCGCCGACGACTGTTTCATCGTTGCCAGCGAGCCGTACGGCGTGGTCGAGGAGACCGATCGCTACGTGCGCCTCGACGGTGAGCAGGGTGGCGAGATCGTCGTGCTCGACGCCACCCTCGCAGGGGAGCTGTCGGGTGTGCGCCGACTCGCCTACGACGGCACCCCGCTCCCGATCGCGGCCGACGAGATCGTGACCGCTGCCGTGACGACGCGCGACATCGACCGGGGTGACGCTCCCCACTTCCTCCTGAAGGAGATCCGCGAGGCGCCGCTCAGCTTCCAGAAGACCTTGCGAGGCAAGATCGACGAGCGCGATGTGCTCTGGCGCGCGGTGGTCGGGGAGCGGGCGCTTCCCGCTGCGATCGCCGCCCGTCTGGCGGCCGGCACCATCCGCCGTGTGCGGGTCATCGGCCAGGGCACCGCTGCCGTGGCCGGGCAGAGCGCGGCCGCGTTGCTCGACGAGCTGTGTGGGGGCGCGATCGCCGTCGACGCCATCCCGGCGACGGAGCTCAGCGGTTTCCACCTCCGCCTCGACATGACCGACACCCTGGCGATCGCCGTCAGTCAAAGTGGCACGACCACCGACACCAACACGACCGTCGACCTGCTTCGTTCGCGCGGTGCCGCCGTGATCGGGATCGTCAACCGTCGTGGGAGCGATCTCGTCGACAAGGCGGATGGCATCTTGTACACGTCCGACGGCCGCGACGTCGAGATGAGCGTCGCGTCGACCAAGGCGTTCTACGCCCAGGTCGCCGCCGGGGCGCTGCTCGCGTGCGCGATCAGCGAGGTGGCCGGCGTCGGGACCGACGAGCGACGGGACCAGCTGCTCCGTGGCCTCCGTGAGCTGCCCGAGGCCATGCGTTCGGTGATCGCCAAGCGGGACGAGATCGGCGATGCCGCCCGTCGGCTGGCGCCTCCCAAGCGATACTGGGCGGTCGTCGGCAACGGCCCGAACCACGTGGCCGCCGAGGAGGTGCGGATCAAGCTCAGCGAGCTGTGCTACAAGTCGATCGCCTCGGACGTGACGGAGGACAAGAAGCACATCGACCTGTCGAGCGAGCCGCTGATCCTCGTGTGTGCGGCGGGGCTACGCGGCAGCACTGCCGACGACGTCGCCAAGGAGACCGCCATCTTCCGGGCTCACAAGGCGACCCCGATCGTGGTTGCCGACGAGGGGGAGGTCCGGTACAGCGCTGCGGCCACGATCACCGTGCCGATCGTCGACCCGGCCCTCGGATTCGTCCTCTCGGCGATGGTCGGGCATCTGTTCGGGTACGAGGCCGCGCTGGCGATCGACGCATCGGCGCTCCCGCTGCGACAGGCCCGCGAGTTGATCGAGCGGTCGGTCGCCGAACACGACGGGGGCGACGCCGTCCTGGCGGCGATCCGAGCCGAGATGCCGACGATCGCCCGACGCTTCCTCGACGGCGTGCGAGATCATTACTACGACGGCCATCTGGAGGCCAGCACCGCCGTCCGGATCACCGGCATGTTCCGTGACGTGTTGGCCCCGAACCCGGTCGAGGCCTACGCCGACTCGACGGGTCAGGTCGGGACACCGGGTGCGTTGATCGATGCGCTCGTCGCCTCCGTCACCCAAGGGATCGAAGAGCTCACCCGACCCGTCGACGCGATCAAGCACCAGGCGAAGACCGTCACGGTCGGGATCTCCCGCAGCGACGAAGGTGTGCTGGATCGACTGCTCGTGCAGGCGACGCTGACGGCCGGGGCCGGGCGCGACGTGCTGAGCTACCGGACGCTCAAGGTGCTCGCCGATCTGAGCCCGGCGGTGGCAGAGGTCACCGGCTTCACCCGCTACCGGATCGAGGACGAGACGATCACCATCGTCGACCGCGGCGGGATCTCGCGCGAACTGCGCAGTCGTGTCGACGGCGATAGCCGGCTCGTCGGTACGAAACACCGCGTCGCCGACGCACGCGAGGTGCTCGTGGCCCGCGGCCGTCGCGACGGCCGGACGGTGATCTTCGTGCCGGAGGTCAAAGCCGGCACGTGCACGGGGATCACCTTGCTGCACGTGCGTCTCCACGACCGGCTCCCCGCCACCGAGATGCGGCCGGTCCTGCAGGGCTACGACAACCGGTTCGATCGCCTGGTCGACTGGGTCACGGAGACCGAGGGCGAATTCGATCACGCGAAGCTCGCCGATCTGCCGGTCGACGATCTGCTGATCGCACCGATCTCCGAGACCGCCGACCACTGGCGTGCCTGATGATCGGGATCGGCGTCGACGTGGTCGAGATCGAGCGCTTTCGTCGTTCACTGGAACGGACGCCGACGATGCGTGAGCGGCTGTTCACCGCGGTGGAGCTCGAGTACGTGGCTCCGAAGTCGGACCCGGTACCGTCCCTCGCGGCGCGCTTCGCCGCCCGCGAGGCGGTCATGAAGTCGCTCGGGCTCGGGCTCGGAGCGTTCGGATTCCACGATGTCTGGGTCGAGCGCGCCGAGTCCGGAGCACCTTCGCTCGCGTTCGCCGGGCGTGCCGCGGAGCTGGCCGAGTCGGCCGGGGTCCGACGCTGGCACATCAGTCTCACCCATTCCGACCTGGTCGCGGTGGCGTATGTGGTCGCCGAATGATCGTCGGGCCCGGACCGGACAACCGAAGGTGAGCCCGTGATCCCGGTCGTCACCCCCGACGAGATGCGAGCCATCGACGCGGCCGCACCCGTGCCGGTGTCGGTGCTCGTCGACCGTGCCGGGGCGGCGGTGGCTCGTGGGGCGTTGCGTCTGCTCGGTGGCGCTTACGGGCGCACCGTCATCGTCGTCGCGGGTCCGGGCAACAACGGCGCCGACGGTCGGGTCGCAGCCGACCGGCTGCGCGAACGAGGTGTCTCGGTCCGGGTCCTCGACGCAGGACACGTCCCCGATGTGCTCCCGCCCGTCGATCTCGTGATCGACGCGGCGTTCGGCACCGGCTTTCGCGGCACGTGGCGGCCGCCCGATGTGGGTGATGCGAAGGTCTTGGCGGTCGACGTGCCGACCGGACTCGATGCCCTCACCGGTGCCGTCGCCGACGTGGCGCTTCGAGCCGACGCCACCGTCACGTTCGCCGCCGCGAGACCGGGCCACGTGCTCGGAGACGGTCCCGACGTCGTCGGTGAGCTCACGATCGCCGACATCGGTCTGCCGGTCGATGCGCCCACGATCGGGATCGTGACCGGCGACGATGTCGCGGACTGGGTTCCGAGACGCCAACGCACTGCGCACAAGTGGGCCGATGCGGTGCGGATCGTCGCCGGCAGTCGGGGCATGACCGGTGCCGCTCACCTGGCGGCGGCGGCGGCTCAGCGCTGCGGGGCGGGAATGGTCGCACTGTCGAGTCCAGGCATCGATGCCGAGTCGCCCACCGAGACCGTCGATCGCCGGATCCACCCGTTCGACTGGGCCGACGACGTTCTGGCCGACCTGCATCGCTTCCATGCCCTGGTGATCGGACCGGGCCTGGGGCGCGAGGACTACACGGTGCCGTCGATCGTCCGGAGCGTCATGGAGTCGGTGGTCCCGGTGGTGGTCGACGGCGACGGCTTGTTCGCGCTGTCGTGGAACGACGAGGGCAATCCCGGTTTCCTGCGCGAACGCGACCTGGCCACCGTGCTGACCCCGCACGACGGCGAGTACCAGCTCCTGACCGGCGATCATCCGGGTGCCGACCGGATCGCGGCGGCTCATCATCTCGTCGAGGTTTCGGGCGGCGTGGTGCTGCTGAAGGGCCCGACCACGGTCGTGGCCGCACCCGACGGTCCGACGATGCTCGTCGCCAACGGCGACGAGCGGCTCGCGACGGCCGGCACCGGTGACGTTCTCGCCGGTATCGTCGGCGCGCTGCTGGCACGGGGAGTTCCTCCGGCGCGGGCTGCGGCAGCAGGCGCGTTCGTGCACGCCGAGGCGGCGCGGGCGGCCGGCCGGGTGGGTCTCGTGGCCGGCGACCTCGTCGATGCGATCCCCGTCGTGTTGGAGCGCTACCTGTGAGCCACCATCGACCCTCGTCGACCATGGCCGTGGCGTTGGGGGCGTTCGTGCTCGCCGTCGCCGGTACGGTCACGGCGGCCGCCCGGATCGACGTCGCGGCCGATGTCCCGGTGGTGCCGGCCGAGCGTGTCGATCCGCCCCACGCGGCGGTCGTCATCGGAGACTCCGCGATCGCCGCGCTCCGGTGGGTCCCGAACGCCGAGAACGCGATCGTCGGCTTCCCCCACACCCTCGATCTCGAATCGTGCCGCCGGCTCCACCAACCCTCGTGTCGCGGCAGGGAGGGACGAGTCCCGCCGACGGTCGTGGAGGCGCTCGCCGACCACGGCGACAAGTATCAGATCCTCGTCGTGGCAACCGGCTACAACGATGGAACCGCCGGTTTCGCCGAGTCGTTCCGGCGGGTCGTCGTACGCGCCCGCACATTCGGGTACGTGCAGATCGTGTGGTGGACCTTGCGCTCCGACGTCGACTACGTCTCGCCCGGTTCGGTCGGCAACCACGCGGCGTTCGCCCGCAACAACCAGATCGTGAGCGATCTGCTCGCGACGGGGGACTATCCGGATGTCGTGCTCGCCGACTGGGGCGGCTATTCGTCCGACCGGGCGGAGTGGTTCGCCACCGACGGGGTGCACTACCGGGCGATCGGCGCCTGGGCGGCCTCCGACTACCTGAGCCGCAAGATGGCGTTCCTGCAGGAGCGCCCGTGCCCGTTGCCGCTCGCGCCGAACCAGCCGGTCCAGCGTCCGTGCCCCGATCCCGACGTCACCGGGCCCCGCGCCGACATCGAGGCGCTGTACCCGGTCGGTGTCGACGGCTTGCTCTGCTACGAGCTCGGCGCGGACCGCCGCTTCGAGTGCCGATTCGACACCCACGTCCTGCTGATCGAACGCGAGCTCGGGCCGGGAATGGTGGGCAACGACGTGACCGCCCTGCAGACCCGGTTGATCCGCCTGGAGCTCCTCGCCGGTGCCGCCGACGGCAGCTACGGGCCGATGACGACGCAGGCGGTTCGGGCGTTCCAGTCGTCGGCATCGTTGGCGGTGACCGGAACGGCCGACACGGCGACGCTCGCCGCTCTCGGCTTCGACACCAGCGGGATCGGCTAGCGCGTCGTGATCGCTGGGCGGTGGGCGTGGGCCGAGGTCGATCTGGACGCGATCGCCCACAACGTCGGGGTGCTCCGTCGAGCGGCAGCTCCCGCTGCGGTCTGGGCGGTCGTCAAAGCCGACGGGTACGGCCACGGAGCGGTCCGCGTCGCCTCCGAGGCGGTCGGTGCCGGTGCCGAGGGGCTGTGCGTCGCTCTCGTCCAGGAGGGTGTCGAATTGCGGGCGGCAGGGCTGGATGTGCCGATCCTGGTGCTCAGCGAGCAACCGTTGGGCCAACTCGACGAACTGGTGCTCCATCGCCTCACCCCGACGGTGTACACCCCGGCGATGATCGATGCGCTCGCCGACGTCGCCGGGGACGGCTATCCCGTCCACGTCAAGGTCGACACCGGTATGCAACGAGTCGGCGTCGCACCCATCGACGCGGCGGCTCTCGTCCGTCACCTCGCCGATCGCTCCCCGGCGCTCCGTCTCGAGGCGGTGTACACCCATCTGGCGTGCGCCGACGAACCGTCGAACGCAGCAAACGCTGCACAGTTGGCGGTCTTCGAGCGTGTGCTCGCCGAGATCGACGATGATGGGCTGCTGCCACCGATGGTCCACATCGCCAATTCGGCCGCGACGCTGGCCGTGCCGGACACCCGGCGCTCCCTCGTCCGGACGGGCATCGCGATCTACGGCATCTCGCCCGGTCCGGGTGTCGACGACCTCGTGTCCGATCTTCGCCCCGCGCTCTCACTGTGCGCACGCGTCTCCCATGTGAAGCGCGTGTCGGCCGGCAGTCATGTCTCCTACGGGTGGCGTCACCGGTTCGACCGCGACACGACGGTCGCGACCGTTCCGTTGGGGTACGCCGACGGTGTGCCCCGACGGCTCGGAACGTTGATCGACGTCCCTGGCGCCGGGGTCCTGATCGGAGGTCGCCGATGTCCGATCGTCGGCGTCGTGACGATGGATCAGTTCATGGTCGACGTCGGCGACGACGACGTCGCTGTCGGCGACGAGGTGGTACTGATCGGCGAACAGGACGGTCTCGCGATCCGTGCCGAGGACTGGGCCGATCGACTCGGCACGATCGGCTACGAGATCGTGTGCGCGATCAGTGCTCGCGTGCCGCGGGTCGCGGCGCGCCCCGCGGCTGGAGTGGCGCCGAGAGCGAGCTCGAACTCGTAGCATCGAGGCGGAATGTTGCTCTGCGCCGACTCCCTCGCGTCCACGCACGCCATCGCTGCCACGCTGTCGGGGTTGGCGCGTGTGGGAGACCTGATCGTGCTGGCGGGCGAGATGGGGGCGGGCAAGACGGCGTTCGCCCAGGGTTTCGGTCGGGCGTTGGGGATCACCGAGGCGATCACGTCGCCGACCTTCACGCTGGTGCACAGCTATCCGTGCCCCGACGGGCGCACGACCCTCCATCATGCCGATCTGTACCGGCTCGAGAGCACCGGCGACGTCGAGGACCTCGCACTGAACGAACTGGCCGAGTTCGACGGCATCGTGTTGGTCGAATGGGGCGACGTCGCCGCCAACGGTCTCGGCGACCATCTCGAAGTTCGTCTCAGCGCGAGCGATCGCGCACGCCAACCGACCGATCCCTCGCTCGCGTCTGCGGCCGACGATGAAGAGTTCGAGCTCGATCTGGCTCGGGTCATCGAGGTGCAGGCGGTCGGTCGGTCGTGGGCGGGCCGATGGGATCGCCTGATCCAGGCGTTCGAGGTCTGGCGATGCTGAGGCCACCGTGCTGATCCTGGGAATCGAGTCCGCCACGGAACAGGTCGGTGTCGCGATCGGTGGTCACGAAGGCGTCATCGCGACGTTCGAGGTCGCTCGCGGTCGCCGTCACGCCGAGATCCTGACACCGGCGATCGAGTTCGTCTGTCGCCAGGCCGACGTCGAGCTGAGCGAGATCGGCTGCGTTGCCGTCGACGTCGGCCCCGGGTTGTTCACCGGCATGCGCGTCGGACTCTCGGCGGCGAAAGCCCTCGCTCAGGCGTTGCGAATCCCGATGATCGGCATCTCGTCGCTCGATCTGCTCGCCTTTCCGTGCCGCCACACCGACCGGGTGGTCGTCCCCGTGATCGATGCCCGAAAGGGTGAGGTGTTCTGGTCGATGTACCGCCAGGTGCCGGGTGGGGTGCAGCAGGTGTCCACCCCGAGCGTCGGCCCGATCGATGATCTCGTCGCCGATCTGCTCGCCCGAAGCCAGGACGCGCTGTGTGTCGGAGACGGTGCGGAGCGCTACCGGGACGACATCCTCGATGGGTTCCACTGCGAGATCTCCGGACCGGTGCACCCCTCGCCCGGAGCACTCGTGCAGTTGGCCCACGCGCAAGCGCTACGCGAGGAGTGGGTGCGACCGGGCGAGATCATGCCGATCTACCTGCGAGCCCCCGACGCCCAGATCAACTGGGCGATTCGCGAGGCGCGTCCGTGAGCGTGATCCCGCGCCGGCTGACGCGCGCCGACGGGAGCGCCGTCGACGGCACGGTCATCGAGGCGATGAAGCGCCGACATCTGCGCGAGGTGATGCCGATCGAGGCGGGCGCCTACCCTCGATCGTGGTCGCGGTCGGTCTTCGAGGGTGAGCTCGATCAGGTGAAACATGGCTCCCGCGACTACGTCGTGGCGAAGCACCATCGCAAGGTCGTCGGTTACGCCGGGCTCTGGATCGTGGTCGACCCCGATGGCGACCAGGCCCACGTCACGAACATCGTCGTGCACCCCGATCACCGTCGCCAGGGCGTCGGCTCGCGCCTGATGTCCCATCTCGCCGGGGTGGCGATCGATCGCGGATGCGTCGCCTGGACGCTCGAGGTGCGGTCGACCAGCACGGGTGCGCAAGAGCTGTATCGGCGATTCGGGTTCGCGCCGGCCGGCGTCCGCAAGGGGTACTACGAGAACACCGAGGACGCGATCGTGATGTGGTGCCACGACATCCAGTCACCGGAGTACGCGGCGCGATTGCGGGAGATGCGATGAGGAGCGAGCATGCGTGAGGTCCATCCCGACGAGTCGACCCTGGTCCTCGGTATCGAGACCAGCTGCGACGAGACTGCCGCCGCGCTCGTGATGGGGGGGAACGACGTGGTTTCGAGCGTCGTCTCGAGTCAGGTCGAGATCCACGCCGACTTCGGCGGCGTGGTGCCGGAGATCGCGAGCCGCGCCCATCTGGAGGCGTTGAACCCGGTGATCGCTCGTGCGATCGTCGAGGCCGGTGTCGACGAGTCGCGCATCGACGCGATCGCGTGCACGAACGGCCCGGGGCTGATCGGCGCCCTGCTTGTCGGGGTGTCGGCCGCCAAGGCGCTGTCGTTGGCGTGGGACGTGCCGTTCGTCGGCGTGAACCACCTCGAAGCCCATCTGTACTCGGCCTTCCTCGAGGATCCGACGCTCGAGTTCCCGCTGGTCGTGCTGTTGGTGTCGGGTGGTCACACGATGCTGGTCGAGATGCAGGATCACGGCCGGTACCGCCTGCTCGGCCAGACCATCGACGACGCCGCCGGCGAGGCGTTCGACAAGGTCGCCCGCTTCCTCGATCTCGGCTATCCGGGCGGGCCGGCCATCGACGCCGCCGCACTCGACGGAGATGCGGACTCGGTTCGTTTCCCCCGAGCGCTCAGCGACGATCCCGACAACCTCGACTTCAGCTTCAGCGGTCTGAAGACCGCAGTGATGAACTACGTCCGCAAGCACCCCGATGTCGCGTCGGCCGACGTGGCGGCGAGCTTCCAGCTGGCGGTCGTCGACGTGCTCGTCGCCAAGACCCGTCGCGCCGCCCAGCTGATCGGCGCCAAGGGCATCGTGTTGGGCGGAGGCGTCGCCGCCAACTCGCTGCTCCGCGAGGAGCTGCTGGGAGCCTGCGCCAGCGACGGGATCCGCGGCTTCCTGCCCAGTCGTGCGATGTGCACCGACAACGCCGCGATGATCGCCGCCACAGGCTGGTACCGGCTCGCCAGCGACGGGCCGACCGCACTCGACTCAGGCGCTTTCCCCAACCTCAAGCTGCCCCTCGTCGACGCCTGACCACCGCGGTCGGCGCTCATGCATCGCACAGATCCCGGTAGCCGTGCAGTGGCGCCCGGCCGGTCAGGGTGTGGTAGCCGATCTCGAGATCGTCACAGCTGTTCTGGGTGATGCGGATCATGTCCATCGGACGGTCGAACAATCCCCAGGCGATGATCTCGGCGGCCTGCTCGGTGCCGTTCTCGTGCCAGGCGGCCTCGTCGTAGTTCCGCCAGAACTCGTAGCCTCGCAGCTCCTGGAACGCACGGCGGGCCACGATGCCGACGTTGTCGTCGACCCACGCATGTGACAGCTCGTGGATCACCATCGCCTGGGTCGGGAAGCTTACGTCGTCGGTGCAGAGCTCGATGACGCTGCGGCCGTCGCCGGGGCGGTGAAGGCCGTCGTGGCCGTCGCAGTGGCTGGTGTCGGTGCCGTAGTGGTTGATCTGGAGCGGAGGCAGCGCCATGTCGGCGCTGTCGAACAATCCGATCGCCCAGACCGCCATCGCTTCGATCTCGGCGGGGAGGTCGTTGAAGATGACGGCATCGGTCGCAGCCGGCGCTGCGGTCGCCGCAGGCTCGGCGTCGTTGGACACCAGGCCGGCGGCCAGCAGCACGATCGAGAGGGTGAAGCGGAGGAGCGGTCGGTGGGTCATGTCCCCACCGTCGAGGGCGCGGCTTCGGGTCCGTTTTGGTCCGCTCAGGGCCGACTTGGTGGGACTTAGGGGCCACATAAGCCCTGCTCAGGGATGTGCGTCGTGCGACCGATGGGCAGCGGTCGCCGACTCGGGCTGCAGCCCTTCGACAGTCGATTTCAGCCGCTCCCAAGTGGGGTTCGAGATGGTGGCGGAATGTTGAATCAGCTGACCCGATCCGCCCCGGCACCGGCCTCGTCGCCGCCCGCCCCACCGCCGCGCCGTCGACGCCGGTGGGCCTTCCCCGCCCTCGTCGGTCTCGGTGCCGGCGCCGGTATCGCAGTCGCCGGTGTGCTGGTGTCAGCGCTGCCTGACGACCGTTCACCTGCGCCGGTCGTGCCGGCGCACGTGACTCCTGACCCGCCGAGTGCGGCGACCAGGTCGGCCTCCCTCGTCATCGAGGACGAGATCGACAAGGCCATCGCGAATCGTCGACGGGCCGCAGCCGAGGTCGTGGTCACCGAACCGGCGGGGCTCGATCCCGTCGACATGTCCGATGTCGGCTCCTCACCCGATCGACCCGCCTACCTGATCATCCAGGACGAGATCGACCGGGCGCTCGCAGAACGGGAACGAGCGGCACGCCACGGCGGCTGACATCCGTTCGGGCCCGGGTTGTCGCAGCCCTCAGGAGGTTCACAAGCGCACCGCGCACGATGCGGACCCGGTGAGGCGAGCGGTCCTGGCCCTGCTGCTGACGGCGCCGAACGCGGTTTGGTCGACCGATCGGATCATCGACGGTGTCTGGGGTGACGACGTCGGCGCCGACCGCCAGAACGCACTCTGGGTCGACATCTCGGGACTGCGAACGGCGCTGGAGCCCGATCGGGAGAAGCGCGCCGAGGGGACGGTTCTCGTGACCCGATCGCCGGGCTACCTGCTCGATGTCGACCCGAATGAGATCGACGCCGTGCGGTTCGAGCGGCTGATCGCCGAGGGTCGTTCGCTCCTCGACACCGATCCCGCAGCCACCTCACTGAGCTCGGTGAGGCGCTCTCCCCGTGGCGGGGTCGGGCCTACGAGGACTTCGCCTACGAGGCCTTCGCACAGAATGAGATCGCCCGTCTCGACGGGCTGCGGCTGGAGGCGGTCGAGGCTCGCGTCGACGCCGATCTGCTGCGGGGGTTGTCGCGCGAGTCGGTCTCGGAGCTCGAGACGCTCGTCCGCGAGCATCCCTTGCAGGAGCGACTCACCGGCCAGTTGATGCTGGCGCTCCATCGTTCCGGCCGACAGGTCGAGTCGCTGCGGTCGTACCAGGCGCTGCGATCGCGGTTGGGCGAACCGGGCATCGAGCCGTCGACCGAGCTGCCGCGCCTGGAGGAACGCATCGTCACGGGCGACGACACGCTCGACGTCGCGTCACGCACGCGAGTCTCCAGCCCCCGACCTGGGCTCGCGATGCGCGGCTACGAGCTACGCGACGAACTCGGCCGGCGCGGCACCGGCGCCCTCTACCGGGCGTTCCAGCCGAGCGTCGGGCGCGAGGCCGCATGATCGACCGGGTCACCCGGGACAGGACGATCGAGGACGTGTTCGCCGCCATCGACGCCGAGTGGGAGGCCGTGATACTCCGAGGCGAGGACTGAGCGCCGACCTCTCGGCAGCAGGCACACAGCCGGAAACGGGCTCTTAAGTGATGGCTAAGCGCAGTGCGGCACGCTCGACCCAAGACGAGCGAGTCGGTGACGACGTAGTGTCGCCGGCACGGGGAGGGCTGCATGGAGTACCGGGTGCTGGGGAAGCTGGAGGTGTTGCGGGACGGCGAACCGATCGACCTCGGGGCGTTCCGCCAGAAGGCGCTGCTGGCGCTCCTGCTGACATCGCCGAACCAGGTGCTGTCGACCGACCAGATCATCGACGGTCTGTGGGGTGACGACGTCGGCGCCGACCGCCAGAACGCACTCTGGGTGTACATCTCCGGTCTCCGCAAGGCGTTGGAACCGGATCGGGAGAAGCGGACCGAGGGCACGATCCTGCTCACACGACCGCCGGGCTACCTGGTGGATATCGACCCCGACGAGATCGACGCCGTGCGGTTCGAGCGGCTCGTCGTCGAGGGTCGATCGTTGGCGGACACCGATCCGGCGGCGGCGTCGCTCGTACTCGGGGAGGCACTGGCGCTGTGGCGCGGCCGGGCGTACGAGGACTTCACCTACGAGTCGTTCGCACAGACCGAGATCGCCCGGCTGGAGGAACTCCGCCTCGAGGCCGTCGGCGCTCGCATCAAGGCCGATCTGCAGCGCGGTCTCTCGCGGGAGCTGGTGTCCGAACTGGAGACGTTGGTACGCCAGCACCCACTGCGGGAGGAGTTCACCGGCCAGCTGATGTTGGCGCTCTATCGGTCCGGCCGGCAGGCCGAGGCACTTCGAGCGTTTCAGTTCCTGCAGGCACGGCTCGGCGAGGAGCTCGGGATCGAGCCGTCGAGCCGGCTCCGGCGCTTGGAGGAGCAGGTCGTCACCGGCGACGAGGCACTCGAACTCGTGCCGGTCGCTCCCCACGGTGCGGCTCCCGGACTCGCTGTCCGCGGGTACGAACTCCGCGAGCAGATCGGCGAGGGCGCGTTCGGGGTGGCCTATCGGGCGTATCAACCCGCCGTCGGTCGCGAGGTCGCGATCAAGGTGATCCGACCGGAACTCGCCAACGACCCGAACTTCATCCGTCGCTTCGAGGCCGAGGCACAGCTCGTCGCCCGGCTCGAACACCCCCACATCGTGCCGCTGTACGACTACTGGCGGGAGCCGGACGCGGCGTACCTCGTGATGCGGTTGATGAGGGGCGGAAACCTCGCCGACGTGCTCGCGGATCGAGCCCTGGCCGCCGATCAGGCGACCGCGGTGGTCGACCAGCTCGGGAGCGCGCTGCAGACGGCCCACCGGGCCGGCGTCGTCCACCGTGACATCAAGCCGGCCAACATCTTGATCGACGACGAGGGCAACGCCTACCTGTCGGATTTCGGGATCGCGGTCGGCGCCGACGGGGAGCCATCCGATGATGCGTCGGGGACGTCGACCCTGAGCCCGCCGTACGCGTCGCCGGAGCAGATCGATCATGATGCGGTCACGGCGACGTCCGACATCTACAGCCTCGGTGTCGTCGTCGCCCAGGCGCTGACCGGCCTGCGGGGCGAGATCGGTCAGATCCGCGGCGCGCTCGACCCACCCGTGCTCCGCGTCATCGACCGGGCCACGGCCGACGACCCCGTTCGGCGCTACGCGCACGTCGCCGAGTTCGTGGCGGATCTCCATCAAGCCGTCGGTCTGATCGAGGCGGCGCCGCCGATCACGACGGCCGAGCTCGACAACCCGTACAAGGGCCTGCGGCCGTTCGGCGCCGCCGACGCGTCCGATTTCCACGGTCGGGATCGGCTGATCGATCGACTCGTGGCGCGCCTCGGTACGCCCGGTGTGCGCGGTCGGTTCGTCGCCGTCGTCGGTCCGAGTGGCAGCGGCAAGTCCAGCGTCGTCAAGGCCGGCCTGCTGCCTGCCCTCCGTCGCGGCGCGCTGCCGCAGTCGGATCGATGGTTCACGGTCGGGATGGCGCCGGCGCCCCACCCATTCGAATCGCTCGAAGAGGCGTTGCTCGGCGTGGCCGTCGATCCGCCCTCGTCCCTGCTCGAGCAACTCGTCGGCGCCGACGGTCTGCAGAAGGCGGTGCGGCGCGTGCTGCCCGCCGATGGCTCGCAGTTGCTGCTCGTGATCGATCAGTTCGAGGAGCTCTTCACCCAGGTCGCCCCTGGAGTCGCGACCAACTTTCTCGACTCGCTGGTCGCCGCGATCACCGACGAGCACAGCCGGGTGCGCGTCGTCGTCACTCTGCGCGCCGACTTCTACGACCGTCCGCTGCGTCATCGCGGCATCGGCGAGCTGCTTCACGACGGCACGCAGATCGTCACACCGATGACCCCGGAGGAGTTGGAGCGTGCGATCGTGGGCCCGGCCGAGCCGCTCGGCGTGACCTTCGAGCCGGCGCTGGTTGCGGCGCTCGTGCGCGACGTCGTCGATCGGGCGGGAGCGCTGCCGCTCCTGCAGTACACCCTGACGGAGCTGTTCGAGCGCCGACAGGCGGCACGGATCACCGATGCCACGTACCGCGAGCTCGGTGGGGTGGCGGGCGCGCTCGTGAAGCGCGCCGAGGGCCTGCTGGCCGGGCTCGGCGAGGAAGCGCACGATGTGGCCCGCCAGATCTTCCTGCGACTCGTCACGTTGGGCGAGGGCGCCGACGACACGCGCCGTCGCGTGCTCCAGAGCGAGCTCGAGCAGCTCGCGGTCGACCGCGCGATGTTGCGCGCCGTGCTCGACACCTTCGGCCGTCACCGGCTGCTCAGCTTCGATCGTGACCCGGTGACCCGGAGTCCGACGGTCGAGATCTCCCACGAGGCCCTCCTGACGGAGTGGACCCGGCTGCGGGAGTGGATCGACGGTGCCCGCCACGACGTCCGCAGCCAGCGCCGCCTCGCCGACGCCATGCGCGAGTGGATCGCCGCCGATCGCAAAGACGACTACCTGCTGCGCGGCGGCCGCCTCGAGCAGCTCCACGGTTGGGCGACGAGTACCTCGCTGCCGCTGTCGGAACCGGAGCAGGTGTTCCTCGACGCCAGCGTCGCCGAGCGCGACCGCGTGAGTGCGGAGGAGCGCGAGCGCGAGCAGCGCACGGTCGAGGCCGAGCAACGGGAGCGACAGCGCGCCCGGCAGGTCGTCGGCCTGGGTGCCGTCGGCGTGGTGGTCGCGCTGCTGGCGGCGTTCGGGATCGTGCAGTGGCGATCGGCGTCGGGTGCCAAAGCCGACACCGAGAGCCTGCTGACCGTCTCCGAGCTCGTGAGCGCCTCCGAGGTCGCCTACGCCAGCGACGATCCGGAGCTGGCGCTGCTCTATGCGGTGCAGGCGGTCCGCGAGACGGTCGATCTCGGATTCGCCGACGAGGATGCCGTCGACGCGGTCCACTTCGCGCTCCAACAGCTGAGCGTTCAGTACGACGTGACCCCCGAAACTGCCGTTGCGATCCGCTCCGGTCCGAAGGGTCTCGCCGGCGTCTACGCCCTGACGCCGGCCGCGCTGATCGGGCTCGCCGATGCCGCCGTCGAGCGCCGGCTCACCGACGAGGAGTGCGAGCCCGTCTTGTCGGGTCCGTGCCCGAACGCCGTCGACATCCCTGTCGACCTGCCACTGCGGAACGGCATCGCCGCATACGGTGCGACCTCGCCCGGCCCGATGGCGCTCGCCGGCACCACCGTGACGGTTGCGGCTGCCGCCTTGCGCGCCGAGGCCGGGCTCGTTCGACAGTTCGAGGACTTCACCCAGCGGACCGGCGTCCGCGTCGATCTCGTCTCCAACACCGGCGAGGGTCTCACGGCGATCGCGTCCGGCGACCTGGATCTCCCCGACGCGATCAGCTGGGGCGGTCCGGTTCCGGAATGGGCCGAGGGGCGAGCGATGGATCTCGGGCGGTTCATCGACCACGAGAAGTTGCGCTCCGACTTCGGCGACTACGCGCTCAACATCTCGTTCGATGCGCAGGCGTCCGATCTCGCCCAGCCCAACGAGGTCGCCTACGGGGTCCCGATCGACGCCGACGTCAAGGGACTGATGTTCTATCCCAAGTCGGCGTTCGCAGCTGCGGGCTATGAGGTGCCCGACACGTGGGGCGCTCTCATGGAGCTCTCGCAACGCATGGTCGACGACGGTGAGTCGCCGTGGTGCGTCGCCTTCGAATCGGGATTCCCGTTCGATGGTTGGCCGGGGACCGACTTCATCGAGGCGCTCCTGCTCCGAACCAGTGGTGTCGAGGTCTACGACAGGTGGGCAGACGGGCTCACCGGGTTCACCGATCCCGCGGTCGTGGAAGCGGCGTACCTGGCCGACTCGGTCATGTTCACGCCAGGATTCGTTCGCGTCGATCCTGCGGCGATCAGCAACGAGAACTTCACCGAGCAGATGTTCAATCTGCTCAGGCGCGACCGATCCAGCGGTGAGATCGACCCGGCGTGCTGGCTGTTCTTCCAGGGCGATTTCATGTTCGGCGCCCTGCCGCCCGGCTCGATCGTCGGGCAGGACGTCGACTACTTCCCGGTGCCGCCGTTGACGGCGGGACAGCCGACCCCGGTCGTCGGCTCGGTCACGTCGATGGTGGGTCTCGTCGATCGACCCGAGGTCAGGATGTTCCTGGAGTATCTGGCGAGCCCGGAATGGGGCGGGATCTGGGCGACGGAGCCGGGCAATGGTTTCATCCCGCTGAACCAGCGGTTCGATCAGTCGCAGCTCGGGTCGCCCGAGGACCCATCGGTCGCCGTCCAGCAGCGGTTGATCACCGACACCAAGGATGCGCTCGCAACCGGGCGCTTCGTGCTCGACGCATCCGACATGATGCCCCGCGAGATCGGCGGGTGGCTCGACGATCCACCGAGGCAGTCAGCCTTCTATTCCGGCATGCTCGACTGGGTCGACGGCGTGAGGACGATCGACCAGGTCCTGGCCGACATCGACGCCGCCTGGGACGAGCTCCGTACCAACAGCTGACCGCTACGAAGCGTCACGTCAGCGTGCGGGCGGTGTCGCTCGACGGGACGTCGGTCTTCGACCTGGGGTAGGTCCGCAGCAGGCGATCGCCGGAGTTGCTCGTGACGCCGAGCCAGTAGCGCTCGTTGCGGTAGTGGTGGAGTCGGTGGTTGCGGGCGAGCCGCCCGTAGTAGGGCGTCCGTGGTCGGTATCGGGTGTGCACCATCAGATGCACCCACTCGTAGTGGGCGAGTCCGATCGCAGCGAGTGTCCACGCGGTGAGGAAGGGCCCGAGCAGCGCCGACCCGGTGATCAGCATGATCGGGATGCACCACGCCGCCGTCACCGCTCCGAACACGACCACGAAGACAGCGGCGTCGACGCCGCGCAGCATCAGCCAATCGACATCGGGCGGATCGAGGTGATGGTGGCGGTGACCTGAGCCGGTGCCGAGGGTGCGGCTCGACCAGGCGTCCTCCGGGGCGTGCAGCAGGAACTTGTGGATGATCCACTCGACGGTCCCGGTGATCGCCCATGTCACGGCGAGCACGATCAGGTCGCCGCGTCCGAAGCCGCCGACGAGGATTCGGATGCTCCCGAGAACGAGGGCAGCGACGATCAACACCATTGCCGACCTCCGCCCGACATAGACGCTGGCGATCTCGCGCTTCGTCCCGAGTTGGTCGGCGCGGGGCGTTCTGGTGTGGGAGGCGATCGACATCGGTGCGCCCTCAGCGTAGGCCGATGCGCTCGGCACCGAGTCGCGCCGCCGCGTCGAACAGCTCGGCGTGATGTTCCACGATGCCCCTCGTCTGGTTCGTCAGCTCGAAGCTCACCACTCCGAACAGTTGGGACCAGGCTGCGAGGAAGGCCAGAACGACTGTGCTCGGCACGTCGAGGTCGGCGAGGTCGGCCAGACGGTCGAGATCGGCCCGCAGCCTGGCGTCGATCCGATCGGCATCGTCGCCGAACATGGCCAACCGGTCGGCCACGACCGCGTCCCGGACGATCGAGACGAGTGCCAGCGTCACGCGAGTTCCTGGCACGACGGTGTCGTCGGGCGCTGCGTACCCGGGCACCGGTGAGCCGTAGAGGAGCAGGTACTCGTGGGGATGCCCGATCGCCCACGTCCGGATCGCACGTGCGGTGGCGAGCCAACGTTCGAGGTCGGAGTCGCCTCGGTGATCGGCCGAGGTTTGCTCGATCGCAGCCCCGAACGCATCGTAGGCCTCGACGATCAGGCGGGTCAGCAGGTCGTCGCGGCTCTCGACGTAGCGGTAGACCGCCGACGAGACCAGCCCGATCTCGCGGGCGATCGACCGCAGCGAGATCGCAGCCGCACCGACCTCTGCCAACTGACGGCGCGCCGCGGTCATGATCTCGCGGGTGATCCGCTCCCTCGATTCCTCACGTGCGCCGGCCATCCCACCAGTGTGCCCCATGTCACGGGGAAAACGAGAGCACCGCTCTTGATCCGCCAGTAGCCGGCGTGTTGACTGTTTCGAGAGCACCGCTCTCGAAATGGAGGGATGACCATGACCGACACGAACGCTGCCATCACCGACCCGGCCCATCGCTACCTCGTTCCCGACCGCTTGACTCGTCGGCTTCTCAACCCGATCGTCGCCCGGCTCCTGAAGCTGGGATTCTCGGTTCGGGGCGCACGCGAGCTCCACGTCCGTGGCCGGAACTCCGGCGAGTGGCGCACCGTGCCCGTGAACCTCCTGCATCACGACGGTGCGAGCTACCTGGTGGCACCGAGGGGCCACACCCAGTGGGTGCGCAACCTCCGAGCAGCCGGATCCGGTCGGCTCCGCTGCGGGCGTCGCTTCGACGACTTCACGGCTGTCGAGCTCGACGACGTGCTCAAGCCTCCCATCCTGCGGGCCTACCTGCGCGAGTGGGCCTTCGAGGTCGGCAAGTTCTTCGATCGGGTCGACGCCGACTCGCCCGACGAGCGGCTCGCCGAGATCGCACCAGGATTCCCGGTGTTCCGGGTGACGATCACCTGATCACCCGGAAGGCTTCGATCCGAGGCGCCGCATCGGGACGTGGGGGATGCCGTCCTCCACGAAGCTCGCGCCCGACACCTGGTAACCGGCCCGCTCGTACCATCCGGTGAGATGGGACTGGGCGTCGAGCACGACCTCGCCCGTCAATCCGGTCGTCAGGTGGCGGATCAACTCAGCCGCCAGTCCGGACCGGCGGGCGGTGGCGGCCGTGACGACCCGGCCGATGCGGATCGCACCGCCTGGCTCCTCGAGGGTACGAGCGTAAGCGACGATCGTGCCGTCGCGCTCGATCCAATGGTGACGGGTCCCCGGCTCGGCGTCGCGGCCGTCGACGTCGGCGTACGCACAGCCCTGCTCGGCGACGAACACCTCGCTGCGCAGCCGGAGGATGTCGTGCAGCTCGCGGATCGTCAGCTCGGCGAAGCGCTTGGTCTGCATCGACCGGGACGTTACGAGATGTGCCTGGCACAACTCGTAACGGTCGGTACCGTGTATCGCTCATGTTGCCGCTGCAGATCGGAGACTTCACCCCGACCGTGCCGGTCGTGCTCGCGCCGATGGCGGGTGTCACGAACCGTGCATTCCGGTCGATGTGTCGCAGCTATGGCCCCGACCTGGTGTACGTCAACGAGATGGTGATGGCAACTGCGGTCGTGCATCGCAACGACAAGACGTTGCGATTGATGAGCTTCGGCGCCGACGAGGCGCCCCGCAGCCTCCAGCTGTACGGCAGCGACCCCGAGATGCTCGGGCGGGCCGTGCACTCGGTGTGCGACGAGGGGCTCGTCGACCACATCGACCTCAACTTCGGCTGCCCGGCGGCCAAGGTGACCCGCAAAGGAGGCGGAGCCGCCGTGCCCGCGCGCCCCCGACTCCTTCGAGCGATCGTTCGTGCCGCGGTGGGTGCGGCTGCACCCTACGGCGTACCGGTCACAGCCAAGTTCCGCATGGGGCTCTGGGACGACGTGCGAACCGACATCTCGACCGGCTTGATCTGCGCGGACGAAGGGATCGCCTGGATCGCGATGCACGCACGAACCGTGCAGCAGCACTACTCGGGTGATGCGCGTTGGGACGCGATCGGCGAGCTCAAGCAGGCCGTCGACGGCATCGCCGTCCTCGGCAACGGCGACATCTGGGAGGCCACGGACGCCGTCGACATGATGCGCGAAACGGGATGTGACGGCGTCGTCATCGGGCGTGGCTGTCTCGGTCGTCCGTGGCTGTTCGGCGACCTGGTCACCGTGCTCTCCGGGGGCGAACCGCCGTCGTCGCGTTCACTCGGCGAGGTCGTCGACGCGCTGTCACGACACGCCCGACTCCTGGTCGAGCACTACGAGGGCTTCGGCGGTGAGGAACATGCGATGCGCGACTTCCGCAAGCACACCTCGTGGTACCTCTCGGGATACCCCGTCGGTCCGGCCGTCCGACGCGATCTCTCGCAGGTCTCCTCGCTCGCCGAGCTCGACGACATCGTCGGTCCGCTCGATCGGTCGATCTCGATCGTCGACGGGGGCGAACGCATCAAGCGCGGGCACACGAACGGTCCGATCAAGGTGTCGCTGCCCGACGGCTACCTCGACGGCGTCGTCGACGGCGCGAACGACCGGGTCAAAGGCGAGGTCGGCCCACTCGTGATCCCCGCCGACGGCCATGTGATGGCATTGTCCGGCGGCTGATCGGGCCGATCGACGCGGTTCGTCCGCGTGCGAGTTGACACTCCGGGCGACCACCGGCAAGGATCGTGGCGGTCATCGACCGGGTCCGCCCGAACGGTGCCGTTCTTGGGGAAATCTCGACGACAGGAGTCTCGACATGGCTGGTTCTGGCTCGATTCTGGGCAACGCGGTGCAGCGTCTGGAGGATCCGACCCTGCTCACGGGCGACGGCAAGTACGTCGACGACCTCGTCGAGACCGGATTGCTCCATGTCGCGATGGTTCGCTCGCCGGTCGCGCACGGGACGATCAACTCGATCGATGTGGGAGACGTGGCCTCGATGCCCGGCGTCGTGGCTGTCTACCACGCCGGCGGCGACGATCTCGGCCTGCCCTCGTTCCAAGGCTTCCCGATGCTCCCGGAGGCCTACAACCGTCCCGTGTTCGCGAAGGATCGAGTCCGCTTCGTCGGCGACGTCATCGCTGCCGTCGTCGCCGAGTCGGCCGCCCAGGCGAGCGACGCCGCGCAGGAGATCTTCGCCGACATCGATCCGCTGCCGGCGATCATCAACGCCGCCGACGGCCTCGCGGCGGACGCCCCGCTGCTGTTTCCCGACACCGGATCCAACGTCTGCTTCGCCAGCCAGTTCCCGGCGGAAGGTGAGGCCGACGATCCGTGCGAAGGGGCAGATGCGATCGCCGAGGTCACGATGGTGAGCCAACGCCTCGCCGGTGTGCCGATGGAGAACAACGGTGTCGTCGCCGTGCCCGAGGACGGTGGCCTCACGATGTGGATCTCGCACCAGGCGCCTCATTCGATCCACGCCGGATACGCCCCGATGATGGGCCTCGAGCCCGACAAGCTCCGCATCGTCTGTCCCTGGGTCGGCGGTGGGTTCGGGCCGAAGGCGGCCGGCTACGTCGAGCACCTGATCGCCGGCAAGGCCGCACTCGCGCTCGGCAAGCCCGTCAAATGGGTCGAGGCCCGTTCCGAGGACATGGTGTCGTTGGTGCACGGGCGCGACTACGTGATGACAGCCCGGCTCGGTGTGAACAACGACGGCAAGATCGTCGGACTCGACGGCACCGTCCTCGCCGCCGCGGGCGCCTACCCCGCGATCGGGGCGATCCTGCCGATGCTCACCCAGATGATGTCGGTCGGCGTGTACGACATCCCCAAGGTGCGCTTCGATGCCAAGACGGTCCTCACCAACAACACGACCGTCGGCGCCTACCGTGGGGCCGGACGCCCGGAGGCGACCCAGCTGATCGAGCGCGTGATCGACGTCGCCGCCGACCAGATCGGCATGGACCCCGCCGAGATCAGGCGCGTCAACTTCCTGCAGCCCGACCAGTTCCCGATGACCACCATCACGGGCGGCGAATACGACTCCGGCGAGTACGAGAAGTCTCTCGACGCCGTGCTCGAGGCATCGGGCTATGCCGACCTGCGCGCCGAGCAAGCTCGACGACGTGAGGCCGGCGATGCCTGCCAGCTCGGTATCGGACTCTCCGCGTACGTCGAGGTCACCGCACCGGTCGGACTCCACATCGAGTTCGGCGCCTGCGAGATCGAGGACGACGGATCTGCAACGGTCTACGCCGGTACCAGCGTTCACGGCCAGGGTCACCACACCGCCTTCGCGATGCTCGCGAGCGACATGCTCGGCATCCCCATGGACAAGATCACCCTCGTCAACTCCGACACCGCCCGCGTACCGCGTGGCTCGGGGACCCTCGGGTCACGGTCGCTGCAGACGGCCGGGAGTGCGATCCACCTCGCGTCCGAAGGTGTGCTCGAGCGGGCGAAGAAGATCGCCGCCCACATGCTCGAGGCCGCGGCCGACGACATCGTCGTCGGCGACGGCGGTCTGCAGGTGGCGGGTGTTCCCGCGAACGCGGTGTCCTGGGCCGATCTCGCCGCCGCGTCGAAGGATGCGTCCAAGCTCCCCGAGGGGGTCGAGGCCGGCCCGTTGCGGCACGAGCTCGACTTCGACGGCCAGGGCTCGACGTTCCCGTTCGGTGCCCACGTCTCGGTCGTCGAGGTCGACACCGAGACCGGTCGCGTGACGATGCTGCGCCATGTGGCCGTGGATGACTGCGGCCGCATTCTCAATCCGCTCCTCGTGCGCGGTCAGCAGCACGGTGGCATCGCCCAGGGTGCTGCGCAGGCGTTGTACGAGCATGTCCAATACGACGAGGACGGCAACCCGATCACCTCGAACCTGATGGACTACGCCATGCCCTCTGCCGCCGAGCTGTGTAGCTTCGAGACGTCGAACACCGAGACCGACAGCCCGCGCAACCCGCTGGGTGCCAAGGGCATCGGTGAGTCGGGCACGATCGGGTCGACCCCGGCGATCCACAACGCCGTCGTCGACGCGGTGTCGCATCTCGGTGTGACCCACATCGACATGCCCTGCACCGCTGAACGGGTGTGGGCAGCCATCCAGTCGGCACGCTGACTGCGCATCGTCCGGACGCTGAGGTGGGCGCGACCCTCGTGCTCGCGTCCGCGTCACCGCGCCGACAGCAACTGCTCCGCACGATCGGACTCCAGTTCAGCGTGCAGCCCGCAGACATCGACGAATCGGCGCACCCGGGTGAGTCGCCGATCGACTACGTGGAACGGATCGCAACCGACAAGGCGAACGTGGCGGCGCGCCTGGTGGGCCAGCCCACCGGCGTCGCGGTGCTGGCTGCGGACACGACGGTCGACGTCGATGGCGAGATCCTCGCCAAGCCGGACGACGATCGGGACGCTCGACGGATGCTTCGACTCCTGAGCGGTCGGACCCACCAGGTGCACACTGCGGTGGTCGGGTGGACCATCGGTGGGCTGCATCGTGCCACCGTGACGACCGACGTGACCTTCGCCCGACTGAGCGGCCAGGGCATCGACTGGTACCTGTCGATCGGAGAGCACCGGGACAAGGCCGGGGCGTACGGCATGCAGGGTGCCGGCGGCGCCCTGGTCCACCGGATCGACGGCAGCCCGTCGAACGTGATCGGCCTCCCGCTCGCCGAGACGATCGGTGTGCTCCGCGCCTGCGGCGTGAGCGTGGTCGGCGGCTGACGTATCGCATCGCGAGCCGACGTTCGGGGGCGAGACGACGTCCCGGGGCGAGACGACGTCCCGGGGCGAGCCGACGTCCCGGGGCGAGCCGACGTGCCGGCGCGAGCCGAGGTGCCGGGGCGAGCCGATGCGGGTCAGACTGTCGGTGGGCGGTTTGGGCGTCGTGAGCGCTCTCGCCGGTCGGCGCACAGGTGGGGCGGGCGGATGGTGGAGCGCCGGCGTGCGGCGGTCGTCGCTCGTGGTAGCACTGCGCCATGGACATCGCAGGAACGACCTGGGTGATCACCGGCGCGTCGTCCGGGCTCGGCGAGGCGATCGCGATCGTGGCAGCCGAACGAGGCGCCCGGATCGTCGGCGTCGCCCGTCGATCCGATGTGCTCGGTGCTGCGATGCAGCGTGTCGGCGGGACTTCCCTCGTCGCCGACCTCGGCGATCCGATCGTGGTCGACGGGCTCGTCGACCGGATCGAGGCCCGGCACGGCCCGATCGACGTCCTGATCAACAACGCCGGCGTCGAGACCGTCGGCAAGCTGAGTGCGGCGACCGCGGAGGATGTGCGCTCGTTCCACCAGCTCAACCTGCTCACGCCGATCGAATTGTGCCGCCAGGTCATCCCACGGATGGAGCGATGTGGTCAGGGTCACATCGTGAATATCAGCTCGATGGCGTCGAGCGCCGCGTTCGCGGGAATGTCGCTCTACAGCAGCACCAAGGCGGGGCTCTCGAGCTTCCATCGCGTGCTTCGCGCCGAGATGAAGGGGTCAGCGGTCGCGACCACGATCGTCGAGGTCGGCCCGATCCCCACCGACATGCTCGAGCGCGTGGACTCCCACCCGCCCACCGAGCGCGGCTTTCGGCGGTTGCGCCGGCTCCAGTTGCTGCCGGAGGTCCCGCGTGAACGGGTCGCCCAGGGTGTCGTCGATGTGGTCGCAACGGGTCGTCGAACGGTCCGGTACCCGCGGCGAGCCGTTGCCTTGCCGTGGATGACCTCGGCTCCCCAACGCATCGTCGACGCGCTGACGGTCGGCCGAGGTCGCTGCGCCCACAACGCTCGTGCGTTAGCACTCTCCCCCTCCGGTTGCTAACGGGGGTCGGTTGTGTCTAGCATTGGCACTCGCACGGGCCGAGTGCTAACGGCCCTGATCAATCCCGATCAAACCCTGTGACACGCCAACGGAGGCCTGCACCCATGAACCTGAAGCCGCTCGATGACCGGATCGTCGTCAAGCCGAACGAGGCCGAGACCCAGACTGCGTCGGGTCTCGTCATCCCCGACACCGCCAAGGAGAAGCCCCAGCAGGGCACCGTGCTCGCCGTCGGCCCCGGCAAGCGCGCCGAGTCGTCCGGCGAGATCATCCCGCTCGGGATCGAGGTCGGCCAGACCGTCCTCTACTCCAAGTACGGCGGTACCGAAGTGACCGTCGCCGGCGAGGACGTCCTCGTACTGAACGGTCGCGATGTGCTCGCGATCGTCGAGAGCTGACCTCCGAGAACCCACCCCTGAAGATCTGACGAAGAAGACCAAGGACTGATTGCGAATGACCAAACTGCTGCATTTCGACGACCAAGCTCGTCGCTCACTCGAGGCCGGCGTCAACAAACTCGCCGACGCCGTACGTGTCACGCTCGGCCCGAAGGGCCGCAACGTGGTGCTCGACAAGAAATTCGGTGCCCCGACGATCACCAATGACGGTGTGTCGATCGCGAAGGAGATCGAGCTCGAGGACCCGTTCGAGAACATGGGCGCCCAACTCGTCAAGGAGGTGGCGACCAAGACCGACGACATCGCTGGTGACGGCACCACGACCGCGACGGTGCTCGCTCAGGCGATGGTGCGTGTCGGCATGAAGAACGTCGCCGCCGGTGCCAACCCGATGGCCGTGAAGAAGGGCATCGAGAAGGCCGTCGCTGCGGCGGTGGAATCGCTCCAGAGTCAGGCCAAGGATGTCGACGACAAGACCGACATCGCCAACGTCGCCACCATCTCGGCGGCCGACAGCTCGATCGGCGAGGTCATCGCCGACGCGATCGACAAGGTCGGCAAGGACGGTGTGGTCACCGTCGAGGAGTCGAACACGTTCGGGACCGAGCTCGAGTTCACCGAGGGCATGCAGTTCGACAAGGGTTACCTGTCGCCGTACTTCGTGACCGACCCCGATCGCCAGGAAGCGGTCCTCGAGGACGCGTACATCCTGCTCAACCAGGGCAAGATCTCGACCGTCCAGGCGATGCTGCCGGTGCTCGAGGGCGTCATGAAGACCGGCAAGCCGCTGGTCATCGTCGCCGAGGACCTCGAGGGCGAGGCCCTCGCCACCCTCGTCGTCAACAAGATTCGTGGCACGTTCAACGCCTGCGCCGTCAAGGCTCCGGGCTTCGGCGACCGCCGCAAGGCGATGCTCCAGGACATGGCCGTGCTCACCGGTGGTCAGGTCATCAGCGAGGACGTCGGGCTCAAGCTCGAGAACACGACCCTCGACCTGCTCGGCACCGCCAAGCGCATCATCATCACCAAGGACAACACCACCATCGTCGATGGCGGTGGCACCGAGGACGATGTCAAGGGCCGCATCAACCAGATCAAGGCCGAGATCGAGAACACCGACTCGGATTGGGACCGCGAGAAGCTCCAGGAGCGCCTCGCCAAGCTGGCCGGTGGCGTCGCGGTCATCCAGGTCGGCGCAGCCACCGAGGTCGAGCTCAAGGAGAAGAAGCACCGCATCGAAGACGCGGTCAGCTCGGTCCGTGCCGCAATCGAGGAAGGCGTCGTCGCAGGTGGCGGCACCGCCCTGATCCGTGCTCGCCCGGCTGTGCAGGCCGTCGTCGACTCCCTCGAGGGTGATGAGCAGACCGGCGCCAGGCTGGTCTGGGAAGCGCTCACCGCGCCGGCTCGCAACATCGCCGAGAACGCCGGGCTGGAAGGGTCGGTCATGGTGCGAGCGATCGAATCCGAGACCGGCTCGAACGGTCTCAACGCTGCCACCGGCGAGATCGTCGACATGGTCAAGGCCGGCATCATCGACCCGGCCAAGGTCACCCGCGCCGGCCTGCAGAACGCAGCGTCGATCGCGGCGCTCGTGCTCACCACCGAGTGCCTGGTCGCCGACAAGCCCGAGCCTCCGGCTCCGATGGGCGGCGGCGGCATGGACCCGATGGGTGGCATGGGCGGCATGATGTGACGATGCTCCCTTCGAGGAGCTGAACGCATCGACGTTCGGACAGTGGCCCGGGGCTTCGGCTCCGGGCCACTGTCGCGCTCCCGAACGGGCGGACAGCCCGTTTGGTGACCACCTGTCGTCCGGGTCGGTGTTCCGCTGGTGGCAGTGGCGGTGGCGGTGGGTGGTCGGTGGTGGTGGTGGGTGGTGGTGGTGGGTGGTGGGTGGTGGGTGGCAGTGGGTGGTGGTTGGCAGTGGTGGAGGGCGGAGGCCGGAGAGGCGGGGCCCGGGTGTGGGCGCACGTACGATCGGCGCCATGGTGGTCGTGTGATCGAGACGATTCCGGAACTTTTCATGCGGGCGGTCGACACCGCGGGCGACACCGAGTGGCTCGTCACCGACGACGGCTCCTGGACCTTCTCCGAGGCCGCCCTCGTCGTCGATCGACTCGCCGCCGGTCTGGCCGCGAGCGGAGTCGAACCCGGCGCACGAGTGCTCGTCACCGCCCGCAACGAGCCTCGCTACGTGCTCACGTGGTTCGCGCTCATGCAGGTCGGTGCGATCCAGGTGCCCCTCAACCCGGCGAGCACCGCCACCGAGGTCGGTGGGTTCGTCCGCCAGGTCCGTCCCTCCCTGATCGTCACCGACGCCGAACTGCGCCCGACGATCGACACGATCGCTGGCACGGCGTCTGTCGCCGACGTCGATGCGCTGATGACCGCCGACGGTCGGGCCGCACCCCGTGCCACGGTCGAGCCCGACGATCTCGCGGTGTTCATCCCGACGTCCGGGACGACGGGGCGCTCCAAGCTCGTGATGCAGACCCATCGGGCGTACGCCTGGGCCGGCACCTCGTTCCCCTGGTGGATGCAGCTCGACGAGTCGGATCGGTTCATGACGTCGCTGCCGTTGTTCCACATCAACGCTCCCGCCTACTCGACGCTGGGTTCGGTGGCGCTCCGCACCGGTCTGGTGCTGCTCCCGCGCTTCTCGGCCTCCGATTTCGTCGACGCCGCCCGCCGTCACGGCGCCACGGAGTTCAACGCGATCGGTGCCATGCTCGAAATCCTCATGCGGCAGCCCGAACGGCCCGACGACGCCGACAACCCGCTGCGACGGTGCTACACCGGCCCCTCACCGACGCAGGAGCGCCAGCTCCGGATCGAGGAGCGGTTCGGGATCGAGGTCGTGTGCGGCTACGCGCTCAGCGAGTCGCCGCTCGGCTTCATCTGGCGGCCGGGTACCCGGCCGTTCGGCAGCCTCGGGTGGCCACGCCAGCATCCTGAGCTCGGACACGTCAACGAGGCGCGGGTGATGGCGGACGGTGCCGAGGTCGCGGTGGGCGAGATCGGCGAACTGCAGCTGCGGAACCCGATCGTGATGCGCGGCTACTTCGAGATGCCCGACGAGACCGCTGCGGCCATCGACCCCGACGGTTGGCTCCACACCGGTGACCTCGTGGAGCGCCACGGCGATGGCTCGGTCAGCTTCGTCGGCCGGCGCAAGGAGGTCATCCGGCGGCGCGGCGAGAACCTGTCGCCGGTCGAGGTCGAGTTGCGCCTCGAGGAGCACCCGGACGTCACCGAGGCGGCGGTGATCGGGGTGCCGTCCGACATGTCGGAGGAGGACGTCAAGGCGTTCGTCGTCGCGGCCCCCGGCAGCGCGATCGATGTCGGCGGCCTTCGTGAGCACTGCCTCGACGGACTCGCCCGCTACAAGGTGCCCCGCTACTACGAGATCGTCGCCGATCTTCCCCACACGCCGACGGGGCGAATCGCCAAGCACCGGCTGTCGCGCGATCGCACCCCGGCCGAAGTCGACGTCGAAGTCGAGACCGCCGTCGACGAGGGCCGCCCCGACCGGTAGGTTCGCCGCATGGCAGAGCGCGCCATGCGCCCCTTCTGGATCCACCAACTCGCCGAGTACCTGATCGGCGTCGCATTGGTCGCTCAGGGTTTCCAGGACCCGGAACCACTCGTGCCGGCCCTCGCCGGCGTGTTCGTGATCGCCAACGTGTCGATCGCCCGCGGCCCGCTCGGTGCGTTCCGCGTCGTCGGACGCGGTACGCACCGGTGGCTCGACCTCGTCGTGATGCTGGCGATCGCCATCGGCGCCGTCCAGCCGTGGCTCGCGGTCGAGGTGACCGGCCGGGCCGTGATGCTGATCATGCTCGTGCCGTTCGGCTTCCTGTGGTTCTACACGGACTGGGCCGAGCGCACGAGACGCAGCCAACGCCGCGCCGACCGCGCCGGGCCGACCGGCGACGATCTCGGGCGGAGCGCCGGCCGATTCGCCGGCAACGCCTATGTCGCGGGGAAACGCGCGATCAAGAAGCGGTCGGAGTCATAGCCGTGCGTGCCGCCTCGATCTTCGCCGTGGTCAGCTTGACGCGGGTGAACACGAACATTCCCGCGTAGACCGCTCCTGCCGCGAACCACGTGGCGCGGAGCGCAAAGTCGCGGTCGACCCATGCTTCGACGATCCAGACGAGCACGCCCCCGACCGCGGCACCGATCGGGATCATGCCCCAGGCGAAGAATCGGTACACGCTGTTCACGCGACCGAGCAGTCGGGGAGGGATGATCGTCTGGCGCAGACTCACGGTGATCACGTTCCAGAGCAGCACGAACATCGACTCGATCCCGAACAACACGAGGACGGCCGGCCACCAGGCGATCAGGCCGATCAGCACCGGCGTCGCGGTCATCCCGCCGACGGCCAGCGCCAGCGCCGATCCGCTGCCGAGCCTGGCCGAGATCTTCGGCGCGAGGTTCCCACCGACGAGGGCGCCGGCCGCACCTCCGAATCCGATCACCGCGAACAGGAACGGACCGATGCCCATCACTTCCTGGGCGAAGAGCACGAACGTGGCACCGTGGATCATCGACGCCGCGTTCATCAGCCCGAGGATGACCGCCATCGGGCGGAGGAGCGGGTGAGCCATCAGCCAGCGGACGCCTTCGCCGAGATCTTGTCGAAACGACGAAGCGGGTTGGTCGGTGTCGCGTCCGGCGCGGAAGGAACCGGGGATGAGGAACACCATCGCCGCTGCGACGAAGAAGGTCGCTGCATCGACGAAGAACGGCAGCGAGAAGGCAGCGAGCAGGAGGACCGATCCGAGCGGCGGGCCTGCGAAGGTGTTCGTGACGGCCTCGATGCTCCAGATCCGCCCGTTCGCCTTCTCGAGTTGGTGGGGCGCGACGATGCTCGGCATGATCGTCTGGTTCGAGTTGTCGCGGAGCACTTCCGCCATGCCGAGCAGGAGCGTGGCGCCGAGGACGAGGATGAACAGACCGGTGCGAGTTCCGGTGACCGCATCGATCTCGTCGGGTCCGGGGAGTACGTCCTGAGACCCCATCACCGCGAAGGCGACGACCAGGGTGAGGCACCCGCGCAGGACGTCCATGGCCACCATCGCCTTGCGGCGGTCGACGCGGTCGGTGATCACGCCGGCCGGCAGGGTGAAGATCAGCCAAGGGAGCCGCTGGGCGACCGCGACGAGCGCGATCAGGATCGGGTTGCGCGTGATCGCCGAAGCCAGCCAGGGGTAGGCGATCAGGGCCATGCCGTCACCGAGGTTCGACACGACGGTGCCCGCGAACAGCTTGTAGTAGCTCGCTCCCAGCCGTTGATCCGGATCAGGCGGCCGCGGGTCGGCGATGCCGGCGTCGGTCCGGGCACCGGCTTCGCTCATCTCGCTCATCTCACGTCCTCGTCGGAATCGGCCGCCGGCGCCGCTGACGTGTGCCGCGACCGGGTGGTGGGGAAGAGCGCGATGTAGAGCCCGAACTCGGTGTCGCCGCGGCGCGGTTCGTCGACGAACTCCAGGGTCAGTGCGTGCAGGCGATCGGCATACTCGGCAACGCGATCGACCGGGACGCGGGCATGGCGATAGGTGACCAGGCCCGACCGCGGCCCGGTGCCACCCTCGGCGACGACGGATTCGTCCTTCGCCATCCGCTCGTGGTCGAACTCGGCGAGCACCTCCTGGACGAACGGCAGCTCTCCGGGGGTGCTCGGCAGCACGAAGGTGCGCGCCACCCGACCGTAGAACCGCTCCTCGGTCGCTCGCACTCGACGAGTCCGGACGACCCGCACGAGTCCGGCGTCGACGAGGACGTCGACGTGGTAGGCCACCGTCCCCTTGGGCCGATCGACCCGTTCGGCGAGCTCGGTCACGCTCATCGCCCGCTCGAGCACGAGGTCGCAGATGAGGGACCGCAACGGATCGCCCAGTGCCTTGAGGCGTTCGGGCGAATCCGCGTCGACGTGATCCTCGAGTTCGTAATCGCGAGCGGGTACGTCCGACATTTCTCGAACGATAGGGATTTTTCGGATCATTTGCAAGCGTGCCGTCGGGCATGGTGCGACGACCGGAATCGGTCGCGCCCGCCCGGGCGTCTCGACGACCGTCGAGCCCGGTCCGAAGCGGCGGCCGTAGGCTGTCGGGATGCCGTTCGAGCGTCCTGCACCTGACCTCACCAAGCTCCTCCACGCCTGGGAGGAGTTCGAGCGAGGGGAGCAGCAACCCGGCAGGGTGCTCGCCAACCTCAAGACCGCCGGACTTCCCGAGGTGCTCCACGAACTGGTCGACTCAGGCTGGACGCCATCGGGTGCCGCTGCCTGAGCGTGCCCGACGACCCGACGATCCCGGCGGCGACGTCACCTCGCCGCGCCGGTGGTCGCCAGGTGATCCCTCGCCCGGCCGCGTGGGAGCCGGGCCCGGCGGCGCCGTGGCCGGCGGACGCGGCCCCATCGCTCGCCGACGTCCTGGCGTCGGTGCCCGAGCACGAGCGCCCCGTGCTGCCGGCCTTCCCGGGCGCTCGCGCCTCAGCGGTGCTCATCGCGCTCGCCGACGGCGATCGCGGCCCGGAGGTGCTCCTCACCCGGCGGTCGTGGGATCTGCGCCATCATCGTGGCGAAGTGAGCTTCCCCGGCGGCCGGATGGATCCGGGCGAGACACCGGTCGAGACAGCACTGCGCGAGGCCCACGAGGAGGTCGGGCTGCACCCCGACCAGGTCGCCGTGCACGGTGAGCTCGAGCACCTCAACACCGTGGTGAGCAGGAGCTACATCGTGCCGAAGGTCGCCACGGTCCCAGAAGCGCTGCTGCTGCGCGGTCAGACGATGGAGGTCGATCGGGTGATGTGGGTGCCGATCGCCGAGCTCACCCGAGGCGATACCTACCGGTCCGAGGTCTGGGGCTTCGGCGCGACCCATCGCACCCTGCACTTCTTCGAGCTCGACGACGAGACCGTCTGGGGTGCGACGGCGCACATGCTGGTCGATCTGCTGAGGCGCACCCTGACCTGATCGGGGTCGGCGTCCACTACCGCCCTGCCCGACGCCAGCCGACGTGCTCAGCTGCTGGAACGATCTCCGGCCGCTGGCCAGAGCTCGACGACCAGACCGTCTGGGGTGCGACGGCGCACGTGCTGGTCGATCTGCTGAGGCGCACCCTGACCTGATCGGGGTCGGATGACGGCCGACGTGCTCAGCTGCTGGAACGATCGCCGATCGCTGGCCAGAGTGCGGTGACGAGACCGTCTGGGGTGCGACGGCGCGCATGCTGGTCGATCTGCTGAGGCGCACCCTGACCTGATCGGGGTCGGATGACGGCCGACGTGCTCAGTTGCCGGAACGATCGCCGATCGCTTGCCAGAGGGCGGCGACGTGTTGGCGACGTGTGGTGCGTGCACCGATGCTCACTCGCATCACGCTGCGCCTGTCGAGCACCGTTCTCGTCACGTGGAACTCGCCGTCGGCGTTGATCCGGTCGATCAAGCGGTCGGTTCGCTCATCGCCATCACCTGCGACCCGGAGGCAGACGAGGTTGAGTGGATGCGGTGCGACGAGCTCGAATCGTCGGTCGTCGGCGACCGAGGCGGCGAACTCCTGAGCCAGGTCGACGTCGCGACGGAGGCGCTCCACGATGGCGTCGACGCCGTCCAGGCGGATCGTGAACCACAACTTGAGAGCCCGGAACCTCCGCCCGAGCGGCACCTGCCAATCCCGGTAGTCGACCGCCGCTCCTGTTGCCGCTGGCGCCGATCGCAGGTACTCGGGCAGGATGCTCAGCGCTCCGAGCAGGCCCGAACGGTCGGCCGTCCAGAACAGGGTGCAGTCGAAATTGACCCCCATCCACTTGTGTGGATTGGTGCAGTAGGAGTCGGCGCGATCGAGGCCCTCGTTGACCCACCGGTGCTCGGGTGCGAGCGCCGCCATGCCACTCATCGCGCCGTCGACGTGCAGCCATGCGCCGGCCGCCTCACAGATGTCGGCGATCGCAGGTGTCGGGTCGAACGCCATCGACGACGTGGTCCCATGTGTCGAGCAGACGAAGCACGGGACGAATCCGTCGCGGCGATCGGTCTCGATCGCGGCCGCGAGCGAGTCGGGGCGCATCGCGAACACGTCGTCGTGATCGACGACCCGGATCCGGTCGGTCCCGATCCCGGCGATCCGGAGACCCTTCTCGATCGACGAGTGGGCCTGCGACGTGGAGTACGCGGTCAAACGGCTCGTGTCGCCGGTGCGGTTCACGTCGCCGCCGGTGGCGCGCCAGCGAGCTGCGAGGATCGCCACCAGGGATGCCTCGCTCGCCGAACCCTGGATCACGCCACCGCCGCGCTCGCTCGTCGAGCGGAAGCGATCGGGGAGGTCGAGCAGTTCCTGCATCCAGTCGAGCATCAGCGTCTCGACCTCCGTGCACGCCGGCGAGGTGATCCAGCTCATGCCCTGGACGCCGAGCCCAGCCGACAGCAATTCGCCGAGGATCGACGAGTACGAGGTGTTCGCCGGGAAGTAGGCGAACCAGTTCGGGTGCTGCCAGTGGGTGATCGTGGGCACGATGATCCGTTCCACGTCGGCGATCACGTCCGTCCACGGCTCGGGCTCGGTGGGCGGGTGTCGGGGCAGCATCGCCCGCACACCTCCGGGCTCGACATCGGGCACGATGCGCCGGTCGCCGAGGTCTTCGAGGTAGTCGACGATCAGATCGATCAGTTCGTAGCCGTCGCGTCGAAACTCTTCCGGGGTCACTTCGCGACGGTAATCGACGGAATCCGGACATCGGAACCCGTCGGCCGTCGATCGTGCACCGGACCTTCGGCTCTGGCGAAGGGGGCAGGTCGATGGTTGCGTGGAACCGTGAACGATCTCATCTACTCCGAGGTCGCCTCGTCGTTGCACGACGCCGAGTCGATCGATCGCATCCTCGGCCCCGTGCGCGCCGCGCTCGACGCGCTCGGCGGAGTCACTGCGACCGAGGAGCACATCCGGCGGCCGATCCCCCACGTGATCGTCGTCGCGACCGGCGGGACAGAGCAGCGAGTTCTCGAGGTGGTCGCGGACCGCCGGGAATGGATGCCGTGGGAGCCGGTCGTGTTGATCGCCCACCCACTGCACAACAGCCTCCCCGCTGCGATCGAGGCCCTCGCACGGCTCCGTCGTGACGGCGTGGTGGGTCGCATCGTCCAGACCGTCGATTCCGGCGAACCGGCGACCACCGTCGCCGACCTCGCCGCGATCCACCGGCTGCGGCGGTCACGACTCGGCCTGGTCGGCGAGCCGTCGGAGTGGCTGGTGGCCAGCGTGCCCGATCGCGACGGCCTCCGCGACCGGTGGGGTATCGAGCTGGTCGACATCGACGTCGGCGAGACGATCCGCCATCACCGCGACGCCCACGACGTCGAGGTGCGACCGGTCGCGGTTCGCTTCACCCAGCACGGTGAACCGACACCTGAGACGGTCGCCGCGGCCGCCCTGCACCCGACTCTGACGCACACGATCGAGCGCCATCGTGTCGACGCCGTGGCCGTGCGCTGTTTCGATTTCATCACTGAGCTCTCGACCTCGGGGTGCGTCGCCCTCGCCGAGCTCAACGACACCGGCATCGTCGCCGGATGCGAGGGCGACGTCGCCTCGACGGTCGCGATGATGATCGCGCGACAGGTCCTCGATCAGCCGGCCTGGATCGCCAACCCGGCTCGCATCGATCCCGGCACCGGCGAGTTGCTCCTCGCCCACTGCACCGTCGCACCGTCGATGGTCGAGGACATCGAGTTGCACACCCATTTCGAGAGCGGGATCGGGATCGGCATCCGGGGCACGTTCGCGCCAGGTCCGATCACCTTGCTCCGGTTGGGGGGCGAGCGGCTCGAACGGCACTGGTTCGCCGATGGCGAGGTGGTGGCGCATGGTGAGTCGGACGATCTGTGCCGCACTCAGGTGACGCTCCGAATCCCCGATCGCGGTCTCGAGCACCTGCTCGACGACCCGCTCGGCAATCATCTGGTCATGGTTCGGGGTCACCACGGTGATCGGCTGGAGCGGTGGTGGCGGCTGGCGTTCGCCGATCACTGAGCGCGACGTCCTGCTCGCGTCGCGCGCGCCGCGACGATGCGACCACGCGCCACACGATCACGCCCAGGCCGGCGACGATCGCCAGCAACACGAGACCCTGGCGCCAACCGCCGCGCGCCTTGCTGCCGCAGCCGGGTTTGGGCACGGCGCTGATGCACTCGCCGAGCCCACGCTCCTCGGGGAGGAACTCGTTGATCGTGTCGTCGGGCGGAGTCGTGTTGGCCGACGTCGGCACCCTGAACGGCGCACGATCGCTCGACCCCATCGCGTCGGGGGCGGGAACGGCGATCAGGAGCGAGGCGGTCACCACGAAGACGCGCAGGAGCACGCCGTCTGTCTACCATCGAGAGCTTGAACACCGACGTCGTGCGCTCATCGGAATCACCTGCCGTTCACACCACCGGGCCGTCCGCGGCTCACGACACGGTCCTCGTCGTCGATTTCGGCGCCCAGTACGCCCAGTTGATCGCGCGGCGCGTCCGCGAGCTCCGCGTGTACTCGGAGATCGTCCCCCATCGGATCAGCGCGCGCGAGATCGCCGAGCGGCAGCCGGCCGCGATCATCCTGTCGGGCGGACCCAAGAGCGTGCATGTCGAGGGTGCCCCGTCGCTCGACCCGGCGATCTACGAGCTCGGCATCCCGGTCCTCGGGATCTGCTACGGGGCTCAGCTGATCGCCCAGCAGCTCGGCGGCACGGTCGGCCGCGGGATGCGCGGTGAGTACGGGCGAGCTCGCATGAATCGCATTTCCGGGTCGTCCTCGATGCTGCTCCACGACGGCATCCCGGCCGAGCAGGACGTGTGGATGAGCCACTTCGATGCCGTGACGGCCGCACCCGACGGGTTCGAGGCGACCGCATCGACCCCCGACGCACCGGTCGCCGCGTTCGAGTCGTTCACCCGGCAGATCTACGGCGTGCAGTACCACCCCGAGGTCAAGCACTCGCCCCACGGCATGGCGGTGCTCGAGCAGTTCCTCTGGCGCCTCGCGTCGTGCAAACCCGACTGGAAGATGTCGTCGGTGATCGACGAGCAGGTCGCAGCCATCCGTGCCGAGGTCGGCGACGCCCGCGTGATCTGCGGGCTCTCGGGTGGTGTGGACTCGTCGGTCGCGGCCGCTCTCGTCCATCGGGCGATCGGTCATCAGCTCACCTGCATCTACGTCGACACCGGGCTGATGCGCAAGGGTGAGAGCGAGCAGGTCGTCGAGACGTTTCGTCGCAACCTGGGCATCGAGCTGATTCACGCCGATGCGGCCGACCGGTTCTTCGGTGCCCTCGCCGGGGTCACCGAACCCGAGGCCAAGCGAAAAGCGATCGGCGAGCAGTTCATCCGCGTGTTCGAGCAGCACACCGGTGGTCTCGAAGATGCACGATTCCTCGTGCAAGGCACCCTCTACCCCGATCTGATCGAGAGCGGCGGCACCGATGGCACGGCTGCGGTGATCAAGAGTCACCACAACGTCGGCGGACTTCCCGACGACATGGATCTCGAGCTCATCGAGCCGCTGCGCGACCTGTTCAAGGACGAGGTGCGTGCGCTCGGGACCGAGCTGGGTCTGCCCGACGAGATGGTGTGGCGTCAGCCGTTCCCGGGCCCGGGTCTGGGGGTCCGGATCATCGGGGAGGTCACACCCGATCGGGTCGCGCTCTTGCAGGAGGCCGATGCGATCGTCCGAGAGGAGTTGGCCAGGGCGGGTCTCGAGCGTGAGATCTGGCAGTCGTACGCCGCTCTGCTCGCCGATGTCCGTTCGGTGGGCGTGATGGGCGACGAACGGACCTACGGTCACCCGATCGTGATTCGGGCGGTGACGAGCGACGATGCCATGACCGCCGACTGGGCTCGGGTGCCGTACGACGTGCTCGAGACGATGTCGCAGCGCATCATCAACGAGGTGGCCGGCGTCAACCGGGTCGTGTACGACATCACGTCGAAGCCTCCCGGCACCATCGAGTGGGAGTGAGTGGGCGCCGGCGCAGGAGCCCCGCTGCGGGTCGGGAACACCGATCCGACGGATGGGGTTCCGCTCCCTTCACAGCCGCCGATCCGCCCACCCCGGCGACCGACGAGCGCCCGGTGGCCCGGCGGTGTGACGAGAAACTTTCCGAGGTCCGATCGCAACGTGTTCGTAACACTCGCTACACTCCCGAACGTCCTATGAAGCGATTCAACCGTGTCATCGTCCGCGCGACCGTGGTGACATCGAGCCTGGTCCTGGCACTGCCGGCGATGTTTCCGGAAGCCGCCACCGCCACGTCGGTCGACGATCAGCGCCGCGAGGTCGAGCGCATCGTCGACGAGCTCGACCGTTTGGGGGAGCAGGCCGACATTTTGGCCGAGGACTACGCCGAGGCAGTCGACAATCTCAGCCAGCTCAACGTGGAGGTGGCGGCCGCCGAGCAACGGGTCGCCGCCAAGGAAGCCGAGCTGGCCGGGCTGCGTGGTGATCTCTCCGAGGTCGCCCTCCGGTCGCTGACGGGTTCCGGTGTCGACGTGCTCGGCCCCCTGTTCTCCAACGCCGAGATCTACAGTGACGGACTCCGCCGCGACTCGTTCAGTCGGGTCGCGCTCGCCGTCGGCACGGGGACGACCGACGATCTCGACGAGCTCATCAGCGATCTCGACGACGAGCGCCGCGACCTCGAGTCCAAGCGTGCCCAGGTCGAGACGCTCAAGGCGACGATCGAGAGCAAGCAAGCCCAGACGATCGAGGCCACCCAGCAGTACGAAGTCCGACGCGACCAGGAACAGGCTCGTCTCGGCGAGCTGATCGCCGCCGAGGAGCAGCGGCGAGCCGACGAGGCGTTCGCGCGTCTGCAGGCCGAGCTCGCTGCCCAGCAGGCCGCTGCAGCCGTCTCGAACGATGGCGGAGGCGGCAATGGCGGCGGCGGTGATGGCGGCAGCGGTGGCGGCAACGGTGGCGGGTCGTCCGGCGCAGCGACGTCCACATCCGGCGGTGGCGGTGGTGGCGGTGGCGGTGGTGGCGGTGGTGGCGGCGGCGCTGCTGCGGTGCCGGCCAAGCAGCCCGCTCCCGCGGTCAACGTTCCCTCGGTCTCCGGGCTGTCGGGCATCGCGATCCAGGCCGCGCAGAGCCAACTCGGCGTTCGCTACGCGTATGCGACCTCGAAGCCGGGTGTGTCGTTCGACTGTTCCGGACTCACGCACTACGCGTGGGGTCAGGCGGGCGTGTACCTGCCCCGTAACTCGCGTGCCCAGGCTGCGGCGACGCCGCGTGTGCCGGCCGGTGCTGCTCAGCCCGGCGACCTGATCTTCTACTACTCACCGATCAGCCACGTCGGTATCTACATCGGTGGTGGCCAGCTCATCCACGCCCCCAACTCGGGTACCGTCGTCAAGGTCGCGGGTGTGAACTGGGGCAAGGTCACCGCCGTCGGACGACCCGGCTGACGGGCTGCATCCGTCGCGGCGGCCCGGGCTACGGTCCGTGGTCGTGCAGGGCATCGATCACGAGCGGGTCACCGAATGGCTGGTCGCCCACGTCGACGGCGCGACTGCGCCGTTCCGGTTCGATCTGATCGTCGGCGGGCGCTCGAATCTGACGTTCCTCGTCACCGGTGACGACGGCGCCCGGTTCGTGTTGCGCCGGCCGCCGACCGGTCACGTGCTCGCGACCGCGCACGACATGGCACGCGAGCACCGCATCGTCAGTGCGGTCGGCCGGACCGGAGTCCCGGTGCCTCGCACGCTGGGACTGTGCACCGACGACGATGTGAACGGTGCCCCGTTCTACGTGATGGAGTACGTCGACGGTGTGGTGCTCGATACACCCGAGCGGGCGGAATCGCTGCCGCTCGAACTCCGGCGATCTACGAGCGAGCACCTGATCGAGGTGCTGGCCGAGCTCCACGACGCAGATGTCGATGCGATCGGGCTCGGCGATCTCGCCCGTCGCGAGGGCTACATCGAGCGCCAGATCAAACGCTGGTCGACGCAGTGGGCCGACTCGCGGACTCGCGACCTGCCCGCGATCGATGAGGTCGCGACGCATCTCGGGGCGAACGTGCCCGGGCAGCAGGGCGTCGCGATCGCCCACGGCGACTACCGCTTCGGCAACTGCCTCACCGACGTCGAGCACGGGCGGATCGCCGCGGTGCTCGACTGGGAGCTCTGCACGCTCGGTGACCCGCTGGCCGACCTCGGGTACCTCGGTGTCTACTGGGTGCAAGCCGATGGTGAGGGTCGTCACAACGATCCGAGCAGCGCGCCCGGCTTTCCGCCCTACACGGAGCTGGTCGACTGGTACGCCGGCCGGACGGGCCGCGACGTGTCGAACATCGACTACTACGTGGCGTTCTCGTCATGGCGGTTGGCGGTGATCAGCGAGGGCGTCTACGCCCGATATCTGCACGGCGCGATGGGCGATCAGGCCGACGCCGAGGTGCTGGAGCAGTTCAAGTCGGGCACCGAGGATCTCGCCCTCAAGGCGCTCGATGCCGTTGGGAGGCTCCGATGAGCGAGGCGGACGTGCTTTCGGGTTGGGTGCGGTCGTCGTTCACCGCGGCAGGTTTCGGTCACGACACCTACCGGAAGGGCAACGGTCCGGGTGTGATCGTGATCCACGAGGTGCCGGGGATCACGCCGAAGGTAGCGGCGTTCGCCGAGGAGGTCGTCGAGCGCGGTTTCACCGTCGTGATGCCCGATCTCGTCGGCACACCGGGCCGTGAGGTGAGTTGGCCGTACACGATCGCCAGCATGATCAAGGTCTGCGTGTCGCAGGAGTTCACGGCGTGGGCGCTCGACCGGACGACGCCGGTGACGGCGTGGCTTCGGGCGCTCGCCCGGGCGATGCACGAGGAGCTCGGTGGTCCGGGGGTCGGCGCTGTGGGAATGTGCTTCAGCGGTGGCTTCGCGCTCGGGATGATGGTGGACGACGTGATGGTCGCGCCGGTGCTCTCGCAACCATCTCTCCCGTTGGCGCGCGGGAAGGGTGCAGCGCAGCGGAACCTCGGTCTGTCGCCCGACGACGAGGCGGCGGTCATCCGACGGGCGGGCGAGGGCTGCCAGGTGCTCGGCCTCCGGTTCACGGGTGACCGCCTCGTCGGGGGGCGGTTCGCTGCGCTGCGCGAGAAGCTGGGCGATGCGTTCGTCGCCGTCGAGTTGCCGAGCTCGTCGTGGCAGGACCACTCGGTGCTCACCGAGCAACGTGACGACGCCAGCGTGACACGGGTGCTCGACTTCCTCGTCGAGAAGCTGCAGGAGGCTCGTTGCCGATAGTAGGGTACCCTGGTAGGGTATTGGGGTGGCGACTCCGGGCTACTACGACGACAAGGCCTCGGTACTCGCCCGGCTGAAGCGGGTCGAAGGCCAGGTTCGTGGTCTCCAGCGGATGGTCGAGGACGACACCTACTGCATCGACGTGCTGACCCAGGTCTCCGCCGCCACGAAGGCGCTCCAGAGCGTCGCGATCCATCTCCTCGACGATCACCTCCGACACTGTGTGGCGGGAGCCGTGCAGTCCGACGATGCATCGGAGTCCGATCGCATCATCACCGAGGCGACCAGGGCCATCGAGAGGCTGGTGAAGTCATGAGCACCGAGACGCTCGCGTTCTCCGTTCCTGCGATGACGTGCGGGCACTGCGAGGCGGCCGTGAAGCACGAGGTCGGCCGCGTCGCCGGTGTCACGGGGGTCGATGTCGACCTCGTCACGAAGGGCGTCGTGGTGACCGGAACGGGTCTCGATCGCGTCGCCGTCGTGGCAGCGATCGATGAAGCCGGTTTCGATGTCGCCTGATGCCGACGTCGCGCGCGACACGACGTCGGCGCGCGTCGATCTCGATGTCACGGGAATGACGTGTGCGGCGTGCGCGTCGAGGATCGAGCGCAAGCTCAACAAGCTCGATGGCGTCACCGCCTCGGTCAACTACGCGACCGAGCGTGCGCACATCCGACTTGCGGACCGTCCGGTCGACGTCACGGATCTGATCGCCGCGATCGAGGCCGCCGGGTACGGCGCCCACGTGCCGAGCGTCGATGCTGTGGAGTCGGACCGGCTCGCGTTCTTGCGCAAGCGGCTGATCCTCGCCGTCGCACTCGGTCTCCCCGTGCTCGTGCTCTCGATGATCTCGCCGGTCCAGTTCGACGGATGGCAATGGGTAGCGCTCGTCTTGGCCACACCGGTCGCGACCTGGGCGGCATGGCCTTTCCACCGTGCAACGGTCCTCAATCTGCGCCACGGTCAGACGACGATGGACACCCTGATCTCGGTCGGGGTCACGGCCGCCTACGCGTGGTCGCTGTGGGCACTGCTGTTCACCCCGGCCGGCGAGATCGGGATGGAGATGTCGATGTCGGTCGACGTCGGCCGATCCGGCGACGGCCATCACATCTACCTCGAAGTCGCCTCGACGGTCGTCGCGCTGATCCTGGCCGGGAGGTATTTCGAGGCCAGAGCCAAACGGCGCGCCGGCGACGCACTGCGTGCCTTGCTCGACCTCGGCGCCAAAGACGTCGCCGTACTCGGCGCCGACGGCACGGAGCGTCGGATTCCGGTCGACGACCTGCGGGTCGGAATGAGATTCGTGGTCCGGCCCGGGGAGAAGGTCGCGACCGACGGACGCGTGGTCGACGGTGCCTCCGCCGTCGATCGATCGCTCATCACCGGCGAGAGCGTGCCCGTCGAGGTCGGTCCCGGGGACGCGGTGATCGGCGCCACCGTCAACGAGCACGGTCGTCTCGTCGTTGAAGCGGTGCGCGTCGGCGCGGACACCCAACTCGCCCAGATGGCCCGCCTCGTCGAGGACGCCCAATCGGGCAAGGCGCCGGTGCAGCGCCTCGCGGATCGAGTGTCGGCCGTGTTCGTGCCGATCGTCATCGCGCTGGCGGTCGTGACCCTGCTGGCGTGGTTGTTGCGCACGGGTGAGGCGGAGCGGTCGTTCAGCGCGGCCGTCGCGGTGCTGATCATCGCCTGTCCCTGCGCGCTCGGGTTGGCCACTCCCACCGCGTTGCTCGTCGGCACGGGCCGAGGCGCCCAGCTCGGGATCCTCATCAAAGGCCCGGAGGTCCTCGAGAGCACCCGTCAGGTCGACACGATCGTGCTCGACAAGACGGGCACCGTCACCACCGGACGGATGACCCTCGTCGATCTCCGGCCGGCGGAGGGGTCGTCGGCCGACGAGCTGTTGCGGGTCGCGGGTGCGCTCGAGTCCGGCAGTGAACACCCGATCGCAGCGGCGATCACGGCAGCCGCCGACGAACGCGACGGTGCGCGGGTGAGCGTCGACCACTTCGTCAATCGGCCGGGCGCGGGCGTCGAGGGAATCGTCGACGGATGCCGGTACGAGCTCGGACGACCGTCCGTCGACGTGCCGATCGGGCCCGGACACACCGTGGTCGAGTTGCGACGCTCCGGTGACGGCGTCGTGCTCGGCCATCTCGCCGTCGCCGACCGCGTGAAGCCGTCGAGCGCCGACGCCATCGGGCGACTCCGTGGCCTCGGGCTCGAGCCGGTGCTGCTCACCGGCGACAACGCGGCGACGGCCGGTTCGATCGCCGCCGAGGTCGGCATCGACGAGGTGCGGGCCGAGATCCTTCCCGCCGGCAAGGTGGCCGCGATCACCGAACTCCAGGCTGCCGGCCGAACGGTGGCCATGGTGGGCGATGGGGTCAACGACGCCGCAGCGCTCGCACAGGCCGACCTGGGGATCGCGATGGGCAGCGGCACCGACGTGGCGATCGAAGCCAGCGATCTGACACTCGTGCGGAACGATCTGCTGTCGGCCGTCGATGCGATCCGTCTGTCACGCCGAACACTCGGCACGATCAAGGGCAATCTGTTCTGGGCGTTCGCCTACAACGTGCTGGCGATCCCGCTCGCGATGTCGGGACGTCTGTCGCCGGCGATCGCCGGCGCTGCGATGGCGTTCTCGAGCGTGTTCGTCGTGTCGAACTCGCTACGCCTGCGTCGGTTTCGGGGCAGCGACGCCGACGAGCTCAGCTGATCGCGTCGGCAGCGAGTGATCGCGCCGACCGGTAGTCGGCCTTGCCGTTGGGCGCCCGTGGGACCTCGCTCACGAACACGACGCGTTTGGGCGCCTTGAACCCGGCGATGTCGGCCTTCACCGACGCGATCACCTGCTCCTCGGTCACCGCCGCCCCGTCCACGAGCGAGGCGACCGCGGTGACCGCCTGGCCGAACCTGTCGTCGTCGACACCGACCACGAGGCAGTCGATCACACCTTCCACGCGCTTCACGGCCTCCTCGACCTCCTCGGGGAAGATCTTCTCGCCCCCCGAATTGATGACCTGACTGCCGCGCCCGAGCAGGATGAGCGTGCCGTCGGCGGCGACCTGCGCCATGTCGCCGGGGAACGAGTAGCGCACACCGTCGATCGTGCGGAAGGTGCGGGCTGACCTGGCGGGGTCCTTGAAGTAGCCGATCGGAACCATGCCGGCGGCAGCAACCATCCCGACCTCGTCGGAACCTGGAACGACCTCGGTGTCGTCGTCCGTGAACACCTTGGTGGTCGGGTTCATCGTGAACCTGGCGGTCTCGGTCTGGACGCCGCGCGTCGTCACCTGGTTGCCCATCGATCCTTCGGACGAACCGATCGCGTCGTAGAGGATGGCCTGGGGGATGCGGTCGAGCAGCGCTTCTTTCACCTCGGTCGTCCACATCACTCCCGACGACAGGATCATCCGGAGGCTCGACGTGTCGTACGGTTCGCCGCGCGCGATCGCGTCGTCGATCGCGCGGATGATCGGCTTCGAGAAGGAATCGCCGACGATCGTGGTGTGGGTGGATCCGTGGCGTTGGATGGCGGCGAGCAGTTCGTCCGCGTCGAGGCTCCGGTTGGTGAGGGTGACCACGTGGCCGCCGCCGAGGTGGTGCATCAGGGCGCCCAGCCACAGACCGGTACCGTGCATGAGCGGTGCGCCGGTGATGGACACCGAGGTCGCTCTCTCCTCGTGCAGCTGTGCGACGAGGGGAGCGATGGCGTCGGCCGACTCGGGAACGGGCAACCCGACGGCGGGAAACCCGAGGTTGCAGAAGAACCCGGTGATCGCGCCGGTGTCGTACATCACCCCCTTGGGCAGACCGGTCGTGCCACCCGTATAGAGCATGTAGACATCGTCCTCCGCCCTGGTGATGCGTGACATCGGTTCGTGTCGGGCGATCACGTCGTCGTAGGCGAGTGCTCCCTCGACGTGATGACCGCCGCCGTCGTCGACCTCGATGAGCAGCCGGAGTCTCGGCAACCGGTCGACGACGCGTCCGACCCGGTCGCCCAGCGAGGTGTGGAACACGAGCGCCTCGGCGTCGGCGTTGTCGAGGAGGTACCGGAGCTCATCGTCGAGATACCGGTAGTTGACGTTGACCGGAACACCGCGCATCTTGAACGCTCCGTACTGGGCCTCGAGATATTCGTTGCCGTTGTACAGGAACAACCCGATCTTCGAATCGTGTCCGAGCCCGGCGTGGTCGTACGCGGCGGCTACGCGGGCGGCGCGGTCGTCGTACTGATGCCACGATCGGGTCGTGGCGCCGTTGGTGACGGCCGGTGCCCCGGGGATGGCGTCGCTGATCGATTCCCAGACGGTGGCCCAGTGCATCTCCATGGCCGCCGACGATACGCGAGTCGAGGTGATCGGTGTCTCAGCGGGGTCGGTGCCGGGTTCCGGCACCCCAGGTGACGATCAGGAGCCGGGCGTCGCCCCGCCCGTCCGCTGTGTGCCAGGTACCGGCGGGGACGACGATGTACTCGGGGGCGGTGACCGTCAGCTCGCTCGTCGTGACGCCGTCGTCGAGGTGGAAGTGGACCGTCCCGCTCGTCACGGCGATCAGTTCGTCGCCGGCGGGATGCATCTCCCACACCGACCAGTCGTCCGCCATCGCCAGCCCGGTGAGCAGGCGACCGCTGTGCAGCTCGGTGCGTTCGTCGATCGTGCTCCAGAACGTCTCGTCGACGGGAACGATCGTGGTCTCCGGGCCGGTGGCGAGATGCAGGTACGTCGACGCGGGGTCGTGCGAGGTGAGCGGCTTCATCGATCCTCACCCTCGACATCGGGCTCGATGATGCGGAAACCCTCCATCGCAGTCTCGATCTCGTCCCGGCTCGGCGTGGCGATGGTCGTCTGCACCATCCACCGGTGGCCGAACGGGTCGACGAACGTCGACGAGCGTTCGCCGTAGGGCTGATCCTCGGGTGGTCGCTGGCCCTGGGCACCGGCTGCGATGGCGCGTGTCCAGACGGCATCGACATCGGGGACCGTGACGTGGAGACCGACCGGGGTGCCGCCGAGCGTGGCGGGCGAGGTCACGCCGTGGTCGGGGTACTCGTCGGACAGATAGAGCCGCGCTCCGCCGAGGTCGAGTTCGGCGTGGCCGACTCGATCGTCGTCGGCGACGTACCGAACGACCTCACGGGCGCCGAAGACGTCGATGTACCACTCGATCGCGCGCCCGCCGTCGGTGACGGCGATGTACGGGGTCAGTCGATGGGTGCCGGTCGGGAGGGCCGCGTCCGCGGCGATGTCGGTCGTTGTCGGCATGGTGATGTTCCTCTCGTGGAGATCGATGGTCGGCGCGGATGCAGCGGCGAGCTCGTCCTCGAGCCGAGACCTCAGCTGGGCGGCGAATCGACGATCGGGTTCGATCGGCCGGTCGTCGTGGTGGAGGGCATCGAACGCGCTCATCGCGACTCCTCCCCGTCGTGGATTCGATGATCGTCGTCGAGTCGCTCGTACTCGTCACGAAACACGCGACGAGCGCGGACGAGCAATGCCTCGGTCGCCGGCACCGTCCGATCGAGGATGCGGGCGACGTCGGGTACCGACAGGTCGTCGACGTAGCGAAGGGTGAGGGCCGATCGGTGGTGGGCTCCGAGTCGCTGCAACACATCGCGAGCGACGAAGCCGTCGAGCTCGGCGTCCCACGGGTCGTTCGCGATGTCGTGCCTGTCGACGGCTCGCAGGTTGCGTTCATCGCGTTCGAGACGGCGCCAGTGGTCAACCAGCTTGTGCCGGGCGATCCCGATCAGCCATCCGACCGTGACGTTGCGGACGACCGATCGGCCGATCGACTCGACCGCGGCCATGAAGGTCTCGGCGGTCAGGTCCTCGGCCGTCGCCCGGTGCCGGCAGCGGTGGAGCAGGTAGCCGTAGACCGCCGGCAGGGCGTCGTCGTAGAGAGCGAGGAGCCGGGCGCCATGTTGGTCGTCGCTCACCACGTCGTGCATCTACCCCTTCATCGTTGCAGGCGCCGGAACTCCGACACCCCGATCTCGATGTGCGAGGCTCGCGGCGTGGACCTGACCGAGGCTCGGCACCGGGAGGTGGTCGACGCCGCATGGCGCGACTACGACGATCGGCGCCGCGTGATCGGGATCGACGAGCTGAGCGCGATGGTGTCGACCAACCGGGTGTATCGCCTGGCACTCGACGACGGCAGCCACGTCATCGCGAAGTCGTCGAGTTACGGTTCGTTCTTCTTGTTCGCGGAGGACCACGACCGGTTGCACCGAGCGACGCAGCTCCTGCACGGGGGTCCGTACGACGCGTTCCTCGCGGCCGTCTTGACGGTCGACGGGCGACCGTACCTTTGGTACGACGGCGACATGTGGGCGGTCTTCTACGAGGAGGTCGCCGTTCGTGATCGCCTGCCGAAGGTCCTCAGCGACGATCAGGTCGCCCACCTGGGTGGCGAGCTGGCGCGGTTCCATCGGGCGTGTGCCGGGATCGCCCGGTTGATCCCACCCCCGTCCAAGACCGCCAAGTCCGATGCCGTCAACCTGTTCGAGATGCTCGGGTCGCGCAACGCAGGTGAGCAGTTCGGCCTCGACCAGAGCCGTCTCGACCTCGTGCGCCGTCACACCCACCGATTCTTGATGGCGATCCACGAGACCGGCTACGACTACTGGCAGAAGATGCCCGTCCTGATCGACTGGAATCTCGGCAACTTCTCGGTCGAGTTCGACGCCGACGACACGGATCGGTTTCGTCTGTTCAGCCGATGGGACTACGACTGGTTCCGGATCGAGTCGCGGCTGCTCGACTTCTACTTCTTGTCGCGGGTGTCGTCGCGAACCGGCGACCGGACCTCGTTCACGTACGGGTCACACACCCTGCTCGAGCCACGCTTCCGGCGCTTCCTTCGGGCGTATCACCGGGTGTACCCGCTCACCGAGGCCGAGGTGTTGTTCCTCGCAGAGGCGTATCGCTTCTTCCTGCTCAACTACGTGATCCGGGAAGGCCGCCACTTCTTTCGGTACGACTTCTGGCAGCACCTGCTCCACGATGCGGTCGACGTCCATCTGCCGAGTCTCGACGAGCTCGATCTGTCGCCGCTGCTCGACGAGCTGGCGTGACAGGCCCGACCGGTGAGCCCACCGGTCGGAGGTCGGGGCAGGTCACGACAGGGCGTGCTCGTTCCGGGTTGCGAGGCGCCTGATGTTGCCGAGGTGTCGCGCCATCACGAGGACACAGATCGCGATCGTTGCCGCGACCTCCCACGCCTGCTGACGGACGATACCGACACCGACCGGGAGCAGCGCCACGATCAGGATCGACGCGAGCGACGCCTTCCTCGTCACCTGGGACACGACGAACCAGATCGCGACCAGTCCGACGAACACGAACGGCGACAGCACGGCGAACACCCCGCCGCCGGTCGCGACTCCCTTGCCGCCTCGGAATCGCTGCCACGCCGGGAACACGTGACCGACCACGGCTGCGGCACCGAGCCAATACCCGGCCGGACGACCGTCGACGACGAGTCCGAGTCCGGCGGCCAATGCGCCCTTGGCGGCGTCGAGCACGAACACCCAGACCCCCTTGCGCCAACCCAGCACCCGGGTGACGTTCGACGCGCCGGGATTCCCGGATCCGACGGTGCGGATGTCGACGCCGTTCGCGCGAGCAACCAGGGATGCACTCGGAAAGGTCCCGATCAGGTACGCGATCGGCAGCAGCAGGACCCACATGCCACCGGACTCACTTCCGCACGAAACTGACCGGGATCGGGCGCGGCGATTTCGAATGATCCATCATCGGCCTTGGTGCGGTGCCGGCAGCCACACCGGTGAGTGCGAGCTCACCATCGCCCCCAACGCATTCCGGGTCCGGCCCGTCGAGCGGCAAACCGGTGAAGAACTTCGCCGCCATGCATCCACCCTGGCACGCATCGTACGAACCGCATGAGGCGCACGCGCCCGCCGACCGGGGCTCGCGCAACTCCCGGAAGAGCTCGCTCTGCTTCCACACGTGGGCGAAGCCGCCGACATCGCGGACGTTGCCGGCCCGGAACTCGTCGTGGATCACGAAGGGGCAGGCGTAGATGTCGCCAACCGGGTCGATCAGGCAGACGACGCGCCCTGCGCCGCACAGGTTGAGGCCAGGGAGGTTGTCCTCACCGAGAGCGTTGAGGTGGAAGAACGAATCGCCGGTGAGGACACGATCGCCGTGGGCGAGCAACCACTCGTAGATCTGGCGCTGCTGGGAGCTCGTGGGGTGCAGCTCGTGCCAGGTGTCGGCACCGCGACCCGAAGGGCGCAGACGCGTCACCCGCAACTGGGCGCCGTAGGAGTCGGCCAGCGCCGCGTACTCGTCGAGCTGATCGACGTTGTGGCGCGTGACGACCATCGAGATCTTGAAAGGACCGAATCCGGCGTTCCTGAGATGATCCATCGCACGGATCGCCGTGGCGTACGAGCCCTCACCTCGCACGGCGTCGTTCGTCGCGGCGTCGGCACCGTCGAGGCTGATCTGGATGTCGAGATGGCCCATCGACGCGAGTCGGCGCGCCTTGTCGGCGTCGACGAAGGCCCCGTTGGTCGAGAATTTCACCCCGATCCCGAGCGATGTCGAGTACTCCACCAGCTCGAAGAAGTCGCGTCGGATCATCGGCTCGCCGCCGCCGATGTTGATGTAGAAGACCTGCAGATCGCGCAACTCGTCGAGCACTGCCTTGGCCTCTGCCGTGCTCAGTTCGCGTGGGTCGCGCCGACCCGACGACGAGAGGCAGTGCACACACTCGAGATTGCACGCGTACGTGAGCTCCCAGGTCAGGCAGATCGGTGCGTCGAGCCCGCCCTTCAGCTGATCAACGAGTGCGGTCACAGAGCATGTCCGAGTCGATGAGGGACCAGAGCGCAGCCTCGAACGCCGGCCGTCGATCCGGGGCGATGTCGCATGCATCGAGCGTGGCTCCGACCGTCGGGTGGGCATCGAGCGACTCGACCACGCGCACGACGTCGGGGTGCTTCAGGAAGACGAGCCGACGGGTGCCGTAGTGGTAGGCCAGGGCGCCGAACGGTTCCGGCCGGAGCGCGACGTCGGGGTGGAGCCCGAGGGCTCGATCGAACAGACTGGTCGATGCGTCGATCGCGCTCACGATGCTGGGTGCGGGCTCAGTAGACGCCGCACATCCCGTCGATCGAGATCTCCTCGATCAGCAGCTCGTCGACGACGACGACGACGTCGTCGTCGTCGGTCGCGGCATCGGTCGCCGCGATCGTCGAGTCGACTGTGGTGGTGTCCTGCTCCATGTCGGCAGCGTATCGCTCAACGAGTGGTCGACCCGAACGCTCGGTGTGAGGGGCGACCACTCACGATGTGGCCGCGTCGTCGTCGGGAGCGGCCTCGCTGACGTCGTCGCTCGGCGGTGCGACGTGATCGAGCGCTCGGCGGAGCAGCGGACCCGTGTCGTCGGGGACACGAAGGTCGTCGACGTGGCCCGCTTCGGCGTCGATCGCTTCGCGGATCGGACGGCCCTGCCGATCGGTGACCTGTTCGAGCGCCGACTCGAGCCCGGTCATCGGCCGTGTGTCCGGGGTGGGCTCGGCGGCGGGCGCAGCGATCTCGGGGACTCCGTCGGGTGCACTGACCCGCGATCGTCGACTGACCACGATCGCGATCGCCGCGACCACGACGATGGCGGCGAGGATCACGGCTGCGATCAGGAACACCACCCTCGTGACGCTAGCCGGGCGGGTCATCGCGCCGGCGTGACCGATGCGACGAACTCGGGGTCGCGACCTCTCAAACGGTGCGTCGCGATGCCCACGCCCAGACGGTAGACGGCCCAGCCGGCGGCGATCGTCAGCAACCCGAACAGGGTCACCAGTCCGACCCGTCCGCGGTCGGTGGCCCAGAACAGCGCGAGCGCAACGGGGACGGTGACGATCGCGAGCGCGGTCAACACGACGCCGAGCAGGAGCGCGGCGATCACGCCCTTCCCCGACTCACCCCCGGCGAACGGGTTGTCGTTGTCGGGGATGGCGATCGGGACGAGCGCCGACTGCACGACCGCGGCTCCACTACCTGCCAGCAACCCCCCGATACCCACGCCGAACCCCGCCAACAGGTACCGCCACTCATCGGTGATAGCGGCGGCCAGGAGCGGACCGAGGACGGCGAGCGGCGCCGCCACGATGACGATGCCTCGCGCCTTGCCCCGCACCAGTGAAGGCGCGTCGGCGCCGGCGAGCAGTTCGTGGGTGATGGCCGGACCGTCGGCACCGAAGCTGTTGCCCGACATGAACAGCACCGCGAGTTGCACCGCCCCTCCGACGAGCACGGCCCCGCTGCCAGGGCTGTCTCGCAGCACCGTCGGCACGAGGACCGCAGCGAGCCCGACGCCGCCTCCGGTGAACGTCTCGAGCGCGGTGCGTGGGGTTCGGAAGCGTGTGACGATGCTCCGCCAGGCGATGGCACCCTCCTTGCCGTCACCGCAGAGCCGGCGAACCGAACGGCCGATCCCGGAGGCGTCGGCACTGCCGGTGGCGAGGCCACCGGACAGCTTCACCGCCACGGCGAGACGACGCGCCGACCAGACGAACCCGAATGCGAGCAACGGGAGCCAGATCGCGCCGAGCGCGAGGTGGCCGAGCGCCCGCGCCGGCGCATCACCGGCGAGGGCGAGGGCCCGACCGATCTGCCCGGGCGGCGACCAGGCCATGCCGTCGGCGACCCGGGTTCGTTCGACGTCGTCGAGTTCGCCGAGCATCGCCGGCACGAACTGGAACAAGCCGTAGAACACCAGACCGGAGATGCCCACGACGAGCTGGCCGAGTCGCGGGAATCGGCTGATCAACAGCGCCAGCAGGTTGGTGGCCGTCCTGGCGATGAGCAACAGCGCAGCGAGCCACGCCGCGACCGCTACGACGACGATCGGGAGGGCCGCGATCCGACCGATCATGCCGATCGCGAGGCCCAACCCCATCGCGAGTCCGGCCAAACCCGGTGGGCCGAGTGCCGACGAGGCCAACAATCCGATCGCCCGGTCGTGGTCGGACAGCGGCTCGGCCGCGACGACGCGCGGGTCGACCGGCTGGGCCACGCCGGCCACTACGCCGAACCCGAGAACGGCGAGCAGGACGACGGTGCAGAACACCACCGCGAGGTCGTCCGGGCGATCGACCGTGTGGCCGCCGACGGCGATCAGGATGCCGACGCCGAGACCCACCACGGCCGATGCGACCGTCGACAGGACGGCACCGACCTGCTCAGTACCACCGTGCCGGATCGCGCCGCGAAGCAGCCGCCATCGCAATCGCACGAACACCAGAGCGAGTTGCATCGGTCAGCCCAGCCAGGCGAGAGCTTCGTCGTCGACCTCGGACCCGCCTACGACGTCGATGAACGCCTCCTCCAGCCGCCGACCGTTTCGGAGTTGTTCGGTGGGTCCGCTCGCCACGACGCGCCCTTGGTGGATGACACCGACATGGTCACACAGGCGTTCGACGAGATCCATGACGTGGCTCGAGAAGACGACCGTGCCGCCTCCGGCGCAGAATCGGTCGAGCATCGAACGCATCGTCCGGGCCGACACCGGGTCGACGCCCTCGAACGGCTCGTCGAGGAGGAGCAGCCGAGGCCGGTGCAGGACGGCCGCCGCGAGGGCGGTCTTCTTGCGCATGCCGTGGCTGTACCCGGCGATCTGACGATCGGCGTCGTCGCTCAACTGCAGCGTGGCGAAGAGCTGGTCGCTGCGGTCGTGCACGAGCCCGGCGTCGAGCTGGCGGAGCTCGCCCATCGTGGCGAGGAACTCGCGGGCGGTCAGGCGTTCGAACAGCTGGAGCGGATCCAGTACGACACCCATCATCGATCTGGCAGCTTGGAGTGACGTTCCGATGTCGTGGCCACACACGTGGATCGCCCCGCCGTCCGGGCGGACGAGTCCGATCACCGAGCGAAGCGTGGTGGACTTGCCGCTGCCGTTCGGACCGACGAGCCCGTAGCAACTCCCCGTCGGGACGTCGAGGGTCAGCGCGTCGAGCGCAAGAGTCTGACCGAACCATTTGGTGAGGCTCTGGATCCGGAGCGGTGATGCCACAGGAGGCGGCAACGACATGGGCGACAGTCTGCCGGGCCCGACCCGACTACGTGCCCCATCCGCCGCTGAAACTGAAGAACTGACCCGTCTGGAAGCGATCGCTGCCGTTGAGCAGCACCGCCGTGAACGCGGCGAGCTCGTCCATCGTGCCGAGCCGCTTCGCGGGCATCTGCGACTCGATGCGACGCCGACGTTCGAGGTCGCCGGCTCCGGCCTTCTTGACGAGGATGTCGAGTCGTGGTTCCCGCTGGTCGAGGGCTGCCGTGAGCTCGCGATGCCATCGAGTTCTCGACAGGTCGGCGGGCAGCGAGATGCACTCGCCGCCGTACTGCTCCATCAGCCGCGCCGTCGCGTCGCACGCCTCGGCCTTGCGGGAGCTGATGTAGACCTGGCTTCGTTCGCGAGGAACCCGGCGGCGATCGTCTCGCCGATGCCGCGCGATCCGCCGGTCACGAGGGCGATCCTGCCGCCGACGGAGAACAGTTCGTCGATGTGCACCCGATGATGGCCCGAACACGGACCACCGACGATGGCGGCTTCGGTAGCATCGCTGACTCCCGTCTCCACCGTGCCATGTCCGACGCGACCCGCGACCCGTTCCCCGAGCTCCTCGACGAGCGCGCCCACCTCGCGTTCGCACGCGCGTGCCGGGACCGCATGATCGAACGTCTGGAGCGGGTCGATCCGTCGGGTGCCGCCGACGAGATCACGTCGGAGTACGTCGAGATGACCGTGTCGGAGGCGCTCGACTCGTTGCGCTCGCCGGGTGCGGGTGAGTTCTTCGGCCGGATCGACGAGCCGACGCCGGACGGCCGTTCGATCGACCGGTGGTACATCGGGCGACGCCATGTCGAGAACGACGAGCACGACCCGGTGGTGGTCGACTGGCGGGCCCCGATCTCGGCACCGTTCTACCGTGCGACGGCGGTCGACCCGCTGGGCATCGAGTTCCGTCGTCGCTTCACGTTCGCTGACGGCGAGATCTCCGCCTACCTCGACGAGCACCTCGACGACCCCGACGCCGCCGACGTCGCCGCGGGCATCCCCGATCCGGTCTTGGCCGAGATCGGCGCCGCGAGATCGGGTGAGATGCGTGACATCGTGGGCACCATCCAGGCCGAGCAGGATCTCGTGATCCGCTCCGACATCGATCAGGCGCTGATCGTCCAGGGCGGACCCGGCACCGGCAAGACGGCCGTCGCGCTCCACCGTGCCGCCTACCTGCTGTTCGAGCATCGAGCACGCCTCGCACGGGACGGCGTGCTCGTCGTCGGCCCGAACCGCGCGTTCCTCGACTACATCGCCAACGTGCTGCCATCGTTGGGGGAACGCGCCGTCCGCCAATGCACGGCCGCTGACCTCTGCCTCCCGAAGGTCGAGCTGGACGGGGTCGACGACGTCGACGCCGCTCGCTGGAAGGGGTCGGCCGACCGACTGGTGGAACTCGAGCAGCGGGCGCTCGACGCGATCCGGCCGCCCGCCGACGACGTCCGTGTGCCGATCGGCGCCCGGACGCACGTGTTCGACGCGTCCGAGATCGCTCGCTGGCTCGCTGCGGCGAAGGCCGGCGTGGTGCCGATCAACCAACGACGCGAACGGCTCCGCGTGTTGGCTCAACAGGAGCTGCGCCGGCGGTGCAACGGCGACGACCGCTGGTCGGAAGCCCGTCCGCTCAAATCGGTCCTCAACAGGTGTTGGCCCACCCAGAAGCCGATCACGCTCGTCGACCGTTTCCTGCCGCCACCCCGGGGCAAGCGTCGCGCGTGGACGGCCGCGGACCAGTACCTCGTCGACGAAGCGAACACCCTGCTGAACGGCACGCCGTTCGCGTACGCGCACGTGGTGGTCGACGAGGCCCAGGATCACTCGGCGGTCGCGCTGCGCGTGATCGGCCGCCGTTCCCCGAGCGGGTCGCTCACGCTGGTCGGCGACGTGGCCCAGTCGACGACGCCGGCAGGACAGGAACGATGGGTGGATGTGCTCGCCCTCCTCGGAGCGGGCGGGGTGAACGGGACGATCGCCGACCTGACGATCGGCTACCGCGTGCCCGAGCCGATCCTCGAGGTGGCCAACCGGCTGCTCCCGCACACCGGGGTGGACGCGACCGCGAGCCGGTCGGTGCGAAGGGAGGGCGAGCCTCCCTCCTGGCACCACGCCGACCGAGGTCGTGTGGCGGAGCTCGCCGCAGAGGTCGTCGGCGCAGTGAAGCACCGGCATCGTCTGACCGGCGTGGTCGCACCGCCGGCGCTGCACGAGGTGATCGCCGCTGCGCTCGACACCGCCGGGCTGATCGCTGTCGACCACGTGCACGAGCTCGGCCACGACGACGTACCGTTGTTCGGTCCCGAGACGGTGAAGGGTCTCGAGTTCGACGGAGTGGTCGTGGTCAATCCCCACGACATCCTCGACGGCACCACCCGGGGAGCACGACTCCTGTACGTCGCCATGACCCGAGCCGTCCAGGAGCTCGCGTTCGTCACCGACGCCGATCGTCCTGACGTGATCGGTTGAGCGATGGGCGGACGCTCACACGACACCCGGCCATGGCACTACAGGCTCACGGTGCGTCGATCCAGCGTTCGCCGATCGTCGTCGCGCCGCCCGTCGACGACGACGCCGATCGGCAGCTCACGATCAGTAGTGGTGCGGCCCTGTTCGACATGTGCGCGGTCGCGGTGGCCGCAGACGGTGTCGCGAGTCGCCTCGAATGCCCGGGGCCTTCGACGGTTGTGTTGTCGCGACCCACGGTGAGGGCAGGTGGCAGCTCCGGATCCGGAGTGGGAGTTCGCATACTTCGACTTCGACCCTCGACTTCCATCTCGACTTCCATCTCGACTTCGACCCTCGACTTCGACCCTCGACTTCGACCCTCGACTTCCATCTCGGCGACCTCGAGTTCGACACCGACGGACCGAACACGTCGACGCCGCGGATTCGACAGCCGACCACTCCGGAGCCGCCCCCTTGGCGGTGTCGGGCGTCTTCGACTGGCGTCGCGTCATGCGAGGAGCGACGTCTGGCTGGGAGCGGGGAAGCGGACGCTGAACCTGGTGTCGCCGACGACCTCGCGAACTCGTTCGATCTCGGTTTCCACCAGGCGACGTTGCGACCTCGACAGCCCCTCGGCATCGTGGGCGATCTCGCCGTCGGGGCGCTGGACCCAGCTCCCCACGATGCGGCCGTCCGACCACACGGTCGGGCCGACGTTGCCGGCGCGGTCGGTGACCCGTGCCCTGTTCTCCGCGTCGAGGTACCAGCCGCGTTCCTTCCACCCCATGGACGTCGAGTCCAGCCCGGGGAGCAGCGCCACCCACGCTTCCTCCGGCTCGACCGGATCGAGGTCCCCGGGCAACACGTAGCCGACGCTCCGGTCGTCGAGCTCGACTTCCTCGGCGTCGACCGCAACGAGGATCCTGCGGATCAGCCCCTTGGTCGAGCCCGTCCACCACACGATGTCGTCGAGTGTGCCGGGGCCGAACCGCTCGAGCCATCGCACGACGATCTCGGTGGCTCCTGTGAAGTCGTCGGGCTCCGACCAGTCGATCGCCATCCAATCGTCGTTGGCGGCCCATGCGTACTGTGATCCGATCCACGTCCCCGCGGGCCTCGTTCGCACGATGCGACCCTCGAAGGCAGCCTGGAGCAGGGCGCGGGTGTGGGCTGCGATCGTGCCCTGATGAGCTGTGTGCGCGTTGACGACCACCGGTTCCGCGAGGTCCGGCACCGACCGGGCCACGTCGCGCGTACTGATCGGACCGTCGGCAGCGTTGATTGCTGCGACCACACGTTCGACTGCGTCGTCGAGCCACGCCTGGTCGCGACCGAACAGCGTCGCCGTCCGGCGTCGCTCCGAGCGGGCGACCTTGCGGCTGAACCCGGCATTGGCGAAGCGGGCGGTCGCCGGCGTCATCACCCAGATCGTCCGGCGCATCGCGTGGAACCTGATCAGCGTGCGATCGACGTAGAGCGCCCGCTCGACTGCCTCGACCGAGCCATCGATCATCCGGAGGCACGCGGACAGATACACGGAACCGGGGTCGGACGAGTGCAACGCCACCAGGGCGTCGACGACCGATTCCACGCTCGCCGCCCTGGCCCGCGGCACCAGGAGTTGCCGCGCCGCGAGCCGGATCCGGCGCTGCTGGTCGCTCATCCGGTACATGCCCTGCGACGATAGGCAACGCAGCCGATGCACGGTGTCCGATGACGTCGTACGATGCCGATCGTGACGACGCTCGCTGCCGTGCAGATGTCGATGTCGGACTCGATCGGAGTCAACATCGCTACCGCCGAACGCCTGGTACGACAAGCGCATTCGGAGGGTGCCGAGATCGTGCTCATCCCCGAGCTGTTCGAGGGCCCCTACTTCTGCATCGATCAGCTCCCCGAGCATTTCGACCGAGCCGTTCCGATCGACGGACACCCGACGATCGAACACTTCCGGGGCGTCGCCCGGGAGCTCGGGGTGGTCCTCCCCCTCAGCGTGTACGAGCGTGCCGGGCAGGCGACGTTCAACACGGTCGCGATCGTCGACGCCGACGGTTCCGTTCTCGGCACCTACCGCAAGAGCCACATCCCCGACGGGCCCGGGTACACGGAGAAGTACTACTTCAACCCCGGCGACACCGGGTTCCGCGTGTGGAGCACGGCGCACGGCACGATCGGCGTCGGCATCTGCTGGGACCAATGGTTTCCCGAATCAGCTCGCGCGATGGCACTGCTCGGTGCCGAGTTCCTCTTCTACCCGACGGCGATCGGCAGCGAACCACCGGACCCCACGTGGGACTCGAGCGGCCACTGGCAGCGCGTCATGCAGGGCCACGCCGGCGCCAACCTCATGCCGCTCGTCGCCGCCAACCGCATCGGACACGAGCACGGCGCAGCCGACCGGTCGATCACCTTCTACGGCTCGTCGTTCATCGCCGACGCGACGGGCGCCAAGGTCGCCGAGGGCGACCGTGCGCACGAAGCAGTCATCAAGGCGACGTTCGACCGCGACGAGCTCCGGCGCATGCGAGCGTCGTGGGGCCTGTTCCGCGACCGACGTCCGGAGCTCTACGCGCCGCTGCTCACCCTCGACGGTCGGACGGGGCGACGGTCGTGACGATGCGCATGCCCGGTGAGTTCGCCCGCCACGAACGCACGGTCATCTGCTGGCCAACCCGGAAGGCCATCTACCCGGACCGACTCCTCGACGAGGCCCGCGACGCCCACGCCGCGTTGGCTCGCGCCATCGTCGAGTACGAGCCGGTGACGATGATCGTGCCGGTGGAACACCTCGACGACGCGGCCGAACGCTGCGGCGGCCGGGTCGAACTCATCGAGATCCCGATCAACGACTCGTGGTTCCGCGACACCGGACCGATCTACGTCGCGGGGGGCAGCGATCGGGTCGCGATCGACTTCGTGTTCAACGGGTGGGGTCAGAAGTATCCCCCGTGGGATCGTGACGCAGCCGTTGCCCGGGCGTGGGCCGAGCGAGCGGGACACGAGGTGCGCAGCGTCGAGATGGTCTTCGAGGGGGGATCGATCACGACCGATGGAGAGGGATCGTTCGCGACGACCATCCAATGCCTCATGCACCCGAACCGCAATCCCGGCATGACGCAGCGCGAGATCGTGGCCGTGCTCCACGATGCGCTGGGTGCGGAGTCGATCCTCTGGCTCCCGAACGGGTTGTTCCTCGACGACGACACCGACGGGCACGTCGACAACGTCGCCGCATTCGCCCGCCCGGGTCGACTGGTCGTCCAGGGGTGTGACGACGCCGACGAACCCGATCACGTGCGCATGAACGTCAACCGTCGCATCGCCGACGGATGGATCGATGCACGCGGCCGGTCGCTCGAAGTGGTCGACGTCCCCGTTCTGCCATTCGTCGAACGCGACGGCGTGCGGGTCGCAGTGCCCTACCTGAACTACTACGTCGGCAACGGTTTCGTCGTCGTGCCGACGTGCGGCCACGCAGCCGATGACGACATGGTTGCGATCATCGCCGACCAGTACCCCGGCCGAGATACGTTCGGGCTCGAGATCGGCTCGATCCTGGCGATCGGCGGCGGTGGCATCCACTGCATCACCCAGCAGGTCCCGACTTCGTGAGCATCCACGCGGTCGTGGCCGATTCGACCGTGTCGTCCCGATCTGCTCGGAGATCGTCGACGAGCATCGGTCCGCCGACCGGGATCGTCCCGTCCCCTGCGACGTCCGGTCGGCCCGGAGGACGACGATCAGGACGCGGCTGCGCGCCATGACCTGACGTGAATCCCGGTGGCCGCCGCCTCGACCGCGATGACAGGGGCTCAGGCGGCGACGCATCGACGGGGACCGTGCGGTGACGTCACCGACCAGTCGACGGGGATCGACCAGTAGCTGTCGTCACCGGTCAGCACGGTGACATGACTCGTCGTGACCCACACCCCGGTGATCGGTGTCCAACGCTCGGCCGATACGAAACGAGGGTCGACCGGCCCCGCGCTGCGGCAGCATCGCGCACGTTCGAGGTCGATCGTCCACACGCAGTCGCGCACGGTGAGCCGGATGCATCCGGCAGCGAGGATCTTGACCGCGTGCTCGCCGCCGCCCTCGATCGCGGCTTGGTCGACCGATCCGGTCGGAAGCCGACCGGAGCTGACGAGGTCGGTCTCGATCGACGACGGGAAACCGGCCGCGAGCGCCGCCGCCACCGCATTGACCAGCACTCCCGTGGTGTCGAGATCGAGTCGCGAGCGGGCCCGCACCACGACATGGTCGTCGTGCATCGAGATCGAAACGGTGGGTTCCGCGAGTCGGGTGGGGTCGGACGGGTGATGCATCAGCGGGGACGCCTCTCGTGACGTGTCGCGAGTCTGACTGGGTTCCGTGACGAGACCGCGACAGGAACGTGCCGACCCTGCGACGGTCGTGCGACATCGTCGTCACAGAACTTCGATTCGTCGTGCCAGCGTGGCGGCCGCTTCCAGGAACTGAGATCCAGATCTCGGATGCCGGACGCCGGGGGCCTGGGTGGATGGAGTCCGTGCCCGTGGCGGCCGATCTCGGATGTCGGACGCCGGGGGCCTGGGTGGAGGGAGTCCGTGCCGTGGCGGCCGATCTCGGATGCCGGACGCCTTCCCCGCCTTCGACGACAACCCGACCGCAACATCGCCGACGGCGAGACCGGTCCACACGGGGCGCAGTGGGTGAGAGCGAGTGCGCCACCTGAACGACCCTGCCGGCGCCCCACCCGCCTACAGTCGGCGCGATGCGGCGGACCACTGGCCTCGGTGTCGTCGTCGCACTCGGTCTCACCGGATGCTCAACCGGCGGCGGCGCGTCGGTCGGCACCGATCTCGGCGGCGCGGAGACCACGGTTGACGCCGTCGTGCGGGCCGACGGGCCGGCGGACGACGACTCCGACGCGACCCGAGCCTCTGTACCGGTGCTTCCCGGGCTGTTCGAACCTCCCGACGAGCGCGTTCCCGACGATGCGGCGGTTCGGACGGGCACGCTCGACAACGGGCTGCGGTACTACGTCCGACGCAACGACAACCCGGGTGGGAAGGCCGAGCTGCGGCTGGTGGTGGACGCGGGGTCCGTGGACGAGTTCGGTCCGTCGACGGGCACCGCCCACTTCGTCGAGCACATGCTCTTCAACGGCACCGAGCGATTTCCCGAGAACGAGTTGATCGACGTGCTCCGCAGCTTCGGCGCGGCGTTCGGCGCCGACGTGAACGCATCCACCTCCTACGACGAGACCGTCTACACCCTGACGGTGCCGAGCCAGCAGGAATCGCTTGCGACCGGGCTCACGGTGCTCGAGCAGTGGCTGTCGCACGCGACCTTCGATCCCGATCAGGTCGTCGCCGAACGTGGCGTCGTCCTCGATGAGTGGCGGGTCCGGACCCAGAGCACGCGCGGTCGACTGTTCGAGATCGCCGCCGACCTGTTCCTCGCGGACACGCCGTACGGCGACCGGGTACCGATCGGTACCGACGAGTCGATCGCGAACATGGGCGTCGAAGAGCTGCGCGAGTTCTACGAAGCGTGGTACCGCCCCGACAACGCCGCCGTCGTGGTCGTCGGCGACATCGATGTCGGTGCGGTCGAGGCCGACATCGAAGAGCTCTTCGGGCCTGCGACAGCGCGCGTCGACACGGTTCCCGAACGGACCGAAACCGCCTTCACCGTCGACACCCGACCTGCGTTCCGGCTGCATGCCGATCCCGACCAGCCGACCGTCGACGTCGAAGTGACGCTGCCGCTCCCGGCGCTTCAGTCGGACGTGACGGCCGAGACCCGGGCCACCCTCATCGACGTCATGATCTACGACGCCCTCGTCCGGCGGCTCGAACGCGACCGTGCCGCCGGCGACGCACCGTTCGACCGGATCTCGCCGGGCGGCAACAGCATCGTCGACGGGCTCGACGCTCCGGCGCTCTACGCCTTCACCGACGCCGGTCGCGTCCGCGACACGCTCGGGGTGCTGCTCGACGAATACGAGCGCGCCGATCGCTTCGGGTTCACGGCGAACGAGACCGATGTGGCCCGTGAGAACCTCCGGGCGCCCCTCCAGAGTCGATTCGACGGCCGCGACAGCACCCAAGACCGTGAGTACGCCGATGCGTACGTCGACGACTTCCTCACGGGCGCCGGCTACCCGGCGATCGACGTCGAGGTGCGGGCGGCGATGGCGATCCTCGACGCCGTCACGCCCGAGGCGATGGACCTTCGATTCCGTGCGCGGTGGGCCAACAGCGCCCCCCATGTCATCATCTCGGCGCCGACCGGACGTGCCGACGAGATGCCCGACGAAGACGAAGTGCTCGCCGCGATCCAGGCACTCGACCGGCGCGAGCTCACGCCACGGGTCGAGCGGGGCGATCTCCCGGACGTCCTCATGGAGCGGCCCGATCCGGTCGGTCCGGCATCGGTCGAGGAGCTCGTCATGTTCGACGACGCGCTGTTCGACCCGATCGAGATCGAATACCCGAACGGCGCTCGGGTCATCCTGAACAGCAACGAGATCGTGCAGGGGCAGGTGTTCCTCGCGGCGGCCAGCCCGGGTGGATCGTCCCTCGTCGCAAACGGCGACGTCGTCGACGCGCTCTACGCAGCCGACATCGTGATGTCGGGCGGGGTCGCCGGCTTCGACCAGTCGGAGCTCGCGGAGATCGTCGCCGGCCGAGATGTGGAGCTCACGGCGAGGATCACCCCCTACCGCGAGCAGTTCGCCGGCGCCTCGGCGACCGTCGACCTGGAGATCCTGTTCCAGCTCGTGAACCTGTACATGACGCAGCCCAGGTTCGATGCGGCCGCTCTCGGTCAGGTTCGCAGCCGGGTCGGTCCGGTGGTCGCCGACCCGGCCTCGGACCCGCGCGCTGCCGGTGCCGCCGCCCTGGCGGATGCCCGCTATCCGGGCGAGCTTCGCTACACCGAACTGCCGGATCCGGGCGAGTTCGCCACCCTCGACCTCGCAGGCGTGGAGCGCGTCTGGACCAGTCGCTACGGCACCGCCGGCGACTGGGTGTTCGTGCTGTCGGGCGACATCGACCTCGAGCGAGCCGGCGATCTCGCGAACGCGTACGTGGGCACGTTGCCGAGTGGGTTCGCCGAGCAGTGGATCGACGTCGAGGATCCTCCACCCGACGAAGTCGTGCAGACCGTCGTACGGGCCGGCACTGGTGACACCGCCTCGCTCAGCCTTCTGTTCACTTCAGCGATCTCCGAGGTTGACGCACGGGTTCGAGTCCTCGCCGACGTCGTCACAGAGGTGCTCTCGGCCCGACTCACCGGCGAGATCCGGGAACGCCTCGGCGAGTCGTACTCGCCGACAGCTCTGGCCGAGGTGACCACGGACCCTGATCCGACGATCGAGACCCTCGTCTCGGTGACCGGGTCACCGGATCGGATCGAGCGGATCGCCGAGCTCACCGTCGCGGAGCTCGCCGATCTCGCCTCGAACGGTCCGACCGAGCAGGAATTCCGAAACGCCGTCACTCAGGTGGAGGAGGCGTACAACTTCGTCAACAACGGTGAGTTCCTCACGGAGCTGCTCGATGACGCCATCCACCCCGACCTCGAACTCGACGACTACCTGTTCGAGTTCGGCGAGCTCGCCGAACTGGACCCGGCCTCCGTGGGAGAGTTCGTGGCCACCCACCTCTCGATCGACGCCTACATCCGGGTCACCGTGCTGCCGCGTTGAACGTCAGATCTCGACCGAGCCGGTGACACAGGTTGCGACGTCCCCGCCGACCCAGATGGTGCCGTCGGCACCGCGCTCGATGTGCACGCGACCATCGCGCCCCAGCGCGGTGCCCTGTCGAGCCACGTAGGAGACGAGTGTCGGATCGCGCTCCATCAGCCACATCGCCACCGACGCGTTGAGACTGCCCGTCACGGGGTCCTCCGCCGGCCCGCTCGGCCCGGGGAAGAACGCTCGAACCTCGACGTCGTGGTCGGACCCTTCGTGTGCTCGACCGACCAGGCCGAGATCGAACACCGGTTCGTCGCCGAAGTCGGGTCGAACGGAGAGGACGGCGGCCGCGTCGGCCAGTTCGACCGCGACCCAGCCCGGTCCGTTGTCCACCCACGCCGCATCGACCGTCTCCGTGCCGATGGTGCGTTCGATGCGGGCGAGCAACGCTGGTTCGACAGGCCCTGACCGGATCAGCGGCGGCGCACCGAACGCGAGTCGCCCGCCGCCGCGGCGGATGCGCACGAGGCCGACCCCGCACTCCTGCAGCACGGCGTTCTCCGACTTCGGCGCACCACCCGCCTCCAGCCAGACGTGGCACGAGCCGAGGGTCGGGTGGCCGGCGAACGGCAGCTCGGCGGTCGGGGTGAAGATCCGCACTCGATAGTCGGCGGTGGGGTCGTCGGGCGGCAGCAGGAACGTCGTCTCCGAGAGGTTGGTCCAGTTCGCGAATCGCTGCATCGACTCGACGTCGATCCCCGATCCGTCGATCACGACGGCGAGCGGATTGCCCCGGTAGGGCTCGGTCGTGAAGACATCTACTTGAGCGAATCGGCGCTTCATGCCGACAGCCTTCCACGTGGGTGGGTCTCGCCCTGCGTGGCCCGCGTCGCCGGATCTTCACGGCGTAGCCATCGTCGCGTCACCTGACGACCAGCTGGTGGCCACCTGTGTTTCCTACGGTCGGCGCGTTCGCCCGAATCCTGTGAAAGGAACACGCATGCCCGTTGACGACGGCGTCAGCAATCCGTCCACCACTCGTCCGTTCGCCGAGGTGCTCGAAGCTCGGTTGAGCCGCCGCGCCGTCATGGTGGGTGGCCTCGCCACCGCCGCGGCAACCTTCTTCGCGAGCAGCGGCATCGCTGAGGCCGGCGCCGACGCCGTCCACGGCGGAGGGCACCACCACCGGCGGCGCAGGCAGCGCAGGCCGCTGGTGGGCTTCGCACCCGTGCTGAACGCCGACGCACCGGCCGGCAAGGACGTGCCGACGATCTCGTCCGACTACCAGTACGACGTCATCATCCCGTGGGGATCGCCACTGAGGCCGGGCGGTCCCGACATCGACGGTGGTCGCCCCGGCAGCGAGGCCGAAGCTCTCCAGCAGATCGGAATCGGTCACGACGGCATGTGGTTCTTCCCGACGGATCACAAGCGCGATCGAGGCATCCTGTGCATCAACCACGAGTTCGGCACCAACTTCCACGTGCTCGGCTACGACGACAACGGGCCCGCCAAGGATCTCGACGCCGTCCGCATCTCGCAGGCCGTGCACGGCGTCTCGGTCGTCGAGATCAAGAAGATCCGAGGTGAGTGGCGAGCCGTGCGGAGCCGGCGCTCGCGACGGATCACGCCGAACACCTCCGTCGAGTTCGACGGTCCGGTTGCCGGTAGCGAGTACCTCCACACCCCGGCCGGCAACGCGCCGGCCGGCACCGTGAACAACTGCGCCAACGGGTACACGCCGTGGGGCACCTACCTCACGTGCGAGGAGAACTTCAACGGCTATTTCGGCTGGAACGATCCGATGTACGAGCCGACCAAGGCACAGCAACGCTACGGCTTCGCCGACGTCGGGTTCGGATACGGCTGGCACCTCCACGACGAGCGCTGGGACCTGTCGAACCCGGAGTACGCCAACGAGGAGAACCGGTTCGGCTGGATCGTCGAGATCGACCCGATGCGCCCCCAGGCAGCTCCCGTGAAGCACACGGCGCTCGGCCGGGTGAAGCACGAGGGCATCGCCCTCGCCGAGGGCGAGGGCGGCCGGATCGTCGGCTACATGGGTGACGACGAGCGCTTCGACTACATCTACAAGTTCGTATCGTCCGGCAACTGGAAGTCGATGCGGAAGCGCGGCAGGAGCCCGCTGTCCGACGGCACCCTGTACGTCGCCCGGTTCAACGACGACGGCACGGGCGACTGGCTCGAGCTGAGCCCGCACAATCCTGCGCTCGCCCACAAGACGCTTGCGTGGATCCTCGTCCACACCCGTCTCGCCGCGGACATCGTCGGGGCAACTCCGATGGACCGGCCCGAATGGACGACCGTGGCTCCGAACGGCGACGTCTACTGCACCCTCACGAACAACTCACGACGCACCGTCGCCGACGCCGCGAATCCGCAGGCGCCGAACCCGAACGGCCACATCGTCAAGTGGCGCGACCACGATCGGCACGTCGGGAACGTCGTTCGAATGGGACATCTTCGTCCTGGCCGAGCCCGACACCTTCGGGACCGACTTCAGCTTCGGGTCCCCCGACGGCCTGTGGGCCGACCCCGACGGGCGCCTGTTCATCGAGACCGACGGCGGCCAGCCCGACACGAACAATCAGCTCCTCGTGGCCGACACCGAGACCGGTGAGATCCGCCGACTGTTCGTCGGCCTCGCCGACGACGAGATCACCGGGATCACCGTGACGCCGGACCGTCGGACTCTGTTCGTCAACACCCAGCACCCCGGTAACGGCAACCCCGCCGCCACCAACTTCCCGGTGCCAGGGAGCGGTGGCCCGCAGGTCCCGCGAGACTCGACGTTCGTGATCACACGTAAGAACGGAGGGATCGTCGGCTCCTGAGTCGACAGACGTACCGGCGTTCAGGTTGGGGCTCGGCGTCTGCACGACCCGTCGTCGGGTCGCGTCACCGTCGGCTGATCATCTCCAAGCTGCCGGCGAACGCGTCGCGGAGCAGCCGCGCGGGGCGGTCCGGCGTCTCCACGGACGGGCTGACTGCTCCCCATCGAACGACGCCCGGCAGGAAGCCCAGGTGGGCGAGCTCGACGGCGGTGCTCAGCGCCTCGATCGGGGAGCCGCGTACCCCCGGCCCTGACCGGCCGACACTGGTAGCGCTCGACGAGCTGGTCGCCGTGCGTCGACGTTGACCGGGGGTCAGGCACTCGAGGAGACACCGTGCGACGTCGACGCTATCGGGGGGCCACCGGTGTGTTCGGCCAATCCAGGATGCGCGGCGCTCCGGTCGCGTCGATGAGGACGTTGTCGAGGTGCGCATCGCCGTGGACGACCGTGGCCGGTGGGTCCACAACCCGTCGACGCGGGCATCGACCGAATCGGCGAGCTGCTCCGCGATCGTACGCGATCGCAGATCGAACAGGTCGGCGTGGCGTCGATGCACCTCTCGACCTGCTCGTGGGTGATCGGGTGCCGTTGCGATCGATCGGGGTCGGAAGCGACGAGCGCTGTGCGTCGTGCCGCCAGGCCGCATGGGGAACGGCGAACGCCTCGAAGATCGCGCGGGCGGTCCGATCAAGGCAGCCGACGAGGCCGTCGCCCCGGTCATCCCTTCGAGGTGTCGCAGAACGAACACGCCCCGGCCGCCGTCGTCGCCGGCCGCGACGATGACCGGTCTCGGCACCGCCGTGCGCGGCAGCACGACGCGATGGGCCTGGCCCTCGACGCGTGCCGGCTCCGCTGCGCACAGTTCGACGACGAAGAGTCGACCGGCCGGTCGGCGGTGACGTCGACGCGATACGCGCGGGACCCGAGGCCGTATCCCTCGCCGATCGTCTGGACGCTGACTGTGCGGCTCTCGCGTTCGCCGACGTGTTCGCCGACCGCGTCGGCGAGCCACCGTGCGTCGAGGTCGTCGACGCCGGTCGGGATCGAACGGATCATGGGCTCAGCACATGTTCGTGGTGGCGACGTCGCGTCGGCGGCCGACCTCGACGAGCGCTCCGCCGCGGACTTGGTACGAGATGACGTGCTCGACCGTGTGCCCTTCCGAACGGGCGCGGCCCGTCACGACGTCGAGCTCGGTGCCGTCCACGACGGGGACGAGCGCCACGGCCCGGAAGCCGTCATCGGTGCTCGGCGACGGTCGCTTGTCCTCTCGCATGAGAAGTCCGGAATCCCACACCCACACGTCGTCCAGGCTCACGAACCTGCACCTGTGGTTGGTCCGCGACTTCGACACGAGGCCACCAGGGCAGACGATCACATCGCCCTCCACCCAGGGCAGGGCTGCCAGCCCGTCGCGTCCGAAGCCGATCTCGAACGCCTGGGCGATGATCGCGTCGTGGTCGCCGCCCTCGATGGCCCGTTCGATCTGGATCTGGCGCACGGATTCGGCGACGTGGTGGAGCTCGTCGACCGACATGTCGCGAAGCGACGACATCAACTGCTCTGGACTCTGCACCGGATCAGGATGCTGGCTACAGTCCGAAGGGCAACATCCGGTTGCCCGGACGACGAGATCTTTATTGGGGGTCTGACATGAGGACACGTGCTGCCGTACTGCGCGAGCTGAGCACTCCGTGGAGCGTCGAAGAGATCGAGCTCGACCCGCCCAAGCGTGGCGAGGTCCTCGTGAAGCTGGCAGCGTCGGGCATGTGCCACTCCGACGAGCACGCCTACGACGGCCACATCGCCGGACTCGTTCCCGGCCCGCCGATGATCGGCGGGCACGAAGGGGCCGGCGTGGTCCAAGAGGTCGGGGAAGGCGTCGATTGGCTCGAACCGGGCGATCACGTCATCTTCGGGTTCATCCCTGCGTGTGGCCGCTGCCCGTCGTGCGCCGACGGCCACTCCAACCTGTGCGATCTCCTCGCGACCTTCACCGTCGGAACCCAGGCGCTCGACGGCACATCGCGTCACCACACCCTCGACGGCCACGATCTCGGCTTGATGTGTCTGCTCGGGACGTTCTCCGAGCACACCGTCGTGAACGAGGCGAGCTGCATCAAGATCGACAAGGATTGGCCGCTCGACAAGGCGTGCCTGCTCGGCTGTGGCGTCGTGACGGGTTGGGGTTCGGCCGTGTACACCGCGGAGGTCGAGCCCGGTGACTACGTCGCCGTCGTCGGTTGTGGCGGTATCGGCTCCAACGCCATCCAGGGCGCCAAGATGGCCGGCGCCAGGGTGGTCGCGGCGATCGACCCGGTCGAGTTCAAGCGCGAGAAGGCGATGGAGTTCGGTGCCACTCACACCTTCGCGTCGATCGAGGAGGCCCAGGCGGCGATCGGTGACGTCACGTGGGAACGCGGCTACGACAAGGTCATCATGACGATGGGAACCGGCGACGGTGACACGCTCGGTCAGGCGTTCAACCTCGGCGGCAAGCGTTCGAAGATCGTGGTCACGAACCTCCACTCGACGTCCGAGGGCAGCATCGCGATCCCGGCGATCATGATGACCATGATGGAGAAGCAGCTGCGTGGGTCGCTGTTCGGCTCCGCCAACATCCGCAAGGACATTCCCCGCCTCTTCGAGCTGTACCTGCAGGGACAGCTCAACCTCGACGACCTGATCACCAAGACGTACACGCTCGACCAGATCAACGAGGGCTATGAGGCGATGCGCAACGGCGAGAACATCCGTGGCGTCATCTTGTTCGACTGATCCGTACCCGTGACCGACCGAGCGCTCGTCGAGCGCCTGACCGGATCGGTGGTGGGCCGGCGTCGCGAGATCGAGCTCGTCGTCGCTGCGCTCGCTGCCGATCGGCACATCCTCCTGGAGGGCCCACCGGGGACCGGCAAGAGCACGCTCTTGCGCGGGGTGGCGCACGAGCTCGGCATCGGGTTCGAGTTCGTCGAGGGCAACGCCGAGCTGACACCGGCGCGACTGGTCGGCCACTTCGATCCGGCGCGCGTGTTGGTCGATGGCTACGACCCCGATGTCTTCGTCGACGGTCCCCTCGTCGCGTCACTTCGCGAAGGCTCGTTGCTGTACATCGAGGAGCTCAATCGCGTTCCGGAGGAGACGTTGAACGTGCTGGTGACCGTGATGAGCGAACGCGAGATCCACGTCCCGCGGCTCGGGCGCATCGGCGCCGTGCCGGGCTTTCGTCTGGTCGCGGCGATGAACCCGTTCGACGCGGTCGGCACCGCACGAATCTCATCGGCGATCTACGACCGAGTGTGCCGGATGGCGGTCGACTACCAGGACGCCGGCGACGAGCGGGCGATCACCGCGCGGCATGGGGCCGCTGTCGACGCAGATTGGCTCGCGCGGGCGGTGGAGCTCGTCCGCCGAACCCGGACGCATCCCGATGTCCGGATCGGCTCATCGGTGCGCGGGGCGATCGACCTGTGCGCCGTGGCGGCGTCGCTCGCAGAGGTCCGCGGCCGCGATGTCGCCGACCGAGCCGTTTCGCTGGACGCCGCACTCGTCGCGCTGTCGGGCCGGATCCGTGTGCGAGAGGGGTCCGCTCGGGAGCCCGAGGCGATCATCATCGAACTGTGGCGCGACGTGTTCGATCCGGCACCCGACGCTGTGGGTGACCCGGGAAAAGCGAGCGCCCCGACTGGGGCGCGTCCGGTGGGCTGAACCCACCGCCGGTCGTCTCCGGGGACGACGCCGATGATCTCATCGACCGGTCGCGCCGTCGGAGCACCTCGCGACGTCAGCTGTCGAGTCTGCAGGGCTTCGAGGAGATCTCGCCGGACCTCGGCGAGCTCGACGACGCTGCACTGGCCGACGCCATCGATGCCGACCCCGATGCCGCGCTGTCCCTGCTCGCCGAGCTGACGAGCGCCACCGACGCCCGACTCCGGATGCTGGCTCGGCAGCTTGCGGCTCGGCTGTTCCTCGATCTCGCACGGGCCGAGGTGCCCGATGTCCCGGGCATCGGGCGGATCGTCACGCAGCCGTACCGGCCGGATCGTGGCGACCTCGACATCGAGGCGAGCTACGAAGCGCTGATCGAAGCGCGAGCGGCCGAGCGCGCCATCGAGTCCGACGAGCTACGGGTACGGGCCTGGTCGAAGCCGTCCACCGCATGGTGCCTGTTGGTCGATCGCAGCGGTTCGATGCACGGAGCGCCGCTCGCGACGGCCGCCCTCGCCGCGGCCGCTGTCGCCGTTCGAGCAGAGCGCGAGTATGCCGTTCTCTCGTTCGGACGCAACGTCGTCGCGCCGAAAGCGATGTGGGAGTCGCGAGCGGGCGACGACGTCATCGACCGGGTGCTCGCACTGCGGGGCCACGGCACGACCGACATCGCCGGAGCCCTGCTCGCGGCTGGGGACCAACTGCGTCACAGCGGGGCCGCCCGTCGAGTCACGGTTCTCCTCTCGGACTGCCGCGCGACCGAGCCGGGTGATGTCGTCGCCGCCGCTCGGTCGCTCGACGAGCTCGTGATCATCGCACCCGAGGGCGACAGCGACGACGCCGCAGCCCTCGCCGAATCGGTCGGCGCTCGTCACACCACGGTCGCCGGTCCCTCGTCGATCGTGACGGCCTTCGCCGAACTGCTCGATCGTTGACTCAGCTGCAGCGGACGTCGCGGTCGGGTGCGACGCCGATGACGTTCTCGTCGGCCGCCACCGACGGCAGGGTGGTCGCCGTGAACGGTGCGCCGTCGTCGATGACGGCGCCGTCGCCCGGTTCGTCGGCGCTCGCGCCGTCGGCGTCTGCGTCGAACACCTGCTCGGGCGCATCGCCCAGGGTCGCCTCGCCGCGAAAGACCGACAGGATCGCCCGCATGTTGTCACCGTCGATTCGGGGCCGTTCGACCTCGTCGCCGGCACTCGTCGTCTCCGAGCTCGACTCGATCCGGTACGTCGTGATGTCGTCGGGGTCGAGCCGTCGCAGGGTGTTGCCGAACTCGAGCATGCGACGGATCGTGAGCCCGGCGTCGGTGACGACGAAATCGCGGTTGGTCTCGATCAGCGCCGTCGCGACGCCGGGCGAGTAGAGCCCGTCGTCGATCACCTTGGTGATGACGCGCCGCAGGAAATCCTGTTGGCGAGCGATGCGACCGAAGTCCGACGTGCCGTCTTCGCGGTAGTTGCCACTTCCGACCGGATCCTCGTATCGGTACTTGCGGGAGCGCACGTAGGCGAGGGCCATGTCTCCGTCCAGGCGGACGCAACCGGTGGACGTGATCTCGAGCCCCGAGCCGCGGTCGTAGGCGGGCGCCGTGAAAGGCACTTCCACGCCGCCCACCGCGTCGACGAGCCGCTGGAACGCGCAGAAGTCGATCTGGACGTAGTGGTCGATCGGGATACCGAAGTTGAGGAAGATCGTGTCGATGAGTCGTGTGGGATCGTCGCGTCGGAACGCGCTGTTGATCCGGGCCTTGCGACCCCCGGCGATGTCGACGTAGAGGTCGCGGGGGAGCGAGAGGATGGCGAGTTGATTCGTTTCGGGATTCGCTCGCCAGATCATGATGGTGTCGCTGCGTTCGCCGAGGTCGCTGCGATCGCCCACGCTCGGGTTCTCGGCACCGTCGCAATCGTTGTTGTCGGCACCGACGACGAGGAAGTTGGCCGCCGCCGGTTCGGCCAACACGATCGTCGTCGAAGTCGTCGGCGTCGCCGACGGGACGGTCGTGCTCGCGCCGGGGACGACGACATCGATCGGCGCACCGGCTGCCCCTTGCTCGGACTCGGGATCGGCGAGCTCGATCAGCTGACGCTGCGACAACACCCACTGACCGGTGGCGAGCCCGGCAGCGGTGCCGAAGCAGGCGAGTGCCGTGACGATGACGAGCACGAACGTGAGTCGTTGCGGCCAGGTTCGGCGCAGTTTGGTGGTCGCCATCGGGGCGTCAGCGTACCGGCCGAACAGCGGCGCCGACGGGCGTTCGCAGACCGACGTCGGACGAGCTCAGCGCAGGACGACGACCTTCGTACCGATCGGTGCCCACGCCCACATGTACTGTGCGTCAGACCGGCGCTGGCGGACGCAACCGCCCGACAGCGCTTGGCCGAGCTGCGACTCCGACTGGAGCTTGGCGCCCGTCCGGGTGTTCGTCGGGATCTCGTGGAACCCGATGTTGTCGCCGCTCGGACCCTTGGTGAACCGCACCATGTAGCCCCAGCAGATCGCGGGGTTCTTGATGTTGCACGTGTAACGCGACCGTGAGAACACGCTGTAGGTGCCAGGGAGAGGTTGGTTCCAGGTCAGGCGACCCGAGACGAGGTGCGTTTTCGACACCCTGCCGTCGGCTTCGACCGCCCACAGCCGTTGACGAGACTTGGAGTACACGACTCGTCGGCCCGTTCCCGATGCGGCCGGCAGCTGGAGTGCCGGTGGCAGTGTGGTCGTGGTCGTGGTCGAGGGCGGTGGGTCGGTGGGCGTCACCTGGATCTGGCTACCACGGCTGGGCGTGACGCGAGCCGGAGGCGGCGGGACCTCCACCACCAGCCGTGGCGGGGCGACGGTGGTCGTGGTCGTGCTGGTCGTGGTCGTGCTGATCGTGCTGGTCGTGGTCGTGCTGGTCGTGGTCGACGGTGTCGGGCTCGTCGTTACGGTCGATGTCGTCGGGGCGGGCGCCGACGTCGACGTCGACGGCACCGTGGAATCCGGAGGTGTCGCATCGACCACGGACGCACCGATCAGGAAGACACCGACCCCGAGCGCACCCGCGGCGACGCGTCCCAACAACGTGCGCATGGGCGGGCACGCTAGCCGGAATGCACGAGCTCCGCACGCGCGAACGGCAGGAGGTGATCAACCCAGGTTGGCGAGCGCGGTCTCGGCGGCCGCGAGATCGACCTCCGCTGCCGCCAGCAGGGCACGGGTGTCGGCGACCACGTCGGGTTTCGCATTGGTGAGGAACCCCTCGTTGGCGAGGCGCCCTCGAAATCCGCCGATCTGCTTGGTCTTCGCGTCGACGATCTTCTGGAGCCGGGCTCGCTCCTGATCGAGGTCGACGTCGTCGACCAGCCCCGAGAGCAGGATCTCGGCGCCCTCGAAGGTGATCGGGTTCACGATCGCGGGTCGATCCCCGTCGAGATCGACGACCTCACCCAGTCCGGCGAGCACCTCGATCACGCCGTCGGCCCGCGCGACGAGCGACCTGACGCCGTCGGGTGCGTGCATCGTGATGCGTTGTTTCGGTGCGACGTTCTGGCTGCCGCGCACGGCTCGAATCCGGCCGATCAGCCCGTCGGCCCGATCGAACACAGCCATGGCGTCGGCGTCGTCGAGCTCCGGACCCGTCGTCGGCCAGCCGGCACCCGCGAGCAGGTTCGACGGCAGCAGTTCGAGACCCTCGATCGTTCCGCAGCGCGCCGCGCTCGACGTGGGGCCACAGGGACTCGGTCACGAACGGGCAGACCGGATGCATGATCCGCAGCACCGCATCGAGGACCGCTGCGAGCACGGCCTGCTGAGCATCGTCGTCGTCGACCGTCGGCTTGATCATCTCGAGGTAGCGGTCGCACACGTCGTGCCAGACGAAGTCGTAGAGCGTGTCGGCGTAGGCGTTGAACTGGTACGCCTCGAGCGACGCCTCGAGTCGCTGCACCGTCCGTCGCAGTCGAGCTGCGATCCACCGGTCGGCAAAGGGTCGGTCGGCGAGACGGATGGGCGTCGCGGCCGACGTGGTCGGATCGACCCGCTTGAGCGCGAAGCGGGTCGCGTTCCAGAGCTTGTTGGCGAAGTTTCGCCCGAGATCGAACTTCGACGACGTGTTGCGTGCCAGCGGCAGGTCGTCGGTCGGTTGCACCAGACCGGATGCGACGCCGTAGGCGCTCACCATCTGCTTGGACGGATCGCCGGGCGAGGTCTGCACCGGAGCGGCGACCACGTGACCGGCTGTCGTCGTGATCACCTCAGGTGTGAACGCGACGCCGGTGTGAGGGCACACGAGGTCGACCGGCATCCGGACGTCCTGGGTGTCGGTGGTCATCTGGACCAGGGTGAACCGCATCGCGTCGGCGCCGTGGCCGTGGATGATGTCGCGCGGGTCGACGCCGTTGCCGAGGCTCTTGGACATCTTCTGACCGTGACCGTCCTGGATCATGGCGTGGATGAACACGTCGCCGAACGGCAACTGGCCGTCGAGGAAGTACCGGTTGAACATCACCATCCGGCTCACCCACAGCGTGATGATCTCGCGTGCGGTCGTCAGCACCGACGTCGGGTTGAACGACTCGAGCAGGCCGAGCGTCTCGGGGTAGTCCTCCGGCCACGGCCAACCCATGGTCGACATCGGCCACAACCCCGACGAGAACCAGGTGTCGAGCACGTCGGGGTCTCGCGTGAAACCGTCGGCCTCGAGCGCCGCGACGAGCGCCGGCTCGTCCATCGAATCGTCGGCGCGGGGGAGGCGGCACAACGTCGCGTTCGGTGGGACGCAGACCGCCTCCTCGACCTCGTGTTCGGTCGTCCGGCGAACGAGATGAGCGGCTCCGGATGCGACCCACGCCGAATCGACGGGCATGGCGACGTCGACCGCGAGCGAGCGGGCGATCTCGGGCCCGTCAGCGAGCGACGCCGTGCGGACCCACACCGGGATCTGGTGGCCCCACCACAACTGACGGCTCACGCACCAGTCGCGTATGCCCTCGTGCCAGGAGTGGTAGGTGCGTGCGTACCTCGGAGGAAAGATGCGCAGGTCGCCATCGCCGCGTGCTTCGCTGCGCTCGTCGACGTCGCCGGGCAATGGGGGAGCCTGCTCGGGATCCTGGGCGCGCAGCGCAGATCCGCGCAACCGTTCGTCGGTGACCGCGACGTACCACTGGTCGCTCAGCCACGGCTCGATGGGGACATGACTGCGGTACGAGTGGCCGACCGAGTGCGAGTAGTCCCGGACGCGCTCGAGCAACCCGTGCTCCTCGAACCACGCGACGATGGCCTCGCGTGCGGACTCGCGCGACAGTCCGACGAACGCCCGAGCTTCGTCGGAGACGTCGTCCCAGCCGTACTGGTCGGAGATCGACGCGTCCGGCCCCATCACGTTGACGACGGGTAGATCGTGGCGCAGCCCGATCTCCCAGTCGTTGGGGTCGTGGGCGGGCGTCACCTTCAGGAAGCCCGATGCGTACTGCGCCTTGGCGTCGGTGCTCTCCGGATCGGCCATCACCACGTAGTCGTCGGAGACGATCGGGATCTCGCGTCCGACGATCGGCAGCACCACGGTCTTGCCGACGAGTTCGTCGGCGCGTCGATCGTTCGGGTTGACCGCGACGGCGGTGTCGCCGAGCATCGTCTCGGGGCGTGTCGTCGCGACCGTCACGTGACCGCTGCCGTCGGCGAGCGGGTACTGGAGGTACCACATGTGACCGGCGACGTCCTCGTTCTCGACCTCGTCGTCCGACAACGCAGTGCGTGTCGCCGGGTCCCAGTTGACGAGTCGCTTCCCGCGGTAGACGAGGCCGTCGCGGAAGAGGACGAAGAAGGCGTGACGGACAGCGGTTGCGCACATCTCGTCCATCGTGAACCGGGTGCGCTCGAAGTCGCACGAGGCACCCATGGCCACGAGTTGGTCGATGATGACCTGCTCGTACTCGTCCTTCCATTCCTGGGTCGTGGCGACGAACGCTTCGCGCCCCATGTCGAGCCGCTTGGTGCCTTCGGCCAGCAACCGCTTCTCGACGACCGTCTGGGTGGCGATACCGGCATGGTCGGTGCCGGGCATCCACAGCGTCTCGTCGCCTCGCATCCGGTGATAGCGGATGAGGACGTCCTGCAGTGTGTTGTTGAGCGCATGCCCGAGGTGGAGCGCGGCGGTCACGTTCGGCGGAGGGATCACGATCGAGTACGTCGGTCGGTCTCCGTCGACCGGCTCGGCGTGGAACAACTCCGACGACATCCACGCCTCGGTGACCGCCGACTCGGCGTCGGCGGGCGAGTAGGTCTTGGGCAGCTCGGGGAGTCGATCGATCGTGCTCATTCGCCGTCCCAGGGTAGTGGTACCCCCCAACGTTTCATTTGGGGTCGGACCCCGATTGTGACGGTGCGGCGGAGATCGGCTGCTCAGCGCAACGACTGGTAGATCGCCATCGTCTTGCGGGCGGCGGCGTCCCAGCCGAACTGCTCGACCGCACGTGCGCGACCGGCGAGACCCATCTCGCCCGCCCGCTCGGGGTCGCGAACGACCGTGTTGACGGCTTCGGCGAGCCCGCGTTCGAACCCCGTGGGGTCGGACTCGTCGTAATGCACGAGCAGGCCCGTCTCGCCGTCGACGACGACGTCGGGGATACCACCGACATCGCTGGCCACGACGGCGGTCTCACACGCCATCGCCTCGAGGTTGACGATGCCGAGCGGTTCGTAGACCGAGGGGCACACGAACACCGTGCTGTGGGTGAGAACCTGTCGGACCTCCTCGCGCGGCAGCATCTCCGAGACGACGAAGACCCCGTCGCGGCGCGCCTTCAGCTCGGCGATCGCGCCATCGGTCTCGGCGGCCAGTTCTGGAGTGTCCGCCGCGCCGGCGAGCAGCAGCAGTTGTGCGGACTCGTCGAACTGCAATGCGGCCCGCAGGAGGTGCGGTACACCCTTCTGGCGTGTGATCCGACCCACGAACACCACCGACGGTCGGTCGAGATCGGCGCCGAGCCGTTCGAGCACGTCGACCGCGGGGTCCGGGTGGTAGAGCTCGGTGTCGATTCCGTTGTGCACGACGTGCACCTTCGATTCGTCGAGGTTCGGATACGACGCCATCACGTCGCGCTTGGATCCGTGGCTCACTGCGATCACGGCGTCGGCCGCCTCGTAGGCCGTACGTTCCGCCCAGGACGACACGCGGTAGCCGCCGCCGAGCTGCTCGGCCTTCCACGGTCGTTGAGGTTCGAGCGAATGCGAGGTGACCACGTGGGGGATGTCGTGGAGCAGTTTGGCGAGGTGTCCTCCCATGTTGGCGTACCACGTGTGGGAGTGGACCACGTCGCAGCCGGCGGTCTGGTCGGCCATCGCGAGATCGGCAGCGAGCGTCCGGAGGGCCGCGTTGGCACCGTCGAGGAACGGTTCGTGCTCGGAGTGTGCTGTTGCGCCGGGGCGCGGCTCGCCCATGCAGTGGACGTCGACGTCGGCCAGTTTCGCCAGCTCGCGGACGAGGAAGTCGACGTGGACGCCAGCGCCGCCGTAGACGTCGGGTGGATACTCGCGGGTCAGGATGCCGATGCGCACGCACTCGATCGTACGTGCCCCACGGATCGTCTGCGCGAGCGACCGCGTGCAGCGAGCCTCCGAGCGCTCGATCTACTTGAGGAATTTGCTCGTGGTGTTGTCGGCGAGGATCTTGCCGCCGGTCTGACAGGTGGCGCAGTAGTTGACGGTGTAGCCCGAGTACTCGACCGCCCGGACCTCGTCGCCGCACACCGGGCACGGTTCGCCGGCTCTCCCGTGGACACCGCCCGGACGATCCTTGGACGAACTCATGTCGGTGCGTGAGCGCTCGTACTCGAGGCCCTCGGCGACCGCCTCGCGGATCGCGCTGACCACCGCGGTGGCACCCTCGATGCCGAGTTTGCCGGTCATTGCGAACGGGCTGATCCTGGCTCGGTGGCAGATCTCGTTGGCGAGCCGTCGCCCGAGTCCGGCGATCGAGCGCTGGTCCCGCAGGAAGCCGTGCACGCGCTGGTTCTTGCGGGCGAACAGTTCGACGATCTCGTCGGGCGTGACGAGATCGGCCTCCGGCCCGAGCACGTCGAGTGGGGGTGATGTCAGGGCGTCGCCGGCCGGGAGACACCAGACGCCGGCGCGCCGTTCGGTGCCGGCTTCGGTCAGCAGCAGCGCGGGACCCTCACCTGCGAAGACGAACCGCGCCTGGCCACCCCTCGGCTTGGCCGACATCTTGGTGTCGGCCGACAAACGGCCGCCTTGCATGAGGTGGACGGCGAAGGTCACCGGCGCGAAGTCGAGCAGGAGGTACTTGCCGCGTCGGCCGACTCGCTGGAGCGGCTCTCCGTACGCCTCGTCGGGTGCCGGAACCGCGGTCTTGAGCGCTGTGAACGTGATCGGACGAAACCGGTCGAGCACGCGTCCGGCGAACTCTGCGGTCAGCCGTTCGGCGTGAGCCTGGACCTCGGGCAACTCGGGCATGGGTTCGACTCACTCGTACCGGGTGCGCTCGCGGACCGTCGAGAAGATCGAGTCGAGGGCACCGAAGACCGGTTGCGATCGCAGGAGCGCGCGCTGGTCGCCGAAGAGCAGGATCCGGCCGGTGATGAAGGCCTCCTGGGCGTTCAACTCGCCCGTCGCGACCGCAACGGCGGTCTCCCACTGCTGCTGCATCCGGACGTCCTCGGGGTCCGCCGGGCCGGCCCCGAATGCCGCCACGCCGTCGCCGACCTGGAGGTGGTAGACCACGTCGCCCTCGGGCCCGTCGGTGACGACCTGGGTGACCCCGACCGAGTGTTCGACCGCGAGCTCCGTGAGCGCATCGCTCTCGGCCACCTCACGCGTGAGCTCGCGAATCCAGGCGAGGCTCAGGTAGCGGACGCTGCCGTCGACGTGGTTCGTGGTGTCGGGGCTCATGAGGTCCCTAGTCTGCCCGATCATGCCCTGGGAGCCCACCGACGAGATGCCCCACGCGGACGCTGCCGTCGACGAGTGGGTGTTCGCTGCCTGGACCGACGATGCTCGCGTAGGAGTGATCTCCGGCCACCGGCTGCTCGGACGCGTGGCGTGGTACTGGTCGGCGCTCGTCGAGCGAGGTCGACCTCTGCTCCATCTCGCGGAGTGGGCGGTGAAGGTGCGCGCCGATCCGTTCGTGGTGAAGGCACCCGAGATGTGGGCGGAGCACCACTGCGATGCCCGGATGGAGCAGTGGTCGGTCGGCAACGAGGCGTACGCGACTGCGCTCGACGACGTCGACGAAGCGCTCGGTCGCGCCTACGGCGTCCCGACTCCGATGGCCATGGATCTCGAGTGGTACGCCACGGCTGCTCCGACGTCGATCGACCATGGCTATGGACAGGTGGGCGTCGTTCACGGGGTGATCGAGGTCCTCGGGCGCCCGAATCTGGAGCTCGCCGAGGTCCCTGCCCAACGCTGGCGACGATGGGCGCCCGAGCCGGCCCTCGAGCCCCTCCGGTTGGCCGAGGTCGTCGCTCACACCGGCCTTCGGGCACCGTTCGCGTTTCCGGACGGATCGGTCGCCGACTGGGTGCTCACCCCACGGGGGTGGCGGTCTCGTCCTCGCTGATCTCGACCGGGTCGGTCTCGTCGTTCGCTCCGACCGGGTCGTCGACATCTGCCGGGGCGGATCGGCCGATGTCGCGGCTCGACCGAACTCTCCGCCGCATCAGGGCCCAGGCGATCCCGACACCGACCATCCCGAGCGCGAGGAACGGCAGCGTGACCGCGATGAGGTACACGATCGCGAAGAGGAACGCCCCGAAGATCTCCCAGCCCCGTTCGAATGCCCCGCCGATCGTGTCCGGCTCGTCCTCGACAGGCTCCGGGACGGATGCGGTCGGCCGGACCTCGATGGTGATCGTCGACAAGGCGACACGGTCGCTGAGGTTCCGCTGCTGGGCTTCGAGTCGTTCGAGCTCGGTCTGGCGACGGGTGAGCTCGCCTTCGAGCGCCACCAGTTCCGACAGATCCTCGGTGCGGTCCATGAACTCGCGCACATTGGTCACGCTCTGGCGGGCGTTGCTGATGCGCACGTCGAGATCGACGAGCTGGTCCGTGACGTCCTGCGCGCTCTGGTTGATCGACTGCACCGTGCCGGCGTCGTCGAGGCCGGACAGGAGGCGGTCGACCGAGACCGGCGGCACCTTCACCACGAGGATGGCGTAGCCCGAGGTCGGGATCGCCGGATCGCCGAAGTCCACGTCGGACGACCCGACGCCGCCGCCCAAGGACGACGCGTTCGCCGTGATCGCGGCGACCGTCCGCTGGATGTCGTCGCTGCTCATCAGCACCCGCATCTCGATGATGACGTCGCGGCCGATCGCCCCGAAGTCGAAGCCGGTGTTCCCGGCCTCTGCGGTGTCCGCGACCTCTGCGGCGTCCGCGGACGTTTCGGCCGACCTCACGATGTCGCCGCCCTCGGTCACCGTCGCGGTCGGCGCCTCCATCGCGTCCTGATCGGTTGCGGCCAGCTCCATGGACGCGGCGCTGTCGTCGTCGTCGCCGCCGCATGCCGACAGTGCGAGCGCCCCGGCCAAGGTCATGGCGCCGATCGCTCGGCGCCGGCGCGCTGTCTCGTGTCGTGTGAAGTTGCTCCCCATGTCGATTGGACGTGCCGCGACCGACCACGGTTCCCGTGCCACACTCGATGGTCGCATGCAGTACCAGCGCGACATCCTCGACGAGTTCGCCGACAGCAAGAAGACGACGCCGTACCCGTCCCACGAGGTGTCGATCGGTCTCGTGGTCGAGGACAGGGCCAGCGGGTTCGTCGGGGACGTCGTGCGCTGGAACCACGAGGCGGTCACCCTGCGTGACCGCAGGCAGCACCTTCGCCACTTCGTGTGGAAGCCGGGCGGGTTCCTGTTCGAGGGGAAGCCGGTCACCCTCGTACGGCCGTCGCAGCAGCGCACGGCGTCACAGCGGGTGACGACGTCGGGGTCGGTCGCGTCCGATCGCTCGGCCGGTGCCCGCACCGCACGGGCCAGCCGCATCTGGGTCGAGGGTCAGCACGATGCCGAGCTGCTCGAGCACGTGTGGGGCGACGATCTGCGCGAGCTCGGGATCGTCGTCGAGCCGCTCCACGGAGCCGACGATCTCGCCGCGGCGGTGCGCGAGTTCCGGCCCGGCGATCAGCGCCGCCTGGGTGTCCTGCTCGATCATCTCGTCGCCGGCTCGAAGGAGTCGCGCATCGCCGCGACGGTCGAGCACCCCGCGGTGCTGATCACGGGGCACCCGTTCGTCGATGCGTGGGCGGGCGTTCGTCCGAGGGTCCTCGGCTTGTCGGCGTGGCCGGCGGTTCCGAAGGGCCAGCCCTGGAAGGAAGGCATGTGCGCCGCACTCGCGGTGCCGTTCGACGGCTTCTGGCCACAGCTCCGCAACCGGGTGACGAGCTACGCCGATCTCGAGCCCGAGCTCGTCGGTGCGGTCGAGCGCCTCATCGACTTCGTCGCCGACACCTGAGCATCGGCCGGTCAGCCGATCCGCTCGTCGGCAGGGTCGACGCTGGTGATCGCCCGGCCGGCGTGCATCAACGTGACGGGACCGGCATCGGAGACCACGACGACGATCGAATGCGGGTCGTCGTGGGAGTAGCGCAGCGCCGACGTGTGGCGCATCCCGTGCATCGCGCCGATCGACTGCTGGGCCGTCGACGAGGGGGCGAGGCGGATCCCGAGGGCCGTCAGGGTGGCGTCTCGGTCGAACACGGCGGCGCCGTCGGTCTGGGACAATGCCTGGGCGAGCGCCGCCTCCTCGCCCACGTTGTCCAGGCGGAGACGCGGTGCGTTGTGGACCAGCGGCTCGTGACGATCGGCTGGAAGGGCGTGCTCGGTCGGTCGCCAGATCAGCGTGGCGCCGATGCGGCGGCCGCCGAGCTCGTGGACCGCGAACCGCAACAGCGGACGCACTCCGTCCACGGGCAGATCGCCCACCACTGCGGCGAGTCGGGCGATCCAGGCGTCGACGGGCGCGTCGTGCTGCCACGACGTGCCGTTCCAGCGAACCACCCCTGCCGGTCCGAAGACCCGCACCTGACCGCCCGGATGGCGTTGGACGATCACGCCCCCGAGCGACGCCTGCAGGCCGACCAGGTCGTACTCGTCGGCGATGTTGCGTCCGAAACAGGCGATGTGGCTGATGGTGTCGTCGGTGCGTACCGCGAACGAGGTCACCCCGTCGGCGAAGCGACGCGCGAACTGGAGGTCGAGATCATGGACCGGAATCAGATCCACGGGCGTGGTTCTCGTGGAGAGTGCCTGGCTCGGATCGAGCAGCGACGCCGGCGGGAGTAGCGCGCCGTACGACGGCACGCGCCCCTCGTGCAGTTGGGGTCGCAGCGCATAGGCGAGCTCGACGAGCGCCGCGACTCGGTCGGGTACCCCGGCGAGGGCCGGCATCGCTTCTTCGTCGAGCTCGTCGGCGAGGCGCTGGAGCCGGCCCGGCAGGACCGGGAGGTCGAACGCCTCGGTGCGAGTTCGTCGATCCATCGCCCGGACTGTACGGCCGCTGTACCGCCCACGAAAGGCGCGCGACGATGGTGCACGCCCGGCGGGCGGGCCGCCGAGCGAACAGAGAACGGAGGAATCGGATGCTCACGAGCGGCCTCGATCATGTCGCCACCGTCACCAACGATGCCGACCGGTTGAAACAGTTCTACGTCGACGTGTTCGAAGCGACGGTCGAGCGTGACGGTCCGGAGTTCCCGGGCGGTCCACGCATGATGATCGTCAACATCGGCCCCACAACAGAGCTGAACGTGTTCGAGATCGACGGCAACCACGAGGCCGACCGTCAAGCACCGATGTTCGGTCGCGGCCGCCTCGATCACGTGGGTTTCCACGCCGCCGACCTGCAGTCGTTCGACGAGATCCGTCGGCGCCTGATGGCGGTTGGCGCCACCGACGGGATCGTGACGGAGTTCGGGCGCAAGATCAGCCTGTTCTTTCGCGATCCAGATGCGATGGAGTGCGAGGTGCTCGTGGAGAACCCCGACGCCGACCCCGACGATCTGAGATTCGGCACACCGTCGGCCCGGTACGGCGGCGCGTGAATGGGTGGACCGTCGACGGCCGGACGCACTGCGCGTCGGTGCAGGACCGCCGGCTGCGCGGCCGGGGCACGAATCAGACGAAGGCGCTGGCGAAGACCAGGCTGACGATCGTCATCACCTTGAGGAGGATGTTCATCGCCGGACCGGACGTGTCCTTGAAGGGGTCACCGACCGTGTCGCCGACGACGGCCGCCTTGTGCGGGTCGGAACCCTTGCCGCCGTGGTGCCCGGCCTCGATGAACTTCTTGGCGTTGTCCCACGCACCGCCGGCGTTGGCCATGAAGATCGCCAGCGCGAAGCCCGTCACGAGTGCGCCGGCCAGGAGGCCCCCGAGCGCATCGACGCTGAGGAACCCGGTGACGAGCGGCACGACCACGGCCAGCGAGCCGGGGATGATCATCTCCTTCAGTGACGCTTCGGTCGAGATCGCCACGCAGCGCGCCGAGTCGGGGATCACGCCGGGCTTGCCGTCACGCAGGCCGGGGATCTCACGGAATTGACGGCGCACTTCCTCGATCATCTGGGTGGCGGCGCGACCGACGGCGTCGATCGTGAGCGCTGCGAACAGGAACGGCAGGCCGGCGCCGAGGAACAGGCCGATGAACACGTCGACCTCGCCGATGTCGAGGTTGAGCGCCTCGGACGGGTTGGCCTTGGCGATCGCGAACTCGAAGCTCTTGAACAGTGCGAGGGCCGTGAGCGCGGCCGAGCCGACGGCGAAGCCCTTGGCGATCGCTGCCGTCGTGTTGCCGAGCGAGTCGAGGGCGTCGGTGACCTCGCGGACCGAGGGGTCGAGCTCGGCCATCTCGGCGATGCCGCCGGCGTTGTCGGCGATCGGGCCGTAGGCGTCGACGGAGACCACCACGCCGGTGGTGGCGAGCATGCCGATCGCTGCGACGGCGATGCCGTAGATGCCGCCCCCGTCGCCGAGCGTCTGCTCGCCGCCCCAGTAGGCGATGCCGACGCCGATCAGGATCAGCACGACGGAGCCGGCGACCGACACCATGCCGCTGCTGATGCCCGCCAACACGGTCGTTGCCGGGCCGGTCTCGGACTGCCTCGCGATCTTCTTGACCGGGGCGTGGTGGTCGGAGGTGTAGTACTCGGCGGTCTTGCCGAGACCCCAGCCGACCACGAGGCCGCCGATCACCGACACGCCGAGGCCCCACGGCTTGTCGAACAGGTCGCCACGGAACAGCCAGAAGGCGATCAAGATCGTGCCGACGACGGTGATCGCCATCGCCACGTTCGTTCCCATGTGGAGAGCACGGCTGAGGGCGTGGGAGTCGGTGGAGTGACCACCCTTCACGAAGAACGAGCCGATGATCGAGGCGATCATGCCGACGAAGGCGATCGCCATCGGGAACACGAGCAACTGGATCACGCCGTCGGCGCCGTTGTCACTGGCGACCAGCCCGGCCGAGAAGGCCGTGAGTGAGATCGGCGCGATGATCGAGCCCGCATACGACTCGAACAGGTCGGCGCCCATGCCGGCGACGTCGCCGACGTTGTCTCCCACGTTGTCGGCGATCGTCGCAGGGTTGCGAGGGTCGTCCTCGGGAATGCCCGCCTCGACCTTGCCGACCAGGTCGGCGCCGACGTCAGCGGCCTTGGTGTAGATGCCGCCCCCGACGCGTGAGAACAGCGCGATCGATGATGCACCCAAGCCGAACGCCGTGAAGATCTCGAAGGCCTCGTCGACCTCGAGCCACACCACGAAGAGCAGGTAGGTGAACATCAGCCCGAGCAGCGCCAGCCCGGCCACGGAGAAGCCCATGACGGCGCCGCCGCGGAACGCCACCGGCAACGCCTTCGCCGGGCCCTCCTTGGCCGCCTCGGTGGTGCGGGCGTTGGCCATGGTCGCCACGGTCATGCCGACGTAGCCGGCGCTCGCCGACAGGACGGCACCGAGTACGTAGCTGACGGCCGCGAGCGGCGCGATCACGATGGCGAGCAAGATCGCCATCGCGACCACGAAGACCGACACCCACTCGTATTCCTTGCGTAGGAACGCCCGCGCACCCTTCTGGATCTCGGTCATGAGGAAGACCATGCGCTCGTTGCCGGGCGAAGCGGCTTCCACGGATCGGTAGTAGAACACCGCAAGGCCCAGCGCGGCGAGAGCCGAGAGCGCGGCGAGGTAGGGAACTGCTTCCACTGGTGTCGTGCCTCCTGAGGCGTCCGTACAAGGTCGACCAATGATGCTCGGTCGGACCCCGTCTCTCCAACCCGGAGTGCGGTCCCACCGATCACCGTGGCGGCGAGGAGGGTGTCACCGGCGGTCGGTTCCGTGGCCGATCGCGCCGACAGGGTCACATGGCACTGTGTCTGCGGCCCCGCGCGTGTTGCGATGGAAGCGGCACGGGAGGGCTCGTGATGCAGCGACGCAACTGGTGGCTTCCGATCACTGCGGCAGCGGTCCTGGCGCTCGCGGCCCTGCCGACCGGTGGCGAGGCCGGCTCACCCACGATCGAGGGGTGTCCGACCGGAGCCGGGGAGTACGACCTCGATTCGGTCGAGACGGTCGAGGATCTCCTCGTCGGGGTGTGGATCCGCTGCGACGGTGGGCCGTTCCCTGGGTCGCAACTCGACGACGTCGGCCTCGAGGTGACCGCCGATCTGGGCTTCCATCGGCTCTACGACGTCGACGGGACGATCGTGCGGGCGAGGGGCGTGTTCCAGGAGGGGGTGGTCACGGTCCTCGACCTGACGGACATGAACGGTCCCGGTTCGTACCAGGTGGACTGGCAGTTCCTCGGTGGCGGTACGTCGCCCGAGTTCCCGTCCTTCCCGGCCTCGCCCGACATGATGCGGCTCGACGGCAGCGGCGCGACCTACGTGCGCGACCTGACCACGGCGCCCGTCGACGGTGAGATTCCCGGTCTCGGTGGCACCTGTGGGGTCCTCGACGACCAGGTGGCGTTCGGTCCCGCCGAGCTCGAGGCGGCGATCGTCGGCGTCTGGCTGCGCTGCGACGGCCCGCCGGTGATGGGCGCCGAGGAGGCGGAGGCCGGCATCGAGCTGACGGCCGACGGCGCCGCCCACCGCCTCTACCGCCAAGGTGATGGGCTCGTGCGCGCCGTCGGTCCCGGGCACAGCGGAACGTGGTCGCTCGTCGACGGCGTCCAGCTCGACATCCAGGTGATCGGGTCGGGCACGTTCGTGTACCAGCCGTTGGTGTTCAACCAACCGCAGCGAACGGTGCGGCTGCTCGGCATCACCGGGCCGACCGACCTGCGGCGCTGGGACGGATTCGATCCCCTCACCGGGCCCGTCCCGATCGACGTGGCGTGCGGCGGCCTCTCGGATCCGATCACGCCGGCGTCGGCTGACGAGGCGGTCGAGCTGTTCGTCGGTGTGTGGATCCCCTGCGTCGGCGACGCCGGCCCCGACGGCCAGGCCGGCATCGAGTTCGACGCCGGCGGGCGGTTCCATCGCCTGTACCGCGCTCCCGACGGGGGCCTCCTCCGTGCCGACGGCGTCGGACAGGAGGGCGCGTGGAGCCTGAGCGACGACGCGGGTGATGGACGGTACCGATTCAGTCCGTACTCTGCGCCGCCGGCGTTCTATGCGTCGCCGGTGTCGTCGATGTGGATCGATCACGGCACCTTCGACTTCCCGGCCGGCGCGTACCAGCGCTGGGCGGGTGATCCGCCGACCCTCGGCCCACCGCGCGGACCGATCTCACGCTGCGGACATCTACGCGACGTCGTCGCGCTCGACTCGGAGGAGGAGGAGCAGGCCCGGCTGATCGGCGCGTGGACGTTGTGCGACGCGCACTCCGTGCACGGGGCGCCGGTCACCGGCGAGGTCGGCATCGAGTTCGGCACCGACGGACGATTCCATCTGCTGATCCAGCAGCCCGACGGCACGGTCTCGTCCGGTATCGGATCGGACCGTGAGGGGACCTGGGAGTTCAGCGGTTCGCCCAGCCTCGTCCTCACGTTCGACGGTGGGCAGCTGGTCCGCGTCATGCCGGTGTTCCTCGACGACCCCGACTCGGTCTCGTTCCGGGTGGGTCCGAACGGGACCGACTACGTGCGCGGTGCGCCGCCGTCCGTGCTGCCGCCGACGGGTCGGGACGCACGCGGCGTCGCCGGTGCGGCAGCCGCGTCGATCACAGCGGGCGTCGTTGCGCTCGTGCTGGCGGGGGGTCGCCGTCGTCGTCTGAGTCCATCGGGTTGACGCCGCAACGATTCGACCGCGGACAGCGCGGCGGTGATCTCTCGCAGCGATGGGTCAGCGTTCGCAGCGATGTCACCGAGCAGGTTTCGGGGCAGCTGCCGATCGGCGAGTAGCGTTCGCCACCATGGCACAGACCATTTCGAAACGGTCCGGTCGCAGCCCCGTGTCGGGGACCGCGGTCGAACCGGCGGGCAAGCGCAAGCCGTTCCTGCTCGACTTCTACGCGACCGCCGTCGGCAAGAAGTACGTCATGGCGATCACCGGCATCATCGGGATCGGGTTCGTCATCGGTCACATGGTCGGCAACCTCAAGCTGTACCTCGGTGTCGTCAACGAGAACGGTCGAGATGTCTACGACGTGGACGTCTACGGCGAGTTCCTGCGCGAGATCCTCGTTCCGATCCTCCCGCGGACCTACTTCCTCTGGATCCTGCGTTTGGTGCTGATCGGCGCAGTGATCCTCCACGTCCACGCCGCATATTCGCTCACCATCCTCAATCGCAAGGCCCGCCCGGTGAAGTACCAGTCGGCGCGTGACTACCAGATCGCCAACTTCGCGAGTCGGTCGATGCGCTGGACCGGCATCATCGTGGTGCTCTTCCTGTTCTGGCACCTCGCCGATCTCACCTGGGGGTGGTTCAACCCCGACTACGTGCGAGGTGAGGTGTACCGCAACGTCGACGCCAGCCTGAGTCGCATCCCGGTCGCGATCCTCTACATCGTGGCCAACATCGCGCTCGGCATCCACCTGTTCCACGGAACGTGGAGCCTGTTCCAGTCGATGGGCTGGAACAATCCCCGGTTCAACCAGTGGCGCAAGGGCCTCGCCACCGGTATCGCGACCGTGATCGTCGTCGGCAACGTGTCGTTCCCCGTCATGACCCTCGCCGGGGTGATCGAGTTCGACGACACGGTCACCAGCGTCCACGAACTCGAGGAGGTCTCCGAGTGAGCATCAATCTCGACTCCAAGGTGCCCGCCGGGCCGATGGCCGACAAGTGGGACAACTTCAAAGAACACGAGAAGCTCGTCAATCCGGCCAACAAGCGCAAGTTCAAGATCATCGTGGTCGGCACCGGTCTCGCAGGGGCGTCCGCCGCCGCGACGCTCGCCGAGCTCGGATACCAGGTCGACGCGTTCACGTTCCACGATTCGCCGCGTCGGGCCCACTCGATCGCCGCCCAGGGCGGCATCAACGCCGCCAAGAACTACAAGGGCGACGGCGACTCGGTGCATCGCCTGTTCTACGACACCGTGAAGGGAGGCGACTTCCGCAGCCGCGAGGCCAACGTCCACCGTCTCGCCCAGGTGTCGGTGAACATCATCGACCAGATGGTCGCCCAAGGCGTTCCGTTCGCACGCGAGTACGGCGGTCAGCTCGACAACCGCTCGTTCGGCGGGGCACAGGTGAGCCGCACCTTCTACGCACGGGGCCAGACGGGTCAGCAGCTGCTGCTCGGCGCATACCAGCAGCTCGCCCGCCAGATCGGCCTCGGCAACGTGCGGTTGTTCAACCGGATGGAGCTCGTCGACATCGTCAACATCGACGGGCGCTGCGCCGGCATCGTCACCCGCGACCTCACCAACGGTGAGATCAGTTCGCACTCGGCGCACGCCGTCGTGCTCGCGACCGGTGGCTACGGCAACGCGTTCTTCTTGTCGACGAACGCGATGGCGTGCAACGTCACGGCGGCGTGGCGGGCCCATCGCAAGGGTGCGGCGTTCGCCAACCCCTGCTTCACCCAGATCCACCCCACGTGCATCCCGCAGGCCGACGACTTCCAGTCCAAGCTGACGCTGATGTCGGAGTCGTTGCGCAACGACGGCCGCGTGTGGGTGCCGGTCGATCCCGACGAGACGCGGCCGGCGGCGCAGGTGCCCGAGGCCGAGCGCGACTACTACCTCGAGCGCATCTATCCGAGCTTCGGCAACCTGGCGCCTCGCGACGTGTCCTCGCGTGCCGCCAAGCGCGCGGTCGACGCCGGGCAGGGTGTCGGTCCTTTGAAGAACGGCGTGTACCTCGACTTCGCCGAGGCGATCGGCCGTCTCGGCAAGGAGACCATCAAGGAGCGCTACGGCAACCTGTTCGACATGTACGAACGGATCACCGGCGAGAACCCGTACGAGATGCCGATGCGCATCTACCCGGCCTCGCACTACACGATGGGCGGGCTCTGGGTCGACTACGAGCTGATGACCACCGTGCCCGGTCTCTACTGCGCCGGTGAGGCGAACTTCTCCGACCACGGCGCCAACCGGCTCGGCGCCTCAGCGCTGATGCAGGGTCTCGCCGACGGCTACTTCGTGTTGCCGTACACGATCTCGAACTTCCTGGCCGAATGGCTGAACAAGCCGATCCCCGACACCGACCACGAGGCGTTCAAGCTGGCCGAGGTCGCCGCATCCGATCGGTTCCGCAGGTTCCTGTCGATCGGCGGCACGCGCTCGCCCGACTACTTCCACCGTGAGCTCGGCAAGATCATCTGGGACTACTGCGGCATGGAGCGCACACAGCAAGGGCTCGAGAAGGCGCTGTCCGAGCTGCCGGCGCTGTACGAGGAGTTCCAGAAGGACCTGCGCGTCACCGGCGACGGCGAGAGCACCAACCAAACCCTCGAGAAGGCGGGCCGTGTCGAGGATTTCTTCGAGCTCGGTATGCAGATGTGTCTCGATGCGCTCACGCGCGAGGAGTCGTGTGGCGGCCACTTCCGGGCCGAACATCAGACCGAGGAGGGCGAAGCGCTGCGCGACGACGAGCACTTCGCCCACGTGACGGCGTGGGAGTGGAGCGGCGACCCGATGGCCCCCGTCGAGCATCGCGAGCCGTTGGAGTACGAGGTCGTCGAATTCCAGACCCGCAGCTACAAGTGAGTGCGAAGGACCACCAGTGAGCCACCTGACGAACATCACCCTGAAGATCTGGCGCCAGTCGGGCCCAGCCGACGGCGGTCGCTTCGAGACCCACGTGATCGACGAGATCAGCGACGAGGCGTCGTTCCTCGAGATGCTCGACATCTTGAACGAGCGTCTGATCGAGTCGGGCCAGGAGGCGGTGGTGTTCGACCACGACTGCCGAGAAGGCATCTGCGGCACCTGCTCGTTGATGATCGACGGTCAGGCTCACGGCCCGCAGAAGGGCACCGCGACGTGCCAGCTGCACATGCGCAAGTTCCGGAGCGGAGACACGATCGTGGTCGAGCCCTGGCGCGCCAGCGCCTTCCCGATCATCAAGGATCTGATGGTCGACCGGGCGCCGCTCGACCGGATCATCGAGGCCGGTGGATTCATCACCGCCGAAACCGGAGGCGCTCCCGACGCCAACTTGATCCCGATCCCCAAACCGGTCGCCGACGCGTCGATGGACGCCGCCGAGTGCATCGGCTGCGGGGCCTGCGTCGCAGCTTGTCCGAATGGCGCGGCGAACCTCTTCACGGGTGCCAAGATCAACCACCTCAACGTGTTGCCCCAGGGTCAGGCCGAGCGTTTCAAGCGGGCCGAGGCGATGGTCGAGACGATGGACCACTACTTCGGTTCGTGCACCAACCACGGTGAGTGTGAGGCGGCGTGCCCGAAGGAGATCTCGATCGACGTGATCGCCCTCATGAACGCCGACTACCGCAAGGCGAAATTCAAGAACCGCAAGTCGCTGAGCCGGGTCTGACCGAGCGTCGGCGTCGCTGCCGGTCAGCCGACGACGGCCAGGTCGGCGGCGCGGGCGGCGGCCGTCGTGCGCAGACCTGCCAACGACTCGTCCAGGCAGTCGAGGAACAGCTGACGGTCGGTGACGGCCGCCTCGTCGCTGGTGATCGCCAGGTTGATCGCACCGTCATAGCTGAACAGTGTGATGTTCAGCGCCGCACCGGCGGGAGGGCCGAAGGCGTAGAACTCCTCGACCTTGGCACCGGCCAGGTAGAGCGGGAAGGGTGGTCCGGGGACGTTCGAGGCGAGCACGTCGACACCCTTCATCATGCCGCCGATGATCCACCGCGAGATCGGCTTGCCGAGGCGCTGGATCGCCGCGGACACGCCGTTGATGTGCCGGAGCGCCGGCTCCTCGCAGAGCGCCGCGAGCTGCGCGCGAACCGCCGGGAGGCGATCGGCGACCAGGCCGTCGCCGACCCGGAGCGAGACCCTGGCCGGGACGAACTGGTTGCCCGCGACTGCGGCCGTGCGGCCGTCTCGGATGTCGACGGGCATGTGGACACGCAGTCGACGGCACCGTCCCCCCCGCCGGGCGTGATAACGATCGAGCGAATCGGCGACGGTGGCGACGAACACATCGTTGAGGCTCGCCCCCTGAGCTCGGGCGAAGGCCTTGAAATCGGCCAGCGGAATCGATCGCGCGTCCATGCACAGCCGGCCCGATCGTCGTGTCATGAGCTTGCTGTGCGGAGTGCGGTTCGGCCACACCAACTTCGCGGCCGACACGAGCGTGCGCAGGGTGTCGATCGACGACTGCAGCGGCATCCGGACGAAGGTGCGGACCGCCCGGCCCACCTTGTACGTCGCCCGACGAAGCGGCGAGAAGACCTCGCGAACCTCCTCGGCGGGCTCGACGCGGCCTGTTTCGCTCTGAGCCGGAGGGTCGGCTTCGAGGTCGGTGAACGCGGCCAACATCAGCACCATCCCCATCCCGTCCGCGATCGAGTGGTGCACCTTGATCACCGCGGCAGCCCGGCCGCCCTCGATGCCGGTGAGGATCCCGAGGCGCCACAGCGGACGTGACCGGTCGAACGGATCCCGGACCCACTGCTGTGCGTAGTCCAGGGCGTCCGTGAAACTGGAGCCGTCGGGCAGGTGGTCGACGACGTAGTGCTCCGCAAGATCGATCTCGTCGACCTCCACCCACGTCGGGCGCGGATGGGTCTCCTCGACCCGTTGGCGAAGACGAGGGATCGCGTCGACCATGCGGCTGATGTTGGCCGCCATACGCTCGGGCGTCGGTAACGAGTCGAGCAGCCAGACCGACATCACCGTGGACCGGAGTTGAGGATCCTCCTCGATGTTCCAGATGATCGCATCAGAGCTGTTCATCATCGAGCGGTACTGCACGGCGGTCACCCTAGGTGCATCGGCAGACGGAGGCCTCGTGTTGAGCCACCTTTTCGACACGTTCCGTTGCTCAGGCGTGACGTCAGCGGGGTGATGATCTCGATCGGCAGACCACAGACGTTCGTCGTGGACGTCCGCTCAGCGCCAGGCGGCCGGGCACTCGAGATGATCGGTCACGACGCAGTCCTCGCCGACGACGACGAATCTGTCGAAGCCGCGCAGGAACCAGCGGTCGTGGGTGACAGCGATCACCGTGCCGTCGAAACGGGCCAGACCTGCTTCGAGCGCCTCGGCCGACACGAGGTCGAGGTTGTCGGTGGGTTCGTCGAGGAGCAGCAGCGTGGCACCGGAGATCTCGAGCAGGAGGATCTGGAAGCGGGCCTGCTGACCGCCGGACAGGGTGTCGAACGGCTGATGGGCACAGCTCTGGATCTCGTACCGTCGGAGCATGGCCATCGCCGGGCCGAGCACGACGTCGTGATCGTGCAGGATCTCGACGAGGGTGCGCCCGGTCCACTCCGGGTGTTCGTGGGTCTGGTGGAACAACCCCGGGACGACGTTGGCCCCGAGCCTCCATCTGCCGGCGTGCTCGATCCGGCCGTCACCTGCGAGCAACCGAAGGAGATGGCTCTTGCCGGCGCCGTTCCCGCCGAGCACCGCGACCCGTTCGCCGTACCACAGCTCCAGGTCGAACGGATCGGTCAATCCGCTGAGCTCCAACGACTCGGCGACGACCGCCCGCTTGCCGGTGCGCGCTCCGCGCAGCTGGACATCGATCCGCTGCTCGCGCACCTCCTCGGGCCGCTCGGTCCGCTCGACGAACTGCCGAAGCTTCGACTCCGCCGCCTTCAGCTTGGGCGCGAAGACGTCGCTCATGTTGGCCCGGCGGCTCATCTCTGCGACGAGTTCCTCGAGTCGCTTGCGCTCGTCGTCGTAGAGCGAGGCATCGTGTGCTCGCTTGTCGGCGTGAGCCTGCTTGGCATCCGCGTAGGTCGCGAATCCCCCACCATGGGTCCATGCGCCCGACGCCTCGATCGTGACGATCTTTGTCGCGGCCGCAGCGAGGAGCTCCCGGTCGTGGCTGACGAAGAGGACCGTCTTGTGGGTCGCCACCAATTCGCGCTCCAACCAACGTTTGGCGGCGACGTCGAGGAAGTTGTCGGGTTCGTCGAGGACGAGCAGATCGTCCTCGCCGCGAAGGAGGAACTCGAGGGCGAGCCGCTTCTGCTCGCCACCACTCAACGTGGCAAGCGGCCGCTCGGCGACGTCGCGGAGGTCGGCGCCGAGGGCGCGACCGCACACCTCGTCCCACCGCACCTCGATGTCGTAGCCGCCCGCGTCTCCCCATGCGCTGATCGCCTCGGCGTATCGCATCGGATCGGCGTCGAGGTGTCGATGAGCGGCATCGAGCCGGTCGGCGGCGGCTCGTATCCGATCGGGTGAGAGCGACAGGAGCAGGGAACGGACGTCGTGCGGACCGTCGTCACCGTCTCCGTTCATGCCCACGAGCTGGCGCATCACACCGAGTCGACCCACGACCGACACCGTCCCGGCGGTCGCCCGTTCCTCACCGGTGAGGATCCGAAGCAGCGACGTCTTGCCGACCCCGTTCGCGCCGACCAGCGCGACCCGGTCGCCCCCACCCACAGTGAACGAGATGTCGCGGAAGAGTTCGACGCCGCTCGGGAGCTTCCACCCGAGACCCGACACCTGGACCGACGCCACGGCAGCCGATGCTAGGGGGCCGGTGTCCAGCGCAGCGGCAGGGTTTCGGCGCCTCGTGTGCGGCCCCGCCGCCGACTCACTCCGGGACGACCGTGACCGCGCTCGAGTAGCGGTTGGTCGCGCCGATGTCGCCGGCGGTCAGCGTGAGGTCGAGCGTCAACGCTCCGAGTGTGTCGGGGACCTCGAAGTCGATCCTTCCGACCTTGACGCAGTCATCGGCCGGGATGTCACCGCCGAACCTCCAACGCCGTTCGCCACCGGCCCAGCGGGCGACGATGTCGACAACGGCGGGCTCGACCGCGTGCCGGAGGTCGTTGACCGCGTGGACATCGAGCATGAGCCGCTCGCCGGGGGCCACGATGCCCGGAGGCCGGTCGGCGACGACGATGACGGGTGCGCATGCCCGCTTGAGCGCCCCCCACCCGAGCTTCGGAACACGTTCGTGGTCGAGCACGCTCCAGGAGACCACCGGGGCCGGATCGTTGAGGGCGAACACGCAGAAGCCGCCGGTCGGACGGTACTTGAGGCGACGCAGGAGCTCGATGTGGTGGCGGATCAGTTCGGCCTGGTACACCTGAGTGGCGAAGCGCCATTCGTCGAAGGTGGCGAAGTCGTCGGGCGGCACGCGCTGGTCGAACACCCACTTCTGCAACCCGTGGCGAACGGCCAGCTCGTCCCAGTCGAGATCCGGCCACGCATCGGCGTCGATGAAGTCGGCCGTGTCGGGAACCGCCTGTGCCCCGAACTCGGAGAGGAAGCGCACCACCCGGGGCACCCGCCGAGCGAGCACCTCGATGTCGCGCACGTCGCCGTGGTACCAACCGAAGTAGAAGTGGCTGTCGGTGCCGTCGAGCAACGGTAGGTGGGGGAGCACACCAGAGTGGGGGACGCACAGCCGGGTCGGGTCGGCGCGCTCGAACGATCGCTTCACCCACCGATCGAGCACCGACTTGTTCCATGAGGGCAGTTGATGGGCGGCGAGATAGCGGGCGCGCGCACCGGTCGTGTCGCCCTCGATGCCGATCGCGACGGCCGTCGGGTCGTTGTGCGCGTTCCACAACACGATCGACGGATGGTGCCCGAGCACGTCGACCGCAGCGCGGGCCTGCTCGACCGCCTGTGCCCGGATCGACCGCGCGTATCCCCACTGGAGCGGGAAGTCCTGCAGGATCACGACGCCGAGCTCGTCGGCAGCGTCGTACACAGCACGCGGCGCGATGTGTCCATGGACGCGCAGCGCGTCGAGCCCCGCCTCGGCAGCCAGTTCGACATCGCGTCTGAGCTCGTCGACCGTGGCGTCGGCGAGCGCTGCCTTCGTGGGCAGCAGGTTGGCACCCTTGAGGAAGAGACGCTCACCGTTCACCGAGCACGACCAGTTGTTCCAGGCGACGACCCTCAGACCGGTCCGTCGCTCACGATGGTCGCTGACCTCGCCGCCGACGAGCACATCGATCTCGACGTCGGTGAGTGGTTGCTGACCGAGAGCTCTCGGCCACCACAGGGCCGGGTCCGCGATGTCGAGGCTCCAGCTCACGTCGTTCAGGCCGCCGGCCACCCGGCGTTCGGACTCCGAGATCACGACCCCGTCGACCCGCGTGAGGATCGTGACCGACTGCGATCGATCGCTGTCGAGGCGGGCGTTGAGCAGTAGGTGGGCGCGGGTCTCGTCGGCGTCGCGACAGAGCACTCGGAACCGGTCGATACGGACCGGTCCGGTGTCGTACACGTGGACCGGACGCCAGATGCCGCCTGGGTTCCAGTTGCGGTCGATGCCATCCCAGTGCTGGAAGACGCCGGTGATGTTGCGTTTGCCGCGCGGTCCGGTCTGGGGCGTGCAGGCGACCTCGAGTGCGATGACGTGGTCGACACCGATGCGCGACAGTGCCGTGACGTCGAATGCGTGAGGAGCGAAGTACCCCTCGGGATCGCCGAGATAGGCGCCGTCGAGCCAGACGTCGGCCTGGTAGAAGATGCCGTCGAGGGTGATCCAGCGCCGCCGCCTGGCGTCGGGCTCGGGCAGTGTGAACGTGCGGCGATAGAGCAGCGGCCCGTCGCTCTCGGCGAAGTCGGGGTGGTGCCGCCAATGGCCGGGCACCGCGATCTCGCTCCACGAGGTGTCGTCGACATCTAGGCCGATGGCATCGCGTCGGAGGTCGTCGTCGGCGGGTGTTACCCGCCACACCCCGTTGAGGTCCACGGCCGGAGCGTACCGATCGGCGGCCGCCGCTACCCTCGCCGCGATGCTGCAAGGCCCCCGCCGCGCCAGCGCACTCGTCGATCGGCGCGCCGTCGCCGACGCGATCCCGCTGTTCCTGCCGGCGCTCCCGTTCGGATTCGTCCTCGGTCTGGCGGTGACCGAGGGCGCGATGCCACCGGCGGTCGGATGGGCGACCTCGCTGTTCGTGTTCGCCGGCGCCGCCCAACTCGCCGTCATCACGCTTGCCGGCACGGCGACGCTCTGGTCGGTGGTCCTGGCCGGTCTGGTGATCAACACTCGTCACGTCATGTACAGCGCGGCGCTCGCGCCGTCGTTCCAACCTCAGCCTCCCTGGTTCCGATGGCTCGGCCCGTTCCTCCTGATCGACCAGGTCTTCGCGCTCGCTGTGTTGCAGACCGGTCGATCGCCGGCCGAGTTCCGCCGCTACTACCTGACCGTGGGCCTCTTCTTCTTCGTCAACTGGCAGTGGGCCACGGCCCTCGGCCTGGTGGTCGGCCCGATCGTGCCCGAGTCGTGGCGATTGGGGTTCGCGCCACCGATCATGTTCCTCGGGTTGGTGGTCATCGGCGTGAACCGGGTGCCGCAGGCCGTCGCCGCTCTCGTGGGCGGCTTCGTCGGGCTGGCGACGGCCGGCCTGCAGGATCGGCTCGGCATCCTGATCGGTGCCATGTCCGGTGTCGCCGCCGGTACCTACGCCGACCATCGGGCCGAAGCCCGAACGGTCGAGGTGGTCGCATGAGCCCGTGGTCGGCGATTGCGATCGTCGCGATGGTGGCGACGACGACGTACGTCATGCGGGCCGGTGTGATCGTCGCGCTGGCCGATCGGACGATTCCGGTTCGGGTGGAACGTGCGTTGCGATCGGTGGGGCCGGCGGTCCTCGCAGCGTTGGCGATCAATCTGGCCGCCGGCGGCGAGGGCGGGCCCAGTCTGGAGGTCGCCGAAGCAGCGGCGCTGATCGTCGCCGGTGGCGTGGCCTGGTGGCGCAAGAACCTGATCTGGACCCTGCTGAGCGGAATGGTCACGTTGTGGATCCTGGTCGCGCCGGTGTGACCGACGAGCGACGTTCGACCTGCCTGGCCGAAGGGACACGCCCTCGGGACCTGGGTTAGGTTCGGCACATGACAGAGCGTGCTGCGACGTTGGGAGAGCTCCGAGCCTCCGGATGGATGTCCCGACCGGTCAAGGAGGAGATCCGAGCCAACGCGATCGCCAAGATCAGCGCCGGTGAAGCGTTGTTCGACGGTGTCATCGGGTACGAGCAGACGGTGATGCCGCAGCTCGAGAACGCACTGTTGGCGGGGCACGATGTGATCTTCCTGGGCGAGCGCGGTCAAGCGAAGACCCGGATGATCCGTTCGCTCACCGGTCTGCTCGACGAGTGGATGCCGATCATCGCAGGCAGCGAGATCAACGACGACCCGTCCCACCCGGTGTCGAAGCACGCTCGCGATCTGATCGAGGAGATGGGTGACGACACGCCGATCGCCTGGGTCCACCGCGACCACCGCTTCGGCGAAAAGCTCGCCACGCCCGACACCTCGATCGCCGATCTGATCGGCGAGGTCGACCCGATCAAGGTCGCCGAGGGGCGCTACCTCTCCGACGAGCTCACCCTCCACTACGGCCTGGTGCCTCGCACCAACCGGGGCATCTTCGCGATCAACGAGCTCCCCGACCTCGCCGAGCGGATCCAGGTCGGCCTGCTCAACGTGCTCGAGGAACGCGACGTGCAGATCCGCGGCTACAAGATCCGTCTTCCCCTCGACGTGATGCTCGTCGCCGCGGCGAACCCGGAGGACTACACCAACCGGGGCCGCATCATCACCCCGCTCAAAGACCGCTTCGGCAGCCAAATTCGAACCCACTATCCCCTCGACGCCGAGCTGGAGTACACGATCATGCGGCAGGAAGCGCGGCCGCTCTCCCTGGGCGAGACGGTCGGCGTGTCGGTGCCCGAGTACCTGGGCGAGGTCGTGGCGACGTTCAGCCAGCTCGCCCGTGCGAGCAACCACGTGAACCAGCGCAGCGGTGTCAGCGTGCGCTTGTCCGTCTCGAACTACGAGGCGCTCGCCGCGAACGCGCTCCGTCGTGGCCTCAGGGCCGGCGAGCACGCGATCGTCGCACGGGTCGACGACCTCGATGCTCTGGCCGCGAGCTCGATCGGCAAGATCGAGATCGAGGCGCTCGAGGACGGGCGCGAAGGTGTGATCTTCGACAACCTCGTCAAAGGAGCCGTCCTCACCGTCTTCAAGGACCGGGTCGATCCGTCGTGCACGACCCCGATCGTCGATGCGTTCGAGGAAGGTCTCGTGGTGCACACGGGTGAGGACATGACGAGCGGCGAGCTCGCCGGGCTCGTCGAGCAGATCCCGGCGCTGCGCGAACCGGTCGATGCGCTGACCGGTGGCGACTCCTCACCGGCCGCGATCGCCGCAGCCACCGAGTTCGTGCTCGAGGGTCTGCATCTGTCGAAGCGCTTGAACAAGGACGAGTCCGGCACCACCGCCACCTACCGCGGCCGGCTCTGACGAGTCCGCCCCAACCGACGACCGACCGGACGAGTCGGGACTGGTTGCCCAGAAGACTCGGAACGTGCCCGGTGCCCGTGCAGGCTCCGTCGTCGGCGGGCACGATCACCCCGTTCATGATCACCGGATGACCGTTCATCGTGCGAACGGCACGTGCGAACGGGGCGTGCCCCTCGAGGACTCGGCCGCGCTCGAGGTACGTGCCCTCGTGAGGATGGCGACACCCTGATCGTGGCCGGACATCACCAACCTCGCCGGCCTCGAAGGTGCCGATGGGTCCTGCCGCATTCCACATCGCATTCCACCTGAGGTCGATCTCGTCGCAGCCCGTCCAGATCTCCTCGAAGAAGCTGCGTTGCTCGTACGACTGGCACTCGCACGGCAGACCCGTTCCGGTGTCGAGGAAGGCCATCTCGAACGCGACGTCGTCGGTCGTCTCGGTGTCGTCGCGGATCGGGGACCTCATGCGGTCAGTGCCAGGCTCGATCGAAGTCGACCTCATCTCGCCGAGAGGTCGTCGTCGCGCACTCGCAGTGCCGCGAACGCCACGAGCAAGACGGCGACGAACCTGAACACGGCCAGCAGTTTCCGCTTCTCGTGACTCGCACGAGTCTCCACAGGACGTGTGACCGACGCGGCGGTAGGGTCGCCGGTCGTGTCGAAGCAACAATCCTCCGTCGTCGGGATCGTCATTGCGGTCGTGGTCGGCGCGCTCGTGGCGCTCGCCGGCAGCGAGGGCAGCGTCGAGGTCGGGTCGATCCCCGTGTTCGCGCTGTGCGCTGCGCTCGCCTTCGCCATCAACTGGGTCGTGTTCGTGCCGTCGAATGCGGCCCGGACCGAGCACTACTTCGACCTCACCGGCAGTATCACCTACCTCACCGTGACCGTGGTTGCGGTGGTGCTGAGCGACGACCTCGACGCGCGCGCCTTCCTCGTGGCGTCGATGGTCGTGGTCTGGGCGTCGAGGCTGGGCGCGTTCCTGTTCCGTCGGGTGAAGCGAGACGGACGCGACGGTCGCTTCGACACCATCAAGACCGATCCACTGCGGTTCTTCATGACCTGGACGCTGCAGGGGCTCTGGGTGCTCCTGACCCTGGCGTGCGCCCTGGCGATCATCACCGGCACCGAGCGCGAGCCGTTCGGGGTCCTGGCGGTGGTCGGCACGGTGATCTGGGGGATCGGCTTCGCCATCGAGGTCGTGGCAGATCGGCAGAAGTCGGCCTTCCGGAGAGATTCGTCGAACGAGGGTCGCTTCATCACGACGGGTCTGTGGGCGTGGTCCCGGCACCCGAACTACTTCGGCGAGATCACCCTGTGGGTCGGGATCGCGGTCATCGCCGTGCCGGTTCTGTCGGGTTGGCGCTGGGTGACCCTCGTCTCGCCGCTTTTCGTGATCGTCCTGCTCACTCGGGTGAGCGGTGTGCCGATGTTGGAGGCGCGGGCGAAGCAGCGGTGGGGCGACGAGGATGCGTTCCAGGCGTACACCGCGACCACGCCGGTGCTGATCCCGCGGCCACCGCGCCGCTGATGTTGCCGTCGGCGGTCAGTTGATCGGGCTGCGCGTCCACAGATCGGCGGTGTCGTCGCGGACGACGGCTGCAGGTGAACCGGTCAGGCGAACGACGTCGATCGTGCCCGGGAACCCGCGCAGCTCGATCTCGCCGAACGGCTCGGCGGTGACGCCCTCGGGCAACCGTTCCAGGTGCATCGTCGGCATCAGGACGTCGACGTTGCGGGCGTAGTCGCACAGCCGCGCTGCCATGTTCACGGCGGAGCCGATGTAGTCGTCGCCCTCGAAGAGCAGCGCATGACCCGTTGCGACACCCACTCGGAGGCTGAGGGGAGCGCACACGCGATTGGCACGTCGTTCGAGGTCGGTGACGAACTCGATCACGGACTGCTGCTCGACGCCGACGATCATGCAGCCGTCTCCGAGCCACTTGGCAACACGGACGCCACGCTCCGACGCGACCTCGCGCACGAGGGTGCGGAACGTTCCGAGGATCCGGCCCGCTGCGTCGTCGCCGTAGGCGGCGGTGTAGTTGGTGAAGCCGGAGAGGTCGAGGAAGGCGAACGTGCGGGGGACACGCATGAGATCAGGCTACGAGTTCGGGACGGGCGACGGACGGTTCCGCAGCCGATTCGGTGGCGTTCATGTCGCAGGGTCATCGGCACGTTCGGCGAGTCGCTTGACCCGACGGGTGGCCGCGGTGACGGGCGCCACTCGACCGCCTCGTCGACGACGTTGAGCATTCGAGCTCGCCGCGGTCCGTCGAGACGGGTCGGGCGCGCTGGGTTACGGTGGAGTCATGGCTCCCCGGTTCTCCTACTCACGGTGGGATGGGAGCCAGCGCGGTTTCGATCTCGACGCCGATCTGCTCTTCGACCAGCTCACCGACGAACTGCTCTACCACGGCGACGTCAACGCCGCCCTGCGCCGCATGATGCAGGAGGGCCTGCGCGGGCCCGACGGCGAGCGTCTCGACGGATTGCGCGACATGCTCGAGCGGTTACGTCAGGAACGCCAGGATCGTCTCGATCGGTCGAACCTCGGTGGGGTCTACGACGAGATCGCGCAACAGCTCGACGACATCATCGACGAGGAGCGGCACGCGATCGAGAACGCCGTCCGCGACGCCGAGACCAGCGGTGACGAACGACGAGCGGAGGCGGCTCGCACCACCGCCGACGAGCGGAACCTGCGACTTGACCTGATGCCGAACGACTTGGCCGGCAAGGTGCGCGAGCTGAGCGCTTACGACTTCGAGTCGGCCGACGCGCAGCGGCGGTTCGAACAGATGCTCGACCAGCTGCGTCAGCAACTCATGCAGCAGATGGTCGACCAGATGTCGGACGGCATGCAGAACATGACTCCCGGTGACATGCAGCGCATGAAGGACATGCTCGCTGCCCTCAACGAGATGCTCGAGAAGCACCAGGACGGCGAGGATCCCGGCTTCGACGAGTTCATGGAGGAGTTCGGCGACTTCTTCCCCGAGAACCCCCAGAGCGTCGAGGAGCTGCTCGAGCAGATGGCCCGGCGGATGGCCGCGATGCAGGCGATGCTCAACTCGATGACGCCCGAGCAACGGGCCCAGATACAACAGCTGTCGGACCAGCTGATGGCGGACATGGATCTCCAGTGGCAGATGGACCAGCTCGGCTCGAACCTGCAACAGATGTTCCCTCAGATGAACTGGGGTCAGTCGTACGACTTCGAGGGTCAGGATCCGATGGGGTTCGCGCAGGCGATGCAGTCGATGCAGGACCTCGGTGACCTCGACCAGCTCGAGCACCTGCTCCAGAACGCGACCAATCCGGGGGCCCTGGCCGAAGCCGACATGGAGCGCGTGCGCGATCTGCTCGGTGACGACGCGGCGAGGTCGCTCGAGCGGTTGAGCGAGCTGACCAAGATGCTCGAGGAAGCCGGCCTGATCGAGAACAAGGAGGGTCGCCTCGAGCTCACCCCGAGGGGGTTGCGGGCGATCGGCTCGAATGCCCTCCGCGATCTGTTCACCAAACTCACCAAGGAGCACGTCGGCCAACACCAGCAGCACGAGTACGGGCAGGGCCACGAGCGCACGTATCAGACCAAGCCCTACGAGTTCGGCGATCCGTTCCAGCTCGATCTGCACCGCACGATCCGCAACGCCCTGCGTCGGACGGGCACGGGAACCCCGGTCGAGCTGCAGCCGGACGACTTCGAGATCGAACGCACGGAGCACCTGACCCGTTCATCCACGGTGCTGATGCTCGATCTCTCGATGTCGATGCCGATGCGCGACAACTTCCTGCCCGCGAAGAAGGTGGCGATGGCGCTGCACCATCTCATCTCCTCGCAGTTCCCCAGGGACTACCTGGGGCTCGTCGGTTTCTCGGAGACAGCGCGCGTGATCACCGCCGACCAGCTCCCCGAGGTCTCCTGGGACTTCGTCTACGGCACCAACATGCACCACGGGTTCACCTTGGCGCGCCAGCTGCTCGCCAAGCAGTCGGGCAGCAAGCAGATCATCATGATCACCGACGGCGAACCGACCGCACACATCACGCCGCACGGCGACGTCTACTTCAACTACCCGCCGGTTCGGGAGACGATCGAGGCGACGCTGCGCGAGGTCGTGCGCTGCACGCGCGAGCAGATCCGGATCAACACCTTCGTGCTCGACGCCACGACCGCGCTTCAGGTGTTCATCGAGCGGATGACCCAGCTCAACGGAGGTCGAGCGTTCTACACGACGAACGAGGCGCTCGGTGACTACGTGCTCGTCGACTTCCTCGAGCATCGTCGCCGCATGACCCATCGCCGCGCCGGCTGAGGTGTGCGCGAGCGAGCACCCAGAGTGACCCTCGATCCTGGGGAGCGACCCGTCAGACGCGACCCTGTCGCCACCCTGGTCAGGAACTCGCGAAATGCACCCTTGCGGGAATCCGGTATGGTATGCGAGAATCACATCCATGTAACTACGCCCTCGTGACACCCGTCACGAGGCATCCCATCGAGATCGACCCGGAAACGACCACAGTCCGGCTCGCGGGCGACCACGGCAGGGGGGCCCACCACCATGACCAATACGACCCATACGTACGAGCACATGCTCCAACCCACCGAGTTGGAGGACAACTGGCAAGACGACGCCAACTGCCTGGGGGTGGATCCCGATCTGTTCTTCCCGGAACGAGGCGCATCCACCCGGGAGGCCAAAGAGGTCTGCCGGGGCTGTGTCGTACGCGAGCAGTGCCTGGAGTTCGCCCTCCAGAACGGCGAGAAGTTCGGCATCTGGGGAGGGCTCTCCGAGCGCGAGCGCCGTCGCATCCGCCGGCAGCGCGCCCAGGCCGCGCGCAGCATCATCGGCGCCTGACCGTTAGGCTGCACACATGCCCAGTGGTTCCGAATGGATCATCGTTCTCGTGATCGTGTTGCTCGTCTTCGGCGGCTCGCAGTTGCCCAAGCTGGCCAAGAACCTCGGCAAGGCCCAGAAGGAGTTCAAGGACGGGCTCGCCGAGGGGATGCAGGACGGCGACACGAGCGACTCGACCAGCGACAAGAGCTGATCTCACGGAGCGACGGCGACCTCACCGGGTCGCCGTCGTGATCGGACGTTTCTCGCCGCGTCACGGCGCGGAACACCAGCGTCCTGCTGACCCGATTCTTGCCGACCTGATTTCTTGCTGACCTGGTGATGGGAACGGCTGCGACGCATCCGCTCCCCGGTGCCGGCCCCAGACGACGGGAGCGGTCACACTTTGTGGTCACACTTTGTGGTCACACTTTGTGGTAGCCGAACCAACCGATTTCGCCGCTTCGGCTTCCGCAAACCTTTGGTCGGGATGCTGTGGCAGCCGAAGCGACGAGTGGCGTCGGTTCGGCTTCCACAAAGTCGAGATGCTGTCGGAAAGTCGAGATGCTGTCGGAGCGTGTCGACGACTCGTGGGCGTGCGTGCGGGAGGGATGTCCCCGAAGGTGTTCCTCGCCGGGCCGATGGTCGTGGGCTGAGGTCCCGATCGAGTGGCTCAGTTCAGTGGCTCAGTTCGAGTTGGCGTGGGCCGAGGCGTCGAGCCGGCGGCGCTTCAGGATGCGGCGGCGTTCGCGTTCGCTGCATCCGCCCCACACACCGTGCTCGATGCGGTGTTCGAGGGCGTGCTCGAGGCACGTGTCCTGGACCGGACAGCCGGCGCAGATCTTGCGAGCCTTGTCGACCCCGACGCCATCGCTCGGGAAGAACGTGGCCGGCGGGTACATCCGGCACGAGCCGTCGGCCATCCAGGCCGTAGCGGAGTCCGGATCGGGGGGTGGGCTCGTATTCATGTCGTGCCTCCAGTGGTCGTCGTTCGTGGTCGTCGTTCGTGGTCGTCGTTCGTGGTCGTCGTTCGTGGTCGTCGTTCGTGGTCGTCATTGTGGTGCTGGTTGGTCGGGTGCCGTGTCATGTCTGGGTCGTGCCCGCCGATGGAGTTGCGCACGCCCGAACCGGTAGAAGTGCGACCGGATCGACCGTGGGTCTACCGACCTAGACGTCGCACTGACCATCTTGGTTCCCGCTTGGGGACGAAGCGTAACGCAACTGTAAAGAAAAGTCCATGATTTCGGTCGACGACGACGGTCTGTTCACGGCTTCGTCATGTCGATGGACATCGTCGACCGAAACCACCGGTGGCATGATTCGGGGCTTGCGGCCCGGAAACCCGATGTCGACGGGGTCTGTTCCCCGCTCCCGGTACACTCGTCCCGATGTCCGACGTCGTCGAAGAAGCTGCGCCACGAGCCCACGCCCGCATCGTGTACCTCGGCCCCGTGTCGCCTCATTGGGAGATCTACGGCGACTGGGGCGAGCGTCAGGTCCTCGATGAGTTCCGAGCCAGGGCGTTGGCGCGCCTGGTGCTCCTGCCTCGTGACGATCCCCAGTTCCGCCGCAACAAGGAGCGGATCAACCGCGACGCCGAGCGTGAGCTGATCTCGATCGAGTGGGAGCTCGGTCTCCCCGACGACAACGAATGACTCGGCGACCGGGGCACCATCGATGACCGAGATGGTCGACACACCCGCCGACACGGTCGCCGAGCCCGGGCACCGCCTGCTCAACCGCGAGTTCAGCTGGCTCGACTTCAACGACCGGGTGCTGGCACTCGCCACCGAACCCGGGATCCCTTTGCTCGAACGGGCCAAGTTCTGCGCCATCTTCTCGACCAACCTCGACGAGTTCTTCCAGGTCCGGGTTGCGGCTCTGCGTGATCAGGTGGCAGCCGGCATCGAGGACCCGACGTGGGACGGTCGAACTCCCCTCCAGCAGCTCTCCGAGATCTCGGCGCGTGTGCCGACGATGATCGAGCGCCAGGAGGTGATCTTCCTCGATCAGCTCGTTCCGGCGTTGGCGGCCGAGGGTGTCACCATCGCCGCCTGGGACGAACTTGGTCAGGCCGACCGGACGGCGATGCGGTCGTACTACGACGAGCGGATCTTCCCGGTGCTCACACCGCTCGCGGTCGATCCGGGACACCCCTTCCCGTACATCTCCAACCTCGCGCTGAGCATCGCCGCCCACGTCGCCGACCCGGAGACGGCCGAGCGCAGATTCGTCCGTCTGAAGATCCCCGACGTGTTCCCTCGTTTGATCCCGCTCGGCGATGGCCGTTTCGTGCCGGCCGAGGAGATCGTCGCCGCCCACCTCCACACCTTGTTCGTCGGCATGATCGTGGAGGAGTGGGCGGTCTTCCGGGTGACCCGCAACGCAGACCTGACGCTCGAAGAGGAAGAGGCCGACGATCTGCTCGAAGCCGTCGAGCTCGAGCTCCGCAAGCGTCGGTTCAACAAGGCGATCCGTCTGGAGGTCGCCGAGTCGATCAGCGCCGAGATGCTCGATCTGCTCGTTCGCGAGCTCGAGATCGATCGCCGCAATGTGTCGCACCATCGTGGCCTCATCGATCTCAGCTGCCTGTGGCACCTCCACGGCGTCGATCGTCCCGATCTCAAGGATCGTGCGTGGCCGCCGCTCACGGCCGGGCGGTTGTTCATCGCAGAGGAGACGGATCGGTCGATCTTCTCGGTGATGCGCGACCGGGCGATCCTGGTCCATCATCCGTACGAGAGCTTCGCGAGCAGTGTCGAGGTCTTCCTCGAGCAGGCCGCCGAGGACCCCCGCGTCCAGTCGATCAAGATGACCCTCTACCGGGCTGGTGGCGACAGCCCCATCATCCGGGCATTGATCAGGGCCGCGGAACGAGGCAAGCAGGTCGCGGTGCTCGTCGAGCTGAAGGCCCGGTTCGACGAGGAGAACAACGTCCAGTGGGCCCGGCATCTGGAGCGCGCCGGCGTGCACGTGGTCTACGGCATGGTCGGGCTGAAGACCCATTCCAAGGTCGTGCTCGTCGTCCGTGACGACGGAGATCAGCTCCGTCGCTACTGCCACATCGGCACCGGCAACTACAACTCCAAGACGGCACGGTTGTACGAAGACCTCGGATTCCTCACGTGCGACAACGAGATCGGGGCCGACGCCACCCAGTTGTTCAACCACCTCACCGGCTACAGCCGAAGCGAGGAATACCGTACCCTGCTGGTCGCGCCGCGCGATCTGAAGCGCCAGCTCCTCGATCTGATCGATCACGAGACGTCGCTCGGATCGGATGGACACATCACCCTCAAGTGCAACTCGATCGCCGATCAGACCATCGTCGAGGCGCTGTACGCCGCGAGCGCCGCGGGGGTTCGGATCGACGGTGTCGTACGCGGCATCTGCACGATGCGCGCCGGGGTACCCGGACTGTCCGACAACGTCCGGATCCGCAGCATCCTCGGTCGGTACCTCGAGCACAGCCGGATCTACCGGTTCGCACACGGTGACGACGACAACGGTCCGATGTACCTGATCGGATCGGCCGACCTGATGCCGCGCAACCTCGATCGTCGCGTCGAGGTGCTCGTGCCGATCGACCACCCCAAACACCGGGAATGGCTCGACCAGGTGCTCGAGTTCGACCTGTCCGACGACATCGTCCGTTGGGAGCTCCAACCCGACGACTCGTGGGATCGCCTCGGGCCACGGGACGTCTACGATCCCGACGCCCAGGAGCGCATGTACCGCTGGACCGTCGAGCGCCAGCATCAGATCCGGCGCTGAGCTGCAGAATCGCACGTCGTTCACCTGATCGTGCTTTCGCTCACGAGCGATTCGCGGAGCTGACAGGTGGGTGAACAGGGTCTGAACAACACCTGGTCGGCGGCAAGAGCACGTCGTCAACAGTTCAGGAGCCGTTCACTCGTGGGCCCGGTAGCCGTTCACCTTGGTTCCCTAGCGTTCTCGTCGGAGTTCGTCCCAAGACTCCCGCAAGTTCCGTGAACATCTCTGATTGGAGCAACCCAGCGTGAAGACTTCTTCCCAGCGATTCATGGCTGCCGCCGTGGTGGCCGCGCTCGCGCTCGCCGCGTGTGGCGGCGACGACGACACCGCGGAGCCGTCCGCCGAGGAGCCCGCAGCCGCCGAGGAGCCCGCCGACATGGAGGAGCCGGCCGACATGGAGGAGCCTGCGGCTGAGCCCGCGGGCGACATGGCCGATCTGTCCGGCAGCATCTTCGTGTCGGGTTCGTCGACGGTCGAGCCGATCTCGATCGCCGTCGGCAACGCCTTCGCCGACCTGGCGCCGGGTGTCGCCGTGACCGTCGAAGGTCCCGGTACGGGCGATGGTTTCGCGAAGTTCTGCAACGGCGAGACCGACATCTCGGATGCGTCGCGTGCGATCAAGGGCGAAGAAGCCGACAACTGCGCTGCGAACGGCATCGAGTTCATCGAGCTCATCGTGGCCGTAGACGGTCTGTCGGTGATCACCTCTGCTCAGAACGACGCCATCGACTGTCTCTCGTTCGTCGATCTCTACGCCCTGCTCGGGCCCGACGCGATCGGCGTCAACAACTGGTCAGACGCGACGGCAGTCGCCGACGACATCGCTGCGACGGTGACCGACCTCGGCGCGGTGAACACCCCGTACCCCGACGCCGAACTGACCGTCACGGCGCCCGGTGAGGAGTCGGGTACGTTCGACAGCTTCGTCGAGATCGTCATCGAGGCGGTCGGCGACGAGCTCGGTGTCGATGGCGCCAACGTTCGCCCCGACTACACCGCAAGCCCGAACGACAACGTCATCATCGAAGGCATCGCGTCCAACGTGACCTCGCTCGGCTGGGTGGGCTTCGCCTTCGTCGAGGAGAACCTCGACGTCGTCAAACCCCTCCAGGTCGACGGTGGCGGCGGCTGTGTCGAGCCGACTCCCGAGACGATCGCGAGCAACGAGTTCCCGATCGCCCGCAACCTGTTCATCTACGTCAACACCACCAAGCTCGACGAGAACCCGGCGCTTGCGCCGTTCGTCGACTACTACGTCAACGAGGGCATCACGACCCTCGTCGGCACGGGCGAGGGCCAGGTCCCCTACGTGCCCTTGAGCGCCGAGGGTATGGCGGAGACCCAGGGCGTTTGGGACAGCCGGGAGACCGGCACCCGCCAGGGCTGAGCTCCCCCGGCCAGCCCGATGAGCCGTCACGGGGTGGGTCCATTCGAAGGCCCACCCCGCGACGCTCTACTCTCCGAACAGGTCCGCGCGAGTGGAGAAAGGTGACCAGTGACAGCGACATCATTTTCCCAGCCCGATGGGCCGACGATCGATCTCACGACCAGCCCGGGACGTCGCCGCCGTGACAACGTCGCTCGCTGGTTCTTTCGGAGCGCGGCGTTCACGACGTTGATGGTGACGGCCTTGATCATCATCACCCTCGCCTACGACGCCGAGGAGTTCATCCGGCAGCTCGCGTCGGCTCCGAGCGGCCTCGGTGCGTTGACCGAGATCGGGTGGTTCCCCCGTCGTGGTCTCTACGACATCGGCACACTGGTGGTGGGGACGCTGATCGTCACCGGGATCGCCATGGTGGTTGCGGTCCCGCTCGGTCTCGGCGCCGCCATCTACCTCGCCGAGTACGCACGTCCGCGCGTGCGCAAGGTGGTCAAGCCGGCCGTCGAGGTCCTCGCCGGGATCCCGAGCGTGGTGCTCGGCTATTTCGCGATCTCGTTCATCAATCCCGACATCGTGGTCCGCCTGTTCAGCGGCGCGAACAAGGCGTTCACGCTCGCTGCAGCGGGCATCGGCGTCGGCATCCTGACGATCCCGATCATCGCGTCCGTTGCCGAGGACGCGCTGCGCGCCGTCCCGTTGGCGCTCCGGGAGGCCTCGTACGGGCTCGGCGCCGAACGCCTGCAGACGACCTTCCGGGTCGTGTTCCCGGCGGCGGTCTCCGGCATCGTCGCCTCGCTCATCCTCGGTATCTCACGGGCGATCGGCGAGACGATGGTCGTGGCCATCGCCGCCGGCGCCGTCGGCGGCGGACTGTTCCGCTTGTCGCCGCTCGAACCCGGCCAGACGATGACCGCGGCGATGGCCGCACTCGGGTTCGGCAGCGATCAGGTGGCGGGCGACAACCTGGCGTTCCAGAGCCTCTACTTCATCGGTCTCCTGCTGTTCTTCATGACGCTGCTCCTCAACGTGTTGAGCGACTGGCTCGTCAACAAGGTGCGGGAGGTCTACTGATGGGTCTCACCACACCGTCCGACGTCGGCGCGTCGACCGCTCGCAATGTGACGGCGAGCCTCACCAAGCGCGGGCTCGACGTCCGCGGCAAGCTGATCGAGTTCGTGCTGATCGCCACGTTGGCGTTGTCGCTTCTGGTGCTCCTGACCCTCATCGTGGATCTGCTCAATCGAAGCTGGTCGGTCTGGACCGATCGACCCGGCGACTTCCTCACCACCAACCTCAACTCCCAGAGCGCGTCGCAGGCAGGCATCGGACAGGCGATCCGCGGCACGGTCATCCTCTGCCTGATCGTCACCGTGGTGGCATTCCCCCTCGGCATCGCCTGCGCCGTGTATCTCGAGGAGTACGCCAAGGGTTCGTGGTTCGCACGCCTCACCCGGGTGAACGTTCGCAACCTGGCCGGCGTACCGTCGATCGTCTACGGCCTCCTCGGTCTGGCGATCTTCGTCAAAGCGCTGTCGGGCTGGAACGGTGGGCGCAACATCTTCGCCGGCGGTCTCGCGATCTCGGCGCTCGTCCTCCCGATCGTCGTGATCACGACGTCCGAGGCGCTCCGCGCAGTTCCGCGGAGCATCCGCGAGGGCGCGTTCGGCGTCGGCGCGACCGAGTGGGAGACGGTTCGCAGCCACGTGCTGCCCTCCGCTGCCCCGGGCATCCTGACGGGTACGGTCCTCTCATTGGCCCGAGCGGCGGGTGAGGCGGCACCCGTCCTGCTGGTCGGGGCAGCGACCGGACTACTGAGGACCGGCGACCAAAGCCTCTGGGAGCAGCTGCAGGGTCCCTTCACCGCGCTCCCCGTCGCGATCTTCTCCTACGCCCGTCAGCCAGGTGACGACTTCCGTTCGCTGACGGCAGCCGCATCGCTGGTGCTGCTGGTTGCCGTGTTGATGATGAACGCAGTGGCCATCTGGTTGCGGAACAGGTACGAGAAGAAGTGGTGACATGATGGAGAGCACCGACGAGCAGGAAGCGACGACCGTGAGCGACCACGACATCCACCTCGAGGCCACACACCGCTCGACGAGCCAGACACGACCGACGGCTGCGATGGTGTTCGAGACCAAGGACCTCGAGGTCTACTACGGCAAGTTCCGTGCCGTCCGTGATGTCAACCTTTCCGTGCGCGAGCACGAGATCACGGCGTTCATCGGGCCGTCGGGCTGCGGGAAGTCGACGGTGCTCAGGTGCTTCGACCGGATGAACGATCTGATCGACATCGCCCGGGTCGAGGGCTCGATCTACTACCACGGTGTCGACCTCTATGGCCCGAACGTCGATCCGGTCGAGGTGCGAAGGCGCGTCGGCATGGTCTTTCAGAAGCCCAACCCCTTCCCCAAGTCGATCTACGACAATCTGGCGTTCGGTCCGAAGCTGGGCGGCATCAAGAAGAAGTCCGAGCTCGACGACATCGTCGAGCAGTCGCTCAAGTCGGCGGCATTGTGGGACGAGGTGAAGGACCGTCTGAAGTCGTCGGCGTTGGGCCTCTCGGGCGGTCAGCAACAGCGGCTCTGCATCGCCCGATGTGTCGCGGTGAAGCCCGACGTGATCCTCATGGACGAGCCGTGCTCGGCGCTCGATCCGATCGCCACCGCCCGCATCGAGGAGCTGATGCAGGAGCTCACCTCTGACTACACGATCATCATCGTGACGCACAACATGCAGCAGGCCGCACGGGTCAGCAATCGAACTGCGTTCTTCACGACCGAGGTGAACGAGGAGAGCGATCGGCGTACCGGCATACTCGTCGAGTACAACCCGACCTCGAAGATCTTCTCCAACCCTGACGACGAGCGAACCGAGCAATACGTGACCGGGAGGTTCGGTTGATGAACGATCTGCGTCCCGAATTCCACCACGAGCTCGACGACGTCCGCAACGACATCGCTCGGCTCAGCGCCTCCGTCGTCGAACTGATCCCACGAGTCACCGACATCTTGCTGCAACAGGATCTCGAGGGCGCCGAGTACGTGCTGCGGGGTGACGCCGAGATCGACAGCAGGGCGTTCGACATCGAGGAGCGCGCACTGACCCTGCTGGCGTTGCAGGCACCGGTGGCCGGCGATCTCCGCCAGATTGCCGCAGCGCTCAAACTCGCACCCGAGATCGAGCGGTCCGCCGACCTGTGCTGCAACATCTGCAAGGCGGCGCGCCGCATCTACGGCCACAACCTCGATCCGAAGCTTCGTGGTGGGATCCAGCGCATGTCCGACCAGGCGCACCACGAGTACAAGGAGGTCACCGAGGCCTACATCAGCGTCGATCCGGCCCGGGCGGCGGCGCTGCGCGACATGGACGACTACCTGGACGACCTCCACCGACAGTTCATCTCCCAGATCTTCGAGAGCCATGCTGCCGGCACGATCGACCTCCAAGTGGCGGTACAGATGGCGGTGGTTGCCCGGTTCTACGAACGCCTCGGCGACCACGCGGTCAACATCAGCCAACGCGTGCTCTACATCGCCACGGGCTGGCTGCCGGACCACGCGTCCGTGCCGGCCGATCGGGACGACGATGCAGGTGCGGATGCCGAGGTCGCAGCAGGAGATCAGGGCAAGGACTGAACGATGACGACGCTCCTCGCCATCGCAGGAGCCATCGTCGCTTTCGCAGCGGGTTGGGTGGTCCGACGCTCGGCGGAGCCTTCGGCGACGACTCCGGTGACTCCGGCCGCCTCGACGTCGCTGAGCCTGGACGACGTTCTGGACGACCATCCGACCGGTGTGGTCGTCGCGGATGCCTCCGGCGCCGTACGGTTCCGCAATGCCGCCGCCCGATCTCTCGGCGGAACCCATGTTGGCGTGCTGATCGACGAGGCCATCGAGCGGCATCTCCTTCGCGCTCGATCCGGGCAGCCCGGTGAGGAGGTGCTCGAGATGTATGGTCCGCCGAAGACCGTGGTCGTGGTCGAGGCCAGGCCGCTCGCCGACGGTGGTGCGATCGCATTCATCGAGGACGTTTCCGAACAACGCCGGACCGACCAAGTTCGAACCGACTTCGTGGCCAACATCTCCCATGAGCTGAAGACGCCGATCGGTGCGATGTCGGTGCTCGCGGAGACCCTCATCGACGAGACCGATTCCGCCACGATTCGTCGCGTCGTCATCCGGATGATGGAAGAGGCCCGGCGCGCCAGTCGCACCGTCGACGATCTGATGGAGCTCTCCCACATCGAGTTGGGTGGTGAGCAGAACCGAGGGCCGGTCAAGGTGGCCGACATCGTGTCCGGCGCACTCGATCGCGTCACGGAGCTCGCCTCCCAGCGGGGGATCTCGATCTCGACGCTCGATCCGGTCGACGCGGACGGGGCGCGCTCGGAAACGATCGTCGTCCATGGCGACCGTCGCGAACTCATATCGGCGGTCGGCAACCTCGTCGAGAACGCCGTGAAGTACAGCGCGGAGGGCGGCGCGGTACAGGTCAGGGCGCGCCGCACCGACGACCAGGTCGAGATATCGGTCGTCGATCAAGGGATCGGGATCCCACAACGGGATCTCGATCGGATCTTCGAACGCTTCTACCGTGTCGATCGGGCTCGCAGCCGCGCGACCGGAGGCACCGGGCTCGGGCTGTCGATCGTGCGTCACGTCGCGACCAATCATGGCGGCGCCGTGCTCGTCAGCTCGACCGAAGGGGAGGGCAGCACGTTCGTGCTGCGGCTACCTGCCAGCGCGGACCCCGCAGTCGAGTCCACGAACCAACAACATGAGGGAGTCGCGTGACACAGCACACCATCCTCGTCGTCGAGGACGAGGCGAGTTTCGTCGAGGCGCTCGAGATCGGCCTCGGCCGCGAAGGTTTCCATGTCGAGGTGGCGACCGACGGGGTCGAAGCGATGGAGCGTTTCGCGGCCGTCGATCCCGATCTCGTCTTGCTCGACGTCATGTTGCCACGTGTATCGGGGATCGACGTCTGCCGCCAGATCCGAGCGACCAGCGCGGTCCCGATCATCATGGTCACCGCGAAGTCGAGCGAGATCGACACCGTCGTCGGACTCGAGGTCGGTGCCGACGACTACGTCACCAAGCCGTACCGGATCCGTGAGCTGGTCGCACGGATCCGTGCCCTCCTGCGGCGTGCGGCGATGGACACAACCGGCGAGCTGGAGCGGCCGAGCAACGGCGGCATCCGGGTCGGCGACGTCGTCCTCGACCCCGACGAGCACCGCGTCACCGTCGACGGCGACGAGGTCACGCTGCCGCTCAAGGAGTTCGAGGTTCTGCACCTGCTCCTCGCCAACGCCGGTCGGGTGCTCACCCGGGAGACCCTCATCGATCGCGTGTGGGGAGCCGACTACGTGGGCGACACCAAGACCCTCGACGTGCACATCAAGCGGCTCCGCTCGAAGATCGAGGACGACCCTGGTGCGCCGACACGGATCGTCACCATCCGCGGACTGGGCTACAAGTACGAACGAGCCGCGACACAGGCGACGGTCTGACGCGATCGCGGCGTCGGAGATGATGGCTCGCCGTCTCGGCGGTGGTCGACCACCTACGATCTCCGCGTGACCGCGGTGATCCACTCGAAGTTCCAGCGGCTCGCGTTCACGCATGCGGCGATGATGGGCGGAGAGGCTGCCATGGTCGTGGCTCTCGCCGACTCGTTCTTCTTCGACGTCGACCCGAACGCGGCTCGTTCGAGGGTGCTCGGATTCCTGCTCGTCAGCTTCGCTCCGTTCCTGCTGATCGCGCCGATGATCGGCCCGGCCATCGATCGTGTTCGCGGCGGCCGACGTTTCATGGTGCAGGCCGTCGCCGCGCTGCGCATCGTCATCCAGGTGCTGATGATCCAGTTCGTCGACGACATCTTCCTGTTCCTGCTCGTCTTCGTCGCGCTGGTGCTCCAGAAGACCTACACGGTGTCGAAGTCCGCTCTCGTGCCGGCAGTGGTTCGCACCGAGCTCGAGCTGGTCGAGGCCAACTCGAAGCTCGGCGTCATCGCCGGTCTCGCCGGCGCGGCAGCCGTAGTGCCGGCGGCGGCGCTGCAGTACACCGTCGGGACGACGGCGACCCTCGCGTACGGCGCCGTGCTGTTCGGCGTCGCCCTCTCGATGTCATTGCGGCTCCCTGCAGAGGCGGCCCATCGCACGGAAGGGCCGTCGGCCGCCAGCGCCGAGGTCGCGACCACGAGCCTCCAGCTGGCGTGGGTCGCGATGTTGATCCTTCGGGCGTCGGCCGGGTTCATGCTGTTCCACCTCGCGTTCTGGTTCCGCGGTCAGGACGACGAGAAGGCGCTCCTCGGTCTGGCCGTCGGGTTGTCGTCGCTCGGTACGCTCGCCGGCAACTCGCTCGCGCCCCGCCTGCGCCGCACCTTGCACGAGGAAAGGATGATCACCCTCGCACTTGCGCTCCCCGCGATCTTCGGGTTGTCTGTCGCGGTGCTGGGTGGTCCGACGGCGGGAATCATGGTTGCCGTCGTGGTCAACTTCTCGGCGGCGATCGGGCGTTTGTCGTTCGAGAGCATCGTGCAGCGCGACGGACCTGCGACCAACCGGGGCGAGGCGTTCGCACGCTTCGAGACCCGCTTCCAGCTCGGATGGGTCATCGCAGCCGTGCTCCCGGTCCTGCTCGAGATCCCGGGTAGCGTCGGCTTCCTGCTCGTCGGCGTCGTTGCCGCGGCCGCAGTCGTCAACTACGTCGCCGGGATCAGAGCCGACCTGCTGCATCCGTGACGGCACACGTCACTGCCCGCTGACGCGTGCGATCCACAACCCGGGAGCGTCGATCTCGCTCGGGGTCGGCATCGAGTCGGGCAGGTGCAGCAGGCGCGTGAGTGCCGTCTCGCCCTCGCGATCGACGACCCCCTGGACGAACGACTTGCCGCGGGCGACCTGATCGTCACCGACCCGGATGCCCAACAACCGCTCGACGAAGAGGTCGTCGGGCGTGCTCTCGACTCGTTGGCGGCGCACCGCTTCGGCGACGCGCAGCGCCTCGCCGCCGATCAGCCGAACAGCGACGGCGTCGACCACCCAGTCGGTGTACCCGACCACCGCGGCGACAGCGGCGTCGAGTTGGGGTTGCAGCGCGATCTGCTCCTGGCTGCGAACGGCACCGAGGAGGATCTCCGGATCGGAGAACGCCTGTTGCAGCGCGGCCATCGGGTCACCGGACTCGTCGGCGTCGCGGAACGGGTCGAAGCCGCCCAACTTGTCGGCGATCGCCGACGGATCGGGGCGGAAGCCGCTGACGTGCCGGCGTACGAGATCGGCGAGTGCCTCGCGCAGGTGCGGTATCGACAACACCTGGTGCCCGGACAGCTCGTGGGCGAGCACCCACAGGCGCATCTGATCGAGCGGGATCTCCCACTGCGTCGCGAAGTCGTCGATCGTCTGACCGACGAGCACGATCTCCTGTTGCTCGCGTGGGATCGGGAGATCGTGCAAGCCGAACACGCGTTGTGAGAGCTGGCCGACCATCGACCCGACCGACATCCCCATCATGGCGGGGGCCATCATGCGGCTGATACCGGCCATCATCTGCATCATCGGGTCGCCCGAGTCGTCGTCGGTCTCGGGTGTGTTCTGCTGGCCGAGCGAGGTCGCGAGATCGGTGAAGAGCGGTCGGTAGGCATCGAGCGTCTCGGCAGCCCACTGCCCTCGCGTGACGACTCGTGGTTCCGGAAAGCTGGTGTCTGCGCCGGTGACATCGTTGACGTGCATCGCCGCGATCTGGGCGAGGTCGGTGTAGGCGATGCGGACGGTCGGATCGATGTTGTGCTCCGGACGACCTTGGGTGGCGCCCAGCATCGCGAACTGTCGCGCTGCGTCCCAGTTCAGCGGACCCTGCCCCTGGAGGGCGCGGGCGAGGTCGCCGAACATCGGGAGGCCCAGGAACGGGTTCACCGGCTCGTTGCCCTGCTCGTCGTCGCCGGGCAGGTTCTCGGGAGTCGGGCCGTCGGCCATGGGGTCGATGCTACGGGCCGGGCGGGCCTTTCGCCGACCGGCCGGGTCGCACGCCGGTAACGTCGAACCGTGAGCACGATCGAGGCTCCCGATGCGAGCGCTGCTCGGGCCGCCGCGAGCCAGCGCGTGTACGTGCGCGGCGTGCGCGGCGGGCTCGGCTGGCGGGTCGCCGATCTGCTGGCAGGCGCCGATGGGGTCGACGTCGTGGTGGCGTCCGGGGACGAGCCCGCCGACGCGGTCCTCGGACGATTCGACACAGTCGTGGACGTGGGACTCGCCGACCACGATCTACTGGGGCGGCGCGGCGAGAGCGTCACCGCCGGTGCCCAGGACCTGTTGTCCGATGCCCACACGTTGCGGGCCGGTGCACTGGTGGTGGTGTCGTCGGCGATGGTGTACGGCGCGCTCGCGAACAACCCGGTGCCCTTGACCGAGGAGGCGGTCCTTCGGCCCGACCCGACCTTCGTCTACGCGCGTCAGCTCGCGGCGGCGGAAGAAGCCGTGGAGGCGTGGCGGACCGCCTCTGCCGGTCGCCGGGTCGCAATGCTGCGGCCCGCCGTGCCGATCGCGGGCGATGGCACCTCGTCGCTCGCGCGTGCGCTCACCGCCGGGTTCGGCCAACGCTTCGGCGAGGCCGATCCCGGTGCGCAGTTCGTCCATCACGACGACGTTGCGTCGGCCGTCTCGATCGCGGTCGAACGGCGGCTCGACGGCGTGTTCAACGTGGCGCCCGATGGCAGCATCCCGGGCGACCGTGTTCGAGCGCTGTCGGGGCAACGGTTCCGCTTCCCTCTGCCCGATCGACTCGCCGACGTGATCGGCGCGCTGCGTTGGCGCTTCCAGCGCGGTCCGATCCCGCCGGGTCTGCGCTCGTATACCCGAGAGCCCTGGATCGTCGCCAACGACAAGCTTCGAGCGGAGGGGTGGTCACCGACCGTCACCAACGAGCAGGCCTACGTCGAGGGGACGGAGGCGAAGTGGTGGACCATGATCACACCGAAGCGGCGCCAGGAGATCGCGCTCGGGGCGATGATCGCCGGGGTCGTCGTGGTCGTGGTCGTCGGAGCGGTCAGCGCCCGCCGGTGGCTTCGGCCTCGACCTCGTCGCTGAGCTCGATGAGTCGGACTCCGGGCCCGGCGTCCGACCGGCTGCAGAGACCGACGAGTGCCCCATCGTCGTCGAGCACCGCGGTGCCTTCGCCGACCTCGAGACCGTCGACGTCGCCGTACGCGACCGTGATCGGCGGCGACGACATCACGGTGACGATCTCGCGGTCGTGGGGCCGATGGCGAGCGATCTCGTGGCCAGGCTCGACCGACGCGTGACCGATCTCGATGACGATCGCCTCTCCGTTGGTGTGCACGACATCGCCCACGGTCGCCGCGCCGGAGGGGAGCACGACCGCAATCGTGTCACCGAGCGAGCCGACATCGGCATCACCGATCGCGGCCCGGGTGACGATGGCGAGGCGTCCTGTACCGATCGGCGTGGCCGTCGCCGGAACGGTGGTGGGAGATTCCGCTGCTCCTTGGTCGCCGTTCGAGCCGCGGGCGGCGAACGCGGGCACCCGGCCATCTGCCCGGGATTCGGTGTCGGCGACCGCCGACGAGTCGGCGCCGGCAAGAGCGGTCGGGCTCGTCGTCGCACTGATCGCAATCGGTGATTCCTGCCGGCGCGGTGTGACCGTCAGGATCAGCACGCCGACGGCGAGCAGCCCCAAGGTGCCGGTCGTCAGGGCGAAGACACGCGTCGAGGGAGCGGCCGCACGTGCGCGCAGCACCGCACGCTCTTCGGCTGCGAGCTCGGACGGATGACGCCATGATCGCTCGTGCGGGGGAAGCGGTCCTCGCTCCACAAGACGGTGATCGTAGTGAAGGCGCAACACCGGCGGACGTCGCGCGCCGAGGGTGCACGGCTACGATGCCCCTGTGCACCCACCTGCCGATGGCGACGACTGGCTCGGACTCACCGACGCCGAACTCCCGGTCGGTGCGATCTACGACTGGTGCGTCCGCCCCGACTGCGGCGCGGTCGTACTGTTCAGCGGCACCGTCCGCGACCACGCCGACGGCCGGACCGATGTGGAGCACCTCGAGTATGAGGCGTACGACGAGATGGTCGTGCCGAAGCTCACCGAGATCGCGATCGAGACACGTGTGCGCTGGCCCGAGGTGGGCCGCATCGCACTCGTGCATCGCGTCGGCCGACTCGAGCTCGGGGAGAGCTCCGTGGTGGCCGCTGTGTCGTCGCCGCACCGCCCCGAGGCGTTCGCTGCCGCGCGCTTCGTCATCGATGCGCTGAAGGTGTCGGTCCCGGTGTGGAAACGAGAGGTCTGGGCGGACGGTTCGGACTGGGGCACCAATGCCGCAGACCTCAGACCGGCGGGCGAGGTCTCGAGCCCAGCCGGTTCGAGGAGCGGCGAGTGACGCCAGCCGTTGCGGTCATCATCGGTGTCGTCCTGGGCATCATCGTCGTGTCGGTCGTGATCTCGCGATCCCGTCGATCGCGCGACGGGGTCGACTCGTTCCGGCGCCAGATCGACGCGTTGTCGCCCGAGGCGCGCCGCCCGGTGATCGATCAGGTCCAGAGCGCGGCCAACCGCATAGAGACCCGCCCGATCGAGAGCCACGCCGCCGACGACGACAAGGGCACCGACATCGCCGCCACCGACGTCGGTCGTGATGACGTCAACGCTGATGACGGCGACGGTGGTGACGTCAACGCTGATGACGGCGACGGTGGTGACGGCGACGGTGATGACGGCGTCGGTGATGACGGCGACGGTGTCGCCTCGAACGGCGACCAAGCGTCCGGCGATCTGGGCGACGACGAGGGTGGCGGCGACGTGGCCGACGACGGTGGTGCCCGTGGCACGTGACCTCGCGATCGATCTCGGAACCGCGAACACGCTCGTCTACATGAAGGGCCGGGGCATCGTCCTCAACGAGCCGTCGGTGATCGCACTCAATCGCCAGACCGGTGAGGTGCTCGCGACGGGACGCGAGGCGTGGCAGATGATCGGGAGGACTCCGGGCTACATCGTCGCGGTCCGGCCGCTCCGAGGCGGCGCCATCACCGACTTCGAGATCACCGAGCGCATGATCAGGCTGCTCCTCCAGCGGGTCGGCGTCAGCCGGTTCACCCGCCCGAAAGTCGTGATCTGCGTGCCCTCGGCGATCACGGAGGTCGAACGGAGAGCTGTCACCGACGCCGCTCGCCGCGCCGGCGCGGCCGATGCCAACCTGATCGAGCAACCGATGGCAGCTGCGATCGGGGCGGACCTGCCGATCGACGAACCGGTCGGCAACATGGTGATCGACATCGGCGGTGGCACGAGCGAGACCGCCGTGATCAGCCTCGGTGGCATCGTCGCGCTCGAAGCGGTCCGCGTGGGCTCGTTCGACATCGACGCCGCCATCCAGAACTACATCCGACGGGAACACGGCATCGCGGTGGGTGAGCGGACGGCCGAGGAGATCAAGATGGCGATCGGCTCGGCCGATCCGACGCCCCAGGAGTCCCAGGCCGAGGTGCGTGGACGCGATCTGATGACCGGCCTCCCCAAGACCGTGGTCCTGACGCCCGAGGAGGTCCGGTACGCGATCGAGGACGTCGTGTCGTCGATCGTGTCGTCGGTGATCCGGTGTCTGTCGAAAGCCCCGCCGGAGCTCTCGCAGGACTTCCTCGTGCGCGGCATGTACCTCGTCGGCGGCGGAGGACTGTTGCGGGGTCTGGCCGAGCGGATCGAGCGCGAGACCGAGGTGCCGGTCCGGATGTCGAACGTACCGCTCGAAGCCGTGGTGCTCGGCGCTGGTCACGTCATCGAGCACTACGACGCGCTCAAGGGCATGTTCATGGGGGCCCGCCGCTGACCATGCGGGTGCGCAGTGCGGCGGCCGAAGTGATGGCGCGCGGGCTCGATCGGATCCGGGAAGATTCCGGGATTCCGACCGGCTTTCCGGCCGCGGTGCACGATGCGGCGGATGCGGCGGCCGCCCGTTCGCCTCGTGAGTCCCACACCGACCGCACCGGATACCGATTCGTCACACTCGACCCGGAGTCGTCGGTGGACCTCGACCAGGCATTCTCGATCGAGCTGGCGGGGGACGACCTGCTCGTGCACTACGCGATCGCCGATGTGGGCTTCTTCGTCCGTCCGGGCGATCCGCTCGACTTGGAAGCGTTCGAGCGGGCCGTCACCGTCTACCTGCCGGATCGTCGGTCGACGCTCTACCCGGCGAAACTCTCAGAAGGTGCCGGCAGCCTGCTCCCCGATGTCGATCGGCCGGCGGTCGTGTTCACCGTCCGTGTCGCATCCGATGGTGGGGCGGCGCTCGACGGGGTCGAGCGATCGATCGTCCGCAACCGCGCCAAGCTCGCGTACGACACGGTCGAACCGGCTGATCTGCCACCCGGATTCGACGAGCTGCATCGACGGATCCGGGCGGCCGAGATCGCCCGGGGAGCGCCACGAGTCGAATTTCCCGAGCAGGAGATCGATCGGCTCGACGACGGCCGCTACGCCCTGCGGTTCCGCCCTCGCCTCGAGTCCGAGGAGCAGAACGCAGCACTGTCGCTGGCGACCAACCTGGCGGTGGCGAAGGCGCTGTACGAAGCCGGTACCGGACTGTTCCGCGTGATGCCGGAGGTCGACGATCGCCGCCTTCGCCGGCTCCGACACTCGGCCCGGGCCTTCGGACTCGATTGGCCGGACGCCATGACCCTCGGTGCGTTCGAGCGATCGCTCCCTCACGACGATCCGCGCACGTCGGCGTTCCTCGTCGCCGTGCGTCGAGCAGCCGGTGGCGCCGGGTACGCGCCGTTCGAGAGCGGAGTGACGCCCTGGCACTCCGCGGTGGCCGCGACGTATGCCCAAGCCACGGCACCACTGCGCCGCTTGCAGGACCGCTACGTGATCGAAGCCGCGATCGCGGTCGTGAACGGCCAGGAGGTGCCCGACGCGGTCGCCGCCGCGTTCGACGATCTGCCCGCAGCGATGGACCAGGGTGAGCAGCGAGCGAACCGGGCCGAGCGCGAGGCGCTCGACCTCGCGGAGGCGGTCGTGCTCCAGGGTCGCGAGGGTGAGATATTCGACGCCGTCGTGATCGACGAGAACGAGCGCGGCGTCGAGGTCCAGATCCCCGAGCCGGCCGTGATCGCCCGGATCAGCGCCCGCCACGTCGATCCGGGCGACGATGTCCGCGTTCGACTCGTCGGTGTCGACATCGACGATCGGCGGGTCGAGTTCGAGCGAGTCAGCTGATCGCCGGGTTCTCCGTGGCGCCTCATGGCCGGGAGCGATGGATCGGTGACCCCTCAGGCGGCGACGAGTCGGTGGACCGTGCCGCTCCGTTCGAGGATGTAGAGCTCGCGGTCGGGTCCGGCACGAACCGAGGCGACACTCGAGAACCCCGAGAGCAAGGTGAGGTTGCGGCCGCCGGCCAGGTCGAGTGCCCAGATGATGCCCGAGCAGAAGTCGCTGTAGACGTACGCCGGTGCCAGTTCGGGGATCGCGTTCCCCCGATACGGCTCTCCACCCGACACCGAACATCCGTCGGCTCCGTGTCGGTAGGTCAAGACGGGAAGTGTGGTGCCTGCGTCGTCGACATCGGTGTTGTACCGCTCGGTCCCCTCGAGCGCGCTCCACCCGAAGTCGAGACCCCGCCCCGCTGGGGCTCCGGCGACACGGTCGACGACGTTGACCTCCTCCACGGCGTTCTGGCCGACGTCGGCGATCCACAACGCATCGGTGATCGGGTCGAATGCGATCTTCCACGGATTCCTCAGACCCCACGCCCACACCTCGGGAGCACCTTCGACGCCGTCGAGCGGCCCGTTCGCGAACGGGTTGTCGGCCGGGATCGTGTAGGCGGTGTCGGGGCCTGGGGTCGGATCGATCCGGAGCAGCGAGCCGAGCAAGGACGACGGGTCATCGGCTCGCCGTCCGGGGTCGCCGCCGGACCCTCCGTCGCCGAGGGTGATGTACAGCATGCCGTCCGGACCGAACGCCAGGTCGCCGGCGTTGTGGTTGGCATACGGCTGCTCGACGGTGAGCAGAACGCGCTCGCGGCCGATGTCGAGGGTGCCGTCGGCCGCCACGGGGTACTCGGCGACGACGGTGGTGCCGGAACGATTCGTGTAGTCGAGGTAGGCCAGGTCACCTTCGGGCGCGAACGCGAGGCCGAGCAGACCCTGCTCGCCACCCGTCGAAATTCGATCGCTGACGTCGGCGACCACCGTGGCCGCGCCCGACCACCGCACCACCCGACCGGACTGCTCGACGATGTACAACGACTGGTCACCGGAACGAACCGCAAGATCGATGGGTTCGTCGAATTGGCCGACGGGTTCCGTCGCGACCCTCGGATCCCCGACGACCGACGGCACCGTGGTCGTGGTCGTGGTCGTGGTCGTGGTCGCGGTGCTGGTGATCGTCGTCGGAGCGCTGGAGCCCGGAAGCGTTGGCTCTGATGAGTTCGTCGTGGTCGCGGTCGTCGTCGCGGTCGTCGTCGTGGTCGTCGTCGTGGTCGTCGTCGTGGCGAGCGACGTCGCATCGGGTGGCTGCGTCGACGTGGTCACGATCACCGCCGTGCTGTCGTCGTCGGATCCGGCTTCGGGCGGCGGGCCGTCGGCCGCACAGGCGCTGACGACCAGCATCGCGACCAACGTCACCAGGCCGGTAGGCCGCGTCATGTCAGCACCCGGATCAGGCCCTCCTGGACCACGTTGACGGCCAGTTTGCCGGTGGACGTGAAGATCGATCCGCCCGCGAGGCCCCGCGCGGACGATGTGGAGAGCGCGTTGTGGCGGTAGAGCAGCCATTCATCGGCTCGGAACGGCCGATGGAACCACATCGCATGATCGAGACTGGCCATCATCAGGTCGTCGGTGAGCGACGACATGCCGAACGGCCGCAGCGTCGTGTCCAGCAGCGTCATGTCGCTCGCATACGTGACGATGCAGGCGTGAAGGACCGGGTCGTCGGGGAGTTGGCCGTTGGCGCGCATCCAGACCATCTGGCCGTCGGCCTTGACGCCCGGTTCCAGAGCGGGGTCCGGTGGGACGTAGCGCGTGTCGATCGGTCTCGGCCGATCGAACCAGTCGCCGACCCGTGCCCGGTGCGGTTCCATCCGCTCCTGGAACGTCGGCAGCGTCTCCGGGGCGGGCACGTCGGTCGGCGCCTCGAGGTGGTAGTCGAGCCCCGGCTCGACATCGTGGAAGCTGGCCTGGAGGTTGAAGATCGGACGGCCGTGCTGGATCGCCACGACGCGGCGGGTGGTGAAACTGCGCCCGTCACGGAGCCGATCGACGTCGTAGAGGATCGGCACGCTCGGATCCCCTGGCCGGAGGAAGTAGGCGTGGAGCGAGTGGACGTGGCGGTCGGGCTCGTCCACCGTGCGAGCGGCGGCGACGAGCGCCTGGCCGGCGACCTGGCCACCGAAGACCCGCTGGCGGTCTTCGTCGGGCTGGACACCACGGAAGATGTTCACCTCGATCGGTTCGAGGTCGAGCAGCTCCACCAGGTTGCGCAGCGCGTCGGACATCGAGACATGCTGCCATGGCCCATCCACCGGCGCCCAGCGCTCCCCGATCCTCGTCGAGCGGTGCGAACGGACCGCTCAAAGGAGTCCGATGGCCGGGGCCACTCAGCGGATGGGGAGCTGGCCGAGCATCGACAGGTCGTCGAGCTGATTGGCCTGGACAGCCGACGGCGTCATCGTCCAGAGGGTGTCGTCGATCACGAGGCTGCGCTGGACTGCCTCCTGGTACCCGCCGTCGGGCCAGCAGATCTCGATGGTCGAGTCGTCGCCGATACCGAGCCGGCCGAGTTCCTCCGCTGCGACGCTCGGATCGCCGTACCAGAACTGGATCTCGCTGCCGGGGATCCGGTCGCAGTACCAGGAGCCCCATCCGCCGACCTGGCCGGGCTCGCAGACCTGAACGTGCGCCTGTCCGTCGGTGGTCATCCAGAACAGCTCGGATGCGTCCTCGGTGAGATCGTCGCTCGTGATCACCCGACAGTCGGAGGCGGGCGGCGCATCGACGTCGAGATGGCTGACCCGGCCCAGCTCGGTGATCGTCTCGCCGATGTCGAACAGGATCGCTCCGTTGAAGTCCTCTCCCCAGCTCTGCACTGGGACGATCGCCGTCGATCCGGACATCTGGAACGCCCGGTGGTCCCACTCGGCAGGCGAGTTGGCGTTGGGCAACGTCCAGACCGACACCTCTCGTGGATCGGCCGGATCGCTGACGTCGAACAGGCTGAGCTTCAGGCCCGTGGTGCGGCCCTCCTCGGTGGCGTCCTGCCCGATGCCGAGCACCCGGTCGTCGCTCACCGGATGCAGGTAGGTGGACACCCCGGGAATCTTCAGCTCTCCCGTGATCCGCGGGTTGGTCGGGTCGCGGAGATCGAGGACGTAGAACGGGTCGATCTGCCGGAACGTGACGGCGAAGCCGATGTCGTCGAGGAGTCGGGCCGAGTAGAGCTGCTCGCCGCGACCGAGGCCACCGACCTCGCCGACCGGCACCAGGCGGTCGCCCTGCTCATGCATCACGACGAGCCGCGTCTCGCTGAGGTCGTTGTCGTCCCAGGGGGAGCCGTCGGTGGCGATGACCCGCAGGTAGCCGTCGTACTCGTCGAGAGAGAACTGGTTGAGCAGCGATCCGGCGACCGTGCCGGACGCGACGTAGTCGGTCGGCGCCCCTGGTTCGATGGCGAACGCGTGGAGATCGGTCTCGTAGTCCTCGGTCCATTCGCGCCAGCGAGCTTCGTCGGTGGCGAGATCGGCACCGGCCCACTTGGTGGTGGCCACGTAGAAGCGGTCGGTCGATGAGTAGATCGTCTGTCCACCGGCGAGGACACCCACTGCGGCGCTGGGATCGAATCCTCGGCCGAGGCCGTCCGCGAGGTCGAGGTCGACGATCGAGATGATGTCGAAGCCGGAGAATTCGGCCGGGTGGTGCATGCGACCACACGACAGCAGCGGTCCGGCGTCGCTGCCCGAACGCGACGTGAGGTGGTACGAGGGCACCCAGTCGTCGAGGGTCGACTCGTCGATGATCGCCCGGTTGGTCTCCGCAGCCCGCTCCTCACCGGTCTCGGACTGCGGAAGGACCCATGGCAGCTGGTTCGGGCCGCTCGACACGGCGAGTCGGACCGTGTCGCCGATCGAACGGGCGCTGAGGTATCGGCCTTCGATCCGCATCGACGCCGTGATCGCGAGCGCAGCGGGGTTGCTCAGGTCGACCTCGAGGATCAGTGCGGACGGTCCGGCGCCGTCGGCGGGCGCGATGTCGTCGATGGGGCCCGGCTCGGCGAACTGCGACTCGGCGTCGCCGTCGATGGCGAGATCGTCCAGCGGTTCAACCGGCATCGGGTACCCCCACTGGCCTTCATTGGTGAAGAGCAGGGCGCGGTCGCCGGCGAAGAACAGCTCGTGGCCCCAGCCTTCTGGAAGGGCGATTCGGTCCGTGACCACCATCTCGGAAGCGTCGATCGCGGTGAGCACGTTCTCGCTCACCACGAGGATGCGCTCACCGTCGGTCTTGATGATGTCGGGCTCTCCGACGCCGAGCTCCTGGACGTTGGTGTCGGTGTAGGACGCGGCGTCGCCGCCGCCGCCGTCGGACACCGGAACGGGTGCGCCCTCGGCCTCCGCGGCGGGTTCTTCGGCGGCCATGTCGTCCGGTGCGAGCCTCCCATCCTCGAACCAGGCGACCGGCCCACCATCGAGACCGTACGGGCCGACCCGCTCGCGCGCCGCCGTCTTGACGTGATCGAGGAACGCCGCGCAGTCCGCGAACGGCGCCAGTGCGCGCACGAACTGGCCCCCGCTGCCGTCACCTCGACCCGAACCTCCGCCGATCGCGGAATCCGCACCGGTGGTGGTCGGCGCGTCGGTGTTGTCGACGGTCTTGTCGACGGTCTTGTCGTCCGTGTTGTCGGTCGCCCCAGCGTCCGTGTCCTGCGGCGCGGCCGAACTCCCATCGTCGGAGCACGCCGACGCGACGAGTGCGAGGCTGACGATGACCGCTGGAAGAGCACGCATGCCTCTTCGACGTCGTCGATGCAGGTAGCGGTTCCCACGGATGTTCGCCAGGATCGACACGACTCGACCCGTGTCCGGCCGCCCGACCGAACGGACGGCCGGGGGGCCACGGGGTGGTTCACGAGCGCCGCCGGACGCGGTTGGACGAGCCCGCCGTCACGATCGACGTGGCGCCGGCGGCGAGGAGGACAGCGGCGACTCTGATGAGCCCGACGGTAGCCGGCCCGGTCGCCGGCAAGGTCCCGCCGCTGCTGGCGAGCGTGGGATTCGTCACGGTCACCGACACCGTCTCGCCGTCGACGTCGAGCACGACGGGGTTGGGGACGACGGTGTGACCGATCGGTCCGTCGGCCTCGGTGATCGTGTATGTGCCGAGGGGGAGCCGATCACTCAGCCATGTCTCCCCGGCGGCGATGGTGACGCTGAAGTTCTCGGGGCCGGTCACGTCGAGACGGTAGGAACCCGTACCGGGCACGACACCGGGCGCGTCCTTGCTGATCTGGATCCGGCCGGCCGGCCACGGGTTGGTCACCGTGACGAGGAGGTGCTGACCGTCGGTGTCGAGAACCGCCGGGTTCGGCACGATCGTGGTGCCCTCCCACGGGTCGACCTCCGCGATCGTGTAGGTACCGAGCGGCAGCCAGTCCGATGTCCAGGTCCCGCCCGCGGCGAGATCGATCGAGAACGATTCAGGTCCGGTGACGACGATCTCGAACGAGTGGTCCGACATGTCGGGTCCGGTGACGACCTTGGTGATCGTGAGCTTGCCGTGAACGTCGCGGTACGTGTTCGTGGCGGTCACGGCCACGGTCGCGCCGTCGGCGTCGAGGGTGACCGGGTTGGGGATGATCGAGTGGCCGTCCGGCGCGTCGCGCTCGGCGATCGTGTACGTGCCGAGGGGCAGCCAGCCCGACGTCCATGTCTCTCCGTTGGCGATCGGTTCGGTGCCGAAGGTGACCCCATCCGGTCCGGTGACATCGAACGTGAAGTCGACCGCGCCACCGGCGTCACCGGTCACGGTCTTGGTGATCGTGAGCTTGCCGTGGAAGTCGCGGTAGGGATTGGTCGCGGTCACGGTCACCGAGGCGCCATCGGCGTCGAGGACGGCCGGGTTCGGTTCGATCGTGTGCCCGGTAGGTGCGCCGCGCTCCGCAATCACGTATTCGCCGAGCGGGAGTTCAGCGCTCCAGGTATCGCCTGCGGCGATCTCGATCTGGGTGACGACGTCATCCGGGCCGGTGATGTCGAAGGTGTAGGTACCACCGGGTGCGGTGTCGCCGGTCTCGACCTTGTGGATCGCGAGGGTGCCGAGCGGCTCGGGGCCCGGGTTCACGGCAGTGACGGTGACGGTCTCGCCGTCGGTGTCGATGATCGCCGGGTTCGGAGTGATCGTGTGACCGACGGGAGCGTTGCGCTCGGCGACGGCGTAGCTGCCGAGGGGCAGCCAGTCCGACGTCCAGGTGGCGCCCGCTGCGACGTCGACGTCGAACGCTGCACCGTCGGGTCCGGTGATGTCGAAGGTGTAGGTGCCGCCCTCGATCAGGCCGGTCTGGACCTTCTCGATGGCCAACCTGCCGGCCGGATAGTGGTTGGTGACCACGACCTCGATCGTCCGTCCGTCGTCGCGGTCGGTGACGATGACCGGATTCGGGACGATGGTCGCACCGTCGGGGGCGTTCGCCTCCGCCAACAGGTAGGTGCCCGGTGGGACCTGGCCGACTTCGACCGTGCCGCCTGCCGCGACGTCGACCTCGCGATGGAAGTCCGCCCCGGTGATCGTGATGGTGTACGTGGCACCCGGCGCCGCCGACCCGGTCTCGATCTTCGTGATCGCGATCTGGCTCTGACAGGCCTCCACGGCAGGCGCGAGTGCGAAGAACGCCGTCACGAGCACGGCGGTGAACACGATCGCCATCGCTGAACGACGTGTCGGGTGAGCAACGAGGCTGGTACGCATGACTGCTCCGTTCGTCCGTCGCGCACACTGTGCGTGACTCGGGTCGAACTGGGCAGGCGTCGCTCTCGGTGAGCAGGCTCCGCTCGGCACCGCGCTGATATCTCACTTGCAGTGTACACCCGACCGCATGCAGTCGTCATCCAGGGAGTGGGCGATGTCACCAGTCCGTAACCTTGCGGTGTGGCCATCGATCCAACACTCCGCGATCTCGCCCTTGCGACCAGGGGTTTCATGCCACCCGACGAGGGTGATGCGCTCCACGCCGCAGCGCTCGCCGCGGCGGCCGCCGTGCCCGGCGTACCGTGGGTGGAGGTCGGTTCGTACTGCGGTCGATCGACCATCTGGCTCGGCGACGCGGCACGCACGACCGACACGGTCGTGTTCGCCGTCGATCATCACCGGGGATCGGAGGAGAACCAGCCGGGTTGGGAGCATCACGATCCCGACGTGATCGACCCGCGCGTCGACCGGATGGACACCCTGCCGTTCTTCCGCGCGGCAATCCACGACGCCGGCCTCGAAGAGCACGTGATCGCCGTCGTCGGACCGTCACCGGTCGTCGCCCGGAACTGGACGACGCCGTTGGCCCTGCTCTTCATCGACGGCGGCCACGGCGTCGAGCCCGCACGACACGACTACGAGGGCTGGACACCGCATGTTGCACTCGGTGGGACGCTGGCGATCCACGACGTGTTCCCCGATCCCGCCGACGGCGGGCGGCCGCCCTACGAGCAGATCTACATGCCGGCGATCGGGAGCGGACGATTCGAACTGTGCTCCGTCACCGGTTCGCTCCGGATTCTGAACCGGGTGGCCTGACCGCGCCGAGATCCCGGAACGACGCCAACGCACCCACCTGCAGCACGGTCGCGGCGACGAGCAGGGTGGTGTAGCCCCCGGTCGCATCGATCGTCACGCCGAGCAGGAGTGGCCCGGCGGCGCTGGCCGTCCCGAACACGACCTGCTGCATACCCATCAAGGTGCCGATTCGACGTTCGCCGTACAGGTCGGCGGCATACAGACCCTGCAGCGGCGAGACCGACCCGAAGGCGACACCGGTGAGGACGACGAAGATCCACACCCATACGATCGCTCCGGCCGCAACGAGCGCGATCGTGCCGACGGCCATCGTCGCATAGGTCAGCCGGAGCGCGTCGACGACACCCGTGCGGACGGTGATCGATGCTGCCGCGGCCCGACCGGGGAGCGAGAGCAGGCCCCGAACGCCGGCGAGCGTCGACGCCAGACCGATCGACACGCCGGTCGCTTCGATCGCGCCCACGTGGTGGACCTGGATGGCGACCAGACCGGCCGTTGCGGCCGAACTCGCGATCAGCCAGCGGCGGACGATCGGCGACCCAAGGGCGTCGCGAACATCGGCGAACCCCGGGACCCACGTTTCCTGCGGCTCGGCCAGTACGAGTCGGTCGCCGCGCACCGCGATGATCGCCGGCGCGGAACAGACCGCCATGAAGACGACCATCGCTCGCACCGCGACGCGCCACCCCCACGCCTCGACCAGGACCCCGGCGAGCGGAAACGCGATCGGTGAAGCGAGTCCACCGATCACCGTGAGCCACGTGTAGGCCCGCGGGCGGTCTCTCGGTGTCGTGATACGAGCGGTGACCGCCATCGTCGCGTGGTAGAAGAGGCCCGCTGATGCGATCGCACCACCGGTGCCCCAGGAGGCGACGAACTGCCAGCTGGACTGCGCCGAGGCGCTGAGGATCAGCAGCACCGAGCCGACGACCAGCGTCGCGATCATCACGGGTTGGGCGCCGACGCGGTCGAGGAATCGGCCGGTGCCGAGCGAGACGAAGCCACCGGCGAGTGTCGCGATCGAGAACGCAGCCGAGATCGACGTGTTCGACCAGCCTGTGTCGTCGCGGATCGGGGCGACGAACGCTCCGAACCCGTAGAGGATGAGTCCGTAGGCGCCGATCGTCACCAGTCCGAGGAGCGACACCTGGAGCCGCCACGGCGCCTGTGGAGCTGGTGGCGATGCCGGCGCCGGTTCGGTCACGCGCGGACCATGGCACCGAGCACATCTGGCCGAATGCGCCACTCGGTGTACAGCAGCAGGAGCGCTGCCGCGACCATGACCGAGCCGGCGCCGATCCCGAGCGCAGCCGGCGAGAACTCGTACAACACGCCGCCGATCAGTGGACCGATCACCCGGCCCCCTGCCATCACCGCCTGGGCGTCGCCGGCGCGCTCGTCCGGATAGGCCGAACGCTCGGCGAGGAGCGAGAACGCACCGGGGATGCCCATCCAGAACGAGAATCCCCAGGTGATCATCGCCAACCAGAACGCGATCGGCTCGTGGAGCGTCCCGACGACGACAGCTGCGATACCCGTCAGCGCCATCCACATCCCCGCGAGGTGATGGGGACCGCGGTACCGAGCCGAGGGGACGCCGGCGATCGCGTTGGCGGAGAACACGAACGACACCATGAGCGGCGACAGGCCGACATGGTCGAGACCGATCGCGCCGGCGAAGACGAACGTCGCCGATCCACCGAAGGTCAGCAAGCTGAGGGCCACGAGGATGGCTGCGGCAGCGCGAGTGGGTCGGTGCCGCTGCCGATGGGGACGCTTCGCGGCATCGAGCGACAAGTCGCGCACGAACACCGCTGGAACCAGGTAGAGCCCGGCGAGCACCACGAACATCCATTCCGGCGACGTGGAGTCGATGATCGCCGCCACGATCGGCGACGCGATCGTGCCGACGATCGGACCGATGACTGCGACGTCGCCGACCCGCTGGTCGTCGCCGAAGACCTCCGCCCAGGCGATCCAGGCGATGAGGCCGAGCGACAGGCCGCTGACGAACCGCATCGCAACGAGCATCGCGAACACCGGCGAGACCGCCGACAGCAGGTTGGCGACGACGCCGAACGCGATCGCAGCGACCATCATCCGACGCCGTGGCCGGAATCGGCGCGGCGCGATCGACGTCGCCAACACGAATCCGGCGAGCTGAGCGGTCGAGATGATGCCGACCAGACCGACGCTGATCGCTCGGCCGGTGGCGATCGCCGGCACCAGGAACGGCGTCGCCGAGAACACGACCGTGCTGACCGCGGTCGCGGCGAACACGCCGGCCGGGATGCTCGGACGGAGCGTCTGGACGAGCCGGACGGGAGTCTGGAGCATCGGCTAATCGGCGCCGCGTTTGGCGCGCATCTCGTCGAGGGTGGCGGCGATGATCGTGCGCGTCTGCTCGCGCAGCGCGATCACGTCGTGCTTGGTGAGGTCGACGGTCGGGATCGGGTCGAGCACCCGGACCTCGGCCCGGCTGTACCCGAACCGCCAGTCGTGTTTGACGAGCGCATCGCGGGTGCCGAGCACGGCGAGCGGCAGGATCGGGACGCCCGCCTGGATCGCCAGCCGAAACGCACCGTCGCGGAACTCGCCGAGTTCGCCCGTCTGGGACCGCGTGCCCTCCGGGAAGATCATCACCGAGACCTTCTTGTCGAGCCGGTCACGACAGTCTTGGAGTGCCTTGGCTCCCGACTTCTTGTCGCCGCGTTCGAGTCGGATGTCGCCTGCCAGCCACATCGCCCAGCCGACGAACGGGATCTTGAAGAATTCGCTCTTCGACATCCACTTCATCTCGAACGGGAGGTGGGAGATCAGGAGGATGTCGACGAAGCTCTCGTGATTGGCGACCGCGACGTAGGGATGACGCGGGTCGTCGGGGACCACGCCCGACACGCTGAACTTCCAGAGCGGGTTGAGCTTCTGGTGGACGACGGCGACCTTCCGGAAGAGGAGACCTGCGTGGTAGTGCGCCGGGTCGAACGGGGCGGTCACCAGACGAACGACCGCCACCATGGGCACGATGACGAGCAGGGTCACCCCCAAGACGAACCAGGCCCAGACGCTCAGGATCGTGCGGGCAGAAGTTGACTGGAGCAGCCGTGACACGCGAGCGAGTGTAGGAAGTCTCGTTCCAGCCGCGTGCCACCCGAGCGCGAGGATGTGCGAGGGGATGTGCGAGAGGATCGGTCAGGGCGAGTTGACGGCGCGCACGCCCGGAGTCACGAACAGGTCGCTGGCGGGACTGATGCCGGTGATCGCGTCGGCGGCGAGGATCACGGCGGCCGCCGTGTACGACGTGTGCTCAGCGGCCGGGAACACGATGCGTTCGGGATACACCAATCCGGTCAGATAGGCGCCACTCTCGAGGCGGTGGCTGCGTGTCCATGCGAGCAGGTCGGTGGCCGTCGCGAAGTCGCCGATCGCCGCATAGCTGAGTGACGCCTCGGCCGTCTCCGATGCGGTGATCCAGGGTTCGTCGTAGACACAGCGGATCCCCAGGTCTTCCATCGCGAACGTCTGCCAGCCCTCCGCCAACCGGGCTTTGGCCGCCTCGCCGGAGATCGCTCCGGTGAGCACGGGGTAGTACCAGTCCATCGCCCAACGGGTCTTCGGCTGGAACGACAGGGGAGCGTGCTCGATGAGTGTGGACATGATGTCGGCGGCCTCGACCCAGTCGGGGCGTGGCGAACCGGTGGCGACGCCAACGGCGGCACCGCATCGCAGGGCGTGTTCGATCGACGCCGATCCTGTCAGCAAGGCGTAGTCCCATGGGCGTTCGTCGGGTTCGACCGCCCAGAGCACGAGGCCGTCGTCACGTTGCAGCGACAGCACCCAGTCGAGCGCCAGCTCGACGGTGGGCCACACGTTGTCGACGAAGTTGCGGTCGCCGGTGCACCGCCAGTGATGCCACACGCCCGTGGCGATGTAGGCGCAGACGTTCGTGTCGAGCTTCGCCTCCTCGACGGTGTCGTCGCGATCGCCGTCGGGCAGGTAGTAGTTGTGCCAGCTCCCGTCGGGTCGCTGGATGTCGGCCAGCCACTGGTACGCCCGCTCGGCCTCGGCATGGAAGCCGGCGACATCGAGGGCCATCGCCGATTCGACGTGGTTCCACGGGTCGCAGTGGCCGCCGGGATACCACGGGATCATGCCGCTCGCGGTTTGCAGCGACGCGAGGTGTTGACCGGATGCGACGACCTCGTCGCTCGACAACACACCGGGGAGATCGGGGACCACCGTCACGGCGTCGCGTCCTCGGTCGGTCGCGCCCGCTTGGTGGCGTAGAACACGGCGCTCTTGCCGAGCACGGGGGCGAGGACCTTCTCGGCGATCCGGGTGCTACGAGGCTGCTCGATGATGTCCCACTCCAGGAAGCGGCGGTATCTCACCACCATCGGATGACGGTCGTCCCGGGGGCCGACGGCGCACTTGAGCCACCAGTACGGCGAGTGCAGGGCGTGGGCACGGTGATAGCCGTCGACGTCGAGGCCGGCAGCCAGCAGCTTGGCGCGCAACTCGGGTTTGGCGTAGATGCGGACGTGCCCGCCGACGCTCTTGGGTGCGTGGTACTCGTCGGAGAGCTTCCAGTTGACGACCTCGGGGAGCCAGGCGGGCACGGTGCCGGCGAATCGGCCGCCGGGCTTCAGGACGCGCACCATCTCGGCGATCGCAGCGACGTCGTCCTGGATGTGCTCGAGCACCTCCGACGTGATGACGACGTCGAAGGTCGAGTCCGGGAACGGGAGTCGGCGGGCATCGCCTCGCACGACGCCGACGAGCCGGTCGGCCGCGATCTCGCCCGTCGCGACCATGGCGACGAGCGTCTCGCGCGTCTGACCGACCTCGTCGTCGGCGTAGTCGAGAGCGACGACGTGTGCGCCGTGGCGCGCACACTCGTAGATGTGGCGACCGAAGCCCGAGCCGACGTCGAGGACCCGGTCACCCGACCGCAGGCGCAGCTCGTCGAACCGAATCGTCAGCATCGGCCCAAGACGGGGGTGGTGGGGTGGTGGGTGGCCATGGTTCGGATCAGATGCGGCCGTTGGCGGCCAGCTTGCGGAGGTTCTGGGGCATCGCCAGCACCTCGCGGTACTGTTCGACGGTGAGCTCGGCGCAGCGGCGCCAGGTCCAGCGTTCGAGCACTCGCTGCCGGCCTGCGGTGCCGATCCGGGCGCGGGCATCGGGGTTCGCGATCGCATCGCGGATGACGGATGCGAGATGGCCGGCGTCGCCTTTGCGGCAACGGAAGACCGTGTCGCCGTCGTCACCGGTGACCTCGGGCAGCGCACCGCCGTCGGTGGCCACCAGCGGCGTGCCGGAACACATCGCCTCGATCGCGGGCAGACTGAACCCCTCGTAGAGGCTGGGCACCACGGCCAACTCGGCCTCCGAGTACAGCTCGACGATTCGCTCGTCGGACACGCCGGAGACGAAGTCGATGTGCGGTGCCAGGTCGTAGTCGTCGATCAGGTCCATCGACTTGCCGGGCTTGGGCCGGCCGATGATCGTCAGGGTGATGTCGTGACCGTCGGCGCGCAGCTTGGCCATCGCCTCGACGAGGAAGGCGAGGCCCTTCAGCGCGACATCGGCCGACGCCGTCGTGATCAGCCGACCGGGCACGCGTGCGACAGCGGGGATCGGCTTGAACAGGTCAGGGTCGACGCCGACCGGCACCAGACGCATGTTCTCGAGCGGCACACCCATGTCCGTGTGGATGTCCTGGATGGAGTTCTCGCTCACCACGACGACTCGGGGCATTCTCGATGCGACCTTGCCCTGCATCTTCACGAAGCCGTACCACCGTCCGATCGACCAGCGCTTGAAGCGGTTGGGGGCCGCCTCCATCTCGAGCATCCGATCACGTGTGATCGGATGGTGGAGCGTGACGATGAGGGGGATGCGCTGTTCGAGCTTGGCGATGCCGTAGCCGAGACACTGGTTGTCGTGGACGAGATCGAACTCGCCGAGCCGTCGTCGGAGGTGGGAGTTGACCCTTGCGCTGAATGCGAGCGGTTCGGGGAACTGTCCGGTCGAGAACACGGCGGTCTCGAGGAAGTCGTACCGGGTCTTGAACTCCCAGAACGCAGGGAATCGACCGGGGTAGTGATCGTTGAACAGGTCGAGGCTCGGCAGTTCGGTCAGAGCGATGCGATCGTCGAGGACGGGATACGGCTGACCACCGAAGACTTCAACCGAGTGGCCCAGGTCGACGAGGGCCTTGGTGAGGTGCCTTGTGTACACGCCCTGGCCGCCGACATGTGGCTTGCCGCGGTACGTGAGATAGGCGAGCGACAGCGGCGCATCGGAGGCGAGACCGGCTGTTCTGGGCATCCGGACAGGCTACCGGTGACGGTTACCGATGGGTAAGGAGGCGAGTCGATGGGCGCGGCCCCGACTCGGCCTCGGCGATGCTGGACGGCTCGCCGCCCACCAGAATCGTGCGGCGGTTCAGTTGCAGAACTGCGGGCCAACATCGGTCGTGCCCTCGCGCACCGATGCGTTCCCGAACGCATCGATCGCCGTCACGGACCATGCCCAGATCCCCTCGTCGAAGGCACCGTCGCCGTCGAGATCGACGTCGACCGAACCGGCCCAGATCGAGTTTCGCAGAGCGAGATCGATCATGGCGACTGCGCCAGTGGGCGATTCGGCCGAGAACCGTGCACTGCGCAGGGCCGACTCGTCGGTGATGGTCGCGTCGACGACGATCGGTGCCGGGCTGCTCGGTGTCTGGTTCCACGGGCAGTGCGTCGCGGTCGGCCGCGTCACGCTCACGACAGGCGATCGCGCGATCGTGCCCGTCAGGTCGACGTGGGCGCTCGTGCCCTCTGCGGTGAAGCGCAGGGTCGCGGCGGTGACGGGCCCCTCCTGGGGCCACGTTCGGTCGATGAGCACGAACACGTCGACGGACGCTCCGGGTGCCAGGGATCCGGTCGTCGGAGCGACCGAGAACGGGGTGGCGATGGCGCGCAAGGCCACCGGGCCGGTGCTCGCCGACCACACCACGGTCTGTCCACCAGCGTTGGACAGCCGAACGCGCGCCTGGTCGACATCGGTACCGAAATCGATCGCGCCGGCCGACACCGTCAACGAACCAGGTGTCGCCGTGGTCGACTGGGTGGTCGACGTGGTGGTCGACGTGGTGGTCGACGTGGTGGTCGACTGGGGGGTCGACCTGGTGGTCGACGTGGGGGTCGACGTGGGGGTCGTACCCAGGGTGACCGGCGGCGCCACGGCGACGACCACCGAGGTGGTGGTCGCAGCCGGTGGAGCATTCGCCACCGTCACGGGTGGCGTCGTGGTGATCGTCGCGTTGGTCGTGGTCGTCCGCTCGGCATCATCATCACCACCACCGCCATCGTCGTCGGCGCCGGGTCCCGGGCCGAGGGAGGCGACGATCGTCGTCGTCGGCTCGTCCGTCGATGCCGGCACGGTAGTCGGCGTGGAGTCGGCCGGGTTGGTGGTCGTGCCCGCATTCGTCGGCGTCGTGACGGACTTCGTCGCCTCGACGGCGCTGGCGATCCGGTCGCCCGGTCCGTCGGCGGCGAGTACGTACACGGTCGTCCCCGTCGCGACGACGAGCGCGGCGACGGTGATCATCATCCAGATGCCGATCCGACGCGCGTGGCGGACAGCCGACGGGAACCCGCCCGGTGCGGCGAACTCGTATGCGGGGTCGGCGCCTTGGCCGGCGGCCTCGAGCACGCGGTCGCGCAGGTCCGGCGGCGCAGCGAGCACCGGCGCAGCGCCGAGCAATGCGAGCGGCGCGAGTGCGCGACGTGAACGCTCGCACGTGTCGCAACCGTCGATGTGGCGCGCAACCCGCTTGCGGATGAGCACCGAGAACTCGCCGTCCCATCCGGCCAGGATCTGGGCCAGCTCCGCGCACGCCTTGCGCCCGCTCCGCGCGACGCAGTAGGCGCCCAGGCTGCGCTCCGTGCGCTGGCGCATTCGGTGCACCAGGCCGTACGACTGTTGGGCGGTCACACCGAGAGCGTCGGCGAGATCGTCTCCCTGTAGCCCCTGGCGCACGCTGTACTCCAGGACCAACTGGTCGCGCTCGTCGAGTCCGGCGGCAGCGGCGCGCACGAGTGCCGCGAGCTCGTCGAAGTCGACGGTGCTCGCTTCGTCGGCGGGCTCGGTCGGGAGCGTCATCTCAGCCACCGCGTCGGTGAAGTCGGTGACGACGGCACGACGTCGTCGACCCGAGCGGCGGTACACCTCGTTGCGCAGGACCGCGAACAGCCACGGCTTCAGGCGAGCGGGGTCGCGCAGCTGACCCAGCCGTTCGGCTGCGATGACGAAGACGTCCTGCACCATGTCGGCGGCGTCGTGGCGATCGCGCAGCATCGCCGCGGCGGTGTCGTACAGCGAGTCGGCGTACCGATCGTAGATGCCGGCGAGCGCGCCGGGATTCCCGGCCAGGTGGCCGGCGACGAGTTCGGCGTCGGTGCTCGTGACAGGCATGGGGCATGGGCCTCCTCCTCTGGTGGTCCAGAGGGTGGCGAGGCAGGAATCTTGCGATTTTCGCAGATCTTCGTGCCGGGCGCGTCGGGCTAGACGATCGATCCGGTCGCGAAGGTGTACCAGGCTGTCAGCGATTCGCCGGGCTCGAGCACATGGGGCCGGATGTTGAGTGCGTCCGGCGGCCCGGTCTGGGGCTCGATGCACGTCGCGTGGGGTCTCTCGTCGTAGACCACCCACTCACGGCAGTCGGACGTCAAGGTGACCGTGACCTCACCGATCGTGACCACGACCGGTCGCTCGTTGACGAAGCAGTCGTCCCACGGTCCGGGAGGAACGTCGACGAGCTCGTCGATCGTGATCCCGTGCCGGTCGCGCCGGTACATCGCGGTCGGATGGAACTCGACACGCGTCGGTGTGCGAAACCATGGGTGCCATCCGATCGACGCGGGGAACGCGCAGTCGGTCGCAGTGGCCGACAGGCTCAACTCGACTCGGTCGCCGTCGACGACGACGGACTGGTGGGCCACCCCGCCGAAGGGCCATCGGGCATCGGTCGGCATCTTCAGGTCGAGTTCGATGCTCGTCGCGTCTTGTCGGATCACCCGCCACGGCATCGCGAAACCGACACCGTGGATGGCGTGCGCGCCGAAGTTGAGCGGCAGGTGGTGCTCGCGACCTCGGAACGCGAAGCGCCCGTCGCGAATGCGGCCCGCCCAGGGCACCATCGGGTACGCGCCCCAGCCGGTCGGAGCCGCCGATTCCGGTACCGACCCACGCCGGACGATCAGATCGACCCCGTCGACGGTGAGGAACGCCACACGTCCCCCGTGGTCGGGTGCGACACCGATCGAGATGCGCTCGTTCCCGATGTCGAGTGTGTCGGGTGTCTCGGCCGTCAGGAAAGTGTCGGTGTCGGTGTCGGTGTCGGTGTCGGGTGTGTCGGGTGTGTCGGGCACCCCGCCATTGTCACCCACGCCGCCCTGCGTGGCAGGCTTCGGCCATGCGTGGGCTGGTGCAGCGAGTCGTGCGGGCGAGCGTCGACGTGGTCGGAGCCGACGGACGCCGCGAGCGGGTGGGCGAGATCGGTCCCGGACTGTGCGTGCTGGTCGGGGCGACCCACGACGACGATGCAGGGTGCGCCGACAAGCTGGCGGAGAAGATCTGGTTCCTGCGGATCCTCGACGACGACGGCGGCGTCATGAACCTTTCGCTCGCCGATCGTCGCACAGCGGGTCACGCGGCCGAGGTGCTGGTCGTCAGCCAGTTCACCCTGTACGGCACCACCGACAAGGGTCGACGGCCCAGCTGGATCGATGCGGCCCGGCCTGAGCACGCCGAACCGCTCGTCGAGCAGCTGGTCGAGCGTCTCCGCGACCTCGGCGCCGGTGTGGAGACGGGACGTTTCCGCACGGAGATGCAGGTCGAGATCGTCAACGACGGACCGGTCACGCTCCTCATCGAGGTCTGACGTCGAGCCCGGATATCGAGCCCGGAGATCGAACCCGGAGATCGAACCCGGACGGGGCGACGCCGTCCGACCAGGGTGCGCCGGTCAGACGGCGGCTGCACCCTCTTCGCCGGTGCGGATCCGGACGATTCGCTCGACGTCGGTGATCCAGATCTTGCCATCGCCGATCTTGCCGGTCGCAGCCGCCTTGGCGATCGTGTCGACCACGAGATCGGCCTGGCCGTCGTCGACGACGACCTCGAGGGACGCCTTCGGCACGAAGTCGATCTGGTACTCGGCACCACGGTAGGTCTCGGTGTGACCGCCCTGGCGCCCGAACCCGCGCACCTCGCTGACGGTCATGCCGGCGATCCCGGCAGCCTTGAGCGCGTCCTTCACCTCGTCGAGCTTGAACGGTTTGATGACGGCGGTGATCAGCTTCATGGATTCGACTCCTGGGTGATGCGGTGTGGCGGCCCGACGGATCGCTCGTATGTCGGCACCATCATGCCTGATACGCGGACTCGGCGTGCTGGCTCTGGTCGAGACCTGCGAGCTCGCCGTCCGGATCGACTCGTAGGCCGACGGTCTTGTCGATCGCGGTGGCGATCGCGTAGGAGACGATGCCCGAGAAGGCCATCACGCCGACCGCCGCCACGACCTGGTCCTTGAGCAGTTCGGCGCCGCCCCCGAAGAAGAGGCCGTCGGCGCCGCTGATCTCGGAGTCGCCGAAGAATCCGAGCAACACCGTGCCGATCAGCCCGCCGACCAGGTGGACGGCGATCACGTCGAGGCTGTCGTCGAGTCGCAGCAGCTCTTTGACCTGCAGCGCGACGTAGCAGCCTGCTCCGGCGATCAACCCGATGACGATCGGTGACATCTCGCCGACGAACCCAGCGCACGGGGTGATCGCAACCAGCCCGGCGACGGCACCCGAACAGGCGCCCAGGACGGTGGCGTGACCGGCCTTGACCTTCTCGACCATCAGCCAGCCGAGCATGCCCGAGGCGGCGGCGAGGTGGGTGTTGACGAGCGCTTGGGCGGCGATGCCGTCCGCCGCCAGTGCCGATCCAGCGTTGAATCCGAACCAACCGAACCACAGGATGCCGGTCCCCAGCACGGTGAACGGGAGGTTGTGCGGCGGCATCGGCTCGGTGCCGTGCCCGCGGCGGCTGCCGACGACGGCGACGACCGCCAGCGCTGCGATCCCGGCGTTGATGTGGATGGCAGCGCCACCTGCGAAGTCCTGCGCGCCCATGTCGAAGATCCAGCCGCCGGCATCCCACACCCAGTGTGCGACCGGGGAGTAGACGATGACCGACCACACGGCGATGAACAGCGCGTAGCCGCTGAACTTCAGCCGGTCGGCGGTCGCACCGGTGATGAGCGCGGGTGTGATCACGGCGAACATCATCTGAAAGGCGAAGAACGCCATCGTCTCGTTCTCGGCGATGTCGTACGCGAAGGCGTAGTCGAAGTTGCCGATCAGCGAACCGTCGCCGCCGAAGGCCAGCGAGAAGCCGATGATCGCCCAGATCACGCTGATGATGCCCATCGCGAAGACGTTCTGCATCAGCATGCCGAGCACGTTCTTCGACCGGACCATGCCACCGTAGAAGAAGGCGAGACCTGGGGTCATGAACAGGACGAGTGCGGCCGAGGTGAGCAGCCAGGCGGTGTTTCCGGAGTCCATACGGGCGGCGAACCTAGGCAGCGATTGTTTCCGGAGTGTGAACGGACGGTGTGAACCGCGTGTCGCCGACTCGTCTCAGCGCTCGACGCGTGCGCACCAGGGGCTCAGCTGAGCTTCAGGAACAGTCGTTCGAGCTCGTCGCGGTGCTGCTGGCCGTCGGGGCACGACAGCGCCGAAGCCATCAGTCGGAATCCGACCCGGTCGAGGGCGCCGCGGGCGGCGGCGAGCTGGGTCACGATGTCCTTGCATTCGGCGCCCTCGTCGACCATGCGCTGCAGACCACGGATCTGGCCTTCGAGTCGGCGGAGGCGCTTGAGGACGTCGTCGTTGGTGTCGGTGGGGAACCGCATGATCGAATCATACCTCCGATCGAATGATACCTCCAGGGGTATTACCGCACCGCGGGCCCGTCGACGGCGCTCGGGGTTGACGCGGGATACCCTAAAGGGTATATTGTTCGTACAATTGATCGCCCGTCGGCCCCGCACAGGAGGAAGTCATGAAGTTCGAGCAGTATTACTTGGAGTGTTTGTCGCATGCGTCGTATCTGATCGGTGATGAGTCGTCGGGTCGGGCGGTGGTGGTGGATCCGCAGCGTGATGTCGCGGAGTATGTGGCTGATGCGGCGGCGGTGGGGATGACGATCGAGTTGGTGATCGAGACTCATTTTCATGCGGATTTCTTGTCGGGGCATCTCGAGTTGGCGGATGCGACGGGTGCCAAGATCGTGTATTCGTCGGTGGCCGAGGCCGAGTTCGAGGTGATGGGTGTCGCTGATGGTGAGCGGTACAGCTTGGGTGAGGTGATGTTGGAGTTTCGTCATACTCCGGGTCACACGCCCGAGTCGATGAGTATCGTGGTGTACGAGCATTCCGGTGATGAGGTTCCGTACGCGGTGTTGACCGGTGACACGTTGTTCATTGGTGATGTCGGTCGTCCGGATCTGTTGGCGTCGATCGGGTTCACTCGTGAGGAGTTGGCGGATCGGTTGTTCGATTCGTTGCACACCCGGTTGATGACGCTGCCGGATGCGACCCGGGTGTATCCGGCGCATGGGGCCGGGTCGGCGTGTGGGAAGAACTTGTCGACGGATCTGTGGTCCACGATCGGTGATCAGAAACACTCCAACTATGCGTTGCGGGCCCCTGACAAGGCCACGTTCATGGCGCTCGTCACCGAGGGGCAACCTCCTGCGCCCGGCTACTTCGTGTACGACGCGATCTTGAACCGCCAGGACCGTGACCTCCTCGACGAAACCGCCACACCCCCAGCGATGAACTACGAAGAGGTGCTCGATGCGTTGGCGGCCGGCGCGATGCTGATCGATGGACGCGACCCCGAGGAGTTCGCGCGTGGTCACATGAAGGCGGCGATCAACGTCGGCCTCAACGGCCGCTATGCCGAGTTCGCCGGTTCCGTCCTGCCTGCCGATGTCGACCTCGTGCTCGTCACCGAGCCCGGCCAAGAGCTGGAGGGCAAGAACCGGCTCGCTCGGATCGGCTTCGACCGCGTGATCGGGTACCTCGAGCAGCCGTACAAGGTGATGTTCCAGCACCGCGACGACGCACAGATCGCATCCCGCCTCACCGCGCAGGCGTTCAACGAGCGGGTCGCCGACGTCGACGACATCCAGATCGTCGACGTGCGCAACCCCGGTGAGGTCGCCGAGGGGACGATCCCCGGCGCCGTCACGATCCCGGTCGGCCAGCTCCCGGCACGCATCGACGAGCTCGACGTCACCCGGCCCACCGTCGTGTTCTGCGCCGGCGGATACCGATCCTCGGTCGCCGCCAGCGTGCTACGCCAGCGCGGATTCGTCGACGTCAGCGACATCGTGGGCGGCTACACCGCCTGGACCGACACCACCGCACAGACCGCCTGACCGCCCCAAGCGCGGTCGCCGAGCTCGTCGCACCGCGTGATCACTCGCGCCGACGGGCTGCCGGGGAGGGGTCGGGTCGCCGGGTGAGAGGAAATCGATGCAACCGCCGTTACCGTGCTCGTTGCTTCGGGCTCGACGCTTCATGCGCGGCCCGTTGGGTTCGCAGACGGGCGTTGGTTCTTCTTGTCACCGTGAACCACCCAGACCCCCGAACCCATCCCATCGCCGCGATCGTCGCGGCCTGAAAGCGACATCATGTCCGCGTCCTCATCCGTCACGTTCGCCCAGCTGGGCGTCCCCCCGTTCATCTGTGATGCCCTCGCACGGCGAGACATCACCACTCCGTTCGCCATCCAGGCGGCCACCGTCGCCGACGGTCTCGCCGGCCGCGACGTCTGCGGCCGAGCCCCGACCGGGTCGGGCAAGACGCTCGCCTTCGGTGTGCCGCTGGTCGCCAACACGGCCGACCTGGGCCGATCACGTCCTCGCAAGCCGGTCGCCCTCGTCCTGGCTCCCACCCGAGAGCTGGCCGAGCAGATCACCGGCGAGCTCCGGAGCTTCGCGGGCAGTGTCCGCGTCGACGCCGTCTACGGTGGCGTCGGCTACGGCGGTCAGCTCGAGCGCGCTCCGGCGTGGCGTCGACATCCTGGTCGCCTGCCCGGGCCGCCTCGAGGATCTGATCGAGCGACGCGACGTCGATCTCGCCGAGGTCCGCCAGGTCGTGCTCGACGAGGCCGACCGGATGGCCGACATGGGGTTTCTCCCCTCTGTCCGCCGCATTCTCGACCAGACCGCGAGCGACCGTCAGACCTTGCTGTTCTCGGCCACGCTCGATGGTGACATCGCCAAGCTGACGCGTGAGTACCAGCGAGACCCCGTGCGTCACGAGGTCGGCGACGAGACCCCCGACATCAAGTCCGCGACGCACCGGTTCTGGACCGTCGAGCGGATGGATCGCAATCCGGTCGTGGCCGACATCGTCAACGCCGCCTGGCCGTCGATCATCTTCACTCGGACGCGCCACGGCGCCGATCGCCTCGCCAAGCAGCTCGGCAAGCTCGGGTTCGAGGCGGCCCCAATCCACGGCGGCCGGAGTCAGGGTCAGCGCAACCGGGCGCTCGACGACTTCATCAAGGGTCGGGTGCACGCACTCGTGGCGACCGACGTCGCAGCCCGCGGCATCCACGTCGACGGAGTGGCGTCGGTCATCCACTACGACCCGCCCGAGGACCACAAGGCGTATGTGCACCGCTCCGGACGCACCGCTCGAGCCGGCGCCGAAGGTCTGGTCGTGTCGCTCGTGCAGCCCTCAGACCAGAAGGAGCTCCGCAAGATGCAGCGCCACATCGGTCTCGACGAGCCGTTCACCAAGCCGGTGATCGGTGACGTTCCAGCGGGTGCGCTCGCCGGTGATCGAGAGCTCGCCCCCGCCGGCCCGCCCGCCAGGGAACCGCAACAGCGCAGCCGGTCGAACCAACGCTCGAACCGCTCCCAACGCAAGCACGGCGGCAATCGAACTCGCGGCACTGTCAGTCAGCGCGCCGATCGCACCGATCAGCGCAACGACCGCGACGACGGTCGCGGGCAGCGGTCGGACGGCGTCGCTACCAGGTCGGGACGCGTGCCCGGTGGCCATCGTGACGATCGTCGCCGCGGGACCGGATCCGGGTCCGGCGCCGATCGGCCGCAGCCTTCCGGGTCGGGCGGCAGCACGTCGGCACGCCCGGCAGGTGGAGCTCAACGCTCGGGCAAACCGAAGCCGAACAACCGGCGTTCCCGTCGCGCCCACCTCCAACCCCGGGGCTGATCCTCACCCGACGAGGTCCGAGTTCGACCGCGACGACGGTCGAAAACGGGACATCCCGGGCCACATCGCTGTGACCCGGGAGTGCCCCTACCCCGCAACGGCGAGGTGTCGCCGCGAGGCGGCGTCGGCGGACGCGATGGTTACACCGCGTCGGCGCCCTCCTCGCCGGTACGGATCCGGATGAGTCGACTGACATCGGTCACCCAAACCTTGCCGTCACCGATCTTCCCGGTGGCGGCAGCCTGTGTGATCGCGTCGAGGACCTCGTCGACGCGGGCGTCGTCGACGACCAGGTCGATCGCGACCTTGGGCACGAAGTCGATCTTGTACTCCGCGCCTCGGTAGGTCTCGGTGTGTCCGCCCTGCCGGCCGAAGCCACGGACCTCGGTGACCGTCATGCCGGCGATGCCGGCGGCCTTCAGTGCGTCCTTGACGTCGTCGAGCTTGAACGGCTTGACGACTGCGGTGATGAGTTTCATCGTGTTTCTCCTTCGATTGTTGTCGCGTCGTGTGCTGAGGGTTGCCGTTGCTCAGACATGGGCGACATCGCCGGCGTAGCCCTGGAGCCCGTGCTCGAGGACGTCGAGTCCCTCGATCTCCTCCTCGGCGCTGACCCGGAGGCCGATCGTCGCCTTGAGGATCGCGAAGAGGATGCCGGTCATGACCGCAACCCAGATCGCGATGACCACGATCATGACGAACTGGGTGAGCAGCTGCGAGCCGTTGTCGCCGTAGAAGAGCCCGGCGTCCTCGCGCTGGAGGAAGGCGTCGTCGTACTTGGCGAACAGGCCGATCGACAACACGCCCCAGGCGCCGCAGACACCGTGGACGGAGACCGCCCCGACCGGATCGTCGACTCTCATCCGGTCGAAGAAGAAGACCGAGAACACGACCAACACACCGCCGATCGCCCCGATCACGAACGCCGCCCAGGGGTCGACCGCACCGCAGGGCGCCGTGATGGCGACCAGGCCGGCCAGGACGCCGTTGCCGATCATCGCGAGGTCCGGCTTGCCGGCCTTCAGCCAGATCGTGATCGTGCAGGCGAACCCGCCGGCGACGGCGGCGAGCAACGTGTTGACGGCGACGGTGATGACGTACTCGTCGGCGAGCAGTTCGGAGCCGGGGTTGAAGCCGAACCAGCCGACCCAGAGGATGAACACACCGACGATCGCGAACGGGATGTTGTGGCCGGGAATGGCCCGGGGCTTGCCGTCGGCGTCGTACTTGCCGATGCGTGGTCCGAGGAAGATCGCACCCATCAGCGCGGCGATGCCGCCGGTCATGTGGACGACGCCGGAACCGGCGAAGTCGGAGTACGAGATGGCATCGCCGAAGTTGATGTCCTGGGCGATGAAGCCGCCGCCCCAGGTCCAGTGGACGACGACCGGGTAGATGAACGCACACATCACCGCCGAGAAGACCAGGTAGGCGGTGAACTTCGTCCGTTCGGCCATCGCACCGGAGGCGATCGTGACCGCCGTGGCGGCGAAGACCGCCTGGAAGAAGAAGGTCGTGGCAATGCTCAGCCCGCCCTCCGGGATCGCGGCGAGATCCTGATCGGCGAGGAAGAACGCCGAGTCGCCGATCCACTTGCCGCTACCGCCGAACGCGAAGGCGTAGCCGGTGGCGAACCAGGCCGTGATGCCGAGTACTGCGTCAGCCATGTTCTTGGCGAAGATGTTGACGACGTTCTTGGCTCGCGTGAGTCCGGCCTCGACGAGCGCGAAGCCCGCCTGCATGAAGAACACCAGGATGCCGGCGATGAACACCCAGATGTTGTTCAGGTAGTCCTGCGTGGTCGGGCCGTCCTGGGCGAAGACCGACGCCGGGGTGATCGCGATGATCGCTGCGACGCCGCCCAGGCCGGAGATGATTCGAAGCGCACGTTTGCGCACGAGGTCCTCCTCAAAGGGGATGGTTGGAATTGGGTAGGGGTCAGCCCGGCGAGGGCCTCGTTGCCAGCCGGGCTGCGGCGCACGGTAGAACCGCGTCATTTCCTGGCTGTCCGAAGAATGTTTCGTGTCTGTGACCATTTCGTGCGTCCGCTCTCCGCCGGCGCGCGCATCGGCCGGGGCGCGGCGCTGCCGCGGCCGTGACGACCGCGGCAGCTTGGGGGTTCCCGCTGTGGAGGATTTCCTCAGGCGACGAGCATCCAGCCTCGTCGTCGCACGGTTCGGACTCGGTCGGCGCCGATCTGACGTCGGATCCCGACGATCAGGGAGTCGCACCGCCGGGCGCTGAGTTCGGCGATGCCGGCTCGACGTGCGAGTTCGGCGCGGCTCAGGACGCGGCCGGCGTGACACGCCAGGACGTCGTACACGGCCCGCTCCTGCGGAGTCAGATGCTCGAGGGGATGAGGATCTCGCATTGGGGGATGCGACAGGATCTTCGCAGGAGCGGCCCGTGTCACGGGACGATCGTGTACCGCTCAGGTCACCGCAGCGTTCTCCGGGTGTGAACGGTCTGTGAACGGGACCTGCCGTCGCGGCAGTTCGGAGGGTGGGGCGGCCGACTTGACCCGCGGGTCAAGTCGTGGGGCAGAATGTGGGGATGGACCTGACGTACCCCGATGAGGCCGAACGATTCCGGTTGGAGATCCGGGCCTGGCTCGAGGAGAACCTGCCCGACGGCTGGTTCGACGAGGGCTTCGAGATGACCGACGACGAGCGCCGGCAGTTCAACGCCGAGTGGCCCCAGAAACTGTTCGAGGGCGGCTGGATCTGCGCCACCTGGCCGAGCGAGTACGGCGGCAAGGGGCTCACCACCATGCAGGGTGTCGCGCTCGCCGAGGAGTTCGCCCGGGCCAAAGCGCCGATGCGCGGCGACTTCTTCGGTGACACCCTCGTCGGCCCGACCTTGTTGCAGTGGGGGAGCGAGGAGCAGAAGCGGCAGTTCCTGCCCGGCATCTTGAACGGCCGGACCCGATGGTGTCAGGGGTTCTCCGAACCGAACTCCGGATCCGACCTCGCCAGTCTGAAGACCACGGCAGTCCTCGACGGCGACGAGTGGGTCATCAATGGGCAGAAGGTCTGGACCACCCAGGGCCATCACGCGGACTTCTGCTTCTTGTTGACCCGGACCGATCCGGACGTCAAGAAGCACGCCGGCATCTCCTACCTGCTCGTACCCATGAAGCAGGACGGTGTCGAGGTGCGAGGCATCACCCAGCCCGACGGTACGGCTGAGTTCTGCGAGGTCTTCTTCGACGACGCGCGTTGTCCGAAGGACAACGTCGTCGGCGGGATCAACAACGGCTGGAAGGTGGCCAACTCGACACTCGCGTTCGAACGCGGCCAGTCGGCGACCACCGGCTATCGCCGCTTCGAGGAGGAATATCGCCTCATGCTCGAGGCGGCCGACGCCAACGGCCGCATCCACGAGTCCGACATCCGTCAACGTCTGATGCGGTACTACACGAAGATCCAGATTCTTCGGATCAACGGCTTCCGCAACCTGACATCGGCGGTCAGCGGCAAGAAGGACCTCGGCACGGTGGCGCTCGGAGCGACGAACAAGATGTTCTGGTCCGAGATGCACCAGGCGGCGATGGAGCTCGCACTCGACATCTGGGGTGCGGAGTCGATGGTCGTGAGCGCCGGGCCGGATTCGGGCTCGTGGCCAGGCTCCGGTCGCGACCAGCGTCGTGACGGGTATCCGGTCAGCGCGATGATGTCAGCGTTCTTCTTCTCGCGCTCGGAGACGATCTGGGGCGGGACGAGCCAGATCCAGCGCAACATCGTCGGCGAGCGCGTGCTCGGACTGCCCAAGGAGCCCAAGCCACCGGCGACCTGACGGGCCCGTCCGGCCCGACGTGGATGACGTGCTCGACGGCCTCACATCACCCACCGGGATCAACGGTGTGACGGGAACGCCGCGACCATCAGCGTCATCCGCGTTCCCGAGGGGTCGTCGTCGGAGACGTCGGACGTGAACTCCTGCACGATCTCGTTGAGCCGCAGCACCAGCTCGCGACGGCGGTCGGCGGAGAGGTGCAGCTCGCCGAGCGAGAGGGTCGAGTGCTGTTCGGGGTCGTCGATGTTGCGAAACCCTCCGGCCTCGACCTCGCGCTGCAGATCGACCTTTGCGACGTCGAACAAGGATCCGAGTGCCATCGCCATCTCGCGGTCGTCCATCGTGTCGAACAGTTCGCGTGCGATCTGATACGAGCGGGCGGCAACCTGGTAGCGGCGTTCGGTCGCGGCCCCGACACGTCGTGTCGCGACGACCCGGATCAGCTCCTCGGCCTCGAGGCGGTTGACGTGGTGGTAGAGCCGGGTGACCGGCGCATCGAGGAGGGCCGCGATCTCGGCAACGGTCCGTGGCTCCTTCAATCGACGCAGGATCGGCCCGCGGATGGGGTGGGTGACCTCGGCGAGCAGGTCGAGATCGTGCATCTCGAATCGGTCGATCGGCTCCGTGACGCCCTCGACCGGTTCCCATCCGTCGGCAGGTACGACCGACTCCCCGGGCTGCTCGTGCTCTCCCGCCTCCGACACGTCGCCACCCTACCACTCGATCGCTCGTCGTTCACTCGGGTTGAATATTTATTCAAATAGGTTGAATAGAGACGTTCAATGTGATTGAATGAAACCATGAACGGAACCTTCGACCCCCTCTACCGTCGCTACGTGGTCGAGCTCGACCACGACGAACGGCGTACGATCGCCAGCCACACCCGCCTCCGGCGTTCGCTTCGCCGACATCGCCTCGATCGGTGAGGCGCCCCGGCCGGTCACGACTCGACCCGCCACGACTCGACCCGCCACGACTCGGTCGGCGGTTCCTGACCGTCTGGGCGGGCCAGACGATGTCGGCGATCGGGACCGTGCTGTCGGGGGTCGGCGTCGCCGTCTACGTCTTCGTCGAGACCGGCGACGCCGCATGGCTGGGCGCGCTGGCAGCGCTGGCAGCTGCCCCGTACGTGCTCACCGCGCCGCTCGTCAAGCACGCCGATCGGTTCCCGAGACGCACGGTCATGATCGCTGCCGACGCATTCGCGGCGATCGGTCCCGCGATCGCCCTCGGGCTCGTGCTCGCCCACCGGCTCGAGATCTGGCATCTCGTCGTCGCCGGCTTCCTCGGCGGCGTCGGCAACGCCTTCCAGTGGCCGGCGGCGCAAGCTGCCGTCCCGGCGCTCGTCGAACCGGGCGCGCTCGACCGTGCGAACGGGCTCAACCAGCTCGGTCCGGCGATGGGCATCGTGCTCGGTCCGGTCCTCGCCACACCGCTGGTCGCATGGTTCGGGATCGAAGCCGTCTTGATGGTCGACCTGGCCACGTTCGCGATCGCCGTCGCGACGACGGCGCTCGTCCGCTTCGGTGATCATGTCGATGTCGAGCCGGTGGACGACGACGGCAGCTGGAACACGGTCTGGACATGGCTCCGATCCCACGGTCGGCCGCTGATCGGTCTCCTCGTCGTCATGGCCGTCGTGAACTTCCTCCTGTCGTTCTTCAACGTCGCGTTGCTCGTCGTCGCGACCGATCTCGGCGGCACGGCCCGCGCCGGACTGGCCCTCGGAGCGGGGGGTATCGCGATGATCGTCGGCTCGGTCGCGGTCGGCCGGCGAGGTGTGGCCCCGGACCGAATCGGCACGTTCGCGCACGCACTCGTGGTCGCAGGCACCGGATGCGCGATCGCCGCCGTGCGACCTCACTTCGCCCTGGTGGTGACCGGGGTGTTCATCGCGCTCGTGGCTGTCCCGGCGGTCAACGCGGCGGTGGCGACCGTGTACCAAGAGCGAGTCCCGGCGAGCATGCAGGGCAGGGTGTTCGGGTTGCGGTCGGCGATCGGTCGGGCCCTCGAACCGATCGGATCCGTCGCCGCAGGGGTGGCCGTCGCCCATCTGGCCATCCCGGCGCTGCGCGCCGACGGGGTGCTCGCCGGTTCGGTCGGCGAGGTGATCGGCGTCGGTCCGCAGCGTGGCGCGGCCCTGGTGCTCCTCGCGATCGGGCTCGGCCTGGCGGTCGCCGGCGGGTGGCTGGCCCGATCCTGGATCCGGACTGCGCTCCGCGAGTCCGCCACCAACGCGCGCTCGGCAGCGACCTCCGACACGGCGCGGCCCGGCGCCGAGACGCCGACTGTGTCGGCTCCGTGAACATCGCCGGTCGGCAGACGACCAGATGCCGGGAATGTCCTATGGTCGGGCGGGAATGGATGAGCTCCTCACCGACGCCGGCGAACCGCGGCCGGTCGCCGCTGCGTTGATGAACTTGATCGGATCGATGGGTGAGGACGAGTTGCGCGACCGACAACGCCTCGCCGAGCTCGACATCCTCACCATGGGGATCACGTTCACGGTGTATTCCGATGGCGAGAACATCGACCGGGCGTGGCCGTTCGACATCATCCCGAGGGTCATCGATGGCGGCGAGTGGGACGTCATCACCGCCGGGCTGAGCCAGCGGCTGCGGGCGCTCAACCTGTTCATCGACGACTTGTACAACGATCAGCGATGCATCGCCGACGGAGTGTTCCCCGCCGACCTGCTCGAGGCGTCGGTGAACTTCCGACCCCAGTGCCGCGGTGTCCATCCCAAGCACGGCGTGTGGGCCCACATCTCCGGGACCGACCTCGTCCGGGACGACGATGGGCAGATGTACGTGCTCGAGGACAACCTACGAGTCCCCTCGGGAGTCAGCTACGTCATCGAGAACCGGGGCGTCGCGAAGCGTGCCTTCGCCGAGCTGTTCGAACGTCAACGGATCCGCCCCGTCGACGGCTACACCGACGAGCTCAACAAGCTGCTGACGTCGCTGGCGCCCGACGGCGTCCACGACCCGCAACTGGCGGTCCTCACGCCCGGTATCTTCAACTCCGCGTATTTCGAGCACTCGTTCCTGGCTCAGCGCATGGGCGCAGAGCTGGTGGAGGGCGCGGACCTGATCGTCGATGACGACGACTGCGTGTACATGACGACGATCGACGGACCCGAGCGGGTCGACGTCATCTACCGACGGATCGACGACCTCTTCCTCGACCCGGAGGCGTTCCGGCCAGACTCGGAACTCGGCGTACGCGGACTGGTTCGCGCCTGGAAGGCCGGCAACGTGGGTCTCGCCAACGCACCCGGGGCCGGCGTCGCCGACGACAAGGTGGTCTATGCGTGGGTGCCCGACCTGATCCGCTATTTCCTCGGGCAGGAACCGTTGATCCCCAACGTGCCGACCTTCCGGACGATGTACGACGACGAGCGCCGCCACGTGATCGAGAACATCGGCGATCTCGTTCTGAAGCCAGCGAACGAGAGCGGCGGGTACGGGATTGTGATCGGCAACCGGGCGACGCGCGACGAGCTCGACGGGGCCATCTCGGCGATCGAGCGCGATCCCCGGAACTGGGTGGCCCAGCCGATCCTGTCGCTGTCGACCGTTCCGACACTGGTCGAGGAGGGCGTCGAGCCGCGCCATGTCGACCTGCGACCTTTCGTGCTCACCGGGGCGTCGAGCTATGTCACGCCGGGCGGCCTGACCCGTGTCGCTCTCCCGAAGGACTCGCTGATCGTGAACTCGTCCCAGGGAGGCGGGTCGAAGGACACATGGATCATCGATGGCTCCTACGACACGACAGGTGGTCTGCAACAGCAACAACAGCAGAACCAATCGCAGGGCACGATCGGCTGATGGCGCTGCTGCTCGCCCGCACCGCCGACCGTCTCTACTGGGGTGCCCGCTACGTCGAACGATCGGAGGACACCGCTCGTATCATCCGCGCGTACAACGATCTGGTCGTCGACTACCCGAGCCATGAGCTGCTCCGCTGGGAGCCCCTCGCCGCCCTCACCGGATCCAGCTCGTCGTTCGAGACCCCGGCCTCCGACCCGTCGGGGGAGATGTCGGTCCTCCGCTACCTGATCGCCGATCGCTCCAATCCGTCGAGCATCGTGCGGACCGTCGGCTCGGCGAGGGAGAACCTCCGCACGACCCGCGAGGTGATGCCGCGGGAGGCGTGGCAGGCGATCAACCAGCTCTCCCAGTACGTCGACGCCACCGCGTCGGGCGCCGTCGAACGGCAGCTCCGCGACCGATTCCTGGTGCGCGTCGTCGAGATCAGCCGGCGGCTCGACGGCATCCTCGAATCGACGATGACACGGTCGAACGAGTTCCGCATGCTCCGGCTCGGACGCCTGGTGGAGCGTGCCGACATGACGACGCGCGTCCTGGGTGTGGCGGCCGCCGGCATCCTGCAGCTCGCGGCGACGAACCGCGACGAGCTCGTCAACGACGAGGTTCGCTGGATGAGCGTCTTGCGGTCGGTCTCGGCGTTGCAGATGTACCAACGGGCGGTTCGCGGTCCGATCGACGGGCTCGCGGTCGTGCGGTTCCTCGTCTCGTACTCCGCGTTTCCGCGGTCCGTGCAGGGCTGCCTCGACGAGATTCGCAGCGTGCTGGTCGAGATGCCGACGCCCAACGACGTGATCGCCGTTCTCGACGAGACCGAGGCGGCGCTTGCCAACTCCGATCCGGACGTCACGGCGGGTCCGGAGCTCGATCGTGCGATGGATCGTGTCCAGAACGCGATCTCGACACTCGACCGGGCGATCCACGACCGCTACGTCGCGTCGGTTCGCTGACATCGCGGCCCGGCTTGGCGGAGCCGTCCGGAACTGCGACGCTGTGCCAGTGACGTCCACCATGAGCGATCAGGCGGGATCGCTGTTGCTGCCGCCCGGCGAGCTGCGACGGCGGCTGCTCGACGTCGATGCGCTGCGCGCACGTCAGGCGCGCGCCGACCGACTGCTCGCCGCCGACGGTGCCGGTCATCTGGTGCACGATCTCCCGGTGCGGGCCGACGGTCGGCTCGCCGCGATCGAGAGTCGCCCGTGGCGCGTCGATCCGATTCCGGTCGTGCTCGACGCGTCGACGTTCCGGTGGCTGTCGCTCGCAGTTGCGGAACGGATGGAGGCGCTCGAGGTCGTCGTCGCCGACCTGTACGGTCGTCGGCAGATCGTGCGCGAGCGGATCGTGCCCGCCGAGGCACTCGCATCGACCGACCGCTATCGCATCAACGCCGTGGGCTCGACACCGAAGCGCTGGTTGACCACCTACGCCGTCGATGTCGCCCTCGACACCGATGGGGTGTGGTCGTTGGTGCAGGATCTCACGGATGCGCCGCCCGGGCTGGGATACGCGCTGCTCGATCGATCCGTGATGTCGCGGGTGCTTCCCGACGTGATGACCGAGGCCGACATCGCTTCGGTCGCAAGGTTCTCCGGATCCGTTCGCCGCGCGCTCGTCGCCGCCTCCGACGTCGAGAGCCCGCGCATCGTGCTCTTCTCCGGCGGACTCGACCACCCGTCGTACGTCGACCATTCTTTCCTGGCCGTACAGCTCGGCGTCAACCTGGTCGAGGGCGCAGATCTCGTGGTGCGCCGGCGGCGGGTCTGGTTGCGCACCCTCGACGGGCTCGAACCCGTCGACGTGCTGTACCGGCGACTCGAAGATCCCACCGTCGATCCGCTCGAGGTGGCGGCGCGTGGTTCGGTCGGCGTCCCGGGCTTGTTGCAGGCGGTGCGTGCCGGGGGCGTGACACTCGCCAACGCGCACGGTGCGGGTGTGCTCGAAGCGCGCGAGCTCGCTGCGCTCGTCACCGAGGGCATCGACCGCCTGTGCCCACTGGAGCAGGCGCTGCCGAGTTGGGACGACGTCCGTCGCGTCCCCGTCTCGGTGCCGCTCGCACCCGGCTCGCTCGGTCCCCGGATCGAGGCGGCGGGAGTCGTCCTGCGGTTGTTCGCCGTGCACGACGGTGAGCGCGTGCACGTGCTCCCCGGCGGCACCGGTCGAGTGCTCGCACCGGGCGACGACCCGCGAGCGCCGACCGCCTGCATGGCCAAGGACGTGTGGGTGCTCGGCCACACGGTGGCACCGAGGGTCGGGCCGCGGCTGCCTCAGGTCGACTTCGGTCGATCGGTACCGACCCGCGCCGCCGACGCGCTCTACTGGACCAACCGGGCGGCCGAGCGTGCCGAGGCGATGGCTCGCACGATGCGCGTCGTGTCGTCGCGTCTGGAACAGGACCCCGGACTCGCCGGCATGCACGGCGGTGCCTGGACCACCCGCATGTGTCGAGTCGTCGCCGGCGTTCGTCGCCAGCGGGGCTTCGAGCCGCTCGCCGCGCCGACCGCCGACACCTTGCACACGGAGCTGTCGTTCGTCGGTGATGCAGTCGCGGCCGAGATCGGCTCGCTCCTGACCGAGGCGACGACCGTACGCGAGTACCTGTCGGTGACGACGGGGCGTGTCCTGTCCCACCTCGCCGAGCTCCGTTCGTCGCTGCAGCGGCACCTGACCGTCGTCGACGATCTCGACGCCGTGCTGGCGGACTTCGCTGCCCTCGCCGGGCTCTGGCAGGAGAGCACGGTGCGTGGACCGGCGTGGCGGATCGGTGACACCGGTCGACGACTCGAACGGTGCCTCGTGGTGCTCGATCTGATCGACGGTGTGTTCGACCCCTCCATCGGGCCGGACGCCGGCGGCGACTCGGTGGCTGCCGAAGAGGTCCGGTCGGCGGCGATCGAAGTCCTGCTCGCCGCCAACGACAGCCTCGTGGCCTACCGTCGCCGATATCGCAGCGATGTCGAGATCGACGCGGCGATCAACCTGATGGTCCACGACGAGAGCAATCCGAGATCGCTGGCCGCCGCGATCGCACGTCTGCAACAGCATGCGGCCGACGGCGAATGGGCGCTGGGTGACGACTTCGTGGAGCGAGCGACGGCGTCGTTGCTGTTGCCGATCGACGAACTCGTTCCCGCCGTGCGCACGATCGTCGTCGAGGCGGGGGAGCGGATCGTGAGCCGTTGGTTCTCGACACCGGTCAACCCGATCGTGATGCGCCCGACCGGAGCCGGACGTTGACCTCGATCACCTACCGCGTGTCGCACCGCACCGCGTATCGGTACGGCGACACGATGACCGACGGGTACACGGTCGCTTGTCTCGTTCCGCGCCCCACGCCGTGGCAGATCGTCCACGATTCCTCGGTCGAGCTGCGCCCCACGGCCTCGGAGTGGGACTCGTACCTCGATGCCTTCGGCAATCTCGTCAACCAGTTCGGCTTGCACGAGCCGCACGGCGAGATGGTCGTCGAGGCCTCGAGCGTCGTCGAGATCGTCGAGAGGGGGACGCCGACCGACGACACCCCGTGGGAGGAGGTCGCCGCCCTCGCCGGGTCGGCGGAGGGCGATCTCGCGATCGACATCGGTTCGTTCCGGTCCAGGTCCACGTTCATCGATCTCGTCGCCCTCGCTCCCACCCTCCGCACGATCGCAGCCGCATCGTTCACTCCGGGCCGACCGATCGTCGAGGCGGCGCGGGCGTTGTGCACCCAGATCCACGGGAGCTACGAGTTCGATCCCCATTTCTCCAACGTGTCGACGCCGCTCCACGAGGTGCTCGGGGCGCGGCGTGGGGTCTGCCAGGACTTTGCCCATCTCACGGTCGGCTGCCTCCGATCGTTGGGTCTCCCTGCCCGCTACGTGAGCGGCTACATCGAGACGCTTCCGCCGCCCGGCCAGGAGCGGTTGGTTGGCGCCGATGCGTCTCACGCCTGGTGCTCGTTGTGGACGCCGAGGGCCGGTTGGGTCGACTTCGATCCGACCAACGGTCACCTCCCCGTCAACGATCACGTCACCGTGGCATGGGGACGCGACTACGCCGACGTGATCCCCGTGCGTGGGGTGATGATCGGACCGGCGACCGGCCAGGATCTCGAGGTCGCAGTCGACGTCGCCCGAATCTGACGAATCCGGGGCCCGAGCCGCTCGCGCCGACGATGTGACGCACGACCGTTCGCCCGTCAGGAATCCGATGGTGCGATTCCCGGTTGCACCGACGACCATGACGACCGTGTTGCCCGACGTCTCCGACACCGACCACGAGCGCCGGCGGCTCGTCACCGGCCCGTTCATCTCGGTGACGGTCACTGCGTTCGTCTTCTTCTTCTACATCGGCATGGTGCTCGTCACGGTGCCGCGCTTCATCGAGGACGAGCTCGGCTACGGCGAGTTCGGCGTCGGGCTGGCCGTCGCGTCCTTCGCGGTGGCGGCCGTGTTCGCCAGGCCGTTCCTCGGTCGGCTGACCGAACGATTCGGTCGGCGGGCGCTGATGATGGCGGGCGCACTGATGGCGGCGGTGGCCGGTGCCTCGACCGGACTCGCCACGACCTTGTGGCACGTGATCGTGCTGAGGGCCGTGATGGGCCTCGGCGAAGCGGCGCTCTTCGTGGCGGCGGCGACTCTGATCGCCGATCTCTCGCCCCCGCACCGACGCGCCGAGGCGGCGAGCTACTTCTCGGTCGCCGTGTACGGTGGCATCGGCATCGGACCGACCATCGGGGAGTGGGTTCTCGGCGACGATCGCTACGGCCTCGCGTTCGTCGTCGCCGGCTGTTTCGCTGCGCTGGCCGCGGTCACGGTGCTGGGGGTTCCGAAGCGGGTCGATCGGTCTTCGTCGCCGGCACCGGAGGGCAAGCCACCGCTGTTCCACCGGGCGGCCTTCTGGCCCGGGTTGGTGCTCGCATCGGGGATCGCCGCGTTCTCCGTCTTCTCGGCCTTCATCCCGGAGCACTCGCGCGCCATCGGCTTGGCCGGTTCGGCCGGTCTGTTTCTCGTCTACAGCGCGGTCAGCCTGAGCCTTCGCCTGTTCGGCGCCAAGATGCCCGAGCGCGTCGGCGAGCATCGGATGGTCACCATCGCGCTCGGATCGCTGGCAGCATCGCTGACACTCATGGCGGCGGTCGCGGAGCCGTGGGCGCTGTGGATCGGCGCAGGCGGGATGGGTGTCGGCATGGCGTTCATGTACCCGTCGCTGATGGCCAACGTCGTGAACCGTGTGGGTGACGGAGAGCGGGCGAGCGCGCTGAGCTCGTTCACGATGTTCTTCGAGATCGGCACGATCGTGGGCGGCGTCGCACTCGGTGCGGTCGGTGAGATCTTCACCAAGCGTGCCGGTTTCCTCGGTGGGGCGGTCGTCGCGATGGTCGGCTTGGTGGTGCTCTGGCAGCACGTGGTGGCGTCCCCCGCGGGCGGGTCGCCGAGCGTTCAGGCGTCGAAGAAGTCGGCCTTCGCGAACCCGTGACGTTGCGCCACGAGCGCTGAGGGGAACGCCTCGATCCGCCGGTTGAGGCGCTCGACGCGGGTGTTGTAGAACCGCCGTGCGGCGGCGATCCGATCCTCGATCATCGCCAGCTGGTGCTGCAGCTCCAGGAAGTTCTGTTGGCTGTTGAGCTGCGGATAGCGCTCCCAGAGCGCGACCACGCGGCCCATCGCATCGGCGAGAGGCGGCTCGAGTTGGCTCGCCGCCGCCGGTGTATGGGGCGCGGCGGACGCAGCGTCGTTGCGGCGAGAGAGGTCGACCAGCAGCTCGCGTTCGTGGTCCGCCGCGGCCTGCACGGCGGCGACGAGTTGCGTGACGAGGCCGTGGCGGCGCTGCAGTTCGGCATCGACGTCGGCCCAACTGCCCTCGACATCATTGGTCGCGGCGACCAGGCGCGTGTGCGAGACCCACCATCCACCGGGGAAGAGCAACGCCACCACGACGACGATTGCGATGACGTTCTGGGTCACGATCGATCGGTTCCGTACAATTCCGTGAGCACCCTCGGCAGCCGGTCACGAACCGACTGAGCCCACGTCAGCATCCCGGGCAGGCGCTCCACGTCGAGCTGATCGCAGTGGCAGAGCAGCCATGTGCCCCCGAACTCGAAGGTGACGGAACCCTCGCCGCTCCCCGCCGACAGCAACCACGCGATCGTCGGTGGGTCGAGGAGCGTGATCGCGAATCGGTCGTCGTTGCATCGGACCTGATAGCGATCGTTGAATTGGGGCGATTCGACTTCGATGTCGCGCATCCCGACGGCGCGCTTGATCTTCGACCACCAGTTCTCGGTCGAGATCGTGAGGTGCGGCGCTCGGAAGGGGATCTGGATCAGTGCTGCCGTGAAACGGTATGTGTTCGAACTCTCGCCGGACTTCACCGTGTACTCGTACTGGAACACGCTGTCCTGTTCGCCCGCCCGCCACATCTGGGCCCGGACCTTCTTGCTGCTCCCGTTGTCGAACAGGTCGAATTCGAGTTTCGGTGGCTTCTTGGTGCCGACGTCGACCTGCAGACCGTGCTGGGCGGCGATCGCTCGGAGCTTGGCCTTCTGGTGTTCCTGATACCGGTACACGAGGTAGGCGGCTGCGCCGACGACGACGGCGATCACGACGAACACCAGGACGTTGCCCACGGTCACCTTCGCCTCCCGGTTCGCACGGCGCCACGGTAGTGGTCGGCCACGTCGTACGGGGTGCCCATGGCACCAGGCGGGCCGCCGACGTCGCGCACTACCCTCACCTCCATGACGAGCAGTTCCAGCGCCAACCCGTCGGAGACGAGCGTCGACGTCAAACCGCGCTCGCGCGACGTCACCGACGGGATCCAGAAGGCTGCGTCGCGATCGATGCTGCGTGCGGTCGGTCTGACCGACGACGACTGGGAGAAGCCCCAGATCGGGATCGCGTCCTCCTGGAACGAGATCACCCCGTGCAACATGTCGATCCGTCGGTTGACCGCCACCGCCAAGGAGGGTGTGCGCCGTGCCGGCGGGGTCGCGCTCGAGTTCGGAACGATCACCGTCTCGGACGGCATCTCGATGGGGCACGAAGGGATGCGCGCCTCGTTGGTCAGCCGCGAGATCATCGCCGACTCGGTCGAGGCCGTGATGCACGGCGAGCGGCTCGACGGTCTCGTGGCCACGGGTGGCTGCGACAAGTCGATGCCGGGCATGATGATGGCGATCGCCCGCCTCGACCTGCCCGGGGTGTTCGTCTACAACGGCTCGATCTTGCCGGGCTACCTCAACGGGAGAGCACTCGACATCACTTCGGTCTTCGAGGCGATCGGTGCGTGCGCCGCCGGCACGATCACCGAGCAGGAGTTGTACGCGATCGAGAAGAACGCCTGCCCGGGTGAGGGCGCCTGCGGTGGCATGTTCACGGCCAACACGATGAGCTCGATCGGCGAGGCGCTGGGGTTGTCGCTCCCCGGGTCTGCATCGCCGCCGGCCGTCGATCGTCGACGTGAGGACGACGCCCGTCGTTCAGGTGAGGCGGTGGTCGACATGCTGCGAATCGGTCTGCGCCCGCACGACATCTTGACCAAGGGTGCGTTCGAGAACGCGATCGCGCTCGCGAACGCGATCGGCGGATCGACCAACGCCGTGCTGCACCTCCTCGCGATCGCGAACGAGGCCGGCGTCGACCTCGATCTCGACGACTTCAACCGCGTCGCCGGACGTGTTCCTCACATCGCCGACATGAAGCCGGGTGGCAAGTTCCACATGAGCGACCTCGACCGCATCGGTGGTGTTCCGGTCGTGTTGCAGCATCTCCTCGACGAGGGGCTGCTCCACGGCGACGAGGTCACCGTGACCGGCCGGACGATGGCCGAGAATCTCGCCGCGATCGACCCGCCCGCACCGGACGGGACCGTGGTGTACCCGATCTCGAACCCGATCAACGCCGAGGGTGGTCTCAACATCCTGACCGGCACCCTCGCTCCCAACGGCTCGGTCGTCAAGGTTGCCGGACTCTCGAAGGAGCAGCGCTCGTTCGAGGGGCGGGCCCGCGTGTTCGACGGCGAGGACGGTGCGATGGCGGCCGTCATGGGCGGCGAGATCCGACCGGGTGACGTGATCGTGATCAGGTACGAGGGTCCAAAGGGTGGTCCGGGGATGCGTGAGATGCTCGCCATCACCGGTGCGTTGAAGGGTGTCGGTCGCGGCGCCGATGTGGCGCTGATCACCGATGGTCGGTTCTCTGGGGGCACGTGGGGCTTCTGCATCGGGCACGTTGCGCCAGAGGCGGTCGATGGTGGTCCGATAGCGTTCGTGCGTGACGGTGACGTGATCCGGATCGACGTGCCGTCGTTCTCGCTGAACCTCCTGGTCGATGACGCCGAGTTGGCGCAGAGGCGAGCGGGCTGGGAACCGAACTCCCCTCGCTACACGAGCGGCGTTCTGGCGAAGTACGCCAAGCTCGCCCAGGGTGCCGAGAAGGGCGCGATCACGAACATCGTCTGACCTTCGCGCGTGCTCCGGACAGGCGTGCAGCAGATCTTGCCGCCGGACCGTCGTGATCGGCCCGTCGCGCTCCGATCAGTCGAGGGCGGCCGTGGTCGGCGCCCGGAACTGGATCCCGCCGCGGTGGCACCGCTTCGCGTGGTACAGCGCTGCGTCAGCTCGCGACAGGAGCGTCGACGGGGTGTCGTCGATCTCGCTGACGGTCACGCCGACGCTGACCCCGACGGTGAGTTCTCCGACGCTGAGCGGCGGTTCGGTGAGTCGGCGGTGGATGCGTTCGGCGACGTAGAGGGCGTTCTGTGCGTCGATCACGAGATCGAGCACGATGACGAACTCGTCGCCTCCGACTCGGGCCGCGAGGTCGCTTCCGCGGACTCCCTGGCGGAGCCGTCGTGCGACCTCGACCAGGATTGCGTCGCCGGCGGCGTGGCCCAGGGTGTCGTTGACCTGCTTGAAACGATCGAGGTCGAGATAGCACAACCCGACCGGGGTGCCTTCGCGCAACGACCGTGACAGCGCGGCACCGAGGCGGTCGCCGACGACCGCTCGATTCGGGAGGTCGGTGAGCGGGTCGTGCGTCGCCCGGTGGGCGAGCTCGTCGCTCATCATCTGGCGCTCGGTGACGTCTCTCGATGTCAAGACGATCCCCCGAACCGACGGTTCGTCGATCAGGTTGGTCGCGAGCGTCTCGATGTACTTCCACGACCCGTCGAACGTGCGGACGCGCATCCTGAACGGCTCGGGCGAGCGCGTTCCGTCGACGAGCGCCCCGAACTCCGGGAGCGCTGCGGCGAGATCGTCCGGATGGATGAGGTCGAGCACTCCGCCCGGGCTCCGCCAGCCATCTGGGTAGCCGAGCACTCGCTCGTTCGACGGGCTGGCGTACAGCACCTGTCCGTCGGCGTCGACGACCGTGATGATGTCGTTGGCGTGTCGGAACAGGTGCCCGAATCGCTCCAGATCGAGCTCCAGTTGCTTGCGTTCGGTGATGTCGAACGTGGCGACGATGCTCAGCGGGTCGTCGAGCCCGGAGATGGTGGCGGCCCGTGTCTCGAACCAGGTGGACGTCCCGTCCGGATGTTCGATCGTCCGCTCGGTGGCACCGGGCGACCGGTCGGACGCGGCGAACCCGACGGGTGGGTCGATGAGATCGTCCAGATCCCGGCCCGGGAGGGTCTGGTCGTCGACACCCACGTGAGCGCCGAACGTCGGGTTGCACCTCACGATCGTCCGGTCGGCATCGACCACCGCGATGCCCGCCGGTGCCGTCGCCAGGGTCGCGTCGAGCAGTCTCTCTGCGCGTCGTTGCTCGGTCACGTCCGCGAACGCGACGACGACGCGCGGGTGTCCACCGGTGTCGGGCGAGATCGGGATCGCAGAGACCCGCAGCAGGACGAGGTGTCCGTCTCGATGGCGCCACCCCACGATGTCGCCGCGCACCGTTTGCTCCTGCAGAAGCGTCCGGTTGAGCGGTCGTCGTTCGGGTGGGAGCGGTGTCCCGAACTCGTCGTACGAGATCCAGTCGCCCGAACGGAAACGTTCGGTGAGCTCGGCGGCGGTGAAGCCGAGGATGCGCGTCGCGGCGGGGTTGATCGTGTGGATCATGCCGGTGACGTCTGCGAGCACGACGCCCTGCTCCAGTGCGTCGAGCGAGATGCGCGCGACCTCCTCGCTGTGCCTGAGGGCCAGTTCGAGCTGTCGCTGGTTGGTCACGTCCTCGAGCTGGATGATGAATCGCTCACCCGAGGCGGCGTCGTCGAGGCGCGAGACGTGGGTACGCACCCATCGTTCGTCACGGTCTCCGGTGTCGACGCGGACGTCGATCGTCGAGCGGACCGCGTCGCCGCGTCCGATTCCGAGCGCCTCGTTGCCGTCGTCGGCCAGGTCGTCGGGGTGGACCCACACGGTGTGAGGGCGACCCAGCACCTGGTCGGGAGACCGTCCGATGATCTCGCAGTACGCCTCGTTCACGAACACGGTGGATCCGGCTGCATCCAGTATCGCCGTGCCGATCCCCGAGGAATCGATCGCCTGCCGCAGGCGCAGCGCCATCGTCTCCGACATGCGACCGGCGTCGAATCGGGCCGCGATGTCGGCGAACAGGGTCAGGGCGCTCACGACCCGACCCGACCCGTCGAGGATCGGTCGAGAGTTCACGTTCAGCCAGATGAGCGAGCCGTCGGGTCGATGGACGCCCATCGTGCGGTCGGTGACGGGTTGGCCGGTGCGGAGTGTCTCGATCGCCGGATGCTCCTCGCCGGGCCACTGGCGTCCGTCCGGGTGCACCGCGCGCCAGCGACTGTCGAACGACGTGCGGCCACTCAGCTCGTCGTCGGTGAGGCCGAGCAGTCGGGCGGCGGTGTCGTTCCACTCCACGATGCGTCCGTCGGGGTCCTGCACGACCAGACCGTCGCCCAGCGCTTCGATCAGTGTCGCCTTGCTGCGCTCGCTCCGTTCGAGTGCGACGACGACGTCGTCCCGCACGGTCTTGGCCAGCTCGTGCTCGACGAGATCGGCGAGATCACGAAGGATCTGCGCCTGCTCGGGTGTCAGGCCGCGGGGCGATCGATCGATCGCGCAGAGCGTCCCCATCGGTTGGCCGCTCGGGTCGCGCAGGACGGCGCCCGCATAGAACCTGATGTGCGGATCACCGATGACCAGCGGATTCGCCGCGAAGCGTGCGTCGCGGGTGGCATCCTCGACCACCATCGGAGCGTCGCCCGGTTCGACCATGGCATGGGCGCAGAAGGCGTGCTCGCGGGGCGTCTCGACTGCGTCGAGCCCGACCCGAGCCTTGAACCACTGCCGTCGTTCGTCGACGAGGGAGACCAGTGCGATGGGTGTGCCCAGCGAGGCGGCGGCCAGACGGACGAGTCGATCGAAGCGTTCCTCTGGCGGCGTATCGAGGATTCCGAGCTGTTCGAGCGCGGCGAGACGATCGACCTCGTCCAGTGGTAGCGGCGCGCGTGCGACCTGCGGCACGTCGCGGTTGCGACGGTGTTCGACCTGGGTCGCCGAGATCGGGCGCGAACGCTCCACCGGTCAGACCGTCCGCCACCTGGCGATCGGCGCACGAGGCCGCCGTTCACGAGCTGGGTCGAGGCCGGAACACGTCGCCGGGGCCTCGGGTGCGACCAACGGGTGCCGAACGATCGTAGGGTGGTGTCAGATGGCGACGAGGCCCCGCAGCACCCTGGCGACCATCATCGGTTGGATCATCGTGGCGCTCGTCGTCTACTGGCTGCTCGGAGCGATCATCGGCACGATCCGGTTCCTCGTCCGGTTCGCCGTCTGGCTCGTCATCGTCGGCGCCCTGATCGTGCTCTACCTGAACCTCAAGGCACCTGACGACTGACCACGACTCCGGTCGGGCTGCGTCGGGTCCGTCGGCGCCGCTCGAACCCCCGCCACACGGCGCGCCAGCCCACCAGGCAGGCACCGAGGAAGATCGTCGCCACGACGACGAACGATGTCGCAGTGCCGTCGTCGAACACGGCGCGCCGCAGGACCATCCCGACGAGCACGGTGATCGGCCAGATCAGCAGCCCGGTCGCGATCTGTATCGGTCGGCGCCACGCCTTGGTGACCCACCACGCGATGGCGAGCCCTCCGAGGAACGGGATGGCCGTCTCGAGCACGGCCGTCAGCGCGCCGCTCTCGTCGTGGTTCCGTCGCCCGATCGCGACGAAGAGGACGATCGCGAAGACGTCGAGTCCGACGGCGGTGCCGAGACGGCGATCCGAGATCATCGGCCCAGTCTGCCTGCTGACGCCCCTTGCGCCTCGCCGCATCCGCGGTGTCCGGTCGAGTTCAACCTTCGGCGGCGAAGCCCCCCAACGTGCCCTTGAAGAACAGGAGGGGAAAGGGCCCCTCGCCGTCGTGGTCGGCGTCGGCTTCGAGTGCCACGACACGGCCCAGCACGAAGAGGTGGTCACCCATCTCGAAGACGTCTTCGACGTTGCAGTCGATCCAGGCGACCGCCCGGTCGATGATCGGAGAACCCGTCGCACCCGCGTGCCAGTCGACATCGACGAATCGGTCCGCCTCGTTGTCGCTCTTGGCGAACTTCCAGCACAGGTCGGCCTGCTGTCGGCTGAGTATGTTGACGCAGAACGAACCGCTGTCCGCCATCGCGGCCCACGTCTCGCTGTCCTTCATCGGCAGGAAACCGACGAGCGGCGGATCGAGCGACACCGACGTGAAGGAACCGATCGTGAACCCGACCGGCGTGCTGTCGTGGAGACCTGACACGATCGTGACCCCGGTCGGGAAGTGGCCGAGCACGGTCCGGAACTGCTTGGCGTCGAATGCGGTGTTGTCGTCTGGGGTCTCGCTCATCGTCACCGAGACTAGATTCCCGTGGCGTGTCGGACCTGACGCACACGAAACGAGAGCTCCGGCGAGAGATGAGCGCGATGCGGCGCGACCTGCCCGATCGGATCGATCGATCGGAACGGATCTGGGCTCGGGTCCGCTCCGTGCCCGGTGTGATCGCGGCCAAGACCGTGATGGTGTTCGAGTCGGTGTCCGGTGAGCCGATCACGGCGCCGTTCGTCGCCTGGTGCGAGGCGCACGGCAAGATCGTCGTGCTCCCCGACAACCGTCCCGACGCATCGGTGCCGGCCGATCCCGAACGGATCGACGTGGCGATCGTCCCTGGTGTGGCCTTCACCGGAGACGGCGACCGGTTGGGTCAGGGGGGCGGATGGTACGACCGGGTCCTGTGCACACTGCGACCCGACTGCTTGACGATCGGCGTCGGCTTCGCCCCCCAGATCGTCGATCGGCTCCCGGTCGAACCCCACGACGTCCGATTGCACCTGATCGTGACCGACGCCGACCGAACCGGTCCCTCGCCGCAGCGATGACGCGCTCGTGGGCGGGGATTCGCTCGCGCGTTGGGTGCTCGCGAGTCAGACCTCCTCGTAGTACTCCCGGCCGAGGTGGGTGATCTGGTCCTCGCCCATCATCCAGCGGAGTGTGTTCTTCAACTTGGTGAGCTGGATGAACAGATCGTGTTCCGGGTACAGGCCGGGGGCGACCATCGGCGCCTTGTAATAGAAGCTCAGCCATTCCTGGATGCCTGACATCCCGGCGCGTTGGGCCAGGTCGGAGAACAGCACCAGGTCGAGCGCGAGCGGCGCGGCGAGAATCGAGTCGCGGCACAGGAAGTCGACCTTCAGCTGCATCGGGTAGCCGAGCCAGCCGAACAGGTCGATGTTGTCCCACCCCTCCTTGTTGTCGCCGCGGGGTGGGTAGTAGTTGATGCGCACCTTGTGGTAGACGTCGCCGTACAACTCGGGGAAGCTCTCCGGTTCGAGGATGTGTTCGAGCACGCCGAGCTTGGATTCCTCCTTGGTCCTGAAGTTGTCCGGGTCGTCGAGCACCTCCCCATCGCGGTTCCCGAGGATGTTGGTCGAGTACCAGCCGCTGAGTCCGAGCATGCGAGCCTTGAGCATCGGGCCGAGCACCGTCTTGATGAGGGTCTGCCCGGTCTTGAAGTCCTTGCCCGAGATCGGCACACCGCGCTCGACGGCGAGGTCGCGAAGCGCCGGGATGTCGACGGTCAGGTTCGGGGCGCCGTTCGCGAACGGGACGCCTTCGAGGATGGCGGCGTAGGCGTACAGCATCGAAGGCGCGATCGTGGGGTCGTTGGCGTCGATTGCCGCCTCGAACGCCTCGATCGACTGATGCGCCGGACCGGGCTCGATGAAGATCTCCGTCGACGCAGCCCACAGCATCACGACCCGCTCGACCTGCTTCTCCTCGCGGAAGCGGTTGATGTCCTCGCGGATCGCGTTGAGCATCGAGCGCTTGTCGATCGTCTCCATCGTGTGCTCGCCGTCGAGGCGCTTCACGTATGTGCGATCGAACGCGGCCGGCATCGGTCGGACGTCGCGGAGGGCATCGGAGATCCCCTCGAGATGCCTGCCCGATTCGAGCACGCCGGCGCGCTGGGCGGCCACGTACGCGTCGTCCGGGAAGGGGTCCCAGGCGCCGAACACGATGTCGTCGAGCGATGCCAGTGGTACGAAGTCCTGGATGAGCGGGGAGCGGTGATCGGTGCGTTTCCCGAGCCGGATCGTGGCCATCTGGGTCAGCGAGCCGATCGGGGCGGCATCGCCCCGCTTCGCGAGCTCGACGCCGGCGATCAGGGTCGAGGACACGGCACCGAGACCCACGGTCAGGACACCGAGCTTGCCGGTTGCCGGGGCGATCTGTCGTTCTTCCATGTCGTCAAACAATAAGCGGTTCTGATTCTCGTACACCGATAGTGAAGACGAACTGAACTATTCTGCGGCGGGTGCCCGCTGCTGCGCTGCCCGACATCACGCTCCGCCAACTCGAGTATCTCGTGTCGGTCGCCGATGCGCCGACATGGGCCGCCGCAGCCGAGCGGGTCGGTGTGAGCCCCTCGGCGCTCTCGCAGGGACTCGCCGAACTCGAACGCCGGATCGGCGTCGGCCTCTTCGAGCCCGAGGGTCGCCGACGCGTCCTGCGCTCCTCGGCCACACCGGTGCTCGACCACGCGCGGCGGGTCGTCGGACTCACCCGCGACCTCGTCGAGTGGTCCGACCGCGTCCGCACCGCAAGAACCGGGCGGGTCCGAGTGGGCATGATCGACGTCGCCGCCGTCGTGCACTTCCCCGATGTCCTCCGTGGGTACCGGGCCGAGCGCCCCGACGTCGAGTTGATGCTGTCGGTAGCGCCGTCGGGCGCACTGCTCGACGATCTGCGCGACGGCCGACTCGACCTGATCGTGTGCGTCGATCCTCCCAGCGCGCGGCCCGGGATCGCGATCGTGCCCGTGATGAGCGAGCCGCTCTACGTGATCGCACCGACGGGCGTGGTCGTCGACGAGCCGGTCACGTGGGGTCCGTGGGTGCTGTTTCCCGACGGGTCGCACACCCGCCACCGGATCGCCGAGCGGCTCCGCGAGCTCGGCGCGCCGATGAAGATCGCCGCCGAGAGCCACCAGCCCGACGTCCTGCTGCAGATGGTGGTGCTCGGACTGGGCTGGGCCGTCCTCCCGGTCGATCCGGCACTGCGGCACCACGACGTAGCGATCGGCCCCGAGCTGGTGCGTCGCGATCTCGTGCTCGCGACCCGCGCCGGATCGGTGCACGATCCGGCGGTCGATTCGCTGGCCGAGCGCCTTCGCGGCGTCTGACCCGGCCCCCTGACGGTACGGTCGCGGCATGCAGCTGGGGGCGCACGTGGGGCAGCAGAACATGGCGATGGACCAGATGCGAGCCCTCTGGCGCCGGCTCGACGACGCGGGGATGGACTGGATCTCGGTGTGGGACCACCTCTACGAGGCACCGCCCGCCGGTGGGACGATCCCGCACTTCGAGGCGGTCGCCTGCCTCGGCGCGCTGGCGGCGGAGACGACGAAGGCCCGGCTCGGCTGCCTCGTGTTCTACGTCGGCTACCGGAACCCGGGCCTCCTCGCCAAGGCGGCCGTCACGATCGACCACATCTCAGGCGGACGTTTCGAACTCGGCATCGGGGGCGGATGGCACGAGTGGGAGGCCGCAGCTTTCGGCTACGACTTCCCCGGCGTCGGCAAGCGGCTCGACATGCTCGGTGAGGCGGCAGAGTTGCTGACCAGCTACCTGACGAGCGGACGTACCACGCACACCGGGGAGTACTTCCGGGCCGAGGATGCGTCGATGCTGCCCGGACCCGTTCGTGGCCACCTGCCAATCTGGATCGGCGGTGTCGGCGAGAAGCGCACCCTCAAGATGGCGGCGCGATACGCCAGCGGCTGGAATGCCGCCTACATCTCGCCGGCCGAGTTCGGCAGGCTCAACGCGGTGCTCGATCGACACTGCGATGATCTCGGACGAGACCCGTCGGAGGTCGAGCGTTCGATCAACGTGATGTTCGACCTGGGCCGCGACGAAGCGTCGCTCGCGGCGCACTGGGGCGACATGTGGGATCGAGTCGCGGGAGGGTCGCTGCACGGAACCCCGGACGCTGCGATCGACCGCATCCTCGAGTACCACGAGTCGGGCGCCGACATGGTCAACATCGCGCTTCGCGCTCCGGTCGACCCCGGCGTGCTCGAGGCGTACCTGACCGAGACCGTGCCCGAGGTCCGTCGACGCCTCGGACGTGGAACGAGCGTCAGCGGCTGATCAACTCATCGCCGACGGTGATCGTTCCGGGTGAGGTCACCACGGCGCCGACGCCCATCAGATTGTCGCGTTCACGGATCACCCGCTTCAACACCGAGACGTCCCTTGCGAGACCGGGCTGGGCCCGATTGACCATGACGCACCGCGTGATCGGCCCTCGGATCGAGAGCGTCGCGTCGCCGATCGCGAGTTCGCCCCTGATCTCGTCCTCGCCCGCACCGTCGAGGATCAGATTGATGCGGAACCGGCGTCGGTCCCACTCGCCGAGCGACTCGTCCGAGACCAGCGAGACCTTCGAACGACCGTCGTGGAACGTGCCACCCGTACTCTGCCACCGGACCCAGTCGGCCTCGTTGTCGACGTCCATCGGGTTCTCGAACGTGCCGGGGCCGATGCTCGCCGGCCGCAACTCCACCCGACGACCGAGGTGCTCCGACAGGGCGTCGTCGTCGGTGAGTTCGGAGCCCTCATCACACGTGATGAGGGGACGTCCGTCGACGAGGCGGGCCATGAGGAACAGCAACTCCGGTTCGCGCCGCGCTGTCAGCACGAGGCCGGTCGCCGGGTCGAACACCCCCCACCCTCGATCACCCTCGATGCCGAGCTCGTCGACGGACGCCGACGCCAGTGTCTCGCCACCGACCGATTTCACCGGGTACCGCCAGATCTCCGCGACGCGCATGGACGAACGGTAACCGAGCAGCTCGACTCGAGGTCGCACGATTCGGGTTCGCGAACGAGGTGGCCCCGGAGTCGGATCGCGTCGGTTGGCAGCCGCGGGCGCTCCAGCGCGACGATCCGGTTCGTCGACGCCGACCAGCCACGACAAGTGTCGTGGCGCCGGGCTTGTGTTCGCGCCCCTGTTCTGGCAGACTCACGGGCGATGCGTGCCCTCACTCGCACCCTCGTAGTAGTCATCGACTAGCGCACCCGGCCCTCCTCGCCGCGTGCGCCCCGACCTCCCGAAACGGGAGGTCCTTTCGTTTTTCCGGCCGATTCGATCGGCTGGTACCGCTCACACCGCCCCTAACTCACCGCCACACCCCCCGCCCAAGCAGGAGATCCAGCCATGACCAGAATGACGGGAGCGCAAGCACTCATCAAGGCGCTCGAGATGGAGCATGTCGACACCATGTTCGGTCTGCCGGGCGGGTGCATCCTCCCTGCGTACGATCCCTTGTTGGAGTCGTCGATCCGACACATCCTCGTCCGGCACGAACAAGGTGCCGGTCACATGGCCGAAGGGTACGCCCATGTCACGGGCCGGCCCGGTGTGGCGATGGTGACGTCGGGTCCGGCGGCGACCAACCTCGTCACCCCACTCATGGACGCCTTCATGGACTCGATCCCGATGGTGGGCATCACCGGTCAGGTCGGCACCGGCGCGATCGGCACCGATGCTTTCCAGGAGTGCGACACCGTGGGCATCACGCGGTCCTGCACCAAGCACAACGAGCTGATCATGAGCGCCGAGGACGTCCCGATGGCGGTGCGCCAGGCGTTCCACATCGCAACGACGGGTCGCCCCGGACCGACGCTCATCGATGTGCCCAAGGACGTCTTGCAGAACGAGATGACCTGGTACTGGCCGAGCGACGACGAGGTCGCCGCCTCGATGCCCGGCTACCGCCCGACGACCAAGGGTCACCCGCGGATGATCAAGGAGGCCGCGAAGCTGATCATGCGGGCCGAACGTCCACTCCTCTACGTCGGTGGCGGCATGCTCAAGGCGCGCGCTGCCGAGGTGCTGCGCGAGCTGGTCGATCTGACGGGGATCCACGTGGTGACCACCTTGATGGCTCGCGGCGTGTTCCCCGACAGCCATCCGCTCAACCTGGGCATGCCCGGCATGCACGGCAATGCGTTCGCGACGACGGCGATGCAGAAGAGCGATCTGCTGATCGCGCTCGGCGCACGCTTCGACGACCGCATCACGGGCAAGGTCGGCGCGTTCGCGCCCGACGCCAGGATCATCCACGTCGACATCGATCCAGCGGAACAGGGCAAGGTCCGCAAACCCGACGTGCCGATCGTCGGCGACTGCCGCCTCGTGACCGAAGAGCTGGTCAAGGCGATCCGCGATCTGCGCGAGGGCGGCTTCGAGCAGCCCGACCTCGGTCCCTGGAAGAGCCGGATCTCGGGCTGGCAGGAGCAGTTCCCGACCGTCTACGAGCAGTCGGAACCCGGGCGGGCGCTCAAGCCGCAGTACTGCCTGGAACAACTCCGTGACGCCGCGCCGGAGGGGACGATCCTCGCTTCGGGCGTCGGACAACACCAGATGTGGTCGTCGCTCCACTGGAACTTCGACGAGCCCTACACGTGGGTCAACTCGGGTGGGCTCGGCACGATGGGGTTCTCGATCCCGGCTGCGATCGGCGCCAAGGTCGGTCGTCCCGACCGCACCGTGTGGGCCGTCGACGGCGACGGCTGCTTCCAGATGACCGCCCAGGAGCTCGTCACTGCCACCGTCGAGCGGATCCCGATCAAGGTTGCGCTGCTCAACAACAGCTACCTCGGCATGGTCCGACAGTGGCAGGAGATGTTCTACGACGAGCGCTACAGCGAGGTGTACCTGTCGACGGAGTGCCCCGACTACGTGAAGTGGGCCGAGTCGATGGGCTGCGTCGCGATCCGGGTCGAGTCTCCCGAGGAGGTCGCCCCGGCGATCGAGAAGGCGAACTCGATCAACGACAGATCGGTGGTCGTCGAGTTCCGCACCGATTCCGACGAGAAGGTCTTCCCGATGGTGCCCGCCGGCCAGTCGAACGACGACCTGCTCGTCCATCCCACCCAACAAGCTATCCGCGACCGCCTCGCCTGACGAGTTGTGCCAGGCACAACTCGTCAGGCTCTCAGGAGAAGCCCATGACTGCCATCAATCCCGTCGGTTCGTCGTTGAACCACCACATTCTGTCCGTGCTCGTCCAGAACCGTCCCGGGGTGCTCGCCCGCGTCGCCGGATTGTTCGCACGCCGCGGCTACAACATCTTCTCGCTCGCGGTGGCACCGGCCGAGGACGAGGGGATGAGCCGGATCACGATCGTCGTCGACGTCGAGTCGACACCGCTCGAGCAGATCGTCAAGCAGCTGTTCAAGCTGATCGATGTCGTCAAGATCAGTGAACTCGACCCGCGGCGTTCGGTGGAACGCGAGCTCCTCCTCGCGACCGTGCGCGCTCAGGCCGAACAGCGCGGTCAGGTGATGGAGGTCGCCACGATCTTCGAGGCCAAGATCCTCGCCGTGGGTGCCGAGGCACTGACGATCAGTTTGGAGGGACACCCCGACAAGCTGGATGATTTCGAGGAACTGCTCGGTGACTACGGCATCGTGGAGCTCCAGCGCACCGGGCGGGTGGCGCTGCCCAAACTCGACCGCGGCGCACACCTGCGCGCCATGCCAAACCCGAAGAACATGAAAGGAAAGGTGGGCTGAGATGGCCGCCAACGTGTACTACGAGGCTGATGCCGACCCCTCCATCATCCGTGGCCGCAAGGTCGCGATCATCGGCTACGGCTCGCAGGGCCACGCCCATGCACTCAACCTGAAGGAGTCGGGCGTCGATGTGTGCGTCGGTCTACGCGAGGGCTCGTCGTCGAAGGCCAAGGCCGAGAACGCCGGACTCACCGTGAAGTCGATCGACGACGCCGCGGAGTGGGCTGACGTGATCATGATTCTCGCGCCCGACACCGAGCAGAAGCGGATCTTCGACGACCACATCGCCAGTCACTTGAAGTCGGGCGACGCAATTGCGTTCGCCCACGGGTTCAACGTCCGCTTCGGCCGGATCTCGGCGCCCGAGGGTGTCGACTGCATCATGATCGCGCCGAAGGGCCCCGGTCATCTGGTGCGACGGACCTACACCGAGGGCGGCGGGGTGCCGGCCCTGATCGCCGTCGAGCAGGACGCGACCGGCAACGCCAAGGCGCTCGCCCTCTCGTACGCGGAGGCGATCGGTGGCGCCCGCGCCGGCGTGATCGAGACGACCTTCCCCGAGGAGACCGAGACCGATCTGTTCGGCGAGCAGGTGGTGCTGTGCGGTGGCCTCACCAAGCTGGTGCAGTACGGCTTCGAAACGCTGACGGAAGCAGGCTACGCACCCGAGATGGCGTACTTCGAGTGCCTCCACGAGGTCAAGCTGATCGTCGACCTGATGTACGAGGAGGGCATTGCCGGCATGCGCTACTCGATCTCCGACACCGCCGAATACGGCGATCTGACCCGAGGCCCGCGCGTCATCACGCCCCAGACCAAGGAGACGATGAAGGAGATCCTGGCCGAGATCCGGTCGGGCCAGTTCGCGGATGAATGGGTCGCCGAGAGCGAGTCCGGCCGCGAGAACTACCACCGGCTCCAGGACGAGGGCAAGCAGCACCCGATCGAGGTCGTCGGTGCCGAGCTCCGCGCCATGATGCCGTGGATCAGCGCAGGCAAGCAGAAGGTCGCGGAAGCTTCCGGCGGCTCCTGAGGCGGGCCGGATCGCCCGGTCGCGGCGTTCGGTCTCGCCGCTCGTTGCCGGGATGCAGCTCGGGCTCGTCGCGCCTTGCGCTCGATCGATCCGCCTCCGCCTCACACATCCCGAATGGGGCGCACGTCTGGTCGTGTCGTGTTGACCCGGTCGCGGCGTTCCGTCTCGCCGCTCGCTACCCGGAGGCACCTCCGGCTCTTCGCGCCTTGCGCTCGAACGATCCGACTCTGCCGCAGCGAAGGGCGACCTCGTCGGCGGTCGCACACCGCTCGAACGACGTCGGCGCGCCGTCAGCTGACGGCGACGTGGCAGGCGATGCGCATCATGGCGTCAACGCCGGCCCTGAGGTCCTCGTCGGAGATGCGTGTCGTGTCGCCGGACTCCTCGAGGAGGTCGCTCACGGTCATCATGGCGAGCGCTTCGATGCCGTGGATCGCGGCAACGGTGTACATCATTGCTGCCTCCATCTCGACCCCGATGTGGCCGACCCGCTTCCATCGGGCGAAGGTGTCGGGGTCGGGGTCATAGAACACACCGCTGGTCACGATCGGGCCGACGTGCACCGGCGTGCCATGTCCGCGACTCAATCGGGCGGCGGCCTCGGCGAGCTCGAACGTGGCTGCCGGCGCGTACGAGGGCATCTTCGCGAGTCGTAGCGGCGTCTCGTCCTCTGCGGTGGCGCTGAGGCCGATGACGGTGTCGCCCATTCGCATCCCGTCCTTCAGGCCGCCGCACGTTCCGACTCGGATCAATCGTTGGGCACCGAGCATGACGAGTTCCTCGAACACGATCCCCGATGACGGGCAGCCCATCCCGGTGGTCTGGACGCTGATCGGCTTGCCGTCGAAGCTGCCGGTGAAGCCGAGCATCCCACGTTCCTCGTTGACGCAGCGGTAGCCGGGCTCGAAGAAGGTTTCTGCGATGTAGGCGGCGCGACGGGGATCGCCTGGGCACAGCACGTGGGGTGCGTAGTCGCCGGCTTCGGCGCGCAAGTGGATCGGCATGGGACCAGCGTAGAGTCGTGGGCGCGGGCCTGGAAGATCGGCGGGATTCGTCGGCATCGGAAGGAAGACGAAATGACGCCACAGATGGGTTCAGGATCTGCCGGCTCGGGCCCGGAGTTGGTTCGGGTGAGTACCGTGCACGGTGATCGGACGGGCCCGGTCGGGACGGCCTGGACGACGGCGATCGCGACCCCGTCGATGGGGCATCCGCCGTTCGTCGTCGTGGCCAAACCCGATCTCCCGGTGGTGCCACTCACCCTGCTCGTGCCGGCCGTCGGCGTGTCCGATCGACGTCATGCGGACCTCACGCTCGGTGCGGCACAGGCGGGCGTGGCGCGGGCGGTGCTCGATCTACGGATGGACGACCCGGACGGCGAGAGCTGCCTCGTCGCATCGGTGTGGGTCGGCCCGGACGCCCGGGACGAGGAGGCGGTGTTCGCCAACACGCGCGACGCGACGATCGCGGCGCTCAAGCTGGGCGCGGCCGGCGGGCCCTGGCATGGTCATCTCGCCGAGGTCGAGGATCCCGTGAACGAGTACTTCCGGCGTCCACGCGCCTGAGCCCGCCCCAGCCGATCCTCCACCGTCGAGCGACACCGCTCCTCGTAGGCTGTCCGGCGTGCTGCACCTGTACGACACCGCCGCCCGTGAGGTCCGCGAGCTCGCTCTCCGCGAGCCGGGCAAGGTGAGCATCTACCTGTGCGGCCCGACGGTGTACGCCCCGCCGCACATGGGGCACGGTCGGCAGAACATCGTCTACGACGTTCTGGTCCGGTATCTGCGATGGTCGGGCCTTGCGGTTCGGTTGGTGTCGAACATCACCGACATCGACGATCAGATCATCAACCGCGCCGCCGCCGAAGGTCGACCGTGGCAGGACATCACCGCCAAGTGCGAGCGGGTGTGGTTCGACGCGCAGCACCGCCTCGGTGTCGTTCGTCCCGACGACACCCCGCACGCGACGGAGTACGTCGACGAGATGGTCGCGATGATCGGCGAACTGGTCGATGCAGGCGACGCGTACGCCACGAGCGACGGGGTGTACCTCGAGGTCGAGCGGGTGCCCGATTACGGACTGCTCGCCCATCAGTCGCTCGATGAGATGCTCGCCGGTGGCGGTGAGCGTGAAGTGCGCGGCGCGGACGAGAAGCGTCACCCGGCTGACTTCGTGCTCTGGAAGCTCGCCAAGCCGGGCGAGCCGTCCTGGCCGTCACCCTGGGGCGATGGCCGCCCCGGCTGGCACAGCGAATGCGTCGTCATGAGTCTCGATCTGCTCGGCGAGGGCTTCGACCTGCACTGCGGTGGCCAGGATCTGCGCTTCCCGCATCACGAGAACGAGCGTGCGCAGGCCGTGGCGCTCGGGAAGACGTTCGCAAATCACTGGATGCACCATGCGTTCCTGGTCGATGCCGAGGGCGAGAAGATGTCGAAGAGCCTCGGCAATGTCATGAATCTGCTCGATCTGCTCGATCGGTACGACGAGCGGGCGTACCGGATGCTGTTGTTGCAGACTCACTACCGCAGCCCGGTTCGCGTCAGCCTCGACAACATCTCGTCGGCAGAGAAGACACTCGCCGGGCTCGATGCGTTCGCGGCCCGGTCGGTTGTGGCTGCCGGTGGCACTGCTGACGCCGCGATCCTCGGTCGATTCCGCAACGCAATGGACGACGACCTCGACACGCCCGCCGCGATGGCGCTCTTGTTCGAGTCGGTTCGCACCGCCAACACCTTCATCGACGCCGGTGACATCGCAGCAGCGTCGCCAGTCGTCGCCTCAGTGAACGACATGTGCTCGGCCCTCGGATTGGAGCTCCGCCGGGGGGTCGACGTCCCCGACGACGTGCTGGCGAGAGCGGCAGCGCTCGATGAAGCGCGCGGCGCTCGCGAGTATTCGGCCGCCGATGCGATCCGTGCGGAGTTGCAGGCCGAGGGATGGACCGTCGAGACCACCAAGGACGGCACCACCGTTCGGCGTTGAATCCGTGGTGTCGTCGCTCTCGTCGAGTTCAGCCCTCCGGGCGTCGCCCCTGATCGATTGCCGCCGTCGGGCCGAACGTGCGCCACGACGTCGTCGCGTGCGCCGCCATGCCTCGCCACGTGCACGGGCGCCACCGCGGCAGCGATGGCGCCCGGACGTGGAACGAACGCGTGGATCAGGGGAGATTGACCGGACGCAGCACCCGGTTGAGGCCGTGGGCGTAGCCGTTGGCCGCCTTGCCGCCGATGTTGGCCCGGATGACCACAGGATCGCGGTCGTCGGTGTCGGCGTCGACGAGCTTCACGCGCTTCCACCAGCGGCCGCGCACGTCGACCTCGATGGTGCCGCCCTGCAGCGTGTCGAGCACGGCACCGTCGGCGCGCAGCGCCTGGCGATAGGAGATCTGCGCAGGCACGATGTGGTAGGTGAGCACGGTCTTCACCGTGTCGGTTCCCAACGACGCGACCGCTGCGAACGTGTCGGCCTCGGTCCGGACCCGCTCGCCGGTCACCTCGTGGACGAGCCGCCGGAAGGCACGGTCGTTCGGAAGGAACACGGTCAGGTCGGCGTCGGGGTTGCTGGCAGCCTCGACCAGATCGGGGAACAGCAGCACGGCCTGGGTGACGATGTCGTAGTCCCGCCAGTTGCGGTCGAAGCCGTCGGCGTCGTCGCGTGCCGAATCGGCGAGGAGGATGTCGGCGAGGGTCTGAACCTGCTTGTCCTGCTTGTCTGCCTTGCCGGTGGCGGCGGCGGTTGCCGGGGCGAGCGCCACGACGCCGAGTGCGACGGCGATCGAGGCGACGAGTGTCTTGCGCATGTGGGTGCTCCTGGGGTTGGTGGGCGCTGGCGGGTTGCACAGCTCGATGTCCCCTACGAATCGTCGGCGGTGTGCGGATGCACGATCGGCGAAGTTACCCACGAGTAGACAAGCGGGTT
>CAWGTY010000006.1:0-207086 GCA_963825605.1 uncultured Acidimicrobiaceae bacterium | reverse complement strand
ACAACGCCCTGTCGCCGGTCCAGCCGAACAGCAACGAACCTTCCGAGGACATCAGCACAGTGGACTGGTCCAGGTTCAAGCGCTGGAACGAGCGCGGCCTTGCCGCAGCAGCTCAGCCGCAGTCCTGTCGAGCCACGGCGGCACGTGGTCGGATCGGTACACGTCGAGCATGCGTGATCGCACCTCGTCGGACACCGCTACGCCACCACCGCTGAACGTCGGCACGGTACCGCCGGAGGAGGGCGCCAGGTCGACGACACGCGACGATGTCTCGACGCTGACGACCTTCCAACGCTTCCCGGCGAAGATGAGCAGCACGCCGTCGTACAACGGCTGACTGATCGGCATCGTGCCCAGCGTCCGTCCTCCGGTGACGAGCCGCCACTCCTGCTCGGTCTGGAACGCCGTGTAGAACGAGTAGTGGTTGATGCGCCGTTCTCCGGCGCCACCGGGTAGTAGGAGCCCGTCGTCGGCTTGGGCGATCAGGTCGTGCGCGGACATCGAACGGAGCAACTCGATGTACCGTCGCTGATCGACCAGAGCGAACGGGCCGGGACCGCACAGCACCCGGTGCAGGTCGGCTGCATTGACACCGCCTGTGCTCAGCGATCATCGACAGGGTCTGCTGGATGAGCGTCGAGTAGTTGAAACCTGGATCGTCAGGTGTCTCAACCCAGCGGTCGAGCATCAGTTGCACCATCGCCACCGCCTGCACGAGATCGCATCGCAGCTGGTCGACCGGATGGGCGTCCGGCTCGGAGTCAGGTTCGGAGATGTAGAGGCGGATGACCGACGGTTCGTCGCGGCGACCGGATCGTCCGAGGCGCTGCCTGAGGGCTGCGACCGACGGTGGTGGCCCGATCTGAGCGATCGACGCAACGCTTCCGATGTCGATGCCCATCTTCGAGCGTGGAGGTGCAGATCGCTGTTGCCGGGCGGGTGCGATCCTTCAGCTGCTCTTCGACGGTCTCGCGCGATGTCCTTGGACAATGATCCGTGGTGCGGCCAGAACTCGTTCGGGACGCGTTCAGCGTCGCTACGTCGCGAGCAGCAGGTCGGCGAACAGCTCAACGTGTCGGCGGGCGTTCGCGAAACCAGATTGTCCGCACCGCGCAGGTGACGAAACAGGTGGTCGGCGATCTTGAGCTGGTCACCCGCAGTGGTGTCTTCGACGGTTGCGGCACCGCCCGATGCCTCCAAGTCACGGACCTCCGCTCGTGACATCGCCGGATCAGCCTTGACGTACCCGCGAAGTTGGAGTTGCAGGGCTCGGGCGTCCTGTGACGACTCGATGACCACGACGTCAGCGGGTCGGTCGGGACGGAGGAACTCGGCGGCGCGGCTCATGTCGCCGAGCGTTGCGGAGAGCCCGATACGCGGCGGACGGCGACGAACTGCGAACTCGACACGATTCAGCAGCGACTGCAGCTGGGCGCCTCGGGGCGTCGCCATGAACGAGTGCATCTCGTCGACGACGATGTACCGGAGTCCCGCCAGCATCTGCGGCACCGTCGAACCCCGATTGACGAACGTTGCCTCCAGTGACTCCGGCGTGATCAGCAGCACACCGGACGGATCGTCGCGGACCTTACGTTTCGCGTGCTCACCGACGTCTCCGTGCCAACGGTGGACTGCGATGTCGGCGCGTTCGCACATCTGGTCGAGCCGGTCGAACTGATCGTTGATCAACGCCTTCAACGGCGACAGGTACAACACCTGCACACCAATCGATGGATGCTGCTCAGGTTCAGCCCACGGGTCATGCGCACGCCAAGGATCTGCTTGCGGCTCCGGCGTGGCGTCGAATGCAACCCGCGACAGGATGGGCATGAACGCCGCCTCGGTCTTGCCTGCCGCGGTAGCGGCGGCGATGATGACATCGCTGGCGGCATCCAGGATCGGTCGCGATCGCCGCTCCTGTGCGTCGTGCAGGCTTGTCCAACCCTGGTCGTGCACCCAGCGCTGCATCCGTGGATGCAGCCGCGGAAACGTGGACGACGCCGGCGTGTCAGAGCCGGAGGTTGGTGAGCTCGTCATCGTCGTCGGGACGGGCAGGAGGAGGCAGCGACGCTGCCGTTGCGCTCGGAGCGGCAAGCTCGGAAGCGTCCGGCTCGACGGCGTCCGATTCGTCGTCGAGCGGCGCGAGATCTGGGTTGGATTCGACGGCAATATCCACGCGGGCGATCAAATCCGACCACGCGACACCAGGGTTCTGGTCCAGCACGGCGAGCAGGTTCACGAACTCTTTGATGGTCGTACGTGGCGTCCGGAAGTACGCGTCCCCGACTCGTTCGGCGCAGTGGTTCATGAACGCCGTCAGCGCTTCATCGGGGAGCCGATACGACTCTGGGTCCCCGGACGCGAACACGTGCCGGAGCTTGCTAAGCAGCACGTACATGTCCTCGGGAGACAGATTCGCGAGCCGCAGCACCGGCCCGGAGTAGTCCACAAGACCGGCCTGCGCGAAGGTGTTCTCGGCCAGACGTGACTGCAGCGCAGCGTAGGAGTACAAGCCACGGCGGGTGTCGAGGAGCATGTCGGGCGTGCCGCCGAACACGAATCCGAGTCCGTCAGCGGAGCCCTGCAGGCAGTCGTTCAGGATGCGCAGCAGCTGTTCATAGTTGGAGTTCCGTGCCTGGGTGTTCGCGAGCTTGTACAGGTTGACCAGCTCGTCGAGGCAGACGAGCACACCGGTGAAGCCGGCCAGACGGACGAAGCGGGCGAACAGCTTCAGATGGTCGTAGAACGTGGCGTCGTCGATGATGGTGCGAACCCCGAGCGCATTCCGGGCGTCGGTGCGGGTGGCGAACTCGCCGCGCAGCCAACGTACGACGTCTGCCTTGAGCTGCTCGTTGCCGGTGTCGTGGGCCCGCCAGTACGCCGCGATCACCTCAGCGAAGTCGTATCCGCCGGTCAGCTCTTGCAGCGATGCGAGCCGTTCACGGATCACGATCTCCGGCGGGACGCCGCGTGCCTGAGCGGTTGCCAGGCTGTCGGTGATGAACCGTTCAACCACCGACGGCATGGCGCCGCCGTCAGCCTTCGACCTCGTCGCGAGGTTCCGCATCAGTTCTGCGTACAGCGAGCGGGCTTGGCCGCCCGTCGCGTGCAGGCGGCGATCGGGTGACAGGTCGGCGTGCACCGTGACGAGCCGGCGTTCGAGCGCGATCGAGCGGACCAGGTTCAAGAAGAACGACTTGCCCGCGCCGTACTCGCCGATCGCGAAGCGGATCGCGGAGCCGCCGTCCGCGATGCGATCGATGTCGTCGACGAGCGCACGTACCTCATGCGCGTGGCCGACTTGGATGTGCTGTTGCCCGACGCGGGGGACGACGCCGGCGCGCAGGGATTGGATGACGGCGTCGCGGTCACGTGGTCGGATGCGTTGCGGGGTGGGGGTGGTCATCGGGTCATCTCCTCGAGAGCGAAGGCGTTCAGTTCGACGGGATCGTCTCCTTCAACAAGTGGTTCACCGCAGATCTCGAACGTGGCGTCGTTGATGCGGTCCAGTGCAGCGTCGAGGAACGGCAGGCCGCACTCGTCCGCTGCATCCTCGGCGTCGGCTCGCGACCAGGACTCTCGTTCGGCTAGCCGGAGAGCCAGCGTCGAGTGCGCCGCATCCAAGCCGGCGAACGCGTTGCCCTCAGGGGCGGCTGCCGTCGGTGGCGAACCTCCCACTGCAGTAGATGCAGTCGACGACTGAGGTGGCGGCAGGTCGGCCGCAGACCCTGACGGCGGAGCGAACCCCGGCGCTGCTGCGTTGGTCGCCAGTGACGGCGAGGGTCGGCCCGGTTCGCCCTGGTCCTCGTCGGCGAAGATGCCGGTGAGGAGCGCTGCGACGCGTGCGGTCTCGGCGAGGCGGGCTTGCACCTTGGCTGGATCGAGCACGACGCCGGCACCTTCTACCTCCGCGCCGCCCTCAGGCAACTGCCAGCGCTGCGTTTGTTGCGCTTGGCGGACCGTGATCGGCCCAGTGTCGCCTGCTTCCAATGCGTGCACCTGCGAATACACCGATGCCTCTTCGAGCCCGAGCTGCTTGAAGACCTTCGTGAGCGTGGTGATCTCCTCGGGGCTGATGACGCCGTCGGCGGCGGCAACATCGACGAGGAACCGGCCGACGGCTGCGCGCTGGTCGGCGGCAAGTGCTTCGACCTTCTTCTTGGATCCGGCCATGGTCAGCTTGCCTTCGCCGAGGAAGCGCAGGTGTGCTTCGAGCCGGACGCATTCACCCGGGTCCAGTCCGAGCACGTGCTCGGCGTGCTCGCCGAGTTGTGCTTGTTCGGAGTCGCTGATCGATCCGTCGGCTGCGGCGACGACCGCAGTCAGATGCACGAGTGACATCGCGGCGGTGTATGCCGGTGACGGCGCCGCGGCCGAGTCGGGCGGTAGCCGGAACAGCACGGCGCTCTCGCCCGGCTTGGGCGTCGCCGCGCCGAACCGAACGTCGGGCTCCACGCCAACGCCGAGCTTGGCGAGCATCGATGAAAGCGCGACTGCGTCACGTTTGACGAATCGCGCCGCCGGATCCGGCGACCACTGCGTGAGTAGATCGGTCGCGTCGACGGTCGCCGACTGCTGACCGTCGAGTCGGTCGTCGGTCCACGCTCGCAGGGCTGATACGACGCCGCTGGCGTGCCCATCAAGTAGCTCGTCGGGCAACAGCGCGACCGCCGACAGTGTGGCGGACTCGTCAGGGCGGCGCCCGAGGAAACGGCTGTATGCGTCGAGTTCGTCGGTCACCTCCGCAGCCAGCTCGGTCAGCTTGTTGATCGGACCGGAGATGCTGGCAACGTCGGGGATGTCGATCTGTGCATGGACGTCCCGGTTGATCCCACCCGATGCCGCGCGGTATGAGAACGACAGCCGAGCGGCCGGCGGACGGACCTTCAGGCCGTCTCCGTACCGCTTTCGGTAGCGGATCTTGAACAGCTCGTCGAACTCCGACACACACCGTTGGGCCGGTGTTCGAAGGTAGGCCTCGGGGTGATGCCGCAGGTATGTCAGTGCCCATACGTCGGGGATCGGTTGCCCGGCCGCAACGTAGCGTCCGATCGCTACACGAATGTCGGTCGGGATGCGCCAGTCCCGGAACGATGGGTCCCACGTCGGCGGTTCGAGGTTGGCGTGAATCGAGCGACCGGCGTCGCAGAACTCGAGGAGGTCGGATGCGTAGCGGCGGAACGACCCGTTGTCGCCATAGACCGCCACGAGGCGTCGCACCTCGTTCAGCAGCTCGCCGGCTTCATCGCCCTCGAGGCCGTCGTCGAGGTCGAACAGCAAACGTCGCTCGAGGCCGTAGAAGAACAGGAACACGAAGCCGATGTATGCGCTGGGGTGCCGGCGCCCATCGGCGAGCCAGGACAAGTACGCCGCTCTGGCATGGGGATCGATGTCGTTGTACGCGGGCCAGTAGCCCATCGTGTTGCCGGCGTGGTCGGGCGACGACCAGGCGACCGGGAGAGTCGGGTCGATCAGTCCTGGCTCGACCGCAGTGCCGTCCACGCTCGCAGCGCGAGCCGACGTACACCATGCCGCCATCGATTCTCCTCCCGTCGACGACGATCGACCCGCCCGAACGCGTCCACTGCAAGTTGCTCGGCGAGGCCTTGGTCGAATCGGTCTCCCGGCGCGGCACCGCCGCGCGACCGGCCGGCTCCTGTGTGCCCCGATTGAAGAAGTCGCGCAAGCCCATCGTTCAGTCGCCGCGTTCGCCCGCCGATCGAAGCGACATGCGGTGAGGTACCAGTCTGACACACGGGTACAACAGCCAGTCCCTGACGAGGTCGGGTGGCGCCCCGCTTGACCCGTGGGCGCGGCGATCAAGCGGATGCGCGAGAGGGACTACTGCGCCAACCGCGAGACGGGTACGTTCAGCCGGATCCGGGGCTCGCAGCGAAGAACCTACGCGGCGCGTTCCACGAAAGAGCAGAGCGCAGCAATGAGTTCCATCTCGACGACGTCTGTCGCGCGGGTGTCCAGAAGCTGATCGGTGCAGATGAGGTACGCAAGGCATCGCGCTCGGCTGACGGCGACATTGAGACGGTTCTTGCTGAACAGGAAGTCGGTCTGGCGGGGCATGAACTCGGCGGACGAGGTCGCCATCGAAAACACGACCACAGCTGCTTCCCGGCCCTGGAACTTGTCGACGGTGCCGACCTCGACGCCGATCGTGACCGCATTTGCGGCCAGGGTGCGGCCGATCAGGCGACGCTGGTCGTTGTATGGGGTGACGACGATCACGTCGTTCGCCGTGATCGTCCGTACCACACCCTTCTGGTCGGTCCAGTCCGTACCGATCAGGCGCTCGAGCGTGGCGGCGACGATCTCGGCTTCCTCGGGTGACTCGGTCGATCGGCCGTTGTGCTCGGACTGGATCCAGCGCAGGCCCGTGCCCTCGGCTGTGGTCTGGCGGTCGCACGACGCGTGGCTCGTCAGCTTGCCGTCGTAGATCACGTCGGAGATGAAGCCACACACGTCGGGGTGCATCCGCCAGGTGGTGTCGAGCAGCACGCCCCGGTCGTCGGGGAACGTGCGGATCCCATCGCCCAGCAAGTGCTCGAGAGCGCTCGCCCCGGACCCGTTCGGATGACTGGCCTGTGCAACCTGGGGGAGCTGCTGGGGGTCGCCGAGCAGGATCACATTGCGGGCTGACACGGCGGCGGCAAGCGTGTCGGCAAGGCCGAGCTGGCCGGCCTCGTCGACGATCAGCACGTCGACGGGGTTGTCGCGCATCGCTTGATTCGCGAACAGCCACGGGGTGCCGGCGATGACGTTGAAGTCGCCGGTTGCGCATCTCTTGTTGTCCTTCTCGTATGTCACGCCGGGCAGGCCGCCGCCATCGCCCTTGCCGATCTTGCGGACCACCCGAAGTTCTGCGGCGATGCCCTCCTCGACGAAGTGTTCGACTACGGCCTTGGTCAGGTTCTCGATCGCAGGGTGGCTCATCGCTGAGATGCCGACGCGCTTCCGCTGACCCACCAGCGTGCGTACTACGCGCGCGCCGGTGAACGTCTTTCCGGTGCCCGGCGGCCCCTGGATCGGGACGTAGCTACTGTCGAGATGGGGCACCCACTCGCAGATCGCATCGACGCCAGGTTCGAACCGACCATCGTGCTGGCCGGCACCCGGGAGAAATCGGCACGCGTCACGTCGGAGGAGTGCATGCGCCACCGACGAGCCAGCGCCTGCCAACAGATCGTCGGCGATGTCGCACAGTGCCTCCGGCTTCGGGGACTCCCGGTACCAGACGTAGTGCACGAGCGAGGTCGGAAACCAGCCCGCGTCGTGATCGTCGGACCAGCTCACTTCCAGTTCTCCTGCGACGGGATCGATGTCGAGCACACGGAAGAACGCCCACGACTGTTCGTCGATTGCCTGGATCAGCGTCGAACCCTCCTCGATGTCCGCGGTCAAGGGCTGGGGCGGAAACCGGAGCTTCGCGACACCTCCGGACAGCGCCGTGCCTCGCCGCCCGACCCTCGGGCCGGTCTCGACGACGGACAGTCGTGCGATCGCACCGAACGACTCGAACTGGTCCTCGTCCGGCGCCATCGACAGCCGGAGGCAGTTCGCCGCGACCACCGACTTCTCGCGACGCCAATAGCCCAGCAGATCGCCCATCAGGTGCTCGGGCGTCCCCGGGTCGAACGCGTGCAGCTCGGCGATGCGCTCGTCGAGCTCGGGATCGGACTCGAGCGGCTCGATCACTGCCGGCCGCCATGCCACCTCGGCCGGGCGGTGCTCGACCAGCCAGTCACGCACGGCACGGGTCGCCCGCACGTCGTCCTCGTTGTAGTGCGCGATTCGGCCGAGTCGGGACGCGTCGCCGTCACGGGCCCAGCGCTCGTACTCGACCACGGCGCCGGCGCCGCGGTCGATGTCGTGGCTCCGCTCGAATCCGGGCAGCCGCTCGATCTGCTTCAGCCCGTACGACTCCACGCCGACCTGCATCGCCCCGGTCACCACCCGGTACAGGTCGACGAACATCCCCGTCGCGACGTGGTGCTGCAGCTCCGCCTCGGCGACGCCGTGCTCGGCCGTCAACCGCTCCAGCGCCGACCGCTCGGTGTGGTTGTAGTGGTAGACGTGCATCCCCGGGAACCGGGCCCGGCGGGCCGACAGATGCTCGACCAGGTCTGCGACCGCCTGGCGTTCCCCGACCTTGTCGTGGGCCCAAAACGCACGGAATCGCCACTCTCCATCGTCCCGTTCGATCAGCCCGAACAGGAAGAACAGCTCGGCGTCCGGCCGCCAGAACGGATGCCCCTCGAAATCGAGGAACACGTCGCCGTCGTCGGGCTCGGGCAGCGCCGCGAACCCCGACAGCACCGACGGATCGGAATCAGGCTCGTCGTCGGCAGCGGCGCCGGATGCGAGTAGCTCGAACGGCGGAGCGTCGTCGGGTGCGTCACGGGCTGCCACCTGTAGCGACGCCTGTCGGACGAACCGCTCCAGTCGGATCGGCTCGATGTCTTCCAACGGCCGATCGAGCACCGCCAAGCTGGCGATCGTGCCGACGCCGTCGACTTCCAGCGCGCGGCGGTCGACCCTGCGGACACCGGCGACGTGGATCAGCGAATCCGCCACCCGCCACTCGGCATCGCACACCAGCTCGAACTCGCAGAACTGGCAGTGGTCGCACTTCTCAGCGCGCGTCGGCTCACCCGCATCCTCTGACTCGCTCACCACGATGGCGAGCTGGGCGCGTAGACGACGCCAGTAAGCAGCGACATCGTCGACGCGGATCGTTTCCCGCCGACCGGAACCGAGCGCGAGGTGCACATGCTCGGGTGCCTCCCCGAGATGCGCTGCGATCGCCTCGGCGTAGAAGCACAGCTGCAGCACGTGCCCTGGCTTCGCCTGCCGCCTGGCGAGCTTCGCGTCGACGGGCTCGTACGTGAAGCCACCGCTTTCAAGCTCGACGCGCTCCAGGAAGTCGGCGATGCCCCGAACGCCGTTGTGCGCGAACGGCATCTGGAAGATCACCTCGTGACCGTTCTGCAACACCTGCCGAGTGCGCGCCACCCACGCAGCGAAGGACTCGCCCGAGGCCCGACCCGGCACGATGAAGACCTCGCGACCCGCAACCCGATACCGCTCCAGCACCGCCGCCTCGTGCTCGAGCCCCTTGTCGACCAGCATCTGCGCCATCTCGCCGAACCCGACCGGCGGCCGCTCACGCACCCCGGCATCTACCTCGTTCCGCAGCGTGAGGTAGTGGGCGCAGTCGAGCCACGCCGTGATCTTCGAAGGAGTCAGCAATCGGTCCGCCACCACCCGACATCATGCCAGCGGGGTCTCACAGCTGCAGTTGTGCGCCGCTTGGTCGTTCGGACTGCGGACAGATAACGGACATATCACCCAATCGGGCTCCCGAACACGGCGAAACGCCCGGTCGATCTGTCGATCTACCAGGGGTTTCTTCGGTGGTCGAGACCGGCGTCGATCCGGTGACCCCACGCTTTTCAGGCGTGTGCTCTGCCAACTGAGCTACTCGACCCTGGGTACCCAAACGGTACCCGACGTGCACCCGGCCACCCGGCGGCGGTGGGCACGTATTTGTTCACAGGGCCGCCTGACGGCGGCCCTGCAGCGGTCCCGACGGGACTTGAACCCGCGACCTCCGGCTTGACAGGCCGGCGTGAACTCCAGACTTCACCACGGGACCTGGAGAGTTATGTAACGCACCCCCAACGGGATTCGAACCCGTGCCGCCACCTTGAAAGGGTGGTGTCCTAGGCCACTAGACGATGGGGGCCGGAGCCTCATCTCGTTGAGAGCGGAAGTGAACCTAGCAGCACGTCCCCTCCGTTCCACCAGCGGCTTGCGGGCCACGGCACCCGACCGGCCCACGCGTCCCGGCCATCACGGCTCGGTAGCGTCGGGCGACGTGAACCGGTTGGTCGGACGAGTTGCGTGCGCCGCCGGCGCTGGTTACCTGCTCGGCACGTTCCCGACCGCCGACCTCGTCGCTCGTCGTGTCACGCGCGGCACGGTCGATCTGCGGCGAGCGGGCAGCGGCAACCCGGGTACCGCCAACGCCGCCGCACTGCTGGGCCCGCGGGTGGGCGTCACCGTCTTGGCCGGCGACATCGGCAAAGGCGCTGCCGCGAGTGCGGTCGGCGCGGCGATCGCGGGTCCACTCGGAGCCCACATCGGTGGCACCGCCGCCGTGATCGGCCACTGCTATCCCCTGTGGACCGGGTTTCGCGGCGGCAAGGGGGTCGCCGCCAGTGTCGGGCAGTGCCTCGCGACGTTCCCGGCGTACTTCCCGATCGACACGGCGGTCGCAGTCGTCACCGCATCGGTGCCCGGCTGGAAGCGCCGTGCGTTCGCAGCCACCGCGGTGTCGTCGGCGTGCTGGGTGCTGGGCGGGGTGATGTGGTGGCGCCGTGGCTGGCCCAATGCGTGGGGTCCGCCACCGAGCGCGGCCTTGCCGTTCGCCTCGGCGGTCAGCAGTGGCGTCATCATGCGACGTTTCCTCGACGCGCAGCGCGCCGCCGCCGACGATCTGCCACGCTCTCAGGCGTGACCCGCGTCGACCCGGTGATCGGCCTCGTGACCGACTCCAACAGCCAGATCCCTCCTGACCTCGTCGCGCGCTTCCACGTCGAGGTCGTGCCGATGACCGTGACGGTCGACGGGGTCGACCACCTGGAGGGGGGCGGCTTCGACGCCGACGACTTCTACCACCACTTCGCCGACGGCTCGACCCCGGAGGTGTCGACGAGCCAACCGTCACCGGGACGTTTCGCCGGTGCGTACCAACGGCTCGCCGAACGAGGCTGCACGGAGATCGTGTCGGTCCACATCGCCGAGGCGATGTCGGGCACCGTCGCCAGCGCCCAGCTCGCCTCGGCGACCGCACCGATCCCCGTTCGGGTCATAGACACCGGCAGCGCGAGCTACGGCGTGGCCGTCTGCGTCTGGGCGGCCGGCGTCGCGATCGCCCGCGGTGGGCTCGCCGACGATATCGAGCGTCGCATCGCCGATCTCGTCCCCCGCATCGGCACGGCGTTCATCGTCGGCGTTCCGCAACTCGCCGAGCGGGGAGGACGGACCGACGCCGTGGAACTCGACGGTGACGGCATTCCGGTCCTCGCGATGAGCGGCGGCCGGTTGGACGTCCTGGAGCGGGTCACCACCGTCGAGGATACGATCGACGTGATGTCGACCTACGCGGCGGGCTGGGTCGGCCGGGTTGACGCGACGGTGACCGTGGCGATCGGGACGGCCGACGAGCCGAGCCGGCCGCTCACCGAACGACTCCAGCTCGCGCTCGCCGACGTCCCCGGTGTGGATGATGTCGTGCACTACCGGATCGGCCCGAGTGTCGGGGCACACACCGGACCGGGCACGTTCGGTTTGTTCGTCTTCCCCACGATCCGTTGACGAGCGCCGTCAGAGCGACTTGGCCATCAAGCTGACGATCGTGCCGGAACCGGTCTCGCGCTGGCCGACCTCGACGAAGCCGAGTTCCGTGTGGAAGGCGAGCGAGGTGTCGTTGCGTGGCCGCAGGTTCACCTCGAGCGTGAACTGGGTGGCCGTCGCACGCCGCGTGGACGCGAGCTGCTCCACCTCGCCGTAGAGTGCGCGGCCGAGTCCCCGACGCCGGAAGGCGGGCGCGATCGCGATCCGATCCAGATAGACGAAGTCGTCATACCGATCCGAGAACCATCGGTAGTTCCCCGAGTCGTAGTCGGCCCCCGGCGCCAGCACCAGGCAGAACCCCGCGACGACACCCGTCGCATCGTCCTCGGCAACGAGCGCGATCACCGATTGGTCGGCGATGTGGGCCAACGCTTCGGGCGTCTCCGTCCCGACGGCCGGCACCTCGGACTGGTTGATCGAGTGGATCGCAGCGAGGTCGACGTCGGAGTAGCTTCGCAGCGCCATGGCGACGACGCTACCGAGGCGCGACGTCGCCCGGTGGTGCGTCACCATCGGCGTCGTCGGCCGGCGTCTTCCGGATCCAGGTCTCGATCGTGCACCACGGCTCGAACCCGTGGCGCATCAGATTGCGCTCGGAACCACTCCCAGGCTCCGCGGTGCTGGTCGCAAGGTCGCACCCGCTGGCCTGCGCGGCGCGGAGGCGGTGGCGGATCAACGCCGACTGGACACCTCGACCGCGCTCGCCCGGCACCGTCGACATGCCGCCGAGCGTCGCGACACCGCTTCGCATCGTCAGGCTCGCAGCGGCCACCGGCCGCCCGTCGGCGACACTGCGCACCAGCACGAAGTGCTCGCCGTCGACGGCGGCCGCGGCTCGGGCGAACGCATCGCTGGCCCGGCGGGCATCGGTCTCCCGATGCCCCCAACCCGACGCAGACGTCTCCTGCCACAACGGGAGCAGATCGCCGTCGGCGCGCTCGATCGAGAGCGTCGGGTCGAGCGGTGCGTACTGCGACGGAGCGAGATCGCCGTCGGTCAACGCGCGTCCCAGGGCCGAGGTCCGGTCGGCCACGTCGTAGCCGCGGGCGACGAGCATCTCGACGGTGCCCGGGTGCGTCGCCGGCGTGGTCTCGACCGCTGCGGCGACGCCGACGACGGCGCAGCGGCGTTCCAGCAGTTCGAGATCGCTCTGCCCGAGCGACCGCTCGATCCCGGCGCCCATCAGCCGATTGACGTAGAGACCGCGACCGCACAACACCGAGCTGCCGCCGCCGAGCGGGAACCACTCGGTTCGCCACGACGGATCCTGCGCGGCGAGCACACGGGCGAACGCGACGGCGTCCTCGGCCCAGACGGCCAGCACGCGTCGGAGCCTCTCGTCGGTCATGACCACAACGTAGGCAGGCCTCCCGCCTTGACTTCAACACGGGTTGAAGTCGTACCGTCCTCCACCGTGCATGGATCAACCGTTCCGAAACCCGGCGGCAACCGGACGACGAGCCCCGGTAACGTCGGCGAACACATGTCCCCCGAAGGTCCGAACCCGTTGATCTCCGCGCGCCAGGTCGTCAAGCGATTCGGCGAGTTCGTCGCAGTCGACGGCATCGACGTGGAGGTGCGGCGGGGCGAATCGTTCGGGTTCCTCGGTCCGAACGGGGCCGGCAAGTCGTCGACGATGCGCATGATCGGATGCGTCTCGCCGGTGACCGATGGGAGGCTCACGATCTTCGGACTCGACCCGGCGACGCACGGCAAACAGATCCGGGCACGAATGGGAGTCGTACCACAAGCCGACCAGCTCGACGAGCAATTGTCGGTCGAGGACAACATGATCCTCTACGGCCGCTACTTCGACATCCCACGCGCCGAGTGCAGGCGCCGAACCGCCGAGCTGCTCGAGTTCGTCCAGCTCACCGACCGCGCCAAGAGCAGGATCGAGCCCCTGTCGGGTGGGATGAAGCGGCGCGTCACGATCGCCCGCTCACTCATCAACGAGCCCGAGCTGCTGCTGCTCGACGAACCCACGACCGGCCTCGACCCGCAGGCCCGTCACGTGCTGTGGGATCGCCTCTACCGACTCAAGCAGCGCGGCGTCACCCTCGTGCTCACGACCCACTACATGGACGAGGCCGAGCAGCTGTGCGACCGGCTCGTCGTGATGGACCGGGGCCGGATCGTCGCCGAGGGTTCGCCGCGCGAGCTGATCGAGACCCACTCGCCCCGCGAAGTGCTCGAGCTGCGCTATCCGGCCGGCACCAACGAAGCGCGCGCCCCCGACGTCGACGGCATCGGCCATCGGCTCGAGGTGCTGCCGGATCGAGTGTTGATCTACGCCGACGACGGCGAATCGGCCCTCGCCGAGGTGCACGCTCGCGGCAGCCAGCCCGAATCGGCCCTGGTCCGTCGGAGCTCACTCGAGGACGTCTTTCTCCGCCTCACCGGCCGTTCCCTGGTGGACTGACATGACCACCTCGCCCCCTTCCAACGTTCGCCAACTCCGTCAAAGCCGACTCACGAACACCGGTGGTCGTACAGCCGCTTTGGTCGAGTGCACGAACGTGGGCGCGGTGACGAGGTCGGGATGAGCACGCCTGCCGCGATCCGAGCGTGGGAGAGCCACTTCACGCTCTATCGCACGATCTGGAAGTCCAACGTGCTGGGAGCGTTCGTCCAGCCCCTCCTGTACCTCCTCGGCATGGGCCTCGGCGTCGGGGCGCTCGTCGACCGCGGCGACGACGCGGAGACCTTGCTCGACGGGCTCACGTACTTTCAGTTCCTCGCGCCCGGCCTCCTCGCCACCACCGCCATGATGATCGCCGGCAACGAGGCCATGTGGCCGGTGATGGGCGGATTCAAGTGGATGCGCGGCTTCCACGCCCAGGCCGCTACGCCTCTCTCTCCCGGCTCCGTCGCCGACGGCGTAGCGCTCTGGCACGCCACCAAGGCGGCCATCTCCGTCACCGGTGTGGCGGTCGTGCTCGCCCTCTTCGCCGAGACCCGATCGTTCGGACTCCTCCTGGCGATTCCGTTCGGCACGTTGACGGGCGCGGCGTTCGCCGGCCCGATCTCGGCCTGGTCGGCGAGTCGCGAGCTCGACCATTCGTTCCCGACGATCAACCGCTTCGTGATCATGCCGCTGTTCCTCTTCGGCGGCGCGTTCTACCCGGTCAGCCAGCTCCCCGACTGGATCGAGCCGATCGCCAAGATCACACCGCTCTGGCATGGCGTCGAGCTGTGCCGCAACGCGGTGCACGGTCGACTGGAACTCGGCGCCAGCCTCGTACACGTCGCCTACCTGACGGCACTCGCAGTGGGCGGATGGGTGCTCGCGCGGCGATCCTTCCAACGGCGGTTGACGTCGTGAGCCTTGCGACCAGCTTGGCCGGATTGCCGATCCGCGTGGTGCCGCCGGGGGTGTTGCACGCGAGACGTCCGCAGCGCATGCTCGAACGGCAATGGATCATCAACCGCTCCGGCGGGTGGACGATCCTCCTCACCGGCTTCTTCGAGCCGCTGTTCTACCTGCTGTCGATCCGGATCGGGTTCGGCGCGCTGGTCGGTGACGTCGACGACGGGGGCCGGTTGATTCCCTACGCCGAGTTCGTGGCGCCCGCGCTGATGGCGGCATCGGCGATGAACGGCGCTCTCTACGAGTCCACCATGAACGTGTTCTTCCGCATGAAGTACGACAAGGTGTACGACGCGGCGCTGGCCACTCCGATGACGTCCGGCGATGTCGCGTTGGGCGAGATCTCGTACGCGACGATCAGAGGGGCGCTGTACTCGACGGCGTTCCTGATCACGATGTGGGCGCTCGGAATGACCAGCTCGGCTTGGGCGCTCGGCATGCTGCCGGTTGCCATCATGATCTCGTTCGCGTTCAGCTCGGTCGGCATGGCGGCGACGACCTACATGCGATCGTGGGCGGACTTCGAGTACGTCCCGTCGTTGATGCTGCCGATGTTCCTCTTCTCGGCGACGTTCTACCCGTTGTCGAGCTATGGCGATTGGTCATGGCTGGCGCAGATCAGCCCGCTGTACCACGGTGTGGCGATGACCAGGTCACTGAACCTGGGCGAGTGGTCGTGGTCCTTCGCCGGCCACCTCGGGGTGCTGATCTCGATGTCGATCGTGGGGGTGTCGGTGACCGCCCGCCGGATCGAGCGCCTCCTGCTCCCCTGACTCCCCCACACCCCCGCTCGCACCACCCTTGCCCTTCCCGCTTCCTCCTTCCCCTTCTCCCTTCTCCTCCCACTTCCCTCCACTTCCGCCTCCCACTTCCGCCTCCCACTTCCGCCTCCCACTTCCCCCCACTTTGTGGAAGCCACAGCGACTCCGATCGTCCCTTCGGCTGCCACAAAGACAGCAATGCGAGGCTGCGGAAGCCGAAGCGTCGCCTGTGGTCGCTTCGGCTGCCACGAAATCTCCGACTGAGCAACGGCGAGAGCTGGCGACTGCCACAGCCCTCGACTTGGATGGCGAACATGACCAGTGCGGATCGCCGGATCGCGGCGATAGCGACAGGTCAGCTGGGTGCGTTCAGTCGCACGCAGGCCTACGACGCAGGCCTGTCCGACCGCCAGCTTCGGAGCCGAGTCCAGAGCGGCTTCCTCGTCCAGACCGGCCCGAACGCGTTCCGCTTCGCCGGCGCTCCGACCGACCTCGACACCGAACTCAGAGGTCTGATGCTCGACATCGGCCCGCCGGTGTGGGCCTGCGGTGCCACCGCTGCCGCTCTGCACGGATTCGATGGCTTCGTCCTACGCCGTCCGTTCCACGTCGTCGTTCCGCGCGACCGATCGGTTCGGCGTTGGAACGCCCGAGTTCATCGCACGGACGTGATGGACCTCGTCGATCGATGCATCGTCTCCGACGTGTTCGCGACGACGGCAGCACGAACGCTGATCGACCTTGCACGCTCGCGTGGGTCCGCCGAGCTCGCCGCATGCGTCGACAGCGCGCTCCGAGACGGTCGCGTCTCGGAGGATGCGCTGCATCGGCGTATCGTCGCCCTGCGCTCGCAGGGTCGGTACGGACTCCCGACGCTCCAGGCGGTCCTGGCCGGGCACGAAGTGACGAGGGGCGGCCACAGTTGGCTGGAACGGGAGTATCTCCGGCTACTCGACCGGGCCGGCCTGCCACGACCGGACATGCAGCAAGTGCTTGCCCGCCATGGCGATCGGCTGGTGCGCGTCGATTGCCGATTCCCGGGCACCGACGTCGTGGTCGAACTGCTGGGCTACGAGTTCCACCGCACCAAACGACAGATGACGTCGGACGCTGCGCGCATGAACGCATTGACGGCTCGGGGGTACACCGCGTACCAGTTCACCTACGGACACATCGTCGCAGAATCGGGGTACGTGATCGCCACGACCGCCCGGGCTCTGACACCCAGGGCCGCGTAGGACGCCGGTGCGATCCTGAGCCCGGGCCCCCGCCCAAGACTTGTGGAAGCCGAACCAGCGGATTCGGTCGCATCGGCTTCCGCAGAACCTCGAACCCGACGCCCCGCAAGCCCCTCGAACCCGACGCCCTGGAAGCCGAACCAACGGATTCGGTCGCTTCGGCTTCCGCAGAACCTCGAACCCGACGCCGTGGAACCCGAACCAACGGATTCAGTCGCTTCGGCTTCCGCAGAATTGGGCGAAGGGGGTGAGGGGACGCGAACGTTCCGAGAACTCGGCGCGCCCGGAGCGACGGGGTTGCCGTGCGGGCGTACGCTGGATCCATGCTGTTCCGCAGGAAGACCGAGATGATCGATGCCGCCGACGCGCTGCCGGGCCGCGAGACACCGATGCCGGTCGTGAACGAGCACGTCGTGCTCGGCACGCCGCTCGTGCCGCCGTTCCCCGACGGGATCGAGACGATCTACGTGGCGATGGGATGCTTCTGGGGAGCCGAACGCATCTTCTGGCAGCTCCCGGGGGTGTACACGACCGCCGTGGGATACATGGGTGGCTGGACCGAGCACCCGACGTACGAGGAGACGTGCACGGCACAGACCGGCCACACCGAGACGGTGCTCGTCGCGTACGACCCGGCCACGATCACCGTCGATCGGCTCATGAAGGCGTTCTGGGAGAACCACGACCCGACCACGCCGAACCGCCAGGGCAACGATGTCGGCACCCAGTATCGCTCGGCGGTCTTCGCGTGCACAGCCGAGCAGTTGGCGGCCGTCGAGCGGTCGCGCGACCGCTACCAGGCGGCACTGACGTCCGCCGGGTACGGGCAGATCAGCACCCAGATCGCGCCCGCCGACGACGCCGGCGACGGTCGCTTCTACTACGCCGAGGACTACCACCAGGGCTACCTCCACAAGCATCCGGGCGGATACTGCAACCACGGGTTCTGCCAGATCGGATACGACCTCGCGGCCCATGGCCAAGACGCAGCACGCGCCACCCTTCCCGAGTTGTGACGCCCTGACCCGTTAGGCTGGGCGTTCGCTCGTGGTCGACGACGTCACGTCGTCGGCGCCACCACCCCACACGAGCCACGGAGAACGAACCTCAACCACGAAATAGGAGGCCACACACATGGCCGCAATTCTCGACAAGATCAAGAGCATGTTCGGCAGTGCCAAGGGACAGGCCGACGGCGGCATGGACGGGCTGAAGGAGACCGCCGGGCAGGTCAAGGACCGAGTCGACGACCTCGTCGACAAGGCCGGCGAAAAGGTCCCCGACAAGGTGAAGGACGCCTACGAGAAGGTGTCCGACAAGGTCGAGGACGTCATCCCCGGCCAGAAGGACGCCGACGAGAACTGACATCGACGGTTCCGAGGCACCGCCCGGAACCTGATCTCACCGACACTGATCGAACGAGCCACCCGGCGACGGGTGGCTCGTTCGCGTGTGCCCGACGATTGAACGGATCTTGAGGCCCCTCGGTTCAAGTGGCCCCAGCACGTTGCCGATGACGCTGTCACAGCACCCCGAGGCAAGCGCGCGAGATCAGCAGAGGCGGACACCGGATGAGACGAACCAAACCAGGGCCCGAGCGGGCAGCAGGAACCGAACGTCCCGGGCGCGCCGCGGACCGCGGGTTCTCCCTCGTCGAGGTGGTGATCGCGATCGCACTGATCGGCCTCGTGATCGTCGGGATGCTCGAAGCGGTCAGGGTCTCGGTCGCTGCCTCGTCGGCCAACCGGGCCGCCGCCCAGGTCGAGACGGCCGTCGTCAACGCGGCCGACCGCGTCAACCGTGCGCCCAAGCGTTGCGACTACACCGTCTACGCCCAGGCAGCGGTCCAGACCCAGGGATGGCAGCCCAGCAGCGCCACGGTGCTGCACGAGTACTACGAGCCGGGCGCCACCGCCAGTGACCAGGGCACCTGGCTGACCGGCGCGGCGAGCAGCCCCGGCTGCGCCGGCCAGGCCCCGACCGACCTGCTCGTCCAACGAGTCACGATCACGATCACGAACCCAGACGGAAACGTCCGTCGCAGCATCCAGGTGGTGAAATCCGATGTCTGACCACATCAGCCCCAGCAAGTTCCCCTCCCGCCGTAGCGGAGAGGACCGGGGCATGACCTTGCCCGAGGTCCTCATCGTCGCGGCAGTGATGGGTCTCATCGCATCGGTGCTCTCGATGTCGATCGTGGTGACGTTGCGCCAGAGCGACAACACGCAGGGCCGCGTCAACGTCGCCCGCGCCGAACAGAGCATCAGCATGTGGATGCCCGCCGACCTGGCGTCGGCCGACGTCGTCGACACGAGTCCCGCCGCCACCCCGTGCGGCGCCACCACCTGTGCCGGTGTCGACCTCACGAAGGGCTCGAACGTCCTGATGCTCTCGTGGACGAGTGTCGGACTCGGCGGCGCAACCATCGAGACGAACATCTCGTACCACTTCACGTTGCGCGACGGCGAGTACATCTTGCTGCGCATCGAGTGCGTCGACGGGACGTGCGACAGCCGCACCGTGCTCAACGACCTGCCCGGGCCACCAGGTGGCGCTCCGTTCGTGTCAGGTGTCGCCCATGGTGCCGATTGCAGCCGCCCGGTCGATCCGGTGCCCTGCACCCGACCCGACTGGGTGATCATCGTGAGCGAGCCGCTCGCACCCGACGCGATCGACGAGAGCGACCTCGCCGACGACTCCGACGACGAACGCAAGGACGCCAACCGAGTCATCGTGACCATCAACGGCGGTGGCGACGTCGCCGGCGCCGGTGGCGGCATCAACCAGATCAGCATCACGGCGGGCGGCACGGTCCGCAGCGAGATCGCCGCGACCAGCGTGCAGGGCGCACCCTCGTTCGTCGAGGCCCGCAGCCGTTGTGGTGGCCCGATCGCGCTCGTCATCGACGAGTCGAACTCCCTGCGCAACGAGGAGACGAACCTCGAGAACGGCGTGACCGACTTCGTCGAGGCCCTCGCCGGCACTCCGGTCCAGATCATGCCGGTGCGGTTCGGTACCTACAGCGGTGTGCTCGGCACGTCCGATTGGCACCGCTACTACGACATGACCTCGCAGTCCGACGTCGACGACCTCCTGGACTCGATCGACGACATCCGTGAGGGCTGGGCGTCGAACGACTCCCGTGGTGGCACCAACTGGGAGGAGGCGCTGTTCCGCACCTTCTACGACGCCGACGGCTCCACCGCCGACACCATCCCCGAGACGGTCGTGTTCTTCACCGACGGCGTCCCGACCTACGACCGGCTCGTCAAGCGCACCTCGCCCGGCATCCTGCCGGCCGAGCCCGCCGACCCGGGCGATCAGTGGGCCGACTCGACCGGCAGCAGCTACAGCCAGGTCGCGTTCAACCGGGCCAACTTCATCGCCAACAAGTTCCGCCGCAGCGTCCGACTGATCGGCGTCGGCGTCGGCTCCGGCATCACCAGCTCGTCGCAGTGGATCGTCGATCCGGGCGCCGGCTACACCTGGCAGTGGGAGCGGGCTTACCGTCGCTACCAGACGAGTGCAGCCGGCTACCAGAGCAATCTCGACGTCGAGGAAGGCTACGACACCGAGAGCCGCGCCGACTTCGAGTACTGGTACTACGGCTGGCGCGACGCCTCGCCGACCGACTACTACGCCAACAACGTCGATTCCGGTTCGTGGGACGGATGGCGGATCAACGGCACCCGCAGCTGGTACAACGTCAGCCAGGGCGAGTACGACACCTACGCGAGCCTCCGGCCGAACGACTGGAAGTACGACGACTGGACCAACACCACCGCCGACGAGTACTGGGCGAACAACACGACCCCGGACCACACCGACGGATGGCGGATCAACGGCACCCGCAGCTGGTACGACGTCGGTCAGACCCTGTACGACGCCAACAACGTCAACGGCGGCGAGAGCGACGGCTGGCGCACCTCCGGCGTCACCCAATGGGTCAGCAAGTCCGAGTACGAGGCCAACAACACCACCCCCGACGGCTCCGACGGATGGATCGACACCGGCAGCGAGGAGTGGGTCAGCTCATCCCAGGGCACCGACTGGATGATCTGGACCGGAAGCCGCCCGGGTGACTCCAACCAGTACCGCAGCACCAAGGTCTACAACAACCCCCCGTACGACGGCTTCGACTCGCCGATCTCGGCGACGACCAGCAACTCGGTCATCCTCGCCCGCCTGATCGCCGGCAACGACAACGGCACCCCGGCGATCCCGACATCCGACGGGTTGTCGTACAGCAACATCGAGGTCGCCGACCTCTACCTCGAGCCCGACTGGAACAACTTCTCGCGGGCCATGGAAGCGGTCGCCCTCGGCGAATGCGGCGGCACCCTGACCCTCCAGACCAAGATCAACGGATCGTCGCCGGCGCCCGATCCGTTCCGGTACCAGAACAGCGCCGTGACCGACGCGGCCGGTGATCCGATCGATCTCGAGCCCACCGTCGTCACCACGAACCAGCAGTTCACGACCGGTACGTTCGACTTCGCGATCCCGAGCGGCACCTACGTGACCGTCGACATCCTGCCTCAGAACTTCTCCGAGCTGACCGCCTACAACCCGGGTTCGTGGTCGTGCAAGGCCGGCGTCAGCAACCGCTCGGTGACTCCGATCGACATCGCCGACTCGGGCGGTTGGAAGGGCATGCGCGTGCAGGTCGCCGCCAACGAAGCGGTGTCGTGCACCCTCTCGGTGACCCAATGAGGTCGATGGTGCGCTCACAACCCCGGAACGACCGAGCACGGCGCGATCGCGACGCCGGAACGATCCTTCCGCTCGTCCTGGTGATGATCGTCATCGGGTCGCTGTGGGTCGTCCCGGTGCTGAGCTACTCGTCGTCGACGTTCCGGGCGAACCGCGCCCTCAGTGAGCAGACCCAACGCATCGAGGCGGTCAAGTCGGGGCTGCGCGTCTCACTGGCCGATCCCGTGAGCGTCTACGAGCGCTGCGGCAACGGCGGCCCCTCGACCCCCGTCGGGCTGGCGTCGACCACCGCGACCGGGATCAGCGTGCTGACCAACTGCTACTACATCGACCACCAGTCGGCGCAGTCGGCCGAAGAGCTCCGAGTCGGTCTGGTCGCCACCCAGGTCGGCAAGAGCCCGCCGCCCGAGCTCACCGGCAACGCGTTCGTGCCAGCGGATCCGATGTCGACCTCGGAGTGGTACACGGACGCCACGCTGCAATCGGAGACCGACAAGATCTGGCTCCCCGATCTGCCGGTCCACGCCCTCAACCTCCGTTCGCCGGGCGGCTATCAGATGCCGACCGGATACCCGTCGTGCACCGTCTACTTCCCTGGTACGTACCTGGATCCGCTGGTCCTCGATGGTCCGACGTTCTTCACGTCGGGCATCTACTACTTCGAGAACGAGGTGCGTGTCGAAGGCGGCGGCGACATCGTGGTCGGTGCCGGGTCCGAGCAAGGTTGCGCCACCGACCAGGAGGCGGCCTTCTACGCCGAGAACGCGCCGAGCACCCACAACATCGGCGGTCTCGGCGCCACCTGGGTGTTCGGCGACGAGGGCCGGCTGGTCGTCACGAACGACAACGGCAGCCCGATCGACCTCGTCTTCAACCGCCGGTACGTCTCGCCCGAGGACACCGGCGCCGCGGCTTCGGCCGACGTGTCGCTCATCAGCGTCAACGGCGAGCTCGACATCGACGGCCTCACGGGCATCGACCTGTACGCGACCGGCCTGATCGAGGTGCCGCTGTCGGCGGTCGGCGGCGACACCCCCATTCCCGCGACTCAGCAGGACTACCTCCCGTCGGTCTTCACGCCGAAGCCGACCGTGCCCGATCAGGTCGAGAGTGTCACCGCACAGGCGTTCCGTGGGGCCGTCAGCGTCAGCTGGCCGGCGCCACTCGACGGCGGTGCGACCATCACCGGGTACACCGTCAGCGCCTCCTCCGGAGGCGGATGCACCACCAACGGCTCCACCACCTGCGTCGTGACCGGCTTGTCGACGAGCTCACCGGTGAGCTTCACGGTCGTTGCCACCAACCTGATCGGTGACTCCGATCCGTCCGACCCCTCGGGTGTCGTCACTCCGAGCACTTCGCTCCCCCTCCTGAACCCGCCGGCTCAGCCCGCCCCGCCGACGGCCGTCCCGTACAGCGACTCGGCTCGCGTCAGCTGGACCGCACCGGCCGATGGCGGTGCTCCGATCACCACCTACACGGTCACCGCCACACCCGGCGGCGAGTCCTGCGTCGTCGAGATGGACGTCGCGACACCGCCTCCGCTCGAATGCGACGTCGAGAACCTGGACCCGCTGGAGCTGACCGGCTACACCTTCACCGTGGTGGCCACCAACGCGATCGCGAGCTCGCCGGCATCGTCGCCGAGCTCGCCCCCGACGATCGTTGCCCTTGCGCTGGGAGACCCGCCACCGCCACCGGTGGTGACACCGCCCGAGTACGTCCCGACCGCGATCGTCGACATCCTCCTGCCCGAGGCCGCCGCCGTGAACGTGAACATCCCCGGCTACGTCGCGCTGCCCCAGGGTCGACTGCACGTCGACAACCCCCACGGACACGACGTCCGGATGGCCGGCGGTGTGCTGACGGCTCAGTTCGACATCGCCGACGCCCGGGCGAGCGGCCCGCAAACCGTCGACATCGGCTTCATCGAGGCGGTCGTGCAACGCAAGTTCCGCATCGTGTCGTCGAACTCACAGGGTGACGAGACGTCTGTCGCGATCGTGCAGATCAACCAGAACGGCGCCTACGCCGTGAACTCCTGGGAAGTCCAGTAATCGTCAATTCGGCGACGGGCTGCGCGCCCGCAGCTCGGACCGAGTCGCTGGGCGCGCGATTGTTGGGTGCCCTTGACCGAGTCTTGAGGGTAAGCTGGTTGACGCAATCTTTGCAGACGTGCAGCATGGTCGGTCTCACGGGCAAACGACCACAGCGACCACGGCGGACGGCGGCAAGCGGAGACATGGACAACCAGGACGGGATTCCTCCCGGCGATCGCGCCGCCAAGCGTCGACCGGCTCGACACCACGACGTCGGCTTCACGTTCGTCGAGGTCGTCGTGACGATCGTGCTCGTCGGTGTCGTCGTGTTGCCGATCCTCGCCACGGTGCGCACGTCGATCAGCGCCGCCGCGGTGAGCCGGGCCGCAGCCGAGGTCGAGACCGTCCTCGTGAACGCGGTCGACGAGGTCAACCAGGCCGACCCGCTCGTCGCCAAGTGCAACCTGACGTCACGGGCGGAGTCGGCGGCGACGACCCAAGGATGGAGCGCCTCGACGGTCACCGTCGAGCACCAGTTCCTGCAGGCGGACGGCTCCTGGTCGGCGATCTTCGTGCCTGCCGCCGACGGCACGTGTCCCCCAGGTGCGGTGAGTGCCCGCCCCAATGGACCGGTGCTCCTGATCCGCATCGTCGTCAGCAGTCCGACCGAGAACGTGAGACGAACCCTGGAGGTGGTGAAGGGTGAATTCTGATCGAACCCGGCATGCCGATCGCGGCATGACCCTGATCGAATTGGTGGTCACGATCACGGTGATCGGTGCGATCGCGACCGTGCTGGCCGCAGCTGTGACGGTGACCTTCCGCCAGCAGGGCAACACCGAGGGCAGCATCGACGTCGCCCGCTGGGAGCAGGCGTTGGCGCTCTGGCTCCCCACCGATCTCGCGTCGGCCGATCCGACCATGATCACCCCGTCCGACAGCACCGACGACGCAACCAGTCCAGCTCCCGCTCCCTGCGACACCCCCGTCGACTGCAACTTCGGCTCGAACGCCTTGATGCTGACGTGGGACGACGGGTCGGGGACGACCACGGTGTCGTACCGGTACGGGCCGTCGAGCGACGGGGACGGGTACGTCCTCGCACGGGTCGAGTGCCGATCGGGTTCGTGCACCTCGCGCGTCGTGTTGCGCGATCTCGCTCCGCCGACCGATCCGGGCTGGGTGCCCGGCGATGCGGTGCCGACATCGGTCATCAGCGTGTCGGCGCCCAGCGGTGGTTCCGGTTACAACCCATCGACGGTGACCGTCAGCGTCAACGGGGCACCCGGCATCGACGGCGTCGATCGCAGCAGCTCGATCAGCGTGACCGCCGGCGGTGTCACCCGCGACACCCTCGATCCACCGGCGTTCGACGGGCCGAACTTCATCGAAGCCCGCAGCGGGTGCGGCGGTCCGGTCACCTTGATCGTCGACGAATCGGGCTCGATCGGCAACGCGTTCCCCGTCCGTCAGGGCGTCGAGAGCTTCGTGCGGGCCTTCGAGGGCACGCCGACCCAGCTCCAGGTCGTGACGATGAACGCCTCGACCGACGTGCTCGACGCGACCGGCTCGACGGCGTGGAACCGCTTCTTCGACCTGTCGGAGCCCGGCGACGTGTTCGAGCTGGTCGGCGACGCAACGCTGGGAAGCGGCGGCTACCTCGGTCAGATCGGTGCGAGCGGCAACACCAACTGGGAAGAGGCGATGTTCCACTCCTTCTACAACCAGAGCGGCACCACCTACGAGGACCTCGGCGACCCCAACATCCCGGCGCCCGAGTTGGTCGTGTTCTTCACCGACGGCCTGCCGACCGTCGACCAGCACTCAGCGGGCGACCCCATCCCGTCCACGTTCAACTACACGAGCCACAACAGCTCCAGCCCCGACGTCTTCAGCCCGCGAGCCTGGTATCGCGCCAACGTCATCGCCGAAGCCTTCCGGAGCGATGCGCGACTGATCGGCGTCGGTGTCGGACCGGCGTTCGGTCGGAGCATCAACGTCAACCGACCCGGATGGCCCGGCACCGCCTACACGATCCCCAACAGCGTGTTCCTCGGCGACCTCATCGCGGGCATCGGGTCGCCACCGGCGTACAACGGCTCGATCCGGCAGTTCAACACCGTCGACTACGACGCCGACGGCTCGTGGGACAACGTCGACGACACGACCCACGTGTTGACCACCGGCAGCTTCAGCGAGCTCGGTGGCGGGCTCGCCGCGATCGCCCTCGCGGAATGTGGCGGCACCCTGACCGTGCAGACCCGCGATGGCGCCAACCCGGCTGACGTCGCCGTGACCTACACGCTCGGCGCGGAGCAGGCGACCACCACCCGTATCAACAAGGCGGTCACCTTCGACATCCCGCTCGGCGGATCACCGTCGGCGACCGTGCAGGTCGTGCCCGAACCCCTCGGCGGGACGGGCTACGTCGCGACCGGCTGGAACTGCCGAGCGGGCGGCGCCGATCTCGCGTTCGGCTCCGAGTATTCGCTCATCACCGCCGATCCCGCTGACGGCGTCAACGTCACGGTGACCGCCAACCAGGCCGTGTCGTGCACGATGGAGGTCTCGGGCCCGTGAACCGGCTCCTCCCGTCACGGCAGCGATCGGACCGCGGCGGCGTGCTCATCCTCGTCCTCGTGCTCGTGGTGCTGGCCGGCTTCATCGTGCTGCCACTCATGAGCTACACGATGTCGGTGCTCCGGCTCAACCGAGCGGTCAGCGAACGCACTCAGGACATCGAGGCCGCCAAGGGCGGGATACGGGTCGCGCTGAGCGACCCCCGCCACGTCTTCCTCGAGTGCGACGGGGGAGGATCGATCACGCCGTACCCGATGGTCAACGGCCACACGGTCACGACCACCTGCGCCGAGCTCGATGAGATCGGTCCGCTCGAAGCGCTCGGCTTCGAGGTGCCCGTTGGCGCGGTCGCGGTGCAGGTCGGCGCCGAGGTACCGGGCACGTTCGCCGGCGCGACGGCGCAGAGCGACCCGATCACGCCGTACCCGACGACCGCCGATTGGTGGTCGTCGCTGCTGCCGGTCCCGACCGGCCGCCCGCCCGCCGTCCTCCCTGACGACGTCGTCGAGCTCTGGGACGCGAAGGACGGCTCGATCTGGCTGCCCGAGTTGCCTCGCTGGCCGTCCGCGGTGCGATCGTCGACCCCGTTCGACATGCCACCGGGGTTCGACTGCCGGGTGTTCTTCCCGGGTCAGTACGCGGACCCGGTCGATCTGACGAGCGGCAGGTACTACTTCGCCAGCGGCGTCTACTACTTCGAGAACACCATCACGGTCAGCGGCGACGCCGACGTGATCGTCGGCTACGGGCTCGAGGACTTCGGGGCGAACGACTGCGCCGACGATCTCCAGGTCGCCGCCAACGTGGTCAGCGGACCCCCCACCTTCGCGATCGACGGCGGCGGCGCGACCTGGGTGTTCGGTGACGGCGGACGACTGGTCGTCGACGACAGCCTCGGCGGTGCACCGCGCGTCCGGTTCAACCAGCGCTACTCCGACGAGGATCGCGGTGGTCGAGTCTCGATCATGACCGTCAACGGCAACTCTGCCGGCACCGGCGATCACGACGTGCCGTTCGTGAGCTCGGTCCCCGTGTCGCGGGTGCTCGACACGACCGATCCAGATCCGGCCAACGACGTCTCCGACGCCTTGCCGATCCTGCCCGGGACGTACGCGCCGTCGTCGTCGGACCTCACCGACGAAGCTCGACTGCCGACGGCGCCGGCTTCGTTCACGGCCGAGGCCCGACAGTACGACGACGGTGGCGCGCCGACCGGGGCGCTGCTGCTCACCTGGGACCCGCTGACCGGCAACGATGGCGGGGGATCGCCCATCTCCGACTACGTGGTCTCCATCACCCCCGGTGCCGGACTCGGCTGCGACTCCACCGCCGACCTGGTCGTGACGTCGAGCGGTCAGGTGTCGTGCCTCATCACGGGGTTGAGCCTCGGCACGAACTACGACGTCACCGTCGCCGGCGTGAACGCCGAGGGAACCAGCCTGACGGTGAACGCCGGCGACATGCCGACGCTGTCGAGCCCGACGATCACGCCGCCCGACGCCCCTGCCAACGTGACGGTCGAGGAGACCGACGCCGACGACGAGGCTCGGGTGACCTGGGACGCCCCGGCCGACGGCGGCGCCCCGATCACCGGCTACGAGGTCACCGCAGAGCGGGTCTTCGTCCAACCCGGAGCCGACCAGCCGCCCGTCGCCTCGGACGCGACCGTCACCACGACCACACTGACGCCGATCACGTTCGGTGCGCCCGCGTACGACCCCAATGGCGACACGCTCGGTCTCACGATCGACTCCGTACCGGCCGGCTGGACGGCGTCGGTCAGCGGGCTCGACGTCACCCTGACACCCGACGCGACGATCGCGATCGATGCGCCGTACACCTTCCCGTACACCGTGACCGATCCCGGTGGCGCCACGGCGAGTCGTGTCATCAACATGAACTTCACCGCCCTGGGCGGCCAGCCCAACCAGGCACCCGTGGCAGCACCGATGGACATCGTCGTCGAGCTCGGCGTCCCGTTCACGAGCCGGCCACCCGCCTACGATCCGAACGGCGATGCTCCGTTGACGCTCACGATCGACGACACTGCGTTCGACCCGGGTGAGTGGACGTTCTCCAGCTCCGGGCTCGAGGGCACGGTCACCACCACCGCACCGGACGGCGTGTACTCGACGACGTACACCGTCACCGACCCGTCCGGCGCCACTGCCAGCAACACCGTCACGATCACCGTGGCGCGGAGCTATCTCGACGTCGGCACCTGCTCGGTCGTCACGCCACCCTCGATCGCCACCACACCCGCGTCGCCGATCCCGACCTGGTACGAGCTGCCGACGTCGTGCGACATCGGCGGACTCCCCGACCTGACGTCACCTTCCGATCTCGGCTATCAGTTCCGGATCGTGGCGACCAACGCGGTGGGCGATTCGTCGGCCGCGTACTCGCCGCCGCCACGCCCGTTCGCGTTCGACGGTGGCGGCACGGCGACGTCGGCGCCGCCGCTGGCCACGTTCGATCCGTACGTGCCGACACCGATCATCGAGATCCTCGCCGACGACCCCGGTGCAACCCTCGTTCACATCGCCGGTTACGTCTCGGTACCGATGGGCCAGATCCACATCGACAACAACAGCGGTGACGACATCGCACTCGTGGGCGGTGTCATCGCCGGGACGTTCGACGTCGACGACATTCGCGGCTCGTCCGGCGACCCCGACACCGTGCCGATCGGATTCCGCAACGACATCGTGCTGCAACGCAAGGTCCGCATCACGGCCACGGCCGGCAATGCACGCGCCACGGCGATCGTCCAGATCAACGAGGACGGCACCAGCTACAAGATCAACACCTGGGTCGTCGACTGACCGTTACATTCGGGGTCAGACCCCGAATGTAACGTTGCGACACCCGCCGTGCATGGTGGACGCATGGCGCGACGGCCCAGAGCATCGACCGAAACTGGCTGGTATCACGCGATGAATCGCGGGAGTGACCGGCGCGACGTGTTCTTCGGCGACGCCGACCGCGTCGACTTCGGCGTCGTGCTCGGCGCCGCGCATCAGCAGACCGGCGTCGAGGTGCACGCCTACTGCTTGATGCCGAACCACTTCCACCTGATCCTGCACGCCAACGGCGACGACGACCTGTCGCTGTTCATGCACCATCTCGGCACCACCTACACGCGTCACCTGAACGACCGCCACGGTCGAGACGGCCCGATCTTTCGGGGTCGGTTCCACTCGGTGCCCATCACGAGCGACGCCCAACTGACCGTGACGCTGCGCTACGTGCACCTGAATCCGATGTCGCTCGACGACGTGACCGACATCGACCTGTACCGCTGGTCGAGCCATCGGACATACCTCGGTCACCGCGTTGCCCCCTGGTGGTTGACCGTGTCCACCCTCCGCGAGTACTTCTGCGACCTCGACGACTATCGGCAGTTCGTCCGCGCCGGCCCCGGAGGATCCACGGTGCATCCCACGACGCTCGAACACCTCGTTCGAGTGGCCGTCGGCGAGCGCGAGCTCGACCGTCGCTCGCGTCCCGGCCTGATCCGCATGGTCACGTTGGTCGTCATCGATCGACATCCGGCGTGGTGCCAGGTCCTCGCCGACTCGGTTCACGCGACCACCCCTGGGGCTCTCCGAGCAGCGCGTTCCCGAGCTCGCCAGGAGTTCGCTCGCGACCCCGAGGTCCAGGCCCTCGTCGCCACCGTCGAACGATTTCTCGGCGCCCCCGTCACATTCGGGGTCTGACCCCGAATGTGACGGTCACGGGGCGGTGAGAAGGTCGCCGGCGCGGAGTTGGGCGGCGTAGAGGCCGTCGCGGTCGACGAGCTCGTCATGTGGGCCGAGCTCGACGATCCGGCCTCCATCGAGCACGGCGATCCGGTCGGCCGAACGCACCGTCGACAGCCGGTGCGCAATGACCACGGCCGTCCGGCCGCTGAGCGCCGCATCGATCGACGCCTGCACATGAGCTTCGTTGTCGTTGTCGAGATGGCTCGTCGCCTCGTCGAGGATCATGATCGCCGGGTTCTTCAGCAAGAGTCGGGCGATCGCCAGCCGCTGCTTCTCGCCTCCGCTCAACCGGTAGCCGCGTTCGCCGACGACCGTGTCGTAGCCGTCGGGGAGCGCAGCGATGGTGTCGTGGATGCGAGCGGCCCGGCAGGCGTCCACGATCTGTTGATCGTTGGCATCCGGGTCGGCGTAGCGGAGGTTGTCGCCGATCGACTCGTGAAACAGGTGGGGATCTTGCGAGACCACACCGACGGCACGGCGCAGCGACGTGAGCGTGAGATCGCGCACGTCGGTACCATCGACCAGCACCGCGCCCGACGTGACGTCGTAGAGGCGAGGGATGAGCGATGCCAGCGTGCTCTTGCCGGCGCCGGAAGCGCCGACGAGTGCGAGCGTCTCGCCGGGTTCGAGCGCGAGGGAGACGCCGGCCAGCACGTCGCGATCCGGGTCGGCACCGGGCACGCTCTGTGTCTCCATCGAGGCGATCGACGCCTCGCTCGCCGGCGGGTACCGGAACGTGACGTCGCGGAACTCGACCCGACCGGACGGGTCGACGAGATCGACGGCACCGGGTCGATCGGTGATCGGCTCGTGGGCGTCGAGCACCTCGAACACGCGCTCGAACGACACCATCGACGTCATCAGATCGACCCGAGCGTTGGTGAGCCCGGTCAGCGGCTGGTAGACCCGCGTGACCAGCGCGGCGAGAGCGACGAGAGTGCCCGACTGGATCGTGCCACTGACCACCAGCTGGGCCCCGATGCCGTAGATCACGGCCGCGCCGACCGCGGCGACGAGGCCGAGCGCGACGAAGAACACACGCCCCAGCATCGCCGCCCGGATTCCCGCGTCGCGGACGGCGTTCGCCCGACGACCGAACATGTCGTTCTCGCGATCGAGCGACCCGAACAGCTTCACGAGCACGGCGCCCGAGACGTTGAAACGCTCGGTCATCTGGGTGTTCATGGCCGCGTTGTGGGTCATCTGCTCACGCGAGATGTCCTGGAGCCGCCGCCCGACACGCCGAGCGGGAACGATGAACAGCGGCAGCACGACCAGTGTCAGCAGCGTCAGGCGCCACTCGAGCACGAGCATCGTGGTCAAGGTGGTGACCAGGACGATCACGTTGCTCACGACGCTCCCGAGCGTGCTCGTCACGGCTGTCTGGGCACCGACGACGTCGTTGTTGAGCCGGCTGGTGATCGCACCCGTCGGCGTGCGCGTGAAGAACGCGACCGGGAGCCGCTGGACCTTCGCGTAGAGCGAACGTCTGAGATCGGCGATCAGCCCCTCGCCGACGCGAGCGCTGCACCAGCGCTGCACGATCTGGAGCCCCGCGTCGAGGAGGGCAGCGGCGACTGCGATCGCGGCCAGCCACCAGATCGGTGATCGATTGCCGGTGTCGATCGCGTCCGGGATCGCGTGGTCGAGGATCTGGCGGACGATCAGTGGCGGTACGATGCCGAGCAGCGCTGCAGCCAGGATCGCGACGAGGAACACGACGATCGTGCCGCGGTACGGCCGTGCGAACCCCCACACTCGTCGGGCCGTGGTGCGTGCGAGCCGGGCGTCCTTCACCGCGTCGGTGTCCCTCGGCATCATGTGATGTGGACCCATCCGCATGTCGAGCAAGGCTACGGGCGCCACCGGAAGGATCGGTCCGCCCCGTACGCTGTCGACCATGTCAGGGCGGGTGCTCCCCTTCTTGGTCGCGGCGTCGTTGACCGTCGCCGCGTGCTCGTCGTCGGCCGGTGGTGTGTCGCAGACCTCGAGTCGTCCGATCGACACCGAGGAGCCCGCGGACGAGGTCGCCGGTGGAGACGCCGACGAGGTCGTGAGTGACGGCGACGCCGAGGTCACCGAACCCACCGTCGCCCCGAATCCGAACGACGCCGACCCGTCGTTCGATCCCGCCTCCATCGTGTGGGACGAGTTCAACGACGCGGTCGACGTCGGGACGCTCGAGGTACCGGTCGACTACGCCGAACCGGACGGTCCACGCTTCGAACTGTTCCTCGCCCGCTACCACGCACTCGATCCCGACCAGCGGATCGGCACGCTGCTGGTCAACCCCGGTGGTCCCGGTTTCGGCGGCACCGACATGGCCTTCTTCGCCGCCCAGATCTTCGACCGCGAACTCCTCGACCGATTCGACATCATCGGCTGGGACCCCCGCGGCACGGGGGAGAGCGACCCTCCGATCGACTGCATCGACGACTACGACCCGTACTTCACTGCGATCGACACGACCCCCGAAAGCGAGGCCGAACGGGCGGCGCTGATCGAGACCGCCGAGGACTTCGCGCGGCAGTGCATCGGCAGGAACCGCGAGATCATCCAGCACGTGGGCACCAACGACGCGGCCCGCGACATGGATGCGATCCGCCGCTCGATCGGCGAGGACCAGATCTCGTACTTCGGGTTCAGCTACGGCAGCGAGCTCGGTGCGACGTGGGCGACGCTGTTTCCCGACACCGTGCGCGCCGCCGTGCTCGACGGCGCCTCGGATCCCGATGCCGATTCGATCGAGTCGAGCCGCCAACAGCTCAAGGGCTTCTCCGATTCGCTCGACACGTTCCTCGCGAGGTGCGCCGAGAACGAGGACTGCGAGTTCCACAACGACGGCGACCCAGGCGCAGCGTTCGACGCCCTTCTGGAGGGGCTCGATGCCGACCCCGTATCGGGTGCACCAGATCGGCCCGATGTCAACCGCGACGTCGCGATCACGGCCGTGGTGCAGGCGATGTACTCGGAGTCGTTCTGGCCGGCGCTCGAGCGTTCCCTCGCTGCTGCCCAGATTGGTGACGGCTCGGGCTTGCTGGCCCTGCACGACTCGTACTATCAGCGGTCGGCCGACGGCACCTACGGCAACGAGCTCGAGGCCTTCCAGGCCATCTCCTGCGCCGACAGTCCCGAGCGACCTTCCCTCGAGGAGGTCACGGCGGAGGCCCAGATGCTGACCGAGGTCGCGCCGCGTCTCGCACCCGAGGGCTCCGTGGGCTTCTTCTGCACGTTCTTCCCACCGTCGGTCGATCCACGCATCGCGATCACCGGTGACGGGGCCGGGCCGATCATGGTCATCGGCACCACCGGCGACCCGGCGACACCCTTCGAGTCGACGGTCCGGATGTCGAACGTGCTCGAAGATGGCCGGCTCGTGATCGTGGAAGCGGACCAACACACGGGCTACGGCGTCAACCGTTGCGTGATCGAGGTGGTCAACGACTACCTCATCGACCTCGAAGCCCCCGACGACGAGACCGAGTGCCGCTGACGTACGAGTTGTGCCTGGCACAACTCGTACGCGGAACGACCGCCGGCTGCCAGGCAACGCGACGGTCGTTCGATGGCGGAGAGGGTGGGATTTGAACCCACGGACGCTTGCACGTCGCACGCTTTCGAGGCGTGTCCCTTCGGCCGCTCGGGCACCTCTCCGTCGAGCGAGGCTAGCGGCATTCGACACAGGACCCGACCGTTACATTCGGGGTCTGACCCCGAATGTAACGGTGGGGACGGGTGACGGCCCGGCTCAAGAACGGGTGCGATGTTGCCGATACGTTTGGCAGGAATCGCACATTCAGCGTGAGGAAACGACCACGCCGCACCGACGATCGAACCGAAGGAGGGAACATGAAAGATGCTGCTCACGCGCGCACCGGGCACGTGTTCAAGCTCCTCGTCACGGGTCCTTTCGCGGCCGGCAAGACGTCGCTCATCCAGTCGGTTTCCCAGACTCCGGTCGTGGCGACCGACGTCGACACCACCGGCGCGGAAGCTGCCGTGAAGGCTCGCACGACGGTCGCCATGGACTTCGGCACGTACGCACTCGATGACGGCGACGTCCGGCTGCTGCTCTTCGGCACCCCCGGCCAACGCCGGTTCTGGTTCATGACGGACATCATGAAAGGCGACGTCGACGCCGTCGTCTACGTGATCGATGCAGCGGCGGTCGACACCCACGCCGATGCCGGCGAAGCAATGCGCACCCTGCTCAAGGACCTCCGTGTGCCGCTGGTGGTCGCCGTCAACCGATGCGATGATCCGGGCGCGGCGGCGCTCGTCGCCCGCCAGCTCGGGGCGTTGGCTCGCGAGGCCGTCGTCCCCTGCCAGCTGATCCACCACGACTCCGGGCGTGAGGTCGTGATCGAGGCGCTGCTCGCCGTGCTCGATCGACTCGAGCACGGTCGAGGTGAAGTTCGCGATCCGGTCGACCGTGTGCTCGCCCTGGCCGGTGCGGCGTGACGATGGAACGAGAAGCAGTCGACACCGAACTGTTCGGTCTGGCCGGGACCTTCCCGCGGCCCGCCTGGGTCGTCATCGACGCCGCTCGTGATCACCGGTTCACCGGCGAGATCAGCTTCGAGAGCACGCCGACGGTCCACCTCTACTTCGATCGCGGCCGGATCTACCTGGCCGAACGGATCACGGACCCGTCGCTCGGTTCGCGACTCATCGACGCCGGCGTCCTGAACGCCGCGCAACTCGAGCACGGCACGATGCGGCTCGGTGAAGTCGACCACCTCGGCCGGCTGTTCGAACGGGTGCCCTCGGTCGATCGCTACGCCGTGCTGGTCACGTCCGAGATGATGACCGAGGAGTGCGTGAGCTGGCTTGCGGGGCAGCAGGTTCCCTCGGTCGACGTGCGGCCGTATCGCCACCATCCGTCCGGCGTGCATCGCTGGGATCGACCCGACGGCTGGCATGACCTCAATCCCGGTGATCCGTTGCCGGCGCCGGCGCTCGACGACGCCCCGGTCGAGATATCGCCGCCCGAACCGCCCTTCTCTCAGGGAAGTCCGACCGTACCGTTCAGCGACGACATGATCGTCCGATGGGACGAGCCCTCGTGGCTCGATCTCGGCGACCTCGACAACGATCCGGCGACCCAACGGGCACACCCACACTCCGACCCGCGCGAGCGCACACCGACCCTGGAGAGCGATCGGCCGACGCGAGTTGACGACGGTCTCGGCATCCGTACCGACTGGGTCGATCGGTTGACCACCGAAGGATCGCCGAACCCGGGCGGCGCCTCGCTCCCGTCGGGCACCGCGGCGCCGGCAGTCCGCGCCGAACCCGTCGAGCGCTTCGAGGTGAAGTGGCCATCGGGCGAGGTCGACGAGCAGTTCGGTGGGAGCGACACGGCCTCCCACGACGGTCACCACCCCGATCTGGACCGAGCCGGGCCGACCGCTCGGCTCGTCCGCACCCCGAGCCGACGCGCCGGCGTCGACACGATCGAACCGGAAACCGAGGCACGCCCCGAGGCGACTACGGTGACGGACGACGTCGACGACGTCGTGCTCGCCGTTCGGGCCGCAGTGGCCTCGATCGAGACCGGCGGGCTGGTGACGCGATCGCCACTGGCGACGCTTCCGGCCGCCCACGACCTCGAGCTCGGCGCTGCGGGTGCCGCGGGTCTCGTGCCTCCGGGACGCGTCGCCGTCCGCAGCGACGTCGGCGACTGGACAGCGAACGCCAAGGGTCTCGGTCGCGCCACGATGCAGCAGCCGACGCGATCGGTCTTCGACGAGGTGGCGCCCCAGTCCGATCCTGAATCGTGTCCGACCGACACCGCCCCACCAGCCGAGGTCGAACCGGCACGCACCGGTGCGCTGCGTCGGTTGATCGGCGGCCTCCGCCGCCACTGACACCCGACGTACCCGCCCCGATCGAGGCGTGGCTCGGCAGTCTCGTCACCGACGACGAGCCGCGAAGAAGTCCTTGAGGACCTGTCCGCACTCGTCAGCGAGCACGCCGACGATCCTCGGGACGCGATGGTTGAGCACGTCGGTGTCGGTCAGGTCGAAGCAGCTCCCCGCGGCACCAGCCTTTGGATCGGGCGCCCCGTACACGAGCCGGCCGAGGCGGCCATTCACCATCGCCCCGGCGCACATCGCACAGGGCTCGAGGGTGACCACGAGCGTGCACTCGTCGAGCCGCCAGTGCCCCACCACGACGGCGGCGTCACGCAACGCGAGGATCTCGGCGTGCGCTGTCGGGTCGCCCGTGCGCTCGCGCTCATTGTGGCGAGCGGCGATGACCTCGCCATCTCGCAGCACGACCGCACCGACTGGGACATCATCGTGTTCGACCGCAGCGCGAGCCTCGTCGAGCGCGGCGCGCATCGCTCGTTCGTACGTGGCCGCCGCATCCGCCACCCGATCGCTGAACGGGTCGGGCACCATTGCGGAAGTCTTGCAGGTTCGTTCGACCCCTCGCCCGGTCTTCGATCGGCTGACGCGCCGGCCGATCGACCCCCAGCGGCCGGGTGGCGAGCAAGGGCGCGAGCCCAGCGAGCCGGGGTGGCGAGCCCTGCGGATGAGCGCACGTCGTGCCGGTTCGTTCGACCCCTCGCCAGGTCTTCGATCGGCTGACGCTCCGGCCGATCGAGCCCAAGCGGGCCTGGTGGCGAGCACTGGCGCGAGCCCAGCGAGCCGGGGTGGCGAGCAAGGACGCGAGCCCCACGCCATGAGCGGAGGGAGTGGGATTCGAACCCACGGAAGGTTGCCCTTCACACGCTTTCCAAGCGTGCCGATTCGGCCGCTCTCGCACCCCTCCTGGATGAACGCCCGTGCGGGGAACTCCTGCTCAGACGATACGAATGAAGAGTCTACCGCTCGGGTCGATCTTCGCGTCCGGACACCGCGGTCGGTGTGGGTTCCGAACGCCGAGCTGCGGTATCCGACCGCACGGCGGCCCTTCGACGCCCAGCTGGACCGATCCTCGCCCGCGGCGCGCACCGGACGGACATCCCGACGGCTCCGTCGGGAGCGCGCGGCCCGTCGGACGACCCGGGTCGTCGACAGGTGCCGATCCGAGATGGTGACACGCCACGCCCATCGTCCGACGGCCCATCGTCACGACGGCCCATCGATCGGGCCGACGACGGCGCCGCGCAGCGTCCGAACCACGTCGCCGGGACGGTAACCTGGAGACCTCTCGTCGGTTCCCGGCGGGTGAGGTGGTGGTCGGGTCCTGTGCAACGGGCGCCCGTGAACCAGGTCAGGCCAGGAATGGAGCAGCCTTCATCGGCATCGCTCGTGTGCCGCAGATCGCCTGGCCACCACCTCATCCGTCGGGAACCTTCCTCGTCTCTTCGTCGTCTCTTCGTCGGCTCTTCGTCGTCTCGGTGCCGGCCCGGCGACGTGTAGCGTCGACGATCGTGAAGGTGCACCTGGTCGACGGTACGTACGAGTTGTTCCGGCAGCACTTCGGGAGCGCCAACCGGCGCGGTGAGTCGGGTCGTGAGCCGGGTCAGTTCGACGCGACGATCGGCGTGCTGACCTCCACCCTCCAACTGATCGAGGACGGTGCCTCTCACATCGGGGTCGCGAGTGATCACGTGATCGAATCGTTCCGCAACGACCTCTGGGACGGATACAAGACGAGCGAGGGGATGCTCCCCGAATTGCTCCACCAGATCCCCATCATGGAGGACGCACTCGTCTCCATGGGTGTCACGACCTGGGCGATGGTCGAATGGGAGGCCGACGACGCGCTCGGTGCCGCCGCGCACGTCGCCGCCCACGACGAGCGGGTCGATCAGGTGCTGATCGTGACTCCCGACAAGGATCTCGGTCAGTGCGTCGCCGGTCGCCGCGTCGTGCAATACGACCGCCGCAAGCGCGAGATCATCGACGAGGACGCCGTGCGCGCCAAGTTCGGGGTCGGCCCCAAGTCGATCCCCGACTACCTCGGCCTGGTGGGCGACACGGCCGACGGGTTCCCCGGACTCCCGGGGTGGGGTGCCAAGTCCGCCTCGTCGGTCCTCGCCCGCTACGGACACCTCGAGGACATCCCGCCAGAAGCGAGTCTCTGGGACGTCGACGGGCTGCGTGGAGCGGCCAAGCTGTCCAAGACGCTGCAGGACCAGATGGAGCTCGCGCTCCTCTTCCGCATCATCGCGACCGTCGATCGCGAGGTGCCCGTCGGAACCGTCGACGACTGGGAGTGGCACGGACCGACCGACGCGTTCGCCGACGTGTGCGCACGGTTGGGTGTTCCGGCCATGGCGACCCGTGCCGCCGATCTGGCCCGCTGACAGCGCTCGTCGACGCCGTCGCCGATGTCGCCGCCACCGCCACCTCTGTCGATGTCACGGCGAGCTCCTGCCCCAGGACGATCGGGGCATCGGGATCGGTCACTCAACCGAGCAGATGTTCGCGCAGATCCTCGAGGACTTGGCGCCCGATGCCGGCCTGGTCGGTCAGGTAGGTCTCGACCCCGCCGAAGGTGGTGTCGAGCTCGTGCAGCGTCTCGGCCATCATCGATCGCGGGGCACCCAGCGCGCCGGCTGCGGCCTCCGGACCGATGCCACGCTCCAGCATGCGCCGGAACGCGTGGTGATCTTCGTCGAGTACGTGGAACTGCTCGGTCAACACGAAGTCGTCGATGACGGTGTCGCGATCGACCCCCAACCATTCGAGCAGCAGGGCCGCGATCAGACCGGTCCGGTCCTTGCCGGCAGTGCAGTGGAACACGGCTGGTGTCGTCGCCGGATCGGCGAACCCGGTGAGGATCTGGCCGATCTCCGGACCGGCGTGGGTCAGCAGACCGATCATCATGTCGCTCATGAAGCGCACTCCCTGGTCGTGCTCGACGAGCGCCCCGAAGTCGGGGATCGGACGACTGGCCATGAACCGGCTCAGGATCGGGATGTGTACCGATGGAATCGGGTCGGGTGCCCGGTCGCGCTCCTCGTCGGTGCGCAGGTCGTACACGGTGACGACGCCGAGCTCGGTGAGCACGTCGAGATCGCCGAGCGTCAGTGTGTCGAGCCGATCGGAGCGAAAGATTCGTCCCCATCGTGTGGTCCCGCCGAGCAGCGATGGGTAGCCGCCGAGATCCCGGAAGTTGCGGGCGCCATCGAGCTCGATCCGTCGGCGGGAGATGGTCGCATCGGACATTCGTGCAGTCTGAGGCTCGTCGCGGCACACGCCAACCCGACTCGCGTGAAGTCGGCGTGAACAGGTGGGCGACCCGCTGAGCGCACGACTTCTCGGCGACCGGTGCGGCGAGCCGTGCCGAGGACACGACCAGGGATCGAACTCGCTCGCGAACGTGGGGGTCAGGCGCGCAGATCGACGACGCTGCGTCCCTTCGCCTCACCGGCGAGGATGCCCGTGAGCACGGCGTCGAGTTCGTCGAGCGTCACATCGTGGCCGATCGCCGCGAGACGCGAGGGCTTCAAGTCGGCCCCGATGCGTTCCCATGCTGCGCGGCGCCGGTCCATCCGCATCTCGACCGAGTCGATGCCGAGCAGGTTCACGCCTCGGAGGATGAACGGCAACACGGTCGTGTCGAGACCGGGTCCTCCGGTCAGCCCGCTCGCCGCGACCGAGCCCCCGTAGTGGATCTTCTTCAGGACGTTCGCGAGCGTCACCCCACCAACACAGTCGACGGCCCCGGCCCACACGGTCGACTCCAGCGGCCGGCGGCTCTCCTCGGACAGCTCGTCGCGATCGATGATCGACGTCGCGCCGAGCCCGGTGAGGAAGTCGGTCGCCGACGTCTTCCCGGTGCTCGCGACCACGTCGTAGCCGAGGTTCGAGAGGATGTCGACAGCTGTGGAACCGACGCCTCCGGTGGCGCCCGTGACGAGCACTGGACCCGAGTCGGGCGTCACGCCGTGCTCCTGCAACGCGATCACGGAGAGCGCCGCCGTGAAGCCACCGGTGCCGATCACCATCGCGTCGCGCATCGTGAGCCCGTCGGGTAGTTCGACGAGCCACTCGGCGGGCACTCGGGCAAACTGGGCGTAGCCGCCGTGACGCGCCACGCCGATCGCGTAGCCGTGGGCAATCACCTCGGTGCCCGCGGGCATGCCGAGCGCGTCCTCGGTCAGCACGCCAGCGAGGTCGACACCCGGCACGATCGGGGAGATGCGTGCCACCCTGCCGGTCGGTGTGGAGGCGAGCCCGTCCTTGTAATTGACGCTCGACCAGTGGACCTCGACCAGTGCGCCGTCGTCGGGCAGTTCCTCACGCGACATCGTGACGACACCCCGGTCGACCGTGTCGCCCTCGGTGATCGCCTGGAACGCACGGAACTCACTCACGGTCATGGCCGCCGACCCTACGACCGCCGTTCTGTCTGCGTGGAACCGGGTCGTTCCCGGTTCCAGGCAGACAGCGACGGGTGAGGTGAGAGCGGCGGGGCGGCGGAGTCAGAGGAGCGGCGGGGCGAAGAACCCGTCGGGGATGACGAGATCGGTCGCCGACAACTCCGATATCGACGACTTCCCGAGCCCGAGCAGGGACGAATCGATGCCCATCCGGAGCACGTCGAGCACGTTCTCGACGCCGCCCTGGCCGTTGGCAGCCAGCCCCCACAGATACGCCCGACCGATCATCACGGCCTTCGCACCGAGCGCGAGTGCCTTGACCACATCGCTGCCGCGCCGGACACCGCCGTCCATCACGACCTCGATCTCGCCGCCGACCGCAGCGACGATCTCTGGCAGCACCCGGATCGGTGCCGGTGTGCCGTCGAGGTTGTTGCCACCGTGGTTCGAGACCGAGATCGCCGTCGCCCCCGCGTCGACCGCACGTCGGGCTTCGTCGGGCCGGACGATGCCCTTCACCATGAAGGCGCCGCCCCACTGCTCGCGCAGCCAGGCAACGTCGTCCCAGGTCGGCGGCGGCGTGCCCATCCACACGCCGTACGCCTCGAAGAACCCGGGCACCGGCGCCCCGCCGGTCGGGAAGTTCGGTACACCGAGTTGTGGGATCTGACCCGTGCGCAGCCACTCGACCAGCCAATGCGGCCGCGTGATCGCCTCGGGAGCATGCTTCGCCATCGTGCGCAGGCTCATGTCCTGGGGGATGTCGGGGCTGCCCCAGTCACGACTGTGCACGAACGACCAGTCGAGGGTGAGGATCAGACCGGCTGCGCCGGCCGCCCGGGCCCGCTCGAGTCGGGCGACCATCGAGTCGCGATCGCCCGCCCAGTAGATCTGGAAGAACGTCTGCGGATTGGCAGCGACGACCTCCTCGATCGGTTTGCTCGCGAAGGAGCTGAGGCCCATCACGACGCCTCGGGCCGACGATGCCCGGGCGACGGCCACCTCGCCGTCGGGGTGGACGGCTTGCACGCCGGTCGGCGAGATCATCACCGGCATGGACATCGGCTGGCCCATCACCTCGGTCGCCATCTCGCGAACGGGCGACTGACCAGCGGTGATCGGACGGAACCCGAGCTCGTCGAACGCGGCGAGGTTGTCGGCGAGCGTCAGGCCCTTCTCCGTACCGGCGATGAGCGCGCCGTACACCGACCTGGGGAGCTTGCGCTTGGCGCGACGCTGCGCGACCGCCACCGACTCGAACCAGACGTTTGCCACGGCAGCAGCGTAGGTGCCGGGCTGAAACGATGGTTAGCCGTGAGGATCGCCCTCCGCGTCGAGCCGTCGCACCAGGATCGTGGGCGCCTTGATCCGGTAGCTGTCCTCGAGCAGGTCGCGGAGATCCCGTGGGTCGACGTCCGCCAGCCGGACGAGCATGGCTCCGTACCCGTCGTAGTGCGGGGTGCTGAACAAGACACCAGGGCGGGCGTCGATCAGGTGGGGTTTCTCGTCGACGTCGCAGAAGACGACCAGCACCTTCGAGTCGTGGACCCCGTCCCGATCGTGTTCACGTTGCGACCACAGGCGACAGAAGCTGGTACGGCGAACGCGCAGGGCCGGCGTGCCGTACGCAGTGCCCACCGACACATCGGGCCAGTCCCCGGCCATCTGTCGCACATCGTCGAAGGTCGCACCGCGCACGGGTCGATCGTACGGCTGGGCGATCGCCAGGGTCTACCGTTGCGGCATGAGCACCACGCCGCCACCACCGCCACCACCACCGGGCGGCTCGGGGCCGCCGACGCCACCGCCACCGTCATCGGCACCCCCGCCCCCGCCTCCGCCGGGCGCCGGACCGGTGCCGCAATCGCCCGGTGCGTTCGCGGCTCAGCCGGAGATGTATCCCGGCGGGCGACCGCTCGGCAAGCGCCGATCGACGGGGCTGGTGATCCTGTTGTCGATCGTGACGTGTGGGATCTGGACGATCGTGTGGTCGTTCCAGAACGGTGACGAGCTCCAGCGCTGGTCGGGCCGAGGGATCGGTGGGGTCGGGTACCTCCTCATCACGGTGTTCGTCTCGCCCGTGACGATGTTCCTCCTCGCCGGCGAGGTCGAGCAGCTGTACCGGGCCGACGGTCGGGAACCGCCGATCACCACCATCTGGGGTCTCTGGTTCCTGCTGCCGCTGATCGGCAACATCATCTGGTATGTGCGCATCCAAGACGCGATCAACAGCTACTGGACGGCCCACGGCCAGACCAACGACCCGAGCCTCTGACTCCGGCGGTCGTGAGCCGGTCAGCTGTCGGCGATGATCGCGTACCCGCGCTCCACGTCGGCGACGTGGTGGACAGGGTCGTGGAGGAAGTAGCGAGCGAGCGTGTCGACGGTGAACGAGGATCCGTCGCTGCGATCGCCCGTCCGGTCCCACTGATCGTCGCGAACGACGTCCCACCTGTCGGCCATGTTTGCGGCTGCGGCGAGCAGTTCCCGGCTCACGATCGCCGGGTCCTGCTGGTCGTAGCGCTCCGCGACCGCGGTGACGTCCTGGTCCCAGTTCTCGAACTGGGCGGCGTCGGTCTCGAGCATCAGCCGGAGACGTTCGTCGAACACGCGCAAGACGTCCCGCACGTGGCAGCCGTACTCGAGCGCCGACCACTGGTGGTCGGTCGGTCGCGTCCGAACCGACGAGGCTGCGAGCAGCGGCGGCCAGGCTGCGGCCTGCTCGCGCACCAGCCGACCCATCTGGGTGCGGTCGAGGGAGCGGGCATCGAACCCGCAGTCGGGGCACACCTCGTCGAGCACCCAGGTCCAGTTCTTGCTGTCGGGAACGATCGCCACACCCGAACGCTACCGATCGAAGCGGTCGGGCTCGGGCACCAGTTTCCCGACCAAGTCGAGGCTCCGGGCGTTCAGACGGGGATGACGCGAAGGAGGTGGTGCCAGCGGCACTCGCCGCAGGCCTCCACCACGTAGGCCGTCATGTCACCTCGGCCGCGATTGCCGAGTTGGCGGAGCTCCTTGGCGGTCGAGACGCAACGCCCTTGCGGCGACAGGCCGTGCCCGAACACATAGGTGACGATCCGGAGCTTCGACTCCTCGCAGATCGGGCAGTCGGCGGTGGTTTCGGTACCGACGTTGCGTGCCGCCCGGATCAGCTCCGGATGAGCATCGCACACCTCGGTGCGGCTGATCCGGCCGAGGCGCACCTGGTTGATGAGCATGCGTCTGGCCAGTCGATGATCGACGATGCCGCGGCGGGGCTCGCCACCGCCCCGCAGCGCGCCGATCGAGAAACCCATCCCTTCAGGGTAGCGATCCGCCAGACTGGTCGCGTGACGACTCCCATCCGGTTCGGACGAGACATCCCCGACGACAGCGACCTGCGCCTCTGCGGCGATCTGAGCGACGGCAAACGTGCCGTCGAGCTCGGGGTCAGCCGCAACCAGAACGCCGTCGCGTTCGCGCTCGCCGGCGCCAAGGCGATCGCCGTCGATCCCGACGCCGCTGCGATCGACGGACTGCGCGAGGCGGCCGCGAAGCACGAGGTCAGCATCGAGTGCCACGAGGCGGACCTGGCCGATCTCGGGTTCGCAACGAGCGGCTCCGTGTCGCTCGTGGTCGCCGATCACACCCTGACGGAGGTCGACGACCTGGGCCGCCTGCTGCGGCAGGTCCACCGACTGTTGAAGTCGAGCCATCCGTTCGTGCTCTCCGTGCCACACCCGTTCGCGACCGTGTACACCACCGACGAGATGGGGTCGAAGGTGCATCCCTACGGCACGGTCGGTCGCACGATCGGCGACTGGCACACCCAGCTCGGCCGCGCCAACTTCCGGGTCGACCACATCCTGGAGCTCGGCGTCAGCGAGATCTCCCCCGTACCCAGCACGCTCGTCATGCGCGCCATGAAAGAAGGCGACTGAGCCGTGCGTTCATCAGCACCGTCACATTCGGGGTCTGACCCCGAATGTGACGGTCAGACGGTGGCGCGCTCGCGTTCGATGAGGCCGGCCGGGCGCGGGCGCCCGAAGAGATATCCCTGACCACGGTCGCAGGCGAGGTCACGCAGGCGCGAGAGTTGAAGCGGCGACTCGATGCCTTCGGCGATGACGCTCAGCCCCAGCGACTGGCCGAGCCGCACGACCGCTTCGACGATGGTCGTGTCCTCCGACTCGATCCCGAGTCCGGCCACGAACGAGCGATCGATCTTGATCGCCTCGATCGGGAAGCGCTTCAGGTACGTCAGCGACGAGTAGCCGGTGCCGAAGTCGTCGACCGACAGGTGCAGACCGAGACTCCGCAGTTCGCGGAGCGCGACCGACGCCGCCTTCACGTCGGCGAGCAGTGCGGTCTCGGTGATCTCCAGCCACAACGAGTCTGCGTCGATGCCCGTCTCGGTGAGCGCCTCGTTCACGAGGTCGTGGAAGTTCGGATCGATCAGCTGGCGGGTGCCGACGTTGACCGACATCGTGCAGTCGGCGAAGCCCTGATCCGTCGCGCGCCAATGGGCGAGCTGGGCGAGGGAGTCGCGAAGCATGCGCGCGCCGAGCTCGACCAGCAGCCCGGTCTCCTCCGAGAGGGGGAGGAAGTCGCTCGGCGTGAGAAGTCCGCGATCGGGATGCAACCAGCGCGAGAGCACCTCGTAGCCGAGCACCCGACCGGACTCGAGATCGACGATCGGCTGAAAGTACGGAACGATCTCACCACGCTCGATGCCGCGCCTCAACTCACCAGCGGTGCGCAGGGCCTGGACACCGGTCTCGTGGCCGCCGGCCTCGAACGCCTCCACGCAGTCGCGACCGCGCGCCTTGGCGCGGTACATCGCGGCGTCGGCGTCACGCAGCAGGTCGTTGGGCGACATCCCGGGGTCGTAGTTGGTCGAGTATCCGATCGACGCCGTCACGAACAGCTCGTGCTGGCCGACGGCGACCACCGGATGGACGGCACGGCGGAGCCGCTCGGCCACGTCGACCGGTTCGCCGGACAGGACGACGATGAACTCGTCACCGCCGAAGCGCGCCAGCACATCGTCTTCGCGCAACGCCGAACGGAGCCGCTCCGACACCACCTGGATCAGTTCGTCACCGACCTCGTGGCCGAGGCTGTCGTTGATCACCTTGAACTGGTCGAGGTCGACGAAGAGCACGGCCACCTCGTCGACGCCGGCCGTGCCGAGACGGTCCTGGAGGATGTGCAGGAGGTAGGCCCGATTGGGCAGCCCGGTGAGCTCGTCGTGGCGAGCGGCGTACCGTAACTGCTCGGCCGCCCGGCGTTGCTCGGTGACGTCCTCGATATGGGTGATCGCGAGCATCACACCGTCGTCCTCGGTCGTCGAGACGCGCGTGCGTGCCCAGATGAAACCGCCGTCGCGCCGTCTGTAGCGCTGATCGATCCGGAACGAGTCGACGATGCCGAGCTCGAGCCGGGCGCGATGCGGTTGGGCCGCCCGGACGTCGTCGGGATGGGTGAACTCGCGCAGCGTGCACCCGACCAACTCGTTGACCTCGCGACGCAACATCTCGGCCAGCGACTGGTTGGCGTCGACGATGCGGCCGTCATCGAGACGCACGAGCGCCATCCCGGTCGGCGCCGAATGGAACGCCTGTTGGAAGCGTCGCCGTGCCTGATGGAGCGCCTGGCTCTGCCGCTCACGCTCGGAGATGTCTCGGAATCGAACGACCAGACGTCGTTCGTGGTCGAACACCGGACCGTGGCGGGGTAGGTGGAACGATGCCTCGACGACGACCCGCTTCCGGCCGCCGGCGTGCACCTCGAGTTGGATCGGCTCGAGTTCCTCGCCTGCGAACACACGGGCGATCGAGTCCCGCAGCTGCGCCTGTTCCTCGCCGTCGGCATGGTCGAGCAATTCGCTGTCGACGAGCTCTCGCCGCGGGAGATCGAACAACGACAACGCCGCGGCGTTGGTGGAGTGCACCACATGGTCCTGATCGACGAGCAGCACCGCCTCGGGGAGCTCGTCGAGGAGGCGCCGGACCTCGTGCTCGGCGGCCTCGACCACTTCGAGCTGGAGGCTCATGCGCGAGGCCTGACGGCGGCTGTTCCAGACGCTCACCGCGAGCGCGACGAGGGACGCGATGCCGATCGCGATCACGAACCTGTCTGCGCCGTTCACCGGGCAGAGACTAGGTGCGAGCTGCGGCCCGACGGGGTCATACGCCCGCTATCACACTGTCGCAAGAGCGGAACTTGAGGATTCCTGAACGAACGCTCGCGAACGCGAGGGCATCCGCGATCGAGATGTCCCGTGAGCGTGGTCGGCTCGCGAGCGTCCTGCGATCGGTCGCGCCGGTGCGTACCGCCGCCTCACGGACACCGCTGCCCGTTCGGAACTGTCGCAACAGGCGCTTCCTCGCGGGAGTGAAACCAGACCCGACGTGTGCCCCTCCCCGACCCGAGCCGGTGGTGCATCGGTGTCGCTCGTTCCACCACACGACAGGAGACGACCGTGTCCACGTTCATGAGACGAGCCGTCCTCGCGTCGGTGGCCCTCCGCGCACTCGCGTTGACGGCGACCGTCGCCCAGGCCGGACGACGCACGCAGGCATCCGGCGAGGGGACCTAGATTCCGACGGAGATCGAGATCGGGAAGGACGTCGGCCAGATCACCTTCGCGCGCGCGCCACGACCGCTGACTCGTTGTCCCGAGGCTTCAACGGCAGGGATTCAGCATCTGTCACGGGACGACCGACTCCACCGGCACCGTGACCGACGCATCCGGCGTCGTACACACGGGCACGATGACGATTCGCAGCGTCGGCGAGCAGAGCCCGAGCCGTGTGCTCCCCGACGCCATCGACAGCGATTCGTGGGTCGGCACCTGGGTGTCCTGAGTGGTACGTGCGGGCTCGAGCATCTCCATGGTCGCGGCAGGTTCACCGGGCCGAGCCTCGACCTCGACTACGAACGCGGTATCCACTTCTCCGGCTGATTCTCCGGCTGATCCGAACACCGCGATACGCGGGACACGAGCTTCCTCCCACCCGTAGTGGGAGGTTGCTCGCGCCTGCAAGCCTGCGCCCGGCCGATCAGCCCCGCTGCCGGGACGACCACCACGCGTCGAGTCGCGCCAGGGCCTCGTCCTCGCCGAGGAGCCCCTCGTCGAGTCGCATGTCGAGCAGGAACTGGAGCGCCTCGCCGACCTCGCGACCGGGTGCCAGACCGAGGTGATCCATCACGGCCTTGCCGTCGAGCTCGGGGCGCAGCGCAGCCATCTCCTCGGCCGCCGCGAGCGCGTCGATGCGCGCTTCGAGATCGTCCATCCGCTTCGCAAGCTCCTTCGCCTTCCGTTCGTTCCGGGTGGTGCAGTCGCACCGCGTCAACACATTGAGCTCGTGCAGCAGGTCGCCGGCGTCGCGCACGTAGCGGCGCACGGCGGAGTCGCTCCAACCGAGTCGGTACGTGTGGAACCGAAGGTGCAACGCCACCAGCGCGGTGACCGCAGCGACGTCGCCGTTCGAGTAGCGCAGCGACGTCATGCGCTTCTTCGTCATGCGCGCCCCGACCGCGTCGTGATGATGGAACGTCGTGCCCTTGCCCTCCTGGTAGCCGCGAGTCCCGCGGCTTGCCGATGTCGTGGAACAGCGCCGCCAAACGGACCAGACGGAAGTCGAACTCCGGGCGGTCGGGGGGTTGCTCGTGGGGCGGACGTACGTTCTCGACGACAGCGATCGTGTGGCTCAAGACGTCCTTGTGACGATGGATCGGATCGTGCTCCAACCGCATCGCGGCGAGTTCGGGCAGGAACTGGTCGGCGAGGCCGGTGTCGTAGAGAAACCACAGGCCCGACGCCGGATGGTCGACCGTCATCAACTTGTCGAACTCGACGCGGATCCGCTCAGCCGCCACGATCTCGAGCCGCGGTGCCATCTCCTTCACTGCGGCGACGAGTTGCTGCGTGGGGGTGAGGTCGTACCCGGCGACGAACCGGGCAGCGCGCAGCATCCGCAACGGATCGTCGCTGAAGCTCACCTCGGGTCCCAGCGGTGTGCGCAGGTGCTGCTGCATCAGATCGACGGCACCACCGTGCGGATCGACCAACGTCGGCGTGGATCCACCGGTCAACTCGAGCGCCATCGCATTGATCGTGAAATCCCGGCGGCTGAGATCGGTCTCGATGTCGTCGGCGTAGACGACGTGCGGCTTCCGCGAGTCGTCGGCGTACGACTCCGCCCGGAACGTGGTGATCTCGTAAGTGCGCTCGCCGAGTTTGGCGCCGATCGTGCCGAACCGCTCACCCTGCGTCCACAGCGCATCGGCCCAGCCCGACAGACAGGCCTTGATGTCGTCGGGGCGTGCATCGGTGGAGAGATCGAAGTCGACGTCGTGACGACCCGAGTCGACGAGCAGGTCGCGCACGATGCCACCGACGAGGTACAGGCGATGGCCGGCGTCGGCGAAGCGCGCCGTCAGCGGCGCCAACTCGGCGAGCACGGGAGCGAAGCGATCCGGGATCATGGCGAAGCCAGGCTAGGAGCCTTCGACACCGACCCGGGCCATCATGGCCCGCGTCGGAGCGCGACCCTATCCGCAGGCGGGTCACATCGCGATCCGCTCCGCAGCTACGCCCGGCGTTCGCAGCGCCACCCGAGTACCGTCACACACGTGAACGGATCGGCCGTGCGGACGGCGGGTGGTGCGACGCGCGGCTGGCGCATGCGACAGTGGCCCAACGACGCGACAGTCGTCCACCTGATCTTCGTCGACCACCTCGAGATCCCGTCACGTGATGCGATCGATGCCGCCGTCGAGCACGCACACCGCAAAGGTGCCCGTGCCATCCGCACCTCGGCACTGTTCCCCCGTGCGGCAGAACAGCTCCTCGCCGCCGAGTTCCACCCGATCGACCGGCTCGCGCTCCTCCGTCAGCACCTCGACGACGACGTGATCGCACGCTTGCCGACGGCCGGACGCACGGGCCCGTTCCTGCCGTGGCTCGCCGCCGGAGCGGCGCGCGTCGACCAGGACGCGTTCGGGCCGATGTGGGGCAACAGCGCCGACAGTCTGCGCGACATCCGGCGCGCCACCCCCCAGCACCGCGCCCGCCTCGTCCGCCGCGACCGGCGCGTCGCCGGGATCGCCATTTCGGGTGCCGCCGGCACTGCCGGTTACCTGCAGCGGCTGGCGGTTGCCACCGATCGCCGACGCGAGGGCGTGGCCACGACCCTGGTCGTCGACGCGCTCCGATGGATGCACCGCCGCGAGCTCACGACCGTCATGGTCAACACCGGCGTGACGAACACCGCTGCGCTCGCACTGTACGAGCGCCTCGGTTTCGAACGCCTCGATGATCAGCTGGTCATCGCCGAACGTCGACTCATCGGATGAGACAGCGGCTCGCGTTCGTCGTGCTGGCCGCCGCGGTCGGGACGACCGCCATCTCGCTCGGGAACGGATCGGTGTCGTCCCAGGTGGCCGAACCCGGGCTGGTGCTGCTCGACCAGGACTTCGCGCTCGACACCCGGAGAAACCGCCCACATCGAGCTCCTGGTCACGGGTGACGTGCCCGAGATCGCACCGACCACGACCACCACGACGACCACCACGACGACCACCACCACGACCACCACCACCACGACCACCACGACGACCGTCCCGGGCGAGAGCGCCACTCCGGCAGCGACCACCCCCGGCGTCGGCGAGACGGCCCCCGGTACCACCTCGAAGACGACCACGACCACCACCACCACGACGTTGCCGCCGGGACCCGAGACCATCGTGCAGGTCCGCGCCCACCGCGCCCTGACCACGCGAGCCGCGGTCGAGACCGCGCTCGCCGGATCGAGTGGACCCGTGATCGACCTCCTCGAGTACGACATCGACGACGTCGGCGAGTTCGACGACGACACCGGCGACCGCCGCATCGTGCTCGACGTGCCGATCGCGGCCGACGGAGTGAGCGTCGACGACCTCGACCTGAACGATCCGGGCCTCTACCCGGTCACGGTGCAGATCCGCCGCGATCGGGTACTGATCGCGTCGTACACCACCTTCGTCGAGCTCGTCCGCACCGACGGGCTCGGCCGTGGCCCGCTTGCGTTCGCGGTGGTGGCGGCGCTGTCCGACCCGGGGCCGACACCGACCGACCCCCAACTCGACCTCGCCCGCGACGAGCTCGATCGTCTTGCCACGCTCGCCGAGACCGTCGGCGCCTCGGTGACGGCTGCGATCCCTCCCAGCCTCGTCGACAGCGTGCTCGCCGACGACGCCGAGCTCGCCGACCGGCTCCGGAGCGTCCTCGGGGAGAACGATCTGGTCCTCACCTTGCCGGACCTCCCGCTCGAGCCCTCGGCGGCGGCCGCTGCTGGGCTCGACGACGAGCTCGAGCGGTGGTGGACCGCGGGCGGCGAGATCCTCACTGCGGCGTTCCCGGCTGCCCAGCACGGTCGCAGCGCGTGGCCGACGGACGATCTTCTGACCGCCGACGGCGCTACGGCACTCCGCGACCTCGGCGTCCCGCTCGTGGTCACCCCGTTCGACCGATACGTTCGGTACGCAGGCAGTCTGCCCGGCCTGACCGACACCTCCCTGCTGCTCGACGCCGCATTGCCCGACGGCTCGGCGATGCGCCTCATGGTCGTCGACCCGATCATGGAGCTCGTCGACGCATCGGCCACCGACTCCGAGGACCCGTTCGAGCGAGCCGTCCACCTCATGGCGATCGCGAGTGCGATGCGCTACCAGCTCGACCCCGACCTCCGGGCGATGGCGGTGACCACGCCCGACCTGGGCGTTCCCGACCGCAGCGTCATCGCTGCACTCGAACGTCTGGTCGCCGACCATCCCGATTACTCGTTCAGGTCGCTCGCCGACGTCCCGGCCTCGACCGGGTCGTTCTTCATCAGCGGCGAAGCCCTCACCGTCACCCTCGGCGACCGGGTGGGCAGCAGCCTCGAGGCTCGCGTCGATCGCGTCAACGCCGCTCGCCTGCGCGCCGCCGACGTCAACTCCATGCTGCCCACCGACGACATTCGCCCCGCCCGATGGGAGGACGTGCTGCGCACGGCACTGTCGAGCGGACTCGACTCCGTCGAAGCCACCGAACTGGTCGACGACGTCGAGGCCGAACTCCTCGAGGTCCGCTCCTGGGTGGTCGAACCGGAGGCCTTCCCGTTCACGGTGAGCGGCAACGACAGCCCGATCCCGCTCCGGCTCGAGAACGCCGGACCCGTTCCACTGCGCGTCGTCGTCCACGTCGAGGCAGAGAACCTCGTGGTGCCCGAACGCGACGTCGAGGTCGTACTCGAGCCGGCCACCGTGAACGACGTGCCGGTTCCGGTGACCGCCCGGTCGAACGGCGTGTTCCCGGTCTTCGTCGAGTTGCGTACGCCGGCGGGCAATCAGCTCACACCGCCGATCAGGTTGACCGCCAGGGCGAGCAGCCTCGCCGGTCTCGGGCGGGTGCTCACCGTGGGTGCCCTCCTCGTCCTCGGCTCGTGGTGGTTCAGCTACTTTCGTCGTCGGCGACGGGCACACCGAGACGAGTCGGCACTCGAACCGGCCAACGGCACCGAGCAGGGATCGAACGACGACTCGCACGCCACACCGCCCACGCCGATGGGATCTCCACCCGGCAATGGCGAGCCCCACGGCGAGCCCCACGATGCCGACCAACTCACAGCGACGGTCGACACCCACGACGCCGAACACGACACCAAGCACCACACCGAACACCACACCGAACACCACACCGAACACCACACCGAACACCACACCGAACACCACACCGAACACGACGCAGCCGGGACTGGCAACGCTGACGGAGATCTCGACGGCGCCACCGAGCCGGTCGACCAGCGACCCCCTGACCCGGTCGACACCCAACACCAGTAGCATCGGTCGACCGTGAGCATCCGCATCGTCACCGACTCCTCCTGCGACCTCCCCGACGACGTCGTCGCCGAGCACCGGGTCCGCGTCGTCCCACTGTCGATCCGATTCGGCGACGAGGAGTTCATCGACCGTGAGGAGCTCTCGACCAGCGAGTTCTGGGCTCGCTGCGCCCGCCAGGACACACTGCCCGAGACGGCCGCCCCGGCACCCGGCCAGTTCGAGACCGTCTATCGGGAGCTGGCCGGCGACGGTGCGACCGGCATCGTGGTCGTATCCCTCTCGGGTGCGTTGTCGGCCACGATGCAGAGCGCCGAGCTCGCCGCACGCTCGGTGAGCGACGTGATCCCCGTCCGAGTGGTCGACAGCCGCAGCGTCAGCCTCGGCGTGGGCACCATCGTTCTGGCGTGCGCTCGCCTTGCGGCGGAGGGCGGCTCGATCGACGACATCGAGGCGCTCGCCCGGGACCGCGCCGGACGAACCCGCGTGTTCGGGGCACTCGACACCCTCGAGAACCTGAAGAAGGGCGGCCGGATCGGGAACGCCAGGGCGCTGCTCGCGACCGCACTCGCGATCAAGCCGATCATCGAAGTCATCGACGGCCAGGTCGAACAGGGCGGGAAACAGCGCACGCGGTCGAAGGCGCTGAAGTTCCTGGTCGAGAAGGTCACGGAGTACGAGGGCCGGATCAGCGACCTCGCGGTGCTCCACGCCGACTGCAGCGATGTCGACCATTTCGTCGACATGCTCCGACCGCACTACCAGGGCGAGATCGTCATCGGCGAGATCGGTCCGGTGATCGGCACCCACGCCGGCCGCGGCACCATCGGCGTTGCGTTCGACGTCAGCGACTGACGACGGCCACCGGCGCGACTCGCGACCAGCGCCGTTGCGACACCGGCGCGAATGCAACATTGACGGCTTCCGGTCGTGCGCTCCCACTAGCGTGACGAACGTTCATGGCTTCACCGGCGCCTCCCCCACCGCACGCTCCCACCGGTGAACTTCTCGCGGGCCGGTACCAACTCGAACGACGGATCGGCCAGGGCGGGATGGCCGAGGTCTGGATCGCGACCGACACCGACCTCGATCGCAAAGTTGCCGTCAAGTGGTTGAAGACGAACCTCGCCACCGACCCGGTCGTCGCCGAGAGGTTCCGCCGCGAAGCCGTGGCCGTCGCCCGGCTGAGCCACCCGAACATCGTGGCGATCCACGACGTCGTCGCCCACGAGGGCCGCCAGGCCGTCGTCATGCAGCTCGTCGACGGCAAGAGTCTGCGCCAACTGCTCGACTCCCAGAAGCGACTGGGGCCCGAACTGACGATCCACATCGGCGCAGCGATCGCCGGTGCCCTCGACGAGGCCCATCGCTCGGGTTTCGTACACCGTGACGTGAAGCCCGGCAACATCCTCGTGACCTCCGACGGACGCGTGCTTCTGACGGATTTCGGGATCGCGAAAGGGCTCGAGCCCGGCGACGAGGACCTCACGAGCGACAACGTCATGATGGGCACGGCGAAGTACCTCTCGCCGGAACAGGTTCGCGGCAGGCGACTCGACGGGCGCGCCGACATCTACTCGCTCGGCCTCGTGCTCTACGAGTGCCTCGCCGGACGGGTGCCGTTCCTCGGGCAGACCGACGCCGACACCGCGCTCGCTCGCCTCCAACGCGATCCGACCGACCTCGGTCACCTGCGGCCGACACTGCCGATCGGTCTCGTCAACCTCATCCACAAGACGCTCGCCCGCAACCCCGCGCACCGGCCCCAATCGGGCTCCGAGCTGCGCTCCGCCCTCCTCGGGGTGGACACGAGTCCGCCCCACATCGACGGCACCCCGGCCGAACCACCGCCCCGGATCGCCAACCCACCTCGCCGTGCCCTCGGCGCGGGTCCGGGCGTCCCGGGCGATCCCCACAACAGCGGCACCATCCCGCTCACGAGCCACGAACAACCCGCGGCGGCGCACCTCGACGACACCCCCGTCGCCGACGCGCCGATCCGCGGCACGCCGGCCCGCCAGGACGAGCAGCGCTGGACACCCTCGCTCGTCGTCGTCAGCGGCCTCCTGGTCGCTGCGCTCGTCGCCGCAGGTGCCCTCTTCGTCGGCGTCAACCGAGGCGACGAGACCGACGACTTCACCGACGACACCATCGTGCCCGAACGCGCCGAGTCCCCCGGCGAGACGACACCCGATTCCGCAGACGACGACACCGACGCCTCAGCCGCCCCGGCGGTCGCCGTCGAAGACGTGCAGATCTCGACCGTGCAGGCGTGGGACCCCGATGGCGACAACGGCACCGAGAACGACGCGCAGGCCGGGCTCGCACTCGCCGACGGGAGCAGCAGCACGGCCTGGGCGACCGAGTGCTACCAGGATCGCTACCTCGGCGGGAAGCGTGGTGTCGGGTTGATCCTCGGTCTCTCGGCCGCATCGTCGGGCACGCTCCGCGTCGACGCCATGAGTGCGCCGTACCAGATCGACGTGTACGCCACCACCAGCGAGACGGCACCTCCATCGCTCGACGACTGGACTCGTGTCGGCGAGACACGTTTCGCCGACCAGCCGGGCAGCGTCGACGTCGACGTCGACGTCGCTGCGACCCACCTGCTCGTCTGGTTGAAGGAGCTCGGGACCGACGAGGCGTGCAGCACCGCCAACCCCTTCCGGGGGCGGCTCGGCGAGATCTCCTACGGGCCGTGACCGCGATCGACAGGTCCGACGAACAACTCGTCGCGGCGGCGCGACGAGGCGACGGCGCTGCGATGGATCAGCTCCTCCGCCGGCACTACGACCGGGTCCACGCCGTTTGCTGTCGCATCGCCGGTGGGAGCCGCGACGCCGATGACGCTGCGCAGGAGGCAATGATCCGCGTCGTCCGCAACCTCGACTCCTTCGACGGTCGCTCGGCGTTCGGCACCTGGGTCTACCGGATCGCAACCAACACAGCGCTCGACGAGCTCCGAAAGCGGAAACGCCGCCCCCAGCTCCACAACGTCGCCGACGACGAGAACCCGGCCGAGCTCGCCGACACGATGGCTCACCGCACGGTCGACTCGGTCGCCGACCGGATCACGATCGACCAGGCGCTCGCCGAACTGCCCGAGGACTTTCGGGTACCAGTCGTCATGCGTGACGTCGGCGACCTCGACTACGCCGAGATCGCCGACGCACTGGGAGTGCCCGTCGGTACCGTCAAATCGCGGATCGCTCGCGGCCGCCGCATGCTTGTCGAGAAACTCGGGAACCGCGCCGACCCTTCCGAGCGTCCTACCAACGACCCCCCCAACCGACCCATGAACCCCTGATGATGAACGAGGAACAGATCCTTCTCGCGAACGCGTATCTCGATGGTGAGCTCACCGACGCGGAACGTCGTATCGCAGAAGCCGATCCGGCCGTGATGGCCGAGGTCGGTGAGATTCGCGCGCTCCGAGCGGAGATCCGGTCGGTGGCTCCGCCGTCGGACTCGGTGCGCGAGTCGGCGATCACGGCCGCGATGGCCGAGTTCGACGGCTCGACTGCCACCGCAGCGACGACGATCGGTGAGGCCCCTGCTCCCGCCCCGGTCGTGCCGTTCCGGCCGCGACCCACCTACGCCCGCTACCTGGCGATCGCCGCCGCCGTCGTCGGCATCGGTGCGATCGGTGTGGTGGTCGCCAACCTGCCGACCGGCGGCGAGGACGACGCCGCCAGCGATTCGGCCGAAGAACCGGCGGCCGCCGATCGGTCGTTCGTCGAGGGCGAGCAACCGGCGATGGAAGCCGCACCCACCGACGACGAGATGGTCGCCGGCGACCTGGCCGAAGGCGACGTGGCCGCGAGCGACATGGCCGACGCGGTCGTTGACTCCGGCGCGACCGAAGAACCGGCCGCCGAGGAACCCGCTGCGGCACCGGCGGCCGAACAACCGGTGGCCGAAGAACCCGCATCCGATGGTGAAGCCTCGGGTGGCAGTGTGGGGCGCGACGTCCCGATCACCACCCCGGAGGAACTCGCCGCATTCGGCGCTGAGCTCCTCGGGCAGCTCGACGCCGGCCGGCTCGGCGCCACTCCGAACACGGCGTGCGACACGCCGAACGTCCTGAGCCGCGGGTTGGTCGTGTTCGATGGCATCGCGACCGACGTCCTCGTCGCGGTCGACCGTGATCGCGGTGTCGTGACTGCGATCGCACCCGATACCTGCGACGTCCTCCTGGCTGCGTCGCTGCCGGGCTGAATCGGTGCAAGCTCCGACGAGCCCGTCGGAGCGGCGGATCGGGGCGTCTTCGTTGAGGGGTGCACGGATCGGACCGCTAGTGTCGGCGCCATGCCGGGAAATCCGCTGAGCGATCCGAACTGGGCGACCGATCTCACCGACCAGATCACCACCTTCGTCGGCAACGTCCGCGACAAGACGACCAACAATGCGATCAAGGCCGTGCGCGGCGTCGTCTTCGGGCTCCTGGGCCTGTTCCTCGGACTGGTCGCGATCGTCTTGTTGCTCATCGTGGCGACGCGTGGCCTCCAGTCGTTCCTCGACATCTGGTTCGAGTGGGACAAGTCGGTGTACCTGAGCTACTTCCTGGTCGGGGGAATCCTGACCTTGGCCGGGTTGTTGCTGATGTCGAAGCGTCAGAGCACCGGCGCCTGACCGCAACCCCACCGCCACCATCGTCGTCGATTCGGAGCGCATCATGTCCGACGTTCGCAACGTCATCATCATCGGATCCGGGCCCGCCGGGCTCACCGCCGCCATCTACTCCGCACGAGCCAACCTCGAACCCCTGGTCATCGAGGGCGAGCCCTCGTCGACATCCGATCAGCCGGGTGGTCAGCTGATGCTGACGACCGATGTCGAGAACTTCCCCGGATTCCCCGACGGCATCATGGGCCCCGAGCTGATGATGAACTTCCGTGCCCAGGCCGAGCGCTTCGGCGCAGAGTTCCTCACCGAGAAGGTCACCCGGGTCGATTTCTCAGAGCGACCGTTCCGCGTCTGGGTCCGCGACGACGAGTATCGGGCCCACGCGATCATCGTGTCGACGGGTGCGCGCTCGCTGATGCTGGGCCTCGAGGCCGAGTCGCGGCTGCTGGGCCACGGGGTGTCGACGTGCGCGACGTGTGACGGCTTCTTCTTTCGCGGCCAGAACATCGTCGTCGTGGGTGGCGGCGACTCAGCGATCGAGGAGGCGACGTTCCTCACGAAGTTCGCGGACAAGGTCACGATCGTCCACCGCCGCGATGAGCTGCGGGCCAGCAAGATCATGCAGGACCGTGCGTTCGCCAACCCGAAGATCGAGTTCCTCTGGAACCACACGGTCACCGACATCCATGGCACCGACAAGGTGGAGGGTGTCCAGGTCACCAACACCATCGACGGTTCGATCTCGGACCTGGACGCGACCGGGGTGTTCGTCGCGATCGGTCACCAACCCAACACGGATCTGTTCGCGGGTGTCCTCGAGATGGAGGACAGTGGCTACCTGATCACCCGTCCGGACTCGAGCTACACCAACATCGACGGTGTATTCGCCTGCGGTGACGTGCAGGATCACATATATCGCCAGGCCATCACGGCCGCCGGGAGCGGCTGCATGGCGGCGATCGACTCGGAGCGCTGGCTCGAGGCCCGCGAGGACGCCGACACGAACACCATCGTCGAGCACTGGGCCGAGACCGCCGACACCTGACCCGTCGGGGCGGCAGCGACGCGGCCTTCCAACCCACGCCTCGCCAGAGCGCTCGATCGAAGCGGGGGTCAACGAGCGGGGAGCGACCACGACGATCGCCGCGGAATAGGTCACTCCGCCGCCTGGTTTCACATCGGTACACTCCCTTACGCTCCTCCATGCGGCGTTTACGGCAAAGGACTGATTCGATGGCCAACGGCATCACCAACCTCACCAGCTCGACCTTCGACGAGACGGTGGCTGCGTCGACCGCGCCGGTGCTCGTCGATTTCTGGGCCGAGTGGTGTGGCCCGTGCAAGCAGATCGCTCCGGTGCTCGAGGAGTTGGCCGGTGAGCTCGGCGACCAGATCACGATCACCAAGCTCAACGTCGACGAGAGCCCCGACATCGCGATGCGATACAGCGTGATGAGCATCCCCACGTTGCTCGTCCTGCAAGACGGCGATGTCAAGAAGAAGATCGTCGGCGCCAAGGGCAAGGGTGCACTTCTCCAGGAGCTCGACGAATTTCTCGCTACTTCCCGCTGACCCCGGGTCAACGCGGCGAAGCGATCAGAGACCTCCAACGCCGTCTCGGCACCGCGGGCTTCGCTCCTGTCGGCGCTGAGGCGGGGTTCTTCTGTGGCGTTACGGAGGCTGCGTTGAGCGAGTTCCAGCAGGTCAGAGGCCTCCGCGTGACCGGCTCGTGTGACGAGGAGACGTGGCGAGCGATCGTTGAGGCATCCTGGAAGATCGGCGACCGCCTGCTGTTGCTCGTCGCGCCCAACCTTCGTGGTGACGATGTCAGCGAGCTCCAGGCCTCGCTCGCCCGCCTGGGGTTCGACTCGGGCCGGGTCGATGGGATCCTCGGACCCGCGACGTCGCGAGCCCTCGAGGACTTCCAGCACAACTCGGGCCTGTACGTCGACGGGGTGTGCGGCCCCGACACCGTGCGCGCGATCCAGGTGCTGTTGCGCCAGACCGGCACCGGACCGGGTGTGACCGCTGTTCGGGAGCTCGAGGCCCTCACCGCTTCGGCGCGTTCGCTGGCGGAGACGCGCCTGGTCATCGGTCAGTTCGGTGGACTGAGCGCGCTCTCGCGGCAGCTGGTGCAGGCCCTGCGACACCGCAGCGCCACGGTGATCGCGTCCGACGAACCTGATGCGTCGGCGCAAGCTGCGGCGGCGAACCGCTTTGCGGCGACGGCGTACGTCGGTTTCGAGGCCCAGACCGGAGCGGAGCCCACCGTGCACTTCTACGCGGTTCCGCAATTCGAGTCGGCCGGGGGCCGTTCGCTCGCCACCTTGATCGCCGAGCGGTGTACGGCCCGGGTGGATGGCTTCGCCCCCATCGTGCAAGGGATGCGGCTGCCGGTGCTGCGTGAGACGCGTATGCCGGCGGTGCTGATCGCGATCGATCCAGCACTATCAGTGCTCGGTCGTGTACCTCAAGTGGTCACCGCTGTGATCGAGGCGCTCGAACGCTGGACCATTGATCCAGGGTTGTAGTCGACAGTTATCCCCAGATCGAGGTCCAGTTGGGCCCGAGTCGATGGTTTTTCCACAGAATTCTCCCCACCCTGTGACTGAAGGTCAGGCGAGGGTTCAATGTCGATAGCCCGGGACACCCATTGCCACCACCATCCCTCAACCTCCAGTTATGTCCGGACTATTGTCCGGTCATGCGTCGATACACGCGCTCGAGATCCTCGAGGTCGGCGAACTCGATCGCCACCCGTCCCTTCTTGGCGCCCATCTGCACCGACACGCGCGTGTCGAGATGCTCCGCCAACAACTCTTCGAGCTCGAGTAGCCCCGGCGGTCGCAGGCGCGTGGCGGGGGTCAGACCTGCGCCGTCGTGATCGCCATTGGGCTCACTGACGACCTCAGGCATGGGGTCGTTCGCGCCGGGCCCACCACCTCGCTTGACGGCCTCCTCCACCGCACGCACCGTCCAGCCTTCGTCGGCCGCCAGACGCGCGAGCGACTCCTGCAGCGCCCGATCCGGCGTCGCCAGCAAGGCCCGGGCGTGACCTGCAGACAGCCGTCCGTCGGCGAGCAAGTGCTGGATCGAGGGCGGCAGCCCGAGCAGTCGGATCGTGTTGGTCACCGCGGAACGACTCTTCCCGACCCGGTCCGCGACCTGTTCGTGGGTGAGTTCGAAATCCTCGATCAGCTGCTGGTACGCGGCCGCCTCCTCGAGCGCAGTCAGGTCCTGCCGATGGAGATTCTCGACGAGGGCCTGCTCGACCGACGCCAGATCGTCAGTGGTGCGAACCAGCGCCGGGATCGTCGCCAACCCGGCCCGGCCGGCGGCGCGCCAGCGACGCTCCCCCGCGATCAACTCGAAGCCGGATCCGTTCGGTCGAACGAGGATCGGCTGCAGGACGCCGATCTGCTGAATCGACGCTGTGAGTTCCGCGAGTGACTCCTCGTCGAAGTGGACACGCGGCTGATGCGGATTCGGTGTGATGTCACCGATCGGCAACTCCTGCAGGATCGCCGCCGCTCCTGACGGACCGGGCGCCGTCTCACCGGGAGGGATGAGCGAGCTGAGGCCCTTACCGAGTCCGCTACGCCGAGCCATGGTGTACCTCCTTGGCGACATCCCGATAGGCGATCGCCCCCCGTGATCGTGGATCGAACGTGATGATCGGCTGGCCGAACGATGGCGCTTCGGACAGCCGGACCGAACGCGGCACGACCGCTCGTACCACCTTGTCGCCGAAATGGTCACGGACCTCCTGCACCACCTGATCGGACAGCTTGGTGCGAGCGTCGTACATGACGCACACGATGGTCGAGACTTCGAGTTCGGGGTTGAGGTTGCGCTTGACCAGATCGACGTTGCGGAGCAACTGCCCGAGGCCTTCGAGGGCGTAGTACTCCGTCTGGATCGGCACCAACACCTCTTTGGCGGCGGCAAGACCGTTGACGGTCAGCAGGCCGAGGGTGGGGGGACAATCGATGAGGATGTAGTCATAGTCGTCGAGGACGACTTTGATCGCGTTGCGGAGACGCGTCTCACGACTGAAGGCCGGAACCAGTTCGATCTCGGCGCCAGCGAGGTCGAGGCTGGCGGGAGCAACGAACAGGTTGCGGACGTCGGTCGGCTCGATGCAGTTCTCGAGCGGGACGTCGTGCATCAAGACGTGATACATCGAGGTCTCGAGACCTCGATTCTCGATCCCGAGCCCAGTGGAAGCGTTGCCCTGCGGGTCGAGATCGACGACGAGCGTCCGCAGGCCCATCTCCGCCAGACACGCCCCGGTGTTGATGGTCGTGGTCGTCTTGCCGACGCCGCCCTTCTGGTTGGCGACGGCAATGACGCGGGGGAGTGGGCGCACGGGCGGTCGTGCGTCGGCGGCTGCGTCCATTGCCGGACAGTCTGGCGGTTGGCCCCACCAATTGCCAGCACCCTCGACGACTTCTTGAGACCTGCGTCGCTCGATGGTCATCGAAGGCCCGGTCCGACGTCACCTCGGCGGGCTCGAATCCGACGCCACAGACGTCGGCGCTGTTACGGGCGCAACTGCGCTCCCTGGAGCCGGAGGCCACCACCGCCCCGCTACCAGGCACGATGCGCCGATTGCTCACGCCGATGTTTCCCGTGAAACATCCGTCGGGGTGACGACCCTCGGTGACCCGACCCCTTCGATGTTTCCCGTGAAACACTGCGGCCAGACGACCGATCCGTCGAGACGAGATACCGACACCCTGCGAGGGCAGGTCCGTTGCCGACTGCCGTCGCGTCCACGCCCGGCCGAGGTCCGTGCCGACGAGCTCTACGTAACCAGACGACGGAACACACGAACCGGACCCAGGCGTTCCGACACCACACCCAACTCTTCGAGGAGAGATTCTGCCCACCGATTCGTGGTGGGAGGTTCGCTGATCACAACGCGCCCGTCTGCGCCGACCAGCGCCATGGCCGTGCGGAGCGTCCTCACCGGTGGCCCGAAACCACGCGCCGTGACCACATCGAACGGATCGATCGTTCCCGACACCACGTCTCGCACCAGTGCGGCGGCGTCGCTGCAGCGAACCTCCACATGCGCGAAGCCGAGGCGACGGACTGCCTGTTCGAGGAAGTCCGTGCGCTTCTGGCGTCGGTCGACGAGGACCAGCTGTGCGGCGGGGTACCGATCGGCGAGCACCAAGCCTGGCAGCCCGCCCCCGGACCCGAGATCGAGGACGCGCGACCCCGGAGCGAGCTCGCCGACCGCCGTGACGAAGCCGAGCGAATGGACAACGGCTTCCTCGATCGCTCCGCCACCGAAAAAGCCGAAACGCTGCGCCGTGCGCAGCGTTTCGATCAGCCGTTCATCGACCACGACTCAGTCCGGCGTGATGACCACCCGGCGGGTCGGGTCGTCACCCTCGGACCGGCTCGTCACGCCGTCGATCTCGATGATCGCATCGTGCACCACTTTACGATCCGCGGAGGGCATCGGCTCCAACGCCTTCGCCTCGCCCGACTCGATCACCTGAGCGGCGACCGCGGCGGCGAACTTCTCCAGCGCAGCCCGCCGCTTCTCCCGGTATCCGCCGACGTCGATCCGCAGCCGTGTGTCGTGATCGCCGAGGCGACGCTGCGAGGCGACCCGCGCGAGATCCTGGACCGCCATCAGTGTCCGACCCCCCGGACCGACCATCAAGCCGAGGTCCTGTCCGATGACCTGCACCTCCAGATCGGTACCATCGACGGTGATCGTCGTCGTCGCCTCGGTACCGAACGCGTCCGCCAGGCCCGACATGAAGACGACGGCCGCTTCACCGACCTCCTCGGGCGTGACCGACGACTGCTCCTGCTCGTCACTCATGCGGTTGCTCTCCTTTTGTTGCTTCGACCGGTTGGACGGCGGACGCTGGCGTGAAGGGCGCTCCCGTCTGGGCGACGACGCAGCGGTCGACGAGCGATCGGCGCGGGCGTCACCGGAACGCGACGATCCTGACCTCTCCGCCGAGTCGCCGTTGTCGTGCGTGGCTGAAACCTGCTGGGAACCGCGCGAATCGCCCTTGCGGTCATCGGGGCGGGACTTGGATCGACCCCGCGACCGGCGGTCCTGCTTGGGCCGGACGGCCGCAGGCTTGACCCGGGCACGCACACGCGCCTCACCCCTGGTCCGCCCGAACAGTCCGGACTTGGGCTCTTCGAGAACCTCGAACTCAGCCTCGTCTGCGGCGACCCCGAGCTGATCCAACGCTCGGTCCTTCGCCTCATCCAGGCTCTTTGCGGTCGTTTCGACCCATTCCATGTGATCTCTCGCTTTCGGGTGCTGCGGCGAACGACTACTTGCGCTTCCGCTTCTTGGCAGAGCTCGGCCGGGTGGCCGTGCGACTCGCCGGGCGGCCTGATGGCCGATTCTTGGCCGTTGGGGTCGGCCGGTTCTTGGGAGCGGTCGTCCGCTTGGATGGACGAACCTCCCCACGCGTGTCGTCGGGCTTCGCCTTCGCTCCGCCCTTTGAGTTCGACTTCGATGCCGGTTTCGGCTGTTTCGCCTGCGCAAGGTCGCGTCGCGCCTGCGCAAGCGGGCCGCCGCCGCCGTCCTTCTTGGCCAGTTCGCGGGCTTGCTCGCTCGCCGCCTGCGCCTGCCGACCGAGCGACTCGTCGTGACCGTAGAACCGTTTGGTGATGTAGAACTGTTGCAGGATCCGGAGGATCGACTGCACGATGTAGTAGACGACGAGGCCGAGCAGGAAGAAGATCTGAAAGACCGCGAACGCCACGGGCAGGTATTGCATCAGCTTCTGCTGGCTGGCAGACATCGTCGGGCTGACGGCGGCCCGGGCGGCGACCATCCGCTGCTGGAAGAAATACAGCAGACCGAGCACCGCGACGAGCCCGGCGTAGATCAGTCCCCGACCGAAGTTCTCGCCGAGCATCTCGGCCGGCGACAGCGACAGGTCGAGACCGAACGCCGACATGTGATCCTGCCGGACCAACGACTGGTACAGCTCGGAACCCTGCGAGACGTAGCGCGGCGCGAACCCGATGGTCGCGTCGGGCGCCTCGCCGCCGGCGCTCAACACCGCACGCGCGACCAGTTCGTTGCCGCCAGCCGGCTCGTAGGTGAGACCGTGCAGGATCCGGAACATGATGATGAACACGGGCATCTGCGCCACCAACGGGAGACACGAGGCCATCGGGTTGACCTTGTGCTCCTGGTAGAGCTTCATCATCTCTTCGTTGAGCTTCTGGCGGTCGTCGCGGTGCTCCGCCTGGAGCTTGCGCATCTCGGGTGCGAGCCGCTGCATCTCGAGCATGCCCTTGGTGCTCTTCAGGATGAGCGGCGTGACCAACAACATCACGAGGACCGCGATCATGCCGATCGCCAAGGCGTAATTGCTGGTCAGGGCGTACAGCCATGCCAACAGCGAGGCGGGAACTTCGAACACACCGGCGAACATGGGATCAGGTTTCCTCGCAGTGATGGGGGAGCAGCGACGACGCGTCATCCCGGGGGAGTGGAACGGGATCGAACCCGGACGGGCCGAACGGGCGGCACCGGAGGAGGCGCCGGATCGTCAGCCAGGCACCTCGGACTGGCCCGTGCACGGTGATCGCCTCGCGCCCGTACTCCGAACACGACGGAAAGAACCGGCACGGTGACGGACGGCCCTCGGCACCACGCTGGTACCACTCGATCGCCCGTACCATCATGCGCTGGGCCCTGCCGACCGGGACGACGACGCCCGGATCGTGCGCACCAGATCGTCCAGTTGAGCGGCCAGCTGATCGAACGTCAGTTCGATCGCTCGGGAATGCGCCCCGATCAACAGCATCCCCGGCGGCAGCGGGGTGGCTCGGTCGATGTCGCCGAGCAGCGCTCGAAGGCGACGCCGGATCCGGTTGCGGCGCACCGCCGGTCCGAAGGCGCGACCGATCGCGAACGCCACGAACGTCGCGGGCGAGTCGGGATCGGGACACCAGGTGCACCACAGCGCCGAACGGCGGATCCGCTGGCCGTCGCGCGACAAGCGGTCGAACGCGTTGCGTTCGCGGATCCGACGGATCAAGCCGAGAGTCGGGCGCGGCCCTTGGCGCGTCGGTTCTTGAGCACGGCCCGGCCGGCACGCGTGCTCATCCGAGCACGAAATCCGTGCTTCTTGGCACGGCGGTGGGCATTGGGCTGGAATGTTCGCTTCACGTCGTCCTCCTCGATCACCTGGCTGGAGCGCAGTGCCAGGCTGACACGATCTCGATGCAACTCGCTTGATGCAACTCGCTTGATGCAACTCGGTGCGTGGCATCGCCGCGCAACTCGACCTGGCAAGGCTACGGCGGCGAACCCACCCGCGGCAACCAGGGCCCGAAACCCGATTCCGGGCCGTTTCGGACTGGTTTCGGACCCTCGCGCGATCGTGCTAGGTTGCTGCGCCTGCACCACGCTGCCCCCGTTGTCCACACCTGTGGACAACCGTGTGGAATGCGTGGTCAAGGTCGTTGCGGAGGTTCCAGGGGTGAGTGATCAACACGAGGTGTGGACGGCCGTAGCGCAGCTGCTCCGCGCCCAACTCACCGAGTCGGTGTGGTTCTCGACCTTCTCCGAGGTCGTCCCCCAGACGGCCGACGACCACTCCCAACTCGTGATCCAGGTACCGAGCACCCTCGCACGCGACCGGATCCTCACGCGCTACCAGCCACTGATCACGGACGCGATGGACGAGATCGGCGTCGGTGACCGCCATTTCGACGTGATCATCGGAGGGTCCGAGCACACGGCCGCCGACACGATCGAGCACCTGGTCACCGACTCCGACCACCCGCCGACCCCGACAGCGACGACCGACGACCGGTTCCACAGCGACGACGCCCTCGACGAGGCGGGCCTCAATCCCCGATACACATTCGAGACCTTCGTGAAGGGCGCATCCAACCAGTTCGCGCTCGCCGCGGCGCTCCGCGTCGCCGAGACACCGGCCCGCAGCTACAACCCGCTCTTCATCTACGGGTCGGCCGGTCTCGGCAAGACGCACCTCCTGCACGCGATCGGGCACTACGTGCACAGCAACTACCAACACCACGTCGTGCGCTACGTGTCGACCGAGACGTTCATGAACGAGTACGTCGACGCGATCCGCTCGAACTCCATGGCGGGGCTGCGTCGCAAGTATCGCGAGATCGACGTGCTCCTGATCGACGACGTCCAGTTCCTGGAGGGCAAGGAGGGACTCCAGGAGGAGTTCTTCCACACGTTCAACTCGCTCCACGGGGCGAACAAGCAGATCGTGATCTCATCTGACCGTATGCCTGACGCGATTCCCACGCTCGAAGAACGGTTGCGCGGACGCTTCAAGTGGGGTCTGATCACCGACATCCAGCCCCCCGACCTCGAGACCCGCCTGGCGATCCTCCGGAACAAGGCCGAGCGTGAGCGCGTGATGGTCCCGGCCGAGACCCTCGAGTTCATCGCGTCGAAGATCTCCACCAACATCCGTGAGCTCGAGGGCGCACTCATCCGGGTCACGGCGTACGCCAGCCTGAGTGGCGCACCGATCACGACCGAGCTCGCGCAACAGCAGCTCGCCGATCTGCTCACTGACACCGAGCCCAAACCGCGCACCGACGCCGAGTTGCTCGACGAGATCGCCGACATCCTCGGCTTCGAGGTCGAGGCCCTCAAGGGCAAGAGTCGCCAGCGGCCCCTCGTGACCGCCCGCCAGATCGCCATGTATGTGTTCCGCGAACAGACCGACCTGAGCTACCCGAGCATCGCCAGGCTGTTCGGCGGGCGCGATCACACCACGGTCATCCACGCGGTCGAGAAGATCGCCCGCCAGATGGGTGAGCGCAAGGCGATCTACGAGCAGGTGACCGACGTCCTGCAGAAGCTGAAACTGCAATGAGCGCCAACCGTCCGAAGCTCACGGCGGCACCCGCGCCGATCGTGTGGACAACGCACTGGACAACTCGGGGTCATGTCGTGGACATCTTCGGTTCATCCACCGAATCACATGGGCGTCATCCGCGCGCTGGGGATCACGGTGGACAACCATGCGCGGGTGAACGCAACCTCTACGCTGGGACGACACCGGGTTGTCCCCAATCCACAACCCCTACTACTGCTCTTAACTTGATACATCACATACTGGGGAGAAGGGTCGCACTGTGAAGTTCCGCTGCGAACGAGAGATCTTGGCCGATGCGTTGGCCACTGCCGGACGTGCTGCGACGAGCCGGACGGGCACTCTGCCCGTGTTGTCGGGAGTCCGACTCGATCTGCACGACGGCGAGTTGACGGTGACCGGCACCGATCTCGAATTGACGATCCGGCTGTCGGTACCGGTCCACAGCGATGCCGACGGCTCGGCCGTCGTGCCTGCCCGTCTGGTGGCCGACATCGTCAAGGCACTACCGGCCGGGGCCGTCGAGGTGAGCCTGAGCGACGACGACATGTCGATCAGTGCCGGGCGATCGCAGTTCAGTGTCCGACCGTTGTCGCTCGGCGACTACCCTGCCCAGGTCGAGCCGACCGGCGATCCCGTGACGTTGACGAGCGATCAGGTCAGCGATGCACTTCGCCAGGTCGTTCGAGCTGCCTCGACCGACGATGCGCGCGCCGTGTTGACCGGTGTCCTCATCGCGAGCGAGGACGAGGGGCTCAAGATGGTGGCGACCGACTCGTATCGGCTGGCGGTGCGAGACCTGCCCCAGTCCTCGATGCTCGCTGCCGGGCAGAAGGTGCTCGTTCCCGGTCGGGCGTTGGCCGAACTCCAGCGCATCCTGTCCGGCGACGACGAGCTCACCGTTCGGCTGGGCGCCCGCGAGGCGGTGTTCGAGGTCGGTGGCACTCGTCTCACCACTCGTCTCATCGAGGGGGAATACCCGAACTACCGCAATCTGCTCCCGTCGTCGTATCCCAACCTGCTCACCGTCGGGCGGGAGGCACTGCTCGAGGCGCTGAGGCGTGTCAAGATCCTCGCCCAGGACTCGACTCCGGTGCGATTGACCTTGGGCGGCGACACCCTCCAGCTCACGGCGATCACCCAGGATGTCGGTAACGCGACCGAGGAGATCGACGCCGGCTACGACGGCGACGAGATGACCGTGGCGTTCAACCCCGACTATCTCGCTGCCGGGATCGACGCCGTCGACGGCGACGAGGTCACCCTGGCGACCATGGACCCGATGAAGCCTGCTGTGCTGCGCGGGGTGGGCCACGACGAGTACCTCTACCTCCTCATGCCCGTCCGGGTCCCCTGACCGGGCCGCGAATGTCGTCCCGGCGCGCCCGCGGTGACGACTGGTTCGACCAGCGGCATTCGTGACGCGAAGATCGCCTACGCGTTTGCTTGCGGCGGGCGTCGTCGTTGCGGATCTCGAGACCGAAGGCGCGAGCGTCCTTCGACGGGTCGATGGGACCGGACACCTTCTGGGCCGAACTGGGAATCGAACCACGTCCATGCCTCACTGGGCGACTCGGCAGCGCCGTTCGCGAGCGTTGCCGACGAGTTCGACGATGACCTCTCTGGACGATGACCTCTTTGGCGATGCCCTGCTGGGGATGCTGGCCGGGGAGGGTTTGCCGGTCGCTGATCATCTCGCTGCCCGACGACGACGCGTCGGTGACCACTTGCCCGGTCGCGCTCCCGGAGGCGACCACCAGGTTTCTCCGTTTCGAAGTGCGGCCGGGCTCCGAGTCGATCGAGGCGTTGATCGACCTCACCATGGAACCCGACTCGGTCACGGTCGAACAGCCCCGACTCGGTCACGGTCGAACAGCTCGGCCAGCACCGGGGAGGTCGCTGGTACCGATACTGCGGGACGCCCTCAGACTCCACGTTCGACGCCCGCGCCGCCGGCTGGCGGAACCACGATCTGGACCTCGTGCTCGTGATCGGCGCTCGCGTGGCGCGAGTCGTCGATCTCGCCGACCTCGAGCGTGCGTTGTCCTGCCCGCTCGACGAGATCGTTGGCGGCCTCGCCCGGTGAATCCCCGTTGGCGGGCCCGACGCCCTGTTCGAGGGGAGCCTGGCCGTTAGCGTGACGACGTCATGATCGTGGAGCGGATCGAGCTGGTGGACTTCCGGAACTACGAGTCGGCATCGTTCGATCTGACTTCGGGTGTCACCGCCGTGCTCGGGCGCAACGGTCAGGGCAAGACCAACCTCGCCGAGGCGCTGGCGTACCTGGCGACGCTGTCGAGTTTCCGGGGCGCACCACCCGATGCGCTCGTGCGCGCGGTCGCCGACACGGGAATCATTCGTGCGACGGTGACCGACGATGACCGCCGCGAGGTGCTGATCGAGGCCGAGCTCTCACGTGTCGGCCGAAATCGTGTCCAGGTGAACCGGCAGAAGCTGGCCAAGGCGCGCGACCTGCTCGGCGTGATGCGGGTGAGCGTGTTCGCACCCGACGACCTGATCATCGTCAAGGGCGGTCCGGCTGAGCGCCGACGCTTCCTCGACGACACCCTCGTGGCACTCAAGACCTCGTACGACGCCACCAGGCTCGAGCTCGATCGTGTCGTGAAGCAGCGGAACACGCTCCTCAAGCAAGCGGGCGGCACCCTCACCGACGAGATCGCGACCACGCTCGACGTCTGGGACGCACGCTTCGCTGAGATCGGCGATCAACTCGGCTACGCCCGCGCCACCCTGGTGGCCCGATGCCAGCCGATGGTGTCGGAAGCGTACGAGCAGTTGTCGGGTGAGCCGGTCGCGATCGAGCTGATCTACGAGCCCGAGTGGCGGCGAGAGGGGCTGGTCGCCGCGCTCTCCGCCGCCCGCCCGCTCGACATCCGCCGGGGTCTGTCGACGGTGGGTCCGCATCGTGACGAGGTGGCGATCAGGCTCGCCGGGCTGCCGGCTCGAACTCATGCGTCGCAAGGGGAGCAGCGCACCGTTGCGCTCGCGCTCCGGCTGGCCGCCCACCGACTCGTCGCAGAACGTACCGGCTCGACCCCGATCCTCGTGCTCGACGACGTACTATCAGAGCTCGACCCGGACCGGGCGACTGCGTTGCTCGCCCATCTGCCGTCGGGCCAGATCGTGATCACGTCGGCCTCTCCGCTCCCCGATGCGGCGCGGCCCGAGCGAACCATCCGCATCGAAAGCGGTACGGTCGTAAGCGACGACGTCCACGCAACGTGACGTAGACACGATGACGCAGACACGATGACGTAGACACGATGACGTAGACACGATGACGTAGACACGATGACGATGCACGACCGCGATCCCGTTCCGCTCTCCACGTCGCTCGACGGCGTGGTCCGCTCGTTGCGCGGCCCGAGCCGGCGTGCCGTTGGCGGGTTGTTCGGGCGATGGCGAGAAGCGGTCGGCGATCAGGTTGCCGACCACGTGAAGCCCGTGAAACTCGACGAGGGCGTTCTGGTGGTCGAGGTCGACGACCCGGCGTGGGCGACGCAGGTGAAGTTCCTCACGTCGATGATCGTCGACCGATTGCACCAGATCGCCGACGTGCGGATCACCCGCATCGACGTGAGGGTCGAGCGCCGCAGCGCCCGCGGCGCCCGGCTCGACCGGCCCGGCGGCTGACAGGGTGCTGAAAACGCTGACATGAGCCGGTTCTCCGCTGCGCAGCACCTGGTAGATCGATTGGTGATCGGTCGAACCGGTCGATTTTCTACATCCTGCCAATGCCACCAGCTTCGACGTCCGCGATGCCTGCGAGCGGAACATCGAGGCGCGACGACCGGGTGCTCTGCCGCAACCCCGGCGAGTCAGTCGGCGACGATCGGTCCGCGGCTGCCGACGGCATCGCGATTCTGTGGAAGCCGAACCGACGCAGTTCGTCGCTTCGGCTTCCGCAGAGTTCCGATCCAGCGTTCGAGGTGCACGGAGCGACGTTGACGGTCGCTTCGGCTTCCGCAGAACAGCAAGCTGGTCGCGATGCCGTCAGGCGTGCTCGATGCACCGTGCGTCGTCGCGAGGCGGGGCTACTCGGCCGGTTGTTCGGTCGAGGTGTCGCCGGCCTGATTGATCGCGTCGCTCAACCACCGGAACAGCGGAGGCCCGACGACGGCGGCGACGACGAGGAAGACGGCGACGGTGGCGATCTTGATCTTCTTGGCCTTGGCCTTCTTGGCGGCTCGTGCCTCGGCGGCGCGCCGCGACGCTTCGGTCGCCTTCGACTTGGCAGGCATCAGGTGGGCCATGGGGTGCGCCGGCTGGGCGTCCGCGTCGCCTGCGGTGTCGGACGAGGTCGGCACGGGCGGGGCGGGAGTCGGGAGGGTGACGGCTGCTTGGGGCGCCGACGTCGACGGGAGCATCGGCGAGGGAAGTGCGGGCGCCATGGCCGGTGCGCCGGGAGGGGGTGCGGCGAGCTGGGGAGCTGCCAGCTGCGCCGCATCGGGCGCTGGTGCGGGCGCCATGGTCGGTGACGGCATCTGGAGCGGAGCCGATGCGAGACGCGGCGCCTCGCCGTCGAGCATGAAACTCGGGGTCGCAGGCTGATCGTTGAGGGTGGTCTCGCTCATGTGACGTGCATCGGTATCCCACGCACCGTTCTTGAACCCGGCCGGCACGAACGGTCGAGCCGAACGCTCAAGAGTCCGTCAAGCCGCGATCACAGGCGGAGCCGCCGGCGTCGGAGGAGGTAGGCGTTCGAGGAAAGAGCCCCGATCGATGCGGATCACGCGGGCGACCGGAGCCCTGCTCCGACCTCGGCTCGATGTTCCCGCAGGTTCGCATCATCTGGTTGGCATGATGATGGCCATGTCGAACGATCACGAGTCCGTCAAGGCCCGGCTGCAGGCCGATCTCACCACGGCCATGAAGGCGCGCGACGAGGTCGCGACCTCCACGCTGCGAATGGTGCGAGCCGCCATCACCACCGCCGAGGTCGCAGGCGAGGCGGCGATCGAGCTCTCCGACGATCAGGTCGTCGCGGTCCTCCGGGCCGAGGCGAAGAAGCGGGCGGAATCGGCCGACATCTACGAACAGAACGGCCGGGCCGAGGCGGCGAGCAAGGAACGTGCCGAGCTGGAGATCGTCGAGCGCTATCTGCCCGCTGCGATGAGTGACGACGAGCTCGAGTCGATCGTCGACGACGAGATCGCCGCGGTGGCGAGTCAGGGCGCCGAAGGCGGCAAGGCGATCGGACTCGTGATCAAGGCGGTGCGCGATCGGGCGGGCGCGTCAGCCGACGGCGGCCGGATCGCGGCGCTCGTCAAGGCGCGCCTCGCCGGCTGAACACGGTCGGAGGGTCGATCCCGACGGTCTGATCGTCGTCGGTGGCGGTTCACCTTCGGCGTCTCGCGACGGCGCCCGCAGAAGGATGGACCAGCGCCACCGAGGCCCTGGCGCCATCCGCACGAGTGCGACACCTGTGCGGCGGGTGGTGACGCCAGCTGATGCCACCACCGAGGTGTTCGTGGCCGGACAGACCGGTCGACGTGTTCGGCCGCGAGCGCCCGTCCGGGTGCATCGTTCGCGAGCGCGACGGCTCCGTTGGCCAGGCGGGTCTGTTCTGGTTCGGCACTCGGGCCCATCGGCACAGCGGGCGGGCTACGCCGGGTCACGCCCAGGCGTCACCTCGTCGGGATGGCAGCAACACGCCGGCGGCATCGACGATGTCGGGAGGGACCGGGGCGGCGGACAGGACGGCGACGGTGCCGACGTGATCGGGATCGAGCGGGAGGTCCCACAGCCGACATGCGGGTGTGGGGCCGTCGCCGAGACGTCGCAGCACCGGTGGACGGTCCGGCGGTGACGTCACGACATCGGACGGAGGACGTCGCAGCCCGGAGCCGAGGGCCTTGAGCACTGCTTCCTTGCGGGTCCAGACCACCGCGAAGTCGCCACCCGACCGGATCGAGTCGCGTTCCTCCGGCGCGCACGCGATCTCGATCAGCTCGCGGTGGTCCCGAGTGATCGTCTCGATGTCGACGCCGACACGACCCATCGTGCTGACTGCCACCGCGACGAACGATCCGGCGTGGGTGACCGACACGTCGAGGCCTGGGTCGGTCCCGTCGGCGAGGCCGATCGTCGGGCGGCCGTGCGGCCTGCCGCAGGTGTCGCAGGTGCGATCGATGACGACGTCGTGCGGCGCGACCCCCAACTCGGTTGCCGCGGCCCGCCGCAGCAGCACTGCCGCGGCGGTGAACCGGTCGCGGTCGGCGACCCGGTGCAACCGAGCGCGCCTCGCCTGTTCGATCGCGTCGAGTTCGGGCACCAGGGCGGACGTCTCGAACGACACGTGTGCGACCCAGACCCGACAGGACCCGTGGCCGGCGAACGTGCCATCTGCGAACGTGTCATCCGCGAACGTGCCATCTGCGAACGTGTCATCCGCGGGCGACGCATCGTCGACCGGGTCGTCAGGCTGGCGGCGCATCGTCGTGGGTGACCGGTGCGACGACGTCCAGCACGTCTCGTACCACCGCGGCGAGCGCCGTTGCGTTCTCGGGGTAGAACATCGACTGATGGTCGCCGGGCACTGCTCGCCAATCGAGGTGTCCGTGGACATATCGACCCCAGTGGTAGTCGTCGGGCTGGATCGGCCAGACGAGGTCGGCCTTCAGCACGGTCACGTCGACGTCGAAGTCCGCCATCTCGTACTGGTCGGCAGTCGCCGAGAAGTAGAAGAACAGGTTCACGAATCCCTGCGCGTCGACGTCGCGGTAGCCGAGCGCTCGATCCTGGAGCTCGTGCTCCTCCTGGCGTTCACGCCGCTCGGGCACCCAGCGGCGGAGCGAACCCACGATCGTACTGCGCAGATATGGCTTGATCCCTCCCGGCCCCTGCCGGATGAGGTGATGCGCGAGGCGCGACCACCGATGGCGACGGCCGGGTCCCGCCATTCCGGGCGGCACGCTGTCGAACAAGATGACGTGGTCGACGGTCTCACCGACCGCCTGGAGTTGGCGGACCATCTCGAGCGCCACGATGCCCCCGCCCGAGTATCCGGCGAGCAGGTACGGGCCCGGTGAGTGAGCGCGCAGCTCGGTCACGTAGCGCTCGGCCATCGCCTCGATCGATGCATCGGGGATCTCGTCGTCGTTGATGCCATAGGCCTGGAAGCCGTGCACCGGTTGGTCGCGACCGAGGGCGCGGGTGAGGCTCCACAGGAAGAGCACGTTCCCCCCGGCTCCGTGTACGACGTACAGCGGCCGTCGGGAACCCGAGCCGTTGATCGTCACGAGCTGGCGGCCGGATCGATCCGCCCGGGCTCCCGCTGGCGCGTCGGTCTCGGCGGAGCCACGCTCGGGTGTGCCGCTACCGTCGGCGGTGGCCAGCGACGCCTCCAGATCGGGCCGCTCCGATCTCACGAGCTCGGCGAGGGTGCTCACGGTCGGCGCTTCGAAGATGGTCGAGAGCTGGAAACGTACGCCCAGCTCGCGTTTGATGCGAGTCATCAGACGGATCGCGATCAACGACTGACCACCGAGGTCGAAGAAGTCGTCGTCGTGGGAGATCTCCTCGACGCCGAGCAGGTCGACCCACATCGTCGCGAGCAGGTCGTCGATCGTCCGGACGTCGGTCGTCGACACCTGAGAACCCGAGGTGCTGGTGCGGCCGTCGGACTCGCTCGATCGCATCGAGGCCAGCGCATCGAGGTCGATCGACGAGACGACGATTCGATCGAGGTCGGACGACACGAGCCGATCCAGCCAGTGGAGTGCCTCAGCGGGTCGGAGCCCGAGTTCGTCGACGAGCTCGAGCAATCCGCTCCCGGATCGGAGATTGGAGATGGGCTCTGGTTCGGCCGCGGTGAGTCCGGCGGCGCTCGACACCGGACGGAGCTGGAGACCATCGATCCGCATCACGACGACGCCGGACGGGTCGGCGACGGTGACGTCGGCGACGACGAGACCGTCGCCCACGTCGGGGCGCCGACGGGCGTGCACGGCACACTCCGCAGGGACACGACCGAACCAGGAGACGCGGTCGTAGCCGACGGGAACGTGGAGCAGATCCGCTGTGTCGGCGGACGTCAGCACCACGGCCAGACCGGTCGCCACGTCGACGAGCGCCGGGTGGGCCAGCCAGTCGTCGCACTCGGTCGGATCCGCAGGCAACACGAGTCGCCCGAAGGATTCGCCGTCGCCCAGTCTCGCGACGGTCGCCGCCGACCAACGCGGCCCCAGTTGGAGGTGCACGCCGGCCGAGGCCATCGGTTCGACGTCGAGCGAACAGCGGGCCTGCAGCGCGTCGAGGTCGACCCGGTGGATCTCGTCGACGGCTGCCACGAGGGTTCCCTCGCTGTGGGTCGTCCACGTCGTGCCGGTGCCCTCGTCGCTGTCGAGCCGGATCGCACGCTCACCGTCATGTGCGGGCTCGATCACCACACGCACGCTGACGGGCCGGTCGTCGGGAACGATCAGTGGCGACGACAGCGCGACGTCGTCGAGTCGGGTGCCCTCCATCGCTGCGGTCTGTGCTGCGGCCCGTGCTGCGGCAAGGAACAGCTCGAGATGTCCGGTGCCCGGAAGAATCGCCTGCCCGTCACCACCGCGGTGTTCGTCGATCAGCCAGTGGTGGACGGTGGCGAGGCGTCCGGTGACGACGATGTTGCCGTGGTGGTCGGTGACGACCTCGCCGAGGACCGGATGGTCGACCTCGGTCGCGGTGTCGGAGCCGTCGGCGAGGCCGAGGTGGAGTCGGCGCGCGGATTCCGACGCCATGCCCGTCCCGGCCCACATGCCGAAGTCGATCGTGGCGATGCGGAGCGAGCCCCGGCGACCGGCGAGTGCGTCGAGTACCGAGTTCGCGGCGACGTACGACGTCTGACCCTCCGGAGCGAGCACCGTGCTCGTGGACGACACGAGGACGAGCAGACCGACCCCCCGCCGTTCGAGCTCGTCGGCGAGCACCAGCGCCGCGCGGGCCTTGGCGTCGGCGACGACGCGATGATCGTCGAAGGTCGCTGTTTCGAGCAGCCGGTCGCGCAAACGGCCGGCGGCGTGCACTGCGCCGTCGATCGGGCCGACGAGGTCCTCGGCCGCGTCGATCGCGGCACGAACCTCTGCCGGCTCGGCGAGATCGGCTTCGACGAGCGCGACCTTGGTCCCCAGTTGTTCCAGCGCCGCGAGCCGCCGGATCCGGCGGCACGTCGGATGATCGAAGGGGTGTCGTTCCAGGAACTGCTGGCGCTCGGCGCCGCTCGGAACGGCCCCGGTCGAGACGATCACGAGGTTGGCGTCGTAGGTCCGAGCCAGGTGGCCGGCGACCTCTTCGCCGATGCCGCCGAGCCCGCCCGTGACGAGGTAGGTGCCGCCGCGACGGAATCCGACCGGTGCCGCCGTCGGATCCTCGGTTTCGGGCGCCGACGGCGTCGCTTCGGCGATTCGTGGGGCGCGCCGGTCGTCACCACGGATCGCGACGATGCCGACCGCTCCGTCGATCTCGTCGACGAGCCGAGACGCGTCGACGGGTGCGTCGGGATCGAGGTCGACGAGTGCCGTCACGAGGTCGGGGTACTCGCCCGGCGCTACCAGGATCGTCCCGACGGCGAGCGCATCGACCGGTGAGGAAGCCGGGGCGCCGACGGCGAGCGCACCGGTCGTCACCGCCACCAGGCGCGACGGTTCGGCGCTGCCGCCGAGTCGTCGAGCTGCGGCCGGGAGGTCGCTGAGCCATCGTCGGGCGGCGGCGTCGTAGACCCCGTCGCGACCGACGACCACGACGCCGCCCACCTCGTCGAGCTCGTCGTGCGCCCGACCGTGCCCGTCGTCGGTGAGATGGTCGACCCGCCGCACCGTCCGACCGCGTCGGCGCAGCTCGTCGACGATCGTTCCTGATCGTCCGAGGTCGTCGTCGCCGACGACCAGCCACGTCGTCGGCGGAGTGACCGACGATGGCGCCGGCGCCTCGGCCCAGGTCGGCACGCGAACCATCATCTCGACGTCGGTGATTCGTTCCAGATCGGCGCCGGCCGATGACGCCGCATCGTTGGCGACCGGGTGGGCCAAGGCCGAACCGTGGCCGGGCTCGATCCAGCAGCGCTCACGCTGGAACGGATAGGTGGGGAGTCGGAGCCGGCGTCGCCCCTCGCCGGTGAAGCGATCGAGATCGATCTCCACGCCGTGGAGCCACAGCTGGGCGAACGCTGTCAGGCTGTGGTTCGTGTCGCTGACATGGTCGTCCTCGTGACGCAGCGATGGGATCGCAGCCGTCGCGAGTCCGCTCCGCCGTACGTACGACGACAGCGACTGCCCGGGGCCGAGCTCGACGGTGACGGTGGGCGTCTCGCCGAGAGCGGTGCGCAGACCGTCGGCGAAGCGCACGGTGCGGCGGAGGTGGTCGACCCAGTAGTGCGGGTCGGTCGCTTGCTCGGTCGTGATCCACGCACCGGTCACGTTCGAGACGTATGGCCGATCCGGAGCGCGTAGTCGGACCGATCGCACCGCTTCGAGGAACTCGTCGAGCACCGGGTCGAGCATCGAGCTGTGAGCCGCCGCGACGAGCGGGATCAGCGTGGCGTCGACCCCGTCGTCCCCGAGCGATTGCGCCAGGAAGTCGATCGCAGCCGAAGGTCCGGCGACGACGCACTCGTCGTCGGCGTTCACCGTCGCGAGCGACAGATCCGCCGTGAGACGATCTGCGAGCTCGGCCTCGGGGAGCGGTACCACGAGCATCGCGGCGTCGGTGCCGGACGCGCGCTCCATCAGCGCGGACCGGGTGAGGACGAGCGAGAGGGCATCGCGGAGGTCGAACACTCCGGCGAGGTGGGCGGCGGCGTACTCTCCGAGGCTGTGCCCGATCATCACGTCGGGTTCCACGCCCCACGCCATCCACTGGCGCGCGAGCGCGACCGAGGTCACGAAGACTGCCGGGAGCGATGCCGTCGGACGACGCAGCTCGCCGGCGTCGACGTCGGGCTCGAAGAGGGGTGCCAGATCGATCCCGGCGATCTGGCGCGCGAGGTCGATGCCCTGGTCGCGCACGGCATGGAAGACGTCGAAGCGTGAGTCCAGCCCGGCACCCATCCCGGCGTACTGCGATCCTCCGCCCGGGAACGTGAACGCGATGCGTGGGGGATCCGTCGCGGCGACCGCCGTGGGCCGGCGGCGACGATCCTTGGATCGCAGTTCTGCGGGAGCGCTCGCGGCGTCGGCGACGGCGACGACGCGCCGGTGGGGCATCGCCCGTCGTCCGATTGCGAGCGTGTGGGCCACGTCGGCGACATTCGTGTCGGGGTGCCGTTCGAAGAAGTCGGCGAGTCGATCGGTCGCGTCGTCGACGGCGCCCTGGGTGAGCCCGGAGATCGCCAGGACCTGGCCGGGCACCGCGTCGGGGGTCGGCGCGAATGGTGGCGCCTCCTCGACGACGACGTGGGCGTTCGTACCGCCGACGCCCAGCGAGCTGATGCCGGCGCGCCGCGGCCCCTCGTGCTCCCACGGCGACGCCGTCGCCGACAGGGTGAACGGGCTGCGATCGAGGTCGAGCAGGGGGCTCGGCGCAGTGTGGTTCGCGATCGGCGGCAGGGTGCGGTGCCGGAGGGCCTGCACGACCTTGACGAGGCTGGCGGTGCCGGCGGCCGTGTCGAGGTGTCCGATGTTGGGTTTCGTCGAACCGAGGCGGCAGAAGCCGACATCGGTCGTCCCGCCCCGGAAGGCTTCGGTGAGCGCTGCCACCTCGATCGGGTCGCCGACGGCGGTCCCAGTTCCATGGGCCTCGAGCAGGGTGATGGTGCGCGGGTCGACGCCGGCCACCGCGAGCGCTTCCTTGACGACTTCCGCGTGTCCGTCGACGCTCGGCGCGAGGTACCCGACCTTGCGGTTGCCGTCGTTGTTGACCGCGGATCCCTTGACGACGGCGAGGATCGGGTCGCCGTCGCGGTAGGCGTCGCCGAGCCGGCGGAGCGCCACGACGGCGGCTCCCCCGGTGAGCACCGTCCCTTCGGATTCGGCGTCGAAGGCGCGGCACCGCCCCGACGGCGACAGGATCTCGCCCTCCTGGTATTCGTAGCCTTGACCGTGGGGGAACTCGATCGTGACGCCGCCGGCGAGCGCCATGTCGCATTCGAACGCGAGCAGACTCTGCACCGCGAGGTGCACGGCGACGAGCGACGTCGAGCACGCGGTCTGGACGTTGATCGACGGCCCGCTCAAGCCGAGCCGGTACGACGCCGTCGTGGTGAGGAAGTCCTTGTCGTTGCTGGTGTGGCGCAGCAGGAACCATCCCAACCGTTCCACCAGATCGGGGTTGGTGAGCAGGTTGGTGAGCAGGTACGTGTTCATGCCCGAGCCGCCGAACACGCCGATCGCACCATCGAAGCCCTCGGGGGTGTGGGCGGCGGATTCGAGCGCCTCCCACGCGCATTCGAGGAAGTGTCGGTGCTGCGGGTCCATCACCGCTGCGTCGCGTCGGCCGATCCCGAAGAACTCGGGATCGAACTCGTCGACACGATCGATGACGCCGTCGCGGAGGACGTAGTTCGGGGCCCGGACACGGTCGGGTCGTGCGCCGGCGCCGATGAGCTCGTCGGCGTCGAGATCGGTCAGGCAGTCGTCGCCGCGGACGACGCGTTGCCACAGCGCCTCGATGTCGGGGGCACCGGGGAACCGCCCGGCCATGCCGACGATCGCGATGTCGGTCTCGGGGAGAGCGTCCGGATCGATCGGATCGCTCATCGTGCGACCTCGCTGCGTCGGCGGGTGAGGGCGTTGCGTCGGCGGGCCCCCCGGTCGGTGCCGGCCGACGTGGTCTGGTCCGCGTCCGATCCCCCGCCGTCGGCTCCATTCGTGCCGTGGAGATGTCGCGCGAGATGGGCCGCGAACGTGCGGACCGTCGGGTGACGGAACACGTCGGTGAGGGCGAGCTCGGCACCGGTTCGGTCACAGATCCGGCGGTAGACCGCGACGGCCAACAGCGAGTTGCCGCCGATCTCGAAGAAGTTGTCGTCGCGTCCGACCGGGCGGTGGAGCTCCTGGGTCCAGGTCTCGGCCACCAGTCGTTCGGTGTCGTCGTCGAGGACGACCGCCGCCGCGGCGCCGCCGTCGGCGGGTGCGGCGGCGAGCTCGGCTTCGAGTCGGGTGCGATCCGTCTTGCCGTTCGGCGTGAGGGGTAACTCGTCGATCGTCACGAACCGGCCCGGCACGTAGGCCTCGGGCGAGCTCGAGGCGATGAGGTCGCGCAGCGAGCGGTCGTCGACGGCGACGTTGCCCTGCGTGACGATGAAGGCGACCAGGGTCGGGTCGCCGAGCTCCGAGCGTCGGGCCACGACCACCGACTGGACGATGTCGGGGTGGCCGTCGAGGATCGTTTCGATCTCGCCGAGCTCGATGCGATGGCCTCGGATCTTGACCTGATGATCGGTGCGCCCGGCGAACTCGATGACGCCGTCGTCGTTGATCCGAACGATGTCGCCGGTGGCGTAGGTGCGCCCGAGATCGCGACGTTGGACGAAGCGATCGGCCGTCAACTCGTCGCGACCGAGGTAGCCACGCGCGACGCCGGCGCCGCCGATGTGCAGTTCACCGAACGAGCCGATCGGCAACGGGGAGCCGACATGATCGAGCACGTGGACGGTGTTGTTCGCGACCGGTCGCCCGATCGGTACCGAGCCGTCGGGAGCGCGTTCGATCTCGTGCACGAGCGACCAGATCGTCGTCTCGGTCGGACCGTACATGTTGGTGAGTCTGCCTTCGAGCAGACCACGGAGTTCGGTCGCGAGGGCGGTCGGGAGGGCTTCGCCGCCGAGCATGACGTGATCGACCCTCGCGAGCGCACGGCGATCGGAGGGATCGGCGACCAGCATCGTCGCCAGCGACGGCGTGCACTGGAAGTGGGTGACGTGGTGACGGTCGACCAACGCAGCGAACGACTCGTCCAACGGCTCGTCGATCGCCGCTTCGCTGTGGTCGCTGGTAACCCCATCGTCGGCGCCGTCGCGGGCGTCCTCGACCCGTTGGCGGACGGTGTCGATGAGGGGCAAGGACTCGAGCACGACATCGGTGTCGATCCCGAAGTCGATGAGGCAGGCGATCTCGTCGACGCCCGCGTCGGCGCAGCGCTCGACCAGTTCGACGGCGTCGTCGACCGTGCCGAACAGCCCACTGGAACCGAGGTAGCGGGCGGCGGCCATCTCGAGCAGCTGATCGAGCTCGCTGTCGTCGAGCGACGCGAAGGCCTCGTCGGCGCTCTTGCCGCTCCCTGCGAAGGTCGGAAACGCAGAGGCCATGTTGCGGAGCAGTCCGGCGGCGGTACCGAGGTACTGCTTCATCGGCTCGTGCGCGGTGCGTCGGGCCTCTTCGGCGTCGGTGTGGAGGTAGGTGTGGAGCATCAAGGTGACCTGGCCGTCACCGGGGTGGCCGGCTGCGCGCCACGCGGCCCGGTATCGGGCGACGTTCTCGGCGAGCTGCTCGATCGACTGACCGAGCAGGTGGGTGAGGAGGTTGGTGCCGAGGGTTCCCGCTCGTTCGAACGTCGCCGGTGATCCGGCCGATGTGAGCCAGACCGGGAGCTCCGGCTGGATGGGCCGCGGGAGGGTGCTGACGTCGACGTCGACACCGTCGTGTCCGGGCATCGGAATCGACTCGCCGCGCCACAGGCGTTGGACCATGTCGATCATCTCGGGCAGGCGTTCCTTGGCGGTGGCGTAGGCGCCGGGGTTGAGGACGAAGTCGTTCGGTTGCCAGCCACCGGCGAACGAGATGCCCGTCCGCCCACCGGAGAGGTTGTCGACGATGGCCCACTCCTCGGCGATGCGCGCCGGGGAGTGCAGCGGTGCGACGACGCTGCCGGCGCGGATCTGGAGGTGGTCGGTAGCGGTCGCGAGCGCCGCCCCGATCACGCTCGGGTTGGGATAGGCACCACCGAATGCGTGGAAGTGTCGCTCGGGGGTCCAGACCGCCTCGAAGCCGCGCCGGTCGGCCCATCGAGCACTGTCGAGCAGGAGGCGGTACCCGTCGTGAGCGGTCTCCTCTCCGGCGGCGAAGTAGAAGAGGCTGAACGAGAGCGGGCGAGGGGGGCCGGCTCGGCGCCCGTCGGCGGCGGTGGAGCGGGTGACCGCCCGGTGCTCGGGTGCGATCACGACGTGGAAGCCTCGTGCGAGGGTCCACAGGAGCTCGAGCACCGAGATGTCGAACGACAGGCTGGTGACGGCCAACCACGTTCCGGGTGGGTCGTGGTCGACGACGCCGTCCATCGCCGTGAAGAAGTTGACGACGTTGCGGTGCTCGAGCATGACGCCCTTCGGCGTCCCGGTCGAACCCGAGGTGTAGATCACGTACGCCAGATCGCGGCCGCCGTGTTCGTCCTGCGTCGGACGATCCGGTGCCACGGTGTCGCTGCCCGGATGGACCACGGTGACGTCGTCGGGGAGCTCGATCGTCGACACGCCGGGGTCGACCACGACGACGCGCAGGCCGCTGTCGCTGATCATGAATCCGATGCGTTCGGTCGGGTAGCCAGGATCGAGGGGCACGTAGGCCGCGCCGCAGGCATGGGTCGCGAGCACGGTCGCCACCATGTCGGCGCCCCGGCGGAGTGCAACGCCGACGAGGTCGCCGCGTCGCACCCCTGCGTCGGTGAGTTGGGCGGCGATCGTCGCGATCCGCTCCCCGAGCTGGCGGTACGTCACCGTCGCGCCTCCGGCGGTCACGGCCGGCGCATCCGGGTGGCGTTCGATCCGCTCTGCGACCAGTCGATCGACGGTGGTGTCACCGTCGACGGAGACCTCTGTGGCGTTCAGGTCGTCGAGCAGGCGGCGTTCGTGATCGCCGATCAGGGGGAGGTCTGCGACGCGTGCGTCCGGTGCGGCGAGGGAGCCCACGACCAGCCGTTCGACCTGGTCGGCGATCCGGTCGAGATCGTGGGCGGCGAGGCGAGCGCTGAGCCGCAGCAACGCCGACCCGGCGTCGCAAGCGATCTCGACGGTGAGCGGTGGGCCCGGCGCGGCGTGTGCGGCCGGTGCGCGGTCGATCGACGAGATCGCGACGGCGATGTGTGGCATGTGGTCGGTGCCGCGCAGGGATGGAGTTCGCGCGGCGAGGTCGCGCAGGAATGGACCCCGTTCGGCGATCAGCCGCCGCTCGGCCGCGACCTCGTCGACGAGTGTTGAGACACGGGTCGAGGCGTCGAGCTCGAATCTTGCGATCGGCGGTGTCGTGAGGGGCGCGAGGACCTCGAGGCGGGAGCGGGTGGTGTCGTCGACGACGCTGATCGAGGTGCGCTCGGCGCCCGTGAGCCGCCAGATCCATCCCACCACTGCGGCGACCACGGTGTCGTCGTCGACGCCGGACGGCAGCTCGCGTTCGATCGTCCTCACCGGAGTCGCTGTCGGGTCGTCGGCGACGGAGGCGAGCGGCGTGGGTGCCGCAAGCGCGGCGCCGGTCAGGCGGCCCCGCCAGAACGGCTCGTTGGCGGCCAGTTCCGGGTCGGCCGCCTCGAAGGCGGCGACCAGGTCGGCGCGCGGCGACGGCAGGCGGTCACCGTCCTCGAACCCCAGTTGACCGAGCGCCACCGCCGGTGGAAGGGGTCGCCCGTCCACCCCTTCGAGGGCGGTGATGAGGAGATCGCCGGACGATGTGGCGAGGCGGAGTCCGGTTGGGTCGAGGCTGAGCGTGCCGGTCGGTGATCCGGCCGATGCGAGGGCGCGCGCATCGGTGACGAGCAGGTGACCGGCCGGCGCCAACAGGTGGACCGAACCCATGGGGTCCGGTGCTTGGTGCCCGAGCGAGAGGGCACGGATCAGGCGGGCCGTGTGCTCGGCGGTGTGTGCCGGGTCGATGATCGCTGCGGGCCGCTGGCCGCGACGGAAGACCCGCGACGCACCGTCGGGGATGTCGGTGGTGCTGAGGGTGGTGCTGAGGGTGGTGGTGAGGGTGGTGGTGAGGGTGGTGGTGAGGGTGGTGGTGAGGGTGCCGGATCGGAGGCCGGCGACGATCCGGGGGAACGTCGCGATCGCCGCCTCGTAGCAGCGAGCGTTGAGCGAGAATGCGGTCTCGTCCTCGGCGATCGGGAATCGTTCGGACGCGACGAGGTCGCCTCGATCGACCTGCGCGGTCATGAGATGCCAGCTGATCCCGTGTTCCGTCTCGCCGTTGAGCAGGGCCCACGAGGTGACGTTCAGACCGGCGTACGCCGGCAGGGGGCCGTCGTGGAAGTTGATCGCGGTGGCCGCCTGCGCCAGAACCGAGGCGGGCAGGATCCGCAGGTTGGCGATGCTCAACAGGACGTCGAAGTGGTGGTCGCCGAGGAGGGTCGTCAGGTCGCCGTCGGCGGCGACCACCGGTATCCCGTGCCGCTCGGCGTGGTCGGCGACCGATCGGTCACCCGTCGCCACGACCACGATGTCGAGGCCGTCGGCAAGGGCGACCTCGATGCACTGGCTGGTCAGCGATGCGTCGCCGATGACCGCGCAGCGGACCTTGTCGTCGGTTCCCGCGTGCGCGACGGCGTCGGTCATGACGGCTCCTCATCTGTGTGGCCCACGCGTTCGTCGGAGGGCGACCGGGGATTCGAGGCACTGTAGCCATTGGGTTCCGATGTCGATATCGCAGCCGTACCCGTGATCTGGAATCGCCGTACCACCAGGATCGTTGCCGCGGCCATGGCCAGGAGGAAGAGCTCGGCGATCGCGACGATGCGGATTCCTCCGAGGTCGCGCCGGTACAGCACCGTGTCGATGTGGTGCAGCGAGATGAGCCGGACCGCTGCGAACGCCGCGACGCTCGAGATCGCCACGACGTTGGGGAGGTAACGGCGGCGTCGCGGCGGTACTCGCCAGATCGCGACCAGCACCCCGATGACCCACCCGATCGTGACCGTCACGACGGCGGCGACCTGGACGCCGCGCCGGCGTTCGTACCAGCCGCTCGAACGGGCCTGTTCGCGGCCCAGTTCGGCAAAGGCGTCGCCGAGGGCGCCGGCTCGTCCGACGCCCATGGTGGCGAGCACGAGGGCGGTGAGCAGCCAGTAGGTCGGCCACCAGTCGGTGGGGGCGTGGCCGCCCAGCCCGGCGCGTTCGATCGCCCGGCGTTCTCGGCGATACCACACGAGAGACAGCGCTGCCGCGACGAGGTACGCGACGACGCGGGTCCGGCCCGAGTCGAGCATCTGGGTGACGGTATCGAGCATCCGACTCATGCCATCGGCAATTTCCTCTGGGATCTTGACGAAGATGCCATGGGCGATCGCGATCACCCCGTGCGACGGTGGCGACCTCGATGTCGACGACCGGCGGTGAGGGCCCGGTTGCTCCGGGGCGAATTCCGGGCCTGTTGACAGCGGAGCACCCGATTTCCGTCGATTTCGGAGCCATTGAGGGACGAATGGGCCGAGGGCTGACACACCCCGCTGGTACAATGACACCCGTGCGATTTGGCTTCCGATCGAACATACGATCGGGCGTTGGGCGCCCTTCGGAGACCACCACTCCGCCACCGATGAACTGAACGAGGTATTGCGTGTCCGCTGACACCACGACATCTTCCACGCCCACGGGTTCGAAACCCGCCGCGAAGTCCGGGAACGCCGACTACGGCGCCAAGGACATCCAAGTCCTCGAAGGCCTCGATCCCGTCCGCAAGCGTCCCGGCATGTACATCGGTTCGACCGGGCTTCAGGGTTTGCACCACCTGATCTGGGAGGTCGTCGACAACTCGGTCGACGAGGCGATGGCCGGCTACTGCGACCGGATCTCGATCACGCTTCAGGCCGACGGCGGATGCCGGGTGGACGACAACGGGCGCGGCATTCCGGTCGATCCGTACAAGACGGGCCAACACAAGGGCAAGAGTGCAGCCGAAGTCGTGCTGACGGTGCTCCACGCAGGCGGCAAGTTCGGCGGCGAGGGATACAAGGTCTCGGGCGGTCTGCACGGCGTCGGCGTCTCGGTCGTGAACGCGCTGTCCGAGCGCCTCCTGATCGAGGTCGACCGCGACGGCAACCACTGGTTCCAGGAGTACGCCAAGGGTGGACAACCGCAGGGCAAGATGAAGATCGTCGGCGACACGCCCAAGCGTGGACGCGCCACCGGCACCAGCATCACGTTCTGGCCCGATCCCGTCATCTTCCAGGCGGAGGGCACCGAGTTCGTGACGCGCACCGTGCTCGAGCGCCTCCAGACGATGGCGTTCCTCAACAAGGGTCTCGAGATCGTCTTCAACGACGAGCGCCCCGAGAAGGAACAGACGGTCACGTATCAGTACAAGGGCGGTCTGATCGACTTCGTGAAGCACATGAACGCCTCGAAGGACCCGCTGTTTTCGAAGGTGTGCTTCTACGAGGACGAGGACGAGGACGGTCAGATGCTCGACATCGCCCTCCAGTGGAACACCGGGTACCACGAGGGCATTCACGGCTACGCCAACGGCATCTCCACCATCGAAGGCGGGATGCACGTCGAGGGTTTCCGCACCGCGCTCACCAGCATCGTCAACAAGTACGCCCGTGAGAAGAACCTGCTGAAGGAGAAGGACCCGAACCTGACCGGCGAGGACATCCGCGAGGGTCTCACGGCGATCATCTCGGTCAAGCTGCGCGAACCGCAGTTCGAAGGCCAGACGAAAGCCAAGCTCGGCAACGTGCCGATGCGGTCGTTCGTCCAGAAGGTCACCTACGAGCGGATGGGCGAGTGGCTCGCCGAGAATCCGACCGAGGCCAACAAGGTCGTCAAGAAGGCGCTCGCCGCAGCCCAGGCCCGGGTCGCCGCCAAGAACGCCCGCAATGCGATCCGACGCAAGACCGCCCTGTCGGGGGCCGGCATGCCCGACAAGTTGAAGGACTGCACCTCGAAGAACGCCGACGAGTCCGAATTGTTCATCGTCGAGGGCGACTCTGCCGGTGGCACCGCGCTCGATGCCCGCGACCCCCAGACGCAGGCGATCCTGCCGATCCGCGGCAAGATCCTCAACGTCGAACGGGCCCGGATCGACAAGATGATGAAGAACAACGAGATCCAGGCCCTCATCACCGCCATCGGCGCCGGTGTGGGCGAGGAGTTCGAAGTCGACAAGACCCGCTACCACAAGATCATCGCGCTGTGCGACGCGGACGTCGACGGCAGCCACATCCGCACCCTGCTGCTCACCTTCTTCTTCCGCCAGATGCGCGACATGGTCGAGGCCGGATACGTCTACATCGCCCAACCGCCGCTGTTCTCGACCGAGATCGGCAAGGAGAAGGTGTACCTGAAGGACGAGGTCGCGAAGGCGAGGTTCCTCGCGGAGCGGCCGAACCACAAGAAGGAGTTCGCCCGTCTGAAGGGTCTCGGCGAGATGGACTGGGAGGAACTCAAGTCCACCACGATGGACCCGCACACGCGCACCCTGCTCCAGGTGACGGTCGAGGAAGCGGCCGAGGCCGACATGATCATGAGCGTGCTGATGGGCGACGATGTCGAGTCCCGCCGCAACTTCATCACCACCAATGCCCGCGACGTGCGCAACCTCGATTTCTGATGCTCTGCCCGACTGGCTCGCCGGTGCTCCCGCTGCAAGGAACTGATTCATGAGTGACATCACGCCCCCCATCGATCCTCCGGTCACCGATGACGCTGACGGGCCGGATGGGAATGATCCGATCCAGCCGATCGCGCTCCAGGAGGAGATGGAGAACTCCTTCCTCGACTATGCGATGTCGGTCATCATGTCGCGTGCGCTCCCCGACGTGCGCGACGGCCTCAAGCCCGTGCACCGCCGGATCATCTGGGACATGGAGCAGCAGGGCTTCCGCCCCGACCGCCCCTTCGTGAAGTGCGCCCGTGTCACGGGCCACACGATGGGGACGTATCACCCCCACGGCGACAGCGCGATCTACGACGCCCTCGTCCGGATGGCCCAGCCGTTCTCGCTGCGCCACCCGTTGATCGTGTTCCACGGCAACTACGGCTCCCCCGACTTCGGTCCGGCGGCCTCGCGATACACCGAGTGCCGACTCCACCCGTTGGCGATGCAGCTCCTCGCCGACATCGACGAAGACACCGTCGACATGCGCCCGAACTACGACGGTTCCACGGAGGAGCCCGAGGTGCTCCCCGCCCGCTACCCGAACCTGCTGGTCAACGGCAGCCAGGGCATCGCCGTCGGCATGGCGACCAACATCCCGCCACACAACCTCGGCGAGGTCATCGACGCGACGATCCACCTCCTCAACGATCCCGACAACACCACCGTCGAGGACCTCATGGCGCACGTCAAGGGTCCGGACTTCCCGACGGGCGCACAGATCCTGGGTCGGGCAGGCATCATCGACGCCTACCGAACCGGTCGGGGCAGCGTGAAGACCCGGGCCAAGGCCATGATCGAGGAGGGCAAGAACGGCCGCTACGAGATCGTCGTCACCGAGCTGCCGTACCAGACGAGTTGCTCGTCGATCGCGGGGCGCATCGAGGAACTCGTCACCAACGGCGACCTCGAGGGCATCGCCGACGTCAACGACGGCTCTGCTGGCGGCAAGACGAGCCTGGTCATCACCTTGAAGCGCGATGCCAACGCCAACGTCGTGCTCAACAACCTCTACAAGATGACCCAGCTGCAGAGCAGCTTCTCGATCAACATGGTCGCCCTGGTCGACAACGTGCCGCGCACCCTCAACCTGCTCACGGCGCTGCAGGGGTACGTACGGCACCAGATCGAGGTCGTGACCCGACGGTCCGAGTTCCGTCTCGCGAAGGCGCGACGTCGCGAGCACATCCTCGAAGGCCGGATCAAGGCACTCAACGTCATCGACGAGATCATCGCCCTCATCCGGGCGAGCGACGACGCCGCCACGGCCAAGGCGGCGCTGATGGTCGAGCCGTTCGAGTTCACCGAGGTCCAGGCGGTCGACATCCTCGACATGCAGCTGCGCCAGTTGACGCGGCTGTCGCGCATCGACCTCGAGACCGAGCTCGAAGATGTCCGCACCACGATCGCTGACCTCGAAGCGATCCTCGCCGACGACGCGCTGCTCCGACGGGTGATCCAAGACGAGCTGCAGGCGATCCGTGACGAGTTCGCGACTCCTCGGGTGTGTGAGATCACCTACGACGACGGCGAGATGTCGATCGAGGATCTCGTCGACGACAAAGAGCTCGTCATCGTCATGACCGAGGCTCAGTACGTCAAGTCGGTGCCGGCCTCGTCGTTCAAGTCCCAGGGCCGCGGGGGTCGCGGCGTCAGCGGCGGCAAGCTCAAGGCCGACGACATCGTGCGTCACGTGATCTTCACGACCGCGCACGCCCACCTCCTCTTCTTCTCGAACCGGGGCAAGGTGTACCGCCTACGCGCGCTCGACATCCCCGAGCGCGAGCGAACGGCCAAGGGCATGCCGATCGTCAACCTGCTCCCGCTTCAGGCCAACGAGTACATCCAAGCGATCATCGACACCCGCGAGTTCGCCGGCGACCGCTACCTCTTCTTCGCCACCAAGGGCGGCACGGTCAAGAAGACCACCTTCGACGCGTACGACTCGAGTCGGCGCGATGGCATCATCGCCATCAACCTGCGAGACGACGACGAGCTCGTCAAGGTGATCGAGACCACCGGCGACGACGACATCTTCATGGTCAGCAAGGGTGGCATGACGATCCGGTTCAGCGAGGACGACGTCCGAGCCATGGGTCGCACGGCCGGCGGCGTACGTGGGATGAAACTCAAGAGCGCGGACGATGCCGTGGTGTCGTGCGACGTGGCGCGCGACGACACCGCGATCCTGATCATGACCGACGGCGGGTACGGCAAGCGGACCCAGCTCGACAAGTTCAACCGGCAGGGTCGCGGCGGACAGGGTGTCCGCGGCATCAAGCTGACCGGGAGGAAGGGCTTCGTCGCCGCCGCGTTCATGGTCGGTCTCGACGACGAGATCGTCGCGGTGTCGTCCGGTGGGGTCACCATCCGGATGGCGGTCCGTGAGATCTCCTCGCAGGGTCGCGACGCGACAGGGGTCCGAATCATGAACCTCGACGACGGCCAGACCGTCGCATCGGTGGCTCCGATCATCGCCGAGGACGTCGACGACGTCTGATCGACGGTCGTCCACCGCTCGGTCGGCGCTCGCCGACCCGCTCGCAGCTCGGGCTGTCGAATCCGTGAGTCCCGGAGGAGTCGAGGATGCGCGATCGAGGGTCGATGTTGGTGCTGGTCGTCATGGTGGGGTCGGCCATCACGGTGGCGACGATGCTGGTCGTGCTCCCGGTGCTGGGTGAGCTGCACGATCGCCAGCAGGCACGGTCGGCAGCCGACGCGGCGGCCCTGGCGGGCGTCACCGGCGGCCAGTCGGCTGCGATCTCGCTCGCATCGGCGAACGACGCGACGCTGGTGACGTGGTCGCGGTCGGGGCGCACGGTCACGGTGCGGGTGCGCGTCGGTTATCAGGAGGCGACCGCACGTGCCACCGACGGCCCCTGAGCCTCGTCGGTCGGGGCGGGCCACACCGCCGTGGGCGACAGCGCCGGTCGCCGGGCGTGAGGCCTCGGGGAGCGCGGCCGAATCGGCGTGGTGACAGATCGGCGTGGTGACAGATCGGCGTGTGACGTCGCGTCACGATGGGGCGCGCCACCGACGTCGGCAGCCAACTGCCTACACTCGATTCGGTGAGCAGTACCGACGACGCCTCCTCGCGCCTGTCGAACGCGCTCGACCAGATCTTCTCCCGTGGCGGGGCGGCGCGTCGTGAGACGACGCCTGCGCCGTCCGAGGCTCCTGCATCGCTTCCGGCGCCCGCAGCCCCGGCCACCGCCTGGAACGTCGATGACGACGACGAAGATCGCGACGAAGATCGCGACGAAGATCGCGACGACGACGCAGCGGCTGCCGGTGGGTCGGTCGGCGCGACCGACCCGCTCGGAGGTGAGGTCCCGTACGAGTTGCCCGACATCGTGCCGGCGACTGCGGAGATACCGGCCGACGCACATCCCGGGGTCGCGCCGCCGATCCCCGTCGTCCCCCAGCTCGCCCCCACGCTCCCGCCGTCCCCGACGGCTCGGCCCACCCCACCGGCACCGTCGCCGGCGGCCGGCGGTGTCGCTCCGACCCTCACACCGACGACGCGTCCGCCGGCAACGTCGTGGGTCGATCACATGTCCGCAGTGCCGGCCAACGCGCAGTCCGCCGGGCTGCGGGCCCCGGGGCGGCGGCCGCGTGTTCGGCGTGTCACCCGCGTGCTTCGTCACATCGATCCGTGGAGCACGTTCAAGGTGGGTCTGCTGTTCAGCGCGGTCGCGTACGTGGTGTTCCTCACGGCGGGCGTGTTGCTGTGGCGCGTGGCCGACAGCACCGGCACCCTCGACAACGTGGAGCGATGGTTCACTCAGTTCGGTTGGGAGACCTTCGAACTCAAGGGTGGCGAGGTCTTCCACAACGCCTGGATCATCGGGTTGTTCGGGGTGGTCGCGCTCACGGGCGGACTCGTGCTGCTCGCCACCCTGTTCAACCTGGTCAGCGACATCGTCGGTGGCGTCCGGATGACAGTGCTCGAGGAAGAGGTCGTGGAGCGAACGATCTCGTCGACGCGGCGTTACGTGGTACGCCGACCACCGACGGGTGCCGACACCGAGTCGGAGGTTGCGTGGGACGTCGACGGAGACGACGTGCCGGCAACGAGCGCCGCCGTCCCTGCGCCGGCGGCGACCGCCACGTCACCCTCGGCTACCGGCTGGTCGGTCGACGACAGCGACGACAGCGACGACAGCGACGACGGACACGCCGGCCGGGCCGACGAGCCGACCGCTCCGCAACCGTCGGCCGGTTGAGGAATCTGGCCACACGCCGATAGCCTCGCGTCCCTGCCGGGGCTATAGCTCAGTCGGTTAGAGCGCCGCCCTGATAAGGCGGAGGTCACAAGTTCGATTCTTGTTAGCCCCACCACCGAGGACCAGGAAACGAGGCTCCGAGAGGCGCCTCGTTCCCGTTCCGGGTCTGCGTCGGGTCCACGCCGGATCCGCTCCCTCGGCGGCACGGGACCTGCCCCTCATGAAGCGGCGATCCGGGCTGTCTGGACGAACCTGCGATCGTCGAGCAACTGCGGTGCGCGTCGCACGAACGGACCGTCTCGGCCACGCCGTTTCGGCAGCTCGTGTCAGAGCCAACCGCTGCGCTTGAAGAATCGGTAGAGCAAGAGCACGGCGACGGCCATCACCACCAATACGAGCGGGTAGCCGAACCGTGCTTGGAGTTCGGGCATCGAGTCGAAGTTCATGCCGTAGATGCCGGCGATCATCGTCGGAACGGCTGCCATCGCCACCCAGGCGCTGATCTTGCGCATGTCGTTGTTCTGCTGCACCGTGATCTGAGTCAGGCTTGCCGTCAGGGCGGCATCGAGCAGACCCGACAGTGAGTTCGCCCTGGTCACCGCCCGGTCGAGCTGATCGGCAGCTTCGTTGAGATCGGCGCGCAACTCCTCCGGGATGGTCTTGCCGAGGGCGCGGATGAGTCGGTTGAGAGGATCCTGCAAGGCGTCGAAGGCGACCAGCGTTCGCCGGACCTCGCGCTTCAGGCGATAGAGGCGTTCGACGGGTTGACGGTGGATCTCGGTGAAGACATCGAGCTCGGCCTCGATCACGTCGTTCTCGAACCCGTCGAGGGCCGGTCCGTAATCGCTGATCACCTGACCGATCACGGCGGTGAGCACGGCCATCGGACCGAGTCGGAGACGATCGCGATCCCGTTCGAGGGCGGCACGGACGGGGGCGAGTTGGCTGGCCTGACCGTGGCGAATCGACACGATCGACCGCGGTGCGACCAACAGCGTCATCTCGCCGAGGGCGACGGTTTCCGCGTGGTCGTCGTAGCGGGCGGTGCGTAGCACCAGCTGAACGGTGGGCCCGTCGACACTCAGAACGGGTCGTTCGTGAGGCGTCAGGATCTCGCCCGGTGACACCTCGTCGAGCCGGAGTGCCGTGCAGGCGTCCCTCAACTCACGCTCGTCCGGTATTCGGAGTCCCAGCCAGACGAAGTCGTGGTCCGACACGAGAGGTCCGCTGCCATCGGTCAGTTCGGGCAGGAGATCCGATTCCCACCGGCACAACGATGCCGGGTCGGGATCGATGTCGATCCGCGTGCCGTCGACGTATGCGGCGCAATCGATGATCACGCCACCAGTTTCACCCAAACGGGGGTCTCGGAGGTCATCGGTGACCTGTGGGGTTCATCCAGGAACCGAGAGGACCAGCGATGCGGCGTCGCTCAACGTGTCCTGAGTGCGAAGGGGAGCACCGGCCCGCTCCCCGATCCCGTCAACTGCCAGGCGGCGACCGTCATCGTCCAGCGACTGTCGATCTCGTCGTCCACGAGGAGCACTGGTCCGGCGAGCACCCCACCGGATGGCAGCGCCGCAGTGTCGACGGAGAATCGATTCCAGACGTTCATGACCTGATGAGCGGAGTTCGCCTGGTCGGCCTGGAACTCGTCGGCACGGATGCCGGGACCGGCGCTGGCGGTCAGCGCCGGATGCACCGGGAGTCTGCCGAGCTCTCCGAGGGCGTCGCAGATCTGCTGCACGAGCTGGGCCCTGCGACGTGACGGAACCGGGCAGATCCAGGCCGGACGCGCCGGCCAGTCCCATCGTTTCAGAATCGAAGCCGCGGCGGTGATCAGTTCGGCTGGTGCCGTGACCTCGCCACCCCGATCGCAGACCACGATGAGCTGCTCGACGACGGGATTCCATCCGCCGTCGCCGAGCCGGGCGAGCGCTCGCCCCGGTGCCGGCTGGCGATCTGCAGCGATGCGCCCCTTCGGGTCGCCGAGCCCGGTCGGCCACTGACGTCGCGCCTCGACGACGATGTCGCCGCCGCGCAGGAGGTCCTGGGCGGCGGCCACGGCGAGCGGGTCCGGTTGGCGCTGCCAGGTGGCGGCGGTGCAGCGATCGCAACGCCCACAGTCGTCGGCGGTCGTGTCGTCGAGGGCCTCGCGAAGGAACCTGAGGCGACACGTGGTCAGCTCGGCCCAGTGCAGCATCTGATCGGCCTCGGCTCGTCGGAGCTGGCGCAACGCCGCGACCAGTTCGCGGTCGTAGCGCCACCGGTCGTCGGTACGGACGTAACCGCTTCCGACGCGCTCGATCGCCCCGTCGACCTCGAGGATGCTGAGCAGGATGCCGAGCCGGCTCCGCCCGAGGTTGACACTCGGTTCGAGGGCGGCGATCGAGGTGGGCTCCGTCGGGTGCAGCAGATCGAGGACCGACCGACAGATCTCCTCTGACGGCAGCGACACGGACTCGAACCATCGCCACACCGCGGCGTCCTCGGTCGGGCGCGGCACGGCGATCACCTCGGCACGATCGATCGACCGGCCGGCGCGGCCGATCTGCTGGTAGTAGGCGACGGGCGTCGGCGGTAGCCCCAGGTGGACGCAGAAGGCCAGATCGCCCTTGTCGAAGCCCATCCCGAGCGCCGACGTGGCGACGAGCGCCTTGAGGTCGTTGGCGCGGAGCGCCGCCTCCATGGCGAGCCGTCGCTCGGGGTCGACCGACCCGGTGTACGCCTCGACCGCGTGCCCCTGCGTCTGTAGCCAGCGTGCCGTGGTCTCCGCCTGGTCGACGGTCAGGCAGTACACGATGCCGGACCCTGGGAGGTCGCCGATCGACTCCGCGAGCCACGCGAGCCGATGGGCGTCGTCGGGCAGATCGACCACCGAGAGCCGCAGCGACGCCCGATCGAGCGGGGTGCGCAGCACGAGCGTGTCGTCGCCGAGCTGGGCGGCGACGTCGTCGGTGACGCGTTGGTTGGCGGTGGCGGTCGTGGCGAGCACCGGGGTCCAGGCCGGGAGTTCGGCGAGGAGACGCCGGAGCCGGCGGTAGTCGGGTCGGAAGTCGTGGCCCCAGTCGGAGATGCAGTGGGCTTCGTCGCAGACGAGCGCGAACGCCCGTGACCGCATCGTGTCGAACACCCGCCGCCGGAAGCCGGCGTTCGCGAGCCGCTCGGGCGCAATGAGCAGCAGATCGATCTCGTCTCGTCCGATCCGATCCTCGATCTCGGCCCAGCCGTCGACGTTCGACGAGTTGATCGTGACCGCGGCCAGCCCCAACCGTTCGGCCGAAGCGACCTGGTCGCGCATGAGCGCAAGCAGCGGCGACACGACGATCGTCGGCCCCCACCCTCGATCGCGCAACATCCGGGTCGCCGAGAAGTACACCGCCGACTTCCCGAACCCGGTGCGGGCGACGAGGAGGGTCCGGCGTCGTTCCGCGACCACTGCGGTGACCGCGGCGATCTGATCGGTACGAGGTGTGGCGTCGGACCCGGCGAGTGCGCGGACGTGCTCGGCGAGCTCCGTCTCGACCTCGGCGGTGGTCGGCCGAGCAGGCTCGGTCACGACGTGCATGATGTCGACCGTACCGTTTCATACGGGGTCAGACCCCGAATGAAACGGGCGTAGGGTGATCGAATGGTGAAGCTGTTGCGGCGGGTGTTGGCGGCACTCGTGATGGCCGGCGTCGCCGCGGCCGGGATCCGTCTCAGGGGCAGTGGTGGTGTGCCACCGCAACATGGCGGCTGGCGTCCGCTCGAACTCCCGCCCGACCGCCCGTGAATCTGCGTACGCGAACCCCGACGGTGCACATCGTCGGGCAGGGGATCGTCGCCCGCCGTCTGCACCGGATGATCTCCGACCGCCAGGTGATCGTGCACGACCCTCGCTGGGCCGACGTGGGTGGCGTCTCCGCCGGCGACGTCGTCGTGCTCGCTCAGGGCGGTACCCACGCCCATCTGCTGCCCGGCCTGCTCGCACGCGAGCTGCACGTCGTCACGGTGGGAGAGGACATGGACGACACCCGCGAGATGCTCGCGATCGATCTCGCTGCGGCCACGGCGGGCGTGACCCTCGTCGTCGGTGCGGCGATGTCGCCGGGACTCTCCGGGCTGCTCGCCCGTCATCTCGCCGATCAGCTGCCCGTCGTCGACGAGATCCACATCGCCGTCCACGGGACGGCTGGGCCGGCGTGCGCACGCGCCCACCACCGATCGCTCGGCGGTCGTTCCGTCGGGTGGCACGACGGCGAGTGGGCCGACTACGTGGGTGGCAGCGGTCGTGAGCTGTGCTGGTTCCCCGAGCCGATCGGTGCGAAGGACTGCTATCGGGCCCGGATCGCGGCGCCGCTGCTGCTGCGCCGTACGTTCCCCGAGGTCCAACGCATCAGCGTGCGTCGGTCCGCTCGTCGTCGCGACCGGCTGACCGCCTGGCTCCCGATGTTGAGTCCTCCTCACCCGGAAGGCGGCACCGGCGGCCTCCGAGTCGAGGTGCGCGGCGCCGATGCCGGCGGCGGACGTCAGTGCCTGATCGCCGGAGTTGCCGAGCTGGTCGGCACCGCAGCGGCCGCCACGGCCGCCACGTTCGTCACTTCGATCGTCGACGGCGAGTTGCCGCCCGGCGTGGTCATACCGAGCGACGGCGCGCTCGACACCAACCGACTGCTACATCACGTCGAGTCGTTCGGCGTGAGACTGCAGGAGTTCACCGGGGTTCCGCAACCGAGCTGACGCCATCGCCGGCCGGCCGGTCGACGGCCGCGCCGTCGCCCCGATCGGGCTCGAAGCGGTCGAGTCGCTCGGTGAGTCGTTCGATCGACTTGGTCAGCCCGTCGAGGTGGTCGCGGAGCTCCTCGCCGGTCACGACGTCAGCGAGCGCCAATCGCACGCCGGCGATCTCACGGGCGAGGAACTCGGTGTCGGCCTGAGTGCGCTCGGCGACCTCGCGGTCCTGCTCGGCGGTGATCCGGTCGCGACGCTCCTGACGGGCTTGGGCGAGGAGGATGAGTGGCGCCGCGTACGACGCCTGCAACGACAGCACCAGCGTGAGGAGGACGAGCCCGCGGTCCCACGGGTCGAACTGCCAGGGCTCCGGCGGCAGGATGTTGAGTCCGAGCCAGACGATGATGACGATCGTCTGCCACACGAGGAAGCGAGCCGTGCCGAGGTAGCGAGCGATCGATTCGCTGAATCGCCCGAACGCCTCGGCGTCGTAGGAGACGTCGAAGCGGGATCGCTGACGCGGCCGCGTGAGCTCCTTGCGTCGCTTCACGACGGGCGGACCACCTGCTCGGTCTCGACGGAACCGTCCTGACGGCGGTGACGGAGCCGCCACCCTGCGCCGAGCATACGGTCGACGACGTCGTCGACGCTGACCGCGCCGAGGAGGTGTCCCGCATCGTCGACCACGGAGAGCGCGAGCATGTCGTACGAGGCGAACTCTTCGAACACCGCACGGTCGGTGGTGTCGGGTCCGACGGTCGGGACGTCGCGGGCGATGCAGTGCCGGAGCTCCATGCTCGGCGGTTCGCGGAGCAGGCGCTGCATGAATACCACGCCCAGGAACTTCCCCGTCGGCGGCTTGAACGGGGCCTGCGTGATGAACACCTGGCCGGCGATGCTGGGTGTCCAGTCGGGATCTCTGATCTGGGCGAGCGCTTCGGCGACGGTGGCGGTCGGACCGAGGAGCACGATCTCCGGGGTCATCATGCCGCCGGCCGTGGCTTCCTCGTACGACAGCAGTCGCGTCAGCACCTCGACCTCGTCGTCGTCCATCGCAGCGAGGATCGCGGCGCGCTGCTGCTGGGGCATCTCGCCGAGCAGGTCGGCGAGGTCGTCGTACTCCATCTCGTCGAGCACGCCGATCAACCGGTCGAGGTCGAGGCCCTCGATGAGGCGGAGCTGTTCGGTCTCGGGCAGCTCCTCCAGCACGTCGGCCAGCCGCTCGTCGTCCATCGAGGCCGCCAGCTGACGACGCTGGGCGAGGGGCATCGTGCGAACGATCCTGGCGACGTCGGAGGGATGCATGTCGCGCAGACGTGCGGCCTCGGCGGCCATCGCCGTGGTGTTCGCGAAGAGCTGTGGCACCTCGTCCCAGTCGACCAAGCGGTAGCTGGGGCGACGCCGGAGTGTCGTCCGCCTGGCGAGGCGAACCTTCTCGACGGTCCACCATCGCGTCCGTCCGTCACCCGCCTCGATCAGTCCGACGTCGCTCACCCGCTCGCCGGTGTCGAGCTGTTGATCGATGATCTCGTCGCCGATGAGGGTCTCGCCGGGCCGTGGTTTGAAGGGGTTGAGGTCGATGTCCCAGCTACGCAGACGGACACCGTCGCTGTCGAGTTCGGCGATCCGTGCCGAGTTGACGAAGATCCGGCGGCGCTGGCTCGACGCGACGAACCCGACGATGCGCGGCGGGTGCCCGGTACGTCCGGGAACGGCGACGAGATCGTCGATCTTGCCGATCTCCGCACCGCCTGCGTCGAGCAACGGCAGCCGCATCACCCGGAACGCGTAGATCACCTCCCCTGCCATGGAGCGCAGGCTACCGCTCGACCCGTCCTCGCTCGGGCTGCCGGCCCGGCGGCGTGGTCCGGCCCGCGCCGGCGGGCCGCCGGGTCAGGGCGCGACGGCGACGCAGACCGTGTAGAGCGTGGTCTCGAGGTCCTCGCCCGTCGTGTTCGAGAACTCGACGATCCATCGCCGGAACTGCATCGTCGGGTCGGGATGGCTCGTGTACACCAGCGCATCCGGGCCGGGATCGAAGGGCGCGGGCGTCGGCCAGTTCGGATCCAGGCCGGCTGCGACCGCGAACTGGCCTGCTGCGCAGGCAGGGCTGGGCGCTTGTCCGAAGTCGCCGTCGATGATCGAAAAGGGTGAGGTGAGGTACGCGACTCCGTCGACGCTCGCCCCGGCGGCGGGGGTGTAGTAGCCGGTGACGTCGAGCACGATGTCGGCCGTCGCGCCGGCGACCGCGCCCTTGTAGAAGATGTCGACCTTGCCGGAGCCGGAGCCCGACGTCGGCAATGTCACCGTCCCGCCATTGCCGGCGATCGTCCCGGCGGCGATGTTCACGCTCGAGGTCGACGGGGTGCCCGTGGCGTTCCCTGGCCGCACCGACACGAATCCTCGATGGGTCGGCGCGATGACTGTCACGTTGTAGACGACGGCGGTGGCACCCGTCGGGACGACCAGCTGGTTGCCCCGATCAGTGTCGATCGTGCCGGTCAGGGTGAGCTTGCGGGACACACCGGTCGTGAACTTGCCGGCCAGTCCGATGTTGGTCGCGGCTCGCGTGTCGAGAACCCGCGTCGGGGTCACCGGAACGAACACCGAGACGTCGTCGGCGGCTTGCGCCGCGAACAGACCGCCGGCACCGAGTGTCACCGCAATGGCAGCTCCGATCGCCGCCCAGCGTGAACGCCACAGAGTCATCTGATTCCCCGATCGATGTCGTCGCCGCGACGTGCTGGTCGCGGCCACGGTGACGCTACTCGGCCGGTCGGGGGTCGGTCGCAGGCGCTGTCAGGCGCGCTCGATCTCGACGAGGGTGTCGCTGTAGGCGACGCCGCCACCCCATTCGGTGAGCGTGTCGTTGGTGAGGCTGTTCGCGACCTTGCCGTCGGGGTGGTGGTCGCGCCACCACCCCCAGGGGATCGAGGCCAGCCCGGGTCGCAAGCGTTCGGTGATCCTGACGGGCACCTCGATGCTTGCGCGATCGTTGAAGACACGTGCGCAGTCACCCTCGGCGAGATGGCGCGCGGCGGCGTCTGATGCGTCGAGCTCCACGAACGGTCCGCCCTCGACCGGACCGTGCTTGGGCAGGTGGGAATAGCCGGAGTTGAGGAACCGGGTGTGATGTTTGGGGGTCATCAGCTGGAGCGGGAATCGCGAGGCGAGCTCGGTGCCCGGCCCCTCCTTGGGAGGCGTGAAGGTCGGAAGCACGGGTTGACCCATCTGCGCGAGCTGCGGCGACACGAATTCGACCTTGCCCGACGCCGTCGGGAACCCGCCGTCGGCCCACGGTGTCCCCGACTCCGGGAACGGCACCTTCAGCCAGCCATCCCGGCGGAGTGCCTCGAGGTCGACGCTCGGCAGTGAGTCGCGCAACACCGCGAGGTCGTCGTCGAACAGGGATGGTTCGGTCAACCCCATCGCGCCGGCGATCCGCCGGAAGCACTCGGAGTTGCTGACGGCCTCGCCCAACGGTTCGATCGCGGCTTCGTTCCATCCCATCCAGAGGTGCCCCCACGACGGGGTGACGTCGGTCGCCTCGATGTGCGTCGTGGCCGGCAGGACGATGTCGGCGTACTTGGCGGTATCGGTCAGGAACTGCTCGTGGACCACTGTGAAGAGGTCGTCGCGCGCCATGCCGGCCCGGGCGCGTTCGGCGTTGGGCACGATGACCAGCGGGTTGGAGTTCCAGACGATCATCGCCCTGACCGGGGGTTGTTCGACGAGCAGGATCTCGCCGAGCCGGCTCATGTTGAGCGTCCGGACCTCGCGGTCTGCGAGCAGATCGGGTCGCGCCAGGGCCGCCTCGTCGATCAGCTGGTCCTGCCAGGAGCCGACGCTTCGGAAGAAGCCGCCGCCGCGGTCGCGCCAGGCGCCGGTGAGCGCTGGGAGGCAGACGATCGTGCGGTAGAACATCGCCCCGTTCTCGTGGTGCTCGGCGCCGATCAGGCTGCGGATCGCGGCCGGACGGGTGGTCGCATACTCGCGAGCCAGCGCCTCGATGACGTCGGCGTCGACACCGCAGGCGGTCGCCGCCCGTTGGGGCGTCCATTCGAGCAGTGAGTCGGCGAGTTCGTGGAAGCCGCTCGTGTGCGCCTCGACCCACCCGCCGTCCTGGAGGTCGTCGCGGATGATGACGTGCATCATCGCCAGCATCATGGCGATGTCGGTGCCCGGCAGCGGCTGGACGAACTGGTCGGCTTCCTCGGCCGTGATGGTGCGGATCGGGTCGATCACGACGAGCTTCGCGCCGTTGGCGCGGGCGCGTTCGATGACGGGCCAGAGGTGTCGGTTGGTGAGTCGGGTGTTGGTGCCCCAGAGGATGATGAGTTGGGCGTGCTCGAGATCCAACGCATCGCCACCGAGCGAGGACCCGTTGGTCATCGCGACGCCGGCACCCACGGTTGGACCGCAGATGTTGCGAAGCAGGCGCGTGGCGCCGATGTGGTGGAAGAATCTCGAGGAGATGCCCTGGGTGGCGAGGATGCTCTGGTTGCCGGCGTCGCTGAACGGCATCACCGCTTCGCCGCCGTGCTCGGCGATGATCACGTGGAGCCGCGCAGCGATCTCGGTGAGCGCGTCGTCCCACGAGATCTGCTCGAAGCGTCCGCTTCCCTTGCCACCGACGCGCCGCAGCGGATGCAGGATGCGATCCGGGGAGTAGACGCGGTCGAGGAAGCGGTTGACCTTGGGGCAGAGCTCGCCGTAGCTGTACGGGTGGTCCGGGTTGCCGCGCAGCTTCACGGCCACGCGTTCGGGCCCCCGGCTGTCGACCGTGACGGTCCACCCGCACGAATCCGGGCAGTCGTGGTGGCAGGTCCCGTTGACGGTTGCGCTCATGCGCGACATCGTACGACGGGTCGCATGACCGTCTCCGGCGGGAATCGGACCCGATGCCCCACCCGATGCCCCACCCGGTGCGCGATCCGAGGTCAGCCGCGGCCGTTGGCGGCGTTGCCGAGCCGCCTGACCATCACGGGGAAGATCGCGGCGTGGAACGGCCACAGGGCCCACCAGTAGGCCCGACCCGCGATCCCGCGCGGAACGAAACGTGCACGCTGCACGAGCTGGGTCCGACCGTCGTCGAGCGTGGTCGTGTTCCACTCGAGCCACGCCTCACCTGGTAGCCGCATCTCTGCCTTGAGCCGGAACACATTGCTGTCGATCGTGTCGACGCGCCAGAAGTCGAGCGCCTCACCGACGGTGATCTCGTCGGGGTGGCGTCGGCCGCGCCGCAACCCGGCACCGCCGACCAACTTGTCCATCACCCCGCGCAGCGCCCACAACGGTCCGAATCCGTACCATCCGCGCCGGCCACCGATCCCCCGCAGCAGGCGCTGGACGCGTTCTGCGGACGCCAGGGTGACGGTGGAGCGGCAGTCTTCGTAGACGGTGCCGCCCGACCAGTCCGGATCCCACGGGCGGGGGCGTGCGGCCCGTTCGAGCGTGGTGACGCCTGACCAGCGGGTCGGGATGTCGAGATCGCTGATGGCCGAGATCGCGGACTCGATCGCCCGGCGGGCCGAGAGCGGCCGGTGTGGTGACAGCTCGTCGGCGCCGTCGCGAGTGACGATCACGTCGTTGCGGAGGCTGTCGATCAGCGACGCGGCGAGGGTTCGGGGCAGGGGTGTGACGACGTTGACCCAATGGGTCGACAGCCCGGGAGTCACGAACGGCACCGGGACGATGAGTCGGCGGCGTAGGCCGGCGACGTCGGAGTAGAGATCCATGAGATCGCGGTATGTGATCTGGTCGCCGCTGCCGATCTCGACGATCTGGTGCCGATCGACGGGTCCCCGCTCGATGGCGGCCACGAGATAGCGGAGGACGTCGCCGATGGCGATCGGTTCGACCATCGTGCGCGTGACCCACTTCGGGGCGATCATGGCCGGCAAGACCTCGACGAGGCTGCGGAGCATCTCGAATGAAGCGCTCCCGGCACCCAGCACGACCGCTGCCCGCAGCTCGGTCACGGCGGCGGTGCTACCGGCCAGTGTCGCGCCGACAGCGTGCCGCGACCGGAGGTGGGCCGAGAGCCGGTCGTCGTCGCGACCGAGCCCACTCATGTAGACGATGTGCCGGACCCCGGCGGCGTCGGCGGCCTCGCGTACGTTCGTGGCCGTTCGTCGCTCGACCTGCTCGAAATCGTCGCGGCCCAGCGAGTGCACGAGGTAGATGACGGTGTCGATGCCGGCGAAGGCATCCGGAAGCGTGTCGGGCTCGTCGAGGTCCCCCTCGATGACGTCGACGTCCGTCGACCACGGGATCGCGTTCAGCGCGGCGGCCGAGCGAGAGAGGCAACGCACCCGGTGGCCGCCGTCGACGAGTTCGGGGACGAGCCGTCCGCCGACGTACCCGGTCGCGCCGAGCACGAGGACGTGATGAGCGGGCGCTTCGGTCATGGGGGTGACGGTATCGATGGCGGGCTACGAGGCCACCTCGCGACCGACGGATCGGCACCGGCGCCGAACGGCCGACAACACCGACAACACCAACAACACCGATCGGACCAGATCGACGATTCTGGTTCGGACCAGATCGACGATGCTGGCCCGAACGAGGGAGGTCCGACCGAGACCGGCCCGATCGAGCCGGCCCCGATCGAGCCGGCCGGATCGAGCCGGGTGTGTCGTGACGTGGTGCGCCGTGGCGGGAATCAGATGCTGCGTCGACCGAAGATGAACAGCAGCAACGCAATGATGGCCAGGACGATGAAGATGGTGTAGAGCATGCCGGGGACTACCCCGGCCACCGCCGGCGTCAAACCACCGCACTGCCTCCCGTTTTCCGCGCACCTGATACGCGCCCGCCCGTGCCCCGCCCGTGCCCCGCCCGTGCCCCGCCCGTGCCCCGCCCGTGCCCCGCTCGTTCCGTCTCGGCCCGTGGTCGGCGAGTCGGCGTCACACCTCGATGCCGCGACGCACCGCGAGGCTGCAGTGTCGACCCGGTGACTACGTGGCGACCGGGGCGCGCTCGGCCACTGGTACGGCGTAGACGACGATGTTGTGCTCGTAGCGTCGGATGTCGCGATTGAAATCGCCGCCGCAGGTGATGAGCACCAAGGTCTCCTCCCCGGTCGTCCGCCAGATGCGGTCTTGGGGGAGTTCGTCCTTGGCGTACATCGTGCGTTCGATCACCTGGTAGGTCCGCACCGAGTCGTCCGCGAGGACCACGTCGACCGTTGCGCCCGGATCGAGCGTTCCGAGCTGGTGGAACGGCCCGAGCGAACCGTTCCACGACACGTGGGCCGCCATCACCGTCGCACCCGGCAGCCCCGGGGCGGATCCGTACTTGTACCACCCGATCTCGGTTTCGTTCGGGATCTCGAGCTCGCCGTCGTCCTCGATGCCGACGGAACGGACCTCACCGTCGAGCTGGAGGTCGCCGATCAGGAGGGCGCTCGGGGAGCTACGCGCGACCGTCGATGCGTCGAGTGGGATGGTGACCGGTGCGTTCTCGGCGGTCGCGGTGTCGACCTCCAGCACGGGTTGCCGATCGTCGAGGCGGTCGCGGAGTGCGAGCACGCCGGTGACCCCTGCGACGACGACGCCGAGGAGCGCGACGAAACCGAGGAGCCGTCGCGCTCCGGACGGACGGCGTGTCCCGTATCGGCCCATCGGTGTGGTGTCGTCGGTCGTCAGCTGCGGGTGGGACCGCTCAGAGGCGCCGTCGGACGACGATCGCGCCGCCGGCGATCGTGAGCGCGGCGACCGCGATCACGATGAGCGTGGTGCTCGACGAGCCGCCCAATGGTGAGCCCGTGTTGACGGCGCTCGGCGCGGCTGCGGTCGTGGTCGTGGCACCCGCGACCGTCGTCGTGGTGGTCGCGGTCGCGGCAGCCGGCAAATCGACGACCTGCAGCACGAAGTCGAGGGTGCCGTCGTCCACCGAACCCACTGCGTAGATGATCGTGTTGGTGTTGGCCGCGAGGTTCACGGTCGCGAGCTCTCTGATCGCTGCCTGACCGGTGGGGGCGATCTGGGCGCCGGTCAACTGGCCGACGGGCAACTCGAGCTCCGCACTGTTGCCGTTGACCGCACCTTCGATCGGTCGCTGGGTGCCGACGATGAGGTCGATCGCGCCGGTCTCGGCCGTGTGCCGGACGGTCACGCGGGCCGTGCCCGCATCGACATCGTCGATGTTGTTCTCGAATGACGACAGCACCGGGTCGCCTGCAGCGTCGAGATGGGCCACGACGCTCCAACTCCCGGAGCTCGGCACGCTGAACTGGGCCACCGGGCCGATCACGGCGTCACCGGTCGTGCCGTCCACGACGGCGAGGTTGGCGAGCTGCTGCCCGGCGAACGACGATATATCGGCGATAGAGCCGGGCATGAAGTTGTCGATGACGACGTCACCGTCGACGACCACGTCGACCGTGGCGCCGGGGATGCCGTGCACGAGCGCCAGATCGACCGTGTCCTGGGCCGATGCTGCACTCGGTGTCAGAGTGAGTGCCGCGATCGCCGCAACGCCGATGAGTAGTCTCTTCATGGTCAGGCCTCCTGTGGTCTGTGCGGTGCTCCCCATGGAATGGGTACGCCGTAACACCGCCGCGCGAACGTTACCTCACGCGCTGTGACAATTTCACCTGGAACTTCGGCTCGGGGCTGGTCGGAGGCGGGTTGTCGAGCGGTTGTCGGGCGGGTCGGAGGCGGGTTGTCGGGCGAAGGATGTCGAGCGCGAGAGCGACCCGAAGCGGTACGGCGTTTGGCCGGCATGGCCGATGGGAACGGTAGGTGTCGACATCCACCGTTGATCCAGGAGAACTCCATGACCATCTTCGACGCCTTGCGCGACGATCACGACACCCAGCGCACCCTGCTCGCCAGGCTGCTCGACACCCAGGGCGACAGCGACGCCCGCCAGGAGCTGTACGATCGGCTCAAGCGTGAGCTCGAGGCCCACGCGGCAGCCGAGGAGCGCTACTTCTACGTTCCCCTGATGGAATCGGACGTCACCCAGGACAAGGCCCGGCACTCGGTGGCCGAGCACAAGGAGCTCGACGACTTCCTCGAGCGTCTGGACGGCTATCGGATGGAGGGGTCGCAGTGGATCCAGACCGCCCGCGACCTGGGCGAACGACTCACCCATCACCTCGACGAGGAGGAGCACGAGGTGTTCCAGCTCGCCGGGCGGGAGCTCGACGCCGCCGCCAAGCAGTCGTTGGGCGACGAGTATCGGGCCGACATGGAGCGTCGTCGGGACGCCGCGTGACGAGGACGTCGAATGGGGCCCTGCAGAGTGTCGCGACCACACCCTGGTGGCCGGCAGGAGCGTCCCGATGAACGAGGCGTCCCATCGCGATTCCTCGCCACGTGCGCAGATCTCGTCCGGCGACGTTCCGCAGTGGCCGCGTGCGATCGAGATGCAGCGCGTTCTGGAATCGGTGAGCGGAGTCCCTGCGACCGACGGGAACCGGCTCGATCTGCTTCGCAACGGCGAGCAGATCTTTCCGGCGATGCTGGAGGCGATCGAAACTGCGCAGCGAACCGTGGATCTGCTGACCTTCGTCTTCTGGTCCGGCGACATCGCCCGGGAGTTCGCGGAGGCGCTCTCCAGAGCGGCGCGACGCAGGGTCAGGGTCAGAGTGCTCCTCGACGGCGTCGGTGCGAAGCCGATCGATCGACGTCTGATCGACCGGATGAGATCGGCAGGTTGCGACGTCCGGTGGTTCCGCCCGCCGGACCCACGCCATCCGATCCGGGCGATGCACCGCACACATCGCAAGGTCATGGTCTGCGACGAGACGATCGGATTCACCGGCGGCGTCGGCATCGCCGACGAATGGCTCGGGGATGGTCGGACGGAGGGTGCCTGGCGCGACACCCACGTGCGGATCACAGGTCGCGCGGTCGCCGGACTCCGGTCCGCGTTCCTCGACAACTGGGTCGAGAACGAACTGGAGCTGTTCGACACGACGTTCGAGCGCTTCCCCGAGCTGCACACCGACGGGTCGAGCCGCGTCCAGGTGATCACCGGCACCGCTGAGCCCGGCTGGAACGCCGTTTCCATGACGGTTCGCTCGCTGGTCGAGATCGCCGAACGTCGTCTGCGGATCACGACCGCGTACTTCGTGCCCGACGACGATCTCCAGCTTCGTCTCGTGCGAGCCGCTCGACGCGGCGTCGACGTCGGGCTGCTCCTGCCAGGCCCACACGCCGACAAGCGGTTCGTCCAACTGGCGGGTGAGGCGCGGTATCGCGAGCTGCTGGACGCGGGCGTGAGCATCTGGAGCTACCAACCCTCGATGCTCCATGCCAAGACGATGACGGTCGACGGGAGCGCGGCCGTGATCGGTTCGGCGAACTGCAACCAGCGGTCGACGTCGCTCGACGAGGAGGTGAACCTGGTCGTGTTCGACGAGCGCGTCGTCGACGAACTGGACGCAGACTTCGACGCCGACGTCGAACACAGCGAGGAGCTCGACCCGACACGGTGGCGAGATCGTGGCGCCGCCCAGCGTCTGCTGGAGCAGGGGATGATCATGTTCCGAACCTGGCTGTAGAGACGGCGCGTCGTCGAAGAGGTTTGGAACGAGAAGCGACGGGTAGTGCCCCAGCACGAGACCCGAGCTCGGTCGGGTCTCACGACGAAAGGGACCCCTACCATGTTCGCTGCACTCGGAATCATCCTCTTGGTTGCCGGCGCGATCCTCACGTTCGCCGTCGATCGACAGGCCGACGGCGTCGATCTGGCTGCGATCGGCTGGATCCTGATGGCCGGCGGGGGCCTGGCACTCCTCGTCGCGACGATCCAGGGGGCCGGCTGGCTCTCGATGACCAAGTCGCGCGTTCGTGCCGAGCGTCATGTTTCGGGAGACGGTCGTCACGTGGTCGAAGAGACCAAGACGGCGTGAGCCGCCCGGCGGCGGTCGGTGGGCCATGCCGCCGCTCGTCCCGCCGCGGACGCCGCCGTCCCAGCGGTCCGTGAACAGGCTGCGCGCCTCGGGTCGGTCGTAGGATCGTCCGATGGTGACCGTTCGCAACTGGGCCCGCAACCAGGCGTGTGTCCCGGTAGCCGTCGAACGGCCCACCGACACCCACGCCGTCGTGTCGATCGTACGACGCGCCGCTGCCGACGGTCATCGGGTCAAGACGATCGGCGCCGGCCACTCGTTCACCGCGACAGCGATGACCAACGGTGTCCTCATCTCGTTGGAGCGGATGGGTCGGATCGTCGAAGTCGACGTCGAGCGGCAACGGGTCACCGTGCAGGCAGGTATCACGCTGAGGGCGCTCGGCGACGAGCTCGCCGCCGTCGGGTTGGCGATGCCGAACCTCGGTGACATCAACGTGCAGTCGATCGCCGGCGCCATCAACACGGCCACCCACGGCACCGGTCTGGCGCTCGGCAACATCGCGACCACGATCGTCGGGATGGAGCTCGTCGACGGGCGTGGTGAGATCGTGCGATGCGACGACCACGCGAACGCGGACGTCCTGCGCGTCGCCCGCGTCGGCGTCGGGGCGCTCGGTGTCGTCACCGAGGTGACGGTGCAGTGCGTCCCGGCGTTCAACCTGCACGCCCACGAGACCGTCGAGGTGCTCGACGACCTGTTGGCCGACGTCGACGGGTTCGCCGCCAGTGCCGAGCACGCCGAGTTCTTCTGGATGCCAGGGTCGCGGCGCTGTCACGTGAAGCGCAACCGCCGAACCGGAGAGCCGGCCCGACCACCGTCGCGGCTCGCCTACGTCCGCGACAAGTACATCGCCGAGAACGCAACCTTCGGCGTGGTGTGCCGAGTCGGGCGGCGCTACCCGGCGCTGGCGCCGAAGATCGCCAAGATCGTTGCCGGATCCGCCGGCGAGCGCGATCTCATCGACCGCAGCGACAAGGTGTTCGCCAGTCCGCGGCTCGTCCGGTTCGTCGAGATGGAGTACGGAATCCCGATCGAGACCTTGCCGGAGGCCGTCGGGCGGGTGCGGGAGCTGACCACCCGCCTGTCGTTCCCGAGCCTGTTCCCCATCGAGGTCCGCGTGTCGGCGGCCGACGACATCCCGCTGTCGACCGGTTTCGGCCGCACCAACGGTTGGGTGGCAGTGCACCAGTACCGCGGCGCGCCACACGAGCACTACTTCCACGGGGTCGAGGCGATCATGAACGACTACGGCGGGCGTCCGCACTGGGGCAAGCTCCATTACCAGTCTGCGGCGACGTTGCGCGACCGGTATCCGGAGTGGGACTCGTTCGCCTCGATGCGAACGCGACTCGACCCGGCCGGCACGTTCCGCAACGAATACCTCGATCGGGTGCTCGGACCGGTGGTGACATGATCGTACGGTGCCAACGCACGCGGTCGAACTCTGCCACGGCGATCCCCTGATCGGCACCGACCCGTCGTGGGTCGAGGCCGCGACGTCCGGGAGGTCGCCAACGGTCCGCGCAGCTGCGGACGCGCACGACCATCCCGCACGCCTCGGCGCCATCCAGAACGCCGAACCCGACGTCTTCGTGCACCGCCGTGGCCCGATCTGACAGCCCCGACATCGCCCGCGTCTTCCTGGGGTGGGCGTTCGCGCGTTCATGGTGCTTCCGGGGCTACTGGACCGTCACCAGCCTGTACCTCGTGGTCGTCGCCGACTTGTCGGCGTTCCAGCTGGTGTTCCTCGGTACGGCGATGGAGCTCACGGTGCTCGTCTCGGAGGTCCCGACCGGGGTCATCGCCGACACCATCAGCCGGAAGTGGTCGATCGTGGTGTCCCACGTCCTCATGGGCGTCGGCATGCTCGTCACCGGACTGGTGGAGGCGTTCCCTGCGCTCCTCGCCGCACAGATGTTGTGGGGGTTCGGGTGGACGTTCTCCAGCGGCGCGGACGTCGCGTGGGTCACCGACGAGCTCGACGATCCACTGCGCATCGACCAGGTGCTCACGGCGCGTGCCCGCTGGCAGCAGTTAGGTGCCGCCGCAGGGATGGTCGTGTTCGGCGTGCTGGCCTGGTCGACCACGCTCTCCACGGCGATCGTCGTGGCGGGCGCCGCCATGATCGTCCTCGGTACGTACGTCGTGGTGCGCTTCACGGAGCACCGGTTCACACCGACCCGCGAACATCGATGGCGCGAGTCGAAGGAGATCTTCCGGCGCGGGGTCGATCTCGCCCGCCGCGACCACGAGATCCTGCTCGTCTTCGCGGCGACGATCCTCGTGAACAGCGGCGCCGAGGCGTTCGATCGGCTGTTCCCGAGACATCTCGTCGATCTCGGGTTCCCCGAGGATCCGGACCCGATCGTGTGGTTCACGGCGCTCGGCGTCGTCACCTTGGCGGTCGGGGCGATCGCACTCCGCATCGTCGAAGCTCGGATCGATGGGGTGGGCGTCGCCCGCCGGATGTACGCGGCCACCTGCTTCATCGGCGCGCTCGGGCTGATCGTCCTGGCTCACGCCCCGGACGAGATCACCGGCATGGCGGGAGTGCTGCTCGTCGGCGGCGTCGCCTGGACCGTGATCCGATCGGTGTCCGTCATCTGGGTCAATCGGAGAGCCACCAGCGACGTGAGGGCGACCGTCCAATCGTTCCTCGGGCAGGTCGAGTCGATGGGTGAGATCGTCGGGGGTCTCGCGCTCGGCGTGCTCGCGCAGGCGTCGTCGATCACCGTTGCCCTCACCGGCTCGTGTGCGCTGTTGACCTGCGCCGGTGTGGTCGTGATGCGCTCGCACGCCGGTCGGATGCCGGCCGTCGAACTGACGGACGTCGCGTCGTGATCGATCGCCTGACCGCCGATCACCACACCGCGGTCGTGATCGGTGGTGGCCCGGCCGGGCTGATCGCAGCGGAACGGCTCGCGAACGCCGGCCACCACGTGACCGTCTACGAGCAGCGGCGGTCGGTCGGCCGCAAGTTCCTGCTCGCCGGCCGAGGTGGCCTGAACATCACCCACGGCGAACCGTTCGCCACGTTCATCACCCGGTACGGCGACCGCGCCGGCCGTCTGCAACCGCTGCTCGAGCGATTCGGTCCGGCCGAGCTGCGGGCGTGGTGTGAGGGATTGGGGCAGCCAACCTTCGAGGGATCGAGCGGCCGCGTGTTCCCGGAAACGTTCCGGGCGACCCCGCTTCTGCGTGCCTGGTTGCAGCGGCTCGCCGCGCTCGACGTCCGGATCGAGACCAGCCACGCCTGGATCGGCTGGAGCGACTCGGGCGCGCCGAGGATCGTCGACCCGGAGGGCGTCGAGGTCGACGTGGCGCCCGACGTCATGATCATCGCCCTGGGCGGCGCCAGCTGGCCGCGAGTCGGCTCCGACGGCCGGTGGGCATCGGTGTTCGAGGCCGCATCGATCGAGGTGCGACCGCTGCGTCCGGCGAACGTCGGCGTCCGCTTGGCATGGTCGGGGTCGTTCGCCGAACGCTTCGCAGGGGCACCGCTCAAGAACGTGTCGGTCACCGTCGGTGCATCGACCGTGCGGGGCGACCCGATCGTGACCACGACCGGGTTGGAGGGCGGTCCGATCTACGCGCTGGGCGTCGAGCTGCGAGACGCACTCGACGACCAGGGGAGCGCATCCTTGGTGATCGACCTCCATCCCGACCAGACCTTCGAACGACTCACCGCACGCTTGGCTCGGCGACGGCCCAAGGATTCGGCGGCGACGTGGTTGCGGCGATCGGTGGGTCTCCAGCCGGCAGCGATCGGTGTGATGCGCGAGGCGACCGGCAACGCCCTTCCCGTCGACGCGGCGACGATGGCAGCTCTTGTCAAGGCGGTGCCGTTGACAGTCACCGGCACGATGCCGGTCGGCCGTGCGATCTCGACCGCCGGCGGGGTCTCGTTCGACGAGCTCGACGACGCCCTCATGCTCCGCCGCCGGCCCGGCGTCTTCGTCGCCGGTGAGATGCTCGACTGGGAGGCGCCCACCGGCGGCTATCTGCTACAGGCATCGTTCGCGACCGGTGTCGCGGCCGCCGAGGGTGCGATCGCGTGGTTGGCGAGCACGTCGACTTGAACACGCAGGCCGGCGCCCTCATCGCGCCCCGCACACGGCTGGTCGCGTAGCCTGATGTGATGCCCGACGAGTCGACGGTCGCCCCAGCGCGAGCCCGCGCCCGCCGCACGACGACGTCGAACTTCGGCGTCAGCCGCCGCGAGTCGCACGACGCATCGGGCTTCTACGGTCGGTTCGAGCCGCCTGTGCTCGATGACGACGATGCCGTGATCGCGCCGATGCCGGTCGCGGAGCCGTTCGTGTGCGGCGATGCCCGCGACATGCACACGATCGCGGACGGATCCGTGGCGCTGGTGGTGACGTCCCCACCGTACTTCGCCGGCAAGCAGTACGAGGAGGAGCTCGAGCGCGACGGCGTGCCGAGCTCGTATCTCGAGTACCTCGATCTGCTCCACGACGTGTTCACCGAGTGCGTCCGCGTCCTCGAACCGGGGGGCCGGATCGCCGTGAATGTCGCCAACCTCGGGCGCAAGCCGTACCGGAGCCTCGGAGCGGACGTCATCCACATCCTCCAGGACCGCCTCGGTCTGCTCCTGCGCGGCGAGATCGTGTGGCAGAAGGGGGCGGGCGCGAGCGGCTCGTGTGCGTGGGGATCGTTTCGGAGTCCGGCCAACCCGGTCCTCCGCGACGTGACCGAACGGGTGATCGTCGCCAGCAAGGGCCGCTTCCAGCGGGCGCTCAAGGTCGACGAACGGCGTGCGCAAGGCCTCCCACACGAGGCGACGATCGGCAGCGAGGACTTCATGGCGCTGACGCTCGACGTCTGGCAGACCCCGTCGGAGAGTGCACGTCGAGTCGGACATCCGGCGCCGTTCCCGGTCGAGCTGCCCGAGAAGCTGATCGAGCTGTACACCTTCGTCGACGACCTCGTGCTCGATCCGTTCATGGGCAGCGGCTCCACGCTGGTCGCCGCCTCACGGTTGGCACGACGATACGTCGGCTACGACCTCGATCCGGGCTACGTCGAGCTGGCGATGTCGCGGGTCGACGACGAGGGTCACGCCGTCTCGGTCGAGTCCGACCGGCTCGTCGGATCGAGGGAGCGGATCGAACAGGTGCTCGCCGACGCGGGCTTCGCGACGGAGGGTCCGAACGTCCGTCTGAAGGGCAGCGGCCTCATCGTGCACGAGGTCGCGACCGATCGCACTGGCGGCCGGTGGGTGATCGAGCTCGGCGGCCCCTTCGTGCGCTACCGCGGTGGGTTGACGTCGGTCGATGCGCTCTGGCGAGTGCTCGGCCGTGCCCATGCGCTACGAGGTCTCGGCGAACGGGTGCTCGTGCTCACCTCCGAGCTGCCCCGGCGTCGCAGCGAGTTCGACCTCGCGATCCGCGCGGCGGGCCCGGCGGCGCTCTTCGACGTCATCGATGTGTTCGACGACCACGACCTCGAACGCCTCGCTGCCTACGCCGAAGGTGAGACGACCCAACTGGCCGGCTTCTGGAACCCGGACGAGTTGCACCACTGACGCCGTGCGCGCAGGTGCTGAGCCGGCCGCAGGTCAGCGGCCGATCGGGCGCTCGGCGCGGGCGCACAGCGGGCGCAGGCGGGCCGTGAGGCGGCCGTGGTGCGCTGGACGGATTCGTCGACGGGCCCGTGGACGATCTCGATGCCTGGTGCGACCGACTGTTCGCCGTCGGGCGACTGACCGACGACTTCCATCCCGACCGCGTCGCCCGATCTGGGCGTCGGGTGTCAGCCCGGAGTGCTCGCCGACGGGCGCTACCGCAGCCAGCGGGTGACGGGCATGACCGATGGTGGCGGGTCGGCGGTGACCGGTGGCGAGCGGCCGGATGGGAGGACCGCCTCCTCGGCGCGTATCGATCCTCGGCGCGTACCGATCCCTCGGCGCGTACCGATCCCTCGGCGCGTACCGATCCCTCGGCGCGTACCGATCCCTCGGCGCGTACCGATCCCTCGGCGCGTACCGATCCCTCGGCGCGTACCGATCCTCGGCGCCCAACGTCGACGAGCTCCCGATCTACGGCGCGTCCGATCTCCTCCACGACCACCGCCGGGGATCACCACGCTCGGATCCTCGTTCCTGGTGCTCGCAGCCCTGTGCTCGATCGGGTGACGATGACCGTCGGCGACAGCCACACGGAACCCGTGGATGTCGGCAGCATCGCCGAACGGTGGGCCGTCGCAGCGGCCCTGGCCGTGCAGGCAGCGGTGGCCGTCGCAGCGGCAGGGAGCTCGGATCGGTCGATCTCGATCGGCTCCTCGACGACGCGCACGACGGTGATCGACGTTCCACCGCTGGGCAGAGACGGGGCCTCGACCACTGCGTCGAAGTCCGGATCCACGGTGGTGTCGATCTGGCCCGCCGACCTGGACACGATCGTGGTCGACCAGTCGTGCCGACCACGCCCGTGGAGGCAGGTCTCGCCGCGGCCGCGGACCGGTTCGCTTCGCGCTCGCGTGGCACGGCGGATCGGAGCTTCCTGTCGAGCGCGTTCGGGACGGCTTCGCGTGCGCCACGGTGCCGACGTTCGCCTGCCGGATCGCCCGGTCCGACGGAATGGTCGACGCACGGACGATCGGAGCCGCCGCGTCGATGATGTGGCCGCCGGCGCGGATCCACGGCGATCCACCGGACCCGCTCGGAACAGGCGCTCGAGTACAGCTGGCACGTCGTGCTTGCGTTCGGGGACGACGCGACTCCGAACTGAGCTGGCTTCGCGCTCGGATCGGTCGTCGATGACGCGGCGCTGCTCGTGGCCGAGCTGGGTCAGTGACAGCGTTCGATGTCGACGTCGGATCCCAGTCGGCCGTCGGCGAGTTGTCGGCGGATCAAGTCGCCGGCCCGGGTGGGATCGATGGCGTAGGCGCGGTCGTCGAACTTGCTGCTGCGGGCCCACACGATGCCGACCACCTCGCCGTCGACGACCACCGCTCCGCCGGAGTCGCCGGTCTGGATCGATGCATCGAGCTCGAAGCCCGGCCGGACCGTCTCACCCTCGATGTAGATGTCCTCGGTGCGGATCTGCACCCGGCGTCGAATGCGTACCGGTTCGACCGAGACCTCGCCGTCTCGCACCACGTAGGCGACCCCACGATCGCGCTCTCGCACATGGTCGCTGCCCACCGACAGCGGCGATGCTCGAACGCCCTCGACTCGCAGATAGGCGAGATCCATCTCGGGATCGAACCCGACGATCGTCGCCGCGACCCGTCGATCACCCGCGACGACCTCGATCGCGTCGGCGCCGGCGACCACGTGCGCGGCGGTGAGAACCAACCCACGATCGATCACGATCCCGCTCCCGACGTCCTGGCCTGGATCGCACGCGTCGGTCACGATCCCGACGACGGCCGCAGGTGGATCAGCGGCACACGCGGCCGCGAGGAGGGTGAGCGCTGTTGCGAGCAGCGCCGAGCGTCTCAGTGGAGCTCCTTCGACATCCAGATGGAGTCGTCGGCGACGTAGCCGTGCCGACGGTAGAAGCGACGGCCCCTGTCGTTGTCGCGCTCGGTTTCGAGGACGATCCGCTTCACGCCGCGCCGTCGGCAGTCCGCCTCGAGCACGCCGAGCAGGGTGCCGCCCGAGCCGTGGCCCCGTGTCCGAACGTAGATCTCGTCGAGTACGACATCCCGGCCTCCGATCTCGATCGACCACCCCCACGTGACCGCGGCGTACCCGTCGGTCGCGCCGTCCACCTCGAGCAACCAGATGACGCCGTGCTCGTCGGTGTCGAGCAGCGGCGCGACACCCGCCGCGGCGACGTGACGGTCGAAACGATGGTGGTCGGCGGCGCAGTACTCCTCGACCAGGGTGAGCACGACGTCGAGGTCGGCTGGCGTGGCGCGTCTCACCGTGGCGGTCACGTCCGCAGAACCTACTGTTGGGTCGATGCCTTCTCATCGTCTGGCCGAGGTGTTGGGCGAGGCCGTCGAGGGCCGCTTCCCGCCGGTCGACGGCCGGATCGAGGTCGTACCGCCGACGTCCGATGCGACCGGCGCCGTGGTCGCGTTCACCGGGCATGCGTTCGTGCTCACCGACCGTTCGCCCGGCGACGCCGTGTTCCGTGGCATCGACGGGTTCGGTGGCGCCACCGATCCACGATTCCTCGTGTCGCTCGCAGGGCCGAGCCGTGCGATCGGTTCGCTCGACATCGTTGCCGTTCGGCGCGCCGGTTCGACGACGTCGCCGCTCCCCGAGCTCTTCGACCACGACGACCACCCACGCGTCGTGCGCGCCCGACGCCACCGGCGCGACGTCCGCGTGTTCGGCGATGAACGGGGCATCGTCGTGATCGGCCGGGGGCTCGTCGGGCGGACCGAGATCTCGATCGAGTTGACCGGCGCCGAGCACGGCCGTGCCACGGGCCGGGGGCTGATCGACGCCGGTCTCGCCAGCGTCGGAGCCGGTGAGCCGGTCTACGCCCAGGTCGCTCCCGGCAACGCCGCGTCGGTACGGATGTTCCTCTCCTGCGGCTTCGTCCCGATCGCGGGCGAAGTCCTCTTCGAACCGTCACATTCGGGGTCGGACCCCGAATGAAACGGTCGCCAGGTCAGCGGTCGAGGAAGACGACGGCGAGGTTGGCGGGGGCGACGTCGAGTGGGATCGGTTCCTCCACGGTGAGGTCTTCGTCGACGTGGAGCAGCTCGGTGTCTCCGGTGGTCGTCGTGCGCACGATGGTGCGGCCGTCGGGTGCGAGGGCAGCCGCTCGAACCTGACCCAGACGGACGACGCCGTCGGCGGTCACGAGCTCGGTCGCACCGTTCCGTTCGCCGAGCACGCTGCAACCGTCGCCGGCCACACCAATGACATCGATCCCGGTCAGATCGGCGAGCTGCTCTCCGCTGTCGAGGGAGATCAACGAGTGATACGTGCCTGCCCCACCGACGGGGAGACACGTCCAGTGCGGCTCCGGAACGGGGATGTCGACCGGCGTCGTGAACGTCGTGGCGAACACGGTGTCGCCCTCGAGATCGACGACCGCCGCGAAGACCGATCCGATCACGAGGAGCCGCTCGCCGTCGGCAGTCGGGTGTACCGATCGGACCGTCGCGCCGGACGGAACGGCGACCGTTCCAAGTCTGCGAGCCTCGGTGTCGCCCGGTTCGATCCTGGTGATGTCGCCATCGATCGACACCATGAGGAGGGCATCGTCGATCATCAGACCGCCGGCCGGGATATCGGTCGGTACGGTCGCCCGGCTGCGACGCTCGAAGTCGAGCAGTGCGACATCGGCCTGCCGACCGACCGTCTGGCTGGTGGCGACCAGCTCCTCGCCGACGGCGAGCGGCTGGTCTGGGAGGAACGTGGGTTGGTCCACCCCGGCGCGGACGACGATCGTCTGGAAGTTGGCGGCGTCAGCGACAGCGAACGTCGTCGCGTCCGATGACCAGCGCAGCGTCTCGACGAAGAGCAGCGGGTTGGACTGATCGGCGAGCGCCCCGACGTCGACCACCTGACCGGTCGCGGCGTCGACGATCAGCACGTTGCCGCCGGTCGCTCGCCCGACGGCGAGGTGGAACGTCTCGGGGGTCGTCAGCCGAGTGACGAGCGTGCCCCGTTCGATGGGAACGACGGTGGGCTCCTCGTCCGCGGTGAGCAGGACGATCTGCTCGGCGCCGATGAGGGCAAGGTGGTCGCCGTCGACCTCGAGGTCGTCGACACGACCCAGCCCAATCGTGGTCGACACGGTCTCGCCGACCTCGTCGACGATGGCGACGGCACCGGTCGTGCGATCGACGAGGACGATCTCGTCCCATTCGCCGGCCGGACCCGCCGCAGTCTCTCCGTCGCCCTGGACGACGCGCCATCCGACGACGGCGGCGGCGATCAACGCAGCGATCGCTATCGTGCTCGCAAGCATTCGACGAGCGGCGTAATTGGGGCTGGTCGGCCGACTCCGCTCTCGCCCGCGACGGGGGGACGGTGTGGGCGTTGGCCGCGGCTCGCCACCACTTGGTGCGGTGGTCGGCGCGTCGGTCATCGACTTGGACTGTACGCAACCGGTCGACCCCGGACGGGATTTCGATGTTCCGGATCGATGACGACCCCGGCGGTATGGTCGTGGCGTGGAGTTCTCGTGCCCGCGTTGCCGGTTGGCCGTCGAAGCTCGTTTCTACGGTCCGTGCGATTCCTGTCGGAGTCGGTTGCGTGACGCGTTCCGGAGCGAGGGTCGGGTCGTCGAGGTCGCCGAGTACGAACCAAAGATGAACGTCACCCCCAACGCCGTCGCCCTCAAGGATGACTGACCGTCACATTCGGGGTCAGACCCCGAATGTGACGGTCAGGCTCGGCACTGACGTCGATGTAGACCGCCGACCCGCGGGACCTGTGCGGGGCGGTGTCGCAGCGGCCGACCGCTATCCTGAGAGCGGCCCCAACTCGGGGACGTAGCTCAGCTGGCTAGAGCACCTGCTTTGCAAGCAGGGGGTCGTGGGTTCGAGTCCCATCGTCTCCACCACACCTGACCTGGTGTGATATGCTTTCAGCGATCGCACTGAACCGTCGATGTATCAGCGATGTATCAGACGGTGAGGCGCCGAACGAGCCGTATCAGCACTGGGGGTGCGCGATGGGGTGGAAGGCAACCGGCCAACCAACGGTCCGCAAGCAGCGCGACAAGTGGGTCGTGCGCGTCGACGGGATCGACACGGCGACGGGAAGGCACCGTCCGCGACAACTCGGCACGTACCAGTCCCAACGGTGCGCCCAGGCCGCGGCGCGCGCGATGCGGGCAGACGACCGGACGACCGAGCGCGGAACGGTGAGCTGGCTCGTGCGACGGTACGTGGCGTCGCGGACCGACATCTCGCCGAAGGCACAGGAGCAGTACGCATGGGCGATCCCGCACATCGAGGGCGGGTTGGGTGCGATCCCGCTGGCGACGCTCGACCGTGACGACATCGAGCGCTGGATCGAGGCCCTCGCTGCCGGCGGGAAGCTGTCGAAGCGGAGCGTGCAGATCTGTCGGACCGTGCTGCGGGCGGCACTGGCCGAGGCAGTCGACGAGGGTCTGATCCCGCGCTCGCCGGCGGTGCGGGTCGGTTTGCCCCGAACGGTGGCGAAGCCGGTCAAGGAGAAGGACACGGTGGCGTGGACCGAGCAGCAGGTCGATCGGTTCCTCGCCGTGACGGCCGAGCATCGGTGGGCGATCGCGTTCCGGCTCGGCGTGCTCTATGGGCTACGTCGCAGCGAGGTGCTCGCGCTGCGGTGGGACGACCTCGACACCGACAAGCAGACGCTTCGGATCGACGAGAGCCTGGTTGCGACGAACGAGGGCGCCGCGTGGGGTAACGCCAAGAACGAACGCTCACGCCGCACGATCCCGATCGACGCCGACACGATGCGCGTGTTCGCGAGGCGTCGGGCTGAGCAAGCCGCCGAGCGTCTCGCCGCCGGTACCGAGTGGGAGGACAACGACCTGATCATCGCCACCCGCACTGGCCGGCTCGTACTCCCGCGGTCCTATGACCGAGCGTTGGCGACGATCGTCGACAAGGCTGGCCTGCCGAGGCTCACGTCACATGGGCTGCGTCACACCGCTGCGACCCACATGGTCCAGTCCTCGAGCGACCTCGGCGAGCTCCGCGCGATCGCCGACATGCTGGGCCATAGCCCCGAAATGCTCATGAACACCTACGCCCACGCGTTGCCCAACAGCCAAGCAGCCGTCGTCGACCGCCTCCGTCGCGAACGCTGAAGCGGCCTGAGGCGAAGGACCGTGACCACGAGCCCCTGATTGTTGCGGGCGGCACCGGCGCAAGGGCTGCACCCGAGCCGCGCCTGGCGCCTGCCAATGTGTTATGGCGCTGGCGATGCGAGCGTGGTCGGCCGGGTCGACTGTTCGCGCGATTGCCGGATACCGGACAGTTTCGCGCCCAGCCCGCGGTGTCGTTCTGATCGGGCCCCAGCGCTTCAGGCGTTCGGCGCGATGAGCGTCACGGTCGGGAAGTATGTCCGGTATCGGCCGACGTCTCGCGTGAGCAGCGCGAGTTCGGCGACTGCCGCGTGGGCGCCGATGAAGAAGTCGGGCAGCGTCGACGTCTTCGTGCCGTGGTTCCGTCGATAGTCGACGAAGACCTTGCCCGCCAGGAACGCGGCCGCCCATGGCAGCGGCTCGCGGCGGTAGTCCTCAGACGGCAGCGCGGCCTCGAGCGCCTCGACGGTGGTGAATCGGACCGACACCTCGGAGTAGACGATCGGGTTGATGCACAGGGGACCGCTTTCGGCGGCGTGAGCGAGCGCGTCGCTGGACCAGTTACGCCATGTCGGATCCTCGGTGAGGATGTCCAACAAGACGTTGCTGTCGACCAGGGTCGCGTAGGCCACCTCAGGACCCTCGGGTCAGGGCCATGATCTCGTCGGTCGTCATGGCGACGTCGCCGCGTCCGCGAAGGCGTTCGACGAGCTGGCGACCACGGCCGGGTGCGCCGCTGGCCTTGCGCACCACGATGGTGTCGTCGCTGCGCTCGAACTCGACCTCGGTGCCGGCGCCGATTCCGAGCGCGTCGCGGAGTTGCTTCGGGATCGTGACCTGACCCTTCTCGGTGACTTTCATGGTAAGAATCCTACAGGTCATACTCCTACTCGGTGACCGCCGAAGGTGGCGACGCCCGTCGACGCCGTATCGCCCCACCTGCCGGATCCTGAGCACCTTCATTCGAGGCCGGTTGCGACATTCCGATCGGCCGGCGCGAGGATCCAGCACGATGCAATCCTGAGGGCGCTGATTGTGCGTACAAAGGCCAAATGGATCGCAGTCCCGACTCATGAGAGTGGCCACCTACCGTCGCAATCGCCCGACCGAGCTGTGTCGGCGAGGCCACGCCCGTCACGTCACGGTGGTCGGGAAGTGAGGGTCGTTGCAAAGACGTTGCTCGGTCAAACTGGTGCGTCTGGAATGAAGCGCCCCGGGTTCGGTCAAAGCCTCCACGAATCCCGGGGCGCTTCAGAACGCGCGTTTCGACGAGAATTCAGTGCACCTCTTCCGCTTCGATCACCCATGTAGAGTTGAGCGCCCCTGTGTAGGTATCCTCAAAACCACCTAGACGATCTTGCCACACTTCGATTTGATAGGTGCCTGCGATCGGAACGGCCGATCGCCGTGTTGGTTCGGTTGTGGAGGTCTGCCCCGCTGATGTGAATTCTCCGGCCGCGTTCGTCGTTCGGCACGGGTCGTTCGCAAGTGTCAGCGAGCCGCCGTCCTTTCGGTCGGTGCTGGCAGTTCTTCTGGCTTGGCGGACATCGAGGTGGGACACTCAACGGATGGGAGTTCCGGGTTTCATGGTGCATCTGTTTCGTCAGGCGCCCAACAAGCGGCAGTTGGTGCGCTCGCTCGCGCTCGGTGGCAAGGGTGGGAACCGAACGACGACATCGGGCGATGGCACCGAGTTGTCGGTCCGGCAGACTGGCCAGGGCGACCCGTTGGTGCTCGTTCATGGATCGCTCGACGGCATGGGAGCGTTCTCGCTCGTCGAGTTGCGACTGGCCGAGGATTACAGCGTGTGGGTCTATGACCGACGTGGCCGAGGCGGTAGTGGCGACAGTTCGGAGTACGCGCTCGATCGCGAGGTTGACGATCTACGCGCCGTCATCACATCAACCGGCGGTGTTCCGCACGTCGTGGCTCACTCATTCGGGGCGGTCATTGCGCTGCAAGCCAGACTGCGCGGAGTTCCGATGCGCTCGCTTGTGGTCTACGAGCCTCCAATCAACGGCGAGGCAATCGACCCACAGCAGATCGCCCATATTCAACTCGCAGTCGAGGAGGGTCGAATCGACGATGCCATTCGCGATATGGCGAATCGACTCGCAGGAATCACCGACGACGAATTGGCGATCGCCATCAAGGTTCCGCCGATCAGGAAGAGCCTGCGCGAAGGAGCCCGTGTCGTCGGTCGAGAGATCGAAGCGATTCGCAGCTGTGACTGGTCCGCGCTGCCGGTCACCGACGTGCCGACCTTGATCCTGCGAGGCGAACGTTCCAGCGCTGCGGTCTACCCAACCAACGACCAGACCTCACTGATTGCGTCCGGCGCCGAGATCACCACGCTCACCGGTCAAGGTCACCTCGGGCACGTGTTCGCTCCGTCGGCCTTCGCAACCCCGGTGCTGGAGTTCGCTGATCGGCACTGAGGGACGCGCGCAGGCGGCACCATTCGCCCCGGCCGCAACGACCGACTCCGACGATCTCTGCACACTGGTTCCGAGGGTCGAAATCCTGGCAGCGAAGCGCTCAGAACAACACGGCAGTCTGACCGTCGACCGGCGCGCTATCGGCACGTACGCGATCGGCCAAGTGCTCAAGAATGTGCGTGGCGTGGGCCGACTCGTTCGGTTGTCGGCTGTGACGGTTGGCGCGTGACACTGTTGTCGAATGAATGACGTTTCGAGTCTGGTGGTTCGATTGCGTGACTCGGTGGGCGAGGCGATTGTCGAGGATTCGGTGGAGGGTGTGGCGATTGCGGAGCCGAGAACGTCGTGGGTCGAGTTGCAGCATGAGGTGGTCGCTGCGGCAGGCATCGGTGATGAATCGGAGCGGCGCATGCTTGCTGATGCGTTGCTTGATGCAGTCTTGGAACAGCCATCGTTCGGGCCATCGAATCGTTTGAGTGATGCTGCGTTCGAGTTGTTGCTGTCGGCGCTCGGAGACGATCTCGCCTCGGCGCTGGACCGTGGACGAGGCACTCAATACGGGGGCCAGCGGTACTTGTGTCAACACATCTGGTCGATGTCGGGCGAGGTCGGCGCCAGGTGGTTTAGCCACCTCGCACGAGCCGACGACGGCGCGCTGAACTCGCTCTACCAGCGTGGGGTGCCGCCGTGGAGTGCGGAGGACTGGCTCATGCGGTTGGACGTTCTCGCTGATCTTCCTGCCACGCCTCGGCCGTCGATTCTGGGTTTGTTGTCCATCCACACGATGCCGAGGTTCGCGGCACCGGGGCTCGTCCGCGTTGCGCTCGCGCACGGCACCGATGAACGCGATCCGCTCGTGCGTTTCGTCGGCGAACGTCTTCGGGCCCTCAGGTCGTCGAGCCTGAGCGACGACGTCGACATGTTCTGTTGGGATGAAATGGCCCGGAAGCCAGATCTTGCCCGTTGGGTCCTTGAGTTGTCGGGCCCCCCTGGGGATCGCAGTCGGATCGTCGAGGAAGCAGTGCGGGCCCAGCGAATCAGCTCATCGGTCGGCGCTCTCCTGAACGCGTCGCTCGAGCGGCCGGCGTGGGCCGACGGCGAAGTTCCCTGGACGGTCGAATCAACCGCCAAGGTCGGTTCGATCGAGCTGCCCTCGCGTCGCCTGACCGGTGGCGATCCGTGGTGGACCGGCGGACTCGAAGGGCTGCCCTGGGTCGTGAACGTTGACCGTGAGTCGATCGATGTGATGGTCGTGGTGGCTGACCACCCGCTCTACGGGCGCCAGTGCGCCGCATTGGTTGCGACGGTCGGCCCGGAGCCGGTCGAGAAGTGGCATCTCGTGGAGGGCGGCGTCGAAGGGCTGGGCTACCACGTCGAGGTCGGTGTCGCCGGATTCGGATCGGTCGAGTTCTATGACAGTGGCAAGGTGTTCGACCTTGTCGGCGACGACATGTTCGACAGCCCACCGATCTGGAGGGTCGCCTCCACGCCGGCAGACGGAGGAATCGCGATGTGCAGCGTCGGGCCTCAGCACCAGCTCTGTCGAACCTGGTCGGGCGTGGCCGCCCACGGCAGAGTGGTGCAGCTCGTCACCGATCTCGGCCTGCTCGAACTCGACCCCACAACCGGACTCGAGTCGCCCTGGTAAACCGCTCGAGAATGTACACACCGACAAACGACTCGATGTGCCCTCTATCGGCACTTCATGCTCGGTGCGATCTGCGCGAGAACGTTCAGACAGGGTTTCGCCGCTCCGACCGCGAGACTGAGAGTTATGGCTGACGAAGAGGTGCTGCACGGCGGTGTCGCCAACGCGGGCGCCGTTGTCCGGGTCGGAGACCACGTGATGCGTCCGTCGAACCCGCACTCGGAGTCGATCCACCGGTACCTCACAGCGCTCCGCCGAGACGGTTTCGCCGGCGCGTCCGAACCGGTGACGATCGACTCAGATGGACGAGAACGACTCCGCTTCATCCCCGGTGAGGTCGCAACGCCGCCGTACCCGAGCTGGGCGCGCTCGGACGCTGCGTTGGGCTCGATCGCGCGCCTCCTCCGACGGTTGCATGACGCGTCGATCGGTCTCGACCTCGGGGCAACCACGTGGAGCAACGAGATGGCCGATCCAGTGGGTGGCGAGGTGATGTGCCACAACGACGTCTGCCTCGAGAACGTCGTGTTCGACAACGGTGAAGCCGTTGCGCTGTTGGACTTTGACTTCGCTGCACCTGGTCGCCGCGAGTTCGACGTGGCGGCGTTCGCACGGATGTGTGTTCCGATCGACGACGACATCAACGCTGCCCGACTCGGCTGGGAGAGCAACGATCGGCCGGCGCGGCTTCGACTGGTGTGCGATGAGTACGGGCTCGACCAGGATGGCAGGAACCTCGTAATCGACTGTCTGGCGGAGTCGATCGCACGAGGCGGCGAGTTCGTTCGGCGGCGGGTCGAGGCCGGTGAGGCGCCGTTCATCGAGATGTGGGAATCGATGGGCGGTCAGGAGCGGTTCGATCGGCGACGCCGGTGGTGGAACACCAGCAGCGATCAGTTCGCCGACGCACTCCGGTGATCAGACCCGCTCGGAAACGCGCATCAGCATCGCCTGTTTGCACAGCGCGAGGACGGAACCGATGGGGCACACCCAGGCGCTCGGAATTTGCAGCGGTCGCCGAACATCGACCGCGCCGCCGCGCGGTCAACGGCTTCCATGACGGCCCAATCGAAACGTCGCGGGTCTCGCCGACCTTCGATGGCAAGACTGCTCCGATGGCAGCCATGCCGGACGCAATCGAAGCAGACCCGCTGATCCTCTCCAGGTGGCGACCCGACGACGTCGACGACGTACTCGAAGCCGTGCGGGCGAGCTTCCACGAACTCCGGCAATGGATGGACTGGGCCCAAACGATGCCCTCCCGCACCGACCAGCTTGAGGTCCTGACCGCTGGCCATGCCGCATTTGAAGCTGCCACCGACTTCGGATACGTGTTCCGCGAGGCATCAACCGGCGCGCTCGTCGGTGGCGGCGGAGCGCACCGGCGAGTCGGACCGGGCGCAGTCGAGATCGGCTACTGGGTCCGTAGCGATCGACACAATCGCGGCTACGCGACCTCCGCCGTCACCGCACTCACCGATGCCGTGTTCGACTGCCTGGCTGACGTTGAGCGGATCGAGATCCACATGGACTGCGCGAACGTCGCAAGCGCTCGAATCCCGGACAAGCTCGGGTACCAGCTCCTGCACACCGAGCAGCGCGAGAAACGGGCGGTCGCCCACACCGGTCACGCGTTCGTGTGGCAGACGACTCGCACGGCCTGGACAACTCCGCCAACAACCTGAGATCAGGTTGCCAGGCCACGCATATCACTCCCTGTCTCCACATCCGCCGACCGCCCATAGCGGCACCACTGCGGAGCGTTCCTGCGGACGGGTACCCGCTCGTAATCGCGGGCGGAACGCTCCGGTCGGCCGCACACTCCCGGCCCTCTTGCACGCCGGCGTTCTCGCGGGCACGCACGTTACGTGCGGTGGGTCGTCGCCGCCGCCGGCGGCCATGCCGGGTCCGAGGTTTGCGGACACCGTCGTCGCGACTGCGCTGGTTCGACCGACCCCCGCCCGTGTCCCAGGCTCGAGGACACGGCAGCCCGGCACGAGGGTGCAAATTCGAGGTCGAATCGGGTAGTCGGTCGGGCGGCGCTCGGGACCTGCCGATGCTGGTCGGGGGAGTGCTCATCCGCAAGAGTTCGGGGTGCCGAGATCGGCGCGGGGGAGCACCTGTCTGTCGAAGATCACTGGGGCGCGCGAGGCGCCACTCTCAGAAGATGCCGAGTTGGGGTACGGCGAGCAGCTTCTCGGCGGCGGACAGGCAGGCTCGGGCGGCTTCGATCGCGTCGTCGACCTCATCGGCGGTGATCGGGTCGTAGTGTTGGGGATCGGGGTACTCGGCCTGGTTGCGGCGGCGGCGGATGCGATCGATCGACTTGAGGCCGGCGACACTGGGGAATTGAGCGTTCATCGCCTCGACGATCACAATGTGTCCGCCCGCCGATGTCGGACGCAGCCCTTGGTGGGCGAGCAGTGCGGTGGCGGTCTTGCGGGCGGCGTCGTAGGCGAGAGCCAGGGCGCCCTCCGCATCGTCAGCGGCGGTGGCTACTGCCGAGGCGACGTGTCGACGGGCCGACGCGATCAGTGCTGTGACGGTGTCGGCGTCGGCGGGGGACGTGCTCGAGATGGCGAACTTCGATCAGGCGCTCGATGACCTCACTGCCCTTGTTCCACCGCGTCATGGTTTCGAGGATACGGAACCTCGACCATCGGTGAGCTGCGAACCTGCTCGCTGAATCCGTCGGTGGCGGTGGCCCACTGCTTGCGGGTGCGCTGGGTGACGTTGACCTCGCGCCCGAGGCGCTGCTGGGCGCGTCGGGCGGCGTCGTAGACCTCGTCGCGGTCCGGGCGGCCGATCACGAGCACGTCGATGTCGTTCGGCGTCGGTCCGGGCTCACCCTGATGGCGGGCTGCCCATGACCCGTAGATGTAGATCGTCTCGATGCCGTCGACGGCTGCGAACTCCTCACCGATCACGATCGGTGGCCCGAACGCCATCGTCGCAAGCTGGCTGAGCGGGCGAAGGTAAGGGCTCGCCTCGTTCGCCGACAACAGCTTCGTGCGGCCGACCGTCGTGGCTTCGAGCAGCTCGGCCTCTTGCAGGCGGCGCACCTCGGTGGCGACGGTCTGGTACGGCTCACCGGTCCGCTCGGCGAGCTCGTCGATCGTCCACCGGCGAGCCGGGTCGGCCAACGCGAGCGCGAGCAGTTCGCCCTGGAGCTGTGACCGGAAGATCGGTAGAAGTGGTGGGGCGGGGGCTCGCACGCTCCAAGTATCGCTCTATCTTCGAGCGATATCAACTGGAAATAGAGCGACCTGTCGTCCTCTGACGACTGCCAGCGACAGAGTTGCGGGCGGGGCATGATACGTCACGACGGGAATCTGATACTCGAACGGTGCCGATGACGCGTCCCAATCCGGCCGTGCAGGCGGTCGCCGCGGCTGGACGATGTATCAGAGATGTATCAATCCGGCGTGCACCGGCTCGTGCTGGTCCGTCCGCCCCGTGTTGCCTCGTCCGGCGTTGTCCCAGCTCAGCGGCATCAAACGACATCAGCCAACACGAGACGACACCAGTCGACATGGTGCCTGGCCAGTTTGCAGGCAGGGGGTCGTGGGTTCGAGTCCCATCGTCTCCACCACACCTGACCAGGCGTGATGCGCTTCGAGCGATCGCACCGAATCGTCGATGTATCCCGGATGTCGTCAGACGGTGAGGCGCCGCACGAGCAGTATCAGCACTGGGGGTACGCGATGGCGTGGAAGGCAACCGGCCACCCAACGGTCGGCAAGCAGCGCGACACGTGGGTCGTGCGCGTCGACGGGATCGACTTCGCGACCCGCAGGCACCGTCGTCGGTGATCGCGTTGCGTTTGGGGGTCACCGAACTCTTGACACCTCGCAATGCTAAACCTAGTATTGCGAGGTATGAAGAGTCAGCAGTTGAAGGGCCATCTCGATCTGTTGCTGCTGGCGGTGCTGGCCGAGGGCGACAACCACGGGTATGCCGTGATCGAAGGGCTGCGCGCACGCAGCGGGGATGTGTTCGATCTGCCCGACGGAACGGTCTACCCGGCGCTGCACCGCTTGGAGGAGAGCGGCCATCTGCGAAGCGACTGGTCGACCGTCGAGGGTCGTCGACGACGCATCTACCAGTTGACACCCAAAGGGCGCGACGCGCTGACTGATCAGCGACGCAGTTGGGAGACGTTCTCGAACGCCGTGAGCCGTGTGGTGGGGGGTGCGCCATGGCCGACTACGGCCTGATCGACGCCTACCTCGATGAGTTGGCGGCGGCGATGGGTTGGCATCACGACGCCGACGACATCGTCGCTGAAACCGAGGATCACTTGTGTTGCGCGGTTGAGCGACGCATCGGCGAAGGCGCCGATCCCGAAGCCGCCCAGCGTGACGTTCTCGCGGAGTTCGGTGACCCGATGGTGGTCGCCCGGTCGTTCGCGACGACGCGGAGCGGTCGACTCGCTCTGCCCACGCGAGCGACACGGGATGCCGGCGTGCTCGCCTATGCCAGTGCCGGCTTGTGGGTCGCGTTCCCGGCCGTCTGGCATCTTGGTGGCTGGCTCTATGATCGCCTCGACGACGGAACGTCCGCTGCTGACGAGGTGGGCAGCAGCACTCAACTGTTGGTCCTCAGCGTCATGGCAATGACGTTGCTGGGTGCCGCGGGGACACTGCTGGCGACGTTGCTGTCCTTGCATGCCCGTCATGGCGGGTTCGGCCTCCCGGGCACGGTCGGGATCGCGGTGACCGCACTCGGTGCTGCGGCGAGTCTGTTCGGCTGGCTCTTCATTGCGTGGGGCAGCCTCCTGATCGCGGGCACCATGCTCGTTGCGATCGATCTGTGGCGCCGAGGGATCGCACCGAGACGTGTCGTCGTGGCGACCGGCACGGGGCTCGCGACCGGCGGTGTCGCGTGGGCGGTCCTGCGCGCCAGTCAGGTCGGTGACCGCGACCAGCACGGCGACTATCTCGTCGCCAACGCCGCAGGGATCACGATCGGCTCTGTGATCTTGGCCTGCGGGCTGATCGGGATCGGCCGCTGGCTGCGCAACGAGGAACCCGTCGAGTTCCCCGACCCCACCCATCCGGCCCTCGTCTAGAAGTCAACGACGTGCGCACCCGTCTGCTCCTCTCGGTCGTCGGCGTTTGTGCGGTCGTGTCGCTGACAGGGGCGTGCGGCTCGACGACGCCCGCCGCTGCCGAACAGTCGACCCCCGGCACCCAGCCGGAAAGCCCACCAGTGGAGACTGCGGACGCCGACACCCAACCGACGTCGTTGCAGAACGACGCCGTGGTCACGAACGCCGACACCGAACCTGTCTTTCGCGAACGAGAGGTTCGGTTCGCGCAACCGGTTGCCGGGTTCGAACTGGCCGGAACGCTCACGATCCCTGCTGGAGCCGGCCCGTTCCCGGGCGTCGTGCTGATCTCGGGTTCTGGCACCCAGGATCGAAACGAAACGATCGGCACCCACCAACCGTTCCGTGATCTCGCCGATGGCCTCGCCCGGCGCGGCATCGTCGTTCTTCGTTTCGATGACCGCGGTGCCGGCGACTCCGGGGGCGAACCCGTCGAGCTGTCCGACGCAACCACACTCGACAACGCCCAAGACGCACTCGCAGCCGTCGAGTTCCTCGCCGATCAACCCGAAGTCGCCCCGGGTCGACTCGGGGTGATCGGTCACAGCGAGGGTGGTTGGATCGGCCCGATCGTCGCCAACCAGTCCGACAAGGTGGCGTTCGCGGTGCTGCTCGCGGGCAGCGGCGTCCCGGGAGCCGACGTGCTCGAACGTCAAGTCGCCGACATTGCCCGCGACCAAGGCGCCTCGCCCGAGATCGTCGATTGGCAGGTCGGCTTCGTTCGAGAACTCATCGAGGTCTCCCACAGCGAGCAAGACCCGGCGGCCGCCGAGGCCGCGATGCGCCAGATCCTCGACGCTGCCGCCGCCACCGCACCACCAGGAGCGCTGCCCGCCGACCCGGCCGCAGCGATCGACGAGATCATCGCCAACTACAACCGGCCATGGATGAAATTCTTCATCGCCTACGACCCCGCACCAGACCTGCGAGCCCTCCAGATCCCAGTCCTCGCGATCTTCGCCGAGCTCGACCTGCAAGCCTCCGCCGAACTCAACGCCCCCGCCACGCAAGCCGCACTCCAGGACAACCCCGACGCCACCGTCATCGTCGTCAACGAGCTCGACCACCTCTTCCAACCCACCTCGGGCCCACCCGACCAACCCTTCGATCCCGCCACGATCACACTGATCGCCGACTGGATCCAATGACCGGCCGTGGTGGGCGAGCAGTGCGGTGGCGGTCTTACGGGCGGCGTCGTAGGCGAGTGCCAGGGCGTCCTCCGGGTCATCTGTGGCGGTGGCCGAGGCAACGTGACGACCGGCTGAGGCGATGAGTGCGGTGACCGTGTCGGCGTCGGCGGGGACGTGCTCGAGGTGGCGGGAGTCGAGCTAGCTTTCGATGACCTCATTGCCCTTGTTCCACGGCGTCATGGTTTCGTGGATACGGAACCTCGACCATCGGCGAGCTCCGCACCTGCTTGCTGAACCCGTCGGTGGCAGTGTCCCACTGCTTTCGGGTGCGCTGGGTGACGTTGACCTCGCGTCCGAGGCGCTGCTGAGCACGGCATCGAGACCACCATCGGAAACATCGTCCGCGGCCAGCTGGACACCTACCTCCGATCGGGCGATGCGCGGCGTTCTCGGACGACGAAGATGCCCGTGCGTCGGTCGACGCCGGGGCTGTGGCCGAACGTCGCGGCGTGTCCGCACTGTTGTTCGTGACCCGCCGACGATCTCTCCGGCGCCGGTCGGGTGCTGTCCGCCTCCGGGTGCCGCGTCGAGCCCGCACGGACGCCGGGAACACCCGCACCGATCGCGGTGGGCGGCGGAGCATCCCAACAACGATCCTGACGAGGTCCGGCCCCGACGAATACAGAGTCGGCGACACCACCAGGACGGGTTTGACGGCTCGCACAGCAAGCCGTCCGGCTCACAGGCCGATCGACGTGGGCACACGAGACCGACCACGCCCGAAGAGCGGTAAGGTCGGCGTTCACGTCGATCTGACCCGAGGGGGCCGGGTGCAAACGGAGCCATCATTCACCGTTGGGATCGAGGAGGAGTACCTCGTCGTCGATCGCGAGAGCCGCGATCTCGTCGCCGAGCCGCCGGCCGCGCTGCTCGAACGGGGCGCCGCTGAGACCGGAGGACTACTGACGCCGGAGTTCCTCCAGTCGCAGCTCGAGGTCGGAACCACCAAGTGCGCCACGGTGCCCGCGGCCGCGTCGGAGATCCGAGAACTGCGGACCGTGCTGTCGAAGGTCGCAGACGAGTTCGGGTACGCGATCATCGCGGCGTCGACGCATCCGTTCGGTGACTGGACGACCCAGCGCTTCACCCACCGCGAACGCTACGACCAGCTCGCCCAGGACCACGGTGTCGTCGCACGCCGGATGCTCATCTGCGGCATGCACGTGCACGTCGGGCTTGACGACGACGAGCTCCGTATCGACCTGATGGAGCAGGCGAAGTACTTCCTGCCGCACCTCCTGGCGCTGTCGACGTCGTCGCCGTTCTGGCACGGGTACCCCACCGGACTGCGCAGCTACCGGCTGTCGATCTTCGACGGCATGCCACGCACCGGACTTCCCGAAGCGTTCGCTTCGTGGGCCGACTACCAGCGCCATGTCGGTGTGCTCGTCCACGCCGGCCAGATCGAGGATGCCAGCAAGATCTGGTGGGATCTGCGACCGTCGGGTCGGTTCCCGACCCTGGAGATGCGGATCGCCGACATCTGCACCACCGCAGCGCACGGGGCGTCGGTCGCCGCCGCGTTCCAGTCGGTCCTCGCAATGTTGTGGCAGCTGAAGAAGGAGAACCGACGCTGGCGGACCTACTCGACGATGCTGATCCAGGAGAACCGTTGGCGAGCGCAACGGTACGGCATCGACGAAGGCCTGATCGACTTCGGGATCGGTGAAGTGGTCGCGTGTTCCGAGCTCGTCGAGGAGTTGCTCGAGATGCTCGCTCCAGCAGGCGAGCGCCTGGGCTGCCTCGACGAGCTCCGGGCGATCCGTGCGATCCTGGCCGACGGCACGTCGGCCCACCAGCAGATGGCCGTCTACGAGCGCGCGCTCGCCGACGGCGCCGAGCAGGCCGATGCGGTACGCGAGGTCGTCGACTTCCTCATCGAGGAGACCGTGAACTTCTGACGTTCGCCTTGATCAGATCGCGAACAGCGGGATCGCGATCGACTTCCGGCGCGCCGGTCACGACCGTGTCCCGGACGGCCGGGTACGTGCCGTCCTCGATCGTCGGGCGCGACGTTCGTTTCCCGCCGCGCTCGGTCCGTGGCTCCCGACGGCGTGAGAGTGCGCCCCCGGCGTCGGTTCGCTTCTGATGGTCGGCATCGGTCGCCAGGCCGACGTCGAGAGGAGTCAGCGAGACCGCTCGTCGGCCGCGGCGGGTGATCGGGCACAATGGCGACATGTGGTGGTTGGCGCATGGAGAGCAGGAAGTGCCGACGACGCTGGCGTGGCTGTCCCCCCACGAGCGCGATCACCTCGACTCGATCCGCTACACCAAGCGTCGGAGCGAATACCTGACGCGCCGATGGACCGCGAAGCGGGCGGTCGCCACGGTGCTCGAGCTCGACGACGCACATCGGTCGCTCACGCGGATCGAAGTGCGGCATCACGCGAGTGGTGCGCCGTACGTGCAACTCGACGGGGAACGGGCGCCGGTCGACGTGTCGATGAGCGATCGGTCGGGATGGGCGGTCTGCCTCATCGGCCCGCCGGGGAGCGCGGCATCGGGCACGCTCGGCATCGACCTCGAAGTCGTCGAGCCGCGCACCGATGGGTTCGTCGCCGACTTCTTCACCGCGTCCGAGCGGGAGTACGTCCGGGCCCTCCCGGACCCCAGCGCCCGCCACGAGGCTGCGAATCTCATCTGGTCGGCCAAAGAGGCTGCGCTCAAGGTGCAACAGGTGGGGCTCCGCGTCGACACCCGCACCGTCGAGGTGCGACTGGAGGCCACGCGCCGGCCCGATGGCTGGGCGGCGATGTCGGTGCTCGGCCGCGACGGGCCGATGCCGGGATGGTGGCGACGAGATGGTGTGTTCCTGCTGACGATCGCGTTCGCAGAACGGGCCGAGCCGCCCACACCCTTGTCGACCGGCAGCGACCTCGCGGTGGCCGTCCCGCGACACTCGTGGGTCGATCGACCGGTGTGCTGACCGCTCAGACCGGGCCTGCCATGCCCCGCTCGAGCGCGTCGATCACGTAGGGCCGGATCTCGGCGGCGGCGATGATGCGGTCGACGGAGCCGACGCGGAGCGCCCGCTCGATCGTGTGGATCGCATCGAACTCGTCGGCGACCTCACCGAGCTTCTCCGAACGGACGTGCTCCGTCACCGACGCCAACGTGTTCCGCAGGCGCGTCGCCTCGGGCCCGTCGGCACCGACGAGCGCCTCGCGCGCCTCGCGCACCCGATGGTCGCCTTCGGTGCGCTTCTTCACCTCGCGGGCGAACACCGTCGCAGCGGCCGGGGCCCCGCCGATGACCGACGCGTACGAACCTTCGACGGCGGCGATCTCCATCGAAGCGTTGAGCGCCTTGGAGAACACCACGAACGCGCCCCCGTGATATCGGGAGACGACGACGAAGACGATCGGCCCGTCGAAGTTCGTGACCGCGCGCCCGATCTCTGCTCCGAACTCCAACTGGCGACGGCGCATCGACTCCGGTGAGCCGTCGAAGCCCGACAGGTTGGCGAGCACGACCAGTGGCCGGTTGCCGCTCGCGGCGTTGATCGAACGCGCCGTCTTGCGCGACGAGTGCGGGAACAGTGTGCCCGACGTCCACGACGGCGGTCCGTCGGCGGGGACGAACCCCTTGCGGCCGACGGTGTGAGACTCCAGTCCCAGCAGGCACACCGGGATGCCGCCGATCGTCGTGTCCCAGACGATCGACGTGTCACCGTCGCGGAGATCCCTCCATCGTTCCAGCGGCTCGGCGTCGGCGTCGGCGACCGCGCGCATCACCGACCGCATGTCGAAGGGTTGCTTGCGATCCGGGTTCAGCTCGGCCGAGAACACGTCGCCGACGGTCGTGAACGGGCAGTCGATCAACGCATCGTGCGGACTCGGTCGGACGTCGCGCTCGACCGGATCGGTGGTGGGCCGCCGCCGTGGGAAGCGTTCGCCTGGCACGACGTAGGTGAGCTCGTAGTGTCGCATCAGCAGTGCACACGCCTCCGGGAACGACGAGGCCCAGTACTGCGCCTGGCCGTTGGGGCCCATCACGCGGTGGTAGCCGCCGATACCGAAGTTGTCGTCCGCACTCACGGCACCCGAGAAATCGAGCGCCTGTTTGCCCGTCAGCACCATCGCCGACGCCGGTGTCATCACGAGAATGCCCTTGGTGTGGGTGAGCATCGTCGCTTCCGCGTTCCAGTAGGGCTGCCCGCCGACGTTGATACCGGTGACGACGATGTTGACCTCCCCACCGGCCTGGGTGAACTCGATCAGGCGACGCAGGGTCAGGGCGATCCAGTCCATGTTCTCGGTGCCGGAGTCCATCGCGATCAGCGCCCCGCTCGACACGGCGAACCACTCGACGGGCAACCGGTGCTCGAGCGCGTACGCGAGCGCGGCGTTGACACGGCGGCATTCGGGTTCGGCGAGGTTGCCGAGGCCCTGGGTCGGATCCGACAGCAATGCGACCCGCCGAATGCCCTCGGGTACCACCTCGGTGTGGTTCGTGAGCAGCCCCACCACGATGTGGGCGGTGTTGGTGCCCGGCTCGCGGTGGACGGGCACGAGCTGGTCGTTGCCGTCGAGGTCGAGCTCCTGGAAGGAGTCGGCGGGCAGGCCGTTGCCGACGCCGCGTTGAGTGAACAGGCGCACGATCTCGTAGGGATACGGCGAACCGAACCGGGCGGCGGTGAGGACCTTCTGCCGGTAGGCGCTGAGCGGGCGGACCGGCTCGTCGCCCGCTCGGTCTTCGCGCACCAGGATCTGGTGCCCGACGTCCTCGATGTGCAGCACCGCGTCGCGCAGGCCGTCCGGTCGGTCGTCATCGGGAAGGCGCACCTTCAGCACCAGCTTCTCGAGGCCGACGCGTGCCGCCATCGGAGCGAAGCGATGAGCGAGCCGGTTGGTCTCGTCCACCGGCAACGTCCACGGGGCTCGGATGTCGAGCACGAGTCTGTTCGCCAGCGGGCGATCACGAGCGGTGTAGCGGGCGAGTTCGGAGCGCATCGCCGCCAGGGCGAGGAGGCCGACGCGCTCGAGTCGCGGGTACGACACCTCACCGGTCACCGGGTCGGGCGTGGCGGTGAGGTCGCGAACCTCGCCCAGGGCGAACAGCCGATGGTCCTTCGGGTTCGTGTGCGCGACCCCGTCGAACAGATAGACGTCTTCCGGCGACGGCCGACGTTCGAGACCGAAGTTCGACAACCGCCACAACTCGAGGCGCTCGGCGAGCATCGGATGCAGGTTGCGGAAGAGCAGCTCCTCGACGAACGCTCCGTCGGCGTCTTGCCGGAGGGTGATGTGCTGCGATCGGAATCGCTCCTCGGTCGGTCCGGCCGAGCTGCCGACCGTGACGTCGAGCCGACGGAGGAGCCGCCCGAAGCCGCATCGTCGCGCCAACGCGGCCACCTCGACGGCTGTGTCGGCGATATCGGGACGCTCGCCGTCGCGCCACGTCACGACGTCGATGACGACGTCGTGGTCTGCGCCGAGCGACGCGAGGTGGGGTGCGACCGCCTGCGACCATGCGGGCAGTTCACCCAGCGGGAGGTAGCCGACGACAACCCGAACATCGACGTCGTCCGTGCAGTAGTCGGTGGAGGCGATCAGGAATCCGTTCGCGTCATGGACGGTGATCTCGCCGAAGTCGCACACGCGATAGAAGCGCCGGACGTAGATCTCCAGCGCCACCTTTCGGAGGCTGGAGGTCGTGGGATCGTCGCCTCCCCAGGCGCCGAGCAGCATCGAGCGCATCGGAAGTGGGCACCACACCAGCCGATCGATCCGCTCGGCTCGGTCGTCGCTGTCGGGATGGGCAGCGAGGTGGGCCAGGTGACCGGCCATCTCGTTCGACAGTTCGGCGGCGGCCGCTTCCATGGGAGGTTCGTCGAAGTAGTGGAAACGAACGTCGCGGGCGAGATCGGCGATGCCCTGCTGGCGTCCCTGCGTGGCAGCGGCGAGCCGGTCGAGTCGTGCCCGCATCGAGGCGTCGGCCCGCTCGGCGAGGACGTCACGACGGTCGAGCCGGCGTTCGAGCACGGCCATCACCACCGTGCTCAGCTCCCCGAGTCGGGCCAACGAGCGGAACAACCACATCAGTGCCGACTCGAGATCAGGGGTGCGTTCCAGGCTTCGAACGCCGAAGCGCTCCAACGCTCGTCGGAGTCGCTCGCGGTAGCTGTCCGGCAGGCCGGCCCGGTCGGGGTCGAGCCACTGAAGGAACGACACCAGATACTCCTGGGTGTTCTCGGTCGGGGTCAACTCGTCGACCTCGGCCTCGGTCTGTGGCCGGTAGAGCGCGCCCAGCTCGGCGTAGATGTCGAGCAATCCGTCTTCGCACGCGAGCAGCGAGGGATCGTCGGGCTCGGCGATCTCCGCCAGGCGCCGCTGCTGGGTGAGCAGCCGGTGCAGTGCGGTCGGCGACAGGTCGTAGCCCAGCAGGTAGTCACCGAGCGGGGTGTACACGCGGTCACAGGGTTTGCGAGTGGGGTCGACGCGCCGCTCGAGACCCGACAGATCGACCCGTCGTGACTCGTCGCCTCCGACAGCCGCCCGGGCGTCGTGCGCGCGGAGTCGCACGAGCGGTGCGCCGCGCTCGATCTGAGCGTTCGGAATGATCGAGACGGCGACCACCGCACCGGCGATCGGTGCGACGACCGTGGTCTCCATCTTCATCGACTCCAGCACCGCGATCGGATCGCCGGCGACGACGATGTCGCCCGGTTCGACGAGTGCGCTCACCACCAACGCGGGCCAACCAGCGCGCAGGACGATCCCGTCCTCACGCTCGATCGTGTGCGTCGCGTCACCGAGCTCGACCCGGAACCCCGTCGAGGTCGGCGCAACGACCAGCCGGTGCCGGCGCTCGCCGCAGGTGAACCTTCGTTCGAACGCGTCGAGCGCATCGACGACGACGTCGGCCACGACGTCTCCACTCCTGATCGAGTACTGGCGCGGGCCGACTCGATCGACGTCGAGCCGGTAGTTCACCCCCTCGTACCCGAGTTCGATGCCGGCGCCGACGGCGACTGGATGCTGCGGGCGCCCACGTTCGGCCGACGCGTAGAACGTCGACTGGGCATGGCTGCGGTCGGTCTCGTAGGCCTCGACCGCGGCCGCGAGCAACGCGACCGGGCTGGGAGCGATGGGTGGTCGGTCGACCAGCATCCGCTCCAGCCACGTGTCGTCGACGTCGTCTCGGACGTAGTCGCCGTGAGCCAACACGCTGAGCAGCAGGGTTCGATTGGTCGCACCGCCGTCGATCACGACGGCGGTGCGCTCGAGCGCCCGACGAACCCGACCGAGCGCGACCGCTCGGTCGGGGCCCCATGCAGTGATCACGGCGATCAGTGGATCCTCCGTGTCGACCGTGTCACCGGCGCGGCGGTTGGCGTCGATGCGGACCCCCGTGCCGACGGGGAACGACAGGAGTGCGATCCGGCCCGGTGTTACGGCGAAGTCGTCGTCGGGGTCCTCCGCGAGCAGCCGTGCTTCGACGACGACGCCGTCGCCATCGGGCTCGTTCTCCGGGAGCGCTTCGCCGCGGTGGACGCGGAGCCGCCATCCGATGATGCTCGCACCGGTTCGTTCTTCGGTGGTGGCGTGGTCGGGGGAGGCAGCGCAGTCGACATCCGTGAGCACGAAGTTGGTGCTGTCGTGGAGGTAGCTGATCACGGCGGCCCCGCGGTACCCGATCTCGCGGACCAGTACGATCGCTGCCGCACGGAGTCGCTGCGAGAGATCGGAGCCGATGGCGGTGCACGGCGCGGCGGCGAGCAACGATCCGCCGCCTCGGCGAACGCTCACGTCGCGTCCCCCGAGCGTCCAGACGGTGCCGTGATCGTCGGCGAGGATGTCGACTTCGACTCGCCGCGTCGGGGCCCCCTCGGCGAGCGCGTCGCCGCCTGCGCCGACCTCGCGCAGGAGCGCCGGATCGGAGAGTCGCCGCACCGTCGCCGCATCGGGTCCGACGGTCGTGATGCCGTGTGCGCGGCATGCCTCGATGAGGTCGGCCCGGGATTCGGATGCCCAGGTCCCGAGCCACAGGGTGTCGATGTGGGCGTGCTGGAGGCTCGTGACGACGTCGTCGGTCGACGGATCGGTGGGGAACCGGCGGAGCTCGTCGGCCTCGCGTCCATACCACGGCTTCGGATCTGGGTCCTGGTGGAACAAGACCGTGGTGATCGGTGGGGCGTCCCCGGCAGTGTTCAACCCGCCGACCGCGTTGAGGACGCGGACCGCGGACTCGCCACTGTCGACGACGCCCAGTCGCCGAATGGTCGCTTGCCCAGTCACGCCGTTCACCCCCGGATTCACGCCCGGAACGTCGCATGCAGATCGGACGCGACCTCATCGGGGATCGGCGCCGGGAGCGGGATCGTGCGGTACCCGTCGAGTCGCACGATGACCTTGCCGGTCGAGTCGACGACCTCGCAGTCGAACTCACCCGGGACGATCTCGTGAGCCCGGGCGCGTACCGCTCCCTCTGCCGTCGCCGGATCGGCGATCACCCGCGCGCTGCCGACTCGCATCGGGAGCGCGAGTCGGTCCTCCGACCCTGCCTGCCAGAGCCCGGCCGTCTGGAAGCACAGCTCCACCAGACGGGGCGCAGTGGTGAGGGGTAGGTCGTTCGGGAGGTGGTTGTCGGGGAGCGGGTCGGCAAGTACGGCGATGGAGGCGTCGTCAGAGCGCCAGGCCGACGACACCACCTGGTAGGCGGGCCCGTGGAAGTAGAACGAGTAGACCTGGTCGGCGCTCATCGTCGGCCCGCTCGGATCGGTCGCCTCCCCCGAGGTCTCCTGTTCGGGCCCCGTGGTGCCGAGCCGTACCCGCCCGGCGAAATGCACCGTGCGCTGCGGGGTATCGCTACCCGGCAGGAGCCGCTCGGCGCAGAGTCGACAGTGCGCGACCAGACCGTCGCCGTCGGGGCTCACGACGGCCTGGACGATCAGGGTTCGCGGCTCGTCCCGGTAGAACTTGAGCGGCGCGGCGAACGCGACGTCCTCGACCGCGAGGACCCGGTGATCGGGTGCCAGCAGGCGAGCGGCTTCGGCGAAGGCCTCCATGCCCATCACGCCGGGCAGGACGGGCACGCCGTCGATGCGGTGGTCGTCGAGGAAGGGCTGCTGGGCTGGGTCGAGCGTCGTCTCCACGACGACCCCGTCGTGGACGCTCAACGCAGCGGTCCCGATCATTGGGCCGTGCTCGCCCGCGTTGCCGACGAACGTCGCGGGATCGACCCCGCCGTGCTCGTCGTACTCGGCGGCCATCATGCCGAGCGCACCGGCGACGATCACCTCGCCCTCGTATGCGTGCGACGTCAGCTCACGCCGGATCCAGGCGACACCGGCCTCGGGAGGCAGCATCTGCACGCCCGCCATCTCCATGATCTTCGGGATCGAACCCCTCGTCGCCATTCCGATGCCGCCCCACGCAGTCCAGTCGAGGGCCAGGCCGCGTGTCTCGGGACGGGAGCGGCGGAGGTTGCTCGTGATCTTGCAGAGCAGATCGTTGGCCGCCGAGTAGTCGGTCTGTCCTTGGTTCCCGAACCGTCCGGCAACCGACGAGAACACGACCGTGGCGCCGATCGGCATGTCTTGCGCGGCATGGAACACGTTGAACCAGCCGTCGCTCTTGACGTCGAAGACGAGGTCGTACTCGCGCGGCTCCTTCTCGGGAAGGTTGCGGCTGATCTCGAGCCCGGCCGCGTGCAGCAAGACGTCGACGCGGCCGCTGTGATCGCGCACGTCGGCCATCACCGCGCCGACCGCGTCGGCGTCGGTCAGATCGACCGAGTGGTAGTGGACGGTGCCGCCGGCCGCCTCGACGGCTTGCACGGCGGTCAACGCCGCATTGAGCCGCTCGTATCGGCTGAGCTCGCGCTCGATCGCCACGGGTGTCGGATGCTCGCCGGCGACCTTCATCCGCTCGGCGATGGTCACCTTCAGACCGTTCTTGTCGTTGCGGAACGCCTCCAGATCGGGATCGTTGCGATCGGGAGCGGGTGTCAGGTCGAGGAGATGGAACGTGCCGCCTGACGCGGCAGCCAGATCCGCCGTGATGGCGGACACGATGCTCCCCGCCGCGCCGGTGACGACCACGACCGAATCGGGTCCGAGCTCGATGCCGCCGTCGCCCACGGGCCGGCCGTCGGCGTCGCGCTCGGGGAACGGCGCCTCCACGAAGGCGACACCGAAGCGGAGGTCGCCCACGCGACCGATCTCGACGCAACCGGGGTCGCTCAACGTCTCATCGATCAGCTGGTCGGCGATCGCCTTGGTCTTGCGGCTGGCGGCGAGATCGACCGCCTTGACCAGCGCGTCGGGCCGCTCCTTCTTGTACGACTTGGTGAAACCGACCACCGATCCACCCAGCGGGTTGGTGGCGCCCGCGGCGTCGTAGCCGTGGTAGCCACCGAGCCGGGTCGCCGACACGAGGAAGGGGCTGGACCCGTACAGCCGTCGCATCGTGGCGTAGAGCGCCTTGACCCGTCGGCGCAGCGCCTCCCGCCAACGTTCGACGTCGTAGTCGGTGAGATCGCCATCGTCGTCGAGCGCGGGCAGCCAGTAGATGCCGGTGATCGGAGCCTCGGCCTCCCATTCGTCGATCTGGGCGAGGAGGTCCTCGGTACCGATGCCCGGCGAGAGGGTGAGCGTGGAAGCACCCGCCTTGCCGAGTTGCTTCACCAGCGCGTTGCCGACGCCACCCTCGTCGAGCATGACGACGACGCGTGCGCCGTCGAGCTCGACCCCGGTCGGCCGGCAGTGATCGACACCCGGTCGGAGAGACGGCACGGGGATGCGGCGCGGAAGCGAATCAACGGCATCCAGATCACCGTGGACCACGATGGGTGGTTCGGTGCTGGGTGGTTCGGTCGGTCGCTCGCCCGTCTCACCGGATGCGCCGTCTCGGCCGGTCGCGGTGGGTGCGGGTGCGGTGGGTGTGCTGGTGGTGGGTGTGCTGGCGGTGGGTGCGGTGGGCAGTCCGGCGCGGTCGCGGACCCAGGTGGCGACGTGGCGGAGGGTGGGGAAGTCGCGGAGTTGGAGGTTGTCGTCGCGTTCGAGGTCGTAGTGGGTGCGGACGGCGGCGAACACTTCGGCTTGTTTGACGGTGTCGACGCCGAGGTCGGCTTCGAGGTCGAGGTCGGGTTCGAGCAGGTCGGCGGGGTAGCCCGTCATCTCCGCGACGACCGTGGTGACGACGTCGAGCACGTCGTCGACGACCGGTGACGGCGGAGCGGATGCGGCTGGGGCCGATGTTGGGGCCGATGTTGTCGCGGTGGCGTCGGGGGCCGGCGCGAGTCCGGCGCGGTCGCGGACCCAGGTGGCGACGTGGCGGAGGGTGGGGAAGTCGCGGAGTTGGAGGTTGTCGTCGCGTTCGAGGTCGTAGTGGGTGCGGACGGCGGCGAACACTTCGGCTTGTTTGACGGTGTCGACGCCGAGGTCGGCTTCGAGGTCGAGGTCGGGTTCGAGCAGGTCGGCGGGGTAGCCCGTCATCTCCGCGACGACCGTGGTGACGACGTCGAGCACGTCGTCGATGGGAGCGGCGGCCGGTGCCGGCGAAGGGGCCGAGGCCGTGGGTGCGGGTGCGGTGGGTGTGCTGGTGGTGGGTGTGCTGGCGGTGGGTGCGGTGGGCAGTCCGGCGCGGTCGCGGACCCAGGTGGCGACGTGGCGGAGGGTGGGGAAGTCGCGGAGTTGGAGGTTGTCGTCGCGTTCGAGGTCGTAGTGGGTGCGGACGGCGGCGAACACTTCGGCTTGTTTGACGGTGTCGACGCCGAGGTCGGCTTCGAGGTCGAGGTCGGGTTCGAGCAGGTCGGCGGGGTAGCCCGTCATCTCCGCGACGACCGTGGTGACGACGTCGAGCACGTCGTCGATGGGAGCGGCGGCCGGTGCCGGCGAAGGGGCCGAGGCCGTGGGTGCGGGTGCGGTGGGTGTGCTGGTGGTGGGTGTGCTGGCGGTGGGTGCGGTGGGTAGTCCGGCGCGGTCGCGGACCCAGGTGGCGACGTGGCGGAGGGTGGGGAAGTCGCGGAGTTGGAGGTTGTCGTCGCGTTCGAGGTCGTAGTGGGTGCGGACGGCGGCGAACACTTCGGCTTGTTTGACGGTGTCGACGCCGAGGTCGGCTTCGAGGTCGAGGTCGGGTTCGAGCAGGTCGGCGGGGTAGCCCGTCATCTCCGCGACGACCGAGGTGACCTGGTCGAGCACGTCGTCGACGACCGGTGACGGCGGAGCGGATGCGGCCGGGGCCGGTGATGGGGCCGAGCGTGGTGCGGGTGCGGTGGGTGCGGGTGCGGTGGGTGTGCTGGTGGTGGGTGTGCTGGCGGTGGGTGCGGTGGGCAGTCCGGCGCGGTCGCGGACCCAGGTGGCGACGTGGCGGAGGGTGGGGAAGTCGCGGAGTTGGAGGTTGTCGTCGCGTTCGAGGTCGTAGTGGGTGCGGACGGCGGCGAACACTTCGGCTTGTTTGACGGTGTCGACGCCGAGGTCGGCTTCGAGGTCGAGGTCGGGTTCGAGCAGGTCGGCGGGGTAGCCCGTCATCTCCGCGACGACCGAGGTGACCTGGTCGAGCACGTCGTCGACGACCGGTGAAGGCGGAGCAGATGCGGCCGGCTGCGGTGGCGCCGGCGGCGTCGGTGTGGGTGCCGAGACGATCGGTGGGGACTGTGGAGCGGGTGGGGCGGCCGCCACGAGGGGTGCGGGTGGCCCGGCGGCCGTGGTGGCACCATCCGCTCCGAGCTGTCCGGCGTATGGCACCGGGACGGCCGAGTCGTGGCGTGAGCTGGTCGGGGCACCGACGTCGACGATGCGGAGCCGCCGATGGTCGACCTCGAGCCGCGCCCCGTCGTGGCCGGCGACGGTATCGAGCCAACGTTGCCACGCTTCGGTGTCGGCGATGCGGTAGGTGTGGCCGAGTTGATCGGGAGCGCGATGGCGCCCGTCCGCGACCGGAGTCCAGCGCAGGAGGGCCATCGCCACCTGCGACCCGAATCCAGCCGCGAGTCGCAGCGCATACCGCACCGGGTGGGCGCCTCCTTGCGACAGATTGAGGTTGCCCAACTCGGGGTCGGGCTCACGGTAGTTGGGCACTGGCGGGACGATCCCGGTCTCGAGCGCCTTGACCGCGACGACGTCCTCGATCCCGGCGCCCATGGCGTGTCCCGTGAATCCCTTGGTGTTGGTGATCACGACTCGATCTGCGGCAGCCCCGAACACCCGACGTAGGGCGTTGATCTCGGCGGACGCCGAGCCGCCGCGGGCAGGCGTGTACGTCTCGTGGGACACGAACACCGCCTCGTCCGCGATCGCCGAGCGGGCGACGCCCCTCGACTCGGCCTGCTGCACGACGGCCTCCATCACGGCACCGATGTGATCCACGTCGAGTCGCGTGCCATGGAAGGCCGAGTTCGCCGAGATCGCACCGAGAACTTCACAGATCGGCTGGAGCCCACGTTCGCGCGCGGCGGCCGCTGACTCGACCACGAACGCGGCCGCGCCCATCCCGACGATCATGCCGTGGCGCCGGCGGTCGAACGGCGTCGCCGCGTCCTCGACGTGCTCGTCGGTGGCAGCGGCGCCGCTCGCGAGGAATCCGCTCGCGATCCAGGGCATCAGCGCATCCCCGGTCGCGTCGTCGGCCGACACGACGATCACCCGTCGGCAGCGACCGGCACGGATCCAGTCCTCGGCGAGCGACAGGGCCTGTGTGGTCGAGGCACACGCCGCGTTGACCTGGGTGTTGGGACCGCGTGCCCCGATGATCTCGGCGAACTGCGAGTGTCCCATCGACAGCACCCGGAACAGGAACTTGCGGTCGAAGTGGTACGGATGCGCGTCGAGCTCCGATCGCAGCTCGCCGATCAGGCGGTCGACTTCGGCGACGGCGGGTCCGGTGCCGCTCATGAGCGTGCGGAGGCCCTCGAGTGCGAGCAGGTGCTCGCGACGCGAGCGGTCGGCCGTGTACGCCTCGATGTCCTCCGCGAATCGGTTGTACCCGGGAAATGCGCTGGCGAAGATCACGCCGGTGTCATCGCGCAGTTCGTCGGGGAGACCCCAGCGGTCCGGCAGTTGGGTGCCCAGAGTCGTGGTCTTGTACCGCATGACCAGCGGGACGCCGGCATCGCGCAGCGCGTCGAATCCGGCGCCGATCGCCAGCCGCGTGGTCGAATCGAGCGCTTCGTCTCGTGCGATGTCGATCGCGAACTGCTCGACTACGTCGATCGGTGCGTGGCGCCCGGCGAGTTTGATCACCTCGGCCGGGTCGTCGATCGTCTCGAAGCTGGCACCACCGGCCTCGCTCTTGACGAGGCGGGTGATGTGCATGTCTGCCATTCGGGCGCGGGCCGACTCGGACAACGCGCCGATGAACTGCTCGCCGGCGAGGATGCGGCCGACGTTGGCGTCGTCGAAGACGTGGTCGACACCCGGCAAGCCGAGTGCTGCACCCGTGATCACCACGGGTTCGCCGTCGATACGAGCGCCCTCGCCCGGCGCGGTTGCGACCGCGGTCGAGGTCGGGTGGACCTTCGTCGGCTCGGCACCGTAGATGCGCAGACCTTCTTCGATCACACCGGCGAACAGCTGGCCCAGTTGCATGATCCGATCGTCCGGTGCGGCCACGCCTGCTGCTGCGGCCGGAACCGGAGCCGTCAGGGCGGGCTCGGGGACAGCCCCACGCACGTCTGCCGCCACGGCAGGTGTCGGTTCGAATCCGACGCCGGCAGCCCAGAGGCCGCAGAGGGCCTGGTTGAGCGCCACCCTGTCGCCGAGCTTGGGGTGGTTGGTGAACAGCGCCACCACGTCGTCGTGCTCGCCGAGGACGTCGTCGACGAAACCGTGCAGGGCACGCTTGGGGCCGACCTCGACGAAGACTCGTGCGCCGGCTTCGTACAAGGTGTGCAGACCCTTGACGAACTGGACCGGCGACGCCACTTGCTTGCCGAGGTAATCGAGCATCGTGTCGTTCGTCGCGTCCTCGGGGTAGAACTCGCCCGTCACGTTGGCAACCAGTGGGATGCGCGGTGGTCCGACGTCGAGTCGCCGCAGTGACGCGATCAAGGGCACCGATGCCGGCGCGACGATCGAGGTGTGGAATGCGTGGCTCACCGGGATCCGAACGGCCTGCATGCCCGCCGCGGTGAACGCGTCGATGGCGGCGAGGACGGCGGCGGTGGCACCGCCGACCACCGCCTGGTTGTTGGAATTGATGTTGGCGATGACGGCGTAGCCCGGCGTAGCGTCGACGATCCTCTCGATCTCGGTGAGCGGTCCGAACACGGCTGCCATCGCACCGTTGTCGTCGAGTGAGAGGCTCGCCATCTCGTGGCCGCGCGCACTCACGGCCTCCAGCGCCGCGTCGAACGTCAGGGAACCGGCGGCGATGAGCGCGCCGTATTCCCCGAGGCTGTGTCCCATCACCATGTCGGGTCGCATGCCGTACGCAGCGAGCAGCCGGGCGATGCTCGAGTCGGTCGCGAGCACGGCCGGTTGCGTGATCTCGGTCTGGAGGAGTTCCTGCTCCAACTGTGCAACCGCTGCCGGGTCGTCAGCGTCGATGAAGATGTACGAGCTCAGCGGACGGCCGAGCAGGGGAGTCATCACGGCGTCGGCCTCGCGGAACGTGTCGGCGACGATCGGCTCGGTCTCTCTGAGGCCCTGCAGCATGTTGACGTACTGGGAGCCTTGACCGGTGTACAAGAACGCGACCTTCGGCGCCGGGCCGCGTCCGACGAACACGCCCTGCTGGCGGAGCATGCGGAACAGGGCCGCGTTGGCGCCCGTGAGCGCCTTGACCGCCTTCTCCAGCTTGGTGGCGAGATCGGCTGCATCGGCGAAGTCGACGGCGATACGCACGGCCGCCTTCCCCACTGCCGGATCCGGGCGGGCGGGCGCGGGGGCGTGGCCGGCCTGCGCTTGGACGAGTGCGGCGGTGACCTGCGCGAGGAGATCGGCCTCGTCGCGTCCACCGAGGACCAGCGCGCCTCGCAGCGGCGGCTTGCCCGGATCCGCGAATCCGTCGTTCGGATGCGACGGCACAGACGGTGCAGACGGTGCAGACGGCACAGCCTGGGGGACGGAGGCAGTGGCGAACACGCGCGGCTCGGGCCGGTGACGGCCGGGCACGTGCTCCTCCATCACGACATGGAAGTTGGTGCCGCCGAAGCCGAACGCGCTCACACCGCCACGCCGGACGCCACTGGGTGGCGCCGGCCAGTCGCGCAACTCGGTGTTGACCACGAACGGAGACGTGTCCCAATCGACGTTCGGGTTCGGATCGTTGAAGTTGAGGCTCGGTGGGAGCACCTTGTCGTGCAGGCTTCGTACCATCTTGAACACACCCGCTGCGCCGGCCGCAGCCTTGAGGTGGCCGATGTTCGACTTCACCGAGCCGAGCGCGACGCCGCGGGTCGGCACGCCCGCGGCGCCGAAGACGTCGGTGAGGCTCTGGAGCTCGGTCGCGTCGCCCACGCGCGTCGACGTGCCGTGGGCCTCGATCGCGGTCACCGTCGACGGGTCCTCACCGGCGACGCCCCAGGCGCGCTCGACAGCGAGCCGTTGCCCGACCGGGTTCGGGGCCGTGATGCCCTTGCCCTTGCCATCGCTCGATCCGGCGATACCCAAGATGACGGCGTAGATCTTGTCGCCGTCGCGCTCCGCGTCCTCGAGCCGCTTGAGCACGAAGAGAGCGGCGCCCTCGCCCATGACGAAGCCATCGGCGCCTGCGTCGAACGGCCGTGTTCCCGTCGCCGACAGGGCGCCGATCTTGCAGAACTTCACGAACGCTGCGACCCCCATGTTGTGGTCGATGCCACCGGTGATGGCTGCATCGAACCGGTGATCGACCAATCCCTCGACCGCGACGCTCATGGCTGCCAGCCCAGACGCACACGCCGCGTCAGTGGTGAAGTTGGGTCCGCGGAAGTTGAACAGGTTCGCGATCCGCCCCGCCATCACGTTGGCGAGCTCGCCCGGCATCGTGTCCTCGTTGATCTCGCCGTAGTGCGCGAGGAAGTGGGTGCGCGTCTCGTCGATGATGTGGGCGCGCATGTCGGCGGGCAACGCGGCGAACGACTCGGCGTTGACCAGCTCGCGCAGTACCTCCGGCAGCTCGATCCGCATGTTGGTCTCGTAGTGCTTCTCGCCACCGATCGCGTTGCCGATGACCACCGCGACGTTGTCGGGATCGGTCGTCCAGTCGGGCCAACCGGCGTCGAGGAGCGCGGACCGGGCGGCGCTGATCGCCCACCGCTGACCATCGTCCATCTGGTCGGCCACCTTCGGCGGCACGGGCAGCTTCCAGCGGATCGGGTCCCAGGGGTACTCGCGCACCCACCCACCGATCGTCGAGTACGTCTTGTCGGCTTCGTCATGATCGGGCGAGAAGTACAGTGCCGGATCCCAGCGCTCGGCGGGCACCTCGGTGATCGAGTAGCGACCGCCGGTGATGTTGGCCCAGAACGCGTCGGCGTCCGGGGCGTTCGGCATGATCGCCCCGACGCCGACCACGGCGACGGGCGAGCTGGGGATCGCGAAATTGTCAGACATCGTTCAAGGCTCCTGTGGGACGCAGGCGTTGGCGGTCGAGGGTCATCCGGCGCGGCCGTACAGCGCGTCGGCGACACGATCCATATCGGCGAGCAACCCGGCCTGGGCAGTGCGGATCGCGTCGTGCGGAATGGTGGCGAGCAGCGGCGCCACGTCGGCGCTGCCGGCATCGATCGAGCCGGCCACCCAGCGCACGCCTTCCTGGCCGACCTTCTGGGCCGCCTCGCGGGCGAACACCCGACTCATGGCCGAGAGCGCATCGCCGTCGAAGCGATCGAGGCTCTTCTCGTGGCGCCGGCCGTCGAGCGCAGCGGCGGCGCGCTGGGCGAACGCCTCCGCGCACTCGGCGTAGGTGATCAGATCGCCGAGTCGGAACAGGATGTGCTGGTTCCGGGTCAACCGTGCCACACGACATGCCTCGAGCACCGCGGCGAGCGCCTGTGCTGCGAGCGCGGCATGGTCGGCCCCGACCGCCGGATGGGTCGAGTGCAGCGCCGTGAGCGCAGCCGCACGATCTCGGTAGTACGCACCGCCGGTCTTGAGGTGCTGCTGCCAGCGATCACGAGCGATCGTCATCTCCATGATCTCCGATGTGCCCTCGTAGATCGTGGTGATGCGTACATCGCGTTTGATCTTCTCCACCACGTACTCACGCGTGTACCCGTAGCCGCCGTGGGCCTGGATCGCGGCATCGGCGGCCGCGTTGCCGGCCTCGGTGGCCAGCAGCTTGGCGATCGCACCCTCGGTGTTCATCGCGCCGTTCTCGCCGAGCCCACGATCGATCTTGTCGGCGGTGTTCTCGATGTAGCTCCGAGCGGCTTCGAGGCGGACCGCGTGGGGGACGATCAGCTTGTGGGTGAAGCCCTGCTTCTCGGCCAGCGGCGCGCCGCCCTGCTTGCGCTCGAGCGAGTACGCGATGGCCCGGTCGAGCGCTTCCCATCCTCCACCGAGACCGAACGCAGCGACCATCACGCGCGTGTATCCGAACACCTGCTGGGCCTGGATCAGGCCCTTGCCCTCCTCTTCGCCGATGAGATGGTCGGCGGGCACCTCGACGTCGTCGAGGAACAGCGCTGCCGTGTTCGAGAGGCGCAAACCGTGCTTGTCCTCCGGGTGGGCGGCGGTGAGCCCTGGGGTGTCCTTCGGCACCACGAACCACGAGGGCCCGTCGGGTGTTCGAGCGAGCACCGTGACGACATCGGCGATCGACCCGTTCGAGATCCACTGCTTCCGGCCGTTGATGCGATACCCGGTGATCACACCGTCCTCCTCGATCCGGGCGGCGGTGGTCTTCATCGCGCCGAGATCGCTGCCGGCGTCGGGCTCGGTGGCGCCGTAGGCGTACACCAGGCCCTGCTCGGCGATCGCTCCGAGCCAGCGCGCCTTCTGCTCCTCGGTCCCCCCGAACAACAGCGGGTCGCTGCCGAGGAAGGTCGCGAAGACGGCGGTGGCGAGCCCGATGTCGTGGCGGGCCATCACCTCGCACACTCGATAGGAGTCGTACGCACCACCGTCCATGCCTCCGTAGGCCTCGGGGACGAAGATCAGCTGCACGCCCAGTTGGTTGGGGTCGCTCATCGCACGCACGATGTCTTCCGGGCAGACGTCGTCATGGTCGAGCTCGAGCTGCAGCTTCGGCGTGAGCTCGTGGCCGACGAACTCCCCGAGCGCGTCGAGCATCATCATCAGCGTGTCGGTGTCGAGCCCAGCTCCCCCGACGTGGCCTGCTGTCGTCATCGAATCGGTCATGTCGAGTTTCCTTCGTGCGGCGGCGTACGACGTTCCACGGTACGACTCGACTCGAACGTGGCCTATGGGCTTTGGTCACGTCTCTTCGGGCTTTTTCCGCCGGGGTGGCGTTCGCGGTTGCCCTCGGTGTCGGATCGGAGGAGACTGGCCGCGTGGCGCCAGCGCGGTGCCCGACCTGAGGGGTGGAACATGGGCAAGTACCTGATTCGAGCCAACTACGTCGGCGACGGGGTGAAGGGACTGCTCGAAGAGGGCGGCACCAAGCGGTTCGCCGCCGCCCAGGCCGCCATCGAGTCCGTCGGCGGGACGATGGACAGCATGTACTACGCGTTCGGCGACACCGACGTGTACGGCATCTGCGACTTCCCGGACGATGCGAGTGCCACGGCGTTGTCGTTGATGATCAACGCGAGCGGCAAGGTGAGCGCCAACCTCACGCCGTTGATGACCCCGGAGGACGTCGACGCGGCGACCGCGAAATCGCCGTCGTACCGGCCGCCCGGAACCTGACGGGACGCACGCAGGCGCAGCGACGATCGGGCCGGCCGCTGCGTCGGCCCGGCTCAGGCGTCGGTGCGTCGGAGGAAGACGGGTTCGTCGGGTGTCGATCGGTCAGGGGCGTACCGGTAGCCCTGGCCCGCGAAGTCGATCAGGGCTCGGGCGGATCGCACCCGTTCGCGGATGATCCAACCGGCCATGGCGCCGCGCGCCCGCTTGGCGAAGAAGCTGATCATGGCGAAGTCGCCGTCGCCCCTCGCGTCGAGGAACCTCGGGGTGATGATGCGGCCGTCGACCCGTTCGCGTTGCACCGCGCCGAAGTACTCGTTGGAGGCCAGGTTGACCAGCACCTGCGATCCGGGGCTGGCCGCGAGGTCACGGTTGAGCAGATCGGTGACGACACCGCCCCAGAAGCTGTAGAGGTCGTCGCCACCGCGATGCATCAGCTTCGATCCCATGTCGAGCCGGTAGGGCTGGATCAGATCGAGTGGACGCAGCACACCGTGGAGCCCCGACAGGATGCGCAGCACCTTCTGGGCGTGGGTGAAGTCACGCTCCCCGAACGACCGCGGTGCGTCGAGTCCGATGTAGGTGTCGCCGTTGAACGCCAACACAGCTGGCCGGGCGTTGTCGCGAGTGAACGGCGGCGACCAGTCCTGGAAGCGTTCGAAGTTCAACAGCGCGAGCGTCGGCGAGATCGACATCATCGCGGCCAACTCGTCGGGTGACTTGCCCGCCATCAGCTCGGCGAGCTGCTTCGACCGGTCGAGCAGCTCCGGCTCGCTGAACTTGCGGGTCGGCACCGGCGACTCGAAATCGAGCGCCTTCGCCGGGGACACGACGATCAACATCTCGTTCTGTCTATCGCCGAACCCCGGTCGATGCGGACCCGAGCGTCCGACCCTCTGGACGCGCGACGCGTTCGGTGGTGGTTCACCTCCCCGGTCGATGCGACTCGGCCGTGACGTCGGCGACGATCTCGACGAGTTGGGCGACCGTGTCGATCTGCTGCTGTCGGGTGCCCGACACCTTGGCCTGCAGCGTCGTGATTCCGGCATCGCGGTACAAGCGCACTCGATCAGCCACCGCGTCAGGTGGCCCGAGCAGGTTGGTCTTGTAGCCGATGTCGAACGGCACCCGGGCCGCGGCCTCGTCACGGCGTCCGCTCTGCCAGAGGTCGTACACCGCTGCGACATCGTCGCCATAGCCCTGCTTCGTGAAGGACTGGTTGTAGAAGTTGCGCCCCGGTGAGCCCATCGCGCCGATCGTGAACGCGTACCCGTCGGCGTGCCGGCGGCCGGCCTCCTCGACGTCGTCGGTGAATTCGACGGCGACCGGCATCGCCAGGTCGAGCTCGTCGATCGATCGGCCCGCACGTTCGCAACCGATTCGGATCGAGCTGAGGAAGACGTCGGAGTGTTCGGGCATGAACGCGTTGCCCAGCCAACCGTCGGCGAGCTCGCCGGTCAGTTCGAGGCTGCGCGGACCGAGCGAAGCGATGTACATCGGGATCGGGTCGACCGGCGGCACCATCGATCGCATGGGCCGGCCGGCCCCGGGGAGCGGGAGCCGGTACACCTCGCCCTCGTACTCGAGGCGGTCGCCACGTGCGATGCGTCGCACGATCTCGATCGTGTCGCGCATGGCCCCGATCGGCCGTTGGAACGGCACGCCGTGCCACGCCTCCATGATGCGCGGGCCGCTGACGCCGAGTCCGAGGGCCAGCCGTCCGCCCGAGATCGCCTGGACCGACATCGCCTGCATCGCGAGCATCGCCGGAGTGCGCGCACCGACCTGAGCGATGCCGGTCGCGAGCTGCATCGTCGAGGTGCGCGCGGCGAGGTAGGCGAGCGGTGTGAGGGCGTCGTATCCCCACGCCTCGGGTACCCACACCGACGTCGCTCCGACCCGTTCGGCCGCGACGACGAGTTCGGCGTCGTCGGGTGATGACACGACGGCGCTGATACCCACCTGCATACGATCGACAGTAGGTGGCGCCGCCCGATCCCGAACGAGCGGGCGTCCGTCGTGCCCGACCGTTCGCCTCCCACCGACTCGAGGAGACTCCGATGAGCGATCCATCCCGCCTGCGTCTCGCCGACGGCCCGACGACGGAGGTGTCGACAGTGGTCGCCGCACCAGCGGACGAATTGTGGCCGTTGATCTCCGACATCAATCTGTCGGCGCGCTTCTCGACCGAGTTCCAGGGTGCCGAGTGGCTCGACGGCGCCGTCGTTCCCGCGCTCGGTGCGCGCTTCCGTGGAACCAACGTCCATCCGGCTGTCGGAACGTGGCAGGTCACGTGCACGATCGTCGAGTACGAGCCCGGCCGTGCGATCGGATGGGCCGTCCACGGCCCCGACGGCCTCGAGCCGCCGGCGGCGTGGTGGCGATTCGAGCTGGAACCGGTCGACGGCGGCACCCAGATCGTCCAGCGGGTGCAGCTCGGTCCGGGGCGAAGTGGGCTCACGCCCGCCATCGAACGCATGCCGGACCGCGAGCACGACATCATCGGCCGCCGTCTCGCCGAGCACCGCGAGAACATGGACGCCAATCTGCGGGGTCTCGCCGCGCTCTTCGCGGGCTGACTCAGCGGCTGGTGATCGCAGCGACCGCGTCGCCCATCGCCTCGACGACCCGCTCGCAGTCCGCGTCGGTGACGGCCGTGGTCAGAGCGATGTAGCCGCGTGGCGCGATGTACACCCCGCGCTCGAGCAGCTCGTGGAACAACAGTTCGCGGAGCGCTGGATCCTGATCGAGGAGATCGGCGGGCGAGCGAACGGGCCCGGCGACGCCGTGGATGTTCATCAAGGATCCGAGCCCGCTCACGCACAACGGGAGTGGCGACGCGTCGAAGACCTCACTGATCCGGGTCATCAACGACTCTCCCCGTTCGAAGAGCGCGTCGAGTACGTCAGCACCGAGCAACTCGGCGGTGGCCGCGGCACCCGCCGCCATCGTCACGACATTGTTGTTGAAGGTGCCGCCATGGGTCAGCCCGCCGCCCCTGGCGGGGTCGAAGGCCGCCATGATGTCGGCGCGTCCGCCGAACGCCCCGAACGTCATCCCCCCTGCCAGATACTTGCCGAGCGTCGTCAGATCGGGGTTCACACCACAGCGGGCCTGCTGGCCACCGCGGCTGCTTCGCGACGTCATCACCTCGTCGAAGATCAGGAGCGCACCGATCTCGTCGCAGCGGCTTCTCAGCGCTGCGAGGAAGTCGGTCGTCGCCGGGATGCATCCGGCGGCGCCCATCATCGGCTCGATCAGGACCGCCGCCACGTCGCGGTCGACGATCGGGGCGATGCTGTCGACGTCGTTGTACGTCAGGCGGCCGAAATCGAACGGTGCCAGCAGCGCTTCCCCGCCCTGCCCGAAGTAGAGCAGCCCGCCGTGGTAGGCGAGGTCGGCCACGACGATCCGGTCGCGCCCGGTGTGGTGGCGCGCGAGCTGGATCGCCATCAGGTTCGCCTCGGTGCCGGAGTTCGTGAATCGCACCTGTTCGATCGAGGGGAATCGATCGACGACGGCCTCGGCGAACCGGACCTCGTCGGTGTGGAGACCGCCGTAGCTCCAGCCGCGTTCGAGGGCACCCACGACGGCCGCCTCCACCACCCCCGGGTCGTGGCCCAGCAGCCCCGATGAGTAGTCGCCGAGCAGGTCGAGATACTCGAGCCCGTCGACATCGGTGATGCGTGATCCGTGCGCGGACGCGATCCGGAACGCGAACGGCACCAGATCGAGGACCGATCGTGTCGACCCGCCCGGCATCACACGCGACGCTCGCTCGGCCAACTGCTGCGACACCGGCCGGCGTCGTGCGTAGCGGCGGCGGGCGGCGTCGAGAGCGACGGCGTGAGCAGAACCCATGGGCCATTCTCGCACCAACGGCGCCCGCCCTCCCGGTTCGGCGGATCCCGCGCATGCGGGCCGGGTGTTGACAGGTTGTTAACGTGTGCGCAACGTCGCCGGCGCCTGTCAGGGGGATCATGCGCCCACCGCTCCTTCTGTCGAACGTCAACGTGCGAGTCGTACCTGACGTTCTCGCGCCGCTCCCCTCGCTCATCACGCGATGACCATCGTCGACACCGCCCCGACCGATCCTCCGGCCCCGTCGCCCGACGATCCGTTCACGTCGCAGGCACGCGTGGCACGACTGGTGCGCCCGGCAGCAGGTCTGGTCGTCCCCCTGCTCGCCGTGCTCGCGGCGCTGACCGTCGGAGCGATCATGCTGCTCACGCTCGGCGCCAACCCGCTGCGCGGTTACGCGGCACTTCTCGACGGCGCATTCGGCAGCTGGAACGCGCTCGCCGACACGGCACTCAAGGCGATGCCACTGCTGCTGGTCGGCGTCGGGATCTGCATCGCGTTCCGGGCCGGCGTCATCAACATCGGTGGCGAGGGTCAGATCATCGCCGGCGCCATTCTCTCGACGGCCGTGTCGCTGGCGATCCCCGGTACCCCTCGCGTGCTGTTGGTACCGATCGTGATGCTTGCCGGTGCACTGGGTGGCGCGATCTGGGGTGCCATTCCCGGTGCACTGAAGGCGTATGCCGGCGTCAGCGAGATCCTCAGCACGATCATGATGAACATCGTCGCCGCACAATTCCTGAGCTTCCTCCTCCAAGACCTCCTCATCGACGAGGGCGCGATTCGCATCCAGCAGACCAAACGACTCACCGAGAACGCCGACCTGCCACTCCTGCCGGGTGACACCCGCCTGCATCTCGGCGTCGTCGTCGCAGTGCTCGTCGCAGTGCTCGGCTACCTGCTGCTCTTCCGCAGCTCACTCGGCGTCCGACTTCGGGCGGTCGGCTACAACCCGCACGCCTCGCGGTACGCCGGGATGCCGGTGCAGCGAAGTGTGGTCCAGGCGCTTGCGTTCAGCGGCGCCTGCGCAGGTGTCGCCGGCGCGATCCTCGTGTTCGGCAGCGAGTCGCACCGCCTGATCGGTGAAGGCGGTGCTGCCGCGTTCACGCAGAACGCCGGGTTCAACGGGATCGTCGCCGCCCTGTTCGGCGGGCTGCACCCGATCTCGACGATCCCGGCGTCGTTCTTCTTCGGCGGGATGCTCACCGGCGGCATCTCCCTCCAGCGTGAACTGCAGGTGCCCGCCGCGCTGATCGTGGCTCTCAACGGCGTCGTCGTCGTCTTCGTGGTCGGCAGCCTCAAGCTGCGCTCGAAGCTCCACGCATGGGTCGACCGGGCCGGCGGTTCGGAGGGTGGGACGTGAGCGACTTCTTCACCGTGTCGGTCATCGTCGCCACGCTGGCCTCCGGCATCCGCCTGGCGACACCGTTCCTCCTGGCAGCACTCGGCGAGACCATCGGCCAGCGCAGCGGTGTGCTCAATCTCGGCGTCGAGGGCGTGATGCTCATCGGAGCCTTCGCGGCGTACTACACCGCGCTGCGGACCGACAGCCTCGTCCTGGCGGTCGTCGTCGCGATCGGTGTCGGTGCTGCGATGGGGCTGGTGTACGCGCTCGTCACCGTCGTGATGCACGCCGAGCAGGGCATCAGCGGCATCGGAATCTTCTTGTTCGGCCTCGGATTCACCGATCTGCTGTTCCAGAAGCAGGTCGGCACGCCCGTGCCGATCAGCGGGTTGCCCAAGGTCGAGATCCCGTTGCTGTCCGACATTCCCCGCGTCGGGGAGGTCTTCTTCGAACACAACCTGCTGGTCTACCTCGCCTTCGCCCTGGTGCCGGCCGTGTCGTTCCTGGTCAATCGCACGACGTTCGGCCTCAACGTCCGAGCCGTCGGCGAGACACCTGAGGCGGCTGACACCCTCGGCGTGAGCGTCAACTTGAATCGGACGGCCACGATCGTGATCGGCAACACGTTCGCCGGTGTCGCAGGTGCCGCGCTGGCGCTCGAGGTCGGCATCTTCCAGCAGAACCTCACTGCCGGTCAGGGCTTCATCGCGATCGCTCTCGTCTACTTCGGGGCGTGGCGACCGGTCGGCGTCATGAGTGGCGCGCTGCTCTTCGGGATCGTCTCGGCGACCGTGCTCCAGTGGAAGACGCTCGGCATCGTCAGCGGTGCCGCGTCGAGTCTGACGGCCATGGCCCCTGCCGTCCTCACCATCGTCGTTCTGGTGCTCGTGAGCCGCCGGATCGATGCACCCGCCGCGCTGACCCGACCATTCGACCGCGCGGCATGACACAGCAGGAACACCCAACACCCGTCCCAAGGGGGAACCCCATGATTACGACATCCCGCATCCGTCGAGGGGGCCGCGCCGGCCTCGCCCTGGTCGTCGGTCTCTCACTCGCCGCCGCGGCCTGCGGTGGTGACGACGACGACGAGCCCGCCGCGGCGGAACCCGCCGCCGAGGAACCCGCCGCCGAACCGGCTCAAGAGCCTGAGGAGGAGCCGGCCGCCGAGGAACCCGCCGCCGAACCCGCCGCCGAGGAACCCGCCGCCGAGGAACCAGCGACCGGGGACGACGATGTCGCCGACTTCGAGTTCCGAGTGGCGATCGTGGCGCCCAGCGCGAGCAACGACCTCGCGTTCACCCAGAGCATCGTCGAGAGCATCGGACGGGTGGGTCAGACTCGACCGCTCGACACGTCCATCACCGACGGGACGTTCGTCGTCGAGGACGCGGCGGCCGCGCTCCGCGGGTATGCCGAGGACGGATTCGACCTCGTGATCGCCCATGGCTCGCAGTACGGCGCGCCATTGCAGGAGATCGCTCCCGACTTCCCCGACGTCTCGTTCGCGTGGGGTACCGCGGCCGACACCTTCGGGATCCCGAACGTCTATGCGTACACGGTGCGGGCGGATGAGGGCGGGTACGTGAACGGCACGATCGCCGCCCAGCTGACCGAGTCCAACACGCTGGGGGTCGTCGGCCCGATCGAGGTCGGTGACGCAAAGCTGTACGTCGACGGCTTCGTCGCCGGCGTCGCCGCCCAGAATCCCGACGCCGCGGTCAACGTGAACTACATCGAGTCGTTCAGCGACGTCGCGTTGGCATCCGAGGCCGCGAACGCGTTCATCGCGAATGGCGCCGACGTGCTCACGGGAACCGCGCAGATGGTCGTCGGTGCGACAGGCGTCGCCAGCGAGGCCGGCATCCCGTGGTTCGGCACGCAGTCGAATCAGACCGACCTCGGCCCCGAGATCGTCGTGGCCTCGCAGGTGTACCACTGGGAGGTGCTCTTCAACGAGATCATCGACAACATCCAGGCCGGCACGCTGGGCGGCGAGGTGTTCGTGGCCACGCTCGCCAATGGCGGACTGGTGATGGAGTTCAACGAATCGTTCGGTCTCGATCCCGCCATCCGATCCGCTGCGGACGACACCGTCGCCGCGATCGCCGACGGATCGCTCTCGACCGGCGTCGAGTGACCAGGAGCCGATGACGTGAGCCCACCCGACCCGGCGGTACCGATGCTCGAGATGCGCGGCGTCACCAAGCGCTTCCCGGGCGTCCTCGCGAACGATCGCGTCGACTTCTCGGTGTCGCCGGGTCGGGTGCACACCCTCCTCGGGGAGAACGGCGCCGGCAAGAGCACGCTCATGAAGATCCTCTACGGCCTCTACGAGCCGGACGAGGGCACGATCCACCTCGACGGTGAACGGGTCGAGATCGCCTCCCCGAACGATGCGATCCGACGCGGGATCGGCATGATCCACCAGCACTTCATGCTCGTGCCCACGCTCACCGTCGCCGAGAACGTGGCGCTCGGCCTCGGTGGCCGGCGCGGGATCGCCGACATGCGTCCGGTCCGTCGACGTCTGCTCGAGGTCTCGGAGCGCTACGGCCTCCGCGTCGACCCCGACGCCCAGATCTGGCAACTCGCCGTCGGCGAGCGACAGCGGGCAGAGATCCTGAAGGCGCTGTATCGCGATGCTCGCCTGCTCGTGCTCGACGAGCCGACTGCGGTGCTGACGCCACCCGAGGTCGACGAGCTCTTCGCCACCTTGAGACAGCTCACCGCCGATGGGCGCGGTCTCATCTTCATCTCCCACAAGCTGCACGAGGTGATGGATCTCTCCGATGAGATCACCGTCCTGCGCGACGGCCGCGTGTCGGGGCGAACCACGCCGGGCGAGGCGACCCGCGAATCGCTCGCGGAGATGATGGTCGGTCGACCGGTGCAGCTCACCCGGCACGTCGCTCCGCAAGCGCCGGGTGAACCACAGCTGACCCTCGACGGACTCTCGGTACGTGGTGATCGTGGCACGCTCGCCGTGCAGGAGCTCTCGCTCGACGTTCGATCCGGCGAGATCGTCGGGATCGCCGGCGTGTCGGGCAACGGCCAGCGGGAGCTCGCCGAGGCCGTCTTCGGTCTCCGCCCGATCGAGGCCGGCGGCATCACGATCGCGGGCGCGCCCGTGACGACCCCGACACCGCGCTCGGTGAGAGCGATGGGGCTCGCGTACGTGCCGGAGGAGCGGATGCGCGACGGCGCGATCGGAGAGTTCACGGTCGCCGAGAACCTGATGCTCGTCGACTACCCGAATCCGCCGTACAGCCGTCGCGGGCTTCTCGATCGTGGCGCGATCGGTCACCGATGTCGCGAACTGGTCGACGGCTACAGCGTCAAGACCCCCACCATCGACACACCGACGCGCCACCTGTCGGGCGGCAACATCCAGAAGGTCGTGATCGCTCGGGAGTTCAGCTGCGGTGCGGACGTGTTCGTGGTCGCCCAGCCGACTCGAGGGGTCGACATCGGCGCCGCCGAGTACATCCATGAGCGCCTCCTCGAACAACGCTCCGCCGGCGCTGCGATCCTGCTGATCTCCGAGGACCTCGACGAGATCATGCAGCTCTCGGACCGCATCATCGTGCTCCTCGAGGGCCGGGTCATGGGTCAGGTGGCTCGGGCCGAGGCGACCGTGGGCCAGGTCGGTCTGCTGATGTCGGGCGTCACCGCGTGACACGCCGCCGATCCGAGGCGCCCCGGTCTCGGACCATCCGCAGGTTACGTGCCACTCGACCCTTTACGGACTGTCAAGGTCTGGATACTGTCCGGTCATGGCGAACATCGTGAAGGCAGCGCTGCTGCAGACCGACTGGACCGGCGACAAGGAGTCGATGATCGACCGGCACGAGGAGGCTGCCCGCGAGGCCGCCGCCCAAGGTGCCCAGGTCATGTGCTTCCAGGAGCTGTTCTACGGTCCCTACTTCTGTCAGGTCCAGGACGCTGAGTACTACGACTACACCGAGGCGATCCCCGACGGGCCGACGACGCGCCGGTTCCAGGCCGTCGCCAAGGAGCTCGGCATGGTCATGGTCCTGCCGATGTACGAGATCGTGCAGGCCGGGCTCTACTACAACACCGCCGCGGTCATCGACGCCGACGGCTCCTACCTGGGCAAGTACCGCAAGCAACACATCCCACAGGTCAAGGGCTTCTGGGAGAAGTTCTACTTCCGCAACGGCACCGAGGGATACCCGGTGTTCGACACCGCGGTCGGCAAGGTCGGCGTGTACATCTGCTACGACCGCCACTTCCCCGAGGGGTGGCGGATCCTCGGTCTGAACGGCGCCGAGATCGTGTTCAATCCGTCGGCCACCCACCGCGGGCTCAGCGAGTACCTGTGGCGGCTCGAGCAGCCCGCCGCTGCCGTGGCCAACATGTACTACGTCGGCGCGATCAACCGGGTCGGGATCGAGCCGCTCGGAGAGAACGACTTCTACGGACAGAGCTACTTCGTCGATCCACGTGGCCAGTTCGTCGGCGACGTCGGCGATCCGTACAAGCCGGATCTGATCGTCCGCGATCTCGACCTCGACCTGATCCGCGAGGTGCGCGACGGCTGGCAGTTCTACCGCGACCGCCGCCCCGACGCCTACGACGAGATCGTGGCCCGCTGATGTGACGTTTGGTGCCAGGCACCAACCGTCACGCCGAAGGAGAACGACATGGCAATCACACTCATCACCAACGGCACCATCGTGTCGGCCACGGGTCGCTCCGGCGGCGACGTGCTGATCGACGGTGAGACGATCGCCGCGATCCTCGCGCCCGGCCAGGCCGAAGCGCTCGGCATCACCGCCGACGCGACGATCGATGCGACACACAAGTACGTCGTCCCGGGAGGAATCGACTCACACACCCACATGGAACTGCCCTTCGGCGGCACGTTCGCGTCCGACACCTTCGAGACCGGCACCACGGCTGCGGCCTGGGGTGGCGTGACCACGATCGTCGACTTCGCGGTGCAGAAGACCGGCGAAGCGGTGCAGGACGGCCTTGCCGCGTGGCACGAGAAGGCCGCGGGGAACTGTGCGATCGACTACGCGTTCCACCAGATCATCGGTGGTGTCGACGAAGATTCGTTGAAAGCCATGACCTACCTCGTCGACAACGAGGGCATCACCAGTTTCAAGCTGTTCATGGCCTATCCCGGCGTCTTCTACTCCGACGACGGCCAGATCCTCAAAGCGATGCAGAACGCCGGCGAGTCCGGGGCGATGATCATGATGCACGCCGAGAACGGCATCGCGATCGACGTGCTCGTCGCGCAGGCACTGGCACGCGGCGAGACCGATCCGATGTACCACTCGCTCACCCGGCCCGCCGAGCTCGAGGGTGAGGCAACCCACCGTGCGATCGAGCTGTCGAAGGTTGCCGGCAACGTGCCGCTCTACATCGTGCACATGAGCGCCTCGGAAGCGCTCGAAGAGGTCGCTGCGGCCCAGCACGCCGGTCTCAACGTGTTCGGCGAGACCTGTCCGCAGTACCTGTACCTGACACTCGAGGATCACCTCATGCAACCCGGGTTCGAGGGAGCCAAGTGGGTGTGCTCGACCCCGCTGCGCACCAAGCACGCCCACCACCAGTCAGATCTCTGGAAGGGCCTGCGGATGAACGAGTTGGCGATCGTCTCGACCGATCACTGCCCGTTCTGCATGAAGGACCAGAAGGAGCTCGGGCTCGGCAACTTCTCGGCGATCCCGAACGGGATCGGCTCGGTCGAGCATCGCATGGAGCTGCTCTACCAGGGCGTCGTCAACGGCGAGATCACGCTCGAGCGATGGGTCGAGACCTGCTCGACGACGCCGGCGCGGATGTTCGGCCTCGACCGCAAAGGTCAGCTCGCCCCCGGCTTCGACGCCGACGTGCTCGTCTGGGACCCGAACGGTCGCACCAAGCTCGGCATCAACGACAAGCACCACATGAACATGGATCACTCGGCCTGGGAGGGCTTCGAGATCGACGGCAAGGTCGACACGGTGCTCAGCCGTGGCCGGGTCGTCGTCGAGAACGACACCTACGTCGGCCAGAAAGGTCATGGCCGCTACGTCAAGCGAGGCTTGAGCACCTATCTCCACTGACACGATGATCGGAACTGGTCTCCGCTTCGCTGCGACCGGCCCTGTCCGCTGGCCGTTCGCCCGAGTGGTCGCCGTCGCAACCACACATCCCTCGACGGGTCCGGCTCAGGCGGTCCCGTCGTCACACCACGAGGAACTCACAGCATGAAGAGGATCGAGCACTGGATCGACGGCAAGGTCGTCGCGTCGACGTCGGGACGCACCGGACCCGTGTTCAACCCGGCGACCGGTGAACAGACCGGGGAGGTCGCACTCGCGTCGGTCGACGAGGTCGATGCCGCAGTCGCGGCGGCGAAAGCGGCCTTCCCCGCCTGGCGAGCGACGAGCCTGTCGCGCCGCGCGGAGGTGCTCTTCCGCATGCGTGAGCTCGTCGATGCCAATCGCAAGGAGATCGCCACGTTGCTCACCGCAGAGCACGGCAAGGTGCTCTCGGACGCGATGGGTGAGGTGGCCAGGGGCCTCGAGAACATCGAGTTCGCGTGCGGTATCCCGCACCTGCTCAAGGGTGGTTTCTCGGAGCAGGCCGCGACCGGCGTCGACGTGTACTCGATCCGCCAGCCGCTCGGTGTGGTCGCCGGCATCACGCCGTTCAACTTCCCGGCCATGGTCCCGATGTGGATGTTCGCGAACGCGCTCGCGTGCGGTAACACGTTCGTACTCAAGCCCAGCGAGAAGGACCCGTCAGTCACGATGTTCGTCGCCGAGCTGCTGTCGCAGGCCGGCCTACCGGCAGGTTGTTTCAACGTCGTCCAGGGCGACAGGGTCGCCGTCGGTCGGCTGCTCGAGCACGACGACGTCGAGGCAGTCAGCTTCGTCGGATCGACGCCGATCGCGAAGTACATCTATGAGACCGGGACCTCGAACGGGAAGCGGGTCCAAGCCCTCGGTGGTGCCAAGAACCACATGCTCGTGCTCGCCGATGCTGACCTCGACATGGCAGCCGACGCGGCGATCGGGGCGGCCTACGGGTCGGCCGGCGAACGTTGCATGGCGATCAGCGTGGTGCTCGCGGCCGATGCGGTCGCCGATGACCTGGTCGGCAAGATCGCCGAGCGGATCCCCGAGGTGAAGGTCGGGCCCGGGATGGCGCCCGACAGCGAGATGGGTCCGCTGATCACGGCGGAGCATCGTGACAAGGTCGCCGGCTACATCGGTGGGGCGGCCGGTGCCGGAGCGACGGTGGTGGTCGACGGTCGTCGCACCTCCGACGACCAGGGATTCTTCGTCGACCCCACCCTGATCGACCGAGTCCGGCCGGGCATGGCCTGCTACGACGACGAGATCTTCGGACCGGTGCTGTCGGTGGTTCGTGTCCACGGCTACGAGGACGGTGTCGAACTGATCAACTCGAACCCGTGGGCGAACGGCACGGCGCTCTTCACCCGTGACGGTGGCGCCGCCCGTCAATTCCAGTTCGACATCCAGGTCGGCATGGTCGGCATCAACGTCCCGATCCCGGTTCCCGTCAGCTACTACAGCTTCGGTGGCTGGAAGGCGAGCCTGTTCGGCGACACCCACATGTACGGGCCGGAGGGGATCAACTTCTACACGAGGGGCAAGGTCGTCACGTCGCGGTGGCCCGATCCCGCGACCTCGGAAGTCGACCTCGGCTTCCCCGAGACGCGCTGATGGGTTCCGGTCCCGAAACCGCTCGAAGCGGCTGGGCGAACACCGGTGTTCGTGGATCCGCTCCGGTGTGCCGGGCGAACGCAACTCACACGACCGACGAAAGGTAGGACCGACATGGACATCGGCATCGTGCTCCAGACCACACCTCCGGCGCTGCGGGTGATCGAGCTCGCCAAGCGGGCCGAATCGCTCGGGTTCTCCCACGTGTGGACCTTCGACTCCCACATTCTGTGGGAGGAGCCGTACGTCATCTACAGCCAGATCCTGGCCGAGACCCGCAACGTGGTCGTCGGCCCGATGGTCACCAACCCGGCGACGCGCGATTGGACCGTCACCGCGAGCACGTTCGCGACGCTCAACGAGATGTACGGCAACCGCACCATCTGCTCGATCGGGCGCGGTGACTCGGCCGTGCGCGTCACCAACGGCAAGCCGACGACGCTCGCCACGATGGGCGAATCGGTCCACGTGATCCGCGAGCTCGCCAACGGACGGAGCGTCGACTACAAGGGTTCGACGATCACCTTGCCGTGGGCGTCCAGATCCCGTCTCGAGGTGCTCGGCGCAGGCTATGGCCCCAAGGCCCTCAAGCTCATCGGCGAGACCTGCGACGGTTTCGTTCTCCAGCTGGCCGACCCGCAAATCGCCGAATGGACCATCTCGAGCGTGCGCGCCGCAGCGACCGCGGCCGGGCGCAACCCCGATGATCTCACCATCGTGGTCGCGGCCCCGGCGTACGTGGGTGACGATCTGCCCTACATGCGCGATCAGTGCCGCTGGTTCGGCGGGATGGTCGGCAACCACGTCGCGGACATCGTGGCTCGCTACGGCGAGGACGCGCCGGTACCGAAGGCGCTGACCGACTACATCAAGGATCGTCAGGAGTACGACTACAACGAGCACGGCCGGACCGGCAACACCCACACCACCTTCGTACCGGACGAGATCGTCGATCGCTTCTGCATTCTCGGTCCGCCCGAGGAGCAGCTGCGGCGACTCCACGAGTTGCGCGATCTCGGTGTCGACCAGTTCGCGATCTACCTCCAACACGACGGCAAGGACCACACCCTGCTCGAGTACGGCGAACACGTCGTGCCGCAGCTGACCGAACAGAAGCTGGCCAAGTCCTGATCGTGATCTCCGTGCCGGTCGTCGTGCTGGTCGTCGTGCTGGTCGTCGTGCTGGTCGGGAACGATCCCCGTTCCCCTGCGACGGCAGCTGCCACCCGATGATCCAGCGCGCGCTGCGGCGCACCGTCCTGTTCTGCGTCGCCCTCGCGCTGGTCGGCGCGGCCTGGGAGCTCTACAAGTTGATCGGCCCGGACGACGGCGCTTCGGTGGTCGGCCTCGACATCATCCCGAAGGCGTCCGATCGGGCCATGCCCCACACGTGGGACATCGTCCGACGGTTGGGTGAACCGGAGAATCGCGGCGGTGACGACCCGATCTGGTTCACGGTCGCCGGGTACGCCTGGTACACGTTTCGGCTGTCGCTCGTTGGTCTGTTGCTCGGCGGGATCGTCGGCGTCTCGCTCGCCGTCGTGATGGCACGATTCCGACTCGCCGAGCGAGGGCTCCTGCCGTGGATCATCATGTCGCAGACGGTGCCGTTGATCGCGCTGGCACCGCAGGTCGTCAGCTGGAGCGGCCGGTTCGATGTGTTCGGATGGGAGTGGCCGCGATGGGCGTCGGTGTGCGTGTTGGCCGCCTTCCTCTCGTTCTTCCCGGTCGCGGTCGGCACTCTCCGGGGGCTCAAGTCGGCTCCCGCGGCGGCGGTGGAGCTGATGGACAGCTATGCCGCTTCCTGGTGGAGGACGCTGCTCAAGCTGCGCTTCCCATCGGCCGTCCCCCACATCATTCCCGCCCTCAAGCTGGCCGCGACATTGTCGGTCGTCGGCGTGATCGTGTCGGAGATCTCGACCGGCATGCGTGGGGGGATCGGGCGTGCCGTGATCTCCTACCTCCAGGCCTCGACCGGTGACCCGGAGAAGCTCTACGCCGCGATTCTCGGTGCCGCGGCGCTCGGCATGGCACTGTTCGGCCTGGTCGTCGCGCTCGACGTGATCGTCATGCGCGACCGCCCGCGGGAGGAGACGTGAGGTCGATCGTGAACCTGCATCCGGAGGTGTCGGAATGACCGCTGTCGTCGTCAACCACGTGTCGAAGGTGTTCAACGACGGTCAACCGAACGAGGTCGCGGCCCTCGTCGACATCGAGATGGTGGTGGACCCGGGGGAGTTCGTGTCGCTCATCGGACCGTCGGGCTGCGGCAAGTCGACCCTGCTGCGCCTGATCGCGAACCTGATCGATCCGACGTCGGGTGACGTGCTCGTGTACGGCAAGTCCGCCGCCCAGGCGCGCATCGACCAGGACTACGGGATGGCATTCCAGCAATCCGGCCTGTTCGATTGGCGATCGGTCGAGAAGAACATCGAGTTGCCGCTCGAGCTCAAGGGTTGGGACAGGGCGAAGCGCCGGGCACGCGCGCAGGAAATGCTCGAACTCGTCAAACTCCCGGATTTCGCCCGTCACATGCCCTGGCAGCTCTCGGGAGGCATGCAGCAGCGTGTCGCGATCGCCCGTGCGCTCGCATCCCATCCGCGGCTGCTCCTCATGGACGAGCCGTTCGGCGCCCTCGACGAGATGACCCGCGAGCACATGCAGGCGGAACTGCTCCAGATCTGCGCGGCGACCGAGACGTCGGTCGTGTTCGTAACCCACTCGATCCCCGAGGCGGTCTACCTGTCCGACCGTGTGGTGGTCATGTCACCGCGACCGGGCCGGATCACCGACACCATCCACGTCGATCTCGGTCCGTCCCGTGACGAGGGCACACGAGAGGACGACCGGTTCTACCGTTCGATCACCGAGGTCCGCGAGGCGTTGCGCGGTAGCGAGCACGCTGCGGTTCGCAGTGGGGTCGATGACCGATGAACACCCGTCGTGCCATCGCCGTCGTCGTGCCGCCGGCGCTGTTCGGCGTGCTGTTCGTCGCGGCGTGGGAGGCGGTGGTCAAGGGTTTCGATATCAAACCGTTCTTCCTCCCGGCGCCGAGCGCGATCTGGAGCGCGTTCGTCGACAATGTCGGGCTGGTGCGCGGGGCTGCGTTCGTCTCGGGCGGGAACGCACTCGTCGGGCTGATCGCAGGCACGCTCCTCGGCATCGCTGCGGCCTTCGCCCTGATGCGGTACAACCTCCTCAACGAGCTCGTGTCGCCGCTCGCGGTCGCGTTGAACGCGGTGCCGATCGTGGTGCTCGTCGCCGTCTTCCAGAACATGTACGCGAGCACCAGTGAGGTACCGCGGCGGTTGATGGTCACATTGATCGTCTTCTTCATCGTGCTGGTCAACGTGGCCAAAGGACTCCGGCAAGTCCACGCGACCCACTTGGAACTGATGCGCTCATACGCAGCTTCGCCGTTCGAGGTCCTCGTCAAGACGCGCATCCCGAATGCGATGCCGTACCTGTTCACCGCGCTGAAGATCGCCGCCCCGACCGCGGTCATCACCGCGTTCGTGTCGGAGTACTTCGGCGGACGCCAGAACGGGCTCGGATACTTCATCCCGTCGAACTTCGCGAGCTCGCGGACCGAAGTAGCGTGGGCATATGTGATCGGCGCCTGCCTGCTGGGCCTGGCGTTCTACCTGGTGTCGATCGCGCTGGAGAACATCACGACACACCGCCGGGGCGTCGCCCCAAGGGGAGGAACAACATGAGAAACCGCAGGATCACCAAGGTGATCAGTGCTCTGGCCGCACTGTCGCTCGTCGTCGCCGCGTGCGGTGGTGACGACGACGATGCCGATTCGCCGGCGGAGGAGCCCGCTGCCGAGGAACCGGCCGACGACATGGCAGCGGAGGAGCCGGCCGACGACATGGCCGACGACATGGCAGCGGAGGAGCCGGCCGACGACATGGCCGACGACATGGCAGCGGAGGAGCCGGCCGATGACATGGCCGATGACATGGCGATGGAGTGTGATGCGCCCCGGGAGACGAGCCTGCAGCTGCAATGGTTCACCCAGGCCCAGTTCGCCGGGTACTACGCCGCGATCGACCAGGGGTTCTACGAGAACCACTGCCTCGACGTGACGATCCTCGAAGGTGGCGTCGACATCGTGCCCCAGACCCAGCTCGCCAACGGCGCAGCCGACTTCGCGTTGGCATGGGTTCCCAAGGCGCTCCAGTCCAGGGAGCAGGGTGCGAACATCGTGAACATCGCCCAGATCTTCCAGCGATCCGGAACGCTCCAGGTGTCGTTCGCCGACTCCGGCATCACGTCGCCTGCCGACTTCGCCGGCAAGAAGATCGGCAACTGGGGCTTCGGCAACGAGTACGAGGTGTTCGCGGCGTTGGGTCAGGCCGGCATCGATCCGGCAGTCCCCGCGAGCGACGGTGGCGTCGATCTCATCGGTCAGAACTTCGACATGAACGACCTGCTCGCCCGTGAGATCGACGCGGCCGAGGCGATGACCTACAACGAGTACGCACAGGTGTTGGAGGCCGTGAACCCCGACACCGGCGAGCTCTACCAGCCGACGGACTTCAACGTGATCAGCTACGAAGACGTCGGCGTCGGAATGTTGCAGGACGCGATCTGGGCCGACGCCGAGAAGCTGGCCGATGATCCTGACTACCGCGATGTGGCCGTGTCGTTCGTCGCTGCGTCGATGGAGGGCTGGATGTACTGCCGTGACAACGTCGAGGACTGTCAACGGATCGTCCTCGACGCCGGCCCGACGCTCGGCGCCAGCCACCAGCTGTGGCAGATGAACGAGGTCAACAAGCTGATCTGGCCGTCGGAGAACGGCATCGGCTACATCGACCAGGCCGCTTGGGACCGCACGGTCGAGATCAGCCAGAACACACCCAACTTCGAAGGCACGACCGTGCTCACTGCGCCGCCGACCGACGGTGCCTTCACCAACGAGATCGTCGAAGAGGCCTGGACTCACATCGGGATGGACGACGCCGACACCGTGGGCGCCTCCTACGCCCCGATCGACGTCACCCTCAACGAGGGCGGCAACTGACCTTCGCAGCGACGACGGAGCCGGTTGGGCGGGGACTTCCGGCCCTACTTGCTCCGTCGACGCCGCGGCATCCTGTGCGAATGCGTCCAACCCCCTGGCTCGTCGCGTGTTCGATCGCTCTGGTTCCCCTCGTGGGCGCGTGTGGGGGCGACGACGATGACGACGGATCGGTAGCCATCTCGATCGTGCCGTCGGGTTCGATCGACGTGGGACTGCAGGAGGCGGTCGAGCTTCCGTCGGAGTTCCCCGCCGACGTGCCGTTGCCGGCGGACGTGCTGGTCGAGGGCGCCGAGCTGCTCGAGGGCGAGACGAGCGATCTGTTCGAGGTGACCGGCTGGTACGACGGTGATCCCGTCCGAGCGGCACGCGACTACCTCGACGCGCTCGACGATCTGGGGTACGAGGTGACGAGTCGCACGGAGGCACCCGACAGCCTGTTCTTCACGGCCGACGACGGCGAGTGGTTCGTGAGCGTGGGGTTCTTCCTCGACCCGGTCCGACAGGTCGGGACGTCGGTCGGCGTCACGGTCGGCCCGGCCGGCTCGGGGGCCGGCTGATCGAGCGGGAAGCACGCCGAATCAGGCTCGCTGGCGGAGCCGTCCGAGCGCCGATCGCAAGCGCATCGGACGCCGCGGGACCGGCGAACTGGTGACGATGTTGGTGACCGAGTCACCGTGGGTCCACAGCTCGTGGAGGAGGGTTTCGAGGTGCTGTGTGCTGCGCACGCGGGCGCGGATCACGTGGGACTCCGAGCCCGTGACCCGGTTCGCCTCGATGACCTCTGGGATCGCAGCGATGATGTCGTCGACCCCCTGTGCGCCTCGAGGCGCGTTGAGCCGGATGACGCAGAGCAGCGGAAAGCCGAGTGCCTCGTAGTCGACGACCGCCCGATAGCCCGTGATGACGCCGGACTCCTCCAGCTTGCGCACCCGTTCGGTCACGGCGGGCGCGGTCAGGCCGACGTGCTCGCCGAGCTCCCGGTACGACATCCGACCGTGCGCCTGCAGCAGATCGAGGAGGTCGATGTTGATGTCATCCAGTTCGATCACGAAGCTGACTGTAGTTTCACAAGCCATCTGCTGCTCGGCTTTCGAAACGAAGGTTGATTCGCGGCCGCGAGCCTCACAAAGCGTGTTTCGAAATTGTCCCCTGTTGGCTTCGTTCGTAGCGTGAAGCTCATGAACGGACCACAGAACCACGCTTTCGGCCAGCTGCTCGCTGCCTGGCGACGTCGTGAAGATGTCCGCAGCAGCGCCCAGATCCACGAGCTCGCAGACGCTCGCTTCGCGCTCGACTCCGCGCGCGACACGATGCGCGCCACGCTCCGCTCCCCCCGCTGACCCTGCCGTCACATTCGGGGTCAGACCCCGAATGTGACGTCATCTCGCTCGGCCGCTGCCTCAGCTGCTGAGGCCCGACAGGACCTCCTGCAGCGATCGCAGCCCGGCAGCGAGCGAGTCGGTCAATGCTGCCAGCTCGGTCTGGCGCACGTCGATGGCGATCGGCACATCGAGCTGAACCGGGAACTCGTCCTGGATCGGCACCGTTTCGTCGATCGGGATGTCGACCACGAGATCGACCGGGACGTCGACGTCGACGGGCACCGTGACGTCGAGTGGGATGTTGCCGAACGGCGTGTTGATCGTGATCGTGGTGTCGAACGACTCCTGGATCGGGATCGTCGTCTTGATCGGTACCTCGACGGTCCGGCGGATCACCACCTCGGTGTCGACCGGGATCACCTCGTTGATGCTCACGTCGAACGCGATGGTGGAGTTGCCGAAGTCCTCGAGGCCGGCGATCGCCTCGTCGACGCCGGTGGACACCTCGGGACCGAGGTCGCTGATCAGTTCCTGGAAGCCCGTCAACTGCGACGCGTAGAGCGCAGCTCCGGCTTCCACTCGGTCGAGGTCGGTGCGAAGCACGGCCAGCTCCTCCTTCGAGGCGGCGAGCTGCCCATCGCTCGACGTCAGCGCAGCGCGCGCCATGGCGGCATCGTCCTCGGCCGACGCGACTCGGGAGAACAGCAGACCGATGACGGCGAGCGCGCCGATCAGTAGTGTGGCGAGCAGACCGATCAAGAGATTCATCCGTCGGGTGAGCACGTCGATCGTCCCGGGTGAGACCGCACCCGCCGGGCCGCCGTCGACGGGCACCGGCTCGGGTTCGGGGATCTCCGAGGTGTCGGTCGCCGGGTCGTCGGATCCTGGGCCGACGGCGAGGGTGTGGGGGGAGTCCATGGGGATCGTGTCTCCGTCTGGGGTGAGTCGACGCATCGCCGCGGTGGCGAGCAGGCCCGCACCCAGCACGACCGCGGCAGCGGTGAACGTCTCGGCGATGGCTCGAGCGGTGAGGGTCTCGGTTGCCGCGAGGACGGCATCCTGGAATGTGGGATCGGTGAGCGGTGGGAGATCGATGCCGGAACGAAGCTCGTTGAATCGGGCCAGGCCCCAGGCCGTCAGCGCGGACAGCCCGACGCTCAGGCCGAGGAGTCGGACGACCATCACGATCGAGGCTGCCGCACCGCGTTGGTCGGCCGGCGCGGCGTCGACGACGGCGCTGGTGGTGGGTGCGACGGTGAGGCCGAACCCGGCGCCGAGCAGCGCGAGCTGGATCGCGAACACCGGATACGAGGTGTCGGGTGACCACGTCGAACCCATCCACGCGTAGCCCAGTGTCGACATCGCCAAACCGGCAACGACCGGTGGTCGGTACCACCAGCGCTCGGTGACCCTTCCGCCGACGTACGAGAACAACGCCATCGCGGCCGTCAACGCCGACAGCGTCCAGCCTGCATACACCGCCGCCCGTTCGAGGTCGACCTCGACCGCGTTGATGAACAACGGCACGTCCACCATCGCGATCACGAGACCGGCGCCGACCACGAAGTTCACCGCCAACGCGATCAGCAGGTTGCGGCCGCGGAACAATCGCGGGTCGAACAGCGGATTCGATGTCGACCGCTGCTGGGCGACGAACGCCAGCCCGGCCAACAATGCCGGTAGGTACAGCCATCGCAGGTCGGCGCCGTCGCCACCGGTCAACTCGTCGAGACCATTGACACTCTGGATCTCGGCCGATCCGAGGAGCGCGAGGTTGAGGCTCACGAGCGCGATCGTCAGCAGGGCGGCGCCGATCCAATCGAGACGTCGGCGCTGCTCCGGCCGATCGTGCCCGGCGAGCGCCCACCACGATGCGGCCAGGCCGCCCAGTGCGAGCGGGATGTTCAGCCAGAACTGCCACTGCCACGACAGGAACCGCACGAGCATCGCGCCGTACAACGGACCCCACACCCAGCCCATCGTCTCGATCGCGCCGAGCGTGCCGAGCGCCCGAGCCCGCCTACCCTCCGGGTACACGTCGCCGACGACGGCCAGCGCGACCGGAACCATCGCGCCACCGCCGATGGCCGTCATGATGCGGCCGACGAGGAACCACCCGAAAGCATCGTCGAGCTCGACCGACAGCGGAATCAGGATGGTGCCGACCAGGAAGAGCAGGTACGCGCCGACGAACGTGCGACGCCGGCCCACGATGTCGCTGATCCGACCGGCGATCGGCATGATCGCGACGAACGCGATCAGGTAGGCGTTGACGACCCAGGCCGCGTCGTCGAGCCCGTCGGGGAGGACGAGGCCGAGATCGCCGATGATCGGACGCAGCATGGTCGACACGACGGTGAGATCGTCGGCGGCGACGAACACGCTGAATCCGACGACGGCGAGGATCGCGGCGGGTGACGGCCGACGTGCGGGCACGGCGGCGGGATCGGTCTCGGTGGTGTCGGTGTCGGTCATGTCAGGACCTCACGTTCGCCGGGGGGTCGATCTCGAAGGCGTCGCCGTACCGGTCGAGAACGAGCACCCAACGAGACGTCGCCCCGTCGATCGTGGTGCCGAACTCGGCAGCGGTCACGAGCAGGGAGTCGGGGTGGATCCACAGATCGACCGGCACATCCTGGTCTCGGACGAGCCCCACCGTGATGTTGCGCACCTGCTCGGCCGGGGCCGTGCCGCGGACGTGGTAGCGCTGCCCACCTCGATCGTCGATGCCGACCAGCTCGACATCGCCCAGATTCGCGAGGAGCGGTTGCCAGCCGCCCTCGGGATCGAAGAACCTGCTGGGATCGATGTCGAACCCGCTCGGGAGCGTCTCGAAGTCGCCGGTCACCGGGTTCGAGATCCAGATCTCGTCGTCGATCGCGACGGCCGCGATCTCCGTCGACGTACTGTCGTCGATCGTGACCGCGAGCAGTGCCCGCGCCCGGCTCGGCACGGTGAACTGTCCGAGCAGCCGATCGAGCGCGATGCTGGCGAACTCGTCGATGAAGACGGGCGCACCACTGCGATCGAGCTCGAACTCGACACTCGTGACCGCAGCCATCGAAGTGGCCGCCTCGGCGACGATCTCGGTCGGGTCGGCCGACGGGTCGGCGACGGCGTCGTCGGACTCGTCGCCTCCGTCGGCGAGGTTCGCCGCCTCGTCGAACGCACTCGTGGCGGCCTCGGAGTCGGCACCAGTACGGAGCGCCAGCACCACGACGATCGCGAGCGCCGCGGCGGCGAGCGCGACCGCAGTGGTCGCGAACGCGGCCGGGCCGTCGGTCCGACGGCGATCGATCTTGGTCATGGACGTCCTCCTGCTTCGCCCCGGGGGGTGCCCCGAAATCAGGCGTAACAATCATCCAACCAGGTCGTGAACCGGCCTATTCCGCGGCGCGGACCGCCCGAGCGACCTCTCCCCACTTCCCCGCCGCCGACGGATCGTGTCGAATCGACTCCTCGGCCAGGTACATCACGAGGCGTGCCGCAGTACCCGAATAGCGCTCGATCAGGCGGTCGGCGAGCTCGTCCCAGCGGCACACGACGGCGAAGTGATCGAGCATCTGGTCGGTGATGGTCGCCGCCATCGCGTCGAGATCGCCATCGCGCATGAGGCTGCCGAGCCGCTGAGTCGTGCCCTCGAAACCGAGATCGTCGAACTGGAACGCGTAGTTCGGCGTCGACCCGTAGAACGCGATCTGGGTGCGCGCCCGATGGACGAGCGGGTCACGCTCCTCGGCGGTGTCACCCGGCGCCGCGAACACCGGGATGATCAGGTCGATCTCGTCGACGCTTCGACCCGCGGCAGTGGCACCGGCGGCGAGACCCGGCCGGAGCCAGGTGTCGATGTAGTGCATCGAGTGCAGCGGGTGCACATGGATCCCGTCGGCGACCTCGCCGGCGACCCCGGTCATGACGGGGCCGACGGCGCTGATGTCGACCTTGATCTCGCCGTGGTCGTGGCGTGGCGGTGCCCAGGCCGCCGGCAGGTAGTCGAGCTGATAGTACGGGCCGTCGTGGTGGAGGCGTTCGTCGCCACGGAACGCCCGAAAGCATGCCTTCACCGCGCTCACGTAGTCGCGCAATCGTGCGGCCGGCGAGGAGAATTCGGCCGAGTATCGCCGGACGACGTGACCCTTCACCTGACTGCCGAGTCCGAGCCGGAATCGGCCCCCAGTGTTGTGGGCGAGCTCCCACGCGACTGCGGCCGAGATCATCGGGCTGCGCGGGAACGCCACGGCGATGCCCGTGGAGAAGTGCAGTCCGGGCGCAGCGGTGGCGGCTGCGGCGATCTTCATCCACGGGACCTCCGAGGTCTCGGTGAAGAGCATGCCGGAGAAGCCGTTGACGTCGAGCTGTCGAGCCAGGTCGGCTGTCGCGGCCCATGTCCCTGTCCCCGTCATGAGGTCGAATTGCACGAACGCCCCCTCCGTCGTCTCGCCGTCCGCCCGCGACGTTACGACAGTGGGGGCGATCGTCGGTCAGCCGGCAGTGGAGGCGAGCGATCGTGGGTGCCCGAGGCGTGCCGTCACCCGGTGACGACGATGCTGCCCGTCATCGAAGGATGGAAGTTGCAGAAGTACGCGAACTCGCCGGGTTCGGTGAAGGTGTACTCGAACGAGTCGCCAGGGCCGAGGCGGCCCGAGTCGAAGGCGCCGCCGACCGCCGTCCACGTGTGCGACGCACCGTCGTCGTTCGTGACCACCACCGTCGTGCCGACCGGCACCTCGGTGACACCGCTGAACGAGAAGTCCGCGATCGTGATCGTCGCCTCCCCTGGGACTCCCGCGTCGGTGTCTGCCGCGCCGCCCTCGCTCGCGGTGTCGTCCGATCCGCCGACCGTGATCGTCGCGGGCTCGACCGCAACGTCACCGTCGGCAGTGACGCCCGGACCGTCGACGCCGTCGACGGTGCCGAACTCGTACACACCGTTGCCGTCGGTGTCGATGTGGACCATCGGGAACACGGTGGTGTCGGTCGTGAGTGGCTCGGCCAGAGAGATGACGACGTCGGTCGACGTTCCGGCGGCCAGCAGATCGCTGGTCCCGATGACCGGGCCGGGCGACCCACCGGCATCGCCGTGGACGGCCACGAACCCCGGTGCGGGCAAATCGACCGAGGCGACCGTGATCGTGGTGCCATCGCCGTCCTGCGGGTCGATCGAGATCGCGGCAGGCTGCATTGCGGGCGCATTGCCACCAGGTTCGGCCGTACCTCCGGTCGAGTCCGGTGCCGGTTCGTCGGAGGGTTGCGTGGATGCCGCGGTCGGCGGAGAGTTGCCTGCGGTGTCGTCGTCATCGCCGCCGCAAGCGGCGACGGTCAGTGCGGCCGCTGCACTGATCGCGGCGACTGTTCGGAGCGAGGATCGTGTCGTGTTCACGACCATCAGTTCGTTGCCCGAGCGGTTCTGGTTCGGATGATGCTGGAGATTTCTCGATCGTTGCCGGACGAGCGTCGTCAGCGCGCCATGCCGAAGAACTCGTCGTTCGGTCGCATCCCGGTGAAGTTGGCGTAGCGATTCGAGAGCGCGAACAGGGCCGTGATGGCGCCGATGTCCCAGATCTCGTCGTCGGTGAATCCCTTGGCGCGCATGTCGGCGAGGTCGTCGTCGGTGACGTTGGCGGAATCGCCGGCGACGTTCAGAGCGAACTCGACGATGTGGCGTTCGCGTTCGCTGAGATCGGCCTTGGCCGGATTGATCGCGACTTGATCTGCCAGCAGTGGGTTCTTGGTGCGGATCCGCAGGATCGCTCCGTGGGCGACGACGCAGTACAGGCAGTGGTTCGTCGCCGACGTCGCGACGACGATCAGCTCACGCTCCGCCTTGGAGAGGCCTTCGTCGGACTCCATCAGCGCCTCGTGGAAGGCGAAGAAGGCGCGGAACTCCTTCGGCCGCCGGGCGAACGCGAGGAAGACGTTGGGCACGAAGCCCGACTTCTCCTGCACGCCGATGATCTGCTGACGGATGTCGTCGGGAAGGTCGTCGAGGACCGGGGTGTCGAACCGAGAGATCGCGTGCTCGCTCATGGGCCGAGCTTCGCGCAGGGCGGGCGGCGCTCCCGCAATCGGGCTGATCAGCGTCGATGGAGCACGGCCCACAGCCCGGTCCCCGCGCACGAGCTGAACCCCGCCCACTCGCCTGGGAGCGCAGCGGCCACATCCGCCGGCGGTAGATGGATCGGCGTCTGATCGCCCAACGTGTTCACCCAGACGATGTGACCGTCCGGTTGCAGGATGCGGTCGACCTCGGCCGGGAACAGGATCATGTTGATCATCAACACCACGTCTGCGACGTCGTCGCGGAACGGCAGCCGCGACGAGTCGGCACGCACCTTCGGGGCCACACCCGACGGTGCGTGGGTCAGCATCACCGCAGAGAGGTCGACCGAGACCTGCTCGCGGACCCTGCCGTGGAGCACCCGACACCCCGCACCCGTGCCCGAACCGAGCTCGATCCAACGGGCATCGAGCGGCGGTCGGCCGCGCTCGATCGCGTCGATCACGGGTGCCGCCTTCGACGGGTCGACGTGGGCTTCACTCCACGCCGAGGCGAGGTCGTCGAAGACCGATGCGACGCGTTCGGCGACGTCCGAGGTCCACGGCTCACCGAACGCCGTCGCCCGCGTGAGCAGCCGCATCGGGTGGTCGGGCCCGGCGAACGGCTCCGGCGGCCGGTAGTCGGGGTGCGGCGGCAGTTCCGTGAGCGAGGTGGTCATGTCGGTCGAGTCTCGCGGTCGCTGAGCGCGAAGGCCACCGCGGCTGCTGCGCCGACGTTGAGCGAATCGACATCGGCCCGGATCGGGACGCGGACCCGTCTGGTCGCGGTCCGCATGGTGCGGTCCGCCAGACCCGGTCCTTCGGCACCGAGCACGATGGCCAGCCGCTCGGGCACGTCCAGACCCCAGATGTCGCTGCTGTCGTGCGCCGGCGTCATCGCCCAGGTGTCGAAGCCGGACCGGTGGAGACGGTCGATCGCCATCGGCCACTCATCCTCGGTGAGACGGCAGCAGGGCAGGAAGAGCACCTCGCCCATGCTGACTCGCACTGTTCGACGCGTGTACGGATCGATGCAGGTCGGATCGAGGACGAGGCCGCCGATTCCGAACGCTCGTGCCGAACGGGCGATCGCGCCGAGGTTCTCCGGATCGTTCAGCCCCTCCAGGACGGCGAGACGAGAGCTGAAGGCCGCGAGGTCGTCGAGCGATGTCAATGTTCGCCGATCGGCGGCGGCGATGGCGCCGCGATGGAGGTCGAACCCGACGATGGCGTGCAGCAACCTGCGTTCGACCACGTACACCGGTGCGGCGAGCGATTCGAGGAGCTCCTGCATCCGCTCGTACTGCTGGCGCGAGACCAGGACGGAACGGATGCGGTGACCGGAGGCGATCAGGCGATCGATCGCGACCGGCCCTTCGGCGATGAAGAACTCGTCACCTTCGATCCGACGTCGAGCCGCGGCGTCGCGAAGGTCGCGGTAGTCGCCGAGCCGCTGATCGGAGGCGTCGTCGATGTGCTCGGTCACTCGAGCAGTGTGCCAGCAGCATGCGAATACGATCGTCGTCGTGCAGGGCGAGCAGATCGCGGGTGCGGCGGTGATGCTGGTGCTCGGTACCGGAGTGCTCGCGGTCGGGTGGTTGGGACGGTCGGGGCGTCTCGACTTCGCCCTCGGGGGCTGGACCAAGGAGACGACGACGGACACGAGTTGGCGGGAGGCCCATCGGATCATCGGCGGATGGTTCGTCGCCGCGGGGGTCGTTGCCGGCGTGACCGGCCTGGCGATCGTCGTGGTCCCGGCGGGGGCCGTTGGTCCTCTGGTCGTCGTCGGGGCGGTCACGATGCTGGCGCCGGTCGTGATCGGGATCTCGCTCGGGACCGGTCGGCTCCGCTCTCGGTGACTTGTCAGCGGACGGCGATGGCGCGAGGATCGAACGTGTGTTCTATCAAGGGTCGCTGTTCGGCACGCTGTCGCCGGAGTACGACGCGTCGTTCGTCGACGCGAACCGCCTCGATCTCGATGCCACGACGTGGGTCGATCTCGCTCCCGGATGGTTGCGTGGCGCCGACCAGGTCTACGACTTCTTGATCCGGACCCTGCCGTTGCGCCAGCGCACCGGTGTGAAGATGTACGACCGGATCGTCGACGAACCGCGGTTGTCGGCCTGGTGGCGGGCCGACCACGGCGAGCCCGAGCCGCTCCCGATCCTCCATGACGTCCGGCAACTGCTGTCGGACCGGTATGACGAACCGTTCGATTCGATCGGCTTCAACCTGTACCGCGACGGCAACGATTCGGTGGCGTGGCACGGTGACCGGCACCGGCACGTGGTGGCCAACCCGACCATCGCGATCGTCAGCGTGGGTGCGCCGCGCCCGTTTCGCCTCCGGCCCCGAGGCGGCGGCAATTCGCTGTCGTGGAACCTCGGCCACGGCGACCTCTTCGTCATGGGTGGCGCCTGTCAGCACCTCTGGGAGCACACCGTGCCGAAGGTGAAGGTCACGACGGGCCCGCGCCTGAGCATCACCTTTCGTTCGCTGTGAACGAACGCGAGCGGGACCTTGGGATCAGTGGCCGAGGGTGCTGAGGGCGGCCACAGCCGAACCCCGTGCGCCGGCCATGTCGAGATCGGTCACCAGCGCGACCTCTGCGACGCGACGTTGCTCATCGCGCAACCAGGTGTGCTCCCGCACCCGGTCGAGGAACCAGTCGCGGAACGCAGGTTCGGCCTCGATCACCCCGCCGCCCACGAAGTAGACGTCCGGATCGGTGAAGTTGGCGGCGATCGTGAAGAGCCGGCCGATCGCCATCGCCTGCTGTTCGAAGATGTTGCGCGCCATCTCGTCACCGCGCTCGCCGAGGCCCCGAACGAGTTTCGCCGCCTCCAGCGGCTCGACACCGTTGAGGTCGTGGTCCGGGTAGCGCGTCAACCAGAAGGGGAGCAGGTGGTTCCGGATCGCCGTCAACGACGCGATGCTCTCGGCGTCGCCCTCGAACCCGCAGTTGCAGGCCGGCATCGGCTGGTCGTCGGCGAGCAGGCCCTGCATCGGGATGTGAACGTGGCCGAGCTCGCCGGCCATGCCGGCGGCGCCCTTCACGATGTGGCCGCTCTCGATCACCCCACCGCCCAGCCCGGTCCCGACGATGGCCGAGATCGACGAACGATCGCCGGCGACCGGTCCGAAGTGCCGATAGTGCGCATAGAGCGCGGCGGCGTTGCCGTCGTTGCTGTAGACGACGGGCAGACCGAGCTCGTCCTCGAGCGCGGTGCGGAAGTCGAAGCCACGCCAGGCGACGTGCGCGAAGTTGGTGCCGCCCTTCGAGGAGATGACACCGTCCGCGGTCGCCGGACCCGGCGTGTCGAACCCGACGCCGATGACCTCGTCGAGGGCGACCCCCGCCGACTGCACCGCGGCGTCGAAGGCCTCGTGCAGCGCGCTGATCGCCGCAGCGGGTCCTTCGGTGACACGGCTGGGCAGCTCGATCAGTTCGTCGATGAGGTATCGACCGTCGCGATCCATCACCGTGAACTTGTTCGCAGTCCCACCGTTGTCGAGCCCGATCACATAGCGGCGGTCGTCGTCCACGCTGTCTCCCTCCTCCTCGAACGTCACATTCGGGGTCTGACCCCGAATGTGACGGGGTGTGGGTGTGGGATCCTACGACGGTGGTTCGTCACCGTCATCGAGCGAACACCATCGAATCGTCCGCAAAGGCCTTGAACTCGAGTGCGTTACCCGCTGGGTCGAGCACGAACATCGTCGACTGCTCGCCCGGTTCACCGGCGAAGCGCGTGTGCGGCTCGATCACGAAGTCGACGTCGGCGGACTGCAGACGGTCGGCCAGTCGTCGCCACTCGGCCGGTTCGAGGAGCAGGCCGAAATGCGGCACGGGCACCTGGTCACCGTCGACCGGGTTGTGGGCGCGATCCGCACGACAGTCGACCAGATGAGCGACGATCTGGTGGCCGTACAGGTCGAAGTCGACCCAGTGCTCGGCCGACCGGCCCTCGCGACAGCCGAGCACCTCACCGTAGAAGCGGCGAGCAGCCGCGAGATCGTCGACGCCGAACGCGAGATGGAAACGGGGCCGTTCACTCATGGCGATCAGCGTGGCAGCGGAACGGCGTAGGTGCCCTGGGCGGCGGCAGTGATCCGGTCGGATCGGTCGTCGCACCAGACGTGGACAGTGCCGACGACGCTGCGCCGGGTGACCGATTCGAGCGTCGCGCGGCATCGCAGCCGTTCGCCGATCGCAGGGCGAAGGTAGCGAATCGACAACTCGGAGGTCAGCGCCATCGGTTCGATCCGGTCGAGACCGACGAACGAGAGGAACCAGAGCGCACAGTCGGCCAGCGCGAACTGGGCCGGTCCCGAGACGAACCCGCCCGGACGGATGTCGGCATCGAGCACGTCGTAGCCGGCCACCGCGTAGTCGGCGCCGAGGTCGAGGCAATAGCTGCCGCTGCCCGGAAACTGCTGACGAACCATCGAATTGATCGCGTCGATCGTGAGGGGTGGGGCATCGGCCATGTCCACACGGTACGGACCAGACGTGCTACGAATCGAGACATGATGCGCGATGCCGTCGTGGTCGGTGCGTCGTTGGCCGGCTTGCGAGCGGTCGAGACGCTGCGAACCGGGGGGTACCAGGGTGCGGTCACCGTGATCGGCGCCGAACCGCACCTGCCCTACGACCGCCCGCCGCTCTCCAAGCGGCTGCTCTCGGGCGACTGGGAGCCGGAGCGGATCGCGCTCCGCAAACCCGACGACATGGGGTCGCTCGATGCCAGCTGGCGGATGGGCATCCGCGCGGTCGCACTCGATCCGGGCGCCGGCGAGGTGGCGCTGAGCGACGGCACGACCGTGCGCTTCGACGGGTTGATCCTGGCGACCGGTGCCGCGCCCCGTCTCCTCCCGAGCCAACACGAGCATCCACATGTCGTGGTGCTCAGAACCCTCGACGACTCCCTCGACCTGCGCGATCGGATCGCCGGAGGCGGCAAGCGCATCGTCGTGATCGGCGCCGGGTTCATCGGTCTCGAGGTCGCGTCGACCGCACGACAACTCGGCAACGAGGTGGTCGTGTTGGAGGGCGCCTCGGCGCCGTTGACGCGGGCGCTCGGCGCCGACATGGGCACCGCCGTCGCCGCCGTGCACGCCGACCATGGTGTGTCGATCCGGTGCGACGTCAAGGTCGAAGGTTTCGCCCCAGGCGCCGTACTCGTCGATGGTGGGTGGCACGAGCAGGCCGACGTCGTCGTGGTCGGGATCGGCGTCGCTCCGGTCACCGACTGGCTCGACGGATCAGGGTTGGAGCTACGCGACGGCATCGTCTGCGGACCCGACCTGAACGTCGGGGTCCCGAAGATCTACGCCGCCGGAGACGTCGCCCGATGGCACAACCCCGTGTTCGACGAGGAGATGCGTGTCGAGCACTGGACCAACGCCGCCGAGCAAGGTGCGTTGGCCGCCACCAACCTGATCTCCGAGGATGCGCTGCAACCGACCGATGCGTACGCACCGGTGCCGTTCTTCTGGAGTGAGCAATACGACCGACGCGTCCAGTTCCTCGGTCGCGCCGGGCCCGACGACGAGGTTCGGCTGATCGCCGGATCGGTCGAGGATCGCCAGTTCGCTGCGGTCTTCGGATCCGCTGGTCGGCTCCGAGGTGTGCTCGGTGTGAACATGCCACGCCACGTGATGCCGTTCCGCAAGCACCTGATGAACCGCATCGGTTGGGACGACGCCCTCCAGGTGGCCGCCACGCTCTGACGCCGACGAACCGCAATGAGGAGATCGCGCGAGAACGCGTCGATGCGCAACGAGGAGCGGTCAGGCGAGTGCGAGCAGACCGATCGACGACCCGGCGACCACCATGCCGATCAGTTGCGTCCGTCCACAGCGCTCCTTTGTCACCACCCGCGCCAGCAGGACCGTCACCCCGGGATACAGCGAGCTGAGCACGGCGGCGATGGCCAACAGACCCCGTTGGCTCGCCAGGAGGAAGCTGATCGCTGCCACGGCGTCGAACACACCGGCCACGAGGATCGAGCCGCGGGTTTCGGCGGCGGGCGTGATCGCCACACCGGCGAGGCCGGCTGCGCCGATGAACAGCATGACGGAGGTGCCGCGCGCCGAGACCAGGGGCCACATGCCCGCATCGGTCGACGTCTGCGCGAGGGCGACGAAGAACATGCCGAAGCCGACTCCGGAGAAGACGGCCTCCACGAGCCCCGGCTGACGGAGCACTCGCCGACGTCTGCCACGGTTCGATCCAGCGCGACGCGGTGGCATCATCACCGGGAGGAGCACGACGATCCCCACGAGGACCACGAGGGTCGTGCCTCCTGCGAACACCAGCGCCATCACCCCGCCGGGTGGAAGATCGGTGCCGGCGGCGAGCGCGGCGACCGTCGGTGTCACCGCCGTGGCGGCCGCCAGCAGGACGGCCACGATCATCAGCGTCGGCACGATCCACGGCCTGCGCCAGACCAGCGCCTCGTCGGCGCCGACTGCCTCCGCTCCCTCTTCCGTCGGATCGGCCGTGTTGCCGATGCTCGGCTCGACCGGAACCGCCGAAACGGGAGGTGCGTCGACTCGGCCGTCGACGAGCGGGGGCCGATCGAAGGGATTGTCCGACGGCACCACGACGTCGACCGGTCCGGGCTCCGACGGCGAGAGCGACATCAGGACGATCGCACCGAGCGCGAGCGCGATCCCGGCCATCCCGATCACCGTGATCCGTTCGCCCCGCGCGAGCCCGAACACGACGGGGATCGTCGCTGCTCCCGCTGCGGTGACCGGTGCCACCACGGCCATCATCCCCTTGGCGAGGCCCCGGTAGAGCAGCAGTGCACCCAGCGCGCCGCCCAACCCCGCTCCGATGCCCCAGACGAGATCCTGGGACGCGGGCGTGCCGGCGGTGAGCGCCAGTGGCACGAGGCACAGTGCCGCGACGAAGTGGGTGAACAGCACGACGGACTCCGCGGTCGACCTGCGGCTGGCGCTTCCGGCGGCGAAGTCGGAGCTGCCCCAGCCGACGGCGGCGATCAGAGCGAGGACGGCGGCCACGTGGACACGCGATCAGGCGATGGTGAGCGACAGGTCCGCGTCGGCGGACTGCGTGGCGGCATTCGCCGACACATCGTGGGAATGGGCGACGAGCTGCACTCGTGCGTCGTTGGAGTTCGACATCAGGATCTTCTCGGCTGCGACGCCGGCCATCCAGTCCAGATCCACGAACCTGCCGTCGGCGAGGGCGCGTTCGAGCACGGCCGATTCCACGAGTCGGCCGGGCGAGTAGCGGCTGAACCGCTGATCGAGGTGCCCGTCGAAGACCCGGTACGACGTGTCGTCGATGATGCCGATGACGTACGCGGAGATCTCGTCGTCGATGAGCAAGGTGGTGACCTCGGCCTCGCCACTCGATGCGAACGCCAACACGAGTTGGCGCCACAGCTCCCGCGCCCGAGGGTCGTCGAGGTCGCTCGCGCGGCCGCTGGCGTGGTCGCGCTCCAGGTGGATCGCCTCGAGCTTCGGCACGAGGGTGATGATCTCGAGCTCCGACGACGCGATCTCCAACGTGACGTCGCGGCCGTCCTCTCCGAGCCGGTTGCGCGCCTTGCGAAGCTGCCGCCGCATGTTCTTCGACAACAACCCGTTGATCTCCGTGGCGGCACCCAGATCGACCCTCGGCACCCACTGATCTGCGGTCATCTCGGCGTGGGGCAGCTGTTGGGCGAGCAGCTTCACGACCGGGTCGTCGTGACGGATCTGATACAGCTCCAACCGCCAGCCTGACTCGAACGCGTTGAGTCGATCGTGGATGCTCCGTGCGAGCATCCGCTCGGCCCGAGCGGAGCGACTCGGGAACCAGGTCGCGGCCATCGACGAGTGGCCCATCGCGACGACGCGGGCGACGCCATCATCCCCGAACGAGTAAGCGAGCGCGGCGGCCGCCTCGACCCGATCGTCGCGGCTGTTGCGAACGGCGACGACGAACGGGGTCCAGTCGTCGTAGACGCCACCCCACGTCAGCATCCAGCGCAGGCGTGCGACCACGGGAACCTCGAGATCGCTGTGGAGGCGGCCGAGATCGGCCGATCGCTTCTCGATCGCCGCGAGTCCCTCGAGCACTTCGGTCCGGAGCTCGGCGCTGCGTTGACGCCCGGCCTCCTGGGTCACGTGGCCGAGCAGCTCGGCGAGTCCGGCCGCCGGTACGGGCCGGGCGATGAGGTATCCCTGCACCCGGTCGCACTTGAGCGCCGCGAGGGTGTCGAACTGGTCCTGGGTCTCGACGCCTTCGGCGACGGTGTCGACGTTCAGCGAGTGAGCGAGATCGATGACGGCCCGCACGAGCGACTCCGATGTCTTCGACTCGATCATCTCCTGCACGAACGAGCGATCGATCTTGATCGTGTCGACCGGGAAGCGACGGAGGTAGCTGAGCGACGAGTACCCCGTGCCGAAGTCGTCGATCGCGATCCTGACCTGCATCGCCTCGAGCTGTTCCAACGCACGCGACCCGCGATCGGTCTCCTCGATGAGCATGCTCTCGGTGATCTCCAGCGTCAGTGCCGTCGGTTCGAGGCTCGACTCGCGCAGGGCATCGGCGACGTCCTCGAGCAGCCGCGGGTCGTGCAGCTGGCGGACGGACAGGTTGACGCACACCCCTTCAGGCGCGGTGTCCGGGAACTCCTTGCGCCAGCGGACGACCTGCCGGCAGGCCTCGCGGAGCACCCAGCGCCCGATCGGCACGATGAGACCGGTCTGCTCCGCCAGCGGGATGAATCGATCGGGCTCGACGAGTCCGCGGGTCGGGTGGTTCCAGCGCAGCAGGGCCTCGACCGAGACCAGCTTCTCGCCGCGCACCTTGATGATCGGTTGGTAGTAGAGCTCGAGCTGCCCGCGCTCGAGGGCCGACTGGAGGTCGGTCTTGAGGTCGAGCCGTTCGATGGCCTCGAACTGCATGTCGCGCTCGAAGAACTCGAAGCGCCCCTTGCCCTTCCGCTTGGCACGGTACATCGCCACGTCAGCCGCGCGCAGCAGCGCGTCTGCCTGCTCGACGTCGTCGTGACGCTGGACGGCGATGCCGACCGATGCGGACACCCGCACCTCCCGATCGCCGATCGCGACGGGCGTCTCGAGCGAATCTCGGACGCGTTCGGCGACCGCGATCGCATCCTGGCGGTCGACGGCGCTCTCGAGCAGGACGGCGAACTCGTCGCCGCTCAGGCGCGCGACGACGTCGTTGCCGCGAATACAGAGTTGGAGACGTTCGGCCACCGTGACGAGCAGTCGGTCACCGGCCTCGTGGCCGAGGCTGTCGTTGACGATCTTGAAGTCGTCGAGGTCGACGAACAGCACCGACACCACGCCCGAGGTCTTGCGGGCCACGAGATCCTCGACCCGCTCGTTGAAGAGGACCCGATTGGCGAGCCCCGTCAGGGAATCATGCCGGGCGTCGTGCAACGCCTTGGCCTCGTTCGCCTGGATGATGCTCACGAGGCCGAGCAGGCGGCCGAGCACCAGCAGGAACATGAGCATCGAGGCACAGATCGTGAGCAGCTTGTCGAAGGGCTTGCCCCAGATCAGATCGATGATGGGCACCGTGAGCACGACGAGGCACAGCACCATCAGACGATGGCGTGTGATGTGGCCGGTGTTGATCGTCCGGGGTTCGATCGGTTCACCGCTCGACGGGTGCAGCGCAGCTGCTCCGACGAACGCGTAGAACCCGATCCAGAACGCATCGGCGACGCCGCCGGTCTCGAACGCACCAGCCGACTGGAGCACTCCGTAGATGGTGTCGGCGACCAGGAGACTGCAGAGGCCGGCCGCCAACATCGCGAACGACCGATTGCGGAGGTGGACGGCGCCGGCGAGTCGTGCGGCGACCGCGAGCAGGGCGACGTCCATGACCGGGTACGCGAGCGAGATCAGGCGACCCTGGAGGTTGAGCGTCGGGTCGCTGACGTAGGAGTCCATGATCAAGATGCCCAGTACGGCGAACGTTGCGACGGCGACCAACCCGGCATCGACGAGTCCGGCCCAGTCCCTATGCGGCGACGACTGGCGGTACAGGCTGACGAGGCCCATGATGACGAGCGGGTACATCCCGAGGTAGAAGGCGTCGGCAGGCGACGGGAAGGGCGCCGTCTCACTGGTCGCCTCGAGGACGTAGTAGACGATGTCGGCCGTGAGGAACGACGCCTGACCGGCACCGATCAGCAACCAGGCCCGGCGGTTCCCCGGTTGGTTCCGCCTGATCCCGATGAACAGGGCGATCACCGCGGACAGACCGATCCCGTTGTAGAGGAGCAACTTCGACAGCGTGGTGGTCGGAATCACGAAGTACGTCGTGGCGACGAGGGCGACCAAGGCGAGGTACACCTGATGCAGACGGGTGGTCATGTATGTCTGATCGTCCCGATCTGACACAGACTTGACAATTCAGATAGCAATGCTATGTGAGGTCTGCCTCTGGCGTTCCTCAAGATCTCGACGGTCCGTGTTCGCCGCCGCCCCGCTGGGCGCGAACCGTTCGGTGTCGGGCGATCGGCGCCCGACGGAACCCCTCGCTCGTGCTGTTGCGAGCCACCGGCGGTCGAGTGTCTAGGCTCGCGGCATGTCACACCTCTCGAACGTGTGGTTCAAGGTGACCGACCTCGAGGTCGCGAGCGGCCGGGGCTGTCGCGTCACGACGGTCGACGGTCACGAGTACCTGGATTTCGCCGCCGGCATCGCGGTGAACTCCACCGGGCACTGCCACCCGAAGGTCGTCGCCGCGATCGCCGCCCAGGCGGAACGTTTCATCCACGCCCAGGCGAACGTGTTCACCCACGACCTGCTCGAACCGCTGGCGGCGAAGCTGAACGAGGTGACGCCGGAGAGCATCGACACCTTCTTCTTCGCGAACTCCGGTGCCGAGATCACCGAGGCTGCCGTCAAGCTCGCGAAGCAAGCGACGAAGCGACCCAACGTGATCGTCTTCCAGGGTTCGTTCCACGGGCGGACCCACCTCGGGATGGCGATGACGACCTCGAAGACGATCTACCGCGCCGGGCACGCCGAGCTCCCCGGAGGCGTGCACGTCGCCCCCTTCCCCGACCCGCTGGCCTCCGACCAGGAAGCGACCATCAACGCCTCTCTCAAGGCATTCGACGGGCTCCTGCTCACCCGTACGGCGCCAGCCGAGACCGCGTGCGCGATCCTCGAACCCGTCCTCGGGGAAGGCGGGTACATCCCGGCGCCGCGAGCGTTCGTCGAGGGAATCGCCGAACGGTGCCGCGAGCACGGGATCCTGTTCATCGCCGACGAGGTGCAGAGCGGGTTCGGGCGCACCGGCGAGTGGTTCGCGACCGACCATCTCGGCGTCGAACCCGACATCGTCTGCATGGCCAAGGGCATCGCCTCCGGGTTTCCGTTCTCCGCGCTCGGCACCCGTCGCGAACTCGACGACTTGTGGCCCCGCGGCAGCCACGGCGGCACGTACGGCGGCAATCCGATCGGATGTGCAGCCGCGCTCGCCACGATCGACGTGATGACCGCCCCCGGCTTCATGGACAACGTCAGGGCCAGGGGCACCCAGCTCCGCGACGGCTTGAGCGAGCTGAAGGAGCGCTTCCCGGTGCTGAGGCAGGTGCGGGGCCCCGGACTGATGGTGGGCGCCAGCTTCGAAGACCCTGCCGTCGTGCCCCCCCTGCTACAGCACTGTCTGCACGAGGGCAGGTTGATCCTCATGAACGCCGGGACGCGTGGCAACATCATCCGCTTCATGCCGCCCCTCGTCGCCACGGCCGCCGACATCGACGAAGCGGTGTCGGCGTTGGGCGCGGCGCTCAAGGCGACGGCCTGAGGGTCGCCGCCACGCGATGCCCCGGCTCGACGCCACGCGGCTGCGTGCATGGCGCGAGTTGCAGTCGCTGGTCGGTGATCTGACGCGACGCATCGACGACGATCTCCGGCGGGAGTGGGCGGTCCCGCTCGGCTCGTTCGAGGTGCTCGCTGCGCTCCGAGAGCTCGGGGCGAGAGCCCGTCCTCAGGACATCGCGGCGGCGATGCGGATCCCGGCGTCGAGCCTCAGCCGACGACTCGACCGGCTGGAGGAGGAGGGCTGGGTCGCCCGCCATCGCGGCGTCGACCCTGAGGATCATCGTGCCGTCGACATCGAGCTGACGTCTCGCGGTCGCACCCTCTGGCGCGAGATGAGCATCACGTACCGTCGGTCGGTGCAGGCGCACTTCGCGAGCGGCTTGTCGGACGAGCAGATCACCGCGCTCAGCGACGTCAGCGATCGGCTCGGCACTGCGCCCGCCCCCGACGATCACCTCGACTCACGATGACAGCTCGTCGGCGCGACCGCCGGTGGCGACCACCGTCAGTTGCGGGTGCCGACCAGATCGGGCTCCGATTCCCGAGGCGGACGAAGCCCGTCGCCGTTGCCGTTGATCGAGGCGTGGAGCTCCTCGAGCTCGTGGCCTTCGACGTTCAGGGTCGGCAGGATCCGATCGAGCCACTTGGGCAACCACCAGTTCTTCGAACCGAGCAGCTCCATCGTCGCCGGCACGAGCAACATGCGCACGAGCGTCGCGTCGAGGAGGACGGCGAGCGCGAGACCGGTGCCGAACAACTTGACGATGCGGTTGTCCTCGAGCAGGAACGCGCCGAACACGACCACCATGATGGCGGCCGCGGCGGTGATGACCCGTGCCGTTGCAGCGAGACCGTCCGCGACCGAGTTCACCGGGTCGCCGGTGCGGTCGTACTCCTCCTTGACCCGTGAGAGCAGGAACACCTCGTAGTCCATCGACAGACCGAACACGATCGCGAACAGCATCATCGGAACGAACGGCTCGATCGGGGCCGGCTCGATGCCGGTCAGACCGCCGAGCCAACCCCACTGGAAGATCGCGACCACGACGCCGTAGGCGGCCGAGATCGAGAGCATGTTCATGATCACGGCTTTGAGCGGCACCAACAGCGAGCGGAACACCATCATCAACAGGACGAACGACACTGCGAGCACGGCGCCGAAGAACACGATGATGCGCCCGCCGAGATAGTCGCTGAAGTCGATGTTGGCGGGAACTGCGCCGGTGAGGTTGGCCGCGACACCGGTGCCGTCGACGATCGGTGAGATCACCTCGGAGCGCAGCCGGGCGACGGTGTCCTCGGTCGCCTCGTCCTGAGGCGACGTGGTGGGCACGATGCGGAGCACGAACGCTTCGGACGCCGCAGGGTCCTCCTGGTCGCTCGGGAAGGGCGGTGAAACGACAGCGACACCGGGGTCGGCTTCGACTGCCGTCGCCAGTTGCTCCACGATCTGCGAGTCACCGGGGCCGTCGACCTCGACGGCGAGGATGAACGGACCGTTGAACCCCGGTCCGAAGCCCTCGGCGATCAGGTCGTATGCCTGGCGGGTCGTCGTGTTCTCCGAGAAGTTGCCTTCGTCGGAGAACCCGAGACGCAGTCCGAGCACGGGTGCCGTGAGGACGAGCAGGAGCCCGCCGGCGACCAGGACGCCAGACCAGGGTCGAGCCTGCACGACACGGCTCCATCGATACGCCCAGGTCTCCCGGATCGGCTTCTCCTTGCGGGGTGGCACCTGGCGGCGCAACGGCTTGATGGCCAGACTGGCGAGCAGGGTGACGACCAGGAAGACTCCACCGAACGCGCCGATGACCGGGATGCCGAGACCGAGGCCCAGCAGCGCGATCGCAGCGAAGCCCGCAGCGATGAGGCCGCGCCAGCGAGTGACCTCGATGCGGTCGTGGGCGAGTGCCAGCAGTGCCGGCAGGAGGGTGATCGAGGCCAGGAGGGTGAGCGCAACGGTGGCCGCAGCCGCGATGCCGAGACCGGCGACGAACTTCAGCCCGATCAGGAGCATGCCGAGCAGCGACAGGACGACGGTGATCCCCGCGAACACCACGGCGCGGCCGGCGGTGTCCATCGCGCCGACCGTCGCCTGCTCCGACGTGGCGCCGGCCCGGGTGAGCTCGCGGTATCGGGTGATGATGAACAGCGCGTAGTCGATACCGACCCCGAGGCCGATCATGATGCCGATGAGCGGCGCGAACTCCGGGATCGTGAATCCGTGGGTGAGGAGGCTGACGAGTCCGAAGCCGCCGGCACCCACGCCGGCGATGGCGATACCGATCGGCAGCCCCATGGCGAGCACTGAACCGAACGCCAGGATCAGCACCACGATCGCGAATGCGAGTCCGATCAGCTCCGACTCCGGCGGTTCGAACTCACCGAGCGCGGCACCGCCGATCTCGATTCGGACGCCCTCGATCTCGGGCAGCATCTCGTCGATCTCGACGCCGATCGCGGTCGCCTCGGTGTCGTCGATGTCGTCCGCGAGGTTGAGCTGCGCGAACGCGATCGTGCCGTCGGTGTTGATCTGTTCTGCGCCGAACGGGGTATACGGGCTGATCACCGTGACGCCGACGATCTCGGAAACGTCGTCGAACAGCGCCGACATCGGTCCGGCGACCTCGGCTCGCTCGACGCCGTCGGGGCTTTGGAACACGATCTGGCCGCCGAACGCACTGCCGGCGCCGGGGAAGTAGGCGTCGAGCGTGTCGAAGCCGCTGGCGCTCTCGGAGGCTGGCGTCTCGAACTCGCCGTTGAAGGCAGCGCCGATGGCTCCACCGGCGGCGTTGAGGCCCACGATCAGGGCGATCCAGATGCCGACGACGGTCCATCGATTCCGGTAGCACCAGCGGGCGAGTGTGCGATACATGCGGGGCTCCTGAGGGGTGGTTGAGATCCGACCCGTCGGTTCTACCGCATCTCGGCGGAAAGCGCAACCGTCCAGTAGCGGAATATCGCTGCGATGTGCCGATGGTCACACTATCGCATGGATTTGGTGGCCCTTCGAGGGTGGTCGTCGGCAGATAATTCCGCTACCTTGGATTAGCACCATGGCTCGACCACTCAGCGAGGAAGCGCGCAGCAAGATGCTCGCTGCTGCACAGGACACGATCGTGCAGCAGGGCCTCGACGCGTGCACCCTCGACGAGGTCGCCCGACGTTCGGGTGTCGCCAAGACCACGATCTATCGGCACTTCGGCAACCTCGATGAGCTGGTCATCACCGCCATCGACGACATGATCGAAGAGGTCGCCACGCCCGATCACGGGTCACTGCGAGCTGATCTCGAGGCGATCGTCCGGGCCTTCACCGGCATCGTGCGGCATCGGGCGTTCCGTCAGCTGTTCGCGTCGATGTTGAGCCGCGCGATCGCTGACCCGGATTTCGAGACCGTCTACCGGCAGGCCCAGGAGGTGCGTCACGCCCCGTTGCGGATCGCGATCCAACGCGGCTTCGCTCGCGGTGAGGTCGATCCCGAGATCGATCTCGAGATGGCGATGTACTTCGTGCAGGGACCGTTCGTCGCCAAACGTCTCGTCGAGAACGACGACGTCACCGATCGCGACATCGACGTGTTCCTCGACCTGATCGTGAGAGCGCTCGCACCGTCACGGTGACCGCGTCACGGGTCATCGTGTGACGGTGACTGCGTCACGGTCACGTGCGACGGTGACTGCGTCACGGCGACCGCCGCGGGCGGCGCCTACCCGGTCGGGCGTAGCCTGACGTGGTGACGCCGATCGAGCTCGAAGGCGTGACCGTCCGAAAGGGCGGCACCGACGTGCTGCGCGGTGTCGACCTGACGATCGAGCCGGGTGACGTTCTCGGCATCGTCGGATCGTCCGGCAGCGGCAAGACGACGTTGCTCCGCGCGATCGCCGGTCTCGACCCGGTCACGGACGGGTGGGTCCGCATCGGGTGCCTCGATGTCACGACCGCTCCGCCGGCCGAGCGAGGGGTCGCCTTCGTGTTCCAGCAGCCGGCGCTGTATCCGAAACGATCCGTCGGTCGCAACATCTCGTTCCCACTGGAGGTGCGACACGATCCGCTCGACGAGATCCGACAGCGTGTCGGCGCCGAGGCCCGCGCTCTGCACATCGAGTCGCTGCTGCAGATGTCGCCCAGGGCGCTCTCGGCCGGCGAGGCCCAACTGGTCCAGATCGCGCGCGCCATGGTCCGGGCCCCGGACGTCCTGCTCCTCGACGAACCGTTCGCCCACCTCGACGACGGCCGGGCGTCGCTGATCCGCCGAGAGCTCTCGCTCATCCAGCGCGGCTTCGGCGTCACCACGGTGATCGCGACCAACGACGCCCTCGACGCGATGGCCTTCTCCGACCGCCTCGCCGTGATCGAGCGCGGCCGGATCACCCAGATCGGCGCTCCGCTCGACATCTACGAGCATCCGCTGACGGCGTCCGCCGCGCTGATGACCGGTGACGCCGACGTCATCGAGATCCAGGTCCAGACCGACGTCGAGGGTGCGTGGCTGGTGCACCCGGGCTTCCGCATCCGCGCATGGGCGCCGGCCCTGCGTCGGCACGCCGGCCGACGCCTCCAACTCGTCGTGCGGCCCGAGTGGTGGCACGTCGACGAACGCGGTCACATCCGGGCGACGATCGACCGAGTCCAGCGGTTGGGCACGGCGACGTCGCTGTGGTGCCGCGTCGGCGGCCGGCCGATGACCGTCAAGCTCGCGGGTTCGGCGTACGGATCCGGTCCCGGGCGGCTTCGCGAGGGCGACACGATCGGTCTTCGGCTCGAGCGGTACGTGCTCCTGGACCCGATCGACGGCTTCGAGCTCGACCTCAGCTGATCGGAATTCGTGTCGGGACGAGCCGCGATCAGGCGTACATGGATTCGATCGCCTCGGCGTAACGGGCGTGGATGCCGCGTCGTTTCAGCTTCGAGGTGGGCGTGAGCACGTCCGAGTCGGGGAGCCACTCCTCACCCAGCACGATGAACCGCTTGATCTGCTCGACCTGTGCGAACTGCTGATTGATCTCGTCGACGCCGGCCTGGATCACGGCGCGCACGTCGTCGTCGGCCGCCAGTTCGTGAAGCGACGTACCGGACTTGCCGTTGGCGGCGGCCCAGATCGGTGCCGCTTCCGGATCGAGCACGAGCAGCGCCGAGCAGAACTTGCGCTGGTCACCGATCGCACACGCCTGACCGACGAGCGGAATCATCTTGAGTGCCGCCTCGAGGTTGGCGGGGCTGATGTTCTTGCCCCCGGAGGTGATGATCAGCTCCTTCTTGCGGTCGACGATACGGAGGTAGCCCTCGTCGTCCATCTCCCCGATGTCACCGGAGTGGAACCACCCGTCGACGAGCACCTCGGCGGTCTTCTCGGGCGCGTTGAGGTAGCCCTGGAAGATGTTGCCGCCGCGACAGATGACCTCACCGTCGTCGGCGAGCGTGACCTCGCAACCCGGGATCTGCTGACCGACCATGCCGGGCTTGTTGCGGCGCGGCGAGAAGGTCATCGGGCCGGTCGTCTCGGACAGCCCGTAGATCTCGGCCAGATTGACCCCGATCGCGTTGAACCATTCCAGGATCGCCGCCGGCAGGGGGGCAGCTCCGGTGATCGCCAGTTCGACGGCGTCGAGCCCGACCAGCCCACGGACCGCAGAGAAGGCAACCGCGTCGAGGAAGGCCCAGGTGTCGAGTTGCTCCTGCGTCGCGGTGCCCGCGAGCTCGGCCCGCTTGATCTCGATCGCGGCTGCGACACCGTCGTTGAACTGCTGCTGCTTCTCGGGATCGGCCGCGAGGGCGGCGTTGACACCGGCGTAGATCTTCTCGAACACCCGTGGCACGCCGAACACCATCTGCGGGTGCACCTCCTTCAGGTATGGCATCAACTGGTTCGGGTCGGGACAGCAGTACACCTCGAGGCCGTCGATCAAGGTTCGGTAGTGGCTCGTCATCCGCTCGGCGATGTGGGCCATCGGCAGGTACGACACGACGCGCCAACCGTGCGCGTTCGGGTCCTCGATGCTCTCGAACAGCGAGTCGGCGGTGAACACGACGTTGTACTGACTGATCATCACGCCCTTGGGCGGGCCGGTGGTACCGGAGGTGTAGATGAGGGTCGCGAGGTCGCTCGGCTCGGTGGCAGCGGCGAGGGCCGAGAGATCGGCCGAGCCCTGACCCATCAGCTCCGAGATCGGGTGGACACCCTCGGGAAGGTCGCCCTCGGGCGGGTGGATCACGTAGATCTTCTCGAGCACCGGGAGATCGCCGCGGACCTTGAGCAGTCGTTGCAGGAAGCCGTCGTCCTCGAGGATCGCGATGCGCGCCTCGGCGTGACTGGCCAGGTACTGGATCTCCTCGGGCGACGAGGAGTTGTAGATCGACACGGCCGTCGATCGCACGAACTGGGCCGCCAGGTCGAGCCAGTGGAAATCGGGTCGATTCCTCATCATCAAGAGCACACGCTCACCGGGTTCGACACGGTCGGCGAGCAGCCCGGCCGCCGCCTGGGCACTCAGGTCGCGTACGTCGGCGACCGTCCAGGTGTTCCAGCCGCCGTCGGGTTTCATCGAATTCAACAGGGGGAAGTCGGGTTGTGATCGTGCCTGCTCGAGGAACAGCTTCGGCGTGGTCTGCCCCGCGACGCGGGCATCGATCTCGGTAGCGGTGGAGCGGGTCGTCATGGTGGCCGAGTCTCGCGTGTACGAGCTGCGGCGTCCATCGCAGCACCATCCAGCGGTCCTGCTCCGGTTGGCTCTGGCGCTGCCGGCCCGACCAGACTGCGCTCATGCCCACCGCCGTCATCGTCGACGCGATCCGCACACCGCTCGGCAAGCGCAACGGCAGGCTCAAGGAGTGGCATCCGGTCGATCTCGCCGCCGAGGTGCTCGTCGCGCTGCAGGACCGGACGGGGATCGATCCGCAGGTCGTCGACGACGTCGTCCTCGGCTGCGTGATGCAGGTGGGGGAGCAGGCCGTCAACGTCGCGCGCAACGCGGTGCTCGCTGCCGGGTGGCCGGAGTCGGTCCCGGGGACCACGGTCGACCGTCAGTGCGGCTCCGGACAGCAGGCGGCCCACTTCGCCGCTCAGGGCGTCATGGCGGGCGCCTACGACGTCGTCGTCGCCGGTGGCGTCGAGGTGATGACTCGAATCCCGATGGGGTCGTCGATGGCGGACGGGAAGTACGGCTACCCGTTCGGACCGCGGATCGGCGCCCGGTACGCCTCGCAGGGCGGGCTGGTGCCTCAGGGCATCTCGGCCGAGCTGATCGCCGCCGAGTGGAACATCGCTCGCGACGAGATGGACGAGTTCGGGGCCCGGTCGCAGCAGCTCGCGGCGGCGGCCACGGCGGAGGGTCGCTTCGAGCGCGAGATCGTGCCGGTCGCGGGTGCCGACGGCTCACCGGTGACACGCGACGAGGGACTCCGTGAGACGACGGTCGACACCCTCGCCATGCTCAGACCGGTGTTCGTGTCGGAGGCCGACGGCGGACGTGTCACGGCCGGCAACTCGTCCCAGATCACCGATGGTGCGGCCGCTCTGTTGATCATGAGCGAAGACCGCGCGGTCGAGCTCGGACTCACGCCGATCGCACGCTTCGTCGAGTTCGCGGTGGCCGGTGCCGACCCTCGACTGATGCTGACGGCGCCGATGCCGGCCACCCGGAAGGTGCTCTCGCGAGCAGGCCTGAGCCTCGACCAGATGGATCTGTTCGAGATCAACGAAGCGTTCGCGTCCGTCGTGCTGGCATGGGAACGCGAGCTCCATCCCGACATGTCGAGGGTCAACGTCAACGGTGGGGCGATCGCGCTGGGTCACCCCCTCGGCTGTTCCGGTGCCCGGTTGATGACGACGCTCGTGCACGAGCTCGAACGCAGCGGCGGTCGCTACGGGCTCCAGACGATGTGCGAGGGCGGGGGCATGGCGAACGCTACGATCATCGAGCGGCTCGGATGACCGAACATCTTGAGAACTCCCTGATCACAGCGTTCCTCGGGGTCCCCGCCGCTGCCCACAGGCCCTGGGGATAACCCGGTAGCGTGGGATCATGCTGATCGCCGTGTCTGTGGGGAGTGTGGTGTGGATCCTCGTCGGACTCGTGTTGATGGTGGTGCTCTGGCGGACCGGGATGGCGATGCTGCAAGCGCTTTCGGCGCCTCCCGCTCCCCCGCCGGAACCGGGTGAGCTCCGGAAGGTGAACGTCAGGTATCGGTGCGATGTCTGTGGGGTGGAGCTGAAGTTGACCCTGGCCCCCGACCAGGATCCGCCACCCCCGAGGCATTGCCTCGAAGACATGATCGTCGTCGCGCCGCTGTACGACTGAGGCGCCTCCGACCTGTCCACAACACTGTGGATAACACTGGGGGAAACGACATCGCTGTCATTCCGGACATGTGGACGACGGGTGGTCGATCGCCCACCGACACCTCGACGCGGTGCGCGCGAAACGGCCGGCTATCGCCACTTTGTCGCGGTGTAGAGACCGCCGAGGATGCAGCCCAAGCCGACCAGCGTCAACCAGTTGTTCCCCGTGAAGACGAGGTTGCGCAGGATGATCACGATCATCCCGACGATGAACAACGCGACCATCAGCACCGGGATCCACGGCTTGGGGGCCCTCATCTCGGACGTCACCGGCGGGGTGTACCGCGACGACGTGTGCACGCCGCGCACGTTCTCCTCGGGGTTGGCGAATTTCTGCTCGCCGGGGCGCGTGCCCTTCGGCGTCGTCCGCCCGCCACCGGTCTTGCGCTTTGGAGGTGCCACGAACCGAGAGTCTAGGGGTCGACACGAGATCGCGCGTGCCGTCGACCCCAGTCGCCCGAGCGCCAGGGCTCGCGTCGGGCCATCTCGCCCTGCGTCGTAGCGGCGACCCGATCGGTAGCGTGCCAGGCGTGGCGCGCATCCTCGTGATCGACTCCTACGACTCGTTCGTCTACAACCTCGTGCAGTACCTGGGTGAGCTGGGCGCCGTCCCGATCGTGTACCGCAACGACGAGATCACGGTCGACGATGCGTTGGGGCTCGAACCCGACGGCGTGTTGTTGTCGCCGGGGCCGGGACGCCCGGAGACGGCGGGCATCATCTGCGCCGCCGTCTCGGTCTTCGCCGCCGCCGGTACACCCGTGCTCGGGGTGTGCCTCGGACACCAGGCGATCGGCCACGTGTACGGCGCTGCGGTCGTCCGGGCGCCTCAGCTGATGCACGGCAAGACGTCGCCGATCGAGCACCACGGCGTCGGGGTGTTCGCCGGTCTGCCCTCCCCGCTGACGGCGACCAGATACCACTCACTCGTGCTCGATCCCGAGACGGTGCCCGACGAGTTGGAGGTGACGGCGCGGTCGCCCGACGGCATCGTCATGGGCGTGCGGCACCGCGACGTCGACGTGGAGGGCGTGCAGTTCCACCCCGAGAGCATCCTGACCGGCTGTGGCCACGACCTGTTGCGGAACTTCCTCGATCGGGTCGCCTGAGGACCCGATCGAGCCTCCGCGCTCGAGGCGGTGACCGGTGCGGATCGGTGAGATCTCTCACGTCGCCGCCCAGGGTGGGTGACCATCGCGGGCGATGCGAACCCCGGAACGTTCGAGCCTCACGGATCGGTGCTCGGCTCGGGCGACCCGCGAGCGGAGTGACCGGTGGGTTCGAGCCCGGTGCGGGCGTCAGGGTGACGTCGTCGTGGTAGCGGTGGCCGGGGCGGTGGTCGCTGGTGCGGTCGTGGGTGGCGCTGTGGTCGTGGGCACCGTCGTGGTCGTCGTCGTGGTGGTGGTGGTCGTGGTCGTCTCGGCCACGCTGGCCTGGCCGACGACGACGGCGATCGCCGTGCCGCGATCGACCTCCTGCCCCTGGGGAACGCTCTGCTCCAGCACCGTGCCGTCGCGAGCATCACCGGGTTCCAGCTCCTGACGCGTGACCTCGATGCTGAGCCCGGCCTCGTCGGCCAGGTTCCGCGCCTGGCCCTCCGTCAGACCGACGAGCGGGGGTACGCGAACCTGGCCTGGGCCGGAGCTGACGACGAGCTCGACCGTGCTGCCGCGATCGACCAGGGTGTTGGGCGGCGGATTGGTGCGGATCACGACGCCCGCCTCGATCACGTCGTCGACCTCCTCGACGACGGTGACGACGAGTCCGTACTCGTCGGACTCGAGCAGCTGACGGGCGACGTCGACGGGGTCGTTGATGACGGTCGGCGGAATCGATACCTGGTCGGCGCCACCGGAGACGACGATCGTGATCGGTTGTTCCTGCGGCACGAGCTCGCCGGCGCCGGGCTCCGTGCGGATCACGAGACCTTCCGCCACATCGCTGAGCTCGCGCATCTCGACCACTTGGAAGCCCTCGGCGCCGAGGATCTGGATTGCCTCGTCGAGCGGTCGGCCCTCGACGTTGGGCACGGCGACGAGTGCCTCGGTCGGGCGATAGTACAGCTCGATCACAGCACCCTCGGGGACGACGGTGCCGGCCTCGGGGACCGTTCGGTGGACGAACTCCTCGGGTACGAGCGGGTTGTCCTCCGGGAACACGACGTAGGGCAGACCGAGCGCGTCGAGGGCACCCGTCACGGAGTCGAGCGACTGGTTGAGGTAGTTGTCGAGCGTGAGCGCCGACGACTCGCGCTCGCCTTCCTGGGTGAGCCCCTGGTACAGCAACACCCCGCCCGCGACCAACGCGATGAGGGCGATGAACGCCGCCAGCGCGTACCAGCCGGTCCGCGAGTTGTGGTCCTGGTAGTAGCGGGCGTCGGTCGAGGCACCGGGTGGATAGGCGGTGAGATCGGGCCCGGGTTGGGACGGCATCGCAGCGGTCGGTGCGCCGGCGATCGGTGGATGTGCCGTGGTCGGAGCGGCCTGTCCGGGTTGGGCGACGGTGGGGGTCGTCCCGACCGGGCGAGTCGTTCCCGCCGCCGTGGCCGTGCGGCCGAGCCCGGCGATCGCGGCGCCTGGCCGTGCGGCGGCCGCGACCAGTGCCTGGACCTGCTCGCCGTTGCGGAAGCGACGCAGGTCGTCGCGGAGCGCATGGGCGCTCGGATACCTCAGGGTCGGGTCCTTGGCCAGCAGTTTGGCCGTGATCGCCTCGAACGGGCGCGGGACGCCGTTGACGATCTTGTTGAGCGGGGTGGGCTGGTCGTGGACCTGCTTGTACGCGATCGCCACCGGGTTCTCGCCCGTGAACGGCGGCTTCCCGGCGACCATCTCGTACATCACGATGCCGAGCGAGTACAGGTCGCTGCGCGGGTCGGGTTGTGCGCCCTGCGCCTGCTCCGGTGAGAAGTACGACGCAGTGCCCATCACCGAACCGGCCTGGGTCAGGTTCGATTCCGTCGCCGAGTTCATCGCCCGGGCGATGCCGAAATCGGCGACCTTCACCTGACCGTTGGCGCCGATCAGGATGTTGGCCGGTTTGATGTCGCGGTGGGCGAGTCCTGCCTCGTGGGCGAACCCCAGCGCCGCCGCCACCTCGCTCGCGATCTCTGCTGCCTGTTTGGGCGTGAGCTGACGGTTGGTCTTGAGGATCTCGGCGAGGGTGCGGCCCTGGACGTACTCCATGGCGATGAAGTAGGTGCCCTCGTACTTGCCCCAGTCGTAGACGTTGACGATGTTGGGATGGCTCAGGTTGGCTGCGGCCTGTGCCTCACGCCGGAAACGCTCGACGAAGTTGGGGTCGATCGCGAACTCGGGGAAGAGGATCTTGATCGCGACCTGCCGATCGAGCAGGAGGTCGCGCGCCATGAAGACGTCGGCCATCCCGCCGCGCCCCACGCGCTTGTGGATCTCGTAGCGGTCGTTGATGACCGTGGCGTCACCGCTGCTGCTCATACTGGTTGCCTCTGACCGACCGCTCCGGGAGGGGTCGATCGAACGTTGACCGAGGTTATCGACACACCCTGGAAGAACGTGTTCAGCCGTGCTTCAACGACCGGGCACTCGTTCCACCCTCGCCCCTCCTCCGATCCGCTCGAAGCGGCGGTGCGAACAGCGGTGTTCGTGGATCCGCTGTGGTGGAGTCGGCGAACGGTCGCTCCGGGCCCGGCGGTCCTGAATCCGCTCGAAGCGGCGGTGCGAACAGCGGTGTTCGTGGATCCGCTGTGGTGGAGTCGGCGAACGGTCGCTCCGGGCCCGGCGGTCCTGAATCCGCTCGAAGCGGCGGTGCGAACAGCGGTGTTCGTGGATCCGCTGTGGTGGAGTCGGCGAACGGGGTGGTCGGGCCCGCGTGGGGTCACTGATCGACCTCGCCGGTCGGTTGGCTGGTCGGCGCCGGCTCGTCGGCGGTCGTCGGCGGGTCGATGCCGAACATCTCGTCGAGCATGGCCTTGGCGATCGGTCCGCCGAGTCGGCCACCCGTGCCGGCCGAGATCTCGGCGTTCGTGCCCTTGAGCATCACCGCGACCGCGTACTTCGGCTGCTCGACCGGCGCGAATGCGACGATCCAGGCGTGGGAGCGTTCCGGCTCGCCAGGCCCGTTGAGCTGCGCCGTCCCCGTCTTGGCGGCGACGCTGATGCCGTTGTCGAGAGCGATGCAGCAACTCGCAGTGCCGCTCTCGGCCACGCCGACCATGAGGTCCTGCAGGATCGCCGCGGTCTGCCGGCTGATCGGTCGCTTCCAGACGTCGGGTTGAGTGCGGTCGATGACCCGGCCGTCGTGGTCGAGCTCGGCGTCCACCACGAAGGGCTGCATCATCTCGCCGTCGTTGGCGACCGTCGCAGCCACCATCGCCATGTGGATCGGCACCATCTGGTCATCGTTCTGGCCGAACCCGCGGATGGCGAGCAGGGGCAGGTTCTGGTCGATGTTGTCGAAGTTGCCGATGGTGCTGGCAGCGGCGTCGGGGAGGTCGATCGGGATCTGGTCGCCGACACCCCAACGGCCGATGAACTCCTGGAAGCGCTCCGGCCCGAGCTCGAGCGCGGTCCGGGCGAACGGTGTGTTGCACGAGCGCCGGAACACCTCGGTCAGGTCTCCGCCGCAGACCGAACCGGCGTAGTTCTCGATCGGGTCGTCGGTCTGAGGCGGCACGAACGAGCGCTCGTCCTCCCAGAAGCTCTCCAAGGTGATCACTCCGGCGTCGAGCGCGGCACCCGTGGTCAGGACCTTGAACGTGGAACCCGGCATGTACCGCTGCTGATAGGCGTTGGCCAGCAACGGGTCCCGGTCGTCGGCCTGGAGTTCGGACACGTACGCGAACGCGGTGTCGTAGTCGGGATCGGCGACGAGGTTGGGGTCGAAACTCGGCCAGCTCCACATCGAGATGACAGCGCCCGTCTCGATCTCCATCAGCACGATCGAGCCTTCACGGTCGCCGAGGAGGAACTTGGCGACGTTCTGCATGTCGTGACGGAGGGTGAGGCGGATCTCGCCAGAGTTGTCCTGCGTCGGGCTGAAGATGTCCTCGATCGCACGGACCTGCTGGGTGAAGGTGTCGCCGGTGAGTACGCCGGAGCGGGTGCGTTCCAGTTGGGTCGAACCGAGCCCGAACGTGTGGTAGCCGGCGATGTGTGCGAACAGGTCACCGGTGGGGTACTCGCGGTTGAACGAGACGTCGCTGTCGGCGGGGGCGGGGACGGAGCGGGCCACGACGACGCCGTCGGCGGTGACGATCTGTCCCCGCGGCGTGTCGAAGGCGCGGATGAGCGCCCGGGTGTTGCCGGGTTCGGCTGCGAGCTCCTCCGTGCGGTTCACCTGCCAGTAGTTGAGCGCCGCGAACAGCACGACGTACAGCGCGATCAAGACCGCTGCGAGCTGCCGGATCTGCCGGTTCACGAGCGACCTCCGCCCGGCGGCCGCACGGCGGTCTCGACGGTGCGGAGTGCCTGTGGGTGACCGTCGGCGGTGGCAGTGGAGCTTTCCGCCGGTTGGGGGCCGGTCATGAGACGGCCTCGTGCATCTCGGTCTCGGTGAGTCCGAGACGTCGGCTGCGTCGGCGGAGTCGCCATGCGGCCCAGCGCTCGCGCGGGGTGGGGTCGTCGGAGCGCTCGCCGAGGCGGATCGCGCTGGTGTCACTCAACCTGAGGAGCAGGGCGAGCAGGATGTAGTTCGAGAGCAGCGAGGAACCGCCGTAGCTGACGAACGGCAGCGTGATACCGGTCAGTGGCACCACCTTGATCACGCCCCCGATGATGATGAACGCCTGCATGCCGACGATCGTCGTGAGGCCGACCGCGAGCAGCTTCTCGAAGGTGCGGTCCGTGCGCAGTGCGATCCGGAGACCGGCGCCGATGATGAGCAGGTATCCCATCAACACGGTCGTGGCCCCGACCAGGCCCATCTCCTCACCGATCGCGGCGAAGATGAAGTCGTTCTGGGCCTCGGGCACCTTGTCGGGGCTCCCGCGCCCGAGCCCGGTCCCGACGATCCCTCCGTCGCCGATGCCGTACAGCGCCTGGACGATCTGGAATCCCTTGCCGTACTCGTCCTCCCATGGATCGAGCCAGATGTCGACGCGGGTCTGGACGTGCCCGAACAGACGCCACGACGCGAACGCCGCCGCACCGAACAGGGCGAACCCGATCACCAGGTAGCTGACTCGCTCGGTCGCGACCCACATCATCACGACGAAGAGGGTGAAGAACAGCAGCGATGATCCGAGGTCGCGCTCGCCGACCATGACCATCACCGAGAAGCCCCACGCCACGATGATCGGCGCGATGTACTGCAGCTCCGGCAGCCGGATCGGTCCGACCTTCCACGTGGAGGCCGCGATCAGCTCGCGTCGTTCGGCGAGATAGGCGGCGAAGAAGATCGCGAGCGCGAGTTTGGCGAACTCGCCGGGCTGGAAGTTGAGCGGCCCGACACTCACCCAGATACGGGCACCGTTCACGTTGAGGCCGAGACCAGGCACCATCGGCAGCAACAGGAGGACTGCTCCGCCGAAGAACAGGGTCCAGCGGTAGCGGGCGAGGTCGGTGGCGCGCTGGACGAACATCAGTGTTGCCACGAACGCGGCGATCGCGACCAGGCTCCACAGCGACTGCAGCCCGGCGAGCTCGTCGTCGAGGCGGGTGATCATGACGTAGCCGAGGCCGTGGAGCAGCACGGCGAGCGGGAGGAGGGTGCTGTCGGCCCCGCGGGCGAGGGTACGCACGGCGACGTGGGCGACGCCGATCAGCACCAGCAACAACGCGAGGAACGGGCCGATCCGGGCGGGGATCGCAGCATTGGCGCCGAGCGATGCCAGGGTGTAGGCGACCCCGGTGATCGCCGCCGCCATGACGATCAGTGTCAACTCGGTCGAACGCCGCCGCTTCACCAGGCGGGGGGCCACCGGTGTGGCCTCGATGCTCACGGTTGACCTCTGGTGGCGAAGGTGTGGATCGGATGTATCGCCGGACGCCCCGAGCGGGGGCGTTGGACGCACGGACGCGTCATGATCAGCCTGTCGTGGTCGGCGGCGCGGTCGTGGTCGGCGCGATCGTGGTCGTCGTCGGCACCGTCGTCGTCGGGACCGTCGTCGTCGGGTCCGTCGTCGGGATCGTCGTGGTCGGGGCCGACACCGTCGGGACCGTGGTGGTCGTGGTGGTCGTGGTCGTCTCGAGTCGTTCGGCGACGAATCGCTCGGCGCTCGCCTGGGACTCGAAGTGGACTCGGTCCTCGACCAGACCGATCGACGATTCGTCGAGCTCGTCGCGCCCGTAGCGTCCGACGGCCTCGCGAGTCGGGTCGAACCACAAGACGGAATCCTCGCGCCCCTGGTAGATGACGACCTGACCGTCGTCGTCGAAGGCGACGAAGTAGCCGCTCCGGGCCCACGCCGCGAGGATCGCGAACCCGAGGACCAGCACCGACGCGACACCGAGTGCCAGCACGAACCGGGCGAACCGGACGCCGCGGCTCCGTCGTGGTGTGGATCCGGCATCGGCACCACTGCTCTCCGCAGCGTCGACGACGTCGACGACCGGCGTCTTGGCGCCGGGCACGGGAGCGACGTCGTCACCGCCGTCGTAGAGGCGTGGCGGTGAGGTCGCGGTCGCGGCGGCACCCTCGGCGGCACCTTCGTCGTCCTCGGGGAGCGGATCGGAGACGATGCGGGTCTCGCCGGTGTTCTCCGACTCGTCGTCACTCCACGACGGGATCACGTCGAACTCCGCGGTCGGGTCCGGAGGATCGTCTCCCTCGAGCACGTCGATCACGACGACCGTGATGTTGTCGCGCCCGCCTGCGTCGTTGGCGGCGTCGACGAGAGCTCGTGCCGCGGCCTCCGGATCGTCGCGATGCGTCGCGAGGACGTGGGTGATGGTGTCGTCGGTGACCTCGTCGACGAGTCCGTCGCTGCACAGCACGAAACGATCGCCGCGGATGATCGGCATCGTCCACGAGTCGACCCGCACGTACGGCTCGATTCCGAGCGCTCGCGTCACGATGTTGCGCCGCGGATGCGTCCGGGCCTCGTCGCGGCTGATCGCACCCTCTGCGACGAGCTCCTGGACGAAGCTGTGGTCGATCGTGACCTGGCGCAGCCGACCGTGGCGCAGGACATACCCCCGGGAGTCGCCGACGTTGGCGACTGCGAACACCTCGCCGTCGTGGGGGTCGGTGACGACGGCAATCGCCGTCACGGTGGTGCCCATCCCGGCCTGGTCGGGGTTGTCGATCGAACTGTCGTAGATCTCGCGGTTCGCCTCGTTGATCGCCGCGACGAGGCCGTCGAGGGTGTTGGCGGCGTCGGTGGGGAGCCGCTCGTCGAGGCGGGACACCGCCATCTCGCTGGCGACCTCGCCGGCGAGGTGCCCACCCATGCCGTCGGCGACGACGAAGAGCCCCTCGCCGGCGTGGGCGTGATCCTCGTTCTGGGCGCGCAGCTGCCCTTGGTGACTGGCACTTCCCCAACGCAGCCGTGCCACTACTGGGCCTCCAGCACGGTGTAGCCGATCTGGATCCGGTCGCCGGTGTGGACGGTGCGCTGTTGGACGATCCTGGCACCGTTGAGGTAGGTGCCGTTCTTGGAGCCGAGGTCGTCGACGAGCACACGATCGTCGGCCAACCAGATACGTGCGTGGTGACCCGAGATGTAGGAGTCGTCGCTGATGACGATCGTGTTGTCGGTCTCTCGGCCGACGCTGATCGCAGCCCCGATCGCGAAGGTGGCGCCGCGCCGCTCCTTGGGTTCGATGACGACGAGCCGCGCCGGAGTGGCGCCTCGCCCCTTGCCGGGCTTGACGGCGCGTTTGCCGGGAGGTAGCGGTTGCCCGCCGGCCGGCGTGGGCGCGGAGTGGGGCTGCTGGTCGATCACGCCGCGGGTGCTGGCGGGCTGTCGCACTTCGCTCCACACGGCCCACAGCACGCGTGCGAAGAAGAGGTACAGCAGTGCGAGCAGCACCAGCTTCAAGATGTCGAGTACCTGGTCGGTCATGCCTGGCCGGGGTTGGGTCCGTTGGTGGGCGCGCGAGCGGCGTCCGGGGTCTGGTTCACGAGGCCTCGAAGCGGAGGCTGACGGAGCCGACGGTGACGATGTCGCCGTCGGAGAGGCGGTGGTCGGCGACGAGCTGGGTGCCGTTGACGTAGGTGCCGTTGGTCGAACCGAGATCGGAGATGACGAAGCCACTGCCGGCCCGGTGGATCTGGGCATGGTGGCGGCTGGTGTTGCCGTCGGAGATCTTGACGGTGCAGTCGGCCAGCCTCCCGATCAGGTTCTTGCCTTCGCCGAGCTCGATCCGGTCGCCCGACGGCATCACGATCGTGCCGGGGCGCTTGCCGGCCTCGGTCTGCTTCAGCGACGAGGCGATGCCGAAGCGTCCCGGTTTGAGCGAGTTGTCGACGCGGAGCTCGACCGTCACGGGCCCCATGAAGTGGTACCCCTCCTCGCGGGCGTACTCGCGGCAGGCTTCGACGAGCTCGGTGCGGAGGGCTTCCTCGATGTCGGCGAAACCGTGATGGTCGTCGGCGGAGAGGAGGACGACGAAGTCGTTGGGCACGATGCGAGAACCTTTGACGTCGACCGAACGGTGGTCGTCCATCTCGCGGATGAGGCGGCGACCGAGCTCGATCGGCCGGATGGAGTTGCGCGAACGTCGGAACACGCCCTCGACCATACGCTCCAGGCGACGTTCCAGTCCTTGCATGCCCATGGTCGGAGCAAGGCTAGTGGTGGCATCGGCGCGTCGGTCGCCACTCGAATCGAGGTGGGTCGTGTCCCGTCGGTTGTGCTTCGCGGGGTCGGTCGATCATGCTGGTGACGTCGGCGGCTGTCAGGGGGTGGCGAGATTGACCGATGACAGCGTGACCGCCACGCCGAACACGGCGGTCGAAGACACGGGCGGTGATGGCGTCGGGAGCGGGGCACGTTCGAGCGGCGTTTCTCGCCGGTCGGCCGTGGCCGCCGGGGTCTCGGCGGTGCTCGGGATCTTCTGTCTCGGCGTCGCCGGCGACGCGACGACGCTGTGGCCCGTGTTGCTGCTCGGTTTGTCGGGCATCGTGCTCTTGGCGTTGTCGTTGCTGTGGGTGAACGATCGCCTGTCGGACGAGCTGTCGGACGGTCCGCCCCGCCGGCGGACGCTGTTCTTCCTGACCCTGACGGCGTTGGGCGGCTGCTTCCTGGTGGTCTCGGTCTTCAAGAACTCGGCGGTGCTGGGCCTGGTGGGCACCGTCACGTTGGCGGCAGGGTTCATCGGTCTCCACGTCGTCTGGAAGCGCGTGTCGACCGAGACCGACGGCGAGCTGGTGCAGTTGTGGTTCGCGGTCGAGCTCACCTTGGGCGGGATCGGGGTGATCTGGGCGCTCGATCGCTTCACGGCGTGGGCCTGGTTGGGGCTGCTCGTCTGGTTCGTCGGCCTGGTCGCGATCAAGCAGGCGGTGGCGGCGAGCCTCGACAGCGGCAGCGTGAGCGTGCCGCGGGTGCTGCGAGTCTCGATCGACGTCGCGGTCGTGGGTGTGCTCGCTCTGCTCGGTGGCGCGACGACGTCGAATCAGCTGGCGGTGATGCTCGGTGTCGCGGGGGTGTTCGTCGGGTTCTCGCTGTTCGGCATGGCGATGATGTACATCCCCGTCACCTCGCGCCGGGCGATGGTGACCACGTTGATCGGTCTGGCGATCGTGTTCGTCGGATGGTGGTGGGCGAGATCGGTGTTCGGTTTCGCCGGTCTGGCCGGGGTGGTGACCGCCGCGGTCGTCCTGGTCGGGGCGTGGTTCGTCTTGCGGGGCGAGGCGATCATCCTCATCGTGTTCGTCGGCTTCATCGCCATCTGGGGCCTGCCGGACGGGTCGACGCGTGCGGCGAACGACCCCAACGAGTCGAGCGCCGAGCGAATCTTGGCGATCGGGGATTCGTTCATCTCCGGTGAGGGTGCCGACACCTACCTGGCCGACACGAACCGTGTCGGCCCAGGTCGCAACGAGTGCCGCCGGGCCCCGACGGCTCACCCCTATCTCATCGCGTCGGAGTTGGGGATGGGCCTCGACTTCGTGGCCTGCTCGGGCGCCAAGTCGGTCGATCTGTTCACATGTGGTCAGATGGCGGAGGGAGAGAACCGTTGCCGACCGGAGGAGGGCGAGGCGGCGGCCGACGATCGGCCGCCGGGCGCGCTCCCGCAGCTGCTCAACTTCACCGACGAGCGGCTCGCCGAGGTCGACGTGGTGCTGCTCAGCATCGGTGGCAACGACGTGGGCTTTTCTACCATCGTCCAGGCATGCCTCCTGCCGCGCAGTTGCGACGAGCGTTCGGAGGCGTGGCTGGCGAACGTCGAGGCGCTCGGACCGACGTTGGTCGAGACCTATCAGGCCGTGAAGGCTGCGGTGCCCGATCGGCCGGTGATCGTGATCCCGTACCCGATGCTGGTCGACGCCGAGCCGTGCGATCTCGGACTCGACGCGGCCGAACACGCCTTCGTGATCGACTTCATCGATGCTCTCGATGATCGGATCGTGGCGTCGGCCGCCGAAGCCGGCGTGCACGTGTACACGGCGGCCCGGGACGCGTTCGCTGGTCACCGGCTCTGTGACCCGCGCCCGGCGGCGCGGCATCTCGACCTCGATCCGCCCGACGGTCCGCCGACGGCGCGATACCTGCCGGCGACGTGGATCCACAACAGCATGCATCCGAACCCGTCCGGCCATCGGTTGATCGCGTTCGGGTCGCTGACCACCACCACCGGTGGCTTGACAGCGTTCGTCGGAGAGCGGCTCGCTGCGGCGCAGGCCGATCCGACGACGGCCAACCCGCAGCCCGTTGCGGCGGAGGTCGCCGACGACACCGCTCCGATCGACGTCGACGATGTCGAGCAGGTCGCGGCGGCGACCGAGGAGGTGGTGGTGGCCGAGGAAGCCGAGGTCGCAGAGGAGCTGCTGTCGGACGGCCAATGGATCACGGACGAGCTGTATCGGACGGTGCGGGCACTGCTGCTGCCGTCGATGGTGCTGTTGATCGGCAGCATCACGTTGGCGATCGGGTTCGTGAATCTGGAGTGGCCGGGCTCGGAGCTGGTGCGGCCCCGCCGGACCTGGCGTCGCGATCGACCGGGTTGAGACCGTCGCCGCCCATCCGAGTTGGGCGCACGGTTGGGAGGGGTTACGCTTTCGCTCTCCACTTGCGCGAGTGGCGGAATGGCAGACGCGCCAGCTTCAGGTGCTGGTGTCCGAAAGGGCGTGAGGGTTCAAGTCCCTCCTCGCGCACACCGTCTCATTCGGGGTCAGACCCCAAATGAGACGTTGCGGATTCGCTGGTGCGGCGGGTCGCCCGGATCTGGAACACCAGGAGGGCGCCGACGACCACGGGTGCGCCGATCGCGAGCGGCAGGATGCCGCCCGGATTGAGACTCCGCTGGTCGGCGACCGACACCGTCAGCACGTTCGACGCGGCCACGTCGGGCGCGTCGGGGCTGATCGCGACGGCGTAGGCGGCGAACGTTCCGGCTGAGATCGGTTGGAGGTTCCAGCTCGCCCGCGTACTCCCACCGGGCTCGATCACGCCGACCGGCTTGCTCAATGTCGACGTCCAGTCCTCGGGGTCGACGGAGGTGGCCTTCGCCGGGTCGGTGATGTCGAGATGGGCCACGAGGGCTGCGCTCGGCTGGTCCGACTGGTTGGTGATGGTGACCTCGATGTCGAAGTTCTCGCCGAGCACGACCGAGACGCCGGTCGGTTCGATCGTGACCGTGATCCCGTCGAGCGACGCGAGCTGGGGTGCGGCGGCTGCGGGAGCCGGCGCGGACCACAGCACCAGTACGGTCGCGAGGAGCGTCAATCTGGTCATCGGGAGTCTCCGAGCTCGAGGCGGCTGCTGAGGGCCACGGCGATGGTGGTCAGGACGATGGCAGCCACGATGGGTGAGATGAGGAA
>CAWGTY010000005.1:0-471602 GCA_963825605.1 uncultured Acidimicrobiaceae bacterium | reverse complement strand
CCTTCTCGCTAGGCTACTGAGTGGTGCGGGATCGGATCGACGCCCGAGCACGTCCGAGCGCCTCGCACGACCCGACTCGATTCGCGCGAGACTCCGACGCGCATGGGGAGACGTGGCGTGGTCGCAGAGAGTGAGCCGATCTGATGGGGAGCCTGCGCGACGTCGCGATCTTCGACGGTCCCGATGTCGCGCGGCTCGCGCCCTACGCCGACCTGGTGGAGACGTTCGAGTTGGCGCACCGGCACCCGGCCGCGCTCTGCGAGCGCATCGTCTACGGACCCGGCGGCGCAGCGGAGAAGTTCATGGCGTTGCCCGCCTGGCAACCCGGCGGTTCGATCGGCATCAAGCTGGTCACGATCTTCCCCGACAACCCGGGCCGCGGGTTGCCGTCGGTGCAGGCGGTGGTGCTGCTGTTCGACGGCGCGACCGGCGAACTGTTGGCGATGATCGACGGCACCGAGCTCACGTATCGCAAGACTGCGAGCGATTCCGCGCTCGGCTCCAAGCTGCTGTCGCGCACGGATTCGCGGACGATGTTGATGGTGGGAGCCGGGGGTTTGGGCCGACATCTGGTCGCAGCCCACCGGGCGGTGCGACCCTCGATCGAGCGCGTCCTGATCTGGAACCGCAGTCGCGACAAGGCGGCTGCGCTCGTCGCGGCCGGGATCGCCGACGAGGTCGCGGACGATCTCGATACCGCCGTCGCCACCGCCGACATCATCGCCACCGCGACGATGTCGAGTGAACCGCTGATCCGCGGCGAGCTCCTGCGTCCCGGTGCCCACGTCGACTGCGTCGGGGCGTTCCTGCCCGATCACCGCGAGGTGGACGACGACGTGGTGCGGCGGGCCGAGATCTTCGTCGACTCACGCGACGCCGCGGTTCACGAGAGTGGAGATCTCGTGATCCCGACGGAGGCGGGAACGATCGGTGCCGATGCGGTGCGAGCGGACCTGTTCGAGCTCTGCCGTGGCGAGCACGTCGGGCGATCCGGCCCGGAGGCGATCACCATGTTCGAGAACGGAGGGGGCGGTCACCTCGACCTGATGACGGCGCAGCACCTGTGGGCCGCCCGATGATGTTCCCCCACATCGCCCAACCGCTGCAGCTGCGTCACCGAACGTTGCGCAACCGCATCAACTTCGGCGCCCACACCGCGAACATGAGTGAGGGCGGAATGCCCGGCGAGCGCCATCTCGGGTACTACCTCGAACGCGCACGCGGCGGAGCCGCAATGATCGTCGTCGAGCCGGTGCCGGTCCACGCGACGGCGGTGCTGACGCGCGGCAACTTCCTGCACTCGGACGATGCGATCATCCCGCCGTTCCGCCGGCTCACCGAGGCGGTGCACGCCGAGGGTGCCACCATCGTGCACCAGCTGTACCACGTCGGCCAGCACGGCGATTTCGACAACTCGTTCCGTGAGTCGTGGTCGCCGTCGGGTCTGCCGAGCTACCACGACAGCGACGGTAGCCACGCCATGACGGAGCGCGAGATCGAGGAGGTGATCGACGGATTCGTCCAGGCGGCGCGGCGTGCGCAGGCGGCCGGCTTCGACGGCGTGGAGATCTTCGCGGCGTACAACGCCGTGGTCGACCAGTTCTGGCTGCCGTGGTCGAATCGGCGCGACGACCGCTGGGGCGGCACGTTCGAGAACCGGATGCGGTTCTCGTCGGAGATCCTGGGACGGATCCGGCGCCAGGTCGGCGAGGACTTCATCATCGGGCTCGCCACGAGTGTCGACTCGACGGTCGAAGTGGCGATGCAGACCGAGACGCTGTGCGAGATCGCCGCCTGGCACGACGACCGGGAGCTGATGGACTACATCACCTGCGGCACCGGCAGCTACTTCAACTTCGGGATCCTCATGCCGACGTTCCAGTTCGCCGACAAGCTGGGTGTCGAGATGGCCGAGGCGCTGTCGGGTGCCGTCCGCCACGCGAAGGTGCAGGCCGAGAGCCATGTTCGCACCCCGGAGAACGCCGACTACGTGATCGCGTCGGGTCAGGCCGACATGGTGAGCATCGTGCGCGGTCAGATCGCCGACCCGTACCTCGTCCGCAAGGCGCTGGAGGGACGCCCTGAGGACGTCCGGGGATGCATCTCGTGCAACCAGATGTGCTGGGGACGGCGCTCGCGCGACTACTGGATCTCCTGTCTCGTCAACCCCTCGGCCGGGCGCGAGTTCGAGTGGGGTGGTGACACCTTCGAACCGGCGCGCAGCCCTCGCACGGTGCTCGTGGTCGGAGGTGGGCCGGCCGGTCTCGAGACCGCTCGTGTGGCGGCCGAACGCGGGCACCGGGTCACGTTGGCCGAAGCCGGTCCGGCGCTGGGCGGAGCGTTCCGACTAGCGGGACTCCAACCGCGACGAACTCAGATCACCGAGCTCATCGAATGGTACGGGCGTCAGCTCGCGAAGCTCGGGGTGACCGTGCTCCTCAACGCCCCGCTCGACGGTCATGAGGCGGCGTCGTTCGGGGCCGACGAGATCGTCGTCGCAACGGGATCGCAACCGGACGCAACGGGTTTCCAGCGCTTCAACCCGGCCCAGGACGTGATGCCCGGCGTCGATCGACCCGACGCGTGCTCGATCGAGGACGTGATGTCGAACAACGTCCGCCCGGGCGAGCGGATCGTCGTCGTCGACGATGTTGGTGACTGGCGTGGCACGGGCACGGCCTGGCACCTCGCCGAGCGCGGTCACCGGGTGACGATCGTCTCGTCGTGGCCCTTGATCGGCTACTGGATCCAGCGCACCGCCGGCGACTGGGAACTGCGAGCGCGCCTCGCCCAGCTCGGCGTCGACTGGATCACCGAGGCCGTCGTGACCGCCTGGCACGACAGCGGTGCCACGGTGCGCAGCTACCTCGACGGCAGCGAGCAGGTCGTCGCCGCCGACACTCTCGTGTTGGCGACCACCAACGTGTCGGAGACGACGGTTGCCGACCAATTGGCGGCCGCTGACGGCGACGTTCCGGTCAGTGTCGTCGGCGACGCGCTCGCCGCCCGGCTGGCGGTGCATGCGATCCACGACGGCCGCGTCGCCGGGATGCGCCTCTGAGCTCGATTCGTCACTCTTCGCCGACCCCCGGCACGCGTCGATTCCGAGTCGTGCGGATCCGGCGGCCGGTGCCGACGACGGTCGCCGGGATGTAGAACACCCGACCGGCCAGAGCGACCTCGTTCCACGGCTTGGCGCGGATCGGTGCACGGAACTGGGTGATGCGCACGATGAGGAAGAGGGCGATCGTTCCGTGGACGCCGATCGTCGTCCAGACGAACCCGTCGGCGCCGACGAGGGCCATGACGATCGACGCGACGAACGGCCCGATGAAGGCCCCCGCACCGAAGAGGATGACCAGCTGGGACGCGGCCGCAGTCAGCTTCTCGGTCGGCACCCAGTCGTTGGTGTACGCACCGGCGATCGAGTACAGCGGGTACGTCGTGCCCCCGATCAGGGCCATCGCGACGTAGCCGAGCCAGTGGTCGGGCCCGCTGACGAGCAACAGCGCCGCGGCCGACGCGGCGGTGAACGCCGCCAACGCACCCACTGCGCGGCGGTCGATGTCGTCGGAGGCGGCGGAGATCGGAACCTGGAACAACAGACTGCCGATCGTCGGCATCGAGATGAACAGTCCGATCTCGGTCCGTGACAGGCCCGATCGTGTCGCGTAGACCGCGCTCAGGCCGAGAAACGAGCCGTGTGCGACACCGACCATCGTGGAGGTGATCACACCCGTCGGCACGATGCCGAACAGCTCGCGCATGGGCATGCGCGCCGGGTAGGCGAGCATCGGCGGCGCGGCCTCTTCGGAGAGAGCGACGGGTGCGACGGCCAACGAGATCAGCACCGAAGCGATGCCGAATGCGGTGAGCGTGGTGGGGTCGATCACGGTGATCCCGATCTGGCCGATCCCGTATGCGACGATCGTCGTGAGCGAATAGAGACTGAGGATCCGGCCGCGGTTCTCGTTGTTGACGATGTGGTTGAGCCACGACTCGGCGACGACGTACTGGCCGGCCAGGCACGCTCCGGCGATGACGCGCAGCCCGATCCACGCAACCGGTGTCACGAACATGCCGGTCGTGAGGATCGCGGCCGCGAGCACCGACGCAAGTGCCGCAAACACGCGGATGTGCCCGACCCGGCCCAACGCCAAGAGGGCAACCCGGGAGCCGACGAGGAAGCCGAGGTAGTAGCCCCCGCTGATCAGACCGATGGTCAGCGTCGGGAATCCGTCCAGCTCGGACCGCACGCCGACGACGGTGCCGAACAATCCGGCACCGGTGAGCATGAACCCGAGTCCGACGAACAACGCCCACGTGGCCCACATCAAGGAGTGGGTGATCGGTCCGAGCTCGCCGGTCGCGTCGGCCGGGCCGGTGGGCGCGCTCTCGGCCGTCGAATCGCCGTCGTCGACGACTGACACGCTGTCCACGACGCGGCAGACTACCGCTCCGGCTGGGTTCCGAACGACGAGTCACGATTGTGGACTCGTTCCGCATTGTGGAATGCTGCACGTGGAAGGAGTTGGTCGTCGATGTCCACGGTGCAATCGGTCGAGCGGGCGTTCTCCGTCCTGAGGGCGTTGGCGGGAGGCCCCGCCGGTGTCTCCGAGATCGCGGACCGGACCGCCCTCCCGAAGAGCACCGTCTCTCGACTGCTCGGCACCCTCGTAGACCTCGGTGCGGTCGAGCAGAGCGATCTGCTCGGCGTCTACGGGCTGGGCGAGCTGATCATCGACCTGTCGGCCTCGGCGAGTCCGGGCCGCAATCTGATCGCGCTCGCCCGCCCCCACCTCGTCGAGCTCGTCGAGGAGATCGACGAGGCGTCGGGGCTGGGGATGCTCGACGGTGCCCGGGTGTACTACTACGACCAGGTCGACAGCGACCATCAGGTCCAGGTCCGCGACTGGACGGGTGAGAGCGTGGACGCCCATGTGGTCTCGTCCGGTCTGGTGCTCATGGCCTTCGCCCCCGAGGCCGTGCGGCGCTCGTTCCTCGACGGCCCGCTCGAAGCCTGGACCGACAACTCGGTCACCGACCCGGGAGTGCTGTCGCGACGGCTCGACGAGATCCGGCGGGCCGGCTTCGCCTGGGTGTACGAAGAGATGTCGGAAGGTCTGAATTCCGTCGCCGCGCCGATCGTCAACCCGGCCGGCACGGTGATCGCTGCGGTCCACGCCCACGGCCCCTCGTATCGGTTCCCGGCGCCCGGCGACTCGGCCGCGATCGCTGCGTCGGTCGTGGAGGCCGGGCGCCGGATCTCGGATCGGCTCGCCGGGCGACACCGCGTCGACGGCCGCCGCTGACGGCGGGCGCCGATCGCATCGGAGCCGCCGCCGGTCCCGCGGGCCGGCCCGGGGCGACGCGGGCCAGATCGAGGTGATATCGTGTTCCACGATGCGGAAGCGTTCCGCATCATGGATCGCATCATGGATTCTGGAGTCTCGCCGGCGAGACTCCCACGGCACATCCCCTGGGGGCCAAGTGAGTGACGACGACTACGACGAGATCGATCTCGCCACCTTGCCTGACGACGAGCTCGTCAAGCAGATGCACGACGACCTCTACGACGGCCTCGCCGATGAGATCGTCGAGGGCGTGACGATCCTGCTCGACCGGGGCTGGGGTGCCGACAAGGTCCTCAACGAAGCGCTGGTCGAGGGGATGCGCATCGTCGGGATCGACTTCCGCGACGGGATCTTGTTCGTGCCCGAGGTGCTGCTCGCGGCCAACGCCATGAAGGCCGGCATGGAGCTGCTCCGACCGCTGCTGGCGGAAACGGGTGCTGAGCCGATCGGCAAGATCGTGATCGGCACCGTGAAGGGCGACATCCACGACATCGGTAAGAACCTGACGGCGATGATGATGGAGGGCGCCGGCTTCGAGGTGGTCGATCTCGGCATCAACTGCGATGTCGACAAGTACCTGGCGGCCCTCGAGGAGCACCGGCCCGACATCCTCGGGATGTCGGCCCTGCTCACCACCACGATGCCGTACATGAAGGTCGTCATCGACACCCTCGGCGAACGGCAGCTCCGCGACAAGTACATCGTGCTCGTCGGCGGCGCCCCGCTCAACGAGGAGTTCGGTACGGCCGTCGGTGCCGATGCCTACTGTCGGGACGCAGCGGTTGCGGCCGAGACCGCCAAGGAGCTCGTCAACGCGCGGCGGTTGCGCTCCGCCGAGCCGGCCGGACCCTCCGTGACGTGAGCCGGCCACTCGTGCTGGCGTGTGGGGCGCTGGTGCGCGAGATGCGATCCGTTCTCGACCGAAACGGTCTCACAGACCGTGTCGACGTCGAGTACCTGCCGGCGCCGATGCACAACCGACCGGAGCGCATCGTGCCGGCCATCGAGGCACGGCTGGCCGGCGAGCCGATCGATCGTCGCGTCCTGCTCGGGTACGCCGACTGTGGCACCGGCGGTCTGCTCGACCGATTCATCGAGTCGACGGCTCGCGACGTCACCCGTCTGCCAGGTGCCCACTGCTACGAGTTCTTCTCAGGTGCCGACCGATTCGCCGTGCTCCACGAGGAGGAGATCGGCACGTTCTTCCTCACCGACTTCCTCGCCAGACACTTCCAGGCGATCGTGTGGCAGGGCCTCGGTCTCGACCGTCATCCGGAGCTGCTCGGTCTCTACTTCGGCAACTATCGCCGTGTCGTGTTGCTGACTCAGACCGGCGATGCCGACGTCGTCGCCGCTGCCGAGCATGGTGCCCGACAACTCGGGCTCGAACTCGTCATCGAGTCGACCGGGCTCCAACCGTTCTCCGACGCCGTGCAGGTGTCGGTCGGTCGGGCGGTGGCGTGATGCCTCGGCGCGGCTCCGGGTCGGAGATCGTGACGATCTTCTGGCGCGACATCCCGGCGCAGGTCAACGGTCAGGCCGGACGCGAACGGCACCAGGTGGCGCTCTCGGCGAAGTTCCAGCGTGCGATCGACCGCGCCAAGCGCAAAGCACACATCTACACCGCCGACGAGGACATCGCCCAGTGGCGCCGCACCACGGTGTCGTGCGACGGCGACGTCGCGGCCGCGGCCGAGACGGAGGCCTCGCGGCTCGAACACGAGTTCTCGCGCGAATACCTCGGTCGGCTCGCCTACGCGGGCGGTCGAATTGCCGATCTGGGCGACGCCACCGTCGATCGGGACGTGCTGATCGCCCTGGAGGAACTCGACACCGACGACGACCTGTCCGGCGAACAGCCTGACGACGAGAGGACAAATGCCCATGACTGAAACGCTCGTGAGCTCCGCGACCAGGGAGGTGATGATCGGGTTCGATCGCCCCTTCGTCATGATCGGGGAGCGCATCAATCCGACCGGGCGCAAGCTGTTGGCCGAGGAGATGAAGAACGGTGACTTCAGCCGCGTCGAAGCCGACGCGCTCGCCCAGGTCGCGGCCGGCGCCCACATGCTCGACGTGAACGCCGGGATCCCCCTCGCGGACGAGCCGGCGTTGCTCGCGCGGGCGGTCGAGTTGGTGCAGTCGATCACCGATGTGCCGCTGTCGATCGACTCGTCGATCATCGAGGCGCTCGAAGCCGGCCTCGCCGTGTATCAGGGCAAGCCCCTGGTCAACTCGGTCACGGGTGAGGACGAGGTGCTCGAGCGGGTGCTCCCGCTCGTTGCACGGTACGGGGCCGCGGTCGTCGCGATCTCCAACGACGAGACCGGGATCTCGATGGATCCCGACGTTCGATACGCCGTCGCGGAGAAGATCGTGCACCGCGCCGCCGACCACGGCATCCCGGTGGGCGACATCGTCGTCGACCCGCTCGTCATGCCGATCGGTGCGCTCGGAGCAGCCGGCCAGCAGGCGTTCCGGCTGCTCCGCCGATTGCGCGAGGAGCTCAAGGTCAACACCACGTGCGGCGCGTCCAATGTGAGCTTCGGACTCCCGAACCGTCACGCGGTCACGGGTACGTTCTTGTCGATGGCGATCGCCTCGGGCATGACCTCGGCGATCATGAACCCGATGCACGCCGAGGTGAAGGCGGCGGTCATGGCCGCCGACGTGCTCATGGGAACCGATCGCGACTGCGCCTCCTGGATCCGAGCCAACCGAGACCCCGCCGCGCCGCAGGGCGAGGGCGGTGGCCGTGAGGGCCGGCGTCGACGGCGTCCGGCCGGGTGATCGGGCTCTGGTGGGCGATCACCGGATCGTCTTCACGCCGTCGGGTCTGAACGGCACCGTCGAGCACGGCACCTCCGTGCTGGACGCAGCGCGCCGTCTCGGCGCCGACCTCGACACGGTGTGTGGCGGCCGCGGTATCTGTGGACGTTGTCAGGTGACCGCGTCGGCGGGCACCCATCCGAAGTGGTCGATCGTCGCGACGGCCGATTCGCTCGGGCCTCCGACCACGATAGAGATCGACTATCGGGGGCATCGTCCGCTGGCCGACGGCCATCGGCTCGGCTGTGCTGCCACGGTGTGCGGCGACGTCGTCGTCGATGTTCCCGCCTCGAGCCAGGTGCACCGGCAGGTGGTCCGAAAGGATCTCGATCTCCCCCCGATCGTCGTCGATCCGTCCTTCACGCTCTGGTACATCGAGGTCGGCGACGCCGAACTCGGTGAGGACGTGAGCACCGCGGATCTGGTGCGCGAGGCGATCGCGAGCCAGCACGGCCGGACCCCACCCGACGTGCCCCTGCGTGCGCTCGCCATGCTCCAACCGGCTCTCGACCGCGGCCGCGGTGCCGTGACGGTCGTGATCGACGACGGCGACGACGTGGTGGCGGTGTGGCCCGGATTCGTCGACGAGGCGTACGGTGTCGCCGTCGACATCGGGTCGACCACGATCGCTGGACACCTCTGCGATCTCACCACGGGTGAGGTGCTGGCGAGTGCCGGGCGAATGAACCCCCAGATCCGGTTCGGCGAGGACCTCATGAGTCGGGTCTCGTACGTGATGATGAATCCCGGTGGCGAGCGCGATCTCACGGAAGCGGTCAGGACCGCGCTCGACGGACTGATCGGGGAGTTGGTCGACCAGGTGGAGACGTTCCGTGATTACGTCCTCGAGGTCGTCCTCGTCGGGAACCCGATCATGCACCACATCGTCCTCGGTCTCGACCCCACTCCGCTCGGACAGGCGCCGTTCACGCTGACCACCAACCGGGCGCTCACGACGCGGGCGACCGATCTCGATCTCACGTTGCCGTACGCACGGTGCTACGTCGGGCCCTGCATCGCCGGACACGTCGGTGCCGACACGGCTGCAGCGGTGCTCGCCGAACGGCCCCACGCCGGCGAGATGATGCAACTCCTCGTCGACGTCGGGACCAATGCCGAGATCGTGCTCGGGAACGACACCCGCCTCTACGCCGCGTCGAGCCCGACCGGCCCGGCGTTCGAGGGAGCCCAGATCAGCAATGGTCAACGTGCGACCGCCGGGGCGATCGAGGGCGTTCGCATCGACCCGGCAACGCTCGAACCGCGCCTCAAGGTGATCGGGGTCGACGTCTGGTCGGACGATCCCTCGTTCGCTGCGGGACTCTCCAACGCCGGCATCACCGGTATCTGCGGGTCGGGGATCATCGACGCCGTCGCCGAGATGTTCCTGGCCGGCATCATCGACCGCAACGGCGTGATCGTCGGCGATCAGGGTACCCGGACGCCGCGGGTGATCGCGGACGGTCGGACCTTCTCCTACGTGCTCTGGGGTGAGGGCGACGAGCGGGTGGCGATCACCCAGAACGACATCCGCGCGATCCAACTCGCCAAGGCCGCCTTGCGTGCCGGCATCGATCTGCTGATCGAGCGCGCCGGGTTCCCCGAGGTCTCCGATGTCCGCCTCGCCGGCGCGTTCGGCGCCCACATCGATCCCGTCCGTGCGATGGTGCTCGGCCTGGTGCCCGACTGCCCGCCCGGCGGTGTTCGTTCCGTCGGCAACGCCGCCGGAACGGGTGCGGTCCAGGCCCTCCTGTCGCGATCGCTTCGGCTCGAGATGGAGACGGTCGCACGCCGGATCATCAAGGTCGAGACGGCCACTGAATCGAGGTTCCAGGAGCTGTTCGTCGCGGCGATGGCCCTCCCGCACGCCACCGTACCGACGCCGCACCTGGCGTCGGTCGTCGACCTGCCGACTGCATCCATCTCACCGGCCGCCACGAACGGCGGCCGCCGACGACGCCGAGGACAACCTGCATGAGTGACGCCATCGACCTCCCCGAATCAGGCGAGCGGCGCGGTCGCCGTAGCGGTGGGCGCGATGCCCGGCGCACCCTGCGGGCCGGCTCGGCTTCCGCGGGTGCGAGCGCGTTCCTCCACCGAACGATCCGTCCGTTCGAGCTCGTCTCCGACGAGGGGCTCGAGTTGCTCGAGCACAACGCGGACACGATCCTCGAAGAGGTCGGGGTCGAGATTCGCGACTACCCGTCGGCGCTCGACCGATTCCGTCGCGCCGGCGCCGAGGTCGACGGAACCCGGGTTCGATTCCCCCGTGGGTTGTGCCGGCAGATCGTGCGCGCGACGGCACCGTCGGTGTACACCCAGCACGCCCGCAATCCGGAGCGATCGGTCGAGATCGGTGGCGACTCCACCGTCTTCGCGCCCAACTACGGGTCACCATTCGTCCATGATCTCGATGCCGGCCGTCGCTACGCCACGCTGGCCGACTTCGAGAACTTCGTGAAGCTGTCGTATCGATCTCCGTACTTGCACCACAGCGGCGGCACGGTCTGCGAACCAGTCGACGTTCCGGTCAGCAAGCGGCACCTCGACATGGTGTATGCCCACCTCCGCTGGAGCGACAAGGCGTTCATGGGATCGGTCACTGCAGGCTCGCGGGCGGCCGACTCGGTCGAGATGGCGCGCATCGCGTTCGGTGGCGATCTCGCCGACCGGACCGTGATGACGAGCTTGATCAACGCGTCGTCGCCACTGGTCTGGGACGGCTCGATGCTGGAGGCGGCCGAGGTCTACGCGACCAACAACCAGGCGTGCATCATCACGCCGTTCATCCTCGCCGGAGCGATGGCGCCCGCGACGTCGGCCGGCGTGGCCGCGCAGACGCTCGCCGAGGCGCTCGCAGGAATGATGTTCACCCAGCTGGTACGCCCCGGAGCGCCGGTCGTGTTCGGGTCGTTCGCGAGCTCGATGTCGATGCAGAGCGGTGCGCCGACCTTCGGCACGCCGGAGCCGGCGATCGTGCTCTACACCGTTGCCGCGCTCGCACGACGGCTCGGCGTGCCGTTCCGGTCCGGCGGATCGCTGTGTGCCTCCAAGCTGCCCGACGCCCAGGCGGCCTACGAATCCGCCGCGACCCTGTTGCCGACCGTCATGGGCGGTGTGAACTTCGTGCTCCATGCAGCGGGCTGGTTGGAGGGTGGGCTGGCGATCGGCTACGAGAAGTTCGTGCTCGACTGCGACCAGCTCGGCGCGATGGCGACCTTCGTGCAGGGGCTCGACCTGAGCGACAACGGTCAGGCGCTCGACGCGATCCTCGCCCATCCCCCTGGTCAGCACTTCCTCGGCACCGCCCACACGTTGGCGAACTTCGAGAGCGCCTTCTATCGCACCACGACCGCCGACAACAACAGCTTCGAGCAGTGGTCGGAGGAGGGCGGACTCGACGCCGCCCAACGGGCGAACGCGGTCTGGAAAGAGCAGTTGGCTTCCTACGAGCCGCCACCGATCGACGAAGCCGTCGACGAAGAACTGCGTAGCTACGTCCAACGCCGCAAGGCCGAGCTCCCGGATGAGTTCGCATGAGGAGGAACGAACCGTGATCGATCTGTTGAAGAAGCTGCGGTCGTCGCGCACCGACGCGACCGCCGCGTCGCCCGAATCCGCGTATTCCGATGCGATGGGCGAGCTGGTCGCCAACCTGCACTACGAGATCGTGCCGATGAAGTCGATCGAGCAGGCGATGATCGACCTCCCGCCGAACGCACACGTGTCGGTGACGTGTTCGCCGGCGAAGGGCATCCCCGCCACCCTCGAGTACACCGATCAGCTGATCGGACTCGGCCATCGCCCGATTCCCCACCTCGCGGCGCGCATGGTCGAGGGGCCGGACTCGGCGGCCAAGATCGCCGGCTGGCTGCGCGAGCGCGAGCTCCCCGAGGCGTATGTGATCGCAGGCGATGCCCCCGAGCCGGCCGGCCCGTACGACGGTGCACTGTCGTTCCTGCGCGATCTGCTCGACGCCGATCCGGGTGTCCTCCGGGTCGGCATCGCCGGGTACCCGGACGGTCACGCCATGATTCCCGACGAAGTCGTCCGCGACCAGCTGCGGGCCAAGCAGACCCTCCTCGCCGAGTACGGCTTGGGCGGATGGATCTCGACCCAGATGTGCTTCGACGAGAGCACGATCCGATCGTGGCTCGAGTCCGAGCGGTCCGACGGTGTGGTGCTGCCGGTCCGCCTCGGTCTGCCCGGCGTGGTCGACCGAACGCGCCTGATGACCATGGGCACCCGCCTCGGCATCGGCACGTCGTTGCGGTACCTGAGCAAGAATCGTTCGGTCGTCATGCAGTTGATGGCCCCCGGCGGGTACGACCCGACCGACATGGTTGCGGCGTTCGCGGACGACGCCGAACGGCTCGGCATCGAAGCGTTGCACTCGTTCACGTTCAACGCGGTCGCCGACACCCGAGCGTGGCAGGAGGCGATCATGGCCGGAGGAAGCGTGGCGTGACTCGTGCCGACGCGGTCGTGATCGGCGCCGGTGTCATCGGCGCTTCGGTCGCGCTCGAGCTGGCGCGCCACGGCCGCGAGGTCGTCGTGGTCGACAAGGGCCCCGGCGCGGGCACCGGGTCGACGAGCGCGTCCTCGGCGATCATCCGGTACAGCTACTCGACCCCTGACGCGATCCTCACGGCGTGGGAGTCCGCACAGCTGTGGTTCGCCTGGGAGTCGCACCTCGGGATCGTCGATCCCGACGGGATGGCCCGGTTCGTTCGCACCGGCAACCTCATCCTGCGCACGACCGGGTACGACGGGGTCCGCATGATGGAGCTCTGGGATGAGTTCGGCATCCCCTACGACGATCTCGATGCCGACGCACTGGTACGACGTTTCCCGTGGCTCGACTGCGGCAAGTACTACCCACCGAAGCGGATCGACGACGCCGCGTTCGCCGATGAGGCGACCGAGCGACTGTCGGCCATCTACAACGACGACAGTGGTTTCATCGACGATCCGTCGCTTGCGGCGAAGAACCTGGCCTACGGCGCCAGGCAACACGGTGCTCGGTTCCGGTACCGCACCGAGGTCGTCGCCATCGACCGGGGGGCCGATTCGGTGACGGGTGTCTCACTCGGCGACGGTTCCTCGATCGAGGCGCCCATCGTGATCAACGTCGCGGGGCCGCACTCGTCGATCGTCAATCGCCTCGCCGGCGTCACCGACGACATGCGGATCGGGCATCGAGCCTTGCGCCAAGAGGTCTTCGCGGCACCGGCCCCGGCCGGAGCGCGCCTCGAAGACGGTGCACCGTTGGTGGCCGACCTCGACGTGGGTCAGTACTTCCGACCGCAACCGGGCGGCACCCTGCTCGTCGGCGGCACCGAGCCCGAGTGTGACGAATTGCACTGGGTCGACGATCCGGACACCAACTCGGAGTATCCGACGGTGGAGGTGTGGGAGACGTACATGATGCGCCTCGCGCGGCGGATCCCGGAGTTCGGGGTACCGAACCAGCCAAGCGGGATCGCAGCGCTGTACGACGCCTCGGACGACTGGGTGCCGATCTACGACCGTTCTTCGCTGCACGGGTTCTTCATGGCCTGTGGCACGAGCGGCAACCAGTTCAAGAACGCCCCCCTCGCCGGCCAGTTCCTGCGCACGATCATCGACGCCACGATGGATGGCCACGACCACGATGCCGAGCCTCTCCGATTCCGGGGTGCGTTCACCGGCCGCGAGATCGACCTCGGTTCGTTCTCGCGACGACGCGACCGGGCGATCACATCCGGCACGGTCATGGGCTGAGCGCATCGGCGACGCGACGACACACGACGACACACGACGACACACGACGACACACGACCGACAACGAGGGGGACCGACATGGCACGACGAACTGGAGGACGGGCCGCACGCGTGCTCGAACGCACAGGTGCCGACTCGGGTCCGTCGGGTCCAGCGTTCATCCGGCGGAAGGTGTTGCCCTACGACCTGGTGACGCCCGACGGCCTCGACCTGATCGAGGCGAAGGCCGACCAACTGCTGGCCGAGATCGGCATCGACGTCAACGAGGACGAGGATCGCGAAGAGTTCCGTCGTGCCGGCGCAACCGTCGACGGGACGCGAGTGCGGTTCGAGCCGGGCCACGTGCGCGAGCTCGTCGCGACCGCGCCGCGCGAGTTCACCCAACACGCCCGGAACCCCGAGAAGTCGGTCGTGATGGGCGGCAACAACGTGGTGATGGCCCCGGCATACGGCTCGCCCTTCGTACGCGACCTCGCCGGGGGTCGCCGCTACGCGTCGCTGGAGGACTTCCAGAACTTCATCAAGCTCACCCATGCGACGCCTTGGCTGCACCACTCTGGCGGCACCATCTGCGAACCGGTCGACGTCCCCGTCAACAAGCGGCACCTCGACATGGTGTACAGCCACGTCAAGTTCAACGACCAAGCGTTCCTCGGGTCGGTCACGATCCCGCAGCGCGCCCGTGACTCGGTCGAGATGGCACGACTCGTGTTCGGCGAGGACTTCGTCGACGCGAACTGTGTGGTCATGGGCAACGTCAACGTGAACTCGCCGCTCGTCTGGGACAACGCGATGACCGGGGCGATCCGGGCCTACGCAGAGGCGAATCAGGGCCAGGTGATCGTGCCCTTCATCCTGGGCGGTGCGATGGGACCGGTGACACTCGCCGGCGACATCGCGCAGGCCCACGCGGAGACACTCGTCGGGGTGGCGCTGGGACAGCTGATCCGCCCTGGCTCGCCGGCGATCTACGGCAACTTCCTGTCGTCGATGGCGCTCCGGTCCGGATCGCCCACCTTCGGTACGCCCGAACCGGCGATCGGCTCGCTGGTGGTCGGTCAACTCGCTCGCCGGGTCGGTTTGCCCCTCCGTTGCGCCGGCGCGTTCACGTCCTCGAAGATCCCGGATGGGCAGGCGATGGCCGAGTCGACGATGTCGATGATGTCGGCGATCCTGTGCGGCACGAACTTCCTGCTCCACTCGGCCGGTTGGCTCGAGGGCGGCTTGGCGATGGGCTACGAGAAGTTCATGATGGACGCCGATTTCTGTGGTGCGATCCACCGCTATCTGGAGGGGGTGTCGCTCGAACCCGACGAGTTCGCGATCGACGGGTTCCACGAAGTCGGGCCCGGCAAGCACTTCTTCGGATCCCAGCACACGTTGCGTCACTACGAGACCGCCTTCTACGACAGCCCGACGGCCGACAACACCAGCTTCGAACAGTGGCGAGACGCGGGCGAGTCGCGCACGGAGGAGCGTGCGGCCGCCCAGGTGGCCAGGACGCTCGCCGAGTACGAGGCACCGCCACTCGACGAGTCGGTGGACGAGGCTCTCCGGGACTACATCGGCCGGAAGAAGGACTCGATGCCCGACATGTGGTACTGACCCCGAGCGGTTCGTGCCCCACCAGTCGTTGCGCTTCCCGACGAGCAGGAATCGCTCACCGCCGAATCGGATCTGCGCCGGATCGTTGCCGGCGGGCACGAACGAAGCATCCACCACGGGAACGGCACGTGCGTGGTCGACCGACCGACTCGAACCGTCCGAGTACTCGTGTTCGGCATCGAGCTCGCCGCGAGGGATGCGCATGGCCCTGACGTCGACCACGCACTCACCGAAACCGAACATCGTGTCGAAGCCGAACCGTTGGTAGCAGCGCGAACGCAGGAACATGTGGTCGGCGTCGAACGCGATGCTCCACCCGTACAGGTCGTCGCCTCGTGGCTGTTCGTCGGTGACCGCGAGCACCTCGAGTGTCGAAGCGTCGAGCACGACCCGACGCTGAACGCTCGGTCGGGGTCGACTGAGATACGAGGGCCCGGTCTCGTTCATCTGCACGACGAACAGATCTGATGTCCGCCCGTCGGCGCTGACCCTGCCGTCGAGAATGCAGTGCCATTGCTGCCGGTTGACCGTCGATTCCGGGAGCAGCCACGCCATGGAGCCCGAGTGGGCAACGTGAAGCACCGGCCCGACTGGATCATCCCCGCGTTGTGGGTGAGGGCCCCGCCGGTGGACGCGTCCTCGAACGCCCACAACACGCGATCGTCGGGCAAACGGAACGCGCGCTGGTCGTCGGCGCCATCGAGATCACCGATCGGCTCGGCGAAGAACTCCGTGATGCTTCGTGCGTCGAGTCCGGGCGCACGCCGTGGCGGTCGGCAGTGGCGCGACGGCAGGAGCCGCTTCGCGGTCAGATCGTCGCCGTCACCCGATCGCACTGCGCTCGATCGAGCGTGCCATGATGCGGCTGGTCCCATCAGGGAACGTGGGACCGAACGAGGGGTGGGTTCACGACCCGGTCTGGTACTCGACCGCAACCAGTTCGGCTCGTCCGGCGACCGCCGCCGCGAGGTCGTCCACCATCGACTGGTTGCGCGCCTCGACCTTGGTGACCACGACGACGAACCGGGCACCGTCGGGGACCGCCTTTCGACCGCCCCGATCACTCAGCAACACGGTGGCCGCGCGTGCTGGAGTCAGCCGTTCGGCCGGGCTGCATCCGGCCACGGCCGCGACCCGCATCGGACGGTGGCACTGGTCGACGATGACCCGCCCGAGCGCGTCGGCGCCGATGTGCGCGAGCACAGTGGTCGCCGTGATCGGGATGAGTGGCTCGAGTGGCCGCGGCGCCTTGAACGGGCGCTGACGGGCGCCGTCGGCCTCGACGAGCACGTGCTCGACGGTTGCGCGGTCGGCGAACCAGCGATCGCAGGTCTCGGGGCGGACCCCGAGGGCCTTGTGTCCCTGCACCCTCGACCTGACGACCACCGGGCCTCGCCGGAGCGCGTCGCGGAGATCGTCGTCACTCGGCGCGTCGAGCGTCTCGAAGCGGCTGAGCTGATCGCGCCCCATCTTGGTGGTGGTGGTGAGGATGGTCCGCCCGGTGAGCTGGCCGCCGAGCGCGGCGAGCGACGTGGTCTTCCCGCCGCCGCCGACGAGTGCGAGGAGCTCCCGGTCGGCGAGTCGCAGCGAGACCGCCAGGTGGTTCAGCGGGATCGGGACCACGTGCACACCGCCTCGACCACACCGCCACCGACCGCCAACGCCTTGTCGGAGATCTCGAAACACGCCGATCGATCGCCGCGAGCGTCGATGTCGCCGATCTTCGTGCCGGCGGTGACCAGCGTGCCGTCGGCGATGGCGCCGCGCACGACACCGTCGAACGGTGAGCTGACCTCGATGGAATCGACGATGCCGATCGCATCACCGGCGGCGACGGTGTCGCCGATGTCGACCGTCCAACGCACCGTGCCGTCGACCGGGGCGCGCAGTACCCGCTCCGAGCCTCGCCCGGCGATCGTGCCCGGCACCCCGGTGTCCGATGCCGCCGAGCCGCTCCAGAGCACGCGACCCAGGTGATGACCACGCTGGGTCTCGATCACCGCATGGCAGTGCGTCCCGACCACGAGACCCGGGCCCAGGCCCACGACGAACGGGGCATCGTCGATCGAGGTGTCGAGCGGGCGTTTGGCGAGCCGGGCGTCGACCACGATGTCGGCATCGACGTCGGGAAGCGCTGGTGTGACCAGCACGGCGATATCGCGCTGGATGGCGATCGCGCGGGCGTCGGCGGCCGATTGCGCTCGTCTGGCGATCAGACCCTCGATCTCGACGACGCCCTCGTGGACGGCGGTCGAGACGGCGACCGCCCGGCGGATCGTGAGTGGGGCGGGGAGCTCCGTGACGATGACCGGATAGCCACAACGCGACAGCCGCCATGCGACACCCGTCGCCAGATCCCCACCACCTCGCAGCAGGCAGAGCTCATCGGCGGTCGGCACGAGCGACCACCTGGGCCATGATGCTGACCGCGATCTCCTCCGGGGTCTCGGCGTCGATCTCGACACCGATCGGCGACGTGATGCGGTCGAGCTGTTCGGGGGGCACACCCCGATCGAGCAGCTCTGCCCGTGTCGTGGCCCATCTCCGGTGGCTCCCCATCACTCCGATGTAGCCGGCTTCCGTCGCGAGCAGCGCCGGCAGGACCTCGAGGTCGAGGGCCACGTTGCGGGTGACGACCACGACCGAGGTCCGCCTCGTGATCGACGCAGCCGTGATCGCACCATCGATGGAGCCGGCGGGACCACGTGCGCCGGCGTCGACGTCGTCGAGCAACTCGGTGCGGTCGTCCCAGACGATCGGGCGACGCCCCATCCAGCCCGCGAGATCGGCGACGGCCTTGCCGACGTGACCGGCGCCGACGATGAACACGCTGGGTGTCGGCAGGTACGGCTCCACGTAGAGAACGACCTCACCGCCACAGACGCCGGGATCTCCGGTGCCGGGATCGACGAGCGCGTAGGTGAGGAATCGGGTGCGGCCGTCCCCGAGCGACTCGAGGGCGGCGGCACGGATCCGGGCCTCCATCTCGCCACCACCGACGGTGCCGGTGATCCGGCCGTCGGCGTCGACCAGCATCTTCGATCCGGCGTGCCTCGGCACCGAGCGGTCGGTGCGGACCACCGTGGCGAGCGCCACCGCCTCGCCACGATCGATGGCATCGGCAAGCGCTCGCACGACGTTCGCGGGACCATGCCCGGCATCGGACACCGTCATGACGCGTTGAGCGCGTTCCAGACGCGTTCGGGGGTGAAGGGCAGATCGGAGATCGCCACACCGGTCGCGTCGAGGATCGCGTTCCGCAGGGCCGGCGCGACCCCGTCCTTGGGGATCTCGGCCACCGCCTTGGCGCCGAATGGTCCGCTGTCCTCCAACGTCTGCACCAGGTACACGACGGTCTCGGGTACCTCGTCGGCGCGGTAGATCTTGTACGGACCGAACGAGTCGTTGACGAGGCGGCCCTCGTCGTCGAACGCGAACTCTTCGCAGTGTGCGTAGCCGAGTGCCTGGAGCATGCCGCCTTCGACCTGGCCACTGGCAGTGACCGGGTTGATCGCCACGCCGCAGTCGACGGCCATGACCAACTTCGTCACGGTCACCTGGCCGGTCTCGACGTCGACCTCGATCTCGGCCATCTGCGCCGCGAACGGTGGCGGGCAGTCTGGCGAGACGTACGACGCCGTGCCCATGATCTGTTCCTGCTCCTGCCAGTGCAGCGAGTCCAGTGCGATCTCCTCCAGCGAGACCGAGCGGCCGTCGGGTGCCCAGGCGCGTCGATCGCGCAGCTCGATCGTGCACGGCTCGTCGACGCCGAGCATCATCGCCGCTCGCTCCTTCAACCGCTTGCGGACCACCTCGGCCGCCTGCATGGCTGCGGTCCCGGAGATGTAGGTCGTGGAGCTGGCGTAAGCGCCGGTGTCGAACGGCGTGACATCGGTGTCGCTCGAGTAGACCTTGATGTCGTCGAGCGGTACGCCGAGCACCTCGGCGGCGATCTGACCGATCACGGTGTCGGCCCCGGTGCCGAGGTCGGTGGCGCCGATCAGCATGTTGAACGAACCGTCGTCGTTCAGCTTGATCGAGCAGCCACCCATGTCGAGGAACGGGATCGCCGTCCCGTGCATGCAATAGGCGAAGCCGATGCCGCGCCGGATGTGAGGGCGATCGATCGGCTGCTTCCACGCAGGATCGTCGCGGCGATGCCAGCCGATCTCGCGCATCGCCTGGGCGACGCACTCCTCGATGCCCGACGACATCACCTTCGGATACTCCTCGAGCTCGCCCTCCTCGACGGACCGCTCGCCGAGGTGTGGTGCGATGTCGAGTTCGCTGCCGACGACGACCCAGTTCCGGCGCTTGAAATCGATCACGTCGATGTCGAGGTCGCGTGCGATGTCCTCCATGTGTGCTTCGAGCGCGTACTCGGCCTGGGGCGCGCCGTAGCCGCGATAGGCGCCCGGCACCGGGATGTTGGTGTAGACCACGTCGCACACGAATCGTTTGTTCGGCGCGTTGTACTGACTGAGACCGCGCAGACCCGAGACGGTCTGCACGGTGTAGCCATGGGTGCCGTAGGGCCCGGTGTTGCCGATGATGTACATGTCCTGTGCGATCAGGGTGCCGTCGTCGGCGACGGCCGTGCGATAGGTGATGGTCTGAGGGTGGCGGGTACGGCTCGCCATGAACTCCTCCGACCGGTCGAGCTCGAGCCGGACCGGTCGACGCGTGCGCTTCGCGAGCAACCCCACGATGTCCTCGATCAGCATCTCCTGCTTCGCCCCGAACCCGCCACCGATGCGCGGCTTGATGACTCGGATGTCCTTGATGTCCATTTCGAGCAGCGGTGCGACCATGCGCCGAGTGTGGAACGGCACCTGGGTGGCGGTGCGGATGATCATCCGTTCGTCCTCGTCGAGCCAGGCGATCGAGATGTGGGGCTCGATCGGGCACTGCTGCACCTGATGGACGCGGAAGGTCTGCTCGTAGACGTGGGAAGCGGCCGCCAGTGCCGCGTCGACATCGCCGCGTTCGGCCGCGATGTGATGCACGATGTTGCGGTCGCGGTCGAAGATCTCCGCGGTGTCGGATTCGTCGTGGATGACGGGCGCACCTGCGAGCATCGCTTCGCGCTCGTCGAAGATCGCCGGCAGCACCTCGTAGCTGACCCGGATGCGACGGACCGCCGCCTCGGCGAGCTCGGGCGTCTCGGCCGCAACGACCGCGACACGATCTCCGACGTGACGGACCTTGTCGTCGAAGCTGACCTGGTCGTGCGGGTGCGGGTTGGGCCAGCTCTGCCCACCCGACGCGTACTTGATGCGCGGCGTGTTCCGGTGGTGGAGTACTGCGTGCACGCCCGGCATCGCGACGGCCTCGCTGTCGTCGATGTCGACGATGCGTGCGTGAGCGTGGGGGCTCCGGAGCAGTTTGGCGTAGAGCATCCCGCGAAGCTCGATGTCGTCGGTGAAGGCGGGGTTGCCCTTGGCCAGCTTCACCGCGTCGACCTTGATCTCCGGCTTGCCGACGACGTTCATCTCCGGCACGTCGATCGAGGGGATCAGGCGTGGCATCGCCGCTGGGCCCTGGGGTGGCGGATCGTCGGGGTCATAGGCAACGGCATGGGTGCCGTCGGTCAGCGGGCTGAGCACGATGGGCCCGAACGGCTCGGGTGATTCGCCCCGGAGGACGGCCGCTGCTCGCCGAACCGCCTCGACGGGCTTCACGTACGCCGTCTCGCGGTCGAGGATGCCCGCGAGCATGTCGCGGATCTCCGCATCGCTCGGATTCGAGGTCTGCTCGAGCAGGGCCATCGTCCCCAGGATCATCGCACCGGCCGAGTAGCCCGACTGGAGCGCTCCGACCGCGGTGAAGGCCGCCTGGATCGGATGGAGGTCACGTTCGGTGTTGAGCACCTCGACGGTGGTGACGGCGTGGCCGTCCGCCTGCGCGGCGAGGATGACGTCGCTGCTCGCGAGGCGGCCGTCGTACAACACGGCGGCGGCCCCGGTCTCGCCGGAGTCCGATCCGTACTTGACGCTGAACATGCCGCTGCGACGCAGTACGGCGCGGAGCGATTCGTGCGGTTCGCACTCGATGGTGGTGGGGTGCCCGTTGAGCTCGATCGTGACGCGCATCAGGTCAACTGTGCCACGACGCGACCCGCGAGGACGCCGGCAAGTTCGAGTCGGTACGCGCTACTGCCGCGGAAGTCGGACGGTGGGTCGAGGTCGGCGGTGGGTGCGTCGGGCGAGACCAGAACGGGCCGCGCGGCCGCGCCGGTGAGTGCCAAGTGGATGCCATCGGGCGCTCGGCGGCCGATCGCTGCGACGATGGGTGTGTCGGCCGGTGTCCGCGCCGCGACCGCCTCGGCCCCGTCCCCGCTCGGATCGATCGTGACGGCGGTGATCAGGGCGCCCTCGGGAATCCCCGAGACCAGGGCGACCGAGAGCGGCAGGTCGTCGGCGCCCGCGAGCTCGACCTCGGCGTCGTGCACCAGCAACGCCGCCAGCACGACGCTGTCGGAGTCGCGTCGGGCAACTGTCCCGCCCACCGTCGCGAGTGTGCGGAGCGTCGACGGCAGCTCGGCCCGAGCCAATCGGCGCACCTGTGCCGGCACCGAGCCGTGTTCGGCGACGTCGGCGAGTGTCGCCGTCGCACCGAGTCGCAGCCGCACCCCGTCGGACACGATCCCGTCCAGCCCCAGCGCTTGCAGGTCGACGAGCTCGAGTTCGGAGGGCGCTCGGTCGGCGTTCAACACGGTGCCCCCACCGAGTGGCACCCGTTCGGGGCTCGCGAGCAGTGCCAGCGCCTCGTCGAGATGTCGAGGTCGGTGATACGCGGTGATCAACGGCACGCGGAGTCGCTCCCATCCGATCGTCGGTGTGGACCGGTGCCCGGGGATGCCCTGGTTGTCATCCCGACCGCTCCGCTGGTTGAAACTACACCAGCCCGCCCCTCGCCGCCGTTGCCGATCGTCGAACCCATCGTCGGGCGGCTACGGATGTGCGAGCCTCGTTGGGCGTTTGACGGGGACTAGCGTCAGCGCGGTATGAATCCACGGGGCGCGCGATGAACGACGATCCGCTGCTGCAGCCCTACACGTTCAAGCATCTCACCCTCCGAAACCGTGTGTTCTCGTCCGCGCACGAGCCCGCCTACTCCGAGGAGGGCATGCCGAAGGACCGGTACCGGATCTACCACGTCGAGAAGGCGAAGGGCGGCATCGGGCTGACGATGACGGCCGGCTCGGCCGTGGTCGCTGAGGACAGCCCACCTGCGTTCGGCAATCTGCACGCATACGACGACGCGATCGTCCCCTGGATCCGCCGACTGACCGATGACGTGCACGAGCACGGGGCCGCCTGCATGATCCAGATCACCCATCTCGGCCGGCGAACCGGGTGGGGCCACGACGACTGGTTGCCGATCGTGTCGGCATCGGCGGTGCGCGAGCCGGCGCACCGAGGCATCCCGAAAGTCGCCGAGGAGTGGGACATCGAACGCATCGTGGGCAAGTACGCCGATGCGGCCGAGCGGATGCAGGCCGGCGGGATGGACGGCGTCGAGGTGGAGGCGTACGGCCACCTGTTCGATCAGTTCCTGTCGCCGCTCACCAATCGGCGCGACGACGCCTGGGGTGGCGACGACGACGGGCGACTGAGGTTCGGCTGGGACGTCTTGTCGGCCATTCGCGAGCGGGTCGGTCGCGAGTTCGTCCTCGGGGTGCGGATGGTGATCGATGAGACCGTCGAGGGCGGGATCGACACACCGCGTGGACTCCAGGTGCTCCAGCGCTTCGAGCAGGCCGGCCTGATCGACTTCATCAACGTGATCCGCGGCCACATCGAGCACGAGGCCGGGCTCACCGAGGTCATCCCGATCCACGGGATGCGGTCGGTGCCGCATCTGGACTTCGCCGGGATGGTGCGCGAGCACACGGACCTCACGGTCATGCACGCCTCGAAGGTCGACGAGGTCGCGTCGGCACGCCACGCCATCCGGGAGGGCAAACTCGATCTGGTCGGCATGACCCGGGCCCACATCGCCGACCCTCACATCGTGCGCAAGATCATCGAAGGTCGCGAGACCGAGATCAGGCCCTGCGTCGGCGCCACCTACTGCCTCGATCGCATCTACGAGGCCGGCGAGGCGCTCTGCATCCACAACGCGGCGACAAGTCGCGAGCAGACGATGCCGCACGTGCTCGACCGCGTCGCCGCCCCACGTCGAGTCGTCGTCGTGGGTGCGGGCCCAGCCGGACTCGAGGCTGCCCGGGTCGCCGGTGAACGCGGCCACCACGTCATCGTGCTGGAGGCGATGCCGTGGGCAGGGGGGCAGATCAATCTGGCGGTCCGCAACCCGCGACGCAGGGATCTCCAGGGCATCATCGACTGGCGGGTGTCGGAGTGCGAACGGCTGGGTGTCGACCTCCGGTACGACACCTTCGCCGACGGCGACCTGATCGCCGATCTCGCACCCGATGTCGTGATCGTCGCGACGGGCGGCCAGCCCCAGTTCCCGCCCGATCTCGACACGGTCGGCGAGGTGGCGTCTCGGGTGGTCACGAGCTGGGACGTGCTGGGAGGCGACGTCACGCCGACGGGTGACGTGCTGTTCTACGACGACAACGGAACCCACTCCGCGCTGTCGGCCGCCGAGATGATCGCCCGCTCGGGCGCCAACTTGGAGATCGTCACCCCGGAGCGCATGTTCGGCATCGAGGTCGGCGGCATGAACCACGTGCCGTACGCGCGCGCGTTCAACGAGACCGACGCGCGCATCACCCTGCACCAGCGTGTGCTCAGCGTGCGTCCCGAAGCGGGTCGGCTGTGTGCCGAGCTCGGCAGCGAGCACACCAGCCACCGAGCGACGAGACATGTCGACTGGGTGGTTGCCGATCACGGTACCGAAGCTCTCGCCGACGTCTACTTCGAGTTGAAGGAACGCTCGTCGAACCTCGGGGCCGTCGACTACGGCGCGCTCATCGAGGGTCGCCCCCAGGATCTCATACGCAACCCCGACGGCGACTTCCAGTTGTTCCGCATCGGCGATGCCGTGAGCAGCCGCAACATCCACGCCGCCGTCTACGACGCGCTGCGACTCGTCAAGGATCTCTGATCAGCGGTCGACGTGGGGCCCCGGATCGAGGGTGTTCACGGCGACATGTCCATTCCCGTTGGCCCGTTGCCGACGTCGTGCACGGTCTGCCCGTTCCAGTAGGTGTCTCGGGTCTCGGGAATCCGAACAGGTCGCGTTCGCGCACGGACGCGCCGGCGAACTGGCTGCGTGTGGCGCGGCTCGGCCGCGGGGTCGGCGAGGTTCGCCTCGGGCCTCGGGAATTGATGCCAGAGGGACGCGCCGGCGGCGTCGAACTCGCGTCCGGGCACGAAGCCTTCCACGACGATGTCGCGATCATCGCCGATCGACGACCCTCACCACCAACCGTTGCATTCGGGGTCAGACCCCGAATGCAACGGGTCAGCCGTCACGGTCGCGGTGACGCATCGATGCGGGAAAGTGGGGTTCGGAGAGCCCGGCACTCGTCCAGACGACCTGCTCGAGACGTGCCAGACCGACCTCGAGGGCGCGGGTCAGCCGAGCCTTCTGTCCCGTTGCGAGGAGATCGACGACGAGTCCGGTGAACGTCGCCTTGGCGAGCGACGCTTCGATCACCGCCGTCTCGACGGGGACGCCTTCGGCGACGAGACGATCCTCGATGTTCGTCCTCCAGAGACCGATCTGCTCGCCTCGCACCTGGCGCGGGAGTCCCTCGAGCGTCGCCTCGAGGGCGGCGGCCTCGATGCCGAGCCGCACCACCGCCAAGTTCTGGGGTGAGGCCGTGATCCACCGCCACCATGCCCGGAGCAGATCGGCCTGCGACATGCCGGGCCGGCGTGCCAACCAACGTTGTTCCACCTGCTGCTGGACTCTGCCCGTGCGGCGGAGCGCGGCGATGACGAGGTCGTCCTTCGATCCGAAGTGGTGCATCAAGGTGTTGACGCTGACGCCCAACTCGGCTGCCATCGGACGCAGCGAGACGTTGGCCAGACCGCGTTCGCTCAGATACGTGACCACGTCGTCGAGCAGCGCCACGCGGCGATCGACATCGACGAGGCGGGCCACGGTCAGCTCCTCATCCGCGACCCCTGAGGGTCGAGCACGGGCTCGTGGAGGAGCCTCGCCGGCCGCCGCCGACCGATGATCTCGATCTCGAAGCTCCCATCGGCGGGGTCGGATGCGACGGCGGCCTCGACGTAGCCGAGGGCGAGCGAGCGCGCCGTGTAGTGGGCGTATCCGCCCGAGGTCACCCAGCCGACCACACGCGATCCGTGACCGTCGTCGAACCAGATGGGTTCGTCGCCGATCACGTCCGCCGGTTCGGCGGGATCTGGATCGACCTCGAAGTACGAGAGGTATCGCCTCGCCGGATCGGCGGATTCCAATGCTGCCCGACCGACGAACTCGTGGTCGAACCTGACGTATCGGTCCATCCGCGACTCGTACGGGGTGAAGATCGGTCGGTACTCACGGAACCACGTGCCGAACATCTTCTCCAACCGCATCGACAGCAGGGCGCGGACACCGAACAGGCGCATGCCGTGCGGCTCGCCTGCTTCCATCAACGCATCGAAGAGGTGGCGCTGGTACGACGGTGGCGTCCAGATCTCGTAGCCGAGGTCGCCGGTGTAGGTCATCCGACCCACCGCGCACTGCACCATGGCGAGGTCGAATCGACGGAAATCCATGAAACGGAAGTTGTCGTTCGACATGTCGAATCGGGTCAATGACTGGAGTACATCGCGCGACCTCGGTCCGGCGACCGACAGTCCGACCATCCGCTGGCCGATCACCTCGAACGTGAACAGTGCGTCGGATGGCAGGTGGCTGAGGAACCAGCGTCGATGGTGTTCGGTCGCGCCGAGCGAGCTGAACAGGAGGAAGTGCTCATCGTCCGTTCGTGCGACCGAGAACTCGCCGATCACGCGGCCGTGGTCGTTCAGGATCGCGGTCAGGTTGATGCGGCCGGGCCGGGGCAGTCGGTTGGTGAACAGGCCCTGCAACCAGTCGGCTGCACCGGGACCCTCGACCTCGTACTTCGAGAAGTTGGAGATCTCGGTGAGCCCGACGCGCTCGCGCACGGCGAACGACTCCTCGCCGACGCGGTCGAAGGCGTTCGAACGGTGGAACGTGACCTGCTCGACCGGCTCCTCGCCCGGACGCTGGAACCACAGCGGGGACTCCAGCCCGAAGTCCGCTCCCCACACGGCGTTGTGTTCGATCAGGCGATCGTGGATCGGGACCGTCTGGAGGTTCCGGCCCGCCGGCAACTCCTCGTTGGGGAACGTGATGCGGAATCGCCGGCGATAGTTCTCCTCGGCCTTCACGCGCGTGTACGGCAGGGTCGCGTAGTCGCCGAAGCGGGCGACGTCCATGCCCCAGATGTCGAACCCGGGGTCGCCATCGGTCATCCAGTTCGCGAGTGACAGGCCCACGCCGCCGCCCTGTGACAGCCCGGCCATCACGCCGCACGCGGTCCAGTAGTTCCGGAGGCCGGGGACGGGACCCACGAGCGGGTTTCCGTCGGGTGTGAAGGTGAACGGGCCGTTCACGATCGTCTTGATGCCGGCGGTCGCCATCGCGGGGTAGTGCTGGAACGCCACGCTCAACTCCGGCTCGATTCGATCGAGGTCGGGCGGCAGCAACTCCATGTCGAAGTCCCATGGCGTCTCGAGCTCCGACCACGGTCGCGAGTCCTGCTCGTACGTGCCGAGCAACATCGCGTCGCCCTCCTGGCGGATGTAGATCTCGCCCTTGAAGTCCATCGCCATCGGCATCTCTCGGCCGGTGGCGGCCATGTGCTCGATGACCTCCGGCATCGGCTCGGTGACGAGGTAGTGGTGCTGCATGGCGAGGACCGGCAACTCGAGGCCGGCCATCCGTCCAACCTCCCGCGCCCAGAGGCCGCCGGCGTTGACCACGTGCTCTGCATGGATCTCGTCGCGCTCGCCCGCCCGCTCGGTGACGACCGTCCAGGTGCCGTCGGGGCGGTGTTCGAGCGCGCTGACCCATGTCTGGCGATGGATCTCGGCGCCTGCCTGTCGGGCGCAGATCGCGTAGGCGTTGGTGACCCCGGTCGGGTCGACGTGCCCTTCGACCGGGTCCCACATGGCGCCCATGAAGTACTTCGGTTCGAGGAGCGGGAAGAGCTCCTGGGCTTCCTTCGGTGAGATCATCTCGAGCTCGTCCATCCCGAGGTAGCGGCCGCGGGCGACGGCCATCTCGAGCCAGTCCATCCGGGCTCGGTCGGCGGCGAGGGTGATGCCGCCGGGCAGGTGAATCGAGCAGTTCTGACCGGAACGTTCCTCGATCTGCTGGTAGAGCTGCACGGTGTACTGCTGGAGCTGGGCGACGTTCGGGTCGCCATTGAGGGTGTGCATGCCGCCCGCGGCGTGCCAGGTCGAGCCGGCGGTCAGTTCCTTGCGCTCGACCAACACGACGTCGGTCCAGCCGTTCTCGGTGAGGTGGAACAGCACGGATGCGCCGACGACGCCACCCCCGATGACCACCACCTGTGCCGATCTCTTCACGTTTCCTCGCTTCCGGTTGGGATCTCGGTCAGCCGCGTGAGCACCGACGTCGCGCCACCATGATCAGTAGTCGACCGGGACGCCGCCCTCGCGGGAGCGTCTCTGGACGAATTCGTGGAGCTCGCCACGGACCGCGTCGTCGATCGGTGGCTCCTGGTACTCGGCGAGGAACGCCGTCACCAGTCGAGCGGCCTTGCCGGCGGCCTCCGGGCTGCCGGCCTCGACCCACGACTCGTGGTTGCGCCAGTCGGAGATGAGCGGCCGGTAGAACTCGCTCCGGAAGCGGGCCTGGGTGTGGGCGGTGCCGAAGAAGTGACCGCCCGGGCCGACCTCGGCGATGGCGTCGAAGGCGAGGCTGTCGTCGTCGACGATCAGCGGATCGAGCGCGGCCGACGCCATGTGCAGCAGGTCGGCATCGATCACCATCTTCTCGAAGCTGGCGTGCAGGCCTCCCTCCATCCATCCGGCACCGTGCATCAGGAGGTTCGAGCCACCCGAGATCGCGCCCCAGATCGCGAACATCGACTCGTAGGCGGCCTGGGCATCGACGGCGTTGGCCGCGCACACGTTCGAGCTGCGGTACGGCACGCCGTACCGGCGGGCGAGCTGGCCACCGATGATGGCGGTCTTCCAGTACTCCGGCGTGCCGAACGTGGGTGCGCCCGACTGCATGTCGACATTGCTGGTGAACCCGCCGTAGATGAACGGGCTGCCCGCCCTGACGATCTGGGTGAGCATGAGCCCGACCAACGCCTCGGCATTCTGCTGGGCGAGCGCTCCGGCCAGCGTGATCGGCGCCATCGCTCCGGCCAGGGTGAACGGGGTGACGCAAACGACCTGGTTGCGTCTCGACATCTCGATGATGCCGTGGCTCATCGGGACGTCGAGGGTGAGCGGCGAGTTGGTGTTGATGACGGTGAACACGCTCGGTTCCGACTCGAGCCGTTCGTCGGTGAGGCCACGCACGATCCGAACCATCTCGATCGCGTCGACGTTGCGCTGCCGCCCGAGCGAGTAGACGTGGATGGCTTTGTCGGTGAGGGTGAGCAGATCGAGCGTCGCCTCCAGGTGCCGCACGGATCCGTGGATGTCGACCGGTTCGACCGGATAGCCCGACGTGAGGTGGATCGAGTTCAACGACTGGACGAGGCGGAGCAGGTTCTGGAAGTCGTGGCGGTTCCCCGTGCGTCGACCGCCAACCAGATCGGCTGCGTTCGGAGCGCTGGCGACGGAACCGAAGGCGAGGTGGTCACCCCCGATCTCGAGGTCGTGTGCGGGATTGCGCGCGTGCAGGACGAACCGGGTGGGAGCGGTCGTGATGAGCGACTCGACCAGCGCGGGGTCGAACCGCATCATCTGGGCGTCGTTGACGGCCGGGGTGGCGCCGGCGGCGGCGAACAGGGTTCGTGTCTCGTCGTCGAGGACCTTCATGCCGATGTCGCTCAAGATGCGCAGCGATGCGATGTGGATCGCTTCGATCTGATCCGCCGAAGCCAGCTCGGTCGGGCCGTGCAACAGGCGCGGCTGGGCGAACGGTCGCTGCTCGGGAAGGCGTGACCGGGTGGCTGCGGTGTCACGATCGCGGCTGCGACGACGTCCTCGTGCTTCGACCTCCTCGGTCACGATGCCCCCAGACAACGGTGGAATTCCCGGTACGAGTGTGCGGGGAACACTAGCCTGCCGACGGAGGCGCGAGCGCGCGGGTGGCGAGGTAGTCGTCGAGCGTGTTGGCGGACATGCCCGTGATGTGGAGAGCATCGGTCGCGACCCGATTGACGGGATCCTCGACGGCCGACCGGAAGGCACGTCGGAGCTCGTCCAGCTCGATGTCGCCGACGCTGGCCCGCGCAGTGATCGCCGGAGTCGGGATGCGCGGACCCAGTGCGAGTCGGTGGAGGCCGTCGAGGAGGTCGGGCTCCTCGGCAGCGAGGAACGACAACGTCAGGGAGTCGATCGACGCGATGTCGGCTTCGCCCTTGGCAAGTGCCCGCACGCTGTCGGAATGGGCAGAGGTGAAGGTGAACTCTCCTGGCCAGGTGCCCGTCTCGCCGACGGTTGCTGCGAGCAGACTGATCCAGCCGGACAGGCTGTCGGCGCTGTTGGCCACGGCTCGGGCCTTCGAGGCGACGAGGGCGTCGATGGTGGTGTCGTGTGGGGTGAGCAGCACGCTGCGGTAGTGACCGTCGCCCGCCGATTCGGGGAGATCGAGATTGAACGAGCCGACGAGGTGCATGTCGCGGTGGTGGAGCACGGCGAACGGCCAGCCGCACACCTGGGTGACGACGCAGTCGGTGTCGTACCACCGCGCGTGCACGTCACCTGATCGGGTGAGGCTCGGTGGGGTCCAGGTGGCACGTTGGTGGACCGCCGCCCAGAGCTCGTCCCAGGCCCACTCGATCGAAGCGAACGGGTACATGCCCAACTCGACGTGCGGGTGCTCCAGGCCGCTCACCGTCCGCAGACTAGCGGTCGTCGGGATCCACCCGAGCGGCGTGAACTCGTCGCTGGCCGAGACCCGGGTGGTCGCTGCCGGGTGCTGCGACGCGGCGGATCGCAACGACGACGCGACGATTGCGATGACGCGACCACGCACCCACGGGACCACGCAACCACGGGACCACACGACCACGCGACCACGCGACCACGGGACCACGCGACTCGAGCTGTGCGGACGCATGGCGATCGTCGATCACACACACCGGTGTATCCGCCGGTGCGCTCATGGTTCTGGTCGCGCATGCGCGACGTATCGTCCCCACTCGAGATCCTGCTGCTGTGTTCGGCGTTCAACGGCCTGAGTCAACGGGCCTGGATCGAGCTGAGCTCGGCTGGGCATCATGTCAGCGTTCGGCTGGCGGGTCGACCGGACGCGATGTCCGCGACCGTGACCGCCGTCGATCCCGACCTCGTCATCTGTCCGTTCCTGCGCGAGCGGGTTCCTTCGGACGTATGGGAGCGCTACCGCACGATCATCGTGCATCCAGGCCCGGTCGGCGATCGCGGACCGTCGTCACTCGATTGGGCGATCGTCGACGGGGAGTCGCGATGGGGCGTCACCGCTCTCCAGGCAGTCGAAGAGATGGACGCGGGGCCGATCTGGGCCGAGCGAACCTTCGACGTCCCGGCCGACGTTCGCAAGAGCAGCCTCTACAACGAGGCCGTCGCCGATGCGGCGATCGCGGTGATCAACGAGGTCGTCGCCAAGGCGATCGATCCAGCGTTCTCGCCGACACCGCTCGACCACGTCGACCGCGTCGGCGACGTCGCCGGGCGCTCCCGGCCGAGCATGATGCAGCGCGACCGGGCGTTCTCGTGGGCGGAATCGACCCGTGACATCATCCGTCGGATCCGATCCGCCGACGGCTCGCCGGGTGTCCACACCGAGTTGTGCGGCGTGCCGGTGTCGGTGTTCGACGCCGCCGAAGGACCGGTGGTTTCGGGGAAGGTGGGGGTGGCGGCGGTTCGCCACAACGGTGCGGTGCTCGTTCCCGCGGGTGACGGGTCGGTGTGGATCGGCCACGTTCGGCGCCTCGACGCCGCCGACGGGTCGGCGGTCAAACTGCCGGCGGCGCTCGCCCTCGGTGATCTCATCGACGAGGTTCCGGAGGTGGAGGAGCCGCTCGTCCCGTGCCGGGCCGGACCATCGGAGATCAGCTATCGCCGACTTGGCGATGTCGGCATCTTGACCTTCGACTTCTACAACGGCGCGATGTCGACGAGCCAGTGCCGTCGACTGGTCGTCGCAGTGCAGCGAGCGATGGCGCAGAGCACTCGAGTGCTGGTGATCGGAGGTGGCGAGTCGTTCTCGAACGGGATCCACCTGAACGTCATCGAGGCTGCGCCCGACCCGGCGGCGGAGGCCTGGCGGAACATCAATGCGATCAACGACGTGTGCCGGCAGATCATCACGTGCACGACGCAGATCGTCGTGAGCTCCGTACGGGGCAACGCCGGCGCAGGTGGCGTGATGATGGCGCTCGGCGCCGATCGCGTCGTCGTGCGCGACGGCGTGGTCGTGAACCCGCACTACCGGACGATGGGCTTGTTCGGTTCCGAGTATTGGACCTACGTGTTGCCCCGACGCGTCGGCCACGAGCCCGCCGCGGCGCTGACCCGCGACTGCCTGCCCGTCGGCTCGCATGAGGCGGTATCGATCGGGCTCGCCGATCGGGTGTTGCCTCGCGATCGTGCCGACTACGACGATGCCGTGATCGATGAGGCGATGCGGCTCGCCACAGGGACCGGGTACGACGCCGTGCTCGCAGCGAAGCAGAGGGCTCGAGCCGAGAGCGAACGGCGCAGGCCGCTGGAGACCTACCGCATCCAGGAGCTGGCCGAGATGAGCCGCGACATCTTCGACGACCGTCACGGGTTCGCGACGTTGCGCAGGGCATTCGTCCACAAGCACGGCCCGAGCTCGACGCCCGCACACCTGCTCGAGCTGCCTGCAACCGTCGGACACCGAAGCGCTGGAGTCGGTACCGCGGTCACGCGTCGAACATCCGACGGCGTGGGTGTCCGGGGCGAGCGCGCAACCCTCGACGACGACTCGCAGCTGTTTCGCCAACTCCATCCGATCGATCACTCCCCACATCGATCACGCACCTGATCGGTGGCTGGTCCCCTGTGCTGGTCGGTGGCTGTGCTGGTCGATCACTCTGTTCGAGCGGCGCCCGAGCGCGACGGCGACCGCTCCGGTTCTCACCAGAGCGGCCGCTGTGGGGAAGGTGGAGCTCAGGGAGCCGTGACGACGACTTGGGCGCTCTGCGCGACCTGCGCCGTCGGCAGCAGCGGGGTCAGCGTGACCACCAGTGCGATCTCGTCGAGCCCGTTCGGGTCCTCGTCGAGATCGGCCCAGGCGATCGTGGCGACCTTGGTCCGGTGCGTGGTTGCGTTGCCGTTCGAGCTGATCCCGCCGACGACGATCGGCCCCACGTACAAGGTGTCACTCTTGTTCGGGTCGAGGCCGTCGAGCCTCCATTGCTCGCTGTACTTCAGGTTGGTGAGCTGATCGAACTGGCTCCACTGGATGTCGTACTCGGCCGTGATGTCGGCGTTGGCCGTGTCCTTCACGATCGTGAGCTGGAGGTTGTCGATCATGGGTTGGGTGACGATTGCCATCGTGTTGGTTGCCTTTCGGTGATGTGTCCGTCGACGGTCGGCGACCGCCGGCTCCGAGCGGAGCAAGTGACCAGACCCATCAGGCAGCATCGGGATACGTGACGTTTTCGGATGCACGACGCCGGGCCGAACGAAAACGGCGCAGCACCGATGTCGGGGAGGTCGTACGCTGGATCCGTGGACCGGTTGGCCGCATTGGCCGCCTCGATCGAGCGTGACCCCGGGCAGGTAGTTCGAGAAGCGAGGGTGCTGGTGCGCGACTCCCGCGACGAAGGCGATGCGCGCCGGTTGAGCCGGGCGCAGGCCGTGCTCGGTCGAGCGCTCCGCATGCTCGGGGAGATCGACCTCGCGGAACGTGCGCTGCGTGATGCGATCGACGTCGCCGACCGGGTCAGCGACGACGAGCTGACCGCGGATGCCCATCTCGCACTCGCTGGTGTGCTGTCACTGGGTGGCAGCACATCGGAGGCGCTCGAACACCTGGACGCGGTGGAGCGGGTCGGATCCGTCACGCTTCGCAACAGCGCTCGGCTGCAACGGGCCGTGCTCTACCTCAGGTCGGGTCGAACAGCGGAGTCGCTGGCGCTCTTCGACCGAGCGATCCCGGGACTTCGACGCGACGGCGCGACGCTCGATCTCGCCCGCGTGCTCGCCAACCGGGGGATGATCCTGCTCCACCGGGGCGACGCCCTCGCCGCCATCGCCGACTTCGAGGAGGCCGAGTCGTTGTTCAGTGGCCTCGGCCACCGTTTCGCGGCGGTGCAGGTGCACCAGAACGTCGGGTGTGCGTACGCCGGCCGCGGCGACGTGCCCCACGCGCTGCGGGTCTTCGACGAAACCGCTGCCGGATTCGCCGAGCTGGGGCACGACGACTCCGTGCCGCTCCTGTCTCGGGCAGAGGCACTGTTGGCCGGTGGCCTGAGCGCAGATGCGTTCGAGTTCGCCGGCGACGCCGCGCGCCGGCTCAGGGCCGAGGGCAACCACTCGGCGGCGGCCGAGGCATTGGTGGCGTTGGCGGAGGCGGCTCGTCTCGAGGGCGACCCGGCGGTGGCGCTCGACGCTGCGACGCACGCCCGGCGGTGGTTCGCCTCGGCAGCCGTCGACGGCTGGCAGCGCGCCGCGGAACTGTTGATCGCACGGATCAAGCGCGAGTCGGGCGGTCTCGTCCCATCGGAGATCGCCGCCCTCGAGGAGTTGGCCGCAGGGATGGGTGACGCCGGTGACGTTCGTGGGGAGGTCGAGGCGCTCTCGGTGGCTGCGAGCGCATGCTGCGACGCTGGTGATCTCGATGGCGCTGTCCGCAGTGTCGATCTCGCTGCCAAGGCAGCGCGGAGATCGCGGCTGCTGCAGACCCGACTCGCGGTCGCGCATGCAAAGGCCATGGTGTGTCTCGGCTCGCACGACCTCGCCGGTGCGAAGCGTCACCTTCGTCGGGGACTCGACCTGCTGACCTCCGCCGACGTGTCGGGAATCGGGGTGGCCGGTCGAGGCATCGGCCCGCATGCCGCCGACATCACGGAACTGTCATATCGCGTGGCCGCGTCGGAGCGGGTACCGATGAGGGCTTTGGAGTGGATGGAACGGGCGAGGGCGGCCGTGCCGGTCTCACGTCCGGCGCTTCCACCGGAGTCCGACGAGTTGGCCGCAGCGTTCGCGACATTGCGCCTCGTCTCTGGCGAACTGCGTGCAGCCGAGCTCGCCGGCCAACCCACCGGCGAGCTGCGTCATCGCCAGGCGTCGATCGAACGATCGATCCGGAATCGCGCGCTCACGGCGACGTCGAGCGATGGTGGACTCCGCCACGATGGACGAGTTGTCGCCCGACTGCGCGATCTCCGAGCATTGCTCGGCGACGGTGTGCTGGTCTCGATCGCCGCGGCGGGCGATGAGCTGGTGGCGGTCGTCGTGGATCGGCGTGGTTCCCGGTTGTGTCGGCTCGGCTCGCTGGCCGTCGCTGCGATGCACGCGCACAAGGCGCGAGCTGCCGTCAACGCCCTCGCCGGCGCCGATCCGGCGACGGCGGTGGCTGCTTCCCGTCGAACATCGATGTGCGCCGCCGTGAGCGCGCTCGACGACGAGATCGTCGCTCCCTTGGGGCTGGCATCGGACGACGTCGTGCTGGTGGTGCCGGACGTGCTGCACGCGATTCCGTGGGCAGCCCTGCCGTCGCTCAGCACACGCGCCTTCAGACTCGCTCCGTCGGTGTGCTGGTGGATCGATGCGGTCTCGGCCGCTCCGGCCGTCGCCGGTACAACGCTGGCCGTCGCCGGGCCGGGACTGGTCGAGGCGAGGGCGGAGGCAGCCGACGTCGCGAGGTGCCACCGCGACGTGATCGAGCTGCAGGGCGGCGACGCCACGGTGGCGGCCGTGTGCGACGCACTGCGCAGCGTCGACACCGCGCACATCGTCGCCCACGGTCGTTTCCGTCACGACAACCCGCTGTGGTCGACCATCGAGCTCGACGACGGCGTGCTCACGGTGTACGAGCTCGAACGCAACGGACCGGTTCCGTCGACGATCGTCCTCGCGACCTGTGAGTCGGGGGTCGGCGGTACTCGCGGCGGGGCTCAGTTGCACGGGCTGGCGGCCACGCTGCTGTCGATGGGAGCCAGGACGGTGGTGGCGGCGATCGGTGCGCTGCCCGATACCGCCGGCACCCGTTGCACGATGGTCGGTCTGCATCGCGGACTCGCCCATGGCGTCGCTCCGTCGCGCTCGCTCGCCGTCGAGCGTCGACGCGACCCGGATGCAACGAACCTCACTTCGGCGATGCTCGTGACGTTGGGAGTCGGATGATCATGTCGACCGACTCGACGGCTTCGTTGTCGGACGCGGAGCTGGTGGACCGGATCCGGGCCGGTGGAGCCGTTCGTGCGCCCGCCTGGACGGAGCTGCTCCAGCGTTACACGCCGAAACTGTACGGAGTCGCACGATCGTTCCACGTCGATCAGCAGACCGCCGATGATCTCGTCCAGACCACCTGGCTCCGATTTCTCGAGCGACCGGATCAACTCCGGAACGCCTCGTCGGTCGGCCCATGGCTCTGCACGATCGTTCGCAACGAGGCCCGTCGGTTGGTCACCCGGCGGCGAACGATCCCGGTCGGGGAAGGGTGGGACCAGCGTCCCGACGACGGCCGTTCGCCGGCGGCCGGATTGATGGCCGAAGAACGGGCACAGGTGCTCCGCAGCGCGTTCGCCCGGCTCAGCGATGAGTGCCGCCAGCTACTCCGCCTGATGGTCTTGGATCCGCCGCTGTCGTACGACGAGATCGCCTCGACGCTCGACCGTCCCCGCGGATCGCTCGGGCCGAGCCGTCAACGCTGCCTCGATCGTCTCCGACGGCTCCTTCCGGCGGGTATGGACATCGGAGAATGAGCATGTGCACGTCGAGGTATCCGGGAGCAATCCGGTGGATCTGGACACGAGTACCAGAGGACCGCGCCGAATGACCAGGGAGCATGGTGAGCAACGCTGACGACGAGCTGTCGACACCCGACCGTGCTTTGATGCGCGCCCTCGCGGAAGCGCTCGGCGAGCCAGCACCTGCGGGTCTCATCGAGCGCTGTGAGGGTCTGCTCGGGTGGATCGACGTCGACGCCGAACTGGCCGAACTGCTCGACGAGGCGGTCGCGGCGCCGATCGGAGTGCGGGGACAGCCGGCCTCGACCATGCAGTTCACGATCGCTGATCGCACGTGCCTCATCGAGATCGCCCCCTCCCCCCGCAAGCTCAGCGGTCAGTTGTTGGGCGCGCACGCGCGGTCCGCGCTTCTGAGGACCGCCGGGGGAGTCGCCGAGTCATCGCCGATCGACGATCTCGGCGGTTTCGAGTTGCGCGACCCACCGTCGGGCGCGATTCGCCTCGAGTTCGATCTCGATGACGGTCGACGTATCCACACCGACTGGTTCGTCATCTAGGTAGCAGCATGTATCAGCACGTATCAGCACGTATCGGCACACCATGCATCCGATCGAAGGGGAAGTGATGTACTCGAAGAAATCATCTGGGGCGACCGGGTTCGGGCGCCGAGCCACGGCTGCAGGCGTCGTGACCGGCCTGCTGGCCGTGTCGCACACCGTCGTCGCCGGCGCGGGGACCGGGAACGCGACCGAATCGGACGTGATGGCATGGCTGCGCGATGTGAGCCCTGCGATCACCGTCGACCAGTCGAACGAGTGCGTGGCGGGAGCGCTCGACGAGGTGGCCTATCGCAACGATCGCATCGTGCTGCGCACGTCGATGGCGAACGGCGCGGCCGCGTCGGCGGTGAACTCCGCGCTCAACACGATGTACGCCACCACGGGCGCGCCCTACGTCGGGCCGGTCGAACGCATCACGCTGCCGTACCCGCCGCCCCCGTCGACGCCGGTGACGCCCGTCCTCTCGGTCACGTTGAAGCCTCGGCCCGGGGGTGCGGCGCACCAGATCGTGAGGCTCGCCCGAACCCTGCGCGAGCGGCAGATACCTGCGTCACCCGACTACGCCCTCACGCCGTCCGGCCCGTACAACTTCTTCTGGCCGAACGGCTATCCGGAGAGGATCTCTGCACTCACTCCGCCGCGCGTCGACGGGGCGCAACCCATCGGCGATGGCGTCAAGATCGAGATTCTCGACACCGGGTTGGCGCCGACCGCGCCGAACGAGCTGCCCAACACGTCGACGCTGTCGAACGGTGACGCCGAGCTCATCAACATCGTGGCGAACGGGCCGTCGATGGCGGACTACCCGCACGTCGCTCACGGCAAGGCGATCGCCGGCGTCATCTCGACGATCGCTCCCGGGACCCTCATCGAGCAGGTGCGGATCTCCGATCGCGACGGTCTGGCGACCGACGTCTCTGCGGTGCGGAACACTGCGAGGTCGTTGACCACTCTGTCGCGTGCCGACTACCCCGACCTGATCGTGAATGCTTTCGGTACTCCGGCATGCGACCTCACGGCGGGTGTGACCGGTCCCGACCTTCGGCCGATCGGGCTCGAGGCGGTGGCCGAGGCAGTCGACAAGTTCGACGCCCACCAGGACGACGGCATGTTGATCGTCGCATCGGCCGGCAACATGGCGACCGACCGGCCGCACTACCCGGCAGCGTTCGACACCGTCCTGGGGGTGGGAGCGCTCGACGCGACCCTCGACGGCGACGGGAGTCCGTGGTCGGCGCCGGCGCGGACCGCGCCGGTCGCCACCTTCTCCAACTACGGCGCGTGGGTCGACGCGTGGGCGCCGGGCGTCGACCTGCCGACCACGCACGCGAACGGTGTCCGATTCGAGTACGGCGGCGACATCATCCAGGGCAAGGCCGAGGTCGACGGGACGTCGTTCGCGGCGCCGCTCGTGGCCGGACTGATCGCCGAGCAGATGGGCTCGTCCGGACGTGATGCCCGTTCGTCGTGGGTCGACATCGCTGCGACGGGTGTCGCGCCTCTGCCGCCGTGCTCGTCGAATCGTCACGAGCAGGGTGTCGCGGTGGCGCTGGCGGCGCTCACCGAGTCGGCCACCGGTCAACCGATCGGCGCGACCGAGCCGTGCTGAGATCGATGTATCCAGTGACCGGTGATGGGGTCATTGAGGGCATGCATCATCTCGGATACACCGTTGCCGTCCGCATCGTCTCGGAGATCTTCGATCCGCCGACCGATAGCCGAGGGCGACCCCTCGGCGATGGTCGCGTCGACTCGTCGGCGCGGGGGCGCCGACGCGATCGGCGGCGCCGCAACTCGCGGGCGTTCCGCGATCATCCGGAACTGTGGTGACCAGCGGGTTCGCTCGCTCGGCGGCGGAGCATGGTCGACAAGACCCGTGATCGTGCGGGGGCTACTGCGTCGCCTCGACGATGATCGCTCGCGCCGCTGCAACCCGTTCGTGATCGCCGACGATCGAGACGGCATCGTCACTTAGACGGCCCCAGAGCCACAGATCGAGGGCGAACGCCCCCGCCGACACGATGGCGGCGGGTTGCGAGGTGGGCTCTTCGAGCAGTTCCATCGCGCCGAGGTCGTAGGTCGTGCCCGTGTCGGGCGACGTCCCCGTCATCCGTCCGAGGCCCAGCGTCCAGGTGCGATCGGTGTCCTTGATCGCCAGCCGGACCGATCCGCCCGCGGGTTCGAACGTCGCCCATGACGGCACACCGGTCAGGAACAGGTCGACGATCTCGTCGACCCCGTCGGCTGCGACTCGCTCATCGACCAGCGGCAACGTCGCGCCCACGGCGAACCCGGCGTCGACGCGGTGGATCAGCGCCTCGTGCGACTGGCGTCGTACGGTGAACCCGACGGTGTGGTCGTCGGACCAGCTCCACGCCGGGTCGGCCGGGTCCGCATCACGGAGCCCGTCGAGGAGGGCGTCGCACGAAATGCGCAGTCGTCCGGCGAGCTCGTCGTCGGGCGGTCGGTCGGGCTCGGTGTACCCAGCGGGGTCCGACGGGCGATGGGCGATGATCCACGCCCAGAACTGCTGAACCTCGGCCAGGTGCCACGTGAGGTCGGCCAGGCTCCAGTCGCCACACGTGGCGACCGGCGTGGCGAGGGGCGCGCTGCGTGCGATGTCGACCAGCGCCCCCGTGTGTTCGGCGATCACATCCTGGCCAGCCCACACGCTCACCCCGCGTGTCTACCACGTTGCGTCGACCGGACGACCGGGCGCCCGCCGCATGGCTTCCGCCTCGTCCTCGCGGGCTCGCGCCGGATCTGATCGGGCGATGGCACGACTCCGGCAGGTTCCACGATCCGAGGCAGATGAACGCTCGGTCCTCCCGATGTACGACTTCCTCTTCGGTGACCGCGACCCGGTCACCGAACCCGGTACCGCTACCGGCACGCCGGGTGACTGGTGGACGGTCTTCGCGCTGGTGCCCGACATCTTCGCCCACTGCGTCGGCGGTTTCCGTTTGTACCGCAACCCGCACCGTCGCCTCGATCCCTTGCTGCGTGAGCTCGGCCAGACCCGCGCCGGTTGGCTCACTGCCAGTCAGTTCGTGTACTCCCAGCACTGCAAGAGCTGCCGCGGGCTCGGCATGCCGGACGACAAGATCGACGCCATCGAACACTGGCAGGTCGCCAGTTGCTTCGACGCTCGCGAGCGGGCGTTGCTCGCCTACACCGACTATCTGGTCGATCAGCACGGCCGGGTGCCCGATGCCGTGTTCGACGCGCTCCACGAGCACTTCACCGACGAGGAGATCCTCGAGTTCACCTACATCACGAGCCTCTACTTCATGCATGCCGTGATGACGAAAGCGCTTCGGCTCGAGTACGACGACCGCGACGACCCGATCGTCGAGGTGCCGGCCCCCGACGACTTCGACGCCGCATCGTTCGCCCGCGACTGACACCCGCCGAGCGACGATCGACGGGGAATCGAATGATTTCGATGAGTTGGTGCGAATGACAAGGTGATGGAACTCCGACCCCGACGCCGAGATGTGGGCGTCGAGGCACGGTTCCGCGACCTGTACGAGCGCATGTTGCGTGATGTCTACGGGTTCCTCTCGCTCGGGTCGGTGGTGATCGAGCACTCGCGGAAGACCTGACGGCGGAGACAGGTGGCAAGCGACACGCGGACGGGCATCGCCGGGTCCGAGACGGAACCCCTCCAACTCGCCACGGCGTCACTGGCCGACGACGCAACCAGGGTGGCCCGCTCGACGCGAGCGGGGACGCCGGAGCGTGAAAGCTGTTCACGCTCGACCCGAACGACTGGCTGACCGCCGCGTGCGAGGCCGGATCCGTCATCGGCGACGAGGAGCGTGCCGAGAACGGCTTCGCGCCCGACGTGGGGTGCCCGGCGCCGATCGGACGCTGACGACGGCGCGTGAGGTCCGACCGCGACCGGCGGGCACGTCACGATGCCAGGCGGTAGGCCTCCGTCAGGAGATCTCGCAGTCCGGCGTCGACTTCGTCGGGGTCCGCGACGTTGGCGGTGTGCCAGAAGCGACCGCCGTACTCCACCACCTTGCGGGTGATCGTGTGGTGCTGCGCCCTCCGGTCGAGCGAAAAGGACACCGCGACCCAGTGATCCCGCGGCCGGAGCTCGGCGAACTTGCGGGGGTTCTTCAGGAAGATGCCGACCGACACCACGTCGAGGTGGATCGGACCCAGCGTGTCCAGGTGCCGCATCACCGCCTCGAACACCGGTCGCTCGTGCTCGGGCCCGGTCGCGAAGTACTCCTCGAGCGTCAGACCCGGAGCACAGTCGTGCGACTGTCGTGTGCGCCCGAACGTCCGCTCGCAATCGGGGCACGTCCAACCACGCATCACCCGATCTTCGCGCCAGCACCGGCCCGTCGCGTCTGACGTACGCTCGAGCGATGGCCACGAACGAGAAGTTCGAGCTGCGTGGGGTCAACCACATCGCGCTCGTGTGCCGCGACATGGCCGAGACGGTGCGGTTCTATCGGGACGTGCTCGGCATGCGCCTGGTGAAGACGATCGAGCTCCCGGACGGGATGGGTCAGCACTTCTTCTTCGACATGGGCAACGACGACTGCCTGGCGTTCTTCTGGTTCGCCAACGCGGGGCCGTCGCAGCCGGGCGTGTCGAACGCTCCGATGCTTCCCGATCAGGGTGACATCGCCACGGCCCACGCCTCCATGAACCATCTCGCGTTCGATGTTCCGCTCGAGCGGTTCGAGGAGTACCGCCAGGCACTCGTCGACGCGGGCGTCGAGGTGAGCATGGTGTTCGATCACGACGACAGCGACTACCAGGTCGCCCGCGAGTTCCACCCCGGCGTGTTCGTGCGGTCGTTCTACTTCCGTGACCCGGACGGGATCCTGCTCGAATTCGCTGCCTGGACCCGTGAGATGGGACGCCCCGACGACATCGCCGTCCCGCCGGTCGATGCCGGCGGATCCCACGTCGACGTCTGACGTTGCTGGAGCAGCCGAAACCTGGTGAGGGCTCACCGGATGCACGTGGATCAGCCTTGCTGTCGACGGGGGTTCAATCGACGACGGCGGCGAAGGCCTCCAACGCGGTCATGGCAGGGGTCTCCGAGTCGCCGCCACTCGTCGTGGCGGCGACCAACACCAGGTCGAGGTCGGGCGCGACGAGGACGAGCTGGCCGAACAGGCCGCGGGCGGCGAACCACTCGCCATCCTCGTCGAGCCACCACTGGTAGCCGTAGGTCGCCAGCGTCGGGCTGGGCGTCGTCGCGGCGTCGATCCACTCGCTGCTCACGATCTGCTCTCCGTCCCACTCGCCGCCGCGCAACACCATGAGGCCGAACCGGGCGAAGTCGCGGGCGGTGGAGTCGAACCCCAACCCGCCTGCGAACTGGCCGGTCGGGTCCTCGAGCAGCACCGTCGACTCGATGCCGAGCGGATCGAGGAGCTCCGTGCGGATGAACTCGTCGAGCGCGTCCGGTCCTCCGACCTGGTCGGCGACGATCTCGGCGAGCACGGCAGTCGTCCCGGTGGAGTACTCGAACGCGGTGCCGGGTTCGCTCTCCAGCGGTTGACCGATGACGTAGGCAGCCCAATCGTCGCTCGTCAGCATCTCGAGGGGCGGCTTGCCGGGTTCGTACGCCTCCTCCCAGGCAAGGCCGCTGCGCATCTGGAGAAGCTGTTCGAGCGTGATCGCCGAGCGCGGGTCGTCCGTATCCGCCCATTCCTCGACCGTCGCAGGTGCGTCGACGCCGAGCACTCCGTCGTCGACCAACATGCCGACCAGTGTGGACGTGACGCTCTTCGCCACGCTGAAGGATTCGAACACCGTGTCGGGACCGTCCAGTGGGTGGTATCGCTCGTACACGATCTCGCCGCCGTGGACGGCGATGAGCGATCGGAGCCGAGCTGCGTTGTCGTCGGCGCCGAACGCCAGGTCGACGGCGGCGTCGATCGCAGCGACGTCGAGTCCGGCCGGAGGTTCACCGACCGACCACTCGTCGGTGGGCCACGGGACGTCGTCGGGTTGGTCGGGGTATCGATCGGCAGGCTCGGGGGCGAGGGTGCTGGTCGTCGCCTCGACCGTCGTGGTCGCAGCGATCGTGGTACTCGCCGGCGGGTTCGACGTCGTCACGACCGAGGGCTCCGCGACCGGCGTCGGCGCATCGGTCGCGGCGGGAACGGTCGACGCGTCGGTCGCAGGGGCAGTGGCCGGCGTGTCGCCGCTCGAGCACGCCGATCCGAGCACTGCCACGATCGCGAGCGCGGCGAGGAGTGGTCTCGAGTCGTGCTTCATTCCCACGAAGCTACGACAGCTGACGCGCCCGGCCGGCGTCGACCGGAGATGGCATCGGTCAGCCGGAGCGGCGCCGGCGGATCTCGGCGGTGATGGCCGGGATCATCTCGTGGAGGTCGGCGATCACCGCGTAGCCGGCCTTGTTGACCATGTTGGCTTGGCGATCGATGTTGATGGCGATGATGTTCTTGCTCGCCATCGCACCGACCCAGTGCTGGATCGCGCCCGAGATGCCGCACGCGAAGTACACGTCGGGTGCTATCCGGGTTCCCGTCTGACCGACCTGGTCGGCGTGGTTTCGCCATCCGTTGTTCGTGACGGCGCGCGAGCAGCCGACGACACCCCCCAGCTCTGCGGCCAAGTCCAGGAGCGGGGCGAACGCATCGGCCGAGCCGACGCCGCGACCGCCGCCGACCACGACGGGGGCGGTCGCGAGCGTCACGCCGGCTTCGCGTTCCACCCGCCCGCGCACGACCGAGCGCGCGAGTGCCGGATCGAGCTGGACGGTGAGCGGTGCAGGGTCGGCCCTGCCCGGTGTCGAGGTCGGCTCTGCTTCGACCGCGTGGTGGGCGATCGTCACGAGTTGGACCTCGGCCGAGAGCGAAGCGTCCTCGAGGAGCGAGCCGCCCCACCGGATGCGGGTCATCTCGAAGCCGGCGTCGACCCGGAACTCGATGCAATTGGCGGCGAACGGAAGGCCGAGCCGCGCGGCGACCTGGGCGATCACCTCGTTGCCCCGGTCGGTTCCGGTCGCGAGGACCACATCGGGTTCGATCGCTCGGGTGGCCTGTGCCACGACCTCGCCCCACGCCTCGGGCCCGTAGTCGTCGAGGATGTCGTCGTGTACCTGGTGGACGGTGGTCACCCCGTACGCCGCGAGTTCGCCGACGAGGCCGTCGGCAGCGGTACCGATCGTGAGCGCGTCGACGTGACCGCTCAACGACCGCGCGGCGGTGAGCGCTTCGAACGAGGCCGGTGCGACGGTGCCGCGATCGTGTTCCACGACGACCAGGACGGTCCCGATCACCCCACACCCCCCGTTCTGTCTGCGTGGAACCGTTCACTGCCCGGTTCGACGCAGACAGGTTGCTGGGTGGGAGGCATCACAGGACTCCGATCTCTTCGAGGACGTCGACCACGGCCGCCGCCGCCTCGGGGCCGGTACCGAGGATGACGGTGTCCGAGGTCCGCTCGGGTGGTGGGCGAAGGACGATCCTGGCGAGCCCGCCCACCTCGCCGCTCGGCTCGATCGAATCGACCTCGACCTTCTTCGACGCCAACCGACCGCGCATCGTCGGATAGCGAGGAAGGTTGATGCCCTCCTTGACACCGACGACGGCGGGGAGCGGCAACTCGTAGGTCTCGCGCCCGGCCTCGGCTTCACGCTCCACGTGAGCGACACCATCGATGATCGAGAGGCCCTTGGCGCCGTTCACCATCGGCCGGCCGAGCGCGTAGGCCACCCGGATCCCGACCTGGAAGCCACCCGAGTCGGCCGACTCGTTGCCGAAGAGGATCACGTCGAACGGGCCGTCGGCCAGCTCGAGATGCCGGATCGCCCCCGTGATCGCCTCGGAAGTTCGCTGCGGATCCCACTCGCCGTCGGAGGTCGGCAGCAGGACGGCGCGATGGATGCCGACGCTGACGGCGTACCGCAACTGCTCCTCGGCCTCGCTCGGTCCGAGCGTCAGGACGGTCGCCTCGCCGCCGTGCTGCTCGACCAGCTGCGCGGCGGCCTCGACCGCGCACTCCTCGTGCGGGCTCGTCGTGAAGCCGAGGTTGGTCGTGTCGACGGCCTGGCCATCGGCCGTGATGTTGATCTTCGAACCGGGCGCCGGGACCCGCTTGACGCAGACGAGGATGCGCATCACGACTTCAGACGGGTGTCGTCGGGGTCGAACGGGCCGCCGGTGCCGACGACCTTCACGGGGAACTTCTCGTTCATGTACATCACCTGCAGGTCGGTGCCCGGCTCGGCCATCGCCCGCGGCAGGTAGGCCATCAGGATCTGCTTGCCGACCGAGGGGCCGTAGCCGGCCGTGGTCACCCGCGACACGCGTCCGTGCGAGTCGTGGATCGTGTCGCCGTCGAGGGTGAGGATCGGCTCGTTGCCGCCCTGCAGCCAACGGGTGCGACCCTTCGAGTCCGTGGCGTCCTCGACGGTGAGGGTGCACATCCGGACCTCGGGTTCGCCGGCCTCACGGGCCTCGAGATAGGCCGCCTTGCCGATGAAGTCGGCCGACTTCACCTTGGGCCGGGCGAGACCGGCCTCGAGCGGGTTGTACTCGCTCTCGAGCTCGGCGCCCTGGAGGCGATAGCCCTTCTCGATTCGACCCGACGTGCCGTACACCCCGCCACCGGTCGGGCGCAGGCCGAACTGGTCGCGGCCGTTGGCCATGAGGGCGTCCCAGAGCGCGGGACCGTCGTTCCAGTCGACGTAGATCTCCCAGCCGGTGTCGCCGACATACGAGATCCGGAACAACTTGGCGGCGACGTCGGTGCCGCCACAGTCGAGCGTGACGTCGACGATCGAGCCGTACGGCGAGCCCTCCTGCGAGAGGTCGTGGTCGGTCATCGTGGCCAGCAGCGCTGGCGCGTTGGGCCCCCAGATGCCGAGCGTGGAGATCTCGCGGGTGCGATCGGTGACCGCCACGGAGCCGTCCTTGGGCATGTACTTGCGGATCCAGTGCAGGTCGCGGCCACCGTCGAACACACCCGTGACGACCATCACCGTGTCGTCCGACAACCGCTGCATCGTGAGGTCGGAGTGGAAGCCACCGTCGGGGGTGAGCCACGGCGTGTACGTCGCGCGCCCGACCGGGCCGATCTTGTTGACCGACAGGTAGTCGGCGAACTCGACCGCGCCCGGGCCCTTCAGCTCGAACAGCTGGAATGCGGAGAGATCGACCATCCCGCAGTGCTCGCGCAGGTTGAGGTGCTCGCCGACGGTGATGGGGCTCCACCAGCGGTTGTCCCATTCGACCTCCCTCTCGGCGACGCCGTAGCGCTCGGCGAGATCGGCGTTCGATGTGTACCACTGCGGCCGCTCCCAGGTGCGAGCCTGGAAGAAGAACGCGCCGAGCTCCTGCTGACGCGAGAAGTAGGGCGAGGTGCTCAGGTTGCGGCGTGACTCCCATTGCTCGGCCGGGTGCACGATGCCGTAGGTCTTGTTGAAGTGCTCGGCCGACCGAGCCCAGATGTGCTCGTCGCCGCGCTCTTCGGGGTAGAAGCGTGCGATGTCGGCCCCGTGGGCGTCGATGATTCGGGGCGAGCCGTACGTCATCCACTCGGCCACGACCTGGGCCATGCCGGGGCCCTCCTTCACCCACACTGCGGCCGCCGACCACAGGTTGCGGACCTCGACCGTCTCCCCGAGGCACGGCATCGCGTCCGGCGTGAGCGACAGCAAGCCGTTGATCGCGTACTTGATCTCGGCGTCGCCGAGCATGTCCATCAGCTCGATCGCCTGCTCCATCTGCGGGTCGAAGTCGTCCTGTGTGAACGGCATCTCGGTGGGGGAGAGCGCCGCTTCGTCATTGGACGGAATCGAGTCGGGATGGTGGAAGATCGGGCGGTGGGCGTAGGAGCCGACCTCCATCGAGCCGGACGACTGGCGCTCGTAGCAGAACGTGTCCATGTCGCGCACGATCGGGTACGAGATCTCGTTGTTGGTCTCGGCGAGCACGTCGATCGGGCCGACGTCGGCCATCTGGTGCACTGCCGGCACGAGTGGGATCGTCGCGCCAGCCATGTTGGCGATCCGGTTCGACCAGACACCGCAGGCGATCACGACGTACTCGGCCTCGATGCGGCCCTTGTCGGTGACGACCGCCTTCACCCGCTTCAGTCCGGTGGCCGGTTCGTCCTCGGTCTCGACGTCGAGCACCTCGGTGTTGGGGAACACCTGCAGGCCAGACGTCTCGATGGCTTCGTTGCGGAACAGCGTGCCGGTGTCGAGCGAGTCGACGACCGACACGGTGGGGCAGTAGAAGCCGCCGAGGATGACGTCGGTGTTGATGAACGGCACCTTCTCCTTCACCTCGGCCGGCGTCAGCAGATGGGCCTCGACGCCCCACGCGGTCGCGCTGGTCATGCGGCGCTGCAGTTCGTCCATGCGCTCCTGGGTGCGTGCGACCTCGATCCCGCCGGAGTCGACGGAGCGGTCGAGGTCGCGGTACTGGTTCGCCGACTGCACGCCGAGCAGGGCCATCTCCTTGTTGTGGTCGACCGGGAAGATGAAGTTCGAGGCATGACCGGTGGACCCGCCCGGGTTGGGCAGCGGGCCCTTGTCGAGCAGCACCATGTCGGTCCAGCCCAGCCGGGCGAGATGACCTGCGAGGCAGTTGCCGACGATGCCGGCGCCGATGATCACGCACTTGGCGGTTGCCGGTACGGCTGAAGCTGAAGCGTCGCTCACGATGACCCCCCGTCTCGAGTTGGACGATGTGCGGCACACCCTCCAACAGGTTTCTGATATATCATCAATGTATCACCATGGAATCGTTGAGCGCACGTGCCTACGAACAGATACGACGGATGATCGTCCGACTCGAGTGCGCGCCCGGCGACGTTCTCAGGGAGGAGACGCTGCAGCAGCAGCTGGGAATCGGCCGGACACCGATCCGCGAAGCCCTCCAACGTCTGGCGCGCGACCAGTTCGTCACGGTGATCCCACGGCGCGGCATGTTCGTGAGCTCGATCGATGTGGCGGAGCTGTCGATGCTGTACGAGACCCGGGCGATGATGGAGCCGTACGCGGCCCGGCTCGCAGCGACGCGCGGGACACCCCGTCACTGGAACGAGATGCGCGCCGCCATCACCGGTTCGCACGATGTGACGGCCGACGAGGCGTTGCTCGAGGTCGACCGTCGATGCCACGAGATCACGTGGGCCGCGGCCGGGAACCGCTTCCTCACCGACACCCTCGACATGCTCTACGCGCACAGCGACCGGGTCTGGCACATGTACCTCGCGGATGTCGCCGACACCCGCCACGCTGTCGCGGAGCACGAGGAGATCCTGGACGCGCTCGAGTCGGGTGCTGCAGACGTTGCCGCTGCCCTGGTCGAGGCCCACGTCCGCAGCTTCGACGACCAGGTGCGTGCCGCGGTCACCTCGCAGCTCGGCTCGCCCCTGGCGGGCTCCATCGGATGAGTCGGCCGTCTTGGCCCGCCGGCGTCAGGCGACGCGGAGCACGGCCACGAGTGATCGACGCGTGAACAACCATCCGTCGTCACGGCGTCGCCCGATCCGTTCGAACTTGGCGCGGATGTCATCGCGGTGCGCATCCAGCAACTCGGCCCGATCACGCTCGATGTCGACGATGACGGCGAGCCATTCGTCGAAGTCCGGAACGATCATCTCCCGGTCGAACTCGAAACGGCGAACCATCGCCAACCCGTGGGATGCGGCGTCGTCGATCCCGCGCTGCGCTGCGGCCCGCTCGGCACGCTCGTCGATCAGGGGATGGAACACGTCGTCCTCCGGCGATTCGACGTCCGGCTCGCTGATGTAGACCGAACCATCGGGCCGGAGAACCCGTCGGGCCTCGGCAAGGGCCGCAGGGATCTCGCCGGTGGGCACGTGGTGGAGCGAGGCCGAGAAGATGACGACGTCGAACGATTCGTCGTCGAATGGCAGGTCCTGGCCGACGGCGTCGACGTAGTCGCTCGCGTGGTCGGGGTCGGCGGCGAGGGCTCGGGCCCGCATCTCGGCGCTGCACTCGACGCCGATCGACCGGGCACCCTGAGATCGCAACCATCGGACGAGCTCGCCGGCACCACAGCCGACGTCGAGCACGTCCGCGCCACCTAGCCCGACGGTCTCGGCCAAGACCTCGTTCGCGGTCCGTGTCATCGAAGTCTCCGCGCTAGCTGGGGCGGCGGATCGCCGCATCGACCGGGGTGGAGGATGGCGGCGATCGTCTCGACACCCTCGACGACCCTCGGGCCGGGGCGGACGATGATGGCGTCGGCATCGATGGCCCAGACCTCTGCCTCGGGTGGGAGGACGTCGCGTCCGATCGTGACGGCCGCGAGCTCGGCTGCGCCATCGAGTCGGTAGCCGCACGGCGACACGATGACGACGTCGGCGTCGGCGGTCCTGATGGTGTCCCACCCGACGCCTTCGGAGTTGCGGCCGGGGAACGACAGCGCCGATGCGCCGCCGGCCGCCGCGACGAGATCGGGGACCCAGTGCCCGGCGGTGAAGGCCGGGTCGGTCCACTCGAGGACGAGCGCGGAGCGCGCCCCAGCGCCGGCGACGCTCGCAGCGACGGCCTCGAGCCGCCTCCGGAGCGTGACGACGATCTCGCCGGCACGATCGGCGGTATCGGTGGCGATGCCGATCGTCGAGATCGATGCGATGACCTCCTCGAGCGACTGCGGGTCGATCGTCAGCACGTCGGCGGTGCATCCCAGGTAGGCCAGCGCGTCGTCGACCTCGCTGACGTCGACCGCGCACACGGCGCAGAGGTCCTGGGTGACGACCAACTCGGGATCGATGTCGTCGAACGCCCCTCGATCGAGTCGATAGAGATCCTCGCCCGTCGCGATCCGCTGCTTCACCACCGTGTCGATCTCGGCGGGTGTCAGCCCCTCGGGTAGCGCCGAGGTCGAGACGATGCGCTTCGTCCGTGCCTCCTCGGGGAAGTCGCACTCGAACGTCACTCCGACGACGTCGTCACCGAGGCCGAGCTCGAACAGGATCTCGGTCGCCGAGGGGAGGAGCGAGACGATCCGCACCCCGGCGATGCTACGACCCGTCGTCCACGTCGGCGTCACGCGATCGGTCGTCGACGTTCGATCACCACCGTGCAACAGTCGATCCGCGGGCGAGGCGTGAAAGCAGTCCGCGGGAGTCGCGCCGCGACGTCCAGACGAAAGGCCGTCGTGGCAAGGCGGTCGGCCCAGCGGTCTGCGACGGCGACCGGCACGACGAGATCGGCCCGGTGGAGAAGGCTGTGGCGCGACGTGAGGCGTTCGATGACCGCCGAGATGCCGTCGAACGGAGGATTGGCGACCACACTGAACGGGCGCGACGGCAACCGAAGATCTGTCACGTCGGCCCGGATGATCTTCAGGCCCCGCTCGCCGAAACGCCGGCGCAGCGCCGCACAGCGCTCGGGATGAAGCTCGAACGCCAGAACCCGGGCGCCCGTCGCGATCAGATGTCGCGTGATCGCGCCATCGCCGGCGCCGAGATCGAGCACCAGGTCGCCGCGCCCGACTCCACTGCGACTGACGAGCCGACTCGCGATCGGATCACTGAGTCGATACCAACCCCACCGCTGTGATCCGGTCCGCCCGGACACGGGACACCATCGTCGTGAACGTCATGAGTGCATCGTCGCCGACGGTGGTCAGGTCGACGAAGCGCGTTTCACCGGTGAACGTTGCCGCCCGACCACAGACGCTACGAGTCCGAGGTCGTACGCGAGTGCAGCGCGGATCTGGCGCACCATGTCGTCGGTCGTGCGGTCGAGGTCGAAGAGGGTGTGCTCGATCGCAAGACCGTCGCGCAGGGCCATCAGCCTGGCGGCTGCACCGCGGTGGTCGGAGCACTCGAACTCGCCCGCTGCCTCACCGTCCGTGAGCAGTCGCAGGATCGTCGTGCGCTCGTGATCGTTGAGGTCGGCCATCACCTCACGGATCTCGTTGCTGCGACGGGTCTCGCCCCACGTCTCGATCCACAGCAGCCACGAGGCGTCGTCCGAGGCGTCGTCGGGCAGCGATCCGCAGAGGATCCGGTCGAGCCGGTCGACCGCAGGTGCGTCCTCCGAGGCGATCGCCTCGCGCAACTGCTTGTCCTCGTCGCTCGCCACACGAAGCGCGGCGGAGATGAGCGCCGCCTTGGAGGCGAAGTGGTAGTGCACGAGCGCGGTCGAGACGCCGGCCCGCTGGGCGACGTCTGCGACCGTCATGTCGGTGTAGCCGACGTCGATGATCACTCGCACCACGGCATCGAGGATCGCCGATCTCCGCGTTTCACTCCCCGGACGCAACATGCTGTTTCAGCGTATCGATGCCGACTTCGAGGGCGGCGGCCGAGCGTGTCCACTCGACCACCTGGTCACGGCTGATGAGGGCGTCGTGGGCGACGACCTGGAGCGCGAGGCCGTCGAGCACCGAGAGCAGACGCCATGCCGACGCATCGGCGTCAGCAGTGTGGAACTCGCCGTCGCCGGCGCCTCGCTCGATGATCTCACGAACGAGCGTCTGCCAACCGCGGTTGAGCCGCCGCGACACCCGTTGGAGCGCCGGCCGACGCGCCGCCTCCGACCATGCGTCGAGCCAGAGCTGCATCGTCCAGTCGGACTGTGCGGGAGCGTACGAGCGGACGAACGCGTCGAGTCGGGCCGTCGCCGTCGGCTCGGCGGAGATCGCCGTGCGGGCGCGGGCGAGGTCGCCGCCCGCGGCCTGCTCGAACGCGGCCGCGAGCACGTCGTCCATCGAATCGAAGTAGTGGTGGATGAGTCCGCTCGATGTCCCCATGCGAGCGGCGACGTCTCGCACGGTCGTCGCTCCGAGGCCACGTTCGCGTGCTACGGCCAGGGTCGCGTCGATGATCGTCTGGCGCCGGTCGTCGGGGGACATGCGTGCCATCTCCTCACGCACCCTAGACACCTATTGCGCAGGTGTCCAACAGAGAGGTACGGTCGGGAGATGCTGCGACACTCGCCGTTCCACGACCGGGTGGCGGCCGCCAACCAGACGTCGCTCTGGAGCCACTGGTCGGGGCACCTCGTCGTCGACAAGTACCAGATGTCGGAGAAGTTCGAATACGTCTCGATTCGCAACGCCGTCGGCATCTTCGACTCGTCGCCCCTCTACAAGTATCGAATCGTGGGCCCGGACGCCGAAGGGTTCCTCGGTGGTGTCCTGGCCCGCGACATCCGGACGTGCCGGCCGGGCCAGGCTCAGTACACGATCTGGTGCGACGACCGCGGCTACGTCAACGAGGACGGTGTCGTGTTCCGACACGGATCCGACGACTTCCTGCTCACCGCGGCCGAGCCGAACCTCGCGTACTTCCAGGACCTGATCGGCCACGATCGGGTCGAGATCACCGATGTCACCTACGACCACGCCACGCTCGCGGTGCAGGGGCCGCGCAGTCGAACGGTGCTCACCCAGCTCGCACCCGAGGTCGCCCAGCTCGGCTACTTCGACCACGCCCCGGCCAAGTTGGGCCGCGTCGCGGTCAACATCTCACGCACCGGCTTCACCGGGGACCTGGGTTTCGAGATCTTCTCCGACGCCGCCGACGCCCACGCCGTGTGGGACGCCGTCACCGAAGCCGGAACGCCGCACGGCCTGATCCCGTTCGGTCAGACCGCGCTGCTCATGGCGCGCATCGAGGCGGGGCTGCTCCTCATCAACGTCGATTTCGAAGCCAGCCGACTGGCCGAGAACAACGAGCACCGCTCGACGCCGCTCGAGCTCGGTCTCGGTTGGATGCTCAAGGGCATCGACGACGACAGCCGGCCGTTCATCGGCCGTCGGGCGATTCGGCGCGAGAACGCCGAAGGCACGTCGCGCTGGAGAATGATGGGGCTGATGGTCGACCCGTTCGACTACGAGCGCACGTACACGGCCGCGGGCATGGTGCCGCCCAAGGACCACACTCCGGTGCACGAGGACATGATGGTGTACGACGGCGACGCTCACCGGGTCGGTTACGCCACCAGCTTCATGTACTCGCCGGTGCTGCAGCGTCACATCGCATTGGCCCGTATCAGGCCCGACCTGGCCACACCGGGCACGCGACTCAACCTCGAGTTCACCGTCAACCATCGGTACGTCCAGGTCGGCGCCGAGGTGACACGGACCCCGTTCTTCACCCCTGACCGCAAGACGTCGATGCCGGGAGACCACTCATGAGCGAGAGCCGCGAATACGACGCGATCGTGATCGGCGGCGGTCACAACGGACTCGTCAACGGCGCCTACTTGGCGAAGGCGGGGCTGCGAACGCTGATCCTCGAACGCCGCCACCTCGTCGGAGGTGCAGCGATCACCGAGGAGCTACGCCCCGGCTTCAAGTTCACCACCTTCTCCTACGCGCTCAGCCTGCTGCGGCCCGAGATCATTCACGAGCTCGATCTCGTGAAGCACGGCTTCATGCCGCTGCTCATGCCGTCGTCGTTCTGCCCGATGGAGAACGGCGACTCGCTCGTGATGGGCCAGGACCGCAACGAGAACATCCACGAGATCGCCCGTCACAGCAAGCACGATGCCGACGCCTACGACCAGTACAGCCACGACGTCGAGATGGTCGTGCGGGCCGTCAAGCCGTTGTTCGACAGCGCTCCACCCAACCTCTTCGACATGACGCCCGAGGGGCTCGCCGAGATGGCGGAGCTGGCCGCTCACATGCGCGGCATTGCGCCCGAGGTGTTGCACAACCTCGTCCGGCTGCTCACCGGCAGCGCGGCCGACTTCCTCGACGACTACTTCGAAAGCGACATCATCAAGGGCTACCTCGCGTCGTCGGGCATCATCGGCAGCAAGGTCGGCCCGATGTCGCAGGGTTCGGGGCTGGTGCTCCTGTTCCACGGCATGGGCGAGCACGACGGTCACTTCGGCTCGTGGGCCTTCCACAAAGGTGGCAACGGCGGTTTCACCCAGGTGCTCGGGCGCGCCGCCCAGGCGTTCGGCGCCGACATCCGGCTCAACGCCGAGGTGGAGCGCGTGATCACTTCGAACGGTCGTGCGACGGGTGTGGCCCTGATCGACGGCACCGAGCTCCACGCCAAGGTGGTCGTGTCGGCCGCCGACCCGCGTCGCACGTTCACCAAGTTCGTCGACGCCCGCGAGTTGCCGACCGACCTCGTCGACAGCCTGCGTCGCTATCGCTACCAGGGCACGTCGTCGAAGGTGAACTTCGCGCTCGACGGGCTCCCGAAGTACCCGTCACTCGGCGACCGTGGCGACATGTTCCGCGGCTTCACCAACATCGGTCCCTCGGTCGAGTACCTCGAACGGGCCTTCGACGAGGCGAAGTACGGGTGGTACTCGACGCGCCCGTACATCGACGGTGCGATCCAGTCGACGATCGACCCCGACATGGCGCCCCCTGGCAAGCACGTCATGTCGTGCTTCATCCACTACACGCCATACCACCTGAAGGGGGGCGACTGGACGAAGGAGCGCGAGCACATGGCCGACAACGTGCAGGACACGTTGGAGTCGTTCTTCCCCGGCTTCTCCGATCTCGTGCTCCAGCGTGAGATCGTCACCCCGCTCGACATCGAGACGGTCGCCGGGCTGCCAGAGGGCAACATCTTCCACGGCGAGTTCCTCGCCCCGCAGATGTACTTCTTCCGGCCTGCGCCCGGATGGAACCAGTACCGGACGCCCATCGAGGGCTACTACCAATGCGGCTCCGGGACCCACCCCGGGGGCTGCGTGAGCGGTGGTCCCGGCAAGCTCGCCAGCCAACGAATCCTGAAGGACCTCGGTCACTGAGTTCGCGTTGCCTCGCACCGCGTCCGGCATCACCACGCCGTGAGGAACCAGAGATCGGCCCGCCCGTCGGACGGCGGACCACTCACCTCCGCGAACAGCCGCGCAGACTCGAGCTGGTGGACGCGCGCGTCGTCGTCGCGGCCCGTGGCGTGGCAGGCATCGGCGAGGTTCGCATGGACCGCCGCGAGTCGGTGCCGATCACCGTGCTCGTCGAGGATGCTGCGGGCGTGCTCGAACGCATCGATCGCCAGGGCGGCGTCGCCTGTCTCGGATCGAACCAGACCGACGACGTTGGCCGCCGCAGCCTCGATGAGGGGCGTGGATGCGAGGAGCGCGAGTCGCCGTGCCGACGCCGCCGAGCTCAGCGCGAGGTCCCAGTTCCGTCTGCGGTAGGCAGCGAGCGCCGCGACTCCCTCGGCCTCTGCCTCGAGCTCGAGTTGACCGGTCTCCCTGGCGCACGCGATCGCCGCGTCGACCGCACCTGCCCCGGGACCATCGATGGCCTCCAGCAGCGCGGCGGTGACAGCGATCTCGAAGTCGGCCGCGCTGGATTCGGGCCGCGCCTCGGCGCGCGCCGACTCCAGGTGACTCGCTGCGAGCGCCGGATCACCGGCGCGGATCGCGAGCTGGGCCAGTCGCAACTCGACGCGCACGAGGTTGACCCCGAGCGCACGGGCCGCGCTCGTCTCGTAGGCTTGACGGGCGGCGTCGTATCGGCCTTCGAGCACCTCGAGATCGCCGATCGCCCGATGGGTCGAGCCGTCGCCGACATCGCCGCAGGCCAGTGCCGCTCGAAGGTGGTGCAGCGCCGTCGCGTTGGCATGGGCTGAGGCCGCCTCGGCTGCCGCGGTGTGGTGCAGCTCGGCTGCGCGAGCGACATCACCGGCGAGCGTCGCATGTTCCGCGGCCTCGGCTGCCTGCAGGATCTCCGACATCCGGTGATGAAGCGCGCGGCGGCGGCCCGCCGAGAGCCCGGAGCACGCCAGCACGCCGATGACGCGCTGCGACAGCCGTATCGCAGCGCCGCGACGGACGATGTCGGCGGCCACCAGCTCGTCGAGTGCCGACGTGCACTCGTCCTCGGTGCGGCCGGCGATCGCCCTGAGGAGGTCATCGGGTGCCGGCCGGTCGATCAGGCCGAGCACCTCGACCAGCTGTCGCGAGGTCGAAGACACGCGGGCCAGCCTGCCCGTCAGCATCTGCTCGACGACGGGTGGGATCGTGCCGTCGAATGGGCGGGATCGGGCGTACTCGACCGCGAGCATCGGCAGACCCTCCGCGAGTTCCACGATCTGGTCCACGTCGCCCGGCTCGTCGATCCCGGCGTCGGTGAGGACACGCCGCATGTCCGAGGAGCCCAGCCGGGGCAGCCGGAGATCGGTCGCCCAACCGTTTCGTGATCCTTCGTCCAACAGCTCCCACACGTTGGAAGTGGGCGTGCGGCCTCGGCACGCAGACGCCACGATCGTGCAGGGGAACCGCTCGGGGCGATGCAACACGTAGGCGAGGAACGTGATCGACTCGGGGTCGGCGAGGTCGAGATCGTCGATCACGATGACCGCGCCGCTGTCCAGGCCGAGCGCGCTTGCGAGCGTGTCGAGCGTCTGGATCTCGTTCGTGTGGTGCCGGTCGCGTACCCACGCCGAGAACGGGGCGAGAACGACCGAGTGCTCTCCGGGATGACACGGGATCACGTCTGCGTCGCGGAGGTGCGCCCATGCTTCGAGCACGCAGGTCCGTCCCGATCCGGCTTCGCCGGTCAGGATGATCAGGCCTCCACGGTGGACGAGCCCGTCGATCCCGTCGAGCACGTCCTCCCGGCCGACCAGGCGCTTCGGCCGGCGCGCCACGGCCGGTTCGACCGCGCGGCGACGCTCGCCGGCCGGAGTCGCCGCGCTGCCACGACGGACGTCCTCGTACACCGCCACGGTCTCGTCGAGGGGCTGGACACCGAGCTCGTCGTCGAGCACCAGCACCAGGCCCCTGTAGACGGCGACGGCGCCGGCGCGATCGCCCGCGGCGGCGAGCGTAGACATCGCCTGCCTCGCGGCTGCCTCGTTCAACGGGTCCAGGGTGACTCGCTGCCGCGCCCAACGCGTCGCCTCGAAGGGTTCCGACGACGCAACCAGCCGGTCGAGCACACGGTCCATCCGGATCCGCAGCCGCTCGGTCTCGCGCCGCTGCCAGTCTTCGAACGGTGGCGCGTCGGGAGTCGAGAAACCCTCGAGCAGCGGTCCTCGATACAGCTCGGCCGCCTCGGCCGGTGCGGCATCGGCCAGCTCGAGGAACGACACGACATCGACCTGTCGGGTGGTGAGTGCGAGGCTCACGACCTCCCGATCGGCGACGACCGAATCGGCGCCGATCAGCGAGCGAAGTGAGGACAACGTGCGGCGGAGGGAGCCACGGGCGCGCTCCTGCGTCGCATCCGGCCACAGGAGGCCGGCGAGGGTGTCCCGTCGAACGGGTCGGCCCTCGAGCGCCAGTACCGCAAGTACGGCAACCGCCTTGCGCGTGTCGACCGCGGCCGTGGCGCCGTCGCGCACGATCTCCGGCGCACCGAAGAGCCGAACGGAAATCGTTCCCATCACGGACGATGGTACGCGGCCGTAACGATTCGCGAACGTTGTCCTGGGATCCTGCTTGCATGAAGATGGCCAAGGAAGGGAGGCCCGACATGGGCGAGCTACCCGATCACGACGGGTCGCGGCGGCGATCGCGCCGTGTCGCGATCCCCCTGCTCGCCGGCTGCGCTGTCGCTCAGATCGCGTTCGTCGTCCTCGGTGCGTCGCACAACGACAGCGAACGCGGTCTCGCAATCGCGCTCGAGATCGCCGCACTCGTGCTGACACCGGCCACGTTGGCGCTCGTCGCGCTCGGCGTGACGTGGGCGGCCCGGCGGAGTGCGAGCCGGGCGCTCGCGCACGGCGTCGAGGAGACCTCGCTGCTCACGGGCCGGACCCTGTCGTTGGTACGCGGCGCAGTCCTGCTCGTGATCGTCGCCGCGGCCGTGCTGTACGTCGCCGACGCCTTCGCACTGTGGGACGAGGCGCATGCCATCGAGTGGTCGAACGAATACGGCGAAAGCGAGACGTACTTCGGCCTGCGACCCCACGAGCGGGCGCTGCTGACGGGCAGTTCGTCCGCAGTTCCACTCTGGTACCCGGTGTTCGTGGTTGTCCGACAGATCGTCCTCGACGCGGTCGCGATGGGGCTCGCATTGCTGATCTTCTCCCGCCGTCCCCACCATTGGATGGCGTATGTCTCGACGCTGTTCATCGTCGTGGCGCCGTGGGCCGGCCACCTGCTTCACATGTCGGACCGGCTCGACGGCACCAGCGTGGGCTGGCTGGCCATCGCGTTCAGGTGGCTTGCCATCGTGGTGCTGGGTGGGATGCTGTGGCTCTTCCCCGACGGTCGTTTCCGCCGCACGTTCCTCACCTACGTCGGGGCGATGGCCCTCGTGTTGGGTTCGGGCTGGGCGTTGTTCTCGATCGGGTCGTCGGAAGGCGATGCCCTCGGGACGGCGAGCTGGATCACGTTCATGATCTCGACGGCGATCTTCGGGCTGGGCGGGATCGCGCTCCAGGGCTGGCGATACCGGCACACCCCGCTGACTGATCGCCGACTGGCCCGCTGGAACCTGGCGATGTTCGTCTCGATCCCGTTGTGGCTGCTCCCGTTCGACGCCCTCCACGACCTCTACGGCGAGAACGACGACGCTGCCGACGGTCTCGATGGGTTCGTCTGGGAACAGGCGCACGAGACGTTGTATCTCGCTGCTCCCGTGCTGCTGGGCTTCTGGGTGCTGTTCCTCGTGCGTCGCCAGGGCTGGTGGGACTTCGAGACCTTGTGGAACCGGACTGCGGTCTACGGCATCGGGCTCGGACTGCTCGCAGGTATCTACGGAGGGGCGTTCGGGTTCGTGACGGTGGCGGCGTCGCCGCTGGGCGATTCCGGCGAGCAGGTCGTGGCGGTGCTGGCCGCCACCGCAGCGGTCGCCTTCGCCTATGCACCGTTGCTCGCCCGGGTGCGCACGTGGGTCGACGAACGGTGGTTCCCGGGGCGGCTCGAGGTCGAACGCGTGAGCTCCGAGTTCGGGGACGACGTGCGTCGTGCGACGACTCCTGATGGCGTACCGGATCTGCTCGAGGACGTGGTCCGACGATCACTCGAGACCGACGACGTTCGGCTCTGGTTGACAGCGGGCGGTGAGCCCCGATGACGTTCGGCCTCCGGATCGCACGATGGGCGTGGATCGGCGCCGCCGCAACCATGATCGCTCTCGCGACGATGACGGTCGACGATGTCTGGCGAAGCGCGGGCCGCATCGGTCCCGGCCCCGAGTACCTGAACGACGCGCGTCAGTACGAGCTCTCCGTCAGTCAGGTCCGGGCACTCGACGACATCGGGTTGAGCGCCGACTGGCACGCCGCGCTCGTGACGACGCGGTTCCTCCTCGTGCTCGGGTCGAGCGCTGTGATCGCGACACTGCTCTGGCACCGAGCGCGCACGTGGGCGCCGCTGTTCGTCGCCTGGTTCCTACTGCTCAGCCCGATGTTCACCGTGATCCTCGATCTCGACACCACCGCTGCCGGCATCCCGGCGCCCCTCCGACCCGGTGTGGTCGCGTTGTTCGCAGGCGGCATGATCTCGATGCTCTGCCTGCTCCTCGTGTTTCCTGACGACAGCTCTGCGGCGTGGGTGATCGCGTTCCTGGTCGCCGCGTCGGCCGCGCCCTTGTACGCCGCTGCGACGAACAGTGATGCGCTCGGCGACTGGCTCTGGAACTACGGCTTCGTCGTCGTCGGCGTGCTCGTCCTGGGCGGGTTCATCGTCCAAGTTCGTCGAATCGTTCGCAGTCGCGATCGAACGGCGCGGGATCTTCTCGTGGTCGCTGTCGCTGCGCTGGGGGCGATGATGGTGCTCGGCGGTCTCGCGGACGACATCGACAGGGTCATCGGGTCGCGCGAGGGGCTCGGGTCTTTGGCCCGCCGGTTGATCTGGGAATCGGTGTTCATGGCGGTACCGCTCGGGTTCGGGATCGCCGTGATGTGGATCCTCTTGCGACGAGGACACTGGGACATGGACATCCGGCTCAAGGGGTCGGTGGGGTACGCCGCGCTCACGACCTTCCTCGTCGTCGGCTACTTCGGCACGGTCGCATTCGTGCAGGCACTGGTCAACAGTGTCTCGGGCACATCGAACAACACCTTTGGCGTGATGGTGTCGACGGCGCTGATCGCGGCGCTGTTCCTGCCGGCACGAGCCCGTCTGCAGCTCGTGGCCGATCGGGTCTTCGACCGGCGACGGCGGGACGCGGAACGACTGGTCGCCAAGTTCGAGCTGCATGCCGCCCGCGAGGTGGTTCCCGGCGAGGTGGTCGGCGCACTTCTCGAAGCAGTCGACGACATCTTCCGACCCGAGCACGCCGACGTCTGGCTCGCCCCGGATGAGCGGACATGAGCGACGCCGAGCACACCGACACCGCGATGGGGTTCGAGCGTCGCGCCCCGGAACGGCTCGACCCGACCGACCCGTTCGTGGCCTACCTGCTCGCGGTCGACGGCCCGGTCGACATCGCCGCTACCGACCTCGACACGCCACTCGTCACCGCGATGCGCGCCGCCGGGGTGCAGCTGGCGGTGCCGATCGTCGCCCACGGCGACATCGTCGGCGTGTTGTCGGTCGGCCCCCGCAGCAACGGACGTGCCTATGACCGCGACGATCGCCGGCTCCTCTCCCGTCTCACCGATCACGCCGCTCCGGCTCTCCGTCTCGCCCAGATCCTTGGCACGCAGGCGCTGCAGGTGCAGGAACGCGAGCGCATCAACCAGGAACTGCGCGTGGCTCGGCTGATCCAGCAGCAGTTTCTGCCCGCCGGCGTTCCGGAGATCGAGGGGTGGACGATCGGCGCCTACTACCGGCCCGCACGCGAGGTCGGTGGCGACTTCTACGACTTCCTCCACCTTCCTGACGGCCGGATCGGGATCGTGATCGGCGACGTGACCGACAAGGGCGTCCCGGCCGCGCTGGTGATGGCCACCACGAGCGGCCTCGTGCGCGAGATCGCCAACCAGGGCGGCGAACCTGCCGAGGTGCTGGAGCGGGTCAACAGCAGACTTGTCGCCGACATCCCGCCGAACATGTTCGTGACCTGTCAGTTCGCGGCGTTCGAGCCGGCGACCGGCCTCCTCACGCTCGCCAACGCGGGGCACAACCTCCCCTATCTACGCGGCTCGCACGGGGTCTGCGACATCCATGCGACCGGCATGCCGTTGGGCCTGATGTCCGGCTCGCGCTACGAGCAGTGCGAGGTGACCGTGACGGGGGGCAGCTGCCTGCTCTTCCACAGCGACGGGCTCGCCGAGGCGCGGAATGGCAAGGGTGAGTTGTTCGGATTCCCGCGCGTCAAGGCGCTCGTCGCGGCGCACGACCAGGGAGACGTCCTGATCGACGGCCTGCTCTCGGCGCTGACCCTGTTCGCCGCCGATCCGGTAGCGATCGAGGACGACGTGACGCTCGTGACGCTCGAGCGCGACGCGACCGCCAGCACGTCACATCCGGTCTCCCGTGTCGATGTGCTGGAGGACTTCTCGGTTCCGAGCGCGCCGGGCAACGAGCGCGACGCGAGGCTGCGGGTCGCGAAGGCCGTCGAGCAACTCGCGATACCGAGCCCGACGGTCGAACGGCTCAAGACGGCTGTCGCCGAAGCGGTGATGAACGCCATGGAGCACGGGAACCACTTCGACCCCGATCTCCCGGTCGACATACGTGTGATGGCTTCGGACGCGGCGGTGACCGTCGAGGTGTTCGATCGAGGAGGCGGCAGTGCGGTCCGCGACGCAGCCGTCCCGGACATCGATGCCAAGCTCGCCGGCGACCAGTCGCCGAGAGGTTGGGGCCTGTTCCTGATCGAGAACATGGTGGACCGGATGGCGGTCGACTCCGTCGGCGAGCGACGACGCATCACTCTCGAGGTCCGGCGATGAGCTTTGCGGCCGAGGTGCGTCACGACGCCCAGGGGGCGGTCCTGACGCTGACGGGCGACCTCAATGCGCTCGCCCAGAACGCATTCGACGCTGCGGCGGAGCGCGCCCTCGCCGGTTCGCCCGGTGAGCTCGTCATCGACTTCGGTGAGATCGCATACATCAACAGCACCGGCATCGCACTGATCGTCGGTTTGCTGACCAGGGCCCGCTCGGCTCGTGTGCTCGTGTCGGGCCGGAACGTCGACGCTCACCATCGCTACATCTTCGAGATCACCAATTTGTCGGAGTTCATCCGTTTCGAGGACGAACAGCCGGCATCAGCGACGCCCCGGAGGTTGCCGCCATGAACCCAGCACCGTTGTCCATCTCCGTCAGGACGCCGAACGAGCACACGGCGATCCTCGACATCCAGGGCGACATGAATTCGCAGTCCGAGGCCAGCCTCATGGACGCCTACACCACTGCGACCGCAGGTGGAGCGTCGACACTCCTGTTGAACTTCGCAGGTCTCGACTACATGAACAGCTCCGGGATCGGACTCCTCGTCACGCTGCTGGTCAGAGCGAAGCGGCGCGAGCAGCAACTCGGCGCGTTCGGTCTCGATGAGCACTATCGACAGATCTTCGAGCTCACCCGGCTGGACGAGGCGATCACGGTGCACCACGACGAAGCCGCCGCGATCACGGCGGGACCCTAGGAGGTTGCCATGGGAATGACCGAGGGCCGATGGGCGAGCCCGATCGACCGGTTGCGCGTCGAGGGTCTCGCGGCAGATGCGTCGAACATGAACGTGGATGGGCGCCGACTGGTCGGCGCCGTCCAGGGTTTCGGCCCGCTCTGGCAGAAGACGTACTGGACCCGTCTCAGCGGGGCGGGGGTGTCACCGCAGGAGCTCATCGAGACCTGGAAACGTGACTATCCGACGTATTGGCCGGACTATTCCCACATGCACCGTGCGGTCGCGAGGCTCGAACCGGGTGACGTCGCCGTGATCAATGCCAATCAGAGCGGGCTCCGGCTGTCGACCGGCGTGATGGTGATGTACGCCGACGACGAGTCGTTCGCGTTCGCACTGCCAGAGGGCCACCTGTTCGCTGGTTGGATCACGTTCAGCGCCCACGACGACGGGGGAACGACGGTGGCCCAGGTGCAGCCCTTCTTCCGAACGAGTGATCCGCTGTACGACCTGATGTTCGTGCTGTGGTTCAATCGCAAGGAGGACCAGATCTGGCACCACACGCTCCGCAGCCTGTCGGCGGCGTTCGGAGTCAACGGCATCGTCCAGCAGTCGGCGACCTGCATCGACCCCACCCGACAGTGGCGCCGCGCCGGGAACATCCGCTACAACGCCGGCATCCGGTCCGCCGCGTACCAACTGACAGGTCCGCTTCGACGCAGGCGTCGGTGAACTTCGAGGACGTTGCGGCGCCGAGCCGAGTCGACGGGCACGGCTCAGCCCGCGAGCGCGTCGAGCACTGCCTCGTAGCCCGCGCGGTGCGCGGCGACGATCTCCGGTGTCGCCGACCAACCGTCGATCTCGATGAGCATCGACGGTTGGCCGGCGTCGAACGCGGTCCAGCTCTCGCCCCCACCGTGTTGCGACACGTCGGCTCGCACCGGAACACCGGCGCCGCCCGACCACGCCTCCTCGAACGCCGCGTCGGTCGGTCCGATCGAGCTGACATACCCGTAGGGTTGATGCACCCACACGACCAGGTCGGGTCGGAGACGTTCGACGAGACCGGCGAGTGCCTGTGTCTCCGGCTCTGAGAGCGGCGTCGGGCCACCGTCGTCCGCTCGCCATCCCCAAGGGAAGTTGCGGTTCAAGTCGACCCCGCTGGCGTTGCACCTCGTGCCGGCCGCAACGCCGTCGGGGTTGGCCTCGGGGACGAGCCAGACCTCGACATCGGTGGGTTGGCTGGCCCCGACGAGTGCGCGGACGGTCGGTGGGCTGACCGGCTCGTTGCCGTGTAGTCCGCCGATCACGAGGACGCGGTGTCGAGGGGCGTCGACGGACCGGACGAACGCCGTGATATCGCGGCCTTGCACCGATGTGCCGATGATCTCGGTCGCCCATCCGGTCGGCGGTGGTGGTGCCGGGAGGTCGGACGGGGCTCGCACGTCCCAGATCGACGAACCCGTCGGTGGACAAGCGATCGGTCCGATCTGCACCGTGACGCCGGTCGGGGTGGTCGTCGGGGTGGTCGTCGGGGTGGTCGTCGGGGTGGTCGTCGGGGTGGTCGTCGAGGTGGTCGTCGGGGTGGTCGTCGGGGTGGTCGTCGGGGTGGTCGGGGTGGTCGGGCTGGTGCTCGGGGGCGTCGGGGTGGTCGTCGCGGTGGTCGTCGCGGTGGGTCCGGTCGTCGACGGATCGGTGTTCGGAGCGTCGACGTTGCCCGAGCCCGTCGGGATCGTCGTACCGGTCGTGACAGCGGGCGTGGCGTCGATGCGTTCGGTCGTGCACGCGACGAGCGCGATCGTCGCCGCGACGGCCGCCGCAGTCCGAAGCGTGCCCGGCCGGTCGGCGGTGAACAGTTCGCGCGCCACCGGCGAAGTCTGGCAGCCGGTGACCCCCCGAGGCGTTCGGGCCACGATCGCTCACAACCGATCCGTTCGGCACTGGTTGGGCGGGTGGGACGTGGATGAGGATCCTTCCAAGGCAGCGAATGCGAAGACGTGGCCCGTTCTCGACTGTCGAGGCGACCATCGATCCCAACCCTGACTGATCGGCCGAGATCGGCCGATCCGGGCCCGACGAGGACGGCGTGCGATGAGCGAACGTGAGTTGCGCTACCTGAGTCCTCATCCAGAGGGTCTCCACGCCGACTCTGACGTGAATCGGAGCGGGGGTCGAGCGGTGCCGGTCGCAACGACCGAATCCGGTTCCTCGCGCCGTGCCGATCGACGGGCGGTGCGCACTGGCCGGGAGTCGGCCGGGGCGATCGAGGTCACGACGGTGCCGCTCGGAGTGCTCCTGGTACTGATCGTCGGCATCGGTTGGCAGGGTGGCTTCTCTCACGATGGCCAGGTCGTTCTGGGACTCGGGCTCGGGGCGGTCGTCGGCGCCAGTCTGGTGACCCGCCGCCCGGAACGACGTGAACTCGGGTGGCCCGTCCTGGTTGCGATCGTCGCCCTCGGCGGTTGGATGCAGTTCAACGCGACGGTCCAGGGCATGGGCCGCCAGGGCCTACCGGGAGCGGCGCTCGCGCTGGGGATCGCTGCCACTCTGGGAGTCGTCCGGCGACTCGAGTCGTGCGACCGCCAGTTGCTGCTCGCCGCGTTACCCGTGGTCGGGGCGCTCGCCGCCGCGAGCGCGTGGCTCGGTGTAGTGCTCCGCATCGCCGGTTGGAGTCAGCAGTCTCAGGGTCTGTGGCGTGCGGCTGGGACCCTGACGTACTCGAACGGGATGGCCGCCGTCCTCGTGCCGCTGGCACTGCTTGCCATCGCGGACTCGGCCGGCCCGGCCGGCTCGGACGGTTCGGGCAGGTCGTACGGTTCGGGCAGGTCGTACGGCTCGGGCATCGCCCCCGCCGCCCGACTGCTCCCCGTCGCCACGACCCGGTTGCTGGCGACGCTGATGCTCGCGGCGGTGTTCGCGACGCTGAGCCGTGGCGGTCTCCTGGCGTTCGCGTTCGGGCTGGTCATACTCGTGGTGCTGGGTGGTCACGCGATGCTGCGGGCCGCGGCCGGACCCGTGTCGGGCGCCGCGATCGCCTTCGTCGGACTGCTGCCGTCGCTGCCGGCCGATTCGGGCCGCGGTCCGCTCGCCGCCGGGGCCGGCTTGGTCGCCGGGTTGATCGTCGCCCACCTGATCGGACGATCCGTCGAACGCGGCGCCGCTGCATCCGACCGATCAGCGATCCGCCCCATCACGCGCCTGAAGGTGGCTGCGGCCGGTTGCGTCGTCCTGGGCGTGACTGCGTTCGCCGTGGGAAGGCAGCTGTGGACGGTGGTCGAGGTCAAGCTCAGCTCGGGCTCCGCCTATCGAGCCGAAGCGGCGAGCGAGGCCGTGTCGCTCCTGCGCGAGAACCCCGTGCTGGGCACCGGGCCCGGTGGTGCCGTGACGAGTTGGCGCGACGCCTCCGGAGCCAGCATGACGCTTCGCTACCTTCACAACGAGTACCTCCAGGTGTTGGTCGAGTACGGCGTCGTGGGTGGGTGTCTCCTCGCGACGGCCCTCGGCGCCGGCGTTCTGTCGGTGCGGATGCGTCGACCGGGGGTCGATGTCGACCCGGAGCCGGCAGGGGCGGGAGGGACGATTCGTACCGGCGGCGTCGCTGCGGTCGGAGCGTTCGCAGTGACCAGCGCGTTCGATTTCACCTGGCACCTCCCCGTCCTTCCGATCCTGGTCGCCACCGTGTACGCGCTCGCCCTCACTCCACCCATGTCCGCGGCCGGTCTCCGTCAGGGGCCGGCCGAGGGTTCGGATGCACCCCGCACCGGACGACGAATCAACGGAAAGGTCCCACCGACATGAAGATCACCAGGCCAAGACTGATCGGCGGTGGTGTGGCTGCCACGATCGCTGCTGCCCTACTCCCGGTCGCCGTAGCGGTCGCCTACATCTCACCGCCGCTCGTCCTGCTCGCCGCGCCTCAGAGCCCCGCACATCTCGTCGCCAGGGGCGCCGCGCTGGATGTCACGGTCGAATACTCGTGCACGGCGACCGAGAACATGTACATCGACATCCAGGCGACCGAGCGGGTCGGCAATGGCCTGGCATCCGGCTACGGCTACACCCAGGTCCCATGTGACGGCGCGACGCACGTCACCGTTGTGCGCCTCTACGCCAGTTCGCCGGGCAAGGCGTTCGCGAAGGGACGGGCTGCGGTCCAGGTCAACATGTCGGGCTGCTACTTCGACGGGAACGACTACTTCTGCGGATCGGACACGATCAACCGAACGATCCGCGTGAGGAGATAGGGACCCGCGACCGCACGCGCGCCCGAACGACCGTGCAACCGTTGCGTTCGGGGTCCGACCCCGTACGCGACGGTGGTCAGCGGCGGATGCGACCGCGGCGGGCGCGGTACATCGCGGCGTCGGCCCGATCCACGAGATCTTCCAGCAGCCAGTTCCCGGTCGAGGTCGCAGTTCCGAAGCTCAGCGACAGCGTCGGCCCGTCCTGACCGTGGTTGCAGGCAGCAACGGCATCGCTCAGTTCGCCGATCGCCCGAGTTCCTGCCTCGCCGTCCGTGTCGTACATGACGAGCGCGAACTCGTCGCCACCGACCCTCGCCACGAGGTCGATCGGGCGGACGTTGGCTCTCAGCACCTCGGCGGCCCGTCGCAGGAGCGTGTCGCCTTGGGAGTGGCCCATCGTGTCGTTGACGGACTTCAGGCCGTCGACGTCGCAGAACACGAGTGAGACGGGTACTCCGCGGCGCTCACCCAACGCGAGGTAACGCCGGGCGGCGGCCATGAACGCTCTTCGGTTCGAGAGCCCCGTGAGATCGTCCGTCATGGCCAATCTGAGGTGGTGGACCTCGCTCTCCACGAGGTCGGCCAGATCACGAAGCGTCCGGCGTTGCGGTTCGTCGAACGTGTGCGGTTCGATGTCGAGGATGCACAGCGTGCCGACACGTTCGCCATCCGGCGCCGACACCGATGCACCGGCGTAGAAGCGAATGTGAGGTGCGCCCGCGACGATCGGCAGGTTCGTGAATCGGGGGTCGAGGTGGGTGTCCTCGACCACGAGCAGCGAGGAGTCGTCGTCGATGAGCCGCGTGCAGAACGACTCGCTACGGACGTTGCCGTCGAGCTCGGTGCCGACCGCCGCGCAGAACCACTGGTGATCGTCGTCGAGGACCGTCACCAGCGCGACCGGCACATCGAAGGTCTGGGCGGCGATCCGTCCGAATCGCTCGAAACGCTGCTCTTCACCGTCGAGGAGGTCGAGCGCGTACAGGCTTCGCAGCCGGCGCAGTTCGACGTCGGATGCCGGCGGGAGGGCGGATCTGATCCGAACCTGCGGTGGCCGCGCCTGACCACCGGCCCGAGTGCTCATGCGGCCAGGCTACAAACACCCCGCCCAACGCGGGCTGGGTCTCCATCTCCGACCCGGACGCACCCGCGGCATCAGGTCAGACTGGTCGACGGTGGGTGAGGAGCTGTACGACGAGACGGTCATCCGGTTCCTGGAGGAGCTGTGGGGCGACGGTTTCCTGTCGCCGGGCGGACTGGAGGAAATCGCCCGCACCGTGGCGGGCATCGACCTGGTCGGCAGCACCGTGATCGACATCGGCTGCGGGGCGGGCGGCGCCACGATCGCACTCGTGCGCGACCACGGCGCCGCGCGGGTGATCGGGATCGACGTCGAGCATCCGGTGTGTGAGCATGCACGGGCGCGAGTGGAACGTGACGGCCTGGCGGACCGCATCGAGATCCGTCAGGTCGAGCCAGGTCCGCTCCCGTTCGCCGCCGAGAGCGCCGACATCGTCTTCAGCAAGGACTCGATCGTGCACATCGCCGACAAGGAGTCATTGGCGGCCGAAGTCCACCGGGTGTTGCGTCCGGGCGGCCGGTTCGTCGCGTCCGATTGGTTGATCGCCCACGACGACGAGCCGTCGCGGGAGATGGCGGCCTACATTTCCGCGGAGGCCCTCGAGTTCGGCATGGCGTCGCCGGCGCGTTACCGAGCCGCACTCGAGTCGGTCGGTTTCGTCGACGTCGTCCTCGTCGATCGCAACGAGTGGTACCGCGAAGTCGCCCGACACGAGCTCGAACGGCTCACCGGGAGCGAGCGCGCTCGCTTCGAAGCGGTGGTCGGGGTCGAGGAACTCGAGCACCAGATCGCCACGTGGACCGCGATGCTGCCGGTGCTGGAGTCCGGCGAGCACTGCCCCCACCACATCCGAGCCCGGCGTCCTCCGCGCTGACGGATCACGAGCCTCATGCAGGTACGCGCCCTCACCGGACCATCTCGACTACAGAATTGACCAGTTCCAGCCGATCAAGGCTCACGACGACGCAGCAAGAGGTGAACCGATGACACGCCAGCGCTTGGATCTCCGAGACGGTGACATCGCGCTGCTCGCCGGAGCTCTCGACACCGACTGTGATGCACTCCGTGCGGAGCTGGACCGGCGCCCCTGGTACGCGAACGACGTGCTCCGTCGCGACGAGGTGGTCGAGGCGGTGCTCCACGGTTCGACCGTCGAGCAGTTGGCGGTGTCACCGCTGCTGTTGTTCACCGTGCTCGTACATCGGGCGGCCGACGAGCTCGGATCGACCGACTGGGTCGACGAGTGGGTCGGCCGCGGCTGCCGGTTGCCGGTCTTCGATGTCGAACCGTTGCTCGAGTTCACCGACGCGCCGGGTCGGTTACTCTTCACCGCCCGCCTGCTGGTCGGTTTCGCCGTTCCCGAGGCGCCACCGATCCCGGCCGATCCGCTCGATCTCGACGAACTCGTCGACTGGCTCGACGCGGTCGAACCCGCCGACCAGGTCCGACTCCTCCGCCAGCTCGGTGATGTGGCCTTGTTCCGAGCCGGGATCTTCCCCGACAGCACGGGAGCCGTGGCCCTGTCGGCCGCACAAGCTGAGCACCTCGGTCGTTCGGTCCGGATGACCGACGACGAACTCGATCATCTCGTCGATCACGGGTCCCCGACGCCTGGTCTCGACGCCATGGAGACGCTGAGCTCGGCGTGGTACCGCGCCGCCGCCGAGAGCTCACCGTCGACGCCCGTCCTGCTCCACGACGTCGCGCACCGCATCCGCGCCGCCCGTCGATTCCTCAACTACGTCGCCGACCACTTCCTGTATCGCCTGCAGCCGCAGTGGGCGCCGGGAGCCTGACCCATCGACTGCGGCTCACCGCGATCAGATGCTCATCGCCGTCAGGCTGGCATCACCGTCGGCGCCGCCGCGACGGAGCAGGCGCATTCCGATGCCGGCGATCACGACCGCCACCAAGGTGACCACGAGCATCACCGTCGCGAGGGCGTTGACCGCCGGCGTCGCGGCCGCGCGAGCGCTGGCGTAGATCTTGATCGGCACGGTCTCGCTCGACGCACCCGTGGAGAGGAACGACGAGATCACGAAGTCGTCGACCGACGTTGCGAACACCACCATCAAGCTGGCGAAGATGGCGGGGCCGAGTTGGGGGAGGAGCACCATCCGCAATGCCTGCCAGCGGGTGGCGCCCAGATCGCGAGCGGCTTCCTCGAAGTGGCTCCCGATCGACAGCAGCCGTCCACGGACGATGATCACGACGTACGACACCGTGAACGTGACGTGGCCGAGCAGCTGGGTCGTGAACCCCCGCGGCACGCTCGTGTAGATCTGGGTGAACACGAGAAACAACGACACGCCGACCACGATCTCGGGCGTGACGAGCGGAAGCAGCATCAGGTTGTTGGCGGCCCGCGAGATGCGCCCACGCCACCGCTGCAGACCGATCGCCATGGCGAGGCCGAGCGGGGTCGCGATCAGCATCGTGAGCCCGGCGAGCTTCATCGTGTTGCCGAGTGCGGACTGCAACGCGTCGTCGCGCCAGACCGAGGCCGGATCGTCCCAGTACCAACGGAACGATGTCGGCTGGAACGACGAACGGCTCTTGCCGGAGTTGAAGGAGATCCGAACGGCGATCAACACCGGGAGCAACGACCACACCACGTAGAGCCAGGTGATCGCAGCCAGCGCCCCGAATCGACGCCGCCTCACGCCGCGGCTCCGTCTCGCTGGGAACGTGCGATGGTGACGAGGTAGTAGGCCATCGCGACCATCAGGAACGCCATCAGGATGATCACGAGCGAGGCGCCCGTCTGGGGTTGGCTCGAGCCGCGGAGGAAGAACTCGATCTGGTTCCCGACCATCTCCGTGCGCGGCGAACCGCCGGTGAGGTACGTGTTCGTGTAGTAGTCGCCGCACATCGGCAAGATGATGATGACCGATGCGGCCATCAAGCCCGGGACGGACAAGGGCAACGTCACTCGCAGGAAGGTCGCGAGCGATGATGCGCCGAGATCGCGCGATGCCTCGATGAGACGGCCGTCGAGACGTTCCAGCGCGGCGTAGAGCGGCAGGATGAAGAACGGGATGTACCCGTAGATGAGCCCCATCACGACCGTCGGCCAGTCGCCGTCGAGCCAGTTGCGGCTGCCCGATCCGAGCTGTAGCCAGCCGAGGATGCGATTCACGTACCCGTCGGTCTGGAGCAGGTTGACCCAGGCGAGCATCCGCATCAGGTAGCTGATCCAGAAGGGGAGCACGAGCAGCGCGAGGAGTGTGCCCCGCGAGCGAGTGGCCTTCCGCGAGACGTAGTAGGCGACCGGGTAGCCGATCAGGCAGCAACCGACGAGCGAGAGCGCGGCGAACATTCCCGTGCGCACGAAGACATGGCCCAGGTCACCGCGAAACACCCGGTCGAGGACGTTTCCCATCGCGCCGAGATCCCAGTCGAGCGGGTTCCACGCCGGCGCCGTCGTTCGCAACACCGGGTCGATTCCGCCGAACGCCACGGCGAGGATCGCATACGCCGGGACCACGAACAGCGCGATCAGCCAGAGCGTCCCGGGCGCCGCCATCGCAGCCCAGAACGCGGATCGTGAGCGGTTGCCGCCGGGCGCCGACTGCGACCCGGTGGCGACGACGTCGGTCACGTCAGCCGGCCGTGAACGACGACCAGGTCTGCTCCCACAGTCGGTCGGTGTCGACGTCCAGCGGCTCGAACCGCAGGCCCTTCGCGATGACCTCGTCGGACAACACCGCCGCCCGGAGGTTCTCCGGTGCGTACTCGTTGGTGATGAGGTAGTCGGCGTCGAGCCCGTTGATCGGTGGGAGGTAGCCGTTCCAGCTGAAGTTCTCCTCGGCGTTGGCCACATCGAGCAGGTGGTTGAGCCAGAGGTGCGCGAGCACCGGACTCTTCGCGCTCGCCGTGACCGCCATGCAGTCGTTGTTGACGACTCCGACGCCGTCGGCCGGGTACCACCAGCCGAGCACGGAGGCGTCCGTGCCCTCAGGGAGGTACGAGTAGGCGCCGGCCAGCATGTCGCCGCTCCAGGTGTGTGCGAGGTCGGTTGCCCCTTCCGGGATGTCCTTGTAGGCCTCGATGTTGACCTTGATGTTCATGAGGTCGACGAGCTCCGACAGATCGGCTCCTGCCTGCTCGATGAGGGCTGCGTCGGTGATGTTGACGTCGGTGATGCCTCGTCGCAGGAGGGCCATCGAGATGCCTTCCCGGTAGTCGTCGAGGATCGACGTGACGCCCTTGTACGTGGGGTCCCACAAGATGTCCCAACCCATCTCGTCGACCTGTGCTGGGTCGATGCGGTCGGATCGGTAGGCGATGCCCGACGAGAACACCGTGTACGGAACCGTGTACGTGGATCCCTCGTCGTACCACGGGTCGACGAACGACGGCAGCACGTTCGAGAGGTTGGGGATGTACGACTTGTTCAGCGGCTGCAGGATGCCGCCCGTGATGAGGCGGCCGAGCGTGTTCGGTGCGGCCGAATTGAACACGTCGACCTCGACGGAGCCGTTGGCGAGCTTCGTGATCGCCTCGGAGTCGACGTCGAAGGTGGTGATCTCGATCGCGATCCCGTACTGCTCCTCGAACGACGCGACCGTGTCTGGGTTGACGTAGTCGGCATAGTTGAACAGACGCAGGGGGCCCGCCTCGGGGTCGAGGCCGTCCGCGATCGGTTCGGACGACGTGCTGTCGTCATCGCCCCCGCAGGCCTGGAGGAGCGGGAGGCCTGCTCCGAGCAGCACGCCGAATCCGGCGGTTTGGCCGATGAACTGCCGTCTGGTCGTGACCATTCGGTTTCCCCCTTTTGTTGTCGCCGGCGCGGTCCGAGCCCGGCCGATCGGTCAGTCTGTCGCGAGCGGACCCCTGATGTCGAGATACTGCTCGACGAACTCCGCGACGTAGCGGTCCTTGGCGGTGAGCCCGCCGGTGGTGAATGCCGACGAGCCGACGCCACGCTGCACCATCTCGCACACCTCGTAGTCCTGCGCGCCCACCAGTTCGTTGAGTTCGACCTCTCCGCTCGGGTCGAAACCGGGGGCGTCGACATCGACGGCCGCGAACAGGTACTCGCCGACGACGTGGGTCCGGTCGGGCGCGATCGGGAACAGCGCGGTGAGTGCGAGCGCGGTCGGCGTGAGGTCGAAGAACACGTTCGGGAAGATGGCGACGCCGTCGTACTCGACCGCGTCGCCGTACCCGGGCAGCACGGAGAGATCGGATCGACCGGACGCAGTGAGCGCCGTCGCTCCCGGGGCGAGATCGACGGCGCCGTCGTCGCGTCTCGGGTCGACGACGTGACCCGTGCGATACAGCGGGATCACCTCGGTGAGCTCGGGATGCACGACGGCGCAGTGCAGGCACTCGGCGTAGTTCTCGACGACGATCTTCCAGTTGGCCGCCACGACCGCCTCGGTGCGCGCCCCGATCCGGTAGTCGGCGACCGGCAGATCGCAGAACGTCGAGATGGTGGGCGTGTGCGCATGGAGCCAGTCAGCAAGTGCCGGAGGCTGTTCGGCGATCGAGACGAACACGAGCCCGTTCCAGACATCGGCGTGACGACGCCACAATCCGTAGTCGGCCCGATCGAAGTCGTCATCGACGCGAGGCGTCGCCAACAGGTCGCCGTCGAGGCCGTACGTCCAGGAGTGGTAGCGGCATCGGATCGAGCCCTTCGTCGCCGGGACCATGGCGCGGTCGCACAGCTCGGCGCCGCGATGGCGGCAGACGTTCGCGAAGGCCCGCACTGCACCGTCGTCGGTGTCGCGCGTGATGATGACCGACTCGCCCGCGATGTCGAAGGTGCGCTTGGTGCCGACGGGGAGCCCGTCGAGGTGGCACACGTACATCCAGCCGTGGTGGAAGATCCGGCGTCGTTCGAGCTCGAAGACCTCGGGCGCGCAGTAGTCGAGCGTCCCCAGTGTCGGGGCCAGCGCCGTGGTCGTCGAGATCGGGGGTGTGTCGGTCGTCATGTCGGGTCTCTTGTCGGGTCTCTTGTCGTCGGGCTCCCGTCAGTTTAGACTGACTAGTCAGTCAGGAACAAGGAGCAGGTGTATGTCGGCCACCACCGAACCCATGACCATCGACGAGCGCATCGTCGCCGAGGAGGAGCGTTTCCTCAGCCGGACACGGCGCTCGCAGGAGTTGCACGCTCGCGCCAGCGCGGTGATGCCCGGGGGTGTCACGTCGAGTTGGGCCAGTACCCGCCCGGTCCCCGTCTGGATCAGCCACGGCCGCGGCAGCCACGTCTGGGACGCCGACGGCAACGAGTACGTCGACGTCCACGCCGGGTACGGCGTCAACGTCGTCGGCCACGCGAACCCAGCCGTCACAGAAGCGGTGCAGCGGCGGGTCGCGCTCGGAACCCATTTCGCACAGCCGACCGCGGATGCGATCGATGTCGCCGAGGCGCTGGCAGCACGATTCCGACTCCCTCAGTGGAGGTTCGCCAACTCCGGGACCGAGACGACGATGGACGCGATCCACCTCATGCGAGCGATCACCGGCCGCGATCTGGTGATCAAGGTGGAGGGTTCGTATCACGGGCACCACGATCTCGTGCACGTGTCGTTGTGGCGTTCGATCGACGAACTCGGCCCCGCCGACAACCCGCGGCGCCATCCCGGTCCGGGTATCCCGCAGGTGATCGCCGATCTGGTGCGCATCGTACCGTTCAACGACCTCGCCGCCGTCGAACGGGTCTTCGACGCCCATCCCGGCCGCATCGCCGGGATGATCATCGAGCCGATGATGATGAACGCCGGCATCATCCCGCCGGCTCCCGGCTATCTGGAGGGTGTGCGCGAGCTGACCCGGCGACACGGTGCGCTGTTGACGTTCGACGAGGTCAAGACCGGCCTCGTCGTCGCGTGGGGCGGCGCCACCGAGTTGTTCGGGGTGACGCCCGACATCGTCTGTCTGGCGAAGGCGCTCGGGGGCGGGGTGCCGTGCGGGGCGATCGGCGGGACCGACGACGTGATGAGTGCGATCACCGACGGTCGCTACGACCAGGTGGGCACGTTCAACGGCAATCCCCTCACGATGGCCGCGGCCAAGGCGGTGTTGACCGAGGTCCTCACACCCGACGTGTACGGGCGGGCCGAAACGCTGAGTCGCCAGATGTTCGACGGATGCGTCGACGCGCTGCGATCCAGTGGGCTCCCCGCCTACGGTGTCGTGCACGGGTTCAAGGGGTCCGTCGTCGTCCACGACCGCCCCGCCACGAACTACCGGGAGTTCCTCGCGATCGACACCGCGGTCAGCCACCTCAACTACCTGATCCAGCACAACAACGGCGTGTTCCTCGCGCCCTGGGCCAAGAGCGAGTCATGGACGCTCTCGGTCGCCCACACGTCGAGCGACGGCGAGCGCGTCGTCGAGAACACAGAGCGACTCGCGCGCGTGCTCGAGGGGACGGCCGATGACGCGTCGGAGCTGTTCGAACCGGGAGGGGTCACGTGACGATCGAGGGGCGGACCGCATCGCTGCGCGAGATCCCGGATCCGCCGGGCATCCGCACGGCACGCACTCTTCCGGCCGCCTGGTACGCCGATCCCGCCTTCTTCGTGCACGAGCGCGAACGCGTGCATCGCAGGTCGTGGGTGTGCGCCGGGGTCACCGACGAGTTGCCACCACCCGGCAGCTGGATCACACGCGAGGTCGCGGGGACGCCTGTCCTGATCGTGCGAGATCGCTCCGGGATGCTCAGGGCGTTCCTCAACGCGTGCCGCCATCGCGGTGCCCCGCTCTGTGGCGAGCAGGGGAGTGGGTCGCTCATCAGGTGCCCTTACCACGCATGGTTGTACCGCCACGACGGATCGCTGGCTCGCGCCCAGGGTGTCGGCGAGCCCGATGGCTTCGATCCTGCCGATCACTCGCTGCGGCCGGTCGGCGTGGCCGTGTGGCGGCGTCTGCTGTTCGTCCACCTCACCGATTCCGGCGCCGACCTCGATCTCGGACCGCTCGCCGCAGCCGTCGACGCGTGCCCGATCGACGACATGGAACTCGTGCTCAGCGAGCGCGACGACCGTCCGTTCAACTGGAAGGTGTTGCTCGAGAACTATTCCGAGAACTACCACACCCCGTTCGTGCACCCCGAGATCGACACCTCCGCGACCGAGGATTATCCCATGGTCAGCGACGGACCGGTGCTGTACGCATGGGATCGTCTGGTGCTACCGGGCGACGCTCCGGACGAACGGCTCCGCGCAACGATGCTGCCGGGCGAGCCGGGGTGGGACGACATCTTCGCAGCCGACACCGAGCGGCCCTACGACGTCGGTTCGTACCTGACGATCTGGCCGAACGCGATGATCAACCTCTTCCCCGACGCGGCACTCGTGATGTGGATGGATCCACTCGCTGCCAACCGCACGGTGGTCGAACGACGCCTGTACGTGCGACCCGGACACGGTGCCGGCGCGGTGACCGGGATCATCTCGGCCCACCGGCTGGTGCACGACCAGGACGTCGCGATCTGCCACTCGGTGCAACGAACTCACGACGCCGGGATCGATGCCGACGGTGTGCTGGCGACCGTCGAGGAGCGCGGTGTGTACTTCGTCCACGAACACCTGCGCGCCGCACTGGCCGGGGACGTCTGAGCGCATCGGGATGGGTGCAAACGCGATAGAACTTCGCGGATGTCGACGACGCGACCGAGCACGTCGGTGAGCAGCACCGCCACCGAGCCTCTGTCGACGACGGGTGGTGGCCGCATCGAGTTGGTCTCGCTGCACAAGTCGTACGGCGAACAACACGTCTTGAAGGGAATCGATCTCACGATCGAGTCGGGCGAGTTCTTCTCGCTGCTCGGACCCTCGGGCTGCGGCAAGACGACGACACTGCGACTGATCGGTGGTTTCGAGGAGAACCAGACGGGATCGATCCTCATCGACGGGGTCGACATCGCCGGCGTCGCACCCGAGAAGAGGCCGGTCAACACCGTCTTCCAGAACTACGCACTGTTCCCGCACCTCACGGTCGCCGAGAACGTCGGGTTCGGTCTCCGCTTCCAGGACTGCTCGAAGGCGGATCGCACGGTGAGGGTCGGTGAGGCGTTGGAGCTCGTTCGACTCGGCGACTTCTCCCGGCGCAAGCCCCACCAACTCTCGGGCGGGCAACAGCAGCGCGTCGCGCTCGCACGTGCGCTCGTGCTGCGGCCGCGGGTGCTCCTCCTCGACGAACCTCTGGGTGCGCTCGACGCCAAGCTCCGGCGCGCCCTGCAGTTCGAGTTGAAGGAACTGCACCGCGAAGTCGGAATCACCTTCGTCTACGTCACCCACGACCAGGAGGAGGCGCTCACGATGAGCGACCGCCTCGCCGTGATGCGCGCCGGCGAGATCGAACAGGTGGGGGCGCCACGCGACGTGTACGACGCCCCGGAGTCGACCTATGTCGCCGACTTCCTGGGACTCGCCAACTTGTTGCCGGCGGAGATCACGTCGACCGACGCCGTTCGCATCGGTGGTCGACCGTTCTCGGCGGCGACCGGGGACCACGGGCGCGGTCCGTGCACGGTGTTCGTGCGGCCCGAACGGGTTCGCGTCGTCGACGTTTTCGACGGCGACCACGACCTGCTGACCGGTCCGGTGAGCGACGTGGTGTTCGTCGGCTCGACCACCCACCTGATGGTCCAGATCGCCGATCGTCCACTCCAGGTCGTGCTCCCGAACGACGGGGTTGCGTGGGTGCCGGCTCCGGGAACGACGATCGGTGTCGAGATCCCCGCCGACGCGCTCCGGATCCTCACTCGCTGAGCACACTGTGACATACGTCGGCGTCGGCGGGCTATGCCGCCGACGGGGTGACCAGTAGCGTGGGGTCGATCGACGGGGATGGCTTCGAGATCAGGTTCCACGGTGTTCGTGGATCCACGCCCTGTCACGGTGACGACATCGCCCGGTACGGCGGCAACACGTCCTGCGTGTCGGTCGAGGTGCCGGGCGCAGCGCCCATCATGTTCGACCTCGGGACGGGTGCTCGCTATTTCGGTGCGGACGTACCGGTCGAGCGCCGGTTCGACGGTGTCTGCCTCCTGAGCCACCTCCACTGGGACCACATCCAGGGCCTGCCGTTCTTCCCGCCGCTCTTGCGCGACGGAAACCGGCTCGAGATCCACGCGCCGGTACAGGACGGTGACGAATCGGTCGCCGACGTCGTTGCGCGGATGTTGTGCCCACCGCTGTTCCCGGTCGGTCTCGACGATCTCCCGGGTTCGGTCGCGTTCATCACCCACGCCGACGAGACGTTCGACGTCGGGCCGGCGCAGGTGATGTCACGCTTGATCCCGCACATCGGCACCACGCTCGGCTACCGCTTGTCGTACGCCGGCCGCTCGGTGGCCTACCTGAGCGACCACCAGCAGCCCGGAGTCGACGTCTACGACGTGACCCGCAACGCCAAGGACCTGTGTCGCGGCGTCGACGTCTTGATCCACGATGCCCAGTACACACGCGACGAATTCGTGCTGAAGTCGACGTGGGGGCACTGCACGATCGACTACGCGCTCTGGCTCGCACAGGAGTGCGACGTCGGCACTCTGGTGCTGTACCACCACGACCCCACCCACGACGATGCGATGCTCGATCGGGTCGTCGACGATGCGTCGGTGCGCCTCGACGGCATCCGCGTGATCGCGGCGCACGAGGGGCTCACCCTGCGAATCGGCCGATGAGCGCAGTCTCGGCGATCGCCGGCCTGCTCCTCGGCGGCGCGTTCGTGCTCGCCGGGGCGTCCAAGCTCGCCGCCGGTGGCTCCTGGCCGACCCAGGCCCGTGATCTCGGCGCGCCGGCGATCGTGGTGACACCACTGCCGTGGGTCGAGATGTCCGTCGGTGCGCTGCTGATCGTGCAGGTGTTCGCCGTCGTCGCGGCCGTCGCCGCGATCACGATGCTGCTCGCGTTCTCGATCATGATCGTCGCCCGGTTGCGTGAGGGGAGACGTCCACCCTGCGCATGTTTCGGAGCGTGGTCTGCGACCCCGATCGGCCCTCGCCACCTGGTGCGCAACGCTGCGCTCGCGGCGTTGGGCGTGTTGGCGATGCTCGGCTGAGTCGAACGCCGCCGCTCAGAGCACGTGTCAGAGCGTTTGGAGGAGGAAGGTGAGAACCCGGGCCTCGTCTCGCCACGCGTCGTAGCGCCCGCTCGGTCCGCCGTGCCCGGCTCCCATCTCGGTCCGGAGCAGGAGGGGCCGATCGTTCGTGCGGAGGGCGCGTAGCCTGGCGGTCCACTTCGCCGGTTCGTGGAAGCTCACCCGCGGATCGTTGAGTCCCGCCGTGACGTAGATCGCCGGATAGTCCGCCTCGGTCGTGTTGTCGTACGGCGAGTAGCTCGCGATGTAGCCGGCGTACGGCTCGATGCGCGGATCGCCCCACTCCTCCCACTCGGTGACCGTCAGGGGCAATGTCGGATCACTCATCGTCGTGACGACGTCGACGAAGGGCACCTCGGCGACCGCTGCACGAAAGCGCTCGGGTTCCATCGTGACGCATGCTCCGACCAGGAGTCCGCCGGCGCTCCCGCCGCGCAGTGCGACGCGTGCGCGGTCGGCGATCGCGGTCGCGGCGAGGTGTTCGCAGACCGCAAGGGTGTCGGTGAACGTGTTGCGCTTGTTGAGCAGCTTGCCGTCCAGATACCACTGGCGTCCGAGCTCGCCACCGCCGCGCGGATGTGCGAGCGCCCACACGACGCCTCGGTCGAGCAGCGACAGGCGGGCGACCGAGAACCAGGGCGGCATCGAGACCTCGTAGGAGCCGTACCCGTACACGCAGCAGGGTGCGGTGCCGTCGAGCGGCGTGTCGACGTGTCGCACCACGTCGACGGGCACCTTGCTGCCGTCGGCGGCGGTCGCCCAGTGACGGGCTGCGACGTAGTGGTCGAGATCGACGTTCGGCGTGGGCGTCTGCTTGACGACCTCGATCGCGCCGGTCGCGACCTCGACATCGATCACCCGCGCCGGCAGCGTCAGCGACTGATGGGTGAGGCGGATGACCGCGGCATCCCACACCTCGTTGGCTCCGAACTCGACGTCGTGCGGTTCCGGATCGATCTCGAGCAGACGGGTGGAGCCGTCGCGGTCGACGATCCGGACGACGGGTTGGGCCCGATTCCACTCGTGCAGCGCCAGGTGGCCCTCGAACGGTTCCATGCCGGTGATCCGGCGACCCGGCTGGTGGGCGATCAACTCGGTCCAGTCGCCCGGGTCGTCGAGCGGCGCGGTCATGACGCGGAAGTCGACCGCATCGAGGTTCGTGAGGACGACGAATCGGTCGCCCCAGTGGTCGATCCGGTACTCGTGGTCGGGTTCACGCTCGCGAACCGGGATCGGGGCCGCGGTGGGGTCGCCGGCGGGCAGGAGCCACGACTCCGACGACTGCTTGCTGTCGGCGTGGACGACGATCGTCTCCCCGTTGCGTGTCGCGCCCACGCCGACGTAGAACCGCTCGTCGTGATCGACGAAGACCTCGACGTCGTCGGTCTGGGGTGTGCCGAGGCGGTGGCGCATGACGCGGTAGGGCCGCTCCTGCTCGTCGGCTTCGACGTAGAACAGGTGGGTGCCGTCGCTCGACCAGGCCACCCCCGCCCAGGTGGTGTCCTCGATCACGTCGTCGAGATCGCGCTGGTGCGAGATGTCGCGGACGCGCAACGTGTAGTGCTCGTCGCCGTGGGTGTCGGCCGACCAGGCGACGAGTCGGTGATCGGGGCTGACCTCGAAGGCGCTGACGTCGAAGAATTCGTGGGGTTCCGCTTCGGCGTTCTGATCGAGGATCAACTCGTCGGTCGACGTCTCGGCCGTACGCCCACGGCAGTGGATCGGATACGAACGGCCCTCTTCGGTGCGGGCCGAGTAGTACCACCCGTCCTTGGGCACCGGCGCTGCCACGTCGGTCTCCTGGACGCGGGAACGGATCTCGCCGAACAGCTCGTCGACGAGCGGCGCATGGGGGGCGAACCACGCGTCGGTGTGCTCGTTCTCGGCCTGCAGGTAGGCGATCGTGGCGGGATCGTCGCGGTTCCGGAGCCATGCCCACGGATCGTCGACGGGACCGCTGGGACGGGACCACGTGTGCGGGATCTGCTGGGCGACGGGTTCTGGCACGTCCGGCAGGGTACGCGTTTCGAACCGTTTCGGGAACGACGTCTCGTTCGTCCGGACATGCTTGTAGGTTGCTGTCGCGATGCGAGTGTGGATCGACCAGGACCTCTGCACGGGCGACGGGCTGTGCGTCGACCACTGCCACGACGTGTTCACCCTGCTCGAGGACGGCATCGCGTACGTGATCGAGGACGATCAGGTGCTCAACGATCCCGGCGGCTCTCGGAGCCTCGCCGAGGTCCGCACCCGTGATGTCGACGCCGTGATCCGTGCCGCCGAGGTGTGCCCGGGCGAGTGCATCTTCATCGAGATCGACCCGCCGCGCGACGCCGAGCTCGACGTCGTGGTCGACACCCGCATCGCTGCCCGGGTCGAGATCCGCGACGAGGCCGCTGCCTGATCGGCCCGCCACCACGTTTCGTGAGGTTTTCCGGGGTTCACCAGGACGAAGCCGTCGTAGGTATTGTTACTATGGCGGTAGTGGAAATCCCCCGATCCTCTGACCGGAGCTGATCATGACCTCGTTCGATCTCGACCTCACCAAGTACGACCTCGGCTGGAGCGACGAGGTCGAATACGCGTTCACACCCGAGAAGGGAATCAACCCCGACGTGGTGGAGCAGATCTCGTGGTGGAAGGGCGAACCGCGCTGGATGACCCAGATGCGCTTGCGAAGCCTCCGCCTGTTCGAGAAGAAGCCGATGGCCGAGTGGTTCGCCGTCAACATGCCCGACATCGACTTCCAGGACATCTACTACTACCTGCGCCCCAAGGGAGAGCAGGTCGACGAGTGGGATCAGCTCCCCGAGGAGATGATGCGCACCTACGAAAAGCTCGGCATCCCCGAAGCCGAGCGACAGTACCTGGCGGGCGTGACCGCGCAGTACGAGTCCGAGGTCGTGTACCACAAGAACCGTGAGGATCTCGAACAGCGGGGGATCCTCTTCTGCGACATGGACACGGCGCTGCGCGAGTACCCACACCTCGTCAAGGAGTACTTCGGCACCATCATCCCGCCCGGTGACAACAAGTTCGCCGCGCTCAACACATCGGTGTGGTCGGGCGGCTCGTTCATCTACGTGCCACCCGGCGTCGAGTGCGAGATGCCCCTACAGGCCTACTTCCGCATCAACTCCGAGAACGCCGGTCAGTTCGAGCGCACCCTGATCATCGCTGACGAGGGTTCCAAGGTTCACTACATCGAGGGATGCTCGGCACCGGTCTACACCAGCGATTCGCTGCACTCGGCGGTCGTCGAGATCGTCGTGAAGCCGCATGCCCGTGTCACCTACACCACGATCCAGAACTGGTCACCGAACGTGTACAACCTGGTCACCAAGCGGGCGAGGGTCGAGGCCCACGGCCACATGGAGTGGATCGACGGCAACATCGGCTCGAAGCTGACCATGAAGTACCCCTCGGTGTACCTGGTCGGCGAAGGTGCCACCGGCGAGGTGCTCTCGGTGGCATATGCCGGTGAGGGCCAACACCAGGACGCCGGCGCCAAGATGGTGCACGCCGCACCCAACACCAGCTCCAAGATCGTTTCGAAGTCGATCAGCAAGGACGGAGGGATCACCACGTACCGCGGTCTGGTCCGGGTCGACGAAGGTGCTCACGGCTGCAAGAGCCACGTCGAGTGCGATGCGCTGATCCTCGACGAGGACTCGGTGTCCAAGACCCTGCCCTACATGGAGGTCGGCGAGCGCGATGCCCAGATCGGCCACGAGGCGACGGTCTCCAAGATCGCCGACGAGCAGCTGTTCTACCTCACGAGTCGCGGTCTCTCGGAAGAGCAGGCCATGGGCATGATCGTGAACGGCTTCATCGAGCCGATCACCCGGACCCTCCCGATGGAGTACGCCGTCGAGTGGAGTCGGCTGATCGAGCTGCAGATGGAGGGTTCGGTCGGCTGACCCCGCCGGACCACTGGCTGCGGCCGCGCGACGACACCGGGTGAGATCCGCCGGTATGATGGCCGGGAGCGCCAGGGTCTCGCGGGTACGACCGACGGCGTCGAGGGAGACGACGATGACACCACCCACCTCCCCTGCGATTCGCACGCGCGCTGGCGTCGTGGCGCTGCTCGCCGCGATCCTGTCGGCGGGCGGGCTCACGGCGCACTCACCGGCGACGCCGGTGGCCGCCGCGACGCAGGCCTCTCACTTCGTGTCGGTGCAGCCGTGTCGACTGCTCGACACGCGGGAGTCCCCGGGTGCACCCATCGCTGGCGGTGCCACCACGAGCGTCGACGTCGCCGGTCGGTGCGGGATCGCCGACGATGCCGTTGCGGCCGCACTGACGGTGACCGCGGTCGGAGCGCAGGCACCCGGGTACATCACCGTGTTCCCACGTGGCGAGCAGCGGCCGACGGCCGCTTCGGTCAGCTACCGGTCCGGTGGCACGATCGCAAATCTGCATCTGGCCGAGCTCGGCGACGGCGGTGCGGTCAGCGTCTTCTCACTCCGTCGAACCCACGTGGTCATCGACGTGAGCGGGTACTTCGTCCCGGCGAGCGGGGCCGTCGACGCCGGGCGATTCGTCCCGGTCGAGCCCCACCGCGTGCTCGACACACGCGACACCGGGCGGCCTGCGGCGCGCACATCGGTTCGTGTGGCGCTCGACGTCCCGGCAGGATCGATCGCCGCCTCGGTGACGATCACGTCGACCGACACCCGCACCAACGGCTACTTCTCGGCGCACGCCTCCGGGACGACCCGGCCGAACACGTCGGTGCTCAACATCGATCGCGCCGGCCAGACGAGAGCCTCGTCGGCGATCGTGCCGCTGTCCGACGGCGGCAGCTTCGACGTGTACACCCGCAGCGGCGATCACGTCATCGTCGACGTCACGGGCTACTTCACCGGCCCCGACGCTGCGGCCGGCACCGACGGCCTGTTCGTGGCGACGACTCCGACCCGCCTCGTCGACACCCGCTCGCCCGTCGGTGCCGACGGCGGGCCGCGGCTGTGGGATCGCGGCACGCGTGAGTTCGATCCGACCTCGATCACCGGTGGCCCCGTCGGTGCCGTCGCCGCCAACTTCACCGTGACCGCCACCGAGGATCGAGGTCACATCCGGGCGTTTCCGTCTCGAACCGACGATCCGCTCGTGTCCACGGTCAACTACGACGCGGCCGGGAGCACGATCGCAGCATCGTCGGTCGTTTCGACGTCGACCGACGGGATCGCGGTCACCGCGCTGGAGGCGACGCATCTGACGATCGACGTCACCGGCTGGTTCACGGGGAGCCCGGCGTCGGCGACGACCGGTGCGCCCACGAATCGCCCGCCCGGAGACCGCACCGTCTACATCATCTCCGATTCGACGATGGCCGGAATCCGGTGGAACGGCGCGTTGCCCGGCCTCCAGGGTTTCCGAGCGGTGACCGATCTCGAGTCCTGCCGTCGGCTCGTGCAACCGTCGTGCCGCGGCCGCGAGGGATACGCCCCGCGCACACTCGTCTCGGAGATCCGAGCGATCCCGTCGGTGACGAGCGAGGACATCCTCGTCGTCGGCACGGGGTACGACGACTGGTACGGGCGCTTCTCGTCCGACTTCGACGTGGTCGTGGCGGCCGCCCGCGCCAAGGGCTTCCATCACATCGCCTGGGCCACTTACGTGACCGACAGCGTGTACTACACCCAGCCCGGTTCCTTGTCGCCGAACTACGCCGCGATGAACGACATCCTCCGCGCCAAGGTCGCTTCCGGCGCGTACCCGGAAGTGCGGCTCTGGGATCTTGCCGGCTACACCGAGAACGCCGTGGGGTGGTTCTACTCCGATGGCATCCACGAGACCCGGCTCGGTTCGTGGGGCATCGCCGACTGGATCTCCCGGCACGTGCGGGCGTTCGACGACCGACCGTGTGTGCAACCGTGGACGCCCGGCGGGATCGTGGCGGATCCGTGTCCGGCACCCGAGATCACCGCTGCGGCGTCGGGCCTCCCCGACATCGCCGGGCTCTACGGTCTCTGATCCTCGAACCCGGTCGTCGAACCGCACCGTCACGACTCGTTGCCGTCGGGTCCCGACGGTCGCACGTGCCGTCGGTTGGATAACCTCGGTCGTATGCCGATGCGGACGGAGTGCAAGAACTTCGAGAGCCGTACGTACCCGAACGGCGACACCGTCCGGAAGTGCAACCTCGACCTGGCGCCCGACGCGCCGTGGCGTTGCCCGGAGAACTGTCCCAAGTACGAACGTCGCCTCGCCGATGTGGCGTGGACCCACGGTTCGCTCGTCGTTCCTCCGACGCCACCCGAACCGGCTGGACTCGACGACGGGACAGCGGCGAGGTTGCTCGACGAGGCCGAGGACATCTTGAACGCGGCAGGTGACCGCATCAGGGCCGAGGTCGAGATCGAGCGGGCCGAAGCGGCGCGCACCGGCCTCAAGCGGTTCTTCCGGCGCAAGCGCCGCTGAAAGTCTGCGTACCAGGCCGGATTTCCACTACGCGGATAGTACAATTTGGCAGCGATGCCCGTTCTGGATCTCGATCAGCTCGCAACCGTCGAGCTCCCCACGACCGACGAGGAGATCTGGCGATACAGCCGGATCGGCGACCTCGACCTCACCTCCTACCGACCCGTGTCACACGCTGCGACCGTGACCGGACCGACGACATACGTCGAGCTCGGCGGCGACACGGTGGAGCTGTTCGGCGACGACACGCCCGACGTGTTCGCCGGTCTCAACCGGACGTCGGCCGATCAGGTTCGCATCCGGGTGCCCGACGGCATGGTGGTCGACGGCGCGATCATCGTCACCCACACCATCCCGGCCGACGGTGCACTCGTGTGTCCACGACTCGTCGTCGAGGCCGGTGCCGACAGCGAGGTCACCGTGATGGAGCGCTTCGTCAGCGCGGCCCCCGGGGCTGCCCTCGTCCTGCCCGTGCTCCAACTCAGCGCCGGTCCGGCGTCGCGTGTCAACTACCTCGGCGTCAACGAGCTCAGCGCCGACGCCTGGTCGATCGGCCATCAGCAGGCGGTCGGGCATCGAGACTCCCAGACCCTGCTCGCCACGGTCGCGCTCGGCGGCGACTACGCCCGGGTCCGCACCGAAGCCCGTGTCTCGGGCGATGGCGCCTCGACACGGCAGGTCGCGCTGTACTTCGCCGGCGGGAGCCAGATGCACGATTTCCGCACCATCCAGGATCACGATGCACCACACACGAACAGTGATCTGCTCTTCAAGGGCGCCGTCCAGGATCACGCCGCAAGCGTGTACACGGGCCTCATCAAGATCCGCGAACACGCCCGCGGAACGGTGGCGTACCAGACCAACCGCAACCTGACGTTGTCGGAGGGCGCCTGGGCCGAGTCGGTGCCGAACCTCGACATCCGCACCAACGACGTCAAGTGCTCACACGCGTCGACGGTCGGCCCGATCGACGAGGAGCAACGATTCTACCTCGAGAGTCGCGGGGTGCGCCCCGAGGTGGCCGAGCGTCTCGTCGTGCTCGGCTTCTTCGACGAGGTGCTCAGCCAGCTCCCGGCTCAGGAACTCGCCGAGGGTCTTCGCGCCCAGGTGGCTGCCAAGCTCCACATCGGAGAGGACGCATGATGAGCGCACAAGCGACAGTGACGGTGTGCTCGCTCGACGAGATCGAATCCGGGACGGTGCGCCGCGTCGACGTCGGTGGCGTCGCGGTATCGGTCGTCCGGATCGACGACGACGTCTACGCGATCGGTGACGTCTGCAGCCACGCCGAAGTGTCACTCAGCGAGGGTGAGGTGTGGTGCGACGAACGGGAGCTCGAATGTCCGAAGCACGGGAGCGCGTTCAGTCTCGAGACCGGTGAGCCGAGCACCTTGCCGGCGACGCGGCCGGTGCCGGTATACCAGGCGTCGGTCGTCGACGGCCACGTCGTCGTCACGGTGACGCTGGGTGACGAGGAGGTCGCATCATGAGCACGCTCGAGATCCGTGGGCTGCGCGCCGCGGTGGTCGGCAAGGAGATCCTGCGTGGGATCGACCTGACCATCTCATCGGGCGAGGTCCACGCCGTCATGGGCCCCAATGGTGCCGGCAAGAGCACCCTGTCCGGCGTCATCATGGGCAAACCGGGCTACGAGGTGCTCGACGGCAGCGTGACCCTCGACGGCGTCGACGTGCTCGCGCTCCAACCATGGGAACGAGCGGTCGCCGGGCTGCACCTCATCATGCAGTACCCGACCGAGGTGCCGGGCGTGATGCTCGACGACGTGCTGGGCGAGGCGCTCAGCACCCGTGGCCGTTCCACCGAGGGGTTGGGTGAGCTGCTGCGCGCCGAGGCCGACCGGATCGGGTTCGAGGAGCGCTTCCTGCATCGGCCGCTGAACGTCGATCTCTCGGGCGGCGAGAAGAAACGCAACGAGACGCTTCAACTCGCCGTGCTCCGTCCCAAGATCGCGATCCTCGACGAGCTCGACTCCGGTCTCGACATCGACGCCCTGCGCGACTGCTCCCGCCGAGTCGAGGACCTCTCCAACGATGCCGACTCCCCGATGGGCGTGCTGGCCATCACGCACTACAGCAGGTTGCTCACGGAGCTGGAGCCCGATCACGTGCACATTCTGGTCAAGGGTCGCATCGTGTCGAGCGGTGGCGCTGAGCTGGCCGACGTCCTGGAGGCCGACGGGTACGGCGCGTTCGTGCCGGCGGAGGATCTGGTCGAGGAGCGGGCACCATCGGGCGGCGGCCTCGACGACCTGTTCGCCCTCTGAGTACTTCGTGGCAGGCATCGCAGCCCGGACTCCCGGTCGTCGGACGGGTCGTGCCACGATCTGACCATGACCGACCTGGCGACGGCACCGGACGTGATCGACGAACTCAGCGCGTGGCTGGACACGAACTGGGACCCTGATCTCGCCGTCGGCGAGTGGTGGGAACGCATGGGTCTCGCCGGCTGGGCTGCGCCGTCGCTTCCGGAGCACGCCTACGGGAGAGGCGTCGCCCGCAACGATGCGGTGCGCATCGCCGAGACCATCGGCGAGCACGGAGCGCTGGCGGCTCCCGGCGGGCTCGGACTCCTGCTGGCTGCTCCGACGATCGCCACCCACGGCACCCAGGACCAGATCGACCGCTACGTGCGCGACATCGTCACGGGCCGGCAAGCCTGGTGCCAGCTCTTCAGCGAGCCGGTCGCGGGCAGCGATCTTGCCGGCCTCCAGACCAGGGCCGAGCAGGACGGCGACGAGTGGATCGTCAACGGCCAGAAGGTCTGGACCTCGGGCGGTCACTACGCCGACCTCGGCATGCTGATCGCCCGCACGAACTCCGACGCCCCGAAGCACCAGGGCATCAGCTACTTCGCGATCGACATGCACCAGCCGGGCATCGACATCCGACCGCTCAGGGAGATGACCGGCCGGGCGCTGTTCAACGAGGTGTTCATGACCGACGCCCGCGTGGCCGACGATTCGCTCATCGGCGACCGCAACAACGGCTGGGCGGTCGCGAACACCACGCTCGCGTTCGAGCGAGCCGGCCTCGGTTCAGGCGGCGGCCACGCTGCTGCCAGTGCGGCGCTGCCGGGCACTGTCGCCGGCCATCTCGAACAGCGGGCGGGGGACTTCGTCCGCAACCGATCGGCCCAAGGTGGCGCCCAGTTCCGAGGCGCCGGCAGGATGCTCATCGATCTGGCCCGCTCGATCGGGGCGATCGACGATCCGACCGTCCGGCAAGATCTCATGCGACTCCACATCTTGCAGGAGATCGGCCGCATGCAGACACTGCGCCTGAAGGCGCTGAAGGCCGCAGGTGGCGACATCCCGGGCTTCGGCAACATCGGCAAGCTGTCGATGAGCGACATGATGCGCCTCCAACGCGATCTCGGTCTGCGGATCATCGGTGCGGCCGGAATGTTGCACGCCTACGAACCGGCAGCGAAAACGTCGCTCGACGAGGCGACCGGCAACCCGATCAACGGCTTCGTCACCGAGCTCGCCCTGTTCGCGCAGGCCCCGCCGATCTACGGCGGCACGGATCAGGTGCAGCGCAACATCATCGGCGAGCGCGTGCTCGGGCTCCCGAAGGAACCGGGCTTCGATCGCACCACCCCGTTCAGCGAGCTCCCCAAGAACGCCTGACGCGACGAGTTGTGCCAGGCACATCTCGTACATCTCGTAGCTGTGTGACATCCCTCGTGCAGGCTGGGTGCATGGGACGACCGCTCCGCCACGATCCGTCCGGCACCTTCCACCACGTCGTCAATCGGGGTGCCTCACGCCGCGACATCTTCTTCGGAGATCGCGATCGCTACGAGTTCGAACGGCTGCTCGGCGTTGCACACGACCGTTTCGATGTCCGGGTGCACGCCTACTGTCTGATGACGAATCACTTCCACCTGTTGCTGGAGTGCCCGGACGGCCACCTGTCCGACGCAATGCATCTCGTGTCGTCCGTCTACGTCCGTCACGTCAACGAGCGGATGGGTCGGGACGGTCCGTTGTTCCGCGATCGGTTCTTCGCGAAGGCCGTGGTGACAGACGCGTATCTCAAGCGGTTGGTCACCTACATCCATCGGAACCCCGTCGCAATCGTCGGTGAGCGTGCGTTGGCGACGTATACCTGGTCGAGCCTGCGCACCTACCTCGGGGCTCGGGCAACGCCCCGTTGGATGCGAATCGACCTGGTCGAGGGCATGTTCGGCGGACGAGGCTCCGTGGCGGCCGCAGCCGCGGCGACTCGGCGCGACATGTCGTTGGTGACCGATGCCAGAGACATCGGTGCAGCCGTCTCGATGGTCCTGGACGACACGGATGTGGGCGGTCCAGAGCAGGGACTCGAGCGGACGGTCACGATGTTGTTGCTCGATCGACTCGACGCCGAGGTCGCCGCCGGGGTGAGGGCGATGCAGGATCGCCCCTCGGTCGACGCCTGGCGGGCGGCGACGAGCCGAGCCCGGCGCCGTCTCGTCGAGCACCCCGTGCTCGCCGACGTGGTCGATGCCGTGCTCGCCCTCGTGGCGTGACGAGTTGTGCCTGGCACAACTCGTCAGATGGCGAGGAGGCGTCGGATGCGCTCGTCGGTGGGTGGGTGGGTCGAGAACAGCCTCGCCAGGTTGGGTCCACCGCCGCTCTGCCGGGCTTCGGCGAGCGGGTTGTGGATGTACGCCTGAGCCTGCGCCGGCTGTACCGCCATCGGGCGCTGCGCGGCGATCACCTCGATCTTCTGGAGCGCTCGTGCCAGCGGTTCGCCGCTGCCGATCAGGTCGGCGGCGCCACGGTCGGCCTCGTACTCGCGCGAGCGCGAGACGGCCATCTGGATCAGCGACGCCGCGATCGGGGCGAGGAGCGAGACCGCGAGCATGGCGACGACGTTGTTGTTTCGGCGATCACGGCCGCCGAACATCGACGAGAACATCGCCATCTGTGCCATGAACGAGATCGCGGTGGCGATCGCGGCGGCGACCGAACCGATCAGGATGTCGCGGTGCTTGACGTGCATCAGCTCGTGCGCCATCACACCCTCGACCTCGTCGCGCGTCAGTGTCTCGAGCAGCCCTTCGGTGGCGCACACGACAGCGTGCTTCGGTCCGCGTCCGGTGGCGAACGCGTTGGGTTGGGAGTTCGGCGAGATGGCGACGGTCGGCATCGGCATGCCGGCTCGGGTCGCGAGCCGCTCGATCATGTCGTAGAACTCCGGGGCCTGCTCTCGTGTGACGACGCGCGCCTTGGCCGATTTCAGCGCCAACTTGTCGCTGAACCAGTACGAGCCGCCCACCATCACCAGGGCGAGCACCAGGCCGATCAGGAGTGAGCTGCTGCTACCACCGCCCAGAATGCCTGCGACGGCGACGATCAGACCGCCGAGGCCGGCAAGGAGGACACCGGTCTTCATCGTGTTCTTGAACATCGTGCGACTCAGGATACCGATGCACCGGTCGGTACGGTCGCGGGGATGACCGAATCAGTGCCGAATGATCCCGTCTCTGCGTGGATCGAGACCGATGGCTCGCTCCGGCGGGAGTTCGAGTTCGGTGACTTCTCCGAAGCCTTTGGATTCATGACGCGTGTCGCGCTCCTGGCGGAGTCGGCGAACCATCACCCCGAGTGGAGCAATGTCTGGAACCGGGTGTCGATCACGTTGACCAGCCACGACGAGGGCAACACCGTCACCGACCGCGACCGCGACCTCGCCGAACGGATCGACCGGCTGGTCACGTGACCACCGATCGGTTCCCCGGGTGGCGGGTCGTCACCGGTTGCTTCATCGTGCTGGCGACGAGCTCGGGGCTCGGCTTCTACGGGCTCGCCGTCTACCTGAACGCGCTGAGCAACGAGCGCGGCTGGGATGTCTCGTCGATCTCGCTCGCGACGACGCTGTTCTTCTTCGTGGGTGGTGTCGTCGGGGTGTTCGTCGCCCGCCTGATCGCACGGTTCGACGTCCGCATCATCGTCGTGGCGGGTGGCCTGATCGGCGGAGTGTCACTCGCCCTGCTCGGGCGAGTGACCGAGCAGTGGCAGCTCTTCTTGGTGTACGCCGTCTTCGCGGTCGGCTTCGCGGCCGCCGGTCTCGTCCCGATGACCACCGTGGTGACCCGGTGGTTCCACCTGAAGCGGTCGGTTGCGTTGTCAGTGGCGTCGACCGGGCTGTCGGCCGGCGGCATCGTGCTCACACCTGCCGCGAAGTGGCTGCTCGACGAGCGCGGCCTCGAGGCCGGGACGCCCTGGCTTGGCCTCGCTTTCGTGCTCGGCGTCGTGCCGTTCACGTTGTGGCTGATCGTGCCCGAGCCGATCGCTGCCGGTTGGCTGCCCGACGGCGAGCGATCCGTCGCGGACGTCGAGCCGGCCGAGCTCGGTGGGACGCCGTTCCGGGAGGCGATCGCCAGTCGATTCTTCGTCGCGATCACGGTCGGCTACATCCTGGCGCTCGGATCGCAGGTCGGGGCGATCCAACAGCTCGTCAAGCTGGTCGAGGAACGGACGGATGCGAGCACCGCGGCCTTCGCGACGTTGGTGCTCGCGGCGACATCCGTGGTCGCCCGGCTGATAGGCGGCAGGGTGGCGACACGGGTACCGATGGTCGCGTTCACCGCTGCGCTGGCCGGCGTGCAGATGATCGCGATGTTCTCGCTCGCGTTCGCCGACAGCGCTCCGTGGATCTTCGTGTCGATCGTGCTGTTCGGTGCCACGATCGGCAACATCCTCATGCTGCAGCCGTTGCTGATCGCCGAGCGCTTCGGGGTGCGCGACTACCCGCGCATCTTCAGCCGTGCCCAGCTGTTCGCCCTGGCGGGCACGGCCGGTGGGCCGCTGCTACTCGGTTGGCTGTACGACGCAGCCGGTGGATACGAGGTGTCGTACGTGGTAGCGGGCCTGTGCTCCGTGGCCGGTGGTGCCGTGATCCTCTGGGCCGGGCCCGCCACCAGCGACGAATCAATGCCCGAGAGGGTGGCGGTGTGAGTGGGCTGATCGATCGCTCGGCGCTCGACCTCGCCGCGATGATCCGTGCCCGCGAACTGTCCGCCCGCGAGTTGCTCGACGCATGCATCGCTCGGATCGAGGCGGTGAACCCGGAACTGAATGCGATCGTGACCCTCGTCCCCGAGATGGCGTACCGGTGGGCAGCAGAGGCAGACGAACGTGTGGCGGCAGGTGCGGAACTGGGCCCGCTCCACGGTCTCCCGATCGCCCACAAGGACCTCGAACCGACGGCCGGCATCCGGACGACGATGGGTTCCCCGCTCCTCGCCGATTGGGTGCCGCAGGAGGACGGCCTGATCGTGACGCGGCTCCGGAACGCCGGCGCCGTCACGATCGGGAAGACCAACACGCCCGAGTTGGGCGCGGGGTCCCAGACCTTCAACTCGGTGTTCGGCGCCACGCGGAACCCGTACGACCCGAGCCGCACCTGTGGTGGTTCCAGCGGGGGTGCGGCGGTCGCGCTCGCGGCGGGCATGATCCCGATCGCCGACGGCTCCGACATGGGCGGGTCGCTTCGCAACCCGGCATCGTTCTGCAACGTGGTCGGTCTCCGGCCGTCGTCTGGGCGCGTGCCGAAATGGCCGAACACGACACCGTGGTCGGGGCTCGGAACGTCGGGAGCGATGGCACGATCGGTCGACGACCTCGCCCTCCAGATGCAGGCGATCGCCGGACCCGACCCCAGGGTTCCGATCTCGTTGCCGGAGCCGGGTTCGGTGTTCGTCGGGATCGAGGCGGCGGTCACCGAAGGTCTCAGGGTCGCGTGGACACCCGATCTCGGGCTCCCGGTCGAGCCGGCAGTTCGGGCGGCACTGGCCGACGTCCCCGAGTTGCTCGCATCGTTGGGGTGCGACGTCGTCGAATCGATGCCCGACCTCCGCGATGCCCGCAACATCTTCCGGGTCCTCCGTGCATGGCATTTCGAGATCGCCGGCGGGGCCCTCTACGACCGAGCGTCGGACCGGATGAAGGACACGGTGCGGTGGAACATCGAGCAGGCCCGCGCCCTGACCCTCGTCGACCACGCCCGCGCCAGCTCCGCCCACGCCGCGTTGGTCGAGCGCGTCCGGGCGTTCTTCGACGATCACGACGTGTTGGCGCTGCCGACGTCCCAGGTGGTGCCCTTCGACGTCGAGCTCGACTGGCCCCGCCAGGTCGACGGCGAGCCGATGGAGACCTACATCGACTGGATGCGCTCGTGCTGCGACATCTCGGTCACCGGATGTCCGGCGATCTCGATGCCGTCGGGGTTCACGCCCGACGGACTGCCGGTGGGTGTGCAGTTCGTCTGCCGGCCGGGCGGCGATGTCGAGTTGCTCCGCTTCGCGAAGGCCTGGGAGCTGGCAGTCCCGACGGGCGAGCTGCGGGCTACGGTCGCGTCACGTGACTGAGTTGCATCGAAACGTCCTCCGCGTGGTCGAGGCCGGCCGGGCGGTCGGTCTGGTGGTCGAGCCGCATCGGTTTCCCGAGGGAGCGAAGACGGCGGTCGACGCAGCCAACGCGATCGGGTGCGAGGTGGCCCAGATCGTGAAGAGCCTGATCTTCGGCGTCGACGGCGAGATCGTGTTGGCCTACGTGAGCGGGACGAACCAGCTCGACGAGTCGAAGCTCGCAGCAGCCGCCGGGGGGTTGATGTGCCAGCGGGTCGACGCAGAGATCGTGCGCGAGACGACCGGCTTCCCGATCGGAGGTGTCCCCCCGATCGGCCATCGGACGCAGCTCCGCGTGTTCATCGATCCGGACCTCCTCGTCCACGATGTCGTCTGGGCGGCGGCCGGCACCTGGCACGACGTGTTCCCGCTGCCCCCACACGAGCTGCAGCGGGTCAGCGGGGGAATCGTCGTCGAACTGAAGCGGGTGCGGTGATGTACCCGGGGTCGCAGTGACCTGGCAACCGGAGCTCGACGAGCTGCGTCGCCGCGAGGCGATGGCCGAACAGCTCGGCGGTGTCGACAAGGTCGAGCGGCAGCACCACTTCGGCAAGCTCACGGTGCGCGAACGCATCCATCTCGTCGTCGACGACGGCAGTTTTTGGGAGATCGGCAAGACCGCGGGCGTCGCCCGCTACGACGAGCACGGTGAGTTGACCGAGTTCACGCCGTCGAACTTCGTCTACGGCATCGCAGAGCTCGACGGACGACCGGCCGTCGTGTCCGGCGACGACTTCACGGTCCGGGGTGGGTCGAACGACGCGTCGATCTCGGCCAAGCGGGAGGCGTCGGAGGCAATCGCGCTCGAGATGCGGTTGCCCCATGTGCGGCTCCTCGACGGCATGTCGGGGGGAGGTTCGGTGAAGACCATCGAACAGGCCGGACGCACCTACATCCCCGTGCTCCCCGGATGGCACCTGGTCGTCGACCACCTGAGCGTGGCGCCCTCGGTGTCGCTGGTGCTCGGATCGGTCGCAGGGTTCGGGGCAGCACGGGCGGTCGCATCGCACTACTCGGTGATGGTGCGCGAGACCTCGCAGATGATGATCGCCGGACCGGCGCTCGTCGAGCAGGCCGGTCTCGGCTCGGTCTCGAAAGAAGATCTCGGACACGCCGACATCCACACCCGTAACGGCGCGATCGACGACGCGGTCGACACCGAAGCCGAGGCGTTCGAGCGCGCCCTCCACTTCCTCTCGTACCTCCCGACCAGCATCGACGAACTCCCGCCGATGGAGGACTGGGGAGACGACCCCGGCCGTCGCGACGAGTGGTTGCTCGACGTCGTGCCCCGGAACCCACGCCAGTCGTACGACATGCGTGCCATCGTGCGTGCGATCGTCGACGATGGCAGCTTCTTCGAGATCGGGCGCGACTGGGGTACGTCGATCATCGGGGGCCTGGCGCGCCTCGACGGCGTGCCCGTCGCCGTGTACGGCGAGAACCCGATGATGTACGGAGGTGGTTGGACGGCCGACTCGTGCCGCAAGCTCACTCGGCTGATCGATCTCGCCTCGCTGTTCAAACTGCCGATGATCCACGTCGAGGACTGCCCCGGATTCCTGATCGGGAAGGAGTCCGAGCAGGACGCAACGGTGAGGTACGGGACCGAGGTCCTGGTGGCCCTCCGGGAGGCTCAGATGCCTTACTGCACCGTCGTGATCCGCAAGGCGTTCGGCATCGCGGGCGCCGCCAATCGCAAGCCCGGGAGCGAGTCGCTCCGTCTGGCGTGGCCGTCGGGCGATTGGGGTTCGTTGCCACTCGAGGGCGGTCTGGAGGTCGCCTACAAGGCCGAGCTATCCGAGAGTCACGACCCGGACGGCTTGAAGGCCGAGATCACCGAACGGCTCAACCGGCTCCGATCCCCGCACCGGTCGGCCGAGTTCTACGAGATCGAGCAGATCATCGATCCGCGGGACACGAGACCGATGCTGTGCGACTGGGTTCGGCTCGCCCGCCGCACGCTGCGACCGTCAGCACCTTCGTGGGGCTACCGGCCGTGACGACCGATCGATTGGCGTCGTGCCGAAGCTGACCGACGTCGAGCTCGACGCGTTCCTCGACGAGCGCGAGCACCTGGCGCGCATCGGCACGATCGACGACGACGGGTTCCCGCGCGTCCTGCCGCTCTGGTTCATCCGCGACGGGAGCCGGTTGTTGTTCACACCGCGTTCGCCGGCGGTCATCTGGCGCAACATCTGTCGCGACCCCCGCGTCGGCGTCTCGATCGACGAGACGACCCAGCCGTACCGCAAGGTGACCGTGCAGGGCGTCGTCGAGGTCGTGCATCCGCCGGGAGAGGATGACGCCTGGCGCGACCTCTACCGCGCGATCACCCGTCGGTACACCGCCGACTGGTTCGCCGATGCCTATGTCGACGGCACCGACGACCAGCCGAGGGCGCTCTGCGCGGTCGATCTGGCAGCGCCGACGACGCGCTGCTCGACGTGGCGGATGCCGGTGCAGGGCGAGGATCGTCGCGGGGTGTGGGCTCGCCGCTACTACCTCCCGGGCACGAAGTGGTCCCACGACTGAGCGCTCTGCTCATCCGGCGACGATCGCCGAGCCGAACGGCGCGGTGACGTGGTCGATGCGAGATCGGGGTCCGGAGATGACGACGTACTCCTGGTTGCGGGTGTGGCTCACCTCACCGACCTTGACACCGGACGGGCTGTGGATGCCGATCTGCGCCCCGACGTAGCGTTTCGACTCGAACGCGAGTGCGACCACATCGCCATGCACGGTGCACATGTCGCAGAGCTCGTCGAGCGCCACCCACGACTCGTCGTTGTACGACACGATCACGGTCTCGGCGTCGACCGCTGCGATGGTACGCCGGAGCGCGTCGGGCATCTCGCGCTTGCGATTGAACACGCTCTTGGTCGCGTCGTCGCGTGCGTCGATCCGCTTGCAGGCCACCCCGTAGTGCTCCGGGCGATCCCATGCGACGATCGTTTCCCAGACGTGGTAGTTCGTGAAGTACCGGTGCTGGTTGTACGGGGGGTCGAGGTACGCAAGGTCGAACGATCCCAGTTGGCCGGCGAGCTGGACTGCATCACCGCGCACGGCGCGGCCCCCACCGGGGAGCAGCTCCGGCACCTCGAGGGTGAGGCGCTTGTGGGAGCGCGGCGCCCACCTCTTCACGTAGGCCATCTGGAGCCCTGTGGTCGAATCCACCTTGTCGGCCGCGATCAGCAGGCTCGTCAACAGGATCGGTTCGAGCGCGGTGCCGGCGTGATCGCGTGCGATCGCGTCGCGGATCGCGTCGATCCGTTCGCCGTTGTGGGGCTGGAAGAACCGCGACCGCACACAGAACGTCTCGGTGACGTAGCCCGGGTCGCCGGCGAGCGCGTTCAACGTCGCGATCGCCTCGTCGAGAGTCCGGTGGTCGACATGATCGGCGTCGGTCTCGATCCATGTGCGAGCGAAGATCTCCGAATAGCGGGCGCTGTCGACTGCCGTCACCGCGCCCCCCGCCGACTTGAACGCCTGAGCCACCCGGGTGGTGCCGGTGAAGAGGTCGAGTGCCGTCGTCGCCCCGGACCGATCGAAGAGCTCGGTGAGGACCGGAACGAGACGTCGCTTCGATCCCAGGTACTTGATCACGTCCCCAGTGTCACGCATCCTCGTCGGGTGGTGCGGGACGCTCGGCCGTCGCCCGGGCGAAAGCGTCCGGGTCGACGGCGATGAACGTCGCCGTGGCCGTGGTGACCACCTGACCGGAAGCGATGTCGATCAGCTCGCCGCTCATCAGCAGCTTTCGGCCGTTCCGTTCGTCGAGCCGAACCCGGCACGCGAGCTCGCGAAAGAGCGGAGTCGGCGCTTGGTAGCGGATCGAGAGATCGCCGGTGAACGCCGCTTGGTGGACCACACCGAGCACGTAGCCGAAGACATCGTCGAAGAGCGCGGCGACCACACCGCCGTGGCTCCGGTTCGGAGCGCCCTCGTGTGCCGACCGTAAGGTGACGCGGGCTTCGATCTCGTCGCCGTGGCGGTGCAACTCGAGATCGAGGCCCCACGGCGACGATCGGCCCGAGACCGGACGGTCGTCGAAGTCGTGGTCGAACCGCCCTTGTGGATAGTCGGCGACCTGTCGATCGGCGAAGGCGTGCTCACCCCGGGTGCGCTCCGCCTGCGGCCACAGCTCGGCACTGATCCCCTCGACAGCCTCGGCGAGCCGCTCGATCTGCTCGAGGGTCGCATGGCGCCCGATGAACGCGTGACCGAGATCGCGCAATGCTCGACCGGCCCGCTCGCGTGCGATCTTGATCGCCAGTTCGTCGGTGGCTCGAAGGTCGGCGTCGTTCACGACACCGACCATCGCACGATCCGATGCCGAACGAGGAGTCGGGGCCCGGCGACCGCCGCCTGAGTTCCCGTCGGTGAACCGTCGGTGACGCAGAGGTGGCGGCAAGTTGCCGGAGCCGAACGTGGAGTGTCGACCGCGGGAAGACTGAGCGAAACCCGATCGCTGTCGGTTGTGCGCCCGACGTCCGGTCCCCAGAGTCGGATGCGTGAGCACCGGAACGGCCCGCACCGAAGTCGACGCACGCATCGATGCAACCCGTCGGCTGGCGGCGATCGACGCCGTCGAATCCGATTGGAAGCGCCACGCGAAGCGAAACGACCGGATCAACACCCACCTGCGGAGCACGCTCCGCGCCGCCGGTCTGGTCGGAGGTGCGGTGCTCGAGATCGGTGCCCGAGAACACAGTCGACTGGAGGTCTTCGAACCCCCTCGCTGGCGCTACTCGGTGCTCGACATCGAGGACTGCGGCGCCGGCGTGCCGGTGATCGTGGGCGACATCACGTCGTGCCCCGAGCTGCCTGATGCATCGTTCGACGTGATCGTCAGTGGCGACGTCCTCGAGCACGTGAACCGACCGTGGCTCGCCGCCACGGAGATCGAACGACTGCTGCGTCCGGGCGGCATCTCGTACACGTCGACTCCTTTTTGCCTGGCGGTACCACCCCGTGCCGATCGACTACTGGCGGTTCACACCGGATTGTCTGGAGTTCCTGTTCGCCGGACTGAGCACGATCGAGTCGGGCTTCGACACCACAGAACGCCGCCGCGACATCCGGGGGCGTGGCCGCCGCGATCAGGTCCCGATCGACGCCCTTGGCGGGTTCCGCGAGAACTGGCGGGTCGTGCACATCGTTCGGGGCGGTGCGGCGTCGTGGTGGGATGATCGCGAGCACCGGCGGTCTGCCGGTCGAGATGATCGCGACCGGCGCGTCGATCGGAATCCGAGTGACGACGCTGCCCTCCACGACTGCGCTCACGCTGCCGGTCGTGGCACCACACCTGGTCATCGAGTGCTGGGAGGTACCGGACGGGTGGTCGCCGTCGGCTCCAGCCGCGATGCGCTCGCTGGCCGGCACGATCAGCACGGTGGCTCCGGCGTCGTCCGGGCATCGGGGTCGGTCGGTGGTGGTCGGGCCCGTTCTGACGCGCAGCTGACGTAGGACGCCGGTTCGGCGGGCCGTCAGGTGTCGTCGGGCGGCGCCTCGAGCGCCTCGATGAGGGTGTTCCAGGCCAGGGTGGCGCACTTGATGCGCACCGGGAACTTCACGACCCCCTGCAGCGCTTCGAGATCTCCGAGCGCGACCTCGGTCGGGTCGACGTCGTCGTCGGTCTCGATCGACATCATCCCCTTGAAGCGCTTGACCAGTGCGCGAACCTCGGGCACCGTCCTCCCCTTGACGGCGGCGCTCATCATCGACGCGGACGACTGCGAGATCGAGCAGCCTTGGCCGCTGACCTTGACGTCACTGATCGTGTCGCCGTCGTCGCCGCTCGTCACGTCGAGGTAGACGGTGATCTCGTCGCCGCACAGAGGGTTGTGGCCTTCGGCGTGTCGCGCCGGCGGGACCGGGAGCTCGCCGCGGTTGCGGGGCGTACGATAGTGATCGAGGATGATCTCTCGATAGAGGTCTTCGAGGCCAGGCATGGTGTCTCCCTGCGGATGTCGGCGCGGGTCAGAAGCCGAAGATATCGCTGGCGCCGTCGAGCCCGTCGGCCAGCGCGTCGATGTCGGAACGGTCGTTGTACAGGTAGAGGCTGGCGCGAGCGGTCGCGTTCGCCCCGAGCACCCGCATCAGCGGCTTGGCGCAGTGGTGGCCGGCACGGACACACACGTTGCGTTGGTCGAGCACCTGGCTGATGTCGTGGGGATGGATGTTGCGGAAGGCGAAGCTCAGCACCCCGCCCCGGATCTCGACGTTGTCGGGGCCGTGGATGGTGATGTCATGCCCATACCGATCCTTCAACGTGTCGATCGCGTAGCGCGTGAGCTCCATCTCGTGCCGACGGATCTCGGCCATGCCGATCGACTCGAGGTACTCGACGGCAGCGCCGAAACCGATCGCCTCGACGATCGGCGGGGTGCCCGCCTCGAACTTGGCGGGAACGGGCGCAGTCGAGAAACCGTCGAGCCGAACGTCGGCGATCATGTTGCCGCCGCCGAGGAACGGGGGGATCGCGTCGAGCAACTCCATGCGACCCCACAGCGCGCCGATGCCGGACGGGCCGCACATCTTGTGGCTGGAGAAGGCGACGAAGTCGGCGTCCCATGCCTGGATGTCGGTGACGCCGTGAGGGACCGACTGGCAGGCGTCGACGATCGCGATCGCGCCCGCGTCGTGGGCCGCCCCGCACAGGGCGGTGACCGGAGTCAGGGTGCCGAGCACATTGCTCATGGAGGTGAACGAGAACGCCTTCGCCCCGTCGAGCAACCGATCGAGATCGGTGAGATCGAGCTGACCGTCGGCGGTCAGTGGCAGCCAGCGCAGTTCGAGTCCGAGTCGGTCGGCGAGCATCTGCCACGGCACGATGTTGGCGTGGTGCTCCATGTGGGTGAGCACGACGGCGTCGCCCGCCGCCAGATTGGCTCCGCCCCAGGAGGAGGCGACGAGGTTGAGGGCCTCGGTGGCGTTCTTGGTGAAGATGATCTCGTCGGCGGCGGGGGCGTTGACGAGGCGCGCGACAGCGGCCCGCGCTGCCTCGTAGCGGTCGGTCGCCTCGGCGGCGAGCCGGTAGGCGCTGCGATTGATCGGCGCATACCCGGTGCGCAGGAAGTCGTCCATCGTCTCGATGACCTGTCGCGGTTTCTGGGAGGTGTTGCCGGAGTCGAGGTAGACGATGGGTGCACCGTCGATCTCGCGCTGCAGGATCGGGAAGTCGGCTCGGACGGCGGGCCAGTCGATGCTCATTGCCGTCGGACCTCAGGCGGAGGCCCGGAACGCTTCGTATCCGTCGCGCTCGAGCTGCTCGACGAGCTCCATGCCACCCGACTGCACGATCCGGCCGTCGACCAGGATGTGGACGTGATCCGGCTGGATCTCGTCGAGGAGTCGCTGGTAGTGGGTGATCAGGACGACACCCATCGACGGCCGTTCGGCGCGCACCTCGCGGATGCCCTCGGCGACGATCCGGAGCGCATCGATGTCGAGCCCGGAGTCGGTCTCGTCGAGGATCGCGAGCTCGGGCTCCAGGATCGCCATCTGCATGATCTCGTTGCGCTTCTTCTCGCCTCCGGAGAACCCCTCGTTCAGGTACCGGTCGACGAATGAGGAGTCCATGCCGAGGCGCTTCATCCAGTCCATCGTGGCGAGCCGCAGCTCGAGCACACTCAAGTCGATGCCTTTGCGTGCCGAGAGGGCTTGGCGGAGGAACTGGATGACCGAGACGCCCGGGATTTCTTGGGGATACTGGAAGGCGAGGAACATGCCGGCCTTGGCGCGCTCGTCGGCGGGCCACTCGGTGACGTCGTCCCCGTGGAAGTGGATCGACCCGGACGTGACTTCGTACTCGGGTGAGCCCAGCAGGGTCGTGCCGAGGGTGCTCTTGCCGGAGCCGTTCGGGCCCATGATGGCGTGCACTTCGCCGGCGTCGACCGTGAGATCGAGACCCCGCAGGATCTCGTCTCCGGCCGGAGCCCCGGGTTCGGTCGCAGGCCGCACATGGAGCCCCTCGACCCGGAACAACGCGTTCGTCGTCGACGTCATGGCATCGAGTCTACGATGGGCGCAGCCGGATTATCACTACGCGGATAGGAGAAATCGACGGTGTGGCCCGACATCGCCGTAGCACTCCTGGTCCCTGGGTGGCACGCGCGGGATCGACGTCGCTGGCTCGCCGTCGTCCTGTTCGTCGCCGGGGTGGTCGTGCCGATCGTGCCGGCGCTCGTCGCGCTCGCATCGGGTCGATCGTGGCTCGCGCTCAGCCTCGACGGTGACTTCCTCGCATGGGTGACCGTGGCGATGGCAAGTGCGACCGCGAGCCGTCTGGTCGCGGCCGCCGAGCTGTGGGTCGCTCGAGCCCGGGGTGGCGACCCGTCGCGGGATCGTGTCGCCTGGCTGCTGGTCGGCGTGGTGTGTCTGCCCTTGCTCGTCGGGGCGGTCCAGGTCGGCCGGGCCCGGGCGGCGATCGCGCCGGCGTTCACGCCGACGGCCGGTGTTCCTCTCTACGAACCGGCAGCTCCAGGCGACTCCGCCATCGCCGGGACGGCGCCCACGACCGACGCCCCGGTCGCGAACGAGGTGCCCGTCGTCGCGATCGCTTCGGGTCCCCGGCGGACCGCGACCCCGTCGACGACGAGTACCACCGTGCCACCCAAGCCCTCCCGGCCCGACTCTGGCGTCGATCCGGCGTTGCTCGCCGACGTGACGACCGTTCTGCTCCTCGGCGGCGACGCCGGTCCCGGTCGCTACGGACTGCGCACCGACACGATGATGCTGTTCAGTCTCCATCGGCCGTCCGGCCGAGCATCGTTGATCTCGATTCCCCGGAATCTGGAGCGCGTGCTCTTCCCACCCGGGAGCGAGCTCGAACGACGATACCCCTACGGATTCGACGATCTCGCCAACGCCGTCTACCCGATCGTGTCCGCGCGCACCGAGTTGCGGGCAGCGTACGAGAACGTCGAAGGTGTCCGGCCCGGCGTCGTCGCGCTCGCTCAGGCCATCGGCTATTCGCTCGACGTCACCATCGACGACTACGTGCTCATCGACATGCAGGGCTTCATCGACGTGATCGACGCGCTCGGCGGCGTCGAGGTCGACGTGCCCAAGTCGGTGCCGATGCCGGGGAACGTGCCCGGAGCGCGCACTCAGTACCCGGCCGAGATCGGTCCCGGTCGCATCGCGATGGACGGCTCGACCGCGCTCGGCTACGTGCGGAGTCGCAAGGGAGACACCGATTATCATCGGGCGCGTCGCCAGCGCGACCTCTTGGCCGGCCTCGCCACCCAAGTCTCGTTCGAGGATCTGGCGACGTCGTTCGGATCGATCTCCCAGGCGGTCGGCGGAACGCTCCGGACATCGCTGACGCCGGACGAACTGGCGGGCACGCTCGCCGTGATCGGTGGCGAGACCGCGATCGTCGAGTCGGTCGGTCTCGTGCCACCCCTCGTGGACGTCCGACGACCCGACTACCAGCAGCTCGCCCGGGTCGTGGGAGAGGTGCGGCTCGCGCTCGCGACGGGCCAACCATCGGGCTGGTGACCTCAGTCGTGGTCGCGCAGGTCCTCTTTCCATGATCTGAACCGATCGGCCGTGTTCCCGCTCGGACCGGCACCCGAGCCGGTGCCGTCGGGGAACAGCCGGAAGGTGTACGCCCGGGCGACGTCGTCGGCGTGAGCCGCCCAGTAGCGTGCGTCGCCGCCGGTGGCCGGCCCAGCTCGCCACAGCAGCCAGGGGCCGATCCGACGCTTGTACTCGGCCTCCGGGTGGTCTGGGAGGTCGGCGCCCAGCGTCAGGAGCGATGGCGGTGCCTGCCGCCAGGCTGTCGCGGGGATGTTGCGGTCGCGGATCGGCGTAGGTGGAAGGTCGGTCGTGTCGACCGGCGTGGGATCGGTGGGGCGTTCGTCGTAGCGCATGCACGACCAGTGTCGCAGCCCGGGCGCGCGCTTCGAGTTCGCTGAAGAACCTAGAGTTCGCGGCGCATGAACGACCGCTCCGACCCCAGCGCGCTTCGAGGATTGAGCGACCTCGAACACCGCCTGCACCACCCTGACGTCAGCGAGGGCTCGCCGGTGTCGCAGCTCGCGGTCTCGGTGTTCCTCCCCGGCCTGGCGGCGCTCCGGCGCATCCCGGTGCTCGGGGTGCTGCTCTTCACCTTCGGCGTCGCGGTTCCCGTCGTCGTGGCCGCGTGGGTGTTCGCGAACCGCGACCGGTTGATCGGAGTGGCGCTCGACCCGACGTTCCTGCTCGGCGTCGTCGCGCTCGGATTGCTCGTGGTGATCGTCAGACTGCTGGCGGTCGCCGAGGTCGCCCATGCGTTCCGGCGCTCGCCGGGCATCGGCGGCCAGACGGCGGTCGCCACGGTGGTCGTCCTCGCCCTCGGCCTACCAGTGCTCTTCGCGAGCTATCGCGCCAACGAGGCCCGTGGTGTGTTCTCCGATGTCTTCTCCGCTGGTGGGAGCGGGTCGCTGTTCACACCGGCTGCGGGTGGATCCGACCGGGTCGATCCTGACGCCGTCACCAACATCTTGTTGTTCGGTGGCGACGCCGGTCCGGGCCGCTGGGGAATGCGAACCGACACGATGATTCTCGTCACGATCCACGAGGCGTCGGGCCGGACGGCGCTGCTGTCGATCCCACGCAACCTGACGCGGCTCCAGTTCCCGCCGGGCACCCCGCTCGCAGAGCGCTTTCCCGACGGTTTCGACGATCTCGCGAACGCCGTGTTCACGTACGTGTCGGGCCAGCCCGACCTGGTCGAGTACTACGGCGCCGACGGGTTGCAGGCCGAACCCGTCGCCATGTCGGAGGCGCTCGGCTATTCGCTCGACGTCGAGATCGACGACTTCGCGCTCGTGAACATGCAGGGGTTCACCGAGGTGATCGATGCCGTCGGCGGAGTGCAGCTCGAGCTCGCCCAGGAGGTGCCGTTGCCTCCGAGCCTGCCCGGGGAGCGTGCGCTCCCGTCGTCGATCGGGCCGGGTGTCGTCGACATGGACGGCGCGATGGCGATCGCCTACGTGAGGTCGCGTCAGGCCGACTCCGACTACCAACGCATGGGGCGGCAACGTCAGCTGCTCGCAGCGCTGGGTTCACAGGTGTCGGCTTCGGAGGCGCTCGGCGGGTTCGTCACCGTGACCGGTGTGCTCGATGATTCGATGCGGACGTCGTTGTCGTCGGGCGAGTTCTCAGATCTCCTCGATCGGTTGGGCGACAATTCGGCGATCCAGGAGTCGGTCGGTCTGGCCCCACCGCTCATCGATCCGGGATCACCCGACTACGAGCAGATCCGTACGATCGTCGATGCGATCCAGTTCGCCGTCGTGAGTGGTTCGCCGTCGGGGTACGACACCTGACGGTCACTCATCGCGGGACGCCCTTGATCATCGTCCAGGGCAGCGGGCGTGACGACGCGGTGACATCGAAGTGCGCGCCGACGAGGTGCTCGAATCTGCGAGCTGACCAGTGGTTCACGTGCCCGGGCGTGTTGCCGCGATCGCGCAGGTAGCGCCCTCGGGCCATGTTGCCGATGCGCCAGATCGGCTCGCGTGGCACCGACAGCACGGCGGTGCCGGCGCAGACCCGTGCGATCTCGGCGAGCGCGGCGTCCGGTCGCGGGACGTGCTCGAGCATCTCCAGTCCGACGACCAGATCGATGCTGCGATCGGGAAACGGCAACCGAGTGACGTCACCGAAGAACATCGAGAGGCCGAGCCCGGACCAGTGTCCTGCCAACTCGGCGTCGGGGAGATCGAGCCCGATCACATCGGCGTCGGGAAACTGGTCGACCAGTCGTTCGGTCACCTTGCCTTCGCCCGCACCGACCTCGACGACGACCGTCGGCTGGAGGCCGAGCAGCATCGCGTCGAGGGCGGCGAAGAAGCCCCGCATCATGCGTCGCTCGACCGGATTCGTGCTGGCGTACTTGTCGTAGGTGTTGCCGGCGACGTTGCCGGCGACGTGGTCGGTCGGCTGCGGGTGATTCACGCCCGGCGACCGTATCGGGTAGCGCGTATGCTCGCCGAGCATGCCAGAGTCGCCGGTCCACCGCCCGAAGCTGGTGATCCAGATCCCGTGCTTCGACGAGGAAGCGACCCTGCCCGAGACGATCGCGGATCTGCCCCGGGACGTGCCCGGCTTCGGCTGCGTCGAATGGTTGGTCATCGACGACGGCAGTTCCGATCGCACGGCCGACGTGGCGCGCGAGCTCGGTGTGCACCATGTCGTGCAGCACCCCCAGAACCGCGGGCTCGCGGCGGCGTTCCTGACCGGCCTCGATGCTGCGCTGAGGGCGGGGGCCGACGTGATCGTGAACACCGACGCCGACAACCAGTACGACGCGAGCTGCATCCCCGATCTGGTGCGGCCGGTGCTCGAGGACGGCGTCGACATGGTGGTGGGGGAGCGGCCGATCGAACAGATCGACGAGTTCTCGCCCGTCAAGAAGCGACTCCAGCGCTTCGGTTCGTGGGTGGTGCGCAAATTCTCGGGCACCGAGATCCGTGATGCCCCGAGTGGCTTCCGCGCCATCAGCCGGGGCGCCGCGCTCCGACTGCAGGTGTACGGCCGCTTCAGCTACACGATGGAGACCCTCGTGCAGGCCAAGGCGGAAGGGTTGGCGGTGACGTCGGTGCCGGTCCGTGTCAACCCGCAGACCCGCCCGTCGCGTCTGGCCAAGAGCACGTTCCAGTACCTGAGGCGATCTGGGCAGACGATCGTCCGCAGCTTTGCCCTGTATTACCCGTTCCGGTTCTTCTTCCGCGTGGGCCTCGTGCCGTTCGTGTTGGGGATCGCGCTGCTCGTCCGGTGGGGCCTGTACTGGTTGTTCGAGGATCCGTACCGCAGTCGTGTCCCGAGTCTCGTGGTCGGAGCCGTCCTCTTGATCGTGGCCGTTCAGATCTGGGTCGTCGCCTTCCTCGCAGATCTGCAGGCCGCCAACCGGCGGTTGCTCGCCGAAGCCCGGGTCCGCGATCGCGAACGCCGTCTCGAGGCGGGCTGATCACGGAGAGGTGTCGGGCGCGGGCTACCAACCGCGGTCGACCCATTCCTGCAGGTGAGGTCGTTCTGCGCCGATCGTGGTGTCGGCCCCGTGGCCCGGGAGCACGATCGTGTGGTCGGGGAACCGGAACAGCTTGTTGTCGATCGAGTCGATGATCGTCGCGAAGTCGCCGCCTTCGAACCCGGTGGCGCCCGGTCCGCCCGGGAACAGGGTGTCGCCCGTGAACAGCAGCGGTGTGCCGTCGAGCTCGAACGAGATCGACCCGGGGGTGTGGCCGGGGTTGTGGATCGCGTTGAGGCGGAGCCGGCCGAACTCGATGACCTCGGCGTCGTCCAGGAACACGTCGTAGCCGACGTCTTTCAACATCGGTGCGTCCTGCGCGGTGACGGCGACCTCGTAGCCGGCTTCGCGGATCTGTGCCACCGCTCCGATGTGATCCCAGTGCCCGTGGGTTTCGAGGACCCGCCTGACGCCGAGGCGCCGGCACATCTCGAGCAGCATCTCGTGTTCGTTGGCGGCATCGATGAGGACGGCCTCACCGGTGTGGCGGCAGCGGATCACGAACACGTTGTTGTCGTACGATCCGACGACCACACGATGGACCTCCACGTCGGCGTTCGTCCAGTGCACGGTGGTCGGAGGCGTCGTCATCGCTCCAGTGTCGCACCGCCGGGCGGCGGCGTCGACCGCGGCGGCGCGGACGTTCGGGCCGCCGCGGGCCCGTTCGTCGGATCGATCCGGTACAGCCGCAGCTTCGTGCGGGGCTCGCTGCCGACCAACTCGGCTTCGGGGTACAGGTCGCGGATGTCGTCCTGCACGCTGATCAGATGGGGTCCGCAGGGTTCGCCCCGCGGTGGTGTGACGTACCTCATCGGGTTCGGGACGTGGAACTCGTAGTTCAGCTTGTTCCACTGCGATGACTCCCGAGCGTCGAACGCGATGCACTCGTCGTCGGGAAGGGCGAGCAGATCGTCGACGAGGCGCCACTCGCGCGGTGTCGACGCATCCCAGATCCCTGCGTGCCCCGGTCGTGTCTGGCCGGCGACCACGACGGCGAGGATCACGACGACGGTCGCGATCCACGTGACGGACGCGCGGCGATCGAGCAGCGCCCGTCCGGACACGACGGCGACGATCGCGATTCCGGCGATCCAGACCACCGCCAGCTCACCGGCCCGATCGACGATCCAGAACAGCTCTGGGGCCATCGAACCGAGGAACTTGAACGACCGTTCGGCGGGTGAGATCCTCCAGATCTGGTATGCGACGAGGACACCGACGACGACCAACGCGACCGTCGTCCGTGTCCGTATCGCCTCGGCTCGACCGGCGTACCAACGGCGTCCTGCAAGGGCACCGACGATCAGGAGGGGATAGACCGGGCTGGCGTATCGCGAGTAGTAGAAGATGTCGGCGCGGTCGATGGGCGGCTCGAACCTGACGGCGGTGAGTACGACGAACGCCACGAACGCGGACAGGGCGAACACCCGCATCGCATCGAGCCCGGTGTGTCGACGGAGATCGGGCAGGCGCGGCATCGCGAACCACAGGAGTCCCGCCGTGCCGATCGTGGCGATCACGATCTGACCGATCGTGATCATGACGAAGCTGAACGCCCGATCGGACATGGGTGCGTCACCCGGCGTGATCGCATACGAGATCGAGCCGGCGGCGCGCTGCAGCATCCAGACGATCCAGCGACCGGTCGCGAGCCCGAGCGCCGTGGAGAGCGTGAGGAGAGCGATCGTTCGGCGACGTGCCGAATCCGGATGCCAGTTCGAGGCGGCGAGCGCGCACCAGGCCCCGAACGCGACCGAGATCAGCCGTGGGTGGATCACGATCGAGAGCCCCGCCAGCGCGGCGATCGCGAACGCCATCCGCGTCGAGCGCCGGCGGTCGGCGACGACGACCCCGAGCGCGATCGCTGAGGTGGCGAGCAGCACCGACGCCTCCGACCAGATCAACACGCTCGCCGCCACGGTGGCCGGGAGCACTCCCACGACGATGCCGATGGCGGCCGATCCGATCCGGCGACCACCTGGTACCACGCGCCGGTGGATCGCGGCGACCAGTGCCGCGTGGATGCCGAGGATCACGGAACCTGACAGCAACGACATTCGGTACTCGGCGTCGGCATCGTCGCCGATGAGGATCGCCGGGATCAGGGTGAAGCCGTGCCCGGGGTAGTACTGCGAGGTGGCACTGCCGCTCTCGCCGATCATGAAGCGGGCGAACTCGATCGGGCCGGACTCGTCGGGGAGGAGCAGGGGCCCGTTGGTGGCTCGGGCACGGATCCAGCACCAGAGCGTCACGGTCACCGCGACGCCGAGGTACCACGCGCCGCTGCGAGCGAATGCCCCGACATCGCGGGCGTGCTGCGAGGCCGGACGGGCTGACACCCGACGGAACGCTAACGGCTCGCGCTCGGGGAGAGTCGGCGGCTCGGCGGCTCGCCGGTCGATCGGCGCGATCAGCTCGACACGACGTCGAGACCGAGGCCGAGCGCGACGCCGATCTGGGCGGGGTCGAACGTGACGAATCGCACCGGGGCGGGGAGTCGTTCGGCGGCAGCGAAGTGGATGGCGTCGGTGAGCCGCACCGGCTGGACACGCGACAGGCCGGCAGCCCGGTCGAGGCAGCGCTGGTCGACCGGGACGATGTGGAGATGATCCCACGCGAGCCGGACTGCGTCCTCGAGATCGGCCCGGAGGATCGCCTCGTCGGTCAGCCGGTCGATCGCCGGCAGCGCCTCGGTGAGCGCCATCGCCGACGCACACCACACCGGGTCGGTGGCGAGGGCGTCGAGGACGATGGCGCGCTGCGACCCGTCGATGGCGAGTGCGAGCAGTGCGCTGGTGTCGAGTGCGAGTGTCATCCCCGCAGCTCTCGCAACGCTCGATCGATGCGGACCCCCGACCAGATCGGGACGGCGTGCGGTGGCCGCCACGCCCCGCTGCGGCGGGGTGGGATGAGTGAGCCCGACGAGATGAGCCGCTCGATGTCGGGCGCCGCTTCGTCGAGTGGTGCGAGTTGGGCGACCGGGCGGCCGTGCGCCGTCACGAGGGTTCGCTCGCCCGCTTCGGCACGGCGAACGGCGTCGGCGAGCGAGGCCCGCAGGTCCCGGATCCCCAAAGTGTCCACATGTGTACACAATCAGACTTGCGAGGCGCCCGCAAGTCGGCCCAGACTGCGGGGCATGAACTTCGCCTTCACCGAGGAACAAGACGAGCTTCGCAACATCGTGCGCTCCTTCATGGAGAACAAGAGCGCCGAGGCCGAGGTGCGTGAGCAGATGGAGACCGAGGCGGGCTACGACGTCGCGGTCTGGAGCCAGATGGCCGAGCAGATGGGTCTGCAGAGCCTCCACATCCCCGAGGAGTACGGCGGGTCGGGCTACGGCTACGTCGAGCTCGGCATCGTGCTCGAAGAGATGGGCCGCGCCCTGCTGTGCGCTCCGTTCTTCTCGACGGTCGTGCTGGCCGCCAACACCCTGCTGCACTCGGGCGACGACGCGGCGAAGAAGGCGCACCTGCCGGGCATCGCCAGCGGCGAGACGATCGCCACCCTCGCGTTCACCGAGCCGTCCGGGAAGTGGGACGAGGCGGGCATCACGATGGAGGCCACGGCAGCGGCCGACGGCCACACCCTGTCGGGCACCAAGAGCTTCGTGCTCGACGGTCACACGGCGGGCCTGATCATCGTGGCCGCCCGCACGGGGGCCGGCGTCAGCCTGTTCACCGTCGACGGAGCCGCCACGGGGATCACGAAGACCCCGTTGTCGACCATGGACCAGACCCGCAAACAGGCCAAGCTCGACTTCGACAACACACCCGCCACGCTGCTCGGCACCGAGGGCGCCGGCTGGGACGTGCTGTCGACCGTGCTCGACCTCGCCGCGATCGGGCTGGCCGCCGAGCAGGTCGGTGGTGCACAGTTCGTGCTCGAGATGGCCGTCCAGTACGCCAAGGACCGCGTCCAGTTCGGCCGACCGATCGGTTCGTTCCAGGCCATCAAGCACAAGTGCGCCGACATGCTGCTCGAGGTCGAATCGGCCAAGTCGGCGGCGTACTACGGTCTGTGGTGCGCCAGCGAGATGAACGACGAGCTGCCCTCGGTGGCCTCGCTCGCCAAGGCGTACTGCTCGGAGGCCTACTTCCACGCCACCGCCGAGAACATCCAGATCCACGGCGGCATCGGTTTCACCTGGGAGCATCCGGCCCACCTGTACTTCAAGCGGGCCAAGAGCTCCGAGCTCCTGTTCGGCGATCCGACCTACCACCGCGAACAGCTCGCCCAGCGCATCGGCATCTGATCCACCTCTCTCGGGTCCACGGCTCACTGGAACGCTCCGCCCCGGTCCGAACGGCCGGGGCGGAGCCGCGTCCGAGCCAGGATCGTGTCCCGTGTCGTGCGCAAGTCACCGAACCGGCGTCACGGACCCCGTGAGCTCCCAACTCTGTGGAAGCCGAAGTGACCTGACCCGTCGCTTCGGCTGCCACAGAATCCTGTAGGGGTGTTCGAGGCAGGAAGTGCGACGGTTTCGGTCGCTTCGGCTTCCACAGAATCGCAGTCGGCGGTCGCGGCGGAACTCGCTCGTAGGCTGCATCGCCATGCGCGAGCGGTTGGCGTACCTGCATCTGCCGAAGGCGGCCGGCACCTCGATCAGGGCTGCGCTGTCGGCGTACTACGACGCTGCCGACACCGTCCCGTGGTCGTTCGATCGGCACATGTTCGGCGACTTCGCACATCTCGCCGACATCGACCGTCCGGTGTTCCTCGGCGACCCGAGCGAGTTCCGGCGCTATCGCTACATGGAGGGGCACTGGTCACTGCCGACGATCCTCGCCGGCTTCGACGCCGACGACGTCGCTTGCATCCTCCGCGAACCGAGGGCGCGCTACCTCTCGCAGTACACGTTCTGGCGCAGCTGGGGCGACGACCAACACGAGGTCTGGCGCCCGTTCGACGCCTCGCTCGCATCCCGCCGGCCACTGAGCGAGTACGCCTCCGATCCGGCGATCGCGTGCATCTCCGACAACCTCGTCTGCCGCCTCGTTCTCGGCCAGCACCCCCTGATCCCTGCCGACGGCCACATCGCCGCCGACGACGTCGACGCGGTCGCCGCCGCAGCGTGCGAACAGCTCGATCGGATCGGCCACGTCGACATCATCGAGCGCGGCGAGGCGACCTACGAAGCGCTCCAGACATGGTTCGGGTCGCCGCTGTCGCGCGAGCGGCTCAACGAGACCCAGCTCGATCGTGGTGAGCGGGTCGACCTCGACGATCTGGCCGATCGACGCACGATCGCACTGGTGAACGATCGCAGCGCTGCCGATCTGCAGGTCTGGCACCACGTGGCCGGTGCGCGATCGTCGTCGGCGAGCGCAGTCCGCACACTGGCCGACACCTCGTTCGCGGCGTCGCTCACCAAGATCGCAGTCCAGCACGCGCGCCCGGCACCGACCCCCGGGGCGGACGAGGCGCTCTCGCCCGTCATGGCGGAACGGCCGCCCGCCGCTGTGCGACTCGGCCGGCTGATCCGACGCGGTCCGCGCGTGTGGGTGCACCGGATCCGCGACGAGGTCGATCTCCGCCGCGGCAAGATCTCGCGGCCGGCGTAACGTTTCGGGCATGGATGCCACCACCTGGGTCTTCGCCGCCGTCGCGGCGGTGCTCGTGTTCGCGATCGCTGCCGGGACCATCGGCCGCGAGGCGCGCCGGCTGGACGCCGTTGCGCCGCGAGCGGTCTACCAGCTCGACGAAGCGGTCGACTTCGTCGCCGATCGCCTGCCGCCACAGAGCCAGGCGCGCCTCACCCCGGGCGAGGTCGACGAGCTCCTGCGGGCCCATCTGCGCTGGTTGCACGAACAGGGCCTCCAACCCGATCGAGTTGTCGACACCCGCCAGTCGATCGACGAGCAGGTCGTGATCACCGAGGACTCACTCGTGGCGTACCTCCTCGCGGAGGCCGATCGGCTCGGGGTCGAGCTGCTCGACGACGTCGACGCGGTCAACGTGGTGGACGCCCATCTGCGGTACTTCGAGGCGATCGGCGCTGTCGGCCCGCAGGTTCCGTTCGACGATCTGACCTGATCAGATCGACACGATCAGCCCCGGTCCCGGACCCGTCGATAGAGCCGCCGACCGCGCTCACCGACCGCCGTGGCCACAGCACGACGCACTCGACCGTACGCCCGCATCGCCGCGATGCTCTGGAGCCGCTCGGCGGCGAGGCGCTCGCCCTCGGTGACGATGTGGGCCTCGATCTCGGCCTGTCGAGCCGCCTCGGTCGCCGCCTCGTCGCGGGCCTCCGCTACGAGCCGTTCGGCGCGCATCGCCTCCAGTTCCTTGGTGAGCGCTCCAGGTACCACGTCTCGCAGGATGCTCGAGGGTTGGGCAGTCTCCGGCGGCTCGACCTCTTCGGGCCGATCGGCGCCGGTGAGCAGCGCCCGCTGCATCGCAGCTCGACGTGCGAACCGATGACGGTCCGCGTCGCTCCACGACGGTTTGCGCATCACCAGGATGGAGTCGTCCCACTCACCGTGCTGCCAGTCGGTGAACACGTCGATCTCGTCGCATCCGACGTAGCGCGCCAACGCCGAGAACCCGTCGGGATAGAAACGCCAGCAATCGAGCGGGTAGCGGTGCTCGAACCCGCCGGACGGGGCGATGATCGCAGCCAGACCGCCCGGCTTCAGCACCCGCACGATCTCGAACACCGACGCCCAGAAGTACTCCACGTGCTCCAGCGCCTGCCCCGAGATCACGAGATCGACCGAATCACCCGGGATCTCGTGCCAGTCGTAGGCATCCGCCACGACGACGTCGACGTTCTCGCCGGACTCGATGTCGAGACCGCGGTAGTGCCATGCCGGCTCGTCGAACAGGTCGCGGTACGACAGCGGTTGATCGTCGACCATCTGGCTGCCGAAGTCGAGCACGTCGAGCTCGTGGCCGCGGGCGTCCGCCAGATGGATGCGCACGAACGTGCGCATCGTCTCGTGGGAGCTCTCGTGCATGTCGCGAGACGCTAGCGGCGTGGCTGCATCACATCGTCCACGGATGATCGCCTCGTCGGAGTCACACCGGGTCTGCCAGGCTCGGCGGTATGGCGTCGCAGATCGATCAGCAGCGGACGATCGCCGGCCTCAGAGCCGTGTGGAGCAGTGTCGATGAGCTCGTCTCCGACCTGACGCCCGATCAGTGGCGGTCGCCGACGCCACTGCCTGGATGGGACGTCCAGGCGAACGTCGCTCACATGATGGGCACCGAGGCGTTCCTGCTCGGCGCCCAGCCCGAGATCTCGATCGATGCAACCGCGCGCGACCATGTCCGCAACCAGATCGGCGCGATGAACGAGGGGTGGGTCGCGTCCTGTGCCGACCAGCCCCCCGAGGTGGTGCTCGCACGCTTTCGAGAGCTGACGTCGCGCCGACTCGCGATCCTCGAAACGATGCCGGCCGAGGAGTGGAACGCGGTCGGGTTCACCCCGGCCGGTGAGGACGCCTATGGCCGGTTCATGCAGATCAGGGTGTTCGACTGCTGGATGCACGAGCAGGACATCCGGGCTGCGCTCGGGCGACCCGGCCACGACACGGGGGTCGCGGTCGACGTGTCGCTCGACGAGATGACCACGGCGATGGGCTTCGTGGTCGGCAAGCGGGCGAGTACCCCGGCTGGATCGTCGGTCACGTTCGAGCTGACCGGCGGCGCCGGCCGCGCGATCCACGTCGTGGTGGGGGAGCGGGCCGCCGTGGTGCCCGCGATCGACCGTCCGCCGACCGTGACCCTGACCATGCCGGTCATCTCCTTCAGCCGCCTCGGCGGTGGTCGCCTCGACGCGGCCGAACACATCGAACGGGTGCGGATCTCGGGCGACGCCGAGCTGGGCCGGCGCATCGTCGACTCCCTCGCCTACACGATCTGATCTCGGGACCTCCTCGAATGGGTGAAGATCCTCGAATGGGTGAAGATCCGGAAATCTTCGAAACATGCGTGGCGCGCGACTCGTGGGTGTGGTGAGCTATCCGATACCAGAGAGAGGAGGTGGTCCACACGATGAGTGACAGTTCTTTCGGGACCCTGGAGGTGGTTGGCCGCTAGGTCAACAGGCTGGACGGCCTGGCGAATCCTCGCCAACCCCCGCCGAACACGCTGCCGGAGCTCGTCCCGCCGGCGAAGACCAGGTGGTGTTCGGTCCCAATCAGTCAGAAGTGTGGTGGCGGGGGAGCGCATCGTGCGCTCCCCCGCACCGCGTCCGAACCCCGGTCCGTGCACCGTTCGGCTGCGCTGGGCAATAGCGTGGGACGCCATGGAGCGACCCTCTCGGTTCGAGCACGCCCGATTCATCGGCGACAAGCGCACCCAGCTCGTCTACGACCTCGACGAGTGGGAGGACGAGGCGGCCGTCGCAGCGTTCGTCGACGCCGGTGTCGGCATCCAGTTCGGCCCCGACACCCTCGCCGAGGCCCGAAACCGCGGCTACACCCTGGCCAGGCCGGGGATGCGTCGCATCCGCCGCGCACCACGCGCCTGAGGTCGACGGCACAGCGTGGACGAGACCTTCCGGAGCGGCAGTCACACACTCGCCTGTCACGTGAAGCGACCGGAACGCAGCGGTGAGACCGAGGCGGACCCGCCGGGGCTGATCCTGTGTCACGGGTTCCCGATCGGTCCGATCGACGCCCGACGGTCGGCGGGAACGTTCCCCCAGCTCGTCGACCGGATCACGTACGAGGTCGGCTACACCGCCATGACGTTCACGTTCCGCGGCTGCGGGGCGAGCACCGGCGACTTCTCGTTGCAGGGGTGGATCGACGACCTGCGCTCGGCCATCGACCATCTGATCGGAACGTCCGAGGTGTCTCGGGTCGTGCTCGTCGGCACCAACACGGGCGGATCGATCGCGATCTGCGTCGGTGCCGACGATCCCCGTGTCTCGGCGGCCGGTCTGCTTTCGCCGCGGGCCGACTTCGACGACTGGGCCGATCACCCGCGTCGATTCCTCGACCACGCCCGCGAGATCGGCGCCGTGCGCACCCCGGGCTTCCCTCCGTCGATGGACGACTGGTCGCGGGCGTTCCGGCGGTTCCGACCGACGGCGGCGGCGCGGCGGTTCGCTCCACGGCCGATGCTGGTGATGCACGGGGAGGACGACGAGAGCGTTCCGACGAGCGACGCCCGCCAGCTCGCCCAGGCCCACGGGGCGGCCGAGCTGTCGGTGGTCGCCGGAGCAGGTCACCGCTTGCGCCACGACCCTCGTGCGATCGCGATCCTGATGGGCTGGCTCGACCGGGTGCGATCGAGCTGAGTAGGGCGACGCCTCACTCCGCTGGTCGATTGGTACCCTGACGACTTCGGCACGCGGCGTCGAGTCTTCGATTTCCGGAACGATCCTGCGATGCAGGGCTGCGGTGATCTCAAGTCATCTCGCTGACATGCCGATGTTCGTAGTCGTGGGCGTGAGGAAGCAGGAACTGGCATGAAGGCTCATCCCACGACGTGGTCGACATGCCTCGCGTCCCGACGGATCTCCTCACTGATGATGGCACTGGCTCTGATCGTCGGCGTCGTGGTCGTGGCCCTGGGCCCGAGCCGCCCCGCCGCGGCCGCGCTGCAAACGTGGAACGCCACTGTCGTGCAAGTCCTCGACGGCGACACTTTCGAGGCGCGACTCGATGGTCAATCGGGCGTGATCACCGTCCGGGTCGCCGGCATCCAGACGAACGAGGTCACGACCAATGAGTGCTATTCAGCAGAGGCGACCGATCGATTCCGGCAGTTGATCGATGGCGCGCGAGTCGTGCTCCGGGCTCGTGACGTGAACTCGCGCAGCCTTGGTCGGCCGATCCGGCACGTGTTCCTGAACGGCCAGAACATGGCGATCAAGATGCTGCGCGAAGGCTGGGGCGTACCGGTGTCGTTCAACGAGGAGCCGGACTTCGCCGCCGGCTACACGAACACCGCACTCAAAGCAGCCCGTGACAGAATCGGTGTATGGGACGACGACATCTGCGGTGTCGGTCCCGCCCAGAACGCCGTGATCGACATGGTCACGAACTACGACGCGGCCCACGATGACAGTACAAACATCAACGGCGAATACGTCCAGTTGCGCAATCGCGGCACCCAGACGATCAGCTTTGACGGCTGGCAGATTCGCGACTCGGCACTCAGGCGGTTCCCACTGCCCAACGGTGTTCGCCTCGAACCGGGCGGCCGACTTCGCATCTTCGTCGGTCGAGGGACCAACACCGCAACATCGATCTTCCTCAATCAGGACATCTCCATCTTCGGCAACGAGGCCGACGGGGCGTTCCTCTACGACTCGGACTTCGACATTCGCGCCTGGGACATGTGGCCGTGCACCGAGACGTGCGAGCTGCCCGAGCCGCTCATCATCGAGGAGGTCAACTACGACGCCCCCGGCGACGACAACACGAATCCGAACGGTGAGTGGATCCGAATCCGCAACATCGGGACGACGGTCGTCGATCTCCAGGACTGGATGATCGAGATCCCGAGGGCGCAGCTCACGTCGATCGCATCGCGACCGATCCCGCCGGGCGGCGCGGTGACCTTCTACATCGGCACCGGTACGAACACCAACGACAAGTTGTACTTCGGCCTGCCCGGCGGCATGCTGAGCAACTCGAACCACCTGGTCACGCTGTATTCGCCCGATCGCATCGTCTCGTCGTGTGACGCTCGCGGCAACCGCACGTGTCCACCACCGATCAACGGCGGTCACCCGGTTCCGCGTCAGGTTCGTCCGGGTGTGACGTTGCGGGTGCCGGTGACGGGTGTTGCCGGTGTGCCGTCGTCGGGTGTGAAGGGTGTGGCGTTGAACCTCACGGCGGTGAATCCGTCGGATCGTGGTTGGTTGCGGGTGTGGCCGTGTGGTTCGTCGGAGCCGGGGACGGCGTCGCTGAATTATCCGGCGGGTGGTGTGGTGCCGAATGCGATGGTGATGCCGGTGGATGGCACTGGTGCGGTGTGTGTGTCGTCGCGGGTGTCGACCGATGTGGTCGTCGATCTGACGGGCTGGTTCGACGATGCGGTTCGGCCGGCGTTGGGGCGTGTGGTCGACACGCGTGATGGTGCCCGGGTTCGTCCGGGTGTGACGTTGCGGGTGCCGGTGACGGGTGTTGCCGGTGTGCCGTCGTCGGGTGTGAAGGGTGTGGCGTTGAACCTCACGGCGGTGAATCCGTCGGATCGTGGTTGGTTGCGGGTGTGGCCGTGTGGTTCGTCGGAGCCGGGGACGGCGTCGCTGAATTATCCGGCGGGTGGTGTGGTGCCGAATGCGATGGTGATGCCGGTGGATGGCACTGGTGCGGTGTGTGTGTCGTCGCGGGTGTCGACCGATGTGGTCGTCGATCTGACGGGCTGGTTCGACGATGCGGTTCGGCCGGCGTTGGGGCGTGTGGTCGACACGCGTGATGGTGCCCGGGTTCGTCCGGGTGTGACGTTGCGGGTGCCGGTGACGGGTGTTGCCGGTGTGCCGTCGTCGGGTGTGAAGGGTGTGGCGTTGAACCTCACGGCGGTGAATCCGTCGGATCGTGGTTGGTTGCGGGTGTGGCCGTGTGGTTCGTCGGAGCCGGGGACGGCGTCGCTGAATTATCCGGCGGGTGGTGTGGTGCCGAATGCGATGGTGATGCCGGTGGATGGCACTGGTGCGGTGTGTGTGTCGTCGCGGGTGTCGACCGATGTGGTCGTCGATCTGACGGGCTGGTTCGACGATGCACTGCGCGGAGCGACCGGAACCCGCGTCCTCGACACTCGCTACGCCATCGGCCCGATCCCGGGCTGATCACGCCGCCAGGTCAGACCGGGACGGCTCGCTCGACCGGTGCTTCGCTCGCCGGCCCGTTGATGGCTAGCGCCCGCATCATGTTGCCGTTGTGGTGTCGCTGCACGCTCCTTGCGAGGCGACGTCGTTCGCCGTCTGCTCTCTGCCACGGTCCGAGTTCGATCGAGCCGGGGTAGAAGTCGCGGAACGCGACACTCCCGAAGCCGGTTCGCCGCAACAGCATCGACAGCGTGGCTGGCTCCCAGAACATGAGGTGGTTCCGGGTGAATGCGTTCCAGCCGTTGCGGTACGCCTTGAGTTCGATCGCCTGTGCATTGACCGTGTACACCAGCAGCACTCCGCCCGGCTTCAGCAACGAGCGGAGTCCCTCGAGCTGCTCGATCGGGTCGGCGAAGTGTGCCAACACCGACCAGAGCGTGACGACGTCGAAGTCGCCCTCTGCGAGCGGTGCGATCTCGTGCGGTGATCCACACCACGTGCGGACGGACCCGAGCCGCTCGTTGGCGGTCTCGACCGCATCGGCTGCCAGATCAACCCCGTAGGCGTCGAAACCCCTCTGTAGCGCGAGCTCGACGAACACCCCGGTCCCGCTCCCGAAGTCGAGTAGTCGGCGCTGGTTCCCCTCCTCGAAGAACGATCCGAACGATCCCATCGTACGTTCGTAGAGGAGTCGCCGCCCCTTGAGATAGTTCCCGTCGAGGAACTTGCTGTAGTCGCCGCCCTGATACAACTCGGGCACACAGTCGACCTTGATCCCGGGGAGCCGGCGCAGGAGCTGGCACTGCGTGCATCGGCCGGCCCGATATTCGAACGCGATCGCGCCCCGGGACCGCTTGACGCGGTGGTGGAGGATGCGGGTGCGCTCGTTTCCGCAGAGCGGGCACGGCAGGTGTTCCTCGATCGGGCCGGGCGGTAGCAGCTCGTTCAACTCCTCGACGGAGCGAGTCGGCGACGCTCGTCGACGGATCGGTTCGGCGCGTTCGAGCGCCTCGGCCAGACCAGGGACCACGTACGGGAGCAGGTGTGCCGGTGTGTCGGCGTAGCGCTCGGTGGCCCTCAGGCGGTGAGCGATCATTCGTGCGAGGCGAGGCATCGGCAGGAAGATATCAACGTCGCCGGCGGTTGCGGACCGCTCCCGACGTGTGGCTCAGTCGCGACGGAGCCGTGGGAGCGTGCTCGTCACGAGGCGGCGGGCGCGGTCTCGAACGGTCGCGAGGGCGACGCGGACGAGCCAGAGACGGTCACGCCAACCGAGCAGTCGAACGCCGGAGAGACGCGATCGGACGGTCCGCGTCTTGCGTGGACCCATGAGCCGGGACATGGCATGGACGGAGGGCACATCGCGGTTCGTGATCATCTCGATCAGCCGCCGGCGCAGGTGGCCTTGTTCAGCGATCGCAACCGGCGATGCGGTGGCGAGGAACGAGGCCACGGCGTCGACGTACTCGGTCGCGTAGCGGTCGTCGGCCGAATCGAACAGATGGAGGTAGAGCGGCACGTCGACCGAGAGCACCTTGAGGCTGTGGCGTCGCCAGATATTCGCCGGGGCGTGGTGCCTGACGAAGTGGTCGGTCCTCGTCAGCGCCGCGAACCGCTGCGCGACGCTCCCGGGCTTCGTTCGATCCTGCGTGATCGATAGATCACCGTCGGGACGACTCCGCCAGAGGTAGGTCGGCTCGGCCAACAGGTCGACCGAGCGAGCCAGGCACTGCGCCTGCGTGACCAGTTCGATGTCTTCGAACAGAACACCCTGCGGGAATGTGAACCCGTGCTCGTCCCAGAACGACTTCCGGAAGAGCTTCGAGCAGACGATCGAGTCCCGGAGGAGGCTCGGCCGCTCGAACACGTGGGTCCGCTCGAGGTCCTCGCGAAAGCCGCGCCGGTACAGAGACGCCCGCCATGACGACGTCTCGTCGAAGCGGTAGGCGACGCCGGAGACGAAGTCCGACCCGGTGCGCTCGATCGTCGTGACCATACGCTCGAGGGCATCGTGGGGCAGCATGTCGTCGCTGTCGACGAAGGTAAGGTAGCTGCCGGTCGCGAGCGACAAGGCGGCGTTGCGAGCTGCGCCGAGCCCTCGGTTCGGCCGGCGCGCTACCCGAACCCGGGCGTCGCGTTCGTGCCACGCATCGAGGATCGCGCCGGTGTCGTCGGTCGAACCGTCGTCGATCGCAATGACCTCGATCTGACGGTGCGTCTGCGCCAGCAGGCTGCCGAGACAGTCGTCGAGGTATGGGGCGGTGTTGAAGCACGGGACGATGATCGACACCAGCGGTCGCTCTACCGCGGCCCGGCGGGCCCCCGCGGCCGCGTTGTGGTCGGTGTTCTGGTCCACCCTGAGTCTGGGCTGTGTCAGGTCTGCGGACCGTCGCCCGCTGGTTCGAGCAGACCGGTCGGCTGCAGTGCCTCGGTGATGTCCACGCCGAAGTGGTCGCGGAGCTCCCGCGCGGCTGATTCGACCAGCCAACGATCTCTGGTCTCGACTCCGATCACCACTCGCTTGTGCAGGTACAGCAGCGCCTGATAGGTCGACCGGTAACGACGATTCGGAGTGTCGAAGCTGAAGTGATAGAACGCGACAGGGCGTTCCCAGTTCCCGTAGTTCTCCTTCAAATAGGTCTCGGCGTTGTCGGGAATCCACACTGGCACGCCCTGGAGGTCGGCCCGCTTTAGACTGAAGGGGGTGTTCCACCATTCGTGGATCTCGGTGCCGTGCCAGATCAGGCCGTCACGCTCGTAGTGCATGAAGACATCGACCGTGAAATCGGATTCGTCGCGTGCTACGACTTTGACCTGTTGCACCTTGACCTCGAAACCAGCCGACTCGAGCGCCGCCCCGACGACGGCGGGGTCGGCCCCGCCGGGCAAGACGCCGAGATCGATGTCGTAGTCGTGGTCCATGAGCCGACCGTCGCGTACGAGTCCGAGCAGGGTGCCGCTCACCAAGAACGGTTGGACGCCAGCCGAGTCGAGTGCTCGGGTCGCTCGACGTAGGATCTCGAGCTGACGGGCGCCGGGGATCGTCACCCGGTCGATGGGCGGAGCGGTCGACGACCGACGTAGCCGCGAGTCGAGATCGCGGCGCACGAACGATTGAACCTCGTGCAGCTCGTCGGGCTCCGTCAACGAGAAGTACTGGCGCCACAGGTTGCTGTTCGTGTCCGGATTGGCAGCGAGGAAGTCTCGAAGCGCCTCGGCGGACAGACGGCGGCCTTCGGGTTCCTGGACATGGTGGGCAACGGGAAACCATTCGGGGAACGCCGACACGCCGGCGACGGCACCGGACCACATCAGCATCTCCGCCGTACGTTTCGCCTCGCGGGTGGACGCTCCGGCCACCGCCTCGTCGGCGATGGAGTTCAGGGGCCCACGACGCGCCAATACGCCCCGGATCGCATGCGCCATCACCCGCTTGGCGACTGGCGAGCGATCGACGCCCGCCAGGGCGTGCGATCGCGCACGTACGAGCAGTTCGCCGGGTGACATGAGCAAGGAGGCTACCGGAAGCGCCGATCGGGTCCGCTGAGTTGCGCGGTGCCGCGAAGTCCATGGCCGGTCATCCGCCGCCGATCGTTGGCAACTGCGGTGGCTACGCTTGGCGCATGCGAATCGTGATCTTGGCGGCTGGCGTCGGCTCCCGTCTCGGCAATCCGTACCCGAAGCCACTCACCGCGCTCAGCGATGGCGAGTCGATCATGCAACGGCAGATCGACCTGCTGTGCCGCGCCTTCGACCCTTCGACGATCTCGGTCGTCGTCGGCTACAAGAAGGACATGATCATGGAGGCATTCCCCGATGTCTCGTTCGTCTACAACCAGGACTTCGGTGAAACGAACACGTCCAAGAGCCTGCTGAAGGGCCTCCGCCTGACCGGTGCGGACCCGGTGCTGTGGCTCAACGGTGACGTCGTGTTCGACGAGCAGTTGCTCCCCACGCTGCTGCCGATGATCGCCAGCGGCCGATCGTTCGTGTCGGTCAACACCGCGAGCGTGGGCGACGAGGAGGTCAAGTACCGCCTCGATCAGCGGCTTACATCTCGAGCTGTCCAAGGACGTGGTCGACGGGCTGGGCGAAGCCGTCGGCATCAACTTCGTGAGTCCGGCCGACAAGCCGTTCCTGATCGCGCGCCTCGAGGACTGCGACGATGACGACTACTTCGAACGCGGCATCGAACTGGTGATCGACAAGGACGGGCGTCGTTTCGATGCCATCGACGTGTCCGCGTCGCTGTGCATCGAAGTCGACTTCGCCGAGGACCTCGAACGTGCGAATCGCGAGCTGCAGTAAGGACTCGAGCGGATTGGTCGGTTCGCTACTCTTCGTCCGCCCGTGTCTGCCGATTCCGACCGTCGCCAAGCACCTATCGGCGCAGCTTCTGACCGTCAGTCGAACGACACTCGACCGAGAATCTCCTCGACGACACGCTCGGTCGCCTTGCCATCGTCGCGATGGGCGAATCCCGTACGAGTCGAGACAGATCAGGATGTGCTCGACGATTGCGGCCGCAAGCTGCCGACCAGGTCGGGCGACTGGACGGCATCGAGACCGAGGTCGTGCTCGTAGTCGTAGTAGAAGTCCCGGACTCCGCGGTACTGATCGAGATCAGGAGCGAACAGGACCACCGGCTTTCCGGTGAGCGACCAGTCGAACATCATCGACGAGTAGTCGGTGACCAACACGTCGGCGGCGATGATCAAGTCCTGGGCATCGGGGAAGTCCGAAACGTTCACCACTCGCGGATCGTTCCACGGGATCTCGTTGGTGCGGATGTTCGAGTGTGCCCGGAACAGCACCTTCGTGCTGTCGGGAAGCGAGGCGAGCAGCGCAGGGAGATCGCATTGCGGGCTCGTGCGATAACCGGCCGGGATCTGGTTGTCGTCCCGGAACGTTGGAGCGAACAGCACGGCGTTGTCCTGGTCGGTCAGCCCGAGCGCAGTCCGCGCGATGCAGCGCTCGTGGGCGTCGACGTACGAGGCGATCGTTCCGGGGCGACCCCGACGGCAGAATCAGCCCGTCGTAGCGAAACGCTCGGGAAAATCTCGTCGGTGTCGCTGGTCGGCGACAACATCATCGACCACTGACTCGATTGATGATCGAGGTTGTCCTGGTACTGCTGGTTCTGGAACTTCGGTGCGTCGATGTCCATCCCGATCCGTTTCAGCGGCGTTCCGTGCCATGTCTGGACGACGGTCTGGAAGGCGAGTCGCTCGTAGGCCGGATGCAGTTCGCAGTTCGAGATCACCAGCGGTGACGTGTGGAGGTATTCGTGATAGCGGCGAGTCCAACGCTGCGCGGTCGTGGCGCCTGCGGGAGGATGGAGGAACCCGGGTGCGTGACGAAGACATGCTCCACGTCCTCGGGGAGACGCTTCCGAGTGCTCGAAGAGTGCTCGGGGGTGGCAGCCGACCGAACGGCCGTAGTAGCACTCGTAGAAGACCGCCCGTTTCCGAGCCCCGCTGCCTGGCGCCGGGTGGAGTCGCTGAATTCCCTGGGCACGCGCCGGCCGGTCGATCGGCGGGAGCAGGGACGCAACGGTCACGATGACTCCTGCGTGAGCGCGCAGTCGGTACTCGGCGCCGTGCATCGGGGTCCTGGTGGGCGTAGGCCGCGGAGTCCGACGCGACGTTCCACGTGCGTCCCGATTCGTCGACGACCACGACTCGCCAGGTGCCGGGGCGGAGGCGTCGCGTCGCGACCAAATCGGCGAAGGTCATCGAGGTCCAACGAGAACATCCGCCGGCGGCCGAGGCAGCTCGAGGACGATCCGCTCCTGTTCGTGCAGAAGCTACGCGCGCGTGACGGGCAGCGTAGGCTCGGGGAGGTTGGTCGGAACCCGGCGCTGCGGCGACTCGTGACCGTCCGAGCCGAGTCGTGCCGACGCTGTCGAACCGAACCGCGTCGGGGGCGTTCGCCGCCGCCCGCCTTGGGTGCGGGGTCGGGAGCACGCCGACTTTGCGTGCGACCCGTCGAGCTCGATCTTCGAGGCGCCGCGTCGAGGTCACGCTGCGGTCGATGACGTCGTCGACGCTCACCTCGGGTTGTCGGAGATGGCCGAAGCGTCGCGTTGGGCTTCAGGTCCACGATCGCGGTGCCGACGATCGAGGCGATTTGGCGGGCCCGTCGTTTGATCACCGACATGGTCTGGATGCCAGCGCCGCACTCCTTAACAGCGCGTGCCGCGCGTCGACGTCCCGGCCGAGCGGCGCGATCCCCTCCAGCGCCGCCGGAGCGATCCAGTGTGACGACCCATCAGGAGTGTGCGCACCGCGCGACTGTGCCGCTCGTCATCCTCGAGCAGCGCCTACCAGATCAGTCGATTGAGCGACGTTGACCTTCGTAATCCCGGTCGGGGAGACCGTGCGCGCCAGCGCCGCGGCGGACGCCTTGAACTCCTCGACGTAGTTGCGGTCGTCCTCCGCGATCAGGCGGCAGTAGATCGGAACGTCCATCGAGAAGACCTTCGCGCCATGCGCTTCCCACACGTTGATGGGAGCGTGGTCGCGTAGGTACGTGTCGACCCGGTCGAGCGCCGCAAACCGAGCGGTCGTGCTTCCGGCACGAGTTCGATCCTGGGTGATCGACAATTCCTCCCGGCTCGCGATCGCGCCACAGGTAGGTCGGCGTCGACGAGGAGATCGACCGACCTGGCTGTGCAATGCGCTCGTGTGACCAGTTCGATGTCCTCGAACAGGACACCCTCCGGAAACTCGAACTCGTGCCCGTCCCAGAATCTCCGGCGGAACAGCTTCGAGCAGGCGATGTGGTCGTACAACAGGTCACGTTCGAAGAACAGATGCGTGCCGAAGCGATCACGTCTGAACGGCGACCGATACATCGCCGCGTTCCACTGTCGCTCCGCCTTGAATTTCCTCGCCACGCCGCTGACGAAATCGGAGCCCGACTCCAGTATCGACGAGACCATTCGCGCATTGCGTCGACCGGGGAATCGTCGTCACTGTCGAGGAAGAACAGGTACTTGCCCGTCGCAGTGCGAACACCCGGTTGCGTGCTGCGCCGAGCCCGTGGTTCGCCTGGTGGATGACCACGACCCGCGGGTCGGCGATCGCACTCGTCGCCCATGCGGAGTCGTGTCCGTCGACCCGTCGTCGACGAGCACGAACTCGATGTCTCGGCGACTGCTGCATCGCGCTTGTGCGCATTCGCCGAGATAGTTCTCGACGTCGAAGCAGGGGACGACGATCGAGACGATGGGTGTCATGTCGTGGCGGGTGCGGGCCGGAGCCAGTAGTTCAGCGCCAGCAAGCCCGGACCGCCGTGATATCGCCCGGCCTCCTCGAAGTGAGTGATCTCGAACCCGGCGCCCTCGAACACCTCTCGCGTGATCTCCTCGTTGAGCACGAGCGGGTGCATCTCGTCGGGCACCTCGTGCTGATCGAAGCTCAAGAACGCAAGACCGTCGTCCTTGAGGTACTTCCGGATGCTCGTGGCGGCTCCTGCGAAGTCGTATCCGTGATCGAGGGCATTGATCGACACGACCAGATCGGCCCGCCCGACCAGCTCCGGAATGAGCTGCTCGGCCGGCACCGGGTACAGCTCGTCGGCCTGGTCGAGGTCCTGCCATTCGACCTCTTCGACGAACCGTTCGCCGAGGGGCTCGATCGCCGCGATCCGCGCATCGCGGAACCACTTGGTGCGCAGGCGGCTCCCCGCCCCAACGTCGACGATGAGCTTGTCGGCCCAGCCGTCACGATCGAATCCGAAGTTGGTCCATTTCCGGTCGGTGTCGACCTCCCACTGGTCGCCCGACCGGACGTTGGGCTTCTTGTGGAACTCGAGTTCGCCCTCCTGAGCCAGCGTCTTCCAGCTCTCGGAGTCGGTGCTGAGCGACACTGGTGCTCGGTGGGTCGAGCGACTCGCCGCTTTGCGGCTCGTCGGGCCCATCGAGATGACCCGGTCCTTCACGTCTTCGGACGCGGCGGTGTTGCGGTCGACGGCGGCCTGCAGGTCGGCGACCTGCAGGGACAACTGTCGGATGCGCTCACCGAGTACTCGCTCGGTGTGCCGGATGGAGGCGTCCCCTCGGGCGCGCTTGAGCAGTTCTATGAGTCGTGACACAACGAAATCCTAGTCGTTCGACGGTCGTCGCACACCGTGTCGCGCCGGCTCGTTCGCCCTTGAGGGGTCCACCAGGGGGGATGCCGTGAGCCACCTGGTGACGTCGACGCCGAACGTGTCGCGCAGCTCACGGCACGCCGACTCGACCAACCACCGATCGCCGTTCTCGATGCCGCGTGTTGCGCACCAATGGAGGTGGCGCAACGTCCGGTGATTGCGTAGATAGCGCCGATTCGGTGTGTCGAAGCTGATGTCGTAGAAGACGACCGGATCGGACCAATCGCCGAAATTCTCGTCGAGGTACCGCTCGGCCTCGTCGGGGATCCAGACGCGCTCGTCACGCAGATCCCGCGCTGACGAGGCCGAACGGGGTGTTCCACCACTCGTGGATCAGCGTCGAATGCCAGAACAGGCCGTCGCGGAGTGTGTGCTCGAAGACGTCGGCGATTGCCCCGCTGTCGTGGGTCACTACGATCCGCGGGCCGACCTGTTGCACGACCATACTCGGGTCGGCGTCGAGCGCCTCGATTACCAGTGAGGCGTCCGTACCGGGGAGGAGACCGAGATCGACGTCGTGGTCATGGGCCATGAGATCCCCGTCGCGGATCAGACCGAGCAGGGATCCGCTCATCAGGAACGGGCGGATCGAGTGGGGCGCCAGGTGGTCGCCGACGTCACGTACGAGTGCGAGCTGGAGCTCGGGCGCGAGACCGCGTCCGCGTTTGGGGCGTGCGGCGGCCGCCGACATCCGCTGGTCGAGATCGGCTCGGACGCGTGCGCCGATGTCGTCGAGTCGGCCTTCGTCGTCGAGCCCGATGAGCTGCCGTTCGACGTCGGGCGGGGCGTTGACGAACTCACGGAGCAGTCCGGCGGCGGCGGCTCGCCCTTCGGGTCCGACGAGGTGGTCGCCCGGCGAGAAGTGCCGGGGGTACGGCATACGTCCGGCCACGGCCAGCGACCACTGCACGATCTGGAGCGATCGATTGACGGGAAGGTCGCTGCGCCCGGCCTCCGCGAGCACACGGCGGTCTGCACCCATCTTCGCCGCGGTCGATACTGCGATCGCGACAATGGCCTTCGACGAACGCTCGGACCGATCCACCGTTCGCAGCACACGATCGCGGGCGCGCCCGATCACCGATCGCATCAGGCGGTGCGGGCTTCGTAGTGCGTCAGGACGTCCTCGACCCCGCCGTCGGCCACGAGCTCGCCGCGGTCGAGCCAGAGCGCACGGCTGCAGCTCTGGCGGATCTCGTTCAGGTTGTGCGTGACCATCAGGATCGTGGCGGCCTGGTCGCGAATCTCGCCGAGGCGGGCGAGACTCTTGGCCCGGAAGTCCTTGTCGCCGACCGCGAGCGCCTCGTCGATCAGCAAGATGTCGGGCACTCGTAGGGTCGAGATCGAGAAAGCCAGCCTTGCCTTCATGCCTGACGAGTAGGTGCGCATCGGACGCGCCATCGCCTCGCCGAGCCCGGCGAACTCGATGATCTCGACCATCTTCTCGTCGATCTCCTCGCGCGACAGCCCCATCGCGAGGCCGCCCAATATGACGTTCCGATAGCCCGACAGCGACGGCTTCAGTGCGGCCCCGACACCGAGCAGCCCGACGTCGCCTCGCACCTTGATCGAGCCACTCGTCAGCGATTGCACACCTGCGATCGATCGGAGCAGCGTCGACTTGCCCGAGCCGTTCGACCCGACGATGCCGACCGCCTCGCCGATGCGGACGTCGAACGAGACGTCACAAACGGCGTGCACGTCGACGGAGCGCCGGCCCTTGAAGCCGCGGCTCACCAGCTTGCGGGCACTGAACTGAGGTTCCTCGTACACCCGGAAACGAACATCGACGTGTTCGGCCCGCACCGAGATCGGATTGGCGCCGATGGTGTCGAACAACGACACTTCGTCGCGATCGACGGTCGCTTCGGTGCCGTGCTCAGTCGCGCGCATACCGTTCCTCACCGGCTCGGAACCACAGGAACCCACCGACGAACATGGCGATCGACCAGATGACCGCTGACAGCAGGAGATCCGAGCGGAACTCGCCGCCGAGCACCGACCATCGCGCAAGCGTGATGAAGCAGTACATGGGGTTCAACTTGAAGAGGAGGGCGGCCCATCCGCCGTCGGTGACGTAGGCATCGACGCTGAAGATCACACCGGACCCGTAGAGGACGAGCCGGAAGACGAACGGCAGGATCTGGGTGGTGTCGGCGAAGTGCGTCGCCATGCGGGCCGCGATCATCGCGGTGCCGAGCGTGAACACCAGCTGGATGCCGATCAGGGGCACGAGGAACAGCCACGCCGGGCCGGGGGCGATGCCCGATGCGATCGCGATGAAGACCATCACTGCGAGGTTAGGGACCGTGGCGAGCAGCTCGGTCGTCGTGGAACTGATCGGGAGCAGGGCCCGCGGGAACCTGACCGCCTTGATGAGCCCCCGGTTGGTAACGATCGACTTGGCGCCGTCGATGGTGGCCTTCTGCGTGAAGGTGAAAATGAATAACCCGATCGTGAGGAACACGAAGAAGTTGTCGACGCCGCGATCGACCTTGAGGAGCAGACCGAAGATGACGTAGTACACGCCGATCGTCAACGCCGGGTTGAGCAGGTGCCACAGATTGCCGAGCACGTTCGTGATCTGGCGGTGGCGCAGCTCGTTCGTGGCGACGTGCCAGATATAGCTCCGCCGCTCGTAGAGCTCGCGCACGTAGGCGCCCAGCTGGCGCGAGGCGTGCGCGTCGCGCAGTTGGGCCATCGGCGCGCCCGTCTCCAACGTCGACATCGACCAGAGCCTACCCTCGCGCCCTTCGCAGTCGGCGGTGGCCGCTGGTCGATCGGTAGCGTGCTGCCGTGACCAGTGACCGAGCGCCGACCGTCGAGTGGGTGGTGTTGACGATGGGCACCCGCCCGAAGGAGCTGGCCGCCGCGCTCGACTCGGTCGACTCGGAGCCGGTCTGCGTCGTCGTGAACGGCGGGAATAGCCCGACCCCGGAACAGGTGGCACCCCATCGCCGGACGCTCACCGTCGAGTCGAATCTGGGCGTTCCGGGTGGCCGTGACCTCGGCGCACGCAGCTCGACAGCCGACATCGTCGCCTTCCTCGACGACGATGCGACCGCCGCGACCCGATCAACGGAGCGCATCCGGGACGCCTTCGCGGCCGATGATCGTCTGGGCGCCCTCGCGCTCCGCCTCGTCGACGAACACGGCCGGACGTCTCGTCGCCATGTGCCCCGGTTTGGCGGGCGCAGCGCCGATCGCAGCGGCGAGGTCGCCCTCTTCCTGGGCGGCGCCTGTGCGATTCGCCGGGCTGCCTACGAGGCTGCCGGAGGCTACTGGACCGAACTGTTCTACGGCCACGAGGAGGTGGAGCTGTCGTGGCGCCTGATCGACCACGGCTGGCGGATCCGATACCACGCCGATGCGACGGTGACCCACCCGCGCACTGAGATCGGCCGTCACGCCGAGGGGTGGGAGATGACGGGCCGCAACCGGGTGCTCATCGCGCGGCGGACCCTGCCCTGGCCGGTGGCGGCGGTCCACGTGGTGTCGTGGCTTGTCCTCGGGTCGCTCCGCGCGCCGCGCGGCGAGCACCGTCGCGCCTATCGGCGCGGCTGGCGGTCGGGTTGGTCGGTGTCGCTCGAGCGGCGGCCGATCCGCTGGCGGACCGTCTGGCGACTCGTGCGACTCGGTCGTCCTCCCGTCGTCTGACTCATCGATCGCCCACGGTCTCGACCGTTAGCATCACTGCGATGCAGGTTCCTCCGGCTCGGCTCCGCGGCCTCGTGCGTCGGTACAGGGTCGACCGGCGGCTCCCGCCACCGGTGCGCGCGCTGTTCCTCGACACCCTGCGGCTGCGGCAGGCCGACCGCGTCGCGCGTCGCAAGGCGGAGGTCCTTCCGGTGCTCGGCGCCGATGCCGTCTTCGGGTCGCCGAGCGTCGGCCGGTGGCGCGACCGACGACTCGTCACCAGCGGCGCGCTCGACGCGCCGACGGACGACACGGCGCTCCGGACCGCGCATGCGGTATGCGACGTCGTCGTCGCCGCCGGGCTACGACCGTTCGTGATCGACCGGCGCCGCGATCGGGTGGTTCTCGGTCTACCGCTTGGGGATCGCTCGCGTGCCCTCCAGGCCCTCGGCGAGCGGCTGGTTGCGCCCGGATGGTTCATGCGCTGGGAGGACCGTGGCGGCAGCGGCGTTACCACGCTCGATCGGCCGACGCCTCGCCGCCGGGTGATCCAGGCGCGCACCCTGAGCGTGTTCCGGTCGTTCCAGGTCGGCGACCGAGCGACGGGCGATGAACTGGGTGTCGTGCTCACGTTCTGGGAGATCGGAACGTCCGGTCAGCTGGAGCTCGTCGGCACGCGTGGTCACGAGCGCTTCGATCCCCGGAGCCCGGCGACGGTCGAGTGCTTCGGTGGGCACCGGTTCCCCGGGCGGGCAGCGTTCCCGGTCGCGGCCAACCTGGAGCGCCTCGCCCAGCCGGTCGACGTCGTCTACACGTGGGTCGACGGCTCCGACCCGCAATGGCGTGATGCGTTCCGCCGGACGGCCGCGGAGCAGTGTCGCAGCGTCGACGACGATGCGCTCGACCCGGCGCGCTACCGGTCGCGCGACGAACTGCGCTACTCGCTGCGTTCGCTGTGGATGTACTGCGGATGGGTCCGCCACGTCTACATCGTGACCGCCGGGCAGCGACCCGAATGGCTCGTCTCGCACGACCGGATCACGATCGTCGACCACGCCGACATTCTTCCCTCCGACGCGCTCCCGACGTTCAACTCGCACGCCATCGAGTCGGCGTTGCACCGCATCGACGGGCTCGCCGAGCACTTCGTGTACTTCAACGACGACATGTTCGTCGGGCGGTCGCTGCGGCCCGAGGACTTCTTCACCCCGAACGGACTGGCACGCGTGTTCCAGAGCGGAGCGCGGGTGCCTGGCTTCGAGGACGACGCCACCCTGGCCGTCGATACGGCTGCCCGTCGCGGCCGCGAGCTCCTGATCGAGCGCTTCGGGCGTGCCGTCACGCACAAGCCGCTCCACAGCCCGTACCCGCTCCGCCGCTCGGTGCTCGCCGACATCGACCGTGAGTTCGTCGACGTCGTCGCGGCGACGGCGCACAGCCGATTCCGCTCGCCCAGTGATCTGAGCATCGCCGCGTCGTTCGGCCAGCACTACGGGATCGCGACCGAGCGAGCAGTGTTCGGCGAGATCGCCACCGAGTACGTCCACGTCGAGTCGGAACGGCTCGACTGGCACCTCGACCGCATCCGACTCGCCGACGACATCGACACCTACTGCATCAACGAGACGCAGGATCGCCTCAGCGCAGCCGACCGCGATGCCCGCATCCAAGCATTCATGTCCGAGGTGTTGCCCATTCCCGCGCCTTGGGAGCAGATCTGACGTGCCGCCTGTGACGATCGACGCGCTCGTCGGGCGCGGTTGGCGCGCCCTTGCCGACACCCGGCGCCGCATCAGCCGGCGGGGGAGCGCGGCGCCCGCGCTGCGGTCGTTCGGTGCGCCTCCGCGCCACGATCTCGAGACATGGAACCGGGTCACGGCGAGCGAGTTCGATCGTTACCGCGCCGAGCATCCACCAGCGTCTGGCGCAGTCGCGATCGTGTGCGTGTCGTGCCGGCCGCAGCTGCTCGACGCCGTCGCCCGCAACGTGGCGCGTCAGTGCGACGTCGACGCCCACTTGGTCTTTGTCGCCAACGACCCGGCGTTCGACGGAGTGAACGTCGAATCGCGCTTCGCCGGTCTCTCCACCGTGACGGTGCTCGCCCCGCAGCCCGATGTCTCGATCGGTGCCGGCCTCAACCTCGCGCTGGCCGCGACCGACGCGCGGTTCGTCGCCAAGTTCGACGATGACGACACCTACGGCTCTCGCTACCTCGTCGACAGCCTGCGTGCTCACGGGTACGCGGGCGCGGCGGTGGTCGGCAAGCACTCGTACTACGCCGACCTCGCGAGCACCGGGCGCCGGTACCTTCGATTCGGCGGACACGACTTTGCCTACACGTCGACCCTCGCTGGTGGCACGCTCGTCATCGACCGCGAGCGCACCGGCGACACGGTGTTCGACGACGTTTCGCTCGGTGAGGATCGACGATTTGTCGCGCAGTGCAACCGGCGTGGCTGGTCGACCTTCGCCGCCGACCGATTCAACTTCGTGCAGTGGCGGGGTGGCGAGAACACGTGGCGGACCACCGACGCGCAGTTCCTCGCCGGTTGCGTCGCCGTCGACGCGACCTCCGAGACCCACCGGGTCGAACGGTGAACCAGTGAGCAAGTTGGACTGATGGCGTATCGCATCCCGCTACCCGATGGCGGCCGGTTGCCGGCCCTCGACATCCTCGAGCCGAACTCAACCGCGGTCCAGCGCTTCATCCGCCGTCAGGGCCTCGGCGCGTACGAGCGCTCGTCGGCGGCGGCCGTGCTCGCTCTGTGCGAACTGCGCGACCCGGGCTTCGTGTTCTTCGACATCGGCGCCAACATGGGTCTCTACGGCGCGTTCGCTGGGGCGATGTTCCGGCCCGCCGTCGTTCACTCCTTCGAGCCCGCCCCCATCGCCGCCCAGGTCGCCCGGCGGATCATGGTGCGGAATCGGCTCGCCGCCGAGGTCTTCGAAGTGGCGGTCTCGGACGCGACCGGCTCGGCTGCTTTGCACCTGTCGCCTGTGTCCGACGCTTCGAACTCGCTGGTCGAGGGCTTTCGCGAGGCGACCGACCACCTTGAGGTGGCCACGGTGCGGCTCGACGATCACGTCGAGCGGACGGGCTGTCGACCCGACATCGTGAAGATCGACGTCGAGACCCACGAACCCGCGGTGCTCCGCGGTGCGCTCGACGCGATCAGGACGTCACGACCGGCGATCGTCATCGAGGTGCTCCGCCGCCGAGGCCGTGATCACGGTGAGGAGATCACCTCCCTGATGGAGGAGTTCGGCTACCACTATTTTGCGCTGCCGGCCAACCCGACCTGGGAGGCGCAACCGATCATCTCGGGTTCCGGCACCACGGATCGGGACTGGCTGCTCCTGCCGGATCCGATCGATCCCGCGATGCCAGCCGCTTGGGAGCGTTGGGAGCGGCGCTTGGCGGCGTGCGGGCCGGAGCGAAATCCGCGCGCACCGGTCGTCCCGACTGTGCGAGCCGCGTTCGGGCGCGGTGGATGGCGGGAGGTCGTCGCCGCCGGCCGCCGTCACCTCTCCGAGATGCGCGAGGGACGAACGAGCTGAGTGAGGAATCCGAGCGACCAGCTCGTGTGGATCGTGACGAGTGCCGTCGCCGTGCGGCCGGAGGCCGCGTCGCCCACGAGCGCTGAAGCGGCGACCGCCGAACCATAGGCCAGCGGCGCGAGCAGCGCCGACCGTCGGCGAGAGCCCAGCACCAGGCCCAGCGCGACCACGGCGATCGCGATCGGGGGCGCGAGCTGGCGAAGCTTGACCGCGCCGGGATGGCGACGCACGACATCGGCCTTCCACCACCCGTACTCGTAGTACTGCCTGGCGAGCGCGACGAGCGATCCGCGCGGGCGATAGCCGACCGACAGCGCAGGGTCGAACCAGACGATTCCACCGGCCTTCCGGAGTCGGATGTTCAACTCGTAATCCTGGTTGCGGATGAGGGACTCGTCGAACCATCCGACTGCGTCGCCGGCCGCACGGTCGAACACCCCGAGGTACACGGTGTCGACCGGCCCTGCCGCGCCGCCGACATGGAAGCGCGCTCCACCGGTGCCGAGCCGCGAGGTCATCGCCGCGGCGACCGCCTTCTCGAAGGGGGTCTCGCCCCGCGCCGCCTGGACGCCGCCCACGTTGACCGCTCCCGTGCGGCGGATCGTCTCGACGGCACGCCGTATGTATCCGTCGGACAGCTCGGCGTGACCGTCGACCCGCACGATCACGTCGCCCACGGTGGCCGCGATCGCCGCGTTCAGCCCGGCCGGTGTCGCACCTGCGGGATTGGGCACGACCGACACCCTGGGTTCACGTTCGGCGAGCGTGGCGGCGATCGCGGCCGTGCCGTCGTCGGACGGCGCGACGGCCAGGCACACGTCGAAGGGGCGCGGGTAGTCCTGGCGCAGGATCGACCCGACCGCGCGTTCGAGATGCGCCGCCTCGTTGCGGATCGGCATCACGACCGAGACCGTCGGCCAGCCTCCGTCGTCAGACACGGCGGCTGAGGACGACCCAGATCGTGCGCAGGAGGATCTGGACGTCGAGGATGACCGACCAGTTCACGAGGTACTGGAGGTCGTACCCGAGCTTGTAGGCCGCATCGGTCTCATAGCGGCCGTTGATCTGGGCGAAACCGGTGATTCCCGGCGGGAGCTCGTGCCGTCGGGCGTACCCGGCGACGTCCTGCTCGATCAACTCGATCATCTCGGGCCGTTCCGGGCGTGGCCCGACCAGCGACATCTCGCCGCGAAGGACGTTCCACAGCTGGGGCAGCTCGTCGGCACGCGTCCCCCGCATCCAGCGCAACCCCGTGATCACGCGCGCATCGGTCTTCGCCGACAGCTGCGGACCCCCTGCTTCGGCGTCGTGATGCATGGTACGGAACTTGACGACCGTGAACCGCCGGCCGCGCAGCCCAACCCGCGTCTGACGGTAGAGCACACCGGAGCCGGCTCGCAGCCGCACCCAACCGGCCAGCGCCAGCAGCACCACACCGGTGATCGGCAGGGTGATCAGCAGGACGCTGAGATCGAAGAGGCGTTTGAGGCGCAACTGGTGCGACGCCATGGCGTGTGTCCGCATCCGGGTGAACGGCATCCCTGCGATCTCGCGCACCGATTTCAGCCCGAGCAGGGTCTCGCGAGCGCTCACGCGCTGGTGCACCCCGACACCCTCACGGTCGAGCGCCGTCAACGGTTCGGGGAACGCGGCCGAGAACGCCGAGATGTCGAGCAGGAGGACGTCGGTCGCGGCGTTGGCGTTGACCAGATCGAACAACTCGGTGGTGCGTTCGACCGTACCGACGACGACGGCGTCGGGTTCGGCCTCGAAGTGCCGTTGGGCGAGCGCCACGGCCTCTCCGTGGCCGACGAGGAGGACCCTCGACGGACCCTGCCGCCGGTTGGCGAAGAACCGGCTGATCGTGCGGTTGGCCGTCAGGGTCAGCGAGGCCACGATGAGCAGGAGGGCGAGGTTGAAACGCGGCATCAGGTAGCGGTCGGTGAGCACCGCCGCCAGGCCGTCGAACGCGATCGAGATGCCGGTGGCGATCACGATCCGCGGCAGCCAGGGCCGGTACCCGAGGCGCGGCTCGCGTTCGTAGAGCCCCGCGAAGTAGTTGACCGTCAGATGGATCATCGTGGCGATCCCGAAGCCGATCCAGTAGTGGCTCCGCGGATACGTCGGCCACGTGAACCCGAAGCGCACCAGGTTGATCGCGATCATCGAGCCGAACAGCGCCACGGCGTCGAGGACGAACAGGAACCGGAAGCCCTTGCCCCACATCCAGCCGAGCGGGCGACCGGCCCGGCCGATGGCGCGTTCGAGCACCACGGGGAACGGCTGGGCGGCCGAGGCCGGTTCGGTGCCCGGCGGGCGGGTCATCTCGCGCATGGGTGAGTCCAGCGTACTTCGGCCGCGGATCTCAGGCGTTCAACTGGCGTTCGTGCCAGCGGTAGGCGGTCTCGACGATCTCGTCGAGGCCGTACCGAGCCGTCCAGCCGAGCGTCGCACGTGCGTGCAAGGGATCCGCGAAGGTGGCGACGGCGTCGCCCGCCCGCCGCTCGACGATGCGGTGCGGGACGGGGCGCCCGGCGACCCGCTCGATCGTGTCGAGGACCTCGAGCACCGACGAGCCCACACCGGTGCCGACGTTGATCACCGTGGTGTCCCCACCGTCGGCCAGGTGGTCGAGTGCCTTGACGTGGGCGTCGGCGAGATCCTCGACGTGGATGTAGTCGCGGATGTTGGTGCCGTCGGGTGTCGGGTAGTCGTCGCCGAAGACCTGGAGCTCGCGATCGCCCGTGAGCAGGGCCTTGATCGCGACCGGGATGAGGTTCAGCGCGTACGTCCAGTCCTCGCCGATGGCGGCGTCGAAGCTCGCACCGGCGGCGTTGAAGTATCGGAGGCTCACCGATCGGAAGCCGTGGATCTGGTCGAACCAGGCCAGCATGCGCTCGCACATCGCCTTGGTTTCTGCGTACACGCTCTCGGGGGCGAGCGGCATGTCCTCCCGCACCGGTACCGACGGCGGGGTGCCCTGCACGGAGCACGACGACGAGAACACGAATCGCCCGACGCCGGCCCGCCGTGCCGCTGCGACGAGCGCGTTCGTACCGGCGACGTTGTTGCGGAAGTACTTGCCGGGCTCGTGCATCGATTCGCCCACGTTCTTGTAGGCGGCGAAGTGCACGATCGCATCGACACCGTGGTCGCGGCACGTCGCCTCGACGAGCGCCTCGTCGGCGACATCGCCCACGACCAAGGGCGCCCCGAGCACGGCGTCGGCGGTGCTCAACTCGAGGCTGTCGAGCACGACGACCTCACGTCCGGCCTCCCGGAGGGCGCGCACGGTGTGCGACCCGATGTAGCCGGCACCGCCGGTGACGAGCACGGTCATGTCTGGATCCTCCATTCCGGGTTCACGGTGACGAGCCCGGTCGTCTCTTGTGACACACCGCGCACGACGTCGAACTTCACGGCGTGCTGGATGTGGTCGTAGATGTGTCCCCGGTGATAACCGGTGACCTCGGTGTTCAGGCTGTACGGCCCGGGCAGGAACGGTACCGAGGGGATGTCGATCTCGACCGTTCCGGTGCCCTCCAGCGTGTCGGGCACCAGTCCGACGTCGCGGGAGCACGGCTCGGTGACGCTGATGCCCTGCACGTTCTCGATGCTGATCGCGAACACGGGCCGCTCGATCTCCTGGTGGGCGCGATAGTGCAGCCGGAACGTCACCGATGCGCCTCCGTGGACGCGGTCCGTCGGCTCGCCGTCGACGAGCATCTCGACCCGCTCGACCTGGATCGCACCGCTGCCACGGCGCGACGACGAGTCCGACCGAACGCCGCGGGAGCCGAGCATCGACTCGGTGTACTCGTCGACCAGCTCGCCCGGTGCGCCGACCGGGCTCGCCACACCGTGCTCGAGCCAGACGGCCCGGTCGCACATGTTCTTCACCGATCCGAGGTCGTGGGTCACCAGGACGATGGTGCGGCCCTGGTCGCGGAACTCGACGAACTTCTCCATGCACTTCTGCTGGAAGGTGACGTCGCCGACGGCGAGGATCTCGTCGATCAGCAGCAGGCGCGGGTCGACGTTGATCGCGATCGCGAACGCGAGCCGGACGTACATGCCCGACGAGTAGGTCTTGACCGGTGTCTCGATGAACTCGTGCAAACCGGAGAAGTCGACGATCTCGTCGAAGCGCTCGGCGATCTCCCGCCGCGTCATGCCCAGGATCGCTCCGTTCAGATGGATGTTGTCGCGGCCCGACAGCTCCGGTTCGAAGCCCGCGCCGAGCTCGAGCAGCGCCGACATGCGGCGGTGGACCCGCACCTCGCCCCGTTCGGGCTTGAGGATGCCGGCCATGCACTTGAGCAGGGTCGACTTGCCGGAGCCGTTGTGACCGATCACACCGAAGACCTCGCCCTCGCGCACGTCGAAGGAGACGTCGTCGAGCGCAACGAACTCGTCGTAGCGGTTGCGGCCACCGACGACGTAGTGCTTGAGCGAGTTCGTGCGTTCCTTGTGCACGCGGAACGACTTGGTCACCTGGTCGACCGAGAGCACGACGTCGCCGGCCACCTCAGAGCTCCTCCGCGAAGCGGGGCGACAGCCGATCGAAGATCCACGCACCGACCGCGAACGTGACGACCGAGATCACGGTCAGGTGCGCCCACCGACCCCAACCGGGCGCGCGCAGGTCGTACAGCACCGCATGGAACGCCCTGATGAAGCTGCCGGTCGGGCCGTAGTTGGTCACGGTCTGCAGGAGCGGCTGGTCGGCGAGCTGAACGGTCGGGTCGTAGATGATCGGCGTCGCGTAGAACAGCACCTGGGCGACGATGCCCCAGAGGTAGTTCACGTCGTGGAAGAACACGTTGGCGGCGGAGAGCGCGAGGGCCACCCCGGCGGTGAACAGCGCCAGGAGGAGCATGAGCGGGATGAGCACGAACAACCACGGCAGGACCATGCTGCCGGCGATCAGCAGCGCCACGCTGAGCACGCCGAGTTCGATGAGCATCGTCACGAACTGGGCGATCAGCACCGAGAACACCAGGTGCTCGTGGGGGAACGCGACCTTCTTGATCAGTCCGGCACCGCCTCGCACGGCACCCATGGCCACGGTCACGGTGATCGAGAAGAACTGGAACGGGATCAGTCCGATCAGGAAGTACAACGGGAAGTTCTTCAAGCCGCTCGGGTCACCGACGCGGGGCTCGGCCTTGAACACGTAGATGAAGATGATCGAGAAGATCACCATCTGGCTCAGCGGGTTCAGGAGACTCCAGGCCCACCCGAGGACCGACTGGCGGTACCGGGTTCGGAGCTCCTTCAGCGACAGCAGGTACAGGAGGTTGCGGTGCGCCAGCGCGTTGCGGACAGACATGCGGTTGGCAACCCTATCCAGAGCCCGTCGTTGCGGTGCGGGAACCGTCAGGCCGGGATCGGCGACGGCGACCCGGTGACGTCGATCGCCGCGGCCACGACGTGGCCGCGCCGGTCGATGAGCAGTGCGCCGAGCGCCATCGTGGCGGTCAGGTGAGCGGCGATCGCCGCGAGGGGTGGGATGGGCGCCCGATACGTGTCCCACTCCCACGGCAGGAGCGAGCCGTCGATCCCGACACCGAACCGACGGGCCGCCGCCACGATCGCCACGTTGTCGAGCAGCAGGACGCCGCCGAGCACGACCGGGGTGATCCTGCGCTCGACCCCGGGCGGGAGGTGGGCGGCGCCCAGCACGATCGGTATCCCGACGAGAATCGGCAGCGAGTAGCGGCCCTGCCAGTACGTGCCCGTCTCGCCGCCCTGGAGCAGCTCGAAGACCCATGCGGTGACCACGGTGGTGCCCAGCACGGCGGCAGCGGTTCCCACCCACCCGGCACGATCGAGCAACGAGGTCCCGGCCAGCAACCCGATCGCGACCACCCACCCGACGATGACCAGCCAGGGCAGCGGCGTGTCGAGCCAGCCGAGCCGCCCGATCGCCTCGACCAGGTTGGCGCCCGTCTCACCCAACACGCGGCCGGCGAGCTCGCCGTCCCATCCACCTGGACGCCGCCGGAGCAGCGCGAACGCCACGGCAGCTCCAGCGGCGCCGACGCCGACTGCGAAGCCGAGTCGATCGATCGGCCGTCGGGTTCGCTCCCATCCCGTGCGCAGCACCTCTGCGACGGCGACCGCCACGGGCGCGACGACGACCAGGCGCGAGGTGTCGGAGTTGCTCGTGACCCCCCACAGCACCGTCACGGCGGTCGATGCGGCGACCACGACCTGGGGCATCCGACCCAGACTGCGCCACCACGTCGCCGCTCGCCGATCCGACACGATCAGGACGATGATCAGTGCGAGCGACGCCCAGATGAGGCCGTCGCGTCGGGGGAGTGCGAGCGCCGCCCAGCCGGCAGCGGTCAGCCATGCGAGATCGGGTCGGTGGACGAGACCCGCCCACAGCGCGATCGCGCCTGCGATCGCCAGCGACGACGGGTTCACGATGCCCATCGAGAACCACGCCATCGGCGTGAGTGCCACCACGACACCGACGACCGCGAGCCGCCGCCGTCTGACGGCCGCCAGGGCCGCCCCGACGAGGATCGCCGCCACGGCGGTGTTCGCGGCGCGCCCCCACCAGAGCGGGTCCGTTCCGGGGAGCCGGCTCGCCGCGCCCGGCATGAGATGTCCCCAGACTGGGTAGGCGGACGCCGGAGTCGCCACGGTGATCATGGCGCCGCTGGTGGCCCTCGGTTCGGCGCAGGCAGCCGACACCGCCGGCTGGAAGATCCAGCAGCCGACCTCGGGAAGGAGATAGTGGTCGGTGACCTCGAAGCTGGGATCGTCACCGAACTGACCCCGAGCGACCCCACCGGCGCGGACGAGATGCCCCGGCTCGTCGGGGCCACCGCCCTCCGGGGTGATCAGCGCCCATGACCCGATGATCACGCCCGCGAGCAGGACGAACAGGGCGAGCGGCGACCGCGATGGTGACACGGTCCCGCATGCTACGAGACCGGCGTGACCACACCCGGCCGCGCCGACCCGGTCGCTACACTCGCCGGCTATGCCCAGCGACGGCGATCGTTCCGACGCGGCGGCCGGGTTGCGGGCCGAGGTCGAACGCTTGCAGGCGCTCGTCGGTCCGAACGAGCAGTCGTACGCCGATCTCCGCACGGAGCTCGCCGGCGCCAGTGCGGCCGTTCGGGAGATGGAGGCCGAGATGGGTCGGTTGCGCGGGACGATCACGGAGATGCAGGTCGAACTCCACCGTGCACGTCAGGACCAGTTCCACCTGCAGCGCGTCGCACTCCGGCCGTTCACCGGCGCGGTGGGCCGTCTCCGTCGGTTGCGGCGCCCGTGACCCCGATCATGCCGGGTTCGGGTCCACGATGTTCGGTGCTCACTGCGGTCCACGATCCCGAACGCGAGCACCTCGTCGCATGTCTTGCCTCGGTCCGTCGGCAGACCGAAACCGATCTCGAGCACATCGTCGTCGACGACGGATCCACCAGACCGCACGTGAGGGAGGTGTTGCACGCCGCTGCGGCCTCGGACCCTCGGGTGCGGGTCGTCGAACGCGACGAACGAGGAGGGATCGTCGCTGCCAGTCAGGACGCGTTGGCGGCCGCGTCGGGCGAGTTCGTCGCCTTGCTCGATCACGACGATGTGCTCGACGTCGACGCCGTCCGTGCGATCTGCGAGCCGCTCGAGCAGCACGATGTCGCGTACAGCGACCACGATGTGATCTTGCCCGACGGCCGCACGGGCGCGCCCTACTACAAGCCCGACTTGTCCCCCGAGCAGCTCCGCAACCAGAACTACGTGCTGCACATGGTGGCCGCGCGCCGGGCAGCGGTCGAGGGAGTCGGCGGGTTCCGGACAGGTTTCGACGGCGCCCAGGATCACGACCTGCTGCTTCGACTCGTCGAACGCACCTCTGCGATCGCACACGTGCCGCGGATCCTCTATCACTGGCGGCAGTCTCCGGCGAGCGTGGCGAGCGACCCGCAGAACAAGCCGTGGGCGTTCGAAGCCGGTCTCCGAGCCGTGCGCGAGCACTGCTCCCGCATCGGGATCGACGCCGTCGTCGAGCCCGGCTCGGTCGCCGGCAGCTACCACCTCCGCCGGACGCCGAGCCACCGCGAGCGGATCAGCGTCGTCATCCCCACCCGTGGCGGATCGCGCCTGATCTGGGGTGTGACCCGTTGTTTCGTCACCGAGGCCGTCCGCAGCCTCGTCGCACGATCGACGTGGCCCGACGTCGAGTACGTCGTGGTCTACGACGACGTGACGCCGGCCGCCGTGCTCGGTGAGCTCCGGCGGATCGCCGGCGACCGGCTGGCGCTCGTCGAGTACACCGAGCCGTTCAACTTCTCGCGCAAGGTGAACATCGGTGTCGCAGCCGCATCGGGCGATGTCGTGCTCATCCTGAACGACGACACCGAGCTGCTCGAACCGACCTCGCTCGACGTGATGGTGGCACACCTGGACGCCGACGACGTCGGCATGGTCGGGCCCAAGTTGTTGTACGGCGACGGCACGATCCAGGACGCCGGGCACGTCTACAACCATCACGTGCTCGGTGGGCTCGTCGGCTGGCGCGGCGACAGTCCCGGGCCGTGGCAGCTCCGACCGCTCGCTGTGGAGCGCGAGGTCAGCGGGGTCACCGCCGCTGCGGGCATGCTCCGCCGCGAGGTGTTCGACGAGGTCGGCGGGTTCGACGAATCGATGCCTGTCAACTTCAACGACGTCGACATCAGCCTCAAGATCCGTGCGACAGGTCGGCGCATCATCTGGACGCCCCACGCCAGCTGGTACCACTTCGAGAGCCAGACGCGTCCCCCGACCGCGACCCCGGAGGAGTTCGAGCGTCTCGACCGGCGTTGGCACCACGAGATCACCCACGATCCGTACTACAACCCCAATCTCGCGCCGTACCGATCCGACTGGCTCGAACGGCCGTTCCGTTCGGGCGCACCGCTGGTCGAACCCGAGACGACGTCACTGAGGTGGCTCCGCCATCGGTGTCGAGGCCTCGTCCAGCGGAAGCTCGGCCGATGAGGCCTCGAGCTTCGGTTCTGCGTGCGGCCGCGGTCGCCGTCGGTCTCGTCCTGCTCGTCTGGGTACAGCGCGAGGCGTCGCAGGTCGCGATCACCACCGCTGAGACCGCGCTCGTCGTCGTCCTTCCGATCAGCGCCGCGGTCGGTGTGTTCCTCGCTGCAGCCGGTCGCAGCCGATGGGTGCTCGCAGCGGGGGTGCTGGTGGCGATCTCACCGACCGTGCTGACCCAGTTCGGGGCCGGGCAGCGTCATGGCGCCGTTGCGATCGTCGCACTGATGGCCGGGCTCGCGGTCGGACCGACCGCCCGCCGCAGTACCTCGCTCGCGGTTGCGGGTGTGCTGGTGCTGTCGGGCGGGGCGATGGTGTCGTGGTGGAGGGTCACACCCGCTCGCGAGGGAACGGCGCCGAGCTGGTCGGCAAACGCACAATCGATCGGTACCTACGTCGAACGGGCCGTCGGTGGTCTCGGTGCCGATGCGTTTCCGGCACCCACCACCGCTGCGCTTGCCTGGTGGCTCGCCGCGGGGATCGTGATCGGCGCCGCCACCGCGACCGCCCGGCGAGCCGCGCTCGCCGTCCCGGCCGCAGCCCTGGGCGTGTTCGTCGTCGCCTGCATGGCGATCGAGCGCTGGCGCGGACCGGTGAACCCGATCGCCGGTGCCTGGCTGCTGTCGGGGACGGTCGGATACGTCGCCTCCCGGGCCCAGTTGCCGCGTCTGGCCTCCGGTCGGACGGCGGTCGCCGTGGGTGTGCTGGTGGCGTGGAGCTGGTCGTGGTCGGTGGCGGCGCTCATCCGGTTGGTGGCGACCGACGAGACGCAACCGGCGGCGTGGTCGCGGTGGCTCGATTGGGGGAGTGCAGCCGGTGGTCGCACCGCCTCGCTCCTCCTGCCGGTCGCAGCCGTCGGGGGTGTCGCCGTCGCTGCCGCCACCTGGTGGCCGAATGGTCGGTCGGGTGATCCGCGGGGGGTCAACGTCGTCGGCTACCACTCGATCACGGGTGGGTTGGGTGAGCGAACTCGGGAGCTCACGTCGTGTCTCGAGGCTGCCGGCGTCGACGTCGCGGCCTACGACCTGCCCGTCGACAGCGAGCGCGACCACGCGCTGGTCGCCACTCCCGACCGCCGGTTCGCGACGACGGTCGTGGTCACGCCCGCCTTCGAGGTCGAGGACGCGGCGGCCGCGCATCCCGATCTGTTCCGCCGTCGTCGGCTGGTGGCCGGATACTGGTTCTGGGAGCTCGACGGCGTCCCACCGTCGCATCGGAGCGCGCTCGAACTCGTCGACGAGGTGTGGGCGCCGACCCGGTTCGTGCGCGACGCGTACCGTCGGGCGACGTTGCTGCCGGTTCGTCACGTCCCGATCCCGATCCCCGAACCATCGGTCGCCCCGCTGGGCCGCGCCGACCTCGGGCTGCCCGAGGACGCCTGTGTGTTCCTGGTCAGCTTCAGCCACCTCAGCGTGATGGAGCGCAAGAACCCGCTCGATGCGATCGCGGCGTTTCGCGAGGCGTTCCCACCCGCCGACCGCGACGCCGGCCGTCACCGGCTGGTCGTCAAGACGCTCAACGCCGACCGGAAACCCGATGACGCAGACGTGCTGCGAGCGGCGGCGCTCGGCGACGAGCGCATCGAGATCCGCGATGCCCGCATGGGTCACCCCGAGCTGATGGCGCTCGTCGCCGCATCCGATGTGTTCGTGAGCCTCCACCGCAGCGAGGGTCTGGGTCTGCAGATCGCCGACGCCATGTGGCTCGGGACCCCCGTCATCGCGACCGACTACTCGGGAAGCCGTGATCTCGCCGAGATCGGGTTCGCCGAGCTCGTCCCATGGCACCCGACCCCGGTCCGCAAGGGTGACGGCGCCTATCCCGAGTCGTTCACATGGGCCCAACCCGACCTCCACGCTGCGGCGATATCGATGCGTCGACTCGCTCGCGATCCGGTACGCCGACGCCACCTCGCCGAGGCGGCGCGCCGACGGATGGCGGCACAACCGGATCGAGTCGCGGCCGGTCGCGCCCTCGCTAAGTTGGCGCGATGCCGATGAGCGGGCCGACCGAACCGATCCGCAGTGCCGCGCGCGCCGCCACGTCGCCAGTCCGGAACTACATCAACCGCCACTTCGAGATGGTGAAGGACGAGATCCGATCGCACCAGCCCGTCGTCGACGCCGGAGCGGCATGGGAGCGCGTCGCCGAGCTCGAGAACACGGTGTCGGAGATGTCGCTGCACCAGGCGCAGATCCTCGCCCGGCTGCGCGACCAGCTGGGCGAGGTCGACCGGCGGTTGGCCGGTCTCGAAACGCTGGTCGAGCGCCTCGCCGACGTCGTGGGCCAGATGACGGTCGACGATCGCTGAGCGATGATCGCGTTCGATCTCCAAGCGGTCCAGAGCGTCGCCCACGGTGAACGTGGGATCGCCCGCTTCGCATTCGATCTCGCCGAGGCGCTGGTCACCGAGCACCCGGATCTCGTCGATGTCTTCCTCTGGAACGATCATCTCCCCTATGTCGACCGGTTCGACGCGCTCGGTCTCGGTGACCGGCTCCGGTCGTTTTCGCAGATGCGCGGTCGCCCTGTCGATGTCCTCCACCTGAACTCACCGTTCGAGGGACTCCGGATCGCCGACTTCATGCCGCCCGTCCGGGCAAGGCGGGTCGTCGCGACCTGCTACGACCTCATTCCGTACCGGTTCCCGAAGGAGTATCTCGGCAACCCGCTGGCGCGCGCCCGCTACCGCAACCGATTGGCGCTGCTGACCGTCGCCGATGCGCTGGTGACCGACTCGCAGTCGGCTGCCGACGACGCCGCCGAGCTGCTCGGCGTCGATCGCGGCCGGCTCAACGTCATCGGAGGCGGTGTCGGACCGAGGTTCCGGCCCCCCGATCGATCACTCGCCGAGCGGATGAGGGCGCTGCGCGAGGTGATGCCGGCGATCGGGCCGCGGTTCGTGCTGGTGCCGACAGGCATGGACTGGCGAAAGAACACGATGGGAGCGATCGAGGCGTACTCGCGGCTGCCGGCGCAGGTGCGTGAGCGCCACCAGCTGGTCCTGTCGTGTCGGCTCGACGACCACCATCGTGCCGAGCTCGACGCTCATGCAGAGCGGCTCGGCGTGACGGGCCGCGTGCTCGTCACCGGGTACGTCTCCGACGACACCTTGGTCACGCTCTACCAGACGGCCGAGTTGGTCTACTTCGCATCGGTGTACGAGGGGTTCGGGCTGCCTGTGCTCGAGGCGCGTCGGTGCGGAGCGCGGGTGATCTGTGCCAACACCTCGTCGTTGCCCGAGGTGCTGCCCGACGAGGCCGCCTGGTTCAACCCGTACGACATCGCCGACATGGCCGGTCTGCTCGAGCGGGCGCTCGTCGACATGGCGTTCGCCGGTCGACTGGATGCCGTGCGCGACCCCGGTCTCGGGTGGCCGGAGGCGGCGCGACGCCTCGAGCGGGTCTATCGCGATCAGATCGCCTCGCTCGCCGCACGCGACGGCCGCAGAGGCATCGTTCGGCGGCGCCTGGCCGTCGTGTCGCTGCTTCCCCCCGACCGCAACGGAGTCGCCAACCACACGCATCGGCTGCTCGATGCGATGTTCACCCGGATCGACGACCTCGACGTCACCGCGTTCGTGCCCTGGGGCGCCTCCGGTCTCGCCGGTGAGGTCGACTACCCGGTCCGAGACGTCGCGACGTTGCCGGCCGCATGGGCGGACGACGAGTTCGATCACGTGCTCTACTGCGTCGGCAACCACGAGGCACACAGATACGTGCTCGCAATGCTGGAGCTGGTTCCCGGCCACGTCTTCGTCCACGATGCGCGCTTGCTCGGAGCCGTCGACCCGACGCGCTGGCACCGACTCCTCGGCGATGGAGCGGTCGCCGAAGGGTCGCGTTGCCTCACCCCGTTCGTGCGCAGGGCGCGATCGGTGCTCGTCCAGTCGCAGTACGCGGCCCGCCTCGTCGCGGACGAGACGGGTGTCGAGCCGGTCGACGTCGGACCTCATCACGTTCCGTTCGCCGACGTCGTCGACACCACCGGCACCACCGGCATCGCCGCTGCGGCTGGCCCGACCGATACCGGTCCGCCGTGGGTCATCACCGCCGGGGTCGCCGACTCGACCAAGTCCACGGAGGTTTTCGTCGCTGCGGCGTCGTCGCTCGTCGCGGCCGGCGCGGTTCGCGCCGCCGTCGTCGGCCCGTTGGGCGAGGGGTTCGTCGAGCACACGAGCGTGGTCGCCACCGGCTGGGTGACCGACCCCGAGCTCTCCGCTTGGCTCCGGCGAGCTGCCGTGGTCGTCGCGCTCCGCGACGGCACCAATGGGGAGTCGTCGGGCATCGTCGCCGATGCGCTCGCGCTCGGCGCGGTCGTCGTCGTGTCCGACGTCGGTGCGATGGCCGAGCTCCGCGACGATGTCGTCGTGAAGGTGCCCGCCGCTACATCGGCCGATCGGCTCGCCTCGGTACTGACCGGCCTGCTCGGCGACGACCAGCGGCGTGCCGAACTGTCGGCAGCTGCGTTGTCGTACGCGGCGTCACAGCGCCCGATCGATCAGGCGAAGCGCATCGTCGCTGCGGTCTTCGACGTCGACTGACCGTCGTTCGGCCGGCAGATCACGCCCGCCAGGCGACGAGCGGCCATCGATCGACGAAGACGTCGTGCTGTCGTTCGCTCGTCGGCGCGTCGGGGGTCGATCCGCCACGATGGTGAACCACGCGCGAGTCGGTCGGAACCACGCAACGACCACCGAGTCGCCGAGCGCGGAGCGCCAGATCGACGTCTTCGAAGTAGGCGGGGTGGAAGGCCGGGTCGAAGCCCCCGAGGCGCTCGTGTTCGTCGGTTCGGATCAGCCAGCATGCCGCCGAGGCATACTGGACGTCAGCGATCGTCGTCGCGGCGACCTCCCGATGCGACGTCGTCCACCCCTCGGGTGTCACCGAGCCACCGGCCTCCTGCACCGTCCCGTCGGCCTCCAGCAGCACCGGCGCGACGATCGAGACGTTCGGTTCGTCGAGCGCTGCGAGCGCCGGCCGGAGCCAGCCCGGTCGGAACTCGAGATCAGGGTTGACGAAGGCGAGCGCCCGGCCTCGGGCGAACCACGCACCCCACTCGCACCCACCGCCGAATCCGGTGTTGCCGTCGGGCCGGACGACTTGCACACCTGCGGTGTCGAGCCGGAGGTGTCGCATCGTGCGTGTGCCGGCCGCGGGATGCGGATTGTCGACGACGATCACCTCGAACTCGATGTCGTTCGGCGTCGTGGTGACGAGGGAGCGGATCATGTCGACGACGATCGGTCCGGTGCCGAACGTGACCGTCACGAACGTGACGAGGGGGCGATCGCTGGGCGCGACCCTCACGAGGGGCGCAGGTGATGCCGTAGTGGAGCGGTCGACCTTCACGGTCCGGCGCCGTTGCCCAGCTCGGCTCGTTCAGCTCGCTCGCGCCAGGCGTGGAGCTCGTTGCCCAGCTCGGCGAAACGGCCGCGCATGTCGGCGGCGTGGCGCGCGGTGTCGCGCTCCAGGTCGTCCAGGCGTCGCCGGAGCTCGTCGCGCTCCTGCGCGAGTCTGGCGGCATGTCGCCCGACCGCTTCGTCGACGGCGGGTTGACCTACGAGCTCGCTCGCCACCCGGTCGAACGCTGCGTCGAGTCGTGCCGGATCCAGGAGGCCGGCGAGGGAGCGAACGTCCGGGTCGTCCACCGTGACCTCGTCGGCGGCGCGGGCGACCAACCAGAGATCTGTCGGGAGGACGCGGCGAGGGTCGAGGTCGGCGAGCAGTTCGTCATCGAGGACGAACGGTTCGAGCGGGACGACGCCGAGGTGGCGAAGCATGTCGGCGCGCACACTTGCGGCGTCGGGTTCGATCGTGCGGACCAGGAGACCGCAGAGGCGGGCGTCGTCGGCATTCCAGAGCTCGCCGGCGTCGAGGCGGGCGTCGATGTCGCCGGGCCAGGCGGCGTGCTCGAGGGGCTGCCACGGCCCGAGGGCGTCGCCGTCGATGCGGAGATCGAGCGTCACGGGACCGACTCGGCGTTCGAGCTCCCAGCGGATCACTCGCGCGTCGGCCTCGGCGACGACTGGCAACACGCGGGTCGGCCTCAGGACGCCGATTCGCGGTGCGCTCACGACCGGCCTCCGATGCGCGACCACACGGATCGAGCGGGCCGTGTCCAGCGGACCAGTCGTGAGTTGCGCCATGCCTCGACCTCGGCGCGCAGGGCGTCGAGCTCGTCGTCGCGCGCCGCCGACTCCGCATCGAGATCCGGCCAGGTCACGTCCACCGGGGCCAACACGTCCTCATCGCCGGGCTCGTCGTCGCCGACGTCGGTGGTCCGACGGCGAGCCTCCACCACGAACTGGTACACGTGCGCGTCGGGGTCGGCCTCGACGAATCGGATCACATCGGCCCCGTGCAGCGACGGTGTCAGCGGCAGCAGGCTCGCCCCGCGTCCCTGACGAACGGGGTCGAGTCGGGTGGCGACGAATCCGGCATCCGCCAACAGGCGACGGAGTCCGGCGCGGTTGAACCAGCGGAGATGGGTGCGGTCGAGCAAGCCGTCCGGCTGGTACTCCCAACGACCCTCCAGCAGGTGCAGACGGACGTCGATGTGGGCGACGTTCGGCACCGACACGACCAGCCGGCCGCCCTCGTCGAGCAGGGTGACGAGATCGGCGAGGACCGTGGCCGGATCGCGGACGTGCTCCAGGACGTCGCCGAGCAGGATCACGTCGAATCGATCGTGCTCGATCGACGACAGCGGGGTGACGTCGAGATCGACGACATGGACCCGTTCGGCGAACTGACGGGCCTCGGCGGCGGCGGCCCGATCGATCTCGACGCCCACCACTCGGTTGCCAGCTCGCGCGAGGTGTTCGGTGACGTGCCCGACCGAGCAACCGACCTCGAGGACCCGCTGCCGCGAACCGACCAGGCGGAGGGCGATGCTGTGGGGGTTGTTCGGAGCGTCGGGATCGACGGGGGCGCGATAGGTGTCGGACATGGCTCGGACCGTGCAGCACTGTACTGTCCGCCGGATGATCGCCGCAGTGGTCGTCACCTACTCGGCGCCGGCCGAGGCGCTCGAGCAGTGCGTTTCGGCGGTCGTCGGGGAGGTCGATCATCTGATCATCGTCGACACCGGAGGATCGGCGATCGTCGCCGAGCGGACGAACCTCGAGCTGATCGTCGTCCCCAACGACGGCTACGGGGCGGCCGCCAACATCGGGTTCGCACGTGCCCATGCGCTCGCCGCCACGGTGGTCGTGCTCCTGAACGACGACGTGATCGGTCGTGACGGATGGGTGGGGCCACTCGTCGATGCCGTCGAGCAGCCGGGTGTCGGTGCGGCCCAGCCGGTGCTGATCATCGCCGGCACCGACCCGGAGCTCGTCAACAGCATGGGAGTGCAGATCGGGGACGACGGCGCCGGGACCGATCTGGGTGACGGCGACGCGTATGTGGCGGCCACGGGCACCACCGAGATCGAGTTGTTCACCGGGGGAGCGGTCGCGCTCCGATCGGCCTTCCTCGCCGACACCGGTGGCTTCGACCGCCGCTGGTTCCTGTACTACGAGGACATCGATCTGGCTCGCCGAGGCGCGGCACTCGGCTGGCGGTACGTCCTGGTGCACGACTCGGTGGTCGAGCACGCCCGCGGCAGCGCGACGTCCCAGGCACCCGACCGCACCTGGTTCCTCCAGGAACGGAACCGAGTGTGGGCGGCGTTCCGGTTCGCCGGTCCGTCGACGATCGCACGGGCGCTGTGGCTGTCGGTCCGGCGGTTGCGGCACGCGCCGCGACGAGTCAATGCCCGTGCGTTGGGTGCCGGCCTCGCCGGCTCGCCGCGCGAGGTGTGGCTGCGGATCCGGGCCCTCAGGTCACGAAGGCCGGTCCCGTAGCGGGCGGCCCTGCTTGTCGCGTTGTGCTGCCTTCTGAGCTCGTTTCCAATCGCGCACGGCGGCCAGCGACGCCTCGTCGCGACACGCCGCGATCGAGCGTGGCCGATCGTCGGCGAAGACGCCGGCGGCGCGCTCCCATCCGTCGGGGCGAACCCCCTGCCGCTTCGCGAGCAAGGCGATGAAGATCTGGGTCTTCTCGGCACCGAACCCCGGAAGCGCGCGCAGGCGGTGAGCGAGCGTCTCGGCGTCCGGACCATCGGCCCAGAGTCCATCCGCCCTCCCTCCGTATTCGTCGGCGAGCACGTCGCAAAGGGCGTGGATTCGGCGCCCCATCGAGGCAGGGAAGCGATGGACGGCGGGTTTCTGGCAGCAGACGGTGACGACGGCCTCCTCGTCCATCTCCGAGATCCGGGCGGGGTCGAGGTGGCCGAGTCGGTGACGCAGCGTGTCCGGTCCGCGAAAGGCCCACTCCAAGGAGACCTGCTGGTCGAGCAACATGCCGATCATCAGCGCCGTGGCGTCGGTGTTGAGGAGTCGGTCAGCCTCGAGGTCGCCCGTGATGTAGAGATCGCCGGCCATCGGGTCGACCTCAGCCGTGGCCGCCGCGTTTGACCCCGCCGTACTTCATGCGGGTGTCGTTCATCGACGCCGGGCGAGTCTCGTCGTCGGTGATCGAGGCGTCGACGACCTCACCGATGAACAGGGTGTGGGTGCCGAGATCGTGGGCATGACGGACTTCGCAGTCGATCCACGCGATCGCCTCCTCGAACACCGGTGCACCGGTCGTCGCAGGCCGCACCGGGCGTCCGTTGAGAGCGCCGCCGTCGTCGGAGGCGGGCTTGGAGAACTTCACGAACACACGAGTGTCGTGCGAGCTCCACAGGTTCACCGTGAACGAGCCGCCTTCGGTGATGAGTCGATGGGTCACCGCCGAGTTGTCGACTCCGATGCCGATCAGCACGGGCTCCATCGACAGCTGGGTGATCCAGCTCGTCGTCATGGCGTTGCGCTCGTCGCCCGACCGCGAGCCGACCAGCGCCAACGTGTTCGGGATCTTCCAGGTCACACGGTTGAGCAGTTCGTCGTCGACGGCCATGGTGGCCACGGTACCGACAACCGGCGCCTCACGTCGCCGGTCGGTCTGCCACACTCCGACGATGGTCGTGAACCACTTCGACGAGCCTGTCGCAGCGCGCTACGACGACGATCTCGGCGTCATGGCGTCGCCGGAGGCGATCGGTCCAGCTGTCTCGTTCCTCGCCGACCTGGCTGGCGAGGAAGGCTCGGCACTGGAGTTCGCGATCGGTACCGGCAGGATCGCCCTGCCGCTCGCAGCGGCGGGCGTGAGCGTCGCCGGAATCGAGTTGTCGGAGGCGATGGTCGACCGGCTGCGCTCCAAGCCGGGTGGCGCCGAGATCGATGTGACGATCGGCGACATGGCGACAGCGACCGTCGACCGCGTGTTCGACATCGTGTACCTGGTGTTCAACACGATCGGGAACCTCACGACGCAGGAGGCACAGGTCGACTGCTTCCGCAACGCCGCCCACCACCTCCGCCCGGGAGGGCGCTTCGTCATCGAGGTCGGCATGCCCGACCTGCAACGATTGCCGCCGGGCGAGACGCTGCACGTGTTCGAGCGCAGCCCCGATCACCTCGGCGTCGACGAGTACGACCTGGCGAACCAAGGTCTGATCTCGCATCACTACTTCCGAGACGGCGACACCTGGGAGGTCGATTCGACGCCGTTCCGCTACGTGTGGCCCGCCGAGCTCGACCTCATGGCTCGGCTCGCGGGCATGACGACGACGCAACGATGGGCGAGCTGGCGTCGTGACCCGTTCGTCGCCGACAGCAGGTCGCACGTGTCGGTGTGGGAGCGCTAGTTCCGGTCACTCAGTCGGGCGAGTCGGGCGAGTCGGGCGAGTCGGGCGAGTCGGGCGATACGGGGCTGGGGGGCGACACCGGACTGGGGGGAGACACCGGGCTGGCAGGAGAGGCCGGGCTGTCGGGCGACGGGGGCGAGGCGGGGCTGGCCGGGGATGCGATGGTGTCCGGTGTGGGGGGCTGGACGGTCGTGTCCGGTGCCGCAGCGGCGGGTGTCGGCGTCGAGTCGGGTGTCGTCGGCGTGGCGGGGCTGGCGGGCGACGCCACCGTGTCGGGCGGTGGGGGTTGGACGGTGGTCTCGGGCACGGTCGTGTCGGGCACGGTGGTCTCGGGCACGGTGGTCTCGGGCACGGTGGTCTCGGGCACGGTCGTGTCGGGCACGGTCGTCTCGGGCACGGTCGTGTCGGGCACGGTGGTCTCGGGCACGGTCGTGTCCGTGGTCGGCGGGCCCTGATCCTCCGCATCGTCCTGGAGCTCGATCTCGGCGGGAACCTCGGGCGAGCCCGAGGACGGACCCGCGAGCACCAGGCCGCCGAATCCGGCACCGATTGCGGTCCCGGCAGCGATCGTGAGCTTCCAGTTGATGCGGGTGGGTCGCACGAGTCTCTCCTCGGGGGTCAGGTGTGACGGCGGTTGGGTGACATCATGGACAGAGGTCGGTGAGCTGATCATGAACCTGCGATGAGAAGGTTCTCCTCATCGTCGTGATTCCAGCACCGAGCGTGGCGATGCGCTCCGTTTCGTCGAGAAGTTTCTCGACCGAGGTCCGCCAACTGGCCTGTTGGATCCGGAACGGCCCGGCGCGCCGACAGGTCGGACTCGTCGATCGTTCGGGTCAGCTCCGTCAGATCGCGGATGGGTCGAACGACCGGTTCGGCCAACGACCATCCGATCATCGCAGTGACGACGAGCACGGCGCCACCGACGATCGCGATGAGTCGGACCACGTCGTGCACGTCGGATCGCCTCCCGTCGGCGAACTCGGCGACGACGAATGTCGCTGCAGGCTCACCCTCCAGCCTGATCGGCACGACGAGCACGCGCGCCGAACCTGCCTCCGTGTCGACGTCCTGCCACGTCGACGCGTCGATCGATCGCCAGGCTTCGACCAGCTCGTCGTCGCGCAGCAGGTTGGCCGGTGCATCGAAGCTCAGCAGGAACGGATCGCCGTCGACGAGCGTGTAGAAGGCCTGGTCGTCGCCGGGGAGCACTCGGCGGAGATGGACATCGAAGAGGGCTTGAGCGTCAGCGAACGACTCGCCCGTCTCGGGGTCACCGGCATCGATCACGACCCCGAGTTGGTCGACCTCGGCGGCCAGTCGCCGTTCGACATCGTTGTCCAGGCCCGCGAGCAAGGCCTGCCTCACGACGATGAGCACGACGAGCAGGGCGAGGCCGAGCAGCACGACGTAGCTCGTGACGAGGCGGGCTCGGATGCCGCTGCGACGAGCTCGCCACGATCTCGGAGCGTTCGATGTCACAGCGTCACCCTGGTGGACGGCTGCAGCATCGTGTCGTCGAAGGGCACTGTCGCCAGGGACTAACAGCCGGCGGCCACCTCTGGTCAAGGCGGTCGGCGTGACGCTCGGGCGGCGATGGACGTGGGGCAACCCATGTCGAGCCCGCTCAACCCGACGGCGCCTGATGTGGAATCATCTTGCGTGCCCGGGCGGACGGGCTCGCCGACCACACGAAAGGGCCGACATGGCCAGTCCTCAAGCGGAGCGCGCACGTCGATGATCCGCGAGACCGCCGCGATCGCGCCCGGAGCCGACGAGATACCGGTCGGCCAGGCGGCCCGCGGTGTGGGTGCCGTGGGCGGCTTCCGTACCGACATCGAAGGTCTCCGGGCGCTCGCCGTCCTCGCGGTGCTGCTGTATCACGCAGGGTTCTCTCGATTCAGCGGGGGCTACGTGGGCGTCGACGTCTTCTTCGTCGTGTCGGGCTTCCTGATCACCGGACTGCTCGTGAACGAGGCCGCCGCGACGGGGACGGTCAGCCTCGGCGACTTCTACACGCGGCGCATCCGGCGTCTGCTCCCTGCTTCGGCGCTCGTGCTGGTCTCCACCCTCGTCGTGTCACGACTCGTCCAGAGCCCGCTGGCGATCGTCGAGAACCGGGACGACGCGCTCGCCACTGCGACGTATGTCGCGAACGTCCGCTATGCGTCGCTCGAGACCGCATACCTGACGGCGAACCACACCTCCCCGATGCTCCACTACTGGTCGTTGGCGGTCGAGGAGCAGTTCTACGTCGCCTGGCCGGCGCTGCTGCTCGGAACGTGGTGGATCGGACGTCGCACCCCGTTCGGCCCGACCCGGGCGGTGTGGGCCCTGCTCGCCGTCGCCAGCGCGATCTCGCTGGCGATCTCGATCCGGTGGACGCAGACCGCTCAGCCGAACGCCTACTTCCTCCTCCCGGCTCGGGCCTGGGAGCTCGGTGTCGGTGCGCTCGCCGCGATGACCGTCCCTCACATCCGCCGATGTCCGCAGGGTCTGGCCACCGCGGTGGGGTGGCTCGGGATGGCGATGGTGGGCCTCGCAGTGTTGCGTTTCGACGACCGCACCCTCTTCCCGGGCACCGCGGCCCTGCTGCCGGTGGCCGGCACCGTACTGGCGCTGGCGTCCGGCTCGCTCCGGCGCGGCGGTGCGCTGCATCGGCTCCTCGCCGTGCGACCGTTGCAGGCGACCGGCCGGCTGTCGTACTCGCTGTACCTGTGGCACTGGCCGCTGCTGTTCCTCGCCACCGAACGCTTCGGCCGCGGGCCGACATGGTGGCGCGTCTTCCTGCTGGGGGCGTCGTTCGCACTCGCTGCGGTCACGTACCGATTCGTCGAGAATCCGATCAGGCGGTCGACGTGGCTGGCCCGACGTCGTGGGCGCAACGTGATGCTGTTGTCGGGCGTGACCGCCACCTCGCTGCTCGCCGTCGTCGTCCTCACCCGCACGCCGGCCCTCGCAACGACCGACATCGCACCGAGTGCCGCCGAGGTCCCGCTCGAGGTGCTCGCCGCCGACCCCGCCGACTCGGTTCCGGCGAACCTGCGCCCCCGTCTCATCGACGCGGTGAACGACGAGCCACGAACCGAGATCCCCGGACTCGACGAGTGCTCCACGCCCAACGACGACACGACGACCGTGGGTCGCTGCAGCTATGGCGACCTGGAGTCGTCGGTGAGCATCGTGCTCTTCGGCGACTCCCACGCCAACCACTGGATCGCCGGCATGCGTGCCGCTGCAGCAGCCGAGGGGTGGAAGCTGATACCGGTCACCAAGGCGGGCTGCCCGTCGGCGACCATCACCGTCTTCCGCGCCAACTTCAATCGGCCGTACGAAGCGTGCGACACGTGGCGCCGGAACGCGCTCGACTACATCAGAGAGCTCGAACCCACCGTCGTCGTCCTCGCCAGCTCGAGCTCGATCCGAGCCGGCACGGCCGACGAGGAGTGGCTCGACGGGCTGACGGCGACGATCGCGGCTCTGCCGGACGCATCGCATCCGGTCGTGATGGCCGATTCGCCCAGATTCTCCGAGCATGTGCCGGACTGCCTCTCCGACCACCTCACTTCGGTGCGCGCCTGCACCACCGAGCGGGCTCCTGCGGCCGCGGCCCAGCTACGAGCCGCCGAGGAGGCGCTCGTCAGCGGTGCCGGCGGAAGCTTCCTCGACGGGTACGAGATCTCCTGCCTCGCCGATCCGTGCCCGGTCATCGTGGGCGACGTCCTGGCCTTCCGCGACGAACACCACCTGACCGTCGTCTACTCGACCCTGTTGGGTCCACGACTGGCCGATCGTCTGACCCCGATCGTGGCGGCGGCCGGGCGCCCCTGACCGACGGTGACGCTCAGACGTGGTACGGGTCGGACGCGTCCGGGTCGATGTCGTAGCGCCTGATGGCGTCGTCGACGACTGCGGCGTCGATCTGGCCGGCTTCGAGCAGCCCGGTGAGGGTTGCCACGACCACGTGACCCGTGTCGATCTCGAAGAATCGGCGCAGCTTCTCGCGGGTGTCGGACCGGCCCATCCCGTCGGTGCCGAGGATGTTGAACGGCCGCTCGCCGGGTGCCCAGCGGGCGATCTGCTCGGGCACGATCTTCATGAAGTCGCTGACCGCGGTGATCGGGCCCTCCGAAGCGTCGAGCAACTGGCGCACGAGCGGCACGCGCCGCTCCAGCGACGGGTGCAGGCGGTTCCATCGCTCCGCGTCGAGCGCCTCCTCGCGCAGCTTCTTGTAGTTCGTCGCCGACCACAGCTCGGCGCCCACGTCGTAGTGTTCGGCGAGTTCGTCGCGGGCCTCACGCGCGGCAGCGTGGGAGATGCCGGAGAACAGGATCGTCGCCCGCTTCGACGGGCCCTCCGGGGCCTCCTGCCAGCGGTACAGACCGCGCACGGCGCCGGTCTCGAACTCGTGTGCCCGTTCCGGGTCGAGCTTGGGCATGACGTAGTTCTCGTTGTAGAGCGTGATGTAGTACACGACGTCGGGGTCGAGGTCGCCGCCGTTCTCGCGTGAGTCCGAGCCGTACATCTGCTCGACTCCGGCCTTGACGATCGCACCGACCTCGTACGCGAACGCCGGGTCGTAGGCCTGCACCGACGGCACCGTCGAGGCGAGCACGAGGGAGTGGCCGTCCTGGTGCTGCAGGCCCTCGCCGAGCAGGGTCGTGCGACCGGCGGTGGCCGCCATCATGAAGCCGCGGGCCCGGATGTCGGCTGCCTGCCACACGAGGTCGCCGACTCGTTGGAACCCGAACATCGAGTAGAAGGTGTAGAACGGGATCATCGGCACGCCCCGCGTCGCGTACGACGTGCCGGCCGCTATGAAACTCGCCATCGAGCCCGCCTCGGTGATCCCCTCCTCCAGGATCTGGCCGTCGGAGTCCTCGGTGTAGCTGAGCAGCAGGTCGTGGTCGACCGGCTCGTACTTCTGACCCTGGCTGGCATAGATCTCGAGTTCGCGGAAGAGCGCGTCCATGCCGAACGTGCGCGCCTCGTCGGGGATGATCGGCACGACGCGCTCGCCGGCATCGTCGTCGCGGCACAGGCTGCGCAGCAGCCGCGTGAAGCCCATCGTGGTCGAGACCTCCATCTCACCCGAACCGGCCTTCATCTCGTCGTACGCCGACGCCTTCGGCAGCGTCAGCGGCTTACGCGCCTTGGTGGTGCGCGTGGGGAGGGAGCCACCGAGTGCCTTGCGACGCTCCATCATGTACTGGTACTCGATCGAGTCCTCCGTCGGGCGGAAGTACGGCGGGTTCTCGGCGTGGATCAGCTCCTCGGGGATCTCGTCGTGGAGATGGAGCCGGTCGCGCAGATCGAGCAGCTGTTGCTTGGTCATCTTCTTGATCTGGTGGGTCGAGTTACGACCCTCGAAACCCGGTCCGAGGGTCCAGCCCTTGACGGTCTTGGCGAGGATCACAGTCGGCCGACCCGAACCGAGGTTCTCGGTGGCCGCCTTGTACGCCGCGTAGAGCTTCTTGTAGTCGTGGCCGCCGCGCGGCAAGGTGCGCAGCTCGTCATCGGTCAGGTGCTGCACCATCTGACGGAGGCGTGGGTCGGGCCCGAAGAAGTTGTCGCGGATGTAGTCGCCGTTCTCCACGGCGTATCGCTGGAACTCGCCGTCGACGGTGTTGTTCATCCGGTTGAGCAGGACGCCGTCTTTGTCCTGGGCCAACAGCTCGTCCCACCTGGAGCCCCACACGACCTTGATCACGTTCCACCCGGCGCCCCGGAACACGGCCTCGAGTTCCTGGATGACCTTGCCGTTGCCGCGCACCGGACCGTCGAGTCGTTGGAGGTTGCAGTTGACGACGAACACGAGGTTGTCGAGCTGCTCGCGCGATGCCAGCGAGATCGCGCCGAGCGTCTCGGGTTCGTCGCACTCGCCGTCGCCGAGGAACGCCCACACTCGGCTGTCGCTGGTGTCGTCGATCTCGCGGTTGAGCATGTACCGGTTGAAGCGCGCGTGGTAGAGCGCGGTGATCGGTCCGAGACCCATCGACACGGTGGGGAACTCCCAGAACTCCGGCATGAGGCGCGGGTGGGGGTAGCTCGACAGGCCGCGACCGTCGCGTCCGATCTCCTGGCGGAAGTGGTCGAGGTCCTCGTCGGTGAGGCGCCCCTCGAGGTAGGCCCGTGCGTAGATGCCCGGGGCGGCGTGGCCCTGGAAATACACGTGATCGCCGGGCGTGTCGTCCTTGCCGCGGAAGAAGTGGTTGAAGCCGATCTCGTACAGCGATGCCGAGCTGGCGAAGGTCGACAGGTGCCCGCCGATGCCGTCGGCGTGCTTGTTGGCCTTGACCACCATCATCGCAGCGTTCCAGCGGATGAAGGCGCGGATCCGGCGCTCGATGTGCTCGTCGCCGGGGAACCAAGGCTCCTGCTCGCGTGGGATCGTGTTGACGTAGGGCGTGCTGACGGTGGCCGGGAAGCTGACTTGGCTGGCGTTGGCGCGGTCGAGCAGCTTCGACAGCAGGAAGCGGGCGCGCGTCTTGCCGTGGGTGTCGACGACCGCGTCCAACGAATCGAGCCATTCCTGGGTCTCGGTCGGGTCGGTGTCGGGCAGCTGGTGTACGTAGCCGTCGAAGATCATGTCGGCCATTCTCGCACGGTTACCGATGGGTACCACCCGGTCGCATGAAAACGCTTACGGCGTCGATCTCACCGTCGATCTCACCGGCGATCTCAGCGGCGTGTGTCGATCGCCCGCACGGGGCGGTCGCCGGTGAACGCGGTCCCGATCCGAGCCATCAGATCGATCACCAGGTGCATCTCGGAGCGGTGGTAGACGCACACCTCCCCGTCTGCCGACGCGGTCACGATCGTGGCGTTCGACACGACGGCGGCGGGTCGTGCGTTGAGGTTGGAGGCGAGTGGTCGCTCAGTGTCGCAGGGATAGGCGACGACGTACCCCGGTTGTTCCGGATCGACCGCCGAGATGTTGACGACCAGGCCGCCGTCGTTCGGATCGACGGTGAGCTCGGCGAAGTCGGCGATGTCGGCGACGTCGAGAACGGTGACCGAGCCGGCGGGCAACGGCGCACCGCCATCTCGCGAGTCGAACCATCGGACCGCCTTTCGGGCACTCACCTCGGCGTCGGCCTCGAACACACCGAACAGATCGATCGTGACCTCGGTGCGCGATCGTGAGGTGACGCAGATCAACCCGTCGGCGTCCGGCTCGACGATCGCGAAGTTGGGCGTTGCGGCACCGGCGCGGTAGCTGACGTTGGCCGTCCCGGCGTCGGCCGCGGCGTCGCACGCCACGATCCGCAGCCATCCGGTGTCGGCCGCGTCGACCGCCGTCGCGACGATCGCCACCGCCGACCAATCCCCGGCGGCACTGGCGCCGCCGACGCGCGCTGCGACGTCGTCGATGTCGAGCTCGATCGTGCCGCCGGCCGGGATCGGACCATTTCCCGCGCGCGTGTCGAGCCAACGGACCGGATCGATGCGGCGGAGCTCCTCATCGGTGCCGAAGACGCCGGTGACGTCGACGACGAGGTTGGTGGACGTCTTGGCGAAGACGCAGAAGTCTCCGTCGGCGTCGAGCGGGGCGATGCCGGCGTGGGCCACCGTCTCGGCCCGCTCGTAGTTGTGCACCGCAGCGAGTGGGGGAGGACCGTCGCAGTCCCACACCCGGAGATGACCCCGGTGTCGCGGGTCGGTGGTGGCGATGTTGACCGCGGCGACCGATGCCCCCTCGCCACCTGGCACGTGCACACGGGTGATCGACTCGTCGGAGACACTCGTCGCAGCGGCGTCGATCCGACGCCGGATCAGCTGGCTGTACAGGTCGGCACCGGCATTGTTGAGGTGGATGGCGTCGTAGGTGACACCGGGCCGGTTGGCGGCCGCGGCCCAGTCGACCAGGGTCAGGTTGGGATGACGGGCGAGGGCTGCCTCGAGGTGATCGTTCACCGTGGGGAAGTACCAGTAGTACGGCTGGACCTGACGCCACGCACCCGCCGAGATGTACTGAGGCTTCACCTCGCGCAACGTCACCCAGTACACGTGCTTGACGCCGGCGGCGGTCAGGGTGTCGATCATCGAGTCGATCGACCGCTCGAAGCGCTTCGGGTCCCAGTAGGGGTAGTTGTATCCAGCGGCGATCACGACGTGGTCACCGAACCATTCGGGGTTGGTGGCGAGCCGGGGCCGCACGAAGCTCGCCTCGAGCTGCTCGACGAATCGCGCCGGCTGACCGTCGACGTTCACCACCCAATCGCTCGGGAACGCCCGCGGCAGCGCGGATCGGGCCCCGAGACCCACCGAGTCGGTGAACATCACCACACGGCTCGCACGCGTGCTGGCCTCCGGGAACGGCGTGGCCGACAGGGCCGGGGCCGGATCCGGTGCCGCGACGCCGATTGCTGTCGTCGCCGCGAACGCGAGCGCGGCCGCCATCTTCGGAATCGAGTGTCTCATGGCAGCGGTATCCACCATCCCGTCGTGTCGAAGACCGTCGAGGTCGTGGAGCGAGCGTAGACGCACAGTCGCCCACCGTCGCCGAGCCCGGTCGTGACCGAGTTGGCGGTCACGTCACCCGCAGCGCCGTTCACGTTCGCGGTGCCGGGGAGCGCTCCACATCCCCACGAGCGGAGATGCCCGGCGGAGGCGGGTCGCACGATCGTCAAGGTGCCCGACACGGCCCGCGCCTGGGCGGGAGCGACCCGGGCATCGATCGTCTGGCCGTTGCCATGGATGGGAGCCCAACCGCCGGTCGCGTCGCGAGTGTCGATCGTACGGGTCGGTGGCGCCGGGCGGAAGACGAGGTCACCGTCATCGGAGAACGTGCCCGTGAGATCGACGGTGAGATCGACCGCCGACTTGGCGGACACGCAGATCGTTCCATCGGCACCGACCGGCACGAAGGCAGTCCCGGCGATCACCTCGCGGGGTCCGTGGTTGACCGTGGCGATGGTGGGGACGTCCGAGGTGCACGGATACGCAACCAGGTGTCCGCGGGATGCGCCGTCGATCGCGGCGATGCTCACCGCGACCATGTCCGCACCCGGCGGAACCGGGATCTCGATCATCGGTCGGCGGCCGGTGATCCGGGTGTCGAGGAGGCGCCTCGGCGTGGCGAGCGGAGTGAACCGCAGACCATCGGTCGCCCCGCCCAGCGGTACGAAGGCAGCCTGGAGGTCGACGACGACGTCGGTGTCGGCGCGGCTGAAGAGGCAGAAGATGCCGCGTTCGGAGACAGGTGTGATCGTGACCGCACCTCGCGTGCCGCCCGCGGGGTAGTTGGCAGCCGATGCGAGCGGCCGATCTCGTCCGCACTCGAAGGCGGTCAGATAGCCGGGATCCGTCGCGCCGGTCGCCGCGACGTACACCGCGACCGCAGTGCTGCCCGCGGGGATCGAGTCCGACACGTCGACCGCAACCGACGTCCCCGCCGCCATGCGTCCGGGTGGATCCGTCCGCGTGTCGAGGACCCGGACCGGCCCGACGGGGACGACGTCGCTGGGCGGTGCCGACGGTGCCGGGAGCGGGGCCTCCGCACCGGTACGTGTCGCACGTGCGAGCACGTTGGTGATCTCGGTCGCCATCAGCGTCGAACGCCGCCGGTACCCCTCCGGCGACAGGTGGATGCCGTCGTTGGACGCGAACCCCGGCGTCGCCATCACGGTCGGCCAATCCCATGTGACGAATTCGGGTCGTTCGGCGGCGATCTGATCGAGGGCGAGGTTCCAGTTCGCCGCCCAGTGCCGGTGCTCCGGGCCGCGAGTGATCTTCGGCCACCAGATCCGGTGGCCGGGACCGATCGTGTCGAGGACGTGCACGATCGCATCCCGTGCGCAGGCCAGCGAGGTCGTGCAGAACCCCGAATCGTTCGTGCCGAGGTTGACCACGACGTTCGGGGCGTCCCATCCCTGGCGTCGCCACGCCTCGATCCAGTACGAGGCGCGCGCCGTCGGCTGGACCGGGAACGCTCCGGTCGAGTACGAGCCCCCCGCCCGCACGCGCACGGGGCCCCAGCCCCGCTCGGCGAGAGCCTGGCCGATCGTCGGGGAGTAGAGAACCGATCCGAGGAGCACCGAATCGCCGATCACAGAGATCGCTCCGTTCGGTCCGGACGCTGCGTGGAAGGTCTCGCGCACCGGGAGCGCGGCCGCGACCGGTCGGTCGGTGGTGGGCGTCGCCAACGATGCGACCAGCCCGATCGTCATCGTGACGGCGATCGCTCGCCGCCTCACGGAGCCGGGACCCACCAGCCCGTGGTGTCGAAGACCGTCGCCGTCGCCGACCGGGCGAAGACGCACAATCGCCCGTCGTCGTCGACGCCGGTGGTCAGGGAGTTGGCGAGCACCTCGCCGGCCGCCGCCGTCACGTTCGCCGTCTCCGGCAACTCCCCGCACGCCCAGGCCCGGAGATGACCGCGCCGCATCGGCCGCACGAGCGTCAACGTACCCGACACCGCCGCGGCGTCTGCGGGTGCCACGCGAGCGTCGATGGTCTGGCCCTGACCATGGATCGGGCTCCACCCTCCGACGCCGGAACGTGTGTCGATCGTGCGGGTCGGCGCTACGGGAACGAAGACGAGGTCGCCGTCGTCGGAGAACACGCCGGTGAGGTCGACGACGACGTCGACGTCGGATTTCGCGAACACGCAGATCGTGCCGCCCGGACCGACGGGCACGAGGGCGGTCCCGGACACGACCTCGCCGGCACCGTGGTTGACGGTGGCGATCAGCGGTACGTCGTCGGTGCACGGATAGGCCACGAGATATCCGGGGCGGGCGCCGTCGACCGCCGTGACGTTCACGGCTGCGGCATCGGCGCCGTCGGGGACCGCGACCTCGAGGATCCGTCTGCGACCCGAGTCGCGTGTGTCGGCGAGGCGGACGGGTTCGGCCAACGGAGTGAAGCGCCCGCCACCCGACCCGGCGGGCACGAACGCGGCCTGCAGGTCGACGACCACGTCGGTGTCGGCTCGGCTGAACACGCAGAAGCGACCATCGGCCGACAACGGCGTGATCGTCACCGCGCCGCGGTTCTGCCCGGCCCGATAGTTCACCGCCGACGCGGTCGGCCGCGAGGTCGAGCACTCGTATGCGGTGAGAAATCCGTCAGCGGCCGCAGTGGTGGCCGTCAGGTAGACGGCCGCCGCAGTCGCACCGTCGGGCACAGCGTCGGACAGATCGACCTCGATCGCCGTCCCGCCTCGGATGCGGCCAGGCGGATCGTCGCGGGTGTCGAGCACGCGCACCGGTCCGACGGGGACGAGCTCGCTGGGAGCGCCGGCCGCGGCCGGGACCGATGCGTCGCCGCCGGTACGGCGTGCGCGCCCGAGGTCGGCCGTGATCTCGTGGGCCATCAGCACCGACCGCCGCCGGTACCCCGCAACGGTGAGGTGGGTGTGATCCGACTCGTACTGACCTTCGGCGTACATGACGGTCGGCCAGTCCCAGGTGAACACGTTCTCGCGTTCGGCGGCGACGCGGTCGAGCGCCAGGTTCCACGCGAACGCCTCGTGTTCGAGGACCGGATGCCGGGTGATCTTCGGCCACCAGACACGGTGACCGGGCCCGATCACGTCGACGAGATGGGTGATCGCCGTGTACGCGCAGCCGGTGTCACCCGCGCAGGTCGCCGAGTCGTTGGCGCCGATGTTCACGACGACATCGACCGGATCCCACCCCTCGGATCGCCAGCGTTGGATCCAGTACGACGCCTTGCTGGCCGCCGGGATGTCGAACGCGCCGGCCGACATGCCGACGCCGGCGCGCACCTTGACCGGACCCCATCCGCTGGTGAGGAGCTGATCGTCGAGGGTCGGCGCCCAGGGCTGGTAGACCGATCCGAGCAGTACGGAGTCACCGATGACGGTGATCGGGCCCAACGGGCCGCTCGCCGTCCGGTCGCGGGCGACCAGCAGCACCTCGGCAGAGCTCGGCGCGGACGGAAGCAGCCCTGCGACGAACCCGAGGGCGACGACGAGCGCGGTCAGCCGGGTGGTCGGGCGAACACGGGCGCGTCTCGACGCCGTCGTCATCGACATGCCGCAGACCCTATCGACCACGCCCGTACACTCCGGGGTCGCATGGCAGCTCGGATCGTGTACCAACCGGCCCTCGACGGAGTCCGGGCGTTGGCCGTGATCGCCGTGCTGCTCTTCCACGCCGGCGTGCCCGGATTCGACGGTGGCTATCTCGGGGTCTCGGTCTTCTTCACCCTCTCCGGCTACCTCATCACGAGCCTGCTCGTGCGCGAGTACGACACGACCGGCCACATCGATCTTCGGGCGTTCTACGGCCGCCGCCTGCGGCGATTGCTGCCCGCAAGTGTGCTGACGGTCACCGGAGTCGTCGTGTTCGCTGCCGCCACCGATCTGTTCGACGGGGTCGCGTCCCTGCGCAGCCACGTGCTCGGCAGCCTGTTCCAGATCGCCAACTGGGTGTTCCTGTCGGGCGAGGGCTCCTACCAGGACCTGCTCGCCCAAGGGAGCGGTACCTCGTCGCCGCTGGAGCACTTCTGGTCGCTGGCGATCGAGGAGCAGTTCTACTGGTTCTGGCCGGTGCTGATGCTGGTGCTGCTCCCGCGTCTCGGGGGCAACCGTCGGCGGATTCGCGTGGTCGGCGCGCTGACGATGGCCACGATGATCGCGGCGCCCGCCGTCGCCCAGGTGTGGGGTCCCGACGCCGCCTACTGGGCGACGCCGGCCCGGCTCAGCGAGATCCTCGTCGGCGGATTCCTCGCTGTCGCGCTCACCGATCGGCGGCTCGGGCCGCGGTGGTCGGCACTGGCCCCGGCGGCGCTCGGACTTCTGGCGGTCGCCACCGTGGCGTTCCCCTCGTCCAGCGGGCCCGCGTACGAGGGCGCGCTGCCCCTCGTCGCCGTCGCATCGGGCGCGTTGCTGGTCGGCCTGCAGGTCGACGGTCCGCTCCGCCAGGCGCTCTCGACGCGACCGCTCGTCGGCATCGGCAAGATCTCCTATGGCGTCTACCTGTTCCACTGGCCGGTCTACGTCCTGCTCGACGGCGATCGCACCGGGTGGGACGATCTCCCGCTCACGGTCGTGCGCCTGGCGATCACGTTCGCGATCTCGATCGCCAGCTACCTCGTCGTCGAGCAGCCCATCCGGCAGTCGCGCGGGCTCTCGTTCGCGCCCACGCTCGGCGGTTCGGCGATCGCGACCACCGGTGTCGCAGCGCTCGCGTTCGCGGTCGTCCCGACCGGCCTCGGTGACTACTGGCGCGCCGACGACGCAGCCGTCGAAGCCGCAGCGATCGAGGTCGACGGGGCTCCGCTGGCACCCGTCACGGCACCGTCCGGTCCGGCGATCGCCGCCACCGCTCCGGCGAGCGACTCGTCGACCCCGACGCCATCGCCGGTGCCATCCTCGACGGCGGCCACGACACCCTCCATATCCGCCACACCCGCCACACCCGCCACACCCGCCACGACATCGGCCACACCGGCCCCGACGGACACCGCGTCGAGCACGGTTGCGTCGCCGACCACGAGCACCCTGGCTCCGCTTCCCGAACTGGGCCGACCGGTCCGCATCGTGGTCACCGGGGACTCCACCGCGCAGGCACTCGGCACCGGAGTGATCGCCTGGGCCGCCGCCAACCCCGATCTCGCCCAGGTCGAGGTCGCCGCCGCGCCCGGTTGCGGTTTCGTGATGGGTGGCGAGCGGCGCTACGGCGAATCGACCGAGTCGGTGGACGGGTGCACGGGTTGGGTCGACACCGAGCTCTATCCGGTCATCGAACGCACCCGACCCGATGTCGTGGTGGTGATGATGACGACGTGGGACATCATCGACCGGCGGTGGGACGGCGAGGAGCTGATCTCACCCACCGACGCGGAGTACCGGGCACGCATCGACGTCGCCTACACCGATCTCGCCGATCGTCTCCTGGCTGCTGGAGCCGGCCGCGTCGCGTTCGTTCGCGAACCAGTGCCCGACGTGTGGTGGCTCCCGAAGGTCCAGGACGAGGACGAACCCGAGCGGCACGAGGTGTTGTACGCGGTCTACGACGAGCTCGAAGCGTCGCGCCCCGATGCGGTGTCGGTCGTCCCGTTCGCAAGTTGGTTCACCGACGCCGGTTTCGACCGAGACGCCGAGGTCCGCCCCGACGGAATCCATCTGACCCCCGGAGCAGCCGAGGCGATCACCGCCGAGTACCTGGGTGACCGACTGATCCGCGCTGCGCTGGGGATGCCCACTCGATGACCGGCGACACCGACATCGTCACCGTCTACACCGACGGCGCATGCTCGGGGAATCCGGGCCCGGGTGGTTGGGCGTGGGCGGTTGCACCCGACGGCGAGCCGCAGGGGAGTGGCGGCGAGGCCCACACGACCAATCAGCGCATGGAACTGCTCGCGGTGCTCGAAGCCCTGCGCTCGCTCGGTGTGGGGTCCGAGGCCGGTCCGGTGGAGGTCGTGTCCGATTCCACTTACGTCGTCAACTGCTTCCGGGATCGGTGGTGGGCGAACTGGCAGCGCAACGGTTGGAAGAACTCCAAGAAGCAGCCCGTCGCCAACGACGACCTGTGGCGACCGCTCGTCGAGTTGGTGAACGCCGGCGATGTGAAGTTCCGATGGGTCAAGGGCCATTCCGGTGATCCGATGAACGACCTCGTCGACGCGTTGGCCGTCGCTGCGGCTCCGGTTGCGTCCTGACGCCATCTCGGCCCGACGCTTCAGGCCTGTCGCGATTCTGCCGATAGGGGAAGGGTGACGTTACGAACGCGTGACGAATCGATACGGTTCGGTCCGGTGAAGACCCATCGCCGCGCAGGCGTGCTCATTCTCGCAACCCTGATCGCCGGCATCGCGGTCGTGCCCACCGACATCGCCGATGCCGCTCCCGCGGGTGATGACGAGGTCGTCGCCTTCGTCGTGCGCGGGGTGGGCAACGGGCACGGTCGTGGGCTCAGCCAATGGGGTGCGTACGGCCGGGCCGTCAACGGCGGTCAACAATGGGGTGCGATCCTCGACGCGTACTACCAGGGCACGAACGTCGGCTCGATCCCGGCGGGTCGCCAGATCGCCGTCAAGCTCAACGGGCTCGACGGCGTCGGCACGGTCGGGGTGATGTCGACCGTGTCGGCTGCCCGCTGGCGTCAGTCGGGCGGCGGGTGGAGCGCCACCACCGGCTCGGTCTACGTCGACGACGTCGGTGCCAACCGGTTCGACGTCTACACGAATCCCGGCGCATCGTGCTCGACCTCGGTGCCCAACGGTCCGCTCGCGCTCGGCGACCAGGGCGACGACGTCCGTCGCGTCCAGTCGTTCCTGCTCTCCGACGGCTTCTCGCCGGGGCCGGTCGACGGTTCGTTCGGACCGATGACGGAGGCAGCAGTCCGGAGCTTCCAGACCGATGCGGGACTCGCCGGCGACGGTCGTTGGGAGACCGCCGAGGCCCAGGAGGCACGCCGACGCATCGGCGCCGGCGGCGGGCCCTCGTGGACCAAGGTCGCGTCGGCGGTGGCCGGGCCGATCGAGTTCTCGATGAGCGGCTCCCCGGCGAACCCCGGCCAGGCGCTCGGGCTCTGCCAACCGAACGGATCGGTGATCCACTACCGGGGCGTCATCCGCGTGTTCGACACCCAGGCGGCGGGGAACCGCACCGTCAACGAGGTCGCGGTCGAGGACTACCTGCGCGGCGTCGTCCCGAAGGAGGTCGCCGCCAGTTGGGGTGACGACAACGGGTTCGCCGGCATGCACGCGCTGCGAGCCCAGGCGGTCGCCGCTCGCTCCTACGGTGTGTCCCAGAACCGCGGGTACTGGGTCGACAACGCGAAGTCCCAACGCTACGCGACCACCTGTGACTCGCCGTCGTGCCAGGTCTACGGCGGCGCGGCCCGGCGGACGTTCCCGTCATCGACGGTCTACGCCCCGGTCGAGCACGCCTTCACCGACGATGCGATCGCCGACACCGCCGGAGTCGTGCGCACGTGGCCCGACGGCTCCGTCGTGTCGACCGAGTTCTCGGCCTCGAACGGCCCGCGCACGGCCGGTGGCTCGTTCCCGGCCGTCGACGATCCCTTCGACGACGTCCGAGGCAACCCGAACCACCGCTGGACGAGGATCATCGACGCCGACTCGATCCGCAGTCGGTACGGCCTGACGTCGACCGATGCCGTGACGACGGTCGTCGACGCCGATTCGCCCTACTCGGGCATCTGGGCCAACGAGGTCCGTCTGCGCCCCGGCGTGAGCGTCAGCGCCTGGGACTTCCGCAACGCATACGGGCTCCCCGCACCCGGGTTCGAGTTGATCCCGATCCGGCGCACGGTCTCGGGAGCCGGTTCGTTCGCCTTCATCGGCGACTCGGTCGGCACCGGCATCGTCGAGTGCTGCGGGGCCTGGTTCCGCGATCTCACCGAGGGAGTGTTCGCGTCCCAGCGCCTCGACGCCGTCTCCGGTCGCCGGACGCACGGGGGGTCGGGTGTCGATGGGGTCGAGGCGGCGCGCAACGTGCCGATCGGCACCGATCTCGTCGTCGTGGAGCTCGGATACAACGACGACCCGGCAGCGATGTCAGGTCGGATCGATCTGCTCATGTCGGCCCTCCGCGACCGCGACGTCGGCCGCGTCGGCTGGGTGAACGTGTCGGAGCGCAGCTCGAGTCGGGCATACGCAACGACCAACGATGCCCTCGACGCTGCGACCGACCGGTGGAGCGAGTTGCTGGTGCTCGACTGGGAGGCGTCAAGTGGCGACGGCGTCTCGAACGCCGCCCGCTGGTTCGCGTCCGATGGTGTGCACCTGACCACGACAGGCAATGCCGAGTTCGCGCTCTGGTTGCGCGACCAGGTCGTGACCCTGCTCGCCGACGGCTACGTGCCACCGCGCCCACTCGTACCCGGTGTCCCGCTGCGAGTGCCGGTGCTCGGCATCGCGGGCGTCCCGGGTGACGCGACGCAGGTTCCCCAGTCGGAGCCCGGGGTGCCGGAGTCGGGTGTGGTGGGGGTGTCGTTGAACGTGACGGCGGTGGATCCGGTGGATCGTGGCTGGTTGCGGGTGTGGTCGTGTGGTGGGGATGAGCCGGTGACGGCGTCGGTGAACTTCCCGGCGGGTGGTGTGGTGCCGAATGCGGTGGTGTTGCCCGTGGATGGTTCGGGTGAGGTGTGTGTGTCGTCGCGGGTGGAGACCGATGTGGTGGTGGATCTGATGGGTTGGTTCGATGCCGGGCTGCAGTCGATCCGCCCTGACCGTCTGGTCGACACGCGCAGTTCGAAGCGGGTGGTGCCCGGTGCGCCGTTGCGGGTGCCGGTGGTCGGTGTCGCCGGGGTGCCGGAGTCGGGTGTGGTGGGGGTGTCGTTGAACGTGACGGCGGTGGATCCGGTGGATCGTGGCTGGTTGCGGGTGTGGTCGTGTGGTGGGGATGAGCCGGTGACGGCGTCGGTGAACTTCCCGGCGGGTGGTGTGGTGCCGAATGCGGTGGTGTTGCCCGTGGATGGTTCGGGTGAGGTGTGTGTGTCGTCGCGGGTGGAGACCGATGTGGTGGTGGATCTGATGGGTTGGTTCGATGCCGGGCTGCAGTCGATCCGCCCTGACCGTCTGGTCGACACGCGCAGTTCGAAGCGGGTGGTGCCCGGTGCGCCGTTGCGGGTGCCGGTGGTCGGTGTCGCCGGGGTGCCGGAGTCGGGTGTGGTGGGGGTGTCGTTGAACGTGACGGCGGTGGATCCGGTGGATCGTGGCTGGTTGCGGGTGTGGTCGTGTGGTGGGGATGAGCCGGTGACGGCGTCGGTGAACTTCCCGGCGGGTGGTGTGGTGCCGAATGCGGTGGTGTTGCCCGTGGATGGTTCGGGTGAGGTGTGTGTGTCGTCGCGGGTGGAGACCGATGTGGTGGTGGATCTGATGGGTTGGTTCGATGCCGGGCTGCAGTCGATCCGCCCTGACCGTCTGGTCGACACCAGGTACGGCGTCGGCCCGGTCCCGGCCCGCTGACACGGCCCCGGCCCGCGCCATTCCGTACCCTGGGCCCATGTCGGGGTCGGTGCATGTCGAGCAGAACGCTGCGCCGCGGGGGTGCTATCCCCACGCCAGAGTGGTCGGAGACACGATCTATGTCTCGGGAACGAGCAGCCGTCGGCCCGACAACTCCATCGCCGGCGCCGATGTCGACGCCATGGGCACCGCCCGGCTCGACATCCGGTCCCAGACCCGAGCCGTGCTCGACAACATCCGGCGCGTCCTGGAAGCAGCCGGCGCCGGCCTGGGTGATCTGGTCCAGGTGACGAGCTACCTCGTCAACATGAACGACTTCGCGGGCTACAACGAGGTCTACGGCGAGTACTTCAGCGGACACGGGCCTGCACGAACGACGGTGGCGGTCCATCAGCTTCCCCACCCACACCTGCTGATCGAGATCCAGGCGATCGCGGTGCGAGGCAGCGCCGAACCGGTGGCCCGGCCGTGAGCGACATCCCACCGGTCATCGACTTCCCAGCGTGGATCGCCGAGCACGAGCACCTCCTGCAACCGCCGGTCAACAACCAGCAGCTCTACACGACGAACGACGATCTCATCGTCATGGTCGTCGGCGGGCCCAACCACCGCACCGACTACCACGTCGACCCGTACGAGGAGTGGTTCTACCAGTACCGCGGCGACATCCACGTGGATCTGATGACCGCTGACGGGCCCCGGCGGGTCGACGTTCGCGCAGGGCAGATGTGGATGCTGCCTCGCGACGTGCCGCACTCGCCCCAGCGGCCGGAGCCGGGATCGATCGGCATCGTGATCGAGCGGATCCGGGAGCCTGGCACGACCGAGCAGTTCCTGTGGTTCTGTCCGGAGTGTCACCACGAGCTCTTTCGGGTCGACATCGACGTGAGCGACATCGTGGTCGATCTGCCGCCGGCGTTCGAACGGTTCTACGGTGACCCGGACGCCCGCCGCTGCACCGAGTGCGGCGCCCTCCACCCGGGGAGGGGCTGACGGTGACCGGCTCCACGCAGCCCGGCACGGTCGACGTCCATTCCCACTACGTGCCCCGCGGCTGGCCCGACCTCGGGGACGGCGAGCCGTGGCTGCGGATCGACTCCGAACGCGACGCCGTGATCATGGTCGGTTCGACGGAGTTCCGCCGGATCCGATCCGACTGCTGGGACGCCGAGGTGCGCCTCGCCGACATGGATGCCGACGGGATCGCCACCCAGGTCGTGTCGCCGACGCCGGTCTTCTTCCGCTACGCGTCGTCGCCGACCGACTCCGAACGCATCGCCCGCATCTTCAACGATCTGGCACTCGAGATCTGTGAGCCGGGCGAGGGCCGTTTCGTACCGTTCTGCCAGGTGCCCCTGCAAGATCCAGATGCGGCCTGCGCCGAGCTCGACCGCTGTCTCGACAACGGCCACGTCGGCGTCGAGATCGGCAACCACGTCGGCGACCGCGATCTCGACGACGAGGGTGTCGTCACGTTCCTCCAGCACTGTGCGTCGCGAGGGGCACCCGTGTTCGTGCATCCGTGGGACATGCCCGAGTCGCCACGACTCGACCGCTGGATGGCCCGCTGGCTCGTCGGCATGCCCGCGGAGACGCACCTGTCGATCGTTGCGATGATGCTCGGCGGCACGTTCGACCGCGTGCCCGAGTCGTTGCGGATCTGCTTCGCCCACGGCGGGGGCTCGTTCGCGTTCTGGCTGGGTCGGCTCGAGAACGCCTGGCACCGTCGACCCGATCTGATCGCCACCTCAGAGTGTCCGCCCTCGGAGTACATCGGTCGATTCAGTGTCGACTCGGTGGTCTTCGACCCGCGGGCGCTCCGCCTCCTGGTCGACACGCTCGGCGCAGGGCACGTCATGGTGGGGAGCGACTACCCGTACCCGCTCGGCGAGCGTCCCGCGGGCGGCGTCGTGCACAGTGCGGACTTCCTGAGCGACGCGCAGCGCACCGCGATCCTGTCGGCCAACGCCCGCCGTTTCCTCGGACGCTGAAGCAGCAGCCGCTGCATCGGGCCGTGACCGGGGTTCAACCGGAGCCGGACGGAGCGGTGATCGTCCGATCCTCCACGACGTGGACCATGCCGGCCCTCGGTGCGCCGCCGACGCCGGCGCCCGGGTTGCCGATGACGATCTCGCCCACCCCGTCACCGTCGAGGTCTCCGGTCGCCACGGCGTGGCCGAACCGGTCCTGCGCCTCGTTGGTTCCGTCGAGCTCGGGGCGCGCTCGGTAGATCGGCAGGTCCGACGGTGCATCGAACCGCTCGGAGTCGTCGCCGACGAGGACGTGCACGGTTCCCGGTGCCCCCGAGCCGTGGCCGACGCCGCCGCCGGGCACCCCCACCACCAGGTCCGGCACCCCGTCGCCGTCGAAGTCGGCTGCCGCGAGCGCAGCGGCGAACTCGTCGCCGTCGAAGGCCACACCGATCACCCCGGGCGTCGCCTCGTGGATGTGCACGCTCGTGTCGGTGCGGATCCCTCCGGCGTCGCCGAACAGCACGTGCAGCATGCCGGCGTCCTCCTGGTCGCCGATGCTCTCGCCGGGCGTGCCCACGACGAGATCGTCGTATCCGTCCCCGTCGAGATCGACGGGGACGAGAGCGGTGCCGAACTGATCACCGAACTCCGGCACACCTGCGACGCCCGCAGTCGCCTGCGAGATCGCTCTCGAACGAGCACCCTCGATGCCCATCGGGCCGCCGAGGAAGACGTGGACGAGCCCGGCGGCGCGGACGTTCCCGATCGATTCGGTCCTCGACTGAACTGCGAGATCGTCGGTGCCGTCACCATCGAAGTCGCCGGCCGTGAGTGTGGCGCCGAAGGAGTCGGGCTCGAGCGCACCCGGTACGCCGGGCGACCCTTGGTGGAGGCTGACGGTCGTGTCGAGATCGAGCCCGTTCGCCGAGCCGGAGATGATGTGCACGAGGCCGGCGCTCGAGACCCCGTCGACGTCGTTCCCGGGAGCCCCCACCGCGAGATCGGCGAATCCGTCGCCGTCGAAATCGCCGGCGGCGAGCCCGTGACCGAACGCGTCGAGTTCGTCCGGGTCCGAGGCGATCGCCGGATGCGACTCGTCGAACGACACCGCTCCGGCGTCGTCCAATCCGGCCGCGGATCCAAAGAGCACGAAGACCTTGCCGACCATCTCCCGGTCGCCGTCGACGTCGTCGCGGCCGGGTGCGCCGATCGCGAGATCGTCGTACCCGTCGCCGTCGAAGTCGCCGACCGCCAGCGTCTGCCCGAAGTACTCGGTTTCCTCGGCCTCCTCGGTGAAGTTGTCGAAGGTGTTGAAGGTGGCGCTGTCGCCGGTGTCGATACCGTCGGGAGATCCGTACACGACCGTGATCGACCCGGACCGGACGTTCGCGGCTCCTGGCCGTCCGACGAAGAACTGTTCGAGCCGGGCCGTGATGACGAGGTCGTCATGGCCGTCGCCGTCGAAGTCCCCCGTCGTCAGCGCGTCACCGAAGAGATCCTGGGGCTCTGGCTCGTCGGGAAGCCCCAGCGCGCCCTGCACGATCGATGTCGCTGCGATCGCTGGAGCTGCCTCACCGGCGTTCGGCGCGAACAGTCCGGTCAGGGTCGACAACACGATCGCCGTCGCCGCCGTGCGGCCTCGGTCGCGACGCCGGAGACATCGACCGGAGCTCACGAGACCTGATCGATCGCGGCGCGGACGGCGGTGGCGCTGGCGACCAGCCCACGACGCTCGGCGTCGGTCATCACGACGTCGAGCACGGCCCCGGCGCCGTGACGTCCGACGACCGTCGGAAGTGACAGACAGACGTCGCCCACGCCGTCGATCGAGTGGCGGGCCGACACCGGCAGGACGGCATGCTCGTCGTCGTCGATCGCTGCCAGGATGCGGGCGGTCGACAGCCCGATCGCAAGGTTGGTCGCGCCCTTGCCCTCGATGATGCGGTAGGCGGCATTGCGGACTTCGTGGAGCAGGGCGTCGAGCTCGTCGCCGTCGAGGGGGAGTGGTGCCCCCCCGACGTTGGCAGCCGACCAGATCGCGATCTCGCTGTCACCGTGTTCGCCGACGATCGTCGCATGCACGCTCGACACCGCGACCCCGAGCCGCTCGGCGAGCCGGAATCGGAGCCGGGAGGTGTCGAGCACCGTGCCCGAACCGAACACCCGGCCGTGCTCGACGCCGTGGGTACGCGCGACGTCTTGGGCGATGTACGTCACCACGTCGACCGGGTTGGTCACGAAGAGGAGCAGTGCATCGGGTGCGAGGTCGAACAGTTTCGGTACCAGGTCGCGAGTGATGTCCGCATTGGCGCCGGCGAGGTCGAGGCGACTCTGGCCCGGTTTCTGCTTGGCGCCGGCGGTGATCACGACGACGTCGGAACGCCGGCAGGCCTCGAGGTCGTCGCCGCCGTAGACCTGGGTGGCGGGCACGAACTGCAGTCCATGGCGGAGATCGAGGATCTCGGCGGTGGCCTTGGACCCGTTCAGGTCGTAGAGAGCGATCTCGTCGCCGACCCCCTGGATGGCGCTGGCGTACGCGATGGCCGTCCCGACCGAACCGGCCCCGATGATGGAGATCTTCATCCCGACGAGCGTAGGGGCACTGCGTCAGGCCGCTCTCCTCGTCGTGCGCGAACGGTGTCGTGAACCTCTGGTGAGAAATTCGACACCGAACTGGAGGTTCGCGGTCGAGTGACCGATGAACCAGCACCGGGTGGCGATGGTCGCCCGGACGATCCACCCCTGGAGCACCTGACATGTCAACCCGCCGACGCATCGTCACCGCCGTGATCGTGCTGGTGTTCGGCGCGTCCGCCGCGGCCTTCGCTGTCGGGAACGCAGTGTTCGTGAGCGAGCTGCTCGCAGGCGTGACCTCGATCGATCCGGCGATCACGCTCCTCGGCATGCTGTGCTCCGGCGCAGCGATCGCCAATCGTGGCGCGCTGAACCGGTCGGCGCACCGGGCGGTCGGCATCGACGTCGGCGTCGGCGCGATGACACACACGGCGGCCGTCGGCTTTGCGGCGCAGAAGCTCGTGAAGTCCGCCGGCGCGGTCGGGCTCGCCGTGTTCGTGCGCCACGGGCGACGCCGCGGACATGCCCCCGGTCCGGTGGCGGCCGCCTGCGTGCTCACCGCGTCGGCGTCCTTCGCCGCCCTCGGCATCCTGCTGACGTTGGCCGTCGCCGTGCTGGCAGCGACGGGAGGGCTGACCGGATGGTGGATCGCGGCATCGGCCGGGTTCGTGCTCTACGGCGCACTCGTCTCGGTCACGGCGCTCGTGGTGATGCGCAGCAGGAGCGCAGCGATGTCGATGTGGCAGTTCGGGCAACGGATGCGTCGGCGATTTCGCCGAGGTGATCGCCACGATCGTGCCGATGCGGTGTTCCCCAGCGACCTGTTCGACGCGATCGGCGAGGCGCGCGCCCGTCCGGAGGTGATGCGCCAACTGCTGTTCCACGCCGTGGCGTCCAAGTTGCTGGGAGCCTTGATGCTCACGGCGGCGGTGATGGCCGCGGGTCTGCCCGTCAGCGCACCGGGAGCGTTGGTGGTCTACGCGACGGCGCTGGCCGCCTCGATGGTGACGATCGTGCCAGGCGGGGTCGGTACGGTCGAGGCATCGACGGCGGCCCTCTTGATCACCGCCGGCGCATCGGCGGGTTCAGCGGCGGTCGCCGTCGCGTTGTTCCGGTTGTTCGATCTGTGGCTGCCCCTCGTCACCGGTGCGGTACTCGCACGCGGCGAAATCGGCGATCCGGAGCCTGCGCCGACGGCGAACGAGGGAGCGCTCGGGCCGATCGTCGTGCCGGTCGTGCCGGCGACGATCTGACGCCGCAGCTACTTGTCGCCCTTCTCGGCCTTCCAGTCGTAGTCGACGTCGCCCTGCTTCGTCCCGTCGGACCCGTACTCGCTGTAGGTCACCGTGATCCGCTCGAACCGGTTGCCGATCACCACGACCGGCGGCCCCGCCTCGTCATCGCCCGATCCACTGATCTGCACGTTGGTGATCGTCACCTTCCTCAACTCGTACCTGAGCAACGTGACGCGACCTCCCGCGAACGTCACCGTCTGCTCGATCTCGAGCTTCGGGATGACCCGACCGTCGAGGCAGCTCTCCTCGAGCTTCGGGGAGGCCTTCTCGTACCCGATGGTCAAGCTGAGGTTCTCGACGACCGTGCTGCCACGGCGCCGGCTCTGACCTGCGCCCCCGCCGTCGGGGCGGTGCATTCCCCACGCGAACGCCTGGACGTCGATCCACTCCGGGTGCTGGGCATCCTGGGACTCGCCGTCGATGCCGTCGTATCTCGCGAACACTGCCATGGTGAGCCTCACCTCTGTCGTCGGACGAGGTCATCCTGCTCGGATACGGGCCGGGCGGCAAACCGGTATGCCGCATGCCGGTTCGATCAGGCGTCGTCAGCGGCCGAACTCGTGTCGATCGAGACGGTCTCCGGGCCGTCGCTCCCGCACTCGGCATAGCTCACCTTGATGCTCTGGAAGCGGTTGCTGATAGCGACCGTCGGACGGCCGGGCTCGTCCTCGCCCGGTGCGGCGATGTGCACGCTCGTGATCGTCACATCCGTGAGCTCGTGTCTCAATGACGTCACGCGGCCGTCGTCGTGGCATGCGGTGTGCTCGATCACGAGCCTTGGGATGACCTTGCCGGCGAGGCAGCTCTCCTGCAGCTTCGGGAACGCCCTGTCGTGGCGGATCGTCACCGTGAGGTTCTCGATGACCGCCCGGCTGCGCTGGTGGCCATTGGTGCCGTCGTGCGTTCGGTGCATACCCCAGGCGACGTCGATGACATCGATCCAGGTCCGGTGCGCAGGATCCTGCGACTCACCTGTGATTCCGTCGTAGTTCGCGAACACTGCCATGGCGATCCTCACATCGGTGGGTGGACGATGTCATCATGCTCGGGGTTCGGTGCCGGACGCCAATCAGTTGCCGGCGCGGCATGTCCATCGGCGAGCGTCGGAGGTTGCTCACGTCGAGCTGACGGGGTTCGTATGTGACGTCGGCCTCTGGTGCGGCTTGCTCGGTGGCGGGACACTGGAATCGACGAGCGAGGAAGCCATGCCCGGCCGGTGGTGTGCGGTGTTGGCGTCGGCATCGATGGTGTCGGTGTCGATGGCGTCGGCATGCGCAACCGACCGTTCGTTGCCACCGACGATGATCGAGCCTCGGTCCCGGGAATCGGCGGTGACCGGTCCCGCCGCGACGTCCGAGCCGGCCGCACCCGTTCCGAGAGCGACGACCGGTGGCACGACGACCGGTGGCACGACGACCGGTGGCACGACGACCGCTCCGTCGAATGGCGCCGACACCCGTGCGGCGACGGACGACCTGCCGGAGATCCTCAACTACTCGGCGTCGTCCGATGCGCACATCGTCGGTCTCGCCCGTCAGGCCCTCGCCGGGCTGGGTTTCCCGACCGGCGACGAGCAGGGGCCGCTCCCCGATGATCTGGTCTTCGTCGGCCGCTTCTACATGGCGTGGCTGGACCAGACCGGGTTCTTCGGCGAGATGAACGGCCTCTGGCGGCTCAACGGGCTGGCAGCCGACGCGCTCGACTTCGCGGTCCGTGACGAGGAGCGCCCGGTGAACTTCCTGATCGTCGGCGAGTTCGGCGACGGACGGTGGGCCCCCGGCTACAGCGGTGCCGACCACATCGAGTTCCCGTCCCGGACGCCGGAGGCCGACGACCCGCCGACGTGCGCGTCCACCGATTGGTGCAACCAGTACGGGCTCGCCGAGGCGGCACCGATCACGGATCCGGACGTTCCGTGGTGGTCGGCGTGCAACCGCCGCGTCGCTGGCTGGAATCGGGTGCGCGAGCCCGTCGAACGAGCCACGATTCCCGGTGGGTTGCGCGTCGTGTGGGAGGGTCGCCTGGTCAAGGTGGCCGATGGCGACGGCACCTTCGACGGGGACGCGTGCGAGCGGGACTGGCTGTTCGCCGACGGCCTTCGCCGGCCGGTGATGTTGCGGGTCGGCTACGAGTTGTACGGCAACGTGGACCACCTCGATCGCGTGCTGCAATTCCGCAACCCTGCGGACAACCCGCCCTTCAGCGGGCCGATGAGCCTCATCGGCGGTTTCGTCGTCACGGCCTGGCCGGAGCCTCATCCGCTGAAGCGGATCGCCACCTTCGTGCGGCCGGAGTCCGCTGCGATCGACAACGATCGGTACGGGATCTCGCTGCCGGCCGGGGAGTTCACACGAGTCGATTTCGCGGCGCTGCGCACCGACGTGGTGATGGCGTGGCTCGACCAGCCGATCACGTTGAGCGTGTCGAACGACTACATCACCGGCCGGTCGGCGACAGTGTCGAACGTCGGTCCGTCCGACAACGCCTGTGTCGGCATCTGCCTCGGCGAGATGCACGGCGCCATCGAGTTGGGCGGCGGGCTGATCCACGGGGGCATCTCGTTGCCGATCGAGGGCGGTGCGTCGAGCATCGAGGCGCGTCGCCGTCTGGAGCTGCCCGGGGCACACGACGGCGTGCCCGTGACACGCAGCGCCGAAGCGGAGACGGACCTCCTCCACGAGGTCGGCCGACCCGACGGCGATGGGTGGTCGGCATCCGTGACCGTCGACGACCCGGGGTACCTGGTCGTCGGACCGGCCGCGACGGACTGGGGCGGCGGTGCCGCAACGGTGGACGCTCGACTGATGGTCGACGACCACACGGGCGACGAGGTCGTGGTCACACTCGTGGTGTTCGACGTCACCGCCGGCCAGGTGCTCGCCAGTCGTGCGATTCGGCGCAACGAGTTCGCGGCGCGCATGACCTACCAGTCGTTCGAGATCGAGTTCGAGCTGACCGGCGCCTGCGGCCACGCATTGACGACGCGCGTCTGGTGGCACGGCAACGCGTACGTGCGTGTCGACCGGCTGACGGTCACCACCATCGACTGAGCGTTCGGCCGAGCCGGTCGAGCTGGTGGGTTCAGGTCGTGTAGTCGGCGTTGATGCGCACGTAGCCGTCGGTGAGATCACAGCCCCAGACGGTGGCCGACGCGTCGCCGGTACCGAGCGAGACCCCGATCTGGACCTCCTCGCGGCGCATGTAGACCGAGAGTTCGGCGAGCTCGGCCTCGTCGAGTCGATTCGGGTAGACCTCGGTGCCTCCGAAGCGGATCACGACCCGCTCGGGATCGATGTCGGTGTCGTCGGTGCACTTGCCGACCGCCATCGCGATCCGTCCCCAGTTCGGGTCGGCGCCGTGGACAGCGGTCTTGACCAGTGGCGAATTGACGATCGCTTTCGCCACCCGCTTCGCCTGTGCGATGTCGCTGGCTCGATCGACCGTGACCTCGATGAGGGTCTCGGCACCTTCGCCGTCGCGAGCGATCGCGATGGTCAGCGCGCGGCACACGTGATCGAACGCGTCGTCGAGGGCAGTGGCGTCGACCGGTCCGGCGACCCCACTGGCGAGCACGACCGCGGTGTCGCTCGTCGAGGTGTCGGTGTCGATGCTGACGCAGTTGAACGTGCGGTCGACCACGCGCCGGAACGCGTGATCGAGGTCGATGCCGTCGATCGCCGCATCGGTCAGCACGACGGCGATCATCGTCGCCATGTCGGGTTCGATCATGCCGACGCCCTTGGCGATGCCGACGACTCGTGCGGTGCTGCCCTCGACCGTGGCTTCGGCGATCTTCGGGACGGTATCGGTCGTCATGATGCCGCGGGCGACGGCGTCGACCGAGTCGCCGACGAGCCGGCTGGGGAGCGCGGCGACGCCGGCCCGGATGCGATCCATCGGGTAGCGGCGGCCGATCACACCGGTCGAGGCGATCAACACGTCGCCGGCGTCGCAGCCCAGCCGCGCGGCGACTCCGGCGACGAGCTCCCGGGCATCCGCATCGCCAACGGGTCCGTTGGCGACGTTGGCGTTCTTCGAGACGATGACCACGGCTCGGGCGCGCCGGTCGGCGAGATGGTCGCGGCTCACCGTGACGCTCGGGCCGGCGAAGCGGCTCTTGGTGAACACCCCAGCCGCGGCGACGGGATGATCGGCTGCGAGCACGACGAAGTCGTCGGTGTGATCCTTCACGCCGATGTTCGCGACGTAGGAGTGGAAACCGGCCGGGAGGAGGGTCACGACTCGGTTCTAGCAGTCGCTCAGGTGTCGAGGCCGACCCGGATCTTGCGGAAGATCTGGGCCATCGCCTCGAGATCGGCACGGTCGAGGCGATCCAGGATGCGATCGCGCACACTGTCGACGTGGACCGGAGCGGCCTCGTCCAGCTTGGATCGGCCGGCTTCGGTGAGCACGGCGAGCATCACTCGGCGGTCGATGTCGGAACTGCGTCGCTCGACCCACCCGGCACGCACGAGGCCGTCGAGTCGTCGGGTCAGTCCGCTGGGCGACAGTTGGAGCAGGTCGGCGAGATCGCACATGCGCATCGACTGCTCGTCGGCGCCCGAGAGGTACACGAACACCTGGTAGTCGCCGAGGGTGAGCCCGGTCGGATCGAGGTCGGACTCGAGTGCCGACAGGAGGTCGCCCTGGGTTTCGATGTACGACAGCCAGGCCTCCATCTCGTCGGAGTCGAGCCAGCGGGTGGTGGCGGGGTGTCGCTGATCGAGATCGCTCATGATCACATCGTATCTCATGACCCGCAAAAGTTGCGGCCACAAGCATCTGTCGATACACTTGCGAACGCAATCAACTCGCCTCGACGGCGCACGAAAGGAACCCTCCCATGTCCACCGCCACCCAGCCCTCCGACCTGCAGATCCCCGCCGGAACGTGGAGCGTCGACCCGACCCACACGCGGATCGGTTTCATCGCCCGCCACATGATGGTCGCCAAGGTCCGCGGCTCGTTCTCGGACTTCTCCGCCGACATCCAGGTCGCTGATGATCCGCTCCGGTCGACCCTGACCGCCGAGGTGCGGATGGCCTCGATCGACACCGGCAACGGTGACCGTGACGGGCACCTGCGTACGAACGATTTCTTCGACATCGAGCAGTACCCCACGATGTCGCTGCGCTCGACGCGTTTCGAGGCCCAGGGAGGCCTCGTCAAGCTGCACGCAGACCTCACGATCAAGGGTGTGACGAAGCCGGTCGTGTTCGACCTCGAGTTCGATGGCACCGGTCAGGATCCGTGGGGAGGCACCCGCGCCGGGTTCAGCGCCACGGCCACGATCAACCGCAAGGACTGGGGCATCGAGTGGAACGCACCGCTCGAGACCGGCGGGGTGCTGGTCGGTGAGAAGGTGCAGATCGAACTCGACGTCGAGCTGGTCAAGGCCTGATCGTCGTCGCCGATCGGGTGGTCACGGTGTGCCGAGGATCGCCTCGGCACACCGTCGACCGGAATACATCGCGCCCTGGATCGACGCGGTGTCGCGATGGTCGCCGCAGACCCACAGACCGTCCCCGAGATCGGTGCGCTGCTTCGGTCGAAACGGCATCGTGTGGGCGGGTTGGCCGTGCTGGATGCGGTACGTCGCGAGGTGTTCCCACCGGTCGACCTGTCCGCCCCACCACGCCCGCATCGACCGCCGAGCGGTCGACGCCAGATCGTCGCCGATGTGACCCGGCATCGCCCCCACGACGAGATGACGACCGGTGGGGGCGTACGACGGCGCGACGTTCGACATCACTGCGGCGTTGAGCACCGGTCCGCCGCACCCGTCGAGTACGACCAGCTTCTCGTCGGTGGGCGGAGCGTCGGCGGCGAAGTAGACCGCGCCGACCGACTTCGAACCGACCTCGGGGAGGCCCAGCAGGCGCACCGCCGTCGGTCCGTCGCAGGCGACGACGACCGTGCCGGCATCGATCGGCCCGGCGGGCGTCGACACCCGGCCCGCGGCAATGGCCGTCACCGGCGTGTCGAGCGCGATCGTTCCGTCGGGGAGTTGGGCAGCGAGCTGATCGGGGATCGCCTGCATGCCCGCCGCAGGCACGGCCGAGTCACCGTCGGCGAGCATGCGGAAGATGACGTCGAACATCCGGCGCGAGGTCTGGAGCCCCGGGTCGAGCTGGATGCCGCCGAAGAGCGGCGAGAAGAACTGATCGATGCTGCGGTCGGAGAAACCGGCCTGGCGGAGGACATCGATCGTCGGGAGGTCGTCGCCGCGGAGGAGGCAGGCCGGGTGGACCGCCCGTACCCGACGTCGCAACAGCGCGATCCGCAGCTTGTCGGTGAATGTCACGGCCGGACTGCGAATGGCGTCCAACAGTCGGGTCGGAGCGCGGAACGGATCGGCCACGACCGAGTGCTCGGCGCCGAGGTGCACCAGTGCGCCGGGGTCGAACCGCCGGAGGTCGAGCGCTTCGAGGTCGAGCTGGCGGTGGGCCTCGGGGTACGCGGTCAGCAGCACCTGGAAGCCGCGATCGAGCCGGAAGCCATCGACCACGTCGGTGCGAACCCGTCCGCCGACGCCGTCGCTCGCTTCCACGATTCGCACGGGCATCCCGGCCCGATGCAGCGTGGTCGCGCACGCCAGGCCGGCGAGACCTGCACCCACGACCACGACGGGGCGGGATGCGCTGATCGACACGTTCACAGCTCCAGCCATCGTGCCATCGTGGGAGTCGTCAGCGACCGAGCACGGCTCGCAGCGCCGGCTCGAGGGTCGGGTGCGCGAACTCGAAGCCGTCGTCGGAGAGGACCGAGGGAATCACGCGCTGCCCGTCGAACAGCAGCGCGTCGGCCAGTTCGGAGCCCAGCAGCAACTTCGGTCCGAACGACGGCACCGGCAGGAACGACGGGCGCTTCAGTACGTCACCGAGCACGTCGACGAACTCCCTGTTGCGGGTCGGGGTCGGAGCCGTCAGGTCGACCGGTCCGTTGACCGAGCTGGTGAGCAGGTGGTGGATGGCGCTGACTTCGTCGGTGATCGAGATCCAGCTCATCCACTGCTCGCCCGTGCCGAAGCGGCCGCCGACGCCCAGCTTGAACAGCGGCAGCATCTTCTTGAGTGCCCCACCGGCGGCGCTGAGCACGATGCCTGTCCGGAGGTGAGCCACGCGCACGCCTGCGGCCTCGGCCGGCGCGGTGGCGGCTTCCCAGGCGCGACAGACGTCGGCGAGGAAACCGTCACCCTGGGTCGATGTCTCGTCGACGGTGTCGTCCCCGCGATCGCCGTAGATGCCGATCGCCGAACCGCTCAGGAGGATCTGCGGGCCGGCGGAACCGAGCTGGGCGAGCGTCTCGGAGAGCAGGGTGGTGGTGACGACCCGGCTGTCCATGATCTCCCGCTTGTACTCGTCGGTCCACCGGTGGTCACCGATGCCGGCGCCCGCGAGGTGGACCACCGCGTCGACCTCGGCGAGTGCGGCCGGATCGAGCCGGCCGGCCGGGGGATCCCACGCGATCTCGTCGGCAGCAGCGGTGCCACGCACGATCGGGACGGGGACGTGACCGGCGGCGGCGAGGTGTGCGCGGAGTGCCGTGCCGATGAGTCCTGATGAACCGGTGATACCAACTCGCATGGTGACGACGCTAGGCCGGTCCGCACCCGAACGCTCGACGGTGCGACGGCACCGGAACGACGCCGGCACCGTCGCCGCCGGCGGGCGTGTCACAGTGGTCACCATGGTGAACGAACGAGCAGAAGCCGACACCGTGACCTTCGACGTCGAGGGCGGGATCGCGTGGGTGCGGTTCAACCGCCCCGAGAAGCGCAATTCGATGAGTCGCCGCCTGAACCGCCAGATGATGCGCGTCCTCGACGAGCTCGAGTTCCGCGACGACGTCGGCGTGTTGGTCTTGGGTGGCGAGGGCGACGCCTGGAGCGCCGGCATGGACCTCCAGGAGTACTTCCGCGAACCCGAAGCCGAAGGCATCGAAGCGATCCGGCGGAGCCAGATGGAGTCGTACGGATGGTTCTCCCGGCTTCGGAACTTCGAGAAGGTCACGATCGCGATGGTGCACGGCTGGTGTTTCGGTGGCGCATACGCACCGCTGTACGCCTGTGATCTCGCGTTCTGTTCCGACGACGCCACCTTCGGGTTGTCGGAGGTCAACTGGGGCATCCTGCCCGGTGGAGGAGCGTCGAAGGTGGTGGTCGACCTGATGCCGATGCGCGACGCGATGTACCACGCGCTGATGGGGGAGAACCTGACCGGCCGGCAGGCCGCAGTGGCGCGACTCGTGAACGAGTCGGTACCGGCGGATCGACTCGAAGCCCGCGTTCGCGAAGTCGCCGCTGTTCTGCTCCGAAAGAACCGGGCGACGCTGAAGGCGACGAAGCGGACGATCAGGGTGACGCGACTGCAGGACTACGACGAGGCGCTCGACTACCAGGTGCGAGCTCAGGAGGCCTTGATGTACGTGGACGAGACGCGTGGGCGGCAGGAGGCGATGCGGCAGTTCTTGGACGACAAGACGTTCAAGCCGGGACTCGGGGACTACGACAAGGACCGTCGCATCGACGACTGACCGATCGTCGGGGACCGCCGGAAGTCGAATCGGCACGCTTGGTTCATGAGATCGTCAAGTCGGCGCCGGTTCCGTCCGATGAGAAGATGTTGGAGCGCCGGGAGCGACACCGGCCGAGGCACCCCCACACGATTGGATACCGTCGATCACAATGCAGGACGACTCACCCTGGAAGCCGCCGGCCGACGCCGGCGAGCCGCCCGCCCCGACCTCTCAGCCCGACGGTGACGCTTCGCCTCCTCCGCTGCTGCCTGATCCCGCTCCCGCCCCCGCTTCTTCTCCCTCCGCTTCTCCCTCCGCTTCCACTCCGCCTCCTCCGTCGCTGCCACCGTCGCTGCCACCGAGCCTGCCGACGCCGCCGGTCGCCACAGCCCCGGCCTCGCCGGAGTCGCCCTGGGCGCCCGGCGCCGGCGTGCCGGCGCCGCCCCTGCCCACCGGACCCCTCGTCGAACCAGTCGGTCCGGCCGGTCTCGATCGGCCGAAGCGGTCCAAGTTGCTCGTCGGCGGCGCCGTCGCCGCCGTTCTCGCCGTCGGTGGTGCCGGGGTGTTCGCCGTCGCGAACCTGACCGGCGAGACCGCAGGAGGCGCCTCCTCGCCCGAGGAGCTCGGCGTGGACCTCCTGACGGCGGTCGAGAACGAGGACGTACTCGGGCTCATCGACACCCTGTTGCCGGGCGAGCGAGTCGCCCTCGGCGATCCGTTCGTCGAGATGGTGTCGGAACTGCAACGCCTCGACGTGTTGGCGGAGACCGATCTGTCACAGATCAGCGGCCTCGACATCGAGCTGTCGGGTGAGGACGTCACCGTCCGGAACACCAACGTCGACGACATCGTCAACATCGACCTGCGCGCCGATGTGGTCGTCAGCGTCGACGGAGGCGACCTCCCGGTCGGTTCGCTGATCACCGACAATCTGCCCGAGGACGCCCTCACCGAGCTGCGCGGGACCCGCGTCACCGAGTCCGATCGGCTCGACTTCTGGCTGACGGCGGTCGAGGACGACGGTCAGTGGTACTTCAGCCTGCTCCACAGCGTCGCCGAGCTCGCCCGTGCGGAGGGGGCGCCCGGCACCGACATCCCGGCGCAGGGCGTCGGAGCCGACGGCGCGGCCAGCGCTGAAGCGGCGATCGACCAGCTGCTCGATCGGGTCGAGGCCATCGATCTGACCGGAGTGATCCGGTCGCTCAACCCCGGTGAGGCCGCTGCGCTGCAACGGTATGCACCGCTCTTCCTCGACGATGCCACGGCCGCCTTGGCCGAGGTTCCCCTGCGATGGGAGATCACCGAGCGCCAGGTCCGAGTCGAGGGCAGTGGTGACACGCGGACGGCGTTCGTCGACGCCCTCGCGATCGAGGGTGACCTCGACGGCTCGGCGTTCTCGTTCTCGTTCCGGAACGACTGCGTCCGCGCGTCGTTCGAGGGCGAGCAGATCGAACAGTGCGGTGTCGACACGGGCAGTGCGGAGGCCCTGGACTCGCTCTTCGGCAGCGACCCGGACGTCGCTCGTCTGTTCGAGGCGATCGAGTCGGCCTTCTCCGACATCGAACCGCTCGGCATCGAGGTTCGCCAGCACGACGGCGCGTGGTACGTCAGCCCGATCGGCAGCTTCACCGAGGTGTTCCTGGCCGTGCTCCGTGCACTCGATCGTCAGGAGCTCGACGAGATCATCGCGGCGTTCGGGCCGGCGTTCGACGGCTTCGAGGACGCGATCTTCGACTCGATGAACGATCTCGCCGGCGGTGGATTCTTGCCACCGACCGACGACATCCTGACCGACGACATCCTGACCGACGACATCCTGACCGGCGATCTCGAGGACGTCGCGCAGCCCGCCGACGAGGGGTGGTTCGAGTGCTACGAGCTGCCGACGGCCGCCGAGGCCACCTCGTGCTTCGAGTCGTACGTCGCATCGGGTGACATCGAACCGGCGGCGATGCCCGCCGCACTGCGTCATCCGGAGTGCGGGTACGCCGAGGTGTCGTGGACCAGCGAGATCTACTCGCTGGCCGACGACGAGTTCATCGCGACGGCAGAGGCGGCACGCGAGTGTTTCCTCGCGCTGGTCGACAGTGGCGACGTGTCGTTGTACGAGCTGCCGAGCGAGATCACCCATCTGGAGTGTTTCGAAGGTCGCAACTGGTATCAGGTGTTCGACGACGCCGAGTACGACCAGCGCTACTACGACTGCATCGGGCAGGGCTACGGCGACTGACCGGAGGCGGTCGAAACCGTCGCCGGCTCGGCACCGGTCAGACGAGAGCGTCCTCGATCAGCGAGTCGAGGAACGACTCGTCGGCCGAACCCAGGAGGGTCTGGACCTCGCCGTCGGGCCGGATGACGGCGAATGCCGGCTGCGAGGCGACGCCGAATCGGGTGAACACCTCGGCACCGTCGTCACTGATCTGGGGGAAACTCAACCCGTAGCGGTCGATGAACTCCTCGAACTGCTCCTCGGAGCCGCTCCAGGCCACCCCGACGAACTCGGCCTGTCCGGCCCACTTCTGCTTGGCCGCCTCGACCGAGGCGGCTTCTCGATTGCAGGTGCTTCACCAGGGAGCCCAGAACCACAGCAGCACGGGGCGGCCGGCCAACGTCGTGAGCTCGATGTCGCCGCCGCCGACCAGCGGCGCCGAGAACTGCAACGCCGCCGGCGCGTCCGGAACGACTCCGCTGCCGGTGTCGGTCGCACCGTCTGTGTCGGTCGCGGCCGCCTCGACCGACACAGACGGCGAGGACGTCGCGGCCGAAGCGCTCGGGCGGTCGGCGTCTCCGCCACCGCAGGCCAGCAGGATGCCGGCCAGACCGAGGGGGAGCAGACGTCGGAACACGGCCGGGATGGTATCGCCCTGGCGCTGAGCAGCCGGGTCGCGTCGGCGGCCGTTTCGCAAGTGTTTCGCAGTTCGGGCGCCGTCGGCCGTCTCGGGGCCGCCGTTAGCCTGGGTCGCCGATGAAGACCCGGACCCTGCTGCTGCTCGCACTCGGGTGCGGCCTCGCGATCATGCTCGCCGGAGCCGTGTTCCTCGTCCAGCTCACGACCCAGGACGACGTCGCCGAACCGGTTCCGATCGGTGAGCAGGTCGAGGTGGGCGACATGTCAGTGACGGTGCTCGGCGCAGTGGAGACCGGCGACGCGCTCGACGTCTCGATCCGGATCGGCGGCGTCGACGACAGCGACGGAGCGACCGGATTCCGGCTGATCGCGTCGGGGCGCCCGCTCACCCCCGACCGTGCGGCCCGTGGCGGTCTCTGCGGCGCGACGACATCGGTCGAACAGGAGTGCCTCGTCCGCTTCGACGTGTCAACGGCCGATGGAAACTCCCGTGTGTTGTTCTACGAGCGAGGCGACGAGCAGGCCCGTTGGGTCCTCGGTTGACGCGGCTCGGGGCCCGGCGTCCGGGTCCGTGCGTTACCCGCGGGTAGGGGCGATACGGTGGAGCGGGTGAGTGATTCGTTCGATGTCGTCGTCATCGGTGGCGGGCCGGGCGGCTACGCCGCTGCGCTCTACGCCGCCTCGGCCGGTCTCCAGGTCGCCCTGATCGAGAAGGACGCGCTCGGTGGTACCTGTCTGAACCGGGGATGCATCCCGGCCAAGGCGTTTCTCGAGACCGCGGCGGTCAAGCGTCACGTCGAGCACAGCGCCGACTTCGGCATCCAGTCGAGCGCCCCGACCGTCGACTTCGCCGTCACCCAGCAACGCAAGCAGAAGATCGTCGCCGGTCTCGTCGGGGGGATTGCGGCGATGTGCAAGGGCCGCAAGGTCGAGGTGTTCAACGGTGTCGGTTCGCTCGGCGCGGACCACACGGTGTCGATCTCCATGAACGACGGGGGTTCGGCGACGATCACCGGATCGCATGTCGTGCTGGCGTCGGGTTCGGTCCCACGGTTGATCCCCAACTTCGAGCGCGGCGGGCCCATCATGACGAGCGACGAGGTGCTCGATCTCGACTACGTGCCCGAGCGCGTCGCCGTGATCGGAGGCGGAGCGATCGGGTGCGAGTTCGCGTCCACGTTCGCCGATCTCGGCGCGCAGGTCACGATCCTCGAGGGGCTGCCGAAGATCCTCCCGGGTCTCGACGCCGATGTCGCCAACGTGGTCGTGCGCAGCTTCAAGAAGAAGAACATCGAGATCCGCACCGGCGTGATGGTGAACGGGCACACCCCGACCGGCAGTGGTGGCACCACGGTCCACTTCGGCGACAGTGAGTCGGTCGATGTCGATGTCGTCGTGGTCTCGGTCGGGCGGCGACCGTTCGCCGACCAGCTCGGCCTCGAGGGTTCGGGCGTCGAGGTCGACGGTCGAGGGTTCGTCGTCGTCGACCAGTTCTGCCGGACGAGCGCTCCGGGCGTGTACGCCGTCGGTGACCTCATCGACACGCCGCAGCTCGCTCACGTCGGCTACGCCGAAGCCATCCTGGTGATCAAACACCTGCTCGGCGAGCAACCGATGCCGGTGATGTACGACCGTGTCCCGTGGGCGATCTACTGCCATCCGGAGGTCGCCTGGGCCGGCCCCGGCGAGGACGCCTGCAACGAAGCCGGCATCGACATCGTCGTCGGCAAGCACCCGTTCAAGTTCAACAGCCGAGCCCAGATCGTCGGCGAGACCGAGGGCATGGTCAAGGTGATCGCGAAGAGGAACGCCGACGGCACGGCCGGCCAGGTGCTGGGCGTCCACATGGTCGGCCCGTGGGTCACCGAGCAACTCTCCGGCGGCTACCTCGCGGTCAACTGGGAGGCGACCGTCGCCGAGGTCGCCGAGTTCATCCAACCGCACCCGAGCATGACGGAGCTGTTCGGTGAGACGATGTTGTCGCTGACCGGTCGCAGCTTCAACGGTTGACGCTCGACGATCCATCCGACGATCCATCCGCCACCCACCCGACCTCCGCCACCCATCCGACCACCCATCCGACCACCCATCCGACCACCCATCCGACCACCCATCCGACCACCCATCCGACCACCCACCCGACCACCCATCCACTCGATCTCTCACTCGACCTTTCACTCGACCTTTCACTCGACGACCAACTCGACATCCACCCACATCGACCGAACCTTCGGAGCAACAGGAGCGAAAGACACCGATCATGGCTGACGTCACCCTTCCCCAACTCGGCGAGACCGTGACCGAGGGAACCATCACGCAGTGGTTCAAGCAGGTCGGCGACACCGTTGCCGCGGACGAACCGCTCTTCGAGGTCTCGACCGACAAGGTCGACACCGAGGTGCCGTCGCCCGTCGCCGGCACGGTGACCGAGATCCGCGTCGCCGAAGGCGACACCGTCGACGTCGGTGTCGTCGTCGCCGTCGTGGGTGAGGCCGGCGCTGCAGGTGCGGACACGCCGGCGCCGGCGCCCGAACCGACGGCGGAACCTGCGCCCGAACCTGCGCCCGCGCCCGCGCCTGAACCTGCGCCGGCACCCGCGCCCGCGCCTGAGCCGGAACCTGCGCCCGCGCCGTCGGCCGAATCGGCTCCGGCCCCGGCTCCGGCAGCCGAGACGCCCAACCGCGGCGACGGTCGTCTGCTGTCGCCGGTGGTGCGCCGGCTCGTCAACGAGCACGGCATCGACCCCGACGACCTCACGGGGAGTGGTCCTGGTGGGCGGATCACCCGCGAGGACGTGCTCGATCACATCGACTCGACCGGCTCGAAGCCCGCCGCAGCGCCACCAGCGGCTCCCGCAGCGCCCGCCCCCGCTCCCGCAGCGGCTCCCGCAGCGCCCGCCTCCGCCCCCGCAGCGGCCCCCGCTCCCGCCCCTGCGGCGCCCCCCGTCCCGGGAACGGCACCGTCACCGATCGCCGGTCAGCGAGACACCACGGTCAAGCTGTCGAAGATTCGACAGCTCACGGGCGCCCACATGATCATGAGCAAGGCGACCTCGCCGCACGCGTTCAGCGTGGTCGAGATCGACTTCGCCAACGTCGACATCACCCGTTCGCGGGTCAAGGCGGACTTCAGGGCCACCGAGGGTTTCGGTCTCACCTACCTGCCGTTCATCGCCAGGGCGCTGGTCGACGGCCTGGCCGAGTTCCCCCACCTCAACGCGAGCGTCGGCGATGACGAACTGGTCGTCCACGGGTACATCGATCTCGCGATCGCCGTCGACCTCGACTACGAGGGGCTGCTCGCTCCGGTCATCCGCGATGCCGAGACCAAGCGCCTGAAGGCGATCGCGAGCGAGATCAGCGATCTCGCCAACCGCGCGCGCCCGCAAGTTGGGCCCCGACGAGATCTCCGGCGGGACGTTCACGATCTCCAACAACGGTTCGGCCGGCTCGGTCCTCACGATGCCGATCATCAACCAGCCCCAGGTCGCGATCATCTCCACCGATGCGATCGTGCGCAAGCCGGTCGTCACCACCGGGTCCGACGGCGGCGAGGCGATCGCCATCCATCCGGTCGGCAACCTCGCGATGAGCTGGGACCACCGAGCGTTCGACGGTGCCTACGCCGCCGGCTTCCTCAAGAAGGTGAAGGAGATCATCGAGACGCGCGACTGGAACGCCGAGCTCTGATGAACCGAGGTTCCCTCCTCCGCGTCCGCTGGCTGGGGAGGGTGCCGTACCGCGAGGCACTCGCGGTGCAACAGGCATTGTTCGGGCGAGGACACGAGCAACACCTGCTCCTGCTCGAGCACGACCACGTGTTCACGTACGGCCCGCACGCCGACCTGCGCCGGAACCTGCGCTGCGATCCGGCAGACGTGGGTGCCGACTTCGTCGCGGTCAAGCGCGGGGGCGACATCACCTATCACGGGCCCGGTCAGCTGGTGGGCTACCCGATCGTGTCGCTGCCCAACGCCAAGGGTTCACTCGACCACGTGCGCGCGGTCGAGGATCTCCTCATCGAGGCGCTCTCCGAGCTCGGTGTGCCCGGCGCCGGCCGGTTGCCGGAGTACCCGGGTGTCTGGGTCGACGCGGCCGGTACCAACCCGCGCAAGATCGCGGCGATCGGTGTGCGCTTGGCGCGCGGCCGCACGATGCACGGCTTCGCGTTGAACATCGCCACCGACATGACGTACATGCGCCGACACATCGTCGCCTGCGGGATCGCCGATCGGCCCGTCACGTCGCTCGCCGAGGAGGGTGTCGACGTGTCGATGCACCACGTCGTCGACGTGGTCGCCCAACTCGCCGCAGCGCGGTGGGGCGGTGGCGTCCTCGAACGCCAAGACGTCGTGTGGCAGCAGCGGCCCGACGATCTGACGCCGTTCTCGCGAGGCGACGGCCCCGGCGAGACGATCAGGTTCCGACCTCGGTCCCACGCTCGACTCGAGCAGGCCGGGATCACGACCGGGCTCACGATCGAGGCGCGCAAGCCGGAATGGCTCCGCCCGAAGGTGCGGTTGGGCGCTGAGGTCATGCAGCTCAAGAAGACGATGCGCGACCTCGACCTGGTCACCGTCTGCGAGGACGCCGGCTGCCCGAACCTGTCGGAGTGCTGGACCGACGGGACGGCGACGTTCATGGTGCTCGGTGAGCGCTGTACGAGGGCATGTGGGTTCTGCCTCGTCGACACCCGCAAGCCGCTCGAACCTGCTGCAGACGAGCCGCAGCGAGTCGCCGAGGCGATCGAGCGGCTCGATCTGGACCATGTCGTGCTGACCATGGTCGCCCGCGACGACCTCGCCGACGGCGGCATGTCCCATGTGGCGGCATGTGTCGACGAGATCCGGCTCCGTCGTCCAGGTGCTCGCGTCGAGACCCTCATCTCCGATGCGAAGGGCTCGCTCGAATCGCTCGAGCGACTGTTCGAGGTTCGACCGGACGTCGTCAACCACAACATCGAGACCGTGCCCCGGCTCCAACGGGCGGTTCGGCCGTCCGCCGGCTACGCACGGAGCCTGTCCGTCCTCGCTCACGCCAAGGCAGCCGGGTTGCTCACCAAGTCCAGCATCATGGTCGGCGTCGGGGAGACCGACGACGAGCTGACCGGTGCGCTCGCCGATCTGGCCGGAATCGGATGCGACATCGTGACGATCGGGCAGTACCTGCGTCCCACATCGCATCACCTCCCGATCGCGCGTTGGGTCGAACCCGGCGAGTTCGTGCGCTGGAAGCAGATCGGTGAAGATCTCGGCATCGGTCACGTCGAGGCGAGCCCGCTGACGCGATCGAGCTACCACGCCAAGCAGGCCGCCGACGCGGTCGCCGTGCGGGTCAGTTGAGCGAGCCCTCGGCGCGTTCGAGCAGCTGCGAGAGCTGATCGGTCTCGTCGGGCGGCTCGGGCGTGGGTGTCGCGAAGATGATCGCCTCGGCGTCTTCGATCGGCATCGGGCGTGCCAACAGGAATCCTTGAGCGGCACGGCATCCTCGCACCTTCACGTACTCGAGCTGGTCGACGGTCTCCACCCCTTCGGCGACCACACCGAGCTCGAGCGTTCGACCGATCGCCAGTATCGCCTCGATCACCGTCGAGTCGTAGCCGTGCTCGGTGGCTCGCGACACGAAGCTGCGGTCGATCTTGACGACATCGATCGGCAGCTCGCGCAGATAGGTCATCGACGAGTACCCGGTGCCGAAGTCGTCGACCGCGATCGTGATGCCCAGCGAGCGGAGCTCCTGCAGCAGTGCGGTCGCACGTGCGAGATCGTCCAGCAGCTGTGATTCGGTGAGCTCCAGCTCGAGCATCGTGGGGTCGGCGCCTGTGGCGGCCAGCACGGCTTCGACATCGGCGAGCAGATCGCCTTCGGTCAGGTGCCGGCCCGAGATGTTGACCGCGATACGGCGCTGGCACCCCGGTTCGCGCCGGCGCCACTCGACGAGTCGTTCGCAGGTGCGCGTCAGCACCCACCGCTCGATCTCCAGGATCACCGAGGAACGCTCGGCGATCGGGATGAACTCGCCCGGCGGCACCATGCCGTACCCCGGTCGCATCCAACGGATCAGTGCCTCCGCGCCGCTGAAGCGGCCGGTCCGGAGATCGTGCACCGGTTGGAGGTGGAGTACGAGCTCGTCCTGGCTCACCGCGTGTCGCAGCGCCATCTCGATCTCCGAGCGTCGATCGAGCTCGTGCTGCATGCCCATGTCGAAGAGCTCGACGCGGCCGCGACCTCGCCGTTTGGCCTGGTAGACCGCGTTGTCGGCCTGACCGATCATCTCCAGCGGACTCGAACCGACAGGTGGGATCGCGACCCCGACACTCGCCGACAGGGCGAACAACCGGTCACCGTGCTCGATCGGGTCCTCGATCGCTCGTACCAGGCGGTGCCCGAGCGTCATCACGCCGGTGACCTGGTTGAATCGGTGGGTGATCACGACGAACTCGTCACCACCGAGGCGTCCCACGAAATCGCCCTCGCGGACGGCTCCCTCGAGCCGAGCGGCGACGTCGGCGAGCACCTGGTCGCCGATGGCGTGACCCTGGATGTCGTTCACGCTCTTGAAGCCGTCGAGGTCGAGGTACAGCACGGCGATGTTGCCGGTGTGCTCGGCCGAGATCTCCTCGAGGTGCTCCAGCACGGCGAATCGGTTCGGGAGGCCGGTGAGTGCATCGTGGAGGGCCTGATATCGCAGTCGTTCCTCGAAGCGGCTGCGCTCGGAGATGTCGTGGGCGATGACGGTGGTCACCCTCACGTCGTCGACGTCGATCACGCTGCGCGCCACCAGCACCCTGGGTTGGTCCGTCGCCCGGGTGAGCACCGTGGCCTCTCCGGACGTTCGTGTCAACAACTCGTCGATCGGGCGGCCGAGTTGTTCCTCCTCCGACAACCCGGTGAGGCGCACGCTCGAAGCGTTCGCGGTGCCGATGAGGCCGGCGTCGTCGATCGTCCAGATCGCGTCATCGGCCTGGGCGATGATCGCCGACGAGAGGGCCTCGCTGCGATGCAACTGCGATGTCACGTTCGCCAGGTGCTCGACCGATTGGCGCAGCGATATTCCGATGACCCCGGGGAGATCGTGGGCATCGCCGACCTCATCGGGTTCACCACTCGCCAGCCGGCGGATCTGTGCGTTGACGCGGCCCAGCGTCGCCGACATGTCGTTGACGGTCTCGGTCAGGGATCTGACGTCGCTCGGGCCGCGGATCGGCAGCGACGGCAGATCGAGCTCGCCGTGGTTGATCGCTTCGGCACGCTGTGTGAGCCGGCGCAGCGGTGACAGGATCGACCACAGCACGAGGATCGTCAATCCGAGGGTCGATCCGGCGATCGACCAGAGCAGGACTTGGGTGGTCCTGGCATCGTTCCGCGCGTCGTCGGCGCGTTCGCGGACGAGGGTCGACGTTCGTTCGTGGAACTCGTCGGAGAACTCCTTGAGGGCGTCGAAGTAGTCGAGTTGTCGGAGCAGCGAGTTCGCGACGAGTCCGATCGCGTCCGGGTCCGCTGCGATCATCCCCGACTCCGACGTGGAAGGAAGCTGAAGAGCGAGCCCGTCGGGTGCGTCGAGTCGGGTCTGCTCGAACCACTGCCGTTCCAGGGGGTTCAAGAGCGCCGAGAAGACCTCCACGTAGGTGTCGTGCGCTGCCGCGAGGCGCATCTGCTCCGCATGGTCGATCCCCCCGTTCATGATCTCGGTCATGGCTCCGCGGCCGAGCGCACCGGCGCTGAACAGCACGTTGCCGAGCGCGCTCAGACGGGCTCGTTGTCGATCGAGCGAGAGTCCGTCCGCGTCGAGCGGGCGGTTGGTGACCAGCAGCTGGACGAGCAGCTGGTCGAGCCTCGTGAACACCTCGTCGACGCCCGCAACGGTCGCTTGGCGTCGTCCACTCAGCAGACGCTGCTCCTCGAGCGCACTGCGTATCTCGGCCAGCTCCAAGCCGAGCGCCGGGCCGTCCGCGAGCTCGAGATCTCCGTACCCCGCGGCCAGGGCGTCGAAGGACGCCTCGAACTCGATCAGGTTCGCGCTGTAGATCTGCTCGAGGTCCATGCCCGACCAGCCGACGACGAGTGCCCGCGGGTAGCCGAGCGCATCGATCTGGGCCAGTCCGGTCAGCGCGATCCACTCCAGCTGAGCGGGGGGAAGACGGCAGCGACCGCCTGTTGGAGCTCGACCACATCGGCCAGCTCCGATGCGCCCCGCGCGGCCGCTTGCTCGGCGTCCACCCGGTGGTTGGCGAGGATCGTGACGGCAAGCAGGGGCACGACGACCAGGGCGAGCATGCGCGCCGCCATCGGCGTGCTCCGTCGACGCAGATGACCAGCCATCACAACGTCATCGGCAGGGCGTAGACCCCGCTTGAGTCGCGTGCGCCCCGCCCGGCTGGATCTCAGGTCTCGAGCGGGAGCAGCGCCTCGGCGGCTTCGGAGAGATGCGCCGACCAGTCAGGACACTCCTTCGGTTCGTCGACGGGGAGCACGACGAACTTCGTGGTCCCGACGTCGACGAAGCGCCGGATCAGCTCGACCAACTGCTCCCACGAGGTCGGCACCAGCGTCGACGGCTCGAGATCAGGTCGTCGCCGCGCGAGATGGGCGAGCAACTCGTCCGGGACACCGGCCATCGAGTACGGGATGAGGACGCCGTAGTGGTCGGGCTCGATCTCGCGTCCGTGCTCGGCGCAGACGGATTCGATCACGACGCGCCCCGCTTCTGCATCGGCGGGCGTCACGAACGAGGGGAGCCAGCCGTCGCCGAACCGACCGGCCCGCTTCAGCTCGGACGGGGCGGAGCCGCCGAGCCACACATCCATCCGTTCGGGCACGGGACGAACGACGATTCCGTCGTAGTGGTAACGCTCACCGTGGTGGACGACCGGTGCACCCGTCCAACACTGGCGCATCACCGCCATCGATTCGTCGAACCACGGCGCCCGGTCCGATCGTTCGACACCGAATGCCTGCTGTTCCATCGGATGCACCGCCCCGAGACCGAACGCAGGAAGGAGCCGTCCACCGGACATCGTGGACAGCGACGCGAGGGCCTTGGCGAGCACGACCGGGTTCCGGCCGGGAAGCACCATCACCGACATCCCGAACTTGAGGTTCGTCGTCCGGCCCGCGCCGAACGCCATCGCGACGAGCGGGTCCGGGGCCTCGCCGCTGATCCGTTCCGAGACCCAGAGGCTGTCGAAGGCGAGTCGCTCGAGCTCATCGACGACGTGGCCGAACCGATCGTCGTGAAGGGTGGTGCGCGTGCCGAGGCCGTAGCCGATCCGGACCTTCATACCCGGATCGTGTCACACCGCGGACGGGGTCAGCCGATCGGGTGTCGTACCCGCACGACAGCAACGCGATGCTGTCGCGTTCGAGGGATCGACGACCGTGCCGCCCTCCCGGTCTGCACCCAACTCGCCACGAAACCGATGACGATCACGCCCAACACGATGGCCGGTCGCGACACCTCGCCGGTCGCATCGAGTCCGAGCGCGACGATCGTCGCGATGGTGCTGAGGACGATCGCCAAACGGATCGCCGCTTCGTAGGTACCCCGCCGAATATCCATATGCACTACGTATCGGCAGCGAACTCACCGATGCGAGCGATTTTCGCGAATGCGCGCCAACAGCGCGCCAGTCGTCACCGAACGGTCACATGCGTCACACGATCGCGATGCACGACGCGGCCGTCACTAGCGTGCCGGCGTGGCCAGCGCCCGGGAGGTCCTGCAGCAACCGGCCGTGCGTCGATATCTGGTGTCGACGGCGCTGGCGGCCGTCGGTCTCAACGTGCTCGTCACGGTGCTGTTCAAGCAGGTGTTCGACATCACGGGCGACGAGCTCGACATCGGCATCATCGGGCTGGCCCAGTTCATCCCGGCGATCCTCCTCGTCCTCGTGTCCGGGTGGGTCGCGGACCGGTTCGACCGCCGCCGCGTCACGGCGCTGTTCCTGCTCGGTCGGGCTGTCTGCGCCGTCGCGCTCGTCGTCTACAGCCGCTGGAACCCGGGCGTCGTGTGGCCACTGTTCGCGATCGCGTTCGTGTTCGGAGCGGCCGATGCCATGCTGTCACCGGCTCGTCGGTCGATCCCGCCCCTGATCGCCCGTTCGGGCGAGTTCCCGCAGGTGATCGCGCTCTGGACCGCCACGTTCACCGGTTCGGCGATCGTCGGCCCGGTGTTGGGCGGGTTCCTCTACTCGCTCGGAGCTACCCGGGCGTACGCATTGGCGGCGGCGCTCGAGTTCCTGGCGATCATCCCGGTCCTCGGCATCGTGTACCTCCGCGAACCCGAGCAGATGACCGATCGCCCGACCCTGTCGAAGGCGCTCGAGGGGCTGCGCTTCGTGCGTCGGACCCCGATCGTCCTGGCGGTCATCTCACTCGATCTGTTCGCCGTGTTGTTCGGTGGGGCGATCGCCCTGATCCCGGCCGTCGCGAGCGAACGCCTGGGCGTCGGCGACATCGCCTATGGGTGGCTTCGGGCCGCCCCCGGCATCGGGGCGGCGGCGATGGCCGTGGTGCTGGCGGTGCGACCCGTCCAACGCCGGGTCGGCCCGACCTTGCTGTTCGTCGTCGGTGTGTTCGGCGCAGGGACGATCGTGTTCGGCCTGACGCGGAGCTATGCGCTCGCCTTCGTCGCGCTCGTCGCGATCTCGGCCGCCGACATGGTCTCGATGTACATCCGTGGATCGATCGTGCCGCTCGTGACACCCGACGATCAGCTCGGGCGGGTGTCTGCGGTCGAAGGAGTGTTCATCGGCGCGTCGAACGAGCTCGGAGCGTTCGAGAGCGGCGTCACCGCACGTGCGTTCGGCTTGCCGTGGGCGATCGCCGGCGGCGGGTTCGTCACGGTGCTGGTCGCCGCGAGCTTCGCCGTGCTCTTCCCGTCGTTGCGGCGGGTCGACACCTTCGACGAGCTGACTCCCGTCGCCACTGACGTCAGCCGAGCCAACGGTTGATCCGCGTGAGCACCCGGTATCGACGTGCGGTACCGAACGAGCGATCAGCGGCGATACGGCCGATTCCGGTCGCCAACGTCGGATAGATGTGGACGAGGTCGGACAGCTCGTCGAGACCGATGCCGAACCGGATCGCGATCGCGAGCTCGTGGATGAGCTCGCCCGCACGCGGCGCGAGCGCGTGAGCACCGACGATGCGATCCTTGACGGTGACGACCAGGATCATCCCCTCGGTCGTGCCGTCGGCGCGGGCGCGGTCGTTGTGCGCCAGCTCGCGTCGATGGACCGTCACGTTGCGTGCGCCGTGCTTCTCCCGGGCCTCGGCCGCGGTGAGGCCGACGTGGGCGAGCTCGGGTTCGGTGAAGGTGCACCACGGCACCAGTTGTGCCGGAGCTCCTCGCCCGGGGAAGAACATGTCACGGACGGCGACAACGGCGTCGTGGGCGGCACTGTGCGTGAACTGGGGGCGATCGGCCGCGGCGTCGCCCACGACGTAGATGCTCGGCACGAGAGTCCGGTTGCGTCCGTCGACCTCGACTCCGGCGGCACCGACCGGCACACCGAAACGGTCGAGACCGAGCGCTTCGACGTTTGCGGCGCGGCCGGTCGCGACGACGAGGCCGGCCGCTGTGAACTCGCCCTCGTCGGTCTCGACGATCACCCCGTCGCCACCTTTCCGCACTGCGCTCGCCGTCGTCGCGAGGTGGAGGTCGACACCCTCCTTGCGGAGGATCTGCCCGAGCCGATCGGCCAGTTCCGGCTCGTCGCGCGGCACCAATCGGTGAGACATCTCGAGCACGGTCGTGGGCACGCCGAGGCGAACCATCGATTGGGCCAGTTCGGTCGCGATCGGGCCGCCGCCGATCATCACGAGTGACTCCGGCGGGCGATCGAGCTCGAACAGGTTCTCGCTCGTGATCACGTCGACCTCCGCGAGGCCGGGGAGGGGCGGGATCGAGGGTCGGCTGCCCGTGCACACGAGGATGAAGCGAGTGTGGAGCTCGACGACGCCCTCCTCGGTGTCGACGGTGACCTGGCGGTACCCGCTGACGCGTGCCGTCCCGACGACGAGGTCGACGCCGAGCTCTCGGAAACGATCGGGCGAATCGTCGGTGGCGGCGATGCTCGCCTGCACCGTCTTGATGCGGCCCCAGACCGCCTCGAGGTCGATCTCGGGCTGCGAGACGCCGACCCCGAAATGTGCGGCTTCCCGCACGGTGTGGGCAACGCGAGCGCTGGCGATCAGCGCCTTCGAGGGCACGCACCCGGTCCAGAGGCAGTCGCCGCCGATCCGACCGCGCTCGACCGCTGCGACGTCGAGACCGAGCTCGCCGGCGGCGAATTCGGCGGCGAGGGTGCCACCGGAACCGAGTCCGATGATGACGAGGTCGTACTGATGGGCCACGGAGAGGGAACCTCGCGATCAGATCAGGAATGCCGAAACGACGAGTGGGGCGGCGAGCGCGGCCAGGAGGAGCAGCGCGATGGCCACGACGGCGAATTGGTACGAATGGTCACGTGGCGGGTCGCCGGCGGCACCGATCGTGTCCCACAGCACCTTGATCGGTTGGTCGGTGGTCAGCCTGATGCGTCGACGGGCGATCGACGCCGCGTACAGCGCCACCCACGACAGTCCGATCAGGACGACCCCCAGCGCGACGCCGAGGACGGCCCGGCCGACGCCATCGTTCACCGCCCGGACGACGAGACCGCCGATCGCCGAGAACAGTCCCGACAGCGCAGCGCCGCCGAGGAGGAAGCCGGGGACCCCGATCGGGTTCGACTTGAGTCCTTGCTCGACCTGGACCGCGTTGATCCGGGCGCGCCGCAACATCACGTGGACAGGGCTGCCCCAGATGCTGTTGGCCCCGCGGCGCTCGTACAACTTGCGGATGTTCGATGCCAGGCTGTTCTGGTAGCCGCGGACGATCCACCGGGAGACCAGTTGCACGACCAGGCCGATCACCGGATCGAGCGGCCCGAGGGCCCTCGGCATCGGTGCCCCCCGCACACCGTTTCGGTCGAGCACCTCCGATGATCGCATCACGATCCGATGCGCTTCCGGGAACTGAGCGGGTTGCCAGAGGGTTTGATCTTGGCGAGCTCGTCGACGATGTCCTGTTCGACCCTGCCGGAGCCGCCGATCTCTTCGAGGAGCCGCCCCTTCTCCTCCGGGGAGTTCGCACGCAGGACTCGGAGAGCGTCGATCCTGTCCAGCAACTCCGGCTCGGCATCGCCGGCGTGCGGGTCGTGGTCGAGCATCATCTGGCGCCCACCGTACCCAATCGTTCCGGTGCGTCGTCGCCCGGCGGTGCTCCGAGCGCGCGCGTTCGATCAGTTCGCGTGTGCTTGACTGTCGGCGCCGGGGGAACGCGACACCCGGCAGGAGGAACGAACCACAATGAAGAACATGCTCGATGAGTTCAAGGACTTCATCAACAAGGGCGACGTCGTCACGATCGCCGTCGGCTTGATCTTGGCGCTGTACTTCCAGAAGATCGTCGAAGCGCTGCTCGACGGCGTGATCAATCCGATCATCGCCGCGATCTTCGGCGAGACCAACTTCACCAACATCGGCTTCGACATCGGCGACGCCCGAATCAGCATCGGGCTGGTCATCGATGCTGCGATCAGCTTCGTCGCCGTCGCCTTCATCCTGTTCCTGCTCGTGCGTGCCTACAACAACATGAAGGGCCCCGACGAAGAAGAGGATTCGGGTCCGTCCGAGGTCGAGTTGCTCACCCAGATCCGCGATTCGCTGCAGAACCGCTGATCGTCGTCGACGACCACGACCGCTGACCGGTCCGCGAGCTGGTGCTGAACCCAGCGGCGCCGATCGGCTTCAATGGCCGTGCATGAGCGAGCCGGGTGGGCGGATGAGGAGAGCGTTGGCGCCGTTGACGCTCGGCCTGCTCGTCGTCACCGGTTGCACGGCGGATGGTGGTGCAGCGGAGCCGACCGCCCCGGAGGTCCCCGGGACGGTCGCGTTGGGCGTGCTGCCAGAGCCGCTCTCCGACCGGCCGGCGGTGCCGACCAGGCCGACGTCGGCGGCCGCGACCACCACCACGACCACCGAGCCCGAACCCGAGTCACCGATCGACGGACCGGTCGGCGCCGTGGTGTCGGGGAACCGGGTGCTGCTAATCGGCGATGGCGTTCTCGCGTCGGTCGCGCCGCGATTCGAAGGCATCGCGTGTGACGTCCTGCCGGGATTCGGCTGGGTCATGGAGATCGCGGCCGAACCCGGACGGTTCGTCGAGTTCGGTCTCGAGGTGCTCGACGAACGCCTCGCCCCGCAAGCTGGCGTCGACTGGGACGTCGTGGCGGTGATGCTCGGCAATCAGTACGACGGCGACCGTGCTGACTTCGAACGAACGCTTCGCGAGATCCTCGACCGGGTCGCGCCGCGGCCGACGTTGCTGTACACGATCTCCGGCGCCGACCGGCAACGCACCGAGGTCAACGAGGTCATTCGAGAGCAGGCCAGCGCCTTCCCGAGCGTGATCGTCGTCGATTGGGCTGCGGCCGCAGCCGCCGAACCCGAGCGGTTGCTCGACGACGGTGGACCCACACCCACCGAGGAGGGGAGCGGCCGCCTCGTGCTCTTCACGGCGGCGGCGCTCGGCGATGCGCCGGGCGGAGGCGAGGGCGAGTGTCTGCCTCCCGTGTTCACCGACGACTCGGCCATCGTGCTCTGAGCCGTGACCGGTCTCAGCCGCGCAGGCCGTCGATACCGGGCAGGTTGCGCACGACCGCGAAGGCGAGCAGTACGGCGGCCGCGACGATCTGGGCCCGCACGGGTACGCGCGTCGCCCATCCCGAGGTTCGCCCGGTCGCACTGCGCATCCACACGACCCAGACCGCGACCAGCGTCGCGAGCACGACGCCGACGAAGAGGTTGAAGCGCAGCGCCTGCGCGACGTCGCCCCGCAGGAGGTGGTGGGTCGCGCGGGTGAGGCCGCAACCCGGACACCACAGCCCGGTGAGGGTTCGGAACGGACACGGGAGGAACACACCGCCGTCACCCGGATCGTCGATCGTCACGTAGGTGACCGCGGCGGCGGCGCAGCAGCCGGCAGCGATCGGGGCCGCCAGCGGCGACCCCACCCGTGCGAGCCGGGACGCGGTCGAAGTCACCGTTGCCGTCACAGCCCGTCACCGTAGCCTGGCGTGATGCTCCAAGCTCAGGCACTCTCGGTGGAAGTGGGGGGTCGGCTCGTCGTGGCCGACGCCAACTTCACCGTGATGCCGAAGGACAAGGTCGGCATCGTCGGGCGCAACGGTGCCGGGAAGACTTCCTTGTTCAAGGTGCTCGGCGGCGCCACGGAGCCGTCGGCCGGCACCGTGCTGCGCAAGGGCGGCTTCGGGTACCTGCCCCAGGACCCGAAGATCGACAGTTCCCAAGAGTCCCGCAGAGCCGTCCAGCACGTTCTCTCGGGTCGCGGCATCGACGACGAGCTCGTTCGGATCGAGAAGCTGCGGATCGCGATGGAGGAGTCGCCGAGCGACCAGAACGTGGCGCGGTACAGTCGTGCCGAGGAACAGTTCCGCATCGGAGGCGGCTACTCCGCCGAGAGCGAGGCCCGAGCGCTCGCGGCCGGACTGGGCATCGGTGAGGATCGCATCGAGATGCCGATCGGCGTGCTGTCGGGTGGCGAGCGGCGCCGGGTCGAGCTCGCCCGGATTCTGTTCGCCGGGAGCGAGGTGTTGTGCCTCGACGAGCCGACGAACCACCTCGACGTCGACGCCAAGACCTGGCTCATGGGTTTCCTGCGCCAGTATCGAGGTGCTTTGCTCGTGATCAGCCACGACCTCGATCTGCTCGACGAGGCGATCACCCGCGTCCTCCACCTCGATCGCCCGACCGAGACCGCGGTCGGTCACGTCGTCGAGTACAAGGGCACGTACAGCCAGTACCTCGCGGCCAGGGCGGAGGACGAGCGCCGGCTCACCAAGCAGGCCGCCGAGCAAGCGCGCGAGATCGCCCGCATGCAGAAGTTCGTCGACCGGTTCGGTGCGAAGGCGACCAAGGCAGCGCAGGCCCACAGCATCGAGAAGCGGATCGCTCGCCTCGCCGCCGAGAAGGTCGAGGCTCCGCGCGCCACGAAGGTGCTGAGCGTGCGGTTCCCCGAACCGCCGGCGTGCGGTCAGACCGTCATCGAGGCGCACGGGCTCTGCAAGGCATACGGCGGGCCGCCAGTGTTCGAAGACGTCGGCTTCGACCTCGGCCGAGGCGAGCGACTCCTCGTCCTCGGGCTCAACGGTGCCGGCAAGACGAGTCTCCTGCGAATCCTCGCCGGAGAGACCGATGCCGATCTCGGTCACGTCGACCTCGGGTACCAGGTGCACGCGGGCTACTACGCCCAGGAGCACGACAACCTCGACGTCACGGCGACCCTGCTCGACAACATCCGTGCCGACGTCCCCGTCGACGTCGAGCTGACCGAGACCGAGCTGCGAGGACTGCTCGGCATGATGGGACTCTCGGGTGAGAAGGTCTTTCAGGACGCAGGGACGTTGTCGGGCGGTGAGAAGACCAAGCTCGCCTTGGCGATGCTGATGGTCGGGCGCAACAACCTGCTCCTGCTCGACGAGCCGACCAACAACCTCGATCCGCCCTCGCGGACCGCCGTCGCTGCGGCACTCACGAGCTGGCCGGGCTCGATCATCTTCGTGAGTCACGACACGGAGTTCGTGACCGAGCTGGCGCCCACCAAGGTGCTCCTCATGCCCGACGGCGACGTCGACTACTTCAACGACGACTGGCTCGAGCTCGTCAGCCTCGCTTGAGCACCCGCCGGTCGGCTCGCCTACCGTCCGGCATCACGCATCCGGGTCGCCCCCGGCATCGGCGTCGGCGAGCTCGTCGGGGCCGGCGAGCTCCGGGCGGAGCTGGCGGTACACCGCCCGCCCGAGGATGTGCGCGCCGACCGGGCCCGCGATGAGCTGCAGCACGATGACGAGCACCGCGGCCACGACCGCCGCCGTCGTGCGGATCGTGAGAGCAGCGCCGAGGCCGACGCAGAGCACCCCGAGTGCCGGTGCCTTCGCCCCAGCGTGCATTCGGGCGTAGATGTCGTCGAACCGCACGACACCGACGCCGGCGAGCAGGATGAACAGCGCACCGATCACCAGCAGGATGCCACCGACGGCGTCCATCATCCGCCTCGCTGCTCGACGTAGCGGGCGAGCACACCGGTGCCGATGAACCCCAGGAGGGCGACGACGAGCACCGTGTCGATGCCGACCGCCGAGTTCTGATCGGCCGCCGCCACGAGTACTCCGCACATGACCGTGACGAGCAACCCGTCCACGGCGACGACCCGGTCGGGCACCGTCGGACCGATGAGCAGCCGCACGAGGAACAGCACCGCTGCGACCGCGAGGATGACGTAGGCGACGGCGATCATCCCGAACTCCGGTCGGCGAGTTGGGCGCGGGCGGAGCGCGAGCCGAACGCACGCACCGAGAGCGCCTCGATGTGCAGCAGATCGCGCCGCACCTCCTCGATGTCGTGGAGATGGAGCACGTTCACGTAGAGCACGGGCGGAGTGCCGCGCACCTCGATCGTCATCGTGCCGGGAGTGAGCGTGATCACGTTCGCGACGGCCATCATCGCCATCTTCGACTCGGTGCGCAAGGGCACGGCGACGACCCCGGAGTTGATCCGGTTGCGTGGCGTGACGATCTCCCAGGCCAAGACCAGGTTCGACTCGACCAGCTTGACGAGCACGTACAGACCGAACCAGGCGGTCGCGAACAGGTTCACGCGGGCGGCGTCGTCATCGCTCCCGCGAGCGGTCCGAGGTAGGCCGGCGAGGGTGACGACCGCCAACGACACGGCGATACCGCTCAGTACGTTCGCCGCGCTGAGGTCGTTCCACAACAGCACCCAGAGCGCCGTCAGCCACACCACGATGCCGGACGCGCGGATCACGGCTCGACGTCCAGGATCGCGTTCACGTACCGCGACGGCTCGAGCAGATCGAGGCTGGCACGCTCGGAGACGTCGTAGAGCGCGCCCGCCCAGATGCTCACGGCGATCGATGCCGCTGCGAGCAGCCCGGTCGGCAGGATCATCCCGAGGGGTGCGCCGAAGCGGTCCTCGGCTTGCGGCTTGCGCCGGGGCTCCTCCTCGGCAACGCCCCAGAACACGCCGGCCCAGATCTTGGTCATCGAGAACAAGGTGAGCATGCCGACCGCGAGGCTTGCGGCGACGGCGATCCACGAGCTCGCTGCGAGTCCGGCGTCGACGAGCGTGAACTTGGCGAGGAAGCCGGAGAACGGGGGCAGCCCTGCGAGGCTCAGCGCTGGCACGGCGAACAGCACGGCGATGATCGGCGCTGAACGGACGAGGCCGCCGACCTCGGAGAGACGGCTGGATCCGGCACGGCGGGCGACCAGCCCGGTGACGAGGAACAGCGCCGTCTTCACGATGATGTGGTGCACGATGTAGAACACGGCGCCGGCGATGCCGGCCACCGTGAACAGGCCGAGGCCGAAGATCATGTAGCCGATCTGACTGATGATGTGGAACGCCAGGATGCGCTTCATGTCGTCCTGTGCGATCGCGCCGAGCACACCGACCACCATCGTGAGCACGGCGACGACGATCAGCACGGTACCCATCCAGTCGGGGGTGTCGAACAGCAGCGTCTGGGTGCGGATGATCGCGTACACGCCGACCTTGGTGAGCAGGCCGGCGAAGATCGCGGTGACGGGGCCCGGGGCCGTCGGGTAGCTGTCGGGCAGCCAGAAGAACAGCGGGAACAGGCCGGCCTTGATGCCGAACACGACGAGCAGTCCGAGCGCGAACGCGTTGCGGACTCCCGGCTCCAGCTCGGCGATCCGGACGCTGAGGTCTGCCATGTTGACCGTGCCGGTGCTCGCATAGAGCAGGGCGAGCATCGTGATGAACAACGTCGACGCGACGAGACTGATCACGACGTAGCTCATGCCCGAGCGCACCTGGTCGGGGCGGCCCCCCAGGGTGATCAACACGTAGCTGGCCGCCAGCATCATCTCGAACGCGACGAACAGGTTGAAGAGGTCGGCCGTGACGAAGCTCGCGGACACACCGGTCGCGAGCACGAGGTAGACGGGATGGAAACCGACTCGCCGGTGCTCCTCCCCGGCCTGGCCGATGGCGTAGAGCATGACGGCGAGCAGGACGAGCGACGAGACGACGAGCATCAATCCCGCGAACCGGTCGACGACGAGACTGATGCCGATGCTCGCGGGCCAGCCGCCGGCGCGGTGGACGACGAAGCCGTCGTCGTCGGCGCCGATCAGCAGGGTGACGCTCACTCCGAGCACACCGGACAGGGCGACGACGCTGATGATGCGCTGGGCCGACCGCCACCGACCGACGAGGATCGACACGGCGGCAGCGAGCAACGGGATGACGACCGGGAGCGGAACGAGGTGGCTCACGGCGCCCGTCCGTTCGTTTCGTCGGCGGGTGCGAAGTCGGTCGCCGGGACCGCTTCCGGATCGACCAGTTCGGACTCGTTGGCCTTCGCCCGGCGACGGGCCACCACGCGGTCCTCCACGTCGTCCTCCACCTGATCGTCGCGGGTGATCTGCCAGCTGCGGTATCCGAGCGACAGCAGGAACGCGGTCACCCCGAACGTGATGACGACGGCCGTCAGCGCGAGCGCCTGGGGGAGCGGGTCGGAGAACGCCCCGTCGCCGGTTCCGACGATCGGTGCTCGCCCCGGTCCACCACCGGCCGTGACGAGCAGGAGGTTTGCGCCGTGGCCGAGCAATCCGACGCCGATGATGATGCGCGACAATCGGCGCTGCATCAACAGCCAGCTACCGCAGCCGAACAACACGGCAGCGACGAACGCGAGCAGCACCGTCACGGCGACGCCGCCTCGGGGTGCGTCGGCGCATCCGAGACCGCATCGCCGACGACCTCTTCGGGGGCGGCATCGTCGCCGAACGCCTCGTACGCCATCAGGACGAGACCGACCACCACGAGGTACACGCCGACGTCGAACGGCAGCGCCGACGTCGCCTTGACGGTGCCGAGGACCGGTAGGTCGCGCTCGAACGCCGCGTGCTCCAGGACCGAGTTGCCGGTGAACAACGGAACGATCGCGGTCGATGCTGCGACCGCGAGCCCCGTCCCCAGCACCGTCCAGGGTCGGGCGCGCAACGAATTCCGAACCGCCGTGACCCCACCCGCGACATAGCGGAGGCTGATCGCGGCGCCCGCCGTGAGGCCCCCGACGAAACCACCGCCGGGCTGGTTGTGGCCGGCGAACAGGAAGTACAGCGATAGCACGAGGATGCTGCCGTAGAGCAGGCGCGACGACGTGTCGACGACCGGCAGGCGTGCGAAGTCCGGCGCCGAACCGCCGCCACGTACCGGAGTCCGGGCGACTCGGGCCAGCGCGACGACACCGAGCCCGGCAACCACGAGGACCGTGATCTCGCCGAGCGTGTCGAGGCCGCGGAAGTCGACGAGGATCACGTTCACGACGTTCGAGCCCTTGCCGTCGGGGACCGACCGGTCGAGCATCTCGTCCGACACGGATGGTCGGGCGACGTCGTCACGGGCCGCCGTCGCGACCAGGGCCAGGACGAACACGCTCACACCGACGAGCACCGACACCGCCAGACGGACGGGAGCCGTGATCGCGGCACGCACGTCGGCGAACTGGCGAGGCAGGAAGCGAAGGACGAGGACGAACAGCACGGTCGCGAGCGTCTCGATCGCGAACTGCGTGAGGGCGAGGTCGGGCGCGCCTTGCACGACGTAGAAGCCCGCCATCGCGAAGCCGACGCCTCCGAGCATCAAGGCGGCCGCGATTCGTCGGTGGACGACCGTTGCGCCGAGCGCAGCCACCACGATCACGACCGCGATCGGCACGTGGACCCAGGTTCCGACGATGGCGGGCCAGTCACCGAGTTGGCCGATCGCGGGCACGGCTGGTGCGACGGCGGCGACGCCCAGGATGATCATCAGGTACACGGGCAACGAGCCGTTCTGCACGATCCGGGTCGTCCGCTTCGCGAGACGCAGCAGTCCGCCGACGATGCCCCAGAACACGCGGTCGCTGTCGGGGACCGGCGCGATCAGCACGTGGAAGCGGTGCTGCGCGCGCTCGACCGGTCGCCGTACGACGAGCAGGGCGGCGCCCACCGCGATGATGACGACGGAGAGCGCGAGGGCGGAGTTGACACCGGCCCACAACACGACGTTCTTGGGCGTGGCGTCGAGGTGGAGCGCCGTGGTCGCGGCCCGCACGACCTCGTCGACGATCACCGGGGCCAGGCCGGCGACGATCGAGAACGCCGCGAGCAGCGATGCCGGCCCTGCGAGCGTCCAGGTCGGTGCCGCGGCATCACGCGATGTCGCCTCGTGTTCGGCGCTGCCGAGCGAGCCGAGCACGCCGAGCACGAATCGCCCCGAGTAGGCGAAGGTGAGGATCGAGCCCGCCACGAGGACGATGACGAGCGCCGTGGCACCACCGAACTCACCGTGCAGCGCGGCGTCGAGGCCCTTCTCCTTGGCGATGAACCCGAGCAGCGGCGGGAAGCCGGCCATCGACGCCGACGCCAGCACGCTGACCACCACGACGGGCCGCCAGCCGGGGCCGAGGCCGTGCAGTCGTCGCACGTCGCGCGTGCCGATCTGATGGTCGACGATCCCGACGACCATGAACAGGGCGGCCTTGAACGCGCCGTGGGCGATCAGCACGATCACGCCCGATTGGGCGAGGTCGTAGGCACCCATGCCGAACAGCAGCATCATGAACCCGAGCTGGCTGACCGTGCCGTAGGCGAGCAGCAGCTTCAGGTCGTGCTGGCGCAGCGCACGCCAGCCGCCGACGATCATGGTCGCCGAGGACACGACGAGGATCAGCGGTCGCCAGCCCCCGGTATCGGCGAACACCGGCGACATGCGCGCGACGAGATAGACGCCCGCCTTCACCATCGTGGCGGCGTGGAGGTAGGCGCTGATCGGGGTCGGCGCCACCATCGCGCCGGGGAGCCAGCCGGCGAAGGGGAGCTGGGCCGACTTCGTGAACGCACCGACGAGCACGAGGACGAGGCCGACGCTGACGGTCGTGCCAGTGGGAGCCGATGCTGCCAGCTCGCTCAGTCGGTACGTCCCGGCCGCCCGACCGACGAGCACGAGTCCGGCGAGCAACGCGAGACCGCCGGCGCCGGTGATCAGGATGGCCGAGAGCGCGGCATCACGAGCACGGGGGTTCGTGTCGTCGTTGCCGATCAGCAGGTACGAGGTGACCGACGTCAGCTCCCAGAACAGGAAGAGGGCCAACAGGTGGTCGGAGAGCACCACGCCGAGCATCGCTCCGGCGAACAGCGTGAGCAGACCGGCGAGGCGCGCGGTCCCGGGCCTGGGATGGGAGAAGTAGCCGACCGCGTAGATGCACACGAGCAGCCCGATGCCCGAGACCAGGCCGACCATCACGACGGCGAGCGCGTCGAGTCGCAGATCGATCGCCAGGTCGAGCTGGGGGATCCACTCGATCCGTTGCGTCGTGGGGTCGCCGTCGATCGCGTCGCCGGCCCTCGTGGCGAGCCAGAGGAGGGTTGACGCGGGTGCCAGGGTTGCGACTGCGAATGCCCGTCGGCCCAGCCGGTCGCCGGTCGCGACGATCGCGGCGCCGACGGCGAGATGGAGGAGCAGGATGGCAAGGATCACAGGGGATTGATTGCCGACCCGACTTCCCGGCACACCTCGATTGTCGGACGGAGCATAGCAAGCGCTCGAAACGACTCCACTTCGTTTGACCTCATCAATAAGGTATGTTTGAATACATACATGGAGATGCCACTGTCTTTCCATCCCACTCCCGGTCCGGCGATCCGGCCGGCGACTCTGTCAGGGGGACCGGCTCCGATCGCGTTGCCGGACCTCGCCCGACGCATCGCCGCCCTGTGGGTGGGCGAACCGCAGGTCAGCGCCCACGTCCGAGAAGAGTTGCTCAGCGAGCTCCACGATCTCGACGGCACGGTCGATCGCCTGATGATGCGCTGCAACGCCGGTCAGGCCGTGCCAGCGCATCACGTTCGTCACTGCTCGGTCAGGTACCTCCGACTGAGGGAGCAGTGGCCCGACGAAGAGCGCGCGGCATGACGGACCGTCGGTGCACGGCGATGACGACCGCGCCCAGGTACGCGGATTCGAGTAACGGACCTCTTCCAACACCTATGATCGTCGCGTGGGATCCGACATCGACAGCGAAGTCTTCACCGTCGACGTCGCCGGGCGTTCAGGGTGGACGTTCCTGACCAACCACGCCCACGTCCTGATCGCGATCAGCCGCGACCCCGAGCTGCGCCAGCGCGACATCAGCCGGCTGGTGGGGATCACCGAAGGCGCGGTACAGCGCATCCTGCACGACCTCGAGGACGCCGGCTACCTGCGCCGTGAACGGGTGGGACGTCGCAACCGCTACCACATCGAGGCCGAACGCTCGTTGCGTCATCCGCTCGAGCACGACAACAACATCGCCGACATCCTCCGCACGGTGAACCGCAACGCGGTCGACTGAGCCCGCTCGACGTCAGCCCCGCCGCGCCTCAACCTGTGGGGCCAACCTGGTGGAGCAACCCGTCGGTGACGTCGTACACGTATCCCGAGATGTACTCCTTGTGTTGGAGGAAGGGTGTCATCATCAGGCGCTGGATCGATTGCCGCACGTCCTCGAAGGGGTCGTCGAACGCTTCGACCGACCACCAGGGCTTGACACCGACCTCGGCGGCCAACTCGTCGCGGAACACGGCTTCGTCCACCTTCTGGAGCCCGCAGTCGGTGTGGTGCACGAGGAGGATCTCCTGGGTGCCGAGGAATCGCTGCGACAGACACAGCGACCGGACGACGTCGTCGGTGATCACGCCGCCCGCATTGCGGATGATGTGCGCTTCGCCGTTGCCGAGACCGAGTACGGCGAAGGTGTCGATGCGCGAATCCATGCAGGCGACGACGGCGAGGCGGCGCGTCGGTTGCACCTGGAGGTCGGCTCCGGCGAACGTGGTGGCATAGCTCCGGTTGTGGTCGACGAGCTCGTCACGGTTGGGGAATGGTCTGGTCATCGATGGCTCCGTTCTCAGCACGGCGGGTTCGAGCGGGCTGGGGTGGGCGGGTTTCGAGCGGGCTGGGGTGGGCGGGTTTCGAGCGGGGGCTGGGGGTGGGGGGCGAGCGGGGGCTGGGGTGGGCGGGTTTCGAGCGGGGGCTGGGGTGGGTGGGCTTCGAGCGGGGTCTGGTGGGCGGGACGGATGCAGTGGTACGAAGCACGCGTCCGACGAGCATCGCGGACATCGGTCGCCGGGTCGCGGTCGGTGGTGGTTGTGGTGGTGGTGGCGGTGGGAGCGGTCGGCGTGGTCCGGTTTCGTGCGCACGCTGCAAACCATCTCGAATATACACAATGAGAAAGGCATGTCGCGAGTTGGCCTCAGATCCCACGTCGGGAGCAGCGTGGCCGGGGGTGGCGCCGCACCGACGAGGCAGGCCGACCCGAGTGAAGCGTGCGGATCCGGCGTGAGGTCACCGCAGGCTGATGCGGGTGGCCCGCTCGGCGGCTTCGATCTTGACCTGGGCGTAGAAGTCGTTGCCCTTGTCGTCCACGACGATGAACGCCGGGAAGTCTTGCACCTGGATCTTCCAGACGGCCTCCATGCCGAGCTCTGGGTACTCGAGCACGTCCACCTTGCGGATGTTGTCGAGCGCGAGCCGGGCGGCCGGACCGCCGATCGAACCGAGGTAGAACCCACCGTGGTGATGGCAGGAGTCGGTGACCTGCTTCGATCGGTTGCCCTTCGCGAGCATCACCATCGATCCGCCGGCCGCCTGGAACCGTTCGACGTAGGCATCCATCCGGCCCGCAGTCGTCGGACCGAACGACCCAGACGCGTACCCTTCCGGTGTCTTGGCGGGTCCGGCGTAGTAGACGCAGTGATCCTGGAGGTACTTCGGCATCGGCTCGCCGGCGTCGAGGCGATCCTTGATCTTGGCGTGGGCGATGTCGCGCGCCACGACCATCGGGCCGGTCAGCATCACCCGGGTCTTGACGGGGTACCTCGAGAGCTCGGCGCGGATCTCGGACATCGGGCGTGTCAGGTCGATGTGGACGACGTCCGCGTCGTCGAGATCAGCGGCGGTCGTGTCGGGGAGGAAGCGGGCCGGATCCGTCTCGAGCTGTTCGAGGAACAGCCCCTCGCTGGTGATCTTGCCGAGCGCCTGCCGGTCGGCCGAGCACGAGACGGCCATCGCGACCGGGCAGCTGGCGCCGTGGCGCGGCAGCCGTACGACGCGCACGTCGTGGCAGAAGTACTTGCCACCGAACTGGGCGCCGATCCCGGTGGACTGGGCCAGTTCCAGCAGCTTGGTCTCGAGATCGAGGTCGCGGAAGCCGTGTCCACTCAGATCGCCGGTCGTGGGCAGCGTGTCGAGGTACTTGGTCGACGCCAGCTTCGCGGTCTCGACGGCGAACTCGGCCGATGTCCCACCGATCACCACGGCGAGGTGATACGGGGGGCACGCCGAGGTGCCGAGCGACTGCATCTTGTCGAACACCCACGGGAGGAGCGTCGCCTCGTTGAGCAGCGCCTTGGTCTCCTGGTACAGGAAGCTCTTGTTGGCACTGCCGCCCCCCTTCGCGATGAACAGGAACTTGTACGCGTCACCGTCGACGGCGGAGACCTTGATCTCGCCCGGCAGGTTGGTGCCCGTGTTCTGTTCGTCGTACATCGTGAGCGGCGCCATCTGGCTGTACCGGAGGTTGCTCGTGAGGTAGGTGTCCTGGATGCCTCGGGCGATCGCGCGTTCGTCGCCGCCACCCGTGAACACGAATTGACCCTTCTTGGCCTTGACGATGGCGGTGCCCGTGTCCTGGCACATCGGGAGCACGCCACCGGAAGCGATCGCAGCGTTCTTGAGGAGGTCGGTGGCGACGAATCGGTCGTTCGGGCTGGCCTCCGGATCGTCGAGGATGTTCCGGAGCTGTTGGAGGTGGGCCGGCCGCAGGAAGTGGGCGATGTCACGCATCGCCTCGGCAGTCAGACGGCGAATGGCGTTGAGTTCGACCTTCACGAAGGTGCCCTCGGGCGTGTCGAAGGTCGAGACCCCATCGGTCGTGACGAGCCGGTAGGGCGTGGCGTCGTCGCCGAGCGGGAGCAGCTCCGTGAAGCCGAAGTCGCCGGCCGGATCGAGGGCGGGATCGGGGGCACGATCGTGAGCGTCAGCCATGGGCTGAACCCTAGGTGCGCCGGCCGGCCGAGACCTAGGTGACGACTCAGGCGACACCGGACTCCCCGTGCGTCGGTCAACTCAGCTCTCGGACCAGCAACACGATGGCCGATCCGGCGCACGCGACCAGCACGAACGGCCGGATGCGCTCGGGCGGGATCTTGGCGATGGTGAACTGCCCGACCCAGAGTCCGACGAGCACACCGGGGACGAGCATCAGCGCGAGCAGCAGTTCGCGTCGCCCGATGACTCCGGCGATCGCGAGGCTGGGGACGGTGAACATCGAACCGATCGTGTTGAACGCGGCGAGCGTCGCTCGGAGGGTGCGCGGATCGGCGTGCTGGTAGGTGAGGGCCATCGGTGGCCCGCCGACGCCGGCGACGGTTCCGGAGAAGCCGGCTGCGGTGCCGGCGATCATGAGGTTGCGGCGGGTCGGCGCGAAGTGCAGCCGGGTCAACGACGCGACCACGGCGATCAACACGCTCAGCCCCACGACGATCGCGACCGATCGCTGACCCGTCGTCGCGACCAGCCACGCGCCGACCACGACGCCGGCGAATCGGCCGGCGACCGCGCGCAGGATGCTTCGATCGACGTGGTCGAGCTCTCGGATGGTCATCCCGACCGTGAGGGGAACGACGCACACGGTCAGGGCGCCGGGGATGAAGCCGGGATCCATCAGGCTCAGCGTCGGAGCCGCGACCAGTCCGAGACCGACACCGATCGATGCCTGGAGAGCTGAGCCGATGACGACGATCGTGATGGCCGTCGCAGCGATCCACGGGCTGAGCCCGACGATCGCGACCATCAGCGGTCCTTCAGTCGCTTGGGGGTCGCGGTCGTCGGGTCCTCGGGCCAGCTGTGCTTGGGGTACCGCCCGGCGAGCTCCCTGCGCACGTCCGACCAGGACCCGCTCCAGAACCCGGAGAGATCGCTCGTGATCTGGATCGGACGATCGGCCGGAGACAAGAGGTGGAGGACGATCGGACGGCCACCGGCCCTGGGGTGGTCGGTGAGGCCGAACAGATCCTGGACGCGCACCCGTGCGACCGGTTGTTCGTCCGAGTAGTCGATCGGAACCGATCGTCGCGTCGGGAGCGCGAGCTCCTGCGGCGCCAACTCGTCGAGATCGGCACCCTGCGGCCACGGCAGCTGGGAGCGCAGCACCATGGCGAGATCGAGGCGTTCGAGATCGTTCCTGCCCGTAGCGCCGGGCAGGTAGGGCGCGAGCCAGTCGTCGAGGGTGTCGGTGAGCGCTTCCACGCTCCAGTCCGGCCAGGGTGCTCCGGCGGTGCGATGGAGGTAGGTCACACGACGTCGTAGATCGAGCGAAGCGCCCGACCAACCGAGCACGGCGAGTCCGGTCTGGCGAACCCGATCCATCAGCGCCCCGGTCGTCGACTCGCCCGATGTCGGCCGGCGCAACGTGGATCCGAGCTGCATCGCGCCGAGCCGACGCTCGACTCGTTCGACGAGATCGTCGCGACCCTCGTCCCACAACAGCTCGATCCGCTCGTCGACCTCGTCCCCGAAAGTCATCGCGACGTCGTCGGCGTCGAGCGCCGCTGCGAGACGAATTCGTGACCGGTCGCGACGTCCGTCGAGATCGGCGACGACGACGAACGCCTCGTGAGAGAGGGGGTCGGTGGCGGGCAACCAGGCCCCGGATCCCGTGCGGAGCTGAAACTGTCCGGGCCGTCGACGGGCGGCGAGTCGATCGGGGAACGCGTGCAGCAGCGCACCGCCAGCACGATCGGCGTCGATCAGATCGGGGTCGAACCGGATGCGCATGCGGCGTGCGAGGTCGTCGGCGCGATCACGCAGTCGGTTCAGCGTCCGCTGATCCGCTCGATCATGGGATTCGCGCCCGGCGAGCAGACGCACGCGTAACGAGAGGTCGGCCGGCAGGTCGTCGGGGCGGCCCCGCAGAACGTCGCGCTCGTCGATCAGCACGGCGAGCGCGCAGCCGAGCGGGGTCGGTTCGGCGACCAGCATCCGCGCGAGTCGGGGGTGCACCGGGAGGCCCAACATCCGGCGGCCGATGTCGGTGATGCACCCGTCGGTGTCGAGCGCCTCGAGGGCGTGCAGGAGTGATTCGGCCGCTCGGACCGCCTTGGGAGGTGGTGCGGTGATGAAGCGCAACTCGTCGAGCGGCGTTCCCCATGCCGCGATCTCGAGCACGAGTCCGGCGAGATCGACCTCCTCGATCTCGGGACTGCGGTGGCGCTGGCGGGTGCCGTGCTCGATCTTGCTCCACAGCCGGTAGCAGGCGCCAGGTTCGATTCGTCCGGCGCGGCCGGCACGCTGATCGGCTGATGACCGGCTCGTCGTGATGGTCGTGAGACGGGTCATGCCCGTCCGGACGTCGAAGCGTGGAGCTCGGGCCAGCCCCGAGTCCACCACGACGCGTACGCCGTCGACCGTGAGCGACGTCTCGGCGATGTCGGTGCTCAGCACCACTCGCCGTCGGCCCGGTGGTGAGGGCGCCAACGCGTGGTCCTGTTCGGTGAGTGAGATCGCGCCCGCCAAGGGGTAGACGTCGACGTCGGGTCCGATCGAACCTTCCAGCGCCGACTGGGTCCGCATGATCTCCCCGATTCCGGGCAGGAACACCAAGACGTCGCCGACCTCCTCCCGGAGTGCCCGCTGCACCGCTGCGACGGTTGCGTCCTCGATGCGATCACGACGTTCGCGCGGGATCCAACGCACTTCGACCGGGTGCATGCGCCCATCGCTCTCGATGACCGGGACGTCGCCGACGACGTCGCCGGTGACGTCGCCGGTGACGTCGCCCAGCACCCTCTTGAGAGCTGCCGTGTCAGGGGTCGCCGACATCGCCAGGATGGCGAGATCGGGCCGGAGGTTCGACGATGCATCGAGCGCGAGCGCGAGCCCGAGATCGGTCGGCAGGTTGCGTTCGTGTACCTCGTCGAAGACGACGAGGCCGACACCAGGCAGTGCCGGGTCGTGCTGGAGTCGTCGTGTCAGGATCCCTTCGGTCACGACCTCGATCCGCGTGGCGGACCCGATGTGGCGTTCGTCGCGTGTCTGGTAGCCGACGGTGTCGCCGACCGACTCACCGAGCAGCGCGGCCATGCGTCGCGCGGCCGCTCGGGTCGCCAGTCGCCTCGGTTCGAGCACGACGATGCGCCGGCCATCGAGCCACGATTCGTCGAGCAGCGCCAGCGGGACGAGGGTCGTCTTGCCGGCGCCGGGTGGTGCCACGAGGATCGCCCGACCCGCGGTTGCGAGCGCGCCCCGGAGCTCGTCGAACGTCTCGGCGACCGGGAGGTCGGGGAGTGGTGGCCGGCGTTGGTCGGGCACGCTCAGCCGGTCGCGGGCGAGCCCGCGAACGGCCCCGGATCGCTCGCCGCCGGGATGGTCGGCGCGCGCCAACTGGTCGTCTCGGCGATCGACTCGGCGACCTCGCGCCACTCGGCCGGATTCCACCCCTCGGCCACGGCCACCGCTTCACCGTCGACGCGCACGAAGACGAACGCCGGCAGCTGCTGCAGGCCCATCGCCGTCACGACCGACCGGTCGGGATCGCAGAACACGAGGAAGCGTTCGGCGAGTGGGCCGACGAAGGCACGTGTGTCGTCGTCGTCGGCGGTGACCACGAAGTTCACGCGGGCGTGCGATCCGCGGAATCCTTCGAGGATGCGCACGGCTGCCTTGAGGATCCACGAGCTCTCGTTCGTGAACGGGTCGAGCACCACACAGGCGAGGTGGAAGGTGGTGAGCCACTCCTCGAGGTCGCGGGCTTCCCCGTCGAGCGGCTTGAGCGAGAGATCGTTCGGCAGTTTCGTCGCCACGGCGTGCGATCCTACCGATCACGCCGATGCCGACCCCAACCACGACGTGCGCCGACCACGACGCACGGCGTCTCGATCGAGGGGACAAGCACCCGCCGATGCCGTACCGTACGAGCGTGCATCCGATCGAGCATCTCCGTTACGTCGCACGCGCTCGTGGCACCGACGCATCGTCGCTGGTGCGCGAGGCGGCGATGGCGCTCGGCTCGCTGCGGGCCGACCACGCCAATCTGGTGATCGCGTGCCGCCGCATCGTCGAGCGCCATCCGGAGGTGGGCCCGCTCTGGTGGATGTGTGCTCGGTTGCTCATGGCCGACGATCCGTCGTCGCTCGCGTGGGAGCTCGCCGATCACATCGACGACGACGTGTCGCCTCGCACGATCGGCGCAGCGTTCGCCGACGGCGCGACCGTGTTGACGATCGGGTGGCCCGAGGTGGGGGGTTCGGCGTTGATGCGACGCGGCGATGTCCGGGTGCTGTGCGCCGACAGCCGCCACGAGGCATCTGGGTTCGTGCAGCGACTCGAGCGGCTCGACATCGACTGCGAACCGATTCCGACGGAGTCGCTCGCCCGCGCCGCCGCGATCGCCGACGTCGTGCTACTGGAGGCAGTGGCGGCATGTCCGCTCCGAGTACTCGCCCCGGTCGGATCGCACGTCGTCGCGGCCGTGGCCCACTCGGTCGGAACCCCGGTGTGGCTCGTGACCGGGATCGGTCGGCGGCTGCCCCGCGAGTACGTCGACGAGATCGGCGATCGCGTCGTCGCGCGAGGTGCGGCGTGGGATCTCGACGTCGACGACCTCCCGATCGAGCTGGTGACCCACGTCGCCTCGGCCGATGGTGTCGTCGACGACGTCGCGACCGCGCTGCGCCCCGACGGTCCGTGCGCCCCCGAGCTGCTTCGCAGCAGCCCGTTCTGACCGGGTGACGGAGCCGACCGGAGCGCGTCACATCCCTTGGTGGGCGGGCGGATAGCCGGTCACCTCCTCGATCACGGCCTCGGCTTCGACGAGCCTGGGTTCCATCACGTAGAGGCGGGCCATCGGTTCGCGGGCGCCGAAACGGAGGTGGGAGGTGAAGTCCTCGCTCATCACCGCCGGGATCTCGTGCTCCCACAGCTCGTGGAGGACGAGTTGCGCCTGCCACATGGGCAGCCACGCCGCCTCGACGGTCCGTTCGGGATCTGGCGGGCGGGGCGGATGTTTGCCGAAGATCCAGTGCAACAGGCCCATCGGAGCACGACCCTATTGCAGGTGTCGGCGGCGTGCATCGCTCGGCTCTCGGTCGGCGGGCGTTCGGAGAATCTGACCAGGTAGCGTCGCAGGCCATGACCGACCGGGTGAGGTGGCTGATCGTGCCGGCGCTGCTCTTGGCGGCGTGCGGTGGCGGTGACGACGACGGCGCGAGCGACGCGTCAGCGGAGACCGAGTGGTGTGATCTCGCCCGCCAGATCCAGGACACCGACAGCGCGTTCGACGAGATGATCGGCGACGACCCGGAGTCGGTGAGAACGGCGATCGATGAACTGCAGGGTGTGCTCGACGAGGCGGTCGGCGTCGCTCCCGACGCGATCCGGGCCGACGTCGACACTTCGGCCGACAGCGTCGACGTCCTGGCCGCTCTCCTCGACGATGCCCAGTACGACGTGACGCGGATCGAGGAGTCGTCCTTCGCCCAGCTCGAGGAGTTGAGCGCCGAGATGGACGCTGCAACCGCCCGGATCCAGGCGTACAACGAGTCGGAGTGCGGTTTCGCCGCCGCCGTCGACGACGAGCAGGCGCAGGCGACCGAGTCGAGCGACTCGGCGTCCACGACCTCGGCTCCGGTGAGCACGGAGTCGATGGAGGAATTCAGCGGCGATCCGGATTCCGACTGGTGTGTCGCAGCGCGCGGCCTGGAGGACGCGGGCGGGGCACTCGACGCCGCCGACTTCGACTTCACCGATCCCGAAGCGGTCCGCGCGGCGTTCGGTGACCTGGTCGCCGCGTTCGAGCGAGCGAAGGGCGTGGCGCCACCCGAGATCGCCGAAGCGGTGTCGACCTCCTACGAGGGTGTCGTGAGGTTGGACACCGAGCTCGCGGCGGTCGAGTACGACTTCCTGCGGGCGGATCTGTCGGCGATCGAAGAGCTCGACGCCGAGATGGATCTCGCGTCCGAGCAGATCTCGACGTACAACGACTCGGTGTGCGGGATCCCCGCCGATGACGCCGGCGCCGATGCCACGGCTGGTGGCGAGACGTCCGGAGGCAACGACGACAGCTTCGATCCGACCGCTGGCAGCATTCGAGACCAGACCATCGCTCAGCTGACCGCCAGCGGCTTCACCGAGGAGGAAGCCGGCTGCATGTTCGACAACATCGACCTCACCGACCCCACGTTGGGCACCGACATGAGCGTCATCGTCGAGGTCTTCGAGGTGTGCGGCATCGATGTGACTCGTCTCGCGGAGCTGGGAGGCTGATGCGCGTGGGTCGCTTCGACGCCGTCCTCTTCGATGCGGGAGGCGTGCTCGTCCTCCCCGATCCGACCGTGCTCGGACCGCTGCTCTCCCCGTACGGAGGTGCACACGACACCGACTCCCATCGGCGCGCTCACTACGCGGCGATGGCCCGCAAGTCCCATGCACGGGCCGACGAGCGCGACTGGAACGTGTACAACGTCGCGTACGTCGAGGCTGTCGGCGTCGATCCCGTCCACGTCATCCACGCCGCCGAGGTGCTCGACCACACCCGTTCGGCACACCTGTGGCGATGGCCGATCCCCGAAACGCTCGCCGGCCTCCGGGCGCTCGCCGATGCCGGGGTCCCCATGGGCGTGGTGTCGAACGCGAGCGGACAGATCGAGCAGGTGTTGAGGGTCAGTGGGGTCTGCCAGGCAGGGCCCGGCCCGTGTATCTCGATGCGGGTCGTGATCGACAGCCATGTGGTCGGGGTGGCCAAACCCGACCCCCGCATCTTCGAGCACGCGATTCCCCACTTCGCCGAGTTCGACCGGGCGCGCATCGCGTACGTCGGCGACTCCGTGACGATGGACGTCGGCGGTGCATCCGCCGCGGGCTTGCACCCGATCCTCGTCGACCCGTATGACGATCACCCCGATGCCGACTTCGATCGGATCCGATCGGTCGGGGAGCTGGTGGCGCTGTTCTGAGCGCGTGTTCGTCGGGTCAGGCAGCCGTGAGACGGCGAGCGATCACCTTCAGGCAGAGTGTCTCGTCGGCGCCTTCGAAGATCGACAGCACGCGGGCATCGACGAAGAGCCGGCTGACGGCGTACTCCTCGGCATATCCGAACCCGCCGTGGATCTGCATGGCTTCGCGTGTGACCCACTCCGCCGCTTTGCAGACGTACGCCTTCACCATGCTCGCTTCCATCTGGCCCTCGCCACCCGCCATCAACCGGGCGACCCGATACGAGAACTGACGGCTTGCCTGGATGATCATCGCCATCCGGCCGAGCTTGGCCCTGGTCAGCTGGTACTCGATGATGTTCTCGCCGAACACCTTCCGATTCTCGGCGTACTCGTGGGCGGCCTCGTAGGCGGCTTGCATGACCCCGATCGCGCGGGCAGCGGTCTGCAGGCGGCCGTTCTCGAATCCGGCCATCTGGAGATAGAAACCCTTCCCGAGGCCGTCGTCCTCACCGACGAGGTTCTGGGCCGGAACCCACCAGTCGCTGAGCGCGATCTCATAGGAGTGCATGCCCCGATAGCCGATCGTGTCGATCGGACGGCCCTCCATCGCACCGACGCGGTCGCCCGCCGGGGTCCGGATCGGATCCTGCTGGAACTGGAACCCGTGTGCATCGCCGCGCGGCTTGGGGACGATGAACAGGCTGAGGCCGCGATGCCCTTTCGAACGGTCCGGGTCGGTGCGCGCCAGGAGTGCCAGTGCGTCCCCGCGAGCACCGAACGTGCACCAGGTCTTGACACCGTTGATCACGTACCCGGGCGCACCCTCGGGCCCCTCGGCGGGCGTCGCCGTCACCTTGATGCCGGCGACGTCGCTGCCGTAGTCGGGTTCGGTCACGGCGACGGCGGGCATCACCTCGGCGGTGGCGAGCTTCGGCAGCCACTCCAGCTTCTGTTCCTCCGTGCCGCCTTTCACCAGTGCGCGAGTCAGGATCTCCGGCCGGGTGATCAGCGAACCGCCGATCCCGAGGCTGGCGCGACTGAGCTCCTCGGTGGCGACGACCATCCCGAGGTACTCGTCGGCGCCTCCCTCGCTGTAACCGCCGTAGTCGGCCGGCACGCTCAGCCCGAACGCGCCGATCTCGGCGAGCCCGGAGATGATCGCCTCCGGGACGTCGTCGTTGGTGCGGTGGACGTGCTCTGCGTGCGGTGCGATCTGGTCGGTGGCGAAGGCGCGGAATGCGTCCTGCACCATCTCCATGTCGTCGTCGAGATGGCGCTTGCCCGGCGTCGACGCCAGCGACGCCATGAAGTCCGGATCCCGGTAGGTGGTGACGAAGGCCGTCGCCGGAGCGAGTACTCCCTGCTCGACCCCCCACAACTCCTCACGGCCGAGCAGTCTGGCGGCGAGGTCGTGGACGGCGTCGGCAGCGAACCCACAGGTCAGCCGGGCCTCGGTGTCGCCGCGCGCGCCATAGTCCAACATCGCCCTGGCGGTTGCGATGCCCGCTCCGGCGTGTGCGAGCTCGTAGGCGAAGACCTGGTGTCGATCCGGGCCGCCGAGCTCGATGAGTCGGGCGATCGCCTTCGCGATCGCTGTGTCGGCGAGGTCGAGGGCGTCGGCGGCGCCCTGCAGATCGGGAGACGTCATGGGCCGAAGCTACCCCGCGGTAACCGCCGAGCCCCAAGCCAGCCCGCCGGACCATCTCGACCGTTCGTGAACCTCGTGAGAGCTCAGTGGCGAACACCGGTGTTCGTGAATCCGCTTTGGCAGATGTTGCTAACGGGGTCGTGTTCGTGAACCTCGCGAGAGCTCACTGGCGAACACCGGTGTTCGTGAATCCGCTTTGGCGGAGTTGGGGAACGGGTCGGGAATGACCGGGCCCGGCCTCGTGGCGTGGGAGGCTGGGACGATGGCGACGGTGTGCGTGTTCTGCGGCGCGAACCCGGGCAACGAACCCGTGTTCGCAGAGGTGGCGGCCGAACTCGGGCGGTCGCTCGCGGCCAGCGGTCACGGCGTGGTCTACGGAGGGGGACGCGTCGGATTGATGGGTGTCGTCGCCGATGCGGCGTTGGCGGTCGGCGGCCAGGTGTTCGGGTTCATGCCCCAGGCGTTGGTCGAGCGCGAGGTCGGGCATCGCGGTTTGACCGAGCTGCTGGTGACCGACACGATGCACACCCGCAAGCAGGCGATGTGCGATCGCGCCGACGGCTTCATCGCGCTGCCCGGAGGCTACGGCACCCTCGACGAGGTACTCGAGATCCTCACGTGGAACCAGATCGGAACGATCGCCAAGCCAGTGGCGTTCCTGGACGTCGAGGGGTACTACGAGTCGCTGTTCCGCTTCTTCGACGAGGCCGCCCACGCCGGGCTGATCAAACCGGCCCACCGCGCGATGGCGCACCGTGCGGGCGCAGTCGACGAGGCGATCGCGATCGCCACCGGCCCAGCGCCGAGCAGTCCCGGCAAGTGGACCGACCCGTCGGTACGCTGATCACCGCGAGCTGACGGCGACCTGCGCGACGTCCGAACGACGTTGGGTCGCTCGCTCGCGATCGCAGGGGCTAGCTTCCCCGCTCGTGCCGGTGCTGCTCGGGCTTCTCGCATCGCTGTGCATCGGCACCTCCGACTTCCTGGGTGCACGCACCGCCGGCCGCACGACGCCGCTCCAGACGACCACCGCTGCGTTCCTGGGCGGCGCAATCGTCGTCGCGGCGTTCTCACCGCTCCTCGGTACGCCGTCAGCACGTGACCTGTTGCTCGGAGCACTCTCGGGCCTTGCCGCGTTCGTCGCGCTGACACTGTTGTGGTGGGGGTACTCGCGTTCCTCGATCGGTGTCGCCGCACCCTTGGCCGCTGTCGTCTCGACCGTCGTCCCGGTACTCGTCGACGCGGTGCGCGGGCAGGTCCCCGGCGCGATCGGGTGGTCTGGCGTCGCGGTCGGCGTCGCCGCGGTGGTCCTGACTTCGTGGGCGCCGGGGAGTCGCGGCCTGCGCGATGGGATCGTGCTCGGCTCGCTCGCCGGCGTCGCCTTCGCAGCGATGTTCCTGATCGCGGTCGAGTCGTCGGAAGACGCCGGCACCTGGCCCGTGGTCGCGCAGCGGGTCACCGCGTTCGGTGTTGCGGTCGCCGTCGGAGCCACCACGGGTCGCCGGCCGTTCGCCGACCTCGTGTCGGTGCGCTGGAGTCTGCTCGCGGGGGCGACCGGCGCGACCGGCGTGGCGGCGGTCGTCTACGGGGGCCAGCGCGGCCCGATCGCACCGGTCATCGTGGCTGGTTCGATGTATCCGGCCGTCGCCGTCGGCCTCGCCTGGCTCTTCCTCGCACAGCGGCTCGCTCGGCGTCAGTCCGCCGGTCTGGTCGCCGCGGTCGTCGGGGTGGCGCTGATCGCGGCGGACTGACGATCGGCCGGACCCTGGGTGCCGGTCATACTGGGGAGATGCTTCACGAACGCGCCGGCCAGCGGGCACGACCCAGCGACCTGATCGACGTCCCCCACCTCGTATCGGCGTACTACACGACCTCGCCGGATCTCGACGACGTCGGTCAACGCGTCGCGTTCGGCACGTCTGGCCACCGGGGCTCGAGTCTGAACGGCTCGTTCAACGACGCCCACATCGCTGCGGTCAGCCAGGCGATCTGCGAGTACCGGACGGCACAGTCGATCGGCGGACCATTGTTCGTCGGGCGCGACACCCACGCCCTCTCGGAGCCGGCGTGGTCGACGGCGATCGAGGTGTTCGCCGCCAACGGCGTGACCGCGCTGATCGACGACCGGTTCACTCCCACCCCCGCCGTCTCCCATGCCATCCTCCGACACAACGCGACCGCGGGTTCGGCTCACGCCGACGGTGTCGTCATCACCCCCAGCCACAACCCGCCGCGCGACGGCGGTTTCAAGTACAACCCGCCCCACGGTGGCCCGGCCGACACGGACGCGACCGGATGGATCGCGGCGCGCGCCAACGAACTGCTCGCTGACGACAACCGCGGTGTCGCTCGCGTGCCGCTGCGACGGGCGCTCGAGGCGGACACCACCCATCGGTACGACTTCTGCGACGCCTATGTCGATGATCTGGCGTCGGTGGTCGACCTCGACGCCGTTCGCGACGCCGGACTGCACATCGGCGCTGATCCGCTCGGCGGAGCGAGCGTCGACTACTGGTCGCGCATCGCCGACCGTTTCCGGCTCGATCTGACCGTCGTCAACCCCGAAGTCGATCCGACCTGGCGGTTCATGACGCTCGACTGGGACGGCGCGATCCGGATGGATTGCTCGTCGCCGCACGCGATGGCGTCGCTGGTCGCAGTGCGCGACCAGTACCGCATCGCGACCGGCAACGACGCCGACGCCGACCGCCACGGGATCGTCACCCCCGACGCCGGGCTCATGAATCCGAACCACTTCCTCGCCGTGGCGATCGACTACCTGTTCGCCCACCGGCCCGACTGGCCCTCGGCGGCAGCGGTCGGAAAGACCCTGGTGTCGTCGTCGATGATCGATCGAGTCGCCGCCTCGTGCGGGCGTCGCCTCGTCGAGGTGCCCGTGGGGTTCAAGTGGTTCGTTCCGGGCCTGCTCGACGGGTCGGTCGGGTTCGGTGGCGAGGAGTCGGCCGGGGCGTCGTTCCTGCGGCGCGACGGGTCGGTGTGGACGACCGACAAGGACGGCATCGTGCTCGCGCTGTTGGCCTCCGAGATCTGTGCCGTCACCGGATCGACGCCGAGCGAGCGGTACCGGGCGCTCACCGCGGAGCACGGCGATCCGGTCTACGAGCGAATCGATGCTCCCGCGACGCGCGATCAGAAGGCAACGCTCGCGGCCCTGTCCGCCGATCAGGTGACGGCTGCCGAGCTGGCCGGTGAGCCGATCCGCGAGGTGTTGACCGAGGCGCCCGGCAACGGGGCGAGTGTCGGCGGGTTGAAGGTGACGACGGAGTCGGCCTGGTTCGCCGCACGTCCGTCGGGGACGGAGGACGTCTACAAGATCTACGCCGAGAGCTTCCGGGGGGCCGATCACCTGCGCGAGGTGCAGGAGGCCGCACGCTCGCTGGTGACGTCCGTATTGGAGTCCGACCGGGCGAGGTGACGGCCGAGCTCGCGGCCAGCTCTACGGCCAACTCCGCGACCAGCACTACGTTCGATCGCGTGATGGACCTGCCGCCGCCCGACGTGCTCCCGCTCCGATCGCGACCGTTCGGCGGGGAGATCCGCGACACCTACCACGATTCGACGCCCGATTGGCCGGATGCCGTCCGGCCACCGGCACGGGCGCCGAACGTGGTCGTGATCATGTTCGACGAACTCGGCTTCGGCCAGCTCTCGTCGTTCGGTGGCCCGATCGACGCACCACACATCGCCGAACTGGCCGGCAACGGCTTGCGCTTCACCAACTTCCACACGACCGCACTGTGCTCGCCGAGCCGGGCGGCGCTGCTGACCGGCCGGAATCACCACTCCGTCGGGTTCGCCGCGATCGCCGAGATGGCGACGGGCTACCCGGGCTACGATTCGTTCCTCCCGAAGTCGGCGGCGACGATCGCGGAGGTGCTCCGACTCAACGGCTACTCGACGTACTGCACGGGGAAATGGCACCTGACCCCGACTTCGGAGGCGACCGCCGCCGGTCCGTTCGATCGTTGGCCGCTCGGCCTCGGCTTCGAGCGCTTCTACGGCTTCCTCCCCGGCGAGACCGATCAGTGGCATCCGATCCTCACCGCTGACAACCATCGCATCCCGACTCCCGAACGCGAGGGGTACCACCTGAGTGAGGATGTCGTCGACCAGGCGATCCGGATGATCCGCGACCAGCAGCAGGTGTCCTCGGGGCGGCCGTTCTTCAGCTACGTGCCGTTCGGCGCCGTGCACTGTCCGTTCCACACTCCGGCGGAGTACATCCGGCACTATCGCGGACGGTTCGACCGCGGCTGGGACGTCGTCCGCAACGAGACCTTCCTGCGACAGCAGGCGCTCGGCATCGTGCCGGTCGACAACGAGCTCCCACCCCGCAACCCCGGGGTGACGCCTTGGGACGAACTGTCGCACGACGCCCGCCGCCTCCACGCCCGCCAGATGGAGGTGTTCGCCGGGATGGTCGATCACACCGATGCCCAGATCGGCCGCCTCGTCGACGCGCTGCGCGAGCTCGACGTGCTCGACGACACCGTGGTCATGGTGCTGAGCGACAACGGAGCCAGCCAGGAAGGCATGCTGCACGGCGCCACCAACACCGAACGGTTCCGGAACCTCATGCCGGAGACGGTCGACGAGCAACTGTTGTACCTCGACGAGCTCGGTGGACCGTCGACCGATCCGCACCATCCGATCGGTTGGGCGATGGCGGGCAACGCGCCGTTCCGGCGCTGCAAGCGAAACACTCATCGTGGCGGCAACACCGATCCGCTGGTCGTGCACTGGCCGGCCGACGTCACAGATCCCGGTTCGTTGCGAACGCAGTACCACCACATCGTCGATCTCTATCCGACCCTGCTCGACCTCGCGGGCCTGTCGGTGCCAACGGTCGTGAACGGCGTCGATCAGCAGCCGATCGAGGGGCACAGCTTCGCTGCCACCATCCGTGATGCGTCGATGGATGACGTCAAGACCACCCAGTACTACGAGATGCTCGGCAGTCGGGCGATCTACCACGAGGGTTGGATGGCCGTCACCTGGCACAAGTCCGGGACCGACTGGAACGATGATCGCTGGGAGCTCTACGACCAACGCACCGACTACACCCAGGCATGGGACCTCGCCGTCGACCGTCCCGAGAAGCTGGCCGAGTTGATCGATCTGTGGTGGAGCGAAGCCCGGCGCCACCACGTGCTCCCCCCTCGACGATCGCGGGCGAGATCGCTTCATCGATCCGACCCGCCCGACCGCCAGCGAGGAGCGGGAGGTGTACCACTACTACCCGGGTACCAGCCCGATTCCGAACCCGTCGCTCCCCAACATCCTGAACTGCCCCCACTCGTTCACGGTCCGGTTCCGCCTGGATTCCGCTCACGACACCGGTCTCCTCGTGTCACACGGCGCCAACCTTGCCGGATGGGCCCTCTACGTGCGCGATCGCCGAGTCACGTACGTGAACAACCATCTCAGCTTGACGCTGACCGAGTTGTCGACACACGTGCTACCGGTCGATCGCGAGCTGCAGCTCCGGTACGAATGGGAGCCGTTGGCGCCGGGCCTCGGGAACGTGAGGCTCTACGTGGACGATGTTCTCGTCACGTCGGCCGACGACGTGCCGACCGCTCCCCGCGGCTACTCGATGGTGCAGGAGGGTCTGTCGATCGGTCGCAGCTGGGGTCCGTCGGTCGACGAGCGCCGGTATGGGGGCGCCTTCGAGTTCACCGGCTCACTGAAGGTGGTCGAGCTCCGGACCGTCCCGTCGGAGCAGCTGCGGCCCACCAGCCGCGGCGAGCGTCTCATTCGGGGTCAGACCCCGAATGAGACGGCGAGGTGAGGGTGATCGAAGGCACCGAAGAACGCTGCGAGACCGGTCCGGTCGCCGGTGACGGTGAGTCCGCCGGCGGATTCCGCCTGCGATGCGGTGGTCGCGCCGCCGTACAGCGCGGCCCAGGTCGGCTGGTCGAGTGAGAGGGTGGCGTCGGCGTCGGCGTCGAACCGTCCCGGCACGGCGATCCCACGACGTATCCGCAACGATGCGTCGACTCCGGCATCGGTGAATCGCCACTGCACCCCGAAGTCCATGTCGGCGAGCTCCGGTTCGAGCTGCACCCTGAGGGCGTGGACGTACACGTCGGGGCTCGCGTCGAGGACGCGGCGCTCCGACGTGTGATGGACGCGGAACCGGTCAAGGCTGAGCTCACCCTCGAGCTCGCGCGCCTGGGTGAGGCACCACGATCGCACGTTGGCGCTGGTGACGTGCTGCGCGATCGAGCGCAGCGCGGCCGCCTTGAGAGTGGCCGCGTCACGATCCGATTCGTCGATCCTGAGGACGTAGGTCGCGAGCTGTGCGGCCCAGGCCGCTTGGTCGTCGGCCAATGCGCGGCGAGCCTGATCGAGCACCGTGCCCCGACCGCCGAAGCCGTCGACGATGCGCATCGCCTCGTCGCCTTCCGGGAGGGGAAAGAGATTGACCGCGTCGCCGTCGAACCAACCACGAACTCCACCGTGGATCTGCCGGACGTGGTGCTGGGCCATCCCGTAGAACTCGGTCGTGTAGTACGCATCGCGGAACCGCTCCGGGAGCCGCACGCTCTCGACGAGCTGCCCGAGGCTCAGACCCGCGTTCATGCCTCTCACGGTCTGGTCCCAGAGGAACTGGATCGCATCGCGGTAGTCGAGCAGAGCCGTGCGGACCGACCCGGCGCCGGAGATCGGTGGGCCGTGGACACCCACCAGATGCTCGGCGTCGTACGAGAGCATCAGGTCGAACGCGTCGAGCCGAACGAGCGGATCGCGGTACGTCTCGCCGCGCAGCGGAAAGATGTTGAACAACGCCGGCCAGAGATGGTTGTTGACGCACACGCGGCGATCGGGGAACCAGATGACGAGTGTGTCCTCACTGTCGGACGGGACCGGCGTGAACACGATCCGTTCACCGGCAACAACCGTGTCGGTCGGACCGTCGACGAATCGGTTCGGCGGCACGTACCCGGGCGTGGCGCCGGACCGGTCGGGGTCCTTCCAGAATGGCCCGATCCCGATGTTGGGCATCGCATCGGGTCCGTCGACGGGAAGCGCGATCCCCATCTGACTCACGAGCCCGCGCAGCCGGACCGGCCCCACCTCGGCTCCCATCGCAGCAAGCAATCGCGGCGAGTCGACGTGTGACCAGATCTCGATGTGGGGCGCCTCGTCGACGTACACCGCGGTGCCCTGGACGTAGTGGAAGTGGCTTCAGAGCATGGCGCGAAGCGGTCGACGGGTGTGCGCTCGCACCGCAGCGAGCGCCTCGGCGGCCTCTTCGCGACAGTCTCCGCTGTCGATGACGATCAGTCCGTCCGGCGCGTCGACGAATGTGATGTTCGCCGTTCCGCCGCCGACGTACGACCACACCCCGTCGGCCACGGAGTGCAGCTGCCGGTCGAATCTGGCGGAGTGCGCGAGCATCGCCCGGTGGGCGATCTCGCCCCGCGGTCCCGTCGCTGTCGCGGATCGATCGATCTGTACGCCCACTCGGCCCCTCCTGGTCGCCCTCGGAAGACCGTATAACGTCGGGTCATGGCTCTCGACGATCGGATCGATGCGATCTTCAACCGCCCGGAGGGACTCGGCGTCACCCTCGCGATGGTGGTGATGATCGATGGTCGGATCGTCGCCGAACGATACGGGACGCATCCGGAAACGCCGTTCGGGCCCGCGATTCCGGTCGGCGCCGACACGGCGCTGATCTCGTGGAGCACGGCGAAGTCGATCACCCACGCCGCGGTCGGTTTGCTCGTCGGCGACGGCAAGCTCGATCTCGACGCACCTGCAACGGTACCTGCTTGGCGCGGCACACCCAAGGAGCGGATCACCCTCCTCGACCTGCTCGAGATGCGGTCCGGATTGAGGTTCGTCGAGGACTACGTCGACGGCGAGAGTTCGCACTGCATCGCAATGCTGTACGGAGATGGCGCCGCCGACCATGCCGCCTACGCCGCTGCGCTGCCACTCGATCACGCGCCCGGCACTGTATGGAACTACTCGTCGGGGACGACCAACATCATCGCCCGCATTCTCGGGGATGTCGTCGGGGGCGGACGCCCGGGTATGGAGGCGTTCCTTCGCGAGCGGCTGTTCGGCCCGGTCGGGATGACTTCGGCCGTCCCCGAGTTCGACGACGCAGGCACATGGGTCGGCTCGTCGTACGTGTACGCGACGGCGAAGGACTTCGCGAGATTCGGCGAGCTGTACCGGTGCGACGGTGTCGCCGCGAGCGGCGTCCGGATCCTGCCGGAGGGCTGGGCCGACCACGGACGCACCTTCGTTGCACACGACCCCGTGCCCCACGTCCCGAGCGGACTGGACTACGGTCGCCACTGGTGGATGTGGCCCGAGTTCCCCGGCTCCATCGCCGCGCACGGATACGAGGGACAGTTCATCGTCGTCGTGCCCGATCGGGGTTTGACGCTCGTTCATCTCGGCAAGACCGACGCCGGGGTTCGCCACCACCTGTTGGCGAAGCTGCACGGGCTGATCCACGCCGCCGCTCGCACGTCGTAGGCTGATCCACAGCCACGGCGCGAACGCCGCCACCGATCGACGATGTCCGAGTCCTCCGCCCCCGCCAGCGCGACCAGCGCCGAACCCGTGCTTCCGACCGGCGAACTGCCGGTCACCGCACGGGAGCCGTCCGGCGACGAACGCAAACCGTTCCGCTTCACGCTGAAGCTGCTTGCGTTCGCTTCCGTCATCTACTACTTCGTCTTCCCGCTGATCCCCGACTTTCGCAACGCATGGTCGGAGCTGAGTCGGGTGGAGCCGATCCTGCTCGGCGTCGGGCTGGCGCTCGAGTTGGTCGCGCTCTACTGCTACGCACCGCTGATGAAGGCGGCCCTCGGTGACGCCGGCTCGGAGTTGTCGCACTGGCGTCTGTTCCGGATCCAGATGAGCACGCGAGCGCTGTCGAGCATCGTGCCCGGCGGCAGCGCTGCTTCGTCAGCGCTCGGCTACCGGCTGATGACGCTCTCCGGCGTGTCGGGCCCCGATGCCGGCTTCGCCCTCGCGACCGTCGGTCTGGGGTCGGCGGTCGTGCTCAACCTGATCCTGTGGTGCGGCCTGATCGTGTCGATCCCGATACGTGGTGTGAACGCGATCTACGGATCGGCCGCGCTGGCGGGCGTGATCGTGATGGGTCTGGCTGGTTCGCTCGTCTTCGGGCTGATGGAGGGCCAGGGTCGCTCGGAGCGCGTCATTCGTTGGATCGCCCGCAAGTTCCGGCTCGACGAGGACAAGGCGGCGATCGTGCTGCACCGAGTCGCGGAACGACTGGAGCAGCTGATCAGCGACAAGCAGCTCCTCGGCCGGGTGGCTACGTGGGCTGCGCTCAACTGGCTCTTCGACGCAGCCGCGCTGTGGATCTTCTTGCGCGCGTTCAACATCACGATGGACGTCGACGCTCTCATCATCTCGTTCGGGATCGCGAACGTTCTGGCGGCCATCCCGATCACCCCTGGCGGTCTCGGCTACGTCGACACCAGCTACATCGGCATGCTCGCGGGCTTCGGCGCTCCCGCCCGGCGCGCCACCCTCGGCGTGGCGTCGTATCGCTTCGCCCAGTTCTTCTTTCCGATCCTGCTCGGCGGGCTGCTGTACCTGTCGCTGCGAGTCGGGCCGTGGTCGATCGAGCGACGGGAGCGTCTCGTGCGTCTGCGCGACCTCGCCGAGGAAGAGACCCGGCGCGGCGAATCGAAGATCGACTTCCAGTTGCGGTTCCCGACGCGTGACGACACCGGTGAGCTGATCCGTCGACCGCCGGCAACGCCGATCCAGCGTCAGCAGGAGCGATTCCGCCGCTGGCGTCGCACGCGACGCGGGTGACGACCTTCAGTGCCGACGTCCTGGCATGGGGCGCACCGCGTCTGCGCGACCTGCCGTGGCGCCGTACCCGCGATCCGTGGGCGGTACTCGTGAGCGAGGTCATGCTCCAGCAGACTCAGGTGGCGCGGGTGATCACGCGCTACGAGCGGTTCATCGGTCGTTTCTCGACGGTCGAGGTGTGTGCGGAGGCGCCGCTCGGTGACGTGCTGCGGGAGTGGCAGGGTCTCGGCTACCCGCGTCGGGCCCGAAACCTGCACGCGACTGCCCGGTCGGTGGCCGAGCTGGGCGAATTCCCGCGCGATCTCGACGGCCTGCTCGCCATGCCGGGCATCGGCCCGTACACGGCTCGTGCCGTGCTCGCCTTCGCGTTCGAGCTCGATGCCGCCGTCGTCGACACGAACATCGCTCGGGTGTACGCCAGGGTGGCGGGGGAGCGACTGACCCCCAAGGGTGTGCAGGCCATGGCCGACGACGCGTGCCCGAGCGGCGACGCGTGGATCTGGAACCAGTGTCTGATGGATCTCGGTGCCGTGTTGTGCCGGCCGACCAACCCCGGCTGCGACCGATGCCCCATCCGTACGAGATGTGCCTGGCACAAGTCGTCGGGGGCCGACCCGGCCATCGGTTCGAGCGGGGTCAGCGGCAAGCAAGCCCGATTCGACGGGAGCGACCGGCAGGCCAGGGGCCGCCTGATGAAGGCGCTCGCAACGGGACCCGTGGTACGAACAGCTGTCGCAGCGATCATGCAGCGTGATGACGAGACCGCCGAACGCCTGGTCGCCGCCCTGATCGACGAAGACCTCTGCCAACCGGATCGATCGACGCTGCGTCTGCCGGAGTGAGGCGGTCAACCGGCGGTGATCTGGCTGACGATCTCGTCGAAGGCGGCGTCGGCGTAGGCGACCATCTCGTCGTCGGTGCGATCCTGGATGGGGTGAGGGGTGAACACCCGCGCCATCGCCGAGTAGCCGAGCGACTTGGACTGCGACTCGGCTGCGGTCACGAACTCGCCGGAGGCCACGAACACGCCGGGTATTCCGCGCAGTTCGAGATCGCTGATGTCGTGCACACTGCACGACGTGCAGCTGCCTCAATCGGCGAGTGCCTCGATCACCACATGGCACTCGGTGGCGATCTCGTGTCGGAGATCGACCGGCGCCGGCTTGGCGAAGGTGGGCTTCGTGTACCGCTTGACATTGGCACCGATCTTCGAAAGCCGTTCCTCGATGTGGTCGAGGAACACGTTGCCGCGGGGCTTGGAGATGTCGAGGAGGCCGACGGTCAGCCCCGCCAGCGACGTCGGTCGAGCGATCCGCGACCGTTCGGCGACGGAACGTTCGCCGGTCGGGTCGAGAATCGTGCGTGTGCTCATCGTGTGACCTCCAGTAGACGTCAGTATCCCACCGCTCGGGTGACCGGCCTCGAACCCTTGTCTCCGTTCACCCAGCCGGCGATCAGGGCGGAGAACAGACCGGCACCACCACCGGCGTACGCGAGCATCAGCCCAGTCGGCGTGAACTTCGGCAGATCGTTCTCGCTCATGCCGACCGGGATGCCCTCGTCGATCCCGCCGGCGCCGCGTTCGAGGTCGGCGGCCGGCGTGGTGAGCCGCATGTGCAACTCGAACAGGATGCGTTCGCGGTCCCAGCCGGCGTCGGAGAAGACGCGGGCGTGTTCCGGGCCCATCACGAGGATCGCGTCGAAGCCGATGACCAGCTTGTGATGGTGCATCGCCTGGAGCTGGTGCGCAAGTGAACCGGCCAGGCTCTCCGGGGACCGCGACAACTGGTCGACGATGCAGCGCGGTCCCTCGCCGGCGAAGACCGTGATCGCGTCGACGCCCACATCGATGCCCTGTTGAACGGCGAGCGTGCCGTACGGCGAGCCGACCTCGTCCTCGGCGAAGCAGAAGCCGAGCTTGCCGGGGTTGCCGTGCGCCGCTCGGTCGACCTCGCCGGGCCGCCCGCCACCGACGTTGCGCACGACGAGTTGGAGCGCGCGCCCGATCGTCGAGTTGGCCCGGTTGCCCTGCCCCAGGGCGTTGATGCCGGAGTTCATCCCGATCTTGCGGGTGCCCGGGCCGCTGCACACCACGACCGGACCGACCGGCATGGTCGTGGCCAGCAGACCGTGCATGTTGAACTCGTCGGTGCACGCCGCCTCGACGGCGGTCAGGACCCACGGGAGATACTCCGGTGTGCATCCGGCCATCACCGCGGCGATTGCGACCTTCTCGACGCTGACCGCGACCAGATCGGGCGGCACGATGGCGACGATCTCGTCGGGAGCCCGAGTCGTGCCGTGCAGCATCGCGAGCACCCGCTCCTCGGTCGGTGGGACGACGGGCAGACCGTCGCTCCAGCCGCGGGTGAACATCATCTCGATCTCGTCCTCGGCATCGGCGATCTCGATCCGGCGAGACCGCAGCACGCTGCCGCCGTGGCGGACCCGCAGTTCGTCGACGAGGTCGGGATCGACGCTCTTGGAGCCGCAGCCGGGTCGCATCGCGGGGAGCCCCGGGCCGAGGCCGTCGATGCCCGTGAACTGCTCCCAGGCGGTGCGGAGCCAACCGATCGTGCGGTCGACTTCCCGGCCGTCGACGATCTTGATCAGCGTCGGCACTGTCTCGATGTCGTGATGCCAGCTCACCCCGAGGTCGATGTCGTGGATCGCGACCGGATCGGCCGGGAAGTCGGGATCATCCTGGGTGTAGACGGTCAGATCGGTGGCGCCGGCGAGCTGCCGCAGCACCGGCACGACGGTTTGACACGTCTCGCAGTCTCGCTTGACCACCGCGACGAACCCGTCGGGCAGCCGGGGCTTGCTCATGTCCCGACGGTATCCGGCTGCGCCCGGCGCCTCATCAGCGAGCCGTTCCCGTTCAGCGGGTCAGGCGACGATGAGGGGGAAGCGGTCGTCGTCGAGCGGATCGCCGGCGAGCAGACCCTCGGGTTCGAACGGCGGTGAGACCTGCCACGGGCGCTCGGCCCAGACGGCGTCGTCGCCGACCCAACGCAGGCTGACCACGCGCCGACGGCGATCGGGTGACGGGTTGCCCGGTGCATCGTGGATCGTCCGGTAGTGGAACACGATCACATCCCCCGGTTCGATGTCCCAGGACAGGACGCGGTGCTCGTCGGGGTGGTCGGCGATCATCGCATCGATGTCGGGCAGGTACTCGTACCGGCCGCTCTCGATCGAGTACGGCGTGTGGTCGATGAACTTGCGCGGAATGAACCAGCGGTTCCACCGGTGCGATCCGGCGACGAACCGCATCGCCGTCTCGGCGGGAACCGGATCGAGCGCGATCCACATGCTCACGTTCTGGTCGCCGTCGACGCAGTAGTACGGCTGATCGTGGTGCCAGGGTGTGCGTTCGGTCGCCCCCGGTTCCTTCACGAGCACGTGCTCGTGGAAGAAGCGGGCGACTCGGGAGTCCATGAGCTCGGCGGCGACCCGACCGAGGCCGCTCTCGAAGACGACCCGCCGGTACTCGGGCACGGCGTGCCACGTGACGTAGTCGCTCCAGAAACCGACGGACTCGTCGGGGTTCGTGTACCAGTGCGACCACTCGCTCGGGTGGGTCGCGTTGAACTCGACGCCCGCGCGGAGTGCGTCGAGCCAGTCGTCCGACAACAGCTGGCGAAGCACGGCGGCTCCCTCGCGTCGGAACAACTCGCTCTCGGTCTCGGTCAGGATCGTCATTCGGTCGGCACCGTCATTCGGTCAGGATCGTCATTCGGTCGGCACCGTCATTCGGTCGGCACCGTCATGTCGCCAGATTCGCACATGCGCCGCGAAGCGGACGTGGTCGCGGGCAGTCCTGCGGCGAGGAGGGTTCGCGTTCGACGATCGGTCGACGATGGGTCCGGCGTGTCACCCGGACCGATCGCCGTCGTCGGCCCTCGGCCACCAGTGCTTCGGGAGCAATCGTTGGCCGTGGCGCTCACGGTCGGCGAGGCGGAGCGCCAGCTTCGGTGCGCGCGATGCGAGCTTCGCCCACCAGCGATTCGCGGCCATCGAGTAGTCGCGGTTGTACGGGCACACCCGGATGCAGACCGAGCAGTCGGTGTTGACCTTCGTCCAGTAGTTGAAGCACTTCTCGCCGTCGACCGACCACTTGCGCACGCCGATCAGGTTCGACCGGTTGTGGCGCACGGTCGATGGCTCGCCGCCTGGAATCGCCTTGGCCGGGCAGGCATCGGTACATCGGCGGCACCCGTCGCAGAATCGTTCGACTCCGAACGAGCGGGGATGGTCGCGCGCCAGCGGCAGATCGGTGAAGATCTTGCCGAGCCGAAGCCGGGGACCGAACTCGGGCGTGATGAGCAGACCGTGGCGTCCGTACTCGCCGAGCCCGGCCTCGAGCGCGTACGGGATCGCGAGCGCCGTGTCGTTCATCGACGGCACCGCTTCGTACCCGAGGTTGCGGACGTACTGGGCGATCGTGAGCAGCACGACCGAGTCGAGGGAGTAGCCGAGGCCGGTCGCCGTACCGGCGAGTGCGGATGGCGCCGTGCGGGTCAGGTCGTGGTCCATCGACTGGCCGATCACGATGACGTTCGTCAACCCGTCGGGGAGATCGTTCGGCTTGCCCTCGCCCGACCCGGCCGAGAAACGCTCCGTGTAGACCCAGCGTTCGTCGAACGGCGAGATCCCCACGAGATCGGCACCGACCACCTTGGCGACGTGCTTGACATCGGCTGCGGCAGCTGCCGGCGTCGCGAACTCGATTCGTTCCCTCGCCCCGTCGCGCAACATGGAGAGCGGATCGAGGAAGCCGTCGCGCCGATCATCGTCCTCGAACATCTCGGCGAGGATGTCGGTGACGTGCCAGGCGGCGTTGCGGAGAGCGTAGTCGTGCTGAGTGAAGCCCGGCGCGGCCCGCCAATCGGTGAGTGGCCTCCGGTAGGTCGAGTAGAACCGGTCGGACGCATCACTGTGCACGGCAGGATCCCACCGCGACCGCGAGAACACATCGTCGACCTGCGAGAACCGCTCGAACCAATCGAGGACCTCGTAGCGGCGATGCGGATGACGCCCCACCCGGCCAGCATGGCAAACGGCGGGTCGCCGCCCATCGCCCGCGATGTCGGCGACCGCAAATCCGGCGGCGGCCGTGCGCGACCGTTCTACGCTGCGGCCGTGTCGACCCCCACACCGCTGCGCCGCAATCGCGACTTTGCGCTGGTGCTGGCGGGTGGGATCGTCAACGATGTCGGCGATTGGTTGCTCGAGATCGCACTTCCGGTCTACGTCTACCTCGAGACCGGCTCGGGCCTCGCCACGGCCGCCGTCTACGTGATCGATCTGGTCATCGGCGTGGTACTCGGCCCGATCGGTGGGAGCCTCGCCGATCGGTGGCCGTTGCGCCGCACGCTCGTCACGAGCAACCTCGTCCAGGCGATCGCCCTGCTCCCGTTGCTCGCCGTCGACGGCGGACGCATCTGGCCGATCTATCTCGTCACGGCGCTGCAGGGGGTCGTCAAACAGATCAACGATCCCGCCAGCTTCGCCCTGCTGCCGCGCCTGGTGAGCGACGAACAACTCGTCGCTGCCAATGCCGCTGCGTCGAGTGGTTGGTCGATCGCCCGACTGATCGGATCGCCGCTCGGTGGGATCGCCGTCGCAGTGGGCGGCATCGAGGCGGTGCTCGCTGCCGATGCGGCCACCTTTCTGGCGGCCGCCGCGGCGACGTCCATGGTGAGCGACCGTGCGAACCAACGTGCACACCACCCGGCACACCACCCGGCACACCACCCGGCACACCACCCGGCACACCACCCGGCACACCACCCGGCACACCACCCGGCACACCACCCGGCACAGCACGGTGCCCGGGAGCATCCCGTGGCGGCCGATGACGACACGGCGCCGTCGGCCGACCTGTCGGTGCGGGCCGGCATCCGCGAGATCCGGGCACGGCCTCCGGTTGCCGCGCTCGTTGGGGTCGAGGCCCTGGCGCGGGTGGCGGTGTCGGCGTTCCCGGTGCTCTTCATCGTCTTCGTCGCCGACGAGCTCGGCGGTGGCGGCACCGAGGTCGGCGTGATACGCGGCAGCTCGGCCTTCGGCGGCCTGCTCGCTGCGGCGATCGTGGCCCGGCTCGCGAACCGATATCACCCCGCGGCGGTCATGGTGGCCGGGTTCCTCTCGTTCGGGGTCATCGGCCTGGGGTTCGTCAACGCGCCGGCGTTCACGACGACGCTCTGGGTCTATCTCGTGCTCTTCGGATTGAGCGGATTCCCGAACGTCACGGCCCAGGTCGGACTCCGGTCGACGGCGCAGGTGTTGTGCCCGCCACAGGTCCTCGGCCGCCTGTCCGGTCTCATGGCGGCGACCGGTGCGCTCGGCGCCGCGATCGGCTCGATCGGCGCCGGACTCCTCCTCGAGGTGCTCTCGGCACGAACCCTCTTCAACGCCCAGGTCACATGCTTCGCAGCGTGTGGCGTTCTCGGATACCTGTTCGTCGTGCGGCCGGTTCGTACCGAGCGGTCCGAACGCTCCGGTGCCGAGGCCCGCGTGTGATCGTCAGATCAGACGACCGCGCCGGCTGTCGATCACACCGGTGACGAAACCGGCGGTGTGGAGACCGCCGGCGAATCGGGCGTGTTCGATCTTCAGACAGCGGTTCTGCACGACGGCGAGCCCGGCCTCGGCAGCGCGCACGGCTGCCGCGTCGTGCCAGAGTCCGAGCTGGAACCACACCGATCCGGCACCAGCTGCGATCGATTCGTCGACGACGGACGGGAGGTCGTCGACGCGTCGGAACACATCGACCAGGTCGGGGGCATGGGGCAGACCGGCGAGTGACGGGTACACGGGTTGCCCGAGGACCTCGGTCTCGTACGGGTTGACGTACCACACTGCCCAGTCGGTCTTGCCCTGCAGATAGGTGGCGACGAAGTGGCTCGCCCGGGAGGGGTTCGACGACATGCCGACGATCGCCACGGTGCGGGTCCGCTGCAGCAGTGCGAGTCGATCGCCGGCTCGCTCGAGGATCGTCACGAGCCGCCTCCCGGTTGGTTCTGGGAGGTGTGCAATGCCTGGTCGAGATCGGCACAGATGTCGTCGGCGTCCTCGAGCCCGACCGAGATCCGCACCAGGTCGGGACGGATTCCGCCCGCCGCGAGCGCCTCGTTCGACAGCTGCTGGTGGGTGGTCGACGCCGGGTGGATGACCAGGGTCCGCGCGTCTCCGACGTTGGCGAGGTGCGACGCCAGCCGCACCGCCTCGATGAAGCGCGATCCCGCAGCACGACCGCCCCGCACGCCGAACGAGAACACGGCGCCCGGGCCCTCGGGAAGGTACCGCTGGCAGCGTTCGTACCACGGTGATTCGGGGACGCCGGAATAGGCGACCCACTCGACGAGCGAGTGCTCGTGCAGGAACTGGGCGACGAGCCGTGCGTTCTCGGCGTGCTGACGCATCCGCAGCGCAAGCGTCTCGAGTCCCATGAGGAACAGGAACGCGTTGAACGGGGTCATCGTCGCGCCGACGTCGCGCAACTGTTCCGATCTCACTCGGGTCAGGAACCCGTACTCGCCGAAATTGCCCCACCAGGTGAGTCCGCCGTAGGCCGGCATCGGCTCGGTCATCAACGGGAAGCGTCCGTTGGTCCAGTCGAATCGTCCCGACTCGACGATCGCCCCCCCGATCGACGTGCCGTGGCCCCCGATGAACTTGGTCACCGAGTGCACGACGATGTCGGCGCCGTGTTCCATCGGTCGGCAGAGATAAGGCGTCGCCATCGTGGAGTCGACGATCAGTGGGACGCCGTGCCCATGGGCGACATCCGCCAGCCCCTCGAGATCGGGGATCATCCCCGAGGGGTTGGCGATCGTCTCGACATAGATGCCCTTGGTCGACGGTCTGATCGCCGCCGCGACGTCGTCGGGTTCCGGCGTGGTCAGGAAGGTGGTCTCCACACCGAAGCGAGCGAGGGTGACCTCCATGAGGGTGCGCGTCCCGCCGTAGAGCTGTGCACTGGCGACGAGGTGGTCGCCCTGCCCCGCCAGCGCGGCCAAGGTGAGGAACTCCGCCGATTGCCCACTCGAGGTCCCGATTGCTCCCAACCCTCCTTCGAGGGAGGCGATCCGTTCCTCGAACGCCGCCACTGTGGGGTTGGAGATCCGGCTGTATATGTGGCCGTAGGTCTGCAGCGCGAAGAGGTTCGCCGCTTCGTCCGTATCGCCGAACACGTACGAAGACGTCTGGTAGATCGGCACTGCTCGAGCGCCGGTCGTCGGGTCGGGTCGACCACCGGCGTGCACGGCGCGGGTCCGGAACCCAGGTGTCTGCCCATCGTTCATGCAGCCATCATGACCGACGACCGGGAGCTGGTGAGAAGCGCCGGCACGGCGCAGGAACGCGACGGCCGAAACTGGCCGGTGCGGCAGACTCATCGAGTCGTAGCGTGCAACCGGCATGGTCGCCGACTCGATCACCCCGCCCGTGGCGCCCGAGGACGTCGTCCTCCAGCGCTTCGATTGGCTGCTGCTCGCCCTCCCCGGTGTGATCTGGGGTTCGAGCTTCTACCTCATCGCCGAGGGTCTGGAGGCCTTCTCCCCCTACCTCCTGACATGGTTGCGGATCGGTGCCGGGATGTGTGTCGTCGGGTCGGTCGGGGCGAGCCGAGCTCCCATCCCGCGCCCGGCGTGGCCTCGGATCCTCGTCCTGAGCGTGGTCTGGATGGCAGTGCCGCTCACCCTCTTCTCACTCGCCGAGGAGCGCGTCTCCTCGAGCGTCACCGGCATGCTGAACGGCGCCAACCCGGTGTTCACGGCGATCGTCGCCGCCCTCCTGGTGAGGTCGCTGCCGCCCGCTCGCCAGATGCTCGGGCTGCTCGTGGGTGTCGTGGGTGTCGTGCTGATCGCGTTGCCGTCGTGGTCCGACAGCGCGTCGAGTGCCGCGGGTGTCGTGATGATCCTCGCCGCGCTCGTCTGCTACGGAATCGCGCTCAACATTGCCGGCCCGGTGCAGCGCCGACTCGGTTCCCTGCCCGTCATCGGACGGGCACTCGGGATCGCCCTCGTGCTCACGGCACCGCTCGGCCTCGCCGGGGTCGGTGATTCATCGTTCGGGTGGGGGAGCGCGGCGGCGGTCGCCGCGCTCGGAGCGTTCGGTACCGGCCTGGCGTTCGTCGTGATGGCGTCGAACGCCGGTCGGTTCGGGAGCACACGAGCCGCGTCGACCACCTACCTGATCCCGGGTGTGTCGATCGTGCTCGGGGTTGCCCTGCGCGGCGAGACCGTCGATCCGCTGGCGTTGGTCGGCAGCGCGGTCGCCCTCGGCGGGGCCTACCTCGTGAACACCGGTGTCAGAGTCCGCGCCAGTCGATGAGGCCCTGGATGTGTTGGGTCGCCGAGATCGACTCGTGCACGACGGCGACCGCACGCTGCATCCGCTCGACCAGGTCGCGGGCTCCGGTCGGTTCGGCCAGCAGGTATCCCTGCGCCAACGACACCCCGATCTTGTCGAGCATCCGAGCCTGGTCGCGACGCTCGACGCCCTCGCAGATCACCTGGAGGTCGAGCGCGTTCGCCAGGGCGATGATGGTCTGGACGTAGCGCAACCGTCGTTCGGAGCCCGGTACATCGGCGAGGAACGACCGGTCGAGCTTGACGATGTCGACCGGGAGGAGCTCCAGCTGCGCGAGCGAGGACTGGCCGGTCCCGAAATCGTCCACCGCGATGCGAACCCCGTGCTTGCGGAGGATTGCCAGTTGCTGCCGAAGCTCCGAGTCGTCCTCGACCGCGATCGACTCGGTGACCTCGAGGATGAGGCGTTCCGGCGGGAACGACTCGTTGGCGAGGATCGCCAGGATGCGTGCGGCGGCATCGGGGTTGGAGAGCGTGAGGGTCGAGCTGTTCACGGTGAGGTCGAGCATCAGGCCCGTCGTCGGCTCGGTCGCGTCCCGCATCGCCCGGGTGGCCTTGCGGAGCACGTGGTGGTCGAGTTGATCGACGACACCCATGCCTTCGGCCATCGCCACGAACCGGTCCGGTCCGATCGGACCGCGGGTGGGGCTGTGCCATCGTGCCAGTGCCTCGACGGCGGTCGTCAGGCCGGTGCCGAGATGGACGATCGGCTGGAACACGACATCGGGTCCGGCGCTCGTCAACGTGGCCCGCAGCTGATGCTCCAGCTCGGCGCGAACGACGACGCGGTGCTCCATCTCCGGGCGGAAGACGGTGATCCCACTGCGCCCCTGACGCTTGCCCTCGAACATCGCGATGTCGGCACGGCGGAGGGCGCCCTCGGCATCGACACCGTCGTTGTCGTCCTCGATGACGGCGATGCCGATCGACGCTGACGTGTAGAAGGAACGGCCACCGAGGACGATCGACTGCCGCAAGGCGACGGAGAGTTCGTTCGCTATCTCGATCGCCCGGTCGCGACCGCATGCCGGCTCGAACACCACGAACTCGTCGCCGCCGATCCGGCCCCATTGCTTGGGTCGATCGAGGGTCGCCAGCAGCCGGTTCGTGGTCGACCGCAGCATGGCGTCGCCGGCGCTGTGGCCGAGCGCGTCGTTGATCGCCTTGAAGCCGTCGAGGTCGATGAAGAACACCGACATCGCCTCGCCGGACGTACGTGCGGCGGACATCGCCGTCTCGAGTCGGTCGAGGAGCAGGCGCCTCGTGGGCAGCCCGGTGAGCTGGTCGGTCAGCGCGACACGGATGTGGTGGTCGAGCTGGCGTTCGCGTTCGAGGCTGCGTTCGAGCGCAGCCTCGTGCTCGAGGTTGCGGAAGCAGGCGACGACACCGTGGATCCCCGGTGTGTCGAGGTGGCTCGTCAGCGTGATCTCGACGGGCCGCTCCCCGTTCGGCAGGGCGAGGCGGATTCGAGCGGTCGTGCGACCCTGTTGGATCGCCGTTTGGACCGCCTCGTACGCCGTCGTGAGGTCGTCGGCGTGCACGAGCCGTGCCGGATCCAGGACGCCGACGTCGTGGACTGAATCGCCGCCAGTCGGGGTGGCGAGCTCGGCGGCGCTGCGGTTCGCGTACGTCACCACCATGTCGGCGCGGATGACCACGATCGCATCGTCGACGCAGTCCAGCAGGTGGCCGGTGATCGCGTCGAGTTGCGCAACGGCTCGTTGATCCATCGTGGCAATCATCGTTCGAGCACATCGCCCACGAGGTCGTCGTCGACTCGGTCGGGATCCGAAGGCGAACGGACCGGGCGGTTCGTGGTCGGGCGGGAGCTGGGTTTCACGTGTGGCATCGGCGGCGTCGTTTCTGCGAGGCGGTCGGTGGCGGTGCGATGCTCGACCCGAATCGGTGGTGCATCGTTCGCCCTGCGTGACCATACGGAAAATTCACACGTATGTCAAGACAACGTGAAGTTTTCTGAAAGTCTGGGGAGTTGTCCAGGTCGGCACCGTCCGCCGAGCGTGCACTAACGTCGACGCATGCTCCCCCTCTCGTCCTTCGGTCGCACCGGTCATCGCTCCACCCGCGTGATCTTCGGAGCCGCCGCTCTCGGTGGCATGAGCCAGGAGCGAGCTGATGCGACCCTCGCCCAGATCGACGTCGCCGGTGTCAACCACATCGACACCGCCGCGTCGTACGGTGCATCCGAGGATCGCCTGCGCCGCTTCCTCTCCGACCACCGTGAGCGGTTCTTCCTCGCGACCAAGACCGGGGAGCGGGGCGGTGTGGACGCCCGCGCCGAACTCGAACGGTCGCTCGAGCGAATGGGGGTCGACCACGTCGACCTGATCCAGCTCCACAACCTGGTCGAGCCCGACGAGTGGGAGCGAGCCTTCGAGCCCGACGGCGTCGTCGCCGCGATGATCGTGGCCCGCGACGAGGGGTTGGTCCGGTTCATCGGCGTCACCGGCCACGGCACGCGAATCGCCCGCATGCACCTGCGCAGCCTCGAGCGATTCGACTTCGACAGCGTGCTGTTTCCCTACAACCACACCCTCCTCCGCAGCGATGCGTACCGCGCCGACGTCGATGCGCTGCGCGTCGTCTGTGCCGAACGCGGCGTGGCAGTGCAGACGATCAAGTCGATCGCGCGCGGGCGTTGGCCCGAGCGAACCGATCGACAGTTCAGCTGGTACGAGCCGCTCACCGACCCGGCCGCGATCGATCGTGCGGTCCGTCACGTGCTCGGCAACGAGGACCTCTTCCTCAACACCACCAGCGACGCCCGTCTGCTCGCGCCGATCTTCGCGACCGCGAGCGGATCGCTGGATCTGCCCAACGACGACGAGATGGAGGCCGACGCCGCCGAGTTCGGGATCACACCCCTGTTCGACGGTGCCGATCTCGAACGGATCTGAGCGGCCTCACGGACTCGATTCGAGCCGTGCGAGATCTCCCGGGCAGACCCCGGTGGAGTGGAGTTGTGTGGCGAGCTCGACGCCGGCGGGCAGGAGTGCCGTTCGCACCGCCTGATTGTTCTGGATCGCACGGCACACGGTCGTGAACGCGAGGTCGGCGGCCGACGGGTCGCCGGCCACGGCCAGTCCGTTGTCGACGGCGAGGTCGCGACCGAGGGCGATCGCCTCGGCACACGTGTCGAGTTCGGTGGAGAACTCGACACCCGACTCCGGGACGCAGGGGAGGAGTCCGGTCGTGACGTCGACCGCGTCGCTCGACGGATCGGCCGGAATGAAGGGTTGGTCGGAATAGGTGAGGCGCTGCCACGCCCAGAACGGCTGATCGTCGCCGCCCACCTGGACACGGACCAGGACATCGTCGGCGTCGAGCCACATGGTCGCCCGGAGGTCGGGGATCGCCCCGACGCCCGGGATCGAGCTCTCCTGGAACGATTGCCATTGCACCGGAGCGTCGACGCTGAACGCACGGGCGTCGATCTCGACGTCGTAGCGGGTGCGGACGTTGTCGTCGGCACCCTCGGTCGTCTGCCGACGCAGTTCGACGTAGCCACGCCGGAGCGACGTGGTGAGGATCGAATCGATGCTGCCGTCGTCGATCAGGTACCCGATGGTGCGTCGGACATCGGCGACGACTCCGCTCGTGTCGCTCGGTTGCCAGGCACCGGCGCCTTGGCGCACGAACGTGTTCGTACCGTCGGGGCTCACCACTTGGAGGCCGGCCTGGGGTCCCCCGGCACGACCGACGAAATCGAACGCCTGGGTGATCGCATCGATCGTGAGCGTGCCGTCGACGGTGGGAGCGGGTGCGGACGACCTCACCTGGAAACTCGTCCCACGGATGGCCGGAACCTCGAGCCCGGCGGATGGCAGTCGGTCGCGATCGGTCCAGCTCTGCACCGCCCGCGCCCCGAAGTAGACACCGATGACTCCCAGCACGACGAAGGTGAGTCCGATCACGCCACGCGCGACGCGCCGGTACCACGGATTGGCGCGACGCCAGACGCTCTTGTTCCGTTGCTCGTCGCTACGGTGCCAGGTCGCCGCGCCCGGAGACGGGCGCGTGCCGGGGGCGACCATCGGTGGTGGCGCCTTGGCCTGCGTCGGTGGGAGCACCGGTTGGCTGCGGAACGGCGTCGGCACGGGGGAACCGATCGGTGGGCCCGTGAGCACGACCGGCTCGACATAGGTGTCGTCCAAGGTGTCGTGAGTGGTGTCGTGAGAGGTGTCGTGGGAGGTGTCGTGAGAGGTGTCGTGGGAGGTGTCGTCAGTGGTGTCTTCCGTGGTGTCGTGAGAGGTGTCGGGGGAGGTGTCTTCCGTGGTGTCGTGGGTGGTGTGGTGGGTGGTGTCGTGAGAGGTGTCGGGGGTGGTGTCGTGGGTGGTGTCGGGGGAGGTGTCGGGGGTGGTGTCGTGGGTGGTGTCGGGGGAGGTGTCGTGAGAGGTGTCGTCGTCGTCGGTCGGTCGGGGCGGGTCGAAGACCGCCCGGGTCGCCGGTCCCGTCGGTGGGACCGGGGCGGGGGGTACCGCGATACCCGCGTCGGCGGCGACCGACCCGCGATCCGGCGCCGGTAGGCCCGCAGCGGGTGTCTCGCGCTCGTCGCCACCGCTCATCGCTCCATGCTGCCAGATCGACGCGCGCGATCGGCGCCCGACCCGATCGGGCGTCCGATCGGGCGTCCGATCGGAGTACTCCGGAAGCAGTTCTCCGGCGCCCACGTTCGCTGCGGGGGAGCCTCCTCCGTGCGACGTGTCGCCGGACAAGTACCATCGTCCGCGATGGCAGCGTCAGAAACCGCCGGATCAGCGTTCGGGGCGAACTCGTGGTTGGTCGAGGAGATGTACGAGCAGTATCGGGCCGATCCGGAGTCGGTGGGTGAATCCTGGCGCGAGTTCTTCGAGGACTACCGTTCGGTCACCGCCGCTGCCCACGTGCACGGCACGCCCACGTCCGTGCCCGCAGTTGCCCCTGCGCCGGCTCCCGCTGAGGGCCCGGCACCGGCCGACGACGGCGGGTCGGCGCCGCTCGCGCCACCATCTGGCGCGACCCCGGTCGCGTCCACCGAGGCGCCCGTCGAACCCGGCGAACTGATCAAGGGTGTCGGCGCAGCCATCGTCAAGAACATGGCGGCCAGCCTCGCGGTGCCCACGGCGACGTCATTCCGCAACGTGCCCGCCAAGCTGCTGGAAGTGAACCGCAAGGTGATCAACGGCTACCGGGCCCGCTCGGGGATGGGCAAGGTCAGCTTCACCCACCTCATCGGGTACGCCGTGGTCAGGGCGATCGCCGAGTCCGTCCCGAACATGAGGAACGGGTTCGTCGAGGGCCGCGACGGCAAGCCGCGGGTCGTTCGCCACGAACACGTCAACATGGGTCTGGCCGCCGACATCGACAAGGGTGACGGCACCCGCACCCTCGTCGTACCGGTGCTCAAGCACGCCGACACACTCGACTTCAACGGCTTCCTCGCCGCGTACGAGGAGCTGATCCGCAAGATCCGCAACAACAAGCTCACCCTCGACGACTACGCCGGTGCCAACGTCACACTCACCAACCCGGGCACGATCGGCACGGTCCAGTCGGTGCCCCGGCTGATGCCCGGTCAGGGCGTCATCGTCGGCGTCGGCAACATCGACTACCCGGCGGAGTTCGAGGGCGCCGACCGTCGCAACCTGTCGTCGCTCGGCATTTCCAAGGTCGTCACGATCACCAGCACCTATGACCATCGCATCATCCAGGGCGCCGAGTCGGGTCTGTTCCTGAAGCGGGTCCACGAACTCCTGCTGGGCGAGCACGGGTTCTACGAAGAGATCTTCCACGATCTCGACATGCCGTACGAGGCCGTCAAGTGGCGTCCGGATCTCAACCCGATCGATCGCGAAGAAGCGATGCTCGCCAAGCAGATGGCGGTCGCCAAGCTGATCCGCGTCCACCGTGTGCGGGGCCACCTCATCGCCGATCTCGACCCCCTCCACTGGAAGGAGCCGCACACTCCGGTCGAGCTCGATCCGGCGACCTACGGCCTCACGATCTGGGATCTCGACCGCGAGTTCCTGACCGACGGGGTCGGCGGTCGCGACAGGATGACGCTCGGCGACCTGCTCGGCGTGCTGCGCGACGCGTACTGCCGCACGATCGGTGTCGAATACATGCACATCCAGCATGCCGACGAGCAACGCTGGATCCAGGAGCACGTCGAGGTCAAGGCGCCCGCTCTCTCGAAGGAGCGCAAGGACCGGATCCTCGAACGGGTCAACGCGGCCGAGGCGTTCGAGAAATTCTTGGCCACGAAATACGTCGGGACGAAGCGGTTCGGTCTGGAGGGCGCCGAGTCGGCGATCCCGATCCTCGACGAGATCCTGTCGGGAGCCGCCGACGACGGGCTCGACGGTGCGGTGCTCGGCATGGCACACCGTGGTCGCCTCAACGTGCTGTCCAACATCATGGGCAAGAGCTACGAGGCGATCTTCTCCGAGTTCGAGGGTCACGTCGACCCCGACACCGTGCAGGGCTCGGGTGACGTGAAGTACCACCTCGGCGCCACCGGCAAGTACGAGAGCCCGTCGGGCGCCGATATCAAGATCGAGCTCGCCGCCAACCCGAGCCATCTCGAAACCGTCGATCCGATCGTGTTGGGAATGGTCCGGGCCCAGCAGGATCAACTCGAGCCGCGCGGCGCGCACTCGGTGCTGCCGCTGCTGATCCACGGCGACGCGGCGTTCGCCGGTCAGGGGGTCGTGGCCGAGTGCCTGGCGATGAGCAACATCAGCGGGTTCCGGGTCGGGGGCACGATCCACTTGATCATCAACAACCAGATCGGCTTCACGACGGCGCCCGAGTACAGTCGGTCGTCGCTGTACTGCTCCGATGTCGCCAAGACCGTGCAGGCTCCGATCTTCCACGTCAACGGCGACGATCCGGAGGCCTGTGTCCGTGTGGCCCGGCTGGCGTGGGAGTACCGCCAGCGCTTCGGCAAGGACGTCGTCATCGACATGGTGTGCTATCGGCGCCACGGACACAACGAAGGTGACGATCCGAGCTACACGCAGCCACTGATGTACCAAGCGATCGCCGAACGTCGCAGCGTCCGCAAGCTCTACGTCGAGACGCTCGTGAAGCGCGGCGACATCACCGTCGAGGAGGCCGAGCAGGCGCTCAGCGACTTCCAGGGCAAGCTGCAGATCGCGCTCGACGAGACACGCAAGCGGGTCGGTGACGCGCCCAAGGTGCCCAAGCCCCCCAAGCCGCTCGGTGTGCTGCCGCACATCCCGACCGGGGTCGAACGCGGCACGCTCGAACGGATCTTTCGTTCGCTCACCGCTTACCCCGAGGGATTCGAGCCCCACCCGAAGCTCGCGCGCCAGTTCGCGACGCGTACCAAGCAGTTCGAGGAACACCACGACGTCGATTGGGCGACGGCCGAAGCGCTGGCGATCGGCTCACTGGTGCTCGAGGGAAGTCCCGTGCGGCTCGCCGGTGAGGACTCGCAACGCGGAACATTCAGCCAACGTCACGCCGCAGTCATCGACTTCAACACCGGCGAGGCGTGGGTCCCGGTCGATCACCTCGAGGACGCCCATGCGCGCTTCTGGGTCTACAACACGATGCTGAGCGAGTACGCGGCCCTGGGCTACGAGTACGGATACGCCCACGCCAACCCCGATGCACTCGTCATGTGGGAGGCGCAGTTCGGCGACTTCATCAATGGTGCTCAGATCATCATCGATCAGTACATCGTCGCCGCCGAGGACAAGTGGGGCCAGAACAACGGCGTCGTCCTGCTGCTGCCGCACGGCTACGAAGGGCAGGGCCCCGAGCACTCGTCGGCCCGCATCGAACGGTTCCTGACGCTCGCTGCCGAGGACAACATGCAGGTCTGCAATGCGACGACGGCGGCGCAGTACTTCCACCTCCTGCGGCGGCAGGTGCACCAGGAACGGCACACTCCGCTGGTGCTCTTCACCCCGAAGCAGGGTCTACGGATGAAGCAGACCCGATCGCACATCGACGAACTGGCGGTGGGTTCGTTCCAGGAGGTCCTCGACGATCCGGGCATCTCCGATCCGACCGCGGTCCGACGGGTCGTGTTCTGCTCGGGCAAGGTCGCCTGGGACGCGATGGCCGCACGCGACGAGCGCGGGGCACCGGTCGCCGTCGTACGGGTCGAGCAGCTCTATCCGCTCCCCACCGAGCAGATGCTCCAGATAGTCCGCGATCGCTACCACGGCGCCAAGGAGCTCGTCTGGCTGCAGGAGGAACCCGAGAACATGGGCGCCTGGAACTTCATCGAGCATCACACGTGGCGCGTCAAGGAGCTGGGCTACGACCTCCGCCACGTTGCCCGGGTCGAATCGGGCAGCCCGGCGACCGGCTCCAAGACGGTCCACGACCAGGAGCTCGCGGATCTGATGGACGCCCTGCTCCTGGGGCTCTGACGCGCCGAGCGGCCCCGCCACGATCCGCGAGCGACCCGGGGTCGTCGATCGCGGCACCGAAACTCAACCCGCCGCCTCGATCGAATGGAGCAACTCGACCGTGGCGTGGGAGGGCTCGACGCCCAACGTCGACGTCAACTCGTGCCGGCAGAGGTCGAACTGGCGCTGTGCCTGGTGGACGTCGCCCTTGGCGGCATGACATCGCATGATCAGCCGGTGTGCGTCCTCGCACGCCGGATCGGCGGCGAGGATGTCCCAGGCGAGACTCAGCGCCTCGCTCGGATCGTTGCGGCGGAGATGGAGCGAGGCTGCGTTGCCCAGGCATTCGAGGTAGGCGACACGGAGAGCTTCGCGAGGCAGCAGGGTCCAGTCCTCGTACGGCATCTCGGCGAGCAGTTCGCCGCGGTAGCACTCGCAGGCCCGTCGGTACGCGGCGAGAGCCTCGTCGGGGTGATCGCTCGCGTCGGCCGACCGACCGGCCTTGGCGTTGCGCTCGAACTCCTCCACATCGAGGGTGATCTCGCACGTGCGAGCGAGGCGGTAGTTCCCGTCCAGGAACTCGACCAGCTGGAGGTCGGAGATCGATCGGAGGCTGCGACGAAGCGAGGAGATGGCGACGCGGAGGCGATTCTGGGCGCTCTTCGGATCGACGTCGGGCCAGAAGACGTCGATCAGCCGATCCCTGGCCACGCACCGCTGCTGGAGGAGGAGGTAGGCCAGGATCGAACGACCGAGTCGACCGTGCCAAGTCGGGACCGACACGTCGAGGATGCGCACGTCGAAGACGCCGAACATGCGCACCTGCAGCACGGGCCGCTGCCCTGCTTCGACGTCGGTCTCGGGTTCGAGACTCGGGCCATCGCTCGCTGTCCGACGCCGATGCGATGCTCGGGTTCGCTGAGCTCGCGCCTCGTCGTGGGTCTCGTCGTGGGTCTCGTCGTGGGTCTCGCCGTGGGTCTCGTCGTGGGTCTCGCTCGGTGTCGGGGTCCGCTCGGGAGGTCGGGCCCGAACCGTCGCCGCGTCGGCCTGGCGACACGACGCCGCCCCGGAGGGTGCGCTGGATCGATAGTCGGTGAAGAACTGACGGCCTGTTCGCCTGCCGGGGTCGAGGCTCTTGCGGAGCGACGGTCGCCAGATCGGTCGCAGCCACCACCAACCCTGCTCGAGCGGCACCATCCACGGACGCAGCGTCATGTCGCCCGGTGGTGCTCGATCGCTGAGGCTGGGATGCCAGTACCCGGTCCGGATCGCGATGGTCAGGGCCTGCAGTTCGGCGGGCGTGAGGTCGGCCAGGAGACGCGCGTTGATCCGTGTCAGCAACGATCGTCGCCGCACCGTGTTGGCGTTGAGGGCGGGAAGCAGCCCGTGATCACGGAGCGCGGCGGCGTCGACGATGTCGTTGATGATCACACTCCGGTGCTCCACGAGGGTCGACAATCGGTGGAGCTCGGAGACGCGATGGGGGGTGTCGATTCCGTGCGATATATCCAGGACGTCGGAGAGATGTTTGGCATCAATGACCGGTTGCGTTATCCGGTTGATATCGCGTTGCAGTCGGCCATGGCAGAGATACGCAGACCGAGCGGCGTCACCGGCGTGGTCCAGGAAGGAGACCAGCGCCTCGACCGGAGCTGCGCTCGCCTTCGTCGGCTGTTCGTCCTCGAGAACGACGACCGACGACGGATCGAGCGCCCCGGCCAGGACGCGACCCACGCTCCGATGCGAATCGACCGGGGACGATCGGTCGACGACGGGAGGCGATCGTCCGGCCGCCGCGGCCGCGTAGGACGCGGCGCGAACCGCGGATTCCAGCAGGCAGGTGGGCTCGGCGTCGAGGGCGTCGATGCGAAGCCACACCGTTGCGTCGAGGGCACCCTCACGCCAGAGCGCCGCCGCAACGTCCTCGGACGCAACGTGATCGCGGCCGCTGATGACGGTGAGCCGGCCCCGGCGGATGTCCAGATCACTGGCCCGGTCGCCGACGAGCGGCCGAAGCGCGCGACTGACGGACGACGCCTGCACAGTTCCACCTCTCTTCGTACCCTCGTTGCCGCCCTCGGCCATGATACCGAATCCCCACGTCGGCATGCGAAGGATTTCTGCACCCCGACGCGAGGGCGATCGTTGTTCACTCGGTGCTATGTCTCCGCTAATTCCGACCGGACCCCTTCCTCACCTCGACCTAATGGCACAGGCGTAGAAGGGGTTCAACGTCTGCGCGACACCACTCTTCGCGGATGCGGGCGTCGACCGAAAGGAAAGCTCATGGCCAATCCATTCATTCTCGAGTTCGAAGAGCTCGCACCATTCTTCGAGGTCACCCACGGACGTTGCGCCGTGTACGAGGGGCCCGCGCCGGCGCCGTTCCCCGACGTCACGCCGACACCGGTCAACAACATCCGGCTCGATCAGGCCTGGGGTGTCACGTTCCACTGGCACACCCTCGGTGCGTTGAACTACCTCGTGGCCGGCACCTGGCAGCTCGCGGTCTATCTGGAGCAGATGGGTGGCGGCGAGTTCAGCTTGCCGGGCAACGTGACGACGATCCCGTTCGTGTCCGCCCCGAACATCTACACCCACGTCTTCAGCTTCGGGCCCGGTGCGGTGATGAGCGAAGGTGCATATCGGATCGTCACCACCGTCGACATGAGCGGGCCCACGGGCTACCAGGGACCGATCAGTGCCGTGGGCGAAGGCCCGATCATCAAGTTCTACGAGGTCGGCCCCTGACCCAGCCGTCGGTCTGCCGGTCCGATGGTGTCTCGACCCGGGGACCGGCGGATCGGTCCGCCACACGACCAGCCCCAAGACGATCAGCTCGCACCACGTCACGAGTTGGTCGTCGCGATCGATCTCCAGGAGTGCGCCATGACGAACGCTGTTCTCACCAGCGGCGACGAACTGATCAAGCAGGCGGGGATCGAGGGAATCGGCAGCCGGACGGCCGACCGGCTCGAAGCCGTCGGAATCTCCTCGGTCGTTCAGCTCGCCGACGCGGACGCCGGCCAGCTCGCGGACACCCTGTCGCGGAGCTATTCGCAGCTGAAGCTCGCAACGCTCCGCCAGAAGGTGGATCAGTGGGTCTCGCTCGCCCGCGAACGTGTGCGGCGCGATGCCGGGTTGAGTACGCGAGGCCACGTGTTCCTGCTCACGTTGTGGGCCGACTCCGACGGGCGACCGGTCCGGTCCCGGTTCGGCTATCGGAGCCCAGACGAACCCACATCGGACGAGACGTCGATCGAGATGATGGGGTGGTCGCCGGTCGCGTTCGCCGGCTTCGTCGAGCGCGCCGCTCGGCTCTCACTCGCCCACGACCTCACTGAAGAGCGGGTGGAGCCGACCGAGGTGGTCGAGTGGAGCAAGCACGAGGTTCATGGCGATCTCATCAAGGGCGGCGCGGCGCCGGTCGAAGTCCGAGCCCGGGTTCCGACCGAGCAACTCGATGTCGAGCGCGGGTGGATCCGGTGGCGCGCGGCGGGACGGTTGGTCCCGTTCGGCGGTGGGCCGCAGATCGGACTCGGCTCGTGCGCCGGCACCGTCGAACCGGGTGCGCCGATCGAGCTCGAGTTCGGGGCCCACCTCGTCCCCGATCACCTGCATCGGCTCTGGTTCCATCTCGCCGTCAGCCCACCGGCCGCGCCCGAGGATGTCCCGCGGTCGATCGGTGACATGCCGGACGATGAGGGGGAGCCTCGTGACAGAACCCGACCCGGCGACGGCGTCTAGGACTCGAGAACGATCCCGGGTTCCTCGAGCCTGATGTTGATCGCCCACGAGTGTCGAGCGCTGAAATCGCCCTGCAGGAGCGTCCCGTGCTCGTCCCGGAGGACCCGGTAGCCCGTGCTCGACGTCGCGTCCGGTCCGGGCAGGGTGCGGACGACCTCCTTGCCGCAGTGAGGACATCGCAGATGAACCACCTTGCCGCCGTCGAGCATCTCGACGGCCTCGTAGGTGTGTCGTTGTTCGTCAATGGCCATCAGCCCGTGCTCCCTCGTCCACCTGTTTGTCGGCAGAACCGAACGGAGACTTGACGAAACCGGAGCGCGCGACGTTTCCGGGCGCCTGGAAGATGGCCACGATCGGCCGTCTCGATTGAGGTCACGCTCGCTTGGCTAGTGCCTTGACCACAAACGTTCGCGCGGGTGGTTCATGCGGCTTGTGAGGCTGGTCGGCCCCATCGGCGGCCCTTCTCGGCTCGGACTCGCGCTCGTTCGCGGCGTTGCGCGGCGAGGAGTTCAGGAGAGCGAGCGTTGTCGTTGCGCCAGCGCAGGTGGTCGTGAAGCCGGCGGGTGAGCACGACGTGGTTGGGATGGTTCGAGTTGTTCAACACGAACTCTCGCAGCGGCCCGAAGTGCGCCTCGATCGGGTTCGCCCACGAGCTGTAGGTCGGCGTGAAGCACAACTCGACCCGGTTCCGTGCTGCCCACTCGCGGATCTTGATCCCCTTGTGGGCTGACAGGTTGTCCAAGATCACATAGATCGCGTCACCGTCGGGCCGGCGATCACGAATCGACTTGAGCGCGGTGAGCACATTGGTGGCGGACTTTCGACGCCGCACTACACCCCACAGCTGATCGTCGCCGATCGAGTAGCAGCCGTGGAACTGCCGCACGCCGTGAAGCTTGTGGTAGTTCGCCGGTTGACGTTGCGGATGACCTGCCGGCGCCCACGCCGACCCGCCGACCGGGCGGATGTTCAGCGGGCCGAACTCGTCGAACGCGAACGTCCGCGGCGGATGATGTTCGAGCACGTGTTCGATGCGGTCCAGCTTGGCGTCACGGTCCGGGTCGTTGGACTCCTTCCACGTCTTGGTCCGCTGGAACGTGATGTCATGGTCGATCAGGATCTGACGGCAACGTTCCCGACCAATGACCACGACACGTTCGTCGTTGTCGGCGAGGAACTCCACCAGCTTGCGGATCGACCACCGGGTGAACGGCTGCCCCACAGATTCGGGGCGTTGGCGGGCCGTCGCGACGATGAAGCTCACATCGTCAGTCGTGATCTGGCGGGGACGGCCACCCGCCCACTGAGGGTCCAGCGATCGCATCCCCAGTTCGTTGAACCGGTGGATCATCTCGCGGACCCGGTCCTCGGACGTAGACACCAGCCGGGCGATCACCGGCACCGTGTTCCCACCCGCGGATGCCTGGACCACCAAGGCACGTCGCCACTTCACATGCGACTTGTCGGTCTTTCCGCCACCGCGTCTCACGATGCGTTGGATCTGTTGGCCTTCGTCGTGCGTGAGCCGTCGGACTCGCAACGGTTGTGTCATCCCACCAGGAAAACAGACCCAGACATCAAAGTGGTGGACGCGACCCCCGCAGGTATGTGGTCACGGCACTAGCGCAGGTCGAGACCGAGTGCCGACTCCAGCTCGGAGATCGCCAGATTCGCTTCGCGGACCTTGATGGTGGTCATGCCCATGGCGCGCGCCGGCTTGAGGTTGATACCGAGATCGTCGAGGAACAGGACCTGGCGTGCGTCGACATCGGCCATCGAGCATGCCAGCTCGTAGAACGCGACCTCGGGCTTCCGACAGCCGACCTTGCTCGACTCGACGACGTGATGGAAGCGCGCCATCACGGCGTCGACCTCCGGTCGCGTCTGGTCGGAGGTGACGTTGTTCGTGAGGCACGCCGTGACGTACCCGGCCTCGTTGACCCGGTCGAGCGCCGCCACCATCTCGGCACGTACGGAGCCGCTCAGCATCGCGAGGACGTCACTGCCGGGGATCCGGTGTCCGAGCGCCTCCGACTCGTCTGCGAACCGGAGATCGAACTCCTCCGCAGAGACTTGCCGACGTTCGATCAGCGCCCACACGTTCGCGTCGGGGTTCCGGGCGTTGACGGAGCGGATGAAGTCGATCGGCAGGCCGTTCGAGCGCTCGTACTCGTTGAATGCGTCGAACGGGCTCGCCGAGATGACGCCCCCGAAGTCCCAGAACACGGCGGCGATCCCTGTGGTCTCCACGGCGGGCACCCTACGATGTGGTCGAGCGCCGCACCCACCTGGTGCGCGCACCACGGAATCGAGAACACCAACCACATGGCCAGAGCAAGCAAACACGACCTCTACGTCGTCGACGGCTCCAACATCGCGACCGAGGGCCGGAGCGCACCGAGCCTGGATCAGCTGAACGAAGCAGTGCTCGCGTTCATGGACGATCATCCCGGCGCCACCGTCACCGTCGTCGTCGATGCGACGTTCGGGCACCGCATCGCCAAGAAGGAGATCAAGGCCTTCGACGAGGCGGTCGCGAACAACGAGCTGGTCACGCCACCGGCAGGGGCGGTTGGTCGCGGGGACGCGTTCGTCCTGAGCATCGCCGACAAGGCCAAGGCCGGGGTGCTCTCCAACGACTCGTTCCAGGAGTTCCACGGCGACTACGACTGGCTCTTCGACGACGGTCGGTTGATCGGCGGCAAGCCGGTGCCCCATGTCGGGTGGGTCTTCGTCGAGCGCACCCCGGTTCGCGGTCCGAAGAGTCGGCAGTCGGTTCGCGACGCCAAGGATGACGCCAAGGCTGATGCGGCCGTGACCAAGCAGCGCGTGAATCGTCGGGTGAAGAAGAAGGCAGCGCCGACCAGCGATGGTTCGTCCGCCGTGGCCGGTACGGACGACGTGCCGGCCGACGACAAGACCGCGTCCGCCGACTCGGGCTCACGTCGTGGTCGTGGTCGCCGTCGCGGCGCCAAGCCGCCGGTGGCGGTCGACGCCGAGCAGCAGCAGACGATCGACGCCGCCAAGGCGGTCACGGCGCCCAAGGAGCACGTCAACGAGCTGATGCCGTTCCTCGAGTTCGTCGAGCAACATCCGGTCGGGACGAGCTGCACCGGCGTCGTCGAGAGCTATGCCTCCCACGGCGCCTACGCGCGCGTCGGCGACGTCCTGATCTACATCCCCCTCAGGTTGATGGACGCCCCGACGCCGCGGAGCGCCCGTTCGGTGTTGACCGTCGGCGAGGCGGTCGCGGTCGTGATCGTCGGCTACGTGCCCGATCGGCGCAGTATCGACGCAGCACTCCCGCACATGGCCGACGTCGATGTGAAGGCGGTCGACACTCCCGTCGAGAGGGCGGCGGCACCCGGACGTCGATCGTCGCCCGGACGGGCAACGACCAAGAAGGCGGCCGCCAAGAAGTCCGGATCGAAGAAGGCTGCAGCCACCAAGCCGGCCACCAGGCCGGCCAAGAAGGCGGCCGCGAAGCAGACACCGGCCAAGCGGGCGCCGGCGAAGAAAGCGGCCGCCAAACAGGCCGCTGCGGCCAAGAAGGCTCCGGCCAAGAAGGCGGCCGCCAAGCGGGCCCCCGCCCGAAAGGCGTCGGCCAAGAACGCGCCCGCCAAGAACGCTGCCGGCAAGACCGCGGCGAAGAAGACGCCGGCTCGCAAGGCGACTGCTCGCAAGGCGACTGCTCGCAAGCGTGCGGCGAAGAAGTCGTCCACATCGGCGTCGTGATGCGGGTCGTCACCTGGAACGTCAACTCGTTGCGCGCCCGGCTCGAACGGGTCGAGGAGTGGCTCGGCGAGGTCCGTCCCGACGTGCTGTGCATGCAAGAGACCAAGCTCGCCGACGATGCCTTCCCGGCTCTCACGTTCGAGGCACTCGGTTACGAGTGCGCCCATTACGGGCAGGGCCAGTGGAACGGTGTCGCGATCCTCTCGCGTGTCGGCCTCGACGATGTGGTCGCCAACTTCGCCGACGGGATCGAACCCGACCCGGACGCGCGCATCATCACCGCGACCTGCGGCGGTGTCCGTATCTCGTGCTGCTACGTGCCGAACGGACGGTCACTCGAGGACGATCACTACGCCTACAAGCTGAGCTGGCTCGAACGTCTGCTCGAGCACCTCGGTCGCGACACCTCGCCGGATGCCGAGGTGATCGTCACGGGGGACTTCAACATCGCGCCCGAGGATCGCGACGTCTACGACATCGCCAAGTTCGAGGGCGCCACCCATGTGAGCGGGCCCGAGCGCGACCGTCTGGCCGCGCTGTGCGAGTGGGGGCTCAGCGATCTGTTCCGGCGACAACATCCCGACGCCTCGTCGGTGTACTCGTGGTGGGACTACCGGGCGGGCGACTTCCACCAGGGTCGCGGTCTCAGAATCGACCTGGTGCTCGGCTCGGCCTTGGTCGCGGATCGGCTGGAGTGGAGTGCTGTCGACCGCAACGCCCGCAAGGGCAAGTCCCCCAGCGATCACGCACCCGTCATCGTCGACCTGACGTCTCACTCGGGGTCAGACCCCGAATGAGACGTCGATAACGCGTCGGCGAGCGCCGCAGCGATGCCGTCGTACAGGCGCCGCGAGGTCATCGGGCCGAGGCCGGTGAGCTGATCGAGTTCGTCGGGAGAGTGCGGCTGCCGGTCGGCCAGCGTCGACAGCACCCGATCGGAGCACACGGCGTCGGGAAGGATGCCCCCCGCACGCGCCGTCGCTTCCCGCCACGAGGTCAGGCGGTCGAGCGCCACCTGCCGAGGTGATCGTGGGTGCCCGAGCAGCGCTCGAGGAGGGGGAGCGGGTTCGGGCGTTTCGCTGCGGAATCCTTCGAAGAGTGGTGTGAGCTTGCGTTGGTACCCACCGCGACGCTCGGCCCAGTTGACCGTCAACGCATCGGTCGCCCGGGTGAGCGCGACGTAGAACAGGCGCGCTTCTTCGGCGCGGGCGGCAATGGTGGTGGCGGAGCGATGGGGCACGAGGCTCGTCTCGCACCCGACCAGAAAGACGGTGTGCCACTCCCGCCCCTTCGCCGCATGGAAGGTGATGAGTTCGACGCCTGGCACGTCGCGCCCGAACGGGTCGTTCGAGCCGATCCATGTGCGAAATCCAGCGCCGTCGCCGGTCGGGTGCTCCCGGAGGAAGTCGATCGCGGCGCGAGCGATGTCGGCGCGCGGGTCGTCCGACCCCTCGATCTGCTCGGCGAGATTCTGGGCCCAGCGGCGCATGTCGTTGCCGTTCGACACCCGGTAGGCCTCGCGCAGAAACGGGGTCAGGGCTGAGCCGGGGCCATCGACCGTGTGGCGGATCGGCACACCTGCCTCCTCGAGGCGCGATCGGACAGCGACCAGCGCGGCGTGTGTGCGCGCCAACACCGCGACACGTCCCGAGCGAGCGAGTGCCGGGTCGAGCTGATCGATCCGAGCCGCGATCCACGTCGCCTCGGCGTCTTCGTCGGCGTGGGCTCTCGTGGTGACCACCGGGCCATCCGGGCGTGCCGATCGGATCTCGACGGACTGCTCGGAAGACCGCAGTGCGTAGGCGCCGGCATCGACGATCTGAGGTGTGCAACGGTGGTTGACCGGGAGCCGAACGATCTCGATTCCCGGGAAGCGGTCCGAGACGTCGAGCAGCAGCCCCGGATCGGACCCGTTGAATCCGTAGACCGCCTGGACCGGGTCGCCGACCAGATACAGATCGTCGCGCCCGTCCCGCAGCAGATCGACCAACCGGTGCTGCAACGGGTTGAGGTCCTGGGCTTCGTCGACCAAGACGTGGCGGTAGCGCCATCGGGTCGCGTCGGCGAAGTCCGGATCGCGCTCCATCGCGTCGATCGTGAGGGCGAGGATGTCGTCCAGATCGATCACGCCTCGGCGACGCTTCTCCTGCTGGTAGGCGTGCAGCGCTTCCGCGACCCGTCCGGGCGCGGCCGGCGACTTCCGCTCCGCGAGTCGGATCGCGTGTTCGTATTGATCGGCAGTCACGCCGCGCGCCGTCGCCCAGTCGAGCTCGGCCACGAGTTCGTCGAGCCCGTCGCGACCCATGATGTCGGCGACGATCCGGCGACGGTCGGTCGTGATCGTCTTCGGGCGTTGGTCGCGGTCGATCCATCGTTGTCGCAGCAGCGACTGCGCGACGGAGTGGAACGTGCCCGCGGTGATCCGGTCGGTCAGCCCGAGCCGCGGGAGCCTGCGACGCAGCTCGCCTGCGGCTTGGCGCGTGAAGGTGAGCACCACGGTGTGCGCAGGTTCGGCGGACTCGGTCGCGATCCGCCACGCGACTCGCCGGGTGAGGACGCGCGTCTTCCCAGAGCCGGCGCCGGCGATGACGGCGACGAGGTGCGAGTCGGTGGTCACGGCGCGCCGTTGATCCGCGTCCAGATCGGCGAGCAGGGCATTTGCGTCCACCTCGCAACGGTACTGTTCGGATCATGCCGTATCCGAAGAAGCTGCTCAACGACTACGAGACCGTGGCACTCGACCTCCACCCTCACTGGTGGTTCTTCGCCCAGGCCGTCCTGACGTTGATCGCGTCGATCATCCTGGGGATCTTGGTGCGCGTGTTCCTCGACGGTGACGCCGAGCGGGTGCTCACCTGGGTCGCGATCGCCGCGATCGTGCTCTGCGCGTTCTGGCTGGTCATCCGCTATTCCAAGTGGGCGACCACCAACTTCGTGATCACGAGTGACCGGATCATCTTCCGCAGCGGCGTCGTCGCCAAGAGCGGCATCGAGATCCCGCTCGAGCGGGTGAACAACGTGTTGTTCAACCAATCGGTGTTCGAGCGGATCCTCGGGGCCGGCGACCTGCTGATCGAGTCGGGTGGGGAGGCGGGCCAGCAGCGCTTCACCGACATCCGGCGTCCCGACCGGGTGCAGAACCTCATCCACTCGCAGATGGAGGTCAATGCGACCCGTCAGTACGGGGGAGGTGGCGGCAGCGACGTCGCGTCCCAGCTCGAGAAGCTCGAAGGCCTGCTCGAACGGGGCACGATCTCACGCGACGAGTTCGACGACCAGAAGCGCCGTCTGCTCGGCGGCTGACGGCCCATCTCCTGGCGTGTGGCCCGTTGATCGAAGCGGGCGCTCGCGTGTCACACTCGCGAGATGACCAGCGCAGCACTGCCATCGGGCATCGAGCTCGAGTACGACACGTTCGGATCCCCCGACGATCCCGCTCTCCTCCTCGTGATGGGGTTCACCGCCCAGATGATCGCGTGGGACGAGCAGTTCTGCCGGCAACTCGCCGAGCGGGGCAGATACGTGATCCGATTCGACAACCGGGACTGCGGCCTGTCGACCAAGCTCGATGGTCACGCGATCGACCCGATGGCGGTGATGGCGGCGGCGCTCGGCGGCGGCGAGCTGCCGCCCGTGCCCTACACCCTGTCCGACATGGCCGCCGACGGCGTCGGCCTGCTCGACCATCTCGGCATCGGAGAAGCCCACGTCGCGGGTGCGTCGATGGGTGGGATGATCGTGCAGACGATGGCGATCGAACATCCCGACCGCTTGCTCAGCGTCACGTCGATCATGTCGACGATCGGCGACACAGCGTACGGTGCGCCGACACCCGAGGCGATCCAGGTCCTCCTCACGCCGCCACCACCGACCCGAGACGAGATGATCGCCCGCTCGGCCGAGTTCCGGGTCTGGGCCTCGAAGCGCTACTTCGACGCCGAGCTCACCGCCCAGATGGCCGCCCGCTCGTTCGACCGGTCGTACTACCCGGAGGGCGCGACCCGGCAGCTGGCAGCGATCTACGCCAGCGGCGACCGCACCGGACAGCTGCGGTCGGTGACCGTGCCGATGCTCGTGATCCACGGTCTCGACGACACCCTCATCAACCCGTCGGGCGGCCGCCGCACCGCCGAGCTGGTGCCGGGTGCACACCTGCTCGAGCTCGCCGACATGGGCCACGACCTTCCGGCGCCGCTGTGGCCGCTCGTCACCGGAGCGATCGTCGCCCACGGCGACACCGTGCACGTCGGATCGGCGGTCGAGGTGGCGTCGTGACCGGTCCGCTGGCTGGGTACCGGATCGTCGAGATCGCCGGGATCGGTCCCGGCCCGTTCGCTGCGATGCTGCTCGCCGACATGGGGGCCGAAGTGATCCGCGTCGAGCGTGCAGGCGCGGTCCGCGGCCCGGCGCCCGACTCGCCGCACCCCGACCTGCTGCGCCGAGGTCGCCGCAACATCGCCGTCGATCTCAAGCATCCGGACGGGGTCGCAACACTGCTCGACCTCGTCGAGCGTGCCGACGCGCTCATCGAGGGTTTCCGTCCCGGCGTCATGGAGCGTCTGGGTGTCGGCCCGGACGTCTGCCTCGTCCGCAACCCGAAGCTCGTGTTCGGGCGCATGACCGGGTGGGGCCAGGAAGGCCCGTACGCATCCGCAGCCGGACACGACATCAACTACATCGCCCTCGCGGGAGCGCTCGCCCACTTCGGACGTGCGGGCCAGCCTCCAACTCCGCCGATGAACATGGTCGGTGACTTCGGCGGAGGTGGGATGTTCCTCGCCTTCGGCGTGGTGTGTGCGCTCCTCGAAGCGCAGCGGAGTGGCCGGGGTCAAGTCGTCGACACCGCGATGGTCGATGGCACCGCCACCCTGATGACGATGTTCTGGTCGTTCCGTCACATGGGAATCCACGACACCGCGCACCGTGGCGTGAACATGCTCGACACCGGCGCCCACTTCTACGACGTCTACGAATGCGCCGACGGCGAGTACGTGTCGATCGGTTCGATCGAACCCCAGTTCTACGCCGAGCTGCTGCGACTGACCGGCCTCGACGCCGACGACGAGTTCGCCGCCCAGATGGACCACGCCCAGTGGCCCCGCCTCAAGCAGCGGCTCGGCGAGGTGTTCATGAGCAAGACTCGCGACCAGTGGTGCGCGGTCATGGAGCACACCGATGTGTGCTTCGCGCCCGTGTTGCGCATGGACGAAGCGGCCCGGCATCCGCACAATGTCGAGCGGGAGACGTTCGTCGAGCACGCCGGACGATTGCAGCCTGCGCCTGCACCACGATTCAGCCGGACGAGGCCGATCATCGAACGGCCACCCGCGCACGATGGTCAGCACACCCGAGAGGTGCTTGCAGATTGGGGCATCGCCCCGGAGCGCATCGATGTGCTCGTCGACTCAGGCGCCGTGAGGCAGGCCTGAGTGGGCACCCTGGTCTGCTTCCACGCACACCCCGACGACGAGGCGATCGCGACCGGCGGGTCGATGGCACGTGCCCATGCCGACGGGCACCGCGTCGTGTTGGTCATCGCCACCGATGGTGCCCACGGTGAGGTTCCCGACGATCTCGCCGACGGCGAGACACTGATCGACCGTCGTCGGGCCGAGACGTACCGTTCGGCAGAGGCGCTCGGGATCGAACGGGTCGTGTTCCTCGACTACACCGACTCGGGGATGACGGGCTGGGAATCCAACGATCACCACGAGTCGTTCCTTCGAGTCGATGTCGATGCCGCTGCCGGCCGTCTGGTCGACGTGCTGCGTGAGGAGTCGGCCGACGTGCTGACCATCTACGACTGGCATGGCGGCTACGGTCATCCGGACCACGTTCAGGTCCATCGGGTCGGCCTCCGGGCGGAGGAGCTGGCCCGCGGTGATCTTCCCGGGCTGCGGGTGATGGAGTCGACGATGAACCGGGACGAGATGCGTCGCGGTATCGAGATGGCCAAGGAGGTGGGATTCGGCGAGTTCGGTCCCGACGACGAGGGGGAGTCGTTCGATCCCGATGGACCGATGGATGACGGCAACCCGATGGGCACACCCGAGGCCGAGTTGACGCTCGGCGTCGATGTCTCCGAGTACGTCGAGCGGAAGCGGGCCGCGATCGCCGCCCACCGCAGCCAGGTCAGCGATTCGAGCTTCTTCCTCCAGATGCCTCCCGAGATGTTCGCCCAGGCGTTCGGTCGCGAGTGGTTCATCGAGCACGATCGCCAGCCGCCGATGCGCATGGGCTGGCTGTTCGACGCGTGAGCACCCGGATCCTGCGATTGGTCCGCCACGGGCGCGCCGCCGCCGGCTGGAACACCGACGTCGACCCCGATCTCGACGATGTCGGGCGTGAGCAGGCGGCCGCCGTCGCCCTGCGGCTGCCCGTCACGGGCCGTCCGACCGTGGTGAGCAGCCCGTTGCGGCGGTGCCGTGCAACGGCGGAGTTCTACGCCGATCGCGTGGGCGCCCGGATCGAGATCGTCCCCGTGGTCGCGGAGATCCCATCACCGGAGGGGATCGAGATGGCCGATCGGGTGGACTGGTTGCGCGTCGCCATGCAGGGCACGTGGACCGATCTCGGGCCGCGGTACACGGCGTATCGCGATGGTGTCGTCCGCTTCGTCCGGTCGCGCGACGACGCGACCGTCATCTTCTCCCACTTCGTCGCGATCAACGCCGTGATCAGTGCCTGTCTGGCCGACGATCGGCTGGTGATCCGGAGGCTCGACAACGCATCGGTCACGACGATCCTGGTCGATGACGACGGCCTCCGGCTCGTCGAGGGCGGGCACGAGGCCGACACGTTGATCCGTTGAAGCGCGGCGATGCACCGGATCGGGCGCGTCCCGAATCCGCGCGAAACCTGGCAACGTCCACCACAATGACAGCCATGGCGATCTCTCCCAGAAGCGGCCGGGCCGCATTCGTCGTGATCGGCATGCTGCTGGTCGTCGCCTGTGCCGGCGAGGACGCATCGAGCGAGCTGCCGGTGGGAGGCATCACCGTTCCGACGCCGACCCCGGTCACGAGCGAGGCGCCGGCGACCACCACGGAGCCGCCCGTCGAGACCGAACCCCCGCCGGTCGCGACCGAACCCCCGCCGGTCGCGACCGAGCCGACGACCACGACCACGACGACGACCACGACGACCGTGCCGCCGACGACGACGACCGAAGCCCTCGCGGTGTCGGAGTTGTTGCTGCGCGGCGACGGCCTCGGTGGAGCGCTGTTCGGTGCTGCGCCGGAAGGCGTCATCGAGTACGTGACGTCGATCCTCGGAGGTAACACTGCCGACACCGGTTGGGTCGACCCGTTCACGTTCGCCGCGTGCGACGGCACCGTTGCCCGCAAGGTCAGCTGGGGCACGCTGGCGCTGTTCTTCAACGATCTGTCGACCTACGCGACCGAGCGCCGCCATTTCATGGGCTGGGAGTACGGGATCGACGGTCAGCTCGGCGATGAGCCGGTCGGGTTGCGGACGCCGGGTGGCACGACGCTCGGCACGCGTGTCGTCGATCTCCTCGCCGACTTCCCGGACGCGAGCATCAACGAAGGCGACGAGGATCCGTACATCCCGGCCAACTTCTACGTGAGCGACGTGTTCAGTGGGCTCCTGACCGGCACGTCGCCCGAGGATCTCGTGACGACCATGCGTGGCGGCTACGGCTGTGGTGAGTGACCCACACCGACGACCGAGATGAGATCGTTCCACGAGGTCAACGCATGGGCGTTGATCGGGCTCAACGCCACCGTCGGCGCTTGGTGTCTGGCTGCGTACCGGTGGACGTCGTTTCGAGGCCGATCGGTGTGGATCGCTGTGATCGTCGCTCAGCTCACGACCTTCAGCCAGGCGATCACCGGTGCACTGCTCGCGAACCGCGATGACGTCGTGCTCGACGACATGCACGCGCTCTATGGGTTCTCGGCGATCATCGCCGTTGGAATCATGTACAGCTACCGCACGAGCCCGTTCATGAAGGGCAAGGAGCTGCTCCTGTACGGTTTCGGTGGCCTGTTCGTGATGGGCCTCGGTCTCCGAAACCTCTTCCTCGGCACCTGACCCTGCGACCGGTCCACCTCGTGACGTTCGGCCCTGATGCCGTCGACCCGACCGGCGCAGATTGGAACTGGGACCTTCGCAAGGAGCGCGCCGTGGCACCGATGACGATGCAACGCACGGATGGGTCGTGGTTGGATCGTCACGTCCGTGAGTGGGTCGGAGCCGGTCTGATCTCCGAGAGCCAGGCCGAGTCGATTCGACGTTTCGAGCGTCTCGACCAGCCTGTGGCCCCACCTCGGCTGACGGTGGTCGCTGAAGTCGCGTCGTACCTGGGCAGCGTGATCGCCTTCGCCGGTGGCGCAGCGATCATCGGTCCCAACTGGGAGGCGCTCGGCCTGGCGGGGCAGGGGGCGGTTGCGCTCTCGATCGCAGCGGTCGGTTTCGTCGTCGGTGCCTGGCTCGTGCGTCTCGGCGAGGCCGGCACCCTTCGTCTCGGGTCCTTCCTGTGGGCGGTCGGCACCGGGGGCGTGGCACTCGCCGTGGCCGCGGTCGTGAACGAAGTCGATCCGAGCGACGGCGCATGGTATGGCGTGGCGATCGGTGTGCCGGTGCTGGCGATCGGCGCCGCGATGTGGCGCAATCTGGACCGTCCACTCCAGCTCCTGACCGGTGGCGTCGGGTTCGTCATCGCCGGTGGCGGGCTGACGGAGCTGACCCACGTACCGGTCGCGATCGCAGCGGTGGTGTTGTGGGTCGTCTCGTTCGCGTTCGGCCTGCTCGCTGCCCGTGACGTGGTTCAGCCCCGGCTGACCGCACTCGCCATGGGGGCGGTTGGCCTGATGACCGGCTCGTTCATGTTCGGCGACGAGAGCGAGCGTGTCGCAGCCGTGATCGCCGTCATGTCGGCGGCCATGATCGTGGCCTTCGCGCTCCACGACCGGTCGTGGCCACTGGTGGCGATCGGGCTGGTCGCCTTCTTCATCGCGACGACGTCGATGATGGCGACGGTGCTGCAGGGCACGGGCGCACGCACGATCGCCGTGGTGTTGGGCTTGGCGGTCGTGGCCTACGTGGCGATCAGGGCCCAGCGAATGGGACCCGCCGGGCCTTCCGGTTGAGCGAACGCGATCACGTGAGACTCACCTCGAGCGCGTCGACGGCCATCTGCAACTGCGCTGGGAGCTTGTCGCCGAACTTCGCGTAGTGCTCACGGATCTGGGGGATGGCCGCTTTCCAGCCGTCGGCCTCGACGCGCAAGACGGCGTCGAGATCGGCTTCGTCGATGGCGAGGCCGTCGATGTCGAGCGCCAACTTCGTGGGAAGCCGTCCGATCGGCGTGTCGATCGCCTCGGAGCCGCCGTCGACGCGCTCGAAGATCCACTTCAGCACGCGGCTGTTCTCGCCGAAACCGGGCCAGAGGAAGCGTCCGTCGTCGTCGCGCCGGAACCAGTTGACGAAGAAGATCTTCGGGAGCCGGTTCGGATCGGTCGCCTTGCCGATGGTGAGCCAGTGTGCGAAGTAGTCGGCATAGTTGTAGCCGCAGAAGGGCAGCATCGCCATCGGGTCGAAGCGCAGATTGCCAACCGCTCCCTGCTGTGCAGCCGTCGTCTCGCTCGCCATGATCGAGCCGAGGAACACGCCGTGTTCCCAATCGAAGGCCTCCGTGACGAGCGGTACCGTCGTCCGCCGGCGGCCTCCGAAGAGGATCGCCGAGATGGGTACGCCGGCTGGATCCTCCCACTCGGGTGCGCAGACCGGGTTCTGGCTCGCTGGCACCGTGAACCGCGCGTTGGGATGCGCCGCCTTGCTCTCCGATTCCGGAGTCCAGTCGTTGCCCCGCCAGTCCAGGAGGTGATCCGGAGCCGGACCGTCGATGTCTTCCCACCACACGTCGCGGTCGTCGGTGAGTGCCGTGTTCGTGAAGATGCAGTTGGCGCGCAGCGTCTCCATCGCGTTGCGGTTGCTGGACGTGTTCGTGCCAGGGGCCACGCCGAAGAAGCCCGCCTCGGGGTTGATCGCGTACAGGCGGCCGTCGTCACCGAACTTCATCCAGCAGATGTCGTCGCCGATCGTCTCGGCTTTCCAGCCGGGTATCGTCGGCACGAGCATCGCCAGGTTGGTCTTGCCGCATGCGGAGGGGAAGGCGGCAGCCATGTACTTCGACTCGCCCTCGGGGTTGGTGAGCTTCAAGATGAGCATGTGCTCCGCGAGCCATCCGTCGTCGCGCGCCATGACCGAGGCGATGCGTAGCGCAAAGCACTTCTTGCCCAGGAGAGCGTTGCCGCCGTATCCCGATCCGTAGGACCAGATCTCGCGAGTCTCGGGAAAGTGCACGATGTACTTGTTGTCGGGGTTGCACGGCCACGCCACGTCCGCTTCACCGTCGGCCAGCGGCGCACCCACCGAGTGCACGCACGGCACCCAATCGCCGTCTTCGCCGAGGACGTCGAGGGCGCCCTGTCCCATACGTGTCATGATCCGCATGTTCGTCGCGACATAGGCCGAGTCGGTGAGCTCGACTCCGATGTGCGCGATTCGGGAGCCGAGCGGGCCCATCGAGAACGGCACGACGTACATCGTGCGGCCGCGCATCGCACCGTCGTAGAGCTGCCTCATCTCGGTGCGCATCTCGTCAGGGTGGCGCCAGTTGTTGTTCGGCCCGGCTTCCTCCTCGGTCGCCGAGCAGATGAACGTGCGGTCCTCGACGCGTGCGACGTCGCCGGGGTCGGAATGCGCCCAGTAGCTGTTGGGTCGTCTGGCCTCGTCGAGGCGTGTGAACGTCCCGGATGCGACCAGCTCGGCGGCGAGCCGGTCGTACTCGTCGGCGGATCCGTCGCACCACACGACGTCGTCGGGTTGCAGGATCTCGGCCCACTCGCGTACCCACGCCTGCAGGCGTTCGTTGTTCGTGGTTCCAGCCATCTGATACCCCTCCTGTCGGCCGCTCTCCCCAGTGTGGTCGATCGGGCGTCGCGGCGATGGGGTCCGGACGTGGGCGCACCCGGGAGTTTGTGCAGATGTGAACATCTGAAAAAGAGATGGAAATGCGGCGGGCTAGCACTGAAAGCGTTTACAGCCCGATCGGCTCGACCGTCCGGCTGCGAGCCGGCGAGCCGAAGGTCAGTGGGTGCCGGGGGTGCCCATGTCGACCTCGGAACCGAGGCGCAGGCGGGTTGCCCGGCCTGTCTCGTCGAGATCGAAGACGACCCGTTGACCCTGACGGACCATGCGGAAGATCGACCCTTCGAGCGCGTTGCCCGCGAGGTCGTAGTCGGCGAGATCGGTGTCGCACATGACGACACCGATGCGCGACACGGGGTCGTAGGCCTTGATCACGCCTTGCATGAAGGGGAATCTAGCGCCCAGGAACGGGAGCGTGGGAAACCGTCAGCGAGCTGGTCAGCCGGCCTTGACGATCTTGCCGGCCTTGATGCAGCTGGTGCAGACGTTGAGGCGCTTGGGGGACCCCTTGACCACGGCGCGGACCCGTTGGATGTTCGGATTCCAGCGCCGCTTGGTGCGACGGTGGGAGTGCGACACCGACATGCCCCACGAGGGACCCTTGCCACACACTTCACAAACCGATGCCATCTGACTACTCCTGCGATTCGTTCATGGACACTCGTCCACACGGCCAGAGCATGCTAGCGGCCGATTCCGGGTCTCCCTCCGGGCGCCGCGGCGCTCAGTCGGAGTAGCGACGAACCTTGGTGGCCTTGCCGCGGATCGTCGAGCCATTGAGCACGGTGACGGCATGGTCGACCGTACGCTCGGGAACCCCCACCACGCTGTAGTTGTCGGCGATGCGGATGGGACCGATCTGGCGCCCATCGAGGCCGACCTCGTTGGCGATCGCGCCGACGAGGTCGCCGGGTCGCATCCCGGCCTTGCGCCCCATCGCGACGTACAGGAACCCGGTCGGTTCGCTGTTGTCGCGACCGCGATCGTCGAGCGAACCGTGCTTGAGTTTGCCTCGCCGCCCGGGCTGGTCACCGCGTTGGGAGCTGCGGTCGTTGCGGTCGTAACGCCGGGCGTCCGGGATCTCGAGATCGTCGTCGTCGGCGGCGCGCTCTGCGTCGTGGGCGAGCTTGGCAGCGGCGAGGGCCACCCGTTCGAGGCCGTGGTCGGTCGCCAACGAGTCGACGATCGCACGGTAGTCGTCGAGATCGTCGGCGCCGAGCGCGTCGCGGATCGCATCGATGGTCTGGCTGATCCGTTGGGCGCGCAGATCGGCCACGGTCGGAACCGTCTCGAGGCTGATCTGCTGCCTGGTCAGCCGTTCGATGTTGCTGAGGAGTCGCTGCTCCTTGGGTTCCGCCAGCGTGATGGCAACGCCCTCGCGGCCGGCGCGCCCGACGCGCCCGATCCGATGCACGTAGCTGTCGGGTGCCGAGGGCACGTCGTAGTTCACCACGTGGGTGAGCGAGTCGACGTCGAGGCCGCGGGCGGCGACGTCGGTGGCGATGAGGAGTTCGGCGGTACCCTCGCGGAGCCGCGCCATGACCCGGTCGCGCTGGTGCTGATCCATCCCGCCGTGGAGTGCCTCGGCGCGGTAGCCGCGACCGTTCATCGTGACCGTCAGCTCGTCGACTTCGCCGCGTGTACGGCAGAAGACGATGGCCGCTGTGGGCGACTCGATGTCGAGGATCCGTCCGAGCGCTGCCGCCTTGTGGTTACGGCGCACGATGTAGGCGCTCTGGCGGACGAGCGCCTTGCCGGGTTTCGTGTCGCCCTTGCCGATGTGGATCCGGACCGGGTCGCGCTGGTAGCGCTGCGCGATCTTGTTGATGCGCGACGGCAGCGTGGCCGAGAAGAGCACGGTCTGGCGCTCGGTCGGGGTGGCGTCGAGGATCGCTTCCAGATCATCGGCGAAGCCCATGTCGAGCATCTCGTCCGCTTCGTCGAGCACGACGACCCGGACGTCGTCAAGCGGGAGCGACCCGCGACCGATGTGATCGACGGCGCGACCGGGTGTCGCCACGACGACGTCGACGCCCCGGTCGAGCTGCTGGAGTTGACGGTAGATGGGTTGACCGCCGTAGATCGGCACGACCCGAACACCGAGGTGCCGGCCGTACTTGAAGATCGCCTCGCTGACCTGGACGGCGAGCTCGCGGGTCGGCACGAGGATCAGCGCCGTCGGCGCGGTGCGGCGTCCGGTGTCGAGCAGGTGCAGCACCGGGAGGGCGAACGCAGCGGTCTTGCCCGTTCCGGTCGCCGCCTGGCCGAGCAGATCGTGCCCGGCGAGCATCGGTGGGATCGCTGCCGACTGGATCGGCGTGGGCTCCTCGTACCCGAGATCGTCGAGGGCGGCCAGCAGCTCCGCCCGCAGGTCGAGAGCGGCGAACGTCGACACGGTCGATCCCTCGTGGTCGGGTGTTCTGTCGGTGTTCATCGGCTCTCGATCTCGTGACGGCCAAGCTCAACGCACCACCCTACGGGCGTTCCGTCGCGGCGCCCCGGGGCAGCGTTAGCCTGATCGGGTGCCCAGGCTCGAACGGCTCGACGTCCTCGCCCTTCGTGACGTCATCACGACGTACCGCGACGCGGTTCGCGACCACGCCGGTGGCCTCAATCGACTGAACGTGTACCCCGTTCCCGACGGCGATACCGGCACCAACATGGCGCGCACGCTGGACGCGGTGGTCGCCGAGATGGAAACGGCCGATTCGAGCGATCTCGCCGCAACGTGCGATGCGATCAGCCATGGCTCGTTGATGGGCGCCCGTGGCAACAGCGGTGTGATCCTCAGCCAGATCCTGCGAGGCCTCGCGTCGACGCTGAAGGAGACCGCGGAGGGTTCTGCCCAGCGTGTGGCCGATGCGCTGATCGCTGCCAGCGCGGGCGCCTACCAGGCGGTGTTGAAGCCGATCGAGGGAACGATCTTGACGGTCGTGCGAGAGAGCGCCGAGGCCGCCAAGGCCGTCGCGGCGGGCGACGCGTCGCTCGCCGAGACTCTCCGCGCGGCGCGCGATGCCGGGAAGCGTGCGCTCGACAGCACGCCGGATCTGCTCCCGGTGCTGAAGGATGCCGGTGTCGTCGACGCAGGCGGAGCCGGGTACCTGCTCTTCCTCGACTCGGCCCTGCACGTGGTCGACGGCGCGGCGTTGCCCGAACCCGACGCCGACGACGACTATGCCCACGGTCTGACCGCGGAACAGTTCGATGCGGTTGCGCATCGCTCGTCCGGGGTGGACGGCGAGCTCGATGTCAGCGAGCAGCGCTACGAGGTGATGTACTTCCTCGATCTCCTCGACGATCGGATCGAGGCGTTCAAGTCGGGATGGGGGGAGATCGGTGATTCGATCGTCGTGGTGGGTGGCGATGGCCTCTGGAACTGCCACGTCCACACCAACGACATCGGCTCTGCCGTCGAGGTGGCGCTCGATCTCGGGGGTCGCCCCAAGCAGATTCGCGTGACCGATCTGTTCGAAGAGGTCGAGGAGGAGCACGCCCACCGCGAGGCGATGTTGGCTGGCCACCACGTCGAGACCCGTGCCGGAGCCGGCCTGCCACCCGTGACGACGGCGGTCGTCGCGGTCTGCAGCGGCGACGGGTTGGCCGAGTTGTTCTCGAACCTCGGGGTGCAGGGCATCGTGACCGGCGGCCAGACGCTCAACCCGTCTACCGCCGAGCTGCTCGACACGGTCCAGCACGTCAACGCCGACGAGGTCGTCATCCTGCCGAACAACAAGAACATCATCCCCGTCGCGGAGCAGGTCGACGCGCTCACGTCGAAGCACGTCGTCGTGGTGCCCACCCGCACGATGCCCGAGGCCCTCGCGGCTCTGGTCGTCTACGACCCGGAGGCGGGTGCCAGCGAGAACGGCGACGAGATGGCGGACACGATCGAGTCCGTCCGGACCGGCGAGATCACGCAGGCGATTCGCGCGAGCAGCAGCGGCGCCGGGCCGATCGCCGCCGGCGACTGGATGGGCATCGTCAACGGTGACGGCATCGTTGCCGTGGCCTCGTCGGCGCTCGAGGTCGCGACCGGGCTCCTGGAGACATTGCTCGGCGACGACGGCGAGCTGCTCACCATCATCACCGGTCTCGACGCCGATCGGGCGGTGACCACCTCGATCGAAGCGTGGCTGGCCGACGAGCACGCCGATGTGCAGGTCGAGGTGCATCCCGGCGGTCAGCCGCTGTACCCCTACTTGTTCGGCGTCGAGTAGACACGGGGGCGTGAACGCCAGGCCGCCGATCACCCTCCGCGACCTCGCTGACATCGATGTCGGCCAGCTCAAGGGGGTGGGGGAGAAGAAGCGGGCATCGCTCGCCGCCTTCGACATCGACACGGTCCTCGATCTCGTCACGACCTACCCCAGACGATGGGTCGACCGCACCGACGAGGCGCGGATCGCCGACCTCGTACCCGGTGAGGAGGCGCTGGTCCTCGTCGCCGTCCGGTCGGTCACCAAGCGCGTCACCCGAAACCGCCGCACGATGGTCAACGTCAACGTCGGCGACGGCTCGGGTCGGATGGAGGTGGTCTTCTTCAATCAGCCGTGGCGGGAACGGCAACTCAAGGAGGGTCTCCAGATCGCCCTGTTCGGAAGGGCCGACACGTATCGGGGTGGTCTGCAGATGGCGAACCCGATCGTCGATCTGATCGGCGACCGGACGGGCAGGATCGTGCCGATCTACCCCCAGAGCGAGAAGGCGCAGCTCAACACCTGGGAGCTCGCCGGTTGGGTCGAGGAGGCACTGCGGCGGTGCCGCGATCGCGGCATCGCGGACCCGATCCCGCGGGCGATCGCCGACCGGTTGGGGCTGATGGGTCGGGCCGAGGCATTGTGGTCGATCCACGGGCCCGAGTCGATGCGGGAGAAGGAGGCCGCGCGGCGACGGCTTGCGTTCGACGAGTTGCTGCGGGTCCAGCTCGTGCTGGTGATGCGAAAGCGGGAGCTCGAGCGGTCGTCGCAGGGCTTGTCGCACGTCATCGAAGGTGAGCTGGTGCGCCGATTCCACGAAGCGCTGCCCTACCCGCTCACCGCTGCCCAACTCCGCACGATCGGCGAGGTCGAGGCCGACCTGGCGTCGCTGAACCCGATGCATCGCTTGCTCCAGGGCGACGTCGGTGCCGGCAAGACGGTCGTCGCAGTCTCGACGCTGCTGGCGGCCGTCCAAGGCGGTCACCAGGGGGCGCTGATGGCTCCGACCGAGGTCCTGGCCGAACAGCATGCAACGGGCGTGCGAGCGCTCCTGGGCGATCTCAAGGTGCCCGATCCGGGCAACCTGTTCGGCGATCGACCGTTGCGGGTCGAGCTGCTCACCAACCGCGTGACCGGCTCAGAACGCAAGGACGTGCTCGCGGGTCTCGCCGACGGCACCGTCGACATCGCAATCGGCACGCACGCCCTGATCCAGGAGGGCGTCGAATTCCACAGCCTCGGAGCGGTCGTGGTCGACGAGCAGCATCGCTTCGGCGTCGAGCAACGGGCCGCGCTGCGCGACAAATCGTCGGTGCACGTGCCGGACGTGCTCGTGATGACGGCGACGCCGATCCCGCGGACGGCTGCCATGACCGTGTACGGCGACCTCGACGTGAGCGTGCTCGACGAGCTGCCGCCGGGCCGAACACCGGTCCTGACGAAGTGGGCGAACGGTCCGCTGCTCGAGGTCGAGGTGTGGGCCGACGTGCGCCACGAGGTCGCCGAAGGCCGCCAGGCCTATGTGGTCTGCCCGCTGATCGACGAGAGCGAGAAGCTCGAGGTCGCGTCGGCCGAGGAGACGTACCAGCGCCTCGCCGTCGGCGAGCTGGCGGGACTTCGACTCGGTCTGCTGCACGGTCGCATCACGCCGGCCGACAAGCAGATGACGATGGACCTGTTTCGGGCCGGTCAGCTCGACGTGCTGGTCGCGACGACGGTCATCGAGGTTGGAGTCGACGTGCCGAATGCGACGATCATGGTGATCCTCGATGCAGATCGTTTCGGCATTGCTCAGCTCCACCAGTTGCGCGGACGCGTGGGCCGCGGCGCCCACGAGTCGCTGTGCTGGCTGGTCACCCAGGAGCATGACGGCGGCAACCCTCGGGTCGAGGCGCTGGTCGCGTCGACCGACGGGTTCGAACTCGCCGAGATCGACCTCGATCTGCGCGGCGAGGGCACCCTGATGTCGACGAGTCAGAAGGGTCGCAGCGATCTCAAGCTGGCGTCATTGAGGCGCGACCGTGAGCTCGTCCAGCTCGCGCGTGACGCGGCCTTCGAGATCGTCGACGCCGACCCTGGCCTCGCGAACCACCCCGATCTGCTCGACGAGCTCGACCTCCTGTTCACCGACGAGGACGAAGGCTTCCTCGCCAAGAGCTGAGGGCCAGGGGTGCGGAGCTCGGTCCACCGGCGCATCGAACGGCAGATGGCCCCGACGACGCGGCGTCACGGCGCGACGAGCCGGGCGGTGATGACCGACCCGGCGGGGATCGTGAAGTTGCTCGTCCGGCCGTTGCAGACGAGGAACTGGATGATCGCTCCGCCCTGGCTCGTACCGATGACGACCGACGGAACTGCCGTTGCGCCATTCGGAATGACGGCGTTGCCGTCCGCGTCCGCAATCGTGAACAGGACGAGTTTCCCGATCTGCGCTTCTCCGGAGTTGCCGCCACCGGCGGACCTACATTCCCCTGCCGGAACCAGTATGTCGGACCCCGTCGTTCGGGTTTGCTCGCCGCCGCCCAGGTCCGAGAGCGTCAGGCTTCCGTCGACGACATCGGCGCCGGTGATCGCCGGCGAGGCGTGATAGCCGACGATGTCGATGACCACGTCGACGTTGCCGGCCTTGTTGTAGACGTTGAACTTGCCTTCGTCAGTGAGCGGGCTGGCGACGGCGTTCGGCGTCGGCGGCCCGCCGGCGCGTGGGTTGAGGTTGGCGGCGGTCGGTCGATCACCGGGGCCCCAGAAGGTGAGGAACGTGTCGGCGGTGGCATTCACCGCAGTGACGTTCATCGACAGCGCGGTGGCCCCGGTCGGGATGGTGCAATCGCCGTTGGTGCCATGGGCGCTCACGGTGTACCTCGCGTTCGGCCCGACCGGAAATGCCTTCGGGCCGACCTGACTCGCGGGCCGAGTGTCGGCGATACGACACGGCGTCATCGGGACGAAGGCCGCGGCTCCGCTCGGTTCGATCGCCGAGACGAGACCGATGCCACCGGCTCCGAGGGTGACGGCGACGACAGCCCCGATCGCCGCCCAACGTGTGCGAAGTACCGACATGTCGAACCTCCCGGACATCGATCGCGTCGCGGTCTGACACGGCGGCGTACCGCGGTCGACTGGAGTCCTTCCGTCGGCGAGGCGGGATCCCGGGACTGCCCGCCGAGCCGGGCCTCTTCTCCACCCACGAGGTCGAAGGTCTTCGCGCCGAGAGAGATCGATCGGCGGGAGCGTCAATCGGTTGCGACGTCGCCCACGACGACGAACTGGAATGAGGTGTCCGTGGCGATGCCGTCGTCGGTGCACTGCACGGTTGCGGTGTACCCGCCGACCGTCGTGAGGCTTCGGGTGTGACACTCGATCGAGCCGGCTGCCGGCGTCTGCGCGACGACCATGACGATCGGCGCCAAATCGAGGTCGGCGCCCTTGACCTCGACGGTGTACCGGCCGAGTGCGACGGACGCGACCGCGACCTCGATGCCCCGTACCGTCACGAGTTCGAGAGGGTTCTCCGGATCGAGCGACGACACGATCCCGCGCGAGGACGTGCCCGGCGGAGGACGCGGCGATCGCGTCGGCGACCCGAGCGGCTGCTTCGCTCTCGGTGTCGTAGCGGTCGTCGTGGGTGTGGTCGTCGTAGTAGCCCATGACGTCGATCACGATGGCGACAGTGCCGAACCGGTTGTACACCTCGAACTTCCCGTTGGTGCCGTTGAGGGTGACATCGACTGCGTTGGGCGTGGGCGCAGCGCCGGGCGTGGGGTTCAGATTGGCGGTCTCGGGGACGGGCGCCGCTTCGGGAAAGAGGCGGATGTTGGTCTGCTCGGTGGCGTCGACCGCGGTGACGTTGACGGCGAGACCTGCCGTGCCGGTCGGCAGCGTGCAGTCGCCCGTGGTTCCCCAGCCGTCGAAGCTGCGCGAGCTGTCGGCGCCGATGACGTCGGGCCGGGTGTCGGCGAGCCGGCACGGTTCGATCGGGAAGAACGCAGCGACGGGTCCGTCGCCCGAATCGCCGGTGGCCGAGACCAACCCCAAGCTGCCACCGCCGAGGGTGACCGCAACGGCGGCGCCGACCGCCGCCCATCGAGTTCGTAGCGTTGACATGACGAGCCTCCCGAGTCCCACCGAGGATCCGAGTGTCGCGCGATCGATCGACCCCAGAGGGCGATTTCCGCGTCACCACGGCGCTCGGCGAGGCGCGCAAGCAAGGACATGACGACGTCGTCGACCGGCCCGCCGGACAGCGACGACCGTCAGCACCTTCCGCACCGGCCGGTAACGTCCGTTCGATGCGACGGCAGGAGAAGGCGGACCGGATCGGCGAGATCCTCGACGACCTGTACCCCGACGTGCCTATCCCGCTCGACCACACCGATCCCTACACGCTGCTCGTGGCAGTGGCGCTGTCGGCGCAGACGACCGACAAGAAGGTGAACCAGGTGACGCCGGCGTTGTTCGCCGTCGCCGACACCCCCGAGAAGATGTCGGCGCTGGGTTCCGAGCGAATCCTCGAGCTGATCCGCGAGATCGGTCTCGCCCCGACCAAGGCCCGCAACTTGTGGACGGCGGCGAACCAGATCATCGACGCCGGTGGCGAGATCATCCCCACGTTCGAGTTCCTCGAATCGTTGGCCGGTGTGGGTCACAAGACTGCGAGCGTCGTGATGGCGCAGGGGTTCGGCGTGCCGGCGTTCCCGGTCGACACCCACATCCACCGGCTGGCGGCTCGATGGGGCCTGTCGGACGGCACCACCGTCGAACGTACCGAGCGCGATCTCAAGGCCGTGTTCCCCCGCGACACGTGGAACGCACGCCATCTCCAGATCATCTACTTCGGCCGTGAGCACTGCCCGGCGCTGCGTCACGACCTCGCTGCGTGCCCCATCTGCGGCTGGGCGGCGACGAAGAAGCGGATCCGCGAGGAGTCGATGCGCTGAGTCAGTCGTCGGAGGAGTCGTCGTCGGTGGTGGGTTCTGCGACGGCGCGAGGTTCGGGTTCGAGGGTGATCGCCTTGATCTCTTCGGCGACCTGCAGCGAGAACTCGTTCGACGGCATCGCTGTCTGCATCGCCATGAGCTTCATCATGTCACCCTGCACCTTGATCCTGCCGGCGAGGAACGACTGCATGACGACCGCTGGGTCCTGCTCGACGATCATGGCGTGCGCAGTGTGGTAGTCGACGACGAGGACCGCATCCGCTTCGTCGAGCTCGCCCAACTCCAGGGTCACGCCGCCTTCGCTGGTGTCGACGTAGGCGTGGATGGTTCCCTCACCGAACGGAACGTCGGTGATCACCTGGTTGATGCGGACGGTGACCGTGACTTCGGGAAGATCGGACTCGTATCGCCCGCGGATCTCGCGAGCCGCCACCATCCACTCGTCCGACAAGAACACGTACATGGCGCAGGAGGGTACCGGGTGGAAGCGCCTCGGGAAGCGACCGGTCGAGACCTCCGCTCACCCGTCGGCGCGGGCCGTGCATCGCTCGAGGAGCGCCTCGAGCTCGGTGATCAGCGGGCCGACGGGCACTGGCACCCGCTGCGGCTCCTCGCCACCGATGGCAATCCAGAGATCGATGCCGAACTTGCGCGTGGTCTCGGCAACGGCGTGGGGGTCGCAACGGTTGACGTCGAGCAGGAGTGGCAGCACCAGCACCTGGCGTCCTGGAGAGAGCACCCGCTCGTCGCTGCCTTGCACCGTCGGTGACTCGACGCCGAAGAGCACGGTTCCGGCGACCGTGTGGAGGGTCAACCGCTCGTCACCCGTTCGTCGGGTGACGACGAGGTCCAGCGCGATCGTTTCGTCGCCGACCTTGACGTCGCGGAACGCGATCTCGTTCTCGTCGAGGAATCGCCGGGCGACGCACTCCTGCAGCCGGATGTCATCGAGCACGGCTGCGTCGTCGAGTGGCAGGCTCGCCGTGTCGACGTCGTCCGGATCGTCGGTCGTGAACTCGATGTCGAGCACTGCGTTCACGGGAGCGTCGTCGTCGCATTCGTCGACGGCGCCGAACAGCGTCTGGAGAGCGATCGGTCGGCCGTTCCCGGGGATGGCCGACGTGCGTCGCTCGGTGGGCGCCGCGGAGAAGTGCGTCGCACGCAGCTGCTTCGAGACGATGGTGAACGGCGTGTCGTCCGGTCGGGTCACCACCAGGTTGACGCGACCCCGCTCGAGCAGGTCGCGCGGGTAGCCGAGCTCGGCGACGATGACGACCTCCGGCGAGCCCGACCCACGGCCACGATCACCGGGACCACATGACGTTCCCAGCAGGACGCCCATCATGACGGCGACCGTGGCAAGGACACACGGGCCTCGATCGCTGGACACGACGTCACCGATCGAGCGTGGTCGATGACGTGGTGATCTCGTCGAGGAAGTCGTGGTCGAGATCGAAGCCCAACCCGTCAGCGGTCGGCACGGCGACCTGGCCGTTCGCGACGGTGATCGGCTCGAGCACGATGTCGCGCCGGTAGAACCGGCTGGCGGCGCTGATGTCGCCGGGCAGGGTGAACCCCGGTAGCGCGGCGAGTGCTGCGTTGGCGGCGCGTCCGATCCCCGTCTCGACCATGCCCCCGCACCACACCGGCACACCTCGGTCGAGGCAGAGGTCGTGGATGCGCCGTGCCTCGAGGTATCCGCCGACACGACCCGGTTTGATGTTGATGATCTCCGCGGCGCCCAGCTCGATGGCGTCCGCGGCCGTCTGCAGCGACACGATCGACTCGTCGAGGCAGATCGGGGTCGACGATGCGGCTGCGAGGCGGGCGTGCCCGAGGATGTCGTCCTCCGGCAACGGCTGTTCGATCAGGAGCAGATCGAACTCGTCGAGCCGGCACAGGTGGTCGACGTCGCTGCGACCGTACGCCGTGTTGGCGTCGACCTGGAGGCCCATGTCGGGACCGATCAACTCGCGCACCCGGCGCACCGGTTCGACGTCCCAACCGGGTTCGATCTTCAACTTGATGCGGGCGTAGCCGTCGTCCACGTACCCCTGCACCTGTTCGAGAAGCTCGTCCAGCGAGTCGAAGATGCCGACGCTGACCCCGCTCGGAACCCGGTCGCGTTGGCCGCCGAGGCGGCTGTGCAGATTGGTGCCTTCGGCTCGCAGCTCGGCGTCGAGCACCGCCATCTCGAGCGCCGCCTTGGCCATCGGGTGGCCCGAGAACCGACGGAGCAGGTGGGCGACATCGGCGGCGGCGACATGGTCAGCGGCAGTGAGAACAGGCCAGAAGTGATCAGCGACGACCATCGCGGCACCGTCGACGAACTCGGCGGAATACGCGGGTTCCCTCATCGCCACGCACTCGCCCCAACCGTCGCCGAGGTCGGTACCGACGTGCAGGAGCAAGATGTCACGGTGCTCCTCGACGCCGAAGCTGGTTCGGAACGGAGTGACGAGATCGAGAGCGATTCGGCGGAGCTCGAGTTGCCGGAGTTGCATGGGTGGCCTCCCTCAGCGAACGGTGTGGACGACGTAGGCGCCCTCGCGAGTGAACCCGGTCACGAGGCCTCCGGCCGCGAGCAGCGGGGCGAGCTGCTTGCGAACCTGGTGCCGCCACTCGTCGGCCGCCGTCGGATCAGTGCGGCGGAGCACGACGATGTCGTCGGGAGTCGCGACCTCCGTGACCACTGCACCTGCGGGCGGGGTCGGTCGCGTCACCGACTCGTCGGTCGGCCAGGCAACCACCAGGCGGTCGGACTCGTCGCGGGCGTTGATCGAGTCGGTCATGGCCCCGTAGAAGTCGACGATGTACTCACTCACGTGTGCATCGAGCACCTCGATGTTGAACCAGGCGTTGCGCCGCACGAGCGGATCGAACGTCCATGTGATCCACGGGATCGAACGCTCCGCCGCCCAGGCCCGTTGGTGGTTCTTCATCGCCCGGCCGACGCCGCCATGCTGCACTCCCGGCAGGATGCCGGTGACGTGGCTGTGGAGGGCGTCGTCGCCCTGGTGCCGTGCGAGGAAGCCGAACGACGCACCGACGATGTTGCCCGACTCGAAGGCACCGGCGACGTACCCACCGGCGTGGCTGATCGCCCGGAGCAGCTCGACTCCGACGATCGGCGTCACCGATCCCCAGACCTGCTGGAAGACGGTCACGATGTTCGCCATCTCCGACGCGGCGTCGAGGGTCCGAATCTCGAGATCCGAGTCACTCATGTCTTGGACCGTACCCGGTCGCTTGACGACTCGTTCACCCCGTTGGGTTCCGGCCTCGCTGCGCGATAAGCATGGGCCCATGGCTCGCATCCTCGTCACCGAATCCATCGCCGACGGTGGTCTCGACCGCCTTCGCGATGCCGGTCACACCCTCGACGTTCGACTCGGGCTCGGCGAGGACGAACTCCTCGTCGCCGTCGCCGGCGCCCACGCCCTGATCATCCGCTCGGCGACGCAGGTGACCGCAGAGGTGCTGACCGCCGGTACCGAACTCGTCGTCGTCGGACGAGCCGGTATCGGCCTCGACAACGTCGACGTGGCGGCGGCGACCGACCGTGGGGTGATGGTGGTCAACGCCCCGCAGTCGAACGTCATCTCGGCCGCCGAGCACACGATGGCGCTCCTCCTCGCCCAGGCACGCAACATCCCCCAGGCCCACGCCGCGCTCGTCGACGGCCGCTGGGAGCGCAGCAAGTGGGAGGGCGTCGAGCTCGCCGACAAGACCCTCGGCATCGTGGGTCTGGGACGGATCGGCAAACTCGTCGCCGATCGCGCCAAGGCCTTCCAGATGCGGCTGATCGCGTACGACCCGTTCGTCTCCTCGGACCGAGCCAAGCAGATGGGGGTCGAGTTGCTGCCGCTCGATCAGGTCGTCGCCGAATCCGACTTCCTGACGATCCACCTCCCGAAGACCAAGGAGACAGCCGGGCTCGTCGATCGTGACCTGCTCGTCAAGGCCAAGCCCAGCCTCCGTGTGATCAATGTGGCGCGCGGCGGCATCGTCGACGAGGCCCATCTCGCCGAGTGCATTCGCGACGGCGTCATCGCCGGTGCGGCCCTCGACGTCTTCGACAGCGAGCCGACGACCGATTCGCCGCTGTTCGAGTTGTCGACGGTCGTGGTCACGCCGCACCTCGGCGCCTCGACGCGCGAAGCTCAGGACAAAGCCGGCGATGCCATCGCCGACATGGTGCATCTGGCGCTCGAGGGCGAGTTCGTGCCGTGGGCCGTCAACGTCGACGCCGCCGAGGCCAATGAGATGATCCGCCCCTTCCTCCCGCTCGCCGAGTCGCTGGGGCGACTGTACGGCTCGCTCCACCGCAGCTCGCCCGACTCGTTCGAGCTCTGCTGTCAGGGCGACATCGCCCAGTACGACACCCGCATCATCGGTCTGGCCGTGCTCAAGGGATTCTTCAGCCACATCAGCGAGGATCCCGTCAGCTACGTCAACGCCCCTGGCATGGCCAAGGCCGCCGGGATCACGATGCGCGAGACGAACTGCATCGACACCGACGAGTACGTCAACCTCATCACCCTGCGATGCGAGAACCATCACAGCATCTCGGGCACGCTCACGGGCAGGCGAGGTGAGCAGCGCATCGTCGAGATCGACGGACACGACTTCGACGTTCCACCCGCCGAACACATGCTGGTCATCACCAACGACGACCGCCCTGGGGTGATCGGCACCGTCGGTGTGCTGCTCGGAGATGCCGGGCTCAACATCGCCGACATGGACGTCGGGCGAGTGCCGTCGGCCGGCACGGCGGTCATGCTGTTGGCGACGACGTCAGAGGTGCCCGACGACGTCGTCGACGACCTGCGTCGCGCACCCGGCATCCTCAGCGTCGACGTTCTCCACGGCTGACGTCACCTCACTGCAGCGAGCGGCGGTCCTCGCTGCGCAGCCGGGTCGCGAGGTACGTGCTCGTGCCCCGGTGGCGCAGTTCCCGGGCCCCCGCCATGAGCGCGCCGTAGGCGGTGCTCGCCAGCGAGCTCCCCGTCGAGACACGACGGCCGCCCGCCGCCTCGATCTCGCCGACCGTCGGGCCGGCCGGGAGCGCGAGCACGTTGAGAGGCGCCCCGACGGCGTTGGCGACGGCGCGGATCTGTTCGACGGTCGACAGACCAGGGGCGTAGACGCAGTCGGCGCCGGCATCGCGATAGGCGACCAGTCGAGCGATCGTGTCGTCGAGGTCGTTCACCCCGTAGAGATGGTTCTCGCAGCGCGCGGTGAGCACCATGGGATCCGTGCGGTGTGCTGCAGCTGCGGCCGCTGCGACGCGCTCCGACGCGATGTCGATGGCGTCGATCACGCCGGTGGCCGGATCGTAGTCCTCGATCGAACAACCCGCAGCGCCCGCGTCGCGCAGCAGATCGACCGTCGCTGCGATGCCGTCGAGCTCGGCGGCGAAGCAGCGCTCGCTGTCGACGGTGATCGGCAGATCCACCGCAGCGGCGAGCGCCCGCACGTGGGTGACCAGCTCGTCGAGGGTCACCTGTTGGTCGTCCTTGCCCAGCGCCCAGGCGAGACCGGCGCTCGTGGTCGCGAGTGCTTCGAAACCGGCGCCGGTCAGGAGCTTGGCCGAACCGATGTCCCACGGGTTCGGCAGGATGAAGACCTGATCACGTGCGTGGAGGTCGAAGAAGCGGGTGCGGCGCTCGACAGGAGTCATGGATCCCATCCTGACGCACGATGTCACCCGTGGCAGCGGGTTCCGGACGTCACGATGGTGCCGACACCACCCGTCACCACCCGTCACCACCCGGTCGGAAGGGTGGCGAGCCGGGCGTCGATCGCTGCTCGCCGGGCGGCGTCGGCGAAGTCGTCGCCACTGCTCGCGTAGATGATCGCCCGTGACGAGCTGATCACGAGGCCACGACCTCGTGCGTTCGCTCCCGCCGACACCGCCGATCGTGGATCACCTCCCTGAGCGCCGATGCCCGGAACGAGGATCGGGAGATCGCCGACCACCTCGCGGACGCGCCGGAGCTCATCGGGATGGGTCGCCCCGACGACCAGTCCGCAGTCGCCGCACGGGGCCCACTGTTCGGCGACCATCTCGGCGACGCGGACGAAGAGGGGCCGGCCGCCGCAGTCGAGCGACTGGAGATCGTCGCCGCCGGGGTTGCTCGTCCGGCACAACGCGATCACTCCGCCACCGTGGGAGAAGAACGGCACCACCGAGTCGGTGCCCAGGTAGGGGTTGACCGTGACCGCGTGGGCGCTGTATCGACCGAAGGCCTCACGGGCGTAGTGCTCGGCGGTCGAGCCGATGTCACCTCGCTTGGCGTCGAGGATCAGGGTGACATCGGGATAGGTCTCGCGGATGTAGGTGCAGAGCTGCTCGAGTGCCGCTTCCTCGCGCTGCGACGCGAAATAGGCGATCTGCGGCTTGAACGCACACACGAGATCGGCAGTGGCATCGACGATCTCCTTGCAGAATCGTAGGACGGCATCGTGGCCGCGATCGAGTGCGAGCGGAAAGCGCGCCGGATCCGGGTCGAGACCGACGCAGAGCAGGGAATTGGCGGCCGACCACGAGCGTTGCAGCTGTTCGTGAAAGCCCGCCAGGTCATTCCTCCAGGGAGATCGCAGCCGTCGGGCAGAGATCGGCTGCCTCGCGCACCTTCGCGTGCAGCTCCTCGGGTGGTTCCTCCTGGAGGATGTAGAGGTAGCCGTCGCTTCGGACCTCGAACACCTCCGGACAGATCTGCATGCAGCCTCCGGTCGAGGCGCACATGTCGAAATCGACGTTCACCTTCACGATGTGACCTCCATCTCGTTCGCGAGTCGCTCAGGCCTTCGCCGCACGGTAGCCGTCGGCGGCGGCGTCGTCGGCACGGGCGTAGCAGCGTTCGGGCACCGTCCGGTCGTAGAAGCGTCCGCCGGGCACATGGTAGATCCTCGAATTGTCGTTGGCCTTGATCGGATACCCGTCCGGGCACTGGCCGTCGACCGGTTCGACCCAAGGCGAACCATCGACGCCGGCGCTCGACGCGTCGGGCTCGCGGCCGGGCAGAGAGGCGAACGCGCCGAGCTGGCGATCGGTCGAGGGGTCGGTCGAGGGGGTGTCGGTCGAGGGGGTGTCGGTCGAGGGGGGATCGAGTGGCGGCCACTCCGGTGCTGTCGACGCGGCCGGAGCGTGCTGTCGCTGCCACCAGCTCCACGCCGCGAACCCTGCCCCTCCGAGCAACGCCATCCAGAACATCCGTCGCAGGGCTGTGATCATGCCCGAACCTTAGTGGCGGGCGCCCGACCGACCCGATCGGACTGTCAGGCTGCGCCGACCAGCGCGGCACCGGCGACGAGGCTGGCGAGCTTCTTGGAGACGACGTCGGGATCGATGCGGCCGACGCCTGCGAACGTACCGAAGCCACAGTCGGTCGATGCGATGACGCGGTCGGGTCCCACGAGGTCGACGTAGGGCCGCAGCAGCTGGGCCACCCGTCGGGGATGTTCGACGTAGTTGCTCGTCGACACGATCAGGCCGGGAGCGAGCACCTTGTCGTCGGGGATCGTCGTATCGGCCCACACCTCCCACTCGTGGGCATGGCGCGGATTCGCTGCCTCGAACAGCACCGTCGACGGACGGGCGCGCAGCACGATCGGCAGGATGTGGCGGAGTTCGATGTCGTGATCGTGGGGCCCCTCGTAGTTGCCCCAGCACACGTGCATGCGCATCCGGGTCGGGTCGATGTCGCTGGTCGCCTCGTTGAGCACGTCGACGTGCAGCGCAGCCCGTTTCAGGAACTCGTGTTCGGTGAGGTCCTGGAAGCCGGTGTGGCGGGCCATCGCCAGATCGGGGCAGTCGAGCTGGACGTCGAACCCGGCGTCGACGATCGCCTCGTACTCCACCCGCATCGCGGCACCGATCGCGGCCAGGTAGTCGGCGTGGGTCGGGTAGTGCTCGTTGGACTGGAACGCCGTGACCAGCCCCGGCGAGGCCGCGTTGAGGAATCCACGCGCCGCCCCGGACGCATCGCATGCCCGTCGCATCGCCGCGAGATCGGCATCGAGGTCGGCGTGGCCCACGTACTCGATCGGGCCGACGCACGACTGACGACGGAACGCCTGTCCACCACCGTTGGCGGCGGCCATGCGCCGGCGGAGCTCCGGATACGGCGCGAGGTCGAGCGCGGGACGACGATCCGTATCGCCGGCGAACCCCGACAGACGATCCTTCACGTACGTGCTGTACGTGATCTTCGAGGTCTCGCCGTCGGAGACGCGGTCGATGCCCAGGTCCACCTGCATCCTGACGACCCCGGCGACGGCCGTCGAGATGACGGCGTCGAAATCCGCTCGGTCGAACGACTCTCCCTGCTCGCGTGCCAGCAGCACCGCTGCGACCGAGTCGGCGCGCGGCAACGAGCCGACGTGAGTGGTCGGTATCACGTCATCCGTGCTGGCGTTCGAACGCGGAGAGGACGGCGCGGAGCGACGCCGTCGTGATGTTGGGGTCCTGGCCGAGGCCCCACCTGATGTCGCCGTCGTTGCCCGTCGTCTCCACGTACGCGACCGCCTGTGCGTTCGCGCCGCGGCCGATCGCGTGCTCGGAGTAGTCGACGACGTCGAAGTCCTCGCCGAAGTGTTCGGTGATCGCATGGACGAACGCCTCGACCGGTCCGTCGCCCTCGCCGTGAACGGTGATCGGCCGGCCGTCGACCTCGAGTTGGGCGGCGACCTTGGTGCGGTCTTGCTTGGTGTGGAGCTCGTGTGTGCGCAGCCGGAACCGGGGCTCGCTGGGCATGTACTCCGACTGGAACGTGTCCCACATCACGCCGGGGCTGATCTCGGTGCCGGTGTTCTCGGTGACGTGCTGGATCGCCTTGGAGAACTCGATCTGGAGCCGGCGCGGCAGGTCGAACCCGTGCTCCTCCTTCATCACGTACGCGACACCGCCCTTGCCGGACTGGGAGTTGACACGGATCACGGCCTCGTAGCTGCGACCGACGTGGTGCGGGTCGATCGGCAGGTACGGGACGCCCCACTGTTCGTACTCCCCTCGGTTCGATCTGGCGGCAAGCGCCTCGAATCCCTTCTTGATCGCGTCCTGGTGGCTGCCAGAGAACGCCGTGTAGACCAGGTCGCCGACGTACGGCTGTCGCTCCGGGACGGGCAGCCGGTTGCAGTACTCGGTCGTGCGGCGCAGGGCGTCGATGTCGCTGATGTCGAGCTCGGGGTCGACCCCGTTGACGAACAGGTTCATCGCGAGCGCGACGACGTCGACGTTGCCCGTCCGTTCGCCGTTGCCGAACAAGGTGCCCTCGACGCGTTCGGCGCCGGCCATCACACCGAACTCGGCGGCGGCGATCGCACACCCGCGGTCGTTGTGCGGGTGCAGGCTCACGATGACGGAGTCGCGGTGCTTGATGGTCCGGCCGAACCACTCGATCACATCGCCGTACACGTTCGGGGAGTAGCACTCCACGGTGGCCGGCAGGTTGAGGATGATCGGGTCGTCGGGCGTCGGCTCGATGACGTCCATCACGGCTTCGCAGACGTCGATCGCGAACTCGGGCTCGGTCAGCGTGAAGCTCTCGGGCGAGTACTCGTACCGAACCTCGGTGTCCGGGATCGTCTCCTCGAGCTTCTTGCACAGCTTGGCGCCGTTGACGGCGATCGACGTGATGCCCTCCTGATCGAGCCCGAACACCACGTCGCGCTGGAGCGGATTGGTGGAGTTGTAGAAGTGCACGATCGCACGCGATGCCCCTTGGAGACATTCGTAGGTGCGCTCGATCAGCTCTTGGCGACACTGCACCAGCACCTGGATGTACACGTCGTCGGGAATCAGGTCCTCCTCGATGAGCTGGCGCACGAAGTCGAAGTCGGGCTGACTCGCCGACGGGAATCCGACTTCGATCTCCTTGAAGCCCATCGCCACGAGCTCCTGGAACATCCGCAGCTTGCGGGCCGGGTCCATTGGGTCGATGAGCGCCTGGTTGCCGTCGCGGAGATCGACCGAGCACCAGCGCGGCGCGCGGTCGATCACCACGTCGGGCCAGGTGCGGTCCTTCAGCACGATGGGAACGAAGGCTCGGTACTTCTCGAAGGGCATCTTCTTGGGGGTGGCGTTGGCAGGTGGCATGTTCGTGTCTTTCGGAGAGCTCGGTGCGGACTGTGCGGAACTGGCCGGAAAAATGAAGGAACCCCCGGCCGGGGCAGCGGGGGCGGGCGAACGTGATATGTGCGCGCTCGCCCTACGTAAGAAGAAGCAGGGTGCGCGCGCAGATACAGATCACGTGTCCAACTGTACTACGCATCGCGGCGTGGAGGCAACGGCCCCGGTACCCTGACGCCACCATGAATGACGAAAGAGCACGGCCGTCCGGCCGAGGACGTAGCCGTCGAAGCGGTGGTCGCCGCCGCGACTCGTCCAACACCAGCGGTGGTTCCCGCCACGAACGACCACGCGATGACGGCCCCGAGCGTTCGGGCAACCTGACCACCACCAACACCCTGCCACCCGTGGAGCCACCGACCGGATTCGCCGAGCTCGGCGTGCCGGACCGGATCGACACCGGCCTCGCGGCGTGTGGATTCGCGCAACCTTTCGCGATCCAGACCGAGGCCGTACCCGTTGCGATGCAGGGCCGCGACGTCTGCGGGCGGGCCAAGACCGGTTCTGGCAAGACGCTCGCCTTCGGTGTGCCGATGCTCGCCCGGATCACCGACGTCGCCCAGCCGCGCCGGCCGCTCGGGCTCGTGCTCGTGCCGACCCGTGAGCTCGCCGTGCAGGTGGCCGAGGTGCTCGAACCGATCGCCCAGCACGCGGGCCAACGCGTGCTGGCGGTCTACGGCGGCGCCAGCCGGCACACCCAGATCGACGAGCTCTCGAAAGGCGTCGAGCTCGTGGTCGCCACGCCGCTCCGCCTGATCGATCTCATGAAGTCGAACGAGGTCGACCTCGCCGACGCCCAGATCGTGTGTCTCGACGAGGCGGACCGCATGGCCGACGACGGGTTCACACCACAGGTGGAGTGGGTGCTGCGGCACTGCACGGGGCGCAACCAGACGATGCTGTTCTCGGCAACACTCGACGGCGACGTCGGTCACCTCATCCGGCACTATCTCACCGATCCGATCGAGGTCGCCATCGACGAGTCGACCGACACGGTCGGCACCATGCACCATCTCTTCCTGGCAGTGCACCACATGGACAAGGACAAGGTCATCGGGGCCATCGGTCAGGGCATTCCGAAGTTGCTGGTGTTCTGCCAGACGAAACGATCGTGCGACCGAGTCGCTCGCAACCTCGACGACCTCGGTGTGAGCTGCGCGGCGATTCACGGCGATCTGCCCCAGCGTGCCCGCGAGCGTGCACTCCAGCGCTTCGCGGAAGGCAAGCTGGCGGTGCTCGTCGCCACCGATGTCGCAGCTCGAGGTATCGACATCGACGACATCGGAGCGGTGATCCACTACGAGCCAGCGAAGGACGTCAAGGACTATCTGCACCGCTCGGGTCGCACGGCTCGCGCCGGCCGCGACGGGTGGGCGATCACGATGGTCGAGTACAACCAGCACACTCAGATGCGCATCCTGCAGCGCGGGATGCGCCTGCCGTCCGATGCCGCGATCGAGGTGTTCTCCAACGACCCCAACCTGCGCGACCTCGCGCTGTTCGGGGCCGACATCACCACGTGAGCCGCGGACGGTACGGTCGCCCGGTGCGCCGTATCGTGACCGTCGCAATGCTCCTGTTCGCCGCTGCCTGTTCGGGCAGCGACGATGCGATCCCGCCGGCGCCGGCGGCATCGGCGACGACGGCAATCGGCTCGGATGCCCGCGACGCCGGGGCGACGTCCGCATCCGTCGCCGATGAGGGGGTCGCCGATCAAGGGGTCGCCGACGCGGACGAGCGTCCCGAACCGATCCCTGCGACGGTCACGATGTCGGTGGCTTCCGACGCCGCCGTCGCCACCATCACGATCGACGCGGCGGACGTCGACGATCCGTTCGGTACCTTCGCTTCATGCTCGGGTCTGCGCACGAGCGTCGGGACCTACTCCGTGGTCGTCTCGACGCCCAGCGGGACGGTTCGATCGATCGGGTTGCTCACCGACGACCCCATCGACGGGCCGGGTATCCATGATGCGCAGGTGCGCGTCGAACTCGCGGCCGGCGAACCACTCGTCGCAATCGGCACGATGACGCTGGCAGGCGATCTGTCCGCGGGAACCTTCGTCACGTTCACACCGGACGGCCAACCGATCGACGGCGAGTTCGAGTGCACGGGCGGAAGCGGACCGGAGCCGCTCGTCACGGGCACCGCCGATGGCACGGCCGAGACGATCGAAGTCGTCGCGCTGTTGCGGATGGGCGACGCCGAGCGTGTGCTCGGGCTCGCGATCGACACCCGAGCGGTTCCGACCGCGGCGTGTCCCGGAGCCACCGGGGAGCCGGATGACTCCGTCGTCGTGCGGGTCGACGGTGACGGCTCGATCGGAGCGCTCACGACGTTCGAGCTGACTGGAGGTGGCGTCCCGACGATGCGGTTGCGAGCCGCCGACGCGGTCTACGAGTTCGACACGGTCGACGCGCAGGTCGAACCAGATGCCACGAGCGGCACGTTCAGCGCCACTGGTCCGGCGGGGCTGACGGTCGACGGTGCGTTCCGCTGCACGTGAGTCGGGTCGCAACCCGGTCGATCGGTCTGTTGATCGCCCGGTCAGCTGTTCAGCCGGCTTGCCATGCGGGTCGGTTCGCCTCGAAGGCGTCGATCGCGTCGGCATGGGTGAGGGTGAGGGCGATGTCGTCGAGGCCTTCGAGGAACCGATGCTGCGTCGGCGCGTCCATCGGAAACGAGGCCGCGATTCCGGCCGCCGGCACCTCGACCGTGAGGCGTTCGACGTCGACGGTGATCTCGGTGGCCGGGTCTCCCTCGATCGCAGCCCAGATCGCCTCGACGGTGCTCTCGGGCACGACGACCGGAACAAGGCCGTTCTTCGTGCAGTTGTTGCGGAAGATGTCGGAGAAGCTCGGCGCGATCACGGCGTCGAACCCGCCTTGCTGGATCGCCCAGACGGCGTGTTCACGACTCGATCCGACGCCGAACGCCGGCCCGGCCACGAGAATCGAGGCACCCTGGTACTCCTCCCGGTTGAGGACGAAGTCGCGGTCGTCGCGCCAGGTCGAGAAGAGCCCCTTCTCGAACCCGGTGCGCTCGACCCGCTTGAGCCAGTCGGCAGGGATGATCTGGTCGGTGTCGACGTCGCTGCGCTTGAGCGGGACACCCGTGCCCGATACGACACGCACTTGCTTCATGATGTTGCTCCTCTCGTCACATTCGGGGTCAGACCCCATCTGTGACGTTCAGTCGAGATCGGCGGGGGTGGCGAAGGTGCCCTTGACGGCGGTAGCGGCGGCGACGGCCGGAGACACGAGGTGGGTGCGTCCACCACGGCCTTGACGCCCTTCGAAGTTGCGGTTGCTGGTGCTGGCCGCGCGCTCGCCCTGGGACAGCTTGTCCGGGTTCATGGCGAGACACATCGAACAGCCGGGTTCGCGCCAGTCGGCACCGGCGGCCCGGAAGATCTCGTGGAGGCCTTCGGCCTCGGCCTGCGCCTTCACACGGTGCGATCCCGGCACGACCATCACCCTCGGCACGGTGACGCGGCGACCCTCCATGACGCCGGCGGCCGCCCGCAGATCTTCGATCCGGCTGTTCGTGCACGAACCGATGAAGACCGTGTCGACACGGATCTCCTTGATCGGGGTGCCGGCCGTCAGGCCCATGTACTCCAGCGCACGGGTCACGCTCTCGCGGGTGGCCGTTTCCGAGAAGTCGTCGGGGGAGGGGATCACACCGTCGATCGGCCCGACCTGGCCGGGGTTGGTGCCCCAGGTGACCTGCGGTGTCAGCGCCGACGCGTCGATCACGACCTCTTGGTTCCAGATGGCGCCCTCGTCGCTCTGCAGCGTGCGCCAATCGGCGACCGCGGCGTCCCAATCGACGCCCCGCGGGGCGTGATCGCGGCCCCGCAGGTACTCGAAGGTCGTGTCATCAGGGGCGATCATGCCGGCGCGAGCACCGGCCTCGATCGACATGTTGCAGACCGTCATTCGACCCTCCATCGAGAGGTCTCGAATGGCGCTCCCTCGGTACTCGATGACGTGACCGATGCCTCCGCCCGTGCCGATCTCGCCGATGATCGCGAGCACGATGTCCTTCGCTGTGACCCCCGCAGGTGTTGTTCCTTCGACGGTGACCGACATCCACTTCGGTCGTTGTTGGGGGAGGGTCTGGGTGGCCAAGACGTGCTCGACCTCGCTGGTGCCGATCCCGAACGCCAACGCTCCGAACGCACCGTGTGTCGCAGTGTGGCTGTCGCCGCAGACGATGGTCATGCCGGGCATCGTCCGGCCCTGCTCGGGTCCGATGACGTGCACGATGCCCTGGTTCGGGTCGCCCATCGGGTAGTTGGTCACGCCGAAGTCGGAAGCGTTGGCCCGGAGGGTGTCGACCTGTTTGGCCGAGATCTCGTCGGCGATCGGCTGGTCGATGTTTTCGGTCGGGACGTTGTGGTCCTCGGTGGCGATCGTGAGATCGGGGCGGCGGACACGGCGGCCGCTGAGTCGGAGTCCGTCGAAGGCTTGAGGACTCGTGACCTCGTGGACGAGATGGAGGTCGATGTAGAGGAGATCGGGTTCGCCTGGTGTCTCGTGGACGAGGTGACGGCGCCAGAGCTTCTCCGGCAGGGTCATCGGCGCGTCGGGCGGCGACATAGGGCTTCCCACTTCCTGAGATAGTGTTCTTGCGGTATGGACATGGTAACGGGAGTCGGCGTGCTGGACAAGGCGGCGCACGTGCTGCGAGCGGTCGCCGATCGACCGCTGTCACTCAACGGATTGCAGGCGGCAACCGGACTGCCGCGCGCGACAGCGCATCGTCTCGCCGTCGCGCTCGAGACCCACGGTCTTCTGCGACGCGATGCCGAAGGCCGGTTCGATCTGGGTCCGGAGCTGGCGTCGCTCGGCAGAATCGCCTCCCAGCGCTATCCGTTGGCCGAGCTCGCGCTGCCGGCAGTCGAGGCGCTGCGCGACAGCACCGGGGAGAGCGCGCAGCTCTTCGTCCGGGAGGGCGGGAACCGGCGTTGCATACTCTCGCTGCAGTCGCCCCACGCGCTCCGATGGATCGTGCCCGAAGGTGTGCTGTTCCCGCTCGAGCTCGGCTCCGCCGGGCGGGTGCTGTCGGGGGCGGCGATCACCGACGCGGGATGGGTCCAGAGCGTGGAGGAGCGAGAGTCGGGCGTCGCATCGGTGAGCGCGCCCGTGTTCGCCGGCGACGGTTCCGTGGTTGCCGCCGTCAGCGTCTCGGGTCCGATCGACCGGCTGACGCGGGCGCCGGGGCAGCTCTTCGGCGAGCGCGTCGTCCGAGCGGCCAACGAACTCGCCCAGGTGATCGGAGCTACGTGACGGCGCGAAGCGCAGAATCGATCATGCCGATCGGTCGGCCCCCGCCGTCACATTCGGGGTCTGACCCCGAATGTGACGTCAGGCGAGCTTCTTGTACTTGATGCGGTGCGGTTGTTCGGGGTGCTCGCCGAGGACCTTCTGCTTGTACTCCTCGTACTCGCTGAAGTTGCCCTCGAACCACCGCACCTGGCTGTCGCCCTCGAACGAGAGCACGTGGGTGGCGATGCGGTCGAGGAACCAGCGATCGTGACTGATCACCACCGCGCAACCTGGGAACGACTCCAGCCCTGATTCGAGCGCCCGCAGGGTGTCGACGTCGAGGTCGTTGGTCGGCTCGTCGAGCAAGAGCACGTTGCCGCCGGACTTGAGCAGCTTGGCCAGGTGGACGCGGTTGCGCTCGCCACCCGACAGCCTGCCGACCAGCTTCTGTTGGTCGGTTCCCTTGAAGTTGAAGCTCGCGACGTAGGCGCGCCCGTGGATCTCGCGGTTGCCGACCAGCATGTGCTCGACGCCGTCGGTGATCTCCTCGTAGACCGTCTTGTCGGGGTCCAGGTCGTCGCGCGACTGGTCGACATAGCTGAGCTGCACCGTCTCGCCGATCTTGATCGAGCCCGCGTCGGGTTGCTCCTGGCCGGTGAACATGCGGAAGAGCGTGGTCTTGCCCGCTCCGTTGGCTCCGATGATGCCGACGATCCCGGCCGGCGGCAGCGTGAACGAGAGGTCCTCGATGAGCAGCTTGTCGCCGAAGCCTTTCTTGAGGTGCTCGACCTCGATCACGGTGTCGCCGAGCCGCGGGCCCGGCGGGATCGCGATCTCCAGGCGGTTGCTGGTGTCGCGCTCGGCTTCCGCTTCGGCCTGCAACTTGTCGTAGGCCGCCAGTCGAGCCTTGCCCTTGGCCTGGCGGGCCTTGGGTGACATACGTACCCATTCGAGCTCTCGTTCGAGGGTGCGGCGCCGAGCCACGTTCGACTTCTCCTGCAATGCGAGCCGCTGTTGCTTCTGTTCGAGCCAGCTGGAGTAGTTGCCCTCGAAGGGGATGCCCTTGCCGTTGTCGAGCTCGAGGATCCATCGGGCGACGTTGTCGAGGAAGTACCGGTCGTGGGTGATCGCGACGACGGTGCCCGAGTATTCCTGGAGGAACCGTTCGAGCCAGAAGACCGACTCCGCGTCGAGGTGGTTCGTCGGCTCGTCGAGCAGCAGGAGGTCGGGCTGGCTGAGCAGGAGGCGGCACAGAGCCACGCGACGCTTCTCGCCGCCCGACAGGTTCGTGACCGGCGAATCGTCCGGCGGACAGCGCAGAGCATCCATCGCGATCTCCACGTTGCGCTCCAGGCTCCACGCATCGGCAGCGGCGATCTTGTCTTCGAGCTGGGCCTGCTCCTTGCCGATCTTGTCGTAGTCGGCGTCGGGGTCGGCCCACATCGCCATGACCTCGTTGTACCGTTCGATGATCGACTGCACCCGGGCGACGCCGTCCATCACGTTGCCCTTGACATCCTTGCCGGGATCGAGCTCGGGCTCCTGCGACAGGTAGCCGACCGTGAACCCTGGCGTCAGACGGGCCTCGCCCGAGTAGCCGTCGTCGAGTCCGGCCATGATCTTCAACAAACTCGACTTGCCGGCCCCGTTGGAACCGATCACGCCGATCTTCGCTCCCGGGTAGAACGACAGCGAGATGTTCTGGAGGACCGTGCGGTCGGGCGGGTAGTGCCGCGCCAGCTTGTGACAGGTGTAGATGAACTCGTGCGCCATGGTGCAGGCGAGGCTACCGGCGTGGGCCGATGGCGCTGATGCGTCTCGATCACGTCGTCGAGGTGGCCGCGCCGGCTCCGTTCGAGCACGTTCGATCGAGATCGATGGTCGGGACGCCTCGGGTCAGCCCAGCGGTGCTTCGGTCAACTGGGCAAGCTCGGCCATTCGCCCGTCTCCCAACGCAGGTTCGTGCCGAGTGCGGTGTGCTGAACCCAGAAGCCGCCGGTCGCGAGCTGGAAGGAGATCTCGGGGCCGGGCACGACGGTGGCGTCGATGTTGAGGAGGGGATTTCGGGGCGATCCCGAGAACGCTGTGAAGGTCGCGTCCGAAATCGCGGTCCAGGTACCGTCTGTGGCGCGAACCCGCGGGTTCGAGAACTTGGCAACGTGGTGTTGATACGGCGAGCGGTCGGAGGCGACGACCCCCTCGTCGGCACCGTTGCGCCGGAAGTCCTCCACGAACGCATACAGCCCGCCCAGCAGTGCGCCGCCGGTTCCCGGCCGGTGGAACGTCGCCATGAAGAACCAGTCGTCGCCCACGCCAGGCCGGCAGCAGCGGCGGAAGTAGCCGGTGAAGTTCGTTCCGGTTCCGCCGGCGTCCGGCTCCGCCGTCACCGCGAAAGCCACCTTCTCGTTCAGTTCCCAGTCGAGCGCAACCCGAACCGATTGCCCGCCGCCGCCCTCGGGAGGGAAGGCGACGGGGTCCGCGCTGGCCCTGACCACGTCGGTCGGTAGAACCACGCCATCGGCACGCTTGTTGTCCCAGACCGAGAAGATCGCGATCTTCGAACCGTCCGTCTTCTCTTGGAAACCGGCATAGCCGCCCTCGAACCCGACGGCCATGAAGTACGTTCCCAGCTGGCTCGTCGTAGCGGTCACCTCGTTGTACATCGCGCTCGCGCCGGAACCGGCATAGCGCAGATGCACCGAACGAGCATCGTGGACGAACACCGTGGGCGGTGAGAGGTGCTCGTCGACGCCGAAACGGACGACCTCTTCGTCGATCGACCACATTGCGCTCATCCAACCGGGTTCGATCGGTCCAGCCCCGACCTTGCCGCCGTGCTCGGTGTTGAGAAAGAAATCTGGATGTGACCGGCTCTTGATGCGGACCCAGTCGGTTCCTTCGATCGGGACGAGAATCCAGAGCGCACTCGGTTCGCGAGACCTCGCCGTCGACAGGGTGAGCTCACCGGTTCCGAGGTTGAGGCAGCTGCCTGGGTTCGCCGGATCGGAGAATCGCGTCAGTTCCGCGGGCGTGTCATGTTGCCACCTCGCAGCGGAGAGTTGCTCGCCCGGCGGCTCGACCGACAACTCGCCGAGATCGTTGCGTCGCAGCAACCAGTTCGTATACGCGTTCCGGATCGCGATCACGATGTCACCTTCCCCGATGCCCGCCCACCGATGACGAACGGGAGATCGGCACCCCTCACGCCGATGGCGCCGAAACGTACCACGCCCTGGGAGCTGCCGAATCCGTTGTCGTCGCACGCCGTACCGCGGGCCCGATACACCCCGACTCGGTTCCGCGGTGAGGCGTTGCCGGGCGAGTTCGCGTGTTCCATCGTCGCTGAGGTCGGATGGGGTTCGCGGACGGGTAGCACTGCGGCGCGGTCGCGGCGGATCTTCCAGCCCGGTCGATGTCTGTGCCGGTTGTGGCGGCCGCCCGCGGCGGCGGACCGTTCGACGATGTGGGTCGATCTCGCGCAGGTCGGCCGGCAGTTCGCATCGGCGTGGGTGTAGGTCGCCGCCAGCAACAGCGGCCTTGCGCCCCAAACCCGTGAGCAGTCGCGGTTTCGTGCCGTCGTCGACCACACTCCAAGGGAGTCGACGGCGAAGAGGCCGGATCTGGCACGTCGACAGCGTCCACGTCGAACGCGTCGTTCGCCACATGGCCCAGGTTCGATGCGCACCGTGAGCGGAGTTTCGCGGGGGTTGACCTCCAGATTCTCGTCGGTCGTCGGCGGCCGTTCTTCGGTGCCGGCCAGACACGGTGGTGGCGACGATGATGGCGGGATGACACTGGTGTCCGTTCCCCCCGATGTCGCGCGCGCGCTCGACGTCTGGCTCGCGCACCACGACCGGATCGCACGGAGCGTCATCGAGGGGCTCTACGTCGTCGGGTCGATCGCGCTCGACGACCATCAGGCGACGAGCGACGTCGACATCGTGGCCTTCACCGCGGATCCCGCCGATCCCGCCGATCCCGCCGACGATGCCGTCGCCGCGATGCTCGCCGCCGCCCACGACGCCACCCGCGCCGAGCTCGACGGGGTGACGATCGACGGGCCGCGGCTCGCCTGGGCCGACGTCTCGGAGCCGCCGACACCGGCAGTGCGCCCGTGGACGCTCGACGGCGCCTTCCATCACGACAGCGAGTGCTTCGAGGTCAACCCGGTCACCTGGTTCACACTGGCGAACCACGGCATCGCCGTGCGGGGTGTGCCCGCCGCCCTAGCTCGATGTCCACGTCGACGTCGACGCGATGCGCGCCTTCGTGCGAGGGAACGTCGACACCTACTGGAGATCGGTCGGCGAGCAGATCGTCCGTGCGCTCGCGGACCCGACCCGCGACGTGTCCGATCCGGTGCTCCTGCAGTGGTGCGCGCTCGGCGTCGCCCGCATGATGTTCACCACTGTCACCGGCACCGTCGCCTCCAAGTCGGTGGCAGGGGAGTGGGCGGCCACCGAGTTGCCTGCTCACGCCGAAGTGCTGCGTGTCGCCGTCGATCTCCGCGCCGGCCGCCCGTCCGCGGCTGCGATCGACCGGCAGATCTTCGCCGCGGTCGCCGCGCTCGTCGGCGACGTCGTGGCACGCGTCGCCGGGTAGCACGCGTCGACGCCGAATTCGGCTACGGATCCGGCCAGACCCGGCGAACGACCCGGCGAACGACCCGGTATGCCGTGAATCCGAAACAGCCTGCCGCGAGCGGCACCAGGACGATCATCGGGTAGACGAACAGTCCGGGCGCCAGCTCCCCACCCGTGTCGGCTCCATCACCCACAGATGCCTTTCGCTGCCGACCGAGTTCAGGATCAGACCGACGATGATCGCCGCCAAGAACCCGACGATCGCGCCGACGACCACGGCACCGACGATCGCGACGCCGGCGAACACGCCGGCAGCCACCGCTCTCGGGCGGACACCATCCACGACCGACGGGGTAGAGCCGAACGGCGCTCGGCTCAGGCGGCGGCGAGGCGGGGCGGTTCCAGTGGCGGTTCGCCTGGTGGGATGTCGGTGCTCACCGACCGGGCATCGAGCGTCGCCTTCCCGACGACGGCGACGAGGATGATCGCCCCGCCGATCAACGTCGTCGTCTCGGGCCGGTCGGCCAGCACGAGGAACGCCCAGATCGGCACGAGCACCATCTCGGTCTGGGCGAACACGGTCATCGTGGCAGCGGGCACGGTGCGCGAGGCGCCGTTGTACAACATGGTGCCGGCGACCACGAAGAGCCCGCCGTGGACGAGGGCCAACACGATGTCGACGGTCGGTGGAACGAGCGACTTGCCGTTCGCCACCGTCACGGCGACGCAGACCACGATCATCACGACGCCGTAGCCGGGCATCACCGGTGACCAATCGCGATTCGGGGCCGAGCGGACGAGCGTGGTGTAGGAGGCGAAGCCGAGCGCTGCGGAGAGCGCGGCGAGCGAGCCGATCAGCCCATCCGCCTGCAGGTCCCCGGCGAGCATCATCGCCAGCCCGAGGAACGCGAGCGCGATCGCCGCCACGGTTCGAACGTTCAAACGTTCGCCCAGGAAGACGCGGGCGGCGGCAACGCCGAACAACGGAGTCGTGGAACCGAGGAACGCGGCGTTCGCCGCCGAAGTCGTCTTGACGGCATACACGAAACCGATCGAGGCGAGCAGCAGACTTGCGTTGGCGAGCAGCATTCGCCGACCTGACGTGTACGCCGCGACTGTCTGACTCGGTTGGCGTGTCGCCAGGCGCCAACCCTCGATCACGACGATGATCCCGATCGAGCGCCAGGCGAGATACTGGAACGCGTCGCTGCCGGCGGCGAGTCGGGCCGTGATCGCCCCGAAGCTCCACACCACTCCGGCGGACAACGCCATCAACGACCCGACCGTACCGAACGGCGTCGATGCGGAAACCCTTGCAGAGGACCTCACGGCCACCCCTTCGATCAAGCTACGAACCCGACCAGGAGCGGCGCTCCGGCTGGATGAGATGGTACTCCCCGAGTCGTAGGGTCTGGCAGATGGACGTCACCTCGTTCGACGTGCTCGCAGCGGCCGACGAACTGCTGTCGATGCGCGCTGATCAGCGGATCTCGCCGAACCTGCCGATCGGGCTCCGCCCACCGGATCTGGCGATCGCGTACTCGATCCAGGAGGCCGTCGTCGCAGGGGTGCTGCCGACCGATGGCCGCGTCATCGGGTACAAGTGCGCCTGCACCAGCGAGATCGCGCAGGCTGCGCTCCGGATCGATCGACCGGTGTTCGGGCAGCTCCTCTCGCACACATCGTCGGCGTCGGGCGTCGAGCTCCCAACCGAGCGATTCGTGCACCGCGTGATCGAAGCCGAGTTCGGTTTCCGCCTCGGCCGCGACGTCGAACCGGTCGATGACGGTCACGACACCGCATCGATCGCCGACCACATCGATGCCGTCGTCCCTGCGATCGAGATCGTCGACTACCGGTACGAGTCGTGGGCGGTCGGCGCGCTCCCGATCGCCGCCGACAATGCGATCCACGGCTGGTGGGTGCACGGTGAGCCGTCGATCGACTGGCGCGACCTCGATCTCGCGACGACCGGCGTCGCCGTGCAGCGCAACGGCGAGCTGGTCACCTCCGGCTCCGGCGCGGCCGTGCTCGGCCACCCGCTGACGGTCATGGCATGGCTCGCGAACGAGCTCCCCCGGTTCGGTCGCCGGTTGCGGGCCGGTGACCTGGTCACGACGGGCGTGACCACCGATGTCTTCGAGGCCGATGCCGGCGATCACATCCGCGCCGACTTCGACGGCATCGGATCGGTCGAGCTCCGTTTCGTCTGACCACCGAAACCGCAGCGGTCGGTCCAGCGCCCCGATGGCACGATGGCATCGTGGACGATGTGGCCGTTCTCACCGACGCGCTGTTGTACGCCCCGGCCGGAGTGGCGCTGCTCCACGCCCTCGAGATCGAGCAGCGCGCCGACTTCCAGCGGTGGTTCGATTCCCCGTCGGAGTCCCGGCCGGACGCTGTCGCCGCAGCGGCGCGAGCCGTCGAGGCCATGACGTTCGGCGAACTCGTGCAACGCGTCGTCGCAGCCCCGCAGCGACACGGCGGACCGTGGAGGTCGAGCGCGCCCGCTCATCTCACCCACGCCTACCGCCTCGCACCAGCGCGCACAGCGATCGCCGAAGCCGTCGCGAACTGGTTCCCGTCGCAACTGGGCGCCGACTGCGCACTCCTGGATCAGGAGTGGTGGACGAGCGACCGGTCGTCGGGCGCACAGAATCATCACCCGGCACACGCCTGGTCGGGTTCGGCCGCCGTGTCGTTCGAGGTCGAGTTGGGCTTTGAGGGTTTGATTGACCGACTCGATGATTTGGCGGAACGGTCGGAGGAACCGTTGGTGCGGTCGCGGCTTGTCGTTGCCGAAGGTCGGCCGGATGAGCGTGATGCCGGCGGTGGCGAGTTCGGTCTCGAAGCTGGCCCGCCGGTAGCCCTTGTCGCCCATCAGGATCTGGCCGTGACGGTGGAGTTCGGGGTCGAGGGCGATCATGTCGAGCGCGGTGTCGCGTTCGTCGGTCTTGGCTCCGGCGAGCGCGTAGGCGACGGGCAGACCTGATGGTGTGGTGATGAGGTGGAGGCGGAGCCCCCAGAAGAACCGGGAGTGAGAGGCGCAGTAGCCGTAGGTGGCCCATCCGGCGAGGTCGGAGCGCTTCACGGTCTCGCGGGAGCGGCCGCACTCGACGGGGGTGGAGTCCACGAGCCACACGTCGTCGTTCCATGACGGACAAGCTCGAGCGAGTGACGCAATGATGTGCTGAAACATCTCGCCTGAGTGACGGAGTCGCTTGTTGTAGCCGGGACGGTCGGGCAGATACGGGAACCAGGGCCGCAGGTGGGCGTGGGCGTGGCGGATGAAGCGGGCCTCGGATGTGAACCCGAGCAGCGCCTGGAGAACGGCGAGGGTCAACAGTTCGGCGTCGGTGAGCTTGGGGGCGATCCCGACTGGAGGTCGTTCCGGTGCCCACTCTGGGTGAGCTACCAGGAGGTCGTCGATCGTGACGTAGAGTCGGGTCGCGAGGGTGTCCAGATCAGGGTTCATGCGCTGTTCCTCCGGGATCAGGGTTTGTGCAAGCCCCCTGATCATGGACACCCTCGTCACAGATCTGGTGGATAATCGCGCGGACCGCGCGAACCCTTGGAACTACTCGTCTAGTGCTGCGGCGAGTTCGCCGATCGGGGTGTCTGGACCGTCTCCGGGCCACCGAACGAGGCGCACGATGATCTGATCGACGCGTGGGAGATGTACCCGGGCCCGATCAGCCGATGGCGACTGCCCGTCCCGCCCGAGGCCCGCATCTACGAGATCCACACCCAGGCCGACTGGGCGCGTCTGGTCACCGCCTACCCGCGCCATCCGGCTCGGAGCCACAGCAGTTGGGAGCTGCCGGGCGTCAACCAGCACGTCGCCGTGATCCGCGAGCTGATGCAGGCGTCGTCGGGTCGGGCAGCTCGAACCGATGTGGTCGTGGTGATGCCCGACCGGTGGAGGGTCGCTGCCGACTACGACGCCGTCCATCTCGGTCGGATCGGCGTGCTCGCATCTGAAGGACATGTGGCCGCGGTCCCTGAGCTCGGTCCCAGCGCGGTCACGATGCTCCGATACTGGTCCAGCGAGCGCACCCTGTGGCTGCGCGGGGTGTTCGGCGACCCCCTCCTGCTCACGGCATCGGTGCTGAGTGGAAGGATCAACGGCGATCGGGGCATCGACGACACGACCGACGAGCGCCGCCGCGACGACGATCGCGTCGTGCTGAACGCGGTGCTCGGACGGGGCCCGTCATCGTCGTAGGGTCCGGGCACATGGAGCGCGACGCGCTGCAGGATGGTCGCGTGCGCAGCGGCGGCACGTGCTCGGTGCCATCGCAGAACGCTTCGAAGAGCAGCTCCGACGCCTGGTGCTGCCGTTCGGGGTGGACGTGCCCTGGCATGCTCGGGCTCCCCGCCCTCGCCGACGACCAGCACTGGTTCGGCTGCGTCGTCGGCGGTCGGACGCTCGACGTCGTCTCGAGTGACCCGACTGTCGACGGGTCGTCGCGGCCGACGAACGCTCCGCCGCTCTGATCGAGAGTTGTGGGACGAGTGGGGGGTCGACTTCTCCGACCCGAGGACGATCATGCTGCACATGATCACCGAGACCGCATGCCACGCCGGCCACCCCGATGCAGCGGGCGAGCTCATCGACGAGCGCCGGCGGATCGTGATCGACTGACGCCACGCTGCGGCTCGGTCGGCCCCGGTCGTGTCAGACTCGGGCACGTGCCGACCCCCATCGTTGCCGGGCCCGAGATCGTCGCGATCCCCGGGCCGACCGTCGTTCCCGACCGGGTGCTCGCTGCGATGCGCCGCCCGATGCCCGACATCTACGCCGGCGAGCTCACCGAGATCATCGACGAGGTGTTCGACGCCCTCCCGCCGATCGCCCGCACGACCAGTCGACCGTTCGTGCCGATCGGGAACGGCCACGCCGCGTGGGAGATGGCCCTCACCAACACCCTGAGCCGCGGCGATCGGGTGCTCGTGCTCGACTGCGGACGGTTCGGTGCGATCTGGGGTGAGATGGCCTCGTTCGACGGACTGCAGGTCGATCTGATCACGGCGCCGATCGGTCGTGCTGTCGACCCGGCGCTCGTCGAGGAGCATCTTCGTGCCGACACGACTCGGTCGATCAAGGCGGTGCTCACGGTTCATGTCGACACGGCGTCCTCGGTTCGCAACGACATCCCCGCCATCCGTCGCGCCATCGATGCGGCCGATCATCCCGCGTTGTTCATGGTGGACTGCATCGCCTCGCTCGGTTGCGAACGGTTCGAGATGGACGCGTGGCACGTCGACGTCACCGTCGGGGCCTCGCAGAAGGGTCTGATGACTCCGCCGGGCGTCGGCATCGTGTGGGCCGGTCCGCGTGCGCTCGCTGCCCACCGGGACGCCGATCTTCGCACTCGCTACTGGGACTGGACCTACCGGACCGAGGACGGGCCGTACTATCTGCGCTTTTGCGGCACACCTCCCGTTTCGCACCTGTTCGGCCTGCGGGAGTCGCTGCGGATGATCGCCGAGGAGGGTCTCGAGGAGCGGTGGGTCCGTCATCGTGTGCTCGCCGACGCGGTGCGCGCCGCCGTCGGCGCATGGTCGGTCGAGGGAGGTCTCTCACTGCTCGCGATCGGAGCGACCGAACGAGCGAACTCGGTGACGACGATCCGCACCGGAGCGATCGATTCGATCGAGCTCGCCCGCATCTGCCGTGAGTCGATGGGTGTCACGCTGGGAGTGGGCATCGGCGACCTCGCCGATTCGTCGTTTCGGCTCGGCCACATGGGTCACGTGAACGCCCCGATGGTGCTCGGTGTGCTCGGCGTGGTCGAGGCGGCCCTGGGTTCGATGGGCGCGCCGACTGCCGGTTCGGGCGTTGCTGCAGCCGCCGCCGTCCTCGGTCAGGCGCTCGTGCCAGGTTGACCGCAGCGTCCCAGATGGGACGCGGCCACAAGGTGAGTACGAGCCCGAGCCGCGGTGCCGTCCAGATCACGGGCGCAGAGGTGGTGTTCTGCCCGGTCCGCGGCATCGCGACCGGCTGCGTCGCGTCGGGAGCTGCTGTCGGCGAGCTCGTCTGGGACGCCGTCCGCACGCCGGGCTGGAGATTCCGAGGACGTCGGCACGAGGTTCTCGGTACCGGGCCCGAGCATCTGGATCTCGAGCTGGAGCGTGCCGAGATCGTTCAGCCGAGCCGTCCATGTGCCTTCGGGCGGCGTACCGGAATCTTGCGTCACGGTGCCGTCGGTGTGGCGGACGAGCCGGTAGTAGTGCCCGTCGGACGTCGTCACGGCCCCCACCTCGCCTGCGAGCAGCGGTCCGAACATCGATGTCCACGTCCTCGGCTCGTCGGGCGGAGGGCCGCCGCAGAGCGTCCACACACCCGCCGACCAGTCGGCGGCCTGGTCGAGCGACGATGGGGTGAGGAGCTCGGCGAGCTCGGCGCACGACCGCGACTGCGCCGGTGGTGTCCCCGGCACGGCCGGGTCGCCGGCCGAACGGCGATCGTCGGCGTGGCCGATCATCGCGAGCAACCGCAGCGACGGCGAGGACGACGCGAAGACCACGGGTCGACCCCGCCGCGCCGCGTCCGAGGACCTCGGCGCCGAAGTCGTAGAGAGGCGGATTCCCCTGCACCCACCACCTCCCTTCCAGGTCGATGGCCCGCTCGGATGAGCAAGTCGTCTGCGCCTGCGTACAACCTGAAGCAACGACCGTCTGCGGTGATCGCGGCGACTCGCAGTCCGCACCGAGCGTCCATCGCCCATCCCCTGGAGCGCATCACCTCCAGCTCAATGCCAACCCGAGACTGCGACGTGTGCCAACCGGCTTCGACCCGGCACAGCACACGGCGACGACGGTCGTCGTGTGGCAAGATCACGCCCGATGACGCATCGGCTCGTTGCGTGGACCTCGATCGGTGTCGCCGTCGGCCTGCTCACCGCGTGCAGCCGGGCACCGTCCGCAGGTGCGATCGACCGCGCGGTCGAGCAGTTGGCGGCCGCCCCGGAGCCGGCCGACACGGCAGTCGATCCGTTCCCCGACGCGCACGTGTGGGACGGCGATCCGGTCGACGGATCTTCGGCGTTGCGTGCCGAGCTGTGCTCCGACCGATCGTGTCCGTTCTTGTACCAGTGGTACTCACCGATCGCGTACGAGAACCTGGCCGGCGCCTGTGCGGCGCTCTCCGATTGGCTGAGAGACGTCGGCGGAACCGGAGACGGTGCGTGTCCGCCAGGGGCGGCGGCTTCAGTCGCGGAGAGCGGCGGGTCCGGCTCCCGGGCGCGACGCACGGAAACCGGTGTGGTCGTGGTCCCCGACGGTCCCTACGGCAACTCGGTGCTGTGGGAGATCACTCACGACGTCGATGACGACGGTGTGCCGAGCGAACGGCGCGTCGACATGCGGCTCGGAATCGGCGAGCAGTTCTGCAGCGACAGCGCCGTCGCCCAGGCGTGCGTGAGCGGCGACAGCTGAGTCGGTCGTCATCACCGCACGAACGAGAGGTCGGTGAAGCGGCGCCGGAACGCCGTGACGTCGAGGGCCACCGAGCTGGGGTCGGCGGCGTGGTATGCGCGTCCCACGAGTGCAGCGAGCTCCGCCGTGTGCTCCTGTGTCAAACCCCACCGCACCATCTCGTTCGTGCCGATTCGCAGACCGGCCTCAGCATCGTCGGGAAGCCCGATCGCCGAGGTGAGGAGGTTCGCGGCGCGGAGCGCGAGTGCCGCCTGGTGCCCCCCGCCGTTTCCTCGGGCGTCGAGGGCGAATGCGTGTGACGACGTTGCGCCGGTGTCTCCGGCGAACACCGGTACGCCGCATCCCGTCAGCGCCTGCGCGAGCGCGCTCGCCGTCTCGACCATCGTCGCGGCGTAGGCGGTTCCATGATCGCGCCAGTCGAGCAGTGTCATCGCGAGCGCGGCCGTGTCGGCGGCGTCGAAGTTGGCCGTCAGACCGGGGAAGGCGATGCGATCGACGCGCTCGGCGATCTCCGGCTCGGTCGTCACGAGGAGTCCGGAGGGTGGCCCGGCGAGGCTCTTGTACGCGCTCATCGTCATGACGTGGGCGCCGGCCGTGAGCGGGTCCGGCCAGGCACCTCCGGCGATCAGCCCCGACAGGTGCGCGGCATCGAACAGCACCATCGCCCCGAGGTCGTCGGCGACCTCGCGGATGGCACCGACGGGATGGTGGGTGAGATTGAGGCTCCCGCCGACCGTGATCAGCGCCGGTCGGATCGACCGGGCCAGCGCCCGGAGGCCGTCGACATCGATGGTGTAGCGATCTGCGTCGATCGGAGCCTCGTGGACCTGCAGACCGTACAGACCGGCCGCCCCGGCCCGATGGTGCGTGACGTGGCCGCCGATCGTCGCGGGTGGCACGATGATCGAATCGCCCGGACGAGTCGTTGCCATGAAGGCGTACAGGTTGGCGAGCGCCCCGGAACCGACCCGAACCTCTGCGTAGGGTGCGCGGAAGATCTCGGCCGCCAACTCGGCAGCGATGACCTCGATCCGCTCGATCGCCTCGAGGCCCATCTCGTACTTGTCGCCCGGGTATCCGAGCGAGGGCCGCGAACCCAGACCGGAGGCGAGCAGTGCCTCCGCTCGCGGGTTCATCGTGTTGGCGGCCGGATTCAGGTTGACGCATTCGCTGTCGTGGATCCGGCGGTTTCGCTCCACCAGGGCGATGAGCTCGTCGTCGAGCGCGTCGGACGTCGCCGAGGCGACGTGTCGGGCGATCTCCTCGATGATCCGTTCGCTGGTGTCGGGCACCCATGGACGCGGGATCAGGCTGCTCATCGCGGTCGACGCTAGATGGCCGGTCGAGCCGTGGCCGTGAAGGTTCTTCGTGTCGACGCCGAGTCGGAGCAGCGCGAGGCGTTGGCGCTCACGGCACTAGCTTCGGGTACCGTGCCGCTCGCTCTCGTTCGACGTCCGGGCCCGAAACTCGCCGATGGCATCGTCACCCATCAGCACCGGGTACCAGTCGATGTCGATCTCGCAGCGCGACAGTGGGACCGCTACGTCACCGTCCTGCGCGAGCACGGTTGGACGATTCAGGAGGTCGATGCGGCCGACGCGCACCCTGATGCAGTCTTCGTCGAGGATGCGGTCGTCGTGTTCGATGATCTCGCAGTCGTCACCCGGCCGGGCAGCGACGAACGCCGCGGTGAGACCGCGGGAGCCGAGTCCGCGGTGCGTGCCGCAGGACTCCGGATCCACCGGATCGAGGCGCCGGCGACCCTCGACGGCGGCGACGTCTTGAAGGTCGACCGTACGGTCTACGTCGGCGTGGGTGGCCGGACCGACGCGCCAGCGGTCGCGCAGCTGGCGTTGCTGTTGTCGCCGCGCGGCTGGTTCGTGCGGCCCGTGCCGGTGCGCCGGGTGCTGCATCTGAAGTCGGCCGTCACCGCGCTGCCCGACGGGACCGTCATCGGGTATCGCGATCACGTCGACGACATCTCCCAGTACGAGCGGTTCGCGCCCGTGCCCGAACCCGCCGGTGCCCATGTGGTGCTGCTCGGCGATGACCGCCTCCTGATGTCGTCCGGAGCGCCGGAGTCGGCGGCGATGTTCCGGTCGATGGGGTACGTACCGGTCGAGGTCGACATCTCGGAGTTCGAGAAGCTCGAGGGCTGTGTCACCTGTCTGTCGGTGCGGATCAGGAACTGACCGTTCGCGAGACTCGCCGCCATGACCACCCCGGATCAACCGCTCGACCGCTTCCGACTCGACGGTCGGGTCGCGCTCGTGACCGGCGCATCGGCCGGTCTCGGTGCCCGCTTCGCCCGTGTGCTCCATGCGGTCGGTGCGACGGTCGTCGTGACGGCGAGGCGGATCGAGCGGCTCGAGGCGCTGACCGCCGAGCTGCCCGGGTCGATCGCGATCGCTGCCGACGTGGCGACCGCTGCGGACCGCGAGCGACTGATCGATGAGGCGATCGAGCGTGCCGGTCGCATCGACGTGCTCGTCAACAACGCCGGCATCTCCCACATCGTGGGCATCGAGCAGGAGACGCTCGAGCAGTTCGAGCAGGTCATGGAAGTGAACGCCACCGCGGTCTGGCACCTCATCAAGCTCTGCGCCCCCGGCATGATCGAGCGGCGAAGCGGATCGATCGTGAATGTCGCCTCGATGCTCGGCCACGTCGGGTCGGCCCCGATCAAGCAGGCGAACTACTGCGCCAGCAAGGGAGCGGTGGTCAACATGACCCGCGAGCTCGCACTCCAGCTCGCACGCAAGGGCGTTCGTGTCAATGCGCTCTGCCCGGGGTACTTCCCGTCCGAGATGACCGAGCCGATGCTCGATGACGAGGCCAGTGACCGGTACATCCGTACCTACTCGGGCATCCCCCGGATGGGAGCCGACCACGAGCTGGACGGCGCGCTCCTCCTGCTCGCGACTCCAGCCGGCTCGTACATCACCGGCCATTCGTTGCTCGTCGACGGTGGATTCACGGCCCGGTGACCGGCGAACGCTCGGCCGGGGTCAAGGCGAGGCCTTCGGCGGCCGATGATCTGACAGCATGGACGCAATGGTTGGACGGACGATGATCGACACCGACGCGCCCCTCGAGCAGGGTGCCCGCAACGTGGCCGACACCGCGGCGGCGATCACCGGATCGGTCTCGCAGGTGCTCGCCGGCCGGGAGGACGCGATCGAGGTCGCCGTGGCGTGCCTGCTGTCGGGAGGACACCTCCTCATCGAGGACATCCCGGGTGTCGGCAAGACCCTGCTCGCACAAGCCCTGGCCGCAAGCGTCGGCGGCTCGTTCCACCGGATCCAGGGAACCCCTGACCTGCTGCCGGGTGACGTCACCGGCACCATGGTGCCCCACGGTGACGAGTTCGAACTCCGCTTCCGCGCCGGACCGATCTTCTCCAACATCGTCGTCTTCGACGAGCTCAATCGAGCCAACCCTCGTACCCAGTCCGCCTTGCTCGAAGCCACCGAGGAAGGCGCGGTCACCGTGGACGGCATGACACGAGACCTGCCGGCGCCGTTCCTGCTCGTGGCCACCCAGAACCCGCTCGAGATGACCGGGACGTATCCACTCGGGGAGGGCGCACTCGATCGGTTCGCCGCCGTGGTCACACCCGGTCGGGCGACCGCGGACGACGAGGTCGAAGTCCTCACCGGACGGCGGGGCCGTGGTCTGCTGCACTCGGTTCGACCGGTCGTCGACATCGACGACCTGGTCGGCGCGCGCCACATCGTCGCCGACGTCTACGTGGCCGATCCGCTCGCCCGGTACGTCGTGGCGTTGCTCGACGCCACACGCGATCACCCCCAGGTTCGTCTCGGCGCCTCGACGCGAGGAGGCGTCGCCTTGGTCGGACTGGCGAAGGCCCGAGCCGCGATGGCGGGGCGACACTACGTCGTGCCCGACGACGTCGGGGCGGTGGCAGCAGCTGCGCTCTCGCACCGGGTGATCGTCGCCGACGGCGCCGGTTCCGTTCGTGCCGGTCGGGCGGTGGTCGGCGAGTGTCTCGAGCGCGTCCCGGCGCCGACTGCGTGAGATGAGTCGGCCGATCGGTGTCTCGGCCGGCGGGTTCGGCCTCGTGCTGGCCTGGTTCGGAGGAGCAGCGATCGCACGCCTGACGGGTGCCACTCCGGTCGTGATCGTCCTGGTGGCCGGGGCTGTCCTGATCGCGCTCGCCACGATCGACGGGATGCTCGTCGTCCGGCGCGTCGAGGTCGGAGCGATCGAGTTGCCGAGCCACTCGACGCAACACGAGGAGTTCGCGCTGGCCGCAGACGTCCGTTCGTCGCGGCCGGTGTGGGTCGAGGTCGAGTTCGACCGACATCGAGTCGCAGCCGGGTGGGCCGAACGGGGGCGCTGGAGCGGCCACGGATCGTTCCAGCGCCGCGCCGTCGTCGATCGGCTCAACCTGCGTGTGCGATCCGCCGGCGGCCTCGGTCTCGTGTGGTGGGCTCGGCGGTTCGAGCTGTCGACCGCCGACCATCTCGTCGCGGCTCGCTCCCGACCGGGGCGAGTGCCCGTCGACCGATCGACACTCGCCGGGGACGGCGATGCCGCCGGTGATCCCGGGGCGGTCAGTGGCGAGATCGACGGAATCCGCCCCTGGCGCGAGGGCGACAGCGAGAAATGGGTCCACTGGTCGTCGTCGCTGCGCTCCGGCGAACTCGTCGTCCACGATCGACGCCACGATGCAGGCGAACGGTGGGTCGTTCGCCCGCGGGTCGGCACCGACGATCCCGACGCCGAGGCCGGTGCTGCGCGGGCGGCCCTCGAGCAGGGACTGCGCGCCGGAGCACGAATGTTCGTCGCAGTTGGTGACTGCGAGCCGATGGTCATCTCCGACGTCGATGCCGCCGCGCGCTGGTCGGCGACCGCCCCGCTCGGTGATGCTCCGACGATCATCGCCTCCAGGTGGCGGCGTCCTCGCGCGGTCGAACCCGAGACGACCGCACAGCCGTCGGCGCGTTGGTGGGCGGCAGCCGCCACGTTCGTGTCGCTCGCGATGCTCGCCACCGCACTCGGACACGGGCCGGTCACCCTGGTCGTCATCGCTGCCGCGGTCGTCGCAGGTGCGATCGTGTCGGGTCGGACACTCACCGGGGGAGGGCCGCCGTCGGCCTTCGTGCGGATGTTGATCGGCGTCGGCGCAGTGGGTGCTCTGGCCATGGTGGTGGCGTCCAGCGGCCGGCTCGACGGGATCCTGTCGTTCCTGCGCGGTCCGCTCCCACAGGTCCTCGTGATCTTGATCCTGCTGCACGGCTTCGAGTGCCGTGACCGGCGGACGCTGCGCGTCGGGCTCGGCATCTCCGCGGTCGTCGTCATGTACGCCGCCGCCTTCCACGTCGACGGTTCGGTGGGCTGGTGGTTCGTCGCCTGGACCGTCTGTTTCGTGACCGCGCTCTGCCAATTGTCGGTCTCGACGGCCAACGATCCCGCCGGGCCCTCCAGTCCGTTCGCCACCGCGCTTGGCGTCGACAGCACCGGCTGGCCCCGCCGAGTCGCGATTTCGGGCAGTGCGGTGGCGGCCACCGTCGGTCTGTTGGCCATCGTGCCCGTGCCTCACGGTCCGGCCCGGCTGACGCTCCCGACGTTCATCGACAACGCAGCCACGGTCGGTCAGCCCGGATCGCTCGCCGGACCGGACGGCCAGGTGCGAGACGCCTCGACCGATGGTGCCCCGGGAGGCGACCGTGCACCCGCCGGGCAAGCGGGCGGCTACACGGGCTTCTCGCAGACGATGGACACATCGGTGCGCGGTGAGCTGGGTGACGAGATCGTGATGAGGGTCCGAGCGCCCGCCCCCGACTTCTGGCGCGGCCAGACCTTCGCCGACTTCGACGGCCGGCGGTGGCACGCCGACGACAGTACCGGCGTCGTTCGTGACGGTCCGAACATCGACGTCCCTCCGGCGTTCGGCGACACCCAGGTCGCCGATGACATCGAGGTCGACGAGTTCGTACAGACCTTCTACCTCGAAACCGACATGCCCAACGTCGTGTTCCATGCCTACCGGCCCGTCCAGGTGATCCTGGACGCCGACGTGTGGGTTCGCCCCGATGGCGCGATCCGGGCGTCGACGGTGCTCCCGGATCAGTCGATCTACACGGTCGTCTCGGCGCGGCCGCGCGTCGACGCGACGATCCTGCGCGGACAGGGCGTGATCGGCCCGCGACTCAACGAGCTCGGTCGAGCGGTGCTCGAGCGGTATCTTGCCGTCCCCGAGTCGACGAGTCCGGAGACCATCGCACTCGCCACCGAGCTGGCTGACGGACTGCCCTCGACGTACGACACGGTACGCGCCTATGAGGCGTGGCTGGCCGACAACGTCGAGTACGACCTCAACGCTCCGCTGCCCGACCCTGGTGAGGACGCCGTCCATGATTTCCTCTTCGACAGTCGCCTCGGATTCTGCGAGCAGATCGCGAGCGCGCTGACCGTGATGTTGCGCACCCAAGGCGTGCCGGCGCGTCTCGCCACGGGGTACCTCCCGGGCAGCCGCGACCGGATCGCCGGTGTCTACGAGGTGAAGGCGAGCGATGCCCACGCATGGGTCGAGGTCTGGTTCCCGGAGACCGGCTGGCAGGCGTTCGATCCGACCGCGGCGGTCCCGTTGTCGGCCGACGCCGACGTCGAGTCGATCGGTGCCGATCTCGCGCGGGGCGCCGGTCGATACGTCGGAGACCATCCGGTTCGGGTGATCACCCTGATCGGGCTGGGGTTCGTCGGGCTCGCGATCATGCGGCCGGTCCTGGCGCTCCGGCGGCGTCGACGGCGTGGCCGGTGGGGGCTCCTGCAGGATCGGTTCAGCTCGACGGCGCGCCACCGCGGCGCTCGGCAGGGGGACCCGAACCCTCGTCTGGCCGAGGCCTGGACGGATGCGGACGAAGTCGCGGTGGCGCGCACCGTCGCCCAACGACTCGATCGCGTCGCGTTCGACCCGACGTTCGTGGACGACGATCGCGCGTACGACGAGACCCGAAAGCTGATCGGGTCGCTCCCGCACGACGACCCCTGACGATCCCTGACGATCCCTCGACCACCCCAGCGACGACGAACGTCACCGTCATCTCTCGGTCGGCCCCGCCTGAGCCACGGGTAGATTCCCCGGGTGCCGCGTGCTCGTGTGCTCCAGTTCGGGTTGATGACCGCGCTCATGGCGTCGGGATATGGCGTGATGTTCACCGTGCTCGACGACTTCCGCGATGAGTACGGCATCGCCGCCCACTGGCTCGGCACGATCGTCGGCGTCGGTTTCCTGACGTCGTTCGTCGCTCAGATCTTCCTCGCACCCGTCGCCGATCGTGGCCACGCACGTCGACTCGTTCTGCTCGGCGTCGGCCTCAACGTGGTGGGCCTGCTGACGATGGCGGTCGGAACCACACTCATCGTGTTGCTGCTCGGACGCATCGTGTCCGGTGTCGGGGTCGGGATGGCGTTTCCGGCGATCCGGCGGATCGTCATCAATGCCGATCCGGCCAACCTCGGTACCAATGTGGGCCTGTTGTTGTCGGCCGACGTGGCGGGATTCGCAGCGGGACCGGCGGTGTCGGCCGTCCTCGTGCCGTGGCTGGGCATCCCGGCGCCGTTCCTCGTGATCGCCGCACTCACGGTGTGTTGCGCACCGATCGTGATGCGGGTCGAGATCGTCGAGGCGGTGGTCGGCACCACTCCGGCCAAGCGATTCGCGTTCGATCTCCTTCGGAGCCGGCCGATGGTGGCCGCGCTGATGATGGGCTCGGCCGTGTTCTTGATGATCGGCACGTTCGACGCGCTCTGGGCGATCGTGCTCGACGATCTCGACGCGGGTGAGGTCGTCGCCAACATCGGCATCACGATCTTCGCGTTGCCGTTGGTGTTCCTGGGTGCCTACGGCGGTCGCCTCGCACAGCGTGTCGGTCCGTTCCGCCTCGGTCCGCTCGGCCTGCTGCTCGGCGCCGGCTACATGTTCCTGTACGGCCTCATGCCGACCGGTCTGGCGATGCTCGCCGTCGGTTTGGTGCACGCGGTGACCGACGGCCTGACCGTGTCGAGCACGGGTGTCGCGGTCGGCGTGGTGGCGCCCGCTGATCGCCAGGCGGGCGCTCAGGGGATGCTGGGAGCGGCCGAGACGCTGACCGGTGGCCTGACGGCGGTACTCGCCGGGGTGCTGTACAGCGTCGGGGGCCGCTTCGTGGCGTACACCACCTGCACGGTGATCATGGTCCTGCTCGCCTGGGGTGCGTACGCGCTCGCCGGTCCGGGGTATCGGGCCCCGACCGGGACCCAGCGTGAGCACGTTCCGGATCCTGCCACGGCGGTCACCGGGCACGCCTGACGACCAACCGGGCAGCCTGGCGCTGCGACGTGACGGGACGGCCGTCAGCTGCGCTCGGCGGCGAGGAGCGAGCGTCGGACCTTGCCGGCGTCGTCGCGGACGGGTTGCACGACGAACTCGTAGGTGCCCGGACACTTGTAGCTGACCAGACGCTCGGCCATGTGGGTTCGGAGCTCGGCTTCGTCGATGCCATCTGGTGCGTCGACGACGGCGTGCACCCGTTGTCCGAGATCATCGTCCGGGATACCGATCACGGCGCAGCTGCGCACAGCGGGGTGTTCGTCGATCGCGGCCTCGACCTCGGCCGGGTAGACGTTGGCACCGCCGCGCAGGATGAGGTCCTTGCGGCGGTCGGCGAGGTAGACGTAACCGTCCTCGTCCATCCAACCCAAGTCGCCCAGACTCTCCCAGTCCGTGTTCCCGAGCGGCTTGGGTTCGGCACCGAGGTACTGGTACGTCGAGCCGCGTCCGCCATCCGCGAGCATGTAGATCTCGCCGATCTGGCCGGCCGGGAGGTCGCGGCCGTCGTCGCCCACGACCTTCATCTTGCCGACGATCGGACGGCCGACCGATCCGTGGTGATCGAGCCACTCGCGACCGGTGATCCAGGTGATCGCCTGCACCTCCGTGCCGGCGTACAGCTCGCACAAGACGTCGGGGCCGACCCAGCGGATCCACTCCTCTTTCAGCCATGGCGGACACGGCGCCGCCATGTGGACCGCGACCTCGAGCGACGACATGTCCGCCGCCGCCTTGACGCTCTCGGGCAGTTTCCAGATGCGGGCCATCATCGTCGGCACGAGGTAGAGGTACTTCGGTCGGTGCTCGGTGACCGCGACGAGTACGGCTTCCGGTATGAAGCGCGGGAAGTTGATCACGTGGTTGCCGGCGATCAGCGCCAGCGACGAGATCGAGAACGGGGCGTTGTGATACAGAACGCCGGGGACCACGCACGCCGATTCGGCCGGGAGGTGGAACCCGGTCGCCCCGATGTCGAACTCGCCCGGCGTGGTCGCGAGGATGATCTTCGGTCGACCGGTGCTCCCGCCGGATGTCGGCGCCTTCCAACGGGCGGTGATGACGTCGGGCACGAGTCCGTCGCTGAGCGCCGGGTCGGGTTCGTAGCCGATCGGCACCGTTGCTCGATGCGGCATCCGGCCGGGTTCGACCCCGACGACGAGTCGCGAGTCGGCGAGCTCGACGATCTCCTCGAGTTCCCGGCCCGGGAGCTTGGCCGACACCGGCTGGGGTGTCGCTCCGAGCTTCCACACGGCGAACGCCGCCTCGAAGAACGCGGTCGAGTTGGGGAGCGCGATCGTCACCAGGTCGTCGTGACCGACCCCCAGTTCGGCGAAGGCACGGGCGAGCCGGTTGGTCCGCAGGTCGAACTCGATCCAGCTCAGGGTGACGTCGCCGCACGTCAGCGCCGGGTCATGAGGGCGTCTTGTGGCGTGGTGTGTGATGGCACGCGAGATCGACATCGTGGGCATGACCGGATGGTAGGAGGAGCGGCACCCTCCTCTGCGATGCCGGGCATCCGTCAGGCGGAGAGGTCGTGGTCGGCCGACCAGCTGCGGACCGTGCTGTCGATCGACCAGAAACCGCGTGGGCACACCAGGTCGTCGATCAGGTACTCCATCGCCGGCGCGAAGGTCTGGCGGGCGAGGAGCGTGTATGCCGCCGCCTCCTCGAAGGGGCGCAAGCGGAAGCCGTGGTCGGTGAGCTCGGTGTAGAGCTCGCTGAACATGGTCGACGGCCCCTCGGTGCCGTCGGCGGTCATGCGGTAGGCGTCGATGTCGACACCGTGGGTGACCTCGCGGAAGATCGCCTCGGCTCGTCGGAGGAACCAGTAGGCGTGACCGTCGGTGGCGCCCATGATGATCTGCGCATGCAGTGCTGCGTCGCACAGCAGTCCCAGCGCGGTGATCCAGTTCTGACGTCGGTCGTGGGAACGAAACAACGTGAGGAGCGGCACCGTCGAATGTGTCTCCAGGATGCCGGCAGCCCAGTGCTCCCAGTACTCGAACTGCTCGTCGATCTTCTTCGGATCGGCGTCGGGTGCCCACGCCATCACGAGCGCGGTCGGCGTGATCCGCTCCGAACTGCCGGCGTCGAGCCGCATCAAGGCTCGTTCTCGGTCGGAGTACGCGGCGTAGAGGGTCGGGAGATACCCGATCACGAGAGCAACGGTGATGACCCCGAAGAAGGCCTCGAGAATCGCCCCGGCGCGAGGGATGGCCTCGACGGGCACGATCTCGCCGAACCCGACCGTGAAGAACACGACGCCGGAGAAATACCAGGCGTCTGCGAGGCCACCGATCGTCGGGATGTCGCCGAGCCCCCACCAGATCAGCCCGAAGCCGCAGACCTGGAGCAGCGCCCACACGAACAACAGCTCGATGAGCAGGAGCGGACCGAAGACCGCCAGCATCCGCTCGCGCCAGGTCGACTCGTCCGGGAGCCGACGCGCCACCGACCGGATCGCCACGAACGTCGAACGCCCGATCAGGCGCGACGGCCACCAGCGTGCGTAGGAGGTGAACGTGGAGACCAGCGTGTTGACGAGATCCGCGATGGCGACGATCACGAGCAACACGCCGGCGCCGACGGCGAGTGTGTGCATCATCGGTCGAGTGGTGGCGTCGGGATCGGGCCGTAGTCTCCGTCAGCCGAGATCCAGCGCACCTGGAGCGGTTCGAGTCGCCACGGGTTCGGGTCGGTGGGAGCGAGCAGATCGACAGCGCCGTTTCGGAGCGCAGGTCGGTCGATCACGGTCATGACGCTCTCGCCCACGTTTGCGAGGCCGACCAGTTCACCGAACCGTGGGTGGCGGCGGTGCCACGCGAACACCGCCGGCGAACCCGGGTCGAACACCGTGACGGTCGCCCCGTCGTCGTGGAGCTGTCCGCAGGCGCGACGAGTGTCGACGAGATGTCGAATGCCCGACCAGACCCGGCTCGTCAGGGTCGCCGGGTCGTGTCGCTGGGCCGCCAGTTCGTCGTCGAAGGACGGGCGGTGGGTCCATCGACTGTCGGTGGCTCGTGTGGGGTCGGCGACGTAGGACGCATCGTCACCCTGGCAGAGCTCGTCTCCCATGTAGATGATCGGGATGCCCCCGAACCCGAAGGCAATGCCGTAGAGCAGCAGGATTCGTTCCACCGCCCGATCGAGTGCGACGGGATCGCCGTCCTCGAGTGCTGCGGCGACACCGGCGAGGGTCGCGGTCATGCCGCTGGTACGTTCGTCGCCCGTCTCCGGATTCTTGCCGAACGGGGCGCCACGTGCGAACGACTGCCAGAAGTCGCCGCGGTAGTAGCGGGCCAGGAACTCACGGTGACCGAAGCCCGTCAGCCCGACGCTCTCGGCATCGGCGTCGTCGATCGCCCATCCGATGTCGTCGTGGCAGCGCACGTAGGTGAACCACGTCGCCCGACTCGGGACGGGTGGGAGCCGTGCGATCGCGTTGCGTGACAGATCTGCACGTTTCGACGCCAGCATCGACCACCCCTGCACCATGAGCTGGTTGTGGTACGCCAGCTCGCATTCACGGCGCTCGAGCTCGTGGCGCCCCAGATACCCGACCAGGTCGTTCGGCGCCACGATCGCCTCGGCGAGCAACACCGTCGCCGGTGCGGCCATCGCGAGCACGGCGCGGAGTGCCTGAGCGATCAGGTGGGCCTCCGGTTGGTTCTGGCAGTTGCTGCCGAGGCGTTTCCAGGTGAACGCGATCGCGTCGAGTCGCAGGATCTCGACACCGAGGTTGGCGAGGTGGAACGCGATGTCGACGACCTCCCGCATCACGTCGGGGTTGGCCCAGTCGAGGTCCCACTGGAACTCGCGGAAGGTCGTCCACACCCAGCGCGCCATACGGTCGTTCCACGTGAAGTTGCCGGGCGACAAGCGCGGGAAGACCTCTGGTAGCGTGGCTTCCCACGCGTCCGGTTCAGTGCGATCGGGGAACGTTCGGTACAGCGAGCGGTGGTATTCGGACCCGTCGGTGGCCGCGATCGCCCACTCGTGATCGTCGCTCGTGTGGTTGAGCACGAAGTCGACGCACAGGCTGATCCCGTTCGACCGCAGATCGTCGATGAGCGCTCGAAGGTCGTCGAGTGTGCCGATCCGGTCGTCGGGGACGCGGTAGTCGCGGATCGCGTACCCGCCGTCGTTCTCGCCCGCCCGGGGCTGGAGCAGCGAGAGCAGGTGGAGAGTGTCGATGCCCAGTTCGGTGAGGTACGGGATCCGGCGGCGCACGCCCTGGAGGTCGCCTCCGAGACGGTCGACGAAGGCCATGTACCCCACGCGCTGGCGGCCCTGGTACCAGAACGGCGACGCTGCCCGGCGACGGTCGAGATCGATCAGATCGGAGGGTCGGGCACGGTGGGCGGCGCGGGCACGGTCCACGAGATCGCGCCCGATCTCCGCAGCTCGTTCGTCGTACAGGCCGTCGAGCGCCGACTCCATATCGCGTCTCCACTCTGCCGCTCTTGCGTCGAACTCGCTGGTCACGAGGCCAAGAGTAGGTGCGCTTGCTACTCTCCGCTGCATGCGCTGGTGTCGTCTCCTGGTCCGATCCGATGGCTCGTCCGTGGCGGTGACGCGGTGACGATCCGCCTCGGACTGGTGGCCGCGTCACGGATCGCGGTCAAGGCGATCATCGACCCCGTCGGCGATGTCGACGGGGTCGAACTCGCCGCGGTCGGTGCACGCGATCTCGATCGGGCGCGGGCGTCGGCGGACGAGTGGGGTGCCGAGCACGCGTACGGCTCGTATCAGGACCTGATCGACTCCGATGTGGTCGACGCCGTGTACATCGGGACACCGGCGTCGTACCACCGCGAGTGGGCGATCGCCGCGATCGAGGCCGGCAAGCACGTCCTGTGCGAGAAGCCGTTCGCCGCGAACGCCGACGATGCGCGCCGCATCGCCGATGCGGCCCGCCACGGCGACGTGGTCGTGATGGAGGCCTTCCACTGGCGGTACCACCCCTACGCCGTTCAGATCCGCGCCGTCCTCGACTCCGGCGTTCTCGGACGCCTCGATCGGATCGAGGCGACGTTCGACATCCCCGACGGGTGGATCGGGCGCGATGACATCCGCTGGGACCCGGCGATCGGTGGTGGCGCGACGATGGATCTCGGCTGCTACTCGATCCAGTGGGCGCGGTTCGCTGCCGGCGCGGAACCCGATGTGGTGTCAGCCGAGGCGGTGTGTCCGGTCGAGGGAGTCGACGGGTCGCTGGGAGCGGAGCTGCGTTGGCCGTCAGGGGTCACGGGGTGGGTGCATTCGTCGATGATCGCTCCGGGCGACCGGGTCGAGGCGTGGTTGAAGGTGACCGGGGAGTCCGGCACGATGCTCGCGACCAACCCACTGGCGCCACAGAACGGCGGCTCGGTGTTGTCGGTCGAGACGGCGACCGGGACGACATCGACCGAGGCCGACCACTCGGCCACGTACGTTCATCAGCTGGTCGCGTTCCGTGACGCGATCGTCGATGGGGCCGAGTTCCCGACCACTGCCGACGACGGGGTCCGGAACATGGAGATCATCGACGCGTGCTATCGAGCGGCGGGTCTCGAGCCGCGTCCGTCGATCGATTGACGCCGACGTCAAACGAACACGTCAGGAGGAGACCCACCTGGTTGCGCGGCAACGGTTAGCTGGAGGGGCGATGGTGCGAGGGGACCACATCGAAGTCGACCGACCAGGCTTCAAGCACCACGGAATCGATCTCGGCGACGGAACCGTCATCCACGTTACTGGCGAACTGGTCTGCACCGGGGATCGCGGTGGAGGTGTACTTGAACCTGGGGCACTGATGATGAGGAGGTCATCGTGCCGTGGAGGTACCCGAACGAGTTCCGTCGCAAGGTGCTCGATCTCGTGGAGGCCGGGCGCCCCGTCGTCGAGATCGCGGCGCAGCTCGGTGTGTCGGACCAGGCGATCTACAACTGACGGAACCAGGATCAGATCGATCGGGGACTGCGCGCCGGCACGACCACGGTCGGGGAGATCCTGGGTGGCGACGTAGCGTCCCAGGCGTCGCGCTCTGCGTCGGATTTGCTGGCGTCCCCCGTCGGCTACAGTTCGGCCAGGACGTCATCTCACGTCGAAATCGGTGTCCTGGGGGGTTCTGATGAGCTGGGGACCACACAGCACGAGAAGCGTCATCAACGCTTCAGTCCCATTCGGGCTGGGGGCGGCTCTCTTGGTGGCCACGGTGCTGATCTCTGGCACGTTCGCGTCGGCTGACGAGACGTTCACGTGCCCCGATGGAACTTATGAAGGACTCGGATACGTCTATGACCCGCCGGTGCCCGTGGTCGACGTCGGCAACTGGGCAGCGGTGTGGGTAGGTGTCGGCGTTGGCGACGGATCGGACCATGTCTTGTACGGCGACGGTGTCACGCCGATGAACAACGCTGTGCTCGAGGTCTTCATCGACTTCGGTCAGAACGCGAACGACGCCCATCTCTGCAAGATCGATCCGGCGGCCGTCACGACCACAACCTCGACACCAACGACAACCTCGACACCAACGACAACCTCGACACCAACGACAACCTCGACACCAACGACAACGTCGACACCAACGACAACGTCGACGACCACAACCTCGACAACAACGACAACGTCGACACCGACCACAACCTCGACACCAACGACAACGTCGACGACCACAACCTCGACAACAACGACAACGACCACAACCTCGACAACAACGACAACGTCGACACCGACCACAACCTCGACGACGCCGCCGCGGGTCGGTCAGAACCCTCCGATCCCACCACCGACGGTCGTGTTCGACTGCGCAGAGAACGAACTCGTGATCACCAATGCCGACGACACCGACGAGATCGATTTCACCGTCACGATCAACACGGCACCGTCCGGTGCGGGCTCGAGCTGGGAGGTCACGATCACGGCAGCCCCAAAGCCCGGCTTCGAGTTCCCGCCCGACGTCACCACCGAGTGGAACTACAGCGACACCGTCCCCGCCGACTGCTTTCTCGTAGCTCCTGCTCCTCCCTTTCCGCTCGCCGATCCTCCCGACGAAGATCCGGTCCGCTTCGAATGCACCCTGAACGAAATCGTGGTCGAGGGCGCGTACGACACCGAACAGGTCGACTACACCGTCACGATCAACATGGCACCGTCCGGTGAAGACTCGAACTGGAGCGTCACGATCACCGCAGCCCCACAGCCAGGTTTCAGGTTTCCGCCCGACGCCACCACCGAGTGGAACTACACCGGCACCGTCGACTGCGCGCCACCGGTCAGCCTGCCCGGCACGGGATTCCCTCCCGTCGGCAACCCGCCGGTCTTCATGGACTGTGCCGCGAACGAACTCGTCGTCACCGGCGCGTACGACACCGAACAGGTCGACTACACCGTCAACGTCACGAGCGCACCGGCAGGCGAAGGATCGCGGTGGGCGGTCACTATCACCGCGACGCCGCAACCCGGAGTGGTGTTCCGCGTGGGGGCGACGACCGAATGGAGCTACGACGGCATCGTCAGCTGCTCGAAGGTTTCCGTCGCACAGAATCCGGCGGTTCGGACCGCACAGAATCCGTCGGTTGCCGTCGTCACCGGCACTCACCCGGACACCGGGAGCGAGCACCTCGTCACACTCGTCATCGGATTGTTGTTGATCGGAGCCGGCTCGGCGGCGATGAGACTGTCCCGACGCGACGACCTCGCCGATACACCGAGCGGGTGATGCGATCTCCTGAGACACCAGCGCAGCCCGCCCACACCGAACGGCGACCGGGTTCGCCTCGGGCTCGCCGCCCAAGACGAGCGACGGTGACGACGAGGTTCGAGGAGAGGAGGTCGGGGTGAGCCGAAAGATTCCCGACAGCGATGATTGGGATCAACTGATCGCAGCGATCAAACGGGGTCGTTGCGTCGTGATGCTCGGGCCGAACGCCGTCACCGCCCGCTACGACCGCCACAGCACGCCGGAGCCCATCGGCGCGGCGTTCGCAAGGTTTCTGAGCAAACGGATCGAGGATCAACTCGGCGCCACTCCGCCCGACACGGACGAGGTGTCCGTTCTCGCCGAGGCAGCCCTCAAGGCCGCCAAGGCGGCGGGAAGGTTCGATCCGGATGACGAAGACGGCCCCCGAACAGTGCTGCACGAGTGGGTTGGTGAATTCTACGCCCACGACCGCCAGGATGATTTCACCTTCGACAAGATCATCGAGACACTCTCCACGTTCAACGTCCAAGTGGTGGTCAACATGGTCCCAGGGTTGCCCTTGGAGAAAGCCTTCGAAGCGCACAAGCCCGGCCTGAAGGTCGCCTTCTACGATCGCAATGGGCCAGAGTCGAAATTGATCGAGGGATGGTCCCCCGGCCAGCCGCTGGTGTACCACCTCAACGGCTCACTCATAGATCCCCCATCGCTCGCCCTAACCGACAACGACCTGCTCGACGTTCTCGTATCGGTCGTCGGCGGCGACCCGAAGCTGCCGGAGAACCTCGTGTCGACGCTGTCGGACCTGTCGGGTGAGACGACGTATCTGTTCCTCGGGTTTCGGTTGTTTCTCTGGCAGCACCGCGTTCTGATGCGCGTGCTCGATGAGGCGATGCGCGGCAAACGACGCAAGAACAGGTCGTTCGCGTTCGAGATCGACGAGATCTACCCGGAGACCCGAAACTTCTTCACCGTGGGCCACACGATCAGTCTCTTCGACGGGCTGTCACCGCTCGAATTCGCTGCCGAACTGACGCATCGGATGGGCGAGGCCGGCGATGCACCCGTATCCGAGCGGGCGCCCTTCCCGGACAAGGTGTTCATCTGTCATGCGAGTGAGGACAAGGAGACCGCTGCAGCCATCGCAGCTGAACTGCGGGCGAACGGGCTGACACCGTGGCTCGACAGGGAACGGATCTACGGTGGCGCAGAATGGGATGAGCTCATCCAACGCGCGCTCAAGAAGGATGTGCAGTACGTCGTCGTCCTCCGGAGCAAGAACTTCGTCGAGAAGAGCAGCGGAGAGTCGTATCTGAACCGCGAGATCGACACGGCTGTGGACCGCTCCAAGAGCTTCCCCGATGGCGCGGTCTTCATCATTCCCGTGTTCATCGACGACGATCGGACCGAACACGCTGGGCTCGACCAGTTTCAGTGGATCGACTACCGGGGGAACGGTGTGGCAGAACTCGTCTCGACGATCAAGCGTGACATCCAGGAGAAGTCGCTGCGCTCATGAACGACGAACCCGACGTCGATCCACGCTTCCGATATCCCGGCTCGCCGCCGTTCGGCGAGAGCCGACTTGACGGCATGCTCTTCTTCGGGCGTGACGCCGACGCCGAGACCGTACTGCACTCGGTCCTCAGCCACGACTTGTTCGTGCTCTACGCACGATCCGGTGTCGGCAAGACGTCGTTGCTGAAGGCACGAGTGACGCATCATCTGAAGGAGCGGGATCTCTGGCCGGTGTTCGTTCGCATGGCCGACATCGAGCAGTCGCCGACCGAGCTCGTGCGCCGAGCCTTGCAGGATCAGCACGGTCAGCACGGCTTGGACACGATCGAAGTGGTCGGTGCCGATGAGGGCCGCGAGCTCTTCGAACTTCTCGCGAACGTCCGGATCTGGAAGGGCGACGTGCTCCAGGTACCGGTTCTGATCTTCGACCAGTTCGAGGAGTTGTTCACCCTGTGGGAACCGACGGCACCGGCACGAACCACGTTCGTGCAGCAGTTGGCCGGCGTGGTGCGCGGCGTTAGCGGGGCGAACGGCTCGTATCGCTCAATCAGCGGTACGACCGTGCGTCCTCGGGTCAAGGTCGTCCTCGCGTTGCGCGAGGAGTTCCTGGGGGAACTGGACGTCTTCTCGCGGACCATTCCCAAAGTGCTGAGCCACCGCCAGCGCCTCGGGGCCCTTTCGCTGGCTCAGGCCGAGCAAGCGATCCGCTGCCCGGCGGAACTCGACGATCCAGAGCTCGACCGCACGTCGCCACGCTTCGAGTACGCCGAGGGCGCGGTCGAGATCATCCTCGATGCGCTCCGTGGCGCCGCGCAGTCTCGAGATCTGCGATCTACGGCATCCCGCTGGACACGATGGCTCTCGTCCGACGGCCGACTGGACGGGCCCACTCCCGACGCGAACGCCCCGAAGAGTGGCGTCGACATCGTCGAAGCCTCCCAGCTGCAGATCGTGTGCCGGTACGTCGAGACCAAGATCGTCGCAGGTCGGCCGAACGTCATCGTCACCGCGGCCGACTTCTCCGAAGTTGGCCCCGCCGAGATCCTCAAGGGCTTCTACGGCGATGAGCTGGCGCGGTTCACGTCGAGCGGTGAGCGACGTCAGGTGCGCGGGTTGTGCGAGGACGATCTGATCTCGGAAGGCCGGCGCCGCTTCCTTGACGCCGAGGCGCTCGGCGCCGACGAGAAGTTGCTCGACCAACTCGTCGATCGTCGACTCTTACGAAGGGAATCTCGGGGGGATATCAAATACTACGAGCTGGCACACGACTCGCTCGTTGAACCCATCACGGCATACCGCACTGACCAGACCTTGCGGACGCGCCAACGCACCTTCGCTTCGATCGTGGTGGCCGCGATCGTTGGGTTCGCCGTGCTCGCCTTCGTGAACGGTCGGGGAACCAGCGGCCAAGAGGCGATGGTGGTCGGGGCGCCGGCCGCTGCGTTGATCGACATCGGTGAGTCTGCGCCGGGCTCGATCGCGACCCCGGGTGAAGTCGATCGTTTCCGGTTCGACGGTGTCGCCGGGTCCGCGATCACGTTCACGATGCGCCCGACCGGTGGTCTGGACGCCGTCCTGGAGGTGCAGGAATCGGGACGCGGCTCCGTCGCTCGGGTCGACGCTGCCGATGCCCGTGGTACCGAAATGATCAGCCTCATCTTGAGCGAGTCAGGGCCGTACGACGTTCCGGTCCAGGGGGCATCCGGCTCCACCGGCGAGTACGAACTGTCGCTGCAGGAAGCCGAGGCGCTCCTCGAGGGTGAGTCGCTCTCGAGTTCGGTCGATGTTGTCGACGAGCAGGACCAGTTCCCGTTCACCGGCCAGGCCGGCCGGGCGGTGACCATCACGCTGCAATCCCGGGGCGATCTCGATGGTGTGTTGACGTTGCTCGACGCGAGCGGTGGAGAAATCGTCCGCTCGAACTCTGGTGGCGTCGGCGGCACCGAGATCGTCACCGCGATCCTCCCGGGCGACGGCACATACGTCGCCCGCGTGAGCGGCGCCACCGATTCACCAGACCATACGGGTGCATACACGCTCACCCTGCAACGCACTGAGGCACTCTCGGACGGTCGGTCGGTCGACGGGTCGATCGATGTCGACGGCGACGTCGATCGATTCCCGTTCGTCGGCACAGCCGGCACGGCTGCCACGGTGACACTGACACCCGATGATGGCCTGAACGGGCTGCTCGAGATGATCGACCCCGCCGGCGCACGCATCGAACAGGTCGACTCGGGAGGTACCGGACAGACCGAGTCGATCACGTTCATCCTGCCCGTCGACGGGACGTACGTCGTACCGGTTCGAGGGAGTCCCGGCTCGACCGGGTCGTTCAGCGTGCAGTTGGACGAATCGACCATCATGGACATCGAGATCGGCGACACCGAACCCGGCAGCATCGATCAACCGGGCCAGGTCGGCGTGTTCCGATTCGCCGGCCGAGCCGATGCCTTGTTGACGGTCGTCGTCCAGCCCGCGGGAAATCTGGACCCGGCAGTCGACGTGCTCGACCCGGGTACGGTTCGGATCGACCGGGTGGACGCGTTCGGCAAGGCGATCGGCGAGATCTCCACCGTTCGGCTGCGCGAAGACGGCCAGTACGTCATGTTCGTGAAGGGCTCGAACGGATCCACCGGATCGTTCGACGTCACGGTAGTCGACGTTCGGACCCCGCTGGAGGACGGCAGCGTCGCACCGGGAGCAATCGAGCAGAGCGGAGAGGTCGACGTCTTCGAGTTCGAGGGCGTTGCCGACGACGTCGTGGAGGTGGTCATGCAACCGACCGGTGGGGACCGCCTCGACGCCCAACTCGGTCTGCAAGGTCCCGACGGCCGCGAGATCGCCCTCGTCGACAACGACTTCGGCGGTGATGCCGAAGCGATCTTCGCTGTCCTGCCGGAGGGAGGCACTTATGTCGTCGTCGCACGGGGCTTCACCGGATCGATCGGGGCGTACCAACTGCGGCTCGAGATCCTCGAGGCCGAGTCGATCGGGGTCGAGACATCGATCGAAGGGTCGATCGACGAGCGCGGCGACGTCGAGGTCTTCACGTTCATCACGCCTGCGCCGGCCTCGCGAGTCCAGATCGATCTGGAGTCGCCCGCGCGTCTCGAATTCGACCTCCTCGATCCGAAGCCCAGCTACGACCTGATCGTCGAGGATTCTGCGTCGGCCCTGCTCACGCTGAGGCGGGAGGGCGTCTACCACCTGATCGTTCGCGGGATCGGCGGCTCGAGGGGCGTCTTCACACTGAATCTGTCCGAATTGAGCGTCGAGACCCTGCAGGTCGGCGAGCCGGTCGAGTGCAATCTCGCGCAGAAGTGCAATCTCGAGAAGAAGGGTGAGTTCGACGTTTTCGAGTTCTACGGAACCGCCGGCGCCCAGGTCACGGTGACCCTGCAACCAGGACCAGGGTTGGTGCCCGCGCTCGACGTGCTCGATGCCAGCACGGGTGAGGCTTTCGGCTGGCCGACGACCCTGCCTGACGGCGCGCTGGTCAGGGAGGATTTCCTTCCCGATGACGGCGCCTACCTGATCTACGTCAGCGCGCCGGACGGCTCGACGGGGGAGTACACACTGACGCTGCTCTAGTGTCCTGTCAGGTTGTTTCGCTAAGAAATCTTTGAGATCGGGAATTCTTTCGTCTGTCACGCGTTCTCGCTGGTGTCACTGCCAGCATCGAAGGAGAACAGCGATGGCCAGACGAGGACGACCTCCGGTCGAGATTCATCTCACCGGCAACGAACGCCGACAACTGCAGAGTTGGGCGCGCCGGCACTCGAGCTCGCAGGCGTTGGCGATGCGCTGCAAGATCGTGTTGTTGTGTGAGGATCCGTCGCTGACCGGCGCCGAGATCGCCGCCAAGGTCGGCTGCAACCCTGCAACGGTGTCGAAGTGGCGCAAGCGGTTCGCAGAGTCTCGTCTCGACGGGTTGATCGACGAGCCCCGCCCAGGAGCGGCCCGCACGATCGGCGATGACGTCATCGAGCAGGTCGTGGTCGACACGTTGGAGACGACCCCGCCGGATGCGACCCATTGGTCGACGCGGTCGCTGGCCGCCCGCCATGGGATCTCGCATCAGACCGTGGCCGAGATCTGGCGGGCGTTCGGGTTGAAGCCATGGCAGCAGGACGAGTTCAAGATCTCCCCCGACCCGCAACTCGTCGACAAGATTCGTGACATCGTCGGGTTGTACATGAACCCGCCCGTCAACGCAGCCGTGTTCGCCGTTGATGAGAAGCCACAGATCCAGGCGTTGAACCGGACCGCGCCGATGCTGCCGATGATGCCGACCACCGCACAGCGACGCAGCCACGACTACCGGCGCAACGGCACCATCGATCTGTTCGCGGCGCTCGACATCGCCTCGGGCCGAGTGATCTCCGAGCTGCGCCCGAACCACACCTCAGCCCAGTTCATCAAGTTCCTCAACAAGATCAACCGCGAAGTTCCTGCCGAGTTGGACGTGCACGTCGTGTTGGACAACCTGTCGACCCACAAGACCCCTCAGGTGCACAAGTGGCTGCTGCGTCACCGCCGGTTCCACTTCCACTTCACACCGACCTACGGCTCGTGGATGAACCTCGTCGAACGCTGGTTCTCGGCGCTCACGACCAAGAAGCTGCAGCGCTCCGCCCACGACTCCGTCAACGCCCTCGCCGCCGACATCATCGACTGGGTCGAACACTGGAACGAGAACCCGACCCCGTTCGTCTGGCACAAGACCGCCGACGAAATCCTCGAACGACTCGGCCGCTACTGCGCCGCGATCATCCAAGACGATTTCGTTGACGGATCAACCTGACAGAACACTAGGAGACTGCTGAACAATCGGCTCTGTCGAGCATTGCGGACAACGATGCTGCTCGAGGATCGGCTCCACGACGCGGACGATCCCGTTGCGCGTGATCACGCCGCCGTTCTTCCACCAGTGACCCGTCTTACGGTCGATCCCCAACCGGCGGCATGCCTCGGAGTTCGACACACCCTGTCGGATCAGACGCACATACACCTTGCGCTTCTCGGTCATCGGCTGCCGCCCAGGACGGCCCCTCGAGTCGTTTCTCATCGCTACTCCCTACTTCAGGCGTAGCGACGATGACTGGAACCCGCCGAGTTCGACACACCCTGTCGGATCAGACGCGCATACACCTTGCGCTTCTCGGTCATCGGCTGCCGCCCAGGACGGCCCCTCGAGTCGTTTCTCATCGCTACTCCCTACTTCAGGCGTAGCGACGATGACTGGAACCCGCCGAGCAGGTCTGGGGAGATTCACGTGAGCGTGGTCACCGACACCTCACCACCGTCGTGACCTGCATCGGAGACAACCTGGAGTCAACCGCGGTCGCCACGCCCGGCGACGGATCGTCCAGCAGTCGACGGCGAACTGAGGGTTCTCACGCCGGCTGAATTCGAAGCGCGCTACGAACCGGCTGACGAGTGACCGTTGTCCACGGCAACGGGCACCATCGGCTCGCTGCTCGCAACGATCTCCGGGAGATCTGCCGACATCTCGAGATCGTGGAGTCGTGCGCTTCGATCACGGCCCGGAGTGCGTCGCGGTGCCCTTGCGGGCGGCTCCGATTACGGTTGTTCGGACATCAGCTCCGCGCGGATCGATGACAGCCCATCGGACTGCACCTCGTCGGGGTGCAGTTCTGCGAGATCCTGTAAGTGGTCGAGTGTCGAGGCGCGCTGCGCTGCTGTCGAGCCGCCGTCGAAGGCCTCCGTGTACCACGTGACCAGTTTTGCCGCCTGGGCCGGCACCTCGTCCCGGATGATGGCGACGGTCAGCAACGCGTCTGCCCGCGACACCGCGTCCCAGTAGTCGCTTGCGGATGCGTCGTGGGTCTCGACGAGGACCGCGTCGACCATGTCGTACAGCTCACTCGCTGCTGACTCGTCCTCGTCTACCCGTCGGCGGATCTCCTCGAGCTGTACGTAGTTGCACAGACCATAGGGCTTCTGGTTCTTGTCATACGCCACGCGATACGCCATGGCGGCTTCTCGCAGAGACGCTGCGCGTTCATCGCCACTCGTGGCAGTGGCCCGGCTCTTGTAGTGCCCGGCGCGCAATGCCGTGCGCTCGACTGATGGGCTCAGCTGCTCGAGCAGCTCGATCGACGCCAACGCCTCCGTCGTGAGCTCGCCGGCTCGTTCGCGGTCGGCCTCGCTCGCGTTCGGTTTGAGGAGCAGTGCCGCCGCGAGCCGACCCTTGAAGTTGGAGTACTGCTCGAGGCCCTTCAGGGTCATGGCTCCATCCCCGGCCCGAAGGGCTCCGTCGAGTTGCTCGATCGCTCGCTCGTACTCCCCGAGTGCCGCCCACCCGAGCCCGAGCGCCTCGCAGAGTCGACCGTCGCCGTCGATCCACTTCTTCTTCTTCGCAGTGTGCTCGATGACCTCCATCTCGGCGATCTCTCGCCCACTGTCGACTTCGGGGCCGACACTCTCGACGCGGTTGACGATCGCCTCGACCCATCTGAGCGCCTCCGCCTTGGTGACCGGTACGCCCGGCGTGCCCCCGGTGGACGCCTCAGCGACATTACCCGGTAGGCGGTATCCACCATCTCCGTAGCACTGATACGCGCCCCACGTGCTGTGATCGGGCGACTCCTCGTACGCGGCTCGCCGAGCCTGGTGCACTGCGCGACCGAACGCCGCTCCGCGCAGCATTGCTTGATAGAAGGCGCAGGCGAACGCCTTGGCTGCAGCGTCCTCAACTGCCCAGCCGGCGACCACGACGGCGCGGACGCCCGAGTCGATGAGCTGACGGGCGAGGCTGGCACCGAGCCGGTTGAGGTTCTTGCGGGTGAACTCAATCGCACCGCTCTCAGTGCCCATCGCAACGGCCGCAAGGTGACAGCAGTTGAGGAACACCAGGTCCGGGGTCACGTTGAGTTGGCCGAACAGCCGAGCCGTGATGAAGTCGTCGGGCCCGATGACAATGCCGGTGCGTGTCGGATCGTCCGGCTGGAACAGTCCGTGGGCAGCCACGTGGATGATCCGGTAGTCGTTCTCGAACAGCGCGTACTCGATCTCGGTCGCCGTCTGATCGTGGGCCTGGTCCCTGGGGTTGAACACCTTGTCGGTGACTTCATAGCCGGAGGATCGCAAGACTCCGACGACGCCCTCCGCCTCACGAAACGCGCCTGTGAGCGGTGGGCCGAGTCCTCCGGTGGGCGGGTTTCCGATGACAAGTGCCCTGGCTGTGTTCGCACGTTGCACCGCCGGAAAGCTCTTCAGCTTCAGCTGGCGCACCATCGGTGCGCGTAGCGCGAGTTGCCCGCGGGTCCCCTCCTCGGGATCTCGCGCCGCCAACATCTCCCACGGGATGTCCGCAGTCGTATCGTCGACCTCGAGCTGGATGTCCTGTGCGGCCGTCATGTCCCACTTGAGCTGGTTGGGGAACAGCAGCTCGAACAGTGCGGTGTGCGCCGCTGATCCCGGTTTCGAGTTGACCACCATCTCTCGAAGCAGTCGTTCGAGCCGACGTCGCTCGATGAGGTGGACGACGTTGCCGGTGCGGGCGAGGCGACCACCGACGGCGAACTCGAGGTGGAGGTATGGGGGGCGTTCCACACCCTCGGCCTCGCCGGCGTCACCCACCTCGCTCACGCGTACGCGCCACCACACTTGTTCGTCGGTATCGGAGCGGAGACCGTTCTCGAGTGCACCCGCAGCCACCCCGAGCTCTTCCGCTGCTTCCACGACGCCCATCTCGCCGGTGTCGGCTCTGGCCGGGATGTCTTTCGCGAGTGAGTGCAGCGCACGGTACGCGAGCTCGGCTTCCGCCGCGCTGCGCTCCCAGAGCTGCAACTCCGTGTACTGAGCACGGACCTCTTTCCCAGAGCGGAGTTCGATGTTCGCCTCGCGGGTCGCCGTGACGACGGCGCGCACCGACGCCGAGATACTGAGCCCCTGATCGCCGGTGGCGCCGAGGAGCACACTGCTGATCCCGAGTGTGAGGAACGGGATGCGCTCGTAATCCTTCTCGTCGACAACGTGGTTGCCGCGGTTGGCTCGATGACCCTCCGTTGCGGAGTGTGTCGTTCGGTCGTCGTGCTTGACGTCTTCGTCGCAGTGTCGGCAGCGATACTCGATCGGATCGTCGCGGTCCCGTTGATCCGCCTCGTCCAAGGCGTGGCTGACGAGCGCCTGTCGGACGGCCGCGACCAGCCGGAGCGGCGTGAGTTCGCCGTATTCACCGAGCCCGACGACGATCACGCCCCACTGGGGATGTCGTCGACGCGCGGCCCGCACCAGGAGTGACTCCCCGATGTTTGCTGGATACCTTCCTCCCGCGAAGCGATCCGACAGTCGACCTTGAAACCGACGATCGACGAAACCCTCCGCGCCGGAGAGCGGCGTCGCTGCGTAGTGGCCCACGAGCACCGGGTGGTCCGCTCTCTCGAGGCTCCCGTGGTACGCGGTCACACGCAACTTGCAGCGTGGATGTGCGACCGCCGAATCGGGGGGAGCATCGCCCTGCAACGGACCTCTCACGAGTCCCGCTTGTTGCTCCGAGTCAGTTCGGGGCGGGCTCCCGACACTTCGTACAGCGGAACCCGACGCGTCGTCCCCTCGGTCCGGTGAGGTGGTCGTCACCGGTTCTCCATGCCTTCGGCCACGCTTCGTTGCTGCGTTCGGCCACGAGGCTCGTGACCGGGGTCGTCCAAGTAGGTCGTCTCGGAGTCGGACGACGCCCACGTCTCTGTGAACTCGGGTCGATAGTTGAAGACCAGCTCCGGTCGATCGAGAGAGTCGAAGCTCAGATCGATGCACGCCTCATCAGGATGCTTGAACCACGAGCCGCCCGTCGACACGTAGAACTTCCTGCAATCGATCTCCTCGAGCAATTCGGGGGAGATGTCCCGGGTGCTGGCGTGGTGCGGAATCTTGAAGCCGTCGAGGCGAACGGGCGATTCGCCGGTCTCCTCGGCATATCGCTGCAGCCCGGCACGCAAGGCGTCCTCGTGGGCGTCGCCCGCGAGAAGCCAGCGTTCGTCTCCGTACTCGGCGATGAACGCGATGCTGCGCACGTTGGCCTCGGGGCCGTCGCCGCCGAACGTCGAACGGGCGTCGCCGCGAACTGCCGGTCCGATCCGCTCCTCCAGGCGGGCCAGCGCCTCGGCGCAGTCGCCGGGCTCCATTCCGGCTTCCTCGACGACCTTCTCCCATTCGACTCCGAGGCCGCGCAGCTTCTCCGGGGTCGGAGACAGTAGAACCAGCCGCAGGCCACCATCGAACCGCACACTCGGTAGCAAACCGGTGGCCGGCACGACCACGGCGCTGCCCTCGAACGCTCTGTTCCAGGGAAGTCCTCGTTCGTGCAGGATCGCCCCGAGGAACTCGCCTTGCATCGCTCCACGCGTGCTGGATTCGTGCGCGAGGTGGCGGGAGTCGTTGAACCAGATGTCGGCGTCGTCGATGCCGAGAGACTCGTCGCGCAGCAGACGAATCGCTCCGTCGATGTGGTCGAGGTCGATGTGGGTGATCACCATCAGATCGACACGACGATCTGCCGAATCGAGCACCGCGAACCTGTCGCGCAACGTCTCGAACGTCGCCGCAGTCCCACCGTCGATCAACATTCGGTGGCGGTCGTCCGCGCTGCCCCACTCCACCCACAATGCGTCGCCCTGCAGGGCCGGAAGCGTTTCGATTGAGAGGTCGTCGGCAGCCATTAGTCCTCCGTCCATGATGCCTGTCGCCTCATTCGATCCGCGGCGACCCGGCGTTCCCGATCGGCACCATAGGCCATCGGCTGGCCAGCCTGGCCCAGGCAACGCGACGGGTCATGGGTTTGCGGGAGCGAACCCCGTCGTTGTGCTCCGGCTTGCTCCTGATGATGGATCGGTCGACGCCAAACGCCTCCTTGCGCGAATCCGCCGGCCGCCCACCCGTGTCCAGAACGGCCCTCGCCGCAGCCGTCGCCTCGGCGGCGAACTGCTGGTCCGACAAATGTGAGAACCATCCGGATCCCAGCCGGGACCACGGTTCTTGATTATTGTATCCGATGCTCGCCACGGGAACCACGGCTTGCCGAGCTTGATCGCGTCCTCCTGCATCCAGAACGCAACCGCCGCGTTGACCTCGAGGTCGAGTAGGTCCCTGTCCTCATCGATTCGCAGACGGGTGCGGAAGTCGTCGTGCGGCTCGCGCTGCGGGCTGCCGCAACTGATCTGTCATATCCCGCGATCGGAAGTGCACTGGTTGATGCTGTCGGACCTCCAAACGGACTCACGACCGGCGATCATCGTGACCTGCGTGAGGTCGGCGCCGCGGAATCCGGCTGCGTACGCCGCACGGCAGATCGTTTCAACTCTCAAGAATTTCCCGCTCGTTGGGCCGTTTCGCTATCTCCTGACTGGCAAAGAGCCCCTCCAGACCGGCCAAACTCTGAAGTGCCAGTCGTGCGAAAGAGAATTCATTCGCTGTGGAACCGTCGGCTGCCGGGGCCTCGAACGGGTCGTCTCGTTTCCACCCCCATATAGCGATTACCTCTGTGGCCAGTGTGAGCGCGTCACATCGGTTGGCGGATGAGTGACCCGTCCGATCTGCTCTCCGTGGGCAGGCATCGTCGTACCGCCTGGGTTCCTTGGCCACTGGCCACGCAAGATGTACGACGAGTGGTCGAAGCAGCGGCCCCGGTTCCGGACGGTCGGCCGCGTCGGCGACCTGTCGCGCCGACGGGGTGAACCGCACACGAAGACGCCCGCTCGGGTCCGCACCCGGAGTCGGCCATCCGTGAACCGTCGGTCGATCGCATCGGCGAAGTGCTCGCGCCGAGCTGCTCCCGCAGGCGAGCTTCGGCGGTGTCGATCCCGAAGACCTCGTACGGGCCCTCGGCGTGGTCGTCGAACACCCCCGCCAGTGCCTCGTTGATCTGGCGCATGTGCCCGTGTTCGTTCGTGGCCGCGAGCAGCACACCGGCGGCGCGCGCAGCGGCTTCGGTCACGCCTCGCGCGTCCTCCCGGCGGCTCAGTCCAGGGCCGCGGTGGCGCCGTCGAGCGACACGGCGCGCTCGCAGCAGTCCTCCGCAAGCAGCGTCGCCATCGTGTCGGGGTCGCTCGTCGTCGCCCAATGTCGCCCGCCGCCGGTATCGAGGCATGCCAAGATCGCACGTCCCGGCTGCATGTCTCGATCGAACGTCACGGTGTACGTCTCCAGCGTCGCATCGCTCACCGCTTCGGTCGGTGTCGGGCGCGACGGGAGCGTGTCGACATCGGCCTGCGGCACCGCCGACCGAAAGCCCTCGGCGTTCGGCACACCCGAGAGCACGACGGTGCTGTGTTTGGTGAACGAGCCGCCGTTGCCGGTCAGGAGACCGCGTTGTTCGGGCGAGATGCGCAACAGCTCGACCGCACGCGTCAACGGCAGGATGCAATAGCAGTTGAGTGGGCCGGCAGCGAACGTCAGGCCACCGGTGATCGTGAACGGACGCCCGCTGTCGACGCCGAGCTCCTGCTGCGCCACCTGCACCGCGACCGGGAAGCACGAGTACAGATCGATCAGCTCGCAGTCGTCGACACAGACGCCGGCGAGCTCGAGCGCGCCACGACCCGAGCAACGCATCGCTGGTGACTCGTCGAACGCCCACCGGTTCGTCGGATACCAGTGGTCGGCCGCGCTCGCCCCCGACCACGGGAACACCCACCGATCGCGCGGCACGCCGGCAGCGTCCGCGGCGGCCGCCGAGCACACGATCACCGCGCCGCCCTGGTCGACGTTGAGGTTCGAGGTCATCAGTTTCGAATACGGCGACGCGACGGGTCGATTGAGTTCGGATTCGGTGGCGATCGCGTCGGCCGACACCGGGTCGCGAAGCCATGCACGGGGGTTCGCGGCTGCGACCCGGCTCGCGGATGACCACAACCTGGCGATCCGGAGACGGTGCTCCTCGATGCCCTCTCCGAGGCGGTGCCGGAGCGCGGTCTCGGCCATCGCATAGAAGCGGGCGACGGTCTCCACGCCGATCTCGCGCTCGGCATCGGTGTTGAGTGGTCGATCCCCGCCGAACAGCTCATCTGGTTCTGCCGCTTCGGACTCGGGGAGGTACTCGGTACGAATCCCTCGCGCCCGATCGCTGCGGCGGGTTCGCAGGGTCTCGGCGCCGCAGATCACCGCCGCATCGAGATCACCGAGCCGGATCCGCTCGGCGGTGTCGATGAGCAGGTCGTACACCTGGTTGCCGCCGACGGTCGTCAGCGTCGTGCGAGCGGCGGGTGCCCCGATCCGATCTGCGACCAGGCGACCCGGATCGCGGTACGGCCAGACGCCCCACACCACACGCACGGCGTCGAGGGCCCCGCGCAGGGACGCAGCCGCCGCCGTGTCGTCGAGTGCGACTTCGACGCACCGCGTCATCAGGTCGATCGGTTCGGCGCCGTGGTCGCGGTCGTTCAGCTGGCCCGCACCCACGATCACGGGAGCGCGCGGATCGATGCTCCTCACCGCTCTTTCAACTCCTGGAGGAACTGCCGGTGGTCGGCGGACTTCTGAGTGACCTCACCGATCGTCTGCTTCTTGACGTGCTCCCCGCGTAGGGCCGCGAGCGGATCCTGTTGGTCGCCGACGTATCCGAGCGCGAACGCCCCTTCGCGGTATCCGATCATCCTGAGAAGGTCGTCGTCGAGGGTGCGCGCTATCTCGGGCGGGCAGGCGAGGTACTGGTTCTCCTCCTGTCGCACCCAGCCGACGGCGTACGTGATGTTGACGCCCTGGCGTGGCCCGTCGCTGCGGTTCGCGCCGCCGCCGTGCAGCACCTTGCCGTCGTAGAACAGTACGCTGCCGCGCCGCATCTCGACCTGCCCACCCGGGAGCGAGGCGGCCGCTGCATCGGGCACACTCGACGAACCGGGCACGACGTGGGTGCCGCCATTCTCGGCGGTGAAGTCGGTGAGCGCCCACATCGTGTTGCACTGGGCGTGGTAGTCGGCCGGAAACGGGAAGAAGTCGAATGCCATCTGGTCCCGGTGGAGCTTCTGCTGGGTCTCGCCGGGGTCGATCGAGATGATCTGGGTGAGGTGGAGCTGCACTGTGGTGGCTTGGTCGAGGAAGCGCTCGACCGTCCCGACGACGGTCGGATGCATCACCAACTCGCGGGCGGTGGGGCAGCGCGCGATCAGCGCGCCGGTGCGACGGGTGAAGCGGCCGTCGTAGTCGTCGCGGCCTCCGTCGGATGCGTCGATGTAGGGCGCGGCCTCGTCGCCCAGACGGTCCATGGTCGCCTGATCGGCGACATCGTCGACGATTGCGTACCCCCAGGTACGCAAGTGGTCGGCGACCTCTCCGGGGTCGGTGTTGCCGCTGAGATGGGTGAGCTCCACGCGCCGACTGTACGTCCCGCCGCCGGCGGTCGACGGGCCGGGACTACCGTCACGTGGGTGATACGCATCGTCATCCACGCCGACGACGTCGGATTCTGTCACGGCGCCAACGAGGCATTCGTCGAGCTGTCGGCGCTCCGCACGATCACATCGGGTTCGGTCATGGTGCCGTGCCCCTGGTTCCACGACCTCGCCGAGCGCGCAGCGGGTGCCGAACACCTCGACATCGGTGTCCACCTCACCCTGACATCCGAACACGACGGCTACCGATGGGGTCCGATCACTCGCCCGTCGGCTGCCGCCGGTCTCACCGACGAGCACGGCTACCTCTGGCCCCGTGTCGCGCAGGTCCGCGAACGCGCCCATCCCGACGCCGTCGAGGCCGAGTGGCGTGCACAGCTCGACCGGGCGCTCGCCGCGGGTCTCGACGTCACCCATCTCGACGCTCACATGGGCGCGGCGCTGGCGCCCGAGTGGTGTGACCGCTACGTCGCGCTCGGCGTCGAGTATCGCATCCCGGCGCTCATCACGAACGATCTGGCGTCGTACGGCCCGAACAACCATCTGACCGGAACGTCGGAGGAGATCTTCGCCGAGTTCGCCTCCCTGGCCCGGCGAGCCGGCATGCCGGTCTTCGATCGGGTCGTGGAGACCGACTTCCGTCGTCAACGCGGCGATGCCGTCGACTACCGGGCGATGCTCACGTCTGTCGCCGACGACCTCGTGTACTGCGCATTCCATCCCTGCCAGCCGGGCCCCGGGGAGGTCGAGCGGATCGACCACGAGTGGTGGCACGTGCGCACGGACGAGTACGAGTTGTTCCGCACCGAGGCCTGGACGGCTTGGCTCGACGACCAACGATTCGATCGAATCGGGATGCGGGCCCTTCGGGACGAGTGGAGATCTTCCACCCGGCGTTGAGCCGCTGCGTGCTACGAACCGTCGGCCGGCTCGCTGTCCGCGTCGGTACGTCGCTCCCGCCAATGGTCGCGCCATCCCCGGGCGCGATCGGTGATCGACGGTGGCTGCTGCACCACTCCGGCGCGGCGCGAGAGCACGTCGTTGAGCTCGGCGCCGACGAGCATCACGATGCTGAGCACGTACATGAGTGACAGCGCGAGCAGGATCGCACCGACGCTCGTCTGCACGTCGTTGCCGCCACCTGCGAGGCGTACGTACAGCGCGAACCCTTGCGACGCCAGCACCCATCCGATCGTGGTGACGATCGCGCCCGGGAGGTCGTAGCGCCATGGAGTCCGGTGATTCGGCCCGATGTGGAACACGGTCGCGGCCCACACCACGAGTGCGATGAACACCGCGGGAGCGGTGAGCCATCGGAGCAGCCCGCCCAGAGGCAGCGTGGGCAGCAGGGCGAGCACCGTGGCCCCGGCAGCGACGACGACGATCGTGCCGATGCCCAAGCCGATCGCGACGATCCTCACGTACCACCACGGTCGACCGTCCTCGACCTCGTAGGCCCGGTCGAGGGCTCGAATGAGTCCGGCGAACGCACGCGAGAGTGTGAACAGGGCGACCAAACTGGCGGCGGTGGCGACACCTGCGCTGGAGGTCTCGAACAGATCGGTGACGGTCGTCCGAAGTGACTCGGAGTCGGCGAAGGTGTCGTCGATGAACTGGGTGACTTCCGCCTGCACGTCGTTCGACACGGACGCGCCGACGATCGATTCGAGCGAGCTGAGGGCGCTGACCAGAGCGAGCACTGCGGCCGGTACCGACAGGATCGTCCAGAAGGTGATCGAGGCGGCGAGGTCACCGACGCCGTCGCGCCGGTACTCGTTGACGACGTCCTTGGTCAGCTGCCAGAGCCACCGCAGCAACGGCAGCGGCGCCATCGGTGGAATCGCGGAGAGCGAACGGGAATCCATGTCGACGCCCGAGGGTAGGGCGTCGAGGTCGGTTGTGCGCGGTGCGCGGATCAGCAGTCGAGCGCTTCGAGCGAGACGTCGACGTGGAGCTCGGCGTGCCCAGCGTACTCGTGGGCCTCGTCGAGCGAGTCGGTGGCGAGGGCGAGGGTCGCCCATCCGACGATCCGCATCGGGTGGCTCGGGAGCGACGGCATCGTGTTGTCGTCGGGGCTCCAGGCGTCGATCGTGGTGATCATCGTGTCCCATCGAGCGCCGGGATCGCTCCAGTCGCCACCGAGCACGTCGGCGGCGACGCATGCGTTGGCGCCGAGCGGGTCGGCGACTCCGGCCGGCGAACCGTCGAGACCGGGGAGCACTCCGACGGTGGCCTCGCCGTCGATCGTGCCGTTGCCGTCACGATCGCCGTAGTCGGGCCCGTTCGATCCGACGACGAGGTTGGCGGCGGCCTCGGCGGCGGCGTGGGCGCCGTCGATCGAGTCGGCACCGGCCCACACCGTGACCGCGTCGTCGATCGTGGTCATCCGCTCGCGGAACGAGACCTCGTCGGCCTCGGCCGAGGGACCGGTCGTGTCGTCGTCGCCTCCGCAGGCTGCGAGCGTCAGCAGCAGCGCCAGCGGGAGTGCTCCCAGTCGTGCCATGGGTCCAGCGTATCGATGTCTCCGCCAAAAGACCGGACAATCGCCCAGGTTTCGACTCCGGGCCGAACGGGGACGGCCGAGCCATGACGACCGTCCTGCTCGCCCTCGATCGATCCAGCCTCGCGTCGGCCGCAGCCGAGGCAGCGGCCGCCATCTTCGGCCCCGACGCGACGTACCTCGCGATCAACGTGGCCGCCGACCCGGAGCTCGACGCATTCGTGTGGGGCAGGGTGTACGGCTACCCCTACCCGCCGGTCGTCCCGGCCAATCCCGAACTCGTCGATCCGTCGGAGGCCGTCGAATCGGCGCGCTTGGCCGCATCGCGGGCGGCATCCGAGGCAGGACTCGACGACGCCGTCGCCCTCGGCGCTGTGGGCGACCCGGCGGACGCGATCGTACGTGCCGCGGTCGACCACCGCGTCGATGTGATCGTCGTCGGATGGCACGATCGCAGTTGGCTCGCGAACCTCCTGGAGGGGTCGGTCACCGATCAACTCTTCGCGTCGACTCCCGTCCCGCTGCTCGTCGTACCCGCCGCCCACGACTGATCCGCACCGCCGACCGACATCGTCACGCGATCAAACCGCCGCCGCCGACGAACTCCTGGCCGGTGCAGTTCACGCGCCCGGCGAGAGGAGGAAGCGCACGAGCGATGCGACGTCGTCTGCGTCAGCCAACCGACCCAACGGCACACAGGTACGGAGCCGGTCCTTCCAGTCGTCACCGCGAACGGACAGCTCGGTGAGCAGGTCGGTTACGATGAACCCCGGGTTGGACACTGTTGACCCGGACGTGCTGTGGGGCCAGTCGGACTGCGGCACTCCTGGTCATGCCTCGCACTGCCCACGTGCTCGCGCTGTACGCGAACGCGATCGGGGAGGCCCGCATCCCCGCGAACGAACTGATGTTGACGATCGATCCGCCGTCGCCGGCAATCATCGGCGGCGCGACCGCTCGCATACCGATACACGCCGATCTGGTTGACGTCGATGATCCGCCGGTACAGAGCCTCGTCGGTGTCGATCAGGAGCCGGGGATCAAGATGCCAGCGTTGTTCACCAGCCCGTCGAACCGTTCGAACGCGGCGAGGGTGTGATCCACGACCGCGAGCCACTCGGCGCTGTCGACGACATCGTGATGCAGGTACGTCGCGCCGATCTCGTCGGCGAGCGCACGACCGGCCACGTCGAGAATGTCGGTGATCACGATGGTCGCGCCCTCGTCGACGCACATCCCCGCCTCCGCCGCACCCTGGCCCCGAGCGCCGCCCGTGATCACGACGACCCGTTCGTCCAACCCTCCCATGTGGGTCTCCCGTCGGAGCGTGACTCGACGGCGCAGTTGACAGCGGCCGTCAGACGGAACGCGGGCATCCTGATGCGAGAGCTTGGTGTCACCCGATCGATGGGGCTGTTCGTCAGTAGGAAGGGACCGAGATCGATGGTCGAACGGAGAGGAGCTTCTCGTGGCCGACGGACGAACACAGCGGTGGGCTCTCGGCTCGATCGCATTGCTCATGCTCCCGACCGCGCTCCAGGCGACCTTCGCACCAAGGTCGTGGTTCGACGACTTCCCGTTCGGTCGGGGATGGGTGGCGGCCGGGGGCGCGGTGTACGACGAGCACCTCGTGCGCGATGTCGGTGTGCTGTTCCTCGCGTTGATCATCGTGACCGGTTGGGCGGTCTGGCGCGCCGAGGCCCTGGAGGTCGTGGCCATCGCCTGGGCGGTGCAGGGCGTGATGCATCTCATCTATCACGTCGGCCATCTCGACGGGCTCGGCACGGCGGATCAGGTCGCACTGGTCGGCTCGCTGGCCTCGATCCCGTTGCTCGCCGTGATCGCATCGTTCACCGGGCCCCGCTCGATCTCGGCACGTGGCCGATGACGTCGGATCCTGGAGCGACACTTGGATCGGCGGTGCTCGAACAGATCCGTGTGCTCGCTGTCGCCGGCATACCCGTCGGTGTCGTCGTCGCCGGGGTCGGCAGTCGTCTGGCGATGTTCGCGCTGCGGCTCACATCACCCGACACGGTGATCGGCCGCCAGAGCGACGACGACTTCACGATCGGAGAGTTCACGATCGGCGGAACACTCGGCCTCATGATGCTCGGCGCGTCCGTCGGGATCGTCGGCGTCGCGGTCTACCAGGGTGTCGCGCCGCGGCTCATCGGCCCGGGGTGGTTCCGGCGGCTGACCGTCGCATTCGGGTCGGGGGCCGTCATCGGATCGATGCTGGTCCACGCCGACGGCATCGACTTCGTGGTGTTGAAGCCGATGTGGTTCGCGATCGGTCTGTTCGTGCTGCTCCCGGCGGTGTTCGCCATGGCGATCGGCGTGGTGGTGGATCGCGTCTCGGATCCGTCGACGTCCACCAATCGCGGCCGTACGAGGTGGATGCTGCCGCTCGGGTTGGCGATCTGCTTCCCGATCTCGTTCGTGCTGCTCGGTGTGTCCGCCGTCGTGTTCGCGGCATGGGTGCTCGTTCGCGACCGGATCGCACCGCTGAGGTGGAGTCGGCCGGGCACAGTGCTGGCACAAGCCTGTTGGCTCGGCGTCGCCGCGCTGGGCCTGTTCGCCCTGGTCGAGGACGTGACCGTCCTTGCGTGAGTCGTCGCCTCCCGGGATGGATCGTCGCGAGGCGAGCCGCATCCTCGGGGTCGACTCGAACGCGGGCCCAGCTGCGGTACGTGCCGCGTATCGAGCCCGTGCCCGGCGGCTCCACCCCGATGCCGGCGGATCCGAGGCGGAGATGGCGAAACTGAACACCGCCTACGAGGTGTTCCGCATGCGAGCACCCATCGACGTCGGTTCTCCGCCTGCCGACGCCGACATCGACGCCTCGTGGCCGCTGGACGAATGGGGCGAGCTCCATCCGTGGCCGCCGCCCCCGAACCGTCGACGTGCGTCGATACGCAACCTGATGACCGCGCTCGTCTGTCTCGCCGCGGCGATGGTGGTCGTCGTCTTCGTCGCGGCGATCGGATACGACTGGAGTCTCGGCACGCCGTGACCGACCACCCGATCGACCACCCGATCGACCACCCGACCGACGACGTAGCGTCGGTCGGGTGGAGCGATCGTTCTTCCATGAGGTGCTCGACGTGTTCGAGGGCATCGTTGCCGAGATCGACGGCCCGCTGCGTGCAACCGTTCATCGACGTGGCCTGAAGGTGTGGTTCGGCGACGCCGACCGTGAGCACTACGAATCCCAGCTCGTGCGGCTGGAAGGAGCAGTGATGCTCGAGATCGGATTCCACATCGAATACCCGAAGCCCTCGATGAACGACGATCTGCTCGCACGTCTGCTGACTGTCGAGCCCACGTGGCGAGCCGGTCTCGGCGACGAGCCGGAATCGGGCGAATTCCTGGGATCGACGACATGGCGACGCATCTCGGAGGTGTGGGACCCACCCGATGCGGACGACGTCGATGCAGCGATCGAGGTCGGCGCCCGCCTCGCCGACTACGCGATCGCGATCGAACCCCTCCGAACGTCACATTCGGGGTCAGACCCCGAATGAAACGTTCTGCTCATTCGAGCATTCGGCGGCGGAACACGGCGACCGCGACCACGACGACGCCGACTGCGTAGCCCCCGACCCAGTACAGGTCGCCGGCGATGTCGGCGAGCCCGGCGCCATCGGCCATCACCGCTCTGCTCGCGTCGAGCGCGTGCTTGAACGGGAGCACGTCGCCGACGGTCAGGAAGACACCGCCGATCTCCTCCAGATCGAACCAGGCGCCGCCGAAGATCGTGAGGATCAGCACCACGGCGTACGCACCCGACACCTGGGCGATGGTGAGTACCGCCCCGAGGACCATGCCGAGGCCGACGTAGAAGATCGCCATCAGGATCAGCACGATCGCGACGAGCACGATCGAACCTTCGATCTCCATGCCGAGCAGCCGGCCGACGAGCAGGAGCAGCGCGCATTGGACGAGCGCGACGACGAGGTAGGGGAGCGTGTACCCCGAGACGAAGTCGCGCGAACCGAGAGGTGTGGTCAGCAATCGGGCGAGTAGCGCGGTCTCGCGATCGCGGGACAGGATCATCGCAGAGCTGAACATCACCATCACGAGGCCGAACAGGATGATGCCTGGCGTCAACAGGGTTGGCGTCAGGAACGGTGTGTCGTCACCGCCCAGGGCCTGCAGGGTGAGCAGGAGGACGAGGGGCAACGCAAGTGCGATTCCGAGCGACAGCGGATCGCGCGCCACCTCCAGAAGGTTCCGTCTCACCAGCGCCGCGGATCTCACTCCCTGAGCTCCTTCCCGGTCAGTTCGATGAACACGTCGTCGAGCGACACCTGCTTGGTGTAGGTGGATCGGATCTCGACGCCGAGCGGCCGCAGACGATCGCCGATGTCGTACACGCTCACATCGTCCGCCTCGATCTCGACGCCACCGTCGATCGGCGTGACCGAGTGGTAGCGCTCGGTCAGCGCTGCCAACGCCTCGTCGGTCACGTTCGGCGCCTCGACGACGGTCACGCGTGGACCGCCGATGCTGTCCTTCAGCGCGGCGGATGTGCCGACGGCCACGAGCTTGCCGCCGTCGATCACCGCGATCCTGTCGGCCAGGGCGTCGGCCTCCTCGAGGTAGTGGGTGGTCAGCACGATCGTTGCGTGGTTCTTGAGGCCCGCGATGTACTCCCACATCCCTCGGCGCGCCTGCGGATCCAGGCCGATCGTGGGCTCGTCGAGGAACAGCACCCGGGGATCCGAGACGAGTGCCATGGCGATGCTCAACCGTCGTTGGAGACCACCCGAGAGCTGCTTGGCCTTGTCGTTCGCCCGACCGGCGAGCCCGGTGACCTCGATCAGCTCGCCGGATCGTTGCCGGGCGCGCGTTCGGTCGATGCCGTGCAACCGGGCCATGAGCATCAGGTTCTCGAGGGCACTCAGATTTGGAGCGATCGCCGTCTCCTGCGGCGAGACCCCGATGACACCCTTCACGGCGAGCGGATCGGTCTGGACGTCGTGACCCATCACCGACGCGGTTCCACCGGAGGGACGAAGCAGGCAGCAGAGCATCCTGATGGTCGTCGTCTTGCCGGCGCCGTTGGGTCCCAACAGGGAGAACAGCTCACCCTGTGGCACCGAGACGTCGATGCCGGCGACGGCGACTCGATCCCCGAACCGTCGTTCGAGCGCGTGGGTCTCGATCGCGGCTGTTCCGCCGTCGGGACGTTCCATTGTGCTCCTCCCAGCCCTGATTCCTTGATAATCCACAGCTCACCGAACCGCCAGGGGAAAACGACCCGGCGCCGCGTGGCTCATGACGTCCCCGTGACGAGCACCCCCTTGCCGTCGTGGCCGCCGCGCTCGAGCAGCTCGTGCGCACGGACGGCCTGCCACGACGGGATGCGAGCGGCGATGACCGGCACCAGCACCCCTCGGCCGCAAGTGCGAGGAGCGTCCGACGACGATGCGGTGGTTCTGGTGCTGCTCATCCGCCGGCTTCATTCGTGCGCGATGGCGTCCAGCACGTTGAGGCGCGCCGCGCGCCGAGCGGGGAACGACGCCGCAAGGAGTCCTGCGAGCGTGGCGATGATGACGTAGATCACGAGCGTCACCGCCGGAATCGACAGCTGGTTGATGATCGATGCGGGGATCGCCAGAACCGCCAGCCAGCCGAACGCCAACCCGACGACCACCCCGAGCAGGGCGCCGAACAGCGACACGACGGCCGCTTCGAGTCGGATCATGCCCTTCGTCTGCCGGCGCGTCATGCCGACGGCACGCATCAGGCCGATCTCCTGGGTGCGTTCGAGCACCGACAGCGCCATCGTGTTGGTGATGCCGAGCAGGGCGATAACGATCGCCAGCCCGAGGAACACGTTGATGATGATCAGGAACGAGTCGAGCTGGCCCTCGACCCGGTCGGCGAACTCGTCTCGCGTCTCGAAGTTCAGCTGCGGGAACTCGTTCTCCAACGGAGCCAGTGCGGCAGCCGCCGCAGCGGGATCGACACCGGGGGCGACGGCGGCGGATATGACGCTGTCGTCGGTGGAGTCGAAGTACGTCTCCCAGGCCGACAGGTCGATCAGGTAGTGGCCGATCAGGAACTCGTTGTCGTAGATCGCACCGATCGTCAGGGTCTGCTCGCCGGTTGCGGCGAACTCGACGGTGATCGAATCGCCGAGGGCGACGCCGTTGTCGTCGGCGGCTTCCTGGGTCATGATGATCGATCCGGAATCCGCAGCAGCCACCGGGTCGCCAGCCTGGACGTCGACCGCCATCAGCTCGGTCAGCTCGGTCAGCTCGGCACCGACCACCTGCTTGGTCGAGCCGTCGATCCGCATGTTGCCGTAGCGCACCGACGACACCGGATCGAGCTCTGGCATCGCCTCGACCTGGGCGGCGAGCTCGGGGCTGAACCCGAGGTCGCCGTCGGCGGTGATCACGAAGTCGGCGATCATCGTCGACCCCAGCTCGTCACTGAACGACGCCTTCAACGACTCTGCCACGACGCTCGCCATCGCGATCAGCGCCAAGCCGATCATCAGCCCTGCGGCAGTCGAAGCGGTGCGCTTGTTGTTGCGCGATGCGTTCTGGCGGGCGATGTGTCCGGTCACCTTGTTGCGGGGCAGGTGCTCGAGCGGAGCGCCGAGGAACCTCGCCGACGGGGTCGAGAACAGCGGCGAGAACATCGACACCGCCACGAACACCAGCACCGCACCGAGGCCGAGCGACGCCAGCAGCAAACCTGTGCCAGCGCCCCCGAAAAGGCCATAGGACAGAAAGGCGATCCCGAACACCGAGAGGGTGATCGCAATGATCGTGCGGCGCGTGCCTTCACCGGATCCGAACCGGAAACCCGCTCGCATCGCGGCGACCGGCGGTACGGTGGCGGCCCGTCGCGCCGGGGTCAACGACGCCAGCATCGTGACGCCGACTCCGACGATCAGGGCAACGATGATCGTGCGCGGGGCGATGATGATGTCGATGCTCGGCAAGGTCAGGCCGAGCGAGCTCATGATGCCGCGCAGCCCGAGCGCCAGCAGCACGCCCCCGCCGAGGCCCAGGACCGAGGCGATCACGCCGACGATCAGCGACTCGAGCAGCGAGCTGAACCTCACCTGCGCACCGCTCGCGCCCAGTGCCCGCAGCAATGCGAGCTCCTTCACCCGCTGACCGAGCAGGATGTTGAAGGTGTTGCTGATGATGAAGACGCTGACGAACACGGCGACGAGTGCGAACGCCAGCAGGACGTTGCCGAAGATGTCGACGAAGAACGCAAAGTCGTCCGTGTCCTCGGCGACCACGACATCACCGGTCACCGCCTCGACATCCGATGGCAGGACCGTCTCGAGCCGATCGATCAGCGCAAGCGGTTCGACTCCCTCCTCAGCGGCGATGTCGACGTACAGGAGTTGGCCCTCGCTGCCGTCGAGACGCTGGAGCTCGTCGAGCGTGAACGACGTCAGCACGGCGCCGGCCAACGTATTCTCCTCACCGAACCGGTTGGTTCCGACCAGATGGAACGGTTCGCGACCGTTGATTCCGACGATGTCATAGGTCTCGCCGATCACGAACCCCTCGTCCCGAGCCGTCGTCTCGTCGAGCGCGAACTCACCGGGACCGGGGTAGCGGCCCTCGACGAGTTCGAGCGCATCGAGCTCGGTCTCCGACCAGTTGAAGGCGAAGACCGGAGCGAGCGTCTCGATCGCGGTGCCATCGGGCTTGAGTGGGATCACCTTCAGGCTCACCGTGATGGGAATCGCCTCGCGGACACCTTCGACACCCCGGACGATGTCGAACACGTCTTCGTCGATCGGGCGGTCGCCGAGATCGATCTCGGCGAACTCGTCGCTCGCTCGGACCTCCACGTCGACCTCGGCGTTGGCGTCCTCGACGATCGTGTTGAACGTCCGGGTGAGGCCGTCGGTGAGCACGAACGAGGCGACCACGAAGCTGACGCCGATGATGACGGCGAACGTGGTGAGTGAGAACCGGAGCTTGTGGGCCGTCAGGCTCCGGATACTGAGCTTGAGCATGGCGCGCATGTCATACCTCGAGCCCCTTGATCCGGTCGATCACCTGATCGACCGTCGGTGACTCCAAACGGTCGACGAACTTGCCGTCCCGCAAGAAGACCACGACGTCGGCGTACGACGCCGCGCCAGGGTCGTGGGTGACCATGACCACGGTCTGTTTCCAGGTGTCGACGGCACGTCGGAGGAAGCCGAGCACTTCGTGGCCGCTCTTGGAGTCGAGGTTGCCCGTTGGCTCGTCGGCGAAGATGATGTCGGGCCGCGAGACGAGCGCACGCGCGACGGCAACGCGCTGTTGCTGGCCGCCGGAGAGTTCGTCCGGGCGGTGGTTCAACCGGTCGTCCAGTTGCAGGCTCTCGATCACCTCGCTCGCCCATGCCGGGTCGGCCGTACGGCCCCCGAGCATCAGTGGCAGCAGGATGTTCTCCTCGGCGGTCAGCGTCGGCACCAGGTTGAACGCCTGGAAGATGAAACCGAGGCGTTGGCGGCGCAGGAGCGTCAACTCCTTGTCGCTCAAGTCCGAGATCAGGGTGTCGCCGACCTGTGTCTCGCCGTCGCTCACGGCGTCGAGCCCGGCCATGCAGTGCAGCAGTGTCGACTTTCCCGAGCCCGACGGGCCCATGATCGCCGTGAGTTTGCCGGCTTCGAACCCGATGTCGACGTGGTCGAGGGCGACGACTTGCGTGTTGCCGCGACCGTAGATCTTGGTGAGGCCCCGTGCACGCGCTGCCATGGTGGCCGAACCGGTCGGTGCGTCCAGCGTGCCGGTGCCCACCCCAGAGGCATCCGTCATGATTGCTCCTTTCGCCCACCCTCTACTCCCTCCACACGGCGATCCGGGGTGCCAGTGCCGTACGTCATGTTTCTGCCGGTCGTCGACGGGTTGGACGCGCTGTCTCGTCAGTCGTCGGCAAGCCCGATGGTGAGGAGCCACGACGCAGCGATCGCCGTCTCGGGCGCGCCGTCGTGCGCCCGGCGATTCATCGCCTGGAGCTCGCTGGTTGTGAGCATTCGCGACACCGCGTCGAGCGCGTCGACCAGCGGCTGCCCCCAACGATCCACGGCTGCACGACGCACCAGCGGGACGACGTTCTCCGCAGGCTGGAGATCTCTGTCGTCGTCGAGCACGACGAACGGACCCGAGGTGAGCTCGGCCGCGGTGGAGAACATGACGCCTACGTCGACCTCCTCCCGGATCAGGGCCTCGGCGGTGATCGACAAGGTCCGATGGGGCACGAACGACGCGAACGACAGACCGTAGGCCCGCTCGAGCCCGAGCAGGCACAACGGACGACCCGGGCACTCCACGGGTCCACCGAACGCGAAGTCCGATGCGACACCGGCGAGATCGCTCACTGCGACCAGTCCGTGCCGTCGAGCCGTCGCCTCGGTCACGACGAAAACGTTGACATCCTCTGCCGGTGCGGGATCGAGCGGTCGCAGACCACGCGACGCCAAGGCCCTGGTCAGTTCCGCCAGCCCATCGTCCACGGCTCCGAAGTGTTGAGCGGCGGTGCCCAGGTATTCGGGCACGACGTCGACGTGACCCTGCTCCAACGCGGGCGCGATGACCTCCCGAGGCCCGACTGCGCCGAGCCGAACGACCTCGAAGCCCTGTCCTTCGAGTGCCTGCGCGTACAATTCGGCGATCAGTCGACTCTCCGCGAAATCGAAGCTCGCGACGCGGACCCCGGCAGACTCGGAGACGCCGGGGTCGTCGGCCTCGGTCCCGCCACAGCTCGTTCCGATCGACACCGCGAACGCGGCCGCCAGCAGCCACGTGTTCCTCACGGTCTCAGTGTCGCGCAGCCCGCAAGAGGGCGCGCCGTGAACGCTGCGCCCGCCTCCGGGCTCGGCCGGCCTCATCGTCGGCCGAGCGGCGAACCACCACCCCTCCCACGCGAGCTGAATCGAGCGGCGGTCGCGTGGATGATCGCGTTCGCGTTCTGGGCCGGGTTGTGGGTCTGGGTCTTCGTGTCGGATGACCCGGCGATCTGGATCACCGAGCGCGACCTGGATCTGATGTCGCCGGTCGTCGAACACCGCACCGCTTGGCTGACCCCGCCGATGAGGGTGATCAACGACGTCGGCACTCATTGGGCGACGCCGGTCGTCGGCTGGTTCACCCTGCTCGGATCGCTCGCCGCGAGGCGCGTTCGGCATGCGCTGCTGCTCGTCGCCGCCCTCTCCGTCGTCGCCGGCGCGGTGACCGTCGTGGCAGTCAGGATCGGTCGACCGCGTCCGCTCGGCATCACCCAGATCGGCGACTGGGACGGGTTCGCGCAACCGTCACGGCCAGTGGCTCTGCTCACCGCGGCGCTCGTCGCCGCCGCCCTCTCGTTGGTCCCCATCGAGCGTCGACTGGCCTGCTACTGGACGATCGCGCCCATCGTGGGGCTGTTCGGGTTCGCGCAGATCTATACGGGTGTCGACCATCCGACCGACGTGTTCGCTGGTGCCACCGTCGGGGTTGCGGTGACGCTTCTGCTCTATCGGACGATCGCTCCCGAGGTCGTGTTCCCCATCGTCTATGGCGCCGGGAAGACGGCTCATCTCGACGTGGGCGGCGCGCGGGGTGAGGCGATCCAGTCAGGGCTGCGCCAGCAGCTCGGAATCGATGCGACGACCGTCGAACCCGTCGGATTGGAGAGCTCGTCGGGTTCGACGCCGCTCCGAATCGAGACGGCGACAGGTGACCTCTTCTTCGCCAAGCTGTACGCCCGGAACCACCTCCGTTCCGATCGCTCGTACAAGCTCGGGCGGACGTTGCTCTACGGGCGGCTCGAGGACGAGCAGCGGTTCACCTCGGTTCGCCGCCTCGTGCAGCACGAGGACTACATGCTGCACGTGATGCGTCGCGTTGGTCTGCCGTGCGCCGAGCCGCACGGCATCGTCGAGATCACACCGGATCGTGAGTACCTGCTGGTGGAGGAGTTCTGTCGCGGCGCGACCGAGATCGGCGCGTCCCAAGTGACCGAGTCGGTGATCGACGATGCGCTCGGGATCGTCGAACGTCTGTGGGACGCCGGACTCGCGCACCGCGACATCAAGCCCGCGAACGTCATGGTCCAGAACGGTGCGGTCCGGCTCGTCGACGTATCGTTCGCCCAGGTACGGCCGTCGCCGTGGCGCCAGGCGGTCGACCTCGCCAACATGATGCTCGTGCTCGCGCTCGGGAGCTCACCCGAACTCGTCCACGAGAGGGCGCGACACCTGTTCAGCGAGGACGAGATCGCCGAAGCGTTCGCAGCGTCGCGCGGAGTGACGTTGCCCTCCCAGCTGCGGCGCGAGATCCGCCGGGACGGGCGCGGGTTGCTCGAGCGGTTTCGAGCGCTCGCCCCGCAACGACCGCCGGTCGCGATCCAACGGTGGTCCCTGCGTCGGATCGGTCTCATCTCGTGGGTGCTGCTCGTCGCCCTCGCTGTCGTGTCGGTCTTCGTGTCGAATCTTCAGGACATCGGGTTGCGATGAGGTGGTCACGTGCCGCTTGGGCAATCGCTGTGGTGCCGATCGTCGTTGCTGCCTGTGCGGTCGAGGAGGCACTCCCACCACCGAGTTGTGCCGACGGCGGCTCCGCACTGCTCGTTGCGCAGTCGGTGCCGACTGCCAGTCAGATCCCGTGTCTGGATCGGCTTCCAGACGGCTGGGACGTCACCTCGGTGAGCGTCGACCAGAGCGGTACCGTCGTTCGCTTCGATTCCGATCGCGCCGGCGGCGGCGCCGCGACACTCAGGGTGGAGGCCGCGTGCGACGTCTCGGGAGCTGTGTCGGCGCCGAGCGAGCTCAGTGGTGCCGCCCGCTACGACCGGATCGACCGTCTCGAGCCCGGATTTCGCGCCCGTCGGTACTACGTGTTTCCGGGAGGCTGCGTGTCGTGGACGTTCGACTTCGATGACGACGCGTCGGCCACCGAATCCGTTGCGATCGGTGAGGCCCTGTCACTCGTGTCGCGACGGGCGTTGAACGACAGCATCCGCGAGTCGTTCATCGACGAGGACATCTGATGCGTGCCGGCGCCGATCACCGTGCCCGGGCGGCGGGCGTACTCGGAGCAGCGGCGACGCTGGCATGGTCGGCGCTGGTCGCGCGACGACGTGAGGTGTCGGATCGGGAGGCGGCGATCTTCCGTTGGTTCAACAACAGGTCCGACCGGCTCGCCGCTCCGGCATGGGGGGTCGCGGAAGCGGGCTCGCTCGGCGCCGTCTTCGTCGCGGTGGGCATCGTGCACCGTGGCGGTCGACCGGGGGAGGCGCGGTGCGTCGGCGTCGCGGGTGTCGGCGTCTGGCTCGGCGTGAAGTTGATCAAGCCACTGGTCGATCGTGGTCGACCCGCAGATCACCTCGACGGGGTCGTCGTGCGCGGACAGCCGCAGCGGGGTCTCGGTTACCCGTCCGGACACGCTGCCGTGTCCACCGTGCTCGCGCTCGTCTCGACGGGCCGGAGCCGTTGGCGCGGACTTGCGCTCGCGGTCGCGATGGTCACCGGATCCAGCCGGATGTACACCGGCGCCCACCTGCCACTCGACGTCGTCGGAGGTGTCGCTACCGGCGCGGTCGTCGGCACGGTGACCAACGCTGTACGGTCGTGCTCGCGGAACCGCTGAGTCATCCCGCTCCGACGGCGTGTTGCGAACTCGGTCAGAACGCCGGGTGCCGTGTCCGATGCGACCTCGGGCGACTCGAATCCACGGAAGTTCGGCCAGGCGGGGAAAACCATCTCGTCGACGCCGATGGGGATCGTGAGCATGAGCGACGTCGTCGATGCCGCGCTGTTGCCGAACATCTCCGGCAGCCCCGCCAGCAGCAGCACGACGGCTCCGATGAATCCCCAGATCGACACCATCACGACGCCGAATCGTGGGTGCGAACCGTCGGTCGCCGTCATGATCGCCGACGGGCTCGACCCAGGTCGGGACGTCACTCCGGAGCGTGTGGGTCGAGCTCGAGAGTGGCGTCGTTGGTGAGGGTGTGGGATCGGCCGCGGATGACGACATCGAGGGGCTCCCCATCGCTCAACCAGTACTGCTCGCAGTCGTGGGCGAGGCGAACGCGCACCTGACGATTGTGGAAGCGCAACGAGAATCCGAGCGATCGGAATCGCTGAGGGAGTCGGGGCTCGATCGTGAGCCGGCCGTCGAAGTCGCGCACCCCACCGAAGCCGAACACGAGCCCCATCCAGCCGCCGGCCGCCGATGCGATGTGGACTCCGGAGGACACGTTGCCGGCCACATCGGCGAGGTCCATCATCAACGCGAAATCGAGGTACCGGCACGCTGAGTCCTCGTTGCCGATCTCCGACGCGACGATGCTCTGGATGCTCGCCGACAGCGAGGAGTCGCCAGTGGTGATCGGGTCGTAGTACTCGAAGTTCCGTCGCTTCTGATCGAGCGTGAATTCGTTGCCGAGCAGGAACGTCGCCATCACGACGTCGGCCTGCTTCAGCACCTGGTGGCGGTAGATCGTGAGCGGGTGGCAGTGCAGCAGCAGGGGGAACCGATCGGGCGGCGTCTGCGCGAGATCCCATCGTTCGTGGGTGAGGAAGGTGGCGTCTTGCGGGGTGATTCCCCGAATCGGGTCATGTGGGATGTGCATCTGGTCGGCGGCGCTCGCCCACTCGTCGAGCTCGTCGGGCGCAAGACGGAGCTCCTCGGCGACGGTCGCGTAGACGCCGGGTTGCTCGGTCTGCAGGCGTCGCATCGTCGACGCCGCGTAGTTGAGGTTGAGGCGCGCCATCAGGTTCGTGTACGCGTTGTCGTCGACCATCGTGGTGTACTCGTCGGGCCCGGTGACACCGTGGATGTGGAACTTGTCGTCCTCGCCATAGAAGCCGAGATCGGCCCACATCCGAGCCGTCTCGACGAGGATCTCGGCGCCCGTCTCGGCGATGAAGCCCGTGTCGCCCCTCACGTCGATGTACCGCCGGATCGCGTAGGCGATGTCGGCGTTGAGATGGAACTGCGCGGTGCCCGCCTGGAAGTAGGCCGATGCCTCGTCGCCGCCGATGGTCCGCCACGGGAACAGGGCGCCGCTCAGGTCGAGCTCGCGCGCCCGGAGGCGTGCACTTGGGAGCATGCTGTGACGGAAGCGGAGCAGGTTCCGTGCGATTCGGGGCTGGGTGTACGCGAGGAACGGCAGAACCCACGCCTCCGTGTCCCAGAAGTAGTGACCGTCGTAGGCGTCGCCCGTCAGTCCCTTGGCCGGGATTCCTGCGCCCTCGGCCCGCCAGGAGGCCTGGGCGAGGTGGAACACGTTCCATCGGACCGCCTGCTGCATCCGGACGGGATTGGTGGCGGTGTCCTCCAGGGTGACGTCGGCCCGATCCCAGAATCGGTCGAGGTTGGTGCGCTGGGTGGCGACGAGCGATGCGAAACCCGCAGCGGTGACACGATCGAGGGTGTGGTGGCACCGACGCACGAGGTCAGCTACCGCAACGCTCCGCGAGCTCTGGTAGACAGCGTACTTCTCGATGCGGATCGGCGCATCGGGCTCTGCATCGACCGCCACCACGAACTCCGAGGCATCGGGGTCGACATCCATCGAGACGTGATGCGGACTCGGCACGTCGAGCAGGTGGTCGACCCCGACGGCCAGGGTCATCCCGCTCTGCACTGTCTGGTACCCGAGCACGAGGCGCTCACCGTCGTGCTGCGCGATGTGTGGTTCGAGCACCCGTCGACCGAGCTGAGTGCCGAGCCGCGGATCTGCTCGATCGCCGTTGGTGTCGGCGTCGCCCGCGACCGGGTTCGCCCGATTCACGACGCGAGAGCGGATCATCACCGGTGCGTCACGATCCAAGGTGACCTCGTACGAGATGGCGACCACATGACGGTGCTCGAACGACACGAGCCGGGTGCTCCGCACGCGGGCGTGTTTGCCCGAGGGGGTGGACCACAGCAGGTCCCGGGTGAGCACCCCGTTGCGCATGTCGAGCACCCGGAGATATTCGGGTGTCCGTGCGGTCGGCAGGAACAGCGGTTCGTCGTCGACGTACAACTCGATGATCGTCGCATCCGGCACGTTCACGATCGTCTGGCCGACACGAGCCAGGCCGTAGGCATCCTCGGCGTGCGTGATCGGCCAGGTCTCGTGGAATCCGTTGATGAAGGTGCCGGGGGCGAATGCCGGCCGTCCCTCGTCCGGCGTGCTCCGCACCCCGAGGTAGCCGTTCGACAACGCCATGGCCGTCTCGGCCCGGGCCGCGAAATCGTGTGTCCAGCGTCCTTCGACGATCCGCCATTCGTCCGCCGGGAACAGGTGCTCGGGTGGAATGGTGATCGTTCGTTGTTTCATTCGGGTTCCCTGACGCTCACGACGATGCGCGATCGTACGCGACCACGTCGAGACGACGAGCTGCGACCGCGCTCCTGCGTCCTACGTTGAACGCACGTGGTGCGACGGGCCAGGGGACTTCGACCTGAACCAGCGTGTCCGGTCCGAGCCACGGCCAAGGACGCGGACCTTCAGCTCTACCTCTCACCGGGGCGATGGTGTGAGCGTGGAGCCATGAGGAGCGTCGTCATCGTCGGTGCCGGCGGCCGCGACTTCCACACCTTCAACGTGGTGTTCCGTCAGGACCCCGAGGTGCGTGTGGTCGCGTTCACCGCCGCCCAGATTCCCAACATCGATCGGCGGACCTATCCGCCCGATCTCGCCGGTGAGTTCTATCGGGAGGGCATCCCGATCGTCCCCCAGGCCGAGCTGATCGATCTGATCCGTGACCGGCAGGTGGACGAGGTCGTGTTCGCGTACTCCGACATCGCCACCGCCGACCTGATGCACCTGGCGTCGGCGGTGCTCGCCGCCGGAGCCGACTTCCGGTTGGTCGGCATGGGCGGATCGACGTTGAGATCCAACAAGCCCGTCATCGCCGTGTGCGCGACGCGCACCGGCTGCGGCAAGAGCCAGACCAGCCGGGCGATCGCGCACCTCCTCCAGGCGCACGGGTTGCGGGTTGCGCTGGTCCGGCACCCGATGCCCTACGGGAACCTGCACGACATGCGCGTCCAGCGTTTCCGGACCCTCGCCGACATCGATGCCAGCCACCCGACGATCGAGGAGCGCGAAGAGTACGAGTTGCCCGTCCGGGAGGGGGTGACGGTGTACGCCGGGGTCGACTACGCCCAGATCCTCGCCCTCGCCGAACATGACGCCGATGTGGTGCTGTGGGACGGCGGCAACAACGACCTGCCGTTCTTCGAGCCCGACCTCATGATCGTGGTGGCCGACGCGCTCCGCCCTGGGCACGAATCGCGGTTCTATCCGGGTGAGGCCAACGTGCTGCTCGCCGATCTCTTGATCGTGAACAAGATCGAGAGCGCCGGGCGGGCCGATGCGAACGCCACGCTCGAGGCGCTGCGACGCTTGAACCCGACGGCGCCGACGATCATGGCGAAGAGCCCGGCCACGCTCGACGCCGGTCCGCCGATAGCCGGGAAGCGCGTGTTGGTGGTGGAGGACGGTCCGACGATCACCCACGGCGGCATGCCGTTCGGCGCGGGAACGGTGGCGGCGCGAGCCGATGGAGCTGGCGAGCTGGTGGACCCGCGTCCGTACGCAGTCGGATCGCTGCGCGTCGTCTATGAGCAGTATCCGCACATCGGTCCGGTCCTGCCGGCGATGGGGTACGGCGACGAGCAACTGTCCGAGCTCGCAGCGACGATTGCAGCGACGCCGTGCGACGTCGTGGTGTCTGGCACGCCGATCGATCTCACCGCCGCCTTGCACGCAGCTGGGGAGCCGGGCCATCCGATCCGCCACGTGGCGTACGACCTCGATGACGGAGCGAAGCAGCAGCTCGCCGAGCTGCTCGCCCCGTGGATCGAGCGATGGAGCGATCGATCGGTGGTGACGTGATCCAATGAGGGTCATGCACACCTCGCCGATGCACGGGTTCGACGCCGACAGCGAGCGGCTCGCCCGGCTGATCTTCGACTATGTCGTCGATCGCCTGCGTCAGAGCCCACCGCCGATCGACGGACCGCGTCCGATCGGGGAGCTCGCCGCGGCAACCGGTCGAATGATCACCGAGCAGGGGATCGGTCCGGACGCCGCGCTCGCGTTGTTCAACGACGTCCTCGCGCCTGCGTGCATCTCCAGCGACCATCCTCGCTATCTCTCGTTCGTCCCGACTGCGCCGACCGAGGCTGCGACCTTCTTCGATCTCGTCGTCTCGGCGGCGAACATCTACGGCGACTGGTGGCTCGAGGGCGCGGGTGCCATCTACGCCGAGATGCAGACGTTGCGCTGGATCGCCGACCTCGCGGCGTTCCCGGACGACGCGGAGGGGGTGTTCCTCAGCGGCGGCACCGCCGGCAACCTCAGCGCGCTCACCGTCGCCCGTCAGACGTGGCGTCGCCGGCGCGACACCGACCGCACGGCCGCGGTCGCCGTCGGTCCGAGCGCCCATTCGTCGATCCGGTTGGCGGCGATGGTCACCGACGTCCCCGTCGTGGCCGTCCCCGGGGCCGAGCACGGCCGCCTCACCGGCGAGCACTTGCGTCGCACGATCGACGCCGCCGACACCGAGCTGTTCGCCGTCGTCGCCACGGGCGGCGCGACGAACACCGGGCTCATCGACGATCTGTCGGGCGTAGCCGAGGTGTGTGAGGAGCACGGACTCTGGTTGCACGTCGATTGCGCCTACGGGGGCGCTGCGATGGCGTCGTCGATGGCTCGACCCTGGTTCGCAGGCATCGAGCGAGCCGACTCGTTCGTGGTCGACCCGCACAAGTGGTTGTTCGCTCCTTTCGACTGCGCAGCCCTGCTCTATCGCGAACCCGGTCTCGCGCGAGCCGCACTGGCCCAGCACGCCGGCTACCTGGAGACCCTGGTGCCGACGGCGTCGCTCAACCCCAGCGACCTCGGCATCCACATGACACGTCGCGTCCGCGGACTGCCGCTGTGGTTCTCGCTCACCGCACATGGCACCGCCGCCTACGACTCGGCGGTGACGCGCGGCATCGAGCTGGCACGTGAAGCCGCGAGACGAGTCGAACGGGCTCCGCACCTCGAACTCGTGATGGAGCCTCAGTTGAGCGTGGTGCTGTTCCGCCGGATCGGATGGGACGCCGACCAGTACCAGGCGTGGAGCGATCGAGCGCTCGCCGACGGGCTCGGTCTCGTTGTACCGACCGTGCACGAGGACGAGACGATGTTCCGCTTCTGCTTCGTGAATCCCACGACGACGCTCGATGACATCGACCTACTCCTCGACGCCATGGAATGAATCTGGTCGATGCGGGCATGGTCGGCTGGTCGGCGCTCGTCGCTCGACCGACGGAACGCCGTGAGGTCGGAATTCGTCGGAATTCTGAGTTCGGAATGCTGCGGTCGGAATTCTCCGGTCGGAATTCTGCGGTAGCCGAAGCGACATGATCTGAGGTTTCGGCTTCCACAGAATCCCGATCGATGGTTCGAGGAACGCATCACCGCGAGTTCGGTCGCTTCGGCTGCCACAGAATCTGTATGGAGGGCGGGGGAGGGGTCAGTTGAGGATGCGGGTGCCGGCCGATCCGTCGAGTACGGCAGCGGCGTCGGTCAGGGCGCCGATCGCGGCGACGCCCCCTGTTCGTTCGGTGAACCGGCAGGCGGCCTCGATCTTCGGACCCATCGAACCGGCAGGAAAGTCGAATGCTCGCAGCTCCGCGATCGTCGCCGAGCCGATCGGCGTCGAGTCGGGCGTGCCGTAGGCAGTCTCGACCGCCGCGACGTCGGTCAGGAGCAGCAGTGCATCGGCATCGAGCGTCTCGGCGAGGAGTGCTGCCGTGAGATCCTTGTCGATCACGGCTTCGACACCTTCGAGCGTGCCATCGGTCGATCGTGTGACCGGCACACCGCCACCGCCGGCGCACACCACCAACACCTCGGCGTCGACCAGTCGCCGGATCACTGCGCCCTCGACCACCTCGCGCGGTTCTGGTGATGCGACGACGCGGCGCCACGCGTCGCCGTCGGCGGCAACCGTCCACGAGCGTTCGGCGGCGAGCTCCAGCGCTGCACCCTCGTCGTAGGTCGGCCCCACGAACTTGGTCGGATGCCCGAACGCCGGATCCGCCGGGTCGACGACGCACTGGGTGAGGAGCGCGACGACCTGGCGATCGAGGAGGACGTTGTGGAGGCTCTGGGCCAGCCAGTAGCCGATCAGACCCTGCGTCTCGGCGCCCAACGGATCGAGTGGGAACGGACGCGACAGCAGCGGATCGGCTGCCGACTCCATCGCGAGCACCCCGACCTGGGGACCGTTGCCGTGGGTCACGACCAGCTCGTGGTCGCGGGCGAGGGGCGCGAGGGCGCGGGCTGCCTCGAGCACGTTGCGGCGCTGCGGTTCTGCGTCGGGCTTCTCACCTCGACGGAGGAGCGCGTTGCCGCCGAGAGCGACGACGATCCGCACCTCAGCGCCCGGTGGTCTGGGTGAACGCGTTCGGGAAGCGCGCGAGCACGGCGATCGCGTGCTGTAACTCGCGCGTGTCGACGAACTCCCCGATGCGATGGGTGTTCTGCTCGACACCCGCACCGATCCCGAACATCGGCGGGTGCGTCACCTCACCCGACACGACCCAACCCTTCTCGGCACCGACCTCGATGTCCGGGTGATCGAGCGGGATCGGGAAGCCCACGCCGTCGGTGGAGAACACCCACGTGTCGACTCTCGGCTCGCTGCGCATCATGGCACCGGTGGCGCCACCGTCGGGCTCCTCGACGAACGGCGTGACCACGCGGTGGTAGGCGTCGACTGCCGCCTCGATGACCGGGTGATCGTCGGGGGTGATCCATCCGGGATAGATCTGTGGATTGTCGACCGCCCAGCCTCGCCACGTCGGCTGCTCGTAGCGTGGCACCTCCACCGTGACGCTCAGTCCCGCTGCACGCGCCGCGGCGACGGCCTCGAGCGAATCGATGTCGGCGACGGCCTGTTCTGGTGTCTCGCCGATGCTGAGCCGGCGGTCGAACCGGAACGTGAACCGGTCGGGTACGGCACAGTCGCTCGGCGTCTGGAGCTGGGCCCACGAAGCGGTGCGGGTGCCGCGACCCACCGACGGATGGGTCGTGAACCCGTCGCCGTCGACGTGTCGTCGCGCCGCCTCGACGATGATCGCCGCGCCGTACTCCAGCGGATTCAGACCCTCGAACGGCATCGAGCCGTGGCACGACCGACCGACGACGGTGACCTCGATCTGCATCCGGCCGCGCTGCCCCCGATAGATGCCGAGCGCGCCCTTGACGGAGTCGCCCGTCCCTTCCGTCAGCACGACGGCGTCGGGGATCAGATCGGGTGGCGCCCCGGGCAGGATGTTGGCGACGACGTGGCGCGGCCCACCACCGTCGTTGTCCTCTTCGGCCGCAGTGGCGTACGCCCGAACGGTGCATCCGCGGAGGGCGCCCTCGTCGACGAGCTCCAGCATGATCTTGGTCGCGATGATCTGCGCCACGACGCCGGCCAGCTGATCCGCAGATCCGCGTCCGAACACCAGGTGCTGCCATTCGTCCTCGGGCGGTACCCACCCGAGCTCACGATGGAGCGCGGTCGCGTCGAGGGCGGCCGGATCGACCACGCCCTCGTATGGGTCGACTGCACCACCGAGCTTGGCGTGCCACTGGTCGCGGAGCGCCTGAACGGTGTCGGAGTGGCCGTCGAAGTAGATGATCCGTCGTTGTTCCGGCGCCACCCCGTCGGACGGATCGGACACCACCCAGACGAGGTTGCCGTAGTCGTCGAACCACACGTCGTCGGCGCTGCGAACCGCCTCTGCCTCGACGATGGCAGAGCGGAGGTACTCCAGCCGCGCTCGCTCGTGGTTCGACAGACCAGCCATCGGATCGCCACCGGCGTCTCGGGCCTCGTCCACCAGATCGGCGGGAACGCGGATCGCTTCTCGCAGGATCTCCACCGCCAGCGGCAGGTAGCGCTCGGCCAGCGCAGCGACCTTGGAGTCGAGCTCGGTCGACACGGTCACCACCTTCGAATCGGACGTCATCGGGCACCTCCCAGCTTGTCGGCCAGATCGGACACCTTCGCTGCCGCGAGCATGGCCATGATCACGTACACCTTCTTGTTCGCTTCCCGAGCCACGGCGACTCGGAAGCGGTCCATCACCTCCGGGCTCACCTCGTCGCCGATGTCTGCCGGAAGGCAGTGCAGATAGAGCGCGTCGTCGGTGAGAGCCATCCGCCGCTCGTCGCAGATCCAGTCCCGGAACTGTGCGTTGTGGGCGAGAGCACGCTGCTCGATGTCCTTCATCGAAGCGACGTCACCCCGGCGGTTGGCTTCGACACGCTCGACCATGAGCGCCTGGGGGCCCCACGACTTGGGGTACACCGCTTCGGCGCCGGCGAACGCAGCGTCCATGTCGTCGGTCAGGAGGAACGATCCCCCGGACTCGGTTGCCCCGGCTGCGGACCACTGCATCGGATCCGGCAACAGGTCGTATCCGGGTGGATGGGCGAGGGTCACGTGCGCTCCGAAACGGGTGAGCAGCGACACCACGCCCTGGGGCACCGACAGCGGTTTTGCGTAGCTCGGTGAGTACGCCCAGCTCATCGCGATGCGTCGCCCCGCCACCGATCCGCCGAAGTGCTCATGCAGCCAGAGCAGGTCGGCGAGCGATTGGGTCGGATGGTCGATGTCGCACTGCAGGTTGACGATCGGCACCACGCGTGGGTCGTCGGTCGCGGCCAGATAGTCGTCGATGCCCCGTTGCACGTCGCGCATGAACGAGTTGCCCTCACCCAGGATGAGGTCGTGGCGGACCCCGAGTGCGTGGGCGTTCATGCCCAGCATCGCACCCGTCTCCTCTGCCGTCTCGCCGTGAGCGACCTGGGTGGACGAGCCGTCGACGATCACCGGATGCATACCGAGTCGGGCCGCCGCGCCGGCCCATGCCGATTTCGTGCGGGTGGAGTTGTCGAAGAACATGGCGTACGCGAGCTCGCCACGCAGCCACCGCAGATCCGTGCCGCCGCGGTCGAGTGCCTCCAGCCGAGCGGCGACAGCCAACAGCGTCTCGAGATCGGCGGTGGGCCAGTCATGGGTGGTCAGCACGCTGCGGCCATGGAGTGCCTGCACGCGCGCCTCATCGAGGTGGTTCACGAGTTCACGGTGCGCCGTCGCGCCGCTCCGGCGCTAGGGACGAAGGGCCTGCGGGCTCCGATCGGCGGCACACGCGATGAGCAATCGGTCCGTTCCTCGACACGTGGTCATGGGCCGATCGGAACCGATCACCGTCGAGCAGGTGTACGGCCCGCAGTAGCTCACCGGTGCCGCCATCGAGGCGGTGCTCGAGCGCAGTCTGTCGCCGGTGTCGTCGAGCTCGCTCGTCGACACGGTCGAAGCGCTCGGGGTCGGGCCGCAGCAGACGGTCCTCGACATCGGGCCCGAGACGCCCGACACCGCCTCGATCTCGCCGCCCGGCTCCGTCGTCGGCTCGTCGCCGTCGACCCGGTGGACCACAACATCGTCGACGGGCGCGTGCTCATCGCCACCCACGGCTGCGTCATCTGGTCGAGCTGCACAGGTTCCTCGCTGGCAGGCCGGGCGGTTCGGAGATGGGTGCGATGCGCAATCATCTGCCCGAGATCGAGGCGTACGTCACCGTCGTCACGTCGGACCGGCGCGGCACCGGCAATTCGTACACCGTGCTCGACCCGACCGACACGCTGTCGCTCGAGAGCAGCGTGGAGGACACCGTCGCCGTGACCGACTACCTCAGGGATCGCTTCGATCAGGATCGGATCATCCTGGCCGGCCAGTCGGGGGCACGGTCCTGGGGTGCGCTCGTCGTCCGGCAGCATCCGGATCTCTACCGGGCCGTCGTCGGCGTCGGTCAGATGGTCGATCCGCTCGAGACCGATCGGAGCAGCCCGACGAGTTCGTCGACGACGTGGTCGACACCGTGTTGTCACGCACGTCGACGTCGTGACCATCCGGCTCCGTGCACCGGCGACTCTGTGTTCGTGGACCTCGCGAGAGCTCCTCGGCGTACACCGGTGTTCGTGAGACCGCTTTGTTGGATCTGGTGAACGGGTCGGTGTTCGTGGACCTCGCCGGAGCTCGCTCTCGTGTCACCCGTCCGGGTCGTCGCTTCGTCTGTCGGTATGGGGCGCATCGTGCTCCCCGCGACGAATGGGAGAACTGAGATGAACACCTCATCGGCCGAGTCACGACGGCCACGATCGAAGAAGGTTGTCTGGGTGACGCTGGGAGCCGCCGCACTCGCTGGAGGCGCGTCGCTCGCGGCGACGACCGGATCGGCATCCGGACACGGATGGGACGGCGTGGCGGTCCTCCGCGACGCCAGCGGTCACCGCGTCGGCAAGGTCAAGTTCGAGGGCGACCGACACGGCACCGTCGTCAAGGCAACGCTGAAGAACATCACGGTGGGACTCGACGGCTATCACGGGTTCCACCTGCACGCCAACGACGTCGGTGGACCGTGTGACGCGGCGGCCGGTTTCACGAACGTCGGCGGTCACTGGAACCCGACCGGAGCCGTGCACGGCAGTCACGCCGGTGACCTGCCGGTGATCCAGGTGCTCGGCGACGGAACCGGATACGCACGGTCGGTGACCGGGCGATTCGATCCACACGAGATCGAGGGTCGCGCCGTGATCCTCCACGCCGGGCCGGACAACTACGCGAACATCCCCGACCGGTACGTCGGCCCGGAGGGCGCAGGTCCGGACACCGCCACGAAGGGTGCCGGTGACGCAGGCGGCCGGATTGCGTGCGGCATCGTCGCACTCGACTGACGGGTTCGGCACTGCGGTGGCCCGTGCGGAACGCAGCCGAGCGGGCCACCAGTGCGCTGTCACCGGTCGTGAAATGGTGAAGACTTCTGACCGATGACGATGCAGCCGACGCCACCGACCTCGTTCGGGGCCAACCACGTGGTCGTGGACGATCGCATCGTTCGGGTCGCGACGGTCGTGGAGTCTCCCGCCTTGGTGGTGCTCGACGGTGTGCTGTCGAACGCCGAGTGTGCGGCCCTCGTCGCTGACGCCGGTCGGCGAATGTCCCGATCACTGGTGATCGATCGGGACAACGTCGACGGAACGGAGGACCTTGCCCGCTCGAGTTCCGGCACGTTCTTCGAGCCCGGTGCGTCGGGCGTCGCCGACGAGATCCAGCGCCGGTTGATCTCGATCATCGGGCTGCCACCCGATCACGGGGAACCGCTGCAGGTGCTTCGCTACTCGCCCGGCGACCGGTACGAGCCCCACTTCGACTACTTCGATGTGGACGAGGCGGACGACGGCGCACCCGCTGGTGACGATCGGCCCACAGAGTCCACGGTCGTACGCCACGGCCAACGGGTGGCGACGCTCATCTGCTATCTGTCCGATGTCGCCGTCGGTGGCGCGACGGTGTTTCCGGAGATCGGGCTCGAGGTGCGACCGGTTCGGGGGCGGGCCGTGTACTTCACCTACGTCGACGCGAAGGGCAGAGTTGACCCGACGTCGCTCCATGGGGGAGCGCCCGTCGACGAAGGGGAGAAGTGGATCGTCACCCAGTGGTGCCGCGAGCGGCCCTATCGGCAGACGCCGCCCGTGCCGTGGCCGGCTCCGAAGCCGGCCACCGCGAGCGATGCATGACTCGGCTCAGGACGTGGGGGCGTCGGCGTAGCGCAGGTAGGGCTTGACCTCGACCACGTTCTCGAAGCGTGTTCGGGCGTCCTCGGTCGAGAGCCCTGGGGAGACGATCACCCGGTCACCGGGGCGCCAGTCGGCGGGCGTGGCGATCGGATTGCGGTCGGTGGCCTGGAGGGCGTCGAGGACGCGGACGATCTCGTCGAAGTTGCGGCCCACCGACTTCGGGTAGGTGAGGGTCAGGCGCAGCTTGTCGTCGGGGTCGATGATGAACACCGACCGGACCGTCGAGGTGTCGCCCTCACCCGGGTGGATCATGTCGTAGAGCTCGGCGACCGTGCGGTCGGGGTCGGCCACGATGGGGAAGTTGAGCGGGGTGCCGGTGACCTCGCTGATGTCGGGCGCCCACGCGTGGTGGTCCTCGACGGGGTCGATCGACAGCGCCATCGCCTTGGTGTTGCGCTTGGCGAACTCGCTCTGCAGCGCAGCGGTTCGGCCGAGCTCGGTGGTGCACACCGGTGTGAAGTCGGCCGGATGGCTGAAGAAGACGGCCCACGACCCGCGCTTCCAGTCGTGGAACGAGATCACGCCATCGGTGGTGTCGGCAGTGAAGTCGGGGGCGGTGTCGCCCAGATGCAAGCTCATGTCTGATCCTTTCGTCGGGCCCATGGGTGATCAGTTGGACCTAATTGTACGGACACAACCGTATTGTACGGACAATAGCAACAACCCGGCTCGTCCTGTGATATTCCCGGCGCGGTCAGGGTGATCCCGCCGGCCGAATGGCTCTACCGCCGCGGTGGCGTCGGGGAGACGCTGGGATCGTGGCCGCAGGAGATCCCGTGACGTCGGCTGTACGCGTGTTCGGTGGCAATGCACGCGGGTCGAGCGCCCGACTCGCCGCGGTCGTGTGCCACCGACCGCGATGATCACCGTGTCGGACGCGCCGCCGAGAGGCCTGGACGGGTTCCGCCGACGATGGACGTGGGCGTTCGTGGTCGGCGAGCTCGTCGGGTTCGTGCCGCCAGCTGTCACGGGTGCGACGATGGCGGCGATCGGAGCGTCCGATCTCGCGTTGGTGATGGGGCTCACGTTGGCGGGCCTCGTGGAGGGTGGAGCCATCGGCATGGCCCAGGCGCGGGTACTCGCCCGCTTCGCACCGAACATCGACCGTCGGGACTGGGTCCTGGCGACGGCCGCGGCGGCCGGGTTCGCGTGGTTCGTCGGCATGGGCGGGGCTGCGCTGATGGGTGCAGACGTCGCTCCTGCGGCGCTGCTCGCAGTGGTGCTCGTCCCCGCGTGGTCTGTCGGGCTCCTCGCGATGGGTTACGCACAGTGGCGCATCCTGCGCCGGACCGTGGCCCAGTCGAATCGGTGGGTCTGGGTCTCGGCCGGCGCCTGGCTGCTCGGAGTGACGATTCCGGTCGTCGCGTTGTCGTCCGCGCCCAACGGCTGGCCGGGCTGGGTGCACGCCGGGGTCGGCGTGGCCGCCGCGGTCGCGATGGGACTGACGGTCGGCATGCTGACCGGCCGGACACTCGAACGGCTGTTGCGGTCGCGAAGCTCTGCGTCGGTGTGAGTTCGTCTGTGAGGCATCACGCTCGTGGGCGGCCGGGTTCGACGTCGCCGGTCGCCTGATCGCCGGCTCGGTCCCGCTGTGGCGGTCGACCGTCAGTGGGTGAGTGCGATGTCCTCGCATGCCTGGACGCTGCGGACGATCGTGGTCGGGTCGGCGATGAGGACGGAGGTGAGCCAGATGCCGTTCTGGATGACCAGGATGTCGGCGGCGCGTCTCGCGATCTCGTCGTGGGGGAGCTCGGGTCGGGCTCGGGCGATGAGTGTCGCGAGGTCGGCGCTGTAGCGGGTCTGCGCGGCGCGATTGATCTCCGCGAATTCGTCGTCGACGGTCGCGAGCGACCAGAGGTGCAGTCGGAGGCCGAGATAGTCGGGGCGCAGGAACTCGGCGTCGGCGACGCGGCGCAACGCGAAGCGGAGTTGTTCGATCGGAGTCAGGCCGGGTTCGGCGGCAACGAGCCGGGCGTCCTCGTCGCCGATCCGACGCAGCGCGGCCGCGATGAGCGACGATTTCGTGTCGAAGTGGTAATTCATCAGTCCGAGTGCCACCCCCGCCTCGCGCGCCACCGCTCGCATGCTCACCGCCGCGATTCCGCCTCTGCTGATGAGCTTGATCACGGCGTCGAGGATCTGTTGCTCGCGTGAACCGACATCGCTGTCGGGTGGCGTCATGGCGCCGGACGCCGACATGGTTCAGAACCTCATCTGCTGGACTTGGGCGGAGATGCCGCCGTCGAGCACCCAGAGTTGGCCGGTCGCGTAGCGGGCTTCGTCCGACGCCAACCAGTTGACGAGGTTGGCCACGTCGGTCGGCGTGCCGATGGTGCGCAAGGGGTGCACCTCGATCATCTCGGCTCGTGCGATCGCCGGGTCGACGCCGTCGGGCACGAACTGCTCCAGCATCGGCGTGTCGATGTATCCGGGACAGATCGCGTTGACGCGGATGCCTTCCCTGCCGTGATCGCACGCCATCGCCCGAGTGAGTGCGTGGACGGCGCCCTTCGTCGCGCAGTAGGCCGCGAGGTTGGGGTCGGCGATGTAGCCGTCGTACGAACCGAAGTTGATGATCGAGGCGTGTGGCGACGTGCGCAGCAGTGGCAGCGCGTACTTCGATGTGAGGAACGTGCCGGTCACGTTGACGGCCATGATGTGGTTCCACTGGTCGAGCGACGTCTCCTCGATGGTGAGCTCCATCTCGATGCCGGCTGCGTTGACGAGCACATCGAGGACGCCGTGTTCGGCCGCGATCCGGTCCATCGTCTGACGCACCTCGGTTTCAGACGTCACGTCCAGTTGGAGGAACTCCCCGCTCCCGCTCGCGTTGTCGACGCTCCCGGCCGCTGAGATGTCGCCGGCGTAGACAGTGGCGCCCTCGGCCTCGAAGCGCTCGCACACGGCGCGACCCGCACCGCCACACCCGCCGGTCACCAGTGCGACCCGTCCCGCCAACATGCCGGTCATCGGTCGTCGCCCCGGGCGCCGATGTCGGCCCGGTAGGCATCGAGCACCAGCCCGTGGAAGTGGTGGACCGCGTGCTCTGACAGGCCCGAGCCGGCCGGGTCGTGCACGATCCGGCCCTGGGTGAAGGCCGGGGTTCGCATCCCGCGCTGGACACTCTCGACGAGCCCGATGTCCTCGACCTGGAGCACCTCGTCGAGATAGCGGATCGCCTCGAGCTCGGCCGCGTTCGGCTCTGCGCTCTCCAGGTAGAAGTCGTACGTCTCCAGGGTTCGCTCGGGGCCGACCGGGATGATGTGCAGCACGATCATGTTCCCGCGGCCCGGGTAGCGCATCAGGCAGGTGTTGGGCCACAGCCACCAGACGGCATGATCGGTCACCGTGGCACCCGACACGTCGTAGGCGCTGTTCGACCTCGTACCGGCCTCGGCCATGTGGCTCGAGTAGATGTCGTCGGTCGTCACCCGGTAGGTGTCCATGTCGACGAGCGACACGAAGTCCTGGTGAGCGATGTGGCAGTGGTAGCACTCGAGGAAGTTGTCGACGACGTTCTTCCAATTCGACGCGATGTCGTAGGTGAGGCGGTGGGCGAACGTGAGCTGCTCGACGTCGGGCGCCCAGTGGGCGATCGCGGCGGCGAGACCCGCGGCCTGCTCGGACAGCGGAACCGCGTCCGCGTCGAGGTTGACGTAGACGAATCCGCCGAACTCCTCGACCCGCACCGGATCGAGGCAGACCTCGGTGACGTCGAAGTTCAGGAGGTCGGCGGTCCGGCGCGCGGCGACCAGACGGCCGTCGAGGCCGTACGTCCAGGCGTGGTACGGGCAGACGATGGCACGCGTGCGTCCTTCGCCCGCCAGGAGCTGATGCGCTCGGTGCTTGCACACGTTGTAGAAGGCGCTCAGTTCGCCCGACCTGCCGCGAACTGCGACCACGGGCACGCCGGCCACCTCGGCGGCGACGTAGCTGCCGGGTCCACGGAGTCGCTCGACGTGACAGATCCACTGCCATGCAGCGCGGAAGACGGCGCGCTGCTCGCGCTCGAACCACTCGGGTTCGGTGTAGGCGTCGGCGTGGAGTGACATCGACGCAGCAGGATCGGGGTCGTAGCCCAGGAAGATGTCCGTGGTCGACCGAGTCACGTCGACGCCCCCGATTCGTGTCGCGGGAACCGCATTCGTGCCCCTGCGTCGGCCCAGTCCTGATGGTTCCGGACGTAGAGGTTGGCGACGTCGTTGACCGGACGATGATCCCACGACACCAGCGGACCCTGCGTCATCGCGTCGTAGACGAGCCGCCTGCTCCGCTGTGACGCGACGACCCGCTGCCGAATCTCCGTCGAGTCCCAACGCGATGCGACCTCAACCGCGAGCGCGGCGGCGAGCTCGGTGTGAGCCGGGTCGTTCGCCAGGTTCGTCCGCTCCAAGGGGTCGGCGCCGACGTCGTAGAGCTGCGGTGGGTCGGTGTCGCAGTGGATGTACTTGTGCGGGCCGCGCCGAATCATGAAGATCGGTTCCGAGGTCATCTCGGCGGCGTACTCGCCGAAGGTCTCGTCGACGTCGTCGACGGCACCCGACGCGGCGTTCAGCAGACTTCGCCCGACGAAGTCGCCAGCGGCCGGCGGGGATCCGGCGATGTCGAGCAGTGTCGGCAGCAGATCGAGGTGGGAGCACGCGTTCGGCACGGTGGTGTGAGCGATGCCCGGTCCGGCCAGCACCAGCGGGACGCGTGCCGACCGTTCGTGGAACGACATCTTGAACCAGGTGCCCCGGTCGCCGAGCATGTCTCCGTGATCGCTGGTGACGATGACGATGGTCTCGTCGAGTCGGCCGGTCTCCTCGAGCGTGGCCACGAGCCGGCCCAGCCAGTCGTCGAAGTAGCTGACGTTGGCGTAGTAGCCGTGGCGTGCCGCGCGAACCTGCTCCTCGGTGTAGCCGACGGAGTCGGCCTCGATGCCGGTGCGGATCCGGCGCGTGTGCGGATCGAGACCGGCTTCGTCCCACTCGTCGGGCATGTCGATGTCGCCTTGGTCGTACAGCTTCCACCACTCGGGCCGCGCCACGTACGGGTCGTGCGGATGGATGAACGACGCGCAGAGGAAGAAGGGGCGATCGTCGGCGTCGCGCGCCATGTCGAGCAGCTTCCGGCGGGCGGCGTACCCCACCTCCTCGTCGTAGTCGATCTGGTAGGTGGTGACGGCCTGCCCGGCCTCCTGGAGCACGTCCATGTTGTGGTACCACTTGCCGATTCGTTCGCCGGCGCGGTCCCAGTTCGGCGTCCAGGCGAAGTCGGCCGGATAGATGTCGGTCGTCAATCGCTCCTCGAAGCCGTGGAGCTGGTCCGGCCCGACGAAGTGCATCTTGCCCGACAACACCGTCCGGTAGCCGCTCAGCGCGAGGTGGTGCGCCAACGTCGGCGTGGACGCCGGGAACTCGCTGGCATTGTCCCACGCGCCGATCGCGGACATCGGCTGTCCGGCCAGCATCGTGAAACGCGCCGGCGCACACAGGGGGGAGTGGCAGTACGCAGCATCGAACCTGGCGCCGCGTGCTGCCAGCGCATCGAGATGTGGGGTGGAGACGAGGGGATGGCCGTAGGTCGCCGTGAAGTGCGGCGCGAGTTGGTCGGCCATCACGAGGAGCACGTTCGGCGATGCCATGGCTCCTCAACGTACCCCGTCTTGAACGATCGTTCAAGACCGCAGCGGACCTCATCCGATCAGGATGCGCAGCAGCCCCTCGACCCACCACGCTCGCCCCACCGACGTGCAGACGTGGCCTCTGCGCTCGCGTACTGTGGCTCCATGCTGGCTCGTGTAGCTCGGTTCTGCGTCCGCCGCAAATGGATCGTGGTGTTCGCGATCTGGGTCCCGGTACTGCTGGTCGTCAACATCTTCGCCGGGGTAGCCGGGTCGGCGTTCAGCACCGACTTCACGCCGCCCGACTCGGAGTCGGCCGACGTGATCGATCAGATCCAAGCGGTCAGTCCCGAACGCGCCGGCTTCACCGGGCAAGTGGTGTTCAAGGCCGAGCAGGGCGTCGACGAACCGGCCGTCGTAGCAGCGATGAACGGATTCTTCGCGGAGATCGACCAGCTCGAGGGCATCGAGGTGATCAGCCCGTACGACGGTCAGGGGCAGATCGACGCTGACGGCACGATCGCGTTCGCCCAGCTCAACATCACCGACCGTGACCAGACCGAGTTCCTCGATCTCGCCGACAAGGTCAAGGCGCTCGACGATCCGATCACAGAAGGTCCGGGGAAGATCGACGGCCTGACGATCGAATACGGCGGTGACGTGTTCGGCGAGTTCGAGCTGCCGGCGTCCGAGCTCTACGGCCTGATAGCAGCGATGATCATCCTGATCCTCGCGTTCGGTTCGGTCCTCGCGATGGGCTTGCCGATCGGGACCGCGATCGTCGGCCTGGTCACCGGAGCCGGTTTGGTCACGCTGGCCTCGCACCCGATCTCGATGCCCGACTTCACCGTTCAGATGACGGCGATGATCGGGCTCGGCGTGGGGATCGACTACGCGCTGTTCATCGTCCAGCGCTACCGCGAGGGACTGCATCACGGCCTCGACGTCGACGACGCGATCGTCGACGCGATCAACACCGCCGGCCGGGCCGTGCTGTTCGCAGGCTCCGCTGTGCTGATCTCCCTGTGCGGCATGTTCCTCATGGGTCTGGCGTTCATGAACGGCCTCGCAGTCGGCGCGATCACGGGTGTGCTGATGATGATGGCGGCCTCGCTCACGTTGCTCCCAGCGTTCCTTGCGATCGTCCGTCGCCGAGTCAACACCACAACGCGCGCTGCGTTGGCGGGCGTGAGCATCTTCATCATCGGAGCGATCGCCGGCGTGCTCACCGAGGATCCTGTCCCCTTCTTGGTCGGTGTGATCCTGGTGGTCGTCGTCTCTGCGGTCAGCTTCGCGATCCCTGCGCTGCGAGTGCCGCTCCCTCATCGAGCGCCGAAGCCGAATGATCAGACCTTCTGGTACAAGTGGTCGCGGTTCATCCAGCATCGGCCCTGGCCCGTGCTGATCGGGGCCGCCGGCTTCCTCGTGCTGCTCACCGTCCCGCTGTTCTCGATCCGCCTGGGTTTCGGTGACACCGGCAACCTGCCGGAGCGGCAGACCGCCCGGCGCGCCTACGACCTGCTCGCCGAGGGGTTCGGCCCTGGCGTCGGCGGCCCGATCATCGTCACCGTCGCCGGCGATGCGGCGACCGATGAGGCCCGGCTCGACGCCTTCGCAGCGACGATCGCGGCGGCCGACGGTGTCGCGGAGTCGCCGCCGCCGCAGGTCGCATCGCTCGCCCCGGACCTCGCGCTGATCCAGATCACACCGGCACAGACACCGCAGGACGCTGCGACGGAACGCCTCGTCAACGACCTCCGCGACGACCTCATCCCGGCATCCGGTCTCGACGCCAGGGTCGGTGGGTGGACGGCAGGTGGCATCGACTTCTCCCACTACCTGGGCCGACGGCTTCCCGTGTTGATCGGCGCGGTCCTGATCCTGTCGTTCATCCTCCTGATGGCGGTGTTCCGCTCGTTGCTCGTGCCGATCAAGGCCGTGATCCTCAACCTGCTCTCGATCGGCGCCGCGTACGGTGGGTTGGTCGCGATCTTCCAGTGGGGATGGGGCAAGTCGCTGATCGGCGTCGACAAGTCTGGCCCGATCGAACCGTGGATCCCGATGATGATGTTCGCGATCGTCTTCGGTCTCTCGATGGACTACGAGGTGTTCTTGCTGTCGCGCATCAAGGAGCACTACGACAGGAGTCGTGACAACGCGGTCGCGGTCGCCGACGGCCTTGCCGCCACCGCTCGCGTGATCACCGCCGCCGCGCTGATCATGGTGTGTGTCTTCCTGTCGTTCGTGATCGGCGACGATCGCAGCCTCAAGATGTTCGGACTCGGCCTGGCGATTGCCGTCGCGGTCGATGCGACCGTCGTGCGCATGCTGCTCGTCCCGGCGACGATGGAGTTGTTGGGTGATCGGAACTGGTGGATTCCCAAGTGGATCGACCGCCTCCTGCCGAGCATCGACGTCGAAGGACGCCACGTCGAGGGTTACGTGGAAGCGGCCGACGACCGCGTCCCGATCTCCGTCGGCGATTGAACTCGATCGTTCGCACGGCGCGGCCGGCGACGCTCCCGTCGTCACACCGATCGTAGGATCACGGGGGCGTCCGACGGCGGCGCACCACTCGTCGTCGGGTCTGATCGGACCTGGCGACTCTCGCGTTGTTCCTCCCCCGCCGAGTACCACGATCGACCCATCCCGTTGCGCTTCGCCTGGAACATGGCGATGTCGGCGAACCGCAGCAACTCGTGGCGAGCGGCCGACGACGTGTGGGCCATGCCGATCGATGCGTCGGAGTGGACCTCGGTCTCGGGCAGTCGGATCGGAGTCGAGAGCATCTCGAGGACCAGCTCGGCGGTGTGGTCGGTCTCCGCCGCGTTCCCCGGGACCATCACGGCGAACTCGTCTCCCCCCAGACGAATCGCGAGATTCGAGTCGCCGCAGTCGGTCAGGCGATCGGCGATCGAACGGAGGACGAGGTCACCCGCGTCGTGCCCGAACGTGTCGTTGATCACCTTGAAGTTGTTCATGTCGATCAGGATCAGACCCATGTCGGTGTCCGGTTCGAGTTGGTCCAGTCGATCGATCAAGACCCGGCGATTCGCCAAGCCGGTCAAGGGGTCGTGGTCGGCCTGCCACTGTGCCTTCGCGACGGCGTGCTCGGCCACGACCACGGCGCCGCTGCGGTTGAAGGCCATGTGCAACGAGAGGAGCCCCGAGATGCAGATGACGGTCGGCGCGTGGCTGACGTCGCGAACGAGTGGGGCGATCACGGTGGCGGCGATCGTCACCGGGGTGATCCGGCGCAGCCACCGGGTCGTGAGGTAGGGCGCGTTGATGCCGAGTGACGCGATCGCCAACATGCTCGCGCCGACGTAGCTCGGCGGGCAGACGACTCCTGCGACCGCGACGAGTCCGTGTTCGACCAGCATGAACGCACCGAGCTCGTCGATCGGCGAAGGTCGACGACGTTCGATCGGCCAGGTCGACGCCGCTTGCACGGCCACGATGATCGCCGCCAGGATCAGGCGGTTCGGGCCGAGTGGCAGCACGATGACGATGCCGGCGACCAGTGCCGTCAGTGCCGCCCGCTGGAAGAGGAGTCGGCGTCGCACGTCGTCATACGAGCGATCTTGCGGGCCGAGTAGCACACCAGGTTATCGGTGCCTCCGGTCCGGTCCTGAAGACGGCGCCGCGTCAGGCCGTCTCGGAGAAGGCCTCGATCGACTCGGCTCGACACCGAGGTGGTCGAATCGGCCGCGGCCGAACATCGGTGTCTGGTAGGTGGACTGGTCGTTGCCGCCGAACTCGAAGACGTTGAGTTCGGTGTTGGGGCCGATGTTTCAGGAAGGTGAGTCTCCATCAGTGCGCACGACGACGACGGACTTGCCGCGTGTCGTGCCTGCTTCCATCTGGCGGATCGCCTCGGCGGTGTCCTCGAGCGCGAAGCGCTGCGCGACCGCGGGCACGACGGCGCCGGCCTGGATGAACTCGGCGAGCCGCTCGATCGACGAACGGGCCTCTTTGCTGATGAACGTGGTGAGGCGCTGCTTGGTGAACGGTGACAGCAGCACGGCTCGGAGTTGTCGACCGATACCTCCGGTCCAACGGCCGCCGTCCTCGCCGCCGACGATCACGAGGGTTCCCCGGCTGGTGAGGGCTCGGCGGAGCCCGCGAACGGGCGTGCGTCCGCCGACGTCGATGATCAGGTCGTACCGGCGGCTGCCGTCGGTGGCGTCGTCGGTCGTGTAGTCGACGGTGTGATCGGCGCCGAGCGAGCGGACGAGGTCGAGCTTGGCGGTGCTGGCCACGCCGGTGACCCGGGCGCCGAGCGCCTTGGCCAACTGGACGGCGAACGTGCCGACGCCGCCGGAGGCGCCGATCACGAGCACGTCCTGGCCGGCCCGGAGCTTGCCGACGTCGGTCAGGGCCTGGAGTGCGGTGATGCCGGAGATCGTCGACGCAGCTGCTTGTTCGAAGGTGGCGGTGTTCGGCTTGAGGGCGAGTTTGTCCTGCTTGGCGGTGGTGTACTCGGCGAACGATCCGCTGGCGATGCCGAACACCTCGTCGCCGGGGGAGAAGCGGGAGACGTCGGATCCGACGGCGACCACGCGGCCGGCGACGTCGTGGCCCTGGATCGGCTGCTTCGGCTTCGTCAACCCGAACCCGGCGATGCGGATCAGATAGGGGGTGCCGGTCATCAGATGCCAGACGCCACGATCGACACCGGCGGCGTGTACCTCGATCAACACCTCGTCGGCGGCGATGGCCGGCCGGTCGACGATCGCCAACTCGAGCCGGTCGGCCGAACCGTACGAGCGCTGGACGATCGCCCGCATGGTTGCTGGCACGGTCGCCGGCTGGTCGTCGGTGGATGTGGTCGGGCGGGTCGTTGTGTTCGTCGTTGTGTTCGTCGTGTTCTTGGTCGTGGTGTTCTTGGTCGTGCTGTTCTTGGTCGTGGTGTTCGTCATGGTGTTCTTCCTTGTGCTGGTCCTTGGTGCTGGTCCTTGCTCGCGTCGATCGTACTTAGTACGATGACGCTCGTGGACGATACCCGTACTAAGTACGGATGTCAATCGTGAATGGAGAAGATCCCCTGATGCCACCAACCACTGACACCTCCGCGACCACCGGCGAGGAGGCGCCACAGACGGTCGCCTCGACGCGCCCGGTGCTGTCGCGCGAGCGGGTGATCGCGGCCGCTGTGGCACTCGCCGACGGGATCGGGGTCGATGCGTTGACAATCCGCAAGTTGGCGGTCGAGCTCGACGTGAAGCCGATGACGATCTACCACCACGTCCCCAACAAGGAGGCGATCATCGACGGAATGATCGACCTGGTCTTCAGCGAGATCGACCTCCCACCCACCGACGCCCACTGGAAGCAAGCGATCCGGCAGCGAGCGACGTCGGCCCGCGTCGTGTTGGCCCGACATCGGTGGGCGGCACCGTTGATGGAGTCGCGTACCTCGCCCGGGCCGGCGACCTTGCGGCATCACGACGCCGTCATCGGATGTCTGCGATCCGGTGGCTTCTCGCTCGAGATGACCGCCCACGCCTACGCCGTGATCGACGCCTTCATCTACGGGTTCGCGCTACAGGAAGCGAACCTCCCGGCCATCGACGGCGATGACATGGCCGATCTCGCGCAGTCGATCACCGCCGCCATGCCCGAGGGGGCGTACCCGCACCTCGTCGAGTTCACCACCGAACACGTCCTCCAACCGGGCTACGACTTCGGCCGTGAGTTCGACTTCGGCCTCGACGTCATCCTCGACGGACTCGACGCTGTCGCAGCCGCATCCGGCTGAACCCGAAGCACACCGCGGCCAGTCGATGTCGTGGAGCTGGAGCACGTCGGAGGCTCCGAACCGCTCCCTGGTGATTGCCTTGATCATGAACTCCCTTCGAGTCTTCGACCCACGGGTGAGGGACCCCCGCCGGGCGAGCTGCCCCCTCGCCGTCGTCGACGCCGTGCTTGCGGACTGATCGGACCGTGCCCGCCCGTTGGTGTCATGGTCGACCCCAGCCACTGGATCGATGGGTCGAGCGTCAGTGTCGCGTGGCTCGTGCCTCCAGGTGCTGAACGCGAGTCCCCTCCGTCGACCATGCGGCCGCTCGATTCGACGTCGGGCCGATCAGGGTCGAGACCGCGTCGCGTCGGACGTGGTCGACGGCTCGGCCAGTTCGAGGGCGTAGGTCGACTGGATGCGGCGTTCCTCACGGCGGAGAGTTCTGGAGTGGGACTCGTCGACCGGGAACGTCCGCTCTTGGCCGGTGTTTCCTGTCCTGTCCCGTCCCGTCCGTCCGAATCCCGTCATGGACCCGCACCCGATCGGCGACGGATTCTGATCCGCTCGACCCTCGTCGATCGCTGATCAGCGAGGACGGAGGCGATCGACGAGATCGACGAGCCGGTGGGGGAGGTGAGCACGAGTCGTTCGGCGAGCGCTTCGTCGCAGCGGCCGCGGCGCACAACCTGCTCATCAGTCGCAACCATGGCCACTACTCGTTCGGTCGGGTCGCGGCCGAAGCCTTCTTCCGGGCGTACTTCCTGCGACAATCCTGCGACGTCCAGATCCGGGCGATGTCCACCGGTGAGCAACTCCATCTCATCTCCGATGACGAGGTCGCCCGCTTCCAGCAACAGATGTACGCGTCGCCGCACTACAACTGCGACGGCGCCACCGAGTGGCCCGGCCTGTTGCGCCGACTGGCCCGGGAATGCCCCGGCTACGACCAGTGAACGGCCTGCTGCGGACGCCGGACTTCGACCACTACCTCTGCGACGACACGATCATCGCCGCCGAACTCGAGTCGGCGACGACGCTGACGGTGTCCAACGATCGCACTGCCACGGTGCTCGGCCTACGTTCCCATCGACATGGGTCGACGATCGGATGCTCTGAGAGGGGGGGCATCGGCGGCTTCGTCGACGACGTGATCGTGTCGCCTTCGGTGATCGACCGCGCTGACGCGCAAGAACGGGTCGAGGTGTGCGTTCGCGAGCGGGCCGCGATGTGAGCGGTCAGGGGCAGATCATCGTCGTGATGCCGCGGGAGGACGCCGCTGCGTGCAGAGCCTCACACGATGCGGTCATCGCCTCGATCTCCTCGCTGGGTTCCCACAGGCTGCTGAGGAGATCAGCCGTGTCGCGTGTCTGGATATCGGCGAGACGATCATGCGTGCTGGCGATCAAGGCATCGAGAGCCGCGACGTAGGCGTCGTGTTCGGGTTGCACAGCAGCGGGCGGATCGAGTCGGAGGAGAGCGTCGCGGAGGACCGTCGTGTGAACCTCTGCCCCGGTCCAGAAGTCCGTGAGGAAGGTCCGCAGTGTGACGTCATCCTCCGGCGTGAGCTCGTCGTTCGCAGCTCGTTGCTCGATCCCCTGCATCTCCGTTTCGAGCTGCGATCGAAGGAGCGTGTCGATTGCATCGCGGAGAACGCGGACCGATTGCTCCACGGCTCGGAAGTACTCGACCTCGGCCGGCGACGTAGCGGTGTTGTCGGGCGGAGGAGCACCACCGTTGAGCGTTGCCAACAACTCCTCGTGAAATCGCTCGCTGTCAGCAGCGACCGCAATCCGCACCGTCGTCCCGGCCGGGTCGATGCGGGTCGCGCCCTGTCCGGGGCCGTCGAGGTCGATGCTGATCGGCTGCTCGTCGAAGGTGACGAGCGTCGGATCGAACGTGGCGGCCGTGGCCAGTTCGTCCCAGAAGTAGAACCCGAACTCGAACGGGCGTGAGGCCTCGAACAGGTCGTGGACGGCGTTCGCCGCCACAGTCGTCCGGTGCCTGCCGAGTGCATCGAACCATGCCCGGGTCACGGGCACGTCGTTCGTCGCGTCGAGCGGCACCATGGTCACGGGTATGCCCGAACGGAGCACGATGTCGACGGCGGTCGGGTCGATGAAGTAGTTCCACTCCGCCGTGTCGTTCGTCGCGTTTCCGATGACGGTGACCGCACCACCCATCGTGACGACGCCGGCGACGTGCTGTGCGAACCCGTCGTGGCGCTCGATCGCGACCGCAAGATTCGTCAGTGGGCCGAGCGCGATGATCGTCACCGGGTGGGCATCGGACGCGAGCGAAGCGAGGAGGTCAGCGGCGTCGATGTTGGAGGATGCGGCCGCATCGCCCGCATCTCGGAGATCCAGACCGTCGAGCCGGTCGGCGCTTGCGCGCCACTCGTCGGGCCATTCGTTGCCCGGACCGATCGGCTGTTCCCGGCCACATGCAACCGGAACGTCCGACAGGCCGACAGATGCCAACAGCGCCTCGGTGTTCGAGGTTGCCTTGGTGCAATGCGACTCGCCCGTTCCTGCCAGCGTGACGGCGAGCAGGTCTGCGTCGGGATGTTGTGTCACGTACATCAGCGCGGCGACGTCGGACGACGTGGGGCTGTAGTCGACGATGATCTGCAGCGGTTCGTCGCGCGGTTCCGCGGATGCGGTCTCGGCCGCCGGCGCAGATCCCGTCCCGACCGGGACCACACCGGCCGACCCGGCGTCGACGGAAGTCGCCGGCCGTCCTGCGGCACCGTCTGTGTTGCACGCAGCGGCTGCCAGCACGAGCAGCACGATTGGTGTCCGTCTGCGAACGTTCATCCTCGTCTCTCTTCCATCTCTTCGGACAGACAGACGATCGGGACCGTCTCGCCGGGTGACCGACCGCGGTGCTCTGCCGGTGTTCGCGTCCGATCCGGCCAACGCGCGCCGCAAGGCCTGACGCCGATTCTCCTCGTCCGTCCCGACGCCGGCGGCGACGAGCGCGGTCGAGGTCGGAACGATCGACTACCTGCTCGGCGCCATGATCCGGTGGCATTCGCCCAGCCATCCCAGGTGCTGGACGGGAGTACGATCTTTCCGTCCAACCGGCGCGGACCGGACGAGGCGGGCTCGCGCAGCACTGGCTCTCGCGTCGACGACGGATCCGTCGCCGACCTCGACGATGAGGATTCCAGGAGTCACGCCGGATCCTCTCGGCCGTCGGCGCAACCCCCCGTCTGCACGTCGCACAAGAAGCGGATCTGCTGACGAGGGTCACGCTCGTTGGTCCGCGGAGGTCGAGAGCGTGCGCCTCGCTCGTCGTCACTCGACGACGCGGAGGGTGCCGGGGAGGTTCATGCGCCTGAGCCTGCGGACGATGAAGAGTGGGGTCGCAGCGACGGAGGCAATCCCGACGATCGCAGCGATGAGGATCGTCGCAGGTGAGAGGTAGACATCGATCCCGACGTCGGGAAGGGTGGTCGTGGCCAGCGAGGTCAGCATCCACTGGAGGAAGACGACGCCACCGACGAGACCGATGACGGTCGCGACGATGCCGACGAGCACGCTCTCCTTGGCGACGACGCCGAGCACCGTTCGGACAGGGAGCCCGAAGGCGCGCATGGTGGCGTGTTCCCGCCGCCGTTCTTCGACCGTGATGCGGGTGGCGTTGAAGGCGATCAGGAGCGCGAGGATCAAGACGGCGACGGCGGTGACGAAGAGGAAGCTGACGAACTGATCGAGCGCCTCGTCGATGGCTTCGCTGATGCGGGCGACCGGTTGGCTGGACGTCACACCGGGTAGCCCGAAGACTGCCCGCTGCACGTCGGACCGGGAGGCGTCGTCGGTCGGGTACGCCTGCACGACGTTCACGACACCCTGCAGCCCGAACTGCGCGGCGGCGGTGAGGTCCAGGAACGCGAACGTCCGGATCGGGTTGGCGTGGATGCCGGTGACGACGAGTTGAGTGTCGGTGAGCGAGAACCCGCCGGCTTCGGTGCGGATCGGATGGCGCAGCGTGATGGTGTCGCCGACCCCTGCTCCCAGATCGTCGGCGGCCTTGCGGGCCAGCAGGATGCGCGGGTCGGCCCCGCCGGTCGTAGCGGTGCCTCCCTCGACGGTCGGTGTCCACACCGCGCGGTCGAGATCGACGAACTCGATCAGGAGGTCGAGGTCGTCGTCGGGTTCGGCTGCGAGCGCGGTAGCGGGCAGCCGCAGTCCGGTATCGACGTGTCCGATCGCGGGAGCGTCGGTGATGGCGGCGACGACCGGGGAGTCGTCAGCGTAGAACGTGTCGAGTTGGACGACGACGCGGTCGGCGTCGCCCTTGGTGAACTCGTCGTTTCCTCGCTCGAGGGTCCGACCGAAGCTGTCGAGCATTCCGAGCACCGCCACCAGAGCGGTGATCGCAGCGCCCACACCGACCGCGGTCAGCACCGTGCGCCGCGGGGTCCGCAACACGTTGCGGATCGGCATCTGCGTCATGGTCGAACCGGGCAGTCGCAATCGTCCGGTCCAGCCGGTCAGCCTGGTGGACCTGGCCGCCAGGTGACCGGTACGGATCGCCTCGATCGGCTCGACGCGGAGCGCCCGCCAGACCGGGAGGGCGCTGGCTGCGATCGGTATCGCGATCCCGAGCAGGGCGGCTTGGAGGTACAGGCCGTACTGGAACGGTGCGCGGTGGTCGGGGAGCGGCAGGAACGACTCGAGCAGGTTCCCGAACGCGTTGCCCACCAGGAGTCCGACGCCGAGGCCGGCGATCGTGCCGAGCACGGCGACCTGGACGCCGATCAGCAGTGGGCGGATCGCGAGTTGGGTCCGGGGGATGCCGAGCGCCATCCCGATCCCGATCTCGCGCCGCTGGGCCTCGACGATCCGGTTGATCAGGTTGAACGCAGCCAGCGCGGCAGCGAGCAGGACGAGGGCTGACAAGGCGTTCCAGAACCGCTGGTCGTTGTCGATGTCCTCATAGAGCACCCGGACCGCATCCGCGTCGTCTCGGGTGGAGACGGTGGCGCTCACCCCGAGTTCGGCGATCGCTTCGGTGAGCTGCGTCTCGACGGCATCCCGGTCGGCGCCATCGACCAAGATGAGGACGGCATCGTTGACCGATCCCTCGTGCCCACCGAGGTCCTGTGCCGCAGCCAACGGGAGGTACAGGATGGCGAGCTCTCCGGCGGCGAAGATCGTGCCTTCCGGGCCCTCGTAGAAGAAGTCCTCCGGCGCGATCCCGAGCCCGGTGTACGTCACTTCGCGACCTCCTGCGACCAGGAAGGTTCCCTCGGTAGGCAGCCCGCGCTGGTCAGCGAACTTGGCTTCGAGCACGGCATTGCGATCGGACGGATCAACCGACGGTCCTGTGCCGTCGCGGACCCACACGTCGTCGACGGGCCGTGTCGACCCGAAGGTCATCCCCACCAGCCGGGCCGGGACCAACACCGAATCCACTCCGCCCAGGGCCCCGGTATCGACCTGGCTGTCGACGACCAGACGTTCGCCGACAGCTCGAACCGACGCGGCGGCGTCGATCGACGCGATCGCGCCGAGCAACTCATCCTCCGCGACGAACGTGCCTGGGCTGAGCGTGACTCGAAGGTCGTGCATCGCCAAGGCCGCGAAGCTCGCGTCGTTGGACTGCCGTCGCCACTCCGCAGTGCTGCCCAAACCCGCGTACACGCCCGTTCCGATCGCCAGCACGAGCGCAATCGCGGTCACCGCGATCCAGTGGGATCGGAGATCGCGCCACGACCATCGCAGCCACCACGCCAGCCAACCGCTCGATGGACGTGCCGCCGTCACCACTGCAGCTCACCGATGTCGGCCTTGCCGCCCGGTGGCGGCCCGTCGGAGACGATGCGGCCGCTCGACAACTCGATCACACGATCGGCGACACGCGCGATCTCGCGGTTGTGCGTGACGACCAGCACGGTCATGCCCGCTCGTGCCTGTTCCTCGAGAACGCCGAGAATCTGGACACCCGTCCGGAAGTCCAGCTCACCGGTCGGTTCGTCGGCGAGCAAGATCGGGTTCCCGGTCGCCAATGCTCGCGCGATCGCCACTCGTTGCTGCTCGCCGCCCGACAACTGGTGCGGGAAGTGACGATGACGATCCGCGAGACCGACCTGCGCCAACGCCTGTTGCGCCCGAGCGGCCGGATCCGGCGTGCGTGCCGCATCCGCACCGAAGCGCACGTTCTCGATCGCCGTGAGAGCCGGGAACAGATTGAACGTCTGGAAGATGAAGCTCACCCTGTGCCGTCGCAACATCGACCGGTCGGCCTGTGACGCTCCGCTCACGTCGACCCCGGCCACCCGCACCGATCCCGAGGTGGGAGTGTCCAGCGCCCCGATCATGTTCAACAACGTCGTCTTGCCGCACCCCGACGGCCCGACGATCGCGACGAACGCGGCCTCATCGACATGCAGGTTGATGCCATCGAGCGCAGTGACGTCGACTTCGCCGACCCGATACCGCTTGGTGAGATCGTCGAGGTCGATACGGGAACCTTCGTGACCCACCCGGGCATCCACCGCGATCGAGCCAGCCTGACCATTGACCACGTCATGGCTCATGCCTCAACCGTCGGCCGACGTCCCCTCGGTGTCAAGAGAACAAGGTCCTCCTGGCGTGCGTCAGTCACCGACACGGGTTGCGTTCTGGCACTTCCGTCGCCCTCTCGGTATTGAGGCCGCCACAGAGCCGGGCGCCGAGCGACGCGCTCGCGATCGGGCCGTGGACCACCGCCGGGTGTGGAGCAACTACGCATGCCCGCCATCGTCCGCCCGATTGCGGCGGCGGATGCGGTGAAGAGTCGAGGTCTGGACAGTTGCATGCCTGGTCGGCACGACGATCTGGCGTTGTCCGCACTCGTCAATTGGGTCGGCCGCCCGTCCGGTGTCGGAGTCACCTGGGCCTTTGTGAGCCAGACTGGCATGCGGTCTCGACGTTGTCATCCGTCCGATCTTCGTCCTTGTGATCGCACACGGGCACCCTTGACGTACCGACGGACGGACTGGGGCGCTGGTGGGAGACCCCAGAGTCGTCGCATCGTCCCACCTCAATCGCCTTGAGGGACGGGGGATGACCCTTCCGTCCGACCGGTACAGACTCCTGGTAGGTGGCACCTCTCGTGGAGCTGGGGGAATCGGACTCACCGGGGATTCGAGCATCGTGCCTGGTCAGAGCGTTGCGCCGCTGGACGCCCTGGGCCCGCTCTCGGTGGCATCGATGCTGCGGGTGGCGAGGGCCTTGTGCATTGCGATGGCGGCAGTGGAGCCATCGGCTGCGGCGAGCACCACTTGATGCGGTGTCGGTGGCGGTCGACGGACATCTCCGGCAGCCCATATGAGTGCGCGGTTCGTTGCACCGGTGTCGTCCGTGACGACGTATCCAGCGGCGTCGATGTCACAGCCGGCCTGGCGAGCGAACGAGCTTCGCGGGATCACGGGTGCCTTCACGAATGCGGCCGTGGCGACGATCGTGCGCCCGTCGCGCAGCACGACGTGGTCGAGCGTCGACCCGTGGCCGGTGAGTGCGGCAACCTCGTCGGCGTCGACGATCGTGACGTCGGGAGTCCAGGAGCGAAGCATGCTGGCGAGGTGGTCGGCGCCCGGTGCGGCGTCGATGACCACGACCGGTTGGTCACGTTGCTCCCAGCCGTCGCAGAACGGACAGTTGAACACCGACTTGCCCCACCGCTGCCCGAGTCCGTCGATCTCGGGGAGATCATCCTGCACGCCAGTGGCGAGCAGCATCGCCGACGCATTGATCGTCGTTCCGTTGTCGAGTTCTACTCGGACGGTTCGGGTGCTGGCTTGCACGCTGGTCACCGTCGAACCTGCGAAAGCGACGCCGTAACCGCTCAGCTCGCGCACGGCGTCGGTGCGGAAACGGTCGGGTGCGGTCGCATCGCGGGTCGGGAAACCGTGGAACTCGTCGACGGCCGCGTTGCGGTAGGTCCGGTCATCGACGAGGATGACCCGCCGCCGGGCTCGTGCGAGCACGAGCCCGGCGGTGAGGCCGGCGGCACCGCCGCCGATCACGACGACGTCGGTGTTCACGATGCCGACCGACGCACTGCGGGGGCGACGTCGTGCGGCATCGTCCTGCCGTGATGTCCGTGATGTCCGTGATGTCCGTGATGTCCGTGGGTGCCGGTGGGAGCGTCGCCCGAGTTGTGGGGCGAGTGGCGGGGCAGCTGTGTGAGGGCGACGACTGCGGCGCAGGCGGCCAGCCCGGCGGCGATCCACAGCGAGCGGCTCATGGAGTCGACGAAGGCGGTGCGTGCCGCCGAGGCGATCTGGTCGCCTTGTGCGCCGAACTGCCGGCTGGTCTCGATGGCGGCACCGACGTTGTCGGTGATCATGCTGCGATCGTTGCCCGTTGGGCCGGGGAAGGCGTCGAGCTCGCTGCGCATCGACGATGCGTAGCCGGTGGCGGCGATGCTGCCGATGACGGCGACGCCGAGCGCTCCACCGAACTCGCGGACGGTGTCGTTGACGGCGGAACCGACTCCGGCACGAGCCGGCGGGAGGGTTGCCATGATCATCTCCGTGGCGGCGGGCATCGCGATGCCTGCGCCGAGGCCGAACAGCAGGAGGCCGACGCCGGTCGGGACGTATGATCCTCCGTCGGCGAATGCGGCCTGCAAGGCGACACTGCCGGCGGCGATCAGCGTGCCGGCCGCGACCGCGACCCGGCCGCCGTGCATGGCGGCGAGGTGGGTCCCCGCTCCGGCAGCGATCAGGATCCCGACGGCGGCCGGGACGAGCGCGAACCCGGCGGCGAGAGGTGTGTACTCGAGGACGAACTGAAGGTACTGCGCCTGCAGGAACACGGTGCCGGCCATCGCGAAGAACAGCAGAGTGAGCGTGATGCTGCCGGCGGAGAAGCTGCGGTTCCGGAACAGTGAGATGTCGAGCATCGCATCGTCACGGCGGATCTCCCAAGCAACGAACAGGATCCCCAGTCCCGAGCCGACGGCGAAGTTGACGAGCGACGCCGTCGAGGCCCAGCCGCGCTCGGGCGCCTGGATGACGGCGTAGACCAGCGAGCCGATCCCAGCGATCGACAGCACGGCTCCGACGGGGTCGAGCCGTGTCGCGCGGGGATCGCGGGAGTCGGGAACGAGGTGCACCGCACCGACGAGGGCGACGACGAGCAGCGGGACGTTGATCCAGAACACCGACGACCATGAGAAGCTCCGCATGAGTGCGCCACCGATGATGGGTCCGACGGCGATCCCTGCGCCACTTGCTGCAGTCCAGGCCGCGATCGCCTTGGCACGCTCACGTGGATCTCCGAACACGTTCACGAGGATCGACAGCGTGGTCGGCATGATCAGCGAGCCGCCGGCGCCCATCACGCAGCGGCCGGCGATGAGCACGTTCGTCGACTCCGCCGTGGCGGCGACCACGGAGCCGGCGAGGAACGCGGCCAGGCCGGCGACCAGTGCGTGCCGTCGCCCGAATCGGTCACCCAGGCTGCCGGCGGCCAGCAGCAGCCCGGCGAACACGACGGTGTACGACGCGACGACCCATTGCAGCTGGGCCGAGCTGGCACCGAGGTCAGCGACCAGTCGGGGCATGGCGACGTTGATGATCGTGTGATCGATCGATGTGACGAGCAGGGCGAGCACGAGCACGCCGAGGATGCGCCAGCGCTGGGGATGGCTGGAATGGGTGGGTCCGAGGGTTTGGGTGGCGGGACGACCGTGCATGATGACTCCTTGGGTGGTTGGGGTGTTCGGGTTGGCTGCTGTGTTGGGGAGACGTGTCTGGTTGTTTCAGGGGAGGAAGCGGACGATCTCGTCGACGACGACGTCGGGGTGATCGAGCTGGATGTCGTGACTCGTGTCAGCGACGGGCACCACGCGACCGGCGCTCGACAGTTGGCTCCATTGCTGCTGGCCCTGGTTCCAGACGTCGGTGAGACGGGTCACCTCGCGGTCTGCGAGCCCGGGCAACTGGCGGTCGACGGCGGTGATCACTGACAGCGGCAGCGAGCCGAGCGATCTGATGGTGCCGGCGCCGGCGAAGGCAGCGAAGACGTCGAGGTGTTCGGCGTTGCCGTTCGGGTCGGACAATCCGGCGCAGAAGCTGAGGATCATGTCGGCGGCATCCGAGCCGTCGTCTGTGACGGCGCACAGTGCGCGGGGCCATGTGACGGGGCTGGCGTCGACGAGGACGACTCCGGTGACCTCGTTCGGGAACTCCGAAGCGAACGTCGCCGCCTCGGCGCCGCCGAAGGAGTGCCCGACGACGACATAGGGCCCCGGCTCGTCGATCGTGGCGAGCAACTCGCGGAGATGTGTGGCCTGCGTGGCGAAGGTCGCCGTGACCGTGGCGGGGTCGCTCGTACCGGTGCCGGGCCGGTCGTAGGAGCACACTCGGGTTCGCTCCGAGATCGCAGGCTCGACCTTCACCCACGCGTCGGAGCTCGCTTCGAATCCGGCGATCAACACGACCGTCGGGGCACCACTGCCGCTGCAGCGGACGTGCACCCGGGCACCGTCGACACCGACCAACTCGTCGATCGTCGCTCTGGGCCGTCGCTCGATGCCGGTGGTCGTGCTGCTGCTGGTGGTCGGCCCGGTGGTCGGCCCGGTGGTCGGCCCGGTGGTCGGCCCGGTGGTCGTGCTTCTGGTGGCTCGTGCGTGGTGGTCGTCGTGGTGGTCGGCGTGGTGGTCGTCGTGGTGGTCGGCGTGGTGGTCGGCGTGGTGGTCGGCGTGGTGTTCAGCGTGGTGTTCAGCGTGGTGTTCAGCGCGGAGGTTGAAGCGCCGGCCGCCTGGTTCGCCTCGTCGTTGCCGCAGGCGGTCGTGGTGACGAGCGCGGCACCGAGGAGGGCGAGGCCGATGCGACGGCGAAAGCGGCGGGTGATCGGGGATGTGATGCTCATGAGTGCCACCGTCGACCTAAGGCGGGGTGGTCCGCATCGGCCGCGCGCCCTCAGATCGCGATTTGCTGCACGCGTCAGCACCGCCGACCGCCCGGTTGGGTGATACTTGGTGGCGTGGCGCCGGACCGCTCGTCAGTCGAGGCCTTCGTCGGGCGGAGTGCGGAGCTGGTCGTGTTGGAAGGGGCGATCGTCGACGCCCGGAACGGACTGCCGTCGGTGGTGTTGGTGGGCGGCGATGCGGGGATCGGCAAGACGACGCTCGTGAGTGAGGCCGCGGCGAGGGCGGGTGTCGCGGTCCAGCTCGGGCGCTCCACGCCGATCGGTGGCGACACCATTGCGTTGGCGCCACTCGCTGATCTGATCCGCCAGGTCCGTCGGTCTCGACCCGAGCTGCTCGCGGAGACTCCGGCGCTGGCGTTGCTGCACCATTGGTTCACCTCCGGTGCGGCCGACCCCGACTCGTCGGAACTGCGACAGGGTGGGTTGTTCGTCGCCGTGCTCGAGCTGGTCACCCAACTCGCCGTCGACGAGGCCGTCGTCGTCGGATTCGAGGACCTGCACTGGGCCGACACGGTGACGTGGGACCTGTTCGAGTACCTGGCACGCAACCTGATCGACGAACGAGTTGTGCTCGTCGGCACCTACCGTGCCGACGAGGTCGGCCTGCGGGCGTCGCGACGGGGCCGGTTGGCCGAGATCAGTCGGCTCCCGGCGGCCCGCCACATCCATCTGGAGGGACTTGATCGAGACGAGATCCGTGAGCATGTCGCGGCACTGATCGGCGAGCGTGCACCCCGCGCGCTCATCGATCGAGTCGCCGCCCGAGGACAGGGCAACCCGTTCTTCACCAGAGAGCTCGTCGCTGCACATGTTGCAGGTGAATCCATCCCGGTCGTGCTGTCCGACCTGATCTCGGCGGAGATCGCCGGACTCGACGACACGGCTCGCCACGTGCTGGCGGCCATCGCTGCGATCGGTCACGAGACGAGTCATGATGTCCTCTCCGAGGTGGTCGATGTGGCCGATCGAGATCTCGAAGCGGCTGTTCGAACGGCGATCGACACCCGGATGTTGGTGGTCGACAACGACGCCTACCGGTTCCGGCACGCGCTCCTCGGCGAGGTCGTGTACGCCGACCTGCTCCCACCCCAACGCATGCGTCTGCACCGCAGAATCGCCGACGTGCTCGGCCGACGGTCCCCCGATGTGTCGCGTCGCGCGGATCGGTCCGGTGAGCTCGCTGTTCACCTCGATCGAGCGGGCGACAAGGACGGGGCATTCGTCGCGCTGCTCGCCGCCGCCGACGCAGCCGAGACCGTCGCGCCGGGTGCTGCATACGGTCATCTCATGCGTGCCTTCGAGCTATGGGAGTCGGTGGGCGAAAGCGTCACGACCACCAGTCGCGGCGATCGCTTGTGGCAGGCGGCCGAGATCGCCACCTCCACGGTCGGCAACCAGCGTGCGATCGAACTCGCCCGGGCCGCATTCGAGGTCGCGCCGCCCCCGCTGGGCGCGGCGTGGGGCCACGAACGGCTCGGCCGTTACCTGTGGGCCAGCGGACGGCTCGACGAGAGCCGCGCCGAGTTCGCACTGGCGACGGAGCTGTTGGCCGATCGCGACGGTCCCGAGTCCGCTGCGGTCTTCGCCGGTCTCGGACAGGCCGAGCTGATGTCCGGCCACGATGCCACGGCCGAACACTGGTGCACGAGGGTCTTCGACGTGGTTCCGACCGCCGATGACGACCCGGTTGCCTGGGGGGTGGCCCGCCGCGTCCTCGGCATCGTCCGCAGCAACCAGGGCGACACCGAACACGCCGTCGCGCTGTGTCGAGAATCGGTCGCAGCCGCCGGCAGCGCCCAGGCCCGGGCATTCGCCAACGTGTACCTGTGCGTCGCACTCATCGACGCCGGTCACTACCGGGCGGCGACGAACACGGCGCTCGACTCGATAGCAGAGGCCCAGCTGACCGGGCTCCACGGTTTCGACTGCTACTTCGACTCGCTCGCTGCGGAGGCTCTCACCCGATTGGGGCGCTGGTCCGAGACCGCAATCGTGTTGGCTCGTCAACCCGTTCCCGACACGTTTCCGGCCGGTCTGCTCCGGTTGGCACGGGCGCGAGCCATGCTCGCCGCCCGGCTCGGTGACGCCGATCGGGCGCTCGGTCACCTCGCCGAGGCCCAGGCGCTTCCGGTCGACGGATGGCACCAGTCCGTGCTCGACGTCACGTTGGCCGATGTCCATCTGGTGCTCGGCAACTGGGACGACGCAGCCGCGGCGGCCGACCGTGGCTGGGACTCGACGGCGACAACCTCGGCCCTGTGGGCGGCGCGGTTCGCGATGTTCGGCGTCGCGGCAACGGTCGAGCGGACCTTGGACCAACGTGCGCGTCGTGAACCCATCGACCTCGACGCGACGATCGACCACCTCCAGGAGCGGATCGATACCGCTCGATCGTTCGCCGAACTCGCGCCACATGGCCCGCAGCGCGACTCGGCGGCACACCTTGCTCACGCCGTGGCAAGCCTGACGCGGCTCACCGTGCCCGACGCCGATGCATGGGCCGCAGCCGCGATCAACTGGACTGACCTCGACGATCGATGGGCGATCGCCACGGCGCTCGTTCACGAAGCCGAAGCCGCCGCCCTCGATGGCGCGGCGGACCGAGCTGCATCGTCGCTGCGACGTGCCCACTCGATCGCGTTCGAACTCCAAGCCATACCGTTGCTGGGCGAGGTCGACGCCGTCTCACGCCGAACGCGGATCAGCGTGGAGGCCCCGACCAGGGTGACGCTCGAGGAGGGCTCGGTCCAACGGCTCGGACTGACGACGCGTGAAGTCGAAGTGCTGACGTTGGTCGCCGCCGGGCGCACGAATCGCCAGATCGGTGACGAGCTCTTCGTGTCGGTCAAGACGGCGAGTGTTCACGTTTCGAACATCCTGCGCAAGCTCGGCGTGAACAGCCGCGTGGATGCCGCCGCCGTCGCTCAACGGCTCGGCATCGCCTGACCGATTCGGCTCGTCCGTTTCCCGCGATCTGAGGGGCTTCGCCCGATGCGGGCTGAGGGGGCTTAGGTCGACGATGAGGTCATGGCCTCGCCGATCGACCCCTCGCTCCCACCCTCGAACCACATCGAGATCGCGGACGAGACCTCCGTCGGGAACCTCGACGTGTGTCGTGGCTTCCCACGGGCGGTGTCCGGGCGGTTGCTCGGCGTCCAAGACGATGTCGTCCACTCGTTGGATCTGGACGCGGGGCGGGTGCGGTCGTACCGGAGCCGCACGGTTCGCTCGAAGTCAGGGACCGACCTCGCGGCGAGCGACATCTTCGTGTTCAGTGGTTCGATCCTCGCGTTCGGTCCCGGGTCGCTCGCCCACGAACTGAGCGCGGACCTCGAAACCGTGCGCCCGGTCGACCTCGCCGGCCGGTCCCGCCCACTGTCTGCGTGTCCCAAGCGTGACCCGTTCACCGGCGACCTGCATCTCCTCGCACTCGACCCCGACGGACGTCAGGCGCACGTCGTGGTCCCGTCGGGCGCCCTGACGCGCCGCGCCGGACCTGTCCTCGACGCCCTGTACGACGTCGCCGATCTCGTCATCACCCGCGACCACGTGCTGTTCGTCGCCGACGGCTTCGTCGGCGTCACGTCGCATGACGGCGAGGCCCAGATCACCTGGGTCCCCACGGGAGTCGACGCACCGGTGCCCGTGTACGCAGACGACGTCGCGGGCGGCATCGTCATGCACGCCGTCACGCCCCTTCTCGAGCGGTGGGTCCTCCACCCCGCATCGGCCACCATGCATCGCGAGGAGCTCGATCCGACACCAAGACGCTTCGCCCACAGCAGCCACCACGTGGGCGACGCAGCCCGGCAGCTGCTGTGGGCGACCGGACACCGGGCGGCCGACACCTACGATCTCGCCACCGGACGCCGCGTCCACCACAGCTTCGGCCCCAGCCAACCGGGCGATCTCGCGTTCGTCGCCGACCCTTCCCGACCGGGTGAGGCTGACGGCGGATGGCTCGTCGGGTTCGTTCACGACTCCGCAGGCGAGCGCGCTGACCTGGTCGTCCTCGACGCCGCCGACATCTCCGGCGCCGCCGTCGCCTCGGTCCGCGTCCCGCGACGCATCCCCTCGGAACTCCGCACTACGTGGATTCCCGAGACCATCAGCAATGACGAACAAGGAGACCGACCATGACCACCGTCTACCACGCGGCGATCGCCGAACCGGATCGCGACCAGGAAGATCCCGAACGCGAGCCGACCTGGCGCGTCGTTGGCGGATCGCTCGCGGTCGGCTTCGTCGGGGCCCTGATCCTCACGTTGGTCGTGTTCGCCGGCGCGCCAGAACCCGTGATCTCCGGTACGGCGCTCCTCGCGTTCGCCTGCGGCTGGGCACTGCTGGCGCTGTCGTCCGCCAGGTTCACCAGCCAACCACAGTCGTGGGCCCGGGTCCCCGCCGTCGCCATGGCGACGATCGGAATCCTGCTGCTGGTCGCACGACCGAGCGATGGGACGCTCAACGCCGCCGGCTGGGTGTGGCCCGCCACCACGCTCGCGCTCACCGGGTGGATGGTCGTGCAGCTGCGACGCAGCCTCCACGGCCGAGTTCGATGGCTGCTCTACCCGATCATGGCAGCGCTCATTTTCGGATCCGTCGGCGGAACGCTCGAGACGGTTGCCAGAGCCCGCGCACTCGACGACTACCCGGCGCCCGGTGAGCTGTACGACGTCGGCGGCCACCGGCTGCACCTCGATTGCGTCGGATCGGGCAGCCCCACCGTCGTGCTGCAGAACGGGCTCGGCGGAGTGTCGGTCCTCTGGAGCCGCATCACCGAACCCGTCGCTCGGACGACACGCGTCTGCGCCTACGATCGCGCCGGTCAGGGCTGGAGCGACGATGTCGATGCTCCCCAGGACGGCGAGGAGATCGCGGAGGACCTGCACACCCTGCTGGAGCGTGCCGGCGAGACCAGCCCGTTCGTGCTGGTCGGGCACTCCGCAGGCGGCGTGTACTCCATGATCTACGCCGACCGGTACCCCGACGAGGTCGCCGGCATGGTGCTGCTGGATTCGATGACCCCGTACCAGTTCACCGCCCTGCCGGACTTCGGGTCCGAGTACTCGATGATGCGCCGCGGACTCGCCGTGCTCCCCAGCATCGCTCGACTCGGCGTTGCGCGAGCTCTGCCGGCCGCCGCGTTCTCGAGCGTGCCCGAGCCCGCTGCGTCACAGGTCCGGGCCTTCGCCGCCGACCCCCGGCAGTTCCGCAACATGCGCGACGAGCACTCGGTCTACCGCGCCGTTCTCGAACAGGCCAAGGCGCTCATCAGCCTCGACAACAAGCCGCTCGTCGTCATCACAGCGAGCGAGCAACAACGCAAGTCCAACGGGTGGGGGGAAGCTCAGGCTCGGCTCGCCGAGCTCTCGACAGACAGCGAGCGCCGCGTCGTCGAAACGACCCACGAGGGCGTCATCGACGACGAACAAGGCTCCGAGCCGTCCGCTCAGGCGATCGCCGACGTCGTTTACTCGGTCCGAACCGGTGCCCCGATCGTCCCCCGCTGACGGTCGGCGCGGGGCGGGGTCGAGCCGAGGACGCCATTGGCCTCCTCGGCTCGAACCGCGTCGGCAAGTCCACGATCAGAACGGCGTTGGACTCGAGGCCTGACGTTCGAGCAGATGCCGGGCGCGGCCCAAGTGTCGCGACCGACGCCTCAAACTGCTGAGACGGTTGCCGCGTGGGTGGCGATTGCGTCGATCACGAGGTCGATGTCGGTGGTGAACGAGTTGTCGATGTCGTCGGCGAGGCCGAGGCCACCGCGGGGTTCGAGGTGGAGGAAGCCGTGGACTGTGGCCCGCAGCGCCCGGATGAGCGGGATGATGCTCGCCGGGTCGGCGCCCCTCCCGGTGAGCACGGCTCCGACGATGCTGATCCGTTGGGCGAGAGCTGCGGCCAACTGGGATCTCGTCGGGGGCAGGGGGGCAGGGGGCAGGCAGGAACGAGTCGTACGGACCGCGATCCTCGTCTCTTCGATCACCCGCTCGGCGCCCAGTCGATGTCGGCGATTGCGTCTGTGAGTTCTTCGTCGGCCAGGTTGGTGCCGTTGGGGAGCATGACGATGGCGAGGTCCTCGTCCTCGTACAGCCGCATCAGGGTCGCGAACGTGGGCCCGCCCCCGCTGTGCGATTCATGGTGTCGACCGCCGTCTTGGACGCCGCGCCAGCCGAGGCCCTGCTCGACGCCAGCACGCGAGCGTGTCGCCGGCAACGCTGAAGTCGGCCAACTCTCAGACGATCAGCGGGTCGCTTCTTCGAGACGCGTGACCGCCAGCTCGGCGAGCCCGGCGAACAGACCGAGACCACTCAGGACGACGAATGCCAGACCGACGATCATCATGAGACGCCTCCCTCTGCGAGGTGGGTCCGGGCCCTGCCGGGTCGTGCGATGTCGTCGTACATGAAGGCGACCGGACGAGCGGCGCTACCTGCTGCCGGGCTGAGCGACGGGAACGTGGGGTCGGTGGTGGATGTCCTTGCGGCGCTGATCTCGATGGTGGTGGGGTCGGGTCTCATTCTGGGGTCCTGGTTCTTCGGGTTGTGGAGTTGGTCGCGATTGCCTCGATCACGAGGTCGATGGTGGTGGTGAACGAGTCGTCGATGTCGTCGGGCAGGCCGAAGCCGCCGCGGAGTTCGAGGTGGACGAAGCCGTGGACCGATGCCCGCAGCGCCCGGATGAGCGGGATCACGCTCGCGGGGTCGACGCCCATCTCGGCGAGCACGGGTCCGACGACACCGATCGGCTGGGCGAGGGCTGCGGCCAGCTCGGGATCCTGTTCCGGGGTGGGCGCAGGTAGGAGCGAGTCGTACAGGCCGGGGTGGCGTCGAGCGAACGATCTCAGTTGCTCGGCGATCGCCCTGAGTGCCCGGGTCGACGCGAGGCCCTCGACGCTCTCGGTGAGCTCGGCGGTGAGCAGGCTGCTGGCGTGGATGCTCAGTTGCCGACGTAGCCCGGCGAGGCCGTCGACGTGGTTGTAGAGCGAGGGGGACCGGACGCCGAGCGACGACGCGACCGACGCGAGACTGAGCGCGTCGAGTCCGTCGCGATCCGCGATCTCTGCAGCCGCTGCGACGACCTGCTCCAGCGTCAGTCCGAGCTTGCGTCCCATCAGCCGGGCACCATGGGCGGCGTTGCCGCGGCGGTCGTTCGCCGCCAAGGCTGACCCTGGCGCTGACTCCGATGCGCTGTCACGCCTGCACCAGCCACTCGATGCGTTCCAGGGAGGCGAGATGGTGGCAGACGATGGCCAGCGCGAACACGAAGCCCAGCTCGGGGCGAGCCGCGAACGCGACAGCGGCGGCGCCGCCACCCGAGATCGCGCGCTCGAGGGCGAGCCGGACCACACCGTGGACCTCGACGGGGGCGGCGCCGGAGCGGCTCGGGTCGTCGAGCACGTTGAACACCGCCCAGACGACAGCGGCGGCGACCGGTACGGCCACCGCGGCGATCCAGCGGCCCGTTCCCGGACCGAGTTTCCACGCGGCCGCCGCAAGGCCGGTGAGTGCTGCGAGCTCGAGCCGCAACCGTAGCGCCAGGTTCCATCCGGCCGTCGTCGGGGGCGTCATGACGGATGTCCGACGGAGGCTTCGACCCGGGCCTTGAGCGCGGCGTTCATCGCTTCGAACCCTGCGATCGTCTGCGTGTCGAGCGACGTGCGCATGAAACGCACCAGGATCCCGTCGAACTGCTCGCTCTGTGTCACCAGAGTGCCGCCGTTCTCGCTCGGGGCGAGGTCGAAGCGGTGCCGACCATCGAAGACCCCGGGTAGTCCAAGGCGGCCGAGCCATTCGAAGGCGACGGGAGGTTCGACCACGGTGACCGTCGGCTTGAACGTGATTCCTTTGCCGCCCGGAGGTCGCATGCGGTTCGTGAGCCGCTCGCCCGCCTCGGCCCGGCCCTCGGTCGAGACGATGAACGGGTTCCAGTCCGGGTAGGCGGCCAGATCGGTCAGCGTTTCCCAGACGGCCTCGATCGGTGCGGCGATGTCGATTTCGGTGTGCAGTTCGTGGTGCACGGTGTCTCTCCTCGCGTTGACTAATGCTGTTAGTTACTATGACTAATTGTATTAGACACGTCAAGCCTGCGGCCAGTACCGGGCCATGGCCGCGACGGCCGAGCTGCCGTTCGGATGCCGACACCGGGTTTGTCGAAGATGTGCGTGACGTGTTGTCGGACGTGTTCTCGATGGTGTCGAGCGACACTTCGAGCTCGGCTGCGATCTCCCAGGCCTGCTTGCCGGAAGCCAGCTGTCGGAGCACATCGAGCTCAGGGTCGGTCAATGGGAACGCCAACCGTTGGCCGGCTGAAGCATCGCCGGTGGTTCCGCTCGGACTTCGATCCCAGGGCCGGATCGGCCGGGCCACGTGTTCGATCAGGGCAAGATGCTCGTCATCGGTCGACGGTGTGGCGACCATTGCGCCGAGAAGCCTGGCCAACGGCGACCCCACCCACCCGCCGGCTCCTCGACTCGACGCGAGCTCGGGCGACATCGGGACAGTCCGACCGAATCGGTCGGACTGTCGTCATTGCCAGCGGAAGAGCCGGACGGCGAGCGCGCCAGCGACGGCCGCGTACACCAACATGACCAGGAGGTCGGAGGCGTGGGGTGTGTTGCCGGTCCAGCTGTCCGAGAGTGCTTGGACTGCGGCGCCTGCCGGTGTGTAGCTGCTGATCGTGCGGATCCCGTCGGGCATCACCTCGAGGGGGATGTACACGCCGGCGAAGAACAGCAGCGGGAAGTACAGCAGCATCCCGATGCCCTGCCCGGTGTTGGCCGTCGGTGCCATGGATCCGATCAGCAATCCGATGGCGAGCAGCGAGCAGGCGCCCAACGCGAACGAGGCGATGAACCAACCCGGGCTCTCGGGAAGCGGTAAGGGGAACGCGAGCGTCCCGACCAGCACAGCCGCGATCGTGGCCAGGGTGACCACCGCCAGCTGCACGGCGAGGTGCGCGGCGACGAGCGTTCGGGGATGCGCCGGTGTGGTCGAGAGCCGGCGGAGGATCCCGCGCTCGCGGTCTCCTCCCAGGGCCACAGGGAGCAGGAAGACGGCTATCGTCGCCAAGCCCAGCACGATCGTCGTCGGCGCGTACACCTCGACGAGACTCCTGCCGTCGAACGTGGGTTCCGGATCGGTCGCTCCGGGATACGCCACGCCGATGACCACGAGCAGCACGGTCGGGAACACCAGTCCGAAGAACACTGCCAGGGGCTCTCGGAGAAAGACCTTGAACTGGGTCCGGGTCAGTGCGGAGAGTGCAGACATCACGCCCCCTCCCCGTCGGCGGTCGCCAGGCGTCGGCCGGTGATCGCCACGAACGCATCGTCGAGCGTGGTCTGATCGACCTGGAATCGGCCGGGCACGATCTCTCTGCTGGCCAACGACGAAACGACCGAGAACAGCAGTCGCTCGTTGCCGGTGACCACGATCTCGTCGTTGGCGCGCGAGACGTCGGTCACCTCGGGGAGGCTTCTCAGCCACTCGTCGTCGATGTACTCGGTGGCGGTGAAACGGATGCGTTGCTCGAGTCCGACGCTGTCGATCAGCCCTTGTGGAGTGTCGAGGGCGACGAGATGTCCCTGGTCGATCAAGGCCAATCGATCGGCGAGCCGCTCGGCTTCCTCCATGAAGTGCGTGACGAGCAGCACGGTCGTGCCGCCGTCGCGGAGTTCCTCGACCAGGTCCCAGGTCTCGCGCCGAGCCTGCGGGTCGAGGCCCGTGGTCAGCTCGTCGAGGATCACCGCACGTGGCCGCCCGACGAGCGCGACGGCGATCGACAGACGCTGCTGCTGACCCCCGGACAGCTGGGCGTACCGCGTCCCGGCTTTGTCGGCGAGACCGAGGCGCTCGAGCAGGTCCGAGGGATCCACCGGATCGGGGTACAGCGCGGCGAAGGTCTCGACCACCTCGCGCACCTTCACGCGATCCTGGAATCTGCTCTCCTGCAGCTGGACCCCGAGCAGCTCCCGTACCTGAGCCCTGTCCTGGATCGGGTCGAACCCGAACACCTCGATGCGGCCCGAGTCCGGCGTCCGCAACCCCGCGATCGACTCGACGGTTGTCGACTTGCCGGCCCCGTTCGGGCCGAGGATCGCGAAGATCTCGCCCTCGTTCACGTTGAACGAGACGTTGTCGACGACCACGTTGTCGTCGTAGGACTTGGTGAGTTCGTGGACTTCGATCATCGACATCGAGGCGGATCCGTCGGGCCGACGCACCCGGGTGCAGCGACGCGGCCCAACGGCCAACTGCGCTGGGATACGACCACCATAGGTCGATGGACACAGTGCAGACGCCCGCGGAGTGCAGCGGGCTGAGGGCGGGCTCGATGCGCTGCGCGCAGGTGCGGGGCTCAGATGACGTCAGGTCCTTCGCCGATGTCCGGATCTGGCCCCAGTTCCGGTAGGCGATCGTTTGGGCCGGTGTCTGACGAGCGCACCGAACGCGATGCGGCCGCCCCTGACGATCCGTCGCCGGTTCGCGTGGCCGGCGGGCCCTGTCGCCCCGGCGACGCGTGTGCCGAGCTCATCGTTGCGCCTTGGACGTGTCGTCGCCGGCGACGGTGTCGACGCCGAGTTGGGCGAGCATGGTGGCGGTGTCGTAGAACTCCCGGTCCTCGATGATGCGGCCGTCCTGGATGCGAGTGAAGACCGCGATCGGGAGGCTCATGCGAGCGCCCGTCGGCGGGAGGCCGTCGAAGTCGCCGTCGTGGTTGCCGGTGAGCGTCATGGTCATTGCGACGACCTCGCCGTCCTCGACCTCCGATGTGATCGCCGCGTGGAAGTCGGAGAACGCGGTGCGGAAGCTGCCGATCAGCTGCTCGAGCTGGTCCGGCCCATGGAGCTGGGCACCGTCTGGCCCCTCGTAGCGGTAGTCCGGGTGCACGATCTCGTCCAGTTCGTCGAAGCGCCCCTGGTTCAAGATGTCGTCGACGAAACGTCGAACGACCGCGCTGCTCGTGCTCGGGATGGTGGTGGATGCGGCGTGGTTGGTGTGGGTCGTTGTCATGTCGCCCAGTGTCCGGATCCCGCGTGGCGATGTCGTCACCCGAAGGTGGAAGCCGAGGTGGAATCGTCATCGAGAGACCCCGCTACCCGGCATTCGTGCGTCAGCGGAGCAGGTCGAGCGCGCGGGCACGGTCGACAGCGGCGGTGCGATTCGCGGAACCGAGCTTGTCGAGGATGTGGGTGATGTGCTTCTTGACGGTGTTCAACGACACGTAGAGCTCGTCGGCGATCTCCCGATTGGGCTTGCCGGTCGCGAGCTCGCCGAGCACTTCGAGCTCGCGGTCGGTGAGTGGAACGACGAGCGGCTGCCGGGTGGGCCCATCGCCCTTCTCCCCGTCCGGTGATCGGTCGAACTCTCGGATCAGGCGGGCCACGTGCTCGATGTCGAGACCGCGCTGATCGTCGTTCGGCGGCGTTGCGATCAGCTCGCCGAGCAGAGCGGCCAGCGGTTCGCCTTCGTCCACGAACATGCGGACGTAGCGCTGCGGTGCGGCGAGCGCAACCGCCCGAGCGAGCGTCGACACAGCGGTGGCCGGATCGTCGTCGGCCAGGGCGATTGCCCGAAGCATCTCGATCTCGATCACGCTCCCCGTTCGGCCATCTGCGGTGGCAGCACCGAGGAGGCGGTCGAGCAACGGGAGCACCCGGACCCTTTGGCCCCGGCAGATCATGAGTCGCGCGAGGAGTAGGTGAGCGGGCTCGAGCGGGTGGTGCGGCTGGTCCTCTGGGCCGACGCGACGGTGCTGCGTCCATCGCTCGGCGGGACCGTCGTCGCCGTCGGCGAGCAGGAGCTGTGCGCGCTGGACCGGGACGGGATTGAGGAGGTCGACGACGTCGGCGTCGGGGCCGACGTCGATCGCTTCGTCGAGTGCGACGCGCGCTGCGTCGGGGTCTCCTTCTGCACGACGGATCCGCGCCAGCGTGGCGAGACCCGATGACAGCGCCTGGGTGTAGACGAGATGCCGGCTCGCCGCGATGCCAACCTCGACGTGTCGGCGCGCTTGTTCGAGGTCGCCACGCAGGTATGCCACCTCGGCCAGTCCGACGTGGGCGACACCGGCGGACGGCGGCCCCGACGCAGTGCCGCCCGCCTCGAGCGACAGCACCCCGCGGTAGGTCTCGATCGCAGCATCGAGATCGCCGCGGGCGCGCTGCGTGCGCGCGAGGTAGTGGCACCCGAAGGCAGCGCGGTCGGGTTCGCCGAGTGTTCGCCAGCGATCGATGTTGGCCTCCAACGCCGGTTCGGCCTCTGTGACCGCCCCACGCAGCCAGGGAGCGGTCGCGAGGTGCAGCTGCGCGATCAGCGCGACTGCGGACCTGTCGTCGTCGAGGCTCGACAGGGTCTGTTTCGCCAGCGTGACGGCATCGTCGCAATTACCGCGGAGGTGAGCGACGAAGGCGCGCAAGAGTGCGATCGTCGGATCGAGCGTGGCCAGGGGGCTCGCAACACGGTCGATCGACGGTTCGAACTGCTCGTCGGGATCCGTGCTCGCTGTCGCTGCGGCGTCGAGCAGCGTCTCCACCTCGGAGGGTCGTCCAGCGTACGCTGCGGTCCTCGCGTGCGCCACCAACAACCGTCGCGAGGCCTCGGCACCGTCGCCGAGATCCGCCAGCTTCCGGCGCAACGTCGCGCCCTCTCGTTGGAGCAGCAGCTCGTCGGCATGGCGTTCGATCAGTCGCATGGCCCATGCCGGATCGCCTGCGGCAGTGGCATGGTCGATCGCCTGATCGATCAGTCCGTGTGCTTCGTGCCAGCCGGCTGCACGTCGATGAAGGTCGCGCGCGAGGTCTCTCGGGCGTCGATCGAGCCGGGCGCGAAGCAGTTCGGCGAAGAGGTGGTGATAGCGCCACCAGCGGCGTTCGTCGTCGAGGGGGACCACGAACAGGTTCGCTCGTTCGCACGCTTCGAGGAGTTCTTGTCCGTCATTGTCGCCGGTGACCGCGTCGCACAGGGGACCGGAGAGCCGCTCGAGGATCGAGGTCGACAGGAGGAACTCGCGGACCGGAGCGGGTTGCCGATCGAGGACCTCCTCGGTGAGGTAGTCGAGAACGAAGCGGTGGCTGCCGGAGAACGTCGTGAGGAACGTCGAGATGTCGTCACGCCCGTCGAGTGACAACGCCGCGAGCTGGAGCCCGACGGCCCAACCCTCGGTGCGGTCGGTGAGCGTCGACACGGCGTGTTCGGACAGGTGACCGCCGGTCGCCCCGTCGAGAAAGCTGGCCGCCTCGGCGGCGCTGAACCGCAGGTCGGCTGCCCGGATCTCGGTCAACTCGCCGCGCGCGCGACGTCGTGCCAGGAGCAACGGAGGATCGGCCCTGCTGATCACGGCGACGCGGAGCTGTGCGGGAGCGTGTTCGAGGAGGAGCCTGACCCCGGCGTGGACGTCGCCGTCATCGATCAGGTGGTAGTCGTCGAGGACCAACACCACGTCATCGAACGCGTCATCGATCCGGTTCGCGACCGTCGTCGCGACCTCAGCGAGCGGCGGATCGCTCGATCGACGAATCAGTCGATCGACATCGATGCGGAGTGTCGACGACTGGTCGCGACGCGCACGGTCGAGCGAGGCAGCGACGTGGCGCCAGAATCGGATCGGGTCGTTGTCGTCGGAGTCGAGCGAGAGCCACGCGGTCGAGAGCTCGCGACGGCGACACCAGTCGGAGACGAGGACGGACTTTCCGCAACCGGCCGGCGCGCACACCAGCACCACGGTCCCAGGTCCTGCGTCGTCGAGCCGCTCGGTGAGACGTGACCGTGCAACGAACGTCGGCGGTGGACGCGGGATGTGGAGCTTGGTCGACAACACGGCTCGGTCGTCGACTGCAGTGTGGGTGGCGAGAGCGTCGGGCTGATCGGCCATGGCACAGCCGGGGCTCCTCACCCGGCACGAGTCCACGGTAGCACGCACCGTTCCTGGGCCTGCCGTGACGCCGAAGCGCTGGTCCGGTTCGAGCGACGAGTCACGCGGGCGCCGCACGATTCCACCCCGAATACCACCTTTGGGTGGCGACCACGGCCGCCTGTGCTGCGCACGGTGTCGGTACGCAAACCCGACACGAGGAGTCACGGTGGAATACGAGATCCACGTCGAAGGCCACATCGGCGCAAGCCGATCCGAGTGGTTCGACGGCATGCACATCACGAGCGGGCCGGACGGCACGACGATCGCCGGCGAGGTCGCCGATCAATCGGCGCTCCACGGCCTGCTCGACCGCGTGCGCGACTTCGGACTCACCGTCATCTCCGTCACCCGTGTCGACCGACACCCCAAGGAGCAATCATGACAACCTCACTCGGCAACGAGCAGCCCATCCTCGTGATCGGCGGAACCGGAAAGACCGGACGACGAGTCGCAGAACGGCTCTGCGATCGAGGCGTCCCCGTGCGGATCGGATCACGCAGCAGCGCCACACCGTTCGACTGGGAGGACCCGTCCACGTGGAGCGCCGCGCTCGATGGTGCGGGCGCCGCCTACGTCTCGTACTACCCGGACCTGGCAGCCCCAGGCGCGCCCGAAGCGGTTCGCGCACTCGCTGACGCCGCACTCGACCGCGGCGTTCGTCGCTTGGTGCTCTTGTCGGGGCGCGGCGAGGTCGAGGCCCAGCGGGCCGAGCAGGTCGTGTTCGACTCCGGCGCCGACGTCACCGTGGTCCGGTGTGCGTGGTTCATGCAGAACTTCAGCGAAGCCTTCCTGCGCGACGCCGTGCTGTCCGGCGAGATCGTGCTACCGGGCGGCGACGCACACGAACCGTGGGTGGACGCCGACGACATCGCCGACGTCGCCGTCGCCGCGCTCACCCAGGACGGGCACGTCGGCGAGCTTTACGAGCTGACCAGCCCACGGCTCTACACGATGACCGACATCGCCGCCGAGTTGACCCGCGCCACCGGCCGCGACATCCGGTACGTGCCGGTGTCTGTCGCCGACTACGCCGCCACAGCCGCCGACCACGGCGTCCCCGAGGAGCTCGTCGGTTTCCTCACCTACCTGTTCTCGGAGGTCTTCGGCCACAACGCCCACACCGCCGACGGCGTGCAGCGCGCCCTCGGCCGTCCCGCCCGGGACTTCTCGACCTTCGCCCGCGACGCCGCAACCGCCGACGTCTGGAACACGTCCGTACCCACCCCCGCCTGACCGTCGCTACCCGACTCACATGTCAAGAAAGGACTTCGTCATGGATCTCAAGACCGCACTCCTCGGTGGCGGCATCGTCACCACAGGCCTCATGTCCGGCCTGCTGTACGGCTGGTCGGTGTCGGTGATACCCGGCACCCGCCGCGTGGCGGCGACCAACTACGTCGACACCATGCAGCACATCAACCGGGCCATCATCAACCCGGCGTTCATCGTCCCGTTCATGGGCATCCCGCTCGTGCTCGGCGGCGCCGCAATCGTGCAGTTCCGCGCCGGCGACCACCGTCGTGGTTGGCTGCTCGCCGGCGCGACCGCGACCTACGTCGTCGGGGTGCTCGGTGTCACGATCGGCCGCAACGTCCCGCTCAACGACGCGCTCGACGCATTCGACCTGCGCAGATCGACCGGCGACGCGGTCGAGCGACGCCGCTCCTCCTACGAGAGGCCGTGGAACCGCTGGCACCACCTGCGCACGATCGCGAGCATCGGCTCCTTCGCCCTCGCAGCCGCGGCAGCACTCGTCACCGCCGACGACGCGTGAGACCGCCATGACGATCCTCGAGATGGTCGACCTGCTCGACGTGAGGTCGACCGCCGGCGTGTCCCTCGGCGACGCTGTCGCCGGCCTCGCGCTGGCGGCCGCTGCAGCGCTCGGGCCGGGATCAGCCCCGTCGGGTGACCGATCAACGCTCGTCGTGCCGGAAGGCCGCCGGGGTGGTGCCGGTCCATCGTTTGAACGCTCGGGTGAACGCGGTCTGGTCGGAGAAGCCCGTGAGAAAGGCGATGTCGGCGATCGAGTGACGGGTGGTCGTCAGGAGGGACTCGGCGGCGTCGCGTCGGGCTCGTGTGGCGATGGTCTGGAAGGTGGCGCCGTGGTCGGCGAGCTGGCGGTGGAGGGTGCGTTCGCTCATGGCGAGTCGACGTGCGATCTGCGACTTGCTCGGCTGGCCGTCGGGGAGCGTGTCGGCGATCGCTGCGCGGACGTCGTCGACGATCGAACGTTGTGCCTTGCGGGCGGTGAGGTCGTCGAGCCGCGACAGGAGATAGCTGGAGAGCCCGTCGTCGGCGAGCACCGGGGTGTGTTCGAGGTGTTCGTGGTCGAGGTGGATGCCGTTGATGGTCGATTCGAAAAGCACCGGGCAGCCGAAGAAGCCGGTGTGGTGATGATCGGTGCTCGACGCAGCGTGCCGGAACTCGACGAGCGTCGGTTCGAGGGTGATCCCGCCGACGACGCGCAGGGCCGAGGTGGCCGCGGCGAGGGCGCACTCGTTGGCGATCGCGGCGCCTCGGCGATGATGCGGCCGCCCGACGAGCGCGAAGACCGCACCACCGGGTTCGTCGATGAGCTCGTATCGGAGTGTGTCGCTCAGGACGTGGACGTACCGGGCCAGCCGCTCGAGTGTGGCTCGAATCGTGGGAGCGGTCTTGATGGCGAGGCCGAGTGCCCCGAGATCGTCGGGGTGCAAGGCCTGCGCGTATCGGAACGGGAACTCCGGGTCGGTCGGTCCGGCGATCCGCTCGAGGAGGCCGTAGTAGATCTCCTCGTCGATCGAGTCCCCGGCCCAGTCGACGCCCGCCGGGTCCGCTGACAAGCCGACGCTGGCGAGCAGCTCGCAGCGAGGGTGGCGTTCATCGGCGACGTCGATCATCCGACGCACGACGGGAGTGCCGACCGATCCCATCGTCGGGTTCTAGCACGACGACCGGAGTGTCCCGTTCGGTCAACGAGTTGGCCGGGGAGGCCAAGACCGGGGGCGGGCGTGATCCGTACGGTCGGTGGTGTCACCGATCACTCGAAAGGACCCAGCATGAACACCATCTCCACTAGCTCTCGACCGTCGATGCGGGCCCGTCGAACGGGTCTCGCCTACCTGGGGATCATCGCCACGGGGATCTTCGCCGAGTTCGTCGTTCGTGGCTCGCTCGTCGTCGACGACGACCCGATCGCCACGGCCGAGAACATCGCCGAGTCGCCGGGCCTGTTCGGCGTCGGCATCGGCGCCGACGTCGTGATGATCGCACTGGATGTGGTCGTGGCGTTCGGGCTGCTCGGTCTGCTGCGCCACGTCGATCGGCGTCTGGCGGTCACCGCCACGGTGCTGCGCCTGATCCAAGGAGCCGTGATCGCCCTCAACTTGAACTACCTCGTCCGAGCACTGGTCTTCGCCTTCGACGCGGAAGGTCCCGACGGTGGGTTCATCGCCGGGCCGGCGCAGGATGCGCTGGACGCCGTCGAACGCCACGGGCTCGGCTACGACGCCGGCCTGATCGCGTTCGGGCTGAGCTGCCTCGTCCTGGCGTGGCTCCTCGCCGCCGGCAACCTGGTACCCCGGCTGCTGGCGTACGGCATGGCAGCGACGGGTGTCGTCTACCTCGTCGGGTCGTTCGCCGCACTGTTCGCACCCAGCGCCAGCGCGGTCATCGAACCCTTCTACGCCATCTGCCTCGTCGTCGAGCTCACCTTCGCGATCCGTCTCGTCACCCGAGGCATCGACACCTCAGCCCCCGCCACCACGCCACGACCCGTCACGGTCACGGCCTGAACCCGAGAGAGCATCGCCATGAGCACCACCCACACACACCTGACCATCGAGTCCGAGACACGCGACCAGCCATCGATGGCGGCCGTCGTGCAGGACCGCTACGGCACCGCCGCCGTCCTCCAGCTCCGCCGGATCCCGCGACCCGACATCGGCGACCACGACGTCCTCGTCCGAGTCGCCGTGGCCGGTGTCGACCGCGGCGTGTGGCACCTGATGACCGGACGGCCGTACCTCACCCGGCTCGCGTTCGGGCTCCGACGCCCCCGCAACCCGGTTCCCGGCCGCGACCTCGCCGGCGTCGTCGACACCGTCGGCGCAGGGGTCACCCGCTTCGCCGAAGGCGATCTCGTGTTCGGCACGGGCCACGGCACCTTCGCCCAGTACGCACGCGCGTCCGAGGACCGGCTCGCCGCCATCCCGACGAAGCTCCCAGTGACCGCGGCCGGTGTGTTGGCCGTGACCGGGTCGACCGCCCTCCAAGCCGTCGAGGACCACGGGCGGGTCCAACCCGGCCACCAGGTGCTCGTCCTCGGTGCCTCAGGCGGCGTCGGCACCTACGCCGTCCAGATCGCCACCGCACTCGGGGCCATCGTCACCGGCGTTGCCAGCCGCGACAAGCTCGACCTCGTTCGTGAACTCGGCGCCGACCGGGTCATCGACTACCGGACCGACGATCCCCTCGACGGCACCCACCGCTACGACGTCATCATCGACACCGGTGGCAACCGCCGCCTCCGCGACCTCCGCCGGGTGCTCACCCCGACCGGCACCCTGGTCATCGTCGGCGGGGAGAACGGAGGCCGCTGGCTCGGCGGCACCGACCGCCAGATCCGCGCCAAGCTGACCTCGCTCGTGACACGCCAGCGGCTCACGACCTTCGTCGCACGCGAAGACGCCGCTCACCTCGAACGCCTCGCCGACCTCGTCGAGACCGGACACGTCACCCCCGTCGTCGACCGCAGCTTTCCACTCTCGCAAGCGGCCGACGCGATCGCGCACCTTGAGAGCGGACGGACTCGCGGCAAGATCGCCATCACCGTCGACGACATGGAGCAGCGATGAACGCAATCGATGAACACGGCCAAGACGACACGGGCGCGCCGGAGGGCGTGAAGCAACTCCGGGTCGTCGTCGAGGTCGACGACTTCGACGCCGCCGTCGCGTTCTACCGAGACCACCTCGGCATGCCCGAGGAGTTCCTGGTCGACAGCGGCGACGACGCTCGCGTCGTCGCGCTGCAAGCGGGCCGCGCGACCCTCGAACTCGTCACCGCCGAGCAACGCCGGCTCATCGACCGACTCGAAGTCGGACGCGACGTCAGCCCGCCCATCCGCATCGCGTTCGAGGTCGCCGACGTCGACACCGTCACCACCCGGATGGTCGACGCCGGCGCCGAGCCGGTCGCTCCGCCGACCGAGACGCCGTGGCGCTCGGTCAACTCGCGCCTCGATGGACCCGGACCCATCCACTTCACCCTGTTCCAGGAACTCGACACCGGACCGCAGTCATGAACGCAACCGTCCACTCCCGCACCCCCGACCGCACGACCAGCGCGGGTGCGGTGACCTCCGCCGCCCTCGGCGCCGCCGGCGTGTGCCTCGCCTTCGCCGGGGTCCAGGTCGCCCTGGCCGCCGGAGCGCCACTCGGCGAACACGTCTGGGGCGGCACCCAGGACCGTGTGCTGCCCACCGGCATGCGCATCGTCGCCGGCGGCTCCGCCATCGCCTTGACGGCCATGGCCACGGTCGTCACCCGCCGAGCCGGCGTCATCGGTCGTCCCGCTCGCTGGCTGGTACCCGCCACCTGGACGATCGCAGGCTTTCTGGCGATCAACACCATTGGGAATCTCGCATCGACGAGTACGGTCGAACGCGTCGTCTTCGGACCGGCGACCGCCCTCGCCGCAGGTCTGACGACATACGTCGCCTACCGGACACGTCGACGCTGAGCGCCCACCCGCCCCACCGACGCTCTGCGTGACAACCTACGTGCAGTCTCGTGGCGCCCTCGCCGCGTGTGCAGTCCGCCGAGCTGGTGCCCGACTGCCGGAACTCGGCCAGCCACCGGGCTGACCCGGGGTCCCGTCGCCCGCGCGAATCCTCGCGCGGCGTCGCGGGTCGAGACGGACGAGTGCGCGCGCCGGCCCGTCGGGTAGCCGAGTTCAGATCGGTGTCACGTCGTGGAACGTGAAGCGTCCCTGGTCGAGGGCGTGAGCGGTCTCGGACGGTTGCTCGAAGTCGAGCCGGTTGAGGTCGACCAGCTTCACCGCGCTGTCGTGCATCGTCGTGTAGAAGAAGCGCCGGTTCGACAGATCCGAGGCTGCGGTCCACTGGGTTGCGCTCGGGAGATCGGGGATCTGGTCGCGCTCGTCCTCGCCGAACTCGACGCCGATCGGGATGTCGAAGTTGTGGAGGATGTGGAAGGCGTGGTTCACCGCGTCGTCGACCGTCGACAGCGGTGGCGTCGTGGCACGGAAGAACGCGGCGCGAACGAACCGGGACGGCGGCGAGAAGTCGCCCGGCAGGCCGAGCGCGGCCGTCCCCGAGCCGAACGAGGTGAGGGTGATGTCGCCGGTCGTGCGCTGGGCGACCGTTCCCGGACGGACGTTCACGTAGGTGTCCAGGTTCGTCACGTGCCAGGGAAAGTTCGGCGGGTTGGTGATGACGCCGACATGGTTGTCGTACACGTGGACCTGGCCCTCGTCGATGATCTCGACGACGATGCTCCCGCCTGCTGCGTCGGTGACCCGCCAGTGCGCGGTGGGTGACGGTTGCCCATCGTCGTCGATGAAGACGGGCGCCACCGTGATGCTCGGGAGCGCGGCTCGCACCTCGTCGACGGAGGCGAACTGGCTGAGCAACCACCGAACGAGGTCCATGTCGACGACACGGTTGGCGACGTCATCGGGGTCGAACGGCGCCAGTGACCCGTAGCCCCGGAAGTAGAACAGCCCGGCGTTGAGGCCCACCTCGTTGATCCCTTCTCCGATGAACTGGTCCTGGCTGACGGAGATCCCCACGAACCCGTAGCGGCCGGTCCAGCCGAGGCCCTGCTTGTCCAGCGGGAGTGCGGACGTGTGCTCGTGGCCGCGTGGGGACACGATGAGCCTGCTGTTCAGGTCGAAGTGGCCCCACTCGATCGTGCGCGCCGCCACATGTTCTGCGTTGGTCGTGGACAGGGCGATGCCGGTGCAGGCCGTGGGTGCGGGTGGTCGACGCGGACCGGCCGGTGGACTCGTGGGCGGCGCGATCCGCCCCGCTGAGCGGTGGGGATCAGGTCCGTGGTCCATCGACCGGAGGGTACTGCTCGACCTGGCTCGTCGCCGCCGTGACTCCGCACCGGAGCGCGGATGGGCCGGCTCGATCGCGCCTCGTCATCCGAGCTCGATTGCTCCGGACCCGCGCCTCGCGAGGTGGCGACGCGTGACCGTCGGCCGCGGCGTCGGGGGAACGACGTGATCATCGGGCGTCGATCACGAGGGACTGAACGGTGACGCCGATCTGACCGGATCGGTCGCTGAGAACGCCGAGCGCCGTTCCATGGCCCAGGCGGCGGGCATGTGTCGTTGCGTCGAGCGAGATCCATTCGCCATCGGGATACCGATGTACCGCGACGGTCAGGTCGGCGTTGATGTAGCGATGCGTCGAGAACGAAACGACATTCGACATGCCGTTGGCGTAGTCGCCCGCCACGATCAGCCGATCGAGCGGGTGGGTGTCCTCGCCGGCGAGGATCGGGACATCCAATCGCAGCCACACATGGGCAGGACCGAGATCATCGAACGGCCGCCCGACGATGAGGCGCACATCCATGGCATCGGAGAACGATTCGCCGAACGCTCGTCCGCTGTCTCTGCTCCACTGCTCACACTGGTCGGGTTCCGGCACGTCAACCGGGACTGGGTGTGGCACTTGCGCCTCGTCGATGCCGTTGTCGACGACGCCGACACGCAGTCCGCGAGCCACGAGGACCTCGGTGCCGTGCCCGTCGGTCACGACGGCGTCGAGCACCTGGATCCTCCGACCGGTTCGCCGCGGCACGATCGCAACCTGCAGTAGCGCCAACGGCACCGGCCGAAGCAATTCCACCGACAATCGAGTGAGACGCCACGCCTTGTTGTCGTTCTCCCAACTGTCGAGCAGTCGTCCAGCCAGTGCGGCCGGTGGTCCGCCGTGCATGGCCTTCGAACTCCACGGGCCGGCACCGATCGGCGACGGCATGAATGCCGATCCGGACCGCTCGAAGACACCCGGCGAGACATCCGACATGACTCAATGGTCGCACAGCGTCGTCTGATCATGATCGGGCGCGTTCCGACTTGCGATTTCTGAGTGGGGCGCGCGCGAGCCGCGTCGGTCATCGGATGCGTCGTTGCTCTCAGTGTCGGCGTGCGATCGAAGCGGCGACTCCTGGGAGGAGTCTGACCAGCCAGGGCCACGCCTTCATCTTGCCGACGTGGATCTCGGATCGGTGACGATCGAGGCCGTGGATGAGGGCGATCGCCACATGTTCCGGTGTCGTCATGGCGTCGTTTCGCCCGGCGGTCATCGCTGTGTCGACCACGGGCGGGACGAGCTCGACCACGCGTACGCCTGCCTCGGCCAGTTCCCAGCGGAGACCGATCGTGAAGTTGTGGACCGCCGCCTTGGTCGCGGAGTAGACGAGGCCATCGGGCTTCGGCAACAGCCCGGTGCCGGAGCCGACGTTCACGATCGTGGCGTCGCCGCTACGTCTCAGGAGCGGCGTTGTTGACGAGTACGTCGAGGCGGCCGAAGCGTCGCTCGACGTCGGCCAGCAGGGCTTCCACCTCGATTTCGTCGGTCAGGTCGCACCGAATCGCACATGCGCCCGGCACTGCCTTCACTACTGCGGCCAGACGTTGTTCGTCGCGACCGCACACGATCACCGTGCTACCCCGTTCGGCCATGGCGTGGGCGATTGCCAAGCCGATCCCGCTCGTACCGCCGGTGATGAGCACGACGTCGTCGCCCGGTTGGGGTGCCAGGATCGTGTCGCGGTCGTGTTCGGCAGCCGCCCTCATCGCGCGCTCCTACGGCGGATCGAGCGCGTCACGGCGGAGCCGCCGTACACGAGCACGCCGAGGACGACCGGCGGCTCGACGACGAACAGCGCCGATCCGGCCGCCAACGACAGGGCGTCGCCCATGCGCTCCTGGCCGAACATGAACGTGTGCTCTTCCAGGCCGCGGCCTCGTGCGACGTCGCTCCACGCTTGAAGCAGCCTTGTGGCGTTGAAGTACTCGGCCGAATCGCCGAGCACCGAATCGATCGCGACCATGACCGCCATCCCGAGCGGTAGGAGCTTGAGGACCAGCGTCGCCGGTCCGCCACCACGTGTTCGGTCTCCGTCCGCCGCGAAGATGGGCGGTGTCGAAGTCGTGCTCATCGGTTCCTCCTCGGTTGTGCGTGTGTTGGCATCCAGCGTGATGGTCGGACGGGCGCGCAGCTTGCAGGTGAACGACAGATCGTTGGAGAATCACGACAACGAGGACGCGGTCGAGGAGGTGACCGGAGCGACGGGATGATGGACGGAGTGGTGCTGCATCCGGCGATCACGAAGATCGCGTCCGCGGCGCTCGGCCCTGCACCCCGGGCGGACGCCGACCATCCGGTCGGACGAAACGTGCACGCGGAACTGCTGAGCGGTCTCGTCAGACGTCTCGGTCCTGACGGGCTGCTGTCGGCGGGACGGTACCTCGACGTCGTGGCGTCCGAACCGATCGTGCTGGCGCTGTTGAACTCGGACAGTCCGACCTTGCTGCTGGGCAAGATCGAGCGACTCAACCGGTACCTCCACTCCCACCATCGACACCACGTGCTGGAGCTCGACGCGGGTCACGTCGAGCTCGAGCACCGGTCGACCGGCGCCACGCCGCCGGCACCGGTCGAGAGCCTGTTCGTGTGCGGGTTGTACCTGGAGTTGCTCTCCCGGATCGGATGCAGACGTATCAGCTGTGCATTCCCGGATGCGGAAACGGGCAACCGCGACGTGTATCGCGACGGCCGACCGAAGGGAGTGCCCGACGATCACACTGCCCGGTGGAGCATCGGGTGGACCTCGTTCGAGCCCGCCCGAACGCTCCCGCGACTCGACGAGGTGCTGCTACGCGAGCTCCCGACCGATCTCGCCGACGGATCGCTCAGCGCCCACGTCGAGGCGGTCGTGCGGAACGATCTCAGTCGCAGTTGGAGACTGGCGTCGGAGGCGTCGCAACTGGTCGTTTCACCACGCACGCTGCAGCGGAGGCTCCGCCACGAGGGCAGATCGTTCAGCGAGATCGTCCGAGCGGTCCGTCTCACGGCCGCCCAGGACCTCCTCGGCGACCCGGCTCGCACCGTGACCGACATCGGGTACCTGACAGGTTTCGCCGACACCGCCCACTTCACGCGGACCTTCAAGGACGACTTTGGCACGACACCGACGGATTGGCGACGTGCGCACGCCGGCGCGAGGTAGGAAGAGCGCAACGGTCGTCGCGCAATCGCCGAATCTGCGGTTCGCAACCGTGGCGACAGGTGTGTGCGAGTCGGATCCGTCGCGGCGGTGGGCGGCCGCCCGAGAAGGACGTGACGCCGAACCGGACGCCCGGTTGCGTCAGAGCCGACCGGCTCGACGCCGGTCAGCTCTTGTGGACCCATTCAAACATCTATTATCGTCGATGATCGATGAACGATTCCCGGAGGGTGCTGGACCGCGACAAGGCAGCCGAGTGGGCGGATTGGTTTCGGGTGCTCGGGGATCCGACTCGTGTGATGATCCTGCACCTGCTCTCAGTCGAGGGGCGAGCGATGACGGTCGGTGAGATCACCGACCGTCTGGACGTTGGGCAGTCGACCGTGTCCCACCATCTCGCCAAGCTCGCCGAGGTCGGATTCGTTCTCGTAGATCGAGTTGGCACAACGAGTTCGTGGCGTGTCGACGTCGAGTGCATCGAGTGTTTCCCCACCGCAGCCGAGATGGTCATGGGTCGCGTTCCACGCGGGTTTCAACAAGCTTCGGAAGGAGCGACGTGAACGAGTCCACGAGAGACGAGCAGATCTACGAGGCCGTTCGCGCCTACTACGGGCAGGCGGCGGCGGACGGGCGCGACGACTACTGCGGTGATCCGAACTGGGGTGCAATGCGATATGACGACGAGACGTTGTCAGCGGCGCCCGATGCCGCAGCGACGCTTTCCATGGGGTGCGGCAACCCTTACGCCATGGCCGAACTGCAACCGGGCGAAGATGTCCTCGATCTCGGCTCCGGAGGTGGCCTCGACGTCATCTTGTCCGCCCGTCGGGTCGCGCCGGGTGGTACGGCGTACGGTGTCGACTTCCTCGACGAGATGCTCCACGTCGCACGGGCGAACGCAGTCGAGGCCGGGGTCACGAACGTCGAGTTCCTCGGCGGCATGATCGAGGACCTACCGCTGTCCGACTCCTCGGTCGACGTGGTTATCTCGAACTGCGTGATCTGCCTGGCGCCCGACAAGGCGCCCGTGTTCGCCGAGATCGCACGGGTGCTCCGTTCGGGAGGGCGAGTCGCCGTGTCCGATGTCGTCGCCGACGACGACTTCAACAGCAACATTGCGTCATGGGCCGACTGCGGCGCCGGGGCCCTCCGCCACAGCGACTACATCACCATGCTCCGCGCTGCAGGACTGAGCGAGGTGTCCATCGACTACACGCACGAGACCGGCCCCGGCCTCCACGCTGCCACGATCCGGGCCCGCCGCCCCTGACCTGGGCGCTCACGCTCACCCGACGGGTTGGAGTGGTCGGGCCGAGGATGCCGGTCGTCTCCCCGGTCTCGGGGATGTCGGCGCGATCAGCCTTGGGCGCTGGCTCGGGGTCGTGTGAGGGCGTTGATGCCAAGGGCGAGTTCGGTGAGGCAGTTGGGGTTGAGGCAGTAGCGCGTACGGGGTCCTTCGATTTCGCCATAGACGAGGCCGGCTTCGCGCAGGATGCGGAGGTGTTCGGAGACGGTGGATTGGGCGAGGTCGAGCTCGCTGACGATGTCGCCGGTGATGCAGACCTGTTGTTCGGCGAGGAATCGCAGGATCCGGATGCGCGCGGGGTGGGCGGCTGCTTTGGCGAGGGCGGCGAGGGTGTCGTCGTCGGGAAGGTCGACCGTGCCGACGAGCACGGGTGGTGTGACGCAGCTGTCGTTCACGGTTCGCCCGGTCTCGGTTCGGCCGGTCATCGCGCCGCCTCGGCGGCCCGTATTGGGTCCGGGTAGTAGCGGCGGTGCGCCCACAGCGAGACATAGACGAGGGCGACGAGGACAGGGACCTCGATGAGGGGCCCGACGACGCCGGCGAGTGCCTGGCCGGAGGCGACGCCGAACACGCCGATCGACACGGCGATCGCCAGCTCGAAGTTGTTCCCTGCGGCAGTGAACGCGATCGAGGCGTTGCGTTCGTACGGGACTCCGAGTCGGAGCCCGGCGAAGAACGAGCCGAACCACATGATCGCGAAGTAGGCGAGAAGCGGGATCGCGATGCGGGCGACGTCCCAGGGCTGGTTGGTGATGCGCTCACCCTGGAGCGCGAACAGGATCACGATGGTGAACAGCAGCCCGTAGAGAGCGATCGGGCCGATGCGGGGCAGGAACCGTTCCTCGTACCACTCGGTCCCCTTCGCCCGCTCGCCGATGGCGCGGGTGAGGAACCCGGCGAGCAGGGGGATGCCCAAGAAGATGAGGACGGACTTGGCGATCTCCCAGACGGTGACGTCGATGCCATCGGAGTCGAGGCCGAGCCAGCCGGGGAGCAGCTCGAGGTAGAAGTACCCGAGCAGGGAATAGGCGACGATCTGGAACAGGGAGTTGATGGCGACGAGCACGGCAGCGAGCTCTCGGCTGCCGCGGGCGAGGTCGTTCCAGATCAGCACCATGGCGATGCAGCGGGCGAGGCCGACGATGATCAGCCCGGTTCGGTACTCGGGCAGGTCGGGCAGCAGCAGCCAGGCGAGCGTGAACATGAGCGCCGGGCCGATGAGCCAGTTGAGGATGAGCGACATGGTGAGCGAGCGCCGATCGACGGATTGGCCGATGGCCGTGTACTTCACTTTGGCGAGGACGGGGTACATCATCGCCAGCAACCCGATTGCGATCGGGAGCGAGACCGTGTCGATCTTGATCCGGTCGAGGTCGTCGTTCAGGTCCGGGAACGCGCGCCCGAGCAGGATTCCGGCGACCATCGCCGCACCGATCCACAACGGCAGGTAGCGGTCAAGGGTCGAGAGCCGACCGGACACGTCAGTCGAGGCGGTTTCGGTGGCAGTGGTGGTGTCGGTCATCGGCGGCTCCCGCGATCGGTGAGTGACATTGGGCTCTATCGAACGGCCTGATCATCGTATATCGTCGATCGACGATGAAGCGGCCTCATCGTAGCCCGACGGGTAGGAGGGCGTCACCATGAGCACATCGGACGCTTCTTCGCCGGCGGCGGTACCTCGCTCGTATTCGGTAGTCGCGGCGACGAACGGTGACGGGACGTCGACGATCACGACCAGGCAGCGTCAGATCTCGTTCGATTCCTCGCCGCGCCAGGGCGACGAGTTGCCCGGGCCGGCGGATCTGGCTGCGTCGGCGTTCGCGGCCTGTGTGCTCAAGAACGTCGAGCGGTTCGGCGAGATCCTCGAGTTCGAGTGGCAGCACGCCCGGATCGAGGTCACCGCACATCGCCAGGACGCGCCCCCGAAGCTGACGTCGATCGACTACCGGTTGGAGATCGCGACCGGCGAATCTGATCATCGCATCGAGCACCTTCATCGCAACATCGCCAAGTTCGGCACGATCCACAACACCTTCGCCATCGCCTGCGACGTCCACGGCACGATCGAACGCGCCCCGACGGCGCCGGACCAGCCGGAGCTGCGGTGATGGACACTGCCACGTCGATACCGTCGCCAACCTCGAGGTCGGTCGTTCGACGTTGGTTGCCGATCGCGGCGGGTGCCGTGGTGTGGTGGGCGCTGTACCACTGGAACCGGCCTTTCTGGGATCGGATCGTCTACGACGCCGCCGGCATGGCTCCCGATCCCACTGGGGACATGCCGTCCGCTTCTTCTTCTACGACGTCACCAAGATCGCGCTCCTGCTGTCGCGTGTGATCCACGTCGTGCAGTCCTCCGCAGCTTCATGTCCGTCGAACGCACCCGCACCCTTTTCGGCGGACGCCGCGACGGCATCGGGAACGTCGCCGCCGCCGGCCTGGGCGTCTTGGCACCGTTCTGCTCGTGCTCGGCGGACCCGGTGTTCATGGTGTTCGTAGCCGCCGGCGTCCCGATGTTGGTGACGCTCAGCTTCCTGATCGCCTCACCAACGGTGAACGAAGTCGCGATCGTGCTGCTGTTCGGGCTGTTCGGCCGGGAGATCACCGCGTTGTGCATCGCGTCGGGGTTGACGATCGCCGTGGTCGCCGGGATGCTGCTCGGCCGTCTCCCGTTGGGGCGCTGGGTCGAGTCGTTCGTGTTCGAGACCAACCTGCACTCCACCAGGTCTGCATCGACGCCACCATCGACGCCACCATCGACGCCACCATCGACGCCAGGTCACCGCCCCCGGCGGGATCGTCGCCTGGGGCGTGATGTCCACCCCAGGCCTCGTCTTCGACGACCAAGTCGTCGTCTCGGGCCGCGGCCCGCCCGCCGACCAGATCAAGCAGCTCGTCTGCCGCCACTCACGGTGCGGTGAACCGCTTCGACTGCGCAACCACCGGACAGACGCGACCAGCGGTCGCGGTCGGTCACGGCTGCGGCGCCGGCGTGTGCAGCCACCACCTCGAGCAACACGAACGCACGCTCACCCGGACTGCCACCATCAACCGGCCGGGGCCGGTCGAGCCAGCGGCCCGGACAATTCGATGCCACGTCTGCTCGGCAGCCGAGCACGCGCTCCACCACGCAGCGACAGAGGAGCGACGAACGCCCCAGTGACGGCGTCCTCGCCATGGGATGCCAGCCCGGTGCGCGACGGCAGGCACCGGGCTCGCGGATTCCTCGCGGAGTCAGCTGCAGCAGCCGGTGGGGGCGCCCGTGCTGCCGGAGACGACGATGTTGGCGAGTTGGTCTGTGTCGCCTTGCTTGACGTACCACTCCCACCGGTTGCCGTCGGGGGCGTGGACCCACGTTTCGGTCTTCTCCGCGTAGCAGCAGATCGTCTCGTCGACACCTGTCGTCTCGAGCCCGGATCCGGCGAGACGGGCTTCGGCGGCGACGACTTCGGCGGCGGACTCGGTCTCGACACCGAGGTGGTTGATCGAACCATCCGGTCCGGCGCCTTCGAACAGGACCAGCTTGAGGGGCGGGTTCTCGATCGCGAAGTTGGCGTAGCCGGGCTTGGTCTTTGCCGGGGCGGTGCCGAACATCTTGGTGTAGAACTCGATGGCCTGGCCGAGATCATCGACGTTGAGGGCGAGTTGCAGACGCATGTGTGGACTCCTGTGGTGATGGGGATCGGCCGGCGGACGAACCGATCAACGTTTCGAAGATGATCGATACGATAGCGGAATGCATCGAAAGATGTCAATATGAAGTTCATGGATGCGATCCCTGTGTCGCCCGAGCCTGATCTGTGCTGCGCGCCGCTCCTGCGGGTGGCGCTCGACGAGGAGCAGGCGACCGAGTTGGCCGAGGTGCTGAAGGCGTTGTCGGATCCGGTGCGGTTGCGGTTGGTGTCGCTCATCGCCACCGCCCCATCTGGTGAGGTGTGCACCTGCGACTTCCCGGCGCTCGTCGATCGGAGCCAGCCGACCGTGAGCCATCACCTATCGTTGCTGGTGAAGGCCGGGTTGCTCGAGCGCGAACAGCGCGGCAAGTGGGCATGGTTCCGGCTGAGGCCGGAACGGCTCGCCGCGCTGGGTGACGTATTGATGAACGGGTAGATCACCTCGAACGATATTGACTCAACTGTTGCTGAGTCGTTAGCCTGAAAGGTGTGGATTCGATCGTCGAGCGAGCGGCACTGCACGCGGCCTTGGGGGAACCGGTCCGGTTGTCGATCGTCGAGGACCTCGCGGTCAGTGATCGTTCCCCGAAGGAACTCAGCGAGCGGTTCGACGTGCCGACCAACCTGCTCGCACACCATCTCGATGTGCTCGCCGGAGTCGGCGTGATCGAACGGTTCGTGTCGGCAGGCGATCGCCGCCGCCGTTACGTGCGACTGGTGCGCGAGCCCCTGGCACGTCTCGGGGTCGCGACCGCGCGACCGGCGGGCTCGATGGTGTTCGTGTGCAGCCACAACTCCGCCCGCTCCCAACTCGCCACCGTCTTGTGGGAGCAGCGAACCGGCACCCCGGCGCGGTCAGCAGGAACGCATCCTGCCGACTCGGTCCATCCCGGCGCTGTCGCCGCCGCACGGCGGGCCGGACTGGACCTGGGCGACGCCCGACCGCGGCTGCTCGAGTCCGTCGACGTGGGCGAGACCGTGGTGACGGTGTGCGACCGCGCGCACGAAGAGCTCACGCCGGCCGACGACTGGTGGCACTGGTCGCTGCCCGACCCGATCGAGGACGGCCGTCCGGCGGCATTCGATGCCGTCGTCGCCGACCTCGATGCCCGCATCCGCACCGTCTCGCACTGAGAGGAACCCGACGTCGATGACGAACGAACACCGCCCCGACCTCACGACCGAACAGGTGTTCTGCATCCGACAAGTCGCCGAACGACGCCGCCAGGAGTTCGACGGCACCTTCAACCTCGAAACGATCGAGCGGTACATCCAGAACTCCCAGGAGCTGCTGCACTCACAGGGAACGTTCACGGTGTGTCCCGGTCCTCATCGAGCGCCTCGCCCGCGACCGGCCACGCGCGCTTGCACGACTCGAAGTCGGCGGACTCGATCGAACCGGCGTGCTGTTCTTGTACGTCCACAATGCCGGTCGATCCCAGATCGCCGCCGGCTTCCTTCGCCACCTCGCCGCCGGTCGCGTCGACGTGTTCTCCGGCGGGACCGACCCCGGTCTCGAGACCAACGCCGTCGCAGTTGCCGCCATGCGCGAGGTCGGCGTCAACATCTCCGACGAGTTTCCCAGCGGTGGACCGACGAGATCGCCCGCGCCGCAGACGTGATCGTGTCGATGGGCTGCGGGGACGCGTGCCCGATCTACCCAGGCAGGCGCTACGAGGATCGGGACGTTCCCGACCCCTCGGGGCAACCCATCGGCGTTGCGCGTGAGATCCGCGACGACATCCGCATCCGGGTCGAGGCGCTCATCGCCGCACTCGAACTCGACCGTCCGTCAGCCGGACTGGTGCGATGACCGTGCGCATCGGCATCAACGGATTCGGCCGCATCGGCCGCCTCGTCGTGCGCGCCTTGCGGGATCACCACGACCTCGAACTCGCGCACGTCAACGAGCCCTTCGCCGACGCCGCCACTGCCGCACACCTGCTCGAGTTCGACACCGTCCACGGCCGCTACGACGGCACCGCCACCACCGACCTCGGGGGGCTGCGGATCGACGGGGCTCCGATCGGCTTCACCTCGATCACCTCGCCCGGTGAGGTTCCGTGGCACGCCGCCGGCGTCGACATCGTGTTGGAATGCTCGGGCAAGTTCCGCACCACCGATCTGCTCGGCCCCTACTTCGAACGTGGTGTTCGCAAGGTGATCGTCGCTGCACCGGTGAAGAGCGATGGTGTGCTGAACATCGTGATGGGCTGCAACGACCACCTGTACGACCCAGCGGTCCACCATGTCGTCACGGCAGCGTCGTGCACGACGAACTGCCTCGCTCCGGTCGTCAAGGTCCTCCACGAGCAGATCGGGATCGAACGCGGCGTGATCACCACGATCCACGACGTGACCAACACCCAGGTCGTCGTCGACGCACCTCACAAGGACCTGCGCCGCGCCCGCTCCGCGCTCAACTCGCTCATCCCCACCTCGACCGGATCGGCGACGGCGATCACGATGATCTACCCCGAGCTGACCGGCAAGCTCAACGGCATCGCGGTTCGGGTGCCACTCCTCAACGCCTCGCTGACCGACGCCGTGTTCACCATGGCTCGCGACGTCACCGTCACCGAGGTGAACGAGCGGTTGCGCGACGCGGCCGACGGTGAGCTGAACGGCATCCTCGGGTTCGAGGAGCGGCCGTTGGTGTCGGCCGACTACACCAACGACACCCGATCGGGGATCATCGACGGACCGTCGACAATGATCGTCGACGACCGGATGGTGAAGGTGTTGATCTGGTACGACAACGAGTACGGCTACGCCTTCCGGATGGCCGACCTCGCCGCCAAGATCGCCGCGCAGGTCGGCCCGTCCGTGAGTCCGCGATGAAGCTGCGCAACTACGTCGTGGTCACCGCCGGATACTGGGCGTTCACGCTCACCGACGGCGCGCTGCGGATGCTGGTGCTCCTGCACTTCCACGACCTGGGCTACTCGCCCGTGGCGATCGCGTTCCTGTTCCTCCTGTACGAGTTCATGGGGATCGTCACCAACCTTCTGGGCGGGTGGGTCGGCGCACGCAGCGGACTCAACCGCACCCTGCTCGCCGGACTCGGACTCCAAACCGTCGCCCTCGTCGGTCTCACGTTCCATGACGCGAGCTGGGCCGAATGGGCATCAGTCGCATTCGTGATGGGCTTCCAGGCGCTGTCGGGGGTCGCGAAGGACCTCACCAAGATGAGTTCGAAGAGCGTCGTGAAACTGATCGCCGGTGAGGGCGGCCTGTTCAAGATGGTCGCGATCCTCACCGGCTCGAAGAACGCCCTCAAGGGCGTCGGGTTCTTCCTCGGCGCCGCGCTGCTGTCGTGGATCGGCTACGACGCCGCGCTGTGGTCGATGGCGATCATGATCGCCATCGTGCTGCTCGCCGTCGGTGTCCTGTTGGACGAAGACATTGGCCGCGCCAAGCGCAAGCCGCCGCTGCGGTCGATCCTGTCGAAATCGACCGCGATCAATCGTCTCTCGGCGGCGCGGTTCTTTCTGTTCGGATCGCGTGACATCTGGTTCGTGGTCGCGCTCCCGATCTTCTTGGATGAAGTGCTCGGCTGGTCGTTCGAAGGCATCGGTGCGTTCCTCGCGCTGTGGGTGATCGGATACGGCATCGTCCAGTCCTTCGCTCCACGGCTGCTGCGCCGACCGCTGTCGAGCGTCGACGCCGAGATCGGCGCTGCCCGACAGTCGGCGTTCATCCTCGGCGTCGTGTCCGCGGCGATCGCCGTCGGCGTGTCCGCCGACGTCGCCGTCACCACCGTTGTGGTCGGCGGGCTGATCGCGTTCGGCGTCGTGTTCGCGATCAACTCGTCGCTGCACTCCTACCTGATCCTCGCCTACTCCCAGGGTGACGACGTCTCCCTCGACGTCGGCTTCTACTACTCCGCCAACGCCACCGGCCGCCTCGTCGGCACCCTCCTGTCTGGCGTGCTCTATCTGTGGGGAGGCCTCGACGCCGCCCTGTGGGGATCCGCCGCGTTCGTCGCAATGACCTGGCTGCTCACCCTCCGACTGCCGCCTGTGGAGTCGCGGACCCGCCCATGGCCCCGACACCACTCAGCGGCCACATCTTGATCAGGGACTGTCGCCCATGATCGAGCCATTCTGCACCGCCAGGCCCAACATGAACTGGCAACTCTTGCCCACCGTTCGGCGTCAGCCGCACAGAACCAGCGCTCCATGATTCCGGCCCAACGGCGCGAACCAGGGTCAGGAAGCGTCAGCTTCGGGAACGTGATGGGGTGCATGTGATCCTCCGATCGCGCCGGCTGAACCATCGTCACCGACAGCGAGAACGGACGGGTGGATCACCGACAGATCAACAACTGCAGTGCTCGGAATGCACGACGTCGCACCCTGCTCGTCACCTGCTCGCGATCGATGTGTGAGTCATCCGACGCGAGGGCACGACTCGCATCATCGATCCGTGTCGCCGTCTGTCCTTTCTCGCCCTCGCACCGCTCCGGATGATCGCTCGGGAAACTGCCTCGCAGCCGTTCTCGCTACTGGTGGTCGAGCCCAGTCTCCTGCATGGCATCGCTGACGGGCTCGCCGTGTCCGAGCAAGACCCGAGCAGCAGATGCTCGACCCCTATGTGCGAGTCGCCGAGGAGGAGGCGAGCCTCCTCCTCGGCCCCCACCACCGCGCGTTGCGCTCCAGCGTCAAATCGGTCGAACATCCTGCCCTCAATGTTCGCGCAACGGCGAAGCTCTGGCGAACGGCCTCACATCGGGGGGGGGCAGTGGCCGGAGCTGGTCGGGGATCAGACGCCAGGCAGCCGCAATCGACCTCGCCGCGAGCGGCGCATTGCTGGTGCAGCGAGCGTGCAGCTCTGCTTCGAAGCTCGCTCGGAATCGCTCCTGTCTCGCGCGTGGTACCTGTCCCCGATCGCCGGCGTGGTGACGCTCAGGACACCGTTGTCGAACACAGCGCACGAACCGCTCGAAAGCGGCACCAGGCGCAGACCCGATTGACCAGCTGGCAGGCGGTCGGTACCGTCGGAGAGGCTCGACCATTTCGAGGGCGAGCCAACCTGGGAGGGACCCATGAAGTTCATCTTGCAGTGGAACAGCCGGCTGGGCGGCGATGCCGCACAGAACGTACGCAGCGTCGAGTCGATTCTCCAAGCGTTCGCCGGATGGGAGCCACCAGAGTCGATCTCAATCAGTGAGTTCGTGGCCCGTGTCGACGGTCGAGGTGGTTCGATCGTCGTCACGACGGACGACTTGGGTGCGATCGACTACATGGTCGCTCAATACGGACCTTGGTTCGACTGGGATGTCCATCCTGTGATCGATGTCGCCGAGAGCGCCGAGCAGGCTGGCAAAGCGGTCGCCTGGGCGAAGCAAGCGACGGGCTGACCGCACATTTCAAGTCCCGCGACCGCCCAACGACCATCGCAGGGCTCACATCGGATCCGACAACCGGCGAGCGCATGGCACCGTTCGCCGCCGATCGCGGGTCACGAGCTCACTCGCTCGATCTGGTGACGATATACCGCGTATCCAGTCGGGGGTTTGTGTCGTGAGTCGTTGATTCGTTGGAGATATGAGGCGAGGTTGTTGAGGATCTCGTCGGCGGTCTTGCGCCAGATGAACGGGTGGGGGTCTCGTTCCAGTGTTCGACCCAGTCGTCGATCTCGCGGCGGAGCTCGGTGACGCTGCGGTGCGTTGCCCGGCGCAGCTTCTTGGTGGTCAGTTCGGGGAACCAACGTTGAGCCACGAGCTGTAGGTCGGGGCGTAGTGCACGGTGAATCGGTGGTGCCGCTACAGCCAGCGGACGATCTCGGGTGCTTTGTGGGTGGTTGCGTTGTCGCAGATCACGTGGACCGCGAGCTCGGCTGGGACGGACTTGTCGATGAGGTTCAAGAACGCCCGGAACTCGACCGCCCGGTGCTGGTCGGTCATCTGGGTAATCACCGTAGTCGGCCCGCAAATCGATCCGTTGCGTTGCGTGTGCGATGCGGCCGATGCGGCCGAGGCGTGGGGCGTCGCGGAGCGCGCGGCGAACGAGCTCACGGCGTTGCTGACCGAGAGTGGAGAGGTCGTCGCGCTCCCCGTCGCGTACGACACACTTGCCTCGGTGGCGTTGGCGCGCGGCGACCTCGATGGCGCGAGTCGAGCAGTCGAGCGGGGTCTCGCCGTGATCCGTCAGACGGGCGCTTCGTTTGCGCTCGATCACGCTCTGCTTGCCGCCGCCCGGGTTGCCCGAGCTCTTGGCCGAACGAGTCAGGCAGCGGGGCTCCACTCCGCTCGCGTGAGGCGTGGTCTCGAACGAGGTGTGGTCGATGCTGTCCCGGTGGTCCGCCTCGTCACCCGGGAGATGCAGTTGCTCGGTGAGGATCTCAGCGTGGAAGACGAGAGATCGACCGATCAGTTGGCGCTCATCGCCCTGGCGCTCGACGCCGTCGCGACCTGAATTGGTGAGGGCGTCCCGCCGGCTTGCTGATCGGGCCCGTCATGCATCGTGTTCGCGGGCGGGCCGTGATGTGACGGCGAGGAGGTGTGGCCCGACGCCGATGAGCTCGGGTACGCGCTCGACGGAGCGGACGGTGTCGACAACGATCGCCCGGTCAGTCGGGTCGGCGAGCCGGTCCTCGAGATCGACGAGGAGCGCGGCCGGGCCTTCGACATTGACGAGTTCGCGGAGCCCGAGGCCGGCGTCGCGAATCTCGCGGCGGAGCTGATCCGGTCGGTGCGAGTAGCCGGTGAAAGACCCGGCGGACAGTGGTGGCATGATCCCGGTCCGTTCGAGATCGGCGAGCCGATCCGTGATCCCCTCCTCGACGAGGTAGAGCCGCTCGGTCAGCACGGCGTGGAGGCGTGCGGACCACCGGGAGATAGCGGCGACGAAGACGAGCCCGCCAGGCCGGACAATCCGGCGGGCCTCGCTGAGAGCACGCAGACGATCGGCGCGACGAGGCAGGTGATAGAGCGGGCCCAGCATCAGCACGGCGTCGACGGAGTGGTCGGGCAGGTCTACGTCAGTCGCGTCCCCGACTGCGGTGTCGATGTCCAGGCCCTCGAAGGCGGCACGTGCTTGTTCGACGTGGAGTGGGACGACGTCACGGTGATGGACCCGATGGCCCAGACGAGCCAGCCATGCCGCATACCGCCCCGGCCCGCCTCCGATGTCGGCGATCACCGCTGGTTCGCTGGCGAGATGACGGGCGACGATCTCGGTCGTCCGGGCGAACTCGACGCGACCGATGGGACTGTCGAGCCGCTCGAGCTCCTCGCCCCGCTCGTAGTACGCCTGCATCGCGTGATCCGATCCCATACGACACCTTCGCACTCCGCCCACGTCGACGCGACGGTGCGAACTCGCGTTCAATGGCCTTCCATCGTCGGGAACACGGGGACGTAGCCCACCCGACAAATGTGCGGGCGGTGTCGTCATCCGCCCTCTTGCCGCCCTCGGCCCCGACCGCGAGCTGGCTGCCATCGTCGGCTCTCACCAGTGAGATTGTCGTCCTTATTCAGACTTTCCCAGAAACTCTGAATAAGAAATGGTAGTCTTCCGTCATGGAAGAACCGCGTCGACCGGGAGCAGCTCGCGAGGGCGACTCATGGGGCGAGGGAGATCACGATCCTGCCACGTCGACCGGCTGGCCGGCGGTCGACTACGAGGAGCATGCGTGGGTCAGCTCGCTCGACATACCCCGCCGATGGCAGTCGACCTTCTCGGGTCCGTACCGGGCTGCGGTCGTCCCCACGATTTGTCGGCTGGATCCCGTTCTGTCCGCAGCGACCGCGGCGCTTGCCGATGAGGCCACCGCCGAGCTCGCTCGCTTCGATGCCGAGATGGGGTCCGAGATCGCCCCGTTCGGGGCGATCCTGCTGCGTTCGGAAGCCGCGGCGTCGTCGCGCATCGAGAACCTGACAGCGTCCGCGAAGGCGGTCGCACAGGCAGAGCTCGGGGACACCTCGCGGCGCAACGCCACTGAGATCGTCGCCAACACGACAGCGATGACCGCGGCGATCGCGCTCGCCGATCGGCTTGACGCGCCAGCGATCCTCGCCATGCACGCCGCTCTTCTCGAACACCACGATCCGAAGATCGCCGGCACGTGGCGCAGCGCGCAGGTCTGGGTCGGCTCGAGCAGCTACGGGCCCCACACCGCAGGCTTCGTCCCGCCTCACTACACGCGGGTCGCGGCGGCGATCGACGACCTCGTCTGCTTCATGCACCGTGACGACCTGCCGGTGCTGTTGCAGGCAGCGATCGCTCACGCGCAGTTCGAGACGATCCATCCGTTTCCCGATGGCAACGGTCGAACGGGGCGGGCGATCGTGCACTGCTTGCTGCGAGGAAAGCGACTCACCCGTCAGGTGACCGTGCCGGTCTCCGCCGGACTGCTCGCCGACACCGACCGGTACTTCGACGCGCTCACGGCGTACCGGGCAGGTGACGCCGAGCCGATCGTCGAACGTTTCGCAGAAGCAAGCTTCGACAGCGTCGTCAACGGGCGTCAGCTCGTCAGCGATCTTCGCGCGATCCGTGCTGCGTGGAGCGAGGCGATCACGAGTCGACGCCAGGCGACCGTCTGGCGAGCGGTCGACGTGGTCTTCCGACACCCGGTGCTCGACAACGCGCTCGTCCAGGGCGAGCTCGACGTTTCGGCGATGGGAGCCGATGCTGCGATCACCGAGCTCGTCGAGATCGGCGCGTTGCAGGAGATCACCGGTGGTCGACGCAACCGAAGGTACGCAGCGAACCAAGTACTCGCCGAGCTCGACGCCTTCGCGGAACGTGCCGGACGTCGGTCCTCTTGAGTCGCCACGGCCGAGGTCCGGGTCAGAGGGCGGTGGCCGGTCGGAAGCGGAGGGGCGAGACGGGTCGACCGCAAGATAGGTGGCCGTAGACGTTCACGGTGGCGCCGATCTCGCTGTGGCCCATGCGTTCGCTGATGGTTGTTGGGGTGGGCGTCGAGGTCGATGAGCAGCGAGGCGTGGGTGTGGCGAGGGTCGTACGGCCGGAGCTCGCGCAGGTCGGCGACGACCTCCCGTGCGTTGCGGACGATGCGCCGGAGGGTGGTCGTACACAGTTTGCCGGTGGGGGAGACGAACATGCGGTCCGTCCCGGCCGGGCGCAACCCGGTCGCTTCCGTCGGGGCGGACAGTGACGAAACGAGCTGTGCCATGAGCCATTCGGGGATCGGGATCGTGCGCATGCCGCTCTCGGTCTTGGGCCGGCGGACGAGCCGAGCATGTCTGTGTCACTGACCGTGTCGAGGCCTCGACGTGACCAGTCGGCAGCGACGTCGTCGTGGGTGGAGCCCGCGTAGCGGATCGTCAGTGGTGGCATTCGTGACGATGTTCATGGTGACTCCTTGGTGGTCGTCCTCTCAGACCGTGACGATGACCTTGCCACCGGCGTGGCCGGTCTCGACGCGTTGGAACGCGGTGGCGGTTTCGGTGAGGTCGAAGGTCGTGCCGACGATCGGTTGGACCGCACCGTCGGCGACGAGCTCGACGAGCGCCGTGAGATCGTCGCGGTCGGGCTTGGAGAAGAGCGGAACGAGTCGCTGTCGGGTGAACGGCGAGATCGCAACAGCATCGGCGAAGCGGCGCATCCCGGTGAGCGATCGCGGGTTCTGACCACCGACGACGACCAGCGTGCCGGTTCGGGTCAGTGCCCGTCGGATGGCGCGCAGCGGATGGTTGCCGACGAGGTCGACGATGACGTCGTACCGTCCGGTGTGCGTCGTGAGGTCGTCGTCGGTGTAGTCGACGACGTGGTCGGCCCCGATCGAACGGACGAGCCCGACGTTGTCCGGGCCGCTCACGCCGGTGACCTCGGCGCCGTCGGCCTTCGCGATCTGGACGGCGAACGTGCCGACCCCGCCCGACGCACCGATCACCAGGACGTGGTGGCCGGGCTTCACCCGTCCCGCATGGCGGACCGCTTGGAGTGCGGTCACACCAGCAGTCGGGATGGCGGCGGCGTGCTCGACCGAAACCGTGGGGGGCCGGCCGATCATCGTGTTCGCCGGCATGGTCGCGAGCTCTGCCAAAGCGCCGGTACCCCAGCCGACGACCTCGTCGTCGACATTGACGTCATCGACCCGAGCGCCGACGGCGACGACCCGCCCGGCGATGTCGGTGCCGGGCACGGGCCGCTTGGGACGTAGCGCCCCGTAGCCCATCAGCCGACCGAGGTAGGGCCAGCCATGCAGCTCGAGCACGTCGCCCTGGTTGACGGCGGCGGCGTGGACCTCGACGAGGATCTCGTCGGCGCCGAACTGCGGCCAGTCGATGTCGTGGAACTGGAGTACGTCGGGGGCTCCGAACCGCTCCCTGGTGACGGCCTTCATCGTGGACGCCTTCAAGGTGTTCGATCTGACGCCGGCAGAGACACTGGCGTCGGTCGGGTGGGTGGTGGTCGTCGGGCTCATGCCGGTGCCCCGACGAAGCTTCGGTCATCGCTGCGCACTCGGGCCGTGGCATCGCCCATGTCGCCGAGAACTTCGAGCGAGCGGCCCTTGACGAGCAGCCACGAGGCGAACCAGATCTCGGCGACGAGGGCGGGCGCGAGCACGATCGCGGACGCGCCGCCGTCGTAGCCGGGGATCAGGAAGAACGTGGCGCAGTCGACGATGTAGCCGGTGCCGGCGAGGCCGAGCAGTACAGCGAGCGGTCGTGGCATGACGTGTGATGTCCACGCCAGATAGCCGATGACCAGTGTGCTGACGCCGAAGAACACGAGCCCGAGGATGTAGCCGTACTTGTGTGCGTCGAGGTACAGCAGGGCGAGCGACTCACGCTGGTCGGCGCCGAAGGATTGCGTGTAGTCGGCGTCGTCGAGGATCCGCAACGCTTGGAACATGTTGAGCAGGTTCAGCCCGATGACCGCGGTCTGGGTCATACGGAACGCGGCGGCCAGCATCGACAGCGTCCGGTTGATCGGTCGGAGCAGTTGATACAGCACGATCGCCAGCGCGACGTCGCACACGAACATCACGATGTCCGCGGCGACGCCGGCGCGGAACAGCCCGGGCGAGTCGAGGATGTTGCGCGCGGTGCTCGCCGGGTCGCCGGGTTCGATCAGCTGCGAGCGGACGCCGACCTCGGCGAAGATGCCGCAGACGACGATGATGGCGTAGAGCACGCCGGCAGTGCGGGCGGTCGCGAACCGTTGGGTGGCGGAGCCGGATTGGGTGGGCGAGTGCTGCATCGTGGTCGGGTTGGTGTTCATGACGGGTCCTCCTCAGTGGGTGGTGTGGTGGGTGGTGTGGTGGGTGGTGTGGTTGATGGTGTGGTTGTGGTTGGGGGTGGTGTGGTTGATGGTTGGTTGGGGGTCGGGTGCGGGTCGCCGGCCGATCCAGATCGCGGTCAGCACGAAGGTGGCGCCGAGCAGTTGGGCGGCGCTGAGCGTCTGGTGCAGCACGACCAGCCCGGCGACGGTCGCGACGACCGGGCTCATCAGGCCGAGCAGTGAGACCTCGGCGACGGGGAGTCGGGCGATGCCACGGAACCAGAGCAGGTAAGCCACTGCGGTGCCCCCGGTCGCCAGCCAGGTGAAGCCGACGAGGTTCGGCGTCGTCGGGGTCGGCGGCATCCCCTCGACCGCAAGGGCCAGTGGGGCGAGCAGTAACCCGCCGGCGATCAGCTGCCAGCTCGTGAACGCTGCCAGCGGAACCGGTCGGCCCCAGTACCGGGTGAGGACGACGCCCGTCGCCATCGCAGCTGAACCGGCGAGTCCGGCGAGCACACCGATGGTGTCGAGCGCGGCGCCGGCCCGCAGGACGAGCAGACCGACCCCGGCGACGCCGAGCACGCCGGCCAGCGCGGTGGTGTGGCGGAAGCGCTCGCCGAGCACGACGGTCGCCAGTCCGGCGGCGACGAGGGGTTGGATCGAGCCGAGCGTGGCGGCGACGCCGCCCGGCAGTCGGTAGGCGGCGACGAACAGGAGGGCGAAGAAGGCGCCGATGTTGAGTACACCGAGGATCGCGGCGCGCCACCACCACGAGCCGGTCGGGCGGCGCCGATGGAGTGCGGCGAGCGCCAGCCCGGCAGGCAGGGCTCGCAGGGTCGCCGCCAGCAGCGGCCGATCGGGCGGCAGCAGCTCAGTCGTGACGATGTAGGTCGTCCCCCACGCCGCCGGAGCGAGCGCCGTGACGACGAGATCGAACCGACGGCTCGGTGCGACGGCGCCGACGCTCTCGCGGGCGACGGGAATGGTGTGCATGGTGGTGGTGGTCATGCCGGTGCCCCGATCCGTTGCTCACGCCGCAGTCCGCTGGCGGACGGCTTGCTGGACGAAGCGGTCGAGCGCTCGGTCGTCGACGCCCGTGACTGCGCCGTCGTCGCCCAAGCGGGCCGAGCCGACAGACATCAAGCCGTCGGCGACCTGTACGCCGATGTTCGACATCCACGTCCGCACCATCGCCAGGCCGTTGGCGCCGCCGCCCTTTCCGGGGCTTGCGGAGGCGAGCAGCACCGTGAGGTGGGCGAAGGCGGACACGCGCACTCGGGTCACCCAGTCAACGGTGTTCTTCAGCAGCGGTGTGAACGTGCCGTTGTACTCCGGGGACACGATGACCAGCACCTCAGCGTCGACGATCCTCCCGGCCAGCTCATGCGCGGCTGCGGGGACACCGCTGCACCTTTCGACGTCGTCGCTGTAGAGCGGCAGCGGATGGTCGCCCAGCTCGACGGTCTCGGCGTCGTCGCCGGCCGCAACGAATCGCTCGGCGATCTGGCGGGCGAGCGCCCGGTTGATCGATCCGGCGCGGGTGCTGGCCGCGATAACGAGCACGCGGGCGCCATCGGAGCGGCTGTCGATCCGGGGATGGGCGCTTTGGCGGGTAGTGGGTGAGGTCTGCATCGGTGACTCCGTGTATCTCGGCGATTGATCCACACCAAGAAGTATCTTGCCGGTGTGATACTTTCCAGTATCATCAGGAAAATGCTTGCTGTCAAGAGGCTTCCTGGTAAGATTCTCTCGTGGATGTCACCTCCCAGACCGATGCGTTGGACGAGATCGTGGACGACGTTCGTGAGCACTTCCCGGATCTCGAGGTGACCGGGCTCCCGATCACCGGCCGCATCCTGCGGCTTTGCAGGTTCCTCGAGACGCGGCGCGAGGAGCACTTGGCCCAGTTCGGTCTGACGCTGGGCGACTTCGACATGCTCGCCACCATGCGACGGCGAGCCGCCGATCAACCCGTCAACATCCGCCAGCTCCAGCGCTCACTGATGCTCTCCTCGGGCGGCACGACCAAACGGCTCGATCGGCTCGAGGCCGCCGGATACATCGAACGACTTCCCGATCCGACCGACCGGCGCGGCGTCCTGATCGGACTCAGCCCGGCCGGGCGCGCCGTCATCGACGGGGCGATCCCGGCGATCACCCGATTCGAGACAACGATGGTGAAGGCGGCGATCGGGTCGGCGACGGTTCGAGCGGCCGTCGAGGACGGGCTGCGACGGATGTTGATCGCCCAGGAGACGACCAGCGCCGAGACCTCATGAACTTCTCCTACCTGTAGGAGATCGAGTGCCACTCACCAGCATCGACCCCGAGCTGCTGGTCAACCCGACCGCGGTGCTCGCCACGAACGGCCACGACGGACACCCGCAGCTCACCGCGGTCTGGTATGTCGTCGAAGACGACCAGCTCTGCATCTCCGTGACCGAGTCGACGAGGAAGGCCAAGAACCTGGCTGCAAACGATCGGTGCGCCGTGCTGATCTTCCACCCCGACACGCCCAACTACTACGTCGAGATCCGCGGGATCGCCTCGATCGAGCCCGACCACGAGTACGTGTTCGCCGACCGACTCGGAGCCCGCTACAACACCGACATGCGCTCCTTCGACCCAGCCGGTGCACGCCGACTCCGTGTCTCGATCCGAGCATCAAAGGCCACGATCACCGACGTTCGAGCGTGACTATCCGCGTCTGCTCCCCACGGTGGCCTCCCTGTGTGCCGTTCGTAGGCGGAAGTTCCGCCGATGACGAGTGAGCCCCAGTCGCTGCCGACGACCAGCACCACGACGCCAGCGCCCCCGACCAGTTCCGCTCTCCCGCCGGTCGACTTGATCAGCTTCGGGCCGCCGCCTGCCGACCTCCTCGACTCCTCACCGGCGAGCGCCCTCGACTGGGTGAAGTCGGTGCCGGTTGGTTGGCGCTGGGCTTCCCCGACTTCCTTCAGAGCACACCAACGGTGATCGACGAGCGCGGCCTCTATCTCAGGGCGCCGGACGGTCAGATCTACGCGATCTCCGCACTCCCCGCCGAGGGCACCGACGTGATGTCGGTCTCGGTGTCGGGCAGGCTGGCGCTCCTCCGGGGGCCCTACGGTGACGGCCTGCCGATCGGTGTCCTCGATCTCGAGACGACCGCCTACCGGCAGGTGATCGCGACAAGCCACGACATCGACATCGTGAAGTTCACAGCCGATGGCGAGGGTCTGTGGATCTACGACCTGATCCCTGCCAGCGAACGGGACTACCTCCAAACGGTCCAAGTCAGTCGCATCGACCTCGGTGACCACCACTGGGAGACGATCATCGAGGAGACCTACGACGTGGAGCTCGGCAACAGGTACTACTCCTGGTGGGTGAACCACCGGGGCGGCGTCGTCGAGCTCGCGAACGGAGGTCTCGCCATCTCGACGCCAACAGGCATCGTCGTCGGCCCGCCCAGCGGTCCGTTCGAGCTGCTCGGCACCCCGAACGCTCCGTGCTCGGTCGCAGACGGTGGAGCGACGACCAGCTCCTCGTCCGCTGTTTGATCGATGACGAAACGACCGAGGACTGGTGCGACGCCACCGGTCTGTGGCTCGTTCCCATCGACGGCCAACCGAGCGTGGTGCTCGCCACCCCCAGCGTCGGAGCGTGCGACACCCGCTATCGATACGCCCTCTCCTTCGACAGCGGCATCGTCGTCCAGGCGATGTTCGGCGACGGTGAATGCACGCAGGAGGTGCTGTTCGTGACGGACGACGGCACGTCCCACTGGGAGCCACCGATCGAGGAGCCGTGTGACGAACACATCGTCACCGTCCAGAACGAGACACTGCTGCTCGTGTCCAGGATCCCCGCCTGGGGTATCCGGTCGTACTTCAACGTGACGGAAGACTCCACCACCCCGGTCGAGTTGACGGAAGCCCGAGTCGTCGCCGTCACTCCCTGAGCCAGCGACCCGCCAGCTTCACGCGCACGGCGGGCACACCCGGCGAGTGGAAGAACGCCGCGCGTGTGGCCTGCGCGGCTCGATCTGTCGAGACTCATGCGAAGTCGGCGATGCTCCGCCGAATAGTGGTTCGATGCGGACACCTCGGTCGACGGTCTGGTGCTCGCCGGAGCCTGAACCCACTGCCGGACGCTGCGAAGGCGTACGAGATCTCGGCGAATCGACGGTCGACAACGGCAAGGGACAAACGAGACATCCGCACCCACCCGGTAGCCCGAACACTTCGCCACGCAGAATCACGACCGGAGCACCACACGGAGCGCAACAGTGCGGCCATTCGTGACGCCAGATAATCACCACCGCATGCAAGGGCGGTGGCCGTCGGTCGCGGTGCGAGCGGCCGCCGCGGCGCCCGTGATGTCAGCGTCGCCGACCCCCGGCCGGTGGCGGAGCGATTCGGACAACGGCTCAGGGACTGGCCGTCACCGGTGACGACGCCCGGGCAGCACTTGATCACCACGACGACCGTGGGCGAGGTTCGAACCCGACGGCGAGCCCGTCGGGTCCCGCTCCTCCCTGGCTCTCGGGCGAACCTCTGCATCCAAGGCGGGACGTGCGTGGACCGTCGATGCGATCGATGACGAACCCGTCGGCCCGCGCCAGGCGTCTCGTAGCCGGAGCGTGGGGCCGGTGTGGAGGATGGCGCCGGCGTACACGCGGCCGCCGAGCCGCAGCAGACCGACGATTGCTGCGACGGTGAGGGCGACGGCGAGCATCGGTTCCCACCATGCGACGGCGCCCATCGCGATGCGGCTTGGCATCGCCAACGGCGCGGTCGGGGGGAACAGCGACGCCAGTCGGGCGACGCCACTCTCGGGTCGTCCGACGGCTATGAACGAGGCGAAGTAGCCCGCCATGAGTACGACGATCACCGGACCCGAGACGCTCTGCGCGTCCTCGGTCCTCGACGCGAGCGAGCCGAGCGCGCCGTAGACCATGGCGTAGAGGGCGTAGCCGAGCACGAACCAGACGACGACCCACGCGAGCACGCCTGCGCTGACGGAGGGAAGGTCGACCGAATCGACCATCGTCGTCGCAACGAACGCGACCAGCGCAGTCAGACCGAACTGGGCCAACCCGAGCAACCCGATGCCCGCCACCTTGCCCGCCAGCAAGCTGCGCGCCGGAATGCGGGCCAACAGGACTTCCACGACCCGACTGGACTTCTCCTCGACCACCCCGGTCAAGACCAGGTTCCCATAGGTGGAGATCGCGATGAACAACAGCACCGTCATGATCATCACGGCCATCTCGTCGTCGGGGCTCCGCCCTGCAAATGAGCCGAGTTCGACACTCTCGACCGGGACCGGCGCAACCAGTGCGACCAGCTCGTCCGAGCCGATACCGGTGGCCGCCGCCCGTTCCTGCACCGCCACGATCTGGATCGCGCCGGTGAGGACGGACTGCAGTTGCTCGTCGGCCTGTCGGCGCCACTCCAGCCGTCGTGCGTCGACCACGAGCACGTCGATGTCGCCTTGGCGCACCGCCGCCTCCCCGGCGGCGACGTCGTCGAATCGGTGCACGTCGACGGTTTCGCCGGCTACCTCGCTCTGCTCGCTGATCGCCCGCGGCAGCTCCTCAGGGACGTCGCCGGTCAGACCGACATCGAGTGCGCCTTCGTTCCCGTCGAGCAGCGCCGGCACCAGGATCACGGCGAGGACCGCGAGCAGCATGACGCCGAGCGATGCCCGGAAGGCACGCGACCGGCTCCGCTCGCGCACCTCCCGGACCGCCACCAGCCATCCTTGCCGCACGCCGCTCATGCCGCCACCGCCTGCCGAAACAGCTCCGTGAGCGGTGGAGGCTGGTAGTCGAACGAGATCGGCTCACCGTTCGCCGTTGCGACGGCCACGACCGCAGCCAGATCCGTCTCGCGATCGAGACGCAGCCGGTCGTGGCCGTCGTTCGCCTCCAGCACCTCGACCGTCGCCAAGCCCGACCAATCCGGCGCCGGCCCTCGGTACCGGATCTCGACGAACCGTTGCGGCACCGCAGCCCGCAACTCGACCAGCGCGCCGGCGAGCACGATCCGGCCGTGGTCGATGATCACGACGTCCTCGCACAGGTCCTCGACCAGATCGAGCTGATGGCTGGAGAACAACACGGTTGCACCCCCGGCTGCCAGTTCGCCGAGCAGTTCGGCCATCACGCCGATGGCGATCGGATCGAGGCCCGAGAACGGCTCGTCGAGCACGAGCAGCTCGGGTTCGTTCACCAACGCAGCAATCAACTGGACACGCTGCTGATTGCCATGCGACAGACTGTCGACGCTGTCGTTGACGCGACTGGAAAGACCGAGCCGCTCGAGCCAAACATCGACGGTGCGTCCCACGTCGTCGGGTGTCCGCCCGCACAACCGCCCGAGATACACCAGCTGGTCCCGCACCCGCATCTTCGGGTACAGGCCCCGCTCCTCGGGCATGTACCCGAACCGGGCCCGCTCCGCAGCCCCCACCGGGCCGCCACGCCAACACACCGCTCCCGCGTCCAGCTCGACGAGCCCGAACACGGCACGCATCGCCGTGGTCTTCCCACCGCCGTTGGGACCCAAGAAGCCAGTCAGCCGACCCGGCCGAGCCGCGAACGAACACCCATCGAGCGCCGCCACAGAACCGAAGCGCTTCGCCGCGGCGTGGAACTCGAGCACGGTGACCTCCAAGCCGAGCATGCCCCACCAATCGCGCACCCGGTAGAGCACAAGGACCGAACACGCGCTGCGCCCGTTCAGGTCTGACGCTCGATGTCCCCATCACCGTGGCACCAAGGGACGATACTCCCGCGCCCGATATTGACACGAATATTCACGATTCCGCGGGCGAAGCCCTCGCCGCAGTGCGGACCCCTACCGGGCGCCCGGTAACCGCGTCGGTGATCAACCCGCCGGACTCGGTCGGTGTGAGCTATCCGTGCACCTCGACCGGGCGTCCAAGCCCGGTGCCACACCCGACATCGAGCACCGAATCGCGGGGCCGCTTCCGCCGACGATCGGGCGAACCTGCGGATGTGGGGGCGTCACCCGAACGTCGGAGGGGTCATCGAACGGCTCGCTGCGTCGGGGGCAGTGGTGGCCGCATTGAAGTGGTATCTGGCGAACTCACATCCGAGAACGTTCCTGGCGCCGGCCAAGGAGTGGCCGAGATCTCGCACTCGACGCTCGGGATCTGGGGTGCCGACGATCCCCATCTGGTCGAGGAATTCATGACTCGGACGGCCGGGATGGTCGAGGGGGAATGGCGGTACGAACGCGTCCAGGGCGCCGGGCACTGGATTCAGATCGACCAACCAGACGTCCTCGGCCCTGCTCATCGACCACCTCAGCAGGTAGCGGCGCTGAGTTGTGTCTCGCACACCGCAGCTCACCGGGTTCGGAGCGACGTTACCCGTGTGCGCATCCGCCCCTTTTCCCGCCCTCGTTGTCGAGCAGTCCCGTCCACTCGTTGCTGAGCTGGGGCGATGTGCACACCGCCTTGCTGCTTGGGGGTGGCACACCCCCGTCCCACTCGCAAACTGCCTGCTCACGGCACCTCGCGGCTCTCGATAGGTGACCACATCCCTGGTCATGGTTAGTTTTCGAGTGACCGTTGGTGACCGCGAGTGACCGTTGTTGACCTGTGTGGCACGCCCTTTTCACGCCCCCTCCGCCCTTCCGACGCCCTCGAGAAGCTCCGCCATTGCCACAAAACACCTGTTCAGAGCCCTGCCTCCGACTTCCTGGGGGTACCAGCCGCCCTACCATTTGGTGTAAAACTCCTGGTAGATACAATACCGTTCAGTTAGGACTACGTGGGTGTAGTTTGGGTGGATGCCTCGTGCTGGTTGGGTGAAGCCGGAGTCGCCTCGGCGGTTGTCGGATCTGGTGTCGGTGGGGTTGTTGACGAGGGTGTTCCCGCCCGGGGTGGTCGATGAGGTGATCGCCGAGGCGGGCCGCACTGAGCAGCGGCATCGGTCGTTGCCGGCTCGGACGATGGCGTATTTCGCGATCGGGATGGCGTTGCATTCCGAGGGCTCCTATGAGGACGTGATGGGGTTGATGACCGATGGTCTGGCCTGGTCGGATCCTGGTGTGGAGCCGGTCCGGTTGCCGTCGAAGTCGGCAATCTTCCAGGCTCGCGAGCGGTTGGGGTCGGCGCCGGTGCGGGCGTTGTTCGAGCGGGTTGCCCGGCCGTTGGCGAGTGACGGCTCGGCGGAGTCGTTCCTGGCTGGGCGTCGGATGGTGGCGATCGACGGGACGATGCTCGATGTCGCTGACACCGTCGCCAATGACGAGTTCTTCGGGCGGCCGGGCACGGCCAAGGGGGAACGTTCCGCGTTTCCGCAGGTCCGGTTGGTGGCGTTGGCCGAGTGTGGCACGCATGCGATCTTCGAAGCTGAACTGGGCACCCACGCCGAGTCCGAGATGGCGTTGTCGAAGATCCTCGTCGATCGCCTCGAGCCAGGCATGGTCTTGCTGGCTGATCGCGGCTATTGCAGTTTCGACCTGTGGCAGCAGGCATCGGCGACCGGGGCCGATCTGTTGTGGCGGGCCAAGAACAACACCAAGCCCCGTCGCATCGAGACCCTGGCGGATGGCTCCTGGCTGGCCGAGCTTCGCCGCAACAACGCCAAGTTGGACACCGAACACGTCGTGGTACGCGTCGTCGACTACGACGTCGACGACGGCCGCAACGTCGTGGCCGGACCGTTCCGGCTGTTCACCACATTGGTCGACCCGACCGAGGTGTCCGCCACCGAACTCGCCGCCGCGTACGCGCAGCGATGGGAGATCGAATCGGCGTTCGACGAGTTGAAGACTCACCAACGCGGTGCTCGCACGGTGCTGCGGTCCAAGTCGCCCGAACTCGTCCAACAAGAGATCTGGGGCCACCTGTGCTGCCACTACGCGATCCGCACCCTCATGTTCGCCGCCGCCCACGAAGCCGACGTCGACCCGGACCGGGTCTCGTTCGTCGCCGCTCCACGGATCAGTCGCCGCTCGCTGTCATCAGCGCGCGATTTTTCCCCCTCCGAACTCAACTGACCACGGCTGGGCCCACGCCCTCATCTTGTTATGTCAACGGCTCAACCCTGCACGCCGCCGCCGATCGAACCCTCGACTGATCAAACGCAAGATGCCCCGATGGCAGGTCAAACGAGCACGACACGCCCACTGGCCACAACCAACCGGACCACCCATCACCACCATACGAGCGCCTAACTGAACGGTATTGCATCTAGATAGCACTTTTCGTGGAGCTGGGGGGAATCGAACTACCGCCTGCGCGATTTCGTCGGACCTGGTCAACGGGCATCTGGCCTGCTCAGTGCCGGTTTTCGAGTGACCGGGAGGGACCGCCAGTGTCCGTGAGAACCGCACATTCCGCGTCCTCTCGCGTCCTACCGCGCCCTGACTGGGCGCTCGAGGTGCCCGGTCGGTGGCTACTCACCGTGACGAACGCCGACGGTGGCCGTGCTCGGTCGTCGTTCGGCTCATGCCGGCGGAACGGGGCGAAGCAGTCTCAGCCGTGGGGCGTCGTCGGTCTCCTCGAAGGCGTTGGTGCTGCGGAGGTCGGCTTCGGCGGTGTCGTGGGTGGTCCAGTCGATCTGGGCGGTGTAGTCGTGGAGGAAGCGGAGGGCCTTGATGTAGATGCTGGGATCGTCGTCGCGGCTGAGGCGTCTGAGTGCGCTGAGGTAGTCGCTGCGGAATCCGGTGGGCACGATGATCTTGGACTGTTGGCCGGCGACGAGTTCGGCGTTCATCATCACGCGGGCGATGCGGCCGTTGCCGTCGGTGAAGGGGTGGACTTCCGAGACGAGGAACATCGTGTAGACGGCGCGTTCCCAGGCGGTGTCGAGCTCGGCGAGGCGGCGCCAGCCTTCGCGCAGGGTTCCTTCGACGAGGGCGGGGTCGACGAACAGGGTCATGCCGGCCTGGTTCGGCAGCGTCTTGAACGCGCCGGCGATCGCCGGCCTGCCGCCCATGAGCGTGGCGTGGTGAGACTGCAAGATGCCGAGGAACTCGTCGGGATCCGCTGCGGTTCGGCTCGTCTCCTGAGGGTCGGCGACGATGGCGTAGGTGCCGAGGATGTCGTGGCTGTCCGCGGTCCGGTTGGCGACAAGTGCGCCGTCGAAGACGATGGATTTGGCCTCGTCGACGGTGAAGGTGGTGCCTTCGATGTAGTTGGAGAAGTACGCCTCCCAGAACGCCTGGACCGAGAACGCTGTCGAGTCGAGCGTGGGGCCGTGTCGTGATTGGGGGGCTGCCGAGCGCAGGGCGACGATGAGGGTGTCGAAGCGCTCGATGCGGTCGGGGTCGAACGGGAGCCCGGCCTGGCGTGCGGCGAGCGCACGATTCGAGGTCGGGATCTGTTGACTGCCGATGGCGGCGCCGATCTTGCGCCCGAGCGCGGCGACGCGATCGGCCGCGACGCCGAGTTGTGGTCCGAGGCGCTCGGCCTGGTGCCGGTACTCGGTGAGTCGTTCCTCGCCCTCGAGTCGGCAGAGTCGTTCGATCCAGGCGTCGATCTCGTGGTCGTCGAGCGTGCGTCGAGGGCGACCGCCGCGCGCCCGGGATTGCCGCATGTTCTCTGCGAGTGCTCGCGCCCTCGATGCCTGCCAGAGTCCGCCGGGGAGGTCGAGGTCGCCGTCGAGGGGGCCGGCGCCGCGACGTGCGAGGATTTCGAGGCCGGGAAGCGCGAGTTCGCGTGGCCGCCCGTCGCGTGCCAGGTACAGGTAGCCGTCGACCTTGCCGCCGGTGAGCGCGGAGCGGTCGGTGATCACGGCGTCGGGGAACTCGTGGCCGACGATGGTGTGCCAGTGGCGAGCGACCACGGCCTCGGGACGGCTGGTGGTGTCGGTCGTGTAGATCCCGCGCGCGAGTGGGCGAAGATCACCACGGCGTACCATGTCGCTGATGGTCTGCGACGGCATGTCGCCGGCGAACACGATCTCGTTATCCACGGACTTCTCCCATCCGACCGGGCGAATGCGTGTTTAATATACTACATCTCGGGGCAATACGACTATAAGGATAGGTCGAACGCCTATCCCCGTACTACCGCAGCAAACGAGTTCGATACCGAGGAGAGCGAGTACACCTCAGAGCAGCTCGTCTCGAACGGCCGGGCGATGGCGGTCACAACGGCTGTGGATCTGGACCGCCTCGATCGGATCGGATGCGTTGAAGCCTGCGAGGTCGTCGCTGTTGAACGTGGCGAGGACGTTGCCGCTGTGTGGCAGGTAGCTGACATGGTGCTTCGCTGCTGAGAATCCGGCGATCCGTTGGCCGGCGATGAGGAACACCGGGACACCGTAGGACAGCCCTTGGTCGGCGTCGGGCACGATCGCCAGGATCGTTCGCCGGAGCGATTCGAGCGTTGATCGTTTCGGTTCATCGAGCTCGGCAAGGTACCGATCGACCTCTTCGAGGGGCATCACAGGGCTCGATCCTGGTCGCTGACCGAAGCGGTGGGGTCGGACGCTCTGCGCCCGAGGACGCATTCGAGGTAGCGGCGGAGATGGTCGATCGCTTCGAACACGACCGCCGGGTCGTCGGCTGCCTTGCTGGGAGGAGTGGTCGCAGTACTGGCCGGCGAACCCCGACGACGCCTTCGGTGACTTCATCAACCCGGTCCGCAAACACGTGATCTCCACCACCCTGTGGGGCGACCTCGGATGGAACAGTCGGCTCGTCGACGGCGACCCGGTTCACTACCTCGACCTCCTCAGGGCAGCCGACACCGAAGGCAGTATCAGCGTGGCCGGCGGAGTCGAAACCGTCCGCCGCCTCTTCCTCGCCGGTGTGATCGACACCCTCACGCTGACGATCCACCCCGCCGTGACCGGCCAGGGAAAGCGCCTGTTCGACGACTCCGTGCCCGTCACCCGATTCGACCTGGTCGACAGCATGATCACCCCCGCCGGCAACGCCGTGCTCACCTACACCCTGCGCAGCAGCTGATCGACCCGATGCCAGAGCGCCGGCGCCCTGCCCGCGGCAACATGATCCCGACTGGTACTACGGTTCCGGCGATGACGACCGAGACCACAGCGGACGCAACGGACTCGATCCGTTTCGCGGCGGTCCTGCAACAGGCGCCGGGCAAGCAGGCGACCGGAATCGTGGTTCCCCCCGAGGTGATCGACCGACTCGACGCCGGCAAGAAGCCGCCGGCGCGTGTCACGATCAACGGCTACCTGTACCGCACCACCATCGGTGTCATGGGCGGCACGGCCATGATCCCGGTAAGCGCCGCCACCCGAACCGCGGCGAACATCCGCGCCGGTGACCGCGTCGATGTCGAACTGGTCGTCGACACCGCACCCCGCCACGTCGAGATCCCCGACGACCTTGCCGAAGCGTTCGCTGCCAACCCTGACGCGAAGTCGTTCTTCGACACGCTGTCCAACAGCTTGCAGCGGTACCACGTGGACAACATCAACGCGGCCAAAGCAGCCGACACCCGCCAGCGACGGGTGGACAAGGCGATCGGCCTGTTCCTCGACAACAAGCAGCGCTGAATGGGCCCGGCGGTCACGTCCAGGCTCCGGGTGCATTGCCTGTCGATCTCGATCAACGGATACGTAGCCGGACCCGGCCAAGACGAGGAGCACCCGCTCGGTCGCGGCGGAATGGCGCTCCACGAGTGGGTGTTCGCCACTCGAACGTTCCAGCAGATGATCGGCGAGACCGGCGGTGAGCCCGGACTCGACGACGACTACATGGCAGCCGGGTTCGACGGCATCGGTGCGACGATCATGGGCCGCAACATGTTCGGCCCGATCCGCGGGCCGTGGCCCGATGAGGCCTGGCGCGGCTGGTGGGGCGACATGCCGCCGTACCGTCATCCGGTGTTCGTCATCACCCCACCACGGCCGTGCGCCGCTCGAGATGAACGGTGGGACGGTGTTCCACTTCGTCACCGACGGCATCGACAGCGCCTACCGACAAGCCCACGCCGCGGCCGTGGATCTCGATATCCGCCTCGGCGGCGGAGCCGACACCATCCGCCAGTTCCTCCGTGCCGGTCTCGTCGACTCGATGCATCTCGCGATCACGCCCGTCGTCCTCGGTGACGATGAGCCCTGCTCCGCGACGTCGACCTCCCCGCGCTCGGCTACACCGTCACACGAATCGAACCATCCACAGCGGTGACCCATCTCGTCGCCGAGAGGACGCCGCAGCACAGCGAGCGCCGGATCTAGAGTCCAACCCATGGCCGAATCCCGCAAGTTCCGGATGGGCAGGCTCGACCACGTCCACATTCGCGTCCCCGACCGAGCCGAGGCCGCCGCCTGGTATCGACAGCATCTGGGGTTCGAACCGGTCAGCGACTTCGAGTTCTGGGCGACCGGTTTCGAGGGTGGGCCGTTGCAGATCTCCGCCGACGGTGGCGAAACGATGCTGGCGTTGTTCGAGGCCAGCGATGGCCATCCCATGGTTGCGCAACAGACGGGCGTGGCGTTCAGCGTCGACGTCGACACCTTCGCAACGTTCACCCGGTCGCTGCCCGGCGAGATCAACACGCCAGACGGCCGGGCGCTGGCCGCGGGCGACATGATCGACTTCGACATGTGCTGGGCCTTCGACCTCGCCGACCCGTGGGGCAATGTGTACGAACTCAACTGCTACGAGTACGACCGCGTCCGTGTAGAGCTCGTCGAACCCGACGGGATCACACCCGTGCGGTATTGGCCACGAGAGCTCTACGACGCGCACGTCGATCACTGACCGGCGACCGACAGCCCGGAGCGCGCGTGTTGGTCGACGATGCTTCGACGACGGCGATGTGGTTGCCGTCGGGATCGCGCATCATGAACAGCAACGGAGCGCCGGGGGTACGCATCGGCTCGGGATCGAGGTCGATGCCACCGATCGCGCTCAGTCGTCGGTGCTCGCCGAGCACGTCAGCGGTCTCCACCCCGATTCCGCTGCCTCCAGGTGCGCCGCCCATCGGAGGGTTGAGCGTCAGCCGCGCATGCGACCCTGGTGGCGCCACCTCGAGCCAGCGCATCTCGCCGTGCTCTCCGAAGCGCTGGTCGGAACGCAATTCGAACCCGAGCTTCTCGGTGTAGAAGGCGAGGGCAGCGTCCTGGTCGGCGACGGTGAACATCGCGACGCCGATGTCTGCCATCGTCGTTGGGCTTGACTGGTCATTCGTCATGGCCCATCACACGATGCGAGCGTTCGAACCTCATCGTCGAGTGGCGATGCATCGCTGGTCGGGATCAGCTCCTGCCGCATCCGGGCCCGACGGTGGCGCGACGTGGCGGTGACGAACGGATCCTGGCGCTCGGATCAGTGCGCCTCGCCTCGAACCTGACCGATCATGACAAGAGGCCGGATAGCGGGCGGCTCAAGGGCTACGAACTGTCACCGTCGAACGGGCAGAATGCAGGAATGACGATCTATTCCGGTACCCAGCAGTTCGAGGGCGCGACGTTCGTCAAGACGAGCTTGAAGGGCGCCACCCTGAGATCGTGCGACGTCAGCGGGGTGACGATGCGCAGCGTCGACGTGGGCGGGCTCGACATCGACAGCCATGACCTGTTCTTCGGCAGCGTCATCGTCAACGGCGTCGACGTGGTGCCGTTGGTGGACGCCGAGCTCAACCGGCAGTTCCCGGGCCGCGAGCTGCAGAAGGCGCAGACGGCCGAGGGTCTGCGGGACGGTTGGGTGGCGGTGCAGGCCGCGTGGGAGACGACGGTGACGAACACGCCCCCGGGACTGGTGGACGCCCACGTCGACGACGAGTGGTCGCTGGCCCAGACGCTGCGTCACCTGGTGCTGGCGACCGACGCCTGGCTCGGCGGCGGGATCATGGGGATGGAGCAGCCGTTCCACGAGATCGGCCTGATCTTCACTGGTGCGGCCGAGATGGGCTTCGACATGTCGATCTTCCGGGTCGACGCGCCGGCGTTCGAGGACATCGTGGCGGTGCGAGCCGAGCGGCAGCAGCTGGTGACCGACTTCCTGGCCACTGCCACGCCGGAGCTGCTCGCCGAGGAGCGCGACAACCCGTGGGGCGGCGGGGACTGGCATCCCACCGTCGGTGACTGCGTGCGCGTGATCCTCGAGGAGGAGTGGGCGCACCTGCGCTACGTCCAGCGGGACCTCGCCATCCTGGGGTGAACGGAAGTCACAGGCCCGTCGAGTCGTCCAGCACGGCACCGATGCGCTCGGCGAGCTGCTCGGAAGTGGCGGCGATCCCTGCGAAGCTCGCCACATGTCAAGTCCCGAGGGCTTCGAGTGGCAACGACGATCGAACGGCGACGTCGTCGTGTTCCACCACGGCCGCCTCGCAACGACGCTCAGGGGACGTCGGGCGCAGGAGTTCATAGAGGACGTCGAATCGGCCGACGAACAGGAACTGATGGCGCGCCTCACCGGTAACTACAAGCGAGGCAATGAACGGCAAGCCCGAGAGCACCTCCGCAATCGACAGCACCGATGAGCGGCGAACTCGATCGCCTCACCGGTGACTCGGGTGTGCGCGAACGGCACCACTGGCGGAGCGCTCGTGACGCCGATCCGCACCGAATTGCGCGGTGCTCGGCGAGTACCACCGATCCGTCGGAGTGGTCGCAGCTGCTTCCTTGGGCCCCGCCGAAGGATCGCGGTTGCCGAGCCAGCGGGCAGGACTGCTGGAATGGCACCGTATGAATGAGATCCGGCTGATCCTCACCTGTGGGTTGCCCGGGGCCGGCAAGACGACGCTCGCCAACGAACTCGCCGCCGAGCGCGGCGCCGTCCGCCTCACGAAGGACGATTGGCAGCGGGCCCTTGGGTCGAGCCCTTGGGACAGAGTCGTCGGCGAGAAGATCGAACAGGAGCTCTCGCGTTTGGCGCAGGAAATCCTGCGGCTGGGACTCAGCGTCGTGCTCGACTTCGGGCTCTGGGCACGAGTCGAGCGCGACAGGTTGCGGACGGCGGCTCGTGACCTCGGGGTCGGCGTCGAACTGCACTACCTCGACGTCCCGCTCGACGAGCTGTGGCGGCGCATCGACGCTCGGAACTCGGCGCCGCCATGGGACAGCGAACCGATCACCCGCGCCTACCTCGACGAGTGGTATGCCGCCTTCCAGGCTCCCGATGCCGCCGAGCTGGTTTTGTTCGACTCTGCGCCACGCTGATCGGTGGGCACGTTCCCGGCCAGCGCATATCAGTCGGCCGAGTACCCCACGCGACCCGCCCTCAACGCCACTTCCGATCGGTTGACTGGTCGCCGTAACCCGAGCGATAATCCCGGCCAAGAACGCGCCGTCTCGCGCTCGGCTTCCGGCCTCTTACGAGCGAGTGGAACGCTCGGTATCACACGCTCGTAGTACCGGGTCTCCGGTCCGAGTGTTCAGACGGTCTTGGTGGCGTGTTCGAGTTCGTGGTCGACCGCGCGTCGGATCCATGCCGAGACGGATCGGTCGTCGGCGTCGGCTGCATCGCGGATCTTGGCGAGCGTCTCGGGCGGGAACCTCACCGGAACGGGCGCGGAAAGGTTCGACCGCCGGCGTCGTGCCGGTCCTTGGGGCGTCTGGTTGTCGGGGTCGGCGTAGAAGTCGTGTTCTTCTTGTCGTGTCATCTTCTTGGTGGTCATCGGTCCTCCTTGTATCTGTCGGCGAGGTGTTTGGCGGCGATGTAGCAGCCGATCGGTCGGCATCTGGTCGGGTCGTCGTGGTCGGACGGGGCGAGCGGCACCATGAGCGCCTGGCCGGCGATCTCGGCGACCATCAGCCAGTGGGCTGGTGGTTTGGCGGGGTAGAACAGAGGCTCGGAGTTTCCAGATCTCGTAGATGTCGTCGATGCCGTAGGGGTCGTGTTTGAACAGGTGGGCGGCTTGTCGGTCGATCTCGAACGGATCGGTGTCATCCAACCGATCGAGATCGAACAACTCACTCACAGCCAGAGTGTATTACAAACGGATACGAACGTCGAGCGGTCAGCCCGGACGGGTTGCTCCGGCGATGAACGTCGACACGATGTAGGTGGCGTGCCGGTCGAGGCTTCGTCAAGCCCGGTCGTAGCGCATCGTCGTGCGAGGGTCGGCGTGGCTGGCTGCTTCTTGGACGTCTCGGAGCGGGACGCCGGCGTCGAGGGCTGCGGTGATGAACGAGTGTCGAAGGCCGTGTGGCGAGATGCGCTTGTCGATCCCGGCGCGCTTCACCAGTCGCTTGACCATCCGATCAGCGCAGTAGCGGTCCATCCGTCCACCTTCGACGCCGAGGAAGATCGGCCCCATCGTGCGTTCCCCGATGTACAGATCGAGCGCCCGTCCGGTGCGGGGTGCGATCGGGATGGTGACGTGCTTGCCGCCCGTGCGCACGATCGCCAACGTGCGATGCCCCCGCTCGCGGGACAGGTCGTCGATGTCGGCGTTCAGCGCTTCGGAGATCCGCAGCCCGTTCAACGCGAGCAGGCTGATCAACGCGCCATCGCGGAGATCACCGAGGCCGGCTTGGACAAGCAGTGCGCCGAGTTCGTTGCGATCCAACCCGAGGGTGCGTGACTCGTCGTGGACCTTCGGACGCCGGACGTTGAGTGCCGGGTTCTTGTCGAGGATGTGTTCGGTCTGGCAGTACTTGTAGAACGACGACGACGTCGACAACCGGCGCCCGATCGTGGACGCCATCCGGCCTTCTTGTTCCATCCAACGGGCAAAGGTCTCGAGGTGTGGCCGCTTGACGTTCAACAAGTTGATCCCGTGGTCGTGGCACCACGTAGCGAAGATCCGCAGATCGGTCGCGAGACCGATCAACTCGTCGGGCGACGACGGCGCGCGGCTCGAACCTCATCGACCGCAAGGTCGAGTGCGTCGTCTTCGGTCAGTTCGGTGTTGGCGGCCACGTTGGACGCCAACGCTGATCGTGCTTCGGTGGTGAAGCTCTCCCATGCCGATTGACGAGTCACGCCGAGCGCATCGCCGATCTGTTGCCACGACGCACCAGCGGCTCGTGCGGCGATGACCTGCTCGCGGCGAATCCGGTCGAGTTCGTGTTCGCTGTCGGTGAGGACGCGCAACGCTGCCAACGGATCCTGAGGAAGAGACTCGGGCACCACAATGACGCTCACGTTGTCAGGATACCCTGACGAGGGACGGATGAGCAAGAGCGCGCCCACAACTCTGCCGCCGGGATTTCGTGACACCGCATCGGGGCCGTGATGCGGCGCTGGTTCAGCTCCGTCGGCCGGATGATCAAGCGCTCCTTCTGTTCGGCTCTCGTCGATCGTCTGACGATGTTGCTGCCGGAACTGGGCGCGTCTCGCGCCCGTTGATGAAGGTCGATTCGGACTGGGTTCGCGACCGGGAGTCTCGATCTCCGCTGTTCGAGTGATTCATGGAACGCCGGCGTTCGGCTCACCGTTCATCGATGCGCAGAAGGTGTAACAGATCGTTGTTTGGCGGACATGGAAGACTCGTGAGGCGCATGGAGGTCGGCGAACGTGGTTGTGGGATGACGAAGGACCCGCAAGCCATGCCGGCGATGTCCGACCAGGATCGACTCGAGGGCATATACGACAGCTATTCGGGCTTGATCCTCGCCTACGCGCTACGTCGGCTCGGAAACGTCGATGATGCAGTGGACGTGGTCGCCGAAACGTTTGCTGTGGCATGGCGTCGGATCAACGACGTGCCGGCCGGAGATCAAGCTCGGCCATGGCTCTATGGAGTTGCGCGGCGGGTGTTGGCCAATCAGCGTCGCTCGAACGTTCGGCGACTTCGACTTGAGGACAAAATCAAGCTGGCGGCGCTGCACAGTATCGACGAGCCGTTGTCAGGCGGAGACCTTTCTGTCGAGACCCGAGAGGCGTTGGGCCGCTTGAGCGGCCGAGATCGAGAGGTGTTGACGCTCGCCGCGTGGGACGGCCTCGACACCCACGAGATTGCGGCCGCGCTCGGTTGCTCACCCGCTGCCGCACGTGTCCGGCTTCACCGCGCTCGGCGGCGATTCGAAACGGACCTCGGCGTCGGAGGGGATGTAACACGTTGGTCGCAGCCGGACATGAAACGCAGCGAAGGGCAACCGCCCCTCCCGACTCGAAAGGACAGCGATGAACATCGATGACGATTCGATCCGCAGGGTGATCAACGTCGACCCCGTCGACGTTGATCACCTCGTTGCTGTGTGGTCGGCAAGCGACGCCAAATCGGCGCTGTACAAGGAGATCATTTCCATGTCAACGAGTACCCTCTCGCGACCCGATGCCCCCGCCCAACGATCTGTCGAGCTGAGCGCGACCCGCCGCCTCGGGACGTGGCGACGCCCGCTACGACTCGCTGTCGCCGCTGCAGTGATCATCACCCTCGCAGCCGCGGCTACGACAATGTTCTCCAACGAGACCAGCACGGTGTACGCCATCTCCGAGACCGCCGACGGGCTGATCCACGTGAACGTCGTCAACCCCACAGCGGACTTCGGCGACGGAAACGCACTTGCACGTGACCTTCGAGACCGTGGCATCGACACCGACGTAGCCACCGTGGCGGCATCTCCGTCGATGGTCGGCCAAGTCGAACTCGGCAGCGCAGACGGACCAGCTGACGGCATCGACATCGGTGGAGCCGATGGCACCGCTGGCGTGTTCGATTGGACAATCGACCCGACTCGTTTCAACGGGACGCTACTCGTCACCATCTACGTCCACGGCGAGAACGGCGAAGCGTTCGGGGCCGCGCAATCGATCTTCGAACCGGGCGAAAAGCTCGGCGGTCTGCAATGTGCGCTCGGCGAGCCGATGCGTGCCGCCGACGTCGAGCGTTACCTCGACCAGGTCGGACTCACCCCGATCTGGTCGGTCGTGACGCCGACCGATGATCCCGCAATCACCAACTCGGAGATCGTCGACACCGTGCCCGACGGAATCGTTCTGTCGGGATTCGCCGTCAGCGACACCACGGCAACATTCGAGGTGCTCCGGGACGGAACCACACTCAGTCAGCCCATCGGCAACATCTCCGACATCCCGTGCACCCTCGACGCTGCATCACCATGGGAATAGTCGCACCAACGACGGCGCGCTGAAGACCGGACACGCCAACCGAATACATCGAGGCCGTGGCAGCGATGCCACGGCCTCGACGCGACACCGGACAAATGCATCCACGCGACACACGGCTCAACCACTCACCCAGGAACCTCTGTTCGGCGTCGGATCCACCCACGAACTGCCAGCGATGTCGACCGAAACCCGCCCGAGAACATCCCTTCCGGAACAGGTCAACCGCACCACACTGCCGGCGTGATGCGCTGCGTGATCGCCCGATATCGCCGATCAGTTCGTTCGCATGTGGTCAGGGCGTTCGGTAGGCGTCGCCGCGGTGGTCGACGCGGAGCACGGTCACTGTTCGCTCGCTGTCGTCGATCCGGTACAGGATCCGGTAACTCCCTCGGCGGGCGCTGTGGATGCCGGCGAGTTCGTTGCGGAGCTCTCGGCCGACGCGACGGGGATTGTCGATCAGGGATCCGGTGATGAAGTCGATGACGGCAGCGCTGACCGCCTCGGGCAGAGTCTCTGCGATCGCACGCGCCGCTGGACGGGCAACGACGAGTTCGTAACTGACGTCCGTCATTGCTCAGGTGATGGGCGCAACGCTCGAACGGCCTCGACGCCGCGGACCACGTCGCCAGCAGCGACAGCGGCTTCGGCCTCGACGAGTTCCTTGATCGCTGCGTGATCGCCCAGCAGTTCAAGGGTCTCCTCGAGACTGTCGAGGTCATCTGGGCTGATCAGAACGGCGGCAGGTCGACCGTTGCGGGTGATGACAATTCGCTCGTGCTCACGGTCGACGCGGTCAACGAATTCGGAGAACCGGTCTTTCACATTCCGCAACGAATCAGTCGTCATGGTCACGATTGTGCCACGCGCGCGAAGGCGGGGCAACCCGTCCGGAAATCACGGACGACGGCTGCGCGTGGGCCACCCGGGAACCGGCGAAGTCGGTCGCCTCGTGGCCCGATCGACCCACCGCATAATCCGTTCTTGGATTGACGTGAACGTTCCGACATCAAAGCGTCGGGATGCGGGTCGGCGACAACGAACCTGACGCGCGGGCTTCGATTCTGGTCGTGCGGCCCAGCCCACGTTTTGCTCGCAGGGTCACGGAGAGTGGTCTCGGCGCCAGCATTGCTGAATGATGAACGCCGTGCGCCGCGTCCTTCTCGCGTCCTACGAACCCTGTACGACGAAGGCGCATATGCCCTGAGCAGGGCATATGCACCGAAATCTTCGTGGAGCTGGGGGGAATCGACCCCCGAGGGGATTCGCGCATTGTTCCTGGTCAGGGCGTTGCGTCCCTGGTCAGGCACCGTTTTCGAGTTACCGTTGTTGACCGTGAGTGACCGTTGCTGACCGGTGTGACATGACCGGTGTGACACGCCCTTCTCACGCCTCGTCCGCCCTTTTCCCGCCCCGTACCGGCGGGTCTGCGTGCTTGCCGCAACACGGGTTCCGGTCAAATTGGTCAGTAGCTGGGGTCGTCTCCACTCTTGGTGTACGTGTGCTCGGTGACGAGGATCACGAATGGGTCCACATCGGCGATCTCGTCGTGGTTGTCGATGCAGAGCGGCGGCGTGTGCTCGGTGTTGCAGGTGGCCAGGAGCGTCAGCGACAGCTGGTCACCGTCGAGCTGCCACTGGTAGACGCTCATCGCGCCGCTTCCCGATTGGATCATCTCGTCGCCGCCGACAACAAACGTGCCGCCAGAGCCGGCTGGTACGCCACCTGGTTCGAGCTGGAGCTCACCGTCGACGACGAAACCCTGCCACCACTCATGGTTGTCAAAGCCAAAGCGGATTCCGATTTCCTCGGTGCCGGTCGACCCGAATTCGCCGACGAGGACGTCGGCAAGCTCGTGCTCCGCCGGGCCGAGCACGTAGTCCCACGTGCCGTTGAGAGCTCCGTCCGCGTAAGTCGACGGATCGGGTTCGGGCTGTGCCGGTGGCGGTCCGGCCGGGGCGGTGGTGGCGTGTAGCTCCGCGACCTGGCCCGCCGTGAGAGCATTCTGGTACGTCGCCACGTCGGCGATCGCTCCCGGCCAGAAGTTGCCAGGGTTCGCGTCGAACTGGGCGCGGCCGATCGTCAGCGGCCCGATCGCCGCAACCGGGGTGGTGAATGGTGTCTCACCCGTCAGCTTGCCGTCGACGAACAGCTGAATGATTCCTGCTTTGTGGTCGTGAACGCCAACGAGATGTACCCACCGGCTCGAGGGGCTCGTGGCAGTGCCTTCGACCCAGGAGGCGTAGTCGAGCCCGGTCCGATCCTCGGTCTTCATCATGAACCACCACTGGCTGTTCTCGCCGACGCCGAGTTGGAAGGCACCTGTCGTGTCGGCGAGCTGGCTGACGGCCGCAGCGATCTCGGAGGGAGCGGCGTAGTTGACCCAGGCGGTCACCGTGAACGAGCGGGTCGTATCGAGTGGGCCCGGTGTCGCCGTGACGGCATGGCCGGTGTAGCCGTCGAACGAGACTGCTTCGTCGCCCAGCGAGTGTGCGCCAACGAACTCGAGTTCGAGATCGCCTGCGGTCGGCGAGCCGGCGCTGGTGAACGCCCATGCAAAATCAGGTGTCAGCGTCGCCGGCGGGGTCGCAATCTCCGCCTGTGTCGATGGGGGTGTCGCGGCGCGCGGCGCGGTGGTGCTCACGGCAACCGGATCGGCGACGGCCTGGGTGCCGGCCGTCGCCGGATCGTCGTCGCCGCCGCATGCGGCGACGAGCAGAAGCGCGGCAAACGCTGATGCGACTGTGCGGTTGGGTCGGTGGCGCATGGATCGCCCCTTTCAAATCCGAGTTCGGCTGGAGTCGTGCATCGAGTTCACGGATCCATCCGTACCGACACCGGGTATCGCGACGCTGCAATTCTGGTATCCGTCCGGTATCCGGCTCATTGACGGGGGGCGACGGATCCCGGATGATCGGAAGGTGAAGGTCGATTTCCTCGGGCCGCTCGAGGTCGGGGACGGGGTGGTACTGGAACCGCGGGACCGCATCACATTGAGCGTGCTACTGGTCCATCGCCATCAACTCGTGACGAGGGACCAGTTGGCCGACGCGCTGTGGGCCGACGGCCCACCGCGATCGTGGGCCAAGCAGATCCAGATCTGCATGTCTCGGCTCCGCAAGGTGCTCGGCCACGACGCCATCGTCACGCTGGCGAATGGCTACCGGTTGGAGATCGACGATGCCGACCTGGACTCCTGGCAGTTCGAGCAGTTGATCACGCGCGGCCATCAACTCGTTGCCGATGGGGAGCCGGACCGGGCGGTCGTCTCCTATGCGCGGGCACTGGCGCTCTGGCGGGGCCACCCGCTCGAAGAGTTGGACGGGTGGGAAGGTTGCCAGATCGAGGTCGCGCGGCTGCACGAGCGGCGCCTGTCGACGCAGGAAGACTGGCTCGAGGCGCGGCTCGCCGCGGGCGATCATCGTCAAGCAGCAATCGACGCTCTCGCGCTCGTTGCCGAGTCGCCGCTTCGTGAGCGGCGGTGGCGGCTCCTCGCCCTGGCCCAATACCGATCCGAGCGACAGGCGGATGCGCTCCGATCGCTGGCTACGGCACGGCGGACCCTGCGCGACGAACTGGGCGTCGAGCCGGGCGCGGATCTCGTTGCACTCGAGGCCGCGATCCTCCGCCAGGACAACGAGCTCGACGTCCAGGTCGTCGCGCCGCTCGTCAGTGCGGCGTGCCCGTACAAGGGCCTGACGCCGTTCGACTTCGCCGACCACGACCAGTTCTTCGGTCGCGACGCCGAGGTCGGGTTGACGTTGGATCGCCTCCGCACGTCACCGTTGCTCGTGTTGGCCGGGCCGTCGGGGAGTGGGAAGTCGTCGCTCGCAAGAGCCGGGTTGGCGCCCGCGCTCGCGGCGTCGGGCCGTCGCGTCGTGACGATGTTCCCCGGCCGGGACCCTGACCGATCGTTGTCGGATGCGATCGACGCCGAAGTCGCAGAGTCGGTCGTGATCGTCGACCAGTTCGAAGAGATGTTCGCGCTCGGTGTCCCTCTCCCCGAGGTCCGAGCGTTCTGCACTCGCCTCGCCCGGTATGCGACGGAGACTGCACCCGTCATCCTGGTCGTTCGAAGCGACCATCTCGGTGACCTGGCTGCCGCACCGGAGCTCAGCAGGCTGGCCGAGCAGGGACTCCACCTAGTGACACCGCTTTCCGGGGCAGAGCTTCGGGAGGCGATCGAACAGCCGGCTCAGCGTGCGGGGCTACGTGTGGAGCGAGGGTTGGTCGACCTGCTCGAGCGAGACACCGAGGGGGAGCCCGGTGCTCTTCCCTTGCTGTCGCACGCCTTGGCCGAGACTTGGCTTCGTCGCGACGGTCCTGCGTTGACGATCGAGGGGTACCTGGCGACCGGTGGGATACGCGGAGCGGTCGCGAAGTCGGCCGACCGCCTCTACGACAGCCTCTCCATCGGCGAACGTTCGGTGCTCAGATCGCTCCTGTTGCGGATGGTTTCGCCGAGCATCGATGGGCCACCGATGCGACGCAGAGTGCCGATGCGAAACGTCACGGGCGATCCAGACCGCGATCGGGTGGTGTCGTTGCTCATCCGGTCCCGACTCGTAACCGCCGAGGAGGACTCGTACGAGCTCGCTCATGAGGCGCTGGCCCGCGCGTGGCCCCGCTTGCAGACCTGGCTCGACGACGACATCGACGGTCAGCGGATCATGCGTCACCTGGCGGCCCGGTGCGAGGAGTGGGAATCGTCAGGTCGAATGTCGGCCGAGCTCTACCGAGGTGCGCGACTCGATGCTGCGCTGGAGTGGCGGACTCAGACGCACCCGGACTTGAACTCCGCCGAGGACGAGTTCCTCGCTGCGTCGGTGACGGCGCGCACGTCGGAAGAGCACCAGCTCGCTGAGACCGCCCGCCGCGTTACCCGCCAGAACCGTCGCCTGCGATCCTTGGTCGTCCTTGCCGCGCTGCTGCTGATCGCAGCTTCGGTCACGACGGTCGTTGCTCGGGACGCGAGATCCGATGCGCGCCTCGAAGCGCTCGTGAACCAGTCACTCGCACTCCGAGCCGGCGATCGCGGCGTGGCCGCGCTGCTCGCCGTCGAAGCTCACCGGCGCCAGCCCGATGCGCGCTCGTGGGGGGCACTCCTCGGAACTCTTACGGCCTCGCCCGGGTTCCTCGGATACCGGCATGTTCCCGATGCCACGTGGCTGTCCGGAGCCCTCGTCCCCGGCACGTCGGAGGCGGTGATCGCCTTGGACGGAGTTGAGCTCCGGATCGTCGACCTCGACAGCGGCGACATCGACGACCGCTTCATTGGCGGCGAACCTGTGACGGGCGGATCGCGGCTGGCGGTCAGTGACGACGGAAGCATCGTGGCACAGCTCGCCGGGCGCGCCGGTGGAGCTGTATGTGGCAGTCCCGACCCAACCGTCCAGATGGATGGCGTTGGGTGTGCAGTGCTCCAGATCTACGACACCCGGACCGGAAGACAGCTCATGGAGCCGATGGTCCCGCCGTTCGGCATCGGCCAGGTCGCGATCAACTCAGACGGTTCATCTCTAGCCGTCACTGGCGGCTACGACGGCGATGTCGCCATCTATCGACTGGCCGAGTCCGAACCGGCCGCGGTGATCGCCGGTGTCGCACGTCCGGACGACGTGGATGTGCCTGGGGGAGTCGCAGGCGCCGACTTCGGCCCAGACGGGCGTCTCTACGTCGGGTCGATGGCCGGCCCGATTCGCGTGGTCGATCCGACCTCCGGGATGGTGCTCGACACCTGGGAGGCGCCGCGGCTGTCGTCCAACAACCATCTGGTCGCCACACCAGACGGCCGAGTTGTGGGAGCCGGCACCGAGGGAGTTGCCGTGTTCGATGCCGATGGTTCGCTGCTCTGGCACGTCGACCTCCGCAACGGGCGATTTCCCGAGCCGTGTCCGTGGTTCGCGGTCGACGTGCCCCGCGACGTCTTCTTCTGCGGGAACTTCTTCGGTGTCATCGAGGAGCACTCGCTCCGCACCGGTGAACCGACCGGAGCGGTGCTCGATCCACAGGTGGGCAACGTCGGTGTTACGGCTGTCAGCGCCGACGGGAACGAGCTCGTCGTGTTCGGGGCCGGCTCACCGACGATCACGAGATGGCGCTTCGACGGCAGCGGTCTCGCCAGTCGCGTCGTCGCTGCGGGTCATGTTGTCTACGACGGCTACGACCCCGCCGGCGACTCGATCCTCGTCTCGCGCCGAAGCCCCACTGCGGCCAACTGGGACGAGTTCAGCGACTTCGCGACCTGGGATCCGAACGGCGACAGCGCGCTGTCCCGCGCCGACCGTCCGCTCGAAGGCATGGGATGGGTCGGGTCGGCAACGCTCGCCGCGTACTCGCATGCCGACGACCGCATCGTGTTCCTCGACGCATCGTCGATGGAGCTGCTCGATGGCCTCGAGGTTTCGCCGGAGGTCGTCAATCTCTTCGTCTCCGCGGGTGGGACGCGGACCTACGTCACCTTCGACACGGGTGAGGTGTGGACCGTCGATCCGAGTACACGGCAGCGCATCGAGCCGACCTTCGCCATCGACGGCTTCCCGTGGATCGTCTCGGCGAACCGCAACGGCGAGCGCGTTGTCGTCACCACGATCCTGGACGACGAAGCCGTGACCACCGTCTACGACGGCCGCAGCGGTGAGCAGCTCGCCAGCCGTCTGGTCGGGCCGCTCTGGACGAGTGTCAGTCTGGACGGCACCCTGGTCGGCGCGACGGGCGGGGAGATCATCGAGTACGACCTCGACACGCTCGAACCGATCGGCACCTTCGCGGGCGCACGGGGAGAGGTCGGCGTCCTCGAATTCAGTCGAGACGGCCATGTGTTGCTCGCGGCGGCGAACGATCAGACGGTCGCGCTGTTCGACGTGGCCACACGACGTCGGATGGGAGATCCGATCCCGGCGTTCTCGCCCCTCATCGGGGCCGGGCACATCAACTCCCAGGGGACGCAGATCGCGGTGAACCACCAGGACGGAGTGGTGATCTGGGACATTGATCCGGATGTTCTCGCGGCTGCCGCGTGCCGGCTCGCCGGAAGGAACCTGACCGAGACCGAGTGGAACACCTACCTCGACGGCTTCGGGTCCTACCGACCGACTTGCCCCGAGTACCCGTGACGGCCGCGCGAGGCCGACGCACCCATCGGATTCTCCGCAAGCGCCCGCGGTGTCGACGACGCTTGAAAACTGGTCGGTAGCGACGCTCGAAAAGTGAACACTCGAAGATTGGAGAGTGATCACTATGGAGGATTGGGCGTTGATTCGAAGGTTGGCCGCGGAGGGGGTGCCGAAGAGGCAGATCGCTGGGCGGTTGGGGATATCGCGGACGACGGTGGTCAAGGCGGTGGCGTCGTCGGCGCCGCCGATGTATGAGCGGTCGCCGGCGGCGACGTCGTTCACACCGTTCGAGGCTCGGGTGCGGGTGTTGCTGACCGAGCATCCGGAGATGCCAGCGACGGTGCTCGCTGAGCGTGTCGGTTGGGAGGGGTCGATCACGTGGTTCTGTGACAATGTGCGCCGCCTGCGACCGGAGCATCGCCGTTCTGATCCGGCCGATCGGCTGAGCTGGGCAGCGGGCGACGCGGCGCAGTGTGATCTGTGGTTCCCACCCAAGCGGATCCCGCTCGAGGACGGCACGACCGCGTTGTTGCCGGTGCTGGTGATCGTGGTCGCGCACTCACGGTCCACGACCGCACGGATGCTGCCAACGCGTCAGACCCCGGACTTGTTGTTGGGGACGTGGTCGTTGCTGCAAGACCTGGGCAGGGTGCCGCGCCGGTTGATCTGGGACAACGAGTCCGGGATCGGCAGGTGGGGACGGCTCGCAGCAGGTGTCGGGGAGTTCTGCGGGACCGCGTCGGGGTTGGGATGCTGTGGTGGCGGTGCTGTTTGTCGAGGGCGGTGAGTGGGACGCTGTGGTGGCGATCCAGAGCGCGAGCGGCCAGGCCAGTTGATCGGTGACGAAGATGACGGCGGCCGATACCGCCGACAGTGCGAGCCACGCAAAGGGCAGGACACTGCGAAGCCTCGAACGATCTGCGGGTTCAGGAGTCATGGTCGTCTCCATCGGTGCGGACGACGATGACGGACTTGCCGCGTGTGGTACCTGCTTCCATTCTGGCTTGACACCTCGCAATGCTAAACCTAGTATTGCGAGGTATGAAGAGTCAGCAGTTGAAGGGCCATCTCGATCTGTTGCTGCTGGCGGTGCTGGCCGAGGGCGACAACCACGGGTATGCCGTGATCGAAGGGCTGCGCGCACGCAGCGGGGATGTGTTCGATCTGCCCGACGGAACGGTCTACCCGGCGCTGCACCGCTTGGAGGAGAGCGGCCATCTGCGAAGCGACTGGTCGACCGTCGAGGGTCGTCGACGACGCATCTACCAGTTGACACCCAAAGGGCGCGACGCGCTGACTGATCAGCGACGCAGTTGGGAGACGTTCTCGAACGCCGTGAGCCGTGTGGTGGGGGGTGCGCCATGGCCGACTACGGCCTGATCGACGCCTACCTCGATGAGTTGGCGGCGGCGATGGGTTGGCATCACGACGCCGACGACATCGTCGCTGAAACCGAGGATCACTTGTGTTGCGCGGTTGAGCGACGCATCGGCGAAGGCGCCGATCCCGAAGCCGCCCAGCGTGACGTTCTCGCGGAGTTCGGTGACCCGATGGTGGTCGCCCGGTCGTTCGCGACGACGCGGAGCGGTCGACTCGCTCTGCCCACGCGAGCGACACGGGATGCCGGCGTGCTCGCCTATGCCAGTGCCGGCTTGTGGGTCGCGTTCCCGGCCGTCTGGCATCTTGGTGGCTGGCTCTATGATCGCCTCGACGACGGAACGTCCGCTGCTGACGAGGTGGGCAGCAGCACTCAACTGTTGGTCCTCAGCGTCATGGCAATGACGTTGCTGGGTGCCGCGGGGACACTGCTGGCGACGTTGCTGTCCTTGCATGCCCGTCATGGCGGGTTCGGCCTCCCGGGCACGGTCGGGATCGCGGTGACCGCACTCGGTGCTGCGGCGAGTCTGTTCGGCTGGCTCTTCATTGCGTGGGGCAGCCTCCTGATCGCGGGCACCATGTTCGTTGCGATCGATCTGTGGCGCCGAGGGATCGCACCGAGACGTGTCGTCGTGGCGACCGGCACGGGGCTCGCGACCGGCGGTGTCGCGTGGGCGGTCCTGCGCGCCAGTCAGGTCGGTGACCGCGACCAGCACGGCGACTATCTCGTCGCCAACGCCGCAGGGTTAACGATCGGCTCTGTGATCTTGGCCTGCGGGCTGATCGGGATCGGCCGCTGGCTGCGCAACGAGGAACCCGTCGAGTTCCCCGACCCCACCCATCCGGCCCTCGTCTAGAAGTCAACGACGTGCGCACCCGTCTGCTCCTCTCGGTCGTCGGCGTTTGTGCGGTCGTGTCGCTGACAGGGGCGTGCGGCTCGACGACGCCCGCCGCTGCCGAACAGTCGACCCCCGGCACCCAGCCGGAAAGCCCACCAGTGGAGACTGCGGACGCCGACACCCAACCGACGTCGTTGCAGAACGACGCCGTGGTCACGAACGCCGACACCGAACCTGTCTTTCGCGAACGAGAGGTTCGGTTCGCGCAACCGGTTGCCGGGTTCGAACTGGCCGGAACGCTCACGATCCCTGCTGGAGCCGGCCCGTTCCCGGGCGTCGTGCTGATCTCGGGTTCTGGCACCCAGGATCGAAACGAAACGATCGGCACCCACCAACCGTTCCGTGATCTCGCCGATGGCCTCGCCCGGCGCGGCATCGTCGTTCTTCGTTTCGATGACCGCGGTGCCGGCGACTCCGGGGGCGAACCCGTCGAGCTGTCCGACGCAACCACACTCGACAACGCCCAAGACGCACTCGCAGCCGTCGAGTTCCTCGCCGATCAACCCGAAGTCGCCCCGGGTCGACTCGGGGTGATCGGACACAGCGAGGGTGGTTGGATCGGCCCGATCGTCGCCAACCAGTCCGACAAGGTGGCGTTCGCGGTGCTGCTCGCGGGCAGTGGCGTCCCGGGAGCCGACGTGCTCGAACGTCAAGTCGCCGACATTGCCCGCGACCAAGGCGCCTCGCCCGAGATCGTCGATTGGCAGGTCGGCTTCGTTCGAGAACTCATCGAGGTCTCCCACAGCGAGCAAGACCCGGCGGCCGCCGAGGCCGCGATGCGCCAGATCCTCGACGCTGCCGCCGCCACCGCACCACCAGGAGCGCTGCCCGCCGACCCGGCCGCAGCGATCGACGAGATCATCGCCAACTACAACCGGCCATGGATGAGATTCTTCATCGCCTACGACCCCGCACCAGACCTGCGAGCCCTCCAGATCCCAGTCCTCGCGATCTTCGCCGAGCTCGACCTGCAAGCCTCCGCCGAACTCAACGCCCCCGCCACGCAAGCCGCACTCCAGGACAACCCCGACGCCACCGTCATCGTCGTCAACGAGCTCGACCACCTCTTCCAACCCACCTCGGGCCCACCCGACCAACCCTTCGATCCCGCCACGATCACACTGATCGCCGACTGGATCCGATGACCGCCCATTCACCAACCACCGTCACCCAGGCCTATCCGCTGGCCGTCAACATCGAGTACCCGGCGTTCCGGAAGCGGTGGAGCGTGTTGGCTCGGTTGCCGCTGGGGGTCCCGGTCGTGTTCTTCTCGTTGCTGTTGAACATCGGGGCGACGCTGGCGATCTGGGGGGCGATTCTTGTGTCGGGTCGGATCCCGTCCTGGCTGTTCGCGTTCCAGGTGAACGTGGGTCGCTGGCACACCCGCAGCACCGCCTACTTGTTGCTGCTCACCGATGACTATCCCGTCTTCGCCGGCGAGTACCCGGTCACCTACGAGCTGCGTGAACCGGCGACGTTGGCACGCTGGAAGCTGGTTGTGTGGAAGTTCATCACCTCCATCGCGCACTTCGGGGTGCTGTTCGTGCTCACCTTGGGGTTGGTGCCGGTGACTGTCGCCGCGTGGCTCACGTTGTTGGTCGCCGGTCGACACCCGCCTGTCCTCCACCGCTACACCTCGGGGGTGGTGTGCTGGTACGCAAGGTTGGCGGCCTATCTGCAATCGCTGACCGATGAGTTCCCGGCGTTCTCGTTGCGCACCACCGCCGGTACGTCGAGTCGTCGCGTGTATCGGGTCTCAGCGATCATCGGGCTCATCCCTGCGAGCGCCGTCGTCGGGTTCTTGGTGTTCATCGTCGGCTTCACCGGCACCCACGTGACCAACGACGTCTCGTACGTCGAGCTCCGGAACGGCGAGACGACATCGGCTGCCACCGTTGAGTCCGGAGCGATGCGACTGGAGATGGTCCGCGACCCAGCCGACCCACAACTCGGGCTATTCCGACCCGCCCCGAATGCGCGATACGTGGCCTTTGCCATCTCGATCCGGAACTGGCGGGGCGCGGGAGAAACCGTGCCCATCACGGCATCAGCATTCCGGCTCGAAGATGCAAACGGACAGCTCCATGCGCCGGTGCTCGTCGGCGTCGACGGGGTGCCCGGACCCGGATCGATCGGTTCCGGCCGAACCGGCCACGGACTGGTCGTGTTCGAGGTCCCGGGCGAACAGCCACCCCACAGGCTCATCTGGGACGTCCTGGACTACATCGCCGTTCCCCGCCGCGGTGAGACCATCGAATGGATTTTCTCGTGGGACGAATAGGGTCCGTGGCGTGAGCATGCAGGGGGTTGTCACGGATCGCGGCCAGATCGCGCGCTTGCGTCCGTTGGCGGTCAAGGCGATGACCGCCTACGACATCGCCGAGCCGCGCTTGGAGCTGGTCGCACATGGAGAAAACACGACCTTCCGGGTGTACTCGGCTGTCGGTGGACGTGATGTGGGGCCAGGGTCAGGCGAGATGGGCGGGCAGTATCTGCTTCGCGTGCATCGGCCGGCCCGACACGGACGTGACGTCGATTCCAAAGCTGCGATCACGTCGGAATTGGAGTGGCTGACTGCATTGCGAGCTCAGACGACTCTCGGCGTGCCGGATCCGGTCCGAACGATCTGGGGTGACTCAACGACGATTGAGTCCGTCGACGGTGTCGACGGGCCACGCGTCTGCTCGCTGCTGCGGTGGATGAGGGGTCGCAATCACAGCGGTTCGGCGCGGCCCGTTCACCTCAACCGGCTGGGCGGCGTGCTGGCCGAGCTGCACAACCACGCCGACCGATGGCGGGTCCCCGACGATTTCGTGCGTATCCGATGGGACCACGAGACCTTCTTCGGCAACAAACTTGTCTATGGCAGTGTCGATGCGGCGGATGCGTGGAAGCTGTTGCCCGATGGCCTCCGGTCAGATTTCGAGCGCGTCGCGGACGAGGTGGGCGCCGTCATGCAGCAGCTCGGCGAGGGTCCCGACGTGTTCGGCCTGATCCATGCCGATGCTCACCTCGACAACGTGTTGTTCGACCGGCAACACGCCCGTTTGATCGATTTCGACGATTGTGGTTTCGGTTATCGGGTGTATGACGCAGCGGTCGCGCTCTGGGAGCTTCGCCACCGAGACGACTTCCGGGCGTTCAGGGAAGCGTTCGTCCATGGCTACACCGAACACCGCGCGATGCCCAGCGATCAACTCGAGCATCTCGATGTCTTCATTGCCGCCCGCGAGGTCGCGTTCGGGCTCTGGTTCGCCGGAATGGCTGAGACCCGCCCGTCATTCCATGACAAGCTCTCGTCCGAGTTCGAGTACATCGAACGCAGCCTGAGGACCCTCCTTCCCGATCGACGAGCTGTTTGATGCAATCCGAATCGCCGAGTTATCCGACTGAGAGTGTCAGGCGACGATCCGATCGTGGCCCAACGGCGGTACCACATGGTCGCGACGGGAGACCACGTTCGCTGTCAGCAGACCGACCACGAGCAGCCATCGCGGTCTGGCCACCGTCGAACTCGTCGCTTCAACCGGCTCAGCCGCAGCCCCTGTCTGAACTCCTGTCCGGCTCGACAGCGGCGCTGTGGTCACTCGGCGAGGAACGTCTTCGTGTGCGCCGTGCAGGTCTCTGGGTCGTCGATCCACGGGGCGTGCTCGGCGCCCGACAGGATCACCAGTTCGGCGTTCGGCAGCCTCGGAGCAAAGGCGCGAGCCACCGCCGCTCCGCCGTTGGGGTCGTCCTCACCCCAGAGAAACAGCACGGGCATGGTCAGCTTTGACAGCAGTTCGTCGGTGAGCAGGAGATCTTTGTTGAGGCCCTTGACCGGGTTGACGACTTTGGGCAATGACCGGACGTCGTTGGCCAGGGTGTCGGTGTGTCGCAGCAGGGTGTAGGCCCAATCGATCATGTCGTCGTCAAAGGCACCGGTGTCGATCGCACGGCCGAGGCCGAACTGGCGGAATGCGGCCGTGACCATCCGGCGGGTCATCGGCACACGCGACATCACTGACTGCATTCCGGGGAGTGCCGCCATCCGGGCCGAGAATGGAACCGTCTCGGTCGGCGCACCCATCAGCCAGCTGTACTCGATCAGCTTCTCCACCCGTTCGGGGGCCGCCGCCGTGCCCCGGAAGGCGAACAAGCCACCGTACGAGGTGGCGGCGACAACGGCGCGTTCGAGCTCGAGTGCGTCGAGAAGATCCGCGAGCAGTCGATCGGCGTACGCCTCGAAGCTGGCCAGGTCGCGCAGCGGCCCGCCGGCGATCGGGTCGGAGAGCCCACACCCGGGCCGGTCGACGAGAATGCACCGGGTGCCGTCGAGCCCCGCGGCCAACTGGCACCAACTGGTTCCTGCGACGGATACCCCGTGGATGAACACCACCGGGGCTCCCTTCCCGACCTCCTGGGTGCGGACCTCGCCTCCCGACTGCAAGGTCACCCGACGGTCAACGGGCGTGACGCCGAGCTTGTCCCACAGCCGCCGTTCGGCCTCGAGGTAGCGGTCCAGGTGCTTCACCACCCCAAGTTCTAGCCCAGCCGGAGGAAGACGACCGCGTCGTCGAGGTGTCGAGACCAGCCCATCGAGCTCGCCGGCCACACTGACGTGCCGATCGCCTGCGACACCGATCTCGCCCGCTCCGAGGTTCGTCGTTCGCCTACGCGTACCGTGGAGACCGCCCGCCAGGAGCGGCCAGGGCACTCGATCTGAAGCACCGGCAACCACGGCGGCGGCACCAACGGTGCCACCGCATCGCGGCCCTGATGCCGGTGCTCGATATTCACGACGCTGCGATGGCCCGTCACCCGTCTGCGATCGAACGTGTTGTCCTAGATGATTGGTTCCAAGGGGTTGGGGTCCGCGTGTGGGGTGATCGGGGCGTCCAAGATCGGCGTTGCTAACCCAACGTCAACCTTGGAGGTCTCTGATGGACGCCGATCTGGACACCCTCGCGACCGCACTCTACCGCGCGGATCGATGACGTGTTGAAGGAACATCCCGAGCTGGCGCCGTGGCGCCCGAGGGTCGGGATCGCGCCGAAGCTGTCCGACGCTGAGTTGTTGACGTTGGCGGTGTTGCAGGTCCTCCAGGGGTACGCGGAGGAGACCCGTTGGCTCCGTCACGCGTCGACCTGGTTGCGATCGATGTTCCCGTACTTGCCGGGTCAGTCCGGTTACAACAAGCGGCTCCGCAAGTCGACCGTGCAGATGCAAGCCTTGATCCGGCTGCTCGCTGTGGAGACCGACGCCGTGTTCGATGACGTGTGGCTGGTCGACTCCACCCCGGTCGAGTGCGGCCGGTCCCGTGAGACCGTGAAACGCTCGGACCTCGCCGGGTGGGCCGGCTACGGGTACTGCGTCAGCCATTCGCGCTGGTTCTGGGGGCTGCGGCTCCATCTCGTCGCGACCCCAGCGGGGCTGCCGATCACGTTCGCGTTGACGAACCCCAAGACCGACGAACGCGACGTCGTGTTGGACCTGTTGGAGTCCGACCCCGCCCTGCGGGCCGGCACCACCAGACGCTGCTGGCCGACAAGGGCTACCGGTCCGCCGAGTTCGAGCGACGCCTCGCCGACCTCGGCGTCGAGCTCATCCGACCGGCCATGAAAGGCGAGCGACCCCGCCGCGGTCAGCCGCAGCTGCGGTCGCTGCGCCAGATCATCGAGTCGATCAACCAGACGTTGAAGGCCAAGCTCAGCCTCGAACACCACGGCGGCCACACCCAACAAGGCGTCGCCACCCGCATCACCCAACGCCTCCTCGCGCTGACCGCCGCGATCTGGCACAACCACCACGCCGGCCAACCCGTCCTACGATCACTCACCGCCTACGACCACTGACCCCTTGGAATTGGTCATCTAGCCGTTTGCGGTGATCCGACGCAAGCGCGAGCCTCGCGTCTTCGATCCGTGTCGCAGTCCGCCCTTTTCCCGCCCTCGCATCGCTGGGTCTGGCCGTCACCCTCGCTGAGCAGGAGAGATCTGGGTGTCGGCTCGATCCTTGGGGGTTGGACACCCCCGTCCGCTTCCCCTGCATAACCCCTGGTCAGCGGTGTTTCGGAAGCCGACGGGGGTTCCCGCCGCCCTACCACTTGGTGTAAAAGCCCTGGTAGAAGCCCATTTGACAAAGCCCATTTGTTGGGCGCGGTGGAGCTGGGGGGAATCGAACCCTCTTGCGTCAATGTTCCCCCAGCCTGGTCAGAGCGTTGCGTTCCTGGTCATGGTTGGTTTTCGAGTGACCGTTGGTGACCGCAAGTGACCGTTGGTGACCGGTTTTCCCCGTCCTTTTCCCGTCCCGTCCGTCCGAAATCCGTCCTCCGCCGACGGCCGACGTCGCGGGCAGCGGGGCGACGCAGCCGAGCCGGGCGAAGACTGCTTCGTTGTGGCATCCACCCGGGTGTGTGGCCAGGCGATGTACCACATCGCGGGTGACGTGGCCGACACCGGGTTCGGTCAGCAGTTGTGGAGCGGTGTCGTTGACGAGTTGTTTGATCGGGGTGTCGTGGTTGGCGATCTCGTCGTTGAAGTAGCGGACCCGACGAGCGAGCAGACGCATCGTGTTGCGCGTGCAGCGCTCAGCGATCGGTCGCTGCGGTGTGTCACACAGGCTGCGCAATTGGCGACGAGCGCTTTGGTGGAGAGGTGGCGGAGCTGACGTCGGAGGTCGTCGGGCGCGGTTAATACTCGGTAAATACGAGTGCGTTCAGCTCATTCGTCGCCGCTGTGCGAGCACGCACCCACGCCGGCTCGGGTTACGGTTTGCACACGCAACGCTTCTCGGTGACCGTCGTGGTTGCGGGGCTCATGAAGCCGGTCGCGGTGGCCATGAGGTGTTTGACGGGGCCCGCAACGCTGAGCGCAGTCGTCGGCACCGCGGCGGCAGAAGGCCTGAAATTGGTGGTGCGGGCGGAGCGACGCGTACTACTCGTTCGATCGCGGCTCGTCTGCTAGACATTGTGTACCTTCAACTCTCAACCGCCGCCCTTGGAAGGAAAGCCCATGTTTAATCGCACATCTGGCCGTCGCGCATTCGCTGTAATGACCGTCGCATGCTTGGCACTTGCCGCGTGCGGCGGGGATGATGATGACTCCAGCGACACCGCCGCTGAGGACACCGCCGCTGAGGACACCGCCGCCGAGGACACCGCCGCCGAGGACACCGCCGCCGAGGACACCGCCGCCGAGGACACCGGGGGAGGTGGCGGCGGTGACGTCGCGGTGTCATTGATCACCAAGGACTCCACCAACGCCTTCTTCGTGGCCATGCAGGAGGGTGCGAGGGAGAAGGCCGACGAGCTGGGGGTCGACCTGACGGTCGGATCCGGACAGTCCGAAGGCGACGACCAAGGTCAGATCGATCTGATCGAGAACGCCATCGCCGCAGGTCAGGACGGGATCCTGATCACCCCGATGTCGGTCAACGTCAACAACGCGATCCAGCAGGCCCGGGACGCCGGGTTGTACGTGATCGCACTCGACACCCCCACCGATCCACCGGACGTGGTCGATATCACCTTCGCCACCGACAACTGCCTGGCCGGCGAGGCCATCGGCCAGTGGGCGGCCGGCAAGCTCAACGGCGAGAAGGCGGTCATCGCCCGCCTGATCATCTTCGACGACCGCACCGTTTCGGTCGACTACTGCCGGGACAACGGCTTCCTCAGGGGCATGGGCATCGACATCGGCGAACTGACCGTCATTGGCGACGAGCCCGAGTCCGGCAGCTACACCACCGGAGCGGGCGGCGAGTACGAGATCGTTTGCGTCGAGGCAACCGGGGCCAACGAGGAGGGGGGCCGGACCGGCATGGAGACCTGTCTGTCGCAGAACCCCGACATCAACGTGGTCTACACGATCAACGAGCCGACTGCCTTCGGTGCGATTGCCGCCCTCGAGACGGCAGGCAAGACCGTCGGCGAGGACGTCTTCGTGGTCTCGGTCGACGGCGGGTTGGCCGGGGTCCAGAGGGTGCAAGATGGCGGCATCCAGGCCACCTCCCAGCAGTACCCGCTGCTGATGGCCAGCCTCGGGCTGGAAGCGATCAAGGAGATCGCCGAAGGTGGTGCTCCGCCGGAGAACACCTCGGCAGACGGCACCTTCTTCGACACCGGCGTTGCACTTTGCACCGACGACCCGATGGACACCGTCACCGTCGCCCCCCAGGAGACCTCGCAGTACTGCATCGACAACGCCTGGGGCTGATCCCGGGATTCATCTGTTGACGCCGGAGGGGCAGCGGTCCTGCGGGATCGCTGCCCCGTCGGCAATCTGGAGGAGATCGTCAATGACCTGGAAGGGCAACCGGTGAACACCACAGCAGCTCCCGACCTCGCCGAGGAGTTCGGCACCAGCTCAGCCGCAGGCATCCTCCCCAGGATCCAGGGCGTCCTGCACAGGTACCCCTACCTGAGCCCCCTCACCGTGCTCATCCTGGCGATGATCATCTTCACGTTGCTCAACGACCGGTTCATCCTGGCCACCAACCTGTCGCTGATGACCCAGCAGACCGTGATCGTCGGCACCCTGGCCATCGCCCAGACGCTGATCATCCTCACCGCCGGGATCGACCTCAGCATCGGGGCCATCATGGTCTTCGCTCAGATGACGATGGCCAACCTCGTCGTCACCTCCGATGTGTCGAACGTGGCCGGGTTCGGCTGGCCGGCCCCGCTGGCCATCGCAGCGGGGGTCCTGATCGCAGTGGTGGCCGGTGGTGTGAACGGGTTCCTCATCGTCCGGTTCAAGCTGCCCCCTTTCATCGTCACCCTCGGCACCCTGAGCGTCTTCACCGCGCTGAGCCTGATCTTCTTCAAGGCCAGGACCATCCAGGGCCCGGAGATGCCGGACATGATGACGTGGATGGGCACGGCGTTCGAGGTGGGCCCCTTCCGGGTGATGACGGGCGTGCTGGTGATGCTCGGCCTCTACGCCCTGTTCGCGTACATCCTCCGCAACACCGCTTGGGGCACCCACATCCACGCCGTGGGAGACGATCGAGACGCAGCCGAGCTGTCCGGAATCAACACCGGACGGGTGCTCTTCAGCGTGTACGCAGTGGCCGGGCTGGTCATGGGTATCGCGGCCTGGATCACTATCGGCCGGGTCGGGTCGGCCAGTCCCAACGTCGCCCCCAACATCAACCTCGATTCCATCACCGCAGTAGTGATCGGCGGCACCTCGCTGTTCGGTGGCCGGGGCATCATGATCGGCACACTGCTCGGAGCCCTCATCGTCACCGTGGTCGAGAACGGGCTGGCCCTGGCCGGCCTCGATCAGGCCTACCGAGTGCTGGCGGTCGGCGTCTTGGTGATCACCGCAGTCGCACTCGACCAGTGGATCAGGAAGGTGAAGGCATGACGACCGTCCAGCCCGTGCTAAAGGGCCGAGGCATCACCAAGCTCTTCGGCAAGGTCGTCGGTCTCAACGGCGCCGACATCGACCTGTATCCGGGCGAGGTGCTTGCGGTGATCGGCGACAACGGTGCCGGCAAGTCGACGCTGATCAAGTGCTTCTCCGGCGCGCACGCACCCGATTCCGGGACGATGGAGGTCGCCGGCGAAGCAGTGGACTTCCGGAGCACGCACGATGCCCGACTCGCCGGCATCGAGACGGTGTTCCAGACGCTTGCCGTGTCACCGGCGCTCGACATCGCCGCGAACCTGTACCTCGGGCGCGAGATTCGCAAGAAGGGCTTCCTCGGCATGACGTTCCGGATGCTCGACCGGAAGCGCATGCGCGCCGAGGCGGCCCAACATCTGCAGGATCTCGGCATCGGCACCGTGCAGAACATCTCGCAGGCCGTCGAGACCCTGTCGGGCGGTCAGCGCCAAGCCGTCGCCGTGGCCCGTGCGGCCGCGTTCGGCAGCAAGGTGATCATTCTGGACGAGCCGACCGCGGCGCTCGGCGTGCGGGAGTCGGCACGGGTGTTGCAGCTCATTCACGATCTCCGAGAGCGGGGCATGCCCGTCGTGCTGATCTCGCACAACATGCCACAGGTGTTCGAGGTCGCTGACCGGATCCACGTGCAGCGCCTCGGCAGGCGGGCGGCGGTCGTCACGCCCGCGACCCACGACATGCGCGATGCCGTAGCTATCATGACCGGTGCGCTCACCGTCGACGAGGCAGACCAGGCACTCGACCCGGTCCGGGTGCCCGCATCCGCCTGACGACTCGTCGGCCCTCGTTCTGACCAGTCAGGATCAGGTCAATCAATCTGCTCCACGTGGGCCATGCAGCCGGTCGTCAGCGACTCCAGCGCTGCCATCGCGGCCGCCAATGATCGCAGGCCGTCGCTGGCGCTCACCAATGGCGCGGTTCCGGAGTGGATCGCCTCGTCGAACGCCCGAACGGTGGTGAGGTAGAGGTCGTCACGGGAGGGGATGGCGATCAGCGTCGCGTCATCGCCGTGATGGACCGTCACCTCGCCGATCGGGTCGCCCGTCATCGACATCACACTGCTGATCGCACCTCGGTCGCCCAGGATGTCGAGGCTGGTCGGGAGATCGTAGTTGTCGTACGCATCATGGGTTTGGACGATCACATCGGTGCTCCACTGCACCACGGTCATCACCGAGTCCGGTGCCGCGGGTACATCTGCTCCTTGGCGCGCCGCGGCCATGACGGTCCGAGCCTGCCCACCGATGATCGCGGCGACCGCCGCCATGTCGTGGATGAACACGTCGAGCACCACTCCGCCGGCGACCGGATCATCGACCCTCCAACCGCGGAGACGCTCGGGCAGTCCGACCGCGTGGCTCACATGAACCGCCCGGACCTGGCCGATCTCGCCGGACGCGACGATCTCCTTCATCGCGATGTGAACCGGGGAGGCGGGAAGGTGATGATTCGTTGCCATCACCACATCGGCCGCCTCGCAGGCGTCCACCATGGCGCGGGCATCTTCGAGGATGAGCGCCAACGGCTTCTCCGCAAGCACGTGCTTGCCCGCCTCGGCGGCGGCGATCACCTGATCTCGGTGTTTGGCGTTCTGTGAGCTCACGTAAACCGCGTCGACGTCGTCGCGAGCGACCGCGTCGGAGACTGAGGACGTCCACGCATCGATGCCGTGCCGGTCGGCATAGGCCGTGGCCCAGTCAGGGTCAGCGGATTGCACGACGCTGATGTGCCCGCCGTGCGCACGAATGGCGGGGATGACCCGTGTGGCGGCGATGTCGCTGGCACCGATGAGCGCCCATCGAGTGTTGCCGGGGGACTGAATCGTGCCGCTCATGCGCTCGACCCGCCAGCCGTCGGTGTCGCAGGGGTATCCCATTCCTGAGGCTCCGGTGAGGTCGGAGACGGTGGTTGCGAGAAGTATCCGGTCAGCGGGCCCGCAAGCTTGCATGGACCCGCCGCAGCAGGGACGACGAGCGCGTCGCCTCGTCCGATGCCGACCGAACCAGCACCGTGCACCAACTGCCCCTGACCCTCGATGACGAGGAGTACGCCGAAACCTTCCGGGAGCGCGACCTCGAGTGTGGATCGCAGCATCCAGGCCTGGAAATACGGGTCGGCTTCGGGAGCCAAGACCGAGATGACCGTGTTCTCGTTCCGAGCGGTGGATGAAGCCGTACGAACGATGAGCCGCTCCAGCTCGGCGTCGCTGAGTGCGTCGGGCCGGATCGCACCGATTGCCACGTCGAATCCCAGCCCGAGGTGACCATCGGTCGTTCCATCGATATCGAAATCACGCCATTCGAGCAAGATCGAGAGATCGGTGGGTTCCTGAAGCTCGAGCACCAGAAGGTCCTCGCCGATCGCGTGAGGCGTGCCGGCTGGGACGAGCACGGCGTCGCCAGGACGCACCGTGATCGGTCGGAGCAGATCGATCATGGCATCCGCATCTTGCTCCTCGACGAGAGCCGCCCACTCGTGACGAGCCACAGCTCGGTCGGTGCCGACGAAGACGGTGCCGCCGGACGGCTCGGACTCGAGGATCACCCAGGCCTCCGTCTTCCCATGCGGGCAGTCGAGATGTTCGTTCGCAAACCTCCGAGTTGGATGCAGATGAACCGGCAGCCGCTGTGCCGGGTCGAGAAGCTTGACGAGCAAATTCGGCTGTGGCCCGTGGCGGGCCACGTACTCGGCCCCCAACCACTCGATCGGATTCGCCTCGACCTCCGCCCGCAGGGTGTTCTCGCCGAGCGTGGTCAGCCCCAGGAAGGGTTCTCCGAATCGGGTGACGACCGACCCCAACCACTCCTCGGGTCGATGTGTACCGACCGGTGAGCCGCGAAACTCGGCGATGCGACTGCCGCCCCGGTAGAAGTGGTCGAAGGTGTTGGGCGGAAGGAAGACTGGCCTCATCGCTAGGTGGCGTGCCCAATCGGATGGTGGAGCAGCTGGTGCATGGTACTGCACGCGTTGGCAGGAGCGGAAGATGACGTCGAGGGCCCACTCGAGCGCGTTGATCGGGAACTACCGACCGATCCCACCGCGCGGTCTTCGTCTCTCATGGGGTGTCAGGGCCTCGTGAATCCTGCCATCTCGAGACAGCTGTCGACACTCTCGACAGATCCGACCGTCGTCCGTGACCGCAGGCTGGCAGCCGCAGCAGCATGCCCCAGCTGGAGTGCGTTCGGAATCGGCCACCTTTCGTGCAGGGCATAGAGCATCCCGGCTGCGAACGCGTCACCTGCGCCGACCGTGCTGCCAATCTCTTCCGGCGGTACGTACACCGAAGGGCTCTCGAAGACCTTCCCGTCCCGGGTCACGCAGATCGCTCCGTCGGGGAAGTGAACCGCGACCAAGCGCATGCTTCCGGCGTCGAGGGCCGCGTGAGTTGCTTCTCGAACCAGGGCCACGTCGGTCTTGCCATTCCTCACGGTCGGCAGATCGGCCAGACCGCCGATCTCGTGGTCGTTGACGATCAGTGTGTCGAGGTGTGGCAGACACGGCAGACAAACTCGTCGAACCCGATCCCCCTCAATCGACACGAGCTCGACGTTGGTCTCGAGCCCAGCAGATTTGGCCTTCTTCAGAATCGTCACCCAGCCGTTCGGGTCGTCATGCCACGGGTTGTCCAGAATCCGATGCAGGCCGAGCAAGCCGAGATGGAGTATCCGACAGGTGGTCTCGGAGAAGTCGAACTCATCGGGAGTCAGCAGGTCGCTGACGCCGACATGGTGGAAGAAGGTGCGTCTCCCCGTGCTCGTGACGGAGATGACGTCGGTGTAGGAAGTCGCCGCCGCGTCGGTTCGTCGCAGTTGGCGGGTATCGATCCCCATCTCGCGCGCTCGGTCAAACAGGAAATCCCCATCGACGTCGCGGCCGAGGAGGCCGACGGCCTCGACCGGCGCAGTGGGGTCGAGCTTCCTGACGTCGACTCCGAAGTTGTGGGCCGAGCCACCACCCTGCTCGTCGGTACCGATGATCCGGGCGAGTGTCTCCTGTTCCGGCCACCCATCGACGAGCTTGATGTGATCGAGCGCCCACGAGCCGCCGCAGACGAATCCCCGTCGGCCCGGCATGTCAGGACATCAACACCGGATCGGTGATCTGGAGATCCTCGGCGAGGGTCCGTTGAGGACGTAGTCTGTGCTCCTCGAGGTACTGGTGATAGGAGCGAACTGCCTGCTGCGGTGTGGTTCTCTGCTCGACCGTTGTCCGCATCAACCTGACGAGCTCGAGCGGAGCTTCCGCCAAGTTGATCTTGCGGCCGAACAGGGCGACCCGCGCGCCAGCCTGTTCTGCTTGATGTGCGAGCTCGAAGGTGTCGCGAGTCGTGCCCTTGGCGCCGCCGAGGATCCCGACGACGAGGTTCTGTGGGTCATAGGACGACAGCTCGGACATGGCACGTGCCCCGTTGAACTGGATCTTCAGGAATTGCGGCGCGTCGCTCGACGTCACGCCTGCGAGTGCCTTGATGATCATGTCGTTGACATAGTCGCCGAGCTCGACCTCCGGTATCCCGATGTCGAACGCCGGATTGAAGACCTCGAGGAAGTGCTTGAATCGGTGTGGGCGCATTGCGTGGCGGAAGTCTCGATACGCGCTCAGGCTGGCCCGGTCGGATTCAAGATCGTTGGAGAACGTCATCGAGTACAGCCCCAGCTCGCAGAACATGGAGATCGAGTCGATGTCCGCGGTCGAGAACGGAGCTGACGGGTACTCGCGGTAGCTGGACCCGCGTGCCATCCAGATGTCGGTCGTGTCGTTCATCCTGACCGCTGGAGTGACCGGCGAGTCTTCGAACACGCCCAGGTTGGCCAGCACCTCGGCCGACGAGGCTGAGAGCAACATCACGTCGACCAGGCCCGACTGCGTCATCGCCGTGATCGCCTGGAGGTAGTCGGGCTTCGTCTTGAGCGTGGCGTCGGCGTTGGGCCCTGGTGCCAAGAGCCCGAACGCCATGTCCCCGTCCTTGGCGTCGGCGATGACGAAGTCCTCGGGCGTGTACCCGCCCGACCGAATGTTCGCGAGCTTTCGTTCGAGCTGTTTGTCCGCAGTGGCCATGGGTTCGAGAAGCAGTTCCGTGATTGCGCAGATCAAGCTACTGCATCGCCGTCCGACCGCACCAACACGGCAATCCCGGCCGTGCCAGCGGGGAGAGCAGGACTTTCTCACGTTCGTGGACGCCCGGCGGGCGCGCGATGCTGGTCCGATGAGCTCATCGGACCAGGCTCCGTGAACCGACGGCATGACCTCGCTGCGGCGGTCGATGACCTGCGGCAGCGCGCAGGCGGTGCCCGTTTCCTACTTGGGATCTGCGGCGCGCCCGGTGCCGGCAAATCGACGATCGCGGGACGAGTCGCATATGAGCTCGGGCCCGACTCGGTCGTCGTACCGATGGACGGGTTCCACCTGGCGTCGTCGGTCATTCGGGGCACACGGCTCGCAACGCGTCGCGGTGCACCTGACACGTTCGACGGCGCTGGCTTCGTGGCACTCCTCCGCCGGCTTCGAAACCAACAGGACACGGTCGTGTATGCGCCGAAGTACGAGCGTACGATCGAGGATCCGATCGCCGGCGCGATAGCCGTCCAGATCGACGCCAGCATCGTGATCGTCGAGGGCAACTACCTGCTGCACACCGAACCCCCGTGGTCGACCGTGCCAGAACTGCTGGACGAGACGTGGTACGTCGAACACGCCGACGACCGCACCCGCGTCGAGCGATTGATCGATCGCCACGTCCAGTTTGGCAAGTCCCCTGACGAGTCGACCCGGTGGGTGCACGAATCCGACGAACGCAACGCTCGTTTGATCGCCGCCGGCCGGTCACACGCAGATCTCATCCTGACCGAGCAGCGAGACGGTCAGGTGCACATCAGTCGACCGTGAGATCGACTGCGTTCCGCAGGGCCACACGCTCACAGCCCGCGACCGAGGAAGGCGATCTCCGCTCGCGCGCGTTCGCGTCGCACACCGTAGTTGAGGCCGACCGCGGTCAGCGCGCTTGAGAATCTGGTGTGGCCCGTGTTTCGCGGGGTCGGGGTTGTTGAATCTCGGGCAAATCGACCTGGGAGGTCATCGTGCCGAGGAAGTATCCAAACGGGTTCCGTCGCAAGGTCCTCGATCTCGAGGCCGGCAAGCCGGTCGCTGAGATCGCCGAGCAGCTCGGTGTCACTGGGCAGACCATCCACAACTGGCGCCACCAAGACCTGATCGACCGCAGCCTGTGGGCTGGGATCACGACGGCCGAGTCGATCGAGTTGCGTGAGGCTCGCCGGCGGATCCGTGAGCTCGAGACCGAGTTGGCGGTGTGGAAACGGGCGAACGAGTTGCTGAACGAGGGCACCCGCCCCCAAGGAGGTTCCGCCGAGTCCTCGAAGTCTTGGTCAACGGCTACTACTGCTGGAAGAAGCGACCACCATCGGCGCGCGCAGTGGGTCACACGATGCTCGCCGAGGTCATCCGCGAAGTCCACGACGCCTCCCGCCAGACCTACGGCGTTTGCCGCGTTCATGCCGAATTCGCGCTCGGTCGCGGGCTCACGGTTGCTCGTTGCACGGTCGAGCTAGTGACTGCAACGCCATGAGCTCCGACACGCCAACACCATCGCCCGAGATCAAGCAAGTTAACCGATATCGCGCGCAACTCAGGGCAGGCCAGAGTCTCCAGGATTCCCGGGGCGCTTCATCGCGCACGTACAGGTGATCGATATCACGCTCACGTCACGAGGCTGACCAGGCGCCAGTTCCGGCAGGGATCTCGCGAGCCGAACGTGCTCGGAAACGTGGGCCACTGGTCTCGGCGTGCTCGAGATCGAGGCGCTCACGTCGGCAGTACGTCAGATACGCCTCATCGCGCGGCCGTGGTGCCGTGACGTCATCCGTCCGATTTCCGTCCTCGTGATCGTACGAGGGCATGTTTGGGCGGACCAACGGAGCGACGAAGGCGCAGGTGGGAGACCCCAATCTCGTCGCATCGTCCCAGCTCAGTCGACTTGTTGGACGGGGGACCATCCTTCCGTCCAACCGGCGTAAAAACCCTGGTAGATGGCACTTTTCGTGGAGCTGGGG
>CAWGTY010000004.1:0-793339 GCA_963825605.1 uncultured Acidimicrobiaceae bacterium | reverse complement strand
CCTCAGGTCAGAAGGCCTGGGGTTCCTTCGTTCCAAAGTCGTGTCAAGGTCGGGGGACCTTAACGGGGACCTTCTTGGTGAACGGGGACTCGATAAGCCCTCGGAGACTCGTCGGGTATTCCAGCCCGGTCACTGCGAGCCCGTCGGTGAGTGCCGTGAGTTCGGCAGCGACAGGGTCGAGGGTCAGCCGAGGCTGGGCACGCCGATGATGCAGGCCGAGACGCGGTCGCCGAGCGGTTGAAGCTCGTTGAGCCCGGTGAGTTGCTGCTCGACCTGATTGATAGGGATCGGGTGCTGGCGCAGCAACGGTTCGATTTGTCGGAGCAGAGCGAACGGTTGTCGGCTGGTTCGACGGTGCGCCTCGAGTGTCGGCGCGACGATGCGAAGCCAGCGCTCGGCAACTTGGTGCGGGTCGGCCTGGCCACTGTCTGATGGGGCGTTGGACGTGAGGCGGCTGATGGCGAGCCATCGTTCCCGGCTGTCGAAGTCGGAGTCGAGGTCGGCCTGGTCGGCCCAGGCTGCCGTGATTCTGCGCATCTGGTCGAGGGCTCGCTGGTGCCGCCGGGGGGGGGGGGGAGTTCCTCGTGGCGTTGCGCACGCTCTAGCAGTCGCCCGAGTACGTGGAGCGCTTCATCGTCGAGCGGATGACCAGGTGGGTCGGTGGAGAGATGATCACGCAACGCTGACGCGACACCGTCGAGTTCACACAGCGGGGCTGGGAGTTCGTCGTCGAGGTACATCCAGCGTGGTGCCCCGCGTGAGTTGCCGCCGACGGTGATGAACAGCCATGGTCGCGACGCTCGCAGCGGGCTGACGCGCGCCAGTACTCGATTGGAGATGGTGCGGTGGTGTTCGTAGGTGCGCCGGTCGACGAGCGCTGGTCGCCCTCGACGAGCCGACGGACCGGATCGAGGACGTCGCCAATTCCATCCCAGTCCGTCAGACGGATCCGTTCAGCCTCCGCGATCTCCTCGCGGACGTCGACCGGAGCAGCCTTGCCAAGGATCTCAGGCGGCACGGGCATGTTCGAGCCCAATAGCTCGTCGGAGTCGGCGGCCCGCCGAGCCAGGTGCTCGTTGGCACGCGTCGCGAACGCAGGGCCGTCGTTGGGCCACCACACCTCGATCTGATCGTGCGGGCTGTCCATTCGGTCGACGCGCCCGATCCGCTGCTCGGCGACGCGCATCGTGGTTGGTAGATCGAGATGTACGACGGCGGACGCGCCTTGCAGGTTGAGCCCTTCGTTGAGGGCATCCGAGCAGAGTCCCACGGCCGCCGCAGTAGAGTCCCGCCCGAACAGTCGCTCGGCTCGCTGCCGGGTCTTGCCGGTGCTCGTGGCGATGATCACATCGCGATCCCAGTTCTCGAGATGCTGAGCGATGGCGGCCAGCGTGATTGGGTGTCGGTCGAATGCCAACACCAACCGATGTCGCCGCGCGAGGTCACGAATCACGTCAGCCTTGGCGCGCTCTCGGGCATCGCTGAGCCGTTGCACGTGTTCGTAGATCGCTTGGTATCGGTCCGCCTCCTCGTGGCACACGGTTCGCCACACGTCTCGGTCGCGTAGCCAGTCGGGTAGCTCGCAGTCCAGCTCAGTCATCGGCGGGTCTTGCTCGGCACGGTGCCGGAGTCGGCCGATCGCGTCGCCGGTGGAGGCCTGCTTGTACCGCTTCAAGTCGACGCCGAACATGTCGACGGTCCGGTCGGTGCTCACGAGGTGCTCCATCGCCGCCGCCGTCGACGACCGCATTGCCGAGAGCACGTGATAGGCGGCAAGCCCGCCGATCGAACCCAGCCGGAACTCGAGCCACTGAGCGTCGCTGTACTCGCGTCGCAGCCGTTCGGGCACTGCGATTCTCCCCTCTAGGCCCGACAGACCGACCAGTTCGGCCACCACTTCGTGGACCTGTGCAGCGACGCCGGCATCCCGGGTGCTCTCGCCGGTCTCGTAGATATGGGGCTGATGAGTGGGGTAACGACACACCCGACCCGTCACGGGGTGTACGAACTCCTCAGGCGCACGGTCCACGAGTTCGTTCAGCATCGACTTCGTCCGTCGAACCGTGAACTGTTGGATCTCGCGCCGCAACAACTCGACGTCGCTGTCGAGAAGCGTTGTCTGGAACGACCGCTTGCGTCGACGTTGCAGCTCTTGCAGGACGCCGATGGCGTCGTCGTTGAAGTTGTCCGGGCCGAGCAGGGCGACCAACTGCAGGAGGTCGCTCTGACCACGATTGATCGGCGTCGCCGTGAACAATGCGACATGGTCCGCCTGGCTGGCGCGGACCTGCCGAGTCCGCTGCGAGCCCGGGTTCAAGTAGTGATGCGCCTCGTCGACAGCCAGGATCTGGGCGCCGCTCACCAGCTGCTCCTCGGTGGTTCGCTCGCCGTCGCCGCGTCGCGACAACCCGCACCTCAGTGCCTCGTCATCCCACGACTCCTGCACCGCCGGCGGGCAGACCAACACCGTAAGATCCGTGCGAACCCGGCCCGTGCTCCACAGCCGATCCCGGATCGCTCGCACGAGATGGGCACCCATCTTCGTCTTCCCCGATCCGGTCGCATCAGCCACAAGCACCGAGCCGACCCGATCGACCACCCACAACGCCTGCGCAATCCCGACAATCTGGGAAGGCCACAGCCGCGACCCATCCGCGGTCGTCACATCACCCAGATACCTGTACGCCCACTCACCCTCCAACAGCTCGGCGCACGCGCGTGCAAGTGCTTCCTGCCAGGTGACGATCTGCAGCATCGACTCCAGGAGCGTGACGAATCCGTCCGTCCACGACGTGCCAGCCTCCCAGTAGTTCGATGCGATCTGCTCGAGCTCGCTAAACCGCGCCCGGTCTTCCGACGCGGCGAAGCGCGCGTTCGCCTCGAACTGGTAGCTGAGCCCGGCGCCGGTGAAGTTCGACGACCCCACCGTCGCGGCCGTTGCGCCGACGTAGATCTTCGCGTGGAGCGGGGTCATGCATGCAGGAACCGGACCTCGACACGCCCGGCGCGCAGCAACTCGAGCGCCACGAGAATGCGCGCCGACCGAAGCACCGAGATGCCGCGCTCCTCAATCCAGTAGCTCGTCACCTCCTCGGTGAAGACCGCTCGTGGGTCGCCGAACCGGACTCGCTCAGACGAAAACGGCTCAGCACCAAACAAGATCCGAGCGATACCCGTGCCACCGTGGCTTGACGTAGCCCAATCAGCCAGCAGATCGATCAGCTCGCCAATCGATGAATACCCGGCGATGACGAGTGGCTCGTCCGACGTGACGAGATCAGCCCAGACCGTCTGTCGCACACGTACGCCGCCCTGGTTCACCGGGAACCGACCGCTGGGGGGCCAGTCGGCCTGGCCGAGCTGGTGAATCAGATCCGGCCGCGCAGTGCTCGAGAACAAGTCTGCCGATCGAGAAGATCTCGGAGTTCGCCGGCCCGCCACCTGGGTCAACGTACTGAGCCTGAGGCTGGCCGAGGAGTCCAAACGCGAGTGCCATGTCGTTCCTGGCGAGTGCCGCATCTAGACATCGGGCCATCCGTCCAAGAGCTGCTCGAGGTTGATGTCGGAACGGGCGGCGATGGCGGCGGCAGCCGACCGGGGCTGCGCTCCCCACCACTTCCCGATGAGCTGAGCGAAACGTGCCCACTGAGCGGCGTTCCACGCCAGCGGGTTACCGCCCGATGCGGCGATCTTGCCGGCGTTGGCTGCGGTGGCGATCCCGTGAGCCAGCAGGCCCATCATGAGGAAGCGTGGGTGGCTTCCGGCTCGATCACTTCCGGCCATACGGGCTTCGTCATCGCATCTCGATGACCATTCGTCGTCGAACGCGCCGCGGAGTGCCCACCCGCCGCGCAGCACCAGCTCGGCGGCTGCGACGCTCGTCGACATCGTGATGAGGTGCCAACTGTCGAACCCGCGGAGGTACATCATTCGAGCTTGTTCGCCGATTGTCATTCCCTCGATCGACCCCGCGTTGATTATCCGTAGGATCGACCAGCCCGGCAGGGGCAGACCCGCCTTCGTTGCGACATCGGACAACAGGTGAGCGAGTTCGATCACGACCGCGACGATTGGGTTCGACGTGACCGGGTCTGCGATGTCGCGCACGAACATCTCTCCGCTCTTGGCGACCCCGGTCGAGGTCCCTCGCAGGATGTCGATCACGCCGAACACGAGACCGACGAACGGGTCATGCCCGAACGTGTCGGCACGGTGCGTGAGCGACCCCAAGATGAGTTCGGGCTCGCCATGGTTGAGTGAATCGAAGGGGGCTCTCGCCAAATCCGCAATCCAGTTGTTCGATGGCACCGCCTTGCTCCGGAGGTATGCCGTCAACGGAGATCCGGCCTGTTCGGAGCCGTGGTACCTCATCGTCTTAGGGATCTTGACGATCGTGACGTCCACGGCAGCAGCGGTCAGTCCGGCCACAGTCGCGATGACCAGATCCGCAGCATCGAGCCGGCATCGGAACGGGTTCGTCGACGTTGCCGCCCTGCGAATCTCAGCGATCTCGTCGGCATCCATCAACACGCCAAGGTCGACCGCGTCCGGCGTCGACACCGCGTGCAGCGAGATTCATCCGAGCGGAAGCGACGAGCTCATCCCAGCCGAGCTGCACGTACTCGGTAGTGCGATCCTCGCGCTTGCCGGTCGTATCGATCGCCGCAAGAATTCTGCCCGACCCGCCGAGCTGTCGCTCGAGCTCGTCGAGCCGCGCATCCTCTTCCCGTCCGGCCGCAGCGAGCTCGTCGACGCCGTCACGGATCTCCGCAATGCGCGACGCCTCGAACGAGAGCACCAACTCGATGTCGTCTGCGCTCACGACGCCGCGTCGTCCAGTTCCTCGGTCATCCACGACTGCGTCTCTTGGAACTGCTTCAACATCCGCTCGAGCGAAGAAATGCGACGCGACCGCTTCTCGCTGTACAAGCGCTCCTCCTCGAGCTGCTTCTGAAGCCCATTGATTTCCTCGTCGAGATGCTTGGCGAACTGTCGTGCTACCAGCAGCGCGGCCTGGGTCTGAAGGAGCGCGACTTTGAACTTGAGCTCCATCTTGCGGAGCTCGATCTGAGCCTGCCGGGCCCCGAGCTGATACATCGCTGCACCGCCACCGCCCACAACTCCCCCGACCGCAGCACCGCCACCGGCGACGAACATCACCCCGGCCGCCATGCCGCCGCCCCCGGCCGCCAGCGAACCGCCGCCGATCGCGGCGAGACCGGCGTTCGTCGCGGCGGCACCGGCCAACCCGGCACTTGTGCCGAGGTAGGTGCCGATAAAGGGCGCCGCGAGGAACCCGGCTCCGCCGACGACAAGGGCACCTGCGGCCAGTGCGCCTCCGATCTTCGCTGCGGACTTGAAGCGGGCGCTGTTCCGTAGCTCGCGAGCACAGCGATCGATCTCACCGACCGCCCCGCCGGCATCGATGCCCGCTGCCAGATCGTGGAGTTCGGCTCGCTGATCGGACTTGGACACCTTGATGTCGTACGGGCTGAAGGCGTCGACCGACCACAGATCCACGAGCAGCAGGCGGCGCTCCAACGCGCCCCACTCCAAGGAGCGGCGCTGCAGCTCGCGGAGCGCTCTGTCGGCCGAGTCCAGCCCGAGTTGTTCGCAGAACTTGTCGACGGCCCGGTTCATCCGTTCCGCACGCTCGGCGTCATCGCAACGTTGCGCAATACCTGCTGCCAGCGCGATCTTGCCGAACACGAACGCTTCGATCGCGGCGACCTCGTCGGTCCTCATGAGTTCAGTGTGACATCTCGGTGTGACGCCCTAACACTCAACGCGGTCTGGCACAGCTGCGCACTTGGGCGTCAGCATCAGAGTCAACGCGGAAAAATGGGGACGTCTCGTGTTGGGTTCGTGAGCAGCGTCATGCAGCGGTCGACGGCCGGACACGTACCGATTTCGTTCGCCAGCACTGGTGCCTCCGCTTCGAAGGTCGGATCTCCGCAGAGTTGCATGCCCACTGCGCCGAAGAGCTGATGCAGCAGGCTCGGGCTCTTGGTCAGAGCGACGTAGTGCTGTCGAGCTGTCGATCGATCGCCAGAGATGCGCGCGAGTCTCGGCGACGAGGCCCTCAAGCTCGAGCGCTCGCAGGGGGTCGTTCTTCAAGCGCAATGCCAGGTCCGATCGGCGTTGTCGAATGTCGCTGAGTGCGCGTTCACGATCGGTAACGAGCAGTCGTTCGATCTCGATCTCAAGCGCCCTGACCTCGATTGCTCCCAGAGCCAAGGGATGACTGCCGTAGGCAGCAGCCAACTCGCGGCATCGCCTGACGTGGCTTTCGGCGGCGTCCAAGTCACCGTCTCGTAAGGCCGCTCCCGCCCACTCATCCTCGATCCACATCAGCCAGTTCGCTCCGACCAGCAGCGATTGCCATTCCCCGGCGATCGCGAGGACTTCGCGGACGGCTGCCTGATCCTCGCAGCGTCGATGTAGCGCAAGCTCCTCGTGTACCAGCCTTCCTTCCCAGGACGGTCGGTGAGCCCGGTCGCGGCCTCGACGGTCGTGCAGGGAGCCGAGGTGAGTGAGTACGTCCAGGGCACCTGAGAGTCGTCCTCGTCGGCGGAGAATCGTGATCATCCGAGCCGTGATTGCGAGATCTCGTTCACTGCTCGATGGATCGAAGTCAGCGGGGCGAAAGTGTCTGGTCCATGTGAGATCGACCAGGCCGACGCTCGCATCCATCGGCTGCTGCGTGTTGATCCCGGCTATCGGGTGATCCAACACATCAGCGGGGTCGGTCACGTGCTGGCCGCGGTGTTCGTCGCCGAGATCGGTGACGTGTCCCGCTTCGACAGTCCGCGCCGGCCGTGTTCGTGGGCCGGGCTCACCCCGAGACTGCGAGAGTCCGACGCCCACAGCTATTCCGGGCACATCACCAAGCAAGGCTCACGCCTGGTGCGATGGGCAGCGATCGAAGCAGTCTCGAACCGGTTCTGCGTGGTCAACACCGCCGCTCGCTGAAGTTCCCCAGGTTTGCTCGGTCTGGGGAGATTCACGTGAGCGTGGTCAACTGACGCCGCTCGCTGAAGACCCGTATCGGTGCCCGTCGCGGTGTCAACATCGGTCGCGTCGCGGCGGGACGTCATCTGGGATGGGAAGGGATGTCGCCAGGGTCTCGCTGGAAGGGCGAGGCCCGAGGGTTGCGACGGTGATGTTGTCGGGTGGGAGCCCGAGTGCTTCACCTATCTCTGGCATCAGCCACGGTTGCAGGGTGAACGGCTCGATTCCGTGTTCGGTCAGGAACTTCAGCCAGGCCGCCTCGCTACGTGGCCCCCACTCACCGTCAACCGCGAGGTCCGCGCCGTGCTCGTTGAGCGCCGCCTGCACGGCGCTGACGTCCCAGCTCTCAATGGTGTCGGTATCGGGATCCCAATCCAACCTTCCCCAGTACCCGCCGCGTTCGCCGAAGGTGACGTAGAAGCCCGCGAGCAATCCCTCGCCGTAGGTGAACTCGACCCACGGAACCATCTGTCGCAACTCCCGAACCGTCATGCCCGGGTACAGCCCCTCGTCGGTGACCAGGCGTGCATCCCCTGCTGCCACCGTTGCGTGCCAATCACCGAACTGCAGCGACGTTCGCTCTCGTGGCCGGGCTTCCCGACTGGTGTCGACCATCGCTACCTCAAGACCGTAGGTGGCCCAGACGGCCAGTTGTCCCTCGTCGACAACCCGCAGATCTCGGAGACAATCCAGCCAACCTGCCCCCTCGACACACCCGTCACCACCCTCGCCGATCGGCGCGATGCTCTCCACAAGATCCGGCTGCCCCAACAGAGCCGACAGGCGCTCGGCGGCATCGTCGGCGGGAGTACCGAAGTCGACAGAGCTCAGACCGTCGGGACGCAACACCGCCAGGTCGGCGACTGGCTGCAACTCAACGATGCTGGTCGTTGACGCGCTGGTCGGCGCCGGCTCCGTTGAGGCTGGGACCGTGCTCTCCGTCGTCGTGATCTCCACTGCCGCTGTCGTCGACGGCACCGGCGACGGGCTCGTAGCCGATGCGTCAGGCTCGGTGGTGGGCGGCGACGAGCTTCGTTCACCTCCACAGCCCACTGCGAGCAGCATCGCCACAACCGCCGAGGCCCCGCATCGCCGGAACACGACACACCTCCTCCTTCATTGTGCGATCAGCCAGCCCATAGCCACAAGAGTCCCCGGTCACATCAACACCCGCCCGGATAGGGATCGCCATGCGTACGCGCGTGACCGATCCGTGACGCCGACGGCCGCGTCCGATCGATGCGTGACGTCTGGCCCTACCGCCCGCTGCGGGGATCTGCGCACGCTGCGTTTGTAGCCGGTGTCGTGCCCTGCGCCGGCCAAGACGGTGATCGCCATGGTGACTAGGAAGCGCCACCCGCCGGCCGACCCGCATCAGCCCCGTCCCGCCGCGGTACGGCAAACGTATCCGCCTCGCTGGCTGACGGTGACGGTCGTGCTCGTGCTTGGTGCTGGCTCGCTCGTCGGTGGGCTGCTCGCCGAGTCGGAAGTCCTCGTCGGGGCGGGGATTGGCCTGCTGGCGACCGGTGCGCTGATCCTGCTGGGCTTCAAGGTCAAGTCGGTGAACGTCGCCGGGCTCGTCTCCCTTGAGATGAACGTGGGGGACGCCGCGGGGCCTGCTGGCGACTGGGTGAAGCAGAACTATGGCGACACGATCACGATCCTGCAGACGGCGGACGACCGCGTCTTCATCGAGGCGCCACGAGTCCTGCAGCAACTGGCCGTCGGAAGGACCCTCGACCGAGTGGACAGGACCGACATCGCGGCCGCCGTTCACGAAGCGATCGAGGGAGCGCCCGGCACGATCGAACCATCTCGTGTCCATCCGGCCGCGGGAGCTCCGCCGGTCCTGCGGATACCGCTGCCGTGGGTGCACCGTCCCGGCGACAAGGTGCCGTGCAGTGGCATCTACGACGTCGTCGACGACCACGGGCGCTACCTCAACCACCAGCGGGCCGTGACCCAGGTCGGCTCGGACAGCCACGTCTTCCCCGACATCGACGATCGTCGCGCCGCGGGCTACGTGTTGCGCGTCGCACCGATCAACCAGGGGGCGTGGCAGCCGACCTTCCACCCCGGCCAGCGGGTTCCGTGGGACGGCATCTACGACGTGCTCGACGGCAACGGGCACTGGGTCGGCACGCAGAAGGTGTGCGTCGCCGGTACGCCGTTCCCGCCGTTCATGCTCGCCGTCGAACCAGCGCCCCAGTCCTACGCCCTGCACCACCGCGCGGTCGAGGCCGGGCAGTGCCCGGGGCATCAGCGCGGCGGTGGCGACGTCTCGTCCGGCGCCGTTGCCGCTAGCGATCACAGCGACGGCGGGGATGTCGACGACGTCGCAATCAATCTCGGAGGCGGTACCGCAGAGATTGGCGGCGAGATCGCCGGTTCGGAACCCGGCGGCTGGTGACTTCCTCCTCTGGCCATACAAGTCGTGTTCTGCCGGCAATGAAGACACCGAGATCGGACAATGATTTCGTGGGAGGTGCCGTGGTCTGCTCGCGCAAGGTCCTCGCAGCGGTGGTGCTGATCGCAGTCGCGGGTTGTGGGGGCAGTTCGAGCACCGAGGAGGTCGAGACCGATTCGCTCTCGCAGTCACCGCAGACCGCGCCGGAGGTCACCGAACCAGCCGTGGCATCGGCGCCGACCGAGGCCCCGGACACCGCCGCTGCAGTGACGACTTCAGTTGAAGAGCCGGTTTCGACATGGCCGCGTGCGAGGGCTTATCACGAAGCGGTCTACGACGGCGGAGACGATTCGGTACTGGTCGTGGGTGGGTGCACCGGGCCGAACTGCGCAGCAATCAACGAGATCTGGTCATTCGATCCTCACGGGTCTGTGTGGACTGAACGATCGCGGGTGCGGTTCATGTCGCCGGCAGGCGGGCCGGTCGTGTACGACGCAGAGTCCGATTTGGTGATCGCGCTCCAGGTCGTCTTCGCTGACGTGTCGAGTGGATCGATTGGAACCTGGATCTTCGATCGCGTCAACGACGTGTGGACCGAGCTGGCGGCTGACCCCCAACCTCGGCTGGGTGTCGGCGCTCGCATGGTCTATGACAGCAACTCGGATCGCGTCATTGCGTTCGGCGGGCAGGGCTTCGACGACGGCGAGCTCGTGTGGACGGAGGGGACATGGGCCTACGACGCCAACACGAACACGTGGACCGACATGCAGCCCACCGTCGTGCCGCCGCCCATCAACTACTTTGCGTTCTCCTACGACTCCGAATCCGACCGATCCGTCCTCTTCGGGCTGCAGGACGGAGGCGACACGCTGATGTGGAGTTACGACTACGACGCGAACACGTGGGAGCAGATCGAACGCACTGGCGGCCCGAGCCACGCACCTGCCTACGCGAGATCGTTCTACCATCCCGCCACCGATCGCATCGTCTACTTCGGCGGCTGGGGTCCGTCGGAAACCAACCCAGATATGCACACCCAGAACCAGGTGTGGGCCTTTGACCTGAACACCAACAGTTGGGAAGACCTGGGACGCAACGACATCATCGGTCCGATCGCCTGGCACACAATGACCTACGTAGAAACCATAGGCCGAGCCATTGTGTTCGGCGGCGGCACCAGCTACTACGAGTACACCGGCAACCGGCTGTTCAGCTACGACCCCACCAACAACGAGTGGATCGAGATCCTGCCGGCATGACGCTCAGACCGAGCGCCGCACCATGCGAAGACCTCAATTCCGGCATGTTCGAGGTCGGCGGGCTCGTAAGGGGTTGCGGCCTCCACCGGCGTGTCGACCCGAGCGGACCCGACATCAGCCATTGGACGAGGGCCTGGTAGCCCGGGCGAGGAGCCCCCAATTCGTCGTCTCAGATGACGATCCCTCATCGAATGCCCGTCGAGGTCATGGCCGCCAGGTCGGTTGCGATATGCGAGCTGATCTCGGACGGGCGGGCCGCGAGGGTTCGCCGGCTGCCGAGGGCGTCGAACGTGCCCTCACCGGTCACACTTGTTCCCATGGCTGACCCGCGAGAGGGCCTCGAGTGGGATGGGACGATCCGGACTGGCGCAAGCATCCACAGGATCGCTGAGCAGTTCCGTCCTGTCCTCACTACGGCGGTTTCCGCCATCCAGGCAGCTGCGCCGGCCGCCTCGGTGTACGCGTACGGCTCGGTCACGACGGGCCAACCCACCAGCCCACACTCCGACGTCGACATGCTCTCCGTCGGGCTCGATGCAGCGACCGCCTCGAACATCGCTGCGATGCTGTCCCAGTCCGTCCGCGATCTCTGTCGGGGCGTCGAGATTGCCGCAGCGGCCTCGTCCGACTTCGACGGCGACTCTGACGCGGCCTACGGGGGACGAGTGTTCCTGCATCACTATTGCGTCCATCTCGCCGGACCGGACATGGATCGAGCCAGTTCGCCATTCCCCGGCGACCGTCGCGCGGCGAGAGGATTCAACGGAGACATCGATCGTCACGTGACACATTGGCGGCACGGCGCCCAAGTTGAGGACCCGGTCGAACTCGGTCGGCGTGCCGCCCGCAAGACCCTGCTCGCCGTCGCGGGACTGGTGAGCGTGCACGACACAACCTGGACGACCGACCGTCACCATGCTGCTCATCGCTGGTCCGAAAGTCCACCCCGAACTCGAAGCTGGACTCGAGCGGCTGCTCACCTGGTCGGCGGGAACCTCCGTCGCAAACCGGGATGACCTGCAACGTGAATTCGGCGGCGTGGTCGGCACCATCACTCGACAGTTCGCCGACGACATCGGCCTCTGGCCGAACGATCTCACCTGACCAGCGCTGCAACGGCCCGACCCGCGCGCCGGCAAACGCGCCCACGGACCGCGATTGCGTTGCGGGCGACGTTCCCGGGCGGCACTCCGCCGGATGTCGAGTGCTGGGCTGAGTGGTCTCGTCGATGCTCGGCATGACGCTGAGCCGCGAATAGCCCGGAACCCGACCTGCTTGACGTACTCGACCAGCACCCGCCAGCGACCACCGGCTGACCCACAGCGAGCGGCCCCACCGATCCGATCCGGTGCTGGACGGCGGTACCGTGTCGACATGGTGGCCCGGCAGTCCCGCGACGCGACCGAGAGGGTCATACGCGCGTTGGAGAGCCTCGACGCATCCGATCTCGCGCCGATCGAGCCGCCCCCGTCCGTGTGGGACGGCATCGAGGCATCGATCGAGTCGGGGCGGGCCGAGCTGCCCGGTTCGCCGTCCCCAGAATCTGCGATCGCCATCATCGAGTACTCGATCGATGCGTCCGACGTGCTCACCGAGGTCGGTGCCGGCTGGGTCGAATCCGCGATCGATCACGGTGCCCCCGAGTTGGAGCGGCCCGACGACAAGCAGGTGCTGTGGGAGTCGATCGACGACGCTGAGCTGCGCGAGCTGTGGCAGCTCGTGGTGCAGCAGGTTCGCTCCGAACAGTCCGAGGTGCGCGTGCCGTTTCGGTGTGACTCGGCTCGCGCCAAACGATGGTTCCAGATGGCCGTTGCGCCAGTCGCCGACGGTGGCGTTCGATTCCGGTCGGTGCTCGTCTTCCAAGAGGCACGCAGCCCGGTCGCGCTCCTCGACCCGACCATCGAGCGCGACCACGCTTCGGAGCCGATCGCTCTGTGCAGCTGGTGCAGCCGCGGTCGCTTCGACGGCTCGTGGCTCAACATCGAGCGGTTGGTTGCCGACGCACGTCTGCTCGAACGCAAGTCGCCCCCTCCGCTGACGCCCGGGATCTGCGGCTCGTGTCGGGAGCAGATGTCGGCCGAACTCCTCGCCCAGGGAGTCGCAGTCAACTAGCACGGTCAGGCACCCTCATCGCTCGAGACGTGGGTCGGCCGCACCCCATCCCAGTCCTTGCGGCCACGACGCCCGCCCGGTACCGGCCCTTCTCCGCGCGCGGTAGTCGCGGGCTCCCGCGCACGTTAGGGGAACCGCACTCGGACGTTTCTCGCTGCCGACGCGGTGCCTGGTCGTTGACGTCCGCGACGTCTCGGATGGGGATCGTCATCCGTACGCGAGGGTCGTCCGGGTCGCGCCCTCGTCAGTCGTGTTGCCCGTCGGGCCAACCGAGATCGAATTCGATTCCGAGCAGCACGATGCTGCCGTCGGCGACGAGTTGTCCGACGACCACCGATGCCGCGGCGAGAGTGCCACCGACAACCAATACCCGATAGTCGGGGCGGTCCGGATAGGCGATCGGGAGCGAGTCGAAGTTCTCCGCGAACTCATCGACGACGGCAGGGAGGTCGATGACGATGAAGTCGGTACCTGATGGTTCTCCGTTCGGGCCGCGGTCGCTACCGAGCTGGCGATCGAGGTCGTCGAAGAATGCCTGATCGACTCGAACAGTGCGGCGGCTGGTCACCGCTCGGGTGTCGTGGCGTCTTCATTCGCAGCGATGTGCGCTTCAATCTTGCGCCGAGTTCGTTCGAGAAGCTCCGGCGAAACCTTGCTGAGGTCCGTTTCGAATCCGGCGCGCACGATCGCCTGGCGCTCGTTCGGACTCATCTGCTCCAGCTCCTCGGCTGACCAGATCTTCGATGCACCCATGGCCACACGGTACCAAGCCGACTTGCGGTGGGCGGACCACAGAGTCGAGGTGAAGCGGTCCAGCCTTCTTGGGAAGGGCGTACACCTCGACAGACGCGCCACGGTAATCGCTGACAATCGTGCGACGGGCTCGGCTGTCTCGGATTGCGGATCCCGGACGGGTTGAACCGCGTGAGCTGGGCTGGCGCTGCGAACCCTGAGCGTGTGGCAGCGTGGGTTTCCCGGCGTTCCGGGCCGCGGGTTGGTCGTGTGGTGGGTGCGGCGATCAGCGCGCTTGTGGTGGGTCGAGATTGACGTGGTCTCGGGCCGATGGCAGTCGTACCGAGACCCACGTTGTGACTGCTCTCAGCGTGTCGCGAATGGACGTTGCGACCGACACGGTCACCGGCAGCACCGAGCCCGGCTCCGAAGTCGTCGTCTTCATCCCGAACACGACGATCCTCCGCTCCGAGACGGCCGACGGTCAGGGCGACTGGATCGCCGACTTCTCGGTCCCTGGCGACCAACCAGGAGAAGAGGACGTCGTCGACATCGGCTTCCTGACCCTGGTCGCCGTGGCTCAGTTCGACGCCGGTGGCAGCGCTACGCTCTGGCAGACCTCGCCAGGTGAGTACGCGCCGATCATCGTCGGCGTGGATGGCGCTGACCTATTCGGCTTCAGCACCGGCCCACAGGTCGTCACGGGCCAGTCATGGCCTGGCGGCGTGGCAGTCGACCTGTTCCTCAACAGCGTGTACGTGGCGACGTCGATCACCGATGGGAACGCCGAAGGCAGTGCTTCACCATTCTTCGACTTGGCCGCTTTGGGAGTCACCGTTGTTGCAGGCGATGAGGTCACGTTGGCGCTGTCCGATGGCAGCCGGACCGAGACCCACATCGTCACGGGCGTGTCACTGACGCTTGTCGACATCGCTGCCGACACCGTGGCCGGCACGGCTGAACCGGGCTCCCTGGTCTTCGTTGGCACGGTCGCTTGGTTGTCGGATTCCCCGCAAGCGAACCTGCTGGTCACCACGAACGAGGCTGGCGAGTGGCTGGCAGACTTCTCATCCATGGTCGACCTGGTACCTGCCACCGTCGGTCAGGCAGGACAGTGGGACAACTCCGGGAACTTCACCACGCTCCTGTGGGCGCCCGAGTTGACGAGCAAGGATCAGTGCAAGAAAGGCGGTTGGCAGGACTTCGGCTTCAAGAACCAAGGACAGTGCGTCAGCAGCATCGCCCGACAGACATAGGCAGGCCTCGCACCACCAGCGCACTGTCGAGTTGGTTGGAGCGGTCGGCTGTGACGCTCGCCCGGGCGGGGGGCACAGACTTTCGTTTCGGTCAATCGCTTTCGTTGCTGACGATCCCCGGAAGGCGGTCATCGAAGACGTGATGCGCCTCGATCACAAGATCGATGACCGGTGGAGAGCGTCTCGACGTTCGGGGCGGTGGTTGCACGATCTGGAGTGGGCACGGCCGATCAGATGTGCCGATCTCGCGCAGGCCAGGTGCGGCGCCGCCGGTGATGTTCTGAGCGATCACCATATGGGTTAGCATATGGTCATGGCTCGACGTGAAGTACTCGTTCAACTCGACGACGACCTCGTGGAAAAACTCGACTTATTGGCCACCGGTCTCGGCACCAGCCGATCCGAGCTGATACGTCGCGGCGCGCAGGCGGTCCTCGATGCCGAAGGGCTTGCAGCGGCCGATCGTGAGCTCCGCTCGGCGTATCGGCGCCAGCCCGCCGATCCCGCACTTGTCCAGTCGGCGCGACGACTCGCTGCTCAGACCGCTCCTGCGTGGTAGCGCGCAACGACATCTACTGGGCTGACCTCGGACCTCCCGCCGGGCGGCGCCCGGTCTGCGTGCTCACCCGTGACGCAGCGATCGCTGTACTCACATCGGTCACCTGTGCGCCGATCACACGCACCATTCGTGGAATTCGCTCAGAGGTGGAACTCGGCGTCGAGTATGGCCTCCCAGAAGCGTGCGTCATCAGCTGCGACAACGTCATCACGATCCCGCTCGAGGACTTGGACGACCAGCCCGTCGGCCACCTCGACGAAATCACGCGCGCTCGACTCGATGAAGCCTTGCGCTACTCGCTCGACATCGTGTACTGACCGCCGTGCCGAACAGCACGTTCTCGCGCTCCTACCCGAGCGCGGACGTGCCGATTGTTGATGTGGGTTGCCCATGGCACCGCTCGTGACACTCTTTGCTGACACCTGATCGTCCCTGGGCCGCTGGACTTGGTGAGTCGGCAGTGGCGGACGTTCTCCGCGTGGAAGAGGTCAGCACGCCGATCGCTTCTACACGGCTTGCGTGGCCGCCTACCAGCAGTGTTGCTCGAGCAGCTTGCGGAGGTTGCGCTTCGCCCTGTGCTCGGTTCGCACTTGCTGCAGCAGGGCTTCCCACCGCTCTGGGGTGCCGGCGACGGGTGCGAGCCGCTCGATCCGCTCCATCAGCTCGACGGCCCGCTCGTATCCGGGTGTCTTCTTGGTGTCGATGGCGGCCAGTACAAGTGGTTCGTAGACGTCGATCGCGTCGCCTGGAGCGATGGCTTCGCGGCGCTCGGCGAGGTCGACACGTACCCTGTCGCCGCAGCCGTACCGCTGGGCGGCTTGCCACGCCTGCTCGATGTCCCCCACTTCGACGAGGATCTCGATCAGCACCGCTGCCTGCCAGCGCGCCGCCCGCCACGCCGGCGGTGCAGCATCGTCGGGCTCAGCGTCGAGCAGGTCGCGGAGGTGCTCGGTGCAACGCCGGTAGAACTCCGCGCGATGAGCCGGGTCGAGATCACACAACGCGAGGAAGTGCGCTCGGCTCGGGGTCTGCACGAACGCATCCCAGCGGATCTGTTCGATCTCGAGACTCGCGTCGCGGGTGGACATGTCGGCATCCGGCCGGCCGAGCAGCTCGATCGCGAGGTCGCGGAGCTCCTCGGCGCCGCGCCCGGGGTGCTCGGCGATCCCCAGCTTCGCCCAGCCGAGCGCCTCCCCGCAGCGACCCGCTTCCACGAGCGACCGGGCGATCGTGAGGTAGTCGTGAGCGGTCGACAGGTCGCGGCTGCGCACCTCGATCAGCGCGTCGGGGTCGGCGGTGCCGAGCGCCCACCCGATCATCGCCTCGGATACTGCGTAGACCTCGCCCCATCTTCGATCCGGCAGCGCTTCGGCACGGGTCGGGTTCGACTCCCAGCGCGGCAGCAGCGCTCGCCGGAACTCGGCCAGGCCCGTCTCGCCGAGCACGTCGGCGTAGGTGGCGGCTGCGTGGTGGAACGTGTCGAGCTCGCTGGTGAGCTCGAGGTCGAGCAACCGTCTGGCCAACCCGAGCGTGTCGGGGCTTCCGGCATCGCAGGCGTCGAGATGGAGGTCGCCGATCTCGGTCGCGAGCGAGGTGATCCACCCGTCGGAGTCGTCGACGTACTGGATCGCCGCTTCGGCTAGAGCGAAGGCGTGCTCGCACAGCTCGATCACGGCGTCGTGGTGCCCGGCGCGGTTCAGTCCTGCGATCTCGCTCAGCGCGAGATTCACGTCGGAGGCCCACGATGCAGCCTCGCGGTAGTCGACGTATCCGTCGATCGGTGCGAACGCGACGTTGAGCCGCGTCTTCCAGGCCGCCACGTCGGGTCCCAGCCCGTTGGCCGCTCGCATCGAGTCGACCAGACGGCGCCGGAAGCTTGCGTCACCCTGCGTTCGCTCCATCACCAGCTCGACGAGGGTCTCCGGCGGCAGCGACTCGGCATACGCCCGCAGGTCGGCCGCAGTCGCGGGGGACCGCTTGCCGCGAGCCGGCGTGGTCGCACGCGTCGACGCGCCGCCAGACTCGGCGTCGTCCTCGCGGACCTGGATCGCGGTGGCGACCGCGTGCTTGCAGAACGACCCGTCCGCGGCGGCAGGGCACGTGCAGTGCCAGCGGAGCCGATCTCGGGACCACGCGAGCTCGACGCGATACACGTGGGTTCCATCGACCGTCGCGTCGATCACCGAGTCGCTGGCGGAGACGACGTTGACACGGCCGTCGACGAAGTACTTCAAACCACGGTGGAACGCGCCTGGCCCGGCCCGCGACTCAATCGAGTCGTCATCGAACACGGCTTCCCATCCCACGCCGTGCAGCGTAGGATGAGCGGCTGCCTCGCTCGGCTACCGCGAACCTGCTGTACGACCTGTGGCGTCGTTCAGGTCGGAATCGCTCCCGACTATTGAGAGGGGACTGCCAGCGGGCCCTTGTCGGGATGCAGTCCACCATCGCGATCGTCCGCTTTGCCCATCGACTCGACCTTGCGCCGATCTCAAGTGATCGTCCGGACCAGGCCGGCCTGGTCGTCACCGCACAGGTGATGGTGTACCGCTGACCGCCCGGCGATGCATGGTGCGTTCGGCGACGACCGAACGTTCGATGTGAGCGGGTCCGAACGCCTACGCTGCCCGACATGCTCGCGACAACTATACTTGTCGCGCGGAGATCTTGGCGAGTTCTCGCAAGCATGGGGTCTCCGACGACGACATTCGCCACGCGGTCGAAAACGCATTGGTGGGGTCGACGGTCGACGAGAGGACGGACTTCATGATGGTGGTGGGTCCGGACGGGCCGGGATCCTGTTGGAGATCGGGATCGTGGTGGCTGATGAGATTGAGTACGTGGTGCATGCGATGCGGGCCCGGCGGCAGTATCTGGATTGGTTGTGATCAACGATGGCGAAGACGACGAAGAAGCATCCTCGTGAGATGACCGGCGCTGATGTGGAGGCGTTGGTCGCCGAGTTCGACGCGGCGGTCGAAGAAGGTCGTGTCACGGCGATCGATGGTGCGGCGTTGAAGGAACTGCGCGCAGCCGCGGCCGAGCGCCGTGCTGCCGAGGAGCGGGTGGAGGCGGCGGTGATCGCGGCGAAGCGAGCGGGTTTGTCGTGGGGTCTCATCGGTGCCCAGTTGGGCGTCACACGCCAAGGTGCCCGGCAGCGCTTCGATCGACTCGTCGACTCCTGACCTTTGTTCAGTCCGGGTTGGTGTCTTCACGACCTGCGTGTCGAGGAACTCAAGTGGTTCGGTCCACGTACGCGCCGAGCACAACGGCTCGCGGCACCGCCACCTGCGCTTCCAGATCCGCAGCCGTGTCGACCGGCCGAAGCACTCCAGATCGCGGACATCGACCCACATTCGATCCTGCGACTCAGCCCGGCATCCGCACCGCTCACACCACGCAAACGCCTCAGTCGTTTCGACCTCGATCGTCACCTCACCGTCGGCCTCGCGCACGTCGGTCACGCGCACACCATCGAGACCGAGCATCGCCTCGGCCAGCCCACTACCGTCACCCATCGCAGGGATCTCCTCGTCGTCGCAGTCGTAGAACAACCGCAACGATGGCGGGATCCCTGCACCCGCACGCGGACCCTCACACCAGGCCCTCTCCCCACTTCAACGAGAAGAGCCAGATATCGCGCCGAGCCAAGCCCGGCACCCGACCCCGAGCCGCTGCGCGGATCGCTAGATGACCCGAACGCTGTCGACGTTGGCAGCGCGCAGAGCGTCTCTCAGTCCGGACGCTCAACGGACGACTTCACGTCGCTGCGGTGGGTTCGGCGTCGTGCGACCCTCTTGTTGACCAATGCGTTCTGGTCCCACTGCGCGGCGACAGCAGCCTTGACGGAATTGCGGCGAGTTGCACCTTCGGAGATGTGGCAGGCTCGTCGCATGACATGGGTCGTGGGTCTCATGGCCGTACTTGTTCCGGCATCGGTCGCGCTTGTCGGGCACTGGTACACACGGCAGTCTGATCGCCGGCTCGCCCAGGAACGCGAAGAGGCGGCGGAGCGACGCAATCAGGATCATCGCGAGGAAGCGGCCCGACTGCGACTGGACGCCGCCATGCGAGCTGCGAGCCTGTTCGACGGTCGGAAAGACGTCACAAGCTCTGCATCGAGCGCGAGCGGTCTTCTTGCCCTCACCGAGCTAGGTCAGGCGGACCTTGCTGTCGCCCTGCTGGTCGACTTGTGGTCAGATGATCGCGATTCGCACGCGGATCACCGACCTGATCGTGACGGTTGTCAAGTCTCCAACGAGACCGCAATCCTGGTGATCAACGCGGCTCTCAAAGACGAGGAGAGCATCACGACGCCGCTCGTGGCAGCTGAATTGCTGTGTCGCAATGCCGGGCGGCTGAATCCGTGTCAGTCGTTGCATTGGCCGGCTGCGATAGACGGGTGCTGGATCGCCAGTCTGAATCCGAGAGCCAAGCTCTTGCTGATTGACGGCCTCGTCCTGATGACAATCGGAGTCGACGCCACCGAGAACGCGCTTCGATCATTAATAGTACGCCTCTACGGGATCTGGAACGGCGATCCAAACCTGCGTGTCAAGGGATGTGTTGGCACGCTGATCGCAGCGCTGATTCCGGCGCTTGAGGGACTCGACTACAGCGAGTTCATGCAGGGCACAGAAACGGTGAAACTACAACAGCTGAGACAGGCGGCGTCAAGCGCGAGCCTGAACCCTGACGGCTATCTCGAGCGAATGGTCAAGAACCGGAGCGAGAGACTCGCCGACTGGTCGCACGGTTGTCAGGAATGTTCGCATGATCCGGGCGCGCTCGGAACCGCACACCACCAGATCTGAAGCCTTGCCTGCGGACGCTCACGGACGCTGGCGGGATTCTTTCGATATTCTGCACCATGCGCGGCGTGATGTCCGATGATCACCTGTCGTCGGGATCCGCCGGTTGCGATGCTGTACCGCCTTATGTCGGCTGGGGCCACGACATCTACCAGAGCTACTACCGGACTCCGGCGGCGGTCCAGCCGGCGCAGATCAGCCCGGCAAGTCAGCCCGGGCCGTTCGGGACGAAGAGCGCGGTCATCGACGGATTGCCGATCTGATAGTTCCCGGCGAACGCGTTGCACACGAGCCGATATGTGCGCTGGGCCGTCGATGCGTCGACCTCGAAACCGCGGGTGATGGCGATCGCGTCGGTGTGGTTGTCCTCGATCGACGCCGCCATCGCGAAGTCCGGTTCGTGCGACATCCCGGCCGTGATCGAGCACACGCTCTGACGCTGCTCGGTCTCGATCGAGAACGCGTAGAAGGTCGCGTCGACCACCACTCGACCGGCGGAGGGTGTGTCGATCGTGAGCGAGGTGACGACGACGTCGTCGGTGCCGATCGTCACCCCGCCGCTGAATCCACCGGACGCCGCCCGACCCCGGATGCCGACGTCGCTCTCGGTCTCGGTGTAGTAGCGGTCGTCGTGGGTGTGGTCGTCGTAGTACCCCATGACGTCGATGAACACCCCGACCGACCCGAAGCGGTTGTAGACGCGGAACTGACCGTTCGACGACGCAAGTGGGATGTCGACGGCGTTCGGCGTCGGCGCAGCACCCGGTGACGGGTTGAGGTTGGCCGTCTGAGGAACCGGATCGCCCTGGGCGTAGAACCGCAGGTTCGTCTGCTGGGTGGCGTTCACCGCAGTGACGTTGGCCGCGAGTCCCGTGATGCCGTCGGGCAGATCGCAGTCACCGGTCTCGCCCAGCCGTTGAGTCCGATCGAGCTGTCGGCCGTGATCGCAGCGTTGTCGGCGAGGCGGCAGGGTTCGATCGGGAAGAACGCCGAGACCGGGCCGTCGCTCGCATCGCTCGTCGCATTGGCGACACCGATGCCGCCCCCTCCGAGCGTGATCGCGATCGCCGCTCCGATCGCCGCCCAACGAGTTCGTGTCGTGTCCATGTCGGCGCCCAGACCTGGTCGCGTCGTCGAGCCATGATCGCAGCTCGATCGCGATCGAGCGCCCGATTTTCTGCGCCGGGCCGGCGCGGCGCGACCCTGGCCGGTCAGATCGGGATGTCGGCGGGGTCGGCGTCCGGGCCACCGATGTGTTCCAGGGTGACGGTGAACCCGACGTACTGCCAACGCAGGCGATCGCCCTCGCGCCACCACCGAACATCGATCGGCATGCCCTTGGGACGGAGCACGTGCACGCCGTCCTCGTACGACGCGACGACATTGATCGGGGTGGCCGCGTCGGACTCGGCGACGTCGTGCACGCCGCCGTCGATGATGCCGTCGCAGAACTTGTCGTGGACGATCCTGTGCCGGTCACGACCAGTCGGTTCCCCGCTTGCCGGATGCGCTGCACGTGTCCGACCGCCGGATGGTCGGACGTCGTCACCCCGTCGACCTCGACGGCGATCGTTCGCCACACGCCGCACAGGTCCGGAGCGCCGTCGACTGGGGGTGCGTCGCAGTCGGAGAGCAGGGGTGGCGGGAACTCGGTCCACCCGTTTCGCAGGGGTGATGTCGATCGGGATGTCGCTCGTCCGATGAGCCTGTCCCCCGACGCCGGGTCGATGATGCCCTGGCTGCTCGAGGATCGTCAATCGGACGATTCGGTCGTGCGTTGGGGAGCGGATGCGGTGACGGACCGGGTCACTTCCAGGGTGGTGTGACGACACGAATGCGGCGAGGATTTGGAGATGACCGAGCTCTACGCACAACTCCACGAAGCGAGCGGGTACGTCAGCGGGGTCGCGGGGCGTCATCATCGCGTCGCGATCACGCTCGGCTCTGGCCTCGGCGGTTACGCCGACAGCCTGCCGGACGCGGTCACGATCCCGTACGCGGACATCCCGCACTTCCCGGTCCCCACCGTTGCCGGTCATGGCGGCAGGCTCGTCTCGGCCGTCTTCGGCGACACGGGTGTGCTGATCCTCGCCGGGCGGGTGCACTACTACGAGGGCCGCCCCCTCAGCGACCTTGTGTTCGGCACTCGGCTCGCGGTCGTCAACGGGTGCAGAACCGTCATCTTGACGAACGCCGCCGGCGGTTGCGGCGATGGCCTGGAACCCGGCGACCTCGTCCTGCTGCGCGACCACATCAACCTGACCGGCCAGAGCCCGTTGATCGGCCCGAACGATGAGCGGCTCGGCCCGCGGTTCCCCGACATGAGCGCGGTGTATCCCGCTGAGTTGCGCGCCCGCGCCCACGCTGCGGCCGCCGCAGCGGGGACCTCGCTGAAGGAGGGCGTGTATGCGTGGTTCACCGGCCCGGCCTACGAGACGCCCGCCGAGGTTCAGATGGCCCGGCGGCTCGGCGCCGACCTTGTGGGCATGTCGACCGTGCCCGAGGCGGTCGCCGCGCGGCACCTCGGCGCGGACGTCGTCGGGATCTCACTGGTGACGAACCTCGCGGCTGGCATCGCGGACCACCCGCTCTCGCACGAAGAGGTCACCGAAGCCGGCCGCGACGCGCAGCACCGCTTCGCCGCGATCATCGACCACCTCCTCCACGATCTGGCGACCACGGCCAACTGACGGCCACGTCGTTCCCATGGCCGGCATCGCTGCGCGTCCGCACCGGAATCGCCAATTGAGGTGACTGCTGGTGGCGTGTGCGCAACCCGGCGGCTCTCTCGGTTGGGCGTGCGGGCAACCGGACGGCGACGCAGGTGTCAAGAGACGATGTCGAATGCGTAGCGGAGTGCCCGGTCGAATGCAGCTCGGGTCATCTCGTCGCGGTGGTCGACAGCCTGGTCGTCGAGAGCGTCGATGGGAACCGTCATGACGTCGTCGCAGTTGATCGGGCATGCCTCGGGAAGGCCGTGTTCAGATCCGAGTTCGACTTCGGATCGGATACCACGGATCGTCCGTGTGATGGGTGCGCACGTCACGGACGTGAGCACGTCGATTGCAGGGTCGCGGGTGAGAACGCACACTGGGCTCGTCCGACCGGCGGCCCGAGGTTCGAGGTTCGAGCGACGACGCCGAGGCCGACGAAGCCGAAGCCGAAGCGGACAGCGGTGTGAACTGCGAGGACGGCAGCGACACCGCAACGAGCGAGCACCGCGGTAGCCCTGCCGAGGCCTGAGGCGGACGATGCCCGCGAAGCGCCCAGCACGACGACGCCGCATCGCCTGCGAAAGGCCGCGCCGTCCCGGCCGTCCGGCGGTACCGACGAATCCGTGGACATCACCGAAACCGAGACTGACGAAGTCGGCGACGAAGCCCAAGCTGGCGACGATCACCAATGCGAAGGCGAAGAAGTGGGCGCGATGGCGGCCCGGGAAGGTCGTTCGGGTCGGCGAGACCGACGCGTGGCTGCGACGTGGCGCGAGGCCGAGTCGGCGAGCTCCGTGCTGGGTTTCCTCATTCTCGGTCCAGACGGGGCATCGTCGACGCCGCATGCGGCAGGATCGCGATGCGGGACCCCGGCCCGAGCTCGTTCAGAGCGATGTCCATCGCGGTCTGGAGATCAGCGGCGGGGTCGAGCAGGAGCTGCTTCGCCTGCTCGTCGGACATCTCGGAGCAGACGATCAATCGAGCCTGCTCGGTGTCGCGGGCGAGCTGGAATGCCTTGTGCGGGCCGAGATGGAAGCCCTCGGTCCGGAACGAGTCGATCACCCCCTGCCGTGAACGCTTGCCCGAGACCCACCGTTCGTAGCGACGGCTGCCGGCTCCATCGGGGCAGGCAGCCGTCAGGATGATCGTCCCACCGGGCCGAACGATGCGGGCGGCGGACGCCACAGCCTTCTGCGATTGGTACACGTTGATGTCCTTGGGATGTCCTCCCGGCGACGCGACGACGAGCGGGTAGTCGTGCGACACCGCGACCTGACAGAGCCGCCGTGCGAGGGGAACTCCGCGCTCCATGACTGCGCTGGGTTCACCGGCCAGCACCTGCACGATGTTCCGCCGTCGATCGAGGATCGCGTTCACCGCCAGATCGACCCCGAACAACTGTCCGATCTCCTCGATGTCCTGTCGCGCCGGATTCTCCGAGTAGATGCCGATCCGGGAGTCCGGATCCATCATCAACGTGTGGTTCGCGTTGATCGTGGCCAGCCCGGCCAGGCCGATCGCGGCGCTCTTGACGCCGCCGGAGAACCCGACGAACTGATGTGGCTCGATCGTGCCGACGACGATCTTCAGGTCTGCCTCGACGTAGCTGCGGTTGGCCCAGACCGGAGTACCGCGTGAGGTCTCGCCGAGGAAGATCAGCTCGCGAGTGCACTCGGCATCATGGGAGACGACTCGGTGACGAGCCGAGATCTCCGGCGGCATGATGGCTGCCCATTCCGCCGGTTCCATCGGCGGATGCCCGCCGACTGCGATGTGGAACGTGATGGCGTCGTCCGGGATCCCGAGCTCCGCGAGGCGTTCCATGAGCGGTGGGAGCAGGTGCCGATGCGGGACGGGGCGGGTCTTGTCGTTGACAGCGATCCCGACCGTTCCGACCCGTTCGTACTCCGACCAGTCGACGCCCACCGGGTGGGCGAGCGCTCGCCGTACTTCTCCGATCGGGTCCGTCGCCACCGGGGTGTCGACGGCATCGATGACGTCGACGCAGAACCCGTCGGGAACCTCGGCGGACACGGTCGACTGACCGTAGGGCACGCGGATCTCCATCGGATCGGCTACGCGCTGCGGTAGAGCTTGGTCAGCACGAAGTCGTCGTGGCGGAGCGTCTCAGCGCACGTCAGGCGCCCGTTGATCGTGCGGGCCATCACCTCCATCGCTCGATCCGCTGCTCCGTCGAGGTCGTACTCGAATCGTAGGAGTCCGCTGACGTCGACGTCGATGTGTTCCGACATGGTCTCCACGGTCAACGGGTTCGCCGTGATCTTGATCGTCGGGAGGACCGGGTTCCCGACGATGTTGCCCTGGCCGGTGGTGAACAGGTGCAGGGTGGCTCCCGCTGCGCAGCAGAGCGTCACCATCTCGGCCGCAGCGCTCGACGAGTCCATGAAGTAGAGACCCGCGGGCCCGCTGGGTGCTTCGGCCTGATCGAGGTAGCCGACGACCGTGCAGCGGCCCATCTTCTCGACGTTCCCAAGCGCTTTCTCCTCGATGGTCGTCAGGCCGCCACGGATGTTGCCCTCGGTCGGTTGCGAACCCATGAGGTTGACCCCTTGGGACGTCACGAGCGCCTGGTAGTCGTCGAAGGCGGCGCGGAACCGCGCTGCCACCTCGGGCGTCGCGCACCGCTCGACGATCTTGTCCTCGGCGCCGGTCACCTCGGTCGTCTCGCCGAAGATCAGGGTGCTGCCGAACGCATCGAGACGGTCGAACACCCGACCGACGGTCGGGTTGGACGCGAGCCCGCTCGTGGTGTCCGACTCGCCGCACTTCGTCGAGACCAGGATCTCGTTCCAGTCCACCGGCTCCCGATGGAGCTCGGTCGCGTCCTGGACGAACCCCTGCGCGACACGAGCGGCGTCAGCGATCGTCTGGAGGTCGCCGGTGCGTTCGATGCTGAACGCCCGAACCGGCTTGCCGGTGTCGGCGATCCGTTCGGCGATGTGGTTGCTCCAATTCGGTTCGATGCCGATCACGATCGCGGCGGCCACGTTCGGATTGCGTCCGTACCCGGCGAGCGTGTCGAAGGTGAGGTCGAGGTCCGCTCCGAACTGCAGCCGGCCGTAGGGATGTGGGATCGCGAGTGTGCCGCGAACCAGGCTCTCGACACCCGTCACGGCAGCGTTGGAGATGTCGTCGACCGGGATCAGCAGCACATGGTTGCGGATGCCCACGCGTCCGTTCTCCCGCCGGTAGCCCGTGAGCGCGATCTCGTCGGGGTGGGTCATGGCTGCTCCTCGTGATGCTCGACGATCTGTGATCTGCCGCTCCACCGACGGCTGCGAAGGTTGTGGGTGTGTACGTGCGACCCGCGCTCGATCGGGCCCGACGCTGCACCGATCGCACGCCCGTACTCGACGATGTCGCCGTCGGCGTCGATCGATCGGACGGCCACCTTGTGCGCCAGGGGGACGTCGTCGACGAGCGTCAACTCCGTCACCAGGTGCCCCTCCAGCGTGAGGGCCTGGACCATGTCCCCGGCTGCCAGATCCATCGTGGCCACACCGACGACGTCGTCGGACTCGTGGAGCAGTATTCCCTTCCTCATCATCCCTCCTGAACGGACGTCCGGATGCGGAACGGCTCGCATCGACGGAGCCGTCGACCACGTTCGACTATCGCAGGGACGGAGCTGCGAACGCAGAGCCGTTCGTCACTTCCACGGCCCGGGCCGCCTCCGTACCATCGACATCGTGACGTCGCGTCCGGAGCGCATCGGAGATCGACCGACGGATCCGAGCGATTGGAGGAGATCGAGATGAGCAAGGTCAGAGTCGGCGTCGCCGGCTACGGGGTCATCGGCAACCGCCTCGCCGCAGGTGTCGTCGCCCAGGAGGACATGGAACTGGTCGGCGTGGCCGATGTCGCCCCCACACTCGCGGTTCGAGCGCTCCGGGAGCGGGGGATGCCGTTCCCGCTGTTCGCTGCGGTCCCCGGAGCCGATCGGGCACTCGGCGACGCCGGAATCCCGGTCAGCGGGTCGTTCGAGGACCTCCTCGCCGATGTCGACATCATGCTCGACGCGGCCCCGGGTGGGATCGGCGCCAAGAACAAGGAGAAGTACCTCGAACACGGCGTGAAGGCCGTCTTCCAGGGCGGAGAATCCGCCGCGGTGGCGGACGTGTTCTTCCACGGCACCGTCAACTACGAACTGGGGCTCGGTGTCGACTACCTCAAGCTGACGTCGTGCAACACGACCGGCCTGATCCGCGCGGTGCACGCGGTCCACAGGGCCGTTGGCGTGTCGAAGACGTTCATCACGATCGTCCGTCGGGTCGCCGACCCGGGCGACACCCATCGCGGTCTCACCAACGTGCTCCAGGTCGACCCGGTTCCCAACCACCAGGCCGTCGACCTGATGCACATCATCCCCGAGATCGACGCCACCGGGATGCTCATCCACGCCCCCGTGACCCACGGGCACATCATCACCGTCTCGGTGACGCCGAAGGAGAAGATGTCGGTCGAGGAGGCGCTCGATGCCTTCCGCTCCTACCCCCGGATCAAGGTGGTGAGAATCGCCGACGGCTTCAACTCGAACTCGTCGTTGTTCCAATGGGCCCGCTACATGGAGTACCCGCGGGCCGACATGTTCGAGATCGGACTGTGGGAGGAGATGGTCGGACTGTCGGGAGACGACATCGTGTTCGCGATCAACATCCCGCAGGAGGCGGTGACGATCCCGGAGACCATCGACGCCGTACGAGCCGCCATGAAGATGCAACCCACCGGCGCAGAGGCGGTCGCGACCACAGACCGCTACCTGGAGATCTGAGGGGACGTCGACGTGGCGCACATCCCGTCGAGCGCCGACGTCGAGGTCGCCGGCAAGCGGGTGTTGCTCCGGGTCGACCTCAACTCGCCGATCGACCCTCACACGAAACGGATCGTCGACGACGCCAGGATCGACCGGAGCCTGCCGACGATCTGCGACCTCGCCGATCGAGGGGCCCGGCTGGTGATCCTCACCCATCAGGGTGACGCACTCGACTACCACAACCTCATCCCGACCGAGCAACACGCCGACCGCCTCGCTGAGAAGCTGGGTCGGCCCGTGCGGTGGATCGACGACGTCGCGGGCCCCGAGGCGCGGCGTCGCATCGGGGCGCTGGTCGACGGTGAGATCCTGCTGCTCGACAACGTCCGCATCTACGGTGAGGAGCTGTCGACCTTCGAGCGCGATGTGCGACTGACGCCCGAGCAGATGGCGGAGACCTATCTGGTCCGCCATTTGGCGCCCTTGTTCGATCTCTACGTCAACGACGCGTTCGCGGCGGCACATCGTGCGGCCCCGTCGATGGTCGCGTTCCAGCGGTTGCTGCCGTCGGCGGCGGGGTTGTTGCTCTCGGCCGAGATCGATGGGCTGCGCAGGATCATCGATCATCCGGCCCACCCTGCGGTGTTCCTGCTCGGAGGACTCAAGGTGTCGGACGGTTTCTCGATCATGGGCCGGGTGCTCGCCGATCAGGTCGCCGACCGAGTTCTGACCGCCGGCGTGCTCGGCGAGATCTTCCTGATGGCCGAAGGGACCGATCTGGGTGCGCCGACCGAGCGGTTCATCGAGGAGCGCGACCTCATCCGCTACGTCGACGATGCGAAGGCGCTGCTGGCCGACTACCGGGATCGAATCACCCTGCCCGTCGACGTCGCCGTGATCGAGGGTGGCACGCGTCGGGAGGTCTCGGTGGGCGACCTCCCCGTCGACACCCTCTGTGTCGATGTCGGCGAAGCGACGATCGGCGCCTACGAGGCGGAGATCGGGGCGGCCGGGACGGTCTTTGCCAACGGGCCAGCCGGCGCGTACGAGCAAACCGGTGCCGATGTCGGCACGCGCCGACTGTGGGCTGCGGTCGCCGGGGCGCCAGGTTCGACCGCGATCGGCGGTGGTGACACCGTGGCCAGCGCCAAACGGTTCGTCGACATCGCCGACATCGGGTTCGTCAGCACCGCAGGAGGCGCGCTGCTCCGTTACGTCGGGGGCCAGTCGCTCCCGTTGCTGGATGCGTTCACGGCCGGCAACGCTGCCGCGTGCGATCCTCGGCCGATCCCGCACTGATGACGAGGGTGCCACAGCGATGAGCGACACGAGTCGATCTCCCACCCTCACCTTTCTCGGAGGTGCCGGCACGGTGACCGGGAGCAAGACTCTGCTCGACACCGCACATGGGAGGTTGCTGGTCGACTGCGGGCTGTTCCAGGGGCCGAAGCACCTTCGCCAGCAGAACTGGAGCGAATTCCCGGTACCGCCGGGGTCGATCGACATCGTCGTGCTCACCCACGCCCACATCGACCACTGCGGCTACCTCCCGCGGCTGGTCCGCGCCGGGTTCCGTGGCCCGGTGTACTGCACCGAGGGCACCCGCAAGCTGGCCGAGATCGTGCTCCCCGACAGCGGCCACCTCCACGAGGAGGAGGCCCGGCACGCCAACAAGCGGGGCTACTCCAAGCACGACCCCGCCCTGCCGCTCTACACACGACAGGAGGCGCTCGATTGCCTCGAGTTGCTCGAGACGGTCGAGTTCGACCAGCAGCGCAGTGTCCTGCCGGGGATCGACGCGACCTGGCATCGTGCCGGCCACATCCTGGGTGCCGCGTCGATCAGACTGCACCTCGACGACTGCGACGTCGACGTCGTGTTCAGTGGCGACCTGGGGCGGTCCACCCATCCCCTCCTGCTCCCACCCGGCAACATCGGTGGCGCAGACGTGCTGATCAGCGAATCCACCTACGGTGACGAGCTGCATCCCGACGGTGACCCCGCGGAGATCATCGCCGACGTGGTCAACCGTGCGGTCCGACGAGGCGGGGTCGTCGTCGTGCCGGCGTTCGCGGTGGATCGCACCGAGGTCGTGCTCTGGCACCTCGATCGACTGGTTGCCGCCGGACACGTGCCGCGGGTCCCGATCTTCGTCGACAGCCCGATGGCACTGCGCGCGCTCCACGTGTACCGCGCCGAGGCTCGGGCCGGGTCGGCTGAGATCCGGCCCGAGGTCCGCGGGACCGAGCTCTTCGCCTCGCTCGATCTGACCGAGGTGCCGACGGCCGATGAGTCGAAGGCGCTCAACGCTCGCCCCGGACCGATGATCATCGTGTCCGCATCGGGCATGGCGACTGGGGGTCGGGTGGTCCACCACCTCGCGAACCGGCTGGGCGACGACCGCAACCTGGTGCTGCTCGTCGGCTTCCAGGCGCCCGGGACGCGTGGAGATGCGCTCCGGAACGGAGCCCCACAGCTGAAGATGCTCGGGCACTACTTCCCTGTCCGGGCCAAGGTGACGTCGGTCGCGCTGTCGTCACACGGCGACCAGGCCGACCTGGTCGGATGGGTCCGCACCGCATCGCCTGCCCCGCGCGTCGTGTACGTCAACCACGGTGAGCCGGAAGGCGCGGCGGCACTGGCCGGCGTCCTCCAGCATCGACTCGGACTGTGTGCGGTGATTCCGCGGGCGGGCGAGCGCGTCCGACTGGACGTCTGACCATGGGCGCCGTCGCGGCCGGCCGGATCGTGGTCATCGGCGGTCTCAACATGGATATCCACCTCTTCGGACTCCGGGAATCGGCGGGGCAGGCGCCGCTGGTGGCGGACCGCCATCTGGCTCAGCCGGGCGGCAAGGGCGCCAATGTGGCCCGCGCCGTGTCGCGGCTGGGTGCCGACGTGCTGCTCGTCGGGCGCGTGGGCGACGACGAGTTCGGACGTGACTGCGTCGGCGCCGTGGCCGACGATGGTGCCGACATCAGCGGCGTGGTCGTGACGCCCGCCTCGTCGACCGGTTTCGTCGCGATCGAACTGACGGAGGGCAAGCACCGTTCGTTGGTGTTCGCGCCGGGTGCCAACGACTGTGTGACGTGGCTCGACATCGAACCCCACGTCGCGGGACTGGGGCCTGCCGACATCGTGATCGTCCAGGCGGAGATCCCGTTGCCGGTGCTGTCGGCGCTCACATGGCGCGCGGCCGAGCTGGGTGTTCCGTTGTTCCTCGATCCGACTCCGCCCGAACGGGTGCGCCGTGGGCACCTCCGCAGTGCCGAGATCATCACGCCCGATCTCGCCGAAGCGGCGCAGCTCGTCGGCCGAACCGACGGGTCGCGGTTGTGGCCGGCGCTTGCCGCCCGCGAGTTGCTCGAGCTCGGTGCACGGCGCGTCGTCATCAAGACGGGCGAGACGGGTGCGGTGTTCGCCGACGAGCACGGGGTGCTCCAGATCCCCACGCTGCAGGTCGACGCCGTCGACGAGACCGGAGCCGGCGACGTCTTCCTGGCGGCGCTCGCGGTCCGCCGCCTCGAGGGCGCCGATTGGGGCGAGGCGACGCGATTCGCGAACGCAGCGAGCGCGTTGTCGGTCGCCGCGACCGGGTTGATGCTCCCCGACCGCGACACGGTAGATCGAGGCGTGCTGGAGATCGACGCGACCAGCGACCAGCTCCTGACCGGCAGCGAACCGGTTCGATCCTCGAAGTCGAGAGCGCCGTGACCGTCCTCGTCAGCGAGACGGGTCGAGCGTCGCTTGCCACTGCGAATCGGTGGTGCTGCCGTCACCTTCCGGAACCGCAGCCCCCGCCCGCCATCGCCTTCGCCTCCACCGTCGTCGCGTGGAGCACCTGGCGGCGAGCTTCGGTCGGTGATCACATGCCGGGCGGCGGCATCGTCACTCGGTCGGCGGATCCTCCGGGGTGTGTTCCGGTGGGCGGATCGCACCGGTCGCCAGACGCACCGGATCGAGGATCGACGCGAGCAGGTCGTCGTCGAGACCGGTCGCCCGCGCTGCTTCCCGTACGGAGATGCCCGCTGATTGCGCATGCTGCACGATGGCCGTCGCTGCGTCGTAGCCCACGAGCGGGTTGAGCGCGGTCGCCGTCGCCAGCGTGTGCTCGGCCGTCCACGTCAGGCGAGCAGTGTCGGGTGTGATCCCCGACACGCAGCGATCGGCGAACAGCGTGCACGCTGCCGCCAGCAGGTGGATCGACTGGAGCAGGTTCCTCGCGATCAGCGGCACGCGGACGTTGAGCTCGAAGTTGCCCTGCATGCCTGCGATCGTGATCGTCGTGTCGTTGCCGATCACCTGGGCCGCGACCTGGAGCACCACCTCGGGGATCACCGGGTTGACCTTGCCCGGCATGATCGACGATCCCTTCTGGAGGGAGGGCAGCACGATCTCGCCGAGGCCGGTTCGGGGGCCGCTGCCGAGCCAGGCGATGTCGTTGGCGATCTTCGTCAGCGAGACGGCGATCACCTTGAGCGCCCCCGAGAGCTCGACGAGCGCGTCCCTGCTCGATTGGGCCTCGAACCGGTTGCGTGGCGCGAAGATCGCGACACCCGTCTGCTCTGTCAGGGCGGCCCGCACCCGCTCGGCGAACTCGGGATGGGTGTTGAGGCCGGTTCCGACCGCCGTCCCTCCCAAGGGAACCTGGGCGACGCGTGGCAGGGTGGCGGCCACCCGTTCGATGCCGGCGTCGATCTGAGCCCCGTAGCCGGAGAACTCCTGGCCGAGGGTGATCGGCGCAGCGTCCATCAGATGTGTCCGTCCGGCCTTGGGCAGCTCGGCGAACTCGTCCGCCTTCGCCGCGAGCGCATCGCGGAGCCGTGTGAGCGCCGGTCGAAGCGTCGCCGTCACCTGCTCGAGTGCCGCGAGGTGCACCGCTGTGGGAACCACGTCGTTCGAGCTCTGTCCCATGTTGACATGATCGTTCGGGTGCACACCGTCGCCGGCGAGGTGGGCGATCACCTCGTTCGCGTTCATGTTGGTCGATGTGCCGGAGCCGGTCTGGAACACGTCGACCGGGAACTGATCGTCATGGTCGCCGTTCGCCACGCTCGCAGCCGCGTCGACGATCCGATTCGCGATCTCGGCGTCGATCAGACCGAGATCGCGGTGCACGATCGCGGCAGCCGCCTTGATGCGGCCGAGCCAGTGGATCACCGGGGCTGGCATTCGCTCGCCCGACACCGGGAAGTTCTCGATCGCCTTGCGGGTCTCGGCACCCCAGAGCTCGGTCACCCCACGCACCTCCCGGTTCGGATCGCCGTCGGCGTCGCTCGCCGAACCATGTTCGCGTCGCCGGCTGGACGGTATCACTCGGGTCGGACGACGGTCCGGGCCACACCGATCCCAGCATTCTGACGTGGGAATCGGCCGAACGAGGGCGCCTTCGCCTACGTCGGGTTCACGGTCGGCATGACGTTCCAGGTGCCCGACACCAACATCAGCGACAGCGGGATGCGTGCCACGGTGCTGCGTCACGCGCTGCTGTCGTGCGTGTTCGGCACGGCGATCATCGCCTCGTCGATCAACGTGCTCCCGGGTCTCGTCGGCTGAGCCGAGCTCGACGGACGAGGCGGACGAGGCGGCGCTACATGTAGTGCTCGACCGCACCCAGATTGGTGTAGATCGTCTTGATCTGGGTGTAGTGCTCGATCGCCTGCTCCCCGTTCTCGCGCCCGATGCCCGAATGCTTGTAGCCGCCGAACGGGATCGACGCCGGCATCGTGCCGTAGTCGTTGATCCAGACGAAGCCCGCCTGGATCGCGTTGGCCACCCGATTCGCCCTGGCGATGTCGCGGGAGAACACGGCCCCAGCCAGCCCGTAATCGGTGGCGTTGGCGCGCGCGATCGCCTCGGCCTCGTCGTCGAACGGCAGAACGGCCATCAGGGGGCCGAACACTTCGTCGGTCACGAAAGCCATGTCGTCGGTGCAGTCGGCGAAGACCGCCGGTGTCACGTAGTTGCCGCCGACGAGCGCCGGATCTTCGGGTGTCACACCACCGACCACGTGCCGCGCTCCGGAATCGAGCGCGAGCTTCATGTAGCGCATCACCTTGTCGTGGTGTTCCGAGCTGACGAGCGGGCCGATCATCGTCGCCGGGTCGAACGGGTCGCCGACCGTGAGCCCGCCGACGCGCTCGGCCAGTCCGTCGAGGAACTGCTCGTAGATGCCGCGTTGCACGAACACACGAGTGCCGTGTGAGCAGACCTGCCCCGAGGAGTAGAAGTTGTTGGTCAGCGCGGCGTTGCGGGCGCTGTCGACGTCGGCGTCGTCGAACACGACGATCGGCGACTTGCCACCGAGCTCGAGCGTCACCTTCTTCAGGGTGGAGGCGGCCTCGCCCATCACGATCTTGCCGGTGCCGGCCTCTCCGGTCAGCGACACCTTGGCGATGCCCGGATGACGCACCAGCATCTGGCCGACACGAGCGTCGCCGTGCACGACGTTGAACACCCCGGCCGGCATCCCCGCCTCGGTGTAGATCTCGGCCAGGGCCGTCGCCGAGATCGGCGTGACCTCGGCCGGCTTGAAGATCATCGCGTTGCCGCACGCCAACGCCAGGCCCGACTTCCACATCGCGATCTGAATCGGGTAGTTCCACGCACCGATCCCGGCGCACACGCCGAGCGGTTCACGGCGCATCCGGGCGAATCCGTTCGGGAAGTCGATCGTCCGGCCGTGCATCGCTGCGGACAGACCGGCATAGAACTCGATCACGTCCGCGCCCGTCGGCACGTCGACCGTCGTGGTCTCGCCGATCGGACGCCCGGCATCGAGGGTGTCGAGCGCGGCCAGCTCGTCGTTGCGTTCGCGGATGATGCCGACGGCGCGTCGCAAGATGCGACCGCGCTCGATCGCCGGCATCGTCGACCAGACGTCGAACCCTGCTGCGGCCGACTCGACGGCGAGATCGACCTCGCGCTGCGCGGCCTGCTCGACCTCGCAGATCACCCGGTTCGTACCCGGATGGTGCGTCTCGAACGTCTCACCTGAAGTCGAGTCGACGAACTCACCGCCGATGTACGAACGGCGGGTTTCGAGCACGGTGCCAGCATGGACGAACGTCATGCACAGAAGTTATCAGCCCATGCGAGCGTCCTCGGCGGAGAACTGAGAGAGGAGCAAGTTCCGGATCGCCTCGCATCGAGGGTCGCCGTCGTGGGTGCGGCGCCAGCAGACGTAGTGGCCGAGGCTGGGCCGGCCGACCGCTGGACCGACCGGCACCAACAGCCCACGGTCGACGAGGTCGCCGATCAGGTGCTGCCAGCCGAGCACGACACCGTGACCCACGAGGGCTTCTTGCAGCACTGTGGGGTAGGTGTCGTACACGACCTTCGGAGCAGGCACCTCGCCCGAGCAACCGGCGGCCACGAACCACTCGCGCCAGGTCATCGACGGCCGGTCGATGTCGTCGATGTGGAGCAAGGTGGCGTTGCGCAGATCGTCGGGCGTGCTGTCGGCATGCAGGCGGAACCCCTCGGCGAACGACGGCGACGCCAAGGGTTGGACGACCTCGGTGAAGAGCTCGGTGGCCGTGATCCCGGGCCACTCGCCCGCACCGGGCATGATCGCGACATCCCACGTCGCCCGGTCGAGCTCGGCGGATCGGTCGAAGATGAGGAGTCGCACGTCGGTGTCGGCGGCGGCCGTCAGCCGCTCGAGGTTCGGAACGATCCACGAGGTGGCCATCGCCGGCTGCACCGCGAGGACGAGGGCGTCGGTCTCGGCGGCGAGCTCGGCGAGCGAGCGTTCGATCCGTTCGAACGCGTCGTGCACGCCGTCGGCGAATCGACGCCCGTGATGGGTGAGCTGCGCCGATCCACCAGTTCGCTCGAACAGCGCGGTGCCGAGTTGACGCTCGAGGTTCGCGATGTGTCGCGAGATCGCGGGCTGGCTCATCTCGAGGTCACGAGCGGCGGCGGTGAACCCGCCGGTCGCCGCGACGGCGTCGAAGACGGCGAGCCGCTGGAGTTGGGGAACGCGGCGGAGCAGTGGGCGCATGTGGCCACCGTACCGACCCATAACGTCACGTCATGGGATCGATGCTGAGATGGCGGTTGAGACGGCGGGGGAGGCCGTTTACCGTGGGTGCATGCAACAGTCCGGAGCCGTGCTCACGAGCAGCGTGGTGGCGGTGTCGAACACCGCGACCGAGCTCACCGTCGGATTCGACGATGGTGTGATCGTGAGATGCAATCGATTCTGGCTGCGGGACAACTGTCCGAGTGATGGTGACCGCGCATCGCTGTTTCGCAGCTTCTCGGTCGATGCACTCTCGGAGGACCTCGCGATCATCGGCGGGACCATCGAAGGAGATCGCGTGCGCATCGCCTTCGACGACGGCACGACCGACGAGTTCGATCCAGCGTGGCTCCGTCGGTACGCCATCTCGGGCGTCGAACCGGACGCGTGTGTGCCGTGGCGGGCGGGCTTCGAGCCGGAGTCGTTCGGGTTCGACGAGTTGCTCCACGAGTCCCGACGGCACCACGACCTGCTCGAATCTGTCGCCCGCAGCGGCGTCGCGCTCGTGACGGGGTTGTCCGATCAGGCCGCCACGGAACAGCTGGCATCGCTGCTCGGCCCGATCCGAGAGACCGACTTCGGTCGGGTGTTCGACATCGTCAGCGAGCCGCAGCCGTTCACCCCGTCACAGTCCACGATGGCACTCGACCCGCACACCGACGACCCGTACCGGTACACGCCGGCGGGCGCGAGCATCCTGCACTGCGTGACACCGAGCAGTGGGTGCGGTGGCGAGTCGGTCGTCGTCGACGGGTTCGCCGTCGCCGCGGCCCTTCGTCGCAACGACCCCGCTGCGTTCGATGTGCTGAGCACGGTCAACGTTCCGTTCGTACACCGTCGACACGACGCGGTCGAGCAGGGAGGCGATGTCCACCTCCGTGCCGAAGCGCCGATCATCGCCGTCGACGCCGGCGGTCGCGTCTGTGGCATCCGGTTCCACGAGCGGTCGATGGCGACGATGACGCTCGACCCGGACCTGGCGGAACGGTTCTACCTCGCTCTCATGCGATTCTGCCGCGCGGTCCGCGGCGACGAGTTCGCGTGGCGACGGCAACTTGCTGTCGGCGAAGCGCTCGTGTACGACAACCAGCGCGTGCTCCACGGCCGGACCGGGTTCGAGGGTGCTCAGACTCGACGCCACCTCCGGCTGTGCACGATCGACCGCGATCAGGTGCACAGCCGACTCCGGCGCCTCCGTGAGCGGTATGCCCCCGGCACCGAGTGTGCCCCGCTCCCCGCCGGCAACCTGTCATGAGCGACATGACTTCGATCGGGTTCGTCGGTCTCGGCAACATGGGCCTGCCCATGTGCAGACGCCTCGTCGACGCCGGCTACGACCTCACCGCGTTCGACCTCCGGACCGAGGTGGTCGATGAGGCCGCATCGTTCGGAGCGCGCGCCGGCGCCGACGTCGAGGCGGTCGCCGGCGCGGTCGACGTGTTGCTCACGTCGTTGCCGCACCCTCACGACGTGGACGCCGTCATGCGCGGCGGCGCGCTGGCCGTGTTGCGGCCGGGTTCGATCTGGGTCGATCTCACCACCAATCGACGGCAGCTCGTCGAAGCGCTGGCCGACGAGGCGCCTGCCGGCGTCGACGTCGTCGACAGCCCCGTGACGGGTGCGGTCGATGGTGCGAGAACCGGTCGGCTCACCCTGTTCGCCGGAGGCTCACACGCTGCGCTCGAGCGAGTCGCGCCGATCCTCGGCCATCTCGGTCGCGTGATCCGGTGCGGTGAGCTGGGCACCGGCAACGTGGTCAAACTGGTGACGAACCAGTTGTGGTTCGTCCATGCAGCGGCGATCGGTGAAGGGTTCGCGCTCGGTCTCTCGAACGGGGTCGAGCTCTCCGTTCTGTACGACGCGATCTGCAACTCGGTCGGTGACTCGTTCGTCGCGCGTCACGACGCGCCATCGATCTTCGCAGGCCACTACGACCCGAGCTTCACGATCGATCTGTGCCTCAAGGACCTCGGACTCCTCGATGAGCTGGCTGAAGCGGTCGGAGCTGATCTCCCGCTCACCGACGCTGCACATGCAGCGTTCGCCGACGCAGGCGAGCGGTACGGCCGCGGAGTCGGCGAACTCCACGTGGCGAAACGTCTCGAGGACGACGCCGGCGTGTCGTTCCGTCTGCCGGGAACATGGGTGCCACCTTGGCTCGTGGGCGCCACCGACGATCGCGATCCGTCTCAGCCCTGAGCCCGGGAGTTGCCGGCAACCCTGGTGGGCATCGAACGTTCAGCACATGTCGATCGGGAACGTCGACAACGGCAGCACACCCTCGCTCGTCACCTGCACCATCTGTTCGAGTTTGACGCCCTCACGGCCGCCGTCTCGCCCGACGTAGCTCTCGACCGACACGACCAGACCGTCCTCGATCTCCCCTTCGTAGCCGGTGGCCGACCAGTCCTGGGGGTAGGGGATCTTGGGGTACTCATCGGTCAGACCGACGCCGTGGAACGCGCAGGCGTAGCGGTTCGCGGCGATCTCAGGAGGGTGGACGAACACCTGACGGGCGAGCTCGGCGAACGACGCTCCGACGTGCAGCAACGACGTGTTGTGCTCGATCTCCGCCGTCGCCCGCCGGTGGAGGTCGCGCTGCTCGGGGGTGGGGGAGGCGCCACACACCCACGTGCGCGAGATGTCGGCGCAGTATCCGTGCGGCCCGATCATGTCGGTGTCGAACGCCACCAGATCGCCGCGATCGATCGCGCGATGGCTCGCCTCCTGGTACCAGGGGTTGGTGCGCGGCCCCGAGCAGAGCATGCGACCGTCGAACCAGTCGCCACCGTTGACGACGTTGATCTGATGGAGCACCGACCAGATCTGGTTCTCGGTGATGCCCGGGCGCAGTGCCTCGGCCATGCGGGTCATCCCGTGCTCGGCGACCGCGATCGCATGGCGCATCGCATCGATCTCGAGAGCGGTCTTGCGGCTCCGGGCCAGCTCGACCGTCGGTTCGGCGTCGACGGTGCGAAACCCCGCTGCGTCGAACGCGCGGTGGGTGGTCGGCAGCAACCGCTCGACACCCAACCTCGCGTCCGCTCCGAGTCCGGCGTCGCTCACCGCGGCCACCACGTCGTCGACGAACCGGCGGGACGCCGGACGGACGTCGAACCCGGCGTCGAAGACGGTCGGTGCGTGAGAGACGCGCGTGGCCGTGATCGTCTCCAGCCCGCGCGTATACGCGCCGTGGAGCACGATCGGACCCTCGACCGGCACGACGAGGTAGGCGCTGGGGATGCGGCTCTGGAACTGGGTGTAGTCGCCGTACCCCGTGGCGTAGCGGATGCTCACGGGGTTGGTGAGGAGGCAGACGTCGACTCCGGTCGCGACCATCGTCGCTCGAAGGCGACTCAGGCGGCCGGCCCGCAGCTCGACCACGTCGAGGTCGGGGACCGCGACCGGTTCGAACGGCTGCCCGACGTCACGACGCGGCACGCCCTCGTCGGAGCAGGCGTCAGCGAAGGCCGTCGTCACCGACCACCTCGTCGATCGTGAATCCGCCGATGCGGTGGTGCGGGCGTGCGCCGGTCGTCATCGCCAGCGCGTACACGACCTCGTCGGGGCGCGGTGCGTCGGGAACGACGACGGGCATGACGTCGTAGTGACTGCGTAGATAGCTCGCGTGCAGGTGGGCCATGGGAATGTCGAGCTGACACCCGAGCACGCCGATCTTCTTGCTCGACGGCACCATCGCCTTCGGTCCGCCGAGTGCGCTTCGCAGCCCCGCGCCCCCGGGCACGTGCCAGGCCGCGGCGACTTCCAGCTCACCCGCGACGCCGACGATCGAACCCTTGCCGTACCCCTCGACGGTCGCGCCGGCAACGGTCACGGCATCGCGCAGCTCGGCCGCCAACTCCTCGCCGAGCGGTCCGAGTGCATCCATCCAGATCGTGAGGTCGGGTTCGTGGCGCCCGGCGTACGGGTTGGCGACCACCGCTGCGATCGCACCCCGCACCTGCGGCCGGTCCAGCGGCGGACCGCCGGCGTGGTGGACGCGCTCGACGGTGAGCTGCACCTTCCGCACGGCGATCGGGCTCACAGGCCCCTCGCTGCCATCTCGTCGAGGAGTATCCGACCGAACTCCTGGGTCGGTCGCTCCCAGGCGGGCGAGAGACGGCCACCGTCGTACGCGGGGGAGCGGCGCCCACGCTGGAGCCGCTCGAGCACCTCGACGTCCTCGCCGTTGAGATCGCGCCACATCTCGAGCAACGTGTCGCGGTCGGCGGCGAGCGACTCGCCGCTCGCCGCCTCGTCGCCGACGACGAAGAGGTGGATCTCCTCCACCGTGCGATCGGGCGCCACCGGTCGGGTGGTGAGGACCGAGAGCTGGTCGGCGAACACCTCGGCGGCGAACTGCGGGAACCGGAGGAACCACAGGCCGCGCCGCGTGTCGACGTCGCCGAGCCCGGGGAAGTGGGGGAGCCGTGCGCCGCGTCCCTCGGTGAGCGCCGGGGCGATGTAGTCGTTGTAGAACGTGCGACCGCGCCACTCGCCCGACCAGCGCACGTTCATCGGAGCGTGCTGGAGCAGTCGCGGGTGGAGCGAGAACACGTGGTAACCCTCCATGTAGTTCTCGTAGACGAGCTTCCAGTTGGCGGCGACGTCGAAGGTGAGCTTGCCTGCCCACCGCATCGCCGACAGGTCGTACTGCGCGATCCGGTCGAGCGCCGGGCGCAGCCATTCGTCGAGCTCGGGTGCCGTGCCGGACGGGTTGACGAACACGCATCCGTTCCACATCGCCGTTCGGACGGGAACGAGGTCGAGACGTGAGCCGCCGTCGCCGGCGACGTGGTCGTGTCGATCCGCCCCGAGGAAGTGCGGCCGGTGCTGGAGAGCGCCGTCGAGCGAGTACGACCAGCGGTGGTACGGGCACATGATGGCCGACGTCCGGCACGGTGCGTCGACGAGCGCAGCGCCGCGATGGCGGCACACGTTGTGGAAGCCCCGGATCGTGCCGTCGAGGTCGCGAACGAGCAGCAGCGGCATGCCGGCGGCCTCGATCGGGTGAAGGGTGCCCGCATCGGGGAGCTCGGCGGTAGCCGCGACGAAGACCCAGTTCGAGGCGAACACGGTCGACATCTCGAGATCGAACCACCGCGGGTCGGTGTAGGCGGCGTTCGGGAGGCCGGATGCCACCTCGATGGGCGCGTGCACGGCATCGATGCCCGCCTGGCCGATGAGGTCTCGAATCCGGACCTCGACATCGTCGATCGACACGCTACCTCTCACCACATCGGGCAAGAAAAGTCTTGCTATGACAATTCCATCTCCCATATTGTCATAGGAGTGCAGGATGGTCCAGTGGTTTCCACCGATCCGTTGGGCCTGCTCGGCGAGGAGATCCGCGGTCTCCGCAAGGCACGTGAGCTCACCCTCGAACAACTGGCCGCTCTGTGCGGGCGCTCCGCGAGCTTCTTGTCGAAGATCGAACGCGGTGCCGCCCGGCCGTCCCTCCCCGCGCTGCAGGACATCGCCGAGGCGCTCGACGTCCAGATCGGTTGGTTCTTCGACGAGTCCGAGCCCGTTCCGGACGAGGAGCGTCCGTTCGTCGTCCGCTCGCGTCGGCGCCGACGACTCACCTACTCCGACATGGCCAGCACCGACTATCTCGGGATGGAGGATCATCTGCTCTCGGCCGGACTCGACGGGGACCTGGCGCTCGGTATCTCACGCTACGTGCCCGGCGGCAGCACCGGGGATGACATGCAGTGCCATGAAGGCGAGGAAGCCGGCATCGTCACCGCGGGCACCATCGAGCTGACGATCGACGGTGAGATGTTCACGCTCGAGACCGGCGACAGCTTCTCGTTCCCCAGTCACCTCCCACACCGGTACGCGAACACCACCGACGTCGACGCCCAGGTCGTGTGGGCGAACACCCCGATCTCGCTGCGGCAGAAGTAGCCGACGATGCCCGCCACGTCGCTCACGACCGCGACCGCGACCGCGACCGCGACCGCGACAGCGAGTACTGCCACCAGCGGACTGCCCGGTCGGGCTCGCGTGGTCGTCATCGGGGGCGGCAACATCGGCGCGTCCGTGCTCTACCACCTCGCCAAGGAGGGCTGGACCGACACGATCCTGCTCGAGAAGGCCGAGCTCACGTCCGGCGCCACCTGGCACGCCGCCGGACTCGTCAGTCGGATGGTCGGTGGTTACCACCTCGGCTCGTGGCACGACTACGCGATCGATCTCTATTCGGTGATCGAGCACGAGACCGACCAGGCGGTCGGCTACCACCCGTGCGGATCGCTCCGCGTGGCGACCTCGCCCGCCCACGTCGACTGGATCCGCCACCTCTACGACGGGGTGATCGCCCGTGACAACGAGGTGCACATCGTCGGCCCCGACCGCGTCGCCGAGCTGAACCCGCTCTACGACGTCGAGTCCGCCGGAGTGATCGAGGCGCTCTACACACCCCACGACGGACACGTCGATCCGGCTGGAGTGTGCAATGCGATGGCGAGGGGCGCCCGCCTGCTCGGCGCCCGCGTGCAACGCCACTGCCGAGTCACCGACGTGACGGCGACATCCGACGGCACCTGGCGAGTCGAGACAGAACACGGCTCCGTGATCGCCGAGCACGTGGTCAACGCCGGCGGCTACCACGCCCGCCAGATCGGCGCCTTCTCCGGACTCGACCTCCCGATCGTGCCGATGATGCATCACTACGTCGTCACCGACGACGTCCCCGAGTTCGCCGAGATGGCCCACGAGATCCCGGTCACACGCGACGACTACTTCTGCGGGTACCTGCGGCGGGAGCAGCAATCGGCGCTGATCGGGATCTACGACAAGCAGGACCCACAGTCGGTGTGGGTCGGCGGCTGCCCGTGGAACAGCGAGAACGAGCTGTTCGAACCGAACTTCGACGGCATCGGCCCCTGGCTCGAACGCTGCTTCGAACGTTTCCCGAGCCTCGCGGAACGCGGGATCAAACACATCGTGAACGGCGGCATCACCTACACCCCCGACGGGGCCATGCTGCTCGGTCCCGCACCCGGCCTGCGCAACTACTGGCTCGCGTGCGGCGTCACCGTCGGCATCGCCTGGGCGCCCGGAGCCGGTCGCACCCTCGCGCAGTGGATCGTCCACGGCGCCGCCGATGTCTCCACCCGCATGTGGGACCCGCGTCGATTCGGCATCTGGGCCGACCTCGACTTCGCCAAGGCGCGCACCGCCGAGGACTACACACTCCGGCAGGCGATGCCCTACCCGCAACACCAGCGCACGAGCAAGCGGGGTATCAAACGGTCGGGCGTCCACGCCCGGACCGCCGCACTCGGGGCGGTGTTCGAGGAGGCGGGTGGATGGGAACGGCCACGGTTCTACGCGCCGGGCTTCGGCGGCGCGGAACCGCTGGGTTGGCGTCGCACCGATGCGTTCGCGATGGTGCAGGCCGAGGCGCGGGCGGTGAGCGAGCGAGTCGGGCTCGGTGACTTCTCGGCGTTCGCCAAGTTCGAGCTGTCAGGAGCGGCTGCCGGATCCTTTCTCGAACGAGTGTGTGCGAATCGGATGCCTCGGCGCGTCGGCCGCACCGCGCTCACGACCTTGCTCAACGGCCGTGGCACCATCGAAGGGGAGGCGACGGTCGCGCGCACCGGCGACGATCGCTACTGGTTCGTGACCGGCGCCCCGTCGCAGCGCCGAGTGTGGGACCTGCTGATCCAACAGCTCGGCGACGGACCCGCCGATCACGAGGTCGAGCTCGTCGATCGCACCGACGAGCTCGGAGTGCTGACCATCGCCGGACCGTTGGCCCGCGACGTGCTCGCCGAGTGCACCGACGCCGATCTCTCCGACCGGGCCTTCCCCTGGCTCACCGCGTCGGAGATCACCGTCGCCGGCGCACCAGCGGTGGCGATGCGGATGTCGTACACCGGACGACTCGCATGGGAGCTCCACATCGGCCGCGACCGTCTCGGAGGGGTCTGGGATGCGCTCTGGGACGCGGGCCGGGGCCATGGGATCGCGGCGTTCGGGTCAGCCGCGATCGACGTGCTGCGGATGGAGAAGGCGTACCGCTCCGCCCACGAGATGAGCAACGACGTGTCGCCCGACCAGGTCGATCTGCACCGGATGGTCAAGGACGAGCCCGACTTCACCGGCCGGGCGGCCCTGATCGAACGTCGGACGATGCCGTCCCGGAGCCGGATCGCCTACGCCGAGCTGTGCGAGATCGATCACGACCCGTTCGGCGGTGAGGCGGTCTACCACGGAGACCGGGTCGTCGGGACGTTGACGTCGTCCGCCCACTCGCCGACACTCGGACGCACCTTCTGCTTCGTGTTCGTGCCCCCCGACCTCGCCGAGCCCGGCACCGAGCTCGACCTCTCGCTCTTCGCCGAACGGGTGCCGATGACGGTGCTCGCCGAGCCCGCCTTCGACCCGAAGAACGAGATCCTCAGGGGAGCGCCCGCATGACCGATGACCCCAACCCGACCCCCGACCCGCCCGATGTGATGGAAGCCGTCCTCCTCACCGGTCACGGTGGCTACGACCGCCTCGTCCATCGCACGGATGTGCCCGTGCCGCGGCCGGGTGCCGGCCAGGCGCTCGTCCGGGTGAGGGCGTGTGGCCTCAACAACACCGATGTCAACACGCGAACCGGGTGGTATTCCTCCTCGGTGCGCGACGGCACCACGACCGAGGGGGCAGCCGGTGGCTTCGACGCCGCGGACGAGGGATCCGGCGGGTGGACCGACTCGCTCGACTTCCCCCGCATCCAGGGCGCCGACGTGTGCGGCGAGGTCGTGGCGCTCGGCGACGGCGTCGCCGGCGAGGATCTGCTCGGCCGGCGCGTCCTCCTGGACCCCTGGTGGCTCGACCCAGACGACCCGGGCGATCGCTCGAAGGCCCGGTATTTCGGTTCCGAGGTCGACGGAGGGTTCGCCCAATACTGCGTCGCACCGGTCGGCAACGTCCATCCCGTCGAGACCGACCTCAGCGACGCCGAGCTCGCCACCTTCGCGTGCTCGACCGGCACCGCGGAACACCTGCTCACCGTCGCCGACGTCGCAGCCGGCGACACGGTGGTGGTGACGGGCGCGTCGGGCGGGGTCGGCACGGCGGTGATCCAGCTCGCACGGAGCCGTGGGGCTCACGTCGTGGCCGTCGCGTCAGCTGCCAAAGCCGGTGCGCTGGCCGAGCTCGGGGCCCACGCCGTCGTCGACCGGGCGTCCGACGACCTCCCCGCAGCCGTCGTCGCCGCCGCCCCGGAAGGCCGCATCGACGCCATCACCGACGTCGTCGGTGGGGTGCTGTTCGAACAGCTGATCCCGCTCTTGCGGCGAGGTGGCCGGTACGCAACGTCGGGTGCGATCGCAGGGCCGATCGTCGAGCTCGACCTGCGACACCTCATCTACGGCGACCTCCGGTTCGGCGGAGCGACGGTGTGCCCGCCCGGCACCTTCGCACGCGTCGTCGCCGCCATCGAAGCCGGCGCCGTCCGGCCCGTGCTGGCTGCGACCTACCCGCTCGCCGAGCTGCGCCACGCTCAGGAGGCGTTCGTCGCCAAGCGTCACATCGGCAACATCGTCGTCGCAGTGCCGTGATCAGCGCAACGACTCCCGGCGCGCTCGCACGAGCCGATGCACTCCTACCGGGCGGAGCGCTCGGCCCGTACCTCTTTCCCACCGACCAGCGGCACGTGTTCCGGTCGGCGTCGGGCTGCCGGCTCGTGACGATCGACGGTCAGGAGTACGTCGACCACGTCGGCGGAGCGGGGGCCCTGATCGTCGGGCACGCGCACCCGGCCGTGGTCGCCGCCGCCCAGCGGCAGATCGCCCGAGCGATGCACCTGTTCGGAGTGCTCAACGAACCGGCGATCGAGCTCGCCGAGCGGCTCGTGGACGCGATCCCGTGCGCCGAACGGGTCGCGTTCGCCACCACCGGCTCTGAGGCGACCGCATATGCGATGCGAGTCGCACGCGCCGCCACCGGCCGCGACCTGATCCTCAAGTTCGAGGGGGCGTACCACGGCAATCACGACTACGCGCTCGTCTCGACGTTCCCGTCGGCCCGCTCCGACTTCCCGCTCGGTCATCCCGACACGGGTGGACAACCCGCGGCGACCCGATCGACCGTGCTGGTGGCACCGTTCAACGACGTCGCGACGGTCGAGCAGATCTTCGCCGACCACGGCGACCGGATCGCCGGTGTGATCGTCGAATGCGTCCAGCGCATCATCCCGGCCGATGAAGCGTTCCTCACCGGGCTCCGAGCGGTCTGCGACCGGTCCGGTGCCGTGCTGATCTTCGACGAGGTCGTGACTGGGTTTCGGCTCGGCTATCGATCGGCGCAAGGTGCCTACGGGGTCACGCCCGACATCGCCGCGTTCGGGAAGATCGTCGGCGCGGGGGGTCCGCTGTCGTGCATCGCGGGGCGGGCCGACCTGCTCGACCACGCCGACCCGAGCCGCAAGGGCAGGCCCGATCACGCCTACCTCAACGGCACCCTGCACGGGAACCCGGTCGCTGCGGCCGCCACACTCGCGATGCTCGACCAGCTCCTCGATCCGGCCGTGTACGAGCGTCTCGACCTCGCGACCGAGCGATTCTGTCGCGGCGCCCAGGAGGTGCTCGACCGGCACGGCGTGCCGGCCATCGCCGTGCACGTCGGTTCACTCTGGCAGATCCTGTTCGTCGACGAATCACCCCGCGACTACGCGGATCTCTCGGCGGGCGACGGCGCCGCGATGCGGCGGCTCGACGTCGAGCTGATGCGACGCGGCCAGTTCGTCCTGCCGGGAGTGCGGCGTTTCGTCTCGACTGCCCACACCGACGCCGATCTCGATTCGACCATCGAAGCGCTCGACGGCGCCTGTCTCGCAATCCTCGAGGGGCCGACGTGAAGATCGACCGGATCTCGGTGTTCCAGCTCGAGCTGCCACTCCACCAGCCGTACCGGTTGTCGGGCGGCAGGCTGACGTTCGAGCGGCTCGACTCGACGATCGTCCGTATCGACACCGACGACGGCGCCGTGGGATGGGGCGAAGCGTGCCCCTGGGGCGTCAGCTACCTCCCAGGCCACGGGCGCGGCGTTCGAGCGGCGATCGAAGAGCTGGCGCCCGCCCTGCTCGGTCGCGATCCCCGCCAGCTCGACGCCGTCAACCGCACGATGGACATCACCCTGCCGGGACACCTCTATGCGAAGGCCGGCATCGACATCGCCTGCTGGGACATCCTCGGTCAGGTCGCCGGGCTCCCGATCTGTGAGCTGCTGGGTGCGCGCTACCCGGATCCGGTCCCGATCGCGTCGAGCGTCTCCACCGGATCACCCGACGAGATGCTCGACGATGTGCGGCGATTTCGTGAGCTCGGCTACCGGGTGCACTCCTGCAAGGTTGGCGCTGACGTCGAGGCCGACATCGCCCGCATCAGGCTGCTCGCGGAGCACGAACAACCGGGCGAGACGATCTTCTACGACGCCAACCGCGCCTGGCTGACTCGCGAAGCGATCACGGTGCTGGGTCACATCCCGCCCGTCACGTCCTGGTTCGAGCAACCGTGTGAGACCCTCTCGGAGATCGCGCACGTCCGCCGTCACGTCGCACAGCCGATCGGGGTGGACGAGGGGCTGCACACGTTCGATGATCTGATGCGGATCCACACCGAGGGCATCGCCGAAATCGTGAACATCAAGATCAACCGGGTCGGGGGTCTCACGAAAGCGCGCCGGATGCGCGACCACTGCCTTGCCGCAGGCATCACGATGTTGATCATGGACACCGGTGGCACCGTCGTGTCCGACACCGCGGTCGCCCACCTCGCCCAGTCGATCCCGTCGCCGTCGTGTCTCGGTGTGTGGTCGTGCCAGGAGATGGTCGGTGTCGATCCTGCCCCGGGCTCTGGCACCCGCAACGTCGACGGCTGCTTCACCGCGCCGCCCGCGCCGGGTCTCGGCGTCGCCCCGGATGTGGCACTGCTCGGGCCGGCGGTCGCCGTCCACAGGTCGTCGAACAACTCGTGAATTCCGGAGGCATCACATGAGACCTGCGCGCTGGTCCGATCCATCCAAGAAGCTGTTTCCGCACCAGGTCGGCTTCACATCCCCGCCCCACGACTTCGACGCCGCACCGACCGACTTCCTCCGCATCTGTCCCGAGACCGTCGGCGCGCACGGGCGCATGCTCCATGCGCCTGCGTATGCGCACCGGCTCGAGCAGCGCGTCGACAACTTCCATCTCCTCGAGGAGGTGGTGGCGTGCATGGCCAACAACGGTGCCGACGTGGTCGGCCAGGTCGGCAGCAACTGGGTACACGCCGGCGGCAAGACCCCCGCCGACATCGAGGCGTTCTGCGACCGCATGGCCGACACCTACCAGACGCCCCTCCACATGGCCGGCATGTGCGTCGTCGAGGGTCTCCGCGAGCTCGGCATCGAGAAGGTCGCGCTCAACGCCGTGTACTACTGGCCCGACTGGCGTGACGGGATCGCTCGCTTCCTCCGTGAGGCCGGTTTCGACCTCGTCTATGTCGGCAACTTCGTCGATCAGGGCTTCTACGCGAGCCAGGAGCAGGTGAACGACTGCACGTGGATCTTCCCGGGCGATCTCGCGGGAGCGTCGACGATGCACGTCGCCGAGCGGGCTCCCGACGCCGAGGCGATGATCGTGATCGGGATGCCGAACTTCCGCCGAGCCGACGGCCTGCCCCAGCGGATCGTGAACATCGGCGCCGACCTCGAGGATGCGATCGGGATGCCGGTGGTGTCGTCGGACTTCGCTTTGTACTGGAGGATCTTCCGAACGCTCGGTGTCGCACCGATCGGTCGCCACGGTCGCCTGCTCACCGGTCTCCAATCCGAGCTCGGTGCGGTGACGCCGTGAACACGATCGTCGTCCTGTGGGCGACGCCGCGATCGACCTCGACCGCGTTCGAGTGGATGATGCGGATGCGCGGCGACATGACGTGCTTTCACGAGCCGTTCGGCGAAGCGTGGTACCAGGGCCCCGAAGCGCGGGCACCCAGACTCGCCGGCGGGCCGTCCTTCAAGCCCGGGTTGACCTACGCCGCCGTGCTCGATCGTCTCCGATCGGCGGCGAGCGAGCGGCCGGTGTTCTCCAAGGACATGGCGCAGTTCACCGACCACCTCTGGACGGACGAGTTCCTGGCCACGTTTCGCCACAGCTTCCTCATTCGCGATCCGGCCAAGGTTCTGGCATCGATGGAGCGCAGCTACGCCAAGCAGGGCTCGACCGAGCGGTTCACACGCCAGGAGCTGGGTTTCGACGCCCAACGCGAGCTTTTCGACCGGCTGTGCGAGCGCGACGGCGCGCCGCCGCCGGTGATCGACAGCGATGATCTGCTCGAGCATCCGGAGCAGATGGTCGCCGTCTACTGCGAAACGGTCGGTGTCCCTTTCGTCGCCGAGGCACTCAGCTGGGAGCCGGGCGAACGGACGGAGGTGCTCTGGTACGACCGCGACGGCAGCAGCTTCCACGACCGTCTGATGACGTCCGACGGGCTGAGGGCGCAATCGCACGAGGACGCGCACGTCGACGCGCTCCCCGAGGAGGTGCGCGTCCTCCACGACGCCTTCCGATTGCACTACGACCATCTCCACGCCCATCGGCTTCGAGCGGTGTCCGTCTGACTCGTGCGCGCGACGCCGCGCCACAGGCGTGAGGCGATGGGGATGAAGGCGCCAGGCTGATCGCGACGGCGAGGACGAGCACGGACAGGTCGATCGAGCCCGTCCGTAGGAGCACCTTCGGCACCCGACCGACCAGCGGCTCGGTGATCGTACGGACGGTCGCCGCGACCCGTTCGAGCACGGACCCGGCGTGGGTGGGAACCAGCTCAAGGTGGCTCGCACGATCGGGAGCGTCAGCGCGACTTCGAGCGCGGGTACGAGGATCGCCGACATCATCTCTCGGCCCTCTCGGCCCTCTCGGCCCTCTCGGCACGGGCCGTCACGAGGCTGTTCGCAGCCACAACGGTGGTTGCTGCGATGCTCACAGCCACCACCGCGATGAAGGCGGTGTCGTTGCTGGTCGTCAACGGTTCCGCTCCGTCCGCTACGGAACTGGGCTGACTCGGCCTCTTGTTTGAGTTGTCGTGGTTCCATCTGGTCGTGGTTCCATCTGGTCGTGGCGCTATCAGGTCGTGGCTTCATCTGGTCGTGGTTCCATCTGATGGTGTTCGTGATCCGAACGACGCTCGCGGTCGTCGTCGGTTCAATACGGCCACCATCCCGTTCGTCGGCGACCCGGGCGTGAGGTGATCGAAGCGTCGCGCTGCTCGGCCGGCCGACGTCGGTGCGACCCGGTCGTGATGCCGGAGCGCAGCTCGGCGCCGTACGGTGTGAGGATCCGCGGGAACGGGGCGCCCACGGCCGAACTCAGGAGGTCCGAGCATGACAGGACAGACCGACATCGTGGTGATGCCGACAGGACTCGCCGATCGACGATCCGGGCGCGTCTACGTGACCGGCGCAAACGGAGTGGTCGAGAGCCTCGACGTCACCGACGGCAGAGTCGTCGCGACATCCGAACACCCGCTCCGGCCACTCACCATCGTCGATGACGTGCTCGTCGGCTGGTCGGGCTCACCGGCGGATGGCGTGAGCCTCGTCGGACTCGCCCTCCGGGGAGCGAGCCTCGACGTCGTGTGGGAGCGGTCGATCGAGTTGCCCGACGCGGTGGCCCCGACGGTGTCCGACGACGATGCGTTTCGGATCGCCGCTGTCGCCGACGGCACGGCGCACGCGGTCGTGGCCTGGGAGGCGCGGGCCCGCTATGCCGGCGGCGCACCGCCGCCGGCCGATGTGGAGGCGGCCGCGATCGGTGACCATCGCGGGGCGACACGAGTCGACATCGGCGACGGCACCACGTCCGATCGCTCCGTCGACGCGAACGCTCTGCGGAGCGACGAGGTCGAACCGCTCGTTCCGGCCGACTCGACCGATTCCCACCCGATGTCGTACCGATTCGACGGCGGCAGGCGTACGGCGCCGTGGCGCGTGGGAGGCATGGCACGTCAGCTCGTCGCCCATCCCGGCCGATCGGGCTTCGCCCTTCGCCGCGACCGCAAGACCCCCGACGAGGTCACCCTGTCCGCGGACGCACGCGCCGATGTTGTCGTGAGCCTCGACGGTCGCCACCTTCTGGTCAACGAGCCGAGCGTCGATTCGTCCGTCTGGAGGGTGCTGGATGCCGACGACGCGACCTCGGTGGTCGCGATTCGCCTCGACGGAGAGCTCGTCAGCGCGGTCGAGATGGCCGACGTCGTGATCGCGGATGTGCGCCGAGTCGTCGATGGCGTCACGCATCGGACGCTCATGGGCTATAACGCCGTTTCCGGTGAGCTGATCTGGACGCTCATAGTCGAGAAGACGGCGATTCGACAGGCGCCGCCATTGCGTCCATAAGACGGCTCTGATTAGATCGAAGCGCGACGATAGGTCGCGAGCTGCGGACCCGGCGCCTGAGGCTCGAGGCGCAACTCGTTCCCGATCGATGCAGAATCGACCCGGGTTGACCGGGACTGACGCGGGACTGACGCGGGACTGACGCGAGGGGGCGCCACATGGCCGGTGCGAACGACGGATCGAACAGCCGCAAAGTGAGCCGGCGGCTGGCTCGACGACTTCGAGGAGAACTGGGCCTCTCGGAGTCGTTCATCTCGAACATGACCGACACCCAGATGGCCTGGTTCGAGAACAAGCTGGAGGTTCCGGACCGACCTCGCGCCCGGCTGGAATACGAGCACGACGCGCTCACCAACGACTCCGGCGTGATGCCACCCGAGGGTCGCTCACGGGCGCTCGAACAACTTGCCCAAGCCAGGGCTGCGGTCGGGCGGATCAGCACGGAGATCGCCGGAGTCCCGACCGGGAGCAGCCTGTTCTCCGTCGACGCTCGGGTGGAAGGTCCGACCGCCGGTCTGACCGCCAACGCCGGGTGGACCGCGCACGGTCCGGGCAACATCGGCGGTCGGACGAGAGCGATCGTCGTCCACCCGGCCAACTCGGCGCGCCTGTACGCCGCAAGCGTCGGTGGCGGCGTGTGGCGCTCGACGGACTCCGGCGCATCATGGATCCCACTCGACGATCACATGGCGAACCTCGCGGTGTGCTCGCTCGTCATCGACCCGACCGATCCGAATCGACTGTACGCGGGGACCGGCGAGGGGTTCTCGAACGTGGACGCGATCCGCGGCGACGGGATCTTCACGTCGTCCGACGGGGGCCAGACGTGGACCCAGATGCCGTCAACAGCGGGCACTGCCGACTTCCACTACGTGAACTCGCTGGCGCTCTCCTCGAACGCTCAGACGATGCTCGCCGGGACCACCAGCGGCATCTTCCGGTCGACAGACGGCGGCGTCACCTGGACACAGGCGTCGACGGTCGGCATCAGCAATCTCGCGATCGACCCGGCCGATTCCTCCAAGGCCGTCGCCGGAGGTCTGACCGGCGGGCGCGCCTACTTCTCGACCGATGGTGGCGCATCGTGGACCGCCGCGACCCGGCCGACGACCAACGGCGGGCGGGCGCAGGTCTGCTATGCCGCAGCCGACACCTCGACCGTGTACGCCTCGGTCGACGCCTCGACGTCGCAGCTGTGGCGCTCGACCGACGGCGGCCAGACGTACACCCAGCGCAACGCGACCTCGGGTGGGCAGGCCGCGAACTTCCTCGGGGGCCAGGGCTGGTACGACAATGCGATCTGGGCCGGCGACCCCACCAACGCGAACCTGGTGATCCTCGGCGGTGTCGACCTGTGGCGCAGCACCAACGGGGGCAACACACTGACGCAGATCTCGACCTGGTGGGACGCTTCGTCCGCCCACGCCGACCACCACGTGATCGTCACTGATCCAGGCTTCGACGGGGCGGGCAACAAGCGCGTCTACTTCGGGAACGACGGTGGCTTCTACCGGACCGACGACGTCACGACGGTCGGCAACAACGCATCCGAACCGTTCACGAACGGGTGGGTCAACCTGAACAACGGTTACGGCGTCACCCAGTTCTACTACGGCGACGGCCATGTGGCCACGAACACGATCGTCGCCGGCGCCCAAGACAACGGCACGCTCAGATACACGCCGAGTCAGGGTGTCAACGGCTGGAACTCGGTGTGGGGAGGCGACGGCGGCGATGTCGCCTCCGACCCCTCCGACCCCCAGATCTGGTACGGCGAGTACGTGTACCTGCAGCTCTTCCGCGACGCCACCGGTGGCGCCGGGGGCGACTTCCCCGACGGCTACATCTGCGGCCGCTACTGGGACAACGGGTGGAAGTGGAAGCCGGCGCCGTTCACGATCACCGAAGCCCGCGATCAGCAAGCGTTGTTCATCGCCCCGTTCGAGCTCGACCCGAACGAGCCCAACCGACTGCTCGGCGGCGGCCTCTCGCTGTGGCGGACCAACGACGCCAAGGCACCCAACTCGATCAACCCGCCGGGCGGCCCGAGTTGGGCGACCATCAAGGATCCGATCGGTAGCAACCGCAGGACCCACTCGATCTCGGCGATCGCGATCGCCCACGGCAACCCCGATGTCATCGCGGTCGGACACGGCGAAGGCAGCGTCTACCGGACGACGAACGGCACGTCGGCGACGCCGACCTGGACCCAGGTCGACACCAACGGGATCGGCGCCGATCGACAGTGTCTCTCGGTCACCATCGATCCGAACGACCACAACCTCATCTATGCGTCGTTCGGTGGGTACCAGTCCGACAACCTCTGGCGGACCACCGATGGAGGGCAGAGCTGGACCAACATCAGCGGCGGGCTGCCGGCGGCGCCGATCCGCGACCTGACCATCCATCCACAGCGGTCGACGTGGATCTACGTCGCCACCGAGGTCGGGGTGTTTGCCAGCGAGGACGGCGGCGCCACGTGGTCGCCGACGAACGAGGGTCCGGCGAACGTCGCCTGCCGCGACCTCTTCTGGCTCGGCTGTCGGCTGGTGTGCGTCACCCACGGCCGCGGCACGTTCGAGATCGACCTGCCGATCGCCAACGCGTTCCCGGCGCCCGTCCTCGCGTTCACCGGCGCCGAGAACTACACCGTCCAGGGCAACTCGTTCACGCGGTACAAGCTGTCCGTCACCAATCGGGCGGCGTTCCCGAACTCGCTGTTCTACGCGTCACCCGATCTGCCGCCCTGTGGTCTCAACGCCAACTCGGCGCGCACGTGGGTCGACATCCACAACGCCGACGACGACCAGCGGCTGTACGGGTTCTGTGCTCTCGACTCCTCCGACGCACTGGACAAGTTGTGGTTCGCCGTGCCGCAGGGTTCGGCGCCGCCGAGTTCCGTCTACGTCGTCCTGCGGGACCGCAGGTGCGGGGCGTCTTTCACGTCGAACGACGTCGCGCTCGGCGGCACCACGACGCGGGTCAAGGTGCTCGACGACGGCCCGACCCGCAAGTTCACCGACGACGTGCCGACCCGGAAGTTCACCGATGACGGACCCCAGACGCGCAACAAGTTCGTCGACGACATCCGCACGCCGAACAAGTTCTCCGACGACGGTCCGCAGACACGGATCAAGTTCCTCGACGACGGGTCTCGCACCGCGAACAAGTTCCTCGACGACGGCCCCCAGACGCGGATCAAGTTCCTCGACGACCGCCCGGGCGCCGGCACGCCCAACAAGGCGTTCGACGATCGCAAGTCGCCCGGGCTCGACCCGCGACCACCGACACGATCCGCTTCGCTCAACCTGCCCTTCGCGCTCGCGACACCCCACCACGCACCGCCGGATGTCGTGGCCGCAGCGGGCGGCGTGTCGGACACCGATGTCGAACAGTTGCTCGCAGCGATCACCGAGCTCGACGACTACGTGTTCGAGCTCGGCGCGGCGATCGAGCAGGGTGCGATGGGGTACGACATCGCGGCCCTGTACGACGAATACGAATCCGCATCGAGCGAACTCCAGGGCGCGCTCGAGGTGTACTGGGAGCTGGCCGGCAGGGAAACTCGATGATCCTCGTCGTCTCCCACGGAGGCGATGTGCACGCGACCGAGGTGACCGGTCATCTCGGTCGCCTGGGAGCCGACGTCCACGTCCTCGATCTGGCGGACTTCCCGGTGTCGGCGTCGCTCTCGATCGCCTACGACGATCCCGAGCAGCCCGTGGGCATCGTCCGCTCGGCCGATGGTGTCGAGGCGCTCGACGTGACCGGGACGACCGCGGTGTGGTGGCGCCGACCGATGCCGTTCGCGCTCCCCGAGATGCCCGACGCGGAGACGTTCACGTTCACTTACAACGAGTGGGACGAGGCGATCACCGGGCTGTGGCAGTTGACACCCGGCTTCTGGATCAACGAACCGGCACGCGACGTCGTCGCCGCACGGAAGGCATACCAGCTCCGCGAGGCGGCCAGATCGGGTCTGCCGGTACCGAGGACGCTCATCACGAGTGACCCGGCACGCGCGATCGAATTCGTCGACCAGGTCGGTCGCGATCGGACGATCTACAAGGTCTTCTCGGCGACCCAGCACACGTGGCGCGAGACACGCCTGCTCCGTGAATCGGAGCTGTCGATGATCGATCGGCTGCGTCTGGCACCCGTGATCTTCCAGGAGTACGTACCGGCCGACGTCGACCTGCGGATCACCATCGTCGGAGATCACTGCTTCCCGGCTGCGATCCACAGCCAGGACGCGGACTACAAGGTCGACTTCCGGATGGAGATGGACGGCATGCAGATCGAGCCAGCGACGCTCCCCGAGGAGATCGAGCTCGGCTTGAAGCGGATGATGGGTCGGCTCGGTCTCGTCTATGGGGCCGTCGACATGCGTCGGACACCGTCGGGCGACTACGTGTTCCTCGAGGTGAACACCGCCGGACAGTGGTTGTTCGTCGAATACGCGACCGGGCAGCCGATCGCCGAGACCCTCGCTCGAACCTTGCTCGGTGTGGGGGACTCTCGGTGTGGGGGACTGCGGTGACGACCCGCTTCGGGTGCGTCGCCCTCGGGCCGGTCGAACTTCGCCCCACGGGCAGGTCCGCTCGCCCCGGTGTCGACCATCGTGTCGACCACTGTGTCGACCATCGTGTCGACCATCGTGTCGACCATCGTGCTGACCGGAGGACGGTGCCGGCGTGAACCCGCTCGAGGTCGGGGCGCTCATCCTGGTGCTCGTCGCCGTCGCCGCCTCGTTCTTCGTCTCCGCATCCGCCGGGCTCGGGGGTTCGCTCGTGCTCGTGCCGACCCTCGCGATGCTCCTGGGGACCAAGGAAGGCATCGCGCTGTCGGCACTCCTGCTCGCGTTCAACAACGGCGTGAAGGTCGTCGCATATCGCCGTGTCCTGCCGTTTCGCACGGCGAGCGGCATCGTGGTGGCGATCTCGATCGGAGCCTTCGTCGGAGCCCGTGTGCTGGTGGACGCACCGGAGACGGTGGTGACCGTCGGTGTGATCGTCGTGCTCGTGTCCGCGCTCGTCGTCGAGGATCTCGCGATCGACGCTCCTCCGCCCGGTTACGCCCCGACCCTCGCGCTCGCCTCCGGCGCGACCTCAGGATTCTCGGGAACGTCCGGGCCGCTCAAGGGGGTCGCGATCAAGAGCCTCGGGCTCGATCGATTCCACACCGTCGGCGCGGCGGCGCTCGCCTCGCTGTTCGGCGATGCCACGAAGCTCGCGGTGTTCGCTGACGCTGCGCTGCTCGACACGACCTCGTGGTATCTCGCCGTGGCTGCCGTTCCGCTGATGCTCGTCGCCACGTTCGCCGGACGTCGATTCAACGAGACGATCGGCGAGCGCGGATACCGGCGCCTGTTCTGGGTCGTGATGGGTGGTTACACGGCGCGGCTGTTCATCGTGCTGTAGCGAGTCGTTCGCCTGCGGCAGGTCACCTCGCGACGCGCCTGGTCGGATTGCCGTCAGCCTCCCTTCGCCGTCGGGGTCGCCGATCGGGCGGTTTGTTCGGCTCTATCGTGTCGTTCGGCAGTTGTCGCGACCGCTGGCATCCGAGAACGGGAAGTGGGATGGTAGAGAACACTCGAAATCTGACACTCGAGCAGATCGGCGAGCGTGCCGGCGTGTCGAGATCGACCGTGTCGCGAGTGCTGAACGATCACCCCGACGTCCGTCCAGAGGTCCGCGCCCGTGTCGAGGCGGTGATCGCCGAGACCGGCTACCTCCCGAACCACGCGGCCCGAGCGCTCGTGTCGAATCGAAGCGGGCTGATCGGTCTGGTCATGTTGACCGAGGTCGACGAGCTGTTCGGCGACCCGTACTACTCGGCGCTGGTCGACGGAATCCAACAGGGCTGCGTCGAGCACGATCTGACCTTCACGATCTTTCCCGTCAGGGGCTCGGGGGAACGGCCCGATCGGCTGACCACCCAGATCGCCCAGGGGTTCGTGGACGGCGTCATCGTGACCGCCGGGCCGCGCAGCGATCCGCTCATCTCGGCCCTGCGCAACCGCGGCAAACGACTGGTCGTGATCGGCCATCCGATCGACGACAGCGGGCTCTTGCGCGTCGACGTCGAGAATCGCGCGGGGAGCGCGTCGGCCGTCAGACACCTGTGCGCGCACGGTCGACCGTCCGTCGGCTTCATCGGTCCTACCGGCGAGTACCTGTTCGGCGTCGAACGACTGGACGGCTATCGGGATGCGATCGTCAAGTCCGGGCGGCAGGTCGAGGATCGCTGGATCGGGCTGGATCAGCCCACCCGTGAGGGCGGGTATCGGGCGGCGATGGGCCTCTCGGAGCTTCCCGACGCCATCCACGTGGCGACGGACCCGATGGCCGAGGGCGTGTATCGCGCGTTGGCCGAACGCGGGGCTCGGATCCCCGACGATGTGGCGATCGTCGGGTTCGACGGCCTGCCGCGCGGCCCCAACCTGGTGCCGACGCTCACCACGGTGGTCCAGCCCGTCGGCGACGTCGGCCGGACGGCGGTGGGGATGCTGGCCGGTGAGATCGCGACCCCGACCCTGGTCGTGCTGCCGACGACGCTGCGACTCGGACGGTCCTGCGGCGCCGACGAGGTGCTGCAGGCCAGCGGCTGACGCCGCGGATCGCGCCGACCCCGGCAGGTCATGGTCGCTCGATCGTTGACCTCACGACGGCAAAGGGGTACAGTATGGGAGCGCTCCCAGGAGCGCTCCCAGCACAATGGGAAAGGGGGAGGACGTGCACCGCAGATGGTTGGCATTCGGCGAACCGCATGAGATGAACGGCCTCATCGACGACCAGCTCGACCGTGATCGAGCTGAAGTGCTCCGGGGATCACGCACACCCGACTCACGGCCACCGGCCGCGGGGCGATCGTGGTCCGCGCGAGTGACAGATCCATCGACGACGAACCATCCTCAGAAGGGGACGACATGAGACATGCGCGAATGAAGATCCTGCCGATCTTGGTGACCTCGGCGTTGCTCGCCGCCGCGTGCGGCGGCGACGACGACACCGCTGAGCCGGCAGCCGACGAACCCGCCGCTGCCGACGAGCCGGCTGCTGCCGACGAGCCGGCTGCTGCCGACGAGCCGGCCGCCGAGCCACCGGCGGGCGGTGACCTGGAAGGAACGTTGCGGGTGCTGATCCACCAGAACCCGGCAGGCGTCGAGTTCATCGAGAACTTCAACGACGAGTTCGAGGCGGCCAACCCCGGGGTCCAAATCGACCTGTCGGTCGTCGAGGCCGACGCACTCTCCACCACCAACCAGACTCGCCTGACGGCCAAGGACATCGACGTCACCACGATCAGTCTGAGCGGCTTCGACAAGGCGGTGCAGGACTACATGGCCGATGCCGATCCCCCGGCCTGGCAGCAGCTGATCGATGCCGGGCTGATCAAGGATCTCACCGGCGAGCCCTACCTCGCGAACTACGACGACGCGGCCGTCGAGAGCTCGTCGTACAACGGCAGCGTCTACGCGGTCGCTCTCGGCCGCACGACCTACAGCGGGATGTTCGTGAACGATGACCTGCTCGCCGAGGTCGGCGTCGCCACGCCGACGACATTCGACGAGCTCGTTGCGGCCTGCCCCGTCATCGAGGCTGCCGGCAAGAAGTGCATGATCGTCGGCGGTCAGGACGGCTGGCCCGTCCACGTCGGTAGCTACGGTCTGCTCGGAGCGCTCTATCCCGACCAGCAGGGCCTGGTCGAGGGCCTCTGGACCGGTGCGGCCAAGTGGAACGACGAGAAGGGCCTCGACCTGTTCGAGAGGTACGCCACCTACGCCTCCTTGCTCGATGCGGAATCCGCCGGTCTCACCGGCGACTCGGCGGCCTCCCGCTGGACCGTCGGCGATGTCGCCTTCGGTCCGATGGGCGGCTGGAACGCCGGCACGATCGAGGACGCCGAGTTCGCGTGGTCGTACATCCCGTTCCCGGGTAGTGACGACCCTGCGGCCAACCAGACCCTGTTCGGCAAGGTCGACATGAGCCTGGCGGTTGCGGCGGACACCCCGGTTCCCGAGCTGGCGTCGGCGTACCTGGCTGCCTTCTCGGAGCCCGACAATTACAACGCCTTCGCCAACGCCACGGGATACATCCCGACCCAGCCCACGGCGGTGCTCGACAACACCCTCGGCGAGTCGATCTCACCGATCCTGCAGGCGGGGAACTTCACCGTCGGACTCGAGCAGTGGATGGTGCTTCCGAAGGGCGCCGGCCAGTGGGCCAACGGCTGGGAAGCCGCCCGCTGGCTGTACCTCGGCGACTTCAGCGACTCGGTCGAGGCGGCCAACCAGGCCCAGGCCGACTGGGAGTCCGGCCTCTGATCCGGTTCACGAACTGACGGCAACCTGAGTGTGTGCGGCCCGCCCGTCGACGGGCGGGTCGCACACACTCATCACAGTCGACGTCGACGTCACACGTCGGCACGACGCAGAACTTGCGAGATCAATCCGACGATCGACAACGGAGGGGGACGTCGATGGCAGCAAAGACGCGGTACTTGTTTGGGGGATCAGGACTCGCACGGTGGGCACCGTGGCTGTTGATCTTCCCCGGACTCTTCTTCTACCTGCTGATCGGGGTCGGGCCGTCACTGGCCACCACGATCTACTCGTTCACCGATGCGACGGGCATCCGTGGCCTCCCGATCAACTGGGTCGGCTTCAAGAACTACGACGAGTTCCTCTTCCAGGGCGCCCGATCGCGAGACAACCTCGACGCCCTCCAGCGGACCCTCATCTTCATGGTCCTGGTGACCACGATCCAGTTCAGCGTCGGCCTGCTGATGGCGCTGCTCGTCAACCAGAAGCTGCGGGGCCGCCTCGTCTTCCGGACCCTGTTCTTCATCCCGGTGATCCTGGGTGTCGCCGTGCAGGGGCTGATGTGGAAGCTGTTCCTGCGGCCCGGCGGCGGTCCGATGGACTCGATGTTCGGGTGGTTCGGACTCGAATCCCAGTTCCTCAACGGTTCGAACGCGTTCTATTGGGTGATCGTCGTGCAGATCTGGGCCAACGCCGGATTCACGATGGTGATCTTCCTGGCCGGGATGCAGACCATTCCCGCCGACCTCTACGAGGCCGCTGCCGTTGACGGCGCCTCCGGGTGGCAGCTCTTCAAGAACATCACCTGGCCGCAGCTCACGCCCGCCGTCAACACCAACTTCCTCCTGAACATCGTCGGTTCGCTCCAGGCGTGGATGCTGTTCCTCGTGCTGACCGGCTACAAGAACGGCACCCAGGTGCTCGGTTACGTCGTCTACGCCGAGGCCTTCGGTGGGACCGGCAGCGGGTCGTTCCGCCAGGGATACGCCGCCGCCGCATCGATCGTGCTGTTCGTGCTCGTGCTCATACTCGGCCTGGCCGCCAACGCCATTGTCGGACGGCGTGAAAGGAAGTACATGTCATGAGCGTCATCACCGAACCGATGACCGACTCGGTGCGCAAGTACGATGCCGGAGCGAAGCGGCGTCGCACCCTGCGCACGGTCGGCTCCTATTCGATTCTGCTGCTCTTCGCGGCGTTCTATGTCGGCCCGTTGCTGATTCTCGTCTTTGCGGCGATGAAGTCGCTGCCGGAGTTCTTCGCGGATCCAACCGGTCTCCCCGAGAGCCTCGAACTGGCCAACTTCGGCGACGCTTGGGAGCTTGCCAACTTCCCGGGCTACCTGGTGAACTCGCTGATCTACACGGTGGTCGGGACGACCTTGTTCGTGATCATGTCGGTGTTCGTCGCCTTCCCGATCGCCCGCGGGTACGTGAAGGGCGCCGGCGCCATGCTCACCTTGTACGTGGTGGCGCTGTTCCTGCCGCCGGCGCTGATCCCGCAGTTCCAGCTGATCCTGAACCTCGGCCTCTTCAACACCCGACAGGGCTACATCCTGCTGTTCCTGATCAACCCGATCGGGCTGATCATCATGGTCAACTACATCAAGTCGATTCCGCGTGAGCTCGACGAATCGGCGGCGATGGACGGCTGCGGCTACGTCCGATTCGTGTGGTCGATCCTGATACCGCTGATTCGGCCCGCGATCGCGACGGTGACGGTGATCCATGCGATCGGGATCTGGAACGAGCTGATCCTCGCCAACGTGTACCTGACCAACGAGGATCTCTATCCCATCACCAAGGGTCTGATCGTCTTCGAAGGCGTGTACGGCAGCGACTGGCCCAAGCTGGCCGCCGCCGTGCTGATGCTGATGTTCCCGATGCTCGTGTTGTTCATGTTCCTGCAGCGCTACATCATCTCCGGACTGACAGCTGGCGCTGTCAAGGGATAACCTGCGGGTGACGATCACGATCACCGATGTCAAGGCGATCTTGACGCAACCCGGCGCATCGCGGTTGGTGATCGTCAAGGTGCTCACGTCCGAGGACGGGCTGTACGGACTCGGCTGTGCAACGTTCACCCAACGCGTGTTCGCCGTCGAGGCGGCTGTCGAACGCCATCTCAAGCCGTTCCTGATCGGTCGCGACGTCGACCGGATCGAGGAGCTGTGGCAGATGTCGATGGTGCACGGCTACTGGCGTAACGGCCCGGTGCTCAACAACGCCATCTCCGGCGTCGATCAGGCACTGTGGGACATCAAGGGCAAACGAGCCGGGATGCCGCTGTACCAACTGTTCGGAGGCAAGAGCCGCGAAGCGGCCGCCGTCTACGTGCACGCTGATGGCAGCGATCCGCACCAGGTCGAAGACGACGCTCGTCGCCTGGTCGAGCAGGGTTTTCACCACGTGCGCGTCCAGATGGGCGGATACGGCGGGTCGGGGTCGGGCATGCGGCCACCCGAACGAGCACCCGAGGGCAGCTACTTCGATCCACGCCAGTACGGGCGCGTGATGCTCGGGATGATCGAGCACGTGCGCAACGCGCTGGGCGACGATGTCGAGCTGCTCCACGACGTTCACGAACGGCTCCACCCCGTCGACGCCATCCGCTTCGCCAAGGACGTCGAGCAATACCGTCTGTTCTTCCTCGAAGACCCGGTTGCGCCCGAGGACGTCGGTTGGTTCCGGCATCTTCGCCAACAGTGCGCAACGCCGTTGGCGATGGGCGAGTTGTTCAACAACCCACACGAATGGCGCTCGTTGATCACCGGGCAGCTGATCGATTTCCTACGCATCCACGTGAGCCAGATCGGCGGTATCACCCCGGCCCGGAACGTCGCCGCGTTGGCGCAGACGTTCGGAGTGCGCACTGCCTGGCACGGGCCGGGCGACACGTCGCCCGTCGGGCACGCGGCCAATCTGCACCTCGATCTCTGGGCACCGAACTTCGGGATCCAGGAGTGGTACCAGCCATCCGAGCTCGACTACGAGATGTTCGCTGGCCTCCCCGAGGTTCGGGCCGGGTATCTCTACCCCAACGAACAGCCCGGCCTCGGCATCGACATCGACGAACAGCTCGCTGCGAAGTACCCGTGCAGCGAAATCGTCGAGCAATGGACCCAGACCCGGCTGCCCGACGGAAGTCCGGCACGGCCATGATCGTGGTGGACCGATGAGACCCGATGCCCGATCGGGGTCGATCGTGCCGAGGTTCTTGAGCAACTCGAGCCGTGCCGACGACATCGCCCGCACGCTCGAGACGACGCCCGAGAAGACCTGACGATGAGTGGACTCGGAACCGATCACCGGCTCAGGAACGAGAGGATCGGGATGAGACGCGCTCGCGCGATGCGCGGATGGCGAGTCCTTGGGGCAGTGCTCGCTTGTTCGCTGTCGGTCGCCGCCTGTGGTTCCGGCGATGATGACGACGCCGATGTCGCCGCGACCGGGCCGCTCCCGTCGACCATCGTGCGCACCGAGGCGACCACACCGGCGACCACCCTGCCACCGACCACCCTGCCACCGACCACCCTGCCAGCGACCACCCTGCCAGCGACCACGGAGTCGACCACGACGATCGCGACCCCTGAGCCGATCCCGATCGAACCGCCGGAGGGCATGGAGCTCATGTGGAGCGACGAGTTCGACGGCGACGCGGTCGACGGATCGAACTGGACGTACGACATCGGCGGCTGGGGGTGGGGCAATGGCGAGGCGCAGTACTACACCGATCGCCCCGAGAACGCCCGGACCCAGAATGGGCTGTTGCTGATCGAGCTCCGGCAGGAGAAGTACGAGGACTCGTACTACACGTCCGCGCGGCTGAAGAGCCAGGGCCTTCGGGAGTTCCAGTACGGCCGGATCGAAGCGCGCATCAAAGTGCCGAAGGGGGCCGGCACGTGGCCGGCGTTCTGGATGTTGGGTGCCGACTTCGACGGCGAGTCCGACGATCCGACCAAGCAGTGGCCGAACATCGGCGAGATCGACATCATGGAGTACGTCGGCCGAGAGCCCGACCTCGTGCTCGGCACACTGCACGGCCCGGGTTACGCCGGCGCCGGCGGTAGGTCGCAGTGGAATCGGCAGGAGTTCGAGATCGGCGACGATTTCCACACGTTCGCGGTCGACTGGGACGCGGAGGGGATCCGCTGGTTCTTCGACGGCGAGATGTACTTCGAGGTCGGTCCCGTGGATCTGAAGGACCGCGAATGGGTGTTCGATCGTCCGTTCTTCATCATCCTCAACCTCGCCGTCGGCGGCACGCTCGGCGGAAGCATCGCGCTCGACCTCGAGTTCCCGATCCAGTACTACGTCGACTACGTCCGCGTCTACCAAGCGGTCGGGGATTCCTGAGGCCCATGCTCCCGGAGGACGGCGCACGCGTGCGCAGCGAAGTGCGCAGCATCCTTGCGGCGATGACGCTCGCCGAGAAGGTCGGACAGATGACCCAGGTCGAGATGGGGAGCATCACCCCCGACGACGTCGCCACCTGGGCGATCGGTTCGGTGCTCAGCGGGGGTGGCGGCAACCCGGGTGACGGTTCGGCGCGCGCGTGGCGTGAGGCCGTCGCGGCGTTCGTCGATGGATCGAGACGCAGTCGTCTCGGGATCCCGATCCTGTACGGCACCGATGCCGTTCACGGCCACAACAACGTGCTCGGTGCCACGATCTTCCCCCACCACATCGGACTCGGCGCGACGGGCGACGCCGATCTCGTGCGACGGGTCGCACGTGCATCGGCGCTCGAGACCGCGGCGACCGGTGCCCGATGGTCGTTCGCTCCCTGCCTGGCGGTACCACAGGACATCCGGTGGGGACGCACGTACGAGGGCTTCTCACAGGATGCGGAACTGGTCAGCGCGCTCGGGCGCGCCGCCGTCGAGGGCTGGCACGGGGACGATCTCCCCGCGACCGGTGTCCTGGCGTGCGCCAAGCACTACGTCGGCGAGGGAGCGATGGTGTGGGGCACTGCCGGGAACCATCGCCAGCCGTGGATCGACTGGTGGGACGGTTGGGGCTCGGACTGGCAGATCGATCAGGGCGACATCTCGATCGACGAGGACGAGCTCCGACGGGTCCACCTCGCGCCGTTCGTGACCGCGATCGAAGCCGGAGCCCTGACGGTCATGGCGTGCTATGGCTCGTGGCTCGGCCGACGCCTCCACGCCCACGGCTACCTACTGACCGACGTGCTGAAGATCGAGCTCGGATTCCCGGGCTTCGTCGTCTCGGACTGGATGGCGATCGAGCAGATCGACGCCGACTACGCCACCGCGGTCGAGCGCGCGATTCGTGCCGGGATCGACATGGCGATGGTGCCGTTCGACTACCAGCGGTTCGTGACGACCGTCGTCGGGCTCGTCGAGGGCGGCCGCATCCCGCTGGCACGCGTCGACGACGCGGTGGTCCGCATCCTGGGAGCGAAGGCCCAGCTCGGGCTCCTCGATGGAACGTCGCCACCCGACGTGCCCCTCGAGGTCATCGGGTGCGCCGAGCATCGGCACCTCGCACGGACCGCCGTGCAGAAATCGGCCGTCGTCCTCACCGGTGCCGACGTCCTGCCGATCCCGGTCGACGCGACCGTGTTGGCTGCGGGTGTGGCGTTGGACGACGTCGGCATCGGGTGCGGGGGTTGGACGATCTCCTGGACGGGTGCGGCAGGCCCGGTCACAGCGGGCCGAACGATCGTCGATGGTCTTCGCGAGGTGTTGGGTGGGGACCGACTGCGCTACGACGCGTCCGGCCGGTTCGGCGGAACGTATGCCCCGTTCGGTGTGGTGTCCGTCCACGAGCTGCCCTACGTCGAAGGCGGCGGCGATCGCGCCGATCTCACGGTCCCGGCGGAACAGATCGACGTCGTGCGTCGAATGCGTGACCACGTCGACCGGCTCGTCCTCGTCGTCATCTCGGGGCGGCCGCTGCTGATCGAGAACGTCGTCGGGCTCGTCGACGCAGTCGTCGCATGTTGGCTGCCGGGAAGCGAAGCGGACGGGATCGCCGATGTCGTGCTGGGCCGCGTGCCGTTCACGGGTCGGCTTGCCGTGCGATGGCCGCGCGACGAGACCCAGATCGCCCGGGCGAACGATGATGGCGAGCCGGTCTCGGTGCCGCCCGTCTGGCCCGTCGGACATCGAGCCATCGCTGCGTCCGGAACGGCGCCCGCCGGCCGCCGGCGACCCGAGAGCTCGACGAGCCGGACGAATCCATGAATCGGAGTGCGTACGGGTCCGACGCTGTCCGGCGAGCTGGGCGAGCTGGAAGTCGGTGCGGTGCTCGGCCACGGCGCCGCGCCAGGAAGGAACGGAGGATCCCATGGTGACCGGTGAACTGTCGACGATCGACGGTGTCGAGTACTACCGAATCGACGGCGTGGAGCGCATGGAGCCGTTCCTGACGACGGTGGTGTCCGAGACCGATCTATGGATGTTCGTGTCGAGCACGGCCGCGCTGACCGCCGGCCGGATCGACGCCGACCACGCCCTCTTCCCCTACGAGACGGATGACAAGCTGCACCAGTCGGCGGGTCTCGCCGGTCCGGTCACGGTGATCGCACGAACGGTTGCGGCGCAGCGCGAGCTGTGGCGTCCGTTCGGACCGCAACCGGACAGCGCCTGCGTCCGCTCGGTCGCCAAGAGCGTCCTCGGCGATCGACTGCTCTTCGAGGAGCTCCATCAGGACTGGCATCTCCGCTTCCGGGCGACCTGGGCGCCATCGAGCGCGTACGGATGGGTTCGCACCGTCGAGCTCGCTGATACCGGCTCGCAGGGGGTCCAGCTCGAAGTCCTCGACGGCTTCGTGGACGTGATGCCTGCGGGTGTCGACGCACACACGGAGCAGATCCGATCGAACCTCGTCGACGCCTACAAGCGATCGGAGACGGGCCCGTGGGGAACACTTGCCGTGTACTCGATCGAGTCATTGATCACCGATCGCCCCGAGCCAGCGGAATCGCTCACCGCCACCACGGTCTGGTCGACCGGGTTCAGCGCGGCTGCTCTCGATCTCGATGGCCGAGGACTCGCCGCGATGGTCGAAGGTCGGCCGGTGGATCCTCATCGGCTGGTCACGGGCCGACCCGGCGCCTACCTCCTTCGCGGCCCCGTCGCCGTGCCGGACTCCGGCGCGGTGTCGTGGACGATCATGGCCGACACCGGTCTCGCGCATCCCGAGGTGCTGGCGACGGTCCGCACCGCGAACGACCCGCAGGCCGAGCAGGCCGTCGTCGACGACGTCGCCGGAGGTTCCCGACGGCTCCACCACTTGCTCGCCGGCGCCGATGCGTTCCAGTCCACCGGCGACCGCGTCGCCGATGCCCACCATCTGTCGAACGTCCTGTTCAACTGCATGCGTGGAGGTGTGTTCCCGTACGGCCGCCTGGTGCCGGTCGCCGACCTGACCGAATTCGTGCAGGCCCGCAATCGTGACGTCGCGGATCGCTGTCGGAGCTGGCTTCGTTCGCTCGATCCGTGGGTCGACGCCGCCGTGCTCCGCGCCCAGGCGCTCGACACCGGCGACGACGATCTCGTTCGACTCGTGCTCGAATACCTGCCGCTGGCCTTCTCCCGTCGGCACGGTGATCCCAGCCGCCCCTGGAACCGCTTCTCGATCGACCTACGCAACGACGAGGGCGGCGAGCTGCTGTCGTACGAGGGCAACTGGCGCGACATCTTCCAGAACTGGGAGGCGCTCCTGAGGTCGTTCCCCGGCTACTTCGCCAACGTCGTCTCCAAGTTCGTGAACGCGTCGACGATCGACGGCCACAACCCCTATCGCATCTCTCGCGACGGCATCGACTGGGAAGTGCCCGATCCGGACGACCCGTGGAGTCACATCGGCTACTGGGGCGACCACCAGATCGTCTACCTGCTGCGTCTGCTCGAGGGATGGGAGGAGCACGAGCCCGGGGCGATTCGGCCATGGCTCGATCGACACGTCTTCGTGTACGCCGACGTCCCCTACCTGATCGCCGACCACGACGCGATGGTGCGCGACCCGAAGGACACGATCTCGTTCGACGCAGCCAGGGCCGAGGCGATCGCTCGGCGTGAGGGGGAGCTCGGCTCCGATGGCCGGCTCCTCGTCGCTGTCGATGATGGACTGCTGAGAGTTGGTTTGCTCGAGAAGCTGCTCGTGCCGGCGCTCGCCAAGCTCAGCAGCTTCGTGCCGGGCGGCGGTATCTGGCTCAACACCCAACGCCCCGAATGGAACGATGCGAACAACGCGCTGGCCGGCCCGGGGCTGTCGATGGTCACGCTCTATCACCTCCACCGATATGTGCGGTTCGTCGGCTCACGACTCGACGGTCTCGAGGCCGAGACCGTTCCGATGTCGGCGTCGGTGGCGGAGTGGCTCTCCGCGCTGCTCGCCGTGTTCGAGGGTTTCGCCCCCGCTGCTTCGGCGAGCGACGATCACGTCCGGCGTTCCATGGTCGACGCGCTCGGCGCTGCCGGTACCGCTCATCGACGGCGCGTTCGCCACGGCGTCGATCGTGCGATGATCGAGGTCTCGATCGTCGAGGTGAGGCGGCTCTGCGAGCTGACCGCAGCGCACATCGACCACTCGATCACGCTGGGGGAGCGTGCCGACGGCCTGTTCCACTCGTACAACCTCGTGTCGTTCCCCACCGCCGACACGGCGCAGATCGACCATCTCGGTCCGATGCTCGAGGGGCAGGTCGCCGTGCTGTCGTCCGGAGTGCTCGACCCGCGCGCCGGCCTCACGCTGATCGACTCGCTGTTCGCCTCCGCGATGTACCGCGCCGACCAGCACACGTTCATGCTCTACCCGACGATCGAGCTGCCGTCGTTCCTCGAGCGGAACGTCGTGCCGGACAGCCCGCGGTGGGCGCCGACCGTGCTCGACGCGTCGCTCCGACGAGTCTTCGCGACCGATCTCGACGGGCGTCTGAGGTTCCGACCTGAGGTCACGAATGCCGCGGTGCTCGGAGAACTCCTCGAGACCACGACCTTGTCGGTCGCCGATCGCGACTCGATCCTCGATCTGTACGAGTCGGTCTTCGACCATCGATCGTTCACCGGCCGATCGGGCAGCATGTACGGCTACGAGGGCATCGGGTCCGTCTACTGGCACATGGTGGCCAAGCTGCTCCTCGCCGTGCAGGAGACGTACTGGACGGCCCTCGACGCAGAGGCAGACCGCGACGTCGTGCGCGGACTGGCGGATGCGTATGGCCGGATCCGGTCGGGTCTGGGTTTCCGGAAGAGTCCGGTGGAGTACGGAGCGTTCCCGACCGACTGCTATTCGCACACGCCCGCTCACGCAGGAGCACAGCAGCCCGGCATGACCGGCCAGGTCAAAGAAGAGGTGATCACCAGGTTCGGGGAGCTGGGGATACGGGTGGCGGGCGGCATCGTCGCCCTGTCGCCGGGTCTGCTCCCGCCCAACGACGTGATGTCGTTCGACGATGGACCCGACCGTGAGGCGCGCTCGTCGTTCACCATGTGCGGGGTGGCGATGACGATCGATCTCGGTGACGTCGACGTTGTCACGGTGATACGCCCCGACGGACGGAGCGAGTCCAGCAGTGGGCTCGCCCTCGGTGCTGACGAGTCGCGCGAGCTGCTCAGCCGGACGGGCACGATCTCGCGTGTCGAGTGGACGATCGGAGAGGAGACCATGACCCGCTGGTCGCCCTCGTGATCTCCGATCCGGCGCGCCGGCTGCAGGGAGTAGGTTGCGGACAGGGGATCATGAAGCTGTTCTCGCACCGCAAGCGGCCGGTACATCTCGGCCCGTACCCGCTGGAACGGCTCCCCCGACTCGCCGATCCGGCTGCTCGGCCCTTCGGCGCTGCTTCCGGCGCATCCCGACCCGCTGAAGCGCGGCGAGAGGGCGACCACGGGGTCGGCCACGCGATCCGGCACTATCAGGAGCTGTTCGACGGCTGTCGCACCGGTCAGGTGGCACCCGAGGCGCCGATTCCCGACGGAGCCGACGGGGTTGCAGCGAACCTGAAGGCGGGTCTGTACTTCCTCGACGCCGACATGGCCGGGTGCTGCCTGATCCCCGACGAGGCGTGGATCGGTTCGTCGCTCGGTCACCGGCACGCAGTCGTCGTGCTCATCGCCCACACCCGAGATCTCGGCGCCGGGCAACCCGGCGAATCGTGGGTGTCGGGCACGCGTCAGCGCAACGCCGACCTGCGAGCTGCCGAGCTGGCGGTGATCACCGCCAGCTACATCCGTGAGCTCGGGCACGCCGCGACGGCACACACCCCGACAGCGACCGAGCTCGCTCTGGATCGCCTGGCCCTGCAGGCGGGGTTGGTCGAGGCGCGCAGTGGGGTCCTGCGGGCCCCGTACCTGTCGACCGGCTTCGCGATCGCGGCCGTGTCGACCGATCTCGCACTTGCACCCGATGCACCACTCGCGAAGCGCGGGCCACGTGCGGCGCTTCGCAGCACGGCAGGACCCGGCTGGCTGCTCGGCTGGGGCGGCACACGAGCGCGCATCGCGCGGCTGAACGGCGATCACCGCCCGCTGCACCTGGGTCGCTATCCGATGGAGCGGATCGAGCGGGTCGATCAGCCGACCACGCTGGTCATCGCCGAGGAGGTGCCGCGGGTGCCGAAGCGCGCCGCCTGGTTCGAGCGGGCCCGGCACGGCGATCTCGGCCCACGCTTCCAGGACGAGCGAGCGACGTTCGCGTACAAGACGCCGCAGGCACAGTCATACCTCCGCCAGATCCGTGCGATGGTGCCGCACCAGGATGGACCGGTCGCCGAGCGGACTGCGTCCCGAACCAGCGATCCCGAGCACAACGCCGCGGCGCTCAAGGCGCTCGCCCATCACCTCGGGGGCGACATGGTCGGGGTCTGCGAGGTCCCGCTGTTCGCGTGGTTCTCTCACCGCGAGGACGGCACCGAGATCAGGCCGTACCATCGGAACGCCGTCGTGATCCTGCTCGACCAGGGGTACGAGACGATGGAGGGAGCGAGCGGCGACGACTGGGTCAGCGGTGCGCAATCGATGCGGGCGTACATGCGAGGCGCCCAGATCGCCGGGATCATGGCCGAACACGTCCGGTCGCTCGGTTGGTCGGCGCGCAGCCAGACCAATGTCGACAGCGACGTGCTGCACATCCCGCTCGTGCTGCACGCGGGGCTGGGCGAGCTGAGCCGAATCGGCGAGCTCGTCCTGAACCCGTTCGTCGGCCCGCGGTTCAAGTCCGTCGTGCTGACGACCGACATGCCGCTCACCCCCGATCGACACATCGACTTCGGGCTCCAGGACTTCTGCACCAAGTGCACCAAGTGCGCACGCGAGTGCCCCTGCGGAGCGATCAGCTTCGGCACCCCGATCATGTTCAACGGGTACGAGATCTGGAAGCCCGACGTCGAGAAGTGCACCAAGTACCGGCTCGGCAACATGAAGGGTGCGGCCTGCGGGCGTTGCATGAAGACGTGCCCGTTCAATCTCGAGGGGGTGTTGGCCGAGCGCCTCGTCCTGTGGTCGGCGATCAGGCTGCCGTTCACCCGGCGGTGGATCGCTCAGCTCGACGACCGGGTGGGAAACGGGTCGATCAACCCGATCAAGAAGTGGTGGTGGGATCTCGAGTGGCGTGACGGTCGCACGATCACCCCGATGAAGGGCACGAATTCACGCGGTCTCGACCTCGACGGCGGCCGGATCGCCGACAAGCAGAAGATCGCCGTCTATCCCGCCTCGGTCAACCCGGCACCCGTGGCGGTCGGCATCTCAGTCAAACCCGACCGTGCAGGTGCCGTCACGTTTGGCCGGACGGCCGAGCGACCCGAAGCAGCCCGGTCCCGCACGGCCTCGAAGCGTTGAAGCGTTGGGATCTGGGCGCAGCCGTCACTCGGTGGACTCGGTCTGCCGCCACGCTGCGAATCCGGGTGTGGTGAGCACGGTGTCGTCGTGGGTGATCGCCATGCCCTCGTAGCCCTGCTGTCCGGCGAGCCACTCGAGCCCGTCGAGTCCCATGACGAACACCGCGGTGGCGTAGGCGTCGACCCACGTGAGATCGGGGCCGACGACGGTGACGCTGGCCAGTTCGGTGGTCGGCTCACCGGTACGCGGATCGATGATGTGGGCGCCGCGCTCGTACGTGGCCGATGTCGCGATCGCTGCCGGGCCGGTGACGTCGAGGACGATCGCGAGGAGATCACGATCGCCCGGATGGCGGACCCCGACCGTCCAGGGCGCCGCCGGCGCGCTCTCGCCCCGGATCACGATGTCGCCGCCGGCGTTGATCGTGAAGTCGGTGTGGCCGTGTCGTTGGAGGATCGTCGCGGCGCGCTCGATCGACCATCCCTTCACGAGCCCCGAGGGGTCGAGCGTGGTGCCGTTGGGCGCCGGAATCGCGAAGGCGTCGAACGCACCCTCCGTCTCGTCGTTCAGCCACTCGCACATCAGCAGGACGTCGGCGATCTCGTCGTCGACGTCGTCCAGGGTGATCTCGCCGCGGCCGAGTCGGGAGATCGGGCTGTCCTCGATGTACGGGCTGAAGGTCCGGTCGACGTGATGGAGCCACGCGACCGCCTCGGCGAGGCCTCCGGAGTCGGCGACGTGGTCTCGAACGTCGAACGACACCGCCGTGCCCATGACGTGCTCGACGTGGTGGTAGCCGGACCGGGCCGCTCGGACCGAGACCGGGGAACGACCCGTGTCGCTCGTGCCGGTCGTCGGCCTGTCCGTCCCGTCCGTCGTGTTGGGTGTCGTGTTGGATGTCGTGTTGGGCGTGTTGTTGGGCGTGCTGGCGGTGGTGTTGGTGGTGGTGTTGGCGGTGGTGTTGGTGGTGGTGCTGCTCGTGTTGGTGGTGGTGGTGCTGCTGGTGTTGGTGCTGTTGATGGCGGTGTTGTTGATGGGGGTGATGGTGCTCACGGGTTCCTCCGGTCAGGCCGCAGCGACGGCGACGCCCGCCTCGGCTGCGGCATCGATCGCCGACTGCAGCGAGCGGCGATAGTCGTTGCTGGTGTAGGTGGCGCCCGACACCGTGTCGACGGCGGCACTCTGCGCCGTCAGCGCCTCGGCGATGAGTCGCGGTACCGCGCGCTCGTTGATGCGGACGCTCTTGCCGTCCCGGTACGGAGTCTGGAGCGTCGTGACATCGAGCAGGCTGCCGTCCGGCGCGAACGTGACCCGCACCTGGACGTCACCCCACTTGTTGTGGAACACACCACCGTCGACCACCGTGTTCGTCGTCGTCGTCGGTGCCGGTGTCGTTGCCGGTGTCGGTGCCGGCGTCGTTGCCGGTGCCGGTGCCGGGGACGCTGGAGCGGGAACGTCGAGATGGACGAGCTGGGGTGTCTCGTTCGACGAGGTCGCGTTCGCAGGGGTGACCGCCGGCGACACCACGGTGGCGCCCTGCAACTCGGTGCCGTTCCCCGCATTCGTCACCGCGAAGAGCGTCGCCAGACCACCCGTCGTCACCAGGCTGAGGCCGAGGGCGGCGACGCGTGCCCCCTGCGCGGGGTGATGACGCCTCGAACGAGCGACGTCGGACGCAGCATCGCTCCGCCGTCCTGCGTTCGTCGGTCCTGCGGTCGTCGGTGCAGCGGCGCTGCGACGGTCCGACAGCGCGGCGAGACGCGCAGCGAGCCGTTCCTCGCGATCGAGGTCGGCCATCGCGGCCGGCTCGGGTGGGGGGAGTTGTTCCATGATTCCATTCAGGCACCACGAGTTCAGCGCCGGGTGATGCGTCCCTGTGGGCGAGCTGTGAATCCGGATCACGCGCCGGTAGCGCGTCGCTTGACGATCAGACCGAAACACCGGATACCGAGGGAGTACGTGCCGATCGCGATCAGCAGCAGCATGATCACCCGGAACGTGATCGTGGATGCCTCCGTACCCATCTGGTACGCGTGGACGAGCGCGAGCGCGACTCCGATCACCGAGCCGAGATGGACGATCCGCCACGTTCGACGCGAGAACATCCGACGCGGCCAGGAGGTGAGCACGGCGGTGGCGAACAGGTAGGTCGCGATGACCCCCCACGCCACGGCGAGTCGGTCGGCTGAGGCCACGCCGGGGACGAAGAGGTCGACGAGGGTCAGGCCGGCGTCAGGGTCGAGATACGACGTCGCGATGTGCACGAGCGTGAAGACGAGAGCGATCCCGCCGAGCCAGTTGTGCAGGTCGAGCCACCAGTTCGGGCGCCGGCGGCTACCCGTCTCGCGCGCCGAGAACAACAGGCCCCAAACCAGAGCACCGACCGCCAGTGCGGTCGCGACGATGCCGGTCGATCGGCTGAGGTACCACATCAGATCGTTCACGAGGATCCTTCGATCAGGGGGAGTCGGATGGTCACGGTCGTACCGACGCCGATGTCGGACGACAGGTTGACGGTGCCGCCGTGGGCGGCGACGATCACGTCGACGATCGCCAAGCCGAGTCCGGCCCCGCCGGATGCCCGGGTGCGCGACGGATCGGCGCGGTGGAATCGGTCGAACGCCCGTCGGGCGTCGGCCGGCGGGATGCCGGGGCCGTCGTCGGTGACCGTGACGACAGCGGCATCGTCATGCGATGCGACGACCACTTGGCAGTGCGTACCGATCGGAGTGTGGGTCCGCACGTTGGCGAGCAAGTTGTCGACGACCTGCCGGAGCCGGTTGGCGTCACCTGTGATCAGGGGAGCATCTTCGATGCGCAGAGCGACTGGCCGATCCGGCGCCACGACCGCGGCGGCATCGACCGCGTCGACGACGACGTCGGCGAGGTCCACCGGATCGTCGGCGAGTGGGCGTCCCTCGTCGAGCTGGGCGAGCAACAGCAGGTCCTCGACCAGATCGGCCATGCGGGCCGTCTCGGCGCGGATCCCGCTCATCGCCCGTTCGAGGTCGGCGGGGCGATCCCGTGCGCCACGCTCGAAGAGCTCTGCGTACGCAGCTGTCGCCGCGATCGGCGTCCTGAGCTCGTGGGAGGCGTCGGCGACGAACCTGCGCATGCGCGATTCCGACTCCTGCAGTGCGGTGAGATCGTCGGCGCGTTGCTCGAATGCGCCGTGGAGACGATCGAGCATGCGGTTGATGGCGGTCGCCAGCCTGCCGACCTCGGTGCGCCCATCGCCCACCGGGACGCGTCGGTCGAGCTCGGTATCGGTGATCCGCGCCGCCGCGCGCTCGACCGCCACGAGCGGTCTCAGCCCGATACGGACGAGTGTGAGGCCGACGGCTCCCGCGACGACGAGTGCACCACCGGTGGCGAGCAGCAGAACGACGAGCAACCTGCCGAGGGTCTCGTCGGTGGTCTCCAACGATCGGCCGATCACCAAGACCTGATCGTTGGACTGGCGGGAGATGCGGAGTCGCATCTGGTGATCGTCCGACGTGGAGACCGAGACGAAGGTCGCCTCGTCATCGGTCGCGACTCCGGTCGGCGCGGGTAGATCGGCATCGCGGAGTGACATCGGGTCGTCGCCCGGGCGGCTGAGCGGAATCGTCACGACTCGTGATCCGTCGGCGTCTCGGAGCTCGACGAAGAATCCCGGGGCGGCGTCGCGGATCGATCGTTCGCGCTCGGCGCCTGAAGCGGACGCAGCGCGCTCGATCGGCGGGTGGGCCCGTTCCAGGTCTTGATCGACCTGATCGAGCTGGGACCGAGCGACCAAGGTGTACGTCAGGATGTCGACGACCAGCAGTCCGGTGAGCACTGCGGCGAGCAACCCGAGCAACAGCCTCGTGCGCAGCGACACGTCAGTCGTTCGATTCTGCTCGCAGCGCGTAGCCGACGAGTCGCACCGTGTGGATCAGCGGTGGTCCGAGCTCGTTCAGCTTGCGGCGCAGATAGCTCACGTAGGTCTCGAGCACGTTCGAGTCACCGTCGAAGTCGTAGTGCCAGACGTGATCGAGGATCTGGGTCTTCGACAACACCCGGCCGGGGTTCATCATGAACATGCGCAGGAGTCGGAACTCGGTCGCCGTGAGCTGGATCTCGGTGCCGCTCCGCCACACGCGATGCGCCTCGACGTCCATCACCACATCGGCGAATCGGAGCTCCCGATCGGTGCCGACGCTCTGGATGCCGCCGCGCCTCACGATGGCGTGCGTCCGCATAACGATCTCGGCGAGCGAGAACGGTTTGGTGACGTAGTCGTCGGCGCCGGCGTCGAAGGCCCGGCCCTTGTCGTCGAGTCCGGCCCGGGCGGTGAGGAACAGGATCGGCGTATCGATCCCGTCGGCGCGCACCCTGGTGGCGATCTCGAAGCCGTCGAGGTCGGGCAGCATCGCATCGAGCACGATGAGGTCGAACTTGCCGTCCTGCACCATCGCCAACGCCGCTCGCCCGGTCGAGGCGGTCGAGACGTCGAAGCCCTCGTAGCGCAGCGCCGTCGATACCGCGTCGACGATCGAGTGCTCGTCGTCGACGACGAGCACACGATGCTCACTCACCATGTCCGAGGCCACGTCGCACAGGATGCCAGCTCGGGCCGACGGGACCACTGCGACGGTGCCGTCTCCATGTAGGGTCTCATCCGGTTCACAGCCGGCACACATGTCGGAGCCCCGTTCGAGCCGCTCCGGGAGCTTGCGCTGTTGAACCACCTCTTCCCGAAGGCGGCGTTCGACGATCTGCTGGCCGACGCCCGGGTCTTGGAGTTGACCGCCCGGGTCGACGGTTACCGTCCGAGACACCTCCCGTCCACGCCCGAAGCTCGTCGATCCTCCACAACGAGAGATCGGCGGCTCACGGCTGGCCCTTGTTTCAAGAGATCGTCAAGACCTGCGTTCGCGCACGTCTCTCCCCGATGCGGTTCGCGGGGAAGGACTACACCGAACGCGTGAGGCCACCGTCCACGCGGAGGTTCTGCCCGGTGATGTAGCTGGACCGGTCCGAGACGAGGAACGCGATCACTTCCGACAACTCGGCCACGCGGGCGTAGCGGCCGGCCGGGATGCGCGCCGTCCGGTCCTCCTTCTCGGGCAGGCTGTCGACGAAGCCGGGAAGGACGTTGTTCATCCGGACGTTGTGCGCCGCGTACCGGTCGCTGAAGAGCTTCGTGAAGCCGGCCAGGCCGGCCCGGAACACCGCCGATGTCGGGAAGTCCGGATCGGGCTCGAAGGCCGCGAACGTGGACACGTTGACGATCGAGCCTCCCGACTGCCGTTGCATCAGTGGCGCGACCAGTCGCGTCGTTCGGATCACGTTGAGGAGGTAGACGTCGAGACCGAGATGCCAGTCGCCGTCGGACAGGTCGAGCAGGTCGCCTTTCGGGCCGTGGCCGGCGCCGTTGACGACGCCATCGATGCGTCCCCACGTCTGCATCGTGAGTTCGACGAAACGTTCGAGATCGCCGGGTTCGAGATTCGACCCGGTGACGCCCAGACCGCCGAGATCGGCACCGAGCTGCTCTCCCTTGCCCGATGACGACATGACCGCTACGCGATATCCGTCCTCGGCGAGCTTGCGGGCGGCGTCGGCGCCGATGCCGGATCCGCCTGCGACGACGAGGGCGACTGGTATGTCGGGCATGAGTTGTGCTCCTGTGTTGGTCGGTGTCCGTTCAGATGTCGGCGATCCGCCGAGCGAGCTCGGCGATGGCGTCGTCGTTGCGCCGGTAGTAGGTCCAACCCCGCCGGCGCGTCGCGGTGATCAGACCGGCGTCGAGCAGCAACTTGAGGTGGCGCGAGGCGGCCGGCTGACTGATGCCCAACTTGTCGACGATGAAGAGGTTGCAGGCGCCGTGTCGCCCCGGGTCGCCGTGCTCCTGGGACGGGAAGTTCGCCTCCGGGTCCTTCAGCCACTCCAGGATCTGAAGGCGGCGTTCGCTGGCGACGGCCTTCAGCAGGGGTTCGAGCGCCTGTGCGGTCGAACGGAGATACATAACGAGATAACTATATCACGTCTTGCGGGCCGACTTCGCCTCGGCCGACGAGGGGTTCACGACCGAGCAGCTCCGTGCGGCCGCGGTGCGGATGTTCAGGACCGAAGCCCGGTTCAGTGCGGGCTTCGCACGTCTCGGTTTCCGCCAGGGCTTCGGACCGAGCTCACGCTGCCTCGTCGGTGGGGGAGCAGATCGCCGCCGATCTGTTGCTGACGGGTCGGGGGGTTCGTGGCGGCGAGGCGGTCACACTCGGTTTGGCCGATCTCCTCTCGACGTCGGCGTCCTGCGCGAGACCGCGCCCGAGTACGCCCGCGAGATCGCGATGTCCGCCCCACTGGCCTGAGACCGATCCGTCGGACGCTTCGTGGCGACTCGCCGATTCGTCGCCGTGGTCACGGTGCACGAGGCCGGCGAACAGGCCGGACTCCGGGCGACCGCCGATTTCGCCGAGGGCACACGCGCCATGGTCGAACGTCGGAGCCCTTCTTCCGTGGCGAGTGACATCCGGTCGCTGCGATCCTCGGCGACGAACCCTGCGTCGGGCGATGCGGCGAAGCGGTTGATTGCCTAGAGTCCGACCCCGAGGTCTGACTGGAGGGCAGTGGGGGAGATGAACGATCGATCCGTCGGTGTGTCGACGGCAACGGTGATGCGACGGTACGGCAGGCTGCCGTGGTGAGCGCCCCGGAGCTCTGGGTGAACAACCGGGTTCGCTCGACGCCCTTCACCCCGCGCATCGACGCGATCGGAGTGACCGCGTACACCGTGTACAACCACATGTTGCTCCCCGTCGCCATCAAGTCGGTGGTCGACGACTACTGGCACCTCAAACAGCACGTTCAGCTCTGGGACGTCTCGTCCGAGCGTCAAGTCGAGATCCACGGCCCAGACGCGTCCCGGCTGATTCAACTGATGACCCCACGCGATCTGTCGACGGCAACGGTCGGGCGCTGCATGTACACGCCGTTGGTCGACCGAGCTGGTGGCATGGTCAACGACCCGATCGTGCTCAAGCTCGCCGACGACCGCTTCTGGTTGTCGATCGCCGACTCCGACGTCGTGCTCTGGGCCGATGGGCTCGCCACCGGCCTGGGCCTCGACGTCGCGGTCTTCGAACCCGACGTGTCGCCCCTCGCCGTGCAGGGCCCCCAGGCCGAGCAACTGGTCGCTCGCGTCTTCGGCGATGCCGTCCGCGACATCAAGTTCTTCAGGTTCGAGTCGTTGCCGTTCCGCGGTCACCCACTCCGGGTGGCGAGGACCGGCTGGAGCAAGCAGGGTGGATTCGAGATCTATCTCGACGAACCGACGCTGGCGCTCGACCTCTGGGATGCACTCTGGGAGGCGGGTAGCGACCTGAACGTCGGGGCGGGCTGCCCGAACGTCATCGAGCGCATCGAGGGCGGTCTGTTGTCGTACGGCGGCGACATGGATCGCAGCTATACCCCCTTCGAGTGCGGCTTCGATGCGTTCTGCCATCTCGATCGGCCGATCGAGTTCATCGGCCGCCGAGCGCTGGAAGCCATCGCCGTGGCCGGTCCGAGACGCCGGATCGTCGGCGTGCTGATCGACGACGACGAGCTGCCCCGGTGCCCGATCGCGTGGCCGGTCACCACAGCGGACGTCGAGATCGGTCGGGTGACCTCCGTCGCCGTCTCGCCCGCTCGCGGGTGCGGGGTCGCCCTGGCGACCATCGATCGTGCGTACTGCGATCCCGGCACACCGGTGGTCGTGGAAGCTCCTGACGGGCCACGCGACGCCATCGTGTGCTCGCTCCCGTTCGAACCGATCATGGCGTGAGGATCGACGTCAGCTCGTCGTCGGGAGCGACGAGCGGCGCATCGCGACGCCGAGTCCGCGAGCCGAGGACCGAACGATCTCTCTGACCTGCCGCAGCGCGTCGTCCGCGAGGCGACCGTGCGTCAGACGTGCGAACTTCTCGTCGAGCTCGGCCCGACCGAGCGGAGCGTGCATCGAGCCCTTCTGGCCGTGCACCGTTCGCTCCACGACCGCGCCGTCGTCGAGCGTGATCCGGACTCCTCCACCCATCTTCCACGCGTACGTGTCGTCGAACCGCTGGTCGGCGGTGACCGAGACGACCCGTTCCTGCATTGCGACGACCGCGGGGTCGGCGAGACGCTCGTGCGAATAGGTCGCAGGATCACCCGGGTCGGCCACCAGCGCAGCGGCGATGTTCCACTGGGCCGAATACTGGGCGGCCATCACCGACGTGGTGCCATCCATCGAGTTCTGCGTCGCTGCCTTGGTCGGCCCCGTCGCCTCGATGCGCACGATGCGATCGATCTCGAGACCCTCGGCGCGCAGGGCCATCGCCGCCTCGATCATCGGATGGATGTCACTGCAGGCCGCGTACGGCTTCACGGTGATCTCCTCGATCATCCAGCGCGTACCGAGGCGCTCGGTGAGCAGCTCCACGCGTGGATCGTCGGTGAACACCCGGCAGAAGCCGTACCGCCCCGCCAGGCCGTCCGTGGCGCCCTCGAAGCCCCTGTGGGCGAGGAGGGCGGCGGTGACACCACCCTCCGCAGCTCGGCCCGCGTGCAGCCGTTTCGCCATCCCGCCCGACGACGCGAACTCCATGGTGCCGGACGCGAGCGATGCAGCGATGCCGAACGCGTGGTTGAGGCGTTGCCCGTCGAATCCGAGGAGGCGACCGGCGGCCGCGGCCGCTCCGAAGACGCCCGACATCGAGGTCGGGTGGAACCCGCCGAGCATGTGGGAGGCCGGTCCGACCGCGATGCCCGCCCGACCCATCGCCTCGTAACCGATGACGATCGCTTCGAGGAGCTCGCGCCCGGACACGTCGAGCTCCTCGCCGATCGCGAGCGCTGCGGACACCACGACCGCGCCCGGGTGGCTGATCGCCTCCTCGTGGACGTCGTCGAGCTCGAAGGCGTGGGCCGACGCCCCGTTCGCCAACGCAGCCATCGCGGGCGTCGAACGGCTGCCGCCGACGATGGTGCACGGGCCGTCGCGGCCGTTCGCGGCCGCGTGGTCGATGACCGCCCGCGACCAGGGTTGTTCGGCGCCGTAGACCATCGCTCCGATCGTGTCGACCAGGCAGTCGGTCGCGGCCGTCACGAGGCGGTCGTCGACGCTGTCGGCGAGGCCCGCCAGGAAGTCGGCCAGCTGGCGCGACTCCGTCACGTCAGACGGCTCCGTCGACGGCCGCACGGAACAGTTCGTGAAGGTGGGGAACGGCATTCTCGGCGTGGACGTCCGCGATCCCGCTCGGGTCGATGATCAACGGGCCGGGGACGTAGCCGCGGCTGCGCATGCCCCGGTGGACCGACTCCATGAGGTCGAAGTCCTCGCTGACCGTCGTCGTCCAGTCGAGATCGATCACCCGCTGCTGTTCGATCGTCGCCTCGGTGGAATCGAACCACCACTCGCGGATCAGCAGCGTCCGGTCGACCTCGATCGGCACCCACCGGAAGGTGTTGAGCACCCGTCCGGGATAGCACTGGATCGATGACACCGGCCACGTGTACCACGAGCCGTAGCCGTCGTCGCCAGTGCTCCGCGCATAGCCGGCCCGTTCGGCGGGGATGCCGACCGCGGTGTGACGCACCGTGTTGCCGTCGGTCGTGATCCTGAACGTGGTGGGGTCGATGACGCCGCTCGTGAACGCCTGGTGCACGTTCGGGCAGTGGTAGCACTCGTTGTAGTTCTCGACGGCGAGCTTCCAGTTGGCGCGGAACTCGTGGGTGATCCGCGCGGTCAGGACGCGCTCGGCTGCGTCGGGGGCGAGGGCGAGGATCTCGTCGTCGACACCGGGCACCGTGGCGGTGAGGCTGGCGGCATCGCGGTCGAGGTTGACGAACACGAAACCGGCGAGCGTCTCGACGCGCAGACGAGGCACGCAGATGGCGCCGACATCGCTGCGTCGTGCCCGCACGAGCCGTCCGGTGAGGTCGTAGGTCCACGCGTGGTACGGGCAGATGATGACCGGGAGCGAGGTCGTGCCGGGCGGGACGAGCTCGTGGCCGCGATGCTGGCAGACGTTGTAGAAGCCGTGAACCGTCCCGTGGTCGTTGGCGACGAGGATCGGTTCGCGCCCGATCGTCGCCGTGATCAGCTGCCCGTGGTCGGCGATCTGAGAAACGTGGCCGACCAGCTGCCAGGTGCTGGCGAAGATCCGGTCGAGCTCGAGCTCGAAGATGTCCGGATCGGTGTACGACCGTGGATCGAGTCCGCGCGGCCGTTCCGCTACGGCAGTCGTGTCGATCACCGTCGGCTCGGCGGGTTCGTTCATGGTGACCTCCTCGGATGGTGGCTGGGCGACGGCAGGGCAGGGTGAGGGTGCGGGTCGACGATGCTCAGGGAAGGTCGGCCAGCGCCGCCACGAGACGGTCCATGTGCTCTTTCACGTTGACGTCGCTGCGCATGAACCGGTGATCGAGACCACGGAACGACACCGAACCGTCCTTCACGATCACCCCACGCTCGAGCAGGCCCTGGAACACCTGGGTCGAGTCGATGTCGGGGTCGAGGATCTCGATCAGGAAGAAGTTGGAGCGGCTGTCCGGCACCATCCGGAACCGGTCGAGCTCATCGAAGCGGTCCTGGACGTACGCGCGGCTGGCGACGATCGTGTCGACGGTTCGCCCCACGTGGTCGTGATCGTCGAGTGCGGCGATGCCGCCGACGATCTGGAGTCGACCCATGTTCCACGTGGCCTTCACCGCCAGGAGGGCATCGATCACCCGCTTCGGTGCGATGCCGAAACCGATCCGGAGGCCGGCGAGCCCGAAGGCCTTCGAGAACGTGCGCAACACGGCGAGGTGGTCGTACTCGTGTGTCAGGTGGAGGTAGCCGGGCGTGTCGGAGTAGTGGACGTACGCCTCGTCGAGGACCACGAGGGCGTGGGGCGCAGCCTCGACGATGCGGCGGACGGCGGCCTCCGTCAGCCAGGTGCCCGACGGGCTGTGCGGGTTGGTGACGAAGACGATCCGAGTGTCGGGTCTGATGTGCTCGATGTAGCCGTCGACGTCGAGCGCCATCGTGGTGCGATCGGTGGCGGCATGGGCGAGTTCGGGGACGCGGCCCTCGGCCTCGGCGAACAGGTGGTAGATCGGGAAGCACGGCCCGGGCATCAGGATCCGTCCGCCCGGTTCGCAGAACGCCCGGATGATCAGCGAGATGATCTCGGTCTCACCTGCGCCGCACACGACCTGCTCGGGGAGGTACCCGTAGGTGTCGGCCACCTTCTCCCTCAGCGGTTCGGCCGTCCAGGACGGGTAGAGGTGGAGCGACCCGAGCGCGTCGGTGACGGCCTCGACCGCCAGCGGCGACGCTCCGAACGGGTTCTCGGCGGAGCCGAGCTTGGCGATCTCGGTCGGATCGATGCCGTACCGCCGTGCGACGAAGTCGGTGGGCAGCCCTGGGACGTAGTACTCGGGGTCGGCGAGTCCGGGGTGGGCGTAGTGCATGTCGGGTGCTCCGTGTGGGTCGTGTGCGTCGGGTCGTCGCAGAGATCGGAATCGGTCAGCCGTGGTAGATGCCGGCCGCACGGCGGTTGGCGTGGAACGCCGCGATCGAGGCGGCGACGTCGTCGGGTGACTCCGCGACGACGAACGCGAGGAGGGTCTCGAGGAGGGCGGTGGCGGCGATGTTCGACGAGAAGGGGAGCGGCGAGTCGTTGGGGACGACGAAGACGTGGGTGGCCAGCGGCACGAGGGGCGAGGCGTGACTGTCGGTGACGGCGATGACCGGCACCGACCGGTCGACCGCCAGCCGCACCGCATGGACGATCTCGGAGCGGTACGGACTGAACGTCATCGCGACCAGCACGTCGCGTTCGTCCATCCGGGCGACGTCGTCGATCGCCAACCCGATCACCGGGATCGCCGCCACGTTGTCGACCGCCATGCTCGCGACGTACGCGAAGTTCTCCGCGAGGGTGCGTGCCGTGCCGACGCCGAGCACGTTCGCCCGTCGGGCCCCGTCGATGAGATCGGCGGCGGCGGTCAGTTCGTCGGCATCGACGTTCGCGAACAGGGACTCGACGTTGACGAACGCAGCGCCGGCCATGTCGGCGAGGAGCGACCCGTGGCTGCCGCCCTGGCTGATCGTCTGGAGGAAGCGCGCGCGGTCGGGGAACGAGAGCGTCCCCTCGGCGGCGTACTGGCGGAACGGATCGCGGAAGTCGTCGTAGCCCTCGAATCCGACCCGCCGCGCCATGCGGACGAGCGTGTTCGGCTTGACCCCGGCGGCGTCTGCGATGCCTCGCATCGACGTGACGGCGATCTCACCCGGATTGTCGAGCACGTACACCGCGGCGCGGCGCACCTGCGGCGGGAACTCGTCGAGCACCTCGGCAAGTGCTGCGAGGATCGGTGTCGGTGCGGATCTTGGCTGGTCGACGACGGTCATGGCGACTCCTCGGGATCTCTCCGTAGATCACTCCGTAGATCACTCCGGTGCACTGACACGACCATGGTTGGTCCAAACGTACCAGACGAGGCCGAAGATGGTACAGTCGTCCGCTGTATGGCAGTTCCGGAGTCCGCTCGTGTCGTCGTCGTGGGCGGTGGGATCACCGGCGCCAGCCTGCTGTACCACCTCGCCCATGAGGGATGGACCGACACCCTGCTCGTCGAGAAGGCGGAGCTCACCTCCGGGTCGACGTGGCACGCCGCCGGCCAGGTGACGCACTCGGTCTCGAGCTACACCCTCGCCAACTTCCGCAGGTACGCCTGCGAGTTGTACGCCTCGCTCGAGGCCGAGACGGGCGTCGCCACCACGTGGCATCGCAGCGGCAGCTTCCGGGTCGCGTACGAACAAGCCGAGGTCGATTGGCTCCGCGGACAACTCGGTCTCGCGGAGTACGTCGGCAACGAGATGGAGTGGGTCGACAAGGCGTTCATCGCCGAACGACACCCGTTCTACGAGGTCGACCAGATCGTCGGCGCAGTGTGGACACCGAACGACGGCCACGTCGACCCGACCGGCGCGACGAACGCGATGGTCGCCGCCGCCCGCTCGATGGGAGCTCGCGTCAGTCGCCGGAACCGGGTCGTCGAGATCGTGCGACGCACCGACGAGTCGTTCGACGTCGTCACCGAGCTGGGCACGGTGCGCGCCGAGCACGTCGTCAACGCCGCCGGCTGCTACGCCCACCAGGTCGCACGGATGGTCGGGCTCTCGGTGCCGATGGCGAACGCGCTGCACAGCTACCTGATCACAGATGTGGTGCCGGAGTTCGCCGAGCTCGATCGCGAACTGCCGGTCGTGCGCGACGACTACCTGTCGGGCTACGTCCGCCAGGAGCAGCAGGCCGGTCTGATCGGGATCTACGAACAGGTCGACGCGGAGGCCGCGTGGCACGACGGGCCCGGCTGGCAGCTGGAGAATCCGCTGTTCCCCGTCGACTACGACCGCATCGGATTCTGGCTCGCGCGAGCGTTCGAGCGGGTCCCGATCCTGGAACCGCTCGGCATCAAGCAAGTGATCCGCGGTGCGATCGCGCACACCCCCGACGGCGAACCGCTCCTCGGTCCGTCCGGAGTGCGCAACTTCTGGCAGATCGTCGGCGTCCAGGTCGGCATCGCCGACGGCCCGGGGCTCGGTCGCGAGCTCGCGCGCTGGATGGTGCACGGCGAGACCGACGTCAGCGTCCGGGCGTACGACGCCCGACGATTCGGGTTCGTGGAGCCGGGCGACGCGATGCACTACGGCCGAGTCAAGGGCTGCGAGGACTACGAGTTCCGTCATCAGACCCCGGTGCCCGGACTCGAACACCCGGCGGAGCGTCCGTACCGGACCACGCCGCTGTACGAGCGTTTCCGCGACGGCGGAGCTGTCTTCACACAGGTCTACGGCTGGGAACGCCCGAAGTGGTATCCCAAGGTCGCTGGGTTGCCTCAGGCGGACGTCGTCGCGTTCCGGCACACCGACTGGTTCGAGCCCGTTCGAGAGGAGTGCCGGGCGGTGCGGGAACGGGTCGGGATCTTCGACTCCACCGCCTTCGCCAAGTTCGACCTCGTCGGGCCCGACGCCACAGCGGTGCTCGACATCCTGATGACCAACAAGGTGCCCGACATCGGTCGCATCGGTCTCTCGTACCTGTTGACGCCGAGCGGTCGGATCGAGGGCGAGCTCACGGTCACCCGCCTCGCCGACGATCACCTCTACCTCGTGTCGGCCGCCGTCGGCGAGCAGAAGGACCGCGAGTTCATCGAGGCCCACTGGCCCGTCGGTGCCGACGCCGAGCTGCGCGTCGTGTCGCAGGACCTCGGGGTGATCACGCTCGCGGGGCCGCTCAGTCGGACGCTCCTGGAACGGTGCACGGACGTCGACCTCTCCAACCGGTCGTTCCGCTGGTTGCGGGCCCGGCAGATCGCGGTCGCAGGCGTCGCGGCGCGCGCCCTGCGAGTCGGCTTCGTCGGTGAACTCGGCTGGGAGCTCCACGTCGGCATCGACGATCTCGGTACGGTCTACGACGCGCTGTGGGACGCCGGACGCGATCTCGGTGTCGCCGACATCGGCAACCACGCACTCGACTCGCTTCGAATGGAGAAGCGGTACATGATCAGCCGCGACCTGACCCACGACGTCGGCCCCGACGAAGCCGGGCTCCATCCGTTCGTGAAGATCGACAAGGGCGACTTCGTCGGACGCGACGCGGTGCTCGCTCGGCGCGCCGCAGCCGAATCGGGGGAACGACCGTACCGATGGGAACTCACCTACCTCGCGGTCGACACCGATGTCGCCGAGGTGCACGGCAGCGACGCGGTCTACGCCGACGGGCGCCCGATCGGCCTCGTCACCACCGGCGCCTACGGCTACACATTCGACCACGGGCTGGCGTTCGCCTACCTTGCGCCGGACTACAGCGAGCCGGGCACCGAGCTCGAGGTGAGGGTGATCGGCGACGTCCGACCCGCCCGGGTGCTCGGCGAGCCGATCTACGATCCGACCGGCGAACGGTTGCGGATGTGATCCGGAGTCGCACGATCGGGGGCCGGGGCGCATGACACCGATCGTCGCGCTCTGGGCGGTCCCACGTTCGACGTCGACGGCGTTCGAGTGGATGATGCGGACGCGAGGCGACCTGACCTGCTTCCACGAGCCGTTCGGTGAGGTCTGGTACCAGGGTGAATCACCGTTGTGGCCGCGCGCGACGCCGGAGAGCGTCCGGACGCCGGGGCTCACGTACGAGTCGCGCTGGGCAGAGTTGCTGACGGCCGCCGAATCCGGCCCGGTGTTCATCAAGGACTTCCCGCACTACCTCGAACCGGTCTGGACCGACGACTTCCTCGACCACTTCACCCACAGCTTCCTCATCCGCGACCCGGCGAAGACCATCTCTTCGATGTACCGCAAGTGGCCCGACTTCCACCTCAAGGAGACCGGATTCGCCGAGCAACGCGAACTCTTCGATCGGCTGTGCGATCGTGACGGTGAGCCACCACCTGTGCTCGACAGCGACGATCTGCTCTCCGAACCGCCCAGTGCCGTCGAGGCGTGGTGCCGCTCCGTCGGGCTCGCGTTCGTCCCCGAGGCGCTCAGCTGGGAACCGGGTGCACGCGACGAGGTCAGTTGGTGGGACGGCGGATCGTTCCACGAGAACCTCCGCAACTCGGACGGCCTCAAGCCGCAAGACAGCCCGTCGGTCGACATCGAACGGGTCCCCGAACGGGTGCGGCGGGCCTACGAGATCGTGCTGCCCCACTACGAGCACCTCCGATGTCACCGCTTGGCCGTGTCGTCGTGAGGATCGGATCGATCGCCGACGTCGTTCGCTTCGATCTCTGCATCGGGTGCGGCCTGTGCGAGGCGGTGACCGGAGGGCGCATCCGGATGACCATGAACGCCGCCGGTTCGCTGCGTCCGGACGTCGTCGACGGTTTCACCGGCGCCGAGGAAGACAGGCTCCTCGCGGCGTGCCCGGGCGCCGTCGCCGAGGCACGAGCCGATTCGGCGGCCACCGTCGACGAGATCTGGGGCGGCCATCGTTCGATGACGATGGCGTGGGCCGCAGACCCGTCCATCCGATTCGGGGCGGCGACCGGAGGTGTGCTGACCGCACTCGCGGTGCACCTGCTCCGCACCGGTCCGGCGATGTTCATCCTGCACGTCGGCGCCGATCCCGAACGACCGATCCGCAGTCGATGGGTACACAGCGAGACGACCGAGGACGTGATCGCGAACTCCGGGTCGAGGTACGGCCCGACGGCACCGCTCGCTGGTCTCGGTGCCGCGCTCGACCGCGACCAGCCGTTCGCCGTGGTCGGCAAGCCGTGCGATCTCGGCGCGATCCACCGCTACGCATCGGTCGATCCTCGCATCGAGGAGCACTGCATCGTTCGGCTCGCGCTCGTCTGCGGTGGGCAGTCGCGCCTCACCAAGACGCTGGGCCTGCTCGACCGGTTCGGGCTCGAGGAGCACGACGTCGAGTCGTTCCGGTATCGGGGGAACGGCAATCCGGGCCCGACCCGCCTCGAAACCGAGGCCGGCGGGTACGAGGTGAGCTACGCCGAGATGTGGGCCGACGAGTCGTCCTGGGACGTCGAGACACGCTGCAAGCTGTGCCCCGACGCGCTCGGCGAGACGGCCGACGTCGCGGCCGCCGACGCGTGGCCGGGCGGCGCGCCCTTCGGGGAGGACGACGGGTTCAACACGATGATCGTCCGCACCGGCGTCGGCGAGCGCCTCGTCGCCGACGCCGTCGCCGCCGGTGACCTGGTGCTCGGCGATCCGGTCACACCGCGCCAGCTCGACCTGTTCCAACCGCATCAGGTCCGGAAGAAGGAAGCGCTCGCGGCCCGCTTCGAGGGCATGGTCGGCGCTGGAATACCGCCGATCGAGACCCGCGGGCTGCGGATCCGGCGGCTGGGTGAGCGACTCGGCGCCGAGCAGTGGGCGATCGAACGCGAGGGGACCCGTCGGCGCTTGACGAAGGTGTCCACGTGAAGATCACGCGAGTCTGCGTCTACCGAGCCGAGTTGCCGTACGTCGGGGGAACGTACGTGTGGGGTGCCGGCAACGTCATCTCGACCGCACTGGCGTCAGTCGTGGTGATCGAGACCGATGCCGGGATCAGCGGTTGCGGCGAGTTCACACCGTGTGGCGAGAACTACATGATCGCCCATTCCGAGGGTGTCGCCGCTGCCGCCCGGCTCCTCGCACCGCGCCTGCTCGGTGAGGATCCACGCCAGGTGGCGCGCATCGAGCGGCTGATGGACGGCACCGTGCTCGGCCACGGATACGCCAAGGCGCCGATCGACGCAGCCTGCTGGGACATCCTCGGCCAGGCCACCGGACAACCGGTCTGGATGCTGCTCGGCGGCAAACTCACCGACGGTGCTCCGATGTACCGGGTCGCGCCGCAGAAGCCGACGGCGGAGACGGTGGCCGAGCTCGATGCTCACCGAGCCGCCGGCTACCGGCAGTTCCAGATCAAGGTCGGTGGCGACTGGGCGCTCGACATCGAACGCATCCAGGCGACGGTCCCGCTCCTGTTGGCCGGGGAGCAGGCGCTGGTCGACGCCAATCAGGGCTGGCGAGTCGACGACGCGATCAGGGTGGTGCGCGCCACCCGCGACCTCGAGTACGTGATCGAACAGCCGTGTCGAACCTACGAGGAGTGCCAACAGGTCCGACGCCACTGCGATCTGCCGATGAAGCTCGACGAGTGCGTCACCGACGTCGGCATCGTGCACCGGATCATCGCCGACCGGGGCGCCGAGATCGTGTGTCTGAAGATCTCCAACCTGGGTGGTCTCTCGAAGATGCGCCGGATCCGGGACCTGTTGGTCGACCACCGCATCCCCGTCGTGGTCGAGGACACCTGGGGCGCAGAGATCACGTCGTCGATCGTCGCCCACGCCGCAGCGTCGACACCCGCCGAGTACCTCGTCAACTCCACCGACCTGCACCACTACGTGACCCGATCGACCGGACGACCGGCGCCACCTGTCCGTGACGGCAAGCTGTTCGCATCGGATGCGCCGGGGCTCGGCGTGGAACCCGACTTCGACAGCCTGGGCGACCCCGTCGAAGTGTTCGCGTGACGATGCCCCGATCACGTTTCGGGGAGGCCGCGGCGATGCGCAGGATCCGCGAAGCGTGCGTCCCTCGACCTGGCGGCACCCGCCACAAGGTGTCCAGCCGGGGTGTCCAACGAGGCGTCCACAGGCTGTCCAACGAGTCTCCACAAGGTGCGACGTCACCGCACGCACCGCTGCTCGCATTGCCAGCGCCAGTGCAGGTCTGGAACGATCGGGTCTTCGAGTCGCCCGAGGGGGTCCGTCAGTTGTATTCCGACATCCGGTACGAGGTCGACGGTCCCGTCGTCACCAACGCACTGTCGAAGCCGGCGACCCTGAAGGCCCGGGCCGACGTGATGGGTCGCGAGATCCACGATGCCGTCGTTCGGGCCTGCGACGACCCGTCCGTCGTGGGGATCGTCGTCACCGGCGATGGCCGGGCGTTCCGCGCCGATCCCGACATGCAGATACTCGACGGACTCGCGAGCAGCGACCCCGCCGATGCCCGCGCCAGCGCCTCGGCTGACGTCGCCGACCCGACCGACCCGGTACGGTCGGGCGGCGAGTTCGACAATCGGTTCGGGTCATCATGACGGCCGACGGGCCGATCATCGCCGCGGTCAACGGCGCCGCGTGGGCTGATCGCCGAGTTGGGCCTCGGCCGGCTGCTGCCCCGGCTCGTCGGCCCGGCCGCCGCAATCGACCTCGTCGTGTCGTCGCGCCGGGTCGGCGGGAGGAGGCGATGCAGCTCGGACTCGCCAACCGTCTCGTCGACCGCGCCGATCTGCTGCCCACCTGCCGGCGATACGTCGGACACCTCGCCCCAACGTGCTCACCGACCTCGATCTTGGCGGTCATGAAACGCCAGGTCGACGAGCGCTACCACCGGGGGTTCGGGGTCGCCGAGGCCGAAGCAGAGCGGCTCTTGGCGGAGAGCTTCGGTCGGCCCGACTTCTCCGAGGCCGTGCGATCCTTCATCGAGATGCGTCTGCCGACCTTCGCGCGCGTGTCGTCATGATCGACGACCGGACAGCTGCTGAGCTCGCGGTCCGCATCCACGACGCCGAGCGGAGCCGGACGCCGACCCGGCAGATCTCCCAACTGCACCCGGAGTACACGATCGACGACGCCTACGCCATCCAGCGTGCCGGCGTCGCACTCGCCGAGCGGGCGGGACGCGTCGTCCGTGCCCGCAAGATCGGCTTGACGTCCAAGGTGATGCAGGACGCCGTCGGCATCACGGAACCCGACCACGGCGTCATCTACGACGACATGTTCTACGGCCACGGCGACACCGTGCCCTTCGGGAGGTTCATCGCCCCGCGGATCGAGGTCGAGCTGGCATTCGTGCTCTGCGACGACCTCACCGGACCTGGCTGCACGCAGGCCGCCGTGCTCGCAGCCACCGAGTACGTCACGCCGGCGATCGAGATCCTCGATGCGCGCATCGAGATGGTCGACCCCGATACGGGCAGTACGCGCACGATCGTCGACACGATCTCCGACAACGCCGCCGACGCGGGGATCGTGGTGGGCCGGCAGCGGATCGACCCGGCGACGGTCGATCTCCCGTGGGTCAGCGCCGTCCTGCGTCGCAACGGTGTCATCGAGGAGTCCGGCGTCGCGGCTGCGGTGCTCGACCACCCCGCCAACGGGGTCGCCTGGTTGGCCGATCGGCTCGCTGCCCGAGGCGTCACGCTGCGAGCGGGCGAGCTGATCCTCGCCGGTTCGTTCACCCGCCCACTCTGGGTCCGTCCCGGAGACGCGTTCGTCGCCGACTACGGTCCGCTCGGCACGGTCGAGTTCCGCTTCTCAGGCGGGTGACGTCCGATGTCGCTCCCTCCGCTGGCTCTCGAAGGGATCACCGTGGTCTCGATCGAGCAGGCGGTGGCGGCACCGTTCGCCACACGCCAGCTCGCCGACCACGGTGCGCGGGTCGTGAAGATCGAGCGACCCCGTGTGGGTGACTTCGCACGCCACTACGACGAACGGGTGAAGGGGATGGCGAGCTACTTCGTCTGGCTGAACCGGTCGAAGGAGTCGGTGAGCCTGGATCTGAAGGCAGCCGGAGCGGCTGACGTGCTCCAACGGCTGCTCGCCGATGCCGACGTCTTCGTTCAGAACCTGGCGCCCGGAGCCGCCCGCCGGCTGGGGCTCGGTGCCGATGTGCTCCAGTCCAAGTTCCCCAGCCTCATCGTGTGCGACCTGTCGGGATACGGGTCGTCGGGCCCCTACGTCGACAAGAAGGCCTACGACCTGCTGGTGCAGTGCGAAGCCGGAGTGCTGTCGGTGACCGGCACCCCGGACTGCCCGGTCAAGACCGGGATCTCGGTCGCCGACCTGGCGGGTGGGATGTACGCCTACTCGGCGATCCTCGTGGCGTTGTTCCACCGCGAACGGTCGGGACGAGCGACCGCGATCGAGGTCTCGCTGTTCGACGCCCTGACGGAGTGGATGAGCCACCCGATCTACTCGACGATGTTCACCGGCGAACCTCCCGCCCGCTCCGGCGCCAGCCATGCGAACGTGGCGCCGTACGGACCGTTCGAGTGTTTCGACGGCACGGTGCAGCTCGGCGTGCAGAACGAACGCGAATGGGCGCGCTTCTGCACCGAGGTGTTGACGCGGCCGGCGTTGGTGTCGGACCGGCGTTTCGTCACCAACTCGTTGAGATCCCAGCACCGGCTCGAACTGACGGCGATCATCGAGACCGTCTTCGCGACGCTCACGGTCGATGCCGTCGTGGCCCGCCTCGACAGCGCCCGCATCGCCAATGCGCGCCAGAACGACGTCGCAGGGCTGATCGCGCATCCTCAACTCTCCACACGGGATCGATGGCGAGAGGTCGAGACGCCGGTCGGTGTCGTACCGGCCCTGCGACCGCCGTCGATCCTGCGGGGCCTCGGCGAGCGCTTCGACCCGGTACCCGCCGTGGGCCAGCACACCGATGCGGTGCTGCGCCAGCTCGGGTACGAAGCAGCGGAGATCGCCACGCTCCGTGCCGAAGGTACCGTCTGAAGCACGGTGCCCAGAACAAGCACGGTGCCCAGAACAAGCACGGTGCCCAGAAAGCAGGCACGGTGCCCAGAAAGGGTCAGAAAGGGTCAGAAAGGGTCAGAAGACCCCGGCGGCCGTGCGCCGGGTGCACGACAATGTTGCCGTGGGAGCAGCGCGCCGCCGCGACACCATCGGTCTCGACGACGTCGTCGCGGTTCCTCCCACGCGGCTCAACCCCACCGATGCGACGCTCTGGGACATCGAGCGCGATCCGCGCTTGCGGACGACGATCGTCGCCGTGCTCACGCTCGACCGTCAGGTCGATCGCGAACGCTTGACCAACGTGCTGGAGGCCGCCTCTCGCCGGATCACCCGTCTGCGTCAGCGTGTGGTTGCGAACCCGGGCGGCATCGGGGCGCCCCACTGGGAGATCGACCCTGACTTCCGGTTGATCGATCATCTGTCGTTCCTCGACGTGGCCGGCGTCGTGGACGAGGTCGCGATCGCTGCCGTGGCCGCACCGCTCGCGAGCTCGTCCCTCGAACGGACGCGCCCATTGTGGGAGTGCACCTACCTGAGTGGCGGCGTCGGCGCGTCGGCGCTCGTGCTCAAGGTGCACCACTCGCTGACCGACGGCGTCGGCGGTATCGGGCTGCTCGATGTGCTGCTCGACCGGGAGCGCTCGGCTCCGTGGCGCGATCTCTCGACGATCCCGATCCCGGTGCCGGGCCGCCGAACGGCTGCGACGGAGGACGATGTCGATCGGGCCGTTCGGCGTGCGGCCGCCTTGCCGTTCGTGGCGGCCGGCGTGGCGGCCACGGCGGCGTTCCACCCGATGCGTACGGCGAGCGCGGTGTGGGACGGCGCCCGGTCGGCGACCCGGTTGCTCGCTCCGTCGTCGGCACCGCTCTCACCGTTGCTGACCGGGCGCAGCATGCAGCGCGACATCGGGATGAGCGAGATCGAGCTCGACCGCCTCCACCGGGCGGCCGCACGCCACGGGTGCACGATCAACCACGCCTTCTTCGCCGGCGTGATCGGCGGGCTGACCGCGTACCACCGCGAGTTGGGGGTCCCGGCGGATCGTCTGCGGGTCACGATGCCGGTCAGCTTCCGACGATCGGGTCACGCCCGCGCGGGGAACCAGTGGGCGCCGGTGCGCTTCGTCGTGCCGACCGACCTCGACGACCCGCTCGACCGCATGGAGGCAATGCGCGTCCGGGTTCAGACGTCACGTCGCGAGCGAGCACTCGGGTTCAGTCAATCGCTCGCCGGCATGGTGCAACTGCTGCCTTCGGCCCTGTCGAGCGGGGTCGTCGGAGGCATGATGCAGGGCGTCGATCTCACCCTCACCAATGTGCCCGGCCTCACCGAACCGCACTACCTGGCGGGAGCTCGGGTCGAGCGGATCCACGCCTTCGCGCCGACCGCCGGTGCCGCGCTCAACGTTGCGTTCGTCTCCCATCTCGACACCGGTTGCGTCGGAACCCTGACCGATGCGGAGGCGGTCAGCGAACCCCAGCTCCTGCGCGATCTCATCGCGGCGGGTCTCGACGAGGTCGTGGCGGCGGCCGAGACGCGTCCGCCCCGACCTCGACCGCCGGAGGACGATCCGGTCACGGCCGAACCCCGTCGACCGGAACGTTTGTCGGCACTCGACACGGGGTTTCTGCGTCTCGAGTCCCCGGAGACCCCGATGCACATCGGGGCGGCGTTCGTGCTCGACGGCGATCGGCTCCGCGACGAGGCCGGAGTGATCCGGCTCGACGCCGTCCGCCGTCACGTCGAGGCCCGAATCCGTCGGATCCCCAGGTTCACTCGCCGGATCGCCGAGGTTCCCCTCGGGATCGGACGTCCGCTGTGGGTCGACGACGAGGACTTCTCGATCGGACGTCACGTCCGCCTCACCTCGATCGAGGCACACGGGAACGACGCGCGCGATCGGCAGGTTCTGCTCGACCGCTGCGCCGAGCTCTTTCGCGAGCCGATCGATCGATCGCACGCGCTCTGGGAGCTCTGGCTCGTGGACGGGCTCGCGGACGGTTCGGTCGGCATGGTCGAGAAGGTGCACCACGCGTTGATCGACGGCATCAGCGGAGTCGAGCTGGCGAGCGCGATCTTCGATGTCGAGGCCGATGGACGTCCCGACGAACCGGTGCGGATCGAGCCGACCTCGGCGCCGACCGCCGTTCGGCGGATGGCCGACGCCGTCGTCGAGCAGTTCGTCGATCCGGTCGACGTCATCGGCCGCAGCGTGACGGCAGTCGTGAAGGGGCCCGCTGTGGTCGGCCAACGGATGAGCAACGTCGCGGCGGCGGCGCGCGACGTACTGCGGCCGGGCGCCTCGGCGCCGAGTACGAGGTTCAACCGCGAGATCGGTCGCGATCGCGTGTTGCGTGCGGTCGCCCTCGACGTCGGCGAGGTCCACGATCTCCGCAAGCCCGTCGGGGCCACCGTGAACGACATCGTGCTGGCGGTCGTGGCGGGGGCTGCGCGAGCATGGTTCGTGACCGCCGACGAACCGCCGGCGGACGTCCACGTGCTGGTGCCGGTCTCGACGCGCGAGGACGAGATGGCGGCCGAACCCGGGAACCGGGTGGGCGGTGTGATGGTGGAGCTGCCGGTCGGCGAACCCGACCCGCTCCGACGGCTGGAGATCGTGCAACAGCGCATGGGTCGCCTCAAGGCGGCCCACGAAGGCGAAGGCTTCGCCGCGGTGCTCGATGCCCTCGATCACGTGCCGGCCATCGGTACCGCCGCACTCACCCGGCTGGTCGCGGCTCAGCCCTACGTCAACTTCGTGGTGACCAATCTGCCGGGGTCGCCGATTCCGTTGTACCTGTTGGGCGCCCGCATCGACGACATCATCCCGGTCGTACCGCTCGGCCCCCGTCTGGGACTCGGGGTGGCGGTGCTGTCGTATGCGGGTCGGCTCACGATCTCGTTGTTCGCCGATCCCGATGCGTGCCCCGACATCGATGTCCTGGCCGGTGCGCTCACCGACGAGTTCGCCACGCTGACCAGTGCCCTGCGGACCGCCCCAGGGCGGTGACCTTCGGCACTGGCCGGGGGCGGCATCGCATCGCGATGATTCGGACATCGAGGAGGTGTGTCGTGGCGAAGGTCGAGACGGTCGCGTCGACTCGTCGGTCCGGGATCGAGGTTCCGACGGCAACGGTGGTGCATCGATTCCGCGAGCGGGTTGCGAAGCAGCCGGCTCGCCCGGCGGTGCGGTTTCACGAAGGCGACGTGTGGAAGGCGTTGACCTGGGGCGAGTACGGCGCCGCGGTCGACGAGGTGGCGGCGGGCCTGATCGGACTCGGTGTCGAGCCGGGTGACCGGGTCGGGTTGCTCGCCGGGAATCGTCCGGAGTGGCACATCGCGGACCTGGCGATCCTGTCGGTCGGTGCGATCACGGTGCCCATCTACCCGACGAGCTCGTCGCCGCAGGTCGCCTACGTGCTCGAGGATTCGGGCGCCCGCGCCTGCTTCGTCGACAGCGCCGAGCAGGTCGCCAAGGTCCTGCTGCATCTCGAGCACCTGCCGACCGTCGAGCGGATCATCGGGTTGGTGCCGTCTCCGGGTCTCGATCGCGACTCGTTGATGATCGATCTCGTTCGTATGCGGCGCGAGGGTCGGGCACGACTCGACGGCGACGGGGAGTCGGTCGCACGCCGAGCGCGTGCAGTGTCGGCCGACGACACCGCGACCCTGGTGTACACGAGCGGCACCACCGGCCCGCCCAAGGGAACGATCATCACCCACGGCAACATCGAGTGGACTGCCGCAGCGGTCGACACGATGGTCGAGCTGAGACCCGAAGATCGGTTCCTCAGCTACCTGCCGCTCAGCCACATCGCCGAACGCATCACCAGCCATGTCGGCCAGATCGTGTCGGGTGGTGAGACGTGGTTCGCGCGGAGCCTGGCCACGGTGCCCGACGACCTCCGAGCCTGCCGGCCGACGATCTTCTTCGCGGTACCCCGTGTCTGGCAGAAATTCCACGATGCGATCCTCGATCAGATCGCTGCGAAGCCGATGCCGGTCCGGGCCGTCATCGAGAAGTACGTGTCGCTCGGTCTCGCCGCAGTGCGCGCCTCCGACGGTGGGCCGGAACCGACCCGGCGCGAGCAGCGCCTGCATCACCTCCTCGACCGGACGATCGGGGCGAAGCTCCGCCGCCAGGTCGGTCTCGATCAGGCGCGGATCGTGGTGTCGTCCGCTGCGCCGATCCACCCCGATCTCGTTCGCTGGTTCCATGCGCTGGGGCTGCCGATCGCGGAGGTGTGGGGGCAGACCGAGGACTGCGGTCCGGCGACGGTCAACCCGCCCGATGCGATCCGGATCGGCACGGTCGGGGTGCCTCTGCCGGGCCTCGAGGTGCGTACCGCAGACGACGACGAGCTGTTGGTGCGCGGTGGCAGCGTCTGCGCCGGCTACCACCGGCGGCCGGACGCGACTCACGAGTTGATCGACGGTGACGGGTGGATGTCGACCGGAGATCTGGGCTCGATCGACCCCGACGGGTACGTCACCATCACCGGGCGGAAGAAGGACCTCATCATCAACGCGGCCGGCAAGAACATCTCGCCGTCGGAGATCGAGAGCCGGTTGGCGATGGAGCCGCTGATCGGTCAGGCGGTCGTCGTCGGCGACGGCCGCAAGTACCTCGTCGCCCTCCTCACCCTCGACCCGGACGACGCTGCCGACTGGGCCGAGGAGCATGGCGCGTTCGCCGACATCGCTGCGCTGGTGCACGATCCGACCCTGCGCGCCGACGTCGCCGCAGGTGTCGAGCGGGTCAACCGCGAACACGCACCCGTCGAACAGATCAAGCAATGGCGGCTGCTCCACGAACCGTTCACGGTCGAAGGCGGCCAGCTGACGCCGACGATGAAGGTGAAACGGTCGGTGGTGATCGAGCAACACGCCGACGAGGTCGAGGCGATGTACGCCGACGGACGGCGCTGACCGGCCGCCGCCAGGTTCACACGAGGCCCTGGCGGCCGATGACCTGCTTGACGATCACGTTGCGGAGCACCTCGTTGGTGCCTTCACCGACGATCATCAACGGCGCATCCCGGTAGTAGCGCTCGACGTCGAACTCGGTCGAATAGCCGTGACCGCCGTGGATCCGGATCGCGTCGAGCGTGACCTTCGCTGCCATCTCCGAGGCGAACAACTTCGCCATCCCGGCTTCCATGTCGGCGCGGCGTCCGGAGTCGATGCAGTCGGCCGCGTGGTAGTTCAGCTGTTGGGCGGCGGTGATCTGGGTTGCCATGTCGGCGAGCATGTGGCCGACGGCTTGGTGCTGCCAGATCGGCGAGCCGAAGGTGGACCGGTCCTGGGAGTACCGCACTGCGTCGTCGAAGGCGGCGCGCGCCACGCCGATCGCCCGGCCCGCGACCTGGATTCGTCCGGTCTCGAGGCCCGCCATCATCTGCGCGAAGCCGCTGCCTTCGGTCCCGCCGAGGAGTGCCGTGCCCGGTACCCGACAGTCGTCGAAGTGCAGCTCGCACGACTCGACGCCCTTGTAGCCCAGTTTCGGAAGATCGCGTGACACGGTGAAGCCCGGCGTCCCGTGCTCGACGAGCAGGATCGAGACGCCACGGTGGCGAGGTTCGGCGTGCGGGTCGGTCTTGCAGAGCAGCGCGATGAGCCCAGACGTGCGGGCGTTCGTGATCCAGGTCTTGGCGCCGTCGATCACGTAGCCGCCGTCGGCCGGTCGTGCGACGGTGCGCATCGCCTGCAGGTCGGAACCCCCGTCGGGTTCGGTCAGTGCCATCGTCGCTCGGAGCTCACCCGTGGCCATGAGAGGGAGGTAGGTCTCGCGCTGGGCGTCGGTGCCGAACCGCATCAACAGTTTCGACACCACCGAGTGCCCGCCGAACGCCCCCGACAGCGACATCCAGCCGCGAGCGATCTCTTCGGTCACCTGCGCGTAGCAGCGCGCCGAGACCTCGAAGTCGCCATACGGCTCGGGGATCGCCAGGCCGAACACCCCCATCTGCTTCATCTGCTCGATGAGGCGCTCGGGGTAGGTGTCACCGTGTTCCAGGGCGTTGGCAACCGGGCGGACCTCACCGTCGACCCATCGGGCCGCCAACTCGACGATGGCCCGCTCGTCGTCGCTCAGCACCGTCACGATCCGCCGCCGAGGGCCGGGCTGTCGACGCCGAGCTCGGCGAGCCGACTGCGCAGGAAGAGCGGCGGGTCCTCGTCAGCGCCGGCAAGTCGTGCCGCCACCCGTGGTCCGTCCGGATCCCGGATGTGACTGGTGCCGATGATGCGCTTCCAGCCGTCGTCGTGACGCCCGCGATCGCGGCCGACGATCGGGCTGGCCTCGCCCTCGAGCTTCGCCTTCGCGGCGCGCCTCGACCAGAAGCACTGCATCGCGATCGGAGCCATCGCCTGGAGGAGTGCGTTCGTGTGGTGGAGGCCGGGCGGTTTCTGGTCGCCGACCGCACCCTGGGTCAGGATGCGGTGATCGTCGAGCGGGTGGGCCCGTACCCGGCACTCGCGGTCGTGCAAGGTCTCGGGCCCTTCGGGCTCGGGCGGCAGGATCGAATCGGTCGCGAACACCCTCCACGATCTAGCACGCGCCGGCGGCGGAGGTGCGACCGGGTGGGCGCCTGCGAAGAGCGGCGGCGGCGGCGACCGGTCAGGACATCGCAGCGCGCAGTGTCGCACCGTACCCGTGGCTCGGGCTCGGATCGTCCGCGTGCCTCGCGATCGCCAACCCGCTTGCCAACGCCGAGTTCGGCAGCATCGAGATCCGGCCGGACGGATCGGCGCTCGTCCTCACCTGCTCCTCGTCGTACGGGCAGGGTCATCACACGGCCTTCGCCCAGCTCGCCAGCGACATGACCGGTATCCCCTTCGACCGGATCGAGGTCCGTCACGGTGACACTGACGAGGTGCCTCGCGGCGGTGGCACCGGCGGCCCCGGCGGTGCAGAACGCCGCGGTCGACGCCGTTGCCCACCTCGGCGTGCGGCACATCGACATCCCGACCACACCGGATCATGTCTGGCGAGCGATCGAAGCGGCGACGCACGACTCCGACACCACGATCGGACACCACGATCGGACGCCACGATCGTCTGATCGCACGGACGGTGTGGTTGCATGACGACGTGCCGAGAGAGTGGACGTGACGATGCACACGATGGACCCGGACCTGCCACAGGATCTGCTCGACTACCTCGACGAGCTCGACGACTTCATCGAACGTGAGATCCGGCCGCTCGAGGAGGCCGACGACAACATCCGGTTCTTCGACCACCGCCGCGAGGACGCCAGAACCGACTGGGAGCGCGACGGTCTCCCCAACGAGGAGTGGGAGTCGCTCCTCGATGAGGCCAGGCGACGCGCCGACGCCGCTGGTCACTACCGGTACCCGTTCCCCAAGGAGTACGGGGGACGTGACGGCACGATCCTCGGGATGGCCGTGATCCGGGAGCACTTCGCCACCAAGGGCCTCGGTCTGCACAACGATCTCCAGAACGAGCACTCGATCGTCGGCAACAACGTGGGTCTGCTGCTGATGCTCAAGTACGGGACCGAGCAACAGCGACACGACTGGGTCGACGATCTCGCCCACGGTCGGCGCGGATTCGCATTCGGCATCACCGAACCGGAGCACGGCTCCGACGCCACCCACATGGAGACCACGGCGCTCCGTGACGGTGACGAGTGGGTGATCAACGGCGAGAAGACCTGGAACACAGGCATCCACAAGGCCCAGTACGACCTGATCTTCGCCCGGACGTCGGGGCGCGCCGGCGACGGCGACGGCATCACCGCCTTCCTCGTGTCGACCGACAGCCCCGGCTTCGAGGTGCTCGAGTTCCTGTGGACGTTCAACATGCCCACCGACCACGCCCACATCCGCCTCACCGATGTGCGCGTACCAGACGCAGCGGTGTTCGGTGGCGTCGGTCGCGGGCTCGGTGTGGTCCAAGAGTTCTTCAACGAGAACCGCATCCGCCAGGCCGCGTCCAGCCTCGGAGCGGCCCAGTTCTGCATCAACGAGTCGATCGAGTACGCCAAGCGTCGGGCCCCGTTCGGCAAGCCCCTCGCCACGAACCAGGGTATCCAGTTCCCGCTCGTCGAGCTCCAGACGCAGTGCGAGATGCTGCGCGCCCTGATCCACCGGACCGCCGCACTCATGGACCGCGACGGCGCGTTCTCGCAGAGCGACAAGGTGTCGATGTGCAACTTCTGGGCGAATCGCTTGTGCTGCGAAGCCGCCGACCGGGCGATGCAGGTGCACGGTGGCCTCGGTTACTCGCGTCACACGCCGTTCGAGCACATCTACCGGCATCACCGTCGCTACCGGATCACCGAAGGCGCCGAGGAGATCCAGATGCGGCGCGTCGCCGGCTACCTGTTCGGCTTCATGAAGCAGCGAGCACCCAAAGGTGTCAGCGAGACCTGACGTCCGGGTTGTTCAGCTCGCACCGTCGAGCGCACCGGTGAAACCGGCGGGCGCGTAGGGGCCGACGACGATCTGCTCGAGTGCGCCGACGCCCTCACGTGCACCGTCGCTCGCTCGGCAGATCTGCTGCACATGGATGTTCTCGGGCCGAAGCAGATCGAGATGATCGGGATCGAACGACTCGCCTCCGATGGCGAGCTCGCCGTGCCACGTGCCGTGTTTCCACGTCGGGTGCCCGTAGCCGAGGCCCTTCATGTGGAATCGCAGGATCGGGTCCAACTCGATCGTGCGGACGTCGCCATCGAGCGTCATCAGGTCGATCGCCACCCGCTCTGCCAGCCGGGTGCCCGTCCGGTAGCGCACGCGATGGGCGGCGGTCGCCATGCGCGTCTCCTGACCGAGTGGTGTGCCGGGAACGTCTGCTTCGAGGCGGTGCAGCGGCGTCGTCATCGCCTCTCGCACCAACACGTCGCCGCGCGGACCGTCGAAGAACAGCGCATGCGAGACGTGGTCGTCCCAGAACACTGGTGCCCACAGGAAGAAGATGCCACCGATCTGGCTCGGCGCGCCGGGAGGATCGGGCTCACCCACACCACGGATTCCCCACGATCGATCCTTGGTGCCGTACCAGTCGGTGACGGCGACATCGCCGTCGGGTGAGCAAACGGTGCCGTCCCACCGGCCGAACTGCGCGAATCGGGTCGCGTCCATGAATCGTCGGGTGCCGTTCCACAGCACCTGGCGGGTCTCCTCGAGTGGCGCCGTGCGCGCCGAGAACGTGAGGTCGCAAGAGATGCCGGTGTCGTTCTCGTCGAGCACGACCCGGGCTCGCCGGAGCGGTTCGATGATCTCGAGGCGGAACGGCCCCACGTGCATCTCGGTCCGTTCGACCGGTGCCAGTCTCGATCCGAAGAAGCAGTGCTGCCGCCCGCCGGCCGTCACCACGCTGAAGGCACAGTCGAGCACCCGCCGGTGCGGGTAGATCGCGATCCCGATCCCGAAGTAGGCGGATCCGTCGAGCGTGTACCCGTTGAACCACGTGCGGTCGTAGACGTTGCGGTCCGAGCTCGCCGGATGCGCGATCGGTTCGGGTGTCTGGTGGATCGGATAGTCGTCGAGTCGGTTCAACACGCGTGCGTCCTCCCGCTCGAACCTACGTGTCGGCCGCTTCGACGGGCGAGTCGCTCCGCTTCGCTGTGCCATGCTCGATCGTGTGGAGCTCGGGTCCGTCGCCACGACACGCATCGTCGTGATGGGTGTGGCCGGATCCGGGAAGACCACCGTCGGCCGACGTGTGGCCGAGCGGTTCGACATCGCCTACATCGATGCCGACAGCGTCCACCCGCCGGCGAACGTCGCCAAGATGTCGGCCGGGATCCCGCTCACCGACGACGATCGACGACCGTGGCTCGAACGACTGCGATCGGAGCTCGAGGTCCGCGACCGGATCGTGGTGAGCTGCTCTGCTCTGAAGCGCAGCTATCGCGACGTCCTGCGCGCCGCCGGCGGGGTGGTCTTCGTCCATCTGACGCTCACTCCCGGCGAGGTCGCCCGCCGAGTCGCATCGCGTGTCGGTCACTTCATGGGCGTCGAGATGGTCGAGAGCCAGTTCGCGGCTCTCGAACCACCGACCGCCGACGAATCCGACGTCATCGACGTCGACGCCGCTGCCGACCTCGACGAGGTCATCGGCCGTGTGATGCTCGCGCTGGGACGAGTCGTCCCGCGAATGCCGACGTCGCCGCCGGAATCCTGACGATTCACGAAACTGGAGGGAACGCCCGAGGAACTTCGCGCCGACGTCTCGACGCGGCGGCTCTCAGTCCCTACCGTCTGGCCCATGTCCGTCGACGCGCTTCCGACCGCATCGCCCGAGCCGGTTGCGCGCCTGAAGCACCCGCGAGCCATCCGGTGGCTCCATTGGATCAACTTCCCGCTCCTCGCCGTGATGATCTGGAGCGGGTTGCGCATCTACTGGGCAGAAGACGTGTACGCGTTCGGCATCGGGGGTTGGCAGTGGTTCGCGTTCTTCCCCGATGCGGTGTACGAGACGTTCGACCTGCAGCGTCGTCTCGCCCGTGGGATGGCGTTCCACTTCGCGTTCGGATGGCTGTTCGTGATCAACGGGCTGATCTACACGATCTACCTGGTCGCGAGCGGCGAGTGGCGGCATCTCCTGCCAGACCGGAGATCGGTGCCCGAAGCGGCAGGGGTCGTGTTGCACGATCTGCACCTGCGTGACGAGGCACCGCCGCAGGGCCGCTACAACGCCGCCCAACGGATCTCCTACACGATCGTGCTCGCGATGGCGGCGATCGTCGTCGTCAGCGGTTTCGCGATCTACAAGCCGACGCAGCTCCATCCGCTCCCGCTGTTGTTCGGTGGCTACCAGGGAGCGAGGTTGATCCATTTCAGCATGACGATCGGCATCTTGCTGTTCTTCGTCGTCCACGTCCTCCAAGTGGCCCGAGCCGGCTGGGGCAACTTCCGTGCCATGGTCACCGGGTACGAGATCGAGGAGCCCGATGCGCTCGACCTGGTCGCCGCGGGTCCGACGATCGAACCCGACGGCCACCGAACGACCGAGGAGCCGGGATCGTGAGCGACGAAACCAGCGACCAATCTCTCGACCACGTCGAGGAGCACGTCGAGGAGCACGTCGAGGAGCACGTCGACGAGCACGTCGAGGAGCACGTCGACCACGAGACCGGACGGGTTCCCGTCGAGCGCGAGCTCGCACTGCGCGCCCAGGCACGCAGTGGACCGGCGATCCCGGTCGACGAATTCCGTCGGAGGTCGCGGCGGTCGTTCCTGACCGGGGTGGCCGGCGTCGTCGGGGCGGGATGGTTCTGGCGTTGGGTGCAGACGCAGTCGACCGACGACGGCATCCCCCAGGTCCTCCGCAACACGTTGGAGATCAACGAGAGCATCTGGAGCAGTCTCTCCCGAGACCGCCTCGCCCCGGAGTACGACATCGAGGATGCGACGCCGATCCAGGTCAACGGCCGGATCGGCATTCGCGACGAGATCGACCTCGCCGACTGGACGGTCCGCGTCGAGGGACCCGACGGGCAGGTGCTCGATGAGCTGGGTCTCGACACGTTCGAGGCCCTGCCGCAACGAGATCTCGTCATCGAGCACAAGTGCATCGAAGGCTGGTCGAGCATCGTGCATTGGGGCGGCGCCAGGTTCAGCGATTTCCATGCGCGCTATGCCGACGCCGTCGGCGACGTGGGCTACGTCGGCCTGGCGACGCCCGATGGTGAGTACTACGTCGGCTGGGACATCGAGTCGATCGTGCATCCGCAGACCCTGCTCGCACTCCGTGAGCACGGCGCGCCCCTCGAGCAGGAGCACGGTGCCCCGCTCCGGCTCGCGACCCCCAACAAGTACGGCATCAAGACGCTCAAGCGAATCGGCGTCATCCGCTACAGCCGGGAGCGGCCACCCGACTACTGGGCCGAGCGCAGCTACGACTGGTACGCCGGGCTGTGAACGTCCCGGGCCGACCGCTCGCCGCAGCCGGCCTCGTCGCCGTCGCGGCGTCGATCGTCGTCATCGCATCGACGGGCGAGCCCGAGCCGGACGCCCTCGCGGTGAGCGACACGATCGCTGCAAGCGGGTCGGGTGGCGCACGTCCTGCGACGACGACCACGATCGCGGCTCCCGCGTTGCCGGATCGCGGCCGTCACCCCGTGTTGGTCGACATCGACGGATGGCTCCAGAGCGACGTCACCTCGCTGGAGGAGTTGCGCGGCCAGGTCGTCGCCGTGCAGTTCTGGACCTTCGGATGTCGGAACTGCAAGAACACACTCCCGCACATGCAGCAGTTGTACGCAGACCATCGCGACGATGGCTTCGAGATCGTGGGTATCCACGCGCCAGAGTTCGGTTTCGAGGCCGAGGTCGCCAACATCGTCGAGGCGGCGAGCGAGCTCGGGGTCACCTGGCCGATCGCGCTGGATCCGACCAAGCACACGTTCCACTCGTGGCAGGACGGGCCCTCGGGTCATTGGCCGCGGATCTACCTGCTCGATCGCGATGGGCACATCCGCTACGACCACATCGGCGAGGGCCGCTACGACGAGATCGACGCAGCCGTGGACGCCCTGTTGGCCGAACCTGCGTGAGGCGTCGAGGCGGGTCGGGGAACCCAGTGCCGTGATCGGTCCGTTCGCCGAGGCGGTGCGGTCCACGACCCAACCGTGCACCTTCCTGCTGGTCGTTCCCTCGATGGTCGCCGTGGTCGCGACACGGGCGCGATGGAGATCCCTGGCGGCGGTGCTGTCGGCCGCGATCGTCGGTGGTTGGTGGTTCGCTGCGAACCGATTCGTGGTCAGCGGTGTGTGGCTGAGGTTCTCTGCGATCGTCGTCGTTGCCGTGCTCGTCGTCGTGGTGCTCGCGCCGCGCCGATCCGGGCCGGCATGGCTCGTCGACGAGCGTGTCCAGGTCGCGGGAGCCGGCACGATCGCGTTCGTCGCCACCCAGTGGTGGCGCCCGTGCGTCGGTGAGGAGCTCGGGCAGATCCTCACCGACGCGCAGACGGGACTCGCCGGTCAGCTTCCGGCGATGGCCGCATACATGTTCGGGGCGATGTTGCCGGTGACGGCGATCGTGCTGGCCTCTGAGACGTTCGAGCCGCCGGAGCGCGTCCGTACCTGGTTCGCGAACGGCGCAGCGCTCCTGGGCGTCGTGATCGCCGGTGCGCTCGTACTGGGGCGCCACGACGAGGTCGTCGTGACGCTCACCCGTTGGACGCTCGCCTGACTCAGGCGGCGAGCACCATCGTCCAGTAGGGCGTGCCTTCGGCCGCGTTGGCGACGGCGACACCGATGTGGGTGAACGACGGATCGAGGATGTTCGCCCGGTGACCGGACGAGTTCATCCAGCCGTCGACGACGGAGGCGGCGGTCGCATAGCCGGCGGCGACGTTCTCGCCCCAGGTTCCCGCAGAGAACCCGGCGCGGGCGATGCGATCACCGGCGTTCGAACCGTCCGAGCCGGTGTGGGTCATCGTGCGCATCGCCGCTTGATCGGTCGAGTGGGCGAGCGCTGCCTGGCCGAGTGCCCCGCTGCTCGCGAGTGCGGGGAGCCCGGCCGCCGCACGCTGTTCGTTTGCGAGCTCGATCGCTCGCGACGACGTCGTGCCGTCGGACGGTGGGGGAGGGGGCGGAGCGGGCGGTGCCGTCGTGGCGGGTGGGTCGGTGGGGGCTGGTGCGGGTGGGTCGTTGGGGGCTGGTGCGGGTGGGTCGGTGGGGGCTGGTGCGGGTGGGTCGGTGGGGGCTGGTGCGGGTGGGTCGGTGGGGGCTGGTGCGGGTGTCGTGGGCGGAGCCGTCGTGGGGGGAGCGGTCACCACGATCGCCTCGGCCGCGGTGATCGTCGGTGGGGTGCTGGTCGAGGTGCTGGTCGAGGTGCTGGTCGAGGTGCTGGTCGAGGTGCTGTTCGAGGTGCTGTTCGAGGTGCTGTTCGAGGTGGTGTTCGAGGTGATGGTCGACGGGATCGACGCGGCGACGGCCGAGGATGCAGTGCCGGCGACGCGCGTCGAACGCGCCGCTTCGCCGTCTCCGGCGCACTGGGTGATCAGCAGGGCGATGAGACCGGCGAGACCGAATGCGCTCAGCGCCGTACGGGTCGGTGGGGGTGTGACCATGGTGTCCTCTCCGCCCGCTGTGACGACGAAGTCCGCCTCGCGTGTCTACACGACGAAACGGGCGTGTTCCACGCGCCCGGCAACACCGACACCCGTCCGCGCGGCAGCGGTCAGTTCGGCGCGAGCCAGACGGCGGCGTCGGTGGGTAGCCCCTCGGCGAGGTCGTCCGAAGCGACCAGGACGTCACCGTCGGGGATCGGCACCGATGTCGGGCCGAAGTTGACGACGCAGAGCACACCGGATCCTCGCCGGAACGCCAACACACCCGGACCCACTTCGACCCACTCGAGCTCGTCGTCGGCGACGAGGCGGGCGGCACGCGCGGCGAGCGCGGCGCGATAGAGCTCCAGCGTCGATCCGTCGACGCCGGTCTGCGATTCGACCGAGAGTTTGCCGAAGTCGCCGGGTTGGGGAAGCCACGAGCCGTTGTCGCCGAATCCGAACGACGGGCCGTCGGCGGTCCAGGGGATCGGGACGCGACAACCGTCGCGGCCCTTCTGTCTGTGCCCGGAGTTGACCCACACCGGATCGTCGAGCACTTCGACCGGCAGGTCCCAGACCTCGGGCAGACCGAGCTCCTCGCCCTGGTACAGATACACCGAGCCCGGCAGCGCCAACATGAGGAGCGCAGCCGCGCGAGCGTGCCGGGCTCCGAGTTCGACGTCGAGCAGTTCGGCCGGACCGGTCAGCGGCCACTCTCGCCAGGCCACGTCGCTCGGGAGACCGAACCGGGTCGCGTGACGCATCACGTCGTGGTTCGACAGCACCCAGGTCGGGCTCGAACCGACGGAATGGGCGGCGACCACTGCACGTTCGATCGCTTCTCGATAGGGCTCGAGCTCCCACGGCGTCTCGAGGAAGTCGAAATTGAAGGACTGGTGGTACTCGTCCGGGCGCAGGTAGAGGGCCATGCGTTCGGGGCGCACCCACGCCTCGGCCACCATCATGACGTCGCGCCCGGACTCGTCGAGCACGCGACGCCAACGACGGTTCACGTCGTGGATCCCCAGCCGGTCCCAGTGCGGGTGACCAGCGGTTCGAACGCTCTCGAGGATGCGTTCGGTTCGTTCGAGGTCGGGGAACGTCTGGTCTTTGACCATGCCGTGTGCGACGTCGATCCGGAAGCCGTCGGCCCCCCGATCGAGCCAGAATCGGAATATCGCGTCGAACTCGGCTCGAACGTCCTCGTTGTCCCAGTTGAGATCGGGTTGGCTCGGGTCGAACAGGTGCAGGTACCACTCGCCGTCGTCGACGCGCGCCCAAGCGGGACCGCCGAAGACGGCGGTCCAGTTGTTGGGCGGTTCACGACCGTCCGGACCACGTCCCGGCCGGAAGATGTAGCGACGGCGCTCCGGGGACCCCGGTGCTGCGGCGAGCGCTTCCCGGAACCAGCGGTGTTCCGATGACGTGTGGTTGGGCACAAGGTCGACGACGACGCGGATGCCGTGCTCGTGAGCCTCCTCGATCATCGCCTCGGCGTCGGCGAGCGTCCCGAAGCGTGGATGGATGTCGCGGTAGTCGGCGACGTCGTAGCCGCCGTCGTTGAGCGGCGACGGATACCAGGGGCTGATCCAGATCGCGTCGACGCCCAGCCCCGCGAGGTAGGGAAGTCGTGAACGGATGCCCGCGATGTCGCCCGTGCCGTCGCCGTTCCCGTCGGCGAACGAGCGGGGATAGACCTGGTAGACGACACCGTGACGCCACCAGTTGCGCTGGGTGGCGGCGACCGCTGGTGTGGGATTCGGGGTCGACGCTGATGCAGACACAGCGACAGTATGCAAGCGTTTACAGCGGTTGTGCGAGGGGCAATTCAGCCGATCGATGCGTCGCGATCGGCCCAGTACGGCTCGCGCAGCTCGCGCTCGAGCACCTTGCCAGGCCCCGACTTCGGGAGCGGCTCGATCGAGAACGCCACCGAGCGGGGCACCTTGTAGCCCGCGATCCGGTCCCGGCAGTGGGCGATCAGCATCGCTTCGTCGACGGTGTCGGTGTCGGTGTCGGTGCGCAGCACGACGACCGCGTGGACCGCTTCGCCCCACTGATCGCTCGGCACGCCGAACACGGTCGCCTCGAGCACCGCAGGGTGGGTGTACAGCGCGTCCTCCACCTCGGTGCAGTACACGTTCTCACCGCCCGAGATGATCATGTCCTTGGAACGATCGAGGAGGAACAGATACCCCCGGTCATCGAGGCGCCCGACATCACCCGTCCAGTACCACCCGTCGCGGAGCGCGCCGGCCGTCTGTTCGGGCTTGTTCCAGTAGCCGGCCATCACGTTGGCACCGCGGACGGTGACCTCGCCGGCCTCGCCCGGGCCGAGGACACGGCCGTCGGCACCCCGGATCACGACCTCGCAACCCATGACCGCACGTCCGGCCGATTTCTCGCGGGCCGTGCCGAGCAGATCGATTTCGTCGGGGAGTCCGGTGACGAGCGGTGAGGTCTCGGTCGCGCCGTACAAGTGAACGAACCGGGTGTGGGGAAAGGCCTGGACACCACGCCGGACGACCTCCATCGCGATCGGCGAGCCACCGTGCGCATAGGTCGTGAAACTCGACACGTCGCGTGGGCGGACGAGCTGCTCCTCGACCGTTGCGGCGACCATGGTCGGTACACCCAGGGACTGGGTGATGCGTTCGGACTCGACGAGATCGAGCATCGTCGCCGGATCGAACGCCGGCACGATCACCTGGGTCGCGCCGAGGAAGATCGACTGCAGCACGCTGACCGAACCGGCCGCGTGGAACATCGGCGCCATGATCAGGTAGCGGTCGTCGCCGGTCATCGGCTGGGCGAACTGGGCGTGCGTCGCATTGGCGACCAGGTTGCGATGGGTCAGCATCACGCCTTTGCTGACCCCGGTGGTGCCGCCGGTGTAGAACAGGCCGGCGAGCTCGTCTTCGTGGATGGCCTGATCGTCGAACGCCACCTCGTCGGCGGCGCCGACGAGGTCGTCGTAGTCGCCCGTATCGATGCGGACCACGCGCTCGACCAGATCGGCCAGCGTTCCCGGGTCCCGATCGCAGAACAGGATGCGTGCACCGGAGTCCTGGAGCGCGTAGGCGAGCTCCGGTTCGGCCCACCGGAAGTTCAACGGCACCTGGACGCGTCCGGCCATCGACACTCCGCAATACAGCTCCGTGAACGGGATCGAGTTGAACGACAAGATCGCGACACGGTCGTCGCGGGCGATGCCCAGCTCCATGAGGAGACCGTGGAGACGGCGCAGTCGACATCCGAATTCGCGGTAGGTCAGGCGCGTCCCGCCGCACACGAGGGCTTCGTGATCGAGGGCGACCGTCTCGGCACGTCGGAGGGCATGGACGAACGTCTGCACGCTGTCATGATCGCGCCGATGGCCTGACACGTGCGAGACGGTCTGGCTACGCTGGTCGACCGATGGCGAAGCAGACGACGCCGAAGCGGGGCATCACGCCTCCCAAGGGCCGCCCGACTCGCGCTCGCGACGCCAGCTATCGACAACCGCGGGTGTTCGGGGCGGTGGCGCAGTGGACGGCCGCCGCGATCCTGTTGCTCCTCCTCATCGCCGTCCTGATCATCCTGACCGACGGTGGCGACTTCAACCCGTTCAACGACGGTACGTCAGGTGCACTGGCCGACCTGTCTCGCGCCGCGGTCGGGCTGGCGGCTGCTCGAACGGGGTAGCGGGCGCTGCGCCGGTCTCAGCTGGTCGCGGCGGCGATGTCGAGCGGTTCGACGTCGCACTGGATGTAGTCGGCGACGTTCTGGGCATGACGGGCGTACACGGATGCCTCGTCACCGATCTCGGGGTCGTCGATCCGGCCGGCCCACAGATCGCGCTGCTCGACGACACCGTCGCAGCCGGCCTCGATCGCGATGTCGACCGTCTGCTGGACGACCTCGGGGACGTCTCCCTCGAAGCGGGTCGTGGCGCTCGGACGGATCTCGATCCGGCGGCCGTCGAGGGTGTCGCCGACGAAAACGATGTCGGGCACCGTGGTCGGCGGTGCCGTGGTGGTCGGCGCGATCACGTTCGCGCAGGTGGGTGCTCGCCGGATCGTGTCATCGTCGATGCGGCTGCAGCGCAGCGAGACGAACGTCGCGGTGTCGTAGCCGATGATGCCTGGGTACCGCTCGAGTTGGGCGGCGAGCGCGCCATATGAACGACAGGTGATCAGCGCGGTGTCGAGCAGGCGTACCTGCTCGGCGACCTCGGTCGCGAACGACGCATCTCGAACCGTCGCAGCACATCCCGACGCGGCGTCCTCGTCGGAACCGGGCGGATCGCAGGACGCGAGCACCGTCAGGCACAGCACCGTGATCGCCAGGCGCGCGCCCGTGAACGGTGCGCCCCGGGGGTGTGCCCGGACGTGGTGGTGTCGTCGACGTCGTAGCACGCGTCGTCATGTTGACGCACCCACGGACACATTGCCAGTACCCCCTGGGCGGCGTGCCGCCGTGGGCGGTCGTGTGAGCACCGGGTGGTCGGCGGGGCCCGCCCGCTATCCTCGTCAGCGCTGGCGACGTGGCCGAGTGGCTCAGGCAACGGCCTGCAAAGCCGTCTACGCGGGTTCGATTCCCGCCGTCGCCTCCAGCGCGACCAGGGTTCTCGATCCTCGGACCGGGAACCCTGTGTCGCGTCTCGGCACGAGTGGGCCGGATCGCACGTCGACCGTCCACATCCCGACGCGCCACGCTCGTGCCGCTTCCGGTCGGGGGTGATCAGATCATCGGTTGGCCGAGGGGGCGGCTGATCATCGCGCCCATCGGGCTCGAGATCGACGGCGCGTACACCGTGTCGCTCGACGCCGGAGCGATCGAACCGACATCGATGTCGAGGTCGACCGGACCGAAGAGCGAGAGCGACGCCAGTTCGTCGAGCGCGACCATCGTCGACCGCATCGCGTCGGCGGGTACCGGGTGGCTGATCAGGTACCCCTGCGCCTTGCCGCATCCCAGTTCGCGCAGGCCCTGTAGCTGGTGCACGGTCTCGACACCTTCGGCGACCAGATCGAGATCCATCGTCTGAGCCATCGCGATGATCGTCCGCACGAGTGAGCGGTCGTTGCCGTGCTCGGCCATGCCTTGCACGAACGCGCGGTCGATCTTGATCCGCTGGATCGGGAACTGCTGCAGCAGCGACAGCGACGAGAACCCGGTGCCGAAGTCGTCGAGCGCGAGCCGGACACCCATCGAACGGATCTCACGGAGCGTCGTCTGGGCCAGATCGGGCTCCTCGAGCATCATCGACTCCGTCATCTCGAGCCACAGGAGCTGCGACGAGACGCCGCTGCGGGCCAGCACGTCGCGGACGATCTCGGCGAATTTGGGATCGGCGATCTGGCGGGGGGAGACGTTGACGGAGACGGTTGCCGTCGCAGGTACCACACCGTCGTCGATCCAACCGCGCAGCTCGCGCAACGCGTCCTCCAGCGCCCAGGCGCCGAGTTCGCAGATGATGCCGGTCTCCTCGGCGATCGGGATGAAATCGGCCGGCGAGACGATCGTGCCGTCGGATCGCTGCCAACGCATGAGGGCCTCGAATCCGCTGACACGGCCGGTGACGATGTCGACGATCGGCTGGTGGTAGAGGCGCATCTCCTGGCGGCCGATCGCACCGTGCAACGCCTGCTCGACGTCCATGCGGCGAGTGAGGTGCGCTTGCATCGAGTCGTCGAAGAGCGCGACGCGGTTGCGTCCATCGGCCTTGGCGCGATGGGTGGCGATGTCGGCTCGGCGCATCAGTTCCTCGGCGGAGATGGTCCGGTTCCGCGGCGCGATCGCAACCCCGATGCTGGCGGTCACGAACACCGTCGAGTCGGCGACGCTGATCGGCGACGCCAGCGAGTCGCGAATCGCCGCCGACCGTCTCATCGCGTCGTCCGGGGTTTTCGTCGATGCGTCGACGACCACGAAATCGTCTCCACCCGACCGAGCGACGGTGCCACCGAAGGCTTCGGCCGCCTCCCGCAGCCGTTCGCTGACCAGGACGAGCACACGGTTGGCGTCGTAGTGACCGAGGCTGTCGTTGATGTTCTTGAAACGGTCGAGGTTGAGCTGGATGATCGTGGGATGGTGCTCGGTCCGCCATGTCGTCTCCAGCGCGTCGTCGACGCACTCGACGAACCGACTGCGCGTCGGCAGGCCGGTCAGCTCGTCGCGGTGGAGCTTCCACAGCAGCTCCTGCTGAGCGACCGCGTGGTCTCTCGTTGCGATCCGCAGCCGCGACACGACCATGATCACGAGGAGCGCGGTGCCACAGGTCCGAACCAGGACGTCGATCGTCGAGGAGGGCGCGACGGCGGCGATCAACGCGGCCGGAGCGAGCACACTGACACCCATGATCAGCAGGCGCACCGACGTGTCGGCGCGCAGTTCGCTGGACTCGGCGACGTGCTCGAGGGTGCCCGGCGCGTCGCGATGTGACAGACCACCACACATCAGGAGGAACGCCGCCAAGTACAGAGCGTCGCCGACGTCGTGCTGACCAACCGGGAGCGCATCGACCACATGGAGCTGACTGGTCAACGCCGCCACGACATTGACGATGCTCGCCACGGTGACGAAGTACATCGTGCGATTCCTGCCGAGGCCGTTGAACGTCAGATCGAGCGTGAACGTCATCAACAGCGCCGCGAGCGGAAAGTAGGTGGCCGTGGCCATCGCCAGGCCGGTCGAGACGTCATGCTCCTGGATCAATGGCCGGGCCACCACGACCCATGCGACCATCGCCGAACCGGCTGCCACGGTCGAGATGTCGACGGCGTCGCGGAAGCGCAGGCGACCGTGACGCCGCCAGAGCACGGTCGCGAGAAGCGAGGTGAGTGCGATCCCTACACCGATGTCGGAGAGGACGTGGTGCCAGCGGAGGTCGTGCAACGAGGCGTTCGGCTGGTGGGGATGGACTCCCATCAACCGGGCTGTGGCAACCGCGATCGCAACCATGAAGATCGACGGCATGCGGTATTCACGCCATGCGATGAACGATGCCACCGCTCCGGCGAGGAGGACCACGACCTGCCAGAGCGGTCCGCCCCGGAACTCGGTGACGAACGCGCTCGCGCCGGCGGCGACCGCGGCCATGGCGAACAGCCAAGGCGTGGCGCGCAGCGGTCGGCTCAAGTCGGCTCCCGTTCTGGTGGTCGTGTGGTGGTCGTGTGGTGTTCGTGTGGTGGTCGTGTCCGACGAGGCCGTTGCTCTCGCCGCCCCGTCGGTTCTGTATCGGTCGTTGCGTCAAGATTCCGTAGACAATTCTTCGCGTTTGGTACAACTCGCGGCCGTCGGCGGCGATCCCTGGTGCGCCGCAGGTCGACCGAGGCGCTACCGTGTGATGTCGTGAACGCCGCCGGCGTCCGTACCTCCGCATGACCAGCACCGACACGTCAACCACCGTCGTCGTGCCAGGCCCGCACCTGATGTCCGCGCTCCTGGGCCCGCGCGACCAGTACCTCCGCCAGATCGAGCGCCAGTTCCCCGACACCGACGTCGCCGTTCGGGGCAACGAGATCTCGATGCGTGGCGGCGACACCGAGCAGGTGGGTCGGCTCTTCGAGGAGCTGGTCGGGCTGCTCGAGCGCGGTCATGAGCTCGACGATCGGACGATCGAACGGGCGATCGGCATGGTCCGCTCCGACGAACGGCCCACCGAGGTCCTGACGCATCAGGTGTTGAAGGGTGCCAAGGGCCGCAACGTCCGTCCCAAGACCGCCGGTCAGAAGCGCTACGTCGACGCGATCCGCAACAACATCATCACGTTCGGCATCGGCCCCGCCGGCACGGGCAAGTCGTGGTTGGCGGTGGCGATGGCGGTCCAGGCGCTACAGGCCAAGCAGGTCCAGCGCATCATCTTGACGCGGCCGGCGGTCGAAGCCGGCGAGCGCCTCGGCTTCCTCCCGGGCGATCTGATGGCCAAGATCGACCCGTACCTGCGTCCGCTCTACGACGCGCTGTACGACATGGTCGATCCGGAGGGAGCTGCGAAACTGCTCGAGCGCGGGACCGTCGAGGTCGCCCCGCTCGCCTTCATGCGTGGGCGCACCCTCAACAACAGCTTCATCATCCTCGACGAGGCACAGAACACGACGCCCGAGCAGATGAAGATGTTCCTCACCCGGATCGGTTTCGGTTCGAAGGTGGTCGTGACCGGAGACGCGACCCAAGTCGACGTCCCCGACGGCCGATCCGGCGTCAGAGGTCTCGAACGAGTGCTGACCGGGATCGACCAACTCGCGTTCGTGCACCTCACGTCGGCCGACGTGGTGCGACACCAGATCGTCGCCGACATCGTCGCTGCCTACGAGCGCGACACCGAGGCCAACGTGGCCAACGAGGCTGCGACGCGATCGTCGAGTCCGAGTCGGAGCTCAGCTGCCGATGGTTGACCCGCCGAGTCCCATCGGCGTCGGAGCGCCGCCTGCCGTCGACGTCGTGGTCAGCGACGAACAGACCGAGGTGGCGATCGACGCCGACCGATGGGCGCGGCTCGCGGCGGCCGTCCTGCGGGAGGAAGGTCGCGGGGGCGAGCTCACGCTCACCTTCGTCGAACCGTCGGAGATCGCCGAGCTCAACGTCGAACACCTGGGGGTCGACGGCCCCACCGACGTGTTGTCGTTCCCGCTCGACGCGAGCGCCGGCGATGTCTCGGGGCCGGGACCGGTGCTGTTGGGTGACGTGGTCATCTGTCCGGCGGTCGCAGCATCGGCGGCGCCCCGACACGCCGGCACCCTCGACGACGAGTTGGCGCTGCTGACGGTGCACGGCGTGCTCCACGTGCTCGGCCACGATCACGCTGATCCTGCCGAGGCGACCCGGATGCGGGCGCGCGAGATCGACTTGCTGGTGACCCACCACTGGGCCGGCCCGCCCCCGCCCGGTTTCACTCAGGAACAGGCGCCATCGTGACCGGGACCGACATCGCACTGTTGGCCGCGATCGTGGTGATCCTGGGCGCTCTGATCGTGCTGGCCGTCGCGGAGACCGGGTTGAACCGGATTTCGCGGGTCAAGGCCCAGGCCATGGCCGAATCGGGAGAGACCAAGGCGGGCCGGGCTCTGGTCTCGCTCGTCCAGCACCCGGAACGATTCATCAACCCCCTGCTCGTCACGGTGACCGCGCTGCAGACCGCGCAGGCCTTCCTGACGACCATCCTCGCCGACCGCCTGTTCGGGGCATGGGGTGTCGCCGGCGCCTTCGTGGTCAACGTGGTCGTCTTCTTCGTGCTCGCCGAGTCGATGCCGAAGACATGGGCGGTGCTGCACACCGAACGGGCCGGGCTGGCCACCGCCAGGTTCATGGCGGCGCTGGTGAGCTTCCCGCCGCTGCGGCTGATCTCCCGGGGCCTGATCGGCCTCACCAACATCCTGCTCCCCGGCAAGGGCCTCAAGGAGGGGCCGTTCGTGAGCGAACAGGAGTTGCTCGGCATCGTCGAAGCAGCAGCCGAGGACGAGGTCATCGAGCACGAGGAACGCGAACTGATCGAGAGCATCATCGAGTTCGGCGACACGGTGGCGCGCGAGGTGATGATGCCGCGACCCGACATGGTGATCGTCCCGAACGAGGCGACGATCTCGAGTGCCCTCGATCTGGCGATCGCGAACGGGTTCAGTCGGCTGCCGGTGTTCGGGCCCGGAGACGCGGATGTGATCGGGCTCGCGTACACCAAGGACCTCATCCGGGCAGAGCGCGAGGGTCGCGGCGATCTGTCGGTCCTGGATCTCGTCCGGCCCGTTCGCTTCATCCCCGAGAACAAGCCGGTGAGTCGCCTGATGCGTGAGATGCAGGCCGGCAAGTTCCATCTCGCGATCGTCGCGGACGAATACGGCGACGTCGCCGGCCTGATCACCCTGGAGGATTGCCTCGAGGAACTGGTCGGCGAGATCGTCGACGAGTACGACATCGAGGAGCACACGGTCGAGCGGTTGGCCAACGGCGACTACCTCGTCGACGGCGGTCTCTCGATCGATGAGCTCAACGAGATCCTCGACGGTTCGTTGCCGAACGACGACTGGGACACCGTCGGCGGTCTCGTGTTCAGCACTCTCGAGCACGTGCCGGCCCCCGGTGAGGAGCTCGAGTTCGGTGGCTGGCACTTCACCGCCGAGGAAGTCGAGGGTCGTCGGATCCGGCTGGTGAGGGTACGGGTCCCCCCCGCGGTCGACGACGTCGAGCTCGACGACGACAACGCACGCGCCACGAACTGACGCGGCCCGGCCCCGCTCAACCGACCGAATCGGATCGCAAACCCGCGAGGACGGGCCGAGCGAACAGCACCGCAGCGACCAGCGTGATCGCACCACCGACGAGGAACGGCACCTTCACGTTGGTCTCGTAGGCCACGAAGCCTCCTGCGGCGATGCCGGTCGCGCTCGCCGCCGCACCCAGCCAGCGGTAGACAGCGTTGACGCGTCCGAAGCGATCGGCCGGGATGACACGTTGACGGACGGTCACGGTGACGATGTTCCAGATCGTGATCGCAGCTCCGAGCACGAATCCGGCGGTCGCCACGATCCATGCTGCCGGGGCCAGACCGATGACGAGTTGGGCGGCGCCGAAGACGAGGTATGGCACCACCACCGAGGTGCGGAGACCGATCGCGTCGATCACTCGGGGGCCGACCAGCCCTCCCGACGCTGCGCCCATCGCAGTGATCGCGAGCAGGATGCCGAACTCGGTGCTGTTCAGACCGAGCTCGACGACCGCGTACTTGACGAAGATGCCTTGACCGAACATCAGCCCCAGGTTGGTCACCCCGAACATGAGGGCGAGGGTGCGCAGCAACCGGTGGTCGAGCAGCCAGCGGAGTCCGGCGCGCAGCCGATGATCGGGCGCGGGCTCGTTCGACGCCGGAACGCCGATCGCCGACCGGGCGGGGTGGATGGTCAAGATGAGCAGCGCAGCGACCGCGAACGAGACGCCGTTGACGGAGAACGGCAAGCCGAGGGACACATCGAACAACAGGGCCCCGATCGACAGCCCGGCGATGCTGCCCGCGACCACCTCGGCGGCGAACAGGAAACCGTTCGCTCGTTCGAGCTGGGTCGGATCGACCAGCATCGGCAAGAACGCTTGTGCGGTGCTGTCGAAGACCACCTCGCAACTGCCGACGACGACGAGCAGCGCCACCAGCGACCAGATCGACAACCGCTCGGTGACCGCTCCCACGGCGATCAGGGAGAACAGACCGACGCGCACAAGGTTCGCGAGGACCATCAGCAACTGGCGATCGTGGCGATCGACGACCACGCCGACCGGGAGGGCGAGTACGAGCCACGGCACGAAGGTCGCGAACGTCGTCAGCGACAGCAGGCGCTCGTCGTCGGTCAGCGAGAGGGCGAGCAGTGGCATCGCGACGAAGTTGATCCCGTCACCCAGGTTGCTGATCGCGCTGGCCGTCCACTGCCGCCAGTAGGCGCTCGGGAGCGACTGCGCCGGGGCCGTGGTGATCTCGATCACCAACCTGCGCCGGACACGCCGGCGGCACACCGATTCGGACGGTCGCGGGCCGAGGTCAGCACGGCGGGAACGTTAGTCGGCGCTGTTTCGCAGATCCTCACGACGCAGCTTGCCGAGCGTCGTGCGTGGCAGGGCCGAGCGGAGGATCAGGCGGCGCGGCGCTGAGTACCCGGGCAGTCGGTCCTTGACGAGGTCGCGGAGCTCGTCGAGGGCTGGTGGGGCATCTGCGTCCGCCGGCACGACGAACGCGGTCACGATCTGGCCCCACTCGGGGTCGTCGGTGCCGACGATCCCCACATCGGCCACGCCAGGATGCTCGCGCACGATCGCCTCGACCGGCTCCGGCCACACGTTCTCGCCGCCGCTGATGATGAGGTCGTCGCGTCGTCCCTGAACGGTCAGCCCTCCGTCGGGTTCGACCGCGCCGAGATCCCCGGTCGGGTACCAGCCGTCGGCTCGCTTGGGATCGTCGCCGTCGCGATACGTGCGGAGGAGCATCGGGCCGCGAAGCTCGATCTCGCCGTCGACGATCCGGATCTCGACGCCGTCGAGGGGACGGCGGTCGTAGACCACGCCGCTGCCGCTCTCGGTCATGCCGTAGGTGGTCACCGTGTTCCCCGGTCGGTCTGCCGGCGGTCGCGATCCACCGAGCACGATCGTCCGGAACCGCGTCGGGTCGACACGGCGCAGTGCGGCCGGTACGAGCGACACCAACGTGGCGCCGCTCGACTCGACCGCGGCGGGCTCGAACCCGGGATGCACGGTGAGGCGGGTGCCGACGTGGATGGCGCGGGTGACGACCGAGAGCCCGCCCACGTGAGCGAGTGGAAGGCAAGCGAGCCAATGATCGTCGCCTCGAACCGCGAGCCGCGCGGACGTCGCCTCGGCCGATGCGGCGACGGCGTCATGGGTGAGCACGACACCCTTCGGAACCCCCGATGAACCGCTGGTCGCGACGACGAGTGCGTCGCCGGGTTCCGTGGGGCGCCCTTTCGCGCCCCGGTGCCGTCCGTCGGCGTCGACGACGAGCTCTGCGCCCATCCGCTCGATCAGGTCGGTCTTCGCGGCGGGGGTGAGGCGTTGGTCGACGGGGAGCGCTGCGTCGCCGTCGTCCCAGATCCGTCGGAGCTCGTCGACGAACGTCGCGCCACCCGGAAGGTCGATCGCGACGAGGCGGAGCACCTCAGCCGACGACCGGGTCGATCGGTGTGTGCACGCCCTCGACGTCCTGGATCTGCTCCGCGATCGCAAGGCACCGCAGATCGGTGTACTTGTCGCCGATGACCTGGACGCCGACCGGAAGCCCGGCGGCCGTCCCACACGGCACCACCGCGGCCGGAAGTGCGAGCACGTTGGCCGAGAGTACGGGACGAAGGGTGTCGCGGATGACGGAGGCGATCCCGCTCGGGCGGAGATCGGCACCGTGCTCGAAGGCCGGCAGAGCCCACGTGGGCGACAGGAGGACCGGGTGCTCCTGGAAGAAGGCGGACCACTGACGCATCAGCCTGAACCGGGCGGCCTGGAGGTCGAGCGTCGACTGCAGGGTGGGTGTCGGGTACTCGGCGATCATGGCCTCGAGTACCGACGTCGCGTCGTCGGACAGGACGAGGTCCAGGAGCGGCCGCTGCGCGTTGATGTCCGCGATGAGGAGCATCGCCCACACCAACAAGGTCTCCTCGTAGTCGGGTGGTGTCGCCGCGACCACCCGGTGGCCACGACCGGCGAGGATGTCACCGGCCCGATGGACCGCGGCGGCGATCTCCGGATGGGTCCGGCCGCCGGGCGGGTCGGCCATGACGGCGACGGTGATGTGCTCGTCGGTGCCGAGATCGGTGAGCGCGGCGGGGATCGAGCGGGGATCGCGCGGGCTCCACCCGGCGAGCGCCTGCAGCCCCGCACGGACGTCGGTGACGCGTCGAGCCATCGGTCCTTCGCAGACCATCTGCTGGGCGGCGAGCATGAGGTCGTCCGGTGGGACCACCGTCGCCATCGGGATGACGCCGAGCGTGGGTTTGAGCGACGCGATCCCGCAGCAGTGAGCCGGGTTGCGCAGCGACCCGCCGATGTCGTTGCCGATGCCGATCGGGCTCATGCCTGAAGCGATCGCGGACGCCTCGCCGCCACTCGAGCCACCCGCGGTCACGTCGGGATGCCACGGGTTCCGCGTGAGCCCGTGCAGCGCGGAATCGGTATGGATGCGGAGGCCGAGATCGGGGAGGTTCGTGCGAGCGAACGGGATCGCCCCGGCGTTCCGCATCCGTTCGACCGTCGGTGCGTCGATCGGGGCGATCGCCTCGGCGAGGGCCGGAACGCCCTGGGTCGTGGGGGTACCGGCGACGTCGATGTTCTCCTTGACGGTGCACGGCACTCCGTGAAGTGGACCGAGAACGCTCCCGGCCGCCACGGCCGCATCCGCTGCGTCGGCGGCTGCGAGGGCCTCCTCGTCGAGGCGGCGCACGATCGCATTCAGATGAGGATTGACGGCGTCGACGCGTGCAAGATGGGCCTCCATCACCTCGCGACTGGTGGTCTCGCCCGCACGGATCCTGCCGGCGAGTTCGAGGGCTCCCAGTTGCCAGAGTTCGCTCATCGGCCCATCATGTCGCACCCATGACCCACCTCCCGAACCACACACCCTCCCCGTCGGCCGGCGACTGGATCGCTGGTGCGCGACCGAAGACGCTCCCTGCTGCGGTGGTTCCGGTCGCAGTCGGCGCGGCGTGCGCCGCTGGCGCCGGACCTTCCTTCGCGGACGGCGTCGTCTGGTGGCGGGTGGTCGGGGCGCTCGTGGTCTCGCTGCTGCTGCAGATCGGTGTGAATTACGCCAACGACTACAGCGACGGCATCAAGGGCACCGACGACATCCGTGTCGGTCCGATGCGACTGGTCGCCACGGGGACGGCCTCGGCGAGCGCCGTCAAGCGTGCCGCTCTGCTCGCGCTGCTCGCTGCGGCGATCGTCGGGTTGGCGCTCGCGATCGCGACGTCGTGGTGGCTGGTCGCAGTCGGTGCTGTCGCGATCCTTGCTGCTTGGGGCTATACGGGCGGACCCAAGCCCTACGGGTACCTCGGGTTGGGCGAGGTGTTCGTGTTCGTCTTCTTCGGGCTGGTCGCGACGGCGGGGACGACGTACGTCGCGATCGAGTCGGTTCCCGGCGTCACCTGGGTCGCAGCGACAGGTGTCGGCTGTCTGGCGTGTGCGCTGCTGGTGATCAACAACCTGCGCGACATCCCGACCGATCGTGAGGTCGGCAAGCGAACCCTGGCGGTCCGGCTCGGCGATGGCGGCACGCGCCGCTTCTACGTCGTCCTGGTCGCGGGGGCGTTCGTGGCGGTTGCGGTGGCGGCCGTCGCCGGGCGGACGTGGTCGCTGATCGGACTCGGGGCGGTCGCCGTTGCCGTCGCACCCGCCCGAACCGTGCTCGGCGGCGCGGTCGGGCCGGCGCTCATCCCCGTGCTCGGCGCGACCGGACGGACCCAGATGATCTACGGGGTCTTGTTCGCGATCGGACTCGCCGTCGGCTGACACGCCGAGTCGGTGGCGTCGAGCCAGGTCACGATCGCCTCGGCCGTGACGTCCGGTTGTTCCGTGTGGGCCGCATGACCTGCGTCGGACACGGGCAAGAACACCGCCCGTGGGAGCACGTCGACCAACCGGTGCCCGAGCTCGGTGAACTTGGCATCGAGCTCGCCCGCGAGCACGAGGACCGGGATGTCGAGGGTCGGCAGGGAGTCCCAGAGCGATCCCATCGAGCCCGTGCCGAATCGACGCAGGCTGTGGGCCAATCCGGTCGCGGTGTTGCGGCGCCGGTGGTCGAGACCTCGACGTTCCGGCACGAGCGTCGCGAACAGGGGAGCGGCGAGCCATCTGTCGAGGAAGGCGTCGACGCCGATCGCCTCGACCAGATCGGCGAGGTCTGCGTCGCCCCGGTGACGCGCCGCTCGCGCGGACTCGCTCTCGATGCCGGCGGTGGCGCCGATCAGCACGAGGCGCCTGACCGCGTCGGGACGCGCCATCGCGGCCGTCAGTGCCATCCGACCGCCGAGTGAATAGCCGACGTAGGTGCCTCGACCGGCGAGGTCGGCCAAGGCCGAACCGCTCGACGCGATCTCACCGTCGAGGTCGTGCGCGCTGAGTCCGTGGCCCGGGAGGTCGACGAATGCCAGTCGGGAGGGAACGGCCCGGCCGGCTGCGATCAGATGGGCGACGTGGTGCCAATGATGGTGGGTCTGGGTGAAGCCGTGGAGGAAGACCAGCCGCTGCGGTGCGGCATCGTCAGGCGTCGCAGGCATCTTCGGCGCACGCCGGGCCGGAGGCAGCGGTCGCGACGGCCTCGGCGGCGATCTTCTCGTGCAGGCGTCGCAGGACGTTGACGAACGTCTCGGTGTCCTGCGCCCCGGGGATCGCCCATTGCCCGTTGACCACGAACGTCGGTACTGCGCTGATGCCGTGCTCGGCCGCCAGTGCGAGGTACTTCGCCACCTCCCGCTGGCCGCGATCACTGTCGAGGAAATCGATGACCGTGGCGCGATCGAAACCGACCTCCGCAGCACAGTCGGCGAGGGTGTCGGGGTCGCCGATGTCGAGTCCGTCGACGAAGTACGCCTGGAGCAGACGCTCCTTGAGTACCGGCTGTGAGGTCGGTGCGTTGTCCTGCTCGGCCAACCACAGGAGGCGGTGTGCCAACAAGGTGTTGGCGCGCAGGGCACGCTCCATGTGGAACGTGATGCCGTCGTCGGCTGCAGCCAGGGTCACGCGATCGATGAGCATGCGCGCCTGGTCGGGCCCGCCGAACTTGCGCACGTAGGCGTCGAAGACTGGCTGGCTCTTCCCCGGCGAGGCGGTCGGGTCGAGCTGGTACGGCCGATAGCTGACGTCGAGCTCGATCTCACCGGCGAGCTCGTCGACGGCCCGCTCGAACCGACGCTTGCCGATGTAGCACCACGGACACACGACGTCGGACCAGATCTCGATCGTGATCGGTGCGGGCGACGCGACGTCGGTCATGCGACCCGAGGTTACGCCTCGTATCGTCGGTCCGCATGACCGCGAACGACCCGGCGTCGATCGGAATCGCCAACGCGACGGCGTGCGCAACGCTGGTCGACGAGTGGGTGCGATGCGGTGTCCGCCACGCGGTCGTCGCACCTGGTTCGCGCAGCACCCCGATGGCGGTCGCGCTCGGCGAGCGCTCCGAATTGGCGCTGCACGTCGTGCACGACGAGCGGGTGGCAGCCTTCGTCGCGCTCGGGCTCGGTATCGACGGGGTACCCGCCGTCGTGCTCTGCACGAGCGGGACCGCAGCGGTCAACTTCCATCCGGCGGTGGTGGAGGCCGGATTGTCGGAGGTCCCGATGATCGTCGTCACGGCCGACCGGCCACCGGAGTTGCGGGGGATCGGATCGCCGCAGACGATCGATCAGCTCGGGCTCTACGGGCGTTCGGTGCGCTGGTTCCACGACGCGACGCCGCCCGATGTCACAGATCCGTCGGCCTGGCGCCCGCTCGCACAGCGGGTGTTCGCGACGGCGGATGCCGGCCCGGTGCATCTCAACCTGCCGTTTCGCGAGCCGCTGCTCGGCGATCCACCTGCCCTGCCCGACCCGATCGGCCCTCCGTTGCCGGTGCCACGTGGCGTGCCCGTCCACGGACCGATCGCGCCGGAGTACGATCGCCAGCGCGGCGTCATCGTGGCCGGCGGCCTGCATCGGCAGGCGGTAGCGGACATCGAGGCGTTCGCAGACCGGGTCGGATGGCCGGTGCTCGCCGATCCGCAGTCGGGGTGTCGCTCGCTCGGGATGTGCGTGACAGCGTTCGACTCGCTGCTGCGACATCGTGACTTCGCCGACGCCCATGCGCCCGAGGTCGTGGTTCGCTTCGGGCGGGCGCCGGCGTCGAAGGTCCTGTCGCAGTGGCTCGTGAGGAGCGGCGCTGCCGTGCTCCAAGTGGGCGGACCCGGCGTGGTCGACCCCGAACGCAATGTCGTCGCTCGGTGCACTCTCGACGACTTGGGTTCGCTGTCCGGCGCCGGTCAGACGCCCTGGATGGCTCGATGGCGGCATGCCAACGAGCGCGCGGAGGCAGCGATCACGCAGACGCTCGACGAGCTGCCGCTGTGCGAGCCGGCGGTGGCTCGCACCATTGCGACGGTGCTGCCCGCCGACGTCGGGCTGGTCGTCGCATCGTCGATGCCGGTGCGAGATCTGGAGTGGTTCGGGGGTGCGGCGGCGCGCGCACACTCGAACCGTGGTGCCAACGGGATCGACGGTGTGATGTCGACGGCCCTCGGACGTGCGCTCGCGGGCCAGCCGATCGTCGTGCTCGTCGGCGACATCGCCTTCGCCCATGACAGCAACGCGCTCGTCGCGCTGGCGGCGCGCTCCGTCGACCTGCGGATCGTGGTCGTCGACAACGGGGGAGGAGGCATCTTCAGCTTCCTGCCGCAGGCCACCGCGCTGTCGCCGGAGCGGTTCGAGCAGTTGTTCGGCACACCGCACGGCACCGATGTCGAGGCGTTGGCCGAGGCTCATGGCATCCCGGCCCGGACGGTCGACACCAGCGATCAGCTCGCTGCCGCAGTCCTGACCCCCGGCCCGAGCGTCACGAGAGTGGTGACCGACCGAGCGGAGAACGTGAAGATCCACGACCTCATCCACCGGGCCGTCGCCATGGTTCAGCGCTGAAACGATGGTTCAGCTTCAATCGGTTGACTCGCCGATGTGAAGGGTTGCCCGTAGCGCCGGGCGCGAGACGAACGCCTTCCTCGCGTGTCGCAGTCCGCCGAAACGAAGTCGCCACGAAGGCAACGTCTCATTGTTCGTCGTTGCCCCGGTTCGGAGCGCACGAAGCGGCGGGACGGGAAGTGGACATCTCGGGACGACGGTCACACTTCCGTCGGGGCCTCCCGATGGCTCGCAGAAGAGCTCCTTCAATCCCTGTGGGGGACTGACATCGAGCCCACCGCGTGGAGGTGGCACATCGAGGTTGCACAAGCCTCCCAGGCGACGCGCGTTCTCTGAGATCCTCGAACCGGTCCTACGACGGATGGATCCACCACGAGGAGGGATTCCGGCAAGCCGCACTCGAATGACGCTGCTCGAACAGGCCGAGCACCTCCGTCACGACGACTTCGTGCTGTGCGTCGACCGCTTCATCGTGCTCGCCGATCTCGACGGCGCCTTCGACGACATGGCCGCCCACGTCGACCACCGCACCGCCCTCGTCACCGACGTCGCAGGAGCACTCCACATCCAGGCGTCCGGCGGCGATCCGCTCGCGACGGCGTCGACGATTGCCATCTTCGAACGATTCGTGCACGCAGAGTTTCGCGGCGACCTCGACGCCCGGCGGGCCGAGTTCGGCGACGAGGCCGACCTGCATCCGCTTCCACGCACCGCGGCCCAGCGCGCGTTCGACGCGTTGCAGACGATCTTCAGGGTCGCAGCGAACGCCGGCCGCATCGCCGACCGGCCGTGCGAGGCGCTCGTGAACATCGTGTGCGACGACCGCACCCTCGACGAGGCCTTCACGAGGGCGGGTCTCGTGCTCCCGAACGGCCGTCACGTCGACGTCGACGAGTTCGGCGAGCTGTCGGTCGAAGCGCTCGTCGCCGACGTCGCCGGCGATCCCGGCTCGCTGATGCCCCGGCGCTGCGAAACGACGTCGGGCACGCCGATCCATCCGATCGTTCCTCCAGGCCGCCATCACCGGCCACATCCGGCGGGTGGTGGTCGACTCGGCCGGTGTCGTGACGGGGCTCGGCCGCCGGCAGCGGCTCTTCACCGGCAACGTTCGCGTCGCCGCCAAGCTCCTCTCGAGACGCTGCTCGCACCCTGGCTGCGACATCTCGGCCGCCTTCGCCGAGGTCGACCACATCGATGCATGGGCCGCACGTCAGGGTGGTACCGACCAGCGCAACGCCGACATCAGATGTGGCGTGCACAATCGGTTCAAACACCGGCGACGGTGGCGGACCCGACGCGACGAGCATGGCCGGAAGTACTCCGTCCGACCCGATGGGACCGTGGTGCTCCCCGTCGGCGAGCGCGAACCCGACCTCTCGATCGACGACCTCGACCGTCGGGTCCGGGTCCGAGTCGACACATTGCGAGCGCGGCAACCCGCCGGCTGCTAGAACCGGTCCGTGATGACCGTGGGCTGGCTTTCGTGGCCGGGTGAGATGGGTGGCTGACATGGGCTGGCTGACCGATCGGCAACGGGATGGTGGGATCGACACGATTCCCCTCCCGTCCACCGTGCCCGGCGAACTCCGGGTGTGTGGGAAGCATGCGGTCGCCGCCGCGCGGTTCGCCGATCCGACGATGCCCTGGTCCACCGTGGTCTGCCTGAACGAGCGAGGTGAGCTCGCCGATCGGTATCCGGCCTATGTCGATTGGCTCGACGCTCATGCCTCCGGGCGCGACCGTGCGATCTGGTCGCCGATCCCCGACCTCGACGCGCCGCCCCTCGCCGAGATGTGTGCGTTGGTCGACGAGTTGGTGGTGCGGCTGCACAGCGGCATCGATCTCCTGGTGCACTGCGGTGCCGGCATGGGGCGCGCCGGGACGGCCGCCGTGTGCATCCTCGTTCGTCTGGGCCTCGATCTCGACTTGGCGCTCGCTGCGGTCGATGGCGCCCGGACCGGCGCCGGACCCGAAGCGGGTCCCCAGCGTGAGTTGGTGGTCGCGCTGGCGTCGTCGACTGCCCGGACGACGTGATGGCCGACGTCGACATGGCCGAAGTCGGTGGACCCGCCGTGACGCCCGACGACATCGAGCACGCCGCGGCGCGGATCGCCGACCGCGTTCGCCGCACGCCGGTGATCGAGCACGGTCCGCTCCTGCTGAAGCTCGAGTTGCTCCAGCATGCCGGTTCGTTCAAGACCCGAGGTGCCTTCAATCGGGTGCTGTCCGAGGCGTCGCTGCCCCGGGCCGGGCTGATCGCGGCGAGCGGCGGCAACCATGGCGCAGCGCTGTCGTACGTCGGTGGTTCGCTCGGCGTGCCGACCGAGATCTTCATGCCGTCGACGTCGCCGGACATCAAGCGCCGGAACATCGAGCGCTTCGGTGCGCGCGTGCGCGTGATCGGCGGGTACTACGACGACGCGCAGACCGCGGCAGATGCGCGTCAGGCCGAGACGGGTGCCGTCCAGATCCACCCCTACGACCATGCGGCGACGGTGGCGGGGCAGGGCACGATGTCGCGCGAGCTGGAAGCGCAGATCGCGACGATCGACACGCTCGTGGTGGCATGCGGCGGTGGTGGTTTCATCGCGGGTCAGGCCGCGTGGTGGCGCGATCGAGTCCGAATCGTGAGCGTCGAACCCGAGACCTCGCAGTGCCTCCGGTCGGCCCGCCTCGCCGGTGAACCCGTCGAGGTGCCGGTCGGTGGTGTCGCCGCCGATTCGTTGGGAGCGAAGCGAATCGGAGCGGTGCCGTGGACGATCGTGCGTGAGTTCGTCGACGAGTCGGTCGTCGTCGCCGACGACGACATCCGCGCCGCACAGCGCGAGATGTGGGAGGAGTTCCGGCTGATCGCCGAACCCGGGGGAGCGGCGGCGCTCGCGGCCATTCGCACGGGTGCGTACCGTCCCGAGTCGGGCGAACGGGTCGTGGTCGTCGTGTGCGGATCGAACTGCGACCCTGCAACCGTCACGGGTTGACGGGAGCCGGGAGGACGAGCTCCGAGCCGATGTCAGGCGCGTTCGGTGTACACGGCCATCAGCCGGTCGAACTCCTCGTCGGTGGTGACGTCGGCAGGCGGATCGCCGCTCACCACCCGAGCGAGCCGATCGAGGTACCAGTGCCAACCGGCTGCGAACTGCGGTCGGCGCGGATCGGGCGACAGGTGTTCGAAGGTGAGCACGGTGCTGTCGCCGTCGGACCGCAGGCGGAATCGGATCCACCAGGTCTCCGCCGCGCCGGCATGCTCGGCGGCGACGGCGGGCGTCTCGACCCATCGGTACTCGAGCAGGTGCGGCTCGTCCCACGCGACGACGGTGCCGGACCCGTCGCCGTACTCGCCGAGATGGAACGTCAACGTGCCACCCGGGCGTGGCTCGAGCGTGGCGCGGAACAGCCATCGAGCGAGGCGCTCCGGGTCGGTCAACGCCGACCACACCTCCGACGGCGGTGCGTCGTACCGCCGCTCGAACCGCAGGATCGCACCCTCGACGCCCTCGACGCCCTCGGCGCCGTCGACGACGACGCCGTGTCGATCGGGTGGTGGCTGGTCGGTGTGCGGCCGGTCGGGTCGGGTGTCGTTCATGTCGGGTCCTCTCCGTGTGGCGTGGATCGCGCGCCTCGACGTAGTTCGGTCTCGAGCGCATCGAGATGATGGAGCCAGCGGGCGCGATGTCGTGTCAGCCAGTCGTCGATCTCGGCCAGCGGTGTCGGATCCAGTCGGTAGACACGCCGCGTGGCGATCGGTTCGGCGGCGACGAGTCCGGCCTCGCGTAGCACGCGCAGGTGGCGCGACACAGCCGGGCGGCTGATCGAGAACTCGGCGGCGAGCTCGCCGGCGGTGCGGTCACCTTCGGTGAGCAGTTCGACGATCCGGCGGCGTGTCGGATCGGCCAGAGCGGCCAGAGCCTCCATTCCACCAAAGTAACAGAAGTGTTACGTAACGGGCAAGTTACGGAATGTTGCGGGTGACGAACGTGGGTTCACGGCCGGACGATGGCGCTGAGCATCGCTTGGAATTTGGCCTGCGTCTCTGCGAGCTCGGCCGGCGGATCGCTGTCGGCCACGATGCCGCCGCCGGCGACGAGACGCGCCGAACGGCGATCCTCGGAGAGTTCGGCGCACCTCAGTGAGACCGCCCAAGCACCGTCGCCGCGTGCGTCGCACCAACCGACGGCTCCGCCGTACACACCACGATCGAACCCCTCGACCGCGAGGATCAGCTCGATCGCCTCCGCGCGGGGGTAGCCACCGACGGCCGGGGTCGGCTGCAGTGCTCGGACGAGCTCGATCACCGTCGGGGTCGGCTTGGACAGCATGCCCTCCGCCTGCGAACCGAGGTGCTGGACGTTGGCCACCTTGACGATCGACGGCTCCGGTGACCAATCCAAGTAGCTGCAGTAGGGCAGAAGGGTGTCACGGACCATCTCGATCGCGGCCCGATGCTCGATCTGGTTCTTCAGGCTGGCTTGGAGCTCGGCCGCGAGCAGCGCATCGCGATCCGGGTCGCCCGTCGTGCGCGTGGTGCCTGCGAGCGGATGAGCCCGGACGACGTCGCCGTCGACGCCGACGAGCAGCTCGGGCGACGCGCCGATGAACCCGTCGATCGAGAAGCGGTAGCTCGACCCGAACGTCGCCTTGAGGCGGTGCAGCACCGCGTGCACGTCGATCGGGCGGTCTGCTTCGATGTGGATCGGGCGTGCGATGACCGCCTTCTGCATGTGCTCGGCGCGGACGGCGTCGCGTGCTGTGGCGACTGCGTCGAGATAGCGCTCGATCGCGACGCCAGGGCGAATCGTCCATGTCGACGCCATGGGTACCGGCGCGGCGGGCGGGAACAGATCGATGTCGGTGTCGTCGGAGTCGTCGTCGATCACGGTGGTGACCCAGCGACGGCCGTCGGCACCCTTGCCGACGACCACCCGTGGCACGACGAGATCGGCTGGCGCACCGGGCAGGAAGGGGAGTGCGCCCAAGGCGATCGCGCCGTTGGTCGCGCCGACTCGGTCGTCGTGCTCGATCGCAGCGAGGAACGCCACGGCGTCGTCGAACGGTACCCGCGCCGCGACACCCCGTCCGGCGAACCCGACACCTTCGCGGACGAACAGGTACCCGTCGCTCCGGGCGACGTCGTTGAGATCGAGGTCGGTGTCGAGGGGAACGGTGACCGCCCTCACGGTCAGTCCCTGGTGGCGAGCAGTTGCTGAGTGAGCCCACCGGAGAGGAGGTGGTGTGATGCATCGGCGAAACCGGCGTCGCGAAGCATGCTGACCATCTCGTCGGGCTCGGGGAGGTAGGCGACGCTCTTCGGGAGGTAGCGGTACGCGGCGCCGTCAGAGAGCATCGCACCGATCCTCGGGACGATCTTGCCGAAATAGACGCTGTTGCCGGCGCGGATCACGCGGTTCCTGGGGATGCCGACGTCGAGCAGGGCGATCCTGCCGCCCGGGCGCACCACCCGAGCGAGCTCGGCGAAGAACGCCGGTAGCTCGAGCAGGTTCCGCAGCGCGAATCCGCACGTGACGCCGTCGACCGAACCGTCACGCACCGGGAGATTCAGGATGTCGGCTTGAGTACGGGGGGCGCCCGACCGGTCGGCGGCGAGCATTCCGTAGCTCAGGTCCATCGAGACCGGCGTCAGACCGGATTCGCGCAGGTCGATGCAGAGATCGCCGGTTCCCGATGCCAGGTCGAGCACGACCGCGCCGTTCGGCAGCGCCAGGTCGCGGACCGTCTTGCGTCGCCAACGCACGTCGAGACGGAAGGTCATGATTCGGTTGACGAGGTCGTACCGCGGTGCGATGGCGTCGAACATCTCGCGGACGGCCTGCTTCTTCTCGGCGCCCTCCGGGAGGGTGTCGCGATCCCACGACACAGTGCGGTTCGGGGACACGGTGCGGTTCGGGCTCGAGTCGGGCATCGCCATCCCCGACGAGGCTATCGACGCGCTTCTCGCCCGGGGCCCGAGCCGCGGAAAGCCCGCCGGTGCGCGTGGTGCCAGAATTCGACGGACCCTGGAGGGGACCGTCAGACTCGCCGGATGATCGATTTCACGTTTCCGCCCGAGGTCGAGGAGGTTCGACTGAAGGTTCGCGAGTTCATGGACTCGCGCGTCCGGCCCGAGTGGGACGCCACCGATCAGACCGATCGATCCGCAGCCGTCGCGACGATCGTGAAGCTTCGCAAAGAGGCCCACGACGACTGGGGTCTCTGGCTGCCCCACATGCCGTCGGAGTGGGGTGGCATGGGCCTCGGTCCGACCGCGATGGCGGCGGTGTCGGCCGAGGCGTCGAAGGTCTCGATCGGCCCCTTCGTCATCAACGCCCAGGCGCCCGACGAGGGCAACCAGCACACATTGCTGCACTGGGGCACCGACGAGCAGACGGAGAAGTACCTCAGACCACTGTGCAACGGCACGGCCCGCTCCTGCTTCGCCATGACCGAGCCGGAGGTCGCCGGCTCCGACCCGACACTGATCCGGACCTTCGCCTACCAGGACGGCGACGAATGGGTCGTCAACGGGCACAAGTGGTTCATCTCCGGTGCCCGTGGCGCCAAGTTCGCATTGCTCGTCGCTCGAACCGAAGAGGATCCCGAGATCCCTCAGGCGGCCAACTCGTGCTTCATCGTCGATCTGCCGGCCGAGGGCTGGAGCATCGTCCGCGACGTCGAGACGATGTCGGGTGGTCACAATCACTGTGAGATCCTGATCGAGGACCTGCGAGTGCCGGCCGCGAACATGCTCGGAGGTCGCGGTCAGGGTCACCTGCTCGGCCAGTACCGCCTCGGCCCGGCCCGGCTGGCGCATTGCATGCGCTGGATCGGTCAGGCCGAGATCGCGCTCGACATGATGGTCGCCCGCGCGATGGAGCGGTATTCGCACGGCTCGATCCTGGCCGAGAAGCAGGGCATCCAGTGGTTGATCAGTGATTCGGCCGTCGAGCTGTACCAGTGCAAGCTGATGGTGCTCCATGCCGCATACCAGATCGAGCACGGCATGGATTTCACCGCCGTGGTCTCGATGGCGAAGCACTTCGTCGCCAACAGCCTGTGGCGGATCATCGACCGCGCGATCCAGGTGCACGGTGCGCTCGGCTACTCGACCGACACTCCGCTCGCCCACATGCTCCAGCAGGCCAGGTGGGCACGGTTCGCGGACGGTGCCGACGAGATCCACCAGATGCGCATCGCCCAACGGACGATCGCCGCGTACAACGACCACGGCACGACCAAGATCGCGACCGGCAACCTCCCCGTGTAGCGGTCGAGCACTCAGGCGCGTCCGACGACCCAGACCCACAGGCTCGGGAGCCGGCGACCGCAGAGCGCACTGCGTCCGGATGGTACGGCGTCATCGGCATGGTCTCGATCCGCGAGCCCGAGGACGCCGACCGCGTGGTGCGCGGCGGTGATCGGAGCGCCTACACGATGTGTTCGATCGCTTCGACCAGCTGTCTCAGATTCCTGACCTCGAACGCTTGGGTGCAAGCTTGTGCGTAGCGCTCCATCTCGGAATCGAACGTCGGCCATTCGGCGACGGGTTCCGGGTTGAGCCAGAACACCTGACGACACCGTTCGCCGATCGCGTCGATCACGCCGTATCCCGGTGACCGGTAGTTGTTGCGGGCGTCACCGGTGATGACCACCGTGGAATTCGGCCGCAGCTCGCTCCCGTGCCGGTCCCAGAACTGGTGGAGGACGGCCCCGTAGTCGCTGTGGCCGTCGGTGCCGATCACGTTGGTGTTGCGCATGATCTGCCACGGCTCGATCTGGTGGTCGGTGGACCGCAGCAGTTCGGTGATCTCGTCGATCGCGTCGACGAACACGAACGATCGAGTGTGAGGCAATTCCGCCGACAGCGCGGCCACGAGGCTCAGGGTGAACACCGAGAAGTCGGCGACCGAGCCGCTGACGTCGCACAGTACGTGTAGCTCTGGTCGGTGGGGTCGGGGCCTCTGGTACGCCACGTCGAAGGGAACTCCACCGGTCGCCAGCGAGCGTCGCATCGTCGTGCGGAGGTTGACGCGCCCCGACCGCCGGTGTTGACGGCGCCGCGCCAGCCGGGTTGCGAGCTTGCGGGCGAGGGGTGTGATCGCGGCACGCATGTGCTCCAGTTCGGTGCGCGACGCCGTGAGGAACTCGATGTCGATCATGTCGACGGTGATCGACTCGTCACCGCCCTGCTGCCCCAAGCGGCCTCGAACGTCGGCGGCGATCAGCCGCTTCAGCTCGTCGATTCGGGCCCGGAGCTGTTCGGGCGTCACGTTCGGGTCGTGGATGCGTGCCCGGCTCATCAGACGTGCGAGGTCCGCCGCGCGGAGGACCCGTTGGACATGGTGCTTCTCGCTGCGGACTTCGCCATCGAGGCCTCCATGATCGTCGACGAGGTCGCCCGCCACGGCGCCGAGGTCGGCGTCGCCGACGACCGCCGCGGCGACGTCATCGGGAGTGATCCGTGCCTCGTCGCGTGAGCGCGTGTCAGTGTGGAGCCGAGTCGGGAAGGCTCGATCGAACGCTGCGTCGAATTCGGCGCGATGGCCGGCGGTCTTGACGAGCGTCGCCCGGAGGCCCTCGCGCAGCTCCGTCCGCTGGAGCAGATCGAGGTGCTCGACGGCGCGGCACGCGTCGAGCGTCGCGGCGACACCCACCGGCACGCCGGCGCGTTCGAGCGACCGACTGAGCCGCACGACCCGCTCGACCATCGGCGAGGCGGTGGCTTCGCGTCCGGCTGCTCCCGGCTTCATCGCAGCGCGAGCGCAGCGGTGATCTGCGCGGCGGTGTCGACGAGGACCGGCAGGAACTCGTCGTGGATCTGGTCGAGCTCCGTGCGAGCGACATGTGTGCTGACGTTCATCGCCGCGATCGCGCAACCCGCCGCGTTCCTGATCGGCGCCGCCATCGAGCGCACTCCCGCCTCGAGTTCCTGGTCGACGAGCGCCCAGCCCTGGCGGCGAACATCGGTGATCGTCGCCATCAGGTCGTCGAGGGTCGTCACGGTGCGTTCGGTGAGGCTGGTGCGGTCGCTGCGGGCGAAGATGTCGGCGATCTGCTCGTCGGGCAGGTCGGCGAGCAGCACCCGACCCATGCTCGTCTGGAAGGCGGGAAAGCGTGAACCGAGTCCGATCGCCACCGTCATGATCCGTTTCGTCGGGACGCGGGCGATGTAGACGATGTTGGTGTCGTCGAGAACGCTGACGGACGCCGATTCGTTGAGTCCCTCGCTGAAGCGCTCGAGGAACGGTTGCACGATCTCGTTGAGGTTGAGCGACGCCAGGTACGAGTAGCCGATGTCGAGCACCCGCGGTGTCAGCTCGAAGTGCTTGCCGTCGGTTCGTGCGTAGCCGAGTCGTTCGAGGGTGAGCAGGAGCCGACGAGCCGTCGCCCGCGTCAAGCCGGTGGCGCGGGCGACGTCGGCAACGGTCTGGCGAGGTGAGTCGGCGCAGAAGGAGCGCAGCACGGCGATGCCTCGCTCGAGCGACTGGACGTGATCGTTCATCGATCCGTTCATCGATCCGTTCATCGATCCGGTGGTCCACTTCTGCGCCTTGACGGCGCCCCGTTCCTCGATCAGACTGTGTTCAGTATCCGCACGACTGTACGCATACCGCACACATCCGTCAAGAGGGGTCCCAGATGAGCGAGTACCAGACGATCTTCGGATCGTTGGACGATTACGAGAAGGGCCGGGTGATCGTCGTCGACGACGACCCCAAGGCCTACGTGTTCTCGAACGTGTTCGAGGTGGCGAACATGTCGAGGCCGTACGAGAAGGTCGCGGTCGGCAAGAACCTCGAGTACGTGCTCGAGGCGATCCGTTGCGAAGGCACCTCGGAGTGGCGGGCGACACCTCACGACGAGTTCGCGCTGGTCATGGACGGTGAGGTCGTCATCGAGTTGCTCGATCCCGACGCGCCGCAGGTCGATTCCGACAGCAACGGCTCGATCGGGCTCGACGGTGAGCCGGCGGGCAAGCGGATGGGACGCATCACGGCGCGTCGAGGACACCAAGCGCTCCTGCCCGCAGGGAAGTGCTATCGCTTCTTGTGCGATGGCGTGGGTGTCATCCTCCTCCAGACCATCGAGGGGCGCGACACCGTGTACAAGTGGAACGAGATCTGCCAGACCGAGGCGTGAGGGGCCCGAGAGGGCCCGAGAGGAACGACACATGAGCATCACCGAGACCCGCCCCAACGACGCCGGCTACGAGAGCTTCTCGATCGGCGGCTTCACGTTCGAGCGCGACGAGTACTTCGCGACGATCACCTGGCCGACCGGCACCCACCAGCTCGCCATCGACGTGTTCCTGCGAGCCCTCCAACGCGACGTCGCATGGGGCTTCTTCTACGGGATCGTCAACTTCGACAGCGTCTTCGGCACGATGAACCACTACGGCAACGTCGACATGTTCGCGGGTCGGTTCAACGACGCCTATCGCAAGGCCGAAGTCGACTACAACGAGAACTTCACCCACGACGAGCTGATGGAGGGCTTCCAGGCGATCCTGTCGGATTGGACCAACGACGGCTACGACCCCTTCGCCGCGCCGCAGGAGACCGGCCAGCCGTTCGGGAAGAACCACGGCAACAACGACGCCGCCATCACCCGCCGACGTGTCGTCGCCGACCGTATGGTCTCGGTTCCGGGCGACGAGGAGATCCGCACCGACGAGTCGGGCTTCCCGGTGAACCGGGCGTTCGCCGACGTGCCGCAGGACGAGCCGCTCGTCGAGGCCGAGCCGGGATACGAGCACGAGGTCTGCGCCTACAACTTGTACGCCTACATCTCGCGCTCGGACGTCACCTGGAATCCCTCGGTCGTGTCCGCGTGCAAGGAGTCGTTGTACTGCCCGACCTCCGAAGAGTTCATCCTGCCTGTCATCCACGGCAACGACCGCGTCGAATGGTTCGTGCAGCTCTCCGACGAGATCCAGTGGGACGTCGAGGATCGCGACACCGGAGCCAAGCGCGCTCGCGTGATCTGCAAGCCCGGCGACGTGTCGGCGATGCCGGCCGACATCCGTCACCAGGGGTACTCCCCGAAGCGTTCGATGTTGCTCGTCTGGGAGAACGCCTCCAACCGCATCCCGGAGATGATCGCCGCCGGCGAGATCTCGCCCCGCGCGGTCGAGTTCTGACGCGGACGCATCGACCGACATGGAGTTCCTCGGTCTGCCCGATGCCATCGCGCGCCTCGTTCGCGACGGCGACACCGTCGCCCTCGAAGGCTTCACCCACTTGATCCCGTTTGCGGCCGGCCAGGAGATCATCCGCCAGGGCCGCACCGAGCTCACCTTGATCCGGATGACGCCCGACGTGATCTACGATCAGCTGATCGGCGCCGGATGTGCCCGCAAGCTGATCTTCTCCTGGGGTGGCAACCCGGGCGTCGGCTCGCTCCACCGGATGCGCGATGCGATCCAGGAGAGCTGGCCGCGGCCGCTCGAGATCGAGGAGCACAGCCACGCAGGGATGGCTGAACGTTGGCGGGCCGGCGCTGCCGGGTTGCCGTTCGGGGTGTTGCGCGGCTACATCGGGACGAGCCTCGCCGAGCACACGGCGACGATCCAGACCGTCGAGTGCCCGTTCACCGGCGAGCAGCTCACCGCGGTGCCGGCGCTCAATCCCGACGTCGGGATCATCCACGCCCAGCAGGCCGATCGTGACGGCAATGTGATGCTGTGGGGCATCAGTGGGGTGCAGAAGGAGTGCGTGTTGGCGTCGAGTCGTGCGATCGTCACCGTCGAGGAGGTGGTCGACTCGTTCGAGCCCCACGTCAACGGGGTGGTGCTGCCGTCGTGGGTGATCGATGCGGTGTGTGTCGTGCCCGGTGGGGCGCACCCGTCGTACGCCCACGGCTACAGCGAGCGCGACAATCCGCATTACGCCGCCTGGGACGACATCGGTCGCAACCGCGAACGGTTCACGGCGTGGGTCGCCGACCTCGCGGCCGGCAAGGTCGGTGCCGGTCGTGGGTGAGTACACCGCCGACGAGATGATGACGATCGCGGCCGCTCGGGCGCTCGGCAACGGAACGGTGTGCTTCGTGGGAATCGGTCTGCCGAGCACCGCTGCCAACATCGCTCGCCGGATGCACGCTCCCGACGCCGTGTTGATCTACGAGTCGGGTTGCATCGGCGCCAAGCCGACCCGGCTGCCGGCATCGATCGGCGATGGCGTGTTGTCGGAGCACGCCGACGCCGTCATCGGTGTGCCCGAGATCTTCTCGTATTGGTTGCAGGCCGGTCGGATCGACCTCGGCTTCCTCGGCGCAGCCCAGATCGACCGCTTCGCAAACATCAACACGACGGTCATCGGACCGTACGACGATCCGAAGGTGCGGTTGCCCGGTGCCGGAGGCGCACCGGAGATCGCCGCCAACTGCGGGTCGGTCATCATCACGCTGCGCCACAGCACTCGTGCGTTCGTCGATCGGGTCGACTTCATCACATCGATGGGACACGGCGAGGGCGGCGATCATCGAGCGCGCCTCGGCCTGCGGGGCGGCGGACCGACCGAGGTGATCACCGACCTCGGGATCCTGCGACCCGATCCCGTCACCAAGGAGTTGGTGTTGGCGAGCGTGCACCCTGGCGTGACCGTCGACCAGGTGCGCGATGCGACCGGTTGGCAGCTGAGGTCGGCCGCCGAGGTGGCCCAGACCGGTGCACCGACCGACGACGAGTTGCGCGTCATGCGAGAGCTGCGGGCGGCCTGATGCCCGCCGGCTCCATGCCGTTCGCGTCGTTCACCTACGACGCGGTCCCCGGTCGGGTCGTGTTCGGCGTCGGTTCCCGCAGCCGGTTGGCCGACGAGGCGAGAGAGGCCGGCGCGCGTCGGGTGCTCCTCGTCGCGAGCGGCTACGAGGACGCCTTGGCCGCCGACGTCGCCGACGTCCTCGGCGATCTCGTCGTCGGTCGATTCAGCGACGTGGTCCAGCACGTGCCCGTGGCGAAGGCGGCAGCCGCCGTCGAGATGACACATGAGCTCGACGTCGACACCGTCGTGACCGTCGGCGGCGGATCGGCGACCGGCTTCGGCAAGGCGATCGCGCTCGAGGTCGACGTCCGACAGATCTCTCTGCCGACCACCTACGCCGGCTCGGAGATGACGACCATCTACGGGCTCACCGACGGCGACCACAAGCGGACCGGCAAGAACGCCCGCGTCAAGCCCGACGTCGTGATCTACGACCCCGAGCTGACCCTCACCCTGCCACCTCACATCGCAGGACCGTCGGGCATGAACGCGTTGGCGCACTGTGTCGAGGCGCTCTACGGCGTTGGCGCGAATCCGATCATCTCGATCGTCGCGCTCGAGGGCATTCGCGCGCTACGGCGCAGTCTGCCGACGGTGTGCTCGCGACCGGACGACCTCGACGGCCGCTCCGAAGCGCTCTACGGCGCCTACCTGGCAGGTGTCGCGCTCGCGACCGGCGGAACGGCCTTGCACCACAAGACGTGCCACGTGTTGGGTGGCATGTTCGACCTCAACCACGGCGACATGAACTCGGTCGTGCTCGGTCACGCGCTCGCGTACAACGCGCCGGCGATTCCCGCGCTGATGGGCCCGATCGCCGAGGCGCTCGGCGCCGACGATGCCGCCGCAGCGTTGTACGACCTCGCGGTGGCGATCGGCGCGCCGACCAGCCTGGCGGCGATCGGGATGCCGGCCGACGGCATCGAGGAGGCCGCCCGCCGCGTCGTCGTCGATGCCGCGGCCAACGTCCGACCGCCCGAGTTCGAGTCGATCCGGCGGATGCTGGACGACGCGTTCCACGGCCGTCGACCTGGGTGGCCCGTTCCGGGAACCGACTCCTAGGATCGCGTCGTGACCGCCCTCGCCTACGTTCTCGATGCCGTCCGTACCCCGATCGGCAAGATCGGCGGAGCGCTTGCCGGTGTTCGTCCTGATGATCTCGGCGCCGGTGCGATCGCCAGCCTGATCGGGCGACATCCGGATCTCGATCCGGCCACGATCGGCGACGTGCACTTCGGCAACGGGAACGGAGCAGGGGAGGAGAATCGCAACGTCGGGCGCATGGCCGCCCTGCTCGCCGGCCTGCCGACGTCGGTGCCCGGAGCCACGACGAATCGGCTGTGCGGATCGGGCATGGAGGCGGTGGTGAGCGCGAGCCGGGAGGTCGCCGTCGGCGACGCGTCGGTCGTGATCGCCGGCGGAGTCGAATCGATGAGCCGGGCGCCGTGGGTCGTGCAGAAGCCCGACAAGCCGTTCGAGCGCGGGCACCAGCAGATGCACTCGACCACCCTCGGCTGGCGGATGGTCAACCCACGCCACCCGGACCAGTGGACGGTGGCCCTCGGCGAGGGTGCCGAGATCCTCGCCGACCGGTACGACATCGGTCGTGACGCGCAGGACGAGTTCGCGGCCCTGAGCCACGAGCGCGCCGCCGCAGCGTGGAAGGACGGTCGCTTCGCAGCGGAGATCGTGCCGCCGTTCGGCGCCGATCTCGAGATCGACGAGTGCATCCGGCCCGGCACCTCGCCGGAGTCGCTCGCGAAGTTGCGGCCGGTGTTCCGTGCGGATGGCTCGGTGACCGCCGGCAACGCATCGCCGATGAACGACGGCGCAGCGGCGTTGCTGATCGGCGACGAGCGGGCGGCCCGGTCATTGGGCCGCGACCCTCTGGCGTGCATCGTGGCGCGTGCGGTCACGGGTGTCGACCCTCATCTGTATGGCATCGGCCCGGTCGAGGCGGCGCAGATCGCGCTCGACCGCGCCGGCATCGGCTGGGGCGACCTCGCCGTCGTGGAGCTCAACGAAGCGTTCGCCGCCCAGTCGCTCGCCTGTCTGGAGCAGTGGCCCGACCTCGACCGCGAGATCGTGAACCCGAACGGCGGTGCGATCGCGATCGGTCACCCGATCGGCGCGTCCGGTGCCCGCATCGTCACCACGCTCGCTCACCAGCTCGGGCGACAGGGTGGCGGCTGGGGCCTCGCGGCGATGTGCATCGGCGTGGGCCAGGGCGTCGCCGTCGTCCTCCACGCCGACTGAGCGGCGATGCCCGACCACACCGCGACATGCTCGTCGACATCCTCGCTCGACCGCTCGCGCCGTCGGGCGCGCTATCACGGCGTTACAGACGTGCGACGATTCGCGTAAATCCCTTCACGCGACCGCTCGCGATGCGTACGGTCCCACCATGACCACCGTGACACTCACTCTCCCGGAGGCCTCCGCCCTTGCCCTCGTGCTCAACGCCGCCGAGGCCGACGCCGAGACCCCCAACATCCGCGAGGCCGTGCGCGACGCGATCGAGCTCCTCCAGGTCGCGACGGCCCGAACTGCGGGATCCGAGCGTTTCGCCCTCAACTACGCGTCGTAGAGCCGCATCAGAGGATGTCCACGCGGTTCGACGCGCCCATCACGCGACCGGGCTGAGCGGCCTGCGTCGACGTCGGTCGGTGCGGCTGCCACGACATCAACGATCGCCGCCGGCGACTCGCGGTCGCAGCTGCCGTCGTGCCGTAGCGTGACTCCCGTGCCGCTGAGCCACCGCACGATCCTGCACGTCGACATGGATGCGTTCTACGTGTCGGTCGAGTTGCGCCGGAGGCCGGAGCTGCGGGGGCAGCCGGTCGTCGTCGGGGGCACCGGCAACCGCGGCGTCGTTGCGGCGGCCTCCTACGAGGCGCGTCGGTACGGCGTGCACTCGGCCCTCCCCTCGGCGGTCGCCCGTCGTCGCTGCCCCCACGCGGTGTTCCTGCCCGGCGATCACGATCTCTACGCCGAGGTCAGCACCGAGGTCCACGAGATCTTCGGGCGCTACACCCCACTCATCGAGCCGCTGGCGCTCGACGAGGCGTTCCTCGACGTGAGCGGAGCGACGCGGCTGTTCGGCGACGGCGTTCGGATCGCGCGACGGATCCGAACCGACGTGTTCGACGAGCTCGAACTGGGCTGCTCGGTCGGGGTCGCTCCCAACAAGTTCCTCGCGAAGCTGGCGTCGGTCGAAGCCAAGCCGCGAGCGACCCCGGAACGGATCCAACCGGGACGCGGCGTGGTCGAGGTTGAGCCGGGGGAGGAACTCGGCTTCCTGCATCCGCTGCCAGTCTCGCGCCTGTGGGGAGTCGGTCCGAAGACCCTCGAGAAGCTCGAACGTCTCGGTGTCCGCACCGTCGGCGATCTCGCGGCTCTCGACGAGCGCACCGTCGTCACCAGCCTCGGCCGCGCCAGCGGTGGTCACCTCCGTGAGTTGTCGATGGCGCACGACGACCGACCCGTGGAAGTTGCTCGCGACCCGAAGTCGATCGGTCACGAGGAGACCTACCCCCACGACCTCCACGAGCACGCCGAACTGGAACGCGAGTTGGTGCGACTCGCCGATGCCGTGTCGTCGCGCCTGCGCCGACACGGCACGGGTGCCCGAACCCTCACCCTCAAGGTCCGCTTCGCCGGGTTCCACACCGTCACCCGATCGGTCACCCTGCCCTCGGCGGTGGCCACCGGTCCGGAGCTCGTCGCCGCCCTCCGACCGTCGCTCCTGGCGCTCGACGTGTCGGTGGGGGTCCGGCTGCTCGGGGTCTCGACCAGCAACTTCGCCGATCCGGCCCGGCAGCTCAGCCTGCTCGACCAAGTCGGGGATCGCGAGTCGGAACCCGACCGGACCGCCGGCGCCATCGACGAGATCCGAGACCGCTTCGGCGCCGCCGCGATCGGTCCGGCCAGCTCGCTGCAAGGGCGCCGGATCCGCATCGTGAGACCGGGGGCGCAACAGTGGGGCCCCGACGAACGACCCGACGGGTGATCCGCGGGCCCGCAGGCGTTCGCCGACCGACGAATCCGGCCGTGCGCGTTGAGGAACCGTTCGAAACGTGCGATGCTGATGGTGCCATGCCGCTGTCAGAAGACGAACAACGGATTCTCCGTCAGATCGAGCAGGAGCTCGAATCGGACCCGACGTTCTCCGAACGCGGCTATCGCGTCTCCCGACGCCGGCTCGTGATGCTCACCGTCGGACTGCTCGCCGGGCTGGTCCTGACGATCGCGGGCCTCACGGTCAGCTTCTGGTTGGCATTCGGCGCCTTTCTCGGCGTCCTCACGATGGCCGTGCTGCTCGAGGCGGAGATCCGGGTCGTCGGTCGCGAGAAGCTCGGCAACCTGCCGATCAACGCGTGGCTGGCCGGCAGCGGCCGGCAACGCCGGCCCGAGTGACCCACGAGCCGCTCAGCGCCACTGGGTGAAGTACCGCCTCACGCGCTGCATTGTGGTGAGCGTGTCGACCGCAACCCGGCTCACCTGATCCGACCACAGCTCACAGTCGTGGCCGAGCGTTGCGCCGAACGCACCGGCGCGATCGAGATCGATGCTGCCCGGCCGCCCGTAGCTGACCTGATCGACGACATCGGCGAGCGAGCTCATCGGCCGGGCCGCGACGGGGAGTTCGGACGCGGTGGCCAGCGCCCATTCGTGCGCGGTCATCGAGGGGCGCCCCCGCACGCCGGCGTTCTCGGCTGCCGCTCGGGCGCGGTTCCACGCTGCCTGCACACGCTCGACGGGACCGTGCGTCCGCGCCGCTCGGGCGCGCCAACGCCGGATCAGCGACGGCACCGCCGCAACGGCGACGACGACGAGCACGAACCCGATCGGGCGCCACGGGAAGCCGGATCCGCCGCTGGTGTCGTCGGCCTCGGTCGGCACCCCGACCCCGCCATCGGGGAGTTGGCCCGGTACTCCTGCGCCGGGGGCCGGCGGATCGTTGGCGGTGTCGGGCGGCAACGTGGTCGGCGCGGGCAAGATCGTCGGTGGTGTCGTCGGGAGCGGTGCCGCCCCGCCGCCGTCGCCGCCGGTACCCGGAGCGCCCGCCGGTGACTCGTCCTGCTGCGCGGTCACCCCCGTGTAGGACTCGGCGCCCGGCGCCCCGCGACCGGGGGTCGGCTCGAAGGCAACCCATCCGAGACCGTCGAACCAGAGCTCGGGCCACGCGTGCGCGTTCTTGCCCCGCACCGCGTACCAACCGTCGTCGCGCTGGACGCCCGGGGTGAAGCCGACGGCGACCCGCGAGGGGATGTCGAGCGTGCGGGCCATCGCGGCGAAGGTCGCCGAGAACTGCTCGCAGTACCCGACCCGCTGGTCGAGGAAGATCTCGATCGCGTTCGACCCGTGTCCGGACTGGACCTCGAGGCTGTACTCGAACTCCGTGCGGAACCATTGCTGGAGCGCGATCGCGGCGTCGTAGTCGGATGCGGCGCCGGCGGTGACCGACTGCGTCAGCTCTCCGACCACGGCCGGCAGGTTGTCGGGAAGGTCGGTGAAGATGGGGTCGGGCGCGGCGTCGGTCGAGGCAGCGCGGAGGTCGTCGGCGGACAACACCGGTGCCGACGACACCACGGTGAACTCGTCGGCGGGTTGGATGTCGGCGGGTGCGAGCAGGGTGCTCGTGTCGGCGTTCACCCGAAGGGTGAGTCGTTCCCCCCCGAGAAGCCGTCGGCCGCCACCGGATCGGCGGCGGCGGGGATGAGCTTGCCGCCCAGTGAGAGGACCTGGATCTGCTGCACGATGCGGATGTCGCCCGCCGACGTCGACGTGCCATCGATCGCACCATCGTCGTCGATCCGCTCGAGATCACGTTCGGGGAGACGGAAGGTGCGGCCGTCGAACTCGGGGAGCGTGGTTGCCCGCCAGTACGCAGGTGTCTCGGCGAACACCCTGAAGAGCTCCTCGTCGCCACGATTGGTGAGACGAGAGCGGATGTCGACGAGTGGACTGATGACCTCGGTCACGCCGCCGCCACGACCCTTGGTCTCGTACAGTGGCTCCGCCTGGGCGCCCGGGATACGCGGTCCGACCACACCAGCCAGCACGGCGACGACCGCTGCCGTCGCGACGGCGGCGGGCAGCATGAGCGGTGCCGGTCGGCGGGTACTGGTCAGCTCGACGCGACGGGTGCGGTCGTGGAGGGTCCGCAACGCGACGACCGCAACGACGCCGGCCGCGATCAACAACGCCGTCGCCACGATGCGAAGCCGTGGGCTCCCCAGCGCCGCGATGAACACGAACAGCACTCCACCCGGCACGAGCGCCTCGCCTCGCGCTTCGGCGCGGAACGCGAACGAGTCCGCCATGACGACCACGACGATCATCGCGAACCCGGCCAGCGTCGCCCAACCGACGCCGTAGAGGACAGGTGCGACAGCGGTCTGGAACTGATCGCGGACGAGACCGACCTCGAGATCGAGCTGATCCCAGGTCGCACCGCGCGGCACCAACCACGTCATGCTCGCCCGGTAGTGGATCACGAGCAGCAGCCACAGCAGCACCGCCGCCACGGCGGGGATCGAGATCCATCCGGAGACGCGCGCCCGTCGCAGCAGGAAGGAGCACCCGTGGCCCGCGATCGACAGGAGCGCCAGGTCGGCGAGGAAGTCCCAGCCGCTGAAGACCCGTGCGAAACCGACTGCGACGACGAGCGAGTAGAGCGTCAGCGCCGCCGTCGCCGCGAGGTCACGCTCGAAGGTCGTCCGGGTGGCGCTCATGAATCGTCTCCTCTCGGGTGGAGCTCGCGGGTGAGCCCCCGAGTGCCGGCCAACCGCTGCCACTGCTCCCGGAACGATGCGACCGTCGACGCATCGACGGCCAGCCGCCCGGCTGGGGTGCCGGTCGTGAACACTCCGACGCGGGTCAGCGTCGGGTCGGTGAGGCGTTCGGTGCGTCGCCAGGCGTCGGTCGCAGGCGACGAGGTGACGACGATGACAAGCCCCAGACCTTCGCCCGGATCGCGCTCGAGCTCGGCGAGCGGTGGACCGACGTCGATCGGTGCGAGGAGTCGCAGCGCGTGGGCGGCGACGTCGGGGCCACGCAGGTCGACGCCACCACCCGTCACGAACCGGGTCGTCAACCCGGCGCGCTCGGCGCTGATGGTGAGACTGCCGGCCGCCATGACGGCCCGCTCGAAGACGTCGGCGTCCGCCTCGGTGACCGGTGACGGATAGGCATCGCCGTCGCGGTCGAGCACGACGATGCAGCGGCGCACACCCTGCGCCTCGTGCTGGCGGACCTTGAGTTCCTCCGAGCGGGCCGACGCACGCCAGTGGATCGAACGCGGCTCGTCGCCCGTGACGTAGTCGCGCAGGCTGTGGAACTCGCCAGGTCCGACGCGCTGCGACAGGGCCAACAGGTGTCGTCCGAGGACCCCGTGGCCGAGCGAGGGCATCGGCATCTCGAAGGTCTGCGGCGCCACCGTGACCTCGGTCTCGCCGGCGGCGAGCCGTAGATCCGATGCCAGGCCGAGGAGATCGCGTCGCTCGACGAGCGCGGGGCCGACGGTGATGACACCGCGCCGCTGTGCTGGTACCCGGTAGCCGGCCGTGACCTGATCGCCGACCCTCAGCGGGGCGATGGTCATGTGCGCCGTGTTGCTCGTGCCGACGGGCTCGGTCAGGTCCACCCTGGGTGATCTCAGAGAACTGCGGTTCTCGATGAGCAGATCGACCCGGCCGGTGTCGCCGACGGTGAGCACGGCCGGGTGCGCCCAGCGAGTGATCGTCAGCTCGGCCCGGTGGACTCGAACGATCACCACGGCCACGACGACCGAGAGAGCGAGTCCGGCGCCGATGACGAACAGCTCGATGATCCCGAACACACGCCCGATCACGAGCGCCGCCGCCGCCGCCACGGCGACCGTCCAGCCCTGGCGGGTCGGCATCAGAGCGCTCCGGTCAGCATCGAAGAACGCCCATCTCGATCGTCACCTGGCGACGGGAACGGGGACATCGGCGAGGAGCTCGCGGATCGCCTCCTCTGCCGACGTACGCGCATTGCTGCCGGCTCGGAGTACGAGGCGGTGCGACAGCACGGACGTTGCCACCGTCTTGACGTCGTCGGGTGTGCCGTAGTCGCGCCCACGGGCGGCCGCGTGGCCGCGAACGGCCGCCGAGAGCTGGAGCGTGGCTCGAGGCGACAGGCCGAGCTCGATGGCGGAGTGCCGCCGGCTCGCCTCGGCGATGTCGACCATGTACGACTTGAGGGCACTCGCGAGGTACACCTCGCGGACCGTGGCAACCATCGACATCACCTCGTCGGTCGAGACGACCGGCTGGAGGTTGCGGAGGGTGTCGGCCGATCCCTGCCCGTCGAGGATCGCGATCTCGGCGGTGCGCCCGGGATAGCCCAGCGAGATGCGCAACAAGAAGCGGTCGAGCTGGCTCTCCGGCAGCCGATAGGTGCCCTCCTGCTCGACGGGGTTCTGGGTGGCGATCACCATGAACGGCGGTGGCAGTCTCCGCGTGGTGCCGTCGACGCTGACCTGGCGTTCCTCCATCGCCTCCAGGAGAGCGGACTGTGTCTTCGGGGAGGCACGGTTGATCTCGTCGGCCAGCACGATGTTGGCGAACAGCGGCCCCTCCTGGAAACGGAACTGCTCGGTGGAGCGCTCGTACACGCTGACGCCGACGAGGTCGGTCGGGAGTAGATCCGGGGTGAACTGGACGCGCTTCCAGCTGCAGTCGATCGAGGCAGCGAGCGCTTTGGCCAGGCTCGTCTTGCCGACACCTGGTACGTCTTCGATGAGGAGGTGGCCCTCGGCGAGCAGTGCGATCACCGCGAACTCGATCGCGTCGCGCTTGCCGTGCACGACCGTTCCGATGTTGCCGACGATGCCTTCGAACAGGGAGGAGAACGTCGTGGTCGCCGCAGCAGTGTCCGTCACCCTCGGAAGGGTAGACGCTGGAACGCCGAGGGGACAGGCGGGCCGGGACTCCACCCGCCGCGTCAGGCGGTACCGTGCCGAGTCGTGGGTGAGGGGTTCTTGGCGATCGATGTCGGACCGAGTCGATTGGCCGCGGGCGTGCTCGACGCGCACGGCACCGTGGTGATCCGCGATCGGGTCACGACACCCGCCCGGAACGTGTGGCCTGCCATGACCCAACTCGTGCGGCGGGTGCTGGCCGCCAACCCGAGCGAGATCGTCCCCTCGGCCGTCGGTGTGACCTGTCCCGGGCCGATCGACCGGATGACCGGGGCGATGAAGCCGATCGGGATGCCGATGTGGCACGACTTCCCGCTCCGCCGGGAGCTCGCCGAGATCACCTCGCTGCCGGTTGCGATCGAGACAGCAGGGCGGGCCCTCGCACTCGCCGAGTTGTGGTGCGGCGAGGCATCCGAACTGGCACCCGCCGATCAGCATCTGGCGACCCTCGTACTGGGCGACGACGTCGACGGAGGTCTGGTCGTCGGTGGACGGCTCGCCTCGGGTCTGACCGACAACCTCGGCCAGTTCGGCCATCTGATCGTCGAGCCCGAGGGCGCCCCGTGTCTGTGCGGCGCGGTCGGTTGCCTGACGACCTACGCCGGTGCCCGCGGGATCGAGGCGAGTACCGGCCGCGAAGTGCGTCGTACACCGCCGGCGATCGTCGAGCGGACCGGCATCATGACCGCGAGGGCCTGCGCGTCGATCGCGGCGATGCTCGACGTCTCCGACATCGTGATCGGCGGCATCGTCCCGTCCGTGCTCGGCGACCCCTTCTTCGACGCCCTCGCGAAGGAGCTCGATCAGCGCTCCGGGCTCCAGCATCTCGCCGGTCTCCGGGTGCGCGGCGTGGGTGCCGGACGACTCGGTCCTCTCGTTGCGGCCGCTGCGGTGGCCCGCCACTCGGCCGCCCAGCGCGCCGCCGACGACACGCCGCAACCTGCCGCCTCGCCGCCGACTCCGACCGGACGACCAATGGCGGCGTCGCGCACGAACACGGTGGTGACGATCGCTCCGGATCTACCGACCGGTAACCTCGACGATTAGTGTCGTCGGCATGCAGCCGACCTATTCAGCCGACGCCGAGGCATATCGACAAAAGGTCCAGGCCTTCCTCGCGGAGAAGCTTCCCGGCAGCTGGGGTGGCATCGGCAAGCTCGAGGGCGACGCGCTGCGCGACTTCGTCGGTGAATGGCGACAGACGCTGTACGAGGCGGGCTACCTCGCGCCCGGCTGGCCGGTCGAGTACGGCGGCGCCGGGCTGTCGGCGCTCGAGCAGGTGATCCTCGGCGAGGAGTTCGCCCGCGCAGGTGTCCCGACCGGCGGCCCCAACGACGTCTTCGGGATCCAGATGCTCGGCAACACGTTGCTCCTGCAAGGTACCGACCAACAGAAGGCGCATTATCTCCCGCGCATCCTGTCCGGCGAGGACACCTGGTGTCAGGGGTACAGCGAACCCAATGCCGGCTCCGATCTCTCCAACGTCGGCCTCAAGGCCGATCTCGACGGCGACGAGTGGATCCTCAACGGTCAGAAGATCTGGACGTCGGCGGGCCACCTCGCGGATCACATCTTCACCCTCGCCCGGACCGATCCCGACGCTCCCAAGCACAAGGGCATCTCGTTCCTGCTCGTCGACATGCGTCAGCCCGGGATCGAGGTGCGCCCGATCAAGATGATCTCGGGCGACTCCGAGTTCAACGAGGTGTTCTACACCGATGCCACGTGTCCGCGGGAGAACGTCGTCGGTGGCGTCAACGACGGCTGGCGGGTGGCGATGACACTGCTCGGGTTCGAGCGCGGCGAGGCGGCGGCGACGATGCCGATCCGCTTCCAGGCCGAGCTCGATCGATTGCTGTTGCTCGCCAGGGAGCGGGGTGTCGCCGACGATCCGGTGATCCGGCAGCGGTTGGCGTTGGCCTATTCCAAGGTGCAGATCATGCGGTACAACGGCATGCGAGTGCTGACCCAATTCCTCGCCGGTCACCACCCGGGCCCGGATGCAGCGGTGTCGAAGCTGTACTGGAGCGAGTACCACCAACTCGTCACCGAGCTCGCGGTCGACATCCTCGGTGCCGACGCGCTCACCCCGGTCGGTCGTCACCCGTCGTCGGCGTTCCAGGCCGACGATGCGGGCGCGCCGAACTCGTCCAACTCGTGGGTGAGCACCTTCCTCAACGCCCGCGCCGGGACGATCTACGCCGGGTCGTCACAGATCCAGCGCAACATCATCGGTGAGATGGTGCTGGGCCTGCCGAAGGAGCCGCGCCCGCAGTGACCGGCGCACTCCGAGTCGCCGCAGCGCTGGCGCGGCGACCGTCGCTGTGGGCGACGGCGCTCCGTCAGGCGCGCCGAATCGCCGCGCCGGGGTGGTGGAAGCACCGACCGTTCCTCCCGGTGCCGTCGGGGGAGTATCTGCGGTTCCGGATGCTCACGCAGTACGGAGAAACACAACGTCCCGTGGACTCCGGCGATGTGATGAACTATCTCGCGTGGTGCCGGGACTGGGACCGAGCTGGGGGCTGATATCGCCCACCGGGAGGGTGTGACCCGTGTCCCGCGCGCTCGTTCTCAACGCCACCTACGAGCCGCTCAGCATCGTCTCGGCTCGTCGTGCCGTGTGCCTCCTGCTCGACGAGAAGGCCGAGATGGTCGAAGCCGACGAGGTGGCCGTGATCCGCTCCGAGTCGTTGACCGTGCCGATCCCGGCGGTGGTGAGGCTCCGCTACATGGTCAAGGCGCCCCGTCGGCGGGTGGCCGCTGTCTCTCGTCGAGCGGTGTTCGCTCGCGACGACTATCGCTGTCAGTACTGCGGGAGCCGGGCGGACTCGATCGATCACGTGGTCCCGCGCTCGCGGGGCGGATGCGACGTCTGGGACAACCTCGCCGCCGCATGCCGTCCGTGCAACACCCGTAAGCGCGATCGCACGCCCGACGAGGCCGGCATGCGACTGCTGCGTCCGTGTCACGCCCCGCGTGCGACCGCATGGGTCACCCTCGGATCGACCCTCGTTCCCGACATCTGGAAGCCGTACCTCGCGCTCGCGAGCTGACCGCAACCACGCTCCCGGCGCCGGACCTCTGGCCCTAGCGCGCCGGGAGCGTTCGCGGTTGGCTGGCGGTGGTGAACACTGATTCGACGACGAGCTCGGGCGAGGTGCGCTCGGGTTCGGAGTCGGCCGTCGATCTCTCCTGGATACCGCTCGGAGCCGGCGCCCACGTGGTCAGGGTGTGCGGACGGGCGTTCGAGGTCGCCACGGCGTTCGTCCAGCGCAGGGACCGATGCGATCTGTATCACGCCGCGCTCGAGGTCGTGGTGCCCGATGGACGATTCGCGATCGAGCAGGCTCCGGTTCCCGACGATCACGGCGAACGTCGTGGGGCCGTTGCCAGCGGTCCGGTCGGAGCGAGGTGGGCAGGACGTTTCCGGATCTTCCGATACGAGGTCAGATGCTGGCCCGACGGTCGCATCCCCGACATCGACGCAGCGGTCGCCAGTCCGGTTCGGATGAGCGACGACCCGTCCGTGGCGCGGGCGGTCCTCGATCTGCTGCCGTCGGTGCCAACACCTGTCTGGGGCCGCGATGAGCTCGACGCGGGCGAGATGTGGAACTCGAACTCCGTCGTCGCCTGGGTGCTGTCGCGCGCTGGGGTCGACGCGACGAAGATGCATCCCCCCGCCGGAGGGCGAGCGCCCGGTTGGCACGCCGGTCTCGTCGTCGCCGCCCGCTGAAGCCCCCCCGGTTCACGGCTGGGTCCGCCCCCGAACGAAACGGTTGCGCGTGACTTGTATTACGCGCGTTTGTTCCTGTTACGTATGGAAGCTGCCGAAAATGATGATCGGATTCCATGGAACCACTGACCACAGTGCCGCCCAGCACATCCTCGCCGCCCGAACGGTGGTCGGAGAACGACAGTGTGTTCGAGGCGATCGCGTCTCCCGTGCGGAGATCGATCCTCGATGTCCTGCGAGACGGCGAGGAGCACACTGCGGCCGACGTCGCCGAGCGGGTCGACGATCTCAGCCGGTCGGCTGCGTCGCGGCATCTGAGGGTGCTCCGTGACGCCGAGCTGGTACGCGCCGAACGGGTGGGCCGATCCTGGCAGTACGCCATCGAGACCGAGCCACTCGAGTCGATCTACCACTCCTGGTTGGTCAGCTACGTGTCGTTGCCTCGCAGCCCTGCCGACGCTCCGACGAACGATCTGCACGTGGTCTCGAACAGCGCCGTCGGAGTCGATGCGCCCGCCGCAGTGATCGAGGAACCAGTTCAGGACCGGGACCACGACCAGGACCACGACCGGGACCGGGACCACGACCACGACCACCACTACGACCACGACTACGACCACGACTACGACTACGACTACGACCAGGACCAGGACGACGTTGCCGCGCCGGCAGCGACAGCCGCACCGGAGCAGGAGGCCGAGGGGCCGCGGTCGGCCGAGGAGCTGGTCGCGCGCATCTCCGAACGGCTGGTGAGCATCGAACGGAACGGCCGAGAGTCGGAGTCCGAATCACGCACTCCGTCGCCGCTGATGATCGCCGAGACCTGGTCGGCCGCCCGCTCCTTCGGCCGCTCCCGACGCACGAAACGGTGAGACGCGATCCCGGCGCGGTGTCGTCCCGGGAAGCCGAGTCCCCCGCCGATCACGTCGACCCGTGGGCCCGCGGCGGATCGATGTCGCGTGACTGGGTCACGATCGCGTCTCGGCCCGTTGCGCCGGCTCAGGTCGGCGGTGAGCCCGGCAGGACGTCGTCTCGGCGCACGCCGCGCTCGCGAGCGGTCGCAGCCACTGCCCTCACGGGTGCGCTCGCTGTCGTCGTGGTGGTCGCATCGGTCGATACGTCACCCGGCGAGGGATCCGACGCGTCGACCTTGCCGATCGACGACATCGAGACCTCGGTCGGGACGATTGCGTGGACGCGGGTCGAGGGAGATGCGCGGACGCTCCCGGCGAGCATCGTGGCGCTCGAAGGCGAGGTGCTGCTCGGAACCGACGACTCGAGGGGGTGGTGGCGGTCGGACGACGGCGGCCGACGATGGGACTCGTCTGCGATCACTGCCTTCGAGCGACAGGTCGGCGAGGAAACGTGGGTCGTCCGCCACGGCGCGGGTCAGGCCACGCTCATGCGTCCTTCCGACGGTGGCCCCGCTGTCGTCGAGTTGGGTGCGTCGAACAACGGTGTCGGCGACGGCTACGTCGTGCGAGCCGATCACGTCGTCGACGTGAACGCGGGGTATCCCATCGAGCTGGACGGAGGGCTGTACGTCCTGGCGCGGCTCCGTGTCGGCCTGCCGTGGTCGGACATCGTGAACGCCGCCCCGGACGCCCCGCACCGAGTCCAGGTTGCGTTCGGCGATCGCAGGATCACGGCGGTGTCCGGCGACTTCCACGAGCGTCCGATCGACATCCTCGTGGCCCGTTCGATCGACGGGGACGAACGATTCGAACTGCTCGACGCCACTGGCGCGACCGTGTGGACCATGAGTGCCGACACCGGCGTCCCTGGTGTCGAGGTGGACGACGCGATCGCAGGCGTCACGCAGGTCGTCTGGCTGCACTGGAGCGGGGCGCGTTTCGCTGCGGTCGAGCCACCCTGGTCGAGCGACGACCGCGTCGACATCGCGGTGATCCCGGGGGGTGTGCTCGCCCGTTCGACGTCAGCGCCCACGCGCGAGGCCGCGCTGTGGCATACGGTCGACGGTGTCGTGTGGACCCCCGTCGTGCTCCCGGCGAAGCCCGCTGCCAGGACTCCGCTCCCGATCCGTCAGGGTGACGACGAAGCGATCATCACCATCTTCACCGAGCGTGGTCCGCAGGCATGGTCGACCCGCGACGGTTCGACGTTCGACGATCTCGCCGAGGTGTCGGGTGTCGATCGACGCAGCCGCGGGGCCTTCGGGTGGGTCGCGCCCGACGGTCGCAGTGCCCCCCGAATTCGAGTCAGCGTCGACGGAGAGGCGTGGGAGGTCGTCGACCTGCGCTCGCTGTTGGGGTTCGAGGAGTCGCGGTGGGACATCACTCTCGACGCCAGAGCCCTCGGATCCACGGTGTACGTCATCGCCGACCGACCGGACGGCCGGACGCTCCTGATCGGCGAAGTGCAGCCCGCTCGGTAGCGTGACCCGATGGTCGCGTTGGTGCACCAGCGGGGACGGACCGCCGATCTGCATGCCATCGACCCCTTCGCTGACCGGACCGTCACCGAACCCGAGCTGTGGTGGTGCGACATCACGGACGCCGCGTTCGTGCTCGGATCTCGCCAGTCACCCGACCTCGTCGATCTCGCGGCGTGCGAGCGGGCGGGCCTCGACCTGGTTCGCCGCCGCTCGGGCGGGGGAGCCGTGGTGCTGCGGCCGGCCGACATCGTGTGGATCGACGCTGTGCTCCCGCACGGCGTGGCCCCCGCCGACGTCCGCGACTCGATGGTGTGGATCGGCGAGCGATGGCGCGATGCCGTGGCGCCGGTGGTCCCGGCGGGGACCGACCTGACCGTCCACACCGGCGGCATGCACGCGACGCCCTGGTCGGACCTCGTCTGTTTCGCCGGCGTCGGTCCCGGCGAGGTGCTCGCGAACGGTCGCAAGCTCGTCGGGCTCAGCCAGCGCCGCAGCCGTGACGGGCTCCGCGTGCAGGGCCTGGTTCACCGACGCGTCGATCTCGCGGCGATGTCCGACCTGTTCGTCGGCGACCGCCCGGAGGGCCCGATCTTCGAGCCGGCTGTGATCGCCGAGGCCGATGCCGGGCTGGTGGCGGTGCGCCTGGTCGAGCTGCTCGGCATGCGCTGAGTGTCGCCTCGTGCGTCGCGACACGACGCTGCGTTGGAGCTTGCCGGGGGGAAATGGGGGGAAATGGTTGATTTTGGTGAGGCCTGGCGACCATACTGACGCTTCACGAGGGGGCACCCGCTGCCTCTCGTCGCGGAGGCAGGTCAGCGGTCAGGAAGGTGGGGCACCGAGGTGTTCGTCGGCGAGTACGACCGCAGCGTGGACGGCAACGGCCGCGTCGCGCTGCCGGCCGACTTCCGTGACGCGCTCGGCGCCAAGTGCTACGTGACCTGCGACCCCGAGGGCTTCGTCAAGATCACGACCGAGGCCAACTTCCAATCGGACGCCGACCACTTGAAGGAGCAGGTCCGCGCCGGCATGCAACCCGCCTCCGCGCTGCGAGCCTTCGGCGTCAAGTCCTCGGTCGCTGCCATCGACAAGCAGGGCCGGATCACCCTCGACGAGGCCAGCCGCCGTCACGCCGGTCTCGCCTCCGGTGGCCAGGCTGTGATCGCCGGCGCCATCGACAACCTCGAGGTGTGGCGGCCGTCGCGATACCGGCAGGTACGCGGCGAGGACGACGTCGTCCAACCCTCGCGCATCTGGCAGGACGAGGACCAAGCATGAGCGACGAGTTCACCCACGAACCGGTCATGAGGCAGGAGGTCGCCGACACCTTCGACACCGTGCCGTCCGGTGTCGTGCTCGACGCGACGCTCGGCGGCGGCGGCCACAGCGAGGCCATCCTCGACGCCCGCCACGATCTTCGCATCCTGGGACTCGATCGAGACGCCGACGCGCTGGAAGCGGCCCACGCGCGCCTCGAACGATTCGGTGACCGTGTGATGACCCACCGCTGCCGGTTCGACGAGCTCGACACCGCGATGGACGTCCACTCGGTGGATGCGCTGAGCGGCGCGCTGTTCGATCTCGGCGTCTCCTCGCCACAGCTCGACCGTGCCGAGCGTGGGTTCTCGTACCGTCATGACGGTCCGCTCGACATGCGGATGGACGCTGACTCCCCGTGGTCGGCCGACGATGTCGTCAACGGCTACGCCGAACCCGAGCTGGCCCGGGTGATCCGACAGCACGGCGACGAACGGTTCGCCGGCCGAATCGCAGCCGCGATCGTTGCTGCACGCCCGATCGACACGACGACACGGTTGGCCGAAGTCGTCACGAGCGCGATTCCGGCACCGGCTCGCCGGACCGGGGGACACCCCGCCAAGCGGACCTTCCAGGCGATCCGGATCGAGGTCAATGGAGAGCTCGACGCTCTGCCCGACGCGCTCGACAAGGCGATCGACGCCCTCACACCCGGCGGCCGGATCGCCGTCCTCTCGTACCACTCGGGTGAGGACCGCATCGTGAAGCAGCGGATGCGGGCGGCCGAGACCGGTGGCTGCGAGTGCCCGCCCGAGCTGCCGTGCGTGTGTGGTGCCGTACAGACAGTGCGCATCGTGCGGCGGGTCCCCAAGCGACCGAGCCACGAGGAGTCGGTGGCCAACCGCCGCGCCGGCTCGGCTCGATTCCGAGTCGCCGAGAAGGTCGAACCCACCGAGCGGAGGGCCGGCTGATGGCGATCCCGTTGCGAGCACAGCCGGCTGGACGCCGCCGGGCGACCACGACACAACAGGCGCAGCAGCCGCAGGAGACGGCTCAGACGGCGCAGACGGCGCAGACGGTGCTCGCGGTCGTCCCCCGGCGTCGTCACGTCGCCTGGTTCGCGATCACGCTCACCGTGCTCGTCTCGATCGTGATGATGGCTGCGGTCCTGTTGCACACGCGCATCGCCGAGCGTCAGCTCGACATCGACCGGCTCGAGCGCGCCGTGCGCGATGCGCAGCAGGAGTTCGACGTGTTGCGCTCCGAGCGCGCCGAGCTGCGCTCACCGACCCGACTCGCCGAGCATGCCGGGGTGCTCGGGATGACGCCAGGGGCCGAGAGCGAGTTCGTGCCCGTCGACCCGATGGTGCTGGCGGTGACCATCGCCCGAACCGGCGAGATCCCGGCCTTCGCGGAGATCGTCCCCGGCTCCACCGCCCGTCTCGAGCCGCTCGACCAGTTTCGACTCGTCAAGTCGGTGAGCGCGGAGGCACCGTGAGTCGCCGCACCCCACCACCGCGACCCGTTCGCCGCACGATGCCGAAGGTCCAACGGGCCGCGACCCGTGGTAGCGCCGGTCGGTCGCGCTCGTCCGCACCGTCGTCGCAACGGGCGAGGACCCAGAGCACACGCCCCGGAGCTCGACGCGCAACGTCGCCGAGGCCGTCCGGTCGAGCTGCTCCGGCGCCGTCGAGGCAACGCCGCACCGTCACGTCCCGTCCGGCCAACCGGCCGTCGTCGCGGCGCCATCGGTCGGCGCCCGACCGATCGATCAAGCGTCGTCGCGTCGTCTCGCCGAAGCACAGTGCCCCACCACGGCGCGATCGTCTGGGGGTCGGCGCGATCGGCCTTCGGCTGCGCCTGTTGCTCGCCATCCTGCTCGTCGTGCTCGGAGCGGTCCTGTTCAGGGTCGCCAAGCTCCAGTCGGCAGGCGGCGAAGCCTTGCGGAGCGCCGGTGCTGCCCAGTGGGAGCGGACGAACCCGCTGCCGGCCGATCGCGGCACGATCTTCGATCGCAACGGCGAGGAGCTCGCCATGTCGGTGCCGTCCGCGGCGATCAGCGTCAACCCGAAGCTCGTCCAGGACGAGGCGGGCACGGCGCGCCTCCTGCAGTCGATGCTCGCGCTCGACGACGCCGAGACGCGCGATCTCTACGACGACATGGTGGCCAAGCGGACCGGGTTCCGGTACGTGCAACGTGAGGTCGACGTCGCCGTCGGCGAGCAGATCGCCGACCTCGAACTGGTCGGTGTGAACGTCGACGCCGAGGACAAGCGTGTGTTGCCGGGCGGCGACACCGGACGCAGTGTGATCGGCCGCACCGACATCGACGGCGTCGGAACCGCTGGGCTGGAAGAACAGTACGACGAGTTGCTCACTGGCACGCCCGGTGAGCTCCGCAAAGAGGTCGCCCCGAAGGGCCGTTCGATCGCCGGCACGGAGCAGGTCGTCGCCGTCCCCGTGCCGGGCGACGACATCGTTCTCACCATCGATCGGTCGGTCCAATTCGCCACCGAGCAGGCGCTGGTGACGCGGGTGAACGAGCTCGGCGCCAAGTCGGGATACGTCATCGTCATGGACACTCCGACGGGCGACATCCTGGCGATGTCATCGGTGCAGCGTGACGATGAAGGGGTCGTCGAGGTGACGTCGGGCAACTACGCCGCGACCAACGCATACGAACCCGGCTCGGTCGCCAAGGTGGTCACCATCGCCGCCGGTCTCAACGAGGGGGCGGTGACTGCGGACTCCACCTTCGTCGTGCCGTGGCGTCGCCAGTACGCCGACGACCTGCTCACCGATTCGCACCAGCACCCCGATGAACAGATGACCGTGGAGCAGATCCTGGTCGAATCCTCCAACATCGGCACCATCGATGTGCAAGAGTCGATCGGCCGCGGGAGCTGGGACACCGCTCGCCAGACCCACTGGGAGTACCTGCGCCGGTTCGGTTTCGGGGACCCGACCGACCTGGACTTCCCCGGTGAATCATCGGGCATCCTCAAGCACTGGACCGACCTCTGGGGCTCGGAGCGCGTCACCGTCGCCTATGGGCAGGGGTACGCCGCAACTCCGATCCAGATGGCCGCGGCCATCAACGTGATCGCCAACGACGGCACCTACGTCGCGCCGCGACTCGTCCAGGCGACGGTCGGAGCCGACGGCGCGATCCATGATGCGGACCCGTCGGCGACACACGAAGTGATCCGGACCGATGTCGCCGGCGAGATGCAGCGCCTGATGCGTCAGGTCGTCTGTCGGGGCACCGCGAAGCGGGCGCAAGAGGGCCTCGAGACCTTCAGCGTCGCCGGCAAGACCGGGACCGGGCTGAAGGCACAGAAGAACGGGTACCTCAACGAGCAGGGCGACCGGGTGTACTACGCGAGCTTCGCCGGGTTCTTCCCCGCTGAGGATCCGTCGGTGACCGTCGTCGTGTCGATCGACGAACCGCCTGCCGGCGACATCAATCGGTTCGGCGGCACCGCGGCGGCGCCCGTCTTCCGCGATCTCGTTCCACTGATCGCCCACGAGCTCGGGATCCAGCCACCGGCCGACACGACGCCGTGCGCGGCATCGTGAACGGCATGGCGACCACTGTTCGCCGCATCGTCGACGCGCTACCGTCCGGCTCGGTCGTCGAGACCGTGCCGGACGAGTTCGGTGTCGACATGCCGGTCGACCCGGCTGGGGACACGGCTGGGCACACGACTGGGGACACGGCTGGGCACACGACTGGGGACACGGCTGGGGAGATGGCCGTCGACGTCGTCGACCTCACCCACGACTCGCGGCAGGTGCGGCCCGGTTGGGCGTTCGCGTGCGTCGTCGGGGAGCACGCCGACGGCCACGACTTCGCAGCTGCCGCAGTCGAGCAAGGAGCGTCGCTGCTGCTGGTGGAGCGCCACCAGCCGATCGACGTCGCACAGATCGTCGTCAACGACGTCCGTCGGGTGATGGGTCATGCCGCGGCGGCCGTGCACGGGCATCCGGCACAACGGCTCAGGATGGTCGGGATCACGGGCACCAACGGGAAGACGACGACCACCCATCTGCTCGGGGCAATCCTCCGCGGAGCGGGTCTCGACGAACGCGAGCTCGGCACGCTCTCGGGCGTGCGGACGACACCGGAGTCTCCCGACCTGCAGCGCCGACTTGCCGGGTTCGCCCGCGATGGCGTCGACGCGGTGGTCATGGAAGTGTCGTCGCATGCGCTCGCTCTGCATCGCACCGCCGGAACCCGATTCGACGTGGCCGCCTTCACCAACCTCGGACGTGACCACCTCGATCTCCACGCCTCGATGGAGGCGTACTTCCGCGCCAAGGCATCGTTGTTCACGCCCGAGCTGTCGGAAGTCGGCGTCACGAACCTCGACGATCCCTACGGCCGCCTCCTCCTCGATGTCGCGGCGATCCCGATGGTGGGCTACTCGCTCGATGATGCGCAGGGCCTCGCCGTCGGTGTCGACGGCCATCGGTTCAGCTGGCGCGGTCAAGCGATCGACGTCCCGATCGGTGGCGACTTCAACGTGATGAACAGCCTGGCTGCGCTGACCGTCGCCGATGTGCTCGGGATCGACGCCGCGACGGCTGCCGGTGGTCTGGCCGACTGCCCGCCCGTCCCGGGACGGTTCGAGTCCGTCTCGGATCCGGCACACGACGACATCTCGGTGGTGGTCGACTACGCCCACACCCCCGACGGCCTGGAGGAGCTGTTGCGGGCGGCACGCCGGCTCACCGACAGCGGCCGGGTCATCGTGGTGTTCGGCTGCGGCGGCGACCGCGACGTCGAAAAGCGCCCGTTGATGGGCGCCGCCGCGGCGAACCACGCCGATCTGGTCGTCATCACGTCCGACAACCCGCGCGGCGAGGACCCGCAGGCGATCGTCGATGCCGCTGCGTCGGGCATCGACTCCCGTTACCGTGACGCCGTGGTGCTCGAGATCGATCGCCGCGAGGCGATCATGGTTGCGATCGGCGCAGCCCGGCCCGGCGACATCGTGGTCATCGCCGGAAAGGGTCACGAGACGACGCAGACGATCGGGGACTCGGTCGTGCCGTTCGACGACCGGGTCGTCGCACGCGAGATCCTGGTTGCGTCGGACCATCATGACGCGACAGGAGGTGCACCGTGATCGCCGTGATGATCGCCGGGGCGGTCGCGACCGCGATCTCGCTGTTCGGGACCCGCTTCCTCATCATCTTCTTCCAGACGCGTGGGCAGGGGCAGCCGATTCTCGGCAAGGAGGATCACGGGCCGGAGCACCACATGGTGAAGCAGGGCACGCCGACGATGGGCGGGCTCGCGATCGTCATCGCGGCGTTCGTCGGCTGGGTCGTCGCCCATGTGCGTGACATCGCGTTCTCCGATCAGGCGATGATCGTGTGGGTCGGCATCCTGGCCATGTCGTTCATGGGCTTCCTCGACGACTGGATCAAGGTTCGCAGGCGTCACAACCGCGGGATCTTCTGGAAGCAGAAGAACTACCTGACGATGCTGATGAGCTTCGGGCTCGCCTGGTGGCTCGTCGGTACCACGGGGATCGCGGAATCGATCTCGCTCGTTCGTGCGGAAGACCTCGGGTTCACGGTACCGGCGTTCGTCTGGGTGATCTGGTCCGGGGTGGTCATCTGGGCCACGACCAACGCCGTCAACGTCACCGACGGACTCGACGGGCTCGCGGGCGGCTCGGCGCTGATGGGTTTCGGCGCGTTCATGATCATCGCCTACTGGGCGTTCCGGAACCCCGAGGTCTACGACGCGGTCGTCAACCCGCTCGACATGGGCGTGATGGCGGCGGGCTTCGCCGGCGCCTGCCTGGGTTTCCTCTGGTGGAACGCTGCGCCGGCACGCATCTTCATGGGCGACGTGGGTGCCCTCGGCATCGGCTCGGCGTTGGCATTCCTGGCCCTCACGCTCAACACCCACCTGCTCCTCATCCTGATCTGTGGCATCAACGTGATGGAAGCGGGTTCGGTGGCGGTGCAGATGGGCGTCTTCAAGGCGTCTGGCCGCAAGAAGCGGTTGTTCCGGATGTCGCCGATCCACCACCACTTCGAGCTGACGGGATGGCCCGAGACGACCGTCATCATCCGGTTCTGGCTGATCTCGGCGATCTGCGTCGCCAGCGCACTCGCGATCTTCATCGCCGACTACACCGCCGAGGTCGGATGATGGTGCGCGCCCTCGTCCACGGGCTCGCGATCACCGGAGCGTCGACGGTGCGCGCCCTCCAACGGCGTGGCCTCGACGTCGTCGTCACCGACGATCGCATCGACGAAGCCACGCGCGAGCTCGCATCACGGCTCGGGGTCGCGGTCGCCGGGTTGCCCGACGACCTCGACCGCTTCGTCGCGACCTTCGACCTCATCTCGCCGGCGCCGGGGGTGCCGGAGCATCATCCCCTGGTCGTCACGGCACTCGCCGCGGGCGTGCCACTGCGCAGCGAGATCGAGCTCGCCTACCGCTGGGAGCAGGACCGCCGCGGCGGACCGCGACCGATCCTGGCGATCACCGGGACCGACGGCAAGACCACCACCACCGAGCTGACCGTGGCGATCCTGCGAGCAGCCGGCCTCGCCACGGCAGCACTCGGCAACACCGAGACGCCGCTCGTCGATGCTCTCGACTCCGAGCTCGACGCCTTCGTGGTCGAGTGCACGAGCTTCCGTCTCGCCTGGACCGAACGCTTCCGGGCGGATGCCGCCGTCTGGCTCAACTTGGCGCCGGACCATCTGAACTGGCATGACTCGTTGATCTCGTACGAGGCCGCGAAGGCCCGCGTGTTCGAGCTGCAGCAGCCGGGCGATGTGGCGATCGGCTTCCGCGACGACCCGGTCGTGATGCGTCACCTCACCGATGCCCCTGGGCGTCGACGAACCTTCGGGCTCGACGCTGCGGACTACTTCGTCGACGGAGACACACTCACCGGACCGGACGGACCGATCGTCGATACATCGGCCATGAGACGCCGGCTCCCGCACGACATCACCAATGCGCTCGCTGCGTCGGCGCTGGTGCTCGAGACCCGACTCGCGACCACGTCCGCGATCGCCGATGCTCTGGCGACCTTCGAGGCGCCGGCGCACCGTCTCGAGTTGATCGGTGACGCGACAGGAATCACGTGGTACAACGACTCCAAGGCGACCACCCCGCACGCGGCTGCGACGGCGATTCGGGCCTTCGACTCGCTCGTGCTGATCGCGGGCGGGAGCCGAAAGGGCGTCGATCTGTCGCCGATGGCAGCCCAGTCGCACCGGGTTCGAGCCGTCGTCGCGATCGGCGAGGCCGCACCTGACGTCCGCGCCGCGTTCGGCGACGTCACGAACGTCAGCGTCGCCGACAGCATGGAGATGGCAGTCGAACTGGCCGCCACGCTCGCCTGTCCGGGCGACGCCGTCGTGCTGTCGCCCGGGTGTGCCAGCTTCGACTGGTACGGCGGCTACCAGGAACGGGGCGACCACTTCTGCCGCCTCGTCCGCGCTCGGCTCGACGTACCCGACCACAACTCAGTCAGCAGGGAGGCGCACTCATGAGCATTGCGATCAACCCGTTCGGATCGGCCGATGTCCGTGCCCGGCGCGAGGCGGCGCTCCAGCGCCTGCACGGCGGCGCACGGGCGGGGGCGGCGCGAACGGGCAAGCAGGGGAGCCCCGGTCGGGCCAAACCGGCACGCCGCGCCGTGCAGCGATCGGCACCGCGACCCGCTGAGCAACTCGGTTCGACGCCCGGCGTGTACTACGTCATCGCTGTCGTCGTGGCGGTGTTCGTGATGCTCGGGCTCGTCATGGTCCTGTCCGCGACGTCGGCGAACCAGGTCGGTCGGGACACGTCCCCCTACAGCATCTTCAATCGCCAGTTGATGTGGGCCGGCCTCGGGTTGATGGGGATGATCGTCGCGCTGAAGGTGCCGTATCACCGTTGGCGACCACTCGTGATCCCGGGCACCGTGTTGGCCGCCGGTGCCATGATGTTGCCGTTCGTTCCCGGGGTCGGTGCCACGATCAACGACGCCAACTCGTGGGTGCGCTTCGGCTCGTTCGGGTTCCAGCCCTCCGAGTTCCTGAAGCTCGCCGCGATCGCCTTCCTCGCCGACCTCTACGCGCGTCACCAGGAGGAGCTGCACGTGCCCCGCTACGGGATGTGGCCGCTCGGGCTCGTGGCGTTCGGTTGTGCTGGCATCAGCTTCCTCCAGGGCGACCTCGGCTCGGCGATCGTGCTGGCGACCGTGGTCGTCGCCGTCGGCGTCGCAGCTGGCGTGCCCCTGTTGCACGTCGGTTCGATCGCGATGGTCGGCGCTGTCGGAGCGACGATCGCGATCGTTTCGGATCCGAGGCGTTTCAACCGGCTCGCAGCATTCCGCGACATCGAAGGCAACAAGGACCACCTCGCGTGGCAGTCGTGGCAGGGACTGCTCAGCATCGCCAACGGGGGGATGACGGGCTCCGGCATCGGTGGCAGCAACTCCAAACTCGGCTACCTCCCGCTCGCCCACAGCGACTTCATCTTCGCCGTCATCGCCGACGAGTTGGGGTTCATCGGGTCCGTCGCCGTGATCGGCGGCTTCGGTCTGCTGGTGTGGTTCGGGATCCAGACCGCGTTGGCGGCGCCCGATCGCTTCGGCATGATCCTCGCCGGCGGTATCGCTGCCTGGTTCGGCGTGCAGGCGATCGTCAACATGGGTGGCGTGGTCGGGTTGATGCCGGTGACCGGGCTGACGTTGCCGTTCTTCTCGGCCGGCGGCACCTCCCTGTTCACGTCGATGGTCGCCGCCGGTTTGCTCCTCAACGTCGCCCGCCGGGTCGTCACGGCTCCGCCCCGAACAACGCGGCAACACGGCCCGAGACCGGATCGCGCCCGGTGATCGACGGGGTCGACCGCGACCCGCAGGCGAGCGGCACGTACGCCGTCGTGACCGGCGGCGGGACGGCGGGTCACGTGCTCCCAGCACTCGCCGTCGCGGAGGCTCTCGTCGCACGCGGCCACGAACCGTCGTCGATCCGTTACATCGGCGCACGTCGTGGCATCGAGACCCGGTTGCTCCCGGAGACACCCTTTCCGCACACGTTCTACGACGTGGTCGGCTTCCAGCGCAGCGTCTCGCGCCGCAACCTGGGCTTCGTCCCCAAGATGTGGCGAGCGCGACGTGCGGCGATCGCCGATCTCGGCACGGCGCGCCCGGCGGTCGTCGTGAGCGTCGGCGGGTACGCGAGCATGCCGGCGGTCTTCGCCGCACGTCGTCTCGGCATCCCCATCGTCGTGGTGAGCTACGACCTGCGACCGGGGCGAGCGAGCCGAATCGCGGCCAGGCGTGCCGCCGCGTGCGCGGTGGCCTTCCCGGATTCGGACCTGCCGCGCGCGACCGTGACGGGTGCGCCCGTCCGCCAGGCCATCCTCGACGTGGATCGTGTGACGGGCCGCGCCGCGGCGCGCTCACGTCTCGACCTCCCCGCCGACCGGTTCGTGGTCGCGGTGATGGGTGGCTCGCAGGGTTCCGGCGTGCTGAACGACGCAGTCCGGTCGATCCGCTCGATGCGGGCGGACGATCGAGGTCTCGCCATCCGCCACGTCGTCGGCGAGCGATTCCTCGACGATGCCGACAGTGCGAGCGACGGCAGCGACGGCGTGCTGTATCAACCGGTCGGCTACGAGTCCGACATGCCTGCCGTGTACACCGCCGCAGACCTGCTGATCGGTCGTGGCGGAGCGAGCACCGTCCACGAGGTCGCTGTGACCGGCATCCCGGCGATCCTGATCCCCTGGGCCGGGTCGGCCGAGGATCATCAGACGCTGAACGTCACGTGGCTGTCCGAAGGCGGCGCCGCCGTGCACCTTCCCGAAGCCGACATCGCACACCTCCCGGCCGTGGTCGCCCAGCTTCGTTCCGACCCCGACGAGCGCTCCTTGCTGAGCGCCCGCGCCCGGGAGATGGGCGAGGTCCATCGGAGCGGCAAGCTGGCCGAGCTGATCGAGTCGGTGGCGCAGCCATGGCACCGCGACCGGCGACCCCTGTCGTAGCCTGAGCATGCTGTGAGCTCCACCGGTACCACCTCGACGACGACGCTCGCGGTCCCGACCGCACCACTCGATCTGTCGACGCCGCGACGTCTCCACGTGATCGGCGCCGCCGGGCCCGGGATGAGCGCGATCGCGCTCGCGCTCGCCCAGATGGGCCACAACGTGTCGGGTGTCGACCTCAGGGAGCGTCAGGTGCTCGATCGTCTGCGCGCCGCCGGTGTCATCGTGCACATCGGCCACAAGCGGACCCACGTGATCGGCTGCGACGCCGTCACCGCGTCGACGGCGATCTCGCCCGAGCTCAACGAGCTCGACGAGGCGCGCAAGCTCGGCATCGCGACGGTCAGTCGGGCGGGCATGCTGGCGTCGATCTGCGCCCGGGCGAAATCGGTCGCTGTCGCCGGCACCCACGGGAAGACGACGACCACATCGATGCTCATGCTGATCCTCGCCGAGGCCGGACTCCGACCGAGCTTCGTGATCGGTGGCGATGTGAACGACATGGGTACCGGCGCCCAGTGGACGGGCGGCGACTGGTTCGTCGTCGAGGCCGACGAGAGCGACGGGACCCATCTCGAGCTGCCGTTGTACGGCACCATCTTGACCAACATCGACATCGACCACCTCGACCACTACGGATCACTCGATGCGATCGAGCAGTCGTTCGATCGTTACCTCGCCCAGATCCCCGGCCCGAAGGTGGTGTGCGCCGACGACCTGAACGCGGCCTCGATCGCGGCCCGTCACGGCGCTCTCACCTACGGTCTGTCAGCGGGAGCGATGGTACGCGCGGTCGCCCTCGTACCCGATCGTGGTTCGTTCCGATTCGGGATCGAACGCGGGGGTCGGCGCCTGGCCGATGTCCATCTGCCACTGCGCGGCGAGCACAACGTCGTCAACGCCACCGGCGCGTTCGCGATGGCGCTCGAGATCGGTGTCGAACCATGGGTCGCGGCCGACGCGCTGGGACGGTTCGGAGGAGTCGCTCGCCGGTTCGACATCCGAGGCCATCACGGCGGTGCCACGTTCGTCGACGACTACGCGCACCTGCCGACCGAGATCGACGCCGTACTCAGGGCCGCGCGCATGAGCGGCGACGATTGGCGGCGTGTGGTCGCCGTCTTCCAGCCCAACCGCTACAACCGGATGGCCCAGATGTGGCGGGAGTACGCCGATGCCTTCGAGGCTGCCGACATCGTCGTCCTCACCGAGATCTATCCGTCCGGGACGCAGCCCATCCCCGGTGTCACCGGCAAGCTCGTCGTGAACGCCGTCCTCGATGCGCACCCACGGGCCCGCGTCGTGTGGATGCCGCGTCGTGACGAGCTGATCGAATACCTGGCCCGCAATGTCGTCGACGGCGATGTCTGCATCTCGATGGGGTGCGGCGACATCGCGTCGCTCCCCGACGAGGTACTTGGTGCGCGACGTGGGGGAGTCGGGTGACCCGAGTCGACACCTCGGTCGAGCGAGCGGCGACGCTGCTCACCGAGCGGCTCGGCGTCCGGGTCCGTCGCGACGTCCCGCTCGCTCCGATGACCACGTACCGCGTCGGCGGTGACGCGGCCGTGTTCATCGACGTCGTCGAGCTCGCCGACCTCGTGGCCGTGGGTGAGGTTCGTCGCTGCACCGGTGTCGATGTGCTGGTCGTCGGGCGCGGGTCGAACATGCTCGTGGCCGACGGCGGCTTCGCCGGCGTGGCGATCTCGGTGGCGGGATTCGCCGATCACATCGTGTTGCCGGACGATGCCGGCTCGAACGACGCCGGCTCGAACGACGCCGGCCCGAACGACGCCGGCTCGAACGACGCCGGCTCGAACGAGCGCATCGTCGTTGCCGGCTCGAACGACGAGCGCATCGTCGTGAGCGGTGGCGGGGTGGCGCTCCCCGTGCTCGCCCGGCGGACGGCGGCTGCCGGTCTCACCGGCTTCGAGTGGGCGGTGGGAGTTCCCGGTTCGATCGGCGGCGCGGTTCGGATGAACGCCGGGGGACACGGCTCCGACATGGCCGCCTGCCTGATCGATGTCTCCGTGTTCGACATCGACGATCCGACCGTCGGTCTGTCGACACTGTCGGCCGAAGCGCTCGGGCTGCGGTTCCGTGCCTCGTCGCTCGCTCCCTCGCACGTCGTGGTCGAGGCGCGGCTTCGGCTCCGGTCGGGCGACCGAGCGGCCGCCGAAGCCGAGATCACCGACATCGTCCGCTGGCGACGCGAGCACCAACCCGGCGGCCAGAACTGCGGCTCGGTGTTCGTCAACCCGGTGCCCGGTGAGGTGACAGCCGGCGGGCTCATCGATGGTCTGGGGCTGCGCGGGTTCCGCATCGGGACGGCGTCGGTGTCCGACAAGCACGCGAACTTCGTGCAAGCCGGCGAGGGTGGCTCGGCCGCTGACGTGCGAGCCGTCATCGAGTCGGTTCGCGCCCGGGTGGCGGCCGCGACCGGGTTCCGACTGCGAAGCGAGGTCCGGCTCGTCGGGTTCGACGACACCGATCCGCTCTCGTTCGACGAGAACGGGGTTCGTCGTGAGTGATCCTCGGGGTCACGACCGCGAGCCCGGTCCGGCAGCACTCGAGGAATTGATGCGGGCGTTCGCGGACGAAACGGGCACGCCGCACGGATCGTCGGCCGGGCAACCGGACACGCAGGCGAACACGATCGTCGGCGGACCCGATGCGGATCACGCAACACCCGCTGAGGCGGACAGCGAGACGCCGGCCGATCCGTCCGACGATCGCCCCGGGGTCGACGACCTCGCGAACGGAGACGCCGAGGATGCGATCGATCTCCTCATCGTCGAGCAGGAGCCGCTTGCGGACGAGGAACCCGAACAGGTTCCCTCGATCATCCGCATCGGTGTCGACGACGGTCGGGTCGACCAACCCCGCATCGGACCGAGTGTCGACGTGATCGACGTGATCGACGATCCCGGCGACGATCCGGGCGACGATCCGGGCGACGATCCCGGGAACGGTCCGAGTGTGATCTCGATCGACGACGCGGATCTGCCGGACGCGCTGTACGTGGAGGGCAGCTTGGATCGAGACGGGAGCGGCACCTTGGTGATCATCGAAGACGACACGACCGGAGACACGCTCGGTCCGGACTCCGAGCGTGAGGTCCGTCGCGGGATCGAGCCGCGGATGCGGGAGCGACGGGTCGCGGTGAAGCGGGCGCAGGGGCGAAAGCGGTTGAAGTGGGTCGCTGTGGTCGCGGGCATCGTGGTCGTCGTCGTCGGCGCGCTCGCGGTGCTCGGGTCGTCGCTGTTCGCGATCCGAGCCGAGCAGGTGACGATCACGGGCAACGTGTACGCAGATCCCGCCGCGCTGCAGGGGGTCGTCGACGACCTCGTCGGCACTCCGTCGCTGCGCGCTCGACACGCAGCGAGCCGAGCGCGACCTCGAGGCGATCCCGTGGGTCGACAAGGCCAAGGTGCGAGTCGACTTCCCCTCGTCGGTGACGATCGAGATCCGCGAACGCGAGGCCTGGACGACGTATCGGGGGCCCGATCAACGCTTCCGAGTGCTCGATCGGGAGGGTCGGGTGCTCGACGTGCTCGATGGCCTACCGTTCGCGTACGTCCTGATCACCGGACCCGACCCGGTCGATCTGGATCCGGGCGAGTTCGCGCCGCGCGGCTATGCAGCCGCATCGGAGCTGGCGAAGAACCTCACCGGGTCGGTTCGGACCCAGGTCGACAACATCCAGGTCACCACCGACGGGGCACGGCTGTCGCTGTTCCTCGACGACGGCACCGAAGTCCGGTTCGGGGAGGCACGCGACCTGTTCGCGAAGCTCGTGCGTCTCGAGACGGTGCTCACGGGCGCGGACGAACGCGAACCCGGCGTCATCGACGTGTCGACCAGCGAGGTCACCGTCGCCGGCGAGGTCACGGGTCAGGACGTCGGCGAACGCGGCTAGCATCACCGCACGCAGTGGGCCTGACGTGCCAGGATGGCGCGCAACAGCGGCTCCCGCGACCGATACCCATGAACCGATCGTTCACCCACGCTTCCACTGACCGCCACCTGCGACGGAGGATCCACTGATGTCTGGCGCGCCCCAGAACTATCTCGCCGTGATCAAGGTCGTCGGCGTCGGCGGGGGCGGCGTCAACGCCGTCAACCGCATGATCGACGCCGGATTGAAGGGAGTCGAATTCATCGCGGTGAACACCGACGCGCAGGCACTGCTGATGAGCGATGCCGACGTCAAGCTCGACATCGGCCGCGATCTCACGCGGGGCCTGGGTGCCGGCAGCGATCCCGAGATCGGTCGTTCGGCCGCCGAGGCCCACGACGACGAGATCGACGAGATGGTCAAGGGCGCCGACATGGTGTTCATCACGGCCGGCGAGGGCGGCGGCACCGGCACCGGTGCGGCCCCGGTCATCGCCGAGATCGCACGCAACGCCGGCGCGCTCACGATCGGGGTCGTGACGCGCCCGTTCGCCTTCGAGGGGCGCCGTCGCGCCGTCCAGGCCGACAACGGCGTGCAGCGCCTGAAGGAGAAGGTCGACACCCTCATCGTCATCCCCAACGATCGCCTGCTGACCGTCGCCAACGAGAAGACCAGCGTGCTCAACGCGTTCAAGATGGCCGACGAGGTGCTGCTGCAGGGTGTCGCCGGCATCACCAACCTGATCACCACGCCCGGCCTGATCAACACCGACTTCGCCGACGTTCGCATGGTGCTCACGAACGCCGGGTCGGCGCTGATGGGCATCGGTCAGGCGAGCGGCGACGATCGTTCCGTCTCGGCCGCCAAGCAGGCCATCAGCAGCCCACTGCTCGAGTCGGCCATCGACGGCGCCCGCGGCATCCTCCTGAACATCACCGGTCCGTCGAGCATGGGTCTGTTCGAGATGAACGCGGCAGCCGAGATCATCCACGGCGTCGCTCATCAGGATGCCAACATCATCTTCGGCACCGTCATCGACGACGAGATGGGCGACGAGATCAAGGTGACGGTCATCGCTGCCGGATTCGACCGGCTCGACGCGTCGTCGGCCGGGGGTGGGCTCACCCTCGGCAACGGCGGTCGACCGTCGGCTCGTATCACCGAGCTGTTCGCCGACGGTGCCGACGAGACCGAGTCCCCGATCGAAGACGACGATGACGACGACGGCTTCGACGTCCCGTCGTTCCTCAAGTAGGGCCGCGGCGCCGGTCCGGACCGTCGTCGGGCCGCTGGAGATCCGTTGCTCGACGCGCGCCGACGGCGACTTCCACCGGATGGACGTCGCGTTCGCCGAGCTCGAAGCACGTCGGAGGCGGTTCGTCGACCTGCCGTGGACGATGCTCGACGAGCACCACGGGACCACCACGGTCCGGGTCGATCGTCCCGGTGCGGGTGATGGTGAGCGCGGTGACATCGCGGTGACCGATCTGGACGACGCCGTGCTCGGATGCTGGGTCGGCGATTGCGCTCCGGTCGTGCTCGTGGGTGCCGAACGGAGCTTCGCCGTCGCGCACGCCGGCTGGCGGGGACTTGCGGAAGGTGTCGTCGAGCGCGCAGTCGCCGCGCTGGGCGAGCCGCTCGCAGCGGCCGTGCTGGGGCCGGTGATCGGCCCCTGCTGCTACGAGTTCGGTGGCGCCGACCTCCGCCGCGTCGCTCGTGGCGTCGAGTCCGATGTCGCAACGGTCGCCGGGCGGACACTCGACGGCCGGGTGGCGCTCGACGTGCCGGCCGCCGTCGCGGTGGCCTGTGGCCGTCACGGCGTCATCGTCGAGCGGATCGGGGGCTGCACCGGTTGCAGCTACCCGGGGTTCTCGCATCGTGTCCGCCGCGACCCTCAGCGGCACGTCGTCGCGGTGTGGCGTCCGTCGGAGGCGGCGGAGTGAGCGGGCTCGATGCCACGTCGGTCCGCCATGCGCTCGACGATGTCCGCGACCGGATCCGCCGGGCGGGTGGCGACGACGACGTCGCGATCCTCCCGGTCACGAAAGGCTTCGGACCTGAGGCGATCGAGGCGGCGATCGCTGCGGGTTGCACTGCCATCGGCGAGAACTACGCCCAGGAGCTGATGGCCAAACGTGACGCGTGCGCCGGAGTCGAGGTCCACTTCATCGGTCAGCTCCAGACCAACAAGGTTCGCCAGCTCGCGTCGCTCGTCGACGTCTACGAGACCGTCGACCGGCCGCGTCTCGCGCGCGAGATCGCCAAGCGGCAGCCCGGCGCTCGGGTCTTCATCCAGATCGACACGTCCTCGGAGCCGGGCAAGGGCGGCTGCCCGGTCGATCAGCTCGACGATCTGGTCGCCATCGTCGGCGACGCGGGACTCGATCTACGCGGTCTCATGACCGTCGGACCGACCGAGGGTGGTCCCGAGGCGGCACGCTCCGGTTTCCGACTGGTTCGGGCCGCGGTCGATCGGCTCGGCCTCGCCGAGTGCTCGATGGGCATGACCGCAGACCTCGAGGTCGCGGTTCAGGAGGGCAGCACGGAGATCCGGGTCGGTACGGCGCTGTTCGGTTCTCGTCCTGTCCCCGTCCGGCGTGAGCAGGAGCGATAGGCTCCGCGGCAAGGAGGAAGTCGGTATGTCTTTCTGGAAGCGCACGATGGACTATCTCGGTTTGGGTCCCGACGACGCCTACGACGATTACGATCTCGACGACGAGTACGAGCCCGCGCCGAGGCAGCGCCGCAGCCCCGAACCCGAGCCCCGCGGCGGGCGTGGCCATCGCGACGAATCCGGAACCGAAGGCGTCGTCCGCACCCTGCCGAGTCGTCCGACGTTCCCGTCGCGCGACTTCGATCCGTCCCAGGCGCGCCGCAACGCCGACCGTGACGACTCCGGTGTCCAGCCCCGTCCCCAGCGAACGGGTGCGGTCCGCGGAACCCCGAACGAGCCGACCACCGTCCGGCCGCGGCGATTCGACCAGGCCCAGGAGGTCGCCGACAAGTTCAAGGAGGGCCAGCCGGTCATCATGAACCTGGAGGGTTCGGATCGTGAGGTCGCACGTCGTCTCATCGATTTCGCAAGCGGTCTCTGCTACGGGCTCGACGGGTCGATGGAGAAGGTCGCCAACGGTGTGTATCTGCTCAAACCCGCCGCCGGACGCGGGGCGCGCTACGACGAGTACGACGACTGAGGATCACCATGGACATCACTCCCAGCACTGTCACTTCGGCATCGTTCCGGACCGTTCGGAAGGGCTACGACCCCGAGGAGGTCGACGCCTTCCTCGGTCAGGTCGCGGCGGCGCTCGAGACGTGTCAACAACAGGCGACCGCCATGGAGGCGCGTGCGCGTGCGGCCGTCGCCCGTCTCCAGGAGATGCAGGCCGCCGTGGAGATCCAGTCCGAATCCGGCGAGTCGACGCTGCCGCTCCGCGCCCCTGAGTCGGTCGGCGGCGACGACGAACACTCGGCCGGTGGGGTCCGTATGGCCCCCGACGAGGCCGACACCATCTCGCGCACCCTGCTGCTCGCACAACGCACCGCCGACACCACCGTCGCGGAGGCGGAGGCGGAGGCGCAGCGGATCCGGCAGGAAGCGCAGACCGAGGCCGAAACCACGATCGACTCGACGCGAGAGATGTCGGCGAGGCTCATGGAGGAGGCTCGGTCGGAGGCCCGCAAGGTGTCGGAAGCCGAACGGCAGGCCGCCGAGAACGAGGTCCAGTCGCTCAAGGCTCGGCGCGAGTTCCTCATCGGCGACGTCGACCAACTCGAGGCGTTCCTGGTCGATCAACGCGAGCGCCTGCGGGGTGCGGCCCGTCAGATCGAGGCGTTGTGCGACAGGGTCCCCGCCGGTCTCGGAGAGGTCCGTCCACCCGTGATGTCGGCATCGGACGACGAGCCAGGCGACGAGACGGGTGAGTTCTTCGTGCCACCGGAAGCCTCCGGGCCGTTCGCCTCGGCCGACGAGCTCGCCGACGCACTCGACGGCGCCGATCCCGACGTCATCACGCCGGTGATCGAGCGCGACGTCGAACCCGACATCTCGCCCGAGGACGCACCCGACCTGCCCGTACGCGGCGAAATCTCGTCGCCCGACTGACGACACCGTTCGATATCCTGCACATCCAACGGCGATGACGAGGCCATCACCTCCGAGCCCCCAGAAGAACGGTCGGTAGCCCACCCGATGTGGGAGCCGACTCAGTAGAACCGGGCGGGTCCAGCCCGTCATCGCTGGCGCAGACGAGCGGTCGACCCCTGCGGGGGCCGACAAGCAGGGTGGTACCGCGGGCTCCGGCTCGTCCCTGGTCAACGAACCGACACCAGGAGCATCCGTGACCGCCAGCAGCCGATACCCGACCGTTCCGTCGCAGCCGAACCTACCGGAGATCGAGCGCGCCATCCTCGAGCGCTGGGCCACCGATCGCACGTTCGAACGATCCGTCGAGCGACGCGACGCCGGCACGAACGGCGACAACGAGTTCGTGTTCTACGACGGCCCGCCGTTCGCCAACGGTCTGCCGCACTACGGCCACCTCCTGACCGGCTACGTCAAGGACGCAGTGCCCCGATACCAGACGATGCGCGGTCGTCGGGTCGAGCGGCGGTTCGGGTGGGACTGCCACGGGCTGCCGGCCGAGGTCCAGGCGGAGAAGGAGCTCGGCATCGCCGGCCACCCCGCGATCGCCGCGTTCGGCATCGACAAGTTCAACGAGGCGTGTCGCACCAGCGTGCTTCGCTATACCCAGGAGTGGCGCGACTACGTGACCCGGCAGGCGCGCTGGGTCGACTTCGACCACGACTACAAGACGCTCGATCTCGACTACATGGAGAGCGTCATGTGGGCGTTCAGATCACTCTGGGACAAGGGTCTCGTCACCGAGGGCTTCCGGGTGCTCGCATACTGCTGGCGCTGCGAGACCCCGCTCAGCAACACCGAGACACGCATGGACGACGTGTACCGCGACCGCCAGGACCCGGCGCTCACGGTCTGGTTCCAGCTCGAGACGGGTGAGCGCGTCCTGGCCTGGACGACGACGCCGTGGACCCTGCCGTCGAACCTCGCGCTCGCCGTCGGCCCCGACATCGACTACGCCGTCATGGAGGAGGAGGACGGTCAACGCTACATCCTGGCCGAATCGCGCCTCGGCGCCTACGACCAGGAGCTCGCAGGTGCGACCCGGGTCGACAGCCTGAAGGGCGCCGAGCTGGCCGGCCGCCGGTACGAGCCGATGTTCGACTACTTCGCCGGCACGGCGAACGCCTTCCAGATCCTCGCGGGCGACTTCGTCTCGACCGAGGACGGTACCGGGGTCGTCCACATGGCTCCGGGATTCGGTGAGGAGGACCAGATCGCGTGCGACGCCGTCGGCATCCCGACGATCTGCCCGATGGACGAGCATGGCCGGTACACGTCGGAGGTGACCGATTTCGTGGGCCAGCACGTGTTCGACGCCAATCCGCACATCATCCGCCGCCTCAAGGACGAAGGCGTGGTCGTTCGCCACGACAGCTACGACCACGCCTACCCACACTGCTGGCGGTGCCAGCAACCCCTCGTCTACCGGGCAATCTCGTCGTGGTTCGTGACCGTCACGGCGTTCCGCGACCGTATGGTCGAGCTCAACCAGGACATCACCTGGGTGCCGGCACACGTCAAGGACGGCAGCTTCGGCAAGTGGCTGGAGAACGCCCGGGATTGGTCGATCAGCCGTAATCGCTTCTGGGGCTCGCCGATCCCCGTCTGGAAGAGCGACGACCCGCACTACCCGCGAATCGACGTGTACGGATCGCTCGAGGAGCTGCGACGCGATTTCGGCGTCGAGGTCACCGATCTCCATCGGCCGTCCGTCGACGAGCTGGTGCGGCCGAACCCCGACGATCCGACGGGTCGGTCGACGATGCGCCGCGTGCCCGAGGTGCTCGACTGCTGGTTCGAGTCCGGCTCGATGCCGTTCGCCCAGGTCCACTATCCGTTCGAGAACGCCGAATGGTTCGAACACCACTATCCCGGCGACTTCATCGTCGAGTACATCGGCCAGACGCGCGGCTGGTTCTACACGATGCATGTCTTGGCGACTGCACTGTTCGACCGGCCCGCGTTCTCGTCGTGCGTCAGCCACGGCATCGTGCTCGGCGACGACGGCCGCAAGATGTCGAAGTCGCTCAGCAACTACCCGGACCCCAACGAGATGTTCGACGTCTACGGTGCCGATGCGGTGCGGTGGTACCTGCTGTCGTCGCCGATCCTGCGCGGCGCCGACTTCTCCGTCACCGAGGTGGGTATGCGCGACACCGTCCGCCACGTCATCCTGCCGTTCTGGAACGCCTACTACTTCCTGACGCTCTACGCGAACGCCGCTGACACGACCGGCACGATCCGGACCGACCAGACCGATGTTCTCGACCGGTACCTGCTCGGTGAGCTGCGCGAGCTCGTGGAAGGGGTGACCGCGCGACTCGACGCCTACGACCTGTTCGGAGCATGCGAGTCGGTCGCGGCGTTCCTCGACACCCTCACGAACTGGTACATCCGCCGGAGTCGCGGCCGGTTCTGGTCGGGCGATCAAGATGCGATCGATACCTTGCACACCGGTCTCGCGACGCTCTGTCAGGTCGCCGCGCCGCTGCTGCCGCTCGTGACCGAGCACGTCTACGGCGGTCTCGCCGGTGAGGAGGCCAGCGTGCACCTCACCGACTGGCCGACCGCGGACGCCTTTCCCCACGACGTCGGGCTCCACGGCGCAATGGCGCTGGTACGTGATGCCTGTTCGACCCTGCTGTCGCTCAGGAAGGCCGAAGGACTACGTGTTCGCCTCCCGCTCGCGAAGGCGGTCGTCGCCACACCCGACGCCGACCTGTTGGCGCCCCACATCGACATCCTGCGGGACGAGCTCAACGTCAAAGACGTCGAGCTCACCACCGAGGTCGACCGCTTCGGGACCAGGCAACTGGTCCTGAACCCCAAGGCGCTGGGGCCACGGTTGGGCGGGCAGACCCAGCAGGTGATCGCGGCTCACAAGGCCGGTGACTGGTCGCTCGATGGCGACCACGCCGTGGTCGGCGGGATCCGGTTGGAACCCGCTGAGTTCGATTTCCGGCTCGTGTCGTCGGGTGACGGTGCGGTGGCGACCCTCAGGTCGAACGACGGTGTGGTCGTCCTCGACACCGTTGTGACGCCCGAGCTCGAACGAGAGGGCGCAGCGCGTGATGTCATCCGACAGATCCAGCAGGCGCGCCGCGATGCGGGTCTCGATGTCAGCGATCGGATCACGCTCTCGATCAGCGGACCCGAGACGATCGTGACCGCCTTCGAGGCCCACCGCGAGTTGGTGATGGGCGAGACGTTGGCGACGTCGGCCACGGCGACCGTGTCGTCGGACCCAGCTTCGGAACCGTCGGCGGAGTCGGATGGTGACGTCTCGATCGTCGTGCGGCGCGCCGCACCCTGATCGGCGGCCGTTCGACCCGCGTGCAACCCGCTACCGTTCGGTCACGCACCGGGCAGGTTCGGTTCGTCAGCGGTGCGAGGCCGCGGACGAACCGCCTCGAGATCCACGGTCTCGCCGAGATCGAGATCGCCCGGTACGTCGCCACCGAGACCTCCCGGTGAGGTGACGTCGCCGAGGGTCGGCCCGGCGTAGTCCGTCGCCAACCGTCTACGGGCGCGGTCGGAGCGCTGCGCCTCGGGTCGTCGCGTCGGGGGGATCATCGAGCCGTCGACGCCGGCGATCATCGGGCGGTGATCGTCGACCGCCGTCGGGTCCAGCGGATTCGGGATCACCCATGAGCGCGGGGCCGGATCGCTCCGATCGGGCGCTGCGTGCTCGGCGTCGCGGATCGTCGGTTCGGGGCCGGATCTGGCATGTTCGTGCTGGGCGTCGTGGATTGCCTTGGGTTGCGGGGCGTCGTGCACGGTTGTGTCGACTTCTCGGGGGCGGGCGACAGGCTCCTCGTGCTCGTGCTCGTGCTCGTGCTCGAGGTCGTAGATCGTGGGTTCGGGTCGGGATCTGGCGTGTTCGTGCTGGGTGTCGTGGATTGCGGTGGGTTGCGGGGCGTTGTGCACGGTTGCGTCGACTTCTCGGGGGCGGGGGACACGCTCCTCGTGCTCGAGGTCGTAGATCGTGGGTTCGGGTCGGGATCTGGCGTGTTCGTGCTGGGTGTCGTGGATTGCGGTGGGTTGCGGGGCGTTGTGCAGGCTTGCGTCGACTTCTCGGGGGCGGGGGACACGCTCCTCGTGCTCGAGGTCGTAGATCGTGGGTTCGGGTCGGGATCTGGCGTGTTCGTGCTGGGTGTCGTGGATTGCGGTGGGTTGCGGGGCGTTGTGCACGGTTGCGTCGACTTCTCGGGGGCGGGCGACAGGCTCCTCGTGCTCGTGCTCGTGCTCGTGCTCGAGGTCGTAGATCGTGGGTTCGGGTCGGGATCTGGCGTGTTCGTGCTGGGTGTCGTGGATTGCGGTGGGTTGCGGGGCGTTGTGCAGGCTTGCGTCGACTTCTCGGGGGCGGGCGACAGGCTCCTCGTGCTCGTGCTCGTGCTCGAGGTCGTAGATCGTGGGTTCGGGTCGGGATCTGGCGTGTTCGTGCTGGGTGTCGTGGATTGCGGTGGGTTGCGGGGCGTTGTGCACGGCTTGCGTCGACTTCTCGGGGGCGGGCGACAGGCTCCTCGTGCTCGTGCTCGTGCTCGAGGTCGTAGATCGTGGGTTCGGGTCGGGATCTGGCGTGTTCGTGCTGGGTGTCGTGGATTGCGGTGGGTTGCGGGGCGTTGTGCACGGCTTGCGTCGACTTCTCGGGGGCGGGCGACACGCTCCTCGTGCTCGAGGTCGTAGATCGTGGGTTCGGGTCGGGATCTGGCGTGTTCGTGCTGGGCGTGGTGGATTGCGGTGGGTTGCGGGGCGTCGTGCACGGTTGCGTCGACTTCTCGCCGTCGGGCGACACGCTCCTCGTGCTCGACGTCGTAGATCGTCGGTTCGCGTTCGGCGTCGTAGACGGTCGGACGCCGTGCACGGCGGTGGGCTCGGTCGACGCGGTGGTTCGGCGAGCCCGTCGGTCGGTACGCCCGGCGCGGTGCCTCCCGATGGGTGTGGTGGCGATCGGGCGGGGAGCTCCTGCGTCCGATCGCCCGTTCGGGCTTCGATACCGCCGGCGCTGGCGTCGGCTGAGCCTCTCGTCGGCCGTCGGTCGGCTCGATCGCCGGAGCCGGTTCGGTCACCGAATCGAGTCCGGTCTCCGGCTCGCCGAATGCGGTCTCTGCTTCCGCCACCTCTGCGGTGCCGGTGTCGACGGCGATGGAGCCGGTTCTCGGCGTGACCTTCCACTTCCGTTCGCGCATCGCCTCCTTGACCTGCGCCGTGCGCCCGACCACGTTCTTGAACTCGGTGTAGAACACCGTCGACAGAGCGAAGTACTGCAGGAACCATCGATGCTGCCGCTTGATCGTCGGGTGCGCGAGTCGGTACGCGAACCAGGTCTGAGCGGGCCCGACGCTCATCGTGAAGATCGTCGTCGCGACGAAGATCGGCACGAACCAGTCGGTCCTGCTCTCGCCGCGCATCCACCAGTACGTGAGCAGTGGGAACACCTGGAGTGAGATCCAGGGGTACACCTCACGCCATCCGAGGAGGTAGAACACGCCGGCCCGCTGTCGCAAGGTCGGCGCGGCCCGCATCATCTTCACCAAGTGGCGGATCGAGACCTGCGACCAGCCTTGGGCCCAACGCAGTCGCTGGTTCCACAGCGCGCCGAGCGTCTCCGGTGCGAGTTCGGTCGAGACGAGATCCGGATCGGAGATGATGGTCTCGCCCGATTCCACGACCCTCATCGACGAGTCGATGTCCTCGGTCAACATCGATCCGCGCATTCGGGTCCGGTGGAGCAGCGAGGTGCGCCAGTACCCGTTCGAACCACCGAAGATGCCGAAGCCGTGGACCCGCGCTCTGCCGGGATGGCTGACTGCGTAGATCGACTCGAACTCCACCGCGACGGTCCGTGTGACCAGGTTCGTCTCGCCGTTGCGGATCACGCAGTGTCCCTGTACCACCCCGGCCCCGTTGTCGATCCACTGCCACGCTCGTTGGAACGAACCGGCCTCGGGGTGGTGATCCGCATCGAACAAGCCGACGAAGTGTCCGCGCACGTGGGCGAGTGCCGCGTTCACGTTCTGCGCCTTGGACGCCGAACCCTCCACGCGCATCGGCCGGAACCGTGGATCGCGGTCGGCCATGCGGCGGAGCTCTGCCTCGACCGGCAACGTCCGGGGCGTGTTGTAGGCGAGGATGATCTCGAGGTTCGGGTAGTCGAGTCCGAGGAAGGCCTCGATCGTGTCGATCACCGTCCCGGCCTCATTGGGCAGGTAGGCCGCGATGATCGCCGTCGCCGGGGGAAGCGGTCCCTGTCTGGGCTCCGGTGGCACGGTCGCGGGGAGCGCCGCCGTGCTCTCGATCCAGATGCCGGTGGCGGTGATCGCCAGCGCGATGACGATGACGAGGTACACGGCACCGGTGATGTCGATGCCGAGTCGGTCGAACACCACGTAGGTCGCCAGTGGGAATCCGAGCGCGATCAGCTGCTGTGAGACGACCTGCACCGGGGTGCGCACTCGCTCGAACCCGCGCCGCAACAGCGAAGTCGGGCGACTCGGCTTCGGGGACATCGCCTCGACCCAGCGCGTCGGATGGAGATCGAGATGGGCGGCCTGGTAGGCCATGGCGTCCCAGGCCCGGTCCTCGAGCTCGGTGGGTGTGGCGTCGGGGGTCGACTCCGTGAACCCGATGATGGGGGTCAGGGCCACGGACTCTCCGTCGATCGAGAACGTGTGGTCGTAGATCTTGCGTGCCAGTCGGTCGAGGCGCGCCTGGGCACCCTTCGTTGGCGTGCCCGGCAGCAGAAGGGCGATGACGCCGCGTCGGGAGCCCACGAAGTCGAGTTGTCGGCCGTCGCGTTTGATGAGTCGGACCACTTGCGCCAGCACTTGGTCGCGGGCCCTCGAACCGCGACGCGCCGTGATGCCCGGCAGCTCGTCGAGGGAGAGGAAGGCGAGTGCGCCCGGCTCGCCACCACGGGCGACGCGTTCGTGCTCCTTGGAGAGTTGTGATGCGAGCGCTCGGGGCGTGAGCGCCCCCGTCACCGGATCCTCGATCAGCTCGGTCGTCGGCATCGGTCGCCGTTCGATGCGCGCCCGGAGCCGAGCGATGAGCTCGTCCGGGTGCGGCTGGCCCCAGACGACGTCGTCGGCACGTCGACCGAAGGCATCGATGGTCAGCGCCCGGTGGCGGCGATCGAGCATGCACACGATCGGGACCAGTTCGCCGTCGGCGGTGTTGCGGACGTCGTCGAGCAACCCCAGTTCGTCGTCGGCGGTCCCGCGGAGCATCAGCAGGAACAGATCGGGTGGTGCGTCCCGCACGATGCGCACCGCCTCGCCGTGCGCGACGGCGACGAGGGGGAGCCAGCCCGCTCGTTCGATGACGGTGACCATCTGGTCGCGGCGTTCGGCGTCGGAGGCGTACACCAGAACCGTCGCCTGGCGCGCCGACGATTCGGGCCCGTCGTCATCCTGCCCGGATGGGCCGTGGGACGCGCCGCTGACCGGCTCGGGAGCCGGTTCACGTGCGCGTTCGAGCATCGTCACCCCGACGACCGTCCGGGGTATCCCTCCCAAATCCTGGATATTGACGCTAGAGTCCGGCGTTCACTTCGCCGGGAGGTAACGAGCGAACATGGCTGCTGCGAAGAAGAAGGCGTCTGCCAAGCGGGCGGCGAACACCAAGGCGCCGGCCCGTCGGGCGGCCGCGACGAAGCGGACACCGGCCAAGAAGCAGGCGGCCGCCAAGGCGACCAGACCGAGCACCACCAAGCGTCCGGCAGCCACCAAGAAGGCGGCGAAGGCGGCGAAGGCGGCGACCAAGCGGACCCCCGCCAAACGGGCCGCCACCAAGCAGGCACCCACCAAGCAGGCGGCCACCAAGCAGGCGGCCACCAAGCGAGCCGCCACGAAACCAGCGGCCACGAAACCAGCCGCCAGCAAGCGTGCGACCTCCCAACGCTCGGCGACGACGACCCGTTCCCCCAAGAAGAAGGCAGCGACCAACAGCAACATGGCGACCACCGCTTCGAAGGCCGATGTCACGGCCACCAACGAGCTCCCGAAGCCCCGGTTCAACAAGGACGGCCTGGGCTATACGAAGGATTTCGACCTCTCGTTCGTCAAACAGATGCACGACGCGCTCCAAGACGAGCGGGTGCGACTGACGGGTCAGGCCAAACGACTGGAGGATGAGGCCCATCAGCTCGTCGAGGAGGCGGAGATGGGCGACGTCCAGTTCGACGACGAGGGTGGCGAGGGCGACACCATGGTCGTCGAACGTGAACGCGACCTCGCGCTGAGTGCGCAGGCGCGCGAGGCCGTCACCGAGATCGACGCTGCGCTCGAACGGATCACGAAGGGGACGTACGGCTACTCCATCGTCTCCGGGCGACCCATCCCGCGCGAGCGCCTCGAGGCGATCCCGTGGTCGACGGTGCTCGTCGAGGAGAAGGTCGGAGGGATCGGCCGCCGATGACTTCGGCAGCCCGCGCGGCGCGTGGGTGGTTGCCGGTGACGATCGGTGTGATCGTGGCCGATCAGGCCACCAAGGACTGGGCTCTCGGCCGGCTGTCGAACGGGCGTGACATCGACATCTGGTGGACGCTGCGGTTCCATCTGTCGTTCAACACCGGCATGGCATTCAGCCAGGGTGAGAACCTCGGGCCGGTCATCGGCGTGGTGGCGCTCGTCGTGATCGTCGCCCTGCTGTTGAGCCTGCGCCGTCAACCGGGGCGTCTCACCGACATCTCTGTCGGGCTCATCGTCGGTGGCGCGGTCGGAAACCTCATCGACCGGCTCTTCCGATCCCCCGGATGGTTCCGCGGTGCAGTCGTCGACTTCATCGACTTCCAGTGGTTCCCGATCTTCAACATCGCCGACATGGGCATCACGATCGGCGGGTTCCTGCTCGTGCTGGCATCGTGGCGTGCCGGTCGCTCCGCCGAGCTGGTCGAGGCGGGTCCGGAGACCACGGGCGAACCGGCCACGTCATGATCGTCGCCCCATGATCGTCGCGTCATGATCGTCGCGTCATGATCGTCGAGACCGTTCCGGCTGCACTGGCGGGCGAGCGTCTGGATCGCATCGTGGCGTTCGTCCTCGACGTGAGTCGGTCGGTCGCCACCGCGGTGATCGGGGTCGGCGGCGTGGCCGTCGATGGCGTGGTGGCGACATCCGGCAAGGTCCGTCTCGTCGAGGGCCAGCAGGTGCAGGTCGACCCAGGTGCGATACCGGTCGACGAGCCGCCCCGGCCCGATCCGACCGTCGAGTTCCGGGTGATCCACGCCGACGAGCAGGTGATCGTGGTCGACAAGCCGGCCGGTCTCGTCGTCCACCCCGGCGCCGGCAACGCCGACGGTACGCTCGTCAACGGTCTGCTCGCCAGGTATCCGGAGCTGGCCGACGTCGGCGAGCCGGTCCGGCCGGGCATCGTCCACCGGCTCGATGCAGGCAGTTCGGGGTTGCTGGTCGTCGCACGTACCCAGTCGGCCGCCGACGCCCTCATCGAGCAATTCGTCGATCACGGGGCGACTCGCGTCTATCTCGCCCTGGTGTGGGGTCACCCCGACGCACCGCACGGCGTCATCGACGCGCCGATCGGACGATCACGACGCGATCCACTCCGCATGGCCGTGGTGGCCGACGGTCGCCGGGCTCGCACGGAGTACCGGGTGCTGCAGCGATTCGACCAACCGGGCGACCTGTCCCTGCTCGAATGTCGACTCGAGACGGGTCGAACGCACCAGATCCGGGTGCACCTCAGCTCGATCAACCATCCGCTCGTCGGCGACCCCATCTATGGGCAACGTCGGCCGAAGCTCCAGCTCGACCGTCCCTTCCTCCACGCAGCCGAGCTCGCCTTCGACCATCCGGCGTCGGGGGAGCGGGTGACGTTCACCAGCGAGCTCGCGCCCGATCTGGCGGCTCGGCTGTCGAGTTTGCGGCCCGTCGACGAGTCGTGAGTCCGAATCAGGTCGGCCAGGGTGCGTCGCCGCGGGCGACCGATGCGATCGACGCCAGGGTGTAGCCCTCCAGGTGATGGCGCATGACTTCTCCCGCCTTGTTCCAGATCGCCAACAGCACGCACTGACCTTCGTGGTCGCACGCACCGTCCTCGTGGGGAGCGCCGAAGTCACCGAGTGCGATCGGGCCGTCGACAGCGGACAGGATCTCGGAGAGCAGGATCTCCTCGGCGGGCCGAGCGAGGACGTACCCGCCGCCGACGCCGCGTTTGGAGCGCACCAATCCGGCGCCTTTCAACGCCAGCAGGATCTGCTCGAGGTAGGGCTGTGGGAGCCCGGTTCGCTCAGCGATGTCGCGCACCGATATCGGGCCCGACTCGCCGCCTCGCAGCGCGAGTGACAGCAGGGCCCGGCAGGCGTAGTCGCCTCGTGTCGACACTCGCACGAGCCACAGCGTAGGGGTTGGGCCTCGGCGTCGACATCATCGCTCGCGGTGGGGAACACGACCGGGACCGGATCGCGATCGCAGCGGGGCTTTGTCACGAGCGCCGGAAGGTGCTGGACTAGCGAACGCGTGAATCAGACCACGGAGCAGCCCATCGTGCCGGACTATGCCGGCGCCAACGTGCGCGGGATCGTGCCGGCTCTGCTCGGTCCGGAAGCGTGGTCGACGTCGCTGCCGTCGTGGATGCCCGAAGTGGTCGCAGGGGCTCGCCAGGTCGTGCTGCTCGTACTCGACGGGCTCGGATGGGACCAGTTGCAGGAGCATCGCCACATCGCACCCACGATCGCCGGGTTGCAGGGCGGGCCGGTCACGACCGTCGCACCGACCACCACCGCGACGGCGCTGAGCTCGATCGCGACCGGGCTCACGCCGGGCGAGCACGGGCTGATCGGCTACCGGATGGTGCTCGGAGGCGAGGTCGTCAACGTGCTCCGCTGGGCCGCCGACGGCCAGGACCGACGGCGATCGCAGCCGCCGGCCGACATCCAGCGCTACCCGGCCTTCCTCGGCAAGCCGGTGCCGGTCGTCAGCCCGGCCGAGCTCACCTCGTCGGCGTTCACCGCGGCGCACCTGCGAGGCGGCACCCAAGTCGGTTGGCGGGCGTCGTCGTCGCTGCCGATCGAGGTCCGACACCAGCTCGACGCCGGCGAGCGCTTCGTCTACGCCTACTACGGCGGGATCGACAAGATCGCCCACGAGCGCGGGTTCGGCGAGTACTACGACGCCGAACTGCGCGCGGCTGACCGCCTCGTCGGCGATCTGTTGGAGATCTTGCCGATCGGGGCCGCGGTGCTCGTCACCGCCGATCACGGGCAGGTCAGCGTTGGCGACAACATCGTGTACCCGTCGGAGCAACTGTTGTCGCTCGTGTCGATGCAGTCGGGTGAGGGTCGGTTTCGCTGGCTGCACTCGCGTCGCGGCGCGATCGACGACCTGGTCGCCGCCGCCACCGATGAGTTCGCGGAGACGGGTTGGGTCTTCACCCGCGAGCAGCTCATCGCCGACGGTTGGTTCGGACCGACCGTCTCACCCCCCATCGCAAGTCGTCTGGGCGATGTGGCCGTCGTCGCTCGCGCGTCGGTCAGCTACCACGATCCACTCGACAGCGGTCCGTTCGAACTCGTGTGCAGGCACGGCTCGATGACCTCGGCCGAGGTGTACGTCCCGTTGATCGCGGGAATGCCTCGGTGACCGCGCGACGTTGACCCTCCAGAGGAGATCTCCATGACCAACACGCACGATCAGACCGCGGCCGCCGAGCCGACCGAGGACGACCAGGTCGACGCCGCCGAACGTCCCGTCGAACACGGCGAGCTCGTGTCGGTCGGGCCCGACGCTGAGGATGCCGAACCGGAACACGGATCGGTCACCGAACCGGCCAAGGTGATGCGAATCGGATCGATGGTGAAGCAGTTGCTCGAGGAGGTCCGACAGGCGCCGCTCGACGAGCGCAGCCGCGAACGCCTCGCCGAGGTGTACGAGCGTTCGGTGACCGAGCTCGCCGAGGCACTCTCCCCCGACCTGCAAGAGGAACTCCGGTCGCTGGCGCTGCCGTTCGAGGACGGTGAGGTGCCGAGCGATGGCGAGCTCCGCGTCGCGCAAGCGCAGCTGGTCGGCTGGCTCGAGGGGCTGTTCCACGGGATCCAGGCGACCCTGTTCGCCCAGCAGCTCGCCGCTCGTCAGCAGCTCGAGCAGATGCGTCAGCTGCCTCCCGGTGAGCACCCCGGTCAGCAGATGCCGGGTCAGGGCGAGCGCCCCGGCACCTATCTCTGACGGCTCGCTCGGCGAGCTGCGGTTCAGAACAGGCTCGACTGGCCGGGCGTCTCGCCTCGTGGAGCGACCTCTGGTGGATCGGGGAGCGGGGCGAGGTCGGGCAGCTCGTCGCCGACAGCGGCGTGGATCCGCCGGGCGAGGGCCGGCGAGTCGCGGTTCTCGGGTTGGTGGACGAACAGGTACGGCCGGCGACCCTGAGCGAGCCAGCCGACGATCTGCGGGATCCATGCCCGGAGCCCCGCGAGTGTGCCGTCGAGATCGTCGGAGCCGATCACCCGCACGATCGGTTCGTCGCCCGTCACGTCGGCGACCACCGGCAACCTCGGCTTGGTGCGACGTTCGTCGACCGATGCCTCGGATCCCGGCGGTGACTCGTACAGCGGCCGTGTGTCGAGTACGACCCGGCCGACGGCGGCTGAAGTGAGGATCTCGTCGACCCGCCGATGCGCCGGCCCGCCGTCGAAGAACGCCGGATGGCGGAGCTCGACGACCCAGCGGTGGCTGGTCGGCAGGCCGACGACGAACGTCTCGAGCGTGGCCAGCTGATCGGACCCGAAGGTCGGCGGGAGTTGGAGCTGCACCGGCCCGATGCGCTCGCCGAGCGGTTCGATCGCCCGGAGGAACGCCGCGACCTCGCGATGGGAGTCGCCGTGCAGCCGCCGCTCGTGGGTGACCGCCCGAGGCACTTTGAAGGCGAACCGGAAGTCGGTCGGCGCCTGCTCGGCCCACCGGGCGACCGTGGTGGCAGAGGGAACCGCGTAGAAGGTGGTGTTCCCCTCGACGGCGTTGCACCACCGGGAGTACTCGGCCAGCTCGTGTCTCTTCGCGCCAGGGGAGAGGAACCGGCCGACCCATGGCGGATGCGCCCACATCGGACATCCGACCCGCAGCACGGGACGCGTGCGTTCGGGATCGGGCACGCGCCCAGTCTGGTGTTCGGTCTGCGGTTGTCAAGGAGCAGCGCGCTCCGCAGCTGTCGGTCGTCGTCGGACTCGTTGGTCGGCGATGTCGGGCCGACATCGGCTGAACACCCGACCGTCGGGTTGGGTGATGACGAGCGTGCGCTCGTCGTCGAGTTCGAGTTGCCAGCCGTCCTCGTGGACGAGGTGGTGATGTCGGCTGCAGAGCGGTAGCAGATTCGCGAGATCGGTCGACCCTCCGAACTCCCAAGGAAGGAGGTGATGGATCTGGCATCGGTCGAATCCGACGTCGCAGTCACCGAAAGCGCAGCAGCGGTGCATCGCCCGCAACGCCCGACGCTGAGCACGATTCGCGTGACGAATGCTCCGCCCAGCGTCCAGGGTGACGCCGTTGGTGTCGACGATGACCGGGGTGACCCGGCCCTCACACATGAGTCGACGGATGCTGGCCGGCGGGACCGGGGCGCCATCGGAGGTTTCGCACACACTGGTCTCGTGGAGCTCGCCCGTGAGGCCGGTGCGGGCGTCGGTGATCATGACGATCTCGGCCTCGACCGGGCGCACCTGCTGATGGCCGCCGGCGACCAGGTTGCCGACAGCTTCCGCAGCGAGCCGGTTGCGGTCGTAGCGGCGCTCGACGAAGTCGGCGTCACCGCGCCGTTCGCCGGCGGAGATGATGGCCGCCACTTCGCGGTCGACGGCGCCGAAGATCTGGTTGCCCAACTCCGGGTGGAGCGCGAAGCGGCCCTCGATCATCCCCGTCGCCGGGTTGAGCCGGCGGGACAGGTAGGTGTCGCGCCGCTGGCGCCGGTTGCGCTCGAGCCCCTGGTCGCGCTCCAACCGCCGGGCGAGATCGCGACACGACCGCCCGAACTTCTCCGGCGACACGCGGGTGGCGTCGGCCAGCAGGTCGTCCGAGTGGTCGAACAGCGCGTTCTTCACGGCCTCGTCGAGCTTGGCGGTGGCGTTGGCCAGGGCGTCGACGTGTTCGGCACCGATCCGACCGGCGGCCAGCGCCTCGCCGAACGACGGCGCCTGGTCGATCGTCTTCGATCGGCGCTCCCGTCGCTTCCCTTCAGCGGCCGACACGCCACCGCACGTCGTGTGCAGGTCGGCCGGTGGCGGCCCGCCAGCCGTCTCGGCCAGCACGCCGAGCCGAGAGGTCAGACTCGCCTCGACGGCATCCTTCCACCCCTGTACCAATTGGAGGTCACCCAACATCCGCTCGATCTGGTCGGCATCGGCCGACGACGCATCGGCGGCGTCGATCGCGTCGATGATGGCGTGCAGGTCAGCCCTCATCCCGACCCATCCTGCGCGCGTGGGTGCGACAGCCGATCGAGCACAGCGGGGGCGTCGAGCGGGCCACGAGATGGCCGACGGCCTCATCGAACCGATCTCGCAACTCCCCGAGCACGACCAACGCTGGCTCGCACATCGCAGCATCAGCGGTCGAGGAGTCGATCGAATCGATCCACTTCGTCGCAGCGACCGCCTCCCCGTCGTTCATGCTCCCATCCTGACGAAGGGGTGTGACAGCCATCATGTGAGTCGCCTCGGAGGTTGGTCCTTCGGGGCAGAATCCGGGTGGTGGTCTCGTTGGCGGGTCTGATCCTGGGTGTGACTGACCGACGTGTCTTGACTGTGAATCGTCGACCTGTCGTGCGTGACCACCACCCGGACGGCCTCGCCCGGTAAGTGACCTCATAGGAACCTGTTGACGCAGACCCCTGGCTGTCTTGTCCGAGCTGAGCGTGGCCGTCCCAACCCCACCCGTTGCATGAGAGACATTGGAAGGACCAACCATCATGATGGCACCCGTTGACGTACACGTCACGGGCGGTGTCGACACCCACGACGACGTGCATGTCGCCGCGGTGTGCGACAGCGCAACCGCACGAACACTCGCAACTGCTTCGTTCCCGACGACACCCGCTGGCTATGCGTGTCTGTTGGCGTGGATGAGCGACCACGGCACGCTCGACCGGGTCGGGGCCGAGTCGACTGGCAGTTGGGGGGCCGGGCTCACCCGACACATCACCGCCGCCGGTGTGGAGGTGATCGAGGTCGACCGCCCCGACCGCAAGGCCCGCCGCAGCGACGGCAAGACCGACACCGTCGACGCGATCGCGGCAGCACGTGCGGTGATCTCCGGACGCGCGACCGGCGCACCCAAGTCCCGCGACGGCAGCGTCGAAGCAATCCGCCAGCTCGAGGTCGTCTACCACGCTGCGAGCAAGGACCGGACCCGGGCGATCAACCAGTTCAATGCGATCGTCGTGTCCGCCCCGGCTGGGCTGCGGCACCGGCTCCGCGACGGGCTCTCGTTCCGCAACCAGCTCGCACGTGCCCGCCGCTTCGGCGATCATCACCCCGACCTCGTCGAGCAGCAGACCCGGTTCGCGCTGCGCGAGCTCGCTCGCCGGATCGGGTTCCTCGACGCCCACCTGGCACGCCTCGATCAGCACATCAACGATCTCGTCGTCGCCTCCTGCCCGGCACTGATCGGGCTGTCGGGCGTCGGTCCGCACAGCGCCGCCCAGCTCCTTGCGGCCGCCGGCGACAACCCCCACCGGCTCCGATCCGAAGCAGCCTTCGCGAAGCTCTGCGGCGTTTGTCCGATGCCCGCATCGTCAGGCAAGACGAATCGGCATCGTCTCAACCGTGGTGGTGACCGGCGCGCGAACAACGCCCTGTTCACCATCGTGTTGAACCGGATGCAACGCGACCCGCGCACACGCCTCTACGTCGAACGACGCACCGCCGAAGGCCTCTCCAAGAAAGAGATCCATGCGCTGCCTGAAGCGATACGTCGCCCGCGAGGTCTACGAGATCCTCACCAACCCACCCACCGAGCTCGTCACAGGAGACCAGATCCGCCAACTCCGCACCGAGCACGGCCTCAGCCTCACCGTCGTCGCCGAACACCTCTCGACGAGCGCCACCCACCTGTCCCGGCTCGAACGAGGCATCACCCACGACACCAAACGACTCGAACGAAACCGAGACTGGCTCCTCCAAACCGCTTGACATGAATAGGAGCTTCAGAGAAGTCCGAGCGACTCCGGGCGGCCGTTCCCGGAGTCGCTCGTTCGCAACCCCCGTTGCTCGTCAGGTTCATGCCCGTCTCACGTGGTGTCTGACACAACGTGAGACGCTCGTCATCGGTGGCGGGATGTGGGCATGTAGGGGGCATGAGGGGGCGCCGGACAACTGAGACGGCGGTCGACGAGTCCGACGAGACCGTCGATCGCTTCGGCGAGCTGTACCGGGCGCATTACCCGTCAATCCACGCCTACTGCCGGCGCCGCACCGACCCAGCGCGCGTCGACGACGCCGTCGCCGAGACCTTCCTCGTCGCCTGGCGCCGCATCGACGACGTGCCCGACGGGCGTGAGGCGCTGCTCTGGCTGTACCGGGTCGCCCATCGCGTGGTCGGTCACCAGTGGCGCAGCTCGGCGAGACGGTCGCGGCTCGGCCGTCGGGTCGGTGGCCAGCGCACACCCGAGACGCCCGGGCCGGCCGAGCGCGCCATCCACGACGACGAGTGCCGGCGGGCGCTCGAGGCGATCGAGCACCTCAAGCCGGCCGATGCCGAGTTGCTGCTGCTCGTCGCCTGGGAGCAGCTCTCGACCGCCGACCTCGCCACAGTGCTCGACGTCACCCCCAACACCGCCAGCCAACGACTGAGCCGCGCCCGCAAGCAGCTGACGCGCCAGTTCGACCGGCTGGAGGAACACGCGCACGAGCACCCGATCGACGCCCCCGATGCTCGGGAAGGAGGTGCGAGATGACCACCGACGACCGCGTCATGGCGATCCTCGAGCGGGCCAACCCGGTCCCGACCGGCGAGCTCGTCGACGTCCCCATCGGTGTCACCCGCTACCTCGAGACAGCCCTGGAGCAGAGGAGCGAACCGATGACCATCATCGACCCCACACCCACCCGATCCGCCGACCAGTCGCCCCGCCGACACTGGCCACTCTTCGCCGCCGCAGCGTCGGTCGTCGCACTCGTCGTCGCCTCGATCGCACTGGTCGTCGCCACCCGCGACGACGCCACCGTCGTCGACCAACCCGACCCGACCGTGCCGCCGACGATCGCGCCGGTGCCGACCACCGCCGCAACCGACGTCGGCGAAGCCCAGGGCGTCATCGATTCGTTCTTCTCGGCGTACCGGGACGGCGATACCGACGCCACCCTGGCGCTGATGTCGAGCGACGTGTCGTTCACGGACACCCACGGTTTCGGACCACCGTTTCCCGAGGAGGACGGGCTCGGGGACATCGAGCTCAATTTCGCCTGGAACCACGCCCAGGGAGAGGTCTGGACGGAGCCGACCTGCAGCCTCGCCGAGGAACAGCGCGCGGCCGGAACGACGATGAGCTGCCAGTGGGAGACGATGGACGCGCCCGTGCTGGCGCTGGACTCCGATTCCATCCCGACCGACTCGCTGATCGTCGTGTCGGACGGCCGGATCGTCGAGCTCCACCTCGGCTACGGACCCATCGACTTCGCGCGGCTCGGTACACAGTTCGGCAGCTGGATGGAGGAGTACCACCCCGAGGTTGAGGGCGCCGACTGTTGTGCGGGAGACACCCGTGCGGACTCCGAACGACGTGGAGTCATACGCGCGCAATGGGCCGAGGAGTGGGCGGCCTGGCTCGACGAATGGGGCTGCGACACCGTCTGCACGATCACCGAAGAGGAGTGGGTGGCAGAGTACGACTCGGCATGCACCGCGCTCGAACCACCGGATCTGCCCTCGGCCGAGCTCGTCGACCAGTTGTCGAACGTACCGGGTCCGCGGCTGCTCCGCCGCTTTCGAGATGCTCTCGTGGAAGCCGATCGAGCCCTGATCGAGCCTGGTCTTACACCCGAACGGATCGCCGAGCTGCAACAGATCAGGCTCGGTGCGATGGTCGAGCTCGGCATCGACGAGGCCTGCCACCCGCAGGTCGGTTGACGGCTGAATCATGCGGTCGTCGGGTCTGGTAGGTTCGCGAATCACGTCCTTGTGATTCGTCGAGCCTTCTCCCGCCAGACCCCGTGACCGCAGACTCCTTCACCCACCTCCACGTCCACACCGAGTTCTCGATGCTCGACGGGGCGGCGCGCCTCGACGAGATGGTGGCCAAGGCCGTCACCGACGGTCAACCGGCGATCGGCATGACCGATCACGGCAACATGTACGGCACGCTCGAGTTCTACAAGGAGTGCCGCAAGCAGGGCATCAAGCCGATCATCGGTACCGAGGCCTACATGGCCCACGACCACCGTTCCGAACGGCCCACGAGACGTGGCCGCGTCGACGACTCCGGCGGCGACACCGAGGGCGGCAAGAAGCTCTACTACCACCTCACGCTCCTGGCCGAGAACGAGGTCGGCTACCGCAACCTGATCCAGCTTTCCAGCCTCGCCTTCCTCGAGGGCTACTACTACAAGCCCCGCATCGACTGGGAGCTGATCGAGAAGTACTCCGACGGCCTGATCGCCACCACGGGCTGTCTCGGCGGTCAGGTGCTGCAATCGATGCTCAACGGCGACGACAAGGGGGCGCTCGAGAAGGCCGCCCGGCTCCAGGACATCTTCGGCAAGGACAACCTCTTCGTCGAGTTGCAGGACCACGGCATCGCTGCCCAGCACGAAACCAACCCGAAGCTCGTCGAGATCGCCAAGCAGATCGGCGCCCCGCTGCTGGCCACGAACGACTCGCACTACACCCACCGTGAAGATCACGAGAGCCACGACGCGCTCCTCTGCGTGCAGACGGGCGCCCTGATCTCCGACCCGAAGCGCTTCAAGTTCCAGGGTCACGAGCACTATCTGAAGACCGCCCAGGAGATGCGCTACCTGTTCCGCGAGCTCCCCGAGGCGTGCGACAACACGCTCTGGATCGCCGAACGAGCAGAGCTCGAGATCGAGTTCGGCGACGCGCTCCTCCCGAACTTCCCGCTGCCCGAGGGCTTCACCAGCGACAGCCAGTACCTCGAGCACCTCACGTGGGAGGGCGCCAAGCGGCGCTGGGGCGACAACCTCCCCGACAGCGTCGTCGAGCGGGTCAGCTACGAGCTCAAGGTCATCAACGACATGGGCTTCGCGTCGTACTTCCTGATCACCTGGGATCTGATCAAGTACGCCCGCGACGAGGGCATCCGGGTCGGTCCCGGCCGTGGTTCGGCAGCCGGATGTGCGGTCGCCTACTGCCTCTGGATCACCGATCTCGACCCGATCAAGTACGACCTGCTGTTCGAGCGGTTCCTCAACCCGAGCCGCATCTCGATGCCCGACATCGACATGGACTTCGACTCCCGCTATCGCGACCAGATGATCCGCTATGCGGCCGACACCTACGGCCGTGACCACGTCGCCCAGATCATCACCTTCGGCACGATCAAGGCGCGCAACGCCGTCCGCGACGCTGCCCGGGTGCTCGGGTACCCGTACGGCGTCGGCGACAAGGTCGCGAAGGCGATGCCGCCCCTCGTCATGGGTCGCGACACTCCACTGAAGTACTGCTTCGAACCGAGCGAGAAGTACGCCGACGGCTACAAGGCAGCACAGGACCTGCGGGCGATGTACGACACCGATCCCGACATCAAGAAGGTCGTCGACGTCGCCAAGGGCCTGGAAGGCCTCAAGCGATCCGACGGCATCCATGCCGCCGCGGTCGTCATCACCAAGGAACCCGTGACCCATTACCTGCCGGTCCAGCGCAAGCCGGAGTCGGGTCAGGATCCGACAGATGCTCCCGTCGTCACGCAGTACGAGATGCACGGTGTCGAGGAGCTCGGGCTCCTCAAGATGGACTTCCTCGGCCTGCGCAACCTCGACGTCATCACCGACGCGCAGGAGATGATCCGAGCGACCCGCAACCCCGGCTTCGACATCGACGCGGCGCCGCTGGACGACCCGGCAACGTTCGAACTGCTCGGGCGGGGAGACACGCTGGGCGTCTTCCAGCTCGAGTCGCCACCGATGCGCCAGCTGCTGCGGGCCATGGCGCCGACGACCTTCATGGACGTGGCTGCGCTGATCGCGCTCTACCGGCCGGGCCCGATGGGCGTCAACATGCACTACGACTACGCGGACCGCAAGAACGGTCGCAAACCCGTCGAGTACTTTCACGACGACGCCCAGGAGGTGCTCGGCGACACATTCGGCCTGATGATCTATCAGGAGTCGGTGATGCGTGTGGCGCAGAAGTTCGCGGGCTACTCGTTGGCCGAGGCGGACAACCTTCGCAAGGCGATGGGGAAGAAGATCCGCGAGATGATGGCCAAGGAGCGTGACGCATTCGAAGCCGGCGTCGAGCGCACCGGGTACGGCCGCGACCTCGGCAAGCACCTCTTCGACATCATCGAGAAGTTCGCCGACTACGCCTTCGGCAAGAGCCACAGCTTCGGATACGGCTTGATCACGTATCAGACCGCGTACCTGAAAGCCCACTATCCCGTCGAGTACTTCGCGTGCCTGCTCTCGAGCGTCAAGAGCAACCTCGACAAGGCGGCCGTGTATCTCTCCGACTGTCGGTCAGCCGGCATCAAGGTCCTGACGCCCGACATCAACCGGTCGGTGATGAACTTCGCCGCGTTGCCCGCCGGCAGCGTTCCCGACGACGTCTCGCTGACGGTCGGGAGCCCCGGTGCGATCACGTTCGGCCTGTCGGCCGTGCGCAACGTGGGCGAGGGGCTGGTCGAGCAGCTGGTCGCCGACCGCGCGGAGCACGGCGGGTACGAGTCGTTCTACGACTTCGTCGAGCGAGTGCCCGAGCCCGTGCTCAACAAGCGAACGGTGGAGTCACTCATCAAGGCCGGCGCATTCGACCGACTCGGTCATCCGCGGCGCGGGTTGCTGGCGTCGTTCGAGCAGATCCTCGACACCACGATCGAACGGCGCCGCGAACGTGATCGCGGTGTGATGAGCCTGTTCGGCGATTGGGGCGACCTCGACGGCCCGACCGATGCGGGCGGTGTGCCGGGGTTCGACGAGCGGATCCCGATTCCCGACATCGAGTTCGACAAGAACGACAAGCTCAAGGCCGAGAAGGAGATGCTCGGGCTCTACGTGTCCGACCACCCGCTGTTCGGTGTCGAGGCGGCACTGAAGCGTCAGGTCGAGCACGCCCTCATCGACCTGACGGAGATGGACGACGGCGTCCAGGTGAAGGTCGGGGGAGTGATCACCAACCTCGCCCGCAAGTTCACGAAGAAGGGCGACCAGATGGCGGTCTTCGTGCTCGAGGACCTCGAAGCCTCGATCGAGGTCACCGTGTTCCCACGCACCCTCATGGAGCAGGGTCACAAGCTCGAGGACGACATCATCGTCGCGGTCAAGGGTCGGCTCGACAAGCGTGACGAGTCTCGCTTCGGGCTCATCGCCCAGGACGTCCAGGTGCTGTCGGGCCTGTCGGACGGCCCGGCTCCACCGATGCGGCTCATGTTGCCCAGTCATGCGCTCGACGAGCTCAGGATCCATCGCCTGAAGCGGATCCTGCGCGATCACCCAGGCGATTCCGTGGTCCAGATCGATATCGGTCAGGGCAAGATCCTGCGTCTCGCGGACGAGTTCCGCGTCGACATCGATCGTGCCGTCGGCGAACTCCGGATGGCCTTCGGGCACGATGCTGTCCTGCTCTGAGCGCCGTTCCGCCGCGATGACGTCATTATCGGGAATCGATCACCCGTACATCGACGGGTCGCCGTTTGTGAAAGGAGTCCGAATCGGTGGCACAATGGTGCTCCTGAAATCGTCCGGGAGAAGGGGACATGCCGCTCGAAGTCGTCACCAATGATGCCGTTTCGCTGACCGACGCCGATCTCGACGAGATGGGCTCGATCGAGGGCGCGTTCGACATCGGAGCGCTCTCCAAGGCCAAGGAAGACTGGGTCCTCGTCACTTCGGCGCGGATCGACGGGAAGATGCACGGGTTCATGTTCTCGACCCTCGAGCGCATCGGCGGCACGCCGTGTGTGTTGATTGGCATGCTCAGCGTGCGCCGCCACTCCAAGCGCGACACTGTGCTCCGCGGCCTCATGGGCGAGGCCTACCACCGTGCCCTGATGGCGTTCCCCGACGAGGACGTCGTCGTCGGCACACGGTTCGTCATGCCCGACGCGCTCGAGGCGTTTGACAAGCTGGGCGAGGTCACGCCGTCGCCGGGAGGCCGTGCGGTCGGAGAGGAACGCGCTTGGGGCCGCCGTCTCGCGAAGCGGTTCGGAGTCGACGCCAAGTACGACGCCAAGACGTTCATCGCGAAGAACGGCCAGTCGGGCTTCCTCGACTTCGTGTCCTCCAAGCCCGAGGACCTCGATCCCGACGTCGAAGAGCTCTTCGGTGGGGTCGACCCCAAGAAGGGCGACGTCCTGGTCGTCTACGGCTGGACGATGGCGGAGGATCTCGTCAAGCTCGGCCAGCGCTGACCCGAACGAGTTGTGCCAGGCACAACTCGTTCGGGTCAGCGCGTATCATCGCCCCATGAGTGACTTCGCCGAGGTCGTTCGACGTCGGCGCATGACCCGATCGTTCGCCAGCGGCCCGCTGCCGGTCGGTCTGATCGATGATTTCGTCGACCTCGCGAGCCGCGCGCCGAGCGCCGGGAAGACCCAGGGCTGGCACCTCATCGTGCTCGAGGGTGATCAGACGGCGGCCTTCTGGGACATCACTCTGCCGCCGATGCGGCGTGGCCGGTTCAAGTGGCAGGGTTTGCTCGATGCGCCAGCGATCCTGCTGCCGCTCGCCGACGCCAAAGCGTACACCGACCGCTACTCCGAGCCCGACAAGGCCGCGACCGGGCTGGGCGCAGGCCCCGGCGCGTGGCCGGTGCCGTACTGGACGATCGACGCATCGATGTCGGTGATGACCCTGCTGCTCGCGGCTGAGGATGCGGGCCTCGGCGCGCTGTTCTTCGGGGTGTTCAAGGGGGAGCGCGAACTGCGTCAGTCGCTCGGGGTGCCCCCCGGCCTGGAACTGCTCGGAGCTATCGCGCTCGGCTACCCGGACGACCCGACCGATCCCACGGGCGGGACGACGCGCGGACGCAGCGCAACACGATTGCGTCGTCCGCCACACGAGATCATCCACCGCGGACGCTGGTGAGCTCGAGCCCTCGCGGCCGTCGGTCGGTGATGGCGACGGACGGTCAGATCGTCAGCGTCGCGCCTTCCGGCACCGGTCGACCGGTGATCTGCTCGTAGAGGTCCTCTTGTGTGGTGACCGGCTGCTGGCAGACATGATCGTGGCAGAGATACGCGTGACCTTCGGTGCGCCCCTCCCACAGCGGGGAGTCGTACCGCTCGCCCCACGCCAGTACGAGATCGGGTCGCCACAGCACGTGGGCCACCTTGACGAGCTCGGGGGCGTCCCCAACCACTGCGAGCTCGACCAGACCTCGGTGGCGGAGCTCGATGGCCAGCAGCGCATTCGAGACAGCACCCGGCATCTGCTCGATCACCGTCGCGAGGAGCTGGAGGATCCGGTCGGCGTGGTTGGCGTAGCGCTGCTCACCGGTCAGCGCCGCGAGACGCATCAAGCCGTGGGCAGCGCTCGAGTTCGCCGACGGTGTGGCATTGTCGAGGAGGTCCTTCTGGCGGACGACGAGCTGCTCAGCGTCCTCGGCGGTGCTGTAGAGACCACCTTGGACCGGGTCCCAGAACCAGTCGAGCAGGGTGTCGGCGGTTTGTCGGGCGGCATCGATCCAGCGCGCTTCGCCAGTGAGCTCGGCGAGCCGGATGAACGCTTCGATCAGCGCGGCGTGATCGGCGGCGACCGCAGGATGGCGAGCGCGGGGCGAGCCGTCGGCCTGCCATGAGCGATGCCACCGCCCGTCGTCGCGTCGCAACTCGCGGACGAGGAACTCGCCGTTCGCGACGGCGGCGGCGGCCCAGTCGTCGCGCTGGAGTGTCGCTGCGGCATCGGCGAGCGCGTACAGGAAGAGTGCGTTCCACTCGGTCAGCACCTTGTCGTCGAGGCCGGGGCGGCGGCGCCGCGACCGTGCGGCCGACAGCCGTCGACGCGCCTCCTCGATCGACGGCGGTCGGCGTAGCTGGGCGCGGTCTCGGATGCGGTTGGGGATCGACCGGCCCTCGAAGTTCCCCTCGTCCGTGATGTCGTACCACTCCAACACCAATGCGATGGTCTCGTCGTCCGTCCCGGCGAGCGCAGCTCGTACCTCATCGGGTGTCCAGGTGTGAAAAAGGCCTTCGACGCCGTGGCCGTCGTCGTCGGGAGAGTCGGCGTCCTCGGCGGAGTAGAAGCCGCCATCGGGATGACGGAGATCGCGCAACACGTAGCCGATCGTCTCCTCGACGACCTGCCGATAGTGGGGGATGCCCAACACAGAGTAGGCCTGGCGGTAGACCCGCGCGAGCAGCGCCTGGTCGTACAACATCTTCTCGAAGTGTGGTACCAACCACTGCCGATCGACCGAGTAGCGTGCGAATCCGCCGCCGATGTGGTCGAACAGGCCGCCGCACGCCATCGCGTCGAGTGAGGTGGTGACCACACGTTTGGGATCGTCGCCCGCCGACGCCATGAACGCGCGCAGCACGAGTTCGAGGTGGTGTGGTGTGGGGAACTTCGGCGCCTGCCCGAACCCGCCCCAGTCGGGATCGAACGCCCCGGCGATCTTCTGGAGGGTGCTGTTGACGATTTCGAGCGGCGGCACCTCGTCGGCGGGGGTCGTCTCGGCGCTCGCGCCGATCGCCTGGACGAGAGTGCTTGCGTTCTGTTCGATCTCGGCGCGGCGATTGCGCCAGACGTCGTCGATCGTGTCGAGCAGTCTGAGGAAGTGCTCCCTCGGGAAGTACGTCCCACCCCAGAACGGGCGGCCGTCGGCGTCCATGACGACCGTCATCGGCCAGCCGCCGCGCCCGGTCAGGGCTTGCACGGCTTCCATGTAGACGGCATCGACATCTGGCCGCTCCTCCCGGTCGACCTTGACGTTCACGAACTTGGCGTTCATCGACGACGCCACCTCGGTGTCCTCGAAGGACTCGTGCGCCATGACGTGGCACCAGTGACACGCCGAGTACCCGACCGACAACAGGATCGGCACGTCGCGCTCACGAGCGGCCTCGAACGCCTCCTCGCCCCAGGCGAACCAATCGACCGGGTTGTCGCGATGTTGACGCAGGTACGGCGAGGTCTCGTCGGCCAAGCGGTTCACGCTCGGGACCCTATCGACAGGCGACGTCGACAGGCATCGACGGACACGAGGACCGAGCTCTGGGATCGGTGTCCCTACGTCAGCGTTCCATCGTCCGTCGCAGGCGGCGCTCCATCGCCGGTGCGGCCTCGGCCATCTCGTCGCGCTTGACCCGGGAATACCACGCGCCGTACCGCGCCGCGCCGGGTGTCGCGCTGAGACCGTGGGCGAACACGCTGAGGAGCACCGTGAGGGCGATCACGTCGAACAACTCGTCGCCGACGTCGAGTTCGGCCTCGAGCACCACGACGCCGAACACGATCGACGCGAGTCCTCGCGGTCCGAACCAACCGAGGAACGCGATCGTCGGTCGCCGCAAGCCCATCAACGCGGTTGCGGCGACGACCGGAACGAGCCGGCCGACCGTGAGAGTGGCGACGGCGCACACGATCACCGCCGCGTCGATCGTGCCGAGGGCGTCGGCCACGAAGAGATTGCCGAACACGAAGAATGCGACGGCTGCCAGCAAGCTGCCCGAGTCCGTCGTGTAGTCGTCGAGGTGTTCGGCGACCTCGTCGAGCACCGTACCGGCCGCCAGTCCGGCCACGAAGGCAGCCACGAACGCGTTCACGCCGAGCTCGATGGCCGCGGTGAAGGTGAGCACGGCGAGGCCGAGCAGCGCCAGCTGGGCGAACAACCCCTCCATCCATGCCCGCGCTCGTGCTCGGCCAAGCATCCAGCCGCCGGCGCCACCGACTGCGACACCGAGCAGGAGACCGCCGCCGATCTGACGGGCGACGAACTCGAGCCAGTCCGACCAGGTCCGGGTGTCGCCCTCGGTGAGCTCGAGGAAGAGCACCACGGCGGGGACAGCCAGGCCGTCGTTCAGGCCGGCTTCGACGTTGAGGGCGTCACGGATCCGGATCGGCACCGATCGATCGGAGACCACCGCCTCGCCGAGCGCGGCGTCGGTCGGAGCGAGGATCGAGGCGACCAGACCTGCGGCCGCGAGCGACACACCCGGCAGGAGCCACCAGGCGAGGAAGGTGCCGAGCGCGATGCTGAGCGGCAGGCCGATCAGCAGCAGCCGCATCGGGAGCTCAGCGCGTCGGCGGAGGGTGCGCGCGTCCATGCGAACGGCGTCGCCGAACAAGATGACGGCCAAGGTCACCTCGGCGAGGATCGCAACCTCGTCGATCGCGACCGCCAGATCGACGGTACCTGTGAGCTCGAGTGCCGCGCCCGACGCGACGCACACCATCGGCATGGTGATCCACCAACGACGCAGTCGATCGCTGACGAGTGCGAACAGGACCGGCGTCGCCCCGAACGCCACGACGTCGGTTCCCGTCACATCGGAACCCCAGCGACGCACCGCAACGCTGTCGGAGCGCCGGCGTGGCACCATGGCACCCATGTCGGTGCTCGGCGCGATCGTGCTGCTCTTCGCAGGGATGATCGGGCTGCTGGCGTCGTGGAACGCAGCTCGGCCGTTGATCGACCCGACTCGACGTTACTCACCGTCCTGGTTGCCGGCGATGGTGATCTCCGAGCTGGCGCCGTTCTGGCTGGGCGTGCATGCAATGGCGTTGACGCTCGGGGTTCTGATGGGCGGCTGGTCGAACTGGGCTGGACGGGCCGGCGCTGTCGCGCTGGTGCTCGCGCTGGCGCTGAACGTCTGGCTGATCGTCCGTTCCTCGATCGGCGCCCGGCGTCTCCGACGGTTGGTCGATGGCGTCGTCCACCCGGCCCGCGGCGTGGCCCGCATCGTCGGCCGACCGGTGCCGACTCCGCCCGGCGTCATCGAGCGGCACGGGATCGAATGGCATCGGGAGCTGACGGTCGACCTCGTGGGTCCGTCGGTTCGGCAGGGTGCCGGGCCCGTGCTCGTGTACGTGCACGGCGGGGGCTGGACGAGCGGTGATCCGCAGCGACAGGCGCGCGATCTCTACCACGCGCTCGCCCTCGACGGCTGGACCGTCGTCGCAATCCGGTATCCGTTCACGCCGCAGGTCAGCGTCGAGGAGCAGATCGAGACGGTTCGTACTGCGATCAAGTGGACGCGGTCGCACTTACCGGACGTTCTCGAACTCGGCGTTCGGCCGACGGGCGTCGCCGTCGCCGGCGGATCCGCCGGCGGACACCTGGCCACGATGGTCGCCCTCACCGCCCGACACGAGGACGAGCGGGTCGACGCGTGCGTGGGCATCTACGGGATCTACGACATGGCGAACCGCAACCGGACCCGTGCGCACTGGACGAAGACGAGTCGCGAGGTCATGCTCGCCACGGTCGACGAGGCGCCCGCGCGCTATCGCGCCGTCTCACCGCTCGATCACGTGCACGCCGACGCGCCACCGGTGCTGGTGGTGCACGGCACCCACGACACGCTGGTGCCGATCGAGGAGGGCGAGCAGTTCGTCGAGGCACTTCGTGCCGTCGGCGGTCGGGTCGACTTCGTCCCTGTCTACGGCGCCCAGCACGCGTTCGACGCGGTGTCGTCGCTCAATTCGCGCACGACGGCGGCGGTGGTTCGCGACTGGCTTCGAGCCGAGGTGCTCGCAACGTGGGCTCGGGCTGCGGAAGACGGATCCGGTCAGGCACCGACGGCGTGAGCGCTCTCGTCGAGGTCGATGAGGCCTGACGTCGGCGCCGGGTGGGTGCCGCGACGCCCGCGAGCGGCCGTGCGGCCGCTCGCGTCGGTCGTGGTCACCGTGGGAACACGATGAACCGACCCGTGAAATGGGTACCTGGTCCGACCTCGACGGTGTCGTAGCTGCCGTACCACAACACACGACCACCGGTCACGTGCTCGAACGGCCCATCCGCCGCGGCGCGCCCCACATCGGTGATCGGGCCCCATCCGATCCAGTAGCCGGATGAGGTGCCCACCGCCTGATCAGAGCCCGCGAGTACGAGCTCGCCGGGCGTGAACGAGGTCAGGACTCCTCCGACATCCCCGACACCGGGAACGTTCACAGTGCCGAACTCGTACGCGGCCGAGTCGTAGATGCTCCAGGTCTCCGCCGCGGTGCACACGGCGCATCCGGGCTCGGGTGGCGTGATGTTGAACCAGACCAGGGTGTAGTCGTGGCCTCGGAAGATGATGTCACCGATGTACGAGACATTGGTCTCGGGGTTCTCGGCGACGCCGACGCCGAAGATGACCCCCATGTTGAACTGAACGTCGACCGAGCCGCGAATGGGTGTGCGCCCATGCGCGTCGGCTGACGCGGGAATCGCCAGTACGGCGACGATCGCGGCGAGGACCAACAGCGCGAACTTCTTCATGATCGTGTCCTTTCGTCTGGGTCGTCGGCCGAACTCAGACGCGAGGTGTCCCGTCGCACCTCCCTTCATGGCGACACCAGGTCACGAGGTCAGCGTCCGACCTCGACCTCAGTTCAAGGTGACCTCTTGGCGGCGGCGCGCGCCAGTGCCGGACGGCACGCGCGCGCACGTCGGATCCGATCAGGCACCGACGGCGTGATAGCCGCCGTCGACGTGGATGATCTCACCGGTCGTCGCCGGGAACCAGTCCGACAGCAGCGCGACGCAGGCCCGTGCGACCGGCTCGGAGTCCGTGACGTCCCACCCGAGCGGCGCCCGACCGTCCCAGGTGTCCTCGAACAACTGGAAGCCGGGGATCGACTTGGCCGCCATCGTCTTGATCGGCCCGGCCGCCACCAGGTTGCAGCGGATCTGTTGTGGCCCGAGCTCTCGGGCGAGGTATCGCGAGAGACTCTGCAGAGCGGATTTGGCCACCCCCATCCAGTTGTAGGCGGGCCACGCCTGCTGATTGTCGAAGTCGAGACCGACGAAGGAACCTCCCTGGTCCATCAACGGCACGAACGCATCGGCGAGCGTCTTGAGCGAGTACGTCGAGATGTGCATCGCGGTGGCCACGTCGTCCCATGGTGCGGCGAAGAAGTCGTCGCCGAGGCAGCTGGCCGGCGCGAAGCCGATCGCGTGGAGCACACCGTCGACTCGGCCCCACTTGGCCGCGACGGCATCCCGGACCGCATCCACGTGCTCCAGCACGGTGACGTCGAGCTCGAACACGTCGATCGCCGCGCCGTTCGGCGGCCGCAGCTTGCGAGCCGTGCGCTTGGTGAGGCTCAGCGCACGCCCCGCTCCCGTCAGCACGATGTCGGCTCCCTCGTCGAGCGCGATCTGTGCCACACCGAAGGCGAGCGAGGCGTCGGTGAGCACTCCGGTGACCACGATCTTCTTGCCGTCGAGCAATCCCATGGTGGTGCAACGTAGTCGCAACCGGACGTCGCCACGGGCGCCGCGGACTGGGAGCGCACCGGGCCTGATGTGCAAGGCTCGCCCCATGCGTATCGGAGTGATCGGCGGGAGCGGACCCGCCGGCAGCAGTCTCGCGGCCCGTCTCTCGAGCGTCGGCTACCACAGCGTGATCGGTTCACGGTCGAAGTACCGGGCGATGGAGACCCGCGACGACTTCGTCGAGCGGTATCCCGAGCTCGACGAGTTGCTCGGCTACGGCGACAACGCCGCTGCCGCCGACTGCGAGATCGTCGTCATCGCCACGCCCTGGGACTCGGCCGCCACGATGGCACAGGACCATGCGACCCTGCTGAAGGACAAGATCGTCGTCAGCATGGCCAATGCGCTCGTCCGGGTCGGTCGCGAGTTCCAACCGCTCGTTCCGCCTCGGGGGAGCGTCGCGGCGCACGTCCAGGCGGCCGTTCCCGACAGTCACGTCGTCGCGGCGTTCCACCATCTGCCGGCCAAGGAGCTCGGTGATCTGGGCGAGCCGATCGACTCCGACGTGCTGATCTGTGGCGACGACCCGCACTCCGTGTCGACGATCAGCCAGATCGTGTCGAAGATCCCCGGTTGTCGTCCGCTCGATGCCGGCGAACTGTCGAACGCGACCGCCATCGAGGCGTTCACCGCCGTCCTGCTCCAGCTCAACGTGCGGTACAAGACGCGGGTGGCTCCGAAGCTCACGGGAATCAAACGTGACCCCCGTGTGGTTGAGCAGTGATCGATGGCCGCCCTCCAGCTCTACGACACCGCTCGTCAGGCAGTCGTACCATTCGAACCGAGCGATCACGTCTTGATGTACACGTGCGGCATCACCCCGTATGACGCCACCCATCTCGGGCACGCTGCAACGTTCATCTCCTACGACATCCTGCAGCGCCACCTGATCGACAAGGGCCACACGGTCCAGTGTGTCCGCAACGTGACCGATGTCGACGATCCGCTCTTTGCCAAGGCGCGCGAGCTCGGCGTCCACTACCTCGATCTCGCTGCCGCCGAGGAGGCGCGCTTCGAGCGTGACATGGTGGCCCTCAACGCCCTGCCGGTGGCCTCGACGCCTCGTGCGTCCTCTGCGATCCCCGACATCCGCGGGTTCATCGGCATGGTCCTCGACCGTGGGTTCGCCTACGAGGCCGGTGGTTCGGTCTACTTCGACGTGTCGAAGTTCGACTCCTTCGGTTCGATCAGCCACTACTCCGAGGCGGAGATGATCGAGCTCGCCAAGCAGCGCGGCGGCCAGGTCGAGGATCCGAGCAAACGTCACCCCCTCGACTTCGTCCTGTGGCACCCATCAGCGGCCGATGAGCCGTCGTGGGACACCATGTGGGGTCCCGGTCGACCGGGTTGGCACATCGAGTGCAGCGCACTGGCCCTACGCGAGCTCGGCACCACGATCGATCTGCACGGCGGTGGTGCCGATCTGATCTTCCCCCACCACGAGTGCGAGCGCGCCCAGTCCGAAGCGGCCACCGGAGAACCGTTCGTCAGGCACTGGATGCACACCGCATTGATCAGCATGGACGGCCAGAAGATGTCCAAGAGCCTGGGCAACCTCGTGTTCGTCGATCGGCTCCGAACCGAGTACGAACCGATGGCGATCCGCCTCGGGTTGATCGAACACCACTACCGGACCGAATGGGAGTGGGACGACGGTCTGATGCACCGCAACACCGAACGCCTCAACGCATGGCGCAGCGGCGCCGACGGCACCGAGAGCGACGTGTTGGAGGCGGTGCGCGACCGTCTCGACGACGATCTCGATTCGCCGGGTGCTGTCGCAGCGGTCGACGCCGCGGCTGCGAGCGGTGCCTCGACCAGCGCTGCCGCTTCGTTGTTGGGCATCGAGCTCTGAGCGCGGCCCCGCGTCGATCCGGACCGAGTGTTCACACGAAAACCATCCCCCACTCCTGACGAATGCAGGTCGGTTGACGTACAGTGCGCCCATGAGTGATCGGTTGGGAGCGAGCAAATTGCAGGCTCGCACGCGCTCGGTGGCCAGGCCGATCGCGACCAGACTCTGGTCGATCAACCAGGTCGGCTACGAACGCCTTCCCACGGATGGCCCTGCGATCCTGTGTCCCAACCACGTCAGTTTCCTCGATTCGGCGTTCCTGATGCTGACGGTGCCACGCAACATCAGCTTCGTCGGCAAGGCCGAGTACATGGACGACTGGAAGACGAAGTACCTGTTCCCGGCGCTCGGCATGATCCCGATCGACCGGTCGGGCGGTAGCAAGAGTCAGGCGGCGCTCGATGCCGCCGAGACCGTGCTGCAGCGCGGTGAGCTGTTCGGCATCTTTCCCGAGGGCACGCGCAGCCGCGACGGCGACTTGTACAAGGGGCGCACCGGCGCCGCTCGATTGGCGACCACCATCGGCTGCCCGATCTTCCCCGTCGGGATCGTCGGAACCGATGAGATCCAGCCGATCGACGCCCGAATGCCCAAGCTCGGCAAGCAGTGCACGATCACGATCGGTCGTCCGATCCGGCCGGAGCGCTATGCCGGGCGCGGCCCCGACCATCTGGCGTGGCGGTCGATGATCGACGAGGTCATGTACGAGATCCGCGAGATGACCGGCCAGACCTACCACAACGTCTACTCCGGCCAGGCCGACACGGGCGAGGCGACGCCGTCGAAGGTGGCGAGCGTCTCCGACGCGGCCCACGAGCCGACGGCCGAGCGCGAGCTGGTCACCGCGTAGGTCGCGAACCGTCGCTGCTCAGGCGACCGGTTCGAGCACGAACACTCGAATCGATCGATGATCGGCGCGCTCGCGGTAGTGCAGATAGCCGGGGTAGATGCTGCCTGCCCGTTCGAAGGTCGCATCAGCCTCGGCGTCGGTGGCGGGGCGGGCGGTCGTCCGGACCGAGCGATCACGGTAGGCGACGGTCGCGGCCGGATCACGCTCGAGGTTGAACACCCACCCGGGCGTTCGGGCCTGACCGAAGTTGGAGCCGATGATCGAGAGGTCGGCGCCGGTCGGAATCCCGAGCAGCGGGCTCGTGCGCGGCTCACCGCTCGTGCGGCCCGTCGTCGTGACCATCACGACCGGGAGGCCGGCGAGCAGCCCCGGCACCGTCAGTCGGCCCGACGACAGCCTGAACAGCGGCCGGTCGATGTGGTGGAGGGTCTTGGAGAACGCCCATGCGCCGGGTCGGCTGGCGGCGATCTTCTGCATCGCCCGCTGGACCGGGTTGCTCGGTCGGACCTCGTAGCCCAGCTCGTCCAACAGCCCCATGTGGACCCCCTCCGTCGATCGCGACTCGGGTCACAGTATCCCTTCCCGAGATCGACCGCCGCGGCTTCTAGGCTGGTCGGCGTCATGTCGAACATCACCATCTCCCTCCCGGACGGATCCGAGCGCGAACTTCCCGACGGCTCGACGGCGATCGACCTGGCCAGGTCGATCGGCAAGCGTCTCGCGAAGGCGGCGGTGGCTGCCACGATCGACGGCGAGGGCGCCGATCTGACGCGTCCCCTGCCGGATGGCAGCGTGGTGGCGATCATCACCGACGACACCGACGACGGGCGTCACGTGCTGCGGCACTCGACCGCCCACGTGATGGCGCAAGCGGTCACGAGACTGTTCCCTGGCGCACGATTCTCCATCGGCCCGGCCATCGACCACGGCTTCTACTACGACTTCGAGCTGCCGGACGGCAAGACGTTCCACGAGGACGATCTCGAAGCGATCGAGAACGAGATGCGCGAAATCGTGCGTGCCGATCAACCGTTCGTACGTTCCGAGATGTCGATGGAGGAGGCGAAGGCCCTCTTCGCCGACCAGCCGTACAAGGTCGAGATCATCGAGCGGGTCGAGTCGGCCGAGGCGGATGCCGAGGATGCCGGCGAAATCGGTGAGGGCGGGGTCATCAGCGCCTACCGCAACAGCGATTCGTTCGTCGACATGTGCGTGGGCCCCCATGTGCCGTCGACCGGTCGGCTCGGCCACTTCAGACTGCAGCGGGTGTCGGGCGCCTACTGGCGCGGCGACGAGAAGGGCCCGATGCTCCAGCGGATCTACGGCACGGCTTGGGAGTCGAAGCAGGCGCTCGCCGATCACCTCCACCAGTTGGAGGAGGCAGCCAAACGCGATCATCGCAAGCTGGCGACCGAGCTCGATCTGCTCAGCTTCCCCCACGAGCTGGGGGGTGGGCTCGCCGTCTGGCACCCGAAGGGGGCCATCGTTCGCAAGTTGATGGAGGACTACAGCCGCACGCGTCACGAGCACGGCGGCTACGAGTTCGTCTACACGCCGCACCTCGCGAAGTCCGGCGTCTTCGAGACCTCCGGGCACCTGTCGTGGTACGCGGACGGGATGTACCCGCCGATGGAGATGGACAACGGCACGTACTACATGAAGCCGATGAACTGTCCGATCCACTGCCTGATCTACCGCAGCCGGCAGCGCAGTTACCGCGAGCTCCCGTTGCGGCTGTTCGAGCTCGGCAACGTGTACCGCTACGAGCGCGCTGGCACGTTGCACGGACTGCTCCGGATCCGTGGGTTCACCCAGGACGACAGCCACATCTACTGCACCAAGGAGCAACTCGCCGACGAGATCGCGTCGCTGCTCGACTTCGTGCTGTCGGTGTTGCGGGCGTTCGGGTTCGACGATTTCACGTTCAACCTGTCCACGAAGGACCCCGACAAGTCGGTCGGGAGCGACGAGATCTGGGGGGAAGCGACCGAAGCGCTGCGCGAGGCGCTCGATCGTCATGGTGTCGAGTACGGCGTGAAGGAGGGCGACGCGGCGTTCTACGGCCCCAAGATCGACATCGACGTGCGCGACGCGATCGGGCGTTCGTGGCAGTTGTCGACCATCCAGGCCGATTTCAACCTGCCGGAGCGCTTCGATCTCGAATACGTGGGCGCCGACAACGATCGGCACCGGCCGATCATGCTGCACCGCGCCCTGTTCGGTTCGGTGGAGCGGTTCTTCGGCGTGCTGCTCGAGCACTACGCCGGGAACTTCCCGACCTGGCTCGCCCCGTTGCAGGTGCGGGTGTTGCCGGTCGCGACCGCCCACGAGGAATTCGCCGAGAAGGTCGCTGAGCGGATCGCCGATGCGGGTGCTCGCGTCGACGTGATCGGAGCCGGTGACGCATTGGGCAAGCGGATCCGTTCCTCGAAGCTCGAGAAGATCCCGTACATCCTCGTCGTCGGCGACGACGACGTGGCCGCCGACACGGTCGGCGTCAACCCGCGTGGCGGCGAGGTCGAGCGCGGTGTCGGCGTGGCAGAGTTCATCGAGCGCTTCACCGGCGAGGTCGCATCCGGCACGAACCAGGCACTGACCGCCTGAACGACGTCCGAGGTTGTCAGCGAACGGCGTGCATCACACCGCGTTCGTCGTCGGTGGCCCGGTGGCGACGATGCTCGAACTGGGATCGCATCGGGGCCGCAGATCGCGAACACACGACCGTCGGGCCGCTGATGGTGAGGGTCCGGTCGAGCGTCAAGCGGAGCGACCATCCGCCCTGGTGGACCACATGGTGTTGGTGGCGTTGGCAGATCGGGACGAGGTTGGCCAGGTCGGTCGGACCGCCCGATTCCACGGGAGGATGTGGTGAATCTCACAGCGATCGAGAGCCACACGTTCGATACACCTCACCGACAAAGATCTCGTTCGACCATGCGTTCTCTCGATCGGGGTGCCCGGGAAGGGCCGTCCGTTCGACTCGAACGCAGCGCTTTCCCTCTGAGAGGGGCCGTTCCGCCATCCTCGACGGAGATTTGGTAGACAACGAATCACGATGACTGGTCTCGAACGGCTCTGGAACGGATGGCGGGCGACGTACGTCAGCTCCGTCGGCGACATCGAACCGGCCGGGGAGGGGAGCGTCTTCAGTCAGATCCTCCGATCCGGCCTCTCCGACGAAGACGCCAACATCGTCCACCGGGGAACCCGCTGTTTCGCCATCTTGAACGCCTATCCGTACGGCACCGGTCACCTCCTGGTGCTCCCGTACCGGGAGGTGGCAGATCTGGAGGAGCTCGACGCGGCCGAAGCCGCAGAGCTGTGGTCGACCGTGACCGATGCGGTGCGAGCCGTGAAGGCGGCCTACTCGCCCGAAGGGGTCAACGTCGGCATCAACCTCGGTCGCCCCGCAGGCGGCTCCGTGAGCGACCACCTCCATGTCCACGTCGTCCCTCGGTGGACTGGCGATGCCAACTTCATGACTTCGGTCGCGAACACCAGAACGCTGCCCGAACCGCTCGGCGAGACCGCTGCGAAGCTGCGCACGTCGTGGCCCGCCGGCTAGCCCGCACCCATCCCCGACACCGTGATGGCCGATCGCGTGTCCGCAGTAGGCTGGCCGGATCATGAACGCCCCCATGGACGGCGCGCCCGACGAGCTGCGCGACGAGCTCCCCGACGACCTCGATCCGACCGGTTTCGTCGGGGCCTATCAGTTCCCCGACAACTCGCGTCGACGCGTCCCAGGAGTGATCTATCTCGTCCTCGCCGCCATCTGCCTGGTCGTGTTCATCACGAGTCGTGACTCGTCCGCGCTCGTCAACGGCGGGTTCGCATGGGCCGCCGCCGCGCTGGCCGTCATGGGAGCCATCAGCGTCACCTCCGGATGGCGCATGCACGTCGACGAGAAGCAGGCATTGGTCGAGGCCCAGCGGGCGATCGGATTCCCGGTCGGGCACGCATCCGCCCAGCAGGTCTGGCACGGAGTCCGGAGCCGGCCGACGTGGCGAGTGCTCTGCTACTCGGCCGAGGAGCCGCCGCAGCGCCGTGGGTTGGTGCTCGTCGACGCCGTCGACGGCCACGTCGTGCAGCACCTCGTCGAGGACAATCCCGAGCAGTGGGCCGGGTCCTGACGTGTTCGACGGCAAGTTCCGTGCTCCGGTCGACGCAGCGGTCAAGCCGCTCGGGGCCGCCCTTCGCAAGACCAAGATGACGCCCGATCACCTCACGGTGGTCGGCCTGGTCGTCGGTGGCGCGGCCGCGGTCGCGGTGGGTGCCGGTCGCCTGCGACTCGGTCTCGTCCTCGTGATCCTGGCTGCGCTGCCCGATCTCCTCGACGGCGCGCTGGCGAAAGCATCGAACACGTCCAGCCAGCGTGGCGCGTTCTTCGACTCGACGGTCGACCGCATCACGGACGCGCTGCTGCTCGGAGGCATCGCCTACTACTTCGCCGAGACCGAGGATCCGCGCCTCGCGGTGCTTCCCTTCGCGGTGTCAGCGGTGTCGTCCGTGATCTCGTACCAGCGCGCCAAGGCCGAATCGCTCGGCCTCGACGCCAAGGGTGGCCTGATGGAGCGGGCCGAGCGGATCGTCGTGATCTGCGTCGGTCTCCTCATCGAGCCCTGGCTCGACGGTGCCCTCGTCTGGATCATGTGGGGCATGCTCGTCCTGATCGTGATCACGGCGGTGCAGCGGTTCGTCAAGGTCTGGAGGCAAGCGGCGGTCGCACCGGTGACGCAGGCCCGCATCGACCTGCGACGAGAGCGTCGCGAGTCGCGTCGTGAAGCGCGGACGGAGCGGCGCAGCACACGGGTGCCGCTCCGCGAGCGGGTGCCTCGGCGTCAGGAATGATCGTCGCCACACTGGACCCGCGATGGACACGCCGCGTGAACGATTCGATCTGACGGGTGCAGCCATCTTCGGGGGCTACCGGCTCGCGGCGCTGGCGGCGCGCGGCCTGCCCGGATTCGCTGCGCAGGGCCTGGCGCCGGCACTCGGGCTCGGAGCGAGCTTCGCCAGCCCCGAGCGCCGCGAGATGATCTCCCGGCACCTGAAACGGGCCGATCCGACGATCGGAGGCATCCGGCTGCGGCGCGCCGTGCAGGAGGCGTTCGACTCATACACGCGCTACTGGCTCGAGAGCTTCCGGCTCCCACACCTCTCACGACGCGCCGTCGAGCGGGGGATGCGGGTCGACGGGTACCAGCACGTCGTCGACGGGCTCGAACGCGGCGATGGCGTGATCCTCGCGCTACCCCACCTCGGTGGATGGGAGTGGGCCGGCCGATGGATGGTCGACCGCGGCCACGGTCTCACCGTCGTCGTCGAAGCCATCGAGCCGCCCGAGCTCTTCGAGTGGTTCGTCGATCTCCGCAGCCGGTTGGGCATGCGGGTGGTCCCGCTCGGCCCGTCGGCGGGCCGCGAGGTGATCGGTGCCCTGAAGCGCAACGACGTGGTCTGCCTGCTGTGTGATCGCGACATCCAGCGCACCGGCGTCGACGTCGAGTTCTTCGGCGAGCACACGACCTTGCCGGCCGGCCCTGCGACGCTGGCGTTGCGCACCGGTGCTGCGCTGTTGCCCACGGCGGTGTACTTCACCGACCGCACGGACGGTCATTTCGGAGTGGTCCGCTCCCCGATCGACACGGAGCGCGGCGGCGACGGACTCCGTGCCGATGTCGCCCGTGTGACCCAGAGCCTGGCGACCGAACTCGAGCACCTGATCCGGCGCGCCCCGCACCAGTGGCACATGTTCCAGCCCAACTGGCCGAGCGATCCGGGATACGCGCAGCAGGGTCGCTAGCGCTCGTCCGGCCGATCCGTGGCTCATCCCCCGACTGCGCGTGCCCTCGGGACCGAGCGGGCCGGCCCACGACCGGCGGTACAGCTTCCGCATCCGAAGATCAGTGCGGATTGCGATGGCCGCAGCTCGGCAACGTGCGATCCGACTGCCGTAGCTCGACAGCGGCGCGGCGTTTCGATGGCGACGGCACACGTTCGATGGTGACTCCGCACCTGGCAGTGGCCGGTGCGCCTGTTTCGATCTCGCCTCAACCGTGTCGGGCCAGGTGCCGATGACCGTTTGATGAAACGTTCACTGCTCGCGCCCGCGAGCTTCGCCCTGGTCGGGGTGGGGCTGGTCGTCGCGTACCTCGCCGCGTCGGCGGGACGAACAGCAGAATGGCTCATCGCGGCCGCACCGGCAGTGGGTGCGGGAGCGGTCGTCCTCGCGTTGGCCTCACACCGGCCGGTGCGCCCCGTCCCGTGGTTCCTGCTCGCCGTCGGACTCGGGATCAAGGCGATCGCGGCCGTCGTCGCGACGGGCGAGTGGTTCGGCGACACCGGCCAGATCTTCCCGGGGGGCGGTCAGGCGGTGAGCGTGCTGGCGTACCCGGCGCTCTTCGTCGCCACGGTGACCATCACGTCGGGACGCCGTCATGCGCGCGATCTCCTGGCGGGCTCCGAGCCGATCATCTACACCATCGCGATGACGGCGCTGGTGTGGGTCGCCGTCACGGGACCGTACCTGGACGACGGCACGATGCACCTCAGCGTCGAGGCATGGATCTGGGTGCTCCCGCTGCTCGACGGTCTGTTGGCGATGCTCGCCTTCCGGCGCGTGGATCGCGCCGACCCGACGAATGTCGTCTTCCAGACGATGGTGCTCGGCTTCCTGGTGTCGGGTGTCGCTCATGCCGCGACCGGATGGGCCCTGTACGACGGTCGACTCGATATCGGCACCCCACTGGCCGCGAGCGTCATGGTGGGCCCGCTGGTGCTCGGCTTCCTCGCCACGCTCCCGTCGATCTCGCTGCTCACGACGGCGAACGGGGCGTCGTTCCGGGTGCACTGGTCGCAGATCTTCGGACTGCTGTTCGCTGCGCTGATCCCGCTCGGAGTGCTCATCTTGATGCTCGCCAGCGGACTGTCGTCGACATCGTCGTTCGTCGTGGTCTCGATGGCCACGGTGAGCGTCATCGTGCTCGCGCTGGCGCGCATGTGGCGCCTCGTCGACCAGGTCCGACTGCTCACCGAGCAACGCGGCCACGATCGACTCGCGGCGATGGTCGAGCACTCGAGCGATGTCGTCATGCTCGCCGATCAGTACGGCCGCGTCAGCTACGCCAGCCCCGGTCTGCGAGCGACCCTCGGCTACGACCCAGAAAGCTGGGCCGGGCGGCACCTCTTCGACGTCGTGTTGGCCGAGGAGCGAGATGTGGCAGTGCGCCAATTCGACCGACTCGTCGACTTCGGCAACGGTGGCACCGTCGAGTTCGAGGCCACCTTGATCCACGCCGACGGGCAGCATCGCAAGGCCACGGTGGTGGCGGCCAATCTCGTCGGTGGGGCGGCCGTCGACGGCATCGTCGCGACCTTCCGCGACGTCACCGAGCAACGCAATCTCGAGCGGCAGCTCAGTCACCGCGCCTTCCACGACGAGCTGACGGGCCTGGCGAACCGGGCGCTCTTCCTCGACCGCATGGATCACGCACTCCGGATCGCACGTCCCGAACCCGATCCGGTCGTCGTGCTGTTCGTCGACCTCGACGACTTCAAGTCCGTGAACGATGCGCTCGGCCACGCAGTGGGCGACCAGTTGTTGAAGAAGGTGGCGGATCGGATCCGGCGGTCGGCCGGTACCGGCGACACTGCGGCCCGACTCGGCGGGGACGAGTTTGCGATCCTGCTCGAGGATCGCGGCGGCATCGACCGGGCGATCGACGTCGCCGAGTCGTTGCTCGACAGCCTGCGCGAGCCGGTCTCGATCGCGGGCTACGACGTCGCCGTTCTGGCGAGTGTCGGCGTTGCCGTCGCCTCGCCGGGCATGAATACGACGAGCCTGCTGCGAGACGCCGACATCGCGATGTACGAGGCGAAGCGGGCCGGGAAGGGTCAGATCCGCATCTTCGATCCGGCGATGCGATTGGTGGCAACGAAACACCTCGAGTATCGCACCGAGCTCGGCGAGGCACTGGACAACGACGAGTTGCGACTCGTCTACATGCCGTTCGTCGATCTCCGCAGCGGACAGGTGACGGGTGCCGAGGCACTCGTGCGTTGGCACCACTCCGAGCACGGCGACATCCCCGCCAGCGACTTCGTCCCGATCGCCGAACGCAGCGGCCTGATCGTGCCGATGGGCTACTGGGTGCTCGAGCAATCGCTGCAGCAGCTGGCGCGCTGGCGCCCCGGCCTCTATCTGAGTCTCAATGTCTCAGCCGTCCAGATCCGGCAACCGGATTTCGTCGAGCGCGTCATCGACACGGTCGATCGGCATCAGGTCGATCCGGGCTCGGTCGTCTTCGAGATCACCGAGACGGTGCTCGTCGACGAGGGGGATCGGGCCACCCAGACCGTTGGCCGTTTGCGTGAGGAAGGGTTCCGGTTCGCCGTCGACGACTTCGGCGCCGGCTACTGCTCACTCAGCCATCTCCAGCGGCACCCCGTCGACCTGTTGAAGATCGACCGCGCCGCGATCGAGGAGTTCGGCAACGACCCTCGCGGCAACACGCTCACGCGGACCATCCTCCAGATGGCTGATTCACTCGATCTCCTGACCGTCGCCGAGGGCATCGAGACGACCGTGCAGCTCCACGAACTGCGACGGTTCGGTTGCGACCTGGGGCAGGGGTACCTGCTCTCACGACCGCTCGAGGCCAACGCCCTCGCGCGCAAGTTCGGGTCCGAAGACGTCATCGGCGTTCCCTGACCGTCACCGGCCGCGCGGCGGAAGGCGGGGCGCGGTCGCATGCGCGTTACCGTGCCGGCGTGGATCTGCGCATCGGCATGATCTGTCCGTACAGCTTGTCGATCCCCGGTGGGGTTCAGGCGCAGGTGCTCGGGCTCTCACGCGAGCTCCGGCGCGGTGGACACGAGGTCCGCGTGCTCGGGCCGTGCGACGGTCCACCGCCCGAGTCGTTCGTGACACCGCTCGGCGACAGCCTCCCGACGGCGGCGAACGGATCGGTCGCCCCGTTGGCGCCCGACCCGTCCGCGTCCCTGCGCACCCTCCGAGCGCTCCGCGACGAAGCATTCGACGTCGTCCACGTCCACGAGCCGCTCGCACCCGGTCCGGCGATCACCTCGGTCACCCTGCACACCGCGCCGACCGTCGGCACGTTCCACGCCGCCGGACGTTCGACCAGCTACCGCGTCCTGAGCCCGATGCTGCGGCGTCTGATGGGCCGGATCGATCACAAGGTGGTCGTGTCGAAGGATGCGTTGGCGCTGGTGCATGGCTACCTCGGTGGCGAGTACGAGACCTTGTTCAACGGTGTCGAGACGACCGAGATCCGGGCGACCGCCCCCCGGCGCAGCGAGCGGCCGGCGATCTTCTTCCTCGGCCGCCACGAGGAGCGCAAGGGGCTCGGCGTCCTGCTCGCCGCCCTCGACGGAATCGACCTCGACGTCAGTTGCTGGATCGCCGGCATCGGACCGGACACCAATCGACTCCGTGCCGGGTACGCGGACGACCCCCGACTGGAGTGGCTCGGGCGGATCTCCGACGCCGACAAGCTGGCGCGCTTGCGGGGAGCCTCGGTGTTCTGTGCGCCGTCGCTCCACGGGGAGTCGTTCGGCGTCGTGTTGATCGAGGCGATGGCGGCCGGCACACCGGTCGTGGCGAGCGCGCTCGACGGATACCGCAACGTGGCCACGGATGGTCGTGACGCGGTGTTGACGCCGCCCGGTGACGTCGAGGCGCTCCGCAACGCGATTCGCCGGCTGCTGAGCGAGCCCGACCTTGCACGAACGCTCGTCGCACACGGCCACGCCCGCGCCGACGACTTCGCGATGTCGAAGTTGGCCGACGCCTATGTCGGGATCTATCGCCGGCTCGCCGGCCGGCCGGAAGCCTGACCCGACCGCCGATTCGACATGACCGTGGTGTGATGAGCGGTGCCGCGATCGTCCGCCTGCTCTGGCGGGTCGGCACGTAGACTCGACTGCCATGTGGTTGTTCATCATCGTGCTGATCCTCGTGGTCGCTCTCGTGATCTACCTGATCAGCGCGTACAACGGACTCATCCGGCGCCGGAACCAGATCGAGAACGCCTGGTCGCAGATCGATGTCCAGCTGAAGCGCCGTGTCGATCTGATCCCGAACCTCGTGGAGACGGTCAAGGGATACGCCGCTCACGAGAAGGAGACGCTCGACGCCGTGATCCGGGCGCGGAACGCCTCGGTGGCGGCATCGACGCCGGGCGAGCAGGCCCAGGCGGAGAACGCACTCACCGGCACGCTTCGTCAGCTCTTCGCGCTGGGCGAGGCCTACCCGGACCTCAAGGCGAACCAGAACTTCCTCGCCCTCCAGGAGGAGTTGACCGCGACCGAGGGTCGCGTCGCCTACGCGCGACAGTTCTACAACGACAGCGTGTTGGCCTACAACAACAAGCTGCAGCAGTTCCCGACGATGTACTTCGCCCGAATGCTCAAGTTCGAGCGCCGCGAGTACTTCGAAGCTGACGAGGCGGCGCGTGCGGCGCCCGACGTCAGTTTCTGATTGCCTGACACCCCCACATGTACGACCTCATCCAGTCCAACAAGCGTCGCAGCGCGCTCCTCGTCATCGGCTTCGTCGTCGTCGTGGCGCTCGTGGGTGCGGCGTTCGGGCTGGTCTTCGGTGGAGGACTCGTCGCCACCACCATCGCGCTCGTGATCGGTGCGGCGATCGCGTTCGCCAGCTACTGGAAGGCCGATACGATCGCGCTGGCCGTGAGCCGGGCCAAGCCCGCCGACCCCGGCGAGTACGCCCGGCTGCACAACCTCGTCGAGGGGCTCTGCATCGCGTCGGGCCTACCGAAGCCACGTGTCTACGTGATCGACGATCCGGCGCCGAACGCGTTCGCCACCGGGCGCAACCCTCGGCACGCCGCGATCGCAGTCACCACGGGGCTCCTCGAGAAGCTCAACCGCGTCGAGCTCGAAGGGGTCGTCGCCCACGAGCTGAGCCACATCCGGAACTACGACATCCTGGTGTCGACGCTTGCCGTCACGATGGTCGGCGCCGTCGCGCTCCTGGGCGACATCGCGATCCGCACGATGTGGTGGAACGGCGGACGCGTCCGGCGCGACGGCGATCATGGCGACCGCGCCAACCCGTTGGCGGCGATCGGGTTCGTGCTGTTGATCCTGGCGCCGTTGGTGGCCAAGGTCATGCAGGCGGCCATCTCTCGCCAGCGCGAGACCCTCGCCGACGTCAGTGCCTGCCAGATGACCCGGTACCCGCCCGGGCTCATCTCGGCCCTCGAGAAGCTCCGGGACGACACGACCGTGACGCACGCCGCATCCACCGCTACGGCACACTTGTGGATCGAACAACCGATGAGCGGTGTGGGCGACGATGGTCGTCTGGGCGGCCCTCACCGGTGGTTCGACACGCATCCACCGCTCGAAGAGCGCATCGCACTACTGAGGGAACTGTGAACCGAACCTCCCTGATCGCCGCCCTGTTGGTCGGCGCCAGCGTCGTCGCCGCCTGCGCCGGCGGCGACGAGGCCACGGACACGTCGTCCACCTCCGTCACCACATCGACCGTGGCGACCACATCGTCGACCACGACGACGTCGACCACGACCACGCCGCCGCCGACCACGACGACGGTGCCCGCCGTGCTCCGGATGCCGTTGACCGGCCAGCCGCTCGATGACGACTCCGAGATCCCGGATCGCCCCGCGCTGGTCGTCAAGATCTCCAACTATCCGCCGAGCGTGTTGCCTCAGGCCGGTCTGAACGCGGCCGACCTCGTGATCGAGGAGGTCATCAACGACAACGCGACCCGCCTCGCCGCAGTCTTCCACACGACCGGAGCCGATCCGGTCGGCCCGATCCGCTCGGGTCGTGCGCAAGACATCAATCTGCTGCTCGCGCTCGATCGCCCGCTCTTCGCGTGGAGCGGCGGCAATCCGGCCGTCACCCGCGCCGTCGAGGAATCGGACCTCGTCGACCTGAGCATGTTGCGCTCCCGGGGGTACTACCGTCGCTCCGGCCGCAGCGACGCCAACACACTGTTCTCCAACACCGAGGTGCTCTGGGAGCAGACCACCGACGAGGCCGGGCGACCACCGGTGATATTCCCGTACCTCGCACCCGGTGAGGAGCCGGAGGGCGAGGAGGCGACGAGCATCGAGGTGACCCTCGACGGCGTCGACGCCCGATGGGAGTACGACGCCGAGAGCGGCCGCTACTTCCGCTTCCAGGACGGCGCCGAGCACACGACCGAGACGTCCGACGACGTCGAACCGGTGTGGGTCGACAACGTCGTCGTCATGAAGGCCGACTATGGCGTCAACACCTTCGACGGCAACCCCGATGCCCAGGTGCTCGGCTCGAACCCGGTGTACATCTTCACCGGCGGCACCGTCCAGGAGGGCACCTGGCTGCGCTTCGAGCCCGAGGATCCGCTCGGCTTCTTCGTCGACGTCGAGGACCTCGAGCCGCTGGGGCTGCAACCCGGGCGCACCTGGCTCGAGATCCCGCGCAACCTCGACGACATCCTCACCTGGTCGTGACCGACGGGCGAGCCGACGGCTGCGGCGACCCGGAACAAGGGGCCCGCTCCAGCGGTTGATCCCGTCATGCCGGTGCACCGTCTCAATCACGCCGTCCTGTTCGTCCGCGACGCCGAGCGCTCGGCCGAGTTCTACCAGGAGGCTCTCGGCTTCCGGGTGGTGTTCTCGATGGAACAGCGGGCGTACTTCATGCAGGCGGAGGGATCGACGAACGACCACGATCTCGCCGTGATGGGCGTCGGCGACCAGGCCGGACCCTCGGGCGCCGGTTCGGGCTCGGTCGGGTTGTACCACCTGGCCTGGGAGGTCGACACCCTTGCCGATCTCCGGCGACTCGCCCATCGACTCACCGAGATGGGCTCGCTCGTCGGCGCATCCGATCACGGAACGACCAAGGCGCTCTACGCCAAGGATCCCGACGGGCTCGAGTTCGAGGTGTCGTGGATCATCCCGAGCTCGCGGATCACCGACGACGATCTCGCCAAGCGCCACGGGCCACCCCTGCCACTCGACATCGATCGCGAGATCGAGCGATTCGGCGACGACCTCCCCGGGGGCATCGGGGTTTCGCGGCCGGCGCTCAGCGGAGGATGATCTCGGCCACCTCGCGGGGGTGGGTGAACATCAGCCAGTGCGAGCCGGGGAGTTCGACGTAGTCCCACGACGGATCCTGTCGTGCGCCGTCGGCATACGGAGCGAATCGAGCGTTGTCGTAGCCCGTGGCGAACACGTAGGTCTTCGACAGCTCCTCGGGGAGTCGACCGGTGATCGGCACCGTGAACGTGGCGAACGACTGCGGCGACACCCGTTCCATGAACCAGGCGAATCCGGTGTCGCCACCGACCTCGCCCGGGTCGGGGACGTACTCGGTGAACCCCAGCATCCCACCGGCAGCGTCGGCGGCGGCGATCCGCTCGGGGCTCTGGCCCGAGTCTGGCGCGGTCGGCCCGTGGGCGTCGAGGTAGACCATGCGGACGATCCGCTCGGCGAGCGATTCGTAGGCCGCAGTGATCACCCGACCCCCGTAGCTGTGGCCGACGAGGGTGATGTCGACCAGATCGTGGCTCTCGACGACGCCGACCACATCGGCGACGTGGTCGGCCTGGCTGACGTGTGGACCCGACTGGTGGCGCCGGCTGCCGTGTCCGGTGAGCGAGACGCAATGAACCGGCCGACTCGACGACTCCAAGAGCGGGAGGACCGGCGTCCACGACCACTCGCCGACCCAGGCACCGTGGACGAGCACGATGGCGTTGCGTCGACGTGCGATGGGAGGCGGGAGCACGACGGTTCAGCGCCAGACGTCGGCCGCCACGGTGACGACGTGGCGGAGCTTGGCCCACTGCTGCTCCTCCGTCATCACGTTGCCGTGGATCGTGGACGAGAATCCGCACTGCGGGCTCAGGCAGAGCTGGTCGAGCGACACATATCTGGCGGCCTCGTCGATTCGGGCTGCCAACTCGTCGGCGGGTTCGAGCTCGGGGAACTTCGAGGTGACGAGGCCGAGCACGACCGTCTTGTTCTCGGGGACGAAGCGCAACGGTGCGAAGTCGCCCGATCGCTCGTCGTCGTACTCGAGGAAGTACGCGTCGACGTCGAGCTCACTGAACAGCACCTCGGCGACCGGTTCGTACCCACCGCTCGCGAAGAACGTGCTGCGGAAGTTGCCGCGGCAGAGGTGGACGCCGACGGTGAGATCGTCGGGGCGGCCCTGCAGCGCGGCGTTGATCAAGGCCGCGTACGTCCGTGGCAGCTCGTTGGGGTCATCACCCCGGTCGACGGCTCCTTGTCGCATGCCAGGGTCGCACAGGTACGCCAGGTTGGTGTCGTCGAGCTGGATGTACCTGCAACCGGCCGCGTGGAGCGCTGCGATCTCGTCGCGGTACGCGCGTGCGAGGTCGTCGAAGAACTCGTCGAGGTCGGGATACGACTGGATGTCGATGCCCGCCCGGCCGCCGCGGAAGTGGGCCATCGTCGGCGACGGGATCGCGACCTTGGGCAGCGTGCCATCGGGGACGCGGTCGGCGAGGAACTCGTAGTCGGCGACCTGGATCGGGTGATCGTGGGTCAGCTTCCCGGTCACCGTGATGCGTGGCGGGGCCTGGTGGACGGTCTCCTCGGAGTCGGACGTCGCGGCGATCATGCCCTCGATCGTGATGCCGCCCAACTGCTGCAGGAAGTCGAGATGGAACCACTCGCGACGGAACTCGCCATCGGTGATGCTGCGGATCCCGGTCGCGGCGAGCTGGGGGAGCACCGCCGCGATCTCGCGGTCTTCGATCTCGCGCAGGGCGGCCGGATCGAGCTCGCCGGCGCGGAACTTGGCCCTCGCCTCGTGGATCGCAGCGGGGCGAAGGAGGCTTCCGACGTGCTCGGCGCGGAACGGAGGATCGACTCTGGACATCTCGTCTCCCTGGGTGTTGGGTTGTCGGTGGTGTTGGTGTTCGGCCCGAAGAGCCGTCGGTGCTCTGGTATCAGGCGAGCGACCCGATCAGCTCGGCGGCGTCGAGCAGTCGTGGGAGGCAGCGTTGCTCGAGGTCGTCGATCGAGACCCTGCTCGCGTTGACGGCGATCGAGACCGATGCCACGACGGTACCGGACGCGTTGCGGACCGGCGCGCCGAGCGACCGCAGCCCCGACTCGAGGAGCCCGTCGGTGAGGACGTATCCGCGTTCGACGATCCCGCTCGGGTCGTGGTGGCCGCCGGACCGGTGGGCGAGCAGGACTCGCCCGAGTGACGTCGCGTCGGCGGGGAGGCGTTGACCGACCTGCACCGCGACCGACAGGAATCGTGAGTGTGGGGAGGTGGCAGCCGCAACGGCGATCACATCGTCACCGTCGAGCACACCGAGTGCGACGTGCTCGCCGACCTCTTCGCTCAGCCGGTCGAGGACGGGTTGTGCGCGTGATGCGAGACTCATCGGGCCGAGGTAGCCGGCGCCCAGCCGCAACACCCGCGGCGTGACCTCGAACTGACCGCGCTCGTTGCGGACGTAGCCGAGTTGCTGCAGTGTCTGGAGCATGCGATACGTCGTCGGCCGGGCGAGCCCGGCGATCTCAGCGATGTCCGCCGCCGTTCGCCAGGGGTGCTCTTCGTCGAAGGTCTCGAGGATCGAGAACGCTCGCTCGACGGATTGCACGGTGGCGGGCATGTTGGGCTCCATCGTTGGCACGGTCATCACGGTCACCGGCTTCGCTGACTCGCTCGGCTCCGACGGGACGGTCTATCGTGATCGTATCGCGATGTGGTCGGCTGTATCGCATCGTGATAGCGGACGCTGATCGTCGCAGCGAGCGCTGATCGTCGAGGACAGGGAGTACGTCATGACTTTTCCGCGAGACCATTGGTACGTGATCGCTTCGTCCGACGAGGTCGGTCGCAGCCTGCTGGCGCGAACGGTCTGCGGCGAGCATCTGGTGCTGTTCCGGACCGAGTCCGGTGAGCCGGTCGCGTTGCACGACCGTTGCTCACATCGCGGATATCCACTGTCGGTCGGGGCGCTGCTCGGTGACGAGGTGCAATGCGGCTATCACGGTCTGCGATTCGACGCATGCGGTACCTGCACGTGGGCTCCGGGTCAGGACCGCATTCCCTCACGCGCCAACATCTCGGTTCGACCGATCGTCGAGCAGGGCCCGTGGATCTGGGTCTGGATGGGCGATCCGTCGACGCCCGATCATGAGCGCCTGCCGAGCACGCCATGGTTCACCGACGACGCCTGGGCGTCGGTGAACGGGATGGAACCACTCCCGGCCCGGTTCGGACTGTTGATCGACAATCTGCTCGACCTGTCGCACGAGACCTTCCTGCACGCCGGGTCGATCGGCACGCCCGAGGTCGCGGAGGCACCGATCGCGACCGATGTCGACGAGTACGCAGGGATCGTCTATGTCAGCCGTCACATGGAGTCGGTCGAGTGTCCCCCGTTCTACAGCGAGACGACCGGGCTCTCGACGCCCATCGATCGCTGGCAGGACATCGAGTACCACGCGCCGGGCTACTACCTGCTCCACGTGCGCGTCGCCGCCGCCGGCGTCGTTCCCGCCGAGGACGGCAGCGATCCCGCCGCCGCCCACGTCAAGGTGCTCTACGCGATCACCCCGGTCGACGACCACAGCACCCTCGATTTCTGGGCGGTCTGCCGGGACTTCGACATCGCGAACCCCGACACCGACGCGTTCATCGCGAAGATGAACCGCGATGTCGTCCTGCAGGACGTCGACGCACTCACGCTGATCGAACAACGACTCCGTGACGACTGGAATCCGGCCGAGGTGAGCTTCAAGATCGACACCGGCGGCCTGGCCGGTCGCCGGATCCTCGCCGGCATGATCCACGACTGACCGGCACGATCAACGACCGGGAGCGTCGGCCGGCCCCGAACGGCGGTCAGTCCTCGAACGGCAGGCCGGCATACTGCTCGCACATCGCCGCCTGGGCGTGGTCAGACGAACGGATGTACGCGAGTTCGGCTTCCTGGAGACGCTGGTCGATCTCGCCCTGGTCCGGGAACCGGTGGAGCAGGGTCGTCATCCACCACGAGAACCGCACCGACGCCCACACACGTCGCAGCGCCATGTCGGAGTACGAGTCGAGATAGCCGTCGTCGGAGTCGTTGTGATGGTGGACGAGTGCTCTCGACAGGTAGTAGACGTCGCTCACAGCGAGGTTCAGGCCCTTGGCCCCGGTCGGGGGCACGATGTGGGCGGCGTCACCGGCGAGGAACAGGTTGCCCCAGCGCATCGGCTCTGCGACGAAGCTCCGCAGCGGCGCGATCGACTTCTCGATCGAGGGTCCGGTGACGATCTCGGAGCTCACCTCCTCGGGGAAGCGTCGGAACAGCTCGTCCCAGAACCGGTCGTCGCTCCAGTCGTCGACGGTGTCGTCCAGCGAGCACTGGACGTAGTAGCGGCTGAGCATCGGGTTCCGCTGCGACGCGAGGGCGAACCCGCGGTCGCTGTTGGCGTACACCAGGTGCTCGAGCGGCGGCGTCTCGGAGAGGATCCCGAGCCATCCGAACGGGTAGGCCTTCTCGTAGCGGCGGAGCACGTCGGCGGGGATGGCGTCCTTGCTGGGACCGTGGAAGCCGTCGCAGCCGACGATCTGCAGGCAGTCGATCCGCTTCGCGTCACCGTGCTGGGTGAACGTGACCGACGGTCGATCCGTGGTCACGTCGTGGAGTTCGACGTCGTCGACCTCGAACTCGATCTGCAGCCCGACGCGGTCGGCCGCCTCGTACAGATCCTCCTGGATGTTGGTCTGGCCGTACGAGACGAACCGGGAGTTCGCGTACTTCTCGATGTCGATGAAGAACAGGTGCTCACCGCCGTAGGCGATGCCGGTACCGCTGTGGACGTGGCCCTCTGCATCCATCCGTTCGCCGAGCCCGGCCGAGCGGAGCACCTCCACGGTGCCCCATTCGAGGACGCCGGCACGGATGCGCGACAGGACGTACTCGCGGCTCTGACGTTCGATGACGATGCTCTCGATGCCTGCCTGGTGAAGGAGGTGGGAGAGCAGGGTGCCGGCCGGACCTGCGCCGATGATGGCGACCTGCGTCTGCATTGGGCCAGTATGACAAGCTGTGCAAATTGTCGACAATCTGGACGGATCCGCGAACGGCGGTGCCGTCGAGCACGGAGGACCCGGACCGATGATTCAACTGACCGCCGACGATGGACACGAGCTCGGTGCGTACGAGGTGCATCCTGACGGCGCGTCGGCCGCGGTCGTGATCGTGCAGGAGATCTTCGGCGTCAACGCGCACATCCGCTCGGTGGTCGATCGCTACGCCTCGTTCGGCTATCGCACGATCGCTCCCGCGTTGTTCGACCGGGTCGAGCGTGGCGTCGAGCTCGGCTACGACGAGTCCGGCATCGCCCGTGGACGCGAGCTGGCGACGCAGATCGCCTTCGATCCGGCGTTGTCCGACGTCGCCGCAGCCGTCGCGCATGCGTCGGCGACCGGCCCGGTCGCCGTGATCGGCTACTGCTTCGGCGGCAGCGTGGCCTGGCTGTCCGCGGCCCAACTCCCGATCGCCGCGGCGGTCGGCTACTACGGCGGCCAGATCCACGGACTCGTCGATCGCCGCCCGAAGGTCCCGACGATGCTGCATTTCGGCGAGCTCGACCACGCGATTCCGCTCGACCAGGTCGAGGCGATCTCCGCTGCACACCCGGACGTGCCCGTCCACCTCTACCCGGGTGCTCAGCACGGCTTCAGTTGCGATGCTCGCGCATCCCACCATCCGATGTCGGCTGCGATCGCGCTCGGTCGCACGCTCGAGTTCCTCGTCGCCAACGGTGTGGCGCCGTGATCATCGATTGCCACGGTCACTACACCACCGCACCGGCGCAGCTCGGCGCATACCGCGACGCTCAGCGGGCGGCACTGGCGACCGATCCGGGCCATGTCGGTGAGAAGGGCACCATCGGCATCTCCGACGACGAGTTGCGCGACAGCCTCGAGCCCAACCAGCTGCGCCTCCAACGCGAACGCGGCATCGACCTCACGCTGTTCTCGCCGCGAGCGAGCTGGATGGGTCACCACATCGGCAACGAGCACACGTCGAAGTTCTGGACCGAGCACTGCAACGATCTGATTCGCCGGATCTGCGACCTGTATCCATCCAACTTCGCGCCGGTGTGCCAGCTCCCCCAGTCACCCGGCGCATCCGTCGACAACTCGGTGCAGGAGCTGCGTCGGTGTGTGGGGCAGATGGGTTTCGTCGGCTGCAACCTCAACCCTGATCCGTCGGGTGGCATCTGGAACGGACCGACCCTCGACGATCAGGCGTTCTGGCCGCTCTACGAGGCGATGTGCGAGCTCGATGTCCCGGCGATGATCCACGTGAGCGCCACCTGCAACCCGCACTTCCACTCGACCGGTTCGCATTACCTCGGCGCGGACACGACGGCGTTCATGCAAGCGCTCACGTCTGGCATCTTCCGTGACTTTCCCGACATGCGCTGGGTGATCCCACACGGCGGCGGTGCGGTGCCGTACCACTGGGGACGCTTCAAGGGCATGGCCGAGGAGCATGACTGGCAGACCCTCGACGAGTTGATGGGCAACATCTCCTTCGACACCTGCGTGTATCACCAGCCCGGCATCGATCTGCTCGTCGACGTGGTGCCGACCCGGAACATCCTCTTCGCATCGGAGATGGTCGGTGCCGTCAAGGGACGCAACCCCGACACCGGCGAGTTCTACGACGACACCCGGAAGTACGTCGATCGCGCCGACCTCACCGACGAGCAACGCACCATGATCTTCGAATCGAACGTGCAGCGGGTCTACCCACGATTGGAGGTACCGGTATGAATCGCCACGTCATCGTCCGCGAGGTCGACCGGGCCGAGCGCTCGGTCGTCGACCGGCTCGGCGAGATCGGGGCGGCCACGGTCCACGAGGCGATCGGTCGGGTCGGGTTCGTCGGACCTCACCTCCGCCCGATTCAGCAGGATGTCAAGATCGCGGGCTCGGCCGTCACCGTTCTGAGTCATCCCGGCGACAACATCATGATCCACGCCGCGGTCGAGGTCTGCCGGCCCGGGGACGTGCTCGTGGTCGTGAACACGGCCCCGTCGACCCACGGGATGTTCGGTGACCTGCTGGCGACGTCGCTGATGACGCGAGGGGTGCTCGGTCTGGTGATCGACGCGGGCGTGCGTGACACGAGCGATCTGCGGGCGATGGGATTCCCGGTGTGGAGCCAGCACGTGTCGTGCCAGGGCACGGTGAAGAACACGCCGGGGTCGGTGAACGTCCCGGTCGCGCTCGGGGGCGTCAACGTGCAGCCCGGCGACGTGATCTGCGCCGACGACGACGGGGTGGTCGTCGTGCCTCGCGAGGACGCGGCGTGGGCGCTCGAGCAGTCCGAAGCCCGCTTGGGCAAGGAGGCCGGCACCCGCGAGCGGCTCGCCGCCGGTGAGCTCGGTGTCGACTTCTACGGCCTGCGCGCCAAGCTCGTCGAGATGGGCGTCGAGTACGTCGACCGCCTCGGCTGACGATCTTCGCGAGCCACGCCGGCGTCGTGGGGGGCGATGGGCCGTCGGGACGCGCAGCGTGCGACTCGCGTTGCCCCGTGCGTCAGTGCTCGCCGAGTTCGTTGCGCCATGAGTGACGCGGGGCGAATCCGACGAGCCGCTTGGCCTTGTCGTTCGCATAGAACGTCGCATCTCGACCCATCTCGCGCCGACGGGGCACGCCGGCGTAGAAGCGTTCGTACACCTCGTCGGTGGTGATCGCCACCGACATGTCGTCGTTCGAGACATTGAAGACCTCGAAGCCGAGGCCATCGGTTCGCAGACAGCGGTCGACCATGTGGCCCAGGTCGCGAGCGTCGATGTAGGCGAAGATGTTGCGTCGCCGGAGGTCGGGGTCGGCGACGAAGGCCGGGAACTTGGTCTCGTACTCGTGCGGTTCGATCACGTTGTTGATGCGCAACCCGTAGATGTCGATACCGGTCCGCGCCTGGAACGATCGCGCCGTCACCTCGTTGACGACTTTCGACATCGCGTAGCTGTCGTGGGGGACAGTCGGGTGCTCCTCATCGATCGGGACGTACTCGGGCCGGACCTCACCGTCGGCGAAGCAGATCCCGTACGTCGTCTCGGAGCTCGCGAAGATCACCTTGCGAATCCCCAACTTCACCGCGGCGTCGATGATGTTGTACGTGCTGACCGTGTTGATCCTGAACGTCTCGTTGTCGGGCCGAACCAGGATCGCCGGGATCGCGGCGAAGTGGACGACGGCGTCGTAGCGCGGGACGCCGGTACCCGGCTCGAGCTCATCGAAACCCGCATACGCGGACAGGGCGTCGAAGACCTGTCCGGCTTCGGTCAGATCGATCCGGAGGTCGGCCACGCCCGGGAATCCGAGCGGCACGAGGTCTCCGTTGACCACCCGGTGTCCCTGTGCGACGAGATGTGGGATCGCGTGCCGACCCGCCTTGCCGCTGCCACCAGTGAAGAAGACTCGCATGTTGCAGATCGTACGGAGCCGAGCGCCGACTGCGGCGCCGTCGTGCCGTGTCTGCGGCTACATGCTCGCCGGATCGATGTCGCATGAGCGCGCGGAATCGTCCGCCGTTCGTCGGGCGGCTGCTGCCGGGGTCGCGTGATGCGGAGCAGCAGCGTCCTGACGCACCATCTCGGCGCATCCGATCAAGCCCTGGGGGCTGCCTTCGGGACAGATGTGGTCCGTCGGTCGAAGGCGGCGCAGCGCGCGTGCCTTCGGGGGCGCGATGCATGTGGTCGATCGTCGGTCGTCGTCAGGACCAGGAGCCATGTCGTGAGAAGCCGAGCCCGATGAACAGTCGCTCGGAAGCGACGTTGCCATCGGTGATCGTTGCGCCGACTTCGGTGACCCCAGCGTCGGCCATCGATCGAAGGGAGCGTCGCACGACAGCGCTTCCCAACCCTTCGCGCTTCCGCTCCGGAGCGACGACCACCGGATCGATGTACTGCGAGTCGTCCACGACCACCACGAAGGAGAATGCGACCGGAGCGGTGCCGTCGAGCACGACGAACGAGTGCGGTCGAACGATCGATGCGAGGTAGTGATCGGTGGCACCGCAGGCATCGTCGAGGTCCTCGCCTTCGTCGTCGACGGTGTTCCTGTAGCCGGTGAGCATGAGCGTGGCGGGCCCATCTCGCTGCGCGTCGACGGGGTGTCCGGTGTCGAGCGAGAGCGTGGCCGGAGACACCCGGATCGGTGACATCCGATACTCGCTGCGCGTCCGTGTCACCAGCTGACCCCGAGATCCGTCACGAGCGATCATAGGAGGCGTCGTGCTCGCGGTCGTGGTCGTCGTGGGGTGACGGCCGAGCCGCTGGCGACGCCTCGGGGCGATCTAGGTTCTGGATCATGACCGATTCCTCGCATGTGACAGCTGCTACGCGGGTGTGCGCAGACTTCCTCGGCGCGGCGACCGACGCCGACTGGAGTGTCGGCGTGCCGGATCTCGACCTGTCCGTCGCAGAGGTCGTCGCCCACGTCACCGAGGGTTGCCTCTGGTACGCCATCGATCTGTCCGCGGGCGGCAACGAGCTCCACCTCGTCGAACACCGGGTGAAAACGGACGGATCCAACGGCGATCTGGTCGACACGCTGGCGACGTACGCACGTGTCGTTGCCGCTGTCATCGAGGTCAGCTCCGACTCCGCACGAGGGTTCCATCCGTTGGGCGCTGCCGATCCATCGGGGTTCGCCGCGATGGTGTGCGATGAGCTCTTGATCCACACCGACGACGCGGCGCGAGGTCTCGGGCTCGCCTTTCGTCCGCCTGATGAGCTCGCTGGTGCGGTCCTGCGACGGCTCTTTCCCTGGGTCACGCCCAGCGGTGACGCCTGGGAGCAGCTGAGGTGGGCGAACGGGCGAGTCGCGCTCGGCGATCTCGAGCGGCTGACCGACTGGGCCTGGCATTGCGCACCACTCGCCGAGTGGGACGGCCGCGTCGCCACGCGGCTCTCCGAGTCGCCGAGCTCCTGACGGTCACCCGCTCAGGGAGGCTCCGCTGGGTCAGGGCTGATCGGGTGGGCTGCTCGGCCCGTGATGTTGCGGTCCACCGAGGGGCGAGTCCGTGATTCCGCTCGCCCGAAGTGTGCGTGGCTCGAATTCGTCTGACGGTCGGCTGCACGGGTTGGCGGTCTCTGCGGTGACGGTCGGATCGGCTCCAGTCGGTGTCCGGAAGGATCGAGTCCACCGGTACGGCGACATCCGGGAGGTCAGGACGGTTCGGCGTCGCGTTCCGATGCGCGGGAGGCGTCGATCAACGCTGCGCACGGGTTGTGGGCGGCCAAACCGTCCGGGTCGAGGGTCGGGTTGTAGATGGTGACGTCGAGCGCGACCGCTCGATCGCTGCGCAGCAGTCGGGCGAGTAGCTGGCTGAACTCGGCGTGTGTGAGCCCGTCGTCGAGGCGATAATCGACGGCGGGCATGATCTCGTCGTTGAGCACGTCGGCATCCACGTGGATCAAGAAGCCGGCGAGGTCGTTGCCTTCGACCCGTTCGAGCGTCGTCGCGGCGGTGGATGCGATCCCGGCGGCGCGAAACTCGTCGAGTGTGATCACGAGCGCCCCGGACGACTCCAGCGCAGGTCCGGTCTCGGACGGTTCGCGAGGGTCGCGGTGTCCGATCAGCACGGAATCGCTCCCTCGCACGAGCGGGGCCTTCGACGGGTCGAGGTTGAAGAGCCGGGGTCCGTGGCCGAACGCCAAGTACATCTCGGAATCCGATGCCTGACCAGTCGGGGAGTCGGCGGGATCGTAGAAGTCGGTGTGCGCGTCGAGAAAGACCAGCCCGTACCGACCGCGCTGTGCGAGGGCGGCGAGGCTGCCGAACAGCACGCTGTCGTCGCCTCCCAAGACGATCGGAAATCGACCCGCGTCCAGTTCGTTCCCGACGACGTCGGCCTGTCGGCGTGCAACGTCGACCATCGCCTCGGCGTTCAGCAAGCGGCTCGGATGGTCTCGCACCTCGGAGTACTCCGGGGCCGCGAGCGTCGCAGCGATCCATGCGCCGAGCCCGTCAGCGAGACCTGCGTTGAGGAGCGCGTCACCGAGCCGTTCGACACCGGGGACCAAGCCCAGGTTGGTACGTACGTGAACGATGGTTGCCTGCCGTGACCTCACGAGTTGGACCTCACGAGTTGTCTCTGCTCCTCACGCTACTGTGCGGTTGCGGCACGACCCGGAGAGGCGGCGATCGTGCGCCGACACCGGATGTTCCGCGAAGTATCGAGTTGTCGCCTGACGACGCAGGCTCGCGGCGACATCGTGCTTCTGATCGTGGCGCGCTCGGCGAGTCTCGTTCGAGCCCTTGTTGTTGCCTGTCGGTGCTTGCCGCGGAGTACAGGGCTGTCGAGACTGCCAGATGGGAGGTGCGAGTTCGTGCGACCCCGCAATTCGGCCGGCTCGGGGCTTGAGGAGTCGATGGTGCCCGAGACGGCGTTCGAACGGTTCTACGAAACACATCGTGACCGCCTTGTTGCGACGTTGCATGGGTCGGTTGTTGACCTTGACCTCTGCGCAAGTGCCGTCGACGAGGCGATGACGCGGGCGTTCGCGCAGTGGTCACGGATCGGCCATCACCCGGAGCCGGCGGCATGGGTCTTCGTGACCGCCAGGAACGTCGCCCGCAAGCAACTGAGGCGCGGGCAGCGATATCGGGCGGTCTCGTTCGACGATCGCGCAGCGGCCGTCGTCGGAGCCGTCAGCGTGGACGCGGCCGGCAGGGACGGGGTCGGCGGGGAGGTGTGGAGCGTGGTTGCCGAGCTTCCCGAGCGTCAACGTGAGGCCGTCGTGCTCCGCCATCTCCTGGGTCTGACCGAGCGTGGCGTCGGTGAGGTGATGGGGGTCACGCGCGGCACGGTGTCATCGACGCTTCGAGACGCGTATCACACGTTGGGCGTGGCACTCCGAGACGAACCCGAGCGAGGATCCGCCGGCAATCCTCGGTGTGTCGGTCGTCAGCAAGCGACAGATCGAGAGACAGGAGCGGAGACATGACGGATCTCGACGTCCTCGCACGCGAGTTCATCGAGCGGCTGGACACCCCGGCTGGGCCCGGGGTGCGTGTGGTCATGCAGCGGGGTCGCCGACGTCGGAACCGCCGCCGCGCGCTCACGGGTCTGGCGGGGGTCACTGCATCCGCAGCGGTCGTCGTCGGCCTGGGCATCATCGCCACCCAGACCGGAGGAAGCGACGACGTCATGCTGGTGATCACCGAGTCCGCCGATGGTCCAGGTTCGACGGACGATGCAGCCGATCTCGACGTCGACGTCGCGGTCACGATCGACACCGACGGTCTCCCAGCACGCGACCCGGCACTCGTGCCGACCGTGCCGACCCCGGTGCTCGACGGTTGGACGGTGGAGGTCATCGCGGTCGACTTGACTGATCGCTCCAGCGACGCCGGGCACACCGTCAGGTACCGTTTCCGCGCCAGCGGATCGGAACTCACCATGACCGTCGCGACCGGCCAGGTGCCGCTGGGATCAGATCTCGTCACGATCGACCGTCCGACGGGCCTGGTCGACGGTTCGATCGAGTCGGCCGGCGGTGGCCTTCGTGTCCTCTCGTGGAACGAGCGTCCCGGAGTGAACAACGGCGCGGCGGTCTGGCTTCGCGGTCCTGCCGAGGATCAGCTCCTCGAGATCGCCAGGACCGTCGAGTTCCTCGACCGCCCCCTCACCGGTGCGGCGGCTCCGAGCTTCGTCGACCTCGATCCCGACCGGTCCACGCTCTTCGCAGGGACGGTCGATGGTCAGGTGTGGAGCGTCACGCAACAAAGCGAGCGCGGCGAGACGCTGATCGAGATCGGCGGGCAATCGCCGACCATCTCGGGCGAACTCGTCAGGCCCAGCTCCACCGGGGCTGGAATCGAGACCACCACGGTGAGCCGTGACGGACTTCAGATCACCACGGTCCTCGCACCGGCCGACACTCGGTCGATCGAGATCGGGCTCGCCGACGGCACGCGAATTCCGCTCCCGTTCAGAACGATCGATGCAACCGATCGAACGATCGCCGTGTCGGCGGTACCTGCTGATCGCGAGCCCGGTGTGATCATCGTGTCCCAGAACGACGGAACCGAGACCGATGTCGGCCTCCCGATCGCCCCACTCGGTGGGTGGACGACATCGAGGCTGTCGCTGGAACCGTACTGAACGGATGTGACACGCCCTGGGGCCAGGCAAGCCGACACGCGACCAGCTGTGGAGTGCCCCGCTGACAGCGGAAGACCGTGGCTCACGTTTGGGGCGCTGCGGAGTGGCCTCGACGCTGACGGACGGATGAACGAGCGCGCATTCTGGCGGTTCCGGAGGCTGCCTCGCGATCTCACTGCGTCATCGGCTATGGGTCCGAGACCACCTGCGCGCGGCGAGGTCTGAACAACGCCATGAGGCAGTTCGCCGGGTGGCTGCGTCCGGTCGGCGGCAGGGATTGTGCTCACGAGTTGAGCAGGCTTGGAGTATCCGCCTGGCGCCGCCCGGCGACCCCGACGCGGGAACTGGGGGGGCATCGACTGGCGACCGATGGCGTTGTTCTGGGCGCGCCAGGTGTCTGCCGTCCGGTTGAGGCGCCGATCCCTCGGGGAGCCGAACTGCCGGAGGCCGCTTCGATCGGCGCAGGGTCCACGAAACATCGTGAGCTCGGCGATCTTCCCATCGTGAATGGTCTCACGGTCGTTGTCGAAGTCGTACCGCGCGACGATCTCGTCGATCCCGCGGCACTCTGCGAACCGTCGATGCTCGGCACAGCGGGTTCGGTTGGGATCGCGATGGTGTCCGCGATGAATCGGTCATCTCGTTTCCGTGGAAGGGAATGGCGATGTCCGTTTGGTTTGAAGGAACGAGCGAGATCCGATGCGGCATCGAGCAGGTGACGCGTTCCCTGGATGATCTCGGCGAGCACTACGTCGGTGTGATCAGCCTCATGCCCGGTCTGACGAGTGTCGCTCTCGTGGAACAGGGACGTGATTTCGTCACGATCGAGACCAACGAAGGTCTGATGAAGCCTACGAACATCTCCCACCCGTCTCGAGGCTCAGAGCGTGGTCGTGGAACTCGATGAGGAGTACGCGGCCGGATCCAAGGTCACGACGACATCGCACTTCGTTCACGAGTTCACCCCGAGCGACACCGGGGTGTCGCATCGCATGGTCATCAGCGACGTCGAGGCGCCGGGCTTCTTGGGCTTCTTCTACAGGCGGTTCGGCAGCTCCAAGATGGGAAGCGCCTTCTTGATGGCCTACGAGGCGTACTTCGAGAACCAAGTCGAGTGAGCTGAGCGAACATCGCGGCGATCAGGCGCAGTGGGGCGGGGATCGGGAGACCGGACGACCCGCAAGCTGCGCGCGAGCAACGCACGGCCAACCGTGAGCAGCGCGGGCGCTGGCTGCGTTGTACTCCAGCGGTGCCCATCCACACTGCGCGGCCCCGTTGCGATCGACGCCGATCGCACCGTCAACTGGATCCCCCGCGACGGCGCGATCTGGAAGATCGATCGCAGCGCCAACCGTCGACCGACATCCGGTGCACCGCCGCCGACCGAGCGCCCGGCGGTCATCACGCCCGGCGAGTGGCGACAACCCCGTCCGTGGTGAATCGGCGACCAGCGGACTACCGTCGGACCCCATCGTGGACGCATCGGAACGAGGCAGGCGAACTCGGATGTTCTCGGTGACGGGGTCACCGGGAGCGGCATGAGCGCCCAGGGCCGCTTCCACGTGGTCGCTGAGTCGGCGAGCGTCGCCGCGCGACGCGCCGGAGCGGCGATGACGACGGTCGGCGTGCTCCATCCCGGCGCGATGGGCGCCACCGTGGCCGGGACGTGTACGGCACCAACGGTCTGGTGCTCCGAGGGTCGGTCGGCTGCGACGACCGCTCGTGCCGAGCGGTGGAATCTGGTCGACGTCTGCACGCTCGACGCCGTCGTCGCGCGCTGCGATGTGATCGTCTCGGTGTGCCCGCCGGCCGAAGCGCTCGCCATCGCCGAGTCGGTCGCGGCGCTCGGATTCGACGGTGTCTACGTCGACGCCAATGCGATCGCACCGTCGACCGCTCGCTCGATCGCATCGCGGTTCGATCGCTTCGTCGACGGTGGGATCGTCGGGCCACCCGCTGTGCGCGCCGGCACGACCCGGATGTACCTGTCGGGCGACGAGGCGATCGACGTTGCCCGGCTCTGGTCCGACACAGCGCTGGACGTTCGGACGATCGGCGGCGACCCTGGCGCCGCTTCCGCGCTGAAGATGGCGTACGCGACGTGGACCAAGGTGTCGGCGGCGTTGTTGCTCGATGTCCGGGCGTTGGCCCGCGCCGAGGGCGTCGAGTCGCCGCTGCTCGAGGAGTGGGCGTTGTCGCAGCCCGGAACCACCGATCGCTCCGGTGCCGCAGCGCAGGGGGTTGCGCCCAAGGCGTGGCGGTTCATCGGCGAGATGGAGCAGATCGCGCTCGCCTTCGCCGACGCAGGTCTCCCGGACGGCTTCGCAACGGCATCGCAGGAGCTGTACCAACGAATGGCGCACTTCAAGCACGCCGAGCCGGCCGACGCCGACATCGATGCCGTTCTGGCCGCGCTCCTCACCGCCCGCGGTGACGTTCGGTCCGACTGAACACGCTGCGACTCAGGCGGCAGCGAGGCGGCGGGCGGCCTCGACCACGACGGCGACGGCGTTCGCTTCCACGCGGTCGTGGACCGCGGCGTCGGGGATCTCCTGCTGGGTCCGATTGACCAGCACGCCGGCGACCATTCCTGCCCGCCACCCGTTGGTGGCGCACTGTGTGAACAGCGTGGCGCTCTCCATCTCGTAGTTCAGGACGTGGAGGGCCGCCCATTCGTCGCAACTGCCCTGGAGCGCTCGCCGGACATAGCCCGACACCGTGTCGTAGCGCTCCTGGCCTGGGTAGAACGTGTCGGAGGCCACGGTGACGCCGACGTGCACGCCATGGCCGAGGGACCGCGCCGACACGACCAGTGCACTGAGGCAGTCGAAGTGCGCCACGGCCGGGTACTCCATCGGAGCGAAGTGCAAGCTGGCGCCGTCCATTCGCACCGATCCGCTGGTCACGATCACATCGCCGACCTCGATGTCGGGCTGGATCGCTCCGGTCGTCCCGACCCGCAAGAAGGTGCGGACGCCCAGCTGGGCGAGCTCCTCGACGGCGATCGACGTGGACGGTCCGCCGATCCCGGTCGAGCACACCACGATGTTGCGGTCTCCGGCTACGCCGAGGTAGCTCGTGAACTCGCGGTTCGATGCCAGTGGTTGTGGGTCGTCGAGCAGACCGGCGATCTTGGCGACCCGACCGGGATCGCCCGGAAGGATCGCAATCGTGGCGTCGGCCAACTGGTTGCGGGTCAGGTCGAGGTGGAAGACGTCGGACACGCCGTCACCGTACCTCGCTGCTCAGGTCGCGCCGTCGGCTGCGTCACGGTTCCAGTGACGCAGCACGTCCATCACCGACAGCAGGTGGGCGTTCATGGCCGCGGCTGCACCGGCCTGGTCGCCGCGGACGATCGCCCGGATGATCGCGGCATGTTGCTCGAGCGACTCGGCCGGCCGACCGGGCATCAACGCCAGCCGATACTGGTGTCGAGCGCCGCGATTGCGGAGCATCGCGACGAGATCGCCGGCGACCTGATGACGGCTGATCTCGCGAACCCGACGGTGCAGCACGGCGTTCAGGTCGGAGTACAGGAGGTGATCGCCGCGACCGACCGCGCCACGCATCTGGACCTCCAGATCACCCAGCTCAGCCCGTTCGTGCGCCGATGCGTTGCGCGCCGCCGCCGACGCGAGCAGGCTCTCGAGCGCCGCCCGAGCCTCCGTGATCTCGATCGCCTCGTCGATGCTGATCTGTCGAACGGTGGCGCCGCGGTTGGCCTCACGATCGATGAGTCCCTCCGTGGCGAGCTCGAGTAGCGCGGCCCGGATTGCGGCTCGGCCGACCTGGTAACGATCGGTCAGGTTGAGCTCGACCAGTCGCTCACCGGGAACATAGGCGCCGCGCAAGATGTCCTGCCGCAACATCGCCGTCACGTTGTGCTGTGCACGCCTCCCCATACCGTCGAGCATCCTGTCACCAGCTCGGCCCGGCCGCACGATCGACGGTCCGATCGACGGCCGGTCGACTGCTCGTGTGGGCTCGACGGGTCGCTCAGGGCGTTGGATCAGAACCGTCCGCCGTCGACCATGAACTGCTGAGCGGTGCAGCCTCCGCTGTCGTCGGCGGCGAGGAACAGCACCATCTGGGCGAACTCGTCTGGCACGATCCGCTTCTTGAGCGCCTGGTCGCTCATCGTGCCCGCCTCGCCGTCCGGCGACCACCACTTCTGGAGTTGTCTGTCGGTCGGCACCCATCCCGGAAGCACGGTGTTGACGCGCACGTTGTGGGGTCCGAACGTGCGGGCCAAGGTGCGCGTGATGCCTTCGACACCGGATTTCGCGATGGCGTAGCCCGGAAAGAAGTCCTCCTGCATCATGTAGCTGCTCGAGCCGACGTTGACGATCGAGCCGAGCCGCGCCTCGATCATCTGTGGGGCGAGCGCCTGGATCGCGAAGAAGTAGTGCCGCAGGTTCACGTTCATCCGATCGTTCCAGTACTCCACCGTCATGTCGCGCCAGTCGTGTCGGTCGTCGTTGGCGGCGTTGTTGACCAGCACGGTCACGCCTCCGAGCTCGTCGATGGCGCGCCGGCACGCACCCTGCAGTGCCTCGATGTCGAGTAGATCGAGCTCGTAGAAACGCGGGACGTGCGCGACGCCGGCGTCGAGGCACCGTTGGATGGTCTCGTCGGCGGCGTCGACATTCCTGTCGATGAACGCGACCTTGCTGCCCTGGCGAGCGAGGTTCTGGACCACGGCGCTCCCGATCCCATCGGCACCACCGGTCACGACGACGGTTCGATCGACGAGCGACGGATAGTGGGCGAAGCGATCGACGTCGACCGATGGGTTGGGCGGAGGAGTGGGAGTGCTCACGGATGCTCCTGTGATGGGGTGACGAGACGATTCAGGGGACGGTTGAGAAGCCGTACAGCTCCCCAGGATTGTCGACGAAGACCCGCCGACGCAGATCGTGGTCGGGCAGCCAGTCGAACGCGAGTCGACGGAGGTCGTCGACGCCGAGCGGATCGGATTGGCCGGGGTGGGGCCAGTTGCTCGCCCAGAGCATCCGGTCGGGGGCGCGTTCGATCAGGACGGCGGCAAGTCGTGCGACGCTCGGGTACGACGGCGCGCCGTCGTGGGTCGATTCGTACGGGGCCGACAGCTTCACCCAGCACCGGCCGGTGTCGACGAGTGCGAGGAGGGCGTGGAATCCGGCGTCGTCCGGCGTGGGTGGGGGCATGAACCGGCCGACGTGATCGACGACGAGGGGCGTCGGCAGCGTGATCAGCTCGTCCAACCGTTCGCCGAGCAGGTTGCCGTCCATCTGGAGCTGGATGTGCCACCCCAGGTCGGCGATGCGATCGGCGACCGGGCGCAGCCCGTCCCAGGTGACCGATCCACCCGGCAGCATGTGGAACCGGGCGCCCCGTGCGCCGAGGTCGTGGAGCCGCTGGAGCTCGCCTTCCGGGGTGGCGGCATCGACGACCACGACCACACGGGCGGCGTCGCCGAACGCAGACGCGGCCTCGAGCTGGCACGAGTTGTCGAGCCCGTACGTGGTGGGCTGGACGATCACCACCCGCTCGAGGCCGAGCGCGGCCTGCACCTGTCGGTAGTCGGCGACGGTGGCGTCGGGAGGGCGGAGCACGGTCGTCGGCGCGACCGGGTATCGACCGTCGTAGAGGTGCATGTGGGTGTCGCACGCGCCGGCCGGGAACCGTCGGCCGTTCACCGCCGCTGCCACCACGCTCGAAGGCGATCTGCGTGTTCGGGGTTGACGGCTCTGGGAGGCATCTCGCCGTTCGCGATGGCCCGCACCTGTTCGACCGAGCTCATCGCCTGGGCGTCGGCGTTCTGCGGGGTGAGACCGCCGAGATGAGGGGTGGCGACCACGCCGGCGCGGCCCGCGAGGTCGGGGGAGGGTCGCTGATCGGGTGCTTGCCCGACGTCCATCGCCAACCCACCGAGGTGTCCCGCGTCGAGGGCGTCGGCGACGGCATCCTCGTCGAGCAGTTCGCCACGAGCGACGTTGACGAGCATGGTGCCGGGCCGCATCCTGGTGAGCGCCGCCGCATCGATGAGATGCCAGGTCTCCGGCGTCGACGCCGCAAGTGGGAACACGACGTCGGCTCGGGTGAGGAGGTCGTCGAACCCGACCTGCTCGAACCCGTCCTGTTCGGCAGCGACGTGCGGATCGAAGACGATCACGTCGACACCCAGCGAGCGCAGCGCGAGCGCAAGGTAGCTGCCGATCGCCCCGTAGCCGATGATGCCGGCCGTGGTGCCGCTGAGCTGACGGCCCGGTCGCTGCGGGGGTTGCTCACCGCGCTGGTAGTCGAAGGTGGATTCGCTCACGTGGCGGGCAAGGTCGAGCGTCAGCGCGAGGGCGAGCTCGGCGGTCGATGCGACGAAGCTCTTGTCGGCGTGCGCCACGACGACGCCGGCCTCCGACGCCGCCTCGACATCGATGGTCGAGATGTCGACCGCCGTCCGCAGGAAGGCCACCAAGCCGGGCAACGTTCCGAAGACCGTCGCCTCGCCCGGCGTGGCCCGGTGAGCCACGATGATGTCGCAGTCGGCGGCGGCATCGATCAACTCCGAGGTGGTGAGGTCGTGGTCGAGCGGATTGACGACCACATCTGCGATCGCCGCCAACTCCGGCAGCGCTCTGCCGTAGTACGCATGGAGATCCTCCGGGTTGTGGGTCAGGAACACGGTCGGCACGGCGGCGAAGTTACCGCAGCACTACGGTCGAGCCCATGGGTCGACACGCCATCAAGACACCGCCGCACCATGCGACGTGGCAGCAGTTCCTCGACGTCTGGCTCGAAGCCGATCGGATCGACACCTTCGAGTCGGGGTGGAACTGGGACCACTTCTACCCGTTGGCGGAACCCTACGACGGCCCCAACCTCGAGGGGTGGACGATGCTGGCCGCCCTCGCCCAGGCGACGACCAGACTGCGCCTCGGCGCGATGGTGAACGGGATGCACCACCGCCATCCGGCGGTCACCGCGAACATGGCGGTGACGCTCGACGTCATCTCCGGTGGTCGTTTCGAGTTGGGCATGGGCGCTGGTTGGAACGTGATGGAGTCCGACGCCTACGGCATCGAGCTCGGCACACTCACCCAGCGGTTCGACCGCTTCGACGAGGGGATCCAGATCATCCGCTCGCTCCTCGACAACCCGACGACCGACTTCTCGGGTGAGTACTTCACGGTGACCGACGCCCGGTGCGAGCCCAAGCCAGTGCAGGCGAAGTTGCCGCTGGTCATCGGTGGGAAGGGACCCAAGCGGACGCTGCGAGCGGTGTCACGGTGGGCCGACCAGTGGGACATGACGTTCCCGAATGCGCCCACCGACTGGACTGCGCTCGACGAGGTGTTGCGCGAGCACTGCGACCGCGAGGGCCGGGATCAGGCCGAGATCACCCGCTCGGTCCACCTCGGCTACGGACCCGACGACGAGCCGTCGGCGCTCGCCGATCTCGCGGCCGGGTTCTTCGACGCGGGTGTCGATCTCGTCGTGTGGTCGATGCGCGGACCGATGGATCCCGCGCGCCTCGCCCCCCTCGCCACCGCCCTCGCCTGACGTTACATTCGGGGTCTGACCCCGAATGTAACGGTCGAATGGGTTGGTCACGCGAAGTCGTAGAGGGTTTCGGGGTTGTGTACCAGGATCCCGGTGCGCACGTCCGCGTCGGGGGCGAACTGGACGAGCAGGTCGAGCAGGTCGCCGTCGTCGGGCATGTGCCTCACGTTCGGATGGGGCCAATCGGTGCCCCACAGGACCCGGTCAGGGGCAGCAGCGATCAGCGCCCGCGCGAACGGAACGACATCGTCGTAAGGCGGTGGGCCGTCGGCGGTGAGCCGCTCGGCCCCGGAGATCTTGACCCAGCACCGCTCGTCGGCCATCAGCGACAACAACTGCTCGAACGGCTCCTGTCGCACCCCGGCGGTGACAGGCACGCGCGCCATGTGGTCGATGACGTACGGGCACGGCATCCGGTCCAGAAGTTCGGCGTACTGGGGCAGGTCCTTGGCGTCGAAGTGCAGCACGATGTGCCAGCCGAAGGGCTGTACCCGCTCGACGAGGCGCCAGAAGACGTCGAGCTCGGGTGCGCCGCCGAGATGGGCCACGAAGTTGAAGCGGGTGCCGCGCACGCCGGCATCGTGGAGTGCGGCGATGTCGGCCGGGGAGAACGACTCGTCGATCATCGCCACCCCGGCGTACTTGCCCGCGCCGCGTCGGAGCGCGTCGACCATGGCCGCGTTGTCGGTGCCGTGGCAGCTCGCCTGGACGAAGACCGCACGCGACAGTCCGAGACGATTCTGGAGCCGCTCGAAGTCGTCGATGCCCGAGTCGGGCGGGGTGTAGGTGCGATCGGCGGAGAAGGGGAATCGGGCCGCCGGCCCGAACACGTGGCAGTGGGCGTCGCATGCCCCCGGTGGTGGCGCGAAGGCGTGCGGCGGGTGCGGATCGCGATGAGGTGCAGGGATCGTGGGCTCGTGGCTCATGTGGTGCTCCGGTTCAGCGAGGGAAGACGAATCCGTCCATCAGCTTGCGGGCGGTTCGAACGATGCCGGCACGCTGTACCTCGACGGTGCCGTCGGGGCGGACATGGGCCACGATCGAGGCGGCGAACGTGCCGGTCGGGTGCTCGCAGACGACGATCGACGGGTCGTCACCCAAACGGGCGACGGATGCGGCGGGGGAGTCGGGCAACAGGGCAGCGGTCGCGACCGACACCGCTCCGAGTACGCCGATCGCCTCGTGACAGCGATGGGGGATGAAGGTACGAGTGTTGATGTGTCCGTCTCCGACCGGCGCCGAGACCAACGTCAACTTCGGCACCGACGAGTCGGTCACGTCGCCGAGGTTCATCAGGAGTCCGGCGGCCAGCCGAATCGATTCGAGCCGTCGCCGGAGATCGCGGTCGGCCTCCAGTCGGGCAGGGGTCTCCGTGCCCGTCACGCCGAGGTCGACGGCGCGCATCACGACCACGGGCATCCCGTTGTCGATCATCGTCACCTCGACGCCGTCGACGAGGTCCACCAGGTTGCCGGTGGGGAGCAACGCTCCGCACGATCCGCCGGCGACGTCCTCGAAGTCGAGGGTGATCGCGCCCGCCTGGCCGGGGACGCCGTCGATCGACGTCCGGGTGGACGACTCGCCGTGGCCGGCGTAGTCGGGCCGACCGGCGACGACCGGAAAGGTCGCCCTGACGATGCCGTCGGTGTTCACCATGTAGATCCGCGCCCCGATGAACTGCACGCGGTCGAGGTGGGGATCGCCGGGTTGCACGATGAGCCCGCGTTCGAGGGCGAAGGGTCCGATCCCGGCCAGGATGTTGCCGCAATTCTGCTGGTCCGAGACGGTGGCGTGATCGACGCCCACTTGGAGGAAGAGGTAGTCGAGATCGGCATCGGAGCGATCGGAGCGCGAGACGACGGCGACCTTGCTGGTGAGCGGATGGGCGCCGCCGATCCCGTCGATCTGACGGGCGTCGGGGGTGCCCATGACCCGCATGAGCAGGTCGTCGCGAGCGCCCGGGTCGTCGGGCAGGTCGTCCGCGACGAAGTACGCGCCTTTCGACGTGCCGCCCCGCATCAACATGCATCGAACCCCCGACGAACCCACGGCGGCAGTCTGCCCGACCGAGTGGATTGTCGACAATCCGGAAGGATTGTTCGTCGCCCGTTCGCCGCCGCGTGTCAGAGCGGTCGCGACGACGCCACCTCGTACACGTGCAGGTCGCGGCTCGCGACCGGCAGTGTTGCGCCGCGGGCTCGCCACGTCGCCATGTGCGGCGAGGCCATGTGGCCGTCCAACGCGTCGGCATCGTCCCACAGTTCGAACAGCCGGATCAGATCGTCGTCGTCCGGATCGGGTGTGAAGGCGTACCTGTGGCATCCCGGCTCCTGCAGCGTGGCCGCCACCATCGGCGCCACCGCCTCGAAGAACTGGCCACGCGTGCCTGGCTGCATTCGGATCTCGCCGGCGACGATGAGCATGCGCTCACGCTAGTGCGGTACCTTGCGCCCATGCCGATCGAAGGTGAGTACGAACCGAGCGCCATGGACTGGGTGCGCGAACAGGTTGCCGAGTACGAGGCGTCGGGGGGTACCCGCGCCAACACCCTGCGCGAGACCGGTATCCCGGTCATCGTCGTGACGATGCGCGGTCACCGCTCGGGCAAGGTACGCAAGATCGCCCTGATGCGCGTCGAGCACGAGGGCTCGTACGCGCTGGTGGCGTCCTACGGCGGCCGTGACGATCATCCAGCCTGGTACGCGAACCTCCTGGCAGATCCACACGTGATGATCCAGGACGGACCGGAACCCCACGACTTCGTCGTGCGTGAGACCAGCGGTGACGAGCGTCAGATCTGGTTCGATCGCGGGGTGGCGGTGTTCCCGACATACGCCGACTACCAGGCGAAGACCGATCGTGTGATCCCCGTCCTGGTCGCAGAACCCACAGGCTGAGCGCCGTCGTCCCCAGGAAATCCACACGTTTTCGGGGCTGACGATCCACAGGTCGGGTCGTTCACACTGGACGGATGTCGTCGAGCCTCCGTCGCCCGAACCAGCGTGCTCGCCAGCATGGGACCGTGCTGCAGCCGTCGAGTCGTCGTGACCTCGAACGGTCGGGTTGGCGGACCACCCTCGAGTATCGCGAGAACCACGTCCGCAGCATCGACGGCCGACTCCTCCGCGTCGAGCCGGTCTGGATCGCCGAGGCCGAGCGATTCGACGGCGACGTCGTCGTCGCCTCGGCGGAGGGGGCGACCGCTGACGAGGCATGGGAGTCGCTGTATGCCGACATCGCCGCCGCCAACGTGCGCACGCTCAGCCGGGTGCGGATCGCAGCCGTTCGCTGAGGCGGGGTCGTCGGTAGAGGTCGGGCGACTCGGATCGTACGACCTCGTGGCGCTCGCCGGTTCGCAACGACGTGAGGATCGCCTCGACCACCGCCTGCGCCACCAGACCGTCCCATGTCGTCGGACCGGTCGCGACGTTCGCCCGGATCGAATCGATCCACGTCTGGTTCTGGATGCGGTAGGCGTCGGCGAACCAGCCGAACCAGTCGGAGCCCACGTGCACGTCGAGTGATCCGTCGCGACGCGTGACCGCGCGGGTCGGCGGCCCGGTCAGCGCATCGCCCGTCCGGGCGAGCACCTCGACACCGACCTCGTAGGCGAACCCCATGTCGTCGAACTCGAGCATCGCATGTGCGCCGGAGCTCAGCGCACAGACGGCGAGTACGTGGCGGTACGAGTCGCCGACCGGGCCGGAGCCGAACGCCTGGACCGACTCGATCTCGGTGCCGGTGATGAAGCGAACCGAGTGGACATCGTGCACCATCGACTGTCCGACGATGATGTCGAGTGGGCGAGGCGTCGGGTTGGCGTTGCGGTGCACGGCCCGGACCACGTCGATGTCGCCGAGATCGTCGAGCGCATGGACCAGTTGTTCGTGCGCCGGGTCGTACTCCCGCATGAATCCGAGCTGGACCAACCGGCGTCCGGTCGCCAGCTCGGCATCGACGACGCGGCGGGCATCCGCGAACGTCGTCGCGAGCGGCTTCTCGCAGAGCACGAACCGTTCGCGAGCGAGCGCCGCGACGGCCAGATCGGCATGTGTCTCGTCCGGTGAGGCGATGACGAGCGCTTCGACGTCGTCGGCGTTCGCGAGCTCGATCGGGTCGGTGTGCGTCCGGCACCCCAGATCGTCGTGGAGTGCGATCAGGTGCGGCTCGAAGGGGTCGGCGACGGCGACCACCTCGACCCCGGCCAGGCCGGCGAGGGTTCGGGCATGGAACGCACCCATCCCCCCGACCCCGATCACGCCGACACGTACCGTTCGTTGGGCTTGCACGCCGTGGATTCTCGCGTACCGGACCGACCCCATCTCCTCCGGTGTTCCGCATCGTGGAACCGTTCTACATTGCGGAACATCGAGATGGGTTGTTACGCTCGCCGCGGCTCCGCAGGAGCTGAATCGGGGGAGGGGTACATGCAGTTGGCCGAACGACTCGAGCGTCTGGGAACCGAGACTGCGTTCGCCGTGTCGCTCGCCGCCGCCGAGTGGGCTGCGCAGGGGCATCGGGTCTACCCCTTCCACCTCGGCGACATGAACCTGCCGACCCCCGCCAACATCGTCGAGGCGATGAATCGGGCGATCGCCGACGGCAAGACCGGATACTGCCCGGCCGCCGGGATCCCCGCCCTGCGTGAGGCCCTCGCGGCCGACATCGGCGCGACACGGGGGCTCGACCTTCGGCCCGACAGCATCGTCGTCCAGCCCGGCGGCAAGCCGGTGATCACGAAGTTCGTCCAAACCCTGATGAACCCCGGTGACGGCGTGCTGTACCCGAACCCCGGGTACCCGATCTACGAGAGCCAGATCAACTACTACGGCGGCACGCCGCTCCCGTACGGCTATCACGAGACCCCGACCGGCTTCGGCATCGATCTCGATCAGCTCCGATCGCTCGCATCGAAGGCACGGTTGTTGATCTACAACGATCTCCAGAACCCGCTCGGCTGCGAGAGCTCACCCGAGGAGCGCACCGAGATCGCCCGGATCGCGGTCGAGCACGATCTGGTCGTGCTGTCCGACGAGGCGTACTTCGAGATGCGCTACTCCGGGTCATCGACCTCGATCGCCTCACTGCCGGGCATGGCCGAGCGGACCGTGATCCTGTACACGTTCTCGAAGAAGTTCGCGATGACCGGATGGCGGCTCGGATGTGCGGCGGCCCCGGTTCCCATCGCCCGACAGATCGCGAAGATCAACACCAACGACGAGAGTTGTACCACCCACTTCGTGCAGGTGGCCGGCGTCGAAGCGTTGCGCGATCCATCGGGTGCCGCCGTGCTGCTGGCGGAGCTGCAGCGGCGGCGCGACGCCGCCGCTGCAGCGTTGGTCGACGTTCCCGGTGTCCGGTGTGCCACTCCAGACGCGACGTTCTACCTGTTCCCGAACGTCACCGAGGCAGTGCAACGGGTCGGCATGGACAGCGTCGCCGATTTCGCGACGGCGGCACTTCACGAGACGGGCGTGTCGTTCTGCACTCGCCACCACTTCGGCTCGGCGCAGCCAGGGGAGACCGAGCACTACATCCGGTTCGCGTACTCCGGCATCGACGTCGACGACATCGCCGACGGCATCGGTCGCCTCGCCGAGTGGATCGGATCGGCGTGAGCACGTCCCCCCGCATCGTCGTGACCGGCAAGATCCCCGATGCCGGGCTCGAGTTGTTGCGTCCCGCCGGCGATCTGTGGGCGTGGGACGACGCCGCTCCGATCCCGACCGATGTCCGCGATGCGCAGCTCGCGACCGCCACCGCGGCGGTGACGCTCCTCACCGACCGCGTGGATGACGCCTTCCTCGACGCCGCCCCCCACCTCCGGATCGTCGCCAACGTCGCGGTCGGCTACAACAACGTCGATGTCGCTGCGTGCACCCGACGTGACGTGATCGTCACGAACACGCCCGGGGTCCTCACGGACGCAACCGCCGACCTGGCGATGGCGCTCACGCTCATGGTGACTCGACGCCTCGGCGAGGGGGAGCGTCTCATCCGCTCCGGTACCCCATGGCAGTGGGGGATGTTCATGATGCTCGGGAGCGGACTCCAGGGTCGCCGGCTCGGCATCGTCGGCATGGGCGCGATCGGCGAGGCTCTCGCGGGCCGAGCCCGAGCCTTCGGAATGTCGATCGTGTACCACAACCGTCGGGCGGTGGCCACCGACGTCGAGCAGCGGCTGGGGGCACGCCTGGTCGACATCGACGAGCTGCTGGCCACGAGCGACGTCGTCTCGCTCAACTGCCCCTACAGCGACGCCACCCACCATCTGATCGACACCCGCGCACTCACACTGATGCGAGCCGGCTCGTTCCTGGTGAACACCGCCCGCGGACCGATCGTCGACGAAGCCGCGCTCGTCGAGGCCCTCCGTACCGGCCAGATCGCCGGCGCAGCGCTCGACGTGTTCGAGCACGAGCCGGAGGTCCACTCAGGACTCCTCGATCTCGAGAACGTCGTGCTGGTTCCGCACCTCGGATCGGCGACGATCGAGACTCGAGCCGCGATGGCCTCGCTCGCAGCCCGCAACGTCGTGGAGTTCCTCGGCGGCCGGCCACCGCCGACGCCGGTGTCGGGCTGAGGTTCGTGGCGGGTCCACGCCCGGGTACGGATCAGCCGTCGACGATCTCGACGCGCCAGACCGGAGTGCGGTTCTCGAACGCGCGCCGTGGCAGCGGCCAGGACGTTCGTCGGCGAACGTTGTCGACCACACGGACACCGTCGGTCACGGCGATCACGAGTCCATCGAACAGGGCGCGCTTCACGATCTGCGGAACCGTTGATGCGACTCGTCGTTCACGTGCCGCGGCCAGGTGATCAGCTCCAGGCGATCCGAGCCATGGCGAGCGTCGTGCAGTAGAAGACGTCGCGATCGTCGCCGGCGGTGAGGAACATCCCGTTCGCGATGCGCGAGCCGGTCGGAACGCGGTCGAGGAGCTCACCGGTCGTCACATCGACGACGATCACGTCGTCGTGACCCGCCTCCGTGTAGTCGTTGATGACGAGTTCGCCGGACTCCGGGAAGACGACCGGCTGCATCGAGGGTCGCACGTCGAGGTGCCACGCCACGGAGAGTCGACGCCCTCGGGTGTCGATTCCCGCGAGCCCCCCGTTCACGGAGTCCCAGGCGATGGCGACGTCGTGTTCGGGCACGTCGACCGGGGGAGCGATGACACCACCGCCGGCCGTTCCGAACGGTTCGATCGCGAGCGCCGCCGCGTCGACATCGAGCGCGAACCGGTGCAGTCGTTGGGCGCCTCTCCACGGGGTCGGTGAGCGCCACGACAGGGCGCTTCCTGGAGGCTCGTCGTAGCGACCGTTGGGAACGACGGAGTGTATGCGTCGCACCGACTCGACGTCGCCGCAATCCATGATCCAGCACGCCCCGTTCGAGATGCAGGCGTCCCACGACAGCCCGTGACCGGCACCGGCGTCGCGGTACCGCGGCCTCCATTCGTCGACACGGATCGCATCGGCATCGACGACCAGCCGCCACAGGTGCTCGGTGCCTGGGACGTAGATGTGCTCCGTCGCGGCGTCGACGACGTCGGAGGCGATCCGGCCCATCGAACCCTCCGGCAACACCAACGGCTCACCGATGAGATGGAGTGAGTCGGGGTCGAGCCGCGAGATCGTCGTGCCGCCCTGGCCCTCCAGCCGGAGGTCCTTCGTGACGAGGGTGCCGTCGGCCAAGGCCAACAACCCGTTGTGGCTGCGGTCGACAGGGAGCCGGCGCTCCGCCTGTACCGAGAGATCATCGGGATCCAGGCGGTGGAGGAACGACCCGTTGACCGACATGATCGAACCGTTGGCGTGGGCGAGGATCGCGCCGCACCACACGTGCGCGCCGCACGGCAACTCCGGCGACGATGCGGTCGGCTCGAGTGTGTCGGGATCGAGTCGCTCGACCCAGCCGAACGGAGGTGGCCCGGTGAACGCCGCGACGGTGCCGCCGACGTACCACTCACCGGGATCGCGTCGCACGATCATCACGTTCCAGCGCCCGTTGCGGCGTGTGGTGACGGAGGGGGTACCTGATGCCACGTCGAGTCGGCCGATCGCAGCCTTCTGGCGGCGGTTCCCGCCGCACTCGACGGGCCACGGAGACGGCCAGTATCCAGGGTGACGATGACTCCGATCGGTGGTGGTGGTCGTGCTCACGCCGAACGCCAGGGGAGTCGCCACCGGCTCGCGCTCTCCGAGTCGGCGTCGGACTCGGCACGTTCGCGGGTCGGCTGCTCGGTGAACACCGAGCCCGGTGCTGCGTCGTACGGATTCACGTCGGCGTCCCGGCCGGACCACACGACCATCTGGGGGAACGCGATCGTGATGCCGGCGTCGGCGAGCGCGTGGTGGACGGCGAGGATCAGGTCGTGGGTGGCCGTCAGCTCCGAGGGCACATCGCTCCGGTGCCAGAAGTAGATGGTGAAGTCGATGCTCGACGAGCCGAACTGACGCAGGACGATCAGGGGTGGCGGGTAGGCGGAGATGCGCTGGACGCGCCCGGCCGCCTCCCGGAGCACCCGGGTCGCATCGTCCAGGTTGCTGTCGTAGGCGACGCCCACGTCGATCGCGCTGCGTCGGAGGTCCTCGCGTGTGAGGTTGACGATCGGGCTGGTGAGCACTTGTCCGTTGGGGATGCGGATCATCGACGCATCGAGCCCGCGCAGCACCGTGGTCCGGGCGTCGATGTCGGTGACGACACCGGTGTGACCATCGAGCTCGACAGTGTCACCGATCGTGAACGGGCGACGTGTCTGGAGGATCAGTGCACCCACGAAGTTCTCGACGACCTTCTGCAGCGCGAGTGCGAGGACCAGACCACCGAGCCCGACCGCACCGAGCAGCGGACCGACTCTCACGCCGAGCGAGTTGAGGGCGTAGATGAGCCCGATGAGGAAGACGATGTAGCCGATCACCCGAGCGGTGATGATCGCCGCGAAGCCGGAGCGCAGGGTCTTCGAGAAGAACGATCGTGTGATCCGGCTGGCGACCATCGCCGCGACGACCGACCCGACGAGGATGGCCCCGGCCACGAGCCAGTCGCTGTTGCTCAAGGTGTCGTCGATGAGAGCGTCGGCGCTGTTGCTGTCGGCCCGACCCACGACGTGTTCAACGAGTGGGCCGAGGGTGTGGGCGAAGGCGGCGTTCATGGTGTGCTCCTCATTGTGGCCCGGCGGCGGCAGCGGCGCGCGACCTCGCCTCCTGCCGGCCCGCCGGTCCGGCGAACATCAAGGTCGCCGCTGTCCCCGCCAGGATCGCGGCGACGAACCACACAGGTCGGTAGGTGCCGAACCCATCGACCGCAAGGCCGGCGATGGGCGCCGAGATCGTCAGTCCCCCGAGGAACCCGAGCATGACGACACCCGACGCGCGCCCGGACTCGGACCGCGAAACGAACATGATGATCGCCAGCATGGCAACGGCATTCCATGCCGCGATCCCGACGGCGTTGAGCGGCGGCGACAGCAGGAGAAGCTGACGCGTACCCGGTGACGCGACCGCGAGCAACAGGCAGTAGCTCACACCGACGAGGGCGAGGATCCCGAGCAGGCGGGTCGGCGCGATGCGTTCCTCGGCCCAGCGGCCGACCATGACGCGTGCGGCGATTCCGAGCAGTCCGCCGACGGCGGCGAGCAGCCCGGCCGCTTCGGTGGAGAATCCGATCGACTCCTCGGCGAACAACGGAAAGAACCGGCCGACGGCGCCGCCGGCCGTTCCCATCAACAAGGCGTAGACGGCGAGGCGCCAGATGAACGGATCGAGCGGTGCCCGACCGTTCCGGATCGTCGATGCCGTCGATGCCGTCGATGCCGTCGATGCCGTTGGGGCCGTCGGTACCTCGCTGCGCTCGGGGTCGGGTCCGAGCGTCGCATACACCGCGCCGGCGAGGAGCGCGAAGACCGCCGCGAAGACCCAGACCGAGGCGCGCCATCCCCACGCGCTCGCGATGGCCGGCATCGTGGCCCCCGAGAGGAAGACGCCGAGGGTGACCCCGGACTGCTTGACGCCGGTGACGGAACCCCGGCGGCCGATCGGGACCCGCGTCGAGATCAGGCTGTTGGTCGCAGGATTGCCCCAACCCTGCGGGATGCCACCGACCATCGCCGACACCGAGAGCCACCACAGGTTCGGCGCCGCCGCCATCGTCGCCATGCATGCTGCGCTGAACACGAGCACCAGGACCACCGATCGGCGTGCTCCGATCCGATCGGTGAGACGGCCCGTCGTCGGCGCCGTCGCTGCGCCGACCAGACTGTTGATCGAACCGATCACCCCCAGCTGGGCGCGGGACATGTCCAGGTCGTCGATGAGCGGTGATGCCAGCACGGCGAACACGAAGAGCTGATAGGCGGACGCCATCATCGTCAGCAACAGCGTCGCGGGAAACACCACCCGGTGGGTTCCGATGGTGCGGTCGGTCATGGGACGAGTCCGGGGGCGGCGGTCGTGCCGGACACGATCCGCCCGACTCAGATGCCGTCGATGATCTCGTTCAAGGTGGCGCTCGGGCGCATCGCCGCCGCAGCGAGGTCTGGGTCGGGGAGGTAGTACCCGCCGATGTCGACCGGCTGACCCTGGGCGCCGATGAGCTCGTCGTCGATGATCTGTGCCCGATCGATCAAGGTGGCGGCGATCGGAGCGAATCGCCCGGCGAGCTCGCGATCGTCGGTCTGCTCGGCGAGGGCCTCTGCCCAGTACATGGCGAGGTAGGCGTGGCTGCCCCGATTGTCGATCTTGCCGAGCCGTCGTGCAGGCGACTTGTTCTCGTTGAGGAGCTTGCCGGTCGCGGCGTCGAGCGTCTCGGAGAGCACCTTCGCCTTGTCGTTGCCCGTGACCATGGCGAAGTGCTCGAGCGACACCGCGAGCGCCAGGAACTCCCCGAGCGAGTCCCAACGGAGGTAGTTCTCCTTCTCGAACTGCTGGACGTGCTTGGGCGCCGATCCGCCGGCGCCGGTCTCGAAGAGACCACCGCCGTTGATCAGCGGTACCACCGAGAGCATCTTGGCGCTCGTGCCGAGCTCGAGGATCGGGAACAAATCGGTGTTGTAGTCGCGCAGCACGTTGCCGGTCACCGAGATCGTGTCGAGGCCGCGGCGGATGCGCTCGACGGAGAACTTGGTCGCGTCGACCGGTGACATGACGTGGATCTCGAGACCATCGGTGTCGTGATCGGCGAGGTAGCGATCGACCTTCCGGATCAGTTCGGCGTCGTGGGCCCGGTCGGCGTCGAGCCAGAACACAGCGGGGGTACCGCTGGCGCGCGCCCTGGTGACTGCCAGCTTCACCCAATCGCGGATCGGGAGGTCGCGGACGTTGCACATCCGCCAGATGTCGCCCGCCTCCACGCCGAAGCTCAGGATCGGCTCGCCCGTCGCGCCCACGACCCGTACCGTGCCGTCGGCCGGGATCTCGAACGTCTTGTCGTGGCTGCCGTACTCTTCCGCCTTCTGCGCCATCAGTCCGACGTTCGGTACCGACCCCATCGTCGACGGGTCGTACGCACCGTGAGCCCGGCAGTCGTCGATCACGGCCTGGTACACGCCGGCATAGCTGGAATCGGGGATGACGGCCTTGCAGTCCTGCAGCTCACCGTGCTTGTTCCACATCTGCCCGGACGTGCGGATCATCGCGGGCATCGACGCGTCGACGATGATGTCGCTCGGCACGTGCAAGTTCGTGATGCCACGGTCGGAGTCGACCATCGCGATGTCGGGGCGGACGGTCCAGGTGGCGTCGATCGCCTCGTTGATCGCAGCGCGTTGCCCGGAGGGCAGCGTCTCGATCGCGGCCAGCACGCCCGCCCAGCCGTTGTTCGGTTCGGCTCCGGCCGCGTCGAGCACCTCGCGGAACCTTTCGAAGACCGGCGCGAAGAAGACTTCGACGGCATGACCGAAGATGATCGGGTCGGAGACCTTCATCATCGTCGCCTTGAGGTGCAGCGAGAACAGCACGCCGAGCTCCTCGGCGTCGGCGATCTGCTCGGCGAGGAACTCGACGAGTGCCCGCCTCGACATGAAGGTGCCGTCGACGACCTCACCGGCCTGCACCGGAACCGAGTCCTTCAGCACCGTGACCGACCCGTCGGTGTCGATGTGCTCGATGCGAAGGTCGTCAGCACGCTCCATCGTGACCGACCGCTCGTTCGACCGGAAGTCGTGTTCGCCCATCGTGGCCACGTGGGTCTTCGAGTCCGGTGCCCAGTCACCCATCGAGTGCGGGTGGCTCTTGGCGTACTCCTTGACCGCCTTCGGGGCGCGACGATCGGAGTTGCCCTCGCGCAACACCGGATTGACCGCGGAACCCTTCACCCGGTCGTACCGGGCCTTGATGTCTGCCTCTCGGGCGTCGGTCGGGTCGTCCGGGTAGTCGGGCAGCGTGTATCCCTTCGCCCGGAGCTCGGCGATCGCGGCTTCGATCTGCGGCATCGACGCCGAGATGTTGGGCAGTTTGATGATGTTCGCCACAGGCGTCGTGGCCAGCCGGCCGAGCTCCGCCAGATCGTCGCTCACCCGCTGCTCTTCGGTGAGGAACTCGGGGAACTGGGACAGCATGCGACCGGCGAGTGAGATGTCGCGGGTCTCGACGGTCACCCCGGCAACCCCGGCGAAGGCCTCGACGATGGGGAGCAACGAGTACGTGGCCAAGGCCGGAGCCTCGTCGGTGTGGGTGTAGATGATCGTCGACTCGGTCACGGAGCGAGCGTATCGGCCGGGCGTCGGAGGTGCCGAATGGTCGCCCCGCCGTCGCGGCGCGTTCGGGTTCGACGCGCTCGGCGACCTGCGCGACGCCGACGGCATGGCCGCAGCCGTTGACGCAACCGTGGACTGACCGGACGATGAACCGGCCCGCTGAAGTCTGCTCTACGACTTCCAGCGCCGCTCCGCCCGCCGACGCGCCGATGTGCCGGGGACGGGTTCGTTGCTCGACTCGACGCCGCGATGTGGCGTCCGACCACGCCGGCTCGCCGATCGGTCGCCGATCGGTCAGGTGGTGGCGGCCTGCGGCGCGCGGACCGGCTCCGGATGTCGCTGCGAGACCACGATCGAGGCGAGGGCGCCGAGCACGACGGCCATGGCGGCCAACTGAACGAGGGTGAGGGGCTCATCGAGGAAGATCCACGCCGCCAGCGACCCGACCACCGGGATGAGCAGTGTGAGCGTCGAGCCCAACCAGAGTGGCACACGCACCAGCGACCAGTTCATGATCGAGTGGCCGAGGATGCCGGCCCCGAACGTCAGCGCGAGAAGCGGCAGCCAGTTCGAGCCGTCGGGTAGTGACATGTCCTGGCCGACGACGAGACCCGAGAGCAGACAGATGGCGGCCGTCCAGACCGCCGTCCCGAGCGTGTACTCCTGCGACGAGATCACGCCCTTCGATCGTTTCGAGAAGATGAAGTAGCCGCTCCAGGCGAACAGAGCGCCGACCGACAAGAGATCGCCGGCGCCGTTCCACTGTGGCGTACCCGACGACTCCGTGACGATCACGACCACGGCGACGATGGCGACTGCGGCCGCCGCGACGTTGCTCGGCCGGATGCGCTCGCCGAAGAGCCTCGCCGCGAAGATCGCGACGACGATCGGCTGGAGTGACGAGATCGTCGTCGCGTTCACGACGTTGGTGACCTTGACCGCACTGAAGAAGAACACGACGTCGAGGCCGAGACAGACGCCGCCGGGCAGCGCAGCCCGAAGGGCGTGCCGTCGGATGCGCGTCCCACGGGCGATCATCCAGCCGCCGAGCGCCAGGCCGTAGACGACGAAGCGCCAGAAACCGATCGCCAGCCCCTCCATGTCGATCGCCTTGATCAGGGCGCCCGACCCACCCCAGGCCATGACGGCGATCGCGGTACCGATCAGACCGGCCTGGAGATCTCGAGAGCGGAGATCGGGCGCGACTGTGCTCACATCACGGCTCGACGACTTCGAACGCCGTGGCGTAGTCGCAGCCGAACCGTTCGCCCGTCGCGCGGGCGTTGCCGCGCAGGAACGTGTCGGGGTCGGCGTGGTCACCGAGCGCGTCGAGGTAGGTCTCGTGACAGGCCAGTGACGCGACCCCCACGCCGATGGTGGCCGTGACGTCGACGGCGTGGGTGCCAGCGGGCGATCCGCTGACGGCGACGAATCGCACTCCGCCCCAGGCCTCGCCCGCCTCGGGGAAGAGCCATCGATTCGCGGCATCGCGGGTTGCGTCGAGCACCGCCCGGCCGACCGCGCGGTGGTCGGCGTGGTTCCACGACGGGCCACCCCAGGACTCATGGTGGTTGATCGTCACGACGACATCGGGTCGATGACGCCGGATCGCAGCGGCGAGATCCCGGCGGAGCGCGATCGACTCCTCGACGAGGCCGTCGGGATGATCGAGGTACTCGAGGGTGTCGACGCCGACCACGTCACAGCTGCGTCGTTGCTCCACCTCACGAAGCTTGACGACCACATCCGGTGCCATCGAGTCGATCCCCGCCTCACCCCGGGTGACGAGCAGGTACACGACCTGCTTGCCTTGGGATGTCCAGCGCGCCACGGCGCTCGCAGCGCCGTACTCCATGTCGTCGGGGTGGGCGACGATCGCGAGAGCGGTCGACCAGCTCTCCGGCAGCGGCGTCAGCTCGTTCATGCGACGACGCCACCGATCCAGGCGACGAGATCGGCGAGCACCCGATCCTGCTCCGGCTCGTTGAAGATCTCGTGGTAGAGACCGTCGTAATAGTGGCTGGTGACGTCGGCGTTCGTCGCGCCGGCGACGAGCGCACGCGACCCGGCGATGTCGGCGAGTTGGTCGTCTGTGCCGTGCATGACGAGCACCGGCAGCGTCAGTTCGCTGTAGCGGGCGGGGAAGCGCTCCATCGCTCCGATCAACGCAGCACCGAGGCCGGCAGAGATCTTGCCGGTGAACACCAGCGGATCGTTGCGGTAGGCCGAGACCACGCTCGGGTCGCGACTGATGGCATCGGCGCTGAGCCCCTGCGGGCGAAAGCCGGGTGCGACCTTGGCGATCGCCCGGAAGATCTTGATCTGTGTCGGCGACAGATCGTCCCCGACCTGGAGTGCCGCACCGCTGAGTGCGAGCCCGCTGACGCCGGCCTGGTGATCGAGCACGTGACCGACCGCGAGGTTCCCGCCCATGCTGTGACCGAGCACGATCAGCGGGAGACCCGGATGCTGGGATTCGACATGGCGTCGGAAGAGCATCAGGTCGTCCATGAACTCGTCGTACGACTTCACGAAGGCACGCTTGCCCTCGGATCGCCCATGGCCGCGATGGTCGAGGGCGTGAACGGCGTACCCGGTGTCGACCAGGGTCCGGGCGACATGGGCGTACCTGCCCGAATGCTCGCCGAGTCCGTGCACCAGGAGCACCAAGGCGCGCCCATCGCCGTCGGGGAGCCAGGACTGGTGGAACAGGCCGAGCCCGTCGGCCGAGGTGAGCGTGCCCTCTGTGTGTCGCATGGCCGCACGTTACCGACGGTGCCGACTCGCGACCCGATCGCCGCGTGTCAATCGAGGCCGGCGCGCCACGACGCGATCGCCGCACCGATCTCGTCGGGGCTGTCCTCCTGGACGAAGTGGCTGCCGGCGACGGTGACCTCGGTCTGGCGGGGCCACGACCGGCAGAACTCTCGCTGCGGGCCGGTCAGGATCGCTCCCGGGTCCGCGTTCACGAACAGGTTGGGCACGCCGTCGGTCGTCATCCAGTCGGCATACGACTGCACGATCTCGGCGACGTCCGCCGGTTCGCCGTCGATCGGGATCTGCCGCGGCCAGGTCAACGTCGGCCGTCGTCGTTCCCCGCTGTCTGCGAACGGTGCCCGGTACACGGCCATCTCCTCGTCGGTCAGGTCGCGGATGATCGACCCCGGCAGCACCCGCTCGACGAACACGTTCTTCTCGAGCACCATCTCCTCACCGGCCGGCGACCGGAAGGCCTGGAAGACCGTTCGAGCCGCATCGGGCCACTCGGCCCAGGTGACCGGACGCACGATCGCCTCCATGAACGCGATCCCGACGACACGGTCGCGATGGCGATGCGCCCAGTCGAAACCCAGCGCCGAGCCCCAGTCGTGGACGACGAGGGTCGCGCGGTCGCCGATGTCGAGCTGATCGAGCAATCGGTCGAGGTACTCCCGGTGGTCGACGAACCGATATGCGTCCGGCCCCTCGTCGCCGGTCGGCTCGCTGTCGCCCATCCCGATCAGATCTGGAGCGATGCATCGGTACGAACCACTCAGGTGGGGGATCACGTTTCGCCAGAGGTACGACGAGGTCGGGTTGCCGTGCAGGAACAGGACCGTGTCCCCGCTGCCGATCTCGTGGTACGCCATCCGCTTGCCGTTCACGGTCGCGAATTGCTTGGGGAGCGGTGCTGCGTTCATGCCCCGACCGTAGGCAGCAGGGCGAGTCTCGCGTCAGTCGGAGGCTCCGACGGTCGATGCCGACGCGCCGATCTCGTCGAGGAGGAGCGACAGCAGATCGTCGTAGCGCTCGACCGCGGCGAACTGGGGGAACTCGGCGCGGACGTTCGGCGGCGCGCGGAAGAGGAACCCACGCTCAGCGGCACCGAGCATCGTCGTGTCGTTGTACGAATCACCGGCGGCGACGACCCGGTACTCCAGCGACTGGAACGCTCTGACGGCCCGGTACTTCTGGTCGGGCTGGCGGAGCCGGTAGTCGACGATCCGGTCGTCGGCGACGACGAGACGATGACAGAGGACGGTCGGCATGCCGAGTTGAACCATGAGTGGCGCGGCGAACTGCTCGAACGTGTCGGACAGGATGACGACCTGCGTCCGAGCCCGGAGTCGATCCAGGAACGCGCGTGCGCCCGGCAACGGCTCCAGCCCGGCGATCACCTCCGAGACGAGCGACATCGTGAGATCGTGCTCGTCGAGGACCGCGAGCCGGTACCGCATGAGCACGTCGTAGTCGGGCTCGTCGCGCGTGGTCCGCCGGAGCTCGTCGATACCGGTGCGTTCGGCGACGGCGATCCAGATCTCCGGGACCAGCACCCCTTCGAGGTCGAGGGTGACGAGGGTCTGGCGAGCGTCCGTCGTCATCGCGACAGTCTGGTCGCCGTTGTGCTCGGCCGCGAAAATGTCCTGCCAGACTGGCGCGGTGACCACGCGTGCGCCCACCCCGGCCTGCTACGAGGTCGTCGACGAGCGCTTCGAGCAGCTGACCCGGACCGACGCTGTGCTCCATCACCTTGCCGATGGCTGCACGTGGGCGGAAGGGCCCGTGTACGTCGCGACGGAAGGTGTCCTGTACTGGAGCGACGTGCGCGGCGATCGGCTGATGCGCTACGACGAGTCGTCCGGTGCCGTCACCGTGGCCGAGCAGCCCGCCAACTTCTGCAACGGGCACACCCTCGATCGTGATGGTGTGATCGTCGCGTGCGAGCACGGGACGCGCTCGGTGGTCCGCTGGTGGCCCGGCGGGCGCCGGCAACCGATCGCCGACCGGTACGAGGGCAAGCGATTCAACAGCCCGAACGACGTCATCGTGGCCACCGACGGGGCCGTCTGGTTCACCGACCCGACCTACGGAATCGACAGCGACGCGGAGGGCCGGCGCGCGGAGAGCGAGATCGGGGCCAGCTACGTGTACCGGGTGGAACCCGGCGACGGCTCGGTGACCGCCGAGGTCACCGACATGGTCCGACCGAACGGACTCGCCCTGTCGCTCGACGAGACGTCGCTCTTCGTCGCCGACACCGGCGTCAGTCACGTCGACGACGGCCCGCGCCACATCCGTCGCTACGACGTCGATCCGGCGGCCGGCAAGGTCATCGGTGGCGGCGAGGTGTTCGCGACCTGCCCCGATGGCGTGTTCGACGGGTTCCGGCTCGATTCGGACGGTCGGATCTGGTCGAGCGGCCGACGTGGCGTGCACTGCTACGAACGCGACGGCACCCTCCTGGGAACTGTGCTCCTGCCCGAGGTCTGCGCCAACGTGGAGTTCGGAGGGCCGGCGCGCAACGTGCTGTACATGACAGCGAACACGTCGCTGTACGCCTTGCAGGTCGACGTCGTCGGTGCCCGCTGAGTGGGTCAGGAACTGCCGCGCGTCGCCGTACCGACCGGTTCGGAGGACCGGACGTAGCCGAGGAGCGGTGTCGCCCGGACGCGGGCCTGCGCCCCCTGAGGTGCGGCGCTCCGCTCGCTGGCCAGCCACGCGGTGACGTGTCGACGCCGGCCGTCGTCGACTGCGACGTAGGTCGAGAACCGATCGCGTTCAGCGAACGGCTTGACGACCGAGACGAGCCAGGGCGACAACACCTCGGCTGGGCGGCGTGCGCGTACGACGGCACCGGATCGCTCGCGCGTCGCGACCGAGTCGACGGCCCCGGCGATGATCGCCCATGCCCCCCACAGGATCGGGAGCCAGCAGATGACGCCGAGGATCTCGGCGATCCGCTCGATCAGCTCGACCTGGCCGGGCACGCGCTCGAGGAGCGACTCCAGCGCCTCTCCCTCCGAGACCCTGACGAGGAATCCGCGGAGCCAGCGAGCGAGCAGGAACACGATGATCCCGGCGGCCCCCACCTTGAGGGGGTGCTGTCCGTAGCCGGGACGGACGGGATACCGGATCCGGACGACGTGGGGCGTGCCGCCGGCCTCCGACCAGGCCGAGCGATGATCCTCCGGTGCTGCGGGAAGCTCGTCGAGGACGTGCTCAGCGACACCCATCACCGACGCTTGCGCGAGTGCGATCTGTTGTGGAGCGGGGGCCAACACGGTGGCGTTCGAGGGGATGCGCTCGCGTAGGCGACGGCGGAACCCCATCCATGCGGCCGTACGGGTCACGCCGAGCTCGGTCGGGCGCTGAGCGGAACCGATCGCGCGCTCGACGGTCCGGGTGGCGAGCAGCCCCAGCGCGACGACGGTCGCCAGCCAGATCGTGCGCGGCTGCCACGAGTCGGCGATCGCGATCTCCTCGCCGCCGCGAGCGCCGTTCCAGGCCAGCACGACTCCGATCAGGGCGGCGACGCCCGGTGGTGCGATCTCGAGGGCGGTGTAACGGCGCGTGCTGAGCCCGGAGCGCTGGGCGACCTCCGCAACGGATCGGCCGAAGCGGAGCCACCAGCGTCGGTCGAGACGGTGATGCGATGCCGCCAAGGTGTTGGCCGAGGTGACGTCGTTGAACGCTCGCGCGGCGAGGTGGTTCAAGACCTGTTGCTCGAACGGGCGCAGCGAGTCACCGCCGCTCGGGGTGCCGCGGGTGACGACGACGAGTTCGCCGTCGACCGTCGTCAGCCGCACCCAGCCGCGTGCCGCGAGGTCGAGCGCGGTCGCCGTGACGGCGGTGCGCGGCACGACGAAGCCGTTGGTCACGAGCGCCACGACCGCTGGCGGCTCGATGGAGCCGTCGGCGAGCGGTGGGGGACGACGGGTGGGCCCGGCCTCGGGCCGGCCCGGCCGCGTCGACCATTCCGCATAGTGGTGGAGGGACCAGCCGGCGATCGCGACGAGGATCGCCAGCACCAACGTCGACGTCGAGGGGCGATCGAAGAAGGCGAGAGCGCCATTGGCGCCCGACTCGACCCCGACCATGGCGGCCATCATGGCAGAACGCCCCGCGCGAGCACGTGCATCAGGGGGTCAGTTGTCGGAGGAGTCGGGATCCGCCTCGGGTTGGACTCGCATCCAGACCGTCCGTTGTGGGAACGGGATCTCGACGCCGGCACCGTCGAAGACCACCTTGACGTGCTCGCGCATGGCGCGCTGGATCTCCCATTGTGTTCCCGGCTCGACCTTGACGGTGAGACGCAGTGTGACCCCGTCAGCGCCGAGTGTCTCGACGCCGAGCACTTCGGGTGGTTCGAGCACCCGTTGCGAGAAATCCTCACGTTCGCACACCTCGGCGGCGGCCCGATGGAGGAGCTCGCGTGCCCGGACGAGATCGGTGTCGTAGGCGACGTCGACGTCGAGGACGGCGACGGACCACAGTTGGCTCTTGTTGCCGACTCGTTGCACCACGCCGTTCGGGACGTGCCAGACCGTGCCGTCGATGCCGCGCAGCACGGTGGTTCGCAATGTCACCTCCTCGACCACGCCCACGGCCTCGCCGAGATCGACCACGTCGCCGATGCCGTACTGATCCTCGATCAGCATGAACAACCCGGCGATGCAATCCTTGACCAGCGACTGGGCGCCGAAGCCGAGAGCGACCCCGGCGATACCCGCACCCGCGATCAGCGGACCGAGCTCGATCCCGACGATCCCGAGCACGGTCATGGCGGCGAGCACCCAGATGACCACGACCGTCGTGCTCGTCAGTACCACGGAGATCGAGTTGGCCCGCGCTTCGCGTCGCGGATCGCGGATGGTGGGCGACAGCGACTCGGGGAGTTCGATGCCCAGGCGTTCGAGCGGTGCCTGACTCGGAGCGACCGCGCGCTGCACGAGACGTGCGATCCACCGGCGCGCGAGCCGAATCGCGACCCAGGCGATCACGACGACGACGACGATGCGCAACGGACGATCGATGAACCAGCTCGTGAGGTTGGCCAACGTCTCGTTCTGATCGGTCCGGTCGTAGATCCACCGGCAGAGGGTCCCGGTCTGCTCGTAGCAGGGTTCGTCGGCGGCAGTCGGTCGCACGAACGCGACGGTAGCGGTGCGTCGGCCGGCAGTCCGGGACCCCGGTCCGACGGAGCGGATGAAACCGGCGAGTCACCGCGCCGTACACTGTGCCCACGTGTGGCGCCGACGGATGATGCGGGCTCTTCGCCCCGAATCGTTCGAGGTTCGGCGTGACGAGCTCCGGCAACTGGTTCGTCGTTCGCGCGAGGTCGTGCTGTTGGCCGCGCTCACAGGTGTCGTGACCGGCCTCGCCGTCCGAGGCTTCGAGTACCTCGTGGACGAGGTGTATCACCGAGTGCTCGTCGCGCCCTTGTGGGTGGCCGCGATCTCACCCGCCATCGGTCTCATCGTCGCCGCGCTGATCCTCCGGTTCGCGGGGGGAGGCGCCTCGTCGTCGACGTCGGACGAATACCTGCGTGCGTTCCACGATCCGGCCTTCCGGCTGCGGCCCCGATACCTCGGGGCCCGTATCGGGGCATCGGTCGCGACGCTGGGGTCCGGTGGTGCCCTCGGACTCGAGGGTCCGTCGCTCTACGGCGGTTCGGCGCTCGGCTCGATGATCCAGCGGCGCCTGCCGACTCCTTTCCGGGGGAGCGATCACCGCACCCTGCTCGTCGCCGGTGCCGCGGCCGGTGTGGCGGCGATCTTCAAGGCCCCTGCGACCGGCGCGATCTTCGCCTTGGAGGTCCCGTACCGAGACGACATGGCGCGACGCATGTTGCTCCCCGCTCTGGTCGCGAGCGCCACCGGGTATCTCACGTTCGTCACGCTGAGCGATACGACGCCGCTGTTGAGCGTCGGCACCTTCTCGATCCCGTCGTTCGAGCTCATCGACCTGCTCGGCGCGCTCGTGGTCGGCGCGACGTGTGCCGTCGGCGCCCGCTCGTTCGCCAAGCTGATGCGCATCGCGAAGGGTTTCTCGTTGCGCGCGCTCCCGTTGCGCCTACTCGTGAGCTCCGGATCGCTCGTCGGGCTCTTCTTCCTGAGTCGTGAGTTGACCGGTCAACCGCTCAGCCTCGGCGCGGGATACGAGGTCTTCCGCAACTGGTTGTTCATCGAGGTCGACATCTCGGTGTGGCTGCTCGTCGCGGTGTTCATGATCCGGTGCCTGGCGTCCGCGTTCACGACGGCCGGGAGTGGCGTCGGCGGGGTGTTCATCCCACTCGTGGTCGGTGGGGGCCTGACGGGCCGCGGAATCGCCGAGGTCATCCACCCCGACCGGGCCGCGCTCTACACCCTCCTCGGCATCGCTGCCTTCTTGGGTGCCGGCTATCGGGTGCCGCTCGCCGCCGTGATGTTCGTCGCGGAGACGACTGGCAAGCCGAACTTCGTCGTGCCGGCGTTGTTCGCTGCGGTCGCTGCGGAGCTGGTGATGGGCGATCAGTCGATCACCGCCTTCCAGCGCCGCCCTGGTTCGGACTGACCGCCCGCGCTCCGGGACGAGCGCGGTTCGACCCGAGGGGTGGGCGCAGGCCGGTGGCAAGATCGGGCACCATGGTTGATCGCCGCACCGACCGCACCGCTGTCACGTCCGAGTTGCAGGGGACGATCGTGAGCATCGAGGTGGCGGTCGGGGCATCGGTGGCGCCGGGCACGGTGCTCGCACTCGTCGAGTCGATGAAGCTCCACCACGAGGTGGTGGCGGGTCTCGACGGCACCGTGGCCACGATCGACGTCGACGTCGGCTCGACGGTGCATCCGGGCGACCTGTTGTTCGAGCTCGGCCCGGTGGTCGAGGGTCGAGACCGTGCTCTCGTGTCGCCAGCGTCGGCAGCGTCGAGCGGACCGACCGGACTCGATCGAGCCGATCTGCGGGCCGTGCTCGCACGTCGCACGCTGGGTTTGGACGAGTCGCGTCCTGACGCGGTGGCCGGTCGGCGAGCGAAGGGTCGCCGCACCGCGAGGGAGAACATCGCCGATCTGGTCGATGCCGGTTCGTTCGTCGAGTACGGACCACTGACGATCGCAGCGCAGAGCAAGCGACGCGACCACGACGATCTGATCGCCAACACGCCGGCCGACGGAATGATCGGTGGGATCGGCACCGTCAACGGCGACCTGTTCGAAGGGAGGGCCTCGCGAGCGGTTGCGGTGTCCTACGACTACACGGTGCTGGCGGGCACGCAGGGACACCGCAACCATCGCAAGAAGGACCGCCTGTTCGAGGTCGCCGACCAGCTCCGGTTGCCGATCGTGTTCTTCACCGAAGGTGGTGGCGGTCGTCCGGGCGACACCGACACCGGCGGCGTGACCGGACTCGACTGCCTCGCGTTCCGGTGGTTCGCCCAGCTGTCGGGGACCGTACCGATCGTGGGTGTGAACGCCGGCTACTGCTTCGCAGGCAACGCGGCAATCCTCGGTTGCTGTGATGTCGTGATCGCGACCCAGGATTCGAACATCGGCATGGGTGGCCCGGCGATGATCGAGGGCGGTGGGCTCGGTGTCTACGAGCCGACCGAGGTCGGGCCGATCGATGTGCAGCGACGCAACGGCGTCATCGATCTCGTCGCCGACGACGAGGCGCACGCGACGGTGTTGGCCAAGCGGTACTTGTCGTACTTCCAGGGGTCGGTCGCGGACTGGTCGTGCGCGGATCAGGGGCGGTTGCGCGACGTCGTGCCGGTGGACCGGTTGCGCGGCTATGACGTCCGCCACGCGCTCGATCTGATGTTCGATTCCGGGACGGTGCTCGAGCTGCGTCGAGACTTCGGTGTCGGCATGATCACAGCGCTGGCACGTGTCGAGGGGCGACCGGTCGGCGTGATCGCCAACAACCCGGCCCATCTGGCGGGCGCGATCGACAGCGACGGGGCCGACAAGGCCGCCCGCTTCATGCAGTTGTGCGACGCGCACGGGCTACCGCTGGTGACGCTCGTGGACACCCCGGGCATGATGGTCGGGCCGGATGTCGAGGAGACCGCCCTCGTGCGTCATTGCTCACGCCTGTTCGTCACCGGGGCCAACGTGTCGGTGCCGATGGTGTCGGTGGTGCTTCGCAAGTCGTACGGGCTGGGCGCGCAGGCGATGATGGGCGGGAGCACGAAGGCACCGCTCGCGTGCGTGTCGTGGCCCACTGGTGAGTTCGGGGGAATGGGGCTCGAAGGTGCGGTTCGGCTCGGCTACCGCAAGGAGCTCGACGGGTGCGTCACCGACGAGGAGCGAGACGCGCTGTTCCGGGAACTCGTCGACCGGTTGTACGAGTACGGCAAGGCGTTGCGGATCGCCGAGTTCTTCGAGATCGACGACGTGATCGACCCGGTCGACACCCGCCGTTGGATCACGACCCTGCTGGAGTCGGCGCCGCCTCGTGCGGACGACCGACGACCCCGTCCGAACGTCGACACCTGGTAGTTCCGTTCGGTCAGTTGCCGAGGAGTTGGTCGAAGACGAAGTTCGACTGCTTGACGGCGCCCATGCTCGCGCTCGACGCGAGCGAGTACCTGTGGCCCGGATAGAGCACGATGTGGTCGTCGACCTTCGAGAGGCGCTTGAGGCTCTCGATCATCAGGGCATGGTCGCTGCCGGGAAGATCGGTGCGCCCGCAGCCGTCGAGGAACAAGGTGTCGCCCGACACCAACTTGCCGCGCACCATGAAGCACTGGCTCCCAGGGGTGTGACCCGGCGTGTGGACGAGCTCGATCTCGACGTCGCCGACGCTCACGACGTCGCCCGACTCGTGCCCCTGGAGATGTGACTCGGTGACGCCGGACGATCGCACGACCCAGGGGATCTCGTCACGCTGCACGTGGATCGGGCACGAGACGTGTTCGAGCAGGCCGGCGATCCCAGCGATGTCGTATCCCATGATCGAACCACCGATGTGATCGGCGTGGTAGTGGGTGGCGAGAACACCCGTGACCTGCATGCCGTCGGCGGCCACTGTGTCGACGAGGCCGGCCGGATCGTAGGCGGGGTCGACCAGGAGGCATTCCCCGGTCGCACGATCACCGATCGCGTAGACGAAGTTCACCATCTGCGTCGCCATCTGGTCGCCGACGGCGAAGTCGCGGCCCGACAGCAGCTGTCGGAAGTAGAGCCGGTCCGGATGGTGGTCGTGATGGTGGTCGTGATGGTGGTCGTGATGGTGATCGATGCGGTGGTCGGGATGGTGGTCGGGAGGGTGGTCGATGCGGTGGTCGATGCGGTGGTCGATGCGGTGGTCGGGCTGGCGGTCGGATGCAGCGGTGGGGGACGCGTCGTTGGGCTCGGCCATGTGGCGAGCGTACGCTTCGACCCCATGTCGAACCCCAGCGCGACGTCGGAAACGGAGTTCAGCCGACGACTGACCTCGTTGGCGCGGGGGCAGGCGATCGTCTACGGCGGTGACCGCGTCGCTACCGTCTCGGCCGAACTGGCCGAAGCGTTCCAGCCCGGCGATCGTCTGATCGTCGAACCGTCGTCGGGAGCACTGCTGCACGTGCCCCGCACCGAGCATCGACTCGCCGAGTCGACGGTCACCGCCGCGCTGACGGCGTTCGACGCCCTGGCGCGATGTGGCGACGACCAGATCACCGAATTCTTCCGCGGGTTCGCCGATCGTCTCGAGGACGACGACGGTTTCGCACCGATCGCAGCCGCCAACGTCGCCGACGTGGCGCAGGCCGCTGACCGCGGGCGGTCGACCACGCGTCTCGAGCTCAGCGAGGCGATGCGTGGGGGCATGGTCGCCGGGCTGCGAGGCTGGGCCGCGCGCAAAGGTGGACGCGATGTCGTCGAGCGAACGATCGAGCACGACGGATGGAGCGTCGAGGAGCGACGAGCTCCTCTCGGAGTCGTGGGGTTCGTGTTCGAGGGTCGACCGAACGTCTTCGCCGACGCCGCCGGGGTGGTCCGAACTGGGAACACGGTGGTGTTCCGGATCGGGTCCGACGCTCTCGGAACGGCACGGGCCATCGTCGAGCACGCGCTCGATCCGGCGCTGGTCGCGGCCGGCCTGCCTGCGGGCACCGTCGGACTCGTCGCGTCCGAAGCCCATGCAGCCGGTTGGGCGCTGTTCTCCGATCCCCGACTGTCGCTGGCTGTCGCACGAGGTTCTGGTCCGGCGGTCGCCCAGCTCGGCGCGGTCGCGCGTGCGGCCGGCGTGCCGGTGAGCCTGCACGGCACGGGTGGTGCCTGGGTGATCGCCGATGTCGACGCCGACGGCGAACGGTTCGGTTCGGTCGTCCGGTACTCGCTCGATCGCAAGGTGTGCAACACCCTCAACGTGTGCTGCGTCGTCCGCGAACGGGCCTCCGAGCTCGTGCCCCGATTCCTCGATGCCGTCATCGCCGCCGCCGACGATCGCGGAGCCGACGGCCGCGTCCACCACACGACCGAGGCCGACGTGTTCGTCCCCGCAGCGCATCGCGGCCGTCGTTCGCAGGTCGTCCGCTCCGACGGCACCCACGACGAACCGTTCGTGTCGACGATCGACGTCGATCGACTGGGTCACGAGTGGGAGTGGGAGGGTTCGCCTGAGGCCACACTGCATGTCGTCGACACCGTGGATGAGGCCGTGATGCTGTGCAACCGGCACAGCCCGCACTTCGTGGCGTCGCTCGTCAGCGAGTCGGTGGATGCCCACGACCGCTTCTTCGCAGCGGTCGACGCACCCTTCGTCGGCGACGGGTTCACGCGGTGGGTCGACGGTCAGTACGCGCTCGATGCGCCCGAGCTCGGATTGTCGAACTGGGAGGGGGGACGCCTGCTCGGCCGAGGCGGCATCCTGTCGGGTGACTCGGTCTTCACCGTGCGCTATCGGGCACGGGTTGCCGATCCCGAACTCCACCGTTGAATCGCTCGACCGCGACCGGCGATGCGGTCGTGCCGTGCTCGACCATGCCGTGGCTCGACCGTCAGAGCCAGACACCGTTGATGTCGACGATCACGTGGACGTCGCGGAGGGCGAACACGCACAGGTCGCCGGAGCTGGAGAGCTTCACCATCGCTCCGTTCGCCGTCGTGCTCTGAGCCGGGGAGACGTTCAGCGTCGCCGTGGCGGGCCGCTTGCCGCACGGGTAGGCGGTGATGTACGTCGCAGCGACCGGTTGGGTGGCGGCGATGTTGATCGAGGCGGCCTTGGCGCCGGCCGGGATCCCGCGCTCGCCGGCGATCGGGATGCGGAGCTCGCGGCCCGCCTGCAACCGGGCACCGCTGGTCGATTCGTTGAGCGTCGGGAACGGTGACCGGCTGTCGAACACCCGGATCGGGTCGAGCGGTTGATAGGCGTGCCCGACGTCGGCGCTGAAGTAGCCGGTCATGTCGACGGTGACGTCGACGTTGCGCAGTGAGCGCATGCAGATCCGACCGCGATCATCGACCTGCACGACGGCAGAGTTCGGTCGAACCTCGCCGGCGACGTAGTTGAGCGACGAGATCTCACCCGCGGCCGCTGCGCCGCACGGGTAGACCTTCACGTGCCCACCCTGCTTGGCGAGGATCGCCGTGACGTTCAGAGCGACTCCACGGGCGTCGGCGGGTGCACCACCCGCGACCCCGGCGACGGGCAGGACGAACTCCTTGCCGGCGCGCAGCTGGGTGGTCTGGCGGCTGTCCAACATCCGCACCGGCGTGATCGGGACGAACCCGCTCCCGCCGGCATCCGCTCGGTAGTAGCCGTTGACGTCGACGACGAGGTCGGTGGCGGCATGGGCATAGACGCACATGTCGCCTTTGGCGAGCGGCACGAGAGCTTGGTTGGCGACGGTGCGGCCGGCCCGGAAGTTCAACGTCGCCACCGTCGGACGTTCGTCGGTGCAGTTGTAGACAGTGAGGTACCCGTTCGATTCGGGGAGGACGGCGACGAAGTTGGCGCTCACCGCCACCACGTCGGAGTCGGCCACCTCGATGCGCGTCGTCTTCTTCGCCTTCAGCTTGACCGTGCCGCGACCTTGCCGGCTGTCCACCAGTCGGAACGGCTCCACCGGCTCGAACTCGGCCGTGCCGGCAGTCGGCTTGGTGTCGGGGGTCTTCGGCGGCTCAGGCGGTGTCGCCTGCAACGGCGCATCACGATCGACGATGAAGCTCCATGTCACGTCGCCGCCATTGGAGTCGACGCTGACCGTGTACTCGCCATCGGCCAGCACCTGACGGGGCATGACGACGACGGCGTTGTCACCGTCGAGGATCGCCCGTGCCGTCCCGTCGGCCGACGTGTTGCCCTTGTGCAGTGTGCAGGTGGGGATCGGGCCGCTCGGCCCGGTGATCGTGGCGGTGGCCGAGGTGACGTCGTTCGGCATCATCGCGATCAGGGGCAGACCCGCGCTTCCGGTCCAACCGCACAGTGACATCGGGTTCGGGGACTCCACGATGAAGCTGTGGAGCGGAACGGTCGCCCCGTCGCCGGGGAACAGGATGGGCGTCGACGGGCGGGGGCGGTTGTTGTCGATGCCCCTGATCACGTCGAGGGTGCCGCCTGAGTGCCACGGCGTCGGCGTGTTGCTCTGTGCGCACAACCCGAAACCGCTCGAGGTGAGGTTGTGGCGCAGTACGCCGATCGCATGGAACGGGCCGGTCATCCAGAGATCGATGTGGTTGCGAGGCGTCGCGTCGACGGCGCTGCTCACGGCGACGTTGCCGCTGTTGCCGGCGAGGTCGCCACCTGCGGTGTAGCCGGGGCGCCCGGGGGTCTCGTCGTGGGCGATGCCGTTCTGGAGCATGTAGCACGAGTGCGCGGCGGCCTCGGCCGACCAGGTCGAGTTGCCGGTGACCGGATCGAGTCCCGACATCGCCCGATACGTGTTGACGATCGCCAACCAGTCGTCGTTGGCCACGCCCGCCGCCGCCCCGATGTCTGCCACGCCGACGATGCCCGTCGCGACGGACACGGTCGCGACCGTCGCGGCGAGCCATCCTCGGCGGCGCGATCGACGTGGTGAGACGGGGTGGGCGTCGGTCATGCCCGTGTCATCGGTGCTGTCAAGGAGCCTCTTGATCTTCTTGAGCGAAGCTTTAGAAGAGCGACCGAAAGGCGCCCCGCGGCGCCCCGAAAGCTGCTGCCGGAGCGGTCGTTCTCGGAGAATTGGACGTTCAGCGACGTCTTGAGGCGAAGCAGAACCTGGGGCGCCGTCCGTGCGACGTCGGGCTTGGGTAGCGTTCGCGTCGATGGTCACGCTGGCAGATCGAGCGGTCCGATCGGCCGTCACGTCCCGTCGATCCGTCTCGGTGCGCCTCGTGGTGGTCGCGCTCGTACCTGCGTCGATCGCTGCGGGATGTGCCGCACCGTCGCAACCCGCGGTCGTGGGAGTCCGCCCAGCCGTATCCACCGAGACCACGACCGACGAACGACCGACGACGAGCCAGGACGGCGGCGCTGTGGTCCCGGTCGACGACGTACCGTCGGACCAGCAGACCTCGACGACGGCCGTACCACTCGACGGGGAACCGTCGCGCTCGACGTCGGTCGGCGATCGCCGATTCCCGAGACTCGGGTCGGCGGATCTCGACGTCGCCTCCTACGACGTGATCCTGTCGTACCCGGACGACGGTGAGCGCCTCGTCGGCAGCGTGACCGCGACGATCGATCTCGTCGCCGACACCGATCGGATCGCGCTCGACGCGGACGGTCCGATCGTTTCGCGTGCGACCGTCGACGCGACGGACGCGCCGTTCGAACAGAGCGCAGGTGAGCTGCTCGTCGAGTTGGGCGAGGTGCGACCACAGGGCGATCGGGTCGTCGTCACCGTCGACTTCACGACCGCTGTCGTCGATCAGGCGTTCGGTTCCCAGAGCGCAGGGCTGTTTCCGACCGAGAACGGGCTGTGGTCGGTCAACGAGCCCGACGGCCTCAGCACCTGGCTCCCGGTCAACGATCACCCGACCGACAAGGCGACCTGGACACTGGCCGTCACCGTGCCCGCCGGGCTGACGGCGGTGGCGAACGGCGTGCTGGTCACCACCCGCGCGACCGGCGAGGCGACGACGTGGACGTGGGCGCAGGACGAGCCGATGGCGTCGTACCTCCTCCTGCTGCTCATCGGTGACTACGAGCTCGTGCAGGGCGGGCGGACTGCGTCCGGCGTCGAACTCCGGCACACCGTGTTGGCCGACCGGGTCGACACGCTCGAGCCGTATCTCGACGTCACCGACGCCCAGTTCTCGTTCTTCGAGCCGCTGTTCGGCCCGTATCCCTTCGATCGCTACGGCCTGGCGCTGGCCGACTCGGATCCCAACCTCGCCATGGAGACCCAGGGCTTCTCGCTGTTCTCGGCCGTCGACCTCGACGGGAAGCTCGGCTTCACCCAGCACCTGCTCCTCGCCCACGAGCTCGCCCACCAGTGGTTCGGCAACGCCGTCTCTCCTGCGGCGTGGGACGACATCTGGCTCAACGAGGGGTTCGCCACGTACGCCCAGTGGCTGTGGCTCGACGAGATCGGCCAGATCGAGCTCGATCGGTTCGCGGCGTCCGCCCTTGCCGCGCTGCCCCCCGTCGGTTGGCCGCTCAGCCGGCCGACCGAGATGTTCGGACCGGTGAGCTACGACGGTGGAGCGACCGTGCTCCACGCGCTGCGGCTGACGATCGGCGACGAAGCCTTCTTCGAGACGTTGCGACAGTGGGTCTCGACCCATCTCGACCGGACCGCGACGACCGACGACCTACAATCACTCGCGGAACGGGTCAGCGGCCGCGATCTCGACGAGTTCTTCGCGACATGGGTGCACGCCGACCGCATCCCCGAGACGCTTCCTGCTCCGGCCGACGTGTGAAGCAGCGTCAGTCGCGGCCGAGGAGCGTGTTGATCACACCACCCCAGAGCCGGCTCTCGCGGCCGGTTCGCGACTCGCTGGCGTCGGCGCGGCGCGCTGCCGCCCGCGCTGCGTTGACGCCGATCCACCGCAGCGGCTCCGGTTCCCATCGTCGCGATCGGTGCCCGACCCACGGAAGACGGATCAGCTCGCGGTCGTCTTCGTCGTCGCTGCCGGTGATCAGGGCGGCGAGGGTCCGGCCGGCCAGGTTGGTCGTCGAGACGCCGTCGCCGACGTAGCCGCCTGCGGAGGCGAGGCCGGACGAGCGGTCGAATCGGACCGAGCACGTCCAGTCGCGCGGGGCCGCGAGCACGCCACCCCAATGGTGGGTGACGGCGGCGTCGCCGATCGCCGGAAAGATGCTGCGGAGCGACGATTCGAGCAGGGCGCGGATGCGATCGTCCGTGTCGAACTCGGGGCGGATGGCCGAACCGAAGTGATACGGCGCACCACGGCCGCCGAACGCGAACCGGTGGTCGGCGGTGCGTTGCCCGTAGATGATCATGTGTCGCCCGTCCGCGAACGTGGGCCGGTCCGTGAGCCCGATCTGGGACCAGACATCGTCGGGGAGCGGTTCGGTCGCGATCATGAGCGAGTAGATGGGGAGCGACGTGCGACGCTCCCCCGGGAACTGCGATGTGTACCCCTCGGTCGCTCGCACGATCACGTCGGCCGTGACGACACCCCGCTCGGTGATGACGCGCCGTGGCTCGATGCGCTCGACCGCGGTGCGTTCGCGGATCACGCCACCCGCCGACTGCACCGCACGTGCGACGGCGTGGGTGAGCCGGAGCGGATGCACCGCCGCGCAGTGAGGCGTCCGCACCCCGCCGGCGACGTCGGTCGCGGCGCAGACGTCGCGAGCCTCGCCGGCCTCCAGCCAGCGGTAGTCGGCGTCACCGAAACCGAACCGCCGGTACTCGTCGAGGTGGTGATGCAATCGAAGCCGCTGTGGCTCCGACCGCGCCAGATCGATCGTCCCGCCCCGATGTGCGATCTCGCGGTCGGCGTGGGCACGGACGAAGTCGACGACCTCGTCGACGGTGGCGTGCATCGCGCGCTGCATTCGGGTCGCAGCAGCGTCGCCGTGGCGACGTGCGATGCCGCCCAGACCCATCGGCACGAGGGCCGAGCACCAGCCGCCGTTGCGGCCACTCGCCCCGAATCCCACGGTCGCTCGCTCGACGACCATCAGCCGGATCGACGGATCGTGCTGCAGGAGGTACCAGGCCGTCCACAGCCCCGTGAGCCCGCCACCGACGATCGCTACGTCGACCGACGCATCACCGGGGAGTGGCTCGCCGGAAGCGACCTCTGCCGCTGGGATCGTGTCCGACCAGAGCGAACGACCGGTGAATGCCATCACCCCCGTACGCTAAGGCGACCGACCGCCCCGCGGCGCACCCGATCCCGATGACCGAACTCCCACCACCATCGATGGCCCCGGCTGGCTGGTACCCCGACCCGCACGGCGTCGGCCAGCGGTACTTCGATGGTCGTGCTTGGACGCCGACGGGGCCGGTGTTCGACACACCGGAGGAGCACCCGAGCCTGCCGATCGGCGCTGCACTGGGTGCCCTCGTCGTGCTCGTCGTGTCGCTGCTCGTCGGCAAGCTCCTCGTCGACGCTCTGATCGACGAGGACTGGCCACTCATCTTCTACGTCGTCATCCTCGCGTGCGTCGGCTACGGCCCGTCGTTGGCGTGGGGCGCGTACGTCCGTCGTCGCTGGGGCGCCGGCAGGCTGGCAGCGATCGGATGGCGGTTCCGCTGGAGCGACCTCGGATGGGGACCGCTCACCTGGTTGGCTGCGATCGCGACCCAGTCGGTGATGGCGGCGGTCATCCTCGCCTTCGACATCCCACTGAGTAGCAATGTCGAGAGCGTCGGTGAGCTCGATGCCGACCGGGCGTATCTGATCGCCACCGCGGCGACGGCCGTGATCGCCGCCCCGATCATCGAAGAGTTCGTGTTCCGCGGGCTCGTCCTGCGCGGGTTCCTCAGTCGGATGGGGCCCGTCCTGGCGATTCTGCTCCAGGGAGTCCTGTTCGGTGTCGCGCACGTCGACCCGGTGCGGGGTGCCGGCAACGTCGGGTTGGCACTGGTACTCACCGGTGTCGGTGTCGCGTTCGGTGCGTCCGCCTACTTCACGCGCCGTCTCGGCCCGACCGTGATCGCGCACGCGATCTTCAACGGCATCGTGCTCATCGTCGTGCTCACCGGGGTGCTCGACGACATCGAGCGCGAGCTCGACGACGCGTCGACGGTGTCACACCTCGATCACGTGGTTGTCGATCAGCCGGACATCGCCGAACCAGGCGGCGGTCAGCAGCACCACCGCTGATTCGATCCGAACGACCGTTGCGAGCGTGGTGGCGTCGACGAGCTCGACGTACTCCAGCGTTGCTCGAGGCTCGCGCTGGATCACATCGGTCACGACACGGCGCACCGTGGGGGTGTCGCGTTCACCTGCGGCGATCGCCGTCGCCCCACGGTCGAGCGCACGGCAGAGCACGGGCGCCGCCGACCGATCCCCCGGAGTGAGTCGGACGTTGCGGCTCGACATGGCGAGGCCGTCGGGTTCGCGCACGATCGGAACTCCCACGACGTCGATGCCGAGATCGAGATCGGCGACCATGCGGCGGATGATCGTGAGCTGCTGGTAGTCCTTCTCCCCGAACACCGCCACATCGGGATCGGTCGCGCCGAACAGTTTGGTGACGACCGTGGTGACACCGCGGAAGTGTCCCGGTCGCATCGGGCCCTCGAGTCGCTCGGCGAGACCGCCTGGCACCACGTGGGTCTCGAAGTCGGGTGCGTACATCGTCGCGGCGGTCGGCGCATAGACGGCCTCGACACCGATGTCGGCGCACCGGCGGAGGTCGTCGTCGATCGGTCGGGGATAGGCGTCGAAATCGGCGGACTGGTTGAACTGGAGGGGGTTCACGAAGATCGTCACCACGAGCCGGTCGGTGTGCTCCGCTGCCGCTGAGATCAGCCGCAGATGGCCGGCGTGGAGCGCACCCATCGTCGGTACGACGCCGATTCGGCGCCCCTCGACGCGTTCGCGCCGCGACCAGATTCGCATGGGCGCCGGGCTGGTGAAGACTTCCACGGCGGCGAGGCTAACCCTCGCGGTTCTTCACGTCGGGTAGGCCGTCGGGCAGAGGTCACGGTACGCCGGCGCCTCGCCCACCCGGGTTGCGTTGACCACGGCGTCGGAGCACGCGAGGGCGAACAGATCGGCCGCGCATGCGAACACGGCGTTGAGCTGGGCGGCTCGCGACGCGGCGCCGCGCAGGATGCCGTCGCTGCGGTCGGGCAACCGGTGGTTCCCGGTCGCGAGACCGAAGATCGTGTCGCCGTCGGTGAGACCGTGGGCCGGTCGGATCGCGCGGGCGAGTCCGTCGTGGGCCGACTGGGCGAATCGGCCGGCCTCGGCGCGCGTCAGGTCGGCATCGGTGGCGACGACGCCGATGGTGGTGTTGAGCGGCGCCGCGACCGCCAGTCGGGCGTGCTCGACGGCGCGCCGCTCGGCGGGCGACGGACGTCGCATGCCGCGCACGGGCACCCACGGCGCTCCCGTTCGGGGATCGATCGTCGACCCGGACGCGTTCACGACCGCGATCGCCGCCACGGTGGTGTCGTGACCGGCGATCGCGATCGTTGTCGACGCCATGCCGATACCGCCCTGGAGACCGCCGGCACGGGCACCGGTCCCGGCCCCCACCGCTCCGCGGCGGGCCGTGCGACGTGCAGCTCTCGCCGCTCGCGCACCGAACGATGCGTCCGGTCGGTTGGCGAAGTTTCCGCCGCGTCCGAGATCGAAGATGACGGCGGTCGGCACGACGGGCACGACATGGTGCGGCTCGGGTCCGACCGGAACGCCCAACCGGCGCCGTTCGAGCTCGGCCATCAGCCCGTCGGCGGCGGCGAGGCCGTAGGCGCTGCCCCCCGTGAGGCACAACCCGTGGATCCGGTCGACCAGGTTCCGAGGGTCGAGTGCATCCGTCTCCCGGGTGCCCGGACCCCCGCCGCGCACATCGACGGCTGCGACGGCGCCGTCGGGCACGAGCACTACGGTCGTGCCCGTCTGCCAGCCCCGCCCGGTTCGCTGGTGATGACCGACCAGGACACCTGCGACGTCGGTCAACGAGCCGTGCCCGAACGGATCGGACGGATCCGAAGCATCAGACACATCGGTTGCCGGTCTCCGCGGCGTTGTCCCCACGTTGCGACGGTAGCGTTCGCGCGGTGCGATCGGAGCGACCACCCGAGACCCTCGGGACGCGCCTCGCCGCTGTCGCGAAACGCCGAGTCGGTGAGCTGATCCATCGCGGTCGCGACATCGCCGTCCACTGGGCGGCGATCGGTCCGGATACACCGCGCGGTCGACGTTTCGGCTCCTTCGGCGACGGGAGCGTGATCTGCTTCCCCCATACGACGATCATGAACGAGCGATACATCCGCATTGGTCGTGGCACGATGATCGGACCGAACGTCGCGTTGTCCGCCGGCATGGTGCCCGGACAGGAGTGCGTCTCCGACCCGGTCGTCACGATCGGCGATCGCTGCCTGATCGGGCGGGGAAGCGGCATCGTCGGTCATCTGTCGATCGAGATCGGCGACGACGTGTGGACCGGGCACAACGTCTACATCACCGATCAGAACCACGGGTACGACGACCCCGACCTCCCGATCTCGCGCCAGTTCCAGCCGGAGCGGCCCGTTCGCATCGGCTCCGGATCGTGGCTCGGGCACGGTGCTGTCGTGCTGCCGGGCTCGGAGATCGGCCGCAACGTCGTCATCGGCGCGAACAGCGTGGTGACGGGAGCGATCCCGGATCATTCGGTTGCGGTCGGAGCGCCGGCGCGGGTGATCCGGAGGATCGACCGAGCCGATCGTGCACAACGGTGATCAGCGACTGAGATCGCGCGGCGGCGCGCAGGAGGGCATCTCGTTGTCGCCGGCGAACGTCTCGAGCCTCTCGCTGATCGGTAGACCGTTCGTCGCCGGTTCGTAGAACGCCAGGTTGTCGCCGGTGGCACGAAGATCGTCGGCGTAGTCGCGTCGAGCCTGGATGTACTGCCGGTACTCGTCCTCCCACTGGGGCACGATCTCCTGGCCCTTGGGGTCGTCGGGCAGTTCTGCGACGACCTGGTCGATCATGCCCTCGATGATCGCAGTGGCTCGATCGACGATCGCTGCTCGCTCGCGGATCAGGTCGGCGTCGACCTCGACGATCGATCGGTAGTCGCTCAGCTCGAGTCGCTGCTCGTTGGCGCCGGCGCAGATCTGTTCGGCGCGAGCGGCCCAGTCGCGGTCGTCGACACGGTTCACAGCTTCTTTCGAGGCGAAGAACAGCGCCCAGATCCAGAAGGTGGCGAATCCTGCGATCACGAGGGTGAGGCCCACTCGCGACAGGAGTCGGACGATCGACGACCGATCGTGCTGCGTCGACTCGGGGGGAAGCGTCTGCATCGGTGATCACCCTACGGGCCAAACCGCAGGGATTCAGCTCTCGATCGGGTCCATCTCGAGGCCGAAGGGCAGCGGCCCATTGATCGTGACGCGCGGATCGCACTCGTCGACGATCGTGCGGGTCCGCAGATCGATCTCCCAGTCGGCGCTCGTACCGGCGGGGACGTCGTCGAGGGCGGTGAACTCGGTGCGTCCGCCGATGGTGACGAACACGGTGTAGCTGCGATCGGCCCTGCTCTCGTTCGTGAGCGTGCCCGTGACGAGGATCTCGCGTCCGTTCGCGGTGCATGTCGTGATCTCGTTGGCGACCGGGCCCGGTTCGATGAAATCGACCGCTGCGTTCCAGACGACGACCGACAGCACGATGCCGACGATCGACGCGAGCAGGGCACCGCCCCCGGTGACCAACCCGGCGATCGCGAAACCGCGGCCGCGGCCGGCGTGGCGGGAGCGACGCAGCCCTTTCACGCCGAAGACGATCGCCAGGATCGCCAGGACGATGCCGGCGGTGACGACGAAAGGGATCCACGCCAGCAGCAGGGCGATGATGCCGCACGTCATGGCGGCCGTCGCGATGCCGTTGCCGGGCCGCTCCGCCGAACCGGGTCCGAGTCCGCCGGGTGCGACACCCAGCGGATCGACGAATCGTTGACCCCCGTCGGCGACGTCGGACGTCCAGGACGACCCGTTGAACCATCGGTGCTCGTGCCGACCGAGGGGGTCGGGGAACCAGCCCGGAGGCGTCGAACCCGGTGTGTCGCTCACGGCGGGGGAGAGTACCGTCGCCGACGTGGAGATCGTCCTGATCCGACACGGGCAACCGGAATGGGTGCGCGACGGCCTGAACGTCGTGGACCCTCCTCTGACCGACCTCGGACACGAGCAGGCCGACCGGATGGCGTCGGTGTGGGGCAAGGAGACCTTCGACGAGGTGCTCGTGTCGCCACTCGTCAGAGCCCGTCAGACTGCCGCTCCGTTGTACGAACGTCTGGGCGTCGAGGAGCAGATCGATCCCTGGTTGGAGGAGATCCGTGATCCGGGCTGGCACGGTACGCCCGTCGAGAAGGCCGAGCAGGCGTACCGCGAGATGCGCGACCGACCGGTCGACGAACGTTGGCAGGGACTCGACGGCGGCGAGTCGATCCGCGACTTCACCGACCGTGTCCACCTCGGAGCCCGGTTGTTCCTCGCCGAACGCGGGATCCAACGGATCGATCACGACCTGCCGATCTGGTCGATGCCCGAACCCGGGCGCCGGATCGCGCTCGTCGCCCACGCCGGCACCAACTCGGTGACGATCGCGCACCTGCTGGGCTTGGCACCCACCCCGTGGGAGTGGGATCGTTTCGTGCTCGGGCACACGTCGGTCAGCCGGTTGGAGGCGATCCCCGTGCACGGTGGTTGCACCTTCTCGTTGACGTCGCTGTCGAACCTCGAACACCTGCCCGTCGACCTGCGCACCCGCTGACGCCGGGTCCGTACCGAGACGGTACGGATCACGACGGGTAACGTCGCCGGCGATGACCGAACAACTCCAGATGTACATCGATGGTGCATGGGTGGACGCCCGATCCGGCTCCGTGCTCGAAATCGTGAACCCGGCGACCGGCGAGCCGATCGCCACCGTTCCCCGAGGCGCGGACGCCGACGTCGATCTCGCCGTCGCGGCAGCCCGCCGCTCGTTCGACGACGGCACCTGGGGCGCGTCGAGCTCCGAGCGCGACCGCGCTCGGATCCTGTTCCGCATGGCCGAGCTGGTGCGTTCGCGACGGCACGAGCTCGCCGAGCTCGAAGTGCTCGATTGCGGCAAGCCGATCGCCGACGCGCTCGGCGACATCGACGAGGTCGCGTTCATGTTCGAGTACTACGGCGGATGGGCCACCAAGGTCTCCGGCGACATCCCGCCGGTCGGTCCGGACGCGATGAGCCTGGTCGTCAAGGAACCAGTTGGCGTCTGTGGACTGATCGTGCCGTGGAACTATCCGATGCTGATGGCGGCCCAGAAGGTCGCTCCGGCATTGGCAACCGGTTGCACCGTCGTGCTGAAACCGGCCGAGCAGACGCCGCTGACGGCGTTGCGGATGGCCGTGATCGCCGAGGAGGCGGGGGTGCCGCGGGGTGTGTTCAACGTCGTCACGGGTATCGGCCCGGAGGCCGGCAGTCCGCTGCTCACAGACCCGAGGGTCGACAAGATCTCGTTCACCGGCTCCAAGGCGGTCGGAACGCTGATCCAGCGCACGTGTGCCGATCAGCTCAAGCGCGTGACGCTCGAGCTCGGGGGCAAGAGTCCGAACATCGTCTACGGCGATGCCGCACTCGACGCAGCCGTCGAGGGAACCGCGCTCGGCGTGTTCGGCAATCAGGGCGAGGTCTGCTCGGCCGGGAGCCGGATCTTCGTGCAGCGCTCCGTCTACGACGAGGTGCTGCAGGGGTTGACCGAGTTCGCCGCCGGCATGAAGCTCGGCTCCGGGCTCGATCCGGACGTGACGATGGGACCGCTCGTGTCGGCTCCCCAGCGCGATCGGGTGCAGGGCTACATCGACGCCGGGCCGGGCGAGGGCGCCACCTTGGTCTATGCCGGGCAACGTCCCGACGACCCGGCGCTCGCCGGCGGCTACTTCGTGCCCCCGACGATCTTCGAGGGCACGAACCAGATCAGGCTCGCTCGCGAGGAGATCTTCGGCCCGGTCGCGACCGTGATCCCGTTCGTCGAGGTCGACGACGTGGTCCGGATGTCGAACGACACGGAATACGGGCTGGCGGCGGCGATCTGGACGCGCGACATCGGACTCGCGCTCCGGACGGCCAAGGCGGTCAGAGCGGGAGTGGTGTGGATCAACGACAGCCAACCGGCTCCGAGCGAGTCCATGTGGGGCGGCTACAAGCAGAGCGGTATCGGGCGAGAGCTCGGCCCCTACGCGCTGGACTCATATCTGGAGGCCAAGCAGATCTACATCAACCTCGGCTGACGACCGGTCGATCCAGGTTCGGTACCTTCGAGCCATGAGCCCGTCACCGGACGCGCAGGATCGACTGCGCATGTTCACCTTCCAGGTCTTCTCGAAGCTGGAGGGCGCGGTCACGGCCGGCATGATTCACCTCGGCGATCGGCTCGGTCTGTACCGCGCGCTGGCCGACGCCGAGGAACCGATGACGAGCCATCAGCTCGCCGACCGACTCGGCCTGCAGGAGCGGTGGGTTCGCGAGTGGGCGAGCAATCAGGCCGCCGCCGAGCTGGTCGAACTGCACAGCGACGACGGCGACGACCGGTTCGCACTGTCGGGTGAAGGTCGTGCGGTGCTGGCCAGCCCCGAGCACCCCGCCTTCGGGATGGGCATGTTCCACCGGCTGCCCCAGACGATGCAGGCGCTGGAGCACATGCCCGAGTGCTTCGAGTGCGGGCTGGGTCACGACTACGACAGCCACGGGCCGGAGGGCGCGGAGGGCATCGAGCGCAGCTTCGAGCCCTGGAACCGGGCGAACCTGCTCCGAAAGGTGCTCCCGGCGATGGACGGCGCGGTCGAGCGGATGCGCGGCGGCGCACGAGTGGCCGACATCGGTTGTGGGGCCGGTGGAGCGGTGCTGCTCATGGCCGAGGCGTTCCCGGAGAGCACGTTCGTCGGCTACGACATCTCGCTGCACGCACTCGATCGCGCCGACGCCAAGCTGGCCGAGTCGGGCCTCACGAACGCTCGCTTCGCCGATCCACGCCGGGAGCCGCTGCCCGACGACGGGACCGTCGACGTGATCACGACCTTCGACTGCATCCACGACATGGCCCACCCCAGCGCAGCCGTGAAGGCGATACGCGCCGCGATCGCTGCGGACGGCCACTGGTTGCTGGTCGACATCCGTGCCGCCGAGACGTTGGTCGGCAACATCGAGGCCAACCCGATGGCGTCGCTGCTCTACGGGGTGAGTGTGCTCTCGTGCATGTCGTCGGCTCTGTCTGAGCCCGGAGGTGAGGGACTCGGCACGCTGGGTCTCCCGAGGTCGAAGGCGGAGCAGATGGCGCGCGATGCCGGCTTCACCCGCTTCGCCGAGCTCGACGTCCAGCACCCGATGAACGCCTTCTACGAGATTCGTCCCTGAGGCTCGCACGCCGACTCGGCGGAGCGTCGGCCGGCGCGCGACCTGGCCGGGATGAGATTCTCGTCGGGAGCGAGCCCGGTCCGGGCTCGTGAGGTCGTGCCGACATCGTTCGTCGTAGGCTGATCGCACCATGTCGATCCAGTCGTCGATCCGGTCGTCGATCCAGTCGTCGATCTCGCCACAGCGGTACCGCCAGATCACGATCGGGGCGTTGATCGCGCTGGCCGTGATCATCGTCACCGGGGCGGCCGTCCGGCTCACGAACAGTGGGCTCGGGTGCGACGATTGGCCGAACTGCTCGAGTGAGCGTCTCATCGACGTCTCGTCGAAGCATGCCGCGATCGAGCAGGTCAACCGGCTCTTCACGGGCGTCGTCGCGGTCGCTGTGATCGCTGCGGTCCTCGGCTCCTACCTGCGTCGTGGTCCGCGGCGCGGCGACCTCGTGCGCCTGTCGTGGTTGCTCGTCGCCGGCGTCGTCGCCAATGCCGTCCTGGGCGGTGTCTCGGTCCTCGTCGATCTCCACCCGATCGCCGTGCAGGGTCACCTCCTGTTGTCGATGGCGTTGATCGTCACCGGCGCCGTACTCGTTCGACGGGCCGGCGAGCCCGACGGTGTCGAACGAGAGCGTGTCGTGACCATGCGGACGTGGCGCCTCACGTGGCTGCTGTTCGGCGCGACCTGTGTGGCCGTCTTCACGGGCACTCTCGTCACGGGAGCGGGCCCCCACGCCGGCGACGAGAACGCCGAACGGCTCGATCTGTCGATCCCCGCTGTGGCCAGGGTGCACGGTGTGACCGTCATGACCACGATCGCGATCGCGCTGCTGATCGCCTGGCAGATCCGTTCCCGGGTCGACGATCGCAGGGCGCTCGTCAACGTGCTGTCGACCTGGATCTTCGTCGGCGTGTTGCAGGCCGCGATCGGGTACGTGCAGTACTTCAACGGCGTGCCCGCGCTCCTCGTCGGCGTGCACGTCGCAGGTGCCACACTCGTGATGCTCGTCACCACCCACGTGGTGCTCGACACCAGCCGACCGGATTCGCCGAATGTTTCGCGGGCCTCCGCGCGGGAACTAGTGTCTCGCCCCTGATGCCGTCATTCACTCGCCCCGACGCCGGGCCAACCTCACGTCACGTTCGTCGAGCCGGTGCGATCACGGTCGGGATCCTGGCAGTGCTGTTCGGCGCGATGGTGTCCGGCGGGGCCGTGCACGCCCAGGACGACGCCGAGGGACCGGTCACCGAGGTGCGTGGCACCCTGCGTGCGACCGACGAGAACGGTGACGACATCGTCCTCGAAGGCGTCGAGCTGGTGGTCACCGACGCCGAGGGAACCGAGGTCGGTGTCGCCGTGTCCGATTCGGACGGAGCCTGGAGCCTCGAACTCCCCGGCGAGGGCACCTACAGCACCTTTCTCAAGGAGGAGACCCTGCCGGACGGCGTCTCGCTCCGCAACGTCGACAACAATCCGCTGACCTTCGACGTGAGGGAAGGCGACAGTCGACCGAACCTGTTCCCGATGGGCGAGCGGGCGGCCAAGACCGACAACACGATCAAGGCGGTCCAGCTCGCCGTCGACGGGGTGAAGCTCGGACTGCTGATCGCCATGGCAGCGATCGGGCTCTCGCTCATCTACGGCACGACGAGCCTGGTGAACTTCGCCCACGGCGAGATGGTCACCTTCGGCGCCATGATCGCCTACCTGTTCCACATCACGTGGTCCGGATGGCTCGGGTGGCTGCCGGGCGGTGATGGATGGGGAGGGTCGCTCATCGTCGCGGCCCTGGTGGCCGTGATCGTCTCCGGCGCCGCCGGCGGATTGTTCAACGAATTCGTGTGGAAGAAGCTGCGCGACAAGGGCGCCAGCCTGATCTCGGCGCTCGTGGTCTCGATCGGCTTCTCGATCTTCTTCCGGTACATCATGCTGTACTTCTTCGGGGGCCGCGCCGGCTTCTACCGCGACTATCGCATCCAGGAGAAGTGGTCGTTCGGAATCTTCACGCTGGCGCCGAAGGATGCCTTCATCATCGTCTTCTCGGTCCTCGTGCTCGTCGGCATCGGCGTCGGGCTCGAGAAGACGCGGGCGGGCAAGGCCATGCGCGCGGTCGCCGACAACCGCGACCTCGCCGAATCCTCCGGGATCGACGTCGAGAAGGTCACACGCTGGGTCTGGGTCACCGGCAGTGCGCTCGCCGGTCTCGGCGGTGTGCTGTTCGGCATCACGGAGTCGATCGGTTGGGAGATGGGCTTCCGGATCCTGCTGCTGATGTTCGCTGGCGTCACGCTCGGCGGCCTCGGCACGGCTTACGGTGCCCTCTTCGGCAGCCTGATCGTGGGTGTCTTCATCCAGACCTCGACGCTGATCATCCCGAGCGACATGAAGAACGTCGGGGCGCTCATCATGCTCGTCGTCATCCTCCTCGTCCGGCCGCAGGGACTGCTCGGTCGAGCGGAGCGGATCGGATGACCACCATGGAAGGGAACTGCTGATGGACTGGGGAGCGATCATCGAGAACGTGTTCCGAGGTCTGATCGGGGAGAACCTGATCTACTTCGGCCTCGCCGCGCTCGGACTCAACATCCACTTCGGCTACACCGGACTGCTCAACTTCGGCCAGGCCGTCTTCATGGCGGCCGGCGCCTACGGGTTGTCGATGACCGTCGTGACGCTCGGACCGCTCTACGCCGTCGTCCCCGGCAGCTTCTGGTTCGGCGTGTTCATGGGCGTCGTCGTGTTCCCGTTGATCCTCGCCGCGATCATGGGTGTCCCGACGCTTCGTCTGCGTGCCGACTATCTCGCGATCGTCACGATCGCCGCGGCCGAGATGTTCCGGATCGTGGCCCGTTCGCCGACGTTCGACAAGTGGACCGGTTCGTCCGACGGGCTGACCGGCTTCACGAGCACCTTCTACGACCTCAGCCCGTTCTCGCCGAGCGGTCGCTATCTCTTCAACCTCTTCACCGGCAACCAGATGTTCATCGTGCTGGTCGGCTGGGTCGTCCTGGCGCTCGCTGTCACGATGGTGTGGCTCCTGATCCGCAGCCCGTGGGGACGTGTGCTCAAGGCCATCCGCGAGGACGAGGACGCCGCGCGGAGCCTCGGCAAGAACGCCTACTGGTACAAGATGCAGGCGCTCGCCCTGGGCGGCATGCTCGGCGCGCTCGGCGGCATGCTCCGCGCGATCGGCACGTCGTCGGCCCAACCCCAGAACTTCATCACCGACGTCACCTTCTTCGCCTGGGTGGCGCTGATCCTCGGCGGTGCCGGCACCGTCCTCGGCCCGGTGTTCGGTGCCGCGGTCCTCTACGGTGTGCTGAGCTTCACCGACATCCTGCTGCGTCAGCTGGTCGAGAACGACTACATCCCGTCATCGGTCATGGACGGCACCCAGGTCGGTCAGGTCCGGTTCATGCTGATCGGACTCGGGCTGATCCTGCTGGCGGCGTTCCGACCTCAAGGCATCTTCGGCAGCAAGGAAGAGATGGCCCTCGATGACCGCTGAGCTCCGTTCCGACGTGCTGGCCCGGACGACGGCGTCGGGGCCCGTCGACCCGCAGGCGGCGCGCGCCGCGCTCGCCGACCTGCCCCGCGAGCCCGGTGTGGCCAAGCCCGATCCGATCCTGATCGCCCACGAGGTCACCCGTCGGTTCGGTGGTCTCACGGCCGTCGACGTCGATCACGTCGAGGTCCAGCGCGGCGTGATCACCGCCCTGATCGGCCCCAACGGGGCCGGCAAGACCACGTTCTTCAACCTGCTCACGAACTTCGACACGCCCGACACCGGCACCCGCATATTCAATGGGCAGGACATCGGCGACGTCCCGGCCCACAAGATCGCCAACTACGGCATGGTGCGCACGTTCCAGCTCACCAAAGCCCTGTCGAAGCTGACGTGCATCGAGAACATGAAGCTCGGCGCCACCGACCAGAAGGGTGAATCGCTGTGGCGGAGCATCCTCCCGTTCCTCTGGCGTGAACAGGAGATGCGGATCGAGGCCGAGGCCGACTCCCTGCTCGAGCGGTTCAAGATGGACCACATGCGCGACCAGTTCGCCGGAACACTGTCCGGCGGTCAGCGCAAGCTGCTCGAGATGGCGCGGGCCCTGATGGTGAAGCCGAAGATGGTGATGCTCGACGAGCCGATGGCCGGCGTCAATCCGGCGCTCACGCAGTCGCTCCTCGGACACATCACCGGGTTGCGCGACCAGGGCATGACCGTGCTCTTCGTCGAACACGACATGGACATGGTGCAAGAGATCAGCGACTGGGTGATCGTGATGGCCGAGGGTCGGATCATCGCCGAAGGCCCTCCGGCGACGATCGGCGAGAACCAGGCGGTCGTCGACGCCTACCTCGGGTCGTCCCACGACTCGGCCCTCCAGCTCGACGCCGACGACGACGACACGACCGACGACACGACCGACGACACGACCGACGACACGACCGACGACACGGACGGAGCTGGCGGACATGAGTGAACCCCTCCTGATCGCCGACGATCTGACCGCCGGATACATCCCGGGCGTCGACATCTTGAACAGCTGCTCGCTGATCCTCAACGAGGGCGAGCTCGTCGGCATCATCGGTCCGAACGGGGCCGGCAAGTCGACGCTCGTCAAAGCCATGTTCGGGCTCGTCAACATCCGCCTCGGCAGCGTCAAGCTGCGCGGCGAGGAGATCACCAATCTGAAGGCGCACTCGTTGGTGAGCCGCGGGGTCGGGTACGTCCCCCAGAACAACAACGTGTTCCCGGCGCTCACCATCGGTGAGAACCTCGAGATGGGTACCTTCCTGCAACCCAAGATGTTCCGCGAGCGGTTCGAGCGGGTGGGGGAGATGTTCCCACGGCTCGTCGAACGTCGCGAGCAGAGGGCCGGCTCGCTGTCCGGCGGCGAACGCCAGATGCTCGCCATGGGGCGCGCCCTGATGATGGACCCATCGGTGCTGCTCCTCGACGAGCCGTCGGCCGGTCTCTCACCCGCCCTGCAGGACGAGGTGTTCATCCGGTGCCACCGGATCAACAAGGCCGGGATCTCGATCGTGATGGTCGAACAGAACGCCAGCCGGTGCCTGCAGATCTGCCATCGGGGCTACGTGCTCGATCAGGGCACGAACGCCTACACCGGCACCGGCAAGGAACTGCTCACGGATCCGAAGGTCATCGAGCTGTACCTCGGAACCCTCGTGAAGACCCACCAGTAGGGCGCCGGGAGCCGCCCTTGCGGCGTTCCGCCTCGCCGTCCGGACGGCGGCTCGCGCGCATCGCGCCGTGCGAGGACGTCAGCTGCCGTCCTTTCGCATCCCCGATGGTTCCCGCGCCGCCTCCGGCGTGACCATGCGGCCGTCGGACGCGGATCGGCCCGGGGCGTTCGCCCCGGGCCGATCCGGTGTTCAGCTGTTCAGGCTGCGATCACTCGTTGTTCAGAGTGCTCCTTCGACGGAGCCGACGACTTCGAGGGCGCCGGTGTCGTCGAACTGGAGGATCAGGATCGACGCGACGGAGGGTTCCCCGGCATCGATGAACTCCAACGGTCCCGAGACACCGTCGTAATCGATGTCGGTGCCGGCCTCGACCAACGCCAGACAATCAGCGTACGTGGTGCACTTCTCACCATCGCGGGTGACCCCGTTGATCTCAGCACCGATCGCGACGCCATCATCGGACCCCGCGATCGCGGCCGCCAACGCAGTGATGATCACCGTGTCATACGACTCCGCCGAATACGAGAAATCGATCAGACCCGAATCGACACCCAACAACGCATCACGGAACTCCGCCATCGTCCCGGCCACGTCGACACCCGGCAGCGTGCCCTTCATCCCGGCCACCACCGACGGATCATCGAACGCCGCCGCCAACGCATTCCCCATGTTGCCATCGGTGCCATACACCAACTTGTCACTCGGACCGAACCCGGCCTCGATCAACCCACCCAAGATCTTGGAGGTCTCATCGAAACCGATGATCACGATCGCATCCGGATTGGCATCCACCACCGCCGCGATCTCCGCATCGAAGTTCTCGGCCTGCGGATCATACGTCTCGGTCTCGCCATACACGACCGTGCCACCACCAGCGGTATACGGCTCGATCGTGAACTGCTGCAACCCCGTCCCGTACGCATCGTTCAACACCAAGAACGCCGCAGTCTCAGCACCATCGGCCAACATCACATCAGCCAACGCAGCACCCTGCACCACATCCGACGGAGCCGTACGGAAATACAACCCGTTGTCGTCATACGTCGTGAACGTCGGCGACGTGTTCGCCGGCGAGAAATGCACCTTGCCGGCCTGGGTGATCTTGTCGATCACCGTCAACGACACACCCGACGACGCCGCACCAATGAAGGCATCCACATCCTCAGCCAACAACCGATCCACGGTCGCATTCGCAACCTCACCATTGTCACCCGAGTCACCCGGCAACCACTCCACATCGGCACCCAACACACCACCAGCGGCATTCACATCATTCACCCCCAACTGCACCGCAGCAAACTCAGGCGGTCCCAGAAACGCCAAATTCCCCGTCTCCGGCAAAATCCCACCCAACTTCAACACACCGTCGGAACCCTCGGAAGCCGGCGGCTCGGCGGCGGGCTCCTCGGCGGCGGGCTCCTCCATGGCGGGCTCCTCGGCGGCGGGCTCCTCCATTGCAGGCTCCTCCGCTGCGGGCTCCTCCGCGGCGGGCTCCTCAGCTCCAGTGGTGTCGGCGACCGGCTCGCTGGAATCGTCGTCGCCACCGCAAGCTGCGGCGACGAGCGAGAGTCCCACGATCAGAACGCCGACACGACGCACACGTGATTTCTGCATGTTTGGTTTCTCCCCCTCGAATTGACGACACGGGCTTGTCTCGTCAGTAATAGGTCGTAGCAGCGTAGGTGGAATCGACGCCTCGCTACAACCACCCCCGTGCTCGGTTCCGATACGTTCGGAACGTGCCCCGGCGAACTCGTCAGCCCCGCTCGGCCGACCCATGGTCGGTGCTCGGACTTCCACCCGGCTCTCCGGCAGCGTCCGTGAACGAGGCGCGTCGTGAGCTCGCCAAACGCTCACACCCGGACGTCGGCGGCACCGTCGAGGCGATGCAGCGCGTGAACGACGCCGCGGCGGCGGCCCTCCATCAGCTCGCCGCGGCCGCGCCACCGTCTGACGGTCCGGTCGACCTTCGCCGCCGTCGCGACGGCGGGAACGCGTCGCGACGACGTGACGATGCTCCGACCGGTCGAGCCGGCGTCCAGCACGATCATCCGTCGTTCACCGTCGAGGCGCTGCCGGTCGACACGTTCGAGGGGCTGCTCGTCGTCGCGTCGTGGCTCGGAGACCTGGTCGTGGACGAGCCGCCGTACCAGCTGGAGGTCATGCTCTCCGACCCGCTGGGAGCCTGGTGCCGTCTCGACATCGTGCCCGATGCCGGTTCGTCGACGGTCAGCCTCGTCGTCGCGGCCGAGCCCGGAGCCCCGGTCCCCGACATCGATGCGGTTCGCGATGCGTGGATCGAGGGCCTCAATCAACTGGATTGGGAGCATCTCGACATCGGTCACCCGGGGCCGCCGCCTTCCTGAGACGGTCACGGATGGCGTGGCCGAGGCCGTCGGCCGGAGGCATCACGACCACGAGCGCATCGAGACGGCGGGCGTCCGCCGACCGGAGATCGGCGTAGAGGAGCTGGGCAGCCGACACGAGGTCGGCGGTCCGGTCGAGCATCTCGACGCGATGCCCGTGAGCACGTTCGACCGCGGCGATCGCCGCCGCCTCGACGCCGTCGTCGGCGAGGAGCACGGTGCAGTCCGGCGCATAGTGCGACGTGAGCATCCCGCTCGCCCGGGTGGGGCCCGACGCCGCGGCGAGACGTCGGTCGAGCAATCGTTCGATGTCGGCCGCGGTGATCGCTCCCGCGCGCAGCACCTGAGGCGGATCGACCGACAGATCGACGATGGTGCTCTCGACCCCGACGTCGCACGGGCCGCCGTCGAGCACCAGGTCGCGTTCCGGATCGAGGAGCGATCCGAGATCGGCGATGACGTGGTCGGCGGTCGTCGGGCTCACCTTGCCGAAGCGGTTCGCCGACGGCGCGGCCAAGGCACCGTCGAATCGATAGAGCACCTCCAGCGCCATCGGGTGCGCCGGCACTCTCACGCCGACGGTCGACCGGCCGCCCGTCAGATGATCGCCCGCCTTCGGGCCCCGCGGGAGGAGCATCGTGAGCGGGCCCGGCCAGCACGTCGCTGCCAGGCGGATGCCCGCTTCGGGCAGCTCGGCGACCCATCCGTCGAGAGCTTCCACACTCGCGACGTGCACGATGAGCGGGTGGTCGGCGGGGCGTCCCTTCACACCGTAGATCCGGGCGACCGCCTCGGCGTGCCCGGCATCGGCAGCCAGCCCGTACACCGTCTCGGTCGGGATCGCGACGAGCCCACCGGCGCGCAACCGCGCCACCGCGAGATCGACGTCGGTCGAACGCAGTCGCTCAGTCGGGGAGGGCATCGAGGAACTCGAGCGTTGCGTCGATGAAGGCGAACGACTCCGGTGTCGCGAAGTGATCGGTGCGACGGAGGACCGCCAGTCGGGCGTCGGGGAGCGCATCGACCAGCCGATCGGCCGGGAAGACGAAGTCGTGGTCGCCGACCGCGATGAGCACGGGGCAGGTGACGGCGGCGAGCTGGGCATCGGTGATCGGCCCGCCCTCCGGCCGCCGCATGACTGCGGCGAGCGCCACCGGATCGTTGCCGGGTCGATGTGCGTACTGCGCGAACAGGCGCGCACGGTTGTCGTCCGCGGCGCTCATGACGGACTGGTCTCCTTCGATCGCGGCGACGATTCGTCGTGTCATCTCGTCGTCCCGTTCGAAGACGTTGCGGCCGATCCCGGCCAACACCAGCCGCCGGAACCGGTCCGGCCGGGCGATGGCGGCGCGCAGCAGGGTCAGCGCCCCGAGCGAGAACCCGACGGCGTCGACGGGGCCGTCCTGGATCGCATCGGCCAACCGTTCGGTGAGATCGGCGTACGCCTCGGGATCGTGGGGTTTGGGTGCGTCTCCGTGGCCGAGCAGGTCGACACCCACCACCGGCCGTCCGGCGTCGGCGAGCAGCAGCGTGAACCCACTCTGCTCCCAGGTGGTCGCGAACGAGCCACCCCAACCGTGGACGAGGACGACGGGAACCGGGAGGTCGTGATCGGTCGACACGACAGCAGCGTACGCGCGCGGTGCATCCCGTTAGCCTGTGGCGGCCGGTCAGGCAGGAGAACCCATGAAGATGCTGCACCCCCACCCACCGCACGATCTCACCTACAGCGATGTGTTCATGGTGCCCAGTCGGTCGTCGGTCGGTTCTCGCTTCGGGGTCGATCTCACGACGCCGGATGCGATCGGCACGACGATCCCGGTCGTCGTGGCCAACATGACGGCCGTGGCGGGTCGTCGGATGGCCGAGGTGGTCGCACGGCGTGGCGGCGTCGCCGTCCTCCCCCAGGACATCCCGGTGGACGTGATCGAGCACGTGGTGAGCTGGGTGAAGACGCGGCACCCGGTGTTCGAGACCCCGATCACGCTCTCGGCGGGCGACACCGTCGGCGACGCGCTCAGCCTCATCCACAAGCGCGCCCACGGCGCCGTCATCGTCATCGATGCCGACGGACATCCGATCGGCGTGTTCACCGAGCACGACGCATCCGGATTCGATCGCTTCACCCAGCTCCAGCACGTGATGAGCTCCGAGCTCGACACGCTGCCGGCCGACATCACACCGGAGGCCGCCTTCGATCGCCTCCACGGCGAGCGACGCACGTTGGCCCCGGTCGTCGACGACGACGGCCGCCTCCTCGGTCTCCTGACGAGCACGGGCGCACTCCGCTCGACCATCTATCGCCCGGCGCTCGATCCACGGGGCCGGCTGCTGGTGTCGGTCGCGGTCGGGGTGAACGCCGACCCGGTCGGGCGCTCGCGCGAGCTCGTCCGGATCGGCACCGACGTGCTCGTGATCGACACCGCGCACGGCCACCAGATGCGAATGCTCGACGTCGTCGCAGCGGTCCGTGCCGCGTGTCCCGACGCCACGATCGTGGCCGGGAACGTGGTCACGGCGACCGGCACCCGGGAGCTGATCGAAGCAGGAGCCGACATCGTCAAGGTCGGCGTCGGTCCGGGAGCGATGTGCACGACCCGCATGATGACGGGTGTCGGTCGCCCCCAGTTCTCGGCGGTCGCCGAGTGCGCCGACGAGGCGACCCGACTCGACAAACACGTCTGGGCCGACGGTGGTGTCCGCTTTCCGCGCGACGTCGCACTCGGACTGGCCGCCGGTGCCGCCAACGTGATGATCGGCTCGTGGCTCGCCGGGACCCACGAGTCGGCGGCCGACACACTTCGCGACACCGATGGCAGGTTGTACAAGGAGAGCTTCGGCATGGCCTCCAACCGGGCCGTCAAGAACCGCACCAAGACCGAGAGCGAGCTCGATCGGGCCCGCAAGGAATTGTTCGAGGAGGGCATCAGCACGTCTCGGATGTACCTCGATCCGCAGCGCCCCGGTGTCGAGGACATCATCGACCAGATCGTCGCCGGCGTCAGGTCCGCGTGCACGTACGCCGGTGCCGCCACGATCCCGCAGTTCCACGATCAGGCCGTCGTCGGTGTGCAGAGTCACGCCGGCTACGACGAAGGTCGCCCCCAGGGAACCTCGTGGTGAACACCGACCACCATCTCGTGATCGCGATCGACGGTCCGGCCGGCGCCGGGAAGAGCACGGTCGGCCGTGCGCTCGCCCAGCACCTCGGTGTCGAGTACCTCGACACCGGCGCGATGTATCGAGCGATGACGTTCGCCGCGCTGCAGCGCGGCGTCGTGGAGGGGGATCTCGACGAGGTCGCTGCGATGGCGCCGACCGTGGACATCGTCATCGAGGATGGCGCAGTGATCGTCGACGGAGTCGACGCCACCTCCGAGATCCGTGGCCGCGCGGTCACCGAGGCGGTCTCCCAGATCGCAGCCAACCCGGCGGTCCGCGATGTGCTGGTCGAGCGCCAGCGCGCGTGGGTCGATCAGCACGGCGGTGGCGTCGTCGAAGGCCGCGACATCGGTTCGGTCGTGTTCCCCGACGCCCAGCTGAAGTTGTTCATCACCGCCTCACCGAGGGTGCGCGCCGAGCGGCGGGTGCGCGAGATCGGTGGCGACGTCGACGAGGTCGAGGCCGCGATCATCCATCGTGACCAGTTCGATTCGTCGCGAACCCACAGCCCACTGACCGAAGCCGACGATGCGATCACCGTCGACACCACGGGCATGACGATCGACGAGGTCGTCGGTCACATCGTGGAGCGGCTGGCATGACCGCGCCCGAGCCTGGCGGCGAACCCGCGCTTCCCGACGACCGGCCCACCGTGTCGAGCAAGTCGAGCATCGTCAAGCCCGAGACGTTCCTCGCCGGGAACGGGCTCGCGAGTCGCGTCTTCTACCGCGTTGCCTGGCTGCTCGTCGTGCCGGTCGTCCGCCTCTACACCCGTCTCACGGTCCATGGACGCGAGCATCTGCCCACGACGGGTGCGTTCGTCCTCGCGCCGACCCACCGCTCGTACCTCGACACACCGTTCGCCGGGTGCGTGCGGTGGAAACGGATGCGGTTCATGGGCAAGCACACGATGTGGAAGAACCGTCAGTTCGGCTGGATCTTCTCGGCGCTGGGCGCGTTTCCGGTCGAGCGCGGCACTGCCGACCGAGAGGCGCTCCGGCGGGCGATCGAGGTGCTCCGGATGGGTGACCCCCTGGTCCTCTTCCCCGAAGGAGAGCGCAAGCAAGGTCCGGTGGTTCACCCCCTCTTCGACGGCGCCGTTTACATCGCGATCAAGGCCGGCGTGCCCATCGTGCCCGTCGGCATCGGCGGTTCGGAGCGGGTGATGCCCAAGCACGCCAAGTTCATCCATCCACGCAAGGTCCACGTCGAGATCGGGCCACCGATCCCGCCTCCGGTCGCCCCCGAAGGTGGCCGCCTGCCGCGTACGGTGTACAAGGATCACTCGGCCAAGCTGCACGACGAGCTCCAACGTTTGTTCGACGTCGCCATGGAACGCGTGCCCTGGGACTACCCCATCGAACCCTGAGGCGTCGCGACGGCGACAGCGGGATCGCCGGGTCAGAGCTCGAACGCGGCTCGCAGCGCCTGCGCCAGCGCCGGTGGGTCGGCGGTGCCGCACAGCTCGCGTGCGGAGTGCATCGACAGCTGGGGCACACCGACGTCGACCGTGTCGATCCCGAGTCGGGTCGCGGTGATCGGTCCGATGGTCGAGCCACACGGCATGTTGTTGCGCGAGACGAACATCTGGTGCGGCACGCCGGCGACCTCGCACGCTCGCCGGAACGCCGCGGCGGTCGCCGACGAGGTCGCGTAGCGCTGGTTCGAGTTGATCTTGATCGCTGGTCCGTCGTTGGCCAGCGGTCGGTGCTCCGGATCATGCCGGTCGGTGTAGTTGGGGTGCACGGCATGGGCGTTGTCAGCCGAAACACAACTCGACCGCGCCAACGCCCGCAGCAGGTCGTCGCGGCCGCCGGATCGGGCGACGACGTGACGTTCGAGCACGCGCTCGAGGAGGGGTCCTCCGGCCCCGGTGGTGGAGGACGATCCGACCTCCTCGTGATCGTTGAGCACGATCATCGCGATCGCATCGGTCGGAACCGTTCTCGTCAGGGCGTCGACCGCCGCCCAACACGAGAGCAGGTTGTCGAGGCGCCCGCTCGCGAGCAGCGACTCGTCGGCCCCGAGTACGGCCGCCGGCTGGACGTCGTACAAGCAGAGCTCCCAGAACGCCGGGAGCTCCGACCCTGCCTCGCGGGCGATCCACTCGGCGAACTCGCCCGGCGACGAGGCACCGGTGCCCCACACTGGTCGGAGATGCTCCTGGGGATCGAGCCTCAGGCCCTCGCCGTTGACGTTGCGATCGAGGTGTACCGCGAGTTGCGGAACCCGAGCGATCGGTCGGCGCACGTTCACGAGCACGTGCTGGCCGGACGGCAGGGTGAGCCTGCCGGCGACACCGAGATCACGATCGAGCCACGAGTTGTTGAGGATCCCGCCGTAGACCTCCACGTTGAGCTGCTTCCAGCCCGCCACGGACCCGTCGGGGCGCGGCTTGACCCGCAGACACGGTGAGTCCGTGTGGGCGCCCGCGAGCCGGAACGGTGTGTCGGCAGCGGAGTCGGGCGGCGTTCGCCACGCCACCAATCCGCCGCCCCGGACCACGTACCCGTCCGATGGGAGGTTCGACCAATCGGCACCGTCGTCGACGTCGACGAATCCTGCGGAGTCGAGACGTCGGGCCACGTCGGCGACGGCGTGGAACGGAGAGGGCGACGCGTCGAGATGGGCGCGCAGATCGTCGATCGGAGTGTTCATGGGTGGATCAGCCCTTCTGGAACAGGCCCATGGGCAGGCCGGTGTGGCGCAGGTGCGAGGTCTCGTTCACGGTCACGATCGACCGCACTCCCGATCGTGAGGCGGCGATGCGGTGGATCGAGGTGTAGTTGGGATAGAAGAACCCGGGTGGCTCGGTCGGCAGACCGAGGATGCTTGCCAGGACGAGGTTGATGACGCCACCGTGGCACACCACCGCCACCGTCTCGCCCGGGTGGTCGGCGATGATCCGTTCGGTCGCGGCGAGTACTCGCGACTCGAACTCCGCCGGGTCGTCGAGCCCGTCGCCCAATCCGGCCGCAAGGTCGTGGAAGCGCGGGTCGCCGGCGGCCTTGAGTTCCTCGATCGGGATGTACTCAGACGAGTGTCGGTCGTACTCGGCGACGTCGTCGACGATGATCGGATCGACGCCCAGCCGCTCGGCCAGCGGTGCGGCGGTCTGGCGCGCCCGATGCAGCGGACTCGTGTACACGGCGACAATGGTCTCGGAGCTCAGGTAGTTGGCCATATGCTCGGCCTGCGCGTGCCCGTCCGGCGACAACTCCGGGTCGGCCGGGCCGTCGGTGACCTCCCGGCGTTCCGGAAGCGCATGACGGACGAGTACCAGCTCCACGAGAGACGAGAATAAGCAGCGATGAGCAGGCGCACGAAGATCGTGGCCACGATCGGCCCGGCCAGCGACGAACCCGACGCTCTCGATCGACTCATCCGCGCCGGTGTCGACGTCGTTCGGCTCAATCTGAGTCACGAGTCGATCGAGGGTCATCTGGAGCGCCTCGAGCGGGTGCGGGCAGCTGCGGAACGCTGCGACCGCTCAGTGGGCGTTCTCGCCGATCTGCCCGGTCCCAAGATCCGCGCGGGCAAGTTCCCTGACGACGGGGTGTACCTCGAAGCCGGCGAGACGGTTCAGCTGCGGACCGGGGCGGATGCCAGCGACGCCGACATGATCCACATCGACTACCCGACACTGCTCGACGACCTGGAGTTCGGCGACCGGGTGATCATCGGCGACGGCGCGATCACGCTGCGGATCATCGAGGTCGAGGGCGAACTCGCGATGGCGATGATCGAGACCGGCTCACGAACCCAGGGGCGACCTGGGGTGCACCTGCCTTCCGCACGGACCCACCTCGCGACCCCGACCGACGCCGATCTCGTGCTGGCCGAGCGGGTGGCCGCCGCCGGGGTCGAGTTCATCGCCGTGTCGTTCGTGCGGAACGGGGCCGATGTCACGAAGGTCCGAGCCGTCGTCGGCGATCGGGCCGAGCTCGTGGCGAAGATCGAGACCAGCGCAGCGATCGACAACCTCTCTGAGTTCCTCGAGGTCTCGGACGCGATCATGGTCGCCCGGGGCGACCTCGGCATCGACTGTCCGCTCGAGGATGTGCCGCACCTCCAGAAGGCGATCGTGCGCCGCTGCGTCGAATACGGCGTTCCGGTGATCACCGCCACCCAGATGCTCGAGTCGATGATCACTGCACCGTCGCCGACTCGGGCCGAGGTCACCGATGTCGCCAACGCCGTGTTCGACGGCACCGACGCGCTGATGCTGTCGGGCGAGACCGCGATCGGTCACGATCCGGCTGCGACGGTCGCCACTATGGCGGCGATCGCCGAGCGGGCCGAGGCGGAGGCGTCGTACCGGCAGTGGGCCGCCCGACTCGGACGCATCCAGCGCGAGCGTTGGGACTCGTCGTCGGATCGAATCACGGCGGCGCTCACGCACGCGGCGTCCGAAGCCGCTGTCGACGTGGGTGCCACGGCGATCCTCTGCTGCACGAGCAGCGGACGGACCGCCAAGGCGATGGCCCGGTTCCGGCCGGGTGCGAGCCTGCTCGCGCTCTCGCCGAACCCTCAGACGGTCAACAAGTTGACATTGTCGTGGGGGGTCGACTCCCTGACGGTCGACACCTACGCCACGACCGACGAGATGGTGTGGCACGCGGTCGAGCGCGCGGTCCAGATGGAGCGCGTGGAGGTGGGCGACACGGTCGTCGTGCTCGCCGGATCTCCCGATCGTTCCGCCACGACGGCCGCCGACGTTCTGCGCATCGTCCAGGTCCAGTGACCGTCTGGTCGACGACGACCGGTGTCGCCGGCGCGCCCCACGTGGTGCTCGTCCACGGGTCGCTCGACCGATCGGCCGGGTTGGTGAAGCTGTGTCGACGGCTCGATCGGTCGTTCCGGGTCAGCCGCTTCGACCGTCGCGGCTACGGTCGTTCGCGCCCCCACGCCGGTCCGTTCGCGATGCCCCATCAGGTCGACGATCTCGTCGAGGTGGTCGCGGGCGCATCCGACGCCGGTGGGCCGTGCGTCGTCGTCGGTCACAGCTACGGCGGCAACGTCGCGCTGGCTGCGGCCGACCGGCACCCGGAGATGATCGGCGGGGTCGTGACCTACGAATCGCCGCTGTCGTGGGAATCCTGGTGGCCACGAGGATCCGCCGGAGGGGACGCGATGGCCTGGCGGCACCAACCGGAAGAGGCCGCCGAACGGTTCATGCGCCGTCTGATCGGCGACGACCGGTGGGAGCGGCTCCCGCCGTCGAGCCGCGCCGCCCGTCGAGCGGAGGGTCCGGCGATGATCGCTGAACTGAGCGATCTACGCGAACGTCGACCGTGGTCGGCCGAGCGGATCCACGCTCCGGTACTGGTGCTACGTGGTGAGTTGGGGAACGAGCATCACCGTGTCGGATCCGAGGCGCTGGTCGCCATGCTGCGCGACGCGACCCTCCACACCGTGCCCGGTGCGCGTCACTTCGGTCCCAACACGCATCCGGACCCGATCGCGGACCTGATCACCGTCTTCGTCGATCGGCTGGAACGACGATCGATGGATCCGACACCCGGGTCGTGACGCTGAGCACGAGTGCCAACGCCGCCACGCAGGACGCCATCGTCAGCGACCCGGTCATGCCGAACGCCTCGTAGAGCTGCCCGGAGCCCACGACCGCACCTGCACGTGCGAGCGTGCCGAGCGCGTTGCTGACGCCGATCGCGCGCCCGCGGGCCCCGGGGGCCGCTTCCGTGACGAGCGTGAGCGACGACACGAAGGCGTATTCGAAGCCGGTGAGGAACACGAGCAGCCCGAGGATCGCGATGGGGCGGGACGCACCTGCCGAGAGCATCACGCCGATGCCGCCGCCGAGGGCGAGCAATCCGAACAGGACCGATCGTCGGGCGCCGACACGGTCGCCGAACGACGCCACCGACGTCGACGCGCACAGTTCGACGAGGCCGAATCCGGCTGCGGCGATACCGAGTCCGCCCGTCGACACCCGGTAGGCATCGTCCAGCCACGCCCCCGACACGACGAAGGTCCCGAGTCCCGCGGCGGCGATCGCCGCCGATGCGAGCATGGGTGGCCACGCGGTTCGAGGGAGTGGCAGCTTGGCCGGGGTCTGCGCGCGGGTGACCGGTTGTCCAGCAGCCACGAGCAGGCGGACGACCACGGCGGCGGTCACGCTTGCGATCGTGAGAGCGACGTACGGGCCGCGCCATCCCCACCATCGGATCAGGAGCGCCAGCACCGGTGCCCCGATCAGGAGCGCGATCGCCCAGGACGTCTCGAACACTCCGATCGCACGACTCCGTGCTGCGAACGGGACCCGATGGCCGATCCAGGCGTGCCCCGCGACAGTGAGGTTGCCCACACCGAGCACGAGGAGTGCGAAGGCGACTGCGAACGTGGTGGTGTTCCCGCCGAGCGCGATCGCCGACGACGCGGCGACGGCGACCAGACCGAGGACGAAGATGCCGCGCTCGCGACCTCGATCCAGCCACGGGCCCGTGGCCAGGGTGCTGAGCCCGCCGAGCTCACACACCCCCATGATGCCGGTCAGGGTTCCGGTGGTCGTCGAGAAGGCGCGTTCGAGAGTCGGCAGGAACGGACCGACCCAGCGCAGCGCTGTGTTCGAGACGATCTTGCCGCCGGTGAGGATGCCGAGCTCGGCGCGATCCGAGCGAGCTGCGCCGGTCGAGGTCGGCGCCGGGGCCGACGGCGTCACGAGGAACGGTTCGTCGAGATCTGCACGTCGCGGCCGAAGAACGAGCAGGTCGTGTCACCGCGCACGCCGCCCTCGCGCACCTTGTCGGCGCACTCGTCGAGCGACGACCGCTGCGTCCAGACGAGCAGCGCCAACAAACCGAGGATCACGACGAGCGCGATCTTCTGCGAGATCTCCTTCATGACCCAGGCCGACACCACGGCCATCACGACGAGTGCGATCACGACGAGAATCGCGATCGTCTTGGCCTGACCGAGGCTGAGCGCTAACACGACGCCACCTTACGCACCCGCTTCCCGATATGCCCGCTTCCCCATAGGGTGGTGCAATGGCCGATCAGCCGATCCAGATGTCGACCGGGCTCCCGACCACCGTGTTGCCCGAATCCGATGCGAGCGAGCGTCATGCCCTGGCACAGGCGTTGGCGGCCGACGATGCACGGTCGGCGCTCGCCGAGGTCGCCGCCCGGTATCCCCGTTCGTCGACGGCCTGGGCGGCGCTCGGCGACCACGGTCGTGACGTCATCGAGCGGTATGCGGCCTACCGGGTCGGGTACCACCGCGGCCTCGACGCGCTCCGGGCGAACGGATGGCGCGGCTCGGGCTATGTCCGCTGGACCGAACCCGGCAACCACGGATTCCTCCGCAGCCTGCTCGGGCTGCATCTCGCAGCTGCTTCGATCGGCGAGGTCGACGAAGCGGAACGCTGTGCTCAGTTCCTCCTCCAGCTCGACCCCGGAGGCGTCCCGTCCGAGGTCATCGAGGCGGTGCCGAGTCTGTGAGCTCGGGTCGCCATCCGGTCGGCATCGTGCTGACGGGTGGAGGGAGCAGCCGGATGGGCATCGACAAGGCGTTCCTCGTCGTCGATGGCGCTCCGATGGTCGTCAGGGTCGCTGACGCACTCTGGGAGGGCGGATGCTCGTCGGTGGAGTGCCAGGGCGGTGACGTCCGTCAGATCGAGGCACTCGGCCTGACGGCCTTCTCGGATTCGTCGCCGGGCGCAGGCCCCGTGGCGGCCATTCGCGAGGCGCTGAGCCGACACGATGGACCGATCGTCGTCGCGGCGTGCGACCTCGCCGACCTCGACGGGGCGACCGTTCGGGCCGTCGTCGAGGCGGGCCGGTCGTCGACGGTCGCAGTGGCCGAGAGCGACGGCCATCGCCACTTGGTCTCGTACTGGTCACCGCGGTCATCGGCTGCGCTCGACGAGGCGATCGATCGAGGATCGAGCTCCTACCGGGACGTGCTCGACCGTCTCGGCGCCGTCGGTGTGCCGGTGTCCACGGCGGCCATGCGCAACGTGAATCGGCCCGACGACCTGGGCTGACGCCGGTATCCTCGCCCACGTATGCCGATTCAGGAGATCAACGTCGACGAGCTCGCCGAACGACTTGACGTGGGCGCACGACTCGTCGACGTCCGCGAACCCGACGAGTACGCCGAGGCGAGGGTGGCGGGTGGTGTGCTGGTGCCGCTCGCGACGGTGCCGTCCAACGTCGACGTATTTCGCGGCGACGGCCCGACGTATGTGATCTGCCGATCCGGGGGCCGCAGCATGCAGGCGTGCGAGTACCTCTCCGCCCAGGGCCTCGAGGTCGTCAACGTGGCCGGTGGCACCCTGGCGTGGATCGCATCGGGTCGCGAGGTTGCGACCGGTGCCGCGTGAGCATCCATCACCCACATCGCTGGGTCGAGGAGCAGGCCGGTCTCGAGGAGGTCGTCGATGCGCTGCTGGAACAAGGCCGGTACGCCATCGACACCGAGTTCCACCGTGAGCGCACCTACTTCCCGGCGCTGGCGCTCGTCCAGCTCGGCTGGGGTGACGACCTCGTCCTCGTCGATCCTTTGGCGGTCGACATCACGGCGCTGCGACGCTTGTTCGACTCCGACGTCGTCGCCGTCTTCCACGCGGCCCAGCAGGATCTCGACGTGCTCACCCACGCGGTCGGTACCGTTCCGCGGCGGTTCTTCGACACCCAGATCGCCGGCGGGTTCGTCGGCTATGGCACCCCCTCGCTCGTCTCGCTGCTGAGCGGCGAGATCGGCGTCAACCCGCCGAAGGGCGATCGCCTGACCGACTGGCTCCGTCGTCCGCTGACCGACGCGCAACGCGACTATGCGGCCGCCGATGTCGCCTACCTGCTGGAGGTGCATGATCTCCTCCTGGCTCAACTGGAGGCGCTCGGTCGCGTCAAGTGGGTCGAGGAGGCGTGCGCCGAACTGCGCGAGCGGCCGACGAGCGGCCTCAATCCCGAGGACGCATGGGCTCGACTGAAGGACGTCCGTGGCCTGCGACCACGACCTCGTGCGGTCGCACAGGCGGTTGCCGCGTGGCGCGAACGAACCGCGATGCAGCGCAACATCCCCGTCCGCCAGGTGCTCCCCGATCTGGCAGTGCTCGGCATCGCGCAACGCCAGCCCAGCAGCGACAAGGAACTGTTGCAGGCACGGGGCGTCGACGAGCGATTCAGCCGCGGCAAGGTGGCGGCCGAGATCCTCGCTGCCGTTGCCGAGGGCAAGCAGGCCGACCCGCCGGCAGCTCGCGGCGGCGGCGACGATCTGGAACGCGACTTGCGTCCCGCGGTCGCACTCGTCTCGGCGTGGGTGAGCCAAGTGGCGAAGTCGGAGAAGATCGACACCTCGATGCTCGCGACGCGAGCGGACCTCGTCAGCTTCCTGGCCGGCGACCCGGATGCCCGGCTCGCTCGCGGATGGCGCTCGGAGTTGCTCGGCGACGGCATCGATCGCCTGGTGCACGGCAGCGCCGCGCTGACCTTCGACCGGGGCGGCGGGCTCCGACTCGTCGACGTCGGTGACTGATCTCGGAGCGCAAACGGCAACCGGGTCGCGCTCGTCAGCGCTGCGTGGCGTGGACCACCCCGCGCACCTTTCGCCAGAGGGAGTCGAACACGGCGATCGGGTCGTGGGCGCGACTGCCGAAGGAGTGGATGCTGCGCCGCTCGCCGACCGCTTCGTTGAAGACGACCCGTTGCGGCACCGCTGGCGACCAGATCGCGTCGCGGCTGACGATCCGGGCGAGCTCGTCGATCCGTCGCTCGGCTTCACGGGAGATGGCGGGGACACGGTTGAGCACGACCCCGGCGAGCTCGAGCTCGTCGTTGGTGGTGTCCCACACGTCGTCGAGCAGATCGGCCACGCCGCCGATACCCCGCAACCCCAGTGCCGACGGTTCGACCACCAGCAGCGCGTGGCGTGCCGCGATCAGCGCGCTCCGGGTGAGGTTGCCCAAGGACGGCGGACAATCGATCAGTACCGCCTCGTAGTCGTGTTCGACCCGGCCGAGGGCCCGTCGGAGCCGCTTCGACCGTCCGGACTCGAGCTGTTGCAGTCGTGGCGTGCTGGGGAGCACGTCGATGTACTCGGACCACGCCGATGGGCGGATCAGGCCCGCGACGTCGACCTGCTTGGAGGTGAGCGCATCGGCCACCGAACCCTCGAGCTCGGCCGGTTCCAGGCCGAGCACCCACGACGACGAGGCCTGGGGATCGAGGTCGACCACGAGCACGCGCCGCCTCGCTGCGGCTGCAGCGGAGGCCAATCCCAACGTCACGGTGGTCTTGCCGACCCCGCCCTTCTGGTTCAGGATCGCCAGCGTGCGCAGCATCGCTCCATCGTGTCATGGAAGTCGGGCAACGTGACAGACGTCGCGCGACCCGGAGAAGGCGCCGCAGAGCAGGGGCGACCCGGTAGAGTGACCTGCAATGTCAACTCTCTAGCCTGTGGGAGCCCTGTCGTGAAGAAGGGTCGTCATCGCCGCTTCGAAGAAGCGCGAAAGCTGAAGCAGTCGGGTCCTGGGGCCTTCGATCTCGGGTTCGGAGATCGTTCGCGCGACGACTCGAACGACGAGGACGAGTACGCCGCGCTCGCGGAGAAGTACGGCGTCACGTTCGACGACGACGAGGACTCCGACGACTGACCCCGAACGACCGACCCCGAACGACCCAACGCAGAGGCTCGTCGCGGCCACTCGTCCCGCGACGAGCGCGGTTGACGTGCGGTTGACGTGCGCGGTTCAGGTGCGCGGTTCAGGAGCGCAGCGTCGGATGGGGTAGCGGGATCCATTCCGGTCGCTCGAGCTCCACGACCATGAGGTCGTAGATCGGCTGGCCGATCAATTCGACGATCTCGTCGCGCGACGCCACGTACACCGGCTCGCCACCACTGAATGCCTCGGGTGCCTCCGTGCACCACCAGTGGAACTCGGCGCCGCCCTCGCCCCAGTCGCGCCGCTTCCACTCGCGCAGCCGTGAGGTGACATGACCGTTGTCGTCGGTCGAGTGCTCGAGCCGGATCGGTACCTGCCAACACACGTTGGGCTTCCAGTCGAGCGGTCGGTCGCCGGCCGCGAGCGCCGCGATGTGGAGCGCGCAACCGACCCCGCCCTCGAACCCGGGTCGGTTCAAGAAGATGCACGCATCGTCGACGAGCCGGGTGACCGTTGCCCGATTGCCGTCGTCGTCGGCCTCGCCCGGTCGCAGGAACCCTCCCTTGACCGCCTTGGCGTGGAACTGCATGTGCTCGGGTTGCAGCCGAACGAACGCCCGCACGACGGTCTGCACATCGTCGTCGTCGACGAAGTGAGCCCCGTAGCTACAGCACCCCTGGGCCATCTCCGGGGCAGGCGCGTCGAGCACGCCCTGGCACCCCTCGCCGTAGATGCACCGATGTCGGGAACGCAGGTACGTCGCGTCGAAGACCCAGGTCCGCAGCTCCGCCGGATCCTCGAACGAGACCCATTCGTGCACGTCGTCGGCAGCCGGCATCGATCGCACGCTATCGACGGACCCCGCGGTGAGTGCCTGTGGGAGCGGCTCCGCTGCTCACTCGACGCGTCGAGTCGCCGGAACCACGCCGGCGCCGTAGGTGGGACACCCGCAGCGATCGGTGTTCAGCGACGCGTGGGGATGCGGGCGACACGTGCCACGACCCGGGCCAACCCGCCTCGTGAGGGTCGGTCGCCTCCCGGCGGCGGGGCGACGCCACGTTCGATGTCACCCTCCAGACACGGGTTCGGCAAGTAGGCGGCGGGCTCGTCGAACCACGACCCGGTCGTGAAGTCGCTCATGTACGGGATGCGAAGGTCGTCGGCTCGCTGGTAGTGCAGGAAGGCCGCGAGCCGGTCGGTCGAGGCGACGGCGTCACCGCGGTGCCATCCGTTGGCATCGAACACCGTGAACATCCCGTCGCCGAAACCGTCGAAGCGGACGACCGAGTCGCATCGAGGGTCGAGTTCACGGGCCAGGGCGAGCACGAGTTCGCCGTCGGTCGGGTCACCGGACGACGGCGGGCCGACGGGAAGTCGGTGCGAACCGGGCACGTACCGAGTCGCGTTGTCGGCCGTGCACCCCGAGATGCCGACCACCACGGTGATCGACGGCCAGAACATGCTCTCGATGTCGTTGTGCCACTCGAACGCCGCGTTCGGCGTGCCGATCTGGATGTTGGCGCCCCACGCGACCCAGCGGTCGTCCCCCAGGATCTCCTCGACGACGGCGACCAGTGCCGGATCGCGAGCGAGCTCCTCGAGGGCGGGCGTGAATGCGTACGGGACACGGTGTCGGCCGGTGCGCCGCAGCTCGTCGACGGCCGCGGCGAACCACGGGGCGTCGGCGCTCACCCGCTCGAGCACGCTGGGATCGGCGAGTGGTTGGGCACTTCGAAGCATGCCGGTGGCCTCGTACTCGGACCGGAGTCCGCAGAACTCGACGGGAAGCGGATCGGCGCCAAGGTTGGCGTCGATGTCGACCGAGCGCAGGACGCGGTGGTTGACCGTCACCCGCCGGAGGAGCTTCTCGGATCCGCCGGCCTCGAGCACGCCTGCCAGGCGAGATGCCGAGATGCCGATGTTGAAGATCCGATCGCGTTGGGGGGACGCGCGGACTCGCTTCGATCGCAGCAGCACATCGGCGACCCTGGCGATCGCGCCGTAGAAGTGCGGGGAACGGATGTTGCGGTCGTGGCAGCGCACGATGACGGCGGACGACGGGTAGATGCGTCGGGTCGCCGTGGGATGGGCCTCACAGAGCCGAACGATGTTCCGGCCGCGTTCGCGTTCGTCTCGAATCCGTCCGTCGAGTGGTCGCCGTCGCCAATGGGTGCCGCCGGCGGCCGGATCGAACCGGATCGGGATTCCGGCGCCGACGATCCGAAAGCCCAGTTCGACGTCCTCCTCGCCCCACCCGACGAAGGACTCGTCGAACGCGCCGAGATCGATGAGGGTCCGGCGTGGGGTGCTGACGTTCCCGGTCCAGAAATCGAACGGATCGGTGATGTCGGGTTGTCGGGCGAGTCGTTCCGATCGGTCGTCGAGGAATCGGAACAGAGCGCTGTCGGACGCCAGCTCCCACTGTGGACCCATCAGCACGCTCGGTTCCGTGGTCGATCGGTGGAACGCAAGGTGCGCATCGAGTGCCGCCCGATCGACCGTCATGTCGTCGTCGATCAACCAGCAGATCTCGCCGCGGGCCATCGCCAGGCCGGCGTTGCGCGCTGCCGCCCGGCCTCGGTTCGGCTGCCAGCGCCAGCGCACCTCACACCCGGGTCCGAGCGCCTCGAGCGCCGCCGACGAACCGTCGGTCGATCCGTCGAGCACGACGACGATCTCGACCCGATCGGCCGCCTCGACGACGCTGCGCAGTCCGTGCAGGAGCCGAAGCAGCGACCTGCGCCGCTGATACGACGGAATGACGATCGACATCTCGACGGGGTCGGACACCCCATTCACTCCGGTCTCCATACGGACGGGCGACCATATCAGTCGACTCCGTCGAGATCCGGATCGCGTTCGCCCCCTCATGTCGCTGACCGACGTCGCCCGCCACGTCCGCGTGCCCGGGTGTCGCCGAACGGACGGTCACGGACCGAGTGCCCATCGGTAGGCTGGCCCGCCTATGAGCGACCGGATCACCGCCGACGGCCTGCGACAGTCCTTCATCGACTTCTTCGCCGCGAAGGACCACGCCGTGGTGCCGTCGGCATCACTGATCCCGCACGATCCGACGATCATGTTCACGGTCGCCGGGATGGTGCCGTTCAAGCCCTACTTCGTCGGCGACGAGGTACCGCCGTTCGCCCGCGCCGTGAGCTCGCAGAAGTGCGCTCGCGCCGGCGGCAAACACAACGACCTCGACGACGTCGGCCGCACCAAACGCCACCTCGTGTTCTTCGAGATGATGGGCAACTTCAGCTTCGGTGACTACTTCAAGGAGTCGATCATCCCGTGGAGCTGGGATCTCGTCACGAGTGATCCGGCGAGCGGCGGGTGGGGGTTCGATGGCGACCGCCTGTGGATCACCGTCCACGAGTCCGACGACGAGGCCGAGCAGATGTGGCACGAGCTGGTCGGGGTGCCCCTCGACCGGATCCAACGGCTCGGCGACAAGGACAACTTCTGGCAGGCCGGCGACACCGGTCCCTGCGGTCCGTGCTCCGAGATCCACATCGACCGCGGGCCCGAGTTCGGTCCCGACGGCGGGCCGCTGCACGACCCGCAGGGCGATCGGTTCATGGAGTTCTGGAACCTCGTCTTCATGCAGTACAACCAGGCGCCGGACGGATCGCGCGCGCCGCTGCCGAAACCATCGGTCGACACCGGGGCGGGGCTCGAGCGCATCCTCGCGCTGCGTCAGGGAGTCGACTCGGTGTGGGAGACCGATCTCCTCCAACCCCTGATCGACACCGCCCAATCGGTCACGGGAAAGACCTACCGGGTCGGGAACTACGAGGACCGTGAGAGCTTCGCCATGCGTGTGCTCGCCGAACACGCCCGCTCGTCGACGATGCTCGTGAGCGACGGCGTGTTCCCGTCCAACGAGGGACGCGGCTACGTGCTGCGCCGCATCATCCGGCGCGCGGTTCGCTACGCCTACCTCCTCGGAACCGAACAACTCGTCCTGCCGCGCCTCGTCGAGACCGCGATCGATGTGATGGGCAATGCGTACCCCGATGTCGTCAAGAACCGGGACTTCCTCGTCGGGGTGCTCACCCGCGAGGAGGAGCGCTTTCGTCACACCCTCAAGACCGGTCTCACGATCCTCGACGACGAGCTCGAATCGGGCGGTGCGCTGTCGGGTTCGACTGCGTTCTTGCTGCACGACACCTACGGCTTCCCGCTCGAGCTCACCCAGGAGATCGCGGCGGAACGCGACATCGACGTCGACCTCGCCGGTTTCCAGTCCGAGATGACCGCGCAGCGCGAGCGCGCGAAGGCCGCCCGCAAGGACACCACGACTGACGGCCAGCAACTCGAGTCGTATCGCGAGGTCGTCGAGCAGTTCGGCGTCACCGAGTTCCTCGGCTACACCGACGACGAGACCCAGAGCCGTGTCCTGGCGGTCCTGGCCGTACCCGACGCCGGCGGCGACGAATCCGTCGGCCTGGTCGAGATCTTCCTCGACCGGACCCCGTTCTACGCCGAGAGCGGCGGCCAGGTGGGGGACACCGGAACCATCACCACCGACACCGGATCGGCCGAGGTGCTCGACACGACCTTCGCCCTGCCGAACCTACGTCGCCACACGGCCCGGATCATCGATGGGTCGGTGACCACCGGCCAGGAGGCGACCGTCCGCATCGACGTCGAGCGCAGGTCGGCGATCCGCCGGAACCACACCGGCACGCACCTGCTCCACTGGGCGCTCCGCCACGTGCTCGGAGACCATGTGAAGCAAGCGGGCTCCTACGTGGGCCCCGACCGGCTGCGATTCGACTTCTCCCACTACGAAGCCGTCACCGCGGCCGAGATCGCGGAGATCGAACGGCTCGTCAACGCCGAGACGCTGCGCAACGAGCGTGCTCGCTCGTTCGAGACGAGCAAGAACGAGGCCGAGGCCATGGGGGCGATCGCGTTCTTCGGCGACAAGTACGGCGACGTGGTGCGGGTGCTCGAGGCCGGCCCGTCGATCGAGCTGTGCGGCGGCACACACGTGAGCGCGACCGGTGACATCGGCACGCTGAAGGTGGTGAGCGAGTCGTCGATCGGGTCCAATCTGCGTCGCATCGAGGCGATCACAGGTGCCTCGACCGTCGAGCTGCTCCAACGTGACGAGCGTCAGCTCGCGGAGATCGCCCGGCTCGTCGGCACCACCGGTGACGTCGTCGACGGGGTGCACCGAAAACTCGACGAGATCAAGGCCCTACAATCCGACCTCAAGCAGATGCGGGCGCAGCTCGCCACCGGGCGGGCATCGGAGATCGCCGGCCGGGCGTCCGACGGGGTCGTTGTCGAGCGCGTCGACGGTGTCGAACCGAACGATCTGCGCGACCTCGCGATCGCGGTCCGCCAGCAGCCCGATGTCCGTCGCGTGGTGCTGATGGGCGAGACCACGAGCGGGGGAGTCAGCCTCGTGGCCGCGGTGCAGCCCGACGAGGGTCTCCCCGCCGCGAACCTGATCGCGACCGCCGCGCGCGCGGTCGGTGGCGGCGGTGGTGGCAAGGGCGACATCGCCACGGCGGGCGGGAAGGACCCGTCACAGCTCGACGAGGCCATGCGAATCGCCGCGGAGGCCGCTCACGCGTGAACCCGACCGCTGATGCGCCAGCACGCCGACCGGGTGTCCGCGCGCTCGGGGTCGACCCGGGCACCAAACGGATCGGCATCGCCGTCAGCGACCGGTCGGGCACGATCGCATCACCGCTCGTCGTGCTGCATCGCAGTCGGTCCAAGCAGCACGATCTCCACGAGTTGGCGCGGATCGCCCGCGACGAGGAGGTCGAGGTCATCGTGGTCGGGCTCCCGCTCAACATGGATGGATCCCACGGTCCGTCGGCCAAGGCTGCCGTCGCCGAAGCGCGCCGGCTGGCTACGTTGGTCGACGTGCCGGTCGAGATGCACGACGAGCGCCTCACCACGGTGACGGCCGACCGCAGCATGCAAGAAGCCGGCCTCGACACGATCGAGCGCCGACAGCGGGTCGACAAGGTGGCGGCAGCGATCATGTTGCAGTCGTGGCTCGACCGTCGGGCGTTGACGGGATCATGACGCGATGAGCCTCGTCGAGGAACCCGATCTCGATCGCCGGCGTTCCGACTGGATCGTCGACGAATGGGACGAGGTCGGCGAGGTGCCGGCGGTCGAACCGCTGCGTCGCCAGACCCGGATCCTCAAGTGGGTCGTGTGGCTGGCGCTCGCAATGGTCGCCCTGTTGATCGTCGTGGCCGGCTACGTCGGGTGGTGGTATCTGGGCAAGGTGCGTCCCGACGGAGAGCGCGCCGAGGTCGCCTTCACCGTTCTCGAGACCGACACCCTCGATTCGCTCGCGTCGCGCCTCGAGGACGAAGGCCTGATCGTCGACGAATCGGTGTTCACCTGGTACGTGGAACGCAAGGGTGGGCTCGAGATCACGCCGGGCTTCTACCAGCTTCCGACTGCCGATCACATGGGTAACGTGCTGTCTCGGCTCCGGACACCGCCGGAGCAGACCTATCGGCGCGTGACGTTCCCCGAAGGCTTCACCATCGAGCAGATGGGCGAGCGGCTGGAGGAGGCCAACCCACGGCTGAGCGCCGAGGCATTCGTCGCCGCGGCCAACAACCCGTTGGCGCCGGCTCGATTCCGGGGTGCCGGCCAGGCGTCGCTGGAGGGTTTGCTCTTCCCCGACACGTATCAGGTCTCCAATGCCGACAACGAAGCCCAGGTCGTCGAGCGCATGACCGTGATCATGGAGCGGGTCGCCGATCAGGAGGATCTCGAGGCGACGGCAGCGGCGTTGAATCGCACGCCGTACGAGATCCTGATCATCGCTTCGATGATCGAGAAGGAGGCCAAGCTCGACGAGGACCGCGCCAAGATCGCCCGGGTGATCTACAACCGGCTGTCCATCGACATGAACCTCCAGATCGACGCCACGCTCTACTACCAGGGCGATCGCACCACCCCGTTCGCGGAACTGCGTCAGCAACCCGGTCCGTACAACACGTACCTGAACCCCGGTCTCCCACCCACCCCGATCGCCAACCCCGGCCGCGCCTCGATCCGGGCCGCACTCAACCCGGCACCGAACCCGCCATCGGGCGACCCGGTCTGTCAGGTGCTCGACGATCCGACCCAGGGGTGCGTCTACCTCTTCTACGTGCTGGCCAACGAGGAAGGTGGCCACGCGTTCGCGGTCACCCCCGAGCAGCACGAGGCCAACGTGAGGGCCGCGGCGGCAGCCGGACTGCTGTGAGCGGAGCCCGCTCGGCCACCCGGCTGGCGGCCGTGATCGGGTCGCCGGTTCGGCACTCGCTGTCGCCGGCGATGCACAACGCAGCGTTCGAGGCGTCCGGGCTCGATTGGCGGTTCGTGGCGTTCGAACTGGTACCCGGGGGAGCCCTCGCAGCGATCGGGGCGATGCCCGTGCTCGGGATCGGCGGCTATGCGGTCACGATGCCGCACAAAGCCGACGTCGCCGAGGCGGTCGACGAGATCGACGAGGCCGCGCAGGCGCTCACCTCGGTCAACACCGTGGTGCTCCGGCCGGATGGCTCGACGTTCGGTACGAGTACCGACGGACGAGGATTCGTGAACTGCGTGGCGGCGAGCAGCTGCGCATTGGCCGGTGCGCGGGTCGTCGTGCTCGGAGCGGGTGCTGCGGCCCGCTCGATCGTCGATGCGCTCGGTCGTTCCGGCGTGTCCGATATCGCGGTCGTCAACCGGACCGAACATGCCGCCCGAGCTGCGGCCGATCTCGCCGCGACGGCGCGCGTCGGGTCCCTCGACGACGTCGACGGCGCTTCGTTGCTGGTCAACGCCACATCGGTCGGCATGGGAACCGGTGATTCGCCGATCGATCCGGCCCGGTTGCGCCCCGATCTCACGGTTGCCGACATCGTGTACCACCCCCTCGACACGGCGTTGCTGAACGCGGCGCGGCGGGCCGGTGCTGCGACGATCGACGGGCTCGGCATGCTCGTGCACCAGGCCGTGATCCAGCAGGAGCTCTGGACCGGCCGACGCCCGGAGCCCTCCCTGATGCGGGCTGCCGCCGAAACCGAACTCACCCACCGCTGACCCGTTCTGTCTGCGTGGCTCCGTTCATGACCCGGTTCGAGGCAGACAGAACGGGAGGGTTGGTCGCGGGGGCTGGGTCGAAGTGGGTGCGGGATAGCCTCGCTCGGATGCTCCGCTTCCTCACCGCCGGCGAATCGCACGGTCCAGCGCTCGTCGCTGTGGTCGAGGGACTACCCGCCGGCCTGGAGATCACCGTCGAGGAGATCCAGGCCGAGATGGCCAGGCGCCGACTCGGGTACGGGCGCGGGCCACGGCAGAAGTTCGAACAGGACGAGCTGACGCTGATCGGTGGGGTCCGACACGGCCGGACCCTGGGGTCGCCGGTCGCGATCGAGATCAAGAACTCCGAGTGGTTTCGCAGCGACAAGTGGCACGAGGAGATGTCGCCAGCGCCTGGTACGACCCAGGCCCCGCTCACCCAGGTGCGGCCCGGACACGCCGATCTGGCGGGCATGCAGAAGTACGGGTTCACCGATGCACGCGACGTGCTCGAACGAGCCTCCGCCCGTGAGACCGCCGCCCGTGTCGCCGCAGGGGCGCTCGCCAAGAAGCTGTTGTCGCACCTCGGTGTCGAGATCATCTCCCACGTGATCCAGATGGGTTCGGCCCGGATCGCACCTGATGCCACTCGCCCCACACCCGCCGACCTCGACGCCGTCGACACCTCCGACGTCCGTTGCTTCGATGCTGCCGGAACCTCGGCGATGGTCGCCCAGATCCAAGCGGCCGCGAAGAATGGCGACTCGCTCGGTGGCATCGTCGAGGTGCTGGGGTTCGGGGTACCGGTCGGACTCGGATCGCACGTGCACTGGGATCGCAAACTCGATGCGCTGCTCGCTCAGGCGCTGATGTCGATCCAGGCGGTGAAAGGCGTCGAGATCGGCGACGGTTTCGAGGTCGCCGGGCGGCTCGGCAGCGCGGCCCATGACGCGATTCGTTGGGATGCCGAACACGAGCGCTACACGCGGCTCAGCACACTCGCCGGGGGGCTCGAGGGCGGCATGACCAACGGTGAGCTCCTGGTCGCACGTGCCGCGATGAAGCCGCTCGCCACGTTGAACCGCCCCACACTCGAGACCGTCGACACCGCGACGAAGGAGTCGGGCGTCTCGTTCAAGGAACGCACCGACGTGACGGCGGTCCCGGCGATGGGCGTGGTCGCCGAGACGATGGTCGCGCTCGTTCTCGCCAGCGAGGCGCAACGCAAGTTCGGCGGCGACTCCGTCGCCGAGTTCGTGCGCAATGCCGAGTCCTTCCGCGCCACCCTGTGACCAGAACCGTCTGCGTGGAAGTGGTCATCTCCCGGTTCGACGCAGACAGAATGGTGGGTCATGAGTGAGTTGCGGAGATTGAGGGTGCCGATCGACGGGCGGTCGTACGACGTGATCGTCGGGCACGGCGCGGCCGAGTTCCTCGGCACGTTGATCCCCGCCACCGCCCAGCGCGCTGCACTCGTCACTCAGGAGGGTGTGCCGCTCACGATCGAGGCGAACATCCCGCACGAGGTGTTCCGCATCGGCGCGGGCGAGCACCACAAGTCGCTCGAGACGATCGGCGAGCTCTGTCGAGGGTTCGCCCGCATGGGCCTGACCCGAAACGACGTGGTGATCGGTGTCGGTGGTGGCATGGTCACCGATGTCGCCGGGTTCGCCGCCGCCAGCTATCACCGTGGTGTGCCCGTCGTTCACGTCGCCACCACCTTGCTCGCGATGGTCGACGCGGCGATCGGTGGCAAGACCGGCGTCAACCTCCCGGAGGGCAAGAATCTGGTCGGTGCGTTCTGGCAACCGGTCGGCGTCGTGTGCGATCTCGATGCGCTCGACACCCTGCCAGCGCGCGAGATGCGATGCGGATACGGCGAGATGGCCAAGTACCACTTCCTCACGGGCGACGACTTGCTGGCGAGCGATCTCACCAATCGAGTCGCCCGATGCGTCGAGATCAAGGCCGACGTCGTCGCAAGCGACGAACGTGAGGGTGGTCGACGAGCGATCCTCAACTACGGTCACACCCTCGCGCACGCACTCGAGATCAGCACGCAGCACCGGCTGTTGCACGGCGAGGCGGTGGCGATCGGATTGATCTTCGCGGCTCATCTCGCCCACGTGCTCGGTCGCATCCCGCTCGGACGCATCGACGAGCACTTCGCCGTCGTCGGGGTGGAGTACGGATTGGGCACCGATCTGCCTTCCGGATCCGACCCCACCGAGTTGCTCGAGCTCATGCGTCGCGACAAGAAGGCGCTCGACGGGCTGACGTTCGTGCTCGACGGGCCGGACGGGGTCGAGGTCGTCTCGGGCGTCGACGATCGGTCGGTGCTCGACGCCCTCGAGCGCATGGCTCCGTGAGCGCACCCGGGTCCCCGCCGCCCGTGAGCCCGGTGTCATGAGATCGGTACCGAACCTGCGGACGGAGCGTCTGCTGTTGCGTCGATGGCGCGAGACGGATCGCGACGCGTTCCACGCGCTCAACAGCGACGCCGCGGTGATGGCCACGATCGGTCCGGTGATGTCGCGTGCTGAATCCGACGCCTTCATGAATCGGTTGCAGGAACGCTTCGACGTGCAGGGTTTCAGTTTGTGGTGCGTCGACCTCGACGGCGAGGCGATCGGCTTCACCGGTTTCCTGGTCCCTTGGTTCCGTGACGGCGTGGAGATCGGCTGGCGGATCCGCTCCGAGCACTGGGGGAGGGGTTACGCCCCAGAAGCGGCCCGCGCCTGCCTCGAGCTCGGGTTCGCCGACGCCGACCAGGGCGGGTTGGGATTCGACGAGGTCATCTCGTTCACGGCCCGCACCAACCACAACTCGCGGCGGGTGATGGACAAGCTCGGACTCGTGCGCGATCCGACTGGTGACTTCGATCATCCCGGTGTCCCGGTCGGCAATCCGCTCCGACCTCACGTCCTGTACCGCCTCACGGTCGCGCAGTACCGTGCTGCGTCGTGAGCACGCTCGTTCTGTTGTTGCACGGCCCGAACCTCAACCTGCTCGGTGACCGCGAGCCGGAGATCTACGGCACCGACACCCTCGACGACTATGTGGCGTTCGCGTCCGATGCGGCCAAGCTGCACGGGCTCACCATCGAGGCGCACCAGTCGAACCACGAAGGCGAGCTGATCGAGCACGTCCACCACGCACGTGGGCGGTGCGCAGCCATCATCATCAACCCCGGCGCGTTCACCCACTATGCGTGGGCCGTCCACGATGCGCTCGCGGCGTTCGAGGGGCCGGTCGTCGAGGTCCACATCTCGAATCCGAACGCCCGGGAACCCTGGCGCCACACCAGCGTGATCGCACCTGTCTCGACCGGATCGATCATGGGGTTCGGCAAGCAGGGCTATGACCTCGCTGTTCGCGCTGTCGCAGCGAAGCTCGACCGATGAGCGGCGTCGATCTCCCAGCGGTGGAACATCGAGGCCGCGTCGATCGTACGCGGGCGGTCGCCGCCGATCGCGGGTTCGCGGCACTCATGATCACCGATCTGACCAACATCCGCTGGCTCACCGGATTCACCGGGTCGAACGCAGCGGTCGCTCTGCTGCCAGATCGCCTGGTCCTCGTGACCGACGGTCGCTACCGAGACCGAGCCGCCGACGAACTGTCGAGCGCAGGTGTCGAGGCAGACGTCGTCGTCGGATTCGACCAGGCGGAGCAGCAGCGAGCGCTGGTCGACGCGTTCACCGGCATCGACACCGTCGGCGCCGAGTCGCGACACCTGACCCACGCACGATGGGATGCGCTCGACGCCGAGCTCGCCCTCGCCCCCGCCGACGGGATCGTCGAGGACGGGCGTCGGGCCAAGGACGCCGGCGAGATCGCACGCATCGCCGAGGCAGCACGATGCGCCGACGCCGCGCTGGCCGAGGTCGCACCACTCCTCGGCGACGTCGTGACCGAGGCGGACATTCGCATGGAGCTCGAGTACCGGATGCGACTGCACGGAGCCGACGGGCCGAGCTACGACACGATCGTCGCCAGCGGACCCGATCACGCCGCCCGACCGCACCATCACGCGTCGCGCCGCCGCATCGTCGAGGGCGACACCGTGATCATCGATGTCGGAGCGCTCGTCGACGGCTACCACTCCGACATGACACGGAGCTACGTCGTCGGCGAGCCGAACGCGGAGCAGCAGGCTCTGTACGACTTCTTGCTGACGGTCCAACGCGCCGGCCTCGACGCGGTCCGAGCCGGGATCCCCGCGTCCGATGTCGATGCTGCGTGTCGAACGATGGCCGTCGACGCCGGATACGGCGACTGGTTCCTGCACTCCACCGGACACGGCGTCGGTCTCCTGATCCACGAGGATCCGTTCGAGTCGCCCACGTCGAAGCAGGATCTGCGCGTCGGCGACGTCGTGACCGTGGAACCTGGCCTCTATCGTGTCGGATTCGGCGGCTTCCGCATCGAAGACCTCGTCGAGGTCACCGAGCACGGGTGCCGAGTACTCACCGCTTCGCCCAAGGACACGCCATGCCCACCATCACCACCAACGATCTGAAGACCGGGATCACGCTCGAGCTCGACAACGGGCTGTTCCAGGTCGTCGAGTTCCAGCACGTCAAGCCCGGGAAGGGCGGCGCGTTCGTGCGCACGAAGCTGCGCAACGTCAAGAGCGGCAACGTCTTCGATCGCACGTTCAACGCCGGCATCAAGGTCGAGCAGGCGATCATCAACCGCGACGACATGCAGTTCCTGTATCGCGACGGCGACGACTACGTGTTCATGAACAACGAGACCTACGAGCAGCTGAACGTCGCCCCGGTCGCGCTCGGCGACGTCGCCGACTACATGGTCGAGGGCATGAACGCCCAGGTCGCGTTCTTCAACGGCGAGATCATCGGTGTGGAGATCGCCGCCTCGGTCGAGTTGGCGATCGCCGAGACCGAACCGGGTGTGCAAGGTGACCGCGTGTCGGGAGCCCGCAAGCCGGCCAAGCTCGAGACCGGTCTGGTCGTCCAGGTCCCGCTCTTCGTGGAGCCGGGTGATCGGATCCGGGTCGATACCCGCTCCGGCGAGTACATGACGCGGGTCTGAGCCAACTCATGCAACGTCCCGACGAGCGCTCCGACGCTCGGGAACGAGCGCTGTACCTCCTCTACGAGGCTCACTCGAAGGGCATCGACCCGGCCGCCACGATCGACCTGCAGGTGATCGAGCCGGACGATCTCACCCAGGAGCTCGTCCGCGGCGTCGGCGCTCACCTCACCCAGCTCGACGAGCGCATCGCCGAACGCGCCAAGGGCTGGACGCTCGCCCGGATGCCCGTCCTCGACCTGAACGTGATGCGTCTGGGCGTGTACGAGCTGCTGGAGCGGCCCCACGTGCCGACCGCTGTGGTGCTCAACGAAGCGGTCGAGCTGGCGAAGCGGTTCTCCACCGATGATTCGGGCCGGTTCGTGAACGGGGTGCTCGCCGCGGTCGCGGCCGACGTCCGCGACCCAGCCTGACCGACGCCCCGGTCGACGTCGTTCCGCCATTCGGCGCGGTTACTGTTTCGATGTGGCGGTCCAGACCCCAGCGACGCGAGGTTCCGCCGATGACGATGTCGGCGTCGCCGCCGATGACGATGTCGGCGTCGCCGCCGATGACGATGTCGGCGTCGCCGCCGATGGACATGTCGTCGGATCTGCCCGCGCCGACGTAGCGGTGCGTGCCAACGGTGTGGGTCGCGCTCGTGAACCGGCATCGCGACTGACGGCCGCGTTCAGGTCGTGCTCGCCGGCGACGTGGACGGTCCTGTTCCTCATCGGGGCGTACACCGCGTTCTTCACGAACCGGACCCTCGACATCCACCATGGACTCGGCACGTCGTCGTACGATTCGGCGCTCTACGACCAGGGCGTGTGGTTGATGTCGCGGTTCGACGCGCCGTTCGTCACCCTGATGGGTCGCAACCTGATGGGTGATCACACCTCGTTCGTGCTGGTCTTCCTGGTGCCGTTCTACTGGTTGTTCCCGGCAGCGGGGGTGCTGTTCTTCGCTCAGGCCGCGGCGATCGGTGCCGGGGCGCTCCCGATCCACCTGTATGCGCGGCGGCGGTTGCGTTCGGAGTGGCTCGGCGTCGTGATGGCATGCGTCTACCTCCTCCACCCGGCGGTGTCGTGGACGAACATGGAGAACTTCCATCCCGACTCGTTCCTCGGGGTGTTCGTCGGGTTCGCCATCTACGGTGCGCTCGAGCGCAAGTGGCGGCTGTACGGCGCCTTCGTCGTGCTGTCGCTCCTCGTGAAGGAGGACGTCTCGCTCGTCATCGTCCCACTCGGCGTCTGGGTGGCGATCCAACGCGATCGGCGCATCGGACTCCTCACGATCGGCGGCAGCGTCGCGTTCACGCTCGTCGCGATGTTCGTCGTGATGCGCAGCCTGATCGGCGTACCGACGCGCAACGGTTGGCGGATCCCGTTCGGTGGTCCGTCGGGATTCATCGAGAACTCGTTGCGGAACCCGAGCGAGGTCGCAGACCACTTCCGCTCCGAGGGTCGTCCCTGGTACCTCTGGCAGATGACGTCGCCGCTCGCGCTGATGTTCCTCCGTCGTCCGAGCGTCGCTGCGATCAGCGGGCTCGTGCTGTTCACCAACGTGCTCAGCACGTTCTGGTACCAGTTCCACATCGAGTACCACTACAGCTTGGTGGCGGTCCCCGCCCTGGTCATGGGAACGACCTACGCGCTGGGCGCGCTTCAGCGGTACGGGCGGTTCAATCGATCGCAATCACTCACCGCTGTCGTCGCGTGTGCGGTGCTGTCGGCGTACGCGTGGTCACCCCTGCCGGGTACGCCGAACCAGCCGGCTTACTGGGATCGCGATCATCCCGTGGCCGAGGCCGCCCGTGACATCATCGCGGAGATTGCCGGCGACGCGGTCGTGGCCGCCCACTTCCGGATCACGCCCCACCTCGCGCATCGCAGCGAGATCTATCAATTCCCCAACCCGTTCCGGGTCGTGCTGTACGGCACCGACATCGCCCAGGAGAACACGCGCATCGACGACCGCGCCGAACGGGTCGAGTACCTCGTCCTGCAAGTCGATCGATCGCCGGAGAACGCGGCCGACTTCGACGCGATCCGCGGCGCGTTCACGCTGGTGCGTGCGAACGAGAGCTGGGAGCTCTGGCAGCGCGATCGGACGGTCCCGCTCCCGCCGCTCGTGCCACGGCTCTAGGAGACGCCAGCGGTCAGCGGGGGCCGCGTACGAGTCGCCCCGGCAACTCGCCGGTGAACTCGTCGTCGGCGACGGTCTCGACGCCGGCGACGAAGGTGTGCCGATAGCCGCTCGCCTTCTGGACCAGACGTGGTGCGCCGCCCGGCAGGTCCCACGCCATGCGCGGCTTGCCGAAGGTGAGCGAGCCGTAGTCGATCACGTTGACGTCGCCCCGCATGCCGGGTGCGAGTAGGCCTCGGTCGCCGAGTCCGTACAGTTCGGCGGTCTGGCGGGTCTGGCGATGGATCACGTACTCGAGCGGCATCTTCGGGCCGCGCGTCCGGTCGCGGGTCCAGTGGGTGAGCATGAACGTCGGCGTCCCCCCGTCGCAGATCACCCGGACATGTGCCCCGGCGTCGGCGAGGCCCATGCGGGTCGAGGGATGCATGTGTGCCTCGTAGTTGAAGCTCAGATCGCCGTAGCTGTAGTTGAAGAACGGGGCGTAGACCATGCCGTGGCCGTCGGCGGTGAGGAGTTGGTCGACCACCAACTGCATCACGGGCACACCCGAACGATCTGCGACCGAACCCAGCGAGTCCACCGGGTCGGGTTCGTAGTCGATGTCTCCGTCGGCCACCGCCCACGTCTTCCACATCGTGCCGAGCACGACCTTCTCGAAGAATCCTCGGTCGTCGGGGATGTCACCCACGATGCGATCGCGAACTGGTCCGCGGCGGAGGGCGCCGCAGCGCTCGGCCAACGGGAGCTCGGCGATCTCCTGGTACGCCGGATGGAACATCAGAGGGTGGTAGCTGCCCTCGAGGCACATCAGCAACCCGACGGTGCGCCCGTGCACCTGGGCGACGATCGGGAGACCGTTCGCACGATCCTCGTCGAGGTTCGCGAGCACCTGCTTCCAGAGATCGGGCGCCTGGTCGGTCTGGCTGAAGTTCACGCTCACCGTGCGGCCGGAGCGGCGAGCGAGCTCACGCATCCAGGGCCATTCCCGGTCGGGGAGGATGACGTGTTCGGGTGCGAACTGGAAGACGCCGTGGCCGACCTCGGTCATCGCGTCGGCGATGCCGTAGAGTTCCGTGGCGTCGACCATCGTGCCCGGCACGAGCTCACCCGACTTCGACTTGTGCAGCGGCGTGCGACTCGTCGAGAAACCCAGCGCGCCGGCTCGCAGACCCTCGGCGACGAGATCGGACATGGCGCGGATGTCGTCGTCGTTGGCCTCGTCGTTCGCCGCTCCGCGCTCGCCCATGACGTAGGCACGGACCGCGCCGTGCGGAACCTGGGTGCCGAGATCGATGACGTAGTTCCGACGATCGAGGGCGTCGAGGTATTCAGGGAACGTCTCCCACTCCCATTGGATTCCCTCCGTGAGCGCTGCGCCCGGGATGTCCTCGACGCCCTCCATCATCTCGATCAGCCAGTCGTGCCTGTCGGGTGCCGCCGGCGCGAATCCGACACCGCAGTTGCCGACCACGGCAGTCGTGACGCCGTGCCACGACGAGGGCGTGAGGAACGGGTCCCAGGTGGCCTGAGCGTCGTAGTGGGTGTGGACGTCGACGAAACCGGGTGTGACGAGCAGGCCGGTTGCATCGATCTCGCGCCTGGAGGCGCCGATGTCGCCACCGACCGCCGCGATGGTGCCGTCGGCGATCGCGACGTCGGCCGTCCGGGCCGTCGCCCCGGACCCGTCGACCACGTCCCCGTTTCGAATGACCACGTCGTACATGCGGACACGGTAGTCGTGCCCACCGTCGCCGGTCAGGAGCGGGGTCGCGCGAAGCTGTGATCGATGAGGCTGGATTCGACTCGATGTGCCCGACTCGCAGGGCAACCGCGCGCCGGGGAGTTCGCCCACCTCGGCGGGCCGGGCCTGACCCGCCTCGCGAACAGTTCACGAGACGGCCGTTTCCGCTACTCCACCGACGCGACCGCGCCGAGGTCGAACTCGGGGTTGTTCGTTCCGACGTCGCCGACCCGCGTGATCGACGCCCGCCCGACGAGGTGCGACCCGTTCGCCGACCGGTGCATGCCGCGGGCCGGCGTGCTCGATGTCGAGATCGCCGGTGTCGGCGACGTTCCCGCGTCCGGTGTCGGCGCGGTCCTCGCCAACCCCACGGGCACCGACGCCATTGCCCGCGGCCATGCGACGCTCCATCCGTCCGGTACGGACCGCCCACTCGCTGCCGATCTGAACCTGCTGTTCCCCGGCGCAGCCCGGCCCGACGCCGTCGTCGTGCCCCTCGGTGGGCCCGGCGACATCTCGATCTTCGGGCTGTCCGGGATGCACGCGATCACCGACGTGTTCGGGTACTTCCCGGAGTGAGGCACCGGACACGACTTCCGAACCGGATCTGCAGCTATGCCGGTTGAGTCAGCGGCCGGCGACGCCGGATCGGGATCGGCCCCCCGCCGTCCGGCCGGATGGGCGATCGGGCTCGTGGTGGTGGCCGTCGCCGTGAGCGGGTTGGCGGCCGGTGCGGGGGTCTCGCCCTCGGATCTCTCCGACTTCGTGAGCGACCTCCTGGGGCCCGAGCCGACGATCGACCGTCAGGCCGCCGGGGTCGTGGCCTTCGACGAGGCGGATGCCCGACGCGTGGAGCTGTGGTTCGGCCCGACGACCGACGGCGACGGGGAGTGCCGATTCGTGCGCGTGCTGTCGGCCGTCGACGGCACGTACGACGCCGCTTCCCGGTGCGTCGACGGCCAGATGCTGGCGTGGAGCGATCCCGACCACGAAGCGGTCACCAGCAGCCAGTACTTCGGGTTCATCGGCGAGACGCCGATCGGATCAGCGGAGTCCGGGTTCGCGGCGGTCGCCGTCACCGGTGCCGTCGATCCGGCGATCACCGCCGTCACCGCTCGCTTCGGAGACGATGCCGAGTACAGCTTCGTGCCGGACCCGCGTGACGGCTGGTTCGCCGTCATCCTGCCGGACGAGATCGCCGACGTGAATCCGGACGACGGCAGTCTCGTCAACGTCCTCGTCGAGCTCGAGCTCTTCGACTCGGAGGGCCGCGTGCTCACGACGGTCGATGTCCCCGCCTGGAAGCTGGCGACCGGTCTGCGTTGACGCGGTCGAGCACATGCCCGCCCTGTGATGCCGGCCCTGTGATGCCGGTCCTGTGATGCCGGTCCTGTGATGCCGGTCCTGTGATGCCGGCCCTGTGATGCCGGCCCTGTGATGTCGGCCCTGTGATGCCGGTCCTGTGGTGCCGGTCCTGTGATGCCGGCCCTGTGATGCCGGTGCCGGCCCTGTGATGCCGGTGCCGGCCCTGTGGTGCCGGCCCTGTGATGCCCGCCCTGTGATGATGGTCGGATGAGTGGCCCGCAACTCCTCGTCATCCGACATGGGCAGACCGAATGGTCGCGAGGCGGGAAGCACACGGGCCGCACCGACATCCCACTCACCGACCAGGGTCGTCAGGAGGCCCGCGACGCCGGACGGACACTCGACGGCTGGCACCTCGTCCGTGCGTACACCAGCCCGCTCCGACGCGCACGCGAGACCGCCGAGCTCGTCGCGCCGGCGTGCGGGATCGACGTCGACGACCGCCTGGTCGAGTGGGACTACGGCGTGTACGAGGGGGAAACCACACCCCAGACCCGAGAGCGGGTGCCCGGTTGGAGCGTGTGGAGCCACGAGATGTTCGGGGGAGAGTCGGTCGTCCAGGTCGGAGCGCGCGCCGATGCCTTTCTCCGGCGCTTCGACGACGACGTGCCGAGCGCGAACGGTGTCGTGTTCGCGCACGGGCACTTCTTGGCGGTGCTGATCGCACGCTGGTGCGGCCTGCCCGCCGTGGAAGGGCGACGATTCGCGCTCGCCACGGCGACGGTGAGCCTGCTCGGGTGGCATCGCGAGGACCGGGTGATCCGGGCGCTGAATCACCGGGTCGGTGACGTGCTCGACCCGCCGTTTCGAACCTGAGCTGCGCCAGGGCGTGATGAGTCGGACGATTCGTCAAATCTGGCGGGGGAGGCGGCACGCGATGGTTCCGTCGCGCTAGGTTCGGCGGTCGACCGTGAAACGGGTCCCGTGAGGCCCGTACGGCAGGAGACAACGTGTCCGACAGCAAGCAGGTCCTCGGACCTGACGACGTGCGCAGAGCCGTGACCCGGATGGCGCACGAGATCATCGAGCGCAACCACGGCCTCACCGGTGTCGCGCTGATCGGTGTGCAGCGCGGGGGCGTGTGGCTCGCCGAGTCACTCGGCGTCGAGATCGCCCGCATCGACCACAGCGTTCCGGTCGGCTCGATCGACGCCGCCCTGTACCGAGACGACATCGGGCTGCGGCCTGTCTCGCCCGGCAGCGTCAGCGAGATCTCCTTCGAGATCGACGGCACGACCGTCGTCCTCGTCGACGACGTGCTCTACACCGGGCGCACGGTGAAGGCGGCACTCGACGCGATCACCGATTACGGGCGCCCGAGCGCGGTCCAGCTGGCGGTGCTCGTCGATCGTGGCCACCGCGAACTCCCGATCCGCCCCGACTTCGTCGGCAAGAACCTCCCCACCAGCAACGACGAAGAGGTGACCGCCACGGCCGACGGCGTGACGATCCTCGGCGTGAGGGACTCGACGGCGTGAAGCACTTCAGGTCGATCGATGAGGCCGGCCCCGGGGCGATCCGGCGGTTGCTGGAGCTCGCCGACCACATGGCGGAGGTGAACCGGCGGCCGAACCCGAAGGTGCCGGCGTTGCGCGGCCGCACGGTGTGCAACGTCTTCTTCGAGGATTCGACCCGGACGCGGCTCAGCTTCGAGACCGCTGCCAAACGCCTCTCGGCCGACACGATGAACTTCGCGGTGTCGTCGTCGAGCGTCAACAAGGGCGAGAGTCTGCGTGACACGATCGAGACGATCGCGGCGATGGGGGTCGACGCGTTCGTGATCCGACACGGTTCCAGCGGAGTGCCGTGGCAGGTGAGCCAGTGGACGACTGCGAGCGTGGTCAACGCCGGCGACGGGTGGCACGCCCACCCGACCCAGGCGCTCCTCGACTGCTACACGATCCGGACTGCACTCAACCGCAGCGAGTCGTTCGACGGCCTGAAGATCGCGATCGTCGGCGACATCAAGCACAGCCGGGTCGCCCGGAGCGACATTGCGGCCTTCACGATGCTCGGCGCCGATGTCACCGTCGTCGCGCCGCGTACTCTCCTCCCGCCCGCCATGTCCGGGGTGGCCGGGGTGGCCGATGTCCGGGTCGTCTCCGAACTCGACCACGTGATCGACGAGCTCGACGTCATCTACCTGCTCCGGATGCAGCGGGAGCGGATGACCGAGTCGCTCGTGCCCAGCTTGCGCGAGTACACGAAGCGATTCGGTCTGACGCCCGAGCGCGCCAGACGGCTGCCCGAGCATGCGCTGGTCATGCATCCCGGCCCGATGAACCGCGGTGTCGAGATGGCGGTCGACCCGTCCGAGCTGCCGGGTGCCGTGATCACCCGGCAGGTCACGAACGGCATCGCCGTTCGAATGGCCGTCCTGTTCGACCTTCTCGGCAGTGGCGGCAACCTGGAGAGCGAGGGATGAGATCGATGTTGATTCGCGGCGGAACGGTGCTCGACCAGACCGGGGAGCGGCGCGCCGACGTCCGCGTCGTCGACCGCGAGGTCACCGAGGTCGCCTCCGATCTCGGCCCGATCGAGGGTGAGCTCGAGGTCGATGCGGCCGGCCACGTCGTGTGTCCCGGGTTCGTCGACCTGCACACCCACCTCCGGGAACCCGGCAAGGAGGAAGCCGAAACGATCGAGACCGGTTCGCGGGCTGCGGCACGGGGTGGCTACACCTGCGTGGTTGCGATGCCGAACACGGACCCCACACAGGATTCGGTGAGCGTCGTCGACTTCGTCCGCCGGCAGGGCCAGGACGCCGGCCTCTGCGACGTCCGGCCGTCGGGGTCGATCACGATCGGACGCAGAGGTGAGCAGCTGTCACCGCTCGCCGAGCTCGCTGACGCCGGCGTACACCTCTTCACCGACGACGGTGACGGCGTCCAGGATCCGCTGCTGATGCGCCGAGCGATGGAATACGCGGCCGATCTCGGCATCGTGCTGGCTCAGCACTGCGAGGTGAAGCGTCTGACGGCCGGCGCCGTGATGCACGAGGGGGAGTGCTGCTCGAAGTTCGGTCTGCCCGGCTGGCCGTCGATCGCGGAGGAGCTGATGGTGTTCCGCGACATCGAGCTGGTTCGCCTCACCGGTGCGCCCGTCCACATCCTGCACCTGTCGACGGCGCGAAGCGTCGACCTGGTTCGGGCGGCGAAGGCCGACGGGCTCCCCGTGACCGCCGAGGCCACTCCCCATCACATCAGCCTCACCGACGCCCTGCTCGCGGGGTACAGCGCGCTCTTCAAGGTCAATCCGCCGCTTCGCACGATGGCCGACGTCGAGGCGGTCCGAGCCGGCCTCGCGGACGGCACCATCGACGCGATCGCCACCGACCACGCGCCGCATGCGCCGGAGACCAAGGAGCAGCCGCTCGACGACGCACCGCCCGGCATGCTCGGTCTGGAGACAGCGCTCGGGGTGAGCCTCGCCAGCCTCGATCTGCCGCTCGCCGACATCGTTGCAGCGCTCAGCTGGAAACCCGCCGCGATCGCCGGCGTCGGCGATCGTCACGGTCGCCCGATCGCCCCGGGAGAGCCTGCGAACCTCACCGTCTTCGATCCGGGACGCCGGTGGCAGGTCGTGCCCGCCGATCTCGCCAGCAGGAGCCGCAACACCCCGTTCTTGGGGATGGAACTTCGCGGCCAGGTGATCCACACCATCCTGGACGGTGCCCTCACCGTCGTCGACGGAAGGGCGACACGGTGACGATCGAGGAAGTTCCGAGCGCGACTCGCCGTTCGGATGAACATCCACTACGATGCATGATCATGCAGGGAGAACGATGAGCCTACGAGATGGACATCTGGTCCTGGCCGACGGAAGCGTGTTCGAGGGTGAACTGATCGGCGCCGATGCGCCCACCGGGGTTTCCACGGGTGAAGTCGTGTTCAACACCGCCCTCTCCGGCTACCAGGAGATCATCACCGACCCGAGCTACGCCGGCCAGATCATCACCTTCACCTACCCGCACATCGGCAACTACGGCGTCAACGCCCACGACGACGAATCTCGCTCGGCCTTCTGCCGTGGCGTCGTCGTGCGCGACCTCGCCCGCCGGCCGAGCAACCATCGCAGCGAAGGGCACCTCGACGCCATGCTGCAGCGGCATGCGATCGCAGGCATCGCCGGCATCGACACCCGCCGACTCACACGCCTCATCCGCGACACGGGTGCGCTGCCGGGCGCGTTCGGCGCTGCGTCCGAATCGGTGTTGCGCGCCGCCGCCGAGGCCGAACCGGGCACCGACGGCGTCGACCTGGTCCGGCAGGTCACGGCCCCCGAGGCGTACACCGTGCCGGCAGCGACCGCTGCACCGGATCGGTTGATCGTCGCCTACGACTTCGGCATCAAGACGACCATCCTTCGGCATCTCGCCCACCTCGGTCGCGTCGAGGTGGTGCCCGCCACGACGAGCGCCGCCGACGTGCTGGCCCGGGATCCCGACGGGGTGTTCCTCTCGAACGGGCCGGGCGACCCGGAGATGGCGCGCGCGGCCGTCGACGAGATCGTGCTCCTGCTCGGGCAGGTCCCGATCTTCGGCATCTGCCTCGGGCACCAGCTGACCGGGCTCGCACTGGGGGCCGGGACCGTGAAGCTGCCGTTCGGTCACCACGGCGGCAATCACCCGGTGAAGAATCTGGCGACCGGCACGATCGAGATCACGAGCCAGAACCACAACTTCGCTGTCGACGCCGACTCGTTCGCTGGGCTCGGGAAACAGGTCCGGATGACCCACGTCAACCTCAACGACGGGGTCTGCGAGGGGCTCGAGGTCGTGGGCGAGCGCTGCTTCAGCGTCCAACACCACCCCGAGGCCGGCCCGGGTCCTCACGACAGCACCTATCTGTTCGGTCAGTTCGACGAACTCATGTCGAGCGGAAAGGTCGGTGTCTGATGCCTCGGCGTGACGACATCCACTCGATCCTGATCATCGGGTCCGGACCGATCGTGATCGGACAGGCGTGCGAGTTCGACTACTCGGGGACCCAGGCCTGTCGCGTGCTCCGTGAGGAGGGCTACCGGGTCATCCTCGTCAACTCGAATCCGGCGACGATCATGACCGACCCCGATTTCGCCGACGCGACCTATGTCGAGCCGATCACGTGGGAGGTCGTCGCCTCGATCGTCGAGCGCGAACGGCCTGATGCCGTGCTGCCGACGCTCGGTGGCCAGACCGGGCTCAACACGGCGATGGAGCTGTACGAGCGGGGTCTCATCGGGGTGCCCGGCACGCCGGAGATGATCGGTGCCAACGCTGAGGCGATCGCAACGGCGGAGGACCGTCAACGTTTCAAGGATGCGATGATCGAGATCGGCCTCGACGTTCCCCGCTCGGGCACGGCCCACGACATGGAACAGGCCCGCAAGGTCGTCGCCGAGATCGGTCTGCCGATCATCGTGCGCCCGGCCTACATCCTCGGCGGCCGCGGCACGGGCATCGCCTCGACCGACGACGAGTTCGAACGGTTGGCCGCGAACGGGCTGGCCGCGAGCCCGATCTCGGAGATCCTGATCGAGGAGTCGATCGCCGGCTGGAAGGAGTTCGAGCTCGAGGTCATGCGGGACCGGGCCGACAACTGCGTGATCATCTGCTCGATCGAGAACGTCGATCCGATGGGCGTGCACACTGGCGACTCGATCACCGTCGCGCCACAACAGACCCTGACCGACGTGGAGTACCAGCAGATGCGCGACTCCGCCATCGCCTGCATCCGCCGGGTCGGCGTCGAGACCGGAGGCTCCAACGTCCAGTTCGCCGTCGACCCCGACACCGGTCGGCAGGTGGTGATCGAGATGAACCCGCGCGTCTCGCGCAGCTCGGCCCTCGCCTCGAAGGCCACCGGATTCCCGATCGCCAAGATCGCGGCGAAGCTGGCGGTGGGCTACACGCTCGACGAGATCCCGAACGACATCACGAAGGCGACACCGGCGAGCTTCGAACCGACCATCGACTACGTCGTCACCAAGATCCCACGGTGGGCGTTCGAGAAGCTGCCCGGAACCACCGGCGTGCTCGGCACGCAGATGCAGTCGGTCGGCGAGGCGATGGCGATCGGACGCACCTTCCCGGAATCCCTCCAGAAGGGCCTGCGATCACTCGAACAGGGCCGCCTCGGGCTGAACTGCGACCCGTCGGCCGAGCACTTCGCTGCGATCGCGACCGATGACCTGCTGGCAGCCACCGTCACGGCCACGCCCGAGCGGATCTTCCAGATCGGTGAGCTGCTGCGGCGAGGTGTCCCGATCGAGACGATCCACGAGGCCAACGACTTCGATCCGTGGTTCCTCGACCAGATGCAGATCATCACCGACGAACAGGCGGTGGTGGCCGAGCTGGGGCCGAGCGGCATGACGAGGCGATCGTGGCGGCGCGCCAAGCGGCTCGGATTCGCCGATGCCCAACTCGCCCACCTGTGGGGTGTGTCGGAGGGCGAGGTGCGGGCGGCCCGCCTCGCCGAAGGGGTGACGCCCACCTACAAGACCGTCGACACCTGCGCCGCGGAGTTCGCCGCGGCGACGCCGTACCACTACTCGACCTACGAAGACGAGTGCGAGGTCCGCGACAGCGACCGGCCCAAGGTCGTGATCCTGGGTTCGGGCCCGAACCGGATCGGACAGGGCATCGAGTTCGACTACTGCTGCGTGCACGCTTCGTTCGCGCTCCGCGACGCCGGGTTCGAGACGGTGATGATCAACTGCAACCCGGAGACCGTGTCGACCGACTACGACACGAGCGATCGCCTCTATTTCGAGCCGCTCACCAGAGAGGACGTGTTGAACGTCATCGACGTCGAGCGGCCCGACAAGGTGATCGTGTCGCTCGGAGGACAGACCCCGCTCAAGCTCTCCGGCGAGATCCCGGACGAGCTCGTGGCGGGGACGTCGGCCCAGTCGATCGACGATGCGGAAGATCGTGAGAAGTGGAACCAGCTCTGTCACGAGCTGAACATCCCGCAGCCCCCGGGCGGCACGGCGGTCGACCTCGAGCAGGCGTTGGCCATCACGGACGACATCGGCTTCCCGGTCCTGGTCCGCCCGAGCTACGTGCTGGGCGGGCGGGCGATGCAGATCGTCCACGACCGCAACCATCTGGCGCGCGCCATGGACGAGCTGAGCGGCATCGGGAGTCTGGGCAAGGAAGGTGGCTTGTCGGCCGAACGACCGGTTCTCATCGACCGCTTCCTGGCGAGCGCCATCGAGGTCGACGTCGACGCCATCCGTGATCACACCGGCGAGGTGCTGATCGGTGGGGTCATGGAGCACGTCGAGGAGGCTGGCGTCCACTCGGGCGACTCGGCCTGCGCGATCCCACCGCAGACGCTGCCCGACTGGGTGGTCGACGTGATCAAGGCGTACACGACGGTGATCGCACATCGCCTCGATGTCCGTGGACTGATCAACGTCCAGTACGCCGTCGCCGGCACGACCGTGTTCGTCATCGAGGCGAACCCGAGAGCGAGCCGTACGGTGCCCTTCGTCGCCAAGACGACAGGTGTCCCGCTCGCCAAGGTGGCCACTCGCGTCATGCTCGGCGCGACGCTCGCGGAGCTCCGCGACGAGGGCCTGCTCCGAGAGCCCATCGGCGGCCACGTCGCCGTGAAGGAGGCGGTGCTGCCCTTCAACCGGTTCCCCGAAGTCGATCCCGCCCTGGGGCCGGAGATGCGCTCGACGGGCGAGGTGATGGGGATCGACGACACGTTCGGTCGTGCCTTCTTCAAAGCCGAGCTCGCCGCCGGCAACGGTCTGCCGCAGACCGGCACGGTCTTCCTCTCCCTCAACGACACCGACAAGCCGGCTGGGCTCGTGGTCGCCTCGCGCATGCGCGAGCGCGGGCTCGGACTCGTGGCCACCCAGGGCACCGCCGACTACCTGCGGCGGTTCGGCGTGCCGGTCGATCGGGTGCTGGGCAAGGTGCAGGACGTCGAGGCCGGCACCGCAGCCGGCGCGACCGCGGTCGATCTGATAGCGGACGGCACGATCGTCTTCGTCGTCAACACGCCCCGCGGTTCGGTGGGGCGCAGCGATGGTGAGCACATCCGCAAGGCTGCGAGCCTGCACCGGGTGAGCTGCGTCACGACGGTCAGCGCAGCGCTGGCCGCAGCGCAGGGCCTGGGTGAGAGCCCCGAGCAGCTCCCGGTGAAGAGTCTCCAGGAGTTCCACGCTCGATGACGGGCCGGTCGTCCGCTCCACGGTCACCTCGCGCCCGCAGCAGCACGTCGCCCGCTCCGCAACACCGTCGCCGTCGGGTGGCGAGTTGAGCATCGACACGTCCGTTCGGATCGGCTCGGTGGAACTGCGGAACCCGGTCATGACCGCATCCGGGACCGCCGGCTACGGCGCCGAGTTCGCGCCGTACTTCGATCTCGGATCGATCGGTGCGGTCGTCACCAAGTCGATCGCCTCGTTCGAATGGCCGGGCAACCCGGCACCGCGCGTGCATCCGACGCCACAGGGCATGCTCAACGCCGTCGGCCTCCAGGGGCCGGGCATCGCGCACTGGCTCCGTCACGAGCTGCCGACGCTGATCGATACCGGTGCGACGGTGGTGTGCAGCATCTGGGGGCGTTCGGTGGACGAGTACCGCGCAGCCGCCGATCTGCTGGCCGCCGCGCCGTCGGAGGTCGTCGCCGTCGAGGTCAACCTGTCGTGCCCGAATCTCGAAGGCCGCGGCAGCATCTTCGCCCACGACCCCGAGCTCTCGGCGAACGTGGTGGCCGCAACCGCGGGATGTCAGCGCCCGCGGTGGGCGAAACTCAGCCCGAACACCGACCGGATCACCGACGTCGCCGGGGCGGTTCGATCGGCCGGAGCCGAAGCGGTCACGCTGGTCAACACAGTGCTCGGCATGGTGATCGATCCCGCCACCCTGCGACCTGCGCTGGGCAACGGCGGGGGCGGTCTGTCAGGTCGAGCGATCCATCCGGTCGCGGTGCGTGCGGTGTTCGACGTCAGGCAGGCACATCCCGAACTGCCCATCATCGGGGTGGGAGGCGTCGCTTCCGGATGGGACGCGGCCGAACTGATGCTCGTCGGTGCCGACGCCGTACAGGTCGGCACTGCGAGCTTCGCCGATCCCCGTGCGTGTGTCCGCGTCCGCGACGAGCTGGTCGCCTTCGCGTGCGAGCGCGGCATTCACCGCCTGGCCGAGCTGACCGCGGTAGTTTGACGTCCATGGCAACACCTCCTCAGTTGACCCCTGAGCAACGGGCTGCGGCTCTTGCGAAGGCCGCCGAGGCGCGCGCCGCCCGAGCCGATATCAAAGCCCGGCTCAAGATGGGCTCGATGAGCCTGTCGGAGGCGCTCGACTCGGACGACCCCAACGTCGCCAAGCTGAAGGTGGTCTCGATGCTGGAATCCCTGCCCGGAGTGGGCAAGGTGAAGGCCCGACGCGTGATGGAGGACGTCGGCATCGCCGACAACCGTCGCGTTCAGGGTCTGGGGGCGCAGCAGCGCGCGGCCCTGCTCGCACAGCTTGGCTAGAGATCACCTCATCATCGTCGTCTCCGGTCCCGGGGGCGTGGGCAAGGGCACCATCGTCGATGCCCTGGTTCGTCGCGATCCGTGCCTGTGGCTCAGCCGGTCGTGGACGACCCGTGCGCGACGCCCGAGTGAGTCGGACGACGCCTACGTGTTCGCATCGTCGGAGGACTTCGAGCAACGCATCACCGAGGGTGGGTTCCTCGAGTGGACCGAGTTCCTCGGCAACTACTACGGCACGCCGCGACCCGATCAGCTCGATGATCCCGCCGCCCCCGACATCGTGCTCGAGATCGAGCTCGACGGAGCCCAACAGGTCAAGCAGCAGTATCCCGAGGCCATCCTGATCTTCGTCGTGCCGCCGTCGCGCGAGGAGCAGGAACGCCGGTTGAGGGGCCGTGGCGATGCCGCCGACAAGGTCCACGCCCGTCTCCGCAAGGCGGAGAAGGAGGAACCGGTCGGGCGCGAGCAGGCTGACTACGTGGTCGTCAACGACGAGCTGGAGCGCACGGTCGACGAGATGATGACGATCATCGAACGTGAACGCGCTCGTTGATGCGCCGTCTCGCTCTCGTCGGGCGCCGCTAAGCTGTTCCGGCCCGTACACCGAGACTCCGAGGGAGCTGGTCCATGGCCCAGAGCCACGACATGATGATGACGCCCGCGATCGAGGGCCTGCTCGACCGCGTCGATTCCAAGTTCAGCCTGGTCACCCTGGCTGCACGCCGAGCGCGCAACATCAACTCGTACTTCAACCAGCTCGGCGACGGCCTCGGTCACATGGTTCCGCCGCAGGTCTCGTCGACGGCCCGCAAGCCGCTCAGCATCGCGTTCGAGGAGATCGCGTCCGACAAGATCGTGCAGACCGACGCACCCGAGGTGCCCGAGGGTGAGCTCGGTCTGCCGGAGGGCGGGGCCGACCTCGGCGCTGACGGCGACACCGACTGACCGGCGCCGACATGCTCGCCGGCAAGCGGATCGTCCTCGGGGTCACCGGAGGCATCGCTGCCTACAAATCGGTCGAGATCAGCCGACGCCTCGTCGACGCGGGCGCCCATGTCGTTCCGGTCATGACCAAGGGGGCCGAGCGCTTCATCGGGTCGACCACCCTCTCGGCGCTCGCGAGCGAACCCGTCCGGACGCGGCTCTGGGACGATCCCGAGACGCCCATCCCGCACACGGAGCTGGGTCAGCGCGCCGACCTGATCCTCGTTGCACCCGCCACTGCACGCATCATCGCCGCGTATCGCACGGGTTTGTCGACCGATCTCCTGACCAACGTGCTGTTGGCGACGCGGGCGCCGGTCATGATCTGTCCGGCGATGCACACCGAGATGTGGGAGCACCCGGCGGTGGCCGACAACATCGCCACGCTCCGTGCGCGGGGTGTCCACATCGTCGAGCCCGAACGCGGTCGTCTGGCCGGCGGCGACGTCGGTGCGGGTCGCCTGGCAGCGCCCGAATCGATCGTGGCCGCCGTGGAGCGCCTCTTCACGCCCGGCGATCTCGCCGGTGCCAGAGTGGTCGTCAGCGCCGGCGGCACTCGTGAGCCGATCGACGCCGTGCGCGTGATCGCCAATCGCAGTTCGGGGAAGCAGGGCTATGCCCTTGCCGCTGACGCTGCAGCCCGGGGTGCCGAAGTGACGCTGGTCTCGACCGTCGATCTGCCGATCCCGCCGGGTGTCGACGTGGTGGAGGTGGAGACCGCGGCCGAGATGCAGGCGGCGATGAATCGCCTCGCCGCGACCGCCGACGTGGTCGTGATGGCCGCTGCGGTCGCCGACTTCCGTCCGGTGACAGCCGCCGACCGCAAGCTCAAGAAGCGTGACGGTGTGCCCGAGATCGCACTCGAGCCGACGCCCGACATCCTGGCCGGGCTGGGCGATCGCAAGCGCGATGGACAGATCCTGGTGGGTTTCGCGGCCGAGACCGACGATCTTGCGACGAACGCCAGACGCAAGCTCGAAGCGAAGCGGCTCGATCTGGTCGTCGCCAACGACGTCGGCGCGCCGAACACCGGGTTCCGGCACGACACCAACGCCGTCACGATGTTCGCTCACGGCGAACCTCCGTGTGCAGTGCCGCTCGCCGACAAACGTACGATCGCGTCGGCCGTGCTCGACCGCGTCGTCGCTCTGCGCGATACGAAGCCCTGACGCCGAAGCACTGACGCTCGACGTCGCTGGATTCCAAGTCGTCGGCGGTAGCCTCGCCGGGCGCGACATCCGCATCGATCAAGGGAGTAACAGTGGCTCGTTGGACGTTCAGTTCCGAGAGCGTGACCGAAGGTCACCCGGACAAGATGGCTGACCAGATCAGCGATTCCGTCCTCGACGCGATCCTGCAGGAGGACCCGAACGGACGGGTCGCCTGCGAGACGCTCGTCACGACGGGCTTGTGCGTGATCGCCGGTGAGATCACGACGACCGCCTATGTCGAGATCCCGAAGATCGCCCGCGAGACGATCAAGGGGATCGGCTACGACAACGCGCTGTTCGGGTTCGACGGCAATACCTGCGGTGTGATCGTGTCGATCGACGAGCAGAGCCCCGACATCGCACAGGGCGTCGACGCCTCCGAGGAGGTCCGCGGCGGCCAGGCCGGAGAAGACTTCCTGAACGCCCAAGGCGCCGGCGACCAGGGCATGATGTTCGGGTACGCGTGCAACGAGACCGACGACCTGATGCCCCTGCCGATCTGGACGGCGCACCGACTGGCCGAGCGTCTCGCCGAGGTCCGCAAGTCCGGCCAGGTTCCCTACCTGCGGCCCGACGGCAAGACCCAGGTCACCTACGAGTACGAGGACGGACGCCCGATCGCCCTACGCAGCGTGCTGATCTCCACCCAGCACCAGGATGGCATCGATCGCGACACCGTGATCCGACCCGATCTGATCGAGCAGGTCATTCGGCCGACGATCCCGGAGCAGTACGCCGACGACGACTACGAGGTCTACGTCAATCCGACCGGCAGCTTCGTGATCGGCGGCCCGCACGGCGACGCCGGGCTCACCGGACGCAAGATCATCGTCGACACCTACGGCGGCATGGGTCGCCATGGGGGCGGCGCCTTCTCGGGCAAGGACCCGTCCAAGGTCGATCGTTCAGCGGCGTACGCAACGCGTTGGGTCGCCAAGCACGTCGTGGCCGCGGGTGCGGCCGACCGGTGCGAGTTGCAGGTCGCCTACGCGATCGGCATGGCGCAACCGCTGAGCATCCACGTGACCACGTTCGGGACGAACCACGTCGACGACGCGGCGATCGAACAGGCGGTTCGCGACGTGTTCGATCTACGTCCGGGGGCGATCGTCCGCGACCTCGATCTCAAGCGTCCCGTCTATGCGAAGACGGCGGCGTACGGGCACTTCGGGCGGGCCGAGTTCTCCTGGGAGCAGCTCGATCGGCTCGACGACCTGAAGTCGGCGCTCAACGCCTGATCGGCGCACGGGGCGCATCAACCCCGGTCCGGTTCCCTAGCGTGGGCGGCCGATGACGGTCGCGCGGGTGTTGCCCAACGTCACGGGTCTCGACAAGACCTTCGACTACATCGTTCCCGGCGATCTCCCCGGCGACGTCGCGATCGGATCGATCGTGCGGGTCGACCTGCACGGTCGACGGGTCGGCGGGTGGGTCGTCGAGATCGATCCCGAGGATGCGGTCGATCCCGCCGTGCTCAAGCCGATCGTCAAGCTCACCGGGCGGGGGCCGGCCGCCGATCTGATCGAACTCGCCGACTGGGCGGCGGTCCGGTGGGCCGCCCGGAGGCGACACTTTCTCGCCGCGGCGTCGCCGCCGAGGGCTGTCGTCGGCCTCCCTGCGAGTCGTCGCACCGGGTCGGTCGTCGAGCCGAGATCGCCCGCGTCGTCGTCGATCCTCGAGGCCGGTGGCGGTGTGCTCCGGCTGCCGCCGGCGAGCGACCCGATGCCGGCGGTGTTGAGCGCGGCGGCGATCGGCCCGACCGTCGTGGTCGTGCCGTCGGTCGATCGTGCGATGCTCTTGGCGGCCCGCGTGCGACGTACTGGCCTGACCGTCGCGCTGATCCCGAACGAGTGGCAGGCGGCTGCTGGCGGCGTCGACGTGGTGGTCGGCACCCGCGTCGCGGCGTGGGCGCCATGCCCGGACCTCGCCGCGATCGTGATCCTCGACGAGCACGACGAGGCGCTGCAGGCGGAAGGATCTCCGACGTGGCACGCCCGCGACGTGGCCATCGAGCGGGCGCAACGCGCCGGCGCAGCGGTGTTGCTGGTCTCACCGTGTCCGACGCTCGCTGCACTGGAGTGGGCACCGTTGACGCGGCCGCCGCACGCTCGCGAGCGCGATGGGTGGCCGATCGTCGAGGTGATCGACAGAACCGGCGAGGAGCCGTGGAAGCGCTCCCTGGTGACCTCCGAGCTCATCCGCCACCTGCGCGACCCGGATCGGACCGTCGTGTGCATCAGCAACACCACCGGGCGTGCCCGCCTGCTGGCGTGCCGCCAGTGTCGAGCGCTGACCCGCTGCGAGCGTTGCGATGCCGCCGTCGGGCTCGACGACGACGGCCGCCTCGTGTGTGCTCGGTGCGCCGCCGTCCGGCCGCCGGTCTGCCTCCTGTGCGGGGCCGGACGGTTCGCCAACCTGCGCCCGGGGGTCACACGTTTGCGGGAGGAGCTGGAGGCGGCTGCCAATCGTCCGGCGGTCCTGGTGACCGGCGACGGACCCGACCGGCCGACCGGCGGTGTCTACGTCGGCACCGAAGCCGCACTGCATCGTGTCGAACATGCCGACACGGTCGCCTTCCTCGATTTCGACCGAGAGTTGCTGGCGCCCCGATATCGAGCGGGGGAGCAGGCGATGGCCCTCCTGGTACGTGCCGCCCGGCTCGTCGGCCCCCGCGCCGGCGGGGGCCGGATCCTGGTGCAGACCTTCGTCCCGCACCACGACGTGATCCAGGCCGCCCTGCTGGCCGATCCGGGCCGGATCGTCGCAGCCGAGCGCGAGCGCCGCCGGATGCTCGCGCTGCCACCGTTCGGTGCCTATGCAGAGATCTCCGGCTCCGGCAGCGACGAGTTCGTCGCCAGCATCCCGGCCGCGGACGGCGTCGTCATCGCCGGTGCCGACGGCGCGTACGTCGCCCGATCCGACGACTGGATGCTGCTCGGGTCGGCGATCAATCAGGGGATGCGACCCGCCGGCAGCCGCCTGCGGATCGCCGTCGATCCGCCGCGCTGACCACGCCGATCCGGGCGTTCACTCGCGGCCGTGGGAAGCGGCTCGTGCGAGACGTGTCGTCGCCGGCCGTCAGGACGAAGGGTCTGCCGGCCGGACGGTCAGCAGGCGGAACCCGGATCGAGCCGCGATGCGCTCGGCATCGAAGCCCTGCGCGACGAGCCAGCGTTGGAGTGAGTCGGCGCCCAGGTGCTTCTGTACGACGAGCACAGCCGTGCCACCGGGTTCGAGACGGCCGAGCCAGGCCACCAGCAGCTCGTGGAGGGCTCGCTTCCCGACCCGGATGGGCGGGTTGGACCAGATCGTCGCGAACGCGCGATCGGCGGGCACATCGTCCGGAGCGACGACGCGGAGGTTGCCGACACCGTTGCGTTCCGCATTGAGCGCGGTGAGCTCGCGCGCCCGTTCGTTGACGTCGACGGCCCAGACCACGGCCCGGGGCGAGCGCTTCGCCATCGTCAGCGCGATCGCACCGGAACCACACCCCAGATCGAGGAGATCGCCTGTCCGCGACGGTTCGGGCGCCTCGCGCAACAGCAGCGACGTCCCGATGTCGAGGTGACCGTGGCTGAACACGCCGCGGTCGGTCAGCATCGTGAACGCGACATCGGGCAGTGACACGTCGACGACCGACGTGGCCGAAGCGACACCCGGCTGCTCGTCGAAGTAGTGGCTCACCGCCGGTAGCCTGGCACGTCATGGCGTACGCGATTCGCACCTTCGGCGACCCGGTGTTGAAGTCGGCGGCCGCGCCCATCACCGATGTCGACGGCAAACTCCTGCGGCTCGTCGACGACATGTTCACGACGCTCTACGAGAGCGAGCTCGGCATCGCCCTCGCGGCACCTCAGATCGGGGTGCAGAAGCAGGTCTTCGTCTGGGATCTCGGCGACGGCGAGCGCGAAGCCATCTTCAACCCCGAGATCGTCGAGTCCGACGGCGAGTGGGCCTACGACGAAGGATGCCTCTCGATTCCCGGCCTGTACGTCGAGATGATCCGACCCAAGACCGTTCTGCTGCGCGGTGTCGACATCGGGGGCAACATCGTCGAACGAGAGGCCGACGAGCTCGAAGCCCGGATGTACCAGCACGAGCTCGATCACCTGCACGGCGTGCTGATGTTCGATCGAATGCAGCCCGACCAGCGCAAGGAGGCGTTGGCCGAGTTCCGTCGGCTCCAGCGCGCCGCTCCCGGCGAGCCGGCTCGCGAGCCGCGGCTCCGTCGACTTCGTTCCTCGTGAGGCTGGTGTACCTCGGCACCCCGGCAACGGCGGTGCCGCCGTTGACGGCGCTGACTGCCGCTGGTCACGATGTCGCTCTCGTCGTCACCGGAGCGGACAAACGGCGGGGGCGAGGCGGGGCGACGTCGCCGAGCCCCGTCAAGGCCGCCGCGATCGAGCTCGACCTGGCCGTCTCACACGACGTCGACGACGTGATGCACGTCGGCGCCGAGCTCGGGGTCGTCGTCGCGTACGGCCGCCTCGTTCGCCCCCACGTGCTCGCCGAGGTGCCGATGGTCAACCTGCACTTCTCGCTGCTGCCACGTTGGCGCGGCGCGGCGCCGGTCGAGCGGGCCCTGTTGGCGGGCGACGAGATGACCGGCGTGTGCGTGATGGCGCTCGAGGAAGGCCTCGACACCGGCGACGTCTACACCCGGGTCGACGTGCCCATCGGCGCCGACACGACGGCGGACGAACTGCGTGCGGAACTGGTCGAGGTCGGTTCTCGTCTGCTCGTCGACACCCTCGATGGCGGCCTCGGTGAGCCCGCGCCCCAGATCGGGGTCGCCACCTACGCTGCCAAGCTCGATGCGGCCGAACGGCGCATCGACTGGTCGCGAACGGGCGTGGAGATCCACCGATTGATCCGGATCGGTGGCGCCTGGACGACATTCCGGGGTGCACGCATCAAGATCCACGCGGCTCGACTCGACGACGGCATCGTGGTGCCGACGGTCGTACAGCCCGAGGGCAAGCCGCGCATCGACGCTGCGGCTTGGCGCAACGGCGCCCGCCCGGCCGATGGTGAGCGGTTCGAGTGACGACCGCTCGACAGGTCGCCTACGACGCCCTCAAGCGCATCGAGGCCGACGGCGCCTACGCCAACCTGGTTCTCGGTGCGATGCTCGACCGTGCCGGCTTGTCGTCGGCCGACCGCCGGTTCGCCACCGATCTGGTGTACGGAACGACGCGCATGAGACGCGCCTGCGACGCACTGGTCGACCGTTTCGTGTCGTCGCCCCCCGACCCGTCGACACGGACCCTGCTCCGACTCGGGGCGTATCAGCTGGAGTTCGCCGGCGTCCCGGCCCACGCGGCGGTCGGCGAGACCGTCGGGCTCGCCCCCAAGCGGGTGCGGGGATTCGTGAACGCGGTGCTCCGCAGGGTCTCGACGACCGACATGATCTGGCCCTCGGAGCTCGCTCGGCTCAGTTATCCGGATTGGATCGGCGAGCTCCTGACCGACGAGCTCGGCGCCGATGCGGCCATGCGCACGATGTCGCGGATGAACGAGTCGCCGGAGGTGACGGTGCGTGACGACGGTTACGTACAGGACACGTCATCGCAATGGGTCGCGGCGGCGGTGGAGTGCAGGGTGGGTGAGCGCGTCCTCGATGCGTGCGCAGCGCCGGGCGGGAAGGCGACTGCGATGGCGACGACCGGGGCGAACGTGACGGCTGCGGATCTCCGGTCGGCCCGTGTCGGACTGATCACGGAGAACGCGCACCGCCTCGGACTCCCGCTCGACGCCGTGGTCGCCGATGCGACCGAGCCGCCGTTCGTGCCAGGTTCGTTCGATGCCGTCCTGATCGATGCTCCGTGCACGGGGCTCGGTGCGCTGCGCCGACGCCCGGACGCCCGGTGGCGCATCCAGCGCGGCGATCTGGACGAGCTCGCAGCGCTGCAGGCTACGATCATCGAACGCTCGGCGCCTCTCGTCGGCCCCGGTGGCAGGCTCGTCTACAGCGTCTGCACCCTCACAGCGGCAGAGTCGATCGAGCATCCGATCCCCGCCGGCTTCGCCGTCGACGATCGCGAACCCCCGACCGGCACCTGGCGCCGCTACGGCCACGGGTGGCGCGTCCTGCCCCACGAGACCGACACCGACGGCATGGTCATGATTCGGTACCGTCGCACCTCATGAGCGATCCGGACGCAACCCCGCTGTACGCGAAGGTGCTCACCGTGAGCGATGGAGTGTTCCACGGTGCCCGCGACGACAGCGGCGGCAGGGGCCTGGCCGACCACCTGGCCGCGAACGGCTTCGAGGTGGTCGATCACCAAGTGACCCACGACGGCAGCGACGCGGTCTCCGATCGGCTGGTCGCGATGAGCGAGGGATTCGCAGGGCTGATCGTCACGACCGGCGGCACCGGGTTCGCACCCCGCGACCAGACGCCGGAAGGCACGCTCGCCGTGATCGAGCGGGATGCGCCGGGGCTCGCCGAGTCGATGCGGTTGGTGAGCCCCTTCGGCCGGCTGTCACGCGGCGTGGCCGGCATCCGTGGCCGAACGATCATCTGCAACACTCCGGGTTCGCCGAGGGGCACGATCGAGCAGATCGACGCCGTGCTCGATGTCGTGCCGCACGCCCTCCGTCTGCTGCACGCCGACCCGACCGAGCACTGATCCCGCTCGTTACGAGGCTCGGCGTCGGCTGTTCGATGTGATCGCGCCGTCGACCCGCTGGCCCTCGAAGTAGTTCCGGGTGCTTCGCAGGCTGCCGTCCTCGCGCCACTTCACGATCGCCGGGCTGCCGTTCGAGTCATGTCGACGCCCGTACCGATAGTGCTCCTCGTAGCGCCGAGAACCGTTGGCGAAGAACCCGCGCACCGCCGGTCGCCCCGGCTCCGGGTCGTGCAATCGGCCGAGGCGGTAGTGGCGCTCCTGCTTGGTCCGACCGTCCCGACGCACTCTCACGTAGGCCGGTGTGCGCGGGCTGGGATCCTCCAACACGCCCCGGTCGTACCAGGCGATCGATTCGACGACACCGTCGACCGAGAGGCGAACGCGGCCACTGAAACCCCGAGGGATCTGAGTTTCCGATTCGACGTCGAGGGTGGTCACGACGCGGAACGACAGGGAGTTGGGGAGGAGTTCCACCACCGTATTCATCGACGTCGCCGGCCTCGGCTTGAGCAACGCGATAACAGATGCGCGGCGGGTCGCGGTGGATCAGTCCTTCTTCGGTCCGCGGGGGAGCAGCTCACCGACGGTCGACGACTCGGTCGCACCGTCCGGGTCGCAAACGATCACCTCGACGTCGGGTCCGCCGAGCTCGAGCGCGACCTGGAGGCAGGCACCACACGGATAGGTGAGCGCGCCGTCGGTTCGCCGCGACACCAATGCCAGCCGTACGGGACGTCGCCCGGCCGTCGCAGTGGCGAACAACGCCACCCGTTCCGAGCACATCGCGAGCCCCAACGAGACGTTCTCCACCAGAGCACCGCGAACGATGTCGCCGACGTCGGTGCGAACCGCTGCGCCCATCGTGAAACCGGAGTAGGGGGCGTATGCGTCGCCGCGGGCCCGGGTCGCGGCGTCGATCAGCTCGCTGTCGGCGGTCGGCCGGTCGGTCGGCATGTCGACGACGGTAGCCCGTGGCTGCACACCCAAACGTCCAGCACGGTCCGTGCGTCGCCTCGCTAGCCTCGGGCGGCGTGCTGCGCGTCGTGCTCCCGAAGGGTTCTCTCGAACGAGCGACGTTCGAGCTGTTCGAGGCCGCCGACCTGAGTGTCGTCCGGTCGTCGTCGGTCGACTACAAGGCCACGATCGACGATCCACGAGTCGACGAGGTCCGGATCCTCCGGCCGCAGGAGATCCCCACCTACGTGGCCGAAGGCTTGTTCGACATCGGGATCACCGGTCGGGACTGGGTCGAGGAGACCGGCGCGCTGGTCGAGAGCCTCGGCGAGCTGCGGTACTCCAAGGCGACGTCGAACCCGGTGCGCGTGGTCGTGGCGGTGGCCGGTGATTCGGCGGTGCATCGGGTCGAGGACCTTCCCGACGGTGTGCGCGTCTCGTCGGAGTACCCCGAACTCACCCGGCGGTACTTCGCGGACAAGGGGGTGGACGCCGACGTGAGGTTGTCGTACGGGGCCAGCGAGGCGAAGATCCCCGACATCGCCGACTGCGTGGTGGACATCACCGAGACGGGACGGGCGTTGCGCGCGGCCGGTCTGCGCGTGATCGACACGATCCTCACGAGCTACACCGAGGTCGTCGTCAACCCGAAGAGCTTCGCCGACCCGGTGAAGAAGCATGCGATGGATCAGCTGATGACCCTGCTCAACGGGGCGCTCGAGGCCCGCGGCAAGGTGCTGTTGAAGCTGAACGTCGCAGCCGGGAGCGAGCGCGCCGTGATCGACGTCCTGCCGTCGGCCAAGTCGCCGACGGTCAACCAGCTCGCCAACGGCGACTACGCCATCGAGACGGTGGTGGAGAAGAACGGCATCAACCGTCTCATCCCGGCATTGCGGGAGGCGGGTGCCACCGATCTCCTCGAGATCCCGATCAGCAAGATCGTGCACTGACGATGATCGTCGACACCGGCCGGCGTCACGGTCCGGCCAGGATGTGCGGGCGTCCGACGTGATCTCGGGGCGAGTCACCGAGTTCGACGAGGCGAAGGGACTCGGTACGGTGACGGCCGACGACGGAACGTCCTATCTGTTCCACATGATCGAGATCGCGGACGGAACACGCACCATCGACGTCGGTCTACCGGTCCGTTTCCAGCCGCTGCCGAGGTTCGGACGGATGCAGGCCGGCAGTCTCCACAAGACGTGATGGTGGAGACGTGTGATGGTGAGACGTGATGGTGAGACGTGATGGTGAGACGTGATGGTGAGACGTGTGATGGTGAGACGTGTGATGGTGAGACGTGTGATGGTGAGACGTGATGGTGAGACGTGATGGTGAGACGTGATGGTGACGGGTGATCGTCAGACGTGATGGCACGACGGGATGGTGGCCAGCGCGATGCCCGTCAGGTGCGCGTGACGGCGCGACGTGACGGCGTGACGTGAACGAGCGCGAACGCCGCATCATCGATGTCCTGATCGCGCTGCAGCCCGGCGAGGTGACGAGCTACGGCGATGTCGCCGACACGGCCGGGTATCCCAAACATTCGCGCCTGGTCGGCCTCATCCTGTCGACGACCGAGATCGACGTGCCCTGGTGGCGGGTCGTCAACGCCAGCGGACGGCTCGTTCCCGGTCACGAGCGCGAGCAGGCGCAGCTCCTGCGCGCCGAAGACGTCATCGTCCGCGACGGCCACGTGCGTTCGGCACCGTGCGGGCGCTTCGGCACCGGATGACCGATCGTGTGCGCCGCGGGCTCGTCAGTCGTCGCCGGGATCGGATTGGCCGGTTTGGGTCTTGACGCCGACGAAGGCCATCCGGATGTTCGCGAGCGCATCGCGCATCGTCTGGGTGTCGTCGCCGAGCCGCTCCTGGAGGCCCTCCACGAGCAGTGCCATCGCATCGATCGCCAGTGAAGCCGAAACCAGATCCGGGGTCTCCGACGACAGGTGGATCGCGCCCAGCTCGTACAGGCCCATGACATGGTTGACGACGACCATCTCGGCCGGAACATCGGCGAGCCGGGCTCGAGCCTCCGCCATCGCCGCCTCGATCTCGGCGGCCTGATCGGGTGCGTCCTGGTGTCCGGCGCCGCCATCGGCGCTGGTCAGGTCGGTTTCGTCGCTCACGTGCGCTACCCTACCCAGGTCGGTCGCTTCGGCGACCGGTGACAATCGAGGCGAAGTGGGGCCCATCGGCACTCGTGCCAGTGGCTCCCACCCGGCCACCGAACCTCCTGCGGGACGATCGAGTGCGTCCGGGTCGAATGATGATCACGGTCTGCCAGGCCATCCGAATCCGACCGGTCACCCGGTCGAGCGGCCACCGGGCTGGCCTGCTCCGCATTGGACTTCGCGTCGAGCAGACCAGCAATCGACGAGTGGGAGGCCAACCCATTGCACAGGAGTGATCAGTCATAGCCGCGAAGAGCGACCAACACCGCGTGAACGACCGAATCCGGGCCCGTGAGGTCCGCCTCATCGGTCCCGACGGCGACCAGCTGGGAATCAAACCGGTCCCGGAGGCGCTGCGGATGGCTCGTGGTCTCGATCTCGATCTGGTCGAGGTGGCGCCGATGGCGAACCCGCCGGTGTGCCGGATCATGGACTACGGCAAGTTCCGGTACGAGGAGGCGCAGAAGGCCAAGGAAGCCCGACGCAAGACGACCCACGTCACGATCAAGGAGGTGAAGTTCCGCCCGAAGATCGGCAAGGGCGACTTCGACACCAAGTTGCGCCACCTCATCGAGTTCATCGACGACGGTCACAAGGTCAAGGTCACGCTCCAGTTCCGAGGACGTGAGATGGCCCACCCGGAGCTCGGCCGCAAGATCCTCGACGACGTGATCGAGACGGTCGGTCCGATCGCCAAGGTCGAGAACCAAGCTCGGATGGAGGGTCGCAGCATGACACTGGTTCTGGCACCCGACAAGAAGGCACAAGAAGCGATCAAGAAGGCCGAGGCCGAGGCCGCCAGGCAGGCGGCAGCCGAGGCAGCCCAGGCGGCTGCCGTCGACGTGGTCGGAACCGACGAGGCGGCCGTTGCCGCCGACACCCCCCCGGAGACATCAGGAGACGAATGATGCCGAAGATGAAGACATCGAAGACCGCGGCCAAGCGGTTCAAGAAGACCGGAACGGGCAAGCTGCGCCGCCAACAGGCCATGCGTCAGCACCTGTTCGAGAAGAAGTCGTCGACCCGCACCCGTCGCCTCGCCGGTGACGTGGACGTACACCCCGGCGACGAGAAGAAGATCAAGCGCCTCCTCGCCGAGCGCTGATCGACGCAGATCAGCATCGACCGACCGACACAAGGAGACATCACGATGGCACGCGTCAAGCGCGGTGTGGCTGCCAAGAAGCGCCACAAGAAGGTCCTCAAGCAGGCCAAGGGGTACTACGGCAACAAGAGCCGTTCGTTCCGGGCCGCCAACGAGCAGTTGCTCCACAGCGGGCAGTACGCGTTCCGCGACCGGCGGGCGAAGAAGGGCGAGTTCCGTCGCCTCTGGATCCAGCGGATCAACGCCGCCTGTCGCCAGAACGACATGAGCTACAGCCGCTTCATCGCCGGCCTCAACGCTGCCGGCATCGAGGTCGACCGCAAGATCCTCGCCGATCTGGCCGTCACCGACGCCGCAGCGTTCTCGGCGCTCGTCGCGCAGGCCAAGGCTGCGTTGTAGGGAGCCTCGCTCTGAGCGAACCACTGGCCTTCAACAATCCGAAGGTTCAACGACTGCGGCGCCTGTTGGGGCGCCGCAGTTCGCGTTCGGCCGAGGGCGCGTTCGTGGTCGAGGGCGCCGTCCTGATAGCCGAAGCGGTCGCCGCTGGTTGGGAGATCGAGACCGAGTTCGTCGCGAGCGGCGCGACTGCGATCTCGTCGGCGCCCCTGTTCGAGCTGGGCGCCGGCGTCCTCGAACGAGTCGCCTCCACCGACCACCCTCAACCCCACGTTGCGATCGTCAACGTCCGCGACACCGATCGGGCGTTGCGCCCGACCGATCGCTCGCACGGACTGGTGGTGGTGGCGGATCGACTGGGAGACCCAGGCAACCTCGGCACGATCCTCCGGTCGTCGGAGGCGGCGGGTGTCGATGCGGTCGCGCTGACACCGGGGTCGGTGGATCCGTTCAACCCCAAGGTCGTGCGCGCCTCCGCCGGCGCGATCTTCCACGTGCCGGTACTCACCGCCACCCTCGCCGAGGTTCGTGCGGCCGGGTACCGCCTGGTCGGCTCGTCGTCGCACCGGGGTGGCCGACACGCCGACGTCGATTGGTCGGGGCGGGTTGCGATCGTGCTCGGCAACGAGGCCCACGGTCTCTCGGATGACGCCCCGGTCGACGAGTGGGTACGGATCGAACACCAGGGCAGAACCGAGAGCCTCAACGTCGCGATGGCCGCGACCCTCCTGGTGTTCGAGGCCGCGCGTCGAGGCGTCGACGGTCGGCAGCCGTGAAGTCGGTTGGTCGACCGATGATCGTGCCCCTAGTCTGTGGTCTCGTGACGACGATACGGCGATTTCGGTGCCCCGGGTGGACAGCCCGGGGACGGTGACGCCGGCAGCATCGCGCACCTGATCCTGAGTCCATCCGGGGATGATGTTCCACGTTCCCGTACCCTCGTCGTGTTGAAAGGACTCTCGTGATCGACGACATCGGCGCTGCACGCGACGCTGCGCTCATCCAGATCGAGACCGCCGAGTCGCTCGAAGCGGTCGCCGCGCTCGATACGCGGCTGCTCGGCAAGCAAGGACAGCTCGCTCAGTTCAAGAAGCGACTCGGATCGCTCGCCACCGTCGAGGAGAAGAAGACCGCCGGCGCGGCGGTGAACGAGGCGCTGGAGGCGGTCACGGCCGCACTCGAGGGTCGCCGCGTCGAGATCGGCGAGACGGCGCTCCGCGCCCAGGTCGAATCCGAGCGCCTCGATCTGACCGAGTACCTCGCGCCGCCGCGGCGAGGACACGCACATCTGGTCACCCAGGCGTGGGAACGGCTCGAGGACGTCTTCATCGGCCTCGGTTTCCAGGTGGCCGAAGGACCCGAGGTCGAGACCGATTGGCACAACTTCGAGGCGCTCAACATGCCGATCGGGCATCCGGCTCGCGGTGAATGGGACACGCTCTTCGTCGATCACGGGAAAGCGGGCGATGAGCCCGGCCGAACCGTGCTGCGCACCCACACGTCGCCGGTGCAGATCCGTACCATGCTCCAACAGGAACCGCCGATCTACATCGTCGCACCGGGCCGAGTGTTCCGCCGCGATACCCCCGATGCGACCCATATGCCGGTGTTCCACCAGATCGAGGGGCTCGTGGTCGATCGCGACATCACCCTCGCCGACCTCGCCGGCACCATCGAGGCGTTCACCCACGCGTTCTTCGGGCCGGGTTTCACGTCCCGGTTGAGGCCGTCGTACTTCCCGTTCACCGAGCCGTCGGCCGAGTTCGACATCCAGCGGCCCGACGGGTCGTGGCTCGAGCTGGGTGGGTGCGGGATGGTGCACCCGAACGTGCTCCGAGCCGGTGGACTCGATCCCGACGAATGGAGCGGGTTCGCGTTCGGATTCGGCATCGATCGCATGGCAGTGATGCGTCACCAGGTCGCCGATCTCCGCGACATGTACACCGACGACATCCGTTTCATCGAGCAGTTCTGAGCCGGTTCGAGGCTCGGCTCGCATGCTTCACGACCACCCAGCTGCCCGACTGCCTGCTCGGGCGATCACCCCGGAGGTGACGAGATGAAGGTGTTGCTCTCTTGGCTCAACGAGTACGGAGACTTCGGCGATCCGTCGGATGCCGAGGCGGTCCGGGGGCTCGCCGACACCATGACGGCGCTCGGGCTCGCGGTGGAGGATGTCGAGCACGTCGGCGACACCGTCGACGGTGTGATCACGGCGCGTGTGCTCCGACTCGAACAGCATCCCGATGCCGCGAAGGTGCAGCGTGTCCATGTCGACGCCGGCGACGGCGACCAGCGCCACGTCTGGTGCGGCGCGTTCAACTTGAGCGAGGGCGACATCGTGCCGCTCGCCACGCTCGGCACGACGATGCCGAACGGGATGACGATCGAGCGCCGCGGCATCCTCGGCATCGACTCCGAGGGCATGCTCTGTGCGCCCGACGAGCTCGGGCTCGGCACCGACCACAGCGGCATCATGATCCTGCCCGACGATGTCGCGCTGGGTGTGCCGTACGGCCAGGCCCTCGGGATCACCCCCGACGTGCTGTTCGACCTCGATGTCACGCGGAATCGACCGGACTGTTGGGGGTACGTCGGGATCGCCCGCGACGTCGCCGCGCAGATGGGTGTCGAGTTCCGCCCGCCGCGACCGCCCCTGCCTCCGCTCGGACCGTCCCGCTCCGCCCCGGTCGAGCTGATCGACGGCGAACGGTGTGGCCGGTTCACCAGCACGGTCATGTCGGGGGTGCGGGTCGGGGCGAGCGCCCGATGGATGCAACGCCGCCTGGCGGCCGCCGGAATGCGACCGATCAGCAACGTCGTCGACGTCTCGAACTATGTGATGCTCGAGCTCAATCAGCCCAACCACGCCTACGATCTCGACAGCCTGGGGGGTGGTGGCTTTCGCATCCGCACCGCCGGCGACGGCGAACAGATGGTGACCCTCGACGGCGAGACACGGACGTTCGTCGCCTCCGACCTGCTGATCTGCGACGCCCACGATCGTCCGATCGGGATCGGCGGCGTGATGGGCGGACTCGACACCGAGATCACCGACGCGACGACCACGGTCGTGCTCGAGATCGCGTGGTTCCAGCCGCTGTCCGTGCTGCAGACGTCGAGTCGGCTGGGTCTCCGGTCCGAGGCATCGGGTCGCTACGAGCGTGGATGCGACCCGTACGTCATCGACACCGCGATCGCCCGTTTCGTCGAACTGCTCGGCGAGACGTGTCCCGACATCGTCGTGCACGCCGGCGCCCACGACGAACGCGGGGCCGGTCTGCCACCGCAGCTCCGCTCGACGACCGTCCGGATCATGGAGGTCAACCGGATCCTCGGCACTCAGCTGGCAGCAGACGATCTCCCCGGCCTGCTCGATCCGATCGGGTTCACGGTCTCCGGAGAGGGTGACGCGCGGGCGGTGGCGATCCCGTCGTGGCGCCCGGACTGCGAGGCCGAGGTCGACGTCATCGAGGAGGTGGCGCGCCACTACGGATACGAGCGGGTCGGCAAGACCATGCCCAAGTCGACCGTGCACGGCGCGCTGTCGGTTCACCAACAGCGGCGACGTCTGCTGAGGCAGGTGTTGCTCGGCCTCGGCATCTCCGAGGCGATGCCCAATCCATTCCTGGCGCCCGACACGTTGGCCCGGGCCGGTCTGGACGGCCCGGCGATCCGGATCACCAACCCACTCGTGGTCGAGGAGAGCGTGCTCCGAACCTCTCTGCGCCCCGGGTTGCTGCGCGCCATCGCATACAACGAGTCACACCGGCGACGCGGTGTCCGCCTGTTCGAGATCGGTCACGTGTACCCACCGGGTACCGGTGAGTTGCCGGACGAGTTCGAGTCGATGTGCGTCGTGCTCGCCGGCGAGGACGCGCCCGCCGCCATGGCCGTCTGGCGAGAGATCGCCGCAGCACTGGGCGTCGGCGCCCGCATCGATCAGGGGAACGTTCCAGCAGGTCTGCACGCGACCAGGTCGGCGACACTGCAGTCCGGACGGCAGCCCACTGGGGCGATCGGCGAGGTCGACCCAGGGGTGCTCCGCCGGTTCGAGGTGACCGAGCGGGTTGCGATTCTCGAGCTCAACATCGACGAGCTCCTCGATCGTGCTCCGAAGCCGGCGATCTGGAAACCCGTCAGCCGAACGCCGACGAGCGACCTCGATCTCGCCTTCGTGCTCGCCGACGACGTCCCGGCCGAGAAGTTGGAGAAGGCCATCCGGCAGGGGGCGGGAGGGCTCCTCGTCGGCATCGAGCTGTTCGACGTGTTCCGCGGAACGCCGCTCGGTGATGGGCAGCGCAGCCTCGCCTACCGACTCCGTCTCCAGGCACCCGACCGCAACCTCACCGACACCGACATCGCCGAGGTTCGCCGGGCCGCCACCGCCGCCGCTGGCAACCTCGGAGCCGAGCTGCGAGGCTGATCGGATGCACGGGGAGCGCGATCTCGCCAAGCTGCTCGACGATCTCGACGTCGAACGGCGCGAAGGCGTCTACACGTTCGTGACCGGGGAGTGGCCCGTGCTCGCTCCGGAAGCCCACGCCACCGTGATCGAGCCGGAGGGGCACACGTACGTCGTCACGGTCGACGATGCGCACCGAGCGGGTGCTCCGGTGACGTTCGAGGCCGCCTGGCTCACGTTGCGGGTCCACAGCGCGCTCGACGGTGTCGGGCTCACCGCTGCCGTGAGCAAGGTGCTCGCCGATGCGGGCATCGCCTGCAACATGCTCGCCGGCTATCACCACGACCACCTGCTGGTTCCGGTGGCCCGAGCCGGAGACGCCATCTCGTTGCTGCGTTCACTGCGCACCACCTGATCCCTCCGCGTGCCCCGGTCCACCTCGGACCCGTTCCCGAATCGGCGGACGGCCGCTCGCTGATTGCCGGTGGTGCCGCATCCGCCGACAGCCGGTGGGTGCGCGCCGATGAGGGTGGTCAGTTGGCGCTGAGATCGTCGGGAGCCGATGCGAGCCAGGCCAGTCGTCCGCCCTGACGGCGCAGAATCGTCCGCCAGAGATCGGCGGGCACGGCAGCGAAGACGTCGTCGGGTTCGGCGTCGAGCACCAGCCACGCCCCCGACTCGATCTCGCCCTCGAGTTGCCCCGGCCCCCAACCGGCGTACCCGCGGAACACCCGCACCGCGTTCACGCGGGCGGCGAGCAGGGCGGGGTCGGTGGTCAGGTCCGCCGACGCGACCCGACCCGAGATCGGCGACAGCTCCTCGGTCGCTTCGACCACCGGTTCCTTCGCCAGGGCCAACGCGATCAGCGCATCCGGCTCGACCGGTCCGCCGTGGAAGACGGTGCCGGGCGCGGCCTGCAGGTCGTCCCATCGGTCGAGCGGTTCAGCCAGATCCTCGTCCCCGGGTCGATTGATCACCACACCGAGCGCTCCCTCGACGTGATGTTCGAGGACGTAGACGACCGTGCGGTCGAAATTCGGGTCCTCCAGCGGCGGCGTGGCCACGAGCAGCCGGCCCTTGGTCTGCGATGCGCCGGGAATCACCCGATCAGTGTGCCAAGTGTGGGAACCATCGAGGCGAAGGGGCGATATCCCGACACGGTTGTATGACCATGCGCATCTGTGTATGATCATGCGACATGGTACGCGTCGGGATCGTCGGTGCGTCGGGTTTCACCGGCGCCGAGCTCCTGCGGCTCGCCGCGCACCATCCCGACTTCGAGGTCGACTACGCCACCGGAGACACCCAGGCCGGCCTCCGCGCCGCCGACCTGTACCCGGGCCTCGGCGCCGCCTACCCCGACCTCGTCTACGAGCCTTTCGACCTCCAGCGTGCGCGCCGGCTCGACCTGATCTTCCTGGGGCTCCCGCACGAGGCCTCGATGGCGATCGCCCCCGAGCTCGTCGGCCATGTCGGGTGCGTCGTCGATCTTTCCGCTGCGTACCGACTCCGGAATGCGGCGCACTACCCGACCTACTACGGTTTCGAGCACGACCAGCCCGGACTGCTCGCCGATGCGGTCTACGGATTGCCCGAGCTGCATCGCGACGCCCTGAAGGGTGCCCAGCTCATCGCCACGCCGGGCTGCTACGTCACGACCGCCACCCTCGCGCTGCGTCCACTCGTGGAAGCCGGACTCATCGCCACCACCGGGGTGGTGGTCGACGCGGCCTCCGGCGTGACGGGCGCCGGACGGAAGAACGACGATTCGGTTACCTTCGCGACGGTCGACGAGAACATGACGGCCTACGGCCTGCTGCACCATCGCCACACCCCGGAGATGGAGCAGGAGATCGGGGTCCAGCTGATCTTCACACCGCACCTCGTCCCGATGAATCGGGGGATCCTCGCCACCTGCTACGCCAAGCCCGCTCGCGGGGTCGACATCTCGACCGAATCGCTGCTCGCCCTGCTGCGGGAGCGTTGGTCCGGCGAACCGTTCATGGTCGTCACCGACGGTTCGCCCTCGACCAAAGCCACGCTCGGATCGAACCTCGTCCAGGTCACGGCGCGATATGACGAGCGGACCGACACCGTGCTGGCGCTGGCCGCACTCGACAATCTCGCCAAGGGCGCCTCCGGTGGTGCAGTGCAAGCAGCCAACGTCGCCCTGGGTCTCGACGAGACCTGTGGCCTCGCCCGAGTCGGCGTCGCGCCGTGATGGCCTCGGACGCGACCGTGGCCTCCGACGGAACAGCGACCTCCGACGAGCACGGCGATGCGGGCGTGAAGGCGGCGGTGCTCGTCGAGGCATTGCCGTACATCCGCCGATTCGCGGGCAAGATCGTCGTCGTGAAGTACGGCGGCAACGCGCTCGCCGGAACGTCCGATCACGACGCCCTGTCTCTGTTCGCCGAGGACATCGTGCTGATGCGCCTCGTGGGGATGCGTCCCGTCGTCGTCCACGGCGGCGGGCCCCAGATCAGCGATCTCATGCGGCGGCTCGGCAAACAAGCCGAGTTCGTCGACGGGCTCCGCGTGACCGATGCCGAGACCGTGGACATCGCCCGCATGGTGTTGAAGGGTCACGTGAACCCGCAGCTCGTCGCGGCCATCAATGTGCACGGGAACTACGCGGTCGGAGTCAGCGGGGTCGACGGCGGGTTGATCAGAGCCATCGCACGCGACCCCCGGCTCGGCTACGTCGGCGATGTGACCGCGATCAACCCGGATGTGCTGTTCGGCTTGATGCACGACGAATTCATCCCCGTGATCGCGACGATCGGTTCCGACGAGACCGGCCAGGCCTACAACATCAACGCGGACACCGTGGCCGGTGCGATCGCCGAATCGCTCGACGCCGAGAAGCTGGTCTACCTGACCGACATCGAAGGGCTCCGGCGCGATGTCGCCGACGCAGCGAGTCTGATCCGCCAGACCACCGCCGACGAGCTCGACCAGCTGATCGCCGATGGTGTCATCGCCGGAGGCATGATCCCCAAGGTGGCGAGCTGCATCCATGCCGTGCGCAACGGGGTCCACAACGCTCACATCCTCGACGGCAGGATCGCTCACGTGCTGCTGCTCGAGATCTTCACCGATTCCGGCATCGGCACGATGATCCGCGGGATCGAATCGTGACCGCACCGAACAGGTTCCCAGGCGGCATCGACGCGGGCGGTGTGGACCAACTCGGAACAACGACGGTCGCCTGTACGAACGGAGGGACGATCAGATGAGCGCACACACCTTCGACACGACCGACATGAGTCAGTGTCCGTTCATGCCGGTGTTCGGCGCCCCGGCGATCAGTATCGAGCGAGGCGCCGGCACGGAGGTCTGGGACACCGACGGCAAGCGCTATCTCGACTTCCTGTCGGGGATCGCGGTCACCTCGCTGGGTCACGCCAATCAAGCGGTCGCCGACGCGATCTGCCGACAGGCCAACACCTTGCTGCACGTCAGCAACTTCTTCGCCAACCCGCAGGCCACGGCGGCGGCGGTCAAGCTCAACGAGCTGCTCGAAGACGCGACCGGTGATGCCGGTCAGCTGTTCTTCACGAACTCCGGTGCGGAGTCGAACGAGTGCGCGCTGAAGCTGGCCCGGAAGTTCGGTGGTCGCGGTCGGCACACGGTGGTCACCGCGCTCGGGAGCTTCCACGGTCGCACGCTGGCAACCCTGGCGGCCACCGGGCAGCCCGCCAAGCACGAACCGTTCGCACCGATGCCAGAAGGCTTCAACCATGTCGCGTGGGGTGACCTCGACGCCGTGCGCGCGGCGGTGGACGGATCGGTGGCTGCCGTCATGATCGAAGCGATCCAGGGCGAGGGGGGCGTGAACCCGGCACCGGCCGGTTACCTCCAGGGCATTCGCGACCTGTGCGACGAGGTGGGCGCGCTGCTGATCCTCGACGAGATCCAGACCGGGTTCGCCCGGACCGGACGCTGGTTCGGTTTCGAGCACGACGGGATCCGGCCGGATGTCGTCACGTTGGCGAAGGCGATGGGCAATGGGATGCCGGTCGGCGCCTGCTGGGCGCGCACCGACGTGGCGGCGGTCTTTCGACCCGGCGATCACGGGAGCACCTACAGCGGCACCGCGCTCGCGACCGCGGCCGTGAGCGCCGTGATCGACGAGATGCGCCGGCTCGATGCCCCAGCGGCCGCGACCCAGCGTGGTGCCAGGTTCACCGAGCTCCTCCGCCAGATCCCGCAGATCGAGTCGGTCCGGGGGCGCGGACTCCTGCTCGGTGCCCAACTGGCGGACGGGATCGACGCCCCGTCCGTGTATCGCTCACTCCTCGGATCGGGCTTGATCTGCAACGCCGTGAACGCATCGACGCTCCGGTTCGCACCCCCGATCACGGTGAGCGTCGACGAACTCGTCGAGGGCACCGGTCTGATCGCAGCAGCACTCGCCGAGGTCGCCCCATGACGCGATCGTTCCTCGATGTCACCGACCAGTCGGCCGAAGAGGTCCGTCTGATACTCGAGCTCGCCGAGCGGCCGATCGATTCGCTCGGCCGACCACTCGACGGGAAGGGCGTGGCACTGGTCTTCGAGAAGCCGTCGAATCGGACGCGTCATTCGATGGAGATGGCGGTGGTCCAGCTCGGCGGCCATCCGGTCTACACGCGTGGCGAGGAGGTCGGCTTCGACACCCGCGAACCGGTCGAGGACATTGCGAGGATCATGGAGGGCTATCACGCGCTCGATCGCGGCCCGCGTGTTCTCGCACTCGGTCGTCGAGCGGCTGGCCGCAGCGGCGAGCGTCCCGGTCGTCAACATGCTGAGCGACCGTTCCCACCCGCTGCAGGCGTTCGCCGATGCGCTCACGATGCAGCAGTGTCTCGGCGACCTGGACGGCAAGACGGTGGCCTACGTCGGCGACTACAACAACGTGTCCCGCTCGCTCGCCGAGATCTCGGCGATGCTCGGCATGCACGTCCGCCTCGCCTGTCCCGCCGGTTTCGACGCCGACGACGCCGAGCTGGAGCGCATCCAGCTGCTCGGTGCCGTGTCGGTCGCACAAACGGGGCGACCCACGGACGCCGTCGCGGGCGCGCACGCCGTCCACACCGACACATGGGTCTCGATGGGTCAGGAGGACGACAAGGCCGCCCGACGTCAGGCCTTCGAGGGCTTCACCGTCGACGAGACCATGATGAGCGGCGCCGACGCGAGCGCGGTGTTCATGCACTGCCTGCCGGCCTATCGCGGTTTCGAGGTGAGCGCCGACGTGATCGACGGCCCTCGGAGTGTCGTGTACCAGCAGGGCCACAATCGCCTCCACAGCGCACGTGGGATCCTCGCGTTCCTGGCCGGCGTCCGATGAGCAAGGTCCAGCGCCAGCAGGCGATCGCGAGGTTGATCCAGCAGCGCGAAGTCACCAACCAGCCTCAACTCGTCGAGTTGTTGGCCGACGAAGGGATCGCCGCGACCCAGGCCACCGTGTCGCGAGATCTCGACGATCTGGGTGCCGTCAAGGTACGCGTGCCCGGTGGCGCCACCGTCTACGCGGTACCGGAGTTCGTGCCCGAGCGGGTCGCACCGCTCGATCAGTTGCGCCGGGTCATGGGTGAGTGGGTCGCCGAGGTCACGCACTCCGCCAACCTCGTGGTCGTGCGCACCCCGCCCGGTTGCGCCCACGTCGTGGCCTCGGCGCTCGATCGCAGCGGGATCGACGGATTGCTCGGTACCGTCGCCGGTGACGACACGATGATGTGCGTCGCCACCGAGCACGTGGGTGGGAACGAGCTCGCGGCGACACTTCGCGACCTGGCCGGGATCGAGGGAGGGCACTGATGGCTGAGCAGCGAGAGCACCACACTCTGTGGCACGGGCGGTTCGAGGGGGGACCGGACGCGGCCTTGATGGCGTACACGGTCAGCTTGCCGTTCGACCGTCGGATGTGGGCCGACGACATCGCCGGTTCGCAGGCGCACGCCCGCGGTCTCGCACGTGCCGGGCTACTGACCGACGACGAATCCGGCGCCGTGCTCGCTGCGCTCGATCGCGTGTACCAGGAGATGGCCGAGGGACGATTCGAGTTCGTCGAATCCGACGAGGACATCCACACCGCCGTGGAGCGTCGAGTGACGCAGCTGGCCGGCGAGGCAGGCGCCAAGCTGCACACGGCCAGGAGCCGCAACGACCAGGTCGCGACCGATCTGCGGTTGTGGTGCAAGCGCGAGCTCATCGAGGCGGCTCGAGGTCTGTACGACCTCCAGCAGGTGCTGCTCACTCGAGCGATCGAGGCCGGCGATGTGTACCTGCCTGGTTACACGCACCTTCAGCGAGCGCAGCCCGTGCTGCTCTCGCACCACCTCCTCGCTCACGGCTGGGCCTTCGGTCGCGACATCGATCGGTTGATGGCGACGGTCGACCGACTCGACATCTCGCCCCTCGGTGCCGGAGCGCTCGCCGGGACGTCGCTGCCGATCGACCCGGCAGGCACGGCGGCCGATCTGGGCTTCTCGCGGCCGTTCGACAACTCGCTCGACGCCGTGAGCGATCGCGACTTCGTCGCCGAGGCGCTCTTCGATCTGGCGCTCGTGGGGGTCCATCTCAGCCGGATCGGCGAGGAATGGGTGCTCTGGACCAGTGAGGAGTTCGGGTTCGCAGAGCTCGACGATGCGTTCGCGACCGGTTCGTCGATGCTGCCGCAGAAGAAGAATCCCGACATCGCCGAGCTCGCGCGAGGCAAGTCCGGTCGCCTGATCGGCAACCTCACGGCGCTGCTCACGACGCTCAAGGGGCTCCCGCTGGCGTACAACCGTGACCTCCAGGAGGACAAGGAGGGGCTGTTCGACTCGGTCGACCAGGTCAACCTGGCCGTCGCCGCGCTCACGGGCATGATCGCTACGGCGACGTTCGTCCCCGCAGCGATGCAAGCGGCAGCCGATGTCGAGGTGACGTCTGCCACCGACCTCGCCGAGTACCTCGTGCGGGGCGGCACCCCGTTCCGGGACGCGCATGCGATCGTCGGTCAACTCGTTCGACGGCATCTGGCCGGGGAGGCCACTCTGCGCACGCTCGCAGCACAGGAGATCGACGACGACGCCGCCGCGCTCGTCGGCCCGGGCGTCGGCGTCCGCCAGCGGACGTCGCCCGGAGGAGCCGGACCCCATCCGTTCGATGCTCAGCTCGAGCGCTTCAGGGCGATGCTCGCCATCGAGCACGACGAGTTCATCCGTCGCTCCGGCGACTGACGCGTGCGTCGCGTTCCGCGGACCCTGCTCGCCGGTGACGCTCCCGACGTCGCCCCTCTGCTGCTGAACAAGCTGCTGGTGCACGACGGCTGCATCGGTCGCATCGTCGAGGTCGAGGCCTACCGGGAGGATGATCCGGCGAGTCACACCTTCCGCGGCCAGACCGAGCGCAACGCGGTCATGTTCGGCCCGCCGGGCCACCTCTACGTGTACTTCACCTACGGGATGCACCACTGTGCCAACGTGGTGACCGGGTCGCCCGGTGTCGGCGCGGCGGTGCTCCTCCGTGCCGTCGAGCCGATCGCGGGACTCGACGTGATGCGCGACCGGCGGCAGGGCCGTCGGCAGCTGGCGGATGGTCCCGCGAAGCTGTGCCAGGCGTTCGGGATCGGCCCACAGCACAACGGCATCGACGTGTGCCGGGGGCGTGGGATCGGGTTGTACGACGACGGCACACCGCCTCCGAGCTCGCCTCGGATCGGCCCGAGGGTCGGCATCAGTCGAGCGGTGGAGGTCCCCTGGCGTTGGCGTAACCCCGTGTCAGGATGACGCACGTGCGGCGCGTCTCGGTGGTCGGTCCGAGCGGGAGCGGCAAGACGACACTGGGACTCGCCCTCGCCGTGCAACTCGGCGTGCCGTTCGTCGAGCGCGATTCGATCTACCATCAGGTCGGCTCGATGCCGCTCGATGCCGATGTGTTCCGCGATCGCGTCGATCGGTTGGCCGCCGGGCACCGCCGGGTGGTCGACGGCAACGGCGGCGATGTCGTGCGGTCCGGACCGGTTCGGGAACGGGCCGTGATCTGGCTCGTTCTTCCCCTGGTACTGGTGATGCGGCACATCATCGGTCGAACGGTCGGTCGCGTGATCCGTCGGAAGACGCTGTGGAACGGCAACCGCGGGCGCCTCTCCCACGTCGTCCGCTGGGACCCGGAGGAATCGATCATCCGCTGGACGTGGACCACGCACCGAGCCGTCCACGATCGCCACGCAGCCCTCGTCGACGACGAGCAGTTCGCTCACCTCGATCGGGCCCGGCTCCGGAGTCGGTCGGAGATCGACGCCCGGGTCGCCGACGGGCTGCCGGCGGTCACGCCGCCCAGTGCAACCAGTAGCCATGCGGATGGCTGACGCCCAGGTGGTCGACCCTCCGCTCACCGCGACGCCAACGCACGAGTGTCAGCGCAGTCACGTGCGCACCCTCGAGATTCGAGGGAAACGGCAATCCGTGTGCCTGTGCGGGGGATTCGGCGAACACCCACGACAGGTCGCCGTCGGCGCCGAGTCGATCGATCTCGGTCAGGTACGCATCGCGACGCTCGTCGGGGAGGTAGTTCAGCACCCACGAGTTCATCACGACCGGATGGCCCGCCCGACGAGCGGTGGCGACGGCATCGGACAGCCCGTCGACGGCGTCGGCGGTCCGCACCTCGGCCGGATCGAGCGCCGCGATGGCGAGCGCGTGTTCGAGGCGGTGGAATCGATCGGGCTGATCTGGCCACACACACGCCCGCAACCATCGGATGGCCGCAGCGTCGGTCACGTCGATCGGTTCGCGATCGATCCCGATTCGAGCGGTGACTCGCGGCAACCGCGACGGCACCGGGACCGCGCCACGGGTGCCGATCTGGAACCTCACCGCCGAAGGGCCGCCCACGGAGCCGCCCGGCTCGTAGTGGTACTCGAAGTGGTCGAGGAAGAGGTTCAGTCCGGCACTCGTGCCGACGTCGGTGAGCGCGATCGCGCCCATCTCCTCGGCGACGATGCCGAGCGCCGGTAGCAGGATGCCGCATCGTCCGACCTCGTTGGTCTGGGTGCTGCGGGACGCAACCGTGCACCGGATCGCCTCCCCGTGAGTGCGGCAGTGTCGACGGAGCGCGGCTCCCACGTCGTCGGTTCGCGGGTCCGCGACCGCGGTCGCGTACCAGCCGGCCAGCTCTCCGTCGGGCGCCGCTAGCACCTGCTCGTGGAGTGCGGCGAGCAGGAGCACCGGGAGCTGTTGGTGCTCAGGTGCAGCGGTGAGGAGTTCGACGATCGACGGATCATCGGCGATCGTCGCACAGAGCCGGCCGTACAAGGGTGCCCGTGGACGCGACGTCTCTCCCAGGGCACGGAATCGCCGAGCGAGTTCGTCGAGGTCGGCCATCGACGCCGAACGGTAGCCATCGATGCGGTGCTCACCTCGGGTCGTGAACGGTCGATGCCACCCGCCGGCGACGACGTCGGGCGATACTAAAGGTCGTGCCTCGTGTCGCCCGTCGCCTCGTCGTCTCCGTCCTCGCGTTCGCCGTGACGGGATCGGCGCTCGCCTCCGCTGCGACGTTGCGATCGTCCGCCACCGCTGATCGTTCGGCGGAGCGGGTCGCCCCGCCGACCCCAGCGATCCTGATCAGCGACTCGGCGTGGCTCGGGATCAAGACGTACGGTGCGATCGACGCCGTCCGTGGGGTCGACCACATGCTCGATCTCGCATCGTGTCGCCGTCGGGTGTCGCCATCGTGCGTCAACTACGACGGGCACGTGCCGATCACGCTGTACGCGGAGCTGGCGTGGCGAGGTGCGGGCTATCACACCGTGGTCGTCGCGACCGGGTACAACGACAGCGATCACAACTTCGCGAGCGATCTCGACGCGATCGTCGAACTCGCCCGCGAGAGCGGCGTGCAACGGATCGTGTGGATCACTCTGCGGTCGAACGTCTCGTACACGTCGCCGGGCGATGCGGGCTTCGCTGCGGTGTTCGACCGCAACAATGCGACCCTGCGCGAACTGGTGGCCTCAGGTCGCTACCCCGATGTGGTCATCGCCGACTGGGCGACGTACGCCAGAGACCGACACGAATGGTTCGCCCAGGACGGTATCCACCTCCGGATCGAAGGTCCGTGGGCGGCGGCCGACTACGTCTCGCGCAAGCTGGCGTTCCTCGACGATCGAGCCTGCCCGATGCCCGAGGCACCGGGGACCGCCCCGGCGCTCCCGTGCCCGGATCCCGACGCCGAGCCGCCGACCGTCGATCTCCGCGGGATCTACCCGATCGGTGAGCCGAACCCGACGGCCGGCTTCCACATGGAGTGGGAGGGTCACGGCTCGTGGCCCGATGCTCCATGGTGGCAGCGCTGACCCCGCAACGCCGGGAACACGTTGGGGAGCCGCCTCGCGGGCGTGGCATCATCGCGTCCGGTATGGACCTGATCGACGATCTCACCGCCCGTGGACTGATTCACGACTCGACCGACCTGGAGTTCCTCCGGTCGCGGCTCGCGAGTGGACCGATTGGCTTGTACATCGGCTTCGATCCGACCGCCGACTCGCTGCATGCGGGCAACCTCGTCGGCCAGATCTTCATGAGGCGGTTCCAGCTGGCCGGCCATCGACCGTTTCCGCTGGCAGGCGGTGCCACAGGCATGATCGGGGATCCCGGCGGCCGGTCGGAGGAGCGCAGCCTGCTCGACCTCGACACGCTGCGCCACAACGTCGAGCAGATCCAGGGACAACTCTCCAGACTGCTCGACTTCGAGCCAGGTCCGTTTCAGGCGACCCTTGTCAACAACGCCGACTGGACCTACCCGGTGACGATGCTGGAGTTCCTGCGCGACGTTGGCAAGCACTTCACGGTGAACCAGATGATGGCGAAGGAATCGGTTCGGCACCGGATCGAGAGCGAGCACGGCATCTCCTACACCGAGTTCAGCTACATGCTGCTCCAGGCGAACGACTACCGGCATCTGTTCGAGACGTACGGGGTCGAGCTCCAGGCAGGTGCGTCCGATCAGTGGGGCAACATCGTGGCCGGCGTCGAGTTGATCAGGCGCCGATGTGGCGCCGCCGTACATGCGCTCACACATCCGTTGATCACGAAGGGCGACGGGACGAAGTTCGGCAAGTCGGTGGACGGCGCGGTCTGGCTCGATCCGGATCGCACCTCGCCGTACCAGTTCCGCCAATTCTGGATGCAGACCGAGGACGACATGGTGGTGACGTACCTCAAGATGCTCTCGATGCGCCCGCTCCAGGAGGTACTTGCTCTGGCTGCGGAACACGAGGAGGTCCCCGAGCGGCGGCCGTGCCAACGCGCCCTCGCTCGCGAGATGACCGAGCTCGTCCACGGCCGTGCGGCGGCCGACGCCGCCGACGAGGCCGCCGACGTCCTGTTCGGTGGTGACCCCACGACGGCATCGGCCGCCGCCCTCGACGCGGTCGCCCGAGAGGTGCCGTCGTCGCACGCGACGCGGGCCCAGCTCGACGATCTCGTCGGTGTCCTCGTCACGGCCGATCTGGCCCGATCGAACAGTGACGCGCGGCGCACGATCGAGGGTTCGGGATACCGCTGCAACGGCGTCGTGCTCGACGCGAACTCCCAGCTCAGCGCCTATGAACCGTTGCACGGGCGGTACCTGCTCCTGCAGCGTGGCAAGAAGTCCCACCACCTGCTCGAAATTCTTTCCTGACAGGGTTGTGTGGGCAGAACCGCACGGCTAGTGTTTCTCTCCGCCCCACGGAAGGCTGCACAGCCGCCGGAAGGGCCCAGGCACCAAGCGACGTTGGTCCTCACCGATCACCACGACGTGCCCGAGCTTCGGCTCCTTGAAAACGGAAGAGAAGACAGAACGCCAGTGCGGGCAGGTCTTCAGGGCGGTCATCCTTCGGGGTGGCTCGTGAGAGGAACCTGTCTGTCAATTCTGCCATCGACATACCCTGTCGATGGCAACAAGAACAGAGATGGGCTGGAGAGCTCATCTCAAACGTAAGTCAGATCGCAGTGCTCGAACATTCCAATCGACATTGCGCTCGACAACCAGTCGTTCGTCGGCAGGTGCAACCGCATGACGCTGACGACAGACTTTTGTTGGAGAGTTTGATCCTGGCTCAGGACGAACGCTGGCGGCGTGCTTAACACATGCAAGTCGAACGAGGTCCATCGGAGCTTGCTCCGAGAAGACCTAGTGGCGAACGGGTGCGTAACACGTGAGAAACCTACCCCAAACTTGGGAATAACAGTCGGAAACGACTGCTAATACCGAATACCTTCGTAGCGTCGCATGGCGCATCGAAGAAAGCCTTGTGCGGTTTGGGAGGGTCTCGCGGCCTATCAGCTAGTTGGTGAGGTAATGGCTCACCAAGGCATCGACGGGTAGCTGGTCTGAGAGGATGATCAGCCACACTGGGACTGAGACACGGCCCAGACTCCTACGGGAGGCAGCAGTGGGGAATATTGCACAATGGGCGAAAGCCTGATGCAGCAACGCCGCGTGCGGGAAGAAGGCCTTAGGGTTGTAAACCGCTTTCAGCAGGGAAGAAAATGACGGTACCTGCAGAAGAAGGTGCGGCCAACTACGTGCCAGCAGCCGCGGTGACACGTAGGCACCAAGCGTTGTCCGGATTTATTGGGCGTAAAGAGCTCGTAGGCGGTTCAGTAAGTCGGGTGTGAAAACTCTGGGCTCAACCCAGAGAGGCCACTCGATACTGCTGTGACTTGAGTACGGTAGGGGAGTGGGGAATTCCTGGTGTAGCGGTGAAATGCGCAGATATCAGGAGGAACACCAGTGGCGAAGGCGCCACTCTGGGCCGTAACTGACGCTGAGGAGCGAAAGCGTGGGTAGCAAACAGGATTAGATACCCTGGTAGTCCACGCCGTAAACGTTGGGCACTAGGTGTGGGTCTCAACCAACGAGATCCGCGCCGTCGCTAACGCATTAAGTGCCCCGCCTGGGGAGTACGGTCGCAAGACTAAAACTCAAAGGAATTGACGGGGGCCCGCACAAGCAGCGGAGCGTGTTGCTTAATTCGATGCAACGCGAAGAACCTTACCTGGGTTTGACATGTCGGGAAAAGCTCTAGAGATAGGGTGTCCTTCGGGGCCCGACACAGGTGGTGCATGGCTGTCGTCAGCTCGTGTCGTGAGATGTTGGGTTAAGTCCCGCAACGAGCGCAACCCTTATCCTGTGTTGCCAGCATTTAGTTGGGGACTCGCAGGAGACTGCCGGGGTCAACTCGGAGGAAGGTGGGGATGACGTCAAGTCATCATGCCCCTTATGCCCAGGGCTGCAAACACGCTACAATGGCCGGTACAGAGGGCTGCGATCCCGCGAGGGTGAGCGAATCCCACAAAGCCGGTCTCAGTTCGGATTGGAGTCTGCAACTCGACTCCATGAAGCCGGAGTTGCTAGTAATCCCGGATCAGCACGCCGGGGTGAATACGTTCCCGGGCCTTGTACACACCGCCCGTCACACCACGAAAGTCGGTAACACCCGAAGCCGGTGGCCCAACTCGCAAGAGAGGGAGCCGTCGAAGGTGGGATCGGTGATTGGGGTGAAGTCGTAACAAGGTAGCCGTACCGGAAGGTGCGGCTGGATCACCTCCTTTCTAAGGAGTGTCTTCTCGTCTGTCGGTCGTCATCAGCACGGCCCAGTCGAGACACACCTAGTTGGTGCACTGGTGGGGCTGTCAGCCACAGACCTCGAAGGTCGCAGGGATTCGGTCCCTCCTCTCGAGCGACGTCGCTGCCGGCCACCGTCTTCTCTTCCGTTTTGAGGGAGTTGTGTGTTCACACGACACCTCAGCCCGGCGCCGCTGCGTCGAGCTCCGCCCGTCCGGTGCGAGTTCCGCATGCGTCACAGCGCACCTTGAGAACTGCAGAGCAAGCACGAGCATCTTTTGTTCTCTTCGGAGAACAGAATGAAAGTTCATTTGTTTGAACGATCGAAACGTATTACAGAATTCCAAGCTACAAAGAGCCAACGGTGGATGCCTTGGCGCCAAGAACCGATGAAGGACGTGAGTGACTGCGAAAAGCTGCGGGGAGCCGTCGACTAGGCCTCGATCCGCAGATGTCCGAATGGGGAAACCCACCACTCGTCATGGAGTGGTACCCCGGTCTGAATACATAGGGCCGGAGGAGGGAACGACGGGAATTGAAACATCTCAGTACCGTCAGGAAAGGAAAGCAACCGCGACACCCTGAGTAGCGGCGAGCGAAATGGGTAGAGACTAAACCGTGTCAGTGCCAAGCCTGGTGGCGTTGCTGACGTGGGGTCGTGGGACCAGTAGTGTGAGCACCAGATCACACACGGAGTTACCAAGCTGCTGTGTAGGAGAACACACCTGGAAAGGTGGGCCGGAGTGGGTAACAGCCCCGTATCTGAAACGCACGCAGCCTCCGACTGTCATCCCAAGTAGCGCCGGGACCGAGCAAACCGGCGTGAATCTGCGGGGACCACCCCGTAAGTCTAAGTATTCCTTGGCGACCGATAGTGAACCAGTACCGTGAGGGAAAGGTGAAAAGTACCCCGGGAGGGGAGTGAAATAGTACCTGAAACCGTTGGTTTACAAGCAGTTAGAGAGTCGTCATGCCTTCGGGTATGGCCTCGATAGCGTGCCTTTTGAAGAATGAGCCTGCGAGTTACGGTATGTGGCAAGGTTAACCAGTGATGGGAAGCCGAAGCGAAAGCGAGTCTGAATAGGGCGTTGAGTCGCATGCTGTAGACCCGAAGCCAAGTGATCTATGCATGGCCAGGTTGAAGCGAAGGTAAGACTTCGTGGAGGACCGAACCCACGTCGGTTGAAAACGGCGGGGATGAGCTGTGTATAGGGGTGAAAGGCTAATCAAACTTGGCGATAGCTGGTTCTCCTCGAAATGCATCTAGGTGCAGCGTCGCATGTTCAGTACCGGAGGTAGAGCACTGATTGGACTAGGGGGCCTACAAGCTTACCGAACTCAGTCAAACTCCGAATGCCGGTACTCCAGAATGCGGCAGTGAGTCCACGGGGGATGAGCTTCGTTGGACGAAAGGGAAACAGCCCAGACCATCAGCTAAGGCCCCTAATTCTGAACTAAGTGGAAAACGATGTGGGATTGCCCAGACAGCCAGGAGGTTGGCTTAGAAGCAGCCACCCTTGAAAGAGTGCGTAATAGCTCACTGGTCGAGTGGTCCTGCGCGGACAATGTAACGGGGCTAAGTTCAGAGCCGAAGCTATGGGTTCGTACGCAAGTACGAGCGGTAGAGGAGCGTCGATGTTGCAGTGAAGCTCGTCCGGAAGGGCGTGTGGAGCGGCATCGAGTGAGAATGCAGGCATGAGTAGCGAGAGAGGGGTGAGAAACCCCTCCGCCGAAAGCCCAAGGTTTCCTGGGGAAGGCTTTTCCTCCCAGGGTAAGTCGGGAGCTAAGGCGAGGCCGAAAGGCGTAGTCGATGCACAACTGGTTAATATTCCAGTACCACCGTGTTCACGTCAGGCCCAAGAGTGGCAACGTTGGGGCTGTTCACCTTCGGGTGAGCGAACCGACCGAGCTGCTGGCGGGTAGCTGAAGGGGGACGCAGGAGGGTAGGTGAACCGGGGCGATGGTAGTCCCCGGGTAAGCGTGTAGGCGGATTCCGATGAGAGTTGGAGTCGTAACGCTGAGACGCGATGCCGAGACACAAGTCGAAGTCACTGATCCCATGCTGCCAAGAAAATCCCAGCAGTGAGTTGACACGGTGCCCGTACCCCAAACCAACACAGGTGGGCGGGTAGAGAATACCAAGGCGATCGGGAGAACTATGGTTAAGGAACTCGGCAAATTGCATCCGTAACTTCGGGAGAAGGATGACCCTTTCTGGTGACGAGATTTACTCTCCGAGCTGGCGAGGGTGGCACAGACCAGGGGGTAGCGACTGTTTACCAAAAACACAGCAGCGTGCGAAGCCGCAAGGCGCTGTATACGCTGTGACGCCTGCCCAATGCTGGAAGGTCACGGGGAACGGTTAGTTCTTCGGAGCGAAGCTGTGAACCTAAGCCCCAGTGAATGGCGGCCGTAACTATAACGGTCCTAAGGTAGCGAAATTCCTTGTCGGGTAAGTTCCGACCTGCACGAATGGCGTAACGACTTCCCCACTGTCTCAACCATAGACCCGGCGAAATTGAAGTACGAGTAAAGATGCTCGTTAGCTGCGGAAGGACGGAAAGACCCCGTGAACCTTTACTATAACTTGGTGTTGAGTCTTGAACTGCGTTGTGTAGGATAGGTGGGAGACTTGGAAGCATTGGCGCCAGCCAGTGTGGAGTCGTCGTTGAAATACCACCCTGCGTATTTTGGGGCTCTAACTTTGGTCCATTACCTGGATCAGGGACAGCGCCAGGCGGGTAGTTTGACTGGGGCGGTCGCCTCCTAAACTGTAACGGAGGCGCCCAAAGGTTCCCTCAGGCTGGTTGGCAATCAGCCGTCGAGTGCAATGACACAAGGGAGCTTGACTGCGAGACCAACAAGTCGAGCAGGTACGAAAGTAGGGCATAGTGACCCGGCCATTGCTTGTGGAAGCGTGGTCGCTCAACGGATAAAAGGTACTCCGGGGATAACAGGCTAATCTTTCCCAAGAGTCCATATCGACGGAAAGGTTTGGCACCTCGATGTCGGCTCATCGCATCCTGGGGCTGAAGCAGGTCCCAAGGGTTGGGCTGTTCGCCCATTAAAGCGGTACGCGAGCTGGGTTCAGAACGTCGTGAGACAGTTCGGTCCCTATCCTCCGCAGCCGAAGGAACATTGACGAAGGCTGTCCCTAGTACGAGAGGACCGGGACGGACGGAGCTCTGGTGTGTCTGTTGTCCTGCCAAGGGCATGGCAGATTAGCCACCTCCGGAAGGGATAACCGCTGAAAGCATCTAAGTGGGAAACCCGTTCGAAGATGAGTGTTCCCATGCGGTAAACGCAGTAAGGCCCGTGGCGAGACCACCACGTTGATAGGCCGGAGGTGTAAGCGTAGCAATACGTTCAGCCGACCGGTACTAATCGGCCGAGGGCTTGGATTCTTTACGGATCGCTCGTGCTTGCTCTGGAGTCCTCGGGTGCGCCCCGAGTTGACAACAAGTTTCCGGTGGCCATGGCGAGAGGGTCACACCCGTTCCCATCCCGAACACGGAAGTTAAGCCTCTCAGCGCCGATGGTACTTGGGGAGAGATCCCCTGGGAGAGTAGGACGCCGCCGGATTTTTCGCTCGAGGAGCGTCACCCGTACGGGTGGCGCTCTTCGTCGTTTTCCGCCGCTCGTGCGTGGAACCGTCCGGTCGTTGGCATGGTTCGGGCGGATCGGACGACGTGCCCCGTAGCATGGGATGCCATGCCCGACGACCGCTCCCGACGACCGCGCTCGGGCGGTGACTCGTCCGAAGGCGGTCGTGGTGGCGGGTCTCGTTCCGGACGCTCGGGCACGTCCGGCAGCGGTCGCCCTGGCGGCGCTGGTCGTCCGGGTGGTCGTCCGGGTGGTCGTCCGGGTGGTCGTCCCGGTGGTCGACCGGGTGGTCGATCGGGTGGTCGGTCCGGTGGTCGGTCCGGTGGTCGGGGCGACGACGACGGCCGCCGGTCGAGCGGTGGGCGCTCCAGTGGACGCGACGACCGCAGCGACCGGCCCGAGCCGCGCACCGAGGCAGAGCGTCGCGCCGCCGACGTCCGCGCCCGGCGTGGACCGCGCCGTACACCTCGCACCCCCGAGAGCGAACAGGCGAAGATCGAGAGTCGCGAGATCGAGGAGTGGATCGACGAGGGTTCGTTGCGGGCCGAGGCCGAGGCTGCGACCGAACGCGGCGGTCGCGTCGGGCGACGTGATCGGCGAGCGTCCGAGATCGACCCCGAGGTGGTCTCACAGATCCACGACATACTCGACCCTCAGCGGGCGGCGCGCCTCTCCGAGCGACTCGCGTCGGCCGCTGCGGCGCTCGATCGGGAGCGGTTCGACGAGGCACGCCGAATGGTGGCACCGCTGCTTCGCGAGATCCCCCAGGTCGCCGCCGTCCACGAGGTGAGCGGATTGGCGTCCTACCGGACGGGCCGATGGAAGCAGGCGGCTCAATCCCTGGAGATGGCGCGGCAGCTCAAGCCGGATCCGTCGCTGCTGCCGGTCCTCGCCGACTGCTATCGCGCCCTGCGCCGGTGGAACGACGTCGACGACGTGTGGAGCGCGGTCCGGAAGTCGTCGCCGCCGCACGAGGTGATGGCCGAGGCCCGGATCGTCGTCGCCGGGTCGCTCGCCGATCGTGGAGAGCTGAAGCAGGCGATCGAGTTGATGCAAGCGGCCGCGAAACCGCCGAAACGAGTGCGCGATCACCACCTCCGTCAGTGGTACGTGCTCGCGGACCTGTACGACCGTGCCGGCGACACCGTGACGGCCGCCCGGTGGTTCCGCGAGATCGCAGCCCGTGACGTTGCGTTCGCCGACGTGCGGGATCGCCTGCGGGCGTTGGGCCGCTGACGGGCGTCCATGTGGGCCTGAGCGTCACACCCGATCGCTACGCTCCGGGGCCATGGCCCGACCCCATTTCCGTGCCGGCGTGATCACTGTGGTGCGGCGCGCCGACGGCCACGTCATGGCCTTCGAGCGCAGTGACCTCTCGGGCGAGTGGCAGCTGCCCCAGGGTGGCATCGAGCACGGTGAATCCCCGCAGGACGCGGCGTGGCGGGAACTCGTCGAGGAGACCGGGCTCGGTCGCACCGACGTCTCGCTCGTCGACGAATGGGATGGCTGGACGGTCTACCTCTGGCCGGAGGAGATGCGCCGCTCCGGTCGCCTCGGTCAGGTGCACCGGTGGTTCTTCTTCGAACCCCTGCACGACGACGTCGCCCCCGAGCCCGACGGAAGTGAGTTCGGTCGATGGTCGTGGATGAGTGTCCCTGAGCTGATCGAGCGCGTCGTCGACTTCCGCAAAGCGCCGTATCGGCAGGTGCTCGGTGGCTGACCTCTTCAGCGCTGCGGTCGAGGAACGTCTGCGTGCCACCGCACCGCTCGCGGCGCGGTTGCGGCCGGGCACCCTCGACGACGTCGTCGGCCAGGGCCACCTCGTCGGCAGCGGTCGGCCACTCCGACGCCTGGTCGAACAGGACCGGTTGACCTCCGCCATCTTCTGGGGGCCGCCCGGCACCGGAAAGACCACTCTGGCGCTCGCAGTGGCCGGCACGACCGCGCGTGCGTTCGAACAACTGTCGGCGGTGACCGCCGGCGTGAAGGATGTGCGCGAGGTCATCGATCGGGCGCGACACCGGTTGGGTGAACGTGGCCAGGGCACGATCCTGTTCCTCGACGAGATCCACCGGTTCAGCAAGGCTCAGCAGGACGCGCTACTGCCCGCCGTCGAGGACGGCACGCTGACCCTGATCGGCGCGACCACGGAGAACCCGTTCTTCGAGGTCAACCCCCCGCTGCGGAGCCGGTCGACGCTCTTCCGGCTCGAGCCACTCGACGCCGATGCGATGAGGGTGCTCGTGCATCGCGGACTCGACGCGGAGGGGGTGACGGCTGCCGACGATGCCGTCGACCTGCTCGTCGAGCGGTCCGCCGGCGACGGACGTCAGGTCCTGACGTCGCTCGAGGTGGCGTGCGCACTGGCCCATCCCGGACCCGTCGTGCTCGAGCACGTCGAGGCTGCACTCGGCACGAGTGCGCTCCGATACGGTCGCGACGACCACTACGACGTCATCAGCGCGTTCATCAAGTCGATGCGCGGCTCCGATCCGGATGCCGCCGTGTACTGGCTGGCTCGCATGCTGGAGGCGGGCGAAGATGCGCGATTCATCGCCCGGCGCCTGGTGATCTTCGCGAGCGAGGACGTGGGTCTGGCCGATCCCCAGTCGCTGCTCGTGGCAGTGGCGGCCGCTCGGGCGGTCGAGCACGTCGGGCTCCCCGAGGCCCAACTGAATCTCTCCCAGGCGACGGTGCATCTGGCGACCGCTCCGAAGAGCAATCGAGTGGCGCTCGCGATCTGGAATGCTCGCGCCGCCGTGCGCGACGGTGCGGTGGGGGAGGTGCCGGCACACCTGCGGGATGCTCACTACCGGGGAGCGTCGGCGCTGGGGCATGGAGCCGGGTACGAGTACCCTCATGACCATGACGCAGGTTGGGTCGATCAGCAGTACCTGCCCGACGGTCTCACCGATCGCCGCTGGTACGAGCCGAGCGCACACGGATTCGAGGCAGACGTCGAACGCCGACACAGGGATCGTCGCTCGACGGCGCGCGACCGCGAGGCGACATGACCGCCGGTGATCTCGCCGTCACCTTGGCCGCACTGCTGTGCGCAATCGGCTTTGCCGCGCTCGTGGTCGTGCTCGTGCGGGTGCTCGATGCGTTGCGGGCCGTGCGGAGCGAGGTCGATTCGCTCCGTTGCGAGACCCGCCCGCTGCTCGCGGAGTTGCGCGACAGCACCCACGAGGCGCGCACGGCGATGGTGTCCGCGCGCACCGACCTCGAACGCTTCGACCGCGTGCTCGGCTCCGCCGAGGCGATCAGCGGAGCCGTAGAGGGGTCGGGGCGGGTCGCTCGCACCGCGCTGTCCGCCCCCGCAATCAAACTGGCAAGTTTCGCGACGGGGACGAGCCGCGCGGTGCGCCGGTTGCGCGGACGCGACACGGGCGCCGAGATCGTGCACGTGACCCGTGAACGGAGGCGCGCATGAAGCGGGTGACATGGTTCGTCACGGGGCTGGCGGCCGGCGCGACCGGGGCGAACTACGCGGCGAAGAAGGTCAAGCGGACCGCATCGCAACTCGCGCCGGCGAACGTCGCCAAGGGTGCTGCCACCAAGGTCAAGGCGCGTGGGCAACAGCTCGTCGACGCAGTTCGGGAGGGGCGCGCCGCGATGAACGCCCGAGAGGACGAGCTCAAGGCGCGCCGCGACGCGCGGGTCGAGACGCTCGACGATCGCCTGGAGCCGGGCGATCGACTCCTCGTCGACGGACAACCCGTCGACATCGCTCGCGTGATCGTCCTCAAGGAGAAGCGCACTCGTTGAGCTCGCTCGTCGACGATCTCCGGGAGGCGTTGCCCCACGATCGGGTCCGGACCGGGCCGAGCGAGCTGTCGCTGTACCGCCGGGACGCGTCGAACATGGAGGGCCGTGCAGCGGTCGTCTGCCTGCCCGAGACCACCGCCGAGGTGCAGGCGATCGTTCGGCTCGCGAATCGGCACCGGGTGCCCTTCGTGCCTCGCGGATCGGGCACGGGTCTGTCCGGTGGCGCTGTGCCGCCCGACGGTGCGGTGGTCATCTCGACGTCGAAGATGAACCGGATCGTGAGCGTCGACGCCGTCAACCGGCTCGCCTGGGTGCAGCCCGGTGTCCTGAACCTCGATCTGTCGAACCGTTTCGCCCACCTCGGACTGCATTTCGCGCCCGATCCCAGCAGCCAGCAGACGTGCTCGATCGGCGGCAACGTCGCCAACAACTCGGGCGGCCCGCACTGCCTCGCCGACGGGGTCACCGCCTCCCACGTGCTGGGCGTCCAGGTCGTCCTGCCCGACGGCACCATCGCCGTACTGGGCGGTGAGGAACCCGAACCCGACGGCTACGACCTGCGTGGCGTCTTCGTGGGGAGTGAGGGCATGCTCGGTGTCGCCACCGAGATCTGTGTCCGCCTCACCCAGAACCCGCCCGGTGTCCAGACGATGCTGATGGACTTCGCAACCGTCGAGGACGGTGCTGCGACGGTGAGTGGCATCATCGCGGCCGGCATCGTTCCGGCTGCGGTCGAGATGATGGATCAACTGTGCCTGCGAGCCGTCGAGGCCTACATCCACGCCGGCCTGCCGGTCGACTCGGCGGCGGCGTTGCTCATCGAGGTCGTCGGACTGCCTCACGGTCTCGTCTCGGACGTCGAGCGGATCGTCGCGATCGCCGAGCAGCACCGGGTCGGTGTCGTTCGCGTCGCCCAGGACGACGCGGAACGTGCGTTGCTCTGGAAGGGTCGCAAGTCGGCGTTCGGCGCGATCGCCAGGATCAAGCCCAACTACTACCTTCACGACACCGTCGTGCCCCGTTCGAAGCTGCCGGAGGTGCTCGCCAAGGTGTACGAGATCGCGGCGCGTCATGAGCTCCAGGTGCTCAACGTGTTCCATGCCGGTGACGGCAACCTGCACCCGTTGCTCGTGTTCGACGCGCGGGAGCCGGGAGTGGTGGAGCGCGTGCACCTCGCCGGGGAGGAGATCGTGCGGGCGTCGGTCGAGGCAGGCGGGGTGCTGTCGGGCGAGCACGGGATCGGGCTGGAGAAGCGCGACTACATGTCGTTGATGTTCTCGGAGGTCGATTTGGCGGCCCAGGAGTCGCTGCGTCGTGCGTTCGACCCGGTCGGGCTCGCCAATCCCGGCAAGGTGCTCCCGAGCCCGGCGGCCTGCGGCGACATCCATGCCGTCCCGGAGGGTGCATGGATCTGAGCGAGTTCGCCGAGGAGATCGGCACCACCGGACCCGTCACGATCGCCGGGCTCGCAACCCGCGGCGGGCCCGTCGAACGGGTTCGTACCGTGATGGCTCCCGTCGGTATCGACTGGATGCAGCCCGACGAGATGACGGTGCAGTGCGGCGCGGGGACACCCGTCGAGGAGCTCGATGCTGCCCTGGCTGCCCACGGACAGTCGGTCGCCATCCCGCCGTCGGGCACCGTCGGAGGTGCGCTGGCGATCGGTCGCAGCGGTCTGCGCCGACTCGGGTACGGCCCGGTCCGTGACGCCCTGCTCCAAGCCCGTTACGTCAACTCGGAGGGTCAGGTCGTGCAGGCCGGCGGACCGACGGTGAAGAACGTGAGCGGCTTCGATCTGTGCCGTCTGCTCGTCGGCTCGCACGGCACGCTCGGCTTCATCGGTGAGGTCATCCTCCGCACACGCCCGCGCGCCTCGTTCGAGCAGTGGTTCGCGACATCCGATCCACCCGACGATGTGCTCGGCCGGTTGTATCGCCCGACATCGGTGCTGTGGGACGGTGCCACCGTCTGGGTCCTGCTCGAAGGTGACGCCGACGACGTCGCCGCCCAAGCCGATGCGGCCGAACTGATTCCCGCCGACCCACCCTCCGAGTACCCACCGTTTCGCTGGTCGATGCCGCCGTCGAAGATCGGCACGCTTGCAGGTTCCGGACGGTTCGTGGCCCAGGTCGGAGTCGGCATCGTGCATCACGAACGCCCGTGCCCGCCGCGGCGACCCGACCCTGCCATCAGGGCCCTGCACCTCAGTCTGAAGCAGCAGTTCGATCCGACCGATCGGCTCAATCCGGGCGTCGACGTGCTCGCCGTCGGGTGATGAGGGCCGAGCGGCCGTACGTCGACCGGCCGATCACCGACCTCGATCGGGCAGCCCTCGCAGCTCGCGCGGCCGCGCAGGTCTGGGGCCTTCCGGCGCCCAACCTCATGCGGCGCGGCATGAACGCACTGTTCGAATGTGGATCCGTGGTCCTCCGCGTCGGCAACGCCACTGCGGCTCCTTCGCTCTCGCACGAACTCGTCGCCATGCTGATCGAGCACGGCGTGCCCACCGTGCGGCCGATCGACGGGCTCGCGGGTTCGTTCCACGATCGCGCGGTCACGGCGTGGGGGCGGGTGGCGCCACGTCCGGACCCGATCGAATGGTCGGTCGTCGGCGCCTCGGTGCGGCAGGTGCACGAACTCCCGCTCTCGCTCGTGCCGGTCGGGTACCCGATCCCCGATCCGACCGGATTCCCCTGGTGGGACTTCGACACGATGCTGCGCGAACTGGGTCCGGAGCTCGACCACGCCGCACGTCGCGGCCTCGAGGACGCCGTCGCGATGCACGCACCGAAGCTCGAGTCGATCCAAGAGGGTGCCGTGCTGTGCCATGGCGATGTCCATCCGGGCAATGTCCTCGTCACCGATGACGATCCGTTGTTGATCGACTGGGATCTGCTCTGCAGCGCCCATCCGGCGTGGGATCACGCGATGCTGACGACGTACGTCGAGCGCTGGGGTGGGGAACCGGGCACGTACGAGGCGTTCGCCGACGGGTACGGCCGATCGTTCGCAGACGACGGTCTGACGCTGGCGATCGGAACGCTCCGCAACGTTGCGGCGACCCTGATGCGGGTTCGGGCCGGGCTCGCACAACCGGCGGCACTGGAAGAGGCCGAACGGCGTCTGCGGTACTGGCGGGGCGACCCGGATGCACCCGTCTGGCGCGCCCAGTGATCGGGCGCCTCAGAGCGCTTCAGAGCGCCTCAGAGCGCCTTGCGCAGGAGCCACTCCTTGAACCGGGTGTACGGAGGGTAGGCGATGCTCGGGTCGGGCCAGGTCGAACGCTGCAGCACCGGTCTGAGGTGGGAGAATCGTTCGAATCCGAACTGTCCGTGGTAACTGCCGAGCCCGCTCGCGCCGACGCCGCCGAACGGGAAGTCGGGGACGGCGAGGTGGAGCAACGTGTGGTTCACGACCGCACCTCCCGACGACGTCGCGTCGATGACGTGATCGGCGTCGTCGACGTCGCGGGCGAACGCGTAGAGGGCGAGCGGTTTCGGCCGGTCGTTCACGAAAGCGATCGCGTCGTCGATGTCTCGATAGCCGATCACCGGAAGGATCGGACCGAAGATCTCCTCGGTCATCACTGCGCTGTCGACGTCGACCCCGGTCAGCACCGTCGGTTCGATATAGCGGGACTCGCGGTCGAGTCGGCCACCGAGCGCGATCCGCTCGTAGCCACCGGCATCGATCAGTCCGGCCAGACGGTCGAAGTGCCTGGTCGAGACGATCCGGCCGTAGTCGGGTGACGTGGCGGGATCGTCGCCGTAGAAGTCCGCGATGGCGTCACCGAGCGCCGACACGAATCTCTCGAGCGATCGTTCGGGGACGAGCACGTAGTCGGGTGCGACACACGTCTGGCCTGCGTTGACGCACTTGCCCCAGGCGATCCGGCGTGCGCTCACCTCGAGATCGGCTGATCTGGTGACGATCGCCGGGCTCTTGCCGCCGAGCTCCAACGTGATGGGGGTGAGGCGCTCGGCAGCGGCTCGCATCACGACCTTGCCGACCGTGCCGTTGCCGGTGTAGAAGATGTGATCGAAGGGTTCGGCGAGCAGCGCCGTCGTCTCGGGCACCCCGCCGGTCACCACGTGGACCACTGCGGGGTCGAGGTAGCGGGGCAGTAGGTCGGCGATCGCTGTGGCGGTCGCCGGGGCCACTTCCGACGGTTTGAGCACAGCGGTGTTGCCGGCGGCGAGCGCCGGCACCAGCGGGGCCAGCAACAGGTGGAGGGGATAGTTCCACGGCGAGATGATCAAGACGGTGCCGAGCGGTTCGGGGATGATGCGGGCCGAGCCGGGCCGCAGGTGGATCGGCAACCCCACCCGCCGGGGCGTGCACCACTCGTCGAGTCGGTCGAGGGCGTGGTCGATCTCGCCGATCACGTAGCCGATCTCGGTGGTGTAGGCCTCGATCGATGACTTGCCGAGGTCGGCCTTGAGCGCCGCGGCGAGCACGGATTCCTGATCGACGAGCAGTTGCCTGAGCCGCTCGAGCTGTGCGGTCCGGTCGGCGCGGCGACGGAGTACACCCGACCGGAAGCCGGCACGGACGGCGTCGAGGCCCCGGTGGAGATCCGGGAACGCGGACTGGGGTGCTGCGTGCTCGGCGGCGCTCATGCGTCCACCCTACGACCCGTGTCGGCAGCTCAGTCGGGCTGGTCGACCGGGCAGAAGTAGCAGGTGCGGTTGGCGACCGCGATGGTCGCGATCGCTGTTCCGCACCGGAGGCATCGGTCGCGTTGGTACACGTAGGTCGCCTCGCGACGGGGGATCCGTTTGCCGGGCGGCCAGTCGATCTCGGCGCGGTCGACCGTGACGATGCGATTCGCCCTGACGCCTGCCCGGAGCATGTCGGTCGCCGTGTTCCAGACCTCGTGGAGCTCACTCGGATCACAGCGTGTGCCGGGTCGCTCCGGGTGGATGCCGTGCACGAACAGGATCTCGGCTCGATAGACGTTGCCGATCCCAGCGATCACCGCCTGGTCGAGCAGGAGTCCGCCGATCGCCTTGCGACTGCGCGCCATCCGCTCGACCGCAGCCTGTGGATCGGCGTCACGTCGGAGCGGATCCGGCCCGAGCCGGTCGACGATGGCGGTGCGCTCCTCGGGAGGTCCGACCGAACATGCGGTCGGACCGCGGAGGTCGACCGTGACGGGTGATTCGTCGTCGAGCGTCCGGAGGCGCATCCGGAGCGCACCGGCAGGTTCGGGGGCCTCATTGCGGTGGACCCGATACTTGCCGAACAGGCCGAGGTGGACGTGGCCGACCTCGCCGGTGGACCAATGGTAGAAGAGGTGCTTGCCGTAGGCCTCGATCGCCTCGAGCACGGCGCCATCGACGCGCGCTGCGTCGGCCGCGAAGCGCCCTTGCGGGCTCGTCACCCGGAGCCGTCGCCCAGTGAGCAGCTTGGCGTGATCGCGTGCGATCCGGTGAATCGTGTGGCCCTCGGGCATGGCTGCGGACCGTAGGCCGCCTCGGTTGGGCGCGAGACACCGAGCTGCACACGCTTCACCACGCTTCACCACGCTTCACCACAGTTGACCAGGCGCACCCGGGCGCAGCCGGGCGCTCCAGGTTGGGAGCGATGGGTCGTCGTCGCTCTACGATGGCGGGCGCGATGACGCTGCACCTCGACGCCGAAGATCTCAACACCTGCGTCGCGTGCGGCTTGTGCCTGCCCCATTGTCCGACGTTCCGTGCGACCGGCGAGGAGGGACTCTCGCCTCGAGGCCGAATCGACGCGATGCGCGCCGTGCAGTGGCGCGACGCGCCGATCGACGACGATTTCGTCCGCTTCATGACGACGTGTGTGCAGTGCCGCGGCTGCGAACCGGCGTGCCCCAGCGGCGTGCCCTTCGGTACGTTGATCGAAGCAACCCGCGAGCACCTGGTCGAGGAGGGTCGCATCACGCCGTGGTGGCAGCGGTGGGCGCTCTCGATGCTGCCGCGACATCGACTGCTCCTCGTCGGCTCGACGGCGTTGGCGGCCGCTCAACGACTGCGGCTCGTTCCCCGACGACTGGGGTTGGCGCCGTTGCCGCTCCGCCGCGGCCCGAATATCCCGGCAACGGGCTCCGATGTGTGGTTGTTCGCAGGGTGCGTGATGGATGCCTGGATGCGTGACACCCATCGATCGACGGCGAAGGTGCTCGACTCGTTGGGGGTGGGCTACGACGTGCCCGGCGACGGCGGCGGTTGCTGCGGCGCACTGCACCTCCACGCCGGCCTGCACGACGAGACGGTGCGGCTGGCGGTCGCGGTCATGAGGTCGATGCCGGGCGACGCCCCGATCCTGGTCAACTCGGCGGGTTGTGGTGCGGCGCTGAAGGACTACGGCCGACTGCTCGGCACCGATGGTGCCCACCGCTTCTCGGCGCGCGTCTTCGACATCCACGAATGGGTCGCCTCCCGGCTCGGCGATCTGCCCTCACCCCGCCGGCACGGGGGCAGCGTGATCATCCAGGATCCGTGCCATCTGCGCCACGTCCAGCGGGCTCACGCCCCGGTCCGCGACGTGATCTCGTTCTGCGCCGACGTGGTCGAGCTCGACGATGACGGCATCTGCTGCGGGGCCGGGGGCGCGTACTCGGCGCTCCAACCCGAGCTCGCCGCCCAGATCCGCGATCGCAAGCTGGAGGCGATCGAGCGAGCCGTCGATCGCTCCGGCGCCAGCGTGCTCGCGAGCGCCAACCCCGGTTGTGCCATGCATTTGCAGACTGTGCTCGACGAGCGCGCGATCGTCGTCCGTCATCCGATCGACCTGCTCGCAGACTCGCTCCCGTGAGCTGACACGATGGGTGACTTCGAGCGCGTTGGCAGCACGTCTCGAATCGGTCGTCGACGAGCTCGACGAGCTCGCCTTCGATCGCCTGCGCGAGGCGGTCGCCGATGGTGCGACCGAACGTCCGAGGGCCGACAAGGAGCTGACGCGGGCGCGTCGTGCGGTCGAGAAGGCGGCCGTGATCCTCCGCGCTCTCGACGACGCCGAGCACTGACGTCGGGGCGCGGCCCCCGATCCGGGTCGAGGAGTACGCTCCCGTCTCGTGGACGACCGGACGGGACGAAGCGCCATCGATGTGCGACGCCGGAGGGGTGTCGCGACCACGATCTGGTCGATGGCGCTGTTGTTGGGCGTGACGATGTCCGCTTGCGGGGACGAACCGGCCCCGAGTCTCGACGGTGTCTCGGAACCGCCGGTGATCGACGCCGGCGCCTACTCGGCGGTCATCGCCGCATTCCTGCCGACGCCCGTGATCGAAGGTGAACGACCCGTCGTCTGGATCGCGCAACTCGCGCCCGACCCGATCTCCCTCGACGACCAGGTCGGCATGATCGCAGAGGTCGAGGCGACCCACGATCTGCGGTTCGTCGACGACCCCGAAGCTGCGGTCGGCGGCGACGAAGAGGGGACCCCACACGATGACGGCATGCTCCTCGGAGTCGGCGAGATCCGAGCCGACCCGCCTCACACCGTCAGGGTGGAGGTGTTCGTCGACAACGACCGAGTGCGAGCCGAGCTGGTCACCTTGGCATTCGAGAACGAGACGTGGCGGATCGACACCCGCGAGATCGTCGACCCGGAGGATCTCCTCGTTGACGAGTGACGCCGACCTCGAACCGGCCGCGGTGCCGTCACGGCGTGAACGTTTCCGCGCGAGTGCCCGCCACTGGATCCTCGGCCCGCCCGGCGTCGACCGGTTGACCATCACGCACAGCATCCATTCGGCCGCAGAGGCGTTCTTCACCGTCTCGATGGCGGGGTCGATCTTCTTCAGCGTGTCGCCCGACGCGGCACGACCGCGCGTGTTGCTCTTCCTCGTGGTCACCCTCGCGCCCTTCCTCGTGATGGCCCCGCTGATCGGCCCCTTCGTCGACCGGGTTCGCGGTGGGCTGGTCGCCACGATGACGGCCTCGTTCGTGGTCCGGGGCGTGCTCGCACTGTTGTTGGCGGACTACCTCCGGTCGTTGCTCCTGTTCCCGCTGGCCTTCGGGATCCTGGTCGTCGCCAAGACCTACACCGTGACGCGCAACGCGCTGGTTCCGTCGCTCGTGGCCGACGAGTACGACCTGGTCGCCGCGAACGCTCGGCTCTCGCGAACGGCGACATTCGCCGGCGGCTTGGCGGCCGCAGCAGCGGTCGCCGTGTACGGCGGTGCATCGGGTGCGTGGACGCTGCGGGTCGCTGCGGTCGTCTACTTCGTCGGTGCGATCGCCGCCTGGCGGGTCCGACGGGTGACGCCCGCACTCGAGCCGATCCAGGCCGACGCCTTCGTCGAGCTCGTGCAGCCCGATGTCTCCGGTGCGTTCCGCGACATGGTCGCCTTGCGGGCGTCGATCGGCTTCGCCCTGTTCCATCTGGTCTTCTCGTTGCGGACATCGGGCGATCCGGCATGGGTGGTGGGTGCGGTGATCCTCGCCAACGGTGTCGGTGGGTTCGTCGGCACCGTGGTGTCGCCGTACCTGCGCGGGTTGATGAGCGAGCGATCGATGTTCACCGTTGCGCTCGTCGGCGCGTCGTCGGCGATGCTGATCGCCGGATTCGCGTTCAGCCGATTCACCCTCGTCGGAGCGGTGTTCGTGCTCGGGCTGGCCGTGAGTGTCGGTCGCCGTGCGCTCGACGCCACGATTCAACGGCAGGCCCCTCACGCCCGACGGGGCCAGGTGTATGCCGGAATCGAGACCTGGCTCGAACTCGCGTGGGTCGCGGCCGCATGCCTCGCCGTTGCCATGCGCGTCGCCCCGTGGATCGGGGTGCTGGCGCTGGCCGGCTTTCTCGCCATCGTGTCCGTGGCCCACCTCCGACAGCGCGTGGGGTTGAGGCTCCTGCGCCCGATCGCCGCATCACCGTTGGCCGAGCGGCTACTGCTGCGGGCCGAGACGCTCGCCGACCACCACTTCCACGACGAGGCGGTCGTCGTCGCGCTGGCGGCGCTCGAGGAGTGCACGGTGAACGGTTGCGACGGCGCGCTGCCGTCGGACGAACGCCGCGCACTGCTCGCGGACATCGAGAGCATCTCGGAGGACCGCGCCCAGGAGGTGATCGCGATCGTCCGGCGCCACATCGTGCACCAGACGTGACGTCGGGTGAGCGGGTGCGGCTCAGTCGACGATCTGGTTGAGCGCGTCGATCAGTGCCCGCAGTTCGGAATAGCCGTGCCGGTCGAACTGCATCACGATCCGATCGAGCTCGAGGTGATCCTCTTGGCGGCGTTCGACCGAGTACGGCTCGGTGCGTCGGATCGACCCGTGTCTCACGAGATGGGAGAATCGGTCGTTGAGATCGTCGAGCTGATCGGCGGTCGGGGCCTGACGCAACCGGATGATCAAGTCGTCGCCGACGCTGCGGATGCTGTGGTAGTTGGCATAGAAGCGGGTGATCTCGCGGACGGCCTCGTCGCTGGAGTCGGTGATCCGGTACAGCGACGTGTCGGCCGGCGAGACCAGGCCTCGTGTCACGAGTTGGTCGATGACGAACCGATGGACCTGCTCCCAGTACGGATCGCCGGGTGTGTCGAGGAACACGATCGGCACCGGAATGCCCTTGCCGGTCTGGGTCAGGGTGAGCAGCTCGAAGGTCTCGTCGAGCGTTCCGAAGCCGCCGGGGAGGCACACGAACGCTGCGCTCTCCTTGACGAGCATCAGCTTGCGCGTGAAGAAGTACTTCATCGCCACGTGCTTGTCGTCGTCGGCGATGATCGAGTTCGCGCCCGCCTCGAACGGCAACCTGATCGAGACTCCGATGCTGCGCTCGACGCCGGCGCCCTCCATGCCGGCTTCCATGATCCCGGGGCCGGCGCCGGTGACCACCATCCAGCCTGCTGCCGCCAGTTGCCGAGCGACGCGGCGGGTCTGGTCGTAGAGCGGATCGTCGGATTCCGTGCGGGCCGACCCGAAGATCGACACCTTCGGGATGTCCTTGTACGGGGCGAACATCGCGAACGCGTCGCGCATCTCGGTGACCGCGGCGCTCGCAATCTTCAGATCGAGGGTGTGGGGTTCGTCGGTGAGGAGACCGAGTACCTCGGAAACGAACGATTCCGAGATTCGAAAGTCCTTCGAAACTCCGACCTCACGAAGGAGTTCTGCAATGCGTTCGTCATCGCCGATCGGCACACTGTTCTCCATGCCCCAAGGACTCTACGGCTCACGATGGCACGGCGTCGCCATCGGATTGTTGTCGACGTTCGCTGGGCTCGCCGCGGCAGAACTGATCGTCGGCTTGGTGCGGGGCGCATCGTCACCGGTGCTTCCCGTCGGCCAGGAGATCATCGACGTGGTACCGCCCGGGGTCAAGGACTGGGCGATCGACTGGTTCGGGACTGCCGACAAGGCCGTGCTGATCCTCGGCACGATCATCTCCCTGGCCGTCATCGGATCGATCGTGGGCACGCTCGCCGTCAAGGGCAATCGTGCGTCGGCGTACGCCGTGACGGCCGTCGTCGGCGTCATCGGCGTGTTCGCCGTCTCGATGCGCCCGGCACCCGACCTCGGCAAGATGTTGCCGCCGGTCGTGGGCACCCTCGCGTCGATCGCCGTCATCTGGTGGTTGGCGCCGCGCGACGCGGTCGATCGCTCCGCCGCGCGACTCGCAGAAGGCGAGGTGTCGTCGACGCCCCCACGCGTCGGACCACTCGGACGTCGGACCTTCCTCCAGGGAGCGAGCACGGTCGGGCTGATCTCGGTGCTCGCAGGCGGTGTCGGACGTGTGCTGAAAGGCCGCTTCGCGGTCGGCGACGAGCGCGCCGCGCTCGAACTCCCCGACCCGGACGACCCGATCGCACCGGCCGGCGACGACGGCGCCACCGACGGGCTCCGGGTCGCTGATTCGATGGACTTCGGGCTCGACGGTCTGACGCCGTTCGTCGTGCCCAACCGTGATTTCTACCGGATCGACACCGCTCTGTCGGTGCCGCAGGTTCCGAAGGACTCGTGGCGCCTGCGGATTCACGGGATGGTGGATCGCGAGCTCGAGGTCACGTTCTCGGATCTCCTCCAGCGCGAACAGATCGAGCGCTACATCACCTTGTCCTGCGTGTCGAACCAAATCGGTGGCGACCTGGTCGGCAACGCCAAGTGGCAGGGGGTGCGGCTCGCCGACCTCCTCGACGAAGCCGGCGTACGAGACGGCGCGACGCAGGTCGTCAGCCGGTCGATCGACGGGTGGAACTGTGGCACCCCGACCTCGGCGATCATGGACGGTCGTGACGCGATGCTGGCGATCGCCATGAACGGCGAGCCCCTACCTGCCGAGCACGGCTACCCGGTCAGAATGGTCGTGCCCGGGCTGTACGGCTATGTGTCGGCGACCAAGTGGGTCACCGAGATCGAGCTCACCCGTTGGGAGGACTTCGACGGCTACTGGGTGCCGCGGGGCTGGTCGAAGGAAGGTCCCGTCAAGACGATGGCCCGAATCGACCGTCCGAAGGGTGGCCGCGACGCTGCCGGCGACGAACCCGGTGTCGTCGACATCGCCGGACTCGCATGGGCCGTGCACCGTGGCATCTCCCGGGTCGAGGTGTCGATCGACGACGGCGATTGGCGTGAATGCGAGCTCGCCGGAGTACCGACCGACGACACCTGGCGCCAGTGGCGCTATCGCTGGACCGACCCGACGTCGGGCGGACACGATGTCCGCGCTCGCGCCTACGACGGCGACGGGGTGCCCCAGCCATCGGAACCCAAAGGTGTCGCTCCCGACGGCGCGCAGGGATACCACCGCGTCGAGTTCGACGTCGACGCCTGAGCCGCACCCGCTCCGCGTGTCGTCGTGGAATGGCTGTGCGTGTGGTCCACACGATGTCGTTGCGGTCCTACGTCGGGAGTCGCCGCGCTCTACTGTTGCTCCGTCGGGCGCCGCAGGGGACGCAGGCGAAGGAGGCAACGATGACCACGATCGAGCCGGTGGAGAGCTGGGCGGAGGACTTCGAGATCTTCGATCCGGCGTTCGTCACGGATCCGTACCCGATCTGGAGTGGGCTCCGCACCGAGGGGTGCCCGTTCGCCCGCACGGAGCGCCGGGGTCCGACCTACATGCCGACGACCTTCGAAGGCGTTCGCGAGGTCGCGAACCGCACCGATGACTTCTCCTCGTACTCGGTGACGGTGGCACCAGTTCCGGTCGACTACGACGATGCCGGCAACCGGATCCGGTCGATCATCACCACCGACGCTCCCGACCACACGCCGGAACGGCGACTGATCCTGCCGTTCTTCGCTCCCAAGGCCGTGGAGAAGTACCGGGAACACACCCAGGATCTCTGCCGACAGCTCATCCGGGGTTTCGTCGAGGACGGGCGCGCCGACTTCGCCACGGACTACGCACGCCAGATCCCGCCACGCATCATCGCAGCGATCCTCGGGATCGACCCCGACAGGTCCGACGAGTTCACGACGTGGGTGCAGGGGGTGCTCGAGCTCGGACTCCAGGACGACGAGATCCGCGAGCACTACGCCGAGGTCATCCGCGAGTTCTTCATCGGCCAGATCAAGCACCGCATGGAACACCCCGGAGACGATCTGATCTCGTTCCTCCTGCAGGCCGAGCTCGATGGCGGGCCCGTGCCGATGCATGTGATCCGCGGCAACATCGGTCTGATGCTCATCGCCGGCATCGACACGACCTGGAGCTCGATCGGTTCGGCGCTCTGGCACCTCGGAAGCCACGCCGACGACCGTCGCCGGCTCGTGGCGGAGCCCGAGCTGATCCCGACAGCCGTCGAGGAACTCCTGCGGGCCTACTCACCGGTGACGATGGCGCGGATCGCCACGAACGACACCCAGCTCGGCGACCGCCAGGTGAAGGAGGGCGAGCGCGTCCTGCTTCCCTTCCCGGCCGCCAATCGAGACCCGGCGATGTTCGAGGATCCCGACGACGTCATCATCGACCGACAGATCAACCGGCACATCGCGTTCGGTTCCGGCATCCACCGTTGCGCCGGATCGAACCTCGCCCGCATGGAGATGCAGGTCGCGATCACCGAGATGTTGGCGATGATTCCCGAGTTCGAGCTCGAGGATCCCGATGCGGTGACGTGGGCAGGCGGGCAGGTGCGCGGGCCGCGCCATCTCCCGGTGACCTTCCCGGTCAATACGGCGATCTGACGACGGTCGGTTCGGCGAGGGCCGGGCGCATCAGCGGAGCGTGACCGAAGTACGAACGACGCCGGCGCGGTCATGACGGATTTCGATCTCGCACGTCGTGTCGACGGGCGCGGCGACGACCCATTCGGCGACGGCCCGATCGCTGGTGTCGTCGGAACCCATCGCGAACATGCCGATGCCGGTCGTCTTGAGGGCGCGTCCAGCGAGCTGGCCGAGGTCCACCCTCGATCGTCCGGTGACGAGAGTGGCGGCGGCCGGAAGATCGATCTCACCCTGCAGCGGGAGCACGGCTCGCCGGTCGATCGCCTGCTGGGTGACGTTGGTCGGTAGCCAACCAGTGTTCTCGACCACGACCCGGATGCGCCACACCCCGTCGCCGGCCGGCTCGACGCGGGTGTCGCGCAACCTGAGCCCCGGCGCGAGCAGGGCCTGGAACACGGCCAACTCGCTGTGCGGCGCGACCTCTGCCTCGAGGAGGTGGCCCGGTGGGTTCCGGAACACGGCCGCACCGTTCCAGCCGCCGAGCTCGACCAGACCGAGCTGGGGGTGCTCGAAGGCGTACCAGTCGACGTAGCCGTCGGGGACGTTCTCGTCGACCCAGGCCAGCAGCCGCAACTCGTCGTCGATCGGGTGATCCCGGTACCAGTCGATGGGGTGCGGATCCTCGATCCCGGATGCCGTCAAGGCGTTCCAGAACTCGGTGGTCCACGAGATCACGCCGATCTGGTCGTAGGCCCAGTCGCTGGCGCTGCCCCCGTGCACGGTCTTGGGGTCGTAGCGGAAATCCTCGAGGATCGAAATCGACGGATAGCCCGTGATCGCGGTGTAGCGACGACCGAGGTCTTGGAAGGTCCAGAGATCCACGCTCGGGTAGGCGTCTTGCGGCCGGTTGCCGTACGGCCGGAGATGCACCCCCGAGAAGGTGTGGTACGCGAAGTACGCCGTGATGTTCGGCCGGGCCGTGACCCCTTCGACGATGGCACGCACCTCGGGCTCGCTGAGCGGGAAGTCGCCGGCACCCGTGGGAGCCTTGCCGGGGTAGCGCTCCCAGTCGTACGGGAAGTTGCGGTTGGAGTCGATGCCGGCGAGTGGGGCGGCGATCGGGACGTTGATCCCGTCGTAGTCGTGGATCCTGCCCTCGCGATACAGCCGGTAGTAGGGGCCGGGTCCGTGCTCGTCAGGTTCGCGGGCCACGAGCAGGCGAGGGTCACCTGTCGACGATTTCCAGGTGCCGTTGTCGTCGGCCACTCGCATCTGGAGGATCCGGCCGTCGTGGTCGATGTCGCTCATCACGAGCCCCGGTGCCTGCTCGTTCCGCGGCCACTCCCGCGTGTTCGCCCGGACGATGAACGGGACCTCGCCCAGTGCGAGCTCGGCCCCGTCGGGGTTCACTCGGGGCACGATGTAGAAGGTGCGTGTGTCGACCGCAAGGGTGATGCGGGGATCGTCGCCGTACCCGTCGCAGAGGTACCGGAGCAGATGGAGGAGCGCCACCGTCGCGGTGGTCTCGCTGGCGTGGATGTTGCCGTCGAGCCAGACCGCCGGTTTCTCGTGGTGCGGTCCGCCGGCTCGGCTGGTGACCGTCGCGATCCACAGCTCACGACCCTCGTGGGACCGTCCGAGCACGTCGAGCTCGACGAGGTCCGGATGCTCGGTGGCGATCTGGTGCAGCCAATCGGTCAATTCGGAGAATCGGGGAGCTCGGTCGAACCGGATCTCGGCCATGCCGGCGACACTACGGCGACGCCCGCCGCCGGCACGACCGGAGTCGGGCCGGCGCGACCCGGCGTGATGGCCACGTCGCGCCGGCCGACTCGGTCGGATTCACCAGACGCTGACGGTCACCAGCCGAACGTGCCGTAGTAGGTGGCGAACAGGTCGCGGTGCTCCGGATCCGACCAATCCGCCTGGTGGTCGGGGGCGCCCTTGACCTCGTCCTTGGTGATGTCGAGGAAGACGACGCGCTCGTTCCGGTTGATCTGCCGTACGGCACGGGCCGGGATCACGCGCTTGTGGCCGAAGATCCAGAAGCCGGTGTCGACGACCAGATACGACTCACCGATCGCGGCGCTGGCCTCGTCGACCTTGCCGATGTGGCCGTCGGTCGCCTCGACATCGAAGCCGACGAGGTCGACATCGTCGACCGCGATGTCGTGACGGTAGTTCCAGAGTTGTGACATGGTTGCTCTCCTCGTATCGAGCCGCCCGTGAAGGGGAGGGTGCCCGGTCGTCGGTGCGGCGAAACCTGGGAACACGGCGGTGGTGATGCAGGCGGTAGGGTCCCGCCATGCGACCGAGCGCCGAGGGTGCGGCCGAACCTCGCGTCGGGGAACCAGCCTTCTTGCGGACCGTCATCGACTCCGTGGACGTGTCGGTGATCGTCACCCGACCCGACGGGACGATCGTGCTGTGGAACGAGGGCGCCGCGCAGCTCTACGGATGGTCGGCGGACGAGGTGGTGGGGGCATCGATCGTCGAGCGACTCGCGCCCGTCGATGACCTCGCCCGCAACGCGGCCGACCTCTCGACGGTCGCGTCGGGTCGCGCCATGTCGGGTGACCGGCTGGTTCGACGCCGTGACGGCGAGGTCATCCGCATCCACACCTCCACCCGTCCGATCACCGACGACGACGGGGTCGTCGTCGCGCTCGTCGGCGTGTCCGAGGACGTCACGGCGCAGCGCGCGGCCGAGCAGCACGCCCGAGATCTGACCGAGCACTTCCGCGCTGCGCTCCAGGCGGGCGGGCTCGGAACCTGGCGGTGGGACATCCGAACGGGCGCGACCGTCTGGGACGCGCGCCTCGAAGAGCTGTTCGGTGTGGCTCCCGGCGGGTTCGACGGCACCTTCGACAGCTACGTGTCGCTGCTCCACCCCGACGATCGCGATCACGTGCTCCGCACGGTCGAGGAGTCGGTGGCGTCGAAGTCGTCGTACGTCGTCGAGCATCGGGTCGTCCTCGACGACGGGTCGTTGCGCTGGATCGAAGGAGTCGGCGGTGTCACCGTCGACGAGTTCGGTACGGTCACCGGCGCCGTCGGATGCTCGATGGACGTCACGGAGCGCAAGGAGCGCGAGCTCGAGCGCCAACGGCTCTCGATCGCGGCGATCGAGATCGCCGAGCGCGAGCGGATGCAGCGTGAGCGACTCGAGTTCCTGAGCGTGGTCAACGACGCCGTCAACGCATCGTCGACCGTCGAGGAGCTGATGCGGAGGGTGACCCGGGCGATGGTGCCGCGACTCGGTGACTGGTGCTCGATCCACGTACTCCCCGATCACGGTGAGCCGCTTCCCGACGTCGAGGTTGCGCACGTCGATCCGGAGATGGTTCGCTATGCGATCGAGCTCCGTGAACGTCTGCCGTACGACCCGGACGCGGCGTCTGGCGTGGCGGCGGTGATCCGGACGGGGCGAACCGATTTCGTCCCCGAGATCAGCGACGAGTTGCTCGTCTCGCTCGATCTCACCGACGAGGTCCGCGAGATCGTCGCCCGGCTCGACCTCCGGTCGTCGATCAGCGTCGCCCTGAAGAAGCGTGGCAGCGTCCTCGGCGCGATCCAGTTCGTGCGTTCGGGTGAGTCGCGGCCCTACTCCGACGACGACGTGGCACTCGCCGAGACGATCGCCGGCCGCCTCGCCTCCAGCATCGAGAACCTCCGCCTGTACGAGCGCGAGCGCGAGGTGGCTCACACCTTGCAGCAGAGCCTCCTGCCGGCGACGCTGCCGGACGTTCCGGGCGTCGACATCGCCGTCCGCTACTGGCCGACGGGTGGTGCGCGCGAGGTCGGCGGAGACTTCTACGACGTGTTCGCGCTCGATGGTGACGACCAGTGGGCGATCGTGATCGGCGATGTGTGTGGAACGGGTCCGGCGGCGGCCGCGAACACGGCGCTGGCGCGCCACACGATCCGTGACAGCGCGTGGCACGGTGATGAGCCGGCCGACGTCCTCCGTTCGCTGAACGTCGCGTTGCGCAGATCGGGCAACGGGACCTTCGTCACATTGGTGTACGCGAGCCTCGATCTCTCACATCGGGGACCCGTGTTGACCACGGTGGTCGGTGGGCATCCACTACCGGTGCGCGTGGGACCGAACGGGGCGGAGACGATCGGACGATCGGGCACCCTGCTCGGTGTCATCGACGAAGTCCGGGCCGAGGCGACCGAGACCCACCTCGAATCCGGCGATGTCGTCGTCTTCTACACCGACGGCGCGACCGATGTGCCGCCGCCCCACTTCCTCGAGGCGTCGGAGTTGGTCGATCTGGTCGCCGATTCCGTTCATCCCGGCCAGGGGGCCGAGGCGATCGCGGATCGGATCCATCTCGCGCTCGACTCCGCACTGTCGTTCCAGCGCCGCACGGACGACATCGCGCTGGTGATCGTCCGCGTGCGCTGACAGCCGCTGTCGGCCTGCGCCAGCGTCAGTCGGCCCGGAGTTCGGTGGCCTTGGCGCCGAGTGCGTCGATCAGCTCGTCGAAGCTCTTGATGAACGCGTCGACGCCCTCTCGCTCGAGTTGGTCGGCGACGTCGTCCATGTCGACTCCGACGTCCGCCAGCGAGCGCCAGACTCGATCGGCCTCGGCGATGTCGGCGTCGACGGTGCGGGCGAGCGTCCCATGATCGTCGAAGGCTTCCAGCGTCGGCTCCGGGAGGGTGTTGACGGTGTGTGGCCCGATCAGCTTGTCGACATACAGCACATCGGAGTAGTCGGGGTTCTTGGTCCCCGTGCTCGCCCAGAGTGGCCGTTGCACGCGTGCCCCCCGATCGGCGAGTGCCCTCCATCGGGCACCGGCGAAGGTCTCGGTGAACAGGCCATAGGCGAGCTGGCCCTGAGCCAGCGCGGCCTTTCCGCGGAGCCTGAGGGCGTCGTCGGTCCCGATCTTCTCCAGCCGGCGATCGACCTCGACGTCCACCCGGCTGATGAAGAAGCTGGCGACGCTCGCGACACGTGAGAGGTCGGCGTCGGTGTCGGCCGCGAGCCGCTCGAGGCCCGTGATGTAGGCCTCCATCACGGCCTGGTAGCGATCGAGCGAGAAGATCAGGGTGACATTGATGTTGCGACCCTCGGCGATCATCTGCTGGATCGGAGCGAGACCGGCTTCGGTGGCCGGGATCTTCACCATCAGGTTCCGACGCCGAAGCCGTTCGTGCAGTTCTCGAGCGGCAGATTCGGTGCCGGGTCCGTCGTGGGCGAGACCGGGGTCCACTTCGACCGAGACGTATCCATCGACGCCGTCTGTCTCGTCGTAGACCCGCGAGAACACATCGCACGCGCCATGTATGTCGGCGAGCACCATCGCCCAGTAGTCGTCGATGACGGGGTGCTCGTCGGCGGCGAGTGCTCGGAACTGTTCGTCGTAGTCGGCCGACCCCTGGATGGCCTTTTGGAAGATCGACGGATTCGAGGTGAGACCGCGCACACCGCGGTCGCGGATCGCCTGCAGTTCGCCGGACGTGAGGTAGCTCCGCTTGAGGTTGTCGAGCCAGGGGCTCTGGCCGTACTCGTCGGACAGGGCGGTGAGACGGTTCATGGTGGGGTCGTACCCTTCTGCATCGGTTGTCAATCGATCGTTTCGGTCGCGAGGAGCGCGTTGGCCCGCTCCACCACATGGTCGACGTTGATGCCGAGCTTGTCCAGCACGAGCTCGCCGGGTGCGCTGGCGCCGAAGCGGTCGATTCCGACCACGTCGTCGGCGTAGCGATGCCAACCGAGGGGAACGCCGGCCTCGACGGCGAGCACGGGGACGCCCACGGGGAAGATGGTTCGACGGAACCCTGAGCCCTGCTCCTCGAACCGATCCCAGGAGGGCATGCTGACCACGCGAGCCGAGACACCTGCGTCGCGGAGACGCGCTCGGGCGTCGACGCACACGGGGACCTCGCTGCCGGTCGCCACGAGCACGATGTCGGGCTCGCCATCTGCGTCGCGGACGATGCCCGCTCCCATCGCGACCGCCGAACCGTCGGTGACGACCTCGATGTTCTGACGGCTGAGCACCAACGCAGTCGGGCCGTCGTGGTGCACGGCGTCGCGCCACGCGGCAACCGTCTCGTTGGCATCTGCCGGTCGGATCACGTGGAGGTGGGGGATGGCACGGAGCGTCGCGAGCTGCTCGACCGGTTGGTGGGTGGGCCCGTCCTCGCCGACCCCGACGGAGTCGTGCGTGAACACGAAGCAGACCTTGGCGCCCGACAGCGCTGCGAGGCGGACCGGCGGCCGCATGTAGTCGAGGAACACGAAGAACGTGCCGCCGACGGGGAGGACGCCGCCGTGGAGCGCCATGCCCACCATCGCGGAGCCCATGCCGTGTTCGCGGACGCCGTAGTACACCTGTCTGCCGCCAGGGTTCGCCGCCGTCTGTGCGGTCTGATCCTTGAGCTTGGTGCCGGTGTTGCCCGTCAGATCGGCCGCACCCGCGACGAGGCCGGGAATCGTCGCTTCGGTTGCCTGGAACGCGGACTGGATCGCTTTGCGGGTTGCGATCTGTTCGCCCTGGTCGTACGACGGGAGTGAGTCGGCCCAGCCGTCGATGCCCGTTCGGTTCCAGCAGGCGACCCACTCCGGCGTCGAGATCAGTTCGGAGTTGCGTCGTACCCAATCGGAACGGGCAGCGGCACCGCGGTCCGCTGCGGACCCGCGGTAGCGGGTGACCAGATCCGCGGGCGCCCAGAACGGCTCGTCGGGGATGCCCATGACCTCCTTCGTGCGGCTCACGTCCGCGGCGTCGAACGCCAACCCGTGTGCCTCGTGATCGTCGGTGTGGTCGGGTGATGGATAGCCGATGTGGGATCTCAGCACGAGCAGGCTGGGCCGGTCGGTGGCCTTGGCGTCGTTCAGCGCCGCTTCGAGCGCATCCATGTCGTTGGCGATCTCGCCGAGCTCGACCACGTCCCAGCCGTAGCTGCGGAAACGTCCGGGGACGTCGTCGCTGTAGGCGAGCTCGGTCGCGCCGTCGATCGTGATGTGGTTGTCGTCGTAGATCGCGATCAGCTTGCCGAGACGGAGATGGCCGGCCAGTGACGCAGACTCGTGGGACACACCCTCCATCAGGCAGCCGTCACCGGCGATGACGAACGTGTGGTGGTCGATCGCATCGCTGCCGAATCGCGTCCTGAGAATGCGCTCCGCGATCGCCATGCCGACGGCGTTGGCGAATCCCTGACCGAGCGGACCGGTGGTGACCTCGACGCCTGCCGTGTGGCCCGCCTCCGGGTGGCCGGGCGTCGCAGACTCCCACTGACGGAACGCCTTGATGTCGTCGAGTTCGAGCCCGTGCCCGGTGAGGTAGAGCATCGAGTACTGGAGGATCGAGGCGTGCCCGGCCGACAGCACGAACCGGTCGCGATCGGGCCACGCCGGGTCGGTCGGGTCGAAGGTCATGACGCGGCTGTAGAGCACGTGGGCGAGGGGGGCGAGGGCCATCGCCGTGCCCTGATGCCCGCTGTTGGCGAGCAGTGGGGCATCCATCGCGAAGCCGCGGATCAGATCGACGGCGTGCCGGTCGATTTCAGGCGAGAGGGTGGACATCGGCCCCGACACTACGTGTTACGAGTTGTGCCAGGCACAACTCGTCATGAAGGCGGGAGAAGTGTGAACGGCACGATGTGCCAGGGGCCGCGGTCGATCCGGCAGTAGGCGAAGATCTGCCTGTAGTCGTCGAAAGCCAGCTCGCCCCGCACCAGCCGGTAGGTGAACTTGCCGGGCTCGACCGAGAACGGGCTGACGTTGCGGGCCAGATGCTCTCCGGCTCCTTCCGCCTCTGGGTCGCCCATCTCGGTCCGGAACACGACCTCGAAGACGCCCTGTCCGGATTCACCCTCGGGGCAGAAGATCAGGCCGATGAGATGGGGGGCGATCGTGGTGGGTACCGGTTCGGGCGAGGCCATCGAGAACATCGCACCGGTGAGGTCGAGGCGGGTGGACGGACCCGGCGCCTCCCGCATCTCGAAGTTCTCGACGAAGAGGGCCGACACGATCTGCATATCGAGCGAGGGTACCTGCGAAGATCGGAGCCGTGCACGAGGATGCGGAGCGCTGGGACCGACGTTACGTCGGCAAGTCGACGGGTGATCCGTCGATGCCGAAGGGCCTCGGTGGCATCGCACTCGAGCGTGGTGGTCGCTGTCTCGATGTCGCATGCGGACTCGGCGCTCAGTCGTTGTGGGCAGCGCAGCAGGGGTACGACGTGGTGTCGCTGGATGCGTCCGAGGTGGCGATCACGGCGCTGAACTCGGCCGCGGTGTCGGCCGGACTGCGTGACCGGATCGACTCCCGCGTCGTCGATCTCGACGACGGACTGCCGACCGATCTCGCCAGCTCGTTCTCGCTCGTGGTCTGCCAGCGGTTTCGCGACCCCCAGTTGTTCAACCAGCTGGTCTACATGCTCCAACCCGGTGGTGTGCTCGTCATCACCGTGCTCTCGCGGGTCGGTGTCAACGGCGAGGCCGGCCCGTTCCACGCCCCACCGGGCGACCTGGTGTGCACGTTCCGACAGCTCGACGTCGACATCGTCCGCAGCGTCGAACTCGACGGGGAAGCCACCCTCGTGGCCCGCCGCCGCTGAGTGCGCGCCGACTGGCATGCTGCGTCCCGTGGAAGGCCATTCGCGACCCGCCGCCGGCCGGCCGAGCATCGTGCCGTTCTTCGTGGTGCTGTCCGGGGCGTGCGGGGCCCTCGCCGGCGACGGCAACGCGGTGATTCGTCACCGGATCGAAGGAGCGGGGGCGTACGAGTTCGAACGCACGGCGCCGGAACTGCTGGCCGAACCCGATGAGTCGAACGTTGCCGTGGTCGAGCTTCGCGTGACCGATGTGTCCGAAGGTGTCGGGATGTCGTGGGACGTCACCGCCGAGGACCAGGAACGACGCACCCTGCTCCCGTTCGATGCGGGCGATGCGATGGCGAGGAGTGCGCACCTGCGCGCCGAGGTGGTGAGGGTGCTCTCGCGCCCGTCGGATTGGCCGGTCTCGGCCGGGGACGACATCAGCTTCGGTATCGCGATCGACGCGACCGGAGAGATCGCCGCGCTCCGCCACACCTTCGAAGGGGAGATGTTCGTCGGGTTTCTGGTCCACTCACCGGTGTTCGACTACGAACCCGATCTGCTCGCTGTGGTCGTCGACGGCGGCCTGCTCTGTCGCCGGAGCGGCGACACTGGCATCGACTGCCCGGCACTCCCGTCGGATGTCGGCGCGAACCTCGACATCGGCGGTGTGGTGATCTCGCCTGCCGCATGATGCCGGTCGGCGTCAGTCGGCGAACTCGAACCTCACGCGGCGGTTGTGGCGGCCCTTGTTCTCGACCTTGGTGATCTGGATCGGACGTGATTCGGCGGTGTTCCCGAGGTGGGTGCCGCCGCATGCTTGGCGATCGAGACCGTCGATCTCGATCAGTCGGATCCGCCCGTCGTCCGTCGGCGGGGGAGCGACCGACATGCTGCGCACCAGTCCTGCGACGCGATCGGCCTCGGACGCGTCGACGTAGGTCTGTGACACCGAGCGTCCCTGTTCGATCACCTCGTTGACGGACACCTCGAGGGCGCGTATGCGATCGTTGTCGATCTCCGGGAGGTCGAAGTCCATCCGCCCGCGGCCGTCGCCAGTGATCTGTGCACCCGTCACCAACGCTCCGGAGAACTCGTCGAACACGAACGCGTTCAGCACGTGGCTCATCGTGTGCAGCGATGCGACACGCCGCCGGTGGTCGGCGTCGACACGGACGCGGACTGATCCGCTCGGGCGTCCGACATCGTCTGCCAGGATGTGCCACCAGGTCGTACCGTCGATCTCGATGTGGGTGACGGCGGTGGAACCGCGCGACCATTCGATCGAGCCGAGGTCACCCACTTGGCCGCCGCCACCCGGGTGGAACGCCGACCGGTCGAGCGCCACCGCCCCCGTTCGTTCATCGATCACGACGGCGTCATGGTCGAACAGATCCGGCTCCTCATGACACAGATAGATCACCACATTCCGCAGCGTACGGCGCGTCCGCCGCACCTGCCCTGCGCCGCGGTCGGTCGGCGGCTCGAGACGACCGGTGCGCGAGACTTCGCGGATGGATGACCGCACCGGGTTGAGGGTGACCTTGCTCGGTTCCGGATCACCGAGTCCGTCGCTGGCGCGCTGCCATCCAGCGTCGGTCGTGTCGTGGGGGGATCGACACGTGCTCGTCGACGCCGGCGACGGGGTCGTGGCTCAACTGCTGCGCGCCGAGGTTCCGACCGGATCGATCGAACACGTCCTCATCACCCACCTGCACTGGGACCATGTGCTCGGGTATCCGGCGTTCGTCTGGGGATCGTGGATGGGGGGCCGCACACGGCTCCGAGTCTGGGGTCCGGCGGCGACTGCCGACATGCACGATCGGCTCGTCTCGGGGTTCTACCACGAGCAGGCCGAGTGGGCGATCGACCTCGGGTTCGATCCGGTCGGTTGGCACGACACCGAGGTCACCGACATCGGTCCCGGCTGGTCGACCGAGATCGATGGCTGCCTGGTCGAAGCCGGTGCAGTCGTGCACCCACCGATGGCTGCCGTCGCCTATCGATTCACGATGTCCGGACGATCGGTCGTGCTCTCGGGCGACACCGCAGCCTGTGAGGAGCTCGTCGAGTTCTCGCGCGGTGCCGATCTCCTCGTCGTCGATGCCTGCGCCTCGGACCCGAGCCCTGATCTGCCGCCGCGTCGGCAGGCCCTCATCCGTCGGCTCCGCGCCTTTCACGCGTCACCCCAGGAGTGCGTCGACATGGCCACGCAGGCAGGCGTGGGCCGCGTGGTGCTCAATCATCACCTACCCGGGGCGCGAGTCGTCGTCGATGCGACCGAATTCGACGGCGTGGTGCAGGTCGGTGCCGATCTCGACGTACTGGTCGTGTGACCTGGTCGTGTGACCTGGTCGTGTGACGTTGACGCTGACCGTCTGCGGCGCCGACCCACCTTCAACACGACTCGGAAGCTGCCGGCCACGGCGACGAACCCGAACCGGCGCGAATCGACGCTCGCGACGGCATCGTTGTCGCTGAGTGCCTCGAAGGTGAGGTCACGCACGTGACCGACCCGTTTCACGAGCCAGAATCCCGGTCGTTCCGGATGTTCGAAGCACCGGATCTGGCCACGCCGCAGCCGTTTGGACCGCACGGCGATCAACCCGTCTCCCGGCATCAGCGCCGGCGCCATCGAGTTCTCGGAAACGACGAAGCGTTTCACCGGGCTCACATCGGGAAGTGTAGGTTTGAAGACGTTCCGCCCCTCGACAAGGAGAATCGTTCGATGCTCAGCCGCCTCTTCGCCCACGCGACCGTCGCTCACGCCCACTGCGACCTGTACTGCGGTGTCTACGACCCCGCGCAGGCGAAGATCGAGGCGCTGTCATGCCTGAAGACGATCCAGAAGTACCACGACTCCGACGACGACCACTTCAAGTCGCGCTGCATCCTCGTGAAGGAACAGCGGGCCGAGGAGGTCAAGCACCATCTGATGGTCCTGTGGGCCGACTTCTTCACGCCCGACCACTTCGCCCAGTTCCCCCAGCTGCACCAGTTGTTCTGGGAGGCGATCCACGGGGCCGGGGACGTCAAGAAGTCGCTGGATGCCGGTCCGGCCGAGACGCTGCTCGCCAAGATCGACGAGATCGCCGACATCTTCTGGCAGACCGAGAAGGCCAAGGGGATGGGCGTCTACCCGCCCAGCTGATCCCCAGACACCTCGTCGTCGAACCTCGTCGTCGAACCTCGTCGTCGAACCTCGTCGTCGAACCTCGTCGTCGAACCTCGTCGTCGAACGTCGTCGTCGAACGTCGCCGTCGAACGTCGCCGTCGAACCTCGCCGTCGAACGTCGCCGTCGAACCTCGCCGTCGAACCTCGTCGTCGGGGGAGCCAACTCTTGGGGTACGAGCGTGGCCGATCTCCGACGACCAAGGATCCCGCTCGAGTGGTCCTGCGTGGTTCAGGCGTTGGCCGTCGTCTTGGTGCGAGTCGACGCCGTTCTCGTCGCCGTGGTCCGAGTCGACGCGGCACGTGCCGCACCGATGAGTCGAAGCTCGGTGAGGCGGATCTTGGCCAGCCCGAACCAGGTCATCGGCTTGATCACGAACCACGCCGGGTCGATCTCGTACCAGCGGTGTGACAGCTTCGCCGACGTCGGCGCAGCGTGATGGTTGTTGTGGAGTCCTTCGCCGGCGGTGATGAGCGCGAGCCACTGCAGGTTGGTCGCCGAGTTGTCGTACGGGCGCCGGCCGAAGTGGTGGCCGATCGCGTTCACGGCCGCCGAGCCGGCCAGGTAGTAGTTCACGTGCACGAACGAAGCGAGCAGACCGATCTGCCACCCGAAGGTCGCGCAGAGGATCAGGGTGCCGATCGTGAGTCCGAGCCAGGAACGGTCGAACACCAGACGGTCCCAGCGGGTCGGTCCGAGATCCTTGGCAAAGCGTTCGATGTTGGCCTGATCGTGAGCCGCCCGTCGATACATGACCAAGTTCTTCATCTGCACCGTGAACCATCCGCTGACCGCCGGGGAGTGGGGGTCGAGGTCGGTGTCGGTGTGGGCATGGTGTTTGCGGTGGACGGCGACCCACTCGCGGACCTTGATGCCCGTGCTCAACCACGTGAGCGTCTTGAACGCTGCCTTCGCAGGTCCCGAGAAGGTGATCGCACGGTGTGAGAGCCCGCGATGGAGATACACGGTGGTACAGATGTTGGCCAGGGTGGTGACCCCGATCCCGACGAGGACAGCGACGAGCACGTTTCGCATCGCCAACGACGATAGCAGAAACTACCTACCGGTCGGTAGGCAACGACGAGACGTGTGTTAGCGTCGTCTCGACATGTCGAGCTCACCCTCCACGTCGGTGCCGGCCAACACCGATCCGCACCCGCGGACGACGCGCGAGCAGATCCTCGACGAGGCGCTCGCCTGCTTCGCCCACGCCGGGTACGAAGGAACCTCACTGAACGACATCGCCGCCGGTGTCGGCATCCGGCGTCCCAGCCTTCTGCACCATTTCCCATCGAAGGAGGCGCTGTACCAGGAGGTGTTCGAGCACCTCCTGTCCGACTGGTTCGATCGCCTCGCGGGAGCGATCGCCGCGCCGGAGACCGGCTGGGACAAGGTCGAGCTGGTGCTGCGAGCCGGCTTCCGCTTCTTCGCCGACAACCCCAGCTACGTACGAATGGTCCGTCGTGAGGCGATCGACGGTGGTCAGCACCTCGGCATCGATCTCGCGAGCGTCTTGCGGCCGATGTTCGATCTGGCGACGGCTCACTTCGAACGGGAGATGGACGCCGGCACGTTCAAACGCCAAGATGCTCGTCAACTGTTGATCACCGGCTACGGGGCTCTGCTCAGCTACTTCTCCGACGAACCCTTCCTGGAGGGTCTGCTCGACATCGCGCCCCTGTCGGACGACGCGCTCGCGGCCCGCGAGGAGCACGTCGTCCAGTTCTTCCGCTCGGCACTGCTGCCCTGACGTCGCCACGGCGTCGTCAGGGCCGGATTGACGGGCCCGGCGAGTGGTGGGTCGGTACCGTGGGAGGCGCATGGCTCCCGGCACGACGCTCTCCGAATCCGACTCCAAGCAGCTCCTCGTTCGATACGGACTGCCGGTTGCGACGGAACGAGTCGTCGACACCACCGCAGCGGCGGTGGCCGCTGCCGTCGACATCGGGTATCCGGTCGTGGTCAAACTCGAAGGCGACGCGATCGCCCACAAGACCGAACGTGGACTCGTGCGTCTCGACATCGCCGACGCCGCCGGCGTCGAGCGTGCCGCCCGCGAACTGCTGGGCGCAGCGACACCCGCCGACGGCGACGTCGCCGTGCTCGTGGCACCCATGATCCGAGGTCACCGCGAGTTGATCGTCGGGCTGCTCCGCGACCCCCAGTTCGGTCCGACCGTGATGCTCGGGGTGGGAGGGATCCTCGCCGAGGCCGTCGCCGACGTGGTGTTCCGACCGGCCCCACTCGACGCCGTGACGGCCCACGAGATGATCGACGGACTCGCGACCCAGGCGCTCCTGGACGCGTTTCGCGGCGAGCAAGCCGTCGACCGTCGGGCCATCGTCGAGCTGCTGGTCGGTCTCGGTCGGCTCGCCATCGACCGGCCCGATGTCGCCAGCGTCGACGTCAACCCGATCATCATCACTGCCGACGGTTCGCCGGTCGCCGTCGACGCACTGGTCGAGATCGGTCGGCCGAACGCCGGCGAGGTCGCGACGATGCGTCCCCGTCCCGGTGATGCGGCGTTCCGGGCACTGTTCGAACCACGGGGTGTCCTGGTGACCGGTGCATCCACCCACCCAGGCAAGTTCGGATTCGTCTCGCTCCACAACCTGCTCGCTGCGGGGTACGAGGGTTCGGTGCATGCCACGAACCTGCAACGCGAGGTCGTGCTCGGTGTCCAGACCACCGACGACATCTCCACCCTGCCCGCCGACGCGATCGACCTCGTGTTCGTCTGCACTCCGGCTCGCTCCAACCCCGACACCCTCCGTGCGTGCGCCGCCAAGGGCATCACCGCAGCGTTCCTGACCTCGGCCGGATACGGCGAGGCGGGAGAGGAGGGGCGTGCCGCCGAACTCGAACTGGTCGAACTCGCCGACGAGCTCGGCATGCTCCTCGCCGGGCCCAACGGGCAGGGCGTCGTGTCGACACCGGCCAAGCTGTGCGCCCAGATCGTCGCCCCCTATCCGCCCGCCGGACGTATCGGGGTGGCCAGTCAGTCGGGCAACTTCGTCTCGAGCTTCCTCAACCTGGCCCGTTCGTCGGGCGTCGGGATCAGCCGTGCGGTTTCGGCCGGAAACGCAGCTGCCGTCAGCGTCGCCGACTATCTCGACTTCTACGCGGACGACGACGCCACCGCCGTCGGACTGGCCTACATCGAGGGCATCACCGACGGCGCCGGCCTGATGCGCCGACTCGGTGAGGCTGCTGCCCGCAAACCACTGGTGCTGCTCAAGGGTGGCGCCACCGCCGGCGGCGCACGCGCAGCCGCAAGCCACACGGGCGCGCTCGCGGCCGACGACAAGATCTTCGATGGCGCCTGCAAAGCCGTCGGGATCACACGTGCGATGAGCGTCGAGGAGGCCTTCGAGGCGGCGGCCACCTTCGCCACGCAGCCACCACCCAGCGGTCCGAGGGTGGTGGTACTGACGACGGCCGGTGGATGGGGTGTGGTCACGGCCGACGCGATCACCCGCGACCCGGATCTCGAGCTCCTCGCCCTGCCCGACGATCTCCGTGACGCCATCGACGAGCACCTGCCCGCTCGTTGGAGCCGCAACAATCCGGTCGACTGCGCCGGAGGGGAGACACGCGACACGATCCCGACGGTGATGGGGTTGATCGCCGACCACCCCGAGGTCGACGCGATCGTCTACCTCGGGCTCGGCATCCAGTCCAACCAGGCTCGTCTCATCCGCGAGGGTGGTTTCTACCCGGACCACGGTCTCGAGCGGATCGTGGAGTACCACGAACGACAGGACCGACGATTCGCCGACACGGCAGCCGGGCTCAGCGAGCGGACGGGCAAGCCGATCCTCGCCGCCACCGAACTGTCCGTCGCCGATCCCGACAATCCGGGCCCGGCTGCGCTGCGTGCAACGGGACGACTCTGCTATCCGAGCGGCGACCGCGCAGTTGTCGCCCTCGGTCACCTGTACCGGTACGCCCGGCACCGGGAGCGACGTTCGACGTGACGAAACGCCATGAGGCCACGATCAGTCCGCTGCTCGTGGTGACCGTCATCGCGCTCATCCCGGCCGTCCTCTTGTGGTCGATCTGGCGATGGGCGGGCGACCGTGCGGCCGCAGCCGAGGATGCCGCGCCGGAGCAGGCCGACACTCAGGCCGCCGCCCCGGCCGCCGAACCGGCGCTCAGCACGGCATTGCTCTCGTTCCGTCGGTCGTCGGGTGAGTTGTCGCGCCGCCTCAACTTGAGCGCTTTCGAGACGGCGGTCGTGCCGTTCCTCGCCAGCGTCAACGATCGGTCGTGTGCCGCGGTGTCGCTCGACGGGCGTCTCGTCGGAGCTGCGAACCCCGGATCGGTCGTCATCCCGGCCAGCAATCTGAAGATCCTCGTCGGCGCCGTCGCTCTCGAAGTGCTGGGCGAGGATTTCCGGTACACGACACGCGTGGTCGGACCAGCGCCGGTCGACGGCGTCATCAACGGCGATATCTACGTGATCGGTGGTGGCGACCCGCTGTTGTCTGGCGAGTGGTACCCGGATTCCAACCTCGACCGCTTCCCGGTCTTCAACATCACCTCGCTCGACGAACTCGCCCGCTCGATCGCGTCGAGCGGCATCACCGAGATCCAGGGCGTGGTGCGTGGCGACGGCAGCCGCTACGACGACGAGCTCTACGCACCCGGCTGGGGCGGTGGCGTGGCCGGTCTCGAAGCGGGGCCGTACGACGCTCTGCTGGTCAACGATTCCCGGGTCCGCGACGAGGAGCAGCGGGGTGCAGATCCCAACGAAGCAGGCGCCAGGGAGTTCGTCCGCGTCCTCGCCGAGCAGGGCGTGACGGTGACAGGCGGCGCCGGCATCGGCATCGCGCCGGCCGCTGCACCCGAACTCGCCTCCATCGACTCGGCACCGCTCCCGGCCGTGATCGAGGAGATGCTGTCCAACAGCGACAACAACACCGCCGAGTTGATGGTCAAGGAGATCGGACTCGTCGCCAAGGGAACGGGAACCCGGCCGGCCGGTCTCGAGGCCATCGCCGAGACGATCGCCGGCTGGGGGGTCGACACCGCCGGACTGACGCTCGGAGACGGAAGCGGGCTGAGTCTCGACAATCGCATCACCTGCAACACGATGCTGGCGGTACTGCAACATGTCGGCTTCGACAGCCCCGTGGGTGCCGGTCTCGCGATCGCCGGGCAGACCGGCACGCTGATCGACATCTTCGTCGACACGCCTGTCGCCGGCCGCTTGCGCGGCAAGACGGGCACGCTCAACAACCCACCCTTCAACGAGGATCCGCCGGCGGTCAAGGCGCTGTCGGGCTACCTGCCCGTCGACGGCGGCGGCGCGATCGAGTACACCGTCATCCTCAACGGTCCGACGATCTCCGATCAGAGCGAGTACCGGCCGGTCTGGGCCGAGCTCGTCACTGCGCTCGACTCGTTCCCGGCCGTCGCCAGCCCGGCCGTGCTCGGGCCACGATGACCCGTTCGTCCCGATCTCGACGTGTGGTGTCGATCGGTGCCCTGACGGCGATCGCGATGGTGCCCGCCGTGGCGTTCGCAGGCGTCTGGCAGTACGCCGACGCCAACGTGCCACCGCCGACGACAACGACGACGACGACGCTGCCGCCTCCACCAGAGGAGGAGTTGGCGACCGATCTGTTCTCGTTACGACGGCACCCGACGCCACTGGCCGAACAGGCCGCCGCGGCGGAGTCGGCCGATCGCTTCACCTCTCGCGTGGCAGCCCTCACGGACGACATCGGCGACGGCTCGTGCATCCGTCTGGTCGACGACGACATCGTCGTCGCCGACATCGATCCGCTGGTCCCCGTGATCCCGGCGAGCAACATGAAACTATTGGTCGCCGCCGTCGCACTCGAGGTGCTCGGTCCCGATCGCCGCTTCCGAACCGAGCTGCGGTCGGCGCCCCCGGTCGACGGGGTCGTGACCGGCGACGTCTACCTCGTCGGCGGGGGCGACCCGCTGCTGCGCACCGCCGACGTCGCCGATCCACTCACGTACCCGGCCTTCAACACGACGGCCCTCGAACCGCTCGCTGATCAGCTGCTGGCGCTCGGTATCACCACGATCGATGGTGACGTCGTCGGCGACGGGAGCCGATACGACGACGAGTTCCGCGCACCGAGTTGGGGCGAGGAGATCACCAATCGGGATGCCGGGCCGTACGATGCGTTGCTCGTCAACGACGGCGTGATCGGCAACGGCAACTACGGACTCGAGCCGAACCGCGCCGCCGCTCGGGTGTTCCTCGACCTCTTGCTCGAGCGCGGCATCACGGTGACCGGTGCGGCCGGCAACGAAGCGAGGCCGGCGGCGGCCGAGCTGACCGCGCTGGCGCTCATCGAATCGCTGCCTCTCACCGACGTGCTCGTGGAGATGCTGCACACGAGTGACAACAACACCGCCGAGCTGATCCTGAAAGAGATCGGCTTCGTCGCGGCCGGCGCAGGGACACGACAGGCCGGCCTCGACACGATTCGTGCGACCTTGACGCACTGGCAGGTCCCGACCGACGGGCTGGAGCTGTACGACGGTTCGGGTCTGAGCCGCCAGAACCGGTTGACGTGCGCTGCGCTCGTCGGTGTGCTCGCCGATGCCCCGGTCGCCGACGAGTTGCGCGAACTGCTCCCCGTGGCCGGTCGGGACGGCACGCTCGGCGACCAGTTGCTCGGCACCGAAGCCGAGGGTGAGCTGCGGGCCAAGACCGGCACGCTGTCGGGTGTCAAGGCGCTCGCTGGCTCACAACGCGCCGCCGACGGCAGTCGTATCGACTTCGCCCTCGTGCTCAACGGTGAGGGCGTGGAGGAGGGAGAGATCTACGACCCGGTCTGGAGACGGCTGGTCGCCCTGATCGCGGACTACCCGATCGTCGTCGCCCCCACTCCCGACCGATTCGCGCCCCGCTGAGCACTCCTGCCTGGCTTGATCTACGGTCGCGACGTGGCCGTGATGCCGATGTTCCCGCTCGGGCAGCCACTGCTTCCCGGTGCCGTCTTGCCGCTGCACGTCTTCGAGGATCGATACCGGCAGATGGTGCAGGACATCCTCGCCGACGACGTGAACCCGGCTGAGTTCGGTGTGACGATCATCGAGCGTGGCTGGGAGGTCGGCGGTGGCGACCAGCGCGGTGCGGTCGGCACGGTCGCCAGGATCCTCGACATGGAGGTGACCGCGGACGGACGGTACGGCGTCGTGGCGGTGGGAACGGAACGGCTCCGTGTGAACGCGTGGTTGCCCGACGATCCGTACCCGCTCGCCGACATCGACCGCTGGCCCGACGACGAGGATCTCAGCGTGGTGACGGGCGAGACGGTCGAGGCACTCCACCGGCGCGTGCGCGACCTCAACGACGTGGTCCGCGAGATCGGCGAGTCGACGCCCGCGCCCGACACCGAGATCAGCGACGACCCTGCCCTCGGCGTGTACCACCTGGGCGCGCTCGCGCCGTTGGGGCCCGCTGACCGTCAGCGCATGCTGGAAGCGGCGACCCTGTCGGATCGTGTGGAGGTCCTGTCAGCGGCGCTCGACGACGCAGCGGCTGTGCTGGAATTCCGTCGTTCGTGATAGAAACCACATCCATGGCCGACGAAACGCGCACACCGTCCCGCCGCGAGCAGGCCTCGGTGGGCGAGGTGATCGACTACGTCAAGACCTACGCCCGACAGGAGACCGTCGGCCCGCTCAAGGGGGCGGGTCGGTGGATCGCGATGGGTGCCGCCGGGGCGATCGCCCTCGGCCTCGGTCTGTCGTTGCTACTGCTCGGAGTGCTCCGCCTGCTCCAATCGGAGGTCAGCGACATCGCGGACGGTCGACTGTCGTGGCTGCCGTACCTCATCGTGTTGGTGGTCTGTGTCGTGCTCCTGGTCCTGGCCGTCACCCAGATCAACAAGAACTTCCTCAACAAGGAGGACAAGCCATGAGCAAGACCGACACCACCAAGACCGACACCGCCAGGATCACCCCCGAGGATCTGCAGAACAAGCTGCAAGGCTTCCAGGACGACCTCCAGGGTCGGGTCGACGACAAGAAGAGCACGCTGATGGCGTTCGGCGGGGGAGCCGTCGTCGTGCTGCTGATCATCTTCTTCTTGTTGGGCAAGCGCAGCGGCAAGAAGAAGACGACGCTCGTCGAGATCAAGCGCGTGTGATCGGCTGACGGATGGCGCTCCTTCCCCGCATGCTTCGTCCGTCGGTACTGATCCGGCGCAAGGCGATGTACGCCGGTTTCCTCGGCCCGAGCACGTTCTGGAAAGTCGTCGGCGTGGTCGTCTTCGGCAAGAGCACGATCACGAAGTTCTTCGGCAAGCACCCCGAGGTCGTCGACACGGCGAGCTTGGGCGCCGAGCGTTTCATGACCCTCACGACGGCCGAACCCGTCACGAGACGGCGGCGTCGTCAGCTCCGCAAGCGCGGCATCGAACCGCCCTCCCTGCGGGAGTACCAGGCGTACGGGACACGGTGGGCGGCGAAGCACGACGCCGCCAAGCGCGCGTCGTGATCGTGCGCCTCCGGCAGCCCAAGCGCGAGATCTCCCTCGACGGGGCACGCACGGTCAACCAACTCCTCGACGAGCTCAACATGAACCGGGAGTCGTTCCTCGTGATCCGCAACGGCACACTGGTACCCGGCGACGGTCGGCTTGATCCCGACGACACGATCGAGATCCGTCCCGTCGTCTCCGGCGGTTGAAGAGCCACGACGAGTTGTGCCAGGCACAACTCGTCGTGCAGGACGAGAGGAGGATGATGATGTCGCATTCGAAGTGCCGTGTCTGCCGCGAGCCGGCGATCATCGACCTCCCGCGCCACAACGCCAACTTCTGTGCCACCCACCTGCTCCAGCTGTGCCGTCGTCAGGTCGAGAAGGCGATCAGCGATCACGACATGTTGACGCTCGACGATCGCGTCCTGGTCGCGGTGAGCGGCGGCAAGGATTCGCTCGCCGTCTGGGACATCCTCACCGAACTCGGGTACCGAGCCGACGGCGTGTACCTCGGGCTCGGCATCGGCGAGTACAGCGACGTCTCCCACGAGTTCGCCCGCGAGTTCGCGTCCGCCCGCGCATTGACGTTGCGCACGATCGATCTTCGCGACGAGCACGGGTACGACGTGCCGACGGCCGCCAAGGTGACTCGCCGAGTGCCGTGCTCGGCGTGCGGCCTCTCCAAGCGGCACCTCTTCGACCAGGCTGCACGCGACGGCGGGTACGACGTCGTCGTCACCGGCCACAATCTCGACGACGAGGCTGCCGTCCTCTTCGGCAACACATTGCGATGGGATGTCGAGTACCTCGCCCGTCAGTTTCCGGTGTTGCCCGCCCGCGACGGTTTCCCGAAGAAGGTCAAGCCGCTCGTCCGGCTGACCGAGCGTGAGATGGCGGCCTGGTGCATCGTCAGGGGGATCGACTACCAGGTCGAGGAGTGTCCGATGGCCCTCGGCAACAAGCACCTGGCATACAAGGAGGCGCTCAACGCAATCGAGCGCGAGTCGCCTGGTGCGAAGTCGGCGTTTTACCTGAACTTCCTCGACAAGATGGCACCGCTGCTCGCCGGACAGAGCCACGCCGCCGCCGGCGAGCTCCGCGCGTGCGTCGTGTGCGGTTCGCCCACCACTGCTGACACCTGTGCGTTCTGCCGCTTGCAGGTGCGAGTCTCGGGTCACGAACCCGTACCTGTCGAGTTGGTGTTGAACAAGAAGGCGCGCAAGGCCTATCTCGCCGCCCAGGAGGCAGGGGAGTGACACGTTGAACGTTCTCTCCGTGGGCGACCGCGTGATGTTGCTCGACGCCAAGAAGCGGCGCTACCTGATCACTCTGGTCGTGGAAGGCGAGTTCCACACCCACGCCGGCTTCGTGCCCCACGCCGCCATCATCGACCAGGCGGAGGGGGCCGTCGTCAAGAGCACGAAGGGTGCCGAGTACACCGTGCTCCGCCCGACGCTGGAGGACTACGTGCTCGAGATGCCCCGTGGCGCCCAGGTGATCTACCCGAAGGATCTCGCGCCGATCTGCATGCTCGCCGACATCGGGCCGGGCATGCGGGTCTTCGAGACTGGCGTGGGTTCTGGTGCGCTGTCGACGACGATGCTTCGGTGGGGGGCCGACATCGTCGGGTACGAGGTTCGGGAGGACTTCGCCAATCGGGCGAAGACCAACGTGCGGGAGTTCCTCGGTCCGGCCGCGCTCGAGCGCTACGCCGTCCACATCGCCGACAGCTACGCTGGCGTCGATCCGGACCACGGGCCGTTCGACCGGGCGGTCCTCGACCTCCCGGAGCCGTGGCAGGTGATCCCGCACGTCGAGACCGTGCTGCGCGCCGGAGGGGTGTGTGTGGCGTACACGCCGTCGATCACGCAGGCAGCCCAGGTGCGGGAACGACTGCGCGGCCGCTGGATCGACGCGCGGACGATCGAGGTGCTGCATCGGGGTTGGCACATCGACGGCCAGTCGGTGCGGCCAGATCACCGCATGGTCGCCCACACCGCGTTCTTGACGGTGGCGCGGTTCCTCGGTCAGGGAAGCCGTGCGATGCGAACCGACGCAAAGATCGAACGCATCGGCAGGTGATGCCGGGCCGGTCGGATGGGTCAGGTACCGCAGAACGTACGGTACTGCTGCGTGAAGCCCGCTGGCGCCGGTTCCGTGAGGTCGGCATGCCGCTCATCGTCGTCGAACGGTCGTTGCGCGGCGGCGAGCAGGCGATCGAAAGGAGCGAGGTCACCATCGTCGACCGCTGCCGTCAAGGCCGCCTCCACGTGGTGGTTGCGCGGGATGATGACGGGACTTTCCGAGCGAATGAGCGTCGTACGCTCGGCGATCGATGCTGCGTCCCGGGCGCACCGTTTGGCCCACCGGTCGAGCCAATCGTCGAGTGGGACCGGATCGTCGAACAACGGCCGGAGCATCGCGACGTCGGAGAGCAGGCGCCACGCCGAGGTGAAGTCGACCGACTGGGCCGTCAGCAGCTCCAGCCAGTCGGTCGCGAGCTGCCGATCACCGTCCTCGATCGAGGCGAGGCCGAGCTTGGCGCGAAGACGCACGAGCCAATGGTGTTCGAATCGGGCTGGGAACTCATCGATGACCTCCATCGCGAGCTCGGTCGCTCGGTCGGCGTCGTCATCGAGCAAGGGGTGCAGGGCCTCGGCGAGGCGAGCGAGGTTCCAGCGTGCAATGGTCGGCTGGTTGCCGAACGCGTAGCGGCCGCCGGTGTCGATCGAGCTGAAGTACGCGCCCGGGTCGTGGGCCTCCATGAAGGCGCACGGGCCATAGTCGATGGTCTCGCCGGAGATCGCCGTGTTGTCGGTGTTCATGACGCCGTGGATGAACCCGACGCCCATCCAGCTGGCGATGAGCGACGCCTGCCGCTCGGCGACAGCTCTGAACAACTCGAGCGCCGGCCGCTCGGCGTCGCCCAACCCGGGATCGTGCCGGTCGACCGCAAAGCGAACCAGACGTCCGACGAGGTCGGTGCGGCCGCGCGACGCGAAGAACTGGAACGTGCCGATCCGGAGGTGGCTGGAGGCGACACGGGTGAGCACGGCGCCGGGCAACGTCCGGTCGCGGTAGACGGTCTCGCCGGTGGCGACGGATGCGAGGGCCCTCGTCGTCGGGATGCCGAGCCCGTGCATGGCCTCGCCCATGAGATGTTCCCGCAGTACCGGCCCGAGTGCGGCACGGCCGTCGCCGCCGCGGGAGAACGGAGTCCTCCCCGAACCCTTGAGGGCGATGTCGCGACGTTCGCCGGTCGGGGTGACGATCTCGCCGAGCAACACCGCCCGCCCGTCTCCGAGTTGAGGGTTGAACGCTCCGAATTGGTGGCCGGCGTATGCCTGGGCGAGCGGCTGCGCGCCGTCGGGGACCTCGTTTCCCGCGAGCACGGCGATACCCGCAGGCGACGTCAGTGCCTCGATGTCGAGCCCCAGCTCGGTCGCGAGCGGGCGGTTCAACGCCACCAGCGCCGGGTCTGCGACGGGCACGGGATGTTGGGGTGCGTAGAGCGGTTCGAGCTCGCGGAAGTAGGTGTTGTCGAAATCGAACAGTCTCATCGGGGCCTCCGTCGCCCGGCGGTGGGCGCGCAACGGCCCGGCACCGCCAGGCGCCGGGCCGTCGCCACGATCGAGGGCGAGCCGATCAGGCCTCGATGAAGATGCACTCGCCGGGGCATTCCTCGGCGGATTCGATGACGGCATCGAGCTGGCTGTCGGGGAATTCGGCGAGCCCCTCGGCACCCTGCGGGTTGCCCTTGGCTTCCGCGTAGATCTTGTCGCCTTCCTTCACGTATGCCAGGCCGTCGTCGAGCAGGGTGAACACGTCGGGGGCGATCTCCTCGCACAGACCGTCGCCGGTGCAGAGATCCTGGTCGATCCAGACCTTCATGTGATGTCGAGCTCCTTGGGAGAGAAACGGTACGGCAACACTTTACACGGTCGTCTTCGTGCAAACATGTCTCCGGATCGGATTCTGGGGATGATGGGCGCGGTTCAGTGAGCCCGTGTATGTTCCGATACATACCGCAACACGACCCGGGGAGGTAGATGTGGCGGATCGAGACAGCGATCACGGGCACGACGGCAACGACGAGTTGGGCGCGCTCGAGGCGCAGGTCGCCGTGCTGGGCGAGGAGAACGCCCACCTGCGTTCGCGCCTCGCCGACACTCCCAACCGGGTGCGTTCGCTGGAAGAGCGGTTGCTCGAGACCAAGGGCCAGCTCGCCCAGGCGACGGCCCAGAACGAGAAGTTGAGCTACACGCTCCGTGAGGCGCGCGAGCACATCGCGTCGCTGCGCGACGAGGTCGACAAGCTCACGATGCCGCCCAACGCGTACGGCGTGGTGGTCGGCAAGAACGACGATGGCACCATCGACATCCTCGCCAGCGGCCGCAAGATGAAGGTCCAGCTGCATCCCGACATCGACCACGAGATGCTCGATCTCGGCGCCGAGGTCGCCCTCAACGAGAGCTTCAACGTGATCGAGGCCCGCCGGCCCGAGTCGATCGGTGAGGTCGTCACGCTGAAGGAGGTCATGGACGACGGGGTCAGGGCGATCGTGATCGGTCGCGCCGACGAGGAACGGGTCTGCGAACTGGCGACAGTGTTGCGTGGCCACCGACTCCGAAGCGGCGACATGCTGCGGCTCGACCCGCGCTCGAACATGTTGCTCGAGAAGCTCCCACGACCTGAGGTCGAGGATCTGCTGCTCGAAGAGGTCCCCGACATCTCGTACGAGGACATCGGCGGACTCGACACCCAGATCGAGGCGATCGCCGATGCAGTCGAACTGCCGTTCCTCCACCAGGAGCTCTTCGCCGAGCATCGCCTCCCGGCTCCCAAGGGCATCTTGCTCTACGGGCCGCCCGGGTGCGGCAAGACCCTCATCGCCAAGGCCGTCGCCAACTCACTCGCCAAGAAGGTGGCCGACACGATGGGCGAGGGCAAGGGTCGCTCGTACTTCATCAACATCAAGGGCCCGGAGCTGCTCAACAAGTACGTCGGCGAGACCGAGCGTCAGATCCGCCTCGTGTTCCAGCGCGCGCGTGAGAAGAGCGAGGAAGGCTGGCCGGTGATCGTGTTCTTCGACGAGATGGACTCGATGTTCCGCACCCGCGGTTCGGGGATCAGCTCCGACATGGAGTCGACGATCGTTCCCCAGCTGCTCGCCGAGATCGACGGTGTCGAAGGTCTGCGCAACGTGATCGTGATCGGCGCGACGAACCGCGAGGATCTCATCGATCCGGCGATCCTGCGGCCCGGACGGCTCGACGTCAAGATCAAGATCGAACGGCCCTCGGCCGCCGCTGCCACCCAGATCTTCGCCCGGTATCTCACGGACGAGATCCCGATCCATGCCGGCGAGCAGGTGCCCGACATGATCGACGCCACCGTCGCCGAGATGTACCGCGACGACGACGCCAATCGTTTCCTCGAGGTCACCTACCAGAACGGCGACAAGGAGATCCTCTACTACAAGGACTTTGCTTCGGGTGCGATGATCGAGAACATCGTGCGACGTGCCAAGAAGCTGGCGATCAAGCGCGTGATCGGCGGTGGCGAGCGTGGCGTCTGCACCGACGATCTGGTCGCGTCGATCAAGCAGGAGTACAAGGAGCACGAGGACCTTCCGAACACGACGAACCCCGACGACTGGGCGAAGATCTCGGGCAAGAAGGGCGAGCGAATCGTCTTCATCCGCACCCTCATCTCCGAGGACAAGGGCGATGACCCGGCGGGCGGTCGCAGCATCGAACGGGTCCAGACCGGCCAGTACCTGTGAAGCTGCCGAGTGAAGCTGCCGAGTGAAGCTGCCGAGTCCTCGCCGGCCACTGCGTCGGACGACTGCGATCAGTGCCGGGCTTCGGGGTCAGGGTGAGGCTTCGGATCCGGTCGGCGACGTCGTAGGTCGCCGCGGTCAGCATCAACTCGTTCGCCTTGGTGCGGTCGACGAGGCGGCGGAGGCCCTCGACCACCGCTCCCCGCTCCCGATGAGCTGCTCGGTCGGCATGCGTCGTGCCGGTTCGGCGTCCGGGTTCTCGACGCAGGCACCGGGGAGAGCAACGGATGACGCTTGCCGGTGCGGATGCCCGATCGGAGGATCCGGCTCGGTAGCCCGATCCGTGCTGCGTCCTCGTAGGTCTCGGCCGCCGAGGCACCGGCCCCGACGATCAGGTAGGCACGCTGGTCCCCCTCACCCCGGACCGTCTGCGTAGAACCGGGAGATGAGCGGTTCCACGCAGACAGAACCGGAAACTCGTGGGGGTGCGGTTAGGGTTCGTTCATGGCGATCCCGAAGGTCTGCGGTATCGAGACCGAATACGGCATCGTCGTGCGCGGCGGCGACAACAATCCCGTCTCGGCGTCGTCGTTGCTCATCAACGCCTACGTCAATGCCACGTCCAAGAAGGTCGGCTGGGACTTCGAGGACGAAACACCGGCGAACGACGCACGAGGCTTCGACCTCGACGACGTCTTCGCCCCCGAGATCGAGACCTCGCTCGTGAATGCGGTGCTGCCGAATGGTGCGCGCTACTACGTCGACCACGCCCATCCCGAGATCTCCATCCCCGAGGTGACGACCGCGCTCGAAGCCGTGCAGTGGGATCGCGCTGCGGACGAGATCGTGCGGGCCTCGATGGACTACGCCCGACCACTCCTCGACGGCGACGGCGAACTGGTCGTCTACAAGAACAACTCCGATGGCAAGGGAAACAGCTACGGGTGTCACGAGAACTACCTGATGAGTCGCGACACGCCGTTCGGGCGGATCGCGACCCATGTCACCTCCCATTTCGTCACCCGTCAGATCTTCTGTGGTGCCGGCAAGGTCGGCTGCGAGCAACCCAACCGTGAGCCTGGCGACGTCGCGTACCAACTCAGCCAGCGCGCCGACTTCTTCGAGGAGGAGATCGGACTCGAGACGACGCTGAAGCGCCCGATCGTCAACACCCGCGACGAGCCCCATTGCGATCCGCAGAAGTACCGCCGCCTCCACGTCATCGTCGGGGACGCCAACATGAGCGAGGTCGCCACCTATCTCAAGGTCGGCACGACGCTCATCGTGTTGGCGATGATCGAAGACGACCAGCTCGGTGATGAACTGTCGCTCGGCAATCCCGTCCCGGCGATCCGACAGATCAGCCACGACCCCACCCTGCAGCGCACGATCCTGCTCCGCGACGGCAGCCGGGCGACCGCCCTCGAGATCCAGTGGGGGTTGCTCGAACGGGCGCGCAAGTACGAGCAGACCCACGGTCTCGCTGCGGTCGACGAGACGGTCGGTGCGGACGTGCTCGCCCGTTGGGAACAGGTGCTCGCGGGGCTCGAGCGCGATCCCGACTCGATGGGGCACTGGGTCGACTGGGTCGCGAAACGCCGGCTCGTCAGCGGCTACGCGGCTCGTCACGATCTCCCACCCGACTCGCCCCGTCTCAAAGCGATCGATCTGCAGTACCACGATCTGCGTGCCGATCGTTGTCTGGCCAACCGGGTCGGGCTCGACACGATGGTCGACCAAGTCGACGTCACGTCGGCGATGACCGAACCGCCACGCACGACCCGTGCCTACTTTCGCGGGAGGTGCCTGCAGAAGTTTCCGAACGACATCGTCGCCGCCAACTGGGATTCACTCGTCTTCGACGTCGGGCGTGATCCGCTCCGCCGCGTCCCGATGATGGAACCATTGCGCGGGACGGCCGATCACGTCGCTAGCTTGATCGACGACAGCGCCACCGCATCGGAGTTGCTCGATCGGCTCGGTGCGTAGACCGAAGGGAGGACCGACATGGCGGAACGCACCCACAAGCAGAAGCAATCGCCGGATCGCACCGATGAGGTCGTGGAGGATGCCGCACCCGCGACCAGCGAATCCGGAGAGAAACTGAAGGCCGAGCTCGACGACCTCCTGGACGAGATCGACGAGGTGCTCGAGACCAATGCCGAGGACTTCGTCAAGTCGTACGTCCAGAAGGGCGGTCAGTAACCCGTGGCAATGCCGTTCTTCGATCCCGGTGACGACCCGGGGTCGAGCTTTCCCGAGTTGCTGCGGCGCGTGGGCATGGGGCCCGACGCCGACTCGACCGGCTCGATCGACGTGCCTCATGCCACGACCTGTGTCGCGCTTCGCTATGTCGACGGCGTGGTGATGGCCGGTGATCGTCGGGCGACGTCGGGCAACCTCATCTCGCACCGTTCGATGGAGAAGGTCGTCCAGGCCGATCGTTACAGCGGAGTCGCGATCGCCGGCGCCGCCGGCCCGGCGATGGAGATGATCCGGCTCTTCCAACTCCAGCTCGAGCACTACGAGAAGGTCGAGGGATCACATCTGAGCCTCGAGGGCAAGGCCAACCAGCTGTCGATGATGGTGCGCGGGAACTTGCCTGCAGCCATGCAGGGAATGGTCGTCGTGCCGTTGTTCGCCGGGTACGACGTGCGACGTGAGGTCGGTCGGCTGTTCGCCTACGACCTCACGGGTGGCCGATACGAGGAGCGCGAGTACGTCGCCACCGGCTCGGGCAGCCTGCATGCCGGCACCGTGATCAAGGTCGGGTACCGCACCGACATGACCCGGGACGAAGCCATCGACCTGGCCGTTCGCAGCCTCTGGGAGGCTGCCGACGCCGATTCGGCGACGGGTGGGCCCGATGCCCTGCGCGGCATCTACCCGATCGTGGCGACCGTCACGTCTGATGGTTGGCAGCCGGTCGGCGACGACGACCTCGCGACCCGCTTCGAACGGATCGCCTCCGAGGTACGAGCTCGATGATCCCCGTTCTGTCTACTTCCGTTCTGTCTGCTTCCGTTCTGTCTGCTTCCGTTCTGTCTGCTTCCGTCCGTTCATTCCCCGATTCCACGCAGACAGGTCGTTGAGATGAGCATGCCGTTCTACGTCGCGCCCGAACAGGTGATGAAGGATCGCGCCGACTATGCGCGCAAAGGCATCGCACGCGGGCGGGCGCTCGTCGCGATCCGCTACACCGAGGGGATCGCGATCGTCGCGGAGAATCCCTCCGAGACCCTCCGCAAGGTGAGCGAGATCTACGACCGGATCGCCTTCGCCGGGGTCGGCAAGTACAACGAGTTCGACCAACTGCGCGTCGCGGGCATCCGCGCCGCCGACCTGAAGGGCTTCCAGTACTCCCGCGACGACGTCGACGCGCGCACCCTGGCCAATCAGTACGCCCAGATCCTCGGCAACATCTTCACCCATGAGATGAAGCCGATGGAGGTCGAGATCCTGGTCGCCGAGGTCGGGATCGAGCCGGCGGGTGATCAGATGTTCCACATCCTCTACGACGGGACCGTCATGGACCAACGCGACACAGCGGTGCTCGGTGGCGACGCCGAAGCGATCGGCGGCCGACTCTCGGAGGGGTTCGAGGTCGGACTCGACCTCGCAGGTGCCGTCCGTCTCGGTGTGTCGTCGCTCGCCGGGCCGGACCGTGAGCTCCCGACGACGGAGCTCGAGATCGGGGCTCTGTCCCGGGGCGACGGTCGCCGCTGCTTCCACCGGGTCGACGACGACGTGGTCGCAGCGATGCTCGGCGCCTGATCGCGCTCCCGACCGCCGTCCATGCCACCGGTCGGACTCGGCCGGTGGCAGCGATGACGGTTTCAGTCGGCGACCGAACCTGCCGATGATCCCGGCATGGAATACCAATACGTGTGCCCTCGATGTGGCGGGCGTCGGCTGTTCTTCGGGCGGCCCGCTGCGAACCCGACCTGCCGTGACCACCGGCGCTGGTCGTTGTTCGGCATCCCGATGATCCGGATCTGAGCACCGCAGCGGCCGACGATCGGCCCGGCTCTCTCGCCGACTCGTCGGGGTCGGCGTGCGCCGACCAGCGGACGTCTACGCTCGGGTCGTGGTTGCGATCGATCTCAACTCGGATCTCGGCGAGTCCTACGGAACCTGGACGCTGGGCGATGACGAGGCGATGCTCGACATCGTGACGAGCGCCAACGTCGCGTGTGGATTCCACGCCGGAGATCCCTCGACCCTGCGTCGTGTGTGTCACGCGGCGGCGGATCGCAACGTCACCATCGGGGCGCAGGTCTCGTACCCGGATCTGATGGGATTCGGTCGGAGGTTCATCGACATCGATCCTCGTGAGTTACGCGACTGCGTGCTGTACCAACTCGGGGCGCTCGACGGCTTCGCCCAGGTCGCCGGGACCGGCGTGAAGTACGTGAAGCCGCACGGGGCCCTCTACCACGCATGCATCAGCCACCCGGAGCAGGCTGAGGCCGTCGCCGAAGCGGCGCACGAGTACGACCCGTCGATGGCGGTCCTCGCAGCCCCCGATTCGCCCGTGCTCGCCATCGCCGATGCGCTCGGCATGGAGACCGTCACGGAGGCCTTCGCGGACCGTGCCTATTCGCCCGACGGACGCCTGGTGCCGCGAACCGAGCCCGGCAGCGTGCTGACCGATCCCGCGGTGGTCGCGGCCCGTGCGGTCGCGATCGCCACGGAACACCGGGTCACTGCGATCGATGGCTCGCCCGTTGCGGTCAGGGCGCGCTCGATCTGCATCCACGGCGACACACCGGGTGCCGTCGCGCTGGCGCGCGCAGTCCGTGCCGGCCTCGAGGTCGCCTCGGTCGGTCTCCACGCATTCGCATTGTGAGCATGCAGCTGTTGCCGATGGGACCGACGGCCGTTCTCGTCGAAGACCCACCGGGCGATCCGGCGGCGTGGAGCCTCGCACTGCGCTCGCTCGACATGCCCGGTGTGATCGACGTCGTCCCGGCAGCGCGCACGGTCTTGATCCGCTGCAGCGACGCCCACTCACTCGCGATCGTCACCGGTCGTCTGCCCGGCGAACCGCTTGCCGACGATCCGTCCACCGGTGCGTTCGCGGAGGTGGTCGTGCCGGTCGACTACGACGGCCCCGATCTCGACGCGGTTGCCGCATCGGTCCGCCTGGTGCCGGATGCAGTCGTCGCGCTCCATACCGGCGCACGCTTCACGGTGGCCTTCTGTGGCTTTGCGCCGGGTTTCGCCTACCTTCGGGGGCTGCCGCCCCGGCTCCATCTCCCGCGGCGCGACACCCCCCGCACCCGCGTCCCCGCCGGCTCGGTGGCGATCGCCGATGAGTACAGCGCGATCTACCCGACGGCCTCGCCGGGAGGTTGGCATCTGATCGGTTCGACGGACCTCGAGCTGTTCGACTCCCGACGCAGTCCTCCGGCTCTGCTCTCGCCCGGCACGGGCGTGCGGTTCGTCGCGGTGTGATGGGGTCGATCGAGGTCGTCGAAGCGGGCGTCGCCACAACCGTCCAGGACGGTGGTCGTCCTGGATTCGCCCACATCGGGGTCTCGCCCAGCGGCGCCGTCGACCCTGCGCTGGTCGGGGTGCTCAACCGTCTCGTCGGCAATCCGTCGGATGCCGCAGCGCTCGAGACCGCCGGTGGTCTTCGGGTGCGGGCACACGGGCCGTTGGTCGTCGCGAGCAGCGTCGAACCGGCTCCGGTCGTATTGCGCGACGGCAACGAGATGTCGATCCCGCATGGCGCCGGTCGCCGTTGGGACTACGTGGTGATCCGGGGCGGGATCGACGTGCCACTCACCCTCGGCTCACGGTCGACCGACACCCTCAGCGGCCTCGGACCGGCGCCGTCGACGGTGGGCGATGTCTACGCGATCGGGTCGGAGCCGACCACCGGGATCACCACCGACGTCGCCCCGCTCCGACCCATCGGTGATCATGTCCGAGTGTTCCCCGGTCCTCGGGCGGACTGGTTCGAGGGCGACTGGCGACGGGTGCTCACCACCGGCGTCTGGACGGTGACGGCGACCGGACGGGTCGGAGTCCGACTTCGAGGTGGCGCCCTGGTACGCCGACGCCGAGGCGAGCTGCCCAGCGAGGGCCTCATCCGTGGTGCCATCCAGGTGCCACCCGACGGGGACCCGGTGATGATGCTCGCCGATCACCCGACCACGGGCGGCTATCCGGTGATCGCGGTCGTGCACCCCGACGACGTCGCCATCGTCGCCCAGCACCAGGAGGGGACAGCGGTGCGGTTGCGGCTGTAGCGTCCTGGTCGACATCCGTCGAACACCACTGGGGGTGGTTGCACATGTCCGACCGACTGCGTTTCGGCATCTTCATGGCGCCGTTTCATCGAGCCGGGGAGAATCCGACGCTCGCCATCGAGCGAGATCTCGAGCTCGTGCAGCATCTCGATCGACTCGGCTGGGACGAGGCGTGGATCGGAGAGCACCACTCCGCCGGCACCGAGATGATCGCGTCACCCGAGATCTTCATCGCGGCGGCAGCGGAACGCACCCGTCACATCAAGCTCGGCACCGGTGTCATCTCGGTGGCCTATCACAACCCCTACATGATCGCCGAGCGTGCGGTTCAGCTCGATCACATGACCCGCGGTCGTTTCATGCTCGGCCTCGGACCGGGTTCGCTGCCGACCGACGCAGTGATGCTCGGCCTCGACCCGACCGAGACCCGACCGCTGTTGGAGGAGGGCCTCGATGTGATCATGCGGCTGCTCACCACCGACGAGCCCGTCTCGAGCCAGACGAAAACGTGGAACCTGGTCGATGCCCGGTTGCACCTCCGCCCGTACTCCGACCCGCTCTTCGATGTCGCCGTCCCGGCGGTGGCATCGCCCACCGGTCCGCGCCTGGCCGGCAAGCACGGGATCGGACTGCTCTCGATCGGCGCGACCCAATCGGAGGGCTTCGACGTGCTCGGTCTCCACTGGGACGTCATGGAGGAGCGTGCCGAGACCTTCGGGACGACCGCCGATCGATCGAAGTGGCGACTGGTCGGCCTGATGCACATCGCCGAGACGCGCGAGCAGGCCTACCGAGACGTCGAGTACGGCATCATGAACTGGTTCGACTACTTCCAGCACACCGCAGCGTTCCCGCAGATGGACGTCGGGGGTTCCAACGCTGTCCGGGAAGCGATCGACTTCGTCAACGAGTCGGGTCTCGGTTCGATCGGGACACCCGACGACGCCATCGAGCAGATCGAGCGCCTGCAGAAGCAGTCCGGTGGTTTCGGCTGCTACATGACGCTCTGCCACGAGTGGGCAAACCCGGAGGCGACGCGTCGCAGCTACGAGTTGATCGCCCAGAACGTCTTCCCGCAGTTCCAGGGTCAGTCGTACAGCACGCTCGAGGCCAAGCAACGGGCGCGAGCCGGACGCGAGCACCTCGCCGAGCGCAACATGCAGGCCGTCACCGACATGGTGGAGAAGCACGCTGCCGAGATGGCCGCCAAAGGTGGTCAGACCCAGACCTGACCTGAACCGGCGCTCCCCGGCCCGCGCTGTTACGGTGCGGTCATGGAGCGTCGGATCTTCGGGCTGGAGAGCGAGTACGGGGTCACCTGTACCCTGCGCGGCCAGCGCCGGCTGAGCCCCGACGAGGTGGCCCGGTACCTGTTCCGGCGGGTGGTGTCTTGGGGTCGATCGTCGAACGTGTTCCTCCAGAACGGCGCCCGGCTCTACCTCGACGTCGGCTCCCACCCCGAGTACGCCACGCCCGAGTGCGACTCGTTGTACGACCTCGTCGTGCACGACAAGGCGGGGGAGCGCATCCTCGAATCACTGGTCGAATCGGCCGAGCAGCGACTCGCCGAGGAATCGATCCGAGGCACGATCTACCTCTTCAAGAACAACACCGACTCTGCCGGGAACAGCTACGGGTGCCACGAGAACTACCTCACCAACCGCAGCGACGACCTCGCCCACTACGCGGAGGTGCTGATCCCGTTCTTCGTCAGCCGTCAGATCTACGCCGGCGCCGGCAAGGTGCTCCAGACCGCCCGGGGCGCGACGTTCTCGATCGCGCAACGCGCCGAGCACATCTGGGAGGGCGTCAGCTCGGCCACGACCCGCAGCCGTCCGATCATCAACACGCGCGACGAACCACACGCCGACGCCGAGCAGTACCGCCGGCTCCACGTCATCGTCGGCGACTCCAACATGAGCGAGTACTCGACGTTCCTCAAGGTCGGTGCGGCCGCATGCATGCTGCGGATGCTCGAGGACAGCAACGTCGTCCTCCGCGACATGACCCTCGAGAACCCGATCCGGGCGATCCGCGAGATCAGCCACGACATCACGTGCCGACGAGCCGTGCGTCTCGCCAACGGTCGCGAAGTGAGCGCGCTCGACATCCAGCGCGAGTACCTCGATCGGGCCCTCAGGTACGCCGACAGCCAGGGTTTCCCACCGCTCGAGCAACGGGCCCTCGAGATGTGGGAGCACTGCATGACCCAGCTCGAGAACGACCCGCTCAAGCTCGACCGCGAGGTCGACTGGGTCATCAAGTACAAGCTGATCGAAGCGTTCCGGGCCCGTCACGATCTGCCACTCGGCCACGCACGGGTGCAGCTGCTCGATCTCCAGTACCACGACGTCGCGCGCGACCGCAGTCCGTTCTACAAGCTCCAGGATCGGGGCTTGGTCGAGCGGGTGTGCGTCGACGACGACATCGAGACGGCGATCGACACGCCACCACAGACCACGCGGGCGCGCCTGCGCGGCGAGTTCGTCAAGCGTGCCAAAGAGCGCCGTCGCGACTACACCGTCGATTGGGTGCATCTGAAGCTCAACGATCAGGCCCAGCGGACCGTGCTCTGCAAAGATCCGTTCAAGAGTCGCGACGAACGGGTCGAGAAACTGATCGAATCCCTGTGACCTCGGCGAGCATCGACGACGATGCCGCAGCCGGGTCCGCTTCCGATACCGTGACGCCCGCGTGACCGAGCTCTCCCATCCCTCAACGGACGTCGGCGACGACGACCCGGCCACGCCCGACGGGCAACCGCCCGACACCGGTCGCCTCGGCCACCCTGACACGGTCGACGGCGCGGAAGACCGGCACGGACTCCCGGCAGGTGCACGGGCCTTCTTCGATTGGGTCGTCGTGGTCGGGGTGGCGCTGCTCGTGGCGATCCTGGTTCGAACCTTCCTGCTCGCCCACTTCGTCGTCGAGGGGTCGTCGATGCACTCGACGTTGCACGAGGGTGACCGAGTGTTCGTCAACAAGATGTCGTACCGACTGCACGAGCCGAATCGTGGCGATGTCGTGGTGCTCCACGAGATCAACGGCGTCAGCGAGCGCGACCTGATCAAGCGGGTGATCGCGCTGCCGGGTGAGCAGATCGAGATGAACGACTGCGTCGTCATGATCGACGGCCAGTTGCTGCAGGAGCCCTATCTCGACCCGACGGTCGTCACACCCGGCAACTGTGGCAAGAACTTCGCTCCGCAGGCCGTGCCCGACGATCACGTCTTCGTGATGGGTGACAACCGGCCCGGTTCGCAGGACAGCCGCGATCTCGGCTTCATCCCCTACGAGGATCTCGTCGGTCGCGCGTTCGTCGTGTTCTGGCCGCGCAGCGACTGGCAGTGGCTGTAGCGCGAGTTCGCCGGCGACTCAGCCGCGCTCGGGCGAGCCGAGTTCGGCCCTGAAGGCTTCGACCATCCGGTCGACGTGATCGCTGTAGACGGCGTCGATCCCCATCCTGAGGGTCGGCCGGAGCTGGTGCTCGTGCTGGAGGTCCCAGGAGAACGCCGTCAGTTCGAACCGGTGGAACAGGGCGACCAGCCCTCCGTTCCAATCGGGGCCTCTCATGTTGATCCCGTCGATGCCGTGCTCCGACAGCCGTGCCGCTCGCCGCTCCGGACCCTCGGCGATGCGTTCGAGCCGAGTCGAATCGACGAGTTTCACCACGCTGTCGAGGGCTCGGAGGGCCACGAGTTCCTGTAGGTCGTGGTGACACAGCCACAGGCGTGGGACGAGCTCGGGAGCGTGTCGATACACCAGGTCGAGCACCGCCGGCCCGGCGTCGGGATCCTTCAGGTCCAGCGAGAGCTGGTAGTCGGTGCCGCAAGTGCCGAAGACCTCGGCCAGGGTCGGAATGTGGGCGGGGAGCTCCGCCCGGCGCAGCGCCCCGATCGGGCGCTTGCGGAACCTTCCCTGTCGGACCTCGCCGTCGTGATCGAGCACGGCGATCCGGTCGGCCGTCATCCACACGTCGCTCTCCAGGCCGGTGGCGCCGAGCCGGAGCGCGAGTGTGAACCCCTCGATGGTGTTCTCGGGAGCGTGGGCCCGCGCGCCGCGGTGGGCGAACATGATGGGAGGATCGAGCAAGGAGGGGAGTCGTTGCTGCACGCGCGCCCATCCTGCCAGCCCTGAGGGGCCGTTGCTGACCCCGGACCCGACGGCCGGGGGTGCGCCTGCCGAGTCGGACGACGCGCTCCTAGACTGCGCGTCGTGTTCAACCTTCAGGGCAGCGAGCTGATCATCATCTTGCTGCTCGCCCTCGTGGTGCTCGGCCCCGAGAAGCTGCCCGATGCGATGCGCAAGCTCGGGCAGTTCTACGCGGAGCTGAAGAAGATGTCGAGCGGCTTTCAGGAGGAGTTTCGATCGGCCGTCGACGAACCCCTGCGTGAGATGCGCAACACGGCGAACATGCTGCGTGACTCCGCCGACTTCACCAAGCTGCAGGATGGGGAGCGCGCCGAGAAGCCGAAGTCGGCGGAGATGGTGGCGGCTGCCGATCCCGACGCGGTGCCGACCGACGACGTACCGTTCCAGCTCGACCCGGCCGGTGAGCAACGTGAGCCGACACACGAAGGCGACGCCCCCGGTGCCGCCGACAACGGTGATGGCACGATGGGGGGCGGCGAGCAACCGCGCCCGAAGCCGTTCTCAGGTCATCAGGTGTCGAGTGCAGCACCGCGACCGACGTCGACCACACCGGCCTCCTCTGTCCCGCCTGCGCCTCCGGCGCCGTTCTCGAGCAGCCACTCGCTCAGCGTGTCGCTGCCTGGTGACTGCGACACGGCATCCGCCGATCACGTCGATCACGTCGACACGTCGATCACGTCGATCACGTCGATCACGTCGACGATCGTCGATCACGTCGATCACGTCGATCACGTCGATCACGTCGATCACGTCGATGACCTCGACACGGGCGATCCGACCGACGACGAGGGTGGCGTCGGCGACGACCACGCGCCGGATTCCGGGGTGTCGGGGGAACGTCCCGAATGAGCCGCTTCACGCTGAGGAGATCCGAGGAGTCGTCGTCGGCCGACGCTCAGATGAGCCTCACCGAACACCTCGCCGAACTGCGCATGCGCATCATCCGCGCCGGGCTGGCGATCCTGCTCGGCTCGATCCTCGTGATGGCGTTCTACGACTGGGTCCTCGGCCAGCTCCTGCGCCCGTACAAGCAGCTGTGTCTCCGCCGGGAGGAGGGATACTGCGGTACGTCGCTCGACTTCGACAGCGGCGAGGTCCGGCTGTTCAACCTCGACCCGATCGAAGGCTTCTCGACGCGCTTGCGGATCGCCTTCTACGGCGGCATCATCCTCGCCCTCCCGGTGGTGCTCTGGCAGATCTGGAAGTTCGTCGTCCCGGCGCTGCACAAGACCGAGAAGCGGTACGCGATGGGGTTCGTCGGGTCGTCGGTCGTGCTGTTCCTGGCCGGCGGTTTCATCGCCTTCACGACGCTGGAACGAGCGCTCGAGTTCCTGATCGACTGGGCGGGCGCCGACGTCGACCAGGCGTTCCAGGTTCAGGCCTACGTGCGGCTCGTCACGCTGATGGTCGTGGCCTTCGGGATCGGCTTCACCATCCCCGTGATGCTGGTGTTCCTGCAACTGCTGGGCGTGCTGACCCCACAGGCTCTGCTCGGGGCCTGGCGCTACGCGATCGTCGGAACGTTCCTGGTCGCGGCGGCGATCACGCCGTCGGGCGACCCGATCTCGCTCCTCGCGCTCTCGGTGCCGATGGTGGTGCTGTACTTCCTCGCGATCCTCATCGGCCGGATCGTCCAACGACGCCGGCAACGGGCCGCCTGAGCGCGTCCGGGAACTGCGAGACTGGGCGCGTGCGACCCGATCGCGACGCCATCCTCGGTCGCTATGCGTTCGAGCTCGATCGCTTCCAGCTCGATGCGATCGACGCGCTCGACGCCGGTGAACACGTGATCGTCGCCGCTCCGACCGGGAGCGGCAAGACCGTCGTCGCCGAGTACGGGGTCGAGACCGCCCTACGCGACGGGCGGCGGGCGTTCTACACCGCGCCGATCAAGGCCTTGTCGAACCAGAAGTACCGCGACCTGGTCGAGATCCACGGTGACGATCGCGTCGGTCTGCTCACCGGCGACAACTCGATCAACGGCGACGCTCCCGTAGTGGTGATGACCACGGAGGTGCTCCGCAACATGATCTACGGCGGGCGCGACCTCCGCGACCTCGCCGTCGTGGTCCTCGACGAAGTGCACTTCCTCCAGGACACGTACCGCGGCCCGGTGTGGGAGGAGGTCATCATCCACCTGCCGCCACATGTGCGGCTCGTCTGCCTCTCCGCGACCGTCAGCAACGCTCCCGAACTGGCCGACTGGATCGAAACGGTGCGCGGTTCGACGACCGCCGTCATCGAGGATCGGCGACCCGTACAACTCGACCAGTTCTATTTCGTCGCCGATCACACCAACGACAGACTGCGGCTCCTCCCGACCTTGATCGACGGCCGACCGAACCCGGACGCCGTCCGCCTCGACGCCAGCGGTGTCCGCAGCGGACGGGGCCGACGAAACAATCGGGATCTCCACGGCAGCGGTCGACGCATGCTCGCGACTCCGGGTCGAACCGAGACGGTCGATCTGCTGCACGAGCGGCGGCTGCTTCCCGCCATCTACTTCATCTTCAGCCGAGCCCAGTGCGACGAAGCGGCCCGGAACTGTGTCGCCGCCGGGATCCGACTGACCGACGATGCCGAGCGTGTCCGAATCCGAGAGATCGCCCACCGGCGCCTCGACGGACTCGTCGAAACCGATCTCGAGGTGCTCGGTCACGCCCAGTTCATGCTGCAACTCGACGCCGGTGTCGCCGCCCACCACGCCGGGATGGTGCCACCCTTCAAAGAGGTCGTCGAGGCCTGTTTCGTCGAGGGACTCATCAAGGTCGTCTTCGCCACCGAGACGCTCGCGGTCGGTGTCAACATGCCGGCGCGCAGTGTCGTGATCGAGAAGCTCACCAAGTTCACCGGCGACCACCACGAGACGCTCTCGCCGGGCCAGTTCACCCAGCTGACCGGCAGGGCCGGTCGTCGCGGGATCGACGATCTCGGGAGCGCCATCGTGCTGTGGAGCCCGTTCGTCAGATTCGACCAGGTCGCCGAGCTCGCGCTGAGCCGCAGCTTCCATCTGCGCTCGGCCTTCCGCCCCACCTACAACATGGCCGCCAACCTGGTGCGCACCTACGACGCTCAGACGGCACGCCAGCTGTTGACGCTCTCATTCGCCCAGTTCCAGGCAGACCGCGACGTGGTCCGCATCGAACGCCGCCTTCAGCGGCAGCGTGAGCGACTCCAAGAGCTGATCCTGAACGCCACGAGCCCGTACGGCGACATCGACGAGTACCGCGCTGCCGTCGCGCGCTTGCGTGGTCCCGAGGTTCGCGACGACCCCACGGAGCTGGCGATGATGGCGCTCCGGCCGGGCGCCGTCATCCACGCCTCGAAGGGCAAGCATCACGGACCGGTCGCGGTCGTCGCGACAGCGCATCGCAAGGCGGGGCTGAAACTCACCACCATCACCCCGGGCGGTCACACCCTGCAGTTGACCGGCGACGACTTCGATGCACCGCCTCGACAGATCGGCGCGATCGTCCTCCCGGGCACCTATGCACCGAATCGCAAGGACTACCGCGCCGAGGTCGGTCGGCGGGTGCGCACGGCGAAGCTGGCGCCCCGCGCCCGGGATGCCGGGCGTACGCGGAACGACCGACCGCGCCCCGGCACCGGTCTGCACCCGGTCGAGCAGGACGCCAATCTCCGTGAGCGCCTCCGTGCCGCCGAACAGGCCGACCGGGTTCGGCGCGAGATCGGAGAGCTGGAGCACCGGGTCGAGCACCGCAACGCGACCCTGGCGCGCGAGTTCGACGGCGTGCTGGCGGTGTTGGCGGAGCGGGGTCACGTCGACCTCGACGAGTGGCGCCTGACGAGCCGAGGCGAGATGCTCGCGCGTGTCTTCCACGAGAGCGACTTGCTGGTGACCGAGGCGATTCGACTCGGGCTGCTCGACGACCTCGACGCAGCGACGCTCGCCGGCATGGTGTCGACCTTCGTGTACGAGCACCGTTCGCCGGACGAACCGCCGGCGGCATGGTTCCCGACCGCGGCCATCAAGCGTCGCTGGGATGCGATCGAGCGGCTGAGCGTGGAGCTGCGGTCGCTCGAGATGCATCACGGTCTCACCGAGCACCGGGCACCCGAACCGACGTTCTTCGCGATCGCTTTCGCCTGGGTCGCCGGGGAGGGTTTCGCGGAAGTGGTCGCCGAGGAGGATCTGACCGGCGGCGACTTCGTACGGACCGTCAAGCAGCTCGTCGACGTGCTCGGCCAGATCGCCGTCGTGGCGCCGTCGGCAGCGACTCGCGCCGCTGCTCGCGAAGCCGCCGATCGGGCGTTCCGGGGAGTCGTCGCCGATGCGTCGATCGTGGAGGCGACATGACCATCCGTCGGGGCGAGGAGTGGGGGACGACCGTTCCGCGTCCCGAGGGTCTGGTGATCGCGTCGAGTGACGCCGACATCGCCAGGCGACTGCGAGCAGGCCCCGACGCACCCATCGGTGTCGGTGGGGGCGATCTGCATCGGGCCCTCGGTGCCCCGGGACATCGGGCCAGCGTCCAGCGGGTCCCGATCGACCTGCTGAGGGTGCAGGTCGACGGCATCGAACAGATCGCAGTCGCCCACGTCGTCGCTCGACGATCGTGGTGGCGGGGACCGATCCTGGCCGCCATGAACGTCGATCATGTCGGTCGGTGGAACGTCGCACCACGCGCCCATCCCAACGACGGTCGTTTCGACGTCGTCGAGGTCGCACCATCGATGTCGGTCCGCGATCGATGGATGGCGCGCTCTCGGCTGCCTCAGGGCACCCACCTCCCACATCCGGCGATCACGTCTCGAACGGCGACGTCCGGGGAGTGGAACTTCGAGCGTGCGATGCGTCTGTGGGTCGACGGTGAGGACCGTGGCGTCGTCCACGAGCTCGCCATCAACCTCGAACCCGATGCGTTCGAGCTCCACCTGTGACGACGGCCACCGAGGTGGTCCCCGGGTTGCCGTCCGCCGCCTCCTACGATGACCTCCCGTGACCGTCTACGTACCAGAGGACTTCACCCAGGAGGAGACCGACGTCCTGAGGCGGTACTTCACCAACCTCGATGGTCCGGTGTTCGCGCTGGTGAACCTGCCCGAAGTCGTCAAGGGTGCGCTGTTCGCACGCTACAGCCGGAGCCCGAAGAGCCTGCGCCGCCTGTTCCTCGACGAGTTCGTCGGCGATCTCGACATCGAAGGCGACGAGAGCATCGACGCCACGATGGGTCTGGAACGGGCTGAGGAGCTGTACGAGCGAGTGTTCTTCGAGTACGGGGACGACTCGGTGGCCCAGCTCGGCGGGGTGCACCTCGCATGCGAGCAGGCATCCAACCTGTTGACGAAGATCCTCGAGTGGGGTCGGCTGATGAGCTACCTGGAGCAGAGCACTCGGTACATCGGGTACGACGCTCGGCTCGGTGGACGGTACCGCTTCCATCGGGACCCCGACGTCTTGGCGAGCGGTCTCGGGACACGGTACGTCGGCGACATGGACCGGATGTTCGACGCCTACTCGTCGGCGGTCAACACGGTCACCAACCACGTGCGGGACACCGTCGCTCGCGATCCCGACGACAGCGAGTTCGTGTATCGCCAGGCGACGCGGGCGAAGGCCCTCGATGCCGTACGTGGAATGTTGCCCGCCGCGTCGCTGTCGAACGTCGGCATCTACGGCACGGGTCAAGCCTTCGAGGCGCTGCTGCTCCGGATGCGAGCGCACCCGCTGCCGGAGGCTCGCAGGTACGCGGACCTCATGCTCCACGAACTCCGCAAGGTGATCCCCAGCTTCCTGCGGCGTGTCGACCTCGCCGACCGGGGTGGTCGGTGGAGCGAGTACCTGGCGACGACGCGAGCCGACACGGGAGCGTTGGTCGAGCGCTTGTTCGGCGAGGTTCCCGTCGAGCCCGCCGTCGAGGTGTCGCTCGTCGATTTCGATCCCGATGCGGAGCACAAGCTGTTGGCGGCGATCTGCTACAGCCACTCTCAGCTCCCCGAGTCGGTGCTGCTCGATCGTGTCCGCTCGCTCGGCGTCGAGGAGCGAGCCGGGCTGATCCGGGCGTACGTCGGCGATCGGCAGAACCGCCGCCACAAGCCCGGCCGCGCCTTCGAGCGTGTCGACTACCGATTCGACGTCCTGTCCGACTACGGGGCGTTTCGCGATCTGCAGCGTCATCGCATGTTGACGATCGAGTGGCAGCGCCTCACGCCGAATCACGGCTACACGCGTCCGGAGTTGGTCGAGGCTGCCGGCGGCGGGCCGCTGTTCGACGAGACGATGGATCGGTCGGCGCGCCTCTACGACACGATGCGCGAACCGTTCCCGGAACAGGCGTCATACGCGGTCTCGATGGCCTACCACCTTCGCTACGTCATGCAGTTCAACGCCCGCGAGGCGATGCACATGCTCGAGCTGCGCTCCGCCCCGCAGGGGCATCCGTCGTATCGCCGTGTCGCACTCGAGATGCATCGCTTGATCGCGGAACAGGCCGGCCACCACGCCATCGCCGCGGCGATGTCGCACATGACGACCGAGGCGCCCGAGCTCGAGCGGCTCGCATCGGAGCGGCAGGCGGAAGCTCGCCGCCAAGTGTGACGGGTGTCACACCAGTCGGCGCGAGCGTCGCACAGTCTTGGGCCTAGTATCCGGCCGCGACTGCTGCAGCGAGGATGGATGAATGGCTGACGACGACATCGACAACGACGACGAGATCGCGGAAGACGACGCCGACGGCGACGATGAGGATGACGAGCTCGAGGTCGAGCCCGACGAGGACTTCGATGACGACGAGGTCGATCCGCTCACCGTCGAGGACGATGACGACCTCGAGGTGTCAGATGACGACGATGACGACGACGACGAGGACGACGACGACGAGGACGACAAATCGGCGCGGGCTCGCAAGCGCAAGGGGTCCGACGACGAGGACGAGGACGAGGACGACGAGATGCTCGCGCCCGACGACGTGGAGGCCGATCTCGACACGATCCTGAAGGATCGTATGGTCACCACCGAGGACGACGACGACGATGACGACGATGAGGCCGAGCCGGCGACCGACGACCGGAGCGAGGCCCCCGATGGTCTCCAGCCGAAGCGGGCGGACGAGTTGCTGTGCACGAGTTGTTTCCTGCTCGTGCGCCCCAACGCTCCGGGCTGCCCGGTCGAAGATGACGACTGCCCGATCTTCGGCTGACCATGGCCGCCGGACGCGACCCGATCGACCGCGTGGTCGACCTCCTGGTGGCGGCACCGGTGTGTGCGTTCGTCGCAGCCCGGCGAGCAGTCCCGGTGGTCGGGAGAGCCATCGGGCGGCGGATCCTGCCGGGCGACGAGATCGTCGACGCCGTGGTCGAGATCGCCGCTCTCGACGAACGATCCGGCGATCGGTCCGACACCGCGACCGACACCGCGACCGACACCGCGACCGACACCGCGACCGACACCGCGACCGACACGTCGGGTGACGACGACGGCACGCCCGAGGTCGGCACACTCCCGATCGACGACTATGACCACCTGGCGGCACGCCAGGTGGTCGATCGCCTGGAAGCGCTCCGCCCCGACGAGCTCGGGGCCGTCGCCGCGTACGAGCGTGCCAACCGCCATCGCCAGACCATTCTCCGCAAGATCGAACAGTTGAACCGATGATCGATCCCCTCGTCCGCCCGGCGACCAGCGCGGACGCGAACCAGCTGCGCGAACTGGCCGCTGAGGCCAGGCTCCGGCTCGCCGACCAGCGGGGTGGGCGCCGTTGGGTCGAGACCCACCCGGTTCCGAAGTGGGATCGGGCCGGCGTGATCGCCGCTCACATCGACGACGTTGTCGTCGGCTACCTCGTCGTCACGATCGCGGGCGAACTCGCGGTCATCGACGAGGTGTACGTGACCCCGCCGGCGCGGGAGTTGGGCTTTGGGGACGCAATGCTCGCCGCTGCGGTGTCGACGGCGAGGTCGGCCGGCGCCGAGGTGCTCGAAGGCGAGGCGCTACCGGGTGATCGCGACACCAAGAACCTCTACGAGCGAGCGGGCATCACCGCCCGCTTGATCACCGTCTCGGCTCCGATCTGACTCGCGCCGGCTCGGTCAGCGGCCCGACCACTGGGGCGGGCGCTTCTCGATGAACGCTGCCAAACCCTCCTTGAGGTCGTCGGAGGCCAACACCCGCCGCAGGGCGTCGTTCGTCATGCGGATCAGGGTCTCGTCGTCCTCACTGGCAGCGGCGCGCACGATCGCACGCGACTCGCGGACAGCCATCGGTGCACATGCCGTGATCCGTCCGGCGAGATCGAGCGCTGCTTCGAGCGCGCGATCCGGCTCGACGAGCCGTGACACCAGCCCGAGCTCGTACGCACGCGTCGCCGGGATCGGCTCACCGGTGAGGATGGCTTCCATCGCGGCCGACTGACCGATTGCACGCGGCAGTCGGAACAGTCCGCCGGCGCCGGCGACGAGATTGCGCTTGGCCTCGGCCAAGCCGAAGGCCGAACGCGACGATGCGACGACCAGGTCGGCAGCGAGAACGAGCTCGCACCCGCCTGCGGTGGCCAACCCGTCGACGGCAGCGATCACCGGCTTGGTACGGTCTCGATACACGAAGCCTCCGAAGCCGCCACGCGAGGTGGCCAACGTCGCCGCCTCGTCGCTGTTGATCGCTTTCAGGTCCGCTCCGGCACAGAAGACCGGTCGCTCCTGACCCTGGGTGTTGGCACCGAGGATGCCGACCCAGATGTCGTCATCTGCTTCCAGACGGTCGATCGCGGCCTCGATGCCATTGGCGACGGCGCCGTTGACGGCGTTGCGGGCCTCCGGTCGGTTGAGGGTGATGATCGCGATGCGATCGCGAGTCTCGTACTGGACCACGTCAACCATGCGCGGAGCGTATTGACGGCGTCAGCGAACCGACGAGGTCAGCGGGTGGTCGGCACCTGGTCGTCGTCGCCGCCGCTGTCGGCAGCCGACCGGACCGCTGACGACTCGACCTCCGACGGTTCGTCAGCGGGGCCCGCGTTCTGCGATGGATCGGGCGCTGCGTCGGATGCGGACTCCGGCTCCGGCGCCTCGGTGTCGGGCTGCTCGGTGTCGGGCTGCTCGGTGTCGGGCTGCTCGGTGTCGGGCTGCTCGGTGTCGGGCGTCTTGGTGTCGGGCTGGTTGGTGTCGGGCGTCTTGGTGTCGGGCGTCTTGGTGTCGGGCGTCTTGGTGTCGGGCGGGTTGGTGTCGGGCGTCTTGGTGTCGGGCTGGTTGGTGTCGGGCTGCTCGTCGGCTGCTCGGTGTCGGCGGGAGTGGGCGGGGCTTGGGTTGCTGGTTCGGGGTGGGTGGTTTCGGTGTCGGCAGGCGCCGAAGCGTGCAACTCGTCGACGCCTGCCGCGTCGGTACGGTCACCGGCGGGGGACTCCGATGCCGGCGGTCGGCGGCGGGATGACTCCACGGCAGGAGACTCGACGGCGCTCGGGTCGGGCGTCGTCGATGCCGAGCGGCCGGCGCCGTCGCGCTTGCGGTCTCGTCGTGGCGCACGACCCTCGCGTTCGCCCGCCGACTTCGGGGATTCCTTGGGCTTTCGGCCACCCCGGGGGCCCGGTCGCAGCGGCTTCGGCATCGGAGCCGAAGGATCGACCTCGATCTCGAACAGCTCGGCGACCTGGGGCAGCGCAGGCGCAAGGCGCTTGACGGTGGCCAACAACTCGTCGTTCACGACGTCGGGCTTGCGCGTCGGCTTGATCTGGGCACGCACAGGTGAGAATGCGGCCGCCTCGAGCATCGCCGCCCACCGCTCGGGGCTGTCCATCGGTGCCAGCGAGGCGTTGGCGCTGTCGACGAGACGGGTGGCGATGTCGGATGGGAACGGCACCCCCGCCTTCGGCGGCTGCGACGAGAGGCGGAGTGCTCGGATGACCCGCCCGACGGCGAGCGCAGCGTCGACGTCGCCGAACCAGAGCTGCAGCTCCTGGTCCTGCTTCTTGACGAGTGCTGCTTGTAGCTCGCGGACGAGGTCGATGGTCGACTCGTCGCGCGCGATCATCGGGTCACCGGCCGCAGCGACCACGCTGCGCAGGTCACGGAGATCGAGGTTCTGCATCTGCCGCTGGGCCGCCTCGGCGCGGTCGCGCCATTCGGCGACACGTAGCTGGGGGAGGAGTTCCTCGGCCATCTTCAGCACCGATGCCTCGGGCATCGCTGCGCGCCCTTCGGCCTCCGCCTTGGCGTTCTCCTCGCGCAGACGTTGACGTACCGCTCCCATGCCCTGGAGGGTCAACTCGGCGATCGGTCGCTGCTCCTCCGGGAGGTTGGCGAGCACGGCGCTGCGGTGTTGCTTGCCGGGACGCAAGCGCTTGGGCTTCGGACGTTGCGGCACCTCGGGTGGCGGTGTGAACGACGGACCTCGCCGGCCCCGCCCACCGTCGCGTCCGCCACCGGTGCGAGCGCCGCGGTCTCCACGGTCGCCACGATCGCCGCGGTCGCCACGATCGCCGCGGTTGCCACGATCGCCACGATCGCCACGGTCGCCACGGTCGCCACGGTCGCCACGGTTGCGACGTGGCCGGCGATCCCCGTCGCCTCCGCGACGTTCGCCACGATCGCGCTTCGCTCGCGTTTCCACCACCGGCTGGAAGTCTCGTTCGGCCGGCAACAACTCGATCACGTCGTCGCGCGCCTGCTTGTCGCGTCCGTGCACGACGTTCAGGACGGTGATGCCGTCGATCTCCTGGTCGATCTCGACTTTGACCTCGTCCCCGACCTGGGCGCCGGCCGGCAGGATCGTGCCATCGAGCACCCCCTTGGGCTGGCGCGCACCGGCGGCCCGCCACGTCCAGGTGCCGTCGCCGAGCGCGCTCGTCAGTTCGATGTCGATCCGTCGGGACATGGTTGGCAACGGTATCGCCTGGGAGGTCCCCAACACCATTGAGACCGTGCTCCGCTCAGACGGCGAGGTGCCGCCGGGGTACGGTCGCCGCGTGCCCATCTATGCGCTCGGATCCCAGACACCCACCATCGCCGGCGACGCCTATGTACACCCGGATGCCGTCGTCATCGGGTCGGTGACGATCGGGTCGGAGAGCTCGCTGTGGCCCGGAGCGGTCCTTCGCGGCGACGAGGGGGAGATCCGGATCGGCACTCGCACGAGCGTGCAGGACAACGCGGTACTCCACACGACGCCCGATGTTTCGACCGTGGTCGGCGATCGCTGCGTGATCGGTCACATCGTCCATCTCGAGGCGTGCTCGATCGAGGACGACGTGTTGGTGGGCAACGGTGCGATCGTCCTGCATCGGGCCGTGGTGCGATCTTGGTCGATCGTGGCCGCCAACAGCGTGGTCCTGAACGACACCGACGTGCCGTCCGGCGCGATCGCTGTCGGTTCCCCGGCCGTGGTGAAGGAGGGGCGGGCTCGTGCCGAGCTGATCGCCGAGGGTGTGGAGGCCTACGTCACACGGGCGCGACGCTTCCGCGACGAACTCCGCCGGATCGACTGATGCGGTTGCTTCGACTGATCGTGCCGGTCGCCGATGCCGAACTCGGCGCGGACCGACTCTGGGAGGCGGGAGCCGGCGCCGTCGAGGAGCGACCGACGACGTCGCCCGACGCCGTCGAGCTCCGGACCGTGCTGGCCGAGGACGACCGTGTGTCGACCGCTCGTGTCGGTGACTTGCCGAACCCGTGGCGGCTGAGTTTCGTCGACGTGGCCGACGAGCCGAACCAGGCATGGCGTTCGCATGCCTCGCCGATCGAAGTGCACCCGATGCTGATCATCCGCCCCGCGTGGATCGATCCCGTCGATCGACCGGGGGCGCTCGAGATCGCTATCGAACCGGGAGGTTCGTTCGGGCTGGGCGATCACCCGTCGACACGACTCTCGGCGGCGGCGACGGATCGACTCGTCCAACCCGGCGATCGAGTCCTCGACGTGGGGTGTGGGAGCGGGGTGCTCTCGATCATCGCCGCTCGCCGCGGCGCGGCCACGATCACGGCGATCGACATCGCCGAGGCCGCCCGTGAAGCGACCGATGCCAACGCCGTGCGCAACGGCGCCGCCGAGATCGTGAGCGCCGAGACCACACCGGTCGGATCGGTGGGCGGCATCTTCGACGTCGTGTTGGCCAACATCCTCGCCCCGGCGCTCGTCGCCATGGCGGACGACCTGCGGCGACTGACCGCGCCGGCGGGCGCGCTGGTCATCTCAGGTGTCCTCACCGGGCACTACGGACACGTGATCGATGCGCTCGCCCCGATGCGGGCCGTCGACCACACGTCGCTCGACGGCTGGTCGGCGGTCGTGCTGCGGCACTCCTGACGCGTCAACGCCCCAGTAGCGCCAGGATCGTCGTGCGATTCGGTTGAGCGGGCACTGCGCCGGGCACGGTCGTTGCGAGCGCACCGGCGGCGGCCGCCCACTCGACGGCGTCGTCGAGCGGATCGCCGGCGGCGAGACGCGCCGCCAGCGCACCGCAGAACGCATCCCCGGCCCCGGTCGTGTCGACGACCCGGGCGGGGAACGCCTTCTGGTGACGACGACCGTCGTGGGTCGCGATGTCGACGCCGGCAGCGCCGCGCGTCGTCAGGACCGCCCCACAGCCGGCGTCGAGGAGTGCGGCCTCGCCGCCCAAGCGCACCGCCTCGTGTTCGTTCGCAACGATGACGTCGCACGCTGCGACGAGCGTGGACGGGAGCTCGCCGGCGGGTGCCGGGTTGAGAACGGTCGTGGCGCCCGCTCGTCGTGCGTTGCGCATCGTCGCCTCCACGGTGTCGACGGGGATCTCCAACTGAGCGAGGACGACGCGTGCAGTGACCTCGAGCGGCGCCGCCCGAACCATCGCGTTCGCGCCGGGGATGACGACGATCGAGTTCTCGCCGGCGTGGTCGACGACGATGAGGGCCCGGCCGGTCGGCTGGTCGACCTCGCAGAGCGCGGCGGCGTCGATTCGCTCGGCGTCGAGGATCCCGCGCAGGCGTCGACCGGCATCGTCGCGTCCGATCGCCCCGGCGAACGCGGTCGAGGCCCCCGAGCGAGCGGCGGACACCGCCTGGTTGAGTCCCTTGCCGCCGGGATGCTCGGCATAGGCCGAGCCCAAGACCGTCTCGCCGGGGCGCGGGAGTCGTGACGCCGTTGCGACGAGGTCGAGGTTGGCGCTGCCGACGACCAGGACGTCGACGTCGAGGGGCACCGGGGTCAGCTGGCGGAGCGGGCGCGTACGCCGATCGGCGCGATGAGCCGGTAGCCGGCGGCGTGCCGCTCGTCCTCGCTCTCGCCTCCCCAGAATCCGTACTCGTGCTGCTCGCGTGCGAACACCCGGCACAGGCTGCGGACGGTGCAGCTCGCACATACCTCACGGGCGGTCGCCTCTCGGCGTTCGCGCGCCTGTGGGCGCTCGGCGGGGGTGGGGAAGAAGAGGTGGGTGAGTCCCTTGCAGGCCGCTCGTCTCATCCAGTCGTCATCGGTGGGCTCTCGCGTGCTGATGATGTCGACTGCTGCCACGGAGGACCCCCTGCTGACTGCCGGGCGGGCGCCCGGGACGGACCTGATTCGACGACCGGCACCGCCCCAAACGACACCGGACGAAGCGTCACGATACGCGGCGTTGATCGCGCAGTCAATTGCACGCAGCAAGTATCGCTGGGCATCAGACCGGGACTACGGTGGAGCGATGGAGGTTGCCGAGCGGATCCGGACGCACGGCGCTTCGTTGACGTCGGCTGAACGGCGGGTCGCAGAGGCGATCCTGGCCGAACCGCAGGCCGTCGGTTTCGGTACCGTCGCCGATCTGGCGCGGGCCGCCAACGTGGGCGCGGCATCGGTCGTGCGGCTCGCGACGAAGCTCGGGTTCGACGGCTATTCCGATCTCCAGCAGTGCGTTCAGCGCGATCTCACGTCGCAACTGCGTCCGGCTGCCGAGCGGATCCACGAGGCGGGCGAGGGGCCGCGCACCGAGCACGCACGCACCGAACTCACCAACGTGACGGCCAGCATCGACGGCATCGACGACGCTGCGCTCGAGGCGCTCGTCGACCGTCTCGCCGACCTCGATCGCTCGGTTGCGATCGTGTCGGGCGAGGCATCGGCCGGTGTGGCCCTCCAGTTCGCCAGCCAACTCCAGCAGCTGCGTCGTGGCGTCACGATCGTTGCAGGAAGCGATGTGTCGGTACGACGCGATCTGGCTCTCCTGGAGGAGTCCGCCACGGTGATCGTGATCGACCTGCGCCGGTATGAGCGATGGTTGCTCGACGCACACGACACCATCCGCGAGCGCGGAATCTGGAGCGCCGGGTTCACCGACAGCCTGCTCTCACCGATCGCGGTCGGGGCCGACGTCACCTTCCTGGTCTGCGCTGCGTCGGTCGGCCCGTTCGACAGCTACGTCGGCGCGCTCGCGGTGCTCAACATGGTGGCCGCGAACCTCGCCACGGTGCTGCGTGACCCGGCGGCGGAGCGGCTCGCCCGAGTCGAGCGGGCCTGGAGCCGCCACGGCAGCCTGACCGACGGTCGCTGACACCCCCGGACTCGTCGAGTGGGCACGTCGATAGCCTGAACACAATGTCGGTCCACGTCCTCGAACAAGCTCGCCGACGACGTACGTTCGCGATCATCAGTCATCCCGACGCCGGCAAGACGACGTTGACAGAGAAGTTCCTCCTGTACGCCGGGGTGTTGGGTGAGGCGGGTGCCGTGAAGGCTCGTTCGGGCCGTCGGTCGGCGACCAGCGACTGGATGGAGATGGAGCAGAAGCGAGGCATCTCGATCAGCTCGACCGCGTTGTCGTTCGACTATCGCGACCACCAACTCAATCTGCTCGACACTCCGGGGCACCGAGACTTCTCCGAAGACACCTACCGGGTGCTCTCGGCGGTCGATGCCGTGGTCATGGTGCTCGACAGCGCGAAGGGCATCGAGCCCCAGACGCTCAAGTTGTTCGAGGTGTGTCGATCGCGCAGCCTGCCGGTGATCACGTTCCTCAACAAGTACGACCGGCCGGGACGCGACCCACTGGAGTTGCTCGACGAGATCGAGGAGCAGATCGGACTCCGTCCGACGCCGGCCACATGGCCCGTCGGCATCTCCGGTGAGTTCCGCGGCGTGGTCGATCGCCGGACGGGAGAATTCACGCGTTTCACCCGAACGACGCGGGGGAGCGCGATCGCACCCGAGGAGATCGTCCCCGCCGACCGCGCGATGGCGGAGGAGGGGAGTGCGTGGGAGCACGCCCACGACGAGTCCGGACTGCTCGATGCCGTCGGCGCCGACGTCGATCTCGAGTCGTTCCTGGCGGGGGAGAGTACCCCGGTGTTCGTGGGTTCGGCCCTCACCAACTTCGGGGTGCGACACGTGCTCGACGCCATCGTCGATCTGGCGCCCGCGCCCAGCCCTCGATCCGACATCGAGGGGGGTGAACATTCACTGGAGGGTGACTGTTCGGCGTTCGTTTTCAAGGTCCAGGCGAACATGGATCGATCGCACCGCGACCGCATCGCGTTCGTCCGTATCTGCTCGGGTCGATTCGAGCGCGGGATGGTGCTCACCTGTGACCGGACGGGCAAACCGTTCGCGACGAAGTACGCCTCGACGGTGTTCGGTGCAGAGCGGACGACCGTCGACGAGGCCTTTCCCGGCGATGTGGTGGGCCTCGTCAACGCCACGGGTCTGAACATCGGCGACTCGCTCTACGAGACCGAGCCGGTGACGTTCCCGCCGATCCCACGATTCTCGCCCGAGGTGTTCGCGAGCGCTCGTCCGCTCGACACGGGCAAGTCCAAGCAGTTCCGCAAAGGTCTGGCCCAGCTCGACGAGGAAGGGGTCGTCCAGGTGCTGCGCGATCCCGACATGGGTGACAGCGCACCCATCCTGGCCGCCGTCGGCCAACTCCAGTTCGACGTGTTCGCCGATCGGCTCGATGTCGAGTTCAATGCCCCGATCGAGGTGTTGTCGGCGCCGTACGAGTCGATTCGCCTCACGGACGAGCCGTCGGCCAGGCGACTGCGGGAGATCGGCGGGATCCGCGTGATGGAGCGCGGCGACGGCCACCTCGTAGCGTTGTTCGAGAGCAGGTATCGCCTCCAGCGCATCGAGAGCGACGAACCCGACCTCCGCCTCGACCACATCATCGCCGGCTGACGTCACAGTGCGCGCCCGAGACGGTGCGCGCCCGAGTGTGGCGGGCGTGGCAGTATTTCGTCATGACGGAACAGCGGCGGTGTCGTTGGTGTCGTCGGGTGCTGCCCGAGAGGAGTGGCCCGGGCCGACCGCGCCAGTTCTGCTCGCAGCGTTGCCGGCAGTGGGACTGGGTCAGCCGCCAGCGGGCGAAGGAGCTCGAGCTCAGCGACGGCGAGTTGGTGATCGCGCGGGCCGAGCTCGACGCGCTGCAGGACGACCTGTACGTGCTGGCATGTGCGGTCGACGACACCGAACGCGATCTCGAGGCCGCTGGCGCGAGGCCGACGGTGCGCGAACTGCGCGATCTGATCGACTGGCTGCTCTCCAGTGCACGACCTCTCCGAGACCGTCAGATCTCTGCGCCATCGGTACCACCCGACAAAACGTCATGACGATATAGAACGGACGAGGGTTCGTGGCGCAACGACGAACGCGGCGCCGACACTCGCAACGGCCGCCGTCGGTATCGGCTTGGTCGACGTTCAGGTATCGACGTTCAGGTATCGACGTTCGGGCCACGGACCATTAGGCTCGACCACATGTTGAGAGTTCGATCAGACCGTTCACCTGAGGGTGAGGGCCCGCCGCCGAAAAGCCCTCGAGGCGTGGTCAAGGCGTCGCGCATCGGGCGCGGTCGCGGCACGCGGCTCGGCCGCGTCCAGGTAACGCCCATAATCTCCGTTATGTCAAGTCGTTGTCACGCGACCGACATTCGCCCTGTCGGTCGTCAAAACTGACGCAGCCGCATCTTCCCTGCTCACGGGTGTGGGCCCAAACAGTCCGGAAGCAGGACTCCAGCGGCGCTGCGGGCGGACCGATACCCAAGTGTCTCTGTTGGAGGAGGAACCGCAGACATGTCTCGTTCGAACTCAGGCCGAACTCGCCGACACCTCGTCGGCATCACCATCGTCGGCAGCACCATCGTCGTCGCACTCTCGATCGCGTCCGGGTGGGTGTCGACGACGTCGGTCGGTGCTGAGGCACCGGCGGTCGCGGTCACCGGATTGTCGCGCGGTTCCCGCGGCGACGCGGTGAGGTCGGTCCAGCAGGCGCTCGTCAACCAGGGCATCGCCGTCTCTGGTGGTGTCGACGGTGTGTTCGGCGCCGGGACCGAGTCGGCGCTCAAGGAGTTCCAGCAGCGACGCGAACTCACGACGAACGGCGTGGTCGACGACGCCACGGCGCTCGCGCTCGGACTCGCCAGCAGCCCGCTGCTCGGCCTCGGCCAGGGTGTGCGTGGCAAGGCGGTGTCGAAGCTGCAACAGGCGCTGATCGATGCCGGCATCGACGTGCCGGGTGGGGTCGACGGCGCCTTCGGCGCAGGGACGAAGACAGCGGTCGAGCAGTTCCAGCGTCGCGAAGGAATCAGGCGGACCGGCGTGGTGAACGCTGCGACCGCTGCGGCGTTGGGTTCGGTGGCGGTGGCGGCCAGTCCGACCGCAGCACCGGCGGCTCAGCCCGCCGCCAAACCCGTAGCGGAGGTGAAGTCCGACTCCGGGTCGTCAGGTGCCCTGGTCGGATTGAAGATCGGCGCACGCGGTGACGCGGTCAAGACCCTGCAGCGGACGATCGTCCAGGCCGGCTTCACCGTCGTCGGGGGAGCCGACGGCGTCTTCGGTGTCTTGACGGCGAACGCGTTGCGGTCGTTCCAGAACGCCAACGGACTGCCGGTCACCGGCGTCGTCGACGACGCCACCGCGAAGCAGTTGCAGCAGGTCACCGCGGCTGCAGACGGCGATGGCGGACACGACCCGACCGTGTCGTCACCGCTCCTCGGGTTGCAGTTCGGATCGATCGGAGCCGATGTGAAGGCGCTCCAGCAGGCGTTGGCCGGCGCAGGCTTCCGGCCGCAGGGCGGGGCGGACGGCGTATTCGGCACCGCCACGGTCACGGCGCTGAAGTCGTACCAGTCGAGCCGCAGCCTCGCAGCGAGCGGCAAGGTCGACGACGCGACTGCGAGCGCCCTCGCTTCGAACGCCGGCAAGGCCGCGGGAGGTGCCGACAACCTCGTCGGCCTGAAGTCCGGTGCCCTCGGGAACACCGTCAAACAACTCCAGCAGAGCATGATCGACGCGGGCATCAAGGTCCGTGGCGGCGCCGACGGCATCTTCGGTCCGGCGACCTCCCAGGCCGTCAAGGACTTCCAACGGTCGCAAGGGCTCGAGGCCACCGGTGCGGTCGACGACGCGACGGCTCGAGCGCTCGCGGACCCGAAGCCGGTCGCCGCGCCCAGCGGGTCCGGCTCGGGTAGCAGCGGCTACGCACGGTTCGGCGAGAAGGGCACGCGAGTGCTGGCGCTCCAGGAGGCCCTGGTCAAGGCGGGCGTCACGGTACGAGGCGGTGTCGACGGCGACTTCGGCGGGGGTACCAGCGCCGCCGTGATGGAGTTCCAGCGGCGCGAGGGGCTGCCGGTCAACGGCAAGGTGAACGGCGCCACCGCGGCGGCGCTGGGTCTGGACGAGACCGCCGCCCCGACGGCGCCCGACCCGACGACGGTGCGACTCGCGGCGTTCCCCGTCCAGGGCCGGTGTGGTTTCGCCGACACGTTCGGGTACCCGCGGGGCGGCGGACGGGTCCACCTCGGTGTCGACATCATCGCGTCGAGCGGGAAGCGGATCTACGCTGTCGCCGACGGCAAGATCACCAAGGTCTACAACGACTACCCGGGATCGCTCGCAGGCAACGGTGTCCGCCTGGCGATGGCCGACGGCACCTATTTCTTCTACGCCCACATGAAGGGCCTCGCCGACGGGATCGAGCTAGGCGTTCCGGTCAAGGCCGGTCAGGTGATCGGCGCCGTGGGCAGCACGGGCAGCTCGGGGACGCCACACCTCCACTTCGAGGTGCATCCGCAGGGCGGTGCCGCGGTGAACCCGTACCCGCTGGTGAAGGCGATCGACGGCTGCTGAGCCGGTTGTGGTGGGGTGAGCGGCACGGCGACGCGGTGGGTCGACCTGGCTCGTACCCTGGGCGCGTGACCACGGTCGACATCCAGTTCAGTCCGGCGGAGACGGAATGGCCGGCGTTGCGCGACGCCGCCCAGGCCGCCGACGAGGGACCCTTCGGTGCGATCTGGGTGTTCGATCATCTCGCCGGAACCGCCCTCGGCGGGAGCACCATGATCGAGTCGTTCACCCTGCTCGGGGCGCTCGCGACCGTGACGCAACGGGTGGAGCTCGGCACGATGGTCGCCAACGTCTGGAACCGTCAGGTCGGGACTCTCCTGTCGGCGGCCGGTTCGGTCGCACGCGTGGCCGGCCGCCAATTCCACCTCGGCATCGGCGCCGGCGCCTCCCCCACCAGCCGCTGGGCGATCGAACAACATGCCGTCGGCGCGCACGTGGAGGCATCGTTGCGGGAACGACACGATCGGGTTCGCCAGGTGCTCGAACTGTCGGCCCGCATGTGGCACTCCGATCCGGCGCCGGAGCTCGCCACCTTCCCCGCCCCCACTCCCCCGCCGACCCGCATCGTCGGTGTGAACAGTGTTGCGTTGAGCCGGCTCGCCGGCGAATGTGCCGACGGCATCAATCTCCCCTGGCGCCATCCGCGACGCGACGAGTTCCTCGCCGCCGTCAACGCCGTCGTCGGCGACCGCCCGTTCGTCCGTACCGTGTACGCGGTCTACGACGACGCCCTGCTCGATCCCGATCACCGCGACCGGCGACTGATGCGCGAGCGCGACATCGATCGTGTGGTGCTGGCCCAGTTCGGTCGGCCCCAGCTCCCCATCTGACACGTTCGGCGAGGTATCGCGCTGTGGGTTCGCCTCGTGACATCGAGGTGCGTGTAGCGTCGGACGTGTCGCAGAACCCCGTCCGGGAGAGCCGGCGCCACGGCCAGTGGCGACGGCGCCGAAGGAGCAATCAACCCCGTGCAATCTCTCAGGCACCCAGACCGGTCGGGCGAGGCAACGCTGGAAAGCAGGCGGTCAAACGGCCGGCTCGCCGACGGGGAAAGCCCACATCGTGGGTGAAACTCTCAGGCACCGATGACAGCGGGGGCACGAAATCAGCGCGCATTCGGAGGCACCGTGTCCACTTCTCTCAGCGAACTCCTCGGCCATGACGACTTCGTCGGCCGTCACATCGGGCCCCGCCCCGACGATCTGGTCCACATGTTGGCGACGATCGGTGTCGAGTCGGTCGACCAGTTGATCGACACCACGGTTCCGGCGTCGATCCGCCTCGACCGGGCGCTGCAGCTCGGCGAAGCGCGTTCGGAGTCCGACGTGCTCGCATCGCTGCGTGACCTCGCCGAACAGAACCACGCCGTGACGAGCCTCATCGGCATGGGATACAGCGGCACGATCACACCGCCGGTGATCCGGCGGAATGTGCTCGAGAACCCGGCGTGGTACACCGCCTACACCCCGTATCAGCCGGAGATCTCACAAGGTCGGCTGGAGGCGCTTCTCAACTTCCAGACGATGGTGTGCGAGCTGACGGGGCTCGACATCGCCAACGCCTCGTTGCTCGACGAGGCGACCGCAGCGGCCGAGGCCATGTCGTTGGCTCGCCGGATGACGCGCGGCGGCGACCGCGACCGCTTCTTCGTCCATCACGACACGCATCCGCAGACGATCGCCGTGATCGCGACACGCGCGGATCCCGTCGGGATCGAACTCGTGGTCGGCGACGTCGAGCAGCTCGACGGCGACCGCTTCTTCGGGGCGCTGCTCAGCTACCCGACGTCGACGGGTTCGGTCGTCGACTGGTCGGCGACGATCGCGCGGGTCCACGAGATCGGTGCCCAGGCGATCGTCGCAACCGACCTCCTCGCGTGCGTCGCGGTGCGCTCGCCCGGCGAGCTCGGTGCCGACATCGCAGTCGGCTCGGCGCAGCGTTTCGGCGTGCCGATGGGGTACGGCGGTCCCCACGCCGGGTTCATCGCGGTGCGTGAGACGGCCTCCCGGGCACTGCCCGGCCGGCTCGTCGGTGTGAGCGTCGACGCCGCCGGCCGTCCTGCTCTGCGGCTGGCTCTGCAGACGCGCGAGCAGCACATCCGTCGCGAGAAGGCCACGTCGAACATCTGCACCGCACAGGTGCTGCTGGCCAACATCGCCGGGCTCTACGCCTCGTGGCACGGCCCCGACGGGCTGCGACGCATCGCCCGGCGCGTCAGTGCGATCACGACCCTCGTCGCCGATCAGCTGCGGGCGACCGGTCGAGAGCTCCGGCACGACACCTGGTTCGACACGCTGACCATCGAGGGCGTCGACGCCGCGGCCGTGGTCGCATCAGCGCTCGAACGTGGCCTCAATCTCAGACGGGTCGACGAGTCGGCCGTCGGCGCCTCCTTCGACGAGACGACGACGCTCGACGTCGCCAACCGGTTCCTGGAGTCGCTGGGTGCCGATCCCCTGCCGTCCGCCGACGTCGCAGCACCCGAGCCGGCGTTCTCTCCCGATCTGCGCCGCGAGGGTGAACTGCTGCCCCAGGCGGCGTTCCGCAGCTATCACAGCGAGCACGAGATGCTGCGCTACCTTCGCCGGCTGGCCGATCGGGACCTCGCGCTCGACCGGACGATGATCCCGCTCGGATCGTGCACGATGAAGTTGAACGCGACCAGCGAGATGGAGCCGATCAGCTGGCCCGAGTTCGCGAACGTACATCCGTACGCTCCCGACGATCAGACCGTCGGGTACCGGCGTCTGATCGACGATCTCGAGCGTGCGTTGGCCGAGATCACCGGCTACGACGCCGTGAGCGTGCAACCCAACGCCGGGAGCCAGGGCGAGTTCGCAGGCCTGCTCGCGATTCGTGCGTATCACCGAAGTCGTGATGACGATCAGCGCACGATCTGTCTGATTCCGACGAGTGCGCACGGCACGAACGCCGCCAGCGCGGTGATGGCCGGCATGGACGTGGCGATGGTGCGGTGTGACGACGACGGCAATGTCGATCTCGACGACCTGCGCGTCCAGGTCGCGGCGTCCGGCGATCGATTGGCGGCGATCATGGTCACGTACCCGTCGACGCACGGCGTGTTCGAACCGGGAATTCGAGATCTGTGTGCGATCGTGCACGACGCCGGTGGCCAGGTGTACGTCGACGGTGCCAACCTGAATGCACTGGTCGGCGTCGCCCAGCCCGGGCGGTTCGGCGCCGACGTGAGTCATCTGAATCTGCACAAGACGTTCTGCATCCCTCACGGCGGTGGTGGGCCGGGCGTCGGACCGATCGGCGTGCGAGCGCATCTCGCGCCGTTCCTGCCAGGAGATCCGCTCGGTGGTGTCGACCAGCTGGTCGGACCGGTCTCGGCTGCCAGGTTCGGATCCGCGGGCATCTTGCCGATCCCGTGGGTGTACCTGCAGCTGATGGGAGCCGAAGGACTTCGGCGGGCGACCGAGATGGCGATCGTCGCCGCCAACTACGTGGCGGCGCGTCTGACCGTCGCCTTTCCGGTCCTGTACACCGGTGCCAACGGTCGCGTGGCTCACGAGTGCATCATCGACCTGCGAGGGCTCACGAAGTCGACCGGCGTCACGGTCGACGACGTGGCCAAACGACTGATCGACTACGGGTTCCACGCGCCGACGATGAGCTTCCCGGTGGCGGGCACCCTCATGATCGAGCCGACGGAGAGCGAGGAGTTGCGTGAGCTCGATCGCTTCTGCGACGCGATGCTCTCGATCCGTGCCGAGATCGACGCCGTCGCGTCGGGCACGGTGTCGATCGATGACGCTCCGCTCCGCCACGCGCCCCACACCGCCGAGGACCTCCTCGACTCTTGGGACCGGCCCTACTCCACGCGAGAGGCCGCCTACCCGACGTCGAGCCTGCGTAACGACAAGTACTTCGCGCCCGTCTCGCGCATCGACGGAGCGGCCGGTGACCGTCATCTGGTCTGCAGCTGCGAGCCGCTCGAGGCGTACGCGATCTCACTGACCGATCACCCGGGAGCGTTCGCCCTCGACCGATAGCGTGTCGCCCGTGACCGCGATCGACCACGTGCGCGCCATCCCGGCGCGGTGGTGGGCCGGCGGCGCTGGAGGTGCGGTCGTCGCCGTGTTGATCGTGGTTGCGACCGCTGCGGGAGGCGGGAGCGACATCGCCACGACCGATCCGACGGTGTCGGTGACGGCGAGCCCGGCCGACGTGACGACGACCGTCCGTCCGCCGCGTCCGACGACGACCGTCGCCGCGACGACGACCGTCCCTCCGCGGCGCTCGGTCACGTCGACGACGATCGATCTGGAGACCGAGTACGAACTCGACTTCGACGAGGACGATCCCGCCGTTTCGGCCCGCCCGATCCCCGCCGACCCACCGGAGGACGAGCTCCCGACCGTGACGATCGCACCGCCGTCGTGGGCGGCGAGCACCTTCATCACACCGGGTGGACACGTCAGTACCGACGTCGGATGTGCCGACGACCTCTCGACCGCAGCACTCGATCGCTTCTTCGCCGCTCGACTCGGCCCGGTGCTCGGGTGGGACTACCAACACGTGTACCCACTCGGTGCCGAACGCTACCTCTGGATCTTCCAGGACGCGTTCGTCGACCACAGCGGGACCGCCACGACGCTCGGGTCGTCCCGGTTCGTGCACAACGCCGCACTCGTCCAATCGGGCTCGTGCTTCAGTCTCCTCCATCGCGGTACCACGGACCGGCCCAGGCCGTTCGAGGAAGGCGACGGCACCGGATCGACGCGCAGCAAGTGGTACTGGCCGATGGGAGGCGAACTGGTCGACGGACAGTTGTGGGTGTTCTGGGCCGAAATGGTCAAGGATCCGTACGACCCCGATCCACCCGACGGCCTCGGCTGGCACCCCAGCCGGACCCTGCTCGCGGCGTACGACGCCGTCACCCTCGAACGGATCGCGTTCTTCCCGGCGCCGAACCAGGGCGTCGCGCCGATCTACGGATACGCCGTCGGTTCCGACCGCACCCACACCTACCTGTTCGGCAACACCTTCGAACAGAACCTCGTGCGGGAAGGCGGATTCTGGAACGGCCCGCACTCGGCGACCGAGGTGTGGCTCGCCCGGGTTCCGAGAGGTGAGGTCGCGACCCCGCCTGAGTACCGAACCGCTGACGGATGGTCGTCGAAGCCCGCTGACGCCGTTCCGATCCTGCGTCGCTTCTGGGCCGAGAATCCGATGCAGCCGCGCTATCTCGACGGTCAATGGATCGCGGCGACTGCGGTCGACGGCTATTGGGGCGACCTCCTCGCGGTCGACGTGGCCGATCATCCATGGGGGCCGTGGACGACCGTTCACTTCGATCCACTCCTCCCTCGCGGTGCCGACCCGAAGATGAACACCTACCACGCGCATCCGGTGCCGTGGCGCGACGGGTTCGGATCGGTGATCATCACCGTCTCGAACAATGCCCGCAACATGCTGCGTGATGCGTGGCCGCACCCGCATCGTTACCGCCCGATGGTCATCTCGATGCCGTACACGCCGACACCGACGACGACCACCACGGTGCCCGTCAGGACGCCGACGACCCTGCCGGTCACGACATCGCCGACGACCTCGACGAGCTCCACGACCACGACCAGCTCGACCACGACCCCCACGACGACGAGCACGACGAGCACGACGAGCACGACCACCACGACAGTTCCCGCCACCACCACCTCGACGACGGCGACGACGTCCACCACGATCCCGACATCCACGACCACGCCGACATCCACGACATCGCCCACGACGACCTCCCCGACCGTGCCGGCCGTCGAGAGCTGATCGCGTATCCTGCCGACATGACCGACGACTCGAACCGCCACGATGGGCTCGCCGACGTGATCAATCTGATCGCCGCCCCGATCGCTGGCGGCATCCGCACGGTCGAGCAGTTCCGCAAGGGTGTCGACGAGTTGTTCCGGGCGGTCGAGAACCTGAATCGCACGATGGCCAATCTCAACGAGGCGGCCGAGCGGATCAACCGCCTGCTCGCCGATGTCGAAGAGCCCGTCCGTGCCATGATGCCCCAGATCACGCGCACCGTGCAGGCGGCCGACGAGATCACCAGTCGTCTCGAGGGTCCGGTACGTGCGGTGGCCCCGAACCTGGAGAAGGTGGTCGAGACGTTCAGCTCGCCGGGTTTCGCCAGCCTCCCGAATCAGTTGGGCGACTTCACCCAACTGATGGGCGACGTCTCGAAGCGGCTCGGGCCGCTGACCCAGTTCGCCGAGAGCGCCGGCGGGCTGTTCGGCGGGCTCAGACTGCCGGGTTCCGGAGGTGCTCGATCGGCGACCGCTCCCCCGCGCCAGGGCGCCTCAGCACCGACCTCGTCGCCGAGCACGAGCGTGTCCCCCACCTCGTTGGCGGCCAACCAGTTGGCCGCCAAGGAGTCGGCAGCAAAGAAGCCGGCCGCGAAGAAGCCGGCCGCGAAGAATCCGGCAGCAAAGGAGCCGGCAGCAAAGAAGTCGGCAGCGGCCAAGCGGCGCACCCGGACGACGTCGTCCAGAACCTCGAGCGGCAAGAAGCAGCGCTGATCAGACGAACGGCATCGCCACGACGCGGCCGGGCAGGCGAGTGCCCCGGACGTCGACGTCGACCGGAGTGCCTACCTCGAGATCAGGACGAACGAACGCCATCGCGATGCCGTGACCGAGCATCGGTGAGAAGTTGCCCGATGTCACGGCACCCACCAGGTCGTCGGCGACCAGGACCGCACAGCCGCTGCGGGGTGGTCGACGGCCCTCGGTGGCGATCCCTCGAAGCAGCCTCGCCGGGCCGACCTCACGTTCGGCGATGAGCGCGGCCCGGCCACGGAACTCCGGTTTGTCGAAGGCGACCACCCAACCGAGTCCGGCCTGCAGCGGAGTGATCCCAGGACCGAGCTCGTTGCCGTGGAGCGGTAGGCCGGCCTCGAGTCGCAAGGTGTCGCGGGCACCGAGCCCGGCTGGGCTCACGCCGGCACCGACGACGGCATCCCAGAGCGAGCGCGCGTTCGCGGCGGGCACCGCGATCTCGACACCCGGTTCGCCGGTGTAGCCCGTTCCGGCGATCAGGCAATCGGCGCCGTCCCAGACAGCTCGGTCGACGCGGAACCGGCCGACCTCGGACGCCTCCGGAAAGACCGAGGCGAGCAGCCGGCGGGCAGTCGGACCCTGGATCGCCAGTACCGCACGGGTGTCGGTGATGTCGGTGCCCCCGATCGCAGCGAGCACACGTTCGGTGTTGGACGCATTCGGCATCACGTCGAAGACGGAATCGTCGCCGGGATGCCACCACACGATGATGTCGTCGAGCACCGAGCCGTCGTCGCCGAGGAGGTGGGTGTACTGGGCCCGAGCGGGACCGATCTTGCCGAGATCGTTGGTGAGGGTCGCCTGCAGTCGATCGTGCGCCCCATCGCCCTCGACCCGAACGGTTCCGAGGTGGGAGACGTCGAACACGACTGCGCCCTGCCGGCACGCCCGGTGTTCGTCGATCGTGCCGGCGTACTCCAACGGCATCTCCCACCCGCCGAACGGCACCATCTTCGCGCCGGCGGCGCGATGGCTGTCGTGGAGGGGTGACCGTTTGCTCACGCGCTCAGCGGGCCGCCGCGGTGGTGATCGGTGTGGCGTCGGCCTCGAGCGGTACGAGCTGGGCATCGACCTCGTCCTTGACACCGGCGAGCGACAGGACGTTGAGCACGCCCTGACCCTTGGCGAGGACGTCGATCAGCTCGTCGCCGTGGGCCAGCACGACCGAGCTGCCGTTGATCACGAGGTGAGCGGATGCGATGTCGCCGCTGACGTGTTGGCGCAGGTAGTTGAACACCTCACGCACCGATTCGAGCTTGATGCCCGCATCGAGGAGCGTCTTGATCACCCTCAGCTCGAGCAGATCGGTGTAGCTGTACCGGCGACGGCTGCCACTCCCCGATGCGTCGGAGAGCGAGGGCCGGATCAGGTTCGTCCGCGCCCAGTAGTCGAGCTGCCGGTAGGTGATCCCGACCACCGTCGCTGCCTGCGTTCCACTGAAACCATCGCCCACTGCAAGTCTCGCTTTCGTCGTGCCGACACCGAGGTACGTCCGGTGCGGCTGCCTGCCCCAACCAGGTCCGAGTCACCGATGAGGTACACCGGTGTAACTACGGACCTGCAAGCCTACGTCGGACGGCGCGCGCCGTCAACGGTGAGATCGGCGGGGCCAACGATCGAGGTTCACGAAGCGAAATCGTCGGGGCTGACGCTCTCGATGAAGTCCTTGAACTCGTCGATGATCTCCTCGGCCTCCTCCTCCGGTTCCGGCTCGGGGAGTTGTCCGACCTCGTCGAGGAGATCGTCGGCGGCGAAGATCGGCGCATCGCACCGAACGGCCAGGGCAACGGCATCGGACGGACGGGCGGAGATCACGCGCTCACCGCCGGTTCCGGAAAGGTGGACGTGGGCGTAGTAGGTGTGATCACGGACCTCCGTGATCACGACCCGCTCCAGCGTCGTGCCGAGCTCGGTGAGCACGATCATGAACAGATCGTGGGTGAGCGGCCGCGGCGGTTCGATCCCCTCGAGCGCGTAGTGGATCGCCGACGCCTCGGCACTGCCGATGTAGATCGGCAGCAGCCGACGGTCGTCACCCTGCTCCTGGAGGAGCAACATCGGGGTGTTCGCGGGGATCTCGATCCGCACGCCCACCAGTTCCATCGGAGTCACGCTTCCGACACTACCCCTCTCCCGCGCCGGGTGCTTCGCGCGGATCAGAGATCGAAGTGGTGCCGCAGCGCGTGGCGAGTGAGTGCAGCACGGAGCAGGCCGCCCAGCTCGTCGAGTTGGCGCAGTTGGGTGAGCGCCTCGGCGCGTGCCTCCGGATTTCGCTGCCGGAACCGTGGTGTGACGAGTTGCTCGAACAGCGACGCCTCGCGCTCGGCCGAGGTTCGCCAGTTGCGAAGGTGGCGGGCGTCCACTCCGGCGCGGAGGAAGGCACAGGCGGGACGTGCGATCTCGACGGCATCTTCACCGTAGATCGGGGGCCCCGACGAGTCGCGCGGGCCGACGACCCCGAAGCTCTCGAGTTGTTCGAGCTCGGCGTCGGTCATCCCGACCATCGCGCACAACTCGGCGCGATCGAGCAGGACACCCGGCATCAGGTGTGCCGCGGGAGCGGATGGACCCTCCAGGCCGGCTCCGTCGGCGGTCGGGTCGTGCCGATCGGAGGTTCCGTTGTGGCCAGCCTGGGACCGCGAAGCAGGGTGCGATGCGATGCTCGCGGACGGGACGTCGATCTGCTCGACCTCGGCGCTGCGGGCCGCTGCCGGATGGTGACCGGCCGCCGCCTCACCATCGCCGGTCCCGTCGTGGCCGTCCTGGCCGTCCTGGCCGTCATGACCGTCGTCACCGTTCGGGCGGAGGTGTTCCCCGGTCGGGTCGATCTCACCGGTCTTCAAACGGTCCTTGATCACTCGCAGCGGCAGATAGTTCTGACGCTGTTCGGCGAGGATCACGCGCAGCAGTTGCACGTCGTCGTCGTAGAACTTCCGGTAGCCGGAGGCGGTGCGCTCGGGCGAGATCAGACCCTGGCTCTCGAGGAACCGGATCTTGGAGATCGTGACGTCGGGGAACTCCTCGAGAAGCAGGCCCAGCACCTCCCCGATCGAGAGGTATCCCGTGTCCTGGGTCTCAGGCATCGCCGCGCTCGAAGAACACCAGCCGGAACTTCCCGATCTGGAGCTCGTCGCCGTGGACCAGTTGGGCTCGCTCGACGCGCTCCTGGTTGACGTAGGTGCCGTTCAACGAGCCCGAGTCGGCGACGACGTAGCCGTCTGCGGTTCGTTGGACCTCGGCATGACGACGCGACACCGTGATGTCGTCGAGCGAGATCTCGCTGTCGGGATGACGGCCGAGGCGGGTCAGGTCGCCGTCGAGCGCGAACCGGGCCCCGGCTTGGGCACCGGCTCGCACGATCAGCACGCCGGCACCCTTCGCGAGCTCGCCGATCGGGACCACGAGGTCGTCGTCGGGCCCGGGTGCGTCCTGGAGCGGATCGACCGCCGTCAGTGTGATCGTGCGATCGTCGAGCACGTCGAGTGGCGATCCGCAGCTGGAGCAGAAGTTGCTGTCGGGTGGATTCCGGTGACCGCACTGATTGCAGTAGGTGTACGACATGTAATCAGCCTTCGGTCAACGCCTGGTACGCGGCGGCGTCCATCATGGCATCGAGATCGGCCGGGTCCGACATCTCGATCTCGCACAGCCAACCCTCGCCGTAGGGATCCTCGTTGAGGAGTTGAGGTTGATCGGCGAGCACCTCGTTGACGGCGCTCACGCTGCCACCCACCGGTGCGTACATCTCGGAGACGGACTTGGTCGATTCGAGCTCCCCCACCGCCTGGCCCGATGCCACCGCGAGGCCCACCGCCGGCAGGTCGACATAGACGACGTCACCGAGCGCATCCTGGGCGTAGTCGGTGATTCCGACCCGAACCCTCGATCCGCCGTCGAGACGTCGGACCCACTCGTGTTCGCTCGAGTACCGCAGATCGTCGGGCACGTTCATGGCTGCAACCGTACCGCCTCGCTACCGGCCGCGGGAACACTCCGCGGTCAACGCCGGGCGGCACGGATCCCGTCACGGATCGACGGGACGTATGCGATCCCGGTGTAGTAGCTCAACACGAGCCCCGGGATCCCGAAACACCACGCGGCCACACCGAATGCGCCGGCGATCCCGATCGAGCTCTCCGCCATGAGGAAGCCCGGAACGGCGAACATCAGCAGGAAGGTTGCGGTCTTGCCCCACCACGTCACGTCGAAGCGCTCCATGCCGAACGCGAGGGTCGCGATCAGGATCGTGCCACCGACCAGCACCTCGCGCGCGAGCACGGCGATCGCGAACCACAGCGGGATCGCGTCGTTGACGATGATCGCCACGATGCCGACGACGAACAGCATCCGGTCGACGGTCGGGTCGAACTTCTTGCCGAACTCGCTCGTCTGTCCGAGGCGCCGAGCCAGGTAGCCGTCGACCCAGTCGGTGGCACCGAGGAGACCGAGCAACCACGCTGCCGCCTGTCGAGAGGGGAGTCCGAACAGGATCCACACGAAGACGGGGAGGCACAGCAGCCGGACCAGGGTGACCAGGTTCGGAATCGTCCAGAGGGTGTCGACCTCGTTCGACGTGACAGTGCCGGCGGCGTGCTCGCTCACGGACCGAGCCTAGGGCTTACCGTTCGGGGACGGAGGCGACGTCGTCACTACATTGACGCCATGGCGACGATCTTCACGCGCATCATCGAGGGCGAGATCCCCGGCACGTTCGTGTGGCGCGACGAGCGCTGCGTCGCGTTCATGTCGATCAACCCGATGGCGTACGGGCACACGCTGGTCGTCCCGATCGAGGAGGTCGACCACTGGGTCGATGCGTCACCGGAGCTGACCGGGCACCTGTTCGACGTGACGCGCATCGTCGCCCAGGCCCAACGCGTTGCCTTCTCCCCCGCCCGCGTCGGCGTGATCATCGCCGGGTACGAGGTGCCGCACACGCACATCCACGTGATCCCCACCAACGACATGGCCGAGCTGTCCTTCGCCAACGCTGCACCTTCGGTGGAGCGTGAGGTGCTGCATCGTGCCGCCGACGCGATCCGGAACGAGCTCCGGCGCGCCGGGCATCAGCACGTCGTGTGAAGCCGTCGACTCCGGCATCGTGTCGCCCGGCCCGACCTGGCAAGCTGCGGCCATGACGCTCCAGCTCTCCGACCCGGCCGAGCTCGGTTTCGATGCCGCCCGGCTCGCTCGTATCGACGCCCACTTCCGGCGCTACCTCGACGATCGCCGACTGGCCGGGTGGCAGGTCGTCGTCAGCCGCCACGGGCAGGTGGTCCACCACACCTGTGCCGGAGATCGCGACCGGGATGCGTCGACCGCCTGGACCGATGACACGATCGCGCGCTTGTTCTCGATGACGAAACCGATCACGTCGGTCGCAGCGATGATGCTGTACGAGGAAGGTGCCTTCGAGTTGAAGGATCCTGTCGCACGGTTCATCCCGGCGTTCGCCGATGCCAGGGTCTATCGAGGGGGATCGGCCTTCAAACCGATCACCGAGCCGGTGACCGAACCGATGCGCATCTGGCACCTGCTCACCCACACCTCCGGCCTCACCTACGGGTTCCACTCGCAACATGTCACCGATGCGCTGTACAGGTCGGCCGGATTCGAATGGGGCACGCCGAAGGGCGCCGATCTCGCCGAGTGCTGCGACCGGTGGGCGGCGCTCCCGCTCGCGTTCCAGCCCGGCAGCGAGTGGAACTACGGGGTCTCGACCGATGTGCTCGGTCGAGTCGTCGAGGTCGTGTCCGGCATGTCGCTCGACGACTTCTTGCGGCAGCGCATCTTCGAACCGCTCAAGATGTCGGACACCGGGTTCTTCGTCCGAGACGACCAGCTCGACCGTGTCGCAAGGCTCTACAGCCCGAATCCCGCCAACGGCGAAGCCGTCGCCAGCCCGCTCGAGGTCGTCGTCACGGAATCACCCACCTGCCTGTCGGGCGGTGGTGGACTGTGGGGCACCACGAGCGACTACCTGCGGTTCTGCCACTTCTTGCTCAACCGTGGCGAACTCGACGGTGTCCGTCTGCTGGGCAGTCGAACGCTCGACTACATGGTGCAGAACCACCTGCCCGGCGGTGCCGATCTGGAGGAGTTCGGCCGACCGCTGTTCGCCGAGACGTCGTTCGACGGCGTGGGCTTCGGTCTGGGGTTCTCGGTGCAGCTCGATCACGTGAAGTACCGGGTGCTGTCGTCGCCCGGCGAGTTCGCCTGGGGCGGTGCCGCCAGCACGGCGTTCTGGTGCGACCCACGCGAGCAGATCGCAGTCGTGTTCCTGACCCAACTCCTCCCGTCGAGCACCCACCCGATCCGGCCCCAGCTGAAGCAGCTCGTGTACCAGGCGCTCGTCGACTGACGAGTCGGCCCCTCACCCGGCGCGGTCGGCGAGGAGTGGTGTGTGCCGGATCCAGAGCGGGCGTCGATGACGATCGATCAGTCGTGCCGGGACGTCTGCTCGGCGCTCTCGTCGGGTTCGATCAGCTCCGGGCCCTTGTTGCGGACGTTGTTGACCTGGGTCGAGACCTCGTGCATCGTCAGCAGGTCGTCGGGTGCCGGTACCAGTAGCTTCGCCAGCACGTCGATGTTCTGATTCGTCGGGTCGAGCCACATGTGCCACATCGCCTTGGGCAGGATGACCGGCATGCGGTCGTGGATCGGTTCCATCGTCGCGTTGGCGCCGGTGGTGACCACGGTCGCGCTGTGGAGCCAGGGGGCATCAGGCCCTTCGGACTTGTCGCGCCACGCCGACCAGAGTCCGGCGACGGCCAGCGGTTCGCCGTCGGTGCGGTGGATGAAGTGGGGGCGCTTGGCGAGCTTGCCGGCCTTGGTCACGGGTCCGCCCTCGGTGCCGGGTGCCCACTCGTAGAAGCCGTCCATCGGGATGATGCAGCGGTACTTCTTGAAGACGCCCTTGAACGCCGCCTTCTCGGCGAGGGTCTCCGCGCGGGCGTTGATCATGCGCTGGCCGATCTTGCGCTCCTTCGCCCAGATCGGAACGAGCCCCCAGTGGAACACCTGGAGCTCGAGGTGTCCGTCGGGGTCACCGACGATGCCGTAGATGTCGTTGGTGGGCGCGACGTTGAAGTTGTCGCCCAGGGTCTCGACCGCCGACTCGGCGCCGAAGTACGCGGCGATTCGCTCCGGGGACGACGACGAGACGAACCGGCCGCACATGTCGGGCTCGCCAGGTCAGGCGGTCTGGTCGTCGAGCTTGGCGTCGGGTGCGTTCTTGCGGATCGACTCGATGCCGTTCAGGCAGGCCTTCTTGGTCGTGTACCCCTCGCCGGTTGCGATCGTCTGGCCGTTGCCGGCCTTGAGGCGGAAGCGGTACTCGCCCTTCTTGTCCTGATAGAGCTCGAACTTGCCGGCCATGAACTTCCCTTCGTCGTGATGGACCAGATCGTTGCGAACCTAGCGCGTCGTCAAGCGGCGCGACCGACGACGAGCGCGACGTCGCACGATCCAACGTGGCGGGCCCACCGCTGGTCGGGGTGGGGCGCGGGTCTCGGGTCGCGGGTCTCGCCGAGCCGGCGGGACGACGTGTCCCGGGGGCACCATGAAGCAGCGCATCAGGATCCTGGCCGTCGTGGCGATGATGCGACCGCGACGAACCGCGACGACGAGACGACCGCGACGACACCGATCCGACGCCGGGATGACACCCCGTTCGCTGCACCGTGTCCGTGACCGGGTCGTCGTGACTCGACCCCGCTGCAGCGACTCGACTTCGTGAGAGCGTCAGCCGGACGTGACGCGCCGCCGGTCAGCGGCGACCTCGAGCAGCACGTCAGCGATGCGTCGAGCGTCGTCCCGATCGAGGCATCCGTCCGAGAGGAGCGATCCGGCAGCATGCTCGATCTCGTCGGAGGTCATCGGTCGGCCTCGGTCCGTGATCCGGTCGACGAGGTCGGACCAGACGGCGTGATCCGCCAGGGCGCGCCAGAGGGCTCCGCGTTCGACGTCGATGGGCGCGTTCGGAGGCGGCGTGCTGGAGTCTGGGCTGTCGTTGACGTCCACGGCCGTGGTCCTCTCGTCGGCCCCCTCCAATCTGGCGCACACCACGACGGTCCTCGTTCAAGAGTCGTGCAAGTCTGACGTCGCATGTCAGCGCACAGCACCACCGCAGACACTCTGCGTGCACTGGTGCCGCTCGGCTTGAAGATTCCTTGAGGATTCCTTGAGGATTCCTTGAGGTTGCGGGCGACTCACGGGTGACGGCTGGTTCGGAGTCGTCAGTCGGGCTGATCGAGGGCGCGTTCGCGCACGAACGTCAGGATCTTGATGTGCTTCTTCGTGTCGTCGATCATGAGCTCGATGAGCAGGGTCCACAGATTGATCTTGCGGAACTCCTTCAGACGCCGGGACAGGTCCTCGAGCTCGCGGAGATCGTTGTGCTCGACCTCGAGCAGGTTCTCGGTGACTCGCATGATGCGGAACCGGTCGGTGTGGAAGCCACGCAGGGAGGGGATCGGTGGCTCATCTTCCTCGCCGGCCCGGAGCGCACGCATCGTCGCGGCGAGGTCGTCGAAGATGCGGTGGTGGCGGGTCTCGTCGTCGAGGATCATTCGGGCGAGGTAGGTGAATGCGGGCGAGATGTCGTCGTCATCAGCCAGTTGCTGGTACTCCCGCAGGATCTCGCCTTCGATTCGGCCGTGGCTGGACACATGCTCGTAGACGTCGTCTTCCCACTCCTTCGTCCCGAACGCCTTGCGTCCCCTCCTGCTCAACCCGTCCCTCCTCGGTGCCACCGGCTCGCTTCCGGCACTCGCACCACGACGATTCTCGACAGGCGCCCGTGGTCGCAGTAGGGCCGGTGGTCACCTGGTGTCGTCGACGATTCCCCCGGTCTCGAGCGAGTTCATCTATGACGCCGTTTTAGCGGAACGGAACGGTCCTGTACTGTGAGTCGGACGTCCTGGCAGCGGGCCGGCGACGTTCAGAGTGAGGAGCCACCACCTATGCCTGTCACGATTTCACTACGGAGTCTGGTCGTATTCGCCACCGGACTCGCCGTCGCACTCGTCACCGTCTTCGTCTTCCAGGCATGGCGGGCCGAGGCCGCGCCCGGCGACAGCGACACCACGTTCGTTCCGATCACCCCCTGCCGGTTGATCGACACGCGGGCGTTCCCCAACCGCGTCGGACCGTTCGCCTCGTTCGGGGCCACCGAGACCAAGACGGTCGCAGCCCGCGGCACGAACGGGAACTGCACGATCCCCGCCGACGCGGTCGGGCTGGCGACCAACGTGACCGCGGTGGGAGCCACCGAGAACACGTTCGTGACGGTGTGGGGAGCGGGGAACCAGCCGACCGCTGCCAACCTGAACCCGCGTGCGGGCGGCGCGCCGACCCCGAACTCGGTCACGACCGGACTCGACGGCAGCGGCAACTTCCGCGTGTTCAACCGTGCCGGCACCGTCGACATCGTGATCGACATCAACGGCTACTACACCAAGAGCAGTCTCGAGGAGCTCGCCGCTGACGTCGGTCAGCTGCAGTCCGACCTCGCTGCGCTCGAGTCGACCGTCGCCGGGCTGCAGACTCAGTTCAACAACCTCGAGGGCGGCGTGCAAGCGTTCGCAGTGAGCGACTCCACGACCGTGGACGAGGCGCTCGATGCTCCGGGTGATGCGCCAGAGTCGATCGTGTCGGTCTCCGTCACCGCGCCCGCCGACGGAGACGTGACGCTGGTGTCCAGCGCGTACGTGACGAACAGCGCGGCCCTGGGCGACGTCGTCTGCGTGATCTCCGAAGGCGTCCCGGGCACGCTCGTCGGGACCGACGCCGGAGTCCAGTGGTACGAGTTGCCACGCGACACCGACACCGATGAGCTGGGCAACTTCTCGACCCTGCGCGGTCACGACGATGCGATGCTCAACGGCACTCGTTCGTTCTCGATCAGCAGTGGAGCGACGACGACCTACCATCTCGCCTGCCGCGAGGACGGTGGCGACGGCACGGTCCTCGGGGCCGACCTGGTGGCGATCTACACGCCGTCCACCTCCTGAGCCGGGCGTTCTGACGACGACGTCCCGGGGCTGCGGCCTCGGGGCGTCGTCGCGCAGCACATCGATCGCGTCGGCCAGCGCGTGTTCCCGCCGGTCGCCGACGCCGGCCGATCGCGCCGCTTGACACATGACACCCCAGGCCCGGTTGAGCACGTTCAACCCGGACGGCACACCTCACACCCTGCCCATCGGGTAGGAGCGGCGTGATCGACGGATCCACGTGAGCACGCAGTCCAACCAGCACAAGGTCAAGAACATGCAGGCCAACCCGCGCGTCACCTTGCTCGTCGACACCAACGAATTCCCGTACAGCGGTGCGATGATCTACGGCACCGCCGAGCTGGACTTCGACGACGCCGTGACCAAGCGCGTGTCGATCTTCGAGCGGTACATCGGCTCGACCGAAGGAGCCGTCGAGGCCGCCAACGGGTTGGCGAGCAAGTGGGACCCGGTGGTGGTCCACATCACGCCCACCCGGATCATCTCGTTCGACTACACCAGGGGATCCCTGCAACCGCTCGAGTGACTCGGCCCAGCGGCTCGCCAGGGTTCCCCCGCACTTCCACCGAAGGCGAGCGATCCGATGCCGAAGCGTTGCGCCGGAACATCGACGTGACCGGCGGCGCCGAGTTCGTCGGCCGGGTCGTGCTCGACGGCAAGCACCGCCGCGTCACCGGCCCGAACCGCACCGAGACGGGTACTCGGCCGCCGCAGCCTCCATCCGCGAGCACGAGCGCGGCCAACCGTCAGACGGCTGCGCCACGGCCGGCCGGTGCGATCCCGTTGCGGGGAAGCCGATGGTGACGCATCGCTGCTCCCACCGGGCAGCTTCTGATCGGTGACGCCGGTGCCACCATCGGCGATCCTCTCGACGACACCAGCTGCTTCGGTGTCGCCAACTGCGTCTCTTGAACCGTCTCGTGAACCACAATGAGAAGCGTGCGCGTGACGCAGCGACTCAACGAACTCGGGATCGAACTCGTCGAACCGAGAACACCCGTGGCGAACTACGTCGGCACGAAGCGATCCGCTGACCAGCTGTACGTCTCTGCGCGCGTCAGTGATCTCAGGGGGCAGGTCGGAGGAGACGTCACCAGGGAGGAGGCGTACGAGGCGGCACGAGACACCGTCGTCCTCCTGCTCGCGATCATCGCCGCCGACATCGGCAGCCTCGACGAGATCGCCTCGATCGACAAGGTCTTGGGTTTCGTTCGCGCCGCTCCTGATTTCGTCGAGATTCCGCAGGTGATCGACGGTGCTTCCGACCTCCTGGTGGCGGTGTTCGGAGAAGCGGGGCGCCATGCACGCACCGCAACAGGTGTCGCACAGCTTCCGTACGGAGCCGCCGTCCAGCTCGAAATGATCGTGCGACTGAGCGAACACGGCGGAACCCCTAGCTGACGCAGCCACCGCGGCCACGCGTCGATCAATACCGCTTGGACGAGTATCTCGAGCCGCGTCCAACACGTGGCGCGAGATGCGATGTCGGCAACACGTCCCGCCGGCCCGCTGCGCCGCCCCGACACCGTCGGATGGTGGATCGCCATCCGAGACGACGTCCGAGGCCATGCGTTCGGTCGGCATGGGCAGCGCCGCTCAGCAGCGACCATCTCGCCCGGCGCACGCGGTGGAACTCCCGTTCGATCGCTCGACCGTGGTGGGAAACCCAACGCAACTGGAATTCGAGAATCGGGCTCGCAGAGGACGGAAACGCGATTACTGTTGCCGATCACGTTTTCCCGCAGTGACCCCAGAGCCCCGGCGGGGGCTAGCGGGCAAGAGAACGGCACGTAGTTGAGTCGGGCTGCCGAGATTCGAACTCGGGACCTCTTGTCCCCCAGACAAGCGCGCTAACCAAGCTGCGCCACAGCCCGTACGACATCACTGTCGCGTATGTGGAGGGCGAGCCTATCGAACCGGCGTCCGGATCGGCCGGTGACTGCCGGATTGCCCGCAGCTCACAGGAAGATCTGCACGAATCGCCATCCGAGGTAGACGATCAAGGCCAGCACCAGCAGTTTGAAGTGCCAGGGGGTCGATTCGTCGGCGGCCACCTCGCCGGCACGGCGCTCGATCTCGCCGACCTGACGACCACAGCTCGGGCAGGTGCCGTCGGGTTGCAGGGCCGACGGAGCGAGGTACTTCGAACAGTCTTCACACCAGGGCATGGCCGTCTCAGTCGACTCGTTTGCGGATCCGAAGCTTGATCGGTGTCGCGCCGAAGCCGAACGCTTCCTTGATGCGCCGCTCCAGGTACCGAACGTGGTGCTGGGGCAGTTCGCGGTTGACGAACAGGGTGAAGGTGGGTGGATCGGTGGCGCCCTGCACTGCGTAGAGCACCTTCGCTCCCCCACCGGCCGGCGACTGTTGCTGGGCCTCGGCGATGACCCGGTTGACGTCCCGGGTCGGCACTCGGCGGTGGTACTGCTCGATGGCCTCCTGGAGCCTGGGGCGCAGCTTGTGGACTCCTTTGCCCGACAGCGCCGAGATCTTCAGCACCGGGACGTCGCCGACGAACGCCAGCTTGCGTCGTACATCGGCTTCGATCTCGAGTCGGCGTTCGGTGTCGGGGACGAGCTCCCACTTGTTGAGCAGGATCACGATCGGGCAACCGGACGCGTCGACCCGCTCTGCCAGCCGTTGGTCTTGACCCGTGACCCCCTCGGTCGCATCGATCACGAGCAGCGCCACGTCGGCATCGTCGATCGCTCGGAGCGCACGAACGAGCGAGTAGTACTCGGCCGAGTCGTCGATGCGAGATCGCTTTCGCATCCCGGCGGTGTCGACGAACACGATCGGGCCATCCTCGGTCTCGACGAGCGTGTCGATCGCATCGCGGGTGGTGCCGGGCATGTCGTGCACCACGGCTCGATCCGCACCCACCAACCGGTTGAACAGTGTGCTCTTGCCGACGTTCGGCCGACCGACGATCGCGACACGGGGTGGCTTCTGCTCGTCGGGATCCCACGGCGCCGGGTCGTCGAATGCATCGGGCTCGTTCGGTTCGACGTACACCGCCTTGTCGCCGAGACGTTCGAGCGCGACGTCGAGCAGGTCGCCGGCGCGACGTCCGTGCAGCGCGCTGACCGGTACGGCATCGCCGAGACCGAGCGAGAGGAACTGCCAGAGCTCGTCCTCACGGCGATTGTTGTCGGCCTTGTTGGCGACCACGAGGACGTTGTGCTCGCCCCGGCGGAGCCAGTCGGCGACGGCCTCGTCGTCCTCGAGCACGCCGACGCTGGCATCGACCAGGAACACCACCAGGTCGGCCTCGTCGACCGCCGCCTCGACCTGTCGACTGATCTTGTCGTCGAGATCCGAACCGCGGGGCATCCAGCCACCCGTGTCGATCACGCGGAACGGCACACCCAGCCACTCGGCCTCGAGCACCTTGCGGTCCCGGGTCACCCCGGGCTGGTTCTCGACGATCGCGGCCTGCTCCCCCACGATGCGGTTGAACAGGGTGCTCTTGCCGACGTTGGGGCGCCCGATGATCACGATCGTCGGGAGTTCGGGCGTTTCCATGTCGGTCATGCTGCCTCCCCCAATGCGTGTCGCAACGCGATTCCGTCGGTGGCGACGACCTCGACCGGCTGCGGCAGATCGTCGACGGTGAGTCCGTCGAGGAAGCGGGCATCGTCGGACAGACAGACGTCGGGCAGTAGGTAGCGATGCCCGCGAGGTTCATCGTTCAAGACGCGATGGAGATCGTCACCTGTCAGCAGGCCCGTGACGCCCGTGTTGCCGCCGAAGAACTGGTTCTCGACGGCGATGATCCGCACGTCGGTGCGTGCGAGCGACGCGATCAGCGGCCCGATCACCTGCGCACCGAACACGCCGGTCAGGACCCCGATCGGGGCGTCGCGAACGCGGCGCGAGGCTGACGCCCACCGAGCTGCCCTGCGTCTGCGACGAGCCGCACCCCGATGCCCGGAGGCCCGTGTAGGCGGCGGGATTGGCGGGCAGATCGACCGCTGCGAAGAACCCGCTGCGCACACCGGTCGCATCGGTGGTCCGACCGTGGAACTCCCGCTCGAACGTGCGCGCCATGCCGATACCGTCCTCGTGCATCGTGAATCCCTCATAGGCGTCGGCGGGTGGGAACGGTCGATCGGTCATCAGGTAGTACTCGTCGGCGGCGAACACCATCCGACGACCAAGCACATCGAGGAAGACGTCCTGCCAGGACTCGATCACGTCGACGACTCGATCTGCCTCGTCGGCGGTGTGGAGTCGCATCGCCGGCTCGGTGTTGTACTTCGACAACCCGAGCGGCACGACCGCGACCGAAGCGAGCTCGGGGTATCGGTCGAGGACGCCGGCGAGGGTGTCGTCGAGCACGTCGCCGTCGTTGACGCCGGGGCAGACGACGATCTGGCCCTTGACCTCGATGCCGTGATCGAGCAGGGCACGCATCCACCGGAGGCTCATCGCTCCCCGCTGGTTCTTGAGCATGCGGTTGCGCACGTCGTGGTCTGTCGCATGGATCGACACGTGGAGCGGCGACAGGCGTTCGGTGACGACCCGCTCGAGGTCGGCTTCGGTGAACCGGGTGAGCGTCGTGAAGTTCCCGTAGAGGAAGCTCAGCCGGTAGTCGTCGTCCTTCAGGTACAGACTGCGGCGCATGCCCTTCGGCAACTGGTAGATGAAGCAGAACTCGCAGTGGTTGTCACAGGTGCGGACACGGTCGAACACCGCCGACTGCACCTCGACGCCGAGTGGTTGCCCGGTTCGCTTCGGCACCTCGATCTCGGTCGCAATCCCGTTTCGCATCACGTCGAGCGCCAGATCGGCCGCGTCGGTGAACAACTGCCACTCGATCACGTCCCGCGGGACCTGGCCGTCGACGCGGGCGATCTCGTCGCCGGCGCGGAGACCGGCGGCGTCAGCCGGTGAACCAGCTGCGACGCTCACGACGAGGGGGGCGGACATGGCCGATTCAGGCTAGTGGCGCCGTCGTCCAACCCGTGCTGGGCGGTCCGGCTCGTTTCGGGAAACGACGGCGTCGGCCCGGCACCGTCCTCGATCGACCGGTACCCTGACGCCCAGCATGAACGTCGAGCGAGTCCTGCTGGCCGAACCGCGAGGTTTCTGCGCCGGCGTCGAGATGGCGATCAAGGCACTCGCCTGGATGGTGCGGTCGTTCGAACCGCCGGTCTACTGCTACCACGAGATCGTGCACAACAAGATCGTCGTCCAGCGCTTCGAGCGCCAGGGCGTCGTCTTCGTCGACGACATCGCCGATGTGCCGCCGGGCCGCCCGATCATGCTGTCGGCCCATGGGTCAGCGCCCGAGGTGGTGGCGGCGGCGGCCGAGCGCGGCAGCTTCGTCGTCGATTCGGTGTGCCCGCTCGTGACCAAGGTCCATCACGAGGTCAAGGTGCGTGCCGGCAAAGGCTTCCGCATCGTGTACGTCGGCCACGAGGGGCATGAGGAAGCGGTCGGCACGATGGCGGTCGCACCGGCCGCGATCAGCCGGGTCGAGTCGGTCGACGAAGTCGACGAACTCCCCGCGTTCGAGGAGCCGGTTGCGCTGCTCGCGCAGACGACCCTGTCGCACCGCGACTGGGAGGGCGTCGCCGTGCGTGTGCGCGAGCGCTTCCCCGACGTCTGGACGCCCGGCCGCAGCGATCTCTGCTTCGCGACCACCAATCGACAGTCGTCGCTGCTCGCGATGGCCGAACGATGCGATGCGATCGTCGTGATCGGGTCGTCGAACTCGTCGAACACCCGCGCCCTGGAGCAACTCGCCCGTGAGGCGGGCTGTGAGCAGGTGTTCCGGATCAACGTCGCCGATCAGCTCCCGACCGACTTGACCGGCACGGTCGGCGTGACGGCAGGAGCGTCAGCACCGGAGGAACTCGTCGAACAGGTGCTCGCCCGGCTCGACCCGACGGGCGGCGTCGAGGTGGTGCGCATCACCGACGAGGACGAGTACTTCCCGCCGCCGCGCGCGATTCGCGATCTCCAGTCGTCGATCGAGCTGGCGAGCACAGCGCTCCTCGGTGGCTCGTTGCTCAACCGGCCGATCCTGGAGGATCGCACGCTTCCCGCCAGCGACGTGCTTGCCGCACTCTCGGACTGAAGATCGATGCTCTCCCCCACCGCTCAGACCATCCGGCTGTTCCTGCACGTGCTCGCCGCGTCGGTGTGGGTGGGCGGTCAGATCGTGCTCGCCGGGCTCGTGCCGAGTCTGCGACGGGCCTTCCCGGAGTCGACCAAGGTCGCCGCCCGGGCTTTCGCCCGCGTGGCTTGGCCGGCGTTCGCCATCGTCGTCGCGACCGGTCTCTGGAATCTCAGCGAGGTCGACGTCACGAACACGACCACCGCGTACCAGATCACGCTGCTGGTCAAGATCACGCTCGCGATCGCGTCGGGTGCGGCCGCCGCCGTCCATCAGATCGGCCGGAGCCGGGCTGCGCTCGCGATCGGCGGTGCGATCGGTCTGCTCGCCGCCCTGGCAGCGATGTTCTGCGGCTACCTGTTGACCACCGGCCGCTGACGTCACATTCGGGGTCAGACCCCGAATGTGACGTCCTGAGATGTTGACGTCAGTTGCGGGGGACCTCGGACCAGGGCACGTCGCGATCGACGCGGACGTCGCCGGGCAGCCCGAGCACTCGCTCACCCAGGATGTTCTGCATGACCTCGGTCGTTCCGCCTTCGATGGAGTTCGCTCGCGAACGCAGGAACTTCTTCTGGAGCGAGTCGGCACCCATCGTCATCTCGGGCCGGACCATCTCGTAGCTGCCATACAGCATCCCATCGGCGCCCATCAGATCGACCATCTGCTCGTAGATGGCCTTGTTGAGGTTCGCCGATTCCATCTTGCCGATCGAGCCTTCGGGGCCGGGGTCGCCCATCCGCCGATTCTGGTTGGCCCGGATGTTGGTCAGCCGGTGCACCTCGGCGCGTGTCCAGAGTCGGGTCACACGATCGCGGGTGGCTGCGTCCTTGCGGTCGTCGGGGAGGTCGTCCCAGACCGACAACAGGTCGGCGATCGTGCCCGATCCCTGCGTCGGGATCGACCCGCCGATCGACGTGCGCTCGTTCATCAGAGTCGTGAGCGACACGCGCCAACCGTCGCCGGGTGAGCCGAGCAGTTCGTCGTCGGGGATCCGGGTGTCGGTGAAGTAGACCTCGTTGAACTCGGCCTCGCCGGTCATCTGGCGGAGTGGACGGACCTCGACGGTGGGCGCCTGCATGTCGACCACGAAGGCGGTCAGGCCGGCGTGCTTGACGGCCTCGGTGTCGGTCCGCACGACGAGCAGCCCCCACTTGGACACGTGCGCCAACGTCGTCCAGACCTTCTGACCGTTCACGAGCCACTCGTCCCCGTCGCGCACGCCACGGGACGACAACCCGGCGAAGTCGGACCCCGAACCCGGCTCGGAGAACAACTGGCACCAGATCTCGTCACAGGTGAAGAGGGGACGCAGGTAGCGGCGCTTCTGTTCCTCGCTCCCCCACACGTGGACGGTCGGACCGCACATGCCGTAGCCGATGGGGTTGCGCGCCATGCAGAACGGGCCCCCGGCCGCACGAACCCGTTCGTTGACGGTTCGCTGGAGCCTCGGGTTGAGGCCGAGCCCACCGAACCCCTCGTCGAAGTGCGTCCACGCGAGCCCGAGATCGAACTGCGCCCCCAGGAAGTCGCGTGTGCTCGTCGTCGCCGGCGGGTGGGTGTCGATCAGTTGCTCGACGAGATCGCTGACGCGTTGCTCATCGGTGGAGCGCTGGGTGTCGACCGGGGCCATGTCGATCAAGGTACTCAGGGTCTCGGCGCCTCGACGAAGCCGTGCCCGCCCATCGGGTTCGTCGCCTGCCACACTCTGATCGATGTCGCGCTCGCCCACCTTCCGACCCGACGTCGCAGCATCGGTGTGGACGTGCGCCTCGTCGACCGTCGCGGCTGCGCTGGGGATGGCGGGGCTCGTGCTGACCGGATGTGTCGGCGACCGGACGAGCGATGGCGACCCGGCCGTCGTCGGTGATGGAGCAGGTGTGCCGATCGTCTCGGTGACGGTGCCGCCGGAGCGTCTGACCCCGTTCTGCCAGGCGATGATCGATCTGTCCGAACGTCTCGAGACCGACCCGCCCGACGACACCGCCGCGCTCATCATCGAGACCTACGAGGGCGTCGGCGGCGACGTGCCCGCGGAGATCGCGGTCGAGTTCGCCGCCGTCCTGGACGCTCTCCGACGTGGGTCGGTGGCCACGGTGCCGTCCGACTCTGCGTCGGCCGTGACCGCGACCACGCTCCCAACGCCCACGACCGAGGCGACGAATGGCGAGCCGATCACTCCCGAGGGTGACGAGTTCTTCGATGAGGGATACACCCCTGACGACGATCCGGCGCGTCGAGTGAACGCCTACGTCGAGTTCGCGTGCCGCGACTCTGCGAACAACCCGGGTCCTCCGGCGACGGCGCCACTCGATGACATCACGACCGACATCACGACCGACATCACTGCGGCCGGCTGACCGGCCGACATCACTGCGGCCGGCTGACCGGCCGACATCACGACCGACATCACTGCGGCCGGCTGACCGGCCAGTGTCAGGTGTCAGCGTCGTCGGTCGTCATCGTGGTAGTCGGCGCCGGGGATGGTGTCGGGGATGGTGTCGGCGCCGCCGTCGGCATCGAGCGCGGCGAGACGTTCCAGGAGCTGATCACGAACGCTGACGCCGGGCTCGCGCGCCGTCTCGCCGGTCATCCGCCAGCCCAGCCGGCTCGAGTAGAGCAGCGGCGGTTCCTTCAGCCGGCCCTCGACGACCTCGCCGACCCGCGCGAACAGCAGCTCGTGGTCCTCCATCGTGATTCGGTCGAAGATCTTGCACCGCAGCCAAGCGATCGCATTGGGGACCACCGGTGGTCCGTCTGGATCGTCGGGCCAAGCGACGAGGTACTCGTCGGCCATGCGTCGGAACTTGCGCCCGGGGTAGCTGAAGTACTGCCCCTCGCTGATCTGGTCGGCAGCCAGGATCGACACCGAGAACTCCCCGCTCCCGATCATCAGCGGATACGTGTCGTGCTTCGGCGAGACGCTCGCCATCACGATCGGCTGCTCGAAACTCACCTGGGTGACCCAGTGACTCGTGTAGGCGCGGTTGCGGCCGCGATGGCGCGCGCCGACCACCTCGACTCCCTTCATCATCTGACCAAGTGAACGCTTGAGGTCGCGGTCGATCATCCGGTCATTCGACCAGGCCACGAGAGTCGGCGACAACGTGTGCGCGGTCGGACCGGTCGATCAGTTGAACACCGCCAACGCCTGCACGGCGTCGTCGTGTTCGGATGCGAACTCGTGCATGGCCTGCCGAGCGTGCATGACGAGCGCGAACCGCACGGGGTCGCGCCGGCGCTCGCAGGAGACCTTGAGGTTGTTGAGGATGCGGGCGACGATCAGCCGATCGCTGGTCGGTTCAAGGAAGCGGTCGGACCAGCGCGACATGCCGAGCCCACTGAGCAGTTCCCGGCAGTCGTCGCGCCCGAGTGCCGTCCGGCCGTGGAACGGATCGGCGAACCACTCGCGATCAGCCGGATCGCCGACGAGGAAGTGGCCTGGCATCCCGACGCCGGCGAGTCGGACCCCCACTCGCCGCGCGACCTCGATGGCGATGATCGACAAGGTGATCGGCATGCCCCGGCGGGCTGCGATGACACGATCGAGGCACGAGTTACGCCAATGGTGATAGTCGGACCGATCACCGACGAACGTGCCGGAACCAAACAGCCACTGCATGACGCCGTCTCGGGTCGGGGTCGGGCAGCCGCCCGCGAGCTGATCGAGTTCGGCGAGCGCCCCGATCAGATCGAGGTCCGGGTCGAAGACCGCCGACAGGCCGAAGGCCAACTCGTCGAGCGTGGCGTCGGTCGTGAGCGCATCGGTGAACGGTTGCACTCGACGGCGGATCTCGGAGTGTTCGGCCGAATCCACGATGCGACGGTAACCGACGAGCGGATTCAAGAGCGGTGATGCCGTCGACCGCGACGGCGCCTCGTTCGGCTGTCGTGACGGAGGTCGGCTACCGTCCGCGCCCATGTATCCAGGGGCACATCTCGACTCGCAGCCCGACCAGCCGGCCGTGATCATGGCCGACAGCGGCTGGACGCAGACCTTCGCCGAGCTCGACGCCGCAGCCAATCGCCTGAGCCGTCTCTTCCGCGCCGCGGGGCTGCAACCCGGCGATCATGTCGCGCTCTGCATGGAGAACCACCCCCGGTATCTCGAGGTGCTGTGGGGTTGTGAGTACGCAGGCCTGGTGTACACCGCTGCGTCGTCACGACTCACCAACGACGAGCTCGCCTACATCGTCAACGACTGTGGCGCCCGGGTGTTCATCACCTCGAAGTACAAGGCGGAGCAAGCCGCCGAACTGGTCGGCGACACTCCGAACGTGGAGTTGAGGTTGATGCTCGATGCCACGATCTCCGGGTACGAGAGCTACGAGGAGGCGGTGGCAGCGCAGTCGGCGGAGCCGTTGGACGGCCGCGTCGCCGGGCGCGACATGCTGTACTCGTCGGGCACGACCGGACGCCCCAAGGGCGTGCTCCCCGACGTCGCGGAGGAGCCGCTCGAGACGCGGGTCACCGGTGTGACCGGGATGGTGCAGGTGCTGTTCGGCATGGACTCCTCGAAGGTCTACCTCTCCCCGGCGCCGCTCTACCACGCCGCGCCGCTGCGATTCTGCATGTCGACGCTGGCGGTCGGGGCGACACTGGTCGTGATGGAGCGATTCGACGCGGAGTCGTACCTGCAGTGCATCGACCGGTATCGAGCGACCCACAGCCAGGTCGTGCCGACGATGTTCGTGAGGATGCTGAAGCTGCCCGCGGAGACTCGGGCCGAGTACGACGTCTCGTCGTTGGAGTGCGTGATCCACGCCGCCGCGCCGTGCCCCGTCCCCGTCAAGAAGCAGATGATCGACTGGTGGGGCCCGGTGCTCCACGAGTACTACGCCGGCACCGAGGGCAACGGATTCGTCTACTGCAACAGCGAGATGTGGCTCGCCCACGAGGGCACGGTCGGCATCCCGATCAACTGTGTGGTGCACATCGTCGGCGAGGGCGGCGAGGAGGTTCCCACCGGCGAATCGGGAACCATCTACTTCGAGGGTGGCGCCTCGTTCGAGTACCACAACGACCCCGAGAAGACAGCCGGCTCGAGGCATCCGAAAGGTTGGTCGACGCTCGGCGACGTCGGCTACCTCGACGGCGACAACTTCTTGTACCTCACCGATCGCAAGGCGTACATGATCATCTCCGGTGGGGTGAACATCTATCCGCAGGAGGCCGAGAACGTGCTCACGATGCACGAGGCGGTGCTCGACGTCGCCGTGTTCGGCGTGCCGAACGAGGACTTCGGCGAGGAGGTCAAGGCCGTCGTGCAACCGCGCCGGATGCCGGCCGACGGCGAGGAGGAGGCCGAGCTGGCGGCTGAGCTGATCCGGTACTGCCGAACCCACCTCGCCGACGTGAAGTGCCCGCGATCGATCGACTTCCGTGACGAACTCCCCCGGCACCCCACCGGCAAGCTCTACAAGCGCCTCCTCAAAGACGAGTACTGGCAGGCCGCCGGCCGCAAGATCTGATCGGCGCCGGTCGTCGAGGCGTCGAGAGTGTGATCGAGCGTGTCGTCGATCGCGCTGATAGAACGCTGTGATGGCAGCGCATCCGTATCTCGACTGGCCGGGGCCGATCGCGTTCGCCCATCGGGGCGGGGCGAGCGACAACCCGGAGAACACGATGCCGGCGTTCCGGCACGCGATCGACCTCGGGTACACCTATCTGGAGACCGATGTCCATGCCACGGCCGACGGTGTGCTGGTGGCGTTCCACGATCCCGATCTCTCGCGGACCTGTGACCGGCAGGGACTCATCAGCGAGCTGCAGTGGAGCGAGGTGGCGACGGCGCGCGTCGACGGTCGGGAGCCGATCCCGCTGTTCGAGGCCCTGTTGGAGGAGTTCCCCGACGCTCGGTTCAACATCGACTGCAAGGCCGACGACGCCGTGGACGGTCTGATCGCGGCACTGCGACGGCTCGAATGCCTCGACCGGGTCTGTATCGGCAGCTTCAGCGACCGGCGCCTCCGTCGCCTCCGAGCGGAGTTCGGGGATGCGCTCTGCACGAGCTTCGGTCCGCGTCAGATCGTCGCGCTCAAGTACGCCGGTCGGGTGCCGTGGGGAGGGCAGATCGCCCAAGTCCCCGTGTCGACGGGGCGCATCACGATCGTCACCGAGTCGACCGTCGGACGCGCTCACCGGCTGGGCCTCCACGTGCACGTCTGGACGATCGACGAACCCGACGAGATGCGCCGCCTGCTCGATCTCGGCGTCGATGGTCTGATGACCGACCGGCCCCAGGTCCTCAAAGACGTCCTCGTCGACCGAGGTTGCTGGTACGAGAACTGACGTCGGATTCGGGGTGCTGAGCCCGGTCCGCTTCGTTCCGTCGCCCACCCGGATCGCACCCGCAGGAGTTCTGTGGAAGCCGAAGCGACACCATCAGGAGCTTTGGCTTCCACGAAGTCCTGGAAGCTGGTTTGCGGCAGCGAAAGCGACCGATTCGGTCGCTTCGGCTTCCACAGCATCGGGAACCAGGAGCATCGGGAACCAGGAGCATCGGGAACCAGGAGCATCGGGAACCAGGTCGGGTGCGAACTGGGTCGAGGAAAAGCAGACTAGGAAAAGCAGACTAGGAAAAGGGCTAGGAGGGTTCGGCGATGTGGACGAGGGCGTCGCCACGGTTGACCAGCGGTGCCTCCGTTCGACCGATCACGATGCCCGTGCGGGCGGCCTTCACGGTGCTCAGTCGCTTCCCGAACGAGTCGGAGATCACCCCGATCCGCTCGTCGACCACCACCCGCGCACCCAGTTCGCACTCGATCCGAACGATCCCGGACCGTCCGGCGCGCACCCAACCGCTCCTGCGGCACTCGATCGGCCGCTTCGGACGGTCCCCCTCGACCGGCGCTGTCATCCCGAGCGAGGCGAGCACCCGCCGCACGCCGTCGACACCGGCACCGATCGCCCAGTCGTCGAAGCGCCACGCCTCCCCGCCCTCGTAGAGCAGGACCGTCGAACCCGACTCGCTGGCGGCGTGGCGGAGCGATCCGTCGCGAATCCGGGCGTGATACATCACCGGCGCCGCGAAGATCTCCGCCAGTTCCCGGGTGCGCTCGTCGTCGAGATCGCCGCGGATCTGGGGCAGGTTCGTCCGATGGTCGGAGCCGGTGTGGAGATCGATGCCGACCTCACACTTCGCCACGACCTCCGTCATCATCAGGTGCGCGATCCGGCTCGCGAGCGACCCCCGCGCCGACCCCGGGAACGACCGGTTGAGATCTCGGCGATCCGGCAGGTAGCGGTCGCCGTTCATGAAACCGTGAACGTTGACGATCGGTACGGCGAGCAACGTGCCGGAGATCGAGCGAGGCGTGAGATCGGCCAGCACTCGACGAATCACCTCGACACCGCCGACCTCGTCACCGTGGATCGCCGCGCTCAACCAGACCGTCGGCCCGGCCGATCGCCCGTGGAGCACGAGCACGGGCAACGACACCTCGGCGCCCGTGACGAGCCGAGTGATCGGGAGCCCGATCTCTCGCCGGGAGCCAGGTCGAACGTCGATGTCGCCGATCGTGAACGGAGCGCGTGGCATCAGTCGGTCATCCCTCGATCGCTGTCCGGTTGCGACGCCGCGTCTTGCGCGACGGTCGCCCGCCGAGATACGAGCGGCCAGGATCGATCAAGAGCGCGCCGCGCATCGCCTCGCGACCGACCAGCATCCGAAAGCCCATCTCGTCGCGGTTGGCGAGCGTCAGTTCGGCCGACAGTTCGTGCCCGACGACCTGGATCGTGGTGGCGACGACCAGCCGCTGCTCCTCGTGTCCTGTCGAGCTGCGAACGACCCGACGATCGACGATCGGCAGTTCGACCGGCATCGCGTCGAGATCGGACCGCTGCCACGGGTGAATCTCGAACGACGCCCACGATTGGCCGTCGCGGACGAACTCGACGATGTCGTAGGCATGGATCGCCGACGAACGGGCCCCCGTGTCGAGTTTGGCCTTCACCCAGGGCACGTCGAACTCCGGCAAGGACACCCACTCGCGCCAGCCTGCCACGGTGGCCAGTTCGGCCGGTTCGTTCATGCTGGTAGCTTCGCGGATCTTGTCGATGAAACTTGCCATCCTCTCCCGTGCTCCGCGGGCATACAGCACGCAGCGACTGCGAACGGCGGCCCTCGACCGCGGCCACGACGTCAAGGTGCTCAACACCCTGCGCTTCGCGATCGATCTGTCCGGCAAGGAGCCCGACCTGCAGTTCCGCGGCAAGCCGCTGTCCGACTACGACGCGATCCTGCCACGCATCGGCAACTCGATCACCTACTTCGGCACGGCCGTCGTCCGTCAGTTCGAGCAGATGGACGTCTACACCCCGAACACCGCCAACGGCATCGCCAACTCGCGCGACAAGCTCCGGGCGATCCAAATCCTCTCGCGCCACAACATCGGCATGCCGCCAACGACCTTCGCCCGTGACCGCGCCGACGTCCTCCCGGCGATCGAGCGCGTCGGTGGGGCGCCCGTCGTCATCAAGTTGCTCGAGGGCACCCAGGGCATCGGCGTCATCCTCGCTCCCGACACCAAGGTGGCAGAGGCGATCATCGAGACCCTGCAGAGCACCAAGCAGAACGTGCTCATCCAGCGGTTCGTGGCCGAGAGCAAGGGCCGCGACATCCGAGCCCTCGTGGTCGGTGATCGTGTGGTCGCCGCCATGCGGCGGGTCGCCCAGGGCGACGAATTCCGTTCCAACGTCCATCGTGGCGGGCAGGTCGAGGCGGTCGAGCTCGATCCGGCCTACGAAGAGAGCGCGGTGCGGTCGGCGCAGATCATGGGGCTCAGGGTCGCTGGCGTCGACATGCTCGAGGGCGAAGACGGACCACAGGTCATGGAGGTCAACAGCTCCCCCGGACTCGAAGGCATCGAGACGGCGACCAACCTCGACGTCGCCGGCGCGATCATCGACCACATCGCCAACCAGGTCGCGTTCCCCGAGATCGACGTTCGTCAGCGGCTCACGGTCTCGACGGGGTACGGCGTCGCGGAGTTGCTCGTCCACGACGGCGCCGAACTCGTCGGCACCACCATCGCCGACTCGGGCCTCCGTGAGCGCGACATCACGGTGCTCACACTGCACCGCGGCACGACGGTCATCCCGAACCCGCGGAACTCACGTGAGCTCGAGGCCAACGATCGACTGCTCTGCTTCGGGAAGCTCGAGGAGATGCGCTCGATGGTGCCCGAGCGCCGCCGCAAGCGAGCGCGGATCAAGAAGCTCCCGAAGCACCCGATCCACGACGACTGACGGGCCACAGCGCGGCACCGCCCACCACGATCGCACCGACCAAGGTCAACCACGAGCCGTACCTGAACCGGAACAGTCCGGCGTCGGGCGCCAGGCGGATCACGAGCGCCACACCACCCCCGTAGATCGTGGCGATGAGGGGCAGCAGTCGGCGGGCGACGACCACCAACGGGTGGAGCGACATCGACCACTGCACGACGGCCGCCACTACGAACAGCAACGGCACCAACGGCCACAACCGCACGGCCCAGCCCACCGCACCGTCGGGGGAGAAGCCGAGCCGGTCGATCAGGTCGAAGATCTCGTAGCTCGACCGATCGACGGCGCCGGAGCGGAGCCAGGGCAAGAACGACCCGGCGACGGCCACCGCCCCGCCGACGGTGATCGAAGCCGCCCGCACCCAGTGTTGATCGACCACGCACGGAGCGTAGGCCGAGGCGTACGGTGCACCGCATGACGCCGCTCCCGCACAGCAGCATCCGAGGCACGCGACATCTGGTCGCGTCGGCCGATCAACTGGCGACTCGCGCCGGCGACCTCACGTTCGAGCGCGGGGGCAATGCCGTCGACGCAGCGATCGCGACCAACGCGGCGATCGCCGTCACCGGTCCACACATGTGCGGGATGGGAGGCGATCTGTTCGCGCTGGTCCACCGTGACGGCGAGGTGGTCGCACTGAACAGCAGCGGACGCGCCGGGTCCGGGGCCGCCCCCGACTCGCTGCGAGCCGAGGGCCACACCGTCATGCCGTTCCACCACGACATCCGGACGGTCACGGTGCCGGGCTGTGTCGACGGATGGCTCGCACTGCACGAGCGTCTCGGGTCGCTCTCGCTTGCCGACGTGCTGGCACCCGCGATCGATCTCGCCGAGGCAGGCTTCCCGGCAAGTCCGCTCCTCGCTGGCTCGGTGCGCCGGCTCGACGACGACGGCCACCGGAACCTCGTCGAGCTGTCGAAGCAGGCGGTACGAACCGGTGCGATCGTGCGCCGTCCGGGTGTCGCTCGCGCTCTCCGCGACATCGTCGAGCGCGGTCGAGACGGCTTCTACGGCGGTGAGTTCGGAGACGGGCTGGTGTCGATGGCTGCGGGCTACCTCACCACCCAGGATCTCGCAGCGACCCAGGCCGACTGGGTCGCGCCCTTGTCGGCGCCGATGTTCGGGGTCGACGTCCACACCATCGGCCCGAACTCGCAGGGGTACCTCACCCTCGGGGGAGGCATCCTCGCCGATCTGCTCGATCTGCCCGATGACCCTGCCGATCCGCGATGGGCCCATCTGCTGATCGAGTCCGCCAAGCTCGCGGGATACGACCGGCCGGACGTGCTCCACGAGCACGCCGATGGTGCGGGACTGCTGCAGGCGGTCGCAGCGCGGTCCGACCGTCTCGACCCGGAGCGAGCCTGCGACTACCGGGTCGGCGTCGGGCCCGGCGACACGACCTACCTGTGCACCGCGGAGGTGGGAGGCATGGCCGTGTCACTCATCCAGTCGAACGCGTCCGGTTTCGGATCGTGGCTCGCCGAACCCAACACCGGGATCAACCTCCACAACCGCGGACTCGGTTTCAACCTCGACGCCGGCCATCCCGCCGAGTTCGGACCGGGTCGCCGACCTCCGCACACCCTGTCGCCGGTACTCGCGACTCGAGGCGACGACCTCGTGTCGGTCTTCGGCACGATGGGAGGAGACGCCCAACCACAGATCCTGTTGCAGCTGGCCGCCCGGTTGTTCCACCATCGCGAGTCGCCGGCGAGGGCGATCAGCTCGCCTCGATGGGTCCTCTCGGGCCCGGCGACGGGTTTCGACACGTGGACCGCACCGAGCGGGCCCACCGTCGGGATCGAAGGTCACGCCGCCTTCGCATGGTCCGACGGTCTCGTGCAGCGCGGTCACATCGTCGACGGGTTCCCCGCGTTCGACAGTGGCTTCGGTCATGCCCAGGCGATCGTGCTCGACGAGGACGGGGTGCTCTCGGGCGCAGCCGACCCCCGGGCCCGAGTGTCGTCGGTGGCCGGCCGCTGACGGGTCACACGTCGGAGCGGACCAGGCAGAAGGGATGGCCGACCGGGTCGAAGAAGACGCGGAACTCGTCGGGGTCGGGTTGGGCGTCGGCCTTGCTGGCGCCGAGCGCCACAACGGCAACCTCGCCGGCGTCGAGGTCGTCGACATCGAAGTCGATGTGGAGTTGGGCAGGGTGCGTCCCGCCCGGCCAGGTCGGTGGCACGAAGTCGGCGATCCGTTGGAACGCGATCGTCGCCCCGTTCCCGCTGCGGAGCTCCAGCCATCGGAGTCCTTCCGCCTCGACGTCGAGCCAATCGGGTGCCTCGATCTCCCATCCTGTGATCGCACCGTAGAACGCGGCGAGCTCGCGGGGGTCGGGGCAGTCGATTGCGACGAGGCGGAACGATGCGACGGCCATTGGCGCCAAGCGACGGTCGTCAGGAGACGAGCGGCATGACCTCGTCGACGAAGCGCGCCATCTGCTCGTCGGCCTTCTTGTACGGATCGCCGAGCAGGTGCGGGAAGATCGTCAGGTACTCGAGGCCGAGCAGATCCCGGTAGAACTGCACCCCCTCGGCCACCTGCTCGGGGGTGCCCAACAGGATCGTCTTGTTGTCGAGCGACTCGTCGAGCGTCGGGATCAGGCCGGGCTTGGCCGGCTTGCCGTCCTCCCCCATGTATCCGCGACTCCAGCCGTACGGCCCGAGGAACTTCCAGAACTCGTCGTGACCGGCGCGGGCCGACTCGACGGCCTCTTCGTAGGTGTCCTCGATCCGGACTGCAACCACCAACATGCGCTTCTCGTGCGACGCCAGGCCGACGCCGTGGGTCGCCTCGTACGTCTCGCCGTAGGTGTCCCAGAAGCGCTTGATGAACGAATGGTGCTGATTCCAGAAGACCGCACCGTGACCGACCACCGGCACGTAGCCCAGCGTCGGTGGACTGGTGACCGCCTGCCAGATCTCGTACGGGTACATGGGGCGCGGGATCAGGCTGAGCGACTGCACGGTGGAACCGCGGTCGGGGATGCCGGACACCGGGATCTGGAAGTGTTTCCCCTGGAAGGAGAACGACTCCTGGTCGAGGGCGCGGCGAATGATCTCCATCGACTCCTCGAACACCTCGCGGTTGAGCTCGTCGGCGGCCGCCTGGTCCGGGTTGTCGTGCGAGCCGATCGAGACACCCTTGTCGTTGAGGTGGAGGACCTCGCGCGGCACCGTGCCTCGACCGACGCCGAGGACGCCCCGCCCGCCCGACAGGTTGTGCAACGTCGCGAAGTCCTCGGCGAGACGCAGCGGGTTCCACTGGGGTACGACGTTGAACATCGCGCCCAGTCGGATGCGCTGCGTCTGTGCGGCGATCCACGTCGAGATCTGCAGGCCGTTGGGAATCACCTCGTAGCCCTCGTACTGGAAGTGGTGCTCGGTCGTCCAGAACGAGTCGAAACCGAGTCGATCCGCCTCGATCGCGGAGTTGACGTACTCGAGCGTCGCCTTCCAGCACTCCTCGTTGGAGAAGCGGCGATCCATCGGTGCCGGCGGCCCGCCGCCGGCGTCGCTCATCTCGACGCCGCCGAAGAAGAACGCTCCGATCTTCATTGCCCTGCACCTCCACGTCCGAGTTCGCTCCCATCGTCGCACATCGTGGGTGGTGGTGACCGCTCCTCCGGTTCGAGTCGGGCGGCCGCCGGGATCAGCGGTGGACGACGCGCTGCGACGAGGAGGTGGCCACCAGCCGACCTCCCTTGAAGACCCGCCGATCGACTGGTGCGTCGGCGATCGCCCCCCGGATCGACGGGGCATCGATCGCGACGAGATCGGCCGGATCGCCGGGCTCGAAGCGAACGGGTCGGAGGCCGAGCGCACGTCGCGCGTTGTTGCTCACCATGTCGTAGGCGTCGTCGGGCATGACGTGTCCGGCCATCACGAGCAGGGCCGCCGTCTCGAGCGGGTCCGACCGACCGACCAGGTTGAACGGATCCTGGACGTTGTCGGCCCCCGCAGCGACGAGTACACCCGCGTCCACGAGCGCCCGGATCGCAGTGAGGCCTCGCGGTGTCGCCGTCGGGTGATCCCGGCCCTGCAGGAACAGGTTGGTCTGCGGGAGGGGCACGATGGAGATGCGCGCCTCGGCGACCACCCGCGCCACCTCGGCCTGGACCGCAGGCGTCTGCATGCCGAGGCTGACGCAGTGGCTTGCCGTGACCGACCCCTCGAATCCGGTGTCGATCACGTGCCGGGCGAGGGTTCGCAGCGTGAGCACCGTCGGGTCGAGGGTCTCGTCGGTGTGGAGGTCGACCGCGAGACGAGCGTCCGCGGCAACCGCCAACGCGTGAGCGATCGAACCCGGTCCGTCCGGTTCGAGGTGGGGGCAACCGCCCACCAGATGGGCGCCCAGTGTGACGGCCTCGTCGAGTGCCCGACGATTCATTTCGCTCCCGGGGCCCACGATCGGTGAGTGGGTGAGAGCGACCAACTGCACGTCGAGGATCCCGTCGAACTCACGAGCGACTTCCTGGGCGGCGCGAAGGTGGGAGGTGCCGGCGCCTGCCCCGCAGTTGATGTGGCTCCGAACGGCTGTGACACCGTTCGACACCAGCAGGTCGAGCGCAGACCGAATACGGTCGACCATGTCGTCGTGGGTGAACAGGCCCGCATCCGCCGCCGCCACCCACGCCTCGATCGCCCCAGCCAGGTCGCCGCTCGGGTTCGGCACTCGCTCGGCGGTGAGCGCCTTGTCGACATGGGCGTGTGGTTCGGCCATCGCCGGCAACAGCAGCCATCCGTCGAGGTCGACACGGTCGAGGGGATCCGTCCGTGCGAGCGGCGCCGGCGCGTGGGCGACCACATCGGTGATGCGGCCGTCGGCGACGTGCACGTCGACGTGTCGGCCATCGGCAAGCCGGGCGTTCGCGATCACCTGTGGCATGCGGCGCAGCGTACGTGTTGGCCCTCGCAGCGGCGCTCACGGTCGTCGTTCGCGTACGCTCGAACGATGGACGACATCCTGCGATGCGGGGGGTGCGGGCTGCCGGTCGAGTTGCGCGACGACGTGGCCAACGTCGCCGGACGACGCTTCCACCAGATGTGCGTCGCGTCGCACCACGACGATCCGACGGGGCGCCCGAGCAGACCGCTCGCCCGCCTGCGTGGTTGGGTGAACTCGGGCTGGCGACTCAGCGCCTGAGCGGCGATCGTCCGACGCCGGAGGCGTAGCATCGCCGTCATGAGTCGTCGCTACGAGGATCTGTCCGGACCCGAGATCGCCGACCGGATCGGCCCGTCGTCGGTACTGCTGCTCCCCATCGGAGCGGTGGAGCAGCACGGCCCTCACCTGCCCCTCGCCGTCGACCACGTGATCGCCGACGAGACGGCGACGGCCGTGGTCGGCAGCGTCGGCGACGAGCTCGACGTCTGGCAGCTCCCCACGCTCTCGATCAGCAAATCCAACGAGCACGCCTGGTCGCCCGGCACGTTGTGGTACTCGGCCGAGACGATGATGGCGATCCTCATGGACCTCGGTCGGTGTCTCGCATCGACGGGCGCCGAGCGGCTGGTCCTCCTGAACGGCCACGGCGGGAACACGACGCTGCTCAACACGGCCCTTCGCGATCTGCGGCTCGCCTACGGGTTCAAGACGTTCCTCGTCCACCCCTCGGTCCCGCCCGCCTACGGCGGCACATCGACGGAATCCGAGCTCGGCATGGGCATCCACGGCGGGCTCAACGAGACGTCGGTGTTCATGCACCTCCGGCCCGATCTCGTCGATCTGTCGAAGGCCGAGCGCAAGGTCCCGGAGGCGTTGGCCGAGAACCGCTTCGTCAAGTTCGGAGGGTCGGTCATGTTCGGCTGGTTGTCGAACGACTTCGACGATGCCGGCTACATCGGCGACCCGACCGGTGCCGACGCCGTCCTCGGCAAGCATCTCTTCGAGGCGAACGTCGATCACCTCGGTGAGCAACTCGCCGAGATCCGAGATTTCGACTTCGGGCGCTGAACGGCACCGCGCGGGTGCTCGGGTGGGTGTCGACGTGACGACACGAACCACGCGGCGTGGGATCTGGATCTTCCCGAACCGCCCGGCAGCAGAGCTCGTGGATGCGATCGTGGCCGCCGAGCAATTGGGTCTCGACGAGGTGTGGCTCGCGGACGAGGGGGTCGCACGCGAGCCCGTCGCGGTGCTCGCAGCATCGGCCACCCGCACCAGCACGATCGCGTTGGCGACCGGAATCACCTCCCCACTCCTGCGGCACCCGGGCGCGATCGCTGTCTCGCTCGCGACCGTCGACGAGCTCAGCGGCGGCCGAGCGGTGCTCGGACTCGGACTCGGCGGTCAGCTCTCGCTCGAACCGTTCGGCATCCAGGTCGAACGCCCGGTCGCGATCGTCCGTGATGCCATCGAGACGGCCCGGTCCGTCCTGGATCGTGCACCGTCGGCGCGCTACCGACCGCCGGAGCATGCGATGCCGGCGCGTCCGGTACCGATCTGGGTCGGGGCGCGCGGTCCACAACTGGTGCGCACCGCGGCCCGGCTCGCCGATGGGTTGTTCCTGTCGGGATGCACACCGGACCAGCACGATCGGATCATCGAGCATGCCGAGTCGGTCGGCGGCTCGGAGTACGCGCTCTACCAGTCGGCCAGCGCCCGGCCGACGAGTGGCACCGAGCTCGACTGGGATGCGGTCCACGTGCTGCTGCAACATGAGACGGCTCGTCTGGCGCCGGCGTCGATCGGAGTCAATCTCGTCGAGGCCGCCCAGGACCCGACGCGTGATCTCGTCCGTCTCGTCGAGCACGCCGCGTCGCTCCTGCGGTCCCTCTGAACATGTGCCCGCGGCGGCCGGCTCTTCGATCCGATCACGAATCGCGCACCACCTCGAACGCCACGCAGGTCGCGGTCCGCTCGTGAGGTCCCATCGCCGACACCACCTCGTCGAGAGCCCGCTGCGGGATCGATTTCCACTGCTGCATCGACGCCCACCAGACGACGGCATGGATCTGCGTCGGATCGTCGCCCGAACGCCACATCTCCTTGCGCTCGAAGCCCGGTTGTCGCTCCAGGAATCGACTCCAGTGCTGCTCCTCGACGGCGAGCCATTCCTCCAACTCGTCGACGGGCACCGTGAACGTGAGGAACTCGACCACCATGGCCCGCAACCTATTCGTCCACGCCGGCGTGGACGGTGGAGCGACGTAGTGTCGGCCCATGTTGATCGCGCAGATCACCGACTGTCACATCGTCGAACCCGGCGGGCTGGTCGCCGATCGTGTCGATCCGGCAGCTGCCCTACGGCGGGCGATCGACGTGATCAACGCGCTCCGACCCCTCCCCGATCTCGTGCTCGCCACCGGCGATCTGGTGAACGACGGCCGCCCGGCGCAGTACGACCATCTGATGCATCTGCTCGGCGAGCTCGACGTCGGCATCGTGTTGCCGTGCCCCGGCAATCATGACGACCGGGGCGAGCTCCGGCGACGATTCTCCGACGTGTTGCCGTCGGGCGGGCCCGATCACCCGATCGACTACGTCGTCGACGAACAGCCGGTCCGTCTGATCGGACTCGACACCGTCATCCCGGGTCGCCACGACGGACAACTCACCGCTGCGCAGATGGCTTGGCTCGATGGCCGACTCCGGATGGCGCCGGATCGCCCGACCGTGATCTTCCAGCACCATCCGCCGTTTCGGTCGGACATCCCGTGGATGGATCGCGAGTGTGGCTTCGTCGGTGGTTCGTTGGAAGCCGGCGTGCTCGCTGCACACGACCACGTCGAAGCGGTCGTGTGCGGCCATCTCCACCGGTCGATCCACCGTCGCTTCGGCGGCACGGTCGCCAGTACGTGGCCGAGCACCGGACCGCAGCTCTCGCTCGACCTCGTCGAGGGTCCTCCTCGGTACACCTCCGAGCCTGCGGCGATCGCACTCCATCGATTCGTCGACGGCGCCGGTCTCAGCTCGCACCTGGTGCCGATCGTCGACGCCGAGCGTTGGACGCCCGTCTGGGCCACCGATGACGCCCCGACTCCCGACGCGGCGCCGAGCGCTTCGGGGGGTCTGTGAACGCCGTGTGAACGACTCGCCGGACGGGGGGCGAACTGACTCGCCCGCCGTTGCGACCGGCTACGGTGCAGGGCACGCAGTTGGTCTGCCGGGCGTGAGTCCGGAGCTGGAGGAACGCATGTCAGTCGCTACGACGGCAATCGGAACCGAGTCGCTCTCGTTCGAACACATCGGGATGATCTTCCCGGACGGGACCGAGGCGGTTCGCGACGTGTCGTTCACGATCCGCAAGGGCGAGTTCGTCACGGTCGTCGGTCCGTCGGGATGTGGCAAGTCGACCCTGCTCAAGATCGCGTCCGGCCTGCTCGAGCCGACCGCCGGTCGCGTCGTGGTCGACCGTGCCCGGCTGGGTTACGTGTTCCAGGACGCGACCCTGCTCCCGTGGCGCACCGTGCAGGGCAATGTCGAGCTCCTGGCCGAGCTGCACGATCTCCCCAAGGCCGAGCGGGCCGAACTCGCCGATGAGGCGATTCAACTCGTCGGCCTCGACGGTTTCCAGGGCCACTATCCCAAATCGCTCTCCGGCGGGATGAAGATGCGCGCCTCGCTGGCGCGCACCCTCACGTTGAAGCCTCCGGTGTTCCTGTTCGACGAACCGTTCGGCGCAGTCGACGAGATCACGCGCGAGCACCTCAACGAAGAGACCCAGCAGCTGTTCCAACGTGAGGGATTCGCCGGACTGTTCATCACCCACTCGATCGGGGAAGCGGTCTTCATGTCCACGCGCGTGCTCGTCATGTCGGCCCGCCCCGGGCGCATCGTGGCCGAGTACGAGGTGCCGTTCGAGTACCCCCGGCCGCCCGAGCTGCGCTTCGACCCGGACTTCGCCAAGCTCAGCGGTGAGGTGTCGCACGCACTGCGAGGTTCTCACTCATGACCGACACCAGATTGCCCGACAGCCCGTCGATCGATGCGGCCCCGGACCCGATGGAGCCGGCACGTCCGAACGAGGTGGGTGGCGGAGGTTCCGCCACCCGTTCCGTGCTCGCCGTCGTGCTGCCACCGCTCATCATGGGTGTCCTCATCCTGGGTCTGTGGTACTTCATCTCGTACGGGATGCTCGACGAACGCCGGCGTTTCCTGCTCCGACCGCCACACAGCGTGCTGACCGTCGGCTTCCTCGACTGGGGCAACTTCTCGGAGATCCTGCAGGCGCTGTGGGCGACGACCAAGGTCGCGATGATCGGTCTGGGCATCAGCATCGGGCTCGGCATGACGATCGCGGTCGTGATGAGTCAGTCGAAGCTGTTCGAGCGTGCCCTCTACCCGTACATGGTGACGTTGCAGGCCATTCCGATCCTCGCCATCGCACCCCTGATCGGCTTCTGGTTCGGGACGGCGACGACCGGTCGACTCATCGTCTGCGTGATCATCTCGCTGTTCCCCATCATCGTGAACACCTTGTTCGGTCTCCAGTCGGCCGAACGCGGGATGCACGACCTGTTCACGCTCCACGGAGCCGGCAGGGCGACGCGTCTGAAGAAGCTCCAGTTCCCGGCTGCGTCGCCGGCGATCTTCGCCGGGCTCCGCATCGCCGCCGGTCTGTCGGTGATCGGTGCGATCGTCGGCGATTTCATCTTCGGTCGCGGCGAAGCAGGCATCGGGCAGGCGTTGAAGAAGTACGCCAACAATCTCGACGGTGAGCTGCTCCTCGCCGCCGTGATCATGTCGTCGGTCCTCGGCGTCTCGGTGTTCCTGATCTTCGGCTGGATCCAGAATCTCGCGATCGGGAAGTGGTACGACTCCGCCGACTGATCGCGACGACGGTCTGGTTGGACCGTCATTCCACCCACCAACACCTACATCTCCATAGGGGGAGACATTCCATGACACGACAGCGAAGGGTCACGCGTCTCGTGGCCGGCATCGCAGCGCTCGGCCTCATCGCCGCAGCGTGCGGTGGCGACGACGACGCCGCCGACGAACCGGCAGACGAACCCGCCGATGCGACGGAGGAGCCGGCAGCCGAGCCGAGCGACGAACCTGCGGACGAGCCGGCGACCGACCTCGCCTCGGTCTGCCCGGCGACGGTCGCCATCCAGACCGACTGGTTCCCGGAGGCCGAGCACGGTGCGCTCTACCACCTGATCGGGGACGACTACGCGATCGACACCGACAAGAAGGTCGTCAGCGGGAGCATGGTCGTCAACGGTGAGCCGACCGGTGTCAACATCGAAGTGCGCGCCGGCGGCCCTGCGATCGCATCGCCGTCCGTGGCCGCCGAGATGTACCTCGACGACTCGCTGACCCTCGGCTACGGCACGACCGACAGCCAGATCCTCCGATACGAGGAGGCACCACTGCTCTCGGTGATGGCGCCACTCGAGGAGAATCCGCAGATCATCTACTGGGATCCCGAGACCTATCCCGACGTCACGACGCTGGCCGATCTCGGCGAGCTCGGGGTGACGATCAACGTCTTCGGCGGCGGCACGTTCTCGGACGTCTTCGTCGCCTTGGGGGTCTGGAACGCGGATCAGATCGATCCGTCCTACGACGCCACTCCCGGCCGGTTCATCGCCGAGGGCGACATCGCCCAACAGGGCTTCGCGTCCGCCGAGCCGTGGCTCTACAAGAACCAGTTCGAGGAGTACGGTCGCGACCTTGCGTTCGAGACCTTGAACGATGCCGGTTTCCCGGTGTACTCGCAGACGCTCGCGATTCGACCGGACGATCTCGAGACCCTGCGTCCATGCCTCGAGCAGTTGATCCCGATCGTGCAACAGGCGACCGTCGACTACTACGCGAATCCAGCCGACACGAACGCTCTCATCGTCGAGGTCGTGGAGGCGTACGCGTCGTTCTGGGAGTACCCCGCCGAGCTGGCCGACTTCTCGGTCGCGACCCAGCTCGAGCTGGGATTCGCCGGCAACGGCCCCGATTCGACCGTCGGCAACATGGACGAGGCCAGGGTCCAGCAGGTGATCGACGCGATGCGGACCGCATCGATGGACTTCCCTGACGATCTCACCCCGGCCGATCTGGTCACGAACGAGTTCATCGACGAATCGATCGGCTTCTCGACGTCGGGCGGCGAAGCCGCAGGCGGAGACGACGGTGAGTCGGCCGCAGGTGGCGACGGTGTGTTGAAGTTGGGTGGGATTTTGCCGGAGACGGGGAATTTGGCGTTTCTGGGACCGCCTGAGTTTGCTGCGGTGCAGTTGGGGGTGAATGATGTGAATGCCGCTGGTGGTGTGTTGGGTGCCGATGTGGAGTGGTTGCCGGGTGACTCGGGTGACAATGGTGAGGTTGCGAATGCGACCGTGGATCGGTTGTTGGCTGAGGATGTGGATGCCTTCATTGGTGCGGCGTCGTCGGGTGTGTCGTTGACGGTGATCGACAAGATCACCCAGGCCGGCAAGGTGCATTTCTCGCCGGCGAACACGTCGCCGACGTTCACGACGTATGACGACAACGGGTTGTATTTCCGTACGGCTCCGTCGGATGTGGTGCAGGGTGCTGCGTTGGCTGATGTGATGTTGGCCGATGGTGCTGAGACTGCGGCGTTCTTGGTGTTGAACGATGCGTACGGGACGGGGTTGCAGCAGTTCACGATCGAGCCGTATACCGCTGGTGGTGGCACGGTCGTGTATGGCGAGACCGAGACGTATGATCCGCAGGCCGAGAACTTCGATGCGGAGATCGCGGCGGTGGTGGATGCCAATCCGGATGCGATCGTGATCATCGGTTTCGATGAGACCTCCAAGATCTTGGGTGGGTTGATCGAGGCCGGGTTCGGTCCGAGTGACAAGTTGGTGTATGGCACCGATGGCAACATGGGGAATGCGTTGGCGGCGGCGTTCGATGATCCGTCGGTGGTGGCCGGGATGAAGGGCACGCTGCCGGGTGTCGACGTGGCCGGGACGATGGCGGAGTTCCGTGATGCGTTGTTGGGTGTCGATTCGGGTCTGATCGATTTCTCGTATTCGGCGGAGTCGTATGACACGGTGATCATCACTGCGTTGGCGGCCGCGATCGCGGGGTCCGATGATGGCGTCGCGATCGGTGCTGAGATCAACGGGGTCACCCGCGATGGTGAGAAGTGCACCACGTACGCTGATTGTCTGGCGTTGGTCGAGGCCGGCACCGACATCGATTACGACGGTGTCTCGGGACCGTTGGAGTTCATCGATGCCGGGGAACCCTCCGTCGCGTCGATCCTGATCCTCCAGTTCGACGACACCGGCGCCCTCGAAGTCGTCGGCTCCGTCGAAGGAGCACTCTGAACACTCCGGACGATGATGTGGTGACGTGACCATTGCGTCACGACCGCACGGGCCCGGGGCAGCTGCCCCGGGCCCGTCCGCGTCGGGCGGGCTTTGGCAGACTGCGAACGTGACGGCAACGACCACTTCCGGCGACGGGCGGGCCTACGGACGGCCAGTCCCCACCCATGATCACGAGCTGACCGACGTCGACGCCGGCACGCCGGCGGGTGAACTCCTGCGTCGGTACTGGCACCCGGTCGCACGCTCGGCCGAGGCCACCGCGCGGCCGCGCGACGTTCGCGTGCTCGGTGAGGATCTCGTGCTCTACCGCAGCCTCGACGGGGTGCCCGGCCTCATGTATCCGCGGTGTTGCCATCGGGGCACGACGCTCTACTTCGGCAAGGTCGAGGCCGATGGCATTCGTTGCCCGTACCACGGTTGGTTGTTCGCCGAGGACGGCCGCTGCCTCGACCAGCCGTGTGAACCCGATCGCGGTCGAAACCGGGACTCCTATCGTCAGCCCTGGTACCCGGTCATCGAGTACCACGGCCTGATCTTCGCGTACCTCGGCCCCGCCGGGAAGCAGCCCGTCTTCCCGCGCTACGACATCTTCGAGGATCTCGACACGGAGACCGAGGAGATCGTCATCATCGACCACTTCGCCTTCGGCGGTCCGAGCGACGCTCCGTGCAACTGGTTCCAGACCCACGAGAACGCGATGGATCCGTATCACGTGTTCATCCTCCACAACGCGATCAGCGGTCCGCAGTTCGACCCGAAGCTCGAGATCTGGCCTCGGATCGACTGGCACCGCGACGAGCTCGGCGTGACTGCGACGCAGGATCGTGACTTGCCCGACGGCACGACGCTGCACCGCGTGACCGAGGTGCGCTTCCCGACGATCCGGGTGATCCCGACGCCCACCCTCACGGTGCTCGGCAAGACCAACAACATGTCGTGGGCGCTCCCGATCGACGACACCAACACGCGGGTGTACGCGATGGTGCGCAAGCCGAAGGATCGTCCACCGCAGGGGCTGCCCGTGTACGGGGAGGGCAAGAGCTGGTTCGATCTCACCGACGACGAGCACCAGTCGTTTCCCGGCGACTACGAAACGCAGGTGGGCCAGGGGCCGATCACCCTCCACAGCGAGGAGCGCCTGTCGTCGACCGATCGCGGCGTCTCGATGGTTCGGCGTCAGTTCACTGAGCAGGTGCGACGAGTCGCCGAGGGGCTCGATCCCGTGGGTGTCTCGTTCGACGAGAACGCCGCGCTGCAGACGATCGTCGCCGGCAACTACATCGTCGGCCCCGACACCGATCTGGCGGACGTACCGTTGGCGGTGACGCTGGAGCGTTCGTGACGGTGTTGCGAGGTCAGCGGCTGAGACGGACGGTTCGGCACCGGTCGAACTCGTTCGCCTCCTCGAGCGAGATCTCCTGGAGCCCGGGCAGTTGTGGCGCGAGCTCCGCCCACAGGTGACGGACGATCTCCTCCACCGTCGGTTCGCGATCCCACACGAGCGGCTCGAAATGCTTCCATCGTCCGACGTCGACGCCGGTGAGGTAGTGGCCTCGCCACGGCTCGACCGTCAGGGACAGCAACTGTTCCAGATCGTCGGCGGGGTACACCTTGTCGCAGTCCGGGTCGCCGGCGACCGTCGCGCTCACCGTCCACGCGTGGCTGTGGATCAGTTCGTCGACCCGATGGGCCCATCGAGCCTGGATCGCGACCGAGATCGTCATCCTCATGTTGGGATCCGACCCGTGATGCGCCGTCGTGTCGAGCGTTGGAGCCGGCTCGTGCCGCGTCGATCGCGCTCGACCGCATCGGCGGTGTTGCGGCCGGCTGCACCGAAGACGCCCGCCCCGGGAAACGTGGCGGCCCCGGACAGGTAGAGTCCCTCGATCGGGGTGCGGTACCTGGTGGTCTCGCGACGACGGCCGAACAACGCAACGAGTGGTGGTGCGGCATACGAGGGCGTGTGGCCACGATGCATCGAGAACTCCGTCTCGTAACGGTCCGGGGTCATCGCCCGCCATCGATCGACGAGCAGCGTCGCGGGCTCCATGAAGCCATCGAGCAGGTCGAGCCATCGCGACGGCTCAGCGGATGCCTGCCAGCCCCCTGGGTGGGCATACGGCGTGAACAGCACCTCGAGACTCAGCACATGCTGGTCGGGGTCTGGCTGCATCTCGCCGTCGAGCACGGTCGGCACGTTCACCAGGAAGGTCGGTTCGGCGGCGACACGCCCGGTGGCGCGCAATGCGTGCGCTTCGGCGATCCGTTCGGGACTCGGCGATACGACGGTCGTCGGCGCCAGGATGTCGGCGCCCGGCGCGATCGTCGCCACGTCGTCGGCGATCCGGTACCGCGGCAGGCGTCCCAGCACCGCGTCGATCTTCGATTCGTATCCGTCGTGAACGGGCGCCGCCCGCCATCGCTCCACCAACCGTCGTGCCGACGGCGGCACGTCGTCCACCCACTCGACGAACACCCGCTGCGGGTCGCACGCAGCGACGACGGTGGTCGCCCGCATCTCGGTGCCGTCGTCGAGTCGCAGCCCCGACACCGCCCCATCGCGCACCAGGAGCCGCTCGACGCGGCTCCCGCATCGAACTCTCCCGCCCCCGGCCTCGAAGCTCGCTCGGACGGCGTCGGTGAGTGCTCCGCTGCCCCCGGCCGGACGCCCCGTCTTCACCAGGTGGCGCGTCGCGTAGACGGCGGCGGCGAGACCGGTGCCCGGCGTCGTGTGGGGCACGCCCCACACCGTGGGTCCGGTGCTGACCGCCGGCATCACGAGGTGCCAGTCGTCGAAGTACTCCGCCATCACGTCGGCCTGGCTGCGGCGACTCCAGTCGTGCAGTCGCTTGGCGCCCTCGGCGCGCCGGTCGAGCACCGTGCGCAACATCCGGTGCAGCGAGGGTGGTGTGCGGGCGATGGCGAGTGCCAGGTCGGCGACCGGTGTCGCATCGGCGAGATATCTACGATACCCGTCGACCTGTGACGGGTATGTCTGCGACAACGCATCGAGGTGCCGGTCGACCTCGTGGAAGAACAGCCACGGCGTTGCGCCGTCGTGGAACTGGTGGACCGCGCTGATCTCGGGCTCCAGGTAGCGCAAACCGTGAGCCTCCAGATCGAGCTCGTCGGCGATCGGCATCGCGCGCACCATGGTGTGGTCGCAGTTGCAGATGTTGAACCGGGCGTGGAGATCGGTCACCGTCGACGCACACCCGCCGACCTCCGGTCGGGCCTCGAGGAGCAGGGTGTCGATGCCCGCCCGCGCGAGGTACGCCGCACAGATCAGACCGTTGTGGCCGGCGCCCACGACGACGACGTCTGCCTCTACTGCGTCCACCATGCCGAAACTACTGCCCTGCCAGCGTACGGCGACGATCGTCTTCACCGCAGCCCGGGGCGAGATCGGTCGTTCGGACGCGTAACCGGGGCATGACGGCGTGATACGGCTCGGATGTGGCGAGACCCACGGGTTCTCCGGAGCGTCTGCGGGCACAGATCACGAGAGAGTGCAGGGTTGCTGACGTCGACGACGAGTTGCGGGTACAGCGAGTTGACCCGTCAGCGACTCCTGATCTGGGCCGATGCGGGTGGTTTGTCGCAGCTGATGACGGACGGTGCAGCGCATCGGATCTCGGTCGCGGACGCCGAGCGCTACGGATTCGATGAGCTCGACCCGCCCGCCCTCGCAGCGATGGCGGTCGACAACTCGCAGCGGGGCGTACCCCTGGCCGCCTTCACCGACGTGGTCGGGGTCGCTGGTCGGGGTGGTGGCGGGGTGCTGGTCGGAGTGGTGGCCGGGCGGCAGTGACGAACTGGTGGTGTACAGATCGCGATTCCACCCGGTCGGACCGCGCTTCGACCTACCGCCGGCCGGTCGAAGCCGTCGGTGCACATCGATCGGCAGCCGCGCGGCAACCCGAGTCAGTGGGGCGTGGGACGCAGCGCTGAAGTGGGTCGTTCTCGGCGATGCCGGCGGATCACGACGCTTCCGCGCACTGCAGCAGCACGTGGAGGAGCACGTCGGCGCCGGCCTGCAGGTCGGCCGGTTGGGTGAACTCGGCGATGTTGTGGCTCAGCCCGGCGACACTCGGGGTGAAGATCATCGCGGTCGGACACACCCGTGCCAACATCTGCGCATCGTGCCCCGCACCGCTGGGCATCCGGCGGGTCGTGTACCCCAGCCGTCGGGCGGTTCCTTCGACGGCGTCGACCATCGACGCGTCGAACTCGACGGGCTCGAAGCGTGCGAGCATCCGACTGGTGATCCCGACGCCCTCCGCCTCGGCCACGAGGCCGAGCTCGGTGCGGAGCAGTTCCTCGGCATGCTGCAGCTCGATCTCGTCGGTGTTGCGGAGATCGACCGTCATCGTCGCCGTCGACGGAACCACGTTCACCAGGTTCGGGTGGACGTCGAGGCGACCGACCGTACCCACCTGGTCGCCTCCGAGCCGGGCCGTCAACTCCCGCACGAGCGAGGTGATCCGGGCTGCGACGAGCAGCGGGTCGTGCCGCAACCGCATCGGTGTCGTCCCGGCGTGCGCCGACTGACCGGTGATCGTCAGTTCGGTCCACGAGATGCCCTGCACTCCTTCGACCACCCCGATCGTCATCCCGGCGTCCTCGAGGATCGGGCCCTGTTCGATGTGGAGCTCCACGAAGCAGTGCGGGAAGCTGGCCGCCGGAACCGGCCGTGAGCCGGCGTATCCGATGCGCCTCAGCTCGTCTCCGAGTCGTGCGCCGTCGTCGACCGACCTCACGTCGAGGGCCGCCTCCACCCCCATGCCACCGACGTACACCAGGCTGCCGAGCATGTCGGGCGGGAACCGGGCGCCTTCCTCGTCGGTGAAGAACGCGACCGTGATGCCGCGGCGCGTGGGCACGTCGTTCGTGAGCAGGGTGTCGACGACCTCCAGACCAGCGAGGACGCCGAGGTTGCCGTCGAATCGGCCGCCGGTCCCGACCGTGTCGATGTGCGAGCCGGTCATCACCGGGGCGAGCGCCGGATCGGAACCCGGGCGGGTGGCGAACACGTTGCCGATCTGGTCGATCTCGATGTCGAGTCCGAGGTCACGCATCCACGTCATGACGAGGTCGCGACCCTCGCGGTCGGCATCGGTGAGCGCGAGCCGAGCACAGCCGCGCTCGCCGTTGGGCCCGTCGATCGCCCCGATCGCGCCCAGCGCGTCGATGCGGGCGTTCAGACGTTCGCCGTCGATCCGGAGGTCCTTCCAACGATGTCCGACGGACTCGGTCACGGACGGCAGACTATCGATGAGCCCGAAGACGTTTCGCGACGTCGTCGACCGAACCGCGACGGCTGGGCCGATTCTGGGCCGATTCTGGGCTGATTCTGGGGCAGCCGAAGCGATCGGAGAGGTCGCCATGGCTGCCACAAACCGTCACTCGGGACTCTGTGGCAGCCGAAGGCGCGGGCGACGTCGCTTCGGCTGCCACGAACTCGGGACGGTGGCAAGCGTCGCGGAATAGGCGTGGTCGAACGGGTGTTTCATCCTGAGACGGTGTCTGTTCCCCCGCAGACACTCGAAAGGAAACGATCAGCCACCATGAACACCGGCTCACTCAAACTCGGGAGCTTCCTCGGCATCTCGGTGAAGATGCACTGGAGCGTCGGACTGATCGCCATGCTGCTCGGCGCCAGCCTCGCTCAGACGCTCGGCTGGGCGGCAGGCGCGATCGGTGTCGTCGCGTTCCTCGCCTCGATCCTCGCCCACGAGTTCGCACACGCGCTGACAGCACGACGTTTCGCCGTCGGCACCGAATCCATCCAGCTCTGGGCGCTGGGTGGGGTGGCCCGGCTCGATCGCGAGGCTCCCACCGCCAAAGCCGAGGGCTGGATCGCCGCGGCCGGTCCGCTCGCCAGCGTCGCGATCGCCGTCGCATCGATCGGTGGATGGATCGTCCTGGGCGGCTCGACCGGCGACAACCAGTTCGTCGCCACGCTCGGGTGGCTCGGCGTCATCAACGCGATCTTGGCCATCTTCAACCTGCTGCCCGGCGCCCCGTTGGATGGTGGCCGCATCCTCAAGGCCATCCGCTGGGCGATCCACGGTGACCGGCATCGTGCTGCCGTGGAGGCGGGCCGCGCCGGTGTGGTGCTCGGATGGGCGCTGGCGGGCCTCGGCCTGGCTCTGATCCTCCGAGCCCAGAGCGGGGTCTGGTTGATGATCACCGGTGTCTTCATCCTCGCCAACGCCAAGGTCGAGATCTCGGTCGCCCGGATCGGGGCACGCCTCGAGGGTGTCAAGGTGCGCGACCTCACCTGGTTCGGGGTGGCCGCCGCCGGCACCGACATGGACGCCGACTCGATGCTGTGGCAGCGTCGCCGCCTGGGCTACGCCGGTGGTGTCGCCGTGACCGACGACGCCGGCACGCCTCAAGGTCTGGTCCTCGAAGATCAGCTCTGGGACATTCCGGCCGACGAACGGCCATGGGTCATGCTCACCCAGCTCATGGTGCCGTTCGACCGGACGGCGCAGGCCTCACCCGACGATGATCTCTCGTCGGTGTTGCCGAGGCTGAACCCGGCTCGTCCGGTCGTCACCGTCTGGCAGGACGGCCGCCTCGTCGGACTGGTCCCACCGAACACGTTGCGTGACCGTTTGCGGGCCGCTGGGCTCTGAGCCGATCAGGCGTCGGCGACGTTCCATTCACGCTTGGCGACGGGCGGCTGGTCGCTCCACGGGAAGTTGATCCACTGGTCGGTCCGTTTCCAGACGTAGTCGCACTTGACCACCGAGTGCGACTTCTCGTAGATGACGGCCGTGCGCACCTCCCCGACCTTGCCCTCGCAGAACTGCTCGACACTCTGCAGGGTGTGTCCGGTGTCGGCCACATCGTCGACGATCAGGATCTTGGCCTCGTGGAGATCGACGAAGTCGGGTGCCGGAGGGAGGATGCGGGGCACCTCCAGGCGCTCATCGACACCGGTGTAGAACTCGACGTTCATCGTGTAGGTGTTCTTGACCGACATGGCGTACCCCATGGCGCCACCGATGAGCAGGCCGCCACGCGCGATCGACAGGATCATGTCGGGTTCGTAGCCATCGTCGGCGACCATCTGCGCCAGTTCGCGCGACGCTTCGCCGAACATGTCCCAGGTCAGGATCTCGCGCTCTTCAGACATGTGTTCCGACGCTACAGGATGGGCCTCGGTGGGTGAGCAGGCACGGGTCAGACCCCGACGATGTCGGTCGGTCGCACCGGAACGCGATCGATCTGGTGTGGACGACCCGCTTGCCGGAGCGCGTCTCGGATCGCGGCGGCGATCGCAGGCGTGATCGAGATGCACGGCGGCTCTCCGACACCCTTGGCACCGAGCGGGGCGAGCGGTTCCGGTTCCTCGACGAGCGACGCGACGATGGGCGGCATGTCGAGCATGGTCGGCAGCAGGTAGTCGGTGAAGCTGGCGTTCCGGATGCGACCGTCGATCTGGACGATCTCCTCCATCACCGCCAACCCGAGCCCCTGGGCGATCCCACCTTCGATCTGGCCGATCACGGAGAGCGGATTGAGTGCGACGCCGACGTCCTGCGCGGTGGCGACCTGCACGACCTTCACGAGCCCGAGATCGGGATCGACGTCGACGATCGCCCGGTGGGCAACGAACGCGAACGCCGTATGGCAGTCGCCCCGCCCGAGCTCGTCGAGCTCGACGGTAGGTCGGTGGTGGTATTCGACCGTCTCGTCGAACTCGACGCCGTGGGTGACCTCCTCGACGGCGATGCGGAATGGGCCGAGCGTGTCGACGACGTCGGTGCCCTCGATGGCGAGACGGTCGAGGGCGATGCCGTGGTGGGCGGCAACATGATCGAACAGCCGGTCGCGGACCGCCCTGCAGGCGGCATCGACCGCACCACCGCTCATCCAGGTCTGGCGTGACGCCGACGTCGAGCCGGCCGACCCGACACCGGTGTCGATGCGATCGAGCAGCACCTCGTCGACACCGAGTACAGAGCGGGCGATCTGGGGCGCGATCGCGACGAAACCCTGACCGACTTCCGCGGTCGCGAACTTGAGCGTCGCCACGCCGTCGGCGAGGCGGCAGCGGGCGGTGGAGTAGTCGTCGAAGCCCTCGGAGTACATCAGGTTCTTCATGCCGACCCCGTAGCCGATGCCACGGACGATGTGCTGGGCGTCGGCGGTGCGACCTGCGCCTCCGGGCAGGCGCATCGGGTCGCCGTCGAAGCCGCCGACCGGTTCGTCGGGGAACGGCAACGCCACGGTTTCCCTGATGCAGCGTTCGATCGGTGCGACGCTGTCCATGATCTGGCCGGTGATCAGGCGGTCCCCGGTGTGCATCGCGTTGCGGAGGCGGATCTCGATCGGGTCGATGCCGGTCGCGTCGGCGAGCCGATCCATCTGCGACTCGTGGGCGAAGCACGCCTGGACGACACCGAAGCCCCGCATCGCACCGCACGGCAGGTGGTTCGTACGGATGGCCCACCCCTCCACGATCGCGTTCGGGCATCGGTACGGCCCTTGGGTGTGGGTGACGGCGTTGAGGAGCACGGCTGACGATGTCGATGCGTACGCCCCGCCGTCGAACACGTAGCGGGCCTCGATCTTGACGATCTCTCCCCGATCGGTCGCGTGATGCCGCATCCAGATGGTCGCCGGGTGTCGGTGGACGTGGCCGAGGAAGCTCTCGGCGCGCGAGTAGTGCATCCGTACCGGGCGAGAGGTGCGGAGCGCGAGCAGGCACGTGTGCACCTGGAGGGAGATGTCCTCGCGGGCGCCGAACGCTCCACCCACGCCGCCGAGCACCAGCCTGACCTGCTCGTCCGGCAGGCCGAGACACGCGGCGATCTGGCCCCGGTCCTCGTGCAGCCACTGGGTCGCGACGTGCAGCTCGACACCTCCACCGCCGGAGTCGGGCAACGCGAGCGCGGCCTCGAGGCCGAGGAAGGCCTGGTCCTGCATCCCGATCTCGTAATTGCCTTCGACGACCACGTCTGCGTCGGCGTCGGGATCGCCGTGCACGATCCGCTGGTGGCGGAGCACGTTGCCGTGCGGGTGGATCGGCGCTGCCGCACCGTCGATCACGAGCTCGGGATCGAGCAGGGGCTCGAGCACCTCGTACTCCACGACGATCGCCTCGAGCGCCCGCCGGCAGGTCTCGGGGTGGTCCGCTGCCACTGCGGCGACCGGCTCGCCGACGTATCGCACGACGTCGCTCGCGAAGACCGGCTGGTCGTGGTCGATCAACCCGTACGTCATCGACCCTGGTACGTCGTCTGCGGTGATGACTGCCTCGACGCCGGAGATCCGCCATGCGGGCGTGATGTCGACGCTCACGATGCGTGCGTGCGGGTGCGGCGAGCGAAGTGTCGCACCCCACAGCACGCCGTCGGCGCTCAGGTCGGATGAGAACGCGAACGTGCCCTGGACCTTGCTGATGCCGTCGGGTCGTGTGGCCGAGGTGCCGAGCACGCCCGATCGCAGCCGCGTCGTCGTGTCTGCGACGGTCATGTCCGGACCTCTCGACGTGCGACGGCGACCCGTTGCACCGCTTCGATGATCCGGCCGTACCCGGTGCAACGGCACACGTTGCCCGAGAGCTCCTCGCGGATCTCGATCTCGGACGGATCCGGGCGCCGGTCGAGCAGGTCGTGTGCGGCGATGATCAGACCGGGCGTGCAGAACCCGCACTGGACCGCGCCGGCGTCGACGAACGCCTGCTGGACGTCGCTCGGGGTTCCCGGGGGTGCGAGACCCTCGACGGTGACGATCGGCTGCCCGATGGCAGACGCCGACAGCACGAGGCAAGCGCACACGAGCTCACCGTCGACCTGGACCGAGCACGAGCCGCACTCGCCCTGCTCACACGCGCCCTTGGCGGCCAGCAATCCGAGCCGCTCGCGGAGGACGTACAGCAGGTTCTCGCCCAGCCACGCGTCGCGCACCTCGCGGTCGTGGCCGTTGACGTGGAGGGTGTAGTGCTCGCTCACGATCCGGTCTCCGGCTCGCCCGGGAACGCTCGCAGCAGCAGGCGCTGGACCATCACACTCACTGCGTGCCGACGGTAGGCAGCCGTCGATCGGTGGTCGTCGATCGGTCGACTTGCCGCCGCCGCGATCCGGCCTGCGTCGACCGCTGCAGCATCGGGGATGGCTCGCAACTCCCAATCGACGGCGCCGACCGCACGTGCTTCGGCTTCGGTGCATCGGATGACGGTGGGGGCGACCGATCCGAGTGCGATCCGGACGGATCGGCCGGCTTCGTCGACGGCGACACACGCGCTCGCGGTGGCGATCACCATGGCGTTGCGTACCCCGACCTTGCTGTATCCCTGCCAGCCGTCGAGCAACGGAATCGTGATCGACTCGATCAGCTCACCGGGTTCGAGCGCCGTGCGCTTGACCCCGACCATGAAGTCGCCGACCGCCAACTCGCGCCGCCCTTGCGTCGACGCCAACCTCACCGTGGCCTCGCACGCTGCGAGGACGGGCAGCCCGTCGCCGGCCGGTGAGCACGTGGCCAGGTTGCCGGCGACGGTACCCGCGTTGCGGATCTGCGGACTGCCGACGGTGCGTGCCGCCTCGGCCAGGGCGGGCACGGCGGACCGCAATGGTTCGCGCTCGATGTCGGCCCAACGGACACCGGCTCCCAGTGTGAGGGTCCGGGCCGCCGGGTCGATCGTCCACGTGCCGAGCTCCGGCACCCTTGTGAGCGAGATGACCGTTGCGGCGGGTGGGGCGGGCAGCCGACGGTGCCCCTCGTTGAGGTCGACCATGAGATCGGTGCCGCCCGCGACGAGCACGGCGTCGGTATCGGCAGCGAGAGCATCGAGAACGCCATCGAGCGAGGTGGGCACGAGCACGGTCACAGGGTCGACAGTACAAAACGGCACCGCTCGGAGGGTGGCTGTGCGGTCGAGTTCCTGTCGCGGTCACGAACCGGGTGGCGGCACGTCCGATGGCGGCTACGAGACGATCACGCCTTCGATCCCCTGCTCGGGCTCGGGGAACTCGGGATCGAGGTGCTCCAGGTGGTGACGCAGGACCCGTGCGACGACCAGGTTGCGAACCCACTTGCGATCGGCCGGCACGACGTACCAAGGCGCATCGTCGGTCGCCGTCTCCCGGATGGCGTCTCGGAACGCGCGCTGATAGTCGTCCCAGAGGGCCCGGTCGTCGAGGTCTCCCAACCGGAACTTCCATCGTTCGTCGGGATCGTCGACACGATCCTGGAGGCGCTCGCGCTGTTCCTCGTTGGAGATGTTGAGGAACAGCTTCACGACGTGGGTGCCCTCGTCGTGGAGCATGCGCTCGAAGTCCCGGATGTGTCCGTACCGCTTTCGCCAGACGGGTTCGGACACGAGCTGCTTGACGCGCACGACCAGGACGTCCTCGTAGTGGCTTCGATTGAAGATGCCGATGATGCCCTTCGGCGGCGTGTGGGCATGGATGCGCCAGAGGTAGTCGTGAGCTCGTTCCTCGTCCGACGGCACCCCGAAGGAGTTGACATCGACGCCGGCCGGGTTCACGCCCGTCAGCACCGAGCGGATCGTGCCGTCCTTGCCCCCGGCATCCATCGCTTGGAGCACGACGAGCAGCGCGGACTCCTCGTCGGCGAACAAACGCTGCTGCAGATCGGCGACGACGGCGATCTCGTCGGCGAAGGCTCGCTTCGCCTCGGCCTTGCTCCATTCGAACGTCTCGCCGGGGTCGTGCTCGTCGAGATCGACGTCATCGCCGGCCCGGCACCGTTTCACCACATCGACAGCCATCCACCGACCGTATCGCGAGGCAGATGACAGGTTCGCGACGTTCCACGAGCGCGAACCTCGCACCGAGCAGATCGTGATGTAACGTCCGTCACATCGATGGCGAGAGCGCTCGCCCACGACCCCAGGGGAGATTGCCACATGACTCGAGATCGTCGTACCCGTCTGCACCGCCGGATGCGGTTCGTTGCAGTGCCGCTCGCCGCGGCGCTCGTCGCAACGGCCTGCGGTGGCGGTGACGACGACACGGTCGCCGATGAGCCGGCCGCCGCCGACGAGCCCGCCGCCGAGCCGCCCGCCGAAGAGCCCGCCGCCGACGAGCCGGCCGTGGACGAGCCCGCCGACGAGCCGCCCGTCGACGAGAATCCCGACGACGGAACCCCGACCGAGGAGACGCTGCCACCGGAGGAGAACACCGACCCGGTGTTCGGTGGCACGCTCCGCTACGGTCTCGAGGCAGACGTGAACGGGCTCAACCCGGCCGCATCAAGCCTGGCCGTGTCCGGCCTGACGATGGGGAACGCGGTCTTCGACACCCTTGCGGCCATCACGCCGGACGGCCAATGGACCCCCTACCTCGCCGAGTCGTTCACGCCCAGCGACGACCTGACGTCGTGGACGATGAAGCTGCGCGAGGGCATCACGTTCCACGACGGCACCCCGCTCGACGCCGCCGCCGTCGTCGTCAACTTCGAATCGCAGCGCGCCCATCCGCTGGTCGGCCTCGCCGTGAAACCGTTCTTCCCCGAGGAGGGCGCCGTCGAGGCGGTCGACGACCTCACCGTGACCTTCAACCTGCTCGACCCGGATGCCAAGTTCCCGACTGCGCTGAGCGGCCAGCTGGGCATGGTGGCGTCCCCGACGTGGCTCGCCGCGGCGGCCGAGGACGGGTCACTCAACCAGGCGCCCGTCGGAACCGGACCGTTCAGGTTCGACAGTCGCAGCGAGGACTCCGTGACCCGATTCGTCCGCAACGACGAGTGGTGGAACGGCGACGTCTACCTCGATGCCGTCGAGTTCTTCCCGGTCACCGATCCGGACGATCGGGTCGACCTCCTCTTCGGGGGCGAGCTCGAGGCCCTGCACACCACCAACCAGACATCGATTCTCGACCTGCGCGACGATCCGTCGTTCCAGCGCGTCGAGAGCGACGCCTCCGAGGAGTCGTTCGCGATGATCAACTCTGCGGCTCCGCCGTTCGACGACATCCGCGCCCGGCAGGCGCTGACACTGGCGACACCGGTCGATCTCTACAACGATCTGATCGGGTTGGGTGTGAACCGACCGGCTGACCAGATGTTCATCCCGGAGAACCCGTTCTACAACCCCGACGTCGTGCAGGAGCACGACGACCCGGACGCCGCCGTGGCGCTCGCCTCCGAGTACTGCGCGGAGCGGGGAACCGAGGAGAATCCGGTACTGGGCACCCCCACCTGCACGGACGGAAGGATCAACATCGAGCTCCAGTGGTCGGGCCCGGCGGTGGTGCAGACCCGCATCGCAGATCTGCTCGACGAGGGTTGGAGCGTCGCGTTCAATGTGACCTTCAACGAGCTCCTCCAGGACGAGCACATCAGCCAGACCGCGTTCGGCCAGTACAACGTCGTGACCTGGCGGCAGTTCGGTGCCGAGAACCCGACCAACGACAACATCTGGCTGATGTGCCGGACGATCGGTGGCATCTCGCTCAACTGGCCACGTTTCTGCGACGAGGAACGCGATGCGCTCATCCTCGAGACGATGGCGACGGCCGATGACGCCGATCGTGTCCCCCTGCTCCAGGAGCTGGTGAGGAAGATCAACGAGGACTACCTCTACATCTTCTTCAACCACACCCTGTGGGAGAACGCCTTCGCCGAGAACGTGCGCGGTGTGTGCGACCGCCAGACGCCCGACGGCACGCCGCTGACCTGCGCCACCAACGGCCGGACCTGGTTCAGCTCGATCTGGCTCGAGTGAGCCGACCCGAACCCCATCCGTCACGACACCGGTCCGAGGTCCGATGAACTACTGGCTGCAACGACTTGGCATGGCGATCCTGCTGCTGCTCGCGGTGAGCATGATCACGTTCGGCGCCATGAACGTGCTCGGCGACCCGTTGTTCAACATCCTCGGACCGGTCGCCGACGACCGTGAGAATCCCGAGAGCCTCAAGCAGATCGAAGCCGCCGAGGCCGAGTTCTATCTCGACAAGCCGCTCCCCGAGCGGTACGTGAGGTGGCTCGGCGACTTCGTAACCGGCGACATGGGCCCGCAGTTCAGCAAGACCGGCGAGCCGCCCGTGACCGATCTGATCAAGGAGCGGTTACCGCGCACGGCGGTGCTGCTCCTCATGGCACAGGTGCTTGCCACGGTGATCTCGATCCCGTGGGCGCTCTGGTCGGCCGCCAAGGCCAACAGTGCCGTCGACCGACTCTCGACCCTCTCGACGTTCTTGATCATCGCGCTCCCGAACTTCGCGCTCGGGGTGGTGCTCAAGTACGTCTTCGCGATCAAGCTCGGATGGTTTCCCCAGACCTTCGTCGCCAGCGATCCGTTCCCGACTCGGCTGTGGCAGATGTTCCTGCCGGCTCTCACGATCGCGCTGCCGGCGGCTGCGGTGTACCAACGGTTGTTGCGCACCGATCTGATCACGACCCTGCAGGAGGACTTCATCCTCATGGCCCGCAGCAAGGGGGTGTCCAGGCGTGCGGTGCTGTTCAAGCACGCGCTGCGTCCCTCGCTGTTCTCGTTCGTCACGGTCTTCGGGATCACGACGGGCGGACTGATCGGTGGTTCGCTCATCGTCGAGACGATCTTCCGGGTGCCGGGGCTCGGTTCGGCGATCGTGGAGGCCGTCGTCACGGAGGACTTCCCGGTCGTGCTGGCGATCGTCATGATCATCGCGGCCGCCTTCGTAGCCGTCAACATCTTCGTGGACGTGGTGTACTCGCTCATCGATCCGCGGGTGCGCCGATGAGCGAGATGATCGCCGAGCTCGGCGAGTCGGAGCGCGATCCGGACGCCGCTCCCGAGGCGGAGCTCCTGACGCGTCGGCTCGGGTGGAGCTTCTGGCTCGCGATCGGCTGGCTCGTGTTGATCGTCGCGGCGGCGCTGTTCGCACCGTGGCTGCCGCTCAAGGATCCGGACGCCAACTTCATCAACCGCGAGTTCGGTCGCCCGCCCTACTCCCCTAACTCCACCCACTGGTTCGGCACCGACCAGGACGCCCGCGACATCTTCTCGCGCACGATCTTCGGGGCTCGGGTGTCGCTGGTCGTCGGGTTCGTCGCCATCGCGAGCGGGATGATCATCGGCGGGTCGCTCGGGACGATCGCCGGCTACTTCCGGGGCACGTTCGACCGGATCATCTCGTTCGTCTTCGTGGTCCTGCTCTCGTTCCCGGCGCTCGTCCTGGCGATCCTGATCACGTCGCTGCTCGACCGAGGGCTGTTCACGATCTCGGCCACACTCGGCTTCCTGGCCATCGCTCCGGTCGGGCGGCTCGCCCGCGCGACGACGATCCAGTACGCAGAGCGCGAGTTCGTGTTGGCGGCACGCACGCTCGGCGCCCAGCACCACCGGATCATCGTCCGCGAACTGCTCCCCAACGTCGTCATCCCGATGGGGGCACTGGCCCTGCTCGGCATGGCCGTCGCCATCGTCGCGGAGGGTGGTCTGGCGTTCTTGGGGTTGTCGGTGGAGAAGGAGGAGACCTGGGGCAAGCTGATCCTGTTGGGGTCCGGTAGCCGCGACCTCGAGTCGGCCCCCTGGATCTCGCTCGCACCGATCCTCATGCTCTTTCTCACGGTCCTCGCCCTCAACTACGCGGGCGACAAGCTGCGTGCCCACTTCGACGTCCGGGAGATCGCGCTGTGAGCGGCGCCACCATCCATCTCCAGACCGAGGGTCGAGTCGGCCAGGGCACCTTGCTCGAGGTGGAGGATCTGACGACGCACTTCCGGACCGAGCGTGGCCTCGTGAGGGCGGTCGACGGTGTTACGTTCTCGCTCGAGCGTGGCAAGGCGCTGGGCGTGGTCGGCGAGTCCGGCTCTGGCAAGACCGTGCTGTCGCGCACGATCATGGGTCTGCTGCCCTCGACCGCAGTGTTGTCGGGGTCGGTGAAGTTCGCCGGTCAGGAAGTGCTCGGCCTCGACGCCAAGCAGATGCGCCACCTCTGGGGACGTGAGATGTCGATGGTCTTCCAGAACCCGATGGTGTCGCTCAACCCGCTGATGAAGATCGGCAAGCAGATCGCCGAACCGCTCCAGATCCACCTCGCGATGGACAACCGGAACGCCCGCGAGACCGCCGCACGGCTCCTGCGCGACGTGCGGATCCCCGAACCCGACAAGCGGCTCGAGCAGTACCCGCACGAGCTGTCGGGTGGAATGCGCCAACGGGTGATGATCGCGATCGCGCTGGCGTGCGGGCCGACCCTGTTGTTCGCGGACGAGCCGACGACGGCGCTCGACGTCACCGTTCAGGCGCAGATCCTCCAACTGATCGGCGAGCAGCGCCAGGACCGCAACATGTCGGTCATCCTGGTCACCCACGACCTCGGCGTGGTGGCCGGGCACACCGACGAGATCGCCGTGATGTACGGCGGACGACTCGTCGAGAAGGCGCCGACCCGCGAACTGTTCGCCAACATGCTGATGCCGTACACGATGTCGCTGATGCGCAGCATCCCGAAGCTCGAGGATCCGTCGCACACCCGCCTGCTGACCATCCCGGGCCGTCCGCCCGACCTCGTCAATCCGCCGCAGGGCTGCCGCTTCGCCCCTCGGTGTGCCTACGCACGCGACAAGTGCCGGGAGCAGGATCCCCCACTGGTGACGGCACCGACCTCCGACCAGCACGTCTACGCGTGCTGGTACCCCGTCGGGTCCCCCGAGTTCCAGGAGCGTGATGCAGAGATCCTGACCCAGGTCCGCGTCGGAGGTGGCTCCTGATGGCTGGCACCGGGCACGCTCACCTGCGCGACGACGGCGACACCGTCCTGCGCGTCGACGACCTGGTCGTGGAGTTCCCGCTCGGGCGACACGCTGTCGTCAGCGCGGTCGCCGGCATCAGTTTCGACGTGTTGCGCGGCGAGACGCTCGGCATCGTCGGCGAGTCGGGTTGCGGCAAGTCGACGACCGGTCGGGCCATCATGCAGATCGAGACGCCGACATCCGGTCGGGTCGTCTTCGAGGGCCGGAACCTCACGGATCTGTCGTTCAAGGAGCTGCGCCAGGCCCGCACCAAGATCCAGATGATCTTCCAGGACCCGATCTCGAGCCTCAACCCACGCCGACGCGTCCGCGACAGCGTCAAGGATCCGCTCGACATCTGGAAACGTGGGAGCGACGGCGACCGGCTCGGGCTGGTCGACGACATCCTCGAACGCGTCGGCATCGACCCCGAACGAGCAGCCGAGAGCCGGCCACACCAGTTCTCGGGCGGGCAGTGCCAACGAATCTCGATCGCCCGCGCGCTGGTCCTCGATCCGACGCTCATCATCTGTGACGAGCCCGTGTCGGCGCTCGACGTCAGCGTCCAGGCTCAAGTGCTCAACCTGCTCGAGGATCTCAAGGCCGAGTACGGCCTGACCCTGATCTTCATCGCTCATGACCTCGCCGTCGTCAAGAACATCAGCGATCGAGTCGCCGTGATGTATCTCGGGAAGCTGTGCGAGGTGGCGTCGAGCGACGATCTCTACGGGCGTCCGGCGCACCCGTACACGAAGGTGCTCGTCGAGTCGATCCCCGTCCCCGATCCCGATGTCGCGGCAACGGGCACCACGATCACGGGAGAACCGCCGTCGCCGGTGAATGCCCCGACCGGTTGCCGGTTCCATCCTCGATGTCCGTCGGCCGACGCGATCTGCGAGTCGACCGAGCCGACGATGCGATCGATCGGCGACGGCCACTTCGTCGCATGCCACCATCCGCTCGTGACACCGGTCGAGGTGCGCTGATCAGGGGCTCCCGCGTCGTCGTATCGAGGTGCGCGACGATGGTGCCGACATGACCACGCTCGACACGATCCCGGGGTGGAGCACGATCGGCGCACCGCGGTCGCTGCGCCGGACGCTCGGAATCCATCGGAACGGGTTCGGCGACCCCACGACGCGTCTCGATCGCGGCGAGTTCCTTCGTGCGACGTTCACCCCGGACGGCCCGGGCACACTGCGGCTGCGATGGCTGGCTGATCCGGCTCACGTCGACGAGAGCGGACTCACGGCGCAAGCTTGGGGTCCCGGAGCCCGATGGTTGCTCGATCGCGTCGACGATCTGACAGGTGCCGGCGACGAACCGATCGTCTTCGCGGGTGCCCACCCGATCGTCGAACGCTCACTGCGCCTCAGCCGCCACACCCGGATCGGCGCGTCCGGAACCACGTACCACCAACTGCTGCCCACGATCATCGCCCAACGGATCACCGCGGGCGAGGCGGTGATGCAATGGCGGCGTCTCTGCGAGCACCTCGGCGCACCCGCGCCCGGACCGGTCGAGGTCACACGCGGCCTGCTGCTCCCGCCGTCGCCGGCGGCGCTGCACCGCCGCCCCGCCTGGTGGTTCCACCCGCTCGGGATCGAGACCAAGCGCGCCCGTGCGCTGACCGAGGTCGCCCGGCACGCCGCCAAGATGTGGTCGTGGACGGTGTCGGGCTCGACGACGCTCGGCGACAAGCTGGGCCTCATCCCCGGCGTCGGGCCGTGGACGGTCGGTTCGGTGCTCGGCCCCGTCGTCGGCGACCCCGACGCCGTTCCGGTCGGCGACTACCACTTCCCGAACACGGTGGCGTGGGCGCTCGCGGGAGAGCCGCGCGCCGACGACGCCCGGATGCTCGAACTGCTCGCCCCGTACGCGGGCCAGCGCGGTCGCGTGCTGCGGGCGCTCGTCACCACAGCCGGCAAGGCGCCGGCGTTCGGGCCACGGCAACGAATCATGCCGATCGCCCGATGGTGAATCGACCCTCGTCAGTAGCATCTCACGATCGTGTCCATGCGTTCGTTGAGCCCTGAGGGACCGTTCGGGCAATTCGCCTGGCGGCTTCTCGAGAGCGAACTTCCCGATCTCCCCGGCGATCGTCGAGCCGAGGTGGTGGCGTTCGCGTCGCGACGGGCGAACCAGATCCCGACGCCGTTGCGCCTCGGTATCGCGACGTTGAGCGTGTTGGTCGGTGCCGGGTGCAGGGTCTTCGGTGTCGACCGGACGACCGCGTGGCTGTGCCGGACTCACCTCCCGTTCGTCAGTGAGCTCGCTCGGATGGTCCGTTCCCTCGGATTCACCTACGTCTGGGAGACGTGGCCGACGACGTCGCCGACCGGTGCGCCCGCGAGCGGGATCGACTCGTGAGCGGACGTGTCGAGGCGGGCCGGCATCACGATTGCGAGGTGCTGATCGTCGGATCCGGTGCCGGCGGCGCGACCACGGCGTCGGTGCTCGCCGAGGCAGGGATCGACGTCCTCGTCGTCGAGGAGGGGCCATGGGTCGAGCAGGGCTCGGTCGTCCCGTTCTCGCTCGAACAGATGGATCGCCAGTACCGCTCTGGCGGCGTCACGGTGGCGCTCGGCCGTCCGTCGATCGCCTACACGGAGGGCCGGTGTGCCGGTGGCGGGACCGAGATCAACAGTGGTCTGTACCGGCGACCCTCGGAGGAGACGCTCGACCGCTGGCGATCTGGCTGGGCCATCACCGACTTCACCGACGACGAGTTCTTCGCCACCTGCGACGAGGTGGAGGCGGCGCTGTCGGTTCAGACCGTGCCGGGCCGACACACACCGGCGAGCGAACGACTGCGACTCGGCGCCGAGCGACTTCGTTGGGACCACGACGAGATCCCCCGTTGGATGTCGTACCCCGAGGACGGGGACGCCAGGGCGGGGCGCCGGGAGAGCATGACCCGGACGTACTTGCCGCGGGCGTTCGCCGCCGGCGCCCGAATGCTGTGTGAACACCGCGTCGATCGCCTGGTCGGTGACGACGGCCGCTCGTTCCGTGCCGAGGTCACCGCCCCGGACGGGTCACCGGTGACGATCGACTATCAGGCAGTGATCGTGTGTGCTGGTGCGATCCAGACACCGGCACTCCTGCAGCGCTCGGGTCATCGTGGCCTCGTCGGGCGACGGCTCGCCGTTCATCCCACGGTGAAGCTGGCGGCCCGATTCGGCGACACCGTGAACGTGACCGACGACGTCCCGGTCCATCAGGTCAAGGAGTTCGCTCCCGACCTGTCGTTCGGCGGCTCGGCCAGCCAGCCCGGACTCGTCGCGTTGGCGTTGACCGACCACTGGCAACTGATGCGGGACCACGTGACCGCGTGGGACGAGATCGCCGTCTACTACGCCGCGATCACCAGCGAGGGCCGCGGCCGCGTGCAAGCGCTCGCTGGTCTGCGTGACCCGCTCGTGACCTACCGACTGACGCGCCGCGACCGGAGCCTGTTGGGCCAGGGGCTCGCCCGGCTGGCGCTGGTGATGCTCGAGGCCGGCGCCACCCACGTCTTCCCCTCGGTCCGGGACGCCCCGATCGTGCGTCATCGCGCCGATCTGGCGGAGCTGACGGCTCGGTTCACTGCAACGGCCGCGAGCGTCATGACGGTGCACCTGTGTTCGACCGTGCCGATGGGCGAGAACCGATCGATCGCAGCCGCCGACAGCCTTGGCCGGCTCCACGGCACCGACAACGTCTACGTCAACGACGCGTCGCTGCTCCCCGACGCCCCGGGCGTCAACCCACAGGCCTCCGTGATGGCCGTCGCGTTGCGCAACTCGCGGCGTTTCGTGGAGGCCTGGCGATGAGCCCGGTGTCGACCAGCCCGGTGTCGACCAGCCCGGTGTCGATCCCGAAGATGCGCAGTACACCCGACGTGACGATCGTGACGGGGGCGGCGGGCTGGCTCGGTACGGCCGTCGTGCACGCCCTGGTGCAGGCCCATGGCCCCTGGCATCGCGCCGGAGCGATCCGGGCACTGGTCCGTAACCGGGTCGAAGCCGACCGGCTGCGACGCCTCGGTGAAGCGGTCCGACCAGTGATCGGCGACGTCACCGACCCGAGGTCGATCGCACGGCTGTTCGACGTCGGTCCGAGCGGCGGCGCCGGCGGCGCGGTCGATGTGCTCCACACCGCTGGCGTGATCCACCCCGGATCGGTGAGCGAGTTCTACGAGGTGAACACCGACGGTACCCGCACGATGCTCGCAGCGGCTCGCGCCGCCGGCGTTCGCCGATTCGTGCACGTGTCGTCGAACAGTCCCTTCGGAACCAACAGCCATCGAGGCGACAGGTTCCGCGACGACGAGCCCTACCATCCGTACTACGCGTACGGCCGATCCAAGATGGAGGCCGAGCTCGCCGTCGTCGATGCGGTCGACTGCGGACTCGACGCGGTGATCGTCCGTCCACCGTGGTTCTACGGGCCGTACCAACCGGCTCGGCAGACCACGTTCTTCCGGATGATCAGGTCGGGGCGCTTCCCGGTGTTCGGATCGGGCACCCAGGCGCGATCGATGGTGTTCGTCGACAACCTCGTCCAGGGGCTGTTGCGGGCGGAGCTGGTCACCACCGAACCGGGTCGCGGATGGTGGATCGCGGACGCACGGCCGTATTCGGTCGCCGAGATCGTCGAAACGGTCGGTCGTGCGCTGGCCGACGAGGGTTTCGAGGTGTCCCCGAATCGTGTGCGCGTGCCTGACATCGTGGGGCGTGTGGCCGAACTCGCCGACGCGACGATCCAGCGAACCGGGCGATACCACCAGCAACTGCACGTCCTGGGCGAGATGAACAAGCACATCGCGTGCGACATCACCGGCGCCCGACGCGATCTGGGGTACGAACCGGAGTACGACCTGTACGACGGCATGCGGGCCAGTGTCCGATGGTGCGTCGACCAGGGGCTCGATCTGTGATCACCAGCCTCGTCACCGGGGGGAGCGGTTACTTCGGCTCCCTGCTCGTGCGCCGCCTCCGCGACCGTGGCCATGCCGTCCGCGTGCTCGATCTGCACGATGCCGCCGACCGTCCGTCCGATGTCGACTTCGTGCAGGGTGACATCCGTGACCGATCGGTCGTCCGCACGGCCGTCGACGGATGTGCGCAGGTGTTCCACAACGTCGCCCAGGTGCCACTCGCCCAGGACGAAGACCTGCTCCGCACCGTCAACGTCGATGGCACACGCGTGCTCCTCGACGCAGCCGTCGAGTCCGGCGTCGACAAGGTGGTCCACACGTCGTCGAGCGCGGTGTTCGGTGTTCCGGTGGCGAACCCGGTGCTCCCGACGACCGTTCCGAAGCCCGCCGAGGCCTACGGTCACGCCAAGCTCGCGGCCGAGTGGGCGTGCCTCGACGCGGTACGGACGGGGGCCGATGTCACGATCGTGCGACCGCGGACGATCCTGGGTCACGGGCGACTCGGGATCTTCGGGATCCTGTTCGACTGGATCGCCGACGGCGCGGACCCGATCGTGCTGGGTGACGGCCGGAACCGCTACCAGTTCGTCCACGCCGACGATCTCGCGAACGCCTGCATCGCGGCCGGTGAGACCGCTGGGCCGGGTGTCTTCAACATCGGAAGCGATCGATTCGGAACGATGTTCGACACGCTCGACCACCTGTGCCGGCACGCCGCGACGGGGTCGACCGTGCGCCGAATGCCGGCCGCGCCGACGGCGGTCGCCATGCGGGTCACGGCCCGGATGGGCCTCACGCCGTTCGCGCCCTATCACTGGCTGATGTACGCACGGTCGATGTGGTTCGACATCGATCACGCGGTGGAGGCGCTCGATTGGTCGCCGACCTGGTCGACGGATGCGATGTTCGCCGAGAGCTACGACTGGTTCGTCCGACACCGCGCCGACACCGATGACGAGTCCGCCAGCCATCACCGACGAACCGCCCGCCAGGGTGCGCTCGGCGTGGCCAAGCGTCTCAGCCGTTGTTTGCCGCCCGCTTCAGGAGCGTTCTCATGACCGAACCCGTCGGCACCGTCGACATCGTCGACCTCGAAGGACACTGGCGAGACAGCGTCTGGTGGCGGATGCTCGTCCACGCGTTCCCCGTGTACATCCTGTCGCGCTGCTGTGTCCTCGCCGGTGCTGCGGTCGTAGCGGCCGAGCTCCGGGTGGACGAGAACCTGGCCATCGAACGGCAACTTCCGGTCGCCGACCCGCACGGCACCGAGTCGGTCGGAAGCGCCGTCCGCCCGATGCTCGACGTCCTGACCTCGTGGGACGGACTCTGGTACATGGACATCGTTCGCAACGGTTACCCCGAGGTGGTGCCACCCGACGTCACCTATCACGTCGACGAGGCACGCGCCGCGTTCTTCCCGCTGTTCCCGCTGCTCGGACGGTGGTTCGACCGGGTCCTGCCCGGGGGCGATTCCACGGCGGTGTTGACGATGAACGCGATCCTCGGCCTGATCGCCGTCGTGCTCATCGGCGTACTCGGCCAACGGCTGTACGACGAGCGCGTCGGTCGTAACACGGCGACCCTGGTCGCACTGTTCCCCGGCAGCTTCGTCCTGTCGTTCGCGTACAGCGAAGCGCTGCTGCTCGTGCTCGTGGCCGCCTGCATGCTGATGCTCCTCGATCGCGAATGGGTGGCAGCCGGTGTGTTCGCATCGCTCGCAACCGCCACCCGGCCGAACGGCCTCGCGTTGGTCGTCGCCTGCGCCGTCGCGGCGGGGATCGCGATCCGCAAGGATCGCGACTGGAGCTCGCTCGCCGCGGTGCTCCTCGCCCCGGTGGGTTTCATCACCTTCCAGATCTGGCTCGGCGAGCACACGGGCGAGTCCGGCGTCTGGTTCCGGGTCCAACGCGAGGCGTGGGGCGAGGGAGCCAGCTTCGGGTGGACGGCATTGAAGAACACCGGGGAGGCGATCACGCAGCCCTTGACGTCGCCCACCGACACCGTGACCGCGATCAGCGTCGTCGCGACGATCGTCCTCCTCGTCCTCGCGTGGCGCGCTCGACTTCCGTGGTTCCTGACCGCTTATTCGTGGGCGATCGTCGCCCTCATGCTGACGCCCGCCACCGTGACGGCGCGCCCGCGGTTCCTGTTCGCTGCGTTCCCACTTCTCATCGGCGCCGCCAGGTGGTATGAGCACCGGCGGCACACCGACGACACCCTCTGGCCGGCGACGATGGCTGCCTGTGGGGCCGGACTGGTTGCGCTCACCGGTCTGTACGGGGTGTTCGGCGCGATCCCGTGATCGACGGTCGACCGAGCTGGCTCGCCCGCACGCGCGTGCGGAGCGTCGGTGCGCTCGCGGTCGTCGCCTACCTCCCCGCCTTCGTGGCGGCGCCGGGACGGATGCCTGCTGACAGCAAGCTGTATCTGTACCTCGACCCCGGTCGGTTCCTGGCCGACGCCGCCGGCTCGTACGATCCGCGCCAGTTCGCGGGGTGGGTCCCGCATCAACACATCTCATACCTCTGGCCGGCCGGGCCCTGGTTCTGGGTGTTCGAGCAGATCGGCGTCCCCGATTGGATCGCACACCGCTGTTGGATCGGGACCCTGATGCTGCTGGCCGGTCTCGGTGCGCGGTGGACGGCGAGACTGCTCGGTCTGGCGGCGCTTCCGGCGCTCGCCGCCGGGCTGGTCTACCAGGTGTCTCCGTACGTCTTGCCGTACGTGTCGCGCACCTCGGTGATGTTGTTGCCGTGGGCCGGGCTCGGCTGGATCGTCGCGCTCACGATCCGTGCCTCGCGCCGTCACACGTGGGGCGATCCGGCGACGATCGCCCTCGTGGTGTTGACGGTCGGGTCGGTGAACGCCACGGCGTTGGCGATGATCGTCCCCGGACCGGTCCTGTGGTTGGTCCACGTCGGCTGGCGGCGATCCGCCTCGTGGCGCCAGGTGGTGATGGTCGCCGTGAAGATCGCCGTGTTCTCGCTCGGGGTGTCGGCCTGGTGGATCGTGATGCTGGCGATCCAGGGGCGCCACGGTGCCGAGGTGCTCCCCTATTCGGAATCACTCGCCGACGTGTCGTTGACGGCGACGTCCTCGGAGGTGTGGCGCGGCCTCGGCTACTGGCTGTTCTATGTGCGCGACCCGGCCGGGGCCACGACGACCGAGTCGTTGCGCTACCTCATCTCGACGCCGGCGATCCTCGTGAGCTTCGCGGTCCCGGTGGTCTGCCTCCTCGGTCTGGTGACGACCAGGTGGGCGCATCGCCGGTTCGCGGCGCTCCTCGTCGCGGTCGGTGTCGTGCTCGCGGTCGGGGTCCACCCGAGCGACGATCGGTCCCCGTTGATGCGGCTCGTCACCGGCAACGGCGACGGTGGGCTCGCGCTCGCCCTGCGGAGCAGTACACGCGCCTTGCCGGTGATGTCGCTCGGGCTCGGCCTGGCCGCCGCGGCACTCGTCGCGGCGGCGGCCGACTCCCACGCCCGATGGAGGTCGCTCCGGCTCTCCGGCGAGCACGTCGCGTTCGGACTGCTCGCCGCGCTCGTCCTCGCCAACCTGCCTGGCATGTGGACGGGTGCGTGGGTCGATCCCGCCCTCGATCGCGACGAGGATCCACCACGAGCCTGGATCGACGCGAGCGCGACGCTCGACGCCGGCGACCGCAGCGGTCGCGTCCTCCAGGTGCCGGGCGCCGAGTTCGGCGCCTATCGATGGGGCTACACGGTCGATCAGCCGCTGCCTGGCCTGACCGAGGCGCCGCTCGTGACCCGCGACCTCCTTCCGTCGGGATCACCGGCCGCCATGGACCTCCTCTACGCCCTCGATGATCGCATCCAGGCAGGCACGGCGGAGCCCGAGTCGATCGCCCCGATCGCACGGCTGCTGGGCGTCGACACCGTCTGGCTCACCAACGACATCGCGTTCGACCGCTTCCGGACCGCACGACCGGAGGTCGTGCGCGATCTGGTTTCGGACGCCGACGGTGTGGGGCGGCTCGAACCGTTCGGACCGCCGCAGGTCAACCGCCCCGAGATCCCCATGACCGACGGCCGTGCGCTCGCGGATCCGCGAGTCGGCCGACCCGTCGCGCCAGTCGAACTCGCTCCCCTCGACGATCCGGGGTCGGTGGTGCGCGCCGCAACCGGCGAGATCATCGTGTCGGGCAGCGGCGACGGACTCGTCGATCTCGCCGCAGCCGGCTTCCTCGATGGAACCGACGTGGTGCGGTACAGCGGATCGTTCGACGGGATCGATCGGCGATCGGCCATCTCGGCCGCCGATGCACTGATCGTCACCGACACGAATCGGTCCGAAGCGAGGCAGTGGCGGAGCTCGCAGGACACGCGTGGTTTCACGGAGTCCAACGATCCGGATGTGGCGTTGCTTCGCCCCGCCGCGTCCGACCAGCGGCTCCCGTTGTTCGATCCCGGTGATCTGACGGTCCGTACCTCTGCAGATCAGCGCGGACCGGTGCAGGCGAGCGCCACGGCGTACGGTGAGCCGTTCGCGTACCTGCCGGAACACCGGCCGTACATGGCGATCGACGGTGACCCCGAGACGTCGTGGCTCGTGGGCGAGCACGCGAATCCGATCGGTGAGCGTCTCCGCCTCACCTTCCTCGACCCTGTCGACGAGCTCACACTGCACCAGCCGTCCGAGCCCCAGGGTCGCACGATCACATCGGTCAGCATCCGGGACGCCGAGGGCGACGGGCCGGCGATCTCGGTCGCCCTCGACGAACGATCGCGTGGCTCGGACGGACAGACGATCCCGGTCACGGGGCGAGTCGTCGACATCACGATCGACGCCGTCGGTGGCGGGACGCCGGGCACTGCGGGTGCGGGGGCGGCCGTCGGGTTCAGCGAGATCGGTCACGGGCGAGGCCCCACTTCCGAGATCGTTCGACCGCCCAACGATGCCCTGTCGATCGCTCCGCCCGGCACGCCGCTGGCGGTGGTCCTCACCCGCCTCCGGGCCGACCCGATGGATCGCTGGCGAGACGATCCCGAGACCGACCTCGTGCGCGAGATCGATCTTCCCTTCCACCGCGACGTCGACGTCCGACTGACGACGCGAATCGACGCCAGAGCGTCGGATGCGGAGTTGGCGAGCTTCTTCGGGTGGCCGATCGTCGCGACCGATCGGCTCACCGGCTCGCCACGCAACGCGGGGGTCGCTGCTTTCGACGGTGATCCGGCGACGTCCTGGATCACCGACTTCGACGGAGCGATCGGCGCGAGCGTGGTGATCGATGCCGTCGCGACGCCCTTGGAGCGGATCGACATCCAGCAACCGGTCGCCGGCTTCAGCCGGGTGACCAGGGTGCGGGTGCGTTCGGCGGGCGAGGAACGGACGATCGATCTCGCACCGGACGCCGGCGGCGCTGCCTCGGCGCTGCTGGACCCGCCCTTGCCGGCTGGTGTCGTCGAGATCGAGATCGCCGCCATCGACGCGGTGACCACGATCGACCGACGCTTCGGCGACACCGTCCAGCTCCCGGCATCGATCGCCGAGATCCGCATCGCGGACGCGCCCGACACCTCAGGATTCGCGACGGCAGGTGCCGATGTCGCATGCGTGCCGTTGGTCGAGGTCGGTGGCACGCCCGTGTCGGCCTCGCTCCGGATCGGCGGCGGATGGGTCGACGGCGACCCGATCGCTACGACGCCATGCGGCGACCCGATCGAACTCGACCGAGGTCGTCAGCTGATCTCCTCGATCGACACCGGGCTGCCGCTCACGATCGACCGGATCGTGCTCGACGACGGCGCCGTTCGGGCGCTGGACGCCACCGGTCCGGGCAGCGGGACCGTCCGGGCGACCGTCACGAACGACGCACGATTCTCCCGTACGGTCGTCGTGACCGGATGTGTCGACGGTTGTTGGCTGGTGCTGGGAGAGGGGTTCAACCCTGCGTGGTCCGCCGCTGCCGACACCGACCTGGGTGAACCGGTCCTGGTCGACGGCGGGTTCAACGGCTGGTGGATCAGGCCGAGCACGGTTCCGGTGGTCGTCGAGCTGCGCTGGACGGCTCAGCTGCCGCTCACGGTCGCACTGCTCGCATCGCTGGCGATCGCGCTGTTCGCGGTGCTCATCGCACTCTCGGACCGACATCGCCGCCTCGCCGCGGTCGCTCCGAGCGAACCGCCGCCGACCTGGTTCGATCACCAGCCCCTCGATCACTGGCCCCTCGATCGGCGGCGAGCACGGACGGGTGCGATCGTGTGGGTACTGGCCGCCGGTCTGCTCGTCGGCCCGGGTTGGGTCGCCGGTGGTCTCGCTGGTGGCGGCGCTCTCCTCATCACCCGCCGACGCCGACTGGGCGAGCTGACGGCGATCTCCACCGTCGCGGTGATCGGGCTGGTCACGGCGTACGTGGAACGTCGTGACGCCCCCTTCCCGGGCGGTGGCTGGCCGGCGACGTTCGAGGTGCTGCACGGTTTCGGGATGTTCGCGGTGGCTTCCTTGCTGGTCGGAGCAGTGGTCGCCGACGACGTTGCCGATGCCGACACCTCACCGGACCGCTTCGGCGACGCCGCCCGTGACTCGATGGCCGAGGCGGACTGCGGCGTCGGCGGGCCGGCCGAGATGCCCACCTCGCGCACACCTGACGATCGATACCCTCGGTCGCCGTGATCACCTGGTTGCGCCGTCGACCGGCGCTCCTGCTCGGGGCAGTGGCGTGCTCGCCACTCGTGCTCGCTGCGATCGTGCTGCTGTGGCGGCCGTGGGTCCCCGTTCTCGACATGGCCATGACCGAGTTCCGGGTGCGTGACGTCGGCGGAACCCATACCCCGCTGATCGGGCTTCCCGGTCGAATCGGCAATTTCCCCGACCAGGGCAGCCACCCCGGACCGTGGTCGTTCTACCTCGTGGCGCCGTGGTACCGGCTGGCGGGTTCGACGGCATGGGGCATGGAGCTCGCGAGCGTGGTCGTCAACAGCATGTGCGTGGTGGTGTTGGCGCTGATCGGGGGCCGCCGCCTCGGGTGGCACGGGGCGATCGTGTTCGCCTCACTCGGCGCCGTGGCCGTTCGCGGCTACGGCCTCACGGTCCTCACCCACCCGTGGAACCCGTACTTCCCGGTCCTGCTCTGGCTGGTCGCATTGGTGGCGACCTGGTCCGTGCTGTCGGGCGATCACTGGATGGCGCCGCTCGCGACGGTCACGAGCGTGATTGCCGCCCAGACCCACGTGCCGTATCTGGTCAGCGCGGTCGCCGTGAACGTACTCGTCGTCGGCTGGCTGAGCCGGGAGATCGCGAACGCCCGTCGACACGGAACGCAGGGCCCGGCGCGTCAGCTGGCGACGACGCTCGCCGTCGCCGCCGTGCTGTGGCTCCCTCCGGCGATCGAGCAGCTTCGCAGCGGCCGCGGCGACGGCAACATCGCGACACTGATTCGACACTTCGCGACCGAGCAACCCGAACCGCCGATCGGGCTCGGTGCCGCCGGGCGGCAGGTGCTGCAGCACTTCGACATCTGGTCGATCACCGTCGATCTGGTTCGCCGCGACGATGCCTTCGTGCATCGAGCGGGTCAGGTCGGCGGGTTCAACGTGGTCGGCGTGATCGTGATCACCTTGTGGTCGGCGGCAGCCGTCTGGGCAGTTCGGCGCCGCCATCGTCATCTGGTGGGTCTCCACGCGGTCGCGGTCGTCGCCGTGGTTGCAGGCTTCGTCTCGATCTCGCGGATCTTCGGCAAGGTCTGGTTCTATCTGACCCTGTGGATGTCGGCGGCGGTGTTGCTCGCGACGGTTGCGATGCTCTGGACGCTCTGGATCGTGCTGCGCGAGCGCTGGAGCGATCGTGTCCCGGTCGATCGCACGATCGCGCTCACGGCCGGAGCGATCGGCGGTGTCCTCACGTTCTTCTCGATCGTCGCAGCCGTGGGCCATCAGGTGCCCGAGAACGATCTCGCCGAGGACGTGAGGGTGGTGATGCCCCACGTGACGGCGGCGCTCGATGCCGGCGTCGGCGTCGCCAACGGTCGCGCAGGTAGCTACGTCGTGTTCTGGCAGGAGTCGGTCGTGCCCGGCGCCCAGGGATACGCGCTGATGAACGAGCTCGAGCGGCGCGGGTATCGGGTGGGGGTCCACCCCACGTGGCACGTGCCGGCCACCGAGCACCGCGTGCGTCGCGACGGCGAGTACGACGCTGAGGTGCATCTGGTGTCCGGCTCGTGGATCGACGAATGGCGGACCCGGGACGGCTACGTGGAGGTGCTCGAGTACGACGATCGTTCCGCTGAGGAGCGGCAGCGGTTCGCCGTCCTGGAGGCCCGGGTGCTCGGCCGCCTCGCGGAGGTCGGACGTGAGGATCTCGTGCCGGTCGTCGACACCAACATCTTCGGCGCCAGCCTCGCTCCCGGGCTGCCCGACGACATCGTCGCCGACCTCGGCGAGATGCTCGTCCTCGGGGAACCGATCGCCGTCTTCATCGCGCCTGCTGGCAGCACGTTCTGACACCGGTCGAGCCCAGTACCCTCGTGCCGTGATGCAACCGGCGCTCACACCGCTCGAACGACAGCAGATGCACGTCGCCCGGTCGTCTTCACCGACGTTCTGGCATCGTGTGCGGTTCGCGCAGGTGCGTGCGGTGGTCGAGCGCACGGCCGCACGATCCGTGGTCGATCTGGGCGCCGGCTCCGGCCTCCTCGGCGACGAGTTCCGAGCCACGTCGGTGCGGTATCGCTTCAGCGAATCGTCGCCGTCGCTGGCGGCCGACCTCGCAGATCGCTTCGGCGTCGGCGCGGAGCTCGAGAGCCGGGAGACGATTCGGGCCGACACCGTCGTTGCGGTGCTCGACGTGATCGAGCACGTCGTCGACGACGCGTCGCTGCTCCGGTCGATCCACGACCGCATGGAACCGGGTGCCACGATCGTGGTGACCGTGCCCGCGATGACCTGGCTGTTCTCGTCGTGGGACGCCGACCTCGGCCACCACCGCCGCTACGCACGTCGCGACGCCGCCGATGTCGTGGCAGCCGCGGGGTTCGAGGTCGAGGAGTCGACGTACCTGTTCCCGGAGCTGGTACCGGTCGCGCTCCTACGCCGTTGGCGCCGCTCGGACGGAACGGCAGCCGAGTTCCCCGATCTACCCGCGTGGATCGATCGCATCGCGATGCGGATCAGCTCCGCGACGGCACGACGACGACGGTTCTGGCCGCTCGGCACGTCGGTTCTCGTCGTGGCGCGGCGCACGGGGACCCCGGTATGACGTTGTGGATCCTGAGTCCGCTGCTCCGCGACACGGAGTCGTTCCTTCGCGTTCGCCGCGAAGTGGCCGAACACTGTGGTGCCGATGGTTCGTCACGGTCGATTCGGCACGTGATCGTCGACGACTCAGCGGGCGCCGATCGTGAGGTCGATCAGCTCCGCGCGCTCACCGACGTCGAGGTGTTGACCCCGCCGTTCAACCTGGGCCACCAGCGCGCGATCGTCTTCGGCCTCCGGCAGATCGCTGCATCGGTCGCCAACGACGACATCGTCGTCACGATGGACAGCGACGGGGAGGATCAACCCGCCGACGTGCCCCGCCTCGTCCACGCGGTCGAGACCGAAGGGGTGCCGCTGGCGCTCGCGGAACGCACCGAGCGGACGGAGTCGTTCGGTTTCCGGTTGATGTACGTGGGGTTCCGCGTCCTGTTCCGGCTGGTGACCGGCACTGCAGTCCGTTCCGGCAACTTCGCGGCCCAGCGCGGCGATTCGCTCGTCACGACCATCGGCCATCCGAGCTTCGACCTCTGTTACTCGTCGACCCTGCTCACCCTGCGACGTCCGACGGCGACGGTGCCGTGTGCGCGCGGGCAGCGATTCGCCGGTCAGTCACGGATGAATCGGGCCTCCTTGGTGGCCCACGGCATCCGCATGATGCTGCCGTTCTCGGAACGGATCGCCGTACGGATGCTCGTCGCGTCCGGTGTGTCGTTCGTCGCGCTGGTGACGATGGTCGTGCTCGTGCTCACGGGAGCGGCCGGAGACCGTCCGGGTGCCGGAGTGCTCTCGATCGTGGTGGTGTTGGCATCGGTGATGGTGGTGACGTTGACGAGCTTCGTCGTGCTGTTCGCCGGGTTCGCGCAATCGTCGGGGATCGCCGTGCTCGGCATCGAGGCGTCACCGCGCCGCGACCGATGAGCGGTGTCGGCGAGATCACGCTCGACCGGATCCGTTGGCCGCTGTACGCCGTCACCCTCGTGCCGTTCGTGACGGCAGTCGGACGTGCCGTCGCCACCGGCTGGTTCCCGATCGGCGACAGCGCCCTGCTCTACCTTCGGGCTGCCGATGTCGGAACCGAGCATCATCCCCTGCTCGGATCGTGGTCGTCGGCCTCGCGTTCGCTCGGCCGCAACATCAACAATCCCGGCCCGATCTACGCCGATCTGATCGCCCCGTTCGCGCACGCCTTCTCGCCCGGTGTCGGCAACGCGGTCGGGGTGGGCGCTGTCAATGCGCTGTGCGTCGTCCTGGCGGCGATGGCGGCGCGACGCATCGGCGGCGGCGCGTTCGAGGCGTGGACGTTGCTCGTCGGCGGGGCGCTCGCCTGGACGATGGGGAGCGACGTCCTGTTCGACATGTTCCAGGCCCACGCGTTGCTGTTCCCGTTCTTGTGTGCTCTGGTCCTCTCGGTAGGAGCGATGACCGGGCATCGGTTCACGTGGCCGTGGTTGGTGCTCGTCTGGTCGGTGATCCTGCAGACCCACATCAGCTACGCCTACATCGGTGCCGTCGTCGTGTTCGGAACCATCGCGGTGTCGATCGCGAACGCGTCGCCGCCGCGTCGGGAACAGCTCGCCGGCGTCGTTCGATCGCGACAACTCGCCTGGAGCGCCGCCGTCGTCGTTGTCGTCTGGGCGCAGCCCGTGATCGAGCAGTTGTTCGGCGAGTCCGAGGGCAATCTCGGTCGACTGGCCCGGAGCGCGGGCGGGACCGATGTCGCGGTCGGGTTCGCGAACGCGTTCCGCATGGTCAGCGCCGTGTTCGCGCTCCCTCCGTGGTGGACGCGATGGGGCTTCGCCGACACGATCGAGCCGGCCGGCACCGTGTCCGGACCTGACGGCGCACGGGTCGACATCCCGTGGCTCCCGAACCCGGTGCTGGCAACCGTGGCCTTCGCAGCTGTGTCGGTGCTGCTCGTGTGCAGCGCGCGCTGGGCAGCCCGCCAGGGTGACCGGTTGCTGACGGCCGTCGCATCGCTCGCGCTGATCGGCCTGATCGGTTCGGTGATCGCGCTCGGACGCCTGACCGTCGGCAGCGTGGGCCTGGCCGCACACCACACCCGATGGCTGTTCGTGCTCGCCCTGTGGTGCCATGCGACGATCGCGTGCGCCGCACTTCGGTGGTGGCGAGTTCGGCGCGCCGAGCGGGGCTCGTCGGTCGTTCGCGGATATGTGCCGGTGGGTGCGATCGCGGTCGCAGGTGCGTTCGCCGTCGCGAACGTGCCGACCTACACCCAGCAGCACGGCCCGCTCGCCGACACCGAGGTGATGCCCGCGCTCGAGCGCGTGTTCGACCAGATCGAGCCGTTGGCCGACATCGACCCGGTCCTCTACCGCACCGACAACCTCCGGGTCTACGAGCCCTACAGCTCCGCGATCATGGCGCAGCTGGTCGACCGTGGTATCGAGTTCCGGGTCGCGGACGAGGTGTTGGTGCGACAGCTCGGCACCAGCCGCCGCTCCGATGGGCGGGAGCGGTACACCCTCACGCAACTACAGGGATGGGACGCCTATTCGTACACCGGCCCCGACTGCGTCCTGGCGCGGGCCAGCGACGTGGGCGCGGCGACCGAGGAGCAACTCGCGGCACTCGCCGCCGGTCTCGAGGAGCGCGCCCGCAGCCTCGACGTGTCGGCGGTCGCGACGGCACCGGAGATGACGGGTCGCGACCGGGAGCTGGCCGCATCGGTCGCAGCGGGTGACGAAGCGGCGGTTCATCGAGCGATCGTGGAGGGCTGGTTCGGGTGGTGGATCGACCACGACCTCGTCGGCGGCGACGGCGCGGTCATGGACGAACTGATCGCGGCGCGTCCACCCCTGATGAACTGGGTCGGCACGACGTTCGTCCTCACGGTGTCACCGCCCGACGGGTGCCCGAGCTGAGCCGCCGCCGCACGGAAGCGTCTCAGATCGAGCGATGACGGGCTCGCCCGAGTCGTCCAAAACGGCGGACTCGATCGGCGACCCCCCACCGGGTGACGAGCAGCATCGACTCGACGATGATCGCCCCCGACATCTTCGATCTTCCATGGGTGCGGTCGCGGAAGATGATCGGCGTCTCCACGAGAGCGAACTCGAGCCGGCTGAGGCGTCGCACGAGCTCGGTGAGGAAGGCATATCCCTCGGCGCTCGTCGAACTCGGCTCGATGGCCGCCAACGCGCTCGCCCGGTAGGCGCGGTAGCCGGAGGTGCAGTCGGAGGTCGGGAGATCGAGGATCCATCGCGTGTAGGCGTTGCCCCACTTCGAGAGCAACTGACGCCTGACGGGCCAGTCGGTCGTGCCGCCACCGGTGACGTAGCGCGATCCGATCACGGCATCGGCGCCGTCGGCCAGCTTCGCCATCATCGTCGGGATCTCCGCCGGATCGTGGGAGAGATCGGCATCCATCGAGATCACGACGTCGTAGCCCCCCGCCAGCACGCAGTCGAACCCGGCGCGGTATGCGCTCCCCAGACCCTCTTTGTTCGGCCGATCGAGCACCTTCACGCCGCCATGGGTCGCTCCCAGCGCGCGAGCGAGCTCGGCGGTGCCATCAGGGCTGTTGTCGTCGACGACGAGCACGTCGACATCGCTCGTCACGTCGCGGAGGGCCCGGAGATAGGCGCCGATGTTCTCTCGTTCGTTGAAGGTGGGAAGAACGACGACGGCACGCACGGCGCGCTGACGCTACCGGCCGCGGCGACCGGTTCGTACGACCTCGTCGTGCATCGCCTTGGTGATGCCGAGCGCCGAACTGTCCCACGTGAGGCGCCGCGCCCTGGACAGCGCAGCTCGTTCGAGCACCGTGCGTCGAGGCGAGTCGGCCAACACGTCGGCGATCACCGAACCGAGGCGCTCCGCCGACGCGAGCACACCCGTCACGCCGTCGACCACGCTGCTGCGATGACCGCGTATGTCGGTGGCGACGGCTGCTGTCCCGCACGCCGCCGCCTCGGTGAGGCTGAGTCCCCATCCCTCGGCCAACGAGCCGCTGACGACGAGCCACGAACGTCGGTACTGTTCCAGCAGCTCGTTCCGGTCGAGCCGCCCAGCAAGGCTGACCCACTCGGTGGCCCCCGCCGCGGTGATCCGCCGCTCGAGGTCGGCGCGGGCCGGTCCCTCACCGATGATCGTGAGCGTCAGGTCGGGAATCCGTCGCTTCGCCTCGACCGCCGCGTCGACGACCAGATCGAACCGCTTGACCGGCGCGAGCCGGCCGACGGCCACGATCGACGGGTGTTCCGTTCGGCAGCTGCCGGGGGCGAAGAACGGGTCGACCCCGTTGGGTACCGCGACGACCCGTTCCGACCGGAATCCGAGCTCGAGCAGCTCGTCCCGAGTGGCGTCAGATGGCGTGACCGTGAGTCCGCGCCGGTACAACGGCGGCGCCACGCGCGCCTCAAGGGCGCGTCCGGCGGCCGCCAGCGGACCAGGGAGGATCTGATCCCACATCGGACCGTGCACGTGGTGGAGCACCGTGATGTGAGGTCGCCGGCACCACAGCGGGGAGAACCACGGCACACCGTTCCAGATCTCGACGAGTGCGTCGAACCGGCCCATGCGGTGGAGGAGCTCGGCCGCGATCGTCCGGGGGAACACGCTGTACCGACTCCCCCGCCGGATGACGTCGTAGCCGTTTCGGCGATCGACCGGCGGGAGAGCGACGGCGGCCGAGGTCCGGTGCAGGACCTGGAGGCCGTGATCGGCCCACCGGCGCATGAACTCGTCGGCGTGCACCTCCGATCCGCCCGCGTCGGGATCGTCGAGATCACGCCAGGCGAGCACGTGGATCCGACGCACGCCTCGACGCCGGAGGTCGTCCACGTACCAGGCCATGTCGTGGTCGTCGCTCAACCGCGCTCCTCGAGGATCAGCGCGACCGGGTCGGGTCCGCCGACGTAGGCGATCACATCGGCGCTGACCGCCTGGGCGAGAGCTTCATCGCCGTGGACGAGGATGAGCCGGAACGGTTCGGTGCCGTCGCTGACCCGACTCTCACCGAAGCGTCGCCACTGCTGCTCCCCCTCCAGCCGGTACTCCACTCCCTGGTCGCGCAGCACGACGGCGACCGGGTAGGCGAACGGATGACCGAAGTACATACGACGCTGATCGATCACGACGGGTCCGTCGAGTCGGTCGAGCTCGGCGGCGGCGAGTTGTCCGGTGAGTTCGGCCGTGGCACCGATCCGGTCGTGGTAGACCTCGGGCCGATCGACCTGGTACGAGGTGGGGAGGTTCACGGCGACCAGCACGACCAGCGATGCGCCGATGCCGGCCGGCACCCACCGCGGATCGGGCGGGCGGATGAGGTGGTGCAACGCCACGAGACCGCTCATGACGAGGAAGGCTGCGGTCGGCCACAGCCATCGGTAGTTGGCAGCAGTGAGGCCGAACTGGGTGACCGGGAGTCGGGCGGCGTCGACGACGGCCCCGATGACCGCAGCGAATGCGACACCGAACGCTGCCGCTGCGGTTCGATGGGCCGTCTGCCAGGCGACCATCGCCGCCCCGCCGAGCACGATCCAGACCACGACGAACGCGGCGAGGCGGCCGTCGCCGGCCAGGGTGGTGTTCGGGTCGTAGTCGGCGAAGCCGGGTCGGAGGTATCCCCTCTGATGGATCAGCACGTCGGCCACGATGCGCAGCCCGGTGGCTGCTCCGGCAGCCCGACTTTCGCCAGGAGACGCCAACGCCGCTCGGAGGTTGCCCCATCCGAACAGCTGGTCGATCACCGTCTGGGCCCACAGCACGAGGGCGAGCACGACGGCGATCGTCCACGGTCGCCGGTGGACGTGTCGTTCGTCGGATCGGATCACGGCGTGCGCCTGGCCGGCGATGGCCGGGACCGCGACCGCTGCGACGAGGATCGGGTAGCTCAGGTGCGTCTGGGTCACGAGGCTGCCGGCTGCGACGAACGGCACGATCGCCCAGCGGTCACCTGCGGCCGCGGCCCACGCTGCGACGAGGACGCAGAGGTACGGCAGCAGGAGGTACTGGTGCTGCCGCGGTGTGATCAGCATCTCGGATCCCATCACCCAGGTCATCAGCGCGGCCGCGACCATGGCCGGCAGCACGGCGCGGTCGCCAGCGAGGCGACGGACGAGCCAGGCGGTCGTGACGATCGCGGCGACGTGAACGGCGGCGACCCCGACGGCCGTGCCCGCCATCGGCGCGACTCTGGTGAAGGGTGCGAGGAGATCCAGCTGGAGCGCGCCGAGGTTGTTGACGTTGCGTTCGATGTCGGCGGAACCGGACGACCAGGCTCCGACCAACGGGTGGTGTTCCGTGGCGACGTCGAGCGATCTGACGGTGAAGTAGGCGTCGTCGCCCTGAGGCACCCAAGAGCCGGCCGCCGCACGAACTGCGGCCACGACCACAGGAAGCGTCGCGAGCCCGGTTGCCAGGAACGCCATGGCGCGACCGAGCAGCTGGTCGGCTTGATCGTCTGCTGGGTGCGGCATCGTGGATCCTGCGCGCCATTCGACTCGCTCGGGGAAGGCTACGACGTCCGCGCTGCGGCCGAGTGGACCTCGCAAGAGATGCGCGGGAGCGCGTGCTGCGGCTCGCTACCGTGGCGACGATGTCGAGCGAGCCGCAACGGGCCTTCGTGGTGGGCGGCGCGCTCCCCCGTCGACCGAGTCGGTCGCTCTGGCGTGGGGTGACTGCCGTCTCGGCGGTGCTCGCCGTCGTCGCGATCCCGCTCCGGGGGCTGTATCGCGGCACCGGGGCGTCGATGGAAGAAGGCTTCATGCTGGTCTTCCCGTCGCTCGTCCAGCAGGGGAAGGTGCCCAACGTCGACTTCCTGCATCTCTACGGACCGGCGTCGCTCGATGCGCTGGCGCTCTGGTACCGGGTCGCAGGTGACGCTCTCGAGAGCGAACGCACGTTCGGCCTCCTCCAGCACCTCGGGATCATCTTCGGGATCTACGCCCTCACACGCGCGTTCGGGTATCTCGCTGCCGTCGGCGCGGCGATCGTGGCGACGTTCCTGATCGTCACACCGATCGGGCTGACGGCTCTGGCCTGGCACGGCGGTGTCGCTCTCGGCTTGTGGTCCCTCGTGTTCGCGGTGCGTGGGAGAGCGACGGGTGTGGTCGGCGACTGGTGGGTGGCAGGCGGCCTGGCGGGACTCGCGCTCGGCTTTCGACCCGATCTCGCGATCGCGCTCGGAGTGGCGTTCGGGTGGGCGCTGTGGCGGCGCCGAGCGGACGCCCTGGTCGTCGCAGGTGGCGCTGCCGTCGGGCTGCTCCCGATGTGGTACCACCTCGGGCGCGCCGGCCCCGTCGATGCGTTCGACGGGATGGTCATCGACCCGGTCGTTCGGCTCCGTCCCGGGCGCGAGTTGCCACGCCCACCCAGCTGGGGTCGGGTCGACGGTGCGCTGCAGGCCGTCGCCGAGAGCCTGCCACCGTGGTGGCGCTTTCCCGCTCCGACGGCCAGCCAGCAGCTGTTCTTCTGGTTCTGGGCGGTCATCGTGATCGCGGTCGGCGTGGCGTTCTGGGCGGTTCGCATGCACCGTTGCCACGGCGCTCGCCCGGGCGCTCCGACCGACGCTCTGGTGATCGCGTCGCTCTTCGGTCTCGGCATCCTGCCCCAGGCGCTCCAGCGACCGGACTCGACCCACCTTGCCTGGGTCGCGGTGGTGTCGTGGCCGCTCGCCGTCGTGATCGTCTCGCTGTTGGTGCAGCGGTGGCGAGTCACCTGGAGCGGCTGGCGGTCGCCGGTCGTGGCGACCGTCGCGATCGGCTTGCTCATGTTCGTGGTGTGCCCGTTCTACACCTATCGCACCTATCTCCTCCACAGCCGAGTCTCGGTAGGCAACCTTCCGCTCCCGTTCGAGATCGAGCGCGATGGGCGTCGCTTCTGGGTCGGCGATCCTGCTGTCGAATCGGCGATCAACGAGATGATCCCCGAGTTGGAGGCCCGTTCGAAGCCGGGCGACCGACTGTTCGTCGGGCCGGGCGACCTCGCCCGCACGATCTACGCCGACACGTATGTGTACTGGCTCTTCGATGAGTTGCAGCCTGCCACGTACTTCATCGAGATGGATCCCGGTCTGGCCGACGCCGCGGGTTCGGGCATGGCGGACGACATCGAATCCGCTGATTTCGTGGTGTTGACGAACACGTGGGGTGGCTGGATGGAGCCGAACGAGTCGTCGCTGCGCGGGTCCGAGGAACACAACCAGGCGGTGGCCGACCATCACTGCCTGGTCGCGAGCTACAACACGAACCTGGTGTTGCTGTTCGAGCGCTGCGACGGCGGCGGTGGTCTGAACCCCGCCGACGTCGCCGGGCGGGCCGGCGGCATCGGCGGTGGGGGAATCGACCCGTCCGCTCCTCCCGCGGAGCCGTGATCCGATCGTCGGTGGGGCACGGTCGGATGAGACACTGCACCGATGGCAGCCGATCCCGTCATCCGGCCCGAGCGACCCGCCGATCACAGAGCGATCGCTGGCGTCGTGACGGCAGCGTTCGGGTCAGCGGCCGAGGCGGGGCTCGTCGAACGGATCCGGTCGTCATCGGAGTACATCGGCGAGATGGCGTTGGTCGCGGAGGTCGGCGGCGTACTGGTCGGCCACGTCATGATCAGCGGTGCGGCAGTCCGCAACGACGACGGGACGCATCGCATCGTCATGCTGTCCCCGCTCGCGGTGTTGCCCGAGTTCCAGGGTCGCGGGATCGGCGGAGCCCTCGTTCGTGCCGTCACCCGGATCGCCGATCGGCTCGGCGAGCCGTTCGTGGTCCTCGAGGGCAGCCCGACCTACTATTCGCGATTCGGGTTCGAGGCGGCAGGCGCGCACGGGCTGACGCTGCCACTCCCCGACTGGGCTCCACCCGAAGCTGCCCAACTGTTGCGTCTCTCGGCGTTCCGGTCCGACGATCCCCGACTTGGCGGCGACGTCGCGTATCCCGCCGCGTTCGACGGTCTCGAGTAGCGGGCGGGCGATCGTCGGTGCGACGCGGCGACGGCGGCCACTCCGCCGGATCCGACGCCGTTCGGGTCGTCGTTCAGCCGAGCGGCAGCCGGCGGAAGACCGGACGCGGCAGATGCCGGAGGACGATGAACACGTAGCGCAGCACCCCAGGGGTCCAGACGGTGTGCCGACCCCTCCGGATACCGTCGGCGGCGAGCTCGCCCACCACGCGCGGCGTGATCGCGAACGGTGCCGATCTCATGCCGCGGGTCATTCGGGAATGAACGAAGCCCGGCCGGATCACGGTCACCCCGACTCCGGTATCCGCCAGCGCATCGCCGAGACCTTGGGCGAACGTGTCGAGACCGGCCTTCGACGAGCCGTACACGTAGTTGCTGGCACGTCCGCGTTCGCCGGCGACGCTCGACAGGACGGCGATGCGGCCGTGCCCCTGACGACGCATCTGTCCGGCGAGCGCGAGGCAGGACGACACCGCACCGGTGTAGTTGACGTGGACCACCTGCGCCGCGGCATGCGGATCGTCGTCGACATCGGCCAGTGATCCCAGCACGCCGAACGCGACGATGGCGACGTCGATGTCGCCGCACTCGGCGACGATCTCGCGGATCACTGCGCTGTGGGTCTCGGTCGCCGCGGCGTCGAAGTGCTTGACGACGACGTGGAGCCCGTCGTGCTCGAACCGTTCGGGCTGTGCCTCGTCCGGACGCCGGCAGCACAGCACGAGGGTCCGTGTCGTCGGGGCGATCAAGGAGTCGGCGATGGCTCGTCCGATCTCACTGGTGCCGCCGAGCACGACGATGGTCTGGGGTTCGTTCAGTGCGTTGTGCATGGTGCCTGTCGGGTCGTCGGTCGAGGTCAGCTCGCAGGCGTGAGTCCGAGACGACGACTGAGGTCGCTCGCCCAGACGCCGGTCGGATCGACTCGCTCGCGGACTGCGAGCCAGTCGGCGAGGCGCGGGTAGCCGCGTCGAATCGACTCCGGCGCGGTCTGGAAGTCTTTCGCCAAGTAGTGACGGCCGCCGGCGTCGAGGACGAGAGCGTCGAGCCCTCGGAGCAGCTCGGGCAGCCCGGGAGCGCGGGTCCCGACGTCGATCGCGAGCGTCCAGCCGGCCAACGGGAAGCTGAGCGGGGCGGGGTTGCTCGCTCCGAAGCGCTTGAGCACGGACAGGAAGATCGGGAGCCGGGCAGCAGAGATCCGCTCGATGACGGTCCGCATCACGTCCTCGGCACCGAACGGGACGACGAACTGGTATTGGAGGAAACCCTGGCGGCCGTAGACCCGGTTCCAGTCACCGACGAGGTCGAGGGGGTGGAAGTACGCGGCGATCGACTGCAGTTCGTCGTGGCGCTCCCGGGGGGCCTTGCGGTACCACATCTCGTTGAACGCAGTGACCGACAACCGGTTGATGACACCCGGCGCGGGGACGATGGGTGGGATGTCGATGAGTTGACGGCTCCGGTAGTCGAGCGGGGTCGACGACTCCTTCGTCCCGAGATCGACGAGACGGGCGTGATCGGCATTGGTCAGGACACCGCGACCGAGGTGCCGACCGGTCGCGAGCAGATCGAGCCACGCGACTGAGTAGCGCACATGGTCGTCCGTGGCCGACATGCGAGCCATGATCTCGTCGAGGTGGTCGACCCGGCGGGTCTCGACCGACATGCGGCTGGTCTCGATCGGGATGAGCCGGAAGGTGGCATCGAGGATCACGCCGGTGAGGCCCATCCCGCCGATCGTCGCCCAGAACAGATCGGGATCTCGATCGGGTGCGATCTCCACCACGGTCGTGTCTGCCAGCATCAGGCGCATGCTGGTGACGTGGTCGCCGAACGAGCCATCGGCGTGGTGGTTCTTGCCGTGGATGTCGCTGGCGATCGCGCCGCCGACCGTGACGAATCGAGTGCCGGGGGTCACGGGCACGAAGTAGCCACGGGGCACGATGAGATCGAGCAGATCGTCGATCGTGACGCCTGCGCCGGCGGTGACCGTGCAAGCGTCGTCGTGGACGACGATGCTCCCGTTGGCCGGTGCGAGCCGAATCACGTGCCCACCGGCGTTCTGGGCGGGGTCGCCGTACGAGCGACCGAGCCCGCGGGCGATGCCGCCGCGCTCGGGGAGGTCCTTCACCGCAGCGGCGAGCGATTCGGCATCGACATCGACCACCGCGGCGGCGCTCGTTCGGGCCTGCCCCCAGCCCGAGAGCATGGCGTGTCGCTCAGGGCTCGTCGAACTGCTGCTCATCGTGATGGGAGGCTACTGACTGACGTGACGACCCGATGTCTGCCGGGACCGTCGGACTGGCATTGACGAATAGGTAAGTGTCCACTAACGTAATCGACGTGGAGCCGTTCGATGCCGTGACCGAGCCGCGACGGCGCGAGATCCTCGCGCGGCTGGCTCACCTCGGCGAAGCACCGGTCGGGCGCATCGCCGAGACGATCGACATCAGTCGGCCCGCGGTCTCGCAGCACCTCAAAGTGCTGCGCGAGGCGGGCATAGTGACCGAACGACGATCCGGTCGACAACGCCTGTACCGCATCGACCCGGACGGACTCGCACGGGCCCGTTCCGCGATCGAGCTGTTCCTGATCAACGAACTCGACGACCTGGAGTCGTCGGCCCGATCCCTGAAGCGGAAGGAACCACACCCATGACCGACGCAGCGAAGCACGACGTCAGCACGTCATCCGGACCGATCGTCTTCGAACGGCTGATCGACGCCACCCCCGATGAGGCGTTCGCGCTGTTCACCGAGCCCGACCGACTCCGACGCTGGCAGGCCGTCAGCGCGGCGGTCGATCTCCGGGCGGGCGGCGAGTACCGCCTGACGGTGACTCCGGGACACATCGCGAGCGGCACGTTCACCGAGATCGACCCGGGCCGTCGAATGGTCTACACGTGGGGATGGGAAGGTTCCGATCAGCCCGCACCCGGCTCGTCGACGATCGTGGTCGAACTCGAACCCTCGGGGGAACGGACACTCGTCCGGCTGACCCACGATGGGCTCTCACCCGAGCAGGCGGCAGGGCATCACGACGGCTGGACGCACTACCTGGAGCGGCTCGGTGTCGCCGCGAGCGTCGGCGACGCCGGACTCGACCCCTGGGCGACGGGCGGCGACGAGCTCGATCACCTGTCTGCTGCCGAGGCGAGTTGGGCGCTGTGCCAACAGGTCATGCTGGCGTTCACATCGGATCATCGCGAGCTGCCGACTCCGTGCGACGAGTTCACCGTGCACGACCTCGTGGAGCACCTGATCGGCAGCCTGCGAGGACTCGGTGGCATGGCCGGCGCCGAGATCCCGGAGCAGATCGAGGCAGCCAGCGCCGAGGACTACATCGCACGGGCGGCCGAACCGGCCCTGGCCGCATGGCGAGCCAGGGGCCTCGATGGAGAGGTGCCCTTCGGAGGGGGCACGGCGCCTGCCACCCTGCCGGCCGGCATCCTCAGCCTCGAGTTCTTCGTCCACGCCTGGGACTTCGCACGGGCCACCGGCCAGGAGTTCTCGCCGCCGGCGCCGCTCACCTCGTATGTGGCCGAGATCGCGTCACAGATCATCCAGCCCGACAACCGCGGCGACGGGAAGGGCTTCGCCGAGCCGACCGATCCCAAGGATGCCGATCCCGTCACGGCGCTGATGGCCTTCACCGGCCGTTCGACATGAAGATCGAGTTCGCAGTCGATCACGCGGCCGCCCGCACCGAGCTCCGGGCAGCCGAACTGGCGCTGATGCAACAACGAGAGTCGGTCGCCGCAATGCGACGCGATCTACCACCTGGACCGATCGTCGACGACTACGAGTTCGGGTCGTCGAACGGTCCGGTGCGGCTGTCCGAGCTCTTCGGCGCCGCCGACCGGCCGCTCGTGTTGTACCACTTCATGTTCGGAGCGAAGCAGACGTCACCGTGCCCGATGTGTTCGATGTGGGCCGATGGCTGGAACGCCGTCGAACATCATCTCGCCGAGAACCTGGACCTGGCACTGGTGACGGCGGCCACGGTGGACGACAACGAGCGCCTCGCGGTCGAGCACGGCTGGACGCAGCTGCGCTGGCTGAGCGCCGTCGGCACCACCTTCAAGACCGATTTCGGGAGTCAGGACGGGGATGGGAACCAGCAACCGTTCGTCACGGTGTTCGAGCTCGATGCGGGTGCGCCACGGCTGACCTACTCAGGTGGCGCTCACATCGACGGTGATCATTGGCGCGGCATCGACCTGCTCTCCCCGGTCTGGCACTTCCTCGACCTCACCCGCGCGGGCGCGGGGTGTGGATGCCCCGACTCGGCGCGACCGGCTGAGCGGCTCGGTACACGGTGGCCTCATGCGAGGTCGATCGCCACCGGTACCGCCCGTGACAGGGTGTGCCCGACCGGCGACGTCGTTGTGACCCTGTGGTGGAGTGTCTCGATCTGGTCGGAGCTCGCGTCGCTGTCGATGTGCACCGTGGCGCGGATCGACTCGAACCCGGCGTTGCCGTGATGCAGCCCGAGGAAGGTGCGCAGATCGAGGTCGCCCTCGAGCTCGATCCGGAGATCGCGCAGCTCGATGCCGGTTGCGCTGGCGTTGGCGGCGTACCCGACCGCGAGGCAGTTCCCGAGTGCGCCGAGGAGTTGTTCGACGGGGTTCGGGGCCAGATCGGTGCCACCGAGACCTGCGGGTTCGTCCGACGGCACTGGTGCGAACTGTCGTACGGTCGCTTCGGATCGGAATGCGCCCGTCCAGCGGACCGATGCGCTCCAGGTCGTGGCGGCCCGATTCGGATCGTCGTTGATGGCGCCGGCGAGGGCGCCGACGGCTTCGAGGTTCACGTCGTTCAGGGGCTGGGTGGTGGTGTCGCTCACGATGGTGTCTCCAGGCGTTGAAAGTGGGGAATGTCGACTTGTTCAATCGGGATTCGAGCATGACGGACAGCAAAAGTCAACCAATCTGGTCGGGTTTTCGATCGGGTCGTCGGAGATGTTCGACGTGACGGACGACGGAGTGGGTCGTCGCACTGCACTCGCGTAGTCTGATCGCGAGGCTTCGCGTTCGGCGGGCTGCGACGTGCACCAGGAACCGTCATGACCACACCACACGATCTCATCGAGGGCCGGCCCGTGCTGTTCGTGATCGACATCCAGGGTGGCGCGTCCACCGGTTCCGAACCGTCTGCGCTCCCGTTCATGCCCGGTTACCGGGAGCGGATGGACAGGGCGCCGGCGCTCGTCGAGAAGGCTCGTGAGTTCGGGGTCCCGATCGTGTTCTTCCAGGAGGCGCATCGTCGCGACCTGGTCGACTTCGGTCGCGAGCTCGACGGCGCGGAGGGCGTCCACCTCCTCGAGGGTGATCCGGGCACCGAGATCGCCGACGCGCTCGGCGTCCGACCCGACGACTACGTGATCCGCAAGCGTCGCTACTCGTGCTTCTTCGGTACCGAGCTCGAGATCCTGCTGAAGGGTCTCGGAGCCGACACACTCATCCTGCTCGGCGGCCACACCGACGTCTGCGTCCACTACACGTTCGTCGACGGCCATCAGCACGACTACTTCTGTCGTGTGGTCGAGGATTGCGTCGCCGGTTCCAGCCTCGATGCCCACGAGGCCGCGCTGCGCGCGATGGAGTATCTCCAGACCGGAGCTCGTCGCTCGTCGGCCGAGGTGATCGCCGCGTTCGAGCGGCTGGACGACGTCGCTCTCGCCGCAGCTCCCTCGTGACGACCGAGATCCGCGTCGTGCGCCACCTGACACTCGTGTTGCCCCTGTTGATGTTCGTCGCTGGGTGCGCCGGCGAGGCCGCCGGACCGGTCGATCCCACGAGCCCCGTGAGCGACGCTGCCACCGCCGCCACGGCCACCAGCACCGCGGCTGCGAGTACCGCAGCCGCCACCACCACGACCACCACCACCACCACCACGATCACGACCGCCGGATCGCTGCCCACCTCGACGTCGACGCCAACGACGGTTCCCGACGCCGCCGACGAACCGCTGGGCGAGCAACTGATCGGCCGCTGGGCCCACTACGACGTCGTCGCCTACGAGGACGGCCTCATCAAGACCTTGATCGTCAGCTACGGATTCAACGACTTCACGGAAGTCGACGGGGAGATCGTCGATACCGCACGGTTCTGCTTCTCGGAGCAGCTCACCGATCAGCCGATCGAGACCGAGCTGTCGGATGCCGCGACACAGGCGATCAAGCCGCCGAGCACCTCGGTCGACGTCGACGTGGTCGATGGAGCCCTCCGCATCCGTCGGCCCGCGACCCCCACTCCAGTGGGGATCCGACTCGATGACCCCGCCAACGAGACGCTGCCGACCGACCCGGACGACCCCCGCATCGTCGACGACGACGGAGACGGCCGGCCGGGGATCACCGTCAGCATCCGGGTCGGTGAGGACCTCGCCGGGGAGCTGTACATCGCTCGCCGGGAGATCTTCGCCTACGAGGCGTTCCTGGTCGAACCCGATCTGCTGTCGGGCACCGTCACCGACGACTCCGAACAGCTCGTCATCGGGGCGAGCGATCCGATCTTCGCCGGGTCGGGCGCCGACTGGGTTCAGTACCCCGACCTCTCCAAGAGCCCGATCATCCTCGCACGGGTTGGTGCCGACTGGGACTGCGATCGCCTCGCAGCCGAGCGCGATCGCCTGTTCCCACCGACTCCCGACATCGATTGGTGACCACATCGACCGTGGCGGGTCGAGGCCGTTCTGGCGTCGCCGGTCGGTCGTCGAGACCCGTCGCCGAGCCCCGAACTCCTTCGATCTGTCGATGAGATCAATCGCAACCGTCCCATCGGTATCAGCCGTGAGCTGGGGCGTTGCCATTTGATCGAACATGTGTACGATGACTCCATGGACGTGGCAGGGCCGTCGGTGGAGGATCGGATCGCCGAACTCGCCGGTGTCCTGAACGTCGCCAACGCCCGACTCGCCGAGGTGATGGAGGAGGTGTTGGCAGACGAGATGTGGTCCGGTCCGGGCATTCACTCCCCCGCCCAGTGGCTGGCGCTGAAGGCCGGTGTGTCGCCCGAGCGGGCGCGTGACATCGTGCGGGTCGCGCAACGACGTGCTGACTTCCCGGTCGTGATCGGTGCGTTCGACTGCGGCGAGCTGGCGCTCGAGCAGGTCGCCGTGCTGGTGAAGGCGCCGTCGTGGGCCGATGCCGACATCCTGCAGTGGGGCAAGGTCGCGACCGTCGCGCGTCTGCGCAAGACGATCCGCAAGGAGTGGTTCGTCGGCGACCCCGACGATGCGGAGGTCGACGATGCGGAGGTCGACGATGCCGACGATGCCGGTCCGTCGCCGTCCCGCGACGACTCCGATCGCGTGTCGACGAGGATGACCGATGGCCATCGTTGGCGCATCGACGGTGAGCTCGATCTCGGTCGCGGCCAGATCATCGAGGCGGCGCTGCACGAGGCACGAACCTCGCTGTTCGAACGCGGCCAGACGACCATCTCCACCGCCGACTGCCTCGTGGAGGTCTGCGAGCGCTTCGTCGACGGCATCGACGGCCCGCTCCGCCGTGATCGTGCGAAGACGTGGATCCACCTCGATGTCTCCGACGGGTCGGCAACCACGACCGATGGCTGGCGACTCCCCGTTCATGTCCGCGACCGGTTGCTGTGCGGCGGTTCGATCCAGCCGGTCTGGGAGCGCGATGGTGTCCCGTTCTCGGTCGGTCGCACCCAGCGGGTCGTTCCCGAGCGCACCCGGCGGGTCGTGACCCGACGCGACCAGGGCTGCCGAGTTCCGGGCTGTACCAACGACCGCTTCGTCGAGATCCACCACATCATCCACTGGCTCGAGGGTGGCCCGACCGATACGTGGAATCTCGTCAGCCTCTGTCCGCGGCATCATCGTCTGCACCACCAGGGTCGGCTCGGCATCGCGGGCAACGCCGACGACGGGCTCGGGGTCGCCTTCACCGACTCGATCGGTCGAGCGATCGGCCCCAACGGCCCGCCGAGGCCGCCGGGCGGTGAGCTCCCGCGCCCGGAAGCGCCGTACCGCCCACCTCTCGGCGGCAGGGTCGACTACGCCTGGGTCGGGCTCGGATGGGTCCATCCGAAAGAGCTCCACCGACGAGCCGACGCGGCACGAGCCCGCTCCGAGCCGCGGCATCCACGCCCCGACACGTCGTAGTGGTGGTCCCGAACGGAGGACCGACGTGAACCCCCACCCTGCTACGGGGTCGATCAGTCGACGCGGATGAGACGATCGATCCCCCGGTCGGCTTGCGGGACCGGGAACTTCACGCGCCGAGGCGGCGACGCCTTAGGGTTCCGGTCGTGAGTGAGCGAGCCGAGGCATGGAGCCACGAGACATGGGTCGTCGCCGCCGGACGGCCCGAGGCGCCCGGCGCCTCGCTGAACGTCCCGATCGTGCCGGTGTCGAACTATCGATTGGGCACCGAACGGTCGTACTCCCGCAACGAGGGGTCCCCGACGTGGGAGGCCTTCGAGACCGTCGTCGCCGGGCTCGAAGGAGGCGACACCGTGTCGTTCGCGTCTGGGATGGGCGCGATCAGCGCGGTGTTCGATCTCGTACCCAGCGACGCACGCGTGGCGATCCCGAGCGACTGCTACCAGGGCGTGGAGGGCGTGGCCGCAGACGGCGAAGCAACCGGTCGCTGGACCGTCGAGCGGATCGCCACCGACGAGACGGAGCGATGGCTCGCCGCCGCAGCGGTGGTCGACCTCGTCTGGTTGGAGACCCCGTCCAATCCCCTGCTGCGCATCGCCGACGTGGCTTCGATCGCAGCCGTCGAACGACGCCGCGGCTCGTTGCTGGTGGTCGACAACACGTTTGCGACCCCCATCAACCAGCGCCCGCTGGAGCTCGGCGCCGACATCTCCGTGCAATCGGCGACCAAGTTCCTCGGCGGACACTCCGATCTGCTCGGCGGCACCGCCAGTACGAACGACGCCGGCCTCGCCGAGCGCCTTCGGCGAAACCGTGCTGTGCATGGCGCGACGCCGGGCATGCTGGAGTCGTATCTGGCGCTGCGCGGCACGCGCACTCTCGCGCTTCGTCTCGAACGTTGCCAGTCCAACGCAGGTGAGCTTGCCAGGCGGCTGTGCGACCATCCGGCCGTCGACGTCGTCCGGTATCCCGGCTTGCCCGAACACCCGGGTCACGCGGTGGCCGCTGCGCAGCTCGACGGATTCGGTTCCGTGCTCAGCTTCGACGTCGTGGGCGGCGGCGATGCTGCCGACGACGTGTGTCGCTCGGTCCGGCTGATCCAACACGCCACCAGCCTCGGAGGAGTGGAGTCGACGATGGAGCGCCGATCGATCATCCGGGGTCAGGAGCATCTTCCCGCCGGGCTGCTCCGACTCAGTGTCGGGATCGAGCACGTCGACGACCTCTGGGCCGATCTCGACCGTGCGCTCCGGGCCGGTTGACTCGTCGAGCTCGTCAGTACGGCCAATCCGGTACCGGTCGTCCGAACCGGCGGAGCAAGGCGCCGAGCCCGACCGTCAGCATCGCCTTCAGGACGATGTTCTTGGCGAACCACGGCAGCTGGGCCAGCTGTCGAACCACGTTCGCGAATCGATTTCCCGATGCGTCGGCGCGGTAGATCGCGAGCGAGCGGGAACGGCCGCTGTACCTGAATCGCGGGTGCCACAGCAGCTCGCGCACGATCGCCAGCGTGACACCGATACTGCTGAAGCTGTCGTGGATCAACAGCGTTCCGCCGTCACCCACCTGAGCACCCCAGTCGGCGATGTCGGCGCGAGCAGGTCGGTACCGGTGGGCACCATCGACGTAGAGCAGATCGATGGGACCAGTGACGAATCCGTGGGACCGCTCGGAGAACTCACGGACGTGGATGACACGATGCCGCACGCCGGCCCGTACGAGGTTGGCTTCGAAACACTCGTGGTCGTCGCCGGCTTTCGCCTCGAACCCCTCGATCTCCTGCGGTCCGCGGTCGTTGCCTGCATGGGGATCGATCGCAACGATCTCGACATCGCTCGGTGCGGCGAGGGCGAGCACGATCGTCGAACGTCCCTGGAAGCTGCCGATCTCGACGATCCGTCCACCCGACGGGCATCCGGCGGCTGCGTCGAAGAGCACTCGGCCCTGGGCTTCGCTCATCCATCCGTCGACCTCGGCGACGGAGGTCCATGCTGCCGTGAATCCGGCTTCGCTCGAGCTCACGTGTACACCGCGATCCCGAACACGATCACCCAACCGACACCGAGCAGCTGGAGCACCCGATCGCGTGCGAACACCTCCTCCGGCGCGGCGCCCGCCCCCTGGTCGAGCACCAGGGCGTATCGCAAGAACGCCGTCAGCATCGGCACGATCGACAGCTCGTAGTACGGAAGCTCGGAGGCGGCCAGCTCTTTCGTCTCGAATGCCCACAGGCAGTAGCTCACAAGCGCTCCCCCGCACGTGACGGCGAGCACGAATCGGAGGTATCCCTCGCTGTACTCGCCGAGCGTCGAGCGCACCTCGCTGGCGCCCTCACCCAGCTCGCGGGCTTCCGCATACCGTTTGCCCGTCACGATGAACAGTGATCCGAACGTCGTGACGAGCACGAACCAGGTCGACATGGGCACGTCGACCGCTGCCGCTCCACCGGCTGCTCTCAGCACGAAACCGGAGGCGATCGCCACGAGATCGAGCACCGCGATGTGCTTCCAGATCGCGCTGTACGTCAGTGTGATCACCAGGTAGGCGCCGAGCATGCCGACCGCCTGCCAGCGACCGGTGAGGCCGGCCACACCCAGCGCCACGAGCGGCAGCACCGTGCCGATCGCCCTCGCGGCGGTGAGGGAGACCTGACCCGTGGCGATCGGTCGCCTCGACTTCGTCGGATGCGACCGATCGGCCTCGATGTCGAGGACGTCGTTCCAGAAGTAGACGCCACTGGCGCCGAGGCAGAAGGCGATGAACATCACGAAGGTCTTGCCGAGCTCGTCGGCCTGATCGAGCAGGCCGGCGGCACCCGGCGCAGCAAAGACGAGGACGTTCTTGATCCATTGCTGAGGGCGCGCGGTTCGCAGGACGGGGTGCATGTCGATCTCGTCAGACGGTCGGCGCAACGCTAGCGAGCGGCCGCTTCACCCAGATGGGATGGTCGGCCATCGCCAGGAGCTCGCGATCGCCCGTCGAATCCCCGTAGGCCCACAGGATGACGGACGCCCGCTCGACGCCGAGGGTCTCGAACCACAGACCGAGACGGAGCGCCTTCTCGGGCCCGCGACAGTTCCGCCCATCCAGCCGACCGGTACAGAACCCGTCGCAGACCTCGAGCTGCGTGGCGAGCACCGCATCGACACCGAGCTCCCGGCCGACCACGTCGAGGTAGTGCGCGTAGGACGCCGAGACGATCACGACCCGATGTCCCTCGGCGCGATGCCACGCCAGTCGCGCCGCCGTGTCGGGTCGCAAACCGGTTCGTGCGAGCATCTCGCCGTACTCCTGAGCGTGCCGTTCGACATCGGCCACCGACCGGCCTGCGAAGGCCGACTCGGTGGCGAGCGTCCGGAGTTGGTCCCGATCCCTTCGGGCGATGGCCGGAGCGATGCGGTGGGTACGACGCATCAGCCTCACGGCCAACGAGCCGCTGCCGGCGATGCGCCGCAGGAAGGGCACCACACTGTCGCGCCGAGTGAGCGTGGCGTCGAAGTCGAATGCCGCCACCGTGAGCCCCGTCGAGCGAGACGTCATTCGAACGACTCGTCGAGCATCGTCCAGAAGCCCGGCCAGCTCTTGGAGACGACCGTTGGGTCGACGACCTCGACACCGGGGACGAGCGAACCGAGCACACCGAAGGCCATCGCCAGCCGGTGATCGTGGTGGGTCTCCAGTCGCGCTCCGTGGAGACGGTCGAGCGAGGGTCGGATGTCGAGACCATCGGCGGACTCGTCGACATCGACGCCGACCTTGTTCAGCTCGGTGGTGAGATCTCCGAGCCGGTCGCTCTCCTTGTCGCGGATGAACCCGACCCCACGGATGCGTGTCGAGGTCTCGGCGACGGCGGCGACGATCGCCATGGTCGGTACCAGATCGGAGATGTCTGCCATGTCGACGTCGACGCCGGTCAACCGCCCGTTCCGCACGACACGCACGGAGTCGGGAGCACGTTCGACCGAGCACCCCATCGACGCCAGCAGATCGGCGAACCGTGCGTCACCCTGCACCGCTCCGCGCCCGAGCCCGGGGATTTCAACCGTCCCGCTGAGCAGCGCCGCGATCGCCATCGGGTAGCTCGCCGACGAAGCATCCGGTTCGACCGACACGTCGGCAGGTCGATACTCGCCCGGCGCCACCGTGATCCGGCGATCGTCCACCACGACGTCGTCGATGCCGAACCACGCCATCGCCGCCGCCGTCAATTCGACGTACGGCCGAGAGACCAAGGCCGTCGTCAGATCCACCGTGAGTCCGCCCGGGAGGTACGGACCGATCAACATCAACGCGCTGACGAACTGGCTCGACACATCACCTCGTATGGACACGCTTCCCTTCGTCGGTGGCCCCTGGATGGTGACCGGCAGATGGCCGGAACGCTCGCTCGTATCGACGATGACGCCAAGCTGTCGGAGGGCGTCGTGCAACGGACCGAACGGTCGACGACGGAGCGGCGGATGCCCGTCGATCGTGATCGGAGCACCGGAGAGCGCGACCAGCGCCGTCACGAAGCGGGAGGTCGTGCCTGCCAGTGCAGCGTGCAACGACACGGCGGCCCGATCGCGAGCGTTCGGCCATTCGGTTCCCACACCGGTGATCGACGCACGGTCGCGATCGAGATCGGCCTCGAGACCGAGAGCGCGCAGACATCCGAGCATTGCGAAGGTGTCGTCCCCGTCGGGAACGTTCGTGATCCGACTCGTGCCGTGTGCGAGCGCAGCTGCGACCAGCACCCGATTGGCGATCGATTTCGAACCCGGTACCCGTACGACGGCATCGACCGGTCCCGACAACGTGCGCACGCGACGAACCTCGACCATCGCTCAGACGAGCGGGGTGACCGCAGGCTTGAACCCACGTGCGATCAGACCGCCCCGGAAGACGTCGGCGGACGCGGCGTCGACCAGCACGACGGCGACGCCACGGTTGCCCTCGGCCAGGTGGACCACTTCGAAGTTCGCGATGTTGACGCCCAGGTCGGCAGCGAGCGTGAACACCTCGGCCGCTGCACCGGTGCGATCGGGGATCGGAATCCGGACCTCGGCCAGGGCTTCCGGATGCGCCACCCTCCCGGGCAGGTTGGTGCGGGCGTCACGGGCTGCCGACAACGTGAGCTCGAGGGCGTCGCGGTCAGCGAGCTCGACCACGTCGCGGATCTCCGAGAGCCGACCGATCAGCCCGTCGAGCGCCGACACGATGGCCGGCCGGTTCTCGGAACAGATGTCGAGCCAGATGTCGGGGTGGCCGGACGCGATACGGGTCATGTCCCTGAAGCCGCCGGCCGCCAGACGCAGCAGCGCCGCATGCTCCTCGGCTCGGTCGGATGCGAGCTGCATCAGCGTCGCAGCGGTGAGGTGCGGCACGTGACTCACGACGGCGACGACCTGGTCGTGCTTCTCGGGTGTCAACGCGACTACTTCTGCCCCCAACGAGCGGACGGCCGACGACACAGATGAGAGGGTCAGGTCTGCGCTGTGTTCGACGGGGGTGAGGACCCAGATCGCACCGTTGAACATGTCGCCGTCGGCGCCGTCGAGCCCGTCGAGCTCGCTGCCGGCCATCGGATGCCCCCCAACGAAGCGCACGTCGTCACACGCAGCGCAGATGGGTGCCTTGACGGATCCGACGTCCGTGACGACGCCGGTCGTCTCCGCCAGCGCGCGTTTGACCTGGTCGGCGACGGCGAGGACGGGGACCGCCACGAACGTGATGGCGGCGTCGATCGCCAGGCCCACGGCATCGATCGCGCCGATCTGCATCGCGCGGTCGATGGTCGATGACGTCGCGTCGTCACCGTGGACGAACCAACCTCGCCGACGCAGGCCCAGCGCGATCGATCCACCCACCAGACCGAGTCCGATGACGTTGGCCGTGCGCTGCTGCGCTTCGCTCGAGTTCACGACGGCTGATCGTACCGGCGCGCCTCTTCGGCGACGGCCTCGGTGAGGAGGCGCCGCTCGCCGGTCGACAGCTCACGCCAGTCTCCGGGCCGCAGCGAGCGGTCGGTGATCGGACCGATCCGGGTGCGCACGAGCCGGAGCACCGGGTGGCCGATCGCGTCGCACATGCGACGCACCTGGCGATTGCGGCCCTCGTGGATCGTGAGCCGGAGCACACCGGGCGTCGGCTGGGATGCGTCGGCCGGCGAGGTGATGCCATCGTCGAGCTCGACGCCTTCGCGCAAGCGGCGCAGTTGGCCGGGAGTCACCCGACCCTTCACGTGGACGAGATACTCCTTCTCGACGCCGTGGCGCGGATGCGTGATCCGGTGGGTGAGCTCGCCGTCGTTGGTGAGCAGCAGCAGACCCTCGGTGTCGACATCGAGACGACCGACGGGGAACACCCGCGGGTCACTCGGCACCAGGTCGACGACCGTCTTGCGACCGTGGGTGTCCTTGGCCGTCGTGACGACACCGGTGGGCTTGTTCAACAGGTAGTACACGAGGCCCGGCTTCGTGCCGACCGGCGCGCCGTCGACCTCGATCAGATCGTGCTCGGCGTCGACCCGGCGCCCGAGCTGGGCGACCTCGCCGTTGACGGTGACGCGTCCGCCGGCGATCAGTTCCTCGCACACTCTGCGACTTCCCCAACCCGTCGCAGCCAGTACCTTCTGGAGGCGTTCCCCGGTCGGGAGGTGTCGGCGTTGCTCGGCCCACTGCTCCCAGAGCGGAGGCTCGGGTTCGTGGTCAGACGGTGTGGGCACCGTCGTCACCGTCGTCACCTACCGTCGTCACCGACCGATTCGGTGGTCATGGCGTTCTCACCGGCGGCGATGTCGGACACGCCGGGGGTGTCGTTCGGGCGGACGCGGAGGCCGTGCTCGAGCGCCTCCACGACATCGGCGTCGGGGATGAACTCGGCGATCGGCGGCAGATCGTCGAGGGAGTCGAGTCCGAGCTTCTCCAGGAACTGGGGCGTCGTGCCGAACAGGATCGCCTGTCCGGGTCCGTCGTCGCGACCGACCTCGTCGATGTAGCCGCGAGCTTGCAGGGTGCGGATCACACCGTCGGGGTCGACGCCCCGGATCGAGGCGACCTGAGCCCTCGAGATCGGCTGCTTGTAGGCGACGATCGCGAGCGTTTCGAGCGCGGCACCCGACAGGCGGGCCTTCTGGTCGTGGAGCACGAAGCGCTCGACGTAGGGAGTCTGCTCGGAGTGCGACTGGAAGCGGTACCCGCCGGCGACGCGCATCAACTGGAACCCGCGTCGATCGGTGGAGTACTCGGCCTTGAGTTCCTCGCACCACCGCTCGACGAGGGCGACGGGTTGTTCGAGCAGTTGGGCCATGAGCTCGGGCTCGACGGGATCGTGGGCGACGATGACGATCGCCTCGATCGCCCGCTTGAACGTGGCGATCTGGTCGTCGACGGGCAGCAATTCGTCAGACATGGCAGCGCAACCCTAGCGATGCGCCTCAGCCGTCGTAGGCGTCGATCAGGAGGCTCTCGACCTCGACCTCGTCGGGGGCCGTCCAGATGATCTCGATGTCGCCGAACCGCTCGACCTGGTCGACCTCGACGCACCCCTGCTTGAACAATTCGAGCACGGCGAGGAAGCGCACGATGACCTCGATCCGCTCTCCGAGATCGGCGGTGAGCCGTCGGAACGAGATCCGACCGACCCTCGGCAGCTCGTCGATCAGTTCGGCGACGGCGTCGGCCACCGTGATCGAGATCGGGTTGACGTGGAAGAGATCGACGATCGGCTCGGGACGGGGTGTCAACGCACGGATCGCCGCGCTCTGGAATCGACGCAGGCTCGTGCCCTCGAGGAGATCGGGCATCAGCCCGGCGAAGCGCTCATCGGCGCCCACGGTGCGTGGGAAAGAGAGATCGGCTTCGTCGGCGAGGCTGCTGAACACCCGAGCGACGTCCTTGAACGTCTTGCACTCGATCAGGCGTGCGAGCAGCAGATCGCGCTCCTCCCAGAGTGCGAACTCGTCGTCGAGATCGATGTCGGACGATCCGGGGAGCAGGCGTCGGGTCTTGAGCTCGACGAGCGTGGCCGCGATCAGGAGGAACTCCGTGGCGATGTCGAGATCGAGTGACTGCAGCTTCTCGAGCTCGGCCAGGTAGGCGTCGACGATGCGTGAGAGGTCGATCTCGTAGAGGTCGACCTGCTCTTTCAGGATCAGCTGGAGCAGCAGGTCGAACGGGCCCTCGAAGATCGGGGTGGAGACGTCGATCGACACGGGCGAGAGCTTACCCCGCCGAAATGACACGCGTGTAACCACCCTCGATCGTGATGATCGTGACGATCGTGATGATCGGACGATCCGGAGGGTCCGATCATCCCTCGGCGGCGATGCGGGCCCGGTGGGCCGCAGTGTGAGTTCGGCTGGCGCATCGGGGATCGGCGCAGAACCGTCGCGAACGGTTCTTCGTCGTGTCGTAGAAGATCCGCTCGCAATCGCCGGCACCACAGCGCCCGAACCGCCCCGTGCCGTGATCGCACAGAGTCTGCACGAGCGCCATCAGCAGATCGACGGCGACCTGGTGGGCGAACGGGGTGTTCGGTCCGGTCCAGTGGATGTGCAGGGCGAAGCCGTCGTGCGCGCTGAGCGACGGAGCGATCGCACACCCGTCGAGCTGGGCGTTGACCGCATCGACCGCGGCTGTCAGCTCGGAACCGGGCAGCGCCTTGACGATCCGCGAGATCGACACGAGTCGGTCGGCGAGTGCGCCGACCTCCTCGGGCGACGCCCGTGCGGCCCGCGGGAACTCGTGGGCGATCAGTACCGAACGCAGCTGTTCCGGCAGCGTCACCGCTTGGTTCGCATCGGCTGGTTCGATCGGATGGCCCGCGATCACGTTGGCGAGCTCGACCGCCGCATCGATCGTGACCTGGACCTCCTCGTCGAGGGAGTTCGCTCGCACGTGCATGGTGCCAACGTTACCCGGCCGACCGGGCCGATCTGAGACGAACGTCACCGTTTGTAAGGAGTTATATCGATTATGCTCGACGTGATGCGGTTCGAACCTCTGGCTCTCGTCGTCATCTGCGCCAACGTGCTGGGCGGCGCCATGGCCCTCCCGCAGGCGCTGAAGTTGCTCCGTGACCGCCGAATCGTGGGCATCTCCCCGGCCTGGGTCGGGATCAGCGTCACGGTGAATGCCTGGTGGGGCGCGTACGGGGTCGGCACTCACGATTGGGGCATCATGCCGGTCAGCGTGGTCTCCGTCATGTCCTATCTCGTGATCGGTTTGGCGCTCACCAGATTCGCGAGCGGCCCGGGCCGCACCGTGGCGTTGCCCATGTTCGGTGCGGCACTCGCGAGCGCGGCCGTCCCGCTCGTCGTGCTGTTGCTCGACGGCTGGACGACCGCCGGCCTCGTGTTGGGAGCGATGTACGGCGTTCAACTCTCTCCCGCCGTGATCGCCGTGTACCGCGCCGCCGACGTGAGCGGCGTCGCCCCGGCGACCTGGCTGATCGCCTTCGTCGAGGCCGTGCTCTGGGGAGGCTACGGCTTCGCCCGGACCGATCTCGGGCTGGTCGCGCTCGGCGTCACTGGTCTGGTGATGTCGTCGCTCGTACTGGCACGTCTGTTGATCCGCCGCCCTCGTCGGGCCACGGCGGGGCTCGGCTTCGGTATCGAACCCGTTGGTGCGCTGGCCTGAATCGGTCGCCGCCCGAGCGACGTGGTGCTGCCGGCGCGAGGGACGGCAACCCTCGCCGTGCCGACCACGCCATGCCGGTAGCCTCGCTGCCCGTGACACGCGTGCTCTCCTGCATCCAACCGACCGGCGACGTCCACCTCGGCAACTACCTCGGCGCGCTGCGGAACTGGGTCTCCGGACAGCACGTGAAGGACGTCTTCCACGGCATCGTCGATCTCCACGCTCTCACGGTCACCGAACGGCCCGGCGTGATCGGCGAGACGACGCTGGAACTGGCCGCGATGCTGTTCGCCGTCGGCCTCGACCCCGACATTGCGACCGTCTTCGTGCAGAGCCACGTTCCGGAGCACCCCCAACTCGGCTGGGTCATGGAGTGCACCGTTTCCTACGGCGAGCTGTCACGCATGACGCAGTTCAAGGACAAGACCGCCAAGCGCGAGGGCCAGTTCATCTCCGCCGGGCTGTTCACGTACCCGGCCCTGCAGGCCGCGGACATCGTGCTCTACGACACCGACGAGGTGCCGGTCGGTGACGACCAGCGCCAGCACGTCGAGATCACACGCGACGTGGCGATCCGGTTCAATCATCGGTTCGGTGACACATTCGTGATCCCCGAGGCGGTCACACCAGCCTCCGGTGCCCGGGTGATGGATCTGCAGAGCCCGATGTCGAAGATGTCGAAGTCGGCCGACAGCGATGCCGGTTGCGTGATGTTGCTCGATGACCCGAAGCTCGTCATGAAGAAGTTCAAGCGGGCCGTCACCGACTCCGACTCAGACGTCTACTACGACGTCGCGACGAAGCCAGGCGTGAGCGGATTGCTCGACATCTTGGCCGCGGTCACCGATCGCACACCCCAGCAAGCTGCGGAGGGGTACACCCAGTACGGCCCGCTCAAGGTCGACACCGGCGAGGCCGTCGTGGCCATGTTGGAGCCGATCCAGCAGCGCTATCGCGAGCTCGTCACCGACAAGGCCGAGCTCGCCCGCCTCCTCCAGATCGGTTCCGACAAGGCCCGAACCGTCGCCTCCGCAACCCTCGAACGAGCCTACGGCGCGATCGGTCTGCTCCCGGCGTGAACGCCGTCGAATCCGGCCGGCTGGCGCCGGTCGATCGACGAATCGTGGCGCTCGCGCTCCCCGCGCTCGGATCGCTCGCGGTGGAGCCGGTCTATGTGCTGGTCGACACCGCCATCGTCGGCCGGCTCGGAACCGAGGAGCTCGCCGGACTCGCCATCGCCGCGACGATCTTGTCGTTCGTGTTCGCCGGTGCCAACTTCCTCACCTACGGCACGACCGAGCGCGTCGCACGGCGACTCGGTGCCGGCGAGACCGCAGATGCTGCCAACGTCGGTGTGCAGGCCATGTGGTTGTCGGTGTTCTTCGGTCTCCCGCTCGCGCCCCTCTTGTACGTCGGTGCCGGTCCGCTGTCGAACCTGCTCGGTGCCGGCGGGGAGGTCCTCGATCATGCCGAGACCTATCTCAGCGTGAGCGCCATCGGTGTGCCGTTCTTCCTGGTCACGCTGGCCGCGCAGGGCGTGCTGCGCGGTGCCTCCGACTACATCACTCCCCTGTGGGTGCTGCTCGCCGCGAACGTCGCCAACCTCGTGATCGAGCTCGTGTTGGTGTTCGGATTCGACATGGGCGTCGCCGGCTCGGCACTCTCGACGGTGATCGCTCAGATCGGTGCGTCGGTGGCGTTCGTCTGGATCCTCTGGCCACGCTTACGGGCCGCAACTGTCCGGCGGCCGGACCGGACCGGCATGACGCCGCTGATCTCGGTCGGCCGGCACCTGCTGCTCCGCGTCGGCTCCATGCTGGTGGTGTTCGGTGGATCGACGGCCGTGGCAGCGCGCATCGACGACGTGACGCTGGCCGCTCACCAGGTCGCGATCAGCCTGTTCTTCCTTCTCGCGCTGATGCTCGACGCCCTGGCCGTACCGGCCCAGACGATCGTGGCCGAGGAACTCGGTCGCGACGACCTCGCCACCGCGGCCCACGTCGCACAGCGCTCGGTTCGCCTGTCGGTCGTCGTCGGGCTCGTCATCACCGTCGTCGTCGCGGCGTCGGCCGCCTGGGTGCCGGCGGCGTTCACCGGCGACGCCGACGTTGCCGCACGGGCCACGGGCGCACTGTTCTGGCTGGCCGCCATGGTCGTTCCAGGAGCGATCGCGTTCGCTCACGACGGCATCTTGATCGGGGCGGGCGACTATCGCTTCCTGGGGCGCGCCGCTTTCGGCTATCTCCTCGCCGTGACCCCGATCGCCGCGTTCACCCTCCTCACGCCCCAGCTCGGGATCGCGGGCATCTGGGGCGGTCTTCTCGTCTGGATGGTCATCCGAGCCGTCGTCAACGATCGCCGCACGCGTCGCGTGCTCTCCGCCTGATCGCCGGTACCCGCCGGTCGTCCTCGACCCCTTCTCTCCCCCTCCTCTCCCTCTCCTCCTCCTCCCCCTCCTCTCCCTCCTCCTCCCCCTCCTCTCCCTTCTCCTCCCCCAGGGGTCAGGCGCGGTCGCAGAGCTTGAGTGTCTCGTAGGCGGGGCCGCGCTCGTCGATCAGTTCGACGGTCGCCGGATCGCTGCCGGCCCGTTCGGCGAGTACCGAGCCGATGTGCTCGTGGTCGTGGTACAGGCGGAACCGCTCGGTGCGTCCACCCACGATCGACGCCACGACGCGGCCCCACGTGCCCAGACCGCACTCGATCTTGCCGACATCGTGCAGGAGCGCGCCGGCGATCTCAGCTCGCGTCGCCTCGGGTCGCGCTGCCTCGAAGCGTCGAGCCACCTTCGCCGAGTGGCGCCGATCCTGGTTCGACAGCTGTCGCCAGAGCTCTACCTCACCCGGCAGCAGATGATCCTCCGCCCACACCTCGTGGGCAACGTCGGGCGGCCGGCCGGACAGCGAACCGAAGAATCGCAGCGCGAGATGACGGGGCTTGATGAGCAGGTGCAACGGTTTGCTCATGCCGACCCACCCCTCACGGCCCGCGGATGTGCGTGCCGGTACACGTCCCAGAGACGTTCTTGGCTGACCCTCGTGTAGACCTGGGTCGTCGAGATCGAGGCGTGGCCGAGCATCTCCTGCACGATCCGCAAGTCTGCCCCATGATCGAGCAGATGGGTCGCACAGGAGTGCCGCAGCACGTGGGGTGACAGATGGTCGGTGATGCCCGCTCGCTCGCCGTACCGCTTGATCACCAACCACGCACCTTGACGGCTCAGCCGGCCACCCCGCTGGTTGAGGAACACGGCCTCGGCGTCACCACGCCGCTTCCAATGTCGTGGCACCATCCGCGCCCGCCCCGACGGCGAGAACCACTCGTCGATGGCAGTCGCGGCCGCCGCTCCGTAGGGCACGATCCGCTCCTTACCACCTTTGCCGTACACCCGGACGAGTGCCTGGTCGAAGTCGAGATCGCCGATCGACAGTCCGACGACCTCCGAGATGCGGGCACCGGTCGCGTAGAGCAGTTCGAGCAGGGCCCGGTCGCGACGGTGCACCGGGTCGCTTCCCACGATCACATCGAGCAGACTCGTGACCTGGGCCTCGCTCAGCGGCTTCGGGAGACCCGAGGGCACGCGCACTCCGTCGAGCCGGTCCGTCGGATCGTCGGGTCGGTAGCGCTCGGTCGCCAGATAGCGGTGCAACATTCGGATCGCGGCGATCTCACGGGCGATCGACGAGCTCGCTGCGTTCGATGCACGGCGATCGGCGACGAATCGGGTCAGATCGTCCAGTCCGACCGAGAACGGCGACAGATCGCGATCGATCAGCCACCGGTGGTATCGCCTCAGGTCGCGTCGATAGGCCACGATGGTGTTGCGGCTGCGACCCCGTTCGCTCGTCATCCACACGAGGAACTCCTCGACCTCGAGCGGTAGCTCGTCGACGGTCACCGCCGCCTCGCTCACTCCCACGGTTCGGCCATGGTCGGCGACGACGACTCGATCCGGAGTCGCCGATCGGTGGCGAGCAGCCCGACCACGGTCTTCGCATCGGCGATCGCGCCGTCATCGATCATCCGGAGGGCATCGTCGAGCGGAATGTGGAGCAGCTCCATCTCCTGTTCCTCCGGCCCGTGGCGGTCGTGTCCGACCGGCGTGCAGTCGGTCGCCAGGAAGATCGAGCACACCGAATCGGTCATGCCGGGTGAGGGCAGCATGTCGAGCAGGTGGACCAGCTCGGTCGCCGCCAGCCCCGCCTCCTCCGCGAGCTCGCGCCTACCGGTCACCTCGGCCGGCTCGCCGGGGACATCGCGCATCCCGGCTGGGATCTCGATCACGTTGCGCTGGTACGGCGGGCGGAACTGGCTGACCAACACCACCGATGGCAGGCCCTCCGGGTCGAAGACGAGCGGCACGACCGCGACCGCACCCGGCGACCGCACGATGTCGCGACGGAATTCCTCACCGCGCGGCGACTCGAACTGGGCGACGACGACCTTCCACACGTATCCCTGATGGACGTCGGTGTCGCCGAGGTGCCGGAACTCGGTCATCGGCGGGTCATGCCGTGGAGTCGAGAGAGTCGGCGGGCTCGACCGCCTCGTTCAGCATCCGTCGGAGCCCTGGTGGCGTGACGTCCCGGTGGGCCAGCGCAGCACCGATGAGATCACGGAACAGCGGGTGGGCGCGATCGGGGCGGCTCTTGAACTCCGGGTGTGCCTGTGTGGCGACCCAGTACGGGTGATCGCGGAGCTCGATGAACTCGACCAACCGCTTGTCGGGCGAGGTGCCGCTGCAGCGGAACCCGGCCTCCTCGAAGCGGGAACGGAACCTGGGGTTGAACTCGTAGCGGTGCCGGTGGCGCTCGCTCACGACCGGTTCGCCGTACGCGGCGGCCACCTTGCTGTCAGGTTCGAGCACGGCGTAGTAGGCGCCGAGGCGCATCGTGCCGCCCATGTCGGTGACATCGCGCTGGTCGTGCATGAGATCGATCACCGGGTACTTCGTGGTCGGATCCATCTCGCTCGAGTTGGCGCCCGTCATCCCGATCACGTTGCGTGCGAACTCGGCGGTCATCGCATGAAGACCGAGACACAGGCCGAGACACGGCAGGCCCTCCTCGCGGGCGAAACGGGCGGCGGCGATCTTGCCCTCGAAGCCACGCGACCCGAAACCACCGGGGATCACGATCCCGTCGAGGTCGCGTAACCGATCGGATGCCAGCAGGCCCTCGACGTCCTCCGCCTGGATCCAGTCGATCTCGACCTTCGCCTCGTGGTGGAAGCCGGCGTGCTTCAGGGCCTCGACGACCGAGAGGTAGGCATCGGGAAGCTCGACGTACTTGCCGATCAACCCGATCTTGACCGGTGTCGTCGACGACTCCACTCGTGCGACCAGATCGGCCCAGTAGGTCAGGTCGATGTCGTGACCCTCCATGCGCAACACGTCGAGCGCCACCGTGTCGAGACCCTCGTCGTGGAGAATCAGCGGAAGCTCGTAGATGTTGCCGGCGTCGGCGGCGTTGATGACAGCGTTCTCGGCGACGTCGCACAGATTGGAGATCTTGCGTTTGAGATCTTGCGGCACCGGCGCCTCACTGCGGCAGACGATCAGATCCGGTTGGATGCCTCGGCTGCGCAGCTCGGTGACCGAGTGCTGGGTCGGTTTGGTCTTCTGCTCCGACGAGGGCCCGATGAACGGCACGAGCGTGACGTGGATGTAGCAGACGTTGTCGCGGCCGGTGTCCTTGCGGAACTGCCGGATCGCCTCGAGGAACGGCAGGATCTCGATGTCGCCGACCGTGCCGCCCACCTCGGTGATCACGACGTCGACATCTTCGGTTGCGACCTGGTGGATCCGGCGCTTGATCTCGTCGGTGATGTGCGGAATCACCTGCACGGTCTTGCCGAGGTAGTCGCCACGACGTTCGGCGGCCAGGACCGACTGGTAGATCGACCCGGTCGTGGCGTTGGATGCGCGCGAGAGATTCTCGTCGATGAAGCGCTCGTAGTGGCCCAGATCGAGGTCGGTCTCCCCTCCGTCGTCGGTGACGAACACCTCGCCGTGCTCATAGGGATTCATCGTGCCGGGGTCGACGTTGATGTACGGGTCGAGCTTCTGCAACGTGACGCGGAGCCCACGAAGTTTGAGCAGGCGTCCCAGTGAGCTGGCCGTCAGGCCCTTGCCGAGCGAGCTGGCAACCCCTCCGGTCACGAAGATGTGCTTCGGCATGTGGGGTTGACCTCCGTCAGTTGGGCGCTCGACCGCTGTGGTCTCGGACGTGTGCACGACGGGAGATCACCATATCCCGCGCGGTCCATGCCGCGCGCGGATTCCCGGTGGTTCCTGCGACTTCACCGCTCCAGCAGATCGCGGGCGTGTCGGAGTGCCGCGGGCGTTTCCGCGCCGGCGAGCATCCGTGCGATCTCGGCGACCCGATCCGCGCCGTCGACCGGGTCGACCGAGGTGAAGGTGGCACCTGCGTGAACCGACTTGCTCACGACGAGCTGGCGGGTCGCGTTGGCGGCCACCTGAGGGAGATGGGTCACGACCAGAACCTGATGGTGACCACCGAGATCGGCCAGCGCACGTCCCACTGCCACCGCTGCGGACCCTCCGATCCCGGCGTCGACCTCGTCGAACACCAGCGCCGCCGCACTGCCGACCTCACCGGCACCGCTCAATACGAGCCGGAGCGCGAGCATCGCACGCGCCAGTTCGCCACCGGAGGCGACTCGGCTCAGCGGAGCCAGTGGCGTGCCGGGATTCGCTGCCAGGAGGAAGCGCACTTCGTCGCCGGGGTGATCATCGGCGTCACGGCCCACCTCGATCGCCACGTCCGCATCGGGCATCGCCAACTCCCGCAGACGCGCCTCGACCGCTGCCGCGAGCTTCGGCGCGACCTCGCGACGTCGGCGGCCGATCGATTCGGCGGCCCGTCGCTCGACCGCGATCGCCTCCGCACGCTCGCTGTCGAGCTCAGCCGCTCGACGATCGTATTGCTCGAGCTCGCGCAGGCGGCCCTCGGCGTCGGCGTGGAACCGGATCACCTCGACGAGATCGTCGCCGTACTTGCGTCGGAGATCGACCAGCAGGTGTCGCCGTTCGCGGATCTCGGCGAGGCGTTCCGGATTCTCCTCGATCGATTCGGCGATGCCGCGGAGCTCGCCGACGGCGTCGTCGAGCTCGGCACCGAGACCCGTCAAGCGGGCGATCGACCCGCCGAACGGTTCACGTCGGCCGAGGGCCTGTAGCGTCGCGGCCAACCCTTCGGTGACGCCGCCGTCACCCCTCAGGACCTCGAGCGCCTCCTCCGCCGCTCGGCGGTGGGCCACTGCGTCGGACAACGTCGCCTCCTCGCGCGCTAGGCGATCGTCCTCGTCGGCGTCGACGATCGAGGCGGAATCGAGCTCGTGAACCTGGAAGCGCAGGAGGTCGATCTCACGCGCACGGGCCCGTTCGTCGCCCCCGAGCGTCGCCAACCCCGCATCGAGCTCGGTGAGGCGAGCCCGAGCCTCGCGCAGCGGGCCGAGATCGACGCCGCCGAAACGGTCGAGAGCTGCGCGCTGCGCGCCGACCGACAAGAGGCTCTGGTGGCTGTGCTGGCCGTGGAGGTCGATGACGCCCGCCGTGATGTCCGCCAAACTGCTCACGGTGGCCGGTCGCCCGTTCACGTACGCGCGGGAGCGGCCGTCCGACGGCACGACCCGGCTCAGCACGACCTCGTCGTCGCCGTGGTCGGTGCGAATCAGCAAGCGACCGTCGATCCGTGCCTCGGCCGCGCCGTGGCGGACCGCACCAGGATCGGCGCGACCGCCCACGAGGAGCTCGATCGCGTCGACCAGCATCGTCTTGCCGGCCCCCGTCTCGCCCGTGAGCGCGGTGACACCGGGACCGAGCACGAGCGAGGTGCGCTCGATGACCCCCAGGTTCTCGATGTGCAGTTCGGTCAGCACGACGTCATGTCTACCACCGGGAACGTGTGTTCGCTCGCGCGTTCGTCCGCAGGATTCGATCAGCGGTCGAGCAGGCCGAACTTCGCCTTGAGCACCTGGTGGTAGTGATGCGTGCCGAACCTCACGAATCGTGCCGTCGACGCCGACGGGACGCAACGCACCACGGCACCGGCGCTCAGGCTGCACATGGCCCGCCCATCGACGGCGACCGATGCCTCGCGGCCGCCCAACACCTCGATGTCGACCGTCTCGGTCGGGTCGAGGACGAGACTCCGATCGAACAGCATGTGGGGCGCGACCGGGGTGACCAGGAGCGCCCGGTGCTTCGGCGAGACGACCGGCCCGCGCGCCGACAGCGAGTAGGCCGTCGATCCGGTCGGGGTGGAAACGATCAGCCCGTCGGCCGCGTACGAGGTGAACGGCTCACTGTCGATCTTCACGAGGAGGTCGACCGTGTGACCCGATTCGAGCTTCTCGACGACGGCCTCGTTGAGGGCGCGCCACGTGCCGACCTCGTTGCCGTCGGCATCGGTCACCGCGACATCGAGCATCATCCGCTCGTCGAGGTGCCAGTGCCCGTCGGCGGCGCCCATCTCGAATCGTTCGAGCGCATCGCTGACCTGGTCGACCTCGACCTCGGTGAGATAGCCGAGCCGACCGAGGTTCACGCCCAGCAGCGGCACCGGAGCACCGTCGAGCAGATTGACCGCCCGCAGCATCGTCCCGTCCCCGCCCAGACTCACCACGAGGTCGGCCGACGCGGCGCGGGTGCCGTCGGCCAGTTCGCCGATGCCGAACTCTTCGGCATCGGGAGCCGGCATGCAGACCTCGTGGCCGCGTTCGCGCAGCCAACTCGACACGGTGTCGACGAGCGAGTGAGCGTCGCTGCGTCCTCCGTGGGCGACGAGAACGACCCGGATCACGCCGGCGGTCCCGATGTCGTCGCGTGGACGAGGAACTCGCGGTTGCCTCCGGCGCCCATGATCGGCGACTCGGTCCATGCGACGACCGTGCAGCCCGTGCGAGCGAACGCGGCGTCGACCTCGTCGCGCACGCGATCCCACACCTGTGGGTCGGTGATCACACCCCGCCCTCGGCTGACCTCGGTCCGTCCGGCCTCGAACTGGGGTTTGACGAGCAGGACCATCGGAGCACCAGGCTGGCACACCGACGCGAGCGGAGCGATGACCAGCGTGAGCGATATGAACGACAGGTCGCCGACCACGATGTCGACCGGACCACCGATCGCGGCGTGTTCGATGTATCGAATGTTGGTGCGCTCCAGATTGACCACCCGGTCGTCGGCGCGCAGCCGTTCGTGGAGTTGGCCGTGTCCGACGTCGACCGCGACGACCTCCCGGGCGCCGCGCTGCAGCAAGCAGTCGGTGAAACCACCCGTCGACGCCCCGGCGTCGAGCGCCCGCAGGCCCGCGACGTCGATCGCGAACGCTTCGAGCGCGTGGTCGAGCTTGAGCGCCCCGCGACCGACGAAACGCGGGGGCGGACCCTCGACCACGATCTGATCGCCGGGCGCCACCTGGCGCGCCGGCTTCTCCGCGACCGCGCCGTTGACGAGGACCCGGTGCGCGTCGACGAGGTGCTGGGCTTCGTTGCGGGTCGCGGCCAGTCCGCGGCGCACCAGATCGGTGTCGAGCCGCCGACGACCGCTCAACGCAACGTCAGCGCTTGCGGGCGGCGCTGACCTTGCGGACGCCCGAGGAGCCGACTGCCTTGTTGGCGGCAGCCTTCTTCTTCGCGGGCGCCCGCTTCGCCGCCGCCCGCTTCTTGGCAGTCTTCTTCGCTGCGGTCTTCTTCGCTGCGGTCTTCTTCGCTGCGGTCTTCTTCGCAGGTGCCTTCTTCGCGCGAGTCTTCGTGGCTGCAGTCTTCGTGGCGGGGGACTTCTTCGCACCCGACTGTCCACGCAACTGGTTCGTGAGCGACTCGACGCGGTCCTCGATCTCGTCGAAGCGCTGCGTCATGGTCTTGATCTGCCTGTCGACCTCGCGCTGCACCATCGACGCCACCTTCTCCGACGTCTCCTTGCCGCGCTCGATGAGGTCCGACACCATCTGCTCGGCGTCCTTGCGGCGCACCTCGCCTTCCTGCACGAGACTCCTCACGAGCGATTCGGCCTGCTTCCGCGACATCTCGGTGAACTGCACACCGGCATCGAGGAACCTCTGGATCTGGGAATTCTCCATGTCGTCATGCTATCCGGGGTGATGCACGGCTCACTGGGAGTCGGCGAGGACGATGTCGGCGATCGCAGCGAGGTCCGCTCGATCGAGCACCGTCGCTCCCCCGGCCTCCGATCCGGGAGGGGTGACGCCGGTTCGCACCAGCGCGAACCCACACCCGAGCGTCGTGGCGAACCGGCCGTCGGTGCTGAATCGGTCACCGACCATGAGCGCGCGCGCCCCTGAGAACCTCGGGCCGCATCGGGCGGCGACGAGTGCGGCCATGGGTTCGTACGGTTTGCCGGCGATCGTCGGAGTCGCACCCGACGCGGCTGCGACCGCTGCGACCAGCGCGCCGGCCCCGGGGATCGGACCGTCGGGTGTCGGATACGTCGCATCGTCGTTGGTCGCCACGAAGCGAGCACCTGCACGAATCGCGCGGTTCGCAGCCTGGAGGCGCCAATAGTCGAAGTCCTGGTGCAGACCGACGACCACGACGTCTGCCTCGACGTCTGCGCCGACGACGATGGCGCCGCGCGCCTCGACTGCCTCGACGACCCCTGGGCCGCCGCACACCAACGCCGTCTCCCCCACACCGACGAGCGATGCGCCGGCCTGGGCACTGGTGACCACGTCATCGACCGCCGGAACTCCGATCGCGGCGAGCGACGCCTCCTGGTCGGCGATCACCGACATCGAGTTGTTGGTCACGAACAGCACACGCCGACCGCTCGATCGCAACCGCTCGATCGCCTCCGGCGCGCCGGGGATCGCTTGCCGACTCAGCCACACGACACCATCGAGGTCGCACAAGACGAACTCGACGTGTGCGAAGTCGGGTCGGGGGGATCGGTCGTCCATGCGGCCGTTGTAGCAGGCGGGGCGATCTGGCAGCCTGTGCGCCGTGCCTCGCTTCGAGCCGTTCCCCGCCCTGCGCTACCGGTCCGCCGACCTGTCGAAGGTGATCGCTCCCCCGTACGACGTGCTGTCGCCCGACGACGTCGACGAGCTCGAGTCGCGCTCCGAACACAACATCGTCCACGTCGACGTACCCCGCGAGCGCGACGGCGCGAGCCGATACATCGCCGCCGGTGACCGATGGCGGCAGTGGATCGAGGACGCGGTCCTGGCTCGCGACGACGAACCCTCGTTCACCCTCTACCGCATGTCGTTCGCCGACGCTGCGGGCCGCGACCGCTCGATCGTCGGTGTACTCGGCGGCCTCGAAGTGGTGGACGAGGGCGCCGGCGGCGTCCTGCCGCACGAACGGGTCACCCCCAAGGCGTCGACCGATCGACTCGATCTGACCCGCGCGACCCGGGCGAACATGTCGCCGATCTGGGGGCTGTCGCTGGCCGCCGGGTTGACAGCGCTGCTGTCGGAGCCCGGCGAACCGGTCGGATCCGTCGTGTTCGACGGTGTCACCCATTCCGTCGAGCGGGTCACCGATCACGACCGGGTGGCGGCGATCAGCTCGAAGGTGCGATCCGACGACGTGCTCATCGCCGACGGGCACCACCGCTACGGCGTGGCGCGGCGATATCGGGACGAGGTTCGCGCGGCGAACGGATCGACCGAGACAGCGGCCGAACTCACGCTCACGTTCGTCAGCGAGCTCGTGGCGGACCAACTGAGCGTCGAGGCGATCCACCGGGTCTACCGCGACATCGACGGAGATGCCCTCATCGCGGCACTCGAGGCGGGCTTCGAGATCACCTCGGCGGGTCCGGTGGATACCACCATGCTGGCCCAGATGGAGGAGCGAGGTTCGCTCTGCCTGCTCGATCGGGTCGGTGAGGGTCGGTGGTTGTCACCCCGTTCCGCTGCGTTCGAGGGCGTGCGGGCGCTCGACGGGGTCTGGCTCGAACACCTCCTCGACGACACCACGGCATCCGTCACGTACCAGCACGGGGTCGACGAGCTGCACCGACTGCTCCGGACGGATCCGACGGTCACGGCCGCCGTGCTCATCCGTCCGGTCAGTGTCGCGGAGATCGAACGCACGGCGCGTCAGGGCTTGCTGATGCCGCCGAAGTCGACGTTCTTCACCCCGAAGCTCCGCACCGGCCTGGTGATGCGGCCGCTCGACTGACACGCCGGCCGGGCGACCGCAGGTGGCTCACCCGTTGATGAACGACGCCGTCTCCCACGTGCGATCGCGGTAGTGCTGCTTGACGCCGATGTCGCCGTATCCGCCGGTGTCACCACCTTCGATGTAGCGAATCGCAGCGTCGGTGTACCAGCGACCGCTGAACCAGACGCCCGTACAGCCCCACGCATCGCCCGGCCCGTAGGTCGAGCCACGCTCGACGGTGTTCAACCAGGTGTACACGCCCTCGTAGCACCCTCGCCACACGGCGTAGGTGTAGTCGAGGTTGTAGGCCGAGGAGTTCCGGGCGTTGATCGAGTACTCGAATGCGGACTGGTGTGCCGTGTCGCGTACCTGCCCGAGACCCCACGACTCCCCGTTGTCGCCGTTGGCCGACTGGTACCAGAACGATTCCTTCACGACCTGGGCGCGAGCGATGTCCTCGTCGATGCCCCACTTGCACGCGGCCCACTGGATGATCTCGTCGGTGGTGCCGGCGAAGTCGCCGTCGACCCGGTCGAAGCCCGACCAGTCGGTCCGGTTGTTGGCGTTCGCGCGGCTCCCGCGATTGGCGTTCGGTTGGGCGTTCTCGGGTCGGATCTCGACGGCGGGTCGGACTCGCTGGGCACACTCGGCGCCGGACGGCAACGAGGCACCGACGGGCAGGGTCGGGAACGGGCCGTCGGGAGGCGGCTTCGTCGGCGTGGTCGTCGGAGGCGTGGTCGGCGGGAGCGTGACCGGAGGTGGGTCGCGGTCGACGTCGCCGTCGATGTAGCCGACCGCATCGATGACGAGGACGATACGAGACGTACCGGCGATCTTGGCGCGGATGCACAGCTCGCCGCTCGGCGAGAGCTGCACGGTCGCCTGGTTCGAGCGGCGCATTCCCGGCCACATGTTGAGGCTGGCCGCCACCGGCCGGTCGACGTGGCACGGCCACACCGAGATGTAGCCGCGGTGAGCGACGTCGGTCACCGCGATGTTGATGGTCGCGCCCTCGGCGTCGTTGGGGATGCCGCTCTCACCTGCGACCCGAAGACGCACGGTCTGGCCATCGCCGACGGACCCCGACGTGCCACCCTGCCCCGTGCGGGTGTCGAGCAGCCGATCCGGGGTGATCATGCGGACCTTGCTCGAACCGCCCATCCATGCGAACGCGTCGACGACGACGTCGACCTCCCGGTTCGAGGTGATGCAGACGTCGCCGCCGCTCAGCTTCGAGAACGTGAGGTGCGGCACGACCTCGCCGGGCTGGTAGTTGATCGTGGCGGCATCCGAGGTCGACCCACACGGGGTCACCACGACGCGGCCCGTCGCCGTCGGTCGGACCACGGTGACGTTGATCGCCGCACCTGCCGCGTCGGCGGGGATGCCCGCCGTGCCGGCGATCTCGACGCGGTACTCGCGATCGGCTCGGTAGCGCTGGGTGTCGCGGGTGTCGACCAGGCGGTTGGGTGCGATCCCGTGGATCTCTCCATCGGTCGTGACACCGGTGAGATCGGCAACGAGGTGCACCGGACTCGACGCGCTGAAGCAGAGCCCCGACGAGGGGTAGCGCAGAACGACCATGTTGGACACCGCTCGACCGGGAGCGAAGTTCAGGACGGCGGTCTCCGGCTCCGATGTGTCGCACGGCCACGCCGAGGCGTATCCCTCGACGTCTGCGTCGACCGCAGCCAGGTTCAGCATGACGGCGGTGTCGCCTGCGATCGATGCGCCGGGAATCCGCAGTCGGACCTCACTGCCGCCCACACGGCCACGGTCGACGCCGATTCCGGACCGGGTGTCGAGCACTCGGACCGGCGCGTCGAGGGCCGTCGCGGCGGACGCCTCGGGCGCGAGCGACGGCGCCACGGCGAGCGTCGCCAGCAACACGGCGGCGATGGCGATTCCAGTTCGTCGGATCATTGGCCTACTTCCTGCTGATCGGTGCGCCCGCTCCGGAACTTCAGCCCGAGATTGTATGTCGAATCGATGACAGAAACGTCATCTGATCGAAATATGATCCTCAGGCGGCCACCCGATCCAGCAGTTCGGTCGCCAGCCGGACCAGGCGCGCCACCGAACGGGTACGCCGTGCCGGCACCACGCTGTCGGCCACGACCTCGGTGCGGCTCTGGGTCGACCCACCGGCACGGAAGAAGCGCCGACTCACGTGACCCGTGACCACGACCTCGTCGCCGGCGCCGACGTCGACCTCGCGGTCGAACACGGCGACGGGCACGGTGGCCGTCAGTGTGTCTCCTCGCGTCGTGATCTGGAGTTGTGTGACGACGCTGCCGGACGGCAGCGATCGCGGTCGCGGATCGCTCGTCACGGTGCCGCGCAGCACCACGAGATTGGTGACATCCATGAATGTGCCCTTCGTTCGAGATGTGGAACGAGGGGAAGCCGGTCTGCACCAACCTACCGAGGGGGTGTCACACCGCGCGCGTCCTGGCGGTCGGTCGGCCTCGTCCGCGATCAGGCGAGGGTACCGACGTTGTTGAGCTCCTCGAACGCCTGCGTCAGCCGGGCGACGAAGCTCTCTTCACCCCTGCGCAGCCAGGCGCGGGGGTCGTACTGCTTCTTGTTGGGCTGGTCCTCCCCCGTCGGGTTGCCGATCTGTCCCTGGAGGTAGTCGTGATGATCTGCCTCGTAGCCTCGGACGCCGTCCCAGAACGCCCACTGGAGATCGGTGTCGATGTTCATCTTCACGACGCCGTAGCCGATCGCCTCGGCGATCTCGGCCGGTGACGAACCGGACCCGCCGTGGAACACGAAGTCGACCGGGCGCTCGTCGGTGCCGAACTTGGACTTGATGTGCTCCTGGCTGTCGCGCAGGATCGACGGCTTCAGCTTCACGTTGCCGGGCTTGTAGACACCGTGCACGTTGCCGAACGCCGCCGCTACCGTGAACTTGTCGCTGATCCTCATCAGCTCCTCGTAGACATAGGCGACCTCTTCGGGCTTCGTGTACAGGTCGCTCTCGTCTGCGTCGGAGTTGTCGACACCGTCCTCCTCGCCGCCGGTGATCCCGAGCTCGATCTCGAGCGTCATGTCGATCGCCGACATCCGCTCCAGGTACCGTTTGCAGATCTCGACGTTCTCCTCCAGCGGTTCCTCCGACAGGTCGAGCATGTGCGAGCTGAACAGCGGTTTGCCCGTGGCGGCGAAGTGCGCCTCCCCCACCTCGAGCAAGCCGTCGACCCACGGCAGCAGCTTCTTCGCGCAGTGGTCGGTGTGGAGGATCACCCGAGCGCCGTACGAGGCCGCCAACCGATTGACGTGATCGGCGCCGGCCAGTGAACCGAGCACCGATGCGCGGTGCGACTCGACGCCGATCGCCTTGCCGGCGACGAAGGCGCCACCACTGTTGGAGAACTGGATGATGACCGGCGAGTTCACCGCTGCCGCCGTCTCCATCACCGCGTTCATCGAGTTGCTCCCGATGCAGTTCGCGGCGGGGAGCGCGAACCCCTTCGCCTTGGCGAGCGCGAACACCTCCTGCACCTCCGATCCGGTGATGACGCCGGGTTCGAAATCGTTACGCGGTTCGCTCATGATGCCCTCACAGCTGGTCTCTCGGCGGCGGGCGATGACCTGCCGCAACACCGTCGATGGTAGCCGCCTCGCTACGGTGGGACCTGATGCCCGAGCCCAGCGCGCCGGCCCTCCCCGACCGGGACGACTACTACCTCGCGTTGGCGTTCACCGCCGCACGACGTGCCAACTGCCGCGGACGCAAGGTCGGCGCGATCCTCGTCAAGGGCGATCGCGTGATCGCGACGGGGTACAACGGCACCCCCGAGGGCCTCCCGAACTGCCTCGATGGTGGGTGCCTCCGATGCGCCGACCGAGACCAGTTCGTATCGGGCACCGACTACGACCTCTGCATCTGCGTCCACGCGGAGTCGAACGCCCTGCTGACCGCTGGGCGCTACGGGGCGTCGACTGACGGCACGACGGTGTACACGACCGACCAACCGTGCTTCTCGTGCAGCAAGGAGTTGATCCAGGCCGGTGTCGTCAAGGTGTACTACGCACGAACGTGGCGGCCGGACGATCGCGTGCTGGACGACTACCACCGCCTGCAGGAGCGGCTCGGAGCGGAGCACGTCCCCACCGAGTACGAGATCGTCAGCCTCGACGACGACGGGGCGGACACGTCGACATGACCGACGAACCCGCCGGACCGATGCCGACGCGGGTCGTGGTCGTGCTGCTCGACAGCCTCAACCGACACCTCCTGGGGGCGTACGGCAGCGACGAGTTCGACACGCCGAACCTCGACCGCTTCGCCGAGTCGGCGATCGTCTTCGACCGACATCACGTCGGATCACTGCCGTGCATGCCCGCTCGCCACGACCTGCTCGTCGGTGCGCTCGACTTCCTGTGGCGGCCGTGGGGCTCGGTCGAGGTCTGGGAGGAGGCGATCACCACCGAGTTGCGGCGGCGAGCAGTGACGACGGTGCTCGTGTCGGACCATCCTCACCTGTTCGAGTCGGGCGGAGAGAACTACCACGTCGACTTCACGGCGTGGGAATACCTGCGGGGTCACGAGAACGACCCGTGGCGGACACGCCCGGATCCGAGCTGGACGGGCGCACCGGCTCTCCCAGCCGCCGTCGGCCACGGCCAGCATCGCTACGACGACAGCCGCACGTGGTTCCGCGACGAAGCCGACTTCCCGGGCCCGCGCACGATGCAGGCGGCCGCCGAGTGGCTGCGCCGAGACGGACCGCACCACGACAGCTTCCTGCTGCTGGTCGACGAGTTCGACCCCCACGAGCCGTTCGACACGCCGGAACCCTGGGCGTCACGGTACGACGCCGACTGGGAGGGCGAACGTCTGATCTGGCCGCCGTACGCCGTGGACGCCCTGGCTCGCGGGGTCGTGACCGAGCGCGACGCAGCCCACATACGTGCCAACTACGGCGCCAAGCTCTCGATGATCGACCATTGGTACGGGCGGGTGCTCGACCGGATCGACGATCTCGGCGGCGACGTGGCGGTCGTCGTCTGCACCGACCACGGTCACTACCTCGGTGAGCACGACACCTTCGGCAAGCCCGGCTCGCCGATCTGGCGTGCCCTGGGCCATGTGCCGCTCATGATCCGATGGCCGGGTGCGGAGCCTCGACGAACGGACGCGCTCACCACCACCGTCGACCTCCACGCGACGTTGTGCGACGTGTTCGCGATCGAACCCGGGCACCGAACCCACGGCCATTCGCTCGTTCCGATCCTGCAGGGCAAGGCGGACCAGGTGCGCGACCACATCCTGGCCGGCTATTGGAGTCGGCACGTGTACCTGTTCGACGAGCAGCGCACCTACGGACGATCGGCCGTCGGCGACGGCTTCCCGATCGAGATGTGGTCGAACCGTTGGTCGTCGATGCCGATCTGGCACGCTGCGCCGGAGTACCGCTTCCCGCGACCCGACGGGCGGGCGACCCTCACCCACATGCCCGACACCACGACACCGGTCATCCGTCAACCGTTCGCACCCGGCGACCTGCTCCCGTTCTGGGCCTACGGCATGCCCATCGACGACCACCACCTCTACGACGCGGACGATGTCACCGAGAACGACAACCAGGCCGGATCCGCTGCCGAGACCGAGGCGATGGAGGTGCTGCGTGAGGCGTTGACGTCGATCGACGCGCCCGCCCATCAGCTCGAGCGACTCGGGCTGTCGTAGGCTCGCAGCCCGAGGGGGCACGATGGCCAACCAGACCCAACCGACAGCAATCGACCCGTCCGAATTCATCGCATCGGTCGAGCACCCGGTGCGCCGAGCCGATGCGCGGGTGCTGCTCGAGATGATGACCCGGGTCACGGGGAGCGAGCCGAGGATGTGGGGCCCGTCGATCGTCGGATTCGGTCGGTACCACTACCGCTACGACAGTGGCCGCGAGGGCGACTTCATGCTGACCGGATTCGCACCGCGCCGGGCCAACCTGGTGGTGTACGTTCTGCCCGGCTACGAAGACATCGGCGACGACCTCGCGCAGCTCGGCAAGCACCGGCTCGGCAAGAGCTGCCTCTACATCAACAAGTTGGCCGATGTCGATCTCGACGTGCTCGAACGCATCGTCGCCGACGGCGTCAGCAAGTTGCGAGCGAGCTACGAGACGTACGACGACTGAAGCGACGACAACACACTGCCGGTGCCGTTGCCGTTGTCGGTGATGTTGTCGATCCGGTCACCGATCCACTCGAACAGGCTCACCTGGGCGAAGATCTGAAATGCGACCCAGCCGATCAGCAGCACGATCGCGATCACCGAGAGGATGCGGATCCACCGGGTGATCTTGGACGTGTACTCCGAGATCAACGGGGTGATGCTCCGCGTCGCGCCGCGCACTTCCTCGCGGAACATCTGGGCGGCGCGCTCCGCCTCGGATCTGGCGGCCTGACGGACCTGGCTGATGATCTCCTCGGTCTCCTGGCGGTTCTGCCCGACCTGAGGGACGTAGCCCCCGGCCTCCTGGTAATCGGCGCGCCGCTGGGCAGCGATGGCCTCCTGGTGTCGAACGACACCGGCGGTCGGCGGCGCCCTGAATCGATCGGACCAGTCGGTGCCTTCCCACCAGCGCAGACGCTGACCGCCCTCGGGGTCGGGGTACCACCCCGCCGGCGGTGCGTCCTCGACGCGCATCAGTCGCTCCCACCTACCGACACGTTGCCGGTGGCCGGCAGGTCGACGCGCTCGGCGACATCGGGGATCGGGAGACCGTCCTTGGGCCGCACCTCGTCGGCGTTGTCGTCCGGGCGCACCGCTTCCGTGATCGCTGCGACCGTGCCGAGCAAGCCGGCGAACTCGGCCGGAATCACCAGCTTGGTGGCGCGCCCGTCGCCGATCTTCTCGAGTGCTTGCAGGTACTCGACCGTGAGCACGCTGTGGTCGGCTTGCGCCGCCTTGATGCCGCTGAGGCGGGCGTTGGCTGCTGCGCCCTCGCCTTCCCCGAGCAGGACCAGGCGCAACTTGTTGGCGGCGGCGCGGAGCCCGATCGCCTCGGCGTCGCCCTGGGCATCGAGGACTGCCGCCTCCTTGCGGCCCTGTGCCGACAACACCGCCGCCTGCTGCTCACCGTCGGCGCGGGCGATCGCCGCCTCCTGGTAGCCCTTCGCCTCGGTGACCGTCGCACGGCGGTCACGCTCGGCACGCATCTGGGCGTGCATGGCCGACACGATGTCCGGCGGCGGATCGATGCGCTGGATCTCGACGCGGACCACGCGAACGCCCCACTTGTCGGTGGCGTCGTCGAGCACCTCTCGCAGCTGGGTGTTGATCGTGTCGCGTGACGTCAGCGCCTTGTCGAGCTCCATGTCGCCGATCAGGTTGCGGAGGTTGGTCTGGGCGAGCTTGGTGATCGCGGTGAAGAAGTCGGCGACGTTGTACACGAGGCGCTGGGGATCGGTCGCCTCGTAGTAGACGACGGCATCGACCGAGACCACGACGTTGTCGGCGGTGATCACTTCCTGCGGCGGAACATCGACGACCTGCTCTCTCATGTCGACCAGCTGCATCGTCTCGATGAAGGGCACGATCAGCGTCAGACCGGGGTCCTTGGTCGTCTTGTACTTGCCGAGCCGCTCGACCAGGCCGCGCTGGTACGGGCGCACGATCTTGACCGCCGCGACCAGCGCGGCGAGTCCGACGATCGCGATGACCACGATCAAGATGACGGCAACGGTCATGACTGCTCCTCTCCGCCGGTGGCGGGGTCGGGGGTGGGGGTTTCGGACGACAACGGTGACACCACGACGCGGGTGCCCTTCATCGCGACGACGCGCACCTTGGCGCCGGTGGGAATCGCACGGTCCGGGTCGGCAACACCCCAGATCTCGCCGTCGATCGTGACGCGGCCCCTGCGCCGGGTGTCGTCGGGAACGATCGGCGCCGTCACGATCGCGGTCAGGCCGACCAGTCGGTCGGCACCGACGCCCGGAGCCATGGTGTGTTCCTTCATGAACCGCTGTGCCCAGCGGTACAAGAACGCGAACAGGACGGCGCCGCCGAAGACGAAGGTGGCCCATTGGATCTCGATCGCCACGTCGTAGAAGGCGAGGATCGCAGCGAAGAACGCCGAGGCGGCCCAGGGCAGGATGATGAACGATCCGCCGACGACCACCAGCTCGACGAGAGCGAAGATCACCGCAGTCGACAGCCAGATCCACGGCCAGACGTCGAGATCGATCCCGAGGTCGAGCACTGCACTCAACATGCGAACACCCTAGGTCGCGTCTGTGACGAACCCATGACAACGGGGTGACACCGATCGCCGCGGACGAGTGGGCGCTCTGCGGCGCGGAGCGTCTGCATCACCGCAAGCGATGACCGAACTGGGTCCATCTCCACCAGCCATGAGCTGGAGGTTTCCGTCGTATATCGAACATGTGTACGATATGGCCATGTCCCTGGTGGAGACGTCTGGACGAGATGTGGGCGCGGAGGTCGAATGCATCGCCGGGCAGTTCAACGCCGTGAACGCCCGGCTCGTCGCAGTGGTCGACACGATGCTCGAGACCGAGCAGTGGACCCATGGCGCGATACGTTCGCCGGCGAAGTACGTCGCATGGAAGACCGGCGTCTCGCCCGAGCGGGCGCAGGCGGTCGTCACGGTCGCCGAACGGCGGTCCGACCATCCGGCGGTGATCGCCCCTTTCGATCGGGGCGAGCTCTCCCTGGAGCAGGTGGTCGAGGCGGTCGAGGCACCGTGGTGGACGGATGCCGAGATCGCCGACTTCGCCCGGATCTGCACGGTGACCAAGTTCCGGCGCGCAACGCGCTCCAACCTGTTCGGGTGCGATCCCGACGAGTCTGATGCGCGGGCTCGTGGGCCGAAGGACCAGCTCTCGTTCGGCATCAACCGCCACGGACGTTGGACGATCCGCGCCGAGCTGGGTGTCGACGACGGTCGTCGGGTCGAAGCGGCGCTCGCCGAACGCAAGGATGCACTGTTCGACGCGGGCGACACCGACGTGACGTGGCGCGAGGCGTTCGTCGACTGCTTCGATCGCTCGCTCGGCGCCATCGAGTCGATCTCACGGCGCGATCATTACCGCACCTGGTTCCACGTCGATGTGACGTCGGGTGCGATGACGAGGACCGACGGTTGGCGCGTACCGAGGGCGGTGCGTGACCATCTGCTGTGCGACGGTGTCGCCCAGCCAGTGTGGGAGCGCGATGGCGTTCCGTTCTCCGTCGGGCGCACGCACCGGATCGTTTCCCGACCGAACCCGCCGCATCGTCGAGCGACGCGATCGAGGTTGTCGGGTGCCCGGTTGCGACGCCGATCGGTTCGTCGAGGTCCATCACATCGTCCACCGAATCGACGGTGGGCCGACCGACACATGGAATCTGGTGAGCCTCTGTCGGAAGCATCACCAGCTGCACCACGAGGGGCCGACGATACCGACGGTGTGATCTTCACGGACGCCGACGGGCTGGTTGTCGATCCGGCCGGTCGAACGACCCTCGAACGCCGAAGAAGCCACGGTCGGCGAGCGGCCCCTCCCCCACCCGACGCCGACGACGTCGCAGCCTGACACGCGCACGTCAGTTGGCGCAGGGGTACGCGCCGGAGGACCGAGTCGCGCGATCCCGTACCACCCACTGGCGGCTTGTTTCATGAGCCCGTTCCGCAACGTGACGCTCCAGCTCGGCCCAGCGGGTCCCGACAACGGCGATCGTCGCGAGGTTCAACTCGATCTCGCACGATGCGTCGGGAGAGGCGGAACCCTCACCGATCGAGCAGCCTCCAGCGGTGTGAACTCGCTCAGGCGTACAAACCTCGCGATCATGTCCGCGATCGAAGTGCGCAACGTCGGTCGCCAACGACCTGGCAGCGTGGAACGTCCGCCAAGATTCGACGCATCCGGGCACCTGGTAGGTTCGGTCGAAGCGGCGGACAGACAAGGGGGCAAGGACATGACGCATTCGCGCTCGTCGGTTGCGTGCGTACTTGTGGCGATGTCGCTCATCCTGGGCGCGTGCGGTGGCGACGATGACGACAGTGCTGATGACGGCGTCGCCAGCACCGGGGACGCCGCACGACCATCCGAGGACGACGGGAACGACGACTCGACGGGCGCGGTCGGTGCTGGCGCAGGCGGCACGGCAACGTTCGGCGACGAGGAATTGTCTATCGACATCGTCCGCTGCTACTTCGAGGAGCAGCCCCGAGCCGGTCTCGGCGGCGTGTTCACCCATACGGCGCAGGCGAGCGGCACGAACTCCGCCGGCGTGGAGATCGTCATCGACATGTCGAGGGCCCGTGGTGAGGACGACCTGGTCTCCGATGACATCAGCTATGACGTCGGAGACCCGTTCGACCAAGAGAACTTCGTCGGCTGGAGCGGCGGAGGACCCGAAGGCACCCTCGAGTTCGGCGACGACAGCGCATCGGGAACGAACGTCGAGATGATGACTTTCGATGTCGATGGAGCCGAACCTATGACCCTCACCTTCAACTTCAGTTGCTGACGAGTACCTCGATGTCGAAGTCCGAGCGCTGAATCCGGGCCAGATAACTGACGGGAGCACCTGAACGAGGCAGGGCACGGAACCCGTCTGTTCACCTCGCTGGTGTCGGAGGGGCGATGTGAACCCCCACGTTTCTGCGCCGGTCAGTCGACCTTGGGGAGCACCCGCAGACCGAGCTCGTTGAGTTGCTTGGGGTCGGCTTCGACCGGGGAGTTGGTCATGGGGTCCTGACCGGACTGGGTCTTCGGGAAGGCGATCACCTCGCGGATGTTCTCCTCGCCTGCCAACACTGCGACCAAGCGGTCGAGACCGAAGGCGAACCCGCCGTGGGGCGGGGCGCCGTACTCGAACGGGTTCAGGAAGAAGCCGAACTTGCGGGCCGCCTCATCGTCGCTGATCCCGAGAGCATGGAATACGCGCTTCTGCAACTCGGGTTCGTGGATCCGGATCGAACCCGAACCGAGCTCCCAGCCGTTGAGCACCAGGTCGTAGGCGATCGAACGAACCGACATCGGATCGCTCTCCATCTTGTCGACGTCGTCGGGATGCGGTGTGGTGAACGGATGGTGGCCGGGCTTGGGCCGACCACTCTCCTTGTCGACCCCGACGAACAGCGGGAACTCGACGATCCACACGTACTTGTACGGACCCCGGTGCACCGGGGGCCGGCCGAGATCGTTTCGAAGCGTGCCGAGCACCTCGCACGTCGTCATCCATTCATCGGCGACGATGAGGACGAGATCGCCGACATCGGCGTTCATGGTGTCCTTCAGCGCCGCGATCTCGCCATCCGAGAGGAACTTGGCGACCGGCGAGTCGAAGCCGTCGGCCGTGGTCTTCAACCAGACGAGCCCCTTGGCGCCGAGCGACTTGGCACGGTCGGTGAGCTTGTCGAGCTGGTTGCGGCCGTAGTCGTCGGCAGCACCGGCGACATTGATGCCCTTGATCGACCCTGCCCCGGCGAACGCCTTGAATTCGGTGGCGCCGAACAGCTCCGTGAGCTCGGTGAGCTCCATCCCGAACCGGAGGTCGGGCTTGTCGATGCCGAACCGGTTCATCGCCTCGTGCCACGTCATCCGCTCGATCGGATCGGGACGCTCGCCGGTCACCGCCTCGGCCGCATCGAGGACGGCCTCGCTGACCGCGTCGAGCACGTCGTCCTGACCGACGAAACTCATCTCCATGTCCAGCTGCATGAACTCGTACTGGCGATCGGCACGCAAGTCCTCGTCGCGGAGGCAGCGGGCGATCTGGTAGTAGCGGTCGACGCCGCCCACCATGAGGAGTTGCTTGAACAGCTGCGGCGACTGCGGGAGGGCGTAGAACGACCCCGGCTCCTTGCGCGACGGCACGAGGAACTCACGTGCGCCCTCCGGCGTCGACGGCACGAGCATCGGCGTCTCCACCTCGACGAACCCCTGACGCTCCATCGCACCCCTGGTCGCAGTGTTGACGGCCGACCGGAGTCGCAGGTTCTTCTGCATGCGCTCCCGACGGAGGTCGAGGTAGCGATACTGGAGCCGGACGTTCTCGTCGACGTCGTCGGCGCGGGCGTCGATCGGGAAGGGCGGCGGAACAGCCTTGCGGAGGACCTCCACATCGCACTCCCCGACCTCGACCTCACCAGTCGGCAGGTTGGGGTTGACGGTGCCCTCGGGACGCGCACGCACGACACCGGTCACACGCACGACGTACTCGGAGCGCACGTCGATGTCGTCGTTGACGACGCACTGGGTGATGCCGGTGTGGTCGCGAAGATCGACGAAGGCGAGGTGCTCGCCGTGCTCGCGGCGGCGGCCGACCCACCCCGTCAACGAGACGGTCTGGCCGATGTGCTCGGAACGGAGCTCCCCACACTGGTGGGTGCGCATGGACGTGCTGCTCATGGGCTGCTTTCTTGGAGGCGTTGTCGGAGATCGTCGACGAGGCCGTCGCGGGCGACCGCGATCTGCTCCTCGTCGCTACGAAGCGGGCGAACGGTCGCGGTACTCGTGTCGAGTTCGTCGGTGCCGACGATGACGGCGAATGTCGCCCCGCTGCGGTTGGCGCCCTTCATCTGCGCCTTCATGCTGCGGTTCTCGAACGACCGATCCGCGCTGATGCCGGCGGCGCGGAGCTCAGCGGTGATGCGCAAGGCCTCTCGACCTCCGGCCGTGTCGACCACGAACACGTCGACCGACGGGTCGGGCGCCGGGAACACGCCTTCGTCGTCGCAGGCGATCAGGGTGCGGTCGACACCGAGCGCGAATCCGATTCCGGGGGTCGGCGGGCCACCGAGGTCCTCGACGAGGCCGTCGTAGCGACCGCCTCCACCGAGTGCGTTCTGCGCCGAATCGAGGGTCCCACCTGCGTACTCGAACGTCGTGCGCCGGTAGTAGTCGAGCCCACGGACCAGCTTCATGTCGATCGTGAACGCGATGTCGAGGTCGCGGAGACCGGCCTGGACAGCGGCGAAGTGATCGGCAGCAGCGTCGGACCAGAACTGATCGATCGTCGGCGCGGCGGCGATCAAGGGGGCGTCCTCCCCGCGCTTGGAGTCGAGCACACGGAGCGGGTTCTTGAGCAGGGTCGCGCGGCTCTGCTCGGAGAGATCGTCACCGGCCGCCTCGAAGTGCCTCCGCAGCGCCGCGACGTAGCGGGCACGATCGTCCGGCTCCCCGAGGGAGTTCAGCAGGAGGGTCACCTGTCGGAGTCCGAGACGCCGGTAGAACTCCCAGCCGAGCGCGATCACCTCGACGTCGAGGAACGGATCGTCGGCGCCGAGCGTCTCGATACCGACCTGGTCGAACTGTCGGTAGCGCCCACGCTGCGCCTTCTCCTGACGGAACATCGGCCCGCCGTACCAGACCTTCCACGGCGCCGTCGGGCGATGTTCGGCGAAGGAGCGACACACACTGGCCGTCAGTTCCGGACGCAACGCCAGTCGGCGCCCGCCCAGGTCCTCGAGCTGGTACATCTCCTTGCTCACGACGTCGGTCGCCTCGCCAATGCGCGAGAACACGCCGGCGTCCTCCATGATGGGAGGGATCACGAGCTGGTACCCGGCGAGCTCGACCAGGTCGGCGAAGACGTCGGTGAACGCACGCCAACGGGCCGACTCGGGCGCGAGGATGTCGCGCATCCCGGGGCTCGTCTGGAACGCAGGCACGGCTCGCCAGGCTACCGGTGACTCTCCCCGTGACGGCGATGCGTTCGGGGACGTACGCTGCGGTGGTGCCGAACGACGAGGATCGTTTCGACGTCCAGCGTCGAAGCCCGTTCACCCCAGAGGGACAGATCGAGAGCGCCGGTCGTTTCGCACGCGGACTCGGCGCGGAGCGGCTCCGTCGCTACATCGCCGTGGCGCTCATCGCGTGGATGATCGTCGCCGTCGTGCTCGTCGTACTGCAGTTCTGACCGATCGAACGTTCAGTCGTCGCGGTCCGCGGCCCCACCGGGCATGATGCGATGGACGTCGTACACGGCGTCGATCCGACGGATCGTGCTCAGCACCGAGGCGAGCTGGGCAGGGTTCGACATCTCGAACTGGAATCGCATCTTGGCCACACGGTCGTTCCCGGTGATCGTCTCGGACGACAGGATGTTGACGCCCTGTTCGCCGAGTGCGTTGGCGACATCGCGCAACAGGCGAGAGCGGTCGAGTGCGTGGACCTCGACCCCTGCAGTGAAGAGTTGATCCTTTCGGTGTCCGTCCCACTCGACGTCGATCATCCGCATCGCCTGGTCCTGTGCCAGCGACGCCGCGTTCGCACAGTCGGTGCGGTGCACGCTCACACCACGGCCACGGGTGATGAACCCGGTGATGTCGTCGCCGGGCACCGGCGTACAGCAGTTCGCGAGTCGGACCATGACGTCGTCGAGCCCCTCGACGTGCACCCCGATCGAGTCGTCGCCGGCGCGACGGTGCCGTTTGGGAGTGAACACCGTCGACGGCAACTGCTCCCGATCGCCACCGTCGTGGAACAGCCTCGAGACCTTCTGGGCGACGCTGCGAGCCGAGACGTGGTGCTCCCCGACCGCAGCGAGGAACGTATCGACGTCGGTGTAGCTGAGCTCGGCCAGAACTTCGTTGAACTGGGGGGACTTCCAGATCTTCTGCACCGGCAGGCCCTCGCGTCGGAACTCGTCGGTGAGATCCTCGCGACCCGATTCGATCATGTCGTCGCGCCGCTCGCGACTGAACCACTGGCGAATCTTGTTCTGCGCGCGGTGCGACGCGACGAACTCCATCCAATCCTTCGAGGGACCGGCGGTCTCGACCTTGGAGGTGAAGATCTCGCACGTGTCACCGCTCACCAGATGATGATCGAGCGACACCAGCCGCCCGTTGACCTTGCTGCCGATGCAGGCATGACCGACCTCGGTGTGCACGGCGTAGGCGAAGTCGACCGGCGTCGAGCCGACCGGCAGTGTGATGACCCGACCCTTCGGGGTGAAGACGAACACCTCGTCCTGTTCGAGGTCGGTCTTCAGGTTCTGCATGAACTGAGCCGGATCGGAGACCTCGGCCTGCCAGTCGATGATCCGGTTGAGCCAGTCGATGTCGCTGCCCGAACCGTTGCCGTCCTTGTACGCCCAGTGAGCGGCGATCCCCCACTCGGCTCGATGGTGCATCTCGCGCGTGCGGATCTGCACCTCGATCGGCCGGCCCGACGGCCCGATCACCGTGGTGTGCAGGCTCTGGTAGAGGTTGAACTTGGGCATCGCCACGTAGTCCTTGAAGCGACCCACCACCGGGCGCCACCGCCCGTGGATGCTGCCCAGCGCTGCGTAGCAGTCTTTGATCGAGTCGACGATCACGCGCACCGCCACGATGTCGAAGATCTCGTCGAACTCGCGCCCCTTCACGACCATCTTCTCGTAGATGCTCCACAGGTGCTTGCCGCGCCCGGTCACCTCCGCGTCGATGCCCAACTCCTTCAACCGGCCACGGAGCTCCGAGACCGCCTGGGCGAGGTAGACGTCACGCTCGGGGGTACGTGTCGCCACGAGGTGATCGAGTTCCGCGTATCGTTTGGGATGGAGTGCGGCGAACGAGAGATCCTCGAGTTGCTGCTTGATCTCCTGGATGCCGAGTCGATGCGCCAGCGGCGCGTAGATGTCGATCGTCTCCTGTGCGACGCGGCGTTGCTTGTCGGTCGGCATACCGGCGAGGGTGCGCATGTTGTGGAGTCGGTCGGCCAGCTTGATCACCAGGACGCGGAGATCCTTGGCCATCGCAACGAGCATCTTGCGCATCGTGGCGGCCTGCTGGGCCTCGCGAGAGTCGAAACGGATCCGCTCGAGCTTGGTCACACCGTCGACGATCCAGGCGACTTCGGACCCGAAGTGCTCCTCGACGTCGGCGAGCGTGATCTCGGTGTCCTCCACGGCGTCGTGGAGGAGGGCCGCCGCGATCGACGTCTCGTCGAGCCCGATGTCGGCGACGATCTTGGCGACCGCAAGTGGGTGGTTGATGTAGCTCTCGCCACTCGAACGAGTCTGTGAGCGATGCGCTTCGGCAGCCATGTGGTATGCGCGATTGATGGTGTCGACACGCTCTTTCGGGTGGTACGACCGGAAGCTGGCGAGCAGGGGCGTCAGCTCGCTCGCGGCGGCGGTCTCGTGGTGCCGTCGCCAAGGGAGGACACGATCGACGGTCGGCATACGGCCCTAGTAGTGGATGAGGCTCTCGACGCGGTGTTCGCCGAGCCGCTTGCGCCCGTCGAGGTCGGCGAGTTCGAGCAGGAAACCGAATCCGACGATCACACCGCCGAGCGTCTCGACGAGCCGTCCGGTCGCCGCGGCCGTGCCGCCTGTCGCGAGGACGTCGTCGACGACGAGGATGTTCTCGCCGGGACGGATGGCGTCACGATGGATCTCCAACTTGTCGGTGCCGTACTCGAGCTCGTACTCCTCGCGGGCGACCGCCCACGGCAGCTTGCCCGCCTTGCGGACCGGGACGAACCCGGCGCGGAGTCGGTACGCGATCGGCGCGGCGAGGATGAACCCCCGCGACTCGACCCCGACGACACGGTCGACGGGCACGTCGTGGAAGCGCGACACCAGGTCGTCGACCGCACGACCGAACGCAGCCTCGTGACCGAGCAGCGGAGTGATGTCACGGAACGTGACACCGGGCTGCGGGTAGTCCGCGATGGCTCTGATGTGGTCGCGCACCCAGGTCGCATCAGCGGTCATGAGCCGAGGTTATCGACCGTTTCGGCACCGTGGGTGGCTCAGCGGCGCTTCTTCTTGCGTGGGCGCGGCGGATGTGTGAGCGCGGCGGCGGCCGTCTTGGCCGCGGGGCACGCGTCTCGCCCGCTGCCTTCGGCGGGTCGTCCGACGTCGGGATCGCGGAGCGTTCGACGGCCATCGCTCGGGTCCGTCGACTCCCGACGTCGCCGCCCATCACCATGTCGCGCAGGGCCTCCCCGACCGCGCGGGGATCTTGCGTTCCTGCCAGTTGGCGTCGCTCTTCTTCAAGAGGCCGAGGAGCGGCGCGGCGATGAAGATCGACGAGTAGGCGCCGGTCAGCATGCCGATGAGCAGCGCCAGTGCGAACTCGGCGAGCGTGCCCTGACCGAGGACCCCAGCTCCGATCAGCAACAGCGACACGACCGGGACGATCGACGAGAAACTCGTGTTGAGCGACCGCATCAGCACCTGGTTCATCGAGACGTTGATGATGTCGTCGTAGGGCGGCTTCTGGGCGGCGAACCGGGCCTCGTTCTCCTTCACTCGGTCGAACACGACGATGGTGTCGTAGAGCGAGTAGCCGAGGATCGTCAAGAACGCGATGACAGTGGGTGGGGTGACGATGAACTGCAGGATCGAATAGATGCCCACGCTGATGAGCACGTCGTGCACCATCGCGACGATCGCAGCGATCGCCATGCGCCACTCGAATCGGACCGAGATGAAGAGAGCGACGAGCGCGAGGAAGATGACGAGAGCCTCGACCGCCTTGGTCGTGATCTCATTTCCCCACGACGAGCTCACCAAGTTGACGTTCACGTCGTCGACGGGAACACCGGCAGCATCGGCGAACGCCGATCGGAGCTCGGCCCCAACCGATTCGGGTTGATCGCCGACCTGGACCTTGATGAAGTCACCCGAATCCGACGAACGCCGCTGGAGGCGGGCACCCTCGGTGGAGAGCCCGTTGTCGCCCAGTACGTCTTCGGCCTCGTCGACCCCGAACTCCGTGGTCGCCGGGACATCCCAGGACACCCCACCCTCGAAGTCGATACCCAGGTTGAGTCCTTGGGCGAGCAACGAGACGACCGTGGCGACCAGCAGGGCCATCGAGACGATCAGTCCGATCTTGCGACGGCCGACGAAATCGATCGAGGTCTGTCCTTCGAACAGGCGGCCGGCACCGGTGCGGGCGACCGGACGGCCCACGAGGGCGGTCTCGCTCATGACGTTGCTCCGATCGCCGTGCCGACGGTGGACGCTCGTCGGTCGGGCCGATCGAACCAGCTGGTCATCGACAGCAGGTAGACGGCCGGACGAGTGAAGAAGTAGCACACGAGCAGGTCACAGATCGTCGTGAGTCCGAGGTACAACGCGAAGCCCTTCACCGAGCCCACGCTCAACCAGAACAGGACGAGCGATGCCATCAGCGACACGAGGTCGGCCGACACGATCGTGCGCCACGTGGCATGGAAGCTGCGAGGTGCGGCGTTGCGGAGCGTGCGACCGTGACGCACCTCGTCCTTGAGGCGCTCGAAGAAGACGACGTAAGTGTCGACCGTGACTCCGACGGCGACGATGATGCCCGTGGCGCCGGCCAGGGTCAGCGCATAGTTGGTCGCCTGGGACACGAACGTCGCCAGCGAGAACACGGTCATGCCCCACACCAGCAACCCGGAGATGATGACGACGGCCAGCTTCCGGTAGTAGGCGATCATGAAGAGCAAGGTGGCGGCGACGCCGATCAGGCCGGCGATGACGGCGGCGTTGAGGGAGTCCTGGCCGGCGGTCGGCGAGACGGTCTCGACGCGCTGCTGCTCCACCGGCACCGGGAACGCGCCACGGTTGAGGACGCGGGCCAGATCGCGGACCTCTCCCTCGCTGAAGGCGCCGGAGATCTGCACCGATCCGGGGAAGTCGGGCGTTTGCACGGTCGGCGCCGACTGGATGACGTCGTCGAGCACGATCGCCAGCTGCCGGGACGGACACACATCGGTCCCGCTGAAGCACTGTTGGGCCAGTGCGTTCCAGACGACCTGACCGTCGGCACGCAGATCGACGTTCACGACCCACTGACCGGTCTGCTGGTTGATGTCGGCCTGTGCGCTGCCCTGAGCGAAGACCTCGCCGGTACCGCCCGACGGGCCGACCAGACATGTCTGGTCCGCACCCGGGTACGCCAGGACATCGGTGCCGTCGGGGGTCGGAGCGGGAGCCGGAACCGAGTCAGGGACACTCGAGTCAGGGACACTCGAGTCAGGGACGCCGGTGTCCGTGGTGTCGCCGGTGTCGGTGGTGTCGCCGGTGTCGGTGGTGTCGGCCGTCGCGGGTCGCGACCGGCCGAACGGCATCCCCAGCGACTCCTCCGCGACCGTTCCGTCGCTCGCGACCGTGCTGGGAACCGTGTCCGGGACCGAGTCGCTCGTCGTGCCGTCGGTCGTCGCGTCTCCGACCTCGGAGTCGGTCGGGACAGCGCCACCGCACTGGAAGACCGGCCGCAGGGTCACGATGCCGGAGACTTGCAGCGCATCGAAGGCCGCCTCCTGGTCGCTGACGCCCGGCAGGTCGACAATGATGTTGTCGCCCTCGACTCGAACGTCCGGCTCGGCGATGCCGAAGTCTTCGAGCTGCCCGCGCATGAGGTCGCGAACGATGACGAGTTGCTCGTCATCTGCGGGCTCCGAGGTGGCATAGATGACCGACAGGCCGCCCTTGAGATCGAGGCCGAGGACAGGAGTGTTGTCGAGGCTCAGGTTGATGCCCAGCAACACCGAGACGAGCCCGACGAAGCCGATCAGCGATGTCCAGAGTGCGGACCTCTTCACGAGTCGTCCGAGTCGTCCGCGGTGTCGGACACCTCGGCGATCGCGCCATCTGCTCCGGAGGTGTCGACCTTGCCCTGGATCGCGGCCTTGGCGATGCGGATCTGGACGTCGTCGTCGATCTCGAGCCAGAAGAAGGAGTCTTCGACCTCGCTGATGAAGCCGTAGATGCCAGAGTTCGTGATGACCTCGTCGCCCTTGCCGATCGAGGACTGCAACGCGGCCTGATCCTTCATCCGCTTGCGCTGAGGACGGATCAACAGGAAGTACATGGCGAGCGGGATCAACAGCAGGATGAACAGCTGCACGACGCCGCCGCCGCCGCCGCTCGATTCGTCCTGGGCCAGAAGTGTGAGAGGATGCATAGCGGCGGGCAAGCCTACCGACCTCAACCCCAGACAGACAGGATGTCGGAACGCAAGGCCGCGAGGGTCCCGGTGACGATGCCGGTCCGCATCTGCTCCATCAGCGCGAGCGTCCACGCCACGTTGTGCAGGCTCACGAGACGGGATGCAGACGGTTCGCCGACCTTGAAGAGGTGCCGGAGGTACCCCCGCGAGTGGCGCCGGCACACGCTGCACGCACAAGCGGCGTCGATCGGCTGGTCGCTGAGCGCGAACTCCTGGCGCTTCAGGTTCACCCGTCCCTCGCCGGTCAGAGCGGTCCCGTGGCGTCCGAGCCGGGTCTGCATGACGCAGTCGAACTGGTCGACGCCCAGCGTGACCGCTTCGATCATGCTCGCCGGGTCGCCGACCCCCATCAAGTAGCGGGGTCGGTCGGCCGGGAGGTGCTCGATCGCCGCTGCCAACGCCGGGATCATCTGGTCGCGTCGCTCCCCCACCGACAGCCCGCCGATACCGTATCCGTCGAACCCCAATGCGACCGTGCGACGTGCGCTCTCTGCTCGCATGGTTTCGCTGATCCCCCCCTGGACGATGCCGAACAAGGACTGATCGGCACGCTCGTGCCGGGCGCGAGCTCGCTCGGCCCATGCGGCGGTGCGCTCGACGGCGAGTCGGATCGCGTCGGGTGGGCTCGGCAACGGCGGGCAGACGTCGAGGACCATCTGGATGTCGGCGCCGAGCAGTTGTTGGGTGTCGACGGCGTGCTCCGGCGTGAACCGGTGTCGCGAACCGTCATAGGTGCTGTGGAAGGTGACGCCATCGTCGTCGACCTTGGGTTCGAGCGAGAAGACCTGGAATCCGCCCGAGTCGGTGAGCGTGAGACCGTCCCAGCCGGCGAACTTCGCCAACCCGCCCAGTTGGGCCACGGTCTCGGCGCCGGGCCGCATCATCAGGTGGTACGTGTTGCCGAGGACGATCTGGGCGCCAAGGTCGTCGTAGTCGGCCGCGCTGAGGTACTTGATCGCACCTCGCGTGCCGACCGGCATGAACAGAGGCGTGGTGTACGACCCGTTCGCGGTCGTGGCGACCCCCGCGCGTGCCCCGCCGTCGGTCGCGACGGGTTCGAACCGGACGGGATGCACGTCGGGCAAGGCTACCGACGCGGAACCGATCACCGATCGCAGGCGCCGCCGGGAACCACCACCGCCCTCGGCACGGCGCCGCTACGAGGCGTCACGGTTCAACAGCATGGCGTCACCGAAGCTCAGAAACCGGTACCGAGCTCGCACCGCCTCGTCGTAGAGGGTCCGCCATCGGTCGCCGACGAAGGCGTCGATCATCATCACCAGGGTGGTCCGCGGCAGGTGGAAGTTGGTGATCAGGAGATCGACCACCCGCCAGTCGAAGCCACGTCGGATGAAGATGTCGGTCCGGCCCTCGAGTGCCCCGGTGGCGGCGGCGGATTCGAGGGCGCGGACCGATGTGGTGCCGACCGCAACCACCCGTTCGGCCATTCGGCACCGTTCGAGCGTCTCGGCGGGTACTCGGTAGCGCTCGGTGTGCATCCGATGCCGAGTCGGGTCGTGCTCGGTGACGGGGCGGAAGGTGTCGAGCCCGACGACGAGCTCGACGACCGCCTGCTCGATCCCGCCCGACGCGAGTTCGGCGAGGAGGTTCGGCGTGAAGTGCAGCCCGGCGGTCGGAGCGGCCGCACTGCCCGGCGAACGCGCATAGACGGTCTGATACCGATCGGGATCCTGGAGCCGTTCGGTGATGTAGGGCGGCAGCGGCATCTCACCATGCTCGGCGAGCAGCCGGAGCGAGTCGACGGAACCCTGCAACCTGACCGAGAACGTATCGCCAGCGTCCGTGCGGCCAAGGAGCTCCACCACCGGCGCGCCGTCGGGAGCGAGCAGCACCTCACCGGGCTTCAACTTGCGGGCCGGCTTCACGAGCGCTTCCCACACCATCCGTTCGGCGTCGAGTGGTTCCAGCATCAGCACCTCGGCGCGACCACCGGACGCACGCCGGAGTGGCAGCCTGGCAGGGATCACCTTGGTCTCGTTGACCACCAGCAGATCGCCCGGGCGAAGGATGTCGACCAGCTCGCGCACGTGGCGGTGATCGGGTGCGCCGCTCCCCCGGTCGACGAGCAGACGGGCGCTGTCGCGGGGCTCGATCGGAGTCTGGGCGATCAGCCCGGGTGGCAGCTCGTAGTCGAAGTCGGACAACCGCATCAGCCGGTCAGGCTACGGCTGGACGACAGATCAGCTCGGTGGCGTCAACGCGTGGCGGACCCGGTGTTGCCAGCCAGTGATCGCCCGCATCTCGGCGACGAGCACCGGGAACCCGCCGACGAGGGCGCCGGTCGGGGTGTCGATCCGCTTCGATCCGATGCCGTACCGCACCGGTGCACGCTCGGGCTCGAAGGTTCCGAACCAGCGATCCCACACGATGAACACCGCACCGAAGTTCTTGTCGATGTACTCGGGGTTCGAGCCGTGGTGCACCCGGTGCGTCGACGGGGTGACGAACAGGTGGTCGAGGACCGGGATCCTCCGGGCCCGTTCGGTGTGGTACAGCTGTGCGATGGTCGCGGCGAGGACGTCCATCGCGATCGCCGCCAGGGGGTGGAAACCGATCAGCGGCAACCACAGGCCGAACCACGGCTTGTAGACGGCCTCCATCCAGGGCACCCGGACGGCAGTCGTGAACCCGATCGTCTCGGGCGAGTGGTGCACCATGTGCGACGCCCACAGCAGGCGCAGCCGGTGCTCGGCGCGGTGCACCCAGTAGTACACGAAGTCGCGGGCGACGAAGACCCCGATCCAGACCCACGGATCGGTCAGATCGAGGGTGAACCACCGGAGGTGGTCGTAGACGAAGAGCGCCAGCGCGATCGCAGCGAGCTTGCCCACCACGCCCTTCACGGCGAGGAAGGCGACACCCGACGTGAGCGACGTCAGCATCGACGAACGCTCCGCGGCATCGAGCCGGCCCGTCACGTGTTTGCGGATCAGCTCCGTCGCGACGGCCGAGCCGACGAGCAGCACGAAGATGACGGCGGCGTGGTCGGCGTACCAGTCGATGAGGTCGGAGAACATCCGTCCACCATGAACGATCCGGGTCACGGGCGATATCGGGGGGATCCCCCAGGTGCACGTGGGGGATCCTGGGGATGAGGTCGCCGATGCGACGCTCAGCCGTCGAACAGGCCGGGCTGGCCGGGGCGCGCCCGTGGCGCGGCCAGACCGAGGTGGTGATAGGCGGCCGGCATCGCCACGCGCCCGCGTGGTGTGCGTGCGATCATGCCCTGCTGGATGAGGAACGGTTCGTAGACGTCCTCCACGGTGTCGGGTTGCTCGCCAACGCTGATCGCGACCGTCGACAGGCCGACGGGGCCACCGTTGAACTGCTCGCACATCGCGCTCAGGATCGCGCGGTCGACCTTGTCGAGTCCGAGATCGTCGACGCCGAACAGCTTCAGACCTTCACGGGCGATGTCTGCGGTCACCCTTCCGTCGTGGCGAACCTCGGCGAAGTCGCGGACCCGACGGAGCAGGCGGTTGGCGATGCGTGGCGTGCCGCGCGATCGTCGTGCGATCTCCCAGGCCCCGTCGACATCGATCACTACCCCGAGGATGCCGGCCGCTCGAACCGCGATCTGTTGCAGTTCGTCGTCGTCGTAGTAGTCGAGCCGTGCGACGAGACCGAACCGGTCGCGCAGCGGGCCGGTGATCATGCCCGTCCGGGTCGTCGCACCGACGAGTGTGAACGGCGGCATGGTCAACCGGATGCTCGAGGCAGCCGGCCCCTTGCCGACGACGATGTCGAGCTGGAAGTCCTCCATCGCCGGGTAGAGGATCTCCTCCACGGCACGCGCCAGGCGGTGGATCTCGTCGACGAAGAGCACGTCGCCCTCGTCGAGCTTCGTGAGGATCGCGGCCAGATCGCCGGCTCGTTCGAGCGCCGGACCCGACGTGACGTGGAGGTGCGAGCCCATCTCGGTCGCCACGATCGCGGCAAGCGTCGTCTTGCCGAGACCGGGCGGACCGGCGAACAACAGGTGATCGACCGATTGGCCGCGTCTGCGCGCCGCCTCGAGCACGATCGACAGGTGCTCTTTGAGCTCGCGCTGCCCGACGAACTCGTCGAGGGCGCGGGGGCGGAGGCCGGCCTCGACCGTCTCCTCGGTCTCGGAGGAGATCCCGGGGTCGGTGAACTCGTCACGCACGGCGGGCTCCCAACGCCTTGAGCGCGTCACGCAAGAGCGCGGCAGCGTCGTCAGCGGCCGGCAGTTCGCGCAGGGTGTCGCGGATCTCGTTGTCGCCGTAGCCCAGGCCCAGGAGCGCCTCGCGCACGTCTGCTACCGCGCTGTTCCCCCCGGCCGGGCCGGCGCCGTCGAGCACCGGCACGCTGAGGCGGGACTTGAGTTCGACGAGCAGGCGTTCGGCCGTCTTCTTGCCGACGCCGGGCACCAGGGTGAGCGAGGCGACGTCCTGGCTCGCCACGATGTCGACGAGTGCCGTCGGCGGATGGGTGGCGATGATCGCCATGCCGAGTGCCGGCCCGACGCCGTGGGTGCCGATGAGGGTCTGGAAGGTGACGCGCTCGTTGCGGGTCAGGAAGCCGAAGAGCTGCTGATCGGCCTCCCGGATGTGGTGATGCACGTACAGGAACGCGGTGGTCGACGGTTCGAGCTCCGCCAACGCTCGTTGCGACACGTGCACGACGTAGCCGACGCCGGCCACCTCGATCAGCACCGATCCGTCGAGATCGCGTTCGAGGATCTCGCCCCGCAACGAACCGATCATCGGCGAGCCCCTGCGGCGGCGATGCGGCGGTTCATCGGAGCGATCGCCAGGTGACACAGCGCGAGCGCAGCAGCGTCGGCTGCATCAGCGGGCTTGGGCGGTCGGGAGAGCTTCAATCGGGCCTGCACCATCTTCTGCACCTGTTCCTTGCTCGCTCCCCCGTATCCGGCGACAGAGTTCTTCACCTCGTTCGGGGTGTACTGCACGACCTCGCAGCCGGCCGACGCAGCCTCGCAGAGCGCGAGACCGCTTGCCTGTCCGACACCCATCGCGGTGCGGACGTTGACCTGGAAGAACACCCGTTCCACCGAGACGACGTCGGGGGTGAACTCGGAGATCAGGGCCACCAGCTCGGCGCGCAGCGCGGCGAGGCGGTGCGGCAGTTCGTCGGTGGACGGGGTACGGATGACGCCGAGCGACACGGCGGCCGCCGCGCTGGGGCCGCGGCCGTCGATCACGGCGAAGCCGCAGCGGGTGAGCCCGGGGTCGATGCCGAGCACGCGCAGCGATCCGGCTGGTGGGTCGGCGGCGAACACAGGTTCGACTCTAGCCCCGACGGTCTCACCGTCCCCGGCATTGACCGTGACCTTCCGGGTCAGCCGCGGCGGTAGGCGCCCGGGGAGACGCCGACGACGCGGGTGAAGTGTCGCGTGAACGCGCTCTGGTCGTAATAGCCGCATCGCTGAGCGATCTCGCTGATCGGGGCGTCACCGGCGTCGAGCTCGACGATCGCGTGCTCGAGGCGGAGCCGCAGCACCAGCTGCTTCGGGCTGAGACCGAGTACTCGGTTCATGGAGCGTTCGAGCTGGGACACCGACATCTCGGCCACGGCCGCGAGCTCGGCCACCGTGATCGACTCCGACAGTCGAGCGCGGGCGTGATCGACTGCTCGCGCGAGCCCGGCGTGCGGGGCCGCAGCATCGGCCGGGGTGCGCAGATCGACCGACACGCTGACGATGCCGGTCGGCGTGCCCGCCTCGTCGACGAGCCGCGACTTCGACGTCAGGTACCACCCGATCGAACTGTCGGGCCGGGTGATGAACTCCAGCTCGTTGGTCAGCGGCTTGCCGGTGGCGAGCACCTCGGCATCCTGGGCGGTGTATGCGTCCGCCAGCTCGGCCGGGAAGAGGTCGTGCGCCGTCGAGCCGATCACGGCTCCTGCCGCCTGTCGGCCGGCCCGTTCCGCAAAGGCCCGATTGGCGGCGACGTAGCGGCCGTCGAGGCCCTTCACGCAGAACATCAGGTGCGGTGTCGTGGCGAGCACTTCGGACACCGCTCGCAGCGACGCGTCGATCACCCGCCCAGCATGCACGAAATCCGTGCCCCAGGCGTCGCCTTCGTGCAAGACCGGCCATGATGAAATGGAGACATGTCGCTCGCAGCCGGCCGATCGCCATCCGAGACGTCGACACGGGAGGTCGCGACTGATCAGTCGCTCGCCGACCGAGCCGTCGCCCTCGCACGTTCGTTGCTGACGACGAGCGAACGCGAGATCACTCCGGGCGAGCGTCGCCGGCGAGCCCGGTTGGGCAGGCTGATCGACGACGAAGACGGTCGCTCGCTCGTGTTCGCGCTCACGGACGAGGTCTTGCGCATCTCCGACCCCGGTCGTGCCGCAGCACGGTTTGCGGCGATCGTGTCCGCGCACGGTACGACACCGGCGCTCGGGCCGATCGATCGGGTCCTGCTCCGGGCCGGTGCGCTGCTCGCCCCCCGCCTCTCCCGGCTGGTGATGCCGCTGGTCACGCACCGGATCGCCGCGGAGACCCACGGCGTCGTGCTGCCGGCCGACGACCCGGCATTCGCACGCCACGTGCAGCGCCGAGCGAACGAGGGCGTGCGGTTGAACATCAACCCGCTCGGAGAGGCCATCCTCTCCGACGCCGAGGCCTGCGCTCGACTCGACGACCTGCTGGCTCGCATCGCGCGCGCCGACGTCGATTACGTCTCGGTCAAGATCTCGTCCGTCGTCGCGAATCTCACCCCGTTCGCATTCGACGACTCGGTCGAACGAATCGTCGAACGACTCCGGGTCATCTATCGAGCTGCGGAGCAGGCGACGCCCCGCACCTTCGTCAACCTCGACATGGAGGAGTACCGCGACCTCGAGCTCTCGCTGGTGTCGTTCATGCGAGTGCTCGACGAGCCGGCGTTCGCCGGCATCGACGCCGGCATCGTCCTCCAGGCGTACCTTCCCGACTCGCACGCGGCGCTGGACCGCCTCGGCACGTGGGCCCGTGAGCGCCATGCACGAGCCGGTGGTCGCGTCAAGGTCCGGATCGTGAAGGGCGCCAACCTCGCCATGGAACGAGTGGAGGCCGAACTGCACGGGTGGGTCGCTGCGCCCTACCCCACGAAGGCCGACAGCGATGCCAGCTTCAAGGCGATGCTCGATCGAGCCCTCCGGCCCGAGTGGGCCGACGCGCTCAGGATCGGTGTCGCGAGCCACAACCTGTTCGACGTGGCCTGGGCAACGGTCGTCGCCCAGCACGCGGACGCGCTCGACCGCGTCGAGTTCGAGATGCTCGAAGGCATGGCGCCCGCCCAGGCGCGCGCCGTGCGTGATCGGGTCGGATCACTCCTGATGTACGCGCCCGTGGTCCACCGCAACGAGTTCGAGGCGAGCATCGCGTACTTGAGCAGGAGGCTCGACGAGAACACCCAGTCGGACAACTTCTTGCGAGCCCTGTTCCACCTCGAACCCGACACACCCGAATGGGTGCGCCAAGAGCGACGATTCCGGGCTGCCGTCGGTGCGCGACACGCGGTGTCGACTCGGCGTCGTCGCGGTCCGCAGGTTGCCACCGATCGCTTCCGCAACGAACCCGACAGCGACCTCACCGACCCGGTCGTTCGAACTGCGATCCTCGCCGCGGCGGTACCGGAACCGGACCTGCAGTCGCTCCGCACCGAAGATGCGATCGACGACGTGGTCCGCCGTGCGAACGATGCCTTCGCTGCTTGGCGCGCGCTGCCGAGCACATCGCGTCGATCGATGCTCCGTGACGCTGCGGCACTGATGCGCACGCGTCGTGCCGAGTCGATCGCGATCATGGCGGTGGAGACCGGAAAGGTCGTCGGCGAGGCCGATCCCGAGGTGAGCGAGGCGATCGACTTCGCCGAGTACTACGCCGGACCGGGGATCGACCTGCTCGACGAGCTCGCTGCGGATGGCGTCTCCGTCGGCGGTCGCGGCGTCGTGGCGGTCATCGGCCCCTGGAACTTCCCGTACGCGATTCCGGCAGGCGGGGTGTTCGCGGCACTCGCAGCCGGCAACGCCGTGATCCTCAAACCGGCCCCGGAAGCCGTCCGTGTGGGCGCCGTCTTGATCGACCAACTCCACGAAGCCGGGCTGCCGCGAGACCTCGTGCAACTCGTCGTCTGCGAGGACGGCCCCGTCGGCCGCCACCTGGTGACACACACCGACGTCGACACGGTGATGCTCACGGGTTCGCTGGCGACCGCACAGATGTTCCTGGGATGGAAGCCGGACCTGAGGCTGTTCGCGGAGACGAGTGGCAAGAACGCGCTGGTGATCACCGCGACCGCGGACCTCGACCTCGCGCTCGCCGACCTCGTCCGATCGGCGTTCGGACACGCCGGTCAGAAGTGCTCCGCGGCCAGCCTCGCCATCGTCGAGGCCGACCTGTACGACGACCCGGGATTCCGCAAGCGCCTGCTCGACATCGTCGAGAGCTGGCGCGTCGGGTGGCCCGACGATCCGGCGTCGATGATCGGCCCGCTGATCCAGTCGCCGAGCGGCCCGCTCGATCGGGCCCTCACCCGACTCGATCCCGGAGAAGAGTGGCTCGTCCGGCCGGAACCGCTCGACGCGACCGGCCGACTGTGGCGTCCCGGCGTTCGCCTCGGAGTCCAGCCCGGCTCGTGGTTCCACCGGACAGAGTGCTTCGGACCGGTGCTCGGCATCGTCCGTGCCGACGATCTCGATCAGGCCATCGCGATCCAGAACGACTCGGTCTTCGGGCTCACGGGTGGCATCCACGCGCTCGACCCCGACGAGATCGATACGTGGCTCGCACGCGTCGAGGTTGGCAACGCCTACGTCAACCGCCACATCACCGGCGCCGTCGTCCGACGCCAGCCGTTCGGAGGCTGGAAGCGGTCGTCCGTCGGCCCGGGCGCCAAGGCGGGCGGACCGAGTCACCTGCTGCAGTTCGCACGCCTTCGTGAACCAGACGTCGCCGACCTCGCCGTGGCGAACGCCTCCTACGAGCGGTGGTGGACCACCTTCTACGCGGTCGATCACGATGTCACGCGACTCGCCGGTGAGGCGAACGTGCTCCGTCATCGGCCCGTCGAGCGCATGGTCGTGAGGCGGGCGCCCGGCGACGATCGCGCCATCGAACTGCTCCGCTGCGCCGCCCGCGTCACCGGGGTCCCGCTCGCCGAGCTCAACGCCGGCATGAGCGATCACGAGGTCGTCGCGCATCTCGGCTCGCGCGATCGGTTGCGGGTCGTGGGGCCGGTCAACGACGAGCTGCTTCGGGCGTGCGCCGAGCGCTCCATCTGGGTCGATCGGTCGGAGCCGTCGGCGCACGGTCGGATCGAGCTCGGACGCTGGGTGCGCGAGCAAGCCATCTCGCGCACCCTGCACCGCCACGGTCGGCTCCCCGACCAGCTGACCTGACGGGCCCTCGCGTCAGGTGCGCCAGCGCACGAGATCTCGGTCGATGTCGGCGATCGTGGTCCGACCGGTGAGTGCCATGGTGCGCTCGAGTCCCTCCCGGAAGAACGACATCATGTGATCGACGCCGCGTTCCCCGGCGGCCCCCATCGCGTACAGGTAGGGGCGGCCGATCGAGCAGGCGTCTGCGCCGAGCGCGATCGCCTTCACGATGTCGCTGCCGCGCCGCACACCGCCGTCACACAGGATCGAGGCCCGCCCCTGGACCGCCTGTGCGACCGGTTCGACGAGCTCGATGGGTGACGGGGCGTCGTCGAGTTGACGGCCGCCGTGGTTCGACAACGCGATGCCCTCCACACCGGCGTCGACGGCCCGCAACGCATCGTCGACGGTCTGGATGCCCTTCAGGACGATCGGACCGCTCCAGATCGACTGGAGCCACTCGACGTCGGCCCACGACAGGCGTTGGTCGAAGTTCTGCATCACGTAGGCACCACGTCCCATGTTGGCGTTGGCGGTCGCCGCATGCTCGGGCAGGTGGGCGACATTGGCGAACTCGAGTGGCTCGTGGGTGATGAAGTCGTAGGTCCACGCCGGATGGACGATGCCGTCGACGATCGTGCCCGGTCCGATCTGGGGCGGCACGGTGAAGCCACGCCTGGCATCGCGCTCGCGCTTGCCCAGCACGGCCGTATCGACCGTGAGCCACAGTGCCTCGTAGCCAGCGGCCGCCGAACGCTCGATCAGCGCCTGCACGAGCCCGCGGTCTTTCCAGGTGTACACCTGAAACCACTTGGGACCACTCGAGACAGCGGCGACCTCCTCGATCGAGCGTGTGCTCATCGTCGAGAGCGAGTACGGAACACCGGCCCGCGCCGCTGCACGCGCGACCGCGAGCTCACCCTGGGAATGGGTCAATCGCGTGTATCCGGTCGGAGCGAGCACGAGCGGCATCGAGATGCGTTTGCCCAACAAGGTGGTCGACGTCTCGACGTTGCTGACGTCACGGAGCACGTTGGGACGGAACTCGAGCTGGGTGAACCCTGCTGCGTTCTTCGCGATCGATCGCTCGTCCTCGGCACCGCCGTCGATGTAGTCGAACACACCCCGAGGGAGGCGCCGCCTGGCGATCCGTCGCAGATCGTCGACGTTGACGGCGCCGCGCAACCGGCGCTCGACCGGGTCGAGCTCGAACTTGCGGAACTGGACGGTCGAGCGGAACGTCTCGTACATGCTCGCGATGCTCACGGCGGCGAGCGTACGCCGTCGATCAGCCGGGCGGCAGATCCGTCACGCGTCCGCCACTGCGCCAGTAGAGGTTGCCGCCGCTCGCCGACTCCCGATCGAGGAGCCGTTCGTCGACCATGCTGCGTCGCAGTGTCGACCAGTCGGCGTGGAATGCGCCGAGGATGTCGTTGACCTCGAACTCGGTGTACCGCCGCCCGGGCTCGAACTCGATCGCGAGCCGCTGGAGCACGACGAGTCGCTTCGTCCGGTGGGTCGGGATCTCGACGAGGACGCGGCCGGAGAAGTATCGCCGGAGGACGACTCGTTCGTCGTCGGTCATGCCGTAGCCGATGACGGGGTCCATCGGGATCTCGATCTCCGCCGCCGCCTGTGCCATACGTCGCAGCGCATCGACGTCGATTCGGTAGCGATCGCCGTCGACCCTGACGAGTTCGGCGGCGCGGAGGTCACCCAGCGCCGTCAGGACCGTGCGGCGGTCGCGTGAGGTCGCGGCGACCAGTTCGTCGGTGTCCATCGAGCGTGCAGCGAGAGCGCCGGCAACCGCCAGTCGATCGAGATCGACGAAGAGCTTGAGCAGGCTCGCCGATTCCATGGTCGCCAGTGAACCAGCAGCGGTCCGGATCGGCCACCGCACGTCCGGGCTGACAGACTGATCGCATGATCGTCGTCAGCATCCTGTACCCGCAGACCGAAGACTCGTCGTTCGACATGGACTACTACACGTCGTCCCACATGCCGATGTTCGCCGCCTCGTTCGGTGGCGCCTGCACCGGATGGGGCGCCGCAACGATCGGGAACGGAACGTGGGCTGCGATTGGCTGGGCCACCGTCGAGAGTCAGGAAGCGTTCGACGCGACCATGGCCGAGCACGGCAGAACGATCATGTCCGATATCCCGAACTACACCAGTGTTCGGCCCGAGCTCCTCGTCGGCGAGTACGCCGGGGGATCCTGAACGGATTCGGCGGCGGGAATCGGTTCAGGAGCAGCGGACCAGGCCCTGGTCGATCACGAGGCGATCGTCGACAGCGGTCGTGAACACCGCCTCGCCCTCACCGACGTCCCACATGCTGATCGTGAGCGCCTCGCCAGGGAGCACCGGTGAGGTGAAGCGGCCTTCGACGTGACGGAAGCGGGCCGGATCGCTATCGCACAGCGAGTGCAGCAGTGCCCGCCCGGTGAAGCCGTAGGTGCACAGGCCGTGGAGGATGGGGCGGTCGAAGCCCCCCATCGCCGCGAACGACGGGTCGCTGTGGAGCGGGTTGCGGTCGCCGGAGAGGCGGTACACGAGGGCCTGATCGGGTGACGTCTGATAGGTCACGCGGTGGTCGGGGTCACGCTCCGGCGGGACGTTCTGTGGTCCCGACGGACCACGCTCGCCGCCCCAGCCGCCCTCGTCCCGGATGAACACCGACGCGGTGTTGGTGTAGAGCGGTTCGCCGGCCATCGTTGCCGATGTGGCCGTGACGACCACGGCCGCCTTGCCCTTGTCGTACATGGCGATGACCTCGCTCTGCAGGGTCGCCGTACCCTCGACCGGGATCGGCCGATGCAAGGTCACCGATTGCTGACCATGGACGAGCAGCGCCGGGTTGAACGAACCGATGATGCCCATCGTCGAGCCCCGCCCCCAGCCGACGACCACCGGGAACGTGGGGAAGACGAGTTGTTCGACGCCGTTGGTGTTCTCGGTCGTGAACGCCAGCTCGTCGGTGCCGGCCCCGATCCCGACGGCGTAGAGCAAGCAGTCCTTGCTCGTCCAGCCGACGTCGATCGGGTCGCCCTTCGAGCCGACCGCTTCCGGATTGAGTGGCATGTCAGTTCCCTCCCGCGTAGGGATGCTCGGCTGAGGTGGCGATGGCAGAGCCGCCGAGCGCCTCGATCTCGACGACCACCTGCTGCGCCGGCGTGAGGTCTCCCCCGGTTCCGTCCACGGCTCCACCCGGATCGTTGACGACCAGCTTCGCTCCGTGGCCCGCCAGGCTCAGCGCATGCTCCCGCCGGTTGCCCCGACCTGCACCGGTGACGATCGCGATGCGCGCCCCACACGACACTGCCATGGATCCTCACTCCCCGTCGCTCGAACTGCTCCGGACGATTCTGGGCGGTCGGGGAACGTGCGGGCGAGCCGTAGCATCGATCGGTGTGAGTTCGCTCCCCCACGAACCCTGCGCCTCGACCGTGTACGACGTCGTGGTGGTCGGCGCCGGCCCGGCCGGAACCGCTGCCGCGATCGAACTCCGTCGCGCCGGTCGCTCCGTCCTGGTGGTCGACAAGGCCTCCTTCCCGAGGGACAAGTGCTGCGGCGACGGCCTCACCACGCTCGCCCTGCGTGAGCTCGAGACCCTCGGGCTCGACCCGGCCGATGTCGACGACTGGTACGACGTCGGAGAGGCGTGGCTCCGCTCACCGTCGGGGCGCGAGTTCGTCGTGCCGCTGCCGTCCGACAGCGGGTACGCGGCCGTTGCGCCACGCATTGCGCTCGACCACACGATGGTGGAGACGGCACGGCGCGCCGGCGCGGAGGTGCTCGACGGGCACGGCTTCCGTTCGGTCGACACCGGCGATCCCGACCGCATCGATGTCGACGTGCAGGGCGTCGGGCCGGTGCGATGCCGGTACCTGATCGCGGCTGACGGCATGTGGTCGCCCGTCCGCAAGGCCGTCGGGGCCAACATCCCCGGATATCGGGGCGAATGGCACGCATTCCGCCAGTACGCCCGACACGTCACCGGGCCCGCGGCACACCGCCTGATCGTCTGGTTCGAGGCCGACCTGCTTCCGGGGTACGCCTGGTCGTTCCCGCTGCCGGGGAACCGCGTCAACATCGGATTCGGCGTGGTGCGCGACAGCGACCGCCGGGTGCAGGACATGGCCGATCTGTGGCGCGACCTACTACAGCGTCCCCATGTTGCCGAGGCCCTGGGGCCGGACGCCGAACTCGAGGGTCGTCACACTGCGTGGCCGATCCCGGCGCGCATCGACGAGCTCTCGCTGGCGCTCGGCCGTGTGATCTTCGTCGGCGACGCCGCGGCTGCGACCGATGTGATGACCGGGGAAGGGATCGGACAAGCACTTCTGACGGGTCGTCTGGCGGCGCAGGCGATCATCGCCGGAGGTGCGCTCGAACCCGCCATGGTGACCGCTCGGTACGAGCGAGACGTGGAGCACCACCTGTTCGCAGACCACCGGATGTCGAAGCGCCTCGGTCGGGTGCTGGCTCACCGGCGTGGCACCGACGGAGCACTGGCGATCGTCGCTGCGAGCGGAGACTGGGGTCGCCGCAACTTCGCACGATGGATGTTCGAGGACGAACCACGCGCGATCGCCACCTCACCCCGTCGATGGCACCGGGACTTCCTCGCCCGCCCCGGCGCGTACGCAGCGCTCGGCGCCAACCGACGGACGCCCTACACCTGGGGTCGTTTGCGCTGATCGCCGACGACCGGATCCAGCCGTTCGAGCGGCGGCGCACTGACGTCTACCACGCCGACGGTCACGTCGATGCCGTCCTTGTCGAGATCGTTGGGGTCGCTCGACGCCTCGACCGTGACGGGCGCGTCGTCCTTGCGCGGCCCTTCGTAGACGTCGGCGACGGCCAGCATCGCCCCGGCCATCGCCGCTCCGGCCACACCGCCCCTTCGGCGTCCGGCCTCGATCGCGCTGACCCTCGCGGCGGCCAACCGCTCCTCGTAGGCCGTGATCATCGCTTCGTGGGCGGCTGCCGACCGATCGTCCGCGGTCGCATCTTCGAGCTCGGCCGGATCGTTCACCCGCTCCAGCGTACGCCTGTTCAGTCGAGGAGATCGCGCAACTGTTCGACGGTCTTCACCGGGTCGGCGCCGACCGGCGTCACCGACAGATGGGTCACCCCCGCTTCCCGGTAGGCGGCCAGACGTTCCTCGACGTGGCCCACGGACCCGACGAGGTTCGTGTTGGCGAGCATCTCGGCGGGCACCTTGGCGGCTGCTTCCTCCTTCTTGCCCGCGAGGTAGAGATCCTGGATCTCGATCGCCTCGTCGACGTAGCCGTACTTCTGGCAGATGGTGTTGTAGAAGTTCTTGTCGCGGGCACCCATTCCTCCGACGTACAGCGCGACGTTCGGCCGTGCCGTGTCGAGCACTCGAGTCGCCGCCTCTCCGGCGAACTCGTCACCGATCGCGACCATGCCGCCGGCGGAGATCTGCAGTTGGCCGAGAGCCGGATCGCGGTCAGCGGCACCCTTCTTGAGCTCGTCGCCCCAGACGGTGTGGAACTTCTCGGGGTCGAAGAAGATCGGGAGCCAGCCGTCTGCGCACTGGGCCGTGGCGGTGACCGACAGGCCCATCAACGACGCCCAGAAGATCGGGATGTCAGCACGCACGGGGTGGTTGATCAACTTGAGCGGCTTGCCGAGCCCCGTGCCCTGACCCTCCGGCAACGGTACCTGGACCGCGGTGCCGTCGTACACGACCCGCTCGCGCCGCCACACCATGCGGCAGATGTTGATGTAGTCGCGGATCCGTGCCATCGGCTTCTCGTACGGGACGCCGTGGAACCCCTCGATGACCTGAGGACCGGAGGCGCCGAGCCCGAGGACGAAGCGACCATCGCTCACGTAGTCCAGTCCGGCGGCCGTCTGGGCGATGCAGGTCGCCGTGCGCGAGTAGGTGTTGAGGATGCCGGCTCCGATCTGGATCGTGCTGGTCGTCGCTGCGAGGTAGCCCATCTGGCTCACCGAGTCGAAGCTGTACGCCTCCGGCACCCAGACCAGATCGAGACCGGCCGCCTCCAACTCCTGGACGCGCTGGACGTCCGCATGGAAGTCGCCGGAGTAGTTGATCATCATCGAGAGCTTCACGTCGCCGACGATACGACACGCTCGCCGGTGCCGTCCCCATCCGACCAGCGGTCCGACTGCTCCGCGTCGATGGTGTCGGGCGGTCGATGGTGTCGGGCGGTCGATGGTCGCGGTCGATGGTCTTGCGCGGTCGATGGTCTTGCGCGGTCGATGGTCTTGCGCGGTCGATGGTGTCGCGTGCGTTCAGCTCGCCGGAGCGCCGGCCAGCGCGACATCGACTTCGGCGTCCATCCGGAGCCATTGGTCGTCGAGCCACCTCGCGAAACCCGCGCCACCCGGCACCTCGGCTCGCGGTACACGACGCGTCACGAAGCGCACGGGAGGTAGCGGCCGAGCGACCGCGCGGATCATGCCACCGAACGAGTCGAGCCCGTCGAAACCCGTGTGCCAGGCCAGCACGACATCGGCACCGGGTGCGCCTTCGAGCAGCGCTGCCGAACCTGCAGGCCGTGGCGGGAGCAACCGTCGCAACCGGGACATGCGCCCAGCCCGCTCGGGGTCACGCTCCGCGATCTTCTCGAGCGCGCGGGCTCGTTTGTGATCGTTGGATCGTGTCCCCTCGGCGAAGATCACGCCCACCACGCCTGGCCCGATCCCGGCTGCAAGTTCGCGCAGAGCCGCCAGTTCGGCCTGGCCATCGGCCGCCTCACGGTCGAGGAAGTGATTCGGAACCCGCAGCCCCACGATGTCGAGGCACGGATCGAACAGCAACTCCTTCTTGAGGACGTAGCGGGGCCGTTGACCGGCGAGCGTTCGTGTCGCCCAGCCCGACAGCAGGGAGTCGGCGAGACTGACGTGGCGGGCGATCACGATGGCGTTGCCGCCCTCGAGCGCCTCGGCGCCGACCAGTCGTGGTTCGATGCCGATCGTGACGGTCAACGACCGCATCAACGCGCCGGCCCACCAACCCATGAGGTCGTAGTGGGCGTCGGCGTCGGTCCCTCGACCCCGCACCCACAGTCCGGCGGCACGTGCCACCCCGATGCCCTCGATCCAGCACCAACAGACGGCGAACGCCATCAGCCTGGCCAGCGGGAATCGCCAGCGCCTGCGGACACCGTCGACGACGACGAGGGTCGTCAGCCAGATCGGCGACGTGAGGGTCAGCACGACGGCGACGACGGCCAGCGCCGGCACGCTGATCGCCCGCCGCCGCAGCTTCTCCACGGCTGCGCGGTGTCCACCCATCAGGCGGGCTGGGTGAGCTCGAGCCGATTGCCGTCGGGATCGTGCAGGAACGTCTGTCGGATCATGGTGTCACCGACGGGCTTCGCATCGGGCACATCGAGTCCGGCGGAGCGGAGTACCTCGATCGCAGCATCGAGATCGTCGACCAGGAACGCCACGTGTTGACCGAGATCGGCGGGTACGTCCGACTCGATGAGATGGATCTGGCGACCGCCGCCGGCGTCGAGCCACGCCCCACCGAAGGGGAAGTCGGGTCGCGGGAGCGTCCTCAACCCGACGATGTCGCGGTAGAAGCCGACCGAGCGATCGACGTCGGTGACGTTCAGCGAGACGTGATGGATGTCGGCGACGAGCACTACCCCAACGTACCCCTCAGGACAGAGCAGCGTTGAGGTTGCCCGATCGGAAGCCCTCGAGATCGAGCGTGACGTACCGGTATCCCGCGGCGCGAACGGCATCGACGACGTCGGTGCGTCGCGCCAGCACATCGGGGAGCGCGTCGAGCTCGACCTCGATCCGGGCCGTGTCGTCGTAGTGCCGGACCCTGCACTGGCGCAGCCCCAGACGGTGCAGCGCGGCCTCTGCGCGTTCCACGCGACTGAGGATGCCGACGGTGACCTCGGTGCCGTACGGAACACGGCTCGCCAGACATGCGGCGGCGGGCTTGTCCCAGGTGCGCAGCCCGAGCCGGCGCGACGCTTCGCGAACGTCGTCCTTGGTGAACCCTGCGTCGACGAGTGGGAACCGCGCGCCGACCTCGGTGGCGGCACGCTGCCCGGGTCGATGCTCGCCGAGATCGTCGACGTTGACCCCGAGGATCACGGTCGCGTCGCCGTGCTCGGCGATCGGCGCGACGACCTCCATCAGCTCGGCCTTGCAGTGGTAACACCGATCGCCGTCGTTGAGGCGGTACGCGGCGCGTTCCATCTCGTGGGTCTCGACGGCGGTCCATCGCAAACCCCACTCGTCGGCCAGCGCACGGCAATCGGATTCCTCCTCGCCGGCCAGTGACGGCGAGATCGCCGTCACTGCGTGAACGTGGGCGGCGCCGAGCACACGGTGCGCGATCGCGGCCAGGAACGCGGAGTCGGTGCCGCCCGAGAACGCCACCACGACCGAGCCCAACTCGCGCAGGCCGAACGCGAGCACCTCGACCTTGCGGTCGATCGCGTCCGTACCGGCAGTCGGTGAGACCGTGCGGATCGGAGTGCTGGCCACTGCAGCAGTGTGCCACGATGGGCAGGAGTCGCCCGACACGCGCGAGGATGGCGCCGCAATGGGGGTTCCGGGATGGTGGACGCAGCGACGATTCGGGCTGCTGGTGCACGCCAACATCGCGACGGTTCCAGCGTGGGCGCCGGTGGGTCAGTACGCCGAGTGGTACCGGGCCCACATCGACCACACCGTCTCCGACGTCCTGCTCCATCCGTCGCCGCTCGTCGAGACGCTGGCTCACCACCGCGACCGCTGGGCCCACATCGACCACTACGACGACTTCCTCCCGTTCCTGACCTACCACGAGTGGGACGCGGACGCCTGGGCAGGCCTCGCCCGCGACGCCGGCATGGGCTACGCAGTGATCGTCGCCAAGCACCACGACGGACTCTGCTGGTGGGATGCCCCGAACACCGAGCGCACCGTCGTGCGCCACGGCCCCAAACGGAACGTCCTCGGCGAGTTCGCGGCGGCGTGCGAGCGTTCCGATCTCGTCTTCGGCACGTACTACTCACTCCTCGACTGGGGCGACGACCGCTACCCGACCTGCACCTACGTCGACGAGCTCGTGCACCCCCACGTCCTCGACCTGGTCCACAGGTACGGATCGAAGATGCTCTGGGGCGACGGTCACTGGGGCGCAGGGGGAAGCCATTGGCGCAGCGACGAACTCGTGGCCGCCGCGCGACAGTTCGATCCCGACATCGTCGTCAACGATCGTTGGTGGGCCGACGGCCCCGACGTCCGGTCGTTCGAATACCGGATCCCGTCGACCATCCTCGACGAGGAGTGGGAGATGCGACGAGGCATCGGGGGCAGCTTCGGGTTCAATCGAGCGGAAGGCCCGGACCACTTGCTCGGCGCCGCCGGGATCGTCGCGCTGCTCACCGAGGTGGTCGCGAAGGGCGGCCACCTCCTGCTCGGCATCGGTCCTGACTCGAACGGGCGCATCCCCGAGCTCCACGGCGAGCGGTTGCGGGCTGCAGGCGGCTGGGTTCGCCGCCACCAGGATCTCATCGATCGTTCGACCCCGTGGACGACGTGGGGCGACGACGACGCCCGGTACCTGGTGCTCGACGACGTCCTCCACGCCGTCGACGTGAGCGGGCGGGGTCGCTTCGCCGCGCTCGCCGCGACCGGGGGCCGCCTCACGGCGATCGAGACCCTCGACGGAGCACCGGTCGACTTCGAGCGCGACTCGCACAGTGTCCGCCTCGAACGTCCACCGCGAAAATCTCAACGTCTGCCCGTCGTGTATCGCGTGCGACTCGACCGACCTCCGCCGCCGCCCATCGAGCTCTTCCCGCCCGCGCCCCCGACCATGATCGAGTTGGCCGACATGCTGCGCGACGCGCCGTCGGGCTCGATCGTCCAACTCGCCGAAGGCACCTACATCGGCCCGGCGACGGTTCCCGACGGGGTGACGGTTCGAGGGCTCGGTCCCAAGCGCACGCGCATCGACGGGATGGAGAACGTGGCGATCAGCCTCGGTGCCGGCTCACGGGTCGAGCACTGCACGATCGCCGGTGGAGGACAACGCATCGTCTGGTTGCCGAAGGTCGCGGCACGACTCACGGGCGACGATGCGACGATGATCGGTTGCGCTGTCGAGGGCCACGTCGAAGTCGTCGCCGACGACGTCCGCATCACGTCGTGCACGATGACGGGTGTGGTCGGGCGCGATGCGAATCGGATCGTCGTCAGCCGCTCGACGTGCCGCGGGATGCAGTGGGACTGGGCGATCGATCTCGCAGGTGGCTCCGGGCACGTCGTCGAGAGTTGCGAGTTCGCCGAACTGTTGGCGGCGATTCGACTCACCGACACCGTCGGCGCACACCTCCGCGGCAACCGGATCAGCTCACGGTGGTGGGGCGTCCACCTCATCGACACCGAGGGCACCCAGGTCATCGGCAACGCGATCGAAGGGACGATGAGGGCGGTCGACGTCGACGGAGGCACGCTCGCCGTGGTGAACGGCAACGCCGTCGTGGGCGGCGACAGCGGATGTGTCGTACAACGCGGTGCGTCGGATTGTGAGATCGCCGGCAATCACTGGGAACGGTGCCGGATCGGGCTCCTGTCGTGGGATGCTGGCACGATCCGCCAGCGCGAGAACGCGCACATAGATCCGGGCGAACCGGACTCGATGATCAGCGTCGGACCATGAGCCGACACGGTGACTCCACGCCAGGGAGTCTGGCCCCACCGCCCCGCGCCCTGCCGGGGTGACGCGCTGCGATGGCGGTGGCGGTGGCGGTGGCGATGGCGTTCGCGATGGAGTGGGTTCTCGAGCTGCGCATGCCTCGACGCTCCCCGATGCGGCACGACTCCAGACGTCGACACGGCCGTGCCGAGGGTCCAGCCCTACAGTCGAGGGCATGATGATCGACCGGTCCCCGCGCGCGTCGGTGTTGTCGCCGACCTGGTTCATCGACTGCGACTCACCCGAGATCGGCGCCTTCGTCGAACGTGTGGTCGGCGACACGACCGACCCGGTCGAGCAGGCAATCGTCCTGTTCCACGCCGTACGCGACGGCATCCGGTACGACCCGTACGGGATCTCGTACGAAGCGGACGCCTTTCGCGCGAGCACGGTGGCGACGTCCAGCACCAACTGGTGTGTGCCCAAATCGGTGCTGCTCGCGGCGGCCGCCCGCCGGTGCGGCATCCCCGCCAGACTCGGCTTCGCCGACGTGCGCAACCATCTCACCAGCGAGAAGCTGTCGGCCACGATGGGCACCGATCTGTTCGCGTGGCACGGCTACGCCGAACTGCTGCTCCCGGAGGCCGCCGGTGGCGCAGGTGCCGACCGATGGTTCAAGCTGAGCACGGCGTTCAACATCGAACTGTGCGAACGATTCGGTGTCAAGGCGTTGGAGTTCGACGGGACGGCCGACGCGTTGATGCACCCCTACGACGAGGCCGGCAACCGCCACATGGAGTACGTCAACGAGCGCGGCAGCTTCGACGATCTCCCGCTCGACCGGATCATCGCGGACTTCGAGACGATCTACGGGTCGCGCTTCGGCCACGCCGCGTCGGCAGACAACGCCGAGGCGGCCGGCGACGACGCGTTCGCGGGCTGACCACTCCTCTGTCAGCCGGCGTCGGTCCTGTCAGCAGGCCTCGGTGGTGTCAGCCGGCGTCGGTGGTGTCAGCCGGCGTCGGTGGTGTCAGCCGGCGTCGGTGGTGTCAGCCGGCGTCGGTGGTGTCAGCCGGCGTTGGAGCTCGCCAACTGCTTGGCGGCGCGGTGACGATCCTGCGGATCGAGGTGCACCTTGCGCAACCGGATGTTCTTGGGGGTGACCTCGACGCACTCGTCGCTGGCGATGAACTCGAGCGCGTGCTCGAGTGACAGCTCACGAGGTGGCGTCAGGCTCACCGGGTTGTCCGACGACGAGGCGCGCACGTTGGTGAGCTTCTTCTCCCGGCAGATGTTGACGTCCATGTCGCCCTGGCGAGAGTTCTCACCGACGATCATGCCCATGTACACGTCGGTCCCGGGCTCGACCATCATCGTGCACCGTTCCTGGAGGTTGACCATGGCGTAGGTCGTGGTCGGGCCGGTGCGATCGGCCACGATGGAACCCCGTTCGCGGGCCCGGATCTCGCCGAACCACGGCTCGTGGCCCTCGAAGATGTGACTGATCACGCCGGTGCCCCGCGTCTCGGTCATGAAGTCGGTCTTGAAACCGATCAGGCCACGCGCCGGGACGAGGTACTCGAGTCGAACCCAGCCGAGCCCATGGTTGATCATGTTCTCCATGCGCCCCTTGCGAGCGGCGAGGAGCTGCGTGATCGGGCCGAGGTAGCCCTCCGGGACGTCGATCGTGACCCGCTCGACCGGCTCGTGCTTCTTTCCGTCGACCTCCTTGGTCACCACGACCGGCTTCCCGACGGTGAGCTCGAAGCCCTCGCGACGCATGTTCTCGACGAGCACCGCGAGCTGGAGTTCGCCACGTGCCTGGACCTCCCAGGCGTCGGGACGCTCGGTCGGGTTGACCCGAATGCTGACGTTGCCGACGAGTTCGGCATCGAGGCGATTCTTGACGAGTCGAGCCGTCAGCTTCTTGCCGTCGCGACCGGCGAGCGGAGAGGTGTTGATACCGATCGTCATGGCGAGCGCCGGTTCATCGACCGTGATGAGCGGGAGGGCGATCGGGTTCTCGGCGTCCGCCAGCGTCTCGCCGATCGTGATCTCGGGGATGCCGGCCACGGCGACGAGATCGCCGGGTCCGGCGCTGTCGACCGGCACGCGGGTGAGCTGCTCGGTGAGGAACAACTCGACGACCTTGGTGCGCTCGATCGTGCCATCGACCCGGCACCACGCGACCTGCTTGCCCTTCTCGATGGTGCCCTCGACGATGCGGCAGAGTGCGAGTCGACCGAGGTACGGGTTGGCGTCGAGGTTGGTCACCCATGCCTGCAGCGGCGCACCGGGGGTGTAGGCCGGCGCCGGGATCGTGTCGAGGATGACGTCGCAGAGCGGACCGAGCGTGTCGCCGTGCTCGTCGAGGTCGAGCGTCGCCCAGCCGTCGCGTCCGGAGGAGTAGACGATCGGGAAGTCGAGCTGTCGATCGCTGGCATCGAGATCCATGAACAGCTCGTACGCCTCGTCGACCACTTCGGTGACGCGGGCGTCGGGCCGGTCGATCTTGTTGATGACGAGGATCACGGGCATGTCATAGGCGAGCGCTTTGCGCAGGACGAATCGAGTCTGGGGAAGGGGGCCCTCGGCGGCGTCGACGAGCAACACGATGCCGTCGACCATCGTGAGCGCTCGTTCGACTTCCCCACCGAAATCGGCATGGCCAGGGGTATCGACGATGTTGAGGGTGACGCCGTCCCATTTGACCGAGGTGTTCTTCGCGAGGATCGTGATGCCCTTCTCGCGTTCGAGGTCGTTGGAGTCCATGACACGTTCGGTCACCTCCTCGTTGGCTCGGAAAGCTCCCGCCTGCTGGAGGAGCGAGTCGACGAGCGTCGTCTTGCCGTGGTCGACGTGAGCGACGATCGCAAGATTCCGGAGATCGTCGCGACGAGCCGGTCCGCGGTCGTCGAGGATGGCATGGGGGGTAGACATGACCATCCCACGCTACCGGCGCACGTCCCGGCCGAGACGGTGACGACGGCGGCCGCCACGCCGGCGCCCGAGGGTGTGATGCTCCGTCTGGGGTGAACGTGCCGCTGTCCGTCGACGTGCGTCGGCCGGCGGCGGAGTGTGACCCACTGAGCGTGGACGCGGGCACCGACCCTGCAATTCGAACCCGGGCCGGCTCGCCGCTGCGGGGCAGGTGATCCCAGCGCGGTGCGGCGGTATGGTCGCCGACCATGGGCATCTCCGACTACTTGCGCGGGATCCGTGACCGGGTGGGCCACGATCTGGTCCTCCTTCCGAGCGTGACCGTCTTGATCTGGGATGTCGAGGGCCGCTTGTTGCTGATGCAGGAGGCGCAGACCCGTCGGTGGCAGACGATCGGCGGCATGGTCGACCCCGACGAGTCACCGTGGGACGCCGCGCGGCGCGAGGCACTCGAAGAGACCGGATTGGAGGTCAGGCTCGATCGCCTGCGCGCTGCTGTCGGCGGCCCCGGTTATCGCGTTCACTACCCCAACGGCGATCTGTGTTCGTATGTCGCATCCGTCTTCGACGCGGCGGTCGTTCGCGGTGACCCGTCACCCGACGACGACGAGGTCCACCGGTTGAGTTGGTTCGCTCGAGCCGAGATCGTCGGACTCGACCTCGACCCACTCAACCGGCACCTGCTGCGCGACGTCGGCGTGATCGTCTGACTCGGGCTGCTCACCGACGTCTGTCGCCCCAGTGGTTCCAATGGGTGACGGCACTTGCCGGTTTGCGCGGTGCGACGCCGAAGCTGCCCGACGGATGGCCGACCGGCACGAGCGCAGCGATCTCGTACTTGGCGACCGGAACGCCCAGCGCCTCCATGACATCGGCTCCGTGCACTCGGATCACGGTCGTGAGGGCAGTGCCCAATCCGAGCGAACGGGCGGCGATGCAGAAGTTCTGGACAGCGGGATAGACGGACGCATCGAGACGCCCGATGTCGAGCGGCCCCTGATCATCGGTCGACCCCCACGGGATCAACGGTTGCAGGAACAGCACGATGACCGGCGCATCGTCGAGGTGATCGGCCAGGTGGCGGCTGGCGGCGGTCGTCCGTCGCCACGACGCCTCCGCCGCCTCGTCACGGAACGTCGGGTCGGGCAGTGACGCCTCGTACCGGTCGAACGATCGGCGGTACCAGTGGGCCGCGATCGCCCGGCGAGCGTCGTCGGTGAGCACGAGGTACTGCTGGGGCTGGACGTTGCCACCGGACGGTGCTTGCTGTGCCGCCCGAAGGCACGTCTCGATGTCGGCGTCGCTGACCGCCTGATCGGTGTAGCGGCGCATCGCCCGCGTCGTCATGATCGCCTCGATCGCATCCATGCGGGCGGACCGTACCCGGCTCGCTGCCGACCGAAGCGAGCGGACGTCGAGACCGGGCGCGCCGACCTCTACAGTCGGCTCGATGCGGTTCTCCGTGGTGCTCGGTCAGTGGCTCGATCGTTCGCTTGCCGCCGACATCGAGACGGCCGTGCTCGCGGATCGGTTCGGCTACGACGAACTGTGGGTACCCGAGATGGCCAAGGCCGACGCTCCGGCGATGGCGGCGCTCATCGCCGCCCGCACCGAACGCATCGGACTCACGCTCGGGCCCTTGGCCGTGACCGTTCGATCTCCGGTTCAGATCGCGATCGCAGCGCAAACCGTGGCCGTGACCGGCCGGCGCGTCGGCGTCGCCCTCGGGACGTCGAGCGACGTGGTCGCACGCTGGCACGGCCGCTCCCGAACGGGTGCCGCCGAACGACTCGCGCAGACCCGAGCTGACGTCGAAGAGCTCTTCGCCGGCGGCCGCGTGAACGGATTCCGGCTCTCGCAGCCACCGGCGGCGCGGCCACCGATCACCGTCGCTGCGTTCGGGCCGAGAGCCGTCGCGGCCGCTCGGTCGGCAGACCGCATGGTGCTCAACATGGTCACTGCAGCGTCGGCCGAGCGGTTGGCCGCCCGACATCCCAACACCGCCGTCTGGCTCTGTGCAGCCGTCGATCCGAGTGAAGAAGAACGCGCGTGGCTGTCGCGGGGGTTCGTCGGCTACCTCGCAGCTCCCGGATACGCCGAGATGTTCATCGACGCGGGCCATCGCGAACTCGTCGACTTCGCCCGAACCCGTCCGGGACCCAGGGCGGTCTTCGCCCGCCTGCCACCGGACCTGATCGACGAGGTCGCCCTGATCGGCGACGAATCGCGGATTCGCAAGCGCGTCGAGCGCTACGCCGCGGCGGGAATCACGGAGATCTGCGTGGTGCCACCGGCTCCCGATCTGGCCAGCTGCGCGTGGACGCTCGAACTGTTCGCGGGCTGACCCAGGAATGGTCGACGCTCAGATCATGCGGGCGTCGAACTCGACGCCCAGGAGGTGCTTGCCGAGCGTCTCGTTGAGTTTCGGAGCCACCATGATGTGCTGGGTCACCACGTGGACGTCGCGGCAGGCACCGACCCAGCACACTCGTGTCGTATACCGCCGATCCGCCTGCGAGCGTCCAGGCGGTGTCGACCACGGCGACGCTCTCCGACGCCGCATGCGCAGCAGCGAGCCGCATCGCGACCCGTGCGTCGACCGACACGCGATCACCCGCAACGGCCGCGTCCCATGCCATGCCGATCTCATCTCGCAGCAACGTGCGTGCCGCCCGCCATCGTGCCTCGGCGCGCGCGAACTCGGTCTGGGCGAAACCGCTCTCGGCGAGGGTCCGAGACGAGAACTGCGGCTTCTTGGCACCGGCCAGCTCCACCAGTTCGTCGAGCGATCGCCTGGCGACACCCAAACCCGTCGCCGCGATCCCCAGCGCCAACAGTGTGAAGTTCGGGAAACGAGCGAGCGGTTCGTCGACGAAGACCTCGGTCACTCCGGGCTGCAGCGTGTACTCCACCGGAACCACGGCATCGGTCACTGCGATGTCGAGCGAGCCGGTGCCGCGCATGCCCGACGTGTGCCAGGTGTCGATGAACTCGACATCGGTGGCCGGGAAGAAGCACACGCGTTGGGTGTCGTCGTCGCACATGGCGCCACCGACGATCCAATCGCAGTGTTGGGTGCCGCTCCCCCACTGCCACCGTCCTGTGACGCGGTAGTGATCGCCTACGCGAACGCCGCGAGCGTTCGGCGCGAAGACGCCGCCGCTCGCGGTGCCGGGTGACGTGAAGATCTTGCGGGCCACCTCGGGCTCGACGAACGCCGCCAGCGACGACGTCGTGGAGGCGATCCCCGCGCACCATCCGGCAGAACCGTCGCCGTGCGCGACGCCCGTGATCGCGTCGACCGCGTCGACCGGGCTCACTCCGGGGCCACCGTACGCAGTCGGCAGGCACAGCGTGAACATCCCGGCATCCGCGAGCGCCGTGACCGTCTCGGGTGGCAGCCTCCGGCCACGCTCGGCTTCGTCGGCGCCGGCGCGCGCCACCTCGGCAGCATGTTGCACCGCAGCGGCCGACAACGCGCCCATGATCGGGATGTTACGGGTTGTGCCTGGCACAACTCGTCATGAAGGTGGTCTAACCTCGCCCCATGCGGTTCGGCTTCGTGATCCCGTGGGCGGACGCCGACGAGGTCGGCGAACTCGCCGCAGTCGCCGAAGCGAGCGGCTGGGACGGGTTGTTCGTCTGGGAGCCCGTGTGGGGCGTCGACAGCTGGGTGAGCCTGGGCCTCGCCGCCGTCCGGACGACGAAGATCCGTCTCGGAACGATGCTCACCCCGCCGTCGCGTCGTCGCCCGTGGGAGCTGGCCAGCCAGGTCGCCACGGTCGATCGCCTCAGCGACGGCCGCGTCACCCTCTCGGTCGGCCTCGGCGCCCTCGACACGGGCATGGCTGCGTTCGGTGAGGAATGCGGCAGGCGGGAGCGAGCCGAGCTGATGGACGAATGCCTCGACATCGTCTGCGGACTCTGGGCGGGTCAGCCGTTCGAGTACCAGGGAACGCACTATCAGGTACGGCCGACCGAGTTCCCGACGATCGGGCACACGGTCCAGCGGCCACGGGTGCCGGTGTGGTGCGTCGGCGCGATCGGTCATCCGAAGTCGATGCGGCGTGCGCTCTCGTGGGACGGCCTCATCCCCCAGGTGATCGACGACGGCACGGCGCGGCAGGCGAACCTGGAGGAGTTGGCCGCCATCCGCGACCAACTGCCCGACCGCGGCTACGACGTCGTGATCGAAGGCGTGTGGTCGGAGCATTCCCCGGCGGCGTGGGCCGGGGCCGGCGCGACCTGGTGGCTCGAGACCCAATGGGATGCCGTCGGACAGGCCCGACCGGCGCTCGCCTCGTTCGATCGTCTGCGCGACGGCCCGCCCGGACTCTGATCGCGGCCGATCGCACGGTACCGTCGGCCGGCGTGACCGACTCAGGGTGGAACCTCGCCGACGTCTTCGAGACGATCGCTGACCAGATTCCCGGCGAGCTCGCCCAACAGCAGGGCGAGCGACGCCACACCTGGGCCGACTTCGACCGCCGCGCCGACGGCATCGCCCGCGCACTCCTCGATGCCGGCCTGGTCGAACAGGACAAGGTCGCCCAATACCTGTTCAACTGTCCCGAGTACCTCGAGAGCGTGTTCGCCTGCTTCAAGGCCGGGATGGCGACCGTCAACACCAACTACCGCTACGCCGCCGACGAGCTCGTCTACCTCTGGGACAACGCCGATGTGGTGGCCGTCGTGTTCCACGGCAGCTTCGCAGCGACCATCGAGGACCTGCGCGACCGCGTCCCGGGCGTCCGATCGTGGTGGTGGGTGGACGACGGCACGGGGCCGTGCCCGTCGTGGGCAGATCCGTACGAGGCCGCCGCCGCATCGAACCCAGGTCGCACCGCGGGGCCGTGGGGTCGCAGCGGCGACCACCTGTTCCTGCTCTACACCGGCGGCACCACGGGTATGCCGAAGGGAGTGATGTGGCGCCAGGACGACATGTTCGGCGCCCTCGATGCCAACAACAAGCGCCGCATGCCGCCCGAACAGGACCTCGGCGCGATCGGTGAGCGCGTCGTCACCGCCGGACCGAAGGGCATGCCCGGTGCGCCCCTGATGCACGGAACCGGACTCTTCAACGCCATCAGCACGTTGATGGTCGGAGGATCGGTGACGACCCTGGAGGGACGCCACTTCGATCCCGTCGAATTGCTGGACACCGTCGAGCGATATCGCATCAACTCGATGTCGATCGTCGGTGATGCGTTCGCCAAACCGATCCTGCGAGCACTCGATGCCGAACCCGAACGTTGGGACATCTCGTCGCTGCGGGTGATCGTCTCGTCGGGTGTGATGTGGTCGAAGGAATCCAAGGATGGCCTGCTACGCCACAACGGCCGCCTCATCATGGTCGATGCGCTCGGGTCCAGCGAAGCGATCGGCATGGCGACCAACACCACGACGGCCGACTCCGGCGGCGACACCGCCAAGTTCGAGCTCGGACCCGGCGCTCGCGTCGTCACCGATCTCGGGAACGACGTCGTGCCGGGTTCCGGCGAAGTAGGCCGGGTCGCGCTGCGTGGCCACACCCCGATCGGCTACTACAAGGACCCGGAGAGGTCGGCTGCCACCTTCCAGGTGATCGACGGTCAGCACTACTCGATCCCGGGCGACTGGGCCGAGGTCCTCGCCGACGGCACGGTGAAGCTGCTCGGCCGCGGCAGCCAGTGCATCAACACCGGCGGCGAGAAGGTGTATCCCGAAGAGGTCGAGGAGTGTCTCAAGCTTCACCCATCGGTCGCCGATGTCGGAGTCGTGGGAATTCCCGACGAGCGCTTCGGAGAGGCGATCCACGCGATCGTCGAGCCTCACCCCGGCGCGAACGTCGACGCGGCAGCCTTGATCGATCACGTGAAGGCCCGCCTGGCCCGCTACAAGGCGCCCAAGGTCGTGCACGTCGTCGACTCCGTCGACCGCGCCGTCAACGGGAAGCTCGATTACCAGCGGATGACCGCACTCGCCATCGACCGAAACGGCGAAACTCGTCTCGCCGGCCACCAGTAGCCTCCCGCCATGCCCGTGACGCTCAACTGGCCCCGGTTCGACGCCGTGCTGTTCGATCTGGATGGCGTGATCACGCCGACCGCAGAGATCCACGAGCGTGCTTGGGCTGCGCTCTTCGCTCCGTGGGGCTTCACCGGCGACGACTACCTCACCCATGTCGATGGCAAGCCTCGCTACGACGGGGTGCAGTCGTTCCTCGAGTCGCGTGCGGTCGAGCTTCCGTGGGGTGACCCGACCGACCCTCCCGGCGACGACACGATCTGCGCTCTCGGCAATCGCAAGAACGACACGTTCAACGAGGTTCTGGAACGCGACGGCATCGCGCCGTATCCGGGCACTTTGCGGGTGCTCGAGTTGCTCGACGCGCACCGCGTGCCGCAAGCGATCGTGTCGTCGTCGAAGAACGCGAGGACGGTCCTGGCTGCGGCGGGGATGACCGGACGATTCCCCGTCGTGGTCGACGGTCTGACGGCTGCGGACGAAGCGCTGGCCGGCAAACCGGATCCCGCGATGTTCCTCAGGGCCGCCGAACTGCTCGGTTGCGATCCGGCCGCGTCGATCGTGGTGGAGGACGCCTCATCCGGGGTGGCGGCCGGCGCCGCCGGCGACTTCGGTCTGGTTCTGGGAGTCGACCGAGGGGGCAACCTCGACGCGCTCCTGAGCTCGGGCGCCGACGTCGTCGTCGACGACCTCGCCGACACCATCGGCCACACCGTCGGCCGCCCCGTCTTCCGTGCCAGCGAGGCGGCAACGTGAAGATCCGTGCGATCGCGTCCGAGATCCCGCGCCACCGGTTTCCGGCTGATCCGTGGCGTCTCGTCGAGACCGAGCCGGACGCTCGCACGCTCGGGCTCACCGAGACCCTGTTCGCCAACGCGAACGGGTACATCGGGATGCGAGCCAACCCCAGCGAAGGTCGCGACGCACACACCCACGGGACCTATCTGAACGGCTTCCACGAGACCTGGAGCATCCAGCACGCGGAGGACGCTTTCGCGTTCGCCAAGACCGGTCAGACGATCGTCAACGTGCCCGACGCCAAGCTGATCAAGCTCTACGTCGACGACGAGCCGATGCTGCTGGCCGACGCCGACCTCGACCACTACGAACGGGCGATGGACTTCCGCACGGGCGTCTCCCACCGCTCGCTCGTGTGGCGCACCCCGGCCGGCAAACGAGTTCGAGTCCGATCGGAGCGGATGGTCAGCCTCGAGCATCGTCACCTCGTCGTCATGCAGTTCGAGGTGACCCTTCTCGACGGCAACGCACCGATCGTGATCTCGTCGCAACTGCTCAACCGTCAAGACGGCGAGGACGAGTACCACGTGACCGATGCGGCACTCGGTGAGGGCAGGGATCCGCGCCAGGCACGCAAGTTCGATCGGCGGGTGCTCGAACCCAAGTTGCAGCGCCACGGCGACGAGCACCACCCGGCCGGGGGCGAGGTGGTGCTCGGCTACCGGTGCTTCAACAGCGGCATGACCGTCGCGTGCGCCTACCGGCACGAGATCGACACGACCTGCGCCTTCGAGGTCGACACGTCGGTCAACCACGATCTCGCCAAGACGGTCTTCACGATTCAGGCTCACGCCGGCGAGACGATCCGGCTCACCAAGTACGTCGCCTACCACTCGTCACGGGGAATCCCGCCCCAGGAGCTCGCGGACCGCTGCCATCGCACCATCGAACGGGCACGCGCGACCGGCATCACCCAGCTGTACGCGGACCAGGAGAACTGGCTCGACTGGTTCTGGGAGCACAGCGACATCGAGGTGGTGGGCGATCCGGAGGCACAGCAGGCGATTCGCTGGAACCTGTTCCAGCTCGCGCAGGCGTCGGCGCGCACCCACGAGCAGGGCATCGCCGCGAAGGGCGTGACCGCGGGCGGGTACGACGGGCACTACTTCTGGGACACCGAGGTGTACGTGCTCCCCTTCCTCGCGTACACGAACCCCGACGCCGCCCGCAAGCTGCTCCGCTTCCGCTACCACATGCTCGACGCAGCTCGCGCCCGAGCGACCGAGCTGAACCAACTCGGTGCGCTCTACCCGTGGCGCACGATCAACGGTGAGGAAGCCTCCGCCTACTACGCAGCCGGCACGGCCCAGTACCACATCAACGCCGCCGTCGTGTACGCGCTGGAGCGGTACCTGAACGCGACCGGCGATGTCGATTTCCTCGCACGGGAGGGCAGCGAGATCCTGGTCGAGACCGCTCGCATGTACGAGGATCTCGGCTTCTTCGCGACGAACGGCGCGGAACGATTCCACATCCACGGGGTGACCGGACCCGACGAGTACACGACGGTCGTCAACGACAACCTCTACACCAACGTCATGGCACGTTTCACGATGCGCTACGCCGCTCGCTGTGTGACGTTCCTGCGGGAGTGGGCCCCCGAGGCCCACGCCGCGCTCGAGCGCCGGACCGGCGTCACCGACGAGGAGATCACCGGCTGGCACCGAGCATGCGATGTGATGTTCCTGCCCTACGACGAGGAGCTGGGCATCCATCCCCAGGACGCCGGCTTTCTCGATCGTGAACGTTGGGACTTCGAACGCACGCCACCCGAGAAGTATCCGCTGCTCCTCCACTTCCACCCGCTCGTGATCTATCGCCATCAGGTGTTGAAGCAGGCCGACGTGGTGCTCGCGATGTACCTCCGCGGTGAGCACTTCGGAGCGGATCAGAAGCGGCGCAACTTCGACTACTACGACCCGATCACGACCGGCGACTCGTCGCTCTCGGCGTGCGTGCAGTCGATCGCCGCGTCCGAGGTCGGTTACGCAGACCTGGCGTTCGACTACTTCCGCCAGGCTCTCTACCTCGACCTCGCCGATACCCACGGCAACACGTCCGACGGGGTGCACATCGCCAATGCCGGTGGGGTCTGGGCCGCGCTCGTGCACGGCTTCGCCGGTCTCGCCGACAATGGCGACCAGCTCCGCTTCGCGCCCCGACTTCCGGCGACGTGGACCACGATGACGCTACGTCTGCGTCGTCACGGCAGTGATCTCAAGGTCACGGTCGACGCCGACGGGGCGTCGATCGAGGTGTTGGACGGCAATCCGGTGCCGATTCGACGTGGCGACGACGTGATCCACGTCGAACCCGGCAAGTCGCTCCGGATCTCGACCGACGGCTGACGCTCGGCCCGGTCATCGGCAGAGCGATCGGTAGAGCGGCCGGTAGAGCGTTCGGTAGGGCGGCCGGTAGAGCGATCGGTAGAGCGGGCGGCAGGGCGGCCGGTAGAGCGGGCGGCAGGGCGGCCGGTAGAGCGGGCGGCAGGGCGGCCGGTAGAGCGGCCGGTAGAGCGGGCGGCAGGGCGGCCGGTAGAGCGGGCGGCAGAGCGCTCCCCTCGAACACGCCGCCGCCTCGCCTGGTTTGGGAGCTCACGGATGGCTGCCGATACCGTTTCCGGCCATGACTGATGCTCTGGGTTTCGACGGCAAGGTGGCGATCATCACGGGTGCGGGTGGTGGCCTGGGTCGCGAGCACGCCCTGCTGATGGCCTCGCGTGGTGCGCTCATCGTGGTGAACGACCTCGGTGGCGCAGTCGACGGAACCGGTAGCGACAAGGGTGCCGCCGAGCGTGTCGTCGACGAGATCCGGGCGGCCGGCGGCGACGCGGTTGCCGACACCAACTCCGTCGCGACGCCGGAGGGCGGTGCGGCGATCGTCCAGACCGCGATCGACGCATTCGGCAGGGTCGACGTCGTCGTCAACAACGCCGGGATCCTGCGCGACAAGTCGTTCCACAACATGACGCCCGACCTGTGGGGTCCGGTGCTCGACGTGCACCTCAACGGCGCCTATCACGTGACATCTGCGGCGTGGCCTCACATGCGCGAGCAGAGCTACGGGCGAGTGGTGAGCACGGCATCGGGTGCAGGGATCTTCGGCAACTTCGGCCAGGCCAACTACGGCGCCGCCAAGATGGGTCTCGTCGGCTTCAGCCGCGTGCTCGCCGTCGAGGGCGCGTCCAAGAACATCAAGGCCAATGTGATCGCGCCGGTCGCAAAGACCCGCATGACCGAGGATCTCCTCGGTCCGCTCGGCGACAAGGTCGAGCCGAGGTACGTCGCGCCGATCGTGACCTACCTCGCGCACGAGAGTTGCGAAGCGACGGGGCGGATCTTCTCCGTCGCCGGGGGCCGTGTCGCCGAGATCTTCATCGGTGAGGGACCGGGCTACACCGATCCCGATCTGTCACCCGAATCGATCGCCGCGAACTGGGACGCCGTCACGAAGCGAGAGGGCTACGAGGTCCCGACCCAGATGGGCGACGAGATCGGGCTCTACCTGAAGCACCTGGCCTGAAGTTCCGCTCCGCCGCTGCTGATCACCCTGCGCGACCGTCGCGCCGATGATCACCGTCGACGTGCCCCGGGTCGCCGAAGCTCGGGGCAGTTCGGTTGGTGCGACCTCGTCGGGGCGGAGCAGTTCTCGACGGGCCCGAGGCGTCTGGCATGCTGGCGTCATCCGGCGGCCGAATGGCCGGTGGCGCCCGTCGGGTGCAACGCAACATCATCGGCGTACGGTCGTCCGGTCCACCCCGTCAGCCGAGGCCGTGATCGATGACGGGGACCGCGATGCGGCAACGACACGAACGATGTGATCCAGACGAATCACGTGACGAGGAAGGCATGCCATGAAGTACGAAGCCGTCGAGCCCGAGCAACCCGGTGTCGAGAGTGGCACCAACGGGCCCCCGCTCAAGCTGATCGCGCTGTTGCTCGTCATCATCGGGCTGGCGATCTTCTTCTTCCAGAACGGTGAGGACGCCCCGGTGGAGTTCCTTTGGCTCGACGCCAACTGGCCGGTCTGGACGGTGATCGGCATCTCCGTCCTGATCGGCATCGCACTCGATCGGCTGTTCTCCTGGCAGTGGCGCCGAGCGCGCCGCAAACAGAGCCAGCCGGGGTGACGCCGCCGGGATGATCCGATTGGAGTCGACCGGCGGCGTCACCGTCGCGGTCCATCATCTGTCGGGGCTATCGGAGACCTCGGGGCTATCGGGGACCTCGGGGACCTCGGGTCGGCCGAGGTTGCTGTTCGCACACGCGACCGGCTTCCACTCACGCTGCTACCAACCGATCGCGGATTCGCTCGGCGATCGGTTCGAGTGCTTCGGGGTCGACTTCCGGGGCCACGGCGAGACTCCGGCGCCGGCCGGATGGCAAGTCGAGTGGACACCGTTCGGCGCGGACGCGATGGTGACGGCCGCGTATCTGGCGCCACCGGAGGGCATCGTCGCCGTCGGGCACTCGATGGGCGGCGCCGCACTCCTCATGGCGGCGGCGCGACGACCTCGACTCTTCGAGCGTCTGGTGCTCTACGAGCCGATCGCCCATCCGCCGCAGGTCCAGGACATCGACATGGAGCAACATCCGATCGTCCTCGGCGCGCGGCGACGCCGCCGCCGGTTCGCCTCCTTCGACGACGCCTACGACAACTTCTCGTCGAAGCCACCGCTGTCGACGATCGATCCGGCCGCGCTCAGGGCGTACGTCGAGCACGGCTTCCGCCCGGTCGACGACGGGAGCGGTGAGATCGAGCTGCGTTGCTCGCCGGAGATCGAGGCCGGCGTCTTCAGGAGCGCCCGCCGCAACGGTGTGTGGGACCTGCTGTCCGAGATCGACGTGCCCACGCTCGTCGTGGCAGGGGCGATCGAGGAGCAACAACCGTCGCGATGGTGTCGCGACGTCGCCGAGAGGCTCCCCCTGGGGACCTACATCGAGCTGCCCCACCTCTCCCACTTCGGCCCGTTCACGCATCCCGGCGACATCGCCGGCCTCATCGCCTGACACCGGTCGAGGCGCCGGCGCGAACGTCCGGTCCTCGGGCACTCCCCACTGGCTGCGACACCCCGCGCGTACGATGGATCCCGTTATGAGCAACGCCGTGGCCGATCCGACCGACCTGACCTCGACCGGGGTGACCCAGGGCCCTCCGTGGACCGTTCCGACCAGCCTGTCGCCATCACGCGTCGAGTCGTTTCTGGCGTGCCCGCTCGCGTTCCGGTTCTCGTCGATCGAGAAGCTCCCCGATCCCCCGTCCGTCGCAACCACGCGCGGTTCGTTGGTGCACCGCGCACTCGAGCTGCTGTTTCTCCGGCCCGGTCCGCGTCGGACGCCGGCCGCGCTCGACGCCTGCGTCGACGAAGCGATCGCCGAGTACGAGCAGCTTCCGGACTACACAGTGCTCGGGCTCGATGCCGATCAGGCCGTCACGTTCCGACGCGAGTGCCGCGGACTGGCGGCCAACTATCTTGCGCTCGAAGACCCACGTTCGGTCCGCGACATCGGCCTGGAGCTCAAGCTCGAAGCCCCCGTCGGCGACCTGACCCTGCGTGGCATCATCGACCGCCTCGATCTGGACGACGACGGCGAGCTCGTGGTGACCGACTACAAGACGGGTCGGGCCCCAAGCCCCAACTGGGAGCGCAAGAGCCTGTCCGGGGTGCACTTCTATGCGTTCCTCTGCGAATCGGTGTTCGGTCGCCGCCCTGTGGCGATCCGCCTCATGTACCTGAAATCGGGCGAGATCATCACCGCAACACCCACGGAGCAGTCGACTCGTTTCATGACGACACGCACCAGCGCCGTCTGGAAGGCCGTGGCGACTGCCTGCGAGCGCGACGACTTCCGGCCGCGCCAGAGTTCGCTCTGCAACTTCTGCGCGTACCAGCGCTGGTGCCCCGAGTTCGGAGGCGATCCGTCGCTGGCAGCCGGCGAGGCTCAGGTCGTGTTCGGTTCACCGGCAAGGGCATGAGCCACGACGGCGCCGCACCCGACCCACCGATCGGCCACCCGCCCGGCCAGGGCCGCTTCGGTCCGGCCGTCGACCACTTCGACGAAGCAGCCGACCGATGGCTCGAGCAGTTCCGCGGTCATCCGGTCCTCGACCACGTCATGACCGCGGCGACCCACGCCGGTGAGTTCAGCGCCGTCTGGCACGTCTCGAGCATCTTGCGCGGGCTCGTCCGGGGGCGCCCCGACCAGATCGTGGCACTGGCCGTCGGCATCGGAGCCGAGAGCCTGATCGTGAACCAGGGCCTCAAGCGCCTCGTTCGGCGGCAACGCCCGACCGCATCCGGCGACGACCGATTCCACATCCGAGCCCCGCTCACCTCCTCGTTCCCGAGCGGACACGCGTCGGCGGCAACGTTCGCAGCCGTCGCGCTGATCGGCTGGGACGGACGCCGCTGGGCTCCGCTCTGGGCCACGATGGCGGCGACGGTGGCCGTCAGCCGCCCGTACGTACGCGTCCACCACGCGTCCGACATCGTCGGGGGCGTGGTCGTGGGAGCGGCGATGGGTACCGTCGCGCGGCGATGGTTCCGACGCCTCGGTCTGGGCTGACGACCGCCGAACCGGCCTAGCCTCGACACGATGAGCGAGATGCGGTTCGACCGTTCGATGACCGACGCCGAAGGGCTCATGTGGCGTCTCGAGAAGGACCCTCATCTGACCTCGACGTTCGGCACCGTCACCATCCTCGACCGAGCACCCGACATCGATTCCTTCCGGCGCCGGATGGCACGAGCGGTGACCGCGATTCCCCGCCTCCGCCAGCGCGTTCAACCTGCGCCGGCGAACCTCTCGCCGCCGATGTGGGTCGACGATCCCGACTTCGACCTCGACACCCACGTGCGTCGGATCGCCTGCCCGAAGCCCGGCTCGCTCCGACAGGTGCTCGAACTGGCCTCGTTGATCGTCACCGACCCCTTCGATCGCACCCGACCGCTGTGGCAGTTCGTCCTCGTCGAGGGTCTCCGGGGCGGCAAGGCAGCGATCATCCAGAAGATGCACCACACCATCACCGACGGCGAACGCGGCGTCGAGCTCTCCCTGCAGTACCTGGACTTCGAGCGCGATGCCCCCGAACCGCCCGCGCTCGATCCCACGGATGCCGAGGACCCCATGGACGACGATGTCGTCGGCCCGGATCTCCTGAGGGAGTTCGTCGGCGGGGCACTCAGGTTGCCGATCGGGATCGCCAAGCAGGTGCGTGAGCTGCTCGCGGACCCGGCCGCGCTGCCCGACGCATCGAGCGCCGCCGCCAGGACGTTCGCCGGCATCACCGCACAACTGTCCGATACCGAACGGGCTCGGTCCCCGCTGTGGACGCAGCGATCGCTGCGGCGACAGATCGAACCGGCCCGAGCCTCGTTCCGAGACACCAAGGATGCCGCCAAGCGACTCGGTGGCACCCTGAACACGGCGTTCCTGACGGCCGCGGCGCACGCCGCATCCGACTACCACACCACCATGGGGCAACCGGTCGAATCTCTCAGGGCCTCGATGGCGATATCGACGCGGACCACCGAATCGGGCAGCAATGCGTTCTCGCTCGCGCGGCTGCTCGTGCCCACGTCGGCGATGCCCATCGACGAACGTTTCCTGGCGATCCACGAGGCGACGCAACTCGCACGCGAAGCGAGCAAGTCCGCGGGCCTCGACACCCTGGCGACCGTCGCCGGAACGCTCCCGACCTCGGTCATCACGAAGCTGGCTCGCCAGCAGGCCCAGACCATCGACTTCGCGACCTCGAACCTGAAGGGTTCGCCCGTGCCGGTGTACATCGCCGGCGCACAGCTGCTCGAGATCTACCCGATCGGGCCGCTCGGAGGCGTCGCGTTCAACCTCACGCTGATGTCGTACCTCGGGAGTCTCGACATGGCGCTGAACATCGACACCCGAGCCGTCGGCGATCCAGGATTGCTGGCCACCTGCCTCCAGCGGGCGTTCGCCGAGCTCGCGAACATCTGAGCGCCCCCGGGTCGCCGAGCCGCAGCCCGCTGGTTGCGAGCCAGCGAGACGCTCGCAGGTTCGGGCCCCTGGGAGCCGGTCGGGTCAGTGCTTGGCGGTGAGCAGTGTGCGCACGTCGAGGAGGAGGTCTGCGACCTCACCCGACGACACGAGATCACGCTGCATCATCTTCGCCAGCGCACCATCGATCACCGAGACGGCTTCGGCCACGATCGCGTCGTGGTCGGTCTCGTGGTCGAGGATCCGGGTGTCGGTGAGCTGCTGATCAGTCATCAACGTGCACGGTATCCCTCTTTCGACGATCGCGTGCGCACCTACGATGTGATCCATGCAACTCTCAGGGCGACACGTGGTGGTGACCGGCGCGGCCGGGGGTATCGGTTCCGCTCTGGCACGCCGCTTCCATGCGGCCGGCGCCAATGTCGTTCTCAGCGATCTCCACGGCGCCGAGGCGGCGGCACGCGACCTGCCCGGATCGATCAGCGTCGCCGCCGACATGCGCAGTGAGGCCGAGATCGACGCCCTGATCGACGCAGCCGAGGCGGCCTTCGGTCCGGTCGACCTGTTTTTCGCCAACGCCGGAGTCGGTGTCGGGACCGACCCGATGGACGACGAGGCACTGTGGGAACTGTCGTTCGATGTCAACATCCACGCACACCGCTGGGCCGCGCGACGACTCCTGCCGGGTTGGCTGGAGCGGGGAGAGGGCTACTTCTGCTCGACCGCGTCGGCGGCCGGTGTGTTGGCCCAGATCGGGTCGGCGCCGTACAGCGTCACCAAACACGCCGCGGTCGCCTTCGCGGAATGGCTGAGCATCACCTACGGCAATCGCGGACTCCGCGTCAGCTGTCTCTGCCCGCAGGGCGTCAACACCGACATGCTGAACGCCGGTGACGATCTCGGCGACGGCGGCAACGTCGTGAAGTCGGTCGGCGTCGTCCTCGAACCCGACGAGGTCGCCGACATCGTCCACGATGCGATCGTCGATGAACGCTTCCTCATCCTGCCCCATCCCGAGGTGGCCGACTACATGACGCTCAAGGCCACCGATCTTCCTCGTTGGCTGGGCGGGATGCGGAAGCTGCAGCGCCGGGTCCTCGGCTTCTGAGCACCCTCGCTCCGATGGCCGAACGAACGCTCAACGCGATCGGGCTTCGCCTCGGCGAGCCGATCCGGTTCCGGCGCCTCGAAGGTCGGCGCTGGGTCACCGGCAAAGTGCTTCGAGTCGAGCCCGACGGGAGCATCACCCTGCACGATCCCGACGGGGCGGCCAGATCGCTTCGCCCCGAGACCGTCGAGGTGCGTCGGCCCGGGCAGCGCGGTCGGCTCGTGTGGCAGACCGTCAGCGACGTCGCAGTGACCTGGGAGCAGCTCGAGCTCTTCTGATCGCCACGACGTACCGCCGTCATCGACCGCCGGAACAGTTGACGAGGGCACCGGTCACGTAGCTCGATCCTTCCCCGGCGAGCCACAGGATGGTCTCGGCGACCTCGTCGGCCGTACCACTGCGCCCCATCGGAACGCTCGGCGCGAGCATGGCGAGCCGGTCGGTCACGCCGGAGCGCTCGTGGATCTCGGTCTCGATCAGGCCCGGCCGGACGGCGTTGACGCGGATGCCCTCTGCGGCAACCTCCTTGGCGAGACCGATCGTCATCGTGTCGACCGCGCCCTTGGTCGCGGCGTAGTCGATGAACTCGTTCGGGCTACCGATGTAGGACGCTGCCGACGACACGTTGACGATGGAACCACCCACACCGCCGTGACGCGTCGACATCCGCCGCACGGCCTCACGAGCGACGATGATCGCGCCGACCACGTTCACGGACACGACCTCCGTGAGGCGATCGATGTCGAACTCGTCCAGCCGGGCGGCGCGGTGGAGGACGCCGGCATTGTTGACCAGGACGCGGAGAGGACCGAGTTGCGCGATCGTGCGGTCGACGAGCGCGATCACGTCGGCCTCGACGGAAACATCGGCTCGGATCCCGACAGCGTTCGCGCCGAGCCCGGCACATACGGCGACCACCTCGTCGGCCGCTCGCTGGTCTCGTACATAGCTGAGCGCGACGTCGTAGCCGCGCGCCGCAGCCATCACGGCAGTCGCAGCGCCGATCCCTCGACTGCCACCGGTGATGAGCATGACGGACCGATCGATCTGCATCAGAGGAGTGTGCCAGTCGGGAGCGGGCGGCCCGATTCCCGCACCCCCGGCTCGTGCCCGACCGCACCTCTTCGCGCTGTCGCGCCGACTCGCCGTCGACACGAACGTTCACGGTCACGGCACTAGCGTGGCCACCGTGTCCGCGACCAGCACCATCACACAGACGGAACGTTCCCGACATGCCCAGATCGCCTTCGATCTGCTCCATGAATCGTCCTGGGTCGGGCATCCACGACTGTCACCCGACGGCACCCACGTGGCGTGCGTCGTGCACACCGTCGACGTCGAAGCGAACACCACCCACAGCGGCGTCTGGCTCGATGGCACGCCACTGACCGCAGGACCGCACGACGACCTGCCCACGTGGTCGCCCGACGGAAGGTCGCTCGCCTACACGAGAAGTGGCGGCGACGGCGACCAGACCACGGCGCTCCACGTGATGCCGATCGACGGGCCGGGCGAGGTCCGAACGATCGCCACGATGCCCGACGGACTCGACGACCTGACATGGTCCCCCGACGGTCGGATGCTCGCCTTCACGAGCCGCACTCGTCACGACCGCTACGCCGCGCCCGGCGCCAGGTGGCAATCCCCACGTCGGATCGACCGCTTCTTCTCGCGCCTGAACGGCGAGGATTGGGTGTTCGATCGCCCCCGCCACGTCTACGTCGTGCGCGCCGACGCAACCGGAGCGCCACGCAACCTCACACCCGGCGAGTTCCAGCACAGCGGTGTGAGCTGGCTCGCCGACTCCTCGGGTGTGGTCACCAGCGGTGCTCGCCACGACACGTGGGATCGCGATCTGGCCATCGACCTCCACGAGGTCCGCCTCGACGGCGAGATCGTGACGATCACGCATCAGACCGGCCGGTACGACGCTCCGGTCGTGTCCGCCGACGGCTCGCTGATCGCGTTCCGCGGCAACGACGACACACGTCTGTACCCCCAGAACGTGAAGATCGGGGTCGTGGAGCGCGACGGCTCGAACCGTCGTTGGGTCAGCGACGAGCTCGACCGAACCTTCGTGTGCACGGTCGGCACGCGGCCGCCGGTCTGGCTCGATCCGGCCTCGGTGCTCGCCACGATGGAGGACCGCGGGGAGACCCATCTGGTCCGAGTCTTCGTCGACGGACGAACGCCTGAGCCCGTGACGACAGGCCGGTCGGCGGTCACCGACTTCGACGCCGCCGAGGGCGTCCTCGCGACGACCCGATCGACCGTTCGTCGAGCGGCCGAGCTGTTCGTCGAGCGCGGCGGGATCGAGACCCCTCTGACCGGCGTGTCCCGCAACCATCGCGACTGGGAGCGATTCACGGTGCCCTGCACCGACGGGAGCGACGAGATCGACGCCTGGATCATGCGGCCCGACGACTTCGACGCCGCCCGCACCTACCCGGTCCTGCTCAACGTCCACGGAGGGCCCTTCACCCAGTACGGCGAGCACTTCTTCGACGAAGCGCAGATGCAGGCTGCGGCCGGTTTCGTGGTGTTGATGTCGAACCCTCGGGGTGGCAGCGGTCGCCACACCGAGTGGGGGCACTCGATCCTCGGGCCCACCCATTCCGTCGTCACGGGAACCGGCTGGGGCTCGGTCGACCTCGACGACGTGCTCGCGGTCGTCGATGCCGCCCTCGATCGTTTCGACTTCTGCGATCGTGACCGCGTGGGGATGCTCGGTGGCAGCTACGGCGGGTACATGGCGACGCTGCTCGCCGCTCGGGCCGGTGGTCGATTTCGCGCGATCTGCTCCGAGCGGGCCGTGAACAACCTCCTGACCGAGGAGTGGTCGAGCGACATCGGCACGATGTTCCGCGTCGAACACGGCCCCGATCCCGTCGAGGACCCCGCCGAATACCTCCGGATGTCGCCGATCGTCCTGGCCCGCGACATCCAGGTACCGATGCTCATCATTCACTCCGAGGAGGATTGGCGCTGCCCGATCAATCAGGCCGAAGAGCTCTGGATGACGCTGCGCCTTCTCGGTCGCGACGTGACCTTCTACCGATTCCCCGGCGAGAACCACGAGTTGTCGCGAACCGGCTCACCCGTCCACCGGCAACAGCGAGCCGAGATCATCCTGGACTTCTTCGCCGACCGACTCGGACAGGATTCCGGCCGCTGAACAAGCCGCGTACACGACCGGTCGACGAGGCGACAGACTCACTCCGAATGGCGAACCGACCGAAACCCGAGCGATCGCGCCGCGCCCGCGTCAGGACCGCCAGGATCGGAGTGGTCGCAGTCCTCTGCTCGGCACTCGCGACCACGATCGGTGACGGACGCCCATCCGACGCCGCCGCGCCGTCGATCACCCTCGAGATCGTCTCGGACGAACCCGGCGATCTCACCGTGGGCGCCGCCTTCGTGCACGCCAGCGGCGGCCGGATCCTCAGCGAGACCCCTGGACTGCTGCTCGTCACGATGCCGGTCGACGCCAGGGATCGACTGGCATCGATGCTGACCGACGGCGACGTTCGAGCGCCGGTGCCGGTCGACGTCCGTCCGCAAGGGATGCCGTTCACTCCGGAAGCGTTCGGTCCGACGACCGGTTCGCACGTCGGGATCACCAACGCCGACGCCTGGCATGCAGCCGGGATCGACGGTACGGGTGTCAAGATCGGCGTCGTCGACTTCTTCGACGTGACCAGATACTGGGACGAGGACGAACACGGTCCGACGCCGATCGCCGGTGTCGACGCGCTGTGCCTCGATTCGGGGACCGACTGCACGGATGAGTTCTTCGACGGCGATGATCGCGGCGGTGAAGACCATGGCGTGGCGGTCGTCGAGATCATCCGCGACATGGCGCCGGGCGCCGACATCTTCCTCGGCCAGGCGGCCACGGTCGCGGACTACCAGACGCTCGTGGCCTGGTTCGCCGCCAACGGGGTCCAGATCGTCAACCGTTCGCTCGGGAGCCGTTTCGACGGGCCCGGTGACGGCAGAGGGCTGCTCGACGATGTGGTCGCCGGCGCCGTCGAACGCGGGATCCTCTGGGTGAACTCGGGTGGCAACAACGCCGCCGGCCGGTACTACCGGGAGCCGGTTCGGCTGATCGGCGACCGGGTGGCGTTCGGTCCGGCGGGCACCAGCACGTTCCTCCCGTTCCGAGGTTGCGCCGCCCTCGGTGGAGTTCGGTGGGCGAACGACTGGGACAAGCCGCCAGCCGAACGGACCGACTACGACGTGTTCCTCTGGGAGTCTCCCACCGGCGACCCCGCGGCCGGCTCGATCATCGACGCATCGACGCGGGATCAACGCCAGGGTGCCGACCCGGTCGAGACCCAGATCGGCGCCTTTTGTCCTGATGCCGGCGCATCGCTCTACCTCGAGGTCCGATGGTTCGGCGGCGACATCGACGGCGACGTGCTCGAGATCCTCGACTACGGCGCCGGCATCGCCGAGTTCACGCAGAGGACCCACTCGGCAGCGGTCTCGGTGGTCGACTCGCGCGAGCGCGGCGTGATCGGCGTCGGCGCGATCGATCCTCCGCAGTCGGGCCGTGTCGCCGACTACAGCGCCCAGGGTCCGACCAACGACGGCCGGGTCGCTCCGCAGGTCACCGCCCCGGCGGGGTTGGTCAGCACCGTGTTCGGGACGTTCTCCGGCACGAGCGCATCGGCTCCGGTCGTCGCCGGCGGTGCGGCGCTCCTGATCGACGCCGATCTGGCGACCGCTCCGAATCCTCTGGGCGATCTGATCCGGAACACGACGGTCGACCGCGGTGCGGGAGGCCCCGACAACGTCTACGGCTACGGAGAGTTCCGGTTGCCGGCGCCGCCCACCGACGCAGGTCTCGATCAGACGCCGTCACGTTTCGTGCCGCTCGACGTCCCGACGAGGTTCCTCGACACACGCCCGCAGACCGCGATCGGGCCCGACGAGCTGATCGGCCAGCTCTGGCGGGGCGAGATCCTCGATCTCCCCGTGCTCGGTGTGACCGGCATCCCCTCGACGGGTGTGACCGCGGTCGCGGTCAACGTCGCATCGGTCGATCCGACACGACCGAGCTACGTGCAGGCGCTGCCGACGCGCCAGGCATCGCTCGGCGCCTACGCCAACCTGAACATCGACACCCCGGGGCAGTCCCGTTCGAACTTCTCGATCATCCCCGTCGGTGACGACGGGAGCGTCTCGCTCTACTCCATCGCCGACGGGCATCTCGTCGTCGACGTGTTGGGATGGTTCGAAGCGACCGACGGGCCGGTGCGCGCAGGGCGATTCGTCGAGCTCGGCCGCGCCGAGCGGTTGCTCGACACGCGCGTCGACGCGCCGGCCGGACCGCTGGCCTCGGGTCGTGTCCGTTCGGTCCCGATGCCCGTCGGCGTTCCGGCAGCGGAGGTCGATGCTCTCGTCGTCACGGTGGTCGGCGTCTCACCGACAGCGCGCGGCTGGCTGCAGGCGTTCCCGGCTGCCCGGAACGACGTCGTGGCGAAGACGGCGACGATCAACCTCGTGGCCGGGAGCAACGCCGCGAACACCGCGATCGTGCCGGTCGACCGGTCCGGCATGGCCGTCACGGGGAGGTTTCGCGACAACGGGACGGCGCACGTCGTGGTCGACGCGATCGGCTACATCACGAGCGACACCAGTGCGGAGGAGACGTCCGGACGGTTCGTCCCGGTTCGACCCAACCGGGCGTTCGACTCGCGGGCGACCACCGGTCCGCTGGACGACGGTGAGATCATCGTGGTCGACGCCTCGGCCGCGTCGGGTGTCGCCGTCCCCGACGACGCGACCGGCGTGGTCTGGAACCTCGTGATGGTGGGCGCCGACCGCAGCGGTTATCTGAGGGGATGGGCGGCCGATCAGGCTGAGCCAGCGATCTCGTCGTTGAACTGGAGGCTCCCGGGCGAGACCCGCGCCGCAGCAGCGGTGACTGCCGTCGATCGCGGTCGCGCTCGATTCCGAGTCGAGGACGGCACGGTCGACGCGCCGAATCCGATCGGTGATGTGGTCGCCGATGTGTTCGGCTATTTCACCTGACGGCGTCGCCGGCCGCGATCCAGGAGTCGATCAACTTGCGCGCGATCGAGATGCCAGGCGGGATCATCGGAAGCTCGTCGCGTCGGTACCAGTTCGCGTCGACGATCTCGGACGGATCGCAGACGATCTCACCGGACTCGAAGTCGGCCAGGAAGCCGATCATCAAGCTGTTCGGGAACGGCCACGGTTGGCTCCCGAAGTACTGCGGATCGCGCACCACGATGCCGACCTCCTCGTGTACCTCCCGGATCACGGCCGCCTCCAGCGACTCACCCGGCTCGACGAATCCGGCGAGGCACGAGTACATCGGCACCTGCCACTGCACACCGCGGGCCAGCAGCGCCTGCTGATCGGGGCCCGGCCGGCCCCGGGTCACGAGCGTGATCATCGCCGGCGAGAGACGGGGGAAGCTCAACAGCGAGCACGCCGGGCATCGCATCGCACGTTCGCCCGTCGCCAGCACGGTGGCTTCGCCGCACCGCCCGCAGAAGCGGTGGGTCCGCGCCCACTCCACGATCTGAACGGCTCGCCCCGCCGCGAGCCAGTGGTGTTCCGGTGCGGTGCCGTGGAAGCGTCGCAGGTCGAGGGCGGCGCCGTAGCTCGGGTCGTCGCCGTGGGGGACGTCGACCGCCCACCAGGCGTGGCCGTCGACCAGGCCGACGAAGTGCATGGCCCACACCGGCTCGGCCGGTCGATCGTCGATGAACACGGCCGACCCGACGACGTGGACGTACCGGAACTCACCGCGGTGCCCATCGGGAGGGGCGTTGAGCGGACGGAACGTCATGGCGCCTGCGTAGCAGCCGGATGTGCGATCGACCGAGTCGATCGGGACGGGTCAGGGCGTCGTGAGCGGCGACCCGTTCGCGCCCCAGGCCTGGATCCCACCGTTGAGGTCGTAGACCTGCTCGAATCCGAGCTGCTCCATCAGCTCGACGGCTTGGCCCGACCGATTGCCCGAGCGGCAGTAGACGAGGTATGCGCCGTCGCGATCCAGTTCACCGATCTGGTCGGCGAACGTGGCGGTGTAGAAGTCGATCAGCGTCGCACCGTCCAGGTGCCCCTCGGCGTACTCCTCGGGCGTGCGGACGTCGATGACCGTGATGGCGGGATCGTCGGAGAGTTCCGCCGCTTCCGCCGCGCTGATCAGTTCGACGGGACGGCCTGCACTCGTCGATGCGGCCTCCGCCACCGGTTCCGCATCATCGGCGCCCCCACAGGCGGCGAGGCCCGCGAGCGACCACACGATCGCGACCGTGATGCGAAGCTGGTTCCTGTGGCTCATGTCATGCCTCCCGGCGGCGAAGGATCAGTGTTATTGTACGTACAATCCGGGGTCGACGATATCAACTGTCGAATCTCCCCGCACCAGTTCCCACACGCCTCCCCGGCGCGAGAGGATGACCCGAGATGCTCAGCGCGATCCTCGCTGCCGACGAGCTGATGGCCGCCCGATATCAGATGGCCGTCTCGCTCGGATTCCACATCGTCCTGTCGTGCTTCGGTGTCGCCTTTCCGGCGATGATCTACGTCCTCCATCGGCGTGGCATTCGCAACGACGATGCCGAAGCACTGGCGCTCGCGAAGAAGTGGGGCAAGGCCGCCGCAGTGCTGTTCGCGATCGGCGCCGTCTCCGGGACGATCCTCAGCTTCGAGATGGGTCTCCTGTGGCCGGGCCTGATGTCGACCTACGGCGACGTGATCGGCCTGCCGTTCGCGATGGAGGGGATCGCGTTCTTCCTCGAGGCGATCTTCCTCGGCATCTACCTCTACGGCTGGGGGCGCCTGAAGCCGGAAGTCCATCTGCGCACCCTGATCCCGATCATGCTCTCCGGTCTGTTCGGCACGTTCTGCATCCTCGCCGTCAACGCCTGGATGAACGCCCCGACCGGCTTCACCCTGCTCCCCGACGGCTCGGTCACCGACGTCGATCCGGTCGCTGCGATCTTCAACGACGCCCTCTGGGGACAGTTCGCCCACATGTGGGTCGCGACGTTCGTCGTGGCCGGCTTCCTGACGGCGTCGGTGTACGCGGTCGGCATGCTGCGCGGCCGCCGCGACCGCAGCCATCGGCTCGGCTTCACCGTTCCGTTCGTGTTCGCCGCCGTCGCGGCGCTGTTCCAGCCACTCCTCGGCCACTGGGCCGGCACCCGGCTCGATACCGAGCAGCCGTCGAAGCTGGCCGCGATGGAGCTCGCCACCGAGACCGAGGACCGAGCTCCGGTGGTGCTCGGCGGCGTGTACGTCGACGGCGAGGTGAAGGGTGGTATCGAGATTCCGGCCATCGCCTCGTTGCTCGCAGGCAATTCGTTCGACACGGTGATCGTCGGACTCGACGACATCCCCGACGACGAGGAGCCGCCGGTGAACGTCGTCCACTGGTCGTTCCAGACGATGATCGGGGCCGGAACCACGATGATCGGCATCGGTGCGTGGTACGCGTGGCGGCGGCGGCGCTTCGGCGTCGATGGTGTCTTCGACTCGACCCGGTTCCTCAAGGTCGCAGTCGCTGCCGGCCCGCTCGCCGTCGTGGCGCTGCAGGCAGGATGGATCACGACCGAGGTCGGGCGCCAACCCTGGATCGTGTACGGCGTCATGCGGGTCGAGGACGCCGTGACGTCGAACTCGGGGGTCTGGATCAGCCTCGTCGCGATGGTCGCGATCTACACCAGCATGGCGGTGATCGGCAGCCGGGTGCTGCTCGGTATGGCCCGCCGCTGGCGTGATGATCCCACGTCCGACCTACCGACGCCGTACGGGCCCGACAGCGATCTCGTCCGGTCCGGTTCGTGAGCGTCGGACGATGAGCCTCGCCGATGTGGCGGCCGCGCTGCTGTTCCTGGGCGTCGTCGCATACGCCATACTCGGCGGCGCCGACTTCGGGAGCGGGGTCTGGGACCTCCTCGCCGGTGGCGCACGCGAGGGCGCGCATCTCCGATCCCAGATCGACCGCTCGATCGGCCCCGTCTGGGAGGCGAACCACGTGTGGCTGATCTATGTGCTCGTGTTCCTCTGGACGGCGTTTCCGACTGCGTTCGGGGCGATCATGAGCACGCTCTTCGTCCCGTGGCTCTTCGTCGGGCTCGGCATCGTGCTGCGCGGCGGCGCGTTCGCGTTCCGGAAATTCTCGTCGTCGATCCGCGAGGCGCAGCTGCACGGTGTCGTGTTCGCCGTGTCGTCGGTCGTCACTCCGTTCTTCCTCGGGATGATCGCCGGTGCGGTCGCGAGTGGTCGTGTCCCCGCCGACGGCACGGGCGACGTCTGGCGGTCGTGGACCGGCCCGACCTCGTGGGTCGGCGGTTCGCTCGCGGTGCTCACGGTCGCGTTCCTCGCGGCGACGTTCCTGGCCGCCGACGCCGAGCGCGGAGGGCGCCACGAATTGGCCGACGAGATCGGCACCAAGGCGCTGTGGTCGGGCATCGTCGCCGGTGCAGCGGCGCTCGCCGCCGCGGTTGCGATCGAGCTCGACGCCGAGACCCTGGCCGACGGCCTGCACACGCGCGGCTTGCCCCTCGTGGTGCTGTCGGCCCTGGCTGGCATGGCGACCCTCGTGCTGCTTCGGCAGCGGAAGTGGGCGATCGCCCGGATCACCGCGGTGGCGGCGGTCGCATCGATCGTGATCGGCTGGGGCGTCGCACAGTACGACTGGCTCCTCGTCGACGAGCTCACGGTCGATCAGGGCGCCGGCGCCCGGTCGACGTTGATCGGTCTCATCGTCGTGTTCGGGTTCGCCGCGGTCACGGCGGTCCCCGCACTCGTCTGGCTGTTCGTGCTCGTCAACCAGGACGATTGGCAGACCGAAGCCCACTGAACGACACGAGGACGCGATCTCCTGGCCCCTCGATCACGAGATCTCTGCGATCGCCGCTCGTAGCGCGGCGATGCCCTCGTCGAGCTCGTCGGCGGTCACGTTCAGCATCGGCGCGAGGCGGATGACGTTCCCGTACAGACCCCCCTTGCCGACGAGCAGTCCGTGGCGACGGCACGCGTCGTGGAAATCCGCAGTGCGCGCCTTGTCGGGTTCGATGCCGGCCGGTTGGCACACCTCGAACGCCCACATCAGCCCGCGTCCGCGCATCTCGGCGATCCACGGAGTGTCGTCCGCGAGCGGTTGCATCGCCGCCACGAAGCGCTCTCCCATCACCTTCGCGTTGTGCTGCAGATTCTCCTGCTGCACAGTGCGCAGCGTCGCGAGACCGGCGGCGGCCGACAACGGGTTGCCGCCGAACGTGGAGAAGTTGAGCACCTCGATCGTGTCCATGATCTCGGCGCGAGCCACGACGCCGGCGAGCGTGATGCCGTTTCCGACGCCCTTCGCGAAGGTGAGCATGTCGGGCACGATGTCGTGTGCCTCGTATCCCCAGAAATGGTCGCCGGTGCGACCCCACCCGGTTTGCACCTCGTCGGAGATGAAGAGGATCCCGCGGTTGGAGAGCTCCTTGTGGAACAGCCCGAACATGCCGTCGGGGGCCATCGCGAACCCGCCGACACCCTGGATCGGTTCGGCGATCAGGCATGCCACGTCTCCCGCCGACGTCATGTCGAGGAGCTGGACGAGGTCACTGACGCACGCCTCGCCGTAGGCGTCGTCGTCGAGGTCGCGGAACGGGGATCGGAGGCGGTAGCCGCCCTGCACGAACTGGACGTGGAGTCCCGACAGAGCGGTCGACTTCCACGACGAGTGTGACGTGATCGCCTGCGTCGTGAACGTGCGACCGTGATAGCTGTTGCGGATCGCGAGCACCTGGCTCGACTTGCGGAACGAGGTCGCCATCAAGAGCGCGGCGTCGTTCGCCTCGCTGCCGGACGGGGTGAAATAGACGCGTGGGTCGGGGATGCCCGACGCTTCGGCGACCAACTCGGCGAACTCGATCATCGGTTCGGAGAGGTACAGCGTCGAGGTGTGCATGACCTTGGCCGCCTGCGCCTGGACCGCCTCGGTGACGGCCGGGTGCGCGTGGCCGATCATCGTCGTCAGCACGCCGCCGAAGAAGTCGAGATAGCGATGTCCTTCGAGGTCCCACACGTACGAGCCGCGACCCCGGTCGATCGAGATCGGTTCCGCGTAGTACGGGTTCAGGAACGACGGGAGCACCCGGTGGTAGCGGTCGGCGAGTTCAGTACTGGTCGTCACGGACGGCACGCTAGCCCGAGCACGGCATCGTGGCCGCGCCACCGAGCCCAGGGGATCACGTATACCCCGGGGGGTTGCTTTCGTCGGTGCTTCCGACTAGCATCGCAATTGTCCGTACTTTTCGACCGAGATGGGACACCGTGACCGCTCCTCTCCTCCACCGCCTCGCACCGATCACCAGTTGGGCGGCGCGCTACGATCGGCGTGACCTGCGCAGTGACCTCGCTGCCGGGCTGACCATCGGGGCCATGCTGGTGCCACAGGGCATGGCGTACGCCTTGCTCGCAGGCCTGCCGCCCGAGATCGGTCTGTACGCCTCGATCGTGCCGGTCATCGTGTACGCCATCTTCGGGACGTCTCGCCAGCTCGCGGTCGGCCCCGTGGCGATCGTGTCGCTGCTGACCGCCTCCGCGCTCGAGCCACTCTTCGAGCAGGGCAGCGCCGGGTACATCAGCGCAGCCGCGCTGTTGGCCTTGATGGTCGGTGCCGTCCACCTCGTGCTCGGCTTCGGTCGACTCGGCTTCGTCGTGAACTTTCTCTCTCATTCGGTCCTCGTGGGTTTCACCGCGGCTGCGGCGATCATCATCGGCTTCTCCCAGGTGAAGCACGTGCTCGGCATCTCGATCCCGAGGTCGGAGCAGTTCTACGAGACCGTCCACGAGGTCTGGCTCGCACTGGGCGACACCCACGGCCTCACCTTCACTCTCGGCGCAGCGAGCATCGCCCTCCTCCTCGTCATGAAGCGGTACGTGCGACGTGTTCCGAGCGCGCTCGTGCTGGTCGTGTTGTCGATCCTCGCTGTCCAGCTGTTCGACCTCGAGTCGCGCGGTGTGAAGACGGTCGGCGACATTCCGAGCTCGCTGCCGGCGTTCGGCGTGCCCGACCTCGACGGCGGCACGATCGGATCGCTCACCATGACCGCTTTCGTGATCACCCTCGTCGGCTTCATGGAGTCGATCGCCGTCGCCAAGGTCTACGCCCGGCGTCACCGTTACGAGGTCGACGCCAACCAGGAGTTGATCGGGCTCGGCGCCGCCAACGTCGCGTCCGGTCTGTTCGGCGGCTATCCCGTCACGGGTGGCTTCTCCCGCACGGCCGTGAACGACACCGCCGGCGCTCGCACACCGCTGGCATCGATCGTGACGGCGTTGCTCGTACTGGTGACGGTGGTGTTCCTCACGCCGCTCTTCGCGGCCCTTCCCCAGGCGGCGCTGGGCGCGATCATCATCGTGGCCGTGCTGAACCTGATCGATGTCCGCGAGATGCGCCACATCGCGCACGTGAAGCGCTCGGACCTGATCGGGTTGAGTGTCGCCTTCTTGGCCACGCTCGTGCTCGGGATCGAGCTGGGCATCCTCGTGGCGGTCGTGGCGTCGATGCTGGTGGTGTTCGCACGCATGTCGAACCCCCACACGGCAGTTCTCGGCCGGATTCCCGACACCACGAGCTACCGCAACACCGATCGGTTCCCCGAGGCGGAGATCGAAGCCGGGATCCGAGTCGTCCGGATCGATGCGGCGCTGTCGTTCGTGAATGCCCAGTACGTGAAGCGGCTGTGCCTCGCCGAGGCCGCCGCGATCGTGGAACCGCCGACCGCGTTGATCCTCGACTGTTCCGGCATCAACGACATCGACGCGACCGGCGTCGAGACGCTCGGCGAGATCATCACCGAGCTCGACGAGACGCCGGTTCGGCTCCATCTGGCGGACGTCAAGGGGCCCGTGCGCGACGTGCTGCGGCGCGCCGGGCTCTGGGATCGGCTCGAGGGTCGAATCCACGCGACCCCCCACCAAGCCACACAAACGGTCAAAGGTCTCTGTACGAACCCCGAGTCGCTCCGCGATGCTGGCATCGACGAGCGCGGCGTGCGGCCGCACCTGGAGACGAGCGATGCCTGATCGAGCCGACGCGACTTGGGCCGAGATGGTCCGCCGCCACGCCGACGTCGCCGTCGCTCGCGCCGAGGCCGAACTGGAGCCCGGCGATCTCCCACAGCACCGGCCGACCGCGGCGATCCTCGCCTGCTCCGATGCACGCGTGCCGCCGTCGCTGCTGTTCGGTCAGGAACCCGGGTCGCTGTTCGTCGTGCGACTCGCCGGCAACAGCGCAACGCCCGGCGCCGTCGCGAGCCTCACGTTCGCGGTCGATCATCTCGGCGTCGAACTCGTCGTCGTACTCGGTCACACCGGCTGCGGCGCCATCGAGGCCGCCCTGGCCGGCAGTGCCCCAGCGGTGCTCGCACCGATCCTCACGCCGATCGACGAGATGCTCGCCGCCTGCGAATCGTGCGCCGGTCGGGACGCAGCGGTGTACGCCAACGTCCGCCACAACGTCGATCGACTCCGGCGCGACCGCGGCCCGCTCGGCGTCGCCACGCGCGAAGGTCGCGTGACCATCATCGGTGCCGTCCACGATCTCGCCACCGGCGCACTCGTCGACATCCACCGCGACGACGAAACGTCGGCTCGCCATGCGACCGATCCTTCACCAGGTTCCACCCAACTGATCACCAGGAGTACACCATGACCATCACCGACACCCCCACGACCACGATCCATCCCAGCGAACTGCGCCAGTTGCTCCAAGAGGACCCGGACACCCGCATCCTCGACGTGCGCACCGGCGCCGAATTCGAGTCCGTCCACATCCCGGGTTCGTTCAACGTGCCCCTCGATCTGCTCGCCGAGCACGTGCGCGACGTCGCCGACCTCGAGCACCCGGTCGTGCTGGTGTGCCAATCCGGCGGTCGTGCGACGACGGCTCAGGAGAAGCTGAACTCTGCCGGCAAGACCAACCTGCGGGTCCTCGAAGGCGGTATGGGTTCCTGGATGACGGCCGGTGGTGATGTGGTCAAGGGCCAGGAGAAGTGGGCGCTCGAGCGCCAGGTTCGAGGAGTCGCGGGCAGCCTGATCCTCGCCTCGATCCTCGCCAGCGTGAAGTTCCCCAAGGCGCGGTTCCTCGCCGGCGGCGTCGGCTTCGGGCTGTGGTTCTCGGCGGTGAGCAACACTTGCGCGATGGGCATGCTGCTCGCCAAGCTCCCGTACAACCGCGGACCGAAGTGCGATCTCGACTGCGTGATCCGCGACATGGACGCCTGACCATCGAGTGAGCGGGCGAACCTGCGACCCACGTCTCCCTTGACCATCTTTGTCCGTACATATAGAGTGACTCCCGCACGAGAACGAATGGGGATCCGATGAAGTTCGAGCAGTATTACTTGGAGTGTTTGTCGCATGCGTCGTATCTGATCGGTGATGAGTCGTCGGGTCGGGCGGTGGTGGTGGATCCGCAGCGTGATGTCGCGGAGTATGTGGCTGATGCGGCGGCGGTGGGGATGACGATCGAGTTGGTGATCGAGACTCATTTTCATGCGGATTTCTTGTCGGGGCATCTCGAGTTGGCGGATGCGACGGGTGCCAAGATCGTGTATTCGTCGGTGGCCGAGGCCGAGTTCGAGGTGATGGGTGTCGCTGATGGTGAGCGGTACAGCTTGGGTGAGGTGATGTTGGAGTTTCGTCATACTCCGGGTCACACGCCCGAGTCGATGAGTATCGTGGTGTACGAGCATTCCGGTGATGAGGTTCCGTACGCGGTGTTGACCGGTGACACGTTGTTCATTGGTGATGTCGGTCGTCCGGATCTGTTGGCGTCGATCGGGTTCACTCGTGAGGAGTTGGCGGATCGGTTGTTCGATTCGTTGCACACCCGGTTGATGACGCTGCCGGATGCGACCCGGGTGTATCCGGCGCATGGGGCCGGGTCGGCGTGTGGGAAGAACTTGTCGACGGATCTGTGGTCCACGATCGGTGATCAGAAACACTCCAACTATGCGTTGCGGGCCCCTGACAAGGCCACGTTCATGGCGCTCGTCACCGAGGGGCAACCTCCTGCGCCCGGCTACTTCGTGTACGACGCGATCTTGAACCGCCAGGACCGTGACCTCCTCGACGAAACCGCCACACCCCCAGCGATGAACTACGAAGAGGTGCTCGATGCGTTGGCGGCCGGCGCGATGCTGATCGATGGACGCGACCCCGAGGAGTTCGCGCGTGGTCACATGAAGGCGGCGATCAACGTCGGCCTCAACGGCCGCTATGCCGAGTTCGCCGGTTCCGTCCTGCCTGCCGATGTCGACCTCGTGCTCGTCACCGAGCCCGGCCAAGAGCTGGAGGGCAAGAACCGGCTCGCTCGGATCGGCTTCGACCGCGTGATCGGGTACCTCGAGCAGCCGTACAAGGTGATGTTCCAGCACCGCGACGACGCACAGATCGCATCCCGCCTCACCGCGCAGGCGTTCAACGAGCGGGTCGCCGACGTCGACGACATCCAGATCGTCGACGTGCGCAACCCCGGTGAGGTCGCCGAGGGGACGATCCCCGGCGCCGTCACGATCCCGGTCGGCCAGCTCCCGGCACGCATCGACGAGCTCGACGTCACCCGGCCCACCGTCGTGTTCTGCGCCGGCGGATACCGATCCTCGGTCGCCGCCAGCGTGCTACGCCAGCGCGGATTCGTCGACGTCAGCGACATCGTGGGCGGCTACACCGCCTGGACCGACACCACCGCACAGAGCGCCTGAGACAGAGGGCTGCGATGTTCCGAGGAGGAACGACATGACGACCGCCAAGCACCAGATCCTGATCGTCGGAGGTGGCAGCGCGGGGATCTCCGTCGCCGCCCGGCTGCTCAGGAAGAAGTACACCGACGTCGCGGTGATCGAACCGTCCGACCATCACTACTACCAGCCGCTGTGGACGCTCGTCGGTGGCGGCCAGGCCGACCTGAAGACGACCGAACGCCCTGAGGCGAAGGTCATGCCGAAGGGCGCGACCTGGATCAAGAAGGCGGCCGAGTCGTTCGATCCGGACAACAACACGGTGACCTGCACGGACGGGAGCACCTACGCGTACGACGTGCTCGTGGTGTGTCCCGGAATCCAGCTCGACTGGCACAGGATCGACGGCGTCGAGTCCACGCTCGGGCAGAACGGTGTGTCGTCGAACTACCGCTTCGACCTCGCTCCCAAGACGTGGGACTTCATCCGCAACACCCGTTCGGGTACCGCTGTGTTCACGATGCCGTCCGGGCCGATCAAGTGTGCCGGCGCGCCGCAGAAGATCGCCTACCTCGCCGCGGATCATTGGAAGCGCGAAGGTGTGCTCGGCGATGTCGACATCCACCTGGTCGTCCCCACGCCACGGATCTTCGGGATCCCCGAGATCGCCGACAATCTCGACAAGGTGATCGCCGACTACGGCATTCACCTCCATGTCCAGTCCGAGGTCCAGTCGGTCGACGCCGAGGGCCACAAGGTGATGGTGAAGAGCGTCGGCGACAACGGCACCGACACGACCCTCCCGTTCGACGTGCTGCACGTGGTACCGCACCAGTCGGCACCCGACTGGGTCAAGTCGAGTCCGCTGTCGACAGGGGACACCAACGGGTACGTCGAGATCGACAAGCACACGATGCAGCACACCAGGTACCCGAACGTCTTCAGCCTCGGCGACGCCGGATCGTCACCGAACTCCAAGACCGGCGCCGCGATCCGCAAGCAGGCGCCGGTCGTGGCCGCGAACGTCGACTCGTTCATCAAGAACGAACGACTCGGCAAGGAGTACCACGGGTACGCGTCATGCCCCCTCGTCACGTCATCGCACGACATGCTCCTCGCCGAGTTCGACTACTCGATGCAGATGACGCCGTCGTTCCCGAAGGCGTTGCTCGATCCGGCCAAGCCGCATCGTTCGTACTGGTACCTGAAGAAGTACGGTCTGCCGTTCCTGTACTGGAATCTGATGCTGAAGGGCCTCGCCTGACCAACGGCGACGAACCGCGAACGATGGGGATGATGGGGGCAACATGACACGGCTCGGCTTCGCGTTGCTGAGCGACAACTGCATCGGCTGTCACGCGTGCACGGTGGCGTGCAAGAGCGAGCACGACGTACCGCTCGGGGTCAACCGAACCTGGTTGAAGTACATCGAGACGGGCGAATTCCCCAACACGGGGCGGTCGTTCTCGGTGATGAGGTGCAATCATTGCGACGATGCGCCCTGCATGACGATCTGCCCGACCAGTGCGCTGCATCGCACACCGAACGGCGTCGTCGACTTCGACGATTCGCGCTGCATCGGCTGCAAGGCATGCATGAACGCATGCCCCTACGACGCGATCTACATCAACCCCGAGACGAACACCGCACACAAGTGCAACTTCTGCAATCACCGGGTCGAGGTCGGGCTCGAGCCGGCGTGCGTCGTGGTGTGCCCGACCCACGCGATCGTCACTGGCGACCTCGACGATCCGAACTCCGAGGTGTCCAAGATCGTCGCCCGCGACAAGACCGCGGTGCGTGCGCCGGAACAGGGCACCAACCCGAAGGTGTTCTACCGCGGTGTCGACCAGGCGTCGCTCGACCCGACGCGCACCATGATCAAGCCCGACGGGATGATCTGGGCCGACACGACACCGGACCATCCGACGATCACGCCGGTGATGGCCGAGCACTCCGGTCGAGGCGTCGTCGCTCGTACTGCGTACACGACTTCGCATCACATGACCTGGAAGTCGAAGGTTTCCGGCTACCTCGTCACGAAGGCGATCGCAGCCGGGCTGATGCTGATCGCATCGCTGCTCGTCGTGCTCGGGCACGGCGACGACCAAGCCGCGGTGGGAGTCGTCCCACCGATCCTCGCCGGCGTCTTCATTGCGATCACCGGGGCATTGCTCGTGGCCGATCTCAAGCAGCCGGGTCGGTTCCTCTACATCCTCACCAAGTCGAACACATCGTCCTGGCTCGTGCGCGGCTCGTGGATCCTCGGGGCCTTCGCAGCGTTGGTCGGCACATGGGGCCTGTTCGGCATCGCCGACGCCGGCGGGCCCCTTCAGGTTCTGGCGCTCCCGATTTCGCTGCTCGCGTCGGGCGTCGCCGGGTACACCGCCTTCCTCTTCGGTCAGTGCGAAGGGCGCGATCTGTGGCAGACGCCGCTGCTGCTCCCGATCCTGCTCGCCCAGGCGGTCGTGGCAGGCGCCGCCGCGTTCTCGCTCCTCGACCTCGCGATGGACGTCCCGGAGGCACGGGCGATCCAGATCACGTTCCTCGCGGCGCTCGGTGGACTCACCCTGCTGATCGTCACCGAACTCTGGTCGAAGGGATCGCGACACGTCGAGCTGGCCACCCTCGAGATGACGCGTGGTGCCTACGCCGGGCAATTCTGGTTCGGTGGCGTGCTCAACGGTCTCGCCGTCCCCGCAGTCTTGGTGACCTTCTCGTTGGCCACCGAGACGACGAGCCCCTGGCCGGCAGCCTGCGCCGGGGCGGCCGCTCTGTTCGGCATGTTCGCCTACGAAGACGCCTACGTTCGGGCGGGCCAGTCGGTCCCGCTCTCATGATCGCGAAGGAAGTCCGATGACGCTTGCCAACCACCCTCCTCACGATCGGTGGCACAACTGGACGGAGCTCGACGCCGCAGCCTGGCCCGATCGGGTGGAACGCAACTACACGATCGTCCCGACCACGTGCTTCAACTGCGAAGCGGCATGTGGCCTGACTGCGTTCATCGACAACGAGACCGGCGAGATCGCCAAGTTCGAGGGCAATCCGGAGCACCCGGCGAGCCGCGGCCGCAATTGCGCCAAGGGCCCGGCCACGCTCAACCAGGTCGACGACCCCGAGCGCGTGCTCTACCCGATGAGGCGCTCCGGGCCCCGCGGGAGCGGCAAGTGGGAGCGCATCTCGTGGGACGACGCCCTCGAGCAGATCGGGGCTCGCATCCGGACCGCGCTGCAGGAGGGCCGGAACAACGAGGTGATGTACCACGTCGGCCGACCCGGCGAGGACGGCTACACCGAGCGCGTCCTCAAGGCATGGGGCGTCGACGGCCACAACAGCCATACCAACATCTGCTCGTCGAACGCACGCATCGGCTACCAGTCGTGGATGGGTCACGATCGCCCGTCGAGCGACTTCGCCAACGCCGAGGTGATCTTTCTGATCTCCGCCCACCTCGAGGCCGGGCACTACTTCAATCCGCACGCCCAGCGGATCATGGAGGGCAAGGCGAAGGGTGCGACCGTCATCTGCGTCGATCCGCGCCTCTCGAACACCGGGGCCAAGGCCGACTACTGGCTGGCGACCTGGCCCGGGACCGAACCGTTCATGCTGCTCGCGATCGCACGTCTGCTCATCGAGAACGGCACGTGGGAGCGCGATTTCGTACGTCGCTGGGTCAACTGGGAGACCTACCTGCGAGAGACCAGACCCGACCTCCCGTGCGAGTTCGAGTCACTCGAGCAGGCGCTGCTCGACGCCTACGCCGACTACACCCCCGAGCGTGCGGAGCACGTCAGCGGGGTGAGCGCCGGCACCATCCGCGAGATCGCCGAGATCATCGGCGCTCATCCGACGAAGTTCGCATCCCACAACTGGCGCGCCGCCGGAGCCGGCAACCTCGGAGGGTGGCAGGTGGCTCGCTGCCTGTTCTTCCTCAACGTGCTCACCGGATCGGTGGCGACCAAGGGGGGCACCGCCGGCAACGGCTGGAACAAGTTCGTGCCACACCCCCCCAAGGGAGGCCAACCGATCACGACCTGGAACGAGATGTCGTGGCCGAAGGAGTACCCGCTCGCCTACCACGAGATGTCGATCCTGCTCCCTCATTTCCTCAACGAAGGCCGCGGCAAGCTCGACACCTACTTCAGTCGGGTCTACAACCCGATCTGGACGAACCCCGATGGCTTCTCGTGGATGGAGGCCCTCCTCGACGAACGCAAGGTCGAGTGCCATGTGGCGCTCACGCCGACCTGGTCGGAGACGGCCTGGTACGCCGACTACGTGCTGCCGATGGGCGTCGGGTCGGAACGGCACGACATCGCCAGCTTCGAGACCCACTCGGGTCGATGGATCGGCTTCCGTCAGCCCGTCATGCGCCGCTACGCGGAGCTCAAGGGTGACAAGATCGGCCCCGAACGCCGCACCCACGAGTTCAACAAGGGCGAGGTCTGGGAGGAGAACGAGTTCTGGATCGATCTGTCGTGGAAGATCGACCCCGACGGTTCGCTCGGTGTGCGCCAGTTCTTCGAGAGCGACGAGCGTCCCGGCACACCCATGGGTGTCGACGAGTACTACGGGCGGATGTTCGCCGACAGCGTGCCCGGTCTCGCGGAGGATGCCGCCGCGGCCGGCGTGAGCCCGCTCGAGTACATGCGCGACCGAGGTGCCTACGCCGTACCGGGTGACATGTACCAGCCGTACGAGAAGGCGGTCGATCCGTCGACGATCGAGGGCTGCGTCCAGGATGGTGAAGGCGTCTACCGCAAGCCCGGCACGGCCGGCACGTGGGACGGCTCCGACGCCACGCTCGACGCTCTGACCCTCGCCAAGCTCGGCGATGGCTCCCCTGCGGTCGAGGTCGACGGCGAGCTCAAAGAAGGGTTCCCCACTCCTTCGAAGAAGCTCGAGCTGTTCTCCACGACGTTGAAGGACTGGGGCTGGCCCGAATACGCCACGCCGGGCTGGATCCCGTCGCACGTGCACTGGGAAGACCTCGACATGGCGGGCGACGAACGCATCCTGCTCCCGACGTTCCGCATTCCGACCCTGATCCACACCCGCTCGGGCAACTCCAAGTGGTTGAACGAGATCAGTCACCGGCACCCACTCTGGATCCATCCGTCGGACGCCGAACAGCTGGGGATCGTCGAGAACGGTCTCGTCCGCATCTCGACCCGGATCGGACACTTCGTGATCTCCGCCTGGCGAACCGAGGGCATCCGTCCCGGCGTCGTAGCTGCCTCGCATCACATGGGACGATGGCGGATCGAGGAGGACCAGGCCCGCTCGTGGGCCGCCGGCAAGGCGCGGATCGAGCACGCCGGCACGACCTGGAAGCTCGTCCGCGAGCACGGCGTGCAGGGATACGACTCGGGCCCCGACGGCGACCCCGACACCCAGCGGATCTGGTGGAACGACACGGGTGTGCACCAGAACCTCACCTTCTCGGTCCAGCCCGATCCGATCTCGGGTATGCAGTGCTGGCATCAGCGGGTACGGGTCGGCCCCGCCCAGGAGGGGGACCAGTACGGCGACGTGGTCGTCGACACCGCCAAGTCGCGTGAGGCCTACCTCGACTGGCTCGCGAAGACCCGACCCGCGCCGGGGCCGGGTGGTCTCCGGCGGCCGTTGTGGTACGCACGCCCACTCAAGCCCGAGCCGAGCGCATACCGCCTCACCTGACCCTCGCCGGCAGACCGTGTACCGTACGCCTTGTTCGGACCAATCGGGGAGGGGTGATGGCCAGGGAGTTCCATGACGACGCACGATCACTCGATCGGGAGGATTCGCTCGCGCTGTGGTCGCAGCTCGAGCACGAGTTGCGGCGGCGCATGGAAGCGGGGCACTTCGTCGACCGCTTCCCCACCGACCGCGAGCTGATGGAGATCTACGGGGTGAGCCGGCACACGGCACGCCATGCCGTCAGCCAACTCGGCGCCGACGGGATCCTGCGTCGGGCGCGGGGCGTCGGCACGTCGGTCGACCGGCGCACGTTCGAGCGCTCACTCGGCGCGCTGTACAGCCTGTTCCAGGTCGTGGAGGAATCCGGCGTTCCCCAACGCAGCGAAGTCCGCGCCCTCGAACGCCTCCACAACCTGCACGCCGCGGAGCAGCTCGGCCTCGATCCCGCCACCGAGCTCGTCTTCATCGACCGGGTTCGATACGCGGGCGACGAACCGCTCGCGATCGACCGCATCTGGCTTCCCGTCGGGATCGCCGAACCGCTCCTCCAGGCCGACTTCACGCACACCTCGCTCTACAACGAGCTCGAGCGAACCATCGGCAAGCGGCCCAACGAGGGATGGGAACGCATCCATCCGGCCGTCGCCACCGATGACGAGCGCGAGTGCCTCCGCCTGCCACCGGGCGAAGCCGTGTTCTCGATCGAACGACTCGGGACCTACAACGGTGAACCGCTCGAATGGCGCGTCACGGTCATCCGGGGCGACCGCTTCACGTTCGTGGCCGACTGGACCGCCGGACAGCGCAACGAGCTGCGCCTCCAGATGGTGAGCGGCTGAGCGGGGCCAGGATGCCGGCGATCCATCCCGATCTCGCACCTGTCGCGACCCTCATGGGAACGTGGACGGGCACCGGGCATGGCGAGTACCCGACGATCGACGCCTTCGACTACGTCGAATCGATCACCTTCGGACACGTCGGGAAGCCCTTCCTCTCGTACGTGCAGCGCACCCGATCGATCGGCAGCTCGACGGCCCCGGCCATGCCCATGCACGCCGAGTCGGGTTACTGGCGGTTCCCGGGTGCAGGTCGTGTCGAGATCGTGCTGTGCCATCCGACGGGTGTCGTCGAGATCGAGGAGGGCACGATCGAGCTGCAGCTCGACGGCACGATCGTGATCGACATCGGCTCGACGCACGTCGCCGGCACCTCGACGGCAAAAGAGGTGGCGCGACTCGAACGGACGTTCCGTGTGACGGGCGACACGATCGAGTACCGGGTACGCATGGCGGCCGTCGGGCTGCCTCTCCAACATCACCTCGCTGCCACCCTCGTCCGCGACCAGTCCGACTGACATCATCGATCGCAGGTTACGTACGCTCGCGGCATGGTCGATTCCTCCCGTACCGTCGTCATCGTCGACGCCGTCCGCACGCCCATCGGGCGCCGTGGCGGCGGTCTGTCATCGCTTCATCCGGCCGAGGTGCTCGCCCGGGTCCAGTCGGCGTTGATCGACCGTTCGGGCATCGATCCGGCGGAGGTCGGTCAAGTGATCGGTGGATGTGTGAGCCAGGTGGGTGAGCAGAGCTTCAACGTCACCCGTACGGCGTGGCTCTCGGCTGGACTGCCGCTCGAGACGGCCGCGACGACGGTCGATACGCAATGCGGTTCGAGCCAGCAGGCCACCAATCTCGCTAGTTCGCTGATCGGCTCCGGTGTGGTCGAGGTTGCGGTCGCCTGTGGCGTCGAACTGATGAGCCGCATCCCGATCGGGTCGAACTCGTCGAAGAAGCTCGGTCTCGGAGTTCCGATCCCGACGAGGTACTTCTCCCGGTACGAGATGACGTCGCAGTTCGAGGGTGCCGAGCGGATCGCCGACAAGTGGGCCATCACCCGTGACGACACCGATCGTTTCGGTCTCGCCTCACAAGAGCGTGCCGCTCGAGCGTGGGCCGAGAGCCGCTTCGCCGACCAGTACATCCCGATCGAGGCGCCCGATCTCGACGAGGAGGGTGAGCCGCTGTCGTCGACCCATCTGGTCGACCGCGACGAGGGGCTCCGCGAGACGTCGCTCGAGAAGCTCGCCGCACTCAAGCCGGTCGCGCGCGAGAACGGCGTGCACACGGCGGGCAACTCGTCGCAGATCTCCGACGGCGCAGCCGCCGTGTTGATGATGACCGAGGAGAGGGCGGCCGCACTCGGGCTCACTCCGCGAGCACGCGTCGTCGACTCGTGCCTCGTCGGGGTGGATCCGGTCTTGATGCTCACCGGTCCGATCGATGCCACCGGACGTCTCCTCGAGCGCACCGGACTCGGGATCGACGACATCGACATCTTCGAGATCAACGAGGCGTTTGCGTCGGTCGTGCTCGCCTGGGCCAAGGAGACCGGTGCCGACCTCGAGCGGACGAACCCGAACGGCGGCGCGATCGCGCTCGGCCACCCGCTCGGCGCGACGGGCGCATTCCTGATGACGAAGGTGCTCTCCGAGCTGGAACGCACCGACGGCCGCTACGGACTGGTGTCGATGTGCTGCGGCGGGGGCCTCGGGACCGGCACCCTCATCGAACGCATGTGAACAACGACCGAGCCCTCAGCACGGCCCGTGTCCCGGACTCACCACAGTTCGACGGCGCCCGGTCCCCGACCTCGCCACGGCCACAGCGCCACTCGTCGACCGCCGCTACGTCGTCTGGCTTCCACTCACGATCGACTGGGAAGACGATCCGACGGTCGTCGAGGTTCGCTACCTCGAGACCGTCGGCGCGGTGATCGCCACGACTCATCCGTGACGACCGCCGCTCCGAGTCGGATCGAATCAGATCCGCGACCACTACCCCTGTTCGACGGCGCCGGCGTCACATCCAGCGCCCTGCGGACGGGCGATGCCGCGCTGGTCGGTCGCCGGGCAGGCGCCGGCAGCGGCGGCATCGATCGCCGGGCTGCCGGCACCGAGAGCGTGGGTCAGCGTCGGCCCCCCGTTGTCCGTCAGCGCCCCGAGCAGCGCGTCGGCCGACGAGAGATCGCCAACACCCGGGTTGCATGAGAGGTCGCCGATCACGTTGCCGCCGCCGGACGTGATCGTTGCGGCGCCGCCGCCCTCGATCGCACAAGCGAAGGCACCACCGTTGCCCTCCAGCACGTTGTTGGTCAGCGTTGCGGTGGCCGGCGCGCCGAAGGTTGCGACGAGAATGCCCGACGCCGTGCCCGCTGGCGCACTGTTCCCGGCGAACGTCGAGTTCGTCACCGTCAGCTGGCCGTCGGTGTGGAAGATGCCGCCGCCGTGCCAGACGGTCGACGTGTTGCCGCTGAAGGTGCTGTTCACGACGTTGACGTCGCCCAGGGACCTGAGACCGCCGGCAACGTCGCCGGACAGGTTGCCGCTGACGGTGCTCCGGGTGATGTTGATCACGCTGTTGAAGAAACCGAAGATGCCACCGCCCGGCTGGTTCACGCTCGTGTTGTCGCTCACGGTGCTGTCGGTGAGGTTCAACGTTGAGGAGTCGGCGTTGTAGATGCCCCCACCTCCCAGCTGGAAATCGGCCGGTGCCGGGGCCGGCTGGGTGTTGTCGGTGACGACCACCCGGTCGAGGCTCAGCACGCCGCGGTTGAGGATGCCGCCGCCCTGCGGGGCGCCAACACCGTCACGGACGACCACATCATTGATGCCGACAGTCACGCCCGCACCGACCTCGATGACACGGGATGCCCCGCCGGCGCTGATCGTCAGCGGTGCGACGGCCGATGCGTCGATCGTGACCGAACCGTCGATCGTGAGCTGACCGGAGGTCAGCGTCAACGTGCCGCCGGCAAGCGTCGGGTCGAATGTGATCGTGCCGTCGTCGGCGATCAGCGACAGCGCCTCACGCAACGAGCCGGGCCCGCTGTCGGCGAGCGTGGTCACCACGAGCTCGGTCGGCGGCGGCACCGGCGTGCGCTGCACCAGATCGAACTGGAACGCACCGGCGGCGGGGTACGGCAGGTCGAAGCCGTAGCCCCACACGTCGGTCAGGGTCAGGCCGTCGTCCGGAGCGCCGGCCGGCTGGTCGTCGCTGCGGGTGAAGTCGCCGATCGGGATCGACACCTGCTGCCAGCCGGCGACCGAGTCGGTGAACGTCGTCTCGAAGCGTTCGGCGGTGTCGGGACCCTGGTACACACGGACGTAGTCGAGCAGGTACTCCTGCGGGTACGTGTTCGACGGATCGACCGCGCCACCGAAGTTGCCGCCGATGGCGAAGTTCAGCAGCAGGAAGAAGGGCTTGTCGAACACCCATGGGCCCGGCACGTCGGAGGGTTGGGCCTCGTGGTACAGGATGCCGTCGACGTACCACTCGATCAGGTCGGGCTGCCACTCGACGGCGAACGTGTGGTACTGCTCGTCGACACGATTCGGGGAGAAGTCGTAGATGCCACTGTAGCTGCCGCCACCGTTGTAGCCGGGCCCGTGGATCGTGCCGAAGATCTCGTTCGGGATCCGGCTGACGTACTCCATGACGTCGATCTCGCCGGCGCCCGGCCACGGGTTGTAGGTGATGTCGGTGCCGAGGCTCCAGAACGCCGGCCACAGGCCGTCGCCCCCGGTCGGCACGGCCAACCTGGACTCGATCCGCCCGTAGGCGAACTCGGCCTTGTTCTGGGTGATCAGACGGGCCGACTCGAACTCGCACGGGCCGTAGTAGCACTCCTGGGTGCCGTCGGCCTCGTCGAGAGTGATCACGAGGTTGCCGTTGCCGTCGGTCGCTGCGTTGTCGGGATCGTCGGTGTAGTACTGCAGCTCCTCGTTGCCCCAACCGTTCTTGCCGTCGGGGGTGGTGTCACCGATCTCGTACGCCCAGTTCGCCGGGTTCGGCAGGCTGCCCGCCGGCTCGTCGAACTCGTCCGCCCACGCCAGCGTCCAGCCCGATGGACCGGGGTCCGGTGCGCGGTTGTCCTTCAATTCGACGGTGATCTGTTCACCGCTGCCGGTGCCGTTGAACCAGAAGTCGAGGCTCTCGGTGCCGGTCCAGTCCTGACCGATCGGGAAGTCGCGGACGATCGAGCCGAGCGACGGTGTCGCGCCCAGGCGGTCGAGCGCTCGCGTGGCTTCCTGCCAAGCGCTCCGGTACCGGAGGATGGCGATCGCCGTCAGACCGCGAGCGAGGTCGCGATCAGCGCGATCGAAGTGGCGCTGCGCCCGTGCGACCCGGGCAGGGTCGGCGTCGTTCTGCGCGGCGACCGTGATGACGCGATCGGCGAGTTCGCGATCGATCGATGCGATCGAGTCGATCGCCTCCTGCGCGACGTCAGCACCCGGTCGGCGGAGCAGCACCAGGACCTGGAGTGAGATGACGGCTTGCGAGTGGCGCACGAACAGCGCGTCGCCGCGCCCGCCGTCGAGGAAGAAGGAGTTCGTCCGGAGCTTCGGATCCAGACTCTCGTCGAGCCGTCGGATCGCGGCGTCGATCAGGCGCCGGTCGAATCGTGAACTGCCCGAGCGAAGCGCCTCGAGCTCGGCGACGACGGCCTCGACCCCGGCATCGAAACCGGGGCCCGACCGCGGGACGGTTGCCGTGCCGACGTTCTCGACCAGGTCCTGACCGGGTCGCTCGTCGGCGTCACCGACTGCGACCCGCTGGGCGTCGAGCTCGACCAGTCCGTCGGTGCCCCAGAGGAACGCGCCCTGTTCGAAGTCGTCGAGCAGGTCGGGGTCGAACGGGTCGTTGTCGTCGATCAGCACCGAACCCTGGAACAGAGCGCCGCGCTCGACGTCAACCGGGTTGGTCAGCCGGATGACGACCTGCAGGTCACCCGTGAACTTGGTGTCGTCGAACGTCTCGACCGGGAAGAACAGCTCGGTCGGGCCGCCGTTCGTGAACGTCAGCGTGCCCGAGGTAGGTGTGAAGTCCTCCCCGGGAATCGCGTTCGAGCGTTCGGTCGCGTAGTCGATGCTCACCTGGGCAGGGTCGTCCGGCCCGAGCGGCCGATTGAGCTTGACGCCAACGTCGCCGGTGGTCCCTTCCTCGATGAACGTGTTCTGCGTCGAGAAGTTGACGGCGAGCGCAGGCGGTGCGGCAATGCCGTACACGCTGACGTCGTCGAAGTAGTACGTCTGCGGGCCTCCGGTGTCGAGCGCGCCGAGCGCGTAGCCGTGCATCTCGAACAAGCCGAGCCCGTCGTTCGGTGCGCCGTTGCCGATCTCCTTGCGGGTGAACGACGCGAAGGGGAACTCGAGGAGCTGCCAACCGCTGAAGTCGTCGACGAACGGCACGCTCCAGCGCTCTGCGTCGTCGGTGGTCGAGCCGGGGTTGCGGTTGTCGAGGATGTCGATGAACATCTGGCTCCCGGTGTTGGAGCCATACATCCACAGCGAAATGCCCTCGCTGGTCGACCAGTCCTGGGGGATCCAGTTGGTGAGGCCGGGATCGCTGAGGCCGTGGATGAACCCGGCGAACGACGTCGAGTCGACATCCATCTGCAACACGCTGTTCGGTGTGCCCGCCGAGGGAAGTACCGGAGCGGGTGGGGTGGCCGGGTTGGACAGCGCCACACTGCTGCCGGCGCCGTTGAACGTGCAGAAGCCGAGCGGAGGAACGCCTGGCGGGCACGGCGCACCGCCGAACGGGAGGCCACCCTCGAAGTCGTCGATGACGGTCGAGGGAGCGGTCGGGACGGGGAGGCCCAGCGAGAAGGTCCAGAAGTCGGTGCGGAAGTTGACGTCGGTGGAGGGCGTCGCCGGAGCGCCGAGGTCGGTGCCGATCACCGCCATCACCACGTTGATCAGCTCACCGTTGCCGCCACGCGCTGCCGGGGTCGGGTCGAGCTCGCCGTTGCCGCCGAACAAGAACGAACCGTCGTCGAAGAAGTCGGCGAGCGGGATCGAGACGAGCTGCCACCCGCCGCCGCTCGTCGCGCACGGGCCAGTGGGCGAGACGACGCAGTTGTACTGGAACTCGTCGTCGTCAGGCGGGTTGATCGCGCCGTCGCCGTTGTCGTCGTCCTGGAGGTTGATCTCGAGCGTGTAGTCCTGACCGGCGTCGGGGTTGATCCAGAAGTTGAAGTACTCGGTGCCCGACAGGTCGGTCGCGTTCGTGCGCCCGAACCCGCCGTAGAACCCGGGCGTACCGCCCGAACCCCAGCCGCTGTCGAGCGAGAACGCCCCACCGTCGGCCGACGGAACGTCGCCGTTCGGGGAGATGCCGCCGCCGCCGACGTCGCCGTTGAACACGAACCAGCCGTTGCCGAGCGGATCGCCGTGCTCCATGTCGTCGAAGACGGCGGCGGCGAAGGCCGCCGGGGCGCCCGACGTGAACGTGATCTGGTCGAAGTCGACCTCGACGGTGGTGCCGGTGGCGCCCTGGACACCGGCGACCACCAGGACCAACTCGTCCAGGTTGCCGGTGAACGCGCCGTCGCCAGCGGGCGCGAGATCGGTGAAGCTGCTCACCGGGGCGCTCAGGATCGTCCACGCGTCGTCGAACGAACCGGATGCGTAGGTCGCGTCGTAGCGGAACGATTCGTCGGCGCCGTCACTCCAACCGTCGCCGTCGAGGTCTTCGCGGATGGTGACCTCCAGGTTGTAGGAGTCGACGGTGGCATTGGTCTGGTTGAGCACCCAGACGTTGAACCACGGGTCGGCGGGCAGTGTCAGCTGGGAGCTGTCGGGCAGGTTCTTGAAGATGCCGCCATAGAAGCCGCTGTCGGTGCCGTTGCCGCCCCAGCCGGTGCTCAGGTAGTAGGCGCCCTGCTTCGCGCGGTCCCCGGCCGTAGCGAGTCCGCCACCGGCGTTGTTGCCGCCGAAGTATCCCCAGTCGGAGACGTTGTTGTCCTCGAAGTCGTCGAACACGACACCGGGCGCCGGTGGCACGGCGGTCGCAGTCGACTCGGCGACCAGTCCCACGCTTGCGACCAGTGCACCTGCGATCAGGACTGCTCCGGTTCGGCTGGTGCGGGCCGATCGGCGGATGTGGGTCGATCCTGTGCTCATGTCAGCCTTCCGTCGTGCGCTGTTGCGGCGTCGGGCGCACGTGATCCTGCACACCTCGACCCCCGTGATGTCTCCCCCGCCCGACCTCGAGGTCGTCCTGGGAGCGCTCCCAGTACCGTACGTGTGGACAGCGTGGTCGTCAAGCGGTGCTCAGCATCCCGACGAGCGAACGCGATCGCGACACCCCCGCCGCATGATGGCGACGTGGCCCCATCCTCGACGAACCCTCGGGCGCTGTGCGATCGCGCCGAACGCCACCCAGTAGAACGCCACCCGGTAGAACGCCACCCGGTAGAACGCCACCCGGTAGAACGCCACCCGGTAGAACGCCAAACGGTAGAACGATGGTCATGACCGTCGTACCACTCTCGATCGTCGCAGCCGCGCTGTCGTGCGGCCTCGCGGCGTGCGATGGACCGGCGCGTTCGGTCGATCTCGTCGCGCCGCCGAGCGTTGTGGTCGAGCCGAACGCCGTCGTCGAGCACATCGTCGACGGCGACACGATCGACGTCCTCATCAACGGCCGGGAGGAGCGCGTCCGGCTCACCGGCATCGACACTCCCGAGGTCGCACATCCCGCCGGCGCGAACCGCCCGGCGACCGTCGCCGAGTGCTTCGGCGACGAGGCGACCGATTTCGTCGAGTCGTTGCTGCCCGTCGGCACGCACGTCAGGCTCGAGCGCGATGTCGTCGGGCGCGACGACTACGGACGGCTGCTCGCGTACGTCTATCGCTCCGACGATGGCATCTTCGTGAACTACGAGATCGTCAGCCAGGGATACGCCCAACCGCTGACGATCCCACCCAACGTGACACATGCCGAGCTCATGGTCGAGGCTGCGCGAGCGGCCGAAGCGGCCGACGCCGGCCTCTGGTCGGCATGCGCAGACGACGACCTGCCACAGTGATGGCCGTGCGCGAACCCCTCGACGTCCGATCCAGGTTCCCCGGTATCACCGAGGGCGACCACCAGGGGTGGGCCAGATTCGACGGACCGGCCGGCACCCAGGTCGTCGACACCGCCGTCGAGGCGACCGCGGCGTGGCAGCGAAGCGGCAACAACGCCAACAGCCATGGAGCGTTCGCGGCCGCCGACGCCTGCGACGCTCTGCTCGCTCGAACGCAAGAGGCGATGAGCAGGCTCCTCAACGCCGATCCCGACGGCTTCATGTTCGGTCCATCGACCACAGCGAACGTCTTCTCGATCACCCGGTCGATCGGGCACGATCTGGGCCCCGGCGACGAGATCGTGTGCACGCGTCTCGATCACGATTCGAACATCTCACCGTGGCAGCACATCGCCGACGACACCGGCGCCACGGTCCACCTCGCAGAATTCGACATCACGACGGGGCGGCTCCCCGTCGAGCACGTCACCGGGCTGCTCGGCGACCGCACCCGATGGGTCGCGGTCACCGGCGCCAGCAACGCGATCGGTACGATGCCAGATATCGCGTCCATCACGGCCGCTGCGCACCGAGTCGGCGCGAAGGTGATGATCGATGGGGTCCATCTGACCCCGCATGCGCCGGTCGACATCGCCCGGATCGGCTGCGACGTGTACTCGACCAGCTCCTACAAGTGGTACGGCCCGCACGCCGGCATCACGTGGATCGAACCCGGGCTGCTCGACCTGCTGCACGCGTACAAGGTCCGTCCGGCACCCGACTCCGGTCCGGGTCGGCTGATGCTCGGCACGCCGGCCTACGAACAGCTGGCCGGGATCGCTGCCGCCGCCGACTTCCTCGTCGACACCGGGCTCGACGCCATCGCACGACACGAACGGACCCTGTTCGAGCGTCTCCTGAACGGGTTGCTGGCCGACGATCGGGTGATCGTGCTCGGCCCGCACGACGTCGAGCGACGCGCCCCGACACTTGCGTTCAACCTCGTGGGTCGCGACGCCGGACAGGTCGCCGCAGCACTCGCCGCGGACCGGATCGCGGTGTGGGACGGGCACTACTACGCCGTCGAGGTGATGGCGAGTTACGGCATCGCGGGCGCCGTCCGCGCGGGGCTCGCCGCTTACCTGACGTCCGACGACGTGGATCGGCTGCTCGACGCTGTCACCCGGCTGTAGCGTCTGACGACGTGAGCACGCTCGCCGAACGCCTCGGCCACCCGCCCGACGCCCGGCTGGTGATCCTGTCATGCGACGATCTCGGCTCGTGTCACGCCGCCAACATCGGTGTGTACCAGGCCATCCGAGAGGGCGTCGCGACGTGCGCGTCGATCATGGTGCCGGCACCGTGGGCACACCACGCAGCCCAGCTCTACGAGCCGAGCGACGACATCGGCGTGCACCTCACGCTCAACGCCGAGCACGACGCCTACCGTTGGGGGCCGGTGACCCACGCGCCCTCGCTGCTGTCGGGTGAGGGCGGATTCCCACGCAGCATCGACGACCTCTGGGAGCACGCCGACTCCGACGAGGTCCATCGAGAGCTGAAGGCCCAGATCACTCGCGCGATGGCCTGGGGCATCGACGTGACGCACCTCGCACCCCATCTGACCGCGATCACCCTGCGGCCGGAGTTCTTCGACGTGTATCTCGAGCTGGCGTGCGAGTTCCGCCTTCCGATCCGGTTGCCGTCGACGGTCACGGCCGAGCAGGCAGGCTTCCCGTTCCGCAGACTGGCCGAGGACGAAGGGGTGGTGTTCCCCGACCACTTCGACCACGACTGGCGTCCCGGGTCGCGCGAGCGAGTGACTCGAGCGCTTCTGACCCTCGGGCCGGGTGTGACCGAGCTCCATGTCCAACCGGCGATCGACACGCCCGAGGTTCGAGCCTTGACGAGCAACGCTGAACGATGGATCGACGATCACGTGTTCGTCACGCGCGACGCCGCGCTCCGCCAGCTCCTCACCGAGAGCGGCGCCGTGTTGATCGGCTATCGCGACCTCAGAGCTGCGATGCGAGCCGACCGAGAGCGGCCGTCGCCTCCCCCGACTTGAGCAGATCGAGGATGGCGCCAGTGTGACCGGCCGCCTTCAGGCGGCCACGCATGAACTCCACGGTTGCCTCGAATTCGTCGCCGCTCGCAACTGCGAGCGGCACCGTCACCACGACATCGGCGTCGTCGGGGCCATCGACGCGTTCGTCCTTCTTGGCGACGACCACCCGATACTGGACGGTCACGAAGCCACCCGCGCCGTCGACGGCGCCTCGATGCCGGCGAAGAGATCGTTCTCGAGCTCGTCGCCCTCGTCGCGCACGGGGATCTCCCCGACGAGCGATCGGGCGAGGATCCAGTCCTCCCACGGGTACACCGAGGACAACTCGTCGTCGGAGAGGCCGAACCAGAACGCCGCCGTGGGGTCGACCTGCGTCGCGTGCGCCAGGAGGGACTTGGTGCGCGCCCAGATGAACTCCCCGACCTCGACATGGGTCGTCACTCGATGATCGTTGTCGGGTCGCTCGAACCACTGCTCGTCGAACGGCGACTCACCGCGGTGGCGCAGGAGGCCTTCGTGGACGGCGACCAGCCGACGTCGGCTCCACGTCGTGTAGTACAGCTTGAGCGGCTGGAACGGATCACCCAGATCTGGATACCACTCCGGGTCTCCGGCGCGATCGAAGGCCAGCACCGAGATGTCGTGCACGCGCAGATGGTCCGGGTGCGGGTAGCCCTGCTGATCGTCGTTGTAGGTGATCAGGACCTGCGGCCTGGTCCGCCGGATCACCTCGACGAGACGGCCGGTGGCTTCGTCGAGATCGGCCTGATGGAAGCAGCCGGGATGCTCGTTGGGCTCGGTGTCGGCCATTCCCGAATCGCGGTATCCGAGCATGACGACCTCGTCGAACCCGATGACCGCCGCCGACTCGGCGAGCTCACCGGCTCGCATCGACGCGACGAGGGCCTTCTCCTCTTCGGACGACAGGCCGTGGAAGGGCTGGCCGGGCTCGCGCAGGGTCGGGTTCTGCAGATCGCCTTCCTCGCCGCCGGTGCAGCAGACGAGCACGGTCCGCACACCGGCCGCGTGGTACTTGGCAAGCGTGGGTGCTCCCTTGGACGCCTCGTCGTCGGGATGAGCGTGCACAGTCAGGATCGTCCACTGTTCGGCCATCGCTCCAACGCTATCCGGCCGGCACGAACCGACCTCCTCGATACGATCGGCGCCCATGTCTCGCCCAAGTTCCCGACTCGTGCCGGTGGCGATCGTGGCGGTGGCGATCGTGGCGCTGTTGCTCGTCGGAGCGGGCTGCAGCGACGACGGCCGGACTCTCGACCCACCGACCGCACCGTTGCCCGCCACGACCATCCCCGTCGCGAACACGATCCCGCCAGAGCAGACGGCTGCGGCCGCGCCCGCGCCACTCGCCCTCATCGCGCCGTGGCCCGATGGCGCCGTCGTGCCCGCGAGGTACACGTGCGACGGTGACGGGGTGTCACCGGCGCTCACCTGGACCGGTGTCCCCGAGGGCACGGCCGAACTGGCGATCACCGTCACGGATCTCGACGCGGGACAGTACGTGCACTGGTTCGTCGACGCGATCGACGCGAGCCGCACGGGACTCAGTGAAGGACTCGTTCCCGACGAGGCGATCGAACGCTCCAACAGCGCCGGCGTGCCCGGATGGGAATCATTGTGCCCTCCCGCCGGTGCCCAACATCGCTACCAGTTCACCGTTCACGCGCTCAACCAACAGCTCGAACTTGCCGATGAAGCTTCAGCTGCCGAGGCGATTTCCGTGCTGAACCTGATCGCCATCGATCAAGGCTCCGTCACGGGCACCGTCGCCCGTTCGGAATGAGACGACCGACGAGGACCACTGGATCACACTCGATGACGAGCCCCACGACATGACTCAGGACCACACCGTCGCGACGCCCGGCATCGTCTCCGCTCCCCCGGTCGAATCGAGTGATGTCCTGTCGAAGATCCGCGAGATGTTGGCGGCCGCCGACGTCGCCACCGTGATCATCGGTCTCGACGGCAGCCTCATCGACTCCAACGAGGCGGGCATCACGCTGTTTCCGGCGCAATCGGCCGTCGACGGCCGACAACTGCTGGGTGTCGTCCTCGACCAGCTGCCACAGCAACTGCTCGTCGATCCGGAAGGCGGGGTCTGGAAGGGCGAGATCGATCTCGCCGGTCATGGCGCGCCCGCCGCGATCCACGCGACCACGGTGCTCGTCCGCCATGACCCGCGCTCACCATCGGGTGGCTTCGTCGCAGTGATGTTGCAGGACGTCACCGACGAGCGCTCCCGTTCCGCCGATCTGCTCCACCTCCTGGAGCACGATGCCACGACCGGTCTGCTCAACCGTTCCGCGGCACTCGAGCGGACGGCGCTCGCGCTCCGCGAGCACGATCGCGCCGACGGCCACGTGGCGGTGCTGATGATCGACGTCGATCGACTGCGCGACGTGAACGACGCGCTCGGACACGAGATCGGCGACCGACTGCTCGCGTCGACGGCGAAGCGCCTCGCGACGGCAGTTCGTCCGGAGGATGTCGTCGCCCGCGTCGGCGGAGACGAGTTCATGGTGTTGTGCCTCGATGTCGCCGACACGACCGTCGCGACCGAGTTGGCCGACCGCGTCCGCCGCGCACTCACCGGACGGTTGACCATCCGACAACTCGAGCTCGACGTGTCGGTCAGCGTCGGCGTGAGCATCACCGACGACGAGATCCGATCCAGCTCACCCGAGGACGGCGCGATCCAGCTCATCTCGTTCGCCGACACGGCGGTGCACGCCGCAAAGTCGGCCGGGCGAGCGCGGACTGCGGTGTTCAGCAGCCAACTCCGCAACAAGGCGAGGGTTCGCACGGAACTCGCCGCTGCGCTGTCGAAGGCGCTGCGCGAAGGCGAGCTCCACGTCGAGTACCAACCGATCTTCTCAGCCGTGTCCGAGCGCGCAGAGGCGGCCGAGGCACTCGTGCGATGGCGGCATCCGACGCGGGGCCGGGTCGAGGCGAGCGAGTTCATCCCCGTCGCCGAGGAGACCGGAGTCATCGTCCCGATCGGCGATTGGGTGCTCCAGCAGGCGTGTCTGGCCACTCGTCGCTGGATCGACGAAGGTGTCGTCGGGCAACGCTTCGCCGTCCACGTCAACGTTTCGCGCCTCCAGCTGGCCAATCCGACGTTCGTCAACCGGATCGTCGACCTGCTTCGCGAGTATCGCCTCCGGCCACGCCAGATCGTGTTGGAGGCCAGGGAGGCGACGCTTCTCGGTGGGTCTGCCGATGAGGTGATCCGGACGGTTCGTGCCCTCCGGCGCGTCGGCGTTCGGGTGGCGCTCGACAACTTCGGGACCGGATCGAACGCCCTCTCGCTGCTCACCGACATCGGTGCCGACGTGCTCAAGCTCGACGGCAGCCTGGCGCTCCCGAGCGGCGCCTCCGAGGCCGACACCAGGGTCGCACGTGCGATCGTGCTGCTCGCCCACGCGCTGAACATGGAGGTCGTGGCGGAGCGGGTGACCGGCCTCGAACAGCTCCGGCGTCTGAGGGCCGCCGGATGCGATCTCGTGCAGGGTCACCTCGTCGGCAAGCCGTGCGCCCCGGACCAGCTCATCGTCCAGATGGCGCTCTGACATCCGCGGGGCGACCGGTACGCTGACCGGGTGTCGCATCCGCAGGTCGTCGACGTCGAGCTCGATCGTGCGTCGGCGCTGAGCGTGTCCTACGACGACGGTGTGACGGCCGTGTTCCCCGTGCTGGAGCTGCGGCAAGGCTGCCCCTGTGCTGGGTGCCGCGGCCGACGCGACCAAGATCTACCGGTGTACGCCGGTGAGACGATCACGGCCACCGATGCCGAGCTGCACGGGAACTGGGGCATCGCGATCCGCTGGTCCGACGGGCACGACACCGGGATCTACGCCTGGGAACACCTTCGACGCTGGTGGGACGCCCGCGAAGACTGAATACCCTCGTTCGAGATGACGTTGCCACCCCCACCCCCGCCGGCGTCCTCCCGCGACCGTCCCAGCGATCCGGCGATGGCCTGCTATCGCCACCCGGACCGCGAGGCAGGGCGGCGCTGCACCCGGTGCGGCAGACCCGCGTGCGCCGATTGTCTCGTTCAGGCGGCGATCGGAAGTCATTGCGTCGATTGTGCCAAAGCGGCTCGACCCGACATCGCGACGAGGGCCAGATTCTGGAACGCGCGCCAGCCGGCCATGGTCACCGTCGTCCTGATCGCCATCAACCTCCTGGTCTTCGTCTACGTGACGGTGCGCGATCCCCAGAGCCTCGCCGGGAGTCGCGTGACGATCGGCCACGCTCAACTCGGACTCAACGACCTCGCGCTCGGCGACGGGTTTCCGCCGACGCTGTTCAACGGCAACGTCTACAGCAGCGATGGCGGCGACTGGTATCGCCTGGTCACCGCCGGTTTCCTGCACTTCGGCGTGATCCACCTCGCGTTCAACATGTACCTGCTGTACATGCTCGGTCAGATGCTGGAACCCTCGCTCGGCCGGGTGAGGTTCCTGCTGGTGTACTTCGCCGCCCTGCTGGGCGGATCGGCCGGCAGCCTGCTGCTCGACGGTGGTGGTTTCGCCGGCGGCGCTTCTGGCGCAGTGTTCGGCCTGATGGCACTCGCATTCGTCGGGTACTACCTCCACGGTGCCAATCCGCTGAACACGTCGATCGGCACCCTGCTGATGCTGAACCTGTTCATCACCTTCGCCTTTCCCGGGATCTCCGTCGGCGGACATCTCGGAGGTGCTGTGGCAGGTGCGCTGTGCGCCTTCACGGTGATGGCCCCGAAGTGGAAGAACGTGCCGCGCTGGGCCACGTACGCCACGCCCGTCGCGATCGGGGTCGCGTCCGTGGTCATCGCCGTCGCAACGGTCGGTGGGTAACCACAATTCCTTGACGAAATAACAACGGTGCAAACCTTCGTACGCAAAGGGGTCGTCCACTAACGTCAGAGGGACGTCAAATCGGAGTGTACAACATCATGACTTCCCCCCACAGCACCACCCAAGACTTTCGGCAGCGTCTTCTCGCATCGATCGCTCGCACCGCGACCAGGACGATCGCTTTCACGATCCGGCACACCCATCCGACCGAGCGGTCGAACGCCGACGTGCGGACCGTCGGGCCGCCGACATCCGCCACGCCGACGTTCACGATGGTGGACGACCCGGACGGACAGGTCCGCCTGGTCGGTGTTCGCGGCGTCGTCGATGCTCGTGCGGCCGCCCTGCTGGCAGCCACCATCGATGCGATCGACGACGTGCGGGCCCTGCACATCGATTTGACGGCAGCCGAGTTCGTTCCGGAGCGCACGATCGAGCTGATCGAGCAGGCCTTCGACCGTGCGGAGCGACGGGGACTCCGTCTTCGAGTCGTGGGACTCGATCCCGAGCTTCCGGCACTGCTCCGGCGCACCCCCCGCTGATCCCCGAACCATGACTGTCACACCCCTCGTTCATCATGGGGGCATGACCGAGAACGACACCGCCCAGCAACTGACCCTGTTGCCGTCGTCCGACGTGCCGGTCCAGTTCCGCCTCGACGCTGCGACTCGCCGCAGGGGCCTTCGGCACGTCGCCGTACTACGCGAACAGCTCGCCGCCCGGCAGGCCGAAAGGGCGCAGTCGAACGTCGAGCGGCTTCCCGTCAGGCGCCCGATCCGATCGTCCGCCGCCTGACGTCACTCGGCGCTCGGCGCCAGCGATCGCAGGGCGTCCCAGAAGTCGAGCTCCGGGTCGAACGGAAGGATCGCCAACGAGCTCGTGGTGACACCGCGCTCGAAGTACTCCCCGATCCGGGTGCGGCACTGCTCAGGCGTCCCATGGACGACGAGGTCGTCGACGACCTCGTCGGGTATCTCGTCGAGAGCCCGCTTGCGATCACCGGCTTTCCACGCCGCCCACATGCCGCCAAGCTGCTCGCCGCGCCCCAACCACTCCTGGAAATCGGCGTAGACAGGAACGTTCATGTAGGCCGCGATCGCTCGGCGCGCCCCGGCGCGCACGACCTCGGCGTTGTCGCTCGGGCAGACGAAGATCCGAGCGACGAGCTCACGCTCGTCGCCGCCCGCGCCCTCGCTCAACGCGGCCGCGACCTGGGGAACGTCGCCGGGCGCGAGCCAGTTCGTGATGGCGCCGTCGGCTTCCCGGCCGGCCATCTTGAGCATGCCGGCGCGCAATGCCGCCACCACGATCGGCGGTGGCTGTTCCGGGCGGATTCCGAGTCGGAACCCCTGGATCTCGAACGTGTCGTACGCCCGGGTCACCTTCTCGCCGGTGAACGCCTCGCGCAGGAACCGAACCATGTCGCGGACCTTCTTGTACGGCTCTTCGAACGGCAACCCGTTCCAACGTTCGACGATGACGTTCGACGACGACCCGATCCCGAGCACGAACCGTCCCGGCGCCGCGTCAGCCAAGGTCGCCGCACTCTGTGCCATGCACGCCGGTGCCCTCGTGTATGCCGGCAAGATGGCGGTGCCGAGTCGCAACCGCGGCTCCCACACCGAGGTGAGCGCCAGTGGGGTGAGGCCGTCGCCGCCGTCGGATTCGGCCGTCCATACGTCGGTGAAGCCCAGATCGGCAAGCTCGACGATCCGGTCACGCTGGGCGTGGAGCGGCCCGGGCAACGGGATGGTCATTCCAGGACGGATCGGCAGCGGCATGCCGTGGACTGTAGGGGGCGTCGGTGATCGATCCGGCACCGCACGCTCGGGTGCCGCCCCGCAACGTCGGAGTGCTTCAGGCGGTCAACGGCGGGAGGGTCTCGACGACGTAGACCTGCACCGGCGGAGGGCCGTATCGAGCGGGCTCGGGCGTCGCGTGGTCGAGGGCGAGTGCAACTCCCAGCGACGCGAGCACGCCGAGTACGACTCCCACTGCGAGTTCGACCATGTGAACCCTCCTCCGGGTCGCCGACCGATCACCAACCCCCCGTATTGGTATCGCGTCCCACGATCTTGACGCAACCCAGACAGCCTCAAGACCGCGCAAAGACTCGACACCGAGCGACACCGCGAGCGCAGCTGCGCCCCGAGAACATCCGGCTGTCAGCGGCCCTTCCAGAACCGCACGATGCAGCTCTGGCTGGCGGTCGCCATGAGGGTGCCGTCCTCCGCGAACATGTGGACGAGGCCGTGCCCGAACCCACGATCGGCGCCGTGCACGCGGATGTCGAGCAGCACCCACTCCGTCGCCACGAGCCGGATCACGCGCAGCGTGTTGTCGAGGCTGTTGCCACCACCGATGACGCCCAGCGCCTGACCTACGCCCGACGGAACGTAGTCGCCCATGATCGCCAGCGCCGTCGCGTCGACACCCTCGATCACGTCGGGCAGACGACCCCACATGATCGTTTGCCCGTCACCGGGGGAGCCATCGAGCTGGTCGTAGGTACGTCCCCTGGCAAGCCTCACATCGAGACGCTCGTTGATCGTGCCGCTGGTGTCGGAGCGATGAGGACGTGGAGGGCACTCGTCTGGGGGCGGTGCCGGTGGCATCGTCTCGAACTGGCCCGACGGGATGTCGGGCCGATCGCCCAGCGCTGCGTTCACGGTGAGGATCTCACGGTTGCCGACGTGACCGACCGCACGGGCCTGGGTGATCTGGTGGCCCTCGACCGCGATCACGACGTCGATGTCGAGGACCTCACCGGGCTTGGCGTACGACAGGTACTGCCCCGTCGCCCAGATGCACGACCGACCGCTGGTGCCTTCGATCGCGCTGATCGCCGCCCCGAGACCGGCACCGCCGAACAGGAAGCGACCGCTGGTGCAGACCTCCGGTCGAACATCGAGCTTCCATCGATACGGGTTGTGGCTCGGTTCGAGTCCGAGGAACGCACGCGAATCCATGGAGCCCGCATGCTAGGGCCACCCGGCGTCGAAGTACCGTGGCGGGCATGGCAGACGAACCTTGGCAGGGCGACGCATGCTCGCTGGTGGAGGCCTTCCGGGCCGGCGAGCGGAGCCCGACCGAGGAACTGACGGCGACCTACGCCGCCATCGAGGCGAGCGAGCTCAACGCCTTCTCGAATCTTCACCGCGAGCAGGCCGAAGCCGCCTGCGCCGACGCCGACCTGTCGAAGCCGTTCGGTGGTGTGCCGATCGGTGTCAAGGAGCTCGATTCCGTCGAAGGTTGGCCCGACACGCACGCCTGCGTCGTCTACCGGGACCAGCTGGCCACACACACGAGCACCAACGTGGCCCGAGCCCGTGACCGTGGGGGTGCGGTGCTCGTCGGCCAGACGACAGCGTCGGAGTTCGGAGGCGTCAACGTCACTCGAACCGTCCTCAACGGGACGACCCACAACCCGTGGCAGCATGGCCGCACGCCGGGCGGCTCGTCCGGTGGTACGGCAGCCGCGGTCGCTGGTGGGTTGGTCACGCTGGGGACCGGTGGGGACGGCGGTGGTTCGATCCGCATCCCCGCCGGATTCACCAACCTCGTGGGGCTCAAGGCCACGTATGGTCGGATCCCGCTGACACCGAAGGCGGGCCTCGGGGCGATGACCGTCACCCACGGGTGCCTGTCACGGTCCGTGCGCGATACGGCACGATGGTTCGACGTGTGCAACGGACGCGATCCGCGCGAGCCCCTCAGCCTGCCCCGGGTCGCCGGTTGGGAGGCGGGCTTGGGCTCCCGACTCGACGAGTTGCGTGGACGTCGGGTCGCCGTGGTCTCCGACTGGGGGGCGGCGGTCGTCTCTCCGGTCATGTGGGAACTGCTCGAGGAGGCGGCGGCCCAGCTGATCGCCGACTGCGCGATGGTCCGTGTCGACCACGTCGACACCACCCTTCCCCGCATGGGAGCGGCATGGTCGGTGGCGAACTCGGTCGGTTTGATCGACCGCCTCCAGGACCACTGGCCCGACTGCGCCGACCAGCTCACCCCGGAGATCCGGATGGCGATGGAGCACGGCCCGGGGGCGTACGGCGCCGAGGCCCGGATCAAGCTCGAGAGACGTCGGACGGAGCTGAACGAGGCGATGGCGCGCATCTTCGACGTCGCAGCCGGTGGGGTCGACTTCGTCATGACCGCGACGAATCCTGATGTGGCCTTCGATGCCGACGGCCCGCTCCCGAGTGTGTTCGGCGGCATCGAGGCCGGGGCCAAGATCAACGGCCGGCTCACCTTTCCCGCGAACCTCCACGGCAATCCGGCGATCACGATCCCGTCCGGATTCGTCGACGGTCTCCCGATCGGACTGCAGGTCGTCGGGCCGCACTTCAGCGAGGAGCTCCTCCTCGACCTCGCGCTCACGGTCGAACGGCATCGCCCGTGGCCGCTCACCACTCGCCTCACCACTCACTCGGTGGGGGTCGTCGGATGAGGCTCGGTGCCTTCTCGGTCAGCTTGGCGGTCGCCGACCTCGCGGCCTCCCGGCAGTTCTACGAGACGCTCGGGTTCGAGGTGACGGGCGGCGACGCCGACGAGAACTGGCTGATCATGGTGAACGGTGAGACGGTCATCGGTCTGTTCCACGGGATGTTCGACGAGAACATCCTGACGTTCAATCCAGGACTCACACAGCAGAAGGAGCAGTCGTCCGATTTCACCGACGTTCGTGAGATCCAGAACGTGCTCCGGGCCGCCGGGATCGAACCGATCGAACCCATCGACCCTGATGCGACCGGTCCCGCCCACATCGTGGTGCTCGACCCGGACGGCAACCGGATCATGGTCGATCAGTTCGTCGACCGGCCCGCCGATTAGCTTCTGCAACCATGAAGGTTCCGCTGACGGTCAACGACTTCCTCCGCCGAGCGGAGCTGCTGTACCCCGATCGTGAGGCGATCGCAGATGAACCCGACCAGCCGGCCGCGTCGTGGGGCTCGATCACCTACCGCGAGATGTCCCGACGAGCGAAGGCGATGGCGGCCGGGCTCGACGCCCTCGGGGTCGCACCCGGTGAGCGGGTCGCGATGGTGTCGCACAATTCGGCTCGGCTGTTGACGGCCCTGTTCGGTGTGTCGGGCTCCGGTCGCATCCTCGTGCCGATCAACTTCCGCCTGGTCGCCGAGGAGGTGAAGTACATCGTCGCCCATTCCGGCGCCCGCGTACTCCTCGTCGATCCCGAGCTCGATACGGAGATGGCCGACGTCGAATGCGAGATGAAATGGACGATCGGAACCGAGAGCGACGCGACCCTGATGCGATTCGACGCCGAGCCCCGGCAGTGGGAGGGCGACGAGGACGCCACCGCCACCATCAACTACACGTCGGGCACGACCGCTCGTCCGAAGGGCGTCCAGCTGACCCACCGCAACGTGTGGCTGAACGCCACGACGTTCGGTTGGCACATGGGCGTCAACGACCGCGACGTCTACCTCCACACCCTCCCCCAGTTCCACTGCAACGGATGGGGAATGCTCTACGCAGTGACGGGCATGGGCGCCAAGCACGTGATCATCCGCAAGATCGACGGAGCGGAGATCCTCCGGCGGGTCGAGGAGCACGGGGTCACGCTGATGTGCGGCGCACCGGCCGTACTGAACATGATCCTCGACGCCGCGTCGGACTGGGACGGTCCGATTCCCGGCGGTGGCCGGGTCCGGATCGTCGTGGCGGGTGCGCCGCCCCCCACCCGGACGATCGAACGCTGTGAGACGGAGCTCGGTTGGGAGTTCGTGCAGATCTATGGGCTCACCGAGACCGCTCCCCTGCTCACCATCAACCGGAGCCGGCAGGAGTGGGACGATCTCTCGCCCGCCGAGCGGGCCGTCAAGCTCAACCGAGCCGGAGCACCGGCGATCGGGTGCACGATGGCCGTCTCGGACGACGGCGAGATCATGGCCCGATCCAACGTCGTCATGGAAGGGTACTGGGAGCAACCAGAGGCGACCGCCGACGCCATCAAGATGGGGTTCTTCCACACCGGCGACGGTGGCCTGATCGACGACGACCACTACGTGACGATCGCGGATCGCAAGAAGGACGTCATCATCTCGGGTGGCGAGAACGTCTCGTCGATCGAGGTCGAGGACGCGATCTTCCAGCATCCCGACGTGACCGAGGTGGCCGTGATCGGCATCCCCGACGAGAAGTGGGGCGAGCTCGTCACTGCGCTCGTCGTCACCACCGAGGGATCCGAACTGACGGAAGCCGACGTGATCGCGTGGACCAAGCAGAAGCTGGCCGGCTACAAGTGCCCGAAGAAGGTCGAGTTCCGAGACGGACTCGCCCGGACGGCAACCGGCAAACTCCAGAAGTTCAAACTTCGTGCGCCCTTCTGGGAGGGGCGCGAACGCCAGATCAACTAGCCGTCCAGCTCTGGCGGTGAGGTGGCGTCGGCGGGTGCGCCGATCAGGCTGCCCACGCATGCACCCCACACCTCGACCATCGATGCCGATTGCGGTGCCGACCGGTCGATCTCGGCCACGACGGCGAAGTGGTCCTCGGACATCTGCACCTCTACCTCGAACCGGGAGACGAGCCGATGTTCGCGATGGAGGTAGTACGTCGTCGTCGTCAGCGGAAGCCGCGCGTTGTACATGCGCGAGGGCCGCTCACCGAAGAGCACTGCGCGCACCGACCAGATGCTGGATTCCATCCAGAGCAGCTCGAGGTCGGCCGCAGCGTCCCAATCGGGTCCTACGTACCTACCTGCGAGGTGGTGGTGAAGCACGGGGGAGAACTGCTCGGCGAGCTGGACGAGGTCGGCATCGGGCTCGCCGCCGCGAACACGCAGTAGATAGGCCTCGCGGAGGGCCGTGACCACCTGATCGTGGTGCGTCGCGACGTCGAACAGCTCGGCGATGCGATGGGACATCTCCAGATCGACATCGAGATCGTGCTGGCCACCAGCCATCGCGCTCGTGGCCCGCAGCATTCGAGTCCTCGCGATGACCTCGTTGTGCAACTCGGGAAAGGCGGAGCGGACGTTCGGACGTGACACCCGTCGGCCCCGCACCCACAGCCAGCCGAGCGTGGTCAGGACGGCGGCGCCGGCCGCGCCGGCCAACCCGCGAGCGCCGAAGACGGCGACATCGCTCGTCGGGGTGAACTGCACGACGACGAGGAAGTCGACGACCGTGAACAACGCCACGATTCCGAGGGCGAAGTTCAGGAGGCTGCTGTTGCGCTCGACTGCCGCGAGCACTCGTTCACGCTCTTCGCCGAACACGTGGGTGGTGGTCTCGAGCATGTTTCCCAGCCGCGCGCCACTGGTCGCGTCCTCGCGTCGCAACCGGACGTTGCGTTCCACCTGACCGAACTTCTCGGACTCGAGGAGCGAAGTGGTGACCGTCGGATACCCGTCGACCGAAGCACGTGTCAACAACTGGCCGACGCGGCCTTCCACGAACGAACGAACCGCGTGCGTCGCTCCCTCTGACCGAATGACCATCTCGAGCGCCGACTCCCGTTCCAGCTCCGTCTGCAGCAGTGTTCGCCGGACGAGTTCGATCGAGTCGCGGAATCGCGCGCGGACCTGACCCAACGCGGCCCGTCGCCGCAGGTGCCGCCTTGGCACCGCAACGGGATCGTCGGTGTCGAGCAGGCGCACCACCAACGCATCGACGAGTTCGCCTCCCTGGTTCGCAAGGAGCCGCAACACACCGAACTGCGCCTCGGCCATCTCGAGGTCGGTGCTGACGTCCCAGAGTTCGCTCGAGATCTCGGTCTCGATGGTCTCGAAGATCCTGATCAACGCCTGCACTCGGTCTTCGAAAACCACCGGGTCGGCGGTGATCGGTAGATGGAGGTAGCTCGAGAACACCTGGTCGGTGGTCCCGTACGCCGCGCTTGCGACCTGTCGATGCAGGCAGAGGCTCGCGTTCTCGAGGGCCGAGGCAGCGAGGCTCGAGTCGTGGAGGTCGTTCTTGTCGAAGACCGCGGAGGCCGCCGCGGTCGCGATCGCAACCCACTCGCCGCTGAAGTAGTCGCTCGGCCTCGGGACGGTGTTGGCGACGACGGGCTGCACGAGCACGGATACCGGGGGCAACCATCGCGAGCCGAAGACCGGCCGAACACCCAGACGCTCGAACTGGAAGAACATTCCGAGCATCGAGACGGACTGGGACGACTGTCGAAACTCACCGATGACCTGAACCATCTCGTCCACCGAGAGCGGGTCGGTCTCGCGGCTCCGGAGCACGTTGGGGCCGAACCCTCTCGGCGGATTCGTCCACAGCGAGAAGCTGAGGACCAGCCGCGCCATCGGCGAACCGTGGGGCGGGAAGAACGTCAGCTGGACGCACACCCAGAATCGTCGAGTGGGCCAGGTGTCCGGGTCGTAGATCGGGTCGTCGTCGCCACCGTTCTCGTGATCGGCGAGATCCTCGTCGGCGATCCGATCCAACACCCATCGCAGTCGACGATCGTCGAGCATGAGCGTGCAATCGACTGCATCGAGCGCCGGCGCGAGCCCACTCTCATCGTCGAGCATCGCCAAGTGCTCATGAGCCGGTCGGTAACGGTTGTCGATGACCTCGGCAGCCTCCCGTCCGTGCCCCGCCCATCCATCACCATCAGCGAACCAGGCCGCGCCGGGCGCGTCTTCGGTCAGTACGGAAACGACCAGGTCGAGCGCTCCTGCTACCGAATCGACCCGCAACTCGATCGGCACGCTGTCGAAGAGCGCCACGGTGTCCACGGCCGCCATCTCGACGACGTCGTGACCGACATCCTCACCGACATCCTCACCGACATCTTCACCGATGTCGTCGGTGATGTCGTCGGTGATGTCGTCGGTGATGTCGTCGGTGATGTCGTCGGTGATGTCGTCGGTGTCGATCACGTTCGCCATGGCTGCCCCGGCAGGTTGCCGGCAGTCGAAAGTAGATTCGAGACGCCGCTCCGGTCCACCGAATATCGCGCACATCACCGGGCTGCACAAGGCCGCATCGTGGGCAAGAGACAGCCGCTCAGGCACCATCCTGTCGGGTGGGTGGCACACGGACGGCTCCGCCGAACCAGAGATCTGCTGGCTCACCCGACCGAGCCGGCAGTCGCACGACGAACGACGCGCCACCGAGGCGCGACTCATCCACCGTCACCGTGCCCCCATGAGTTCGGACGATGTCGGCGACGATCGCCAACCCGAGGCCGGTGCCGCCGTCGCGGGCACTCCGGGCGCGGTCGAGGCGGACGAACCGTTCGAACACCCGAACGCGTTCGTCGGGCGGAATACCGACGCCGTCATCGTCGACGGAGAGGACCACCTCCCCGACGTCGTCGTCCTCGTCGAGAGCGACCAGAACGACACCGCTGGCGTGGCGCACGGCGTTCGACAAGAGGTTCCGCACCAAGCGGGCGAGTTGACGGGCCTCGCCGCGGACGACAGCCGCCGACACCGCCGACATGTCGATCGTGACCTCGCTCTCCGCTCTGGCCAATCGCACCTCCTCGTCGACCACCACGTCGAGATCGACCGCTTCGTAGCGCACGTCGTCACGGCCCGAGTCGCGTCGGGCGAGGAAGAGCAGATCGTCGACCAGCGCCTGCATGTCGATCGCGTCACCGAGTGCGGCGCGACAGGTGGACTCGAAGTCGGAGTCGGTGTGGGCGAGATCGACCTCGAGTGCAGTCCGCAACCGGGTGAGCGGGGTCCGCAGCTCGTGGGAGACATCGGCGACGAACCGGCGCTGCACCGCCGCCGATGCCTCGAGTCGAGCAAGCATGTCGTTCATCGTGTCGGCGAGACGGTCGATCTCGTCACCGGACCCGGGCGTCGGAACGCGACGATCGAGTTCGGTCAATCCGATCGACTCCACCTCACGCCGGATCTCCTCGACCGGCCGCAACGTCCGGCCGACCAACCACCAGACCACTCCGGCCAGCACGATCGTCGCCGCAGGGAAGACCAGCGCCAGCGTCGCCATCAACGCCCGGATGCCATCCGTGACGTCGTCGATGTTCTCACCTACGACGACGTAGCGCGGGCCGGCCTCGAGATCGAAACGACGGATCAACACCCGGTACGCATCGTCCTCGAGCGGAAGATCCGATCGGGTGCTTGCCTCCTGACGCCCCGCGGGGAGATCGGCGAGGGGCGGGGCGCCGGCGACGTTGTCGGTTGCGAACAGCACGGAGCCGTCGGCAACGAGCACTTGCGCGAACCGGTCCTCCCGATCCGAGTTCGCAAGTGCCGAGTCCGGGTCGACGAGCGCAGCCGCCTCGATCTGATCGGCGCGTTGCGCGAGCGAGCGGTCGAGGTTGTCACGCAACTCACGCTGGACGACGACCACCACCACGGCCGCCGCGACCGCCAAGACGACCGCGGCGATCACCGCCGCGGTCGCGGTGATTCGCCAACGCACCGACCCCCGGTTCACGATGTTGGCCCGTCATCGACGATTCGGTAACCGGCGCCGCGCACCGTCTCGATCGATCGCCGCTGGAACGGCTCGTCGATCGCCCGTCTCAACCGTTTGACGTACACCTCGACGATGTTCGGATCGCCGTCGAAATCGTGCTGCCACACACCGTCGAGGATGTCCGACTTCGACATCACCTGCCCGGCCCGTCGCACCAGGAACTCGAGCACTTCGAACTGGCGCGACGTCAGCGAGACCTCGAGCTCGCCGCGCCAGGTGCGCCGGGTGGCCGGTTCGATCCGGAGATCACCGACCGAGAGCGGGGCGGGTACGTCTCCGGCACGCCGCAGCAGGGCTCGCAGGCGCGCCAGCAGCACCGGGAACGAGAAGGGCTTCACGAGGTAGTCGTCCGCCCCGGTGTCGAGCCCCTCCGCTTCATCCCACTCGCCGTCCTTCGCGGTGAGCATCAGGATCGGCGTACGGATGTCGCGATCGCGGATGGAACTGCACACGCGGTAGCCGTTGAGGCCCGGGAGCATGATGTCGAGCACGATGACGTCGGCGCCCACCTCCGTCGCCAGCCACAACCCGTCGTTGCCGTCGTGTGCGACGTCGACGCGATATCCCTCCGCTTCGAGCCCGCGCTGGAGCGCAGCCGCCGTCTTCTCGTCGTCTTCGATGACGAGCACCTTCACCGCACCAGCATGCCCGGCCCGGCTGACCCTCGGCTGACTCATCATCGCGACCGCGTCAGATTGCGGTCAGGGAACGATCCGTAGGGTTGGTCACATGAAGCGACGAACGATCATCATCACCGCCGCCGCAGCCGCGGCGGCACTCGGAGTCGGCATCGCCGGTGCCGTCTCAGCGGGCCAGAGCGACGACGAGCAGCCGATCCGGGGCGACGCGCTCGTCCAGGCCACCGACGCAGCACTCGCCCACACCGGCGAGGGGAGGGTCACCGAGACCGAGGTCGGCGACGAGGACAGCCTCTACGAGGTCGAGATCACCCTCGATTCCGGCGAACAGGTCGACGTCCAACTCGACGAGAACTTCGACGTCGTCGGCGCCAGCGCCGATGTGGAGAACGAACCCGACGACGGGTGATGCCGCGCCGCGGTCGACGCGCGACAGCTACTCGACCGTCGAGTAGCTCGTGCTGCGGTCCTCGGCCATCGCACCACGCACCTCGCCCAGGCAGATTCGGAGATCGGCCAGGTACTGATCGATCACGCCGGTGTTGGAGTTGCTGACGGTCGAGTGCAACGAGTCCGGCGGGCCTTGGCGGTCGTGGTACCAGCCGCGGCGCAGCAGAGCGTCGCCCAGAGCGAACGCATCGACCGGAGTCGCCGACGCAGGGTCGGACGACATCGCCACGAGGTGCAACCGGCCGTCGCCGAGGACGCGTATCCCGTCGAGCTCAGCGATCCCCGCTCGCATGCGATCTGCGTTGTCGAGTGTCTGTCGGGTGAGGTCGAGATAGCCATCAACACCCAGATGCTGCATCACTGCCCAGGCGGCGGCCATCGGGAGGCCCGAACGAGTGCCCTGCAGGTTCGGCGAACCGTAGAAGCCGCCCAGCCAACCGTCGAACACCCAGGTCTGGTATCGGCGCAACTCCTTGGTGCGGTGCAGGATCACCGATACCCCCTTCGGTGCGTAGCCGAGTTTGTGGATGTCGGCCGAGATCGAATGCACGCCGTCGACGCGGAAATCCCACGGTGGGACATCGCGGCCCAGCATCTCGGCGAACGGCAGCACGAAACCGCCCATACAGGCATCGACATGGCAATTGGCGCCGACCGAGGCGGCGAGTGCGGCGATCTCGGCGATCGGGTCCACGACTCCCTGGGGATACTGCGGGGCCGAACCCACGACGAGCACGGTCTGGTCGTTCACTGCATCGGCCATCGAGTCCACGTCGACGGTCCAGTCGTCGCGGACCGGCGTCGTGTGGATCGGCATGTCGTACATGTGGGCCGACTTGTGAAACGCCGCGTGGGCCGACTCGGCCACCACGATCTCGCCTGCACGAATCCCGCGCTCCGCGCGACCACGCTCCCGGGCCGCCAGCACCGCGCACTGGATCGACTCCGTGCCGCCACTGGTCAGGAATCCGGCTGCGGACTCTGGCCCGTGCAGCAGTCCGGCCGTCCAGCGCACGACCTCTGATTGGATCTCACCCAACGAGGGAAACGCCTTGGTGTTCAGGGCGTTCTCGTGGAGGTAGAGCATGGCGGCGCGCTCGGCGGCCTCGTGAACCCCGGGCCCACCGTTGTAGACCATCCCGAAGGCGCGTCCGTTTTCCCACTTGATGTCGCCGTCGCGCTTGGATCGCAGATCGCTGATGATCTCGTCGACGGCGCGTCCGCGCTCGGGCAGTTCCATCGCGAGATCATCCCAGATCCGGCCGACGCCTCCGCAGACAGCCGCAGACGGCCACAGACGGCCACAGACTGCGGCCGGCCGCTTCAGACGGCGGAGAAGCCGGCTGCGAACGCGCGCCCCATGATGCTGCGGAGCTGAGGAGTGTCGCTCGGTGACTCGCCCGACACCGTGACGGCCCAGGTCACCCCGTCGGTTTGTCGCAGCACCATGGCGTGGGTGTTCTGGATCGTTCCGGTGTGCCCATAGGCGCTGTCGTAGTTGATGAGTCCGAGTCCGTAGCCGCTCGGAGGCAGCGCGGCCACGATCCGATAGCGCATCGCGTTCGCCGTCTCGGCCGAGACGGCCTTCCAGCCGGGCGTCGCATGATCGATCGAGTTGAGGATCGTGACGAGATCGGCCGGGGTCGCGTTCCAGGCGCCCGCCGCGCCGAGCGTCTCCATGAAGTTCCGGTTCGGGGACGGATGGTGTGAGACCTCGTCGGGTCCGAGATCGTAGGTCGACGACATCCGCATCCCGCTGATGCCGAGCGGTGTCAACAGGCGTTCGTAGACGACCCGCTCGTAGGTCTTGCCCGTCACGGCTTCGATCAAGACGCCCAGCACGCAATAGCTCATGTTGCTGTACGCGAAGCCGTTGCCGCTCGACACGTTCCGGGAGAGTCCCTGGATCGAGGCGTCGACACACGACGACGCACCGTTGCCGAAGAACATGTTCTCGTGCTGCGGGAAGCCGGCGGTGTGGCTCAGCAGTTCGCGGACGGTGATCGAGGCGACGTCCGGATCGGGCGCGGTCAGCGCAAGGTGATCGACCAGGATGTCGCCGACCGGCTCGTCGAGCGACAGCGTGCCGTCCTCGACCAGCTGCATCGTCACGATGGCGGAGATGGTCTTGGAGATACTGGCGATGCGGAACCGGTCGGTGGTCTCCACGGGTTCGCCGCTGCCGGCGACCCGATCGCCGAAGGCCGCCTCGTGGACGATCTGCCCGTCGACCATCACGGCAACCGACGCGCTCACGTTGGCGGGCACGAGTCGAGCACCGAGCGCATCGTCGAACGCCGCCCACCCGGCACGGCTGGGCGCAGCGTTGCCGGCGTCGTCGATGACGAGCATCTGGGAGACGTCGACCGCCTCGACGTCTGCCTCGACATCGGACGGCAGGATCTCACCACCCTCCGTCCGCGGGAACGTGGTGGTGGTCACGATCGTCGGCAGCGCACGCTCACCCGATGTGAACTCCGGCTCCGGTGGCGCCGACAACCGCGTCGGTCCGCACGCGGTACCGACGACGGCGAAGGCCGTCATGAGCGCGGCCCAGCGGCCCACGTCCCAACTACGCGGAGTCACGTCGTCCATCATGGCGCGAATCAGCGCCGGATGCACACCCGGTGGATGGTCGGTCACCCTCAGCGACACCGTCGTTGAGACTTCGAGACCGATCGTGCGCCGTCAGCGGCCGGGCACGGGGAGCTCCTGCTCGACCGTCAACACGTCGGCGAACAGATCGCCGATCTCGTCGACCCGCTCGAGCACGCCGTCGCTCGTGAACCCGATCGGATCACCCGACCGCGCGCAACCTTCGACTTCGTCCCATGTCACCGGGGTGGAGACCGTCGGTTCCGACCGGGCGCGCAGGGAATAGGGAGCGATCGTCGTCTTGTGGAACGCGTTCTGACTCCAGTCGACGAAGATCTTCCCGGGACGCTCGGACTTGGCCATCACCGTCGTGACCTCGCCGGGCAACTGACGTTCCAGCACTTGACCGACGGCGAGCGCGAAGTCGGACGCCGCAGCGTGGGTCGCTCCGGGCGTGTTCACGGGCACGTACATCTGGAGTCCCTTCGACCCAGAGGTCTTGCACCACCCTTGGAGTCCGACTGCGTCGAGCACGTCCCGAGCAGCGACGGCGACCCGGCAGCACTCGACGATCGTCGCCGGCGCGCCTGGGTCGAAGTCGAACACCAGCGCGCGAGGTGTGTCGAGATCGTCGGCGAGCGCCATCGGCGCATGGATCTCGATCGCCGCCATGTTCGCCGCCCACACCAGCGCGGCGACCTCGTCGAGCCTGCAGTAGTCGATGCCGCCCTTGCGATCTCCGGGACCGCGGGCGACGCCGACCCAGTCGGGGCGATGCCCGGGGCAGCGCTTCTCGAAGAAGCCCGGAGTGTCGGTGCCATCCGGGTAGCGGCGAAAGGTGAGCGCCCGGCCGGTCAGATGTGGGATTGCCACCGGCGCGATCCGGGCCATGTAGTCGATCACTTGGGCCTTGGTGAAGCCGTTCGGGTAGAGCACCTTGTCGAGGTTGCTGAGCGACATGTGGCGACCACCGACGTCGATCTCGACGCCGGCGCTCACGCAGACTTCTTCGCCGACTTCTTGGCGGACGCTCGTTTGGCCGTGCCCTTCTGGGTCGGCCTGGCGCGCCTCGTCCCGTCGGGCTTCGCCGATGGATGACGACCACGCGACTCCTTCGCCTTGGCGACGCTCGCCTCGAGCGCCGCCATGAGATCGACCACCTTGGGCTTCTCGGCCTCCGTCACGGGCACCTCGAACTCCTGCCCCGACGCCTTGATCTCGATGAGATCAAGGACCTGTTCGCGATACTCGTCGCGGTACTTCTCGGGCTCGAACGCCGAGGTCAGCGAATCGACGAGCGATTCCGCCATGGCGATCTCCTTGTTGGACACCTCCACCTCGTCGAGGCCCTGCAACTCGTCGATGGAGGACGGATCGAGCACTTCGTCCGCGTACGCCAGGGTCGACATGATCAGCCGGCCGTCCTCCGCCCGGATCGCTGCCGTGTACTGCTTGTTTCGCATGACGAACCGGCCGATCGCCACCTTGCCCGCTTCCTCCATCGCTCGCGCCAGCAACACATACGGTTTCGGGTTGGTCCCCGGCGCCACGTAATAGGCGCTGTCGTAGTACACCGGGTCGATCTCCTCGAGATCGACGAACTCCTCCAGCTCGACGGTCTTGGTCGCGGAGGGAATGAAGGGTTCGAGCTCGTCGGGGTCGACGATCACGTAGCGCTCCTTCGCTACCTCGTATCCCTTGACGATGTGCTCGTCGGGAACCTCCTCGCCGTCGAGCGCCGACACCTTCTTGTATTTGATGCGTGCCATCGTGCGTTCGTCGAGTTGGTTGAACGAGACGCTCTGCCGGCGGACGGCGTGGTAGAGCTTCACCGGGATCGCGACGAGACCGAAGCTGATCGTGCCGTTCCAGACTGGCCGGGCCATGGCGACCATCATGCCCGAACAAGCGCGCGATCGCTAGCGAACGCCGTCGCCGATCAGGCGTCGAGCACCGCCCGGGCGACGAGATCGGTGCCGAACGCCGTCAGGATCGCCAGATAGAGCAAACCGGTCGCCGCCATCACCGCCGAGTAGTCGCGTTCCTTGAGGGCCGCACGGGTCACGAAGACGAGCACGATCGTGGTGAGGGCGCAGGCGCCCCAGAACCAGCCGAGCGTTCCTCCCCAGCCGTCGTCCACGGCGCCGGACCAGACGCTGAACATGCCGGTTGGCAACAGCAGCGCAGCGATCTCGATCGGCCAGACCCAACCGAGCGCCGTCACGATCTCGTTGAGGAGACGACGAGGGAGCCCGGGCTGCACCAGGTACCAGTGTCCGAGCAGCATCGCATCGGTGACCGCGCCGAGGAACGCTGCCCCGACCAGCGTGCGCAGCAGCGACACACCCGTGTCGAAGCCGGCGTCGGGGGCCGCATCGAGCGCGGCCGCGACGAGGCCGAGCACACCGACGACCGCCGGAACCAGATCGAGGATCGGCGGGAACTCCCCGCCCCGGTCGGCATCGGTATGGCGGGCGACGGCGACACGTTCGATGCCGGTCATCGCAGCGACGCGCTCGGTCCGGCGATCGTGTTCGGCCGTCCGACCCCTGACCCCAGCGGCCCGGCGCCGTACCGATACGGCGAGTGCGAGCGCACAGCCGGCCACGACGCCGATCGCCGCGGCCTCGCGAACGGGCACGGTCCCGTAGCGGAAACCGACCACGGCGCCGCCCAACGCGATCAGCCCGTAACACCCACGCAGCAGCCATCCGTACCCGAGGCCGACTTCGCGTCGCCGCGTGGTGAACCAGCAGAACGCCATCCCGCCAACTGCCCACTGGAGGAGCACCGTGGCGGCATCGAGACGAATCACGCCGCCGCAGGGTAACGCCGTAGTCTGGAGCCTCCATGCCGAGCGCGATCCCCACTCCCCGTCGCGTCGCGGTGACCGCCGTCGCGGCCGTGGTGGCCGCCGCGGTGTTGGCCGGGTGCTTCACCGGCGAGCGCCCGACCCTGGTCGCTGCACCGACCGACGCCGTGGACGACCCGGCCGTCGCGGCGGTCGTGGAGCGGCTCGATCGGGCAGAGTCCACGACGTTCTCGGCGACGTACGACATCATCCCGTCGACGACGGGCGAGACGACCGAAGCCGTGATCGTTGCGACCGACGGGAGGCAGCGGATGCGGATCGGTGACATCGACTACGTGATCGATGGAGGGGTGTCGCGCACCTGCGATCTGGTCGTCGGGGAGTGCGTCGATCTCCTGGACGACGCACGCATCAGCGATCTCAACATCACCCACGAGTTCTGGGGGGATGCGTTCGCCGCACGACTCCGCCTCGATGGCAGTCGCCGGGTGGGGTTCAGCGCGGGTCGGGTCGAGACGATCGCCGGTCAGACGGCGGCGTGTGTCGACGTGCCGGTTCCGGGCGTCCAGGCCGTGAGTGCCGCCGTGACCTATTGCGCGCTCGACGCCGGCGTGCTGGCCCGATACTTCGGCGCCGACGTGAGCATCGAACTGACGTCGTTCTCGTTCAGCGCCGACCCGGACGAACTCGGCGGCTGACCGACGCGCGCTGGCCACGTCGGCGCGACCTACGACCCGTCGAGGTCTGAACGTCGAGGTCTGAACGTCGAGGTCTGAACGTCGAGGTCTGAACGTCGAGGTCTGAACGTCGAGGTCTGAACGGGACGTGCCACATCGAGGTTTCGCACGATGTCGGCCGGGGAACGCCTCGGCTGCCGACGTCCACCGTGGACGTCCGCTCGAAGGGAGATCGACATGAACGCAACCGTCTTGTGGCTGATCGCCGTTGCCCTCGTGGTCATCGGTGTCGTCCAGCTGATCCAGGGGCAGCTCCTCCTGGCCGTCGTGCTGTTCGTGGCAGCCGCACTCGTCGGACCCGGGGGATACAGCATCTTCCGAACCCGCGCCTGACCGGCTCACGAACTCGAACCCCGCGAACCGGGACGCAACCTCGAGATTCTGTGGCAGCCGAAGTGACGTCATCCGACGCTTCGGCTGCCGCAGCGTCCCGGCTCGTGGTTTGTGGCAGACAGAGCGACGACATCGGTCGCTTCGGCTGCCACAGCGTCGTGGCGGCATCGTGGGGCGGCTGGTCGTTGCGGGTCGACGGCGCGTCAGGCCATCGTCAGGCCACCTCAGGCCACTGCGGACAGGCGATGCTCGGCGCGGTTCATAGGGATCGGGCCGGCGTCACTGGCGACGACGATGTCCTCGAGCCGCATTCCCCATCGACCGGGGACGTAGATCCCCGGCTCGACGCTGAACGCGTGGCCCGCGGTGAGGGGTAGTGCGTTGCCCTCGACGATGTACGGATCCTCGTGCTCCTCGAGACCGATGCCGTGCCCGGTGCGATGGACGAAGAACTCACCGAACCCCGCATCGGCGATGATCCGACGAGCGGTGCGATCGACCTCCTCGCACGGCGTGCCGACCACCCCGGCCGCGACTGCCGCCTGCTGGGCCTCGTGCAACACCTCGTACGCGTCGGCCACCTCCGCGGCGATCTCCCCCGTGAACACGCAGCGGGTGATGTCGGAGCAGTAGCCGTTCATCGTGCCCCCGAAGTCACAGAGCACGATCTCACCCTCACGGATCACGCGACTGCCGGCGTGATGATGCGGGCTGGCAGCGTTCTCTCCTGCTGCGACGATCGCGAAGTTCACCTTCTGATGCCCCTCGGCCACGATACGAGCCGACAGATCTGCCGAGACCGCCGCCTCGGTGCGTCCGACGAGTGGGATTCGCCCCGATTGCAGCTCACCTGCGATCCGATCGACGGCGGCACCCGCCGCCGCGAGTGCGTCGACTTCGGCTCGGTCCTTCACCATACGGAGCGGCCCGACGACATCGACCGCACGCCGGTACTCGGCGCCGGGGAGCAGGGGGAGCAATTCGACCAGGAACCGCGCCCACATCTGATCGCCCACGGCGACGGTGCGGGCGCCTCCCGCGAGCTTCGCGACGAGTGCGGTGGGGTCGTCGGTCTCGTCCCACGGCATCAGCTCGAAGACGCCCCTCTGGGCCTCGACACGCGGAGCTTCCAGCCGCGGGATGATCAGCGTGGCGTCGCCGTCGCGCGGCACGACCAGCATGGTGAGCCGTTCGAGCGGCATGGCCAGGTACCCGGTGAGATACGGCAGGTCGTGGCCGACCGACAACAGCAGCGCGTCGACGCCCTGCTCGGTCATCGTCGCACGGACCTTCTGCAGCCGATCGAGGTAGATCTGATTCACCTACGCGAGGGTAACGGCGTGCCGCACGGACGACGCCGGTAGCGATCGAACACCGGCGCCACGACGGTCGACCGGCTCGGATGGGAGCGGCTCGGGGGTCATCGACCGCCGCAGGAAGACCGGACCGACGAGCAACTCGGCGAGGAGCGCGGTGTCGACACCGGCATCGGGATGCCCGGCTTCGCGTGCCTCGTCGAGCGGGCCGATGGCTCGGGATCGTCCTGCAGGAGGGTCGACGTCGACATCGGGTGCTCGCGATCAACGCCTCGTCGCAAGGGCGACGATCGCATCGAGCGCCGCCGGGTCCCTCAGGGCGCCGCGGCTGGCGACGTCGTCGGGGTGACCGCCGAGCAGGATCTTCTTCACCGGCAACTCCAGCTTCTTGCCGCTCAACGTCGTCGGAATCGCGGCGAGCTGGTGCACCTCGTCGGGCACGTGGCGCGGCGACAGCCCGTTGCGCAGACTCGAACGGAGACGGGAGGTGATCTCGTCGTCGAGCACCAACCCGACGTCGAGGACGACGAAGAGCACGAGCGTTCCCGAATCGTCGGCGCCCGACGATTCCAAGTGCACGACCAGGCTGTCGACGACGCCCTCGACGGCCTCGGTGACCCGGTAGATCTCGGCGGTGCCGACCCGTACGCCGCCGCGATTGAGGGTGGCGTCGGAACGTCCGGTGATCACGCAACTCCCGCGTTCGGTGATCGTTATCCAGTCGCCGTGGCGCCACACACCCGGATACTCCTCGAAGTAGGCCGCTCGGTACCGCGCGCCGTCGTCGTCTCCCCAGAAGCCGGTCGGCATCGACGGCATCGGTTCGGTGAGCACCAGTTCACCCTGCCCACCCACGACGACGTTGCCTTCCTCGTCGAAGGCTCGCACGGCCGCACCGAGGTAGCTGCACGGGATCTCGCCCTCCCAGACGGGCGTCATCGGACTGCCCCCCACGAAGGCCGAGCACACGTCGGTGCCACCGGAGATCGGTGACAGCAGCACGTCGGGCGACACTGCCTCATAGATCCAGCGGAACGAATCAGCCGGCAAGGGAGCGCCGGTCGAGCCGATCGCACGCAGCCGGGAGAGGTCGTAGCGCTCCCCCGGCGTGATGCCCGCCCGCCTGCACGCCGTGAAGAAGGGTGCGCCGCCGCCGAACCACGTGATGCCCTCGTCGGCCGCCAGCTGCCACAGCGTGCCGGGCCCATCGTGGTTGGGGTCGCCGTCGAAGAGCACCACACGAGCGCCGACGAGCAGGCCCGACACCAAGTAGTTCCACATCATCCACCCCGTGGTCGTGAACCAGAAAAAGCGGTCGTCCGCACTCATGTCGGAGTGCAGACCGATGACCTTCAGGTGCTCGACGAGCACGCCAACGTGCCCGTGCACGATCGGCTTGGGGAGTCCGGTGGTTCCCGACGAGTAGAGCACGTAGAGGGGATGATCCGGGGCGACCTGGGCGAAGTCCAGAGGTCCGGTGTCCGCGAGCAGGTCGGACCACGACATCGTCCCGTCGCCCGACTGCACCTCCGGTCTCCCGTACGGCACCACCACCGTCCGGTGGAGCGACGGCAGACCGGCGCGGATCGCCGCCAGCTCCTCGATCCGGCCGACGTCGTGCCGGCCGTAGCGATATCCGCCCACGGCCAGCAAGACGGTCGGTTCGACCTGGCTGAACCGATCGAGCACCGCCTGGACACCGAATTCGGGTGCGCACGACGTCCACGTGGCACCGAGGCTGCACGCCGCGAGAAATCCGACGATCGTCTCAGGAATGTTGGGGAGGTACGCCGCGACGCGATCGCCTTCGCCGACACCGAGCCGACGCAGACCGCGACGAGCCCTCGCGACCTGTTCGCCCAGTTCGGCCCATGTGACCTCGATACGCTCACGCGACTGCGATACCCCGACGATCGCCACCTCGGCGTCACGACCCATCCCCGGACTGAGGATGTGCTGGGCGTAGTTCAACCGAGCACCCTCGAACCAGCGCGCTCCCGGCATCGTCCGCCGGTCGAGCACGCGATCGTACGAACCGTTCGGTGCGCTCGACCGGACGCCGAAGAAGTCCCAGATCGCCGCCCAACACTCCTCGAGTCCCTCGCCGATCGACCACTCCCACAGCGCCTGGTAGTCGGCGAACGTCCGTCCGGTGCGAGCCTCGCAGCGAGTCAGGAACTCGCCCAGTCGCGTCGTCGAACGAGCGTCGATTCGCGGGGACCAGAGGACGTCGGGCGTCGTCATGACCGTCAGTGTCGCGCTCGCGGCCCACGGCACGACAGCTCGACCGCGGCGGCGCGATGCCACGATGCGGCAATGCGACCTCCGCCTGCGCTACGACCCGGGCATCCCCGACCGCTCCACGACCGAGCCCGCGGTGGCATGACTCCGGTCCGTTCGGGGGTACCACGAGCACACGACGTGTCCTAACGTGCATCTCATGGGAACCATGGTCGAATTCGCCAGCAACGGCAGCACCGCTGCCGGATACCTCGCAAGGCCCGAGAGTGGCAGCGGTCCGGGTGTGATCGTCGTGCAGGAGTGGTGGGGTCTCGATTCGGGCATCAAGGAGATGGCCGATCGACTCGCGGCCGCCGGTTTCGTGGCGCTCGCACCCGACCTCTACCACGGCGAGCTCGCGGGACACACGGAGATGGACAAGGCCGGCGAGCTGATGAGCTCGTTGCCCGCCGATCGTGCAGGGCGCGACATGAGCGGAGCGGTCGACTTCCTCGCCGAGCACGACGCCACGACCGGCGACGGCATCGGCGTGATGGGCTTCTGCATGGGCGGGCTGTTGACGTTCGTCCTCGCGTCGCTGCGACCCGACAAGGTCAAAGCCGCCGTGCCGTTCTACGGCTTCCCGACGGGCGACGACGGACCCGACCTCACCAAGATCGAGGCAGCGATCCAGGGCCACATGGCCGAGCACGACGACTTCTTCCCACCCGAAGCTGCGAAGGAGCTCGAAGCCGAACTGCACGCGCTGGGCAAGGATGTCACGATCACCGTGTATCCGGGCTCGGGACATGCGTTCATGGCCCCCCACAACGCGCTCGGCACACAGGACCAGTCGCTCTACGACCACATCTGGCCCCAGGCGACGGCATTCCTGCACCAGCACCTCGGGTGAGCCGGCCACGACCCGAGGTTTGACAGACTCGACACCATGGCCGAGGACACCGAACCGATCCACGACTGCATCGCGCGCTGGCATCGCCACGTGCGCGGCGACCTTCCGGGCGGGCTCGACGCCATCCTGCACGAGGAGTGCGTCTTCCTCTCCCCCATCGTGTTCACCCCACAACGGGGACGCGAGATCACCAAGCTCTACCTGCGCGCGGCCGCTGGGACGCTTGCCGACGCCGATCCCGACACCGAGATCGAGGGACTCGCCGAAGGCGGCAAGTTCCGCTACACCAAGGAGATCCGCCAGGGCCGTCACGCGATGCTCGAGTTCGAGACCACGGTCGTCGTCGACGGGGAGGACAAGTACGCGAATGGCGTCGACATCATCACCTGCGACGACGAGGGAATGATCACGGAGTTCAAGGTGATGATGCGCCCACTCCAGGCGGTGAACGCCGTGCACGCCCAGATGAAGGCGATGCTCGACCGGCTCGCCGACACCGATCCTCAGAGCTGATCGAGCAGGCCGACGGTCGCGATCTGGTCGGCGTGCCGTTCGGCCATGACGGCGAACATCTCGTCGCCGCGTGCCGTGCGCTCTACCACCTGTGACGCCAACACCGCCATCAGATAGCCACCGGCGCTCCCCAGCACGTACCCCCACCAGGCATCGTCGTCGCTCAGATCGATACCGGTGGCCCGCAGCCCGGCCGCATACCGCGTCACCAACCCACGTTCGCGCTCGACTCGCAGATCGGGGAGGAGTCCGGCGCCGCAGAAGTACGCGATGTCGGACGGTCCGATCCCCACGGTGACCGTTTGCCAATCGACCACGACCAGATCGGAGCCGCCCGATCGTCCGACGAACAACATGTTGTCGAGCCGGTAGTCGCCGTGGGTGACGCACCAACCGCCATTCCTGGCGGCCCACTCCTCGATGTGCTCCGACCACTGCAGATACCGCCGCACGAGATCGATCCCGATCGCCAGGTCATCAGCAGTGAGTCGATCCGCGTATCGCTCGGCGAAGCCGGGATACGCCCACTGCAGCAGGGAGGCCATCAACTGGGTTCGCTCGATGCTCGGGAACCCGAGCCAGTCGTGGACGCGCAGGGCCTCGGTGCGGCCCCAGGTCGGGCCGTGCAGACCGACCGCCTGATCGATCGCCGACCGGGCCTCCCCGACCGTGCCGCCGACCAGTTGGTCACCCGCGCTTGCGTCCTCGATGTCTTCCATGATCAGGACGAAGTCGTGGGTCTCCGGGTCCCAGCCGATGTGGACGACGCGAGGGGTCCGGATCGACACCTGCGACTGCAGGTCGCGGTAGAAGCCGACCTCGCGGACGTACGTACCCAGGTTGACCGCGCTCGATCTGCTCACCTCGCTCGATGACGGGAACTTGCCCACGAGGCTGCCGGGCAGGAGCGGATCGGAGTGTCGCCACGTCAACGTGAAGCGAACGTTCTGACCGACCTGACCGGTTCCGATCGAGCGCGATTCCAGGTGGACGATGGCGTTGTCAGCCGCGATACCGGCACGGTGGAGTATCGCCGTCAGCCATTCGGGATCGACGTCGGCAGCAGGCCGGATCGCATCGCTCCACCCCTCCACGGCGGCGAGCCTGCCACACGGTCGACGGTACCGGCGGCCCGGTCGGTCCGCGTTCTGGCCGGCCGGCGGTGATAGCACTCCGACGTGGATCGAACATGGCGACGTCCCGGCCGACTCGGCGCCGTGTTGTACGCCGTGCTGGCGACGCTCCTCGGCGCTGTCGTGACCGTCATCAGCCGTCTGCAGATCGCACGGCAGCGCGGGCGCCGGCGGGTCGCCGACCGACTTCCCGAGGGGCCGCTCATCGTCATCGCCAACCACACCAGCCATGTCGACGGCATCTTGCTCGCACTCGTGTGCCGTCGCCTCGGCCGTTCGCTCCGGCTGCTCACGACCTCGGGCGTGTTCCGTGCTCCGATCGTGGGGAGTGTCGCTCGTCGGCTGGGCTTCATCCCCGTCGATCGCGGTGCGGCGACCGCAGCGGCGTCGCTCGATGCCGCGGTGGAGGCGCTTGCCGCGGGCGAGGCGATCGGCATCTTTCCGGAGGGTCGGCTGACCCGCGACCCCGACCGCTGGCCAGAGCGCGCCAAGACCGGTGCGGTCCGACTCGCGCTCCGGTCGGGAGCGTCGATCGTGCCGGTCGCGATGGTCGGATCCCACCGCGTGCTCGATCGGGGTCACGTCGTGCGCCAGGTCGTGATGAACGTGCTGCTGCGACCGACCGTCGACACGGCGGTCGGCCCTCGGATCGACATCACCACCTGGGGTGTCGACCCGAACGACCTCGACCAGGTTCGTGCTGCGTCCGATCGCGTCATGGCCGCACTCATCGATCTGGTGGAGGAGTTGCGGGGACAGCAGGCGCCCGCCGAAGCAGGTGTCGAGCGTGCGCCCGACTGATCAGGTCGGGCCGGAGTTCGGCCCGAGCGCGAACAGCATCGCTGCGATCGGAACGATGCCGAGCAGCACGAGCGCGGGCCGATACGATCCGAGCGATTGCTCGGCGAGTGTCAGAACGACCGGTCCGATCGCCGAAGCCGCCACCCCGAACAGGGTGAGCGCGCCCTGGATCGCTCCGAGATGACCGGTCCCGAACCAGCGAGGTTGCAGCGTCGCGGCCGCCGTCCGGACCGCGCCTCCCGTCCCACCGAGAACGATTGCGTACACCACCACGATGATGCCGGGTGCGGCCACCGCCGCCAGTAGCTGAGCGGCCAACAGCAGGCCCATGCCGATCGCAGGCAGGTATCGGGTGCCGATCCGGTCGCCGAAGTAGCCGATCGACAACCCCGCGATCGTCGAGCCCAACACCTGCGGCACGAACAGTGCCGCGGCAGCGGTTTCCGAGAGTCCGGCCTCGCCCAGCAGGTCGATCTGATGGAAGTTGAGCGCCGTCGACATCATCCCGGCCGCCCCGGTCACGGCGGCCAGCATCCAGAACGACGACGTGCGCATCGCCCGACGACGGTCGAACGATCCGCCGTCGATGTTGCGGTCGATGTTGCGGTCGATGTTGCGGTCGATGTTGCGGTCGATGTTGCGGTCGATGTTGCGGTCGATGTCCCGGTCGGTCGCCCGGGTTCCGGTCGGCAGACCGCGCAGACCGAACCAGGCCATGGCGACGACAGAGGCGCCGACCACTGCAGCGGCGCCGAGCCACGCCCGCCGCCAGCCGACGAGGTCGATGGTGACGGCGAGCACGACCGGTACGAGTGCCATCAATCCTGCCGACGCGGTCGTGTAGATGCCCAGCGCGGTGCCCCGTGTGCGGTCGAAGCGGAGCTGCACGGTGACCGTCGCCACGAGCGACAACGATCCTTGGCCGAGCAGTCGGATCCCGGCGAAACCGACCGCCAGCCACACCAGACCGTCGACGAGGGACATGTTGACGAGAGCGAGTGCGAACAGTGCGCCGATGCTGATCTGGGCGAGGCGAACACCACGTCGATCGACGAGCTGGCCGACCGACGGCAGCAGCGCAGCGCCGATCAGGGTCCCGACCAGATACGCCGAGCTCACCTGTGACCGGCTGAGCTGCAGATCGTCGACGAAGTGATCGATGAAGACCGAGACCCCGATCGTCTGACCGGGACCCGTGAGCCCGGCCGCTGCGATCGCGAGACCGAGCACCAGCCAGCCCGACCGGCGGTTCCGCACGGGCTTCGCCCCGATGCATGTGACGCTCTGGGTCGGGGTGTGACCTGCCGTCACGAGTGTTCGGCGACGATCGTGTCGTGGTCGTCCGCGCGGGCGGCGTCGGCGACGACCAGCGGTGCCCGCTCGATGATCACCGAGACGATCGACGTCTGGCCGACACCTCGCTGTGGGTCTGGCACATCGTCGACTCGCAACTCCGAGTTGGTCATCGCCGCGACGCCCATGGGCGCACCCTAGGGCCGAATCACCGATCGCCGACCAGCAGATAGCCGTCCTCGAGAGTCGAAGCGACCAGCTCGGCGCCAACCGGTGGCGAACCGAGACAGCGATGGCGACCGTCGGCCTGACGCCAGCTCGCACGCACGCCCGGGGGCGGTGGTTCGTGTTGCACCCAAGCGTGTCCCTCCGCGAGGCGCATCAAGGAAGCGGGTGTGCCGCTGAATCGGACCGCCCCGTCGCGCAACACCACCACGCGGTCGCAGATCGCAGCTTCGTCGGTCATGTGCGTCGAGACGACGATCGTCGTCGACACCCGCCGGTCGGTGAGCAGGTCGCGCAGACGGAGGCGTTCGTCGGGGTCGAGTCCGGCACCTGGCTCGTCGAGGACGAGCAGCGTCGGGGCTCCGAGCAAGGCCTGCGCCAGACCGAGTCGACGCTGCATGCCGCCCGAGAGGCTATCGACGCGATCGCGAGCGCGATGACGGAGCCCGACCAGTTCGAGGACGTCGAACACCTCGCTGCGGCGTCGACGATCGTCGTCGAGCCCCTTGAGCACGGCCAGATACTCCACCACGTCGTAGGCGAGTGCGCCATCGGCCAACCCGACGCGCTGCGGAAGGTAGCCGAGCCGACGACGAATCTCGATCCGCTCACGTTCGCTCGCGGGATCGAGACCGTCGACGGTGAGCGCGCCGGCATCGGCGGCGACGATCGTCGCGAGGCAGCGCAGGAGGGTCGTCTTGCCGGCACCGTTCGGGCCGAGCACCGCGAGCAGACCTCCCTGCGCTTCCAGATCGACACCATCGAGGGCTGATCTCGGTCCGTAGGCCTTGACCAGTCCGCATGCACGCACGAGCGCGGCGACCATCAGGCGTACTCCAGACGGTCGAACTTGGTACGACGGACCGTGATGACGACGCCGCCCACCACCGCCACTACCGATGCGAGCAACTGACCGGCCGGGCCGAAGGTGACGAGACCATCGGCCGCGACGCCCCGGGCGACGCTCACGACCACGAACCACGACGTCGCCACGAGCGAGGCCGCGCGTCGGGGGGTGACTACCGTCATCGCCGCCAGGCTCGCAACCGTCAGGGCGAGCGCCGGCAGCAGCCATGCCGCAGCCAGCGGGCGGGTGTCCGGATCGACGACGACGAGCGCCCCGATCGCGACGATCGACGTCGCGAGCACCGTGGACGCGCGGATCGCGATCAACCGGACCCCCCGCACCGGCGTCGCCAGTTGCGCCTCGTACATCGGGTCGGCCTGCGGTCCGAAAGCGAGGGCGACCCCGAGTACCGGCACCACCGGCGCGAGAACGAGGAGCGCGAACAAGCTGTCGCGGTCGTCGGGTTGAGCGGCGCCCAAGCCGACGACGACGGCGACGCCGATCGACAAGAACCAAGCTCGACGCAGGGCCGGCGTCGCCACGACGACTCGCGACACGGTCGCCGGGACACCGCCGTGCCGGAGCAGCCGTTCGACCCAGCCGGGACGCGGAACATCCATCTCGGCGGTGATGGCCCGCCAGTTGGCATCGAGTCGATGCTGATGCGACGACGGGGTGTTCATGCGAGTGCCTCCTGCATCACGTGGCGCGCACGCATCAGTCGGGTCTTGACGGTGCCCTGCGGGACACCAAGCAATCGGGCCGCCTCCTTGGTCGACAAGCCGTCGATCGCGGTGGCGATGAGGACGGCGCGCAGCTCGGCGGGCAACGTTCGGAGTGCCGCCCCGAGCTGGCCGTAGGTGCCGTCGCCGAGCACGGTCACGTCGACCGGGTCGTTCGGCGTCCGAGCGAACGGATCGGAACCGGGCGCGAGCAGGGGTTCGGCGAGGACGGCAGGGTCGACGGGCGCGGTGCGACGCCGTCGGAGCTGATCGATGAGGCGTCTGATCGCGATCCCCCACAGCCAGGCGCCGACCTCACCGTCGCCGCGGTACGCCGACGGTCGCTTCCACACGGCGAGGAAGGTGTCCTGGACGGCGATGTCGGCGAGTTCGGTGTCACCGCAGCGAGCGTCGAGCCGTGTCGTGAGCCAGCCGGCGTGTCGTCGATACAACTCCTCGAGCGCCTCGCGGTCGCGGGTCGCGATCCGCGCGAGCAGGGCCCGATCGTCACCGGTCGCCACCGGCGCCGCGCCCGAACGTCGCACCACCATCACCATCCTGTCGTGTCGAGCGACGCGAACGGTTCATGGGCCACGGCGGCAAGGGCCGGCCTGAACCGTTCTGGCGGTTCGGTCCGACAGTGAGGCATGACCATGCTCGATCCCTCACCCGTGGCGCCCGATCCGGTCGAGCCGCGCCAGCGGCGTTCCCCGTGGCTGCGTCGCTTCGCGGCACTCGCGGCGATCGGGGTCGCGCTGTACATCGACATCGGCGTCCTCGCGGCGATCTTGATGCTGTTCGTCCTGGTGGTGCCGTTCGAGAAGATGTTTCCGCGGCATCGTGGGCAACGCCTTCGGCGCCCGCTCGCCCAGCTCGACGTGAGATACGCGCTCACCTCACCGTTGTTCAACGCGGTCGGGGTCGCCGTGGCGATCGTCGTCGGTGTCCTCAGCATGGCGTGGGTACCCGGGCTGCTCCTCCGGCCGTTCGTCGCGATGCTGCCGCAGGCCGCGCTGCCACTCGTGGGCATCGCTCTGTTCGATCTCGCGATCTACTGGGTGCACCGATGGTCGCACGAGGTACCGGCGCTCTGGCGGTTCCACGCCGTGCACCACTCCACCGAGCACCTCGACTGGATCAGTGGTTTCCGCAACCACCCCTTCGACGGCGCCATCGTGGCGCCGCCGTTCCTCTTCCTGCTCGCTGCGGGGTTCGACGCCGCGTTCACCGGAGTGCTGGCCGTCGTCCAGATCGTGACCGGGTTGTTCCTCCACGCGAACGTTCGGTGGCGGTGGCGACCGTTGCACCGGGTCGTGATCACGCCCGAGTTCCACCACTGGCACCATGCCAACGAGACCGATGCCCACAACTCGAACTACTCGGTCTTCCTGCCCCTCTGGGACATCGTCTTCGGCACGTACTACATGCCCCGCGACAAGCGACCGCTGCGCTACGGCGTCGGCGAAGCGATCCCGAACACCATGGCGGGTCAGTTGCGATGGCCGTTCCAGAACGTGCGCAGCCCGGGCGCCGGCATCCGTCACCCCTGGAAGGCGTTCCGAGCCGGAATCCCGGTCGTCAGGACCATCGTGTTCGGTATCTGGCGATCGACGACCCGCCCGAGGACCCGGCGGCCGCTACCGGGCGAACCGTGCGCCTGGGCGACCACTCCGCCGACGTGATCAGAGCCCGGGTGATCAGAGCCCGGGTGATCCGAGCCCGGGTGATCAGAGCCCGGGTGATCCGAGCCGTGATGATCAGAGCCGTGATGATCCGAGCCGGGTGATCAGAGCTCGGTCCGAACCCGCCACAGATCGGGGAACAACTCCACGTCGAGCATCCGCTTCAGGTAGCTCACCCCACCGGTACCGCCGGTGCCGCGTTTGAACCCGATGACACGCTCGACCGTGGTGACGTGGTTGAAGCGCCACCGCCGGAAGTAGTCCTCGATGTCGACCAGCTTCTCCGCCAGCTCGTACTGCGGCCACCACCGCTGCGGGTCTGCGTACACCTCACGCCATACGGCCACGAGCGCCTCGTCGAGGCGGTGGGGCAACGACAGGTCGCGCTCGAGCGATCCAGCGGGAACCGAGAGTCCCGACCGATCGAGCAGCCGCACGGCCTCGTCGTAGAGGCTCGGTCGCTGCAGCTCGGCTCGGAGGGAGGCGACGATCGCGTGACGATGCTCATGGGGCCGGAGCATCGCCACGTTTCTGTTGCCGAGCACGAACTCGATCTCCCGGTACTGGTGGGACTGGAATCCCGACGACTGCCCGAGCTCGTCGCGAAATCGTGTGTACTCGCTGGGCGTCATCGTGCGCAACACATCCCATGCCCCGTTGAGCTGTTCGAAGATGCGAGCCAACCGGCTGAGCATCTTGAACGCCGGCTGGAGATCGTCGTCCGCGATCGCCGAGCGCGCGTGGTGCAACTCGTGGAGACCGAGGCGCATCCAGAGCTCCGTGGTCTGGTGCTGGACGATGAACAGCAACTCGTCGTGGGCATCGGTGAGTGGATGCTGAGCACCGAGCACGTCGTCGAGGTGGAGGTAGTCGCCGTACGACATCCGCCCGTCGAACGACATCGCGGCACCGTCATCGGCAGGATCGAACGGCTCGGTGTCCACGACGCGAGGGTAGGCGGCCTGCCGGGCGGCTGCAGGCCGCCGCCGGCGGTGGCGCGACGATCGGTAGCGTCACCACGGTGAGTTCGACACCTCGACGGGTCGTGGTCGCGAGCGGGCACATGACCGACGGCCCCGACCGACCTGTCAGATTTCCCGAACGCGCCGTGGCGAGCGTCGCCGCCGCGATCCGGGACCAGTTCGCGTTCTGGGGTGTCGGGCCGGGCGATGTGGTCGTCACACAAGGAGCGCGGGGCACCGATCTACTCGTCGCGGAAGCCGCCCTCGTTTCGGGTGCGGACAGCCTGGTCTTGCTCGCAGATCGAGTCGACGAGTTCCGCCGCGCGTCGGTCGGACCGGCCGGCACCGACTGGAGCGAACGATTCGACCGTGTGCTCGCGTCGAGCACGATCCGAACGCAGCCCGATGAGCTCGGTCCGCCCCCTGACGGTCAGAACCGGTGGGAACGCAACAACGACTGGGCGCTCGACGTGGCGGTGTCGTACTCGGGCGACGAGCCGCCGCTGGCGATCGTGGTGTGGTCGTCGGCGGGCGCCGATTCGCCAGGTGGTACCCGGGACTTCCTGCGACGGGCGCAGGACAGATCGATCGATACGGCGATCATCGATCCGATGCGAGCACGCGCGACGTTCAGGTGACGGGGAGGCCGAGGTTGCGGGCGATGACCAGACGCTGGATCTCACTCGTGCCCTCGCCGATCTCGAGGATCTTGGCATCGCGATAGAAGCGGGCCATCGGTGTCTCCTCCATGAAGCCCAAGCCTCCGAACACCTGGGTGCCGATGCGTACGGCATCCATCGCAGCCTCGGTCGAGTACAGCTTGGCCATCGCCGCGGCCTGACCGATCGGGCGACCTCGGTCCTTCAGCCACGCCGCCTTGTACGTGAGGTTGTGGGCGTTCTCGACTTGGACGGCGAGATCGCTCAGCTGGAACGCCAGGCCCTGGTACCGACCGATCGGGCCACCGAAGGCCTCACGCTGGCGTGCGTACTCGACCGACATCTCGAGGGCCGCACGAGCGCACCCGAGCGCCAGTGCCGAGATCGCGATCCGGCCGTCGTCGAGGATCGTCAGGAAGTTCCGGAAGCCGTCGCCGGGCTTGCCGAGAAGGTTGCGTTCGGGTACCCGGCAGTCGTCGAGGGTGATCCCGTGGGTGTCTGATGCGTGCCAACCGAGTTTGTGGTATGCCGGCTCGATGATCATGCCCGGTGTACCGGCCGGGACGATGAAGGCCGAGATGCCGTCGTCGGTGCGGGCCGTCACCGTGGTCAGCGAGGTGATGTCGGTGCCGCAGTTGGTGATGAACGCCTTGGAGCCGTTGATCACCCAGTCGTCGCCTTCCAGTGTCGCCTTGGTCTTGGTCGCCCCGGCATCGGATCCACCGTCGGGTTCGGTGAGCCCGAACCCACCCAAGGCGCGTCCGGCGACGAGATCGGGGAGCCACTGCGCCTTCTGATCCTCGTCGCCGAACTGGAAGATCGGGTTGGCGCCGAGGCCGACGCCGGCCGAGAGCGTGATGCCCATCGACTGATCGACGCGACCGAGCTCCTCGATCGCCACGCAGAGCGATGCGAAGTCGCCTCCGGCGCCGCCGTACTCCTCGGGGAAGACGATCCCGAACAGGCCGAGGTCGCCCATCTGACGAACCACGTCGATCGGGAAGTGGTGCTCGACGTCCCACCGGGCCGCGTGGGGTGCGATCTCCCCCTCTGCGAACTCGCGCACCATCGTTCGGAGCATCTCGTGCTCCTCGGTCAACTCCCAGCTCATCCATTCACCTTAACGTAGACTAAGGCGCGTGTCACGCTTCGGGAGGAATCCCCCGGCGAGCCTGTTTGTCGCGGTACATGCGCCGATCGGCACCGGCGAGCATCCGTGCCGGCGATGGATAGTCGCCGGCGAACACTTGGACACCGCACGAGGCGGACGGCAGACCGGGATCATCGAGGATCCGGGTGACCACGGCGTCGATGACCGCCGGATCGGCCCGCTCGAGGACGATCGCGAACTCGTCGCCTCCGAGGCGACCGAACGCGTCGGTGCCGCGGAGGTGGCGAGACACCCGATCGACGAACCGTCGGATCAGCGCGTCCCCCGCCGCGTGCCCCTCGACATCGTTCACCTGCTTCAGCCCGTCGAGGTCGAGGTAGACCACACCGATCGGGGCGCCGTGCCGAAGCGCCCGCCGCCGAGCGGCGGCGAGCTCATCGTGGAATCCGCGTCGATTGAGCGCTCCCGTCATCTGGTCGATCCGCGTCGAATCGACCAGATCGGCCACACTCCGGCGCACCGATGCGACGAGCAGGGCGAACAGTACGAACGACACCGACCGGAGGAGGTGATTGGCGATCAGGACCTGCCACCCCTCGTCGCGTTCGGCTGCGGCGTCGACGGCGAATCCACCGACCGCCGCAACTGCCGCGGCACCGAGCCCCCACTCTCGCGAGATGAACCAGGCGGCGGCCATCACGCACATCGAGTAGGTGAACGTCAGCACGAGATCCGGTCCGGTCGCCTGATCGATGAGCATCACCACGGCGAGCGCCGTGATCGCGAACGCCACGCGGATCGGAATGCGAATCCGGTCGATCCGTTCGGTCCAGGTCATCAGGGTGCCGTGCATGCGTCACCACGAACACTACGGCCACGACCGACTACGGGTCGGGACTGATCGTGATGATGGCCTCGTCGAGACCGACCGAACCACCGGAGGCCACCAGCACCTGCACGACGAACCCGTCGAACGGAGCGACGAGGCTGTGCTCCATCTTCATCGCCTCGACGATCGCGACCGTCTGCCCGGCGGTCACGGCGTCACCGTCCGCGACGGCGACCGAGATGACCGTGCCCGGCATCGGGCTCCTGACGGTGCCGTCGCCGTGCGGGCCGGCTGTGTCGTCGCCGGCCCCTCTCTGTTCGACCCGAGTGACGGCCCAGCTCACTCCCTCGAGTGCAGCGTGGGTCGTGCGGCCACGAACGACCGCGGTGAGGTGAAAGGCGCGCCCGTCGAGGACGGCGCGCCACCGGCCATCCGGCTCGACCGTGAAGCTCGCGACGAACGCGATGTGGTCGGCATCGTCGGCCACGCCGCCCTCGATGGCGACGTCCCATGATCCGTCGTCCACGTGAGGTGTCGTCCAGACGACGTGACGCCCGCGCCCGGCCACATCGAACTCGTGGCGCACCGCAGCCCGCCGGTGATGACGCCAGGCGACCAGGTGGTGCCAGGGGTCGGGCGAGGCGGCAGCGGCGACGAGGGGCGCGAGCGCGACCGACGCCAGCACGGCGCCGGGAATCTGCGCCTCGGCGACATCGTCGAGTCGGCGTTCGACGAGCCCGGTATCGATCTCTCCGGCTCGCACATCGGGGTCGGCGAGCAGCCATCGGAGGAACCCGATGTTCGTCGTGACACCGAGGATCGCCGTCTCGGCCAGTGCGTGGTCCAGCCGGTGCAGTGCCTCCGACCGGTCCTCGCCGAACGCGATGATCTTGGACAGCATCGGGTCGTAGTCGGACCCGACGATCGAACCGGTCGCGACGCCCGAGTCGACCCGAACGCCGGGACCCTCCGGCTCACGCAACCCCACGATCGTGCCCCCGGTCGGGAGGAAGCCGCGCTCGGCGTCCTCGGCGTACACCCGGACCTCGATCGCGTGCCCGGTCGGGACCAGATCGCCCTGTCCGACGGGCAACCGCTCGCCCGCCGCTACGCGCACCTGGAGCTCGACCAGGTCGACCCCGTACACGAGCTCGGTGACCGGATGCTCGACCTGAAGTCGCGTGTTCATCTCCATGAAGAAGAACTCGTCGGGACGATCCGCCGAGACGATGAACTCGACGGTACCGGCGCCCTCGTACCCGCACGCGCGGGCGGCTTCGACCGCCTGACGACCCATCTCGGCACGGATCTCGGCGGTGAGCAACGGCGAGGGCGCCTCCTCGACGATCTTCTGGTGGCGCCGTTGCAGGCTGCACTCGCGCTCGCCCAGGTGGACGATGTTGCCGTGTTCGTCGGCCAGCACCTGGATCTCGATGTGTCGTGGATTGGTGACGAAGCGTTCGACGAGCAAGGTGTCGTCGCCGAACGAGCTACGCGCTTCGCGGCGAGCCGACGCGATCGCCGATTCGAGGTCTGATTCGCTCTCGACGAGACGCATGCCCTTGCCGCCGCCGCCCGCCGATGGCTTGATCAAGACCGGGAACCCGACGTCACGCGCCGCTGAGACCAGTGCGACGTCGCCGAGACCGGCGCCATCGGAACCGGGAACGACCGAGACCCCCGCTGCGGCCACCGTGGCCTTCGCCGCGATCTTGTCGCCCATCGCCTCGATGGCAGATGCAGGCGGTCCGATGAAGACGATCCCCGCCTCGGCGCACGCGATCGGCAGCGCGGGGTTCTCCGAGAGGAAGCCGTAACCCGGGTGGATGGCGTGCGCACCCGAACCGAGCGCTGCCGCCACGATCTTGGCGACGTCGAGGTAGCTCTCACGAGCCGACGCCGGTCCGATCCGCACGGCGACGTCAGCGGTCCGAACATGAAGCGCGTCGGCATCCGCATCGGAGTACACGGCGACCGAGCGGACACCCATCGACCGCAGCGTGCGCATCACTCGAACCGCGATCTCGCCGCGGTTGGCCACCAGGACCGTGTCGAACATCCGGCTCATTCCGCTCACATCCGGAACACGCCCCACGCGACGTCGTCGAGCGGCGCCTCGCTCACGACGGCGAGTGCGAGGCCGAGGACGTCGCGTGTCTGGTCGGGTTCGATGATGCCGTCGTCCCAGAGACGCGTGGTCGAGTAGTAGGGATGGCCTTGCGTCTCGTATTGCTCACGGATCGGAGCCTTGAACGATTCCTCGGCCTCTTCCGACTCGAAGTCGCCTCGCACCGTCGCGAGCACCGACGCCGCCTGCTCGCCGCCCATGACCGAGATGCGGGCGTTCGGCCACATCCACAGGAATCGGGGTGAGTACGCGCGGCCACACATCGAGTAGTTGCCTGCGCCGAACGAGCCCCCGATCACGACGGTCAGCTTCGGCACCCTGCAGGTCGCGACCGCCGTCACCATCTTGGCGCCGTGCTTGGCGATCCCACCCGCCTCGTAGTCGCGACCCACCATGAACCCGCTGATGTTCTGCAGGAACAGCAGGGGGATCTTGCGTCGATCGCACAACTCGACGAAGTGGGCGCCCTTTTGCGCTGACTCGCCGAAGAGGATGCCGTTGTTGCCGACGATGCCGACCGGATATCCCCAGATGCGAGCGAATCCGGTCACCAACGTCTCGCCGTAGTGTCGCTTGAACTCGCTGAATCGGGAGCCGTCGACGAGGCGGGCGATCACTTCGCGAACGTCGTAGGGGTGGCGGGAGTCGGTCGACACCACGCCGGTGAGCTGGGATCGATCGACGGCCGGCGCCTCCGGCTCGACGACCTCCCATTCTGGATCGGGAGGAGGAGGCAGGGTGGCCACGATGTCTCGCACGATCGACATCGCGTGACGGTCGTCCTCGGCGAGATGATCGACCACTCCCGAGACGTGGCTGTGCACGTAGCCGCCGCCGAGGTCCTCGGCCGAGACCACCTCACCGGTCGCGGCCTTCACCAGCGGCGGCCCGCCGAGGAAGATCGTGCCCTGATCGCGCACGATCACCGCCTCGTCCGACATCGCGGGCACGTACGCGCCGCCGGCGGTGCAGGACCCCAGCACGGCAGCGACCTGGGGGATGCCTTTCGACGACATCTGGGCCTGGTTGAAGAAGATGCGCCCGAAGTGGTCGCGGTCGGGGAACACGTCGTCCTGTTCGGGGAGGAACGCACCACCGGAGTCGACGAGGTAGATGCACGGCAGGCGGTTCTGGAGCGCGATCTCCTGCGCGCGCAGGTGCTTCTTCACCGTGATCGGATGGTAGGTACCGCCCTTGACGGTGGCGTCGTTGGCCACGACCACGCACAACCGGCCCGACACTCGACCGATACCGGTGATGATGCCGGCTGCCGGTACTTCGCCGTCGTACAGGCCGTGCGCGGCGAGGCCGGAGAGCTCGAGGAACGGAGCGCCCGGATCGAGCACCGCGTCGACACGCTCGCGCGGCAGCAGCTTGCCGCGATCGACGTGTCGCTGGCGGTTGCGTTCGGAGCCGCCGAGGGCGGCGACGGAGGTGACGTCGCGCAGATCGGCGACGATCTCGGCGAAGACGCCGGCGTTCGCGCGGAACTGGTCGCTCGTCGGGTCACACGAGGACGTCAGCACCGGCCAGTCAGCCACGACCATCGACCTTAACCGAGACTAAGTTCGATGTCGAGTGGGCGGTCCGGATACCGGATGTAGTGATACCGGATGTGGTGATACCGGATGTGGTGATACCGGATGTGGTGATACCGGATGTGCCCGAAGTCTCGCTGTGAAACCTGACCAGTTCACTCCGCTACCACGCTCTGCCATGGTGGACACATCGTCACGAATTGGGGGCTGGTCATGTTGGAGCACACACCGGAGTACATCGGTCTCGTCGCCAACGAACGGCACGCCGATGCGCGTGAGATCGCTCGGCTCTCGTTCCTGCTGCGCGGCGACCGACCGAGGCGACGACGCGTCTTCCGTGTTCGCACCCCGTGGGCACCGGTCTTCGGTTCGGCACGGCGACGCCGCCTGCATCGGTGGGGCCGTGCACCACGACCGATCTGAGCGGCGGCCGGAATCGTCACCCGCGACGCGGCCGGCGAGGAACGGTCGGCACGCCGGGGATCGTCTCTCGACTCGGTGATCAGCCCTCTCCTCAGGGAGACGTCCTCGTAAGGTAGACGTCGTGGCGATCATCGAGATCCGCGACGTCGGTCCACGCGACGGACTGCAGTCCGAAGCCCCGGTCCGTCCCGACGCGCGAGCACGACTCGCGATGGCTCTCGCCGACGCCGGGATCGCGCACGTCGAAGCCGCATCGTTCGTGTCGCCCATCGCGGTGCCCTCGATGGCCGACGGCGGAGATGTCGTCGCATCGCTCCCCTCCTCGTCCACCACGTGGTGGGCGCTCGTTCCCAACGCCAAGGGCGCAGAGCTCGCCCGCGAAGCCGGCATCGATCACATCACGGTCACCATCTCGGCGTCCGAGGAATACAGCCAGAAGAACGTCGGGCGCACCACCCACGATGCCATCGAGTCGCTCGGTGCGATCGCCCGCACCGCCGGCCAGGCGTCACTCGACGTCGTGATCTCGTGCGCGTTCGGTTCCCCCTTCGGCGACGTCGTCGACGCCGCCCCGACATTGGCGATCGTCGATCGGACGTTGGACGCGATGCCGGGCGCACGCATCACCCTCGCCGACACGACCGGGACCGCAACGCCTCGTCGGATCGACGGCGTCGTCGCCGCCCTCCCGGCCCCCGCGCGCCATGATCTCGGCCTCCACCTCCACGACACCCGCGGTACCGCGCTGGCGAACGCGCTCGCCGCGATCGAGACGGGCGTCGTTCGATTCGACACATCGGTCGGAGGGTTGGGCGGAAGCCCGTTCGCCCCAGGGGCGGGCGGCAACCTCGCCACCGAGGATCTCGTCCTGATGCTGAACGATCTCGGACATGTCACCGGAGTCGACCTCGCTGCCGTGCTCGACATCGCTCACGGACTCCCGGAGCTCGTCGGGCATGCGATTCCGAGCCGGGTCAGCGCTGCCGGCCCGCTTCCTCCGTTCGGCGACGAACCGTGAGCAAGCGACGCCGGGAACTCCTCTCGATCGCCGCCGACCTGTTCGCCGAGCGTGGATTCGCGAACGTCACCGTCGACGACATCGGCGAGGCCGCCGGAGTCAGCGGTCCGGCGCTGTACCACCATTTCGCCGGCAAGGAGGCGCTCCTCGGCGAGATGCTCATCGGGATCAGCGAATACCTCCTCGACGGCGGCCGACGAGTGGTCGCAGACGGAGGCGACGACGTCGTCGAGCGCCTGGTCCGCTTCCACGCCGAGTTCGCCATCGACGATCGTTCGCTCATCACGGTGCACTTCCGCGACCTCGTTCACGCCAAGGCGGCCGACCGATCGAGGGTCCGCAATCTGCAGGCGCGTTATGTGTCGCTCTGGGCCGATGCGCTGCGGGAGCGCAGCCCGGGCCTCGATCGCCTCACCGCCCAGGCGACCGTGCACGCGACGTTCGGTCTCCTCAACTCGACCCCGTTCAGCGCCCGCCTGCCCCGGGCTGACATGCTCGCCCTGCTCACATCGATGGCCGCTGCAGGACTCGGGGCGGGCACGACCCTCGACACCCTCCGGATTCGGGATGCGACCGTCGGGGACGCCGGCGAGATCCTGACCCTGCAGCGCGCGGCGTTCGTCGCCGACGCCCAGATCTACGACGACCCGCACATGCCGTCGCTGACCCAGACGGCCGACGAGATCGCAGCCGAGATCGAATGCCCCGAGACGGTCGTGCTCACCGCCCGGCTCGGGCATCGTCTGGTGGGCTCCGTGCGGGCGAACCGCGACCACGGCACCGCGCACATCGGGCGGCTGATGGCCGCGCCCGATCTGGCCGGACGCGGGATCGGCAGCGCTCTGATGGACGCGATCGAAGCCCGTCTCGCCGGCGACACCATCGAGCTCGAGACCGGATCGCGGAGCGACGCGAACATCGCCTTCTACCAGCGCCGCGGCTACACGATCTTCGGTCGATCGATGCACGGTCGCGGGCCCGAGATCGTGAGCATGCGCCTCACCGGCACCTGACCAGGACGAACTCACTTGCGCGAGTTGCCACCGACGGCCACAATGTGAGGAACCTGATCACTCTGAGTGACCAGACAGGGTGGGTGCTCCATTCGCTACCTCCATCGGCGACATGCGGAACGGCACGGTGCCGGTCCGACCTGGGACAACGACGATCGAGCGGGCACGAGCACCCGTGCCAGCGATGGCCGCCCCGGAACCTTGGGTTCCGGGGTGGTGTCGCGTGACGGTACCGTCGGCACATGCAGGTCGCCGACCGATACGAGGGTTACGAGGGCCTGTGCGGCCGGGTCGGGTTCTCGATTCCCGTGAACGATCCCGCCGACGAAGCGCGACGACTCACCGAGATGGTCCGCCGGATCCAGTCCCGCTGACCCGGTGTCGACCTCGGGAGGATCGCTGCCGTCTGGACCGTAGGGTCTGGGTCGACGACGTCAGAGGGCGTGGTCGAAGCGAAAGATGCACACCATGCAAGGCACCGTCAAGTTTTTCAGCAGCGAGAAGGGCTTCGGCTTCATCTCACGTGAGGGAGGCGAGGACGTCTTCGTCCACCACTCCAACATCACCGGAGAGGGCTACAAATCCCTCGATGAAGGTCAGAAGGTCGAGTTCGACATCGGTCAAGGCCGAAAGGGCGACGAAGCCCAGAACGTCCGAGCCGTCTGATCGTCCGATCCGGGGAGCGCCGCCGACCAGGTCCGGTCGGCGGCGCTCTGCGTTGTGGGGCCTCGGTGCCGCCTCGCCGTCGACTACCAGTCGGTCGGCGAGAAGTCCTTGAGGAATTGGCCCCACACGTGGGTGCCGGTGTTGAGCCCGGCGATGATCGGGTCGACGATCCGGGCGGCGCCGTCGACGATGTCGAGCGGGGGATGGAAACGATGCTGGGCCGTCTTCGCCTCGGCGATCGCGACGGGATCCTCGTCGCTGACCCATCCGGTGTCGACGCTGTTCATGTTGATGCCGGAATCGTGGTAGTCGGTCGCCGAGGTCCGCGTCATCATGTTCAACGCCGCCTTGGCCATGTTGGTGTGCGGGTGCTTCGTCGTCTTGCGCAGCCGATAGAACTGGCCCTCGACGGCTGAGACGTTGACGATGTGCTTGTGCCCGCCCGGGGTCGCTTCCATCAGCGGTTTCAGTCGAGCGTTCAGCACGAACGGAGCGACGGCGTTGACGAGCTGGGTCTCCAACAGCTCGACCGAGGACACTTCGTGGAGCCGCAGCCGCCACGAGTTTCGTCCACGCAGATCGACCTGCTGCAGGTCATGGTCGAGTTGCCCCGCTGGGAACAGCGCAGCGGGCACGGCTCGGTCGTCGGCGAGCAGCGCGATCTGCGAGAGCTCGGCGGAGCGCATCAGGCCGGGCGTCGTCGCTGGTTCGGACATCTCCGCTGCTGCTCCCGAGCTCGACGACCCGGGTCCCATTCCGACCCACTCCCGTCGGAGCGTCTCGTAGGACCCGACGAGTCGAAGCACGTGTGCGGGGAGTGAGTCGAGCGCCGCCGTCTCGCGGTCCATCATGTGCTCATAGAAGCCGGGAGGGCGGCGCACCGTTTGGCAGGCGTTGTTGATGATCGCGTCGAGTCGCGTCCGACTCCGAAGCACGTGTGCGCAGAACTCCTCGACGCTGGGCGTGTGGCGAAGATCGAGACCGAACACCTCGAGCCGGTCACCCCAGTCGGCGAAATCGGCCTCGGAGGCGTACCGTTCCGCCGCGTTGCGCGGGAAGCGAGTCGCGACGATGAGGTGAGCGCCGCTTCGCAACAACTTGATCCCGGCCTGGTATCCGATCTTCACCCGGCCGCCCGTCAGGAGCACCACCATTCCGGCCATGTCGGCCACTTCACCCCGCTTTGCGAAGTTGAACTCGGCGCAGTTCGGACACAGTTGGTCGTAGAAGTGATGAACCTGGTGATAGCGGTTCTTGCAGACGTAGCAGTGTTGCGCCTCGACCGTTTCGCGAACCGGTGGTTCACCCTGGTCGTCAGCGATGTCGCGCTTTTGGAAATGTGCGGGCGGGAAGACGTCGGGTGTGGTGAACACCGGCCGACGACGCAGGGTTCGGATACCGGTCAGCGCGAGGATCTCGTCGTCGCGGCGTGACCGCTCGTTGCGTCGGCGCCGCTGGAGAACCTTGGTCCTGAGACGGCGGATCTCCGGATCGGGACAGAACACGTCGCCGGCCGCATTGAGGAAGTCGGCCTTCTCTCCGGCGCTCAGCTCGTTGACCATCTCCGGAGCCGCGACGACCTCGTGCAGCACGGCCATCGCGTCGAGCAATCGTTGGCGGACGTCGTCGTGGGGTGTCTGGTCCGCCGCGGTCACCTCCGAAACCTACCGCCGGTGTCGCGCGGCTCGCTTCGTTCCTCAGCGCGGGAACGATTGAGCGAGGGCGAGGGCCGTGATCGCTGCCCTCCAGGCCCGACCCTCCTGGTTGTAGTGGATCCCGTCGCTCTGGAACCACTCGGGGCGGACGAGTTGCGACCACGGCACCACGGCGACGTTCTCGCGTTCGGCGGCGATGCGATACAGCACATCGTTCCATGCCTGCATCGACGAGTTGCGATAGGCGCTCGACACGCCCGTGGTCACCGCATCGACCCACAGGACCGGCTGATCGCCGATTGCGTACAGGACCCGATTGATGCGCTCCTCGATCCCGGTTCCCGCCCCTGCCGCGACGTTGGCCGCGTCGTTCGTGCCGATCATGATCACCCAGCATCCGTCGAATCCGTTGTTCCGAATCGCGGTCGCCACCTCGAGCGCATTCGTCTGCCAGTCCGCGATCCGTTCGACGATCGAGCGCCCCCCGTTGCTGTCGTTGACCACGTCGACCACGCCGACGGAGCGGTACCGGGCGCCCATCGTGTTGGCGGCGTCACCGCTCACGTACTGCGCCTCCCAGAGGTACACGCTGGTCGAGTCGCCGATGTGGGCGACACGATCGCACGACGCCATCGGGGGCGGAGGTTCGGTCGTCGTGGTCGTGGACGTGGATGTCGTGGACGTGGATGTCGTGGTCGTGGATGTCGTCGATGTGGAGGTGGTCGTCGCGGTCGTGGTCGTCGCGGTGGTCGTCGCGGTCGCAGTCGCAGTCGTAGCGTGCGTGGAGCGCGTCGCCGGGTCGGTCGTCGTAGATGTCGCTGTCGTCGCGGTCATCGCAGTCGTCGCGGACGTCGCGGACGGCTCGGCTGGGAGCGTTGACCCGGCGGGCGTCGTCTCGTCGGCGACGACCGGTGGGAGCGTCGCGACGCCGAGGGCTCCTGCTGCGGCCGCAGTCGGTTCGTCGGCCGAGGGAGCACGACATCCGGCGGCGACCAGGAGGCAGACGATCAGGATGCGGCGGGCCACCGGAATGCCTCCAGTTCGACGACCTGGACGAACCCCAGACCACGACAGAGCCGCTGCGATCCCTCGTTGTGCCGCCCGCACCGATACAGCGGCCGCCCATCAGCGGCGATCACCTCGTCGACGACGCCGGCGATCACCGCACGACCCAGGCCGGAACGCCGCGCCTTCGGGTGCACGAGCACGCCCACGTCGAGGAAGCCGGGTCGGGCGTCGAATGGCCGTCCGCCGGCGACCGCCAAGAGCGCCCCATCGTCGCACCATCCGACGAGATGGGGGTCGAGGGCATCCGGATCGAAATCGGCCTCGTCGCGATCATCGTCGGAACAGACGTCGATCAGGTCACGAACGAATCGGGCGACCGACGGGTCCGATCCGTCGAGCACCCGGACGGCCGGTCGACGAGGCGGTGACTCGAACCTGCCCGGCAGCACGTGCTCGAGACCGCGACCCAGCGACACTGCGTTGCGTGCCAGCGACCAGCGTCGAAAGTCGGCAAGGCTCACCGATTCGGCCGCACCATGCCAGTCGTGGAGCGCGCCGGCGACCTCCGGATCGATCCACACCACGGAGTGCCGTCCGACGCGGTAGTGGCTGACGAGTCGGCTTCCGCGACGGTCCTCACCCGCCACGACGGAGACCCCCGACGTGGCGAACCGATCGACCGGCACCGCCATCGCTTTCGCCAGGCCGTCGAAGTAGTGGTCGATGTAGTGGTCGATGTAGTGGTCGATGTAGTGGTCGAGTAGTGGTCGAGGTAGTGGTCGATGTAGTGGTCGACGCTCACGGGCCGCAGCCGATCCGGGTCGCCGACGACCGCCGAGAGCGTTCGGCGGGCTCGCGGCACGCGCAGCCGGTGATGTGGTCGTTCACCAGGCCCATGGCCTGCATGAACGCGTACATCGTCGTGGGCCCCACGAACGACCAACCGGTCCGCTTCAACTCTTTGGAGAGCATCGTTGATGTATCGGTGATCGCCGGCACCTCCTTGACCGGATCTTCGGAGAATCTTGCGTGAGGCCAGAAGAACGCCGCGAGCGACCCGTGTCGTTGCACCAGTTCGCCGGCACGAGCTGCGTTGTTGATCGTCGATCGGATCTTGCCCTCGTGACGCACGATGCCGGCGTCGCCGAGCAGGCGCTCGACGTCTCCCTCGCCGAACGACGCCACCGTCTCGATGTCGAACCCGGCGAATGCGGACCGGAAGTGCTCGCGCTTGCGAAGGATCGTCAGCCACGACAGCCCGGACTGGAACCCCTCGAGACAGATCTTCTCGAACAGACGGGTGTCGTCGGTGACGCCGAACCCCCACTCGGTGTCGTGATACTCGGCGTAGTCCGGCGTCGATGCACCCCACGAGCAGCGCGCCACACCGTCCTCCCCGATCACCAAGTTCATCGCGCCATTGTCGCGCCGCGCCCCGGTCGGGCCGCGTTCGCTTCCCGGCACGGGTGCGCGAGCCGACGTGTGAGCTCGCACGACACCCCGTCGCCGGAGCACAACCGCCGTCGATCGCGCGGGCAGACATCGGCCCGTCGTGGCATGTCACAGGGGTTGACCGACGACCTGGGTGACGCCACGTCGCGTCCACGCGCCAGTGACAGGTCTCACGCAGCGTGACCAATGGCACTTGCAGTCCGCGATAACACCATGTCAGGTTGGACGACGAGCCGTTGCGGGGGCATCGGCCGATTTCACGAAACGGGGACCGACATGAAGATCTTCATCCGACAGCTCCAGCTGCGCGGCACCGTCGCAGGCACCGCCTGGGCGATGGACGTCACCGGCAAGGTGCAGGAGCGCTCCGACCTGCCGGTGTCGCTCTGGAGCGGGATGATGGGAACCCGACCCGGGACGATCGTCTGGTCGGCGCGGATCGACGGCGTCGCTCAGATGGCGGCACTCAACGACACGATGCTCGCCGACGCCGACTATCTGGCGGCCGTCAACGCCGGCGCCGAGTTGGTCGAATCGGTCGAGATGGATCGAGTCGTCGAGATCATCCACGGCGAGTTGACCGGTCCGGCCGAGATCGGCAGCTTCAGCGGGAACGTGATGGCCGTCGCCCAGGAAGGCAAGGTCGGAGCCGCCGGTGCTTGGGCGGTCGAGATTGCCGACATCTGGTCCGGGATCACCGGTCTGCCGGCCATCGTGACGACCACCACAGCCGGCCCGATGGGTGAGTACGGCTGGTTCGTCCGCCACGCCGACGCCGCGAGCATCGACGATGCCAGCACCAAACTCATGGCCTCACCCGACTACATCGAGGCGCTCGACCGCTCGGCCGGGCTGTTCCAACCGGGTGCCATCCAGCGCTACGCCCGGCGTATCGCCTGATCGCCGGCGATCACTCCGGCGACGACGACCCCTCGGGCGACGATCCCTCGGGCGACAAGGAGTCGCGGAGCTCGAAGCGGCGGATCTTGCCCGTCGCGGTCTTGGGCAGCTCGTCGACGACGACGAGCTGCCGAGGCCGCTTGAAAGCCGCCATGCGATCTCGGCAGTGTCGCTCGATGTCACCCGGGTCGATGCTGCGGCCCGAGCGCGGCACCACGAACGCCACCGTCTGCTCCAGCCCGGCCTCGTTGCGGGCGCCCACCACGGCGGCCTCGAGCACGTCGGGGTGCTCGATCAACACGCTCTCGACCTCCGCCGGCGACACCCAGATGCCGCCCGCCTTGATCATGTCGTTGTTCCGACCCAGGAACGTCCAGTGTCCATCGGCCGATCGCACGTACACGTCCCCGGTCCGGAGCCAGCCACCGTCGAGGAAGGCGGCCGCGGTCTGCTCGGGTCGCTGCCAATAGCCGTCGGCGATCGACGGGCCGCGCACGTGGAGATAGCCCGGCGTCTCTGCGTCGGTGATCTCGTCACCGTCGTCGTCCAACAGCTTCGTCTCGTATCCCTCGACCGGGGTCCCGCTGCTCCCGGCGACCTGGTCGCCGGGGCGGTTCGACACGAAGATGTGGAGCGCTTCGGTCGTGCCGATCCCGTCGAGGACGTCATGACCGTACGCCCCGGCGAAACGGCGCTGGAGGTCGCCGGGGAGCGACTCCCCAGCGGTGACCGTGGCACGCACCGAGGAGAACACTTCGGGATCGGGGCCGTGGTCGAGGATCGCAGCCACGAAACCTGGGCTCGCGAAGAACAACGTCGGCCGCTCTTCGGCGATGAGTTGCAGCATGGCGGCCGGTGTCGGTCGCTCCGGGTTGAGGATGGTCGTGCCACCGACGGCGAACGGGAACGTCAGCGAGTTGCCGAGGCCGTATGCGAAGAAGAGTTTCGCGACCGAGAGGAACCGGTCGTCGGGGCCCGACTGGAGCACGGTCCTGGCATAGGTGTCGGCGGTCGCCTGGAGACTGGCGTGGCGGTGGATCACGCCCTTGGGGGTACCGGTCGTCCCCGAGCTGTACAGCCAGAAGGCGGGCGACGTCGCGTCGGTGTCGGCCACGGCTGCCTCCGAACGGTCGTCGTAGGCCGCCCAAGACTCACCACCCAGCACCACCTTGCCGGCGACGGTGTCGATTCCGTCCAGCCGCGGTTCGTGCTCGGCCGAAGCAACGACGAGCGACGCCTGCGCGTCGGCGACGATGGCCGAGATGTCGTCGCCGGTGAGCATCGTCGACAACGGGATCGGGATCGCCCCCGATCGCATCGCACCGAGATACCACGCCACGAAGTCCGGCTCGTCGTTGACGACCAACGCGACCCGGTCGCCCGTGCCGACGCCACGATCGGCGAGGGCGTGCTGGGCGCGAAAGATCGCGCGCTGCACGTCGGCGTAGGTGGACGACCCGCCCGCGCATCGGATCGCGATGCGGTCGCCGGCGTCGTGCTCGACGTGACGATCGATCAGCCAGACGGCAGCGTTGTAGGTACCCACCCGACGATTGTCGCACCTCGCGAGCGCCGACCCGGAACCAGCACCCCGCCGATGCCACACTGAGCCGATGCCGCTCGACCCGGATGTCGCCGAACTGCTCGAGACTCTGGCGGCCGTCGACGCTCCGGCGCTGTCCGACGGTGGGGTGAGCGAAGCCCGTACGAACTACGACGCCGCACCCAAACCCGATGCCGACCCGCTGGCTCGGGTGGAGGATCGTGTGCTGCCCGGGCCGGGCGGCGACATCGACGTGCGCGTCTACGCGCCGTCAGTCGCTGAGGGACTCCCCGTCGTGGTGTTCTTCCATGGTGGTGGGTGGGTGTTGTCCAGCCTCGACGGCCATGACGCGTTGGCGAGGCGGATCGCTGCACGCAGTGGAGCGATGGTCGTGTCGGTCGACTACCGGTTGGCACCGGAACACCCGTTCCCAGCGCCGCACGACGACTGTTGGACGGTCACGGCCTGGCTGGCCCGAAACGCCGACCGCTGGGGAGGCGACCGGTCGCGCCTGGCGGTCTGCGGCGACAGCGCCGGCGGGAACCTGGCGGCCGGGGTGGCCCTGCGCGCCCGGGACGAGGGCCTCGATCTCGCGTTGCAGTCGCTGATCTATCCCTGCATCGACGATCGTCAGGACGAGTATCCGTCGATGAAAGAGAACGGCGAGGGCTACTTCCTGACCGCCACCGACATGGGCTGGTTCTGGGATCACTTCGTCCCGCGTCGGTACCGCAACGATCCCTACGCGATACCGGGCCGCGCCGACCGGCTCGACCACCTCGCTCCGGCATTCGTCCAGACGGCCGAGTTCGATCCGCTCCGCGACGAGGGCCAGACGTATGCGGCTCGGTTGCGCGACAGCGGGGTGCCGACCACCGTGGTCGACTACCCCGGCGTCGTGCACGGATTCGTCTCGCGGTGGCACCTCATCGGCCGCGCTGAGCAGGCCCACGACGATCTCGGGGCGGCACTGCGACAGGCCTTCGGCACTGAGACCTGACCGTCAGCACGCCGCGTCGCCGTACGCCGACATGGTGAGGCGGTGCTCGAGCCCTCGCACGGCAGCCCAGAGGGTGTCGTTGACCGGTGTCGGCACACCGCTCTGGCGACCGCCGCGGCAGACGGCGCCGTGCATCACGTCGACCTCGGTCCGCGAACCCTTCTCGACGCTCTGCAGCATCGACGCCTTGAAACCGTAGGGCAACCCCTCCCAGGCACGTCGCCATGGCACCTCTGGATCGGTGGTCGTGACGGCGATGCCCAGCGCTCGGGCGACCTCCATCGCCTCGGCCACGGTCGCGATCGCCATCGCCTCGACGTCGGGATGTGTCGACAGCTCGCCGTACGGCAGTCCGGTGAGCGAGCTCCACGCGCCGGTGGCGACGTTGACGAACAACTTCTCCCACATCATCGCTCGGATGTCGGTGCTGACGTCGACGGCCATCCCGGCGCGCTCGAAGGTTGCGGCGATCTCCTCGATCCGGTCCGATCGTGCCCCGTCGAGCTCGCCGATGGTCGTTCGACGACCCACCACGCCGTACTCCACGACGCCCGGTTCGACGAGCCGGCCACCGACGAATGTGCGACCGGCGACGACCCGCTCGAAGCCGATGCGACCGGCGATGATCTCCTCGCAGCCCACCCCGTTCTGCAATGTGAGCACGACGGTCCGCTCACCGATCACCGGCATCGCCGCCCCGATCGCGTCATCGGTGTCGAACGACTTCACGAGCACGATCGCCAGATCGACCGGCTCGAGTCCGTCGTACCCCGTCGCCGCTGCGATATCGACCACCTGTTCGCTCGCACCGTCGTGCATCCGCAGACCAGCGGAGACGATCGCCTCGACGTGAGCCCGGTTCCGCGTGACGAGTGTGACATCGTGACCGGCGGTGGCGAGCGTGCCGCCGATCGCCGAACCGAGGGAACCGGCACCGATCACGCAGATGAGCACCGCTCCACCGTAGCGACGGCGCCGGCGTCCCGGCACGACGAGCCGGCGTGCTGCCCCGTACTGTCCTCGGCGGGATGGGCAGGCTCGCAACTGGACTCGACCGCACGGCGCTCGCCGACGCACTCGTCGACGCGGACCTCCGGGTCCTCCTGATGTGCGTCGTCCACCTCACCGGCGATCGTCGATGGCTCCGCGACCCGTATCGTCCGCGCCGCGACGTTCGGTTGATCGCCGACGAGGACGCAGGCCTCGCTCCATCGGTCGCCGGCGACATCCGCCGGGCTGCCGTCGATCTGCTGACCGATGGTCCGGTTGCGCCCGCCGTCGACGATCCCGGCGACGAGCTGATGCTCGAGATGATGCGGTGGTGCATGGGGGAGCCGATCGACGACGGCTACGCACCGATGATGCGCGAGGACCTCGGTCTGACGCCGCGAGACGTCGAGTGGAGCGCCTCTCGACCCGACCGGATCGATCGCCACGTCGTGGTCGTCGGTGCCGGAGCCAGCGGCATCGCCGTGGGCGCACGACTGCGACGCCTCGGCGTGCCGTTCACCATGCTGGAACGCGCCGACGAGGTCGGCGGTACGTGGCGGGACAACACGTACCCGGGATGCGGGGTCGACACCCCCAACCACGCGTACTCCTTCTCGATGGGAAGTCGCTACCCGTGGTCGCGCAACTTCTCCCCGCAGCGCGAGCTGCTCGACTACCTCCGGCGGGCGACGGACGAGTTCGGACTGGGCGACCACCTCAGGTTCGGCACGAACGTCAGCGCGGCCACGTGGGATGAGTCGGGCAGCCACTGGATCATCGAGGTCGTGACCGCCGATGGCGCCCGCGAGACGATCTCGGGAACGGATCTCGTTGTCGCCATCGGACAATTCGGAATCCCCTCGATCCCCCACATCGCCGGAGTGGACGACTTCGACGGGCCGGTCTTCCACACGTCGGCATGGCCCGACGAACTCGACCTCCGCGGCGCACGGGTGGCGATCGTCGGCACGGGTGCATCAGCGATGCAGATCGTTCCCGCGATCGCCGGCGACGTGGAGCACCTCACGATCCTCCAACGCAGCCCGCAGTGGGCGCGCCCGATCGCCCGGTACCACGATCTGCTCAGCGAACGCGCCCAATGGCTGCTCGCCAACGTCCCGTTCTACGCAGCGTGGTTCCGGTTCACCATGCTGTGGCGCTACGGCGACGGGCTCCTGCCGTTCCTCCGCAAGGATCCCGAGTGGCCGCACCCGGAACGGTCGCTCAATCGTGTCAACGAGCGTCACCGCCAGGAGATGATCGACCACATCCGTTCGGAGCTCGGCGACCGAAGCGACCTGGTCGAGGTCTGCGTGCCGGACTATCCCCCCTACGGCAAACGCATCCTGCTCGACAACGGGTGGTACCGCACGCTGTGTCGTTCGAACGTCACGCTGACGGGCGCGTCGATCGATCGGATCACGTCGAGTGGTGTCGCGACCGTGGACGGTCGGCATCACGACGCCGATGTCGTCGTCCTGTCGACCGGATTCCGGATGACCGACATGGCCCGCGCGATCTCGCCGGTCGGACGCGACGGCGTGACGCTCGACGACGTGTGGGGGCACGACGACGCCACCGCCCACCTCGGCATCACCGTGCCCGGCTTCCCCAACCTGTTCCTGATGCAGGGTCCGAGCACCGGTCTCGGCCACGGAGGGAGCGCGATCTTCCAGGCAGAGAGCCAGACGCGGTACATCACCGACGCGATCGTCCGCATGATCGAACGTCGGATCGCGGCGATCGAACCCAAGCAACGAGTGCACGACGAGTTCGTACGCCTCGTCGACGGACGCCACGCCGATCTCGTCTGGAGCCATCCGGGGATGTCGACCTACTACCGCAACTCACACGGTCGAGTCGTGTCGGTGTCGCCCTTCAGCCTGCTCGAGTACTGGCAGATGACCCACGACGTCGATCTGTCGGACTACGTGATCACGCGGGCGTAGCGCTCGCCGGCCCGCGCCGGCACGTCAAGCTTTCGTCAACGTCGTCGTTCGCGTCATAGAGATCGCCCGTTCGAACGTCGATACATACGATGATGCACGCCACCGCGGACACCTCCGGTCGGTCGGAGCCGGCGACCCGCCACCTCCGGGCCGTACCCGACGGGTCCGTCGACGCCGCCGCACACGTCGACCCGCGAGCGGAGGTGGTCGAGATCTACGGGGCGGGCTACGCCGGGATCGCCCGGCTCGCCTTCCTCCTCGTCGCCGACCCTCACCTCGCCGAGGACCTCGCCCACGAGGCGTTCACCACGCTCTACGAGAAGTGGGGTGAGCTCGAGGACAAGTCGAAGGCGACCGCGTATCTGCGCACGACGGTCACCAACCTGGCGATGTCGTCGCACCGCCGCAGGGCCACCGCCCGCCGTCATCTCGCCGATCAGCTCGTTCGGTCGGGACCGAACGTCGCCGCATCGGCGGAGAACGAGGCGATGAGTCGTTCGACGCGGCCCGACATCGTGTCGGCACTCCAGATGCTGTCGCCGAAGCAGCGCACCGCCGTCGTCCTGAAGTACTGGCTCCGCTACACCGAGACCGAGATCGCCGACACGATCGGTTGTTCGATCGGCGCGGTGCGGTCCCACGTTCACCGTGGACACACCGCGCTCGCCGCCCAGCTGGGAGATGATCTCCGATGAACGAGCACCGACTGCACCGGCTCCTCGACGAGGCGGCGACCGCTTTCGTACCAACCCCCAGCCCTGGCCGCCTCGCCCTCGCGATGGCGACCCCGCCCCCGCACAGCCGGCGCCGATTCGTCATCCTGGGAATGGTCGCCGGTCTCGCAGCCGTCACCAGCGGAGTTGCTGCGCTGACCGGCGACCAGATCGCCGGGGGTCCGGCAGATCAGGGTTTTCGCGTCGTCGGTCCCGAACCGGGCGACGAGTTGGGCGCACCGACCGCTCCTGCGAGGGCGCCGACGACATCGCAGGCGCCCGGCGCCACCACGAGCACCACGAGCACGAGCACCACGAGTATCCCGAGCACCACGAGTATCCCGGAGCTCACACCGATCCGCGTCGTGACCGGGGAGCTCATCGGCGGCTCGGACAGATCGGATGACGACGGCGCTGCCACGCCGTTCGAGGTCGCGACGACGCAGCCGAAGCCTGCCCCGCACCCTGAGACCAAGCCGGCGGAGGAGTCGACCCCGGCGGGGCCCACGCCCGACGACCCGCCACCGGTCACCGAGCCGTCCGCGTCGGCGCCGAAGCTCGAGGATCCACCGCCCGCCCACGACGCCGAGAAGCGCCGCGCCGAGCAACCACCTCCGACGACGAACCCACCCGAGACCCGCAGGGAGCCGGCGCCCACCACGACGACGAGCGAGGTGCACGAGGAGGAACCGCGCCCGCCGACCGACGCCCGCCACGAGTTCACGGTGCGTCAGTTCTGGGGCAGCTGCGACAGCGACCCGCCGTACGAGGAGTTCGAGGGGACGGCGGCCCCCGGCACCGACATCTGGATCGTCTCACCCTACGGCGCTGCGTTCACCGAGGTCGACGACGAAGGCGAGTTCCACGTCGAGGTCGTCTTCGAGGGCGCCCCGGTCGGCGATCCGTTCGAGATCGTGCTCGAATCGTCGCTCGGACATCGCAAGGTCTTCCCGTTCGTTCGCACCGGGTGACGCTGCCGGACGCAACCCCGAACCGTCAGTCGCGCAGCAACTGCTTCTGTACCTTGCCCATCGCGTTTCGTGGCAGCGCGTCGACGACGCGGACCTCACGTGGACGCTTGTGAATCGAGAGTGAGGCAGCGACATGGTCGATGAGGTCACCGACATCGATGCCGTCACCGACGACGACGGCGACGATTCGCTCCCCCAGGTCGTCGTCGGGAACACCGATCACCGCTGCCTCGGCGACCGAGGGGTGTGACAGGAGTGCGGTCTCGACCTCACCCGCGCCCACCTTGTATCCGCCCGACTTGATGATGTCGATCGAGGCTCGTCCGACGATGCGATGAAAGCCGTCCGGGCCGATCGTGACCGCGTCACCGGTGACGAACCATCCGTCGCCGGTCATCGATGAGCGGGTCTGCTGGGGCAGGTTCAGGTAGCCGCTGAAGAGAGTGTCGCCCCTGACCTGCAGACCCCCGATGGTCTCACCGTCGTGGTCGACCGACTCACCGTCGTCCGATCGCAACCGGGTCTCCACCCCTGCGATCGGGATCCCGACGAAGCCGGGACGACGATCGCCGTCGTGACGTGTCGACAAGGTGATCAGCGTCTCGGTCATCCCGTATCGCTCGACCGGTGTGTGACCCGTCAATGCACGAAGGTGCTCGAAGACCGGCACCGGAAGCGCCGCACTCCCCGAGACGAGCAGCCGGGCCGCCGACAGTGCCGCTGCATGCAGCGGCGACGCCGCGATCCGCCCCCACACCGTAGGTACACCGAAGTACATCGTTCCCCCCGCCTGCGCGTACGCCTCGGGAGTCGGACGGCCCGTATGGAAGAGCCGGGAACCGACCCTGAGCGGACCGAGCACGCCCAGGATCAGGCCGTGGACGTGGAACAGCGGAAGCCCGTGGGCCAACTTGTCGCCATCCGACCAGCCCCATGCTTCGGCGAGCCCGTCGAGGCCGGCCGCGATCGCACGTCGGGAGATCACCGCGCCCTTCGGCAGACCGGTCGTGCCCGACGTGTACATGATCAGCGCGGGTGCCTCTGCGTCGACGTCGACCCAGTCGGTCGGCCCCGGTTGCCCCGTCGGGATCGGCACACGCGGGAGTTCGACCTCCGGCCAATCAGGTTGCCCGATCACGACCGACGCACCCGAGTCGCGAAGGATGTGGTCGCGCTCCACCGGACCGGCATCGGCGGGCACGGGCACGACCGGGATCGCTGCTCGCAAGCCGGCGACCACCGCGACCACCGTGTCGAGCGTCGGGGTCCCGCACACCGCGATCGCAGGTGCCGCGGCGATGTACGGCCCGAGTGCATCGGCGCGACCGGACAGGGTCTCCCACGAGACGATGTCACCGACCACCCGAACTGCGTCGCCGACATCGCCGAACGCACCGTCCAAGGCCGGCAGGAGACTCATCGGGCCATCGTCTCACCCCTGGACGGGTCGAACGAAGCCGATCGGCGGCGTCCGTGCGGCCGGCACCCCGGAGCAGCGGCTAGACCTGGGCCCATGGCCGCGGACGAACACGACGGGACCGAGACGACGACCATCGCCCAGCATGTGGTGGCGGGCCTGAGGCATACATCGATCGACACCATCTACTGCCTTCCCGGTGTCCAGAACGACGACTTCTTCGATGCCCTCGTCGATGCGCCGGACATCGAGCCGATCGTCACCCGCCACGAGCAGGGCGCTGCCTACATGGCGATGGGCGCAGCGCAGGTGACGGGCCGACCAGCCGGATGCTGCGTGGTTCCCGGACCCGGTCTCCTGAACGCCTCGGCTGCGTTGTCGAGCGCGTACTGGTCGAACGCCAGGGTGTTGGCGATCGTCGGCGAGATCCCGACTTCGGCGCAGGGACGTGGCTTCGGTGTCCTGCACGAGCTCCCCGATCAGCATGCGATCGTCGAACAGGTCACCAAACACGCTGCTCTGCTCGCCGATCCGACCGCTGCCACCGAATCGCTCCAGCGAGCGCTCGACGCCGTCGTGTCGGGACGACCGCGACCGGTGAGCGTCGAGGTCCCCGTCGACCGCTGGCGATCGATGGCTCCGGGGACGGTGCACGTTCCGAACGCGACGACACCGAGCCTCGACGGGGACTCACTCGACCGAGCCGTCGCGGCGATTCGACGGGCAGAGCGACCGCTCATCGTCGTCGGCGGTGGCGCCCAGGACGCCGGCCCATCCGTCCGGGAACTCGCCGAACGGCTGCAAGCGCCCGTGACGACGCGACGCATGGGACACGGTGTGATCGCGACCGCACATCCGCTGTTCGCCCATCTCGCGGTCGGTCACCGCCTCTGGATGCACGCCGACGTGGTCGTCGCGATCGGCACCCGGCTCGAGTGGCCGATCATGCACTGGCGCACCGACGACGACCTCACGATCGTCAAGATCGACATCGACGCGGACGAGCTCGACCGCCACGGCCTCGGGACGATCGGTGTCCACGGCGACGCCGATGCGGTCTGTCGTGCCCTGCTCGTTGCACTCGACGATCTCCCGACGCGCCCCGATCGCACCGACCAGGTGGCGGCGCTCCGAAGCCAGTACTTCGCCGACATCGATCATCTCCGGCCACAACTCGATCATCTCGCCGCGATCCGCGACGTGCTCCCGGATGACGGAGTCCTCGTCGAGGACGTCACCCAGATCGGCTTCGCCTCCCACCTCGCCTTCGACTTCCGGCATCCGCGAACGCTGCTCAGCAGCGGCCCGGCCGGCACACTCGGAGCCGGGTTCGCGCACGGGCTGGGTGCCCAACACGCGCTGCAGCGACGGGGCGGCCGCAAGGCGCTCGTCGTCGCCGGCGACGGAGGCTTCCTCTTCACGGGCAACGAGCTGGCGACCGCCGTCCAGTACGACATCGACTTGGTGTGCGCCGTCTTCGACGACGGCGCATACGGCAACGTGAGGCGCATGCAACAGCAGAAGTTCGGCGACGATCGCACGATCGCGTCGACGCTGCGCAATCCGGACTTCGTTGCCTACGCACGCAGCTTCGGCGCCACCGGTCTCCACGCAGCGAACCCCGACGAGCTCCGGCAGCGCCTCGACGAGGCGTTCTCGACGAGCGGCCCCGTGGTCATCCATGTCGATGCCGGACCGATGCCCGACCCGTGGCCCCACTTCCTGCGCGGCCCGGCGCGAGGTGCGTCGTGAGCGTCGCATCCATCACCCCACTCGACTGCGGATGGCTGCGAACCCAGCAGCGGACGCTGGTCGCCGGCGGATCGATCGACGAGATCCGCATTCCGGTCACGGCGTGGCTGGTCCGCCATCCACGGGGCGAGGTCGTGTTCGATCTCGGCCTCCATCCGGCGCTGGCGGAAGGCTCGGCGTCGCTCGGTCGCCTCGCCAAGCTCTTCAGTCCCGATCTCGACGGCGGCGGCACGATCGCCCACCGCCTCGCGGAGCACGACGTCGACGCCGACGGGCCGCTCACCGTCGTCGTCTCGCACTGCCACTTCGACCATGTCGGAGGATTGTGCGAGCTCCCGAACGCCCGCGTCATCGTCCAACGCGACGAGTGGTCGGTCGCGATGGGGGACGACGATGCCGGATACGACCGGTCGCTGTACGACCTCGGTCATGCCGTCACCGTCATCGCCGGCCCCCACGATGTGTTCGGCGAAGGTTCGGTCGTCACACTCCCGACGCCCGGCCACACGTGCGGGCACCAGTCGCTGCTCGTCCGGACCGCTGACGGGCCGGTGATCCTCGCTGCCGACGCCTGCTACTTCGCGCACACCCTCGACGACGACGTGCTCCCTCCGTTCGCGTTCGATCTCGCACAGCAGCGTGAATCACTCGCCATGCTGCGCCGCGAGCGCGATGCCGGAACCACCGTCATCCCCGGCCACGACGTCGACACCCTCCGACACCCCGCCGTTACATTCGGGGTCTGACCCCGAATGTAACGGCGGACGGCACTGGCGGTAGCGGAGCAGGAGGCGCACGCTGGGGCCATGGAGCTGCGAGCCGTCCCCATTGCGATCCCCGACGATGCGAACGTGATCGTCGGGCAATCCCACTTCATCAAGACCATCGTCGACCTCCACGAGACGCTCGCCGGATCGTCACCGGCGCTCCGCTTCGGAGCCGCCTTCTGCGAGGCATCCGGGCCGAGGCTCGTCCGTCGCTCGGGCAACGACCCCGAGCTGGTGGCTGCCTCCGTCGATGCTGCCCTCGCAATCGGCGCCGGCCACTGCTTCGTGGTGTACCTGCGCGACGGCTACCCGGTGAACGTGCTCAACCAGCTGAAGCGGGTTCCCGAGGTCTGCCGCATCATCTGTGCGACTGCCAACCCGCTCGAGGTGCTGGTCGCAGTCACGGATCGCGGGCGCGGCATCGTGGGCGTCGTCGACGGCGAACCGCCGCTCGGCGTCGAGACCGAATCGGATGTCGCAGAGCGCCTCGACCTGCTGCGCGCGATCGGCTACCGCGTCTGAGTCGGCCCCGGCACCGTCGCGACAGACGCCAGGCGTTCGGCCCTGTCCGGACGTGACCGGCAGGCGCACGCTGAGGGTATGAGTGCGAGGCTGAAGGTCGCCGTCGTGTGCGTGCTCGCGTCGTCGTGCGCGGCCTCGCCGGCGGGTGGCGAACGCGCCTCCTCGACGACCGACGCAGCCACGGCCACCGGCGTGCCGCCGACATCGATCGGAGCCGAGGAGCCTGATGCGCCTCTCCGATCGGCTGCATCCCCGATCCGGCTCGTGTTCGTGGGCGACGTGATGCTCGGGCGCGGGGTCGCCCCCGTCGTGGGCGGCGATCCGTCGAGCGTCTTCGAGCGTCTCCGACCCGCTCTCGCCGGCGCCGACCTCGCGTTCGCCAATCTCGAGTCGCCCCTGACCGACCGACCGCACGCCGTCGGCGAGTTCGCAGTGGAAGCAGACCCGGGAGCGGCCAGCCTGCTCGCCGGCGCTGGATTCGACATCCTGGGCATCGCCAACAACCACGCGACCGATGGTGGACCCGACACCGTGCTCGACACCCAGGCAGCGCTGTCGACGGCAGGCCTCCTGACCGCCGGCGGCGGCGAGACGTCCGCTGCGGCACGTGAGCCGCTGATCGTCGAGCTCGCCGGCATGACTGTCGGTGTCGTCGCGTTCGACAACGCCGGTGGACTGGCCGCGACCGACACGACCGCCGGGGTGAACGCCTGGGACGCCGACGCAGCGCGTGCGATCGTCACCGAGCTGCGGAGCACGGTGGACGTCGTCGTGGTCGGCCTGCACGGTGGAGTCGAGTACCTCACCCGTCCCGACCCTGCCCTCGCCCACATCGCCGGCTTGTTGGCCGAGTGGGGTGCCGACGTCGTCTGGGGTCACGGGGCGCACGTGACGTACCCCGTCAGCATCTCGGACGACGGTGAGCACACGTCCGTGGTCGCCCCCGGCCTCGGCAACGCACTGTTCGACCAGCGGATGCCACGCACCCGCGTCGGTTCGGTGCTCGAGGTGCTCGCAGACCGCAGCGGAGTCCTGGCGATGCGCACCGGACGAGTCGAGATCTACGCTGGACGGGCAACGTTCGTCGGGTGGGACGATCCGGTCGGCGACGCTGTCGCGCTCGAGGCCGACTGGTGGACGCCAGTGCGAGCGTGGTCCCCCGCCGACGGAACTACACGAGCCTGGGGAACCAGCCCGCTCCCGGACCGTGTCGACGAAGTGGCCCGCTCGATCGGTGACATCACCGGCACCGGCGTGATCGACATCGTGCTCGCCTCGCGACGCCCGGCAACCGCCGAGCCCGCCCACGACGCCCTCCCTCAGATCGACTGGTTCGACGCCCAGGGGAAAACCGCCCACCTGGGGGTCTACACCGGCGCGGGACGCTTGCGATGGGGCTCGGCGCTGATGTTCCAGCCGGTCGACGCGATCGCGGTCTGCGACGGCGCGATGGCGCTCGGCTTCACCACGATGAGGGAGCCCACCACGGCCAGCGGGGGTGCGTGGTTCTGGGACGGCTTCGGCTTCCGGACCGCGGCCGTGCTGCCGGGAGCGTCCACTCCGACGTGCGCCGACATCGACGCCGACGGACACACCGACCCCGTGCTCACCGATCGAGCACCCGCCCACGCGGCTGGGAACGGTCCCGGCGCTGGTGCGCCACTCGGGACCCGGAACGACTGAGAGGAACGACATGCGACATCGACCTCACCCACACCGCCGACCCGTCGCCACGCTGATGGCGGTCTCGATGGCGATCGCTGCCTGCACAGGAGACGACTCGGCCACGTCGACGACCACCGGCGCCGATGGGCCGTCCGCGACCAGTGCGACCCTGCCAGCGGCGACCGGCACGACGACCGCGCCCACCACCGCAATCACGACGGCCGACACCACGATGGCCGACACCACGACGGCCGACACCACCGCAGCGCCATCATCGATCCCGACGGGTGACGCGATCCGCGCGTCCGCATCGGGTCTGCGATCGGTGGAACCGTTCGCCCAGTACCGCTGGGTTGCGCCGCTCGCGGCCGACGCGCGGTACGCCGGCCCCCGCTCCCCCACCTCGTTCGACGACGTGCTGCTCGTGCCTGCCCAAGAATCGAGATTCGAGTACTTCGCCGCCAGCGACCCGACCTCGTGGGATGGGTTCATCGATCGACTCGAGACGAGTGCGTTCGTCGTCGACGGCCGCGATGGGTACCGCTTCTTCCACGACGGCTACAAGGACGACGCCTACTGGGATCTGCCGCTGTTCGTGACGACCGACGCCCTGTACCACTCGTGGCATCTGGTTTTCGACCGGGTACTCCGCGATACAGAACAGGAACGTCTGCTCCCGATCCTCGAGGATCTCGTCGGCGACGCGGTCGCAGCCGCGCGGGATCAGGAGTCTGAGCTGGCCGGAACCGAGCTCGCCGATGCCGCCCATCGGGCGACCGCCTACTACGAGGCGGCCGCCGTGCTGCTGGAGCTCGACGTCGGCGCGACCAACGATCTGGCCGCCGACGAGGTCGGCCTGGTCGAGGCCGCGGCCGGCATGCAGACCTCGCCGATCACCGGCGCGATCGAGTGCCAGGCTCCCGATTCGTTCGTCGGGTGCGTGGATTACAGCCTGTTCCTGCCGCGCGGCCACTACCGCCGCACACCCGACCTCCGGCGCTACTTCAGGGCGATGTCGCTGCTCGGTCAGGAAGGGTTCGCGCTGGCCGACGGAATCGGTGTCGTACCCGGCCTCCTCGCGACGCGCGTGATCGTCGCCGATCCCGAGCAGCTCGCTCGCTGGACGTCGCTGTACGAGCCGACGGCGTTCCTCGTCGGTCTCGCCGACGACGTCGACCCGCGTCAACTCACGGCCGCAACCGACGTCGCCGTTCCCGGTTGGTCCTCCGACCCCGAGCTGCTGATCGCCGCCGATGCGAAGGAGATCGCCGATGCCGTCGTGGCAGACCACGCGGTCGCGATCGATCCGGAGCGGGCCAGCGTCCGCATGATGGGCGCCCGCTTCACACTCGACTCGTTCATCCTCGACCAACTCGCCTGGCCCAATGTCGGACGGGAGCCACCCGACGAGCGTCGCGTGCGCGTGTCCGCACTCGACGTGGCAGCGACGTTCGGTTCCCCGCTCGCCCGCGAGCTGCAACTCGCCACCGAGTCGACGTACCTCCACTACGAGGAGCAACTCGACGAGTTGACGGCCCTCGTGGCGGCCCGCGAGCCCGACGACTGGGCCGGCACCGTCTACGACGCTTGGCTCGCGGCGATCGAGCCGCAGTTCCAGCCGCGTGGGCAGGCCTATCCCGACTTCATGCAGACAGATGCGTGGGCGGCGAAGGCGCTCCAGACGGGCCTCGCGTCGTACACCGAGATGAAACACGACACGGTGCTGTACACCAAGCAGGGTGCTGCGGGAGAGGGCGACGGCCCCGAGCCGGCGGCGTTCGTGCCCCGCCACTGGGTGGAACCCGACCCGGTTGCTTTCGAGCGCGTCGCGTCGGCGGCCGGGCTGCTCCATGATGGCTTCGCCGAGCGCGGGCTGCTGACCGGCGAGACGGACGATCTCCTGGGAACGCTGATCGAGCTCTCGGATTGGCTCGGCGGCATCGCAGCACGCGAGCTCCAGGGCATCGTGGCCAGCGATGCCGAGAACGAGCGGCTGCTCGACATCGGATCGGAGCTCGAGTACCTGTGGATCGTGTCGAGCGAGATCGAGCTCACCGAGTACGGCGCCGCCGTCCCGGACTTCGACGAGCGGGCCGGCCTGGTCACCGACGTCTTCACGGCGTCGTTCGACTACCTGCAGCTCGGCACCGGTGACGTCGAGAAGATCTACGTGATCGTCCCGATCGGCGACGGCCGGTTCGAGCTGGCGGTCGGTCAGGTCGCGTCGTACTACGAGTTCTGGCGCTCGAGCTCGGAGCCCCGCCTGACCGACGAGGAGTGGCGTGCCTGGCTGTCGGGCGACGAACCGCTCCCGCCTCGACCCGAGTGGGCGTCCTCGTTCGTCCTCGGCGCATGAGGTGCCGCTCCGACGGATCCGCGAACGGTACGAGGGAATCGCGGTCGCAGCCGAGCCGCCCGGGACTGCCGAGCTCAGCCGACTTTATGACACGCAACAATAGCTGGACAAGCCGCGACGTGTGTCATAGACTGAGGGGTCATGGTCGCCACCACCTCTTCCGACGATCGCCTGCAGGAACGCTTCGACGAACTGATCGACGCGGACGAGCGGATCGAACCCAACGACTGGATGCCCGACGAGTACCGCAAGACGCTCGTTCGCCAGATCGCTCAGCACGCGCACTCCGAGATCATCGGCATGCAACCCGAGGGGAACTGGCTCACCCGAGCGCCGTCGCTGCGACGCAAGGCCATCCTCACGGCCAAGGTGCAGGACGAGGCCGGACACGGGCTCTATCTGTACGGCGCCGCCGAGACCCTCGGCACACCCCGTGAGGAGCTCCTCGACCGGCTCCACACCGGCCGCCAGAAGTACTCGTCGATCTTCAACTACCCCACCCTGACCTGGGCCGACGTCGGCGCGATCGGGTGGCTCGTCGACGGCGCGGCGATCATGAACCAGGTCCCCCTGTGCCGCTGCTCCTACGGCCCGTACGCCCGAGCGATGGTCAGGATCTGCAAGGAGGAGAGCTTCCACCAGCGCCAGGGATTCCAGATCATGCTCACCCTGGCCAACGGCACGGACGAGCAACGATCGATGGCCCAGCAGGCGCTCGATCGCTGGTGGTGGCCGTCGATCATGATGTTCGGACCCCCCGACGCCGAATCGGTGCACGGTGATCAGAGCATGCGCTGGGGCATCAAGCGATTCGGCAACGACGAGCTGCGCCAGAAGTTCATCGACGCGACGGTCCCGCAGGCCGATCTGCTCGGCCTGACCATCCCCGACCCCGACCTGTCCTACGACGAGACGACGGGACACTACGTCCACGGTCCGATCGACTGGGCCCACTTCTGGCAGGTCGTCAAGGGCAACGGCCCGTGCAACCGCGAGCGCATGGCGACCCGCCTGGGCGCGCACGAAGGTGGCACATGGGTGCGCGCGGCTGCGTCCGCATACGCCGACAAGGAGGCGGCACGAGCCGCCGCGGCTGAGGCCGCCGCATGAGCACCTCCTCGGACTGGCCACTGTGGGAGGTCTTCGTCCGCGCCAAGCGCGGCGTGAGTCACGTCCACGCCGGCACCGTCCACGCACCCGATGCCGAGCTCGCGATCCAGAACGCACGCGACCTCTTCACCCGCAGATCCGAAGGCGTCAGCCTCTGGGTCGTGAAGTCGAACGACATCACAGCATCCGATCCCGACGACCGCGCCACGCTGTTCGATCCGGCGCTGGACAAGACCTTCCGCCACCCGACCGACTTCGAGCTCCCCGACGAAGTCGCCAACATGTGATGAACGCGCTCCTCACCTACACACTCCGGCAGGGTGACCGGGCGCTCGTGCTCGCCCAACGCCTCCTCGAGACGATCACCCACGCGCCCGAGATCGAAGAGGACATGGCGCTCTCGAACCTCGCGCTCGACCTGATCGGTCAGGCCCGTGCGTTGTACGCGTACGCCGGCGAGATCGAGGGCCCGGTCGACGGCCGCGTGCGCGACGAGGACCACTACGCCTACTGGCGCGACCAGCACGAGTTCCTCAACCCGCTCCTCGTCGAGCAGACCTGCGACGACTTCGCCCACGTGATCGCCCGCCAGTTCCTCCACGATGCGTACGCGTTGCCCTATTGGCGGGCCATGCAGGCGTCACACGACCCAACGCTGGCTGCGCTCGCGGCGAAATCGGTCAAGGAGACCGGGTATCACCTGCGTCACTCGCGCAGCTGGGTGGTGCGTCTCGGCGACGGGACGGAGGAGAGCCACGGCAGGATGCAGCGCGCGATCGACCACGTCTGGCGGTTCACCGGTGAGCTGTTCGAATGCGACGAGGTCGAGGACGAGCTCGTCGCGGCATCGATCGCCGCCGACCCGGTGCCGTTGCGCGACGAGTGGCACCGCACCGTCGCCGACGCGCTCGGCGAGGCGACCTTGACCGTCCCGGACGACGGCGTGATGCAGACCGGTGGCCGCACCGGCTACCACTCCGAAGCGTTCTCGTACCTCGTCGGCGAGATGCAGGTGCTGGCGCGAGCTCACCCCGGTGCGACGTGGTGAGCGCGGCGATCGTCGCCGACCTCGACGAGCTGATCCGCGAGATCGAGGATCCGGAGTTGCCCCATGTCACGCTCGGCGACCTGGGTATCGTCCGGTCGGTCGGGTTCGACGGCCGCCAGGTCGTGGTCGAGCTCACACCGACATACACGGGTTGTCCGGCGACCGAGCAGATTCGCGACGACGTCGCGGCCGCGATCCGATCCGCTGGGTTCGAGGCCGACGTCCGGCTCGTCATGAGCCCGGCGTGGACGACGGACTGGATCACCGAGCGCGGCCACGAGCGTCTGCTCGCCGCCGGGATCGCACCGCCGCCCCGGGTCACCGAGCCGGGCGTCACAGCGGTCGAAGCACCGGTCGCCTGCCCACGTTGCGGGTCACGACGCACCCGGCTCATCAGCCACTTCGGTGGTACTGCCTGCAAGGCCACATACGTGTGCAGGGTCTGCTCCGAACCGTTCGAATTCTTCAAGGCACTCTGATGAGCACGGCTGACGGGTTCACCCCGCTGCGGGTGTGCTCCGTGGACCACGACACGGACGACAGCGTGGTCGTCACGTTCGACCGGGGCGGCGAGCGCCTGCGATTCGAGCACGGGCAGCACCTGACGCTGCGACGCGATTTCGACGGCGTCGAGCTGCGTCGCAGCTACTCGATCTGTTCACGAGCGCCCGATGGACCGTTGCGGATCGCGATCCGTCGGGTTCCCGGCGGGGTCTTCTCGACGTGGGCGTCGACCGAACTGCGGGTCGGCGACGAGATCGACGCGCTCCCGCCCCTCGGGCACTTCACTCACCGCATCGATCCCGCGACGGCGCGCAGCTATGCGGCGCTCGCGGCCGGCAGCGGCATCACACCGATCCTCTCGATCGTCTCGACCATCCTCGCCGCCGAACCGGAGTCACGGGTGTCGCTCGTGGTCGTCAACCGCACGAGCCGATCGGCGATGCTGCTCGATGAGCTGCACGACGTGCGCGATCGCTGCCTCGGACGGCTGTCGATCTCGTTCGCGTTCACCCGCGAGGAGGTCGGCGGCGAGATCCTGAGCGGCCGACCCGACCGTGAGCGCATCGAGCGATGGATCGAGGCGGGCATCCTGCCGGCCGACGCCGACCACGCCTTTCTGTGCGGCCCGATCGACATGACGAACGACGTCCGTGATGCGTTGATCGAGGCAGGTATGCCGGCCGATCACATCCACCGCGAGGTGTTCACCACGAAGCAGCAGGGTACGGCGACGCTCGCGCCGCAGGAGATCACGGAGACGTCGGTCGCCGTCGCCACCGGTCGGGCAACGATCCACGGACGGACCTCGACGTTCGAGCTCTACGACGGCGACAGCGTGCTCGACGCCGTGCAGCGAGTCCGCCCGGACGCGCCGTTCTCCTGCCGGAGTGGGGTGTGTTCCACGTGCCAGGCGATCGTGCGGGGCGGGACGGTCGAGATGGCCGTCAACTACGGTCTGACCGACGACGAGGTGTCTCGCGGCTACGTCCTGACATGCCAGTCGCGACCGACATCCGCCGACATCGACGTCGATTACGACGCCTGACCCGGTCGTCCCCCGAAGCGGCGCATGCCGCGGCGCACTGGTTCGAGGCCGGTCACCTCGGCGACGAAGCGGTCGGATCGCTCGACGACCGCGTGGTAGATCCGACCGGCGATCGCCCGGGCGTCGGTTCCGATCCAGTCGATCGGCAGGAGCTCACCGGGGAGCACCGGGTCGGTGAGCACGATGCGCCGAAACGTCGCCACGACGAGGGTGCGGAGCTTGAACGCCTCCTCGGAGGTGAGCTCGGCGAGCACCGCCTCGTCGAAGGCATGGAAACGGTCGGTGAACATGCGGTACCGCTCACCGATCTCGTCGAGTGCGGCACAGCGCCGTGCCAGCTCCTCGGCACCGAGTGTGTTCTCGGTCTGGATCACCCGTGATCGAGAGACGAGCACGTTCTCGAAGCCGCCGACGTGGGCGACGACCGCCGCGGCGTCGTCGGGATCGACGACCGGTGAGGCCATCACGTTCGGCGCGACGACCCCCAGCCCCGACCAGCTCAGCTCCTGTCGCAGCCGTGCTCGCCGCGCAGCCGTGGCCTCGGTGCCGTCGATCACGACGATCGTCCACGACCCGTCCCAGTCGGCGGCGCTCCCCCGGTAGATGCGCTCGTCGGCGTGGCGGAACAGCGCCAGTGCGCCGGGCGCGACGCGATACGAACTGCGCCGACCGGTCGTTCGGACCGCGAGCAGGTCGTCGTTCACCAGCCGAGTCAGCGATGTGCGGACGAGGCGCTCGTTCACACCGAACGACGCGAGCAGATCCGCGAGCGTCCGAACGGAGACCGCGGTGTGGTCGCCGAGCGGGAGCAGGGTGTCGCCGAACACCGTCACCAGCAGGTTGCGTGCGCTCGGCGCACCGTTCGAGCACGTCGCCGCCCGCAGATCGTGGAGAGGATCGGTCACGTGTCGTACACGAGACAGAACTCGTTGCCCTCCGGGTCGGCCATGACGATCCACGAGGTACCCACTTCCTCGATCAACTCGGTCACGGTGGTGGCGCCCAGCGCCTCCAGGCGCTCGGCCTCGGCCGCGATGTCGTCGCCGACGACGACATCGAGGTGGAGACGGTTCTTGGTCGGAGTCTGCGGGTCGTCGACGCGTTGGAAGACGAGTTTCGGCCCGGTCTCGTCGGCTGGTGGCGTGGCGGAGCGGTACGGGCCCGCCGCCCCGAACGGCTCGTACCCGAGTGCAGCCACCCAGAACGCTCGCAGGGTGTCGGGATCGGCCGCGTCGATCACGATCGCGAGGCGGCGGGCGGGCATACTCGCCACGGTAGCCACCGGACACCGCGAGCCGGCCGTCAATCGAGAGGTTCGAGACCGGTGACGCGGTAGCTCGGGGAGAACGCATCGGAGTACTCGCTCTCCGATCCGAGCTCGACCCGGAAGGTCCGTCCGCCGACGAGGACGTCGCGCGACACACGCGACGCCCGAACGACGTCGGCTGGGATCTCGACGAGCACGTACCCGTCGGCGACCTCGATCGAACCGAAGTTGATCGCCGACACACCGTCGCCACCGACCGGGCCCTCCTCGACCGACACGTCGAGCACGCCGGTCACTTCGACCGGTGTCTCGATTCGCAGCGGAGACTCACCCCGAGACGGGCCGGCGTCGCCGCAACCTGCCGCGAGCGCTGCGGTCGCGAGCGCCAACGACCGGGCGTGACACGTCAGACGAGGCACAGTTCGACGCGGCACCGTTCCAGACCATGAAGGGCATTGTTGCGCCGCCAGCTGCGCTCGGTCACGTCGAAGCGCTCGACCCGGTCGGCGAGCTGATCGAGGACCGCCTTGATCTCCTCCTGCGCGAGATTGGCTCCGACACATCGGTGAACGCCACGGCCGAAGCTCAGATGATCGGTCGGGTTGCGGGTGATGTCGAACCGGTCGGGTTCGACGAATCGACGTTCGTCACGGTTGGCGGATCCGAACAGTACGACGATGCGCGCACCGGCCGGCAGCGTGGCACCGCCCACGACGACCTGACGGGTGGCGGTGCGAGTGAAGCGTTGGACCGGTGGTTCGATGCGCAGTACCTCGTTCGTCGCGCCCACGAGCAACGAGCGATCGTTGCGGAGCAGCTCCCATTGCTCGGGATGGTCGGCGAACAGCGACACCGCCGCGGAGATGGCGTTCACCGTCGTGTCCATACCCGCCCACACGTAGGCCAGCATCAGACCCGGACACGCATCGGGTTCGACGATCCCTCGAGCGGCGGCCTCGTAGATCTCGGCCCCCCAGCGACCCGGCGCGAGCCGCGAGGGCGTGGCGAAGTTCAGTGCGTAGTCGAACAGTTCGCCGAAGCCCTCCCACGAGACGCGACACAGATCGTTGTCGGGGCCGAACGTGTTGAACGCGGCCGATGCCCGTTCGATGAGGTGCTCACGGCCCTCGATCGGCAACCCACACAGTTCGGCGACCACGCCGACGCTGTACGGGTGGGCGAGGTCGACGACGGCATCGAACGACCCTCGGCCGACGAGACGATCCACCAGATCGGCCGCCTCGGAAACCAGGAAGTCGTGGTGGCGCGCCACCTGGCGCGGCACGAGCTGGGCATTGAGGACGCGCCGACGCGAATCGTGGAGTGGCGGATCAGTGGTGAGGATGCCGCGGCCGGACATGCCGTTGGCTCGGGCGTTGAGCCCCACCCCCTGGGCCGAGCTGAACGTTTCCCAGTCCTGGAGTACATGACGGACCTCGTCGTATCTCGGCACGACGTACGCGTCCCACAGCGGGGAGAACAGGACGGGGCCGATCGCACGGATGCGGGTGTAGGTCGGATAGGGGTCGAGCAGGATGTCGTCGGCCCACAGATCGACGTCGAGCTCCGGAATCGGCACGCCCCGACGTTAGGTGGCGCACCTGCCGGCTCTCGCTACCCGGGCTCGCTCAACGTTCGAGCGCGACCAGCGCGGCGTTCACGATCTGCTCCGGGAGCAGGTGGAACTGCTCGTACAACTCGGCGATCGAGCCCGATTGCCCGAACTCGTCGACGCCCACCGGGACGACCCGCTGCCCGAACACGGACCCGAGCCATGCCAGGGCGTGGCTGGCCGCATCGTGCACGGTGACGATCGGCACGGCCCGCTCGGCCGGGGCGAACAACGCTGCGAGGTGGGTGGTGTCGAGTCGAGCAGGTCGAGCGGTGGCCGCTGCGGTCGTGAGCTCCGTCCGCCATGCCTCGAACAGCCGTCCCGGTGACGTGAGATCGATGACGGTCGCCTCGACGCCTTCGTCCCGCAGCCTCGTTGCCGCGTGCACCGCTTCCGGAACGACCGCGCCGCAGGCTGCGAGCACCACCCGTGCGGCAGCCCCGTCGGCAGGTTCGGGTTCGATCAGCCGGTACCCGCCGGCGAGCACCTGGGCGCGGACGTCGTCGGCACCGAGGCGCTCCAGCGCGGCCCGGAACGGCGCCTGATCGACGGGTCGCGTCGACAGCCGCAGGTAGAGACTCGATCCGTCCGGCTCGCCGAGACGTCGCACCCCATCGCACAACAGCCAGTCGACCGCCTGCGCGAAGCAGGGCTCGGCGTAGTCGAGCCCGGGCAACTCGAGTCCGATCGACGGAGTGATCGTGCTCTGATGCGCTCCGCCTTCGGGTGCGAGCGTCACGCCGGCCGGCGTGCCGACGACGATGAACCGGGCGCCGCTGTACAGCCCGTAGATCAAGGCGTCGAGCCCGCGACAGACGAAGGGGTCGTAGACGGTGCCGATCGGGATCAGGTGATGGTCGTGGAGCTCGTGGCCCAATCCCAGTGCGTGGAGCGCGAGGAACAGGTTCATCTCGCTGATGCCGAGCTCGATGTGTTGCCCGCTCGGTCCTTGGTGCCACTTCAGGAGACGGTCGCTGCCGAGGTAGTCGGGTTGTTCCTCGGGATGGAACACGCCGAACTTGTTGATCCAACCTCCGAGATTTGTGCTCACGCTGACGTCGGGTGAGAGCGTCACGATCCGGCCGGACACGTCCGGCGCCCCTCCGAGGGCGGTGAGCACGCGCCCGAACGTCTCCTGCGTGCTCACCGGCTTGGTACCGACGGAGATGCCGACAGCGGCCGGAACGTGGAGCCGTGGACGTGGCGGCACCGGTTCGTTGTTCACGGCGCGTCCTGAGCGCTCGCACCAACGGCCGGCCGGCGAACCCGGCGGGAAGCGGTCCCATTCGGTGTCGTCGTCGAGACCGACAGCGATCCGAAGCGCGTCGATCTGCGATGCGGACAGGAGGGCCGCGTGGTTGAGCGGGTCACCTGCGATCGGCAGGCCCCAGCCCTTCACCGTGTACGCGAACACCACGCTGGGACGGTCGGTCACGGCCTCGCACGAGCGGTAGGCATCGATCAGCAGGCCGAGATCGTGACCGCCGAGGTTCTGGACGAGTGGCACGAGCTCGGCATCGTCGATCTCGGCGACGAATCGCCGGACCGACGGATCGGCACCCTCGAGGAACGCCGGTCGGAGATCGCCACCGCGCAGCGCGAACAGCGACTGGTACCGCTCGTTGCTCATCTCGTCGATGTGCCGGCGAAGCGCGTCGCCACCGTCGAGCGCGAACGCCGCCTGCAGGAGGCTGCCGTACTTGGCCTCGACGACGTGCCAGTCGGACGCCTCGAAGAACTCCATCGACTTCTTGATCTTCTGGCCGGGAATCACACGGTCGAGACTCTGACGGTTGGCGTCGACGACCCACATCACGTTGCCGAGGCCCTCGAGGGCGGCATCGGCGATCGCTTCCCAGACGTTGCCCTCATCGAGCTCGGCATCTCCGACGAGGGCGATGAACCGCGCTGTGCTGAGCGTCGTCGGGTCGCCAGCGGCGTGCTGGTCGGCATGCTGGTCGGCATGCTGGTCGGCATGCTGGTCGGCATGCTGGTCGGCGTGGTGGTCGATGTAGCGGCGGGTCATCGCGGCGAACAGCGGCGCGACCACGCCCAGTCCGACGGACCCGGTCGAGAAGTCGGCGACGTCGGGATCCTTCGTCCGGCTCGGGTAGCTCTGCAGCCCGCCCCGCTGGCGGAGGCGAGTGAGGTACGACCGATCGAGCTCGCCCATCAGGTACTTGATCGCGTGGAAGACGGGCGATGCGTGAGGTTTGACCGCGACCTTGTCGTCTCCGCCGATGTGAGCGAACCACAGCGCTGTCATGATCGACACCATCGAGGCGCTCGATGCCATGTGCCCACCCACCTTCAACGCGAATTCGGCGTCGCGCCCACCGGGCGTCGGCGTCGCGACACGTTCACGGTTGGCGTGATCGACCATCCGGACGGCCAACCACAGCACTCGCCGCTGGATGTCGTCGAGCAGTTCAAGATCGAGGTCGTCGTCGGGCTCGCCCACGGGCGAGACCGTACCGACCCGGCACGCTCGCGGCGATGTCAGCTGCCCTTCACCGCCTGGTACCGGTCGAGCGCGACCTGGCGTTCGACCTGATGGTCGACGATCGGGGACGGATAGCGATCGGTGTTGAGCTCGGGGATCCAGCGATCGACGTACTCGCCATCGGGATCCCACCGCTCGCCTTGTGTCGTCGGGTTGAAGACACGGAAGTACGGGGCAGCGTCGGTGCCCGTCCCGGCCGCCCATTGCCAGCCGTGGTTGTTCGACGGTACGTCACCGTCGAGCAGGTGCTGGAGGAAGTACCCGGCGCCCCACCACCACGGTAGGTGGAGATCCTTCACGAGGAAGCTGGCGACGATCATCCGCACTCGATTGTGCATCCAGCCGGTACGTACCAGCTGACGCATCCCGGCATCGACGATCGGGAATCCGGTCCGGCCCTCGCACCAGCGCCGGAACTTCTCCTGGGCGGCATCGTCGGTGTCGAGCTGGATCGCGTCGAAACGAGTGTCGAGGTTCTCCCACGCCGTACGCGGCTGATGGAAGAGCACATCGGCGTAGAAATCGCGCCACGCGAGTTCGGACTGGAATACCCGGTGACCCTCCTTGCGGGCATCGGTCTCGGCGAGCAGTTGTCGGGGATGCACCACGCCGTACTTGAGGTACGGCGACAACCGGCTCGTCCCGTCGAACGCCGGATAGTTGCGCCGATCGGCGTACTCGTCGAGTCCGCCGTCTCGGAAGCGCCGCCAACGTGCGATCACGTTCTCCTCGGCGGCGGAGGGAATGTCGAGCTCGACCTCGGTGCGAGGCGGAAGTCCGTCGGACTTCGCCTCGATCCAATCCGGGGAACGCGGTGCGTCGATCGGGTCGTCCCAGCCATGGTCGCGCCACTTGCGTGAGAACGGCGTGAACACCGAATACGGATCGCCGTCGTCCTTGGTCACCTCGCCGGGTGCGACCGCGTAGGGGGATCCGACGCCCCGCAACCGCCGACCGTCGCCACGGAGCACATCGGCGACGTGTCCGTCGCGCTCACGCCCGTAGGGCGCGAAGTCCTTCGCGACGTAGACGGTCGAGGCGTCGATCTCGGTGGCCAACGCGGGGATCTCGTCGGCTGGATCGCCCCGGCGCACGACGAGCGCTCCGTCGGTCGCCTCGCGGAGCGCGTTCAGGCAATCGTGGAGGAGGGCCTTGCGGGGCGCTCCGGCGACGTCGAAGGCGGGGTCGAGCACGAAGGCCGGCAGCACCTCGCCGTCGGCGCATGCCGCCGCCAATGCGGGATTGTCCCGGAGTCGGAGATCCCGGCGGAACCACATGATCGATCGTGAGGTCACGCCGACAGTGTCCCGTGTTCGACGGCCGGGTGTCGGATCGTGACCGTGGACCTCAGCGAGCAGCGTTTCATGGGTGCTCGGTCGGGCTCGGCGCGACCGGCGACGACGATGACAGGAGGTTGCGGAGCACATCGAACCGCGACTCCTGGGCGCGTCGCCCGAGAGCCCACCACACGAGACCGACAACGCTCGTGAACGAGATCAGCGCGCCGTAGGCCAGTGACCATTCGAGTCCCACGTAGTCGCCGACGACACCGGTGATCGGCCCGCCGATCGGGAACGAACCCAGGAACGCGACGGCGGTCAGAGCCAGGATGCGGCCACGCATGTCGGGCGGACACTCCTGCTGGGTGAGCGCGTTCATCGAGGTCACGAATCCGGCGCCGCCCAGCCCGAGCGGCACGGCCAGCAGCAACGCCAGCCAGACGTTCCCCGACCAGGCGAGCGCCACACCGGCGGCACTGAGGATCACACCGTTGGCGATCATCCATCTGATCGTGACGTGTGGACGTCCTGCGGTCAGCAAGGACCCGAGCAGACTGCCGACGCTCAGCGCCGTCAGGACCCACCCGTACCACTGCTCGCCTCCCCAGATCTCTCGGGCCATCCGCGGGAAGGCGACGTTGTAGTTGAAGCCGAACGTCGCGACCAAGGTGAAGACGACGAACGGTGCGAACAGGCTCGGCGAACCTCGGATCCACCGCAGACCGTCGCGCACCGGCGTCCCTCCCCGTTGGGCGAGCGGCGCGCGGTGGAGTTCGGACTGGTCGAGCAGGACGAGGCTCCCGAGGATCGCCACGAACGACAGCGCATTGATCGTGAACAACCATCCGGTTCCGAGCGGGCCGATGAGGAGGGCGGCGATCGCCGGCCCGAAGATCCGCGATCCGGTCATCGTGGCGGTGTTCAACGAGATCGCGTTGGCCACGTCGCCTTCCGGTACGAGCTCGGTCACGAAACCGCGCCGGGCCGGGTTGTCGAACGCGTTGACGAGTCCGAGCACCAGGGTGAGCGCGTAGATGATCCCGAGATTGATCGTGCCGGTCAGGTCGAAGACCGCCAACGCAACCGCCTGGACCGCAAGTCCGCCCTGAGTGAGGATCGCCATCGTCCGGCGATCGCGCTGGTCGGCGATCGCACCACCGTAGGCCCCGAGGAACAGCATCGGGAGGAACTGCAGCGCGGTCAGCACACCGATCGCTGTCGTGCGTCCGGTGAGCCGGTCGACGAGGATCGCCACCGCTGTGAATTGCACCCAGGTGCCGATGTTCGACAGGAGCAGCCCGATGAAGAACAGGCGAGCGTTCCGGTACCGAAGGGATCGGAACGTCTCGGCCATGCACCTCATCCTGCCCGACCAGCGAGGGATGGTCCGGGGTCAGGCGTCGCAATTCACCGTGGTGCCGCCTGGCCGCCTCGAATCAAACCGTCCGGGCGTGGCGCCCGGACTCGACGTCGGCGACCAGAGTCTGGATCGGATCCGAACGGTCGGGCCAGACGATGACACGGCTGTCGAGCACCCGTCGATGATCGCTCGCCGGACCTCCGGCTGTGCCACGACTGTGCGCCGAGATCGATGTCGCGAGGCGTGCGGTCGCGAGACCGTCGAGGTACTCCGGGAAACTCGACCGGGCCCACGACAGTCCCAAGTGGAGGGCCGTGCCGGGGATGTCTTCGACGCCCTCCATCAGCCGGATCAGCCGTTCGCGGTGCTGTGGGACGACGAGAGCGAATCCCGACGCCGCAGTTGTCCATCACCACCGTGGTCGCATCGTGCCGGCTCGACGGTGCCGGCTGGACATCCCACGTCGCCTGTGACGAGGTGACCCTCGGCGTCGATCTCGCGATTCCCCCGGCCATCGACCTCACCTACCGGTCCGACGTGCCACGACCGTGGTCCCGGTCGGCCACCGACGGCCGGGGGCGTCACCGGTATCGGTCGGGCAGGAGGCCGTCGAGATCGAGCCCGACGCCGTCGAAGGTCGGTCCCGGCTCACCACGCTGGACGAGATCGGCCACCAGACGACCGGCCCCGGGGGCGGTCTGGATGCCGGTGCCGCCCTGTCCGACGCACCACACGAACTCGGGGCGGGACGGTTCGGGGCCGATCACCATCGATCCATCCGGACTGAACGTCCGCAGCCCTGCCCACGATGAACGAATCGATCGAATGCCGAGCGTGGTGGCGGCGTTGATGCGGTCGATCGCAATCGCGATGTCGACCTCCTCCGGCCGAGCATCGCACGGCTCCGACAGCGTCTCGTCACCAGGCGAACAGAGCAGCTGCTGGCCGTCTGGCTTCACGTACCAGTGATGTTCGATGTCACCGGCGAGCGGCCAGGTGGGGGCTGCGTCGTCCGGAGCCCGAACCATGAACGCGGTACGGCGGAGCGGTCGGAGCCCGATCGGTGCGATCCCGGCAGTGCGCGCCACGACGTCGCCCCACGCGCCGGCGGCGTTGACCACCACGTCGGCTCCGAGCTCGCCGTCGCGGGTGTGGACGCGCCACCCCGCTCCGTCGGGAGCGGCGCTGTCGACGCGTGCCGAGGTCAGGATTCGTCCGCCCCGGCGACGGAGTCCCCGCACGAACGCCTGGTGCAGCCCACCGACGTCGATGTCGGACGACTCCGGTTCGAGCACGGCCCGGTCGATGAGCTCGATCCTCAGCGGTGGGAATCGGCACACCGCCTCGTCAGGAGAGATCTCGATCATCGTGGGGGCCGCAGCATCGACGGAGCCCAGTGCAGCGTCGACCCGCGGCGACTGCTCCGCCGAAGCGACCATGAGCATCGAGCGCGGATGCACCAGCGGCGCGTCCGCGAGCCGCTCGGGCGGCGACCTGAAGAACGCGAGGCTGGCACGCGTCAGGGGTCGGACGGTGCTCGGTCCGTAGTTCTCGATCAGCTGTGCGGCCGAGCGACCCGTCGTGTGATGTGCGAGCTGCGGCTCTGCTTCGACGAGCACGACGTCGGGCGGATCGTCGCCGTCGAGCAGTGCCCACGCCGCGCTGACCCCGGCGATCCCACCACCGATCACGACGACCCGCTCGTCCGCCACCGCGGCGATCGTACCGGTCGGCCACCAACGGTGCCTGACGGCCGGGCGTGATGTCGACGCGTCAGCGAATCTGCAACGTGAGGCCGGGCTCTTCCGAGAGCATGCGCGCTGACGTGGAGTTGACCGCCGTCTCGATGTCGAGCGCGGCCTCCAGAAAGGACCAGAGCACACGGATCTGGATCGCGAGCACATCGCGCCACGGCCTCGCGTCCACACCTGCGGACGACGCCTCGAGGTACTGACGGACGGGTGAGGGCAGGAACGCGATCTGCTGTGCCATCTCCGCATACAGACCCATGTCGCTCGCAGCATGATGGGTGGCACCCGACACGTCGGCACGCCAGGTCGGTCGACCCCGGAGCAACGCCCAAGGCCGGTCGGCGTCGGTCGACGCAGGGGTCGTCACGTCGAGTTCCGAGATCACGAGCAGCGCCGGGACGACCACGCGACCGAGGGCACCGTCACTCATGGTGCGGGTGAACGGCTGGAGACCGGCGACAGCTCTCACGCGATCGTGCGCCGGAACTCCTCTCGTGCCGGCCGCGGTGGCGAACGCCGTGTATGCACCGTACGAGTGGCCCACCATGGCGACCCGGTCGTGGTCGATGGACGCGATCAGTTCCGCAGGGAGCACGCTCCCGCCCGGTCGGAGCTCGGCAAGCAGCGCGTGGGCATCGCCGACCCGGTTGATCTCGTTCGTCTCGTCGTCGACATGGCTGCCCACCAGCCAGTCCGTGAGCGCATCGCCGGGATGATCTGCCGACACGACGACCGCACCACGAGCTGCGAGGGCCTCGCACAGCATCGAGTACGCGAAGCGCATCCCGGTTCGTCCGTGCGAGAACAGCAGCAGGGGGAAGATGCCGGTCGCAGGGGGCGCCTCGTGCTGGGCGACCGCAGCGCGGAACGACACCCCTGGGAACAGTTCGTAGCGCGACCGGGAACCGTCGTCGGACGCCGCCGGATACCAGACGTCGACCCCGAGCAGGCGACCGTTGCGCTGAGGGTCGGCGACGAGCGTCGTCCGCCGCCCGACGGGGTGTCGGGGCGGCTCGATCGGCGGCCCAGCACTGAGCGTGGTCATGTTCGCCGTGATCAGTCGTCGAGCTTGAGGGCCGAGATGAAGACGTCACCGGGCACCTCGACCCGGCCGATCGACTTCATCTTCTTCTTGCCCTCCTTCTGCTTCTCGAGCAACTTGCGCTTGCGGCTGATGTCGCCGCCGTAGCATTTCGCCGTGACGTCCTTGCGGCGCGCCTTCACCGTCTCGCGCGAGATCACCTTGCCCCCGATCGCGGCCTGGATCGGTACGTCGAACATCTGTCGCGGAATGAGCTCCTTCAGCTTCTCGCACATTCGACGGCCGTAGGCCTCGGCGTTCTCGCGGTGCACGATCGTGGAGAACGCGTCGGCGGGAAGCCCGTTGAGCAAGATGTCGACCTTGACGAGGTTGGCGGGCAGATAGCCGGCGAGCTCGTAGTCGAGCGACGCGTACCCTTGACTCCGCGACTTGAGCTGGTCGAAGAAGTCGACGACGACCTCGGCCAGAGGGATCTCGTAATCGAGCTCGACCCGTTCGGGTGAAAGGTACTCCATCCGCTTCATCTCGCCGCGCCGGGTCTGGCACAGGTCCATCAGGGCGCCCGTGTATTCCTTGGGCGTGATGATCGAGACCTTGAAGACGGGTTCCTCGATGCGGTCGATCTTCTGGACGACCGGCAGCTCCGCCGGGTTGCTGACGACGATCGTCTCGCCCGTGGTGTGGGTCACGCGGTACTCGACCGATGGGGCGGTCGCGATCAGCGCCAGTCCGAACTCGCGCTCGAGGCGTTCCTTCACGATCTCCATGTGGAGCAGCCCGAGGAACCCACATCGGAACCCGAACCCCAGGGCCCCCGACGACTCCGGGGTGTAGGTGATCGAGGCGTCGTTCAGCTTCAACTTGGCCAGCGAATCGCGCAGATCCTCGAAGTCGTCGCCGTCGATCGGGAACAGACCGGAGAACACCATCGGTTTGGGGTCCTGGTAGCCGGGGAGCGGAGTGTTGGAGCCCTTCGAGGCCGTCGTCACCGTCTCACCGGAGCGCGCCTCCGCGACATCCTTGATCCCGGCGATGAGATAGCCCACCTCACCGGGGCCGAGTTCGTGCACCGGTGACGGGACCGGTCGCCGCACGCCGATCTCGAGCGCATCGTGGTCGGCTCCGGTCTGCATGAAGTGCAGCCTCGAACCCGAGGTCATCCGGCCGTTCATCACTCGCACCGACGACACGACCCCGCGGTACTGGTCGAACTGGGAGTCGAAGATCAGCGCCTGCAGCGGCGAGTCGGCGTCTCCGACCGGGGCGGGGATCTTGACGGCGATCTCATCGAGCAGCTCCGGGACGCCCTCGCCCGTCTTGGCCGAGATCTTCAGGATGTCCTCGGCGGGGATTCCGAGCACGTTCTCGATCTCCATCGCGTACCGATCGGGGTCGGCCGCGGGCAGGTCGATCTTGTTGAGGCATGCCACGATCTCGAGATCGTGTTCGAGCGCCAGGTAGCAGTTGGCGAGCGTCTGGGCCTCGATGCCCTGAGCCGCATCGACGACCAGGACGACCCCTTCGCAGGCGGCGAGCGAACGGCTCACCTCGTAGCCGAAGTCGACATGACCCGGTGTGTCGATCAGGTGGAACACGTGACCGTTCCAGTCGACGCGCACGTTCTGGGCCTTGATGGTGATGCCACGTTCGCGTTCGAGGTCCATCGAGTCGAGGTACTGGGCCTTCATGTCGCGCGACTGCACGGCTCCGGTGATCTCGAGGATGCGATCGGACAAGGTCGACTTCCCGTGATCGATGTGCGCGATGATCGAGAAGTTGCGGATCCGGGACAGCTCCATGACGGATTCCCACGCTATCGGTGTCACCACTCGAGCGGGATGACACCGGGAACGCCGTGGCGGTAGATGCCGGTCTCCAGATAGGCCGCCAGCTTCCGCACCGTGTTGTCGACGTAGCGTTGCTGCATCGCCCGGAACTGCGCGGTCACGGCGCCGAGCATCTCGTTGAGGAGCAGCAGGTTTCGTCCCGCCAGCAGCGCCTCGAACTGAGCCCGGTCGACATCAGGCAGCGGGCGGATCGATGCATACCCGGCGAGGAGTGGCTGCTCGTCGATCGACCCCGACCGGAGATAGTAGGCCGAGACGCCGAGATCGATGACCGGTACACCGATCACCGCATCGTCGAAGTCGAACACGGCGAGCCGTCCCCGGTGCCACTTGACATTCCCGCCGTGGAGATCGGCGTGGAGCGGGTGGGGCCGGGACGCAGTGTGGAGCGCGTCGAGGTGAACCTGCGCCTCCCGCATTGCTGCCTGTACGACCGCTCGAACGTTCGAGGTGAGCATTGGATGGTCGCTGCTCAGACGGTCGGGGTCCCCGACCAGCACCGTCGCATGGGAGGGGAACGCACCGCCCTCGGGCAACGACCAGGTCGCTGCGTGATCGTGGAGCCCGGCAGTCACCCGGCCGAGCGCATGCAGTGCTGTCGGGTTCGGAGGGTCGAGGTCGGACCCGGACAGCCACGACATGAGGACGACCCGGAGCTGACGTCCGACCGCTTCGCACCAGCGTGCGGTGTGCAGTGCGCCGTCGCGGGTCGGCTGGGGCTGCGGCACGTTCACCTCGGTGTCGCGGTCGAGCGCCGTCAGCCAGGCGGTCTCGGCATCGAGGTTGGCCACCGTCGATCGGCTGTTGAGGTTGATGCGCAGTGCGAAGCGGCGTCCGTCAGCGGTGTCGATCCGGAACGTCGTGTTGTGGCCGTGGTCGAGCAACGTGACGCGCGTCGGATCGATCGGGTAGTCGTCGAGCACATCGAGCGCCACGTTGCGCATCCGATGGATCTGAGCCCGACGTGGCAGATCCTCGAACGCCACGACATCCACCAGGGCGAACCTAGCCCGCTGACCCGTCGGAGCGCGTTGGGGTTGGCCGCCGGGCGCCGGTAGCATCGGTGCGCCGCTCGTTGGGTCCCGTTCCGGTGCCGTTCGGGCCGACAGATCGTACGAATCCACCTCCAGTCGAAGAGGAAACCCGTGGCCAACATCAAGAGCCAGAAGAAGCGCAACATCACCAACGCCAAGGCGGCCGAGCGCAACAAGGCCGTTCGCAGCGAGCTCAAGAGCCGGGTCAAGTCTGCGGTCAACGACATCGACGACGACGAGGTGGTGCGTGCCGCCATCAAGAAGATCGACATGGCGGCCCAGAAGGGCGTCATCCACAAGAACGCTGCGGCACGCAAGAAGAGCCGCCTCATGAAGAAGGTCAACGCCGGCGTCTGACGCCCGCGTTCGATTGCCGAACGTGACAGGAGCCCGGGGTCGATGCCCCGGGCTCCGTCGCGTCGTGCCCGAGGTGGACTCGTAGCATGGTGCTCGTGGAGCGCGCCGTCACCCGACCTTCGTCGGACCAGCCCGCTGCTCGATCGTCGAGCGGTCCGAACACGATCCTGTGGTGGCACGTCGCGACCGCCATCGACATCCTCCACATGCCCATCGTCATCGCCCTCGTGGTGCTGGGTGCGATCTACTTCTCCGGACCGGTGTTCGTGTTCCTGCTGACCCTCATGGTCGTGTTGCAGGTGGCTGTCCTCGGGTGTCCGGTCATGTGGCTCACAGGTCAGCTCCGGAAGATTCACGACCCCGACCACGAGGTGCAGTGGTCGTTCACCGCCTGGCTGTATCACCGCTACGGGCGCTGGGTCGGGATCGGGGTGTTCGTCTCGCTGGCCGCCGTGACGATCGCGTTGAAGATCGTCTGGTTCTGATCATCGGCGTGCACCGAGCCGACTCAGGCGTGCGACGAGCACCTCCATGACGACCTCGTTCGTGAGATCCGTGTCACCCCGAAGATCGAGATCGGCCCGTGCCAGCAGTTGCACGGCGCGGCGCACGTTCCCGCCGCCCAGCCGGCGATAGTTCGCGAGTGCCTTCTTGGCCGGAAATCCGGGTTTGATGCCCATCGCTTCGGCCGCGTCGACCTCGCTGCGCGCATCGATGCCATCGAGGCGCGCCAACCGCCCGTAGTGGGTGTGGAGGATGGCCATCACCTGGAGCGGGTGCCGGTCGCCACCGTGGATCATCCGGCCCATCAGGGTGAGTGCCTGGGTGGTCAGGCCGGCGTCGATGGCATCGGTGAAGTCCCAGGGAGGTACACCGCCTGCCTCACCGAGGAACGGTTCGACGTCGCGGGCCGAGATCTTCGTGGACCCACCGAACGTGGACCGCAGTACCGCGAGCAGGCCGTCGAGCCGGCCGGCGTCCTCGCCGAGCTGGTCGGCGATGCGGGCTGCCGCACCAGCGTCGAGGCGGACGCCGTGATCTCCGGCCTCGGCACGGATCCACGACTGCCGGTCCTTGGCTCGGCTGGGTGGGCTGGTGTTGACGATGTGCCCACCCACGGCCTTGACGGCATCGGTCAGTCGCTTGGCGAGTCGGCCGCCGCCGGCCACCAGCACCAGGTCGGTCGTGTCCAGTGGGTCCTCGAGGTAGCCCAACATCGGGGTCAGATCGTCGGTGTTGAATCGACCGATCCCGCGTGCGACGACCACTCGCTTGTCGGTCAGGAACGGCATCGTCTGGGAGGCGTCCACGACCTCGCGCAGGGCGTACTCCTCGCCGTCGAACTCGTCGACCATGAGGCTGCGGTCACCGTCTCCGACCAACTCGTGAACGAGATCGTGTGCCTTGGAACGCAGGATCGACTCGTCGTCACCGGTCAACAGATGCACTCCCATGGCGACCCGCATTCTTAGCAGCATCCGGTCGCAATCCGGCGACGACACCGCTGACCGAACGGTCGACGCGGCGGCGCTGTTTGGCGGCCGAGCAGCCTGCGACGGCGACGAGCCCGCCCCAACCCAGCCACGTCATGGCACCACCGGGTTCGAGTCGGGCACCCAGCGCGGCCACCGTGTCGACCCATCGAACGCCGAGTCGGCACGGGAACATCACGACCGGCGCCACGGCGGGAACGCAGCCCGCGACCAGTCCGGCAGGCAATCCGTACAGCATGACGAAGCCGGCGACCGGCACGGCCAGCAGGTTCGCCGGCACGCTGACGAGCGGCAGACGACCGAACACCCACACTGCCGGTATCACCACCCCGACCTGCGCACCGAGCGTCACCCCGACCGGCATCGCGAACATTCCGAGTGACTCGAACCGAACTGCGAGCCACGGCCCGATGCTCGTCACTCCGGCCGTCGCGCCGACCGACAACCAGAAGCCGACCGAGTGGACCAACAGCGGGTCGACCAGCAGCAGCGCGATCACCGCCAGACCGAGGAGCCGGGCCGGAGCCCGCTCACGGCCGAGCACGAACGCCGTCGCGGACAACGCCGCCATCGCCCCCGCCCTGACGATCGACGGTTCGAACCGCGTCAGACTCACGAACCAGGCGACCAACGCCAAGGTGAGCGCCCACCGCGCCCACGGCCGCAGAACCCGCAACGCCGGACCCGCCGCCGCGAGGACGAAACTCACGTTCTGCCCAGACACCGCCGTGAGATGGCTGAGCCCACTGGCGCGAAAGCGCTCGATCATGGCACGAGGCTGATCGCGATCGTCGCCGACGACGAGGCCCCTGTACAAGGCTCCGTCATCACCGGGGAGTGCCGAGCCACCGCGCTCGATCGCGGCGCGAACGCGGTTCGACGCCCGATCGATCGGACCCCCGGCGGCGACGTCGCTCACCCAGTCGAGGCGGAGTTCGCCCACGACGTGCTGCCAGGCGACGCGTGAACGGCGCTCGGGGTCGAGCACCACTCGTTCGCCGGCCAGACGAACCCGCTGGCCGCCACGCCAACCGCCGATGCGAATCTGCACCGCGCGCCCACGTGCCCACAGCTCGAAGCGTTCCCCGTCGATCTCGATGATCGCACGAGTCGCCGGACCGTACGGTTGGGGATCGTCGACGAGACGCCCCCAACCCTCGTAGTCACCGAGCGATCGTGGATCGAGTCGAGCATGCTCCGACTCCGATCGCGCCCCGGCGAGGACCGTGCACGCGAGCAACATCACGAGCAACGTCGCCCGCCGCTGCTCCCGGCGCTGGAGCGCGAGCCACATCAGACCGCCGATCACTCCCCCGGTCCGCCAGTCGGCACGGTGTACGGCGAGCGCAACGGCGACCGCCATACCGGCGACCGCTGGATCGCTCAGCGGGAGCCGCCCGTCACGCGACACGACCCCGTAGGCTTGTCGGATCGACACCTTGACCCGCCACGACGAACCCGGCCCGCGACCGGCGGCGTCGGCCGCGCCACTGACGGCCGGTCCGCGCTGGTATCGAGCGCGTATCCGGATCATGGGGCCGATCCTCGGACTGGTGCCGATGGCCGTACTCGGCGGCATCGCGAGTGCATCGCTGTGGCTCGGCGACGGACGCTCGAGCGGGCTGATCGGCCTCGTCGGCGGGGTGACGGCCGCCCCCGGGCTCCTGGTGGCTGGGGCCCCGTTCGCCGACGATGCCCGCTACCCGCTGGCCGTGTTGGCGAGTGTGCCCCTCTGGTTGCTGCTCGGTCTGATCGCCTCGCGGCGAGCGACCCGGGCCGTGCTCGCATCGTGGCGCGACTACTGGCGCGAGCTGACGTGGTTGACGATCGGCGTCCTGATGGGCGCCGTCGGTGCGTTGATCGCGGCCACGACGATCCTCGGCGAGTCGTTGATCCTCTGACCGCGCAGCGCTCGCGGCCCATCAGACCGTGACCAGCCCGCGTAGCGCATCGAGCTTCGCGGGCCCGATGCCGGGAACCCGGTCGAGCTCGTCGACCGAGGCGAAGGGCCCGTTCCGTTGGCGGTCGTCGACGATCGCGGACGCGGTGCTCGGACCGACACCCGGGAGCGTCTCGAGTTCTCGTAGGGTCGCCCGATTGAGGTCGATCGGACCGCCGGGAGTCGCCGACGAGACCGACTCGGGCTCGGCCGAGGGCACGGTGGCCGGGTCGACCTCGCCCATCGACGGCACATAGATCCGTTGACCGTCGGCGACCGGTGCGGCCAGGTTCAGCCCGTCGAGATCGGCGTTCGCAGTCTCTCCGCCCGCTGCCTCGATCGCCGTGTGCACGCGTGCTCCGGCCGTCAACCGGTACACGCCCGGGCCGGTGACCGCACCTGCGACGTGGACCACGACCGGCGCTGAATCGTCGGCGGTCGCGTCCGCCTGCCCGCCGGACGGCGCGGTCGGAGGCGGAAGCGTCGATGGCGGGCCGTCTCGAGCCTCCGACGTGGCAACCGGGAGGCGTGCCTCGGTCGGCGGTGCAGGAACCCGAACCAACCAGTAGCCGCCCGCGACCACGATGACGACACAGACCGCTGCGACGACCAGACGACCGAGCCCGAGCCAGGCCAGCCACTGTGCACCGGACTCTGCGAGGCGGCGGGGCGGGGCGGGCCGCGGCGGCAACTCGGGTGTCTCGGACATCGGCAACCTCCGTGGACGATGCGCGCTGGCGCGCACGCGGGACTCGGAGGAAGTCGGAGCGCTCAGATTACCTGGCGTGCCTTCAGGTTCGACGCGATTCTGATCAAGCGAAGTGGTCAGTGTGTCGACAAACAGACATGGGAATCGAGCGTGACGTCCTGTCCGAAGCACGGCTGCACGGCGTCCGGCTCTCGGTGGGAGCGCCGCTTCGTTGGCTGACGCCCCGTGGCCATCTCGAACCGCTCGTGCAACGTGAAGCCCCCGCCGAGGTGCTGGAGACGCTGGAGGAGGTCCATCGTGCGCTCGGGGGCAACCGCCAGGCGCTCGCCCGCAAGCACTCTGGCGAGCTGCGACCCGATCTGGTGATCGCCACCACCGGGCAGATCGTGGAGGTCGACGAGGTGCAGCACTTCACGGGAGCTCGTCAGACCACGCTGCAGAGGTACGCGCCCGGTTGTGCGCTCGGATTCTCGATCAGCGACTACCGGAACCTGATCGACTCCTGGCGAGCACGGGCCGAGGCGGTCTTCACCCGTCGATGGAGCCCTGACTTCGACTTCGCCGGCGGCCGGCGGGCCCAGCGCGCCTATGCGGATGCGCTCGTCGACCTCCTGGCGCCCGTGTTCACCGGGCTGGCGGTCGTGCGCCTCCCGGTGCCCGACCTGAACGTCGATGCGGCGGTCGGTCGGCTCGTTGCGCTCGCTATATGACACCCGCGTCGACGCCGGATCAGAACAGGCGCGACGTCAAGAGTTTGCGGTATGTCGCGGTCCGCGGGTCGTGCGGGCCCATCAACTCGAGGATGTCGACGAACTGCTGCCGAGCGTCGTCATCGTCCTTCACCTGATCGAGCAAACCGGCCAACGTCGCATCGTGGTCGTCGTCGGGCTCGACGCCGACGCGGGCCCGTGCGGCGATGACGCGGGTGCGCTCGGTCTCCGGGATCCTGCCGAGCAGCTGTAGCGCCTCCTCGGTCTCCCCGCGCCCGACCAGCAGCTCGGCCAGTGTCGCGATCGCGTCCTCGTGGGCGGGATCCATCTGCAGGGCCAACCGCAGCGACGCCTCGTCGCCGGCGGCCACCAGCTGGGCGATCGTGGTTTCCTCGTGGCTCGGGAGCAGGCGCTGCACGAATTCGCGGACCTCGTGCTCGCCCTGCGCGCCCATGAACGCATCGATCGGTTGACCGTCCTTGAATCCCACGACCATCGGGATCGACTGCACGCGGAAGGCCTGGGCGATGCCGGGGTTGGCATCGATGTCGACCTTGACGAGCGCGATGGCGCCATTGGTCTCACCGACAACCTTGTCGAGCACCGGCCCGAGCGTCTTGCACGGACCACACCACTCGGCCCAGAGATCGACCACGACGGGTGTGGTCGCGGAGCGGTCGATGACCTCGGTCTGAAAGGTTGCGTCGGTCACGTCGATGGACATGCCCGAAACCCTATCGGCGCGCCAGCGAGCACCCGATCGCCCGGTCGGCCCCTCCTGGCGGGCTCCGTTCGGGTCGGCACCGAGCGCAGGTACCCTTCGAACGGTGAGCGACGAGAGCCTGCGTTGGTTGGGTCCCCGACCAGACCTGACCGACCCGGTGCTCATCGTCATGCTCACCGGCTGGATCGACGCCGGAGCTGCCGCACGCGCCGCGGTCGAGGCGATCGAGCAGGATGCGGCAGCGTCCCCCGTCGCCGAGTTCGACGACGATGTCTACGTCGACTACCGCGCCCGGCGCCCGACGATGGAGCTGCGCGACGGACTTCATTCGGTCCTGCAGTGGGAGCGGATCACAGTGTCGACGGGCACCGATCGGACCGGGAGTGATCTGATCCTGCTCACCGGTCCGGAACCCGACATGGCGTGGCATCGCTTCACTCGACTCGTGGGCGAGCTCGCCGCCGAACTCGGCGTACGGCGCATGGCCCATCTCGGCGCCTACCCCTTCGCGGTCCCCCACACGCGACCGGCGAGGCTGTCCGTGAGCAGCCCGTCCCAAGACGTGCTCGCTCGCGTTCCGTTCCTGCGAAGCTCGATCGACGTACCCGCCGGCGTGGCGGCCTCGCTCGAACGTGAGATGCACGAGCGTGGCATCCCGTCGCTCGGCATCTGGGCCCAGGTTCCGCACTACATCGCCTCGATGTCGTATCCCGCCGCCAGCGTCGCGCTGCTCGACGGACTGCGGGATGCCGCCGGCATCGTCATCGACGCCGCGACCCTCCGGAGCGAGGTCCTGATCCAGAGCCGCCGCCTCGACGCGATGATCGCCGGCAACGAGGAGCACGCCACGATGATCCAGCAGCTCGAACAGATCTACGACGCCGGCGACGACGACATCGATGTCACCGGCGCCGGACCGAGCCTCGAGATGCTGTCGGGCGACGAGCTCGCCGCCGAGGTCGAGGAGTTCCTGCGCGACCAGGACTGACGTCGGCTCGACCCGCCGCCGAGCAGCGGCGATCGGTACCGTCCGCTGGATGAAGGTCGACGCGTCGCTCACCGGTTCGATCAACCAAGCGGCCGGGCGCGCCGCCCAACTCGAGGCGGCCGGGTACTCGGGTGCGTGGACGGCCGAGACCGCTCACGATCCGTTCCTGCCGTTGGCGGTCGCGGCGCCGGCGACCAGTCAGATCGAGCTCGGTACCTCGATCGCTGTGGCGTTCGCCCGCAACCCGATGTTGCTGGCCAACATCGGGTGGGATCTCCAGGCACTGTCGGGTGGCCGCTTCGTGCTCGGGCTCGGCAGCCAGATCAAGCCCCACATCACCAAACGGTTCTCGATGGAGTGGAGTCGCCCGGCGGCCCGCATGCGCGAGATGATCCAGGCCGTCAGGGCGATCTGGGACACCTGGCAGCACGGCACACCGTTGCAGTTCAGGGGCGAGTTCTACCGACACACGTTGATGACTCCGTTCTTCACGCCCGATGCCGACGAACTCGAAGGGTTCGGGGTTCCGAAGATCTTCCTCGCCGGCGTGGGCGAATTGATGACCGAGGTCGCCGGTGAGGTGTGCGACGGGTTCTTCTGCCACGGCTTCACGACCGAGAAGTACCTTCGCGAGGTGACGATGCCGGCGCTCGCACGCGGGCGCGCCCGGGCGGGCTTGTCGATGGACGAGTTCGAGATCGTCGGTCCGTCGTTCGTCGTGACCGGCACCAACGACGAACAGATGGAGCGGGCCATGACGGCCACCCGACGGCAGATCGCCTTCTACGGGTCCACGCCCGCGTATCGAGGTGTCCTGGACATCCACGGGTGGGGCGGCTTGCAGGACGAGCTGAACGCACTGTCCAAGCAGGGCAAATGGTCAGAGATGGGCGACGTGATCGACGACGAGGTCCTCAACACCTTCGCCGTCGTCGGGGGTCCCGAGGAGATCGCTCCGGAGCTGGGCCGACGGTACGGCGACATGATCAGCCGCCTGTCGTTCTACGCACCGTACGAGAGCGACCCCGAGCGGTGGACCGGCGTGATGGAAGGCATCAAGGCGCTCTGAACCGCACGACGGCGTCGATTCCACCCGACGGCGCCCGATCGAGCTCAGTGGTCCCGTCGGAGGCCGCCACCAGCTGGTGGACGATCGCCAGACCGAGGCCGGAACCTCCCGGAGTGGCGTCGCTCCCCCGCCAGAACCGTTGGAACGCCTGTTCGCGATCCTCGTCGCTCAGACCGGCACCTTCGTCGATCACATGCAGCTCGACGACATGCAGGCCCGGGACGACCGTGACCCGCAACGACGATCCGTCCGGGGAAGCATCGAGCGCGTTGTCGACGAGATTGTCGACGATCTGCTCGACGGCGCCGCCGACGGCGATCGCCGGGACGCTTGCCGGCGCATCGATCTCCATCGTGATCGCACGTTCTGCAGCGAGTGGGGCCCAGTGCGCGACCCGCTCGCGTGCGATCCGGGCCACGTCGACCTCGACCGGGCCCACGGCCGTGTCCTCGGCCCTGCTGAGGGCGAGCAACCCTTCGATCATGCGGTGCAGTCGGTCGGTCTCGATCAGTGCGGCGTCCACGGCGCGGGTCGTTGCGGGATCGTGTTCGACCTGTTGGGCCACCTGCTCGAGTCGAAGCCTCAGCGCGGTGAGCGGGGTGCGGAGTTGGTGAGAGGCCGTGCCGGCGAACGCCCGCTGGCGTTCGACGAGCTGACCGAGGCGTCCAGCCATCGAGTTGAACGACGTGGCGAGACCACGCACCTCGGGCGGTCCGATCGAGTTGTCGGCGCGGGTGTCGAGCTGCCCGGCAGCGAGTCGATCGGTGGCCAGCTGGAGACGTCGCATCGGCCGCGTGACGCTACGGGCGAACACCCACGCCACGCCGACAGCGATGAGCAGGGACAGCAGAGCGACGAACAGCAACCCGCGAACTCGATTGTTGACGCGTTCGTCGATGACGCGCTGCGGCGCGGTGATCCGGACCGCACCCACCCGATCGATGCCGGACAACACGGGCACCGCCACGAAGAAGAGGTTCTCACCGAGCGTCTGCGAGAAGCGATCGCCGGTCTGGGGTTGACCCTGTACCAGCGCACTCTCGATCTCGGGCCGATTCGAGAAGTCCTCGTCCAGCGCGGCATCGTCCGAACCGACGACGCCGGTTGCGGACGAATCGACGATCACGACCCGCACCCCCTCCTCGGAGGCGTACCGCCGCACCAGTGCAGCCAACGCCGGCTCCTCGCCGGCCGTGCCCGCGTCGAGGGCCTCCTCGACGCGACCCGCCAGGATGAAGGCGTCACGCTCCAGCTTCGTGGCGAGCCGGTCGGTTTCGACGCGCTCGAGATGAGCGGCGAGCGGGATGTCGTGGATGGCGAGCACCAGCGCCACCACGCCCACGAGCAGCAGCAGCAGGCGGTTCCTCACCCAGGGTCCCGTTGCGAGCTCGGCGGTGGGATCTCGAGGCGGAATCCGACTCCGCGCACTGCGGCGATCCATCGCGCATCACCGAGCTTGCGCCGGATCCCGGCGACGTGGGCGTCGACGGTCTTGGTCGGACCGAACCAGTTCGCGTCCCACACGTGCTCGATGATGTCGGTACGGGTCCGCACCGCACCGGCATCGTCGGCGAGGAACGCGAGCAGTTCGAACTCCTTGGGGGTGAGGGCCACTTCGCTGCCGTCCATGGTGACGCGGTGTGTGCGCCGATCGATGCGGAGCCGTCCCACGACGATCTCGTCGACGGAGTCGTTGGCGGTCGAGGTGTCGATCGGCACATTGACGCGGCGCGTGACGGCACGCATGCGTGCCACCAGCTCGCGAAAGCCGAACGGCTTGACCACGTAGTCGTCGGCGCCCAGTTCGAGGCCGAGGACCCGGTCGAACTCCTCGCCGCGGGCGGTGATGACGATGATCGGCACGCTCGACTCGGCTCGGATCGAGCGACAGACGTCGTAGCCGTCCATGTCGGGCAGACCGAGGTCGAGCAGGACGAGATCGCCGTACCGGGCGTCGATGGCGGCCTGCCCCGTCGCCACCCTCACGACCTCGTACCCGGCCGACACGAGCGACTCGCTCAGCGAGCTCGCGATGGACTCGTCGTCTTCGACCAAGAGGACCTGCACGTCCCCATTGTCGCCGCTGGCGCCGGCCGAGGAGGGCTTCGCGGCGCGATCTGCCGATCCCGTCATCGTTCTTGGACGTTTCTTGGATGTTCGTGGCCCGACAGGGGGGTGGGCGGTCCGTACGGTCATCCCCAACGTCGACTGCAACCCGTCGATACGACCGACTCACCCCCACCCACGAACGGAGCACACCATGAAGACGAAGATCGCTACGGCGCTCTCTCTGGTCGGCGTCCTCGGCGCAGGCTCGGCCGCCGCCCTGGTCAACACCCAGATCCTCGACAGCGGACCGGCCGAATCAGGGGCGTCAGCTGCCGTCCTGCCGCCCGCGACGGCGGTCGACGTCACCGTGCCCGAGGTCGACGACGAGACCACGACCACCATCGGAGCCACCACCACGACCGAACCCGGCACCACGACCACGGCCCCGACCACGACGATGGTCGACGTGACCACCACCGACGCACCGACGTCGACGCTCGCCCCCCCGAGCGGCATGCTGACCGCATTCAACGTCGGTGAGGCCGGTGTCGTCACGGTCGACGTGATCGGCGGCCGACTGGTGCTCCTGTCGGCCGATCCGAAGCCGGGCTGGAACGTGACCAAGGCCGAGGACGGCGAGGGAGACGAGATCGAGGTCTACTTCGAGTCGTCGAAGGTGCGCGTCGAGTTCCACGCCTCGCTCGCCGACGGTCAGATAGTCCCGCGGGTCGAGTCCAAGTCGATCGGCGGCAACTCGGGCAACGGCGGAACGGTTCCGCAACCCGGCCCTCGCAGCACGGTCCCGTCGACGACCGTCGGCGGCGGTGGCGGGGACGACGACGGCGACCATGACGACGGCGACGATGGCGACCACGACGACGATGGCGACCACGACGACGATGGCGACCACGACGACGATGGCGACCACGACGACGATGGCGACGACGAGCGCGATGACTCCGCGGACGACGGCCAGGACGACGACCATGACGACGACGACCAGGACGACGACCAGGACGACGACCATGACGACGACGACGAGGACGAGGACGAGACGAGCGCGACGATGACTGATCTCGACGCCGAGCGCGAGCGAGCGGAACGGCTCGCTCGTCTCGCTCGACGCCGGGCGTCCTCCGCCTTGCCGGCCCCGCCCGCCCCGGGCTCGGCGTCGGCGGGGGGCGCACCCGGTGACACCGTCGAGCTCCCGGTTCAACCCACCGTTTCCGGCGCACATCGCGGTCGCCGTCGATCGCCGGCCGCAACGGCCAAGATCGTGACCGTCGGCGTCTCGACGACCGCCATGCTCGGCATCCTCGCCGGTTACGGCATCGCCGACCGCGCGGCAGCATCCGATCCCGCACTTGCGACGACGGACGGTGCGGCGCCGGCACCGACGACCGCCCCGATTTCACCGATCGCCCCGACCCCCACGACGCCGCCGGCACCGGTCGCGACCGCACCCCCACAGGTGGTCGTCGTGGTCATCGACACGGCCACGGGGCAACTGGTGGCGACGGGCGACGACACGTTGCTCGACAACCTTCCGGCTCTGTCCGCCGCGGTCGTCGAGGGGACCCCGGCGGCGCCCGCCACGACGTCGGGTGCCGCGCCCGAACCCGTGCCGACCGCTGACCCGGCACCCGCCCCATCGGAACCGGAAGCGACGACAGCGGCACCGACGCCGGCACCCGTGCCCCAACCGGTCGCGGTCGACATCGCCGTCCCGGCACCGCCACCACCCGCTGCGCCGGCACCAACTCCAGCACCCGCTCCGGCTCCCGCTCCAGCTCCGGCACCACAGGCAGAGACCGGTGGCAGCTGAGGTCGGCCAGCGCGCGGCAGTCGCTCGCACGAGGGTGATGAGCTGCGACGCCACGGTCATGGTCCTGGCGGCTCCGTCGGCCCCCGACGACGGAGCCGCCCTCGCCCGATCGGGTGCTCGACGTCTGGCGCAGTTGGAGCAGCGCTGGAGCCGATTTCTCCCGAACAGCGAGATCTCCTCGCTCAACCGATCCGGCGGCGCTCGGTGCACGGTCAGCGGTGACACCATCCGGCTCACACGCGAGCTCGTGCGCTCGTGGTTCGCCACGAGCGGTGCTTTCGACCCGACCCTGCTGGGCGCCCTCGTCGAGCTCGGGTATGCCGCCAGTCGCGACGACCAGACGGTGCGCACGTCCCTTCCTGGCGCGGTGGCGATGCGTGGTGAGCCCGGCCGCATCCTCGTCGACGAGCGGTTGGGTGTCGTGCAACTGCCGGCGGGAACCGCACTCGATCCGGGTGGGCTCGGCAAGGGTCTCGCGGCCGATGTCGTGACCGAGGAATTGCTCGCTAGCGGCGCGACCGGAGCGTTGGTCGAGATCGGCGGGGACGTTCGCGTGGCCGGGACCCCGCCCGACGGCGACGCGTGGACGATCTCGGTGGCGCCCGCGTTCGAGGGCGGGCGCACCCGGATCGTGCGGTTGCGCGACGGCGGCGTTGCCACGTCGTCGTCGCGTCTGCGCACGTGGCGACGCAACGGCGAGATCCACCACCATCTCGTCGACCCGAACCGGTTGGCCTGCACCGACGGCGACGTCGTGGCTGCAACGGTGATCGCGGGTTCCGCTGCATGGGCCGAAGCGTTCACGAAGGTCGCCTTCGTCGAAGGCATCTCAGCGGCGCTCCGCGTGTACGCCGACCGGGGGCTCGCGGCGTCGGTCACCTCCGCCGATGCCTCCACCCACGAGTCGGACTCCTGGACGGCGTTCCATCGATGAACGAGCACGTGTGGTGGTATCTGTCGCGAAGCTCGGGCATCGTCGCGCTCGTACTCCTGGTGCTGAGCATGGTGTGGGGCGTCTTGCTGTCGACGCGCGTGCTGCGTCCCCACGATCGACCGGCGTGGCTCCTCGACCTGCACCAGTGGCTCGGCGGGACGGCGCTCGTCATGACCGGGCTGCACATGTTCGGTCTCTACCTCGACGGCTACATCGACTACGGGTTCACCGAGTTGCTGGTGCCGGGCGCGAGCGACTACCGCCCGGTCGCGGTGGCGATCGGCATCCTCTCGTTGTACGTCATGGTCACCGTGCAGGCCACGTCGTACATGCGACGGTGGTTGTCCAAACGGGTCTGGCGCGGCATCCACGTGCTGTCGTACGGGCTGGTCTGGTCGGCAGCGATCCATGCAGGGATGGCAGGCACAGACACGGTCAACCGTGCCTACCAGGTCCTGGCACTGGTCCTGACGATGGTCGCTGTCGTCGCCACCGTGCTCCGCGTGGTCAGTCCCGGTCGGGCCCAGCGAGCTCCGGCGAACTGACGCCGAGCAGCCACCGCCTCGCGTTCTCTCCGAGCTCCTCGGTCGCGTAACCGCCTTCTTGGAGCACGACGGTCGGGAGTCCGAGTTGACGGACGATCGCCCCACAATGCTCGAAGCCGTCGGCGGTGAGCGCCAGATCACTGATCGGATCGGCGAAGTAGGTGTCGAGACCGAGTGAAACGACGACGAGGTCCGGGCCGAAGGCCGAGATGTCACCGCACACGTCGATGAGTGCGTCGACGTACTCGTCGTCGTCGGTGCGTTCGGCGAGCGGCACGTTGATGTTCGTCCCGCTCCCCTTGCCTGATCCGGTCTCGTCGCGGTAGCCGGTCAGGTAGGGGTACGCCCGCGCCGGATCCCCGTGCAACGACACGAACTGGACGTCGTCGCGGTCGTAGAAGATCTGCTGGGTGCCGTTGCCGTGGTGGTAGTCGACGTCGAGGACGGTCACCGTGCCACCGGTGCTCGCCGCCACGTGATGGGCGACGACGGCGGCGTTGTTGAAGAAGCAGTAACCCCCGTACGCACGCCGGGCGGCGTGGTGGCCGGGCGGCCGGCAGAGGCCGTAGGCCACGCTCTCACCGCTGAGCACGAGATCGGCGGTCGTCAAGGCGACGTCGACCGCCGATCGGGCAGCGTCGTAGGTGCCGTGGGTCAGCGGTGTCGTGGTCTCGAAGCACCACCATCCGAGGCGCATCCCGATGTGGTCGGGTTCGGTCGCGGGCCCCATTCCCTCGCGGAGCGCGGGCATCGCGAACACGTCGGGCACGACGTCGTGGGTATAGCCGTAGTGCTGCTGATACTCCTCCCAGGCGACCTCCAAGAACGCGACGAGCCCTGGGTCGTGCACCGCCTCGATCGGTTCGATGCCCCATTCGTCGGGTGCGATGAACTCGAACGATTCGTCCGCGGCGAGCGACGCACGAATGATCTCGGCCCGCCCCGGATGCTCGAAGGGTTCCTGGAACCCGGACGATTCCAGCTCGCGCTCGGGGTGATGATGCCGGTGGCGCAGCGTGTACACGACCTTCACGTCCCCATCCTCGCAGGCCGTCGCCATCGAGTCACCCGGACGAAATCTTGAAGTTTCTGCGAGATGTGTCGACGCCGTCGCTCCTGACCCCTGCAAGACACACCCAACCACCAAGGAGCACTGCCGATCATGAACACCTCACTCACCCACATGACGAACACCATCGACTCGAACAGCATCGACTCGAACACCGCTGACGCGGGTCGCCGCAACCTCGGCGGTCTGTTGCGCACCCGCTGGGCCGCCGTCGGTGCCGCCGTCGCCGTCTCCCTCGGTGGCGGCGGCATCGGACTGGTCCATGCGACGATCGATTCCGGCGAACGACCGGTCCTCGTGCAGATCGACCCGTGCCGGATCGCCGACACGCGCCCCGGCAGCCAGGTCGGTCCACGCAGCACGCCGATCGGCGCCGACGAGACGCACACGATCGACGCTCACGGGGTCAACGGCGACTGCACCATCCCGGTGGCCGCATCCGGCCTCTCGCTCAACGTCACTGCCGTCGGGGCCACCGAGCCGACCAACATCCGGGTCTTCCCAGCTGGCGGCGCGGTGCCGACCGCGGCGAACCTCAACCCGGCCCCGAACACGCCGCCCGCCCCGAACGCGGTGACGACCGGTCTGAACGACCTCGGTCAGTTCTCGGTGTTCAACCGTTTCGGCTCGGTCGACGTCGTCATCGACGTGAACGGCTACTACGAGGACCACAACCACGACGATCGCTACGTCCAGCTCGATCAGGTGCTCTGGGCAGTGGTCGATGCCGACGGCACACTGGAGCGAAGCAGTGACGGAGTCGCTGGAGCGACACTGCTGGGCGGCGTCGTGCCGGCCGGCGATTACGTGGTCACGTTCGACCGGGACATCTCGAACTGCGCCTACCAGGCGACCGTCGGGCGGCCCGGCGTCAACGTCGGGCCGCTGCCCGGCTTCGCCCAGGTGGCGAACTGGACCGGCGATGCCGACAACGGGGTCATCGTGTTCACCAAGGACCAGGACGGCGCCGGGGTGGAGAACCGCGGCTTCCATCTCCTGGTGACCTGCTGACGGGAGCTGATCCTGCGAGTCGCATCCGTCGCGGTCGTTCGCGGCGTGAAATCCCGGGCCGGCGGCCCGGGATTTCACGCGTTCTGCGATGTTCCATCGTTATTGCACCGGTGGCGACGTGACACGAGCCCCGAAGTGTTACAGAATGATGACAGCGGGCGATTCGTCAAGGAGATTTCCATTGCAGACCCATCGCCACCACGATCAGACCGACCAGCAGCACGACCAGCAGCACGACCAGCAGCACGACCAGCACGACGATGAGCACGGCACACGGTTCAACGGCCGCCCCGTCATCGACGAGCACGGCGCCAAGCTGGGTTCGATCACCGACGTGGTCTACGACCTCCGTGGGTCGGAGCCCGAGTACCTCGTGGTCGATCCGGGCCCGCTGCGAAAGCCACACTATGTGCCGACTCGTGGCGCGTACGAGACCATCGAGGGTTCGATCGTCGTGCCGTGGGACAAGCACTGGTTCAAACTGTCCCCGAAGGCCGACAACGACCACATCCTCACCTCGGTCGACCGTCGCCTCCTCGAGGTCCACTACGCGTCCTCCTGACGGCGTCCTCCTGACGGTTCGCCCCAGACGAACCGCACGAACGACACGACCCGCACGACCCGCACGACCCGCACGACCCGCACGACCCGCACGACCCGCGAGGTCAGTCGACGAGTTCGAGCGCCTCGGCGAGGTAGTGCTCGCGGCACTTGGCGCGCTGGAGTTTGCCTGAGCTCGTCTTGGGCAACGTGCCCGGCTTGACCAGCATCACGTCACGGGGCGGGAGGCCGCACACCTCGAGGGTGCGGTGGTGGATCTCGTGACTGACTGCGTCGAGGTCGTCGGTGCGCACCTCGGCGACCACCACGACCGACTCCTTGCCCTTGTAACCCTCCATACCGAACGCGATCACGTTGCCGGCGCGCACCCCGTCGAGTCCGCCGACCGCACGCTCGATGTCCTCCGGGAACACATTGCGGCCACCGACGATGATGACGTCCTTGATCCGCCCGCAGAGGACGAGCTGACCGTCGAGTAGGTACGCGAGGTCGCCGGTACACAGCCAGTCGTCGTGGAACAGGGCGGCCGTCGCCGCCTCACGCTTGTAGTAGCCGGATGTCACCGACGTGCCGCGGAGCAACAGCTCGCCGACGTGTCGTTCGGGGAGGGCCTCGTAGGTGTCGGGATTGACGACCTTCATCTCCATGCCCGGCACCGCCGTACCGAGCAGGGGCAGACGTCGAGCGCGTACCGCCAGATCGTCGGGGTCGTCGATCTCGACCTCCTTCGCGACTCGAGCGCGTTCGAGCAGCTCACGATCGACGGTGTCGCACACCAGCCCGGCACCACGTTTCGGGAAGGATGCACCGATCGCCGTCTCGGCCATACCGAACGCAGGGAACACGCTGCTCGCCTGGAACCCGAACGGTTCGGCCGCAGCGACGAACGCCTCCACCGCCTTCGGATCGACGGGTTCGGCGCCACTCAGCGCCAGCGTCAGCGTCGAGAGGTCGAGTCCCTCGGCGCGCTTGAGCGCCCTCGTCGCGAGCACCCACGAGAAGTTCGGGCCCGCGGTCGCCGTGCCGCCCCAGTCGGAGATCCACTGCATCCAATGGCCGGGTTTCGCCATGAAGTCCTGCGGTGCGGCCTGGACCAGCTCGACGCCCTTGGTCATCGGTAGCGCCAGGAAGCCGACGAGTCCCATGTCGTGGTACAGCGGCAGCCACGACACCATCACCTCGCCGGCACTGAGCTCGGCCGCCTCGCAGCACGCATCGATGTTCGCGGACAGCACACGGTCCGGGATCATCACACCCTTGGGCTCACTCGTGGAACCACTGGTGTACTGGAGGATGACCAGTCGCTCGGGATCGTGTTCGGGCACCTCGAGCCGGTCCCCGCTCGGTACGTTGGGGGCTCCGGGGAGTACACCTCCCATGGACTCGATCGGCGGGTCGCCCGGCGCAGCCTCGTAGAAGGGTGCGAGCTGGTCGTCGATCAGGATGAGCTTGGCGTCGCCGTGACGGATGCGGGCCCGGGTGGAATTGACGAACTCGTCGAGCGATCCCATGCGCATCGGCAACGGCAGCACCATCGAGGCGACTCCAGCCATCCAGCACCCGCGAACGATCGTCATCAGTTCCCGGCTGGTCGGGCCGAGCACGGCAACGTGATCGCCGGGCAGCAGCCCCTTCGCCTGGAGTGCCGCACCGACCGCTCGCGCCTCGTCGTGGATCTGCCGCCACGGCACGTGAACAGGGCCGTCGGCCGCAACGGAGTGGCCGACGAACCGGACACCGGTCGCGGTGTCGGCGGCTCGTTCGAGACGGTCGATCGTCGAGGTCGACGAGGTCAGCGAGCTCATACCCGATGACGCTAGTGGCCGATCGGGACGGGGGCACGACCATCCCTGGTCGTCCGGGATCTTCGGCCATGCCACGGGCATCCGTGCCGGGGGCTCGGCGCGACGAGGCCGTCGGGGTGATGTCAGCCCGACGTCGAGTCGCCGATGCCGGCTGGATCGCCGCGCTACTGGCTGCCGGGCAGGCGCTGTGGGAGGTGGACGTCGCGCTCGGCCGTGATCTGTTCGGCGTCGCAGATGCGGCACAGGAACTCGCGATGGACGCCCTGGATCGACATCTGGGTGCCGCGAGACTTCTCGACGATGACCTTCGGCGCAGCCTCGAGATCGTGACCACCACACGTCGGGCACGACGGGCGCGGGTCGCGGATCCACGTGGCGCCACACCCGGCGCAGGTCAGCTCGATCATGCCGTCGTCGACCGGAGTGCCGCTCAAGTACTCCTCGGTGCCGCATCGCTCGCACTCGATCTCGCCGGCCATCGCCACCGATCGTAGTCGCCGCGATTCCCGCCCGCTTTCTGCGAGATTCGGGATCGCCGCTGCTCTGGACTCATGGACAGCGACCGAACCACCAGTCACCGCTCCCTGGCGGGAACCAGGCCGGCTGTCGCCCGCGCAAGGCGGCAGCCGGCCCCTCAGGCGGGCGATTGCACCGGTGTCAGGTCACGAGCGCAGTACCGGCGTACGCCGTACCGGCGACGAGCACCCAGGCCAGCAGTCCGAGCACCAGTGGACGGCCACCGAGGCGGCGCATTCGGTCGACTCGAACTCCGAGCCCGAGCGCGACGAGCGCGACCGTCAGCACGGCCTTCTCGACCAACGAGGCCGCGTCGAGGACACCGCGTTCGAGCACACCTGCGCTGCGCACCACGATCGCGGCGAGAAAGCCGACGACGAACAACGGAAGCAACGGTGGTCGACGGCTCGGCATGGGTTCGAGGGTGCCGATCCGCCGCCTGCGCAACGCGATCAGGGCGACGAGCGGAGCGAGCAACACGACGCGCGTGAGCTTCACCACGGTCGCCGCCTCGAGAGCGGCAGGTTCACCGGTCGAGGCAGTCGCGACGACCTGGCCGACGTCGTGCACCGCTCCCCCGACCCAGGTGCCGAACGCCTCGCCGGTCAATCCGATCACATCGGCGAGCAACGGCAGGACGAAGATCGAGAGGGTGCCGCACAAGGTGACGAGCGTGATCGCGTACGCCGTCTCCTCCTCGTCGGCACCGACCACGCTGTCCATCGCCGCGATCGCCGACGCTCCGCAGATGGAGTAGCCCGTGGCGACCAGGAGGCCGAGATCGTGCCCGATGCCGAGGCGACGGGCCAACCACCGCGTGCCGCCGAAGGTCACAGCGACGGTTGCGGCGACCACGACGAGACCGTTCGCTCCGAGCCCCACGAGATCGCCCAGAGACAACCGCAGGCCGAGCAACACGACACCGACCCGGAGCAGTGACCTTGCGCCGAAGGTGACCCCTGGGGTCATCACCGGAGGGAGCGACGCCACGTTCGCCACGATCGCGCCGAGAACGATGCCGACGACGAGCGGCGACAGTGACGACGACCGGCTGGCGATCGCCGTCGCCGCGATGGCGATGGCGACGAGCACACCCAGGCCGGGCGCAACCGTCGCGGCCGGAGCGTGGACGCGCGGGGAGAGCGCGTTGGCCCGGGGGGAGCGCACGGGTCGGTCAGCCGACGTTGACCGGGTGAGGTTCGAACTCCAACCGACCGTGATCGATGTGGGGCAGCACGTGGCGGGCGAACAGATCACACTCGGCGGCGTGCGGGTAGCCCGACAAGATGAACGCCTCGATCCCGGCGTCGGCGAGCTCGTTGATCTTCGCGAGCACCTGATCGGGGTCGCCGACGATGGCTGCGCCGGCGCCCGAACGTGCCCGCCCGACGCCCGTCCACAGATGCCGTTCGACGTACCCCTCCTCGTCGGCGCTCTGGCGCAGCGCCGCCTGGTTGGCGACGCCGGCCGACGCGGAGTCGAGCGACATCTTGCGGATCTGGTCGCCGGTATCGGCATCGAGCTTCGACAACAGCCGGGTGGCGGCGGCGCGCGCTTCGCTCTCCGTCTCGCGGACGATCACGTGTGATCGCCACCCGTATTTGAGCGAGCGGCCCTTCGCCGCAGCGCGTGCATCCATGTCGTCCTTGACAGCGAGCACCTTGTCGGTGGTGTCGGGCCACATGAGGAAGACGTCTGCGCCGGCGGCGGCACACTCGCGCGCCGCCGGGGACAGACCGCCGAAGTAGAACAGCGGACTGCGACCGCTGACCGTCCGGATCCGCGGTGGGTCGATCTGCAGATCGACGAAGTCGCCGTGGAAGTCGACCGGCTTGCCGTCGAGCAGTTCGCGGAGCGCATACATGATCTCGGTCGAACGCCGGTACCGCGGCTCGCTGTCGAGCTGCTCACCGGGGACGTCGGAGGAGATGATGTTGATCGTGAGGCGGCCACCCATCATCTGATCGACCGTCGCGATCTGGCGCGCCAACTGTGGCACGACGAGCTCACCGCACCGAATCGCGAGCAGCATGCGCAGGCCGGTGAGCTCGGCCATACCGGCCGCGAACGCGGTGTTGTCGATGCCGAGCGTGTAGCCGGACGGGAGCAGCACGTTGTCGAAGCCGTACCGATCGGCGGTCAGCACGATGTTGCGGCAGTGCTCCCAGGTGCTGGCGAGCAGCGGGTCGGGGACGCCGAGGAACTCGTAGTCGTCGTCGCACAGGGCGCTGAACCACGCCATTTCGACCGTCATGATGGGACTCCGTTCATCTGTTGCGTGTTGTTCATGATCTCGGTGAGCTCGACCGGGCGGCCGAGCTCGATGCTCCGGTGGGCGGCGACACCGACGGCGACGGCCCAGTAGCCGTCCTCGAGGGTCACCTCCGGGCCGGCGCCGCTGCGGATCGCCTCGGCGAAGTGGACGTGCTCGATGTAGCTCGAGCCGTGGTGCAAACCTTCGTGGGCGATCCGAGGATCCTTGGCGGTGTAGCTCTCGACGCCGCCGATCCAGTGCTCGCCGCGACGCCCGACACGCACGGTGTTCGAGGGCAGTTTCGCCTCGACCTTGCCGAGCTCGCCGACGACCGACATCTCCTCCTGCTCGTCGGTGGCGTCGGCGAACATGCAGAGGTCGAGCAGGGCGCGTGCCCCGCCCGGGTACTCGACGACGACGAACGCGTTGTCGAGGATGTCGGGAGTGCGTCCGCCGTAGGTCTCGTCGAGATGGTTGACGTCCTGGGCGCCGGAGGCCATCACGCGGTGTGGGCGTTCCCGCAGGATCAGGTTCATGAGATCGAAGAAGTGGCACGTCTTCTCGACGAGGGTGCCACCGGTGTTCTCGCTGAATCGGTTCCAGTTGTCGACCTTCACGAGGAAGGGGAAGCGGTGTTCCCGGATGGCGACCATCCGCGGGGTGCCCACCACTCCTTCGTGCACCAATCCGATCAGCTCCGCGGCGGCGGGCATGAAGCGGTACTCCATCGCCATCCAGGTGATCGCGCCGTCGGGACGGGCGGCGTCCAGCCCGATGAGTCGCTCGCAGTCCGGCACGGTCGTGCAGAGCGGCTTCTCGATCATGACGTGGAGGTCGGTAGCGAGCACATCGGGCATGATCTCGATGTGGGTGTGGTTCGGTGTCGCGACCACCACGGCGTCGCACAGCCCGCTGGCGAGCAGGTCGGCGTGGTGCTCGAACACGGCCACCTGTTGTCCGGCCGCCTGGGCCCCGGTGGCGCGTGAGTTGGCGTTGACGTCGCTCAACGCCGTCACCACGGCGCCGTCGAGCGATCGGATGTTCTCGATGTGCTCGACACCCATCATCCCGGTGCCGATCACGCCGTAGCGGATCTGATCCGCGCCTTGAGTCATGCGGATCAGCCAACCACGGCGCTGCCGGTCCGGCTAGAGGTGAACCTGCTCTCACGTCATAGCCTTTGTCTATGGCTTCGATCACGGTCGTCGATGGCATCGACATCTCGGCACTGCGGTTGTTCCTGGCTGCGATCGAGCTCGGGAGCGTCTCGAAGGCGGCGAACCGGATGCGCGTGAGCCAACCCTCGGCCACGGCGAAGCTCCACAAGCTCGAACGGCAACTGGGCACGAGCTTGCTCGAGCGTGCGCCGACCGGATCGATCCCGACCGCCGATGGCGCCCGGCTGGCGCCCGCATGCGCCGAGGCGATCGGCGCGGTCACCGCATTGGTCGACCGGGCTGATGCGGTCCGATCGGAACGCAATCGCCTCGCCGTGGCAGCGACTCGCCACGTCGCCGATCACTTCCTACCCGGATGGATCATCCGTGCCTCGATCGTCGACGTCCAGATCGAGCTCGACGAGCTCGACACCCTGCGCGTCGCCCGGGCGGTCCGGTCGGGTGAAGCCACCGTCGGGTTCACGGAGGGGCCGCTCGCGCCCCTCGGGCTGCGCTCGCACGTGGTCGCGACCGAGCGGATCGTACCCGTCGTCGGACGGTCGCACCCCTGGTACCGGCGTCGTACTGCGGTCACACCGGGTGAGCTGATGGCGACGACGTTGATCCTCGGCCGACCCGGTTCCGGTATCCGCGACGTCGTCGAGTCCGTGTTCGCGGAACACGAGTTGGGCGGCGTCGGCGAGCACGTCGACGTCGCCAACGCGAGCGCGGCGCGGCTGGCCGCCGTCAACGGTGCGGGCGCTGCGTTCTTGCCGGAGTGCTGGGTTCGAGACCATCTCGCGACCGGTGATCTGTTCGCCGTTCCGATCCGCGACCTGCTGATCGAACAGCCGGTCCGCGTCGTGTGGCGTGGAGCCCGACCGACCACCGAATCAGCGCGTCGACTGGTCGACGCGCTGACCGGCTGATCCCGGCGCCGGCCGGATGGTCATTCGATGCGCCCGTCGGTGCGACCGGCCGACGCTGCGAGATCGACGTACACGCCGTAGTGATCGGACGCGACGACACCGCCGAACGAATCGACGCCGAACAACCCGCTCCGCAGCGGATTGCCGAGCGGACGCGGGCGGGGCCAGGCGACCAGCACGTAGTCGAGCCGGCGATCGGGCCACGCCGAATCGACGACGTGTTCGTTCGACCTCGCATACGTCGCTCCCAGACCGAGTCCGACCTGCTCCCACGCGTCCGAGAAGACGAGACCGGCCACTGCCGGCTCCGCACGACCCGTCAGTCGCCGGATCTCGTCGCTGTCGGGTGTCGCGTTGAGATCGCCCAGGAGGACCGGTGGATACGGCGGCGCATCGTGCGTCCGCCCGTCTGCGATCAGTTCGGCGATCTGATCGAGCTGCCGTCGACGCAACCCGCTCTGATCGAAACCATGCGACAGATGGGTGTTGTAGACGCGGAGGCGACCCACCGGGGCGTCGATCGTCGCCCACACCACGGTGCGATGCGGGGGCATGTCGCCGACGTCCAGGAACTGCCAGCCCGCCCCGACGATCGGCCATCGCGAGGCGATCGTGTTGACGACGGCGGACCGGTCGTCGTCCCCGTCGGGAGCACTCACCATGTCGTATCCGAACTCGTCGCGGAGCCAGGTCGAGTGATCCGGCTCACGCGAGCAGACCTCCTGCAGGCCGAGCACGTCGGCGTCCACGGTCCTCAACGTCTCCCGGATCGCGCGTTGACGGGCTCGCCAGTCGCCATGCCGCCACCAGAGGTTCCATGTCGCCACACGGATCGCCCGGTCGACCAGATTCATCGGTCAGGTCCGGTCGTAGCGCTCGCACAGGTGTCGGATCGACGCCGCCAGATCTCTGCTGAGCGCGTCGGGAGGCATCCGCCATCCCCAGTTCCCTTCGGTGGATGACGGCACGTTCATGCGTGCTCGGCCGTCGAGCACCAGGAGGTCCTGGATGGGGACGACTGCGACCACCGCGCGGGAGCCGATCGCCGCTTCGATCAGCGACCACACCACCCGACCGATGTCGTCGCCGGGTGAGAACTGGTAGTACACCGCGATCTCGGCTCGCTCCTCGGGGGTGAGGTCGGTCCACCACCCCGCGACGGTGTCGTTGTCGTGGGTACCGGTGTAAGCGATGCACGCCTCGGGGAACGCGTGGGGTTGGTGAGGGTTGTCGGGGGTCCCGTCGAAGCCGAACTGGAGCACTCGCATGCCGGGAAGACGGTTGTGATCGCGCAACTCGTATACGTCGTCGTCGAGCGTCCCGAGGTCTTCCGCGACGAACGGCATGTCGGGGAACTCCGCCCGCACGGCATCCAGGAAGTCCTGACCGGGTCCGGTCACCCAGTGTCCTCCCATCGCGTCCTCGGCGTCGCCGGCGACCTCCCAGTACGCCGCGAGAGCGCGGAAGTGATCGATCCGGACCACATCGCTGAGCTCGAGCGACCGCCGCAGCCGCGACAGCCACCACGAGTACCCGTCGGCGGCCATCACGTCCCATCGGTAGAGCGGATTGCGCCAGAGTTGTCCACTGGCACTGAAGTAGTCCGGCGGGACGCCGGATTGGACGATCAGCCCGCCGTCGTCGGCGAGCTGGAACTGGTGCTGGTGGATCCACACGTCGGCGGAGTCGGGCGCGACGTAGATCGGTAGGTCGCCGAGGATCCGGATGTCGTGACGTGCGGCTGCGGCGCGCACCTCGCGCCACTGGTGTTCGAACAGGTAGAGCACGGCCTGCCATCGAGCGATCGAGCCGGACAGCTCTGCTCGCGACGCCTGCACGGCGTTCTCGTCGCGGCGCCGCACTGCATCCGGCCATTCCCACCAGGGACGTGCGTGGTGGTCCCGCAGCGCGAAGAAGTGGCAGGTGTCGGCGAGCCACTCGGCGTCTCGGACGAACTCGTCGAGCCCTGGGCGCCACGGATGGTCGGCACTGGAGCGCAACCGATCGGCCGCAGCGCACAGCAGCGGCCACTTGTGGTCGCGCATCTCGTCGTACGGAATGCGGGCGTCGATGATGCGATCGGGTAGATCCGGATCGTCGAGCAGCCCGTGCCGATGAAGCACGTCGAGGTCGACGAGCCAGGGGTTGCCGGCGAACGCCGATCGGCTGAAGTACGGAGAGTCGTCGACCCCGTTGATGTTGAGTGGCAGTATCTGCCACAGGTGCGACCCGGTCGTGGCGAGCCAGTCGACGAACTCGATCGCCGAGGCACCGATGGTGCCGATGTCGTCGGAGCCGAAGAACGACGACGGGTGCAGCAGCACGCCGAAGGTGCGGTCGGGGAACGGTCCGGTCGCGGCCATGAGCAGCATCGTGGCAGGTCGGCGGTCACACCGCACGCCTCGACGAGCGTCGCGCGGCAGCCACGGCGATCAGCCGTGGTCGACCAACGAATCCAGCAGCGGCGCGAGGGCATCCGCCCATCGTCGGTAGCCGACTGGCGACAGGTGCACGCCGTCGGTCGTCTCGATGTCGCGGAGTTCGCCGGCACCGTCGTCGAACTCCGGATGGAGGTCGAGCAGCCGGACCCCCCGTTCGGCCACGAGCCGGCGAATCGCATCGTTCGCCTGCTTCACCGCATCGGGAGCGTCGGACCGCGGCAGGATCGTCTGCACCACGACCTCCGTTCCGGGGGTGTTCGATTCGAACTGATCGAGGAGATCCATGAGGTGCCGCACCGTCCAGGCGGGCGGACGGCCATCGCGGATGTCGTTGGTCCCGGTGAGCACGAAGACGGCCGAGGGCCGCTGCGTCGCCACCTCACCTGCCACCTCGACGAGCTGCTGTGTGGTGAAACCGGACCTGCCACGGTTCACGACCGGCTCGCCGGGCAGCAACGCCGACCATTCGCCTTCAGCGGTGATGCTGTCACCGAGCATCACGATGCTCTCGGTCCGAATCGGGTCGTTGGGCGCACCGGAGCCGCCCGACTGACGAGCGAACAGCAAACCGATGGTCACGACCACGGCCGAGCCGGCCACGACGACGAGGGGCACGATCCTGCGTTGCACCAACCGAGATCATCAGAATGCTGCCCCGCCGTCAACTCGACGACGATCGCCGGAGGTCGTGCCGAACGGCCCTGTTTGTGCACGCGCGGAACGTGTTGGCTGTCCACATGCCGGCGCCACTCACGCAGCGACACGCAGACGACGGTCAGCTCGATCCGCAGCGAGAGCATCGAAGCGTGATCCCCGTCGTCTTCGCGGTGGCAGCCGGACTCGCCGAGCATGCCGAGTTGATCGCCGAGTTCACATCGTGGACACCACTGGCGATGGATCGTCGCGCCGACGGCCAGCATTCGACGACCGTGTTGTTGCGCCCGGGTGACAGCTGGCGCTACCGGTTCGTGCTCGATGACGACGTCATCAACGATCCGCGGGCGGTCCGGTTCGACCTCGACGACGCGGGTGAACTGGTCTCGGTCGTCGAGGTCGAACCCTCACGTTCCTGAAGGGCCGCGCCTCCGATGTCGACACCCACCGACGCGGCGCCCGCTCACCGATCGACGGCTCTCGGGATGCCCGCCGGCACCGCGTCATCCGGGATCGCCTCGACGAACTCGATCGTGACGCCGGCCACGCGCACTCGGGCGAGTTGCGATCCGACGCCGGGCAACTCGGTGCTCGACAGTGCGACCATGCCACGGTCGCCGTCGGCGGTGACCGAGATCAACCTTGCGCCGAGCAGACGATCGTCGGAGACCTCGGGGACGATCAGCTCTCCGGTCGCGGTCTCGATCAGGCCCCACTCGGTCGACCGCTCGTTGGTGACGATCATCACCAGCAGCTCTCCGTCGCCCGTGAAGTCCATCGACGTCGGCGACACCCCACCGAGAACGAGCGTCGGACCACGGGCGTCGAGGAACCAGACGCCGGATGCGTCGGCGATGACGGCGCGGCCGTCGTCGAGCGGGTGCGCCGCGATCGCGGTCACGTCCGAGAAGCCGGCTGCGATCTCGTCGTCGGCGAGCAACGTCAACTCGTCCACGAACCCGCGATCGTCCACCCCCTCCGCGAATCGAGCCCTCCGGACGACGTCCCCGCAGCGGGCCCCCGGGGCGCACCCGACCGAACGCGCATAGAGCAGATCGCCGTCGGCGGACCACGCCGGAGCGTGATCGAACGTGCCCGATTGCCACGGAATCAGCGGGGCGACGGATTTGCCCCGGATTCCGTTCGGCAGGTCGCTGTCGGCCGCGTAGTTGATTCGCGTCCCCTCGCCGTCGGCCGGTCTCGACCGAACGAAGGCGATGCGGCTGGTCCCCGGTTGCCAGTCGGCCTCGGAGTCGACCGCGCCGGGGCGGTCCGTGAGATTTCCCTCGACACCGGTCTCGACGTCGAAGGACTTGATGTGCACCTCCCCGGTCTCGCGTCCGAGCTCGATCGCGAGGTTGCCGAACTCGGGTCGCGGTGTCGCCACGTCCGCGCCGGGTGCCGTCGCGCCGGCTGCCGGCGATGTCGCATGAGGCGCGACGCTGTCGACGAGTGGATCGGGCACGATCGCCTCTGCCGCCGCGTCCGTCCGCGTCTCGGCTGGGGACTGGGACGTGATCTCCGACGACGTCTCCGAGGCGATCGGCACGTTGCCCAGCTCGCCCCAGGGCAGCGTCGCGAGTCCGATCGCGATCAGCACCGCGGTGAGCACTGCGACGCCGATCGCTGCGAACCTGAGCGTTCCGGTGAAGAGCCGCCCCACCCGTGCGAGCAGCCCGACCGGCTGATCATGCCTCGTCGACGGGATGGGCGTGACCCCGGTCGCCTCGACGTCGACCCGGGGCTCGGTGTCGGGCCGGAGATCGTCTCCGACCTCCGGCCCGGACGATTCGGTCGATTCGGTCGATTCGGCGGGTTCGCCCAGCACCGGTTCCATCTCGGGGTCGATGCCGGGCGGCGGGAGCGGTGGGAGCCGTTCGCGTTCGACCCGGAACCGGAACAGCTCGACATCGGGGTCGCGCACGAAGAGGACCGGGGTCGCCCACTCGACCCGGTCGACCTCGACGTAGATCGCCTTCCGCGCCTCTGCGACAGCCGCGTCGATCGGGTCCTGCCGACCGATGAGGTTGGTGTACAGCTCTTCGGCGAACAGGATCGCCGCTCGATCGGAGATCTCGAACTGCATCGCCACGACCGCTGGCACGCCCAGCTGGATCAGGGTCGTCGCGATCCCTGCGTATGGGTCCCGGACGGTCGTCCGGGCACCCTCGCACGAGTTCAGGACGACGAGCCGGAGCCCCGTCTGGTCCGACAGGAGATTGGCCAGCATCGTGTTGTCGACGACGGCCGCGCCGCCGGCATCGTCCTCGAGGTAGAGGGCACCTTCGTTCTGATCGGTGAACGCACTGTGACCGACGTAGTGCAGCACGTGGTACCGGTCGTCGCGAAGGACTTCACGCAGACGTCGCGGGGTGGCCGGCTCGAGCCAATCGAGCTCGACCCGGCCCCGCTCGATCATCGGCCGGATCGCTTCTTCGACCCGAGTCCGCTCCTGCGCGGTGTCGAGCTCGGTCAGATTTCGAGGGCTGGCGACCACGCCGAGGATCCGGACCTTCTCGGTGATCTCGGGTGGAGCATCGTCTGCGACGGCTCGGAGCCGGCGCACGAGCGGCGTGTGGCGCTGACTCGCGAGGAAACGCGGTCGCCGGTACAGGAATTCCCAGGGGAGGTTGAGCAGATCGGGTGCTCCGCCGAGCGTGAGCGTCAGGCGCAATCCCCGCCGCTCGGCGACACTGGCTCGCCGAGCGGCGTCGTAGGCCGACCCGACCTCACCTTCGAACAGGGCGTTGGCGAGCTTGGCGCCGAGAACCTCGGCGTGTTCGTCGCGTTGTGACGTCGGGGTCGTCGTGCTCGCTGCGACCTCGCGTGTCGGTGCGACGTCGGCCGCGATCGACGGCGGGGCCCAGCCCGGGACGGACGACGCCTTCCGGCTGCGGGCACGCGCCATGGCCAAGATGGTCGTCTCGAGCTCGTCCCGCGCGAGCGGCATGTTGAACGTGCGCGTGAAGGTCGTGCCGTCGGGACAGACCGCCGTGAGGGAATGACTGCCATCCGGCCGACCGGTGAGGGTGATCTCGAAGTCGTCGTACCGATAGGTGGACATCAGCCGGACCCTCCCGGGGGCTGGGCCGCCGTGTAGCGCGGCACGAAGGCGCAGATCAGCGGGCCGCCGACCTTCACGCCGTGACGCACGCTGAGCGGCACGTCGGTGCGCGCCGTGTCGAGCTCGATGGTGACGTCGTCGTCGAGTGGCTGGTTCGGGTCGTACACCCAGAGCGTCAGGACGGTGCCCGCGATCCGGTAGGCGTAGGCAACGACCTGGTGGTGGCGCTTCATGTCACCGAGATCGTCGGACTCCACCATGACCAGACCGAGCGGACACGGGTGACCCTCGTCGATCGTGCGCTTGACCTGCGGCCACGTGCGACGGGTCATCACGACGGCCCGACTCGGTACCGCGCCGACGCTCGAGAGCAGGTCGTCGTCGTCGGCCGGATAACGGGTCGACATCAGCGTCGCATATGGGGCGACACCACCGGGAAGATCGAAACTGTCGATCAGGCGATCGATGATGAAGTCCCTGAGCACGCTGCGATCGGCGGGAGCACGCTTGGTGGCGGGGATCGGCACACCGGCCTCGAAGTAGTCGCGAGCGGCGTACGCCATACCACCGCACAGCCCGTTCGAGGCCTTGCCGATCGGGATCGTCCCGATCGGCAGGTCGATCCTTCTGAGTGGGTCGCCCGGCCACGAGTTCCGGAACCGGAATCCGGAGATCGACGGGCGGAACCCTCGCACGGCGACCTTGCGGGACGGCTGCACCACGAAGGTGACCGTCGTCTCGGCGTCGTCGTCGTGACCGTCACACACGACACCGACTCGCGGCCGTCCGGGCGTGTGCGGCGTCACCGACATCCGATAGCCGTTGCGTCCGATCAGCGGATTGTCCCAGGCGAGCTCGGCGAGCTCGCTGTTGCCGGTGTAGACCAACGTCCCCGACACACTGCCGAATCGATGCGACGCCTCCTGTACGAACGTCGCGGTCGCACCGGGGCGCAGATCACCGCCGCGCATCGAGCCCCGCCAGTTCCCGTGATCTGCGTCGGCTCGCAGCAGACGCAGGGAGTGACTCATGTCGTTGCGGACGCGGACGGTAGTGCTGCGCGCCATGTCAGCCCTCCGCTTCCGGGCGGATGGTGTCGTGTCGCTGGTTCATGACGGTTCCCCTCGTTGCTCCGAAGTCTTTACGGACGGCGACCCTGGTGGGTGCGCGAGACTGCGCGCATGACGGCCCGTGCGGTCCTGATCGGCTCGCCGACGTACGGACTCGCTGGCTGTGACGCGGACGTCGCGCTCGTCGATCGGGCGTTGCGAGACCGCTCGTTCGAGACCACTCGTCTCACGGGCCGGGCGGCGACGCGGACCGCCGTCGTGAGCGCTCTCGATTCGCTCGTGAGCGCCACCGGACCTGGCGACGCAGCGGTGATCTACTACTCGGGTCACGGCGGCCGCCTCGTACGACCCGACAGGGACGAACGAAGTGCGGCCGGGCTCTCCACGCACTTCCAGTTCCTGGTGTCGGCCGACATCGAGGACAGCACGCCCGGCGATTTCCGCGGACTGTTGTCGGAGGAGTTGAGCCTGGTCCAGCGCCGACTGGCTGACGCGTTCGACGGTGGGCCGGCCAACGCCACGACGATCCTCGACTGCTGTCACTCGGGGTACATGGCCCGCGATGCCCATGCCCGGCCGCGGTCGGTCGATCTCCGTGATCGGGAGTCGGCGATGTTCACGCTCCCAGGGCTCCTCGACCACGTCCGCTCGCTCGGACCCGGGGCCGACGTCGCCGTCGGCGCCACGAACCCACACGTCGTCAGGCTCGCCGCGTGCCAGGTCGAGCAATCCGCGTTCGAACTGCCGTCCCCCCGCGGTGTGGTTCACGGCGTGTTCACCGATGCGCTGGTGTCGGTGCTCGACGATGTCGGCGATGCCTCCGTGTCGTGGGCGGTGATCGGCGATCTCGTCCGCCGGCGAGTCCGCTCGATCGTGCCCGAGCAGCGACCGGAGGTGGAGGGTCCGACCGATCGAACCCTCTTCGGATCTGCGCTGCTCAGCGATGCGATGTCGTTGCCGCTCGTCGAGATCGAGGGCTCCGTCGCGATCGAGGCGGCGACGCTGTTGGGCATCGGCATCGGCGACGACGTGCGGCTCGTGGTTCCGGGTCGCGACGGCACCGAGCACACGGCACGCGTCGTCGAGATCCGCGGTGGCCTCGCCGTGCTCGACGTCGATCCGACGGTCATGGGCGACCTGCTGGCTGCGACGGTCGCGCTCCCTCTGACGATCTCGGTCCCACCGGTCGGAGTCTCGGTCGGCACCGGGGAGGGCGCCGACCGGCTCGCGGCGGCCATCGAGGGGAGCCCGCGTCTCACCGTGACGGAGCGGAGTCCGATGATCCGGCTGCAACCGGTGGACGATCGATGGCGGATCGCCGATGCGACGGGTGTCGCCTGGCGCAGCGAACTGTACGACGCCGACGATCGCGGCATCGACGTCCTCGTCGACACCGCGGAGGCGATCGCCGTCGGTCACCGGTTGCTCGATCTGCCGAGCGGAGACGGACCGGTCGGACTGGATGCCGACGTGGAACTGAGCTTCGACGTGATCGACCGCAGCGAACGCTCGCCGATCGCGCTCCACGGCGAACGCCTGCCGATCGGGGCTTCCGTGGGCCTCTCGCTTCGCAACACTGCGCGCGAGGAGCGGTTCGTCTGGGTCTTCGACGTGGGCGTCTCGGGACGGTCCGCGCTGGTCACGCAGGCCGCTGCGAGCGGAACTCGTCTCGGTCCGACCGGCGACGCGGACGCCACGTTGGAGATCTGGGGCGCCGAGGGCACACCCTTGTTCTGGCCCGTCGATGTCCCGGTCGACCGGGCCGGTCGACCCGAGACGTTCGTGGTGATCACCGCCGATCGCCGCAACGACCTGTCGGGTCTCGCGAGTCGCGAGCAGATCCGCCGCGGCGCGATCCGCTCGCCGCTCGACGTGCTCCTCGACGAGGTACGGCTCGGCACGCGCGACGTCGGGGCGCCGCCCGCTGTCGAGACGCTCAGATATCGATTGGACCGAGTCGAGTTCGTGCTCGTACCGAGCGGTTGACGAGGTCGCTTCGGTTCGGTTCGGTCGCTCCACGTCCCCTCCCGTCCATTCGTGCGTGACCGCGCCCTCAGAGATGCACCAGGAGCGGCGGCTGATACGCGTCGGTGTGGCTCGAACCCCGTGCGACCGGAACGGGTCACCCCGAAATCCGCGCCGCGAGATGGTAGCCCCGGGCTACGGTGGCCGTCGACCGTCCATGGACGGCGAACGATCGAAGGGGGGCGCGATGGCAGATCGAGTGCTCTGCGTAGGCATCAACGACTATCCGATCCGAGGCATGAAGCTGAGGGGTTGCCGCAACGACGCCAAGGCGTGGGCGCGAACGCTGATCGATCACTACGACGTCGCTCATGGTGACGTCAGCCTGCTCCTCGACGCCGACGCCACCAAGCGTGCCATCGTGCGCGGCTTGCGCACGATGGCACGTGGTGCCCGAAAAGGCGATCGGCTGGTCTTCACCAACTCGGGGCACGGCACGTACGTGCCCGACGACGATGGCGACGAGCCACGGTACGACGAGGCGCTCTGCCCGTACGATTGTGGCGACCGTCTGATCGTCGACGACGATCTGCGCGAGATCCTCGACGAGCTGCCGAGCGGAGTCCGGTTCACCTTCGTCTCCGACTCCTGCCATTCGGGCAGCGTGACCCGCGCCTTCGCGTTCGACGAGCCGAAGCGACGCGTGCGGTTCGCCAGCCCGTCGCTGATGGGTCGCGACGTGTCGATCGCGGTCGCACGGAGGGTCGCCACGCCACGTCAGCGACGATCTCAGTCGTCGATGACGGAGCTGCTGGTGTCGGGCTGCCTCGACAGCGAGTATTCCTACGACGACAAGTTCGGTCGCCGATACCACGGCGCCATGACGTACCACGCCTTGCGATCACTCGAGGATGCCGGTTGGCGCATCCGCTACGAGGACTGGGTCGCCGACGTCAACGCGCGCCTCGCCGACGACATGTACCACCAGCATCCCCAGCTCGAGGGCAGATCCGCGGCCAAACGTCGGTTGGTCTTCTCGTGAGGACCCGTATCTCGTGATGTTCGGCGGCGGCGCCCAGCGGCGCGAGGTGGCGCTCCCCCGTCTCGTCCAGTTGCGCGTCCAGAGCCTGCAGCGGCGGCGACCCCGGGCGGGCTCGCCGAACCGCTTCCTCGTCTCGGTCCATCTCGAAGCGAGCGTGCTGACCTGGCAGAGCGAGGTGACCGTGCCGGCGGCGACCGAAGAGACCCTGATGGCCGCCGTCGCCGATCTGCACGGGTGGTCGACCGGACTCGGCCTCGTCCCCGACGTCGCTCGGGCGAGAGTGCACGAGATCGGAGCGATCCTGCGCGACGAGTTCATCGGCGAAGGCACCGACATCGTCGACTCGTTGCGGCCGACGGCACTCCTCCTCGAGATCGACGAGACGATCATCGGTCTGCCGTGGGAACTCGTGCTCGACCGCCACGATCGCACCTACTCCGTCGACATCCCGACGGGCAGGGTGGTCACGACGCGGGACCGTCCGGAAACGTCACGTGACCCGTTGGCCGACGACGCCGAGCTCACGATTCTCGTCGTCGTGCCCGAGTCCGATCTCGTCCTCGCCGACGAGGAACGACACGTCATCGAATCGCTCCCGCGACAGGTGGGCACGGTCGACGTGACCGTCGAGACCCTCGTCGGTCGCGATGCGACCCGGCGTCGGCTGGCGGGTGCGTTGGCCGACCGGTCGGTCGAGATCGTGCACATCGCCGGTCACGGTGCCGGCGGTGACCGTGCCGGTGTCAAGCTGACCGATGGTTGGCTCCGCCCGAAGCAGATCGCAGCGCTCTCGTGGGCCGCACCGCCATACTTCGTGTTCGCGAGCGCCTGCGAGTCCGCTCGGGTCGCACCGGGCAGTCGGCTCCTCGAACGCGATCAGACGGGTTCGCTCCCGTCCGCCTTCCTCGCACGTGGGGTCGAGGCCTACGCCGGTCACTACTGGCCGGTCGGCGATGCCGCCGCCGCACGATTCGCCGAGGTCTTCTACATCACCCTCTTCGAGGAGCTGAACGTGGGGGTCGCCCTCCACACGGCCCGCCAGGCGCTGCAACCCGACTTCGACCGCTCGGCCGATCTTGGTGGGCTCGGCACGATCTTCTTCGGCGATGTCGGCACGGCCCATCGCGCCCACCTCGCCGAGGCGGTCTGAGCCCGTGACCGCTGACCCGATCATCGTCACCGGGACGATCCTGACCGCAGACGGAGACCGGAGGGTGCTCCCGAACGGCTCCGTCTGCATCGCCGACGGGCGGATCGAGGCCGTTCTCGCGCGTGGCGAAACCGTGCCGATCGGGTTCGACCGGGCGCCGGTGGTCGATACGAAGAGCGTCGTGACACCCGGCCTGATCGATCTCCACAACCACCTCGCGTACAACACGCTACCGCTGTGGGTCGGCCGCCCGGAACCCTATGCGACGAGGTACGAGTGGCCGCGGGCCGCGACGTACCAGCGCGACGTCTCGAATCCGTCTCAGGCACTCGGGATCGCTGCTGCTGCTGCTGCGTTGCGTTACGCGGAGGTCAAGGCGGTCGTCGGAGGCGTCACCGCGATCCAGGGTTCGCCGATGGTCACCCGCGCGTTCCCGGGTTGGATGCTCCGCAACGTCGAGAAGGAGCGCTTCGGTACCGGGCAACGCATCTATCAATCGGTGCTCCCCGCATCGGACGATGCGCTCGACACCACCGCCGACCGGCTTGCCGGGGGCCGGGCCTTCATCTATCACCTCGCCGAGGGAGTCGCGCCCGAGCTCCGGAGTGAATTCGAGCAGCTCGACGAACACGGATGCGTCCGTGACGGGCTGGTCGGCATCCACTCGACAGCGCTCCGGCGCACCGACTTCGAGCGATGGCGCCAGGCGGGAGGCGGTGCCATCGTCTGGTCACCGTTCTCCAACCTGTGGCTGTACGGAGGGACGACCGATGTGGTCGCGGCTCGCGACGAGGGCCTCCGGGTGTGTCTCGGATCCGACTGGACACCCTCGGGGACACGCAACGTGCTCGGCGAACTCAAGGTCGCCGCTCGTTGGAACTCGACGGTGCTCGGGCACGCATTGAGCAACGCTGAGCTCGTCGACATGGTCACCGCCAACCCCGGCGACACGCTGGCGGGCCCGTGGGGCGTGCAGACCGGCCGACTCGCGCCCGGAGCGCTCGCAGATCTCGCAGTGTTCAAGGCAGTGGCTGCAGACGCATACGAGACCGTGATCCGCGCGAACGAGCGCCATGTGCGTCTCGTCATGGTCGGCGGACGCGCGATCTACGGCAACGTGTCGTTGTTGCGGGCCGCCGGTGCGGGCCCGCACGAGTCGCTCAGGGTGCGTGGCGTTCGGCGTGGCATCGTGATGGGGCTCCCGGACGAACTGATGCCGGGCGAACCCGATCTCGACGCGATGGCAACGATGTCGTGGATCGATGGGCTCCGCCAGCTCTCCGCCGTGTGGGAGGACCCGGCGCGTGCGGTACGGCGGGCGCGGGGCGCCAGAGGCCGGCGATTCGAGTTCGTGCCCGACCTGCCACCCGAGTTCGATCCACAGGCACGGGCACTCGACGACGCCGAACTGGAGGCGCTCGTGATGCCGCCACTCGACGGTCTCGGCCACGGCGCCGACTGGGCCGACCTGGTGCGGCAACGGTGCCCCGTGCATGCGCCGATGCTGCTCGACGTCCTCGACGACCTCCGCTGACACCGCCTCGCAGGCGACGCGACGACGCACACGAGTTCTCGACGCGGCGCCGACGCGACCACGATCACACCCCGGAGACCGGTGACACGATGCCGGTGGCGATCGTCGCTAAGGTTTCGGCGGGCGGGGAAGGGAATCGAAACGCAATGCTGGTTGGGGCAGAATTGCGGCGCACCGTGTCGTTCGGCGTCACGGTCGCCCTGTCAATCGGGTTCACGGTGGCGGCCTCGCTGGCCGTGTCGCCGGAGGTCGCCTCGGCGACGGGCTTCTCCTGCAGATCGGGTGCGCCGTCGTACACGGTCCGGTCGGGCGACGGCTGGTTCGTCATCGCCGATCGGGTCGGGGTCAGTGCCCGCACGTTGCTCGAAGCGAACGGAGCGGCGCTCGACGACGTGCTGCTCGCAGGCGACCGTGTGTGTCTGCCGGCGGGGGCCGATCTCGCCGGCGCATGCGGCAACTCGTACTCGGTCCGGTCGGGGGATGGATGGTTCCCGATCGCGAGCCGGTTCGGCGTGTCGGTGAACGTGCTCCTCAGCGCCAACGACGCCACACTCGACGAGGCCGTGCACCCCGGGCAGACGATCTGCCTCCCGGACGGTGCGAGCACGACCGGCGGTTCGACGAGCTCGGCCGCCGGCGCTGCCGGCGGGTCGAACTACACGGTCGCCCGGGGCGACAGCTGGTTCGGCATCGCCGAACGAGCGGGCGTTTCCGCCCGATCGCTACTCGCCGCCAATGACGCGACATCGGACGATGTCATCGTGCCGGGCGACACCGTCCGCCTCCCGGCGGGCGCGAAGCAGCCGAGCTCCTCTGCCTCACCCCGGCGCTTCTGGGTCGAACTCGACGCGATGCCCACCCAGGGACCATGCGGCTTCGGCGACACCTGGCTCGACGGTCGTGGGGGTGGTCGACGCCACAAGGGCGTCGACATCTTCACGAAGAAGGGCGATTACGTCTACGCGGTGGCCGATGGTCGTCTGACGGCGCGCGGCTGGGATCAACCCGGCCGCATCTCCGGCAACGCCTGGACGTTGACGACCGCGGACGGCACCTTCTACTACTACTCGCACCTCGCCGACTTCAACCCGGCGCTGAGCGTCGGCTCGCGGGTGCGAGCCGGCCAGATCATCGGGTGGGTCGGGGCAACCGGGAACGCGAGCTCTGCCCACCTCCACTTCGAGATCCACCCCGATGGCGGCGAGGCGGTCAATCCGTACCCGATCCTGCGGGCCCAGGGCGGCTGCAACGACGGCCGGCCCTACACCCAGCCGGGAGGATGGGTCCCCGACCGCAAGCGCTGAGGGTCCGAGCGTCGCATCGCAGGGCTGCATCTCGGAGAACCCCCGGCGGTGACGTTCGACCCTGGCGCGCACGGTGTCGTTGATCGATACTTCGGGCGTGAACGCCGATGCGCTCGACCGGGGACGCTCCGACGCCCTCGCCGTCCTCGACACCTCCGAGGTCCGCTGGTTCGCGACGGGCGTGATCCCCGCAAGCGTCGTGTCGTGGTTCACCCGTGCCGGCGCCGCCGGGGTCACCGAGGATCGGTGTGACACCTACCGGATCGACGACCGGTGCGACCTCGGCGTCAAGTGCCGGTCCCGGGAGAAACTCGAGCTCAAGCTCCGGCACGCGGTCGAGGAACCCGTCACCCTCACCGACGAGCTCCAAGGTCCGCTCGAGGTCTGGCGACGGTGGAGCCCCGCCCACGGTCTGGCTGCGGCGAGCCGGGGCGACGCATGGATCGACGTGCACAAGGTGATCGTGAAGCGCCGCTTCTCCGCCGATCGGAAGGAAATCGCCTGGACACCAGGGCCACAACCCTCGATGAGCACAGGATGTGACGTCGAGATCGTCGCGTTGAGCGTCGGAGGGGTCGACGCATGGTCGTTCGCGTTCGCCGCCGTCGGACCGCTCGCCGAACGGCGAACAGCTGTGTGCGAGGCATGGAAGACGCTCTCGTCCGACCCCGCCCCTCCCGAGCACTTCGGAGCTGCGCTCGGCCCCTCGATGGGCTATCCGCAGTGGCTGGCCGGTGCGGGCACAGCCGACTCACCGCTGCCGACCCGACAGATCGCCGCCCGACACGACTCCCTCCCTGACTCCCTCCCTGACTCCCTCCCCGACTCCCTGCAACTGGTGAGCTGAACGCCGATCGGGGAGATCCGTGGGCGCCTCGCCGCGGACGTCATCGGCTCACCGCTCGGCGCCGAACGACAGCCGGACCGGCACCTCGGCGGGTGGTGAGCTCCCGACCGACGCAGCGCGGTCGCGAATGTGGTCTGTGGTGTCGGTGAAGTGGATCGGAACCTTGGGATAGTGGGCCCGAACCTTGGCGAGGGCGTCCTCGTCGGGATGCCGAAACTTCGAACCGTCCGTGCAGACCAGGACCGCCTTCGGATCGATGAGGTCGAGCAGCTCGTCGGTCATGTTCTGGCGGCTACCGTGGTGCGACAGCTTGAACAGATCGACGTCCAGCACCCGACGCGCTCGCTGCTGGAGCAGCTGCCTGATCGAAGCGACGAGATCGGCCGCGAACGCGTCGCCGGTCAGCAGCAACGAGACGCCTCCGGACTCCATCACGAAGGCGATGCTCGACCCGTTGGCGACACTGCTGTCGCCTCCGAACTCCCCGACCCCGCGCGTCGCCGGATCGTCGAGCGCCGCCAACAGCTCATCGGTCGAATCGTCGAGTGATCGCGTCGGCTCCGGCCACTTGTCCAAGAGTCGCTCCAATCGCTCGTGCGATGGAGCGAGGAGGGTGCAGCGGGCGTCGCCGGGCAGCGCGAAGGTCACCGGGCCGGCGGTCGGCACATGGATGGCCTCGCCCTCGACGACGCGGTTCCGCCGCTCGGCAGGGATCAGCACGCTGAGGGCGTCACCCTGGCGCACCCCGCGGGTCGCCCCGTTCACGAGCGCGTCGATCTCGTCTCGCCCGTTGAACCAGATGTCGTCCGCCTGGAGGTGCTCGTCCCGGAGCGCCCGGATGACGCCGTCGATGTGATCGCGGTCGACGTGGGTGACGACCACCACATCGAAGCGGGTCGGCTCCTCGTCCGACGCCAACAAGTACTTCCCCAGACCGATGTCGTACTTCGAGTTGAGCCCTCCGTCGATGAGCACCCGGTGGTCGCCGGCCGGCGATCGGTACTCGACGATCAGGCAGTCACCGCAGGCGGCCGGGAGCGCGGTGACCACGACGGGACCGCTGCCATCATCGGACATCCAGGTCACCGTAGTCACGATGAAGTGCCCGTGAGACGGCATCCGCGACGGCCGTCGAGTATCACCCCCCGGCGGGAACCTCGACCACCATTGCCACGGTGGTGGCGCACCAGTCGGCCCCGACCTGGTCGGGTGGCGTCGGGTCCGCGGCGACGATCGCTCGGGTGACCGCCCGATCGGCGATCGCTTCGAGCATGTTGCTCGGCGACGCCGGTCTCGATCTCGCCTGCCGTCCGATCGCAGCCAGTTCGAACGCTGACGCGTCGAATGGGCTCTCGCTGACGACGATCTTCAACCAGTCCCGTGTACACGCGCCGGGAACTGGATCGACTCCGGCCGACAACGACAACTGCATCGGGCCACCGTTGTCGTTCACACTGTCTTCGGCACCGGCGGCGAGCGCTGCTGTCTGGTAGAGCACATCGCACTCCAGTTCGTCCGTGAGATCGAGGACGGCGACGTGCAGCTCCCGATTCGTGGTGTTCTCGACGTGCATGAAAACGCGAGGCGGTTCGCCGTTCGTCCCGTACTGCATCGTGTACTCGCCGGCCGTGGAGAACGGTTCGCGCCCGGGCGGCAGCGACGGTTCATCGGGGCCCGCGGGGTAGACCCGGAGCCGCACCGCGTCGGCGAGGGCGGAACGGTGGCCTCCGAGCTCACGAATCCGCTCCCAACGGGCGACGTGCTCGAGTTGCCGGACCACCGTGTCCGCGGCGTCCGCCGGGTCGGTGCAGGCGACCGTCGACGCGACGGTCGGGATCGCGGCCGACCCGTCGGCGCGCAGCACGCGCAGGCACGGTGGGCCGGGTTGATCGTGCTCGAACCGAACGCGGAGCATCAGCGGGGCCGGGGGTGAACCCTCTGTTCGTTCCCGCACGTGCGCCGACGGGGTGTGCGACGGGCCGCTCGATGCGAGTGCCGCGCGCACCGCCTCGTAGGCGGCGACGGCGTCGTCGTCGCCGACCGGATCGAAGGTCACGACCGCCATCGGCTGGGGTACCCACGAGATGACCGCGCGGTACACGGTGTCGGCCGGCTCCCAGCCGACGGGCTCCACGACCGCTCGCCCGGTCTCGACGTCGACCACGCGGACGTGTCCGCCCGGCGTGCCGTCCGGCTGGAAGCACGTGAGCCGGAACTCCTCACCGTCGACCGGCGCACGCAGGCCGTGCACAGCCCCGGCATCGACCCACCAACCAGAATCCGACCTGGTCATCGAGAACGATGGCGGCGACGGTTCGATCGTGCCGTCGAGGAATCGCGCGTCGCCGAGGCCGCCTGCATCGACGGGGTGCAGGCTGGGTCGCTGGCGTTGGACGGTTCGTTCCAGACGAGATCGAACCGCGCCGACGACGCAGCGGTAGTCGGCGGTGTCGCCGATCGTCTCGAGCACCTCGATCATCGTCGCCGTGAACGCCCCACGATGCTCGTCACCGATGATCAACTCCTTCGCCAGTTCCGATGATTGGCATGCGGAGAGCGCAACATGCCCGGTCGACGATCCCGTTCGGAAGTGCTCGAGCGTCCCCTCCAGGAAGTCGGCGATCGGCCGGGGACCCTTGAGCCTCTCGATCGCCGACCGGATGTCCGGGTCGGCGTCGCTGGCTGTCTCCGGGTTCCATTGGCGCGGGGTCACGAAGACGTCACGCGTTCCGTCTCCGGAGTGGCAGCAGTCGAGCAACGCGACGACGTGGGCACCGCGCTCGACGACCTCGTCGAGCAGCATGCCGAGCTCCTTGTCGGCGAGCGGCCAGACGAACTGGCCGTCGGCCTCGTGGCCGGAGTCGGCCAGCAGCAGGTTCTGGAGCCTGCCCGACGAATCGCCGTGGGCGAACTCGGCGGGAGGCACTTCCTGACTTCCGTGGCCGGAGTAGGTGAACAGCACGACGTCGCCGCTCCCGGCGCGTCCGAGATGTGTCCGGAATTCGTCGACGACACGCTGCTTCTTCGCCTGATCGTCGAGGAGGGTCACGATGCTGGCGGCATCCCCCAGACGGCCGCGGAGAAACCGGTCCAGTGCCCGAACGTCGTTGCCGCAGCCTCGGAGGGGGCGATCGACCGGAGGCCCGTAGTCATCCACGCCCACGAGCAGGCAGTACATGCGCCGGTCCACGGTTTCACTGTGCCACAGATCGGGCGGACCGTGCTCCGACGTCGAACCCGCGCGAACGTTTGTGGTTATAGTCGACCCATGGGTGAGGTGGGGTACACCAACCTGCGCCTCGTGTTCAAGCCGCGTGGCGACGATCGGCTGGAGTACGACGTCACTGCGGCCATCGACGGGCAGGAACCGAAGACGTCGACCTTCAAGGTCCCGATGTCGGACGATGCGCTGCAGGACGCGATCCGGAACCTGAGCGAGACCCGTTCCGCCGCGACCGGGTCCGCGACCCGCAAGATCACCCCCGTGAACGAGCACACGGTGACGGCAGAGCAGTTCGGCGAGACGTTGGCGACGGCCCTGATCACGCCGGACATCGGCAGGATGTTCGACGACGCTCGGCGAGGCGGAGCAGCGGTCCGGATCCGGCTCGAGCTGACGGACGCCACCTATCTGTTGGGCATCCCGTGGGAGTTCCTCCGCCGCAACGGCAAGGACCTCGCCAGCCAGACCGACTCGACCATCGTCCGCGAGCTGCGCAGTGGGGAGCCGGCCCGCCCCTTCGACGTCGACGGGAAGATCCGGATGCTCGGAGTGATCGCCAATCCGGACCGTGATCTCGACACCGACGGTGAGAAGGAACGGGTGGAGACCGCCCTGGAGCGGTGCGATGTCAAGCCCGAGTGGATCGAGGGCCCCGGCACGTACCATCAACTCCAGCGCAAGTTGCAGGAGCCGTTCCACATCCTGCATTTCGTCGGGCACAGCGCGTTCACTGCCGACGGTAAGTCGATCGTGTTGCTGGAGGACGAGAACGGCGGACGCGACGAGAAGGCGGCCGACACGATCGCCCAGCTGATCGGTCGCCGGAACTCGCTGCAATTGGTGGTGTTCAACTCCTGCGACGGGGCGCGCACGAGGATCGACGACCCGTTCACGGGCATCGCAACGCAGCTGGTCGAACAGGGCAAGAGCGCCGTCATCGCGATGCAGTTCGAGATCACCGACCGCGCGGCGAAAGCGTTCGCCGAGGAGTTCTACTACTGCCTGCTCCACCCGGATCGTCGCTATGCCGTCGACGCCGCCGTCGCGGAGGCACGCATCGCGATGCTGGGCGTCAGCCCGATCGAGTTCGCGACACCCGTGTTGTTCCTCCGTCCGGGGGTGGTGCGACTCTTCAACTTCGATGCCCGGCAGGCCCCGCCCGAGCCTGCGTTTGCCCCGCCCCCCAGCCCCGTGCCCGCGATCCAGCCGTTGGTCGCGCCGGTGGGTACGCCTGACACGGCAGCTTCGCGATCCGACCGCCCACCGAAGCGTCGGCGATGGTTGGTGGCGGCCGGGGGCGGAGCCGTCGTCACGTTCGCGGCCCTTGCCGGCATCGGCGCGCTGATCTCCGACGACGATCCCGGCGACCCGGCGGACATTCTCACGGCCTCGGAGCCGGCCGTCCCGCCGGGCGCCGGCGAGAACGCGGCCGCTGACGTGCCGACCACGATCAGCCGGGATGTCTACTTGATCCTGGTCGACTGCATCGAGGGGGATCTCTTCGCTCGCAGTGAGTCGTTCGACGCTGCGACGCCCGAGCTGTCCGACGCCGCATTCTCCCAATGCGACGAAGCGCGCAAGCAGTTGGAGGCGGACGGCCTCGACACCGGCCGCGTGTACGAAGCCCTCGTGACGCGACCCAGCGAGGCGCAAGAACTGAGCGTGCTCGTCGCCAACGAAGCCGCGACGCCGGCCGACCATCAGGCCTTCGTCGCGAGCGGCGTCTCGCTGTTCCGAGAGCTCCGCCCGCTGGTGCGCTCACTCCGGGGCTTGGACCCGTCGGGCGGGTTCTTCGTCGACGAGATGGGCGGCGGCGAAGACGTGGCGACTGCCGATCTGCCGGCGGCCGCCTACGAAACCATCAACGACGAGACGGGAGTCCTCTCCGTCGACGTCCCGGTCGCCTGGGGCGATCGTGATGTCGCGCCGTTCACGTTCCCTGATGGCACTCAAGCTCCGGTGATCATGGCTTCGCCGTCGATCGATCAATTCAACGAGAGCTATGCGACTCCGGGCTTGTTCTTCACGGCCCTCGGACCCGTGGTTTCGCTCGACGAGACTCTGGCCGGTTTCGCGCCTGCGCCGGACGAGTGCACGGATGCAGGACTCGAGGATTACGAGGACGGTGTCTACACGGGCCGATTCCAGACCTTCGTCGATTGTGGCGGCGTGAGCGGTGAGTACATCACCGTGGCAGCGGTACCGGAGGACGGGTCGTTCACCGCTGTCGTCGCCATGCAGATCGTGTCCGACGCCGATCTGGCCGCGCTCGACCAGGTGATCGCGTCGTTCATCGTGACGCCGTGAGTCGACGTCGATCAGCATGAACGTGCCGGCCGAGTCGTCCAAGTCCGGCCGGGACGGCTACGCACGCACGGCGCGCTACCTCCCCGGCATGGTCATGCTCGCACCGGTGGGCGTGGTCGTGGCGGCAGCGGGTTGGCAGGACGCCCGGATCGTGACGGTGCTGGTGGGTCTCGCCACGACCGTCGGTCTCCCCGTCGTCCTCGAATCCTTCGTTCGGCTTCGGGGGCTCGGTGTCGAGGTCACCACGCTCGAGGGCTCCGACGGTCTGTGGACCACGACCCAGATGATGTGGCCGGGCGACGACGATCCTGCGACCTCGGCCCGCAACGCCGAGAACCGCGCGGTCATTGCTCGAGTGGCCGGTCGCATCCTCCCGACGTCGGTTCCCGACGACGCCGCGGGGCGAGCCGCCGTCGTCGCGGCCTTCGATGCCGCCGTCGCCGACGTTCGGGCTCTCACTCGCGATGCGACGAAATATCCGGTCCTCACGTCGGAGAACGCCGAGTACGGGATGTGGCGGAACATGCTCGGTGTCCGCGTCTACGGTCTGGTCGTCGCAGGGCTTGCGATGGCCGCTTCGATCGTGTTGATCGTGCTGAGCCTTGCGGATCGGGTTTCGTCGAGCACCGGGGAGCTCGTGGTCGGGCTGCTCGTCGCCGCAGCATTGGCAGGGTTCTGGTGGGCGATACCGACCGAACAACGGGTTCGACAAGCTGCGGAACGCTATGCGCTCGCGCTCTTCGACGCTGCAAGGTTGCTGGTGCGGGTGTCTCCGGCAGCCTCGCCTCGGCCCGGGTTCGGTGTCCCGCACGAATTCGGGGAAAGCTCAGGGCCGTCCTGATTCGGCACGGTGACCTGCCGCCACGGTCGCTCAGGACGCCGGCAGGACGGTCCGCAAGATCGTCTCGACCGCCGTCCACTGATCGGCGGGTGGGCTGACGTCAGGTGGTCCGACGATCGACCGGGACCGGATGGGACCGAATCCGTTGGTCTCCTCGAGGTGCTTGAGATCGCTGTCGAGGTCGGTGGTGCCGATCGCGACCAGACGGTCGATGCACTGTTGGCTGCCCGAAGGAACAGCGGCGGAGAAAGGCTTGCCGATGTTGCTCGCCCACCAGAAGTGCTCGATCTTGTGGCCGTCGATGATCTGATCACCGAGCAGCGTGACCGTCCCGCTGGCGTCGGAACTGAAGAGCGACACCTTGAGGCGCTGGTTCGCCGTGTTGCGAACGCGGACGCAGAACTTGGTCGCGTGTTCCAGGGAGTACGACCGATCGGTCTCGGTCTGGATCTCGCGGAGCTTCGGGATCTGGTCCGGTTCGATCTGATCGGTCGGGCACGCGAGCAGGGTGAGCCGCAGAGCTCCCGGCAGGTCGATGCATCGCTTCGCCATCCGCAGCGGTCCGGCGTACCGCACGTAGTGCTCCATCACACGGCGCGCCTCCGCGACGACCTCCTGGGAACCGAGTCGGGCCAGCACCGGATCGCCCGGTCGGGCTCCGTGGACGTCATCGGTGAGTACCCAGTCGTCGTCTCGCTGTTCGAGCCGCGCCAGCGCTTCGACGTCGTTGGTGACTCTGAGCAGGTCGGAGGCGGCAAGCGCGTCGACCACAGCACTGTCCTCCGGCACCACGGCGCAGGGAAGCCGTTCCGATTCGCCGGCCTGAACCAGCCTGCCGCGGGCGCCCGACGGCAGGTCGAAGGGCTCGCCCTCCGCTCGGGCGGTCGCCTGCGAAGGGTTGGCGTCCGTCACCTCGAGCAGAACGGTGCTGAAACGCGCTCGAACGTCGTCGTCGCTTCCGAGGCGTGGGAACTTCGCCGGTTGGTCGTCGTAGACGGCGATTCGTGCGCCGGGTGTGATCCCTGCGACGGTGCCGGCCCTGACGACGTACTCGTTGGGCTTGTCGGGCGTTCGTACCAGTCCGAACCCGACGTCGCCGTCGTTGGGCGGCCCTCCCAGCCACGCCCGGGCGAGGCCGCCCGTCATCCACGGGTGCTGGCTCGGCAACTCGGGATCGGTCTCGACGAGGGCTCGCACCTGATTCCAGATCCGACCCCACGCGACCGTGGTCAGCTCGGCGTCGGGGATGTCGTCCAGGGCCTTCACGAGCGAGCGGGTGAGGAGACCACTGCGGGTGCCGCCGTCTGGCACCACCTTGGGTGCCTCCTTCGCCAGTTCGTGGTTGAGGCAGGCGGCGACGATCTGACAGTCGTCGACACGTCCCGGCTCGTCGGAGGTCGTTCGTCGATCCTCGGAGTCCAACAGTCGCGCCTGGTCGCCGGTGATCTCGATCGGACCGGTGAGCGTCCCATCGCGCGTCAAATCGATGAAACGGGTGCTCGCGCCGGAGTCGTCGAGACTTCGAGTGGCACCACTCGAGTGACAGCAGTCGAGGATCACCGTGACGGCCGAGGTGCGCTCGGCGATGTCGGCAAGGAGTGCGTTGAACTCGAAGTCGAACAGCAGGTTCGATCCGTCGGGTTCGACGTCGACCGGGACGAGCGCCTCCTGGAAGCGTGCGTGCTCGCCCCGGAACGACGCCGAGTCGACCTCACGTACTGGTACGCGTGTGCCGTGGCCGGCGTAGTAGATGAACACCCGGTCGTCGGGGCCGACGGTCTCGGATCCGAGCTTCTTCAATGCGGCTCGGATGTTGGCGAGCGTTGCGGGCTCCGGAGTCACGGTCGTGTCCCGTTCGGGCGTCGGGTGCGGTGAGACGAGCCGCGTGATCTGCGATGGCGGGATCTTCGCTCGATCGATGAGCACGCGTTGGATGGAGTCGATGTCGGTGACGCAACCCAGGAGTGCTTGCGTCGGGTATGCGTCGATGCCGATCAAGAGTGCGTGGTAGTTGACGGCCGTGGTGTCGTTGCTCGTCATCGAACCCCTCCTTTGGGGTGGTGTGAATCAGTCGAGTTCTGCGTCGTCGAACACGCAGACGAGGCTGTGAACGGGGTCGATGAGCGCCGCCGACTCCCCGACTCCGGCGACCACGACCCGGTAGTCGCCACTCCGGAGAGGAGGCACGGTGGCGGTGTGGATGTCGTCGGTGTCGCGGCCGAGCACGATCGGGGTCTCGTGAACATTCCGTCCGGTCGCGAGATCGACCACGGTCGCCGCGAGGGTGAGGCCGGCGGGGGCCACGTGACCCGGCCGACCGGCCACGACATCGAGCGGCTCACCCACGCTGAGGACCTCCGGTACGGCCACAGGGATGCCTTGGGGATCCCGGAAGGCCCGTTCGCCGCGAAAGCCCGCTGACGAGCGTTCGGTCAGGATGCCGGCGAGCTGGGTCTGGACGGCGTCGTCGTTCTGCAGGGAGCCGTGCTTGTCGGCCGAGTACATCGGTTGGTAGCCGGTGTTGTCGGTTTCGATCGGGGTCGCCGAGTCGCGTGGGACGGTGCCATCTCCGCCGCGGTCCTCGCCCTTCCATGTCGCCTCGACGAGGAGACGTCCGTCCTGGAGTCGTGCGGATTGTTTCGTGCCCTGCGTGATGCCGACGATCGAGTGGATCGCGTAGTCACCCAGGTCGTGGGCGGCAGCGCCGCGGTCGATGTCGTGGTGGAACTGCAGTGCGGCAGCGGCACGTGCCGCATCGAGCCCTTCGATCCGGTCGGCGGTCTCGGCGGGACGGACGTAGCCCTGGCCGTCGTCGAGATCGATGCACGGGTACCGCGGCAGCAGTTGGTACACCGACGTGAGCGAGTGGAGCAGTTTGGTGAGGTCGATCAGCTTCAGTGGACCGAGCTTCCTGACGAACCCGTTGGCGAGGAAGTCGACGGCGTTGAGCGACCCCCGGTAGGGCGTGCCGAACGTGATCAAGGCACGTGTGTCGCGCCATCCGTCGAGGCACTCGAGGTAGTAGCGCGACACGATCCCGCCCATCGAGTGCCCGACGAGGACGAGCTTCGCGTCCGGGATCTCCTTGCGACGAGCGAGGAGCGCCTCGTCGGCGAGCTTCTTCAGCGCCCGCGCCGCGACGCGGTTGTCTCGTCGCCAGTCGTACGGCAGCTCGAAGTAGTTGACACCGTCGGTGACGTCGAAGTTCGAACGGATCATCGACGAGATACCGCTGTAGCCGTCGATGCCCCACAGGCCGGGGACGATGTGCACGTCGGGCATCAGACGAGTCGCTGTCACGCCGTCGCCGAGATCGTCCTGCTCCCAGGGATCGTCGTCGAGCGCCAGTTCGTTGAGGTTCCTTCCGAGTCGCCACAACGCCCGGCCGATCGCTCCCGGCGACGGCGCCCACACCTCCTTGCCGTCGCGCTCGAGGACACTCCCGAGGATCCCCGGCAGCAGCACCACCACATCTTTCATCGGTTGCTTCGTCACGGTGCCTCGCCTCCGGTCGTGGTGGATCGATGGTTGGACGTCGTCATCGGGACGCCTCAGCGGTGTTGCTGTGTCGGCGATGGGTCCGATCCCGTCGCCGACCGCTGAGTCGACCGACCCACGTCGTAGTGGTTCGGGAACGTCCGGCGAAGTCCACGGACTTTGCATGTGTCCCGAGCAAGAACGTACATCAGATCGGCCCGACGCCTCGACGGAACCTGCAGCGGCGATCGGATCCCTCAGATGCAGTCCCGGGGCGCGGCCCGGGCCCGATTCGGCCGCCGACTCAGTTGCCGGATGACTCACCGACCTCGGCGAGCTCGTACTGGTCGGTCTCCACCTCGATCAGCTCCAACGCAGGAAGCTCCGACGGGTCGGCCCCGCTCGCACCGTGCAGCGCCGAGATGCAGCCGACGACCGGCAACAGCTCTCGCAGCCCCTGCTGAGCGGCTCGGTTGGCACGCACCCGCTTGAACTTCTTGACTCCGAGGTACAGCGCGCCGTACCCGCCCGTTGCGAGCAGCGTGAGTTTGCTGGACCGCTTCTTCATCACCTTGACGTTGCCTGTCTCCTCGGCGAGTTCGAGTGCCTTCACGGGAGCCTTCTCGTCGGCCTGCTCGAGCCAGTGGCGCGAGTCGTCGGGGTGCCCCGGGAGAATGAACGTGATCGCGATGTGCATCTCGACCGTCGCCCGATCGATCGGCTCCGACGTGAGGGCGTGGGCCTCGTAGAACTGCGACTGCGCTCGCTGAACGAACTCCTCGGAACGTTCCGGGCTGCCGATGAGTCGGTGGGCCTCGCTCAGGTACAGACGTTCGGTCTTGAACGGACCGTCTCGCAGGAGTTTGACGTTCTCGTCGATCGACTGCAGCAACCTCGCCTGAGCTTCCTCGACTGCGATGACAGCGCGGAACAGTGCGCTCGTCGGTTCGGTCAGTCCACCGAGGTCGCCGGTCGCAGCGGCCAGCGCCAGCCGGCCACCGGCGTGGGCGAGATCGACCCAGCGGGCGGTGTCCTCGTCGAGCTGGTCGTCGGTGGTCGATTCGAGATCGACACCCTCGGTGGCTGCCTCGACTCGGCGAAATCGATTCGCCAGTCCCTGCTTCTTGCCGTCCTTGCCACCATGTCGAACCACCTCCGGTTGCCCTCCACCCTCGCACACCGTGCCAGCGGCCGATCCACATCGGTCGACGAGGTGGCGCACGACCGTCGATGAGAGCGCCGGCGCAATCCATCTCCTCGACCCGTGTCACGACCCCGGTGCGCCGGAGGCGACGAGGACATCGGCGAGACGCGAGTCGTCGGAAGTCGATCGACGGGGACGATCGGCTCCGGCTACGGTCCAAGTGTGTTCTGGCAGACGCTTGTCGCCACCGCTGCAGGGGCGATGATCGGAGGCTTCGGGGTGGTGGGGGCCGACGTGCTGCGTCACCGGCGCGAGAACGACGCGCAGCGAAACGATGAACAACGGCGCTGGTTGATGGAAGCCCAAGAGGTCGCGGACGAGATTCTGGTGGCCACAGATCAGTTGGCCTACCTCACGGTGACGAGACGCAAGGCCGACAGGCCGCTGGTCATCGAGAAGCTACGTGGACCACGGAGACGAGTCTCGATTCTCACCACACGGATACGTGACGAGAGCGCGCGCTCATCCCTCGACGCGTTCCAGTCCAAGGTGTCACTTCTCGTCGGAAGCGAAAGCTCCCCAACGGTGGGCAGGAACGCGAACGCCCCACGGGAAGCGTTCGATGAGTTCAACATGCGACTGCGCGAGCTGCTCACCGAGCAATGAAGCGGCGCTCCCGATCTGCGGGCATGGTGACGGCGGCCTGAAGGGCCAGGGTACGAAATCCAAGCTCTGCGATTCGCAGCCAGGTTCGGATCGACATTCGACCCAGGCGGTCGCATGTCGATTCAGCGCCGAGCTCGAACGCCGGGCGTGTTGCGGGCGGGTGGTGTGGCGTCACGACCTCCGCGAAGTGGGCTTGGTGGGGCAGGCGGTCTTCGGACGTATGGCTCGGTCGGTGTGGCCTCGACGCCAGGGTGCGATCGCCGGGGGGCAGGCGGTCTTCGGACGTATGGCTCGGTCGGTGTGGCCTCGGCGCCAGGGTGCGATCGCCGGGGGGCAGCCGGTGGGCGACGGTGCGGGACAGCCGACATCGCCACTCGGTTCGGATGGCTGAGGGTCGACCGAGGCGGTGCCTGGCACACCGTTGCGGACACCGAGCTGCGGACACCGAGCGCTGCCCTCGTCGAGCGCCTCAGCCCATCTTGAAACCCGAAGACTCGTTCAGGTCCAGTTGACGAAGTCGATCGACTCGAGATCGCCGATGTCGAGGATCAGCGCGGAGCAGTCGACCGGTTCGAAGGTGTCGAAGTCCTGATCGTCGGCCGCATCGACGCCGCGTCCGCAGCTGTACCCAGAAGGGAACTCGTCGGCCCAAGCCAGCCCGGGTCCGTCATCGGCCCGGTAGATGACCGCATACCGACCCGCCGCACCCACCACGTCGAGGACGCCACCTTCGAACTCCGGGCCCCCGATCCGGCCGTCTGGAACGGTGGCGTCCTCGGGCACGAGCAACACGATTCCGACGCCGAGCACTCCGTTGTTGAGGGCTTCGGCAGGCGGTGACGCATCGAACTCCACCGCGAACTCGTCGCCGCGCCGGGTGCCTTCGCCGTAGACGAACACGTAGTCCTCCGACTCTGCGCTCACCACCCAGATGATCACCACCATCCCAGCATCGGGCACCGATGCTCCGTTGTGAGCTCGGACCTCGCCCCCGACCATCACGCTCGCCGTGGTCGCCGAGGGTCGAGTTGAGATCGAGGACGACACGACGGCCGTGGACGAGGGTGACGCCTCACCCCCGCCGCAGGCGGCAAGCAGTAACACCCAGACCGCTACCGGCACGCCAACCCGCATCGACATGCGCGACACCTCCACTCCACACCTACCGCCCCCTCCTGTTCAGCGCTAGGGGCCTTCGCCTCACCCATCCTTCGTGAAGCGACGATGACCAGGGCGTGTGCCCTGGTCATCGGGTGGCGGAGGGCGAGGTGAACTCCGGCAGGCCGATTGTTCGTGGCCTTCCGCTGGTGTCTGCGGGCGCACACTTCTCCTGTTGAGCAAGGGTTTCCCGGCCCACGCTGTGTCGTCTGGTGTTGTCTGATATCCGCGACCACGACCGTCACGTCCCGCAACGTCGCCTACCGGTGGGGCGCGGGCACGGCCGCGATCGCTCGCCCGCTCGTCGCGACTCGCAAACCGCTCACCGGGGTGGCGATCGCGAGTCCGTCGGGGCCACCCAACCGCGCGCCTCACAGGTGCGCAAGCAGTACACCATCTTGGGAGCGGTACGGTCGACCGAAGACGGCTACGTCGGTGACGCCGGCGCGTTGCTCGACCTCGGCGGCGACGGCCGGCGCGAGGCCGCTGCTCGGGATCGCCAGCAGCTCTGGAGTCGATCCGTCGACCGGCACCAGCCACAGTCCGCGGGTCCAGCAGCCCTCATCGCGCGACGGGTCGGCGCACGAGAAGAGGACTCGTCCGTCCGGCCACTGCCGTTCCGGCCAACATTGGGGGCGAGGTTGTTGAGGGCTTCGGTCGGGCCGTTGGTGACGTGGGAGCGATGCCATCTGAAATTGGTCGGACCAGCACCCGATGGTGCGGCCGAGGCGGCGGACCGTCGGGTGGCATGTCGGGGACGCAGAAGTCGCGGCCGATCTCGGCGACACACTTGCCGTCGAGGGCGGGATCGGTGTGGTCGTCGATCTGACGCACCACCTGCTCTCCCATATTCGGCGCTCAGTGCTGGGCATCGGTGGTCCACTGCCGGGTTGTCGATGTCGGGAAGACTGGCGTCAGGAGGCTGCGATGCGTTGTCGTGTCGGCGCTCGCCGCGATCAGAATGCCGGTCGGGAGAAGCCCGTGAACGCGCCAATGAGTTCACACCACCTCCACCTCGATCAGAGCACCACCGTCCGAGCGGCGCCAGAGGCATGCGACACGACCGACCGGCCGGCCGCTCAAGCCGACGACCTGGGCGCCGGACCGCGTCGCTCCGGGGTGCGGTCGGCTACCACGACACCATCGCTGCGATCGTGACATCGTCAGGCGGGAACTCCAGCGCCGCACGCTGCTCCTCGGTGATGAACACGAGGAAGCTCGGCCATTCCGCGAAGCTGGGCCACTCCGCCGCGCACGAGAGATTGTGGGCCGCGCAGAAATCCTCCCACGCCGCTCGGGTGCGTGGCCCGAACTCGCCGTCCACGGCAAGGCCCGCACCCTGAACGTTCAACGCCTTCTGGATGGCCATCACGTAGGCCTTCACGAAGTCGTCGTCCTCGGGGTCGTAGTCCAGCTGACCCCAGATGCCTTGTTCGAACTCCTCACGCTCGCTGATCGAGAACATGACGCCGTCCCACGTGCCCTCGTTGAAGAGCCACCGGTGCTCGCGGTACGCAGCTCGGAGCTCGCCCACCGTCGATCCGGGGCCGATCCCCTCCGATGTGGTCAACACCTCCCCGCCCAAGGGTCGCACCGCGCGCCAGCTGGAGAACTGCAACGGCGTCGGGATCCGCTCGCCCCCAGACCAGTCGGCATCGGTGAAGGCGACCGACAGGCCGCGCCGAGTCCAACGAAGGATGCGGCCCCGCTCCAGGACGTTGTTGTCTCGCAGGCACTGCTCCCAACTCGTGCCTTCCACGCATCCTTCGGAGCCCGGGCCGAGCGGTCCGATCACCTCGTCGATGTCGGGCGGCCCCAGGAGCACACTCAGCTCGGCCATCGCCTCGTCGGCCGGGGTGCCGACGTCGATTGCTCCGATCCCGAGCGTGCGCAGGATCGCCGACGGGCCGATGACGAACCTGCCGGTCAGCGCCGGCCACGTCGCGGGACCGACGATGCCGTCGACGTCGATGCCCACGCCCTGCTGGAGGGTGCGCACAGCCGCCTCGGTGGCCGGGCCGAAGATGCCATCGACCTCGATCGTCACGCCGCCGGCGACGAGCGCCTGCTGCACGAAGCTCACCCACGGGCCTGCGTCGCCTCGCCGCAGGGTCGGCGCGTCGGCCGCGGCTGCCGGTCCGCCGTCTCCCTGCGGCCGGAACAGCACCACGTGCCCCGACAACTGCACCGGTGGCTGTAGGCCGGTGATGTCGATGATCGTCCAGGGCTCATCGCGCACCGGGCAGCCCAGGAAAGTGTCGTAGGGCCGGCAGGGTGCGACGACCAGGAACCGCCCGTCGAAGTCGACGATCCGGGACCGCGCTGCGAGCTCGGTCCGGTAGCGCTCGACACCAGTGTCGAGGCCATGGACGGTCACCTCGGCGGGGAGCGTGTCGAGTCGTGCGAGCCACCCGACGTGGTCAGCTATGTGCTCCAGCGGTATGTCCCCGGGCTCGACGACGATCGAGAAGTCCGGCCGATACCACGTGGCCAGCAACGCTCCATCGGGCGACAGCCTGCCGTGGACCTCGCACGCCGCCATCGGTTCGCCCTCACGTCGTACTCGGCACGTCTCGACGTCGGGGTAGGGATTACCGGGGAGCTCGATCCCTGTCCAGGAACCCGGGTCGGTCACTCCCAGCTGTCCGATCCGAAGCGCGTAGTCCGTCGAGTAGTTGGCGAGATCCATGCCGCCTTCGGTGATGTAGCGGTGGCCGCCGACGTCGGTGATGGTCGAGGTGGCGTCGCCGCTACCGCCCACACAGCCCAAGAGCTGCTCAGCTCCGGAATCGAGGTCGTGGATCGCCAGCCGGTGGTAGCCCTCGTCGCCACACCCCCCTTCATCGGTGGGCACGATCAAGGACGGGCGGCCGTCGAACGAGCGCGCATACCAGCCTGCACCCTCGATCATGGTCGCCGCATCGGCCCCGGCCGGCCGCCACCACACCTGATCGTCGATCGCGTACACGAAACCACCCACACCGTCACTGCTCGCCCACTCGACCGGATCGTCGAGCACTCGGATCTCGTCGCCTCCGATCACGAGGACCAACCCGTCAGAGCCGTACCGGAGGTGGTCGGGTACCTGCGCCATCAGGCTGGGTGACGCCGGGCTCGGCTCGAGAATCGTCGTGGTCGGAACGGGCGCCGTCGTCGAGGGCGGTCGGTCCGTGGAAACCGGGGGCGCCGTCGACGGAGCGGGCGGCTCGGTCGACGATGTCGTCGACCCCACACTCGTCGTCGGCGAACCGGGTCCCGTCGTCGAGGTGGTCTCGCCTCCGCCAGCGCACGCAGCAACAAGCATCCCAGACGCCAGAAGTACGTGAACGCGCCGACGCATTCACACCACCTCCACCTCCATCACAATCCCATCGGCCCCGACCCGCAAGGGCCGGTCGACCTTCCGCCACCCACGGTTGGTTGAGGTTGCCCCGGTCTGTCAGTCCCAGGCACACCGCTATTACGAAAGTGACGCTCGTCCGTGGCTCCAGCGACCATGGATGGTCGTGCCGGCCGCTCATCGCTGCGTGTCATCGCTGTGTCGCCGGAGGCATTGGCCGGGACTCAATAGCCGAGCAAACCCGGGGCGCTTCAGCTCGACCTGTTCGGGACTGACCGGGTCCAGCGTAAATGGTTCTGTGTTCTGAGTGGACATCGACTGGTGCGCTACTCGGTGCCGAGTTGGGGGTCGAGCCATTCGGCCAGGTCCCCCATGAGCTGGACCCAGTTGAGATCGCCCGGATGCCGGCCGTGGCGAACGATGACGAGGTCGGCGGCTGGGTCGACGTAGATGAACTGGCCGTGATCACCGTTCGCGAAGTAGGACGAACGGCCTTGGTCGACCCACCACAGGTACTGGTATTCGGGCGCGGGGTCCGTCGTCACGTCCTGACGGGTGGCTTCGGCAACGAAGTCCGACGGCACGACCTGGCGGTCACCGTTGCGACCCTCGTGCAGGTACACCCAGCCGAGCTTGGCGAAGTCGATCGCTCGTCCGTTGACCCCGACGAACATCTTCTCGAATTCATGGCGGTCGCTGTCGAGGCTCCAGTAACCATCGGCCTCGGCGCCCATTGGCTGCCAGAGGCGGCTTTCCATGTACTCCGCGACGGGCATTCCTGTCGACCGTTCCAGGACCAGCCCGAGCAGGATGACGTTCCAGTCGTTGTAGTCAAACACGAGTCCGGGCGGTCCCACGATGCTGGGTTTCGTGATCGCGGCGGACCGCAGATTCGTGCCGTGGTAGGTGTTGGCGGGGTCGGCCCAAGGTGACCCTCCGTCGTCGAACGACAGGCCTGAGGACATGACCAGGAGGTGCCGCAACGTGATGTCGCTGAAGCCGGCATCTCGCTGCGCCAGCTCCGGAATGTATGTGGTGACTGGCTCGTCCAGGTCGTCGATGAACCCTTCGTCGAGGGCGATGCCGACCAGGGTTGCGATGAAGGACTTGGCCACCGAAAAGGAGGTCTGGACCGACTCGTGGCTCGAGCCGTTGAAGTAGCCCTCGTACAGCAGTTCGTCGCCGTGCAGCACGATGAACGCCGTCGTGTCGCTTCCTTCGAGGATCTGCTCGAGCGGGATGTCTCGGCGGTCGTCGACGTACGCAGCGACGGGCGAGTCGCTCGCCGGTCGGAACGTGACGGGCTCGGTCGAAGCAGCCATCGCTCGTGTCGGGAACCGGTCCTGATCGCCGAAACTCGATTCGCCCCACACCAGTGCGCGGGCGAACTGCGAGGTGTCCGTCGCGGTCAACGCCCAGACGTAGACACCCACAGCGATGAGCCCGACCACCGCCAGTCCGACACCAAGAACAGAGGCAACTGCTCGTAGCGTCGACCGCCCCCGCCGACGCCGAGCCCACCAGAGCACGGCGACCGCAACTGCAACGAGCAGCGACCCGACAATGAGGAGCGACACAACCAAACCCGATCTGAGACCGGACTACTGATCCTGACCAACCGGCTGGCGTAGGCAGCCGACACGTCGAGGATGCATCACCCGAGCCGGGTCACATCGATCATCGCACCGTCGCAGCATCGAAACACCTCGTCTCAGGTGTGTCAGCCCATGAAGGCGGTGAGCTCGCCAGCTCCGAAGCCGATGTCGACGTGGTCGACGGCAACGACACGTGGCCCGCCCTGGCCGGGCATCGTGGTGTCCTGTGGCGCACGCCGCAACGGGCGCCGACGTCGACCGCTTCGAGGACTCGTCGCGCATCGCCGATGCGTCCGCCATGATCGCTCCTTCACTCCGAATCCCCCAGTGAACCAACGATGAGCCCTGGCCAACAGAGGCCATGGTCCCGGCGGCGGGACACCCAGTGCCGCCAAGGCTCGACCACCGAGGGGATCCTCGCACCCAGCCCCGAGAGAGCCGTATGGGCGCTTCGCAGTCTTCGTCGACGTCGCAGCGAACAAGGGGGAACCCCGGCCCGAAGTAGAGGACGTGCCGTGATTCTGTGACGCCACGGTTGGGCTGGACTGTGGAGCGGCGTGTCGCGTCGGGCTTCGGAGTATGGGCGGCGGTTATCGAGCGGTCGGGTGAGGACGGTTGGACCACATGAGGCGCTGAGAACGACCAGGGTCACCACGATCAGGCTGATCGACGCCTCAGTGCCGGTCACGATGTTGCTGCTGGACCCACCGCCATCCGGTGTCGACCACGTGACCGGATCCTGGTGAAACACCAGGATCCCGAATGCGGTGACCAGGACGACGGCAAAGACCCCGGGCACGATGACAGCGTCTCCGCGCATCGATGGATTTCGGATCGCTGCGATCATGAACCCGGCCGGCACGATCAGCGGAACCATGATGATCGAGACCACGCACATGACCGCCAACGCAACACCTCCAGCGACGCACAACAGTGGCGTCGCGAAGCGATCGCCGACCAGCGCGAGGCAGCCTGCGCCGACGAACGGCGCTGCGAAACCTGCAGCCGAATACCAGCCTTCGGGATCGCCGTCCGCGCCGGCGAAGTAGTGCACGGCCATCAGTACGACACCCGCACCGACGGTCGCCCACCCCGAGATCACCGCAGCACGACTCGACACCCCTCCATCCTGACCGACATTCCGTGGCACCGCATCCGGGTAGAAGTCGCGGTATCGGCACGTGAGAGGCGCTACTGGCGCTCGGAAGCAGCGAGGATCGCAGGCAGGTCCTGCGCTTCGGCGAGAAAGCCGGACGACGTCGATGTGATCCGTAGCGACGAAGTAGAACCGGCCGCAGGGAAAGCCGGCCATGCGACGGAACCGCAGACCTGGGACACCGCACAACTCGCCGAGGCGTGGCGAGCCCGCACCTGGCATCCGACCGATCGCCGCGAGCGCCGCGACGGCTGCACCGAAGAAACGCTCACCGAGCTGGTCACCGCCCTCGCTCCGGTAGTAGCGGGTGCGCTCGACGAGATCGACCTTGGCCAGGGGGCGTAGGAGAGTGGAGGTCACACCTCGTGGAACGCCTGATCGCGCAACTCGGCGATCAGATCATCGTCGACGGGGCGACCGGGACCGGAGGCGAGGCCATCGGCGATCAGGCCGCGGAACCGTGCCGCGGCCTGCTGCTCTTGGTCGCGTCGGATGAGCTCGCGCAGGTACTCGCTCGTGTTGCCGTAGCTGCCATCGCGAACGCGAGCATCGATGTAGTCACGCATCGACTCCGGGAGCGCAAAGCTCATCGTGTTGCGGCTCATCTGTTGATTCTGTCCGTGTTATCAACAGTTGTCACCCACTCAGAATGTTCAACCCACTATCGCGACCACCGTCGGTGGCCGACGTCGACCGAGGCCGTAGCGATCAGGCTCCGGGTTCTGCTCGGCCGGCTGGTCGTTTCGGCGCTGCGAGTATCGAGTACTGCACTGGGGTAGACCCGTGGTGCTCGTGCTGCGACGCCGCTCGGGTTACGGCGCTCAGGAAGTGCGAGAACGGCAGCGGCGCCGGAGCGAGCAGGCCGAGCCGGCCGACGAACCGACGGGAACGCCTCCGGCAGTAGATGCCTGCCACGAATCCACCCGCCAGCAGGCCCCCGAGGATCACGATCACCGGCACGATCGCCGCTTCGAGTCCAACGACCGAGGCCAGCATCCCGTTCGCGAGCGCGCTTGTTCCACCGACCACGCCAGGACGTACGTGGTCGGATGCCGTGCATCGTCATCTCCCGGTCGATCCGGTGACGGTGATCCAGCCCCAAGGCAGCGCGATCCTGGTGGTGCCCTCCGGCGTGACGTCGTAGACGACTGTGGCGCCGTCCTCCGGCGTCGCCGAGATCAACCATGCGGGACCTACGAACCCCAGGTCAACCGCCTGATCCAGACCACACACCCCGTTGGGCATATGGTTCGTGTCGGAGGGGGGACTTGAACTCCGGAAAGGCGATTGTCCGTAGTTGTCCGCTGGTGTCCGTAGTTGACCGTTTGTCCTGGTCAGCGCGTGTTTTCGATGACGACCCGTGTCGTCTAGTGATGTCTGATACCCGCTAGTTTCGTCCAGTTCGCGGACAAACTGCTGACAAATTGCTGACAAGCGACAACTCGTCGGACGAGTCGCACCGAGTAAGTCGATCCGCTGCCCTACTCGGTCGCCTTGGGGTGACCGACGCTCGCGTCGGTCATCCAGACCGTCGCGCGGTCATCGTCGATGCAGTACCAGATCCGACCGCCGGCGGTGACCTCGTAATGCCATTGCTCCATCTCGGCACCATTCACCAACCGCGAGCCCAGCGAACCCTTGAGAGGATGCTGACGTGAGTCCCGCCGGCGAGGGTCGGCCGTGATCCGCTCCCACGCGGTTCGCGCGTTGGCCGAAGCGGCTGAGCAGATCTGCTCCCATCCCTTGACGGCATCGTTGGTCGCGAATCGGAAGTCCCAGCCACCCGCCGCCGGAGGCGGCGCGACTCGATCCTTGCGTTTCGGCATCAGCGATCAGCCGGCAGGAGCCGGAACCGGATCGCCGTCGGCGTCGATCCGGCGACGCAGCCGACGTGCGAGGCGTGGGTCGGCATGGACCTCGGCGGTGGCCTTCCACTCCCGGAGCAACTGGCCAACCGGGGCGTAGTTGTCAATCGTCGACACGGCAACCAAGGTCTGGGTCAGTTCGTCGACGAACGTCTTGTGATCCTGCCGCGGCAGGAAACTCGCCCACGGAAAGACCTCGTCGACCGTGGCATCAAGACCCGACGGGCTGTGCACGAGCAGGTTCCGCAACAGCCGGGCGAGCGCGTCGAATGCCTCGTCGCGTTCCTCGTCACGGTCAGCTTCGCTCAAGCGCAATGCTGGAGCGTTACGCCGCCGCAGGACGACGTCATGGTCAGCGAGCTCCGCAACGACATCGTTGGGCTGACGCAGGAACTCTGAGAACGGTCGCTCGATCACTCGCATGACTTCAGAATATCTGAACTACTTCAGAAGTCAACTCATTGTCCTTCGGCTGCCGCTCCCCTGTCGGCAGCGATGGCGGAGCTGACAGGGATTATGCGGTGTGCGGCTTCGGCTTGGGTAGATATGTCGCACGCGGGCGGACCTCGAATGACGGTGATTCTGTGCGCGTGTGATGTGCGGCTCGCACTCCTGACGGGCTGGAACTCACATCGCCGGGGCCTAAATGGCGAGCCGGTCCAAGACGGCGACGACCCCGTCGGCATCGATCCGCCGGTCAACTTCGATCGCGAGGCACTCGCGGGTGAACTCGTCGATCACGTTGAGCATCTTCAAGGTGCGGCCATCGACGGTGACGTCGAACTGGAAGTCGAGCGCCCACAGCGCGTTCGGCCGGATCGGGCACATCGCCCCGACATGGGCGCCGATCCCGCGCAACGGCTTCTTCCGTGGGCGCTGGGGGACGCGCAGGCCCTTGTCGCGCCACGGGCGCCGGATCCGCTTGTCGTTCACTTGCCAGCCCGCCTTGCGAGCCGCCTAGGCGGCTCGCCGCCATCCCCACCGCGGCGGACGCTTCGAGAACGTGCGGAGGAACTCGCGCAGCCGCCGCTCCTCCTCGCTGATCGGTGGTGGGTCGAACCGCGGGGTGGAGCGATGCTGCCCGACGACTCGGCAGGCTCGACGTTCGGAGACCCCGAACCGGTCGCGCAGCATGCTGACGGCTGCGCGCTTGCGGTTCGGGGTGAGAAGTTTCCCTCAGCGATCTCCTTGAGCATCGACTTGTTGTCCAGCTCGGCCTCGGCCAGCAGCTTCTTCAACCGGGCGTTCTCGGCCTCGAGCTCCTTCAATCGCTTCGCATCGCTGGCCTTCATGCCGCCGTACTGGGCGACCCAGCGGTGCCACGTCGACGGCGTCGTCTCCAGATGCCGACACCTCGTCGAGCTCCTGGCCGGCTGCGAGCAGCCGGTTGCCCTCGGCCAACTTGCGGATGATCTGATCCGGCGTGTGCCGCCGGCGGTTCTTCGTCATGGCCGTGGTCGTTGTTGCTCCTCTGTTCAGAGCCGCACAACGACTGGACCACTACGAGGGTCTCACGGAATAGATGCCGATCTCGACGTCGCAGATCCGACTCGCCACACTTGACACTGGCTCCGTCGACCAGCCGTCCGGCGCCCCGTCGTTGTACGCCGCTATCTGTTCTTCGACTAGGTCGATCGCAGAAGAGACGTCGTCCCGATCGGCGTCCGCCAATCCCGTGGTGTTCAGCTCGCGCAAGGCCTGGACGAGTCCGTTTCCGGTCTGGTCGAAGAAGCCCTCGCTCAACACGGTTTGGAGGGAGTCACAGAACGCAGACCCGGACTGACCGTCGTCCGACGATGCGCACGCGATCCCCGCAAGGCTCATCACTGTTGCGGCGACCGCCCCCAACGCTGCATTGCGCATCCCGAACATTGTACCCGTGCTGCTCAACTGGGAGGGCGCGACCGGAGCGGCAACCACTCAGAACATCGAGCAGCGCCAGACAGCCGTGCGGATCTCAACGGCACGTGAGCGGAGCGTTCTCCGTGGAAAGCGCTCGGTATCAGCGGACGGCGCCTATTCCTCGGGCGACCGCACCGCTGTGGGCAGATCACGACGGGAGTGAAGGATTCGCCAGACGTCGATCTCGTCATTGCCAACGACGTAGAACACGACGTAGGGGAAGCGTCGCAGCGGCCAGGCTCGAAGATCTGGGATGCCGAGCTCGTACGCGAAGTGGAGCGAGCCCACGTTTGGGCTGCGACTGATTCGCTGGATACCGCGCTCGACAGCGCCGATGAACTCGAGCGCCGTCTGCTCGCTGACTTGCTGGCGGTAGTAGGCGGTGGCACCTTCGAGGTCGGTTGCCGCGAGCTCGCGGAGCCTGACCGGTCTTGCCATTGTGCTCAGCCGCCTGCGCGAACGCGGGTTCGCAGCGACTCGAAGTACGAGTCGTCTGCGATCGGGCCCGGCGAGGAGGCGGCACCGTCGAGCAAGAGGCCGCGAAGCCGCTCGCGTTCCTGATCGCGGCGGATCAGGTCTCGGACGTACTCGCTCGTAGAACCGAACCCGCCCTGACCGACACGTTCGTCGACGAACGACTTGAGTTCGTCGGGGAGCGACACATTCATCGTCGACATGCCCAGAGGCTAGCTCTGGATGGCAAAGCTTGCCATGCACTCGTGGCTCGACCCGCCGATATCGCTCGAACATTCGGCACACGATGCCCGCCCAGTACGGCACGTAGGCGAGCGTTCACCCGCTCAGGATCGTGCGAGCCGAGTTCTGCGCGAACACGGCGTCAGGCGTCCACGATCTCGACGGCGACGGGCGCGCCCGCTTCGCTGCCATTCGTGCAGGTGATGATGACGAAGCCTGACGGTGTGCTGTCGGGTCCGAGTGCGAGTGCCGACGCGTCGAGGTCACAGAACCCGCGAATCTCGCTCGGGAGTTCGACTTGCGTGCTGGTCGATCCGTCGAGGGGCTGAATCAGCAGGACGACGGTGCCGTCGTCGAGGACAGCAATCAACTGATCGATCGGCCGTCCGGATCGGTGCCGAACGACGACGGGCACGTCGGCGAGCAGTCGTCGAACGATGCGGGCAGCCCGACAGCGGCAGCGTCGGGTGCGGCCTCTGAGCCGATCGAGCGCGCATACAGTTCGACCGAGATCTCGTTGAACGACGTTCCGATGGTCTACCCGTTGCGGGCGAGCGAGAGCCCGCCCCAGCCGCCCTCGAACGTGTTGATCCGATCGACCTCGCCGGCTTCGCCGCTCGACAGCACCTGGGTCAGCAATGCGGCCTCGCAGTCGATTCCGGCATCACACGCAGCCGGTGTCGTCTCGTACAGCAGCACCGGCGCTCCGTTGACGTTCTCGACATCGAAGACGCGCACACCACCTCCAGTCGGGTTCAGCAGCTTGAGGTCGTGATCGTGCCGTCCGAGGAATCCCAGCGCATGACGGCCGTATCGGCGTCGGTCGAGTCGTCGGGAAGGTTGCGCTGGAACACGACGTCGCCGTCGTTGAGGAGGAACGCCATCTCTGCCGGCTCGTCGGTGATCCGACCGCTGCGTCCGTCGGCGAACTCGGAAATGTGTAACACGAGACGGCTGAACAGTCTGTCGTCGGTTCACTCCGACGCGTAGAACGACACGACAAGATCCAATTCGAGTCTCCCGAGCCGCTGCATCTTGTCGGCGGTCAGCCACGGTCCACCGCTCATCCCCACCGACGACCAGAAGCAATCGAGTCGCGTTGTCGCACCGCTTGCTCGGAGTGCCACGAGTTCGGCAGCGACAGATTCGACTCTTTGAAGGATCCAGTCCAGGTGAGGATCAATCGAGTCACCCAGAGTCCGATCGGTTTCCAGGAACCAGCCCGAGCGGTCGTGCGTCCGACCGCTACGCGCCGTTCCAATCGGGTCACACTCGAGAAAGCTGTGTGTTGACTCGGTGCGGAGTTGTCGCGACACGGCAACGGGATCGATGTCCGCCTGGGGTTCCTTGCTCGTGGCCATCGTCGTGGGAACCGCAACCGTTGTCAGCATCGTGATCGCGCTCACCTCGTAGAGCTCACGGGAGAACAATCCGGGCGGTGACGCCAAGTGCGGCCACTCGGTCCGCGAGACCGGAGACTGGCGAACTGGCCGCCCAGAATTGCGCGGCCGCCCACACGTCGCCCCCGTCCTGCATCGGCACCTCGGCGGAGCGCTACGGGTCGTCAGACCCGCCCGCTATCGCTCACGGCTACCTGGGGCGATGGTCGATCGCGGTGACTCCGGGGAGGCCGTCGAAGGCGCGGCGGTCAGCGCTCACCACCGTACGGCCGGCCGCTGCTGCGGTCGCTGCGATGATCAGGTCGTGGGCGCCGCGGGGTCGGCCGGCTCTGCGCGCGGCGACCAGGAGGCTCGCGTGCCGCACGGCGACGGTTTCGTCGTAGGGCAGGATCGGGATCGAGGCAGCGATCTCGTCGACGTACGACTGGCGTCGTGTTCGCTGTCGTGCGGCGGCGAGCTCCACGCCGACGGTGAGCTCGGCGAGGGTGATCGCGGCGATGGCGACGTCGTCATCATCTTCGATGAGGTCGTCCAGATCGGCGGCGCCTCGTTCGGCGTCGATGAGGAACGTAATGTCGAGCAGCAGGAGCGTCACGGGCGGTGCTCGACCTCGAGAAGGTCGCGGACCTCGTCGAAGTCGTTGGCCCATCGCGCATCGGGGCGGTGTCGGCGAAGGAGCGCCTTGGCGTCGGCCCCGCGACCGCGCGTCACCGGTTCGATGTGGGCGACGGCTTTGCCGCGACGCGTGATCGTGTACCGCTCGCCGTCGTGTTCGACGGCGTCGAGGAGGTCGGCGAACCTGCGGGCCGCTTCGGTGGCGGTGACTTCGGACATGGAATCAGATTATCAGATTTCATGTCGGGCCGGAAGGGCGTAGACCCCCTCGCGGCCCCGCCCGTATCTCCGCTCCCAATCGCTCCCGTCGCCGCTCATAGCGGCGTACGTACGGGAGCGGCCGAGCGAGCTCGAGAATCACGGCAGGAGGTTCGCATGGTCCGCAAGATGCGCGATGAGATCGACGTGACGGTCCCCATCTCGCCCAACCAGATCGTCGCCTTCAATCTCTCGGAGGCTCGCGCCCTCCGAGGTTGGACGCAGGAGCGGGCGGCGGCCGAGCTCGAGAAGTACATCGGGGCCCGTTGGTCGAAGGCGACGTTCTCAGCTGCCGAGCGGTCGATCGACGGCCGGCGGGTCCGTCAGTTCACCGCCGATGAGATCGTCGCGTTCTCGCGCTGCTTCGGTGTGCCGATCGGCTTCTTCTTCATGCCCCCTCGACCGAGCCAGTCGGAGAACGCGGTCAACTTCGCCGCACCTGAACGGCACGGCTATGGCATCCCGCTGACCGAGCTGCTGGATGTCATCTTCGGGACGCCCGGCGAGCGGGAGGTGCTGTCGACGCGCCTCAACGAGTACCTCGACGAGATCCCGATGAGAGATCTCACCGCCGCGCAGGATGCGTTGACGTGGCGGGCCGAAGATGCGCTCACTGCTGTGGCGATGAAGCAGCTCGCCAGGTTCGAGGAGTGGGAGACGTCCCTGATCGAGCTGTCTCGTCAACTCCACCACTGGCAGACACAGGCGAAGGCAGCAGCGATCCGAGACACCCTCGCACAGGAGGGTGACGATGGCTGACGACGCACTGCAGCGCAAGCGCGGCAACAGCAAGCCGAACGTGAAGCGGCGCGGCTCGACCTACACGTACTACCTCTACGTGATCGGACCCGACGGGAAACGGCACCAACACAGCAAGGGCGGCTTCAAGACCCAGCGCGAAGCCGAGGACGCACGGATCGCCGCCGAGTACACGCTGGCGACGGGCACCTACGTGAAGGCAGAGCGGATCTCGCTCAGCGACTTCCTCGTCGACGAGTGGCTACCGACGCGCCGGCCGCCGGTGCTCGAGGAGAGCACGTGGCACTCGTACGACCGGTACATCCGGCTGCACGTGATCCCGCACATCGGTCGGATCCCACTCCAGAAGCTGTCGCCGGTCGACCTCAACCAGCTCTACCGACTGCTGCTCGGAATCCGGCCGCTGCCGGCGCGTCGCTCGCCCGGTCCGTCCACCAGAGGTGCGCGAGCGAGCCGTCGCGCTACGAGCAGACGGCCTCACCTACCCCCAGGTCGCCGAGCATCTCCGCGCCGAATTCGACGAGGAGGCCCGGATAACCAAGCATGCCGTCGCTGCGCTCATCCGACGCCAGAACGCCCAGCCTCGCGAGTCCGAGGAGCCGAACGGTCTGGCACCGCGGACGGTGCGGTACGTCCACACGATCCTGCACGCCGCTCTCAAGGACGCACTGAGGTGGAACCTCGTGGCGCGCAACGTCGCCGACGCCGCCACTCCCCCGTCGGCAGCCGCCGTTCGCTCGCACCGGCCGAAGGCGTGGACCGCAGAGCAGCTACGCGCCTTCCTCGACTACACGTCGGCCAGCCAATACCTGCCCCCGTGGATCTTCCTCGCCACGAGCGGCTGCCGGCGCGGCGAGTGCCTCGGCCTCCGCTGGAGCGACATCAACCTCGACGAGACGACGGCAATCATCGCCCCTCAGGTCACGGCGCTTGATCACCGGGTGATCGTGAAGCAGATCCCGAAGACGAAGCATGCCCACCTGATCCGCCTCGACTGCGGCACGGTCTCGATGCTCCGCAAGGTGCGCGCCGAGCAGGCCGAGATGAAACTGCGACTCGGCGCCGGCTACGGCGACGAGGGCTACGTGTTCTGCCAGCCCGACGGCCGGCCCTAGCACCCGGAGCGGTTCTCACGAGAGTTCGATCGCAACCAGCGCTACTTCAACCGGGACCACCCCGATCAGCCGATCCCGACGATCACCCTCCACGGCCTCCGCCACACCTGGGCCACCCTCGCCCTGAGCGCCGGCATCGACATCAAGATCGTCAGCGAGCGCCTCAACCACAGCAGCACCCACATCACGAGAGAGATCTACACCCACGTCACCCCACCCATGCAGAGCGATGCGGCGGAGCTAGGAGGGGCGTTGATCATGCGATCGGATTAGAAGTGCGTCCACCGTGCGGAGCGTCCCCGATCGGCAGACATCGGTGGCGCACCCACTGCCTCGATCGGACGGCATTCTGGGGCACGCTCTGGGCGATCCTGGCCGACCGACTTCGGCCGGATACCGCTCGGCAGTCGGAGCGGTTCAGGTCGCGGCTACCGGGTGCCTCGTGTCGGCGTTAGACGCAGGTTTGGGCCGACCAGGATGTAGCCGGGCGGCTGAAAACAAGGTGGGTCGGCGAAAGGTGCTTGAACGCACGGGCGCGGGCGCTACTCGGCGCGCAGCGCGTCGGTGGGGGGCCGGCGGGCGTCGCGGAACGCCAGTGGGAGGGAGAGGATCGCGACGCTCACCAGCGTCGTTCCCGTCACCCAGGCCAGCGATCCCCAGCCGACGACGGGGAGGTCGACCACGTCGGCGCGCCCCGCGACGAGGGACCACACCCGACGGCCGACCACGATACCCACCGGCAGCCCGATGACGACGCCGGCGAGCGCGATGGCCAGCCCTTGGACCTCGATCGTCGTGGCAAGGGCGCGTGGAGTGAGGCCCAGGGCTCGCAGGGTGCCGGCCTCGTTCCGTCGGAGTCGCCGGGTGGCGGTCACCGCGTAGAGGGCCGTCACCAAGCCAAGGGCCAGCACCAGGCCTGCCACTAACCCGGCGAGGCTGCGCACGTCCCCGAGGCTCGAGACGCTGGCCGGTACGAGGCGTCGCTCCGAGGTCAAGATGTTGAAGCCGGCCGCAGTCAGCTCATCGTCGGCCGCCGACCCGTCCACCTCCGGTCGCCAGGAGAACTCCACCTGGTGGATTGATGTGCCCTCGATACCGCCCAGGAACCGGGCCCCCGCAATGGTGATCACCATGCCGACGTCGTGGTCGAAGTCGCCCTCGGGCAGCAGCACCGCCCCCACGATCTTGAACCGGGCGCTGCCATTCGGATGGTGAAGTTCGATGTCGTCGCCAACCTCGAGCCCCATCGCCGCCAACGACGCTGGTCCGACCGCTATCTCGTCCGGCTGGGTGGGGAAGCGACCGCTCGTGAGGGCGGCGCCGGTTTCGCCGCGTCGGGCTTCGTAGACCAGCAGGGGCAGGTCTCGGCCGCCCGGTCCGGTCACATCCCAGGCGACGTGCACGGCGGCGAGGTCGGCCACCCGATCGTCTGTCTCGAGGGTCGCCATCGCTCGGTCGGCAACCGACAGGCCCTCGCTGTCCTCGCCTCCGTCGGCCACCCGCTGACTCGCTGGTCCCTGCCCGCTGAGGAATGGATCGGCGTGGAGCCGATCGATGGAGGCCCCTACGATCAGGGCGGCCAGCGCGACGGCGGTGGTGGCGGCGACCGCCACCACCGCCGATCGGCTCAGGCGGCCCCCGCACTCCGTCGCGCCGAACAGCGCCCGCCGAACCCCGAGCGCGATCGGCAGCGGGCGTTCGAGTGGTGGCGCCACATGTGTCGTCGCCTGGACGGCGCTCTTCGACCGGCTCGCCCGAATCGCACCGATCCCGACCAACGCCGCCATCAGTGCCGTGGCGACGAGCCCCCCGGCCGCCACCAACACACGGTCGAGCACTATCGCTCCACCGGCCGGGTCGACGGCGGCGGCCAACCCCACCGAGGTGCTGGGCGAGGCGACCATGCCCATCACCATGCCGACGACCACCCCGACCAACACCGCCGGTGCCAGCGCGACGATGGCCAGCCGCATCACATCGCGTCCCGTCCAGCCGATCGCGATCAAGGTCGCCCGGTCGACAGCCACATCGCGGGCCAGACGGACGGTCAGCAGACCGATCGCGGCCAGGGCCGCAACGCCTAACATGGCGGCCACGAGACGCAAGGCGGCGGCGATCGTCTCGAGGCTGTCCTGCACCCCCTGGGCGCGGCTGTTCGGCGACTGCTGCACCGCGATGTTGTCGTCGGCGCCGGCGGCGAAGCTCTGCTCGACTTCCACCTGCGCCAGCCGCGTGTCGGTGAGCACCGCGTTCACGAACCCCCTGGTGAGGACCTGATCCTGGTACCGGTCCGCGTAGGCCGCAGTGAGGTACAGCACGTTCTTCGTCCGTGTGAAGTCGACCGGTGCGAGAGCCAGGCCCACCAGCTCGGCCTCCACCTCCGGACCGTCCGGCGGGCCTGGTTCCTGACCATGAAAGAAGGCGTCCACCCATTCGGAACTCAACGATTCGAGCACCACCCTGTCGCCGACCCGTAAGCCGAGCTCCTCGGCCAGGGCCCGGTTCATCACCACCTCGTCGACCCTCGATTGGTCGGCGGCCCGACCTTCGACGATGACGGGCACGTCCACGGGCGCCCCACCGGGCATCGGGTACGGGGCGACCGACAAGAGGTTGTAGGTAGGGACGAGTTCAGATCCCTTGGGTTTGACGAAGAGCTGGCGGCTGGCGCTCGCCTGGAGCACGCCTGGCTCCGCCGCCATCTTCTCGAGCAGACCGCCGATGTCGTCGCCAAAGAGCAGGACGTCCGACGCCAGCGTCTGCTCCCGTAGTCGGTCCATCGCCGTCACGGATCGAGAGGCGCCCAACAGCACGGCGAGCACCACTCCCAGCGCCAGTGCGACCACGATCGTCAGGAGTACACACCGACGCCAGACGAGCTGCCAAGTCCGAAGCGCCACAAGGCCGATGGCGTTCCGACCGATCCATCGGTCGGTCCCCCCACCGTCCACGCCTTCGCCGACCTTCACAAGGTTATCCAAGCCCATGCGACCACCTCGTGCCAGGGTGGTGGCATCCCTCGGGGACGTGTCAGCACCACGACTACCGCCTCGTCAACCGCCACAAAGAGCGGCCCGTTCGAGGACACCCGATACGACGAGCGATAACCCGCTGAAGCGGTCCTCCGATCACGCGCGCCACGGCCCAAGTCCAGCGTCACAGTTTCACTGTCATGACGACCCATGCAGCGCTCTGGATTTGTCGCATGTTGTCCCCGGGGATGCTCTGTCGCACGTCGCGCTCAACTCTGAACTGGGTGAGATTCCGTCGCGCCGACTGGGACACCCCGATGCCCGGTCCCCTCGTTGCATACTGGACGGCCTGGAACGAACGAGATCTCGACATGGTGCGGGGCCATCTCGAAGTGGCCGTCGCACCATCGGTCGTGTGGAATGACCCGCGAGACTCGTTCGTCGGCATCGATCAACTGGAACAAGCGTTCATCCGGCTCCGAACGAGCAAGCCTGAGTACACGTTCGCGATCGTGTCCGAGATCGACTGCCATCACGATCGACTTCGATATCGGTGGGACATGTTTCGCGGTGAGCGCACGCTGATGGAGGGGCTCGATGTCGTGACCCTTGACGATCAGTCCGGGTTGATCACTCGAGTGGACGGCTTCTTCGGACACCCCACCCCGGTCGGCCCCGACACCACCATCCCGACGGCGCTCCTTCGCGGCACCCCAGTCGCGTAACACGACGGGGCCACCACATATCGCCGCACAGAATCACGGTGCCCGAGACCAGCATCCCACAACACTGCGGCCCTGATGCGGTGCAACGAGATCGCGGTGGGAGCGACCAAGACGGGGTGACATTTCCTGACGTTACATGTAACATCGGGTTCATGGCTCGTCGACAGTCTTCGTCACCCACCGCCATTCGTGTCCACGCGCATCGTCAACGACTCCGGGAACAGGGACTACGACCCATCCAGATCTGGGTCCCCGACGTCAGATCCCCACAGTTCTCCGAGCAGGCGCACCAACAGTCGCTCGCCGTCGCGTCGAGCCGACACGCAGCCGACGACCAGGCATTCATCGACGCGCTGGCCGACGACGAGTGAACCGCGGCGAGATCTGGACCGCTTCGGCGGGCAGCGGGTACGTCGGCAAGCCCCGACCCGTCGTCATTGTCCAAGACGACCGCTTCGACGCCACCGCCTCGGTGACCGTCTGCGCGTTCACGACCGACCCCACCGACGCACCGCTGATCCGACTACTCATTGACGCCGACGACGTGACCGGTATTCGAGAGTCCAGTCGGCTGATGGTCGACAAGATCACCACCATCCCGCGATCCAAGCTCGGCGAACGGATCGGGCAACTGAGCGACGACGACATGATCCGAATGTCGCGAGCACTCGTCGTGTTCCTCGGACTCGCAGGAACCTAACGAACCCGCACACTTCACGCAGCCAGAATCGCGGACTTTGTCGTCGAGCCCGCGCCGCACTGCGGCCCGACCGTGACGCGAGATAATCCCGGGTCGCGCTGACCGGATTCGGCTGCGTCGATCCGTTACCTTTTGAGCCGCTCGAGTTTGGTGATCGACGCAACGGCGGTAGTCATGTGCCAGGCGAACACCGTGCCCAGAAATGCGCGCTGGGCGACACCTTTGTTGGGTGACTCGGCTCGTGTCGTGGCGCCGGCCACGCCGAAACCGACGACCGCTGCAAAGGCAAGAACACAGCTTGAGAGGCGATACCAAGCTGGCCCGTCGGCTCGGCTCGCGACGAGTGGCAGGGTGGTCCACACTCCGAACGTGGCGACGCTGGCAAGAGCGTGGCCCAGATCTGACGCTGTTGCATCAGGATCAAACCCAGGTTGCGGGCAACGCGGCGCGCTGACCCGCACCAGACCGGCGGCGATCGTCGTTGCACCGGCAACCCGGGCGCGTGCGTGGTGGTGGCTGCGTTATTGGGTGACGCTGGCGATGTAGAGCACGCTGTTGATTCGCCGGTTCCCGCCGAAGTCGAGGCGATGCCTCACGGGGAGCCCGTCGCCCTCGGCAGACGACAACGCGACGGCGCCGGTTCCGGACCAGCGAGCGAACTTCGACTCGCGTGCGAACCGGAACGGGGGTCACCGACTTCGGCGAGCAGTGTTGCTGCTGCGATGGGGCCGATGCCGTGCTCGTCACGCAAGGTGGTGCCGTGCTCGTCGAGGAGCCGGTCGATGTCGCGTTCGAGCCGGCGGATCGCACGGCGTGCGGCACGGTCCTGTTCGACGAGTGGGAGTAGCCAGCTCAGGCGATACTCGCCGGCCATCGTCGACACGTTCGTGAGATCGATGCGTTCCAGTAGACGGAGCCGGCCTTCGATCATCCCGGTCGTGGTGAGCTGATCGCGGATCTCGACGGGCAACTTCGAAAGCTGGTCCTGGACGTAGTGAAGGACCAGCGTGCGGACCGTGACCAGCATCCGCCGGTGCTCGACGACCGCTTCGATCTTGGCGACGAGCGGGTCGTAGATCTCGAGCGTCTGGACCGGGCCAAGCGACGGCTCCGCGAGCAGCGCACGCGCCGCGGCGACCGCGTCGACGGCATCGGTCTTGTCCAACCGGCGCGATCGGCGCTGCGCAGCGGACCGCTGCGGGGGCACCCCTCGGCAGTCGAACCCTGCCGCCGTCAGGGCGATCGCGGCGTGCGCACCCCAGCTCGCTGAGCCCTCGATGCCGACCTGCTCGACACCGTGCGCGGTCAACATCTCGATCCCGTCGAGGTAGCCGGCAGCGCTGGTCGGGAACGTCTGGTGGGAGAGCTCGACCCCGTTGGGGTCGACGATCCCGATCGTGTAGCTGGCTTGGTGCGGGTCGATTCCCGCGACCGGTGATGTCATCATGAAGGCTCCTGCTGGTTGCTTGGACGTTGCCGGTGGGGCCGGGACCGGCAGGAGCGCTTCGTCAGATCCGAGTCGAGTAGCACAGGCTCCCTTCAAGACAGGAGCGCACCTGCCGGTCCCACGCCCGGCACGACACGTCTGACAACAGGCGCGAGGCCAGAAACTTGTTCAGTCAGCACCGGACGCAGGAACCGGACCGTAACCCTCTGGGTGAGGGGCGCCGGCGTGATCACGACGCGGCGATGACACTCGGGTATCTTGTGTGTTGGTCACTATCTGATGGGTGCAGCGCCCTGGGATTGCCGGACCGGGAGGGATCACTTCAGAGCCTGGCTGGGGATACGCGACCGCCGCCGCGCGTCCGCATTCCTCGCTTTGAACACGCAGGATCTGACACCGCTTCGCACGAGGCTCCCGAACGCTCGACTCCCCCGTCTTCGATAACCTCCGGCTGTGACTTTCCGCGAAGACCTCTTGTCGTTACGTC
>CAWGTY010000003.1:0-33675 GCA_963825605.1 uncultured Acidimicrobiaceae bacterium | reverse complement strand
CGGGGGTTCGATTCCCCTCATCCGCTCGAAAACACCTGGTAGATGGCCGATTTCTCGATTGGAGCCCGTGCGGGTGCCCCGTTGGCGTGCCTCATCGGTGAGGCACGCCGCGTGTGCTGTCCCTGTGCTGTCCCGGTTCATGGTGGACACGCTGGCACCGGTAGGTGGGTGACACTCTCGCCTGAGGCACCGACCGGTGGCGCCAACGAGCGGCACCTCGTCGTCGATCTCGATCCGTCTACGGGCATCGTCTGCCGTGGCGGCATCGTCGGCGAGGACGGTCCCGATGATCTCGCCCACGTATCGCACGGTCCCGTGGGCCGTCGCAGGTGGCGCCGGAGAGGAGGCGCAGATCGTGGGATGCGTCGTGCGCATCGAGTGAACTCGGGTTCGGCGCGGTTCGACCTAAGGTGCCGGCCCGATCGCACGATCGGCGCACCCCGGCCGTGATCGATCGAGTTGGCCGAGGGAGCGGGGCCCGAAACGGCGCCCCGCTCCCTCGTGAAGCCGGCGTGGCCGGGTCGGCCTGCCTCGATGATCAGTCGGTGCAACGGTCCTTGCCCGTCACCGTGTTGGGGAAGTCCTGCTCCTTGAAGATGTCGAACGTGGACGGAGCGGGTGTGTTCCCGGTGCACGTGAGGTTGCGTCCGACGACCATGCCCCCCACGAAGGTCCACTCGGCCGTGTTGTGGCTGAACTTGACGTTCTTCGGCGTGTACGACAGACCCAGGGCGACGTACGTCGCGACGTTCTCCGTCATCGTGATGTTGCCGTTCACCTCCCCGCCCTGAAGACCATCGGCCGCGCAGTCGGACAGGATCTCGACGAACCCGAACTCATCCGTCGCGACATTGGAGCTGACGTCGACGTTGCCACCGGTGAACACATTGCAGGCGACCTGCACGGCCTCGGTCGTCGTGTTGTGCGTGATCGACACGTTCCGTCCGAAGGTGCTGGCGTTGGCGGCGACCGCTGATGCCGTGTTGCCGGTGATCTTGACGTTCCCGTCGATCATGACGCCGCCCGAACCGGCCGATCCGACGAGCACGAGATCCACGGTGTTGTCGGCGACTTCGACGTTCTTTCGCACCGTCGTGTCGCTGTTGAGGATCACGAACGAACCCGTCGACTGCTGGATCCTGACGTTGCCCTCGATGGTGGCCCCGCTGACGACGACGTCAACGGCACCCGTGGCCACGAAGTTGCCCTGAACGACCACGCTTCCACCAAGCTGACAGCTGTTCCCTGCCGGCACGGTGACGTTGCCGTAGGTTCCCGAGTTCACCGCCCCGGTACAGACCAGGTCGTTGTCAGCTGCTGCTGCGGGAGCGTTCGTGATCGCCAGGAGGGCGATCGTCGTGCCGAGTACGAGAAGCTTTCGCATCCGCGTCTCTCCTTTCGTGTACAGGGCCTTCGAGGCCCTCTCGGGACACGGGTCGTGTCCCGGTTCGCTCCACCCAACCGGTCGTCGCTCGCATCGTGCTCGCATGTCGCTCGCAAGCGGGCCGAGAGCGACGGCGGTGGAGCGGTGACCGATCGACGGATGAGCCAGCTGGTGTTCGAGGCCCGGATGCCCGACCGACGGACCGTGACGTCGCCCCAGCTCGGACGGCAGGGGGCGGAAACGTCGGCCATGTGGTCGATGTGGCGACGAACGACCCTCGGGTCCGGCGAGCGCTGACTCGCCCGCGCTTCAGGCGTGGATGCCTTGCGTCACACCGACATCGCCGCGAGCCCGTCCAGGATCTCGGCGTCGCTCAACATGGCGCCGGCTTCCAGGAGTTCCTGCAGTCTGTCGCCGCCGAGCGCCGCTGCGAGTGTTGCGCGGCGTTCCTCGAGTCGGGCGGCCCAGTGCGGCGGGTACTCGTGCGTGTCCGCTCGGCCGAGGAGGGTGGCGGCCCGTTCGTGATCGCCCTGCGCGGCCGCCAGGTCCGCGGCGACCGCGACCATCAGCAGGGCGAGACGGTCGTCCCGGTGGCTGACAGCAATGCGGGCGGCCAGGTGCAGGACCGGTTCGGCCTCGTCGAGCCGCCCCAGCACGACCCGGGCGAAGGCTGCGACGCTCGTGGACTGGATCTGGCAGAAGATGTCGCCGATGTCGGCCATGAGGCGAGCCGCCTCGTCGGCGTCGGCGACGGCTTCCTCGGCCATGTTGCGTCGTACCGCCATCCCGGCCCGGAACATGAGCGCGTGGGGATGAATCGTCCGCGACCCGATCGGCCGCGCCGACTCGACGGATCGGGTCAGCTGCTCGAAGATCCAGTCGTCGTCTTCGAGGCCTCCCAGGGCGACCGCTGTGCACAGGCTGCGTTCGATCATCGCCGGGTCACCGGTCTGTCGGAACCCGTCCATGCCCGCCTTGTAGCGACGTGCCTTGTCGGGGTGATCGGCAGCGAAGTACCAACCGCAGTAGAGGTCGAGGGCGGCCTGATCCCAGACGGGGTCGGGGAACCAGGTCGGATCCGGGTGCTGCGCCACCAGTGCGTCACCCTCGACCGTCAACGGGGCGCCGTCGGCGTAGCGGCCCAGCCCGTTTGCCGTGGCGATCCCGAGGGCCATGCGGGCTCTGCCGAGGGCGTGGGGGTTGCCGAGCTCCTCGGCGAGCGCGACGGCGCGCTCCGCGTAGTCGAACGAGATCGGCAGGGTGATGTCACAGGCGAGCTCCGACGCCTGGATCCATCCCTTGATCCGCGCCAGCGCGTCGGCGGCGAGGTCGGACTCGAGTCCTGCGAGGAGCAGCTCAGTCCCCTCCAAGTGGAGGCCGTCGTGGAACCAGTAGCGGTGCAGGTTCCAGCACACATCGAGGTAGGTGTCGAGGTCGGCCGTGGTGAGCAGGGTGGCGAGAGCAGCTCGGATGTTGTCGTAGTCGTCGGCGATGCGGTACATCCACTCGACCTGGCGCGAGCCGTGGAGGTGGGGCATGGCGGTGGCACACAACGCGGCGAAGTGGTCGGCGTGGGCGCGGCGGATGTCACCGACTTCGGAGCTCTCAGCCAAGCGGTGTGCGGCGTACTGCCGGACCGGTTCCAGCATCCGGAACCGGGTCACCACATCCGCTTGCATCTCGGCGACCACGAGTGACTTGTCGACCAGGTCATCGATGCGCTCGACGATCTCCCAGTCCTCGAGGTCACCGCCGGCGCCGATCGCTTCGGCTGCGTCAATATCGAACCCGCCGGCGAACACCGACAACCGTCGGAACAGGACCGCGGTCTCCGGTTTGAGGAGGTCGTCGGACCACGCGATCGTCGCGTCGATCGTGCGCTGCCGCGGGGTGGCCGACTTGCCCGACAGGAGATGGAACGAATCGGTGAGCCGGTCGAGCAGCTCGGCAGGGGTCATCGACCGCAACCGAGCTGCAGCGAGCTCGATCGCCAAGGGGATCCCGTCGACCCGCGCACAGACGGCGGAGATCGTCGCCAGAGCGTCGTCGTCGACGGCCAGCTCGCGACAGGCGGAGCGAGCACGATCCAGGAACAGGGCCACCGACTCGATCTGCCCGAGACGGTCGGCGTCGGACCCGGCGGGGAGTTCGAGCGGCGGCACCGTGAAGACCACCTCGCCAGGGATCCCGAGCGACTCCCGGGACGTGGCCAGCACCGAGACGCCCGCTGCGCTCTCGAGAATGTGCCGCGTCGCGTGGACGGCGCCGTCGAGAACGTGTTCACAGTTGTCGAGCAGGACCAGCAGCTGCTTGTCCGACAGGTGGCCGGCGAGCACCTCCTCGAGAGAGCCCTCGCCGGCACGCAACCGCCACACGTCGGCGATCTGACCGAGCACATGGCCCGGGTCGGACACGCCGGCGAGCTCCACCAGCCACACCCCGTCGGCGAATCGGTCGGCGACCCGTCGAGCGATCTGCTGGCCGAGCCGCGTCTTGCCCGTCCCGCCGATCCCGGTCAGCGTGACCAGCCGCGCGTCGCCGACCAGATCGTCGAGCTCGTCGAGCTGATGGACCCGGCCCACGAACGAGCTGACCGGTTCGGGCAGGTTCGAACGTCGCGGGAGGACGACCGGTCGCCCGTGCGCAGTCGCGCCCACATCGGGCTCCGAGACCGTCGACTCGGCAGGGCGACGTGCCGGGGGCCGGAGCGACGGATCGTGTCGCAGGATCTGCTGTTCGAGCTCGCTCAGCGCGGGCCCGGGCTCGGCACCCACGTCGACCAAGTGGGCGCGTGCCTGCAGGAACGCCCGCAGCGCATCGGTCTGGCGGCCGCAGCGGTACAGCGCCAGCATCAGCATCGCCCAGGGCCGCTCCCGCAGCGGATCCTCGACGGTCAACGCCTCGAGCTCGCCGATCACGAGTTCGTGGTCACCCAGATCGAGCCGTGCACGAATCCGTTCGTCGACGGCCGCCCGACGCAGGTCCGTCAACTCGCTGACGAGCGGGTGGAGGTCGACACCGAGCTCGACGCCGTCGAACAGTCGACCCCGCCACAACTCGAGCGCCGCCGACAACGCAGCCACGGCCGCCGCCGGATCGCCATCGACGGTCTGTCGCCCCGCATGGACGAGCGCCCGGAACCTGTCGACATCGGTCGCGATCACGTCGGCATCGAGCCGGTACCCCACAGGGGTCGCTCCGATCACCGGCGAGCCGCCGGCCGCGGCGGAGAGATCGCCGCGCAACTGCGACACCAAGGACTCCAGCGCATGGACCGGTTCCTTGGGGAGCTGCTCGCACCACACCGCGTCGATCAACCGATCCCGCGATGCCTCCAGACCCGGACTCGTGACGAGCGTCGCGAGCAACGAGACCCGACGCCTCCCCCGCACCGGAACGGGCGTACCTTCACAGAGCACCCGAACCGGACCCAACACACCGACCTCGAGCACCCCTCACCTCCGTCCGACGCCAGGGAACGTACCAGGTGAGCGATCTCGGGTGCCGCCGCGTGTCTCACTGCTTCTACTGTCCCGCATCGGTAGATCCGAAGCGCCGGGTTAGTCGGAGAGAGGAGCGGACTGGCCAGGCAGCACACCTTTCGCCGATCACTTGAATCGGATAATCTGATTCCATGTCCGAAGTTACGGCAACCGAAGCCGCTCGACGGTTCGCCGACCTTCTTGACGCGGTCGAGCACGACGGCGAGAGCTATACCATCACACGCCGCGGCAAGGTCGTCGCTCAGATCGAACCAGTCACTCGCGGCCGGGGCAACGACGCCAAGGCGCTTCTTCGACGGCACCGCCCCGATGCCAAGTGGACTCACGACCTCGAAACGGTCCGCGACCTGCTCGAGGTCGAGGATCGGCCGTGACGCTGCTGCTTCTCGACACCACATTCCTCATCGATGCCGAGCGAGGCACCGATGACCTCGACAACCTCATCGCAGACGAGGACGACGTCGCGATCGCAGCGATCACTCTCGCCGAACTCACCGTTGGGGTCCAGCTCGCTACGACGCGCCAGCGGCCACGCCGCCAGTCATACGTCAACGAGCTCGCGGCCTCGATCCCGATCCTGCCGTACGACGAGACCGTCGCCAACCATCACGCGACCCTGCTCGTCGCCGTGCGCCGAGCAGGTCGACCCCGCGGCGCTCACGACCTCATCATCGCTGCCACCGCCGCCGCTGCCGGACGCACGGTCGTCAGCGCCGACCGACGCGCTTTCGACGGGTTGCCAGGCGTCCAGGCCGTCGACCATCGCCATCCATGAAGTCAGCGCAGTTGGCTGCATGCCCTCTCGTGGCGGACTGCACCGGCTGGTTCGGTGATGAATGCACCACGCCCGCCCGATTCGAGAATCGTGACAGTGCGACATCAGCCGCTCGGTCATCGGCTACATCGGCGTGGACGGCAGCACGGTCGTCGTGCCGACAACGTGCCGAGAACAGAACGGAACAGACGGCATCAGAACGCACCAGCGCACCGACTCTTGCACTCGCATTTCTCGCCGTCTACCAGGGGAAATACTGCTCGTGCGGGCACTCCGGCATTATCCGCCTTTTCGCTTCCCAAGCTGAATACGGGAGTTCGATTCTCCTTATCCGCTCCATAAGCCCTGGTAGATGAGCTGGCCGCTCGACGCTGGCTGTCTCTCGGCCGCGCCGTGCCTCACCCGGTGAGGCACGGTCTTGAAACGTCGTTGTCAGCGTCGTCCTTGGTCAACGCCGGAATTGCCGGGATGAACAGTGGTTTGTGTTCTCAGCCTCTTTGGCTGAGCACCGAGGCGGGTTGGGGACGCCTGGACTCAACCGAGTACTCGTTTTCGGTTTGTGGCACCCGCCCGGCGGCGAGAACGCCAGGGCCCGGATATCGGTCCGGTGCGTTACTCGTTGTCCTCGTCGGCGGCGAGCACGAGTTCGTGCATCAGGACATGGGCTGCCAATCGGGTACGAGCCGGATATGCGAGAGACTTACGAGGTCTCGGCGTTGGTCGTTTCCTGGGCGATCAGCATTCGTCGCAGCCCGTCCTCGACGGCCGCTCGAACGGCCGTCGAGTCGATCGCCGCCTTTACCATCGTGGTCTCATAGCTGGTGATCGCCGGGACTGCTTCATCGATGACGGTGCGCCCGGCCGGGCTGAGCCCGATCAGGACGCCCCGCCGGTCGGTCGGGTCGGGAAGTCGTTCGATCAGGCCGGCGGCCTCGAGCCGATCGAGCCGCTTGGTGGTGCCACCAGAGGAGAGCATCAGTGAGCGTTGGAGTTCGCGGATGTTGATGGGTTGTTCGGCGGCGCGCCGGCGCATTGTGGCGAGCATGTCGAAGTCACCGAGTGTCAGGCCGAACGTCGCGAGCTGTTCCTCGCGCCGCGTCTCGAGGAACCTGCAGAGCCGCAGGATGCGGCCGGTGATCGGGAGCCCGGTCACCTCGAGATCCGGGAAGTGTTCACGAACGTCGTCGACGATCTCGTCCACTGCATCTGTCTGAAGGATGACATCCACGAGAGAATCTTACTGGGAAGTGTCTTGACAGCAAGTATCGTCTTAAGCATAGTGGAAAGTATCACACCAGCAAGATACTTCTTGGTGTGGGCCAATCGTCGAGATGGCCCCGCCGATCACCCGAAAGGACACGCCATGAACACCGTCACCACCGCCTCCGACACGCCTCGCCCGTCGAGGCTCGCCCGACGGACCGGCCTCGCCTACCTGGGCATCATCGCCACGGGGATCTTCGCCGAGTTCGCGGTACGCGGATCGCTCGTCGTCGACGACGACCCGATCGCCACGGCGGAGAACATCGCGGAGTCGCCGGCCCTGTTCGGTGTCGGCATCGGTGCCGACGTCGTGATGATCGTGCTCGACGTCATCGTGGCGTTCGGGCTGCTCGGGCTGCTGCGCCACGTCAATCGGCGCCTCGCAGTCACCGCCACCGTTCTCCGCCTGATTCAGGGCGCGGTGATCGCGGTCAACCTGACCAACCTGTACAGGGCGCTCGGGTTGGCACGCGACGCCGTCGACCCCAGTGGCACCGTGCTCGCCGGCCCGGCACAGGATGCGCTCGATGCCGTCGAACGCCACGCCCTCGGCTACGACGCCGGCCTGATCGCGTTCGGGTTGAGCTGCCTGGTCCTCGCGTGGCTGCTGCTCGCGGGCAACCTGGTACCTCGGCTGCTGGCGTACGGCATGGCGGTCACCGGCGTCATCTACCTCGTCGGTTCGTTCGTGGCGCTGTTCGCACCGGGGGCCAGCTCGGTCATCGAACCGTTCTACGCCATCTGCCTCGTCGTCGAGCTCGCCTTCGCGATCCGTCTCGTCACCCGTGGCCTCGCCACACCGACCGACACGACCGCCCGTCGACCGGTCACGGTCGCCGCCTGAACCGGAAAGCACACCGCCATGCACACCACCCAGACACTCCATACCAACCGCCCGCACGACACCGCCGAGCAGGCCGAACCCGATGAGCAGCCGATGCTCGCCGTCGTCCAACACCGCTACGGGGCATCCGACGCCCTCGAGCTCCGCGAGATCCCCAAGCCCACGCTCGGCGACCACGACGTCCTCGTCCGAGTTGCCGCCGCCGGCGTCGACCGCGGGGTCTGGCACCTGATGACCGGACGGCCCTACCTCACCCGGTTGGCCTTCGGGCCCCAGCGCCCCCGCAACCCGGTGCCCGGCCTCGACCTCGCCGGTGTCGTCCACGCCGTCGGCGACGCCGTCACCCGCTTCGCCGAGGGCGACCTCGTGTTCGGCACCGGCCACGGCACCTTCGCCCAGTACGCACGAGCCTCCGAGGACCGCCTCGCCGGCATCCCGACGAACCTCACGATGGCCCAGGCCGGCGTGCTCGCCGTGACGGGATCGACCGCCCTCCAAGCCGTCGAAGACCACGGCCGAATCGAACCCGGCGACCAGGTACTCATCCTCGGCGCCTCCGGCGGCGTCGGCACCTACGCCGTCCAGATCGCCAACGCCCTCGGCGGCATCGTCACCGGCGTCGCCAGCAGCGACAAGCTCGACCTGGTCCGCGAGCTCGGCGCCAGCCGTGTCATCGACTACCGCACGATCGACCCACTCGCCGAACCACATCGCTATAACGTCATCATCGACACCGGTGGCAATCGACGCCTTCGCGACCTGCGGCGGGCGCTCACGCCGACCGGCACGCTGGTCATCGTCGGCGGCGAGAACGGCGGCCGGTGGCTCGGAGGCAGCGACCGCCAGATCAGAGCCAAGCTCACCTCGCTCCTCACCCGCCGGCGACTCACCACCTTCGTCGCCCGAGAGGACGCCGCCCACCTCGAACGTCTCGCCGACCTCGTCGAGACCGGACACGTCACCCCCGTCGTCGACCGGAGCTACCCGCTCGCCGACACGGCCGACGCGATCACCCACCTCGAGAGCGGACGGACCCGCGGCAAGATCGCGATCGCCATCGACACCACGGAGGAACCATGAACACGACAGATCGACACGGCTCGAACACGCCGGACCGTGTGATGCAACTTCGGGTCGTCGTCGAGGTCGACGATTTTGACGCGGCGATCGCCTTCTACCGAGACCAGCTCGGCATGCCCGAAGAGTTCATCGTCGACAGCGGCGATGACGCCCGCGTCGTCGCCCTGCAAGCCGGCCGTGCGACCCTCGAACTCGTCACCGCCGAACAACGCAAACTGATCGACCACCTCGAAGTCGGACGCGACGTCAGCCCCCGCATCCGCATCGCCTTCGAAGTCGCCGACGTCGACACCGCCACCACCCGCATGATCGCCGCTGGCGCAGAACCGCTCGCACCACCGACCGAGACGCCGTGGCGTTCACGCAACTCCCGACTCAACGGCCCAGGCCCGATCCACCTCACCCTGTTCCAAGAACTCGACATCGGATCGCAGCCATGACCGCAACCGCCCCGACCCTCGACCGTTCGACCAGCACCGCGGCGACGACGCTCGCGGCCGTCGGCGCAGCCGGCGTGTGCGTGACCTTCGCCGGACTGCAGGTCGCCCTGGCCGCCGGCGCGCCACTCGGCGACCACGTGTGGGGCGGCACGCAGGATCGTGTGCTGCCCGCCGGCATGCGCATCGTCGCCGGGGGCTCCGCTGCTGCGTTGACGGCCATGGCCACCATCGTCCTCCGCCGTGCCGGCCTCGTCGGGCACCCCGCTCGATGGCTGGGCCCCGCCACGTGGACCATCGCCGGCTTCCTCGCAGTCAACACCATCGGCAACCTCGCCTCGACGAGCCCCGTCGAACGGTTCGTCTTCGCTCCGGCGACCGCCGTCGCCGCAGGCCTGGCTGCGACCGTCGCCCACCGCACACGTCGCCGCTGAACTGCCACCCTGCTGATCGATCGACGCAGTCGACTCAGTTCGGGAACGCGTGCACCGTCGCAGCAATCGCGACGGCTACGACGAGGACGATGATCGTCGGCAGGATCATGCCGACACCTCGACCAGTCCGCGCTGGATCTCCCGACTCGATCGGCTGGCCACGACGACGGTGAGCGCGGCGGCCGCGGCGGTCGACGGTCCGAAAACGTACCGTTCGACGTCGCTGCTCGACACGAGATTGCCGACCGTGTTGAGGGTGAAGTAGCCGGCGACGCCCCAGGTGGCGGGCATGAGCCAGCGGGTGGGGCGCCCGAACAGGCCCGCTCGCCGGGTCACGACGGTTGCCATGCCGACCAGGACGACGGCGGCGCCGACGGCGACGACGCGCATGCTGCCGGAGAGCAAAGTGGGCTGCGATCCACCCCAGACGTGCTCGCCGAGTGGTGCGCCGGCCGCCAGCGCGATCTGGAGCCCGGCGAAGGAGGTGCAGATCGCTGCGACGCCGAGCGCTGCCGCCCGGGCGCCAGGTTCGGATCGGACGGTTGCCGGGTAGGCGGCGAACGTGCTCATGACAGCGCTTCAACATGCTCGTTGCGGCGGAGGAGGGTGATGCCGACGCCGATGAACCAGACGATCGAGCCCAGGCCGAAGACCATCTCCACGACTTCGAACTGCGGAACGACCGTGACCAGTCCGGCGATCGCCGTGACGACGCCGGTGACGTTGAGCCAGCGCGGGAGACGGGCGGTGACAAAGCCGGCGATGGAGACGAGGCCGATCCAGATACCGCCGACGAGTTCGTTGCCGCCGCCGAGTCCGTTCGTGACGGTGTCGATCGCAGACCACACGGAGACGGCTTGGTCGGGGTCGGTGTCGGCGAGGTCGGCGACGGCTTCGATCCCGATGTTGGAGATCATGCCGGTCGCGAACATGAGCGCAGCCCAGATCGCGGCGAACACGGCTGCGGTGTTGGCGAGAATCGGCGCCCGGTCGGCGAGTCGCTGCCGCAGTGCGAGCGCGAGTGGGACGAGGGCGGCGCCGAAGACGATGAAGATGCCGATGTACCAGGCGAGAAGCTGGCCTTGGTGGCCGACGAGGAAGTCGACCAACTCGGCCGGTGTGGCGTCAGGATCGGTGTAGTCGGCGAGCGACGTCGCGAACAACGCGATGCCGTAGCCGAAGGTGCCGGCGGCGAGCAGTGCGGCTGCGCCGCCGATGCGGCCGAGGCGGCCCTCGGTGGCGTTCGTCGCTGGATGCGCGATGGAAGCGGGGGCGTGGATGGTCATGGCTGATTCCTTTTCGGTTCGTTGGAGCTGATGGAGGACGTGGCGCCCGTGGTCTGGTCGAGTCGACGCAGCGCCATCACGTCCACGTTGAGTGAGGTGAAGTGGGCGAGCAGTCCGTGGAGATGTGACGGGTCTCGGATCGTTCCGACGAGGCGGGTGGTGCCCGCCTCGGTCAGGTCGATGGTGAACTCGTCGATGACCGGACGGAGCACGCGGTCGGAGGCGTGGCCACCGATCTCGATCTCATAGCGGGTGGCGCCCGTTCGCTCGGTCATGACACCACGGTCTCGTCGAGTGGGGTGATCACGCATCCCTCACCCGGCGATCTCACCCGGGTGAACCGTAAGGACCGGCGCCGAGCCGCGCGGTGTGGTCAGCCTCCTAGAGTCGGTGGTGATGGCCGAGTACGACGTGGGCGAGCTGATCGCCACCAAGCTGCAGGCACCAACGGTGCCGAGTCACCTCGTCCGTCGCGCCCGGCTCGACGAACTCCTCGAACGGGCGATCGCAGAGCGTCATCGCCTCGTCCTCGTGAGCGCACCAGCGGGATCGGGCAAGTCGACGCTGCTCGCCGGAAGTCTGGATGTCCGCGGCGAGGATCTTGCGTGGCTGCAGGTGGAGGACAGCGACGCCGATCCAGTGAGGTTCTGGTCATACCTCGTCGCTGCGATCGATCGCATCCACCCGGGCATCAGCGATTCGGTCTCGGGCACCATCGTGTCCTCGGGCGGCGCGCCCGACGCTGTCATCCCCGTGCTGGTCAATGCGCTCGCAGCTGTGCCAGGGCCGCTCGCCGTCGTGATCGACGATTACCACCTGATCGACAACCCCGTGGTCCACGCCGGCCTCGAACGGCTGGTCGAGCTGTGCCCCGACCACGTTCGCCCGGTCATCGCGACGCGCACCGACCCGCCGTTCCGTCTGGGCCGACTCCGCGTACGCAGTCAGCTCACCGAGATCCGCGCCAACGATCTGCGCTTCGACACCGACGAAGCGTCCGACCTGCTCGCCACTGCCTCGATCGATCGGCAGATGGCAAGCGAGCTGTGCGATCGAACGGAGGGATGGGCGGCCGGACTTGTGCTGGCCGGGCTCTCGCTGACCGGACTCGACGACGCAACCAGCTTCATCGCCGGCTTCGGCGGCACCAACCAACTCGTCGTCGACTACCTCACCGACGAACTGCTCGCGTCGATCCAATCCGACGACCGCCGTCGGTTGATCGAGACGTCGATCCTCGACCGCCTCACCGGCCCCTTGATCGATGCCGTCACCGGATCGACCGACGGCAGCGCGTGGCTGCAACGCACCGCCGCCTCGAACCAGCTGGTCGTCAGTCTCGACCACACCGGCACCGCCTTCCGCTACCACCACCTGCTGAGCGACCTCCTCCGACTGGAAGCGCAACGCGAGATCCCCGGCCGCCTCCCCGATCTGCATCTCGCCGCCGCCGCATGGCACCGCGCCCACGGCGACATGTACACCGCAATTGGTCACTACATCTCCGGTGGCGAGCTCCTCACTGCCGGCGACCTCATCGCCGTCCACGCGACCGCCCTGCTGAACGGCGGGCAGATCTTCACCGTGCTCCGACTGCTCGATCGGCTCGGCGACCTGCCAGAGCGCCATGCGCGCAGTGCGCTCGTGCGTGGATGGATCGACTTCACGACGGGCCGCTTCGCGGGCGCCCGCCACTACTACGACATCGCCGCACGACTCGACGACGGCACCGACGCCAACCTCACCGCCTCACTCGGAATCATGGTCCACCTCGCCGAAGGCGAGTTGGGTGCGGCCACGGCCATCGCCGATCAGATGACCGAACCGACCGAATCGACGCAGGCCATCGGTCTGGCCGCCGCGCACACCTGGGCAGGGATGTTCGACGAGGCCCGCCGCTACATCGCGATCGCCAGCGAGCTCGGGGCCTCCGAACCGTCGGACTACGCAGCGTCGCTCGCCCCGGGCCTCGCCGCCGTCGTCGACATGGAGTCGGACAACCGCGCCGGCGCTGCCCGGCACGCGGCCGCAAGCCTCGACCACGCCAGCGGTCATGGTGTATCCGAGGCGCCGCAGCTGTCGATCTCGCATGCGGTCGTCGCCCGAACCAGCGCGAACTCGGAGCGACGAACCGCCGCCGCCGACCGCGCCGTCGCACTCGCCAGGCGGGCGCCGGAACCGCTCATGAGCGGGTACGTGCTGGCGCTCGTCGGCGACGTCGCCTGCGAGCACGACGATCCCCGTGGCCCAGAGTTCCTTCGCGAAGCGAGAGCAGCCGTGGACCGGTGCGCCGAGGCCGGCATCGTGGGTCCGGCATTGGCACGCATCGAGGCTCGGCATGGGCTCGCCCAGCGACCCTCCGCGACTCATGAGCTCGTCGAGGAGCTCACCGACCGCGAGTTGGCCGTGCTGCGCTACCTGCCGTCGAAGCTCTCGCAGCGGGAGATCGCCAGTGAGCTGTTCGTGTCGCTCAACACGGTCAAGACACACTGTAAAGCGATCTACCGCAAGCTCGGCGTCGACGGCCGCAAGTCGGCCGTGCAGGTAGCCCGCCGCCACGAGCTGCTCTGACGGGCCCGCGCCGGATCACTCGGCGTGAAAACGGTCGTTGCGACGGAAGAGGCTGGTTTGTTCGGGGTCTCGGCGCCGTCGCGGATGTGGGTGATGTCGCTGCACCGGAAGGGGATCGAGTCGCCGTCGCCTCGGTCGTGCTGGTTGATCGAGGCGGGAGTGCCCTGGACCTGAAGATGCAGGTGCGGTTCGCGGCTGTGGCCGGAACTCCCGCAGCGGCCGATCACGTCACCCGCTCGAACCGGCTGACCCACCTCAACCTGAACCGACCCGGAACGAAGGTGCGCCATTTGGACGTACGAGTCGGGACCGAACTGGACCACGACGACGTTGCCTCAGGCGCTCCCCGTCGGTCTCTCCGATCGGGACGTCGGGGTTGCCAACCCGCCCGAGATCGGAACCTCGGATCGATCGCCGCGCACTGGGACCCCATTTGATGATCGCGGACCCGAACGCTCCGATACGCGCCACAGATCTGGCGAAGTCAGTCGCCTTTCGGCGATCGAGAGGCACCGCGTATTCACGGTCAGCCCTCGTGCCTCACCCGTGCCTCACACAGCGGTCAACAGAGGTCAACACCGGGTACTGTCGGCAGGGCGCCGACAGCTCACCAATTCAACGCACGTTTCCCCAGGTCACAGCGCTACTGGTCGGTCGAGGAACTCCCGTTTCCCAAGCTGGATACGGGGGTTCGATTCTCCTCACCCGCTCGAAAAACCCCTGGTCGACGAGCTGCCCGCCTACCGGGGGCCGGTCTCCCAAGGCCAGCGTGCCTCACCCTCTGAGGCACGCTTCCGTGACGTCGGCGCGCGAGCGTCACCGCAGGTCAGAGCCGGAATCGGCCGGATGAATCATCGCCCGTGTCCTCAGCCTGTGACGCTGATGTTCGCGAAGTCGTCACGTTCCGTGGCAGTCTCGGCAACGGAGTCGCCACGTTCGTGGCGCATCTGAATGGTCCTGGTCCGTCGGGGTTGCGAGGCGATCGCACATGGCGACGAGGATCCTGAAGCATCTGACTGCTTCACGAGCGGTGGCGATCGCCCGTCCGGTCAGAGACAGCGCACACCTGCCAGGGCGGAGAGTTCGTCGGCGAGGGCGTCGAGGGCGTCTGCGAGAGCGGTCGGGTCGGGGTTCCCGTCCCGGGCAATGGCTGACGCGGATGCAAGCGGCGTGGCGAGGGGCGCCGCGGTCGATGTACCGGCGAGCGCGGTCAGCGCGGTCGCGACCCCGTCGAGGTAGCTGCGCCCTTCGTCGGATTCGGGGTCGAGTTCGGCGAGTACGTCCCCCCACTGCCGACCGTCGGGTCGAGTCGCTGTTCGAAGATCGAGACACGCCCGGAGGTAGGCGGGGCGTTCCTCGATGGCAGCGCCGCTCACGGGTTCGGGCTCGCTGCTGCCCCAGTCGCTGCTCGGTCGGAGGGCGATGCCGGTGACACCCGCGACGACCAGGACGGTGGCGGCCGCGACGAGCCAGCGCGGCGCTCTGCGTCCTCTGTTGCGGGACTGGCCGTCCCCCTCGGCGCTACTGTCGACCGGGATCTCGACGATCCGGCCGGGAGAGGGCGTCGGGTGATCGAGTTCGGTGGCGATCGCCGCTCGGACGCGGGCGGAGACGTCTGCGGGCGGATCGACCGGTCGATCACCGGCTGCGAGGAGTGCGTGCAGTTCCTCGTCGTTCATGATGCTGCCTCCCAGGCGGTCTCGAACGAGCGTCGGGCTCGAGCGAGGAGCGATTCTGCTGCGCTGTAGGTGATCTCTAGGGCATCTGCGACCTCGGTGACGGACATCTCGTCGAGATAGCGGAGTGTCAGTGCCATTCGCTGTTTGGGTGCCAGACTCGCGAGGGCGCGCTCGATGCGGGCAGGATCGTGTTGTTCATCGGGCTCGCTTCCGGGTCGTTCTCGGCGCAGCGCGTCGAGGGTGTTGCGACGGACGGTTTGCCGCCGCCAATGGTCGATCAGTCGGCGCCGTGCGACAGTGAGCAGCCACGATGTCGAGACGGTCTCGTCGCGGCCCTCGACGACACTTCGAGTCGCTGCGACGTACACCTCCGACATCACGTCAGCTGCGAGTGCCGGGTCGCCGCACCGGTTCATGAGGAAGCCGTACACATGGGCGGACGTGTCCTCGTACAGCGCGTTCAGGACCCGATCGGCGCGGCGTCTCATGCTCATCTCGCCGGGGCGTTCGGCCGTCCTCTCCACGAGCAACCCAATCGCAGCACAACTCTGATTCTGTCGCGCGACGGAATCAGAGGGAAGCTGCGATAGATCCAGCGATGACGAACGCCACCGGACGACACCTCGGTCACATCCCGATGAGCATCGGCTGCAGGCGGCGCGGTCTCGCCGCGATGCTCGTGTTCGTAGTTTCCATCGCAGCGTGCTCCGATCCCGACGAGGCCGACAACGCACCCGCAGCGAGCGAGACGTCCACGGCCATCTCGACGACGACGGAACCCGTGGCCGACGGTGATCTGGCCGCGTGGTGCTTCTCCTGGCTCGACGACACCGCCTTCTCCGACGAGAACGGAACCGAAGCCGCGCTCCGCGCGATGCTCGCCCGCGTGGAGGCCGAAGCCGAGGTTGCGCCGTCCGCGATCAGCGAAGCGATGCGAGCGCACCTCGACGCCACCAGCTACTTCGTCGAAGCGATGGAAGCCGCCGGCTGGGAAGAGGCGAATCTGACGCCCGAGGACCGCGAAGTGCTCGCGCCCGACCCGGATCTCGACCGAGCCATCGACGCACTCGACGCGTACGCCACCGAGAACTGCGACCGCACGACGTCATCCGATCCACCGACGTCGACGATCGGCCTGTCATCACCGACGACCGCAGCGCCACTCGCGGCCGACGTTCCACCGCTGCTCCAAGCCTGGCCACCCCGCGCCGACAGCGCCGACGAGTTGAGCGACCTCGAGATGCCGTTCCCGTCGGATCCTGCTCTCGACGATGCGGTGCTGTGCGTCGAGCCACTCTCGACAGCCGACGGGGAAGAGCGATACGTGCAGACGTTCTACGACACCGAACGCAACGCTCACCTGACCATCGCCACCACCGTCACGTTCGCCGAGAGCGGCACGACCGCCTCTCCTCCAACCGCCGCGACGACAGAAACAACCGACACGTCGGGATGGACGTCGCCGTGGCAGGACGCCTTGATACTGCAGGATGATCCTGATCTCGCCGAGCTCGTCCTGCTCGGGCTCCCGGCAGGATTCGTCCACCTGTCGGGCTTCGGCCTCACCAGCGAAGAACTCATCGACATCGCCCGCACCATGCACCGCCGACCAGTCCCCGAGCCCGGCTGGGACGTCCCGGACCTCCCCGACGGCATGCGACCCTTCGCAGAAAGCGGCGACGCGCCGGCCGTCGGACGACGTCTGGTGTGGATCGCCGGCAACGCCGTGATCGCCGAACTGGTGCTCAGCACCGAGGACGCCGAAGCGGTCACCGCGCGTTGGGACGCCTCGGCCACCGCCGATTCGCTCGCCGGCAACGACCGCGGCGTCATCATCGAGAGCGGTCAGGTCATCACCATCGCAGTCGCCGACGAGAACGGCATCGAGGAAACGCTTACCTATGTCGGCACAGACAACGATGCCGTCCGCATCGCCGACAGCATCGTGGCGCTCGACTCGTCCAGCTGGAGCATCGTCGGGCAGAAGGCCGACGATGCCAGCTGCGCATCGATGCCGATGCGTCCGTGGATGCGTCCGTGACCGCCGTGGATCGTCAGGTGTATCGAGATCAGAGCCGGCAGGCGTGGGGGATCGATGGCGTCGAGCTGGGCGGCGCGGTCGGAGCGGACCGAGGCCGCAATGAGCCCGGTCAACGATTGGCTGATCCGGCAGGTGGATCCTCAGCCGGGTCGGGTTGTCCTCGACGTTGCCGCCGGCCCCGGCGGCTTGGGGCATCGCGTCGCACCGCTGGTGGGCTCAACCGGAGGTGTCGTCTCGTTGCGCAGCCACGACCAGCATCGCCTTCGACTCATCCCTCAGCGACAACACCAGCGCTTCATGCCCGGGAGGGGGTCGGCAATCGTGTCCGCGAGCGACCCAATCGCAGCACGACATCGATGCTCTCGAGCGACAGAATCGGAGGGGTGCTGCGATTCACCCGCCCATGAAGTACGACACCGAACGAGAACGCGACCACGAGGCCACGAACACCCTCGGAGCAGGTTGCGCCATCGCGTCGGTGCTCGTGCTCGCCCTTTCATTCGCCGCTTGTTCCGATCCCGACGAGGCCGCCGATTCGCCGTCGACGGACGAGACGTCCGAAGCGAGCTCGACGACGATCGAACCTGCACTCGACGGTGACCTGGAGGCGTGGTGCTTCTCGTGGCTCGACAACTCGGGGATCTCCGACGAGAACGGCACCGAAGCCGCACTGCGGGTCGTGCTGGCACGAGTGGAAGCCGAGGCCGAGGTCGCCCCGTCCGCGGTCGCCGAGCAGATGAACACACACCTCGAAGCCACCCGGTACTTGGTCGAGGCGATGGAAACCGCCGGCTGGGACGAAGCGAATCTGACGCCCGACGACCTCGACGTGCTCGCACCCGACCCTGACCTCGACCGCGCGATCGAAGAACTCGACGCATACGCCGCCGAGAACTGCGACCCCTCGACGGCACCCGGGCCGCCGATACCGGTCCTCGACCTGCCCTCGCCCACCACGGCGGCACCCACGGCCGACCCACTCGAGCTGACGGAGACCAACCGGTTCGATCCGTTGGTACCCGGTGCGTATGTCTCGGACCTGTTGCCGTTCGAGCTCGACGTCACGACGACTGCGGAGTTCGACGTGACCCAGGCGATCCCGGGCAACATCGTGTTCCAGGCCGTCAATCCGGTCGACGGCGTCAACGCCGTCGGGCTGTTCGTCGTCGACACACTCATCGTGTCGGATACACGGGGCCGTCACCGTCAGCGGCTCCCGGCGACCGCTGACTTGTCGCCCGCGCTCGAGCGTCGCGACGGCTTCACGGTCGTGTCGACTCGCCAGGACGAGTTGGGTGGCCGCTCCGCCCAGGTCTGGCGAGTGGCGTGGCCCGACCCCTGCGACACGTGCAAGTTCGAATCGCTGCTGTCGATCACCGGGTGGGCCAACGAGTGGGGTGTGGTCCCCGGATACACCCAAGAGCTGTGGACCATCGATGGGCCTGGGGCACCGATCGTCATGTCGATCGAGGCACCCGACGACTACTTCGAAGCCTGGCTCGACCACGTGGGCGCCCACCTGCTCGCAGGATTGCAGTTCCGCGAACCAACCGGCTACTCCCTCGAACGACCGTCGGGCCGGTCGGCCGGTCCCCACGCCGTCGGCCGGCTCGAGACCGCCGTGACCGACACATCGCGCCCGACGCCGGAGGTCGAGCGGGACGGTGATGTGATCGTCCCAGAGTCGGGCGAGCGCGAACTCCTACTGAGTGTTGCGTTCCCTTCCCACGACGGCGGATTCGGGGCGCCGCCGGCCGAAGACGCGTTCCCGTTGGTCGTGGTGGCGCCGGCGCTCCGAGACGCCGGCCTTGCGCTGCCCTCCGACCGCTTGCTGGCATCCCAGGGGTACGTCGTCGTCACGATCCGCTTCCCCGAGACGAGCCGGCCCGCCAGCGCTGTGTCAGGGGTACCGTCGCAACCCGCCGACGTCTCGTTCGTCATCGACGAAGTCCTCGCCGGCGCCCTCGGCCCCGAGATCACCGCTGTCGTCGACCCCGAGCGGATCGGTCTGATCGGACACTCGGCCGGCGCCACGACAGCGTTCGGACTGCTCGATTTCGAATGCTGCCAGGACGACCGCGTCGACGCGATCGTCGCCCACGCCGGCACCCCCTACGACTTCGACAGCACCAGGTTGCGCTCCACCACCCCGGTGCTCCACGTCATCTCCGCCGGCGACCAGGTCGCCCCGGCCGACGCCGTGCGAACCTTCCACGAGGCAACGAACGGCCCCTCAGCGCTCGCCGTGCTGCAACACGACAGCCACATCGCCTGGCTCGCGCCCGACGCCGTGCACTACAACGATGCCAATCAGCTGGTGCAGGCATTTCTCGACCGCCACCTCCGGGCTCTGGACGTCGATCTCGCCTCGATCGCAGCGGACAGTGCGTTCATCGAGCTCGACGAACGCACTTGAAGGACGCTCCGACCTGGTCGGGCCCACCGACAACGAACTCGACCAGTTCGCTGGGCGACACCGTGATGGACGCCATCACGCAATGAACGAGGAGGTCATCTCCGTTCAGATGCTGAGGTCGTCGAGGTTGTAGTCCCGAAGATCGGCACGCGCCGAGTCATCCCAGGTGTACTGCACACCCTCGTCGAGATGGGGCCGGTACACGAACGGGGTCTCCTCCGGAAAGCGCTGACGACGGGCATCGATCCCGTAACCAATGAGTCTCGCCCGACGGCGGATGCGGTCGGCGTCGTACACCGCATTGGCGTTGTGGACGCCACCGGCTTCGACGTCGAGCACCGACGACCTCCGGTGGAAACCAAAGTTGACCGTCACCCGCCAATCCGGGCTGGTGTTCGCAAACGACCCGTGCACCGCCTGACGATTGGTGATCGCCACATCCCCCGGGGCGCACACGATCGGTACGGCGTCGACGATCCGCTCGGACCCCGCAGCAGCAACCATCGCTGCGATGTCAGCGTGACGATCCTTGTGTGAACCGGGCACGACCCACACCCCGTTCGCCGGCGTACACCCATAGAGCTGGGCCATGAAGTTGAACCCGTGAATCCCTTCGTCCCAATCATCACGATCCCAGTGGGTCACACCGTCACGATGCCAAGCCACCGACGCCCCGAGCCCCGGCTCCTTGAAGAACACGGCTTCGTTGAACGGCGCAAAGTCCTCACCGTTGATCGCTGCTGCAACCGCCAGCAGATCCGGATGCCCGTACACCCGAAGGCAGGCCTCGGAATGCTGCAGCGAGCCGAGCATGAGATACACCACCTCGTCGGGCGCATCGTCGGCCGGCGTCGGCTCGTGCATCTTCACGGGATGACGCCCCTTCGCTGCCCTCGTTCCACCGTTCGGGTCCGACAACGGCTTCGCGAAATACACGCTCGGGGCCGTGAGACCGGCAGTGATCGCCGGACGACCGTGCGCATCAACGTCGCTCCCACGAGCCACCGGAACACGATCCAAGATGTCGAGGACGTCGCGTTCGATGTCGGCCAGTTCCTCGGGGCCGAGTACACCTTCGAACACATAGAACCCGCATCGCCCGTACGCCTCGAGAATCTCCGGGTGGACCCGGCCCGTCTCGTCGAAGCGGATGGGTCCGCGGTTCCCGAGGGCGAAGGCCTTGCGCCTCCCCTCCTCCAAATACTCATCCATCGCCGACATCACCGGCATCGCGTCGTCGGCATCGCGTCGTCGGCATCAAGCCCTCGGCTGCGTCCGGTGTGCATGCGCCACTCCTTACGATGCGAACTCCTCGAGGCTGCAGGGTGCAGCCGTTGACAACGTAACCGACGGTACGACACGAGCTCGGCTCGGCACAGGTACGAACCGCGGGCGGGCGAACCATGGCGCCGCATGATGCAGCGAGTCGCTGTCAGTCCTCGGGGGCGTCTCGCGTGGCCGAGCGATGGAGTGCCTCACCGGTGAGGCACGGGAGGTGTGCATTCGGGTGAACCACGGTTTCACCCTGCTCGCCAGACGACAGCCTCCGGAGCTCGCGGCCACACTGTGCACTCACCGCGTGTCGGCGGTGTCCACCGTCTCGTCCAGGCAACGGTCCGACGGGTGCCCTCCGGCTCGCGACGCCCCTCGACTCTTGGACCGATCGCATGACATCTCCCGAAGCACCTACCGACGCACCTCCAGCAACCCCATCGTTGGGGGCGTCGTTGGCGGCCTTGGGGGTGATGGTGGCGGCGATTCTGCTCGCGGTCGCGCTGTTCGGTGGTGAGGTGGACACCGGCCCGTTGCAGGTGGCGATGACCCTCGGCCTGGCGGCGGCCGTGCTGATCGCCGCGCGATCGACACACGACCGGCCACGAGAGTTCCTCGGTGAATCGATGGTCGGCGGGATCACCTCGGCGATCGCCACCTTCTTCCTCATCATCGTCATCGGCATGCTCGTCTCGTCGCTGCTGCTCGCCGGGACGATCGCGACGATGTTGTCCTACGGTGCCGAGCTCGCTACGCCGACGATCCTCTACCCGGTTGCACTGATCGCAGCAACGCTGATCGGCGTCATCCTCGGGAGCTCGTTCACGACCGTCGCCGGGCTCGGTGTCCCGTTCGTCGCCTTGGCCCCACTGATGGGACTTTCGCCGGAGGTCGCAGCGGCCGCGGTGGTGGCCGGCGCGTTCACGGGCGACGGCATCGCGAGGGTCTCCGACACGCTCGTGCTGACCACGGACATGGTCGGTGGCGTCACGCCGGTGCGCCAGTCGAGCATCATGGCTCGCCTCGTGGCGCCGGGCTGGGTCGCGACGCTCGCGCTGATGATCTACCTCGGGATCCGTGACGGTGGTGGATCATTCGACGGCGGCGCCGTGACCGAGGTGATCGAGACCGAGTTCTCGGTGTCGCTCCTCTGTCTGCTCCCGCTGCTCATCGTGTTCATCATCTCGACGAAGTCGTCGGCGTTCTTCGCCGTGCTCGGCGGAGCGCTGTCCGCCGTGGTGATCGCCGGCTTCATCCAGCCAGACCTGATCGAGCGGCTGGCTGATGACGACCGGACCTACATCGTCCAATGGGCAGAGGTGAGCATCGAGACCCTGGCCAACGGCTTCGACCTCGACAGCCCGACCGTCGAACTGAACAGCATCTTCTTCGGCGGCGGTGCCGTCGGCCTCCTCCCGACGGTGTGGCTCATCCTCGTGGCGTCGGCGTACGGCGGCCTGATGTCGAGAACCGGCATGCTCGCCGCAGCGATCGCACCGCTGCTCCGCTGGGCCAGGACGTCGGCGCGGCTCATCATCGCCTCGGCGGCGACCACGACCGGTTTCAACCTCGCCATGGCCGACCCCTACGTCTCCATCATCGTCAGCGCCGAGACCTACCGGGATCGGTTCAAGGAGGCGCGACTCGAACCGGTCACCCAGTCGGCATCGATTGCCGCCTCGGGTTCGCTGCTCTCGAGCGTCATCCCGTGGAACGTCCATGGTGCGTTCGTCGCCGGCGTGCTCGGCATGGGAACCCTCAGCTTCGCCGGCTACGCGGTCGTGATCTGGGCGACCCCACTCGTCCTCGTCGCGTCGGCCGTCTGGTTCTCGCGCAAGGACGCCATTCCCGCCGACGAAGATCCGGACGACGCCTACGGCCCGGAACCCACGACACGTCCGGAGCGTCGGACATCGATCTAGCGGCCACGGCGCCGGTGCGGGGTGAACACCGATTTCACCCATCTCGAACCTTGAGATCCCGCTGGGGCCGCACTAGGAAACCGCCGTGGTCGTCAGCGCCGTGACTCCGGGGGACGCGCCAAGCGAATGGCCGACCGACGCCCGATGATTTCGAACTTCTTCGACCGACGATCCGCCAAGAAGGACGTCACATCGGGTCTCACGCTCGCCGTCGAGAGCGTCCCCGACGGCATGGCTGTCGGCACGCTGGCGGCCCTCAACCCGGTCACGGGCGTGTACGCCTACATGATCGGCGGGTTCTCGGGCGCGTTCTTCACCAGCTCGGTCTCGATGAGCATCCAGGCGACCAGCGCAATGGCACTGATCGTCGCCGGCGTGCCCGAGGTCTCCCCGTCGGCGGACACCGGACAGGATGCGCTGTTCATCCTCACCCTCCTCATCGGAGGCTTCATGGCGGTGCTCGGCCTCTTGAAGCTCGGCAGCGTCCTGCGTTTCGTGCCGGATTCGGTGATGGCGGCCTTCACCCACGCAGTCGGCCTGTCGATTGTCCTGGGGCAGTTGGGCAACCTCACCGGGTACGCCGCAGACGGTGGCAACAAGATCACCCAGACGATCGACCTCTTGGCGAACCTCGATCAGGTTGAATTGACGGCGTTGGCCACCGGCGTCGTCGCCATGGTCGTGATGATCGGCATGAACCGGACGCGGTTCGCGACCATGGGCATCCTGCTGGCGATGTTCGTGGCGTCGTTGGTTCCGGCGATCTTCGACTGGTCCGACGTGGAGCTCGTCGGTGACATCGGAGACATCCCCCGCCAGCTCCCGCTGCCCATCTTCCCCGACCTGTCCTCGTTCGGCGACCTGGTCCCGGCGCTGATCGGGCCGGCGATCGCGCTCGCCATCGTCGGGTTGGTGCAGGGAGCGGCCGTCAACCACGCGTTCCCGAACCCCGACGGCAGCAAGTCGGACCCGTCGGGCGACTTCACCGGACAGGGGCTGGCCAACGTGACCACCGGCTTCTTCCAGGGGATGCCGGTCGGTGGGTCGTTCTCGGCGACGGCCATCCTCGCCCAGGGAGGCGCCAAGACCCGCTTCGCCAACATCGTCGCCGGGGCTGGTATCGCGGTAGTGCTGCTCGTCTTCAGCGGCGCGATGGAGCTCCTCGCCATGCCCGCCCTCGCCGGTTTCCTGCTGGTGCTCGGCGTCGGAGTGCTGAAGCCGGCCCAGGTCCTCGCCACGTGGCGACTCGGCGGGCTGGACCGCTGGGGCATGGTGCTCCTGATCGCGGTGGCGCTGCTGAGCTCGCTGCAGAATTCCGTCTTCGTCGGCGTTGCCCTGTCGATCCTGATCTATGTCGTTCGCGAGTCGAAGGGCATCACGGTCAGGACCGCGGTCTACGAGGATGGCCGGCTCGTCTCAGAACACGACGTCGAGCCGACACTCGGTTCGGAGTCGATCGTCACCCTGAACTCCTACGGCTCGCTCTTCTTCGCGTCGGCCCAACTGTTCGAGGATCAACTCCCGCATCCAGACGACGAGACCCCACCGACCGTCGTGATTCTCGACCTGCGCGGACATCAGGCCCTCGACACGACGACGCTCAACGTGCTGACCGACTACGCCGAGACACTCCGAGAGCACCACTGCCGGCTGATGTTGGCCGAGGTCGAGGCGGACGCCCGGGAGACCCTCGAGCACACCGGGACCCTCGAACAACTCGGCAGCGACAATGTGTTCGCAGCCACCGAGCGGATCCGGCAATCAGTCGTCGATGCGCAGGCAGCCGCAGCGCAGTGGCTCGCCACCCAGCGGTAAGCAATCGACGTCGCTCGCCGCCGGATTCAGCCTCGCGTGCGATCAGACCTCGAAGGCTGCCTCGATCCGGCCATGAGGTGTGGCGCGTTCGTGAGCTGCATGGTCGAGTTGGTTCCGGTCGGCGTACCGCTCAGCGAAATCCGCGAACACTGCATCGGCGGTGTCGTCGTGGCCGAGATACCCGTGGATCGCAGCACCGTCACCGGCGCATCAGCACGTGTATCACCGGGTCCAGCGCACGGCCGGTGCGCTCAGTGACCGCTGAGCGTGTTCTTCACGGTCGCAACCGCGAGCGCGATGCACAACACCACGCTCGCGTAGGTGAGCGCTCGCATGCGGCTGCTGTGGTCGCTCGGACTGCTCCGAACGACTGCATACGCGACGACGGAGATGAAGGCTGCGAGCAGGAACCGAACGGCGTCAAGCTCTGCAGATGCAGGAAGGAGGAGGATCGGGACCGTACACGCTGCGGCGACGGCGGTAGCGCCGACCAGTTGGGCAAGCGCGAGCTCCGTGTCTTCGCGCCGGAGTTCACCTGACTCGACCAGGCGCGCCGACAGACGGAACGCAAACCAGTGGGCGAGCGCCAGCCCGATGGTCGTGCCCCAGACGATGCCGAGCACGCCGAGGGTATGGCGATCGGCTCGATCGGGCAGTCCGGTCAGAGCGGCGAGGAGACACACCGACACGTACAGCGCCATCGTGAATCCCTCTTTGCGCTGTTCGTTCTGCCGACGGGGTCGGCCGCGATCGCCGGCAACCTCAGGGTCGCGATGACTCATCGTTGGCGATCCTTTCACGTGTTGCTGAGGCGGTGAGCAATTGCGCTCCCGAGCGCTCGCTGGCTGAGGTCCCGACGTCGTCACAGATAGTCGTGCTTCGTCAGCCAGCGCAGGCTGACGCAACCCCACAGCGGGGGGAGGTAGTAACTGATGAGGCGGTAGATCAAAACGGCAGAGACCGCCGTCCCAGGGTCCACGCCGATCGCCGTGAGGCCCGCCGTCATGCCCGCCTCGAAGACCCCGACACCGCCGGGGATGGGCATCAACCCGGCGAACAGTGAGACAGTGACGTTGATGAAGATTGCCTGGCCGAGGTTGATCGATCCTCCGACCGCGGCGACGCACATCGCGAACCCGGCGGCGTAGAGCACCTCGGTCCCGATCGAGCTGCCGAGCGCGGTCAGGGCGACTCTCGGCTCCTTCAGCGTCTGGAAGGCGTCACCGATCTGGGACAGCGGTCCCTCGATCTTGCTCCATGCCCAGTGCCGCCACGCCGGAACCGCCCACACCACGATCACTGCGCCCGCGAACAGTACGACCGCCATGCCCAGCAGCCGCAGGACGCTGCCGCCGCCCTGAAGGTCGGACAGGTCGATGCTGCCGGCGCCCACCAGGATGGTCAGCACGATGAGGATCGCCTGGGCGACGAATCCGATGAATCCGGTGATCGCTCCGGTCGTGGTCGAGGTGACGGGGCTGATGCCGAACTTCTGGAAGTACCGCGCGTTGGTCGCCACGCGACCGGCAGCGGACGGGATCGCAATGTTGACGAAGCCGATTGCGAACTGCTCGACGGTCGTGACGCCGACGGGAACCGGTTTCGGCGACACGGCGACCAGTGCGACCGCGTCGGTGTAGTTCGTCGCGGCCGCGAGGACGAGGGCGAGGAGAACGAGGCTCCAGCGCGCGTCGGCCAGACTCTCGGCGATCACGTCGAACCCGACTTCGGCGAGCCCAGCGATGAGGGTGTACGCCGCGAGCCCGATGAACGCCGTCATGATCACGCTCTTCCAGGTGACCCGGGTCAGCTGCTCGGTCGGTGGAACACCGACGCCCAGCGCCGCCGCCGTCTGCTTGCGGAGATCGACGATCTTGAGCTTTTGACGCTTCGCGTGGCCACGCAGACGGGAGTTGAGCGCTGCGGTCTGGAGCACCGGAAGCATCGCCGCGAGTTCATCGTCCCCACGTGCGCGACGGGCTGCTTCGATCGCTCGATCAGCGCCAGCGCCGAGCGTCGTGAGCACGAGCATCGCAGCGACGTCCTGGTTGATCTGGTCGTCGGTGGGGTTGATGACCGCGTCGTTGAACCCCATCAGCTGCAGGCCGCCGGAGGCGTCGACCCAGATGTGGATGTCGTCGAGTGAGCCGTGGCTGATTCCCGCATCGTGGAGGTCACCGAGCAGCTTCCAGGCGGCATCGAGCAGCTCGTCGTCGACCTCGTCGGCGGTCGTGCCCGCCAGGGTGTGGTCGACCAGGTCGGTGACGAGCAACGCATCGCCGGTCCGGGTCATGCCGACGGTCACGACGTCGGGAACAGAGACCCCCCGCTTCGCGGCGAGCAGCATGGCGAGCGATTCGTGCTCGATCTGCTGGCGGCGGTCGGATCCGAACTGTGCGTCGTCGCTTTGGTACCAGGCTTGGCGCCACAGCCGGCTCTGTCGACGGGTGCTCCACGCGTCGCGCCCGAGCCCGTAGACGAACACGTTCCGGCCGTCGCTCGTGACCCCCGACAGCACGAGTGCACCAAGCGGCTGTTCGTCGTAGTACGTCAGCCGGTTCATCTGGATGCCCAGATCGGCGAGCCCGTCGCGAAGCCGGTCGGTCGACGGCAATCCCGCCGACGTGCCGAGCAGGTACCGGACGACCGCTGCGGCGATCAGCCCGACGAGCACGCCTCCCAGCGCGTCGCTGAAGGTGGTGACGCGTCCGAGGGTCGCGGCGCCGGTCGCCACGAGGATGAACGTCCACCCGATCCTGCGCATCGGCGCCGTCAGCCATGGCGACGCCGCGGCCTGGAGCGCAGTGGATGTCGTGATGAAGAACGCCGGGAACGTGAACCGTGTCTGTTGCAGATCGAAGAACGGGAACTCGGGCCAGCGGTCATCGATGAGCCAGGTGAGGGCGAACACCACAACGACGGCCAGCAACGCCGCCACGACCATGTCGCGAAGCAACTCCAATCGGTCGCGGGCGACGACGCCCACCCCGATCAACAGCCCGAACGCATAGACGACGCCCACGACGTAGGCCGCCTGTCCCATCCAGAGCAGCCAGCCCGGCAACGTCCCGGTGAACTCGAGGGTGTTGTCGTCGAACGTCGAACCGTCACCGGCAACGAGGATCAGCAGCGCGAGCCAGACCGAGGTGAGACCGGCAGAGACCAGGTCCGTTCGGAGTCGAACGCGAGGCGCCTCCGAGGGTGCCGAGAACACCTGCACCCCTCGCGTCCCGTGGTTGCCGGTCGTGTCGGTCACCGACTCAGCCGCTTCCTACGCACGACATTTCTCCACGATCGCATCGTCGACACCTCCAGATCGTGAACGGTCGGCCACTCCCTGTACTGCCGAGGTCTACTGGCCGGAGAAGTACTTCGCGGCCGTTCGCAGATAGCCAGGAGAATAGTCGACTCCCGAGATCTCGTCCGGGTTCGGGGCCAGACCGAAGTACATGCCGCAGAAATCTCGGGCAGGATCGACGTAGATGCCCTGACCCATGTTGCCGTGCTTGAACATTGCGCCGTCGGCGAAGGAGTGGTCCCATTGTGCGGTGTTGGTGAGCGGCTTCTCGCCGAACCAGCCGAGTCCGTAGCCCTCCTCGGTGGAGCCCACGTAGGCCGCCGGGTCGCCCATGGACTGGATGGTCTGCAGGAGCCGTTCCGACACGATCCGTTCCTCGGACACCACGTGCCAACTCGGCGTGTACGACAATGCGAACCGCAGCACGTCCTCCGGTGTGGACGAGACGATGCCGGCAGCCGCCGGCGAGCCGTCGGGACAGAGCCCAGCGAGGTACGGGCTCTTCGCCCCGATCTTCGACCAGATCCGCTCGTGGAAGAAGTCCTGCCAGCGCATCCCGGTCACGTGTTGGGTCGCGAGCACGAGCGTCTGGGTATTGGCCCCGGAGTAGCGGAAGTGGGTGCCGGCGGGTTCTCCCTCGAGTGGTTGCGCATGCTTTGACATCTCGCGCCAATCGCCTTTGCCCTCGAAGACGGCGGTGAAGAAATGAGCGATCCAGGTGTCGGGGTTGAGCAGGTTCGCGATGCTCTCTTCGATGTCGAGCCCGGACGCCATGTTCATGACGTTCTTGACGGTGGCCTGTTCCCAGTGTGTGCCACGGAGTTCGGGCACATAGGTCGGCACCGGCTTGTCGGGATCGACCTTGCCTTCGTCGATCAGCATCGCCATGAGCAGACCGACCGTCGTCTTCGCGGCCGACATCCAGATGTGGGAGTCGGTGGGATTCATGCCAGGGAAGATCTCGAACACGACCTTGCCCTGGTGGGCCATCATCATCGCCTGAACCTGCCGTTTGCCGACCAGGTACTCCCGCAGCGGTGGCGTGGTGGAGCCGTCAGCAGCGGTGAAGGTCAGATCCAGCACTGTCGGATCGATCGACCGTTCGAGCCTGGAGAACTCGTCCGATGGCGGCACATACGAGCAATTGAAGAACTCGGGGATGTTCAGGTTGTAGTAGATCGACTGCTCGCTGCCCGATTGCCAGTTCGGGAAGCTGTAGTCCTGCCTCGCCTGATCGATGAACGCTTCCGATTGCGGCTGCTTCCACTTCGCCATCGGGCTGTCGACCTCGAGCGGCTCGAAGCCTGACGCACCGGCGCGCTCTGGGCTGGGCACTGACTGGATTTCGTTGCTGGTCATTTTCCTGGATTCTCCTGTTGATTGGCCGAATATCAGCAGTGACTTCGATGAGATCAGAAGATCACTTCCAGACCTCGCTCATGACCCGGTAGATGTTTCCTCCGACGAACTTGAGGCAGTCCTCTTCGGAGTAACCCTCGTCGAGCAGCTTGTCCACGAGGGCCGCGAGGATCTGGTAGGAGGCAGGTGTCGGGAATCCCATTGCGCCCGTCTTCGCGGTGTAACCGCCGTCTGGGAAGATCGCTGCACCAAATGGCGTCTGCATCCCATCGGACGTGAAGGTGACATCGGGGATGAAATCGGAACCGTAACCGACATGGTCGATGCCAACGAGGGAAACCATGTAGTCGATGTGGCGGAAGAGCATCTCCGTCGTCACGATCTCCGGGTTCGACATGTCGACGAAGGCGCCCACGCAGTTGATGGAACACACACCACCGCTCTGCGCAATCGCCTTGATCACCGAATCCTCGAGACTGCGCGGGTACTTTGCGATCGCCATGGCGACGGAGTGGGAAGAGATGACCGGTTGGCTGCTCCGCTCGATGGCGTCGAGCGACGTACGTTCACCGGTGTGACTGACATCCACGAGCATGCCGTAGCGGTTGTACGCATCGATGAGTGTCTTCCCGTAGTCGGTCAGCGGACCGTTCTCTTCCACGAAACAACCGTCACCCACAGGATTTCGCTGGTTGTAGGCCAACAAACAGTAGCCATAACCGAGTTGACGCCAGATCGCGACATTGTCGGGATCACCTTCGAAGTGGCCGGTCCCCTGATGCGTGAAGTACAGCCCCAGCTTCCCTTCGGCGATTGCGTCGTCGATGTCCTTGGTGGTCCGCACGATCTTGTACTTGTCAGGGAACTCGTTGATCTTCGCGAGATAGAACTGCAAGGCCTTCAACGACGCCGAGGAGGAGGTATTCAGTGCATCAGCTGAAGGGCACAGAGCCATCACCTTCACTCCGCCGGCGATCACGCGGTCCATGTAGTCATGAAACTCCGGGGCATCAGGAGTCGACCACTGCTCCGGCCAGGTGCCGGAGAACAGTGTGTCGACGACCAACGAGTCATGGACCATCTTCTTCGCCCGGTCAGACGACGGATACTCGTGCAACCGCTGAGGGATCGTGGAGTAGTCCTTTCCCGTCGCGTACGGGTTGAATTCGGTCGCGAGGGGAAAGTCCTTCGTGGCGTACGGATGATCTTTGGTGGCGTACGGGTTGACATCCGTTGCTGGTTCTGGTCTTGGCTCATGGAGATCCTTCTGGATTGAAAGTTCAGGTGTTCGAGTACGTGAATGCCTGGATCAGGTCTGTGGAGGTCAGTGATGTTCGATCCTCCGAGTCGAAGGTGTTCAGGACTCGAGTGCGTCGTCGATCTGATCCGCGGACTTCGAGACCGCCTTCACGAGCTTGTCGTAGTCGTCACGATCGATCGCTTTGCTGACGCGCTTGTCGGCCTTGCCGAGCGCAGCCTCGACACGGTCGAGATAGACGTCGTCCACGACCGCGACGACCGCTGACGAGTTCGCCGGGAAGTACTCGTCGAGTTCGACACCGAGTTCCTTCTCCTCGTGCTTCTTGGTCAGATGCCCGAGCAGCGCGCCGATCCCGGCGCCGATCGCCGTCGCGGCGAGCAGTGGCGGAGCAAAGAGGCCGACGACGAGACCCACGCCGCCGCCGAGCATCGCCCCCGCTGCGGTGTCGCCGTCGCCGGCTTCGAGTACGTCGACATTGCCGTCAGCGTCGCGGCTCATCACGATCGCGCCGACGACCACGAGATCTGCCCCCTCGGCGGCCTTCAACGATTCGAAGTCGGCGCGGGCGCTGTCGCCGTCGGCGTAGGTGGCGGCGTAGAGGACGAGGTTCTCTTCCAATGACATGGCTGGTCTCCGTTGGGAAGGCGATCGGGTGGCCCCGACCCTGCCGTGGTCGACTGATTCGACCACTCGGGTGGAACGTAGAGCGTTTCTGTCAGAGCGGCCAGCGAAGCGGGGGTGAACCTGGCGTTCACCCCGATCGCATCGCCCTCGTACGCCACCAGCGCGTCCATGGTGCCGCAGATGCCGTGCTCCTGATTCGGCACCCGGACTGCTACCCGGCGTCTGGGCCCGCGTCGGTCGAAGGTGGACCGAAGAACCCCGACTTGCGCAGCTCGCGCGCCATGTCGGAGGTGATCGCGAGGACGGGGGCGGCGAGGACCAGTCCGAGCAGCCCGGCGAGCATGCCGCCGAACGTCGTGGCCAGGAGGATCGGGAGCGGGGCCATGTTCAGACTGCCGCCGATGAGCATCGGCTGCAGGAAGTTCTCGAGCACCAGGTTGACGAACAGGGTCACGACCAGCATGGCGACGGCCAGACCGACGCCACCTTCGCCGAGACCCATCAGCACGGCGAAGGCGCCACCGAAGAACCCGCCAAGATAGGGCACGTAGGCGCCGAAGAAGTTGACGATTCCGATCGCCAGGGCGGCGGGGACATCCAGAACGGCGGCGGCGAGCCCGATCACCACGCCGTTGGACAGCGCGATCAGCGTCTGGCCACGGAAGTAGCCCCGGACGTCGCGCACGACATCGTCGGCGATCACGGTTCGCCACGGGCGGCCGTCCCCTGTGGTGGCACCACCGGGCGTGGCGTCGGGCCCGTCCTTGAGTAGGTAGTAGAGCACGAACAGCGAGAGGACCGTTGCTGACACCAACGCGGTCACGGAGTTGAATGCCGACAGCACACCACCTGCGAGTCCGCTCGCCAGCCTGGGGCCGTTGTCAGCGAGCGTCGAGGACACTTCGTCGGCGAGGTCGTCTGGGATCGGGGTGGCGGCCAACCATCCGGTGATGTCGTCCACGGCCTTGTCCAGGTTCTCGCTCAGCTGGTCGCTTTGATCGACCACGGCGGCGGCGGTCAGGTAGACAATCCCGGCAGCAGTCGCGGCCAACCCGAACAGGACGCCCGCCGCAGCGAGCGCTCGCGGGACGCCCCGGTCGCACAGCCACGTCACGACGGGCGCAAAGACGATCGCCAGGAGCACAGCAATGACGAGTGGTCCGGTGATCGCGCTCGTTGCAGCGAGCAAGAGCGCGGTCGCTCCGACTGCGAGCAGAAAGCCGACCAGCAGCCAACTGAACACTCCGACCCGGCGTGCCCAGTAGGGAAGACCCAGGGAGGTGATCACGCCCTGTGATGCTGCGACATCAGGACGATCGGACATCACGGCCCTCGCCCATGTCGATCGCTGTGTTCATGTGCGTCACCGACTCCACGCGAACGTTGTTCAATCCCTCGACGACGGCCGCGACCGCCGAGGAATCCGGCGACAGCGACTCGTCGACGGCAACACCGACCTCCTGCTGCTCGTGCTCCTCGGCGAGCTGGTCGAGGTGAGCACCGATCGGTGCACGATCTTGCTCGTACGGCGCGGTGCCGGGCGGTCGTGTCACAGCTGGATATCTGTGAACACGGGTTCAACGAAGCGTTCTGCATGCGAGGTCGTGCGGCGCGCTCTGTGGCGCCACCGCGCAGGACTCAGGACTCGAGTGCGTCGTCGATCTGATCCGCGGACTTCGAGACCGCCTTCACGAGCTTGTCGTAGTCGTCACGATCGATCGCTTTGCTGACGCGCTTGTCGGCCTTGCCGAGCGCAGCCTCGACACGGTCGAGATAGACGTCGTCCACGACCGCGACGACCGCTGACGAGTTCGCCGGGAAGTACTCGTCGAGTTCGACACCGAGTTCCTTCTCCTCGTGCTTCTTGGTCAGATGCCCGAGCAGCGCGCCGATCCCGGCGCCGATCGCCGTCGCGGCGAGCAGTGGCGGAGCAAAGAGGCCGACGACGAGACCCACGCTGCCGCCGAGCATCGCCCCCGCTGCGGTGTCGCCGTCGCCGGCTTCGAGTACGTCGACATTGCCGTCAGCGTCGCGGCTCATCACGATCGCGCCGACGACCACGAGATCTGCCCCCTCGGCGGCCTTCAACGATTCGAAGTCGGCGCGGGCGCTGTCGCCGTCGGCGTAGGTGGCGGCGTAGAGGACGAGGTTCTCTTCCAATGACATGGCTGGTCTCCGTTGGGAAGGCGATCGGGTGGCCCCGACCCTGCCGTGGTCGACTGATTCGACCACTCGGGTGGAACGTAGAGCGTTTCTGTCAGAGCGGCCAGCGAAGCGGGGGTGAACCTGGCATTCACCCCGATGGAGCCCACACGAGGAACGATGGAGTCGCTGTGTCAGACGGCTCGGCCTCGGCGAACACCCAGGCAATGGTCAGCGCAGTGAGCACGATGGTTCCAATCAGGCCCGGG
>CAWGTY010000002.1:0-140078 GCA_963825605.1 uncultured Acidimicrobiaceae bacterium | reverse complement strand
GACGAACTCGACCTGCCGCGGCGGGCGACGCAGGCGTACCGCGAGGCGATGCTGGGGTTCGCCGAGGCGCGTTACGCCGATGTCTGGTACGCGCATGTCGACGTCGAGGAGGTCTACCGGGCCTTCGCCGACCGACTGACGAAGAAGGAGCAGAAGCGCGGAACGAGATTCGTCACCAAAGCCCGTTCGAAGAACAGCCTGCACGCGTTCGACAAGCTGACGGAGCACTCCGACGACGGATGTCGCATCGTCTCCCAACCGCCGCTGCTCATTCCGCTGCGGGAGATCCCGTATGACCACGATCCCGAAGCTCTGGTCGCGGCAATCCTGCAGGTGTTCCAGCAGTATGTCGACACGCTGCCCGACCACGTCAAGGTGCTCGTCGAGCGCTACCGCTACCGGGACATGGCGATCAAGGTGGTCGGGGTGGGGTCGGTGGGCACTCGGTGCTGGATCGTCCTCCTGGAGGGCCGGGACGAGCAGGATCCCTTCTTCCTCCAGATCAAGGAGGCGGATCGATCGGTGCTCGAGGATCAGCTGCCGGGCAGCGTCTACGACCAGCACGGCCGGCGAGTCGTCGAGGGCCAGCGTCTCGTGCAGGCGGCGAGCGACAGCTTCCTCGGATGGACCGTCGGTGACGCCGGCACCCACTACTACGTCCGCCAGTTCAAGGACATGAAGGGATCGATCGAGATCGACGGCGCTCCGGTGAGCATGGTCCGACGGTACGTGTCGATCTGCGGATGGACACTCGCCCGAGCCCACGCCCGCTCGGGCGACCCCGCTGCCATCGCCGGGTACTTGGGGAAGAGCGACCGCTTCGACCGGGCGATCGGCGACTTCTCGGTCGCCTACGCCGACAAGAACGAGCGCGATTACGACGCGTTCACCACGGCCATCGCACAGGGCCGACTGCCCGCGCACGAGTGAAGATCGCCCGCACAGATCTGCGGTCACCGCTCATCGCCTCGATCTGGCTGCTGATGGGTGAGCAGGGAACTCCAGGCGCTCGTCGTCGATGTGCGAGGATCCCGTGCGGTATGGGCGTGGGGGCGACGTGATGCGAAGCGGTCTGGACGAGTTCGTCGCGGTCGGATTGGGTTTCCTGGTGATTGCCGTCGTGGCGGTGGCGCTGTACCGACCCCGGATCCAACGATCCACGTCGTACCAGGCCATGGTCGTGCCACTGGCCAACATCATGGATGTCGGCTTCATCATCCTGTCCCCGGCCATCGTGCTCATCGCCGGATTCCGAGCACCGTTCGTGATGCTCGCGATCTGTCTCGTCGCCATCGCGGCCGGATTCGCGATCGCCTACAACATCCGTCACTACGAACCGATCGAGGGATCCGACCGCAACGCCGACCGGATCGAAGGAACCGCGGAGTGGGCGCTGCTGTTCGCCTCGATGGTCAACATCGCGTACTACGCCCTGCTGCTGACCGCGCTGATCCTCCTGCCGCTCGAGGCATTCACGACGAGCCGCCAGGGTGTGCTCGCCGCAGCGATCCTGGCGATCGTGATCCTGGTCGGGGTGTCCGGCGGAATGGGCCGGCTGAACCGGCTCGGTGACCGCACGACCGCGTTCAACCTCGCAGCGGTCATCGGCGTCGTCGTCGCTTTCTCGGTGTTCAACGTCCAGGAGTGGCTCGGAGGTGCTCGGCGATTCGCCGTCCATCGACACCGACGGCATCCGCAAGATGATCGGACTGTTCGCCATCGTCCAGGGCTTCGAGGCGTCGCGATACATCGGAGTACGTTTCGGTGCACAGGAGCGCATCACGACCATGCGGGTCGCCCAGGTCATCTCGTCGGTCGTGTTCGTGGTGTTCATCCTGTCGTTGCTCGTCCTGTTCCTCCCACCGAGCGCCAAGCCCGACGGAACCGCCGTGTTCATCGTCTCGCAGCGCATCGGTGGTGCGATGCCCTGGCTGCTGCTCGTCGCTGCGATCGGGAGCCAGACGTCGGCGATCATCGGCGCGACGTCGTCGCGCAGCGACATGCTGGTCGCGCACAAGGTGCCGAGACCAGCCACCTTTCTCATCATTCTCGTGCCGGCGATCGTGCTCGTGCTCGTCGCCGACGTCACGACGGCGGTCAACCTCGCATCACGGGTGTTCGCGGCGTACTTCCTGATCCAGATCGCGCTCGCCGCGATGCTCGCCCGTCGGCAGCGAAACCTCGCGGCCGTCGCCGGATTCGTCCTCATCGGGCTCGTCATGGCCACGATCCTGATCTTCGGTCTCCCGCTGTGATGCGTTCGCGCGCTGTCCACATCTCGACGTCGAGATCGCGCGATGAGTGATCCGGAAGAACCGCACGGCCGCAACGACCGTGGCGAGCGCCTGCCGACCGCACACCACATCCTCGAACTCGGGCGGGATGATCGCCGTCGCCTCGTGCTGTTCGCAACCGTGCGCAGCGTGGTGCTGTCGGCCGCGTTGATTGCGCTGTTCTACCTCCTGCCGTTCACCTGGGCGCCCGCCCTCCAGCTGGGAACAGCCGTCGTCGTGGGAGCCGTGCTGATCATCGGCGTGGCACGCTGGCAACTCCGTGCCGTCGCCCACGCAGCGTTTCCCGAAGTCCGAGCGATCGAGGCGCTCGCGTTCTCGACGTCAGCACTGATCGTGCTGTTCGCGAGCTGCTACCTGTCGCTCTCACACAGCGACCCGGAAGCATTCTCGGAGTCGTTGAACCACACGGCCGCGCTGTACTTCACCGTGACCACACTGACGACGGTGGGCTTCGGTGACATCTCGGCGTCGACCGATGTCGCCAGGATCACCGTCATGTTCCAGATCGTGGCGAACATCGTCGTTCTGGGCGCCTTGGTCAAGTTGATCGTGAACGTCGCGCGACGACGGCTTGCCAACGCACCGCCACCCACCGGAGACTGAAGAGGCGCGGACTGATAGTGGCTGATTCGTGTTCGTGTGTGATGCGTCGTTGGGGTGCGTCAGGTGATGGACGCGAGGGTGGCGATGGCTTTGCCGGTGGGTCCGAACCTGTTGGGGTCGGCTCGCCAGTAGCGCATCGTGCGCCTCCACTTCATGCGGCCGATGGCGTGTTCGACGGGCATTCGGATCGATGACAGGTCACGGTTGACGAGCCGGTCGTTGTCGTCGAGGACTCCGCCGCGGGGTCGCATGATCGGGGTCACGACCCGGTCGGGGTCGATGTCGTGTCGCAGACCGCCGTAGGCCTTGTCGCCGAGCACATGCGCCGTCGTGCGGGCGAGCACGTCCAACAGCCCGGTCTGCGATCTGAGCATCGTGATGTCGTGGGTGCGGCCCTCTCCGTTCGGGTTGGCTTCGAACCACACCGGGCGTCGACCTGCATCAGCGATCACGGTGCCGGCATGTACGTGGTCGCGGGCCTTGCCGGACCACGCCGCGCGTTGGGCGTCGAAGTCGACCGGCATCGACCGGGCCACATGAGTGCCGTCAACCATGCAGCACTCCTCGGGCAACGAGTCGAGGTGCTCACGCAGATCGTCGAGGGTGCGGATCGGACGGGCAGCACCAGGCGGCTGGCAGCCGTGCTCGCCGAGCAGACGGACGATCTCGTCGCGGTAGTTCCGCACCGACTTCTCGTCGATCCCGAAGATCGCCGCGGTCGCCCGCAACGAGATCCCCTGACGCAGATGCGTGAGCGCCACGAGCAGCCGGAACCAGAACGGGTTCGGCTTGTCGCCACCACCCAACACCCGTTTGCGGCCCGGGCGTTCACCACGAGCCAGGTACTCCGCCTCGACCAGCGGCGCCAGCCGGTCGAGCAGATCGGCGAACTGGTCCGGTGTGGTGCCACACAGATCACGCGACGGCTGCAACACCGTCGTTCGAGCAAACCGGGAACTCGACACGCGATGACGCTTCGGCATCACCACAGTCCACTACGTCTCACCCCTCACCGGGTGGACCTAACCATCCGCACCTTCTGAGACATCGCGTTGAACGATCGATGAACGGCTGACGAACTGCGCGTCGCTCGATCTCCGAGGGGGCTCGCCGTCGGTACGATCGCGGTCGTGCCCACGCAGGACGACCCGGAGCAACGCCGCCTCGAACAGCGACGAGACGGTGTGCCATGGGGTCGATGGGGTCCGTACCTCAGTGAGCGGCAATGGGGGACGGTGCGCGAGGACGACAGTGCTGACGGCGATGCGTGGAACTCGTTCCCGCACGACCAGGCCCGGTCTCGGGCCTACCGGTGGGGAGAGGACGGCCTGGCCGGCATCTCCGACGACCACCAGCAGCTGTGCTTCGCACTCGCGCTGTGGAACGGCGCCGATTCCATCCTCAAGGAGCGGCTGTTCGGTCTCACGAACGGCGAGGGCAACCACGGCGAGGACGTCAAGGAGTACTACTTCTACCTCGACAACACGCCGACCCATTCGTACATGCGGTACCTCTACAAGTACCCGCAGGCGGCATACCCCTACGAGGACCTCGTGGCCACCAACGCTGCCAGGAGCCGGGACGACTTCGAGTACGAGTTGATCGACACCGGCGTGTTCGACGACGACCGGTACTTCGACGTGGTCGTGGAATACGCGAAGGCCGCTCCCGACGACCTGCTCGTCTCGGTGACGGTCACCAATCGGGGGCCCGACGCTGCCCGGCTGGAGCTCCTGCCGACGCTCTGGTTCCGGAACACCTGGGCCGACGACCCAGCGGGGATCCGCCCTCGTCTCGAGCGGGTCGATGACGTCGACGGCGATCCGGTGGTGCGGACATCCCACCCGGCGCTCGGCGTCCACCATCTCGTTGCTGCCGGATCGTCGGCGCTGCTCTTCTGCGAGAACGAGACGAACCGGCAGCGGGTGTACGGACAACCGAATACGTCGCGGGCGGTCAAGGACGGCATCAACGACGCCGTGGTACATGGCGACACGAGCGGTCTCGCGCCGGACGATTCGGGAACCAAGGTCGCCGCCCGCTACTCGCTCGACATCGCTGCCGGCGCCACCGAGCAGGTGACGCTGCGGCTCACCGCAGCGTCGGAGTCCGGTGCGGCCCGCGGGATGGGCGATGACTTCGCCGAAGTGCTCGACGCACGGCGTACCGAATGTGCCGCCTTCTATGCGGGCCTCACGCCGAGTGGCCTGAGCGAGGACGCTGCGTCGGTGATGCGCCAGGCACTCGCCGGGATGCTGTGGACCAAGCAGTACTACTCCTACGACGTCAGCCGGTGGCTCGCCCGTCAACACGGCGTCACGAGCCGGTTCGCGAGCGAAGGATCGAGCGTGCGCAACTCGGCGTGGTACCACATGGTCAACGACGACGTCATCTCGATGCCCGACAAGTGGGAGTACCCCTGGTACGCGGCGTGGGATCTGGCCTTCCACGCGATCAGCCTCGCGATCGTCGATCCCGAATTCGCCAAGTCGCAACTGTTGCTCGTGCTCGACGAGCGGTATCTGCACCCGAACGGTCAGATCCCCGCGTACGAGTGGAACTTCGGCGACGTCAACCCGCCCGTCCACGCGTGGTCGGTCATGCGCGTCTACGAGACCGAGCGGCGGCAGGGCGGGGCGGGCGACCTCGCGTTCCTCGAGGAGGCCTTCCACAAGCTGGCCCTCAACTACACGTGGTGGGTCAACCGGAAGGATCCCGACGGCAACGACCTCTTCGGCGGGGGATTCCTGGGCCTCGACAACATCGGCGTGTTCGACCGCAGCTCACCGCTTCCGACCGGAGGGCACCTCGAGCAAGCCGACGGGACGAGCTGGATGGCGTTCTACGCGCTCACGATGCTCGAGATCGCGATCGAACTCTCGCTCCACGACCCGACCTACGAACCGATGGCGTCGAAGTTCTTCGAACACTTCCTGTGGATCTCGGGGGCGATGGACGATCCCGACAACCCGGTCACCCTGTGGGACGACGACGACGGCTTCTTCTACGACGCCCTGGTGTTGCCCGACGGCACCACGCACCGGATGAAGGTCCGGTCACTCGTCGGGCTCCTCCCACTCGCTGCGTGCATCGTGCTGCGCCCCGACGAGGTGCGCCGCCTCCCCCGCTTCATGGAACGAGTTGCCTGGCTCAACGAGCACCGTCAGCACCTGGTCGCCGGCTTCCCCACGCTGGGCCGGCCCGGCATCGCCGACCGGCGCCTGCTCGCGGCCGTCAGCGAGGAGAAGTTCCGGCGCATGGTGACGCAGCTGCTCGACGAGACCGAGTTCCTCGGTTCCCACGGCATCAGGTCGTTGTCGAAGTTCCATCTCGACCATCCCTACGTGGTGCACGTCGACGGTCGCGAGTATCGCGTCGACTACCTGCCCGCCGAGTCGGACACCGGCATGTTCGGCGGCAACAGCAACTGGCGCGGTCCGATCTGGTTCCCGATGAACTTCCTGCTCCTGCGCGGCCTGTTGCACTATGGCGCCTACTACGGCGACGAGCTGCGCGTCGAGTTCCCGACCGGTTCGGGCAACCAGCTCACCCTGCAGGAGGTGGTCGGTGAGCTCGGCCGGCGTCTCACCGGCATCTTCGAACGCGACGAGGCCGGCCGCCGTCCGGTGTTCGGCGGCACGGCCACGTTCCAGCACGACCCGCACTGGCGTGACCTCGTGCCGTTCTACGAGTACTTCAACGGCGACAACGGAGCCGGCCTCGGCGCCAGCCACCAGACCGGCTGGACCGGTCTCGTCGCCCGTATCTTCCAGCTGCTCGGCGACGTCGACGGGGCGGTGCGGTGACCCGCTCCGTCGGCGCCGTCCGTTCCGGTTCCCCAGATCCGCTCGGCGCCACCGTCGTCGACGGCGGCGTGAACTTCTCGCTCTGGTCCCCTGACGCGACCGGGGTCGAGCTGTTGCTGTTCGACCGCAAGGATCGACGCGAGCCGGCCGCGGTGGTCGCGCTCGATCCGGCCGTCCATCGCACCGACAATTACTGGCACGCGGCCGTGTCGAAGGTGCGGCCGGGCACCCCGTACGCCTACCGGGTCGACGGACCGTACCGCCCCGAGGACGGCCTGCGGTTCGACCGGAGCAAGCTGCTGCTCGACCCGTACGCGAAAGCGGCGATCGACGACGACTACGACCGCACGCTCGCCACCCGGTTCGGAGAGTCCAATCTCGGCGCCGCCCTGCTCGGCGTGGTCGTCGATCCCGGCGGCTACGACTGGGAGGGCGACGAACCGCTCCGCCGTCCGTTCCGCGGCGGTGCGATCTACGAAACGCACGTCCGGGGGTTCACGCAGCATCCGAGCTCCGGCGTCCGCCGGAAGCTGCGCGGCACCTACGCCGGCATGATCGAGAAGATCCCGCACCTCCAACGGCTCGGGATCGAGGCCGTCGAACTGCTGCCGGTGTACGAGTTCGATCCGTACTCGGCACCGGGCGGCCGCCCGAACTACTGGGGGTACGAGCCCGTCTCGTTCTTCGCCCCGCACCGCGCGTACAGCTCCGACCGCACGCCGACCGGCCCGATCACCGAGTTCCGGGACCTGGTGAAGGCCCTCCACCGGGCGGGCATCGAAGTGATCCTCGACGTGGTCTACAACCACACCGCCGAGGACGGCGCCGACGGGCCGACGATCTCGCTGCGGGGCATCGCCAACGACGCGTACTACCTGCTCCCGGCCGACGACCGGTCCGGCTACATCGACGACAGCGGGGTCGGCAACACGGTGAACGGCAACCACACCGTGGTCCGTCGGCTCATCGTCGACAGCCTCCGGTACTGGGTGCAGCACATGCACGTCGATGGCTTCCGGTTCGACCTCGCCTCGGTGCTGTCCCGCGGCGAGGACAACCTCCCCCTCGCCGACCCGCCGATCCTCTGGGACATCGACACCGATCCGGTGCTCGCCGGCACCAAGATCATCGCCGAGGCGTGGGACGCAGCCGGGCTCTACCAGGTCGGCTCGTTCGCCGGCGACCGGTGGGCCGTGTGGAACGGCCGGTACCGCGACACCGTGCGCCAATTCGTCAAGGGCGACGACCGGACCGTGGTCCGCCTCGCCGACGCGATCAGCGGGAGCCCGAACCTGTTCGGCGACCCGACTCGCGACCCGATGCGCAGCGTCAACTTCGTCGACGCCCACGACGGGTTCACCCTCAACGACCTCGTCACGTTCGACGACAAGCACAACGACGCCAACGGCGAGGACAACCGCGACGGCAGCAACCAGAACGACAGCTGGAACTGCGGGATCGAGGGACCGACCGACGACCCCGAGGTGGAGGCGCTCCGCCGCCGCCAGATCCGGAGCCTGTTCACGATCCTCCTGCTCTCGCAGGGACGGCCGATGTTCGTCATGGGTGACGAAGTGCGTCGAACCCAGCACGGCAACAACAACGCCTATTGCCAGGACAACGAGATCAGCTGGTTCGACTGGGCGTTGGTCGAGGAGCACGGCGACCTGGTCGACTTCGTGGCCCGGCTGCTGCGCTTCCGCCAGGGCAGTCGATTCTTCCGCGACGATCGGTTCTGGTCGCTGTCCGGAGGCGCCGACGTCCGCTGGCATGGCGTCGAGCTCGACCGACCGGACTGGGGGGACCAATCGCACACCCTCGCCTTCGAGCTCACCCACACCGACCACGACGATCACCTCTACGTCGCGTTGAATGCGTACTGGGAGCCGCTCGATTTCCAGCTCCCTGAGCCGTCCCCCGGCCGGCACTGGGGGATCGGCGTCGACACGACCGCCGACCCGCCCGACGACGCACCCCAACGCCCGGTTCATCTTCCGGCCGGGACGAACCGGCGGCTCGTCGGCGCCAGGTCCGCATTGGTGCTCGGCTCCCTCCCCAACTGAACGGATCCCCGGTGTCGACGCTGCGGGTTCGGGCCGGCCGGGAGGGGACGACTGATGGCCGGTCGACCCGTTCCTCCGGGGAGTCCTCACCCGTGCAGTGCAGTACCCGTGGTCAGCGGAGAGCTGCCCGCAGGCCCACGTCTCACGAGCCGAATCGCGCCGTCGAGCTCTTGTCTCCTCGTGCTTCTTCGTCAGGTGCCTGAGGAGTGCGCCGATACCCGCTCCGATCACCGTGCTCGCGAGCGGTGGGAGCGAACAGCCCGACGACGAGGCCGATGTTGCCGCCGATCACTGCGCCCAACGCGGTGTCGCCGTCACCGACCGGGAGTACGTCGACCTTGCCGTCGGCATCCTGGCTCATCACTCCGCCCGCGCTTCCACCGGAGCCTTCGGTCTGACGAACCAACGACGTCGGTGGCCCTCTGCAACCGTCTGACTTCTGAACCGCGGTCTGCTGATACATCCGCCCGCCACTGATACATCCGACGGTCATCGATGCGTCGCGCGGGTTTCTTTCTGCCGGTGGCAGGAGGTCGTTCGGTACCGGCCGGACTTCGGTCGCAGTTGCGCCGACGTCTGGGCGGTCGGCGTGCTCCGTACGAACCGGCTCGGGCCGACGTGGGTTGATGGCTATCGCCTCTGGCCCGGTTGCCGCCTTGGGTGAACGGTGAGGGGAGAGAGAGGATGAACTACGTGGGTGGGGCTTCGATCCCGTTCTGTGGTCGTTTCGCTTGTCCTTTCCGTGACCGTGGCGTCCTGCGGGAGCAACGATGGTGCCGACACAGCAGTGAGCACGAGTGAGGTTGACCCGGCAGGTGAACGCGTCTACGACCCTGCCCTCAATGGCGAGGATCGTGCGACCCGTGACCGAGAGCAGCTGTGGCTCCACGGTGGCGGGCGCTCCTCGTTGTCGGGGCCCTGCGCTGAGGCGGTGGGTGGTGCGATGTGGTGACGAGCGACCGGTGCAGAGACCGACGCTGCGCTGATAGCGAGTGGCGCGCCCGGTGTGTCAGGTCCAGATTCGTGCGGTGATGTCGGCCCACAGTTGTCGGAACGCCGCTGTCGCTGCGCTGGTCGGTGCGAAGTTGGCGACGGGTGCGCGTTCGACGCCCATCTGTTCGATGACACTGGCATTCGGGATCGGCGTCGGCAGGAAGCCAGGGATGTCAGTCATGAGGTGAGTGACGAGGTCACGTTGGAGGCGCTTGCGGCGATCGACCATCGATGCGAATGGCAGCACGATCGGTGGAGACGGGTGGTCGGCGAGAAATTCGGTGAGCTGGTTGAGGGTGCGTTCGGACAGGGTGGTGGGGATGGTCGGCACGATGAGTGCGTCGGCGGCGTCGAAGACGCTTTCGCTGGTGAGCGTGATCCCTGGGGCGCAGTCGAGGATCGCGATGTCGTAGCTGTGGCCGATTGGTTCGAGGAGCGTCGCGAGGCGCCGCGTCGGGTGTTTGGTGTCGTCAAGTTCGAGGTCGAGGTGGCGCAGGGAGAAGTCAGCGGGCACGATGTGGACAGACGGGTCGTTGGTGGCGTGGAGGTTCGCTGCGAGCGATCCCGTGTTGCGGACCAGGCGCTCGGCTCCGCCTTTGATGGCGGGCTTGACGCGTACGAAGAAGGTGGCGGCGCCTTGTGGGTCGAGGTCCCACAGCACGACTCGGCAGCCAGCCGCGGCTGCTTCGTGGGCGAGGTTCACCGCGGTGGTCGTCTTGCCGACGCCACCTTTGATGCTGTAGGTCGCAAGGACTTTCACTCGGTGATCCCGTCGAGCACGGCATCGAGGGCGCGGGACGTGACAGGTGTGTCGTAGTCGGCGAATCGTTCGGCGAACTCGGTGCGGGCCGCGAGACGTTGCTGGTCGAGCCGTTCGGTGAGTTGACCGATGGCGACCATCGTGTCGGGCGACGATCCGGTGTCGTGGAGTTCGCGACCGATGGCGCGCAGCATGCTGACGTGGACCTCGGCGTTCTGGTGCTCGCCGAGGTTGTCCTGCAGCGCTTTGAGCCGTTTCACGTAGCGCTTGCGAGGCCGATCCGGGAGCAGGCTGCCGAAGCACTCCAGGAGGTAGCGGAGCTTCTTGGCGTCCTTGCGGAGATCGTGGAGATGTTCGGCGGGCGTGTCGGGACCGATGAGTCTGCCTCGCTCGATGAGGACGCCGTGCGCGCGGGCGATGCGTTTGGCGACGAGCCGGCCGAGCGGACGACTGACTCGTGGCGGGACGTCATCGCTGGTGAATGGCTCGGTGAGCCAGCTCCGCCACGTTTCCATCAGTTCGGTTGCCCGTTCGGAGCGAAGGGCAAGTTCGAGCTCGATGTGCCCCTCGGCGCGGCGTCGTTCGAGCAGGTCGCGTACTGGTTCGAGTGATGGGGCGATTTCGGCGCCGAGGGGATCGGTGTACCGCGACCACTCGAGCAGGTAGACGTCGAGGTCGCGTGGTGTTCCGGTGAGCGCGGCGAGCCATTTGAACCCGTCTCGGGTGGTTTCGAGGACTGCGGCGGGGAGCACGGGCTTGGCTTCATGGAGGACCGTGCGGGTGCGGCGCACCGCGATCCGCAGATCATGGAGGAACTCCGGGTCGATCTGGTCGATGGTGCCGTTCCAGTTCGCGCTGATCGTCGCCGCGAGGTTGGCAAGAACCACTCGGAACCCGTCGATCGCCGCCATGTCGGGATCTAGCGGGACGGTCGCGGACGCTGCGAAACCGGCGAGATCGATGCCGGCCGCCGCAGCGCACTGCGTCAAGGTGTCGGTATCGCACTCGGCGAGTCCGATCTCGCGCAGGGTTCGCAGGGTGCGCCGCGTCCGTTTGGAGTACCCCGGCACCGCATGGATCTCGATTGTCGCTTCGGGGCAGTCGGTGTCAGGCCGGCCGACGACATGAACATCGTGGTGGAGTTCCGCGATGGCCACGACCTTGTCGGCCGCGTCTCGCCACGCTCCGCTGGTTCGGGTCATGCTCACCTCGAGTTGCGGCATCAAGGCGCGCACGTCGGTGAGCGCGGCGATGCGGGACCGGAACGGACCGGGCGGGAGGTCGGCAGGGACGCGGGGCACGGCGTCGACCACAAGGTGAGCGGGGGCACCGCCCTCGCCGGTCAGTTCGAGTTCCCGACCCTCGGACTCGTTCACCTGAAGCCGTAGACCGGCGCGGTGCAATCTTGCGTCGAAGGTGTCGATCAGGGTGGTCGTCACGACCTGCGATGGATCGAACACGAATCCGAGTCTCGTCAGCGACTCCACCACGGACCGCTCGTGGTCGCTGAGTTGGAAGGTCATCACACGCATTGCTGTCGAAGGTACCGGCCGCTGCCACATACTGGTCTGGTGACGATCGAGATCGAACGCAAGTTCATCGTGTCCGAGGCGCTGGGTGCGGAGCGGCTGGGCCCAGGTGTCCACATTCGCCAGGGCTACCTCGCTGAGCAAGAAGGCGTGGAGGTTCGTCTCCGCATCACCTCCGACAAGGCGACGCTCACCGTGAAGGCGGGGACAGGGCTGTCGCGAACCGAGGTGGAGATCGCGGTCTCAGCCGAGCAGGCCGACACATTGTGGCCGCACACCGCCCGACGACGCGTCGACAAGACGCGGCATCGAGTGCTGCTCGATGACCTGCTCGGACATGTCGCCGAGGTCGACGTGTATGCCGGTTCACTCACCGGGCTGTGCGTGACAGAGGTCGAGTTCAGTTCCGAAGCGGACGCAGCCGCGTTCGCCCCGCCTGACTGGTTCGGCCGGGAACTCACCGGGGAGCCCGGCTGGAGCAACGCCGCGCTCGCCCGACACGGCCGGCCTGGCTGAGCTCGTCGTCGACTGTTCACCCCCGGGACGGTCACCGTTCACCACAGTGCCGCGACCCCGGTCCGTTGCGAGCGTAGGTTGATCAACATGATCGAAGCCGCTGGTGGGGTCGTCTGGCGAACGGTGCGCCCGCGTCACCACGAGGTGCTGATCGTCCACCGACTGGTACCGACCGCTGGTCGCTCGGGCTGGCAGAAGTCCGAGTTGCTGACGGTCGTTACTACTCAGCGGACTTCGTGCTGTGCACCGACGCCATCGTCACACGCGACGGCCAGGGCTGACCTGCGCACACAGCAGGTAGCGAGCCGCTCCACGTCGTGATCACTCGGGACGCCTGACGTCGAGTGGATGGGACTGCAGCGCGCGCTTCGGTGACACCTCATCGGAATTCCCCCACCGTCCAATTCTCGCATCGAGCCAACCAGCGCGGCAGCGCACGTAATCGCGCCGCTCGCGGTCGCCACCCCCATCCGGGAACGGCACGTCGGCGGTGCGCTCTCGGCAGCAGCGACCGATCCGTAACGCGCCGATGTCGTCAGCCGAGCTCTCGGATGCGAACACCGCGGATGGGGTCGAAGTGCTTGCGGTTGCGGGTGACGAGCCCGAGCCCGTGTTCGAGAGCGGTCGCTGCGATAAGCGCGTCGGGAAGCCGTGTCCCGAACTCTCGAACGATCCGGCCGGCTCGCTCGGCGACGGCGCGGTTGACGTCAAGCTCGCGGAACGGCGCGAGGAGCTGCGCCGAGAGATCGGATGCGGTGTTGCCAGCGAACAACTCGGCACGCGTCACCACCGAGTAGCCGAGACGGTGGCGCTTCGCCCGGAGCTCGCGCGCGCCTCGCAGGTGGTCGACGAAGACGTCGGTGTCGATGAGGAGGTCAGCCACGTTGCCAGTCGTCGCGCGACGGGACTTCTGCGGAGGGTGCTGCTCCGAACGTGGCGCTGAGCGCGAGTTCGGCATCGGGTTCGTCGTCGAGGTAGTCGTCGACTGCGCGCCGGACGACCTCCGCCATGGTCAAGCCCTTGGTCTCGGCAATCCGGTCGATGCGGCGGCGCTGGTCGTCTGTCAGGTAGATCTGAGTTCTCGTCGACGACATACATCAAGTATATACAGCACGGTCTGCGACGCAACCCGCCCATATCACTCAAGCATCCACCCGCGCCGACCCGCCTATAGCGAAGGCACCTACGATCGGTGAGGCCCGCTCGGAAATGTGCGGCAGAAATCGCGCTGATCTGCGAAAGGGCCGACGGGCGGGCTGTGGTCTACGAGGTAGCGATTGCGGGAAGCCCCATCGGGTTCGGGAACGGCAGAACACCGGACGAAGAGATCTCGACAGCTGTCGCTGTGAGCGCATCGATCAGACCGCTGACCTGGCTCTCCGACAGCGATTTCGCAAGCGGTTCGTAAGCAAGGGTGTCGGTGAGACGTTCGATCTCGTCGTGTGCTCGGCGGCCGGTATCGGTCAGCGCGCCGTCGTGCATAAGTCCTCGTTCGTGCAGCTCGAGTCCTGCGTCGTTCCATTGCTGCTCGGTCCAGCCTCGGTTGTCGCGAAAGACGTCGACCGGCAATCGCTGCGACGCGATGAGGAGTTGGTGTGCTTGGCAGCCAGTGACGCCAGCTGCGGCCAAGGCAATGACGTGTCCATCTCCGCGGTGCTCGCGCAGCGTCGTGCAGTGTTGCCACAACTGCGCCACAGGATCCTCCAGAGTGGCGACGTCGCGATTGGCGGCGAACAGCGGGCGACCGATCGGATCCGCTGTGTCGACGACGCTGCGAAGTGTGTCGTTGATATCGGTCGCCAACATGGAAACATCGGGCGCCAGCCGACGCAACGCTTCAGCGGCAGCGTTCGATCGAACCGTGATCAGTTCAGCCGGCTGGGCGAACTTCCACGCGTCGGGGATCGAACGTCGCACCATGTCCGGCGCAAAGTTCGCGAACGCTGCTTCGACGACGCCTGCGCCGACCGTGCCGAGCGGGGCAGCGCGGAATCCGAAGTACCCCATCCAGAAGCCGCGCAGTCCCGCGGACTTCGCGGCCGAGATCGACTCCGGAGCGAAGTACGTGACCGCATGCAGCGTCTCGATTCGTTGCCACAAGTCGCGAGCGGTCCTCACTCGCAGCACCGTAGAGGATCGATTCCGACTCGGTTCGCGTCGACGGTCCTGAGCGCTGCCGCGCCGCGCTGATCGACCAAGATGATCATCGTGGCAAGCCCTGACGAGTCGAGTGCCTTCGACGCTGTCGCTGGCGACTACGAAGTCGCCCGACCCGGATATCCCGTCGGTGTGTTCGAAGCGATCGAGGCCTACGCCGGCTTCGACGCGCCACCACGCGTCGTCGAGGTCGGTTCAGGAACCGGACAAGCTACACGGCAGATGGCAGCACGAGGATGGACTGTTGATGGCATCGAACCCGGACCACGCCTGGCGGCAACAGCGCGTGCCCATGTCTCCAGTCGGAACACGGAGTTTCACGTCACGCGATTCGAGGACGTCGTTCTCGAAGGGGGTTCGTTCGACCTCGTCGCAGCAGCGACGAGCTGGCACTGGGTCGACGCCGACGTCGCCTATCGCAAGGCGCGTTCACTTCTCAAGGCGAACGGAGCAATCGCGCTGTTCTGGAACGCACACGTTCCCCACACCACCCACCCAGCGTGGAAGCCGATCCGGGACGTCTACCTCGACGTCGCACCGAAACTGGCCGACCTCGCACCACTCACCCCCGACCGCCCCAACTACGACCCCGAGACAGAGCTCAGCAACAGCGGCCTGTTCGATCTCATCGAACGCCACGTCATCCCCTTCGAGGTGAAGTATCCGACTGAACAGTTCCTCAGGCTGATCGACACATACGCCAGCCACCGCACACTGGACCCTCACCAACGGGCAGCCCTTCACGATCGCCTGCGGACCACGACCGAGAGCGACCTCGGGTCCACCGTTACCAAGCCATACGAGACACTGCTCCTACTCGGCAAGCGTCGCTGACCTCACCAGACCGATCAGAACGACAGCGACTCCCGGCCAGACCACGAGCGCGAGAACGGCACCTATCGGTCGCTCGCGAGACTGTCGGAGCATTATGAGCGACCGCGGAGCGTGACCGCCGAAGGCGCCCGAATCGCAAAGACCCGACCGGCGTGGCGACGCGGCTGACGAGATGTCGATCGGCGTGACTCCGGCCGTGTCCTCAGATTCGGGACAGCCCGATGGCTGTGACTTCGGTCACATGTTGTCGGGACTGGTGAACACGAGCGAACACACGTTCGACGTTATCGGCGAGCTCGGGGCGCGGCTCCGCGTCGTCACCCCGGCGTCGGTCGGACCATGTGATGACCGTACTGCCCGGACTCGTGCCGCTCGCTCCACGATGTCGAACCGGCCGCCGCAGGCCGCCTCGCCCTCCTGGATCTGGGCGTCCGAGGTAGCCTCCTCCCTCGTGAAGTTCACGCGCATCACTGTCGATCCGAAGCGGATGGGAGGAGTGCCGTGCGTGCGGAACCTCCGCTTCCCGATCGCGACGGTCGTTGCGATGGTCGCCGACGGGATGGCGGTCGACGAGATCCTCGATGAGCACCCGGACCTCGAGGCCGAAGACATCGCCGAGTCCCTCCGGTACGCGGCGCTCGCGGTCCAGGAGCGGGAGCTGCCGCTCCGTCAGCCGGCGTGAAGTTCCTCCTCGACGAGAACCAGTCGCCGCACATCGCCGAACTCCTGGTCGACGCGGGACACGACGCCATCCATGCTCGCGACATCGGTCTCCGGACGTCACCCGATGACGACGTGCTCGCCGCAGCCCGTGAAGCCGGCCGGGTGGTCATCTCAGCGGACACCCACTTCGGCGAGCTGCTCGCTGCCTCGAACGCGGCCGGTCCGTCGATCGTGCTCCTGCGCCGACAAGAGCAGCGCCGGGCGCGCGAGATCGCAGCGCTGATCCTGGCGAACCTCGACGAAGTCGCGGACGACCTCCAGTCGGGTGCTGTGGTCGTCCTCGACGACGAACGCATCCGGATCCGGAGCCTCCCGTTCCGACCCGATTGACGCCGCGTTCGTGCCATCCGCACCGCCCGCGATGTATGCAGGATGAATGCATACATCGCGTATCGGCCCGTGTCGGCTCGTGTTGCCTCGTCCACAGCCGATCGCGAAACACCAGCTAGGCAGCATGATCTGACACGAGCCAACACGAGCTGGACGGGCCTCGGGCGGCCTACGGATCAGAAGGTTTGGGGTTCGAATCCCTACGGGCGCGCTGTTGGCTCCGTCGGTCCGAGAGGACCGACCCTTTGGCGTTTTTCGCCTCATGTAAGCGAGACGTATGCAGAAGCGGGGTCCACGTGGCCTGGAAGCAGACGAGTCATCCAACGGTCCAGAAGCAGCGCGACAAGTCGCAGTCCGAGCTCGCCGGGCTCTGGGCCGAGGCCGACGATCCTTCCCTGGTCCGTGATGATCGACGGGCTGAGGGCCCTTCTGGCGCAGGCTCGCTGAACCTCACGGTCAAGTCGGACCCACGCCATGTCGGCACGGGTACGCTCGGGGATGTTCACGAAGACTGCAGCGAGCAACCGCCCCGAAACGGCACCTCAGCGCTCCGGGGGCCGCTCGGAAACCGCGCGTCCCCGGGCCAGGCTCAGTACACGATGTGCAGCGTGTAGCGCAGCGCCTGATCGAGTCGGGCTCGGGTGATCTCGTCGAGGTGCCCGACCGGTTCGTCGTCGAGGTCGTCGAGCGGGATGGTGATGACGTTGTCGCAGCTGACGACGCACGCCTCGGGAAGTCCGTGCTCGGGCCGAGCTCGACTTCTGATCGGATGCCTCGAATGGTGCGGGTGATCGGTGCGTTGGCGGATACTCGGCGGCTACTTGTCGATGCGGTTCTCGGGCGCTCTCCTGCTGTCGTTCTCGCCGGTCGCATCCGGTCGCTTCTCGAGCACCGACGCAAGCGCACGTATGTGGTCCGGCCCGATTCCGCAGCATCCGCCGATGACGCGAACCCCTCGGTCCAACCATCGCCGCGCGTGTGCCAGGTAGTCGCTCGCAGAGATGACGTCGTCGAAGATCCAGTCGCCGTCCACGTAGTCGCCGCTGTGGGCGTAGACCCCCAGGAGGCTTGGCCACATGTCGGTGGCGACGTCCAGGCAGTCGTCGATCATGTCGACGTCGGTGTGCATGATCGTGATGGCGCCGACGTCGTAGTCGTCGAGTGCGGCGATGGCGTCGGCGAGAAGTTCGCCGTCGCGCAGACGTACGGACCCATCGTCGATGAACGGTCGGCCCTGTTCGGAGCCGCATGTCAGCCCGACCCAGATCGGGAGTTCTGAGGTCACGGCACCGTCGAGCGTTGCTCGCATGCGGCCGATGTCGACCATCATTTCCAGTATCAACAGGTCGGCGCCGGCGGCGTTCATCGCCGCAGCCTGTTCGGCGGTGTTGCACCGAAGCACGTCGAGTGACGGATGCGTCCCGGTCCAGGTCCAGTTGCTGATCCCGCCCGCGACCACGACGTGGTCGACTCCTGAGACGGCGCGAGCTTCTACGGCGAGTTCGACTCCCCGCCGGTTGGAGGACACGAAGTCGTCGGCGACCCCGGCCGCCTCGAGTGCGTGTTTGTGAGTGGCGAACGTGTTGGCGATGATCACCCGGGCGCCGGCGTCGATGTACTCGTGGTGAACCTGGCGGACGATGTCGGGGTGGCTCAGCGCCGCGCCCCGTTCCACGCGTTGGGGAGCTTGGGAACGCCTCGACGTTCGCATTCGGTCCCGGTGGCTCCGTCGATGAGCACGATCTCGCCAGTGGTGATCCGCGCGTTGAGGTTGTCGAGCCGGTTCATCGGTCTCCTCGAACAGTCTGCTCGAACGGAGGGGAGGTTTCCAGTCGAATGCTCTCACGAACGCCACGTCACGCGCCACGCACATGAGCTGATGCGACACGCCACCGTCGTGGGGTCGGTCAGACCACCTGACCCTCGCCAACGCCGGCGCCGCGGTTGGTCGTTGCCGTTGCCGGGTCGGTCGCCGATCGCTGATCTGATGAGCTCCGTTGGGGTCGGTGGGGATCGTCCATCGAACCTTCGGCGACACGCGACGTGGTGTAGCGCCGGCGGGAGAACGGCGCTCGCCCTCGGCGACGCTGCGATCGCCGACGAGGCGGTGTCGGCCGTGATCGCTCGGGCGTGCGTAGAACAGCCGACCGACCGCTTCGCCGACGTCGACTGGTTCGTCGCGGCGCTCACCGGAGCATCCGGCGGAGCGCCGCTCCGGGAAACGACCGAGGGAGACATCCCGAATCCGTACCGAGGTCTGCGGGCCTTCGACGAGGGTGACGCCGCGCGCTTCTTCGGACGTGAGCGGCTGATCGAACGATTGCTGGCGCGGCTCGGGTACGCCGGGCGGAAGGGAAGATTCATCGCGCTGGTCGGCCCCAGCGGGTCCGGCAAGTCCAGCGTGGTCCGCGCCGGTCTCGTCCCTGCCCTCCGTCGCGGCGCGGTGATCGGCTCCGATCGTTGGTTCATCGTCACCATGACGCCCGGCCGTGAACCGTTCGAGGCGTTCTCCGACGCGCTTCGCACGGTCGCCGTCGATCCACCGGACGATCTGGTGGAGCGATTGCGAAGCGTCGGCGTCGGACCGACCGCCGGGTCCGTCACGGCGGACGAGACTGCACAGGTCGTGATCGTCGTCGACCAGCTCGAGGAGCTGTTCTCGCGCACCCGGACGGCTGTCGCCGACGAGTTCATGGCGGCGATCGCCACCGCGACGGCCGATCGGCGCTCGAGCGTGAAGGTGATCGTCACGTTGCGCGCCGACTTCTACGACCATCCCCTCCACCACCCGGACTTCGGCGAGCAGGTGGTCGCGTTCAACGTCGTCACCGAGATCGATACCCACCGGATCTGGACGTGGTTGCTCGGTCGCCCGCACCCGTCGGTGTCGGAGGCGGTCGATGACGAGCTGACCTCGTGGAGCGCGGCGAGGATCGACGGTGCTGCCGAAGAGGCGAGAGGTGCGAGCGGTGGTCGGGCGCCGCCCGAACGACCCACCCCCACACCGTCACATTCGGGGTCAGACCCCGAATGTGACGTTGTTGAACAATCTGTAAAGCGACACTGCTACCGTCGCGGTTATGTCGCCGTCCGCCGAGGTGGCCTCGCACACGTCACCCGGGCTGGTGTGCGCCCACCACCACCTCTACTCCGCGCTGGCGCGCGGGATGCCGGCGCCGCCCGAGACGCCGACCGACTTCCGGTCGATCCTCGAACAGGTGTGGTGGCGGCTCGACCGGGCGCTCGATCTCGAGATGCTCGAGTGGTCGGCCAAGCTCGGTGCGCTCGAAGCGCTGCAGGCCGGGTGCACCGCGATCATCGATCACCACGAGTCGCCGACCGCGATCGAGGGGTCGCTCACGGTGATCGCCGACGCGTGTGCCGAGGTGGGTGTTCGCGTGTCGTGCGCCTACGGTGTCACCGACCGGCACGGGGCCGAGGGTGCCCGCCGCGGCCTGGCCGAGAACGACCGCTTCCTCACCGCCGGAGGCCGGGGTCTGGTCGGTGTCCACGCTGCGTTCACGTGCACGGACGAGACACTCGAAGCGGCGGCCGAGTTGGCCGAGCTTCACGAGGTCGGCGTCCACGTCCACGTCGCCGAGGGCATCGACGACATCGATGCGCCGAACCGGCTGGCCGGGCTCACGAACGATCGTTGGATGTTGATCCACGGGGTCCACCTTCCCGACGACCACGATCTGCGCGGCACGATCGTTCACAACCCGCGTTCGAACATGAACAACGCCGTGGGATACGCCCGTCCGGCGCGTTTCGCCAACCGGGTCGCGCTCGGCACCGACGGGATCGGTGCCGACATGTTCGACGAGTTCCGCCTCGCCTATGTCCGCCAGCGCGAGTCCGACGTGCTCGCCAGCCCCGACGACGCGTGGGCGTGGCTGGCGAACGGCTGGGAGTTGTTCCCTGACGCCCGTGACGATGTGGTCACGTGGTCGTATCCGACGATCGACGCATGGCATCTCGCCTACACGCCGACCATCCGCGCGATCGATGTCGATGTCGATGGTCGCAGCGTCCTGCGCGGCGGCCGGCCGACCCTCGTGGACGAGGCCGAGGTCCGAGCGAGGGCCAACGAGCAGGCCGCCCGCCTGTTCCGAGCCCTCGACGACATCACCTGAGACGAGATCACGCAACGAGATCACGCAACGAGATCACGAGACGACATCACGAGACGACATCACGAGACGAGATCACCGAGGAGTACCCATGTCCGAGACACCGCCACTCACGCCGATGTCACTCACGACGCTGCTCGGCCGGATCGAACACGAGTGGGCGACCCGCAACAAGATCTTCGATCTGCCGAGCGCCCGCATCTGGGCACCGGATGCCGCCGTCGATCTCGGGTTCGATTTCCTGGGGCGTCGCTGTGCGACGCCGATCGGCCCGGCGGCAGGTCCCCACAGCCAGCTCGCCGAGAACATCGTCCTCGCCTGGCTCGGCGGCTCCCGTCTGTTCGAGCTCAAGACCGTCCAGGTGCTCGACGACCTCGTCATCAACCGTCCCTGCATCGACATGCAGACGATCGGGTACAACATCGAGTGGAGCCAGGAGCTCACCGTCCCCGACAGCCTCACCGAGTACGTGAAGGCGTCGATGATGCTCCAGATCCTGCGGGGATGGGAACCCCTGACCGACCATCTCCACAACGAAGGCGGTGACGGCCCCGGACCTCACGTGTTCGACATGAGTGTCGGCTACGACCTGGCCGGCATCTCCGGCGACAAGGTGGCCTCGTTCATACGCGGCATGCGCGACGCGACCGCCGAGATCGAGCGGCTGCGCCCGGAGATCGCAGCCGCCGGAGGATCATTCGCAGAGTTCGCCGATCTCGAGTTCGAGACACACGTCGCCGACACGCTCACGCTGTCGACGTTCCACGGCTGTCCACCCGAGGAGATCGAGTCGATCACCAAGCACCTCATCGACGTGCACGGCCTCGACGTCATCGTGAAGCTCAACCCCACCTTGCTCGGCTACGACACCGTCGCATCGATCATCAACGACGAGCTCGGCTACCGCGAGGTGTCGGTCAAGGAGCAGGCGTTCGCAGATGATCTGCAGTTCGACCGCGGGGTCGAACTGATCGAGGAGCTCAATCACTACGCAAAGGACCGCGGGCATCGCTTCGGTATCAAACTGACCAACACCCTCGTGGTGGACAACACGAAGGGGTGGATGCCCGACGACACCATGTACCTGTCGGGACCGCCGCTGCACGTGCTGGCCTCGACCCTGCTCGAACGGCTGTCGACGGCGCTCCCAGGGCGGCTCGCGGTTCCCGGCCACGACGGCGACGTCATGGTCAGCTTCTCCGCCGGCGTCAACAAGGAGAACCTGGCCGACACGATCGCGATGGGGGTCAACCCGGCGACGGTGTGCTCCGATCTCCTCAAGCCCGGCGGTTACGGTCGGCTCGCGCCGATGTTGAAGGCGCTCACGACCGAGGTGCGCGATGCCGGATACGCAGACGTGCCGTCGTGGAGGGCGTGGCGACAGCAACGAGCCGCGAGCGATGGGTTCGCATCGACATGCGCACAGCACGTCGCCCACATTCGCGGCGCCGGCATCGAGCCGTACCACCTCGACGGCAACACGAAGTTGCCGCGCGAGGTCGATCACGATCTCGAGATGTTCGGATGCGTTGCGTGCAACTTCTGCATCACGGTGTGCCCGAACGACGCGTTCTTCAGCATTCGCAGCCTCGATGACGGGACGCGTGGGATGGATGCTCGCCAGCAATACCTGGTGTTCGCCGAACTCTGCAACGAGTGCGGGAACTGCATGACGTTCTGCCCCGAGCACGGTGACCCGGCCCAGATCAAACCCCGCCTGTTCACCGACGCGACCGTCTTCTCAGGTCGCTCGGGGCAGGGCTTCCTGCTCGACGGTGGCCGCATCGTCGACGTACGTGCCACCAGCGATGCGACGTCGACCGTGCAGGCGCTGCTCGACCGCGACGGAGGCTTGCCGCTTCCGTCGTGATCGCGGCGTGCGCGCCTGGGAGGCGCCACGTCGCGCGGCGCGGCGAGGTCACGACACGCCCGTTGCGTCAAGAGAACGTCAAGTGCAACGCGTAATCACACTGTTTCTTGCAAAATCGAGCGCTGAGGGCGGCGAACATGCTCAAGCAAGCGTTCAGACGCACCGATGAGTTCAACGTGGGAGTCATCCGCCGAGCCGCCCTCGTGTTCAGCCTGGTGTTGATCGTCGCGATCGCCGTGGGCTACGTGGCCCGCCGTGCCGAACTGGCCGGCGAGCGAGATCTCCGGATCACCACCGCGGCCGAGTTGGCCGCATCCCGACTCGTCAACATCGTCGACACCGTCTCGGTCGCCGCCGCCTCGGCGGACGCCGATGACGACCCGGCGACGACGGCCGCGGCGCTCGCCTCGATCCATCCGCGGTTGGGGGTGTGCGTCGTGGCGGGCGACACCACCGAGTGTCTCGGCACTGGGCCGATGCCTCCGCCCGACGCCATCGATGCGAACCGTGCGGCCCGGTTCGAGGGCATCTTCCGCTGGGAGCCGGCGGTCACCGTGTACGACCAGCAGATGACGATCGTCGCCGACGGACCGTACCTCAGCGTGATCGCCCACGGACCGGCCGACGCGATCGCCGCCGACGGCGACGTCAGCGCCTGGGCCACCACCTTCCTGCCCTCGGTGCGACTCGCAGGAGGCTTCGCCGTCGAGCAGGGTGTCCGGCAGACCGCGTTGATCGTCGACGGGGCGCCGGGGGTCTACGTGATCGCCGCCGGTCAAGACGAGGTGATGTTCCCGACCGAGGAAGCGCGCTTCTACATGATCATCTTCGCGCTCGCTGTGATCCTGCTCGTCCTCGCCGGCATCACGCTGGTCGTCGAGCAGCGCAGCCTGCTCGAACGCGCCACCTTCGATCTCCTCACCAGGCTTCCGAACCGCAGCGAGTTCGAACGACGAGCGGTCGACGTGTTCGCGACCGCCGATCGCAACGGCGTGGGTGCGAGCCTCCTCCTGTTCGATCTCAACGGGTTCAAGCAGGTGAACGACACCTACGGCCACCATGTCGGCGACGAGATGCTGAAGGAGATCGCGGCGCGACTTCGCACGGCGGTCCGCGACGACGACGTCGTCGCACGCTGGGGCGGCGACGAATTCGTCGTGATCATGCCGGGTGTCGACACCGCCGAGATGGGGAGTCGCCGAGCGCGCCAGTTGGCCGACGCGGTCGGCGGTCGGACGCGGATCGAGGGCGTCGCCGAGTCCCTGCGGGTCAAGGTCAGCGTCGGCGTCGCGATCTGGCCCGACCACGGCGATCTCGGTGCCCTCGTTCGGGCCGCCGACCAGGCGATGTACCAGGCCAAGCGCGACGGCATCGTCTGCCGCGTGGCGGCCCCGGTCGACCCCGGTGACTCGGCCGAGCTGGTCGGCACCACGGTCTGAGACGGGCGCAGCGTACGCTTCGCCGTGTGAACGCCGTCGATCACCCACTGACGTCGAAGCTCGCCGGGTTCGGCACGACCATCTTCGCCGAGATGTCGGCGCTCGCCGTCCGGACGAGCGCGATCAACCTCGGCCAGGGGTTCCCCGACAGCGACGGTCCGGCGGAGGTGTTGGACGCAGCGATCGACGCGATCCGCTCGGGCGTCAACCAATACCCACCCGGCCCCGGTCTGCCGGTGCTCCGTCAGGCGATCGCCGAGCACCAGCGTCGCTTCTACGGTCTCGACGTCGATCCCGACACACAGGTCCTGGTGACGGCGGGCGCAACAGAGGCGCTCGCGGGCGCCCTGCTCGGCATGCTCGACGACGGCGACGAGGTCGTGCTGTTCGAACCGATGTACGACAGCTACCAGGCCTGCATCGCGCTGGCCGGTGGAGTGCTCAGGCCCGTGGTGTTGCGGCCAGGCCCCGATGGTCGCTACGTCTTCGACCCCGACGAGTTCCGAGCAGCGGTCAGCGCCCGCACCAAGCTCGTGCTCGTCAACACGCCGCACAACCCCACCGGGAAGGTGTTCACGCGCGACGAGCTCGACCTCGTTGCGGCGGTCGCACGAGAGCACGACCTCCTGGTCGTCACCGACGAGGTCTACGAACACCTGGTGTTCTCAGGTGCCGAGCACATCCCGATGGCCACCCTCCCCGGCATGGCCGAGCGGACGCTCACCATCTCGTCCGGCGGCAAGACGTTCAACACCACCGGCTGGAAGATCGGCTGGGCGACGGGCCCCGCCTCGATGGTCGGAGCCGCACGCATGGCCAAGCAGTTCCTCACCTACGTGAACGGCGCGCCGTTCCAGCCGGCGATCGCAGCCGGACTCCGTTTGCCAGACGTGTTCTTCTCGACCCTCGCCGCCGATCTCGAGGCCAAACGCGACCGTCTTGCCGTCGGGCTCGGAGCTGCGGGTTTCGAGGTCTTCCAGCCGGAGGCCACCTACTTCACGACGGTCGACATCCGCCCGGTTCGTCCCGACGGAGACGGTGTGGCGTTCTGCCTGGAGCTGCCAGAGCGGGTCGGCGTCGTCGCGATCCCCAACCAGGTCTTCTACGCCCGCCCGGAACACGGGCGCCACCTGGTTCGGTTCGCGTGCTGCAAACGACTCGACGTGCTCGACGCAGCCAACGAACGACTCGCCGAGCTGGCGACGTGAGCCTCCTCCGAATCGCCGCCGTCCAGCACGACATCGTCTGGAACGACCGCGACGCCAACTTCGCCCGCCTGAGACCGAAGATCGCCGGCGCAGCGGCGTCGGGTGCGGGTCTGGTACTGCTCACCGAGACGTTCTCGACCGGCTTCGGATTCGACGACCCCGGCTTCGTCACCGAACCCGATGGCGGACCATCGTCGCAGTTCCTGGCCTCGCAGGCTCGCGAGCACGGCGTCTGGGTCGGGGGTTCGTGCCCAGAGGTGCATCCTGACGCTCCGGACGACGATCCGCGCCCGTCGAACTGCTTCGTTCTCGCGGGACCCGAGGGCACCCAACACCGCTACCGGAAGATCCATCCCTTCTCGCACGCCGGCGAAGAGCGGTACGTGCGCGCCGGAACCGAGCTCGTCACGGTCGACATCGACGGATTCCGGGTGTCGATGTTCGTGTGCTACGACCTGCGGTTCGCCGACGAGTTCTGGCAGCTCGCTGCCGACACCGACCTGTACCTGGTGCCGGCCAATTGGCCCGAAAGACGCCGCGAGCACTGGATGGCCCTGCTGCGCGCTCGTGCGATAGAGAACCAGGCCTACGTCGTCGGGGTCAACCGCGTCGGCACCGGCGGCGGACTCGACTACTCCGGCGACTCGCGCATCGTCGATCCGCTGGGTGAGCTGCTCGCCACTGCCAGCCGATCCGAGTCGATCCTGCTCGCCGACCTCTCGACCGAACACGTCGCCAGCACCCGGGACCAGTTCCGGTTCCTCCCGGATCGCCGCTGACGTTACATTCGGGGTCAGACCCCGAATGTAACGGCACATCGGCGCACGGTACCGGGCGAGTCGGTCAGCCGGCCTCGCTCAGGGCGCGGACGCACCACTCGAGCAGCCAGCTCAGGTAGCCGTACAGGGCGTACTCGGGCGAGTCCTCGAGCCCCGGCTTGACCTCGTCGGCGTCGGGGTCGTCGCTCACGCCGAGCATCGTGCCGAGCGCGAGGCGGATCGAGTTGACCGACTGCATGAACGCGAGCAGCCGACCCTCGTCGACCTCGTTGGCACCACGATCGCCACTCAGCGCCTCGTCGACGATCGCGAACGCCGCCATCCTCGATTGCACCAGTTCGTCGCGCATCAGGCGCTGGTATTCGGCCTCCATCGCCTCGTCGTCCGGGTGTGCGACGGGAAACAGACGCGCGAGGAGGGCCCGGCCGGCGCTGTCGGGCTCCGGGTCGGTCAACAGTGTTCTCAACTCACCGATCAGCCGGCGAACCAGCGCTCCTTCGTCCGCGTCGAGGTCGATCACGAACCCGGCACCCTTGGCGCGCACCGGGGCTCGGAACCGGGGACTCATCGCGGCCGCCTCACTCGCTCGGTCCGTCCTTCTGCATCGTCGCCCACAATCCGTGCTCGTGGAGACGGAACACGTGCATCTCGGCCTGCTCTCGCGAGCCGTTGGCCACCACCGCTCGGCCCTTGTGGTGGACGTCCAGCATCAACTCCGTCGCCTTCTCGAGCGAGTACCCGAACAGCTTCTGGAGGACGAACGTCACGTAACTCATCAGGTTCACCGGATCGTTCCAGACGATCACGATCCACGGATGATCCTCGGCGACGTGCGCGTCGACGTCGGGCTCCCGGACCTGCGTCGGTTCAAGTGTCGTCGGCACTCGTCCATTGTGCCCGCCGATCTTTGGGAACGTCCGCGACCCGGCGTTGGCCGCTTCGCCCGCGCGACCGTACGATGGTCACGTCATGGCCGTCGGCAGCCGACCTCTCGTCCCGTCCCGGTTGGCGCCGGGTGGCATCGCTCACGGCAGTCGGCGAACCGCGACGTCCACCGTCGGGTCCTATGTGGCGCTCACCAAGCCTCGCATCATCGAACTGCTGCTCATCACGACCGTGCCCACGATGGTCCTCGCCGAGCGAGGATGGCCGTCCACATGGCTCGTGATCGTGACCCTGGTCGGCGGAACACTCGCCGCAGGCGGTGCGAACGCGATCAACATGTACGTCGACCGCGACATCGATCGCCTCATGGAGCGGACCCGCAATCGTCCGCTCGTCACGGGAGTGATCGCTCCTCGCAACGCGCTCGTGTTCGCCGTCGGGCTCGAGATCGCCGCGTTCGCCGTGCTGTGGGCCGGCGCCAATCTCCTCTCGGCGACGCTCGCTCTGTCGGCAACGGCCTTCTACGTGGGCGTCTACACGCTCTGGTTGAAGCGGACCAGTCGGCAGAACATCGTGATCGGCGGTGCAGCCGGTGCCGTTCCGGTCCTCGTCGGTTGGGCTGCCGTCACCAACGACCTGGGGTGGGCGCCGCTCGTCGTGTTCGGTGCGATGTTCTTCTGGACGCCCCCGCATTTCTGGGCGCTCGCGATCAAGTACGCCGACGACTATCGGGCGGCCAACGTCCCGATGCTGCCCGCGGTCGTCCCGTTCGAGCACGCCGTCCGCCAGATGGTCGGCCACACGGTCGCGATGGTGACCTGCACGCTGATTCTGATCCCGGTCGGCGACCTCGGTGCGATCTACGCCACCGCTGCCGTCGTGCTCGGTGCGATCTTCGTCGGCGCCACCTTGTGGCTCGGGAGAAATCCGAACGCCACGGCGTCGATGCGCGTCTTCGGCTACTCGATCACCTACGTCACCGCGCTGTTCGGAGCGATGATGCTCGACGTCCTGGTGTGACAGCGGCGTGACGATCACCGATCCGCGAGAGCTGCTCGATCGGTTCGATCTCACACCAGCCACCGTCGGCGATCTCCTCGAACACATCCGGGGTCGAATGACGCTCGAGGTCGCCGCCGTGCGCGATGAGCACGGCGACGGCACGGCGTTCCCGGTCGTCGAGTTCGCGGACGTGGTCGCCGACCGGGTTCCACCTGCATCGATCGACCGGATCCGACGGCGCGGCTGCGTCGTGCTTCGCGGCACGTTCGAGCGATCGCAGGCCGAGGCGTGGGACGAGCAGATCGCCGGCTACCTCGCGGCGAACAGCTTCGATGCGGTGTTCGCCGACCGATATCCGGAGGCCGCGGCAACCGGTTCACGCATCTGGGGCGTCTACTGGTCGGTCGCCCAGGTCGAGGCGCGTCAGCACGCGAACGCGACCACCGCCCGCCGCTTCCTGAACTCCATCTGGCACCACGACGTTGGCGGCCGATCGTGGTTCGATCCGGACCGCGACATCGGCTACCCCGACCGACTCCGCCGGCGTGCGCCCGGCGTGACGGCGAAGGGTCTGCCGCCGCACTCCGATTCGGCGTCGAGCGGCGGCTGGCGCACCGACGAGAACGCGTCGGTGTTCCGCGAGGTGCTCTCGGGGCGGTTCGACGACTACGACCCGTGGGATGCGTCACACCGCACCACCGTCGAGGCGGTCTCTGCAGCGCCGGCGAGCGTCTTCCGGTCGTTCCAGGGCTGGACGGCGCTCTCGGAGATGCACCCGGCCGACGGGGTGTTGCACGTCATCCCGATCCCGACCGCGGCTGCGTACCTGCTGGTGCGAGGTATCGCCGGCGAACTGGGCCGACACGGCAATCGACCCGAGGAGGCACCGCGCCGGTTCCGCGCCGACGACGTCCTGCTCCCGGCGCTGACCCCGATCCCGATCGTCGAGCCCGGCGACACCGTCTGGTGGCACGGCGACGTCGTCCACAGCGTCGACGCAGCTGCCAACGACACCCGGTCGGGCAATGTGATGTACATCGGAGTTGCGCCGCGTTGCCCTCGCAACGACGCCTACGCGCCGTCGATGTTGGAGCGGTTCGAGCGAGGTCAGAGCCCACTCGACTTTCCGGACGAGCACTTCGAATGCGACTTCGTGGGCCGAGCCACGATCGATGACCTGAACGCCGAGGGTCGCGACCACTTCGGCCTCGACCGGGTCGACGCGCCGGATCCCATGACGTGACCGACGTCATGATCCTGTGGATTTCCTCTTCGCCGGGGCCGGGCCAGTAGTGTTCGCTCGGTAGTGTCGCGACGACCGTTCAGCCGGCTCGTACCCCGTTCCAACTTGCCAACGAAGTTCAAGGGAATCCACCACGTCTCATGACGACGATCGATACACGTCCAGACACCGCTGACGCGGAGCACGGCAACGCCGACTCGGTCGTGGCGTCGTTCTTCATCGGTGCGGCGGCTTGGCTCACCACGACCGACCACAAGCGAATCGGTCGCCTGTATCTCGGTTTCGGTCTGCTCGCCCTCCTGGCGACCGCCGTCCTCGGCCTGCTCTTGGGCATCGAGCGAGCAGACGACGCCAACCTGCTGCTCGAGAGCAACGCCCTGCTCCAGTTGATCCAGGCCTACCGTGTCGGTCTGGTCTTCGGCGCCATCATCCCGCTCGCGCTGGGCCTGTCGGTTGCGATCGCCCCGCTCCAGGTCGGAGCTCGCTCGATCGCCTTCCCGAGAGTGGCGCTCACGGGTTTCTACGCGTGGTTGGGCGGATTCGCACTCACGATGGTCGCGCTGGGCCGCAACGGTGGAATCGGCGGAGGCGAGCCGCAGGCGGTCGACATGTTCCTCGCCGGTCATGGTCTGATGATCCTCGGGCTGCTCGCATCGGCCGGGTGCGTCGCCACGTCCGTGCTCACGACCCGTGCTCCGGGCATGACGATGCGACGGGTGCCGCTCTTCGCATGGTCGGCCCTGGTCGGAGCCCTGGGCATGCTGCTCGCGCTTCCTGTGGTCTTCGGCGTCATCGTCTATCTGTTCATCGATCATCGGCTCGCCATCGAGGCCAACTTCGGTGGCGCCGAGGGCATCGCCGCCTGGCTCGGCTGGGTGTTCTCGGTCCCGGCCGTCGTCGTCTATGCGCTGCCCGCGGTGGGTGTCGCGGCAGAGATGATCCCGGTCACGTTCAAGGCCCGCCAGCCTCTGCGCGGCGTGGCATTCGCCGGCATCGCGCTCGTCGGCGTGGCGGCGCTCGCGGCCACGACGCAGCAGTTCGTCCACGACGTCACCATCGACACCGACGGTCAGACCTTCCTCGAGGGCGCCGTCCCGTTCCTGATCTTCGCCGGATTGCCACTCCTGGGCCTCGTGGTGGTGATGGGCCTCGGCGGGCTCACCGCGAAGAACGGCCTCGCCAGCGGGCGACCATCGATCACATCGGGTTTCGTGTTCTCGTTCCTCGGTCTCGGCATGGTCCTGGTGGGAGTCGTCGGCAACTTCGCGATCGGCATCACCGATCTCGAGATCCTCGGCACCACGGTCGAGGAGGGCGCCACCATCTACGTCGTCTACGGCACGGCACTCGCGGTGATGGGCGGTGTCGCTTTCTGGGCCCCGAAGCTGTGGGGTCGCGTGCTGCCCGAGAGGCAGGTGCTGCCGCTCGCCCTGCTCGGGGTGCTCGCAACGGTGCTCGCCAGCCTGCCGCTGTACATCGCCGGGCTCGCCGACCAGGCCGGTGGCATCCCCGCCAACGACGCCGACGTGGCGATCATGCTGTCGCTCGACTACGACGGCCCGGCGGCGCTCTGGAACTGGTTGGCGACGGTCGGCCACGGACTCATGGCGGTCACCATCCTGGCGTTCGTCGGGTTGATGGTGAAGACGTTCACCGGGGTCGGTCCTGTCGCGGACCAGAACCCGTTCGGCGGCCACACCGTCGAGTGGGGCACCCCATCGCCGACACCGGCCGACAACTACGAGCACGTCGCGACCGTGGCGTCGCCCGAACCGCAGTTCGACATGACGTACGAAGGGGGTCTGTCGTGAGCGCTTCCTCAGCTCCGCTCGCCCTGCCGGCCGCTGCGCCTCCCGCGCCCCGACGCCAACTGTTCATCGGAACGGCGCTCGGTGTCGCCGCCGGCACCATGCTGATCGGCGGGATGCTGGCGGTGTACGTGCTGCTCCGCGAGCGCTTCCTCGACGGCGGCGGCGAGCGATTCCCGGCCGACTACATCATCCCGGAAGTCGCCAGCAACGTGATGCTGATGACCATCTGGGGCCTGTGCCTGTTCGCACAGTGGGCCGTCTACTCCGGCAGTCGCGGCGACCGGGCGCACACCGCGCTGGCACTGGTCGTGACGGCGATCCTCGCGGTGGCGTTCATCAACGCCCAAGCGTTCGTCTACATCAACATGGGTGTCGAGATGTCGGCCGACTACTACGGCGCGCTGTTCTACGCCGTCACCGGCACGATGACCGCGATCGTCGCGGCCGGGCTCTTCTACACCGCTGTCGCCGCGTTCCGCGTGCTCGGTGGCCGTCTCCGGGAGACCGAGATCCTCTCGGCTCATGCTCTGTTCTGGTACTTCGCCGCCGCGGCGTACAGCGCGGTCTGGTTCGTCGTCTACGTCACCAAGTGAGTTCAGCACCACGATGTTCACCACCGGCTCCAAACTCCTGATCGGCTCCGCCACAGCGGCGTGGGTCTTCGCTGCCGTCTACGGCGTCGCCCAGGGCGGCGCATTGGGAACGATCGGACTGATCTCGGCCGCTGCCGCCCTCTCGCTGCTCGCCGCCGTCAATCTGTTCGTGCGCGATTCGAACGTCTCGGCGATGGACCACGAGAACTTCGAGACCGCGCCCGCGGCCCAGGCGACCGCTCGAGGGTCGCTGTGGCCGCTGCTGGTCGGCATCGGTGCGACCACGCTCACGCTGGGCCTCGTCACCTACCGGGCGATCTTCGTGCTCGGTGTGATCGCGATCGTCGCCGGCGCGATCGAGTGGATGATCCAAGGATGGAGCGAGCGTGCGTCGGCCGACCGGTCCTACAACGCCGACGCCCGCGACCAGCTGGTCGACCCACTCGAACTCCCCGTCGCCGCCGCGATCGGCGCCGGTGTGGTGATCTACTCGTTCAGTCGCGTGATGCTGGGCTTGCCGAGCAAGGCGGCGACGGTTGCCGCCTTCGCCATCGTGGCCGCGCTCGTCCTCGCGGTCGGTGGGGCGATGTGGGCCAAGCGCGACCTGTCGAAATCGACGTTGGCCGGAACCTTCTCGCTGGCCGCCGTCGCCCTCATCGCCGGCGGCGCCGTCGCCGGACTCAACGGCGAGCGCGAGACCCACCCGCACGAGACGACCGGAGCGCTCGCCGAGGAGAACGCCTGCGGCACCGAGGAGACCGAAGCCGACGAGAAGGCGAGCCAGTCGGTCGCCTCGAAGTCGAACGTCGCCGCCGAGATCACCTACGACGATGCCGGCCTGACCGCCGACGTCACCGGTTACGAGGGAGGGTTCGATTCGCTCACGCTGCCCCGCTCGAACCCGAACAACATCTTGTTCCGCAACGATTCCGGCGAACATGCCCGGCTCGTGATCGAGCTCCACCCGGCTGTCGACGCCGACGGCATCGCGCTGGGCCCGGAGCGGTTGTGCACAGCGCTCGTCGAGGATGGAGGCGTCCAGTTGCTCACCGTCGTCTTCGACCGGCCGAGCTTCGCCGTCGAGGAGGGGTTCGCCTTCACCGTCGCCGGATCCGATGCCGAGCTCGGTGTGGTGGTCCCATGAGCCCTTGGTCTACGCTGCCTCCGAAAGTACGGACAACACTGATGCCGACCGATTCCCCCCGCTCCCGTCACACCGTGATCCGCCGGACGTTGCTCGCCGGTGGATCCGCCGTCGTCCTCGCGTCGTGCGCCCGGGACGCCCCCCAGGACACATGGGCTCCTGCCGGCGAGTACGCCCAGGACATCCATGATCTCCAGTGGCCGATCTTCGCGCTCGCCGGCGTCGTCGGCTTGATCGTGATGGGTGCGGTGTTCTACGCGGTCGTGAAGTTCCGTGACCGCGGCCAGCCGATCCCCGAGCAGAGCCACGGCAAGGCGTGGCTCGAGTATCTGTTCATCGCACTCCCGGCGGTGCTCCTCGCATCGATCGCCGTGCCGACCGTCGCCACGGTGATCGCACTCAACGACACCGACGACGCCGACTGCGTCGTCAACGTGACCGGACAGCAGTGGTGGTGGGAGTACGACTATCCGGTCGACGCTGACGGCAACATCTGTGGCTTCACCCCGACGGTGGAAGCCTCCCCGATCATCACCAGCGGCCAGATGGTGATCCCGACGAACGCGAAGGTCGTCATCCGCGGCACGAGCCGCGATGTGATCCACTCGTTCTGGGTCCCGAAGCTCAACGGCAAGCGCGACATGGTGCCGGGCCGCGTCCACACCTGGAACTTCAACGCCTCGCAGCCGGGGATCTACGCCGGCCAGTGCGCCGAGTTCTGCGGGCTCTCCCATGCGAACATGCGAATGGAGATCGTCGCCCTCGACGATGCCGACTTCCAGACCTGGATCGACAATCAGCTCGAGCCCTACCAGGCTCCGGTCGAAGGCACCCTGGCCGCCACCGGTGAGCAGACGTTCATCTCGCAATGCTCGCGGTGCCACCAGGTGAACGGGCTCACCGACGCCGACGGCGAACTGATCGTGTCGGCCCCGGAGCAGTTCGTCTGGAGCGGCGCCGCTCCGAACCTCACGAACCTGATGACACGCAACACGTTGGCCGGCGCGAGCTGGGATCTGCTCACCGAAGCGTGCCGAGCCGACGTCTGGGAAGCCTCGCCGTCGGAGTTCGGCGACCGGTACTTGGCAGGTGTCACCGCAGACTGCCTGAACGAGATCGATCTGAAGGAGTGGCTCCGCAACGCGCCGGCCAAGAAGCCGATGTACGCCGACGCCGAACTCCTCGACGAGACCGACGGCCTCGTACGCGGGATGCCGTACCTCGCCCTGTCCGAAGACCAGATCAACGAACTGGTCGCCTACCTGCTCGAGCGCAAGTGATCTGGAGAGTGATCTGAGATGGCGCTGATCGAACGCCCGGCCCAGCGTGCCCTGACCCCGGCGGTTGCCACACCGTCGTCGTCCTTCGGCGTCTTCCGGCGCCCGGTCGAGACGACCGGCTGGAAATCGTGGTTCTTCACGATCGACCACAAGAAGCTGGGCATCATGTACGGCGCGGCTGCGCTGTTCTTCTTCCTGGTGGGCGGATTCGAGGCGCTGCTGATCCGGGCCCAGCTCGCCGGGCCGGAGGGCACGATCCTCAACGCCGACAAGTACAACCAGATGTTCACGATGCACGCCACGACGATGGTGTTCCTGTTCGTGATGCCGATGGCGGCGGCGTTCGCGAACTACTTCGTCCCGCTCCAGATCGGGGCCCGCGACGTCGCGTTCCCTCGCATCAACGCATTCGGTTTCTGGTGCTTCCTCGCCGGCGCGATCTTCATCAACACGTCGTGGCTGCTCGGCGGCGCAGCTGACGGCGGTTGGTTCATGTACGCGCCGAACTCCTCGGTGCCCTTCTCACCGACCAACGGCATCGACTTCTGGACGTTCGGCCTCCAGATCACCGGTATCGCCTCGCTGACCGGCGCGATCAACTTGATCGTGACCGTCATCAACATGCGGGCGCCCGGGATGAGCCTCATGAAGATGCCGATCTTCACGTGGATGATCCTCGTGGTCCAGTTCCTGCTGCTGTTCGCGATCCCCGTCATCACGGTGGCGCTGTTCCTGCTCATGTTCCAGCGATCGTTCGACGCGACCTTCTTCTCGGTCGAAGCCGGCGCCGACCCACTGCTGTGGCAGCACCTGTTCTGGATCTTCGGTCACCCCGAGGTGTACATCCTGATCTTGCCCTCGTTCGGCATCGTCTCGGAGGTCCTGCCGGTCTTCTCCAAGAAGCCGTTGTTCGGTTACCCGCTCGTCGTGTTCTCGGGTGCGGCGATCGGTTTCGTTGGCTGGGGAGTGTGGGCGCACCACATGTTCGCCTCCGGCCTCGGCCCGATCTCGGTCGCCGTGTTCTCGGTCGCGACGATGGCGATCGCGATCCCCACCGGCGTGAAGATCGTCAACTGGACGATGACGATGTGGGGCGGCAAGTTGCGCTTCACCACGGCGATGCTGTTCGCGATCGGTCTGATCGTGCAGTTCACGATCGGAGGTCTGTCGGGCGTCACCCATGCGGTCGCACCATCCGACACCCAGCAGACCGACACGTACTACATCGTCGCCCACTTCCACTACGTGCTGTTCGGTGGGGCGATCCTCGGCATCTTCGCCGGGCTGTACTACTGGTGGCCCAAGGTGTTCGGCAAGATGCTGTCGGAAACGTGGGGTAAGTGGAACTTCTGGACGATGATCGTCGGTCTGAACCTGACCTTCGGTCCGATGCACATCATCGGTCTCCAGGGCCAGCCGCGCCGCATGTACCAGTGGACCGAGAACCGCGCCGGCGAGGGATTCTTCGATCTCGGGTTCTGGAACCTCGTCGCATCGATCGGAGCGTTCATCCTCGGGATCGGCGTGCTGCTGTTCTTCGTCAACGTCGTCGTCTCGCATCGCAAGCACGGTCCCGCCCCGCTCGATCCGTGGGATGCTCGCTCCCTGGAGTGGATGACGGCGAGCCCTCCCAAGGAGCACAACTTCGACGCGATCCCGACCATCGGTCACCTCGACGAATTCTTCCACCGGAAGTACGAGGACCGCGGGGAAGGCGACCACCACGAGTTCCACCAGGTCGCGACGGCCGAGGACATCCTCGCCGACCAGGAGGCGAACGCAGAGGCCCACATCCACCTGCCGTCGCCGTCGTACTGGCCGATCCTCCTTGCCTTCTCGCTGCCGATCATGGCGTACGGGGTCATCTACAACCTGCTGTTGGTGCCCGTCGGCGGCGCGATCGCACTGTTGTCGATGTTCGGTTGGGGTCTCGAACCCCACACCGCGTCCGAGGCCGACTACGACCCGCCACCGCCCGAGGGCGGCGCCGAGCTGGAGGTCGCCGCTCATGGCTGACACGATCGCATCGGCGCCGGCATCGACCGGCGGGTGGCACGCCGGAGGTGACCACGACGCGCACCACACGTCGACCGGTCTGTCGAACAACAAGCTCGCGATGTGGCTGTTCCTCGGTTCGGAGTGCCTGCTGTTCGGCGGCCTCATCTCGACCTACATGCTCTACCGTGGGCGTCACTCGGCCCAGGGTGGCCCCGACCAGTACTGGGACATCCCGTTCACGTCGGCGTCGAGCTTCGTGCTGCTGATGTCGTCGCTCACGATGGTGCTCGCCGTGTCGTCGGCCAATCGCAAGGACGACCGCAACACCAACTTGTGGCTCACCGTCACCGCGCTGCTCGGCTCGCTGTTCGTCGCCGGCCAGGTGTACGAGTTCACGACGTTCTACCGCGAGGGCCTCGGTTTCACGACGAGCCTGTTCTCCTCGAGCTTCTACACCCTCACCGGCTTTCACGGCGTCCACGTCTCGGTCGGCATCATCTTGTTGATGGCAACGGTCGGCATGATCGTCAAGAACCGGGTCCCCGGCGACAAGGCCGAGGTCGTCGAACTGGTCGGCCTCTATTGGCACTTCGTCGACATCGTCTGGATCCTCATCTTCACGCTCGTCTACCTGATCCCGGCGTGATCCAGGAGTATTTCGCATGAGCACTGCAACCGACACCCACGACACGGCTCACGCCAGTGAGCACGACGAGCACGAGCACGGCCTCTCGGATCTCGGCTACATCAAGGTGGCATTGGCGCTCGCGATCATCACCGCGATCGAAGTCGCCCTGAGCTACATGGTCGACGACCTCGGTGCCCTGTTCCTGCCCCTGCTGATCAGCCTGATGCTGATCAAGTTCTTCAGTGTCGTGCTGTACTTCATGCACCTCAAGTTCGACAACCGATTGTTCAGCGTGATGTTCTACATGGGCCTCGGTCTGGCGATCGGCGTCTACCTCGCGGCGTTGTTCACGTTCAAGTTCTTCAGCTCCTGAGCTCGCTCGGAAAGGCGCCGTGATGGCGCAGCACCTCCACCTCCCCAACTCGCTGGCAGCGGATCTCCCGGTCGACCCGCTCGCGTTCCAGTGGCATCCCGAGGTCTGGTTGCTGGTCGGGTTCTTGACCGGCGCCTACATCTACATGGTGCGGGTGATCGGTCCGCGGGCGGTACCCGCGGGTGCTCCCGTCGTGTCGCGCGCCAACATCGTCACGTTCGCGATGGCGATGTTCACGTTGTGGGTGGCGTCGGACTGGCCGCTCCACGACATCAGCGAGGAGTACCTGTACTCGGCTCACATGGTGCAGCACATGGCGCTCAGCTACTTCCTCCCGCCGCTCGCACTCATGGCGACACCGACCTGGCTGGCTCGTGTCCTGCTCGGCGACGGTGCGGTCTACCGGATCGTGAAGTGGTTCGCCAAGCCGGTCGTCGCAGGGGTGCTGTTCAACGCATCGGTGATGATCTTGCACATCCCGCTCCTCGTCAACGAATCGGTGCAGAACGGCGCACTGCACTATCTGCTCCATGTGATGGTGGTGTCGACGTCGCTGCTCATGTGGACGCCGGTGTGCGGCCCTGTGCCCGAGTTCCGCATCGGCGTGGCCGGGGCGATGATCTACCTCTTCCTGCAATCGGTCGTCCCGACGGTACCGGCGGCGTGGCTCACGTTCGCCGAAGGGATCGTCTATGAGTCCTACGACAAGCCATTGCGCCTCTGGGGTATCTCGGCCGTCAACGATCAGCAGCTCGCCGGGGCGATCATGAAGACGGCGGGTGGTCTGTTCCTCTGGGCGATCGTGATCTACCTGTTCTTCACCAAGTTCGCCGCTCGACACAACGAGTCGTACGACTTCAAGCGACGCGGCAAGATGCCAGCGGCCGAGATCACCGGCCACGACGAGATCCCGTTGACCACGGCCGACGTCGAGCGCGAGTTCGCCCAGAGCGCCCCTCCGGACGTGTGATCGCCCGGTGATCGTCGTCTCGGGCGGCATGCGGGTCGATCCGGCTGAGCGTGCCGGCTTCATCGAGGGCTGCGTCGCCGTCTTCCGTGCGGCCCGTGCGGCAGAGGTTGCGTCACCTCTCGGCCGACCCGATCGAACCAGGGAGGATCGACGTTTTCGAGCAGTGGACGGCGGTCGAGGCGGTCGAAGCGTCACAGGGGTCGGGGCGGAGCGCGTCGGGACATGGTCGTCGGCCACCACGAGATCGCTGCGACGACGCTGTTCACATGATGCCGTCGGATGTGACGGCTGGAGCGGCCACTGCTGAGCATCGGATTCCCGGATCCGGTCATCCGTCCCGCCGGAGCCCACCGATCGAGCGCTGTCACTTACGATCGTTGCATGCCGGCTCGGAAACGACGCAAGAAGGCCGAGGAGCATCGCGACCCCGTCGCCCGCTTCGCAGCTGCGCTCAAACGATCCGATGCCCTCGAACAGGCGGAACGTGAGCGGCGCAAGGCGGAGCGGATCGCCGCCGAGCTCGCCGCGCAGCGCGCCGAGGAGCTGCGACTGGCGAGACTCGACCTCGACGCAGCGATCGCGGTGGCGAAAGCTGCTCGCCGATCCCGCCGAGACATCGCCGAGGCTGATGCGGCCTGGCGAGTCGCCAAGGCGCGCGTCATCGAGCTCGAGACCGGTGAACCACCCACCTGGAGCGATCGGTGACCCGCGCTCGTCGTGGGCCGATGTCGCCGTCATCCGCTCGGCGGACCCGTCGCGGTCGCCGGAGATGAGTGACGACGGGGCGGGGCTCGCGAGGCGCCGAACAGTACGCTCGCTGCCGTGATCGACGTACGGCTGATCCGCAACGACTTCGACGGCGTGCGCTCCGCACTCGCACGTCGCAACGATGCCGGCACGCTCGAGGCGCTCGATCGTGCTGCGAAGCTCGATCGTCGTCTGCGCGAGCTGATCTCGGAGCGCGACGATCTGCGGGCGCGGGTGAAGTCGATCTCGAAGGAAGTCGGAACGCTACGGCGCGACGGCAAGATCGACGAGGCAGAGGCACTGCAGGTGGAGAGCCGCACGCTCGGCGATCGTGAACAACTGCTCGACGGCGAGCACGACGAAGTGGCCACGGCGCTGCGAGACGAGCTGCTCGTCATCCCCAACATCCCGTACGACGGTGCGCCCGACGGCGAGAGCGACGGCGACAACCCGGTGGTCAAAGGGCCGTTCCTGCCAGAGGCTTTCCCAGATCATCAGCGCGTGCCTCACTGGGAGACCGCGACCGCTCTGGGCATCCTCGACAACGAGCGCGCCACCAAGGTCGCCCGAGCGATGTTCACGATGCAGCGTGGTGCTGGCGCGACGATGGTTCGCGCGCTGTGCCAGCTCGCGCTCGACCGCAATGCCGATGTGCACGAGGAGATTCGGCCGCCCTCGCTCGTCTCGACGGCCACCTTGACCGCCACCGGACAGTTGCCCAAGTTCGCCGACGACGCGTTCGCGATCGAGCGCGACGATCTGTGGTGCATCCCGACGGCCGAGGTTCCGCTGACGTCGATCTACGCTGGCGAGATCATCGATGCCTCGCAGCTGCCGAAGCGCTTCATGGCCTACAGCCCGTCGTACCGACGCGAGGCCGGCTCGGCCGGGCGTGACACGCGCGGGATGTTGCGGGCCCACGAGTTCGACAAGGTCGAGATCCTCGCCCTGAGCACGCCCGAGCAGGCGCCGGCGTTGCTCGATGACATGGTCGTCCGCGCCGAGAGCGCGATCGAGGCCCTCGGCCTGCCGTACCGGATCATCGAGATCTGCACGGGCGACATGGGCCAGAGCCACCATCGCAGCTTCGACATCGAGGTCTACGCTCCGGGTGCCGACCAGTGGCTCGAGGTGTCGTCGATCAGCTGGTTCGGTGACTATCAGGCCCGACGCGCCGATATTCGGTATCGACCGCTCGACGACGACGGCAACCCGCAGAAGGGCACCGAGTTCGTCCACACGCTCAACGGATCTGCCCTCGCGGTGCCGCGCGTGTGGGCCGCGATCGTGGAGAACTACCGGAACGCCGACGGATCGGTGAGCGTGCCGGAGGTCCTTCGCCCCTACATGCGGGGCATCGAGCGCATCGAGAATTGAGCCATGGACGATCAGGATCCGATTCGCGATCGGCGGGTGCAGTACGAGACGGCCGGTCTCGATCTGGCCGATCTCGCGCTCGATCCGATGCAGCAGTGGCACGTCTGGCATTCGGAAGCGTTCGACGCAGGAGTCGCCGAACCGAACGCGATGACGATGTCGACCGTCGACCTGTACGGCGCACCGGATGCCCGCATCGTCCTGGTGCGCGGCGCCGATCGATTCGGGTTCACGTTGTTCACCAACTACGAGTCGGTCAAGAGCCATCAGCTGACGGCGCGACCGGTCGCCGCCGCAACGTTCGGTTGGCTCGACCTGCACCGCCAGGTCAGGGTGCGCGGCTCGGTCGAGCGGGTGAGCGATCACGAGAGTGACGAGTACTTCGCGTCGCGACCGCGCCCGAGTCAGATCGGCGCGTGGGCGTCGCCGCAGTCCGAGGTGATTCGCGATCGGCACGAGTTGACCGAGCTCGTCGCCGACGCCGAGCGGCGATTCGCCGGCGAACCCGTCCCGCGCCCGCCCCACTGGGGTGGCTGGCGTCTGGTACCGACCGAGTGGGAGTTCTGGCAGGGTCGACCCAGCCGACTCCACGACCGCTTCCGATATCGAATCGACGACGCCGCCGGTTGGACGATCAGCCGCCTCGCACCCTGAATCGAGGCACCGAGTGTGCCTCGGCGCGCCAGCGTCCACGGTCGTCGAGGTGCCCGTGGCCTCAGGCCGCTCGCCGGGTGGGTGGGCCCGTGTTGTGGATGGTGCCGTCGGGGAACCGGATCGCGAGTTCCGGTTCGGGCCGAGGGTGAGTTCCCAGCCATGGTCGTGGACGCTGCTGTGGTGCCGGGCGCGGACGGGGAGGAGGTTGCGGAGATCGGTGCGCCCGCCGTTGCGCCACCATTCGATGTGGTGGAGCTCGCAGCACGAGAACCGGACTCCACATCCTGCGATCGCGTGGGTCGCGTCCAATGCCCGCGCCGCCCGTCGCTGGGCTCGGTTCGCCAGGCGCATCGTGCGCCCGAGGTCGAGCTGGCCCGGTGCGTGGATCACGACCCCGTTGCGGACCACGACGGCGTGGACGACATCGTCGCCGGTGAGCTCGGCGAGGACTCGGGTGGGGACCTCGACTCGGATGCCCCAGTCGACCGTCGGTCCGCCGACGCCGTCGGGTTCGTCGCCGTCGATCACGACGACGTACTCCGGGCACCCCGGACGAGCGCCACCACCGGTCTGACCCGTGACGAGTCGTTCGAGCGCCAACGCCCGCAGGTGGTGCTGCTTCAACATGGGATCGGCGGGTCAAGTGTCAGGCGTCGCCTCTGCGAACAGTTCCTGCAGGGCGGCCTCGAGCTTCGCGTCGAGGCGAACGCCGGTGACCGGATCGAAGCGCCCGTCGAAGCGCCACATTCCTCACCGTCGGTCCACACCCGCAGGGCATCCGATGCGTGTGCGAAGCCGGGCAGCTTGCCGACAGGTCGGAGCCATCCTTCGCCCGGACGGCCTTGTTCAGCGACGTGCGTGTGCAATCGGCGATCGTCTTCTCCGGGAACGACACGTGCGATGCCAGCGCGGTCGCCAAGCGGGCGTCGGCCGCGGCCAACCATGACGTGATCTTGGCCCACGCTGTGATCGCCGCTTTCCAGATCGAGCGGGTGGGCCTGGCCCCGGAGGACGGTCCGCCGTGAGGTCGGCGCTGGCACGACCGTCGGCCGGCGTCGTGAGCGTCGGCGCGGGAACGTTTCCGAAACTGCTCGATCCGGGGTTGATCGCGTCCCGTCGAGCCGACAACCTGACGGGATGAACGCGGTCGGGAACGGCACCCGGGTCCTGGTCGTCGACGACGAGCCGACCGTCCGAGAGGTCGTGGTCGGCTACCTCCGACGCGACGGGCACGAGGTGATCGAGGCGGCCGACGGCACGACCGCGATGGCCCTGCTCGACGACGAATCGTTCGATCTGGTCGTCCTCGACATGATGCTTCCAGGCATCAACGGTCTCGACATCCTCCGGCGAATCCGCCAACTCGGCGACATGCCCGTGATCATGCTCACCGCCCGAGCCGAGGAGAGCGATCGGGTCGCCGGGCTCGAGCTCGGCGCCGACGACTACGTGGTCAAGCCGTTCTCCCCGCGCGAGCTGGCTGCCCGTGTCAACGGAGTTCTCCGCCGGGCCGCCCCGAAGGCGCAGCCGGCGAGCGCGAGGATCGAGTTCGACGGACTCGTCATCGACAACCGATCGCGTGAGGTGCATCGCGACGGCGAACTGGTCGAGATGACTCCGAAGGAGTTCGACGTGCTCGCCCATCTCGCCGGTTCGCCGCGACAGGTGTTCTCGCGGGCCGATCTGCTTCGCGACGTGTGGCAGTCGTCGCCCGATTGGCAGGATCCTGCGACGGTCACCGTGCACGTCCGAAGGATTCGGAACAAGATCGAGGCCGATCCCGAGAGCCCGCGCTGGATCACCACCGTGTGGGGTGTCGGCTACCGGTTCGAACCGTGAGCGAACGGTCCACCACGGGGCAGTGGCGGCTCAACCGGCTCGGCAGGCGCTTCATGTGGGCGTCGCTCGGAGTGCTGGCCGTTGCCGTGATCATGATCGTGATCGCAGCTCAGCAGATGTTCATCAACGACCAGGACCTCGGATTCCTGCTCTGGATCATGATCCCGGCCACGTTCGCCGCTGCGCTCGCGGCGTACGTGCTGTCGGCACCGATCGCCCGCGACGCCCACCGGTTGAGCGCGGCTGCGAGCCGTGTTGCCGCCGGCGATCTCGGCGCCCGGACGGGCGTGGTGCGCAACGACGAGCTCGGAGACGCAGCGCGCGAGTTCGACCGGATGGCCGAACGACTCGACGCCGTCGAGCGGGAGCGATCGCTGATGCTGTCGTCGATCTCGCACGACCTGCGGACCCCGCTCGCCGCGCTGCGGGCGTCGGTCGAGGCGATCCGCGACGGTGTCGCCACCGATCCAGATGCCTACCTGAACGGGATGGAGCGGCAGGTGCAGGCGCTGGCCGACCTCGTCGACGATCTCCAACTGCACACGCGGTTGTCGACGGGCACGCTCGAGATGCGTCGCGCCCGCGTCGACCTCTCGGAGCTCGTCGACGAGGCGACCGAGACCCTGCGTCCGCTCGCCGGTCGGAGCGACGTGTCGCTCGTGATCGACGTCGTCGACCGGGTGGCAGTGACGGGTGACCCGGCCCAACTCGCGAGAGTGCTTCGCAACCTCCTCGAGAACGCAATTCGTCACACGCCGGGCGGATCGACGGTGACCGCGACCGTGGCGGCATCGGCCGGTGACGCGACGGTCGTCGTCGCCGACGAGGGTGCCGGATTCCCCGACGAAATCAGGGAGCGTGCGTTCGAGGCGTTCACACGCGGCGACGAGGCCCGCGACGTGAGCACCGGAACCGCCGGCCTCGGACTGGCGATCGCACGGGGCATCGTACATGCCCACGGTGGAACGATCGAGGTGGTCGATCGCCCGGGTGGTGTGGTGCAGATCCGCCTCCCGCAGTGACAGCTTCGTCGCGCACCGGGAACCGCGATCGAGATGCAGGTCGGGCCGTGCTCTCCTAGACTGGTTGCTCTGATGCGAACCCTCATTCAGCCCCCGGCGCTACTCCCGCAGGCGAACGACCCGTGTTGGTGTGGCAGCGGACGCAAGTACAAGCGGTGCCACAAGAAGTCCGAGGGACGCGTGCTGCCCGGTGAGGTCACGCCGATGCGCCCGGTGCCCGACCACATCGAACGTCCCTCATACGCCGAGACGGGCGTCGTCGAGCACTGGGACGAGCCGCGCATCAAGTCGCCCGACGTGATCGAACGTATGCGCCGCGCCGGCGCCGTCGCTGCCGAGATCCTTCGCCTGACCGGCGAGTCCCTGCGCCCGGGCATCACGACCGAGGAGGTCGACGCCTACGCCCACGACCTCTACATCGAGCGCAACTCGTACCCGAGCACGCTCAACTACCACGGGTATCCGAAGGCGCTCTGCAGCTCGGCGAACGAGGTGATCTGCCACGGCATCCCCGACTCGCGCCCGGTCCAGGACGGCGACATCATGAACATCGACATCACCGCGTACGTGGGTGGTGTGCACGGCGACACGAACGCCACGTTTCTCGTCGGCGATGTCGATCCGCAGAGCCGCCAACTGGTCCGCATCACCGAGGAGTGCACCTGGAAGGGCATCGAGGCGATCAAGCCGGGTCGCCCGATCAGCGATGTCGGCCGGGCGATCGAGGAGCACGCCAAGGCCCACCGGCTCGGTGTGGTGAAGGCCTTCGTCGGACACGGCATCGGCGAGCAGTTCCACACCGACATCCAGGTGCTGCACTACTACGACTCGCGCGGTTCGATGATCATGCGCCCCGGTATGACCTTCACCGTCGAGCCGATGATCACCCTCGGCACCTGGCAGCACAAGATGTGGGACGACGACTGGACTGCGGTCACCGCCGACGGCAAGCGGACCGCTCAGTTCGAGCACACCTGCCTGGTCACCGACGACGGGGTCGAGGTGCTCACCGGCGGCGAGGGCGCGGTGTCGCCGACGGCACCGTGGCGCCGCTGAGCGTTGGCGCCGTCGACCGGGGCAATGTGCGGACATTCCCGGGAACCGGATCGGGCCGAGCGACGACCGAGACGGTATGAAGCGTGTACTCACCCTCCTGCCCCTGGCTGCCCTCGCCCTGTCGGCGTGTGGCTCCGACGACGAAGCCGTCTCGATCGACGGTGCCTGGGCCCGCACCAGCGCTGCCGGTCAGACGACCGGTGCGATCTACTTCGACCTCACCGTCGAGGCCGATGACACCCTGCTCGGGGCCAGTGTGCCCGCGTCGGTCGCCGGTGACGCCCAGGTCCACGAGGTCGTGATGGCCGCGATGGACGACGACATGTCGGGCGATGACATGTCGGACGATGACATGTCGGACGATGACATGTCGGCGACGAGATGGATGACAGCGGCGACGCGGAGGGTTCCGACGACATGGGCGACACGAGCGACACGAGCGACATGGAGGGAATGGACCCGGCGATGACGATGCAGGAGCTCACCGATGGCCTGGCACTGAACGCCGGTGAGACGGTGACGTTCGAGCCTGGCGGCTACCACGTCATGCTGCTCGACCTCGTCGAACCACTCGAAGTCGGTGACGAGATCGAGCTGACCCTGCAGTTCGCCGAGGCCGGCGACACGACCCTCAACGTCGATGTCGCCGTGTCCGCGCCGTGACCCTTCGACGCGTTCTCGCCGGAATCGCCACCACGACGATGGTCCTCGCGGCCTGCGGGGGCGGCGGGCAGGACGCGTCGGATGTCGCCGACCAGCCGGTGGCCGGCGCACAGGAATCGTCGTCGGAGCTACTCCCCGACGTCGCCCTGGTCCCGCTCGCCGGCGGTGAGGCGACCAGTCTCGCCGACATCGACGGCCCGGCCGTCGTGAACCTGTGGGCGACGTGGTGTGCTCCGTGCCGCGCCGAGATCCCTGATTTCGAGGAGGTCCACCTGGCCCGATCGGACGAGGTGCGCTTCGTCGGGATCAACATCGGCGAAGACGGCGACCGTGCCGCCGCGTTCATCGACGAGGTCGGGGCCACCTACGATCAGTACCTCGATTCCGAGGGATTCGTCGTGACGGAGCTGGAGACGACGGCCATGCCGGTCACGATCGTGCTCGACGGCGAGGGCCGTGAGACGCTGCGGCACCTCGGCCCGATGGACCAGGGAGATCTGAACGAGGCGATCGACGACGCGCTCGAGGTCAGCCCCTCGACGTGACCGGCCGCACGAGCATCGCCCTCACGGCGACGACCGCGACCACCGCGCCACCGGAGAGCGCGGCCGCAGTGACCGCGCGGTCGAGCCAGAACGGGAGGTCGGTCGGCAGCAGCGCGCTGCTGAGACCGGACCGTCGACGGACAGCCCACAACAACAGCTGGAGTCCGGCAACCGCGAGCAGGCCGGCCTCGACGAGTCGTGATCGGCCGTAGATCGCGATGACCGCTAGGCAGCAAGCCAACGCTGTCGCCGGCAGCAGCCACCAGGTGACCAGGGGGCCGGTCTCGGCAGGAAGGGACCGGAACTGGGCGACACCGACCCACACGGCGAACGCGGACAGGACGATGGCAACCAGATCGACGGTGGCCGGTCCGGCGAGCGACGCGGCGAGGACGATCGCCAGCCCCATCATCAGGCCGAACAACGCCGGCCAACGCGACGGCGGCGCGATCAGCGTCGTGCTGACCTCGATCTCCACGGGCGTCCCGTCGACCGACATCGGAACGACCTGGGTCGGAAGCGAATCGCCCGGCTCGAGCCCGATCGGGGGTTCGGTCCCCATCCAATGGGCCCGGTGGTCGTGCCAGGCCCACGAACCGTCGCCAGCGATGCGTGCCCACTCGGCCGCAGCGTCGTTGTCGACGACATCAGGAATATCGACGTCGCCGTAGCGGTCCTCGTTGTAGTACGTCGCGAACGAGCGTCGGTTCTCGAAGACGACTCCTGCCTCATCGATCCGGAGGTACGGCTCGTCGTCGTACCCGAACACCACGACCTCGTGGCCCGGGGCGACGTCGATCGAGACGAACGCATCGCCACCTTCGATCGCGACATCGATCACCCCGGCCGCTTCCGCTGGCGTCACTTCGACGATCTCACTGCGATAGTCGGTGGGGCCGGCAGCATCGGCGAACGCGATCGTCGGCGTCGCCACGCCGACGCACACGCCGACGGTCATCGCCAACCCGAGCGGGCGCGAGACGCGCCTCACGCTTCGACGCGCAGGGTGAACGCGCCGCTCGGATGCACGCTGCACTCTCCCTCGAGCACGCCCTCGCTGTTGAATCGCTGGGTGAGCGTCTCGCCGGACGCGACGAAGAAGACGCCCACGACGTGGTCCTCGCTGTCGTTGTTGACGATGCGGATCGCCTCGCCGACCTCGACGACCAGTTCGGCGGGGACGATCTCGACCGCCTCGCCGGCGGCGATCCGCCCGGCCGTGCCCGGCGGGATCGTGTAGTCGTACTCGAACGAGACAGCGTCGTCGGCCCGTTCCACCTCGACGCTGTCGCTTCCCGGGGCGTCGTCCATGGCACGCCCGAGCAGCAGCCCGCCCACAGCGACGAAGGGCACCAGGACGGCGAGTACGGCCCACTGCGAGCGACTCACGCCACGTCCTCCAACAACTGGGTGAGATCGGCGGCGAGATCGTCGATCGAGACACCGAACTGCCACGTCAGGGCCAGATCACCGGTGTCGTCGATCGCGTAGAGCGCGGTGGTGTGGGCGACCTCGATCTCGCCGGATGAGGTCTCGGTCACGTCGTAGCTGACTCCGAACGGCGCCGCCACCTGCGCGAGCGTCGCGGGGTCGTCGGTGCCGAGGGCATGCCCGTCGTCGAAGAAGCTCGCCACGTAGTCCTCGAGGACGGGGAGGTCTCGATCCGGGTCGACGGTCACCATCGCCACGTCGATCCGAGATGCGAGTCCGTCGTCGAGTCGTCGGGTGGCCAGCCGGAGGTCCGACAGCGTCGTCGGGCAGAAGTCGGGGCAATTGGTGTAGCCGAAATAGACGACGAGCACGCCACCATCGTCGGCGCGCAGCGGGAAATCGCTCCCACCGTCGCTCAGGTCGGGGAGCGCGAACTGTCCCACGGCGGGCGCCGGCTCGCGTCGATATCCGGCCAGCTCACGAGGCTCGTCGCCGCCGCATGCAACCAGCGCGACCATCGCGAGCAGCAAGCCGGCAACCGGGCGCCTCGCTCGGCTCATTCGTCGCCTCCCGACGACGGTTCGATCGTCTCGCTGCTCCCAGCGAGATCGATGATGTAGGCCACTACTGCGTCGACCTCGTCCTCGGACAGGTTGTTCGTGGGCATCTGCAACCGGTATCCCTCGACCCGCCTCGCGCCAGGTTCGACGATCGACTCGATGAGGTAGTCGCGGTCGGCCTCGACCGGATCAGCGTCCTGGAGCTCGACCTGTGATCCGAACAGTCCGACGAACGTCGGGCCGACGCCGCCCTGGCCGTTCGTGCCATGGCACGAGGCGCACCCATTCGATCGGGCGATCCGTTGGCCCTCCTCGCCGCGGGCCGACAGAACGACCTCGGCGGTCGACGCGTTGGCACCGCAAGCGGTGAGCGACGCGAGCGCGACGAGCGCCGCGGGCGCGACGAAACGGAGGGTGGTCATCATCGATGAGGTCGCCGGAGCCGCCGTTCCGGTTCCGGCCGACTGGCGATCTCGGCGGCGCGCACCGCGTCGAGCAGCTGTTCACGAGCACGCGACACCCGAGAGCGAATCGTGCCGACCGGCACCCCGAGAATCTCGGCGGCTTCCTCGTAGCGGAGTCCGGTGAGCTGGGTGAGTACGAACGCCGCCCGCCGATCGTCGTCGAGTTCGTACAGGAGTTCGTCGACCTCGCTGCGATCGGAGACCGGGATCGAGACGTCGCGTTCGTCGTGGGCCAGGGACGCGATCCGCTGCTCGACTCGCCGGCGCCGGCTTCTCCGCCGCGTCGCATCCGCACAGGTGCGGCGGACGATCGTCAGCAACCAGTGCTTCGCCGGTCCGGTTGCCCGGAACCGGTGCAACGAGGCGAACGCCCGTTGGTAGGCCTCCTGGGCGAGGTCGTCGGCGTTGTCGCGGTCGCCGAGGTACCGACACAGTGCCAGGACGTCGTGCTGGGTCTCGGCCACGAAGCGTTCCTGCGCGTCGCGGTCGCCCCCCTGGGCATCGAGCAGCAACCGGGTCAGGTGATCCATGGGCGATCAGTCTGCCGCGGGAACCAAACAGTCACTAGGGCCGACCGTCACAACGTGGAACCAGGGCCGGACCGCATGGCGTGCGAGGATGCGCGTGAGCTGATCTCGACGGCCGCCGACGACGAGCTCGGCCCCGGCGACGACGAACGTCTGACGATTCACCTCCACCGATGTGCACGATGCCGAGATCACGCGGATCGACTCGCCGTGCTCACTCGCACCGTGCGGTTGCGAGCGGTCGGGGTCGAAGTCGACTTCGTCGATCGTGTGATGGCCCGGGCCCCGGCGGTTCGCCTCGGGCGCGGTGCGTGGCTCCGACCCGCTCTTGCATGGTGCGGCTTCGTCGTCGGTGCCTTCGCGATCCGACCGTTGGTGTTCGCGGATCTGGATGGTGCTTCCCCGCATGTCGCACGCCATGTGGGCGCCTCGGCCCTGGCGCTCGCGGTCGGGCTCACGTACGTCGCGTGGCGCCCCCATCGCGCGCTCGGGTTGCTGCCGCTCGTCGCTGCCCTCATCGCCACGACATCGGTCGGAACGATCCTCGACACCGTCTCGGGCGATCGATCGCCCCTCGCCGAGGCCGTCCACCTCGTCGAGCTCGCCGGCATGTTGCTGCTCTGGATGGTGGCAGGCTCGCCCGGTTGGGAGCGGGTGCGCGGCGTCGTCGAGTCGGTCAGACGGGGAGCCGTTCGGTCCACCAACTGAGGAGCGCCCCGGCCTCCGCCTGGGAGACCCCGTAGGCGTCCATGACCGCTGCGCCACAGCCGACCGGATCACCGTGCCGCATCGCCACGGTGGCCGCCGTCAGGTCGCCTCCCGGCCACGGGACGCGGGCGAGCAAGGCCGGACCGACGCGAACCGATGTGCTCGACAGGCCGGTTCCGGCGCCGACGTGCCAGCAGAGCGCCGATGCGACGGGCGAGGTGAGCACGGCCTCGAGCTCGAACACGGTCCGGCGGCGACCGTCGGTCGGCACGACCGCCGTGACCGGAACGCCCGGCAGCCATGCCCCGTCGGGGTCGGCGACGGCTTCGACCATCTGGGTCTGGTTGGCCACGAGCACTTTGGGAACCAACTTGCGCCGAGCCCACGCCGGGAATCTCCCCTCGAGTCGGTCGATGTCGACCCTCGGATGCGCGAAGTCGCGTTTGGCGAACCGGACCGGTCGTTCGCCCCACCGGCACACGCCAGGGTCGATGAGACCGCTCGTGACGAGCGGCGGGCCGTCGGCATCGTCGCTGACGACCGGCACGAGGGCGTAGTACTCGTCGCGGAAGTTGACGTTGAGATCGGCACGGTCGCCGATCGTGCCGGCGAGTTCGAGCGAACCGAGATCGAGGGGTGGTATGCCGAGGCGCTGTGTGACGACGCTCGTCCACCCCAGCGGCGGCGTCGGACCGGACGAAGGTCGCCGGAACCCGAGAACGCACACGTTGACACTGGCATCGAAGTGCCGCTGCTCCTGCTCCCAGTGCGACCAGGCGTGATCGGCCAACTCGTCGACGAGCTCACGCACCGGTCCGGCGTCGCGCGATGCCAGTATCGATTGGGGCAAGACGAGTGCCACCCGGCCACCGTCGGGGTCGGCGAGCCGGACGGCGAGCGACAGGAACTCCGCCGCCGCGTCGGCGTACGGCCCACCGCCGTGGCGACTCGAGCCGCCGCGCGTCGTCGTCGCCGCCATCTGGGAGAGATACGGCGGATTGCCGATCACGATGTCGAACCGCTCGTCGCCCCAGTCGTGATGGAGCGCGTCGGTGTGGAGAGTGCGGACGCTCGGGTGCACGATGTCGGCGAGTGCGGCGGCGTCGATGTCGCACCCGGTCATCTCGACCGAATGGCCGCGCAGGTGCAGTCGGAGCCGCATCTCGGCGAGGAAGCGCCCGTCGCCACATGCCGGGTCGAGCACACGCACGGGGCGGCCCGCCGGCCAGTCGGCCAGACGGTCGAACGCATCGAGATCGTCGAGGATGCGACCGACGATCAGATCGACCAGGCCCGTCGGGGTGTACCAGGCGCCCTGTTGCTTCCGCGACGCTTGCACCCGAGCCATGGGAGCAGCGTACGGTTGCTGTCCGTGCCCGACCGGTATCTGATCTTCGACCGCGACGACTGGGCGCAACTGCGGGCTGCGACTCCGTTGACCCTGCGTCAAGCGGATCTCGACTCGCTCCAGGGCATCAACGAGCGGATCGACCTCGACGAGGTGAGCGCGATCTATCTCCCGTTGAGTCGGCTGTTGAACCTGTACGTCAGCGCGGTCCAGGACCTCCAAAGGGTGTCGTCGACGTTCCTCGGCTCGATCGCCCCGAAGGTTCCCTACGTGATCGGCGTCGCCGGTTCGGTCGCGGTCGGCAAGTCCACTTTCGCCCGGATCCTGCAGGCGTTGCTGTCGCGTTGGCCCGATCATCCCCAGGTCGATCTGGTGACCACAGATGGCTTCCTCCACCCGAACGCCACCCTCATCGAACGCGGGATCATGGACCGCAAGGGTTTCCCGGAGAGCTACGACACGCGAGCCCTGCTCGGGTTCCTCCGAGCCGTGAAGAGCGGCGCCGACGAGGTCTCGGCTCCGGTGTACGACCACGTGGCCTACGACATCCTGTCGGGCGAATTCGTGGTGGTTCGTCGACCCGACATCGTGATCGTCGAGGGCCTCAACGTGCTCCAGGTGAACCGCGACGGGGACGAGTTCGTGAGCGACTACTTCGACTTCTCGATCTACGTCGACGCCGACGAGGCCGACATCGAGGAGTGGTATGTCAGCCGGTTCTTCGCGCTTCGGACGTCGGTCTTCAAGGACCCGAACAGCTATTTCCGTCACTTCGCCGAGCTCACCGACGACGAGGCCGATGCGACCGCTCGCCACATCTGGGCGACGATCAACGGTCGCAACCTCGTCGAGAACATCGCTCCCACGCGCGAGCGAGCGAGCCTGATCCTGCGCAAGGAGCGCGATCACCGCGTCAGCCGGGTGAGCCTCCGAAAGCTCTAGCGCGCGTCGCTCGCACCGTCCGGGCTCGGGTCACTCGGCTGCGAGCGCGTTCGACACCAGCCCGAGAACGGTGGCGGCGTCGACGCCGCGATCACGTGCCAATCGGACGAGCTCGTCGACCTCGCGCTGCACGATCTCGGTCGCCGGGATCGCCGTGGGCAACCCGGCCACGATCGTCCCGCGTCGACCGTGTGACCGCACGAGCCCGTCGGATTCGAGCTCGCGATACGCCCGCGCGACAGTGTTGTTCGCGACTCCGAGGTCCCCGGCGAGCTGCCGGATCGGTGGCAATCTCGCGCCGGCATTGATCGCTCCGGCGGCGATCAGTTCGACGACCGACCGCTTGATCTGGAGGTAGGGGGGCAGCTTCGACTCGAGATCGATCTCGATGATCACGACGACACGGCTGCGATCGAGGACGCGCCCGTGGCCCGCCGACGCGGACGCGGGACCGCCTCGAACGACGACCAGACGCCGGCCAGCACCAAGGTGATGCCCACGAGCCAGAACGCGACGTTGTCGGTGTGACGAACGACGACGTGGGCATCGCTGTCGTGAAGCGCCGCGGCCCCGGCCACGCGGACGATCCCGACACCGACGCTGATCATGCCACCACCGAGCACGGACCTCACCGCAGCGGAGCGGATCCGGTGGTGTGCGGCCGTCGGAGCCGGGGCGCCCAGGTCGACGGGTTGCCGGGCGATCCACCTCGCCAACGTCAGCGATGTAGCGGCACCGAGGGTGCTGACGATCGCCGTGACGACGAACCAGCGGTCGGTGGGGAGCTCGCCGTTCCAGCCGGGTCCGGGCAACGCCGTAGCGGAGACGGTCAGGCCGGCGAGCAGCACGATCGATACCACGATCGTGACCGGGACCACGGGAGGAACGTGGTCGGTGATGCCGCGCACGCTGAGCGACGCCAGACGCCTCACGCCGGTCGGGCGGACCCAGCGGGTCAGTTCGGCGACCAGGCTCCCGGCGGCGAATCCTGCCGCGATCGTGATGAGGTTCACCGGCCCGGACAGATCGGTGAGGGCTGCAACGGCGGACACGAGCACCGCGCCGACGATCTGGAACCGTCGCGTTCGTCGGGCGGCGTCGGCGAGCATGCGCTCCGACGCCGTGGTCAGCGGTACGGCGTCGGGCCGGCTCGTTCCGTCGCCAGGTCGGTGCAGGGCGAGGGTACCGAGGACGACGAACGCCGCGCCGCCGGCCACCAGGAGGACGGAGGGAAAGGTCACCGTCCTTTTGTATCAAATGTACTTATACAAATGCAACAGAAGCTGTCGTTCCGGGCGGTCGGCCCTCACGACCCGGCGAGCCAGGCCGGCAACTCGTCGATCCGGTCGAGCTCGGCGAAGCCGCCGTCGTGCTCGTCGACGACCTCGTGATCCCACGTCACGTGATACGGGACAAACACGCCGTGCCCGCCGAGCTCGACGATCGGAAGCACGTCGGACCTCAGCGAGTTGCCCACCATGAGGAATCTCGTCGGATCGATGCCCCACTCGTCGAGGACGCGGCGATAGGTCTCGACGTCCTTCTCGAGCACCACCTCGATGTGCTCGAAGTGGTGCTCGAGACCGGAGGTTCGGACCTTGCGGGTCTGGTCGACGAGGTCGCCCTTCGTGATCATCACGAGGCGATGGGTGCGACCGACCGCATCGAGGGTCTCGGCGACCCCGTCGAGCAGCTCGACCGGGTGCCGCAGCATGTCGTAAGCATGGTCGACGAGCCGGCCGACCTCGCTCGCGGGCACCCGCCCGCTCGTGACTGTCACTGCGGCCTGGACCATGGAGAGCGCGAACGACTTGATGCCGTACCCGGCGACCGGAAGGTTGTCGATCTCGGTCGCGTGGAGTGCGTCGAGCACGTCGATCCCGGTCGGTGCGTGGGGCGTGACGATCTCGGTGAAGAACGACTCCGCGGTGGAGAAGAAGTCCTCGCTGCGCCAGAGCGTGTCATCGGCGTCGAACGCCACCACGTCGAATCGGTCGCCTCGGTTCATCCCGGCGACGGTAGTGGCCGCTCGAGCGGTCACCGATGGATGGCGTTCAGGTAGTTGTAGATCGTGATCCGGCTCACGTTCATCGCGTCGGCGACGTCCTCGACCGCACGTCGAAGGATGAACGCACCACGCTCGTCGAGCAACCGCACGGCGCGTTGCTTGTCCTCGCGGGACAGGCTGGGCAGCGGCCCGCCGAGCTCGGTCTCGACGGAGTCGATCAGACGATCGAGCGCACCGTGCAGAGGTGGCATCCGGACCGCCGCCACGACCTCGCCCTCCCAGAGGAGCGGAACGTCGGAGGGTTCACGCTCGGACGCCGCGACCAGCGTCGCGCCGACCGCATCGACCACCGGTTTGACCGCACTCAGCAGAGGATGGGGGTGATCGCTCACGGCGTCGCGTCCCCCGCAACGTCGATGTTGACGTGACTGGCACCGTGAGCGAACGCAGTCGTCACGATCGCGGTCACGACGTCGGCGACGCCGTCGGGATCGGTCGAGCAGCCCGAACCGAACGGTCCGACCTCGACGGCGACACCGAGCGCCTGCACGGCCGCGATCGTTTCCGTGACGTGAGGTCCGGGTTGACCCTCGACGAACGGTTCGATCGTGAACTCGACGCGGCGCACGACGAGGAATCGTACGCGACGACCGACGTCGCCGCACCAGGCGCGATCAGGGCGTGCCGGGCGCCGCGAAATCGGGCAGGCGGGGCAGCAACATCGCCAGGCTCCCGGGCAGGAACGGTTCCGACCTGGCAAGATCGGCAAAGGCGGCAGGATCCACGAGTCGAGCCTCCACGACCTCGCCGTCGGCGAAGTCGAACGGCCCGTCGTATACGACTCGGAACAAGCCGCAGATCTCACGGGAACGAGCGTCGTCGTGGCGGCTCACGCCGAGCGATTCCAGCGCGGCGTCGACGATGCCGACCTCCTCGGCGAGCTCCCGCATCGCCGCATCGGCATGGGTTTCGCCGGCACCGACCACACCACCCGCACCGATGTCCCACCACCCCGGATACATGTCCTTGGCCGGCGATCGGCGATGGACCAGCAAGCGGCCGTCATCCGACGTCACGATGACCGCCACCGAGCGGTGCCGAAGATTCTCGGCTCGCATCCGGCGACGCGTCACGACGCCGATGACGCGATCGTCCTCGTCGACCCAGTCGACGAGCTCGTCCCCTGCTGTGGTGGCCATGCCGAGGGCATACCATGCCGAGATGACGCTCGACACGCTCCGGCTGGAAGCTCTCGACCTCCAACGCGAGACCGTCGCCCTTCGCCGCTCGCTGCACGAGCGTCCCGAGCTCGGCAACGAGCTCCCGATCACACGCGATCTCGTGCTGGAGTCGCTCGACGGCCTGCCCCTCGACGTCACCTTGCACGAGACGACGTCCGGTGTCGCCGCGCTGCTCACGGGGGGGAAGCCCGGTCCGACCGTGCTCCTGCGGGGCGACATGGACGCCCTACCCCTGCACGAGGACACCGGTCTCGAGTTCGCGTCCAAGACCGACGGGCAGATGCACGCGTGCGGCCACGACACCCACACCGCCATGCTGTCGAGCGCTGCCAAGGTGCTCTCGGCTCGGCGCGACGAGATCGCCGGGCGGGTGCTGTTCATGTTCCAGCCCGGCGAGGAGGGCGACCATGGCGCGCGCTACATGCTCGACGAAGGCCTGCTCGACGTCGCGCCGTTGGCCGACGGCACGCCGTCTCCGGTCACCGGGGCGTTCGCACTCCACATCACGTCCACGATCCCGACGGGCATGGTCGCGACCAAGGGCGGGCCGGCGATGGCTGCCGCCGACACCTTCGAGATCGTGGTCAAGGGGGCCGGTGGGCACGCCAGCGAGCCGTTCCGGACGATCGACCCGATCCCCATCGCCTGCGAGATCGTGCAGGCCCTGCAACTGATGGTCACGCGCCGCATCGACATCTTCGACCCCGCGGTGGTGACCGTCGGCCAGATCACGGCTGGCACCACGAACAACATCATTCCCGAGACCGCTCACATCGTCGGCACGATCCGAACCATCAGCGAACGAACTCGCGCCGACGTGCACGACAACATCCGCCGGGTCGCCGAACGGATCGCAGAGGCCCACGGAGCCATGGCCGAGCCCGAGGTCATCCTCGGTTACCCAGTCACATCGAACGACGACGAGTTCGCCGACTTCACGCTCGACGTCGCCCGCGAGGTGCTCGGCGCCGACCACGTGCACCGCATGCCCAACCCGATCATGGGAGCCGAGGACTTCTCGTACGTGTTGCAGCGTGTGCCGGGCACGATGATGTTCCTCGGTGGCACTCATCCCGACCGCGACGTCCGTTCAGCGCCGGCGAACCACTCCAACCTGGTCACCTTCGACGAGGACGCGATGGCGCACGGCGTCGAGCTCTACGCCCAGATGGCCCTCCGCCACCTCGGCGCCACCCTCTGAGGCGTCGTCGGCGGTCCCGACGGTCGGACGTCGGATCGTCGCACGGCTCAGTCGGCGTCGCTCGCACGCGTCAGACGCAAGGTGACGATCTCAAACGGATGCACGGTGAGGGCGCAGATTCCGTCGCCGACCTCGAGGCCCGACCATGGCTCCTCCATCAGGTTGCAGCGGCTCGCGGCGAAGATGCGGCGATCGCAGGCGACGGTGATGCGGGTCCGATTGCCCACGGACTCATGCAGGCGCACCACCAGGTCACGGTGGTCGTCGTCGGCCGGTTTGATGGCATCGATCTGGACGCCGTCGCCCACGAGCTCGACGATCGGGTCGGGCGGTGCACCGTTCGCGGACCCCGACACGAACCGCAGCGGCATGTTGAACCGCTCCGCCTCCGCCACCACGTCGTCGAGGCCGGAGCCGTGTGGGAACACGGCGAGGTTCACGAGGTGCCGACCGGAGTCGGCGTCGGGGTCCGGGTAGGACGGTGCACGGGCGAGGCTCACGCGCACCCGGCCGTCGAACAGGCCGTGTCCGTACCGACCGTCGTTCAGCACGGCGACACCGAAATCGGGCTCGGCGACGTCGACGTAGCGGTGTGCGCACACCTCGAACTTCGCGGCGTCCCACGACGAGGAGGCGTGGGTGGGTCGGCGGACGTGCCCGAACTGGATGTCGCACGCCGCCGTGTCGGTCCGCACGTCGAGCGGGAAGGCCATCGACAGGAGGTGTTCGCGGTGCCGCCATTCGAGATCGACGCCGATGTCGAACCGCCGGCTGCCTGCTCGCATGGTGTACGTGACGGATGCCGATGAGGGTTCGGCGTCGTAGCGTACGCGCACGCGACCGACCAGCGGCCCGTCCGCGATCACGTCGATCGCGCTCGGGCGCTTCCACGGTGCCGCGAGCCCGGGCGTCCAGGACTCGACGTCCCAGGCGTCGTATCGAACGGGCCGATCCGGCGCCAGTTCCAGCACCGCGGCGTGCTCGCCGACGGGCAGCAACTCGCGGGCGTGTGCGAGATCGATGATCGAGGTGAGCGCTCCCGTCTCGTCCCATCGCACGGCGAGGTGAGCATTCGTCATCGACCACTCGGTGACGACGACCCGGTCGTCGGTGGCGATCTCGACGGCGGGCGCGATCGAGTTGGCGCGAACCTGCACCCGCCGGGGCCGGTCGCCGTCGATCTCCACGACCTCGTCGCGGTCGACCGCAGCGGCGTTGGCGACGTGGAGATCGGCGGACACGAGCCGATCGAACAACACCCCGAGGCGCCGTTCGAGCTCTGTCGCGACCGACGCGTGCACACGCTCGGCATCGCGATGGACCCACGCGATCGACGACCCGGGCAGGATGTCGTGGAACTGTTGAGTGAGCACCTCCCGCCACAGATGGTCGATGTCGGCCGGTGTGCCGGCTGTCGCCGACCAGAGCTCGACCTCGCGGAGGAGCCGCTCACATCGGCGATTGCCGACCTTCGTCCGGAGCTGGCTCGTCAACGTGCCGCGGTGTGTCTCGAAGTAGAGCTCGCCCCGCCACACCGGTACGGGTGCACCCGTGAGATGTTCGTGTTCGACCCGCTCGAAGAACTCGGCCGCCGACCCGATGGTCACCCGAGGCGAGCCGCCGAGGTCGGCCAGGCGTCGCGCCCGTTCGAGCATCTCCCGCGTCGGCCCGCCGCCTCCGTCGCCGTACCCGAACGGCATCAGCGACCAGTCGGACCAGGCGGCGTCGAGGAATCGCTCCGATGACCGGACGCACTCGGCGGGTGTGATCTCGGCGTTGTAGGTGTCGACCGGCGGGAAGTGGGTGAGCACCCGAGTGCCGTCGAGCCCCTCCCACCAGAAGGTGTGGTGGGGGAAGCGGTTGGTGATGTTCCACGACAGCTTCTGGGTCACGAACCGGCGCATGCCCCCGGCCGCGTACAGCTGTGGCATCGACGCCGGGTAGCCGAACACGTCGGGGATCCACACCTCGGTGCAGCGCTGCCCGACGTGCTGCTGGAACCAACGCTGGCCGGTGACGATCTGGCGGGCGAGGCTCTCACCCGAGGGGAGGTTCATGTCGGCCTCGACCCACATCCCTCCGACCGGCAGCCACTGACCGGCTCGCACCTTGATCGTGATCCGCTCGAACAGATCGGGCTGGTGCTCCTTCATCCAGTCGTACTGCTGCGCCTGCGAACACGAGAAGCGGTACTCCGGGAACTCGTCCATCAGCCGCACCGCCGAGGCGAACGTGCGCGTGCACTTCCGGATCGTCTCGCTGGTCGGCCACAGCCAGGCCGTGTCGATGTGGGCGTGGCCGGTCGCCACGATCCGGTGGGCGCCTGCGGTCGCCGGAGCGAATGCGGATCGCAGTCCGGCCCGCATCGCGTCGAGATCCGGGAGGCGGTCGAGCACGTCCGTCAGCACCCGTCGGAGTCGCTGCCGCCTCGGATCGTCGGTCGGCAAGGACCGCATCAGCCCGTCGACGACATCGAGATCGTGGACGAGCTGCTCGGCGGCATCATCGACGAGCACGATCTCGGCCCGCCGGAAGCGATACAGCGGCCGCTCGCCGGCCGTGTCGAGGGAACCGAGGCGACTCGGACGGAATCCGGGGAAGGACGGGTTGGACGCAGCTTCGAGCCGGATCGTGAACGGGCCGGGCGCACCTGTGATGCGGTGGTTCGTGCGCTTGGGGTGGATGCCCTGGACGGGTCGCCCAGACTCGTCGACGATGAGGCCCTCGCACTGGAACCCGGCCGCATCGGCGCGGAACCCGAGGTCGATCACCGCCTCGACCCGCTCGTCGGCCCAGTCCTCGGGCACGTCGCCGAACATCGTGAACCAGGTGGTTGCCCATGGCGGGCCCCACGACGACCCGACGTCGAACGGGGACTGGTCGTCGGGCGTGGGCCCGGCGGTGACCGCGAGCGGCCGTCGCGCTCGCTCGACCAGCGGGAGGACGCGTTCGTGCAGCTCGCGCTGGATGCGTTCCTCGAGGTGGTCGCGGTCGATGTGCACGTCAGGGTGCCACCGGTTCGTAGGTCGAGGCCGCCGCGGCGAGCGCGGCGATGAGGGCGTCGGTGTGAGGAACCCGCTCGCCCTCCCAATCCCACCAGAGTGGACTCGCGCCGCGCACGCGTGGCGGGAGTTCGATCTGGACGCCGGCGCCGCTCGGCAGGTTGACCGGATTGCGGTCGTGGACACCTCGCAACTCTGGCGGGATCAACGCGAGATCGTCGAGAATGTCGTAGGCCGGCAGTGCCGGTCGGAGGTGACCCGCGACATGGGTCGCGAGCTCCCGATTGCGGCCGCCGAGCAGCAGCGAGGTCATCAACGAACGGCGTCCGAAGCCGTGTACCGAGATCACGACGTCGACGTGCTCGATGAATGCTGCCAATCGCGCCGAGTGCTGAGGCGCAACGCGCGTCGACGGGATGTGGAGCTCCCAGTCCGGCGGATGGACGATCCCGTAGTACGAGGCATCGGCCAACTCGGCGGCGGCCGCCGCGATGACATCGGTCATCTCCTCGAGGCCACCGCCGTGGAACGCCATGAAGCCGAAGCGCCCGCGCAGGACGCACTCCTCCACGACATCGGGGAGCGCGAGCAGCTCGGCGAACGACGGACGACTCATTCCTCCCATCGTCGCACGCTGCAATAGAGTCGCCACGATGCTGGTGTGGATGGATCTCGAGATGACGGGCCTGGATCACACGTCCGACGTGATCGTCGAGATCGCGACGCTCGTCACCGACGACGAGCTCGAGATCGTCGCAGAGGGTCCCGATCTCGTCGTCCACCAACCCGACGACGTGCTGGCCCGCATGGATCCGTTCGTCGTCGAGATGCACACCAAGTCCGGGCTGCTGCAACTCGTCAAGGACTCGACGATCACCTTGGACGAAGCCGGAGCGGCCACGCTGGCCTTCATCAAGGAGCACGCGCCCGACTCGCGGACGGTGCCACTGTGCGGGAACTCGATCGGCACCGACCGCCGCTTCCTCGCGGCCTATCTCCCCGAGATCGAGGAGTACCTGCACTATCGCTCGGTCGATGTGTCGAGCGTCAAGGAGCTCGTACGGCGCTGGTACCCGAACGTCCTCGCGCAGCGCGGATGGAAGCAGGGAGCGCATCGAGCCCTCGACGACATCCGCGAGAGCGTGTCGGAGTTGCGGCTCTACCGCGAGCTCGTGTTCAGCGCTCCCGACGATGTCGCCCATCGACTCGAGGCGACGCGGGCCGTCGAGTCGACCGACGGTGTGGCCGCGACCGGATCGGTCGTGGATCCGACATCGGGGTAGCGATGGACGTCGCACGCGGCACGATGCTGCTGGTGCTCGCCGTGACGCTCGGCGCTTGTGGTTCCGACGGCCGCGAGCTGAGATCGCCCACCGCGCCGCTCCCGGCGCCGACCACCGTGGACCAGTCGCTCGACTCGTCCCTGGCGACGGTCGACGCGATCGTGCCGCCGGTGTCGGCGGGAGTCCCGTCGCCGCCACCCGTCGCGGATCCGCGCGTGGTGGTCGACCGGTTGTACAGCCCGGCGGATGCACGTGCCGAGATGGTGGGATCGGGAGCGCGCCCTGGCGATCCGGTCACCGTCGACGGGCAACCGGCCGACGTGGTGTCGTTCGATGTGGCGAGCGACGGTTCGTTCGTGCTGCGGGTCCGGATCGACGCAGCGGGCGGGCACACGGTCTGTGTGGTCGAGGCATGCAGCTTCGTGGATGTCGTCGTAGCCGAGCCCTCGACGCCGGCGGCGAGCTCGCCGTAGCCCTCGGCGGTGCGCCGCTTCGACTGAGCGACACCAGACCCGAGCCACCACACTGGACGCCATGCGCGCCGTCGTCGTCACCGAGTACGGAGGGCCCGAGGTCCTCACCGTCACCGAGATCCCGGACCCGGTCCCGGGCCCCGACGAGATCATGGTGCGCGTCGCCCACAGTGCGTGCAATCGGGCGGACACCCTGCAGCGCCTGGGCGCCTATCCCGATCCTCAGCGCCGTGAGCACGAGGTCCTCGGTCTGGAGTACGCCGGGACGGTCGAAGAGGTGGGGGCGCGCGTCGTCGACTGGCGCGTCGGTGATCGCGTCATGGGCATCGAGGCCGGAGCCTGCCATGCCGAACTCGTCGTGACCCACGGACGACAGGCGTTGCCGGTGCCGAGCACGATCGAGTTGTCGGATGCGGCCGCGATCCCGGAGGTGTTCCTGACGGCCTGGGATGCGCTCGTCGTCCAGGGCGGCCTCACGAGCGGGCGATGGGCACTCGTTCACGCCGGTGCTTCGGGCGTCGGGACGGCGGCGATCCAGATCGCCGCCGCGATCGGCGCACGCATCGCCGTCACGTGCTCGCTCGGCAAGATGCAGGCGTGCCGCGATCTCGGAGCCGACCTCGTCCTCGAACGCTCGCCGGCCGACTGGGCGGCCGAGCTCCGAGAAGCAGTCCCGGGTGGTGTGGACGTCGTGCTCGACGTCGTCGGTGGCGACGAGGTCAACCGCAACCTGGCGTGCGTTCGTCAGCAGGGCACGATCGTTCAGGTCGGTTTGATGGGCGGTGGCCAGACCTCGGTCAACATCGGTCTGCTGCTCGTGAAACGCGCTCGCTGGATCGGCACCACCTTGCGATCGCGGCCGATCGAGCAGAAGGTGACAGTGTGTCAACGCTTCATCGCCGAGGTGCTCCCCTTGTTCGAGTCTGGTGCCCTCGGGCCGGTGATCGACTCCCGCTTCGCGCTCGCCGACGTGGCCGACGCACATCGCCACATGGAAGCCGACGCCAACGTCGGCAAGATCCTGCTCGACCTGTAGGCGTCGCCGAAAAAGCGCGAGATCGACACACGTACGGGCTCTGGACGGGCGAACACCACCGTCACGAGGAGCCACCATGAACGACCGCCACCGATCCACGTCGAAGAATTCGGACGAACACGTATCAGATGACCACGTTCTCCCCTCTGTGTCGACATCCAGTTCGACATCTGCTCACAGGGGGAATGCGGCATGACGCTGCTCGACCGACCCGCAATCAGCGCCAACGGCACCTTCGACCCCGTCGATCCGTTCGACGTGGACGATCCGGCCGACCACCTCGACACGCCCGCGCCCGACGAACTCGTGGACGTCGACGCCGCGATGATCGCAGCGACCTTCCCGCTGTTCCCGACGCAACGGCACGACCGCGACGTCGTCCACATCGTGGACCCCCCCGACACGGCCGGCACCATCAGCGACACCACCATCGACACCACCATCGACACCACCATCGACACCACCATCGACACCACCAGCGACGATCAGGCTGATGACGATGAGCCCGTCAGGTCGACCTACGCCCGGTGCGCCGACGGCAACGGCACCCTCACCCACCTGTTCTTCTCCGACGACGAGTTCGACATCGCTCGCGCCAAGGCGATCTGTGGCAAGTGCGGTCTCGCGCCGACCTGCCTGAGTGATGCAGTCGATCGGGCGGAGCCCTACGGCGTGTGGGGTGGCCAGTTGCTCGTCGAGGGGGTCGTCGTGGCCGTCAAGCGCGGCCGCGGCCGACCCCCGAAGCATCCGCGACCTGTCCTGGTGGTCGACGAGGTGCCGGTGCCACCGCATCTGGTCGCCTGACAGGTCGAGCATCCTCCCCGGGAGGGAGCTGCACGTCCCCCGCAGAAACCTCCTTGACGTGAGCGTGCGCAGCGTGGTCCACTGAAGGCTCGCTGCGCACGCTCGCGTGTCCAGCCCGAACCCGAACCGACCGACCTGCCCGACTGGAGATCCGATGATGGACACGACGACGATGCAGCACCAGGGCCATGTGCCCGGTGGCGCGCGCGTCCTCGCGCCCACCCACCGGATCGCAGGCTCCACGGCGTCACGCACCTGGCCCGAGCGCAGTGTTGCCCCTGCCTTCCGCGGTTGCCACACCACCGGTGTCGCTTCGTTCACGTCGGATGACTACGTGGCCGACGCCACCAACCCGGCCGGCGCCACCGGACTCACGTTCATGAAGCGCACCGCCCGGCACCTCGGATCGAGATCGACGTAGCGACACGTCGATCAACCTCCTCCGAGGCCGCCGGGTTCCGACCCGGCGGCCTTCTTCGTTTTCCGGACACGACCTCGATGAGCCAGCACCACCCCCGACCGACACCTTTCACCCACAGCAGCGAGCCATCCACAGCAGCGAGCCACCCACAGCAGCGAGGAACACCATGAACACCATCCAACTCCAGCCCATCGACGAGTTCTCCATCTCGACCGTTCCGGTCGCACGTTGCGCCGACGGCAACGGCACCCTCACCCCGCTCTTCTTCTCCGATCACGTCCTCGACATCGCTCGCGCCAAGGCGATCTGCGCCAAGTGCGCGCTGCGCGAGGACTGCCTGCGCGACGCGCTCGACCGCGAGGAGCCGTGGGGTGTCTGGGGCGGTGAGCTCCTGTCCGGTGGCCGCATCGTCGCCAACAAGCGACCAGGTGGTCGACCACCGAAGCGTCCCAGACCGCCCGTGCTCGTCGACGAGCTCGGCGTCGTCGAGTCCGACGATCCCTTCGTCGACCCGGTCGCGGTCTGAGACCGGCGCAGGCCCGACCCGGAGCTCGCGGCGCGGGCACCGGGCCGGGGCCCGCGATGGAGGGCGGGCGCGCTCGGCCGTAGCCTGACGGCATGACCGGACGCGCCCGCCACGTCGTGATCGCGGTCACCGCGGGCGTGCTCACCGCCGTCGTCAGCATCGTCGGGGGCGTCTGGTTGGCGCGCGCGCTCGACGACGATCCGTCCGTCGACGGCGAGTTCGTGCTCGACGAACCCGGTGTCTACGACCAACCCGCCGACGAGGTGAACCGCGACGTCACGGGGCGCATGCTCCCCGACATCGCGCTGGTGGGCGTCGCCGGTGATCCCGTCCGCCTCGACGACGCACGCGGCACCCCCATGGTCATCAACGTCTGGTACTCGACGTGTACACCGTGCCGGCGGGAGCTCGCCGAGTTCGCGAAGGTCCACGTCGATGTCGCGGACCGGGTCCGATTCGTCGGAGTCGACCCGCGGGACGGCGTCGACACGATGGTGCGGTTCGCCGAGGAGCGCGGCGTCGCCTACGAACTGCTCCGTGACGATGACTTCGAATGGGTCGCGTCGCTCGGGATCGTGGCGTCACCGACGACACTCTTCGTCGACGAGGCGGGGCGCATCGTCGAACAGCGCGGTGAGCTCGACGCAGACGAGTTGCGATCGGTCATCGACGAGCTGTTCTGACGCTCGGCTCGCGACGACGCCCCGGACGATGCCCCTGGACGACGTCTCAGAGGTAGTGCATCCGACGGGCCTCGGACGACAACTCGTCACGGTGGTCGGGGTGGGCGACCGCGATCAACGCACGGCTGCGTTCGCGGATCGACCGGCCGCGCAACTCCGCGACGCCGTACTCGGTGACGACCTTGTCGACCGTGTTCTTCGGCGTCGTGACGACGTCGCCCGCGGCCAGCCGCGGCACGATCCGCGATGCTCCGGCGCTGGTGGTCGAGTGCAAGACGACGAACCCCTGGCCGCCCCGAGAATTCATCGCACCGCGGGCGAAGTCGTTCTGGCCGCCCGAGGACGAGTAGTAGTGACCGTCGATCGTCTCCGAAGCGCACTGGCCGATGAAATCGACCGAGAGAGTGGCATTGATCGAGACGAACCCACGCTCACGGCCGATGATGCTCGGATCGTTCACGTAGCGAACGGGCCACAGCTCGACTGCCGTGTTCTCGTGGAGGAACTCGTTCAGCCGACGGGTCCCCAGCGCGAACGTGCCGACGGTCTTGGTGCGATTGAGGTCCTTCCTGATGCCGTTGACCACGCCGGCCTCCATCAGGTCGACGACGCCGTCGGAGAGCAGCTCGGTGTGGATGCCCAGGTCGCGGTGGTCACCGAGGGCAGCCATGATCGCGTTCGGAATCGCTCCGATCCCGGTCTGGATCGTGGCGCCGTTGGGGATCCGTTCGGCGACGAACCCGGCGATCGTGCGATCGAGAACGTCGGGTTCGCGCGGCGGCACCTCGACCAGCGGCCGGTCGCTCCGACACCAGCCCTCGACCTGGCTGACGTGGAGTTGGTTCCGCCCGAACGTCCGAGGCATGTGATCGGTGACCTCGAGGAAGAACCGGGCGCGCCCGATGAAGCTGGAGGTGTAGTCGGCCGAGACGCCGAGCGAGAAGTACCCGTGCCGATCCGGTGGCGACGCGGCGGCGAGTACGAGCGGATCGGTGGTGCGCGCACGCATGATCGCGAAGACCTCGGAGAAGTGGGCGGGGATCAGCCCGACGGCCCCACTGGCGAAGTAGGGCCGTGTCACGTGGGAGAGGAAGTAGGAGATGTGCTTCAAACGGTCGCCGTACTCGCCCCGCAGGTACGGGCGATCGTGCAGCGCGTGCATCTGGTGGACGCGCACGCCGTCGAGATCGGCAGCATGGCGCTCGACGGCGTCCATCACCGCCGTTGGCTCTCCGTTCGCAAGTGGCACGATGAGTTCGGTGCCGGGGGCGATGTGGTCGAGGACGTCGTCGGGGGTGTTCGGGGCCTCCACGCCTTCGAAGCTAGTGGTGACGTGGACGGTCGGGTACGGTCGCCCGTCGTGAGCGACCAGGAACTCGTGCCCGCAGACTCCGTCCCGGTGCGTCCCGCCGCCACGGTCATGCTCGTCCGCGACGGCGTCGACGGGCTCGAGGTCTTCATGCTGCAACGCGCCCTGTCGGCGGCGTTCGCACGGGGTCAGTTCGTGTTTCCCGGGGGCAAGGTCGACGATGCAGACCGGGGTGAGGCGTTCGAGCCGATCTGCGACGGGCTCGACGACGCGACCGCATCCGCAGCGATGGGCATGGACCACGGCGGACTCGCATGGCTGGTTGCTGCGATCCGGGAGTGCTTCGAGGAGGCGGGGGTCCTGCTGGCGCGGCACGTCGACGGCGGTGGCGTCGTCGGCTTCGACGACACCGAGGTCGCGTCTCGGTTCAACGTCGCGCGCCACGAGATCCACGACGGTGCCCGCAGCCTGATCGATCTCTGTGTGACCGAGCGCCTGCTGCTGCTCACCGATCGCATCCATCTGGTCGACCACTGGATCACCCCGCTCGGCGAACGCCGACGCTTCGATACCAGGTTCTTCGTCGCAGTGGCACCCGATGCGCAGGAGCCGCTGCACGACGACCACGAGACGATCGCCAGCTTGTGGGTGCGCCCGGGCGACGCGCTCCGGATGTGGCGTGACGGCGAGCTCCAGATGTTCCCCCCGACGGTGGCGTCGCTGGAGTTCCTGCTCCCGCATGCGACGTCGACCGCCGCGATGTCCGCCGCCAGCGCGGTCGGAGTCCCGCCGGTCGTACTTCCGCGCATCGTCCTCGACAGTGGTCGGATCGTCGGCATACGCCGACCCGGCGAGCCGGACTACGACGAGACCCCACTGCCCGAGCACGTCATCGGCGCGCCCCGCTGAGCGCCGCCCGCAGGCAGGCGCGCGTCTCAGTCGTTGCCGTCGAACGCAGCCGCCACGGCGTCGAGCATGCGTGCCGAGCACCCGGCCATGTCGATCTCGTCGGCGGATTTCGGCGGCGCGATCTCGGTGTCGATCCGTTCGGCGATCGAACGGAAGACGGCGGCAGCGCCACCGTCGCCGTCGAGCGCGACCGGTGCCCCGGTGTCGTTGCCGGCTGCGACGGCCGGCTCGAGCGGAACCTCGCCCAGGAGCGGTGCATCGATGTCGGCCGCGAGCGCAGCACCGCCGCCCTCGCCGAACAGGGCGTAGACCTCGCCGTGATCACACACGAACGAGCTCATGTTCTCGATCACGCCGACGACGGGGAGAAAACTGCGCCGCGCCATGTCGGCGGCACGCTGTGCCACCTTCTGGGCGGCCCTCGCCGGCGTCGTCACGATGAGCATCGACGTGCGCGGGAGCAACCGCGCGAGACCCATCTGAACGTCACCGGTACCAGGGGGCATGTCGATGAGCAGGTAGTCGAGCTCACCCCACGCGACGTCCGCGAGGAACTGCTCGACTGCCTTGGTGAGCATCAAACCCCTCCACATCAAGGCGGTCGACTCCTCGACCAGGAAACCGGTCGAGACGACCTTCAGCATCCCGTCGCCGACGGCGCGGGTGTTGGGCATGATCTTCGGCCGATCGGAACCGTCCACCCGCTCGGCCTCCATGCGGTCCGACATGCCGAGCAGGCGAGGAACCGAGAAGCCCCAGATATCGGCGTCGAGCACACCGACGGTATGACCACGGGCGGCGAGCGCGGCCGCGATGTTGACCGTGACCGAACTCTTGCCCACCCCGCCCTTGCCGCTCGCGATCGCCAGCACCTGACACGACAGCGGGATCTCGGTGTCGGGCGCCAGCTCGCGGGCGTTCCAGCGCGCCTTGGTCATGACCTCGGATCGTTCCTCGGCGGTCATCTCGCCCCAGTCGATCCTCACGTCGGTGACCCCGGGGTGCAGGCCGACGCGCTCTTCGACCTCGCGCTTGATGTCGGCGCGCAGCGGGCACCCACCGATCGTGAGCTTGATGCCGACGGCGACGACGCCGTCGGCACCGACGGTGACGCCCGGGACCATGCCCAGCGACACGATGTCGGACCCGAGCTCGGGGTCGATGACGTTGCCGAGCACGGCCATGACCTCGTCGCGACTCGGGGGAGCAGGGCGTTGCGCAGCGGTCATGGCAAGATTTTACCGGCCCAACCCGTGTAATCTCGTGTCATGGACGAGAACCCGAGCGCGCCGGTGTCTCCGGGGACTGATCCGGTCGCCCGACTCTCGCTGTTCAAGACGCTCGGCGACAACACGCGGTACGCGATCTACCTCGAACTGGCGCGGTCGACGCGTCCGCTCACGACCGCCGAGATCGCCGACACTCTCGAACTGCACCCGAACACCGTTCGCCCACATCTCGAGCGGATGCGTGATGCCGGCCTCGTCGCGGTCGAGGTGGGTGGTCGCGGCGAGATCGGCCGTCCACAGCACCGCTACTCCCTGGCGCACGATGCCCCGTCGCTCGGGCTGGAGCCACCGGTGATGCCGATGCTTGCGCGCATGGTGTTGGCGATGGCCGAGCGGTTGGGAGCCGCCGCCGACGACGCGCGGGCGGTCGGCGTCACCGAGGGTGCGCGACGGGCGGGACCGTTCCGGTCGGCGTCGTCGAGCCTCGAAGCGGTCGTCTCCGATCTGGACCAGTTGGGATTCGACCCGGTGGTGTCCGACGCCGGCACCGACCCCGAGGCGGCGGTCGTCGCGTTCGCGAACTGCCCGTTCGGAGAGCTCGCCGCCGAACACCCCGATCTGGTCTGCAGCCTGCACCACGGTCTGATCGCCGGATTCGTCATCGAGATGGGCGACACCGAAGTGCGCGAGTTCTGCTCCGTGGTCGACCGCACCCCGTGCCAGGTCACGTTGGGATCGGGATGACGTGTCGGCGCCCGCCAAGCTCGGTGGGTCGACGGCATCGAGTGCCGGGTCACGTCGGGGGCGGGATGGGGCCGGATGACGTGTTGGCTTACGCCATGACGTGTGCGGTCGGGCACCGATACACTGCAGTTCCGATCGACTCGAGAAGGGACCGACGATGATCACACTGACCGATACCGCCGCTTCGAAGGTGAAGGAACTGCTCGACGCCGAGGGCGCCGCAGAACTTTCTTTGCGCGTCGCAGTTCGTCCCGGTGGGTGCAGCGGTTTCTCGTACGAGATGTTCTTCGACGGCGACATCGCGGCCGACGACGAGCAGGCCAGCTACGGCGAGACGGTCAAGGTCGTCGTCGACGCGGCGTCGGCGCAGCTCTTGCAGGGCGCCACTCTCGACTACAAGGACGGTCTCGACCAGTCCGGATTCTCGATCACGAACCCGAACGCCACGCGTACCTGCGGCTGCGGGCAGAGCTTCAGCTGAAGCGCCCTCCGCCGCGTCGGCCCGATCGCCGCCGACATGGCGCTTCTGTTGCGGGTTGTTGACGAGGTTGCGAATGCATCGGCGAAGCTGAGATCGTGACCGCCATGGCGCCCAGGCCCCCACGATCCGCGTCCCGGTACCGCCGTCGCATCATGATGGCGGGCGGTGTCCTGGGTCTGCTGATCTACGTGATCGGAGCGCCGATCTTCAACGATCGCATCGAGGACGATCTCGAGCGCCGTGTCCCCGCAGAGCTGGCCGATGCGGGTTACGCCGGCGTCGTCGCCGCGTTCTCCGGTCAGGACGGCACCCTCACATGTGAGCAGCCGCTCGCCGACCCCGAGAACGCGCTGGCAGCCGCGTACGACATCTGGGGCGTCCGTGCGATCGAGCTCGATCGGTCGTGCCGCGTCAACCGGGCGCCGACCATCGCGACGACCACATTGGCCTCCGACACGAGCGATTCGGCGGACACGTCCGATCTGATCGACGTCGATGCCGCGTCGGAGGACGCCGTCGCAACGTCCCCGCCGACATCGACCACCACCACGGTGCCCGACGCCGATTTCGAATCCGTCGCCGAGATCGTCGCCACCAGTCCGGAGCTCTCCTTGCTGGCGGTCTTGACCGAGGAGGCGAACTTCGTCGACGTGCTCGGTACCGGATCGGGCGACTCCCGCGAGATCACGCTGTTCGCGCCCACCGATGCGGCGTTCGATGCGCTCCCTGCCGACGCCGTCGCCCGTCTGCGCGACGATCCGACGGTCCTCCGAGCCGTGCTGGAACACCACGTCCTCGACGTGCGAGTCATGTCCGACGACCTGGTCACGGGCGAGATCGCCAGCCGTGACGGCGGAGCGCTCGACGTGGTCGTCACCGATGGTCGCGTCACGGTCGATGGCGCGGCCGTGACGGGGCCCGACATCGTCGCCGCGAACGGTGTCGTCCACGTCGTCGATGCCGTCTTGCTCCCACCGGATGCCGATCTGTCGGCGGCGTCGTCGAGCGCCGAGGTGAGCGCGACCTTCGCCGACGCCAAGATCATGCTGGACGGCGTCGTCGCGACCGAGGTCGAGCGAGCAGCGCTCGTGAGCGCGGTGATTGCGGCGCTCGGCGACGACGGCGTCGTCGACGAACTCACCGTCGACCCCGACGTGGGTCTCGACGGTCAGACGTCGGCCGGGCTCGCCGAGCTCATCGGTGCGATGGGAACGAGCCTGGTCGCCGGTGAGAGCGGCTTCGATGGCACCTCGCTCTACGTCCGAGGCACCTACCTGCTCGACGCCGAACGCGACGCGGTGATCGAGATCGCCGATCGTCTGATGGCGGTCGCCGAGCTCGAACCACGAGCCGATGCGACCGACGATGACGCCGAGGACCTCGAAGCGGGGCTCAACGCCTACGTGGTCGCCAATCCGATCCTGTTCGAGCAGCGTTCGGCGACGTTGTCGGAGTCGGCGGGAGCGGTGCTCGACGGGATCGCGCAACGGGTCCAGCAGTTCGGAGGCGTCGCGATCACGATCGAGGGTCACACCGACAGCGATGGCCTCGCCACCGACAACCTCACCCTGAGCCGGCAACGGGCGCTCGCGGTCCGAGACGCGTTGGTCGACCGCGGTCTCGACGACGCAACGCTCACGGCCGAGGGGTTCGGAAGTCAGCGACCGGTGCTCGTCGACGGCGTGGAGGACAAGTCTGCGAGCCGCCGGGTCGAGTTCCGCGTGGTTCCGTCGTCGTGAGCGCGACGTGCCAGCATGAGTCCGGATCGCCCACGATCCGAATCCGTTCAGGACATGATGATGCGCAGATGATCAGGCCAACGACGACCCACGCACATCGGCTGCGGCGATTCGACCGCCGGCTCGGTCCCGCGTCCGCACGTAACGGGATGGTGCGTTGATGCCGTACACGTTGGCGAAGGGATTCGTCTGGATCGCGCTGGCGTTGCTGCTCGGTGTCATCATCGGCTGGTTGTTGCGCAGCATCGTCGCCAAGCGCCAGGTGGCTCGGGCCCGCGCCCATCACGTCGACAGTGCCGAGATGGAACGCCTGCGCGGTCGGGTTGCCAATCTCGAACCAGTGGTCGCCGAACGTGACCGGCTCCGCGACGAACTCGACGGGTTGCGATCGATATCCGCCGGCGATTCGGTCCCCGACGAGACCGCCTCGGTCGCGACGTTCGCATCGGTCGACGCACCCGGTCCGTCGGCGTCGACATCGTCCGGACCGACCGCATCGCCGGTGGCTGCGGCGCCTGCGGCCCCGGCCGTACCGTCGGCGCCGTCGGCACCCGACGTCGACGAGGGCTCTGCGATCCTCGGTCGCATCATCGAGCTCGACGATCTGAAGGTCGTCGAGGGCATCGGGCCCAAGATCGAAGGGCTCTGCAACGGGATCGGCATCCGCACATGGTTCGATCTGTCGACGACCGAGGTCTCGCTGCTGCGCACGATGCTGGCCGATGCGGGCTCGCGGTTCCGGTCGCACGACCCGGCGACCTGGCCTCAGCAGGCGTCGCTGCTCGCCCATGGGCGCTGGGCCGAGTTCGGGGCTCTCACAGACGAACTCCGAGGCGGCCGATCTGTCGACTGACCGGATCCAGTTCGTCCTCGACGGCGACATGGTCGACGTCGATCCGAGCGGATCGCTGCTCGACGCATTGCGCGAACAACTCGGTGTCCGGTCGGTGAAGGACGGGTGCAGCCCACAGGGTCAGTGCGGGTGTTGCACGGTGTGGGTCGACGGTCAGCCACGGGTGTCGTGTGTCACACCGGTCGCGCGGGTACGTGGGCGCGCTGTGACGACGGTCGACGGCATCGCCGACCAGACCGCATGGGCCGATTCGTTCGCCGCTCACGGCGGGAGCCAGTGCGGATTCTGCACGCCCGGCATCATCATGCGTGCCGCAGCGCTCGACGAGACCCGCCGACGATCGCCCGACGCCGTTCGGCAGGCGATGCTGGCCCATCTCTGCCGGTGCACCGGATGGTCGCCGGTGATCGAGTCGATCGTCGCCGTCGGTAGCTCGACGCCGGCCTGTTCATCGTTCGCCGAGGCCGAGGCGCGTGCTGCGATCGAAGGTCGGGTGGCGCAGACCGTCGGACCGGATGTGGCGCTCGGTCGTGGCGGATTCGCCGACGACACGGCGCCGAGCGACGCACTCGTGGCCGTCCGGACCCCCGACGGTGGGTGGGTCGTCCGGGAGACGTTGGCCGAGGCGCGGGCGGTGAGCGGCAAGGTACAGGGTCGACGCACCACCGCGCCACTGACCTGGCCGCTACGGGTTCCCGACGGCGACTGGGCGCGGACGCTGCAGACGACATGGGTCGAGCCGGCCTACCTCGAGCCGGACGCGTCCTGGTGCGAGCCGGGTGGCGACCCGATGAGCTCGCTCGGCAACGGAGGGGCGTTCGGTGGCAAGCTGTCGGAGTCGTTCGGTGCGGTGGCCCGTCGCCTAGCGGATCGGTACGGTCGAACCGTTCGTGTGCTCGGCACCCGTGAGGACGTGGTCCGACTCGGCCCGAAACGGCCACCCATCGCAGCCGGCGTGGCGGTCGACGGCAGCGGTGTGATCCACGTCGTCCGAACCCCTGGGATCGTCGAGGCGATCGGATCGATCGCGCCCGACTGGCATGTGGTGGAGTGCGACGTTGCCGGTCCGGCGACCTCGGTCGACCTGCGTGGCGCCGGGTGGGTCGAGGTGGCCGTGCTCCGGTCGTCGCTCCAACCGGGCCCGGAATTCAGCGTCACGTCCCCCGAGGGCGCGGTGGCGACGGCGTCGATCGAGGATGACGGCGCGGTGGCTGTGACCGTTCGCTGTGGCGACCCGCTCGACGAGGTCACCCTGCGTAGCTACTGCCACGGGGCCGCCCACATGGCGCTCGGGTGGGTTCGTTCCGAGGGTCTGTCCGTCGATGACGACGGTATCGCCCTCGACCTCACCATCCGATCGTTCGGCGTGCTCCGGGCCGTCGACACCCCTTCCGTCACGGTCACGATCGAGAGCGACCACGCGCCGGCGGTCAACGGCAGTGACGCAGTCTTCGCCGCCGTGGCGACGGCGGCGTGGCATCGAGCTGGCTGGGCACCCGTCTGGCCGACCGATCGGTGAGCCGACGAACGCGGCTACCGTTCCACCCATGAGCAAGCCGCTGGGTCCGTACACACCGGTCGTTCGCGCCGGTGACTTCATCATCGTGTCGGGGCAGGTGGGCGTTCGTGACGGCGTCCTCGCAGAAGGTGGTGTCGCCGGGCAGACGACCCAAGCGATGGCCAACCTCGCCGACCGGCTGAGCGAGATGGGTGCCGAACTCACCGATGTCGTCAAGACGACGTGCTTCCTGATCGACATGGACGCGTTCGCGACGTTCAACGCGGCCTATGTCGATGCCTTCGGCGATCACCGGCCGGCTCGTTCGACCGTCGCCGTGCGCGAGCTGCCGATCGGGGCGCAGGTCGAGATCGAGGCGATGGCCTACCGTCCGATCTGAAGGCGGCCGCCAGGCGTCGGGCTGGGACGGCGTTCAGCGACGGGCTAGCCTGGCGGTCATGGCCGGAGCGATTGCGATCATCGTCGTGTTGCTGATCTTCCCGTCGCTCATCCTGATGAGCGGTGGTGTCGCATCGGCGATCGTCGGGTTGTTCCTCCAGCGCGATGGTGAAGCCCGTCACGAGGGCAGCGAATTGCTCGAACTCGACGACTGATCCGGTGGCCCGGCGACACGATCGCCCTCACGCCACACGCACGGTCGCGTGGTCTCTGGCACACTCACGGCATGCATCGTCACGATGCCTCGATCGAGGTCCTCACTCAGGCCGTGCTGCGCTACGCCATCGACCGGATGAGTCTCGATCCTCCACCACTCGACGGGCCGCGATCACTCGCCGATCTGAGGGCCATGGCGGGACGGACGGTTACCGAACGTGGTCTCGGTGGTCTGGAAGCGCTCCGGGTGTTCGGCGACGTGCTGGCTCCGGCCTGCATCTCGGTCGACCACCCTCGTTTCCTGTCGTTCGTGCCCGCCGCGCCGACCGAGGCAGCGGTGCTCTTCGATCTGGTCGTCGGCGCTTCGAGCATCTACGGGGGCTCGTGGCTCGAAGGTGGCGGTGCGATCTTCGCCGAGAACGAGGCACTGCGATGGATCGCCGATCTGGCCGGGCTGCCCGAAGCCGCCGGTGGGGTGTTCGTCAGTGGCGGCACGGCGGGCAACCTCAGCGCACTCGTCGCCGCCCGCTGGACATGGCGGCGCGACGCCGACGGCGCCAACGACCGAGTGCGCGGCCTCGTGATCACGTCCGAAGGGGCGCACTCGTCGGTGCGGCAGGCCGGCAACGCAATGGACGCCGACGTGATGTTCGTGCCCGCCGACACGACCGGCCGGATGCACCGCGACGCGCTCGAAAAGACGATGAGCGAGCTGGTCCCGGCCGATCGTGAACGCGTGTTCGCGATCGTGGCGACGAGCGGCACCACCAACGCCGGGATCATCGACGATCTCTCGGCAACCGCCGACGTATGCCAGCGGTACGGCATCTGGTTCCATGTCGATGGCGCCTACGGGGGTGCCGCGCTGGCGGCGGATTCGGTGCGCGATCGCTTCGCGGGGATCGAGCGCGCCGACAGCTTCATCGTCGATCCGCACAAGTGGTTGTTCGCGCCGTTCGACTGCTGCGCGCTCCTCTACCGGGATCCGCGAATCGCCAAGGCGGCTCACACCCAGCGAGCCGAGTACCTCGACGTGCTCCACGACGACGCCGACGACGGCGCGTGGAACGCGAGCGACTACGCCCATCACCTGTCGCGTCGCGCTCGGGGGCTCCCGCTCTGGTTCAGCCTCGCAACCCACGGCACCGACGCCTACCGTGATGCGGTCGAGACGACCCTCGCGGTTGCCCACGCTGGCGCTGAGCTGATCCGCGCGAGCGACCACTGCGAGTTGGCGGTCGAGCCCGAGTTGTCGATCGTGGTGTTCCGACGCCGCGGCTGGACCCCCGAGCAGTACGGCGCATGGAGCGACGAACAGCTCGCGACGGAGCGATCGTTCGTGGTACCGACGTCGTGGCAGGGCGAGACCGTGCTTCGGTACTGCGTCGTCAATCCGTTGACGACGGTGGCCGACATCGCGTCGATCATCGATTCGCTCGCCTGACCGCTGTCGGGCCCGGCGGCCCCGTCGATGACGTCGGTGCACGGACGCGACCGACCTTGACCGTCTCGTCGATGCCGTTGGCGCACGCGTCGTTCGTGGACCACGATCTCGACGCGGTCGAGCCGATGCTCGCTCCCGGCGCCATCCCGGCCCAGCCCGGTCCGACGACGTTCGCGGAGGCACGGCCGATGCTCGAGGGCGTCACCCGGACCACCGGTACGAGAACCTGCCGGCATCGTCGGCGCAGACGCCGTCGCGGCGGAGCACGACGAGGTCTCGATCGCGCCCGACAGTCGGGCGGTTCACCTCGGCGCCTGCTTCGTGATCCGGGTCGATGTGGATGGGCGGATCACCAGTCTCGACGAGTAGGTCGACCCGGCGGCTCTCGCCTGAGACCAACTCGCGCCGTCGGTACCGCCGGGTACCGTGGCCGTCGTGCCCGATCTCGTCGTTCGCAACGCCCGCTGTGTCGCCACACTCGACGCCGACCGCCGCGAGCTCAGCGACGGATGGGTGGCGATCACCGATGGGTTGATCGACGCGGTCGGCGTCGGCGAGCCGCCTTCCGCTCCCTCGGCGGTCGACGCCACCGATTGCCTCGTCACTCCCGGCTTGATCAACGCCCATCACCACCTGTACCAGAACCTCACCCGCGCGTTCCCGCCGATGACCGACAAGCCGCTCTTCGGGTGGCTGCAGACGCTGTATCCCCTGTGGGCCGGCCTCGACACCGAATCGGTCTACGTGTCGAGCTGGATCGGGCTCGCCGAACTGGCCCTGTCGGGGTGCACGACGTCGTCCGACCATCTGTACCTCCACCCGAGTGGCTCCGGCGATCTGCTCGGCGCCGAGATCGAGGCGGCACTCGACATCGGGGTTCGCTTCCACCCGACACGAGGATCGATGTCGCTCTCGAAGAAGGACGGTGGCCTGCCGCCCGACGATGTGGTCGCCGACGACGACTCGATCCTCGCCGCCAGCGAGGAGGCGGTCGGTCGTCATCACGATCGTTCGTGGGGGGCGATGACGCGCGTCGCGCTCGCGCCCTGCTCACCGTTCAGTGTGACCGAGGACCTCATGGTGCGAACGGCTGCGCTCGCGGAGCGACTCGATGTCCGGCTCCACACCCACTTCGCAGAGAACGCGGAGGACGACGAATTCAGTGTCGCGACGTTCGGCTGCCGGCCGATGGAGTATCTCGAGCGGACCGGATGGGCGACCGATCGCACCTGGGTGGCCCACTGCGTGATGCCGAACTCCGACGATGTCCGCCGGCTCGGTGCCGCCGGTGTGGGCGTGGCTCACTGTCCATCGAGCAACCTGATCTTGGCTTCGGGTATCGCTCCTGTGGTCGACCTCCGCACAGCCGGCGTACCGGTAGGTCTCGGCGTCGACGGGTCGTCGTCGGCGGACTCGGCCTCGCTCTGGCTCGAGGCGAGGCAGGCGATGCTGCTCGCCAAGCTGCGCAACGGAGCCGCTGCCGGAACGGCGCGCATGGCGCTCGAGATCGCGACGCTGGGCGGCGCCGCGTGCCTCGGCCGCACTGGCGAGCTCGGCACGCTCACGCCGGGAGCGGTCGCCGACGTGGCGGTGTGGTCGCTCACGGGGCCGGCGTTCGCAGGTGCACTCGCCGATCCGATCGAGGCCTGGTTGCGGTGTGGTCCGACCGGGGCCCGTGACACCATCGTGCACGGCCGACCGGTGGTGAGCGAGGGATGCATCGTCTCGTCTCGACTCGACGAGATGCTCGGTCACCACGACCGGCTGGCGCGCCGCATGCAACGGCGGTCGTGACGACCCGCACAGAGGGCGCACCGAGTCCCGATGACCCGATGACCCGAACGTCGCCGCCGCAAACCAACCTCGCCGTCGCGATTCTGTGGCAGCCGAAGCGACCGAATTCGGCGCTGTGTGTGCCGCAAAACGTCATCAGCATTTCTGAGGTAGCCGAAGCGACGAGTGGCGTCGCTTCGGCTGCCACAAAATGCTGACCTTGCTGGGTCGGTGCAGGCCGGATCGGGTGACCCGCCGCCGCGCGGCGCTACAGGCAGCGCCGCGCGACTTCGAGGAACGCCGTGCCGCTTCCGTCATCGAAGTCGCGGAGGTTGGCGAGCCCCGTCGAGACGCGCTCGATGAACCCCCACTGCCAGACCGCCTCGACGTCGACATCGACGCCACACGACGCCGCCAATCGCCCGGCCCGTTCACGAACCAGGCGCTGTGTGTCGCCGGCCAGGAGGGGTTCGTTGTATTCACGCATCGGCACGCCGAGATCGTGAGCGGGCTCGGACCACAATCCTTCGGGATCGACGAACTTGAACGCACCGTCACCTGCGTCGAGCGTGTTCCAGCCGTGCGCATCACCGTGTACGAGCACGGCCCGCGACGGGTCGAAGGCTGCTGCGCGTTCGTCACAGTAGGTGACCGCTCGATCGACGACCTCACGTCCGCACGGTCGACCGAGCTCGCTCCACGTCGACGTGATGGAGCGGGCCAGCCAGGCGGTCTGGTCGATCGCCGTCGGCAGATCGTGACCCGCGGAGAACGGCCGCCAGAACGATCGGAGCGTCGTCGCGACGGTGTCGAGCAGGCGCCACAGCGGCGTGTTCAGCTCGTGGAGGTTGGGGCCGAGGCGTTCGAGCAGGAGCGCCCGTGTCGACCAGTCCACCTCGTAGAGCTCAGCGCAGCCGCGACCTGCTGCCAATCGGTGTGCCGACACGCTACGGGCAAAGCAGTCGGCGTTGTCTCGGTCGACCGGCATCGCCACCTTCAGCACGCAGTCACGGCCGTTGGCGTCGGTCGCGGCGACGACGCAGGACGCGGTGCCACCGCAAAACGTGGCGCCCAGCTCGATACGCCATCGGTCCGCCAACGCTGTCACCAGCTCGGGAAGTTCTGCGAGCCACCGCTCACCTGCGCCGCCGTTCGACAACGCGCGCTGCACCACGAGGTCCGACAGATCGAGTGGCGCAGGCACGTTCGACTTCCTATCGCGTCACCCAGGTCGGCGACAGCTGCGGATGCTCCGGTTCCGGACTCACCGACGTCGGCGGGCGCGACGCGAGGATGGCCGCGAGCTGGGCCTGAGGGGGCTGCCGGTGCACGGCTGCCGGGAGGCGGCACAATGGGTGATCGTGTCGTACCGCGTTGTCGCCGTCCTCGCCGTCATGGGCGCACTGTCGAGCTGTGGGCTCGACGCGTCATCCGGTGTCCGCGTGGCCGACGCGGTCGACGCCTCCAGCGATGCGGACGATCCGGACGACGCCAGCGGTGTCCGGCCACGTGCGGGCGTGATCGACGGTGCCGACGGCGCAACGTCGCCGCCCGGTGCCGACGGAACGCCCGCCGGCTCCGGAACCTCGAATGGATCCGCGATCGGAGCGACGTCGATCCTCCCCGCATCGGTCGCCGTCGTCGGTGATTCGCTCGCACTGTCGGCATCCGACGAGATCACCGCGGCCTTCGCCGACCTCGGCGTGAACGTGGTCGCGATCGACGCCGTCGAGAGTCGACGGATGTCGAAGGGCGGCGGCGACCTGCCTCCCGGTACAGCGGCGATCGGCGACATCGTCGATGCCGGCGAGCTCCCCGAGCTGTGGGTCATCGCGCTCGGAACCAACGATGTCGGTGCCCAAGCCTCGTCCGAGACGCTTCGCGACGACGTGGCGTCGGTCCTGAGGGAGATTCCCGCCGGTTCGCCCGTCATCTGGGTCGACATCTGGATCCGTGACCGTTCCGATGCGGCGATCGAGGCGAACGAGGCGATCAGATCCGTGCTCGCCGTTCGCCCACACTCATTCGTGGCCGACTGGCATGCATGGGGCGCCGTTCCCGACACGATCACCGGCGATGGCATCCACCTCACCGATATCGGACAACAGCGATTCGCCACCGTCATCGCGCGCGCCGTCGAACTGCCGGGGGAGTGATCGGAGCGTGTCGGGTCGCACACGACGGCGCTGCGCTCGGTCGCTGGTCGGACGCGTCCTCGCGGCGGCGCTGATCGTCCCGGTCGTGGGCGCCTGGTCGTTGGCAGCAGGTCCGCCATCGATCCAGTCGGCTGGCGGTCAGCTCTCCGCCGTCGTGCCGGCGCGGTTGTTGGAGTCGCGTGTGGGGTTGTCGACGGTGGATGGGTTGTTCGAGTTGGGTGGTCGGGTGGGTGCTGGTTCGGTGACGGAGTTGGTGGTGGCGGGTCGTGGTGGTGTGGGTGTGGGTGTGTCGGCGGTGTTGGTGAATGTGGCGGTGGTGGAGCCGTCGGATCGTGGTTTCGTGACGGTGTTTCCGTGTGGTGAGGGGCGGCCGTTGGCGTCGTCGTTGAATCATGGGGTGGGTGGTGTGGTGTCGAATTCGGTGGTGGCGCGGGTGGGTGTGGGTGGTCGGGTGTGTGTGTTCACGCGGGCCGAGACGGATCTGGTGGTGGATGTGAACGGGTTCGTGCCCGCGGGTGGGTCGCCGTCGGCGGTGGTGCCGGCGCGGTTGTTGGAGTCGCGTGTGGGGTTGTCGACGGTGGATGGGTTGTTCGAGTTGGGTGGTCGGGTGGGTGCTGGTTCGGTGACGGAGTTGGTGGTGGCGGGTCGTGGTGGTGTGGGTGTGGGTGTGTCGGCGGTGTTGGTGAATGTGGCGGTGGTGGAGCCGTCGGATCGTGGTTTCGTGACGGTGTTTCCGTGTGGTGAGGGGCGGCCGTTGGCGTCGTCGTTGAATCATGGGGTGGGTGGTGTGGTGTCGAATTCGGTGGTGGCGCGGGTGGGTGTGGGTGGTCGGGTGTGTGTGTTCACGCGGGCCGAGACGGATCTGGTGGTGGATGTGAACGGGTTCGTGCCCGCGGGTGGGTCGCCGTCGGCGGTGGTGCCGGCGCGGTTGTTGGAGTCGCGTGTGGGGTTGTCGACGGTGGATGGGTTGTTCGAGTTGGGTGGTCGGGTGGGTGCTGGTTCGGTGACGGAGTTGGTGGTGGCGGGTCGTGGTGGTGTGGGTGTGGGTGTGTCGGCGGTGTTGGTGAATGTGGCGGTGGTGGAGCCGTCGGATCGTGGTTTCGTGACGGTGTTTCCGTGTGGTGAGGGGCGGCCGTTGGCGTCGTCGTTGAATCATGGGGTGGGTGGTGTGGTGTCGAATTCGGTGGTGGCGCGGGTGGGTGTTGGTGGTCGGGTGTGTGTGTTCACGCGGGCCGAGACGGATCTGGTGGTGGATGTGAACGGGTTCGTGCCCGCGGGTGCAACACCGCCGACGACCACGCCGACCACCGCGCCGACCACCCCGACCACCCCGACCACGACACCCACGAACCCGACGGACCCCACGACGCCCACCACATCACCTCCCTCCTCCCCGGTGAGCGACACCGTCGTACCGCCGTCCACCACCACGCCACCCCCGACCCCGTCCACGTCCGGCGACTTCGCCCGCATCACCACACGTGACGGCGTGCCGGTCCGCTGGAACCCGTGCTCGACGATCACGTTCAAGATCGACCCGGGTCCGGCGACCGACGACGACATCGATGCATTCTTCGACGCCCTCGCCGTCGTCGAGCAGGCGACGGCGCTCGACTTCGTCTTCGCCGGCACCTACGCCGCGACCTATCAGCAACAATCCCCGCCCAACGAGGACCTGTGGCGGCCGAGCCTCCCCGCCGGGGCCGAGGTCGGCATCACGTTCACCGACGAGACGGTCGTCCCGGCCTTCGATGATGCCCTCCTGGGTTTCGCGATCCCGTCGTGGTTCTCGTCGGGCGAGATCGTGCAGGGCACGGTCACGATCGACGTCACGCCCTTCGGCGGGGCCGACCCGTATCCCATCTGGCTGCACGAGCTCGGCCATCTGGTCGGACTCGCCCACGTCTCGTCTGAGGGGGAGCTGATGCAACCGGTGCTGGACGGCTCGCTCACCGGTTTCGGTCCCGGCGACCGGGAGGGTTTGTGGAACGTCGGAGCGGCCCAGGCGTGCTTCTCGTCCACACTCCGTGCGGGGGCCTCGCTGGACTCCGCCGTGATGGAGTAGACTTCCCCCAACGGCGATGACGGTGTGATCACGGGGGTGGATCGTTCCCGAGGGTGAGCGACTGTACGAACTTGACGCGTATGAGACGGTGCGAGGGCACCCGTGTACGAGCTTCGCGTGGTACGACCCGGATCTCGATCTCCTGGCGTACATGTTGCAGGACCTCCGCAGCCTGATTCGTGCCGACGACGTCGGCAAGCTCGATCTCGTGGCACACGAACCAAAGCTGTGGCAGGTACACGGGTTGCGGCGTCGCACGGTGGTCTGCGATCCGGAGGGAATCCGGGCGCTGGATCGAGTGTGCATCGTCGGGTTCTTCGCCGACCGTCGAGACGACATCGACTACCAGTCCCTCGACGGGATGGAGCTGAGCCTGCTGCTGGAGTTCCGGAACTACCCGGGGATCTTGAGCTACAGCTCGATCGAGCTCGCCAACGATTTCTGGGCGAACCTCGTCGTGCACCGCGAGGCCGACGACACCGAGGTCTGGCGGGGCAGCTCGGCCCATGCGAAGGCGGTCGACCTCTCACCCAGGCTGTATTCCGCGATCCGGATCCACAACGGTCACCTCGACGGTGGAATCTCGGGCAACCAGGCGATCGCGATCGATCGGACGAAGTACTGGGACTACGGCTGCGAACCGGTGTGGCAGGGAGTCCGGGAGTTCGATCCGCCGCTCCGTCGGACTCGCCGTCAGCTCCCCCAGCGGGACTGACCGAAGCGGTAGCCGACGGAGCGCACCGTGGCGATCAGCCCGGCGTACTCCTCGCCCAGCTTGGCCCGCAGGCGCCGGACGTGGACGTCGACGGTGCGGGCTCCGCCGTAGTACTCGTAGCCCCACACCCGAGAGAGCAGGATCTCCCGGGTGAACACCTTGCCCGGGTTCTGGGCGAGGAACTTGAGCAGCTCGTACTCCATGTAGGTGAGGTCGAGGGGTCGCCTGGCGATGGTCGCCTGATAGGTCTCGAGGTTGAGGACGAGATCGCCGTACTCGACGAGGTCGGCGCGAGTGACGGCGTCGCCCGTGCTCCAGAGCAGGTGGCGGATGCGCGCCTCGAACTCGGTCGGGTGGAACGGCGACAGGCAGAAGTCGTCGAACAGGTCGTCGCGCAGATCGAGATCGCCGAGCTGAGCGCCGCCGACGAGCACGAGCACGTTGATAGCGGTCGAATCGGAGTTGCGCAACATGCGAGCGAACGCCCATGCGCTCTCCGGATCGCCGGTGCAGTCGACGATCGCGCCCTGCCACCCGGACGCAGGTTCGTTGTCAGCGGCCTCGTCGGGTGACGCCACGCCCTTCCAGGCGTAGCCGGCGAGATCGAGTGAGCGTGCGAGCTCGGGCGGAACCGGATCGGCGAACACCACGAGCATGCCGTCGGTCGGAGCGTCCATCACACCGACCTCAGGTACCGCTCGAGCTCGAAGTGGCTGACGTGGGTCTTGTAATCGCGCCACTCCCGGCGCTTGTTGCGCAGGAACCACTCGAAGATGTGCTCGCCCAGCACCTCCTGGACCAACTCCGAGCGTTCCATGGTCTTCAGGGCGTCGGACAACGACTGAGGGAGTTGCTGTATGCCGAGCTTGGCGAGCGCCGCGTCGTCCATCTCGAACAGGTTGGCGTCGGCCTCGTCGGGGAGCACGTAGCCCTCCTCGATGCCGCGCATCCCGGCAGCCAACACGACGCTGAACGCAAGGTACGGGTTGGTGGCCGGGTCGGGCGATCGGTACTCGATGCGGGTCGCGAGCGGGTTGCCCTTCTTGGCGATCGGGACGCGGATCAGGCCACTGCGGTTGTTGCGGGCCCAGCTGATGTGGACAGGGGCTTCGAAGCCCGGGACCAGACGCTTGTAGCTGTTGACGGTCTGATTGGTGATCGCCGTGATCTCCGCAGCATGGACGAGGAGCCCCGCCATGAACGATTTCGCGACCGGCGACAGTTGATGCTCGTCGCCGGCGTCGTAGAACGCGTTGTCGTCACCTCGGAACAGCGACATGTGGAGGTGCATGCCGGAACCCTGCACGCCTTCGAGCGGCTTGGGCATGAACGTGGCGTGCACACCCTGACTCGCGGCGACCTCTTTCACCACGAGTCGGAACGTCATCACGCTGTCGGCCATCGTGAGCGCGTCGGTGTGACGCAGATCGATCTCGTGCTGGCTCGGCGAATCCTCGTGGAAGCTGTACTCGACCGGGATGCTCATCTGTTCGAGTTTGCGGATCGTCTCCTTGCGCAGATCGCCGGCCGCGTCGCGGGTCGTCAGATCGAAGTAGCTGCCCTGGTCGAGTGGGGTCGGGCGCTGACCGGACTCGGGCTGCTCGAAGTAGAAGAACTCGATGTCGGGAGCGATGTAGAACGTGAACCCCTTGTCGTGGGCGCTGCGGACGTGGCGGCGCAGCACCTGGCGCGGGTCACCCTCGAACGGTGTGCCGTCCAGGCTGTGGATGTCGCAGAACACCCGAGCTTCGGCGGCGCCGGGCTCGCTCCACGGGATCAGCTCGAACGTGTCGGGGTCGGGAACCGCGAGGACGTCGGCCTCCTGGATGCGCGAGAAGCCGTCGATCGAAGATCCGTCGAACGTCATGCCGTCCTCGAGCGCGTTCTCGAGCTCGGCGGGGCTGATCGCGAAGCTCTTCAGGTTGCCGAGCACGTCGGTGAACCACAGACGCACGAGGCGGACGCCACGTTCTTCGACGGTCCGCAACACGTAGTCGCGATGCTGATCGAGCATGTTGCTCACCTCACCAGTCTGGTCGAGGGTGGGACGGAACGAAAGCGGAGGGGCGAGAACGGGAGCCCGAGGCGGCTCCCGTTCAGCGCGATCGACCGTCGGTCAGCTCTTCCTGGCGCCCGCCTTCTTGGCGGCGCCCTTCTTGAGCTTCTTGCCGGTCTTCGGCTCGAGCGCGGTGCAGACGATGTCGGTGATCATGCCGGCGACGACGTAGGGGTCGCAGTTGGCGTTCGGGCGGCGGTCTTCGGCATAACCCTTACCGTCCTTCTCGACCTGCCAGGGAATCCGCATCGACGAACCACGATCGGACACGCCGAAGCTGAACTTGTCCCACGGTGCCGTCTCGTGTTTGCCGGTGAGGCGGTCCTCGATGCCGTCTCCGTAGTTCAGGACCAGGTCCATGTAGTTGTCGCCGATCGCCTCGCAGGCGTTGATGACCGCCTCGTAGTTCTCGCGCATGGCGATGTTGGAGAAGTTGGTATGGCAACCGGCGCCGTTCCAGTCGCCCTTCACCGGCTTGGCGTCGAGACTGATGATGACGTCGTAGTCCTCGGCGATGCGGTGGAGCAGCCACCGTGCGATGTGCATCTGGTCACCGACCGCGGTCGGTCCGAGTGGACCGATCTGGAACTCCCACTGGCCGGGCATCACCTCGGGATTCGTGCCCGAGATGGACAGGCCCGCGTCGATGCACGCCTGGGTGTGGATCTCGACGATGTCGCGGCCCATGATGCGTCCGGTGCCGACACCGCAGTAGTACGGGCCCTGAGGAGCCGGCTGACCGCCTCCGGGGGGAAACCCCAGCGGGCTGCCGTCGGGTCGGAGCATCGTGTACTCCTGCTCGAGGCCGAACCACATCTCGCGAGCGGCGTGCTTCTTCTCGACACGAGCAGTCGCAGCGCGGGTGTTGGTGGCGTGGGGGCGCATGTTCGAAGCGAGCAACACCTCGCACATCACGAGGATGTTGCGCCCACCTCGAATCGGGTCGTGGCATTGGAAGACGGGACGCAGCACGCAGTCCGACTTGTCGCCGGTCGCCTGATTCGTCGACGAGCCGTCGAATCCCCAGATCGGCGGCTCGGAGACCTCGTCGTGCAGGATCTTCGTCTTGCTGCGAAGCAGGGCGGTCGGCTCCGTGCCATCGAGCCAGATGTATTCAGCTTGGTACGCCACGAATGGGAGTCCTTCCAGAGATGAACGGTTGTAGGGGCGACGGAACCCTGCCATCGAGCGATTACCGACCCGTGTTCGCAATGTGAACGCCGTGTGAACACCGCGGGGATCGGTGCGGGTCGGGAGCGGGCGACCGGACGACGGCGTCGACGCCGAGGTTCAGGCGGCGCGGCCGAGGAAGTTCAGCAACTTGGTCTGGGCGTCCGCGCCCTTCTCCGGCTTGATCGCCGGACCGAACATTCCGGCTCCGCGCATGATCTCGTCGGGCAAGGTCTTCCACACCGCCATCGACGCCTTCACGAGCCCAGGGTCGAGGCGTTCGTCGACCTTGGCCGTGCGCGCCATGTCCCACACGTGAACGGACAGATCCGCGGCCATGAAGCCCACGAGCAGGTCCATCGGGATCGAACCGAACTCCGGGCCGAACGGCTCGTGTGCGACCGCCTGCAGCACGCCGGGCTGGTCGAGCGACTCCAACGTCTGGTCGCGCAACCTGGCCCACGCTGCGAGCGGGTCCTTGCCCAGCTTGGGCGTCGACCGCGGCGTCTTGCCGGTCGTGGCGTAGCTCTTGATCATCGCCAGGTTGCCGGCGACGTGTTCGTAGACGTCCTTTCCCGTCCACCCCGCGCAGGGCGCCTTGCGCGTGTACGCCCTGTCGTTCGCCATCTTGATCACGTGGTCGAACGCGTAGACGGCCTTGATGTAGGTGCGGAGGTTGTCGCTCATGGGCGAACCGTAGACCCGAGTGCGCGGTCAGTACGACGTGGGAGGCCGCAGACGATCGGAGCAGGCCTCGGTGAAGCGATCGAGGATCATCGCCATCAGCACGAGTGCCAGCCCGACCTCGAACCCCTGTCCGAACTTGCTGCGCTGAAGCGACTCGTTGACCAGGTAGCCGAGACCGCCGCCACCGACCAGGCCGACGATGATCACCATCGCGAGCACCATCATGATCACCTGGTTGACGCCGGCCATGATCGTCGGGGCGGCCAGCGGGATTCGAACGCCGAACAACGTCTGCCGAGGCGTGGCACCGAACGTGCGGGACGCCTCGATGCTCTCCTCGGGCACCTCCCTGATCCCGAGGGCCGTGATCCGCACGCCCGGCACCATCGCGTAGACGACGGTGGCGATCATCCCCGGCACGACACCGACCGTGAAGACGACAACGGCGGGGATGATGTACACGAGCGACGGCATCGTCTGGAAGGCATCGAGGATCGGGCCGAGCACGACCTCGACGCGGCGGTTGCGACCGGCCCAGACGCCCAGTGGGATCGCGACGGCGAGCGCGAGGACGGTGGAGATCAGCACCTGCACCAGCGTGTTGATCGAGTCGTCCCACAAGCCGAGCAATCCGATCGTGCAGAGGGCGCCGAGCGCGAACGCGGCGAGCCCGGCTCCACGCACCTTCCAACACGCCCACGCCGAGACGAACACCGGAACCGGCCAGGCCACCGTGTCGGTCAGGAGATCGCGCGGTGGCAGGTAGAGCTTCGTCACGACGAAGTCGTTGATCCAGCGGGTCTGCGACCTCAGGTTGTCCCTGACCCAGGCGACCCCCTGGTCGACGGTGTCGAACCGCGTCCAGTCCCACGCGGCCGGGAACGACGACCAGCCGGCCGACCGACCGACGACGACCGCCCCTGCGATTCCGGCCACGAACGCCAGCACCCAGCGGCGCGAGAGCCGCCGCAGCGGATCACGCTCTGCCACGGATCGCGAGATGCGGTCGAGGACGAGGGCGATCGCGACGATCGCGAAGCCGGCCGCGAATCCGCGACCGACGCGACGCTGGTTGAGGCTCTGCAGGATCGGGCTGCCGAGACCGCCGGCGCCGATCAGTGTCGCCAACACGACGATGCCGAGGGCCATCATCACCGTCTGCGACAGGCCGGTGACGATGCTGCGGATGGCCATCGGTAGCTGGACCTTGAGCATCGTCTGGCGGCGCGAGGCGCCGAACATCTCCGACGCCTCGACCGCATCGGACGGAACCTGCTTGATGCCGAGGGTCGTCAGGCGTACTACAGGTGGCAACGCATAGATGATGGTGGTCGCCGCCGCCGGCACGTCGCCGATGCCGAGCACCATGAACAGCGGCAGGAAGTAGACGAACGCGGGAATCGTCTGCATTGCGTCGAGTACCGGGCGGATCGTGACCTCGACCCCGGGCCGAAGCGCTGCCCAGACGCCGAGTGGCACGCCGACGACGACGGCGAGCAGGACGGACGCCGACATCAGCGCGGTCGTCTCCATGCTCGGCTCCCAGAGGTCGAAGAGCCCGATGTACACGAACGAGGCGACGATCACCGCTGTCTCGCCCCACATCTTCTTGGTGACCGGTAGCGCGACCGCCAGCGCGATGACGGCGAACCAGGGCGTCCAGAGCAGGAAGTCCGAGATGCCGGTGATGATGCCGTCGATGAACCGGCTGATCGGCGTGAAGAATCCGGTGAACAGCGGGTGGGACCGCCGGTTGGAGCGCATCCAGGCGCCGGCGTCGTCGATCGGGTTCGAGAACGTGGTGTCGAGCTTGGCCGGAAACGTGTCGGCTCCGGCGAACGCCACCTGGAGCGCGACGATGCCGCCGACGAGCACCGCCCACGGTGCCCAGCGGCGGACATCGATCCGCTGGCGATCGATCGGGATCGGGACGGCGGTCACGGCGTCTCCGCGAGCAGGGCCGACACCGCGGCCCGGTCCACGACACCGATGGCGGAGCCGGCATCGTCGACGACCGTGAGCGTCTCGTCGTCGTCGAGCAGGCGCGGGATCAGCGTCTCGACCAGGTCGCCGACGTGGACCTGTCGCGATCCGCCGACCGCACCCGGTGTCATCACGTCGGACGCGGTGAGCACCTTGGCCTTCGGGATGTCGGTGACGAATTCACGCACGTAGTCGGTCGCCGGCCGGGTGATGAGCTCGGCTGCGGTGCCGATCTGGTCGAACACGCCGTCTTTCATGATCGCGATCCGGTCGCCCAGCTTGATCGCCTCGGCGAAGTCGTGGGTGATGAACACCAACGTGCGCTGCAGCTCGCCCTGGAGGCGGATCAGTTCGTCCTGCATGTCGCGTCGGATGAGCGGGTCGAGCGCCGAGAACGGCTCGTCGAAGAAGAGCACCTTCGGATCGACGGCGAGCGCACGCGCCAGACCGACACGTTGTTGCATGCCACCCGACAACTGCTGCGGGTAGTGGCGCTCGTAGCCGCGCAGACCGACCGCCTCGAGCACGCTCGTGGCTCGTTCGTGCCGTTCGGCCTTCGCGATGCCCTGCACCTCGAGGCCGTAGGCGGCGTTGTCGATCACCATGCGATGCGGGAACAACCCGAAGTGCTGGAACACCATCGACATCTTGCGGCGGCGCACCTCGCGCAGTGCCCGCTCGTCCATCGCAGTGAGGTCGTGGTCGTCGAGCAGCACCCGCCCTCGGGTGACCTCGGTCAGCCGGGCGACGCACCGGATCAGCGTCGATTTGCCAGAGCCCGACAATCCCATGACGACGAAGGTCTCGCCCGGACGGACGTCGAAGGTGACGTCCTTGACGCCGATGGTGCAGCCGGTCTGGGCGAGGACATCGGCGCGGCTGGCGCCGGAGCAGGACAGATCGATGGCCTGCTCGGCCCGAGGCCCGAACACCTTCCAGACTCCCGCGACCTGTACACAGGTGTCGTGCGCGCCCCCCGACGTCATCGATCAGTAATGTAGGCCACCGAGGTCGTTCAGCGTGACCGACCGAAGGGGGACAACATGAAGAAGCGACTCGCCGTGGTCGTCGCGTTCGCAGCGCTGGTCGCCGCATGCGGCGACGACACGCCCGCAGCCGATGATCAGCCGACGGGCGAAGACACGCCCGCCGCCGATACGACCGGGGCTCAGGAATCCGACACCACGGAACCCGCGGCCACGGGCGACCAGCCCACGATCAACCTGGTCGTGAACCCGTGGTCGGCCTCGCGTCTCAACGTCGAGGTCGCCAAGAATCTCATCGAGAACGAGCTCGGGTATCCCGTCGAGATCACCGAGGTCAACGAGAACGACGCCATGTTCACCGGTCTGTCGGACGGGTCGCTCGACGCCGCACTCGAGATCTGGCCCTCGGGCGTCACCGACGCCGAGAACGCATACTTCGACGACGGCAGTGTGACGAACCTGGGCCCGCTCGGCGCGGTCGGGAAGATCGGCTGGTTCGTGCCGAGCTATGTGATCGCCGACCACCCCGAGCTGGCGACCTGGGAGGGCTACCAGACAGCGGACGCCGCGGCGTTGTTCGCCACTGCGGAGACGGGCGACCAGGGTCGCTTCCTCGGTACCGATCCGAGCTACTCGCAGTTCGACGAGCAGATCATCACCAACCTGGCGCTGCCGTTCGAGGTGCAGTTCTCCGGTTCCGAGCCCGCCACCGTCGCAGAGCTCGACGCCCGCGCGTCCGCGGGGGAACCGATCCTCATGTACTGGTGGACACCGACTGCGGCGGTCGCCAAGTACGACCTCGTGAACGTCGCCCTGCCTGCCTATACCGACGAGTGCGGGGCGGCCGCGGCCGCTGCCGATGGCGGTGTCGACTGCGACTACCCGGAGGACGTCCTGTTCAAGGCTGCATCCGCGCAGCTCCAGGACAAGGCCCCCGACGTCTACGCGTTCCTCGAGAAGTTCACGATCACGACCGATGACCAGCTCGAGATGCTGCCGCCGATGGAGATCGACGGCGAGGATCCGGCCGCCGTCGCCTCCGACTGGATTGCCGCTCATCAAGACGTCTGGCAGGCGTGGCTCGGCTGACACGAACGATGCGAACACAGCATGGATCCGGTCCTGACCTGGATGGCGGCGGGTGACGCCGGCACGATCGACTCCGCCTCGCACCTCTTCGACGAGGACGTGCGCTCCGAGTGGACCGAGCGGTTCATCGCCCAGGCCAATCATCACCTGTGCATCGCCTCGATCGACGGCGATCCCGCCGGGTTCGTGACGGGGGTCGAGATCACCCACCCCGACAAGGGCACGGAGATGCTCCTGTACGAGTTGGGAGTCGACGAAAGGTACCGCCGCCGGGGCATCGGTCGTGCCCTGGTCGAGGCGCTTCGGACGTTGGCGCGCGATCGGGGGTGCACGGGCATGTGGGTCCCGTTCGACGACGACAACGACGCCGCTGGTGCCACGTATCGCTCGCTCGTTCCCGACGAGGAGGCTGCGTCCGTGATCGCCTGGTGGGACCTCGGCGCCGACGCCTAACGTGTCGTCGTGAGCTGGATCGAGCGTTCGATCGAGGAGCGGTTGGTGCGAGCCGCCGAGGACGGCGAGCTCCGGGCGCCCTCGCTCGAGGGCAGACCGCTCCACGATCTCGACCGATCTCGCGAACAGGGGTGGTGGGCGAACCGGTTCGTAGCTCGTGAGCTCAGCCACGATCGCCGTCAGCTGGCCGAAGTCGAGGCTGCGGGCGCCCGCGCGGGCTTCTGGCGAGCCGTCTCGCCCGACGAGGTGCGCGGGCGGGTTGCGGTAGCGAACGCGGCGATCGCCAGGGCCAACCTCGACCTCGTCGATGCCGACCGGCTCACTCCGTTCGACCTCGCCGATGTCGAGGCCCGCTGGCGTCGACTGCGCCGTCGCTGACGCATCGGGCAGCTTGCCCGACCCGGCCGCCCGGCCTGGCCTGCGGTTCGTTGCCTTCTCGCCTGCCACACCCCTTCGCCAGGATGGAACGCGATCGGACCGACGGGCCCGGCATCGCCACCACGAACTCGCACGAGGCGCACTCGTGCAAGACGACGACACGAAGGGACACCGAACATGTTGGTACTCATCGCCACCGACGAACTGCAGGGCTCCGCCCACGACGGTCGCCATCACGCCGTCGACGGCGAACTCGTCACGCCCGTCGTGCTCGACTGCACCGACGCCGGGTGTGAGGTGTGCGCCAGGGGATGGTTCGGGCTCGTCAGCCACGCGAGCACGACGACCGCGATGGTGGTCGACCGACCGGGTGTGACGGCAACTGCGTTGCGGCGCCGGATCCACGACTGGCTCGACTGCAACGGCACGATCGACGCCATCGTGCTGGCGTCCGAAGCCGGCGTCTACGAGGTCGACGGTGTTCGGGTCGACGACCCGGTCGCAGCCGTCGACGAGATCGTGTCCGCCCACCTCGCCGAGATCCGCACGATCTGCGCGACGTATCCCGTCGGCACGGTGGTGAGCCGACTCGGGCAACTGGTCGCACCGCGTCACCTGGCCGAGGCGGCGTGAGTGGGGGCGGCCTCAGCCACCCGGTGTCATGGGGAGGTCCGTGCGCCACCGGCCGTCGGCATCGTGGAGCGCTGCTGCGACGGCGGGGGCGGTCGGCACGAGACCGATCTCGCCGACGCCCTTGATGCCGTACGGCGACCTCGGTTGGGGCACCTCGACGATGCGGACCTCGATCTCGGGGATGTCCTTGGCGCGCAGGATCCCGAGTGATCGCAGCGTCATGTTGGTCGGGAATCCGGTCTTCGGGTCGGTCGGGAAGTCCTCGCTGAGGGCGTAGCCGAGACCCATGTGCACCGAACCCTGCACCTGACCCTCGACGAGCATCGGGTTGACCGCCCGTCCGACGTCGTGGACGGCGACGACCCGCTCGATCGCCCCCGTCTCGCGATCGGCGACCGCCAGTTGCGCGGCGTAGCTGAAGCACGAGTGGATCGTCGGGTTGGCGACGTCCGGGTCGCCGAGCTTCTGTGTCCAGTCGACGACGTACTCGCCCACATGGTCGACATCTGGGTCGAAGTCGGCGGCGCTGGCGGCGCGGCACGCCTGCTGCACCGAACCGGCCGCCATGAGCGTGCCACGCGATCCGGTCGTCTGGCCGAAGCCGAGCTCGCGAGTGGTGTCGACGATGACGTCGATCGTTCCCGGGTCGATGCCCAGCTCCTCGGCCGCCACCTGCAACGCAACCGTGTGGACTCCTTGGCCCATCTCCGTCCAGCCGTGACGGACCTCCACGCGACCGGTCGCCGAGACGAAGCGGACCACCGCTCCACACACCTCGCGGAATCCGTTGCCGAGCCCCGAGTTCTTGAGTCCGAGACCGAGGCCGACCGCCTTCCCGGCCGCGGTCGCCGCGTCGTAGGCGACCTTGATCTCGTCGAGAACGGCTTCCGCGCCGGCGGTGCCGTCGTCCATGATCTGACCGGGGCCCCACACCTCGCCGGGCCGGATCACGTTGCGTTTGCGCATCTCCCAGCCCGAGACCCCGACCTGCTCCGCCAGGCGGTCGATCACGCCCTCCATCGCGAACTGGGCCTGGTTCGCACCGAAACCGCGGAACGCACCGCAGACGAGATTGTTGGTACGCACGGCGATCGTCTCCACATCGATCGCATCCCAACGGTACGGCCCACAGGCGTGGCCGGCGGCACGTTCGAGCACCTTCATGCCGACGCTCGCGTAGGCACCCGAGTCCCCGATCCCGCGCACGCGCAGCGCCGTGAGTCGGCCGTCGGCGTCGCATCCGGCCTCGTACCCCATCGTGATCGGATGCCGTTTGGCGTGGATGAGGAAGCTCTCCTCGCGCGACAAGGTGCACTTCACCGGGCGCCCGATCAACCACGCCGCCAACGCTGCGTGGGCCTGGTTCGACATGTCCTCCTTGCCCCCGAAGGCTCCGCCGTTCGAGACGAGCTCGACCGTGATCCGGTCGCGATCCACGCCGAGCACGCTGGCGATGTCGTCGCGGTCGTCCCACACGCCCTGGCCGCCGGAGTACACGTGCAGGGTCCGGTCGTCGCCCTCGCCCGACGGGATGGCGAGGGTCGACTCCGGTTCGAGGAAGGCGTGCTCGATGCGCTGGGTCCGGAACGTCTCGCGCACGGTGAACGCGCTCGCCGCGAGCATCTGCTCGACATCGTCGCCACGTTGGTAGGAGGTCACCGAGAGGGTGTTCGAATCGGTACCCCACACCGAGAGCGGTGCACCCGGCGCCAGTGCGGCCACCGGATCGGTGTTCGGGGCGTGGACGTCGTAGCCCACCTCGACCAGTTCGAGCGCCGCTCTGACCTGCTCCCGCGTCTCGCCGACCACGATTGCCACCACGTCGCCCGGGCAGGAGGTCGTGCCGCCGACCGGGATCATGACCGGCCAGTCCTTGTGGATGATCCCCACCCGCAGGTCGCCAGTGATGTCGGCCGCAGTGAAGACCGCGGTGATGCCCTCGGCGGCGAGCGCAGCACTCGCGTCGATCGCCACGATGTCGGCGCGGGCGTGATCGGTGAGGCGGAGTGCAGCGTGGAGCATGCCGGGCACGCGGATGTCGTCGATGTAGTCGCGGTCGCCGAGGGCGAGCGGCGCAGCCTCGTACTTGGCGCCTCCACCTCCGATCTCCCCCGACAGCGCCGGCGCGCACGTTGTCCCCTGGGCGACGGCCTCGATGGCGTCGAGGATCTTCACGTAGCCGGTACAGCGGCAGAGGTGCGCCCCGAGGTGCGGTTTCATGCCGTCGCGCGTGAGCGACGATCCCTTCTTGTCGATCTGCGCCTTGGCACGCATCACGATGCCGGGGATGCAGAAGCCGCATTGGAGTCCTCCGCACGCCGCGAACGCGTCCGCGAACGCCCGGCGCTCCGACTCGTCGACACCCTCGAGGGTGACGATCTCGCTCCCGTCGACCTTCTCGAGCGACTGCTGGCACGACACGACGGCCTTGCCGTCGATCAGCACGGTGCAACAACCACACTGTCCCGAGGGCGAACACCCGTCCTTCGGGGAGGTCAGGTCGAGTTCCTCCCGCAATGCCGCCAGCAGGTGTGGGTGGCGGCGCCGTACCGACACGCGCCGGCCGTTCAACGTGAACGAAGCGGTGGCCGTGTCGGCCGCGGTCGGAACGGGCTCATCGAGCGAGGTCACATTTGACAGTTTGTCAAAGCAGCGCCGTTTCCGAAAGCCGGCCTGCGTGAACGGCGCATGACGACTCGCTCGGTGCGTCCGTCGAATCGGCGTTGCCGGTCAGACGACGCCCACGACGGTCACGGCGCCGGTGGCACCGTCGATCTCGATCATCTCGCCGTCGTGGAGTCGGCGGGTCGCGCCCGCCACTCCGACGACCGCCGGGATCCCGAGCTCACGGGAGACGATGGCGGCATGGCTCTGCTGGGCGCCCACCTCGACGACGACGCCGCGCACGGCCAGGAACAGCGGGGTCCACGCCGGATCCGTGATCGGCGCAACGAGGATGTCATCGGGTTCGAGACGTCCCGGCTCGGCCGGATCGTGGACGATGCGCACCGTGCCGCGAGCGACACCCGGGCACACGCCCATCCCCGTCAGCCTCGTCGTCGGCTCGACGTCGACCGCGGCATCTCTGAGCGGCCACGTCGACGGATCGGGAATCCGGCCCTCGAAGACGAATGGCGGAACCCGGGCCTGGAGTTCGTCGCGGCGACGTCGGCGTTCGTCGATGACGCCAAGGAATCGAGTCGGTTGCGCGACGAACTCGTCGAGTTCCTCGATCGTGATCAGGAAGAAGTCGCTGCGATCGCCCGGCCGACCGCGTTCGCTGGTGCGGTCGGCCAGCTCGAACAGCGCCAGGCGAATCGGGTAGACGTCGTGGATGAAGACGGCCTTCGCACGCTCCCGACCCGCGGCGTGGAGTTGGGCGGCCCGAAGCAGGCGGTCGAACACACGGCGGAACGGACGGGGCAGGGCGGCCCGAACCTCGATGCCGGCGCGCTCGCGCTCGGAGGACAACCGACGGCCGGCAAGGATCGGATCTCGAGCGTCGGGTGCCTGGCGGAGTCGTTCGATCGCCGCGAGGGCGATCTGCGGTTCGCTTCCCCACGTCGGGGATGCCAGCTCCCATTCGTCGGGTCCACGGGCGCCGTGAGATGCGATGAAGCGGTCGAACTCGGCCAGGAACCCATCTACGTCACGATCGCCTCGTGACGCGGCGAGGTCGTCGAGGCCGGCCTTCTCGTCGAAGAGCCGAGTCAGGGCTGTCGAGCGGGCGACCGACCGGCCGAGTCCCCACAGCGCGATCGCTGGCTCGGCCGAATCGATCGTGCCGAGTCCGGCCGTCAGCGCGGTGGCCGTGCCCGTCGGGGAGCCGGTTCGCTCGGCGATCTGCTCGAGCATCGCACCGCCAGCACCGGCGAACGCCGACGAGTACAGCAATTGCGCCATGCCGTTCTCGAACCGCGACGGCAACTGCCGCACGAGGTCGATCAGTGCTCCGTCGGTCATCGTCTCGGCCGAGGGCAGGTTCGCCCGCCACCGTTGCGACGACGTCCGGGCCTCATCGACCTCGCTGATGTCGGGCCAGAACAGATTGCGGCTCAGCACCCATGTCCCCCGGACCGTCGCGGCGACGTTGCGGTCACCGCGTCGGCGTCGGTACGGAGGTGCACCCGTCGCGATCCCGGCCATTTGGATGTCGGCATCGAGGGCCGACATCCCCGGCGCGCGCTCGCAGAACACCCGCATCAGCGACAGATTGCCGTAGAGGTAGCCGCCGAAGACGCCCGTTCCGACAGCGCCGGGCTCGGACACGTCGGCGTTGGTCAGCATCCCCAGTCGGCTGAGCGCCCTGATCTGCCCGACCGATGCGGCGTCCCCGATCAGACTGCCGGTCAGCGGCGACATGACGTTCGGATACACTTCGCCCGCGTTGCCGCGCGTGTAGACGGGGAATCGTCGGCTGGGTTCGTGCTCGATCACCCACAGCGGGGCGCGGTCGGTCGATGTCGTGCTCATACCGTCGACCATGCACGTCTCCTCACGTCTCGGAGCCGGGATCTCTGCCCTCGAACCGTACTGACGAATGACGGCAGCTCCTGGGTGACATCGTTGCACGGAGGCACCTCGATCCGGTCGTCCGGTCCGAGCAGCCGCAGGTTGGCGAAACGTGTCGCTCCCGTCGGGCCGCCCGATGCATGTGGGAGGATGACGGTCGCGCGGTGAGGCCGGCGATGAGGAGGTTGCCGGAGTTGGATGCTCGACCCGGTTCGAAGTGGCGCCACGGGACGGGCCAGCTGCGCGGTGCCATCGACACAGGATGGCCGATCGCTCTCCTCGTCGGGCTCTACATGATCATCGATCGCGTCGTGCGAACGGTCGCCGATCTCGGTGGTGCCGGATACCGGGAGCCAGTGTTGCTCGTCGAGATGGTGCGGCAGAACGCGGCGATCGTGATCGCCGCCGGAACTGTGGGGGCGGCGCTCGGCTGGTGGTCGCGGTCACTCGGTCCCGGTTGGCCGTCGTTCGAGCGGGGTTGGTCGCTGCGTGTGCCGGTGGGCGTCGTCGTCGGCGTGCTGACGTGGGCGTATGCGTGCTACGACTACAACCTCTGGGCCGATCGCCTCCACGCGCTCGACCGTCTGGCGTTGATCGCGATCGCCGGGCTCGCGCTCTGGCGACCCGTGTTCCTGGGTCCCTGGACCGTCGTCGTGTCGATGCTCGCGTTCCAGTTCCGCCATCCGATCGGTGTCGACCAGCTCGCCGAGGCTTTCCAGCTCGTCCGAATCGCCGAACTGTTCGTTGCCGTGGTGCTCGTTCGACTGGTGGCGGCTCGGTGGTATCGATCGGAGTTCGTGCTCATCACCATCGCGCTCGTGGCCAGCGCCTACTGGGTGTCGGGTCTCGGCAAGCTCCGCCTCGGCTGGTTCGCCGTCGGACCGCACCTGGATTCGCTGTTCTTCGCCACGTACGCCAACGGCTGGTTGGGGTTCTTGTCGCCGAGCCATGCGTCGGCGTGGGGGCGGGCGATGGGTCCGCTGCTCTGGCCGATGCTGATCGCCGGGACCGTCGTCGAACTGGGCGCGGTGGCGATTCTGTGGGGTCGGCGACCGCTGTTCTTCTGGCTCGTCGCGTTCATGTTCTTCCATCTCGGCGTGTTCACCCTGACCGGGATCTTCTTCTGGAAGTGGTTCCTGTTCGAGTTGGCGTTGCTGGCGTTCCTGCGCCGTGATCGATTGATCGAGCACATCCCGATCTTCGATGTCCGCCATGCTGCGATGGCCACGGTGCTGATCGTCGCCGGACCGATCTGGTCGCGCCCCGTCGACCTGTCGTGGCTCGACTCTCCGGTGAGCTACGTGTACCGCTTCGAGGCTTCGATGAGCGATGGCACCCGACGGGATCTGCCACCCGAGTTCTTCCGGCCCCACGACTACCTCTTCACGTTGTCGCCGTTCGGCTATCTCTCCCCGGAGCCTCGGCTTCCGGTCGTCTGGGGAGCGATGCGCGACCGGCGTCTGGTCGAGGCGCTCTACGCCGCCGACGATGGGGCGGAGATCCTCGCTCTCGAATCCGAGTTCGGCGTGGACGACTTCGACCCCGTTCGAGCCGCTGCCCTCGATGGGTTCCTGGTCGACTTCGTCGGGACGTGGAACCGACGCCATTCGCGATCGAGCGGATTCAGTGTCGTCGGTCCGCCGCCACAGTTGTGGACCTCCGGGTCCGGGACGGGTGATGCCGACATCGAGCTGGTGACCGTCTGGCAGGTGACGACGTACTGGGACGGCAACGAGTACCAAGAGATCCGGACGGTCGAGGTGCGCCGGGTTGCGATTCCACCCCCAGGTGCCGTCGCCGCACCGTGATCGCGTCGGGGTCGGCCTCAGCGGCGGAGGCGGATCGTCGTGCTCGGCAGATCAAGGGGCGCGCCGGTGTACGCATCGATCATCATCGGCTCGATCGGGGTGCCGCTTCGGGTGTCGATCAACGCAACCTGCGCTCCGGGCGACTCGTCGAACATCCACTGGTCGCCGAACCGCCACATCGCGACGATCACCTCCCACAACGCCCGACCCTTGTCGGTGAGGTGGTACTCGTGTCGGGGCGGGGACCACTCGTACTGCACCCGCTCGATCACGCCCTCGGACTCCAGGCGCTTCAGGCGCTCCGACAGGATCGCCCGGCTGATACCGATGCGTTCCTGGATGGTGTTGAAACGGTGCTGACCGAGCAGGAGTTCGCGGAGCACGATCGGAGTCCACCAGTCGCCGAGCAGATCGGTCGTGCGGGCGACCGGGCAGTCGGCACGGTCGAAACGGGTCCGCCTCATCTGGCGACGACGTCCAGGCGGGCAGGCACGTGCTTGTGCCACGGCGTGCCGGCGATCTCGTCGCGCCAGTCGGTGGTGGTGAGGTCGTTCGGGGCGACCCCGGTCAGCTCCGGGTCGCCGCCGGCAGGGGAGTAGGAGAGGCCGAGCCCGTTCGGCAGCGCGAGATGGCCCGACATCATCGTCTCGTTCACCTCGGCGACCGCGACGGCCGTGCCGCCCGGGGTCGTGATCCGGACCCGGTCGCCGCTGGTGATGCCCAATGACGATGCGTCGGTCGGCGACAGACGCAGCGCGCCCTCTGCGTCGCGCTTGCGCCAGGCCGGGTCGCGCATGATCGTGTTCGCCGTGAACGAGCGGCGCTCTCCCGCCGACAGCACGAACGGGAAATCGTCGGAGGTGTAGACCGGCATCTCGTCCAGCAGCAACCGGATCTGGGCGGTCAGCTCCGGGATCGCGAGCTGGACCTTCTGGTCGCTGGTCTTGAGGAGCGACCACGCGTCGGTGTGCCGGTGGCGGGTGAACACCACGCCATTCGGGTTGGAGAGGAGCTCGTTCCACAGTGCGGAGCCGAGCTCGGTCCCCTCGCCCTCGAAGCCTGCTGCGCGGACGGCGTCGGGATGGCGCATCGCCACCTGGTGGGCGGAGAACCACAGCGCAGCGGCGCCTTCCATGCCGGCCGGCAGGGTGCGACCGAGGGTCTCGTAGAGCACGACGGCTCCGATTCCGGCAACGTTGGGATCGGTCATCGCCACGTCCATGAACGCCCGGGCGAACTCGGGCTCGCCCGCCTCCGCCGCCGCCCGCAGCCCGTCGAGGTCGATCCCGTCGAGGCCACCGAGCGCGCGGATCAGACGGCTGTGGATCTCCGGTTCGGCGAGGGTGCCGTCGAGCGGTTCGAGGATCGGTGGGCGCAGGCACATCCAGTTGTCAGGGAACGACAGTCCGAAGAACGTCGTCTCGACCTTCTCGTACTGTGATGCCGCCGGCAACACCCAGTCGGCCTGTTGGGCGGTCTCGGTCATCGTGATGTCGATGACGACCGTCAGCTCGCATGCGCGCATCGCCCGCCGGAACTTCTCCGAGCCGGCGAGCGAGTGGACCGGGTTGGCACTCTCGATGAAGATCGCCCGGGTGCGCTCCGGATGATCGGACAGGATCCCGTCGGCGATCTCGTTGCACGGGATCATCCCCGAGATGATCGCCCCGCCTGTCACCGGGTCGGTCGGCTCCCTGCCCGTCGCCCCGTACGAGAACAGCGGCACCATCGAGGTGTGGGCGTTGATGCCGCCCTCGATCCCGTACGAGCCGACCAGCATCGAGATCGTGCGATGGAGATACGACACGAGCGTCGAGTTCGGTGCCATCTCGATCCCGAGGTCCTCGAGGATGGCGACGCTCGAAGCTGCACCGATCCGTCGGGCGACCTCGCGAATCGTGCCGGCGTCGATTCCGCTTCGTTCGGCAAGTCGCTCGATCGGGAGACCCCTGAACACGGCGATCGTCTCGTCGGCGCCGTTCGTGTTCTGGGCGAGCCACGACGTGGCGGTCAGCCCCTCGTCGACGATCACACCGGCGATCGCGGCCAGCAGGTAGGCATCGCCGCCGGGGCGCACGGGTAGCCAGATGTCGGCGAGATCGGCGGTCTCGGTGCGCCGCGGGTCGACGACGATCATGGTGCGCGAGTCGTCGGCTGCCATCTCCTTGAGCACGCGGCGCGCTTCGTCGAACCCGTGCGAGTGCCACGGGTTCTTGCCGAGGAAGATCGATACCTCGGCGTGGGCGATCTCCGGGTGGGTGTGGGTGCCGAACATCCGGCCCTCGACCCAGGCCTCGCCGGTCTTCTCCTGGGCGAGCGCGTTCGACTTGCGGGTGATGCCGAGGGCACGCCTGGTCGCGGCACCGTACGCACCGCCGAGGTGGTTCCCCTGGCCTCCACCGCCGTAGTACATGATCTTGTCGCCACCATGGCGGTCGGCGACGCTGTGCAGACCGGCTGCGACCTCAGCGATCGCAGTGTCCCAGTCGACGGCGACGAAGCTGCCGTCGGACTGACGTCGCATCGGCGTGGTCAGGCGGTCGCGTGCGTTCTGATAGTGGTTGATGCGGAGCGCCTTCTCGCAGGTGTAGCCCCGCGAGCCGACGTGGGCCTTGTTGCCGCGCACCCGAGTGATCTCGCGCCCGTCGAGGCGAACCTCGATCCCGCAGTTGTTGCTGCACAGGATGCAGGCCGTGGTGCGCCACTCACTGTCCGACATGGTCCCTCGCTCTCGTTGGGTTCTGTCGTTGAACTTACGGTGAGGCCCCACCCCGCGGCGAGTCAGGAGTCGCGTTGATCGATCGACGTCGCGGTGGCGAAGGTGTTCGTCGTGGTGTTCGTCGTGGGGGCGGTCGTGGTGTTCGTCGTGGTGTTCGTCGTGGTGTTCGTCGTGGTGTTCGTCGTGGTGTTCGTCGTGGTGTTCGTCGTGGGGGTGGTGACCCCGGGGAGCCGGATCTCGAACGAGGTCGGGAGTGGCTCGATCCGGTGCACGACCAATTGTTCGGTGTTCCCGAACGGGAAGGTGCCGCTGATCTCGACGACGTCGTCAGCTTCTGAGACGTAGGTGGAGAACAGGATCGGATCGTCGTCGGCGGGTGGCGGTGCATCGGCGACGGCGCCGAGTCGGTACCGAGCCCACTCGGGCACCTGGCCGGCCTGCAGCAGCACACCGAACCGGCGCGCGAGCGGTGCACCGTTGGGGATCGTGACGACCGGCCCGGGCGTGACGGTCAGGGCATCGCCGAGCGTGTCGGCGCGGACCGGACCGGCGAGCAGGTGGGTGAGCAGGGTCGGCAGATCGTCGCCGCTGCCGGTCAGCTCGGCGCTCGCGACGGCCTGCCACCCACTGGCCTCCGGGTCGGCCGGATCGTCGGCCACGAACGTGATGCCGGTGGTCACGTCGATGATGAAGTTGGCCGTCGCTCCGTCGCCGTCGATCGACAACGCGTAGCGATCCCGAACCGAGTCGCGACCGATCTCGACGACGATCCGATACGCCTCCTCGCCGACCTCGTAGCGGGTGATCGATCGGCGCGGCGCGTCCGTGGCGAGCCGTTCGACCGCACGGTCGAGGTCGTAGCGGTCGAGCACCGCATCCGGGAGGTCGAGCGACGGGTACACGGGCGCGGTGATCGACGGGACGAGGTCGAACAGGAGACGGTCCTGGCTCGATACGCCGTCCATGTCGGCGAGGTCACCGACCCCGCCGGGGCGGGGCAGCGTGTCGGGCGTGGTGATCGTGGCGGCGAGCTCGGCCGGGTCGAGCGTGGTCGGCGGCGGTTCGCCGTCGTCGCTCTCCGTGACGAGCAGCACCATCGCGACGACGATGCCGAGTGCGACCCCAGCGAGTGCGGACACCCCGGCGATGCGACGCCAGTTCGACGGTGGAGGATCCGACGGGGGCCCGTCGGGACTCCACGGGCGGCCGTCTTCCGCGAGGAGCGGGACTTCGAACACCACGGGGGGCGATCGTTCGGGCCGCTCCCGATCGTCGGTCACCTGGTCGGGCCCCGCATCGTGGTGAGCCGCGTGTACACCTCGGGGCGTCGATATCGGTGCATGTCGAACAGGGTCCCGGTGTATTGGGCACACCAATCGAGGTCGCAGTCGGCGACGATCAGCTCGTCGCCCGTGGTGGTGGCCTTCGCGAGGATCTCGCCGGACGGCGCGATGATCGTCGACTCGCACAGCGACGGCACACCCTCCTCGATCCCGCCTTTGGCGACGCCGACGACGAACGTCCCGTTCTGATACGCACCGGCCTGCATCACCAGAGCGTTGTGGAAGCCCTGCAGGGCGTCCTGGCTCGGGTCCGGGGCGTAGTGCATCGGCGTGTTGTATCCGCACAGGATCAGCTCGACGCCTTGGAGCCCCATGTCGCGGTACGACTCCGGCCAACGTCGGTCGTTGCAGATCATCATCCCGACCCGGCCACCGAACGCGTCCCAGACACCGAATCCTTCGGGCGACGGCTCGAAGTAGTAGCGCTCGGCGTGCTGGAACGGTCGGTCGGGCTCGTGGAACTCGTGGCCAGGGATGTGGACCTTCTTGAAGGTGGCGACGATCGAACCGTTGCGATCGACGAGGGTCTGGACGTTCCAGCGGCGAACCATGCCTTGGGCGTCGGTCTCGAGGAGCGCGTACCCGAGGCAGAACCCGATTCCTAGGCGGCGCGCCTCGTCGAACAGCGGTTGTGTAGCCGCGTTCGGCATGGAGCGTTCGTACCAGTGATCGGCCTCGGCGATGTCGTCGATGAACCAGCGCGGGAAGAACGTCGTGAGCGCCAGCTCCGGGTAGACGATCAGTTCGCAGCCCGAGTCGGCGGCGTGTCGCAGGAGGGCGACCAGTCGCTCGACCACCTCCGGGCGTTGGTGATCGCGCTGGATCGGACCGAGCTGCCCTGCACCGACCCGGACCGTTCTCGACATGCGCACAGTCTGGCGCGCCGATCGGTCACGTACCATTCCCCCGTGCCCGACGGCCCCGACGATCTCCACGACCTGGAACGGTCGCTGTTGGCCGGCATCGAGCAGCTCGGCGCGCCCCCGGCGACGGTCGCGATCGACGACGACATCGCAGCGCTGTTGATCATGATCTTCGCGGCCCAGATCGAGAGTCGTTTGCTCGATCACACGGCGCGCTGGCTTCGGGCACAGGGGCACGGGTTCTACACCATCGGCTCAGCTGGGCACGAGAGCAATGCCGCCGTCGCTGCTGCCCTGAGACCGACCGACCCGGCGCTGCTCCACTATCGCTCCGGTGGGTTCTACTGCGCACGGGCTCGGCAGAGCGGCGCGCACGATGCCGTCGGCGACGTCCTCGCCGGGATGCTCGCGCTCGCCGAGGAACCGATCGCCGGCGGGCGGCACAAGGTGTTCGGGCACACCGGGCTGGCGATCATCCCCCAGACCTCGACGATCGCGTCCCATCTGCCCCGTGCACTCGGGGTCGCATTCGCGATCGGCCGGGCGCGCCGGCTCGGCCTCGAGATCCGTTGGCCGAGCGATGCGCTGGCCGTGTGCTCGTTCGGCGACGCGAGCGCCAACCACTCCACCGCACAAGGTGCGATCAACGCCGCGTGCTACACCGCCCACAACGGTCTCCCGGTGCCGTTGCTGTTCGTGTGCGAGGACAACGGGTGGGGGATCAGCGTGCCGACGCCGCCGGGCTGGATCGAGGCGACGTTCGCCACACGACCAGGTCTGCGGTACGAGCAGGTCGACGGCACGGATCCGCTCGACGTGTACGAGACGACGCGCGGCCTGGCCGACCACGTCCGCCAGACCGGTCGGCCGGCGCTGTTGCACCTGCGTACGGTGCGCTACCTCGGCCACGCGGGCACCGACGTCGAGACGGGGTACCGTTCGGCTGCCTCCCTGCGACGCGACCACGAGGCCGATCCGATCCTCGCGACCGCCGGCGCGCTGGTGTCCGCAGGCGTGCGCACACCTGCGGGGTTGGTCGGCGAGTACCGGGTCCAGCGGGGTCACATCCGGTCGCGTGCGCTCCAGCTGCTCGATCGACCCAAGATCACCACGACCGCTGAGGTCGTTGCGCCGCTGGCGCCACGTCGGCCGGGCGCTATCGCGGCAACCGCCACCCTGCCCCCGCCTGGCGTCGAGCGCGACCGTGCGTTCGCCGGTCGCCCGCCCGAGGGCGAGGGTCCGCTCACCCTCGCCGAGACGATCAATCGCACCCTCGCCGACGTCCTCGCGGCTCACTCGAACGCGCTCGTTTTCGGTGAGGACGTCGGCCTGAAGGGCGGGGTGTACGGCGTGACGAGGAGTCTGCAGAAGCGATTCGGGGCAGCTCGCGTGTTCGACTCCCTCCTCGACGAGCAATCGATACTCGGGATCGCCCTGGGTGCGGGCGTCTCGGGGCTCGTGCCGATCCCGGAGATCCAGTATCTCGCCTATCTTCACAACGCGGAGGACCAGCTCCGCGGCGAGGCCGCCAGTCTGTCGTTCTTCTCGAACGGCCAGTTCCGCAACCCCATGGTGGTTCGGATCGCCGGTTATGCCTACCAACGCGGATTCGGCGGTCACTTCCACAACGACGACGCGGTGGCCGTGTTGCGCGACATCCCGGGTCTGGTCATCGCCAGCCCGGCGCATCCGTCGGATGCCGGACCGATGCTCCGGACATGTGTGGCCGCAGCGGTCGCCGACGGCACGGTGTGTGCGTTCCTCGAACCGATCGCCCTGTACCACACGCGCGATCTCCACGACCCCGGCGACGGTATCTGGACCGCGCCGTACCTGCCTCCCGACGAGTGGGCCCCTGCCCACGTGCCGATCGGCGAGGGACGACTGGTCCGCGACGGCGACGACGTGCTCGTCGTGTCGTGGGCGAACGGCCTGGCGATCTCGTTGCGGGCCGCACGCACCCTCGCGTCGGAGGGCGTGTCGTGTCGGGTGTTCGACCTGCGATGGATCGCACCCCTGCCCGTCGAACAGCTCCTCGATGAGGCTCGGTCGATCGGTCGGGTGCTCGTGGTCGATGAGACGCGTCATTCGGGCGGTGTCGGCGAGGGTGTCGTCACGGCGCTGGTCGAGGGTGGGTTCACCGGCCCCATCGCACGCGTCGCTGCGGTCGATTCGTTCGTGCCGCTCGGCGATGCTGCGAACCTCGTGCTCGTCGGTGTCGGCGACGTGGTCGCCACGTGCCGCCGGATGCTGGGGTGACGCTTCGAGGCCCAACGATCCACAGTCCGCGGTCCCCGTCGCTGCGGTCGATTCGTTCGTGCCGCTCGGCGATGCTGCGAACCTCGTGCTCGTCGGTGTCGGCGACGTGGTCGCCACGTGCCGCCGGATGCTGGGGTGACGCTTCGAGGCCCAACGATCCACAGTCCGCGGTTCCCGTCGCTGCGGTCGATTCGTTCGTGCCGCTCGGCGATGCTGCGAACCTCGTGCTCGTCGGTGTCGGCGACGTGGTCGCCACGTGCCGCCGGATGCTGGGGTGACGCTTCGAGGCCCAACGATCCACAGTCCGCGGTTCCCGTCGCTGCGGTCGATTCGTTCGTGCCGCTCGGCGATGCTGCGAACCTCGTGCTCGTCGGTGTCGGCGACGTGGTCGCCACGTGCCGCCGGATGCTGGGGTGACGCTTCGAGGCCCAACGATCCACAGTCCGCGGTTCCCGTCGCTGCGGTCGATTCGTTCGTGCCGCTCGGCGATGCTGCGAACCTCGTGCTCGTCGGTGTCGGCGACGTGGTCGCCACGTGCCGCCGGATGCTGGGGTGACGCTTCGAGGCCCAACGAACCACAGCCCGCGGTCCCCGTCGCTCGACCGACGGAACGCTGACTTGGGTGGCCCCGGCGGTCGTCGGAGGGCTTTGCGCGGGTTCGCCGGTCCGGACGGATGCCGAGCGCGCCCTTGCCGCCCGTCACCTTCGGCGAAGTAGCGTGCGGAGCGTGACCTCGATGCAGGAGAAGATCGACGACCTCCACGCCCGTCGCGATGCGGCAGTGCACGCCGGCTCGCAACGATCGGTCGAGCGGCAGTACGCCAAGGGCAAGATGCTCGCTCGTGAACGGATCGACTACTTGGTCGACGAGGGCAGCTTCCACGAGCTCGACATGCTCGCTCGGCATCGCGCTCACGACGCAGGGCTCGACGACCGTCCCTACACCGACGGTGTCATCACCGGCTGGGGCACGGTCGACGGCCGCAAGGTCTTCGTGTTCAGCCAGGACTTCACGGTGTTCGGCGGCGCGCTCGGCGAGGTGTTCGCCGAGAAGATCCACAAGTTGATGGATCTTGCGCTCAAGACCGGGGCGCCGGTGGTCGGGCTCAACGATGGCGCCGGTGCCCGCATCCAGGAGGGTGTGGTGAGTCTTGCGAGCTACGGCGGCATCTTCCGCCGCAACGTGCAGTCCTCCGGTGTCGTCCCCCAGATCTCGGTGATCCTCGGCCCGTGCGCCGGTGGTGCGGTCTACTCGCCCGCGATGACCGACTTCATCTTCATGGTGCGCGAATCGTCCCACATGTTCATCACGGGCCCCGACGTCGTGAAGACGGTCACCGGTGAGGAGGTCACCCTGGAAGAGCTCGGGGGCGCCATGTCGCATGCGTCGAAGTCGGGCGTGGCGACCTTCGTCGCCGAGGACGAGAAGGCCTGCCTCGACGACGTGCGGTTCCTCCTCGGCTACCTCCCCGCGAACAACCTCGAACAACCGCCGGTCGACGATCTCGGTGACGATCCCGATCGCCTCTGCCCCGAGCTGACCGAGATCCTGCCCGACAGCTCGAACCTGCCGTACGACATGCACGACGTCATACGGGCCGTCGTCGACGACGGCGAGTTCTTCGAATACTTTCCGCACTTCGCGAAATCGATCCTGTGCGGATTCGCACGAGTCGACGGCCACACCGTCGGCGTCGTGGGCAACCAGCCGATGGTCCTCGCGGGCGTCCTGGACATCGAGTCGTCCGAGAAGGCCGCCCGGTTCGTCCGGACGTGCGACGCCTTCAACATCCCTCTGGTGACCTTCGTCGACGTGCCCGGGTTCCTCCCCGGCGTCGACCAGGAGTACGGCGGCATCATTCGCCACGGTGCCAAGCTGCTCTATGCATACTGCGAGGCGTCGGTGCCTCGGATCTCGATCATCGTGCGCAAGGCGTACGGGGGCGCCTACGTCGTGATGGACTCGAAGTCGATCGGTTCCGACCTGGCGTTCGCGTGGCCGTCGGCCGAGCTCGCCGTGATGGGCCCGCAGGGCGCAGTCGAGATCGTCTACCGGCGCGAGCTCCAGCAAGCGGCTGATCCCGCTGCACGCCGGGCCGAGCTGGTCGAGGAGTACACCCAGAAGTATGCCAACCCGTACGCTGCCGCCGAGCGCGGCTTCGTCGACGACGTGATCGATCCCGCCGACACCCGCCGCAAGGTGGTCGCCGGGCTGCGCGTCCTGCGCACCAAGCGCGAAGACCTCCCCCAGCGCAAGCACGGCAACGTCCCGCTCTGACCCGAGCGGGAGCGCCGTCGCGGAGCCAGTCCGCCGGTCGCGTCGATCCGCCCGCCGAGTCGGTCAAAGCGGACTCACGAACACCGGTGTTCGTGAGTGAGCTTTGGCGATGTTGACGAACGCAGTCAGGTCGCCGCGTCGGTCGAAGCGGCTTGGCGAACACCGGTGTTCGTGAGGGAGCTTTGGCGATGTTGACGAACGGACGCAGGGGTGGCGTGGGCTTGGCTACGATCGGGCGGGTGAGCTCGACCGACGCGAGGATCAGTCCCAGTCCGTCGCCCGACGAGGCCGTCGCGATCGTGGCGGCGGTCGAGGCGCTCTGGCCACAGCCGATGGTCGTCGGCCAGACCGAGCGCGACGACACGACGGCGTGGCGATTCAGCGGACGGTGGTGGCACCGCGATCGGTTCGCCCACGCCGAGCGTCCCTGGAGCTGACTTCGACGCGATGGCGCCGCAGCCGGAACTGACGACCGTCGCGGACGACCTGGTCGTCGTGCACCACGGCACGGTCACCGAGCGCTACGAGGGTCTCGAGCCGGAGACGCTGTATGAGTTCGGCGGCGTGACGGCTCGAACCCTGCGCCGTCCGCCCGGGGAGCTTCTGACCACGTTCGCCACCGTCAACGACGTGCACTTCGGCGAGACCGTGTGTGGGATGGTCGATGACCACCCCGACGGGCCGATTCTGCGGCGCGAACCCGACGAGGTGCCGTACCCGGAGCTGATGAATCGAGCCGCCGTCGACGAGATCGCCTGCATCGACCCAGCAGCCGTGATCGTGAAGGGTGACCTGTCGGTCGACGGTCGCGACCACGAGTGGGCGGCGTTCGAGACGTGCTACGAGGGCTTCGGAGATCGACTCCACGTCGTGCGCGGCAATCACGATGCTTATCGCGGCCAGGATCGCTACGCCGGCGATCACTGGATCGAGCTGCCAGGGCTGCTGGTGGGGCTGCTCGACACCACGATCCCGACCCGGACCTCCGGTGGTCTCCGCCAACCACAGCTCGACGAGATCGGCGACCGTGTCCGGAACGCCGACGGCCGCGTGCTGCTGCTCGGACACCATCAGCAATGGATCGCACGACCGGACGGAACGGGGAATCGCAGCGACGACTACTTCGGCATGCACCCGGATGCGAGCGACGCTCTCGATGCGCTGTGCGAGCGCCATCCAAACGTCGTCGGGTACGCCGCCGGACACACTCATCGCCATCGTGTGCGGACCATGCGGGCGAGCGGTATCCCGTCGATCGAGGTCGGTTGCGTGAAGGACTACCCGGGGACCTGGGCCGAGTACCGGGTGTACGACGGCGGGGTGATGCAGGTGGTGCACCGGATCTCCGATCCCGAAGCACTGGCATGGAGCGATCGGTGCCGTGTGCTGTACTCGGACTTCGGTATCGACTACGAGTCCTATGCTTCCGGCAGCCTGGACGACCGCTGTTTCGTGTTCTACGAGCGGGCGGCCTGACCGGAGTGGCGCGTCGCTGGTCCCGCCGCCGGTTCGCCGGTGCCGCCGGTGCCGCCGGTGTCGTGGTCTGCGTGGGGAGTTCCGGCGACGACGCCGGTCGACACCTCGGTGGTCGGTCAGGGTCGTCCGGCCGGCACCGTCACCCTCGACCTGCCGGGGACCGGTAAGCACTGCTTGGGCGGCGGCGAGACGGGGAACGACCATTGAAACGCCTGTTCAGTCGGGGTCCGCGAACTGTGTGACACCCCCTGGTCATCATGGGGACATGGACATCGTGTTGGTCGTGGTGCTGGTGACGGTCGTTGGGGCCGCTGCTGCCCTCGCCGCCGTCGAGGTGACTCGACGTCGGTACGAGGCGGCCGGTCCCCTCGACGCGGATGTGGTCGAACCGGTCGTGCCGGTCGACGAGGTGGTGCACGCAGCCGTCGCGAGTGCGCTGGCAGAGATGCGCCAGCAGACTGCCTCCGATCGTGACGCTGCCATCCGGGCGGCGCTCGAACAGGCAGCCGTGCTCCAGCGTGAGCAACTCGGCTCGATGGCACGAGAGGCACGCGAGCGGTCGTCGGCCGACCTGACCGCGAAGAAGGACGTCATCGACACCCGGCTCGAACAGGTGCACACCGAGATGCGCGGCGAGCTCACCAAGCTCGGTTCGATGGTGACCGCGCTCGCCGAGACGAGCGCCGAGAAGTTCGGCCAGGTCGAAGGTTCGCTGCGGAGCCACGCCGAGATCACCCAGACCCTGTCGGAGTCGGCTCGTGCCCTGCGCGAGGCGATGGCGAGCCCGACCGCTCGTGGACAGTGGGGTGAGCGAATGGCCGAGGACGTGTTGCGACTCGCCGGATTCGTCGAGAACGTCAACTACGTCAAGCAGACCCAGCTCGACGGAGCGACCGGCCGACCCGACTTCACGTTTCCACTCCCGAAGGGCCATGAGCTCTACATGGATGTGAAGTTCCCGATGGCCGGCTACCTCCGGTTCCTCGATGCGACGACCGATGCCGAGCGACAGGCACATCGGGCTGCGTTCCTGCGCGACGTTCGTGCCCGCGTGAAAGAGCTCGCCAAGCGCGACTACGCACGTGAGTCGGCCCGCAGCTCGGTCGATTACGTCCTGTTGTTCTTGCCGAACGAGCAGCTCACCGGTTTCATCCACGAGGCCGATCCGGCGCTGATCGACGACGCCATGAACCAACGTGTGGTCATGTGTTCGCCGCTGACGCTCTTCGCCTTCCTGGGGGTGATCCGCCAGGCCTACGACAACTTCGTCATCGAGCAGACGAGCGATCAGATCCTCGCACTGATCGGCAAGTTCGGTACGCAGTGGCAGAAGTACAGCGACCAGATGGACAAGGTGAAGGCCAGTTTCGATCGCCTCGACCGCCAGTTCGACGATCTGGTCGGCACTCGCAAGCGCCAGCTCGAGAAGCCGCTCCAGCAACTCGAAGCCGTGCGTCGTGAGCGCAACCTCCCGATCGACGGTCAACTCTTCGGCGAGCTCGATGACACCGACACCGACCACGACCACGACCACGACCACGACGACGTGACGCCGGCCAACGTTCGTCGCCTCGGCGCCTGACAGGCCGAGGTGGACCCGCTCGACGCGGTGTGGCGAGCATGCGGGTGCACCTGTCTGCGCTCGGAGACGTGTGGTGTGCGTGTGAGTGCACCTGTCTGCGCTCGGAGACGTGTGGTGTGCGTGTGGGTGCACCTGTCTGCGCTCGAAGACGTGTGGGTGCGTGTGGGTGCACCTGTCTGCGCTCGAAGACGTGTTGGGTGCGGGCCGCCGGGCGCGTCGATCGCTACCTGATCGGGCAGAATCGAGGGCAGTGAGCCAGCCTGCCTTCGATTTCGGTGACGAACCGCACGATGATCCGACCAACCCGACCTACACGGTCGGGGAACTGGCCGACGCCATCAACGACCAGCTCCGCCGAGGCTTCACCGACGGGGTGTGGGTGCGCGGCGAGATCGACGGCCTGCGCAACAGCGGACCGCACACGTACTTCGCCCTCGTCGAGCACGGCGACAGCGGCAAGGCGGTGCTCAACGTGTCGCTCTTCGCGCCCATGAAGCGCAACCTGACGCCCCTGCTCAAGAAGAATCGGCTCGAGCTGGCCAATGGGATGAAGGTACGTATCTTCGGTCAGCTCGACTACTACGCCCCGAACGGTCGACTCGGGCTCAAGATGGCGGGCATCGATCCGCGTTTCACGCTGGGCGAGCTGTCGCAGGCACGCGATCAGGTCGTTCGACGTCTGGTGGCGAGCGGTCTGCTCGACGCGAACCGACGACGTTCGCTGTCGCCGATCCCGCTCCGGATCGGCGTGGTCACGAGTGTGGGGACGGCCGCCTGGCACGACTTCCACGACGAGCTGGACCGAAGCAGACTCGGGTTCGAGCTCGCAGTGTGCGATACGAGGGTGCAGGGCGAGTTCGCCGCCGAGTCCGTCGCCACTGCGATTCGTACGTTGTCGGCGCGCGACGATCTCGACTGCATCGTCGTGATCCGCGGCGGAGGTGCACGGAACGAGTTGGCGACGTTCGATGCCGAGTCGATCGCATTGGCGATCGCGACGAGTGGTCGGCCCGTCCTGACCGGGCTCGGCCACGAGATCGATCGCAGTGTCGCCGATGAGGTGGCATACCGTTCGCTCAAGACGCCCACGGCGTGCGCCGGAGCGCTCATCGAGCTCGCCTCGACGTACCGAGACGCCGTCGAAGCGCGTTGGCGGGCGATCGAGACGGTTGCCCAGCACCATCTTCGCGATGCCGGCGGCTCGCTGTCCGACCGCGCCCACCGGGTGGCGCGACGGACCCATGCCGCCGTCGAGCGGGCCGACGAGCGTCTCACGACCCGGCTCGATCGGCTCCGCACCGCCCCGACCCGGTGCGTCGCCGACGCCGAACGCACCGTGAGCAGTGGCACCGAACGGTTGGTGCGCTGCCTGCCGCGCGTCCTCGAAGCCGAGCTGCGATCGATCGATTCGGCGGGCGCCCGGCTCGCATCGCTCGATCCGGCCAACCTGCTGCGCCGCGGGTGGAGCATCACCCGCGCCCCCGACGGTACGGTCGTGCGGTCCATCGCCGACGTCGCTCCGGGCTCGGTCATCACCACGCAGGTCGACGACGGAACCCTGACCAGTCGAATCGAGGAACCGTGATGAGCGACGCCGACCGAACCGACCGCGACAACAGCGACGTCGAGATCGGCTACGCCGATGCGCTCGGCGAGCTCGACTCGATCCTGCGCGAGCTCGAGGGCTCCGACGTCGACGTCGACCGTCTCGCGGACCGGGTCGCACGGGCCGCTGACCTGATCGCATTGTGTCGGGACCGGATCGGCGCCGCCCGACTCCGGATCGACGAGGTGATCGCCGGCCTCGACGCGTCGAGCGACCTCGGCGACGCGTCCGACTCCTGAGCGCCGTAACCTCAGCGGCGTGGCAGCCGATGCACCCCCGAGTCTGCGACTGATCGCCGACCGCGTCGCCGCCCGTCTCGATGCCCTCTTGACGCCCGAACTGGCGCGGTGGGCCGATCTCGATCCCGACCTCCGTGATCCGATGGCGGAGATACGACGCTTGGTGCTGTCGGGCGGGAAGCGGCTTCGACCTGCGTTCTGCTTCTGGGCGTTCGTCGGCGTCGGCGGCGAACGCGACGCCGAGATCGTGACCGATGCGGGCGCGGCGTTCGAGCTGATGCACGCCTTCGCCCTGCTCCACGATGACGTGATGGACGACGCCGACAGCCGCCGGGGCGCTCCCACCACCCACGTCACCTTCGCTGCCCGCCATGCCGAAGCGGGGTGGGCCGGCGAGTCCCGGCGGTTCGGCGAAGGGGTTGCGATCCTGATCGGCGATCTTGCGTTCGTCTACGCCGACCAACTCCTCGCCGCTGCGAACGCCACGGCGTGGCGCATCTGGAACGAACTCCGTATCGAGCTCAACGTGGGGCAGGTGCTCGACATCCTCGGTTCCGTCAGCGGTGTGCGAGACGTCGCGCGGGCCGAGCGGATCTGTCGCTACAAGTCGGGGAAGTACACGATCGAACGTCCCCTCCACCTGGGTGCGGCGCTGGCGGCACCCGACCGGTTCGACGAGTTGGCGCCGGCGCTGAGTGCGTACGGGCTCCCGCTCGGCGATGCGTTCCAGATGCGTGACGACGTGATGGGAGCCTTCGGCGACAGGACCACGACCGGGAAACCGGTCGGAGGTGACCTTCGCGAAGGCAAACCCACACCACTGCTGGCGCGTGCGGTCGCCGCTGCGACGGCGGCACAGCGGGAGGTGCTCGACCTCGTCGGACAACCGAATCTGCCCGACGATCGCGTCCGAGCGATCCAGCAGGTCATCGTCGAGACAGGCGCGCTCGCCGACCTCGAGGCGACCATCGATCAGCTCACCAGCACCGCCGTCGATGCGCTCGACCACGTCGACCTCGCCGACGAGGCCCGCACCGAACTGAGGGCACTGGCCGCCTTCGTGAGCCGGCGGGAGGTCTGACGTGCGCGTCGTCGTGATCGGGGCCGGGCTCGGCGGTCTCGCTGCCGCGGCCCATCTGATCGGACGCGGTCACGAGGTCACCGTGCTCGAGCGCGGGTCGCGACCCGGCGGCCGAGCCGGACTGATCAAGCGCGACGGGTTCCGGCTCGACACCGGGCCCACGGTGCTGACGCTTCCGATGCTGGTCGACAGCACGTTCGCGGCCGCAGGTCGCGAGCGCGCCGACTACGTCACGATCGATCCCGTCGATCCGATGTACCGCGCGGTGTTCGCCGATGGCTCCGTGCTGCACGTCCGGCACGGCCGAGAGGCGATGACCGACGAGATCCGAGAGTTTGCGGGGCGCCGCGAGGCGGGTGCGTACAACGAGTTCCGCGAATGGCTGGGCGAGCTCTACTCCGTAGAGATGACGAACTTCATCGACGCCAATTTCGACACCTTGTTCGATCTCTTCCGACCATGGCGGCAGGGCCTCGAGCTGATCCGTCTCGGCGGGTTCGGTCGGCTCGACGAGAAGGTGGCGACCTTCTTCGACGACGAACGTCTGCAGCGGATCTTCAGCTTTCAGGCCATGTACGCCGGGCTGTCCCCACACGACGCCCTCGCGCTCTACGCCGTGATCACCTACATGGACACCGTTGCCGGTGTGTTCGTGCCGCGTGGTGGGATGCACGCTCTCCCGGTCGGTCTGGCTCGCGCCCTCGGCGATGCGGGGGTCGTGTTCCGCTACGACACTCCGGTGACCCGAATCCTGCGCGGCAGCGAGGGGCAGGTCACCGGGGTCGAGGTCGGCGACTCCGATCGTCTCGTCGCCGACGCGGTCGTGTGCAACGCCGATCTGCCCGTGGCCTACCGCACCCTGCTCGGTGGCGTCGAGGCGCCTCGGGCGGCCCGCCGCGGACGGTACTCGCCGTCGTGCCTCTTGTGGGTCGCCGGTGTTCGAGGGAATCCGCCTGAGGACACGGCGCATCACAACATCCACTTCGGGGAGGCGTGGGACGACGCTTTCGCGGCCATCATCAAGCGCGGTCGCCGGATGCCGGACCCGTCGACTCTCGTGACGGTCCCTTCGATCGTCGATCGCTCCCTCGTGCCCGATGGCTGCACGTCGCTGTTCGCGCTGGAACCCGTCCCCAACCTCGACGGCAAGATCGACTGGGGGCGCGACGGAGAGCGCTTCGCCCATGATCTCCGCAGGCGCGTCGGCGAGTTGGGCTACCCGATCGACGACGTGGTGGTCGAGAGGGTGTTCGATCCCCTCGACTGGGAGGCCATGGGGATGGAGCGCGGGACCCCCTTCGCCTTGGCTCACACCTTCCGTCAGACCGGTCCGTTCCGGCCCAACAACGTCGACAAGCGCGTTCCGGGTCTGGTGTTCACGGGTTCGTCGACGCTGCCGGGCGTCGGCGTGCCGATGGTGTTGGTGTCGGGCAAGCTGGCGGCCGACCGGGTGGATCAGTACGAGCGCGAGACGTCCGTCCTGCGATGGTGACCGGGACGCTCGATCGGCTGCTCAGGCGTCGGCCCGTCCCGGCGACTCGTCTGGTACCCGATCGGCCGGTGACGCTCGCCGAGTCGTACGCGGTCTGCCGCGGACTCAACCGCCGCCACGGCATCACCTACTACTGGTCGGCTCGGCTCCTGCCCACGGTCAAACGCCATCATGTTCACGCGCTGTACGCATTCGCCCGGTACGCCGACGACATCGTCGACGAGCATCCGTCGCACGGGGGACGAGCGGTTCCGGTCGCGGCGCGCGCCGAGGCGCTGTGGCTGTTCGGCGAGCGGTTCTTCGCCGATCTCGACCGTGGTCGCTCCGACGATCCGGTGTTCAAGGCGGTGGTGCACACGGCCCGGGCGTTCGACATCGACCCCGACGGGTTCCGGAGGTTCCTCCGGTCGATGGGCATGGATCTCACCATCGAGTCGTACGAGACCTGGGAGGACCTCTTGGGCTACATGGATGGTTCGGCCGCCGTGATCGGCGAGATGATGTTGCCGATCCTCGAGCCCTGGGACCCCGCCGCGGCGACGGCGCCGGCCCGCGCCCTCGGCAACGCGTTCCAATTGACCAACTTCCTGCGCGACATCGACGAGGACCTGGATCGTGGCCGGCAGTACGTACCGCAGGCCGACCTCCGCCGCTTCGGGGTGGATCTGACGGAACGACGGGTGACGGCGGAGTTCGTCGAGCTGATGCGCTTCGAGATCCTCCGCTGCCGCGATCTGTACGCCGCGGCGGAGGTGGGCATCGCCACGCTGCCCCCTCGGAGCGCACGGTGTGTCGGGGCGGCGCACCGGCTCTACGGTCAGATCCTGGACCGGATCGAGGCACAGCGGTATGACGTCTTCGCGAGGCGAGCGACGGTATCGACCCCGCGCAAGCTGATGGCGTTCGGAAACGGACTGTTCGGCTGACCGGAGGGCCGGTTCGGCCCGTCGTTTGGAACACTGTGTACATGGAGATTCGTCGAGCGATCGAGGCGGACCGGATGCGCCTCGCAGAGATCGCGGCACCGCTGCAGCGACGCGCTGCCCGACATGTCGCGTATCTGGCCAATGACGCCGACACGATCGCGGCCGAAATGATCGAGGAGGACGCCGACTGGACCGCGGTCTCGTCCGTCGCCGAGCGCGACGGTGAACTCGTCGGGTGGCTGATGGGTTCAGTCGACCGGGACATCGGCCGTGTGTGGTGGTTCGGGCCCTTTGTCGCCGAAGAGGGTTGGGCAGAGGTCGCCGATGCTCTGTACGACAGCGCATCAGCGCGCCTGCCGTCGTCGGTCACGGAGGAGGAGATGGCCGGCGATGTCGAGTTCGTCCTCCTGATCGATTGGGCGACCGGGCGGGGGTTCGCCGTGGAGGAGGGGTCGTTCGCGCTCACGCGGACCGGTGCTGCCGCCGAGGCCACCATTCCGATCCGAGCGGCTGTCCCCGACGACGTCGACACCGTGGGACGACTGCACGACGAGCTCTTCCCGGGCACCCACACGACGGGCCGTCGACTCGTCTCGGGAGCAGACGACACGCACCTGAGGCTCGTCGCCCAACGTGATGGCGAGTTGCTGGGTTACGTAGCAGTCGAACGCCAGCCCGACGGCAACGGCTACATCGACTTCGTCGGCGTCGCGCCACAACACCGTCGGCAGGGCGTCGGAGCCGGACTGATCCGCGCCGGTCTCAACGCGCTGCAGACGATCGGCTGCGACTCGGTGCACCTGACTGTGCGCGAGCACAACGAAGCGGCGCGAGCGCTGTACGCCTCACTCGGTTTCCATGAGGAGCGGCTGATCATCCCCCTCCGCAAGGGCTTCTCACTCGCCTGAGCGCGCTGACGCGAGTCGAGGAGACTTCGGCGGAGCCACCACTCCCGATCGGAGCTCGGTCCTCGACCGGAAACGGTCACACGTCGCTCGGCCGATGCGCAGCGTGCCGAGCACCTGGTAGATCGTGGTTCGGCTGCTGGAACGTCCCGACGCCGACTGGAACGATCGGGCGTTGCCGGACGTGGCGGTCGTCATTCGGCAGGATCTGATGCCGACGGCCCACGATCCGGACTCGGCGCGTTGGCAGCAGCGGACGGCGCCAACGAGTACCGGACCGGCTCACGGTCTCCGTTTGCTCGACTGACCCACGCACTTGCGCCGGTGGCAGGGTGGGGTCATGGCCGAATCGTGGCGGAGCGCGAGAGCGATGGCAGCGTGCGCAACGTTCGGTGCGATGGTGGCCGTGCCGTTGAACCCGACTGGCGGTCGCTGTCGGCGTGCGCTCTCGAACCTGGTCGTGGTCGGTCTCGCCACGACGACGCTCGCATCGACGACGAAGCGATGGGGGAGTCGGCGTGCCGTCGTGGCAGCCGGTGTCGTCGGTCTCGGCACCACGATCGTCGAGCGGGTCGGCACCGCGACCGGGCGGCCGTTCGGGCAGTACGAGTACACGGCGGCGCTACGACCTCAGCTCGCCGGCGTGCCTGCGGCGGTGCCGTTGGCATGGTTCGCGATGGCGGTGCCCGCGCGAGAGACGGCCCACGCTGCGCTCGGCGCGCATTCGTCGCCCGCGACGCGCATCGTCGGGGGTGCCGTCGCACTCACCGCATGGGACCTGTTCCTCGATCCGCAGATGGTCGGCGAGGGCTACTGGCGGTGGGCCCGCCGGGGCCTGTACCGCTGTATCCCGGTATCGAACTTCGTCGGCTGGTTCGTGACGAGTCTCGGCGTCATGACGGTCCTGGAGGCGCTGCTGCCTGCCGGCGAACCCGACGGTCATCTCGTCGCCGAGTACGCGGGGATGGCGGCGATGGAGACGCTCGGCTTCGTGGCCTTCTTCGGCGATCGGCTCGTTGCCGCGGTTGGCGGCGCCGCGATGTTGCCGTTGGCTGCCGTCGCCGTCGGTCGTCTGGTAGGACAGCGTTCGTGAGAGCAGTCGTCGTGGGAGCGGGTGTCGGTGGGTTGGCGGCGGGGATCCGTCTGGCCGTGGCCGGTCACGATGTCGCGGTGCTCGAGCGCAACCCGATCGTCGGCGGCAAACTCGCCATGCTCGAAGAGGGCGGTTGGTCGTTCGATCTCGGCCCGTCGCTGCTGACGCTCCCACACGTGTTCGACGAGTTGTTCCGTCTCGCCGGCACCGCGCTGGCGGACGAGCTCGATCTGGTGCGCCTCGACCCGCAGTTCCGGTACCGCTGGCCGAACGGAACGAGCCTCGACGTCCCCGACGATCCGGCTGCGCTGCGGAGGGCGCTCGATGCGTTCAGCCCTGGAGCGGGCGCGCAGTGGGTCGAGTTCGCGACCCACGCCGAGCGCATCTGGGACATCAGCGAGCGGACGTTCCTGGCCGGCCCGATGGGGTCACCGATCTCGCTGCTCTCTCGGATGACGTCACCGCTCGATCTCGCCCGGATCGACGGGACACGGACGCTCGCCAAGTCGGCGGCGGGCTACTTCGACGATCCTCGGCTGCAGCAACTGATCGGGCGGTACGCGACGTACTCGGGATCGTCGCCGTTCCAGGCGCCGGCCACGTTCGCCTGCATCCCCCACATCGAGCAGACCTACGGATGCTGGTACGTGATGGGAGGACTCGGTCGGTTGGCCGATGTGCTCGAGCGTGTGGCCCGTTCGGTCGGGGTCGACATCATCACCGGGGTCGATGTCGGTCGCGTGATGGCCGAACGCGGACGCGCGACCGGCGTCGAGCTCGCCGACGGTGGTGTCCTCCCGGCGGAGATCGTCGTCTCCGATGTCGACGCCGCTCACCTCTACACCGATCTGTTGCCCCACCCGAAACAGGCGAAACAGCTCGACAAGATTCCCCGATCGACGAGCGCGTTCGTGATCTGCGCCGCGGTCCGGGGACGCACCGACGGCATCGCCCACCACAACGTCTTCTTCTCGTTCCACGACCGCCAGGAGTTCCGCTACCTCGAAGCGGGGCAGATGCCGATCGATCCCACGATCTACGCGTGCGTCTCGTCGGTCACCGACCCGACGCGGGCGCCGTACGAGGCCGAGAACTGGTTCATGCTCGTCAACACACCGTCGGCGATCGGCGTCGACCGCAAGCTGATGACCGCAGCCGTGCTCAACCGACTGGCCGAACGCGGCTTCGACCTCCGGCAACGCATCGACTACACGCGCACGCTCGTTCCCGCCGATTTCGAGGCGCGGTACCGCGCCGTCGACGGGGCGATCTACGGCACGTCGTCGAACGGCAAACGGGCGGCCTTCGCGCGACCCGACAATCGGAGTCCGGTCGACGGCCTGTACCTCGTCGGTGGATCGGCGCACCCCGGCGGGGGTCTCCCGATGGTGGCGATCGGCGCCCGGATCGTCGCCGATCTGGTCGCCGAGCGACAGGGGTGAGCAGGCGAGCAGTTCCACTCGCGGAAGCGGTCGCCGTCGGCATCCTGGTCCGGCGACTCGCACGTGCCGCCCGCCCGCCGGAGCCGATCTCACCGAACGGCGCTGATGGCGGGTCCGCCCCGACGACGTCGGTGGTCATCCCCGCTCGTGACGAGGCGACCCGCATCCGACCCCTCCTCGAACGCCTGGCGTGGTCGGGCGTTGCCGAGATCATCGTCGTCGACGACGAGTCGAGCGACGGTACGGCCGCGATCGCAGCGGCATCGGGCGCAACCGTCGTCCGGGGTCGCCCACGACCCGTCGGCTGGGCCGGCAAGCCGTGGGCGCTGCAGCAGGGCCTCGACGCCGCCAGCTCGGAGTGGGTGGTGTTCCTCGACGCCGACACGCGCCCCGACCCGCGGCTCCCGCTGGCGCTCGCGGCCCGCGCCTCGGCCGATGGACTGGATCTGCTCACGGTCGCCGGTCGGTTCGACTGTCCGACCGGCCCGACGAGGTGGCTCCACGCCTCGATGCTCACGACGCTCGTGTACCGCTTCGGCCCGCCGAGTGGCGACCAGCGGGGATCCGACCGGCTCCTTGCCAACGGGCAGTGCATGGCGATGCCACGAACAGACCTGATCGGTGGATTCGCTCCGGTGGCGGACTCGCTGGTCGAGGACGTCGCACTCGCGCGCCATCTCGCTCGCCGTGGTCGGAGGGTCGCATTCCTCGACGCAGCCGACCTGCTCACCGTTCGGATGTACGAGTCGCTCGAAGGAACCTGGTCGGGGTGGGGACGTTCGATCGGTCTGCCCGGTGCCACGCCGACCCGCCGACACGTCGGCGATGTGGCGTTCCTGGCCACCGCGCTGGGGATGCCCTGGTTGCGCGTGCTGCGCGGGCGAGCCGGTGTTGTCGATGCCGTGCTGCTGGCACTCCGGTTCGGCACCTTGGTGGGGACACGGCGTGCGTACGCCCGGCACGGCTGGGGCTACTGGTTGTCACCGCTCGCCGACACCGTTGCGGTGGTTGCGGTCGCCGTCAGCGGTGCGCGTCGGCGTCAGTCGTGGCGCGGGCGCTCCTACGCGCGGTGATGGCGGCCCGACCGAAGCGGAAGCCGATGAACGTCATGAGAGCGCCCGTCGCTGCCGTTCGATCGGGCCCCTCGACGACGAGTTGCACCACCGGGAAGACCACGACACCGATCCGTGCAGGCCACGCGAAGGACTGCCGTCGAGTTCGGGCGGCCCAGACGACGATCCAACTGACCAGCGCCGGCAGCGGGGCCACGACGCACGCTGTGCCGACGAAGGTGAGCACGCTCCGGCCGCCGCGAAACCGTGCAAGGACCGGCCAGGCATGGCCGATCATTGCGGCCCCTCCGCCGATGTATCCCATCCACCACTGGCCGTCACCGGCGACCACCACTCCGACGGCGGCGGCGATGGCGCCCTTGCCGACGTCGCCCACGAAGATCGGCAGCGCCGGGCGAACCCCGATCCGCTCTCGGGCGTTCCAGTAGCCAGGGTTGTGATCGCCGACGGTGCGGAGGTCCGAGATGCCGGAACGCCGTGCCACGATGAGCGCGATCGGCACCGATCCGATCACGTAGCCGACCCCGATCACCAGGACGATCGTGAACACCAGCGACACGGCTGCCAGCATGGCGCACCGTGAGCCGGATCGCGTCGTTCCACCTCGTGCGCGAGCGAACCGGTCGCGAAGCAGTCGTCCTCGGTCGTCTCGCGGCCGATCGGCGACGCCTTCGCAAGATCGACGGCCTGGCGTTCTGGCGGTTGCTCGGCACCGGGCGAGGCAGCGACACCGGTCCGTCGGCCGATCTGCGCCGTTCCGCACTGTTCGCCGTCTGGGACGACGAGACGTCACTCGACCGTTTCCTCTCGCACCGCCGGTTCGCAACCCGCTTCGACGCCGCCGACGAGACCTGGCACGTCCGCCTCAGATCGGTGGGCGGGCACGGCTCGTGGCGCGGGTTCGATGTGCTGGACGGTCTTCAGCAGGGGTCGGCCGACGGTCCGATCGCCGTGCTGACCAGGGCCGACGTGCGCCTCCGTGCCTGGCCTCTGTTCGCCCGCGCCGGCGCACCGGTCGCCGCCGAGGTCCGCGAGGCGGCGGGTCTCCGGGCGGTGGTGGGCGTGGGCGAGGCCCCGGTCGGTCGACTCGGGACGTTCAGCGTGTGGGATTCGGTCGAGGCGATCCGATCGTTCGCCGAATCGCCGCCGCACGCCGATGTCGTTGCCCGAACACGAGCCGAAGGCTGGTACGGCGAGGAGTTGTTCGCGCGCTTCGAACCGTACGCGTCGTCGGGAACCTGGGACGGCGTCGACCCGCTCGCCGGACGCTGACCAGCCCGCCGTTCGTCGTGTCGTTCAAAGCGGTTGTACGAACACCGGTGTTCGTCGTGGAGCTTTGGTGAGTTTCACGACCAGCCCGCCGTTCGTCGTGTCGTTCAAAGCGGTTGTACGAACACCGGTGTTCGTCGTGGAGCTTTGGTGAGTTTCACGACCGGCTCGCCGAGGACGACCGGTAGTGGGCGAGGGCCTCGACGATCGAGCCGGCGGTCGCGACGCCCGGTTCGTCCGCGACCGCCCGCAACCACGCCGGCCGGAACGCTGCAACGACCGTGATCGGGGCGTCGAGTGCCGACGCCTGGAGCGCGAGTCGTGCGAAGGTCGTCGCGTAGTCGGGCGGACGGAGATCGCGGCCGAGCTCGACGAGCGCATACGGGTCCGGGGTGGAGTCGACACGATCGAGGGAGATCACGGGCTGTGAAGTCGGCACGCTCGGTCCGCCCGAGAGCCCCGGTCCGTCGGCGAGCACGACTCCGTACACTCGCTCGGCACGCGCGCCCGCGAGGAGCAGCGCGATGTACGCGCCCAGACCCCGTCCGACGATCGTGGCCTCCCCCAGATGTGCGAGCGCGATGTCAGCGTCGGCCATCAGGATCTCGGCCGTGTAGCCACCACCGACCGGCAGGGTCGATGCACCATGACCCGTGAAGTCGAGTGCGACCACCGGTCCGGCCCACTCGCTGGCGGCGGCGGGAACGATGTCTGGCGATCGCTCGCCGAGTCCGTGTAGCAGCAGCAGGGACCGGCCGTCGCCGGCGCGCAACGTGTGCAGTGCGAGTCGGATGCGGTTGTGGGTGAGCACCTCGGTGCTCATGCGGGGCCACCGAGGAACTCGACGATGCGGGCGGCCATCTCGTCGGGACGTTCGATGTGCGCGAAGTGGCCGACATCGTGGAGCATCTCGAGCCTGCCGCCTTCGGGGATGAACGGATGGACATCTGCCGGATCGGTGCTCCAACCCATCGCCTCCTCGATCTCGACCAACATACCGAAGAACGGCACGCCGATGCCGGCGAGGCGCATCAACGCCCACTCGGGCCTCCATGGGCCGAAGCCGCCGAATCGCATCGACGGATCGAGCTTCCATCGCCACCCGTCCGCCGACACGGAGGCTCCGACGGTGACGAGGTAGCGCAGCCAGTCAGCCGACAGGCGCGGGTTCATCCGCCCGCGCCGTTGCGCCAGCTCGTCGATGGTGCCCGGCCTGCGCTGCGATCCTGCGGTCCGGGCACGGTGGTCGAGCCAACCGGTCAGCTCACCGATGAGCATCTTGGTCCGCTCGTGCTCGGCCACGTCGGGGATCGGCCGCTTCGATGGAATGCCGTCGATGTTCACCAGGTGGGAGAACCGGTACGGCTCGGCGTCGGCCAACTGGATCATCATCGCGCCGCCCTTCGAATGGCCGATGACCGGAACCGACGCCCGACCGACGACGTGGTCGAAGACGGCTGCCGCATCGCGGAGGTCCGCGTCCCACGAGTAGAGCGACGCGTGTTCGCTGTCACCGTGGCCGCGATGGTCCCAGGCGATCACGCGCCAACCAGCGTCCGCGAGGAGGGGCGCGAAGGTGTCGAACGTGCGGGCGAAGTCGAACCCACCATGGACCAGCATGAGTGGTGTTGCCTGTGGACGGCCCCACTCGTGGACGGCGATCCCGACGCCGCTGGCGTCGATGCGGTACTCGCGGTCGGGTGGTCGTGCGCCGGGGAACTCGGCGACGTCACTGGCGGTCACGTGGTGGAGGCTACGCAGCACGGCCTACGATTCGAGAACCTGATCACCGGCTCCGTCATGCGTCGTCTCCTTCCGTTCTCACTGCCGATCCTGTTGCTCGCGACCGGAATCGCTGCCTGCGGCTCCGACGAAGGTGGAGCCCTCGACACACTGCCCGTGATCCGGACGACCACCAGCACGACGACCACGAGCACAGTGCCCGATGCGCGACGGAAGTTCTACGAGGTGAAGGCCGGTGACAACATCGCCGACATCGCGCGGAGCTTCCAGGTGCCTCGCTCGGAGATCGTCCGGATCAACAACCTCGCTGACGACGGGGCGATCATCCAGATCGGGCAGATCCTCGAGATCCCCACCGACGTCGTACTCGTCGACACACTCCCCGAGATCGGTGCGACGTCGAGCACCGAACTCCCCTGAGCGATCGATCCAACCTTTGGTCGCAGAGCGACCGCAGGGGCCGGTGTGACCAAGTGCCCTGCGTCCGGGGCGATCGTGTTCGTAGACTGGCATCCATGAGTTTCTGGCCGAACCAGGATCACTGGAGTGTCAAGATCCCCCTCGTCACCGACCACTACCGGATGCCGGCGCTGGCCGACACCGGCCTGGTCGAACTGAGCCCGATGCCGGTCGAGGTTCCCGCCACCGAGTGGGAGTCGCTCGAGTACATGGACTGGAAGTCGGGTGGCGACACCAACTTCGCTCCGATCGCGTCGGCCGACGGCGAGCTCGACTGTCGGGGATTCTGGGACAAGGGCAAGACCGACAAGGATGCCCTGTGGACGTCGAACGCCGAAATCGCCCCGACTCTGCGGGCGTACGTCGACGCGGTCGGTGCCAACTTCGGTCGGGTCCGCATCATCAAGCTGGAACCGCAGGACCGCGAGACCGCGATCCGTTCCATCCATCGCGACGACAACAACCGGTTCAACCCCGAGGGCGAGGGCTGGGTCGTGCGGTCGTGGGTCGAGCTCACCGACAACCCCGACAGCTACATGTTGCTCATGGACAACGGCGCCGATGGCCTGCCCGATCCGGCGACCGAACGTCGTGTTCCCCTCGACCGGGGCGCTCGGTTCGTGGTCGACACCCAGCGTCTGTGGCACGTCGTCGTCCACTGCGGCGACGAGCCCCGCTACGCCCTGATCACGAGCTTCGAGTCCGGCCCCGCGCTCGAGACCTGGATCGACGCCCAGCGGGCCACTGCGACCGTCTGACGAGGTCGTTCGCCGTCGGTTTCGGGTGACGACGCGAACGGGCAGGGAGCCGCTGCGCTCACCGCCGGTCGTCTCCGCCGATCTGCTGGTCTCGTTCCTGGACCTCGTCGAGTCCGAGTGACACCGTGCCTGCGATCGCCGACATGGCGGCGAACACGACGAACAGCCACGACCGGCCGATCACGTCGGACGACGCCCCGAACGTGCCCCGTCGCGCGCAACGACCGGTCCGTGTCGACGTGACGCCGATCAGATGTGTCCCGACGTTCCGCGGCTGCTCGCTGCATGCCGACCCCGGGATGTCCCTGCAGATCCGGTCGACGCCCTCGCCGAAACACCAGCTCGGTCGTTCGGGAGCGCAGGGCGTCGAGCCCGGCGCGTCGGTCGTGCTCGTCATCGTCGGCGACCGTACCGACGTTGTGGTCGCCGATCGAACCGTGCCTCAGGTGCTCGATCGGTGTGACACCGTCAGGTCCGCTATGTCGGACATGATCGTGGCCAGTTCGAAGTCCTTCGGCGTGTACACCGCAGCGACGCCGCCCGCGAGCAGAACCGGTCGATCCGTGTCGGGGATGATGCCGCCGACGACCACGGGGCAGTCAAGCCCCTCGGCGCGGAGCTTTCCGACCAGGTCGGGGAGGAGCTCGAGGTGTGACCCCGACAGGATCGAGACACCGATCACGTCGGGATCCTCGTCGCGGGCCGACGCGACGATCTGGTCGATCGTGAGGCGGATCCCTGAGTAGATGACCTCCATGCCGGCGTCGCGTGCTGCGACCGCGATCTGCTCGGCACCGTTGGAGTGGCCGTCGAGGCCCGGTTTGGCGACGAGTAACCGGGGTGGTCCACCGGGCAGGGACCGCACCCGCTCCGCCACCGCGGACAATGCGCCGAGGGCTCCCCCGCTGGCCCCGGCGACTCCGGTCGGCGCACGGAACTCGCCGAACGCGTCGCGCATCGCCGCTCCCCACTCGCCGGTGGTGCCACCCGCCTTGGCCAACGCGATCGTGGCGGGCATCACGTTCTCGTCGGTCGCGGCGACGCGGCGCAGCTCGTCGAGCGCGGCGTCGACGGCGGCCCGGTCGCGGCCCTCTCGCCAGGCGACGACGTCGCTGACCATCGCGGCACCTACTGACGGATCGACCGTGAGAATCGCTCCCTCGCCACCGAGCGGCGATTCGGTCGACTCGGTGAACCGGTTGACCCCGACCACGGTGAGATCTCCCGATTCGATGCGTCTGGTGCGCGTCGCCATCGACGCCACGAGCCGTGACTTCAGCGTCTCGACCGCCTCGAACGCACCACCCATCGCGAGCACGTCGTCGAGTTCGGCCTGGGCCGCGTCGCGCAACTGCGTCGTCGTCGCCTCCACCACGTGCGAGCCGTCGAACAGGTCGCCGTACTCGAGCAGGTCGGTCTCGTACGCGAGCACCTGCTGCATCCGCAGCGACCACTGCTGATCCCACGGGCGGGGCAGACCGAGCGCTTCGTTCCAGGCAGGGAGCTGGATCGACCGGGCACGGGCGCGCTTGGAGAGCGTGACCCCGAGCATCTCGAGCACGATCCGCTGCACGTTGTTCTCGGGTTGGGCCTCGGTCAGACCGAGCGAGTTCACCTGCACGCCGTACCGGAACCGGCGGGCGCGTTCGTCGGTGACGCCGTACCGCTCGAGGCCGATGCGGTCCCACATCTCGGTCATCGCCCGGAGCTTGCAGATCTCCTCCACGAAACGGATCCCGGCGTTGACGAAGAACGAGATCGACCCGAACACCTGCCCGAACTGCTCCTCGCCCACCTGGCCGGAGGCGCGCACCGCGTCGAGCACGTCGATCGCGGTCGCCATCGCGTAGGCGATCTCCTGCACGGGCGTCGCTCCCGCCTCCTGGAGATGGTACGAGCAGACGTTCATCGGGTTCCACGTCGGGGCGTGCAGCGAACACCAGGCGATCATGTCGACGATCAGGCGGCGCGAAGGCGCCGGCGGAAAGATGTAGGTACCTCGCGAGAGGTACTCCTTGACGATGTCGTTCTGGGTGGTGCCCCGCAGGTCGGAGGCCGGCGTCCCTTGTTCCTCGGCGTTCGCCACGTAGAGCGCGAGCAGCCACGACGCGGTGGCGTTGATGGTCATCGACGTGTTCATCTCGCTGGGAGGGATGCCGTCGAGCAGGGTGCGCATGTGGCCGAGGTGGGCGACCGGGACACCGACCTTGCCGACCTCACCGCGGGCCATCTCGGAGTCGGGGTCGTAGCCCGTCTGGGTCGGGAGGTCGAACGCGATCGAGAGCCCCGTCTGTCCTTTCGCGAGGTTCGATCGGTAGAGCTCGTTCGATGCGCTCGCCGTCGAGTGCCCGGAGTACGTCCGCATCATCCACGGTCGGTCACGTTCAGGACGCTCGTTCATCAGGAAATCTCCAGAGTGTGCTCAAGGTCGGTCGGCATCGGTCCGATACCACACTGTCCGACCGAATCGCCGGTCCACGAATCTCGTGGCGGGAACCTCCAACCGGCATCTGGGACAAACGGTTGGGCATGATCTCGATGCCGGTGGGTGGCGGCCCACCGGCATCGGGTACTTTTCGGGCGCGATCGGTGCTCAGCGCATGATTGCGTCGGCGAGCCGCTCGAGGTACTCGGCCCGAGAGATGTCGACGGCACCGAGCGAGACGAGGTGCGGCGTGGTCCACTGCACGTCGAGCAGCGCACCACCGGTCGATCGCAACCAGTCGACCAGGTGCACCAGAGCGACCTTGGACGCGTCGGTGGTGCGGTGGAACATCGACTCCCCTGCGAACAAGCCGCCGATCCGCACGCCGTACAGCCCACCGACCAGCTCGCCCGAGCCGGGCGCGAAGATCTCGATCGAATGCGCCCAGCCGAGCTCGTGCAGCGTGCTGTAGGCGTCGACGAACGGTCGGTCGATCCACCCGCCCGTCCGCGCCGGATCGGCGCAGGCCTCCATCACCGATCGGAACTCGGTGTCCATTGCGACCTCGAATCGCGGGACGCTCCGCCGGAGCGAGCGCGAGACGTGCAGTCCGTCGAGCGGGATGATGCCCCGCGGGTCCGGTGAGAACCAGGCGATTCGTCGGCGATCGAACGGCATCGGGAACAGACCCGTCCGGTAGGCGGCCAGCAGCGTGCCCGGTTCGAGGTCTGCGCCGAGGGCGACGATGTCGGTGTCGTCGATCGGTCCGTCGGTCGGCATCGTCCAGCGGCTCGGTGGCGGTTCGATCGGGGTGACGAAGGGTGCGGGCGGCAGCCGGTCGTGCGACCTCGAGCTCGACCGTTCGCTCACGGCGCCATCCTGGCACGTCGCGACGGCTCACCACGCGGACTCCGGATCACCCGTAGTCGAAGAAGCCGTGGCCGCTCTTGCGTCCGAGGTGCCCGGCGGCGACCTTCCGGCGGATGGTCGGCACGGCGGCGTAGTTGGGGTCGCGGAACTCGTCGTAGAGGGCGTCCAGGATGGCGAGCGAGGTGTCGAGTCCGACGAGATCCAGCAGCGCGAACGGTCCCATCGGAAACCCGCAGCCGCCGATCATCGCAGTATCGATCGCTTCCATCGAGGCGGTCCCGTTCTCCCACATCCGCACTGCGTTGTTGAGGTACGGGAACAGGAGCGCGTTCACGATGAACCCGGCCCGATCCTCGACGGTCACGGCGTCCTTGCCGCACTGCTGGGCGAACGCGACCGCCTTCGCGATCGTGTCGTCGGCGGCCGTAAGGGGTCGAACGATCTCGACCAGCTTCATCACGGGTGCCGGGTTGAAGAAGTGGATCCCGCAGACCAGCGCCGGTCGTTGGGTGGCCATCGCCAACTCGATCACCGGGAGCGTCGAGGTGTTCGTCGCCAGGATGCCTCCGGGCTTGACGATCTGCTCGAGCTCGGCGAACAACGCCTTCTTGATCGTGAGATCCTCGATCACGCTCTCGATGACCAGGTCGCAGTTCGCCAGTTGGCCGAGATGATCCGTCACCCTGATCCGGCCGATGATCGCGTCGCGTTCACCGGCGTCGATGCGCTCCTTGGTGACCTGCTTGTCGAGCCCCTTCGTGATCCGGGCGAGCACGGCATCGGCACCCTCCATCGTTCGCGAGCGGACGACGACCTCGTGTCCGGCTCGTGCTGCCACCTCCGCCAGCCCGGCGCCCATGATGCCCGACCCGACGATGCCCACCTCGAAGATGTCTGCCATGCCCCTACCGTAGTTACCCGCGGGTAACAAAAGAAAGTCAGGTGCGTCGGGCGGGCACCTCTCGCCCTACGATCGGGCCCATGCCGGGGATGTTGGTGTTGCAGGGCGGCGGCGCGTTCGTCGCCAACGACGAGCTCGATCGTCGCGCGTTGTCGCGGGTGTCGCGCGTGGTGATGCTGCCGACTGCGGACGCGTACGAGCAACCGAGCGAGATGGTCGCCACTGCGGACGCGTGGGCCGGTCGGCTCGGGGTGGAGGTCGACCCGCTGATGGTCCTCACACGCCCGCAGGCCGACGATTCGGCCGCGGCCACGATCACCGGTGCCGACGCGGTGTTCCTCGCCGGCGACTCGTCGATCCATCTGCGCAGCGTGCTGAAGGAGACACCGCTCCTTCGGGCGATCGCCGGGGTGCTCGAACGCGACGGCGTGGTGATTGCTGCGGGCCCGAGCGCTGCGGCGCTGTGCGACCCGATGACCGACCGGCGCGGCGGCGCCTACGCGCTCGGGCTCGGGCTCGTACCGGGTCTCGCCGTGATCACCGAGGTCGAGCAGTGGCCGCCGACGCAGCTCGATCGCGCCCACTCGCTCGCCGACACACCCGTGGTCGATCTGCCCACTGGCAGCGCGATCATCCGAACCGACGCCGGCTGGGAGTTGGTGGGCGACGCGGTCGTCCACGGCGACCTCCCGGTCTGACGGGCCACGCACGGATCATCGACCGGAGTTCGCCCGGCAACGATCTACGGCGAAGCCCGTCCGGGTGGTGTGGTATGCGATTCGGCCTGGCATCCGTGCAATCGAACGTTCGTTCGGGCAGACTGGAGGTATGGCATTCGGTCAGACTTCGGGTCCACCAGCAACCGCCCGTCAGGTCGCGCAACTGCTCGACCTGATCCAGAGCGCGGGTCATTCCGACTTCCGTGACGCTCGCGGACCGCTGGGCTTCACCCAGCGTCAGGCGGCGGGCAAGTTCACCCGCGACGAAGCCGAGACCCTCATCTCCGAGCTCGAGGACGCCGTCGGCGGCGGCGATGCGATCGATGCGACCGTCGCGGCCCCCACCGCTCCGACCCGGCGCCGTGCTGTCGCGGCGCCGGATCGGACCCTCAGCGCTGTCTCCACCCCGAAGCTCGCCGCAGAGCTGCAGCGCCGAGGGTGGATCGTCATCGAGCCCTGATCCCATCCGTTCGGTTCGCCGGGTGCTCCATCGTCATGTAGACCCCGCCGCTCCGGAGCTCGTCGAGCATCTGCTCGATCCGGCGGTCTGTCGTCTCGGACCGTCTGGCGCGGGCGATCCACCCGGGGTGGTCGTTGCGCTGGTGGGCGGGTCCGCGCCTCGGAGGCCGCAACCAGACCCCGTTCGACGGGCAGCTCACGCACGTCGGCCGGCAGCGGGTTGCGGGTCGACCCATCGCTCACTTCCACGCGAACACGGGTTGCTCCAGATGGTCGACCCGTTCGTCGATGCGGCCGGCGAGTGCGACCTGCCGGAACTGGTGGAGGAGAGCGCCCGTCGGCGCGTGGATGAGGTCGTTGCCGAGCGGTACCTGCACGACGGGGCGCGCGCTCTCGGGGATCGAGACGAACCGCGGCTCGCCGTCGCGGAGTGCGTGGAGACCGATCCGGTAGAGCGCCAGTACCTCATCGGGAGACGGGCGGAGCTCCGGATCGGCGCCGCCCCACAACACCACCGGGGAGATCACATAGCCGGATCGGGTGGGGTAGTCGTCGAGCCAGCCGACGACGGCATCATCAGCGAGTCGCAGCCCGATCTCCTCGTCGACCTCGCGCAACGCCGCTTCGAGCGCCGTCTCGCCCGGGTCGATGCGTCCGCCGGGCAGCGCCCATTGGCCGGCATGCCGGTTCATGCGCGAAGGTCGGCGACACAGCAAGAAGGCGGCGCCACCCGCGACGCCGATCATGCGTCCGTCGAGGCCGCGAACGTCGCCGGGGACGTCGGCCATGTCGATCTCCCCGGCGAACAGGGGATCGCCGTCGTGAACGACGGGATCGCTGTCGACGACGACGATCGCCACGGCTGCGTGCTTGCGGCCACCGAGCTCGTGGGTCCGTCGCTGGTGGCGGCTCAGGTGTTCGGCGAGCAGATCGCGCAGCTCGTCGGAATACGGGATGAGGTCGGGGGCGTTCACGTTGCGCCCACTGTCGCATCCCAGCGGCCGCGGGTGCGAGCCATGCCGAGCGAACGATGATCCGACTGCACAACGAGGACTGGGGTTTCGAGACGAACTGCTTCGTCTGCGAACCACGCAACGGGCGCGGGCTCCAGATCGCGTTCTTCCACGATCCCGACCACGGCGTGGTCACGGCAGAGTTCGAGCTCGACGACTCGTTCAGCGGAGCGCCGACCTTGGTGCACGGTGGTGTGACGCTGGCGGTGCTCGACGAGGCGATGGCTTGGGCCTGTATCGCGATCGGCCGTCGGTGGGCCGTCACGACCGAGACGGCGGCCAGGTTCCATCGTGCGGTGCGAATCGGTCGCCGCTACCGGGTGGTCGCGCGGATCGTCGAACACGTCGACGCGACGATCCGTACCGAGGCGAAGGTGCTCGACCACGACGATGTCGTTCGGTGTGAGGCGACGGCGACGTTCACGAGCCTCGGCGTGGCCCAGGCCACGAGGCTCGCCGGAGCCGAGGTTCCCGAGCAGCATCGCGGCTACGCGACCGGATGAAGGCGCTCAGTCGGTCTCGCTCGCGACGAGCGAGAACAGATGCGTGTCGTCGTGCCCGCCCCGGAGCAGAAGTCGTTCGCGCATGATGCCTTCGTGGTGCGCGCCGAGCTTCTCCGCGACCCGTCGACTGGGGACGTTCTCGACCGACATGACGATCTCGATCCGGGTCAGATCGAGATCGTCGAATCCGTATCTCGGGAGCAGACCGGCAGCCCGGGTCGCGTCGCCGAGACCGGCGCTTGCGGTGCGAACCCAGTACCCAAGGTTGGCGAGACGGTTCACGTCGTCCGGTGGTCGATCCCGCACGAGCCGACGATCGAGCGCCGAGGATCGAGGATCACGAACGGCGTCTCACCGGCTCCGAGCTCGCGCCGGCACCATGCCAGCGCCTGTGGTTCGCCGTAGTCGGGCGCGGCCCACGGCATCCAGGGCGACACTCCGGCAGTGACGCTCGTACGGCCGCCGCGAGCGGTGACGCATCGTCGTCGACCGGTGGCCGGATGGTGACCACACCGTCGGACAGACCAACGCGACGATCTTGCCACGTCCGAGGGCGCACGCCGCAGCGCCCACGACGCGTCAGGGTCGTGGACCGGTCTGGACCGGCGCCGACGCCGTGACCGGTTGCTCGTCGGGCGGCAGGAAACGGATCAGAGCGATGCCGGCCGCCTCCGCACCCAGTTGCGCGACGATGCACATCGGCGCGTCCGACGGCTCGATGCCTGCGAGCGTGTCGGTGAACATCCGGGCCACGGTCACTGCCGGCTTGGCGAACGCTGGGAGTGGTACGTCAAGCGGGCCGACCACGAGACCCAGCTCGAGAACGTGATCGTCGATCATTCGACGACGGCTGATTCGCACGAGACGACCTGTTGCGGCTGATCCGTCATCGCAGCCGCGAGATCACCTCGCCGAGCCATTCCAGGCTGGCGGGGACGATCGGGTCCACGACGAGTTGGATGTGGCTCGCTCCGGCGTCGGCGAACTCACCCAACTGGTCGGCCAGCTGCGATGGCGAACCGACGAGCGGCGCACCGCCGTCGTTCGCGTAGTCGCCCATCTGGCGGCCGGTGCCGCCGGGCAGTCTCACGTGTACAGCGGCTGTCGCCGCGACCTCCCCGGTGCGCCCGATCGATGCAATCCGTTGGTCGACCGTGGCCTTGACCGTCGCGAATCCGGCCGCCGTGTTGCCGTAGTCGCTCCACCAGACGTTCCACGCCGACACGTGCGGCAGCGTGATCGCCTGCATCCGCTCACCGGTCGAGCCGATCAGCAGCGGAGGTCCGCCTGGACGTGGCGACGGCGGGTGAAGGACGCCGTCGGCGACCTCGTAGTGCGCCCCGCGGAAGTCGATCACTCCGTCGGCGAGCAGGGTGCGGATGATCGTGAACGCTTCCTCGAAACGGCTGACGCGGTGGTCGAACGGGAACCCGAACGCGGTGTATTCGCGACGGTTCCACCCGGCGCCGAGCCCGAGGATCAGCCGGCCGCCCGAGATCGCATCGACCGTGGCGGCCATCTTCGCGAGCATCGCAGGGGCATGGAAGCTCGTCGACGCGACGAGTGGTCCGAGCTCGACCCGCTCCGTGGACGCCGCCAGCGCGGCCAACGTGGTCCAGACCTCCCAGGGCCCCCGGGGCCCGATGGGCAGGTCGTAGAGCAGGTGGTCGCCCAACCAGATCGAGTCGAATCCGACCTGTTCGGCGAGTCGGGCCATCGCCACGAGATCGGCGAAGGCGACCTCGTACTCGACCTCCGGCAGCTGCACTCCGATCTTCATCTGCTGCATGTCGGGCACCGTACCCTTGGTCGTCAGGCCTTGCGGACGCGTCGGATGAGCCGCTCCATCGTGTCGAGCTCCCGGGCGAGGGCGGCTCGACCCGCTCGTGTGAGCGACACCCACGTGCGCGGTCGACCGTCCTCGAAGACCTTGTCGAGCTCCACCAAACCCGCCTCTTCGAGGACCTGCAGGTGTCGGCCGAGGTTCCCGTCGGTCAACTCGAGCACCGACTTGAGATAGCTGAAGTCGGCCCGCCGGGCCTCGGCGAGCACCACCATGACGCCGAGGCGGTGTCGCTGATGGACCACGTCGTCGATCTCGTCGGCGGGATGTCCGTCGGCCGCGCCGGGTGCGCCGTCGGCGCTCATCGTGCCGCTGCCGATTCCCGGCGGAAACGGTCGAGTCCCGATGCGGTGGCGACCAGGAGGACGATCTGCGGGATGAAGGTCTGATACGACGTCGAGGCGTCGCTCCACGCCGGCTGGAGCCAGCTGTCTCGGATCGCGTCGCCCAGCGCGCAGGCTGCGGCGATCGCCGCTCCCCATGCGATCAGCGACCGGCGCCGCTGGCGGGCCCCGATCGCTGCGAGGCCGGCTGCGGTGGGTGCGAAGACCCAGAAGGTGGAGTAGTCGCCGAACGACGAGGGCAAGAGCGCGCGCCACGTGTCGGACAGTGCGAGCGACGTGCCGAGGAAGACAGCGAACGCGATCGCGAGGACCTCGTCATGGCCGGGCCCGACGCCGGTTCGGCGCTCGTGTCTCCACTGCAGCGCCCACACCAGGACGAACGCCAGCGGGAGCCCGTACGTCACTTGGATCCATCCGTTGAGTTGGAACGATGCATAGTGGAACCCGACGGCACCGATCACGATCAGTGGGTAGGAGGTGGCTGGCGGTCGGAGCTGACTTGGTCCCTGAGCGCCTGGATGTCGAATGATTCTGTCATTCAGAGTACTCTGCATCACAGAGCACTCTGGCGTCAAGAGGGAGCTGCGACATGAGAGCTCCCGAGTGCCGTGAACGTTCGTGGTGACGACGGCGAGTCAGCTTCACTGGTGGCAATCGGTGGCGAGCCGCGGCGACGACGGGCTGGTCGTCCGCGGACACGAGGAGCCGCAACGCTGCGACCCGCGGGGCGGACCGACGGACAGCGCACACCATGTCGGCGGTCACGGCGCTAGCCGCGGTAGCCGTGGGTGATCGGCATGCGGCGGTCCTTGCCGAACGCTTTGGGGCTCACTCGGACGCCCGGGGGCGACTGACGCCGCTTGTACTCGGCGATGTCGACGAGTCGGGTCACGCGACGCACCATCGCGTCGTCATGGCCCATCTCGACGATCTCGTTGGCGGTGCGATCCTCCTCGACGTACAGCTCGAGAATCGGGTCGAGCACCTCGTAGGGCGGGAGCGACTGGTCGTCGCGTTGGTCGGGACGCAGCTCGGCAGACGGTGGTTTGGTGATGACGTTCTCGGGGATCACCTCGCGGCCGGCCGCTCGGTTGACGGAGCGGCACAGCTCGTACACCTCGAGCTTGAGGACGTCCTTGATCACGGCGTATCCGCCCACCGAATCGCCGTAGATCGTGAAGTAGCCGACCGCCAGCTCGCTCTTGTTGCCGGTGGTCAGCACCATCCAGCCGAACTCGTTCGATAGTGCCATCAGCAGCTGGCCGCGACACCGGGACTGGATGTTCTCGAAGGTGAGACCGGGCTCACGGCCCTCGAACGACGGCGCCAGCATGTCGAGGTAGGCCTGGAAAGCGGGCTCGATCGAAATCGTGCGATAGTCGATGCCGAGATTCTCGGCGAGCAGCTGCGCATCGGACCTGGAGTGGTCGGACGAGTACCGAGACGGCATCGACACGCCGTGCACGTGCTCGGGGCCGAGTGCGTCGGCTGCGATGCACGCGACCAGCGTCGAATCGATCCCGCCCGACAGACCGATGACGACGTCGGAGAAGCCGTTCTTGCGGAGATAGTCCCGGGTGCCGAGCACCAAGGCGTCGTACAGCTCGCGGTGCTGGTCGAGTGGCTCCGCGATCGGGGAGACGCGTACTTCATCGGGCATGCGCGGCGTACCACTCACGCGTACCACCGGAAGCTCGTCGTCGGTGGCCTTGCCCCTGGGGTCGAGCAGCCGGCCCCGATACACCGGCGGGATCGGTACGTCGACGATCATGAGGTCTTCGACGAATTGGCGTGCCCGGGCCAGGACGTGACCTTCGGCGTCGACGACGAACGAACCGCCGTCGAAGACCAACTCGTCCTGTCCGCCGACCTGGTTCACGTACACGATTGCGGTGTGGGCGTCCTGGGCTCTGGTGGCGACCATGCGCTCGCGACCCGAGTCCTTCTCCCAGTGGTACGGCGACCCGTTGATGTTGATGCTCAGTTCGGCGCCGCCGGCGGCCTGGGTCGCCAGGGGGCCGAACGGTGACCAGATGTCCTCGCACACCGAGACCCCGACCTTCACACCGCCGATCTCGTAGAGCTCCAGTGGATCGTTGTCGGTGCCGGGAGTGAAGTAGCGCTGCTCGTCGAACACCGCGTAATTCGGGAGCAGCCGCTTGCGGTACGTGCCCACGATGCGACCATTGGCGCAGACGGCAGCGGCGTTGTACAGATCGCGGTCGGCGTCGACGAACCCGACCACGGCGGTGCACTGGTCGGTGTGGGAGGCGAACTTGGCGAGTGCAAGCCGGTTGTCGGCGACGAAGCCGGGCTTCAGGACGAGATCCTCGGGTGGGTACCCGGTGATCGACAATTCGGGGAAGGCGATGACGTCGCAGCCCGCCGACTCCGCACGGTCATACGCTTCGATGAGCTTCGCGAGGTTGCCGTCGAGATCGCCGACGGTCGGGTTGATCTGTGCGAGCGCGATGCGGAGAACGGTCACGGCGTCAGGGTAGCCACCGTGTCGGGGACTGCTGCCGTGACCGTGGACGATCGTGGTGTCGACGGCGAGTCCGGCGGGACACCGCCCACGTGTGCGGTCAGGGAACTAGTCCGAGAAGAACCCGACCACGTCGACGACGACATCCGTGGCGACGCGAGCGGTGAACCGTTCCCCGCCGGCGTCGGTGAGCTGGGTGAACGCCAACGTGCCCCGTGTCTGTCCGGCCGCCCGGTAGTTGAGGTTGGAGACGACCGGCGGATCGACCGACGGATGGGCGACGATCCAACCCGGACCGCTCGTGTTGGTCACCGTGATCGTCTGCGCCACGGCGGAAGCACCCTGTCCGCCCGGCACCGCGACCAGCGCAGGTGTCGTCGGGGCGAGCCGGCCGATGCCGCGTGGAATCCTGGTGTCGACCACCCGCGTCGCGGCGATCGGGGAGTAGAGGCCAGCTGAACCCTCTACGGCAGAGGTCGATGTGACGTATCCGAGCACGTCGACGACGATGTCGTCGAGGTTCTTGGTGATGGCGCTCACGGCACCGCGGTCGAGCGGTACGACGACGACGTTGTTGCGGATGTCGCCGCCGGTGACGTTCACGCTCGCTGTTCCCGAGTCGGGTGCTCCTCGGGGGACCAACGTGACGCGACCCTGCTGGGCCGGTCGGGCGATCGCAGCGACCGACAGCACGACGGCCTGCACCGTCGCGTCGTCGGGAACACCGACGAAACCGGCGACGTCGAGGTCGATCCTGTTCCCCGAGCGCGACCACGGATTGGTGCTGCCCGAATCGAGCAGTGTCCCTGCGGTCTCGCGGGTGTCGGCGAGCCGAGCCGGTGGTAGCGCGATCAAGCGACCGTCGTCGCTGGTTCCGCCGGTGGGAGCGAACCAGGCCATCACGTCGACGACGACCCGTGTCGTCGTTGCGGTCTCGAGCACGAACGTGCCGTCGTCGGCCAACGGCACGATCACCGCGTTGCCCACCGTCGTCGACCCGTCTGCGTTCACCGATGAGGTCGCAGGCCGAGGCGCACGCGATTCCCAGGTGCGAACGAAGCCCGATCCGGCCGTCGCGGCAGCCGTGATGTTGACCAGGGCGGCGGGATACGCACCCGGCGGATCGAGATCGACCACGCGCGTGGTGGCGTTGAACACTGGACCGGTCGCGCCCCCGGGGACGCCCGTGCCGTCGCCCGTGTCGTAGGCACGGATCGGGTTGATCGGCAGCATGCGAAGATCGGATGGTGCGGCCGGTGCGGCCTGGTCGGTCTCGGAGATCATCCGGAGCGAGCCGCCTACCTGCACGTAGTACAGGACCATCTCGCCGCCGGCGTCGAAGCCGAACGTCATGTCGGTGATGCCGAACGCGCCCGTGGCGAACGGTGCGTCGTAGTCGACGCTGCCGTTGGGCTGGCGAATCCACATCTGTCCCGACCCGCCGTCGCTGAAGAAGTAGGTGCCGTCGAACCGCTCGGCCCAGAGCCCGTCGGGGGTGAACGCGCCGCCGGTGACGTAGCTGCCCTCGCCTCGCCCGTACGACGTCAACGGGTCGATGAGGCCGGCCGGGGCGCCTGCGCACGGCCTGGTCGCGCCCTGCTGGCAGGGCCCCTCGCGCGTCGGCCAGCCGAAGTTGCCCGCCGCACCCTGGTTGACCTCCTCGTAGGTGTTCTGGCCGACGTCGTTGATGAAGAAGCGGTCGGACCCGTCGTTGCGATCGATCGCGATCCGATAGGGGTTGCGGAGCCCCCACGAGTAGATCTCCTGGCACCGCGCGCCGAGCGGTGCGCCGGTTCCCAGCGAACCGCACCGGATCGTGCCGGCCCCCGAGAACGGATTACCGGGGGCGGGTGCGCCGAGGCGCGTCAGGCGCAGGATCTTCCCGTTCAGCAACGACAGATCCTGGGCGGCGTCGTTGCTGCCGCCTCCTCCGGAATCGCCACGCGGATCGGCGCCGGCATCGCCCACGCCCACGTACAGGAAGCCGTCGGACCCGACCTCGACGTCGCCTCCGTTGTGGTTCCCGCCCGTCGAGGCGATGTTGTCGACCAGCACGAGCTCGGACGTCGAGCTGATCGAATCACCGAGCATCGTGAAGCGGCTGAGTCGATTGACGCAGCCGTTCGGTCCGTTGTCGGTGTAGTACACGTACACCCAGCCGTTGCTCAGGAAGGCCGGGTCGGGCGCGAGTCCGAGCAGACCGCGCTCGCTGTTGCTGCAGACGTCGAGATCGATGGCGGTCGTGAACCCGGTTCCGGGTCGACCGACGCGGATGCGGCCTCCCTGTTCCAGCACCACGATCCGGTTGCCGGGCAACCACTCGACCGCTGTCGGCCGGGAGAACGATCCGACCGGGGAGTCGGTGAAACCGGGTTGCACGGTCGCCGCCTCGACGACGAGCGAACCGGTTTGGACCGACACGATGGCGCTCGCGGCGACGGCCGCGGCGGTGAGGAAGGATCGAAAGCGCACGTCGCGACGGTAGTGGTGTCGACGCCCTGAGTCCTGTCGCGCTCCCAGTCGGCCGTCTGCGGCAATGATCTGACCATGGAGATCCGAATTCTGAGTTGGGACGGGAGCGGTCCGCCGCGTCGTGCGACCGAGCTCGCCGCTGATGCGGGTGACGCCGGTTGGACGTGGATCGATGTCACGGTCGAGCCGGGAGACACCGATGCCGATGCCGTCTTCCTCGACTCGCTCGCGCTGGACCGGATCGCCGTGCACGATGCGATCCACGATCGCGACTCACCGAAGGCCGACGATTTCGGCGATCACCTGCTCGTCGTGCTGCACGGCCTCCGCGACGATCGTGTCCAGACCTACGAGGTCGACTGCTTCATCACCGGCGACGTGTTCGTGACCTTCCACGAGCGAGGTGCGCCCGCGGTCGATGCGCTGTGGACCGGTCTCGAGACCCACGCCGAGTTGGCCGTCGGCGACAGCAGCGATCTGGCGGCACGACTGGCTGACGGTCTCAGCCGTCGACTGCTTGCCGTCGTCGACGCTTTCGACGCTCGGGTCGAGGACCTGATCCTGCAGGCGCTGCGTGCCGACCCGGAGTTCCTGGGCGATGTGACGGCGGTCCGTGCCGACCTCTCGTCGGTACGCAAGGTCGTGACGCCCCAGCGCGAGACGCTCGACCTGCTCCGGACGTCGGACTCACCGCTCGTCTCGGCGACCGCACGTCGGCGGTTCTCCGACGTGTTCGACGTCGCCTCACGGGCCGCCTCCGGGCTGGACGCGGCGCGATCGGCGCTCGCAGAGACGCTCGAGGCGTACCGTGGCGCCGAGGCGCGCCAGGCGACCGAGGTCACCAAGGTGCTCACGGTGTACGCGGCCGTGGTCCTGCCGCTGTCGTTGATCGCCGGCTTCTTCGGCATGAATCACCAGAATCTTCCGACGATCGATTCGGAATGGGGCTGGGTGCTCGTCGGCGGGATCATGGTTGCGGTGGCGGCGGTGTCGATCGGGGTCTTCGTCGCAGAAGGCTGGGTGCGACGCCCGTCGGGCCGTCGGGCAGGGGCGACTCTCGGCCGGGGGCTGCTCGAAGCGGCCCGGGCTCCCGCCCAGGTCGCCGGCGCCGTGTTCGAGATCTCCTCGCTCCCGCTCCGCACCGTGATCGTGCGACGAGGACGGCCCGACACCCACGTCACCGAGGAGTGATCGGAGGTCGGCATCGGCGTTCGCACGATTCTGTGGCAGCCGAAGCGACCGAATCGGTGCCCGGATCTGCCTCGCCGCCTCCGTCGGGGTTTTGCGGTAGCCGAAGCGTCGGATCGTGTCACTTCGGCTTCCACAGAGTTCCGGATGCTCGTCGGCAGTCGGGATGCTCGGAAGTCGGTCTCGTAGATAGTCGGACTGCTCGGAAGTGCTCGGGATGCTCGGAAGTCGGTCTCGTCGATAGTCGGAGTGCTCGGAAGTGCTCGGGATGCTCGGAAGTCGGACTCGTCGGTAGTCGGAGTGCTCGGAAGTCGGACCCTCGGAACGTCCGGGATCTCGTCGGTGGCGGGACCGCGGCGCTCCGCCATCGGATCTCCACCATCCAATCTCCACCATCCAGTCGGGGTGAGAGGATTTGAACCTCCGGCCTCCACGTCCCG
>CAWGTY010000001.1:0-164689 GCA_963825605.1 uncultured Acidimicrobiaceae bacterium | reverse complement strand
GTTTGGAAACGAACCTGAAAGCAAAAGAGGCAATGCTTTTCGATTCTGCAGCATTCCTTTCCGAAAAGAGGAAACAGGCAGCGAAGAAAATGGAAACACTTATGAAGCACCAATTGAAAGAGCTTGCTTTCAGTAATGCAGAATTCCTGGCAGGTATTGAGCAAGGACCGATTACCCCGCATGGTATAGATAAAGTCGAATTCCTCTTCTCGAGCGAATCCCGGTGAGCAACTGAAACCCCTTGCAAAGATTGCATCTGGCGGTGAAATATCCAGGGTTATGCTTGCACTGAAAAGTATCCTGGCAGATTTTGATAACTGTCCGGTTCTCATTTTCGATGAGGTCGATGCGGGGATAGGAGGAAAACAGCAGGGAGCATTGGAAAGAAACTGAAAGCACTCTCAAGCAGGCATCAGGTTCTTTGTACTACACATCTCCCACAGATTGCTTCGATGGGAAATGTTCATTTCTCCATAGAAAAAGCCCAAAAGAAATGGAAGAGCGTATGTCGAAGTGAAAGAGTTATCTGGCCAGGAAAGATTGCGCGAGATAGCAAGAATGCTGAGTGGAAAGATTACTGATAGCTCGATGAAGCACGCCAAAGAGTTGCTTGAGTTGACAGCATGAAAGGAATGATTGTGATAGATAGGGAACTGTGCAAGGGATGTGCCTATTGTGTTGACGTGTGCCCCGTAAAGGTTATCGTTATTGAGGAGCAATTCAATCAAAAAAGGCTTCTTCCCGGCATCTGCACAATATAATGAAAAATGCACGGGATGTTGCCTGTGCGCTCACATGTGTCCTGAAGTAGCGATAGAAGTTTATAGGGGGAAATAGTTCTATGCAAAAACAATATGCAATTGGAATTGACCTCGGGGGAACAAATCTGCGGGTTGCTCTCGTTTCAAGAGAAGGTGATATCATCAAGAAGATCAAAGTGCCTACAGATGAAGGAATACTTGAAACCGTAATTCAAGCAATTCGTGAGCTCTTTTCTCCACAGGTTACCGGCATCGGGATTGGTGTTGCAGGATTAATTGACAGAAAGAGCGGTAGGGTACTGATCTCTCCAAATCTCAATATTGTTGAGGAGATTAACCTTATCGAGGAAATACGGAAAAAATTTGCAGTTCCGGTATGTATAGAAAACGATGCGAACTCAGCAGCACTTGGCGAGTTATGGACTGGCGCAGCGAGGAACCTTTCACATTTTGTCCTTTTTACGTTAGGGACAGGAATAGGTGGCGGAATAGTTTATAATAAAAAGTTGCTCCATATTCCTGCAGAAATCGGACACATGAGTATAGTCCCGGATGGAGAAAAATGTCACTGTGGTAATTATGGATGCCTTGAGTCATACGCAGCAGCGAGGGCGATTCTCTCAAAAGTTGTCTCAGTTCTCGGTCAAGGCAGAGAAAGTATATTGCATCAATACTATGAAGGTAACATTTACAAGATTACCGCTGAAGATGTCTTTAAGGCAGCGCTTGATGGCGATAACCTTGCAAGGGAATTATTAAAGAGCGCAGGAAGATATCTTGGCATCGGGATTGCGAATATCATCAATCTGTTAAGCCCTGAAGCAATTATTTTAACGGGTGGACTCATCGGGGCCTGGGATATATACGTCGTGGAGGCAATAAAAGAAGCCTCACGGAGGGCTTTCAGGGAATTATTTGAAGCAGTGGAGATTATACCTGCTCAGCTTCTTGACGATGCCGGAGTTATCGGAGCCGCTGGGCTTATTCTCAATGATTGGGGGAGTTCAGTTGAAAAGTAAAAAGAGACTGTTATGGGAATATGTAGAAGCTATAGTTACCGCCTTAGTTCTTGCTCTGCTGATAAGGGCTTTTATTGTTCAGGCATTCAAGATACCGTCTGGTTCTATGATCCCGACCCTTCTTATCGGTGATCATATTCTCGTTAATAAGTTCCTGTATGGCACAAAGATCCCGTTTACCGACAAAAAGTTTTTAGTATTCAGAAAACCTGAAAAGGGAGATATAATAGTTTTTGAATATCCGGTAAATCCCGATAAAGACTTTATTAAACGGGTAGTTGCCACTGAAGGAGATGTAATCGAGGAGAGAGATAAGGTTATGTATATCAACGGCAAGGCAATAGAAGAGTCCTATATACAACATTCTGACAGCAACATCAGATTCAACTCAGAAATTGGGATGAATCCGAGAGACAACTTCGGGCCGATTACCATTCCAGAAGAAAAGGTTTTTGTTATGGGGGATAATCGGGATGCAAGTTATGACAGCAGATACTGGGGGTTCGTTGACCTCAAAAAGCATAAAAGGGAAAGGCACTGATAATTTATTGGTCCTGGGACCACAAATAGTTGGGTCAGATTTAACAGGATAGGGAGGTTAATAGAATGAGAAAAACATTCAATGGACAAGGGATTGATTAGAAGGCATACTGCTTATAGCCTTAGTCCTTGTAATAGTATTCATTTTAGTATCCTTTTGGAACACCTTACTATCGTTATTACACTCTCGGCTCTCATACCAGGGATTTCCTAAAATCAGAAATCGGTAACCTTGAAATGATAAAAGAGAGAGTTATGTTGGACGCCAAGGACCTTGGCATTTCTCTCAATGAGAAGAATCTCGAAATTACTCAAGATAAAAAAATCATCAAGGTAAAGGCAAAATGGTCTGAGACAGTAGATTTCTGGGGGTATTACCAGAAGACTTTTCACTTTGAAATGAGTGAGGAATATTGATTTGTTTACCGGCATAATACTTGAAATGGGACAGATCCTTTCCATGAAAAAAAGGAGCGGTGGAGCGGTGCTCTCGCTCCAATCTGATCACGTGGCTCCTGCTTCTCAAATTGGTGATAGCATTTCGGTGAATGGGGTATGCCTGACAGTTATCAGTAAAAAGGGCAGGGAGGTGTCTTTCGATTTATCTGATGAGACGTTACAGCGGACGAATCTTGGTAACCTGAAAAAAGGAGAGACGATAAACCTTGAGCCATCTCTGAATCCTACCTCGAAGATCGGCGGGCATTTTGTCACAGGACACATAGATACCATAGGGAAGATACGCTCAAAAAATGCTTTGGGTGATATGCTGAAAATTGAAATTGAGATACCCAGGGACATAACAGATTTTTTTGTCGAGAAAGGTTCAGTTGCTGTTGATGGAATAAGCCTGACGGTTGTTGATATACTGAGTAATAGTTTTACAACAGTAATTATTCCCCATACAGCGAAGATTACAACGCTGGGGTTTAAGGGATCTGGTGATACCGTAAACATAGAAGTAGATATTTTGGGAAAGTATGTTGCAAAATTTTTAAAGCGTGAACACAATAAAGACTCAAAGTTTATGAAAAGTCTGATGAGCGAAGGATATCTTACGTAAAGAAAGGAGTTGGCTGTTGATCGTTGTCAGAGTGTTTTCTTTTCATTAGACAATGAGCAGCAAACCTTTAGCTATGGAGAAATATCGATTCAATACAGTCAATGAAGCTATAGAAGATATCGAAAAGGGGAAAATGGTCATCCTCGAACATCCGACCCGCTCAGACGGTTGGCGTCGCACGTATGTTCGGCTGGACTCGTCGCGCGTTCACACATCTCGTCGCAGGTCTGCAAGAGCAGGTCTGATGGAGCAGGTCTGATGGAGCAGGTCTGATGGAGCAGGTCTGATGGAGCAGGCCGGATGGAGCAGGCCGGATGGAACTGGTCTGATGGAGCAGGCCGGATGGAGCAGGCCGGATGGAGCAGGCCGGATGGAGCAGGCCGGATGGAGCAGGCCGGATGGAGCAGGTCTGATGGAGCTGCCGGGCTCGCTCGACGCCCGCATTCGTGAGATCGAGCTGGAGCGTCGGCGCCTCGACGCCGAGATGGCGACGGCTGTCGCCGCGGCCGAGCATCGACAGGTCCCCGTCGTCGACGGGCACCGCTCGAACAACGGTGCCTCGTGCGACGCCGACGGCCCCGACAGCATCGATGCCGAGTGGATCGAACGCCTCACCCGACTCGAGCCGGCTCGGATCACGACCCTCCTACCGGCTTGATCTCCCGGACATGTTCCGATCGGGCGACCGCGCGAGTCGGCGGGGCACACCGGGGGCGACCCCCGAACCCAAACACCCGGACATCCTCTCGCCGACGCCCGCAGCCGCCCGGGCTGCCGGCTCCGAACCGCCGACCCTCGCACTCAGGGCGGAACTATCGTGGATTCGATGGTCATCGGTGGTGGCGGCCCAAGTGGCTTGATGTACATCCTGCGCGGCAAGGCACTGGATGTCGAGCGGGGAGAATCACCGGATCTCTCCACGATCTACGCCCCGGGCACGCCGCGGCAGGCTCGTCGGCGGTTGATCGCTGTCTGGTCGCTCAGTGTCGCATCGCCCCTCGGCATGATCGTCGGTGGGCTCGTGGCGGTCGTGGCGTTCGTCGCGGCGCTCCTCGGCCTCGTGCTCGCGCTCTCGACGCAGTTCGAGGCTGCCTGGATCGGCTCACCGATCCGGCCCTGGGCGCTCTGCGCGATTCCAGTCGCGTTGTCAGGCCTTCTTCTGGCGTGGGTCGTGGTGTAGTCGGCCGTGGCCGACCGCCGGGTCGGCGCACGTGCGCGCCCGTCGAGGTGATCATCGGCAAGCTCGCGGTACCCGGTCCTGCTCCTCGAGGCGCCGCCGTGGGCGGCTTCGTCTCGACGGGTCGGTGACCGCCGTCGTCAGATCGCTCCGAGCATGCGCGCCGCTTCGACGGTGTTCTCGAGGAGGCAAGCGATCGTCATCGGTCCGGTGCCCCCGGGCATCGGGGTGATCGCACCGGCGACCGACTGCACGGCGTCGAAGTCGACGTCGCCCACGATGCCTGACTCCGAACGCGACACACCGACGTCGACGACGGCTGCACCGGGCTTCACGTGCTCGGCGGTGATCATCCGGGCCTGCCCGGCGGCAGCGACGATGATGTCGGCCTGGCGGCAGACGTCGATCATGTCGGGGGTGCGCGAGTGAGCGAGGGTCACGGTGGCGTCGACTCCCTTGCGGCCGAGCAGCAGCACTTGTGGGAGCCCGACCAGGGTGGAGCGTCCCACGACCACGGCGCGCTTGCCCGAGATCTCGACGCCGTATCGATGGAGCAGTCGCATGACGCCGAGTGGGGTGCACGGTACGTGGCCCGGCAACCCTCTCACGAGACGACCCATCGAACGCTCGGTGAGCCCGTCGACGTCCTTCTCGGGTGGCAGCAGCGCGAGCACGGGCTCCGGGTCGAGGTGCCCGGGCAGGGGAAGTTGCACCAGGATGCCGTGGACCGACGCGTCGTCGACGAGCGCCCGCACGGCCGCCTCGACGTCGGCTTGGGTCGCAGACTCGGGGAGCTCGACACCCTTCGAGACCACCCCGGCCTCTTCGGCCTTCTTGTGCTTCATGCGCACATAGATCTGGCTCGGCTTGTCGGCGCCGACCAGCACCGTCGCCAGGCAGACCGACGGGGCCCCCAGTGCGGCGAGCTCGTCGCGCAGTCGAGCGACCGTCTCGTCACGGAGTCGATTGCCGTCCATCAACACCGCCCCACCGGGCGTGTACTCGACCTCGCTCATGATTACGACAATCCCACGATCTCGCCCTGCTCGTCGAAGTCGATGCGGGATGCGGCGGGTGCCGTGCCGAGGCCGGGCATCGTGCGCATCTCACCGCAGATGGGGTAGACGAACCCGGCGCCGACCGAGGCTCGGGCTTCTCGCACCGTGAGGGTGTGACCTGTGGGCGCGCCCTTCAGCGATGCGTCGCCGGAGATCGACAGGTGGGTCTTGGCGATGCAGACAGGGAGCCCTCCGAAGCCGTTGTCCTCGTAGTTCTGGAGCTGCTTGCTGGCCGCCGGCGTGTACTCGACCCGCTCGGCGCCGTAGATCGTCGTGGCGACGGTCTCGATCTTGCGCTTGAGCGAATCATCGTCGGCATAGAGGTAGTGGAAGCCGCTCGGCTCCTCGCAGGCCTCGATGACGGCCTCGGCGAGCTCGGTGGCGCCCGCACCACCGTCGCTGAAGTGGGTGCACACCGCGACCCGGGCGCCCATCTCCTCGGCGATGCGTCGGATCGCGGCATGCTCCGACACGTGGTCGGTCGGGAACCCGTTGATCGCGACGACGGGCGTGACACCGTGCGCCTTGACGTTCTCGATCTGCTTGCGCAGGTTGGCGGCGCCGGCAGCGACGTCGTCGGGGTTCTCCGCGAGCAGGTCTGCGGGGAGCTCCTTGCCGGCCACGATCTTGTACTTCCCGGAGTGGGCCTTCAGGGCTCGCACCGTCGCCACGAGCACCGCGGCATCAGGGGTGAGGCCCGAGGCTCGACACTTGATGTTGAAGAACCGCTCGGCACCCATGTCGGCGCCGAAACCGGCTTCGGTGATCAGGTAGTCGCCGCCCCGGATGCCGATCAGGTCGCCGACCACCGACGAGTTGCCGTGGGCGATGTTGCCGAACGGGCCGGCGTGGACGACGACGGGCGTGTTCTCGAGCGTCTGCAGCAGGTTGGGAGCCAGCGCATCGCGCATGATCACCGCCATCGAACCCGCACCGTGGAGTTGCTCGGCCGTCACCGGCTCACCCGAGGGCGTGTAGCCGACCACGATCCGACCGAGGCGGGCTCGCATGTCGTCCGGCGACGTGGCGAGCGCCAGGATCGCCATCACCTCGGAGGCTGCGGTGATGTCGAAGCCGGTCTGGCGGACGACGCCGTCAGCTTTGCCCCCGAGGCCGATCACGATGTTGCGCAGGGCGCGGTCGTTGACGTCGAGCACCCGCCGCCAGGTGATGTTGTCGATGTCGAGCCCGAGCTCGTTGCCGAAGTGGAGGTGGTTGTCGATCATGGCCGACAACAGGTTGTGAGCGGCGGTGACGGCGTGGAAGTCGCCGGTGAGATGGAGGTTGAGCAACTCCATCGGAATGACTTGGCTGTAGCCACCGCCGGCAGCTCCACCCTTGATGCCGAACGTCGGCCCCATCGACGGCTGGCGGAGCGAGATGACCGCGTTCTTGCCCACGTGTTGCATGGCCTGGCCGAGCCCGACCGTCGTCGTGGTCTTGCCCTCGCCGAGCGGGGTCGGGGTGATCGCCGTCACGACGACGTACTTCGCCTTGGGGCGATCGCTGAGTTCCTCGATCGCATCGAGGCGGATCTTTGCGAGATCGCTGCCGTACGGCTGCAGGAGGTGTTCGCCGATGCCCATCTTGGCGGCGATCTCCGCCATCGGCTTGGGCGACGCGGCGCGTGCGATCTCGAGATCGGTGGGAAAGGACATGGCGGAGGACCCCCAGAGAGCTGCCACGGAATGTGTCGGCCACATTCTCGCGCGAGCAACGAGGTTCCACAATACGGAATGGTTCCGCCTGATGGAACACCGGCCCTGCATCTGATCTACCATGGCCCCGGAGGGCGTCCATCGGCGCGGAGCCACACGAACCACCCGAAACCACTCCCGAAACCACCCCCGAAACCACTCCCGAAACCACTCCAGTCCACTCCCGAATCCACTCCAGTCCACTCCAGTAGGGTCATCACATGGCACGTCAGCAGCACCGGCAGCACCGTTTCGCACCCCAACAGCGACTCACCCAGCCACTCGTCCGCGACGACGGCGTGCTCCGTCCGGCGACGTGGGACGAAGCCCTCGACCGTGCTGCGGCAGGCTTCCAGCGCAGCCGAGACGCCTGGGGCGGCGGGTCGATCGGGGTCTTCTCGTGCTCGAAGTCGACGAACGAGATGAACTTCGTCGCCCAGAAGCTCGCCCGCACCGCGTTCGCCACGAACAACATCGACTCCTGCAACCGAACTTGACACGCTCCCTCCGTGGTCGGTCTGGCCACTGTGTTCGGAGCCGGAGGCGGCACCTCGTCGTATCAGGAGGCCGAGTCCGCCGACGTCATCGTCATGTGGGGGTCGAACGCGCGCAACGCGCACCCGATCTTCTTCCACCACGTCCTGCAGTCGGTCAACGCCGGCGCGAAGCTGTACTGCGTCGACCCGCGCCGCAGCGAGACGGCCCGGTTCGCCGACCGCTGGCTCGGCCTTCACGTGGGCACCGACATCGCGCTCTCGAACACGATCGCACGCGAGATCATCCACGCCGGTCTGGCCGCCACCGACTTCATCCAGCGTGCGACGACCGGGTTCGAGGAGTACGCCGCGTCGGTCGAGGACTGGACCCTCGAACGCGGCGAGGAGGTCACCGGCGTACCCGCCGATGCGATCCGAGAGCTCGCCCACGCGTACGCCAGGGCCGACGCCGCCCAACTGTGCTGGACGCTCGGCATCACCGAACACCACAACGGCGTCGACAACGTGCTCTCGCTGTGCAACCTCGCCCTGCTCACCGGTCAGGTCGGGCGCTACGGCGCCGGGCTCACGCCACTACGCGGCCAGAACAACGTCCAGGGCGGCGGCGACATGGGCGCGCTCCCCAACAAGCTGCCCGGCTTCCAGGACGTCGTCGACGACGGCGCGCGGGCGAAGTTCGAGGCCGAATGGGACACCACGATCCCACCGGAGGACGGTTGGCATCTCACCCAGATGTTCGAAGCGATGGAGCGCGACGAGTTGCGTTCCGTGCTGGTGATCGGCGAGAACCCGGCCCAATCCGAAGCCGATGTCAGCAGAGCGGTCGACCTGCTCTCAGGTCTCGACCACCTGGTCGTCCTCGACATCTACCTCACCAAGACCGCCCAACTCGCCGACGTGGTGCTGCCGGGTTCGGCGAGTTGGTGCGAATCCGACGGCACCGTCACCAACTCCGAGCGTCGTGTCCAACGGGTCCGCAAGGCGATCGACCCGCCCGGCGACGCTCGCGACGACATCGACATCCTGGTCGACGTGGCAACGCGTCTCGGCCACAATTGGGGCTACTCCGACCACGAGCAGATCTGGGACGAGCTCCGCCGGCTCTCCCCCATGCACGCCGGGATGTCGTGGCGCCGACTCGACGAGCTCGGCGGGATCCAGTGGCCCTGCTTCTCCGAGGACACCCTGGAACCGCCCTACCTGCACGGCCGTCTCTGGGCCGACGATCCCGCCGATCGTGGGCGCCCTGCGCCGTTCAGCGTCGTCGTCGACGATCCCCCCGTCGAGCAACTCAGCGATGACTTCCCGCTTCGGCTGACGACCGGACGGCGGCTCGACTCCTACAACACCGGGGTCCAGTCCGGCGGGTACCAGAGCCCGAACCGCCTCGGCGAGACGATCGACGTGTCCCCGGAGGACGCGTGCCACCTCGGCGTGGTGGACGGCGAAACAGTCCGCGTCACGTCACCGCGCGGCGCGGTCGACGCCCCCGTCCGCATCGACCCGGGGCTCCGCCCTGGACTCGTGTTCATGACGTTCCACTTCCCCGACGAGGTCGACGTCAACCAGCTCACGATCGACGCAACCGACCCGAGGTCCGGAACGGCCGAGTTCAAGGCCGCCGCGGTCCGCATCGACAAGTTCGTCTCAGCTGTCGGTGTGTCGGGCTGATGGTGCCGCACTGATGGACGTCGTGACCCGCGGCATCCCGCCCACGCTCGACGAGCGCGCTGCGATCGAATCGGTGCTCGGTCCGGCCCCCGAACGCGACCTGCACGACGTGGTCGCCGGGCATGCGCTCCGCCAACAGCGCCACCTGTTGCTCTCGACGTTGCACGCTGTGAACGATCGCGTCGGCTGGATCAGCCAAGAGGCGATCGACCACATCGCCGAGCGGCTCGACGTCTCGCCGGCCGAGATCTACGGGGTGGCCAGCTTCTACGCGCTGTTCTCGCTCGCCGAGCGGCCTCGCCATCAGGTCCACGTCTGCGTCGATCTCGCATGCCGTGCCAACGGCGGACTGACCGACGCCGACCTCCCGCCCGGCGCTCACCCGTCGCCCTGCCTCGGTTTGTGCGAGCGTGCGCCCGCCGCGTTCGTCACGACCGCCGGTGAGACGCCCGTCCGGGTCGTCGCCGCGCACGTGACCCGCGATCAGATCGAGCGGCTGGTCGGGGGTGACACACCCGGATCCGAGGCCCCGGCGGCGGCAGCCGTCCGTCAGGTCGGCGACGACTCGCTGGTCCTGCTCCGTCGAGCCGGCCGAATGGATCCGCTCGACCTCGACGCCTATCTGGCAGCGCGGGGGTTCGCTGCACTCGAGCGAGCGCGTCGGCTCGGGCCCGAGGCGACGATCGCCGCGATCATCGCCTCGGGCCTGACCGGTCGTGGTGGCGCCGGCTTCCCCACCGGCCGCAAGTGGGACGCCGTACGCACCCAGACGGCTGCGCCGCACTACCTCGTGGCGAACGCCGACGAGTCGGAACCAGGCACCTTCAAGGACCGGGTCCTCATCGAGAACGACCCGTTCGGGCTGATCGAGTCGATGTGCATCGCCGCGCTGGCAACCGGCTGCGACCTGGGGTACGTCTACCTACGCGGCGAGTATCCGCGGCCGTTCGACACGCTGCAGGCAGCGCTGTCGGCCTGTCGCGACCGAGGGCTCATCGGTGGCGAGACGGGATTCGACATCACGGTCGTCAAGGGCGCCGGCGCATACATCTGCGGTGAGGAGACGGCGATCTTCAACTCGATCGAGGGATATCGCGGCGAACCGCGCAACAAGCCGCCCTTCCCGTTCCAGGTCGGCCTGTTCGGTAAGCCGACGGTGGTCAACAACGTCGAGACGCTCATGAACGTCCCGGCGATCGTGCTCGACGGCGACAGCGCCGACCGGCGACTGTTCTGCCTCTCGGGCGCGGTCGTGCGTCCGGGCATCTACGAAGTCGAGCTCGGCGTGACGCTCGGTGAGTTGATCGATCTCGCCGGGGGGATGCGTACCGGGTCCGAGCTCCGGGCCGTCCTGCTCGGTGGCGCGGCCGGCGGTTTCGCCGGGCCCGGGGACCTCGACCTCGTTCTCGACCTCGACAGCACCCGCGCTGCCGGTCTCACGCTCGGCTCCGGTGTGGTGATGGTGCACGACCAGCACGTCGACCTGGTCGATCAACTGAAGCGGATCGCGGCGTTCTTCCGCGACGAGTCGTGCGGCCAATGCGTCCCGTGTCGGGTCGGCACCGTCCGCCAGGAGGAGGCGATCGAACGGCTCGCCGCTGGCGCTCGTAGTGGCGATCTCGAACTGTTGCGCGACATCGGTCGGGCGATGCAGGACGCGAGCATCTGTGGCCTCGGCCAGACGGCCTACAACGCGATCGAAACCGCCATCGTCCGCCTCGGGGTCTTCACGTGACGGTTCGCCAAGTCCACCAAAGCGGACTCACGAACACCGGTGTTCGCACAGGCGCTTTGACGGAGTGTACGAACGCCACGTCGGACGTGACCGTTCGCCAAGTCCACCAAAGCGGTCTCACGAACACCGGTGTTCGCACAGACGCTTTGACGGAGTGTACGAACGGGGGCGACCGGTGACGGAGGCGAGTTCGATCACGCTGAGCATCGACGGCGAGGACGTCTCGGTGCCGGAGGGCACCACCATTCTCGATGCGTGCGGTGGTCGCAGGGGCGGCATCCCCACGCTGTGCTACGGCGAGACGATCACGCCCAAGAACGCGTGCCGAGTCTGCATGGTCGAGGTCGAGGGCTCGCGCGTCCTCGTGCCCTCGTGCTCCCGCCAGGTCGAACCCGGCATGGTGGTGCGCACCCGATCCGACCGCGTCGACCACGCCCGCAAGATGGTGCTCGAGTTCCTCGGTTCGTCGGTCGACCTGTCGCTGACCGAACATGTCGACGACTGGAACGCCGAGTACGGCGCGGATCCGACTCGTTACGGCGCCGACGCTGCCACCGTGGACCAGCCGGTCAAGATCGACAACGAGCTCTACGTCCGCGACTACGCCAAGTGCATCCTCTGCTACCAGTGCGTCGACGCCTGCGGGGAGCAGTGGCAGAACAGTTTCGTCATCGAGATCGCCGGACGCGGCTTCGACGCTCGGGTCTCCACCGAGAACGACGTACCGCTTCCCGACTCGGCATGCGTGTACTGCGGCAACTGCATCCAGGTGTGCCCGACCGGTGCGCTGATGTTCAAGAGCGAGCACGACATGCGCGCCGCCGGCACGTGGGATGCGGAACGTCAGACGACGACCGACACGATCTGTGCCTTCTGTGGAGTCGGGTGCAACCTGACGCTCCACGTGCAGGACAACACCATCGTGAAGGTCAGCTCACCACCTGACAGCCCCATCACCCACGGCAACCTGTGCGTGAAGGGCCGATTCGGGTTCCAGCACGTCCAGAACCGCCCCGACTGATCGGCGATCCTCGCGGCCGCGACGTGTCAGTTCGGCAGGTCGGGGACCGCGATCGGTGCGTTCGGATCGACGATCACCGGAACCTCACGGAGCTCGTCCGCCGACAACAGGCACTTCGACATGTGGCCGGGCGACAACTCGATCACCGGCGGATCGATCACGTCACACTTCCCCGGCATGAACCGATGGCAGCGGGTGTGGAACACACAACCCGACGGCGGGTTGGCCGGACTCGGGATCTCGCCCTTGAGCGGGATGCGGTGCTTTGCCTCACCGTCGACACTCGGCACCGCTGACAACAGGGCCTCGGTGTACGGGTGGTTCGGACCGGCGAAGATCTGATCGGTCGTGCCCAGCTCCATGATCCGGCCGAGGTACATGACCGCGATCCGATCGGAGAGGTAGCGGACCACGCCGATGTCGTGGGTGATGAACAGATAGCTGGTTCGCTCGTCGTTCTGCAGGTTGGCCAGCAGGTTGAGGATCGCCGCCTGAACCGACACATCGAGCGCACTCGTGGGCTCGTCGCAGACGACGATGCGCGGGTCGCCGGCGAACGCGCGAGCGATCGCGACTCGCTGCTTGAGACCGCCCGACAGCTGCCGGGGTCGCATGTCGAGATGGCGTTGTGAGAGTCGCATCGCCTCGGCCAACTCATCGACCTTGCGGTCGGCCTCGTCCCCCTTGACGCCGGTCAACTTCGTGATCGTGCGCTTGAGGATCCGGCGGACGGTCCACATCCGATTGAGGGCCGAGTCGGGGTTCTGGAACACCATCTGGAACGCTCGGATCGACTCCGCCCGACGATCGGTCGCCTTGGTCTTCATGACGCGTCCGTCGAGGCTGATCTCGCCGCCCGGGTCGGGTTCGTGGATGCCCAGCAGCGTCTTGGCCAGCGTCGACTTGCCCGACCCGGACTCGCCGACGAGACCGAGCGTCTCGCCTTCCTTGAAGCCGAGGTCGATGCTCACGAGCGCCGGGACATCGCTGCCACGCTGACGGAACGTCTTCGACACCGCGGCGATCTCGACGATGGTGTCGGTACCGATCTGGAACTGGGTGTTGTCGCTGCGCGGTGCCGGCATCTGGTCGAGCCGGTCCGGGTGATGACAGCGTGTCCAGTGACCCTCGGCGATCGGTACCACGGGCGGCGGTTCGGTGCTGCAGAGATCGTCGGCGATCGGACACCGGTCGACGTACACGCACGTCGGGAGCGGCGTCCCGATCTGGGGCAGGTTGCCCGGGATCGTGAACAGGGAACGGTCCGTCTTGCGGACACCGTGCCGTGGGATCGAATTCAGCAGACCCACGGTGTACGGGTGCTGGGGAGCGTCGAACACCTCCTGCGCGTCGCCCTCCTCGATGATCTTGCCCGCGTACATGACCCCGACGCGGTCACACATCGTGCGGATCACACCGAGGTTGTGGGCGATCAGGAGGATCGCCGCATTCGTCTCGGAACGAAGATCGCGGACCAGATCGAGAACCTCGGCCTCCACGGTGGCGTCGAGGCCGGTGGTCGGCTCGTCGAGCACGAGCAGCTTCGGATCCCCGGCGAGCGCCATCGCGATGACCACCCGCTGCAGCATGCCGCCCGACAGTTGGTGTGGGTATCGCTCGAGCACGCGATCGGGATCGGCGATCTTGACCCGCCGCAGCGCCTCACGTGCGCTCTCGCGGGCCTCGGACTTGGACTGGCCGAGGATGCGGAAGCACTCGGCGACCTGATGCCCGATCTTGAGCGCCGGGTTCATGGCCTGCACCGGATCCTGGTAGACCATCGACGCGTCGTGCGATCGGAACGACCGGAGTTCGGGGTTCGACATGTCGGTGACGTTCTTGCCGCCTGCGAGCACCGTCCCGCCCTGGATGATCGCATTCTCCGGCATGTATCGCATCGCCGCGTACGCGGTGGTCGACTTGCCGCATCCGGATTCACCGACCAGACCGAACGCCTCGCCGGGTCGAATCTGGAACGTCACTCCGCGCAGGACCTCACGCGGTACGCCGCGTACGACGTACGCGAGTTGGAGATCTTGGATCGCGAGTGCCGCGGTCGCCGGGTCGCCACGGTCGGCGACATCGGTGGGGTCGGTCGTCATCGTCATGTCGTTACCTCAGGCTTTCGCCACACGGTCGAGCGAGTCGGCGATCAGGTTGACGGCGATGACGAGCGTCGCGATCGCGAACGCCGGGAACATCGCCGGCCACCATTGTCCGGATTGGATCACGTCGAAGGTGTTGGCGACGTCGCGTCCCCAGTCGGCGGCCGTGGCGTCGTCGGCGGTGAGACCCAAGAACGCCAGCGTGGCGACGGTGAAGATCGCATAACCGACGCGAACCGTGAACTCGACGACGATCACGCTCGTGATGTTCGGCAAGATCTCACGCACCATGATGAACATCCCGCCCTCACCGCGCAGCTTCGCCGACGTCACGTAGTCGAGCTGGGCCTCCGACATCACCGTCGAGCGCACGGTGCGCGCCACGACGGGTGTGAACAGCACGGCGATCGTGAAGATGATGATCTCGCGGCTCCGTCCGAACACGACGAGCACCATGATCGCCAACAGGATCACCGGGATCGACAGGAACGCCTCGATGACGCGGCTGAGGATCTCGTCGACCCAGCCGCGGAAATAGCCCATCACCAGGCCGAGCATGGTGCCCGCGATGACCGCGAGCAGCGCCGCGATCGGCGCCACGATGAGGACTGGACGGGCGCCGTAGATCACGCGGGCGAACACGTCGTTGCCGATGCGGTCGGTGCCGAACCAGGCGTCAGCTCCGGGGGCCTGCCGGGGTATCGTGCTGCCATCGGCGAGGCGGACGACCTCGTTCGGGCCGTACTGGGTGAACAGACCGGGGAAGAGCCCGCAGAGGATCCAGAGGATCAGGATGAACATGCCGGCCAGGAACGCCGGGCTCTTCAGCAAGAGGGCCCGGCGCTCGGCACGGATCTTGCGTCGCTCGGCCGCCGAATCGAACGACGGTTCCTCGGCCTTCGGCAGGGCGTCACCGTGGACGTCGTAGACCGGGTCCGGGTCGGCCGAGTGGATCGCGTCGGGTTGTTCGAGCTTCCGGCGGGCTTCGTCGGACATGTCGGGCATGGGAGTGGTCTCGTCGCTCATGAGCTCTTGATGTTCAGTCGGGCGCGGGGATTCATCCACGCGATGAGCAGGTCGGCAGCCAACGTGGTGAACATGAAGATGACCGCCACCGTGATCACGCCGGCCTGGAGCAGCGGGAAGTCGGGCGTCTCGGCAGCTCGCAGGATCAGCCGGCCGAGGCCGGGATAGTTGAACACCTTCTCGAGCCCGACCAGACCACCGAACAGGTACCCGATCTGGGTACCGGTCACAGCGACCGTCGGCTGCAGGCTGTTGCGGATCACATGTCTTCGGACCACGCCACTCGTACTGAGCCCCTTCATGTACGCCGTTCGGGTGTAGTCGCTGTCGAACGCTGCGATCGTGCCGGCACGCGTGATCCTGGCGATGTACCCGAAATACACCGCGACCACCGCGATCGCGGGCAGGAGGATGTACTCGAACTGGCCGAAGAACCCCGCGTCGTCGGGCGCATTCGAGATCGAGGGCAACCATCCCAGCTTCACCCCGATGAAGTACTGGAGCACCACGCCGGACACGAAGTCGGGAATCGAGGCGCTCGCCAGACCGATGGTGACGATCGACCGGTCGAGCACCGTGTCCTTCTTGCGCGCCGCGATGATGCCGCCGATGATGCTGATCGGCAGGGTGAGCAACAGAGCGAGCAGGACGAGTTTCGCCGAGTTCCACAATGCGGGTCGGACCAGATCGATCACCTGCACCCCAGGGCTCGAGAACGACTCACCGAAATCGAGCGTGACGACCGACTGCAGGAGGTTGCCGAACTGGGTCAAGGCCGGCTTGTCGAGTCCGAGCTGGTCGTTGAGCGCATCGACCCGTTCCTGGGGGGCGAAGGGTCCGGCGAGCCGTCGGGCCGGATCGCCCGGGGTCAGCCACGTCAGCGCGAAGACGACGAAGATCAGGATGAAGAGTGTGACCAGCGAGAGTGCGAGTCGTCTGAGCGTGAATCGAAGCATGTGCCCCCCAAGAGAAACCGTCGGTGTGGGTGGGCCCCCAGCCCACCCACACCGACTTCGGTCGTCGTCAGCCGGTCTTCGACGCGCCGCTCACGATGGTGTGACCGAGCGCCGTCGTCCGGACTCCGGTCACGCTGCTGTCGTGACCGGCGAGGAAGTTGTAGAAGTACGGATAGACCGCAGGCACGTCCTCCCACAGGATCTTCTGCATCGCACCGACGGCCGCCTTCTGGCCGTCGACGTCGATCGCCTGGCGATACTCCGACAACTTCGCATCGAACTCCGGGTTGGCGTAGTTCGACGAGTTCCAGACGCCACCGCTGGCGAGCGCCGAGCTGAAGTACACGTCGGGCGTCGGCCGGTGGCCGTAGTCGACGATGCCGAACTCCGATGAGTTGTCGCACGGAAGGTTCGGATCGTCGGCGTTGGCACCCGGGCACCAGGCCGCACCGTAGAAGGTGGAGTTGGACTGGGTGTTGACCGTCAGGTTGATCCCGGCCTCGGCCGCGTTCTGCTGGAAGATCGCCGCGAGATCGGGGATCTCCTGCAGATCTCCGGTGTCGATCACGGCAGTGATGCCCTCGACGCCGGCATCGGACAGCAGCTGCTTGGCCATATCGATGTCGCGACTGCGCTGGGGCACGGCGTCCGGATCGTAGAACGGCAGCGACTGCAGCACCGGGTGATCGTTCGCGACCAGGCCGCGACCGGCGAACAGGGTGTTGACCATCTGCTCACGGTCGGCCGTCCAGGCGATCGCCTGCCGGAGCAACCTGTCGGTGAACTGGCCCTGCTGGGTGTTGAACCAGCACTGGCGGTGGTTCGCCGCGGGCGGCTCGAGCACGACGAAGTCGGGGTCGTTGAGCAGACCCTCGCCGCCGATCACGCTGAACTGCTGGATCGCGTCGACGTCACGTGATGTCATCGCGGTCACGGCCGTGCCGATGTCGGCGAAGCCCCGCAGCTCGATCGTGTCGAGCGGGGTCTGGCCACCCCACCAGTCGGGGTTGCGGCGGTACTTGGCCGTGAAGGTCGACGCATCGAAGCTGTCGAGGATCCAAGCGCCGGTGCCGTCGGGTCGGGTGTCGAGGGTGGTGCCGCTGCTGTAGTCGGCCGGTGTGATCAGTGCCTGCGCATTGAAGATCGACACGAGGACCGGGAAGTTGCCGTTCGGTTCCAGCAGCGTGATCACGGCCTTCGTCGGATCGGTCGCATCGGTCGATCCCTCCGCGATGACGCCGCCGAGAGCGGCGTTGTTCGCCGCCGACAGCCGATCCATGGTTGCGGCGACGTCGGCGGAGGTGAACTCCGAGCCGTTCTGCCACACGACGCCGGGCCGCAGGTCGAAGGTCCAGACCTCGCCGGTCTCGTTCGGGGTCCAGCCGGTCGCGAGTGCGTTGGCGGCGATGTTGCCGTCGTCGCCGACCCCCACGAGGTACTCGAAGCTCTGCGACACCACGTTGTAGGTGCCGAGATCGAGCATGTTGACCGGATCGAGGCCACTGTTCGCGTCACCCTGCTGGCTGGCGATGATCATGTTGCCGCCGGAACCACCGGCCACCGGTGCGTCGGTGCCGCTGGGCTGGGTGTCGCCGCTGCCGCTCGACGTCGGGACCGTCGTCCCGGCTCCCGTGTCGTCATCGTCACCTCCACACGCAGAGATGATCGCGCCCATGAACGGCATCGACAAGCCGATGATCGTCCCGCGCTTCACGAAATCGCGCCGATTCACCTTGCCCTGCGCGTACGCCTCGATCAGGTCGAGTTCGACGGGTCCGGCATCCTCCCGGGCACGATCGAAACGCTTCCAATCCATAGTTCCTCCCCTTGACGGTGGCATGGCGGGGGTATCACGAGTTCTCCCCCAGCGGACCTGACCCTAACCACGGGCTCCCCCTCGGTCAAACACCTGTCCGGTACGGATGTACCAGGAATTGTGCGACCACCAGGACCAACGCGTCGCCGGAGCTCGCGAGGGCGGTAGTTCCCACGGCTGACGTCGCCAATCGGGCCGCTCCGAACCCGGGTCGATGCCGGGCCGTTGCGGTCGAATACGTCCGGCGACGCGGGCCCCGTCAGTCGACGCGTCGTGAGCGGCGCACGACGACGTCGTGGAACTCGGACCACGACTCGACGTCGACGGCGCCGTCGACGGGACGGTTCCAGGGCCGGACGAAGCGGCAGACGAGAGCGCTCGGCCGAAGACGGACGAGTGGGGGCAACACGCGGGGACCGTCGTCGAGGTACACGTCGCAGGCGACCGTGTGCTTGCGATCGATCATGTGGACTTCGGCGGTCGGGAGCTCGTGGTCGGCCAGCCAGCGGAAGGTGTCGGTGCGTGCCCACGCCGGCTTGGCCGTGATGATCACCACGTCGTGGCCGGCCCGATCGAGCCGATGCAAGGTCGCGATCGCATCCGGGTACGGGTCGAGATGACGAAAGATCGACGGGCGATCCTCGTTGCCCTGTGCCCACCGCCAGAAGGCGCGCATGTCGGCGAAGCCCCCGAGTTCGTGCGGGCCATCCCAGGTCGTCACCATCTCGGGGCGGAGCTCGCTCCCGAACTCGTCACGGTGGAGCCGGATCCAGCCTGCGTTGAAGTCGGCCACCACGCCGTCGAGGTCGATCCCGAGCCTCATCTCGAACACCATACGGGTGACTCGGCGGGAACCGAGCGGGCACCAGGTGCGACCTCGACGATGTGACAGCACGCCATCGCTTCCGCTCGACCTCACGCGCCAGGACAGCGACGATGACCGCTGTCGTGCTGGTCGTGTTCGGACTGACGTCGTGCGGCGGTGACGACGGAGGTGGGGCAACGCGGGCGTACGACGTCCGGCTCCGAACCGACGACAGCACCGAGGAGTACGCGTACATCGCGGAGGATGACGTCGATCTGCGGGTCGGCGACGAGGTCACGTTTCGCATGCGGAACACGGGCTCGCTGAATCACGACCTGCAGGTGGTCGACCCCGACGGCGCAGCGATCGCGACCGCGCCCGCCGTGGCACCGGGAGACACGTTGGCACTGACCGTGCTGTTCGACGAGGCCGGCTTCTACCGTCTCAACTGTCTCGTCGACAATCACCTCACCGAACATGGGATGCAGACCTTCGTGGAGGTCACCGAACCCGAGAGCTGACGATGACGGCCTCCGAGGTCCGCCCCGGTCCTCGGCCGTCGCTGTCCTCGGCCCGACGGTCACCGATCGACGAGCGCGCTCGTGCGAAACTTGACGACCGATGGGACCCGGCATCATCATTCCGCTGCTCGCGCTCACGATTCTCGTTCCGGTGGTGTTCATGTGGGCGACGAAGCAGTTCAAGAACGTGGGCCAGAGCGGCCACGACGACCCCATCAGCGCGCCCAGTGCCCGGCTGACCAGCAAGGTGCTCCGCGAACTCACCGCACCTCCATGGCGCGTGGTCTACGAGATCGCCGAAGACAAGCTCGGCGGCGTCGAACACGTCGTGATCGGTCCGCCCGGCATCTTCGCCGTCGAGACCTCGATGGAACCGCTGCCGCCACCGCCGTCGGGGGAGCCCGACGCCCACGAGGTCGCCCGGGCAGCGATCGCACGGGGAGATCTCGACGACGTGCTGCGCCACTGCGCGATGTCGAGCGATCGGCTGGTCAGAGTCCACTGGGGACAGCGCGAGCACGATGATCACGCCGTTGCCGTCGAGCTCCTCCCTGGTGCTACCGCCGTCGACGGTCGGTCGCTCACGGGGTGGGCAGGATCGCTCCGCGAAACCGCGCTGACGCCCGATCAGGTCGATCTGGCGTGGCGAACCGTGCTGACCGGGATCGGCCGCCCCGATCCACTCGCCTGATCACGATCGAGCCGGGTCGAACGCCACCACGCGCTCGACGAACCGATCGGGTTCGACGAGGTGTGGGTAGTGCCCGAGCTCGCGCCAGACCTCGACCGTGGCGGTCGCGATGCGGGAGCGGAGCCAGCCGTCGTACTCTTCCCCCGGATCGATGCCGTGGAGCGAGAGGTACGGCGCGGTGATCGCACCGGCGACGGCGTCGACGAGAGCGTCGAGCTCGGCCGCAGTCGAGCTGAACAGCAGGTCCCAGACACCCAGGACGACGGTTTGATCAGCGTCGCGGACGTGTTCGACGCGCCAGCGTTCACTGCCCGTGAGCGGCCCGGCCATCTGATCGAAGATCGACGAGATCGCGGTTTGGAAGTCGCTGGGTGAGCCTCGCAGCATCGGCTCGACCGGCCCGAGCACCGCCTGGAACCCGCTCAGCGCGAGTGGCTGGTCGACGTTGATCACCGCACGGCACGGTCCGCCCGCGGCATACGCCGACGCGACGGCTCCGCCCAGCGAGTGACCGATCACGAGCGCGTCGTGGAGACCCTCGTGCTCGAGGACCGCTGCCAGATCGCCTGACATCGTCGCCAGATCGTACGGAGCGACCTTGGACGAGTCGCCGTGGCCACGCAGATCGATCGCGTAGACGCGATACCCCGATGCGATCAGCGGAGCGACCAACGGGTCCCACGTTCGGCGACTCTCGGTGATGCCGTGCACGAGCACGATCGCCGGGCCCGAACCCGCAGCGAAATAGTCGATCGTCACGTCCGGAGCGGGGTGTACGTGGAGTCCGTGAGCGCCCATACGTCTGCGAACCGTACCGCGCCGCCGACGTGCTCGATCAGCGGAAGAGATCGCGGCCGGAGTCACGGATCACCGGTGCCATCGTGGCGTCGTCGTCGCGCTCCCAGTCGTAGCCGCGCACGACCGCGACCGGAACGCGACTCGTGTTCCCCTTGACGAGTTCGGCCGCGGCAGCGAGCTCGTCGGCGACGCAGATCTCCTGGACTCGGAACTCGTGACCGTGCGGATCGTGCTGGCCGATGTAGCTGAGCAACGGTCGCAAACCGGCGACACCGATCGCGATGTCGGTCTGTCCTTCGCGCCATGGCCGCCCGAACGTGTCGGTGACGACCACGGCCACCTCCGCCCCGACTTCGGCGAATCGTTCCCGGGCGCGGCGCGCCGAGGCATCCGGGTCGATCGGCAGGACCAGCACCCGGTCGTGGGCGCCGCTCGACGACTGGTCGACCCCGGAGTTGGCACACACGAACCCGTGATGCGTCTCGGTGATCAAGACTGGCCCGATCTGCCGCACGATCCGCGACGATTCCCGCAGGACGACCTCGACGACCCGGGCGTCCTTGCCCCAGCGGCCGGCCCAGTCGGTCGCGAACGCCGACGGGGTGACCGACGTGAGGTCGACCGCGCGCCCCTCTGCCTTCGACACGATCTTCGAGGTGATCACCACGACGTCGCCGTCCATCAGGTCGATCCGGTTCGCGACCAGGGCGGCGAGGTCGTCGCCCGAGCCGATCTCGGGCAGCCCCTCGACCGGGAGGATCGTCACTGCGTTCGGCACGCCGCGAACGGTAGCTCCGCCCACCGCCCTGGGCCGAGCGTCGGCGTCATCTCGTTCATCCGGCGTCATCTCGTTCATCTCGGACCTGTCGAGGCGACGCTGGATCGTTGCGGCGACCGCCGGCGGACAGGTGGGTGCTGTCGCACTTCGCCGTCGGATGCCCGACCTGCCCCCACTCGTGATCGTCGCGCTCGGTCCGTCCGGAGCGCTCGACTTCCTCGCACCGGCCCGATTGCCGTCTGACCCGGCACCAGGTGCAACATGGCGACATGAGCGACAGCGTTTCGGAGATCTTCGACCCCTCGGCGTGGACCGCCGTCCCCGGTTTCGACTTCACCGACATCACGTACCATCGGGCGAACGACGTCGGCGCCGTCCGCATCGCGTTCGATCGGCCCGAGATCCGCAACGCCTTCCGACCCCACACGGTCGACGAGTTGTACGCGGCGCTCGATCACGCTCGTGTCTCGCCCGACGTCGGATGCGTGCTGCTGACCGGCAACGGCCCTTCGCCGAGGGACGGCGGCTGGGCGTTCTGCTCGGGCGGCGACCAGCGGATTCGCGGAAGCGACGGATACAAGTACACGCTCCCCGATGGCGCCGACGGCCGGGCCGGCGAGACCAGTGACACGATCGACGCGGCCCGCGCCGGACGCCTCCACATCCTGGAGTGCCAGCGTCTGATCCGGTTCATGCCCAAGCCGGTCGTCTGCGTCGTGCCGGGGTGGGCAGCGGGCGGCGGACACAGCCTGCACGTGGTGTGCGATCTGACGATCGCCAGCGAGGAGCACGCCCGGTTCAAACAGACCGATGCCGATGTGGCGAGCTTCGACGGGGGGTTCGGCTCCGCCTACTTGGCTCGTTTCGTCGGCCAGAAGTTCGCACGCGAGATCTTCTTCCTCGGACGCGAGTACACGGCACAACAGATGCACGAGATGGGTGGCGTCAACGCGGTGGTACCCCATCTCGAGTTGGAGACCACCGCGCTCCAGTGGGCGCGCGAGATCTGCGCGAAGAGCCCGACGGCACAACGGATGCTCAAGTACGCGTTCAACCTCGTCGACGACGGTCTCGTCGGTCAGCAGATCTTCGCCGGTGAGGCGACCCGGCTGGCGTACGGCACCGCGGAGGCCGCCGAGGGTCGCGACTCCTTCCTCGAGAAGCGAGCCCCCGACTGGTCGGACTTCCCCTATTACTACTGATGGGCGACCACTGATGGAAGGCTCGTCGGCGGCACGGTCGCCGTTGCCCCGTGACGTGCGAACCGGCGCGATCCGCCTTTCGCAGAGGTGTCCGACGTGAGTTCGTTCGTGGGGGTCGAGTCCGCCGACGATCCGCGACTCGCACCGTTCCGATTGAACGAGCGCGGGTTGGCGAGCCGGGCCGACCGGCGCGACGACGCCGGCGCCGGCCTCTTCCTCGCCGAGGGCGATCTCGTCGTCGAACGGGCCCTCGCCGCCGGGTGTCGACCACATCTGGCCCTCGCTGACGGCGATCGTGTGCCACCGGTCGCCCGACGACTCGTGGCTGCGGGCATCGACGTGTTCGTCGGCGGCGACGAGATCCGACGGATGGTCACCGGCCTCGGGATGCCACATCCGATCGTGGCGATCTTCCACCGACCTGCCCGGCCCAGCGCCGTCGACCTCGCAGCGGGGTGCCAACGACTGGTGATCGTCGAGCGCGTCGACAATCCGGCCAACATCGGCTCGATCGTGCGCAACGCCACGGCGCTGGGGTGGGACGGACTCCTGCTCGACCACACCAGCGCCGATCCGCTGGCCCGACGCTCGCTCCGCGTGGCGATGGGCACTGCGTTCTCGCTCCCTCACGCCCGATCCAGTTCATTGTTCGACGTGGTTGCCGGGCTCGATCAGGTTCAGGTGTACGCACTCACGCCGGCGAGCTCAGCGATCGACATCCGCGATGTGGACGTGGCGGGTCGACGCGCCCTGCTGATCGGGTCGGAGCGCTCAGGTCTGAGTGCCGAGTTGTTGTCCGTCGCCACCCCGGTGCGGATCCCCATGGCGGGTGGCGTCGACTCGCTCAACGCCGCCGCCGCCGCAGCCATAGCGTGCTACGCGCTGGTGTGAGCTGCGGCTCGCGATGGGCGGCGTCGGGACCGGCGACCGGCACGACCGGCGTGGCTCGACGGCTCCCACGTGAACGTGCGCATCGCCATCAGCACGCCACCGATACCCCACGCGGCTACGGCGGCGAGCTTGCCCCAGCTGAACCCGGGAGCGTCGACGAACGGGTTCAGTGTGTTCTGGAAGGCGTTGACGAACGGCTTGAGCGGGAAGATGCTCCCGATCACGTCGAGCCAGCGCGGCGGATCTTCGAGCGGGATGAACACATCGGATACGAATGCCAGTGGGAGGATCGTGGCGTTGGCCACCGCTGGTGCCGAGTCGGCGTTCGGCACCAGACCGGCGACGGCCAGACCGAGCGCCGCGAACGCAGCGACGCCGACGATGAACGTCACGATCATCGCGGGCACCTTGGCGACCTCGATCGTGAGGTCGTAGGCCAACACTCCGAGCGAGAGCTGCAGGGTCACACCCAGCAGGGCGATCGAGACGGCGCTGAGGATCCAGCCGGCGAGGTAGACCGACGGCGGCACGGGCGTCGAACGCCAACGCTTGAGGATGCCCTCGTCACGCCGGATCGGCACGACGTTGACGAGGTTGGTGTACGTCGCCGACACAGCCGTGAACGCTGCAAGTCCGCCCGTGTAGAACTGCTGGACCGACCAGGGCCCGCTCGGAGTGTCGATCGTCCCGTCGCCGAACAGTCCGTTGAACAACACCAACATCAACAGCGGCAGCCCGAGTGTGAAGAACATCCCCACCGGGCTCCTGACGAACGTCAACACCTGATAGCGCGTCTGCTCCACCACCAGCGACCACGTCGACGGCCAGCTCACGGTCGGACCTCGTCGGCGCCGCCCCCGGGGCCGACACCATCGACAACGCCATCGCCACCTCGATCGCCATCGCCGAGCCCGAGGAACACGTCCTCGAGCGATGGCCGCCGGACGCTGAGCGACGCCAGCTCGACGCCGCGGGCGACCGCCGCGGCGGTGATCGCCGCGAGATGGGCGGTCGGTCTCTCGGTCTCGAATCGAACCGTGCCACCGACGAGGTCGGCGTCGACCGGCACGGCGAGGTCGGCCGGCTCGACGCCCGGCGGCACCTCGAAGGTGATCGTGGTGTTGGGAGCGGCGGCCATCAACTGGTCGGGGGTTCCCTCGGCGACCAGACGCCCGCCGGCCAGCACGCCGACTCGGTCGGCAAGGTGCTCCGCCTCGTCGAGATAGTGCGTCGTGAGCAAGACCGTGGCGCCGTCCTCGCAGAGGCGCTCGACGAGTTGCCACGACTGGCGCCGCGCGACCGGATCGAACCCGGTCGTCGGTTCGTCGAGGAAGAGCACGTCCGGTGTCCCGATGATCCCCAGTGCGAGATCGACGCGGCGACGTTGCCCGCCCGACAGGGTGCCGATGCGGGCGTCGACCTTCCCGGTGAGTCCCGTCATCTCGATGACGTCGTCGATCGATCGTCGACGCCGGTAGCACGATCCGTAGAAGCGCAGCGCCTCCCGGACGGTCAGCTCCTTCTCGACGGCGGACGTCTGGAGCACGATCCCGATGCGGTCGCGCAGCTCGCGCCCGGCGTCGGAGGGATCGAGCCCCAACACCGACACCGATCCCGACGAGGCGCGCCGGTGCCCCTCGAGGATCTCGACCGTCGTAGACTTGCCTGCACCGTTGTGACCGAGCAGTCCGTAGACCTCACCCTCGGCGATCTCGAACGACACCCCGGCGACCGCCTCGACCGGACCGTACGTCTTGCGCAGATCGCGCACCTCGACGACGCCCACGTCAACCTCGGCCGTAGCCGGCCGACGTGATCGGCAGCCCCGTGTCGTTGCGGAGATGTTCGGCCGCCGGAACGAAGTACCCCATCAACTCGGCGGCGACGGCCTCGCCGTCGTCGAGCTCCGAGCAGGTTCGCTCGACGGCGGCCGCCATGTGCGACAACCATCGGTCTCGTTCGACGGGTCCGACGTGGAACGGGAAGTGCCGCATCCTGAGCCGGGGATGCCCGCGTTCGTCGGTGTAGGTCTGTGGTCCTCCCCAGTACTGGGCGAGGAAGAGGGTCAGGCGGTGCCTGGCCGGCTCGAAGTCGGGGAAGTCCGGGTAGAGCGGGGCGAGCACCTCGTCGGTGGCGATGCCCGCGTAGAACGCGGCGACGAGCCGTTCGAAGAACGGCATGCCACCGACCCGGAAAAACAAGCTGGGCGCCGCGGACTCGGAAGTCACGGCGCCCAGCCTAGGGGGAAGGAAGGACTTGGTTCGGTTGTCTCGGCCGTCCGGCCGGTTCGCGGCTCAGGCGGTCGGCACGAACTTGCGATACTCGACGAGCTCGTCACGCTTGACGACGAACGGCGTCGAACCGTCGCACGTGTCGAGGATGACGGCTTCGTCGGCGGCGAGCAGCACGAGCGCCGAGATGACATCGTCACCACGGGTCAGCTCGATCACGTCGCCGGTCTCGATGATCTCGTTCAACAAGGTGGTCATGGTTCCGCTCTTCTCCGTCTCGAGCGACGGTGTTTCCTTCCGTTCACTCTCTCAAACCTGATATCGGAGGAAACCGCCCGCAGCTTGAGAGATTCCTGACTGGCACTGTGAATCCCGACACACCGTCACATTCGGGGTCAGACCCCAACTGTGACGTCAGGCGAAGTCGGGGTCGAGCCAAGCCGGAAACACATCGGGAAGACCGTCGCTGACCCGATCGGTGTAGACAGCCGGTCGCTTCTCCAGAAAGCTCGTCACCCCCTCGCGTGCGTCGGCGCTCCGCCCTCTCGCGAGGATTGCACGGCTGTCGGCCCGATGAGCGTCCATCGGATGTGGTGCACCGAGCATCCGCCACATCATCCGACGCGTCAACGACACCGAGACCGGCGCGGCATGCTCCACGATGTCCGCAGCGATCGACCTCGCGACAGGGAGAAGTGCATCGGGTTCGTGGATGCTCCGGACGAGACCACCCGCCAGTGCCTCGTTCACGTCGAACACTCGTCCCGAGTAGCTCCATTCCAACGCCTGGCTGATTCCCACCAACCTCGGCAAGAACCAGCTGGAGGCGGCCTCCGGCACGATGCCGCGGCGTGCGAACACGAAACCGAAACGGGCAGCAGTGCTGGCGATGCGGATGTCCATCGGGAGCGTCATCGTGACCCCGACGCCGACCGCCGCCCCGTTGATCGCACCGATCACGGGTTTGGTCGAGTCGAAGATCCGCAGCGCCAGCATGCCTCCACCGTCGCGCGGAACACCGGCATCGGTCTGCACATCGCTCCCGCCCCGGGCGAAGGTGTCGCCACCGGACGACAGGTCGGCTCCGGCGCAGAATGCTCGACCGTCACCGGTGACGATGACGGCCCGCACCTCGTCGTCGGCGTCGGCGCGATCGAACGCTTCGATCATCTCGCGCATCATCGTCCCTGTGAACGCGTTCAGCTTGTCGGGTCGTGACAGCGTGATGGTTGCGATGTGCTCGGCGACGTCGTACTGGGTTTGGGTGAGATCGGCCACGAGGCCGACGCTAACGAGGGTCAGGCGGAGACGGCCGAGTCGAGGTGCCGGACCACGCGTGCCGGCACGCCGGCCACCAGGCAATTCGGCGGCACGTCGTCGGCGACGACGGCACCGGCGGCGACGACGGCACCTGCGCCGATGGTGACGCCCGGCAGCACCGTCGCACGCGCACCCAGCCAACATCCGTCCTCGATGGTCACCGAGGCGGCGCTCAGGTCGCCGGCGCGCCGGTACGGATCGGCGAGCCGGTGCGAAGCGGTGAGGATCAGCACCTCGTGGCCGAGGGACACGCGGTCACCCACGCTGACCGGCGCGGCTGCGTCGATCGAACAACCGACGTTGACGAAGCAGTGCTCCCCGATACGGAGTTGGCCGCGTGGATCGACATGGCCCGACAGCCGGAACGAACCGAACATCGTCGTGCCGCGGCCGATCGACACCCCGGCCGCCCGCAGCAATCGGACTCGTAGGCGACCGCCGAGATGAGCCGGCACGAGACCGGCGAGCAACAGACCGAGGTCGAGGCGCGGCCGGAACTGATCGACCTCCTCGGCCATGGCTCGCCGGACTCGGCGACTCGGCGCCGGTGCCCGCGTTGGTGGCTCGTGGCCGCGGCGGTCACCGTCGACCACGTGGAGTACCGCATCGGACCGGGCGGACCGGCGACCGCGTCCACGTCGCTGCGGATCGCGGGTCGGCATCCTCGTCACGCAGACGAGTGTGACCTCACAATGTAAGGATCTCGTAAGCCTTCTGCGACGATCAGACGAACACCGCGTGTACGAACGTGCACGAACGAGGTCGCGCCCGCTGTCGGATCGCCCGGTACCGGTGCGGGGGCGTGTCAGACGTCGAGGAAGCGGGAGGCCGCGATCCCCGAACCGATCATGCCGACCAGTGCGCCGAACGCGAGGATGTAGAACGACACGGTCCACTGATAGCCGTCGACCACCACGAGCGCCGTCATCCCCGACGAGTCGGGGAAGGTCGCGACGCCTTCGGTCCAGCGCCAGTTGATGAACTGCATCGACGCAACCGCGACGATGCCCCCGAGGAGCCCCTGGATGAGGCCTTCGAGCATGAACGGGATCCGGATGAACCAGTCGGTGGCACCGACCAGCTTCATCACCTCGATCTCACGCCGGCGGGCGAACATGGCGGTGCGGATCGTGTTCCAGATCAGCAGACCGGACGCGAACATCAACGCGATCCACAATCCGGTCGTGTAGGTGCTCACGAAGCCCTGCAACTTCCCGATCAGGTCGAGCTGCTCTTCGGCCAACGTGACCGTGAACACCCCGGGCAACGACGAGTAGGTCGTCTTGAGTCCTCGCAGGAACTCGACGTCGGTCCCGGCCGCCGGCACGACGCGGAACTGGGTCGGCACATTCGTCTCGTCGATCAACTGGCGCGTGGTCGGGTCGCCGGCGAGCACACGATCGGCGTCTTCGAGGGAGCACGCTACGTCGCAGTAGAAGAACGACTCGATCGTGGTGCCCCGTTGCGAAGCGAGCTGCTCGGAGATGAAGTCAAGGCGATCCTGCTCGGCTCCTGCGGTGACGAAGACGATCATCTCGACACCGCCCTCCCACCGCTGCAAGAGGTTGTTGAAGCCGTCCTGGATGAGGAGGGTCAGACCGAAGATGAGCAGTGACACGGCAGCGGTGATGATGGCCGCCACCGTGAGGGTGACGTTGCGTTTGAAGCTGGCCCAGGTCTCCCGGAGCGTGTAGGCGAGGCGGGAGATCACTCGTAGACGCCCCGTGCCTGGTCACGGACGATCACGCCGCGGTCGAGCTGGATCACGCGCTTGCGCATGGTGTTGACGATGCGCTGGTCGTGGGTTGCCATGACGACGGTGGTGCCCGTCTTGTTGATCCGGTCGAGGAGCCGCATGATGCCCTCGCCGGTGGCGGGGTCGAGGTTTCCCGTGGGCTCGTCGGCGATCAGGATGAGCGGCCGGTTGACGAAGGCGCGTGCGATCGAGACGCGCTGTTGCTCGCCACCCGACAGCTGGTTGGGGAACCGATCCTCCTTGCCGGCCAGACCGACGAGGTCGAGCACGGCCGGCACCTGCTGGCGGATCACGTGTTTGGGCTTGCCGATGACCTCTTGCGCGAACGCCACGTTCTCGAACACCGTCTTGTTCGCGAGCAGCTTGTAATCCTGGAAGATGTTGCCGATGTTGCGCCGCAGGTGCGGCACCCTCGATGGCGGCATGTCGATGATGTTGCGGCCCGCCACCCACACCGCTCCCCGCTCCGGTCGCTCCTCGCGGTTGAGCAGGCGGAGCATCGTGCTCTTGCCCGAGCCAGACGGGCCGACCAGGAAGACGAACTCGCCCTTGGCGATGTCGAAGCTGGCGTCGCGGAGCGCGACGACCTCCGTGGAGTAGCTCTTGGTGACGTTCTCGAGACGAATCATGAGGGGAACCTGGCTGCATTCCGGTCGGAAGGCCGAGCCGAGCGTATCGTCACGCAGCCGTCACACGACGGCAGTGTCCCACCGCGACCTGGCGACCGGGCGGCGGCGCACGCGGGACACCGGGTCCACGTGGCCGGGCAGCGACCCGCGCACGCCGTCGGGTCCCAGAACCCGTACCATGGAGTCAGCGCGTGGGCGGATTCTGGGAGGGGGAGAGTATCGGCGGAATGATGCAGCGGTGGCCCGGCGGTCATGACGACCGATCGCGCCAAGCTTGGGTGGCATTGGCGATCGTTGGTCTGCTCGCGCTGATCGTCGTGACCGGTGTGATCGTCGGCGCCGACGACGGTCGTTCGACCACGCCCGGCACGAGCAGCTCACCGTTGGCGGGCTCCCCCGGGCCGTCGACGTCGGCCACCACCGACAGCCGCTCGACCGTGGCGCTCGTCGCCGCCGGACGTTCCCCGAGTGGCGACATCGAGCTCACCGTCGCCTCCGACATCTCAGGCATCTGGATGACGACCGGCAGCGAGGGGATCTGCAGCCCCGCAGCACCGGCGATCGGTGTGCTCGAAGCCAGGGTCGCCGGCGCCGGCCCCGGCGCCGTCTCCGCCGTGCATGGGACCTTTGGCGACGGTGTGTCACCGACGTCGATCGACTTCGACCCCGACGGTGAGGGAACCTGGAGAGCGGTCGTCGGCCCGTTCGGTGCCAACGGCGCCACCACCGATGGTGTGGTCTCGATTCAGATCGCGGCCGAGGTCGCCGGTGACGATCCCGTGATCGCCGACCTCGAGATCGATGTGTTCGCGCCGGAACGCTGCGCCGGCGGCGCCAGTCCTCGTCCCGACCTTCCGTCGCCAGGAGCGATCGAGATCGTCACCGTGCCGACCGAGGCAGCCATCTTCGCGACCGGACTCGACGGGTGCTTCGTTCGGCCGAACACCCTCGATGTGGCGCTCCGCGCGACAGGCGCCGTCGTGGCCGTACGACTCGACGGCACACTGCCCACCGGTGAGACCGTGCGGAAGTCGTTCATCGAGCGAGGCGGCGAGTTCTACACCGCCGTCGGTCCGTTCGCGGGGACCCACGATCTGCCGCCGTCGTCGCCCATCGCCTTCACCGTCACCACGTTCGACGTCTACGGCCGGACGAGATCGGCGACCGTCAGGGGCGCGCTCACGCGACCCGAAGGCTGCGAGTTCCCGTCGATCACTCCCGACGACCCGGAGACGGCGACCACGGCGGCCACGACGGCCACGACGACGGGCGAGGTCGCGGTCGAACAGCTCGGGCCCACGACGACGGCGGACGACGACGGAGTCGTCGAGCCGGTCGCCCCCGCTGCGCCGACGCCCGTCACGACGACCAGATCGGTGGGTCCGGCGACCACGACGGCGCCGGCTCCTCCCACGAGCCCCACGACGACCGCGACGAGTGCGGTGACGACGACGAGTGCGGTGACGACGACCACGGCGAACACCACGACGACGACCGTCGTACCGACGACGTCCACCACCCTCGCTCCGACGACCACCACGACCCCGGTTTCGGTGAGCGCGAGCGCTTCACCATCGGTCGTCGTCGCAGAGTGTCGGCGCCGGGACGGCGACACTCTGCGCATCACGGCTACGACGAGCGGTCCTGTCGAGCGGGTGACCGCCACGGTCTCGGCCGCGACAGGAGGGACGCAGGAGACCTCGCTGACCGGCGGCGGAGGGAGCTGGTCGGCGACCGTCGGCCCGTTCCGTCGTCGACGCAACATGCCGGAGTCGAGCCCGATCTCGATCGTCGTGACCGCGGTCGCCGGCGACGGACGAACCGCTCAGGCCTCGACCGGCGCGACGCTGGTCCGCGCCGACTGCGACGATTGAAGGTCCCGCGCGGCTCCGTCAGGAGTCCGACGTGACCGCTGCGCGCTTCCAGCGCAGGTATCCCTCCATGAATTGGTCGAGATCGCCGTCGAACACGGCGTCGACGTTGCCGGTCTCGACCTCGGTCCGGAGATCCTTCACCATCTGGTACGGCTGCATCACGTAGGAGCGGATCTGACTCCCCCACCCGACCTGAGCCTGCTTGCCGCCGATCGCATCGAGCTCGGCCTGATGCTCGTCTTCGATCTTCGTGGCGATCAGTGACTTCAGTCGGTTCATCGCCTTCTCCCGGTTCTGGAGCTGGCTGCGCTCCTCCTGGGAGCTCGCGACCATCCCGGTCGGCTCGTGGATCAGGCGCACCGCCGACGAGGTCTTGTTGATGTGCTGTCCGCCCGCGCCCGAGGCGCGGAACACTTCCATGCGGATGTCGGCCTCGTTGACCTCGACGTCCGGGGCGTCGAGCTCGGGCCACACCTGGACCGCCGCGAAGCTGGTCTGCCGCCGCCCCTGGTTGTCGAACGGGCTGATCCGGACGAGGCGATGGGTGCCGCGCTCGCTCGTCATCAAGCCGTAGGCGTAGCGGCCGGTCAACGTGAACTCGGCGGAGTTGATGCCTGCCTCCACCCCTTCCGAGACATAGGTCACGGTCAGCTCGAAGCCGCGCTGCTCGGCCCAACGGCTGTACATCCGCAACAGGATCTCGGCGAAGTCCTGGGCGTCGACTCCACCGTCTTTGGCGTTGATCTGGACGATGCAGGGCGAATCGTCGTGCTCGCCGGTGAAGAGGCTGCGCAGCTCGAGTCCGTCCAGGGCCGACGAGATCTCGGCGAGCTGCTCGGCGATCTCACCCTCCTGGGAATCGTCGGCTTCCTCGCGCGCCAGCTCGTGGAGCACCTCGGCGTCGTCGAGTTGGCTCTGCAGCCCGTCGAAGATGTCGACGTCGTCCTTGGTGTTCGCGTACTCGGTGTTGACGCGCTTGGCGAGATCGCCGTCGTCCCACAGGTCGGGCCGCTGCATCTCGGCCTCGAGCTCGGTCAGACGGTTCCGGGCCTCGTCGATCTGCAGGTACTCGCCCGCCTCCAGCAAGCGGCGGCGCTGTTCGCGCAGGTCATCGGTGAAGTCACGCATGACACGGCCCCGTCAGGCCGCGCCGTGGCACTGCTTGAACTTCTTGCCCGAACCGCAGGGGCACGGCGCGTTGCGGGGCGTCTTGTCGAAGGCGTCCTTCACGACCGTCGTCGGCTTCGACATCGGAGCCGGCTGGGCCTCGGCAGGAGCACCGGCGGGCAGATCGCCCTCGGCGACGGCCTGAGCAGCCGCACGATCGAAGCCGGACTGGTCGGGCTCGTCGTCGCTCGACGAGGTCTGCAGGTTGATCACCCGCGGTTCGAGTTTGGGCGCTTCCTGCTCCTTGACCTGCACGTGCATGACGTACCGGACGAAGTCCTGGGCGATGCCCTTCATCATCCCGCCGAACATCTCGAAGCCCTCGCGCTGCCACTCGACGAGCGGGTCCTTCTGACCCATGGCACGGAGGTTGATGCCCTCCTTGAGGTAATCCATCTCCTCGAGGTGCTCGCGCCAGCGCTGGTCGATGATGCGGAGCATCACCTGGCGCTCGACCTCGCGCATGACGTCCTCGCCCATCTCGACTTCGCGCTGCTCGTAGTGATTGGTGGCCTCGGCCATGATCACGTCGTACAGCTCGTCGGACGTGTTGGTCTCACTGAGCGACTCGGCCGTCAGCGTGGTCGGCCAGAACAGAGTGAGCTCCTTGGCGAGCCCGTCGACGTCCCACTCGTCGGTGGCGACCGACTGGCAGTGCGTCTCGATCAGCGCGTCGACGGCGTCCGCGAGGTATTCCATCGCTGCCGACTTGAGGTCCTCGCCGTCGAGGATCTGGTCACGGCGCTTGTAGATGACCTTGCGCTGCTCGTTCATCACCTCGTCGTACTTCAGGACGTTCTTCCGGATTTCGGCGTTCTTGGTCTCGACCGTCGTCTGGGCACGCTCGATGGCCTTGGTCACCATCTTCGCCTCGATCGCCTCGTCGTCGTCGAAGCGTCCCATCGCCCACTGGAGCGCACCGGTCGCGAACAGACGCATCAGCTCGTCGTCGAGGCTGAGGTAGAACCGGCTCTCGCCGGGGTCGCCCTGACGCCCCGAGCGACCCCGCAACTGGTTGTCGATGCGGCGGGAGTCGTGGCGCTCGGAGCCGATCACGTAGAGACCACCCGCGGCCCTCACTTCGTCACCTTCGACCTTGCACTCGGCGTTGAAGCCTGCGAGCAGTTCGTCGTAGCGGGCGAACGCCTTCGCACGCTCCTCACGGAAGTCGTCGGGCATCTCGGCGAGTGGCCGCGGCAGCTCGAAGTCGTCGACGATGAGCTCGGCTGCGAAGCCTTCCTTCAGCACCTCGTGGCGTGCCATCAGCTCGGGGTTGCCGCCGAGCTGGATGTCGACGCCGCGTCCCGCCATGTTGGTGGCCACCGTCACTGCGCCGAGCCGGCCCGCCTGGGCGACGATGTCGGCCTCACGGGTGTGCTGCTTCGCGTTGAGCACCTCGTGCGGGATCCCGCGCTGTCGCATGAGGCGCGACATCAGCTCCGATTTCTCGACGCTGATCGTGCCGACGAGGATCGGCTGCCCGTTGGCGTGGCGCTCCTCGATGTCGTCGATGATGGCCCCGAACTTGCCGAGCTCGCCCTTGTAGATGAGATCGGACTGGTCGACGCGGGCGATCGGACGGTTCGTCGGCACGGGCACCACGCCGAGGCCGTAGGTGTTCATCAGCTCGGCGGCCTCGGTCTGGGCCGTACCGGTCATGCCGGCGAGCTTGTCGTACATGCGGAAGTAGTTCTGGAGCGTGATCGTCGCGAGGGTCTGGTTCTCCTCCTTGATCTTCACGCCCTCCTTGGCCTCGACCGCCTGGTGGATGCCTTCGGACCAGCGCCGACCCTCGAGGATTCGTCCCGTGAACTCGTCGACGATCTTCACCTCGCCGCCCTGGACGATGTAGTCCTTGTCGCGCTTGTACAGCTCCTTGGCCTTGAGCGCCACCGTGAACTGATGGACCAGGTTGGCCGAGACGTCGTCGTACAGGTTGTCGACGTCGAGGGCCGCTTCGACCCTCTCGATGCCGTCCTCGGTCGGCACGACGACGCGCTTGTCCTCTTCGACCTCGTAGTCGACGTCGCGCTGGAGCGATCGGATGATCGACGCGAACCGGTAGTACAGCTTGGCGGCGTCGCCGACGCGACCCGAGATGATGAGCGGGGTGCGCGCCTCGTCGATGAGGATCGAGTCGACCTCGTCGACGATGCAGAAGTTGTGGCCACGTTGCACCTTGTTGTCGAGCTTCGGCGCCATGTTGTCGCGCAGGTAGTCGAAGCCCATCTCGTTGTTGGTGCCGTAGGTGATGTCGGCGGCGTAATTCCGGCGCTTCTCGGCCGGCCGATCCTTGAACCCAGGGATGATGAGGCCGACCTCGAGACCGAGCCATTTGTGGATGCGACCCATCCACTCGGCGTCGCGACGGGCGAGATAGTCGTTGACCGTGACCAGGTGGACGCCCTTGCCGCCGAGACCGTTGAGGTAGACCGGCAAGGTCGAGACGAGCGTCTTGCCCTCGCCGGTGCGCATCTCGGCGACCCAGCCGAAGTGCAGCGCAGCGCCGCCCATCATCTGGACGTCGTAGTGACGTTGACCGATCACCCGATCGGCGGCCTCACGCGTGACAGCGAACGCCTCGACCAGGATGTCGTCGAGTCCAGCACCGTTGGCGAGCCGTTGGCGGAACTCGGGAGTCTTCGCCTTCAGATCGTCATCCGACAGACGCCGGAGGTCGTCTTCGAGGGCGTTGATGTCGGGCACGATGCCCTGGAGTGCTTTGAGTTTCTTGCCTTCTCCCGCGCGGAGGATGCGATCGAGGATGCCCATGCGACCGCCAAGCTTACCGGTGCCAGCCGAGCAGGCGTGGGCGGTGGCGGGTGTGCCCTTCAGGCGAACCTGCCCCGACGCAACCGCTCAGGCGGCTTGCGGTTCGTCGCGACGGGTGGGGACCCGTGCCCCCCGGTCGGGGCGGCGGGTGCGGACGTGATCGCGAATGGTTCCACCGGAACCGGTGACCAGTGCAGGCGTCGTGGCGACCGCGGCGCGCCGAACTGATCGAGCGCCGGCACGACGCAGTGCGGCGTCGGCCGATCGCAACGTCGAACCGGTCGTCACGACGTCGTCGATCACCAGGACGCGCTCACCGCCGGCAGCGGGACTCACCCGGAAGTCGGGACCATGGAGCCGGGTGGCACGGTCGAGTCCGGTCTGGGGAACGTCGGAGCCGACACGTTCCAGCAGTCGTCGACAGGGCACGCCCAGTTGGGCTGCGACACGTCGGGCGACGAGCTCGGCCTGGTCGAATCCGCGGGCGTGGCGGCGCCGGCGACTCGTCGGCGCCCACGTCACGACGTCGATCTCGCTCGGTCGCACACCCTCGGCGAGCAGCCGATTGACCAGCAGACCCGCCAGATGATGGGCGAGGGGACGCCGATTGCCGTACTTGAAACCGAGCATCACGTCACGAGCCCGGCCGACGAACGGCACCGCGGCGACGACGTCGCTGCCGCGGGGCATCGCGGGCGGAGCCGCCAGCGAGAACCGACAGGTACGGCACAACACCGGACCGATCCGGTCGCACCCTGCACAACGAGACGAGAACATCATGCGACCAGTTGTACGCGAGGGGTGTGACACCGCCTCGCGCCTGACCCCGATGCCGGATCACGACCGCGATCGCCGCGACTCGGAATCGGCGACGGATCAGTAGCGGTAGTGCTCGGGCTTGAAGGGTCCGGCCGGGTCCATGTCGAGATACTCGGCCTGCTCGTCGGTCAGCTTGGTGAGCTTGACGCCGAGCGCGTCGAGGTGGAACCGAGCGACCTTCTCGTCGAGGCGCTTCGGGAGCACGTAGACGCCCAACGGGTAGTCGTCGGTGTTGTTGAACAGCTCGATCTGGGCGATGACCTGGTTCGAGAAGGAGCAGCTCATCACGAAGCTCGGGTGTCCGGTCGCACAGCCGAGGTTCACGAGGCGACCCTCGGCCAGCACGATGATCTGGTGCCCGTCGTCGAACTTCCAGACGTCGGTGCCGGGCTTCAGCTCGTCACGCGAGGCCCCGGACCGCGCCAGGCCCTCCATGTCGATCTCGTTGTCGAAGTGGCCGATGTTGCACACGATCGCATTGTGTTTCATGCGCCGCATGTCGTCGATGGTGATGAGGCTCATGTTGCCGGTGGCCGTCACGAAGATGTCGGCGGTGTCGACGACGTCCTCGAGTGGCAGCACCTGGATGCCCTCCATCGCCGCCTGCAGGGCGTTGATCGGATCGATCTCGGTGACGATCACTCGGGCACCCTGGCCCTGGAGCGACTGGACACACCCCTTGCCGACGTCGCCGTATCCGAGCACGACGGCGGTCTTCCCGGCGATCATGATGTCGGTCGCACGGCAGATCGAGTCGACGAGCGAGTGGCGACAGCCGTAGAGATTGTCGAACTTCGACTTCGTGACGGAGTCGTTGACGTTGATCGCCGGGAACAGCAGGTCGCCGTCGGCGAACATCTTGTACAGGCGCTTGACGCCGGTCGTTGTCTCCTCGGTGACGCCCCTGATGTGCGACGCCATGCGGGTCCACTTCTGAGGGTCGTCCTTGAGCGAGCGCTGCAGGAGGCCGAGCACGATCGCGAGTTCGGCGTTGGGGGCCTCGGTGGGGTCGGGGACCGCACCCTCGGCCTCGTACTGGACGCCCTTGTGCAGGAGCAGGGTGGCGTCGCCACCGTCGTCGAGGATCATGTTCGGGCCGTCGTAGCCCTCCCAGCTCATCATCTGCTCGGTGCACCACCAGTACTCCTCGAGCGTCTCGCCCTTCCAGGCGAACACCGGCACACCGTCGGGCTCGTCGACCGATCCCTCGGGGCCGACCACGACGGCCGCCGCCGCATGGTCCTGGGTGGAGAAGATGTTGCAGCTCGCCCAGCGGACCTCTGCACCCAGCGTCGTGAGCGTCTCGATCAGGACGGCCGTCTGGATCGTCATGTGGAGCGACCCGGAGATGCGGGCACCGGCCAACGGCTTCGACGGTCCGTACTCCTTGCGAATCGTCATCAGCCCGGGCATCTCGTGCTCGGCGAGGAGCATCTCCTTGCGACCGAAGGGCGCCAGCGAGAGATCGGCGACCCGGAAGTCCTGGCGCGCTGCCAACGTGGATGTCATGGAACGGTTCTCCTCCGCGAATCGAATCTGTCGTCGATGTATCGCGATCGATGGTTCGGATGGAGCGAGCCGGGGCCTCCTGGCACCGATCTGATCAGCCCGCGCGTCGCCGACAGGCTACCGGTGGCGTCGGTCGTCGACGCAGCGATCGGTTCACGGCTGCCGAACGAACGCACACAGGCGAACAGACGCACATCGACTCGAGCGGCCCGAGTGCGTCGAGCGCGATCAGTCGTCGAGGATGACGGCGGAGACGTCGAGCACGTAGTCGAGGAACCCGGCGCGGTTGTAGAACCGCACCTGGTACGGATCGCCCCCGGCGTTGCCGTACTCGAGCAGGACCATGTTGGGCACCACGTCACCGTCCCGCAGGGTCAGGTTCGCGGTCTTGGGTTTGCTGGTGCCGCTCGACGGCGTCGGGTACGCCGTGAGGAACGAGCTCGTCGGAACCCACGAGTACTGGCGTTCGAGTCGGGCGCCCGTGAGGTTCCCGATCAGTCCCATCTGCGGACCGACCGAGACCGAGCCGATCTTCACGTCGTTGACGAACGCCTCGAAGCTCCAGTCTTCGGCGGCACCGGGCGGGAGTGGTTGCGAGAAATGCTCGTCGGAGCGTGTATCGAACGCCCGGAACGGCGCCACCAGCGGCACGACGCGCCCTGCACGGGTCGCCGGATTCCGGTTCTTGATGAGATAGCCCATCAGGTCGACCGTCAGATCGGTCTCACCGGCGCGGTTGTAGACGTAGATCGACCCATCGCTCCCGACGGGAACCACCGCGAGGGCAGAGCGCACCTGACCGCCTGCGACGTTGATCGAGGCCGTTTCCGGGGTCGTCCCGTTCGGGACGCGAGTCGGCACCGCCGACAGATAGGTGTTCGAGCTCCGAGCTCGGCGGTTCACCGCAGAGATGTTGACCAGCACGCCGACCACGTCGGCGCTGTTGGGGACGACGTTCGTGATCGCGGGCGTGAACGAATCGGCGCCGCGGATCGGGATCTTCACCTGCTCGCGGGCGCTCAACGGATCGGCGCCGAACGCCGCCTCGCGCGAGTCGTACAGACGTGCCGGGCCGGCCGTGAGGAGCCGCGCCCCCGACTGCGGGTACGCGCTGGTCGAGAACCATCCCATCAGGTCGATCACGACATCGGCGCGGCCGGTGCCACCCGGGGTCACGAGCTTCAGCGTCAGTTCGCCGTCGTCGCCGGGCCGGAGGATCGCCGAGTTGGGCACGATCGAGCCGGCCGTGAAGTTGACGACAGCCGTCCCGGTGTCGCCGGTGCCGGCTCCGTAGACCCGGAGGTGGCCACGCGCCGACGGGTTCACGACGGTGATGTTGACGGCGACCGCCAACACGTTGTCGTCGGTGCCGTCGCCGTCGCCGTCGGTGAAGCCCGGGAGTCCGCCACGTCCGACGATCGGGACATCGAAGACCACGCCGTCGCCGGCCGGCGCCGTCGGCTTCCGTCCGGCCGGTGCGACGTCGTTCTTCGCATCGCGGGTGTCGAGGATCCGCGCCGGCGTGACCGCGTGGTACTCGCCACCGGCCCCGCAGTCGGAATCGATGCACGGCTCGCCCGCGGCCTGCACGACACGACCGGGCGAGGGCGACAACACGATCCCGCCGATGGCAGCCATCGCGACCGCGACCACGGTGAGCGCGACGTGCTTCACGGAGCGACGGAATCTCGAGGTTCGATTCACATCGGCAGATCGTAACGCGTTCGTCATCAGATGCAATGTCGGGTGCAACGATCTGGCGATCAGACGTCGAATGTCGGCGGGATCGAACGGTCGGCGACGATGCCGTTGAGGCGCTCGAACTCGTCGTCGTCGAGTGCGGTCGCCTCCTCGACGAGCATGACCGGGATGCCGTCGCGCACCTCGTAGGTGCGTCGCAGACGAGGGTTGAACAGCACCTGTTCGGACTCGAGGTAGTAGAGCGGACCCTTGTCGTCGGGACACGCCAGGATGGCGAGGAGGGCGGCATCGAGGCTCATCGGAGAAGTCCTTTGCTGTATCGGAGTATCGGGTGCTGCGTCGGGTGCAGTATCGAGGTCGGGTGCGGAACTCGGGTGTGGGAGGCTCGTCGCCGGGTCAGGCTCGCGTGATCAGGGACAGCAGTTCGGCGACGCGGCTGTCGCACTCGTCGCGATCGACCGCCTCGAGGTTCAGACGGAGCAATGGCTCGGTGTTCGACGGTCGCAGGTTGAACCACCACCGGCCACAGTCGACGCTGAGGCCGTCGAGACGGTCCTGGTCGTGGTTGGCGTACTCGGCCGAGACCTCGTCGATGATCGCTCGCGGATCGCTGACCTGAGTGTTGATCTCGCCGCTGGCAGCGTACCGCTCGAGCGGTTTGCGGAGCACCGACAGGCTGGTCCCCGTTCGGCTCAGCTCGTCGAGGAGGAGCATCGAGGCGATCAGCCCGCTGTCGGCTCGGTAGTTCTGCGCGAAGTAGTAGTGCGCCGAGTGCTCGCCCCCGAAGATCGCCCCCGTCTCGGCCATCCGCTGCTTGATGTACGAGTGGCCGACCTGGGTACGGATCGGCACGCCTCCGTGCTCCTCGATGACCTCGCGTACCGCCCGGGAACAGATCAGGTTGTGCAACACCGTTGCGCCCGGATTGGTGCGCAACACGGCGGCCGCGAGCAGGGCCGTGGTCGTGGAGCCGCTCAGGCCGTTGCCTTCCTCGTCGACGACGAAGACGCGGTCGGCGTCGCCGTCGAAGGCGAGACCGACATCGAAGTCGCCGGTCTGGACGCGAGCTCGGAGATCGCGCTGGTTGGCCGGCTGCAACGGATCGGCCGGATGGTTCGGGAAGGTGCCGTCGAGCTCGCCGTACATCACCTCGAGCTCGATCATCGGGAGCCGTTCGAAGACCGCAGGTACCACGAGGCCACCCATGCCGTTCGCCGTGTCCGCGACCACGCGCATCGGGCGGATCGACTCGACGTCGATGAACGAGAGCACGTGGCAGACGAAGTCGTCGAGCACGTCACGCTCGCTCACGGAGCCCGCAGTCGCCGCCGGCGGCGGACCGTGCCCCTCGAGCACCGTCGACGCCCTGGCACGTACCTCGGCGAGCCCACTGTCGATCCCGACCGGCCGGGCGCCCGACAGGCAGAACTTGATGCCGTTGTATTGCGACGGATTGTGCGACGCCGTGAACATCGCACCGGGCGCATCGAGCGCACCCGACGCGTAGTACAGCATGTCGGTGGAGGCGAGGCCGACGTCGATCACGTCGACACCCTGTTCGACGACCCCTCGATTGAAGGCCTCGACGAGCGCCACACCCGACGCTCGCATGTCGCGACCGACCAGGATGCGGTCGGTGCCGACGAAGCGCGAATAGGCGACGCCGAGGGAGTGCGCGACATCGGCATCGAGCTGATCGGGCACCGTCCCCCGGATGTCGTACGCCTTGACGATCTCATCCAGCACAGACATGAGATGCGGAACGCTATCGGGAGGGGTGGCCGGGTTCCGACGAGTTCGGCCCGGACACGTCCGGACCATCCCCGTCGTGACCATCCCAGTCGTGACCATCCGCGATGAGACCATCCCCGTCGTGACCATCCACATCGTGACCATCCGCGAGGTGATCGGCCCCGTCGTGATCGGCCCCGTCGTGACCGGCCCCGTCGTGACCGGCCGGGCGCGGCGCCAACGACCAGTCGTCGATTCGTGCTCCGGCGGAGCGGCCGCCGACGCCGGCCTCCCCCGCCGCCTCATGAGCGCGATTGCCCCCGCCCCGCGCGAACGCGCTCGGGATCTCGGCGAGGTGGCGAACATCGCCTTGCCGACGCCACACGAAGCACAGCCCGATCCCGATCAACGTGAGCAGGACCGTGATGTAGTCGATCGCGCTGCGCCCGTACGACAGTTCGACGTGGGTGCTCTCCGGCACGACGACCATCATGTTCGGACCCACCCGGTAGGGGCCGTCGGCACCGGTTGCGTTCCAGTTGGGGAAGTACCCCACCCGGACCAGGACGGGGACTCCCACCTCGTCGACGTCGAACTCGAGCGATTGTTGATCGATCACCACGTTGCTCACGGTCACCGGCGGCAGCGCGACCGCTTGGATCGCCTCGGCGGGCACGACGATGTCGACACGTGGACCGCCGGGATCTCCCTCGAGGAGTCGCCGCGACGCATCGACCTGGACGTCGATGCGTTGCCAGGCGTCCGGGCCGTCGTCGGCAGGGATCGCCGCCCATTCGTCCTGCTGCTGGAACCAGCTCGTGCCGAGCTCCAGGTGCCGCTCGCGTGCGTCGCCAGGGCGATCGCGGACGACGACCGGTTGGGTGTCGAGTGGCACCACGATGTCGGAACCGGCGACCAGGTAGATGTCCCACGGTGCCGACGACGTGATGTACGACAACCCCGGGTGGGTCGCGGCCTCCGCCTTGGCCTCGTCGGTCCGAACCATGAGGTAGCGCACGCCCAGGTCCTGGAGGTGTGGGACGCCGACGTCGGCGTCGTTGTCGACGTACCGGAGCTCGCGTACGGGGTTCGACGACTGTTTCGAGATCGCCGCCGTCGTGAGGAAGTGGTACGGCGTGGTGCCGGACGCCTCGAAGAACAGGCCCTCCATCGAGCCGATGCATCCGTCGGACCAGAACGGGAGCAGCATCAGCGCCATCGTGGTGCCGTACTGGCCGTTGTCGGCGCTGTTCTCCCACGTTGCCCGTCCGCATCCGAGCGACGGGTCGGCGCCGATGTTCTGCATCGTCGTGACCACCTGGTGGTACTCGGTGTAGAACTCGCCGCGTCCCTCGTAGCCGAGGAAGTTGTAGCGGGCCCAGCCGTCGCCCTGGGCGTCGGCGTTCGACTCGGTGGCATCGAACGGCCCCCACGAGTAGCGGGCCGCAGCGCCCTCGACCGCCTGATACCCACCCCCGGGGAGCACCTGGAACATGAAGCCCAGCACGAGCACGACCGGAATCGCCGTGATCGCCGCGAACGTGCTCGACTCCCAGACGGACGGCGACGCCAATGCCCGACGATCGCGCACTGCATTCCAGAACAGGCTCATCAGCTCGACGGCTCCGACCATCATCAGCAGGTAGCGGACGAGATAGACGAACGGCAGGAGGCGAGGGTTCCAGAGCAGCCCGATGAGGGGCAGGCTGTCCTTCGCCAGGTAGACGCCGGCCGCGAAGACGAGACCGGTCACGCCCAGCGCGGCACCGTTGAGGTTCCGTCGCACGATGCTCATCACGAAGCCGACGACCGCCAGCGTCGTGATCAGCATGTCGAGTGGTTGCGTGAGCGGGAAGAACATCTCCCACCAGTCCTCGCGTGACCCGTACTTCATGTCGGTCATGTACTCGTGGTCGAGGAGGAAGGGGCCGGCCCACCACATGATCAGCAGCAGGCTGGTGACACCGACGGTCAAGGCGTACACGAGTCGGGTCCGGTCGAGCCACAGCAGGCAGAAGACCAGCGCAGCGCCGACGACGAAGATGAGCACGATCCCGTGGGAGACGCATGCTGCGGCGATCAGCACCGACGCCCACACGCGGTACTTGCCGGTTCGGAGCCCGGCGGCGAGGACCCCGAGCGCGAGCACGGCGAGCGAGAGCGCGATCGAGAACGAGAACTCGCCCGCCATCGTCGACTTGAGGTTGCCGCCGTAGATGCTGAAGCTCTCGTCGAGGGCGAACGCCAGACCGGCGAAGGCGAACAGCTCCGGCATCGGGTACCGGAATGCTGCGAGGCGCCCGAATGCCCAACAGGCCGCCGGCAAGGTGAGCAACCCGAGCACGCTCACGACCTTGATGGCGACGCCGTACGGGAGGACCACGTCGGCGATCACGATCGCGATCGCCGGCAGCACCATGTAGAAGCGGTACGCCGGCATGCCGCCGTACCAGTCCATCGTCCATCCGTTGAACCGGAACGATCCGAGGAGATGGTCGCGCAGGTACGCCGGCCCCCAGACGTGGGCGCCGAAGTCACCACCCGTCGGCGTCGTGTCGTCGAAGATGAGGTCCTGTCCGGGCCGCAGCGGATTCAGGTGGACGACGTTCATCATGATCGCCGTCGTGGCGCCCAACGCCACCACGGTCACCACGTAGCGGAGAATTCGCTCGTTCGGCCACGGGCGGTTCGCCCATGCGATCGGACGCCGCAACACCCGCCGCCAGATCCGGTCGACGAGTGCGGCGGCAGCAGTCGGCTCGAACGCGTCGCGATCGGCATCGAGGTCGCGCTCGACGGCGCCGACCGGGACGCCGGCGTCATCGTCGAGATCGCCGTCACGATGTTGCGGGTCACGGCGACCGGTGACGTCGATCGCAACGCCGCGACGGGCCATCTGTTCGTCGTCCGCGAGTGACGAGCCCCGCATCAGGGTCTCGTCGGTATCGAACTCGGTGCTGGGGTCGTCGATGCGATCGGTCATGGAGCGGTCACCATCTTGTCAGTTGCGCCCTCCGGTCTCTCGTCACCCTGGCCGAGAGAGCGACTCGTGGACGCTGCGCGACGTGTCGTCGTCATGGAGCACGGTCATGGGACGGCCATGGGAGGGTCACGGGAGCACGGTCACGCGAGCACGGTCACACGAGCACGGTCATGCGAGCACGGTCACGGGAGCACGGTCACGCGAGCACGGTCACGAGAGCACGGTCACGAGAGCACGGTCACGATGCCTGCGGCGTTGAAGGCCGCATGGGCCACGATCGCTGCACCGATCCTCCCGGTCGCGACGACGCAACCGCCGAAGGCCAACCCGGCGAGGAAGAGCCCCGGATACTCCACCGGGCTGAAGTGGATGATCGCGAACCACGCCGACGTCGCCACCAGGCCCGGCAACGCTCCGACCATCGCCGTCGTCGATCGTTGGATGAGGCCCCGATACACGAGCTCCTCGATGATCGGCGCGCCGACCACCACGATCACGACGAGCAGCACGGTCTGCCACCCCTCGGCTCGATCGGCGAGTTCTTGGGCGCGACGCTCGAGCCGCTCGTCGGAGAAGGTGTCGGGCCACACCGCTTGGAGCGGTTCGTAGAGCAGCGGGACGAGTGCGTACTGGCTGACGATCCCGACAGGGATGCCCACCAGATCGATCGGCTTGAAACTGACGGCGTAGTCCGCGAGCACGTCGCCGGATCCGTACCTCGTACTCGCCCACGACAAGGCCACGACGAAACTCACCCATCCGGCGACGGCGACCACGGCCGTCTGCGGGATCGTGAGCGGTTCGTCGAAGCTCGCACCCATGACGGCGATCGCTACCGCACCGAGCACGACACCACCGATCACCCAGGAGGCTGCCCACACGCCCATCGCGGGGCCGAACGGCACCACGGCGCGACCGCCGATCTGGTCGCCTGGGGCGTCGGGCACCACGGACACGGCCGCGGAGGGTACCGGACTCAGACGGCGATCAGGGTCGGCGAGGCGGGCTGGCGCCGATCGCGGACCTGCCAGCCCTGCGGTGCCGTGAGTCGGCCGGCGTGGCGATGGCACAGATCGTAGGCATGAGGATCGCGCTCGGGTGCCAGCTCGTCGAGCCACACCTGGGCGTGGGCGTACTGGTACGTCAAGGTCACCGCTGCTGCCTCGCTGCAGCCCGTCCGCGAACACTGCCTCGTCACGGCCGATACCGTAGGCGCTGACCACCAACGCGTCGGTGGACCTCCGGGGCGACGGTCGGCGGAACAGGCCGACGTGAGCGGGTGCATCCGAAGCTGTGAAGGGCCTCAGGTTCGTTCGTGCACGACCTGGCAAGTTCCTCCCCGCCCCGTAGCATGGTTGCATGGACAAGCTCCCACCTCCGCCCCCTCCCCCTCCGCCGGGGCGCGGACGTTCGTCCGGGCCTCCACCTGCCCCGAAAGAGCGCCGCCCTGGCTTCGGAAGTGGCGGAGGCGGCGGCATCGGCGACGGCGACGGACGACCGACGCCCCCGACCTGGATGCGACGGTGGCTGCCGTGGATCGCGATCGGCGTGTTCCTCGCGATCTTCCTCGTGCCCTCGCTGCTGAGCGGCGACAGCGGCGACGAGATCACGTACACCGAGTTCATCGCCCTCGTCGAAGCGGGCGACGTCGCGACCGTAGAGATCAACAACGGTGACGGGACGATCAAGGGCGAGTTGTCCGACGGCAGCAAGTTCGTGTCGACGGGCGGCGGCGAACGAGGCCTGTCCGAGGCCGACGAGAACCTGCTGCGCGCCCAGGCGGTCGACTACCAGTTCACGACGCCGAGCAGCAACTGGTTCCTGAGCATCATCGGGCTCCTACTGCCCGTCATGTTGATCATCGGATTCTTCGTGTGGCTCCAGCGTCGGGCGCAAGGTCAGATGGGCAACGTGATGTCGATCGGCCGGAGCCGCGCCAAGGCGTACTCGGCCGACAAGCCGTCCACCACGTTCTCCGACATCGCCGGCTACGAGGGCGTCAAGCAGGAGATCAACGAAGTCGTCGACTTCCTCCGCATGCCGGAGCGGTTCCGTGAGATCGGTGCCAGGGTTCCCAAGGGCATCCTGCTCGTCGGTCCTCCCGGCACCGGCAAGACCTTGTTCGCCCGGGCCGTCGCCGGTGAGGCCGGGGTCGGATTCCTCTCGGTGACCGGGTCCGACTTCATGGAGATGTTCGTCGGCGTGGGTGCCAGCCGCGTTCGCGACCTGTTCCAACAGGCTCGCCGGATGGGCAAGGCGATCATCTTCATCGACGAGATCGACTCGATCGGCCGCAAGCGAGGCGCAGGACTCGGCGGCGGTCACGACGAGCGCGAGCAGACGCTCAACCAGATGCTGTCCGAGATGGACGGATTCGAGACGTCCGAGGGCATCGTCATCATGGCCGCCACCAACCGCCCCGACATCCTCGACCCTGCACTCCTGCGCCCGGGCCGCTTCGACCGCCAGATCGTCGTGCCGCTGCCCGAACACGAGGAGCGCAAGGCGATCCTCGAGGTCCACAGCCGCGACAAGCGAATGGGCCCCGACGTCGATCTCGACACCATGGCCCGCGCCACGCCCGGCATGGCCGGCGCCGACCTCGCCAACCTCGTCAACGAGGCGGCCCTGATCGCCGTGCGCCGCGGTTCCAAGCAGATCGAGCGGATCGACTTCGAGAACGCACGCGACCGTGTCGTGCTCGGCGCCCAGCGCGAATCGCTGATCATGAACGCCGAGGAGAAGAAGGCGACCGCCTATCACGAGGGCGGCCACGCGCTGCTCTCGGTGGTCCTGCCCCACGGCGATCCGCTGCACAAGGTGACGATCCTGCCCCGCGGCATGGCGCTCGGGGTCACGTGGAGCCTTCCGCAGGAACGCCACACCTACTCCAGGGAGTACTTCGAGGACACGATCTGCAAGGCGATGGGCGGTCGCGTGGCCGAGAAGATCGTCTTCGGCCATCTCAACTCCGGCGCCGCCAACGACCTCGAGCAGGCCACGGGCATCGCCCGACGGATGGTGCGCGAGTGGGGCATGAGCGACGAGGTCGGCCCGATGGCGTGGCACAGTCAACAGCAGGTCTTCCTCGGTGAAGACCTCATGTCGCAGGGACGCGAGTACAGCGAGGACACCGCCAAGATGCTCGACGAGGAGATCGGCAAGATCCTCCACGGCCAAGAGGCACGCGCTCACGAGCTGCTCACGAAGCACCGTCGCGGCCTCGAGCTGATCGCCGAATCGCTGCTCGAGCACGAGACGATCGATGGCCCCGCCGTGGCCAAGCTCATCCAGCAAGGTCTCGTCGAAGCAGGCGTCGACGAACAGCTCGACGCCAACGTTCTCGGTATCCCCGACTAGGAGCTGTCCCGGGCGTCGCCATCGATCAGGGATTCTGTGGAAGCCGAAGCGACCGAATTCGTCGTCTCGCCTTCCGCAATCCATCGATCAGGACCCTGTGGCAGCCGAAGCTGCGGGTGACGTCGTTTCGGCTTCCACAGAATCCGGTGCGGGCGACGGTGAGTGCCCACAGGTCGTGGACTCACGGACCTTCGCTTCGTCACTCGTGGAGCTCGCAGCCGCCCGAACGGTCGATGCTGCCGGGTTCGCGGGCGTTCGCGACCGCCGCCCACAGATCGGTGGCGGTCACCGGCCCCACAAAGCCCCGATGTACGACCCCCTCGGGATCGGCGATCACCAGGCACGGCACGGCGTCGATGTCGTATCGCTCGTGCAGATCCCGGCGGGACTGGTACGACACCGTCACCACGTCGACCTGATCGCACCGCACGACCTCGGCCTTGTGCACCACGTCGGCGCATGTGGTGCAGGTCTCCGACGTGAACACGGCCACCAGCCACCCGGTGCCTTCGAAATCGGAGCGATCGAGCTGCGACGGGAACTCGTACCGGGGTTGGGTGGGCGCGTCGGCGCCCCGGCGGCGACGGACGATCTCGGCCGCCAGCGCGGCGACGGCCACCACGGCGACGGCGAGCAGCAGGCGTTCCATGGTCCGTGGTTCTACCAGCCGCCTCAGGCCGCCGGCACGGCCCACGACGAGGTTCGCAGGTCGCCGCGACCCGTCGGATAGGAGCGCTCGACGAACACGCGGGTCGTCGACTCGATGATGATCTCCCGCCCGATCACGAGTGGGTCGGTGAGGTCGATCACGAGGAGCGATGCCGGCGCGAGCTCCAACTCCTCCAACCCGGGTACCACGACCGGGCCCGACGTACCGAGGGCGAACACCGTGACCGTCCCATCGGAGTTGTCGGCGTTGTACACCACGAGACCGTCCTCGACGGCGGTCGCGGGGCCCGCAGCAAGATGCCACGTGGTCGCGACGTACCCGTCCTGCCGTGGCGTCGCGCCGGCGATCACCGACGTCGCGACGCGGTCGCCTTCGGTGACCGTCACCGCTCGCTCCACCACGACTGCGGGTTCCGCGGTCGAGGTCGCGAACACCGCAGCGTGTCGACCTTCGCCGAGATCGGCCAGCGGACCCGTGTCGAGGGTCACGACCTCCCGGGCGGGTACCTCGATCGGGTCGACGACGAGCGGCGAGTCGATTCCCAGGAACAGCACGTCGACCTCGACGGCGTCGTCGGTGGGGTTGTAGATCGAATAGCGCTCGCTGACACCGGCACCCTTGGCCCCGTTCGTGAACCACCACTGGTTGCGCAACGCCGGTGACGCCAACGTGACCTGGGTGCCGAGGCGGCCTCCGCCCAGGAATCGTTGCGAGCGACCGACCACCAGCCGACCCCGAGTCGTCTCGACCTTGACGGCGAGAATCGGCTCGCTCTGAGCGCCGGCACCCGGCGCGCCGAGATCGACGACTCGGATGCTCCGGGGCGGCACCGTGAGACCGCGATAGGAGTTCGGTTGACGCGACCCCTCACGCGTGGCGAACTCGAGGTTGACGACGACCGTCTGCTCGAAGGGGTTCGTGAGCACGACCTGGTCGAGACTGCCCTCGACCGTGAAACCGTCGGCGAGATACCACGAATCACTGGTGGTGTTGGAGCACGCCGACACGCTGTTCCCACTCGGGTGGAGCGACACCTGTTCGACGATGGCACCGCCGCCGTCGACCTCGACGACCGCACCGACCATCTCGCCGGGCAACGTCGCATCGAGGTCGACCCGCGCCGTCGCCCACCCGTCGACCGAGAGATCGAGCCGCTGGTTCTCCTCGTCTTCGTTGATGACGAGGATCGTGCCGACGAGCGGCTCGTCGAAACGGTTGGCGATCACCAGCTCGCCCTCGACGTCGTCGATACCGGTCGCCGGGACGCCCGGACAGAACCAGGTCTCGGTCAGCCCGGCCGATGCCGGTGCCGCCGGCATCCAACCGCTCGCCGACACGCTGAACGTCGGCGGTCTCGCTTCGATCTGCGTACGTCCGACGTAGACGAGCGCGGCGAGGGCTGCGATGACGAGCACGAGCGCGGGGAATCGGCGCTTCACGACGACCCCTTCGTCGGGTCGGTCGGTCCGGTCGGGTCGCCGGGTGATGTCTGCTCGTCGTCGACGCTGGCGACGAGCGCCGCCAGATTGACGTCGTCGTCGTCGTCGATCGGATCGTGGCGCATCGGGCGGGTCGCACGCTGGGTGGGACCGGGAACCGTGGCATCGGCCGAGCCGGCACCGCCCAGCCGCTGATCGGCGGGATGATCCCCGGCCCCGGCGGGAGCGACGCCTCGCGCGTCGCCCGACCCGTCGCCCGACCCATCGCCCGGCCCGTCGAGCGATTCGGCGAGCGGGCGCTCGGTTGGTACGACAAGTTCGGTGGCGTCGGTGGCGTCGGTGGCGTCGGTTGCGTGTGCGGCGTCGATCGGCCAGCCGTCGCCCGGCCACTCGTCGTCGCGACCCGGCGGTGCCAGCACTTCTCCGGCGACGCCGGTCGTCAACGGTGGTGCGTCGGTCAGATCGATCAGCGTCTCGTCGTGAACGGTCGATGCCCGTCGACGACCGAACGGCGATCGGGCGCCAGCAGCGACCACCAGAACCACGAACCAGAGCAGCATCTGGACGGCGCGCCACCAGCCGCGGCTCGCGTCCTGTTCGTAGGTCAGCACCCCGGTTCCGGCGCTCTCGATGTCGAAAGCGGTCGCGACGCCGAATCCCGGACGCGGGGCGACCGCCTCGCCGTCGACCTCGAGCACGATACGCGCGTCGTACGGGATCGCCAGATGGAGGACCCCCGGGGCGACCTCGTTGGCGCCCGTCGGTTCGCCCTGGTCGGCGCCAACCATCGACGGGACGGCCGCCGACAGATCGGCGCGAGCGAGAACCTCCTCGCCCGCGAGTCGCGACGCAGCGGCGGCCGCATCCCCGAGCTGGGCGCCGACGGGGAACCAGGCCTCGTTGACGTACAACTCCAATGACGGTGGACCGTAGATCGCGCCCAGATCGAGCTGGTTCTCGAACGCGTCGAGGAGGCCCTCGGCCAGGGGGAGCGGGTCGTCGACGGTCGAGACGACGTCGTCGGTCTTCGGGATCACGACGAACCTGATGCCGAGCGGCGCGAGGATCCGGCCAGCTCGGAGTGTCGATCCGTCGGCGATCAGCTCGAGCGCCCGTTCGACGGCATCGTCACTCCGGGTGCGCGGCACGACGAACCGATCGGTGAAATCGAGCCCACCAGCGTCCGCGACGGTGTATGCGATGCCGTCCCGATACTCGCGGCCCGGCAGCGGGAGGACCCGCGGATCGCCGACGTAGAGGACCCGATAGTCACCTGACGATGCATCCTCGGGCAGCTGCGACGCCAGCAGCCGAGGCAGTGGGGTCCGCGGTGTGTTCCAGGCTCCGTCGCCGATCGACACGGCGGCCGGCACCAGACCGACCACGATCGCGAGGTTCGCCACGACGGCGACGGGCTGTCGCCACCCGAAACCGCGACCCAGCACATCGGATCCGAACCCGCCGGCGATGGCGGCCGCGCCGAGCGCCAGTCCGAGCGCGACCGGCACCGCGAGCATGGGTGTCGGCGGGATCGCGATGTCGAGTGCGCCGCGCTCCGCGAGCACCATGAGCGCGCCGAACCCGAGTACCAGACCGGCCGCTCTGACCGCCCAGGTGAAGCGCCAGGCCCGGGCGATCGCGACCGCGGCGATCAACGGAAGGTGCAGTGCGAGTGCGAGGATCGCGAAGCGCTCGGTGTTCGGGGCGAGTGTCGCGACCTCGGTGAGGCTTCGCCCGGTCGATCCGGCGTACTGAGCGCCGACGAGATCGTTCCACGTCCACTCCAGCGCCCACGGGAGGTTGAGCAGCAGCCCGGCTACGACCGAGACGGCGGTGCTCGCCGCCAGCCACGCGGCGACTCGCCACGAGCTGCCCGCCAGCAGGGTGGTGAGGACGAGCACGATCCCGACCCCGAGCCACAGGGCGATGACCACGGGGACGAACGCCGCGGTCGTGGCCAACACGAGCGTGAGGAACGCGAGGGCACGGATTCGGTGACGCCATCCGACGGGGGCGACCCCGTCGGCGAGATCGAGTTCGGCGGCCGCCGGGTCGGCCGCTTCGAGTCCTGCCGCTCGGCGGAGGAGATGCACGAGCCAGGGCAGTGCTGCGTACCACGCCAGTGCGGACCAGTCGCCGTGGCTCAGCAACCCGGGCACGAGGGGAGTTCCGACGTAGACGACCATCCCGGCGATCCGAGCCCGATTGACCGGGAAGACCGTCGCCAAGCGCCAAGCGCCGATCGCCCCCAGGATGTACATGCCGACGATCGAGGCCGTCAGCAGCAGGCTCATGCGGAACAAGGTGACGACACTGCCGACTGCCAGCACCGCGTACCCGGTCGGGAGCCCGGACGTCGACCCGAACGATCTGCCGTCGAAGCTGCTGCGATAGACGGCCCAGAGATCACTGGGGCTCTCCGGGAACGGCAGGAACTCGCCCACCGTGGGCACGCCGTCGCGGATGAACGTCCGGCTGCCGACGATGACCGCGAGAATCACGACGAACCAGGCCAGCAGTGGCCCGAACGACGCCTCGCGCCACCGTCGCACGGTGCTCTCGGTGCCGACGTACGTGGCGGTCTCCTTGCCGCGCAGGTACGAGTTGAGTCGTGAGCTCCCGCGATCCTGGAGCCCGAGGACCTCCCGCTCGTGTACGACTCGTTGGCCACGTATCGCCCGCCGGCGCGAGATGATCGACCCCGTTCGCGGAATCAGGCCACCCAGTGCGCGGAGCGAGGCGAGCGCCTCGCCGAACCGACCGGTGAACAGACCGACCACGAGCTCGACCAGCGTGAGGAGGACGAGCTGGATCGAGCGCCCGAGGAGCCGCGAGCCGCTCGTCAAGGTGGCGACCGTCCGCATGCGGTGGCGGCTCCGCAGGGTTCGGTGGTTGAGGTCGGGTCGGCGCTGGTCGAGCAACTCCAGGTGACGGACCCGAGCATCGGGTGCGACGATGACGCGCGCCCCCGTCAGATGTGCCCGCCAACAGAGCTCGATGTCCTCGCCATGGAAAGCGATGCTCGGATCGAATCCGCCGAGTGCCCGAAACAGGTCGGCCCGGACGAGCACGCACGCCGACGGCAGCACGAAGACGTCGCGCACGGCGTCGTGCTGCTCCTGGTCGTACTCGCCCGGCTCGACGATCGGGTCGACTTCACCGAAGCGATCGAGTCCGAGTCCGACGTGCTGGAGCCGTCGCGGTTCGTCCCATTCGGTCAGCTTGGGCCCGACGATGCCGGCGTTGGAGCGGAACAGCTCGGCGACGAGCGTGCGAACGGCATCGGGCTCCGGGGCGATGTCGTCGTGGCAGAGCAGGAAGAAGCCGTTGTCTCCCTCGACGAGCCGGAGGACCTCGTTGACCGCAGGACCGAAACCGACGTTCGCAGCGAGGGGGCGCACGAACGCGGTCGGCAGGACCTTGCGGATACGGGCGGCGATGTCGGCCGCGTCATCATCCCCGCGGGACGCGACCAGGAACAGCGAGCGCAGGTTGGGATAGTCCTGGGCGGCGAGCGACTCCAGGGTCTCGTCGAACCAGTCGCCCGGCGCGTGCACGACCATCACGGACACGACCGACGGCACGAGTTGGGGGTCCGTCTCCACGATGGATCGAGGCTAGCGGCGCCGTCGCGCGACCAGCGGTCACTCACCCCGTCACCCCGCTTCGACTCCGGTGGCGCCACAGGCCGGGGAACGTCTGTTACCGAAGTCACCATCCCGTTCCGCCCTCAGGTCCGTCTGGCGCTTGCTTTTGCAAGCGTTAGATGGCACACTTGCAATCAGACCGCACGAGTTCGCTGCGGACCGACCGAAACGGAGCACCCCCAATGATCACCATCACCGACATCCGCGACTTCGATCTGAAGCAGCTCGACCCGACCAAGCTCGATCTCACCCGCTTCGACATCCGCAAGATGGAGTTCCCGAAGCTCGACCTGACCAAGCTCGACCTGACCAAGCTCGACCCACGCAACGCCGACCTTCCGAAGTTCGACATCCCGAAGTTCGAGATCCCGTTCGACCTGCCGAACATCGACCTCCCGAAGGTCGATCTCAAGTTCGACGTCGATCGTGTCACGAGCTTCGCCCGTGACGCCGCGTACGTCGGCGTCGGCGCCGTCGTCGTCACCGCGCAGCGTGCGGACGAGCGCCGCCGGGCCCTGACCGATCAGGTCACCGCCCGAGTGCGCCAGCTGGTCGACGCCGTCGTCTGATCGCGTCGGATCCCCGCCCGGGATCCGCGTGGCGGGATTCCAGCCAGCCCGCAGGTGAACCGACCCGAGCAGCACACACGACGCTGTCCGAGACGGGGCACATCACCGCCCCCCGGTGATGTGCCCCTCCCGCGTCGACCCCGAGTGCGGAGATAGCCTCGGATCCTCGTGTCATCGTCCGCCACCCCTGCGCTCCGCCGCGTGCCGCTTCCAGAAGGCACGCTGCCGGTCGGCGGCGCACTCCTGATCGCCGGTGGCGCGACCTACGCCTTCTTCAAGGTCGGCGAGGTCGCACTCGGCGGCGAGGAGGCGTTCGCACCGATCGTGGCGATGTGGTTCGCGACCTTCTTCCTCGCACCGGGGTTCTTCCTCCCGCTGGAGCAGGAGCTCGGTCGCACGTTGTCTCACCGAAAGGCCCGCAGCGAGGGCGGTTTGCCGGTGGTACGTCGCGTGGTTGCGCTCGGGGCGATCATCACCGGCATCGTCCTGCTCGCGATCCTCGTCGCCAGCCCGATCATCACGTCGAGCTACTTCAAGGGCGACTGGTGGATGCTGGCGGCACTGGCCACGGCGTTCCTGGCCTACGCGCCGGCACACCTCGCACGGGGGATCTGCGCAGGGACCGGACGCTTCCGGTCGTACGCCGTGGTGATGGGCTCGGACGGCGTGATCCGCATCCTCGCCTGCGTGGCGCTCGCCACCATCGGCATCACCGCAGCAGCACCCTACGCGTTCGCCGTCGCCCTCTCACCGCTCGTCGCAGTCGTCGCCGTCGGAGCGCGAGGCCAGCTCCGGACCGAACCGGGCCCGGACGCCGAGTGGAGCGAGGTCACCCAGAACCTCGGCTGGCTGTTGGTGGGCACCGTCTTCGCAGCCGGACTGCTCAACGCCGGACCCGTAGCAGCGAACCTCATGGCAGGCGACGGCCAGGAGGACGTGGTCACCAGATTCGGCTACGGCGTGCTACTGGCGCGCATCCCACTGTTCCTGTTCCAGGCGGTCCAGGCCGCACTCCTGCCCCGTCTCTCGCGTCTCGCTGCCCGCGGCGAGCTCGACGAGTTCCGGAGCGGGCTCCGCAGGCTGATCATGCTGGTCGCCGGAGTCGGCGTGGTCGGCACGGTCGGCGCCTTCCTGATCGGGCCGTTCGTGATCGAGAAGGTCTACGACGCCGAGCTGGGCGGCCGCACGCTCGCGATGCTGGCGCTGTCGAGCGCGATCTACATGGCCGGTCTCGCGACGGCGCAAGCGGTGATCGCGCTGCGCGGTCACGCACTGGTGGCGCTGGGCTGGGGCGTCGGGGTCGCTGCGTTCTTCCTCGGCACATGGTTGTCGAGCGATCTGCTGTTCCGACGGATCGAGATCGGCCTGCTGCTCTCGAGCGCCGCAGCGCTGACGTGCTTCGCCCTCAGCCTCCGTTACCAGCTGAAGATCGGCGCCCAACCGACGCCGGGCAGCGTGATGGACGCGATCACCGACATGCCGTTCGAGAGCTGAGTCGCGAGCTGGTCGTCGACACGCTGTCGACGCGCTGTCGACGCGCTGTCGACGCGCGGTCGACGCGGTTGTCGAGCACGGACGCTCGGTTCGTTCAGTCGGTCAGTCGAGGCAGAACGTCTGCACCTCGGCGACCTCGGCGTCGACGCCGCGGGCGACGAACGCAGCCCGGGCCACGATCGCCTCCGCTTCGGTCGCGAAGTAGATGCTCACGGTGAGCGTGCCGGGCGGCAGCCCGAGTGCATCGGCAGCGCCGACATCGCAATCCGTCGGTCCCGTGGAATATCCGGCCGCACGGGCAGCGGCGATCGCCGCGACGAGCGACGGAGCCGTCGGTGTGCCACCACCGGCGAGCACCGCGGCCCAGATGAAGCCGCCTTGCGACAACTCACCCGAGGGCGGCGGGAAAGGTGGGAGCGAGTTGCGAGTGTCAGCGATCCGCACCGGCGCCTGCAGCCCCCACCAGGCGAAGTCATCCCCGGTCAGGCTCCCCATCTGGTCCATGACGACATGGACGCTCGCGAGCGTGGAGTTGACGAAGCACACCTCGCCGTCGGGGGCGATGTCGGCAACCGCGACGTTGGGATCGACCGAACCGACCGAGTAGTTCACGTTGGCGGCGATCGGCGGTTCGGAGACGTACGACGCGACCAGGAGACCGTTGCCGCGCCCGGTCGCCCCGACCGGCGTGATGTTGACCATCGCGACATCGCCGGTCGATCCGGACACCTCGGCGCACACGCGCCCGCCCGGCCCGACGATCGGTCCGCCCCGGGTGTCGACGATGCGTACCGGCGAGCCGTCGGTGGACGCCATCTCGAAACTCGATGCGGCGATCGACCCGATCTGGTCCATCACGACGTGCACGGACGATCGGGGCGAGTTCACGAAGCACACCTCGCCGTCGGCGCCGATGCGGGCCACGGCGAGGTTCGGATTCACCGATCCGACGTCGAAGTTCACGCTGGCCGCAACCGGGGCGACGACCACGTCGGACGAGACCAGGAGGCCGTTGCCCGGCCCGGTCGCCTCAACGGGGGTGATGTTGACGACCGCGACGTCACCGACCGGCCCGACGGCCGCGACACACACCCGCAAACCCGGCGAGACGATCGATCCGTCCCTGGTGTCGACGAGCCGAACCGGCGTACCGGCGCCGGCCGGGGTGAAGACATCCCCGGAGATCGAACCCAGCTGATCCATGACCACGTGAACGCTCGCGAACGGCGAGTTCACGAAGCAGACCGAGCCGGTGGGCCCGATCTCGGCCATCGCGACGTTGGGATCGACCGAACCGACCGCGTAGTTGACGCTCGCCCCACCTGCCGTGCTCGCCGCTTCCGACGACACCAACACGCCCCAGCCGCGTGCGGTGGCCTCGACCGGCGTGATGTTGACCACCGCGACGTCTCCGGGATCGCCGGCGACGCCGAAGCATCTGGTGGCCCCCGGCGGAATCATGTCGCCCGCCGCGGCCGTCGCAACGCCGACATCCAACCCGGCGACACCCGGTCCGAGGAGCAGAGCGACGATCGTCACCACTCGGATCGGACGGCGAGATCGATCGGTGAAGCGCATCATCATGTACTACCAGAGTCGCAATGCTGCAGCCGGCGAACCGACCGGCCGCGAACCGACCGGCCGGGGATCGTCGGTCTGGATCGTCGGCCTGGATCGTCGGCCTGGATCGTCAGATGGCGACGCCGGCCTTCTTCGCCTCGACCTCGAGGTCGTGGCGGACCATCATCGACACCAACGTCGGGAAGTCGACCTCAGGTCGCCAACCCAGCGTCGCGTGAGCCTTGGAGGCATCACCGATCAACAGGTCGACCTCGGCGGGCCGAAAGAACTTCGGGTCCTGGCGGACATAGTCGCGCCAGTCGTCGATACCGACCTCCGCGAAGGCTCGTTCGACGAACTCCTCGATCGAGTGGGTCTCGCCGGTGGCGATCACGAAATCGTCGGGCTGATCCTGCTGCAGCATCATCCACATCGCCTTGACGTAGTCACCGGCGAACCCCCAATCGCGCTTGGAGTCGATGTTGCCGAGCACGAGTTCGTGCTGCAGCCCGAGCTTGATGCGGGCGACCGCGTTCGAGACCTTTCGTGTGACGAACTCGATCCCGCGACGAGGCCCCTCGTGGTTGAACAGGATCCCCGAGGATGCGTGCAACCCGTAGCTCTCCCGATAGTTGACGACGATGTCGTGGCCGAAGACCTTCGCACACCCGTACGGGCTCCGCGGGTGGAACGGGGTGCCTTCGTTCTGTGGTGTCTCGCGCACCTTGCCGAACATCTCCGACGACGACGCCTGGTAGAAGCGGATCGGGTTGTTCTGGGTGCCACCGACCATCCGGATCGCCTCGAGCATGCGGAGCACACCCAGCCCGGTGATGTTCGCGGTGAGCTCGGCCTGGTTGAACGACAACGCCACGAAGCTGATCGCACCGAGGTTGTACACCTCGTCCGGTTGCGACAACTCGATCGCTGCGACCAACGACGGCAGGTCGGCGAGATCGCCGGGCAGGGTCTCGATGAACGGCATCTCCTCGATCAACGACGCGACCCGCGGATTGCTCTGCCCCTTGACCATCCCGTAGACGTCGTAGCCCCGACCGTGCAGGAACGCCGCCAGGTGCTGACCATCCTGACCCGTGATCCCCGTGATGAACGCGCGTGGCACCGTGTGTACTCCTGTCGTCGCATGAACCCGGGCGAGTCTACGGGACATGCTCACGAACACCGTCTGGGCCCCGTCTCCGTGGCGCCGAGGACCCGCTAGCGTGACCGCACCCATGACGCCCGGATGCGAACCACGACGCGAGCGCCGATGACCGCACTCTCGATCGCCCTCGACGTCGGCCCGCTCCACGGTCACCGCACCGGAGTCGGAACCGCAACCGCCGGGATGATCCAGGCGTTTCGGGCTCGCGACGACATCGAGCTCGTCCCGTACCTCACCAGCTTCCGCGCCGCCGTCGCACCCGGCGAACGCAGACTGCCGCTGCCCGGCATCGTGGCGTCCCACCTCTGGTCGCGAACCGATCATCCCCGGGCCGATCGGTGGATCGGCCCGGCCGACGTGGTGCACGGCACGAACTACGTCGCACCGCCGACGTCCATGCCGACCGTGATCTCGGTGTACGACTGCTGGTTCCTCAGACGACCCGAGCTCGCCTCACCGGTGGTGCGACGCGCCGGACGCGTACTTCGCCGCGCGGTCGCTGTGGGCGCATGGGTCCACGCGACCTCGAACGCGACGGCGGACGAGGTGCGCGAGCTGCTCGGCACCGAACGGGTCGCGACCGTGTTCCTCGGCGCTCCGGTGGCGTCATCGACTCACGAGGCCGGCGAGCCCGGCGACGTCGGCGGGGTTCCCGCGATCGCCTCCGAACTGACCGGACGCCGGTTCCTGGTGTCGGTCGCCACCGAGGAGCGACGCAAGAGCCTGCCACTCCTCGTTCACGCGTTCGAGCACCTCGCCGACGATCATCACGATCTGCTCCTGGTGCTCGCCGGCGCGCGCGGCGACGATTCGGAGGCGATCGGCCGCGTGATCGACGACGTGGCGGCGCCCACACGCAACCGGATCCGACGACTCGGAGCGGTCGACGATCCGACCAAGGAGTGGCTCGTGCACCACGCCGCCGCGCTCGCCTACCCATCGCTCGACGAAGGATTCGGCTTCCCGGTGCTCGAAGCCCAGGCGAGCGGCACGCCGGTCGTCGCGAGCCGAGTCGGCTCGATCCCGGAGATCGCCGGCGATGCTGCACTGCTCGTGGACGACCGACAACCGATGTCGTTCGCGACGGCCCTCGATGAGGTGCTCGCGAACGGCTCCTGTCGGCTCGGGCTGATCGAATCCGGATATCGCAACGTCCGCCGGTTCTCATGGTCGACGACTGCCGACCAGCTCGTCGACCTCTACCGAACGGCGATCGAGGCTGCGACGTGACGACGACGGTTCTGTCGGGAGGCGTCGGCGCAGCCCGGTTCCTGAGCGGCGTACTCGGCGTCGTGACGCCCGATTCCGTGACCGCCGTCGTCAACACGGGGGACGACACCGACCTCAACGGGTTGGCGATCTCGCCCGATCTCGACACGATCACCTACACCCTCGCCGAGGCGATCGACCCGGACCGCGGATGGGGTCTCGCCGGGGAGACGTGGCGAGCGATGGAGGCCCTCCAGCGGTACGCGACCGTTCGCCCCGCCGACTCCGTTGCAGCACCGACGTGGTTCAACCTCGGCGATCGCGACCTCGCCACCCACTTCTATCGAACGGCCCGACTTCGCGAAGGGGCGACGCTCACCGAGGTCACGGCGGAGATCGTGCGGGCGTGGGAGCTCGATCTCACGGTGCTGCCGATGACCGACGACCGGTTCCGCACGATGGTCCGGCTGACGGATGGCGGCGGCGAGGTCTCGTTCCAGGACTACTTCGTCCGCCTCCGCCACGACGTCGCCGTCGAGTCGGTCCGATTCGAGCACGACGCCGCCCGGCCGACCGGTGCCGCCATCGCAGCGATCGCCGATGCCGACGTCGTCGTCATCGCACCATCGAATCCGCTGGTTTCGATCGCGCCGATCCGCGCGTTGGCCGGGGTCGACGACGCGCTCGCGGCCCGGCGCGACTCCGTGGTTGCAGTGTCACCCATCGTCGGTGGCGCAGCATTGAAGGGACCGGCCGATCGCTTGATGCGCGAACTCGACGTCGAACCATCGGTCGTCGGTGTCGCCGGGCTCTACGCGTCGGTCGCCGCGACGCTGATCGTCGATACGGCCGACGAAGCGCTGGCCGACGCGGTCCGAGCCACCGGGATGCGGTGCGTCGTGACCCCGTCGATCATGTCGACCGCCGAACGGGCCAGGGCGCTCGCCCAAACCTGTCTGACGACGGTCGGCCGACCCTGACCATCGGCTCAACGGAGTTGGGCCAAGCCGTCACCGAGGGTGGTCCACGGCGACCACGACAGATGGATTCGCGCCCGGACCGGCGAGACCGCGAACCTGGTGATCTCGTCGGGTGAGACGGGACGATGGTCGGGTTCGGTGGCGTTCGGTCCGGCGACGGCGTCCCACAGCGCACGCAGGGTCGTCTGCTCACCGGTGCCGATGTTGATCACCAAACCTCCCCCACGCTCGCCGGCGCGGACCAGGGCGTCGACGACGTCGTCGACGAACACGAAGTCGCGCGTCTGTCGACCGTCACCCGAGATCGAGGGCGCACGCCGCTCGTCGGCCGCGGCCCGAAAGGCGGCAACGACGCCGCCGTCGGCCCGTTGCCGGGGCCCGTACACCGAGGCGAGTGCGAGCGCGGTGAACTCGACCGCTTCGTTCTCCCGGTACGCCGTCAGCAGATCGACCGTCGCACGAGCCATGACGCCGCGAACGCCGCGGGGCTCGAGTGGTTGCTCCTTGAGCGGTACGTCGCGACTCGCCGGGCGTCCGTACAACGCAGTCGCCGGAAGGGCGACGACCAACTTGGCCACACGGTGGCTGCGAGCCGCCTCCAGGATCGCAGCGGTGGTGGCGAGGGCCTGCGCCAGATCGGTCGGCGTCGGCCGGCCACGTGGGATCGCGGCGAGGTGATACACGACCCCTGGCTCGCGCATGCCGATCAACGACGCGAACTCGGGGCTTCCGGCGTCGAGGTGGTGGATCTTCAGACTGCCGCCCATCGAGCGGGCGTCGGCGAGGTTGGCCAACCCCCCGGTGGAGAGATCATCGACCACGTCGACGGCGACGTCGTCGGCGAGGAGACGGTCGACGAGGTGGGAGCCGATGAAACCCGCCCCGCCGATCACCAGTGCCTTCGCCACGTCCCCATCATGGCCGCGTCGGTGCGCTGCGGACGGTTCACTCCGGTCGAGGCAACCGCTCGTCGACGACGGTGGCACCCAACGGTACCGACCAGTCGGAGCCGATCACAGCACCTCGGACCACGGCGCCTGCCCCGACGTGACCGGCGATGATCGACGACTCCACCTCGGCACCGGTGTCGAGACGTGCGCCCGGCAGCAGCACGGAGTTCGTCACCGTGCAGTTCGCGGCGACGACCACGTCGCGCTCGACGACCGATTCGATGATCATCGCCTCGGGGTCGACCGTGGCCTCCGGCGAGATGGCCGGAGGCGCCTCGCCTCTCACACCGCGGATCAGATCGAGGTTGGCGCGCAGGTACAGCTCGGGCCGACCGGTATCGAGCCAGTAGTCCTCGGTCGCCAGTGCGAAGAGCCGACCCTCGGCAACCAGGCGCGGGAACGTGTCGCGCTCGACCGACGTGCGCACACCGGGAGCGATGAGTTCGAGCACCGACGGCTCCAGCACATAGGTGCCGGCGTTGATGAGCCGTGAATCGGTCTCACCCGGCGCGGGCTTCTCGACGAACCTGCCCACGCGACCGTCGTCGCCGTACTCGACCACGCCGAAGGCCGACGGGTCGTCGACGGGCGTCAGATGGATGGTCGCCGCCGCGCCACGACGCCGGTGCTCATCGACGAGCGCAGCGACATCGAGATCGGTGATGATGTCACCGTTGGCGACGACGAAGGTGCTGTCGACGCCGACCGCACGGGCTGCGAACGCGATCGCCCCGGCGGTGTCGAGGGGCTCGGGCTCGACTGCGTAGTGGACGCGGAGATCGCCATGGCGACCATCGGGGAACGCCTCGAGAAAGGGTTCGGGACGGAAACCCAGCGCCAGGACGAGGTCGGTGACTCCAGCTGCGGCGAGTCGATCGGCGAGTCGCGTGATCATCGGCCGATGCACGATCGGCAACATCGGCTTGGGGACGTCGTTCGTGAGCGGCCGCAGGCGGGTGCCGACGCCCCCGACCAGCACGACGGCGAGCATCAGCCGCCGTCGGTGGTGGTGTCGGTGGTCGTGTCGGTGGTGGTGTCGGTGGTGGTGTCGGTCGTGTCGGCGGGCACGTCCGTCCCGTCGGCCGGCGTCGAGTCGACGGGCACCGAACTGTCGGATTGGAGGAGGTCTTCGGGGCGAATCTGCTGCGAGTCGACCGCACCGAGCTGGGGGAGCTCCTGCGCCCACGGAGGCATCGGCTGGTCGGCGTCCTTCGCGGTGAAGTAGATCCCGAAGACCATGCCGTCGTTGTCGACGTGCACGCGGTCCATGTTGGCGATGTAGCGCTGTCCGCCGTCGGTGTCGGTGAACGAACCCCACGCCTTCACCGAGACCTCGGCGTCCTCGCCGTTGCACTGCGTCTCACCCTCGATGTACTCGTCGAGCACCTCGGTCGGCGCGAGGGATGCGTAGTCGGGATTGGGAACCACCGCGGCGGCCGACGGGAACGTCAGGCTGTCGTTGTCGAGGGTGACGCTGTAGGTGTCGAGGAAGACGTCGAGGGTCGCGTTGCGGCCGACCGCCCGCGACGTGTACGGGTGCCAGTGGATCACGCCGTCGTCATGGCTGTGGATACCGGTCTGCAGGAACTTGGTGTTGGTGAAGTTGCCCTGCGAGTTGACCTCTTCGAGGTTGCCCTCGAGCTGCACCCAGCCGTCGCACAGGTAGAAGCCGTATGCCGCGTGCCAGTGGTCGTTGATCGTCGGAGGCGATGAATCGGCTGCGGGGAGGGTCTGGCGGCCGTAGACGATGAGCGCCAGACCGAGGATCAAGGTCAAGGCCACCGCGAGCGGGAACACGGTTCCGCCCTGGAACCGAACCTTCTGGCCCTTGCCCTTCTGCGCCAGCCTGGCGGCCTTCTTGGTCGACGACGAACTTGCCACGGACGGCAGGCTATCGGCGTGGCGGCCGCATCCCCAGGCAGGCCGACGGCACCACCCGACGGCGATTCAGCCGATCCTCAGGATCGTCGGCGATGCCGCGCGACCGATCGTAACAACCGGTCGTACGCGGCTCCGACCGCCGCCGGCGACGCCTCCGCGACGACCCATGCCCGGCCGGCGGATCCCAGACGCTCGCATCGGTCGGGGTCGTCGACGAGCGCGCGGATCGCCGCTGCGAACGATTCGGGCTCGTCCGGGGCCACAGCGACGCCGGCGCCGGCAACCTGAAGGAGCCTCGGGATCTCGGTGCCGGGATCGATGGCTGCGACGACCGGCCGGGCGACGGCCAGGCTCGAATACGTCTTCGACGGCACGCTGACGTCTCCGAGACCGCGACGGAGCGGCACGACGTGGACATCGCCGCTCGCGAGGACCTCCGGCAATCGGTCGATCGGTTGATAACCGACGAACCGAAGGTTGGCGAGCCCGGCGGCCGACTCTTCGAGCTCGCGACGAGCCGCGCCGTCGCCGTTCACCACGAACGTGATGTCGGGGCACCTCCTCGCCGCGTCGACCACGAGGTCGAGCGACTGGGAGAACCCGACGTTGCCGGCGTAGAGCACCACGGGTTCGTCGCCGATGCCCAATTCACTGCGATAGGCGGTCATCCGATCGGCAGGCCGTAGCCGGTCGGTGTCGACGAAGTTGGGGATCACGTGGATGCGGTCGCGACATGACGGGCGCACCTTGGCCACCACGTTGTCGCGCAGATCGTCGCTCAGCACCGTGACGGCCCGGGCCCGGTGGTAGCTCAAGCGCTCCAGCCACCGGGCGAGACGAACGACCGTCGGGTTGGTGATCGCCCCGGTACGGACGGCTGCATCGGGGAACACGTCCTGGACATTGAACACCAACGGTGCACGACGAACTCGGCCCGCCATCCATCCCGTGATGCCGAGTGTGAGCGGTGGCGACATCGCCAACACGACATCCACGCGGCGGAACCATCCACCGGCCCTCAGCGCGGCGATGCCGCACAGCAGGGAGAAACCGGCGAAGCCGACCGCCCGGCGGCCGAGGTTCGACTTGTCGTCACCCGGGAACGGGTGGACCCGGGTGACACTGCCCCAGCTGGTCGTCTCCGACCGGAGCCATCGACCCGTCCAGCCCGGTTCGATGCGATGGCGCCGGTACCACGGCAGGGAGGTGACGACGTGCAAGTCGTGACCGAGGTCGGCGAGCTCGTGGACGATGCGTGTCATCACGGTGCCGGTCGGGGCCGTGTCGGGTTCGAAATGGGGGCAGACGACGATGATCTTCACGAGTGCCTCACTGGTCGGCGGCCAGTCGGTACGCGCTGGCCAGGGCTCGGCCGGACTCGGCCAGCGTGAATTGCTCGCGACGTCGGTGCCCGCGGGCGATCAGGTCGTCGCGGCGCCCGATCGCTCGAACGACAGCGTCGGCCCAGGCGGGTCCTGACGAGTCGTCGACGATCACGCCGGCGTCGCCGACGACCTCGCGAACCGCCGCGGCCGAGCTCGCGACGACCGGGGTGCCGTGCGCCATGGCCTCGACGAGTGGAGCGCCGAACCCCTCGTACTCGCTCGGGAACACCAGCGCGGCGGCGGCGGCCAGCAGGGCGTCGCGATCGGCGGCCGGCACACGTCCGGCGCGGACGATCCGTCGCGGATTCTTGCTCGCCCCGATCGCGTCGAGCACGCCGCTCTCCGAGGCGCCGCGACCCCCCAGCAGGACGACCGTCATCGGTTCGGGCAGATGGCGGATCATCTCGATGAGCACGCGGTGGCCCTTGTGCGGGTGGGTGATGGCGGGATACACGACGAACTGCCGGTCGAGCACTCCGTACCGCCGCAGGACATCGTGGATCGCGTCGGGTCCGGGATGGGTCGGCTCCGGAACCCCGTGGGTGACGACGACGACCCGGGCGGGATCGATCCGGAACGCCTCGAGCACGGTCTGTCGAACGAACTCCGACGGGGTCGCGACCACTGCGGCACGGCGGATCGACAGCGGCATCATCGTTGCCAGGTAGGTGCGCCGCGAGCGACTGAAGTGCCACGGCAGATCGAGGTATTGGAGGTCGTGCACGGTGAGGACCACCCGACCCGGACCGACCAGCGGGGCCGTGCCGCCACCGTGGTGGACCACGTCGGCACCGCGTGACTTCACGACGAGCCACGTGTGCTCGGCCATGATCCTGACCCCGCGCCAGTCCTGTCGGATGGGAACGGCCACGGTGCGGAACCGGGAGGTCAGCTCCGGGTGTGCATCGACGAACGGCGGCTGGCAGTAGATCGTCGGTGTGACGGTGCCGTCGTCGTCGAGCCCGGCGAGCTGGCGCGTGAGGTACTCCTCGGAGCCACCGACCCGATCGGGTGCGACCCACAGCAGGTTGACCGCGACGTCGAGCCCACCACTCACGATGCCACCTCGCGATAGGCGGCGACCGTCGACTCGACGGTACGTTCCCATGTGAGCTCGGCAGCTCGGCCGCGTCCTGCCCGAGACCATCGCTCCGGTTCCGCGAGCGCTCGCTCGATCCCTGCCGCGATCGACATCGAATCGGTCGGATCGACGAGGATCGCCGCGCCGGCGGCGACTTCCTCGGTGGAGGTGCCGACACTGGTGACGACCGGGGTGCCCTGCACCATCGCTTCGGCCACCGGCATGCCGAATCCCTCCTGCAGGCTCGGGTAGGCGAACACGTCGGCTGCGCAGTAGAGCGTCGGGAGGTCGACCGCGGGAACGAACCCGAGGAACTGCACGCCCCCGTCGCGCTCGACGGCGTCACCCCAGCCCGATGCGCCGGCGACGACCAGCGGCACGCCGGCACGACGCGCCGCGTCGGCGAGTCGCACGAGGTTCTTGCGGGGTTCGAGCGTGCCCACGAAGAGCACGAACCGATCTGGAAGGACGAGCTCGGTGCGAAGTCGTTCGATCGCCTCCTGACCGACATCGACCGGTTCGACCCCCCAGGCAACGATCCGGATCCGGCCGGTGTCGAAGCCGAGCTCGCCGAGATCGCGGGCGGTCGCCTCGCTCGGGCACAGCACCAGATCGGCCCCGCGACAGCGTTCGAGCCCGGCCCGCATCACACGGACGCCGTGGCGAGTGAAGCGTTCGGGCGTGTGCACGAACGCCACGTCGTGCACCGTGACCACGTGGGGTGCCGACGTGGCGGCCGGAATCCCCGACGTCGAGTGGCACACCGAGGGGCGGCCGGCCGCACGTTCGATCCGCGGCCATTCGAAGCGGTTCCAGCTCTCGTACAACCAGGGCCGAGCGAGCGGGAGCGATCTGACCTCGACCGGCGGTCGGAACGGATCGGGCGCGGGCCGACGATGACGGCCCGCGACGCCGATCACCTCGACGTCGTCGCGCACCTCCAGCCGCTTCGCGACCTCGAGTGCGGCGACTGCGGTGCCTCCGGGGACGTCGTGCCAACACTGCTCGAGCGTGTAGGCGACCCGCAGCGGCTCCGACATGACTCCATCATGCCGGGCCGATCGTGGCGAACATCGACCATCGGCACTCGCTGGTTCATGTGCACGAGGATTACCGTTCACCTGATGTTCGCATGGCCGATCATCGCCGCCGAGGCGGTCGAGGAGCTCGACGTCGATCGAGTGATGGCCCGCCTCGGGGTCGCGCTCGCCGTCGGGTTGCTCGTCGGTCTGCAGCGCCAGTTCGCCAAACAGCACGATCACGACGATCTGTTCGCGGGCGCCCGCTCGTTCGCGCTGATCGGTCTCGGTGGCGGTATCACCACCTACCTGGCCGAGCGGCTCGACAGCCCGACGGTGTTCGCCGCAGGTCTGCTCGCCGTCGGGATCATCGTGGCCGTCGGCTACTTCGGAGGCATTCGGGAAGGATCGATGGGCCTCACGACCGAGATCGCTGCGATCGTGACCTTCCTGTCCGGATCGCTCGCCGGAGTCGGTGAGTTGCGGGTCGCGACCGCGGTCGCGGTCGCGACGACAGCGCTCCTGGCGGCCAAGCCCTACACGCGCGAGTTCGTGTCCCGGATCGACCGTCAGGACGTCGAGGCGTCACTGCAGTTCGCCGTGCTGGTCGCGCTCGTGCTCCCTGTACTCCCTCGCGATCCGATCGGCGACGCGCCGTTCGACGCCGCCAGTCCGTTCAAGATCGGGCTCATGGTGGTGTTCATCCTCGGTCTGTCGTTCCTCGGGTACGTCCTCATCAAGTTCGTGGGCCCACGGCGTGGCATCGGTCTGACGGGCATCCTGGGTGGCTTGGTGTCGTCCACGGCCGTGACGCTCACGATGAGCGAACGCAGCAAGTCGAGCTCCGGACTCGTCCGCACGCTCGCGATGGCGATCCTGCTGGCCTGGACGATCATGTACGGCCGCGTGCTGGTCGAGGTCGGGGTCGTCAACGCCGAGCTCCTGCGTCAGACGGCGCTCCCGATCGGGGTCGGGGGCGGCGTCGTCGCCGGCTGGGCCGGCTTCGTGTCGCTCAACCGGATCGGCGACGTTCACGACAGCGACGACGAGCGATTCTCCAACCCCTTCAGCCTCGGCCCGGCGATCCAGTTCGGTCTGCTGTACGGCGTCGTCCTGATCGGGTCGAAGGCGCTGTCGATGTATCTCGGCGACGCCGGCGTGTACATCGGTGCGCTCGCCTCCGGTGTCGCCGACGTCGACGCGATCACGTTGTCGATGGCCGAACTCAGCCGCGGTGACGGGGAGCTCACGAATGCCACCGCCGCCAATGCCATCGTCCTTGCCGCTGCCTCGAACACCGCGGTCAAGGGCGGCCTGGTGTGGACCATCAGCTCACCGTCGATGCGCAAGCTCGTCGCCCCAGCGGTGATCGGCGCCGTCGTGTCGTCGTTGCTCCTCAGTTTCACCATCTGAGACGACCCGACCGGACGCACGCTCAACCGGTCACGCCGGCAGCGACGGCAGGCGCCCGGTAGGCGTCCGCGAGCGTGTCGATGGTCTCGTGAGCGTTCAGTCCGCTGGGATTCGGCACGATCCACAACAGCGCGCCTTCGAACATCTCGTCCTGGCGACCCATCGTCGCCTTCGAACGGCCGAAGGCCGTTCGGTAGGCAGTGATGCCGGCGACGGCGACGACAGCGGGCCTGTGTCGACGGACGAAGCGTCGCAGCTGCTGGCCGCCGGCTCTGAGCTCGTCGGCAGAGAGCTCGGACGCCTTGGCGGTCGCCCGATGCACGACGTTGGTGATACCGATGCCTCGTTCGATCAGGTGAGCCCGGTCGTCGTCGGACATCCCGCTGCCACGGTCGATCCGACGCTCGATGACTCCGCCAAGCAGCAGGGCCGGATAGAAGCGGTTGCCCGGGTGTGCGAAGTGGGTCTGCGTCGCTGCGGTCCACAGACCGGGGTTGATACCGACGAACAGCAGCCGCAGCCCGGGTCCGACGAGATCGGGCACGGTGGCGTCCCGGAAGGCCTCGAGCTCGGCCCGTGAGAAACCCATCGACCCGACTGTAGGCACACGCGACAACATGGGCCCGTGGCGCATCCGTACTGGCCCCTGTTCGACCTCGAGGTCCGGACTCCACGCCTCACGATGCGCGTGCTCGACGACCAACTGGAACGAGAGCTGATCGATGTCGCGCGCCGAGGTGTGCACGACGCCGGTTTCATGCCCTTCTCCGTGCCGTGGACCGACCTGGATTCCCCCGAGTTCGAGCAGGGCGCGCTCCACTTCTACTGGAAGTCCCGGGCGACCAACCCGGATTCCTGGAACATCCTGTTCGCGGTCATCGTCGACGGTCTGGTGGTCGGGTCGACCAACCTCGGCGCCGCTGGCTTCCCCGTCCTTCGCTGGTTCGAGACCGGTTCGTGGTTGGGACGCGAGCACCAGGGCCAGGGCATCGGCACCGAAATGCGGACGGCGACCCTTCAGCTCGGCTTCGTCGGATTCGACGCGCTGATGGCCGGCACCGGAGCGTTCGACGACAACGGGCCGTCGCTCGGCGTCACCCGCAAGCTCGGGTACGAACCGAACGGCATCCAGCACGCCGAGCGTCGAGGCCAGGTCGGAGTCGTCGAGCGCTATCGCATGGCGCGTGAGCACTTCGAGGCGGAGGTGCGTCGCTCCGACATCGAGATCGTCGGTGACGCCCCGGTCCGCGCACTCCTCGGTATCGCCCGCTGAAGGGCACCGCGTCAGCCGGTGAGCCGCTCGACCAGCTCGGCAAGTGGGGCACGGAAATCGCGCAGCAGCGGGATGCCGGCCGCCCGCAACGCCGCGTTGTCGAGCACGCTGTTGGCCGGGCGCGGCGCCGGGCGCGGCGGATCGAGCTCGGCGGTCGTGATCGGCTCGACGAGCGAGGGGTCGTGGCCCGATTCGACGAGGATCTCGCGAACGAACTCGTACCAGCTCACGGGGCCCTGGTTGGTGACGTGGTGCACACCCCGACTCCGGGCGACTGCCAGCCGACGGACCATCCGCGCGAGATCGGACGTGAACGTAGGGCAGCCGCGCTGATCGTCGACGAACCGCATCGTCGTGCCGTCGGCTGCGAGCCGGAGCACGGTCTTCACGATGTTGTTGCCTTGTTCGCCGGACACCCACGACGTGCGGATGAGCGTGGCCTGCGGGCCGGCCTCACGTTCCCCACCCAGCTTGGACGTCCCGTAGACCGACCGGGGATCCGTCGCGTCGTATTCGTGGTACGCGCGATCGAGTGTGCCGTCGAACACGTAGTCGGTGCTCAGCTGGACGAGGTGGGCACCCGAGAGATCGCACGCCTCCCTCAACCACCGGACCCCGAACGCGTTGACGCGATTGGCACGCTCACGATCGCCCTCGCAAGCGTCGACGGCGGTCCAGGCTGCGAGGTTCACCACGACGTCGGGTGCCAGTCCGCCCACCGCGCCGTGCACCTGGCCGCGATCGCCGACATCGAGGGTGGTCCGATCGGTCGCGATCACGTCGTCGCCACATGCCGCAGCGTGAGCGACGAGATCGCAACCGAGTTGACCCGCGGCGCCGGTCACGAGAAGGCGCATCAGAGCCCCGCCCGGCGTTTGAGCGGCTCCCACCAGTCGCGGTGGGTTCGGTACCACTCGACCGTGTGCGCCAACCCGGCGTCGAAGTCGCGCTCGACCTGCCATCCGAGCGATGCGATCTTGGCGATGTCGACGCTGTACCGACGGTCGTGACCGAGACGATCCGGTACCGACTCGATGAACGACTCGTCACGCCCGGTCAGCTCCAGCAGGCGCCGCGTGATGTCGCGGTTGGTGATCTCGTTGTGCGCGCCGATGTTGTAGATCTCGCCGATCTCACCGCGTTCCAGCACGAGGTGAGCGGCGCGGTTGTGATCCTCGACGTGGATCCAGTCGCGGACGTTGCCACCATCGCCCATCAGCGGCACGCTGCGTCCGTCGAGCAGGTTGGTGGTGAACAGCGGGATCAGCTTCTCCGGGAACTGGTACGGCCCGTAGTTGTTGGAGCAGCGAGTCACGACGACCGGCAGACCGTAGGTCGTCTGATAGCTGAGCGCGATCAGATCGCTCCCGGCCTTCGCAGCCGAGTACGGCGAGCGAGGGGTGAGCCGGTCGGTCTCGGCGAACGAGCCGTGCTCGATCGAGCCGTAGACCTCGTCGGTCGAGATGTGGAGGAATCGAGACACCCCGGCACGTTGGGCGACGTCGCACAGCACGTTGGTGCCGAACGTGTTGGTGTGGACGAACGCGTACGGGTCGGCGATCGAGCGGTCGACGTGGGACTCCGCGGCGAAGTGCACCACCGCGTCGTGGCCGGGTAGGTACTGCGTGACTGCGTCCTGGTCGCAGATGTCGGCCTGTACGAAACGACAGCGCCGGTCGTCGAGGACGTCGTCGATGTTGGCGAGGTTGCCCGCGTACGTCAGCTTGTCGAACACGGTGATCTCGTCGTCGGAGTGGTCGAGCACCCAGCGGACGTAGTTCGACCCGATGAACCCGGCGGCACCCGTCACGAACAGCTTCACGACGCCGTCCCCTCGACGAGCGCGGCGAACGATGGGGCCGAACGGTCCTTCGACGAGATCTGGGCCTCGTCGTCCGGGTCGATCGCGATCGGCCAAGGGATGCCGAGCTCGGGGTCGAGCGGGTTGCAGGCCGAACCCGCCATGTCGGGACGCCACTCCTCGTCGAAGCAGTAGACGTACTGCGTCCGATCGGTCAGGGATTGGAACCCGTTGGCGACACCGCTCGGCACGAGCACGAGGACCCCCGGCCGCAGGGTGACGGTGTCGACGACCCCGTGGGATGGCGAGTCACTCCGGAGATCGAGGTACGCGCCGAACGCCTCGCCGGACGCGACCGCGAGCAGCTTGGTCATCGCCTCGGCATGCATACCGCGCACCGCTCCGCGGTTGCTCTCGGTGATGTTCATCTGGGCGATGGCACCGATCGAGACACCGGCCGCATCGAAGGTCGATCGTCGGAACAGCTCGCGGATCGTGCCGCGATCGTCGGTGACCTGACGCATCGTGATGACGAGCAGACCCTCGATCGCGCCCGCACGCAGCGAACTGTCCACGATCTCGAGCGTCACGACCCGACCCCTCCCGGCACGGTTGCGTCGATCATCTCCTACTCCACGTCGATCTGGCAGTGATCGCCGACCATGAGCCGGAGGGCTCGCGGCCGTTGCCGGCTCCGGCGAACCGACGCGTCGGATCCGATCAGGCTGTCTTCGAGCCGTGCGATCTCGATCACCGACGACTCGTCCATGATCACCGAGTGCTCGATCTCCGACGAGCTCACGGTGCACCGGTCGCCGATCGCCGTGTACGGCCCGATGAACGAGTCGGTGATGCGTGTGCCGGCGCCGATCGCGACCGGACCCCTGATCGTCGAGTTCACCACGGTCGCCCCGGCGTCGATCACCACGCGGCCATCGATCGACGACGCGTCGTCGACGTCGCCGTCGATTCGGGTCTCGATCCGCTCGAGTAGGAGGCGGTTGGCTTCGAGCAGCGGCGTGAGCTTGCCGGTGTCGATCCACCAACCCGTGAGCAGTTCGCAGCGCACGCGCTCCCCTGCGTCGAGCAGCCACTGGATCGCATCGGTGATCTCGAGCTCGCCTCGCTCGGAGGGCTGGATCGCCGCGACGGCGTCGTGCACGCGAGGCGTGAACAGGTAGACGCCGACGAGTGCGAGATCGCTGGTCGGCTGCTCGGGCTTCTCGATCAGTTCGACGACGTTCCCGGCGGTGTCGAGCGTGGCGATCCCGAACCGCTGCGGATCGGGGACCCGCTTCAGGAGGATCTGGGCAGCCGGCGGTTGATCGCCGCGGCGCGCGGCGTCGAATGCGGCGATGAAGGCGGCGAGGTCCTGTTCGAGCAGGTTGTCGCCGAGGTACATCACGAAGTCGTCGTCGCCCAGGAAGTCGCGGGCGATGCGGACACAGTGAGCCAGACCGAGCGGGGCGTCCTGGGGGATGTAGGTGAGCGAAGCGCCGAATCGCGTGCCGTCGCCCAGCGCCGCCACCACCTCGTCGCGCGTGTCGCCGACGATGACCCCGATCTCGCTGATGCCGGCCGCGACCATGGCCTCGATGCCGTAGAACAGGATCGGCTTGTTGGCCACCGGTACGAGCTGTTTCGCGGCGTGTGGGTGATCGGTCGGAGCCGGGTTCCGGCGCCACCGGCGAGGATCAGGGCCTTCATGCGGAGGTGAGCCTAGGTGCCGGGCGGGCCGAAACCCGGCGGATCGGCCGACGGCGAGCGACCTCGGCGCCCGGGTGGTCGGCGTCCTCGCAGTCGATCGGTCAGCCAGCGGCGGCGGATTCCTCGACCGGCGTGGTCACGCCCGTCTGGTACTCGATCGGCCCGGGGCCCTCGCCCCGGAAGTACGCGAGCACGGTCTCGGCGCCGTCGCCGAGCCGCAGCACGGCCGCGTCGCCGACGGTGTCGTTCACGACGGGCAGCGAGTATGTGGCCAGCCCCTCTTCCGCGGCGCTGCGAAGCGCCTGCCCGGCTTTGATGGGATCGAGGCGATCGTCGATCCGCACGGACGCCACGACGGCCTCGATGGTGTCACCCGATCCGAACGGCGACGACCGCATCTGGCGGAGCGCGCCCTCGACCGCCGCTCGCATGAACAACTGCTGGCGCTCGATGCGCCCGAGGTCGCCGCGCGGATCCTTCACCCAATCGGTGCCGTTCCACTCCTCGTACTGGCGGCTGCGCGCATAGGCGAGCGCCTGGACGCCGTCGAGGGTCTGGCAACCAGGGTCGATGGCGAGGCCGCTGTTGACGTCGCGGGCGGCGTTGCCGACGCACAGCTCGACGCCGCCGAGCCGATCGATGATGTCCTTGAAACCGACGAAATCGACCTCGACATAGTGGTGGATCGGGATGCCGAGCGACTGCGACACGGTCGCGGCGAGACGCTCGGCACCGCCGCCGGTGTCGGTGTTGTACGCCGTGTTGATGCGCTGGCTCTTCCCGGTGCCGGCGATCTCGATCCAGAGATCGCGCGGCAGGCTGATCAGGGCGGCCCCTCCGTTGCGCTCTTGCCGGAGCACCATGATCGTGTCGCTGCGTCGCCCACCGACCTCGCTCTCGTCACCGATCACCCCGAAGTCGTCGGTGGACGCATCGATCCCGTCGCGCGCGTCCGACCCGACGAGCAGGTAGTTCTCCGCGGGGTACTCGACCGTCTCGTCGTCGTCGTCGGGAAGGTCCGCCAGTACCGACTCGAGTCCGCCGATTCGTTCGACATCCTGGGTGCGTTCGTCCGCGGCCCGCAGCACGCCGGCGGCCCCGACCGTTCCGACCAAGGCCGCGATGAGGAGCATCCAGGGCAGCGGCGAGCCAGGTCGCCGACGGCGCGGCGGATCGGTCGCGTCGGGGGTCACGGGGCCCAACGGTATCGGCCGGTGATGCATTGTCGACGTCAGCGTCGACGTGCGACACGACGTCAGCGTCGACGTGCGACACGACGTCAGCGTCGACGTGCGACACGACGTCAGCGTCGACGTGCGACACGACGTCAGCGTCGACGTGCGACACGACGTCAGTTCGGCCGCAGGTGGACGACGTCACCGACATCGAGCCGATGCGTCACTGCGCATTCGTCGAGGACGACCAGGCGGCCATCGGCCTCGACATCGATCGCTGTGCCCACGATCTCGTCGGCCGGGAGTTCGACTCGCACCCGTTGGCCGATCGTGGCGAGCGCCGCCCGGTAGTGCGGATGGACGTCGGCCGGCAACGCGTCGTAGGCGATCAGGAGGGCCGCGAGCACGTCGGCGGGACGGTGTCGGTGGCCGAGGGCGGCCGCTCCGTCCGGTGCCCATCCGACGTTGACCCCGATCCCGACCACGACGGCGCCGTTCCCGGCGCGTTGGGCCAGGATCCCGGCGAGCTTGCGATCGTCGAGTAGAACGTCGTTAGGCCATTTGAGGCGCGCGCGGACGCCGGCGACCGACGCGACTGCGTCCACTGCGGCGAGACCCACCCGTCGAGTCAGCTCACCGGGGTCGTCCGGGACGTCGCGGAACAGGATCGAGACGAGGAGGTTCGCTCCGGGCGGGGCGTCCCACCGGCGATCGAGCCGTCCCCGACCCGCCGACTGATGATCGGCGACGAGGACCGAACGATCGGGGGCCGAATCCGCGACCGCGAGCAGGTCGGCGTTGGTGCTGCCGGTCTCGGTGACCCACCGGACCCGCCAACCGGGCGGCCAGACCGTGTCGCGTTCGACATCCCGAGAATGGTTCGAGCTCGTCACAGCACCTACATTGGCAGCCGTGCTCCAGAAGATCCTGATCGCCAATCGTGGCGAGATCGCTGTGCGCGTGATCCGCGCCGCCCGCGAGCTCGGCATCCAGACCGTCGCCGTCTATTCCGACTTCGACCGCAACGCGCTCCACGTCCGCCTCGCCGACGAGGCCTTCGCGCTCGGGGGCCAGACGGCTGCCGAGAGCTACCTCAACACCGAGGCGATCCTCGACGCGATCCGGCGCAGCGGTGCCGACGGGGTCCATCCCGGCTACGGGTTCTTCTCCGAGAACGCCGACTTCGCACGTGCGATCACCGACTTGGGAGTGGCCTGGATCGGACCACCGGCCGAAGCGATCGACGAGATGGGCGACAAGGTGTCGTCTCGCCTCGCCGCCCAGCGCGGTGGCGCGCCGATCGTTCCCGGGACCACAGCGTTCGCCCAGGGTCCCGACGAGATCCGCGATTTCGGCAACGAACACGGCTGGCCGGTGTGCATCAAGGCCGCGTTCGGCGGTGGAGGCCGCGGCATGAAGGTGGTACAGACCGCCACCGAGGTGGACGATGCGATGGCCTCGGCCCAGCGCGAGGCGAAGGCGTTCTTCGGTCGCGACGAGGTCTATGTCGAGCGCTACCTCACCTGGCCGCGGCATGTCGAGGTCCAGATCGTCGGCGACCAGCACGGCGACGTCGTGTGGGTGTCGACCCGTGACTGCTCGGCCCAGCGTCGCCACCAGAAGCTGATCGAGGAGGCGCCGGCACCCGGCCTCCCCGACGGGGTCGAGGAGGCGATGGGTGAGGCTGCGGTCAAGGCGGCCAAGGCCGTCGGGTACTACAACGCCGGCACGGTCGAGTTCATCTATCAAGACGGCGACTTCTACTTCCTGGAGATGAACACCCGCCTCCAGGTCGAGCATCCGGTCACCGAGGTGATCACCGGGATCGATCTCGTCGAGTGGCAGATCCGCGTCGCATCGGGCGAACCGCTGCCGATGACGCAGGAGCAGGTGATCGCCCGCCACCACGGTCACGGCATCGAGATCCGGATCAACGCCGAGGATCCCGCCGGTGGCAAGTTCCTCCCCTCGCCCGGGCCGATCACCAAGCTGGTGCCTCCCGACGGGTTTGGCGTGCGGTTCGACTCCGGGTACGAGTCGGGCGACGAGATCAGCCAGTACTACGACAACCTGATCGGCAAACTCGTCGTCTGGGGCAAGGATCGCGACACGTGCATCCGACGCACGATCCGCGCCCTCGACGAGCTCGTCATCGAGGGCGTCGCGACGACGGTGCCGGCCGACCTGGCGATCCTGCGTCACCCCGACTTCGTCGCCGTCGAGCACTCCACCAAGTGGGTCGAGGAACGGCTCGACCTGTCCGGTGTGTCGGCGGCACCGATCGGTCCCCCGGTCGCCGACGACGAGGCCGAGCGACTCGTCGAACGAGCGACGACCGTCGAGGTCAACGGCAAGCGGTTCGGCGTCAAGATGTGGGTACCGGAGACGGTCGGAGTCGCGGTCGCGCCGACGCGGGCGAAGAAGAAGCGGTCGGCGTCGGGGAGCGGGGGCGCCACGGCCGGCTCGGGTGAGGTCGCCGTGCCGATGCAGGGCACGATCGTCAAGGTGCTCGTCGAGGTCGGGCAGGAGGTCACGGTCGGCCAGGGTGTCGTCGTTCTCGAGGCGATGAAGATGGAGAACCAGATCAACGCCGACATGGCCGGCACGATCAAGGAGATCAAGGTCGCCCCGGGCGACACCGTCGGCGGCGGTGACGTCGTCGTCGTGATCGATTAGCCGGACTGCGGCGCCCGCCACCGAGCAGGACACGAGCAGGACACGAGCAGGACACACGCGCAGGACACACCGCGCAGGACACACCGCGCAGGACACACCGCGCAGAGACAGCCGTTGGCCACACTGGGTGACGACGTGTCGTCGTCCGCCACGGCGTGTGACCGAGATCACTGTACATCGGTCGGCGGTTGTGCGATTGTGCTCCCCGGGCGCCGTACGGGGGACAGCGGAGCCCTCGAAACGATCCGCAAGCGCGGGTCCACGAGTGGAGGGGTTACTCATGCAGTTGTTCAGTCGTCGTATCCAGATGGTCGGTCAGCCGGCCAAGTACATGGCCTACGCGATCGACATGCGGGCGTACGTCACCGAGCAGACCGGACGCGACATCGCGCTCTGGTCGGCCGTGTTCGGCGCTCCGGTCGGCACCTTGATGTACGCCATGCGCGTCGAGGGCATCGCGGACTACCGAGCGATGTCGACCAAGCTGCTCGAGGACGCCACCTACCACGAGAAGATCGCGGCCGGTGCCGAATTCGTCGGTGGCCCCGCCGAGGACACGATCGCCACCCCGATCCACGGGGAGCTCGGCGAGGAATCGCCGCCGGTGGGCGCCATGGCGCAGATCACGACCGCCCAGATCGCGAACGGTCAGTACGAGCAGGCCTTCGGGTGGGGCGTCGAGATGGCCCAGCACGCCGAGTCGGTCACCGGGGTCCCGACGATGTTCCTCGCCGGCAACTTCGGCCCGTTCGGAACCGTCACGTGGATCGGGGTCACCGCGGACGCGGCGGCCGTCGACGCCGCCAATCAGGCGCTGTGGGCGGATGCCGAATACATGAAGCGCCTGGGTGCGGCCGGCGAGCTGTTCGTGCCCGGATCGGGCCTGCAGGCACTCGCCACACGGGTCGCCTGACGTCTTTCGTCGTGCGGGTGGCTCGGGGGTGCCGCCCGCACGACGGACGAGACCGGCCGAACGCGTTCGCTCACTCGGCGGCTTCGGCGAGGGCTTCGCTCAGCGCCGGATGCACGAGCAGGCTCTCGACGATGTCGCTGACGCGAAGGTTGGCGGTGACGGCGAGGGCGATGACCGAGATCAGCTCGGCGGCGTGACGACCGACGATCGAACCGCCGAGCACGACACCGGTCGCAGGGTCGGAGATGATCTTCACGAAGCCGCGCGGGTCGTTGTTGATCAGCGCCTTGGCGGTGGTCGAAAAGGGGACCTTGGTGACCCGGATCTTGCGACCGGACGAGAAGGCCTCGGCCTCGGCCAACCCCACATCGGCGATCTCCGGTTCGGTGAAGATCGCCGAAGCCGCCTTGTCGTAGTCGAGGTGGCGGTGCTCCACGGTGTGGAGGCCCATGACGTGCTCGGCCACCTTGCGGCCCTGCATCGATGCCACCGACGACAACGGGAGCTTGCCGCTGACATCGCCCGCCGCGTAGATGTGCCGCTGGTTGGTGACACAGTGATGGTTGATCGGGATGTAGCCCCACTCGTCGACCTCGACCTCGGCAGCCGCGAGACCGAGTTCATCGGTGTTCGGGACCGACCCGATCGCCAGGACCGCATGTGTCGACTTCACGACGCGGCCGTCGTCACAGCGGACGACGACTCCGTTGCCCTCCTCGTTGCGCTCGATCGACTCGGCGCGGGCACCCTTCAGCAACTTCACGCCCCGCTGGACGAAGTCGTCCTCGAGCACGCCGGCGACTTCCGGATCCTTGCCCGGGAGCACGTGCTGGCGGCTCACCACGAGGGTGACCTCGGCACCGAACGACGAGAACATGTGGACGAACTCCACACCGGTCACACCCGAGCCGATGACCGTGATGCTCTGGGGAAAGTCCTTGGGCGGGTAGCAGTCCCGGGTGGTCAGGATGCGATCACCGTCGGGTTGGCACCAATCGGGAATCCGCGGTCGCGAGCCCGTCGACACCAACGCCGCATCGAACTCGACGACCTCGGTGCCGGCCGGGCCGGTGACCTCGATCGAGTGGGTCCCGGTGAATCGGCCGGTACCGCTCATCATCCGGACACCCTGGCTCTGCAGGAGCTCGACGATGTCTTCGTTGAGGTCGGTCTCGATCTTCTTGATCCGTGAGGTGAGTGCCTCGATGTCGACTTCGGGATTGCCCTGCTCGAGGCCCATCCCGCCGAGCCGTCGAGAGAAGCTCATCGCGCCGCCCGTCGCGATCATCGTCTTCGACGGGATGCAGTCCCAGAGGTGAGCAGCACCTCCGAAGACGTCCCGTTCGATCACGGTGACCTGCGCGCCGAGCCGGGCCGCATACGTCGCGGCCTGGTGGCCGGCGGGACCACCACCGATGATGACGAATCGAACGCTCACATCGTCAGGCTAGTGCTGGGAATCGTCGTGGGGTGATGGTGTGCCCTCGTGCAACAGGACGCTCGCGCCGAGCGCGGAACCGGAAGATGATTCGCGGAGCGCTCGATCGGTGCCATCGATCAGGTTGGGGCAGTACGTCGAGGGGTACTGGATCCGGTCGCGCGGCTCGCCGACCCACTCGAAGTGCATCCCGTCGGGCCGCCGGAAATTGCCGCCCCAGGCGAAGCCGTGCTTGCGGAAGATCCGGACGACGTCGCAGTGCATCCGGGGTCGGCAGCCCCCACAGTTCGACGTCGTGTTGGTGTCGAGCGCCATGCCGTAGGTGTGGCGCGACAAGAACCCGATCTGACCACTGACCCGGCTGAAGCGGGGAACGTAGCACCCTCCGAAGGCGTTGGCGTTGGCGACCTCGATCTGCGCGGCGAGCCCGGCGGCCGCGACCTCGGCCAGGGCGGCGCGCAGATCGTCGACGACCAGGCGATGGCATTGCGCCCTGATGGGGATCTGGCTGTTGAGCAGTACCCGACCGTCCGTGAGGTTCGTGGCCTTCCAGTCGGGATGCATGACGACCGAGCCGTCGGGCGAGAAGCGGTACCACGGCTCCCCGAGAGCGACCTTCGTCTGGGCGGTGCTCAACGTGTCGTCGGGATCGGGGAGATCCCAACTTCGATTCACCTTCGTGTCGCGCCGGCCTGTGACGCCCTCGGTCGACAGCGCCGCCTCGAAGCCGGCGCGGTCGTCGAAGCCCCACATGACCACCCTGGTGTCGGCTGTCGCTCCGAGCCGTGCCGCAACTTCGGTGGTGAACACCAGTTCGGCTCCGCCGACCTGGTCGTACGGACGGATCCCCGAGATCCGCAGCGGCACGGCCGAACCGTTCGCCGCCTGCATGACGATGACATCACCCTCGATCGCGCCGGTGATGCCGGCCGTGACGTCGTTCATCACGACCGAGCTGCCGTCGAGTGCAGTCGCGACGTCGGCACCCAGAACACCGCCGATCGCGCCGCGCGGCAGCGCGACGTAGACCATGGGGATCAGGTAGCCGGACGGCGGAGCATGCACGGTGGCATCGTCGCGGGTGATTCGCTGCATCCCGAGTGAGCCGCTCCGGCCCGGGGACGCCACACCACCGACACGAGCGACGGCGCGACCGGCCGCCTCGACGAGCTCACGATCGACATCTCCGACGTCGAAGGCGACTGCGACGTCGCCCACCTCCCGAACGGCTCGAACTGCGGACCGTTCGACCGTGGCGCCGCTCTCGACACCGGCTGCAGCGACGACGACGGCACCACCGACACCGGCGGCGAGCACGACCAGGGGCAACACGTGACGGAGCGAGGGGCGACGACGCACGTTCGACATGCTACGGACCGGCTCGCATCCCAGGGTGTCGCCCCGAGGGCGACCGGCTACCGTCTGGTCCTCGTGAGCGACCCGACCGAGCATCCCGCACCGGACCCGACGACCGGAAGCGGTCTCGCGGCCGAGAAGGTGCGACGGCTCGCCCGGGTCGACGAGCTCAGGGCCCGCGGCGACGAACCGTATCCGTACCGGTTCGATCGCACCCACACGCTCGGCCAGGTCCGGGCGACATGGGGCGATCTCGCAGCCGGCACCGAGACCGACCACCGGGTCACGATCGCCGGTCGCGTCATGCTCAAGCGCGACACCGGCAAGCTGGTGTTCGCGACCATCCGCGACCGCCACGGCGATCTCCAACTGTTCGTCTCCAAGGCCGTCACCGGCGACGAGCAATTCGCCGACGTGAAACAGCTCGATCTCGGCGACTGGGTCGGGGTCACCGGCACCGTGATGACGACGCGCAAGGGTGAACTGTCGGTCAAGGCCGAACACGTCACCCTGCTCGCCAAGGCGATCCGCCCGCTTCCCGACAAGTGGCACGGGCTCACCGACACCGACACCCGCTTCCGTCAGCGGTACGCCGATCTCATCATGAACGACGACGCGCGACGCGTGTTCGAGATCCGCCACGAGGTGATCGCCAGCTTTCGTCGCACCCTGCACGACGAGGGCTTCATCGAGGTCGAGACGCCGGTGCTCCACATGGAGGCCGGGGGTGCCCATGCGCGGCCATTCGTCACCCACCACAACACCCTCGACATGCAGCTCCATCTCCGGATCGCGCTCGAACTGCATCTGAAGCGACTGATCGTGGGCGGGCTGGAGCGCGTGTACGAGATCGGCCGCATCTTCCGCAACGAGGGCATCTCGACGCGCCACAACCCCGAGTTCACGATGATGGAGCTGTACCAGGCGTTCGGCGACTGGAACGACGTGATGGACATCACGGAACGGTTGATCGTCCAGGCGGCCAGAGACGCGACCGGCTCGACCGTGGTGGAGATACGCGGCGAACGGTTCGATCTGATCGACCCGTGGCCGCGCAAACGCTTGGTCGATCTCCTCTCCGAGGCGATCGGGCGCGAGGTGCATCCGTCACAGCCGATCGGGGAGCTGAGGGCGCTTGCGGCCGCCCACGACGTCCGTTGGGAGGAGGGCTGGGGCGGCGGCAAGATCGTCGAGGAGCTCTTCGAGCGGCTGTGTGAGCACGACATCGTCCGACCGACGTTCGTGACCGGCCACCCGACCGAGATCTCCCCCCTGGCGCGCGCCGAACGCGGCGACCCGTGGCTCACCGAGCGCTTCGAGATCTTCGTCGACTCCCGCGAGCTCGGCAACGGTTACTCGGAGTTGAACGATCCGGTCGAGCAGCGTCAGCGATTCGAGCAGGAGCAGGCCGCCAAGGACGCCGGCGACGCCGAGCGCGGCACCGTCGACGAGGACTATCTGCGGGCGCTCGAGTACGGCATGCCGCCGACCGGCGGGCTCGGCATCGGCATGGACCGGGTCGCGATGCTCCTCGCCGGCGTCGACTCGATCAAGGAGGTCATCTTGTTCCCGACCCTTCGCCCCGAAGTCTTCGGGGCGGCCGACGCACACCAAGTTCCTGACACCGCCACCGCGCATGGCACGTTGACGCCGCCGGAGGAGACCCAGCGATGAGCACGAAGAGGCACATCGGTCTGCCCGGCCCGCTGGCGAGGGCAGTCCCCGCGACGAGCCGGGAGCCGCGCGACGACGAAGCGGAGCGGACGAGGAGCCGACCATGAGGACGGCATGGGGTGCCGGGCTCACCACCGAGGCCGCCGACGGGACGACGCTCGACGCCTGGTATCGATGGTTCGGTTGGGGCGAGTACGGCGACGACGACATGACGGCGGCGCACCCCGACCTCGACGAGCAACTGGTCCTGCGCGAACAGCGCGACGAGATCCGGAACGTGGCGATCCGCCCGATCCGGATCACGATCGACGTCGACGACCCGCCATCCTCGGCCGCGGACGCCTACCTGCGCCTGCACCTGATCTCCGGCCGGCTGGCGCCGCCGCACTCGCTGAACATGGACGGCATCTTCGGCGCGCTGAACAACGCCGTGTGGACGAACCTCGGGCCGGTCGCAGTGCCCGAGGTCGACGACGTGCGGCTGCGAGTCAAACGGGCGGGCCAGGTCCTCCACGTGCACGGTGTGGACAAGTTCCCCCGGATGCTCGACTACGTCGTGCCGTCCGGCGTGCGGATCGCAGACGCGTCGCGCGTCCGCCTGGGCGCTCACCTCGCCGAGGGTACGGTGGTGATGCACGAGGGGTTCTGCAACTTCAACGCCGGCACGCTCGGGACCTCGATGGTCGAAGGCCGGATCTCGGCCGGCGTCGTCGTCGGCGACGGCAGCGACATCGGCGGCGGGGCCTCGATCATGGGCACGCTGTCGGGCGGCGGCACCGAGACCATCTCGATCGGCGAGCGCTGCCTCCTCGGCGCCAACGCCGGCATCGGCATCAGCCTCGGCGACGACTGTGCCGTCGAGGCCGGGCTGTACATCACCGCGGCGACCCCGGTGATGACGCCGGACGGGGTCGTCAAGGCCCGGGAGTTGTCGGGCATCGGCGGCACCTTGTTCTTCCGGGATGGGCAGACCGGCCAGGTGATCGCACGTCCTCGCACGAAGAGCTGGGGCGACCTGAACGCCGATCTCCACGCCAACGACTGACGCTCCCGTCCGACGCCCCGCGGCGGCCAGACTGAGCCGATGATCGACGACCGCCGACGGGGCTGGGTGCTCGCCGCGTCGGGCATGCTGCTCGTCTCGACCGACTCGTACTTCATCCGACGCGCCGACTTCGACGCTTGGACGATCGCCTTCGTCTTCGGAGCGGCGTCGGCGGTCACACTGGCGATCGTGTTCGTGGCCACGTCGCACGAATCGCCGGCCGCCGCGTTCTCTCGTGCCCCGGTCCCCCTCCTGGCGGTCGCCGGGTTGTCGGGTGCCACCCAACTCGCCTTCACCGGCGCGGTCAACAACACGTCGGTCGCCAACGTCGTCGTGATCGTGGGATCGACGCCGGTGTTCGCTGCCGTGCTCGGCTGGTACTCGTTGCGCGAGCGCGTCGCAGTGCGAGTGATCGCGGCGATTGCGTTGACGCTGATCGGGATCGTCGTCGTGGTGTCGGGTTCGTTCGGCACCCCGACGCTCGACGGCGATCTGCTCGCGCTGCTCGCGATCGTGTTCGTCGCCATGAGCCTGGTCATCTGGCGTCGCCATCCCGAGATCGATCGGCCGCTGGCGCTCGCCATCAGCTCGGCCACGATGGCCGCCGTCGCCGCTCCCTTCGCGTCCGTCGGAAACGCACCGGTGCGCGTGTTCGTCGCAGCTGGTCTGATGGGCCTCGTGTTCAACCCGCTCGGTCGCATCAGCTACACGAGCGCCACGAAGTACGCGCCGACCGCGGAGGTGGCCCTGTTCACGCCGGTGGAGACGGTTGCCGCCACCGTCTGGGCCTGGCTGTTCTTCTCGGAGCGTCCTGCGACCCAGACCGTGGTCGGCGGCACGATCGTCATCGTCGGCGTGTTGTCCGGGACGGTCGGGCGACGACGCTAGACACCACGAGACGAGTCCCGCGTGCTGACCCGACCGCGCCCGGGATGATGGCGCTGCGACCGGCGCGAGGGCGTCCGGCTTCGCTGCCGCAGCGAGGACGAGCGATCGATGCGGGTTCGGGTGCTCCATCGAATCGTGCCGGGTCGACACAGCTCACGGCGTCGACGAGTGTCGATCGTCTCGACCGCGCCGACCGTGATCATGCGAAGATCACGTGAGCCGACGAGGAGGACGACATGAGCGACGTGAACGAGTGGACGTTCGAAGGATCCGAAGCGCCGATCACCGCACGATCGTGGGTGGCGGGCGCGGCACCCCGGTACGTGGCCGTGTTGGTGCACGGCTACGGCGAGCACATCGGCCGATACGACAACGTCGCCGCCGTCCTGGCCGATCACGGGGCAGCGGTCTACGGCCTCGATCACCTCGGGCACGGCAAGAGTGGCGGCGAGCGGGTGCTCGTGGAGGACTTCGAACCCGTCGTCGCCGATGTCGATCGGGTCGTCGAGACCGCGCGCCGAGCCTGGCCCGATCTCCCCATCGTGATGATCGGACACTCGATGGGCGGTCTGATCGCGGCGCGGTACGCGCAGCTGCACGGCGATGGCCTGGCAGCTTTGGTGCTGTCCGGGCCGGCGATCGGTGACTTCTCGCTGCTCGGCCAACTGCTCGAGCTGGAGGAGATGCCCGACGTGCCACTCGACCCGGCCGTCCTATCGCGGGATCCGGCGGTGGGCGACGCCTACGCGGCGGACCCGCTGGTCTGGCACGGACCGTTCAAGCGTGCGACCGTGGCGGCGATGGCGGGCGCGATCGACGCGATCAACGGCGCCGGACCGTTGGGCGATCTGCCACTCCTCTGGGTGCACGGCGCCGAGGACCAGCTCGTTCCGATCGAGGGCACTCGGGTCGGCGTCGAGCAACTACGTGGCGAACGTTTCCGCAAGCACGAGTATGCCGGAGCCCGCCACGAGGTCTTCAACGAGACGAACGGCGACGAGGTGATCGGCGACGTGATCCGCTTCGTCGACGACGTCCTGAACGGAGCGATCTGAACCCGGTTGGATGTCAGCCCGGTGCGACGAACGCGGCGGCTTCTCGCAGCAGAGCGCGCCAACGCCGCCGGTCCCGGTTGGGCACGGACACCCATTCCTTGAACACCCTGCCGGCCGGGGCGAACGGCTGCCCGACGCCCTCGTCGATCAGCTCCTGGACGCGTGATCGCGGCAGCTTGACCACGAGACCGCTGCCCTTGAAGTCGACGAGCCCGAGGAACTCGCCGGCCACACGGGCGCACCGGCCTCCCATGATCGTGCCCTCCTCCACCCGAGGATCATCGAGCCGCAGCTCCTCGATCAGTTCCCAGAAGACGGTCTCGTCGGTCTGCGGCATCGTTCGGTCCTTTCGTCGCGGGTACGTGGGATCGGTGAGGTGGGTCACGAGCCATCGATGAACCGGGAGGATGGCGCCGGGGTGATCGACGCACCAGTCCACGAGTTCGGGCCGCCCGATGTCGCCGGGGTGCGGTTCGACGAAACGCACTTGGAATCCGGTGTGTCGGAGTAGGTCGGCGTGCGGATGTTCGTCGGTGAACGGCGCCGGTACTCGCGTGGTCCGATCGCCGGCGATGTCGGCCGAGCGCTGACGCACGAGCCGATCGAGCTCGGCCGCGAGGGAGACGCCTGGGTCACCGCCGACAGCCGATCGCCACCGCTCACGCACGATCGGGTCGAACCCGATCCCGCTGGGGAACCCGACGTCGCGAGCATCGACGCGGATCCAGAACATCGCGGATCGTCGTTTGTCGGATCCTTCCCATGTGGTCAGGAGGAGGTGGTCCTTGTAGCGAGGAGCGCCGTCAACGGCGAAGCGGAGGTCGCGATGGAGGGGCGAGACCGAGCTCCGGGGCACCACGGTGAGCGGTGAATCCACCCGCTCGGCGACCGCCGCGATCAGTTCGCCACCGGGACGCGTGAGCCCCTCGACGAGGGTCGACTTGTGGGCGGCGTACTCCTCCGCCGTCCACAGCGGAAGCCGTTCGAGCAGGGCGACGGCCGCTGAATCGAAGCCTCCGGGGCTCATGGTCGCGCCGCGAGACGCCCTACGGCGCGGGCCGCCAGCCGTTCGACGAACATCTCCCAGCCGCCGGTGTGCTGTTGCGCCATGGCCGCAGTGAGCCCGTCGTGGCGCACCCGGAGGTCGGTCTCGCAGCCGCGTGCCGTGAGCTCGATCGTGACCACACTGGAGCCGACGGGCACCGGGAAGCCACCCCGCTCCCACCCGTAGGTGAAGACCAGCCGCCGCATCGGAACGACGTCGCGGAGCTCGCCGGCCACGATCCATCCCGAATCGTGCGTCCAGCGGATGGTGCCGCCACGTCGCAGATCGACCTCTGCCTCGACCGACATCCACTGGTTGAGTCCGTCGGCGGTCGACAGTAGCGACCAGACCACGTCGACCGGAGCGGCGATCGTTCGATCGCACGACGCCAACATCACGAGGCGCTCCGGCGCGCACCGGCCTGCCGCTCGGCGACAACGGCAAGACGGTCGATCGACGTCGACCAGTACTCGTCGAACCACCCGCGCACCTCGGTGAGGGCCACCGGGTTGGCACGATAGAGCCGTCGCCGGCCGTCGACCGACACGTCGACGAGGCCTGCCTCGCGGAGGATCGCGAGGTGCTGGCTCGCCGCCGGCTGCGTGACCCCGAGCGCACCAGCGAGCTCGCCGACCGGTCGTGCGGAATCGCGCACGAGACGCAGCAGCTCGCGCCGCGCCGGGTTGGCGAGGGCGCGGAACCGCGCATCTTGGTTCCAGTCGTGTGGCACTGAACGTCATATAAGCAAATACCGATACGTCGTGTCCAGCTCCATCGTGTCCAGCTCCATCGTGTCCAGCTCCATCGTGTCCGGCTCCAGCTCCGCCGCGTCCACCTCCGCCGCGTCCAGCTCCGCCGTCCACGGCTCCGCCGTGACGAGGTCGTCGCACCCGCGGTTCAGGAGTGCCCGGAGCGCGCCGTGACGAGCGCGAATCCCACCGCGCACGGGAGTGCGACGATCGCGACGGCCTGCCCGATCGAGAGGCTCGTCGCTGCGAGCGCACCCACGATCGACGGTGCCACGAAACCGGCCAGCCGGCTGCCCGCCGTCATCGCGCCGAGACCCGCACCCGTTCGTCCGGGCAGGCGGGCGGCATCGTCGTAGATGCGCGGGAAGAAGGTCGCGATGCCGATGCCGGCGATCGCATACCCGATGAGCACCGGCCAGCGCGACGGGCCGAGGGCGGCAAGCGCGAGACCGGCGCCGGCGAAGACCACGGCGACGCGATGCAGGCCTTCGCGACCGAGTCGCACCTGTGCCCAATCACCCCCGAATCGAGCGGTGGTCATCCCCGCGGTGAATGCCACGTACGCGAGACCGCTCAGGGCCGCCGACGCTCCGAAGTCGTCGGCGAGGCGAAACGCAGCCCAGTCGCTGGCGGTCTGCTCCATCACCAACGCGAACGCACCGGCGAGCGCCAGCAGGACCATCTGACGCAGCGCTCGCACCGAGCGAGATGCGTCCGCGGCGCCCGAGTCGGAGTCGTCGGCGGCGTGGCTGCGGTCGACGGCGAGCAGGTCACGGGCGACGACGGCGAGGAGCGACGCTCCGGTGAACGCGACCACCACCACGTGCGTGGTCATCGACAGCGACAGGGCCGCGGCCGCCGCGGCCCCGAGCCCACCACTCACGGTGCCGAGACTCCACAGCCCGTGCAGCCGATTCATCACGGGAATCCGGCGTCGGGCACTGATCCACGAGCCCTGGAGGTTCATCGCGATGTCGACGATCACGTCGCAGAACGCGACTGCGCCGACGCCGAGCGCGAGCATCCAGGGCGCAGTAGCCGTCGCCACCAGGAGCACCGACCCCACGAGCCCCGCGCCGGCCACGAGCAGCACCTGCCTCGTTCCCCATCGTTCGACGATCCGTCCCGCCAGGCCGCTGCCGATCAAGCCGACGGCGCCGCCGATCGACAGGATGAGGCCGAGTCCGGCAACCGTCACCCCGGCCCGGTCCCGGACTTCGGGGAGGCGTGCGGCGACCGATGCCCAGAGCACACCGTTCACGAAGAACTGGACGGCGACGGCGGCCAGCGCCCGCCGCTCGGACGGGTTGCTCGAGGCTCCGGCCATGGCCGGCGACGCTATCGAGTCACGTCAGAGCCCACTGCACCCATCGGGTCCCCGTCGGAGACCCAGCACGCAGACCGCAGGTACGTCGCCGATCGGGATGAGCTCGGTGCGGACCTGGTGGTAGCCCGCCGCCGACAGATCGGACGCGATTCGTGCTCCGGCAGCGATCGCTTCGACCTCGTCGGCCTTCGGGTGCGGCGGGCGGAAGGTGACGGCCATCACGCCACCTGGAACGAGGTGCGAGCTCCACGCCCGGAGCGTGGTGACCGGGTCCTGCCAGAAGAGCCAGACGTTCGACGAGAAGATCGCGTCGAACGTGCCGATGTCGGCCGGGGGTCGCTCCGCGTCGGCGACCACGAGCGACAACCTGCCGTCGCGAACGGCGCTGCGGTTGCGGCGCGCTGCCATCGAACTCATCGCCGTCGACCGTTCGAGCCCCACGACCTGCCCGTTCGGCGCGGCGGCGAGAGCGTGTGCGAGGCCGATGCCCGGTCCGTGGCCGAGCTCGAGCACGCTGGCCTCGGGTCGGAGCCCGAGCAGCCGAACCGTCGCGATCGTCCGCTCGACGTTGCTCTCCCGCCTCGACATGACGCGCCCCGCCAGCCATCCCAGTGGGCCGCGGGGGTGGCCGAACTGGCCGACGATGTGCTGTCGGAGCGACATCACGCCACCTCGTCCACGAGCCGCCCGATCCCGAGACCGATCGCCGCCAACACCGCTGCTGCGTCGGCCAAGCGGGCGGCGGTGAGCGTCGGATCGGCGGCCAACATCGGCGCGAACGCTTCACGCTCGCGTGCATGGAGTCGATCGATCGCCTCCCGCCCCGCACCGGTGACCGCAATCAGGGGTGCGCGTCGGTGGTTCGGATTGTCCAGCCGCTCGACGAGTCCGGCGTCGACGAGATCGTTGACGATCGTCTGGACGTGCTGACGGCTGACGCTCCGGGCCCGTGCGATCGAGGCAACCGTGTGCGGGTCGCGGTCGCGAAGGAACTCCAGGACTGCGCGCATCGGCACGGTGATGCCCTCACCGTCGTGGAGTCGCTCGACCGCGACGATCGAGCGATGGATCATCAAGCGTGCCTCGTCGAACACGCGAACCAGGTGGTCGTACATGACAACTAGCTTGTCATATCGACAAGCTAGTTGTCAATGATGACCAAGTTCGTCCAAGTGCGCCCTCACCTCCACGATCGCCTCCCTCAGAGTCGCCACGATGTGATCGACGTCGTCGCGGTCGACGACGAGGGGCGGCGACATCACGTTCAGATGCACCATCGGCCGCACGATCAGGCCACGCGGTTCGCATGCGTTGGCGACGAGCTTGCCGACGTCGAGTTGCTCCGGGTAGTTCCGCTTCGTCGCACGATCGGCGACGAAGACGACGCACGCCATCAGATGCGAACCGCGAACCTCCCCGACCATCGGGAGATCGGTCAGCGTGCGGAGCCGATCCTGGAAGTACGGTCCGATCTGCTTCACGTGAGCGAGCAGGCCCTCGCGTTCGATGATCTCGATGTTCTTCAGCGCTGCGGCGCACGAGACGGGGTGTCCGGAGTACGTGAAGCCGACGGCGAAGTAGCGATCGTGACCGGGTTCGGCGATGACGTCGTAGATGCGATCGCTGAGGATCGTCGCCCCGAGAGGCAGGTAGCCCGATGTGAGCCCCTTCGCCGACGTGATGATGTCGGGGGTGATGTCGAAGATCGACTCGGACGCGAACCATTCGCCAAGGCGCCCGAAGCCTGTGACGACCTCGTCGCTCACGTAGACGATGTCGCTGGCGCGGCACCGCTGCCAGATGCGTTGGAGATAGTCGGCGGGCGGCATGATCACGCCACCCGATCCCATGATCGGCTCGGCGAAGAATGCAGCCACGTTCCCGGCGCCCAGTTCCTCGACCTTGGCGTCGAACTCGGCGACGAGATCGTCGGCGAACTCCTGTTCGGTGCGCCCCTGCCCGTATCGGTACAAGTTCGGTGACGACAGGTGGTGGATCGTGTCGTCGATGTAGTCGAACCCGGGCACCCGGTCGCCCGGCTTGCCCCCGATCGACACCGAGGCGAACGTCGTGCCGTGATAGGCGTCGACCCGGCTGATCACGTGGCGCTTCTCGGGAGTGCCCCGGCAGTACTGATAGAACTGGATGGTCCGATAGGCGACGTCGACCGCCGTCGACCCGCCGGTCGACAAGAAGACATGATTCAGATCTCCGGGGGCGAGTTCGGCGAGCTTCTCGCACAGCCGGCCGGCGGGCGCGTTGGTCATGTCGACGAACGGATTCGCATAGGCGAGCTCACGGACCTGCGCGGCGATCGTGTCGGCCATCTCGTCGCGGCCGAGCCCGATGTTCGTGCACCACATCCCACCGACCGCATCGATGTAGCGGCGGCCGTCGGTGTCGACGAGTTGGGCGCCGGCACCACGGTCGATCGCGAGCACGTCGTCGACCAGGTAGGTGTCGAACACCTGGTACGGATGGACGAAGTGCCGCCGATCGCGCTCGACGATGTCGGCAGTGGATTCGCTCATCGGCCCACGTTAGGAGTTGGAGGCCGCGTCGGACACCACCTCGGCCTCGCGTCCGCAGGGCACGTTGCTGTCGTAGTGTCGGAGTATGGCGAAGGCCGATCACGGTGAGCCGGTGGAGCTCGAGGCCGCCGGTCGCTCGGTGAGCATCACCAACCCGAACAAGCTGCTGTTCCCGAAGCTCGGGCTCAGCAAGCTCGACCTCGCCCGGTATTACCTCGCGGTGGGCGAGCCCTTGATGCGGTGGGTCCACGACCGCCCGGTCCTGCTCGAGCGGTATCCGAACGGGGTCGGTGAGAAGTCGTTCTTCCAGAAGCGCATTCCCGAGTCGGCTCCCGAGTGGCTCACGACCACGACCGTCCAGACGATCAACGGCACGCCGTCGCGCGCCCTGGTGATCTCCGATCTCGCCCACGTACTGTGGGCGGCGAACCAGGGCGTGCTCGGCCTCCACGTCTGGCAGTACCGGGCCGACCGTCCCCAGTGGGCCGACGAGCTCCGCATCGATCTCGACCCGTCACCTGGGCAGAACTTCGACCACATACGCGAGGCGGCGATGTACGTACGGCTGTACTTCGCCGAGCACGGGATCCTCTCGTACGTCAAGACGACGGGAAGCAAGGGGATGCACATCTACGTCCGCGTGGTCGACGGCTACGACAGCTTCGCCGTTCGCGCCGCTTCCGTGACCGTCGCACGCGACCTTGCGAAGCTCCACCCCGACCTGATCACCGACCAGTGGTGGAAAGAACTGCGCGACGGCAAGGTGTTCATCGACTTCAACCAGAACGCACCCCACAAGAACGTGTTCGGCGCCTGGGGTGTTCGCGCCCGAGTCGGCGCCCAGGTCTCGACGCCGATCGAGTGGGACGAACTGATGGACGTCCGTCCGGACGAGCTGACGATGGTGACCGTCCCGGACCGTCTGGCCGAACGCGGTGACCCGTGGGCCGACATGGACGACCATCCGCAGGACGTCGCAGTCCTCGTCGAACGGTTCGCGGACGATCTCGCGGCCGGCATCCCCGATGCGCCGTGGCCCCCCGTCTACCCGAAGATGCCGAACGAGGCCCCACGAGTTCAGCCCAGCCGAGCGAGGAAGGTCGACTGACGTGCAGATCGAACTCGACGCTGACGGCCCGGCCGAGGGGTCGGTTCGAGGGCGCCTCGTCGACGCGCCGCCGGGCAAGGTCGAGGTGGCCCTCGAGGTCACCCACACGTCACCGTCCGGCGCGACCGTCGAGCGCTTCAGCGCCGTCGACACCACCGACGCGAAGTTCGATCTGCAGTACCCCACCTGGCCGACGAGCTACCGGGGTGAGCTGTTGCGTGTCGAATGGAGCCTCGTGGCGACGCCCGAATCCGGCGATGCGGTGTCGTGCCCGATCGAGGTCGTGACGAGCGAGATCGACGTCGAGAGCCCGACCAGCGACGACTTCAACGAGCTGACACCCCCGTTCGACTGGCGAGTCCCGATCCTGGCGGGCGTCGCCATGGTGGTCGGACTGCTCGGCGTGATCATCGGCATCGCGACCGACCGCACCTGGCTGTGGGTGCTGGCAGGGTTCGTGGTGTTCTTCGCTGGGGTCGCACTGGCCGGATCGTTCGTGCGGATCCGGCAACGCAATGTGTTCGGTCATGTCCGATGCCGGGTCAGACCGTCGACCGAAGCGCTCGAGTGCACGGTGCTCGCCGACCCGCCCGAGGAGTTGCGCAACGCACGAGTGACCGCGACTCTGTACGTCACGGAGATGGCGAGCTCGTCGGGCAACGAACGGGGCGCGTCCGACCACGAGCACGTGGTGGTCGAGCACACGGTCGATCTCGACCTCGCCGGACCCGGCGAGTGGTGCGGCACGATCCCGATGGTGGTCGCGGCAGCGGCCCCGTTGTCGCACCATCGCCGTCGCGACGCAGAGATCACCGCCGTGTCGTGGATCGTCAAGTTGACGCTGTCGGCCCAGCGTGCGCCCGATTACCACCGGATCCTGCCGCTGGTCGCACTCCCCGCCGAGCTCGACCCGGCGTTGCGACCCCATCTCGTGGAGATCCCCAAGGTCGCTCGATGATCGACGCTGGATGACCGACGTGCGAGCAACGTCGCATGACCCTCCTGCAACACTTCACGGTGCTCGTGCGCGTGCGTACCTCCGGCGATCCGCTCGAGGACGGCTCGATCCCGATCACTGGCTCGTGGGACCTCGATGGCGACATCACGGGAGACGTGGCCGTGACGGGTTCGAACTTCAGCGTCCCGCCGGACGGCGATCTGGGCGGCACCACCGAGTACGTCTTCACCGGAACCATCGACGGCGTCGGCACCGGCACCCTCTCGCTCGCCGACGAATGGGTGACCGACCTCCGCGGCGGCGTCGAAGCGACGATCACCGTCACCGGGGGAACCGGCAGTTTCGCCGGCGCCACCGGATCAGCGACGCTCACCGACCAACAGATCACCGACCAACAGATCACCGACGAGGCTCCGAACGAACTGATCTCCGGCTCGATCACGTTCAAGATCGCGATCCCCCGATCAGGCTGAGCGACCCGATCGTCACATTCGGGGTCTGACCCCGAATGTGACGGTCGGGTCAGCAGAAGCGGACGCTGGCGATCGGGGGCAGATTCGCCGACAGCGTGTGCCACGAGTCCCCACCGTCTCCACTCCACCACAGCGACCCGGTGGTCGAGCCCATGATGAGCTGATCGCCGGTGGCATCGACGTCGAGGGCGTGGCGATAGACGAGGTCGTAGGCGTGCTCCTGCGGGAGGCCGTCGGTGAGCACCTCGAAGCTCTCGCCGCCGTCGCTCGTGCGGGTCACGACCATCCGGCCGTCGACCGGCACGCGCACCTCGTCGCTGATCGCCGGGACGAACCACGCCGTCTCCGGGTCGTCGGGGTGGACCGCCACCGCGAAGCCGAAGGTCGACGGGCCCGCCTCACCGATCTCGGTCCACCTTTCGCCGTCGTCGACCGAGCGGAAGATGCCGCAGTGGTGTTGGGCCCAGAGCACGTCGGGCGCCGTTGGGCAACGCACGATGCGATGCGGATCCTGGGTGTCGGGGTCGTCCTCGAGATCGGGAGGCAGGAAGTTCGCGCGCATCCCCCGTGCCGCGATCTCCCAGGTCGCGCCACCGTCGTCGGTTCGCCACGCTCCACCGCAGGAGACGCCGACCACCATTCGACCGGCGCCGCGCGGGTCGACGCAGATGGAGTGCACACCGGCCTCGTCGTAGCCGCCACCGAACCACTTCTGTCGCGCCGGCAGGTTCCAGAGCGACTCGACGAGCTGCCACGAATCACCGCGATCACCGGATCGGAACAGGCCACCGGGGATGGTTCCGCACCACAGCACACCTGGTTCGTCGGCGTGGCCGGGCTCGATGGTCCACCCCAACTGTGTCGTCCAGTCGCGTTCGCGCTGTGACATCGGGTTGATCTCAGACACGCCGTCGGGTTTGGGCGGATACTCGGGCGCCGCGATCTCCGTCCACTTCGACCCCTCGTCGTCACTGCGGTGGAGGTGGACGCCGAAGTGGCCGTGGTCGAGCGAGGCGTACCAGGTGCCGTCGCGCCGATCGCGCACGGCGTTGGTGACGGGCGCGCCGACGAACTGCGGCGCCGCGAGTGTCGGTGTCGCTCTGTCGTGCGTCACCGTGAACAACCCTTTCCGGGTGCCGATCAGAGCGGTCGTCGTCATGGCATCATCCTCCTGAGAGTGCCTGGAACACGTGGATGCGGTCGGCGGGGCCGACGGGGTCGGCGAGTTCGATTCGGTCGGTGATCAGGTCCGATCCACAGAAGACGGCCACATGCTTGCGAACTGCGCCGCCTTCGTCGAGCACGTACCCCCGAACCGACGGGTGCATCGTGAAGTAGTTCACCAAAGCCTCCCGGACGGTCGCGCCCGGGACACGCGCGTCCGGACACTCGACGTGACGCCGGAATGCCTGTGCGAACACGACTTCGGGCACGCAGACGATGCTACGTCCCGCCGCCGACCGGGAATACCATTGCGCGCACAACTGTTTATTCCGGCATGACGCGAACGATCGACATTCGCCGAGCCGACAGCCGGTTCTCCACCCGGATCGGCTGGCTCGATTCCAGACATTCGTTCAGCTTCGGTCCGCACCGCGACCCCGACAACGTCAACCACGGGCTGCTGCTGGTCAACAACGACGACGTCGTGCGGCCGGCGAACGGCTTCGACACCCACCACCACCGCGACATGGAGATCGTCACCTGGGTGCTGTCGGGCGAGTTGGAGCACCGGGACTCCGAAGGCCACCACGGCGTGCTGTACCCCGGCCTCGCGCAGCGGATGTCGGCCGGCACCGGGATCCTGCACTCCGAGAAGAACCCGAGCACGTCGAACGACGTCCACTTCGTGCAGATGTGGGTGCTGCCCGACACACAGGGCATCGCTCCCGGCTACGAGCAACTCGACATCAACGACGCGCTCGCGGGCGGCGGACTCGTGGCCATCGCCTCCGGCCAGGGACACGACGGAGCCGTCACCGTCCATCAACGCGATGCGGTTCTCTGGGGCGGACGCCTCGCTGCCGGCGCGACGGTGAGTGTCCCGGAAGCGGTCCACGTGCACCTGTTCCTGCCCAAGGGTTCCGGCGCGCTGTCGAGCGGCGAGTTGCTCTCGACGGGCGATGCCGCCCGCCTGACCGATGTCACCGGTCTGTCGTTCACGGCCGGAGACGACGGGGCAGAGGTGTTGATCTGGGCAACGGCCTGACATCCTGGACGATGTGACGATCTCGTTCGACGACTTCGCCGATCTGGTCAGGTCGCGCCGCACCCACATGCTCGTCGATCGCGATCGGCCCGTCGACGCCGAGACGATCGAGGCGCTGTGCGAGCTCGCGACCTGGGCGCCGAACCACAAGAAGACCTGGCCCTGGAGGTTCGCCGCCTATGCCGGCGAAGGCCGGCTCAAGCTCGGCGAGGCATTCGTCGACGACATGTGCGAGCGCGCCGTCGGCGATCAGGGCAAACACCTCAAGACGTTGACGAAGTACACCCGGACGCCGGCGGTGATCGTCGTCGGTTGCGCCGCCGACGACCACCCGACCTTCCACGCTGAGAACCGCGACGCCGTCGCCGCCGGCATCCAGAACCTCCTGCTCGGCGCCACGGCCCGAGGGCTCGCCACGTTCTGGTCGACCCCACCCCTGGTGGACTCGGGACGAGTGCTGGAGTTGAGCGGTTTCGAACCCGACGACCGCATCATCGCGGTGATCTACGTCGGCTGGTCGAACACCCAGGTCGAAGCCACCGAACGCCCGCCTCCGACCGTCCGCCACATCCTCGCCTGACCGTTGCATTCGGGGTCAGACCCCGAATGCAACGGGAGAGTGGCCGACGATGTCACCGCGCCGGAAGACCGTCACCGGGCCCTCCTCGCTCACGGCGATCACCACCGCCTGCGGGTCGTCGTGGCTGTACCGCCGCCCCGACGTGTGCCGCGTTCCGCCGATGGCCGTGATGGCGTTCTCCGCGTCGGAGCTCGGGACGAGGCGCACACCGAGCTCGACCAACCGGCCCGATGCGTCGAACAGGGCAGCACCGTCGATCTGGGTGAGCACGTGCCGAAGCGGCGCCAGGTCGGCCGGGCGATCGATCCGCAGCGGCGGCGGTTCGGGCAGACGTCGTTCGAGCGAGGACGCCGTCCGGTCGGAGGGCGCGTAGACGAGGAGCGCCCCGACACCCTGCGAGCCGAGATCGTGGACGGCGAATCGCAACAGGCCGTCGAGGGCGCCGGTGCCGACGTCGCCGAGCCCGCAACTCGCCCACGCGAGCCATGAGTCGACTGGGGGTTCGATGTGCCATCCCAGGCCGTCCCATCGAGCAACCCCGAAGGAACCGACGAGACGCACTTCCCCGCCGGGATGCCGCTGGACGACCATCGCTCCGCTGGCGGCAGCGAGCACCACGAGGTCGCGCTCCGATCCTGCCGGCCGATCGAACACGACGAGCTGATCGACCCCGTCGGCGGTTCGGACCGTCCAGCTCGTCAGACCGTCGGCGTAACGCCGGACCTCGTCGTCGACGGCTTCGGTGGTACGGCTCGCCACGACATCGAGCCCCGTTCGTTCGCCCAACACCTCGATCGGTTCGGTCGGCAACACGAACGACCCGTAGCTCGGAACGCGCCGTTCGTGCCGAGGCGGCCGGAGCGCGTAGTCGATCTCGTCGACGAGCACCTCGGGTACCGATGAGCGTTCGATGACACCGAGCTGCTCCTCGAGCAACTCCTCGGTCAATCGACGGAGCCGCCCCGGAGTGACTCGTCTCGCGGCGTCCATCTCGCCGATCCTACGACCGTTTCATTTGGGGTCTGACCCCGAATGAAACGGGGGGTGATGGTACCGTTCGAGCCGTAGTGGTACCGCTGGGAGTTGCATGAACGTCACGGAAGTCCTCGACGATCTCGTCGCCGAGCAGAGTGCGCTCGACGCAGTGGTCGCGCCGCTGCGACCCGAGCAGTGGGGGCTCGACACCCCGAGCCCGCGTTGGTCGATCAGCGACCAGATCGGCCACCTGACGTTCTTCGACACGACCGCCGCCCTCGCGATCACCGACCCGGCGGCGTTCGACGAGCACCGCCGGGAATTGATGGCGGGCTTCGCCGACCAGCTCGCAGTCGACGAGGCGACGCTCGGGGCGTTCCGGACGCTCACACCCGCCGAGCAGCTCGTCGAATGGCGCCACCGGCGCGCTGCGCTCGAAGCTGCCGGGCGAACCCTGGCCGACGACGCCCGCGTCGAGTGGTACGGCCCGTCGATGGGGGCCAAGTCGTTCCTCACGGCGCGGCTGATGGAGGTGTGGGCTCACGGTCAGGACGTCTGCGACGCCGTCGGCGTCGTCCGGCCGGCGACCGACCGACTGCGTCACATCGCCCAACTCGGCGTGATCACGCGTGGCTGGAGCTATCTCGTCCGCGGTCTGGAACCACCCGGCGGCGAAGTACGCGTCGAGCTGACATCGCCGTCGGGCAACACGTGGGAGTGGGGACCAAGCGACGCCGACGATCGGATCGTGGGGCCGGCCGAGGACTTCTGCCTCGTCGTGACCCAGCGTCGCCACGTCGACGACACCGATCTCGTCGTCCATGGCGACCTGACCCGCGACTGGATGACCAAGGCGCAAGCCTTCGCCGGTGGCCCCACCAACGGGCCCGCCGCCGGCTCGACTCGTGGGAGGAAATGATGGATTTCGACATGCCCTCCGAGCACGATCCGCGCCGAATCGAGATCCGCGCCTGGCTGGCCGACCACCCCGACCCCGACAACACCACGCTGCACGCGGGCGGCTACATCGTGCCCCACTGGCCCGAGCCGTACGGGCTCGACGCCGACCCGATGCACCAACTGATCATCGACGACGAGCTCACACGTGCCGGGGTGTCGAAGACCTCGGTCGCCACCAACGCGATCGGGGTCGGCTGGGCGGCACCGACGATCTACCTCGCCGGCAGCGAATGGCAGAAGGAGCGATTCCTCGAGCCGATCTTCACCGGCGAGGAGGTGTGGTGCCAGCTGTTCAGCGAACCCGACTCCGGCTCCGATCTCGCGAGCCTCGGCACCCGGGCGGTCCGGGACGGCGACGAGTACGTGATCAACGGGTCGAAGATCTGGTCCAGCGGCGCGCACCACTCCCAGTTCGGCATCCTCATCGCACGCACCGACCCCGACGTGCCCAAGCACAAGGGCATCTCGTACTTCATCCTGCCGATGGACCTGCCCGGCATCACCCTCGGCCCGATCGTCGACATGACGACTGCGCACTCGTTCAACCAGACGTTCTTCGACAACGTGCGCCTCCCGGCCAAGTACCTGGTCGGCGAGGAAGGCGACGGATGGCGGCTCGCCAAGGTGACGCTCGCGAACGAACGGGTCTCGCTGTCATCGGCGGGGTCGATGTGGGGCACCGGTCCCTCGGCGAGCCATCTGCTCGATCTGGTGCGGGCGAACGGAGGGCTGTCGGATCCGACCGATCGGCAGCGGTTCGCCCGACTCCACATCGAGTCGGAGGTGCTCAGGCTCGGTCGGCTCCGCACCCTCAGCGCCCGGCTCGAGGGCCGGACACCAGGCGTCGAGGCGTCGATCCAGAAGATCATGGGCGACGAGCACGGGCAGCACGTCATGGCGCTCGCCAAGCACGTCGCCGGGGCCGACGGCATGCTCGCCGGTTCCGGCCCTGCCGGCGCGCTGCCCGCCGGCGCTCAGACCGGTGCCACCGAGATCAACTTCCCGCGGGGCACCGGCCACTTTCCCGACGTCGACCCGATCTGGCACTACGGCTACCTGTTCGCGCCCGCGCTGACCGTCGGCGGCGGAACCTTCGCCGTACAGCGGAACATCATCGCGGAGCAGGTGCTCGGCCTCCCACGCGACATCAACGTCGAGCACGGACAGACCTGGGCCGAGAGTCGTCGGGTGCGGACTCCGGCCTGATCCGGCGGCGATGACCGGCACCCTCAGTAACTGCGCGGTAGACCCAGCACGCTCTGGGCGATGAAATTGCACGTCATCTCCTGGCTGACCGGAGCGAGCCGCTGGAGGCGCGCCTCGCGCCAGAATCGCTCGACCTGGTACTCGACGGCGTACCCGAGCCCACCGAGGGTCTGCACCGCCTGATCGGCAGCGAACCAGCAGGCCTCGGCGGCGAGATACTTCGCGGTGTTGGCCACCTCGCCGCACGGTAGGTCGTGGTCGTAGCGCCAGGCGGCTTCGAGCATCAAGATGTAGGCCGCACGGAGGTGCATGTGCGCCTGTGCCAGCGGGTGGGCGATCGCCTGGTTGGCGCCGATCGGGCGGTCGAACACGATCCGCTCCTTGGCGTAGCCGATCGCCCGCTCGATCGCGACCTCGCCGATCCCGCACGACATCGCCGCAAGCAACACCCGTTCGGGGTTGAGCCCGTGCAGGATCTGCTCGAAGCCGCGACCTCGCTCCCCGACCAGTCGCCACCCCTCGACCGGGAGCCCGTCGTAGGCGACCTCGCACGACGCGATCGCGTTGCGTCCCGTCTTCGCGATCGGCCGGATGTCGACGTGGTCCGGGTCGAGATCGACCAGGAACAGGCTGAGACCGCCGAACCGCCCGCTCCCCGCCGTCGCGTCATCCGTGCGCGCCAGCAGCAGGCAGACCTCGGATTCCAGCGCCTTCGACGTCCAGATCTTGCGACCGCTGACCACGAACCCGCCCATCCCGTCGTCGACGGCACGCGTCGAGATCCGGCTGGTGTCGGTGCCGGCGTCCGGTTCGGTCACTCCGAACGCGACGTGCAGGTCACCGGCCGCCGCCCGCGGGAGGAAGGCGTCCTTCAACCGGTCGCTGCCGAACCGCACCACCGGGTTGAGACCGAACATCGTGAGATGCAGCGCCGTCGATCCGTTCATCGCCGCCCCCGATGCTGCGACCCGGTTGAGGACGAGCGCAGCCTCGGCGATCCCCCGCCCTCCACCTCCGTACTCGGCGGGGATCGCGATACCGACCCATCCGCCGCTCGCCATCTCGTCGTAGAACTCCCGCGGGAACCGGTGCTCGATGTCGCAGTCCGTCCAGTACGCGTCGTCGAATCCGGCGCACACCCGATCGACGGCCTCGACGATCGCCTCGTGATCCGGATCGGGGGCGAAGTCCATGACGCCACTTCTAGTCGCCGGCGATCGCTCCGACCGGTTCGAGCCCGCGGGTCTCGGCGACGTCGTCGTCGCGAACGAACCACGACACGACGATGCCGGGGATCATGATCAGCCCGACGGCCAGGAACGCGTGTTGGTGCGCCGGCAGTCGGTCGATGGCCGGGGCGGCATCGCCGAGTCCGCCCAGGCTGGCTGCGAGCACGGTGGCTGCCAGCGCGGTCCCCGTCGCGTAGGAGATCTGGCGTTGGGTGTTGAAGAGCGAGGTCGCCCGACCCGTGTCGGCCAGCGAGGTCGTGGCGTAGACGGCGGTCTGGATCGACACGAACACCAGACCCATCGCCATCCCGCGTCCGAACGACATCGAGGCGACGACCGCAAGCGGCGTCCCGAGATCGACCAGCGCGAAGCCGCACGTGATCGCAGCCGCGATGATGGTGCCGCCGACCATGAGGCGGCGGGGCCCGATGATGCGGTACGCGCGCCTTCCGACCAGGTTGGAGATGACGAAAACCCCGAACGCTTGCGGCGACTGCACGAGCCCGGACTGGAACGCCGAGAAGTCGCGGAGCGACTGCAGGTAGATCGGAAGGATGAAGATCTGACCGAAGAAGCCGGCGTAGATGAGCGCAGCGGCGATGTTGACGTTGCGGAAGAGATGGTCCCGGAACAGCCGCAGCATGAGCGCCGGGTGCTCGATCCGGAGCTCGGTGACGATCGCTGCCGTGAAGGCGACGACGCCGAGCGCGCCGAGCGCGAGCACGGTCGACGACGTCCAACCCCGCTCGGGGCCGATCGACATGGTGTAGAGCAGCACACCGATCGACCCGCCGCTCAACACGAGTCCGAGCAGGTCGAGGCGACCGGGCTCGTCCTGGATCTCCTCGCGCAACGAGGCGGAGGCCAGCACGAGACCGATCGCTCCGATCGGGATGTTGATGAGGAAGATCCACCGCCACGATGCCTGATCGACGAGGATCCCGCCGATCAACGGACCGAGCGAGGGAGCGATCACCGCCACACTGAGGACCGCGGTCGCGGCAGTCGCCCGCTGGCTCATCGGGAACGCCCGGAACAGCATCGCGCCGCCGATGGGTGCCATCAAGCCGCCGCCCAGACCCTGAAGGACTCGGAAGAACACGAGTTGATCGAGCGTCTGAGCGGCCCCACACAGCACCGAGACCAGGGTGAAGGTGCCGAGCGACAGCATGAAGATCCGTTTCGTGCCGAAGCGGTCGCCCAGCCAGCCTGCGGCAGGGATCACCGTGGCGACCGCGAGCAGATAGCCCACTGCGATCCATTCGACATCGCTCGCGTCGACACCGAGGTCCTCCGCCATCTTGGGTAGCGCCACGTTCACCATCGTTCCGTCGATGACGGTCATGAAGATGGCGAAGATGTAGATCACCAGCACCTGCCGTTCGTAGGGCAGGCCGAGCATCCGGCGGATCACGTCCGGTCGACCCGTCGGATCCGGATCGGGCCCTTCGCGGTCGACGGGTCGACGACGCGACCAGCTCGGGTGATCTCGACCGCTCCCGCTGCCACGAGACGTCGTGCGGCGGCACGCGACGGCTCCATCAGGTCGCGCCAGGTCTCACCACCGACCGACCGGGCCGCTTCGCTCGGGCAGATCGTCGACGCACGCGGGCGCGAGTCGAGCAGTTCGAGGATCGCTCGCTCGAGCTCGCGATCGATCGGCGCTACCTTGTGCCGTCGGCACCCGGTGGAGCAGTAGCGGACGTGATCCCAGTTGCGCTCCCACGCCTTCCGCCACGCGATGCTACGGCCACAGCTGGCGCAGATCTTCGCCGGCGGGTTCATCGTGACGACGGTAGGGCGGCCGACGCCGAGCCGGCGGATCGGCCGTCGATGTCGACCACGACCACGTCGGGAATCCGCACGGCGGGTGGACGGGCGCCTGTCACTCGTGGCGACCCCACTCCCTTCGGTCGTTACTGTTGGGAAGGTCTGGGAGGAGAACCACCGTGCAACCACTCACCGTCGCTCGTTGGAGCGAGCTCGAGGACCGGAAGCCCGCAGGTGCGATCGTCAGCAACGTCGACCTCGTCATCGTTCGATACGACGACGAACAGTCGGTGCTCTATGGCCGCTGCCATCACCGCGGCGCACTGCTCGCCGACGGGACGGTCAGCGACGGCAACATCCTGTGCGGCGTGCACGGTTGGGACTACTGCTACCGCACCGGCATCAGCTCGTACGACAACGACGAACGTCTCCATCGATTCACCTCCTGGATCGAGGACGATCAGGTGCTCGTCGACGAGGACGAGATCCTCGCCTGGGAGGTCGAGCACCCGCAGCCCTACGACCGCGAGGCGTACCAGGGCGCATATCAGGACCCCCACGGAACACCCGACGAGCCGTTCGTCGGGATGATCCACCGGCTGGCGGCGCACGGGCTGGAGCGGGTCGGCCATCACGGTGAGGTGACGTCGATGGGTGTCCCGCGCGACGAGTTGCCGTCGTGGGACTCGATCCAGATCGTGACAGCGCAGCTGGCTCGACGACCGTTGCTCGACGACGTGGCCGTCGGCACCGATGTCACGATCGGGCGCACCGCCGACAAGCCGCTCCACCTGGACATCCCCGTGTTCGTGTCGGACATGAGCTTCGGATCGTTGTCGCGCGAGGCCAAGATCGCGCTCGCACGTGGCGCTCAGGGCGCGGGCACCGGGATCTGCTCCGGTGAAGGTGGCATGTTGCCCGACGAGCAGGCCGAGAACTCGCGCTACTTCTACGAGCTGGCTTCCGGTCGCTTCGGTTGGGCGCTCGAGAAGGTGCGAGACGTGCAGGCCTTCCACTTCAAGTTCGGCCAGGGAGCCAAGACCGGCACCGGTGGCCATCTTCCCGGCAACAAGGTCGTCGGCGAGATCGCCGAGGTGCGCGGTCTCGACGAGGGGACGCCGGCCGTTTCACCCGCCACGTTCCCCGATCTGCGCACGATCGACGACTTCCGGGCGCTCGCCGGGGACGTGCGCGATGCCGCCGGCGGAATACCGATCGGTGCCAAGCTGTCGGCCCAGCGCATCGAGCACGATCTCGACGCGGCACTCGAGATCGGCGTCGACTACGTGATCCTCGACGGGCGTGGTGGCGGCACCGGTGCCGCACCGAAGGTGTTCCGCGACCACATCTCGGTCCCGACGATCCCGGCGCTCGCACGTGCACGGCGCCACCTCGACGCCTGCGAATCCGACGTCACGCTCGTGATCACGGGCGGTCTGCGCACCCATGTCGACTTCGTGAAGGCGCTCGCGCTCGGCGCCGACGCCGTCGCCGTGTCGAACGCTGCGATGCAGGCGATCGGGTGTCTCGGCATGCGCGCCTGCAGCACCGACAACTGCCCGGTCGGCATCGCGACCCAGAAGCCGGGTCTCCGTCAGCGCCTCGTGATCGACGACGCCGCGCAACGGTTGACCCGTTTCCTGACCGCGACCGCCGAGCTGATGACCGTCATGGCCCGGGCGTGTGGACACGCACACGTGAGCGAGCTGGGCCTCGACGACCTCACCACGTTCGATCGCGAGATGCATCACCTCGCCGGCATCCCGTACGGAGGACTCCACCCATGAGCGACCGCGCACCCGAGAACACGTGGCACAAGGTGCTCGATCCCGACGAGCTCGGCGAGGGGCGCGTCACGACCGTCACCGTCGGACGCCGTTCGCTCGCCGTCACACGGTCCGCCGGCCGGTACGGCTGTCTCGACAACGCATGTCCACACCAGGGCGGCCCGCTCGGCGAGGGCACGATCGAGAACGGCTGGCTGCGCTGCCCCTGGCACGGCTACGACTATTCGCCTCACACCGGTGAGCCGCCGGAAGGGTTCAGCGATGCGCCGGCGTGCTTCGCCACCGAGGAGCGCGACGACGGCATCTACGTGGAGCTGCCTCCGGACCGCGAACCGGTCCGCACCGTGTCCGACGTCCTCGTCGAGACGCTGACCAACTGGGGATTGACCCACGTGTTCGGCATGGTCGGCCATTCCAACCTCGGTTTCGCCGACGCGATCCGCAAGGCCGAGGAACGCGGCGATCTCACCTACATCGGGATCCGGCACGAGGGTGCGGCCGCCTTCGCGGCGTCGGCGTACGGGAAGCTGACCGGCGGCGTGGCCGCCTGCTTCGGCATCGCCGGACCCGGTTCGACGAACATGCTCACCGGTCTCTACGACGCCAAGGAGGACCGCGCACCGATCCTGGCGATCTCGGGTCAGGTGCCGTCGAAGGTGAAGGGGCGCGGTGCGTTCCAGGACGCTGATCTCGAAGCAGCGTTCTCCGACGTCGCGGCGTTCAGCGAGACCGTCCAGGCGGGATCCGATCACGCGGAGCTCGCTGCGTTGGCGATGAAGCGCGCGATCGTCGATCGGAACGTGGCCCATCTGATCCTGCCCGACGAGGTCCAGTACCGACCGGTCGACGACGATGCGACAGCCTCGACCCCCGTCGGACGACTGGCGTCACGAGCCGTCGAACCGCCGCCCGGTGAGATGCGACGAGCCGTCGATCTGCTGACGACCGCGCGGCGCCCCATGATCATCGTCGGACACGGCGCGCGGCGACAGATGGGCGAGGTGATCGCACTCGCCGAACACCTCGGGGCGCCGGTGGCCACCACCTTCAAGGCCAAGGGCCTGATCGCCGACGACCATCCCCTCGGTTGCGGTGTCATGGGACGATCCGGGACACCGGTCGCGAGCTGGTTCATGAACGAGTCGGATCTGCTCGTGGTGTTCGGGGCGAGCTTCTCGAATCACACCGGAATCGCCGACTACAAGCCGACGATCCAAGTCGACGACGATCCGATGGCACTCGGGCGATATCACGGCGTCGAGGTGCCGCTGCTCGGCAACGTGGCCGTCACGGCCGACGCCTTGCGGAGGCTGCTCGATGGCGAGCTCGCCGCCGCCGACGTCCGCGACGAGATCGTCGAGCGGCGAACGATGTGGTCGCACGAGAAGCAGCGTCGCGTGAGCGACGACGCGGGCCACGGCATCGGCGCCGCAGCGGTCATGGCGGCGCTCACGCGTCAGGTGGCGCCCGATGCGGTGATCGCGGTCGATGTCGGCAACAACACCTACTCGTTCGGCCGGTACTTCGAGTCGAGCGGCGAGCAGGACGTCATCATGTCGGGCTATCTGGGTTCGATCGGCTTCGCGCTGCCGGCCGCGATGGGAGCCTGGGCAGCCGTCGGCGACACCAGGCAGGTGGTCAGCGTGAGCGGTGACGGCGGTTTCGCCCAATACGCGATGGAGTTGACCACCGCAGTGAGGTACGGCATGAACATCACCCACGTGCTCCTCGACAACGGCGAACTGGGGAAGATCTCCAAGGAGCAGCGGGCGGCCCGCTGGGACGTGTGGCAGACGTCGTTGCACAATCCCGACTTCGCGGCGTTCGCCGCGCTCTGCGGCGCCAAGGGCATCCGCGTCACCGACCCGGACGAACTCGACGACGCCATCGGGGAGGCGCTCGCCCACCCCGGTCCGGCGCTGGTCGACATCGTGACCGACTCCCTCCTCGTCTGAACTCGGCGTCGCGCGCCACTGGAAACCATGTCGGAATCGGACGATCAGATACTGGAGCGGCTGCGCCAGCTGTGCACCGGACTGCCCGAGGTGAGCGAGCGGATCAGCCACGGCTCGCCCACGTTCTTCGTCCGCGACAAGAAGGTCGTGTGCACGTATCACCCGAACGGGACACACGGAGAGCACGGAACCTCGATCTGGGTACCGGCCCCGCCGGGCGTGCAGGAGCAACTGGTCGAGGACGAGCCAGATCGCTTCTACCGCCCGCCGTATGTCGGGCACCGCGGCTGGGTCGGGGTCCGGCTCGATCGCGACCTCGACTGGGACGAGATCGACGGCATCGTTCGCGACGGCTACCGACTCGTCGCTCCCAAGGCTCTCGCTCGCCAGCTCGACGCGTAGCGCCTCGGAACCTCCGTGCGGAATAAATAGTGCTAAACGATGTTTAAACGGGTCCAAGATCAAGAAAGGTCCCATCGTGAACACACTTCCCGCCTCCATCAAGCTGAAAGCCCCGTTCCTCGTGGCCGGCTTCCTCTCGTTCCTCTTCTCCGTCTGGTTGTACTTCGTGCAGGACGAGCAGACCGCCGGCATCTTCGTCGGCCTCTGGGTGCCGTCGATCCATTCGCTCGGCACCCTCATCCTGACCCCCGCCGAGCAGCCCACCCGGACGCCGGCCGCCCGCGAGGAAGTGGGCGCGTCGTGAGCGACCTCAACACCCTCCTGTTCACCGTCGGTATCGCGATCTTCATGGTCACCGTGTACGGAGTGGTCCTGGCAGGTGGTTTCGCGCTCCAGCGTCGTCAACGTGACGATCTCGCGCCCGACGTCGAGATCGTCGTCAACGACGACGGATACGACGTCATGACCTCGACGGCATCGCGTCGGATCGATCACGCCGACGACTGAGGCACGCCGTCATCGCATGACGACGGGCGAGCCATGGTGCGCGACCAGCAGCCAACTGCTGTGGTCGCGCACGAAGAGATTGGTGGCGGCCACCGTTCCGGTTCCGCCGCCGTCGACGAGGTTCTCGTCGAGTGTCACCCATGCGAGTTCGCCGTCGATCACGACGGCCTCGTTCGTGAGGATGAACTGATTTCGGCCGGGGCCCGACAGGATCCGCCGCCACGACTCCTCGACGGCCGGCCACGTCCGGAGGATCGGCCAGCCAGGGTGGATGCACACGACCCGGTCCGAGTGCTCCCATGACGCACTCATCGCCCGGAGGTCGCGCGATTCGTGGGCTTCGTAGAAGGCCAGGTTGGCGACGAGCACCTCGTCGATCACGCAGCCACAGTAGGTGCCAACGAATGCGTCGGCGAGCCGTACCGTTGCATCATGCCGAGCATCGACGACATCCATGACTTCTTGTCCGCCGACCACGGCCTCGCCGTCGTCAGCACCGCTCGGTCCAATCGAGCGGTGCTGTCGAGTGTGGTCAACGCGGGGGTGATGCCCCATCCGGTCACCGAGATGGACGCGATCGCGTTCGTGTCGGGCGGATCCGCTGCACGACTCGGCCACCTCCGCCGTGGACGACCCGTGACGATCGTCGCCCGACAGGGCTGGCGATGGGTCGGCGTCACCGGCCGGGCGGATCTGTTCGGACCCGACGATCCTGCCGATGGTTTCGATCCGGACCGCATCCGTCTGCTTCTTCGCGACGTGTTCGCGGCAGCGGGTGGCAGCCACGACGACTGGGACGAGTTCGACCGCGTGATGGCGGCCGAACGACGCGTCGTGGTCGTCGTGCATCCGGACCGCATCACCGGCAACGTCTGACAGCCGACTCGTCCCGCTCAGCGCTGACACCGCCCAGCGTCACCCCCGGTGCCCACATCGATGTGGAGACGGCCGATGCCACCACCCCGCACCTGCGCGAGACTGTCGCCGATGCAGGCGGTACGACGACGGATGGTGCCATGACGGATGGTGCCATGACGGATGGTGCCATGACGGATGGTGCCATGACGGATGGTGCCATGACGGATGGTGCCATGACGGTGGTGCAATGACGGTGGTGCAATGAAGGGCGTCGCTGACATCTACCCGCTCGCACCGTCGCAGCTGGGCATCCTGTTCGATGCCCTCAGACATCGCGACCCGGAGCTGTATTTCGAGCAAGTCCGATTCGATCTCGTCGGCGACATCGATCTCAACGAACTCCGTCGCGCCTGGACCGACACGATCGATCGACATCCTGCGCTCAGGACCATCTGGCTGTGGGAAGGTCTCGACGACCCGGTCCAGGTCGTGCGCACCACCGTCGATCTCCCGTGGGTCGAGCTCGACTGGCGGTCAGAGATCGCTGCCGATGAAGCGCTGGACGTGCTGGCGCACGACGACCGCCAACGCGGTTTCGATCTCACCCGGCCGCCGGTCATGCGCGTGACGGTCGTCCGGGTCACCGACGACCGCATCCACGTGGTGTGGAGCTTCCACCACATCATGCTCGACGGTTGGTCGACCGCGCTCGTGCTGGAGGAGGTGCTCGATCGTTGCGCCGGCGGCGATGTCGCGCCGTCCCGACCGTTCCGGGATCACGTCGCGTGGATCGCATCGCAGGATTCCGATGACGCCGAGCAGTATTGGCGAGCACGCCTCGACGGCTTCGATCAGCCGACCCGGCTGGCATCCGATCGGGGATCCTCCGACGCTGACTTCCAGCTCGCTCGCACGTCGGTGTCACTCGATCGGGAGTCGACGGCGCGGCTCGTCGCAGCGGCGCGCGACCATCGCGTGACGACCAATACGCTCGTCCAGGCGGCGTGGGCCACCGTGCTCAGTTGCCACAGCGGCGATGACGACGTGGTGTTCGGGGTGACCGGCGCCGGCCGACCGTCCGAACTCGACGGCGTGGAGTCGATGGTGGGCATGTTCCTGTCGACGCTGCCGATGCGAGTGCGGTTCGACGGCGACGACTCGGTGAGTTCGCTGTGGTCGGGGATCCAGGCTCAGCAACTCGACCTGACCCAGTATCAGTACAGCTCGCTCGCCGATGTGGCACGGTGGAGCCAGGTCCCGCCGGGCCTTCCGTTGTTCGAGACGGCGCTGGTGTTCGAGAACTACCCACGCTCGCGCGGATCGGATCGACCGTTCGCCGTCGAGGGTCACCGCGTCTTCGAGCAGACCCGCTTCCCGCTCACCGTGATGATCGGCCCGGGCGACCACCTCGAGGCGCTGGCGCTTTTCGACGAATCCCGGTTCGACGCCGCGAGTGTCGACGAGCTGCTCGCCGGATTCGTGGAGGTGATCGACCAGATGAGCACGACCCCTGGTCGAAACCTGCGTTCGGTGTCGGTGCTCACCGAGGCGACCCGCAGGCGGCTGCTCGTCGACATGAACCGGACCGACCGACCGGTTCCGTCGACGACGGTGCCCGCCGAGATCGAGCGCTGCGCCCGTGCGCAACCGGACTCACCTGCGTTGATCGACGGTGAGCGTACGTGGACGTTCCAGGAGCTCCTCGCGGCCGCCGATCGAATCGCCGGATCGGTGCGCGCCGAGGGTGTCGGGCGCGGGGAACCGGTCGTGGTCTCGATCCCGCGGTCGGCCGAGACCGTGATCGCGCTGCTCGCGACGATGCGAGCGGGCGCTGCATACGTCGCGCTCGAACCCGCCACGCCGGCCGACAGGAGACGGGCGATCATCGAAGGTGCGGCTCCGTCGCTGGCGATCACCACCGCAGCAGGGCTCACGGATTTCGCCGAGTCGGGAATCGCGGCGATCGATGTCGCGGCAGCCGGGAGCGCCGGCGCGGGCATCGCCGGCGATCGACCGATCATCGAGGCGACGGCCGACGATCCGATGTTCGTGGTGTTCACCTCCGGATCGACCGGACGTCCGAAGGGTGTCCCCGGCACCCACCGGGCAGTGATCAACCGATGTCGATGGCAGCACGAGACCTACCCCTTCGGCGACGACGAGATCGCGTGCCAGAAGACGACCCTCGACTTCGTCGACCACGTCGCCGAGCTCTGGGCACCGCTGGCGGCAGGCCGACCGGTCGTCATCGTCCCCGACCGGGTGGTGCGTGATCCCGATGCGTTCGTGTCGGCATTGGGGCACCACGAGATCCGTCGGATCGTCATGGTGCCATCGCTCCTCGACGTGCTCCTCGACACCATCGACGACCTGGCCGAACGATTGCCGAGGCTGGCGCTGTGGACACTGAGCGGTGAGGTGCTGTCGCGATCGCTCGCCGATCGGTTCCGAGCTGCGATGCCGAACGCAACCTTGCTCAATGTGTACGGCATGTCGGAGGTGATGGCCGACGCCACCTGCTTCGACGGCAGATCGGACGACGTGGAGGAAGACGCGGAGGAAGACGCGGAGGAGGAAGACGTGGAGGAATCGGTGCCGATCGGCCGTCCGATCGACAACCTGCGGGTGTACGTGCTCGATCGGGTCGGCAGGCCCACACCGCCGGGCGTGCCCGGCCAGATCTGGATCAGCGGGGTCGGCGTCACGAGCGGGTACTGGCGCCGCGACGATCTGACCTCCGAGCGCATCTGCTCCAACCCCTTCGGTGACGGCGACCACGGGCGCCGATACGCGACCGGTGACATCGGACGCTGGCGCGACGACGGTCAACTGGTGTACCTCGGCCGGCTCGACCGCCAAGTCAAGGTCCGTGGAATGCGGGTCGAGCTCGGCGACATCGAGGCAGCGATACGTGGACTCCCCGAGATCAGAGACGTCGTGGTGGTCGACGCATCGGCCGAGCACGAGCACACCCGCCTCGTCGCGCACGTCGTGGCAGACGGCGAGCTCGACGTCGTTGGCGCCCGTCGGCAACTCGCCGATCGCGTACCCGATCATCTCGTGCCGAGCGAGCTCAACCAGATCGACAGCATCCCACTGTTGCCGTCCGGAAAGATCGACCACCAGGCGCTGGCCCGGGTCGTCACCGCCCGCCAACCCATCGTCGATGGACCGCTCGACGAGGACCTGGTCGCGATGATCTCGACCTGGAAGGACGTGATCGGCACGGGCGAGATCGGACCGGACGACGATTTCTTCGACGTCGGTGGCCACTCGATCGCCGGGATGCGGCTGCTGTCGCGGATCAAGCGTGATCACGACGTGAACCTCGAGCTGTCGGTCCTCTACTCCGATCCGACGCCTCGCACCCTGCTCCGACGTGTTCGTGCGATCGCCGCGGGCGGAACGACGGGCGGCGTCGACCACTCCTTCCGCCATCTCGTGCCGATCGCACCGGGTGACGACGACCGCCGCACCTGGTACTGCGTGCACGGTGCAGGCGGCAACGTCCTCAACTTCCGCGATCTGGCGCTGGCGTTGTCACCCGAATGGCGGACCGTCGGCATCCAGGCGAGCGGCGTCGATGGGGTGACGCCACCGCATTCGACGCTCGACGAGATGTGCGAGGCGTACATCTCCGAGGTGATCGCCGACCGGCCGGAGGGTCCCCTGTTCCTCGCCGGCTTCTCGGGTGGGGGCATCATCGCGTATGAGATGGCCGTCCGCCTGGCGGCGCGTGGTCGACCGGTCGCTGCGGTCGTCCTCCTGGACACGTTCCACCGATCGATCGAGGGGCGCCGCCGCACGGTACGTGAGCACGCTGCGGCACTCTGGCGCAACGGACCGTCGTACCTGCTCGAGCGTCGGGAGGTACGCCGCCAGCGTCGCCTGTACGCACGCGCCGACGAGATCGTTCAGAACGAGACACCGAACGACGGAGCCGTCCCCCACGAACTCCGTGACGCCCAACTCGTCGCCAACGTCCGCACCCTGCTCGACGACTACGACACTCCGCACTACGACGGTCCGGTCTGGCTCTTCGCTGCGAGCGACGTGCTCGACGTCTTCCGCCACGCCGGACCCGATCGGGGATGGCGTCGATCGGCGTCCGACCTCCGGTGCGAGCCGGTGCCCGGTGGACACGACGACTTCATCCTCGAACCACACGTCCACGTGCTGGCCGAACGCCTGCAGAGTCGCCTCGAGCAGGCGGTCGCCGCCGCAGTGCCCGATCCCTCCGGGCCGTCCGAACGGTCGAGCCGATGACGTCCGGACTGGGCTCGCACGATCACGTCTATCGGCATCGACCGGTGGTGCCGGTCGAACAGCAGCTCGTCGACGAGCACGTGCGACCCGGTGGACGTGCGCTCGACGTCGGAACCGCGGCGACCGGTCGCTCGGCGATCATGCTGCGGGACGCCGGCGCCGAAGTGCACTCGATCGAGATCAACGCCTCGGCCCTCGCCGAGTTCGCGGCGACAGACGATCGCCGCGGCGTGCACCTGGCCGTTGCCGACATGGTCCGGCTTCCGTTCTCCGACCACTCGTTCGACATCGTTCTGATCGGCCTGCACGGTTCCGACTACCTCATCCACCGGACGGATCGCTCCAGAGCGTTCGCGGAGGTGGGGCGCGTGCTGCGACCCGGCGGCGTGCTCATCTTCAACGCGTTCAACCCCGCCGGACTCGCACTCTCGCCGAGCGGTCTCGGTTCGGCCGAGTTCCGCAAGGTGCGGGCTCGGTACCTGCTCACCGGAGGGTTCGCGCGGCGAACCATGGTCGACATCAACGGTCTCCGATTGCACCAGGCCGTGCCGCGCCGAATCGTCCGCGAGGTCGAGCGGGCGTCGGGGCTCCGGTTCACCACGATCACCAACCAGAGCGGCAGCTCGCGAAGTCGACGATGGGTCGGCCTGCTCGCCTCGGCTCCCTACTACGTCTTCGTCGACGATCATTCGAGTTGATCGAGCAGCGCGCTCAACTGCGCTGCGTCGGCCTCGCTCTGTTCCAGCAGGTCGAAACCGCCGGGATCACGACCGGCCGATGCGGCCTCGGTCAGTCGCACGATCGTGCGAGCGAGGTCACGGGCCAGCTCCGCAGCAGCCGTCGAATCGAGGTGGTCGGGCAGGTGGTCCACCGTGATCGTCAGGCGGCCGCCGCGGATCAGCGCGAGGATCCCCAGGAGGTGGGCTCGCCGGTTGTCCGATGCGATGGCACCGCGTAGCTCACCGACGGCCGTGAAGGGGAAGGCCGGCCGAACCGTCCGATCGAGCTGACCGAGGTAGTTGAAGGCCACGATCGGAAGTTCGATCGACGAGAGCGCGTCGACGTCGCCGAGGTGCCGATCGACACCGAACCCGATGCCCCGATGCGGGATCCGGCGGAGATCGTCGCGGACCTCCTCGAGCACAGCCACCGCGTCGTCGGGATCGGACACCCGCAGCTCGACCGGAAACTGGGTGGTGAACCACCCCACGGTCCGACTCAGATCGACGCCGGGTTCGACGAGGTCCTCACGCCCGTGCCCCTCGAGCAGGACTGCCAGGTGGGCATGACCGAGCCGTCGCGGCACGACCGCCGCCAGCGAAGCGAGGAGGACATCCTCGACCGTGAACGCACGGTCGCCGTACGAGGTGGTCATCCCGACCAGTGCAGCCGTCTGCGTCGGATCGAGAGATGCCGTGACGGCTCGGGCGTTGCCCTCCGTGTTCGACGGCGAGCCTCGAAGCGCGCGTTCGGCGTCGCCGGCCACGGCATCCCCACCCCAGAACGGACGCGAGCCGGAGAACCGATCATCGGCAGCAGCCGACGCGAGCGCGGCCGACCAGGTCCGGAACGATGTCGACCGCTCTGGGAACACCGGGTCGCGTCGGTCGACCAGCGCCTCGTAGGCGTTCGACCAGTCCTCGATGATCGGCGACCACGAGACACCGTCGACGACGAGGTGATGGATCGTCACGACGAGTCGGCGTGGGACGCCACCCGAGTGGCACGCGAGCACGCCCACGAGTCGGCCCCGACGAAGATCGAGCGAACCTTCGAGGTCGTCGACGGCTGCGGCGACCTCGTCCGGGCTCGAGACATCGAGATCGACGTGACGGACCACGACCGCCTCGGCCTGCGCACGGATGATCTGACCCGGCGGCTCGCGGTCCGGATCGAAGGTCGCACGCAGCTGGTCGTGGTGGTCACGGACGAGCTCGAGCGCCTCCACCAGCACCTCGATGTCGGCGGCCGGGTCGAGGTCGAGTTCCAGCGTCTGGTTCCAGTGGTCGGGAGACGCGAGGGCCTGTTCGAAGAACCAGTGCTGGATCGGCGTCAGCGCGACATCGCCGACGACCGGCGACTGATCGGGCAGGTGTCGCTGGTCGTCGGCAGCGACGGCAGCGAGCTCGCGCACGGTTTGATGGTCGAAGACCTGACGTGGACGCAGTTCGATCCCGACTCGACGAGCACGCGCCACGATCTGGAGACTGACGATCGAATCGCCACCGAGATCGAAGAAGTTGTCGTCGAGCCCGACGCTCGCCACCCCCAGCGCATCGGCCCAGATCGCGGCGAGTCGTTCCGCCGCCCGGTCTGCCGTCGTGACCTCCCCGGCCGAGTCGGCGACGCCGTCGCCGGCGGCAGTCTCGTGTCCTGCCGTGCCGTCAGGTGTCGGGAGGGCACGTCGGTCGATCTTGCCGTTGGGCCCGAGAGGTAGCTCCGACAGCTGCACGAAACGGGACGGAATGAACTGGCTCGGGAGGCGCTCCGACATCGCCTCGCGCAACGACGCCGCATCCGCGGCTGCACCCGCTGGAACGAACCAGGCCACCAGTTGATCGCGTCCGGCGATCGCCGCCATGCCCACCACGGCGTCGGTGACGTCGGGGTGGGCGCGCAGTACCGCGGCGACCTCGCCGGTCTCGATGCGGACGCCCCGGATCTTGACCTGCTCGTCGACCCGACCGACGAACACCAACCGGCCCCGATCGTCGGTGCGAACGAGGTCCCCGGTCCGGTACCACGGTCCGGGGATTCCACCGGTCAGCACGACGTCCAGCTCCGCGAACCGCTCCGCCGTGAGGTCGGCGCGTCCGAGGTAGCCGGCTGCGATGCCCGCGCCGCCGATCAGGAGCTCGCCCGGTTCACCGGGTCCGACAGGCTGTCCGGTCTCGTCGAGCACGAGATGTGCGCCACCGGGGATCGGCGTGCCGATCGGCACCGGATCGGAGTCGAGCGCGTCGTCGATGAGGTAGGCGTGGCTCCACACGGTTCCCTCGGTCGGGCCGTACTCGTTGACGAGCAACGCCGACGCACACACCGATCGATGAAGTTCGACGACGTCGAAGGGGCAGGCCTCACCGGCGACGATCACCGTGGCGAGCGAACGGAGCTGACCGTCGTCGGCTTCGCTCATCAGCAGCCGGTAGAGCGACGGCAACGCGAGGAGATGGGTGATGCGGAGCTGCTCGATCACCTCGTCGAGGACGAGGACGTCGTCGTGCCGTCCAACGGGCGGCAACACGAGCGTGCCGCCCGTGCACAGCGTCCAGAACAGTCCGACCATCGAGCTGTCGAACGCGAACGACGACACGAGCAGGAACCGCTCGATCTGATGCGGATACACGTCGGAGCGCGCCGACGTGGACGCGACGATGTTGCGATGCCGCACCATCACGCCCTTGGGGAGCCCCGTGGAACCGCTCGTGTAGATCAGATAGGCGAGATCATCGGGAGCGATGTCGACGTCGGGAGCAGTCTCCGGCCGACGATCGAGTTCCAGCGCATCGAACGTGAGCAGCTCGGCGGTGGTGGGGAGCGGATCGGCATCCTCGGAGGTGACGATCATCGACAGGTCGGCGTCGGCGACGATGTGGCGGATCCGCCCCGGCGGATAGCCGGGATCGATCGGGACGTAGGCGGCTCCCGACTTCAGCACTCCGAGGATCATCACGACCGTGTCGGGCGTGCGATGCGCCACCACGCCCACGAACCCACCCGGACCGGCGCCACGCGAACGCAACTCGTGGGCCAGTTGGCTCGAACGCCGGTCGAGGTCGCCGTACGTGATGATCTGGTCGTCGAGTCGGACCGCAGGATGGGCCGGATCGCGTTCGGCCTGGTCACCGATCGCGGCGTGCAGCGGTCGATCGTCGAACTCCAGCATCGGCCCGGTCACGACCACCGACGATCCGTCTCCACTTCGGTCGACGGCGGTTGCCCGCGGTCGATCGATCGACGCCCGGATCGTCCGATCGAGCTCGTCGAGCAGACGCGACGCCCCATCTGGATCGAGCACCGAGTTGCGATGCTCGATGCTCAGCTCGATCCGCGGACCGTGACGTTGCACGAACACGGTCAGATCGGCCACCGGGGAACCGGTGGCGAGGACGTCGTGGTCCACCTGTGTCGGACCGAGACGGCATGGCACCCAGTCCTCGAACGCGAGCAGGATGTTGACCGGCGGAGCCACCGCACCGGCGCGCCGACGAGCGGCGACGATTCGCGCCAGCGGCACCGCACGGACCGACATCGCTGCGGCAACCGCTGCGCTCGCCTCCCGCGCGACCTCCTCGTACGTCGCGCTCGGCACGACCTCGACGGCAACCGGGACGGTGTTCAAGAAGAGACCGACGAGGTCGTCTGCTGCCGGATGCTCGCGGGTCGACATGGTGAGTCCGAGTCCTACCCGGTCGCCGTCGCTTCGCCTGCGGAGCACGATGGCGAGCGCCGCGAGGCTGGTGGCGAAGGGGGTGGTTCCCGGCCCACTTCGCAGCTCGTCGGTCGTGAACGAGGCGGTGCGCTGGACATAGCCGCCACCGGGCTCGTCACCGCCACCATCGGTTTCGAAGTGGACCTCGTCGGCGAACGGCTCCCGGAGCCAGGCCGTGAGATCGGCGTCGGCCAGTCGCTCCTGCTGCCAGGCGGCGTGATCGGCATAGTCGATCGGCGACGGCTCGGGCTCCACACCGCTGTACGCCCGGTCGATCTGCGCCCACAACCGGTCGAAGCTGCCGGCGTCGACGGCGATGTGGTGCACCACCAGGAGCACCGCGACCGAACCGTCCGCGAGAGGCTGAACGACGCACCGGCCGATCGGACCGTGCTCGAGGTCGAACGGTTGCAGGTGGTACCTGCGCAGCGCAGACGGCAGGTCGTCGGCCTCGATCGCCCCCGACCGAACGAACACATCGATCGCTTCGTCGGGAGAGAGCCGGCGACGAGGATCCCCGTACGTCCACGTCAGCGGTGAGTGCAGCGCGACCACGGAGCGCACCGCGTCGACGAATCTGGTGACGTCGACATCGCCGTGGACGCGGAAGAGATGACCGACGTTGAACCTCGGATCGTCGGGATCGTCGAGGTGCTCGAACAGCATCGCCTGTTCGGCCGGGCCGAGGGGCGGCGCGACTCCCGCCGGTCGGGCGGTGATGGAGGTGGTCTGGTCGTCGCCGTACGACTCGATCGCCTCGGCCAGCGAACGCGGCGTCGTCATGGTGAACGCGAGCTCCTCGCGCACCGTGCGACCGAGCCGGTCGCTCAGTTCGACCACGAGGCCGAGCGCCGCGAGCGAGTCCCCGCCGAGATCGAAGAAGTCATCGGTCACGCCCACCGGCTCGAGACCGAGCACGCGTTCGTAGATCTCCACGATCGTGGATTCGAGCTCCGATTCGGCCGAGACCTGCAGCGAGGGGCCCGACCGATGCACCCGCGTGGGTTCGGGGAGCGCCTCGATGTCGAGCTTGCCGTTCCGGGTCATCTGGATCTGGTCGACCGCCACGAACGCGGCCGGAATCGCGTGGGCCGGGAGCTTGCCGGCAAGGAACGCCCTCAGCTCAGCGGGGGCCGGTGGGGCGGTCTCCGGGGCGACCTCGTACCACGCCGTGAGGATCTCGCGGGGTGCCGGCGTGTAGCCCACCTTGCCGAGCATGTCGATGACCGCCGCCATGTCGAGATCGTCGTCCAGCTCGTCGATCGCCTCCTGGCGGGTCTTGTGGCCGAGCCGAACGTCCCAGGCGTACGGGATCGCGTAGTTGTGGTATCCCTGCTCGGTGACGTGGGTGTGGATCCCGGCCGCGTTGATCAGACAGTTGGTCGAGCGCCCGGTGTCGGCCGGCCGCACCCAGGGGGCGCTGTCCTCGAGGTACGCGAGCATGTCGGCGAGCTCGACGTCGACATAGCGGTAGAAGTCGACGTAGGAGATCCGCTCGAAGACGGCATCGCTCTCGAACACGGATGTGTCGAGCAAACGGTTCGGACCGTCGTCCACGCGATGGTACGACCGGCGGGCCTCCACCACGGCTCGGTCGATCGCGTCGGGATCGAACCGGTCCGCACCGAACTGTTGCGGGACGAGACGGGTCTCGAAGAGCTGCCCACGCGACAGCCCCGTGACGATGACCGGGATCCCAAGTTGATCCGCGCGAGTCGTTGCCAGGGTGTAGAGGGTCTTGTAACAGCCGTGGCAGACGTTGGAGTGGCGTTCGAGCGAATCCCGGAAGATCTCGTCCATCACGTCGGAGGTGACGAACTCGTGGTCGATGCCGAGGTCGGTGACCGAGCGCCGGACGTTCTCCTTGGCCCCCTCGGAGATGTACCCGTTGTCGAGTGTCATCGCCCGGACCTCGAAACCGAGCTCGACCAGCTGGTAGAGGGCATAGGTCGAGTCCTTGCCGCCGCTCAGCAGATGGAGGCAGTCGTACGATCCGGTGCGGTCGCGCCGCGCACGATCGCGGACCGCCACCAGGTCGGCCGGGGTTCGGAAATAGGCGGCAGCCTGCTCCTTGATCCGTGCGTAGGAGTGACAGGTGGCGCAGACGCCATCGTCGTCGAAGTCGATGCCGGGCACGTTGGAGGGGAGCCCGCATCGCACACAGTGGTGCGACGGTGCCGACGGAGTCGGTGACCAGAGTCGGACCGCGGCACGCTCGATCGCGGGGTGCGCCGTCAGCGCGTGCTCGACCTCGGTCGGTTCGAGGCGAATGCCGCCGGTCTTGATCTGCTCGTCGATGCGCCCGAGATACACGAGCGTCGAGGCGTCCGCGAGGCGGACGAGATCACCCGACCGGTACCAGCGCGTGTCGTCGATCCGGACGAACGGATCGTCGATCTCGATATCGGCGAGGTAGCCGGACGTCATCCCGGCGTGGCTGATCAGCAGCTCGCCCGGCGCGCCGATCGGCACCTCGTTCAGTGAACGATCGACGATTCGGAGCGCCACGCCCGGCGCGGGCCGACCGATCGGCACGTCGGCGGCGTCGCTCTGCGTCTCTCGGTCGACTTCGTGGATCATGCAGCCGACCACCGCCTCGGTGGGGCCGTATTCGTTGAACACGCGGACGTTCGGGAACGCATTCCCCAGTCGTCGTGCGAGCCGACTCTGGAAGGCTTCGCCGCCCACGACGAGCGTGCGGAGGTCGCAGACCGGGTTGAGCCGAAGCAGCAATTCGAGGTGGGACGGCGTCGCCTTGCACCAGGTCAGATCGGAGCGTCGGGCGATCTCCGCCAGCCCGCTCGGGCCGTCGGGTCGGATGACGACGAGTCGTCCGCCGGCGAGCAGCGGCACGAACAGGCTGGTGACCGTGAGATCGAACGTGAGCGCGCTGAAGAGCGGGGCGACCGGGACGACGCCGGGCTCGATGTAGGAATCGAGCGCGAAGCGGACGTAGCGGGCCAGGCCGGCGTGGTTGATCGGTACGCCCTTGGGCTCGCCCGTCGAACCAGACGTGAAGAGCAGGTATGCCTCCCGGTCCCCTGCCGGCGACGCGACACCGTCGATCGCGTCCATCGTGTCGATCGGGGGGAGCTCGTCGAGCACGAGGACGCAGCCGGCGCGGGCTGCGAGTCGCTGGCGACGCTCGGGCGGCTGTGCCGGATCGAGTGGAACGTACGAGCCACCCGCTACCAGCGTCGCCACGATCGCCACCACGGCGTCGATGCCGCGCTCCATCTCGATGCCGACCCGAGTCGCAGCATCGGAATCGCCGACCCCTCGGGAACGGAGCCAGCGCGCCAACGATGTCGAGCGCTTCCAGAGTTCGCGCCCGGTGAGCTCGACGCCGGCGCCTTCGATCACGACGGCATCGACATGCCGCAACGCCGCCTCCAACTGGGTGACCAACGTCGGCGGCGCAGGGCCGGGATCCGGGCCGGTGCCCCACTGGTGCAGCAGATCGAGCTCGCCGGGGAGGCAGATCGACCCGTTCACCAGCGGCTGATCGGGGTCGGCGACGACGGCCGTCAGGACGTCTCGGACATGGAGCGGCGCACGGAGACGGTGGTCGGCGTCGGAGGCGGCGGCGTTGAGATCGAGCAGCAGATCGAGTCCGTCGCCGTAGTTGGTCAGCTGAAGCCGGAACAGATGGTTCGGATCGGATGCGCCGGCGTGGATCCACTCGGTCACTGCTGGCACATCACCGAACTCGCCGTGGCCGGCGCGGGTGATCACGTTGACGATCGCCTCGCAGTCCGGGGCCGGCGGGGCCGTACCGGGACGGGCGTGCCGGAGTGTCGCGAGCACGGCCCGGCCGATCCTGCGATGCAGCGCCCGGAAGGTGTCGCCGGTGTCGATCGAGACGTCGACCGGGAACACCTCCATCAGCGGGCCGATCAGACGACGGGTCTCCGCCGCGGTCCGGTTGTGGACGGGGAGGCCGAGCGCCATCTCGTCGGCACCCGTGAGCCGATGGATGTACACGGCGGCGGCGGTCATCAACAGGACCGTCCAACCCAGATCGTCGGAGAGCGAGCCGAGATCGTCGCCGAGCCTCGCCTCGATGGTGTCGCGTAGGTCCGGCTCGAGGTCGATCGGCGTGCGGAAGCTCCGCGGAGTGGGCTGGAGCACCGGCCGGTAGAGCTGACCGGCACGAGGTGCCGGAGTTCGATTGCGCCAGTGCCGCTCGGCACGCCGTGCACGCTCGTCGCTCTCGTTCGACCTCCACCAGTCGTAGTAAGCGCTCGTCTCCACCTCGCGACCGGCGTACGCCGCCGCCGTGAGGTCGAACACGAGCATCGACGAGGTCGCGTCGGTGATCGCGTGGTGGAGCGCGAGGTACCACGACGTGGTGCCGTCCTCGTGGCGCACGATGACGCTGTCGTACCCACACCGCGCCACGTCGATCGGAACGGCGGCGCGCTGCACCGCCCAGTCATGGACGTCGGCGCGAGACAGATCGATGACGGACGACGAGATCGACGCCGAGTCGAGTCGCACGAGCACCGTGCCCTCGACGTCGATGCATCGCGACCTGAGCACATCACTCGACGCGACGACGGTGTCGAACGCCTGCTTCAGGCGATCGGTGTCGACGGGACCGTCGAGGTGGCTCAGGAGCGCCATGTTCTGCAATGGCGACGTGGGATGGCGGCGTTGCGAGGCGAGCAACCCTCGCTGCATCGGTGTCGGTTCCAAACCCAGACGCACTTCGACGGGCACGGCGGCGTCGGGCATCAGCGGACGAACTCGTAAGGGTCGTAGGGATCGAGCGGGAGCGGGAGCAGATCGACGACGATGCCGAGATCGAGCCGCTCCGCATGGTCGAGTACGAGTTCTGCGGCGACGAGATCCTCGAGTGCCCATCCCGTCGAGTCGAACACCGTGAGCGAGGACCGATGGTGTTCCCAGATGCGCCGGTCCTGCACGAGCCGAACCAGGTCGGGGCCGAGATCGGTCTCGCGGAGCACCTGCGACTCCCCCTCGATCAGGCACTGCGAAGCGACATCGGGACACACCAGTGCCCGTCGCACGAGCGATTCCGGCAGTTCCCGCTTCCCGCAGAAGTCGGCGCCGACCGCGTTCACATGAAGCCAGGGCTTGGTGCGGGTGTCGGGGATGACGGGGCCGGCATCAGCTTCGACCGAGGTCGCCGTGCAGATCACGTCGCTCGTCCCGACGAGCCGGCCGATGTCGTCGGCGTTGATCGGTTCGACGATCAGCCCGTCGAGGGGGATGCGGCGGGCGAGCGTTGCCGTGACGTCGGGGTTGGCGTCGAACGCGAGCACCCGTTCGATTCGGCGGACACGGGAGATCGCATGCGCCTGGGCAACAGCCTGCGCACCGGAGCCGACGAGTCCGAGGATGATCGGTTCGTCGGTCGCGAGCACGTCGGTCGCGATCGCCGAGGCCGCACCCGTCCGGAGCGCAGTCAGGAACGTCGCTTCGCACAGCGCCACGAGGCGTCCGTCGATCGTGTCGAACAGCGAAGTCGTGGCCAGGATCGTGGGGACGCCGCGCTCGATCGGGTTGGTGGGGTGATAACCCACCGTCTTGATCGACACTCGACGACCGAGATCCATCGCCGGCATCCACTCGACGAGACCGACGTCGGGCTTGCCATAGCTGAATCCGGCGCGATCGAAGGTGGGAATCTGTTCGGGGTCGTGATCTTCGAAAGCGGCGACGAGCCGTGTGATCAGGTCATCGAGGAGCTGGTCGAGCCCGACGGCGGCGACGATCGACGCGAGATCTCGTGGAGTGATGATCCGAGTCGTGCTCATCGCCTGGCTCCCATCGTGTACACGGCCTCTGGTGCGGTCAACCGACCTGCAGACGGCTGGCGAACGCCACCATGCGGTCGACGGTCTGGAAATTGGCCCGAACGATGTCGATCGGGTCGATCTCGGCCCCGAGGCGCTCCTCGATCCACGCGACGACCTCGACGATGCCGAGCGAATCCACGAGACCGGTGACGAGCAGGTCGGTGTCGCCCTCGACCGGGATCGAGGGATTCAACGAGATCTCCTCGTTGATGAAGCGCAGCAGGTCGTCACGGATCTCCACGGTCCTCCTTCGACGTCGTCATGTTCGTGCTCGATCGGCGAGTTCGGCGCGGACACTCGCCCGATCGATCTTGCCGCTCGCGGTGGAGGGAAAGCCTGGCCGGACATGGATGTGCTGCGGAACGGCTACGGAAGGGAGGCGGCTGCTGCACCACCGCCGAACCGCATTGGTGTCGACCGTCGCGCCGTCGACCGCCACCACTGCTGCTGCGATCGACGCCGCATCACCCGATCGCCCGACGGTGCAGGCGACCGCATGTGCCACGCCCGGGGCATCGGTCAGGATCGCCTCGATCGCCTCGAGCTCGAGCCGCACCCCTCGGACCTTGACCTGATGGTCTCGGCGGCCGCGGAACCACAGGACGCCGGTCGGGTCGCGTTCGACGATGTCGCCGGTCGCGTACCACGGTGGTCCGTCGGGCCGCGGTGTGAGCCGTTCGGCCGTCAGGTCGGGCCGCCGCCAGTACTCACGCATCACCGTCGTCGCCGACACGAGCAGTTCACCAGCAACACCATCGGGAACGTCGTTGCCCGATTCGTCGACGATGCGGAGGTCGGCCACCGACCAGGGTCGACCGATGGGGGTGGCGAGACCGTCGGCGGGTGGCTCCTCGACGACGTGATTGGTGCACGCGTTGACCTCGGCGGGGCCGTAGACGTTCCAGTACTCGGCGTGTGGGATCGCCGCCATCAGCTCGCGCAGCGCCCCCGGGGGATACGGCTCACCGCCGTACATGATCATCCGCAACTGGCTGAGATCGTACCGATCGAGCGCACCACGCTCCGTCAGCTGTCGCAGGAAGTACGGCACGGTGTACCACACCGTCACCCGTTCCGACTCGCACAGTTCCGTGAACTCCGCCAGGAACATGCGCATCAGCGGCTCGCCGACCACGACGACACAAGCCCCGACGAGCGGTGCCGCGTAGAGCTCGAGTGTCGACATGTCGAAGTGGAGCGGGCACATGCCGGCGACACGATCGTCGTGGCGCAATCCGTACGTCGCGACCGCCATGTCGGCATAGGTCCGGCCACTTCGATGGGTGTGGACGATGCCCTTCGGTCCGCCGGTGCTGCCCGACGTGTAGATCAGGTACGCCACGTCGTCGGGATGCACCTTCGGCAGGTCGCCTCCGAAGTCCTCCGCGACCGCGGCGTCCCAGGGGATGATCCGCGCGTCCTCGGTACGCCCGGTCGCGATGACACAACGAAGCTCGTCGTTCACGCTCCACGGGTCGAGCGGCGCGATGGTCGAGACGTCGCCGATCACCGCTGCCACCTCGGCGTCGGCCAGGATCTGACGAGCCACCGACGGGGGTGCCAGGGGGTCGACCGGTACGAATGCCGCACCTGCACGCAGGATCGCATGCACCGCTTCGAGCGACTCGTTGCTCTTCGGCCGGGCGACCGCCACCCGATCGCCGCGACCGATGCCGTGCTCGACGAGACGGCCGGCGAGATGACGTGTGCGCCGTTCGACATCGGTCCACGACAGGCGATCGATCTCGCCGACGAGCGCCGGATCGTCGGGCCAACGCGCTGCGGCAGACGCGACGATCGACGCGAGATCAGGGGAATCGATCACGCCCGCGAATCCGTCTTCGCCCGCCACAACACCTCACAACGCTAGACCGATCGGTGTGTCGCGTCCATCCCAGCGACGTTTCTCTTCGATCTCACGGAGCACCAGTTGCCGAAGTGCTGCGCCGTGGACGAGACTGGTGGGCCACGACGGGAGGCGGGACGGTGGGTTCGTTCGATCACCACATCACGGTCGAGGCCATGCTCGACCTCGAGCATCCGAGGAAGATGGATGCGGCCGCGTGGGCGCGCGACGTGCTGACCGAGGGCGTCGAGGGCTTCGATCGGACACGATGGCAGCGCGCCGCAGAGTACGGCGTGCAGGCCCTCACCATTCCGGCCGCGTACGGCGGAGCAGACGTCTCGGGTGTCGAGGCGATGCTCACGTTCGAGGGGATCGGGCTCGGCTGCGACGACAACGGCTCCGTGTTCGCGCTCGCGTCCCAGGTGTTCCCGAGTCAGATGTCGATCGCACGTTTCGGCTCCGACGAACAACGCCAGCGCTGGCTGCCCGGTCTGTGCGACGGATCCGTCGTGTCGTCGTTCGCGATGTCCGAACCGGGTGCCGGCTCCGACACCGGAGCGATCACGACGACCGCCACCCCGCTCGATGACGGCTCGTATCGGCTCGACGGGGAGAAGTCGTGGGTGACCCTCGGACCCGTGTGCGATGTGGTCATCGTCTTCGCGACGACCGACCCGGGTTCAGGGTGGTGGGGCCTCACCGCGTTCTTGGTCGACGCCCGCGCCGACGGGGTCGATCGGGGAGCGATCGAGCCGAAGATGGGCATGCGGAGCTGCCCGTTCGGTCGCATGCGGTTCGACGGCTGCATCGTTCCGGCTGATCAGATCCTGGGCGGCGTCGGTGCCGGTGGCTCGGTCTTCAGCGTCGCAGTCGAGGCCGAACGCGCCTTCCTGTACGCCGCGCAGCTCGGATCGATGGAGCGCGTGCTCGACCGGACGATCCACCGGGCGCGCAGTCGCGAACAGTTCGGGCAGCCGATCGGCGGCTTCCAGGCCGTCTCGCACCGCATCGTCGAGATGAAGCTCCGCCACGAGGCCTCCCGCCTCATGCTGTATGCCGCCGCCGCCAGACACGACCGCGGCGAGCCGGTCGCGATGGCGGCGGCCCTCGCCAAGTTGCAGACGTCGGAGATGGCGGTGCAATCCGCCCTCGACGCGATGCGGATCCACGGAGCGGAGGGCTACACCGATGCCTGCGGCATCGAGATCGAGCTCCGCGACGCCGTCGGCGGGCTGGCCTACTCGGGCACGTCCGAGATCCAACGCAACATCGTGGCCCGCCTGCTCAAGGTCGATCGGCCGGTCCGCCGGCCGGCGGCCGGCACCTCTGACATCACCACCTCTGACATCACCACACCTGACATCACCACACCTGACATCAACACATCGGGCACGACCACACCTGACATCACCGCCTCTGACATCACCACACCTGACATCACCACACCTGACATCAACACATCGGGCACGACCACACCTGACATCACCGCCTCTGACATCACCACACCTGACATCACCACATCGGGCACGACCACATCGGGCACGACCACATGAGGAGCGACACACGATCATGAGCCGAAACTGGACCCTCCGTGGCAGGCGAGCTGCGTTCGCGACCGTGGCCACTGTCCTCGCAGTCCTCGCCGCGCCGGGCACGTCGAGTGCCCACGCGGGCGATGAGTCGTACGTGTACCTCGATGTCGCCGACGACGATCTCCGAGGACAGGTCGAGATGCCCTACGGCGACATCCGTACCGCACTGGGTCTCGAGCTGGAAGGATCCGAGGCGGAGATCCGAGCCGAGCTCGCATCCAACGTGGGAATGCTGCAGGAGTACGCCGATGCACATCTGTCGATCGGCGACGCGTCCCGGACGTGGGATCTCGCCTTCGACGGCGTGCTCACGCTCAGCGAGGCGTACGAGGTCGAGGGCGAGTACGCGATCCTGCCGTTCGTCGTCGACCTCGGTGGCGTCGAGGTGCCGCAGACGCTCACGGTCTCGTTCGATCCGTTCTTCGACGAGGTCGACGGCAGGAGTGCCCTGCTGCTGATCGCCAACGACTGGAAACGAGGGGTGTTCGACAACGAACGCGAGGCCCTCGTGCAATTCGATGCGGCGGCTCGCACCCACACGGTCGATCTGGGTTCGACGAGTCAGTGGAAGAACTTCTCCGAGAGCATGAACCTCGGTGTCGATCACATCAAGACGGGACCCGACCACATCTTCTTCGTCCTGGTGCTGCTGCTGCCGTCGGTACTGGTGTACACGACCGCTCGATGGCTGCCGACCGCAACCTTCGGCTCGTCGCTCTGGCGCGTGCTCAAGATCGTGTCGATGTTCACCGTCGCCCACTCGATCACGTTCACGCTCGCCGGCCTCGACATCCTCCCGCTCCCACCGTCGCGTGTCGTCGAATCGATCATCGCCGGCTCGATCGCAGCAGCGGCGCTCCACAACCTGTGGCCGGTTGGCGCCAACAAGGAGTGGGTGATCGCGTTCGCGTTCGGCCTCTTCCACGGCATGGGCTTCGCGTCGCTCGTCTCCGATCTGGAGGTGAGCAGAAGCACCCAGCTGATCTCGCTGCTCGGCCGAAACGTGGGCATCGAAATCGGCCAAGCGTTCGTGGTGCTCGTCGTGTTCCCGGGTCTCTTCCTCCTGCGACGCACTGTGTATTTCCGGCCCTTCTTCCTGGTGGGCTCGTTGGTGCTGGCCTTCGTCAGCCTCGGGTGGATGCTCGAACGGATACTCGACATCGAGGTCGGAACGACCGACGTGGTCGACAAGATCATGCAGTTCCCGCGGGTGATGATCCTCGTGGCCATCTTCGACATCGCCTGTGCGGCGATCTACTGGCGGGAACGCTCGCGAGATCGGCTGCTCGCGGTTCACGGCACCGACGAGGTCGCCGAAGCGGACGTCGCGCCCGACGCCGCCGAGCTCGTGACCGCCGCACAGCGCTGAGCCTTCGTCGGGGGCGGTGTGGCCGCCGGCGCAGGCGACCCTCACGACGGTACGGCCGCGCCTCGGATGCTCTGGAGTCGTCGCGTCAGCGTGCGGACGTGCTCCGGCGCCGGTGGACACCGGCGACGACTCCACGGAGAGGCCGACGACACCACGACACGGCTTCACCCACGAGGACGCGTCGGCGTCGCGCTCGCACTGCTCCTCGTAGTCGCGCTCGCTCCCGCCGCTGCCTCGGCCCGTACATCGGGCGGACCGGATCACAGCTCCGACCACAACGACACGGGAACCACGACAGAACCACGGCACGAAGCACCGGAAGCACGAGACGAAGCGCAACGCCAGAAGCTGAACAAGATCGACCGATTGCTGAAGAGTGTCGACGCCGACGACGCGTTGGATCACCTCGCTGCGCTGCAGTCGATCGCCGATGCGTACGGGGCACCCGAGCGTCGGGCACACCGGGCTACGACGGGTCGACAGACTACGTCGCCGACCTCCTCGAGGACGCCGGCTACACGGATCTGGCGCGCACCGCCGGCGACCGGTACGACCCGTGCAACCACCTCGCGTGTGACACGTTCGACAACGTCGGCGAGGAAGCGCTCGAGGTCAACATCGATGTGATCGGTTAGCAGCGTGCGGAAGAACAGTGTTCTTGGTGAATTCGCCGCGACGAAACCCCTGGTAGTTCGATCGCCGATCAGCCGAACAATCGCTTTTCTGCATCCTGTTAGGCCCTGTTAGGCCATCTACATCATGGCCTACATCATGGCGGCGACGACCGAGTCCGTGAACGGTGTCCCGGGCGCGAGGGTCAGGGGCATCACGCCCGACGAGGTCGTCTTCGACGGTGCGCAGGGCACGTTCATCGGTGGCGACGGCCTCGAGATGGGCCACGGCCCCCGGCCCGCCTGATCGGCATCGTTGCCCACCCGGAGCGAGAAAGGTCCGCTCCTGCGCGGTGAGCGTCGGGCACCCGCTCCGGAACGGGTTCACGGCCGCGCCCCGACGGGGCGTCGTGATCAATGGTGAGACAGAGCGGTTCGGCGCTGTGCGCCCACGCAGGTCGGTTGGCCCTATCACTGTGTTCGACCGAGTGCTCACCATGGACCCGGAGGTGCGAGATGGAACGCGTCATGGTGGGTGTCGACGGATCTGCGGCCGCGACGGCGGCCCTCCGATGGGGTGGGGCGCTGGCGGCGGCGACAGGCGCCGAGCTCGTCGCGGTGCACGCCTACCGCCGCCCGTATGCGGAGATCCCGGTCGCGGAACACGAGCGGATGCTCGTCGAACGGGCCGAGATCATCGATCGCCAATGGGTTCGCCCGGCCGTCGAGGCGGGAGCCGAGGTCCGGTCCCTGATCGTCGAGGGTGACCCTCGTTCGCTGCTTCCTGCGACCGCCGACGACGAGGACGTGGACCTGCTCGTGCTCGGCCGGACCGGACGCCGAGCTGGGCCCGGTTTCCTCCACCTCGGCAGCGTCGTCGAGCATGTCGCGCACGAGGCACGTCGTCCCCTCGCGGTGATCCCGTCCGATGCACCGGTGCCGTCTCGGCTGATCGTGCTCGGGGTCGACGGCTCGGCCGAAGCGGCGGCAGCGACGGCGTGGTGCAGTGAGGTGGCGAGCGCGTTCGGTGGGTTCGTCGTCGCGGTCACGGTCGACGAGCCGATCGCCGAGTGGACCCCGAACTGGGACGAGCGCAACTGGCGTCGAGGTGCCGAACGCGACCTGGCGACCTGGATCAGCCCATTGACCCAAGCAGGTATCGAGGTCGACGCCGTGCCGACCGAGAACCTCTACCCGGCCGACGGGCTGCTCGGCGTGGCCGCTGCACGCACGGCCGACCTGCTCGTGATCGGCACCCGCGGTGCCGGTGGATTCTTCGGTCTGCGGTTCGGAGGCGTCGCGATGAAGGTGTTGCACCGGGCTTCGCTTCCGCTCGTGCTGGTGCCTCCGCCCGAGGAGTCCTGACCTGCGATGGCGCGTCGTCTCAGCGAGCTGCTCGAGCGCATCCGACCCGCCGGGACGCCGGGCGCGCCCGCCGACGCCAGTTCTCAGCGCGAGCAGGCCGCGCTCGACGAGATCGCCGATGTCGTCGCGCTCCTCGCCGACTTCGAGACGGAAGCTGATGCCGTGATCGCCGACGCGCATCGGCAGGCAGCGACCCTCCGATCGGACGCTGCACGGGCCGCGCAGCGGATCCGCGCCGAGATACCGGATCGTGTCGCGGTCGCCCAGGCGAGCTGGACGGCGGCCGCCGAGCGACGCTCGGGTGCCGCGGCCGAACAGCTCGCCGAGGATGCCCGGGCACAGATCGCGGTGCTGCGAGCACGGCCCGACATCGACCGCCTGGTCGACGACGCGGTCGCCGCACTCTGGGAACTGACCGGGAGCGCACCGTGACTGCCGGATGGGTCGCCGGTACGGCCCGCGGCCGGGCGCTGCTCCACCGATCGGTGGGCGTCACGACCGCTCGTTCGATCGCCGAGGCCGCGTCGTGGCCCGAAGCACGGCGCGAGCTGCGCTCCACCCCGTACGGTGCGCACCTCCCCGAGACTGCAGACCGTGCGATGGCGCACCGCACGGCGGCCGCGGCGACACTGTGGCAGCTCCGCGTGCTGTCCGGGTGGTTGCCCCCCGGAGCGAGCGCGCTGACCCGGTTGGCTGCCGGTCCGTTCGAGATGGCCAACATCGAGATCCACGCCGCCCGGATTGCCGGGTCGGTTCCCGATCGTGCACCGTCCGAACGGCCACTCCCGCTCGGCTCGCTGGCGGCGGCGTGGCCTCGTGTGGCCGGCGCCATGAACGGTGAACAGGTGCGGGCCGCCCTGTCGGGATCGGTGTGGGGCGACCCTGGCGGAGTCGACGAGGCAGTCCTGGCGCTCGGAATGCGCGTCGGTTGGGCACGCCGGTTGTTGCGGGCGGCGCCGATCGCGCGTCCGTGGGCGTCGGGGATGCTCGCCGTGCTGGTCGCCCGGGAACACTTCGCCTACGAGCGACCGATCGCAGAGGTCACGGGCCACGAATTCGATCGCGAACTCGGCCGCAGCTGGCGTTCGGCCTCGACACTGGCCGAAATCGCGACACGCCTCCCCGATTCGGCGTCGTGGGCGCTGGACGGCGTCGACGACCCGGCCGGCCTGTGGCGCGCAGAGCTGGCGATCGTTCGACGCGTCGTCGCCGACGCCGAGCCGCTCGCTCGATCGGGACGGTACGGGCGCGAGACGATGGTCGCGATCCTGGCGCTGCTGCTCGTCGACCTGTGGATGGTCGGCGCGTCAATCGAGGCTGCAGGACGCGGTGCAACCGGTTCGGAGGTGTTCGATGCCGTCGCGGCGTGATGCGTGGCCAGTCGCGATGCGGCGCGTCGCCGTGGTCGCGCCGGCCTCGCCGCGGCGCCGCGTGCTCGCGGAGGTCGCCGATTCGGGAGCGTTCGAGCCCGATCCGCCTCATCGCGAGCCGAACGGCACCGTGGCGACGCCTGCTCAGGACGCTGTCGCAGGAGCGGCCTCGAACTCGACCACGGCCGACGCCGGCACGGTCACGCCGTTGTTGTCGCTCGTACCCGTCGACCCGTCCGAGCTGGTGGCCACCGGTCGGCTCGACCTCCTGCTCGGTGAGTCGTCGCTCGAGACGTGCGAAGCGTCCGCGCTCCATCCGGGACGTTGCATCGTGCTGCCGGGGTGGGTCCGCGAGATCGATGTCGCACGACTTCGATTGGCCGTCGAGCCACACGGTGGGGCGATCGCAGGTCTGGCTGGACGGCGCGGTCTGGTCCCGCCGACCGCCCACGTCGATTCGCCGGCGCGCCGTGCGTTCCGCCCGCTCGTCACCACCTACGCCACCGTGCCGTATCGCAACATCGACCCGACCATGTTCGCGGCCGTCGCCTACATGGCGATGTTCGGGATGATGTTCGGCGATGTGGGTCACGGCCTGCTCATCGTGGCCATGGGGATCGCAGCTCAGAGGTGGCACCGCACGGGCATCGCTGCCGCAGCGCGCTTCGCCCCCTTCGTCGTCGGCGCCGGGGCGGCCGCGACACTGTTCGGCGTCTTGTACGGCGAGGCATTCGGCCCGACCGGCCTCGTGCCGACGCTCTGGCTCCGCCCACTCGACGAGCCCGAGCAGCTGCTCGTCGTCGGGTTGCTGGTCGGTGGCGCACTCTTGGCGGTCACGTTCGCGCTCTCGATCGTGAACCGATGGCGTGAAGGGGGTCCGGGCCTGGCACTCTACGACCCGTCCGGGATCGCCGGAGCGTTGCTCCTGGCTGGCCTCGCTGCCGCGGCTGCAGCCGTGTCGACGTCGCACTCCCTCTGGTCGACGGCAGCGCTCGTCATCGGACTCACTGGAGTCGCGCTCGTCTTCATCGGGCTGTTCGTGCGCGCTGGCGGGAGCGCATCAGGTCTGGCCGAGGCAGTGATCGAGCTGTTCGACACGCTCCTTCGGCTCGGGTCGAACGTGGTCTCGTTCGCGCGCCTCGCCGCCTTCGGGCTCACTCATGCCGTCATCACCGGTGTGGTCTGGGACGGAACGGTCGGGCTCTGGGATCGCTCGACGTGGCCGGCGGCTGCGGCCGCGATCGTCCTGTTCGCAATCGGGAACGGCGCTGCGTTCGCGCTCGGTGCCCTCGTCGCCGCCGTACAAGCCCTGCGCCTCGAGTACTACGAGCTGTTCTCCCGACTGTTCGCCTCGTCCGGCCGACCCTTCACGCCCTGGCACGTTCCCGTTCGACGATCGGAGATCTCATGAACTCCTGGCTGCTCGCAGCACTCCTCCTCACCCCCATGGGGGCGGCCTACCCCCTCGCTCGTGGCCGCGAGCCGCGGACCGCACTGCGGATGATGATCGGATCGATGGCCGCCACCCTCGTGCTGGCCGTCGCCGTGCTCGCAGTCGTCGTCGCCACGAGCGGGGGCGGGGTCGACGCCGACACTCCGGCACTGGCACCCGCCGCGGCTGTCCAGACCACACCGACGGTCGACACCGGTGCCGCGTTCATCGGGGCCGCGATCGCCGTCGCCGCCTCGGCGATCGGCGCTGGTATCGCGATCGCCTACGCCGGGTCGGCCGCCCTCGCGACCATCAGCGAGCAGCCCGACCTCTTCGGCCGGGCGATGGTGGTGGTCGGGCTCGCCGAGGGCGTCGCCATCTACGGGCTGATCGTCGCCGTGCTGATCCTGGGCAAGGTGTGAGGTCCGATGGGCAGCGTCGTCGCGCTGGGTGAGACCCACGAGCTCGAAGGCTTCGCGCTTGCGGGCGTCGAGGTCATCGTGGCTGACGCCGCCGACGCGGTGTCTGCCTGGGAGGCGCTCGACGACGACGTCGTACTCGTCATCCTGTCGCCGTCGGCAGCGGCAGCGGTGCTCGGTGAGCTCCACCGCCGGCCAGAGGTCCTGACAGTGGTCATGCCGTGACCGCAGACGTGATCGACCGCGCAGCACGCCGCCCGGCGTCGGCGTTGGAGCCGGTCCGCATCGCCCTGCTCGCCGACGCACGCGCCGAAGCTGCGCGAATCGTCGAATCCGCTCGTGACGAAGCCGACGCAATCGTCGAGCACGCTCGCCACGAGGCCGATGAGGTCGTCCAGCAGGCTCGCCGCCGGGCGGACTCGACCGCCACCGCACATGCAGCGCGGGCGCTGCTCAGGGCCGCACGGGACGCCCAGTCGGCCGTGATGCACGCACGCGAGGCGGTACGGCGCGAGCTCGTCCGGCGGCTGGAGCTCGCGGTCGCGCGTATGAGGGATGATGCCCGCTATCCAGCGTTGCTCGACCGGCTCGAGGACGTTGCCAGGGGGCAGCTCGGCCAGGACGCGCTGATCGAGCGCGACCCCTCCGACGGCGGGATCGTGGCCGTCGACGGATCGCGCCGGGTGGACTACCGCCTCCCGGCGCTGGCCGAACGTGTGCTCGAGACGTTCGGCGACGAGGAGGCCGCGCTGTGGAGCTGAGCAACCGATCCGGCCGCGTCCAGCGGGTCAACGGGCCCGTCGTCCATCTCGCCGATCTCGGCGACACGGTGATGTACGAGTTCGTCGAGGTCGGCGAGCACCGCCTCCCTGGGGAGATCATCGCGCTCGATCGCGACCGCGCAATCGCCCAGGTGTTCGAGTACACGGGTGGGCTGGCGGTGGGAGAGCCGGCGTGGGCACTCGGCCGCCCGCTGACGGTGCCGCTCGGACCCGGGATGCTCGGCGGGATCTACGACGGCCTGCTGCGCCCCCTCGACGACGCCGGCGACTTCCTGCCACCGCGGCGTCTCGCGCGACCCGCGGCCACGCATCACGACGTTCGGCCGGACGTTGCCGTCGGCGACGACGTCGCCGAAGGAGACGTGTTGGCCAAGATCCCGGCGACCGGGTTCGACCATCTCGTCCTCGTCCCCGTGGGTGTCGCTGGCCGCGTCGACGCCATCGTCGCTCCCGGCTCGTGCTCGTCCGACGACGTCATCGCCACGGTCGCAGGTACCCCGGTACGCGCCACGAGCGAGTGGCCGATCCGGCGCCCGCGCCCGTTCCTCGCCCGCGGCGACGAGCGGCGGCCGTTCGTCACCGGCCAGCGGGTGCTCGACATCCTCGAACCGATCGCCACCGGAAGCAGCGCCACCGTGATCGGTGGCTTCGGCGAGGGCAAGACGATGTTGTTGGAGCAGCTGGCCAAGTGGGGTTCTGCCGACATCATCGTCTACGTCGGCTGCGGCGAGCGCGGCAACGAGCTGGCCGACCTCATCGACGAGCTGGTGCACATCGTCGACCCGCGCAGTGGCCGCCCCCTACTCGAACGTACGATCATCCTGGCGAACACCTCGAACATGCCAGTGATGGCACGCGAGGCCAGCATCTACACCGCGGTCACCATCGCAGAGTTCTTCCGAGACATGGGGGCTCACGCCGTGATCATCGCGGACTCGACATCACGATGGGCCGAGGCACGGCGCGAGCTCACGAGCCGCACAGGCGCGATCCCGGCCGAGCAGGGATATCCCGCCGATCTGCCGGCATCGCTCGCGGCGTTCTACCAACGCGCCGGTCGCGTCACGGCGTTGGGCGGGAGAGAGGGATCGGTCACGATCGTCACGTCTGTCTCGCCACCGGGCGGCGACGTCACGGAACCGGTCGCGGCACACACGCAGCGATTCGTGCAGGCGGTCTGGGCACTCGATCGCGATCGTGCGTACGCACGCCATTACCCGGCGATCAGTTGGCAACGGTCGTTCTCGCGCGACAGTGAATCGATCGCTCGATGGCACGCAGCCGAAGGGGATCCCGACTGGGGAGTACGGCGCTCGCGACTCCACTCCTTGCTGAGTGAGGCCGACCGTCTCCACGGCATCGCCGATCTCGTCGGGGTGAGCGCTCTACCCACGGACGAACGGATCACCTTGCTCGTGGCTCGGCTGGTGAGCGACGCGGTGCTCCAGCAGAGCGCCTTGTCGGAGTGCGACGCCACCTGCTCACCTTCGAAGCAGCGGGCACTCGCCCAGGCAGTGCTCGACGTCTACGACACGGCACGATCGTTGGGACGGGCCGGTGTGCCCGCCAGCGTGATCGAAGGCTTCGATCTCGGTCCCCTGGTACGAGCGAAGGAGACGGTCGGCGCGGACGACGACGCAGCGGTCGAGCGGATCGCGTCCGAGGTCATCCGAGACCTGCAGGAGCTCGCGCCGTGATGGGGAGCATGGTTCCCGAGCGCCTGTTGGCACCGATCGAGGTCGGCTCCGTGGACCGGGTCGAGGGGCCGCTGCTCTTCGTCACCGGCACCAGCGGCGTCGGCTGGGACGAGTACGCGCGGATTCGACTCGCCGACGGAACCTCTCGACACGGGGTCGTCATCGACGTCGACGACGACCTCGCGATCGTGGAGGTCTTCGAGGGAACCGACGGGATCGGCACGATCGGCAACCAGGTGGCGTTCACCGGCTCCCCCTGGGAGATTCCCGTGACGGATCGCTGGCTCGGACGCATCTGCAACGGGCGGGGCAAGCCGCTCGACGGCGGCCCGCCGATCGTCGCATCGCTGAATCGGGCCGTCTCGGGCACGATGATCAACCCGGCGCGCCGCGACGTTCCACGCGACCCCGTGATCACCGGGGTCTCCGCGATCGACGGTCTGGCGACCCTCGTGCGCGGACAGAAGCTCCCGATCTTCTCGATCGGAGGTCTGCCGCACCTCGAGTTGGCGATCCAGATCGCGGCCCAGGCCACAGTCGAGGGTGCGGATTTCCGAGTCGTGTTCGCCGGGATCGGGATCACGAACGCTGATGCCGATCTCGTACGTGACGGTCTCGATGACCGCGTGCACCGCGGTGAGGCGGCGCTGTTCGTCAACACTGCCGACGACCCGACGATGGAGCGGATCCTCACACCGCGCCTCGCACTCACGGTTGCCGAGCATCTTGCTTTCGATCTCGGCCAGCACGTGCTCGTCGTGCTGACCGACATGACGAGCTACTGCGACGCCGTCCGCCAGCTCGCGTCGGCGCGGGGAGAGGTGCCGAGCCGGCGCGGGTACCCGGGATATCTGTTCAGCGATCTGGCGAGCATCTACGAGCGGTGCGGTCGGCTCACCGGTCGGCCTGGTTCGATCACCGAGCTCCCGGTGCTCACCATGCCGGCCGGCGACATCACCCACCCGGTCCCCGATCTGACCGGCTACATCACCGAGGGACAGATCGTGCTGTCGCCCGAACTCCACGCACGCGACGTCGCCCCGCCGATCGATGCCCTGTCGTCCCTGTCACGTCTGATGCGGCGCGGCGCAGGCCCTGGTCGGACACGCGACGACCACCTCGCGATCGCCGCCCAAGTGCTCTCGTTGCTGGCCCGGGCCCGGCAGGCCGACCAGCTGGCGTCGCTCATCGGTGCCGACGCCCTGTCGATCACCGAGCAGCGGTACCTCGATCTCGCTCGGCGTTTCGAAACGGACTTCGTCGATCAGTCGGCGACCGAAGCGCGCTCGCTCGACGAGACGCTCGACCGGGCGTGGAAGGTGGCAGCAACGGTGCCGCGGCGTGAGCTGACGGCAGTGACACCGGACCAGATCGGGGCCCACGCGCCGGTCGCGTTGCGCACGGGCGGCCACCCGGGCCAGGAGGACGACGAGTGATCGGTGAGCAACGCACACGTGCGGGCCGGCTCCGGCTGGTCGCCCGGCACGACCTCGCGACGCACGCGGCCGAACTGCTGCGCAGCAAGGAGGAAGCGCTGGAACGCGAACGCGTCCGGCTCGAAGGGCACGCCAACCGGGCACACGATGAGTGGATCCGAGCGTGCCGGGCAGCGGCGTCGGAGCTGGTGCGGGCGCGGATGTTGGGAGCGAGCGGTGAGCTCGCGCGCCTGCATGCTGCGAGCAGGGCGTCGGTGACGCCTGACTGGCAGGCGTCGATGGGCATCGTGTACCCCGGGGGCGTCGATTGCGCGCCGGGCTTGCGCCCTGCCGTCACCTCGACCGCGGCGTTGCGCCCCGCGATCGATGCGTATCGAGCTGCGTTCGCAGCGGCCGGCCCTCACGCCGCCGCGTCAGCGGCCGTCGATCGCCTCGATGCCGAGCTGGCAGCGACGCGCCGACGCCGCCGAGCGATCGAGGACCGACTGTCACCGGCGCTGGCATCGGCGTTGGTCGAGCTCGACCAGCATCTGGACGAGCTCGATCGGGACGAGGCGATGCGGGTTCGCATGGCCACGCAACGACGGGCGGTGACCCGGACGTGATCACGCGGATCCTCGTTGCCGTCGACGATTCTGCGCCAGCGCTGGCCGCCGCCACGTTTGCGGTCGAGCTCGCCCGCACGCTGCCGGCGGAGCTCCACGTCGTCACCGTCGTCGAGCCAGAGCGCGATCCGGACGTCATCCTCGGTCATGTGTCGGCGATGGGCACCCGCGCCGGCGTCACGACCACCGTCGCCTCCGTCGACGACGGCAAGCACCCCTTCGAGGCCCTGCTCTCGGCGGCGGCCGGCTGCGACGCCGATCTCATCGTGATGGGTCGTTCCGACAAGCGGACGACCGGCCGTCCATACGTCGGCAGCCAGACCGAGCACCTCCTCGAGTTCACCGAGTTGCCCGTCATCGTCGTGCCCGAAGCCCGATCGTCGGCGGCGCGAGGTGATGTCGCGGAGGAGCCCGATCGTGTCTGAGCGGGCGAGACAGCCGCGACGTGCCGCTGCGGGCGACCGTCACGACGATGGGGTGGCGCTCGCCGATGCGAACACATCGGTGCTGCTCCGCCGGGTGTCCGTCGAGCGCGGTGGCCGGATCGTGCTGCGGGACATCGATCTCGAGATCCCCAACGGCAGAGTGACCGGGATCATCGGGCCGAGCGGGTGTGGCAAGTCGACGATGATGCGGTCGATCGTCGGGGTGCAAGAGCGCGTGATGGGCACGATCGAGGTGTTGGGCGAGCCCGCTGGAGTGGCGTCGCGCCGCGGCCACGTCGGCTACGTCACGCAGGACCCGTCGGTGTACGACGATCTGACCGCCCGCGAGAACCTCGTGTACTTCGCTCATCTCCTCGGTGTCGGCAACGGCCGTGTCGACGAGGTGATCACGGCGGTGCGCCTCGACGACGTCGCCCACCAGCGTGTGGACGACCTCTCGGGTGGCCAGCGCGCCCGCGTGTCGCTGGCTGTCGCGCTGCTCAACGGCCCGAAGTTGCTCGTGCTCGACGAGCCGACGGTGGGTCTCGATCCCGTCCTCCGTCGCGAGTTGTGGGACCAGTTCGGGGATCTCGCTGCCGCGGGTCGGTCGCTGCTCGTGTCGAGCCACGTCATGGATGAGGCGAAACGCTGCGACTGGCTGGTGCTCCTCCGGGACGGCCGCCTGCTCGCTCAGGGTTCGCCGGCCGAGCTGCTCGAGCGGACGCGCACCACCAGCGTGGAGGACGCGTTCCTCTCCCTGGTCGACGGGGAAGCGGCTCGATGACCTGGCGGACGACGACCGCCACCGCAACGAGGGTCCTCCGCCAGCTTCGCCGCGACCCGCGCACATTGGCGCTGTTGATCGGGGTGCCGAGCCTGCTGCTCGCCCTGGTTCGCTACTCGTTCGATGCTCGGCCGATGGTGTTCCAACGGATCGGGCTGCCGTTGATCGGCGTGTTCCCGCTCGTGTCGATGTTCCTCGTGGCGTCGATCGCGATGTTGCGTGAGCGCCGATCGGGCACGCTGGAACGGTTGATGGCACTGCCCACGACGAAGCTGGGACTGCTGCTCGGCTATGCCCTCGCGTTCGCAATGGTCGCGTGTGCCCAGGCGACGATCACCCTCGTGTTCGGCGTCGGGGTGCTCGGGCTCGACGTCGTCGGGCCGCTCTGGCTGGCCGTCGTCGTCGCCATCGCGAACGCCATTCTCGGTATGGCGATGGGGCTCTCGATCAGCGCGTTCGCCCACACCGAGTTCCAGGCGATCCAGTTCATGCCGGCGTTCGTCCTGCCCCAGTTCCTGCTCTGCGGACTGCTCGCCGACCGCGCCGACATGGCTCGACCGCTGGAGCTGGTGTCACATGTGCTCCCGCTCACCTACGCCTACGACGCCCTCCGGAGCGTCGCCGACCGGCCCGGCGTGGAGGGCGGCGAGATCGTGGACCTGGTGGTCAGCGTGGGTATGACCATCCTCGCCCTGGGTGCCGGCGCAGCGACGCTGCGACGCCGGACACCATGACCGCCGCCGTCGAGTCGTCGCCGGCGTGCACGTGTCCACCGGCGGTCACGCACGCCCTGGCCTGTCGGCCATCGAGCTCTGCCTGTTCAACCCGTCGATTCGGGGTACGACGTGTCGCCCACCGAGAAGCACAGACAGAACGGGTGGCCAGCCGGATCCGCATACACCTGGAAGTCGTCGCCGGCGGTCGCACCCGAGGCCGGTTGGAGCACCCGAGCACCAAGTCGCATCACCTCATCGTGTGCGGACGTGAAATCGTCGACCCAGAGATCCAAGTGGATCTGTTGTGCCTGCACACCGTCCGGCCAATCGGGAGCAACATGGCCAGGCGAGAGTTGCACGCCAATGCGGGGCTCTCCGTTGACCATGACCATGTGCCAGTCGTCGTCCCGATCGACGTCACCGCCGAGCACTCCTGCCCAGAACGCGCTCTCGGCGTCGAGGTCCGATGCATCGAACGCCACGACCTGATGACGGATTCTCACGCTCCGAGCCCACGCGGCGGATATCGGGGCATCGAGGCGACGGCGCCGGCCGCCTTCACCGGGATGTCGCCCGGCGATCGGCCGTGTCGAGATTGCGCGTGGCATTGCGCCTGGCGACCGTTGTCCGAGCCAACCAGCAGACAGCTCGCGAGTGAGCTGTGATAGATCATCGGCATGGGCGACGACGCCGGCTTACCCATCGACGTCGAACTCGACGATGGCACACCACTCCGAATGCGGCTCGGCACACCTGACGACCGCGATGAACTGGCGGCGGGGTTCGCCCGTCTGTCGGCGGAGTCGAGGGTCGCTCGCTTCTTCACCGGCATGCCGCGTCTGTCCGAACTCTTTCTCGATCACCTCGTCGACGTCGACGAGGTGAAGCACGTCGCCATCGTCGCAGAGGACATGTCGAGGATCTCCGACGTCGACGAGCAGACCACGGGGCTCGGTGTCGGCGTCGCCCGATACATCGTTTCCAGCACCGACGCCGTACGCGCCGAGCTGGCCGTCGCAGTGATCGACGAATACCACGGCCGAGGCATCGGGCACCTGCTGCTCGACGCTCTCATCGATCACGCAGTCGGCAACGGCATCACCACCGGCACCGCCACCGTGCTCAGCGACAACACCAAGATGCTCGGACTGCTCACGTCGATAGGCGCCACGCCTCGCAGGGATCCCGACGACCGCACCATCGTGACGCTCGAGATCGCTCTCGGAGCAGACCGCGTGAGGCGTTCTCATCTCCATACGATGCTCAGCCTGGTCGCCAAAGACGACGGCACGCTCTCGCCCACGCCGGACGCGACTCGTTAGCAATCGACGGTGGTCCGAAGTGGTCGACGCAACGCTCGGGTCGAACCGTCGCCGTGGACGACGTCGATCGGTGCTACTCCCGCTCGATTCGGTGCGATAGGCCCGCGATTCCGTGACGCCGCCGCGAGCTGTGGTGGGGCGTCGGTCGGTCAGCGTCGACGGGGCTACCGGAGCCGCGTTCTGTGCGGGTCTGGCCCGGTCGGCGTCGAGCCGACTGCCGTCGAAGGGGCTGCGCGGCCAGCCACGGTGTCGCAGCGTCGCGGCGGTGCCGAGATCAGAATCGGCCCCTCGAACGATTCGCGTTCCGATCAGCGGCGTCCCGCCGCGCTCGTCGACCGCCGGACGATGTTCGGAGTGATTTCGGGTCAGGAGTCGATCGACACGGATGGGCCGGCGAATTCGAGCTCGAACGGCAGGTCGCCGAGGGCCGCCCGAGCCGCCCGTTCGAGTTCCGGTTCGGGCTGACCGTCAGGCGTCACGACCGACACGCCGATATGACCCATGCCGACCCAGGCCGTGGCCTCGATCCCGGCGTCGGCAAGTCGGGCGTCAGCATCCGTCACGAACAGCTCGAGTTCCGAGAGCGAATAGTCGGATGCCACGACGGTGAAGCGATCTCGTTCGTGGGTCGCGATCCGATCGAGTGCATCGGACAGCCGCTTCACATCGGTACCGAAGATGGTGACCGCGACGTCGGAAGAGTCGGGCAAGTCCAACCGCGACCCGGCATACAGGTCAGGTCCGACCTCCTCGGCGACCACCATGGCCACCTGCTCCAGATACTTGGTCAGCGCGACCGGCACGCTCGCTTCAGGTATGCCGTCCAGATCGAGTTCCGGGTCGCCGAGGAGTGACGGAAGGCTGATCGGCGGTGCCCGGTCGAGCCCTCCCGGTGAGACCGGGTCGTCGCCGGTCATGGACGACCCCACATCCCCCTCCTCGAAGGTGACCGTTTCAGCCTTGTCACCGCTCCATCCGCAACCGGGCATCGCCAGGGTGAGCACTCCGCTTGCCAGCACCAGTGCCGATCGATTCACACCAACTCCCCGGTCGTCGAGCCGTTTGACGCAACCTAGTGCCGGCCAGAGAAAGGGCTTCGCGAGTACAGCAAGCGGTACTGAACTTTGGCCGCCGAGCTTCCCGAGCACCAGGCTCGGGCCGAAGTGTGCAGGGGCACCGCAGCACCGAGATCGGACTGATGGGCGGCGAAGCCGGGCATTCCCGAGCCTTGGGAACGACCGGGTGCTTGCGCAGACTCGATCGTCGACAACGGCGCTGGTCACTCCGGTCCGGGGGCGTGACCGGACTTCCGGTCGAGCCTCCGCTGATGTGGGTACGTCCTTCCCGGCTCCGTCGCTCAGACGATGTCGCGGCGTTGCACCGTGATGAGTCCGATCAGCGCGGGGACGAGGGCCCAGATGATGAGGGCAGCGATCGCGGCGGGTTGGCTGATGTCGTCGATGGTGCCCGAGATGACGTTGGCGAGGTTGGCTGGCATCCACGATGCGGTGTCGTTGGCGAGCTGCACGACGAGGGGCGGTGCGACCATGAAGGTGAACACGGTGAGGGTGACGGCTCCGCCGACGTTGCGCACGATGGCGCCGATTCCTGCACCCAACACGGCCCCGGCGGCGCCGGCGAACCCGGACGCTGTGATCACCCGGATGACATTGTCGATGCCGACGAGGAAGGTGTAGTCGGTGGCGGGCAGTGCGACCGCGACTGCGGTGACCGTGAGCCCTGCACCGATGAGGCTGAGCACGCAGCCGCCGATCGCGACGGCGATGAGTTGTGCGAGCACGGCTCGATACCGGGTGGGTGACGCCAGGAAGGTCGGCACGACGGTGTTGTGCCCATACTCGCGGGCGACGGCGATGGCGCCGAAGAGACCGGCGCCCATGAACGCGTTGAACGCAAACGCCATGAGTGATTGCTGGTCGGACTCGGTGGCGATGAAGGCCTTGCTGCCGTCCATGTCGGTGCCTGCGATCACGGCGAACGCGTTGAGCGCAGCCATGACGATGAGCACAGCCAGGAACGCGACGGGCATCTTGGTGGTCGAGAGCTTGCGGAGCTCCGATCGGATGAGTCGTGTCATGGTCATGACGCGATGACCTCCTCGTTCGTCGAAGGATCGGTGGTCCAGTTCAAGAAGAGCTCCTCGAGCGATCCGGCGCGGGGCGCGAGTTCGTGCACGGCGATGCCGGCCGCGAAGGCCCGTTCGCCGATCTCGTCGATTGCGAGACCGCGCACGATGAGCCCGTCGGGGCTGTGGGTCTCGGTGATCGCGCCGGCCTGTTGCAGGGCAGCGGCGAGTTGGCCTGGATCCGTACATCGCACCAGTGCTGCCGACCGCTGGAGCTCGGCGAGTGATCCTTGGGTGACGAGACGGCCTTGGTTGATGACGACGACGTCGTCGGCGAGGTGCTCGACCTCCGACAACAGGTGGCTCGAGACGAATACGGTCCCGCCGTGTGCGGCGTGCGAGCGGAGCAGATCGCGCAGGGTGCGGATGCCTTGCGGGTCCAAGCCGTTGCCCGGTTCGTCCAGGATGAGTACTGGCGGCTCACCCATCAGAGCGGCGGCGAGCCCGAGGCGTTGGCGCATCCCGAGCGAATACGCGCCGGCCTTGCGGTTGGCAGCGTCGGCGAGTCCGACTTGTTCGAGCATCGTGTCGACCCGGGCGTGGTCGATGCCGGTGGCGTCGGCGAGGATTCGGAGATGGTTGCGGCCACTGCGTCCCGGGTGGAAGGCGTTCGACTCGATCATCGCGCCCACGGTTCGGGCCGGATCGGGGAGCTCCCGGTAGCGGCGACCACCGATCGTGGTCCCGCCCTGGCTCGCGGCGGCGAGGTCGAGCATGATCTTCATCGTCGTCGACTTTCCGGAGCCGTTCGGGCCGAGGAAACCGGTGACACGACCTGGCGGCACCGTGAAACTCAGGTCATCGACGACGGTTCGATCGCCGTATCGTTTGGTGACGTGATCGACCGCGACGGTGTGCGCGCTGCCGGTTGGGCTCGGCTCGACTCGCAGCTCGGTCGCCGGGGTTGCGTTGGTTGTTGTCGAAGTCATTGGTGCTGCCTCACAGAATCTGAGAGCTGGTTGGTGTCGGCGGGGATGAAGTCAGGCGAGAAAGTAGGTTCACCGGGGTCTGGTGTGGCGTCGATGTCCCTGTCAGAGATGACGGTGGGCCGCGCCCGGACGAGCCGGAGTACCCGCGTGAGCCCGGTGAGCACGGCCAGCCCGGCAACAGCGACGACGACCAGGCTGAGGTCGGGAACGAAAGCGAACGCGGCGCTCCAGCCGAGTCCTCCCGTGACCGCCGGGTAGCCGATCAACACGAGTGGCGCCAGCGCCAGTTCCCACGCGAGTGGTGCAACTTGTCGAAGGATCGACCGTGTGCGAGGTCGGCGTCGCTGGGCGACGCGGACCAGTGTCCAGGCTTGGGCGATGACGGCGAGCGCGACGAGGGTGTCGAAGACGATGAAGAATCGGGCGGTGCCGATGCCGGTGGGCGGGTCGGTGTCACGGAGGATGTTGACGACGCCTTGGGGGATGTGGCTCCATGCTGCGTTGGCGCCGCCGATCTCGAACTGGTTTCCGGCGTTGAGCATGACGACGATCGCCTGCTCGGTGTCGGGGAGCAGCACCATCCATGTCGTGAAGTGCGGGAGCGAGCCCTGGTGCCAGCGTGCGTCGTCGGCGGTGCCGAACGAGCCGACGAACCAGCCGGCGCCGTAGCGGGCGGTGAACTCCTGGCTTTGGAGTGGAAAGGTTCGTTCGTTGGTGGCCGGGGTGAGCATGTCGGTGATTCCGGTGTCGCTGAGGACACGTTGCCCGTCGAGCGCTCCGCCGTCGAGGTACATCGTCAGGTAGCGGGCCATGTCGTTCGCGCTCGCGTACACGTACCCGGTCGGGGCCAGGCCCGGGTAGTGGCCGGCGTCGGCCTCGATCGGGAACCCGAAGAAGTAGCGATGGGTGGCGGTCAACCCGTTCGTCTCAGCGGCGTCCTGGTCGGTGTAGGTGTTGGTCATCGCCAACCGATCGACGATGTTGACCTGGACGTAGTCCTGCCATGAATCGCCAGTGACGGCTTGGATCACTGCGCCGAGCACGACCGAGTTCAGATTGGCGTACTCGAACCGCTCCCCGACCGGTCGGTTCAACTCCAGGTCGACCATGTCAGCGACGACATCGTCGACCGCATCACTCTCATCTGCGGCGAGGACCGCCCGGATTCCATCGTGGCGCGAGATGCCGCTGGTCTGGTTGAGCAGGTGCCGCACCGTGATCTGGGCCGATGCGGCCTCGTCGCCGACCCGGAATCGCGGCAGATAGTCCCGCACCGGTGCGTCGAGTTCGACCACTCCGGCTTCGGCGAGCTGCATGACGGCGAGCGCGGTGATCGACTTGGTGTTGGAGCCGATCCAGAACGGTGTGTCCGCTGTGACCTGGTTGCCGCGGCCGTCGTTGCCGAAGCCCCGTGCATGCACCACGGCTCCGTCGTCCACGATGGCGAGGCTCACGCCCGGCACCCGCGAACCGTGCATCTGGTCGGTGACGTACTCGTCGATTCGTTCGAACCGGCCCCCGGTCCGCGCCCCGGTGTCGTCGGTGGCGACGTCCCAGACGAACCAGGTCGCACCGATCACGCTGAGAGCGATCAAGACCCGGCCCATCGCGCCGAGGTGCGGCAGTGCGCGCAGGATGCGGCGACCGAACCCGGGTCGCACGTTCGAATCGTCGGCCGGCGGCGTGCTGGTTGTGCTCGTCGGGGATCGCATCAACGGCTCCTCTCTGACGAGTCGCGCGGGGCGGGTCGATCTCCGCGATCCATGGTGATCGCCGCGCCGGTTCGGCGGCAGAGGCCAACGTCACTGCGGTCAGCGGGTGAAGGCGGGGGCGTCGCTCGTTGCGTGTCGGTGTTGGCGACGTCGCTGCGGGTGAGGACCCATGCGATCACCGAGTTCGAGTTCCACATCTCGCCGGTCCTCGCCCCGTCTCAGCCCAACACCGGTGTCGCGATGGAGGGCATCAACTCGAGTACTCGCAACGAGATCTCGATGTCGCTGTTCAGCCTGACCCGACTGTCGACCGCGGGCGTCGAGGCACTCCCCACGCTGCATCAATCCAGGCCGGCCCAATAGAGTCGAACGCCAGAGTCGATTCGCATTCGTGCGATCAGGTCGTTCGACACTGACAGGCGACGCGGACTCTGACACTCGATACGACGTACTCGACGAGACGAACTCACTCGCTGACACACCGTGGCAATCTTCCACTCTCGAATCCGTTCGCTCCGCATGTCGTGAGTCCGCCCGACGGTGGGATCGTCTCTTTTCTCGACCGCTCGAACCGCCGCCGGTGACACGGGTACGCCTCCGGTGACGTTGGCCCCTACAGCAATCGTGGCCGACCGTTCAGACTGGATCGTGGGCGTCGACAGCGAAGCCCGACGCTCAGGAGAAGGTCCGGTCATGAGTACCCGCATCGAACACGACGTCGAACGCGCCCCGCTGATCGGTGACGACGACCACGCGCGGCCTACCGACGTGACGGCCGCATCGACATCATCCCGTCTCCGTTTCGATGAAACCGCCAACCGCATCCGCGGCGTCCTGCATCCGTTCCGGACGGACTGGCGAATCGGCACCGTCGCCGCCGTTGGCGCTGCCGCGTCATGGGCGCTGATCGCAGGGCTGTGGACACCCCGCGGCCCGCTCACCACCGGTCAGGCGATCTGGTCGATCGTCATCAGTCTGTTCGTCGGCAGCATCGGCGGGCTGATGATGCGATCGCGATGGGCGCTGCTCACCGGCCCGCTCGTGTTCGCCACCGTGTTCGAGCTCACGAGGGTCGGCACCGACGGCCCGACCGTCGACGCCCCCGCCTTCACCACATACGGGATCCTCGCGCTCGTTGTCGGTCGCGGCTTTCACGCCCTGATCTCGTTGGCACCGATGGCTTTCGGCGCGGTCATCGGTGCGGGCATCGCTCGCCACCTCGACGCTCCGCCGGACCCGGAGAAGCAGCCCCGCCGATGGGCGGTGCGAGCGCGGCGAGGCGTTGCCGTGCTCGCTGCAGTCGGACTCGTCGGATTCACGGTGCTGCTGGCACGACCGGCGAGCACCGCTCCGATCGTCGACGCAAACGGCGACCCCCTCGCCGGCTCGATCGCGGAGTTCGGCACGATCGACGTGAACGGTCACGACCTGGACGTCATGATCCGCGGGCACAGCGTCGACAACCCCGTGCTGCTGTTCCTCGCCGGGGGCCCGGGAGGCTCCGAGATGGGGGCCATGCGCAACCATCTTCCCGGACTCGAAGAACACTTCACCGTCGTCACCTGGGACCAGCGCGGCACCGGCAAGGCCTACGACGAACTCGACCCGACCGGCACCTACACCCTCGACGGCGTCATCGACGACACGATCGCAGTCACCAACCACTTGCGCGACCGGTTCGGCCAGGACCGCATCTACCTCCTCGGCCAGTCCTGGGGGTCCACGCTCGGCGTCCTCGCCGTTCAGCAACATCCCGAGCTGTACACAGCGTTCGTCGGCACCGGCCAGATGGTGAGCCAGCTCGCAACCGACACCATCTTCTACGAGGACACCCTCGTGTGGGCAGACAGCACCGGCAACACCGGTCTCGTCGCCGACCTGCTCGCCATCGGCGCGCCGCCCTATGACCGGATGCTCGACTACGAGACCGCGCTATCGAGTGAACACGACGTCTACCCGTACGACCACGGCGCCAACTCCGAAGGCGAAGGCGGATTCTCGGAGAACTTCTTCGTCTCCGAGTACACCCTGATCGACCAAGTTCACCTGCTCGGTGCCTTCATGGACACCTTCAGCGTCCTGTACCCCCAACTGCAAGACGTCGACTTCCGCCGCACCGCCATCGACTTCGACATCCCGATGTTCTTCGTGCAAGGCGCACACGAAGCCGGCGGCCGCGCCGACGTCTTCGCCGACTGGTACCCGACGGTCAACGCCCCCATCAAGGACCTCGCTGTGCTCGACACCTCGGGCCACCGACCCCCGTGGGAACAGCCCGACGAGTTCATCGAGTACATGGTCGACACCGTCATCAGCCAAACCAACGAGTGACGGCGGCGCCGGGCCTTGCACGCAGCCAACCACCGGGAGGAGCTCCACGGCGACGACGTTTCACGCATCGGAACGCCGTGAGATGGCTCTTCGTAGGGCGCAGGCCCGGGCAACGATGGGGCGACCCGTTCGGCGCCGAACTCGGCCACGGCGCACGCCCGTCGGCGTCGACGAGGTCCGTCGGGGACAACTCACGTGGACACCGGCAATCGATGGCGACCGTCTCGTTCGCGGCTGCCAACTCCCCCGATCGCGACGGTCTGTGCCACCGTGAGCTCCGACGCCGCCGGCCGACGTCCCCAACCGCCTGAACGCTCGATGCGCCCCCTGCGTCGCCGGCGTTGCGCCACCCCGACGAAGCCAGATCAGGTGAGTCGGCGCTCGGCGTCTCAACCGCTCGGCGAACGCCAACCCCGACGGCGCGCCAACCGTCCGAGCGAGGCGAGGTCGCAACGTACTGCTCATCGGCGAATCAGGCCACAATCGTTCGCGCGACGGACAACGGTTCGGAGCACTCGCCGCGTCAAGGTGAGCAGACGAGATCGTCGGCGAGCGCAGCGAGCCCAGGATTGCCGATCGTGCTGTTCATGGTGACGACGACGCCTCGGTCAGGGTTGTCGGCGTCGACGATGGCGAGCGACACGGTGCCGTTGACGCGTCCCTCGTGACCCAGAAAACGTCCGCATGACAGCACGTAGGGCGCGATTCCCAGCCCGTAGGTGTGCTCGGACTGCGGGGTCAGATTGAGCATCTCGCTGCGGAGTTCGTCGGGCAGGAGTGGTCCGTGGACGATCGCTGTGATGATGGTGAGGAGTTCGTCGGCGGTGGTGATGAGGCCGCCGCTGCCACCGTTGCCGAAGGCGAGCAGGTCGTCGGTGGCGTCGATCTCGGCGCCCGTGTCGAGGTCGAGGGCGGTGCCTCGGAACTCGGGCGATGACGTGTCGTCCGGCGCGAGCGTTGTGGACGCCAGTTCCAGCGGTCGAGCGAGCCGATCAGCGAGGACTTCGGCGAAGTGCTGCCCGCTGACCGTCTCGATCAACATGCCGGCGAGCTGGTAGTTGGTGTTGCTGTAGCCGAAGGCGCTCCCTGGCTCGAAGTCCCGGGGATGGGTCTCGGCCAGCCCGACGACCAGACGAGCCGAAGCGACAACCGATTCGCCGCTCGCAGCCCGATCGATGAGGTCGTCGACTTCGGCGAGCAGACCGGGATCGGTGAGCTCGGCGATGTCGGCGATCGGGTCGCCGTCGTTACCGATGTCGAAGATGCCGCTCGTGTGGTCGAGGAGCATCCGCACCGTCACCGGCGGCGTCGGACGCAGCGGCGGCCCGACGATCGCAGCGACGTCGTCGTCGAGGCCGAGGTGACCCTGCGCGACCTGGTCGAGCACCAGGGCCGCGGTGATGGTCTTGGTGATGCTGCCTGCCCGGAACCGCATGCCGACATCGGTCGGGGAACCGTCGGCGTCGGCGACCCCGACCGCACTGCCGACTCGAACGCCCTCGACGTTGAGCACGGCGATCGCCCCATCGGCGCGGTAGCCGTCCCTGGCGGCGTCGAGCACCGCCTCCAGGCCACCACCGTCCACCTCTTGCAGGGGGATCGACGGAGCCACATCGGTCGAAGTCGACGGCTCGTTCTGCGCCGGCCGCTCGATGTCGGCGCCTGGCTGAGCGGACTCGGCCGAACCACAGCCCGCCGCCGACAGTGCCACGAACGCCAGCGCGACCGCTGGGCGGGCGGCGCGACCGGTGGTTGGCCAACGGGTCATCTCCGGGTCCTAGTGGTGCTCGGCCTTGGTGATGTGGAAGCGGAAGAACTCGCCATCACTCCACTCCGGTGTATCCCACCCCCAACCGATACGACCAGCTCCCATGATGCGCACTCCCTGTTCGGTCGTGTGCTCGGTGCCGGATGGGCCGCCGAAGGATCGTTCGCCGGCGGGGGTGGTCGCGTCGCTCCACCGCCATATCGAGGTGGCGACTGCGCGACCCTCGTCGACCGCAATTGCGACATCGATCGGTCCTGCGGGTGTGGACAGGGTGACGGTTGCGTGGTCGTCGTCGATCGGTGTCCACGTCGCACCGGCTTGCGGGGTCGTCGCTTGGGGGAGCCACGCCACCGTCTCGGCGGCGAGCCGACCTGCTGCGCTGCGGTCGGTGTCGTGACCGGCGGCGCGGGCGACGGGGATGAGGCCGAGAGTCGGAACGCCATCGTTCCGGTCCCGTCGACGTAGGTGTCGGCACCGCTGACGCGCAGCAGCCCTCGTCGCACGGTCGGCTCCCAGACGAACCCCTCGCCGGCACGCAGTGCCTGGGTCGCGCGGAACCGCCACCACGCCGTGCCGAGCTTGATCGTTCCGGTCGCTTCGAGTTCAGCGACGGTGGCGACTGGGGTGCCGGCCGGCAGCGCGCGACGAAGGAACCGTTGCGCGGGTCCTGGCAGGCCATCGAGTGTGTCGGGGTCGAACACCTCGGTCGTCTGCCCGTCGGGGTCACGGAGACGCCGTCGGGCTCGATCGACGCTTGCGCGAACGCTCATCCTGTGCCCCAGATCGGCAGTCGGATTCCGACGAGCAGCCCGCTGTTCACCACCACGCCGATCGTGGTCGGCCACAGCCCGACCAGGCAGGCAAGGAGGCTTGCAGTGGCGGCGACAACGACGAGCGAGCGGGCGTTGGCGCAACCGGTCAGCGTCCACACCGCTGCGACGGCGCTGACCGCTGCGAGGGCAGCCCAGAGGACGGCCCAGACGACGAGCATCGCCGTGCCGTCGAGGTCGACCAGGCCGACGACCGCTTCGATCCCGGTGTTGTCGTCGATCGCTGCGACCCCCTGGCTCGTGCCGGCGAGATGGGCGATCGAGAGGACGACCAGCAGTCCGCCGAACACTCGCCGCCATGGCACGGCGGTTCGTCGCTGGCTCAGTTCGGGGGTGCAACTTACGACATCGGAAGGACTGTTCATCAGGACTCGTCCCAGAGTGCCGGGCTGGCCGGCGCCTGCCGAGCAGGTGCGAGTGGAGGGACCTCGATGCCAGCATCCGCCACGCACGATGTGTGCCGCCAGAGTCCATGGTCACCCAGAGGGCTTCCGCAGGGTCCGGCGGTCGGTGACCAAGAGCCCTGTCGCGCCGGTGTGGACAGCGCGAATCTCGAACCCGTGAATCGCGCGGTGACCGGAGGAGCCGGCGTTGACGGTCTCGGCGCGCTGGTCGATCGGCTCGTCAGCCGCCGATCTCTCACCGAGTGTTCACCGGGGAAGCTGCCGTGGAACGACGCCGAGTTCAGCGCGCGGATGCTTCGAGAACACCTCGACCAGACACACGACCGGGCGAGCCGGCGAGCAGCGACGATCGAGGCTCACGTCGACTGGATCTCCAACCATCTCCTTGCAGACGCACCCGGTCATGTGGCCGATCTCGCCTGCGGACCGGGGCTCTACACCGAGCGACTCGCCGAGTTGGGGTGTACCTGCCTCGGTGTCGACATCTCACCTGCATCGGTCCGCCACGCACAGCGGACGGCCGTCGAGCGGAACCTCGACTGCACCTACGTGCTCGGCGACATCCGAACCGTCGACCTCGGCTCGGGACACGACCTCGCCATGGTGCTGTTCGGCGAGTTCAACACCTTCTCGCCCGATGACGCTTCGCAGCTCCTCGAACGGGTCGCGACGAGTCTGCGCCCCGGTGGCACACTCCTGCTCGAAGCACACAACTTCGACTCGGTTGTCGAGGAAGGCACCAGGCGCGCCGGCTGGTACACGTCGCCCGAAGGCCTGTTCGCCGAGCGACCGCACCTCGTGTTGTCCGAGTACGCGTGGGACGATTCGAGCGCAACGGCCAAGACCCGCTTCATCGTCATCGACGACGCCGGAACGCTCACCGAGTACACCGAGGCACTCCACGCCTACAGTGTCGACGACTATTGCGACGTTCTGACCGCCACCGGGTTCGAGCGTGCGACTGTCGACGCCGGGGTCGGAGCGTTCGCCGATCCTGCGATGGTCGTCATCACCGCCGGCAAACGCTGACCCACTCACCAAGACACCCACGACAGCCTGAAGGTCCGATCGTCGTCCTGACGAACGGCTCTGGACGCACGGACAGACCTCCGCGAACCATGGAGTCGATGGGCCGCCGGTGTGGAAGGACGACCCCCAAACGAAGGAGCAAGAACATGTCGTCCGTCACGGCCTACGAGGCGGCAGTCGACGACATCCGCCGACCAGCGCGATCACCAGTCTCCGCCCCTGGACCCGACCTGCGGGAGCTCATCCGCCTCGGATCACTGGCGGCGTCGAGTCACAACACCCAGCCATGGAAGTTCTTAGCCACCGACGAGTCGATCCGCATCTTCCCCGACTTCACCCGGCGGTGCTCGGTCGTCGACCCCGACGACGCCCATCTGTACAAGAGCCTCGGCTGCGCAGCCGAGAACATCGTCCACGCCGCCGCCGCCCAGGGTCTGCGGGCTGACGTCGAGTTCGAACCGAACGAGAACGCCATCGTCGTCCAGCTCACCGCCGACCCCGCATGCCGGGAGACCGAGCTGGCCACCGCGATCCCACGCCGTCAGTGCACCAAGACCCGCTTCGACGGCCGCCCGCTCGACGACGCCCAGCTTGCCGCACTGGCGCGAGCAGGCACCGGCCACGGCGTGCGCACGCTGATCTTCACCGACGCCGAAGCTCGGCGGATCATCACCGACTACGTCAACCAGGGCAACCGCGTCCAGCTGTCCGACCCCCGCTGGCGAAAGGAGCTGTTCGCCTGGATCCGACCCAACGATCGAGCAGCAGTCGAACACGGCGACGGTCTCGCCGGACGTACCTCGGGCCAACCATCCCTGCCCGACTGGCTCGCCCGCCTGATCCTCCCCTTGGTCGTGAAGCCGAAGACGCAGATCAAGACCGACACCGCCAACATCGACTCGTCCGCCGGGATCGCCGTCTTCGTCGCCGACGCGGATCAACCGGCCGCCTGGGTCGAGACCGGGCGGTGCTACGAACGCTTCGCCCTCCAGGCGACGGCGATGGGCGTCCGCAGTGCGTTCATCAACCAACCCATCGAAGTGCCGGCGATCCGCCCCGAGTTCGAACGATGGCTCGAACTCGGCAAGGGCGAACACGCCCAGCTGATGATCCGATTCGGAACCGGGCCGCGGATGCCCTTCAGTGTGCGACGCCCCCTCGACCAGGTCATCGTCCGCGCCGTCGAACCACCTCGCCCCTGAAGCGAGAAGGCGCCATCTGAAACCCCCGGGTTCCCCTCCCCGATCGTCCCCATCAGGCGATCGTCGTAGGGATGGGTAGGGATCGAAGCGATTCTTCGTCGGGGTCCGGTCGAAGCCGACCGGACGACGGAATCACTCGATACACGGGCCTGAGAGGCTGTCCGGATAGTTTGTGCTGATAGATGTGTAGATTGCCGTGCTTCGAGTGGTGGGGTGTCATAGTCTCGATTGATGGACCTTCCGCCCCCATCAACATCGCCGACGTGGCGAACCACCGGCGGCGATTTGACCGATGAAGAGTGGGAACTGATCGCCGACCTGCTCGACCCACCGACGGTGTCGAAGATGGGCAGACCCCGCAAGCACACCCGCCGGCAGGTCGCCGATGCGATCTTCTACGTCGCCGCGACCGGGTGCCAGTGGCGGCACCTGCCCGAGCGGTACCCGCCCTGGTCGACGGTGCACAGCTACCACCTCGACTGGTCACGCAACGGCACCTGGGAGAAGGTCTGCGACCGGCTCCGCAACATGGTCCGCCTCGCCGAGGGCCGCGACGCTGAACCTTCTGCGGGGATCATCGACGCCCGCACCGTGCGCGGCGCACCGACGGTGACCACGACCCATCCCCGGCACAGCGAGCTGACCAGGGGATACGACGGCAACAAGAAGATCTCCGGACGCAAGCTGTTCGGCCTGGTCGACACCATCGGCCTGCTCGTCGGTGTCCGAGTCGTGGCTGCCGGCGTGTCCGACAACGCCGGCGGGATCGCGGTGTTCGACCTCGCCCGCCCCAAGACCGATCGGCTCGGGCGGGTCTGGGTCGACGCCGGGTTCAAGAACGCGTTCGCCGCGTACCTGCGGTCGCGGCGGGTCGCTGTCGAGGTCGTCAACAAGATCCACCCCGCCGGGTTCCACGTCCTGCCACGCCGCTGGGTCGTCGAACGAACCTGGTCCTGGCTGATGAACCACCGGCGCCTCCAAATCGACTATGAACGCGACCCCATCATCACCGAAGGGTTCATATGGGCAGCCCACAGCCGCATGCTGCTGCGCCGACTCACCCAACCACCACCCGCGACACGCGCTGGGTGAACATTCGCGACAGCCTCTGACATCGCCTCATCTGCCGTCGACGACCTGCAGCGCTGTGCAGTCATCCAGCCCCGGTACTGCGAGCGGCCGGCGGCGCGCAATGGACGCCGCGTACATCGGACGCCGGGGGTCGGCATCGACGTGTGGGCAGAGCACGATGTCGACCAGACCGAGCCCGCGGATTGCGATGTAGTCCCACGACTCGTCGATCGCGGTGAACGAACGCGAGTCGCTGACGCCGAACGGGCACCAACACATCGCGCCGGCGCTGATGCCTGCGATGACCGTGCCATCCGCGGCGGCGCTGCGGAGGACACGGTCGACTCATCGGCCGATTGACCCCGATCGCGTACGAGACCATCATGACCCCTCAGACGGCGACCGCCGTCTCACCAACCCCTGTCACCTCAACGCGCGGCGGTCCTCCCGTGTTCGCCATCGAGATTGCGCCGGGCGTCTTGGCGTGCTCGCCCGCACCGGCGATTTGACCGTGTCGCCCGTCAGGCCGACGCGAGGATCGGCAGGGTGGGTGATTCGCTGCCACCTGCGGGCTCTTCGGTGACGCCGAGCACGAATCCGGTCGGGTCGGCGTCGGAGAAGCGTTCGGACACGATGCCGTCAGCATCTGGTCATCCGAGATCTGCTGCCAGTCGTGTCGGCGGATGCTCGCCGGTGTCGCCCGCGCCGTCACGTTGACGTGGCTGAGCCGGTGGTGTGGAGGCAAGGCCCGGTCGAAGTCCGGTGTCGCGCCGGTTCAAGGCAGCGACCGAGACCGTTGCGCGGCATCACGGAACACGCCGACCGAGGTGGCGCCGTCGTCGCCGACCAGCCACAACTGGTAGGTCGCGGTTCGCCGAGCACCGGTACATCGGCGCCTTCGACGACGAGCGCCCGCTCGGTCGCCGAGTACACCACGATGAGACCCTCGATCTCGCCGTCGAGCTGCCGACTCGTGGCATCAGGGGCATCCACAACCGCAGCGATCGGGTCGGATGCGTCGTCGTTCGTTGCGACGAGGGCGACTCCGCCCGCGGTGGTCGGTCATCTTGACCTCCAACCCGGTCTGGAGCACCTGACGCACCAACGCCGTCAACAAGCCGTCATCGCCGGTCAACTCGACGCCGTCTTGGCGGGCTCGGTCGACGAGCTCGGCTGCCCACTCGCGCATTGCCGGCTCGTCACCCACCAACGGGACACTACGCGGCGGCCCCGATCTGTCGCTCAGCGTCGAGCCGTTCGTTCGCTGGATAGCTGTGTTCGTAGTCATCGGAGTAATCCTCTCCAGCCCATCACACCTCGGTGGTGGACCCTCAGATCACTCCGGTTACACACGAAATCCGAGTGTCCCTATCGCGCGGCCTTGCGAGGGAACTGCTGAGCATTCTGGGCGCTCGTTATCGTGCACGAATGGAGACTCGGGGTGGAGTGATCGTGACTGGCGCAAGTCGCCAGGCCGGAATCGGCGCCGCCGTCGCCAGGAAACTGGCGAGCGACGGCTGGAATGTGTTCACCACCTGGTGGTCTGCCTACGACGAGACAATGGTTTGGGGTGCGAACCGTGGCGAGGTCGATGAGCTTCTTGAATCGACCGGCTCGAGCGGTATCGAGGCAGACCTATCTGATCCGGACACGCCGAGGAAAGTCTTCGACGCCGCCGAAGCGTCCGTCGGGCCGATTCGGGCGTTGGTGAACGTTCACACCTACGACCCCGGTGGTGGCCTCGATGAGATCGACGCCACCGAACTTGATCGCCATCTCGCGATCAACGTGCGCGGCACGTACCTGATGTGTCGCGAGTTCGCTCAGCGCCACAGGACGGAGCACGGCCCGGGGCGCATCGTGAACTACTTGAGTGGGCCACCTCTCGTCGGCTCGATCGCTTACGCCACCTCCAAAGGAGCTGTGCACTGGATGACGATGTCGATGGCCGGCGAACTGGCGTCTCGCGGTATCACCGTGAACGGGATCGATCCCGGTCCGACGGATACGGGCTGGATGTCACCCGAGCTGCGAGATCGTCTGAACGGAATGAGCCCGTCCGGTCGCATCTCCCAACCGAGTGACTCCGCCGACCTCGTCCGCTTTCTTCTGTCCGACGAAGGCGGCTGGATCACCGCCCAGTTCCTGCGATCCGACGGCGGGTTCTCCCAGTTGGCCACCCCCTGAATGCCAAACTTCCAACACCAGCTCGCGCGATACGTGGCACCGCAAATGGGCCGTTCCCGAGTGGTCGGTCGACGATGGAAGTCGGGTTACGGCGCTCCCGTTGCGGTTCGCCTCAACCGGCCTGCGATCGCAATGCCGGATCCCGGACGGGTTCGAAGCCCTCTCGGCGCCGCGATTATCGAGTTTCACTTCACGCGCACCAACCTTGCGCTCGTTGCCGACGCGAACGACGTGGCCGCAGCGGCGCTCGTTGCGATCCCTGGTCTCGGCGGCGGGATGATCTGCGAGATCCTCGCCAACGACGTCTTGGGGGTGCTCATCGACGGACGGCTCTGCATGGTGGCTGCGCCCGCCGGCGCCTTCACGTTCATCTTGCTGCTTCAGCTGAACATTCCGGCCGTGCACGTGCTCCGGGTCCCGATCATCATCGTCGTGGCCCTGTGCGACGTCTCGCTGCGGTACAACGCCGGTGTGTCGGCGTTCGTCGTCGGTAAGTCCGCCGTCCCACGCCAGCATGGGGGCCGACCATCCGCCGCCGGCCTGAGTCTGCTCAGACCGAGGTTCGACGCTCGGGGAGTTCGGCCGGCTCGTCGCCGTAGCCGTCTTCCGCGGTTTCGCCGTGCGGGAGTTCGTCGTTGGAGAACTTGATCAGGCCGATCACGATCAGGAAGATCGGTGTGGTCCACCACAGTACGGCGTACCGGGCGTATTTGAGGACGGCGATCCCGAGCGTGCCGGCGACGAAGGCTCCGTGGACATTCCACGGAATCAGCGGCGAGAAGATCGATCCCGACCCTGCGATCGAGACCGACTCGGCGTGCGGCTTGAGCCGCGAGCGGCTCGCTGCAGCATTCCGAGGCCTGCCTTCGGGTGTACGGGCATCCGGAGTTGTTGGCGGTCGCAGCGGCGGTCAACGGTGAGGACTTTGCGCCGTTCAACGAGGCGCTGTTCTTCAAGGAACCGGGGCTCGGGGCGTCGGTGGCTTGGCATCGTGACGGTGTGACGCACTGGGATCGTGATGATTGGGACGAGGGGATTCACGGCTTCAACTTCATGGCCCAGCTCTACGGGTGTACGCCGGCGAACGGGGTGTGGGTCGTGCCCGGTTCACACAAGGATCGTCACGCTGACATCGCAGCGATGGTTGCTGATGCGGGGTCCGAGCGGATTGTTGACGCCGTACCGATCGTGTGCGCCCCGGGGGATGTGGCGATCACCAATCGTCAGGCGGTGCACGGGCCGTTTGCGAACACCAGCCCGGATTGGCGGGTGACGGTCAACTTCGGTTTCCACCGGAGGTCCTCGGTGCTCGACGTCGAGGCCGGTGGCGTCCACAACGCCAAAGCGGTGTACGACGCCGACCGCATCCGCCGTCGGGCGAGACTCATCGGTTACGGGATCGATGCGCGTCGCCGGCGCTTTCCGGCGGAGACCCCGTTCGTGTACCGGCCTCATCTCGACGAAGGGACCGGTCCGAGAAACCGTCACCAGGCAGCGACCAGGACACCCGCTGAAACGGCAGGCTGCGCTCGAGCGGATCGAGCTCGAGCTCGAACGCATCCGGGCCAGCCGCGAACGCGACGCCAAGAAGCGCAAGACCAAGGGCGGGCGGCGACGTTCTCCGTTGCTCGGGCCCTCTTCGACTTTCTGAGGCTCCTGATCGCTCTGGTTGCGTTCGGCGCAGATGCGCAGTGGTCGCTGGTGCTCTTGGCCTGCGCCAGTGCGATATTGCTCGGCATCATGCCGCTCACGCCCGGTGGCCTCGGGTTCGTCGAAGCCGGTCTCAGCGCTGTGTTGGTCCTCGCCGGCGTTCTCGCCGCGGTCGCCATCAGCGCGACCCTGTTGTATCGGCTCGTGTCGTTCTGGCTGCCGATTCCCATTGGACTCGTTGCCGGCATCGCCCACCGCGTCAAGTACGGCTGGGAGCGGGCTGGGTGATCAGTGCGTCGTCAGCACGTCGAACCGCGACGCGTCGTCGGGAGCGACGGCGACCTCGAGCAACGAACCGTCGCTCAGTGTGAGCAGCCGTCCCACCGCGTTGGCAGGCTTGCGCGGCGGTTGATCGAGCGTCAGGTCAGCAACCTGATCGACCTCGTGAAACGTGGTTCGCACCAAGGCCAGACCCTCGTTGACGACGATGATTCCGCGGATGCATCGACCGAACGCGGGCTGTCGGGGCCACTTCTCGTCGCCCTGGGCGCGCAACGAGAGCTCGAAGACATCGTCTTGGGCCCGGAATTTTCGGCGCCTGTACACGACGGCAATCAGGACAGCTACAATCAGCCAGATCGGAACACCGAGTAGGCTGAGCAGGATCGTGATCACGAGGGCGTTCCCGTCGTGATCACCTTGCGCGTCGAGCGCCAGTGGTTGGGTTCAGCTTCGATCGTGTGCGACATGTGTTGTCCCTCGTTGGCGAGCGGTCAGTGGATGATCAGGAACCGAGGACGCCGCGCTTGGCGGCCGCGTGCTCTTCGTCGCTCAGCTTGCCTGCGTCCGAATATTCGGCCCCCACAGGTGCGTCCCCAAGCGGTGTACCCACCTATTGCTTCGCCACCGGAGACAAGTAGTAGTAGTCGAAAAGCGCTCGGGCGATCTCGGCAATAGCCCGATCCCTATCCGCCATGGATGTCTCGCTGCTGTTCGTGAACACGGCGAGAGCAAATCGTCGACCGTCAGGGAGCGTGATATAGCCAACGTCGTTGGCAACTCCGCCTTCGGTTCCGGTCTTGTGCGCTACGGGCGTTCCCTTCGGCAACAACCCCTTGATACGTTCAGCGCCGGTGCGCGTGCGCGACATCACTCCCAGCAGGAACTCGCGGCTTTCCGGGCTCATCGCCGTGCCACCGTCGATGGCAAGCAGGAGTTTCAGATACGCATTGGGCGTTGCGTGGTCGCGGGGATCCGCCTCGAAGTCTGGATTGGGATCAACCTGGGCCGTCACCAGTGCCGGGTTGTTGCTGATGGCCTCAACGACAGCTTCTGGCGTGACCGCCGGCAAGCCGTAGAAATCCATGAGAATCTCGCTGACAGTCCGATCGACCCTGAAGTCGGTGATCCCGAGCCTGCGCAGGTTCTTGGTCACCGCCTCTGGTCCACCTGCCAGCCCCATAACGACGTCTGTCGCCGTGTTGTCACTCTCTGTGATCATCGGATATATCAAGTTCGCTAACGAGAACTGGACCCCGGGGTAGGGGAATCTCTCGGCAATCGCAACCACGCCGGCGACATACATGTCGGTCGGGACTTCGACCAGTTGGTCGAGACTGAGTTCCCCCTTGTCCACGCGATCCAGTACGGTCGTGGCGATCGCAACCTTGTAGGTGCTGGCCATGGCGAAGGTCTCATCACCATTGAACGCGATGACCTCGTCGCCGCCGATTTCCTGCGCCGCGAAGCCGATGCGCCCGGCAAGCCCCGACGCGATCTGTTCGATCGCGGCTCCAACGGACGAGTATGCGCCTGTGTTCATCGTATCCTCCAAAGTTCTTGGTGTGAATGCGCTTTGACCCTCGTCAAGGGCTTGCACCATTCGACGTCTCCCAGAGCGCCTCCTTTGGAGTCGCTCGACTGCACGATTGCATCGACGCGCAGGGCGCGACGCCATGAGCAGGGGTGAAACACGGCTTCACCCCACCACGGTGTTCGTGTGCAGTCGGGCGACGATGACGATGACCTCTCAGCACGTTGCGAGAGCCGCAATCAAAGGTCCTGCCAATGCCGAACAACCATCTTTGCTCCCACGGGGCCCACGGGTCGACCGCACGATCCGCGCTGATCGAAACCACCGAGCTCCGCTGGTTCCGGAACGGGCCGCTTCCCCGATCGGTGTGCTCGTGGTTCACCAGCAACGGCGCGTTCGGTGCTGTGGAGGAGCGTCACGACCGGTACCTGATGGACGGTCGCCTCGATCGCGGCCTCAAGCTGCGGGACGGGTCCACCCTCGAGCTCAAGGTCCGCCAGACGATCGCTCGCACCGTCCCCTCGAGCGACGGACCTGACGCCGTCGCAGAACTCCCGCGAGGAACCGTGGAGGAGTGGCAGAAGTGGAGTCCAGCCGATCACCTCGTCAGCACCGGGTCCGAGCCGTGGGTCGAGGTCCACAAGAGGATCGTCAAGCGCAGGTTCACGATCGCCGGTGAGGAGATGACCGTGCTCGACCACGCCGACACGCCGGTCGGCGTCTACTGCGACATCGAGATCGTCGTGATCGACGATGGATCAGCCGAGGGGTGGTCCCTTGCCTTCGCTGCACACGGGCCGCTCCCCAGTCGACTCGCCGGCATCGGTGCCGCCTGGGGAGCGCTCGTCTCCGTGGCACGACCCCCGTCCCGATCGTTGGTGTTCGACGTCTCGTGTGGCTACCCCGAGTGGCTCGAGCGGCGAATCGGTGAGACCTCGGCGGTGACCGGGCGATGACGGCCGAGTCGGGGTCAGACGTGGGCCGGGGCGCGACGAGGACGTCGGGGTTGTCGCGCCTCGTGCCGATCCTGCACTGGGGGCGTCACTACGACCGGTCGTGGCTCCGGGCCGATCTGATCGCCGGCCTCACCGTGGCGGCGCTCGTCATCCCCAAGTCGCTCGGGTACGCGGGGATCGCCGGGGTGCCGATTCAACACGGCCTCTATGCAGCCGCTGCCGGCGCCATCCTCTACGCGCTGTTCGGCACGGCGCGGCAGGTCGCGACCGGTCCGAGCTCGGCGCTGGCCGCCGTCGCCGCCAGCGCCGTGGTTCTCGCATCGGTCTCCGGCGACGACGCCGTCGAACTCGTGTCGGCGATCACGCTCGTGGCCGGCCTCCTCTTCCTTCTCCTGGCGATCTTCAAGATGGGGTGGATCTCCCACTTTCTGTCTAAGGCGGTGATCACCGGCTTCCTGTTCGGGTCGGCGATCGAGGTGGTCATCGGCGAGCTGGCCAAGATCACCGGCACGACGGTCGACGGCGCGAACTCGTGGCGCAAGCTCGCCAGCTGGATCGAGGGCCTCGGCGACACCGATGGCACCACGCTGCTGGTGGGCATCGTGTCGCTGGTCGTGGTCGTCGGGATCCGGTTCTCGCCGATCAAGGTGCCGGGCGCCCTCGTGCTCGTCGTCGGCGGTCTGCTGGCATCGGTCGTGTTCGACTTCGCCGACCGGGGGATCGCACTCGTCGGCGACGTCCCCCGCGGCTTCGCCGCTCCCAGTGTTCCCGACCTCGGCTTCGTCGTCGACAATTTCGCCTCGATCGGGCCTGCCGCCGTCGGGCTGCTGCTGATCGGGTTCTCCCAGACCGCCGCCGACGCACGGTCGTTCGCGTCCAAACATCGCTATCGGGTCGACATCAACCAGGAGTCGGTGGCCCAGAGCATGTCCAACCTCGGCTCGGGTGTGCTGCAGGGCATCCCGGTGTCGACCAGTCTGTCGGCGAGCTCGCTCAACGACGAGTCAGGCGCCAAGACCCCGCTGGCGTCGCTGACCACCGGCGTCCTGGTCGTGCTCACCCTGCTGTTGCTGGCACCGCTGTTCTCCGATCTCCCCAACCCGGTGTTGGCCGCGCTGATCGTCGACGCGGTCGTTTTCGGGATGATGGACGTGGCACAGATGCGGCGGCTCCACCGGGTGGCGCGCGTCGATTTCTGGGTAGCGATCGCCGCGATCGTCGCCGTGCTGTCCGCCGGGGTTCTCGCCGGCGTGATCATCGGTGTGGTGCTGTCGCTCGGGTGGCTGGTGTACATCAGCGCCACCCCGGAGGCACCGGTCCTCGGTCGCCAGCCAGGGACACAGGCCTTCCATGCCGTCGAGCAGCACCCCGACGCGGTGACGTACCCTGGCCTGCTCGTCCTGCGCTTCGACGCCGGGCTGTTCTTCGCCAGCGCCGACGCGTTCACCGACCGGCTGCGTCAGCTCGCCGAGGACGCCGATCCGCCGTACGACACGGTCGTGATCTCCTTCGAGGGGGTCGACTTCATCGATTCCCAGGGGTCGAGCACCGTCAGCGAGGTCATCGAGCTCGCCGAGTCCTACGGTGCCGAGATCCGCCTCGCACGGGTCAAACCGTCGGTGCTCGACGTGCTCCGCCGGGACGAGGTCGTCGACGCGCTCGGCGAGGACCACATCCATCCCAACGTCTACGAAGCTGCGGCAGATCGGATGACCCGATGACCGATGGCGTGCACCAGCCCGCGGCTGCCCGGGCCGCTGGCAAAGCACTCCGAAAGGAGGTGCGCCGCAGCAGTCTCGGCCAGTGGTCGCCTCGTCCGGATCGGCCGGATCCGATCGAGCTGATCACCGAGCAGAACCGGTCACGGCTGCAGTTCCTGGTCCCGATCCGGCACTGGCGGATGTCGCAGTCGCCGTTCGCGTTCTATCGAGGCGGCGCGAAGGTGATGGCCAGTGATCTGTCGACCACACCCGTATCGGGGCTGCAGGTCCAGCTCTGCGGGGATGCCCACCTGTCGAACTTCGGGGTCTACGGATCGCCGGAGCGGAGCCTCGTGTTCGATCTCAACGACTTCGACGAGACCCTTCCGGGGCCGTGGGAGTGGGACGTGAAACGCCTCGCCGCCAGCTTCGCGATCGCCGCGCGTCACAACGGCTACGGCAGCGACGACGAACTCGACCTGCCCCGGCGTGCCGCACAGGCGTATCGCACGGCGATGCATCGATTCGCCGACATGTCGTATCTCGACGTCTGGTATGCCCACCTCGATGTCGAGGAGGTCTTCCGCGCCTTCGCCGACCGGCTGACGAAGAACGAGCGCAATCGTGGCACCAAGTTCGTCACGAAGGCTCGATCGAAGAACAGCCTCCACGCCCTCGACAAGCTGGCCGAGCAGTCCGACGACGGGTATCGCATCGCCTCACAACCGCCGCTGATCATCCCGTTCCGGGAGATCCCGCTCGACGAGGACCCGGACGTCCTCTCGCGGGCGATTCTGCAGTCGTACCACGACTACCTCGCCTCCGTACCGGACCACATCAAGGTGCTCATCGACCGGTTCGAGTATCGGGACATGGCGATCAAGGTCGTCGGCGTGGGATCCGTCGGCACGAGGTGCCTGATCGTCTTGCTGAAGGGTCGAGACGACCACGATCCGTTCTTCCTGCAGATCAAGGAAGCGGACCGATCGGTGCTGGCGGACCATCTCCCAGCCAGCACCTACGGCGAGCACGGCCGTCGGGTCGTCGAGGGCCAGCGTCTCGTGCAGGCGGCGAGCGACAGCTTCCTCGGGTGGACGGTGGGACCCGACGGCACCCACTACTACTGGCGTCAGTTCAAGGACATGAAGGGATCGGTCGAGATCGACGGCGCGCCCCTGGACCGGCTCCGGCGATACGCGTCGCTGTGTGGCTGGACGCTCGCACGAGCACACGCCCGCTCCGGCAACGCTGCCGCTCTCGCCGGATACCTCGGCACGGGCACCGTCTTCGATCGCGCGATCTCCGAGTTCTCCGTCGCCTACGCCGACCAGAACGAGCGTGACTACCAGGCCTTCACCGCTGCGATCGGCGACGGACGACTGCCCGCGCATCAGTAATCCGAGATGTCGTCGTGACCTCTGCGGCGGGGCACGACGCCCCGGCAGGGAATATCCCGGCCATGATCCGGAACATCAGTGGTGCTGCCGCGACGTTGGTGACCAGGTTGGTCAGCAGGATCGAGCCCGCAACGCCAGGGGCCCAACACGACGGCTCGAGATCGAGAAAACCCTCGGGTCAATTCTCTGGATGTTCTACGAAACTGCGTTCGTAGACCATCAACCGAGACTCAGAATCACTCGATACGCAGGCCTGATATCGCCCGGGAGATCACGAGCTGCTGGATCTGCTCGGTGCCTTCGAAGATGTCGTGGATCACTGCGGGCCGTCCGGCTGGTGTTTCTCCGTGTCGCGCAGTCCCGTGACCAGGTGCTTCGCGTCCGGCTCGTCCGTCTCGTCCACCCCAGTCCGCTGAGTTGTAGGGATGAGTAGGGATGGATTGGCTCCGTGTCCGTCGGCAACGATGCCTCGCGAGCCAACTATGGACCAGTCTGCCAGGATAGGCACGCCGTCCGCGCTGGCGCTGGCTGACCCCCGCTCAGTCTTCGATCGGCAGGCGGTCGCCGTTGCCGACGAACTCGCACGGTGTCGACACGTTGGTCGCGAGTTCGCTGGTGAAGGCTCTGGATCCACCGACGTAGAGCGACCAGAAGTCGACGTCGGTCGCAGCGAACCACGATCGATCGTTCGGCCAGAACAGGTCGGGGTTCCGCCAACCGTCGAAGTCTGGATATCGCAGTTCGGTCATCGCAGACAACGGACCGTGGACGAGGTAGTACGCCCGATCCGGCAGGTTGAAGCGCGGAACCGACGCTAGGGCGGGTCCGATCCGCGCGTTCCGTTCACGATCGGATTCGCGCTGACGCTCACGTTGTACTTCTCGCCACTGACGCTCGGCCTCGTCGGCGGGCGGATTCCTCCAGCCCATCTGACCGATCGACGGGACAAATCCGTGGCCTTCCCAGATCGCGAACCATGCCAGCGTCGGAGTCGACGTGTAGCGGACACCCACCGAAGCGACGAGGTCGAAGAGATCGCGGTACAGCTCCCACCAGCCATCCGGCGTCGGGTCGGGGGCATGAAGCAAAAACGTGGACTCGAACAGGTTCGGTACAAGCGCGCCAACGGTCCCAGGCTGGCCACGAAGCGATTCTGCGATCCATTCAGCCGGATCGGTCGATTCTGCGGCACGGAGCGAGTCGCCAAAGATCACCATAGGAGGATCGCACACCAAGGCAGCGATGGTGGGGCCGGTTCAGCGTCAGATGAAGCCACGGCGAACTCGACCGAAGCTCTCGCACCGCTCAGAACTCCTATCGACCACCCACATCGACTCCGACGCAGCCCTCGTCGCACCCGCTCAAGATCGGAAATTCCGATCGGTCGATCCGCTCGTCGGACCCACGCGATAAGCACTGATCAGAGCGACGCAGTCCGCGATGGAACGCCGGCGAAGCTGCTCAGCGAAGTCTGTGAATATCGGGTGCGCTGCTTGGG